>NZ_CP150978.1:242500-4848786 GCF_049532715.1 Heyndrickxia sp. MSNUG
AATAGTCATCCTTAGGAGACATCCTAAGGATTTTTTATTAGAGGATTTTTTATAATGCTTCTATTAGATTTAATGAAAGCATTAATACTTATTTAAATGGAAGGCTCTGTTAAAGCTGAATGTTGATTTTTAAACCCTGTTGATTGTAGTGGAAGGCGCGAAGACTCCTGCGGGCGCAGCTGGTCGGGTGAGACCCCGCAGGAGCAAAGCGACGAGGAGGCTCAGCGCCAGCCCCGCGGAAAGCGAAGCGCCTGGAACGAAAATCAACAGCCGTGTTAACAGAGCCAAATGGAAAAGAAGCAAGGGTGATAATATATGGCGACTTATCAATTTCTATCGAAGCAGCCTGAGCAAACTAAGGATTTTGCCAAAAGGCTTGCAGGTCTGTTAAAAGCCGGAGACGTTATAGCACTTGAAGGGGATTTAGGAGCAGGCAAGACGACTTTTACTAAAGGGCTTGCTGAAGGTTTGGGAATTACTCGGAATGTGAACAGTCCGACTTTCACGATCATTAAAGAGTACCAGGGAAGGCTTCCTCTATACCATATGGATGTGTATAGGGTGGAGGATGCGTTTGAAGATCTTGGTTTTGAAGAATACTTTGAAGGTAATGGTGTGACGGTGGTAGAATGGGCACATTTAATTGAAGCCCAGCTGCCAAAGGATCTCCTGCTGCTCCAGCTCTACTTGGACGATAACGGGGCCAGGAGAATAGTGGCTGAGCCAAAAGGTGAACGGTATGAAGAATTGTGTAAGGAGATTTTTTAAATGAAGGTATTATCGATTGATACTTCCAATTATGTTCTGGGGATTGGCCTTTTGGATGGCGACACCGTGATGGGCGAGTACATTTCAAATATAAAGAAGAATCATTCTGTTCGAGTGATGCCTGCCATTCAGACATTGATGAATGAATGCAGCATTAAGCCAGGAGATTTATCGAAGGTTGTTGTTGCTGCAGGCCCTGGTTCCTATACAGGCGTGCGCATAGGAGTGACGATTGCCAAGACACTTGCATGGACGTTGAATATTCCTATGTCAGGCGTTTCAAGCCTTGAAGTGGCTGCTGCTTCGGCAGGACGATATTTTGATGGATATGTATCACCTTTCTTTGATGCGAGGAGAGGACAAATCTATACAGGGTTATATAACTTTGAAAATCAAGATTTACAAACGGTAAAAGAGGATCAGCTGGTTATGTCAGCAGACTGGGTCCGAACGCTTAATGAAATGGACAGCAGAATTTTATTTACTAGCAACGATTTGCTTTTACATGAAAATGTGATTAAAGAGGAGCTTGGTAACAAGGCAGTTTTTGCAGCAAGCACTGAACTTAATCCGCGGCCAGCCGAACTGGCGTTATTAGGAAGGGATAAAGAGAGTGTCGATCTTCATTCATTTGTCCCTAACTATATTCGCATGGCAGAAGCAGAAGCCAATTGGCTGAAATCACAAGAGAATAATAAATAAGTGGGAAGATGAAATGAATAATACAATAACTTTCCGTAAGATGACTGTTGAGGATCTTGATGATGTAATAGAGGTAGAGATTCATTCTTTTGCTACGCCTTGGAGCAGGGAAGCTTTTTACAATGAATTAACGAAGAACCAGTTTGCTCACTATCTAGTTGCAGAAGTCGATGAGAAGGTAGTTGGCTATTGCGGTGTGTGGATTATCGTAGATGAAGCACATATCACAAACATAGCACTTTTACCGGACTATCGTGGAATGAAGCTTGGAGAGTCGCTTATGGGCAGGATCATAGAGATAGCGCGCGAATCAGGAGCTATAAGGATCACTTTAGAGGTCAGAGTGAGCAATGAAATAGCTCAGAATCTATACCGTAAGTTTGGATTTGAAGAAGGTGCTTTAAGAAAGCAATATTATACGGACAATATGGAAGATGCTTTAGTAATGTGGGTGAATTTATAATGACAAAAGATTTATTAATAATGGGAATTGAAACGAGCTGTGATGAAACAGCTGTTTCAATAGTGAAAAATGGCCGGGAAATCCTGTCGAATGTGGTGGCTTCACAAATAGAGAGCCATAAGAGATTCGGAGGGGTCGTTCCGGAGATTGCATCACGCCATCACGTCGAACAGATAACGATTGTATTGGAAGAAGCCTTAGCTCAGGCAAACATCGAAATAAAGGATTTGGATGCCATTGCGGTGACAGAAGGACCTGGACTCGTGGGTGCTTTATTAATCGGGGTCAATGCTGCAAAAGCTTTGGCGTTCGCAAATGATATCCCGTTGGTAGGTGTGCATCATATTGCCGGTCATATCTATGCGAACCGTCTTGTAACGGAGATGAAGTTTCCGTTGATCTCCCTTGTCGTTTCTGGCGGGCACACCGAGCTGGTGTACATGAAAGAGCATGGCTATTTCGAGGTTATTGGCGAGACTCGTGATGACGCAGCAGGTGAAGCTTATGACAAGGTCGCACGGACATTGAATCTTCCATATCCGGGAGGACCGCATATCGACAGGCTGGCACAGGAAGGACAGGCTACGATTGATCTGCCGCGTGCCTGGCTGGAAGAAGGGTCGTATGATTTCAGCTTCAGCGGCTTGAAATCTGCAGTCATCAATGTTGTGCACAACGCCCAGCAGCGTGGAGTTGAAATTGTCCCTGCTGAGCTAGCAGCAAGCTTCCAGGAAAGTGTCATTGATGTGCTTGTGACTAAAACTCTTAAAGCTGTGAATCAGTATGGAGTTAAGCAAGTACTGCTTGCTGGTGGGGTTGCAGCAAACAAGGGACTTAGAGAGGCTCTGTCCAAGGCATTTGCTGAACTTGATGTGGAAATTGTCATTCCGCCATTGTCATTGTGTACAGACAATGCAGCGATGATTGCCGCTGCTGGAAGTGTATTGTTTGAAAAAGGCGAGCGTGCGGGTTTAACTTTGAACGGAAATCCTGGTTTAGAGATAACTATCCACAACGATAGTCGGAAGTAAAAAATAAATTTTCTGATTTTGTTGTGGATATCTTGCTGGTTTTTGTGTGTTTCTGTGTATAATGTGGATAAATTCCGCTTATTTTGTGGATAATGTGGAAAAGTCTCTGGATAAGCCATAAATCAATCTTTCTTATGTGAATAACTTTGTGAACAAAAAGTCCCGGAATTCATCTGGGACCTTTTTTGTGGATTAATTTAAATTTTTTATTAAATGGCGAGGTTTTTTTAATATGAAATCTAGTAAATCTAGTGCTTCCTTAAAATCTCTAATGCTGATCGTTAATTAAAATAGTTGAGTATCCAATGGATCAATAAAGATTGATTGACTAAGTGGTTTCATTTTTTTGCCATAGTGGTGGGGTTATTGGCGGAAATGACATTTATTTGGAGGAAATCTAATTAATTCGGCGAAAACTAGTAAATTTAGCGATAAACCAATTAATTTGGTTTCAAACTATATTGGCGAACTCAGAAGAATTTTTCCAGCGACACCGAATTTCTCATTTATATGCAAATAAAAACCGGGCGACAACTCGCCGCCCGGCATAGACTCTTTCTATCTGTACTCTCTTAAGCCAACTCTGTCCATTCTTCCATCAATACCTCAAGCTTCTCTTTGGCCGTTTCGATTTTGTTGTTAATATCGGCTGCTTTTTCGTGATCTTGGAAGACATCAGGATCACATAAGAGTTCTTCGTATTCAGCGACCTCCACTTCAAGCTGTTCGATCGCTGCTTCGACTTCCTCCATACGCCGTTTGCGCTGGCGTTCCAGCTTTTTAGATTCTTTATCCTGCTGATAGGAGTTTTTATCTTGTTTAGAAGTGTCGACAGCACTGCTTGAAGCTTTTGAAGACTGTTCTGCGAGTGCTTTCAGTTCTTCCTGTTCGAGCTTTTTCTCGAGGTAATAATCATAATCACCCAGGAACTCGGTTGCGCCATCGCGGTCGAGCTCAATGACCTTTGTGGCGATTCTGTTGATAAAATAACGGTCGTGCGAAACGAACAGGATTGTGCCCGGGTAATCGATCAGTGCATTTTCCAGCACTTCCTTGCTGTCCAAGTCCAAGTGGTTCGTGGGCTCGTCAAGAATCAGGAAGTTGGATTTTTGCATCATCATCTTGGCGAGTGCCAGACGTGCTTTTTCACCGCCGCTGAGCGTTGAAACGATTTTTGATACATCGTCGCCTGAGAAGAGGAAATTGCCGAGAACCGTGCGAATTTCTTTTTCCGGCTTAAGTGGATATTCGTCCCAAAGCTCGTTTAGTACCTTTTTATTTGAGCTTAGCTCAGCTTGTTCCTGATCATAATAACCGATCGATACGTTTGAACCATAGTGGATGCTGCCAGTGATTGAAGGTAGCTTTTCAACGATTGTCTTCAGCAAGGTTGATTTGCCGACACCATTTGGTCCAACTAAGGCAGTGCTATCACCGCGAGATAGATTGAATGAGATATTTTCCGAAACGACGTCATCGCTATATCCTACAGCGAGTGTATCAGCCTTTAGGACATCATTTCCGCTTTGGCGTTCAATCTGAAAACTGAAGGAAGCGGATTTTTCATCGCCAAGCGGCTTGTCCATCCGGTCAATCTTTTCAAGCTGTTTCCTGCGGCTTTGAGCTCTTTTAGTAGTGGAAGCGCGCGCCAGGTTTCGCTGGATGAAGTCCTGGAGCTTTGAAATCTCATCCTGCTGCTTTTCAAAAAGCTTCATATCCCGTTCATAGTTTTCAGCTTTTTGATTTAAGTAAGAGCTGTAGTTCCCCGGGAATTTTGCCAGCTGATGGCGGGAAATTTCATATACCTGATTAACGACTTTATCAAGGAAGTAACGATCATGGGAAACAATAAGGATTGCGCCATCATAACCCTGAAGGTATTTTTCCAGCCAAGAAAGAGTGTCGATATCAAGGTGGTTTGTCGGTTCATCCAGAATTAAAATATCCGGGCGGGTCAAAAGGAGCTTAGCTAGAGCAAGCCTTGTTTTTTGGCCTCCGCTTAATGTGGATATTTTTGTAGAGTAATCAAAGGAATGGAAGTTCAGGCCATGGAGCACGGAGCGGATGTCGGCTTCATATTGATAACCGCCTTGCTCCTTGAACTGGACCTGCAAAAGATCATATTCTTTGAGAACTCTGTCATATTCAGTCTGGTTTGTCAGTATGTCAGGGTCCGACATTTTTTCCTCAAGCCGGCGCAGGTCTTTTTCCATGGAATGCAGATGGTTAAAAACGCCAAGCATTTCTTCCCAGATGCTTTTTTCGGATTCGAGACCGGTATTCTGTGCCAGGTATCCGATCGTCGTCCCTTTAGGGCGGATGATTTCGCCGCTGTCATGCGCCTCGTGCCCGGCGATAATCTTCAGCAGGGTCGATTTCCCTGCTCCGTTGCGGCCAACTAAAGCAACACGGTCATGGGTCTGTATTTCAAACTTTATATTCGATAAAATAAGATCAGCAGCGAAATATTTTGTCAGCTGATTAACTTGTAATAAGATCATTATTATTCACCTCTATTGCCTTAGAGATAGTGTAACCCATTCACATAAGCTCGGCAATATATGAAACCCACCAAAGACAAGGAATGACAAGGAATTTGTGAACTCAGCAACAAAGTTCACACACAACTTTGTGAAAATAGTGTATCATTTGGTTGAAGGGAGCATGAACATGGCAGAATTTACTCATTTTAACGAAGAAGGCAGAGCAAAAATGGTGGACGTCAGCGATAAATCTGAGACGGTCCGCACGGCAATCGCCCATTCAAGTATAATTGTGAATGAAGATATATATATAAGAATCACAGAAAATAAGATGAAAAAAGGGGATGTGCTGGCTGTTGCACAGGTAGCGGGCATCATGGCGGCCAAGAAGACGTCGGAAATCATTCCAATGTGTCATCCACTTCCATTAACAGGCATTGACCTTAGCTTCGAATGGGAGCAAAATGGAAATGACTATATTTTAAATATTACCGCATCTGTAAAAACAAAAGGGAATACAGGGGTGGAAATGGAAGCGTTAACAGCAGCTTCAGCATGTGCGCTGACTGTTTATGATATGTGCAAGGCCGTTGACAAAGGCATGGTGATCGGCAAGACGTATTTAGTCGAAAAAACCGGCGGGAAAAATGGCGATTTTAAGAGAGATGAGAAGCTTAAATAGAAATTTTGATTGGGTGGAGGATGGAGAATGATGAACGAACCTATGAAAATACCGCAGGCAACCGCAAAACGCTTGCCGCTTTATTACCGTTTCTTATTGAACTTACATTCTTCAGGTAAACAAAGAGTTTCATCTGCAGAGTTAAGTGAAGCGGTAAAAGTGGATTCAGCGACAATCAGAAGGGATTTTTCTTATTTTGGAGCCTTAGGTAAAAAGGGGTACGGCTACAATGTGAATTATCTCCTGACATTTTTCCGAAAGACACTTGATCAGGACGAGCTTACAAAAGTGGCACTGATCGGGGTCGGAAATCTTGGAACAGCATTTTTGAATTATAATTTCTCAAAAAATAATAATACGAAAATCGAAATTGCCTTTGATGTAGATGAGGCAAAAGTAGGCACCGTTATGGGTGACGTGCCTGTGTATCACATGGATGAGCTGGACAAAAAAGTTGTCGAGGAAGGGATTCAGGTGGCCATTCTTACCGTGCCGTCTGCGGTAGCCCAGCCTATTACAGACCGATTAGTCCAGGCGAATATCAAGGGAATCCTGAATTTTACGCCTGCACGATTGAATGTACCGGACTCCATCAGGATTCACCATATTGACCTGTCTGTAGAACTGCAATCATTGATTTATTTCCTAAAGCATTATCCGACCAATACAGACACAGAAGAATGATATGAAAAATAGCCTCTTCGGATGAAGAGGCTATTTTTTCTGGATTTGTTTAAGTTTGAGATGGAGCAGGATCATCCGGATGCCGGAACCGAAGTCGAAGGTCGCGAGCATGACGAGGAGATAAGTGAAAAATCCCCATCCGGTTTCGCTGACATTCTGGATGGCGAAGTAGGTGAACAAGCTGCCTAGCAAGATGTAGACAATGCCTGAAAATAAAGGCGATTGCTTCATAACTTAAAGTCCCCCAATAAAGCTTTGGATTTTTTCTGCTTCTCTTATCATTCTCTCGATATCTTCCCTGAATACGGATTGAAGCAGGACAACGAACGTATTCATTGTGACATGGGCGATGATCGGAACGATGATTCGCTTTGTTTTTACATAAAGGAATGCAAAGGTAAAGCCCATGGCCGAATAAAGGATGACATGCTCGGGCTCCATATGAGCAAGCGCGAAAATCACTGAACTGATCAATGCAGCAAAAAAGAAGTTCATTTTCTTATAAAGGCTTCCGAAGATGATTTTACGGAAGACGATTTCTTCCAAAATCGGCCCGATGATCGAGCTGACGAGAATCACAACCGGGAAGTTCTCAATGAGGTTGATGATCTCTTGAGTATTTTCTGAGCCCATTTCGATTCCGAGCAGCCTTTCAATGCTTGCTGCAAAGGATTGAGCCATCAATGCCAGAAATACACCGGCAACGGCCCATGCAGCCGAGCTTGCTGGCGATGCCATTCCGCGCAAATCTGCCTGCATCTTTGATTCTTTCCGTAAAATAAGCAAAACGATGATCAGTGTCAGTGTAAAGCTAATGACTAGCCAGTAAGGAATCGATAGGGTTTCCATTTCCTTAAGACTCTTGCCCATCCCAGCTCCCACAAAGGCAACGAGCGGAATTCCGACCAGGCTTGAAAGCTGCATGACAATATAGGCGATGATAATGTACCAGTATTCTTTTTTCAATATGAAAACTCCTTTTAGGCCGTTTCGTAAACATAATGACTTTATATACGTTTTATTATGATAAAAGTTCCATAATGCTATCTCTCCATTTTACTAGTAAGCAGCTTGAAAGTTCAAATTGTAGGATGCTTGCTAAAAAAATGGTTAGATTTCCGCAGAAGCCGCATACTCTTTAAGGTGGCTTTTTTTTAAACAAGCTTAAATTAAAATTCGGAGAAAATTGTCGTCGAATATTGTGGAACGGGAACGAAAAATAGTCCTTGCTGTCACTGGATTCCTGCCCAGGGACCTAATATAAATTTTATAAAAAAAATTGGACTTCATGCTTGCAAAAAAAATGGAGATTCATTAATATATAAATTGTGTTAGCACTCGAATGAGGAGAGTGCTAATAAATAATAATCTACATATAATTTGAGGAGGTTGATTCACTTGATCAAGCCATTAGGTGATCGCATTATTATTGAGCTTGTTGAGTCTGAAGAAAAAACTGCAAGCGGTATCGTTTTACCCGACACAGCGAAAGAGAAACCTCAAGAAGGTAAAGTCGTAGCTGTTGGTACTGGACGTGTCCTTGAAAACGGAGAGCGCGTGGCACTTGAAGTTGAAGTTGGCAACCGCATTATCTTCTCAAAATACGCAGGTACAGAAGTAAAGTACCAGGGAACTGAGTACCTAATCTTGCGTGAAAACGACATTCTTGCTGTAGTGGAATAATAGCTGCTTAAAGACAGTACGTATATAACACAAATTTGAGGAGGGTTTTATACAATGGCAAAAGACATTTTGTTCAGTGAAGAAGCACGCCGCGCGATGCTTCGCGGGGTTGACGCTCTTGCAAATGCAGTAAAAGTTACTCTTGGACCTAAAGGACGCAATGTGGTTCTTGAGAAGAAATTCGGTTCACCACTTATCACAAATGATGGTGTGACAATCGCGAAAGAAATCGAACTTGAAGATGCTTTCGAAAACATGGGTGCTAAGCTTGTTGCTGAAGTAGCAAGCAAGACTAACGACGTTGCTGGTGACGGAACGACTACTGCAACGGTTCTTGCTCAAGCTATGATCCGTGAAGGTCTTAAGAACGTAACTGCTGGTGCTAACCCAATGGGCATCCGTAAAGGTATGGAAAAAGCTGCAGTAACTGCAGTTGAAGAGTTAAAGGCAATTTCAAAGCCAATCGAAGGCAAAGCTTCAATCGCTCAAGTAGCTTCTATCTCTGCTGCTGACGAAGAAGTTGGCCAATTGATCGCAGAAGCAATGGAGCGCGTTGGCAACGACGGCGTAATCACAATTGAAGAATCTAAAGGCTTCACAACAGAATTAGACGTTGTAGAAGGTATGCAGTTCGACCGCGGATATGCATCTCCTTATATGGTAACTGATTCTGATAAGATGGAAGCAGTTCTTGAAAATCCGTATATCTTGATCACTGACAAGAAAATCGGCAGCATCCAGGAGATCCTTCCTGTTCTTGAGCAAGTTGTACAGCAAGGCAAGCCATTATTAATGATTGCAGAAGATGTTGAAGGTGAAGCACTTGCTACATTAGTAGTTAACAAACTTCGCGGAACATTTAATGCAGTTGCAGTAAAAGCTCCTGGCTTCGGCGACCGTCGCAAAGCTATGCTTGAAGATATCGCTGCATTAACTGGCGGAGAAGTGATCACTGAAGAGCTTGGCCGTGACCTTAAATCTGCTACAATCACATCTTTAGGACGCGCTTCTAAAGTTGTTGTTACAAAAGAAAACACAACAATCGTTGAAGGTGCTGGAGACAGCGCACAAATCGCTAGCCGTGTTAACCAGATCCGCGTTCAAATGGAAGAAACAACTTCTGAATTTGACCGTGAAAAGTTACAAGAGCGCCTTGCTAAATTAGCTGGCGGTGTTGCAGTCATCAAGGTTGGTGCTGCTACTGAAACTGAATTAAAAGAACGCAAGCTTCGCATTGAAGATGCTTTGAACTCAACTCGCGCTGCAGTTGAAGAAGGTATCGTATCAGGTGGCGGCGTTGCGCTTCTAAACGTATATAACAAAGTTGCTGCAATCCAGGCTGAAGGCGACGAAGCTACTGGTGTGAACATCGTACTACGTGCAATGGAAGAGCCAGTTCGTCAAATCGCTCACAACGCAGGCCTTGAAGGCTCTGTCATCGTTGAGCGCCTGAAGCGCGAAGAAGTCGGCACAGGCTTCAACGCTGCTACTGGCGAATGGGTAAACATGATCGAAGCTGGTATCGTTGACCCAACGAAGGTGACACGTTCAGCTCTTCAAAACGCTGCATCCGTAGCGGCTATGTTCTTAACAACTGAAGCAGTTGTTGCTGACAAGCCAGAAGAAAACAAAGGCATGGGTATGCCAGACATGGGCGGCATGGGTGGCATGGGCGGCATGATGTAATAAAAAGAAAAAACCCTTGTTGCGTAAGGGTTTTAGAGTAAGTGAATATTGATTTGTTGACATTTTGTTGACATCGAAACTTATTTTAAAGTTTTGAACTACAAAATAAGTTTCTGAGAGAGGCCTTTCATTCGTTCACTGAACGCTTGAGAGGCCTTTTCTTTCATATTTTTCGTCATGTAAGCATAAATGTTCATGGTTGTATTTATATCGGTTTGTCCAACACGGTGTTGAATTGCTTTTAAATCTACGCCAGCTTCAATTAGAAGTGAAGTATGAGTATGCCTAAAACTATGAAGGGTAATATGTTTAGTAATGTTCGTCTTTTTCAAAGCGTTGTAAACCTTTCATAACGAGTTTAATCGGTAGTGGATCCCCTTCTTCTTCAGTGAAAATAAAATTCTCATCACGATAGAATAACCTATTTTTCATCATAAGCTCTTTTTGATGTCGTTTATGCTCCCTTACATCTTTATAACGGTTTCATCCAAAAGTTCCATTTAACTCATGTTCGATTTCTGTTGACGGTATAATCGTTTTATCCTGGAAAGCGCCCATTTGTGTTGGCTAGATTTCTCTGTTGTATATCTGGGTACGTTTTTCTCAGATTTTATTATTGTTAAAATTTGTTGAAATTCTTCCATCATTTTGCCGTTATCCATCGACGATTGTTCAACCGCATTCATCATCTCGTTGATTTTCTCATTTGCTTTTTCTTTTTTTCTGCGGCTCATTTTTATGCTTCGGACCTGTCTTTTTAGAAACTCCAGATCGGATTTTTCCAATTCAAATCACCTCTTTTTCCAGCCAGGTATCATCTTGTCATTTTACTTGCTTAATGATCATAGGAATCTCAGCAACAGATGCACTCCGTATAGGAGAATTCAACTTCAATATCACATTCACCTGTAGGTCCGCCCGATCCGCATGGACATTCACATGTAGCAGTTACGAGTATGATCCGTCCCGGAATTGAAAATGTCATCTCGTCTCCGGGTTGAACGGTTTTATCAATCGTTCCGCCATTTTGTTGCAGGAAGTGAAGCGTAACAGGGCAATCTCCAAAGTTCTCTATATCTGTTATCAGTTTTTCCAGCGGTCTTATATTGGCTTCCACCAAAGTATGGGTATTTTGGTCACATTCATCTACAAACGCAGCAAATCCAAATCGAACAACAGATTCACATTCACTAGTTTTACATTTTCTTTCTTTGCTCTTTATATATTTATCTTTACTTGACATCGTATTCACCTGCCTTCTATAGAATGTAATATTCGGGTCAAGCCGGGTAGTCATCATGGCCATCAGGGCAGCAGCAAACACACTGTGAAAAAGTCACAAATGCGCCAGCGTCACATTGATTGCCTGTTCCACATGGACAATTGCATGTAACTGAGACCAAGAGGATACGGCCCGGGATTTGTACCACTCGAATTCCTGCGTTAGCCGGGACAGTTTTATTAATCGTTCCGCCCTTTTCTTGCAGGAAGTGAAACGTAACAGAGCAATCTCCAAAGTTTCCTATCTCTGCATCCACGTTTTCCATTGGTGTTGCAGTTGCGTCAATTAAAGTGTACGTGTTTCCGTCACACGGTCTAAATATTTCACCGAAAGCTTCTCGCAGTACAACCATCTTTTCACAGTTGTAATTTTTGCTTTTATCTATGGTTGACATTGTGTTTTTCCTCCCTTCTTGATGTTATCCCTACATCATATTAAAAAGTACTATAATTTGAGATGGCTAATGGCTCAGTAGATTCGTACAATTATGCATAAAAAAGAGTCTGGCTCGTATTTGGTCCGGTTTCTTCCTGGGCCTTTTATTGCGGGCATTTGGGGAACTCTTACGATAATAATAGTCAGTCTTAGGGGAATGAGAGAGGATGCATAAAAAATGGTTTAGCTTTATCACAATGGCTAAACCCTTTAGTATAGGAGGAAAGAGGATTCTATTGTAGGAATTGTAGGTCTTTATGTGCAAGCAGTTGCTGTCGTGAATTTCTTATCAGTAAATTGTTGATTACTTTAAAACAAACAGTGATATTGCTGGTTGGGCTTTAATTTGTTAATGTCTTTATTTTCTTCTTCGTCGTTTGTAACCGCACTGTACAGGCTTTGCACTGAGTGGGACGGCTGCTCCGGGGCTTGATCTTCCGTGTTCTTCCGGGCTTCTGCGTTATTGTTCGGTTGTCATCAGTACACTGATCTGGTAGAAAGTGTTCTTTTTAATATAGTAAACGTGTAAAAGTATAGCAGTGTAAATGGTTATATATCGTTTCATAGATAGGTATTTATAAAGAATATCGGATAAATAAACGCGTGGGGCTTGATACACTCTCAAAGGTAAACAGAGAAAAGGGAGATATGGTACTAGAATAGATATGGGCGATATGACTCTTGCATATACAGTACAAACCCTTCATATTGAAAGACAGGAGGTGCGTACGTTATACAACCGAATGAACAGGCTTACTCTACCAAGGAAGTGGCAGAAGAAGTAGGAATAGCGACTCCCACCGTACGAAAGTATGGACAAATATTAGAGCGCAATGGATACGAGTTTATGAAGGATGGCGACCGCCGTATTTTTGTTCAATCTGACATTAGCGCGCTCATAGCGCTACGCGATACGGACAAGCCACTAGATGATACAGCAAAAGACCTTGTAGAACAGCAAAAAGGTAGATTAAAAGGATCCAGTGAAACAAATATAGCGACAAGCGATACAAGCGATACATAGGAAAATTTTCCACAAGACCCTAATCAATTTAAAGAGGTCTTTATGTTTTTAGTTGAAGAGAGGTATTATTTCTTTTCTTAGTTGGTAAAAATTATTTTTCGGAAAATCCCCCCAAAATGCAAATGATATTATTTGGGTATATTCGTGTTTTCCTTCCTTGAAATTCAATTGTTTGATAAAGAATATGAATTCCCTCACAATAAACTTAATAATGCTTTCTCGACGAAAGAAGATTGAATCGTTTAGTGGAGCATGCTGCATCAAAAAGTGAAAGGGGCTTTGCCATGAAGGAAGTAAAACGCCAAATTGTATTAGCGAACAGACCTAAAGGTATGCCTGGAGCTGAGACATTTCAGTTTGTAGAACATGACATTCGAGAGCTTGCGGAAGGGGAAGTTTTACTGCGTACGCTTTATGTGTCTGTTGATCCTTACATGAGGGGCAGAATGCAAGATGCGGAATCATATATTGAACCTTTTCAACTTGGTAAAGCGATTGAAGGCGGTTCAATTGGAGAAGTAGTGGAATCTAAGTCTGAAAACTTTAAACAGGGTGATATCGTTATTGGGATGTTTGGCTGGCAGACGCATTATGCGGCAAAAGAGAAGGAAATAAGAAAAATCGACCCATCGTTAGCACCGATTTCAACGTATTTAGGCATATTAGGAATGACGGGACTAACCGCTTATTTTGGATTATTGGATATTGGGAAGCCAAAAGAAAGAGAAACGGTCGTTATTTCTGGAGCGGCAGGAGCAGTCGGCTCTGTTGTAGGGCAAATTGCCAAAATAAAAGGCGCGCGAGTAGTTGGAATTGCGGGATCTGAGGACAAGATCTCTTTCTTGAAGGATGAGTTGCAATTTGATGAAGCGGTTAACTACAAAACAGCTGGGGACTTGAAGCAAGAAATATCCGAGGCATGTCCTAATGGAGTGGATATTTATTTTGATAATGTCGGCGGTGAGGTATCGGATGCAGTGCTTGCGAACCTGAACCGATATGCACGCATACCTGTTTGCGGATCGATTTCTTCTTATAACCTGGAAAGTGTAGATGTGGGACCTCGTGTGCAAACAACGTTGATTAAGAAAAGCGTGCTCATGCAAGGTTTTACGGTAGGTGACTTTTCCGATCGGTTCCAGGAGGGTGCAATCCAGCTTGGGAAATGGCTGCAGGAAGGTAAGCTTCAATACCGGGAAACCATTCGAGAAGGGTTTGAAAATATCCCGAATGCATTCCTTGATCTCTTTAATGGCAATAATACAGGTAAGCTGCTTGTAAAAGTGGCTGACCGGCAATATGAACAATGAGCAAATGACCAATAAAAAACAAAGGGCACCTGCTAGCCAGGCGCCCTTTGTTTTTTATAGTTCAGATTCAACAGCTTTTCTGGCTTGTTTGGAAGGCCAGAACACGTATTTCCCGATCCATACCGTTAAGGCAGGGACTAGGAATGGACGGACGATAAAGGTATCGAGAAGTACACCGATGGCTGTGACAATTCCAAATTGGACTAGAACTTGTATTGGCAGGGTAGTGAGCACCGCGAAGGTTCCTGCCAGGATGAGACCTGCGGACGTGATGACCGACCCTGTCTGGGCCACTCCTTCTTTCACTGCTAGTGGCAGAGCGTGCTTCCTGCTTTTTTTCCATATGCTTGAAACCATGAAGATGTTGTAGTCTTCTCCCAAAGCGACAATGAACACGAAGGCATATAATGGGATGAACCCTTGAATCGCATTGAAATCAAGTAAATAGTGTAGAACGAGCCAGCCCAGTCCTAATGCACTGAAGTAGGACAAGAGCACGGTTGCCATTAGGTACACCATTGCAACCAGTGAACGAAGGTAGAAGAACAATAACAAGGCGATCATTACGATAATCACAGGGATGATGATTTTCGCATCTTCATCGGTCACGCTTCGTGTGTCGTATTGGTCAGCTGTTTGGCCGGCGATCCATACTTTGTCAGATGATTTTTCGACTCCCTCAGACTTTAAGGAAGAAGCGACCGTTTTCTGGATGACTGGAATTCGATCCATCGCTTCATTGGAATATGGATTATCCTTCAGTTCGACTGTGTAAGAGAGCAGATTAGGGTCAGATTTTCCTTGCTGAGGTTCGGAAACCTTTGCAACGAAATCAAGGTCCATTAACTTTTCGGCTGCTTTGACATCTTTTCCTTCCGTTTGCACCATTACTTGCAGAGGAGCAAGCTCACCAGGGGTGAAATGGTCAGAAATCAGCTGGAATCCTTCTCTTGAAGGCATATCCTTCGGAAAAGAGGACAGTGTATCAAATGTATAAGTAATATTGGTTGCAGAATAAGCG
Source organism: Heyndrickxia sp. MSNUG (assembly GCF_049532715.1). Taxonomy (NCBI): domain Bacteria; kingdom Bacillati; phylum Bacillota; class Bacilli; order Caryophanales; family Bacillaceae; genus Heyndrickxia; species Heyndrickxia sp. MSNUG. The sequence goes on from NZ_CP150978.1 coordinate 257,755, forward strand.
AGCAGTCCAAGAACCAAAGTGGTAACCACTGTGATGGATTTTGGGAACTTCGTGATGAAGTGGCCGAATGCCCTGCCAACTTTGTGTTTTTCTTTCGGTTCTGGAACAGGTTTTCCTTTTTTTAGAGCGCGTTCCTTGATCATTTCCTCTGTTCTAGGGATGAACGGGAAGAAAGAAACCCTTCCAAGGATGCTTAATAGCGAAGGAACGAGAGTTAAACTAGCAATCATCATGATCAAAATCGATAAACTGAACGGCACGGCAAACCGCTGAATGGAACCGTACTGGGCAAGAAGAAGTGCTAAAAGCGAAAACACAACGGTTAGTCCGCTCATGGCGATCGCTCCTGAAGAGTTGCTTAAAGCTTTTTTCAGGGCAGTCAGTTTGTTGTCTTCTTCTTCAAGCTGACTTCGATATTGAGCAATCAAAAAGAGACAGTAATCCGTTCCTGCTCCAAATAGAAGCACGGTCATAATCGACAATCCCTGGGAATCAAACGTCACCCATTCTTCTTTCCCAGCGATGCCAAGCAGCGGACTGATGACACCATAGGCGAAGCCAACGGCTATTAGAGGCACTAATGCCAGAATTGGTGAACGGTAGATGACAAGAAGGAAGACAAGTACCAGGATGACGGTTGCAAGCAACAGCTTCACATCTCCCTGTGCAAACAGTTCTGTTGCATCAACTTGAATGCCAACAGGGCCGGTTACTCGAACGAGCAAATCGTCTTCTGCTTTCATCGTTGTCTTTAGTGGGTTTTTCACAAAGATACTCGAAACACGCTTATCCAAAGCTTCGATACTGTCATTTAGATCTTCTGTACTGGCATCTTTGTCAAAAAGGACTGGAAAAATAAAGGCCTTTCCATCTTCGGATAATTGTTCCTTAAGAGCAGGCAGCGGTATCTGGTGCAAAGGAATGCTATCGAGCTGGTGCGGCAGTTTTTCTTTCGAAAGGCCTTCGGACAACTTTTGGATGCTTTGTAAATCTCCATCCGTAATACCAGTGCTTCGGTACCAGGTAAGCAGTGCAGGCTGGCCTGAACCTGATGGGAATTCTTTTTCAGCGAGCTTTTGCGCGATTACAGATGGCTGGTCATCGGTAAGGTTGGCAGCAAGGTTATTTTCATAGGAATTCGCCTGCGGGAAAATCATGTTCAATAAGGCTACGACGGCAATCCAGATGAACAAGGTCAGCCATTTTCCGATTTTCCCTCCAACAGCTTTCGTATAGGTATGGATAAATCCTTTCATTTCTAACTCCCCTTCCTTATCACTCGATAAGTTTAGATTATATGGATAGTAAATAAACGTGATAAAAAAAGATTAAACGGAAATGAAAAACTTATCAAGTGATAAGTATGCTGCAAAAAAATATAAATATGTTTATATTTTTTTTCCTCTGAAGCAATGCCATATAATAATACATTAACAAGCATTTGGACATGCTGCTCGTAAATTTTCTTTTGCTCCTGTGGTGAAGCTCCTGCCGCCTGTGCTGGGGAATGGCTCAGCATATTCAACAGTAAAAAGGCGGAACTGACCGGGTCTGCCCCAAATACCTCAGGATTGCGGAGTTCGCCATTCTGGATGCCCTTATCAAAAATCTCTGCCAACGGATGGACGTAGCTGTCAAACCAACTTTTAGAGATCAGCTGACGGGATTCAGGATTTAGTTCTTGTTGAATGTCCCTGAACATTTGATGCATTTCTTCTGGTTTATTCAGCAAGATATAATGGGCGATTCCCATTAGACATTCCTTTAGATCCTTATGGCGTTTTATGATTCTTTCCAAACTGTTTTTCGTTTTCTGAAGCTCGGTCAGTATGACTTCGATATAAAGGGTTTGCTTATTTTTAAAATGGTGATATAGAGCTGGCTGCGTCACTCCGCAGGCTTCGGCGATTTGCCTGGTCGAAACAGCCCGATAGCCTAATTCCATAAACAGCTTATGTGCTGTTTGAATGATCGTCTGTCTTGTTTCACCCAAATCAGCCGTTTCATGGTTTTTCATCATGCAAAATCCTTTCCTCAGATCCTTACTTTCATCTTATCTTCTAAGATAATTCAAGTCAAAGTGTTATTGAATGCTAGAATAATGTGAGAAACATTTCGGATTGCAATTCAGTAATAGATTGTGTACTCCAATTTGATTTGTATCGTATGCCGATACGACTTGCAAATAAAGCTAAAAACATTCATATTAATAGAAAAGGAGGTTCGATATGCGACGCGATATACAACCTAATGAACGAGCTTTCTCCTCGAAGGAAGTAGCGGAAGAAGTGGGTATTGCCACTCCTACTGTTCGTAAGTATGGCCAGATCTTGGAGCGGAATGGCTATGAGTTTTTAAAAGACGGCGATCGACGTATTTTTGTTCAAACGGACATCGGAGCGCTTATAGCGTTACGCGATACAGACAAGCCCCTGGACGATACAGCGAAAGATATTGTATCTCAGCAAAAAGAAAGATTGGAAGAGTCTAGTGGAACCGAGGTTGCGATTTCTGATACATATGAGAATTTACCCCAAGACCCGAATCAATTAAAAGAAGTACTAATGTTTGTCGTCAATGAACTTGCTGCGACACGGGAAATGAATGCCAAGCTGACAAATGATATGGCCCAGCTTAAAACAACGGTTTCAAGACTCCAGCAAGATCATCATGTTATAAGTTCTACTATTGGCAATTCCGCGCAGAAAACGAATGTTAAAATTGAAAAATTAACTGAACAACAAAAAAACTATTACGAAACTATGCTGCAGCAAGAACAACAAAAAAGCGAACTCTTGCAAAAAGAAATCCAAAGCATGCGGGAAGAACAGCAAAAAGAATGGCGTTCACAAAATGATTTTAATAATCGTTTAGAAGAAGCGATCCAAAGACCAAAAGATAAATGGAGTCTGTTTTTTTCCTTATTCCGAAAATAGCAGATTTTGTTCATTCTATCTGGTTATCGAAAAAACAAAGGCATAATTGATATTAATTTCTTAATCAATATGCGGGTAATAGGACTTCGTAAATTGAAAAAGGTGAAAATCATGATCGAGGCAGTTGAAAGTCCATTTCGACTGGACAAGAAGGGTTAATCGGTTCTTTTTCATTTCGTATCGCAGGGCGATATAAGTGACAGTTGAATTCAAAATTGATATAAAATTAACACTAGGGTCAAAGATTTAACACCTATTGAAGACTATAGTGGTGAAACGACATGGAACACTATAGCGTTTCGTGATACGTACAAGACCTATACGATATACTGAAAAATCTTTTGTATCAGCATAAGTTCATTAGAGGATTCATTGACCAAGAGTTATCAAACATAACCCATGTTCTCATTTTTCAAATTTCAACAATTTCCCGAGAAATATCTACAAGTTTCGAGTGAATATCGACAAACTTAAAGTATTAACATAGAGGCCTTCCATTCGTTTTCTGGACTTTTGGGAAGCCTCTTTTTGTGTTGTTTTTATTACTAAATAGTCAGCAACATCCATTTTTAATAACAGAATATTCATTTCAATAAGAGTAACTCTTGTAAAAAATATGTCAAAGCCTATAGGGTTTGTCCAAACCATTAATCTTTGAGAATCATAGAGTATAGTGACCGATTATGAAATTGGTCAAAAAAATAAGAGAGGTGAGTGTAATGACAATTATTTGTGTCCCAAATGATCAGCCGACAATCCAAGCCGGAGTGAATGCCGCGAATCCTGGTGATGTCGTATTGGTCAAATGTGGATTCTACAGAGACTCGGTGGTGGTTGAAAAAAACTCCATACGGATCATTGCTGAGGAGAAACATGGAGTTACCCTTGAAGCCAATAACAGGGGAGAGAACCCGTTCAGTCTATTAGACGTTACGGATGTGGAAATCTTCGGCTTCGTAATCCAAAATTCCTTAAGAGGTGTCTGGGTCTATTTAGGCGGCTTTCATCGCATCATTGGGAATGTCATGCAAAACAGTGGCGAGGGTATCTTACTTGAAAATTCCACTGGTAACTTTATGTATCAAAACACCATTCGGAATAATGACTCCGATGGGGTGATCTTCGGTTGGTTCCCCGGTTCATCTAATAACTGGCTAGTTGAAAATGAAATAATTGAAAATGGAGGGGACGGTGTAGATGGTTGGACAGCCACTGCAACTGGAAATGCCTTTATAAACAATAAGTCTGTCTGCAATGCTCAAGATGGCTTTGTGGTAAGAGGGCAAAACACACTTGTATATGGCAACCATGCGGAAGGCAACACCTTTAACGGTATTTTAATCGCAGATGGCAACAATTCTGTTGCTGTAAACAACAATGTTAAAAACAATAAATACGACGGTATTGAAATTTCAAGCCAAAGCAATATTGCATACGGCAACGAAGTGGAAGGAAACTGCCAATCCGGCATTGAAGTGAACGGAAACCTAAACATCGTTCAAGATAACGATGTAGAAGAAAATCATGACGATGGTATTGAGATTAACGGCAATGACAATTCAATCTTCGGTAATGAACTAGAAGACAACACTCCGCAAAACATCGACAACAACGGAACGAACAATAATATCTTCGATAATGATAATGACTAACAAAGCGAATGCATCAACATGGCATTGGCAAAAAAAGATTGCATGCAAGTGATACAGCTGAAGCCATCGAGCGCATAAAGTAATCAAAAAGAAACGATAAATGATCTGCCACATAAAAGTGAGGCGGATTTTTTATTGAATAAAAAGAGCATTGCTTAGTTCAGAATACAGTACTTCACTTCGAGATGCTGTTCATTATTAAATTGGACTGGAATTTTTTCATGACGACAGGACGATAAAGCGGACAAGACATTTATTTCATAATAGAATCATATAAAGGATGAATGAGACAGTCATGTAAAAAGGTACATAGGTCCCAGGAACTTTTCTGCCAGGAAGCCGTAAATTAATCTGCAAATAGAGGACGATCCGAAGGAGGAAGCTATGAATTCCAAGAATCCTATTTTAACGGTGATGCTGCTGGTAATGAGCGCGATTTTTATTCTTTCGGGCTGCAGCGACTCAAGTCCGAGCGACGCCAAAGCGAAAGCGGAGAAAAAAGAAGAGGATAAATATGAAAAGCTCGTAAAGGAAAAAAACAAGGAAATAGAGCTTCAGCCACTTGAGATCAGTTCTTATAATCAAGAAATTAATTCGACATTTACAAAACCTGAGCACAAGGAATTTGCTGTTAACGGGGAAGTGGTTGTAGAAGGCAAGGTTGAAAAATTTTCTTCGTTAAAATCGGATTATGTCTGGATTAAGGTATCGGCTGAAGAGGAAGGGCCGGCAGGAAATCAGCATGAGTACTATACGAAATTAAAAGAAGGAAAGTTCAAGCAGAAGATTCACTTTTTCAATGGTGAGGGCAAGTACCATGTGAGTGTCCAGATTCCGAGCACTGAAACGGAGAATTATTATTTTGAGGCGACGGCTTTTGATGTCCACAATGTCAATCCTGAAATTGAACGTGATATTACGCTGACTCCCTTTGGTCAGGATGCCGAAGTGACTCTCCTTAACATGGACTCAAGCTATATAAAAGAAAATGAGGTTTTTAGCTTAAAAGGGGAAGCGGGTAAGCTTGCGGATGAGGATACCGTCATGCTCAAGCTTACAAAGGGTTCGGAAAGCTGGAAACATGTCCTTCCAATCAAGAATGGGCAGTTCAGCTATGATGTACCGTTATTTTACGGGAAAGGCGTTCATGAGCTGGAGGTTCTGGTGCCGGATAAAGAACGGGAAAATTACTACCAGACTGCTGCGACTATCTTGATTGATAATGAGTCCGATCGTACGATGCTTCCAATCGAGTATATGGATGTCTACCGTGAAAGAGGAGTTACCCTGGAGGCGCCGGTCTTTGGCGGCGAGGAGACGGATGGCATGTATCATGTGAAAGGTAGAATCGATCCAAATGCTGAATTTGGGCCAGGAACTACGCATATTTATATCACGATTAAAAAGGGTGAGGATGAAGCTTTAGATGTAATTCCTGTTAAGGATTTCAAGTTTGATGACTCTTTTTATCTGCGGTTCGGCCCTGGAAAGTATGAGGTTGTCCTCAGTGTGCCGGAGATAAAAGAAGAGAATAGCGATTACTTCAGGTATTATGGCTTTGCCAGGTTTGAAGTGGAATCCTCAGGAGAAGACCAGCGTGACCTTTTGCCATCGAGAGGTATTCAATCAGATGCGGAACCGATTAAACAGCTGGCAAAGGACATTACAGCCGGAAAGAGCACGGAAAGAGATAAAGCGAAAGCGATATATGAATATGTAGCCAAAACGGTTGCTTATGATGTTGAAAAGCTGGAAACGGATGATTTCAACTGGGATGACAGTGCTTTGAAAACCCTGGATTTGAAAACTGGTGTCTGCCAGGATTATTCGTATCTGACAATTGCCCTGCTGAGAGCGAGCGATATTGAAGCCCGGTTCGTTGAAGGCATGGCCAGAGGCGGCTGGTGGCCATCAAAGCATGCATGGGTGGAAGCGAATCTTGAGGGCGAATGGATTACAATGGATCCGACATGGGGTTCTGGTTATGTGGATGATGACAAGTTTGTAGCCAAGTACGATGAAAAGTATTTTGACCCTGATATGGCAGAGTTTGAAAAGACTCATACTCGGACTGGGGTGTCATATTAAAATCTTGCAACATATAGAAGGACTACTTCCAAGGAGGTAGTCTTTTTTTGTTATTTAGCCCCAATCTATCGATATTGCCACCATTTAATATAAGAATGGTAGCTTATTTTAGTTAATGCTTGATCAGATTTATTCTTGAACGGAGAAAACTAATCAAATTTGAATGGTATTAACTTTTAGTAAGGACATGAGCCGTTTCCCAATCAACGGTGCCAACAGGAACCGGATCGACCGAGCTAACATGACCAACGAGGGGAGGATGGAGAAGATGGCCAGATGCAAGAGGGAATGAGAAAATCCAACCACCATTTCTTCCACGAAAAGATTGAGGTTGCGGTGTAGTTGGCGATTTTGCCCAGTTTTGCATGTTCTGTGAGATAACAATTGTCCAATATAAAGAATTAGATAAAAATTGCCCCTAATTCTTAACCTCCTTCATAGCCTCCACCTCTATTTATATTCTAAGGCAGGTGTGGAATTATCCCTACGCTCGCGGATTTTATATACATAGTCCAATCCCCTGTAGAGAAATCCCCATAAAATAATGTGTTCTCAATAAAAATAAGGGAGTGAGATAATTGAGAGATAAAGAGAATCACAAAAAGGAGATTTCGGCGAATATTAGCAATTGTTCAAACAGAAACGTAGTACCGGAAGTGAATTTTGAGGCAAAAATAAGCAAGGTACCTGTCGTCTTAGCTGAGATTGAAGTTAGTACCCAGGTTAAAGCTAACATTACCTTTCCTGAAGATGTATTGGAAATCAAGGATATAAAAAAACGAGTAGTCCTTGTGCAATGTCGTCTCCTTGTGCCAACCAACCAGTTATTCATAAAAGGATATGTAGAAAAAAATATCAGATACGCTGCTGCACCAGCAGGATGGATGCTGAAGTCAATAGACTCAAATATCCGATCTCTTACCGTGAAAGTTCCTTTTGAGTGTACCACTACAATTAGGGAGTTCATTACTCGTCCAGTAAACGTTAAATTTAACCAGCGCAGTGAATTTGATTTTTTGATTACCGAACCTTTACCGGAGGGCTTTCCTGAAAAAGATGAACTGCTAACGAGCGACCCTTCGCAATTTCATCAAACTAGTACTCAACACTATAATGAAATTCCATACTGTGATTTGATCTCCAGCGATATTATAGAGTGGGATGAAGCAACGGACAGGGTACTGTTACAAGAGGGAGCAATATTTGAAGGAACCTTTAGGAACATCGTGGAAAAGATGATTGTCAATTTTACAATCAAGCTGCTTCAGAAACAACAAGTCCCAATTGGTGGAGGAGCGATAGGGCCGACCGGGCCAGCTGGGCCAACCGGAGCAATCGGAGCCACAGGAGCAACCGGAGCAACTGGAGCCACAGGAGCAACAGGACCAACGGGACCAACAGGACCAACGGGGCCAACGGGACCAACAGGACCAACGGGGCCAACGGGACCAACGGGACCAACCGGACCAACGGGGCCAACAGGGCCAACCGGACCAACGGGGCCAACCGGACCGACGGGGCCAACGGGACCAACAGGACCGACGGGCCCAACCGGACCAACGGGACCAATAGGACCGACCGGACCAACGGGACCAACGGGACCAACAGGGCCAACCGGACCAACGGGACCAACGGGACCAACCGGACCGACGGGACCAACGGGACCAACGGGACCAACAGGGCCAACCGGACCAACGGGACCAACGGGGCCAACAGGGCCAACGGGACCAACCGGACCGACGGGACCAACGGGACCAACGGGACCAACAGGGCCAACCGGACCAACGGGACCAACGGGGCCAACAGGGCCAACGGGACCAACAGGACCGACCGGACCAACGGGACCAACCGGACCAACCGGACCAACAGGGCCAACCGGACCAACGGGACCAACAGGGCCAACCGGACCAACCGGACCAACGGGACCAACAGGGCCAACAGGACCAACGGGACCAACAGGGCCAACGGGACCAACGGGACCAACCGGGCCAACCGGACCAACGGGACCAACGGGACCAACCGGACCAACGGGACCGACGGGGCCAACCGGACCAACGGGACCAACGGGACCAACGGGGCCAACAGGACCAACGGGGCCAACAGGACCAACGGGGCCAACCGGACCAACGGGACCAACAGGACCGACCGGACCAACCGGACCAACGGGACCAACGGGACCAACGGGACCAACCGGGCCAACCGGACCAACGGGACCAACCGGGCCAACCGGACCAACAGGACCGACCGGACCAACCGGACCAACAGGACCAACGGGACCAACGGGACCAACCGGGCCAACAGGACCAACCGGACCAACGGGACCAACAGGGCCAACAGGACCGACGGGGCCAACAGGGCCGACCGGACCAACGGGGCCAACCGGACCACAAGGACCAACAGGTGAATGTGATTGTCCAGATATTGGATGTATTTGTACTGAACAAATAAGAAATCTTTTAGAGCAGATTGTTGAAATAAATAATGATGCTAACCCTAATAATGATATTTCTGTAAATATTAGGACTGAAAATGACGCTGGTACTGGAGCAGGATTCCCAGTTGAAATCATTGGTAATGGTGCAGTAAGACTTGAAGGTTCAGGAGGGCAACTTGTAGCTATAGTAAATATTTGCGAAATTGTTGCCATTACACTTCAACAGGGTACGTTTACAAGTCATGGATTAGAATTCTTAGATTTACCAGATCCGGAGCCTCCATTAAGTTGTGAAGAGGAATGTGAAGCAGCAATTAGAACAGCACTAAGTTCTATCCCAGCGGATGAAGGAATTAATATTAATGCCGGTGGAACTTCATTTACTGGTACGGTTGAGGGAGTATTTGTTGGTGCAGTTAATTTAGGTGATGATATAGCAATAGCAACATGTCATATCGGGTATATTAGTTAAAGTGTTTTATTCTAAATAGTAGCCCGTGAAAAGAAAAGTTTATTAAAAGTTTGCTAGTTAAACCTGCCTGTTGAGTCCGCTCCCGGCGCTTCGCTTTCCATGGGCGGCCGGGGGAGACTCCTCAGCGCTATGCGAGTTTGTGGGGTCTTGCCAGGTTTGTGCATCTGCTGGAGTCTCGCACCTTCGCTCTTTTTAACATAGTTTCAAAACAACAATGAGCTTTAACATAGCCAAAAAGTAAAAGAGGAGAGATTAATCTTTCCTTTTTTATTTTGATCAATGATTGTATTTATTAAATTTGAAAGAAAAAATTAAAAAGGTTATTAGTAGGATAGTATGTCTGGAAATCGGGGCAATTGTCCCTTTTTAATGATTTTGGATCAGCTAATAATTGGAATAATCAGTGCAAAAAAATATGAATCCTAATCCTTAAATAATGAAGGAATAAAAGAAACTTTTTATTAGTTAAACATAAAGTACATTATACTGCTTTCTTTAAATTCAAAATTACTTACCTTAAAAGGAATATTTTATGGTGATTGATTTAGAGGTGTTTGCTATGTTCAAAGAACTCAGAACAAATGAATTCAACAAACGGTTAGCACGTCTTCCTTATGCTGAAAAGCAATGCTTAATTCATTCAACGAAAAACAAGAAAAAACAGCTCCATATTGTCTATGCCATGACCCATGTAGGCATATGTGGGGGTGTAAAGGTGATATTGGAGCATGCAAACAAGTTGCGGGAAGCTGGCTCTAAAGTAACACTTCTTTCACATTTTCAGAAGCCGGACTGGTTCCCGATCGAAGCAGACTATATTCAAGTCCCATTTGATCTAGAACTGGCCAAGGGAATTCCAGACTGCGATATTATTGTCGCTACTTACTGGGATCATATTCAAGCATGTATTGAAACTGGTATTGCACCTGTCGTTTATTTTGAACAGGGTGATTTTCATTTGTTTGACTATGAATCCATGAATAGGAAATTAAAGGATTTTATTCAAAAGCAATATGAAATTCCTCCTTTTATTTTCACCGTATCCCATCAGGCAGCGGAGATGATTACGAAGATATATGGGAGAGAGGCATCAGTTTATCCTAATGCTGTTGATGAACGTGTGTTTTGTGTTAATGGAGAAAAAGAATCCGGGGAAAGGCCATACTTATTAATGGTTGGTGGGGAAAGTGCGTCATTCAAAGGCATCCCTACAATCATTGAAGCGTATGAAAAAGTAAAAGAGGGATTAGATTTTGATTTAGATTTGTATTGGATTACACCTGAACAACCCTCTGAAAAAATGAAGAAGCTTGCGACAAAGGTATTTGTTAACCCGCCTCAGCAAAAGATTGGCAGCTTATATAGGGGAGCGGCATTGTATGTTTGCGGATCTTCATACGAGAATTTTCCTTTGCCGCCACTTGAAGCGATGGCCTGCGGATGCGCGGTTGTGACAACTAATAATCCTGGGTCCTTGGAGTATGCTGTACATGAGCAGAATGCACTCATTTGTAAAATGAAAGATCCTGTTGATATGGCCGGAAAAATTAAAGAAGTATTACTACATCCAAAAACAAAAAAGACATTAATATCGAACGGTTTAGCTACTGCAAATCAATATAACTGGAAAGCAATCATTCAAAATATCCTGGATTATTACAAAGATATTGCTGCTTACCAGGTATCTACTAAGGCAAGATTGGAAGATTGGGATATCGTTATCACTGAAGAAGATTGTGTGAATCAGGCAGATTATCTTAAATTGCGAAAATTCCTCAAGGCGACCGATGCTGATATTGTAAAAGTTCCTGTGCTTTACAAGGTTGAAAAGGTTCCCCAAATAGCAAAGTGGGAAATCATCGCTGTCCGGAAATACGGTGGCGAAGGAAAGAGTGAGAATTGTTATTGTCCTGTTTACCCAAGGAATAAGTTGCAAATTTATAATGAAAAAGGGTATCAGGCATTCTTAAGAAAACAATTCGAGCAGGCACTTGAAGAATTTAACACCTTATACAAGCAAGATCATACTAAGAATAAGGTTGTGTGGGGGAAATGGATTGTGGTAACTCTGATCCGGCTTCAACGGAAGCAGGAAGCGAAGAAGAAGCTGAAGGAGCTTATGAAAGAATTTCCGTATAATGCCGATTTTTATAAGCTGAATATCTTAGCTAGTGATCAAGAAAAACCAGACTCTTATTCGATTGATTTCATTCGATTATTAGGTGATGCGGCATCCTGTCCTGAGTTTTTTTATAATATCCAGCCATAAAAGGAGACCCTCTAAATTATATTTAGAGGGTCATTTATATCGATTTGCCCGAATATCAATCGCATGCAGTCCTTTTATGAGTCCTAAAGCTCTTAAATTGTGAATCGGTTCTTCATAATCCGGCTTGAACGAAAGTGCCTTTTTAAAGTGTAAAAAGGCTTCGTCATATTTTTTTAGATGAAGATAGGCCTCACCTAGGTAGTTTTCCACGTGGTGAGTTCTTTCTGATATTTTACTAAACATATTGACGGCTCGTTGATAGTCTTTTTCCACAATGGCTTTCATTCCTTCAAAGAAGTCCCGGTCACGCTTATTCCTGATCAGAGGGATGGCATCTCTGAATAAAAGAATTGCGTCATCTAACATCCATCTTCTCGACAGGGCAACCCCAGCTACTAGCTTAGCAATGAATAACGCATTTCCGTCAGGTGAATTCCAATCTATAGCTGGGATCCAATTTAAATCCTCATCTTTTAAATGTTTTCTCACATGCCTGGTTAATACTTCGGAGTCCTTATTGTTTGTTACATTTGTCTGATGTCTTCTGTAAAGGTATAAAGGTTCAGCAATATGATAAGATTTGCACTCTCTGGCGATTTGTAGAACTAAATCAGTATCCGACCCAACTTTCACGGTTTCATCATGTAAAAGACCATTTATGGCTTCTTTTTTAAAGATAATCGTTGGGTTATTAAAGGGAGTGCCTATATTCAGGAAGAAGGTATACATAGATTCAGGGAAAATGTTGTTGGATTGCCAGTAGCCAAAGGGTTTGCCCTTCTCAGTCATTAATAGCATGTCGCAGTGAACAAATCCTATATCGTTTGATTCCAGGCCCTTCATCATTCTTTCAAATCTGTTAGGAAGGGATACATCATCAGAATCATGAATGGTGATATAATCTCCTTTTGCAAGCCTCATTCCTGCATTTTTGGCGGCGGCAACTCCTTTGTTTTCTTGTTTATAATAACGAATCCGTTTATCGTCAAAGGATTGAATGACCTCATCGGTACTGTCAGTTGAACCATCGTTAATGATGATCAGTTCAAAATCGGCAAACGTCTGATTTAGGATGCTTTCAATGGCTTCACCTACAAAACTTTCATTATTGTAAACGGCAAGAACTACACTAATCATGTCATTACCTACTTTTTTAATTTTGTCTGATTCTTTTCGATCCATTTATATACCAATCAAGTAAATGGCCGAAATCAATCGCTACTTTTCCTTGTTTCGCAAGAGCAACGCAGATGAGGTTTGCAGGGATCCCAGCGGACACGAAGGCAGCATCGAAGTCAAATTGATTTACTTCCTCAAGTACCCTTGGCACTTCATAGATGTTAGGTACCGGAACAGAGCCTACGATTGATTTGTAGCCAAGCTTTTTAAGGTATTCCATGCCATTCTTAGCACGATTTCCAATCAACAAAATCCGATATTTCGACAACAAGTCGTGATAAATGGTGGATTCCTCATTCATGAGATAGTTTATGCGCGAATCTGTAATGTTCATTTTGTGTAATGGCAGCTGAAGGGTTTTGGCGAGAGAATTGAATAGACGCTGATAGGTAGGATATCTGGCCTTAGGAATTCCGACGAAGTCTGCTTCTAATAAATTTTGGGTTAATTCAGTTCTTTTTACATGATCCGGTACTATAAAGCCTCCGAGAGCATATTTCAATTTTACGCTTTTGTTGATTGCGTCTGCAGGAACGAGCAGATCATGTGATAAAGCCAATATTTCTCCGTCTCCTAAACGAATAACACTTAATCCTCTTTTGGCTTTCATCGCTTGCCAAATTTCCTGCTTCACCTCATGAGGCGTTTTTAGTTGAATGATGCTGTCTGAATATCTTTTCATGCCTTCTTCAATAATGTCTTCAATATTAAACGGGAGAAATTGATTGGCCTTTAGTTTTTCCTGTATAAGACCTTCTCCACCTTTATAAATAGATTCCGATACTAATGATGCTGTATCCCATTGCCCAGGGTACCCAAGTTTATATATATTTTCCCATTGCTCCTTTGAAATCGAGTAACTCAAGAAAGGGTCTCCTCTCCTATGAACTTTTTCCATTCTCAATCATTATATTTATGTGCCAAATAAATGGTTCACCGATTTGCCCAAACAAGGGAAGGTCAGGAAACATAAGGTAAAAGGAAAACACTAAATTAACGAAACAAAGGGAGAAATAGAATGAAGGTATTAGTGACAGGGGGAGCTGGATTTATTGGTTCAAATATCGTGGATGGGCTGATTCAAAACGGATACAAAACGTATGTCGTTGATAATTTATCATCAGGCAAACGTGATTTTTTGCATCCAGAGGCAGAATTTCACAACATTAATATTTTGGAAGACGACTTCATCTCATTTTTTGAAAAAATTAGACCGGATGCAGTCATTCATCTCGCAGCCCAAATAAACGTTCAAAAGTCTATTGAGAAGTCTGCCCATGACGCAGAGATTAATATATTAGGCACCCTGAAGGTATTGGAACTATGTAAAGTATATAATTCGAAGCTGATTTATTCCTCGTCTGCGGCAGTCTATGGGAATCCTGTGTTTTTGCCTGTGAACGAACGTCATCCTATTAAACCGCTATCAAACTATGGTATTTCTAAATATACTCCTGAAATGTACATCTCACTATATTCCCAGCAATACGATTTAGACTACACCATTCTTCGGTATGCCAATGTCTTTGGAATCAGGCAGGAAGCTGAAGGAGAAGGAGGTGTAGTTTCTGTTTTTATAAAAAAAATGCTTAAAAACGAACCGCCTGTTATATATGGAAATGGGGAACAAACAAGGGATTTTATTTACGTGGAAGACATCGTTTCCGCAAACCTGGCTGCATTGAGAAAGGAGTACCGAGGAGTATTGAACATTAGCTGTAATGAAGAAATCACCATAAATACTCTAGTTGATGAAATCAACAATCTATTAAATAAAAAGTTATCACCTATTCACAAAAAATACAGGCCGGGTGACATCCTTAATAGCTGCCTCGATAATGAGTTAGCACTTAAACAGTTACATTGGAAACCTGTATTTACACTTAGAGAGGGCTTAAGGAAGACGATAGAATACTATAAGAGTCAACCGTAAGAATAAAAAAGGAAAGAAGTAAAGGTGGAGTGCCCTTACTTCTTTCCTTTTTTAGTTTCCATGTAGTCATTAAAAAACTTCTCATTAAACAAAACCTGCTTGTCATTTGGCCGGTATTTCTTGGCCAAATTATTGTGCTCAATTGATTTTTCGATATTGCCTAATTCCCAATGGCATACGCATAGCTGCAGCTGGGGATACCAGGTGGAATAGGCTTCGTTCTGGAATCCGGCTGTATCTTTTTTCATGTTTGAGGCCGTCATATACCAGAATACGGCTGTCTGATAGTCTTTTTTAGCTTTGAAGCGATCTCCCAGGCGGCAGCATGGTTCTGGCCTTGGTGCATCATAAGTCAGGCTTTTAAAAAGTGCTTCCATTTCCTCGTCCTTTTCACCGAGCTTTGCATGGCAATCAGCCAAATAAAGGCAAGCCCTTATGTTGTCCTCCACCCATCCTTTTTTGCCTCCAAGAAATTCATGATAGTAAATGATCGCTTTTTCATACTGCTTGTGGTCACGAAGTTCATTGGCATAATAGTATAAGTCTCTCGGGGAAAAATCCTCGCCTTTTTTGATACGGTTCTCGTAAATTCGTAAATTCCTGTCAGATGAAGTGTCGGTAGAGTTTTTTTCATCCTTCTTATGTTCCACAGAAATATCTGAGGAGACGATCTTGCCGCTGACATCGAGATACTCGTGAACAGGACCGACCCATTTAAAATTCCGGCTCCGTTTCACAAGGCGATTCCTTCTGTAATGGAAGGAAGGATTTCCGTATTCATCTCTGGCAATCACATAAACCATTGAGACACCATCCACATTTTCATCCAGGGATGCTTTAAGCTTTTTGAACTTATGCTGGTCCTCTGGCAGGAAAACATCATCTGCATCGAGCCAAAGAATATAATCCATGGTGGCATTGCTGAAGGCAAAATTGCGGGCGGCGGAAAAATCATCAATCCACTTAAAGTCCAGGACTTTATCTGTGAACTGTTTGGCGATTTCTTTTGTTCTGTCCGTTGAGCCTGTATCTACAATTACGATTTCATCGCAGATGTTCTGTACACTTTGAAGACAGTTGGCCAGAACTTCCTCTTCGTTTTTCACAATCATGCAAAGACTGATGGTAGGCACTGAGATACCTCCTATAAAAGATTTCTCACCATCTTATGTAACAGGACAAAAATGTGAAACTTCCAAATGAAAGGCAGTTGTTTGTTCTTCATTGCTGTATGGTTGTTTGACTTTATTTGCTATACCCAGTCCCATCTTTTTGTCATATGGATAGAATAGTAAGGATAATAGACTATTTTGACAGGAAGGGCTATTGAGGTCAGTGGGTACTTTGAAGATGAATTTGTTTCTTCATTTTTGCAGGGGTGCAGCAAAGAGGGGAAACATATTTGTTGAGTGAGATTTCTTCAAAAAGAATTTAGTACCTGATGCTAATTATTTTGTTGCTCATTCTTATACAGCGTGTTATTATCAGAATATTATAAAAAGTAAAATAAAAATATCGGACAGGCTTAGGGGGATGAAGGATGAAAAAGAGTTTGGCTGTTTTAATGAGTGGGGCTATGCTGCTGCTTGCTGCATGCGGAGGCGGTGGAAGCGATCAAGCAAGCGGGGAGAACAAGGAGAAAACGGTTAAGATCGGAATCACGCAGATTGTCGAGCATCCGTCCCTTGATGCTGCAAGAGAGGGGTTCATTGAAGCACTTAAGGACGCGGGCTATGAAGAAGGCAAGAACCTGAAGCTTGATTACCAGAATGCGCAGGGTGACATGAACAACAATATGTCTATTGCACAGAAGCTTGTTTCGGACAAGAATGACCTTATTTTAGCGATCGCGACGCCAAGTGCGCAGGCGGCTGTCCAGGCGACGAAGGATATTCCGATTTTGTTCACGGCGATTACGGATCCTGTCGGAGCTGAGCTTGTCCAAAGTCTTGATAAGCCGGGCGGCAATGCGACAGGAACATCCGATACGCATCCGGATGCGATCAAGAATACAATTGAAGCGATTAAAAAGTTTATTCCTGATGCCAAAAAGGTGGGCATTATTTATAACAATGGTGAACCAAACTCTGTTGTGAATGTTAAACATGCGAAGGAAGCATTGGAAGCAGCAGGGCTCGAAGCGGTGGAAACGACGATTTCAACCAGCTCTGAAGTGAAGCAGGCTGCTGAGTCGATGGTTGGCCGTGTGGATGTATTGTACATTCCAAAAGACAACACAGTTGTTGCCGCGCTTGAGTCCGTCATTGCCGTAGCGAATGACAAAGATATCCCAACATTTGTTGGAGAGGGCGATTCGGTGAAACGCGGAACGTTTGCATCGTACGGCTTCGATTATCATGATCTTGGCTACACAACCGGAAAAATGGCCGTGGAAATCCTGAAAGGCAAAAAGCCTAGCGATATGCCTGTCGGCTTCCCAGAAAATCTTGAGCTGATTGTCAACAAGAAAGCGGCTGAGGAGGAAGGCATCACCTTAACGGACGACATGCTGAAGGACGCTAAGGTTGTTGGGGAGTAAGGCTGTTCTATTGAGGAAGGGATTCTATTCATAAAAATATGGGCCATTCATCAAGAATGGCCCATTTTAAGTAAGCGTTATTTATATGTTCCGCTGTTATCAGGACTATATTTATAGCTATTGAAATGAAAGATTTGCACGTTAACCTTTACGTCTTTTAAAGAGCTCTCATCTAAGTAAAAGTCGGAATGGGTTACTAATTCCTGATATTTTTGGGGATGTTCCCGGAACCAGCGTTTACCGGCATTGAGGACATCCGCCTTGTTCTCGATACCAGTCGCATAAATAGCTTTCATTTTAGTTTTTATATCTTCTTCAATTAATTTGGTTAATCGCTCTAAAGGGAGATCCTTTAATTTTTCAAGTAAATCAGCGCGTACAGAAAGCTCAATCGTCACCTTTGGAGTATCGGTGCCATCTGCATATTTTATCTTCATTTTCGGAGCGGCGAATTTCACAACTGCTGCCAGTTCTCCTTCATCATCTACTTTTTGGATTAACGAGACATTCTTTCCTGACAGCCAGTTAATATAAAGAGAGTCTTTGAATGAAAAGGATTTTTTATATTTTTGATGCTGAAAGATGGCAAATCCGTCAAAGTACAAAACGGGATAATTCTTATCCGCCTGCCAGGTATCAGTGTCGATTTTTACAGTAGGCAGTTTGGCGGTTCCCATTGGCTCATTATACTCCCTTAAGAAGTTCATTAAATTGATGGGCTTCAGTTCATCCTGAAACAACTCGGAATCACTTCTCTTAAAAATAACGGTGTACACGGCAGGGTAGTTAAACAGTCCCTTAATATTAAAAACTTCCTCTATGTTTTCATCTGTTGTCAACACCCTGAGAGTAGTGCGGAGTGAACGATTTCTTCCAACTTCCTTTATGACATCATTGAAGCGGTGAGTCACGATGCTTTTGCTTAGTACCAGTGTGATGACATGACCAAAGAACAAGGGAGGCTCCGATTTACTATAAAGCTTGCTGACAGCCAAATTCAACGTTTCCCCAGTCGCCGAAGCAATGAAAATTGGGATAGCCTCAGCTGGTCTTCCACCTTCTTGTTTTGCTACATTTGCGAAATTTAAGCCTTGAATGTAGGCGGTATATTGTTTGGTTTCCTGGTCATAATCCATCCCAATTGCCACGATATAGGTAAGGTCTTGGATATTCTTGATATTGGAACAGCCTGTAAGGAACAGGCAGCCAGCAAGTACAGAAGTGAAAATCTTTACTTTCATGAAGAATTCCCACCCCTTGTTGGATCATCTGGACTCGTTGTCGCTGACCGTGTCTTGTAATGTTGTATGGGTGCCTTCAGGAAGGACTTGATGAAGGCACTAAGACTGATAGGGGCAAGCGACCCCAGGTAAGGAGACCCGAAGGATGATAAAGTTGAAAAGTAAAACACAGCTAAAATAAAGCCGATAATGACGCCAAAGAGCCCTAAAAAGGTACTTAAAACAATAATTGCGAATCTTAATATGGTAATAGCTGTGCTTAACGACTGATTCACCAAGGTAAAAGACGATATATACGTAATCGCAGCAACGACTAACATGGTTGGAGAAGTCAAACCAGCGCGTATGGCAGCGTCCCCAACGATCAGGCCACCCAGCACTGCTACGGTCTGTCCGATGGCCCTGGGCAGACGAACGCCAGCTTCATTGAATAACTCAAACAAAAACAAGATAATGAACATTTCGATAGGGGCAGATAAGGGCAGCCCAAAGCGTGAAACAGAAATGGTCGCTACAAGCATATAAGGAATCTGTTCAATGTTAAAAGCGGAAAAAGCAATCCACATCCCTGGCAAAAAGGTAGAGATGAGCAGCCCCATCATCCTGATCATTCTTTCCAGTGATACATAAGAATAGCTGATGTGGCTGTCCTCGGGTGATTTGGTCTGCAATAACAAATTAATTGGGGCAAAAGAGACAGTCGGATTGCCATCGACAATCAGGGCGAACCGTCCCTGGTTAATGGCCTCGGCAATAAAGTCAGGTCTTCCTGTATAATCCATCGTCGGGAAAAAAGAGTATGGCCTATCCCGAACAGAGGATTCAAGCTGGTAAATACTCGTTAAGATATCCAGCTTCACATTCTTCAATCTTCTTCGGATTTCCTCAAGAACTCTCTGGTCAATGACATCATCCATGTACATCATGGCGACTTTTGTCCTGCTTCTTTCACCAATTGTATATTTCTCTAAACATAAGGAAGGGGTGTTGAGTCTTCTCCTGATTAAAGAAATATTGGTCTTGATGTCCTCAACAAATCCGTCCTTAGGACCTCTAATCGAAGTTTCAAGTGCTGATTCTTCAGGCTGTCTTTTCGGAAATTCAGCTGCATTAATACTCAAAACTAATCGATCGAACAGAAAAAAGATATTCCCTTCAAAAAGTAAAGCAGCTAGACCATCTAAATCCATACTGGTTACATCTTTGGCCTGGAAGTAGCACTTCAGCTTGTCCTTCACCGATAAAATATCATCACGGATGCCTAGTTTAGGCAGGATAAATTGATCCAGGTAATGGATATTGATCAAGCTTTCAAAATACACCATTTCAAACCTTTCCTGATCTGTGTTGTGCTCTTTTGATAAAAAGTCATGGCTGTTTTTAAAGTAGTCTTTCAGCTTCTCAGCTTTCTCTTTTAAAGTCTCATTATGAAGTGGATTCAATTTTGTTGTTCTTGCCATGTTGTTCATCCCTTTTCTTTAATACGAATAGAAATAAGGCTGATAGCAGGATTTGAATAAGGAAAAATACCATGCTCGCCGGTAAAAAGTAAAGGAAAAGATATTTATAGAAAAAATAAGTTTCTATTTTTATTGTCATAACACTAAAGAAAATGATAAAGAGGATCGCGACAAGCTTTGGCTTCAACCGGTAATGCTGTAATTTATGAGTAAGCAAGGTGCCAATCAGGTACATGAACAGACCAATCCTGATTAATCCCCCGCTTAGCCATTGATACAATGCGAAAAAATCCAAATGGGAGATATATTCTCCAATGCTTAAAACACGCCATTGCTCATAGGCAGGATATTGGAATTTAACGGATTCTACTGGACCGAATTCCATGATGGCTGCAGTGAGTGGACCTAATATCAATCCTGTAAGGATCGACTGTAAAATAAACAATTGTTTAAATGTTATTCGTTCCTGTGAGAATGGCTGCAGCAGGATTACAACATAAATCTCAAGAAGACCTGATAGAGTGTAAATGATTCCTTTAACGATTGGTGCATACCCTTGAGACAGCACCGGAAGCAATAAACTGGGATCTTTCATATCTATGTTGGTAATCGAAATGAAGATTCCTAACAGCATCACAATCGGCAGTAAGAAGCCGCTTGCTATGGCCATATGTTTGACCCCGGCAAGCGTGATGATAAAACAGGCAATAGTTAAAATGCAATTGATCACCAACACAGAAGTATCAGCAAGAAAATAAGCTTCCAGCCAAAGCATTAAATCCCTGAATGTTATGTAGGTGCTGCCAAATAAAAAAAAGATGACCGGGATAGACATGATCACAGAAAGAGCCTTGCCGAAGCGCTGTTTAATCATGATGAAAAAACCCTCGTCAGGGCAATTTTTCACAATGTAAAAAATCAGCCAGAGAAAGAAGAGAGATACGGGATAAGCAAGAATAACACTTACCCAGCTGTCCCTGCCTGCTGCTGTAAGAAGATTGGGAATCAGGATGACATGATTCAACAGACCGGTCGAAAGCAGCAGCAGCAAAAATAACTGTCTGGGAACTAAGATTTTTGTGAGATTTCTCATTCAATCACCAAATTTTCTAGAGATAAAAGGTATTATATCCAGAAAATGAAAAACTATTTTTGCCGGATGAGGCTTGGACGATACCTATGCATGAAACTATAAAAATCTGCAGCAGCGGGGAAAGTTAGCATCTTGAGAATCAAGGATATTTCCCAATCTAAATCAGCCTATTTTCCCTTCTTATTTTTTCAAGAGTTAAATATCTTGAAATGATGGCTGTTTCTAGAAGAGACAGGCGGGTGAAAAAGGAGGGGACTGGGATTGCGAAGGAGTAGGAGGATCATGTCTTTCATTCTAGTTTTATTGTTGATGGTGCCGGCTGCTGCCAGGGCTGGTGATTTGGGCGGGGGTTCCTCGGGTGTGCCGGGCACGTGGTATGTTGGGGCTGATCCGAGTTGGATTGATCCGGCAAAGTCACCAATTGTCTTTGTTCACGGTTATAATAACTCGGCGTCTGTATGGTGGGAAGGTAATGATATGTATGAAACAGCGCTTGCCAATGGATATCAGACCGCATTCATCGATCTTTATTCTGATCGGGATATGTGGGAAAATGGCGCGCTGCTCGCCCAAAAGTTAAAGGTGATCTATGATTATTTTGGCCAGAAGAAGCTTGTTGTCGTTGGCTACAGCAAGGGCGGCGTTGATGCACAGACAGCACTTGTCCATTACGGTGCTTATCCTTATGTTTCGAATGTCATTACACTTTCTTCGCCGCATCATGGGACACAGCTATCCGACCTCGCCCACAGCAGTACGGCATGGTGGCTCGCGGCTTTACTCGGAAACAATAATGACGCAACCCGTTCCCTTCAGACTGGGAACATGAAATATTTCCGCAGCATTACGGACCCGCATGCCAATGCCAATATGAACCGGTACTACACATTGGGCGGGACGAAATGGGGCTCGTTTGGCAGTGCAACGTATTGGGGCGGACTGTATTTAAGCAGCTATGGCTCCAATGATGGAGTTGTCACAGTCACCAGTTCCCGTGTACCAGGCGGCATGATTGTCCGTGAAGGTGCCTGGAACCATACGATGATCCGTGAAGGTTCTTATACTTTTTCAGTATTCAAACCTTATACAATGGCAACCCAACCGGCCGTTACTGCCGCTATTACAAGTACGGAAAGCGTTTCGAGCGTACCTGATATAAACCAGATTGTCAGGGGCGGTAAGGGAGATAAAGGTATCAAGGACAGCTTCGTTATTGAAGACGGAGCGGAAGGATTCAAGCTTGCTTTCCTTAGCGATCAGCGTTTGCCTTCACTCAAACTGAAAGGGCCGGACGGAAGAGAGTATAACGTATCCGGAATTGAAAAGGACACTAGTGACTTTTTTAAAGGTGCCTGGGTTCACCAGTTTGAAATCAATCAGCCAGATGCAGGGAAATGGACTGTGTCAGGGCCAGCCGCAGCCTATTTGTATACTGTCGGCATTGAAAGCCCATTAGGAGCAGAAATATTGAAGGGCCCGAAAAATAAAAGCGTAATAGCGAACTATAAAACAAACTGGATTCAATACCATATAGACGGCAAGAAAAAGCTGAAGGAAGCAGGGAAAGGATCCAAAGCTGGACTCGTTGCGGATGGAGATTTTACCGAAGCAGGAGTTTACAACCTGACGACGGAAGTGACCGGCATGAATGCAAAAGGAAAACCATTTGAGAGGACGATCATTGAATCTGTTTATGTAGATGAATCTGGAAAGATCCATCGTTAGTGAGGAAGGCGGCTGCATGTTTGGGTGCAGCAGCCTTTTTTATATTTTAATTGCAGGTTATGAGAACTATGGTGTTCGGAAAACACTTGATGAGTGGTTGTCGAGAGGGTTACGAGAACAACACAGCTCGAAAAAATCTCGATGAGTTGTCATCGTGAAGGTTACGAGAACAACTCAAATGGAAAAAAGGCTGGCGAGTTGTTATGAGTGGAGCCCCGAGAACAACTCAGCCCGTAAAAACTTCGACTAGTTGTTATCGGAGGACCATACAACCAATAAAATTGCTCAAAGCGGTGTCTTTTGGAGTAGCCTGCTAATAGCAACCCGCATAGAGCATAAGTCTTATTTACTAATTTTTACAAACTGAGTTGATAGGACGTAATCCTGACCGATATAAAAGCAAAGCAGAGTATATACATCAGGAGGAGAAGCAATGCATGTTTTGGATCTGATTGCGAAAATCAACACCAGTGTCGAAGAGCTCGACTTTGCTGCTGCTAGGTTGTATATGGAAGAAAATATTGAAATCCTGACTGAGAATAGAAATTATTTAAAGACGAATGCCAGGGATTTGCTTGAGTTTTTAACGAAAAGAATGGAAGCAGGCCATAAGCCGCTGACGAGACAGGACATATCGGTCATCAATGCGGTGAATAGCTATGCGTCAAAATTTGATCTGAGGGGCCTGAAGGTAATCATCCGTGATCATTCTCTGTTGTTTTTACGTAATGATATCGCAGCCTATTTGAATATGGATGCGAGAATTATTCTGGAAGGAATGGGCGCAATTCCTAAAGCAGGGTAAGCCGAGGGACTCTTTTTACAGGGACAGATGATTTAACTATAAGATTGCATTTTTCGGATTGCGGTTTCCATATTGGAAATCGTTTTTTTTATTTTCCGGAACCGTCCTCTAAACTTTGTGAGAGGGGGAAATACCCTTACCTGTCTTCCTCACGCAAAATAAATATTCATACAGAATATTACAGGATTTTTACAGAAAATAGCGAATATAAACATATTAGCGTAAGAATTCCTATGTAGATAAAGAGAAGCTTGATAGATGGGGGAGGAAAATCCAGTGAGGGATCAAATGAATCCGACTGTTGAGAGAATTTTAGAAAACATCGACAAGGTCATGACCGGTAAAAGAAATGTCGCTGAATTAAGCTTGATCGCATTGCTTGCCGGCGGACATGTGCTGCTTGAGGATGTGCCAGGTGTAGGGAAAACGATGATGGTGCGTGCACTTGCTAAATCTGTAAGTGCCCAGTTCCGAAGGATTCAGTTTACTCCGGACTTGCTGCCATCAGATGTTACGGGTGTATCGATTTACAATCCGAAAGAGATGGAATTTCAATTCAGGCCGGGGCCAATCATGGGCAATATTATTCTGGCGGATGAAATTAATAGAACATCACCTAAGACACAGTCGGCTCTTTTGGAAGGAATGGAAGAGCAGAGTGTAACGGTCGATGGTGTGACACATAAGCTTGAAAAGCCGTTTTTCGTTATGGCGACGCAGAACCCGATTGATTATGAAGGAACCTATCCGCTGCCTGAAGCGCAGCTTGACCGTTTCTTATTGAAAATGAAGATGGGCTACCCTGCATTGGATGAAGAGATGGAGGTCCTGAACCGGGCACAAAGGAATCTTCCAATTGAAGACCTCCAGCCTGTTGTGACACTTGAGGATCTTCGTGATCTTCAGAACGAGATTAAGGAAGTATATGTTGAAGACTCGATTAAACGTTATATCGTTGAACTTGCGAGCCGTACCCGCGGCCATGCGAGTGTCTATCTTGGAGCCAGCCCTCGTGGATCGATCGCGCTTATGAAGGCAGCCCAGGCGTATGCGTTTATTTATGGCAGGGACTATGTCATTCCAGATGATGTCCAGTACTTAGCTCCGTATGTTTTTTCACACAGGATCATCCTGAAGTCTGAAGCCAGATTCGAGGGGATTACGGCTGAGGATGTCGTGAACAGAGTGTTAGCGAGAGTGCCGGTGCCGGTGCAAAGGCTTGTGAAGTAATATGAAGAATTTTTTCCAAAAGTTCAAAGAAATTTGGAAGCTCATCGTTTTACTGTTTTTGATCGTCATTACGTTCTCTTATGCGATGTTCCAGGGCGGCTTTGTCAGCTGGTTCCTTTTCTACAGCTTTTTGCCGTTCGGTCTGTATGCTCTTGGACTTGCTCTATACTCATTGAAAGAAATCAGGGCAGAAAGAGTCTATACAAAACATGAATACAACGCTGGCGAAAAGTTTAAGGCAAGCGTTGTCCTTGAAAGGAATTTTCCTTTCCCGTTGTTTTATGCGATCGCAGAAGAACAGGCAGGGGAGTCGCTTGCCGGCAACCAAGATTTGCGAAAAGCGAAAACGATGCTCTTTCCGGGATTCAACCGTGTTTTTAGTTTTGATTATTCAATTGAAAACCTGCCGCGCGGGGAGCATATTTTAACAGGCATCAAGCTGAAAACAGGCGATCCGCTTGGATTGATTGAAAAAGAAAAGACCCTTCCATACGAAAGTAGGATTCTTGTATATCCGGCCTATCAGGAGATGGTCTACCGTCCGATTGCCCATCATTTCGACCAGGGAATGACGGCCTCCAAGGAACGTGTGCAGCGTGATACATCGATGGCAATCGGGGTCCGGGAATATCAGCCTGGAGACCGCTTCTCCTGGATCAACTGGAAGGCTACCGCTAGAAGGAACGATATTATGACAAAGGAATTCGAACAGAGGCAGTCTCATGATGTATCGATCCTGATGGATTGTGCTCCTGAGCAGCGCTTTGAAGTCGTGGTTTCCTTTACAGCATCTGTAATCAGGGCGATTTTACGAAAAGGTGCACAGGTCGGCCTGCTGACTTCAAGTGCGGAACGGACCGCGTTTCCAATCCGCGGTGGGGAAATCCAGCAGCAGCAGCTTCTGTACCATCTGGCGAAAATCACGGATGACGGTCCGGTTCCATTTGACCGGGTGCTGGAGGCGGAGACCTTCCTGGCGCAGCAAAATAATTCAATCATGCTGATCACTGCCCAGCTGACAAAGGAACTGATTGAAAAAGCAGCTTTCTATAATCAAAGAAATGGCTCGGTCAGCATTTTCCTGATAAAGAACGCCCAGGAATCCCCAACTAAAGCAGAAATCAATCTAAGGTCATCTGCATATGCGCGAGGAATCAGGCTGGTCATGGTCCATGATGGTCAATTTTCAGAAGCCTTCTCGGAGGTGAACAGAGGATGACGATGGATAAACCAAAAAAAGATATTACCGTCTTTTTATTGTACCTTTTCAGCTTCCTGCTGCTGTGGGAGTGGCTGCGTCCATTGAAAGAACTGACAGACACCGGCCATTTAAGTGTCTTTCTCGCATTTATCTTTATCTCATTGATGATGTCCTATTTCGGGATGCCGGTTATTCCGTCTGCTTTAATAAAAATGATTTTTATCCTGTACTCCGTCCATTTCATGTATTACGAAGGAACGTTTTTCAGTACAGGCTGGTTCGGCGAGCTGATTAAGGAAGTCCAGGCGAATGCAGGGTTCGTGTTGGGTACAGAGTGGGATGCGTTAACAAATGTTTTTCGGACGCTCCTGTTCTTTATCCTGCTTTGGCTGATGTCCTATTTAATTCAATACTGGCTGATTAACCGGAAGCAAATCTTTGTCTTCTTTTTCATGACAATGATCTATATTACGGTACTTGATACGTTCACACCTTATGAGGCAGATGCGGCAATTGTCAGGACAGTCATCTCAGGTTTTGCCGTGATGGGAATGCTGGCCTGTTACCGTATCGTGGACAAGGAACTGGTAAAGAAAAATCTCGACAGTGTGAAAAAATGGATGGTGCCGCTCGTCGTCATGATTGCTTTGAGTGTCGGTATAGGCTTTACAGCTCCAAAGGCAGATCCAATCTGGCCCGACCCGGTTCCGTTCATCACTTCTTATAACGAAGACAGTGGCAGCAGCACCGTAAAGAAAGTGGGCTATGGAACGGATGATTCCGCCCTCGGGGGACCATTTATCGGTGACGACCGGGTTGTTTTTGAAGCGGAAGCGGATGGCCGGCATTACTGGAGAATCGAGACAAAGGATATCTATACGGGGAAAGGCTGGGTAGTGGAGCCAGGGACAGAAATGCCAATCAGTTTCTATCCGCAGCAGGACATACCACTGCAGCCGTTCGAAGCTGGGGTAAAAACAGAGCAGCGAACAAGCAAGGTCATTCCTAAGATAGGCTACCCGCATATTGTATATCCGCTTGGGGCTAAACAAGTGGATGCTCCAGTTGGGAATAGGGTAATTGAGTTCAGCCTTGACCCTGTAACGGAAAAAATCCTTTCCGTCACCGATGGTACAGCAGGTTCAATTGGGCCATATTCCGTCACGTTCGACAACCCCATTTATATGATGGAAAAACTTAAAGCTGCAGGTTCTAACGGATTTCCTCCTGCTGACTATGCGAGCTCGGCATTCATGTCAAAGTATACTCAGGTCCCGGATGAATTGCCTGCCCGTGTGAAAGAACTTGCGATAGATATTACAAAGAACCAAGAATCGTGGCTTGATAAAGCGAAAGCAGTTGAAAAATACTTCCGATCCAATGAATTCGTCTACGACCAGAGCAGAGTGGCGGTCCCTGAAGAGAATCAGGATTATGTTGACCAGTTCCTGTTTGAAACGCAGCGTGGTTATTGCGATAATTTTTCCACATCGATGGTTGTCATGATGCGTACACTTGGAATCCCTTCGCGTTGGATAAAAGGTTATACAGAAGGGGAATACAAAGATACGCTGGAGGATGGGCGCAGGGTTTATGAGGTAACAAATAACAATGCCCACTCCTGGGTAGAAGTCTATTTCCCTGGTGTTGGATGGCTTCCATTTGAACCGACACAAGGTTTTTCAAATAGTGTCCAGTTTGAATATGAAAAGAAAGACTCACAAACTCAAACGGATCAAGATACTGAAGAAAATAAGACACCTGAGGCTCCCAAGAAGCCTGAAACTCCGGAAGAGCAGGCAAAGTCCAACCAGCCAAATAACTCTTTTTCAGATGGATTGAAAAAAGCGGGAACCATCCTGAAGACAAACATGAAAAAAATCATGTTAACTCTGCTGGTGTTTGCATTCCTTGCAGCTATTCTTTATAAGCTTCGCGGAAAATGGATGCCAAGTTTTTACATCCTTCTCTATAAGTACAAAAAGGATGATAAATACTTGGAAAAGGCTTATATGGCTTTGTTGAAGCAGCTCGAGCGCTATGGATTGAAAAGGGAGAAGGGCGAGACGTTGAGAGAGTATGCGATTTATGTGGATCAATTTTTCTCATCGAAAGAGATGAGAAGGCTGACAACCATATATGAAGAATATCTCTATAGAGGCAGCGCGAATGAAGGCGTGTGGGAGGAAGCGAAAAAACACTGGGAATTTTTGATAAAAAAAGCTAGTGCTTGACCGTTAAATTATTATACTGGTACAATGTTTGAAAATATATAGAATAATCCTTCATATATCCTCGATAATAAGGTTCGAAAGTATCTACCAAATCACCGTAAATGATTTGACTATGAAGGCAGATTCTTTTCGTTCGTCCAGGGCTGGAATTCTGCTTTCATTTTTTGAAAGGGAGAATTCTGGCTTTTTTAATGCGGCGGAAATTGGATAGGCTAAGATTAATACATAACACCAGTATTATGACGCTGCAGTATGAACAAGGAGCGACGGATTAAAAGCACAAACAAGTTGGGTGCCGTTGCTTGAGAATACTGACAGGAAGACTAAAGTCAGGCGAATGCTGCATGCATGGCATCAACGAGTGGCTTTTTAAATTTAAATGAGGTGACTTTGTTATGAAAAACGAACTTCAAGACCAGGAAATGATTGTTGTATTAGATTTTGGCAGCCAGTATAACCAATTGATCACAAGAAGGATCAGGGAATTTGGCGTTTACAGTGAACTTCACCCACACACGATCACTGCAGAAGAGATCAAGAAAATGAATCCGAAGGGAATTATTTTCTCAGGCGGCCCGAACAGTGTTTATGACGAAGGGGCATTCCGCTGCGATGAGGAAATTTTCGAATTAGGGTTGCCAATCCTTGGTATTTGCTACGGAATGCAGCTGATGACAATGCATTTCGGCGGAAAAGTTGAAAAGGCGAAGAACAGGGAGTACGGTAAAGCGCTGCTGACTTTGCATAACCAGAATGTTTTATTCGAAGGCACACCTGAAGAGCAAATTGTCTGGATGAGCCATGGTGACCTTGTTACGATGTCACCGCCAGGTTTCAGTGTGGACGGAATTAATCCATCTTGCCCGATTGCGGCAATGAGCGATGAAAGCCGCAAGCTTTATGCGGTGCAATTCCATCCTGAGGTGCGCCATTCTGTGTATGGTAATGACCTTTTGAAAAACTTTGTTTTCAAAGTATGTGAATGCACGGGAGACTGGTCAATGGAAAACTTCATCGAAATTGAGATGGAGAAAATCCGCCAGCTGGTTGGCGACAAGAAAGTTCTTTGCGCATTGAGTGGCGGAGTGGATTCTTCAGTTGTAGCAGTCCTGATCCATAAAGCGATAGGCGATCAGCTGACATGTATCTTCGTTGACCACGGCTTATTGCGAAAAGGCGAAGCGGAAGGCGTCATGCAAACTTTTGCTGAAGGCTTCAATATGAATGTTATTAAAGTCGATGCGAAAGAACGCTTCTTAAGCAAGCTTGAGGGAGTTTCTGATCCTGAGCAAAAGCGAAAAATCATCGGCAATGAGTTCATTTATGTATTTGACGATGAGGCTACAAAACTTAAGGGAATCGAGTTTTTGGCACAAGGAACGTTATATACCGATATTATCGAAAGCGGGACTGCGACTGCACAGACAATCAAGTCTCACCACAATGTCGGCGGGCTTCCTGAAGATATGCAATTCAAATTAATTGAGCCATTGAATACATTATTCAAGGATGAGGTAAGAGCGTTAGGCACTGAGCTTGGCATCCCTGATGAAGTGGTCTGGCGCCAGCCATTCCCTGGTCCGGGACTTGGAATCCGTGTCCTTGGTGCGATTTCTGAAGAAAAGCTTGAGATTGTTCGGGAATCGGATCAGATTCTCCGTGATGAAATCAAGAAAGCTGGCCTTGACCGTGACATCTGGCAATACTTCACTGTGCTGCCAGACATCCGCAGTGTCGGCGTGATGGGCGACGCCAGGACGTACGATTATACGATCGGCATCCGTGCGGTAACTTCAATTGATGGCATGACATCCGACTGGGCAAGAATCCCTTGGGATGTTCTTGAAATCATTTCGACGAGACTTGTCAATGAAGTAAACCATGTGAACCGAGTCGTTTATGATATTACAAGCAAGCCGCCAGCAACCATTGAATGGGAATAAAATACGAACGATTTTAAAAACGGACATGAAAATGTTCGTTTTTTTATTGACTCAGGAAGAAAGTCCTGATAGAATAAAGCAGAACTTAATAATTTGTCAAAATTCGTCGTATAATATTGGGGATATGGCCCAAAAGTTTCTACCGAGCTACCGTAAATGGCTTGACTACGAGGTGAATTAAAACAGGTGTGCAATAGCTCTCTTCTTTTTCCGGCCCTGTTTTTATTCAATTGCCTACAGTCAACGCCTCGGTATCCGTGGCGTTTTATTTTTGGCTATATTTCCCGAATACATTGTTCAGGGGGAAAAGAGATGAAGAAG
This sequence comes from Heyndrickxia sp. MSNUG, assembly GCF_049532715.1. Taxonomy (NCBI): domain Bacteria; kingdom Bacillati; phylum Bacillota; class Bacilli; order Caryophanales; family Bacillaceae; genus Heyndrickxia; species Heyndrickxia sp. MSNUG. Next base: position 288,510 of record NZ_CP150978.1, read on the forward strand.
TATTTCGAATTTGAGAAGCTAGGCACGAATTATCGCCGTGAGTTCATGGGCGGTATGACAACATTCCTTGCAATGGCCTACATTTTGATTGTCAATCCAATCACGCTGACACTGGCGGATGTTAAAGACCTTCCGGATGCATTGAGAATGGATTACGGTGCAGTATTCGTAGCCACCGCGCTTGCTGCTGCGCTTGGATCGATTATAATGGGCTTGATCGGTAAATACCCGATCGCGCTTGCCCCTGGTATGGGCTTGAATGCATTCTTTGCTTACACAGTTGTTTTAGGAAGCGGAGCTCCATGGCAGCATGCACTAGCAGCTGTGTTCATTTCCGGAGTATTCTTCCTGCTTCTGACGATTTCAGGTCTTCGAGAAAAGATCATCAACGCTATCCCGGTTGAACTGAAACACGCGGTTGGAGCTGGTATTGGATTATTCATTACTTTTATCGGATTGAAAAATGCTGGAATCATCGTCGACAACCCAGCAACTTTGGTTGGTTTAGGAGATTTAACAAACGGAAATACATTGCTTGCAATCTTCGGCTTGCTGATTACAGTCATTATGATGACTAGAGGAATTAATGGAGCGGTATTTTTCGGAATGATCGTAACGGTCATTGTTGGTATGATTTTCAACCTGATCGATAAGCCGGAACAAGTGGTTGGTGCTGTACCGAGCATAGAACCTACATTTGGAGCGGTATTTACAGCCTTTGGTGATCCGTCATTCTATACAGCGACAATGGTCGGCATTATTTTGACCTTCCTGTTTGTAGACTTCTTTGACAACGCAGGTACCCTGGTTGCTGTAGCGAACCAGGCAGGATTGATGAAAGACAACAAACTGCCGCGCGCTGGCCGTGCACTTTTCGCAGATTCTATCGCATCGATTGTCGGATCTATTCTTGGAACATCAACAACGACTTCCTATATTGAATCATCAGCAGGGGTTGCTTCTGGAGCTCGAAGCGGTTTTGCTTCCCTTGTAACTGCAGGATTCTTCCTGTTGGCACTGTTCTTCTTCCCAGTTTTATCAGTTGTGACAGCACCAGTAACTGCACCTGCATTAATCATTGTCGGTGTTCTCATGGTCTCATCTCTTGGTAAAATCGAATGGTCCCGCTTTGAAATTGCGGTTCCTTCATTCCTGACAATGATCACTATGCCGCTTTCATACAGTATTGCGACTGGTATCGCAGCAGGATTCATCTTTTATCCAATCACGATGATGGTAAAAGGCCGCAGAAAAGACATTCACCCAATTATGTACATCTTCTTCATCATCTTTGTTCTTTACTTTGTGTTTTTAACTGAATAACATTGTGGGTTCAGCAGATTACTGCTGGACTCTTTTTTTTGGACAATTACCATTAATTAAATTTCGAATTCAAAGCTCTGTAGATTGACTTCTATTTTTACCTTTTATACGATATTCGGTAAGACAAGCTGAAACGGGGATGCAACATGGATAAAATTGAAGTGAAAAAAGGGTTAAACAATAATGTCATGATTGCTGACCACCCAACATTCGGCGAAGTTATCCTGATTGGGAAAGGAATCGGCTTCAACCGGAAAAAGGGAGATCTCATTGAAGAGGGTCAAGCGGAAAAGATGTTTGTCCTGAAGGATGAAAAAGAACAGGCCAATTACATTAAGCTCCTGCCATTTGTGGAAAATGACCTTCATGAAGCTATCATCGCTTCTATTGAACTGATCAAAAAGAGGACCGCCAGTACCCTGAACGAGCATATCCACGTAGCGCTGACAGACCATCTGATGTTTGCAGCAAGCCGTATGGCGACAGGTCTTGAATTCAAGAATCCATTCTTAGTGGAAACAAAGACTCTGTATCCGACCGAATTCGAAATAGCCAAAGAAGTGGTGCGGCTGCTCAAAGATAAATCGGGTATTGAACTACCGGTGGGCGAAACAGGTTTTATTGCCTTGCATATCCATAGTGCTGTCATGAATCGGAATCTTTCTGATGTAAACATACACTCACAGCTTGTGACAAAATTGGTACAAATGATTGAAGAAAATTTAGATATAGAGATCGATAAAGAAGGAATCGATTACACTAGGCTCGTGCGTCATCTGCGATTTGCCATTGAAAGGGTCAATAGTGGCGAAAAGGTCGATGAACCGGAAAAATTTGCTGCCCTCTTGAAAGAAGAATACCCGGTGTGCTACAATCTTTCATGGAAACTCATTAAAGTGATGCAACAGACCTTAAAAAAACAAGTATACGATGCTGAAGCCGTGTATCTGACAATGCATTTGCAAAGGCTTCAGAAAAAAGTTAAATAAATAGGTTTTTATTTTTTACGTGTTACTGATTCGATCAGGCATGAGTAAAGAATGTAATTGAAAGCGAGTTTTATGGGTAATATATCCGTATGCTCTTTTCAGGTTACGTCTTTCTCATGCCTTTTTTATTTGTTTTTTTAATGTTTGTAACCGCTTTAGGAGTAAAAAATTACAGGAGGTATTCCTATGTTTAAGAAAGCTTTTGGTGTTCTGCAAAAAGTAGGGAAAGCGCTTATGCTTCCAGTTGCACTATTGCCAGCTGCAGGTATCCTGCTTGCTCTTGGTGCTGCACTAAGAAACCCTGCATTGCTGGAGCTTGCTCCTTTTTTAGATAACAGCGGCGTCGATATGGTTGCGGCTGTCATGCAAAAAGCCGGAGATATCGTCTTCGGAAACTTGCCGCTCTTGTTTGCGGTTGGTGTAGCTGTTGGTTTGGCAGGCGGTGAGGGAGTTGCCGGCCTGGCAGCGATTATCGGTTACCTGATCATGAACGTAACAATGGGTACAGTTTTAGGTATTACCCCAGAAAAAGTTAACGGATTAAACTACGCAAGTATTCTTGGTGTCCCGACACTTCAGACAGGAGTGTTCGGCGGTATCATCGTGGGTATCATTGCTGCAGGACTTTACAATAAGTTCTATGAAATCGAATTGCCATCTTATCTTGGTTTCTTTGCTGGTAAGCGATTTGTTCCAATTATCACTGCAGGAACAGCAATCTTGCTTGGGTTGGTGATGATGGTTATCTGGCCTCCAATACAAAATGGCCTTAACGCATTCTCGCAAAACATGGTTCACGCAAACCTGACTTTATCAGCATTCATTTTCGGTGTTGTAGAGCGTTCATTGATTCCATTCGGATTGCACCATATTTTCTATTCACCATTCTGGTATGAGTTTGGTCAGTATACGACTCAGGCTGGAGAAGTTGTACGCGGGGACCAGCGTATATTCATGGCTGAAATTGCAGATAACGTGCAAAACCTTTCTGCTGGTACATTCATGACTGGTAAATTCCCGTTCATGATGTTTGGTCTTCCAGCTGCAGCATTGGCTATTTATCACGAAGCACGTCCTGAAAGAAAAGTTGTTGTCGGCGGTTTGATGGTATCTGCTGCTTTGACTTCTTTCCTAACAGGTATTACGGAACCACTAGAATTCTCATTCTTATTCGTTGCGCCAGTACTATTTGGTGTACATGCTATTTTTGCAGGTCTATCTTTCATGGTGATGCATCTATTAGATGTAAAAATCGGTATGACATTCTCAGGTGGTCTGATTGACTACATTCTGTTTGGTTTGATCAACCCGCAGACTCATGCTTGGTTAGTCATTCCGGTTGGTTTAGTATTTGCAGTGATTTACTATTTCGGATTCCGTTTTGCGATCCGCAAGTTCAACCTGATGACACCTGGCCGTGAAGCGGTTGAAGAGGAAGAGGAAGAAGGCGGAGCAAAGGGTAACGCCGGAGATCTTCCATACGAAGTACTAAAAGCAATGGGCGGACAGGAAAATATCGCTCACCTTGATGCTTGTATCACTCGCCTTCGTGTATCTGTAAATGACATCAAGGATGTAGACAAAGACCGTTTGAAAAAGCTTGGAGCTGCTGGTGTTCTTGAAGTGGGCAACAATATCCAGGCAATCTTTGGACCTCGTTCTGAAACAATCAAGGGTCAAATGAAAGATATCATGAGCGGCAAGAAGCCTCGTCCAGTTGAAACGGTTCAAGCTAAAGAGGTTGAACAGCAAATTGAAGAGGTAAATCCAGAAGCATTGCAAACGCATCGTGATGGAGATGCAGAAGTAATCGTTTCTCCTATTAAAGGTGAAATCAAGCCAATCACTGAAGTGCCGGATGCTGTATTCTCAGGAAAAATGATGGGTGACGGTTTTGCGATCGTTCCATCTGAAGGCACAATCGTTTCACCGGTTGACGGTAAAATCGTTAACCTATTCCCTACAAAGCATGCGATCGGAATTCTTTCTGATGCAGGACGAGAAATCCTTATCCACGTAGGTATTGATACAGTAAATTTGAAGGGGCAAGGCTTCGAAACGCTTGTTTCTGAAAATGATACAGTGAAAAAAGGACAGCCGTTATTGAAGGTCGATCTTGATTACATCAAGGAACACGCGACTTCAATCATGACTCCGATTGTCTTCACGAACCTCGCTGCAGGTGAAAGCATCGTTATTAACAAGCAAGGCGATGTAGACGTGAAGGAAGAAAACATCATCACGATCTCTAAATAAGAAGCAGTCCTGACAGCCTCCCAGTATTGGGAGGCTGTTTTTATATGTAGAGATTTGTTGTAGGGTATTAAGTAATTAAGTGTGTGTTTAAAAAAACATTAAATTTACCATTTTTTACAATGTTTAAACATGTTGACTCTGGGGATTTGCGGTGATAGTATATAGAAACAGTCGCGAACAGGTTAACAACATTTTAAATCTTGTAAAAAGAAATTAAAAAAGCTGTTGACATTCGATGCTGTAACGTGGTAAATTATTAAAGTCGCTTCTGAGCGGCGCGAACAAATTGTTCTTTGAAAACTAAACAAACAAGCGTCAACAAACAATATTATAGTGACTTCTATTATATAGATGATCACTAGCCAACGTTTTAAATTATGAGCTTAACTCATACTCTTTTTTGGAGAGTTTGATCCTGGCTCAGGACGAACGCTGGCGGCGTGCCTAATACATGCAAGTCGAGCGGATCTTCATTAGCTTGCTTTTGAAGATCAGCGGCGGACGGGTGAGTAACACGTGGGCAACCTGCCTGTAAGACTGGGATAACTTCGGGAAACCGGAGCTAATACCGGATAATCCTTTTCCTCTCATGAGGAAAAGCTGAAAGACGGTTTCGGCTGTCACTTACAGATGGGCCCGCGGCGCATTAGTTAGTTGGTGAGGTAACGGCTCACCAAGGCGACGATGCGTAGCCGACCTGAGAGGGTGATCGGCCACACTGGGACTGAGACACGGCCCAGACTCCTACGGGAGGCAGCAGTAGGGAATCTTCCGCAATGGACGAAAGTCTGACGGAGCAACGCCGCGTGAGCGATGAAGGCCTTCGGGTCGTAAAGCTCTGTTGTCAGGGAAGAACAAGTATCGGAGTAACTGCCGGTACCTTGACGGTACCTGACCAGAAAGCCACGGCTAACTACGTGCCAGCAGCCGCGGTAATACGTAGGTGGCAAGCGTTGTCCGGAATTATTGGGCGTAAAGCGCGCGCAGGCGGTTCCTTAAGTCTGATGTGAAAGCCCCCGGCTCAACCGGGGAGGGTCATTGGAAACTGGGGAACTTGAGTGCAGAAGAGGAGAGCGGAATTCCACGTGTAGCGGTGAAATGCGTAGAGATGTGGAGGAACACCAGTGGCGAAGGCGGCTCTCTGGTCTGTAACTGACGCTGAGGCGCGAAAGCGTGGGGAGCGAACAGGATTAGATACCCTGGTAGTCCACGCCGTAAACGATGAGTGCTAAGTGTTAGAGGGTTTCCGCCCTTTAGTGCTGCAGCAAACGCATTAAGCACTCCGCCTGGGGAGTACGGCCGCAAGGCTGAAACTCAAAGGAATTGACGGGGGCCCGCACAAGCGGTGGAGCATGTGGTTTAATTCGAAGCAACGCGAAGAACCTTACCAGGTCTTGACATCCTCTGACAACCCTAGAGATAGGGCGTTCCCCTTCGGGGGACAGAGTGACAGGTGGTGCATGGTTGTCGTCAGCTCGTGTCGTGAGATGTTGGGTTAAGTCCCGCAACGAGCGCAACCCTTGATCTTAGTTGCCAGCATTCAGTTGGGCACTCTAAGGTGACTGCCGGTGACAAACCGGAGGAAGGTGGGGATGACGTCAAATCATCATGCCCCTTATGACCTGGGCTACACACGTGCTACAATGGATGGAACAAAGGGCAGCGAAGCCGCGAGGTGAAGCCAATCCCATAAAACCATTCTCAGTTCGGATTGCAGGCTGCAACTCGCCTGCATGAAGCCGGAATCGCTAGTAATCGCGGATCAGCATGCCGCGGTGAATACGTTCCCGGGCCTTGTACACACCGCCCGTCACACCACGAGAGTTTGTAACACCCGAAGTCGGTGGGGTAACCTTTATGGAGCCAGCCGCCTAAGGTGGGACAGATGATTGGGGTGAAGTCGTAACAAGGTAGCCGTATCGGAAGGTGCGGCTGGATCACCTCCTTTCTAAGGATATTGCCTATTGGCAATCGGAACTCAGATCTTCGGATCTGATGAATACGAATCTTAGGATTCGTACAGTTGACCGCTTGTTTGTTTAGTTTTGAGGGAGCAATTCTCTCAAAACTTTTTTGTTCCTTGAAAACTAGATAATCGTAAGTAAGAAGAACCAAGAAAAACCGAGTGATCGCCATTTTAGTTTTTCTCTCTATTTAATAGAGAATCAACCACGACAATTTATTGTCAAACGGTTAAGTTAGAAAGGGCGCACGGTGGATGCCTTGGCACTAGGAGCCGATGAAGGACGGGACTAACACCGATATGCTTCGGGGAGCTGTAAGTAAGCTTTGATCCGGAGATTTCCGAATGGGGAAACCCACTGTTCGTAATGGAACAGTATCTTTACCTGAATACATAGGGTATTGAAGGCAGACCCGGGGAACTGAAACATCTAAGTACCCGGAGGAAGAGAAAGCAAACGCGATTCCCTGAGTAGCGGCGAGCGAAACGGGACATAGCCCAAACCAAGAGGCTTGCCTCTTGGGGTTGTAGGACACTCTACATGGAGTTACAAAGGAACGGGGTAGATGAAGTGGTCTGGAAAGGCCCGTCAGAGAAGGTAAAAACCCTGTAGTTGAAACTTCGTTCCCTCCTGAGTGGATCCTGAGTACGGCGGGACACGAGAAATCCCGTCGGAAGCTGGGAGGACCATCTCCCAAGGCTAAATACTCCCTAGTGACCGATAGTGAACCAGTACCGTGAGGGAAAGGTGAAAAGCACCCCGGAAGGGGAGTGAAATAGATCCTGAAACCGTGTGCCTACAAGTAGTCAGAGCCCGTTAATGGGTGATGGCGTGCCTTTTGTAGAATGAACCGGCGAGTTACGATCCCATGCAAGGTTAAGTTGAGAAGACGGAGCCGCAGCGAAAGCGAGTCTGAATAGGGCGAATGAGTATGTGGTCGTAGACCCGAAACCAGGTGATCTACCCATGTCCAGGGTGAAGGTTGGGTAACACCAACTGGAGGCCCGAACCCACGCACGTTGAAAAGTGCGGGGATGAGGTGTGGGTAGCGGAGAAATTCCAATCGAACTTGGAGATAGCTGGTTCTCTCCGAAATAGCTTTAGGGCTAGCCTCACGTTGTAAGAGTCTTGGAGGTAGAGCACTGTTTGGACTAGGGGCCCTCATCGGGTTACCGAATTCAGACAAACTCCGAATGCCAAAGACTTATCCGTGGGAGTCAGACTGCGAGTGATAAGATCCGTAGTCAAAAGGGAAACAGCCCAGACCACCAGCTAAGGTCCCAAAGTATACGTTAAGTGGAAAAGGATGTGGAGTTGCTTAGACAACCAGGATGTTGGCTTAGAAGCAGCCACCATTTAAAGAGTGCGTAATAGCTCACTGGTCGAGTGACTCTGCGCCGAAAATGTACCGGGGCTAAACGTATCACCGAAGCTGTGGATTGACATCTTTGATGTCAGTGGTAGGAGAGCGTTCTAAGGGCGTTGAAGCTAGACCGTAAGGACTGGTGGAGCGCTTAGAAGTGAGAATGCCGGTATGAGTAGCGAAAGATGGGTGAGAATCCCATCCACCGAATGCCTAAGGTTTCCTGAGGAAGGCTCGTCCTCTCAGGGTTAGTCGGGACCTAAGCCGAGGCCGAAAGGCGTAGGCGATGGACAACAGGTTGATATTCCTGTACCACCTCTTTATCGTTTGAGCAATGGGGGGACGCAGTAGGATAGGGTAAGCGCGCTGTTGGATATGCGCGTCTAAGCAGTAAGGCTGCAAGTGAGGCAAATCCCGCTTGCGTGAAGGCTGAGCTGTGACAGCGAGGGAAATATAGTACCGAAGTTCCTGATTTCACACTGCCAAGAAAAGCCTCTAGCGAGATAAAAGGTGCCCGTACCGCAAACCGACACAGGTAGGCGAGGAGAGAATCCTAAGGTGAGCGAGAGAACTCTCGTTAAGGAACTCGGCAAAATGACCCCGTAACTTCGGGAGAAGGGGTGCTCATTTGGGTGAATAGCCTAGATGAGCCGCAGTGAATAGGCCCAGGCGACTGTTTAGCAAAAACACAGGTCTCTGCGAAGCCGCAAGGCGAAGTATAGGGGCTGACGCCTGCCCGGTGCTGGAAGGTTAAGAGGAGGGGTTAGCGCAAGCGAAGCTCTGAATCGAAGCCCCAGTAAACGGCGGCCGTAACTATAACGGTCCTAAGGTAGCGAAATTCCTTGTCGGGTAAGTTCCGACCCGCACGAAAGGCGTAACGATCTGGGCACTGTCTCAACGAGAGACTCGGTGAAATTATAGTACCTGTGAAGATGCAGGTTACCCGCGACAGGACGGAAAGACCCCGTGGAGCTTTACTGTAGCCTGATATTGAATTTTGGTACAGCTTGTACAGGATAGGTAGGAGCCTGAGAAACCGGAGCGCCAGCTTCGGTGGAGGCGTCGGTGGGATACTACCCTGGCTGTATTGAAATTCTAACCCACGCCCCTGATCGGGGCGGGAGACAGTGTCAGGTGGGCAGTTTGACTGGGGCGGTCGCCTCCTAAAGAGTAACGGAGGCGCCCAAAGGTTCCCTCAGAATGGTTGGAAATCATTCGCAGAGTGTAAAGGCACAAGGGAGCTTGACTGCGAGACCTACAAGTCGAGCAGGGACGAAAGTCGGGCTTAGTGATCCGGTGGTTCCGCATGGAAGGGCCATCGCTCAACGGATAAAAGCTACCCCGGGGATAACAGGCTTATCTCCCCCAAGAGTCCACATCGACGGGGAGGTTTGGCACCTCGATGTCGGCTCATCGCATCCTGGGGCTGTAGTCGGTCCCAAGGGTTGGGCTGTTCGCCCATTAAAGCGGTACGCGAGCTGGGTTCAGAACGTCGTGAGACAGTTCGGTCCCTATCCGTCGTGGGCGCAGGAAATTTGAGAGGAGCTGTCCTTAGTACGAGAGGACCGGGATGGACGCACCGCTGGTGTACCAGTTGTCTTGCCAAAGGCATCGCTGGGTAGCTATGTGCGGACGGGATAAGTGCTGAAAGCATCTAAGCATGAAGCCCCCCTCAAGATGAGATTTCCCATAGCGCAAGCTAGTAAGAACCCTGAAAGATGATCAGGTTGATAGGTCAGAGGTGGAAGCGCGGTGACGTGTGGAGCTGACTGATACTAATCGTTCGAGGACTTAACCAAAATAGATTACTCGTTCTTCTTTTTTCTTCTTACACATTATCTAGTTTTGAGGGAACAAACCTCAAACCAAATAGTCTGGTGGCGATAGCGAGAAGGTCACACCCGTTCCCATACCGAACACGGAAGTTAAGCTTCTCAGCGCCGATGGTAGTTGGGGGTTTCCCCCTGTGAGAGTAGGACGCCGCCGGGCGAAAAGACAGAGATTCAAATCCCTGTCTTTTTTAATCCCTATAATAGAAAGAATCGATTATAAGGACCTGTTGTTTTTATAACGAAGTTATCTTGTTCTACACAGTGCATGAAACAGCATTAAATGTTTTGAAAAAAACTTAAAAAAACTGTTGACTTGCCGGCTTGGTAGATGATAAGATATAAAAGTTGTCACTGAAACAACAACACAAATTGTTCTTTGAAAACTAAACAAACAAGCGTCAACAAACAATATTATAGTGACTTCTATTATATAGATGATCACTAGCCAACGTTTTAAATTATGAGCTTAACTCATACTCTTTTTTGGAGAGTTTGATCCTGGCTCAGGACGAACGCTGGCGGCGTGCCTAATACATGCAAGTCGAGCGGATCTTCATTAGCTTGCTTTTGAAGATCAGCGGCGGACGGGTGAGTAACACGTGGGCAACCTGCCTGTAAGACTGGGATAACTTCGGGAAACCGGAGCTAATACCGGATAATCCTTTTCCTCTCATGAGGAAAAGCTGAAAGACGGTTTCGGCTGTCACTTACAGATGGGCCCGCGGCGCATTAGCTAGTTGGTGAGGTAACGGCTCACCAAGGCGACGATGCGTAGCCGACCTGAGAGGGTGATCGGCCACACTGGGACTGAGACACGGCCCAGACTCCTACGGGAGGCAGCAGTAGGGAATCTTCCGCAATGGACGAAAGTCTGACGGAGCAACGCCGCGTGAGCGATGAAGGCCTTCGGGTCGTAAAGCTCTGTTGTCAGGGAAGAACAAGTATCGGAGTAACTGCCGGTACCTTGACGGTACCTGACCAGAAAGCCACGGCTAACTACGTGCCAGCAGCCGCGGTAATACGTAGGTGGCAAGCGTTGTCCGGAATTATTGGGCGTAAAGCGCGCGCAGGCGGTTCCTTAAGTCTGATGTGAAAGCCCCCGGCTCAACCGGGGAGGGTCATTGGAAACTGGGGAACTTGAGTGCAGAAGAGGAGAGCGGAATTCCACGTGTAGCGGTGAAATGCGTAGAGATGTGGAGGAACACCAGTGGCGAAGGCGGCTCTCTGGTCTGTAACTGACGCTGAGGCGCGAAAGCGTGGGGAGCGAACAGGATTAGATACCCTGGTAGTCCACGCCGTAAACGATGAGTGCTAAGTGTTAGAGGGTTTCCGCCCTTTAGTGCTGCAGCAAACGCATTAAGCACTCCGCCTGGGGAGTACGGCCGCAAGGCTGAAACTCAAAGGAATTGACGGGGGCCCGCACAAGCGGTGGAGCATGTGGTTTAATTCGAAGCAACGCGAAGAACCTTACCAGGTCTTGACATCCTCTGACAACCCTAGAGATAGGGCGTTCCCCTTCGGGGGACAGAGTGACAGGTGGTGCATGGTTGTCGTCAGCTCGTGTCGTGAGATGTTGGGTTAAGTCCCGCAACGAGCGCAACCCTTGATCTTAGTTGCCAGCATTTAGTTGGGCACTCTAAGGTGACTGCCGGTGACAAACCGGAGGAAGGTGGGGATGACGTCAAATCATCATGCCCCTTATGACCTGGGCTACACACGTGCTACAATGGATGGAACAAAGGGCAGCGAAGCCGCGAGGTGAAGCCAATCCCATAAAACCATTCTCAGTTCGGATTGCAGGCTGCAACTCGCCTGCATGAAGCCGGAATCGCTAGTAATCGCGGATCAGCATGCCGCGGTGAATACGTTCCCGGGCCTTGTACACACCGCCCGTCACACCACGAGAGTTTGTAACACCCGAAGTCGGTGGGGTAACCTTTATGGAGCCAGCCGCCTAAGGTGGGACAGATGATTGGGGTGAAGTCGTAACAAGGTAGCCGTATCGGAAGGTGCGGCTGGATCACCTCCTTTCTAAGGATATTGCCTATTGGCAATCGGAACTCAGATCTTCGGATCTGATGAATACGAATCTTAGGATTCGTACAGTTGACCGCTTGTTTGTTTAGTTTTGAGGGAGCAATTCTCTCAAAACTTTTTTGTTCCTTGAAAACTAGATAATCGTAAGTAAGAAGAACCAAGAAAAACCGAGTGATCGCCATTTTAGTTTTTCTCTCTATTTAATAGAGAATCAACCACGACAATTTATTGTCAAACGGTTAAGTTAGAAAGGGCGCACGGTGGATGCCTTGGCACTAGGAGCCGATGAAGGACGGGACTAACACCGATATGCTTCGGGGAGCTGTAAGTAAGCTTTGATCCGGAGATTTCCGAATGGGGAAACCCACTGTTCGTAATGGAACAGTATCTTTACCTGAATACATAGGGTATTGAAGGCAGACCCGGGGAACTGAAACATCTAAGTACCCGGAGGAAGAGAAAGCAAACGCGATTCCCTGAGTAGCGGCGAGCGAAACGGGACATAGCCCAAACCAAGAGGCTTGCCTCTTGGGGTTGTAGGACACTCTACATGGAGTTACAAAGGAACGGGGTAGATGAAGTGGTCTGGAAAGGCCCGTCAGAGAAGGTAAAAACCCTGTAGTTGAAACTTCGTTCCCTCCTGAGTGGATCCTGAGTACGGCGGGACACGAGAAATCCCGTCGGAAGCTGGGAGGACCATCTCCCAAGGCTAAATACTCCCTAGTGACCGATAGTGAACCAGTACCGTGAGGGAAAGGTGAAAAGCACCCCGGAAGGGGAGTGAAATAGATCCTGAAACCGTGTGCCTACAAGTAGTCAGAGCCCGTTAATGGGTGATGGCGTGCCTTTTGTAGAATGAACCGGCGAGTTACGATCCCATGCAAGGTTAAGTTGAGAAGACGGAGCCGCAGCGAAAGCGAGTCTGAATAGGGCGAATGAGTATGTGGTCGTAGACCCGAAACCAGGTGATCTACCCATGTCCAGGGTGAAGGTTGGGTAACACCAACTGGAGGCCCGAACCCACGCACGTTGAAAAGTGCGGGGATGAGGTGTGGGTAGCGGAGAAATTCCAATCGAACTTGGAGATAGCTGGTTCTCTCCGAAATAGCTTTAGGGCTAGCCTCACGTTGTAAGAGTCTTGGAGGTAGAGCACTGTTTGGACTAGGGGCCCTCATCGGGTTACCGAATTCAGACAAACTCCGAATGCCAAAGACTTATCCGTGGGAGTCAGACTGCGAGTGATAAGATCCGTAGTCAAAAGGGAAACAGCCCAGACCACCAGCTAAGGTCCCAAAGTATACGTTAAGTGGAAAAGGATGTGGAGTTGCTTAGACAACCAGGATGTTGGCTTAGAAGCAGCCACCATTTAAAGAGTGCGTAATAGCTCACTGGTCGAGTGACTCTGCGCCGAAAATGTACCGGGGCTAAACGTATCACCGAAGCTGTGGATTGACATCTCTGATGTCAGTGGTAGGAGAGCGTTCTAAGGGCGTTGAAGCTAGACCGTAAGGACTGGTGGAGCGCTTAGAAGTGAGAATGCCGGTATGAGTAGCGAAAGATGGGTGAGAATCCCATCCACCGAATGCCTAAGGTTTCCTGAGGAAGGCTCGTCCTCTCAGGGTTAGTCGGGACCTAAGCCGAGGCCGAAAGGCGTAGGCGATGGACAACAGGTTGATATTCCTGTACCACCTCTTTATCGTTTGAGCAATGGGGGGACGCAGTAGGATAGGGTAAGCGCGCTGTTGGATATGCGCGTCTAAGCAGTAAGGCTGCAAGTGAGGCAAATCCCGCTTGCGTGAAGGCTGAGCTGTGACAGCGAGGGAAATATAGTACCGAAGTTCCTGATTTCACACTGCCAAGAAAAGCCTCTAGCGAGATAAAAGGTGCCCGTACCGCAAACCGACACAGGTAGGCGAGGAGAGAATCCTAAGGTGAGCGAGAGAACTCTCGTTAAGGAACTCGGCAAAATGACCCCGTAACTTCGGGAGAAGGGGTGCTCATTTGGGTGAATAGCCTAGATGAGCCGCAGTGAATAGGCCCAGGCGACTGTTTAGCAAAAACACAGGTCTCTGCGAAGCCGCAAGGCGAAGTATAGGGGCTGACGCCTGCCCGGTGCTGGAAGGTTAAGAGGAGGGGTTAGCGCAAGCGAAGCTCTGAATCGAAGCCCCAGTAAACGGCGGCCGTAACTATAACGGTCCTAAGGTAGCGAAATTCCTTGTCGGGTAAGTTCCGACCCGCACGAAAGGCGTAACGATCTGGGCACTGTCTCAACGAGAGACTCGGTGAAATTATAGTACCTGTGAAGATGCAGGTTACCCGCGACAGGACGGAAAGACCCCGTGGAGCTTTACTGTAGCCTGATATTGAATTTTGGTACAGCTTGTACAGGATAGGTAGGAGCCTGAGAAACCGGAGCGCCAGCTTCGGTGGAGGCGTCGGTGGGATACTACCCTGGCTGTATTGAAATTCTAACCCGCGCCCCCGATCGGGGCGGGAGACAGTGTCAGGTGGGCAGTTTGACTGGGGCGGTCGCCTCCTAAAGAGTAACGGAGGCGCCCAAAGGTTCCCTCAGAATGGTTGGAAATCATTCGCAGAGTGTAAAGGCACAAGGGAGCTTGACTGCGAGACCTACAAGTCGAGCAGGGACGAAAGTCGGGCTTAGTGATCCGGTGGTTCCGCATGGAAGGGCCATCGCTCAACGGATAAAAGCTACCCCGGGGATAACAGGCTTATCTCCCCCAAGAGTCCACATCGACGGGGAGGTTTGGCACCTCGATGTCGGCTCATCGCATCCTGGGGCTGTAGTCGGTCCCAAGGGTTGGGCTGTTCGCCCATTAAAGCGGTACGCGAGCTGGGTTCAGAACGTCGTGAGACAGTTCGGTCCCTATCCGTCGTGGGCGCAGGAAATTTGAGAGGAGCTGTCCTTAGTACGAGAGGACCGGGATGGACGCACCGCTGGTGTACCAGTTGTCTTGCCAAAGGCATCGCTGGGTAGCTATGTGCGGACGGGATAAGTGCTGAAAGCATCTAAGCATGAAGCCCCCCTCAAGATGAGATTTCCCATAGCGCAAGCTAGTAAGAACCCTGAAAGATGATCAGGTTGATAGGTCAGAGGTGGAAGCGCGGTGACGTGTGGAGCTGACTGATACTAATCGTTCGAGGACTTAACCAAAATAGATTACTCGTTCTTCTTTTTTCTTCTTACACATTATCTAGTTTTGAGGGAACAAACCTCAAACCAAATAGTCTGGTGGCGATAGCGAGAAGGTCACACCCGTTCCCATACCGAACACGGAAGTTAAGCTTCTCAGCGCCGATGGTAGTTGGGGGTTTCCCCCTGTGAGAGTAGGACGCCGCCGGGCGAAAAGACAGAGATTCAAATCCCTGTCTTTTTTAATCCCTATAATAGAAAGAATCGATTATAAGGACCTGTTGTTTTTATAACGAAGTTATCTTGTTCTACACAGTGCATGAAACAGCATTAAATGTTTTGAAAAAAACTTAAAAAAACTGTTGACTTGCCGGCTTGGTAGATGATAAGATATAAAAGTTGTCACTGAAACAACAACACAAATTGTTCTTTGAAAACTAAACAAACAAGCGTCAACAAACAATATTATAGTGACTTCTATTATATAGATGATCACTAGCCAACGTTTTAAATTATGAGCTTAACTCATACTCTTTTTTGGAGAGTTTGATCCTGGCTCAGGACGAACGCTGGCGGCGTGCCTAATACATGCAAGTCGAGCGGATCTTCATTAGCTTGCTTTTGAAGATCAGCGGCGGACGGGTGAGTAACACGTGGGCAACCTGCCTGTAAGACTGGGATAACTTCGGGAAACCGGAGCTAATACCGGATAATCCTTTTCCTCTCATGAGGAAAAGCTGAAAGACGGTTTCGGCTGTCACTTACAGATGGGCCCGCGGCGCATTAGCTAGTTGGTGAGGTAACGGCTCACCAAGGCGACGATGCGTAGCCGACCTGAGAGGGTGATCGGCCACACTGGGACTGAGACACGGCCCAGACTCCTACGGGAGGCAGCAGTAGGGAATCTTCCGCAATGGACGAAAGTCTGACGGAGCAACGCCGCGTGAGCGATGAAGGCCTTCGGGTCGTAAAGCTCTGTTGTCAGGGAAGAACAAGTATCGGAGTAACTGCCGGTACCTTGACGGTACCTGACCAGAAAGCCACGGCTAACTACGTGCCAGCAGCCGCGGTAATACGTAGGTGGCAAGCGTTGTCCGGAATTATTGGGCGTAAAGCGCGCGCAGGCGGTTCCTTAAGTCTGATGTGAAAGCCCCCGGCTCAACCGGGGAGGGTCATTGGAAACTGGGGAACTTGAGTGCAGAAGAGGAGAGCGGAATTCCACGTGTAGCGGTGAAATGCGTAGAGATGTGGAGGAACACCAGTGGCGAAGGCGGCTCTCTGGTCTGTAACTGACGCTGAGGCGCGAAAGCGTGGGGAGCGAACAGGATTAGATACCCTGGTAGTCCACGCCGTAAACGATGAGTGCTAAGTGTTAGAGGGTTTCCGCCCTTTAGTGCTGCAGCAAACGCATTAAGCACTCCGCCTGGGGAGTACGGCCGCAAGGCTGAAACTCAAAGGAATTGACGGGGGCCCGCACAAGCGGTGGAGCATGTGGTTTAATTCGAAGCAACGCGAAGAACCTTACCAGGTCTTGACATCCTCTGACAACCCTAGAGATAGGGCGTTCCCCTTCGGGGGACAGAGTGACAGGTGGTGCATGGTTGTCGTCAGCTCGTGTCGTGAGATGTTGGGTTAAGTCCCGCAACGAGCGCAACCCTTGATCTTAGTTGCCAGCATTTAGTTGGGCACTCTAAGGTGACTGCCGGTGACAAACCGGAGGAAGGTGGGGATGACGTCAAATCATCATGCCCCTTATGACCTGGGCTACACACGTGCTACAATGGATGGAACAAAGGGCAGCGAAGCCGCGAGGTGAAGCCAATCCCATAAAACCATTCTCAGTTCGGATTGCAGGCTGCAACTCGCCTGCATGAAGCCGGAATCGCTAGTAATCGCGGATCAGCATGCCGCGGTGAATACGTTCCCGGGCCTTGTACACACCGCCCGTCACACCACGAGAGTTTGTAACACCCGAAGTCGGTGGGGTAACCTTTATGGAGCCAGCCGCCTAAGGTGGGACAGATGATTGGGGTGAAGTCGTAACAAGGTAGCCGTATCGGAAGGTGCGGCTGGATCACCTCCTTTCTAAGGATATTGCCTATTGGCAATCGGAACTCAGATCTTCGGATCTGATGAATACGAATCTTAGGATTCGTACAGTTGACCGCTTGTTTGTTTAGTTTTGAGGGAGCAATTCTCTCAAAACTTTTTTGTTCCTTGAAAACTAGATAATCGTAAGTAAGAAGAACCAAGAAAAACCGAGTGATCGCCATTTTAGTTTTTCTCTCTATTTAATAGAGAATCAACCACGACAATTTATTGTCAAACGGTTAAGTTAGAAAGGGCGCACGGTGGATGCCTTGGCACTAGGAGCCGATGAAGGACGGGACTAACACCGATATGCTTCGGGGAGCTGTAAGTAAGCTTTGATCCGGAGATTTCCGAATGGGGAAACCCACTGTTCGTAATGGAACAGTATCTTTACCTGAATACATAGGGTATTGAAGGCAGACCCGGGGAACTGAAACATCTAAGTACCCGGAGGAAGAGAAAGCAAACGCGATTCCCTGAGTAGCGGCGAGCGAAACGGGACATAGCCCAAACCAAGAGGCTTGCCTCTTGGGGTTGTAGGACACTCTACATGGAGTTACAAAGGAACGGGGTAGATGAAGTGGTCTGGAAAGGCCCGTCAGAGAAGGTAAAAACCCTGTAGTTGAAACTTCGTTCCCTCCTGAGTGGATCCTGAGTACGGCGGGACACGAGAAATCCCGTCGGAAGCTGGGAGGACCATCTCCCAAGGCTAAATACTCCCTAGTGACCGATAGTGAACCAGTACCGTGAGGGAAAGGTGAAAAGCACCCCGGAAGGGGAGTGAAATAGATCCTGAAACCGTGTGCCTACAAGTAGTCAGAGCCCGTTAATGGGTGATGGCGTGCCTTTTGTAGAATGAACCGGCGAGTTACGATCCCATGCAAGGTTAAGTTGAGAAGACGGAGCCGCAGCGAAAGCGAGTCTGAATAGGGCGAATGAGTATGTGGTCGTAGACCCGAAACCAGGTGATCTACCCATGTCCAGGGTGAAGGTTGGGTAACACCAACTGGAGGCCCGAACCCACGCACGTTGAAAAGTGCGGGGATGAGGTGTGGGTAGCGGAGAAATTCCAATCGAACTTGGAGATAGCTGGTTCTCTCCGAAATAGCTTTAGGGCTAGCCTCACGTTGTAAGAGTCTTGGAGGTAGAGCACTGTTTGGACTAGGGGCCCTCATCGGGTTACCGAATTCAGACAAACTCCGAATGCCAAAGACTTATCCGTGGGAGTCAGACTGCGAGTGATAAGATCCGTAGTCAAAAGGGAAACAGCCCAGACCACCAGCTAAGGTCCCAAAGTATACGTTAAGTGGAAAAGGATGTGGAGTTGCTTAGACAACCAGGATGTTGGCTTAGAAGCAGCCACCATTTAAAGAGTGCGTAATAGCTCACTGGTCGAGTGACTCTGCGCCGAAAATGTACCGGGGCTAAACGTATCACCGAAGCTGTGGATTGACATCTCTGATGTCAGTGGTAGGAGAGCGTTCTAAGGGCGTTGAAGCTAGACCGTAAGGACTGGTGGAGCGCTTAGAAGTGAGAATGCCGGTATGAGTAGCGAAAGATGGGTGAGAATCCCATCCACCGAATGCCTAAGGTTTCCTGAGGAAGGCTCGTCCTCTCAGGGTTAGTCGGGACCTAAGCCGAGGCCGAAAGGCGTAGGCGATGGACAACAGGTTGATATTCCTGTACCACCTCTTTATCGTTTGAGCAATGGGGGGACGCAGTAGGATAGGGTAAGCGCGCTGTTGGATATGCGCGTCTAAGCAGTAAGGCTGCAAGTGAGGCAAATCCCGCTTGCGTGAAGGCTGAGCTGTGACAGCGAGGGAAATATAGTACCGAAGTTCCTGATTTCACACTGCCAAGAAAAGCCTCTAGCGAGATAAAAGGTGCCCGTACCGCAAACCGACACAGGTAGGCGAGGAGAGAATCCTAAGGTGAGCGAGAGAACTCTCGTTAAGGAACTCGGCAAAATGACCCCGTAACTTCGGGAGAAGGGGTGCTCATTTGGGTGAATAGCCTAGATGAGCCGCAGTGAATAGGCCCAGGCGACTGTTTAGCAAAAACACAGGTCTCTGCGAAGCCGCAAGGCGAAGTATAGGGGCTGACGCCTGCCCGGTGCTGGAAGGTTAAGAGGAGGGGTTAGCGCAAGCGAAGCTCTGAATCGAAGCCCCAGTAAACGGCGGCCGTAACTATAACGGTCCTAAGGTAGCGAAATTCCTTGTCGGGTAAGTTCCGACCCGCACGAAAGGCGTAACGATCTGGGCACTGTCTCAACGAGAGACTCGGTGAAATTATAGTACCTGTGAAGATGCAGGTTACCCGCGACAGGACGGAAAGACCCCGTGGAGCTTTACTGTAGCCTGATATTGAATTTTGGTACAGCTTGTACAGGATAGGTAGGAGCCTGAGAAACCGGAGCGCCAGCTTCGGTGGAGGCGTCGGTGGGATACTACCCTGGCTGTATTGAAATTCTAACCCGCGCCCCCGATCGGGGCGGGAGACAGTGTCAGGTGGGCAGTTTGACTGGGGCGGTCGCCTCCTAAAGAGTAACGGAGGCGCCCAAAGGTTCCCTCAGAATGGTTGGAAATCATTCGCAGAGTGTAAAGGCACAAGGGAGCTTGACTGCGAGACCTACAAGTCGAGCAGGGACGAAAGTCGGGCTTAGTGATCCGGTGGTTCCGCATGGAAGGGCCATCGCTCAACGGATAAAAGCTACCCCGGGGATAACAGGCTTATCTCCCCCAAGAGTCCACATCGACGGGGAGGTTTGGCACCTCGATGTCGGCTCATCGCATCCTGGGGCTGTAGTCGGTCCCAAGGGTTGGGCTGTTCGCCCATTAAAGCGGTACGCGAGCTGGGTTCAGAACGTCGTGAGACAGTTCGGTCCCTATCCGTCGTGGGCGCAGGAAATTTGAGAGGAGCTGTCCTTAGTACGAGAGGACCGGGATGGACGCACCGCTGGTGTACCAGTTGTCTTGCCAAAGGCATCGCTGGGTAGCTATGTGCGGACGGGATAAGTGCTGAAAGCATCTAAGCATGAAGCCCCCCTCAAGATGAGATTTCCCATAGCGCAAGCTAGTAAGAACCCTGAAAGATGATCAGGTTGATAGGTCAGAGGTGGAAGCGCGGTGACGTGTGGAGCTGACTGATACTAATCGTTCGAGGACTTAACCAAAATAGATTACTCGTTCTTCTTTTTTCTTCTTACACATTATCTAGTTTTGAGGGAACAAACCTCAAACCAAATAGTCTGGTGGCGATAGCGAGAAGGTCACACCCGTTCCCATACCGAACACGGAAGTTAAGCTTCTCAGCGCCGATGGTAGTTGGGGGTTTCCCCCTGTGAGAGTAGGACGCCGCCGGGCAAACGAAAGAACAGCTGTAATGGCTGTTCTTTTTTTTGTCTCTGTTATAGTTCGATGTTTATGTTGAGCACCTGTTGGTTGGAGCAAAGATCACTCGACTCCAGCGGGTTCAGCTGACGCCCCGCGAAAAGTGAATGCCTGAAGCCGACCTAAACGCGGGAAGATTGTCTTTCTGCTATTCAAGGTATGGGTAGAACAGCTGATAAGAGATAAAATAAGCATGACTTAACTGGCAAACACATGATAAAGGAGAAATTCATTTTATGTTTGGCTTCTTGAACAGAACGAAATTAATAAAAACTGATTTAAAAGGTATTGCGAAATTAATGTATCAGGATGTCTCAGATGATTCCTGGGATAAAGAGAATCATACAAAAAGAAACTTAGATTTTACTATTGAGAGCGTTCGATATATTGATGTGTATACTAAAAGGTTAATGAATACGGATTCGGTTACTGAACTGCTGAACAAGCATTTTGATAATTTTGTGTTCCGAATAGTACGTATCTTGGTGAGGTTATTAAAATTATTCTACGACAGGACTTTTGTTGGTATGAGTTTGATTCTGTATACAATTTTTCACACAAACTGGATGAATTGTATAGCAGTATAGAGTCACAGAGTGTTCTTTATTCAAAAAAGAGAGATTTAGTAATATTACCTTTGAATGAAGTATCGGAATTCTTGAACGGAAGCTCTTCTTATACTAATTTCCAAACTTACATAGAAGAAATGATTTGTGAAAATTCCTAAACAAAACTCCCGCTCTCCTTTAAATCAATTCTTATCAATGGTAGCTATTAATACTTCAACACCTTGCGCTTTTAACAAATCAACCTGTTCGCTGGTGGTTTCTTCATCGGTTATGATGATGTTTAGTTTTTTTACTGGATACATTCCAGAAAACATATCACTGCCTATTTTGAAATGCTCGACTAAAGCTATGATTTTTCTGGCGTTGTTATATACGGTTTTATGAAAAACTGCTACTTCCGGTGTGGCTGTGCTCAAGCCTTTTGCAGAAAGGGCACCCGCAGTTGCAAAGCATAGATCGACGGTAAATTGGCGGGCAAACTCATTGGCTAAAGCATCTGTGATATTCCCTGAGTTTTTTACTTGTCCTCCTATGATGTAGGTTTGGATATTATCAAAATTTCTGAGGTGATATGCGATTTCTACAGAATTGGTCAGGACGGTAAATGAAATTTCCTTCGGCAGGTATTTAAGCATGACATAGTGTATCGCAGCACCGCCAATGAAGACAGTCTGGTTATCCTGGATGTAAGTGACCGCCAGTTTTGCGATTGCGTTTTGAAATTCGCTTCCTTCTCCATAACGTATTGAGGGCGGCCGGGCCATCATTCTTACGTTGGTGACGGGGATAGCTCCACCATGGGTTCTTTTTAAAAGACCTTGCTCTTCCATAATCGATAAGTCTCTTCTGATTGAATCAATTGACATCTCAAATTTACTTGCCAGATCCTTCGCCAAAACCCTGCCGCTTTGCTCCAACATCTTTAATATTTCTTGTCTTCTCTCTTCTGAAAACATATGGTTCACCTCTACTGTTAAATTATGGTTCTCTTCTGCATTATTTCATGTTCATGCATGTTTAGTCAATAATTTATTCGTTTTTATTCATGTTTATTCCTTTTTATCCGTGATTAGTGGATGGATTTAAGGCTGGAAAATAATAAAGTTTCAAAAATCCTTATAGAGGAAAACCTTTAATAAAGCGATGCTTTTCGATATTTTCATGTACGTCCTTTACAACCAGATTAATTAATGGGAACATTAAGGCTTATTAGAAGAGATGCTTGGAGGGTTATAAATGCTGGAGAATAGTTTTGTCATGGTTGCCATCATCTTAATAATCAATATTGTGTACGTGTCATTTTTTACGATCAGGATGATCCTGACTCTGAAGGGTCAGCGATATCTTGCTGCGGGACTTAGTACGATTGAAGTTGTGGTCTATGTTGTCGGGCTTGGTTTGGTGCTCGATAATTTGAATGAGATACAGAACCTGATTGCTTATGCAGTCGGGTATGGAATAGGTGTTATTGTTGGGATGAAGATTGAAGAAAAGCTGGCGCTTGGTTATATTACTATTAATGTGATCACGAAAGAGTATGATCTTGATCTTCCGAAGGTATTACGGGAAAAGGGATACGGTGTTACAGATTGGGCTGCTAATGGGCTTGAAGGAGATCGGATGGCGCTGCAAATTTTAACGCCTAGAAAGTATGAGCTGAAATTATACCAGACCATCAAGGAATTGGACCCGAAGGCATTTATCATTGCCTATGAACCTAAATCAATTCACGGCGGATTTTGGGTTAAATCGGTACGGAAAGGGAAGTTGTTTTCATGAGCAAGGATACGAAAAAGAAACAAATGTATGAAGTTGGAGAGAATGAATCAATCGATGAGTGCCTTAATAGAATGAAGAAGGATGGATATGCTCCTGTCCGCAGGATGGAGAAGCCGATCTTCAAGGAAGTCGAAAGGAATGGGACGGTCGAATATGAGCCAGCTGGAAGGCAGATTATTTTCGAGGCAAGGCCTGTAGAGTAATTTGGGTGGTACCCGCTTTACTGCATTAACGCGCCGGGGGTCTGACCCCCGATGCGTTAATGTGGTAAAGGCGAACAATTATATTGAAATCACTTTAAATGTTCGATTATTGATTGACAAGGGTTTGATATAGTTGTTAATATGGAGTTGTTGATAGCGAATAGTTTTTCCCTCGTATAATAATGGGAATATGGCCCATGAGTCTCTACCCGGTTACCGTAAATGACCGGACTATGAGGGGAAGTAGTTTTTAAGTGAAGGGATAGGAATCATATTCTTTTGAGTATTGATTTCTTTGCGCATGCACCCGGACAGACTACTTTCTCTTCTGTATGTAGAGGGAGTAATCTATCCGGGTTTTTTGTTTTGATACTCCACACAGGGAGGTTAGATAAATGAGTGAATCGGTTGCGGTCATTATGGGGAGCAAATCGGATTGGGAAACAATGAAGCATGCTTGTGACATTCTGGATCAATTGGAGATTTCTTATATAAAGAAAGTGGTTTCGGCCCATCGCACTCCAGACTTAATGTTTGAGTTTGCAGAGGGTGCAAGAAAAGAAGGGATTAAGGTAATCATTGCTGGAGCAGGCGGTGCGGCACACCTGCCTGGAATGGTTGCGGCAAAGACGACACTGCCGGTTATCGGGGTGCCAGTCCAGTCTAAAGCGTTGAATGGTCTTGATTCACTGCTTTCGATTGTCCAGATGCCGGGCGGTGTACCGGTAGCGACGGTGGCAATTGGCAAGGCAGGCGCAACGAACGCAGGGCTGCTCGCAACTCAAATCCTTGGTACGTTTGACAGCGAGATTGCTGAAAAGCTTGAAAGACTGAGAGAAGAAACGAAGATGTCGGTGATGGAAAGCAGTGATGAGCTTGTCTAAATTGATTTTACCAGGACAGACAATCGGGATTATTGGCGGCGGACAGCTTGGCAAAATGATGGCTCTGTCAGCAAAAGCGATGGGATTTCGCGTAGCTGTGCTCGATCCGACAGATGATTGCCCGTGCGGCCAGGTGGCAGATGAGCAGATTCTTGGCGGCTATGATAATCTTGATAAAATAAAGCAGCTTTCTGAAATAAGTGATGTGATCACTTATGAATTTGAGAATATCGACGCGGATGCACTTGAGTGGCTGAATAAAAATGCTTATGTACCGCAGGGTACTGAATTGCTGAGGATTACTCAGGACAGGATAGAAGAGAAGCGCCATATGCAGGAAGCTGGGGTTAGAGTCGCGCCTTATGCAGTCGTGACGAAGACGGAGGATGTAGCTGCAGGGATCGGGAAGCTCGGAATGCCGGCAGTCCTTAAAACGGCAAGGGGCGGTTATGACGGCAAGGGACAGCTGGTTATCAGGACGACTGAGGATATCGCCATAGCTGAAACGCTTGTCAGCCAGGGAGCTTGTGTTCTGGAAAAATGGATTTCTTTTGAAAAAGAAATTTCGGTGATCATTACCCGGAGCACTGCCGGTGAGACAGCCGTTTTTCCAGTAGCGGAAAATATCCATATGGACAATATCCTGCACGAGACAATCGTGCCAGCAAGGATCAGCAAGCAGGCTGCAGAGAAGGCAATTGAGGCAGCGAAACAGATTGCTTCGGCACTTGATTTGACTGGTACGCTTGCTGTGGAAATGTTTTTGGCACCGAATGATGAGATTTATATAAATGAACTCGCACCGAGGCCGCATAATTCGGGGCATTACACGATTGAAGCGTGTGAAACCTCGCAATTTGAGCAGCATGTCAGATCGGTGTGCGGCTGGCCGCTTGGCAGCACTGATTTACTTAAACCAGCTGTGATGGTGAATATCCTTGGTGAGCATCAGCAGCCGCTATTAGAGAGAATTACAGAGCTGCAGGATTGGAAAATCCATTTATACGGCAAAAAGGAAGCGAAGCACAAACGAAAAATGGGCCATGTGACCCTTTTACGAGAAACAGTAGAAAAGGCGCTTGAAGAGGCTGAGCAAAGCGGCATCTGGGAAAGCGCGGCAGAATTGACTGGAGGACATAAGAGATGATCGATCGTTATACAAGACCTGAAATGGGAGCAATTTGGACTGAGGAGAACCGTTTTAAAGCATGGCTGGAGGTTGAGATCTTAGCATGTGAAGCGTGGTCTGAGATTGGAGATATCCCTAAGGAAGACGTTCAGAAAATCCGTGAAAAAGCGTCATTCGATATCGACAGAATCAAAGAGATTGAAGAAGAAACGCGCCATGATGTCGTGGCCTTCACAAGGGCGGTATCGGAAACACTTGGCGAAGAGCGAAAATGGGTTCACTACGGACTGACTTCTACTGATGTGGTTGATACAGCGTTATCGTATGTCCTTAAGCAGGCAAATCAGATTTTACAAAAAGATCTAGAGAACTTCATCGAAATCCTGACAAACAAGGCAAAGGAACATAAGTACACAGTCATGATGGGGCGCACTCACGGTGTTCATGCGGAACCAACTACATTTGGTTTGAAGCTCGCTCTTTGGCTGGAGGAAATGAAGCGCAACCTTGAGCGTTTTAAAATGGCAGCTTCTGATGTGGAGTTTGGCAAGATTTCCGGAGCGGTTGGAACGTATGCGAATATTGATCCGTTTGTAGAGTCTTACGTTTGTGAAAAGCTTGGCCTTCAGCCAGCGCCGATTTCGACGCAGACGCTGCAGCGTGACCGCCATGCATTTTACATGTCTTCGCTGGCATTGATCGCCACTTCAATTGAAAAATTCGCGGTTGAGATCCGCGGTCTGCAAAAGAGCGAAACAAGGGAAGTTGAGGAGTTTTTTGCTAAAGGTCAAAAGGGATCCTCTGCAATGCCTCATAAACGTAACCCGATCGGCTCTGAAAACATGACAGGGATGGCAAGGGTCATCCGCGGTTATATGACGACGGCTTATGAAAATGTTCCGCTGTGGCATGAGCGCGATATCTCACATTCATCTGCTGAGAGAATCATTCTTCCGGATGCGACGATTGCCTTGAATTATATGCTCAATCGCTTTGGCAACATCGTTAAAAATCTAACGGTATATCCAGAGAACATGAAGCGCAATATGGATCGTACACTTGGCTTGATTTACTCACAGCGCGTGCTGCTTGCCTTGATTGACATGGGCATGTCCCGTGAGGAAGCATACGATACAGTCCAGCCTCGTGCGATGGAAGCATGGGAAAAGCAAGTTCAATTCCGCAGTCTGATTGAAAGTGACGAGAAAATCTCTGGTCTTTTAAGTGAAGCGGAAATTGATGATTGCTTTGATTATCACTACCATATCAAGCATGTTGATATGATTTTTGAACGGCTGGGGTTGTAAGTTTGACTTTCTGAAAAACCATATGGGCGAGGTAATACCTTGCCCTCTTTTAACAATAGGTGACTGAAGATTGCTAATTATCTCAATCGGAGGCGTTGAAATGGAAAAGCAAGCACTGTTATATGAGGGAAAAGCAAAGCGGATTTACGCTACTGATGAAGCAGAGGTTGTAAGGGTTCAGTATAAGGACTCTGCTACGGCGTTCAATGGCGAGAAGAAGGCTGAGATTATTGGCAAGGGCCGACTGAATAATGAGATTACTAGTTTACTATTCTTAAAGCTTAGCGAAGCGGGAATCCAATCCCATTTTATCGAAAAAATTTCTGAGAATGAGCAATTGGTAAAACGAGTTAACATCATTCCACTTGAAGTGGTGGTCAGGAATTTTGCAGCTGGCAGCTTTTCAAAAAGACTTGGAGTGGAAGAAGGCAAAAAGCTTTCAAGGCCGATCGTTGAGTTTTACCTGAAGGATGATGCGCTCGGAGATCCGCTGATCACGGATGACCATGTTGATGTGCTGAAACTGGCTTCGGCTGAAGAAGTTGCACAGCTGAAGGATGCTGCTTTGAAAATCAATACGGTGCTAGGCGGATTTTTCGCAGAGATTGGTGTTACGTTAATCGATTTCAAGCTTGAGTTTGGGAAGGATGCTGATGGCCAGATCTTATTGGCTGATGAGATATCGCCTGATACCTGCAGGCTTTGGGATATGGAAACGCAGCAGAAGCTTGATAAGGACGTATTTCGCCGCGATTTAGGGAATCTGACAGATGCTTATGAAACTATTTTAACGAGATTGGGAGGACAACTGCATGTTTAAAGTAAAGGTGTATGTCACGTTAAGGGAAAGTGTTTTGGATCCACAGGGAACGGCTGTGAAAAATGCGCTGGCGACGCACGGTTACGAAGGCATTCAGGATGTCCGGATTGGCAAGTATATGGAACTGACATTGGATGAGAGCGTGAAGGATGTTGACGGAGCGGTCAAGGAAATGTGTGAGCGCCTGCTGGCGAATACAGTGATTGAAGATTACAGGTATGAAGTCGAGGAGGTTGTTGCAAAGTGAAATTTGCGGTGATCGTATTTCCGGGTTCAAACTGTGACATCGACATGTACCATGCGGTAAAAGATGAGCTTGGCGAACAGGCTGAGTATGTCTGGCATGACGCTGAAAGTCTTGAAGACTACGATGCTGTTCTTTTACCAGGGGGATTTTCATACGGAGACTATTTAAGATCAGGCGCGATTGCGCAGTTCAGCAATGTCATGAAGGAAGTTGTGAAGGCGGCTGAAGCGGGAAAGCCTGTGCTTGGCGTCTGCAATGGATTTCAGATTTTACTGGAAGCAGGATTGCTGCCTGGGGCGATGCGCCGAAATGACAGCATGAAGTTCATCTGCAAGCAGGTCGAGCTTAAGGTTGAAAATAACGAAACGATGTTTTCGGCTGGCTATGAAAAAGGCGAAGTCATCACGATTCCGGTTGCGCATGGTGAAGGCAACTATTATTGCGACGAGAAGACTTTAGCAAGTTTGAAGGAAAATAACCAGATTGTGTTCACATACAATGGCGAGAATCCGAATGGAAGCCTTGAAAATATTGCCGGGATCATCAATGAGCGTGGAAATGTCCTTGGCATGATGCCTCATCCAGAACGTGCAGTAGATGAGCTGCTTGGCGGCGCAGACGGTCTGCAACTATTCCGATCAATCGTCAAACAATGGAGGGAAGCAAATGCGGTTAATGCTTGAACCAAGTCCAGAGCAAATTAAAGAGGATAAAATCTATCAGGAAATGGGTCTTTCAGACAGCGAGTTTGCTTCTGTTGAAAAAATCCTTGGGCGCCTGCCTAACTACACGGAGACCGGATTGTTCTCGGTTATGTGGTCAGAGCACTGCAGCTACAAGAACTCGAAGCCTGTGTTGAAAAAGTTCCCTGTCACTGGCGAACGCGTTTTACAGGGACCGGGCGAAGGCGCAGGGATTGTGGATATCGGAGATGGCCAGGCGGTCGTTTTTAAGATCGAAAGCCATAACCACCCCTCTGCGATCGAGCCTTACCAGGGTGCCGCTACAGGTGTCGGCGGAATCATCCGCGACGTTTTTTCAATGGGAGCAAGGCCAATTGCATTGCTGAATTCTCTCCGCTTTGGCGAGCTTGAATCGCCGCGCGTGAAATATTTGTTTGAACAGGTTGTTGCCGGGATTGCTGGCTACGGAAACTGCATCGGCATTCCGACGGTTGGCGGCGAAGTCCAGTTTGACGGCGCATATGAAGGAAATCCGCTTGTGAACGCAATGTGCGTTGGATTGATCAATCACGAAGACATCAAGAAGGGCCAGGCACATGGCGTAGGAAACACTGTTATGTACGTTGGCGCGAAAACAGGACGCGACGGAATCCATGGTGCGACTTTCGCTTCTGAGGAATTGAATGAGTCATCTGAAGATAAGCGTCCTGCTGTCCAGGTCGGCGATCCTTTTATGGAAAAATTGCTGCTTGAAGCATGCCTGGAGCTTGTGAAAAATGATGCACTTGTCGGCATCCAGGACATGGGTGCAGCTGGATTGACGAGTTCGTCTGCTGAAATGGCGAGCAAGGCAGGTTCAGGGATTGAGATGAACCTTGATTTAGTGCCGCAGCGTGAAACGGGTATGACGGCTTATGAGATGATGCTGTCTGAATCCCAGGAGCGCATGTTGATTGTCGTTGAAAAAGGACGTGAACAGGAAATCATCGACCTATTTTCAAAGTATGAGCTCGAAGCGGTTGCAATTGGCCGGGTGACGGATGATAAAATGCTTCGCCTTTTACATAAAGGGGAAGTCGTTGCCGATGTTCCAGCAGATGCACTTGCTGAAGAAGCGCCTGTTTATTACAAGCCTTCTAGTGAACCAGCTTACTTCCGTGAGTTCCAGTCGATGAAAAATGAGATTCCTAACGTTGAAAACTATGAAAAGACCTTGTTGGATTTGCTGCAGCAGCCGACGATTGCAAGCAAAGAGTGGGTTTACGACCAGTATGACCATATGGTGCGCACGAGCACAGTTGTTTCACCTGGTTCTGATGCGGCTGTCGTGAGAATCCGTGGAACCGAAAAGGGTCTGGCGATGACGACAGACTGCAACTCCCGCTATATCTATCTTGATCCGGAAACAGGCGGGAAGATTGCTGTTGCTGAAGCGGCTCGTAATATTGTTTGTTCCGGCGGTGAACCGCTCGCGATCACGGATTGCCTGAACTTCGGAAACCCTGAAAAG
Source organism: Heyndrickxia sp. MSNUG (assembly GCF_049532715.1). NCBI lineage: Bacteria > Bacillati > Bacillota > Bacilli > Caryophanales > Bacillaceae > Heyndrickxia > Heyndrickxia sp. MSNUG. The sequence goes on from NZ_CP150978.1 coordinate 318,036, forward strand.
CCGGAGATTTTCTGGCAGTTTGAAAAAGCAGTTGATGGCATGAGTGAAGCGTGCAGGACACTCGGAACGCCTGTCATTGGCGGAAACGTCAGCTTGTATAACGAAACAAATGGAACAGCCATCTATCCCACTCCGGTTGTCGGCATGGTTGGTCTGGTTGAGAATTTGCAGCATGTTACGACGCAGCATTTTAAAAATGCCGGCGATTTGATTTATCTATTGGGCGAAACGAAGGATGAATTCGGAGGCAGTGAGCTGCAGAAACTTATGTATGGGCGCATTTTTGGAAAGTCGCCTGAGCTTAATTTAGACGTAGAAGCAAGCTATCAGGGACAAATTTTAACCGCGATCAAGAACGGTCTTGTAGCATCAGCGCATGATGTCGCGGAAGGCGGAGTGGCGGTTGCTCTTGCTGAGTCGGTGATCGGAAGCAAGGGCTTGGGAGCTGAGGTCGAGCTGGAAGGTACTGCTGTATCGGCATTGTTCAGCGAATCGCAGTCCAGGTTTATTTTATCGGTAAAACCAGAGCACCAAATTGAGTTTGAGAGTTTAACAGACGCAGTGCTGATTGGAAAAGTGATTGAGACGCCAGTTTTAAAGATTGATGTAAACGGCGAGAATGTGATCAATCAAGATGCAACTGGGCTGAAGAAGGCCTGGAAAGGAGCCATTCCATGCTTGCTGAACTAAAAGGCTTGAATGAGGAATGCGGCGTTTTTGGAATTTGGGGACATACCGAGGCAGCACAAATCACTTATTACGGTCTTCACAGCCTGCAGCACCGCGGCCAGGAGGGTACTGGCATTGTCGTGACTGATGGCCAGCAGCTTAAGGTCAGGAAGGGTGAAGGACTTGTTAATGAGATTTTCACCGCTGATGTGATGGAAGACCTTCAGGGCGTTGGCGCAATCGGTCATGTGCGCTATGCGACAGCAGGAGGCGGCGGCTATGAGAATGTCCAGCCGCTCCTGTTCCAATCGCAAAGCGGCGGTCTGGCGCTTGCTCATAATGGCAATCTCGTGAATGCTGATGCTCTGAGGAATCAGCTTGAGGCACAGGGAAGTATTTTTCAAACGAGCTCGGATACTGAGGTCCTTGCCCACTTAATCAAGCGCGGCGGTTTCAGCCAGCTGAAGGACCGTGTGAAAAATGCGCTGCCGATGCTGAAGGGTGCTTATGCGTTTTTGATCATGACGGAAACGGAAATGATGGTCGCGCTCGATCCGCATGGCCTGCGCCCGCTGTCATTAGGGAAGCTTGGCGATGCTTATGTAGTAGCTTCCGAGACTTGCGCGTTTGATATTATCGGCGCTGAATTTGTCAGGGATGTCCTTCCTGGTGAATTGCTGATCATCGATGCTGATGGTCTCCATTCAGAAATCTATTCAATGAATTCAACGACTGCCATCTGTACGATGGAATATATATATTTTTCAAGACCGGATAGCAACATTCACGGAATTAACGTCCATACTGCCCGGAAAAATCTTGGCAAGCAGCTGGCGGTTGAAGTGCCGATTGAAGCGGACGTTGTTACCGGTGTTCCGGATTCAAGTATTTCTGCGGCAATCGGATATGCCGAGGAATCAGGCATTCCTTATGAAATGGGCTTGATCAAGAACCGCTACGTCGGACGGACATTCATCCAGCCATCCCAGTCACTTAGGGAACAGGGCGTGAAAATGAAGCTTTCACCTGTGCGCGGTGTGGTCGAAGGGAAGCGTGTCATCATGGTCGATGATTCGATCGTGCGCGGAACGACTAGCCGCCGGATTGTGAACATGCTGAAGGAAGCAGGTGCGACGGAAGTGCATGTCGTCATCAGCTCGCCGCCGATTAAGAACCCGTGCTTTTATGGAATCGATACATCCACTCGTGAGGAATTGATTGCATCTGAGCACTCGGTTGAAGAAATTCGTGAATTGATCGGTGCGGATTCGCTTACGTTTTTAAGTGTCGAGGGCATGCTTGAGGCGATTGGCCGCAATGAACCTGGTGAGACGCGGGGACAGTGTCTGGCTTGTTTTACAGGGAAGTACCCGACGGAAATTTATCCATCGGCGACTCCTGCTGGACAGAAGTGCTGATTGAGTTTTTCTATATATAGGATGACGGCGCGATTATGCGGGAGTTCCGGGAGAATAACGCCGTTTTTCGGGCAATTATGACGGTGATTCGGTAGAATTGGACTGTGTTTTGGGAGATTATGATCGATGATTGGGAAATTGCATTCAGTGATGGTACTAATACATGAATTTAGAGTGCACTTACACCCCGTAACCGAGGGAATCAGCCAATCAGGGTGCAATTACACAGAATGATGGCGTACAAATATCAAGAAATTTTAAATGAAAAACAGCCAAATAGGAGGTAGTGAACATGGCAAACGCGTATAAGCAGGCAGGTGTGGATATTGAGGCTGGGTATGAGGCGGTTGAGCGGATCAAAAAGCATGTGAAGCGGACGGTAAGGCCGGGTGTGATCGGTGCGCTGGGCGGATTTGGCGGGATGTTCGACCTATCCAGCCTTGGTCTGAAGGAGCCTGTGCTCGTTTCAGGTACTGATGGCGTCGGCACAAAGCTTATGCTGGCCTTCATGATGGACCGCCATGATACAATTGGCATCGATGCCGTGGCGATGTGCGTGAATGACATCGTTGTACAGGGAGCCGAGCCATTATATTTCCTTGATTACATTGCATGCGGCAAGGCTGTTCCTGAAAAGATCGAAGCGATTGTCAAAGGGATTGCCGATGGCTGCGAGCAGGCAGGCTGTGCGCTTGTGGGCGGGGAAACTGCGGAAATGCCAGGCATGTACTCTCCTGAGGAATACGATTTGGCTGGTTTTGCGGTTGGTGCCTGCGAGAAGTCAGATATCATAACCGGTGCCGGAATCAAAGCCGGTGATGTATTGATCGGGCTTGCATCAAGCGGGATCCACAGCAATGGCTACTCACTTGTCCGCAAGGTTTTTCTTGAACAGGCTGGACTGGAGTTAGACCATTATGTGGACGTATTTGGCTGTACACTTGGCGAGGAGCTTTTAAAACCAACTCGCATTTATGTAAAATCTGTGCTTGCCGCGCTGAAACAATATGAGATCAAGGGCCTTGCCCACATCACGGGCGGAGGTTTTATCGAAAATATTCCAAGGATGCTTCCGGAAGGATTGGGCGCTGACATTGAAGAGGGCAGCTGGGAAATTCCGCAGGTGTTTAAAACTTTGGAATCCCTTGGGGGACTTGAGCGCCAGGATATGTACAACATTTTTAACATGGGGATTGGCATGATCGCTGCTGTAGATCCGGACGTTGCGCCGGAAGTGGTTCGTTTGTTTAATGAAAATGGTGAAATGGCTTCGGTGATTGGTACAGTCTCTGAATCTGAAGGGATTCGTATTAAGATGGCTGGTGGCTTGATATGATGTGGGGCAAATTGCGTGCAGCTGCCGACCGGTCTGATGAGAAGCAAACCTTGAAGAAAATCGCTGTTTTCGCTTCAGGAAGCGGCAGTAATTTTCAGGCGATAGGTGTCGCTGTGCAATCTGGCATCCTAAATGCTGAAATTTGCTTGCTCGTATGCGACAAGCCGGGGGCATTTGTGGTGGATCGTGCAGAAATGTTGGGGATATCGAGCCTGGTCATTAACCCGAAGTGGTTTCGGTCAAAAGAAGCATATGAGACGAAGATTTTACAAAAACTAACGAGTCTTGATGTCGAGCTTGTGGTGCTGGCCGGTTATATGAGGTTGATCGGATCGACGCTGCTTAAGGCTTTTGAAGGAAGGATTGTCAATATACATCCTTCGTTATTACCTGCGTTTCCGGGGAAGGATGCCATCGGACAGGCGCTGGCAGCGGGTGTGGAGAGAACAGGTGTCACGATTCATTATGTTGATGAGGGGATGGACACAGGCCCTGTCATAGCCAGCAGCGCAGTCGCGATTGACGTGGGAGAAACGAGAGAGTCACTTCACAAGAAAATACAGCAGATCGAACACAGCCTGTATCCAGAGGTTTTGGAACAGCTGCTGAATGGAAAAGAGGAGGCAGTACAATGGGAAAAAAGCGTGCACTGATCAGTGTTTCAGATAAAAACGGAATTGTTGAGCTAGCGAGGGAATTAGTCGAGCTAGGTTTTGAAATCGTTTCGACTGGCGGAACAAAGAAAGCTCTTAAGGATGGCGGCGTGCCGGTCATTGGCATTAGTGATGTCACTGGTTTTCCTGAAATCCTTGAGGGCCGCGTGAAGACGCTGCATCCAAAAATCCACGGCGGTTTGCTTGCGAAATATAGTGATCCTGGACATCAGACTCAAATGGCTGACAATGAAATCGAGAAAATCGAGCTTGTCTGCGTGAACCTTTATCCTTTTAAAGAAACAATTTCAAAGCCTGGTGTGACGCCTGAGGATGCGATCGAGAACATCGACATCGGCGGACCTGCGATGCTGCGCGCTTCAGCTAAAAACCATCAATTCATAACCGTTCTAGTTGACCCAGCCGATTACCAGCAGGTCATCGAAGAATATAAGAGTAATAACGAAACGACGATGGAAACACGTCGCAGGCTTGCAGCAAAAGTGTTCCGCCACACAGCTGCTTATGATGCGCTGATTGCTGAATATATGACGAAACTTGCAGGTGAAGAGCAGCCAGAAAAAATGACGGTGACCTATGAGTTGAAGCAAAATCTTCGCTACGGTGAAAATCCGCACCAAAAAGCAGCGTTCTACCAGAAGCCGCTTGGGTCCGCATTTTCGGTCGCGGCTGCGGAACAGCTCCATGGAAAAGAACTTTCTTATAACAATATTAATGATGCAAATGCAGCTTTGCAGATCGTGAAGGAATTTTCTGAGCCGGCTGCGGTTGCGGTTAAGCATATGAATCCATGCGGTGTCGGAACTGGTAAAGATGTATTCGATGCTTTTGGTAAAGCGTTCGAAGCAGATCCAGTTTCTATTTTTGGCGGGATCATTGCCCTGAATCGCGAGGTCGACGGGGAAACAGCAAGCAAGCTGTATGAAATCTTTCTTGAAATCATCATAGCGCCTTCTTTTAGCGAGGAAGCTTTGGAGATTTTAACGGCTAAGAAAAATCTTCGTTTGCTAAAAGTGCCTTTTGAGGGGGAGATGGCGAAGGAAACTGCGTTAACTTCAATCGAGGGCGGAATGCTGGTTCAGGAACAGGATGCGTTTGGATTTGAAGATGCGGAAATTTCTGTGCCAACAAAGCGTGAGCCGAATGAGGAAGAGTGGGCAGCATTGAAGCTTAGCTGGAAGGTCGTAAAGCATGTGAAATCGAATGCGATTGTTGTTTCAGATAAGGATTCTACTTTAGGAATCGGCGCAGGCCAAATGAATCGTGTAGGCGCAGCGAAAATTGCGCTTGAACAAGCTGGAAAGAAAGCCGAGGGAGCTGCGCTTGCTTCAGATGCATTCTTCCCAATGGATGACACAGTTGAAGCTGCGGCAAAAGCAGGAATCACTGCGATTATCCAGCCAGGCGGATCCGTACGTGATGCTGATTCGATTAAAAAAGCGGACGAATACGGCATTGCGATGGTGTTTACGGGTGTCAGGCATTTCAGGCATTAAGATTTGGAGTAGAGGGATCAGCAAGTCAGGTTGAGTTACATTGGGTTTTGGGTCAGGGATGTTCTGCTGGTGATAAATGGATGGTTATTGGTAATAAAGCGGCACTTACTGGTGATAAACCGATACTTATAAGTAATAAATAAACTTACAAGTAATAAATCGATACTTATAAGTAATAAGTCCAAACTTACAAGTAATAAATCGATACTTATAAGTAATAAGTCCAAACTTACAAGTAATAAATCGATACTTACAAGTAATAAGTCCAAACTTACAAGTAATAAATCGATACTTACAAGTAATAAGTCCAAACTTACAAATAATAAAATCCAAACCAACTAGCAATTAATGAATCCAACACGAAAAAAAGCGATTGGGATCGTGGCTGGACGTTAAATATAGTTAAATAAACCTCATAAAGTACAATTTCAAACCAAAAAATCAGAAAAAGGTATTTTAAAACGGAGGTGCGGGGAATGAAGGTTCTTGTGGTTGGCAGAGGCGGCCGGGAGCATGCGATTTGCCAGAAGGTCAGCGAGAGTCCGCTGGTGTCGGAGGTTTTTGCGGCTCCGGGCAATCCGGGGATGATGGACTGCGCATCGCTTGTGAAGATCAATGAAAATCAGCTGGATGAGCTTGCTGTTTTCGCTAAGGAAAGGGAAATTGGCCTGACGATCATTGGTCCTGAGGTTCCATTACTTGAAGGATTGGCAGACCGATTCATTGAGGAGGGCCTTAAGGTTTTCGGTCCTCGAAAGTCTGCGGCAGTGATCGAGGGCAGCAAGTCGTTCGCGAAGGATCTCATGAAAAAATACGGAATCCCTACTGCAGAATACCAGGTTTTCACTAAGTATGCTGAAGCAAAAGCCTATCTTGATAAAATCGGAGCTCCGATTGTGATCAAGGCAGACGGGCTGGCGGCTGGCAAGGGCGTGGTCGTGGCGATGACCCAGCATGAGGCGGAAAACGCGCTCCAGGATATGTTATTGAACGAAAAGTTTGGCGAGGCGTCGGCAAGTGTGGTCATGGAGCAATTTTTAACTGGGGAAGAGTTTTCGCTGATGGCATTTGTGGACGGTGAAACCGTGATCCCGCTGGAAATCGCGCAGGACCATAAGCGTGCGTTTGATGGCGACAAGGGGCCGAACACTGGCGGAATGGGCGCTTATTCACCGGTACCGCATATTCGCAAGGAAACAGTCGAGGAAGCAGTGCAAAAAGTGCTGATTCCGGCGGCGCGCGCAATGGTTCAGGAAGACCGCAGTTTTACTGGTATCCTTTATGCCGGGCTGATTGAAACCGCGGACGGACCCAAAGTGATCGAATTTAATGCGCGTTTTGGCGACCCGGAAACTCAGGTGATTTTGCCAAGGATGAAATCGGATTTGGTTGAGGTTATGCTTGAGGTGCTGGATGGGAACTCTCCGCAGATTGAGTGGCATGAGGAAGCGATGGTAGGAGTTGTCGTCGCGGCAAATGGCTATCCCGAGGAGTACGAGAAGGGTGCGGTCCTCAAAGGAATAGAAAATATGTCTCAGGTTTTCCATGCAGGTACAGCGAAGAACGATGAAGGTCAGTTTACGACCAACGGCGGACGGGTCCTGCTGGTCGGGGCAAAAGCACCCTCATTAAAAGAAGCGCAGCAAAAGGTATATGCTGAGCTTGAAAAGCTGGAGTGCAAGGAAACGTTTTACCGTAAGGACATTGGCTATAAGGCAATCGGCCGCGTATCTTGTTAGGACCTGTAATCATACACGTATAGAGTAGGAACCAATAGAAGTTATCGTGCGCGTCTCTTGTTAACTCCACGGGTAAAAACAAGCAGCAGGGCAATGATGCTTCCGACGATCGCGATCCATACGAAGCTCATGTCCGTCACGTATTCCCAAAACATAATTTCATCTCCTTTATGGAGCCCCCAGGTTTGGGGGCTTTTGTCTTTCTCATTGACCCGGCAGAGTGTCAGCTTGGATTATAGGGAATCCATCCTTCGCCATCGCCTGTTTCGGCGTTGTTGTCCTCCATCATATCCTGGCCTTTTTCGTAGGCGGCTGTTAGCGGGCAGTAGCGGACGATGCCTTCGCCGACTTTCATTGCTCCAAGCATTGCCATGAAGATATATGAGTCTTTCCACGGGCGTTTCACCATTTTTGAAGTGGACCAAGCAAGAATCGTCAGTCCCATCGTGATTCTGACCAGTGCGTTAATGATTCCAATGTTCGGGCGTACATTCATTTTTTAATCGCTCCTTTACGAAGTTTTTACAATTAATTTGAAATTCTTTAGTGCGTTAAACGACGAAATATGTTACCATAGTAACCAATAATGAAAGGGCTTTCTTTTATTGGGATTAAACGATTTTTTTATATATAGAGAAAAGGGGAACATGGTATGGAACAACGTTATCGATGGAAAAACAAACAATTGCGCGACCATGCTGCTGTTTTGGACGGCTCCCTTTCACCGACGATTTTGCTGAAGAATGCGACTTATTTGAACCAGACTTTCCGCAAATGGATGACTGCGAACATTTGGATTTACAAGGACCGGATTGTGTATGTTGGTGAAAATCTGCCTGAGAATACGAAACAGTGCGAAACAGTTGATTGCAGCGGAATGAAGCTTGTGCCGGGTTATATTGAACCGCACGCCCATCCGTTTCAACTTTATAATCCCCATTCTTTTGCTGCCTATGCATCTCAGACTGGGACGACCACGATGATTAGCGATAATATGGTGCTTGCTTTACAATTGGGTAAAAAGAAAGCGTTTACTTTTATCAATGAGCTGAACAATAACCCTGTCACGATGTATTGGTGGTGCCGGTTTGATGCACAAACGGAAATCCAGCATGAGGAAGAAGTGTTTTCAAACAGCAATGTCAGAGCCTGGCTTGAGCATGAGAATGTCCTTCAGGGGGGCGAGCTGACGTGCTGGCCGAAGCTGATGAACGGGGATGACATGATTCTTCACTGGATGCAGGAAACGAAGCGCCTTCATAAGAAAATCGAAGGCCATTTTCCTGGCGCATCTGAAAAAACGCTTGCAAAAATGATGCTGTTTGGTGCGGATTGCGACCATGAGGCGATGACGGGTGAAGAAGTTAGAAGAAGGCTGATGCAGGGCTATATGGTGTCACTCCGGCATTCTTCGATTCGCCCGGATTTGCCGAAGCTGCTTGATGAAATTCATGAGCTTGATATCGCGGTTTATGACCGCTTCATGATGACAACGGATGGTGCGTCAACAGCCTTTTACGAAAATGGAGTGATGGATGAATTGATCCGGATTGCCATCGATAGAGGTGTTCCGGTCATTGACGCTTACAATATGGCGACAATTAATGTGGCGCGGTATTATAATTTCGAGCATTTGCACGGCAACATTGCGACAGGCCGGATTGCGAACATCAACTTTTTAAGTGATGAGCGTGAACCTGCTCCTGTTTCCGTGCTGGCAAAAGGCCAGTGGGTGAAGCGTGACGGAGACGCAATCGAAGCGGCAAGTGAGCTGGATTGGTCAGAATTAGGATTCGAGCCGTTAAAAATCGATTGGGAGCTGACGTTTGATGATATGCAATTCTCGATGCCGTTTGGCATTAAGATGGAGAATTCGGTCATTACAAAACCATATTCCATCTCAATTGATGTATCAAGTGATGAATTAGCTTCAAGTCATGATGAGTGCTTTTTCATGCTGATTGACAGGAATGGCGAGTGGAGGATCAATACAATTCTAAAAGGCTTTGCGACTGATTTGCAGGGACTTGCGAGTTCATTCTCCAACACAGGTGACATTATCCTGATCGGCAAAAACAAGCAGGATATGATGGCTGCTTTTAACCGGATGAAAGAGCTTGGCGGCGGAATTGTTGCCTGCGAGAATGGAGTGCCTGTAAGGGAAATTCCGTTAAGGCTGCAAGGCATCATGTCCAGTCATCCTGTAGGTGAATTGATGGCTGAAGAAAAGAAGCTGCTTGAGTATTTGAAGGAAAAAGGGTATAAGTTCGCAGACCCGATTTATTCACTGTTATTCTTCTCATCAACGCATTTGCCATACATCAGAATCACGCAGCGGGGCATCTATGATGTCATGAAAAAAACGGTACTCTTTCCAACGATAATGCGTTAAAATATAAAAGTGCATCAAGACATTTACAGCCATGAGAACAGGGAGTTCACAGGGGTGGCGAGAATGATGAAAAAATGGATCGCTGTAACAGCGGCTTTGATGATCCTTCTAGCCGGGTGCAGCAGTAAAGAGACAAAGACAGATAAAGATGCAGCGGAACAACATAAAGAAAAAGAAGTTGAAGACGTTGTCAAAGAAGCAGAAAAGCTGCCTTATCAGTTCCCGCTGACGGGAATTGGCACAAAAGAAGAGCCGGCAGGCAGAGCCATTGCGGTTGTGGTGAATAACCACCCGAAGGCAAGGCCGCAGTCGGGTCTCAATGAAGCGGATCTCATTTATGAGGTTTTAGCTGAAGGGGAAGTAACAAGGCTGGTTGCAATATACCAGAGTGAACACCCTGAGAAGGTGGGGCCCATCCGAAGTGCAAGGGAGTATTTTATCGACATGGCTTTAGGATATGACAGCTTTTTTGTGGCCCATGGCTACAGTCCTGAAGCGAAGGAAATGCTCGATCGCGGGGATATTGACAACATCAACGGCATTCAGTATGACGGTTCACTTTTTAAGAGGGCAAGCTTCCGCAAGGCCCCGCACAATTCATATATCACTTATGAGAATATGATAAAAGGTGCTGAAAAAAGAAACTACGATATGAATGCGGCACCAGATTCTGCAGCTTTTTTAAGCAAGGAAGAATTCGATGGGCTTGAAGGTGCAGCTGCCAAGGATATCATGGTATCTTACGGGACGCCAGCATTCGATTTGATTTATGAATATGATGCTGAAGCCGGGAAGTATCATCGTTTTTCAGGGAATGAAGAAACGGCTGATCTCGATTCGAAGGAACCAGTGCTGATTGATAACCTTCTGGTCGTGCAGATGGATCACAAAATTGTAGATTCAGCTGGCCGCAGGGATGTTGATTTGGAATCTGGCGGTACGGGTTATCTGTTTCAAAAAGGCAAAGTCAATGAGATACAATGGAAAAATGAAGCTGGCAGGATTGTCCCTTATAAGGATGGGGAAAAAGCTGGTTTCGTTCCCGGGAAAACATGGATTAACATCGTCCCATCAATCAGCGATGTCTCATTCGACTCTGAACAATAAGGCGATGTTCGCGGAGTAAATACAAAGCGGAAACAGTCATAATAAAAATTAGAGTATATAAGGGGTATGACTATATGCAAATTGATAAATTAAGAGGTAAAGAATTAGATCAACTTTTCAAGGCGATTTTATCGCTAAAAGATCTTGACGAAGCGTATCGCTTTTTTGATGATTTGGCGACTGTGAACGAAATCCAGTCACTGGCACAGCGACTCGAAGTTGCCCGCATGCTTCGCGAGGGCAAAACCTACCATAAAATCGAGACAGATACAGGTGCAAGCACAGCCACGATCTCAAGGGTCAAGCGCTGCTTGAACTATGGTAACGATGCATATGAAATGGCATTGGATCGTTTGAAGGAAGAAGAGAATGCTGCGAAGGAACAGGCTTAGAACCTGGGTTTTATAAGGCTAAAAGATTGCAGGAACCGGAGTCCAGTGGGGCTTCGGTTTTTTTGTTTGCGTTTGAGGCGGCCATTTAGGAATAGTTAGGGAAAAACGGCCTGGAGTTAGCGATAATGAAAATGATTGAAAGTCAGGAGTAGAACGCGCAAGGAAGGAAGAAAAGTTCTCCTCCTAGTTAATCTGTTAAATTCCCCATTAACCTGATGTTTCCTTTTTGTCTGGAGGGAACAAATGCTATAATGGTGGAATGGAAATATAGAATGGGGGCAATTCAAGGATGTACGATGTTCGCGAGTGGCGACATGTGTTTAAACTCGATCCAAATAAAGAAATAACTGATGAAGAACTTGATAGAATCTGCGAGTCTGGAACCGACGCGATCATGGTAGGAGGGACCGATGGTGTCACTCTTGAAGGAGTCCTTGATTTGATGTCCCGAGTCCGCCGTTACACGGTTCCATGCATTCTAGAAGTTTCTACTATAGATTCTATCACACCGGGATTCGATTTTTACTTTATCCCGACTGTACTCAACAGCGGCAATCCGCAGTGGATTACCGGGATGCATCACGAAGCAGTGAAGGAATATGGCGATTTGATGGATTGGGACGAGGTTATGATGGAAGGCTATTGCATCCTGAATCCAGAATGCAAGGCTGCTAAGCTAACCGAGGCCAAGACGGAATTGGACGTTGAAGAAGTCAGAGCCTATGCGATGATGGCAGAAAAAATGTTCAGCCTGCCAATCTTCTATTTAGAATACAGCGGTACCTATGGTGATCCCGAAATCGTCAAAGCAGCCAAAGGCGCACTCGAAAAGACCGTCCTCTTCTACGGAGGCGGAATCGAAACAGCACAGCAGGCAGCCGAAATGGCCGCCCACTCAGACGTAATCGTCGTAGGAAATGCAGTCTACAGCAACCTCGAAGAAGCGCTCAAAACAGTAGCTGCCGCTTCAGTGCGTTAAAGCGCTGGGGGTCAGACCCCCGGTGCGGTGATACGGTGAAGTGGTGGGGGTCTGACCCCCAGCGAGGTAGTGCGTTAATGTGTGTGTTTGTCTGGAATTGGATTTTGATATAAAATAAGAACAAATGTTTGTATGGTGGTGAGGAATGTGCAATTTTTGACGGATAAATTATTGAATGGTTTGAACCCGGAGCAACAGAAGGCTGTCAAGACGTTGGACGGGCCGTTATTGTTGATGGCTGGTGCGGGCAGTGGCAAAACGAGGGTTTTAACGCACAGGATTGCGTATTTAATGGTGGAAAAAGGGGTAAATCCTTATAACATCCTGGCGATTACGTTCACGAATAAAGCAGCACGTGAGATGCGCGAGAGGATCCATAAGATGATGGGCGGCGCGGCAGACGATATCTGGATTTCGACGTTCCACTCGATGTGTGTCCGTATTTTGCGCCGGGACATCGATCGTCTTGGCTTCAACCGCAATTTCACGATCCTCGATTCGACTGACCAGCAGTCAGTCATTAAATCGATTCTGAAAGACAAGAACATGGATCCGAAGAAATTCGATCCACGCGCGATTCTTGGAACGATCAGCTCGGCGAAAAACGAACTGATCACACCGGAGGAATACGCGAAAACAGCTGGTGATTACTTCTCGCAGAAGGTCAGCGATGTGTATGAAGAATACCAGCGCAGGCTTCGCAAAAACAATGCGCTCGATTTTGATGACCTGATCATGTCGACGATTACGCTGTTCACCCGTGTGCCGGAAGTGCTTGAATACTATCAGCGCAAGTTCCAGTATATTCACGTCGATGAGTACCAGGATACGAACAGGGCGCAGTATATGCTTGTAAAATTACTTGCGCAGCGTTTCCAGAATTTATGTGTAGTTGGTGACTCAGATCAGTCGATCTATCGCTGGCGAGGGGCTGACATCGCAAACATCCTATCATTCGAAAAGGATTATCCGAATGCATCTGTCATTTTGCTAGAGCAAAACTACCGCTCAACAAAGAAAATTCTTTTAGCAGCTAATATGGTCATCCAGAACAATATGAACCGTAAGCCGAAGAACCTCTGGACGGAAAACGCAGAAGGCAACAAAATCATGTATTACCGTGCAGACAGCGAGCAAGGTGAAGCCCAGTTTGTCATCGGTAAAATTCAGGAGCTCCTGAGGAATGGCCGCAAGCTTTCTGATATTGCGATTTTATACAGAACCAATGCCCAGTCCCGTGTAATCGAGGAATCATTCCTGAAGTCAAACATCGATTACAACATTGTCGGCGGCATCAAGTTCTATGACAGAAAAGAAATCAAGGATGTCCTTGCGTACCTTCGTTTGATTTCAAACCCTGATGATGATATCAGTTTGCAGAGGGTCATCAATGTGCCGAAGCGCGCGATTGGTTCCACTTCAATCGATAAAATCGCCAACTTCGCAACGATGCATGACCTATCGATGTACCAGGCGCTTGAAACGATCGAAATGATCGGCCTCAGCCCTAAAGCGGAAAAGGCGGCCATCGAATTCCGTAATCTGATCCGTAACTACACACAGCAGCAGGAATATCTTTCTGTAACGGAGCTAGTAGAGGAAGTTCTTGATAAGACTGGATACCGTGACATGCTGAAAGCGGAAAAATCGATTGAGTCTCAAAGTCGTCTTGAGAACCTGGATGAATTTTTAACCGTAACAAACAGCTTTGAAGAAAGCAGTGAAGATAAAACTCTTGTCGCATTCCTGACTGATTTGGCGCTAGTCGCTGACATTGACCGTCTCGATGATGATGGCCAAAAGAAGACGGATGTTGTCACACTGATGACGCTCCACTCTGCGAAAGGTCTTGAGTTTCCAGTCGTCTTCTTGATTGGGTTGGAAGAGGGAGTATTCCCGCACAGCCGTTCATTAATGGAAGAGATGGAGATGGAGGAAGAGCGCCGTCTGGCTTATGTCGGAATTACACGTGCAGAAGAAGAACTGTTCATCACGAATGCCCAGATGCGTACCTTGTTTGGCCGTACAAATATGAATCCAGAATCAAGGTTCATTAAGGAAATCCCGGCTGAATTGGTTGAAGATGCTGCTCCGAAACCGAAGAGATCTGCACCAGTAAGCGGCGGCAGACCAGCAGCAAGACCGGCAATCCCACAGCGAGGTGCAGTTGCCCGTCCAGTTGCAGCATCTAGCGGCGGCGAGGAAATCGGATGGAAGGTTGGAGACAAAGCGCAGCACGGCAAGTGGGGAACAGGCACGGTTGTCAGCGTAAAAGGATCCGGTGAAGGAATGGAGCTTGATATCGCGTTCCCAAGCCCAACAGGAATCAAACGACTGCTGGCAAAATTCGCGCCGATTCAAAAGGCGTAAACGACTGCTTGTAAAATGTGCTCCAATCAAAAAGCGTAATCATCTTATAAATTTAACGCTAGTTATGAAAGGGCTGGATTTATGGATTTTCAGAGCGCTGAAAAAAAAGCCAAGGATTTGCAAAATCTGCTTAATCAATATGGATATGAATATTATGTACTCGACCAGCCATCGGTCCCGGATGCCGAATACGACCGATTACTAAGAGAATTAATTGAGATTGAGGAGCAATTCCCTGAATTGCAGACACCTGATTCTCCAACACTGCGTATCGGCGGCGAGATTTTAACGATGTTCAACAAAGTGCAGCATGCCACGCCAATGTTAAGCCTGGGCAACGCGTTTGATGAACAGGATCTTCGTGATTTCGATCGCAGGGTCCGCCAGGGTGTTGGCGAAAATGTTGCCTATGTTTGCGAGCTGAAAATAGATGGACTTGCTGTTTCGCTCATTTATGAAGACGGTATGTTTATCCGTGGGGCGACACGGGGGGATGGAACGACGGGTGAGGATATTACATCTAATCTTAGGACAATCCGCTCCTTGCCGATCCGCCTGAAGGATTCTGTTTCACTGGAGGTTCGCGGTGAAGCGTTCATGCCAAAGAAGTCCTTTGAAAAATTGAACAAGGCGAAACTTGAACGGGAAGAGGAGCCATTCGCGAATCCGCGCAATGCGGCTGCAGGCTCTTTGCGCCAGCTTGATCCTAAAATTGCTGCTTCACGGAGCCTTGATGTGTTCCTTTATGGGATTGCTGATGTCGGCAATACAGGAATCGAGTCCCACAGCGAAGGTCTGGATTACCTTGAGATGCTGGGCTTCAAGACAAATAAAGAACGACGCAAGGTTGCTGACATTGAAGGTGTCATTGAATATGTAAACGGATGGGTCGAAAAGCGCCCGAATCTTCCGTATGATATTGATGGCATCGTCATTAAAGTCGATTCGTTTGATCAGCAGGCAGAGCTTGGTACCACTGCGAAAAGCCCTCGCTGGGCCATCGCTTTCAAGTTCCCGGCTGAAGAAGTCGTCACAACTTTGAAGGATATTGAATTGAGTGTCGGACGTACTGGAGTTGTTACGCCGACTGCCATTTTAGAGCCTGTTCAGGTTGCGGGGACGACGGTTGGAAGAGCATCGTTGCACAATGAAGATCTGATCCGTGAAAAGGATATTAAAATCGGCGATAAAGTGGTCGTGAAAAAAGCCGGGGACATCATTCCGGAAGTTGTGAACGTTCTTGCAGAGCAACGGACTGGCGACGAAGTGGAATTCCATATGCCGACCCATTGCCCTGAATGTGAAAGCGAGCTTGTCAGGATTGAAGGGGAAGTCGCACTTCGCTGCATCAATCCGAAGTGTCCTGCGCAAATCAGGGAAGGCTTGATCCATTTCGTTTCCCGCGATGCGATGAACATTGACGGACTTGGTGAAAGAGTGGTCAGCCAGCTGTTTGCTGAACAGCTGATCAAGGACGTTGCCGATATCTACAAACTGACTCGCGAGCAGCTGCTTGCACTTGACCGGATGGGCGAAAAGTCCGTCAACAACCTGCTGTCAGCGATCGAAGCTTCAAAAGCGAATTCGCTGGAAAAGCTCTTGTTTGGCCTTGGCATCCGCCTTGTCGGAGCGAAAGCAGCCAAAACGCTTGCCCAGGAATTTGGCACGATGGACCAGCTGATGGAAGCATCACGTGACCAATTAACAGCGATCAACGAAATCGGCGATAAGATGGCCGATTCAGTTGTCATGTATTTTGACAATGATGAGGTAAAAGAATTAGTCTCTGAGCTGAAGGCTGTCGGAGTTAACATGGAATATAAAGGCCCAAGAAAAATTTCTGCTGAAGATTCGGATTCATTCTTTGCAGGTAAAACGGTCGTGCTGACAGGGAAGCTTGAGCAAATGGGACGAAACGAAGCGAAGGAAAAAATCGAGGCGCTTGGCGGCAACGTAGCCGGAAGCGTGAGCAAGAAAACAGATTTGGTCATCGCAGGTGAAGATGCGGGATCGAAACTGACAAAAGCAGAAAGCCTGGGGATTGAAGTGTGGAACGAGGAGAGAATGCTTGAAGAATTAAATAAATAAGAGGTGTAAACGCCATGAGAAAGCTCTCAATGGTCGCTTTATCTCTTGTCCTTTTGCTGACGGCCTGTGCCCCTAATTTTCAAAAGCAGGAAGAGGTCGTCCAGAAGAAGGATGATGATACGAAAGAAAAAGCGATTATCCCGAAATACAAGATTTCGGACGAATATTACCGGACCATCATGCCGTTTGAGCCTGGGGAAGCCCGCGGTATGGTCGTCAATAATTTAAATACGCGCTATGATATCACCGAGTTTGAAACCGGCTTGATGCGCATTGCCCAAAACTCTTTTTCCACAGATCAATACGTTTTCAAGGAAGGGCAGTACCTTGATGGTGACACTGTGACATCCTGGCTTAACCGAAAAATGACCGATGCTCAGGTTAAGGCCAAGGAAGAGGAATTGAAAAAGAAAACGAAAAAGACAAAGGTCACGGTGGACAATCCAGGATTAAATCCTGCCGATCCTGGTACAGGTGACGTACATGAACGAAATAAGAAGAACCCGATTTACCTCGCCCACATACTTGAACACGACTACTTGGTAAAAGTAGGCGGAGAAAAGGGAACGTACCAGTTAGGCGGCGTGGCAATCGGGCTGGCGATGAATTCCGTTCACTATTATACAAAAGAAAAGTATGGCGCTGTTTATGAAAAGAATATTTCCCGTGCCGTCCTTGAAAGGGAAGGCAAGAAAATGGCCCAGGAAGTCGTCAACAGGCTAAGAGGAATCAAGGAATTAAGCAATGTGCCGATCACTGTCGGACTGTTTGAACAGCAAAGCAAATCGTCTGTCGTGCCTGGAAACTTCTTTGCATATGCCGAGGTATCCCAGGGAAGCAACAATATCGGCAGCTGGAAGGATGTAAAGGAAGAATATATCCTATTCCCTTCAGATCAAGCGCAGAAGGACCACAGGGATGACTTAACCTTCTTCCAGAACTTCAAGCAAGATGTAGAAACCTATTTTCCTAACTTCAATGGAGTCATTGGAAAGGGATTTTATCTAGATGGCCAGCTACAGGAGCTGAACATCAATATTCCAATCCAGTTCTACGGAAAAGCCGAAGCCATTGGTTTCACCCAGTACGTAACGGGGCTTGTCATGGAGCACTTCCCGAGCTATGTATCGGTGCAGGTCAATATTTCCTCCGTCATGGGACCGGAAGCATTGATTGTAAAGAAACCGGACCAGGATGAACCGTTTGTCCATATTTATCAATAAGGGAATATAGTGAAAGAAGCAAAGAGCTGCGGCACTTTGCTTCTTTTTATGGGGAAAAGCTTTCATCGCTACAGTACTGTACATAGTAAAAAGGATTCCCGAAAAAGGAAGGTCTTATTTTTCATATTCGCACCTCCTTCGAGGGAGACTACGATGGTGTCGAATCCGGGAAGTGGACCCAATATAAACATTCAATGGAGGGCAGGGGCTAATGTCTGAAACGAAAGAAGAACTTAAGGAACAGCTAAGTGTACTCACCGCTCGCAGGGACCGGATGCAGAAAAATCTCTACGAGGTCGAGAAGGAAATAGCAGAACTCAATAAGAAGCTGGCCAAGATGAAATAAGTTTCAGGGACTAGTAACGCTTTTTTAAAGACCATTCGAGGTGAAATTTTTCATCTGAAAGGTCATATACACTTAACCAACTAAAAAAAGCTGTAGACTACCTTGTTTCCTGAGGTTGTCTACAGTCTGAGATTTCTATTCGAATCGAATCGTTTTTAAAATATTATCTTCTTCTGCTTCTTTTACGAAGGAAGGCTGGAATGTTTAGTGAGTCATCTTGATTTTGCGTTTGGCGGTCTTGCTGTACGGGTTCATCATAGCTTCGTGGTTCATCATAACTTCGTTGTTTTCCGTAATTTCGTTGTTCTTCATATCTTCCTGGTTCTTCATATTCACCGTATTCTTCATATTCTATAGGTTCCATTTCAGTTTTTTCGAAATGAGCAGGTTCTCTGTAAGCTGCACTCTCATGCCGTGCTGCGTGCCTTTGAGATCGGTGCGTTCCGATTCCTTCTGTTAACGAGCGTTGGGAGGGATTGGCTGGGAGTTCGTCATCATGGTTGAAACCAGTGGCAATCACTGTAATCATGATATTTTTATCAAGCTGTTCGTTAATGACGGAACCGAAAATCATATTCAATTCCTGGCCGGTTGCTTCGGCTACAATATCGGCTGCTTCTTGTACTTCATACAGGCTTATATCCCTGCCGCCAGTTATATTCAACAATACTCCCTTGGCTCCATCGATGGAGGTCTCAAGCAATGGGCTGGAGATGGCTTTCTTCGCAGCTGCGACAGCACGTCCATCACCTGAGGCAACACCAATCCCCATTAAGGCTGTTCCTGGAAATGACATGATTGTTTTTACGTCAGCAAAATCAAGGTTTATTAAACCCGGTACGGCAATTAAATCCGAAATACCCTGAACACCCTGCCTGAGGACATTGTCCGCTTCACGGAAGGCTTCGAGCATCGGGGTTCTTTTGTCGACTACTTCCAATAATCGTTCGTTTGGAATGATGATTAAAGTATTAACGGCTTTTTTCATCTCTTTAATTCCGGCTGCCGCATTTTGTGCACGCTTGTTTCCTTCGAATTTGAATGGACGTGTGACTACACCAATTGTCAGTGCGCCAACATCACGCGCGATTTGAGCAATAGCCGGCGCAGCTCCAGTACCAGTGCCTCCGCCCATTCCCGCTGTCACGAACACCATATCCGCGCCTTTTAACACTTCCTCAAGTTCTTGCCTGCTCTCCTCGGCTGCCTTTCTGCCGATTTCGGGATTTGCACCTGCACCCAATCCTCTTGTCAGCATACTCCCGATCTGCATCTTGATTTCCGCTTTTGACATATGAAGAGCTTGTGCATCAGTATTAACAGCAATAAACTCTACACCTTGTACTCCGTCTTCAATCATCCGGTTAACGGCGTTATTTCCACCGCCACCTACTCCAATCACTTTTACCGTAGCAAATTTATCTATATATGGATCCAAATCAAACATCCCTAGTCCTCCTAATTGTTTTTCTAAGTATCCAGCTCATTCGTTTTTCTCTATCATTATACAATTCGTTCGAGGAAGCCTTTTCCTGAAGGTTGTTAATGAATTGTAACGCCAAAGTAATAAAAGAGACAAGGATAAGGGGTTGGCAGCTGGGAAATTGAAAGGATTTGATTCGCCAAGCCCATCCATTTTTAAAAGATGAGGACACTAATTTCGCTCTGCAGCCTGTCCACCATAAAAAAGTATAGGTGATATTAAAAGAGTGCTAGTGATAGCGCTTTCAGTGGCTTTTTCCCTAGATATAATGGACTTGTAAGCACATAAATACAAGTTTGAAAGGGGAATGGGAATGAAGAAAGCTTGGAAATTGATCTCTCTTATGCTGGTTGTCCTGTTGTTTACCGGCTTGGCTGCTGGATGTAACAACGGTGGAGGAAAAGTAAACGTTGGTATCGTTCTTCCTACAAAGGATGAGCCTCGTTGGGTGCAGGATGAGCAGCGATTTAAAGATGCTTTATCTGATACAAAGTATTCGACTGAAATTTTATTTAGCCAGGGATCTTCTGCTAAGGAAAAAGAGAACGTTGAAACATTGATTAACAAGGGCATCAAGGTCCTAATTATCAGTCCTCAGGATGGCGATGCTGCAGCTGCTGCAGTAGAAGCCGCTAAAAAGGAAGACATTACGGTTATCGCTTATGACCGTCTTATTACAAATACAGATGCAGTTGACTACTATGTAACGTTCGACAGCCTTGCAGTAGGTGCTGCCCAGGCGCAATACTTGATCGATCATGCGAAAGGTTCTGGCGTGCCGTTGTACTTATACGCTGGTGCTGCTTCTGATAATAACGCGTTCTTGTTCTTCGAGGGTGCATGGAAGGTGCTTCAGCCAAAGATTGCTGATGGCACATTCAAAATCGCAAACTCAAGCGAGGCGGAAGCTTTGAAAGATAAGGCTGAGCTTTCTCGTGACGAGCTAAGTAAGATTCTTGGCCAGGTCACGACAAACTGGGATGCAAACGAAGCGAAAAATAAAGCTCAAACACATTTGACTGCAGCTAGCGCTGATCTGAAAGGCGATGTGGCCATTCTTGCACCGAATGATGGAACGGCTCGCTCAATCGCTGACGTTTTCGCAACAGATGGCGATGTATCAAGCTTTGTTGTAACAGGGCAGGATGCTGAAAAAGCATCAATCCAATATATCATTGATGGCAAGCAATCTATGACTGTCTTCAAGGATGTACGTACTCTTGTAAAAGATGCAATCGATATGGCGGTTACAGTGCTGGATGGCAAAAAGCCTGAAACAACTGGCACATACGACAACGGCAAAGTCGATGTAAAAGCAAAACAGACAGACGTCATCGTTGTTGATAAGGAAAATGTGAAAAAAGAACTGATTGATTCTAAGTATTACAAAGCAGATGATTTTACAGGATTAGAATAATACTCAATAGTTGCGCGAAATAGTGGCAGGGCATTCTGTCACTATTTCGCAAATGCATCAGTTGTTTGGTTAAGGGAGGGATCAGGATGAGCGAATTTATTTTGGAGATGAACCAGATATCCAAGGAATTCACAGGGGTCAAAGCGCTCTCCGATGTTAATTTTAAAGTGAAAAAAGGCGAAATTCACTGTTTGATCGGGGAGAACGGAGCAGGAAAATCGACCTTGATGAAGGTGCTCAGTGGCGTGTATCCCTATGGCACATACGAGGGTGATATCGTTTTTGAAGGAGCTGTGCAGAAGTTTAATAGAATCAGTGACAGCGTGAATGCCGGCATCGCAATAATTTACCAGGAGTTAGCATTGTTCCCTGATCTTACGGTTTATGAAAATATTTTCGCAGGCAACGAAGTGAAGCGCGGCTCAATCGTCGACTGGAACCAGACCATCGTGAAAGCGAAGGAATTGCTGAAAAAGGTGAAGCTGAATGTAAACCCAGAAACGCTTGTAAAGGATTTGAGCGTAGGGAAGCAGCAGCTGGTCGAAATCGCAAAAGCGCTAAGCAAAAACGTAAAACTGCTCATTCTTGACGAACCAACTGCCGCACTCAATGAAGACGACAGCGAAAACCTGCTGGAGTTATTGGGAGATTTGAAAAATCAGGGAATCACGTGCATTATGATCTCGCACAAGCTGAAGGAAGTCATTTCAATTGCCGATCAGGCGACGGTTCTGCGTGATGGCCGGACAATCTGTACACTCGATGCATCCAAAGGGGAAGTTTCCGAAAGCATTATCATCAAAAATATGGTCGGCAGGGATATTGAAGATATTTATCCTAAAAGAGTGAATAAAACCTTCGGGGAAAAAATTCTTGAATTGAAAAATTGGTGTGCTTACGATGCACAGCTTGGCCGCCAGGTTGTAAAGGATGCCAATCTCCATGTGAAAAAGGGTGAAATTGTCGGGATAGCCGGATTGATGGGATCTGGCCGGACAGAGCTTGCGTTAAGCATATTCGGCAATCCTAAGTCTTACAAGGTGCAGGGAGATCTGCTGTTGCATGGTTCATCAAGGAAGCTGAAGCATCCGAGGGAAGCCATCAAAGCGGGAATTGCCTACGTCACTGAAGATCGCAAGGGCGATGGCCTGTTTTTGCTTCAGGATATTAAAAGCAATGTTTCCGCTGCGCATCTGCAGGGTGTCTCAACAAATGGAATCATAAACGATAATGAAGAAATAAAAGTCGCAACAGATTACAAAAAGTCCTTAAACATCAAATCATCTTCACTCGAGCAATTGGTCGGCAACTTAAGCGGCGGCAACCAGCAGAAGGTGTCTCTTGGCAAGTGGCTGTTCGTTGGGCCTAAGCTCTTGATTCTGGATGAACCGACTCGAGGGATTGATGTTGGGGCCAAATTCGAAATTTACACAATCATGAACAAGCTAATCAGCGAAGGCATGAGCATCATCATGATTTCTTCAGAGCTTGGCGAGGTGCTCGGAATGAGTGACCGAGTATACGTCATGGCGGAAGGACAAATCAAAGGCGAGTTGTCCATAACTGAGGCGAATCAAGAAATGATCATGCAGCTTGCTACGCAATAGGAGGTTTTCCCTTTGAACTTTTTCACTGAACTTAAGTCGTTGGTCAAAGTAAATATTCGTGACTACGGAATGTATATTGCACTGTTATTCATTATGCTTACCTTCTCACTCATGACGGATGGGCTGTTCATGTCATCCCGTAATATCAGCAACCTGCTCGATTCAGCTGGATATATTGCTGTCCTGGCAGTCGGAATGACGCTGGTCATTGTCATCAGGCACATTGATTTGTCAGTTGGATTTTTGGCAGGCTTTCTTGGAGCGATTGCCGCAATCCTGCTCACACAGGCAGGCGTGCCCATCTATTTAACGATTCCAATCATTCTTGTGCTGGGAATCATTATCGGGATGTTCAATGGTCTGCTTGTCGCGCAAATTGGGATTCCTTCTTTTGTGGCGACGCTCGCAGGAATGCTCATTTTCAGGGGTGCTTTGCTTCAGGTGACGGAGAAATCCGGAACGATCATAATCAAGGACGAAAATTTCAATGCAATCGGCAACGGCTTCATACCTTCCATCGTGGAAGTGAACGGCCTGCATTTGCTCTCCTTGATTGTCGGTATTGCAGGAATCATTTTGTACATTTACAGCGAAATTTCCACTCGTAAAAATAAGCTTAAATACCAGTTTGAGGTTGTTTCCAAAGGCATCTTCACTCTGAAGCTCGTATTCATTTCAGCAATCATTGCCTATATAACTTGGATTCTCGCAGGCTATAACGGTTTCTCTTGGACAGTTGTCATCATGCTGCTTGTTGTTCTTGTCTATCACTTCCTGACAACAAAAACAGTGCTAGGCAGACATATTTACGCTGTCGGAAGCAACCCGGAAGCAGCCCACCTAAGCGGGATCAACGTTAAGAAAATCACGTACATGGTATTCGGTTCGATGGGGATGCTCGCTGCCCTGTCAGGTGTTTTATTCACATCCCGCCTGCAATCGGCTACTACGACCGCAGGTACACTGTTTGAGCTTGATGCCATTGCGGCAGCCTATGTAGGCGGAGTTTCCTCAGCAGGCGGTGTCGGCAAAGTAACGGGTGCAATTATTGGTGCGATCGTAATGGCCTCGCTGTCCAACGGGATGAACCTTTTGGGAGTAGGCATCTCTTATCAATACATCATTCGCGGCGGGGTATTGGCCGCAGCGGTCATTTTTGATGTTATGACCCGCAGGAAAAAAGCTTAGTCAGGTTAGAAAAATAGTTGAGGCTGTGTGACATGGTGAACGGAAAGAACATTGAGTTTCACATGGCCTCTAATCTATTAGGAAATTCTAAAGTCTATGAATCTATGAAAAAATTTTAAAGAGCTGAAGAAGTTTGACATCGCTCAACTATATGAAAGAATTTCAAATTGCTGCGTATCTTGAAGAAGCTTACCATCACTCGAATCCATGAAAAAATTCTCCAATCATTCCTCCCAGATCGGCTCCGCGACGTATTTTTCTGAATCGTCCAATAAGTATTGAACATTCTCCCGCAGATGGTATTATGAAACTAATTTACTAGTAGAAAAAGGAGATTCTTCTTTTGCGAAAAATAGGCATAATCCTACTCTCTTTCTTAATCATTGTCCTTTTTTATTTTACATGTTCATCAGCAGTTAAAGTTTTTCGCTTTGATTGGGAAATGCCTGAGACTGCAGCTTCAAAGGAGACTCCATACCGGCTTGTGCTGATTACGCAGGAGCTGGATACACCTTTTTGGGATAAAGTTGGAGCTGGCGCACAAAGGCAGGCAAAAGATGAAGGAGCAAGCCTTGAGGTTTGGGGCAGCTACGGGAAGAACCAGGAGGACTTTTTGAAGAAAGTTGAAATTGCCATCCATTCCAAGGTTGATGGAATCATTGTGCAGGGTCTGGATTCGGAAGAGTTTAAGAATTTGACAAAGGTGAAAGCGGCGTTCTATGGAATTCCGATTATCACGGTCGCCAATGATGTGCCCATGACGGAGAGCCTGAGAAGGACATACGTTGGATCTGATCAGTACATGGCCGGACGGATGATCGCGAGCCAAATGGTCTCTGCCATGGGAGCGTCGGGGAAGATTATCTTGCTGTCTGACAGCCACCATGAATATTATCAGCAGCAGCGGCTTAACGGAATCCAGGATGTTTTCAAGGACTACCCTGATATCCAGACAATCCAGGCGGAAACAACTGAGGCAAGGGAGCTGGTGATCGCCACGACGAGGGATATGCTGAATAAAACGCCTGACGCAGATGGTTTTATCGCAGTCAATGCAAATATTGCGGGTTCGATGATTCAGGAAATCAGCAGACGTTCACAGGTCGAGCCTTTCCACATTTATACGTTCGACGATGCTCCAGATTCACTCTCGCTGCTGATGCGGGGGAAGCTTGACGGAGTAATTGAGCAATCACCCGAGGAGATGGGCAAGGTGAGTGTCAATCTGATCATGAAATGGCTGAGGAATGAAACGGTCCCTCTCGATAATAAAGGCTACTTGACGGATATTCGGATGCTGAAAGCGATGGACGGAAAATGAACAAAATACAAAAGAAAATTTGGATGCTTGCCATGGTCGTTCTCGTCTTCATGTCGGCAATTTGGATAGCGCTTACATACTACAATCATAAAACACAAAGTCAATATAATGATATTTTGCAAAGATATCTAAGTTTTAACGAGGTAACGATCGCAAGCCAGCAGCTGGTAACAGATTTGAATAATTACTTGCTTCTTCCTTCTCCGGGCAATTTAGAGAGGATCAGCCACAGCAAAGAGAAAATCCGCAATGCGAAATACGATGTTTATAAGCTGAAAAATGCAAAAAACGATTTTGCCTTAACGAACTATATGAATCTGATGGATAGTCTGATTGAAACGGCAGACAGGGCTCTTTTGTTCCAGTCTGAAAAGGAAACGGAAGATTCGGCACAAGAGTTCTCCGAAGCAACGCGAATCTCGATGTATATTTCCGAAACGTCCCTCACCTTGCTTGATAAAGAACTGAAGACATATGAGCTGATGTATCGGGGAATCATTGGCCAATCAAAGGAACTGAATAAGCTTGGAGTCTGGCTGCTTCTCCTGATTACAAGCTTGAGTTTGCTATTAACCTATTGGATTTCGTTAAGTATTACGAGACCGGTAGAGAGGCTGACCAAAGCGGCGAATGAATTGTCAAAAGGGCGGTTCGATTTGCAAATCAAGGTTGAATCCAATGATGAAATCGCCTTTCTTGCTAAGACATTTGATCATATGCGGGTGAATATCAATAATCTTATTTCAGAAATACATGAGAAAGCGCAGCTCGAGCGGGAACTCCAGCAAAATAAGCTCCTGCTGCAGGAGAGCCAGCTGCTCAGCCTGCAAAGCCAGATCAACCCGCATTTTTTATTCAACACACTGAATACACTTTCTAAAAAAGCCTATCTTGAAGGCGCAGAAGAAACGAGCAATATGATTGTGAATGTTGCCGGATTATTGCGCTACAGCTTAAAGCGGCTGGACAGGTCTGTCATGTTAAATGAAGAAGTGGCAGTTTTAAAACAGTATATCGACATCCAGAAAGCGAGGTTCACTGAACGGCTGCAGCTTCATATGGAGATGGATGAATCATGCCAGCATGTGCAGATTCCGGGACTGACTTTGCAGCCAATTATTGAAAATGCGGTCATCCATGCGGTCGAGCCTGAGGAAGATGGCGGTGTAATTTGGTTCCGTATTGCGGATGAAGGCGAAAGTGTAAGGATTGAGATTGAAGACGATGGACCGGGAATGACGGAGGAAAAAATCAACCAAATCCTTGAGGGGCAGCAGATTGTCCAGTCCGGAGGCCACTCAACTGGAATTGGGCTCAGCAACGTCGTCAAGCGTCTGCGGTTATTTTACGAGAATGAAGATGTGTTAGAGATTCATAGCGAGATTGGAAACGGCACAAAGGTAGTCTTAAAAATACCGAAGGCAAGGAGGATTGCAGAAAATGAGAAAACTCCTGATCGTGGATGATGAACAGATTGAGCGGGAAGGAATGCAGGCCATTTTGCATAGAGCCTATCCGGAACTAACCATTCAACAAGCGAGAAATGGAAAAGTTGCGGTAGAAATGGTTGAGGAGTTCATGCCTGACCTGATCCTGATGGATATCATGATGCCAGGAATGAACGGCCTTGAAGCGATCGAACGCATAAGTTCCGTTCATCCAGACATTAAATTCGTCATGGTGACAGCCTATGATATGTTCGATTACGCCCGTTCTGCTTTAAAACTTGGTGTGAAGGATTATTTACTCAAGCCTAGCAAGCCAAGTGAAATCCTTGATACCGTCGGGAAAGTGCTCAAGGAAATAGAAGCAGAGAGCGAAACGCATGCTGTAACCAAACTTCAGCAGGATGCGCTTGAAAAAGCATTGCGGGTCGTCGAAACAGATGTGGTGACACAGCTACTGTATGACCATGTGCATGAAGTCCACTTAGACTTGTTGATGGAAATGCTGGGCATACAGTCTGCAAGGGAAAGTTTTGTCATGGTTGTTTTGCTGCCTGCGGGCTCTGAACATCTCTACCAGGTCATCAAAGAGAAGGTACGTAAAACAGGAAGCGGCTGGGTAGGAGCATTATCAGGCTGCCAGCTTCCGATCATTGTTTTTCGTGAACAAGACAAATCATTTCGAACCCAGGCTGTTTCGCTGGCAAGAGACATTCTTTCAGCTGTAAAATCGGAATCCGGTGCCCGCTGGTTCGCAGGGATTGGCAATGCCTATGGCTCTTTTGAGCAAATCAGGCAATCCTATCAGGAAGCATTGAACGCTACCATGGATACGTCCCTCCCGGTAAAATATCGTTTTTACGGAGATATGCCAGTCCTTGGCGCTGTCAGTGACGGGCAATTGGGCAGGCAAAGGGAAAAGCAGTTATTTGATCAAGTCCGGCTCGGGCAATGGGATCAAGTGATAGATACTGTCATGGATGTGATCCATAGTTATG
Organism: Heyndrickxia sp. MSNUG; assembly: GCF_049532715.1. Taxonomy (NCBI): domain Bacteria; kingdom Bacillati; phylum Bacillota; class Bacilli; order Caryophanales; family Bacillaceae; genus Heyndrickxia; species Heyndrickxia sp. MSNUG. The sequence goes on from NZ_CP150978.1 coordinate 345,724, forward strand.
CTAACGCCGAAACGAATCTTTTACAGGCGCAGCAGCGGATACTGGAGCTGCTTTGGATGGCAGCCCGTGTGATGAGTGAGCTGGGCATTGAGATCGATACGCCTACCTATTCCCTTCAGGCGCAGGATTACCGCCAGCTTCGGATTGAAACAAGCCATCTGATCGGACAGATGCGGCAGGCCCATGAGGAGTCTTATGACCGGCTAGAGTCTGATAAGATCCAGCAGATTAAACAATACATTGCCGAACACTCACACGAAGATATTTCGCTAGATGCACTTGCCAATAAAGTGGGATTAAGCCCGATCTACATCAGTAAAATGTTCAAAGAGAAGCTTGGGGTCAACTATATCGACTTTTTAACGGAATGCAGGATTGAAAAAGCGAAGAAACTGCTATCAGATTCCGAGAAAAGCTTGAAGGAAATCACCTTTGAGATCGGCTATCACGAGCCGAATTATTTTAGCAAGGTATTCAAGAAAATGTGCGGTATTTCTCCGACGGAATACAGAAGGACCCTTCTGAGTAAAAAGTGCTGACGCATGTGGGAATTGGGAGAGAGAAAAATGAGGAAGATCCTTTTATATGTTGTAATAGTCATAGGTTTCCTGTCTCTGATGGCCGCGGTGTCAGCATGTGATGCTGAAAAAGAACAAGCTGTTGTCCCTGAAAAGCCGTCATCAGCCGGCGGCGAAAAATCTGTTGTTGATAAAAAGGTCAAAGTCGGCTTTACAATGGATACTCTGGTCGAGGAACGCTGGCTGCGGGACAGGGAGATGTTCAGGGATGCCGTAAGGGCGCTGGGGGCTGAAGTGGAAATATTAGCAGCAAACGGTGATGACGTACTGCAAATTGCCCATGCAGAATCCTTGATCAGCCAGGGCGTGGACGTGCTTGTTGTTGTTCCTCACAATGCAGAAGCGACCGCGACCATCGTTAAAAAGGCACATATGGCGGGAATCAAGGTCATGGCCTACGACCGGCTCGTTAAAAATGCGGATATTGATATGTATGTGTCCTTTGACAATGAGAAGGTCGGGGAGCTGCAGGCAGAGGCAATTACAAAGTTAGTGCCTAAAGGGAAATATGTCTATATCGGCGGCGCCATCACCGACAATAATGCCCATCTATTCAAGAAGGGTGTCTTCAACGTGCTTCAGCCATACATCGACAGAGGGGATATAACCGTCGTATTCGATCAGTGGACGAAGGACTGGACACCGGCCAATGCCAAGGAAAACATGAAGGCGGCGCTTAAGGCGAACAACAATCAAGTTGATGCAGTCATCGCTGCCAACGACGCGACCGCAGGCGGAGTCATCGAGGCGCTTGCTGAACAGGGCCTGGCGGGGAAAGTCCCTGTATCTGGACAGGACGCTGAACTTGCGGGAACCCAACGGATTGTTGAGGGCACACAGACCATGACTGTCTACAAACCACTCAAGGCTTTGACGCAAAAAGCGGCTGAAATCGCAGTGCAGATGGCAAAAGGCGAGGCTGTCGAGATCAACAGGAAAGTAAACAATGGCAAAATAGAAGTGCCATCCGTGCTGCTGCTGCCGATCGCTGTTGATAAAACAAATATAGAAGAGACGATTATTGCGGATGGTTTTCATTCAAGGGATGAGGTATTTAGGAATCTCGGTAAATGATGTTTGGGGATGATTTTTTAGATGATGAAAAAGGGCTCGGACTCTACCTGGTATTTGAAAGTGAAAATATCGGTGGATGTTCTGTGGCTCTTTTTTTTTTACAGAGCGATAGAAAGAGGCTGGCACTAATTTCAGACCACTGCTTTCATGCTAAACCTGTAGCACAATAACAATATTGCAATAATAAAAATAAAGAAAATTCTCAATCCATTACTTACTAATGCGTGGGCATTGAACACTATGAGACTCTCATGATAGAATATGAAAGGATGTAAACGTTTTAATACATAGGAGGGGATAGGAATGGTTCAGCCTTATAAACACGAGCCTTTCACGAATTTTAAAGTTGAGGAAAACCGTCAGGATTACTTAACAGGATTAAAGACAGTAGAAGGCTATCTTGGCCAGGATTACGACTTGGTGATTGGCGGAGAGCGTATCTCAACTGAAGACAAGATTGTCTCTTACAACCCATCCAATACAGAAGAAGTAATTGGACGAGTTTCAAAAGCAAACCGCGACTTAGCTGAAAAGGCTATGCAGGCTGCTGTTGAAGCGTTCAAAACTTGGAAAAAAGTGAAGCCTGAAACACGTGCAGACGTACTTTTCAAAGCTGCAGCGATCATTCGCCGCCGCAAGCATGAGTTCTCAGCACTTTTAACAAAAGAAGCGGGTAAGCCATGGAACGAGGCAGATGCTGATACAGCTGAAGCAATTGATTTCCTTGAGTACTATGCTCGCCAAATGATTAAAATCAAAGACGGCATGCCAGTAAACAGCCGTCCAAATGAATATAACCGTTATGATTACATTCCTCTAGGAGTGGGAATCATCATTTCTCCATGGAACTTCCCATTGGCGATCATGGCTGGGACAACTGTAGCAGCAATCGTTACTGGTAACACAGTTCTATTGAAGCCAGCTTCTACAACTCCTGTAGTTGCAGCTAAGTTTGTTGAGGTTATGGAAGAAGCAGGCCTTCCTGCGGGCGTTCTTAACTTCGTACCAGGAAGCGGCGCTGAAGTGGGCGACTACCTTGTTGACCACAAAGATACTCGCTTCGTAAGCTTCACAGGTTCACGTGACGTGGGTCTTCGCATTTACGAGCGCGCTTCAAAATTGAACGAAGGCCAAATCTGGCTTAAGCGCGTAATCGCTGAAATGGGCGGAAAAGACACAATGGTTGTCGACAAAGATGCTGATCTTGAATTAGCTGCTCAAGCGATCACTGCTTCAGCTTTCGGCTTCTCAGGACAGAAGTGTTCTGCATGTTCACGTGCTGTTATCGTTGAAGATGTATACGACCAGGTTCTTAACCGTGTTGTTGAACTTACTAACGAGCTTAAGCTTGACGATCCAACAGATCAAAGCACATTCATGGGTCCTGTAAACGACCAGGGCGCATTCGACAAGATCATGAGCTACATCGAAATCGGCAAGGAAGAAGGCCGTTTGATGACTGGCGGCGAAGGAGACAGCTCAAAAGGCTACTTCATCAAGCCAACAATCTTTGCTGACCTTGATCCTAACGCTAGACTTATGCAGGAAGAAATCTTCGGACCAGTTGTTGCTTTCGCAAAAGCGAAGGATTTCGATCACGCGCTTGAAATCGCGAACAACACAGAATACGGCTTAACTGGAGCAGTTATCACGCGTAACCGTGAAAACATCCAGAAGGCTCGTGAAGACTTCCATGTCGGTAACCTTTACTTCAACCGCGGCTGCACAGGCGCAATCGTAGGTTACCAGCCATTCGGCGGCTTCAACATGTCAGGAACAGATTCAAAAGCTGGCGGACCAGACTATCTGCTTCTTCACATGCAAGCTAAGACAACTTCAGAGATGTACTAATACAGATTTGGAAATCCCCTTCTCCTTTGCGAGAGGGGGATTTTTTTGTCATGGGAAGGGTTATGGAGACAACTCGTGGGTGGAAAACGGGGTGCGAGTTGTTATGGAGAAGTTTCTGATAACAACTCAGGAGTGGCAACCAGGGTAGGAGTTGTCATGGGTAGGGTTATTGAAACATTGCATTGAGTAAATGATGGCTTACTATGTTGCAATAAGGGTGATTGGAACAAACCAAGCGGAGAAAATGAGGTGTCCATTGTTCCAATAAGGGTGATTGGAACAACCCAAGCGGAGAAAATGAGGTGTCCATTGTTCCAATAAGGGTGATTGGAACAACCCAAGCGGAGAAAATGAGGTGTCCATTGTTCCAATAAGGGTGATTGGAACAACCCAAGCGGAGAAAATGAGTGTCCATTGTTCCAATAAGGGTGATTGGAACAACCCAAGCGGAGAAAATGAGGTGTCCTATGTTCCAATAAGGGTGATTGGAACATCCCAAGCGGAGAAAATGAGGTGTCCGATGTTCCAATAAGGGTGATTGGAACATCCCAAGCGGAGAAAATGAGGTGCCTGATGTTCCAATGCCTATAATCCGAACACTCATTAGAGTGAAATAAGTCCACGAATAATTGAAATTTCCTATGTTTTATAGGGCGTTTTCACTATTTATAATTTTTTTTCAGAAAAATTCAGTAAATTAATTGCATTTTGAAAAGTCTGTTATATAATACATATTAGAGTTATTGATTCTGTACTATAACAAACTATTATTATAGTACATATCAATACAATTTCAAAAATAGAAGTGAGCATCAATAAGCGAAGTATTGACACCGAAGATTTTTAAAACAAAAAAACCATTCATTAGGAGGAACGGAAAATGACTCAAAATCGTGTTAAGCAATTGCAGGAAAGCTGGGAATTGGATAGCCGTTGGAATGGAGTAGAAAGAACGTATAGCGCTGAAGAGGTTATCAAGCTTCGCGGATCGGTTGATATTGAATATACGCTTGCTCGCCGTGGGGCTGAAAAGTTATGGAAGCTTGTGAATGAAGAGGGTTTTGTTAATGCTCTGGGTGCGTTGACTGGAAACCAGGCAGTGCAGCAGGTAAAAGCAGGCTTGAAGGCCATTTACCTGAGCGGCTGGCAGGTTGCGGCGGACGCGAACCTTTCCGGAAATATGTATCCAGACCAGAGCTTGTATCCAGCCAACAGTGTTCCTGCCGTTGTGAAGCGAATCAACCAGGCGCTGCAAAGAGCGGATCAGATCACTCACTCTGAAGGCGATAACTCGATCGACTGGTTCGCGCCGATCGTGGCTGACGCGGAGGCTGGCTTTGGCGGGCAGCTGAACGTGTTCGAGCTGATGAAGGGAATGATTGAAGCGGGTGCGGCAGGCGTTCACTTTGAAGACCAGCTTTCCTCTGAAAAGAAGTGCGGACACTTAGGTGGAAAGGTACTTCTGCCAACGCAAACGGCGGTTCGCAACCTGATTGCGGCGCGCCTCGCAGCTGACGTCATGGGAACACCGACGCTCATTGTTGCACGTACTGACGCCAATGCTGCAGATCTGATTACAAGCGATGTTGATCCATATGATGCACCATTCATCACTGGTGAAAGAACACCGGAAGGATTTTTTCGTACAAATGCTGGCCTTGACCAGGCAATTGCCCGCGGACTTGCATACGCACCTTATGCAGACCTCGTGTGGTGTGAAACTTCTGAGCCGGACCTTGAGGAAGCTCGCCGCTTTGCGGAAGCGATTCATGCGAAGTATCCAGGGAAGCTGCTGGCGTACAATTGCTCGCCTTCATTCAACTGGAAAAAGAAGCTGGACGATGAAACGATCGCGAAGTTCCAAGTTGAGCTTGGCAAGATGGGCTACAAGTTTCAGTTCGTCACACTTGCAGGCTTCCACGCCTTGAACCACGGCATGTTCGAACTGGCTCGCGGCTACAAAGATCGCGGCATGGCTGCTTACTCCGAATTACAGCAGGCGGAATTTGCCAGCGAACAGCACGGATATACAGCAACAAGGCACCAGCGTGAAGTTGGAACAGGCTACTTCGACCAGGTTTCAATGGTCATTTCAGGAGGAACTTCTTCCACTACTGCATTAAAAGGCTCAACTGAGGAAGCGCAATTTACTGTTTCTTGATGACTCGCTTTGGTTGCAATTTCTATGCTGGCGGTAAAATTTGATTCAGCACCAGCCTTGATTAGAAGGTGGCTGCTCAAAACGAAATTAGCATCTGTTCTCGATGAATGCTGGTAATATTGAATCAGTGTATCGCTCGATTCCAGCTAACCGTATCGGTCTGGCAATGACAATTAAATGCAATCAAATCAATGTTTAACGAGGTATGATCCTCGCACGATCTGGTTGGCGTATCGCTGGCCGATATACGGATTTACTCTTACGACTTGTTTGAGTGTATCGCTGACCGATATACAGGATTTGCTCTTGCGACATGTTTGTGCGTATCGCTGACCGACACACAGGGTGATCTCCACTCAATCTATGCACATTCAATACTCCTATTTGCTGCCTTCTCTTCAATCAGAAGAGGAGGTTTTTTGTTTGAAAGTATATTGCTCTAAATGACAGCATAATGCCATTACATCAAATGATTAACAGGGCACGACCTGATTGGCGTATCGCTGGCCGATATGGGGATTTACTCTATTCCACATGATCGCATTCAATACTAATTGGTTTGCCTTCGCTTCAAGTCGTCATAGAGGTTTTTTTTGCCTGAAATAGGTTAACCTTAAACTAGCACAGTCTTGTAGGCAGAATCATACATAGTAGTAATGAATGCTGGAGGTGATTGGATGAGCAACAGCAAATTGGACGAATATTTGCAGCAGGGGATGTATGGGGCGAAACAGACGAAGCCTGATGAGAGAAGGAGATTCCTGACAACCCTTCGTGAGCGGGTCGTGATTGCGCTGACCCAGGCACAGGTGTTGAAAAAAGGGGTCGAACCTGAGGTCACGAAGCTCATGGATGAAAACGTGCAGGCGCACCTTTTCTTAAATGGTCATATAACATATTCGTATTTATCCAAATACATCAAGGAAGCAGAAAAAAGAAACATCGAATTCACGATCGTTACAAACAAAGACTATGATTCTGAGTTGGGTCTTGTCCTGGCACATGATCATGCCATAGATAAAGAGGATATTTATCTTTCGAAAAAGCCGGTGGTGACTCCTGTGCAGATGGATGAGAAAAAAGGGTTCTTTTCTGGGCTGGGAAAGTGGTTTAGGAAAGGGTAAGGAGCTGCCTGTTAGAGGCAGCTCTTTTTATCTGACCTTTAAGTGCTTATCTAATAAAAGAACAAACTTTTTCTGTGCGCGTTCATCTCGGATCATTTTTTTAACACGAAGAGTGCTCTGCAAATATCCTCTAACATGCCAGTTTACAAAGAATAGACGGTGGTACCTTTCGTCTTCATATAAAGCCTTAAACCATGTGTGCTCGTTTAACAATCTAATGTTCTGGTCTATTTTCCGAGTATTTAATGTTGGGTTATTGCCAGCACTCTCAAATAGATCGCCAATAAATTCGAAGATAAAAGTAAGGATAGCAATCTCTCCTAACCTAAAGTTTTGTTAAAGAATGTTTTCTTTAAGTATAACAGGTATTATTTCTCTGAAAAAATGTTCTCTTTCCTGCGATCCGCTTCCAGTCATGTTAAAATAGTACAGATGGCAAGGCTTGTATTGCTTTAACGTGTGAAACTTTGCTATGATCAATATTATTGTTTTTTCAGAAAAAGGGTTGAATGCCCTTCTGATGGACGTTTCACTTACTTATGGAGGTGCTTTTATGTCAAGGATTTCTGAGGATCAGGTGAAGCATGTGGCGCACCTGGCAAGATTGGCGATTACCGAGGAAGAAGCCAATACTTTTACAAAACAGCTGGACAAGATTATTTCGTTCGCTGAGCAACTGAATGAGCTGGATACAACAAATGTCGAGCCAACTGCACATGTGCTTGAAATAAAGAATGTTATGCGTGAGGACAAATCAAATCCTGGTTTGCACCGCGAGGAAGTTTTGAAGAATGCGCCTGAGCACCAGGATGGGCAGATCAAAGTACCTGGAATTATGGAGTAAGGAGGATTGGCGATGAGTTTATTTGAACATAAGATTTCGGAGCTTCATGAGCTTTTACATAAAAGAGACCTCAGCGTTTCCGACCTGGTTGACCAATCGTTCAAAACAATTGGCGAGGTCGAAGGCAAGGTCCAGGCTTTTTTAACATTAGATGAAGAAAACGCCAGAGCTGCAGCGAAAGCGTTGGATGATAAGGCGATACAAAGCTCGCCGGCAAACAAACTGTACGGCATGCCGATTGGGATTAAGGACAATATTGTCACGAAGGGGCTGCGTACGACATGTGCGAGCAAAATTCTTGAAAACTTTGATCCTATTTATGATGCGACTGTAATAAAGAAGCTGAAGCAGGCTGAGACGGTCACGATCGGGAAACTGAACATGGATGAGTTTGCAATGGGGTCTTCCAATGAAAACTCAGGTTTCCAGAAGACATTCAATCCGTGGAACCTTGAAACAGTGCCTGGCGGGTCTTCAGGCGGATCTGCAGCATCTGTTGCGGCAGGTGAAGTATTGTTCTCGCTTGGTTCTGACACAGGCGGATCCATTCGCCAGCCAGCTTCTTTTTGCGGCGTTGTCGGCATGAAGCCTACATACGGACTTGTATCAAGATTTGGTCTTGTAGCATTCGCGTCGTCGCTTGATCAAATCGGTCCAATCACGCGCAATGTTGAAGACAATGCCTTTTTGCTAAAAGCAATTGCAGGCCACGATGAGATGGATTCGACTTCCGCAAAGGTGGACATCCCTGACTATCTTGGTTCTTTGACAGGTGATGTAAAAGGCATGCGTATCGCTGTGCCGAAGGAATATATCGGTGAGGGCGTAAGTGAAGAGGTCCGTAAATCAGTGCTTGATGCATTGGCGGTCCTTGAAAAGCAAGGGGCGACATGGGAAGAGGTTTCACTGCCGCATTCCAAGTATGCTTTGGCTACCTATTATCTATTATCTTCTTCGGAAGCGTCTGCTAACCTGGCGCGCTTTGATGGTGTTCGCTACGGTTACCGCACACCAAACGCGGAAAATCTGATTGAAATGTACAAAAAGACGCGTGCTGAAGGCTTTGGTGACGAAGTGAAGCGTCGTATCATGCTGGGTACCTTCGCACTTAGCTCAGGTTATTATGATGCTTATTATAAAAAAGCACAAAAGGTCCGCACGCTGATCAAGCAGGACTTTGAAAATGTATTTGAAAAATACGATGTAATCGTTGGGCCAACGACACCAACACCAGCATTTAAAATTGGCGAAAACATCGCGGATCCATTGACGATGTACGCGAATGATATTTTAACGATCCCTGTAAACCTAGCAGGCGTGCCAGCCATCTCCGTTCCATGCGGATTTGATAAAGGGCTGCCATTAGGCCTCCAAATCATCGGCCGTCACTTTGATGAAAGCACTGTATACAAGGTTGCGCATGCATTTGAGCAGGCAACGGAATTCCATAAACAAAGACCACAGTTGTAAGGGGTGAAAACAATGAAGTTTGAAACGGTAATTGGCCTTGAGGTCCATGTAGAATTAAAAACAGATTCGAAAATCTTTTCGGCGAGTCCGAACCATTTCGGTGCTGAGCCAAATACAAATACAACCGTGATCGATTTGGGATACCCAGGTGTCCTTCCGGTCGTGAACAAAAAAGCGGTCGAGTACGCGATGAAAGCAGCGATGGCTTTGAACTGTGAAGTTGCTGAGCATACGAAATTCGACCGGAAGAACTATTTTTACCCGGATAACCCGAAAGCTTACCAGATTTCCCAGTTCGATAAGCCGATTGGGGAAAATGGCTGGATTGAAATCGAGGTTAACGGCTACAAGAAGAAAATCGGCATCACTCGTATCCATATGGAAGAGGATGCTGGCAAGCTGACGCACGGCAACGGATACTCCTTAGTCGATTACAACCGCCAGGGAACACCGCTAGTTGAGATCGTATCGGAACCCGATATAAGCACACCGGATGAGGCTTATGCTTATCTGGAAAAATTGAAATCAATTATCCAGTATACGGGCGTATCGGACTGCAAGATGGAAGAGGGCTCCCTCCGCTGTGATGCGAACATCTCCATCAGGCCGGTTGGACAGAAGGAGCTTGGCACAAAGACTGAGCTTAAGAACTTGAACTCTTTTAACTTCGTCCGAAGAGGGCTTGAACATGAAGAGAAGCGCCAGGAAGAGGAAATCCTAGCTGGCCGTGAAATCCAGCAGGAGACTCGCCGCTTCGATGAAGCAACAAATACAACGATTCTCATGCGTGTAAAAGAAGGTTCAGATGATTATCGTTACTTCCCAGAGCCGGATCTGCCGGATCTTTATATCGATGAAGAGTGGATGGCAAGGGTACGTGCAGAAATCCCTGAGCTCCCAGACCAGCGTAAAAAGCGATATGTCGAGGATATGGGATTGCCTGCATATGACGCAGAAGTTTTAACAGTGACAAAAGAAATGGCTGATTTCTTTGAAGCTTCTGTCGCAGCACAGGCTGATCCAAAGCAGGCATCCAACTGGCTGATGGGAGAGTTCTCGGCGTACTTGAAGGCTGAATCAAAGGAACTTCATGAAACGGCACTGACACCAGAGGCGCTTGCCGGCATGATCAAGCTGATCGAAAATGGCACGATTTCCACAAAAATCGCGAAGCAAGTGTTCAAGGAATTGGTCGAAAACGGCGGTAACGCTGAGCAAATCGTCAAGGAAAAAGGACTTGTCCAGATTTCTGACGAAGGTGCGCTGCTGAAGATTATTTCCGAGATCCTTGATGCCAACCCGCAATCCGTGGAAGATTTTAAAGGCGGTAAGGACAAGGCAAAAGGCTTCCTGGTCGGACAGATCATGAAAGCCACAAAAGGCCAGGCGAACCCGCCGCTTGTTAATAAATTGCTTGTCGAAGAATTGAATAAGCGATAAAGGTTGCAGCAAAGGCTGGCGGTAGTGTCCGTCAGCCTTTTTGTTGTGTCTGATGAAGGTTATGTCGAAATGTATTTTCGACATGATATTTCCCGGGAAAGTTAAAATGTTGAATTTTCAGTCATTTACAGATTCGACATTTTCCTAATCACCAGCATATACTTCTATCTTTCGATAAAATTTATCATCTGCTGAGAGCTGAGGAAGATAGATATATTTGTTAATCTTAAAATTATCCGCAAACGTTTGCATAAAATCTGAAAGCGTGTTATTTTAATATAACAATAAAAATAAATTAATAATTTGATAGATAAGGCTGTTCGGAAATCTGCTGGGAAATTGCTTATGGATTTAAATGAAAGCCTATACATCAAGGGAGGAAACACTGTGAAGAAGTTTTTATCTTTCGATTTTTGGCAGAAGTTCGGTAAGGCACTTCTGGTTGTAGTAGCAGTTATGCCTGCTGCCGGGATCATGATTTCACTTGGTAAATTGGTCGGAATGACAGCTTCAGATATCGTTTTTCTGCAAACGATTGCACGAATTTTAGAAGACATTGGCTGGGCTATTATTACGAACCTACATATCCTATTTGCGGTAGCAATCGGGGGCTCATGGGCTAAGGAGCGTGCTGGAGGTGCATTCGCAGCACTTATCGCTTTTATCCTGATTAACCGGATTACCGGTGCGATCTTTGGAGTAAGCGGTGATATGCTTACGAATCCGGAGGCGACGGTAACGTCTCTCTTTGGACAAGAGTTAGTTGTAAAAGATTATTTTACTTCCATCCTTGGTGCGCCTGCATTGAACATGGGCGTGTTTGTGGGAATCATCGCAGGTTTCCTTGGGGCGAACCTGTTCAATAAGTACTATAACTATGATAAATTGCCAAACTCACTTTCTTTCTTTAACGGGAAACGTTTTGTGCCATTCGTTGTAATCGGCGGTTCAGTTGTCGTGGCGCTGATCCTGTCACTTGTATGGCCGTTCATCCAGGGTCTTTTGAATGACTTTGGGCAATGGATCGCAACATCACGCAATACAGCGCCGATCATCGCGCCATTTATTTTCGGTGCATTGGAACGTTTGCTATTGCCATTCGGACTTCATCACATGCTGACGGTTCCAATCAATTATACGGAACTGGGCGGAACGTACAAAATTATGACTGGTTCAAACGCTGGTTCAATTGTAGCCGGACAGGATCCACTATGGCTTGCCTGGATTGCTGACTTGAACAACTTCCATGCTGCTGGTGACACAGCTAGCTACAAGCAATTGCTGAATGATGTAACACCTGCTCGTTTTAAAGTCGGACAGATGATTCTTTCAACTTCGGCATTGATCGGTATTGCGCTTGCGATGTACCGCAACGTCGATCCAGATAAGCGTACAAAGTATAAATCCATGTTCTTATCTGCTGGTTTAGCGGTATTTTTAACAGGGGTAACAGAGCCGATTGAATTCATGTTCATGTTTGCGGCACCAGTATTATATGTGGTCTATGCCGTTATGACAGGGTTTGCGTTCGCGATTGTTGACATCATTCACATCCGTGTACACTCTTTCGGTTTTATCGAATTGATGACGAGAACACCGATGATTATCAAAGCTGGATTATGGTTAGACCTTGTTAACTTTGCAATCGCATGTTTAGTATTCTTTGGCTTAAACTATGGGGTAGCGAACTTCATGATCAAGAAATTCAACTTCCCGACTCCTGGCCGCAACGGCAACTATATCGAGGAAGAAACTTCATCTGCTTCAACTGCTTCAGTGAAGAAGGATTCACTTGCTCCAGTGTTGATCGAATTATTAGGCGGACAAGAAAATATTGAAGATGTGGATGCATGTATGACGCGTTTGCGTGTGACGGTAAAAGATCCTTCGGCAGTCGCTGGCGAGCAAGTGTGGAAGAGCAATGGTGCACTTGGACTGATCGTAAAGGATAGAGGAGTCCAAGCAATTTACGGACCAAAAGCTGACGTCTTGAAGTCAGACATCCAAGACCTTTTGGGGGCTTAATAGATGAAATTACTGACGCTGAATTGCCACTCTTGGCAGGAAGACAACCAGCTTGAAAAAATAAAGATACTGGCAGAGACGATTGCAGAGAATGACTATGGTGTCATTGCTTTGCAGGAGGTCAGTCAGCGGAGGGATTCTCCAATTGCCTTCGGAGCTGTCAGGGAAGATAATTTTGCGCTTGTGCTTGTCGAGGAGCTGCGCAAACTCGGTGCAGTGGATTATCGCTTTACCTGGGATTTTGCTCATCTTGGTTATGAGGTCTATGAAGAGGGCCTTGCGATTTTGACGAAGCATAAGATTGAAGAAGAGTACTCCTTTTTCATCTCTCGTGGCCAAGACCAGAGCTACTGGAAGACGAGAAAGATTGTCGGTGCAAAAATTAATGTTGATGGACAGCCCGTTTCCTTCTATTCATGCCATCTCGGATGGTGGCATGATGAAGAGGAGCCATACAAGTTTCAGGCCGATTCACTTCTGGAACAGGTGAAAAATGATGGTGTATTCTTTTTGATGGGCGATTTCAATAACGCCGCCTCTGTTCGCGGAGAAGGGTATGATTACTTATTGGACCAGGGTTTGTATGATACCTTTGAACTTGCGGTTGAGAAGGATTCCGGAGTGACGATTGCTGGAAACATCGCTGGTTGGGAAGAGAACAAGCAGGACTTGCGGATTGACCTGATTTTGACTGGCCAGCTGGTGGAGCCGCAGTACTCCAGGGTGATTTTTAATGGTAAAAATAAACCTGTTGTGTCGGATCATTATGGGGTGGAAGTGGCAATTTAAGCTGGTAGTAAAACTGGGGATTTTCGAGGGATTTTTCCAGTTTGCCAAATCAAGTGGTGATATCGCCAGATTAATTGTATTTTCGCCAGATTTTTTAGTGAATTCGCCAGATTCCTACCTGTTTCGCCGGATTCTTAGCACACGATAAAGAAACACTTGATCCAATCCAAAAAAGACCCAGTCCATGGGCCTTTTTTGCGTATTAAAAGCCTAATGCGTTTCCATCTGTAAACAATTTAATTAATTCTTCTTTAGTGCTATACAAAAACACTAATTCCTTGTCGTTGAAAACCAAGTACACAGGCACTGTTTGGATAAACATTTCGGGGTATTCTTTCATCAGGACTTCAGGATCCTCTTAAATATGGAATGCATCTAATTATTGCGTAAATTTATCTGGAATGTCATACTTTTCTGAATCTCCACGTGGAACAATCGCCAAAACGGATAGTTTATTCTTATCTTTAGACAGGAAGTCATAGAAATCGGGGGGTGACTTTGATTTGTAGTTTTACATAAGAGGTAGTGAAAGCTTTGGAGATGTAGAAATTCTGTTGTTAAAAAAAATAGTGCCCTCCCAAATAGGAAAGGCACTGCGGAATTTTAGGAATTCAAGTTTTTAACGCTTAAGTCAAATTCCCTCTCGATTTCAGGGTTTGGTCTGTAAGTAACTAAGCTGATTACCACTGAAACAATCAGGTTAATGATAAAACCAGGAACGATTTCGTACATGACATCGCTCAGTCCTAATTTACTCCAAACGATGACGGTTAGAGTACCTGCCACCATACCCCAGATGGCGCCCCAATTGGTCATCTTTCTCCAGAATAAGCTCAGCAGGATCACTGGTCCGAATGCGGCACCAAAGCCTGCCCATGCATATGCAACCAGGCCGAGGATTGTATCATTCTGCACCCATGCGAGTAATGCTGCGATGATGGCAACAGCAAGAACTGCCATACGGCCGAAGAATACATATTGCTTATCTGTTCCGTCTTTTTTCAACAGCACCTTGTATAAGTCTTCCGTCAATGCGCTCGATGTAACAATCAGCTGGGAGGAGATGGTGCTCATGATTGCCGCCAATACAGCAGCCAGCATGAATCCGGCAAACAATGGATGGAAGAAAATCTGTCCAAGTTCAATGAATACAGCTTCAGGGTTTTCAAGCTTGAAATCTGGATTCTGGGCGAAAAATGCAAGTCCAATCAACGCTGTGAAGATTGTTCCAAGCAAGGAGAAAATCATCCAGCCCATGCCGATTCTTCTGGCACTCTTTGTTTCTTTTACAGTAGTAATTGCCATAAAGCGAACGATGATATGCGGCTGTCCGAAGTAGCCAAGTCCCCATGCGGCAGCGGAGATGATGCCGAGGAATGTCGTGCCTTTGAACAAATCGAGCAAGGCAGGGTCGATTGAACGGATCGTATCAAAGGTTTCTGCTGGGCCCCCTGTCTTGCCGAATCCTATGATAGGAACGAGCAGAAGTGCGAACAGCATCATCAAGCCCTGGATGAAATCTGTGTAACTAACTGCCAGGAACCCGCCGAATAATGTGTAGGCCACAACAACAGCTGATACTAGCAGTAATCCAGTATGGTAATCGAGGTCAAATGAACTTTGGAAGAATACAGCTCCGGCTACCATTCCGGATGAAACGTAGAATGTGAAGAATAGTAAAATAACAATACCAGAAACAATTCGTAATAGCTTTGTGTCGTCTTTAAAGCGATTTTCAAGGTAACCAGGAATCGTGATGGAGTCATTGGCTACCTGTGTGTAAGAACGCAGGCGAGGCGCCACTAAAAGCCAATTTAGATAGGCTCCGACTGTTAAACCAATCGCAATCCACGCACTTGCTAAACCGCTTACATAAATTCCGCCAGGCAGTCCCATCAACAGCCAGCCGCTCATATCAGCAGCGCCAGCGCTTAACGCGGTTACCGCGGGTCCAAGAGATCTTCCGCCAAGCATATAGTCTGTCAGATTGCTAGTCTTTCTGTAGGAATACCAGCCGATGTACAACATCGCGGCCATGTAAATCCCAATCGAGATTAGCTGAAAAGCTTCATTCGACATAATCTTTCCCCCTTTGTTATAGTGAAAAATTATTAATAAAATATTGCTAATACAAATAATATTCTATCATTTTAACTAACTGAATAACAGAGCCTTTTTTCATAAAAAATATTATTCAATCAATAGTAATTTGCTTTATTAATATACTTCTAGAATAAAGAAAAACCATAGCTTAAAAGCTATGGCGATGAATCAAGATTTGAATGAACCCTTTGGAGGAACGCGATCTTTTTTCGCATTACGGTCATTGATTTTCGGTTCCGTTCCCATCATGAAGCTGCGTATGTTTGAACGATGGAGGAAAAATAATAATAAAATAAACGCGATAAACAGACGCGGTTCCAAACTTTCCTGTACGAAGAGGGAATATAGCAGCATGGCAAACCCGACAGAAATGGAACCCATGAATACATACTTTGTAATCAAGATGACGGAAAAGAATGTCAGATAGACAGCGATAAACATCCCGATATCAAACACGAGCAGAGCACCTGCCGTCGTTGCAATCGCCTTACCTCCACGGAATCCGGCAAAAATCGGGAAGCAATGGCCGATGACAGCGATCATGCCAGCGTAAAGCGGATTAATCGGCACATCAAAAAGCAATGGAAGCGAAGCGGCAAACATGCCTTTTGCCACATCTACCAACAGCACGATGACGGCTGCCTTTTTGCCCATCACCCTTAAAGTGTTGGTCGCACCGGGGTTTTTGCTGCCGTGGTCTCTGATATCTACATTGAAAAAAAACTTGCCAACCAATAAGGCGGTTGGGATCGATCCGATCAAATAAGCAGCCAGAAGAATCAGCCAAATCATAAAAAGTCACCCTTTTAGTGTCGTTAAAAAATCATATTCTAACAAAGACCAGCTAATGTTCGTTATTTTACAGTGAGAATAGAATTCTCGTATAAGTGAATGAAGCTGCTTGCCGAAGCATCTGCCTTTTCGGGATATGGATAACGAAGTGCAGTGCCTGTTTCAGCCGCCAGCAGCCTGAAGATATCCACCGTTTCCTTTAAGGCTTGAAGCATGTCGTTTCTATCATACTTCGCAAAAATCCTCGAGAATGAGCTTACCAGACGTGGGTCGGCCCAATTTTCAATAAATCGCCCATTATGCCATGGTGATTGATCCATTACGGCAATTGCGTGCCACTCGGCCATTGTCCTGAGTAAATACTTTAGGTTGCTGTCCAAGCATTCCTTCGCTACCCAAAGTTCGCCGCGCAGCATCTTTTTGCTCACCCATACAACGTGATACCAAAAATCCTGAACGAGTTGATCATATTGCTCTTTAGACGGCACCGCGCGAGCTAGCGAAAGATCATCGGAAACTTTTATCCCACTCGTAACGTCTGTTTTATCGAATAGCAATTGGTATCCATTTTTAAATACCTGCTGCACTTCTTTCACTTGAAGCATGCCTGAAAAATGCTCAGGTGTCAGGATGACAAAATCAACATCTAAGTGGGGGCTGAACATAACGCGCCTTTCCATCCCATTTCCAACCGCTGTTTTTTCCAGAAAGGTAATAGAATAAGGATGGATTTGATTCAGCCAGCTTTCCGAGTAGATGAACTGTTCTGGTTTGTCTGTCAAAAAGATAATATCAAGATCGGACCATTGGTCAGCAGGTGCATCTGTCCTCGCTCTCGATCCAATGATCAATGCAGCTTGAATGTCTTTCTCCGCTTTTGCCCATGCTGTAAAGCGGGCAGTGATGTCGTCAAACGTAATAATATTCATAAAGGTAGCTCCTCAACTTTTAATAGGTTGATGGGTATTTCCAATTTATGTAACTAATCTCTTTGTATTGTAAAAAAGAATATGTATGAATGGAAGAGTTTTTCGAAAAATAGAATAGTTAACAATATATATTCTTCGTGAAAAAAACGTCTTTCCCTTTGGCAAAAAAACAAAAAGTGGTTTATGATATATCGGTGAAAGATTTTGGGGCAATTGCCTGTCTGTTGAATTTGAGCTATGATGTAAAATGATGGGATTTTAAAAACCATATTAAGTAGGATGATGGGTATGAAAAGAGCAAGAATAATTTATAATCCGACTTCAGGACGTGAAATCTTCAAAAAGAATCTTGCAGAAGTTTTGGAAAAGCTTGAGACTGCAGGATATGAAGCTTCCTGCCATGCGACAACATGTGAAGGCGATGCAATCAAGGCAGCAAGGATAGCTGTTGAGCGCCGTTATGACCTTGTCATCGCAGCTGGAGGAGATGGCACGATCAATGAAGTGGTCAATGGGATTGCTGAACAGGAGTACAGACCAAAGGTGGGAGTCATTCCAGTTGGGACAACCAATGACTTTGCCCGAGCGCTCCATATTCCGCGCGATATCATGGCGGCGGTTGACATCATTATTAAAAACCAAACGATCCCGGTCGATATTGGCAGGATCAATGATAAATATTTTATAAATATTGCAGGCGGCGGCAGGCTGACAGAGCTGACATATGAGGTTCCAAGTAAGCTGAAGACTGTCCTTGGCCAGCTGGCATACTATTTAAAAGGAATGGAGATGCTGCCGTCCATTCGTGCTTCTGAAGTGAGCATTGAGTATGATGGAAAGCTTTTTGAAGGCGAAGCCATGATGTTCCTAGTCGGGCTGACGAACTCCGTCGGCGGTTTTGAAAAACTGGCACCGAATTCTTCGATCAATGACGGTTTGTTCTCGCTGCTGATTTTGAAAAAAACAAACCTTGCCGATTTTATCAAGATTGCCTCACTCGCAGTCCGCGGGGAGCATATCCATGATCCAAACGTGATCTATACACAGGCGAACCGCATCAAGGTTCATGCGAAGGAACACGTCCAGCTGAATCTTGACGGCGAATACGGCGGCAATTTGCCAGCCGAATTTGAAAACCTGTTCAGACACATAGAAGTATTTGTACCTCTGGATGAAATCCGTCCGGAAGACCGACCTGAGAATCTAGATTTGAACTTTAGAGTTGAATAATAATGAGTCGCTCCTTTTTGGGGCGATTTTTTTTGTGATTGGGTAGGTTGTGTCTTGGTTATGGGGTAAATGCCTTGGTGGAAGGATTGGTAAAAGGAAGAGATGAATCGATTGGAACAGACAAGGAGAAAGAACACTGTTGCGGTGTTCAAATAGGGGTCATTGGAGCAATGGGAGGATAAGAAAAAGGTTGTGGTTTGTTCCAATAAGGGTCATAGGAACAATGTTAGGTGAAAAATTGGCTGTAGATTGTCCCAATAAGGGTCATTGGAACAATGTTAGGTGAAAAAACGGCAAAGGGATGTTCCAATAGGGGTTATTGGAACAATGAGAGGTGAAAAATTGGCTGTAGATTGTCCCAATAAGGGTCATAGGAACAATGTTAGGTAAAAAAAACGGCAAAGGGATGTTCCAATAGGGGTTATTGGAACAATGAGAGGTGAAAAAACGGCAAAGGGATGTTCCAATAGGGGCTATTGGAACAATGAGAGATGAAAAAACAGCAAAGGGATGTTCCAATAGGGGTTATTGGAACAATGAGAGGTAAAAAAACGGCATGGGAATGTTCCAATAGGTGTCATTGGAACAATGAGAGATGAAAAAACAGCAAAGGGATGTTCCAATAGGGGTTATTGGAACAATGAGAGGTAAAAAAACGACAAAGGGCTGTTCCAATAATGGTCATTGGAACAATCAAAACTACGTAAGCGGTCCTCAGCTGGTATTAAGCAACTTCATGTGCGAGGGGAGATTTTTATTCTAGGAAAAAAACGAAATATGTCTGTGACAACTGGGTAAATGCATAGGGTAAATGTGTAAAATTTGCCTGTAACACATAAATGGAAGAAAATAAGAGATATCAGGCAAGATAATAATATGAAGGATGTGGATACATAATGGGGAACAAGGCGTTGATCAACATCGACTATACGTATGATTTCGTGGCGGATGACGGGGCTTTGACATGCGGCAAGCCGGGCCAGGACATTGAGGAGAAGCTTGTCGGCGTTACCAGGGAATTCATCCAGAATGGTGACTATGTGGTTTTCGCTATTGATGTCCATGATGAGGGTGATGAGTTCCATCCGGAAACGAAGCTGTATCCGCCTCATAATATCCGCGGCACGAAGGGAAGAGATTTGTACGGCAGCCTTCAAGCGATGTACGAGGAGAATAAGCATCTAGAGCATGTATATTATATCGATAAAACAAGGTATTCAGCCTTTGCCAGGACGGATCTTGAAGTGAAATTGCGAGAGAGAGGCATTACGGAAGTGCATCTTGTCGGCGTTTGTACCGATATTTGTGTCTTGCATACAGCAGTTGATGCTTACAATAAAGGATTTAAGGTTATTGTGTATAAGGAGGCAGTTGCTTCATTTGACCCTGTCGGCCATGAGTGGTCGCTTCGCCATTTCGAAAGCTCGATTGGCGCGGAGGTGAAGTAGCCTATGAAAAGGAACACGGATGGCAGCAAACTTGGAGGTTTTTGGATGAGCACGAAATTTACAGATGACAGCTTGATGCTTCATACAGACTTATATCAAATCAACATGATGGAAACATACTGGCGCGACGGTATGCACAATCGCCGTGCGGTGTTTGATTTATTTTTCCGCAAGCTCCCTTTTGGGAATGGGTACGCTGTTTTTGCCGGACTGGAAAAAATCATCAGTTACATTGAGAACTTCGGATTTACCGAAGATGATATTCAATACTTAAGAGAAGAAGCCAATTACGGAGAGGACTTCCTGGCGTATCTGAAGGATCTTCGGTTTACAGGTTCGATCCGTGCGATGCAGGAGGGCGAAATCGTTTTTGCCAACCAGCCATTAGTCAGAGTTGATGCGCCGCTCGCAGAGGCACAGCTGATTGAAACGGCGTTGTTAAATATCGTGAATTACCAGACACTGATCGCAACGAAAGCATCAAGGATCAAGCAGGTGGTGAAAGACGAAGTTGCGATGGAATTTGGTTCCCGTCGGGCACATGAAATGGATGCGGCACTTTGGGGAACGCGAGCTGCTTACATCGGCGGTTTTGATTCCACGAGCAATGTGCGCGCAGGCAAGCTGTTCGGAATTCCGGTGTCTGGAACGCATGCCCATTCCATGGTCCAGGCGTATAAGGATGATTACACCGCTTTTAAAAAATACGCGGAAACGCATAAGGACTGCGTGTTCCTCGTTGATACGTACGACACATTAAGGTCGGGTGTGCCAAATGCCATCCGTGTCGCAAAGGAATTCGGAGATAAGATCAATTTTATCGGTATCCGACTCGACAGCGGTGACCTCGCTTATCTTTCAAAGGAAGCAAGGCGGATGCTGGATGAAGCAGGCTTTAAAGATGCAAAAATCGTCGCATCGAGCGATCTTGACGAATATACGATCATGAACTTGAAAGCCCAGGGCGCGAAAATCGATACATGGGGTGTGGGCACGAAGCTGATTACGGCCTATGACCAGGCGGCACTTGGTGCGGTTTATAAAATTGTCTCGATTGAGAGGGCGGACGGCACGATGGAGGATACAATCAAGATTTCCTCCAATCCTGAGAAAGTCACGACTCCCGGAATCAAAAAGGTGTACCGGATCATCAATAATTCAAATAACCGTTCAGAGGGAGACTATATTGCTCTTGAGGACGAGAATCCGCAAGAGGAAAAGCGCCTGAAAATGTTCCATCCAGTCCACACCTTCGTCAGCAAATTCGTCACGAATTTCGATGCGCGGGAGCTGCATCATGATATCTTTAAAGAAGGCAAGCTTGTCTACACCCAGCCTAGCCTTGAGGAAGTACGCTCTCATTCCAAGTACTGCCTTGGCGTTCTTTGGGAAGAGTACACACGTATGCTGAATCCCGAAGAATACCCAGTCGACCTCAGCCAGAAATGCTGGGACAACAAAATGCGCAATATAGAAGAAGTACGAGAGAAAGTCATGGAAATGACCGGAGAGAATAAATAAGATGAGAGGCTGCTTTCAATATTATGAAAGCAGCCTTATTGATAATCTCGCAAGTGCGTTAGAAGCATGGGGACGTACCTTCTGCTTCCATAATTATAGCATCTTGCAAAGGACCCCATAATTCTATAATTCTGAACACCAGCTTAAAGAAGCAAAGGATACGTCCCTCTGCTTCAGTCTTTTTTTCTGAGAATGGTCAAACGATAAAGGATTTTGGTAATAAAAAAAGAATTAATAGTATAATAATTTTTTCTGAGGGTGTTTTCCATATGAATGATCAAAGCAATAAGGTGGATTACGAACAGTTCATACCTAGAGAAAGTGGCTTTATATTCAAGTTCGTTAAAAAGGAAGGTCGATTCATTCATACATTTATTGAAGGTAAACTCATTGAAAAAATTGGTTTGAAACCTGAAAGTGTCGTGGGTAAACCATTGTTTGAATTTCTGCCAGCTGAACAGGCAATCCGGAAAGAAGTCTTTTATGAGATCGCCTGGAAGGGAGAAAACATTAACTATGAAGGGTGCGTTGGGGATACGCATTACTTGGCAATTCTTAATCCAATCCGCAGGAATGGGAAAACAGTTGAGGTTATTGGAACGGCCATTGATATTACCAAGGAAAAAGAGAGGGAAAAGCGGATTCAGCAAATGGAGAAGCTCTCTGTAGTAGGTGAACTGGCTGCTGGAATTGCACACGAAATTAGAAACCCCCTGACTTCCCTAAAGGGCTTTGCGAAAATTGTTAAAGAAAGTGTGGATCAGGAAGATTTAGCAGGTTACCTAGATATCATGATGGATGAAATGGATCGAATCAATCAGATTGTCAATGAATTTATGTTCATTGCAAAACCAAATGAGCACGTTCATTTTCAGCCTACAAATATTAATAAACTGCTTCAAAGCTGTATTGTGTTGATGGAGCCACAGGCTAATTTAAAAAGTATAAAAATAGAATCAAACCTGGAATCCGAACTATTTTTAAATTGCGATCAGAATCAAATTAAGCAAGTATTGATCAATCTCCTGCAAAATGCGATTGAAGCAACAGATGATCGGGGCAATCACATAGAAGTGACGTTAAAGGAAGCCTGTGAAAAAAACATCTTAATCCTCATTAAAGATAAGGGCTGCGGTATATCTGAGAAGAGACATAAAAGGTTGTTTGAACCCTTTTATTCTACGAAGGAAAAAGGGACTGGCCTAGGGCTGATCACATGCAAACGAATTATTGACCTTCACCAAGGCAGCATAGATATTAAAAGCAAACAAGGAGAAGGTACGACAATTAAATTATTTTTACCAAGTTATTCTAATGCAGATCATACAGCGGTTCGTCATATGGTAACTAGTTGAGTGATTGAGGAATAAAGGTGTCAAATAGACCTTCGTTTTTAATTTATTTTTAGAATATTATGAACATTTAGGGTGATATACTTTTAAAATCGTGGATAAGGAGTGAAGTTAATGATTAGTAAAGTCGGCCAAATCATGCTTTATGTAAATAACCAGGATGAGGCAGTAAATTTTTGGACGGAAAAAGTAGGATTCAGTGTCATTTCTGAAGAAGATAATGGCCAGGGAATGAGATGGATTGAAATTGCGCCGACAAAGGATGCAGAAACAAGCATCATCCTGCACAATAAGGAATTCGTTGCTAAAATGTCGCCTGGAGTAAATCTTGGTACACCTTCTTTATTGTTTTTCTCAGAAAATCTCGATCAACTGCATAGCGACTTATTAAATAAAAATATCACAGTCGGAGAAATTGTAAATATGCCTTCTGGCAGAGTATTTAACTTTGCAGACGGTGAAGAAAATTACTTTGCAGTGATGGAGAAAAAGTAATGTGAGTACTGAGAAAAATTAGATGGGCTAATAAGGTGCACTGATCCACGAAGGATTAGTGCTCTTTTTTTTATGTAGTGAAGGCAGTTGGAGCATCAATCTATGATTTTTGGTAGTCTTGGAAGGAACAATCCCAATATTACCGAAGCACCATAAGACGCTGTAAAGTCTAGGGGTTTTGGACAAAGTGAATGTTTCATGAATAATAATAGCCAAATTAAAATATATAAAGATTAAAAGTATAACAAATTTTGCTTCCGACTATGTATCTATAAGGTGCTGATTTTTTGTACAGGAATAAAAACTTGAATTTAATCATATTTTTGCTTTTATGCTTACTTATCATTCTTGTTGTTCATGTGATTCTTCATATTAAAATTTATGTAGTATACAGCGCGAGCATAGGTTCTGTGTTCATGATCGGATTAATCATTTTCCTAATTGTATACCTATATTTAAATGGATGAAGCATGGGGACGTATCTGATGCTTCCTTTTTTATAGATGTGAGTCCTAATCAAATATGACGCTGAGCTATACTCTAAGAGAAGCAAAAGGAACGTCCCTCTGCTTCTTTGGGCACATTCCCTTTAAAAGTGCATAGGATAATTTGATAATCTGTGAAGGGATTGAGAAAAATGTACAATAATCCATATATGTATTCATATCCGCAACAATATCAATATCCTTATAATGTGAATGTACCTGTGTATAACTATGGAAGTCAGCCTGTTCAATGGGGTTTTCCCAATGAGTATGCAAACTCTTACCGCTTTCCCACTGGTGACGGCAATATTGTATTAAAAGATTATGGTCCAAACCCATATTCCGTTAATATCAATGAAGCAACGAAGCAAAACAATACGTATCGAACCGCTTTATGGACAGGGAATCATTTGCAAGTTACGTTGATGAGTATCAATGTCGGCGATGATATCGGGCTGGAAATACACCCTGCTGTTGATCAATTTTTACGTATTGAACAAGGCCAGGGAATTGTTCAAATGGGCAAGAGTAAAGATAATCTAACCTATGAAAAAAATGTCGCTGATGATTTTGCCATCATGATCCCTGCAGGAACATGGCATAACGTCAAAAATACAGGCAATATCCCGCTCAAACTTTACTCGATCTATGCCCCGCCTAACCACCCATTTGGCACGGTTCATGTAACCAAAGCAGATGCAGAGGCTGGGCATGGAGGCAACGGGAATGGAAATGGAAATACAGTTGCTTTTGGCAAGACTCCAGACGAATGGGTAAAATACACCGAATTCCTGGTGAACGAAGGATTAGAGGACGTGAAAAGAGGAATAAATGCGTTACACATTCTTCAAGAATTCATTCTAATGGGAGTACTCGTAGGGAAAGGATACACACCTGAAAAAGCATATGAAACAGTAGAAGCATGGGAAAAAACAGGGAAATCCAAACTTCTTCAGCAAAGCAAAAAACTATAAGCATGGGGACAATTCTCCTCTTTATTAGTAGGTAGCATGGGGCGCTTCTCATGCTTCCTTTTTTTATAAGTAAGGAGCAAGGGGACGTATCTTGTGCTTATTTTTAATAGAAGCTTTCACTGGATCACATAAGCTATAAAACTGAGCATTACTCTAAAAGAAGCGAAGTTTACGTCCCTCCTAAATTAGAAAATGGAAAAAGGAGGGATTTGAATATAAAATGGCGAATCGGAATGTTGAGAAGTTTTAAATGGTAGATGTAAAAGGTAATAAGGGCAAATGATGGCCCGATACATAATAAGGAGCTGATCAGATGGTAGATTTTTCAAAAGAACTGAAAAGACTAATGGAGAAGCATCCAGTCCTTACAGCAGTGGGGTTAACATTATGGATTTGGTATGCATCCTACCGTCTGGGAGGTAACGTTGGAGAGTTTATTGCAAATATAATGAACTAAACCCTGGAGTGCATCGTCAATGGAGGGTGAGGAATATCGCCTTTTTATTGAAATGCTTGTTAAGCTAAAGAAACGGGTAGAATCGCTGAACTGCCAGATAGATAGAAGTCGAATTTGTGGAGGTGTGGGCGTGACTAAGTTTATAGATGATTTGGCTGGTGCAATATATGATTTCATAAAATTTATCCTCACCAGCATCAGTTATATTATAGGTGGTATGTTAATCGTTGGCACACTCATGTATCTAATAACATTTTTGTTTATAAGACTTAATTAAATCTAATCCTTTGATAATTGGTGCGTTGATCTATGAAAGATTAAGGCACTTTTTTGTTGGAAATCTTATTGAGATAAGGGCAGGTTAGCTTAAGAAGGAATTACCTGAGAAATATTGAATTTTTAATAAGAAGAAATATTTATATCTAGGAGGGATAAAATGTCCAATAAAAAACCCATTAATGATGCAATGGAGCACATGAGCAATGTCGGAGGATACCCGACTGATGTAGATTTGAAAAAGCTCCAAAACCCTTGAGATATTTTGGATATATCATGATAGGTTTCTTTTCACTATCTATACTCTTTATCATTATTGCTAAGTTTTTGACATAACACTCCCTTACCCGCTGCTATATGCGGGCTTTCTTAATAAACAAACGTTTCATCAAACGATATTATGAGGAGGTTAAAATGGGAGTTATAATAGCAATATTATCTGTATTATTATCCGCAGGAGTCCTCTATTATTTGGGTAAGTCAGGATTTGAATGGGGGAAAAATATTGATGAGGATTAGAAGCATGGGGACGTACCTTATGCTTCCTTTTTTATAGAGGTATTTATCGGATTCGATCATACATGAGGCTTAACTTTACTCTAATAGAAGCGGAGGCTACGTCCCTCTGCTTCTCAAATAAACTTAGGTTTCTAAAGTTTTTACTATACTATAATTATATAGAAAATATTAAAGGTGGTTTTTGAGATTAAGAAGTTTGAAGGTATTGTTTCTACTGCAGAAGAATTTGAATTATTCCGTACCTCTGTTGGAACTCCAAGTGAAAGAGCAGCGAATAAAGTGATTTCATATATCGATGACCATGTCAGAGAATATATTTCAAAGTCTCCTTTTTTGACGATGGCTACTGCAAACTCAGAGGGACAATGTGATGTTTCGCCAAGAGGGGACCAGCCTGGATTTGTGTCTGTGATTGACGAGCAGTACCTGTTCATTCCAGAACGTCCAGGCAATAAGAGAATGGATTCTGCCCAAAACATCATAACCAACCCTAATATCGGACTCATCTTTTTGATTCCCGGGCTGGGAGAGACATTGAGGGTAAACGGAAAAGCGTATATATGCCGGGATCCTGAGCTTCTTGAAATGAGTGCGGTTAATGGAAGAGTGCCGCTATTCGGGATCCTGGTTAAAGTGCAGGAATGCTATGTACACTGCGCAAAAGCGTTAATCCGCTCGTCCATGTGGAAACCGGAATCATGGCCTGAAAAAGCAACCCTGCCATCCGTTCCACAAATGCTGGTCGATCATGCAAAAATACCGAATGTAACATCCGAGGAAGTGGCCAAGTCTTTACAAGAAGGTTATGTGAATAGGCTTTATTAAAGAAGGACGGGGACGTATCTTATGCTTCCATTTTTTCATTGAAGCTTTTCTTGGTTCCTATAATACGATGACGCTGAACATAGCTAAAAGAAGCAAAGGATCCGTCCCTCTGCTTCTTTTTTAGTTCTTCTCATTTATTAGAAGGTTGTGGCAAGTTAGGAGGCCTTCTTTAAACTCCTGACTGACTCTTTCTGAATCGTAGGCACAAACGGAAAGGAGTTTTGTTTCGGTAACTATTTTATCGGCTTCAATTTCTGAATCCAATAAATGTTTACTTACTTCGTGCTCATCCCGCCATTCTATATGAGCCCAGCTTCGGACAACTATATCAAGTTCAGAATTGCCTGTAATAATATTAGGGAGATAGTCAAAAATAGAATTGATTCTAAAGTCTCCCTTTGCATAATAGAAGTCATAATTATTGACGAACGTCACTTTTTCAAGACGTTTTTTATTCACTAACACTGTGAGCTTTTTTTTAATCAATGGAGTAATTCGATCATTTTCTATAATGATACAATGTTCATTCAATTCTAAACCGGAGATGATAAAATCAACAATTTTTGAAACATACTGATCCTGATCATCAAAAAAATACAAAGCATGACCCTTGGTAAGGTTTTGTATTTCATCAATTTCTATTAAATGTGTACTTTCCAACTATGCACCCCATTAAATATAGACATATAACGCCTTGAAATTTAGTATAACATACGCTGAAACCCGGAAGCATGGGGACGTACCTAATGCTTCCATTTTTTATTGAAGGTTTTATTGGTCCCTAATAATACGATGCACGCTGAACAAATAGCTATAGAAGCGATGGGTACGTCCCTCTGCTTCAAATTTTCTATTCCTTGTAATATGAAAAAAATGGTAATATGAATGTATGTCTTAAGTAGGATGGTGGATGGTGATGCGTCCTTCTGTGGTTTTTGGAGATTTTGATTGTATTAGCTATTTTCGATAGGGTTCTTGGACTCGGATTTAAAGGGGTCCATCATGATTTGATATAGAGCGTTTGTAAGGTTTTGAGTTTTAAAGTGTTTGAGAGCTTTCACGCCTTAAAGAGACGAAAAATTATGCATATTCAGCATGGCAGGAGGAAAAATGGTTTATTTGAAAAAAGCAGTCGAGCAATTTTTGTTATGGATTATTTGTGTATTTTTGTTTATAGCGATTTTGTTTTTGCCGAATACGACGAAGTATGAGGTGGGGAAGGGCGGACAATTTGAATCGGCCAGCTATGTTTATGATGTGGACAAGCACATTGCGAATATTAAGGGTTTCTTTCAGTATATAAAAGAAAACCAGGGGTTGGGGGAAATCATACCGGGCCAGTCTTACTCGGAAAAAATATTGCCCAAGGCCTGGAAGAGTTTGCTGCTGATTGTGCCAGCCTTGATTTTGGCTTTTATTTTTGGTGTATTGAAGGGGATCTTTGATTTCCGGATGCAGAAGCGAAGGCTGAACTTTTTGGGGAACGGGACGACGTGGCTGTTCATCTCGATGCCGGATCTCTTTTTCATCATCATCACTCAAATAGGCTTGATGTATCTATATGAAAAAGGGCTGTTTTTCCACGTCGCTTTGTATGGCAGCGATAATCTCGAAACCTATGTTGTTTGTATTCTATTTTTATTGATCTATCCTGTTTTTTACCTTGCGAATATCACCAATGTTAGTCTGCGTGAGCAGGAGGGGAATGACTACATACGAACCGCGAGATCGAAAGGGACCTCTGGCACAAAAATTTTGTTCTTGCATATCTTGAAAAATTCATTGCCCAAAATCCTTGCGCATGCAAATACAATCACACTCTATGTATTATCAAACCTATTTATCGTCGAAAAACTGACGGATTTCAAAGGAGCTGCCAGCGGGCTGTTCCAGGCGGTCTTTAGCGGGACAGGCTTCAACATTGGGCTTGAAATTGGGATGGACGGAGTATCGGCGTTTGGCTACACGATTTTCTTTACATCGATCATTCTTGTTTCGAATCTTGTGGCGCAGATTTTCAGAAGTATCGTTACACCGGCTTCACAGGAGATGAATCATGAATAAATCACTGACAATAGGCTTACTCATACTATCTTTCCTGTTGGTTATCGCCTTTACGGCGCCATACCTTCCGTTTGTTGACACATCTTTAAAAGAGCAAGTGATGAGGCAGAAAGAAGATGGCGGCTATGAACTGCCGCCTTTCGCCCTATCAAAAGAATACCCAATCGGCTCGGATGCGAATGGGGTCGATTTATTGAGCAAGCTGCTGCTGGGGACGAAGGAAACGCTGCTTACCATTCTGGCGATTGCCCTGATCCGGTATATTTTCGCCATACCACTGGCATTGGCGAGCTTTTATTCGCGATTTTTCCATAAAATCCTCATCGTTTGGAATCGGTTGTTTTCATTCATACCGCCCATTTTCTTTATCATTTTAATCGTAGGCACACCGTTTATCGTTTTTTCGGAGAATCGGTACCTGTGGTTCATGATCGTTCTTGCTCTGATTGAGGTAGGCAGGGTGGCGGATATCTTTTATCAAGGAATGCTGGATATCAAGAAAAAACCTTATGTGGAGGCAGGAATTGTCGCCGGCTCTTCAGCGCTGGCGATGCTGCGGAACTACTATTGGCCGCCGTTAAGGCCTTTCTTCATCGTCCAATTTTTTTCGGACCTGGGGAGGATTCTCTTCCTGATCGGGCAGCTCGGAATCGTTGAAATCTTTTTCAGCGTCCAATTCGTTTCGCAATTGAGCGGTGGGTACAAAGCCATGAACACCTCCAACATTTGGCCGACCTATTACCTGGATCTCACCAAGCATATCTGGTCGCACCCATGGCTGCCGATCACAGGCACCATTGCAATAGGCATCACGATCTTCGCATTTTCTCTCACAAGCAATGGCCTGCAGCAATATTTTGATAGAAAATATAAAAGGGTTTAAAACGAAGGAAGCATGGGGACGTATCTTATGCTTCCTTTTTTTAATAGAAGAGTTCACCGGATTCTATCATCCTATGGTGTGCTGAAATGTATTTTATAAGAAGCGGAGGAAACGTCCCTGTGCTTCGGCGAGGAAGCAGGGGAAACGTCCCCTTGCTTCCAGAAGAAGCGTCCCCTTGCTTCCAGAAGAAGCGTCCCTTTGCTTCTTCTTTTTTCATTGGGTTGAATCAGCGAATCTGTTACAATATGATTGTTACTCCTCTTAAATCCCCTCAAAATTTTACCTTGAAAGGAGCCCGCCTATCATGCTTCAAAAAGCCCGTGAGTTATTGCAAAATCATTTTGGATATTCTTCGTTTCGCCATGGTCAGGAACAGGCCATCAGTTCCGTGCTCGAAGGAAAGAACACGGTTTGTGTCATGCCGACTGGCGGCGGTAAGTCCATTGTTTATCAAATCCCTGCTCTTGTTCTGCCGGGTACGACTATTGTTATTTCTCCGCTCATCTCTTTAATGAAGGACCAGGTCGACACGCTGATCCAGCATGGCATTCCTGCGACCTATATCAACAGTTCGCTGACAGCCGGGGAAGCGGCTGCCCGCATGGATGATGCGCGCCGGGGAAAGTACAAGCTGTTGTATATTGCACCTGAACGTCTTGGTTCGTGGGAGTTTATGGACGATCTTCAGGACATGGACATCCCGCTGATCGCAGTCGACGAAGCGCACTGTATTTCCCAGTGGGGCCATGATTTCCGGCCGAGCTATCTGCACATCTCAAGTCTTGCTGACCGTCTGCCAAAGCAGCCAATCGTGCTCGCCTTAACGGCAACGGCTACACCAAAGGTTAGGGAGGACATCTGTGCCTCGCTAAAAATAAACCGTGAGAACACCGTCATTACAGGGTTTGAACGGACAAACTTAAGCTTCTCGGTCATTAAAGGCCAGGACCGGCAATCGTTTATGAAGGAATTTGTGAAAAAGAATGAAAAGGAAGCTGGCATTATCTATACGGCAACAAGAAAGAATGTCGACCAGCTTTACGAGTGGCTGAAAAAGGAAGGAATCAATGCGGCCCGTTATCATGCCGGGATGAACGATGAGGACCGGAACAGCGAGCAGGAGCGATTTTTACAGGATGAAGCAACGGTCATGGTCGCGACCTCGGCATTTGGAATGGGGATCGATAAAAGTAATATCCGCTATGTCATCCATTTCCAGCTGCCAAAGAATATGGAGAGTTATTATCAGGAGGCAGGCCGTGCAGGGCGTGACGGGCTGGACAGCGAATGTATCGTGCTGTATTCGTCGCAGGATGTACAGGTTCAGCGCTTCCTGATCGATCAATCTGCTGACAGGGAACGGATGGCCCCTGAGCTTGAAAAGCTGCAGCAGATGGTCGGCTACTGCCATACCGAGGAATGCCTGCAGTCTTACATTCTCCATTATTTTGGCGAAACCGAAACGACGCCATGCGGCCGCTGTGGCAACTGTACCGATGCCCGCGAAACGCAGGATGTCACGAAGGATGCGCAGATGGTGCTGTCGTGCATCATCAGGATGGGCCAGAAATACGGGAAAGCGATGACGGCCAATGTCCTGACTGGTTCCAAAAACAAAAAAGTCATCGAATTCCGTCTCGATAAATTGCCGACATATGGCTTGATGAAGGATCGGAACGCCAAGCAGGTGAATGACCTGATTGAATTCCTGATTTCCCAGGAGCTGATTGGCGTCGAGCACGGCTCATATCCGACAATCTATGTCCCAGCGAAAGGGAAGGATGTTCTTCTCGGTAAAATTCAAGTTTTCCGCAAAGAAGCAGTCCAGATCAAGCAGGTTTCAAATGATGATCCATTGTTCGAGGAGCTGCGGGCTCTTAGGAAGACGGTGGCGGATAAGGAAAAGGTACCGCCTTTTGTGATTTTCTCCGATTCAGCTTTGAAGGACATGTGCCTGAAGCTGCCGTTAACAGATGCGGAGTTCCTTAAAGTCAGCGGAGTTGGTGAGCACAAGCTGACGAAGTATGGAGCGCCTTTTATCGAGAGAATCATAGAGTTTTGCGAGGAGAACCCGGAGCGGCAGCCCGTGCTGAATGCAGCTGCAGAGCCGCCTAAACCAGCAAGGAAGAAAACCGTCGGTGACTCCCATCTCGGAACGTACAAGCTGCATCAGGAAAAACTGTCTGTGAGCCAGATTGCTTCTCAGCGTGAGCTCGCGGAAAGCACTGTGGAGAACCATCTGATTCAATGCATCCAGCAGGGAATGGAAGTTGATTATTCGCTGCTGATCCCTGCGGACTACATCGGTGATCTTGAAAAAGCAGTTGCAGAAGCAGGACGTGACAAGCTGAAGCCGATTAAAGAACTGCTGCCGGATGAAGTCAGTTATTTTATGATAAAAGCATTCTTATATTTGTCGAAGCAAAAAGTGAAGTAACAAGTAACCAGTAGAGACGGAACTGTTTAGATTCCGTCTTTTTTGTATTTGATAAAAATAAACACTTCCTAAATTTCGGTTTTTTTAATAAAAACTGGTTATTTTAATAAGAGTAGAATTCTTAGGATGGGTGGAGTGTTCATGACGTCAAGGCGGCACTTTTTATTTAATCTAGCGATTACCATGATTCCGTGGTTATCGTTGTTATTTATAGGCAAGCGCAGTATAAAACGTTACAGTTTTGCAGGCATATTTATTGTGATTTTTGAAATCATCAATCATCTGTATGGGCATAAGCGGAAGTGGTGGAAGTTTTATGATAAGCGGAAATCCTTCATAAAGGATGAACTTCCGTTTAGTGTTGGTCCTTACATGCCGCTTTCCATGTGGCTGCTGAAATTTTCGTACGGAAACTTTAAAAAGTTTGTGTTGCTTAATGTTATCGCTGATGGTCTTTTCGCGTTTCTGTTCATTGATGTACTGAAAAAGCTAAAAATCATCAGCCTAAACAGATTAAATCATTTTCAATTTTTCCTATACCTGCACTATAAAGCCTACCTGCTATATGGAGTCCAGTATCTAATCGAAAAATATAGATTATCAAGATATAGAGTGTTGTAATGGGGGGCGGTTCTTCTGCTTCCTTTTTCTGCTTTAAGTTAAAGACCATTCTATCCAGAAGGTCTTTTTTATTTTTCAATTAATAAAATGAAGTAGCAGAAAAATAGAATAAAATGGTAATGTGGAGAAAAGAGGTTTGCTTGATAGGAAGTCTATCAAAAGCTAGTTTTTACTAAGGAGGATAGGCATGCACCCGATTACCATTATTGAAATTTTAATAGCTTTAGGAATTGCTGCAGGGTTCCTTGTTCTTGCTTTTATCCTCCCGAAAAAATTCAGGCGGATCGGCATGTATATTGTCCTTGCGGCAGCCCTGGCGGAATTGTCTTTTTTCGCTATCAGGCCAATCTGGATCGACTATCATCTGGGAATCAAGATTGAGCAGCTAAATGAATATCTGGAAGTTCAGTATCCCGGAGAGGAATGGGAAGTCCGCACAAGGACGAGCCGCAGCTATAATCCTTATCATCTGGAAGTGAGCTTTGCGAATGAAAAAGGCTGGGTTTATGCTTATAGAGTGGATGGGGATAAAATAAAACAGGTTTCCGTGGGAGTCCCAGACGAACAATTCTATGAAAGTGGATTGCATTATGAGGGTTTAGGTGATTGATTAAACGTCTGGCTGCCAGTGGAATATGGTGACGGTTCTCCTGTTCCGTTTTTTTAAACCGTTCAGTCATTTGAGAAGGACCTAAACAAACCTGCTGAAGTTTACGCTGCAACGCTTTGTGAAATAATAAAGAAATAATATAAGCCGTTATGATACAAGGAGAACAATATGTCATTTTTTCAGCGAATTAAACGGCCGGGAATCGTAAAATTACACCCAGCCCATATTCTTTTACTCGGATTTCTAGCATTGATTATCATTGGCACCTTGCTATTCATGATTCCTGCGGCAACGAAAGACCGGCATCATTTAAGCTTAATAGATGCGCTGTTTGAGGCCACTTCTGCTGTCTGTGTGACGGGACTGGCAGTCGTTGATACGGGAACGACCTTCACTTTGTTTGGGCAGATTGTCTTGTTAGCTCTTATTCAAGTGGGGGGCTGGGGTTTTATGACCAGCGGGATTTTGATGTTCATTGTCATGGGGAGAAGAATTGGCTACAAACAAAGAATGCTTCTTCAGGAGTCAATGAACGCTTTTTCTTTGCAGGGGATTATCCAGCTGCTTAAGCGCGTGATCGTGATTACGTTAATAGTGGAAGCGATTGGCGCTGTTGCATTATCGATTCGCTGGGCGCAGGAAATGAGTGTTGGAAAGGCTGTTTATTATGGAATTTTCCATTCGATCTCAGCTTTTAACAACGCGGGATTTGGTCTGGAAGCTGATAGTTTAATGAAATGGGTAGGGGACCCTACCGTGAATATCGTCATTACAGGATTATTCATTGTCGGCGGGATTGGATTCTTTGTCATAGCTGATGTTTTTGAAAAGAAAAAAATCACGAAAATCTCTTTGCATACGAAAATAGTTTTAGCGTTCACGTTGTTGCTCAACGTTGGCAGCACGGTTCTTATATTTGCCCTGGAATATCATAACCCGGCAACGTTAGGCAGCCTGAGTACAGGAGACAAATGGTGGGCCGCTTATTTTCAGGGTGTCGTGACTCGGACAGCGGGTTTCAATTCTATTGATATCAGCCAGATGACGTTAAGCTCCCTTGTCTTGATGATGGGCCTAATGTTTATCGGTGCTTCTCCGGGTTCGACGGGCGGCGGAATTAAAGTGACCACCTTTGCGATATTGATTCTAACGCTCTGGGCAGTTGTCACGAATAAGGAAGATATCAATATTTTCAAACGGAGAATACCGAGTTCACTCGTATTCAGGGCTTTATCGATTGCTGTATCAGGAGTTATATTCATTTTTGTTATTTTCTTTTTGCTGACCATAACGGAACCAGGAGCAGAGATGCATCTCATTGCTTTTGAAACCGTATCTGCTTTCGGAACCGTAGGGATGAGTGCCGGGTTAACCGCGGATTTAAGTCCGTGGGGCAAAATCCTGATTACCATCATGATGTTCATCGGCCGCGTTGGACCATTAACCATGGCCTTCGCACTCGCCATTCATTCCAAAAAAGCAAATCTCCGCTACGCCGAAGAAAAGATTCTCATCGGGTGAACATGGGGACGGTTCTCGTGTTCCAGGTTTGACGGTATATGTGGATGCTTCCTGTGAGTGGGATTTTTATTTCCCATCCGTGTAACCTTTTGATCGCACTCTCTGACAAATAGAGTGAAGGATAATTTGATGGATTTATCAGGAGGAGCGGGCGATGAAAAAATTATCGATTATAATATTGCTACTGGGATTTCTGGTTTCGGGATGCGGAACGGAGAACAAGGTTGCAAATGACGAACCAGTTAATGGTACTGGTGGAGGAGGGCATGGGATCGTGGCAGGAGAAGTGGCTGCAAGTTTGACACGGCAAAGTCCATTGGTTTTTCAGTACGAAGTGAAAAACCAGACGGAACAGGAAGTTACCCTGGAATTCACAAGCTCACAGAGATATGATTATTCGGTTAAAAATAAGGACGGCGAAGAAATCTTTCTATTTTCAAGCACAGCCGCTTTCTTACAGGCTTTGGGTGAAGTAAAGATCAAACAGGGAGAAACTTTGAGCTATGTCATTGATCTGAAAAGACTTTCCCTCGAAAAAGGAGACTATACACTGACAGTCTGGATGACACCAACAGGAGGACCAAAATACAAAGCCGAACAGGAATTTTCCGTAGAATAAGGGAAGCAAGG
The DNA here is from genome assembly GCF_049532715.1 of Heyndrickxia sp. MSNUG. Lineage (NCBI taxonomy): Bacteria > Bacillati > Bacillota > Bacilli > Caryophanales > Bacillaceae > Heyndrickxia > Heyndrickxia sp. MSNUG. The sequence goes on from NZ_CP150978.1 coordinate 381,252, forward strand.
GGACGTTTCTCCTGCTTCTTTTTTTGGGGTCGGGGACGGATCTCCGGCTACTTTTTTAGTGGCGTTTTTAGAAGCAGGGGGACGGATCTTCTGCTTCTTTTTATATGGGCATTTTTAGGCTAGAGGGACGGTAACTTTTTTAACAAGGAATCGTCGAATTGGAAAAGGGGGAAATAGAGATGAAAGCGATGCAGTTCTTTTTTCTGCTGGTGGTAGCGATTTCGGTCATCGTGATTGGCTGTACAGGTAAGCTGGAGAATTCTGATTCAAAAGAGGGGTTTATTTTAGAGAAAAAAGAGGGGCGGATTCTGATTGTACAGGAGATCAGTCAGGACACGTATAACGATATCAAAGATGCTTCGAGCGAGGCACTGATCGACCAGGGGGGTCTGAAACTCATCTGGCTCATTTATGACAAAGTAGATCAGTTTCAAAAAGGCAACCATGTGATGTTCTGGACAGAGGGGCCTGTAGCGGAGAGTTACCCTGAACAGGGCCGGGCCAAGAAAGTGGAAGCCAAATAAGCTTTTCGCAATCCGCCCTTCATTATGATAAAATCTGACTTAGCTAATTCACAGCAAAGGACGGAAAACATGAGCAAAACTATACCGGTTAAAAAGAACGATTTTATAGATGTAGTGTTTGAGGATTTGACGCATGACGGCGCGGGTGTGGCCAAGGTTGAGGGCTACCCGATTTTTGTGCCAGGGGGCCTTCCTGGCGAAAAAGCGAAGGTAAAGGTGATCAAGGCAAACAAAGGATACGGCTTTGGGCGCTTGATGGAGATTATGGAAAAAAGTTCATTCCGGGTCGACTGCCCGGCAGAGGATGCCCACAAATACGGCGGCTGCCAGCTGCAGCATATCAGCTATGAGGGGCAGCTGAAGTATAAGGAAAATCAGGTGAAGCAGGTGCTGACGCGCATCGGCAAGCTTGAGGATGTAAGAGTGCATCCGATTTTGGGGATGGAGAATCCATGGCATTACCGGAACAAGGCCCAGGTGCCGGTTGGCGAGCAGGACGGCAGGCTAATTGCAGGCTTTTTCAAGCCGCGCAGCCATGAAATCGTTGATACGAACGAGAGTCTTTTGCATTTGCATGAAATAAATGAAGCCGTTCAGGCGGTAAAAGAGATCGCCAGTGAGCTCGGAATCCAGGCGTATAATGAGGAGTCGCACAAAGGAGTGCTTCGCCACATCATGGCCCGCTACGGCAGGCAGACCGGCGAGCTGATGGTAGTCGTTGTGACGAGAACGAATGAGATTCCTCATAAGAACAAGCTGGTTGAGGAAATCATTGCTCGTCTGCCTAAGGTTAAATCGATTGTTCATAACGTGAATTCGAAGAAAACGAATGTAATCATAGGTGATAAAACAGGGGTCCTCTGGGGGAGCGAAGTTATTTATGATTTTATCGGTGACATTAAGTTCGCGATTTCAGCCCGTTCATTCTATCAAGTAAACCCTGAGCAGACGAAGGTGCTTTACGACAAAGCTTTGGAATACGCAGAGCTGACTGGCGAAGAATCCGTCATCGACGCGTACTGCGGCATCGGCACGATCTCGTTATTTTTAGCGCAAAAAGCAAAGAAGGTATTCGGAGTGGAAATCGTTCCCGAGGCAATTGAAGATGCAAAGAGAAATGCTGAGCTGAATGAGATTACCAATGCAGAATTTGCAGTTGGTGAAGCGGAAAAAGTTATTCCTGCCTGGTATTCTGCAGGCAACAGTGCCGACGTGTTAGTCGTCGATCCGCCACGTAAAGGCTGTGACGAAGCACTGATGCAGACCATTATTGATATGAAACCGAAGAAGGTTGTGTATGTGTCTTGTAATCCAGCTACTCTGGCGAGGGATTTGCGGATCCTTGAGGATGGCGGGTATAAGACGGTTGAGGTGCAGCCGGTTGATATGTTTCCGCAGACTACGCATGTTGAGTGTGTGGCGAAGATGGAATTACTTTAAGCGAAAGAGCCTTATCCCTTTGACGGATAAGGTTCTTTTTATCCAAATCCCCCCACCAAAAATTGGACAATAAACCTGAACTTCCACCCCTAAACATTATGCTATAATAACCTAATTAAAAAACTGTATATACTTATAGATTAATTAACTATTTCAAAACTTTTTTTGTTAAAAAAAGCAGGTGGATATATGAAAAGTTCTCAAAAAATGGCATATCGTTGTCCGATCGTTTTGACCAATAAGGCAAAGAGTAAAATGCGAGAGGCTGGGTTGGATGAGCGATCGTTTTTTTTATTGGAGAAATCGTTTTATGTTTATATAGAAAAGTATCCGCAATCGGCAGATGGTCTTGTTTCGGCTGCCTTGTTTTTTGACATTGAAAGAAATGAAAGACTGGCAGAGGCATATGGTAGGTTTGTTGTTGTTTTACACTGTTTGGTAAAAGAGGATGGATTTGTTGCGACAAATGTAACGACGAGACCGGCACATATCCCCTTGCCGTCTAATTGGCGCCTTCCGGCAGAACTCGCTTTTGACTTAAATGTTCATGGTAGTGGACCTTTACCGTTTGGGTTACTGAACTTAATTCACAACATGCCGGTTGCCCAGGAAAGTTCTATGTATGTGAAAAAGCGTATTGCGAGTTGGGAAGGCTACCTGAAAATTCAGGAGCAGTCCGCAGATATTCCTGATATAACATCCCGCTATTCTACGCTTTTATTCAATGATGACTTCAGTACGGTAAAAATAACAGGCTGTGAGCTGAATGAAAAGGATTGGAAGTCGCTCAAGGATATGAGCGTCAAGCTAAAAGGAATGGACCAGGAGATCGGCAAAGTTCTAAAAACGAATCGTTCGGCTTCCACGGTTGAAGTGGAACTACACAGTTATATGGAAGCTCAGGCCCGCAGGCAGCGGCTTGATGTACCTTCTAAGGAAGTCATCTTTAGCAATTTTGCAACCTTGAGCCAGTTGAAAAGACTTCGGCAAGGGTTTAAGCAATTAGAAAACGGTTTGGCTGCGAATCCTGAACTGGAACGTCTTTTATTTGAAAATAAGCCGCCGGTCAAAGAGGTCAAAGCTCAGGCAAAGCTGCAGTTTCACAATCGATTGAACGAGTTCCAGCAGGCAGCTGTCACAGGCGCTATGTCTGCTGAAGACTTATACGTCATCCAAGGGCCTCCAGGAACAGGAAAAACAACCGTTATTTCTGAAATCTGTCTGCAAAATGCGAAGGCGGGGCTGCGAACGCTAGTTGCGTCGCAGTCGAATTTAGCGGTCGACAATGCCCTCGGCCGATTGCTGGCAACCAAGGAGATCCGAATCCTCAGAGTGGGGCGGATGGAAAGCATAGAAGAAGAGGGCAAGAAGTTCATCGAGGAGAATATCGGACAGTATTGGAAAGACCATACGCTGCAAGAAGTCTCCAGCCAAATCGAAACTCGAAACCAGCGGGAAACAGAAATAGAAACGGAATGGACGGCGAATGAACAGGCACAAGAGAGCCTCCAGCAACAGCTTGCGCAATTGGAAGCGAATCTTGAAGCAAAGAAGAAAGCACAGCAGCAGTATAATGAAGTTCAGTCGGTAATTGAAAAGCATAAAAAGAACATTCATGATGTTGAACAGGAGGGGCAAGTAGTTCAGCTGCTTTTACAGAAAACCGAACAATCTCTACGTTTGTTAAATGAAACCATTGATCAAGACGAAACTTTTCTGGTCGAAGAGCCAGATCCTGACTTTATCCAAAAAGAGTTGGAAGCCAACCAAGAAGAGATTGTACGGCTGAAAGACAGTGTAGCCCTTCAGGTGCTAGAAGACGAAATGAATGAACTAAAACAAACGATAGACAAGGCTTCTGCTGAATGTGAGACATGGAAAGATGCCATGAAGCAGAAGGAAGCTATAACAGAAAGAATAACTGCCGCCAAAAAATTCAACAGTTTAAAGTGGATCATTCTGGAACAAAATCTGACCCGCTCTCCTCTAGTGCAGTCATTCATCGCAAAGCTCGATCATCTTAGCGAAAGACTCAATCAGCTGTGTAAGTTAAAGGAATATAATGAAAAATTAAATCCGGCGATTTCCTATCTTGAGCAGCTTTTGAGGGAGGAGAAGTACCAAAAACAATTTAAAAACATGCCTCCAGTTGTTACGACTGCTCTCGAAATTGACCAATTTCTAGAGAAACTGAGAAGTGAGTTAAAAGAAAAGTCAACCATTCATCATAACAGGCTTGAAACCTTTCTTAAGGGCCTATATGGCCGGAGACATTTTATATGGCAAAAAGCGGACCAGCTAAAACTGAATAATACAGATAAAAAAATGGCACAAGAAGCACTTCTGCATTTGAAACAGGAGCTGATTCGCCAGCTTCAGCCTGAACTCGATGAATACAAGATGATGCAACAAAAGTATCGGAGAGAGATGAACGAACAGACTGCCAAGCTTACTTTTCTGGAAAACAAGTACGCACAAAACAGGGTCTCAGCAGTATTTATTCCAAATGCAAAAGAATTGCTTCATGAAAAAGAAGCCAAGACGTTTGAACTGCAAACCAAGAAAGAGCAATATGGACAAGCAAAGCTACGGGTTGAAATGAATCGCCAGAAACGGGAACAAGAATCTCTCCAGCTGCAGCAAGCAAAGCAGAAACAAACCGAAATCGAAGTCCGTCTAGAAAAGTTCTCCTGCATAATTAAAGAAAAAGAAGCTGAACAAACGCCACTACTTGAAATCATTTCTTTAGAACCCGAAAAGGAGCATGAAGAGGTATTAAAGAAGCTGGCGAGCGTTTCTTTTACCCGAGAGTCGTTGAAACAGGAAAAGCAGAGACTACCGCTGTTCCAGGAAGTTCAGGGAATGTGGCAGTCCTTGCTAGAAGAAGCAAATGACCATGACCTGAATGAAATCCGCAAGCTTTATGTGAAGCATGCAAATGTAATTGGAACAACATGTGTGGCCTCCGCCCGCAAAGATTTCATTGAAAACTACCCGATGTTTGACGTTGTCATAATTGATGAAGTATCAAAAGCAACCCCGCCGGAGCTCCTTTTGCCGATGCTGAAAGGAAAAAAAATCATTCTGGTCGGCGACCATCATCAACTGCCGCCTCTTTTGGGTAACGATACACTGGAGGAAACGCTGCAGGAAATGGCGGATGAAAGTGAAGACTTTGAAGGAAAAGCGGAACTTAAAAAGCTTTTAAATGAGTCGCTTTTTGAGCGATTGTTTAAAAACTTGCCGAAAAACAATAAAACGATGCTTGCTATTCAATATCGGATGCATGAAAACATTATGGAAACGATAACGCCATTTTATCTGCAAGAAAACGAACAGCTCCAATGTGGCTTAATCGACTCCGATCTGGATCGGGACCACAAGCTGGAATCAATGCACATCAAGCGAAACAATCATTTCCTTTGGCTCGATATGCCGAACGAGCCTTTATTTTTCGAAGAAAGAATGAAAGGCGGAAAAAGCCTGTACAATCCGGCTGAATTGAAAAGGATTGGCGAATTGCTGAAGGAATTGGATGATGCAAGTGCTGAGGCAAAGAGAGCTGGAAGAATGGAAACCAATGAGAAAAAAAGCATTGGAGTCATCAGTTTTTACGGAGAACAAGTGAAAAGGATCGACCGTATGCTTCAACAGGAGTTGCATTTGTCCCACTTAACGATCCGCACGGGGACAGTGGATAGATTCCAGGGCATGGAGATGGATGTGATTCTGTTAAGTATGGTGCGTAATCACGATAATAAGCAGGATGATATCGGTTTTGCCAAAGACTATCGCAGGCTGAATGTGGCTTTGTCGAGGGCAAGAGAGCTGCTTGTGATGGTTGGCAGCACGAAGATGTTCACTGAGCGGACGAAGCATAGGGATGCCAGAAAAATGTATACTCACGTTTTTGAAACTGTCAAAAAGCACAATGGATTGCAGACCCTTGAAGAGGTGGGTATGAATGGATAAATTAAAAAAGCAGCTACATGCGAATTTACTTAAAAATCCAGCTGTCCAAATCAAGAAAGCGGTTATCTGGCAATTCCCGGTGACCATTTATACAGTGGCATTTAATCGTGTAAAACGGTCTAAAATGGACATTCTCATGAAAATGATGTTGCTCACTATTGAAAAGGCCCAAATCCATCGGGCAGCCAATTTATCTCAACTGTTGCTGGTCGAGGAGCTGTTCATTGAAGATTTACTGAAGAAAATGCAGCGCACGGGTTTGATCACACTGGAAAAAGGAAGCTACAGGCTGACATCGAGAGGGCACGGGCAGTTGAAAACAGGGATTATGGAAGAGGAGTTGGCAGAAGAGTCGGCAGTGCTTTCATACAGCCCGATTCACGATGAGGTTTGGCCAGAGATGACCGAGCCTTTGCCTGAAACTGACGAAGAACTGCCGCTTTACCGGTATGGAAATTATGAGAACTTCTTAGAGAAGGACCGTATTCTGCAAGTTCTCGCAGAGAGCCGAAATGGTGAGGAGGAAGACGGCTTCCAAACAGTAGTGGCTGCAGTAAATAGCTTTGACGAACAGAAAGTTGAGCACATCCCATGTCTCGAATTTCAACTCTACAATAAAGAACAAGACAAATTCTATGCACGTGTCTGGAATACCCTGCACCAACGATGGGATGAAACATTGGAAAAGCAGATAGAAGAGAAAGAACGTCTGGTATGGCGGGATGGGGACGTACCTCATGCTTCCTTTTATTAAGAAAATCTTTCAATACTTTTGCTCTGAATATAAGTTCTCAAAAGAAGCAAAGGGTACGTCCTGCTTCTAACCAAAACAGAGTTTTACTTAAGCGGTTATAATGATCAAATTATACTGGATTCCGGATATGTGCTCCATGACATGTTAGGCGTCTAGTCATAGAGCCTTTGTTAATTTGAAAAGTTGAGAGAAAATAAGAATCTTTTCTCTTTACCTTCTTCCAACAAACATATAAAAAGTCCTCATAGAAAATGTAAGTTCACACCACACTGTGAGACAGTTGCACGTATCGTACTGGTGTAATGTAAATAGCAGAGCCTTATCCCTTGGCGGATCAGGCTCTTTTAGTGTCACGATTTTTCCTTGTTGATAGTAGTACTTCGATTTGCGAATGAAACGCGAGAACCGTCCCCCTGGCTCTAAAGTTAAAATTACCATTCCAATCAGTTTGATAAAAAGTGCTTAAACATGGTATAAGTGTAAAAGGAGCAGGGATATTCTGCTTTTTAATTTTGGGATAAGGGGTTAGCTTGGTATCCCTTAATGAGAGGATTTGAATGGCACGATGAAAGAAAATTTTTGGCGTGATTTACCACGGCCTTTTTTTATACTGGCACCAATGGAAGAAGTGACGGATGTTGTTTTTCGTCATGTAGTAAGTGAGGCAGCAAGACCTGATGTATTTTTTACGGAGTTTACAAACAGTGAGAGTTATTGTCACCCTGAGGGAATCAAAAGTGTGCGGGGGCGTTTGACTTTTACAGAGGATGAACAGCCAATTGTCGCCCATATCTGGGGGGACAGGCCTGAAAACTTCCGGCAAATGAGTATTGGGATGGCGGAACTGGGCTTTAAGGGTTTGGATATCAATATGGGCTGTCCGGTACCCAATGTGGTGCAGAACGGGAAGGGAAGCGGCCTGATCTGCCGTCCGGAAGTGGCAGCAGAATTAATACAAGCTGCAAAAGCGGGCGGTTTGCCTGTAAGTGTAAAGACAAGGCTTGGTTTCTCAGATGTAGACGAATGGAAGTCCTGGCTAAGACACATTTTGGAACAGGACATTGCGAATCTTTCCATCCATCTGCGTACAAGGGATGAAATGAGCAAGGTGCCAGCGCATTGGGAGCTGATCCCGGAGATTAAGAAGCTTCGTGACGAGGTGGCGCCGGATACCCTTTTGACGATTAATGGGGATATACCTGACCGTCAAACTGGATTGAAGCTCGTTGAACAATATGGTGTTGATGGGGTTATGATTGGGCGTGGAATTTTCCATAATCCATTTGCATTTGAAAAAGAGAAGAAAGAACACAGCAGTGAGGAATTGCTTGATCTCTTAAGACTGCATATGGAGCTTCATGATAAGTATGCGCACTTAGAGCTGCGGCCGTTCACGGCTCTTCATCGCTTTTTCAAGATTTATGTTAAGGGATTCCAGGGAGCTGCTGGATTAAGAAATCAATTAATGAACACGAAGACAACAGATGAAGTGCGGGAATTGCTTGAGCAGTTTGCGTCCGAGAATCTGGAGGGAATTGGAGAGCAGTAGGAGTTTCCCCACTTCGAGCTGAAATAGATTGCCTCCAAACAGTTATTTTAATAGTAAGCAGTTAGTTGGCTGGTGTGGAGTCCGGGATACAAACCGTTCTCCACACCGGCCAATTTTTTTATTCTTAAAATCCAACCGTTCTCTTTTCCTTATGTAAAATAATGAATTTCAACTTGGTGACAGCAATAGAGGCACCAAGTTGAGATTCCTTTTACTTAGCCTAACAGGCGGGAAGCCGGAGCGTTCCAGATATGGTATAAATTTGATTTCCACATGGATCTGTACCGGCCAGTTTCACGGAAATAGGCGTATTAACCGTAGTAGTATCAAAGAATCCTGGAGCACATGGATTCTCTTCATCGAGGCAAATGGAACAGATCACATTATCAACGCAAGTGACACCTTGGCAACAGAATGAAGCTGTTGAGCCGTTTTGATTATGTGTTCCCGTCACGGACACATAAAATGGGATGCACCCGACTGCTCTTACGGAATTGATATCAACATCACAGTTCAATGGACTTCCGCATGGAGTAGGGATTTCTACATTTACAAAGCAGGGCTCTACCACACATTGCAGGCAATTAGTTTCAAAACCAACTTGTACAGATGCATTGTCAATCGTAAAGTTTGGCGGGACGACAACAGAGCAGCAGAAATCCACTGTATCATCACATGGTGCACAGCTCGTTTGAATACAGCCCTCAACTACCAGATTATCGATAAAAGCTGCAGAGTCAAAGATACAGTCCGTTGTGTCTGCAACTTGGAAAGATAAAGTAATAACTTGATTTGCGAATGGAGAAAGGTCGAATGAAGCAGTCTGTATTGTTGGATTAATATTGTTAAAACACACATCATTTGGAGTGGGCGGAGCTAATACAACATCTTGTGGTGTAACTGGAAAACCGGGTATTGGTGTACCGTTTACAAGCACATTGAAAAAGTCAAGACGGCTTCTTGGATTCTCCTCGGTCCCGAACTTCCAATCAAAAGTTAAATTACCGGGATTCGATGAAAGTGAAAATTGGAGATTCAACGTTACTGTATCTACACCGCTCGAGTTATAACAGGTGCTGCAGAAATTTGATGCAGGACCCGCAATTTGAGCAGCGTTTCCGTTGCTCAGCACTGCAAACGAAGTACCCTCCGTCGGGAATCCTTGCAGGGGTGACGTGTGCACCGCTCCTTGCTCCGGGTTATTTGCCGTTAACGCAGCATCGAGTAAACATTCTAGGGACTCCGGTGAAAGAATTGCTTCTGCGAGTTCTAATGCTGTTGCCGGCGTTTGCTGAACCGAAATGTATTCCTTCTTTTTCGAATTCACCTTTTCTTCGTGCATTCTTTGCCTTTCTTTTTTAAGTTTTTCCAAATCATTTGGATCCAAAGATAACACACTCCTTATAATTTTTTTATAAAGTCATTCATAAATGGATAGGGAAGTGTAGTCATTTTTTCTTCTCTGTGTTGGTTAACGGAGTATTCTTGCAGTTTTTGATTTTACTTGGATATTGAGTGTTTATTTATGAATGATAGACTTGTAATTATGGTATTCTCATGTTTGCTGCCTTGATTGTATGTTTGTCCTTCAATTGAAAAAACAAACTTTCGGCCAGTCGGATATTGATAGTTGTAATCTGGAGGGGAATGGGAGAACAGTAGCAGTGTCCCACTTGAAGGTAAAAGCGGAGTAAGGTAAGAGAAGGCAGCTGACCCAAAAGGGAGCTGCCTACTTTTTTTTGAATGATGGGTGAGAATCAGTACCTAGAATTTATATTTTTTTAAAAGCTGAAAAAAAATCGGCCCATTATAAGAGAGCCGATTTAAAAAACGAATACTACATTATTGATTCAAACTGCTTGGAATAGAGGTGAGAATAAGCTCCATCCCTTGCAAGCAGCGTATTATGTGTGCCTTCCTCCACAATACCCTCTTCCGTCAATACGATGATCCGCTGTGCGTTCCGGATGGTTGAAAGGCGATGGGCTATGACAATGGTTGTACGCCCTTTTGCAAGCAAATCCAGCGATTCCTTGATGATGCTTTCGCTTTCGTTATCCAGTGCGCTCGTTGCTTCATCCAAAATAAGGACTGGCGGATTCTTAAGGAAGACACGGGCGATGCTAAGCCGCTGTTTTTGTCCGCCCGAGAGCCTTACCCCACGCTGTCCAATTTCGGATTGATAACCTTCCGGCAGCTTCATGATAAAGTCATGCGCATTAGCACGCTTGGCTGCCGCGATAATATCCTCATCACTCGCTTCTGGATTTCCGTAACGGATATTTTCCATCACCGTTCCTGCAAACAGGTAAACATCCTGCTGAACGATTCCTATGTTCTTTCTTAAAGAAGAGAGGTCGATATCACGGACATCGGTTCCGTCGAGCATTACCTTGCCGCCAGTCACATCATAAAAGCGCGGGATAAGCGAGCAGAAAGTGGTTTTGCCTGCACCTGATGGGCCAACCAAGGCAACATATTCTCCAGGCTGTATTTTCAGAGACATATTTTCAAGGACATGGTTCGAATGGTCATCATACCGGAAATGAACGTGTTTAAACTCAATTTCGCCACGGACTTCCCTTAGTGTAACTGCATTCGGTTTGTTTTCAATTGCTGGCTGTATATTCATGATTTCCGTAAAGCGCTGGAAGCCGGTGATTCCTTCCTGAAATAGCGTGCTCATTTGAACCATTTTTTGAATCGGTTCGAGCATAAAGTTTATATACAGCATAAAAGTGATCAAATCGGCTAAATCCAATGTATTTTTTACGATGCTTGAACTTCCGAAGATGATTACCGCAATTGTAACAAGCTGGATTAGCGTTTGGATCACATTGTAAAAGTTAGCCTCTGTCTTATAGAAGCTGATCCTGCTTTCAAGGAAACGGTTATTTTCACGGTTGAACTTCCCTATTTCTACCTGCTCGTTGGCAAAAGACGTAACAACCCGGATGCCAGCCAGACTATCCTCCACCTGGGCATTTACGTCTCCAATTCTTACTTTGTTTCTTATTAAGGCCTTGTTTTCCATCTTGTTGAAATATAAAGTAAATAATCCCAGGATCGGCAAAAAGCAGAATATCACAATCGTCAATGGCGCGTTAATAAAGGACAAGATGACAAATGCTCCGATAAAGCGGACGAGATATTTTAAGTAATCTTCAGGGCCATGATGGTACAGCTCAGATAGCCAAAGCAAGTCGTTCGTAATCCTGGCCATAAGCTGACCGGTCTGTTCCTTATCATAAAAGCTAAAAGAAAGCTTTTGCATGTGTTCAAACAGCTCGGTGCGGAGGCTGCTCTCCATTCTGGCACCCAATTCATGGCCCTTATAGTCCACAATGTAGTTTCCGATATTCTGGATTGCAGTAAGCAAAAGCATCAGCCCGCCAATCCAGTACACCTTATTTAACGCCATAGACAGGTCACCCTCCAGCACATCCTTTGTAATATACCGGACGAGCAGCGGAAACAGCAAAGACAATGCTGATACGAGCAAAGCACATGCCAATATGGACAAAAACAATTTAAGATACGGTTTATAATACGAGAAAAATTTTTTGACTGGAAAATCCATGAGTTACCCCTTTATGTGTTATTTAAATAAACACATATAAGGGAGTACACCGTTACAATTAAAGAAGTGTTTCCCCCTTATATGTTTGTACGGTTTTGTTCATGATGTTTCTCATTGAAATTCCTCCTTAAACGTTGATATGAAAAGTATAAACTAAGTATTTGATTAAAGTACAGAATATTTGAATAATTATTGCTTAGGGATTTTTGAGTGTGCTTATAAACAAATTGATTCCAAGTATTATCACTTCTTTGAAAAAATGAGGATTTTGGATAAGCCATCTTTTATATATTGAATAGAAATAAACAACTGACTTTTTCTTAATGGTATAGGGAGGAAGAAGTAATGAAAGAGGGAAAAGAAATAAAAATTGGAGCCATCTATCCTTTTACAGGTTCTCTGGCAGCAGTTGGGAAGGATATTCGCCAAGCCATTGATCTGGCTGTTGAGATCGTAAATAATCGATATGATTTGCCTTTGCCTTTAGCTCGTACTAAAGGACTTCCCTTATTATAGAATCGAAAAATCAAGGTGATTTATGGAGATTCTCAGGGTATACCGGCAACTGGCCGGGAGGAAGCCAAACGATTAATTGTTAAAGAGAAAGTTGCAGCACTGATTGGTTCTTATCAAAGCAGTGTGACTTTACAAGCTTCCGCTATTGCAGAAGCAGAAAAGGTTCCTTTCTTAACTCCAGATGCATCTGCACCGTCGCTTACAGAGAGGGATTTTCAGTACTTTTTCAGAACAGCACCCAACGATCATTTATATACCAATCTATTCTTTGAACTATTTCATTTTCTAAGATCAAGAGGCAAAGAGATCAGCAATTTTGCTATTTTGACCGAGGATTCTATTTTTGGATTGGAAGCAGCTGCGATCGAAAAAAGTCTTATTCGGAGGTTCTCAGGTGAGCTGGTAGCTTTTGAAATGTATACCCCGCCTGTTACATCGCTTTTGAATGAACTCCCCAGGATTCGAAAAAGCAATGCACAAGCCATTTTTGGGCATCAATTCCTTTCTGATGCGATAAATGTAGTTCAAGGTCTTAAAAGGTTAAAATGGTTTCCAGAAGGGCTGGTGGTTCAAAATGCAGGTTACACCATACCGGAATTTCTGGAAAGGCTAGGGGAGGATGGCAATAATATCATTAGTCGTGTTGCCTGGGCACTCGGTTTGGGCAGGGTCAAACCAATTGTAACGGAAGTCAATGAACTTTATCGCTCCAGATATAAAGAGAATATGAATGAAACCAATGCACGCAGCTTTACAGGTTTACTCGTCCTGGCTGATGCCATTAATCGAGCCGGAAGTATAAATAGAGATGAAATAAGAAGAGCTCTGCGTCAAACAAACATTCCAGGAGAAAATTTAATAATGCCATGGCGAGGAGTCCGCTTTGATTCAAACGGGCAAAATATATTGGCGGATGCATTATTGGCTCAAATTATCAATCAGGAATATAAAATTATATGGCCCTTAGGTGTTGCAGAAACAAAGGCAGTATGGCCAGCTCCGTCATGGGATGAGAGATAGCATAGTGAAGGCGGCTTTTATGGTATGAAAAGCCGTCTTCTTTGTATGAAGTAATCTTATTTGTTCTTTAATATCTTCTATGCACCCTTAAATGAAACTTGATTTTTCCCCAAGTCCTCAAATCCTCATACTTCTCCTAAATACATTCAAAACCATAACGCTTTTAAACTTTTATTATACTTTCTCCTCCCACCACCCAAAGGCGACTCTTGCATGTACCTGTCTTTTCCCCGGGGACAAAAAGAATAATGAAAAAGAACTTCCTGGAGGGATGATGAACATACCTTGAAAATCATGTTTTGTAAGGGTCGTAATCGGTTCAACCCTTCTTAAAAAGGCGTTTGTGCCACCGCTCGGTTTTCCAGATATGAAACTGGCATTTTTGATTTTAATCTTGGGCATTGGCGGCGGAATAATGGCTTGGTTTCCGGCAGCGAAATTTGCCGACGTTTTTCCGCTTCCGGGAAGGATGTTGCTGATCCACGCTTCAGTGGTTAACGCCTCATTGGAATAGTTGCTAATGGTATAGGCATTCAGAAAGATATTCACCTTGGAGTCCGGCGGGTTGACCAGTCCGCCCCATCCGTTGTACCCGCCACCGAAGGATATGAGATCCGTTTGACCGAGAAAGTATTCTCCGAGATAAGAGTGATAAACATTTTCGGGCAGTATATTGACCTCATTGAGGTGTTTTTCGTTATCCATTGACTCAAAGTTCATGGCTGACTTCTCATGATCATGCATTGGCCGCTTCCTCCCACCAAGTCAAAACGATTGTTCCTGTGATGTATTGATAACCCGGCGGTCTTAGAAGGATTGAGAAGGAGCCTCCAGGACCAATTATAATGGATCCGTTGTGTGAATCACTTACAAGGGTGGAATTTTGGTTAACAATTCGATCAAATATATTCACACCTTTTGTCATGGGTTCAGCAGAATAACCAGCATACTTCATGACTGCCTTTGGTTGTGGAGAAGGTGAAATAGCCTGATTTGTTGGAGTTACCTGTGACGAGACTGCTGCTTTTCTTGGAGGATTGGCGTTTAACCAGATTTCACTTATGAAATTTTGATTTGAAAAGTTTGTTATTGTAAAAATATCGATATATACATTGACTCCAGAATCAACCGGATTTACGATTCCGCCCCATGCGTAATATCCGCCTCCGAAATTCAGTAATCCGGTTTTGCCTATAAAGTATTTTCCACGCCTTGAATTTAAGGCCGGACTTGTTATATTCACCACTTCAATTGGCTGTTTATCTATTTCATTTGGCATACCATTACTCCTAACTGTACTTTTTTCAGAATATATAATATGAAAAAGTGTGGGCAGGTGTTCAGGTTGGTTTTACAGAAGCGTGGGGACGTACCTTATGCTTCCGTTTATTGAGTGGATCTTCCACCGGATTTCAATACTTTTGCGCCTTAAACAAGTCATCATAAGAAGCAATGGGTACGTCCCTTTGCTTCCATGGCTCTCCTGTTAATAAATGTTAATTACTAGCTTATCAAATTATAAGATTAAGATTATAATGGTGTTATCTTCTCAAGCATGTAAGACAGGGAGAAAAATCTCATAATAGAGGTGATGGTGTGAAGCTGACCTTTTTGAGCAGTCTCCGGTTGGTCATGTTCATTTTAATCAGTTTTACTTATTATTCTTCTGTGGATACACCTACAACAACTCAGCTCATCTTTGTGATTGCAGCAGGAATAGGATTCTGTATCAATCATCTGTTTTTGGCAACCCCGCTTGGAAAAAAATATTATTCTATTCCTTTAGCATTGGACTTTCTACTGATTGTCGGATTTGTTTATTTTTATCCCGAATCGACTCTTTATTTAATTTTGTTCGGAGTGAATGCCGTTACTCTTTTCTTAATAGCGCAAAACAAAAGGGCTATTTGGGGATTTTCAGTTGCTTTTTTCCTGATTTGGGGCGTATGTCTTTACTATATCTATCTCGTTACTGGCACGATATCAATCAGGGAAAATATCATCAACTTTACTTTTATTGTATTTGAGGCGGTCGTCGGTAAACTTATACATAAATTGCTTCATGCCCAGGATAAAATCGAAACCCAGTACGGCGAGCTTCACGACACTCACCTTGCTTTGAAAAACGCACATCAGCAGTTGCATCATTACTCCAGCCAGGTGGAAGAACTAACCCTGGTGCGTGAGCGCAACCGGATTTCAGGCGAGATTCATGATACGGTCGGCCACAAAATGACCGCGCTGCTCGTTCAGCTTCAGGTTGCAAAGGAATTGATGGATTCTCAGCCTGAAAAAAGCAGACAGACGATGCTGCTTTGTGAAGAGCTGGCGAGAAATGCTCTCCAGGAAATCCGCTTGTCTGTCAGGACCTTGAAAGATCATGATCAGCCACAGTCCTTCGTCACTACAGTGAAAAAACTGCTGGAGGATTATCAAGTAATGACTGGGCTCGCATCCCGTTTCTCTGTAAAAGGAGATGTAGCCCAACTACCAATTTCCATTCAATTAGACTTAACCCGTGTCATTCAAGAATCGATCACTAATGCAGTCCGCCATGGGCAGGCGAAGGAATGCACCGTTCAAATGGATGTATCGGAATCAACTGTTCGTATAATGATTCAAGATAACGGATCGGGGGCAACAAAGGTAAGCCCTGGATTTGGTTTGAAAAATATGAGAGAAAGAGTCCTTGAACATGGAGGGACTATCTTGTTTGAAAGCACATCTTCAGAAGGATTTGTTGTGAAAGCAAGTTTTCCACTGAAAGATATGCAGTGGCAAATAGGGGGAGCATAGATGGTCAATATTTTAATAGTCGATGATCAGGAATTGATGAGGGACGGACTGGCGACCATTTTAGCGTTGCGTCCGGAGATAGATGTGGCGGGTGTCGCCTCCAATGGGCAGGAAGCTTTTGAAAAAGCGAGTCACTTGCGTCCGGATATTGTGCTGATGGATATTCGCATGCCTGTTGCAAATGGAGTCGAAGGAACGAGGCTGATCACGTCCGCCTATCCAGATATCAAGGTGTTGATGCTGACGACTTTTAATGATAGTGCGTTGATTTTTGAAGCTCTTGAAGAAGGTGCAAGCGGATATTTGTTAAAAGACATGCCGACCGATGCAATTGTGCAGGCGATCATGACTGTCCAATCAGGAGGCATGGTGCTTCCGAAAGAACTGACAGCGGAAATTATCAGAGAAATGAAAAGAAGCCAGTCCGCCGATCAAATCAGCGAGGTTCCGGAAATCATTAAAGAATTGACGGAACGGGAGCTGGAGGTCTTGAATAAGCTTGGGTTCGGATTGAATAATAAAGAGATTGCCAAAGAACTGTACATCACAGAAGGTACCGTGAAAAACCATGTTTCCAACTTAATCAGAAAGCTTGAGCTGAGGGACAGGACACAGGCAGCCATCTTTGCTGTCAGGTATAACATAACAAATTTTTAATCCGTGACTTTTGGCATAGTCTTCCATGAAATACAGCTATTAAAGCTGTATTTTTTTTATGGGAATTTCTATCGCTGGAGGGATTTGGTTTGCAGGCATCCACTTTATACTTTAGATATTGCGAATGAAAATGATCAATCCCATAAAGACGAAGGATGTGGAGAAATGTTAGAGGTTAAAGAGCTGAAGAAAAGCTATGGAAAACAAGAAGTTGTGAAAAATGTTTCATTTACGATAAAAAAGGGCGAGGCGTTCGGATTGCTTGGACCGAACGGAGCGGGGAAATCGACAACAATCTCGATGATCTGCGGCCTTGTGCAATATGACCAAGGGGAGGTGCTTGTCGCCAATCAATCGGTAAAAAAATCCCCTCTATTCATCAAAAAGAAAATAGGAGTGGTTCCTCAGGAAATCGCCCTTTATCCAACAATGTCAGCTAAGGATAATCTGCTCTTCTGGGGAAAAATGTACGGTTTGACAGGTGCGCAGGCAAAAAAACGGGTGGGAGAAGTACTCGAAATCGTCGGATTGAAGGACCGGGAAAAAGATCGCATTGAAACCTTTTCCGGTGGAATGAAACGGAGGATCAACATCGGCGCCGCCTTAATGCATGAACCAGAGCTGCTTATTATGGATGAGCCGACCGTCGGAATTGATCCGCAGTCGCGCAATCATATCCTGGAAACGGTCAAAGCCTTGAACGAAAAAGGCATGACGATCATCTACACGAGCCATTACATGGAAGAAGTGGAGTTTCTCTGTAACCGCGTCGGCATCATGGACCACGGAGAAGTGATTGCCATCGGAACTAAAGCTGAACTGTGCAGCCGCTTAGCGGGAAGCAGCTTCATTCAGATGAAAGTCGAATCCTTTTCTGATGAAGCGATGGAGGCAATGAAGGAAGCAGCGGATGTGACTCAGATTATTTACCAGGAAGAGTCAGGTATCATCGAGATATTTGCACAGAACCCCCAGAAGGTATTAGGTTCCATTATTACAACAGCAGTTAATCTTGGATTGAAAATAGAAGCGGTAGAAATGAAAGAATCGAATCTTGAGACGCTTTTCTTGCAGCTCACAGGACGATCATTACGAGACTAGGAGGATAAGAGATGAGGATGTTCACAATAGCATGGAAAGATTTAAAAATCCGCCTCAGGGATAAGAAGTCCTTTATCACGCTGTTACTGATGCCGATTGTATTGACGGCAATCCTCGGTTCAGCCCTGAGCGGAGTATTCGGCGAAAGCGGTGCCCTTCCGGAAATGACAGCGGGGGCAGTAGTGAATTCCACAGATGAGGTAACTGTCCAGTTTCTCAATAAGGTTCTTCAGGGAAAGGATTTACGTGAAAGCATCACATTAAAGGAATTTAAAACAGAATCCGATTTAAGAGAAGCATTAGAACATCAGCAGATAGATGCCGGTTTGCTTTTCCCTGCCGAATGGGGAGAGGGTTTGCTGAAGGGTGAAAGCAAACAGGTGACCATTTTAAAGGACCCCGAAAAAGAAATTCAGGCTTCCATTCTTTCTTCCATCACAAAATCCTTTATCAACCGGGTCACATCCGTATCTATAGCTTCCCGAACAGTAGCGGAGGGGTTTAATATGGCCGTCCCCGTATCGAATCAGAATATCAATATTTCTGAGAACGTAACGGAGCTTACTGCAGAACTCTCGAAAGTTGCGGAATCCACTGTGAATAGTGTAACCATGGAAAAGGATGGAAAGGAACCGATTACGGGAATGCAATACTACGCAGCAGCAATGGGAGTCATGTTCATTTTATTCAATACGACAATCGGTGCAAAAACGATCATTCAGGAAAGAAATACAGAAACATTGGCAAGGTTGATGAACAGTCCGGTCCGCCACTCCTCTATTATGGCTGGGAAATTCCTGGGGACACTCTCTTTTGCCTTCCTGCAATTCATCGTGTTTATCATCGCCACCCACTATCTATTTGGAGTAGCTTGGGGCAGCAATGTATGGCAGCTTATCGTACTCGGCATGGCCTATTCCGTATCGGTTTCGGGATTTGCCATGATTATCGCTGGTTTCATAACTGAAGAAAAAACTGCAGATTCCATTGGAGGAATTGGAGTGCAAATTCTGGCACTACTAGGCGGTTCAATGATTCCAATGGCAGCTTTTCCAAGCGTTTTGCAGCAAATCGCAAGCATCGCTCCGAACAAATGGGCCCTTGATAGCTTGCTGGATATCATGGACGGCACGTCTTGGAATACACTTGTAATGCCCGTCACGATTTTAATGTTAAGCGGACTGGCAGCCTTATTGGCCGGATCCATGAAATTAAAGCATAGATAAGGAGTGAAAAAAGGATGAGAAGAATTGGAGCCATCGCAGCCTTTGAAATAAAACGGATCTTTCAAAAGCGGCAGTCCTACCTGCTTCTGTTTGGGATGCCCTTATTATTCACCTTCATATTTGGAGGACTAATTTCAGGAGATGGGGAGAATAAACCAGTAATTTCAGTGGTTGATATAGACAATACTCAGTTATCACAGGCATTGATCAATGAAGTGAAAACCACAAGTGCAGTAAATATTAGTATGGAAGATGATAAATCAGCTAGTGAGAAGTTCGACAAACAAGAAATAACGGGATATATCCGTCTGGATGAGGGTTTTGAAGAAGAGCTGTTGAAACAGAAAGTACCGGAAGTCGTGTTTGTTTCCTCGCCATCGTTTGAGGGATCGGCCCTGGTTCAACAAATCATCAATGATAGTATCACCAAACTTCGAATCAGCGCAGCGGCCTCTACCTTTTATCACGACGTAACAGGAGAAAGCCCTGCCGCCATTCAAGAGAAAATTTCTAACGAGCTAGCTTCCGTCCCGACCGCAGTGAAAACCGTAACGGTAACCAAAAACAGTAAACTCGAAAACATGAACAATATGACAGCCCGCTCAGCCGGCTTTACAATCATGTTTGTCATGATAGCCATGCTCTCAGTTACTGGAGTGCTCTTGGAAGCGAGACAAACCGGAGTCTGGTACCGAATGATGTCCACACCAGCCTCGAAGCCGGAACTATTAAGTGGGTATCTGCTGGCTTTCTTCTTAATCGGATGGATCCAATTCGGGATATTGATGCTTGTGTCCAAATGGGTGTTTCATGTGGAATGGGGCAACACGCTCGCCAACATCGTTCTTGTTTCAAGCTTATTGCTGTGCACCATCGGTCTCGGACTCTTCATCGCAGGATTCGTCAAAACCTCAGAACAGCAATCCGTCTTTGGCAACCTCATCATCATCTCCACCTGCATGATTGGAGGAGTTTACTGGCCACTGGAAATCATGCCAAACTTCATGCAGCAGGCTGCCAGATTCGTACCGCAATACTGGGGGCTGGAAGGCTTCGCAGAACTGGCAGCAAGAGGAGGAGCACTCTCTGACATCATCGGACCAGTCGGAATACTGCTAGCGTTTACGGTTGTGTTTCTTACAGTAGGGATGAAGAGAGTACGATTCGAGTAGGGGACGTATCTTATGCTTCTTCTGTTTATTAAGCTGAAGCATGGGGACGTATCTTATGCTTCTGTTTAATAAGTGGATCTTTCACCAGATTTCTAAACTTTTGCATTGAAAAGAAGTCGTAAAAGGAAGCAAATGGTATGTCCATAAGCCGTTCTCTTTTGGAGTACCCGCACCTATAAAAACACTTATAAAATCTGCTAAAAGGAAGCATGGGGCCGTATCTCATGCTTCATTTTTTTACCAAACTATTCATTAAAAGGAGCAAAGGGTACGTCCCCGCGCTTCATTCCTGGGAAGATTTATCTATTAACAGGTGGGTGCAGTTTAATGTATTATTGACTGAGTATTTAGATAGTTAAAACTTTTGGTAAATTCAAAGTTTTATATTGTAATATATCATTTTTGCATCTATAATACACGAAACGAGGACAATTGTATTTTTACAGAGGACAAGGTGTCTCGAGTCTATTAGATAACTTTTGTCAGCCTCTTGCAAAACCAAAGCAAAAAAGTATAACAATGTAAAAGAAAAAAAGAACTTACTGGTGGGGGAGACGTCGATGAAAGATTTACTGAAGAAGTTGAATCAAGTAAGCCTGGTGAAACAAATCATTGTGGGTATGTTAATTGGTATTATCCTTGCGGTAACAATCCCGGAACTTGCAAAACCAGTTGCCATTTTAGGGTCTCTATTTGTAAGTGCCTTGAAAGCAGTTGCCCCTGTATTAGTTTTATTCCTAGTTATGTCGGCCATTGCTCAGCATAAACGCGGCCATAAAACAAATATGAAAACGATTATTTCTTTATATCTTTTTGGTACTTTCGCAGCCGGACTTATTGCCGTTATTGCAAGTTTTATGTTCCCGGTAAGCCTGAAACTTACAGCTGGGGCTGAGGGCATGACACCTCCTGGGGGTGTAGTTGAAGTTCTTAAAACGTTATTGCTCAACATCGTTGATAATCCTGTAAATGCTATTATAAATGCCAATTATATCGGTATTTTAGCCTGGGCGGTCCTTCTTGGCTTCGCTTTAAAGAATGCCGCTGATTCAACAAAAACGGTGATCGCGAATTTATCTGATGCAATGTCCAAAGTCGTTACGTGGGTGATCAAGTTCGCTCCACTGGGTATCATGGGCCTTGTATTTGAATCGATTACATCAAACGGTCTTGGATCATTGCTTGGCTATGGAAAATTACTTGCCATTCTGATTGGCTGCATGCTTGTTGTGGCTCTTGTGGTCAATCCGCTCATCGTGTTCACTTTGATCAGGCAAAACCCATATCCGCTTGTCTTTAAATGTTTGAAAGAAAGTGGTATAACAGCATTCTTCACACGCAGTTCAGCTTCAAATATCCCTGTGAATATTAAAATTTGTGAAGATTTAGGCCTGAATAAGAACGCTTATTCTGTTTCCATTCCATTAGGCGCAACCATCAATATGGCTGGAGCTGCCGTCACAATCTCTGTTATGACGCTTGCTGCAGTTCATACACTAGGTATCCAAGTGGATATCCCGACTGCCATCCTTCTTAGCGTAGTGGCTGCAATCAGTGCCTGCGGTGCTTCGGGAGTTGCTGGCGGTTCTCTATTGTTGATTCCGCTCGCATCCAGCTTGTTCGGCATCCCGAATGATGTCGCCATGCAGGTCGTTGCTGTAGGGTTTATCATCGGGGTTTTACAGGACTCTTTTGAAACCGCCCTTAATTCATCCACAGACGTACTATTCACGGCTGCGGCAGAATTTAAGGATTGGCGTAAAGCAGGAAAAACGATTGAAGTTAAAAAGGCAGCGTAATTTATTTGGAGCAGGAACCAACTTGGTTCCTGCTTTTTTATTTAGCCAATTTATAAAAAATAAGCCTGAAAACAATTTGTTTATGGATATAGGAAAGGAATTCGGAAAATCTATTACCAATGTGAAAAGGAGGCAATTAAATGAAAGATCAAGATCAGGAAACTTCCGAAGGATTAAATCAAATTTTTGAAATTATAAATGCAAAAGGTGATGTCGGAGAAATTAAGGAGATACTGGAGAAAAAAGGCGATGATTCTGCAACGGATCATTCCAAATCCACTTCTTAAACGAGTAAAAAGATCCGGAAATGACTCCGGATCTTTTTACATTATTATTAACGAGACACCATAGGCATATTACCCATTTGGACCTACTCAAAGCCTCTCTTGTACTCGCTTCTGATTATTAATTGTTGGTGCACATTATAGGACGTGCTTTCATCATGGAAGAAGCAAAAGGTACGTCCCCGCGCGTCATCATGGAAGAAGCACAGGGTACGTCCCTGTGCTTCCATGTTTACTTCCCAGTGCTTTACAAGGATGAAGCAAAAGGTACGTCCCCTTGCTCCTTGTTCTGTTCTAAGCGTTGCTTTTTGGATTTTCTGAAATGCAGCAGTTCGTAGATGACTGGGATGACGATGAGTGTTAGTATGGTGGCGACTGCGAGGCCGCCGATGACTACTACTGCAAGGCTTTGGGAGACTAGATTGCCTGTCTCTGCTTTTTTATAAAGCAGCGGGACCATTGCAGATATGGTTGCGACAGCTGTCATCAGGATTGGGCGCATTCTTGTTGCTGCTGCTTCGACAAGTGCATCGCGCATGATCATTTTTTCTTCGTTTTGTTTCACTCTGTCAAGCAGGACGATTGCGTTCGTGACAACGATTCCGATGAGCATCAGTGCTCCAAGCAGTGCTGTGATATCAACAGGAATCCTGCTGATCAACAAACCAAGGATTGCTCCGATGGCTGCGAGCGGCAAGGAGAAAAGAATGGCGATCGGTGCGCGCATTGATTTGAATGTGATGACCATGATTAAGAAAACAAGCCCGATGGAAACGGCCATTGTGATATACAAATCAGTGAAATCATCCATTTGCTGTGCATTGGCTCCACCTACAAAAGCTTCAACCCCATCAACAAATTTAAGGCCCTTGTCTTGTGGAGTACCGATTACGGCTTTGTTGATGGCTGCAGCAACTTCAGATAGATTTCTAGGATTCACTGTCGCTGTTACGCGGATATAAGTGTCACCGTCTTTATGGAATCTGCTTGTAGCCTCTTCGCTTTTTTCAAGGGTGGCAAGGTCTGAGGCCAGCGCTGGTCCAGCGGCAGTCATGACAGGGATCGTCTTTAAATCCTCAGGTGATGTTGGATTTACTAAAGGCTCCAGGAAAACGGCTGTTTCTTTTTCATCAAGAGTGATCGTACCTGCTGGAGTCCGGTTCAGCATGCCAGCCAGTTGCCCAGCTAGTTCTCCGGCATTTGCTTTGGCAGGGTCCACTTTTAACGTGTAAACTGTTTTCTTGGCTTCCTGATTGGTTGAAACTTTTTCTACATGTTTAATGTCCTGGATTTCTTCTTTAATTTTTGCTGCTGCATTTTCGATATCTTCTATCTTCTCGCCAACGACATCGATCGTAACTTCTGTACCGCCGCCGCCAATTAGAGATGCGGCTACGACAGAGAAGCCTGAATCAGGGTAATTCTCTTTTTGTGTTTCAATTTTTTTGACGATTTTATCCATATCTTCTTTGTTCTTTGGAATGACCATGAAAGAGCCAGTCGTTGGTGAACGGACTTCACCGAACTTTGCCTGTTCCTCGGAATTGCCAAGCTGTGTAAAAACATCCTTTACTTCGCTCAGCCCCAAGATATACTCTTCCATTTTAAGCGTATTTTCTTTTACTTCTTCCAAAGGGGTGTCATTTGGATAGTTCAAGTTGACGGATACAAGATCCTTTGTTGAATTGTCCACCGCGCCTTTAGGCATGACAGCATATGTTCCAATTGATCCCACAAATAAAAGAAATGAAAGCAGCAGAACAACCCATTTATGGTTGAGCGACCATTTAATGAAACCAATGAATTTTTTTGATGGGTTATGCTCATGCAATTTTGCGTTTTTCAAAAGTCCTGCGCTCATCAGCGGCACTACAGTCAGAGCCACCAAAAGAGAAGTAAGCAGGGAATACGTAAGTGTCAATGCGAATGGCAGAAGGAAATCCTGCAGCCCGCCGCTGACAAGGCCGATCGGTAAAAATACGGCAACGGTCGTAAGGGTCGAGGCGGTAATGGCAGGGCCAACCTCTTTTGTCGCAGTAAGAATCAATTCCGCCGAAAACTTTTCTTTTTGCAGCTTCCTGAAAATATTCTCGATGACAACAATACTGTCATCGACCAATCGTCCGACGGCAACTGCCACTCCGCCCAGTGTCAGGATATTCAGGGTGACTCCCGAGCGGGCTAAAAGGAATAAAGTCAGTGCCAGCGATAGCGGGATCGAGATGATGGCAATAAAGGTCGAACGGATACTCCTTAAAAAGACCATGATGACAATCGTTGCAAACAGTGCGCCAAGAAGGACTTCTTTCATCATGGAGCTGACGGATGACTTTACCATATCGGCAGTGGCAATAACCACTTCTGCCTTAGCGTCAGGATATTTTTTATTGATTTCTTTTGCTGTTTCTCTAAGTTCTTTCGTCACGGATACGGCATTTGCACTGCTTTCCTTCGTGACAATCAGAAGAATGCCCTCTTCGCCATTTACGCGCATCATGACGCCTTCTGCTTTTTTCGTTTCGATCTTGGCGACATCCTTTAAGAGTACACCAGGCGCTACAGGCAGCTGTTCAATGTCTGAAATTCCATCAATTGAACCCGAAACCTTTATATTGCTTGCTTTGCCATCTATTGTTTTTTCACTGATGGCAGCAGATAAATTTTTGCCCTGGAGTACGCCCATCACTGCTTGCAGGGGAACCTGCTTTTGAGCAAGGAGGCTATTATCCACTTTAATAGAAACATAGGAATTGTCTTTGCCAAAGGTTTGGATGTTGCCAACACCATCTATATCCTTAAAGCGGGGGAGTATATTCTTGGATGAGAACTCGAGATTATCGGCTGTCGGACCGTCCTTGAAGGTGATTGCGATATCTGCGATGGGAATCATGGAGGTATTAAGCTGGACAATGTTTGGTTTTGAAACATTTGCAGGGAGCTGGATTGAACTTAATAAATCCTGCACTTGCTGCTTTGCTTCCTTCATATTTGTACCTGATTCAAAGGTTACATCAATTTTGGCGTAACCATCTCCGGTAGTGGAAAAAATATTGCTTTTTCCCTTTACACCTGAAATAGCTGATTCAATTTGTGTTGTAACCTGAGATTCCATTGTTTTGGAATCAGTTCCCTGTCCCATGACAACAACCATTACCTGCGGTTGATCAGCAGCGGGAAGGAATTCCATTGGCAATGTAAAATAACTTGCCAGGCCTAGGAGCAGGGTCAAGGTTGTAACTAATGTGACCGCTGCCTTGTTTCGGAACGCCCATTTGGTAATAAAACTCATGAAAACCACCTCTTTATAGGAAAAATTGCCTATTATAGCATTTTGACTATATCACTTAGAAGAAAAAAATGGAATATGTTATTTGGATTTTGAAACAAGTAATGATGTTACTTTTTTTAATTACGAAAACAGTCCTCACCTATTGAAGTTCTATAATAGAAATTAGGCTATTTAAATAGTAAGCTGTTTTGCATAGGGGGATGGAAGCATTGATCACACTTACTATGTTGTTATTGGGTTTATTAGTAGGTTTTATTGGTGCCGGGGGTTCCGGTTTTATTATTGCGATATTGACAGTTGGATTTGGCGTGCCCATTCATACGGCCCTCGGGACTTCGCTTGCGGCAATGGTGTTTACAACTCTCTCGGGGGCTTACAGCCATTATCGCCAGGGGAATATCGATTTGAAGACAGGGCTTACTGTAGGCGTCTTTGGAGCAATAGCATCTTTTTGGGGATCAAAAATTGCCGTGTGGATTCCGGTTGATTCCTTGCACTGGCTGACTGCGGGAATGCTGTTTTTATCCGCCGTTATGCTGTTGTTCCGTCTTTTTATCGTAAATAAAATATCAGATGCGGGAGTAACAAATCCACGACGAGGTGTTCAACTGATACGGGCTGTTCATGTCGGCGGTATTACAGGTATTTTATCGGGAACGTTTGGGATTGGCTCCGCTCCGTTTATCCAATTGGGACTGATGATTACTTTAGGACTTTCCGTGCAAAAATCAGTCGGTACAACGATGCTGGTCATTTTGCCAATCGCTATGGCTGGCGGGATAGGCTATTATTTTGAAGGATACTTTGACGTTGTGCTCCTGCTGCAGGTATTGGCTGGAACCATGGTTGGATCCTACATCGGAGCAAAATTTACAAACAATGTACCATTGCCAATTTTAAAAAGTGCCATGGTGCTTACCCCGGTGATGGCGGGAGCTATCTTGTTGATTAAGTGAGTATTAATTCTGTCAGAAACAGCAATTACCGTTGCGGAAATTTCCAGCATAAGTACCCACATGGTGTTTCCTTGCGCGTATTGATCTACAAGTCAGAAGCCTTGTCTATGGGTAACTTCAATTTAAGAAGCCATCCCAAAAGCAGCAATATTAATGTGGAGAAAGTTATTACGGGGACAATGTGGGTCAGAATTTTGGCTATGACCTTGTTAAAATATTCATTGATGCTCAAGACCGTAAGAAGACATCCTCCTCTTATGGTTATTTTTTGGCTGATTTTTAGATATATCGATTGAATTGTAAAGGGAATTCCACTTTGTTCTTTGTAAGGAAGTATTGATAAAGACCCGTGCCGGGGATGACACAAGTATAAATAAGGCAAAAATAATAAGTGCCTGTACCTCCGAAGGTTGTCAATTCATCGACCAAATTCAAGTGGTGCAGGCACTTTTTAGGGTTATTGGGAATGATTTATTTCGTTTTTTCTTCTAGTATTTAAAAGATGGCATGGATAAGTCGTGAAAATGACAAAATAAAAATTGGTTTTCCAAATGACTGTGGTACAGCTCTAATGCAATTAATGCATCGCTTTCTACTGATTTTATTTTACAGATTTCAAATAGAATATCTGCCTTTAAAAGGCCTTCGTACCAATCGTCTAAAGTTTCGAGTGCGGTTTGAAATAGCTCAAGTGCATAAGTAGCGTCCTTTTGAACCTCTTTGTAGAATTTACCCTCAAGATAATAGTTCCTTGCATGCAATAATGGGTTGTCGGTTTGGAGCAGCAGTGGTTTTGTTTTATTGAACATTTCATGGATAATGCTTGAGTCTATATTTTTTGTTAGAGAAACGTAGATTCCTAATTGAAATAGGGAAAGGCTTGTTTCTTTTAAACTGTCAATTTGACTGATCATTTCTGTATCAGACCAAAATGGTTGCTTTAATTTCGCAATTAGATTTTCTTTTGGTAAGGAAGTCATTAGCGTATAGACTGTTAAAGCCCAGCCTCTAATAATTCCTTCATGGCTATTTATTTGATGTAACTTCTCTCTAAGTGATAATAGATCTTTCCGTACTTCTGTGCTAGAAGTGTTTTCTAGGAAGCGAATAAGTATTTTTATGTACTCTGTCTCAATAGGAGAAATTACATAATGGTTTACACTATTGATACTTTTTAGGGCTTTTGGCAAAGATCCGATATATAGATTGAGAATGGACAGATTGTAAAAAATATTGTCCCTTTCTTCTTTTGTAATAGTAGGGCTTTCCTTGGAAAGTTCCAATGCTCTTTCAAGCAGTGCAGTGCTTTGGGATACCTTTTTATCAGCAAACCCTATGCTGGCTAAAGCGTTAAATGCTCTTAGTTTTAACTTTAAAATATAATTGTTACTCTCGTTTGAATCGATTACCCTTTGGAACGATTTCTCTGCTTTAGGCTGTTGATTCGTTTTCAAGGATAAAAGTGCAGTAAGAAAAATATAATCAATTTCTCTGCTTGGAATATCGTATTCTTTTATTTTCTTCTCGAAGGATTGCAGTTCCGTTTTTGCGCCAATCCAATTTTGGAGGCTAATCAAATCGTTGATCTTTTGTTTTTGATAATCAAGTTCTTGGATCTTGGTTTCGATATATGGGTCAGAAAAAAAGTTAGAAGATGTGTTTAATTTTTCACTAATCAACTTAAGGTCTTCAGCTGAGATTGGAATATGTCCATTCTCGATATTGCTCATTTTTCCTACTGAACAAATCCCTTTTGATAACTCTCCTAATGTTATCCCTTTTTCTTTTCTCTTTGCTCTAATTTTCTCTCCGATATCATTATGTCTGGGAATCTGGGTTTTCATAGTTACTCCTAATCAAATATGCTTTTAGTAGTCCAATTGTACTACATGAGAGGAATAAGATAAAATTCTAAGTGGTTAAAATGAATATTTTTTACATTTTTTCTAAAAAAACCATTGAAAGTTTCATTTTCCCTGTTATAATTTAGGGAGTTAGCACCAACACCATGTATATACAACTAGGTCTAATGATGGATATAGGGTAGAGAACCTGTCACTAATTCGCATTTTGAACAATCTTAGTTAGGAACTAATGGAATTTTGGCAGCGCTCCTGCCATAAACCTAAACACTTCCTTTTCCCGGATTTTTTCTGGATAAGTAAGTGTTTTTTTTATGGAGTTTAATTAGGAATAGGAGTTAGAGAAATGGGTGAACCTGCATTTAATATTTTGGGCTTAATAAGGAAGCGGTCTTTTTTTCATGAGTTTCAGCCTTTATGGAATACAGAAACCAAAGAAATCTTTGCCTATGAGGCTTTGATTCGTACTGAACCACGAATAAATCCAATCTTACTATTTCAACACGGGAGAGAGCAGGGTACTCTTTTTGAATTTGATGCGGTATCTATTTCAAATGCAATTAACGAGTATCCCGAATCTTACTTTGAAAAGTATTTTCTCTTTGTAAATATTTTTCCTTCAACCATGGTGCACCGTGAATTCTCTGCATTCATAGAGGAGTTAGTTAAAACATATCCAAAGATAAAGGGAAAAGTTGTATTTGAAATAAATGAGGATTTAGTCGAATCTCATTTATGGGAAGAAGAAGCGTTTGTTTCAGGCTTAGAGCTGTTAAAAAGCAGGGGGTTTCAGATTGCATTGGATGATTTAGGACTAACAGCAGCCTCTGTTGAAAAGATTGCTAGAAATAAACCTGATTTTGCTAAATTAGACCGTTCATGTTCTGAGAACTTAGCAAATTCCATCAATAAGCAAAAAAACATTTATTCCATACTGTCGAAGTCAGACCGTGATATGGTGGTCGTTCTTGAAGGAATCGAAAAAAAGGAAGACTTAATCATGGCTTCTCGTTTAGGGGTGCGAGCGGTTCAAGGATACTATATCGCCAAACCACATCGGCTGTAAGGAATAAATAAAGATTCTCAAGGAGAAACAGAATGAAAAGAACATTTATTTTATTTAATGCCAAGCAATCAGTTTATGGAATTGAAATTAATAAAGTTGTCTCCATCGAAAGGATTAGTGAAGCAACGAGTATCCCGCAGGAACCTGATTACATGATTGGGGTCGTGAATATCAGGGGAAAAATCGTACCTGTGGTCGATAGTCATTTCGTTCTCTATCATGAGCATCTCAAGATTAATGAAGAGACGAGATATATTCTATTGGAGGTTCAGGGATCAAACATTGCTTTCATGGTTGAAAATACAAATGAAATAATCGATATCGATGATGACTTGATAAAACCTGTTGGAATGATAGAGGGCAGCCACTTTGTCGAAGGGGTTTCTCTTATTGATGGCCGAATCATTTCTATCTTAAACAGTGAAGGAATGATTTCGTCCATGAAGGGTTCTGAAGATTTTACAAAAGATGATGCTATTATCATATAAACATAGACAAAAAGGGGAAAACGTAATGAGAAAGGTATTAAAATTGAAACTGGGAATGAAGATTAATTTAATCGTTCTTAGTATTGTCCTGCTGCTTTCTATTATTATAGGTGCTGTTGTGGTAAATGAAGTAACAAAGGGGATTAAGGCCTTCGCGATTGAAAAGGCAAAGGGAGATCTAAGCTTAAGTGATCGATACATAAGAAATAAATTCCCCGGAGAATGGGTAATTAAAAATGATCAGTTATACAGAGGGGAACAGACCTTTAACGAAAACTTTGAATTAGTAGACACAATTGGAAAGGATACTGGTGATACCGTAACCATTTTTAAAGGGGATACACGAATCGCTACGAATGTCATCGTAAATGGGGAAAGAAATATCGGTACACAAGTGTCTCCTGAAGTAGCCAGCGTGGTCTTAAAAGAAGGCAAAAACTATTATGGAGAAGCTGAAGTAGCTGGTAACAGGTATCAAACAGCCTATATGCCATTGAAGAGCGGAAATGGAGAGGTTGTTGGAATCCTCTATGTAGGAGCGCCTCAATCCATTATTGAAAAGATTTTATCTGGATTCATGTTGAAATTCTTGATTCTTGTCGTTATTGTTATTATTCTTTCATCCCTTGTGGTCTTATGGTTTACGAGAAGGCTGCAGAAAAGGCTAACTTCTATTACTGGAGCCTTGGAGCTTGCAGGCAAGGGTGATTTTACAACAAGCGTGGCTGATCATACGGGGGATGAATTAACCGATCTAGCTAATAGTTTCAACCATATGAAGGAAAATTTAAGCAGGATGATTAAAACGGTGTTGGAAACATCTGAACAGGTAGCAGCGTCTTCCGAGGAGTTAACAGCCGGCGCAGAACAAACAAGCAAGGCGACTGAACAGATTACAGAGTCCATCCAACAAATTGCAAGTGGATCGGATACACAAACCCAAAGCATTGAAGAAAGTGCGAGAGCTTTGGAGGAATTAACATTTGGTGTTTCCAACATTGCAGAAGCTTCCGCGGCAATAGCTGAGAACGGAGCCGAAACAAGTGAGCGTGCCGAACAGGGCGGGAAGTATGTTGAACAAACAGCTCAACAAATGAATATGATCCACTCATCTGTAAATAATACGAGCCAGGTAATTCGGGCATTAAATGAAAGATCTAAACAAATCGGTGATATTTCAAAAGTAATAACAGACATTGCGAATCAGACTAATTTATTAGCCCTCAACGCAGCAATTGAAGCAGCAAGGGCCGGAGAGCATGGGAAAGGCTTCGCCGTAGTGGCAGATGAAGTCCGAAAGCTGGCAGAACAATCCCAAGGCTCATCTGCCCAAATATCTGATTTAATCAGGCAAATCCAGCAGGATATGGACCAATCAAATGAGTCGATGCAAATGGTCAAGCAAGAGGTTCAAAATGGACTAGGTATCGTTGTTAAAACTCAGGATCGTTTTGAAGAAATCTTAAAATCGATGGCGGAAATGGGCGAGCAAATAGATGGGATGGCCGCAACGGCCCAACAAATGTCAGCAAGCACCCAGCAGGTATCCGCCACGGTATCCGGTATCACAGCCATTTCTAAAGAATCCTCTGCACATAGTCAAGGTGTAGCTGCAGCAGCAGAAGAACAGCTGGCGTCAATGGAAGAAGTATCAGCTTCATCCTACAATTTATCCAAGATGGCTGAGAATCTTCAGGATACAGTAAGTCATTTTAAAATTTAATTTTAATAGATTGAAACGGCACCCTGAAAAGTATTGGGGTGCTTTTTGGCTTTCTTTCATTATGGAAAGAAGCACAAGGTACGTCCCCGCACTTGGTTTTCTTTCATTATGGAAAGAAGCACAAGGTACGTCCCCTTGCTTCCTTGGGGCGCGTTGAGCATTTTACTTGATTTTTTTAAAAAAGGGCTTTTACTGTGATTTGACTCACTACATTGATAATCATTCGCAATTAAGATGAAGGTAAGAAAACAAAGGGGGGATTTCAGTGAAAGCGAAAGATGAGGTCGTTCAGGGGAAAAAAGGGAAAGTTTCCACTCATGAAACAACGAAGATCGGCACATGGATTTCAGTTGGAATTGTGGGAGCAGTCATTCTTGCTACGTACTTTGTGCTATTCGGATTATATATGGCGAGGGTCTAGGAGGGGGAGAGATGAAGATGCATTTGGACGAAAAAATCTGGTTATTTTTAAGCTTTGGGATGATTATGGTATTTATGATTTTTACCGGATATCAAGCAATCGCTTTGGGAATGGGGCCGCCAAGTAATAAAGAAACAATTGATCCGAAAAAGGTCGATCAAACGGCGCCGTTCGATCAGCCTGGAATAAAGCAAGTTGGCAAAAACGAATATGAAGTTGTCATGACGTTACAAGTATTCAGTTTTACACCGATGGAAATTGAAGTACCTGCTGGTTCGACTGTCCATTTCACACTGACTTCAAAGGACGTTGTCCATGGATTCCAGGTGGCGAATACGAACCTGAATGCAATGGTTATGCCAGGGCATATTCAAAAAATCTCGCAAAAGTTTGATGAACCTGGTGAATATTTAGTGCTATGCAATGAGTATTGCGGTGCGGGGCATCAAGCGATGAGTACAAAAATTATCGTTAAATAAAAGGGGGAAGGAAAGTGGAACCTGCATTACAAAAGAAATCATTTAAACAAAAAGGAAACCAAGTATTGGGGATTAGCATAGAAGATGCCAGAATATCGAAATCATATTTATCTGTTGCGTTCATCGCATTGCTTCTAGGTGGTTTTCTTGGACTTTTACAAGGATTGAATCGTGCTGGTGTGTTACAACTGCCGCCATGGCTGAATTATTATCAAATATTAACAGCTCATGGCATTCTATTAGTCGTTGTCTTATCAGCTTTCTTCACAATTGGTTATTTTTATGCCGGACTTTCTCATACATTAGGTGGGCTGCTTCCTAAAGTAAGGAAGATGGCATGGATCGGTTTCTGGATGAAAATGTTCGGATTTGTGCTGGTCGTCATTCCGGTCTTAATGAATGAAGCTTCTGTTATGTATACATTCTATCCGCCGATGGCGGCTCACCCAATGTTTTACTTCGGTTTAGTCTTTATCGTGTTAGGCATCTGGATGCTTTCATTTGGGGCATTTACCCAGGTGGCGGATTGGAGAAAGAAACACAAAGGGGAACATCTTCCGATCCTGGCTTTCTTTGCAACTGGAGTTTTTGTTCTTTTAGTTGGCGCCACAGCCTTTGTTGCGGTCGAAGTTCTCTTCATGATTATTCCCTGGACTCTTGGATGGACGGATGGCATAAACGTATTGCTTGCTCGTACACTATTCTGGGCATTCGGACATACAGCGGTTAATATCTGGTATCTGACAGCCGTTTCTGCATGGTACGTTGTGGTTCCGAAAATTATCGGCGGAACCCGTTGGAATGACCTATTAACCCGAATGGTAATCATTCCATTAGTGATCATGAACATTACAGGTGGATTCCACCATCAAATCATTGACCCAGGTATCTCGGAATCAATTAAATATATGCACGTATTCATGAGCTTGGCAATCGGATTTCCTTCATTAATGACGGCGTATGCTATGTTTAGAGTGTTCGAGCGTACTGCAAGAGCGAAAGGTGGGAAAGGCCTGGTTGGCTGGTATAAAAAAATGCCATGGGGTGATGTCCGCTTTTTAGCTCCATTTATCGCCATGGTGTCATTCATCCCAGCAGGGGCGGGCGGAATTGTCCAAAGCACAAACCAATTGGACCAAGTCGTCCACAATACGATGTGGATTGTAGGGCACTTCCACTTAACATTAGGCATGTCTGTTGTCATGACATTCTTCGGTATTAGTTATTGGTTAGTTCCTTATCTTTCAAAACGTGTATTAACCCCGGGCATGAACAGATTGGGTGTGGTCCAAACCATCGTCTGGACAATTGGCATGGTTATAATGGCTATCTCCATGCATATTGTGGGCCTATTCGGATCACCGCGCAGAACTTCTTTCACAACTTACGGAGACTTCGCGGAAAAGCTAGGATGGAGCCCGTATATGGCAGCTGTAGGTATTGGGGCAACATTATTGCTCATTGCCGTCATTCTTCAAGTCTATGCCGTATTCAATCTCATGTTCTTTGCTCCAAAAGGAGTAACAGAGTTTCCAATTGCGGAAGAGGAAGCAGGAGCAGAAAAAACGCCATATTGGACAGAACGCTGGGGAGTGTGGGTTGTGCTCATGCTGCTCGTGATTTCTATGGCCTATGTCCTCCCAATCGTTGATATGATCATGAATGCACCTCCTGGATCACCGCCATTTAAAACCTGGTAATAGACTTCAATGGAGAGATAGCTCTTATGTCAGGGCTATCTCTTTCAAATAGGTAATGATCACATAGGCTTGTTAAAGAGTAATAATGAAAAAACTCAGCTGATCGGAGCGAAAATCAACAGTCAATTGTAACAGAGCCATCAGAAAAATAGATTTTGGGAAGTGATTTCCGTGATCAAAAATCGGCAAACCACCATTTCTTGTATTGTTGTGTTGGTGTTTGGTTTGAGCTTGTTTTATATAGGCACAGATGGTTTTACCGCTTATACAGCAGAAACGGCTAGAGTGACGAAGCTAATCGAGAATCAGCCCGAATTCCCTGATGTAACCTTTGAGGACAGCGAAGGCAGGAAATATTCGATTGATGAATTCGAAGGTAAATATGTATTCATTACCTTCATTTATACAGGCTGTACGACTATTTGTATCAAACTGGAAGAAAATATGGCTCAAGTGTACAATCAGATTCCTGATGAATATATAGGCAAGGATATTGTCTTTTTAAGTATTAGCTTTGACCCAGCCAGGGATGACCCCGCTACATTGGATAAGTATAAGGAATTATTTAAAAGTGACGGGGAGACATGGAGAATGGCTAGAATCCCAGATAAGAAGGAATTGGATTCCTTGTTAGGGAATTTCGGCGTCATTGTCGTTCCGGATGGGAATGGGAATTTTGCTCATAATTCAGCCTTCTATTTAGTAAATCCACAAGGCACTTTAGTAGATGTCATGGATTTTTCACAAGTAAATGAAGCGGCAGATAAGCTAATGAATACATTAGAAAGAGACAAGGGGGAGTGAACGATGAATCAATTTCTATTCGGTCTCGTCCTTTTAATCGGGTTAATGATTCCTCCGGTTGCTGACTTAATGGAATCCGTTATGATCATTCACATGCATATGCAAATGCCGATGCTGGTGATCGCCGGGTTTTTTATGGCTCGTCTTTTTCAGGAACGACTTTTTCGATTTTTTGATAAATATAATCAAAACGGAATACCTGGGATGCTCTTATTTCTTATCATCATGGCATATTGGATGCTGCCGCGGACGATGGATGAAGCTTTAACTGTTCAAAGCGTAGAGATCTTTAAGTTTATCAGTCTGCCATTTTTGGCTGGAGTTCCTCTCAGAGACTCCTGGAATAAACTTAGCAAGCACTGGAAAAACAATCTGATTACCCTGTTTACCGTCATGTTTTTAGTGCTGGGCTGGTTATATATTCAATCAAATGCCCAGCTATGTAACAATTATTTAATCATGGACCAAATTATCCTTGGGTGGGGATTTATTACGATGGCAATCTGTATGGTCATCTATTTGATTTATGTCTTGCTTGTGGATCCTTCACAATATGAATAAGAGTGAAAACTCTAGTAAATAGGATCGGTGGAATTCTATTGCTATGTGATATATAGGTAATTATTGCACGCCGTTCAACCCGAAAGACAAATGTTAGGGAAGGATGTGATCATATGATTCTATCTCAACGAAAATTTGACGAAGCGGATGAAATTCATACACAATGCAAACCGAACTTATTCTCTGATTTAATGTCTCTTTTTAAAGGAATTGTTCTAATTGCGAATGTCCTGCCTGTTTTTACTGGCCTGTGGTTAGCTATGTATTTTACCGATACAGTCTATTCAGACAACATCGATGTCGTTATATTAACGATTCTGGGCAGCACCTTAGTGATGGCTGGAGCGCTCGCCCTTAATAATTGGTACGATGCAGATATTGACGCTGTTATGGATCGAACGAAAACGAGGCCAACAGTAACAGGTACCATTCCACTTAAAGTCGTCTTAACGGCAGGAATTGTCCTAACGATCATCGGATTTATCCTTTTACTATTCACAACAGCTGAAACAGTCATTTATGCTGCGGTTGGCTGGTTCACCTACGTTGTATTGTATACAATGTGGTCCAAGCGCAGATATACTTGGAACACTCTTATTGGAAGTATTTCCGGAGCGGTTACTCCTTTAATTGGGTGGGCATCAATCGATTCAGCTTTTCATATTGTCCCGATCGTGTTGTTTTTCATCTTATTTATTTGGCAGATGCCGCATACTTTTGCAATTGCGATGAAGAAGTGCTCTGAATATAGAGCTGCAGGAGTTGCTATGCTTCCAGTTGTTCGCGGATTTGCCATCACAAAGAGACAGATTGTTTTATATATAGGCTGCTTGCTTCCGCTGCCATTTTATTTAGCACCGCTCGGAACAGCCTTTATTTCTTTAGCTACCCTACTAAATATAGGCTGGCTTGTGATGAGTGTCAGCGGGTATTTTAAAAAGGATGACCTAATATGGGCTCATATGAATTTTATCTATTCCGTCAACTATATAATGATTTTATTTTTGTTAATGATTATCTTCACATTTTTTAAATAGGGTGCAGGTATTGCTTCGTTCTAAAATATGGAAATTTATCCAATATAAACGTTTACAAATTTATGCAAACCTGAGATAATAAAGAAAATTTCAGAGGAGGGAAAGTAAGTTTATGGAACCAACATCTAATTGCTAATTATTAATTTTTAAAAAATTAATACGCGTTTTGTAATGAGTGTAAATCACCTAATTTGGTTAGGTTTATTTGTTATGCTCTTATGGAATGAAGGCAATTAGAAGGTAACTTACTTTACTGAACTCGGAATGATGATTGGGGATTCTTCAGGAGGTTTTGGAGATGGCATGGCATACGAATGTGCTTTTTTAGGCACGGGATTTTTTGTATGCTGACCCGGATCAATGATATTCACTGAGTATTCAAGACTGTAAGAAGACACCCTCTTCTTATGGTCTTTTTTAGTTTAATGACTGCTTATCAAGCAGCACTTTTTTAAAATGAATAGTAAAAGAAGTTCTTCTTTGTCCTGTCCATAAAAGCGTAGCTTACTATATGGATGAAAGAAGGAATTGGTATGTTTGAATTAAAGGTGCATGGCATTAAAAAATATATGGAAGCGACGCTTGTCGTAGAAAATTTTACAGTAGAAGCATTCGAAGGAGACCGGATTGGGATTGTTGGTGCGAATGGCAGCGGGAAGAGTACGATTCTCAAGCTGATTGCGGGGATTGAACACATGCACTATTATCCCGGATACCCGCAAACTTCAAGCCCTGGATATGATGAAGGCTTGATTCACAGTCCAAGAGGGGCGACGATCGCTTACCTTGAGCAAATCCCGTCGTATCCGGAAGGGCTGAAAGTTATTGATGTGCTGAATCTGGCGTTTGAAGAGGTTCACGAAATTGAGGCGCAGATGCGAGAAATCGAGGTGCAGATGCAGGTATTAGCAGATGCTGCTCTGGAGAAAGCGTTGAATAAGTACAGTGACCTCGTGCAGTTATATGAAGTGAAAGGCGGATATGACCAGGAAGAAAAGATGAGCAAGGTGTGCACGGGCTTGAAATTCAGCGAGAGCTTTTTAAATAAGGATTTTGATTTGCTGAGCGGCGGGGAAAAAACGACGGTGGGTCTGGGGAAGATCCTGATTCACCAGCCGGACATCCTGCTGCTTGATGAGCCGACCAACCACCTCGATATGGAATCGATCGAATGGCTTGAAGGCTTTTTGAAGAACTACAAGGGAATCGTGCTGATCGTCTCCCATGACCGCTATTTCCTTGATCATGTCGTGAACAAAATCGTTGAGATTGAGGATATGGAATCAATTTCTTATAAGGGGAACTATTCCGCTTTTATCAGCCAAAAAGAAGAAAATATGCGTATCCAATATGAGCATTTCCGTGAGCAGCAGAAAAAGCTTAACAACATGGAGAAGCAGGTCATGAGCTTGCGCGACTGGGCAATGCGGGCGGATAACAACAAGTTTTTCAAGCGAGCAGCAAGCATCCAGAAGAAGCTCGACAAAATGGAACGCATTGATAAGCCGGTTTTTGAACGAAGGAATATGAGGCTTCATTTTAACGATGCTGTAAGGTCGGGGAATGAGACGATCAAGGCGATTGGTTTGGAGAAAAGCTATGATGACAAGGTGATTTTTGATGGCGCCGATTTGATGATTCATTACGGAGAACGAGTCGGGCTCGTCGGTCCCAACGGCAGCGGGAAGACGACGTTCTTGAAGATGCTTTTAGGCGAAGAGCAGCCGGATAGCGGTGTGGTAGAGCTAGGTGCAAATGTGATGGCCGCCTATCTGCCCCAGAAGATTGTTTTTGAAAATGAAGAGCTTACCGTGCTTGAGTGCTTCCGCGAGGATATT
Source organism: Heyndrickxia sp. MSNUG (assembly GCF_049532715.1). Lineage (NCBI taxonomy): Bacteria > Bacillati > Bacillota > Bacilli > Caryophanales > Bacillaceae > Heyndrickxia > Heyndrickxia sp. MSNUG. The sequence continues at coordinate 419,866 of NZ_CP150978.1, forward strand.
TCAATCGTGGAGGGCAAAGCGCGTGAATACCTGGCAAAGTTCATGTTTTATAAAAAAAGCGTGTTCAAAAAGGTGAAGTTTTTATCAGGCGGCGAGCGGATCAGGCTTAAGCTTGCAATGCTGATGTTCCAGGATATCAATCTGCTGATCCTTGATGAGCCGACGAACCACCTTGATATCGATTCCATCGAGACCCTTGAGGCTGCGCTCGAGGATTTTAAAGGCACGATTTTCTTTATCTCGCATGACCGTTATTTTATCAATAAGATTGGTGAACGGGTTATCGCGGTTGTGGATTGTGGATTTAGGAGCTACGATGGGAATTATGATTTTTATAAGGGTGAGAAAGAGAAGGTCACTGTTGTTGAAGAGCCGGCTGCTGTAAAAGTGAAGCAGGAGCGGGTTCGGCCTGTTGATGGTAAGGCGGAAACTGTGAAAGAAAAGGCGCTGATCAAGATTGAAAGTTTGGAGAAGGAAATTTTCGAGCTGGATTTGGTGATGGCGCTTAACCCGATGGATTATGAGGAGGTTAATAAGTTATATTCTAAGAAGCAGGACTTGACTACGGAGCTGGATTCCGCGATGGAGTTGTGGCTGGGTTTTGGGGAGAGTTAGGACTTTGGTGTTTAGCGTTTGGCGGTGGATTGAGGAATGATGTTTGAGAGCTTGACGGGTTTTTAGATGAAATGCGCTTCTCCGGGGAGGAGCGCATTTTTGTGTTTTTCTTACAGTGAATTAGGAAAAAGTAAGAGAAACGAGGAAAGCAGGTGCATGGCGAATGAACATATTAGCAGTGGACGGCAAGGTTGAAAAAGGTAAATTGCTCAAGGAGATTTTGATCCCGGTTGTTGGCGGGATGGTGACCGGCATGGTAGCCACGAAAAATGCCAAGGAGATTTACAGCAAGCTTAAGAAACCTGCATATGCACCGCCATCCTGGGTGTTTCCAGTCGTGTGGACAGGCCTTTATGCAACGATGGGCCTTGCGAATTACCGGATATCGCTGAAAAAGAAACCAACCTCCACAGCGAATGCACTTTATGATATTCAGCTTGGCTTGAATTTCCTCTGGTCGTTCTTATTTTTCAGATGGGGATTGCGAGGAGCCGCCTTTGCCGAAATTGCGCTGCTTCTAGGCATGATCACATTAACCACTTATCAATATTTTCAGAAGGACAAAATCGCAGGCCGACTGATGATCCCTTATGTGGCTTGGGTTGCTTATGCGATGGGGCTTAATTATGGGGTTTGGCGGTTGAATGGATAGAAGTAGAAGGGGATCGACCCAAACTTGCTCTTCAATCGAGATTATTGGAACAATGAAAAGGGGAAAACTGCCCGCCCGATGTTCCAATAGTGGTCATTGGAACACTGAGCGGGTGAAAATGACTCATTTGATGTTCCAATAGGGGCTATTGGAACAATGAAAGGGCGAAAACGGGTCCTGCGATGTTCCAATAGGGGTTATTGGAACAATGAAAAGGTGAAAACTGATCCTTCGATGTTCCAATAGAGGTTATTGGAACAATGAAAAGGTGAAAACCGGTCCTGCAATGTTCCAATAGGGGTTATTGGAACAATGAAAAGGTGAAAACTGATCCTTCGATGTTCCAATAGGGGTTATTGGAACAATGAAAAGGTGAAAATCGGTCCTGCGATGTTCCAATAGGGGTTATTGGAACAATGAAAAGGTGAAAACTGATCCTTCGATGTTCCAATAGAGGTTATTGGAACAATGAAAAGGTGAAAACCGGTCCTGCGATGTTCCAATAGAGGTGATTGGAACAATGAAAGATTGAAAATGACTCAATCGATGTTCCAATAGAGATTATTGTACCGATAACATGATGAAAAATCGCTAACCGTATGTTCCAATAAGGGTTGTTAGATCGATAAAAGGGATAAGAAGCTGTTCAAGATTAAAGTTTCGATGCTTTAAAGGTTTATTCGTAATAAGTCCATTGACCATAGCCTGTTGCCTTAAGGTTCTTCTCTAGAATTGGCTTAATTGTTCTTTTAGGTATGATATAACCACTCCATTCAAATATAGTATTCGTGGTGATTTTTTCTTTTGGAAAGAGGAGTTTGTATTCTTCTATACTATGGAGAATCGCAGACTCTACATTTTCCTGAGTTCCGCATTTAGTACAAGTTAAACTCGGCCATTTATAGTCACTTAGAACTCCACCACACTCCACACAAAACACCCCCTTCCGCAACATCCCATACTCATACTCATGAATCCTTTCCATAGGTGACTCAGGTAAATGCAAGGACAATATTTTCTCTGCCAACTTGGTGTTTCGAACTGAAGTCTTGGATTTGATGTTATTGAGTTTTTTCATGAATCGGTTCAGTTGGGCGGGGAGAATGATGGGTTCGTCTTTGGGGGCGTGGAACAATGCGAATTCAGGATGGATATAGATGACGTCGCCTCTAAATGAGAAGTTGTAACCGAGGTTGTTCAGCAGCTGTCGCAACAGGGATTCGCTTCGTTTCAGCTGGAGGAGGGGGTCTTTGACCTCTTTGCCGCTAATGGTCCGCAGTTTCTCGCCATCGTAATAATAGTCCCCTTCGTAGTTTTTTACTTCAAAAAGGTAAATTGCGTCTTGAAAAATAACGAGGGAATCAATTTGGAATACGGAGCCGCTCACTTCTAACAGCAAATCGGTTAAAACAAGGTTTTCGGTTTCGAGTGCGGCAATACGGTGGTCGAATTGCAGCTCGCCTTCAAACCCTTTTTGCAGACTCCAATATTGCTGTTTTTCCTTTTCGGGCAAGTCCATGCGAGTGTTCAGTGCAGTCAGGATTTTTAGTTCTTTACTTTTAAAACGAGGTTTAATGAACATACTTCACCTTCCTATTCTCTCAAAATCGAGTACATTTTCATTGAATCATAAATAGTTAAAAGTGTGTGTGAATCTTTTTTGTCAAAAAATTTAAAGAAATCTGCAACATTTTCGAACTCGCCTGCGTCTAACTCTATGAAACCATAAATTGGTGGATTAAAAGATTGATAGGGTGGGAATACTATAACCAACAACAACAAAACAAGGAGGTCGGTTAAAGTGGATCATATTATCGAATTTATGAAGGAAGATGGTTTTGAGTTAAATGGCTACCTTTCACAACTGTTTGAAAAAGTTACAGATCATGAAGATAAACAAGAGAGCTGATCCTGATATGCTGATCAGCTTTTGTTCTGTCTAAAACTTCCTCTAAAGTCCTCACTTTTTTCCTCACATTATATTTTTTGTCAAAGGGAATTCTCAGGATAAATTATTTTTTAAAAGTGAATTTTAATTAATTCTTTCCTCAGGTTATATTATTTTTTCAAAGGGAATTATAATGAATATGAATTCATTTTGGAGGTGCTGTATGTCGTTTGAATTTGCAGAAGAAGTTGGTCGTTTTGTAGCGAAGGATGCTCAAGGTTTAGAAGTTGGTGAAGTTACGTTTAGCCGGGATGGAGAGAACGTGATTGTCATTGATCATACGGGAATAGATCCAGCCCAGCGGGGACAAGGACTGGCGGAGGAACTAGTGCGCCTTGTGGTCGAAAAAGCAAAGAAGGAAGGATTGAAGATTGTTCCTTTATGCTCCTACGCTAAAAAAGAATTTGATAAGAAAACAGAATACAAAGAGGTTCTCGCAGAAAAATAACCTTCGGGCCCCCCGAAGGTTTTTCTATAAATTGGGAGGATTAAAAGGTTAGTAGATTGGGAATAATATAACTAACAAACTAGTAAACGGAGGACAAACAAAATGAAACAGATTACTGAATTTATGAATGAAGAAGGCTTTGAGCTGAAAGGTTACCTTTCCGAGTTATTTGAGAAAGTGTCTGATGATAAGAACGAAGAACGCTGATTACGCGACTATAGCTGATCAGCGTTTTTTTTGTTCTTTTTTTACAATGAATGAGTGAGCGTATCTTGTTCAGCCTGTAAAAAGGTATAGATTGAATAACATTTGTTTGTTGGTCTATCTCAGATAAAAATCTCAAATTCGAGATATTTTCTAAAGGTTTGTTGACACACTAAAAAATACATGATATTATTATCTCGAATTCAAGATATTAAAATTTGAATTAAGTTGTTTTATCGAGTGCATGTTGGATAAAGTAAAGTTAGGTATTTTTTTATATAAATATCTCGATTTCGAGATAAAATAAAAGGAGAGATAATGATGAACCATTTAAAAGGGATCCATCACGTTACGGCGATTACGAGCAGTGCGGAGAAGAACTATGAGTTTTTCACTTTTGTGCTTGGCATGCGTTTGGTGAAGAAAACGGTGAACCAGGATGATATTCGCACGTATCACTTATTTTTCGCGGATGATAAAGGGTCTGCGGGTACGGATATGACTTTCTTTGATTTTCCGGGCATTCCGAAAGGATCTCACGGAACGGATGAAATTTATAAGACTTCATTCCGCGTGCCGACTGATGCGGCGCTTGAGTATTGGGTGAAGCGATTTGATAAATACAATGTGAAGCATACTGGCATCCAAGATTTGTTTGGCAAGAAGACGATTTCTTTCGCTGATTTTGATGACCAGCAATACATGCTGGTTTCGGATGAGTTCAATGAAGGGATTGCTTCTGGCACACCATGGCAAGATGGCCCGGTTCCTTTGGAGTTTGCGATTACCGGTCTGGGACCAATCCACATCCGTATCTCTCGCTTTGACTATTTTAAAGAAGTGTTAGAAAAAGTGATGTACATGCGGGAGATTTCCAATGAAGGTTCACTCCACCTGTTTGAAATGGGTGAGGGGGGAAATGGTGCGCAGGTTATTGTCGAGCATAATACCGTTCTGTCGGCTGGACGCCAGGGATTTGGTACCGTCCACCATACGGCATTCCGAGTGGAGGACACGGCGGTTCTGTATGAATGGATCGACCATATGAAAGGTGCTGGTTTCGGGGTATCTGGTTATGTTGACCGGTTCTTCTTTGAATCGTTATATGCACGCGTTGCACCTGGAATCTTATTCGAATGGGCGACAGATGGCCCAGGATTCATGGGAGATGAGCCGTACGACACGCTTGGTGAGAAATTGTCATTGCCGCCATTCCTTGAATCAAAACGCGAGCAAATCGAGAGTTTTGTCCGCCCGATTGATACAGTGCGCAGTACGCTCAACCTCGAAAAAGAGTATTTGTAATCATTCATAAAGGGCAACACCATAAGCTGCGTTGCCCTTTTAAAAAGAAGGTGTTTGATCGTGGAAAGGAAATGTACGAACCAGCCGTTCTTGCTGTTAATGCACACGTCAAAAGCGATTCAGGAAAAAATAAGAGACGGGATCAGTAAAAGCAAATTGAATATTACGGAGTTTTCGGTTTTAGAGGTTTTGTATCACAGGGGAAAGCAGACAATCCAGCAAATTGGCAGCAGTATCTTGATATCCAGCAGTTCGATGACTTACGTGATTGATAAGCTGGAGCAGCGGGGACTGTTGAGGCGGAGTCCGTGTCCGAGTGACCGCCGGGTGATCCATGTTGTGATGACTTCAGAGGGAACAGCATTAATGGATGAAATCATGCCAAAGCATCATGAAATGGTTGATTCAATGTTTGATTCATTCGATGATGATGAGGCACATGTATTAACTGAGCTTTTGAAAAAGATAAAGGTATAAATTTTTTATGGTTTAATATCTCGAACTCAAGATAAAATATTAGGAGGAAATAAAGATGATGAATATTGGTTTATTGATAATACGTTTGGTTATTGGAGTATTGTTCGTGGGGCACGGAGCGCAAAAGTTGTTTGGCTGGTTTGGGGGCTATGGCTTGAAAGGCACGGGCGGCTGGTTTGAATCCATTGGCATGAAGCCAGGAGTAACGATGGCGCTATTTGCAGGTTTGGCTGAATTGATTGGAGGATTCTTGTTTGCTTTAGGGTTATTGACTCCACTTGCAGGTGTGATGATTGCTGGCACGATGGTGATGGCAATCGTCAAGGTCCACGGTGCTAATGGTTTATGGTCAACATCAAATGGATATGAGTACAACTTAACATTGCTTGCAACAGCGATCGGAATTGCGCTAATTGGACCTGGTCTATATAGTCTTGATGCGTTTTTATTTTAATCAAACGTTTGATTAAAATAAATGCTGTGTTTTGGTAAAAGTATTAATGTGTATCGTATGAAAACGTCTAATCTAAGGAGTGTCCCGAATGAGCAAAAGAACGATGGGAATTCATCATATTACGGCTATTGTTGGCCATCCGCAGGAAAATGTTGATTTTTACGCAGGTGTTTTAGGCTTGCGCTTAGTGAAGCAAACGGTGAATTTTGATGATCCTGGCACGTACCATCTTTATTTCGGAAATGATGGCGGAAAACCGGGCACGATTATTACCTTTTTTCCATGGCCAGATGCATACAAAGGGAAAATCGGTGACGGCCAGGTTGGGGTGACATCATACGTCGTTCCGCCGGGGGCAATGGACTTTTGGGAAGAAAGATTGCAGAAGTTCCAGGTTGCTTTTACAAAAATGGAACGCTTCGGTGAGCAGTATCTCGAATTTGATGACCCGCATGGTCTTCATCTTGAAATTGTCGAGCGGACAGAAGGCGAATATAATATGTGGACGTTCGGGGGAGTAACACCTGAGGTTGCCATCAAAGGGTTTGGGGGAGCGACACTGTTGTCCGCACGTCCTGAACAAACGGCTGAGCTGCTGGAAAAGGTGATGGGGCTTGAAAAAGCAGGCGAAGCGGGAGATTTTGCCCGCTATCGTTCTGCTGCGGACATCGGAAATATTATTGATTTAAAATTGACCCCTATTGGCCGCGGGCAGATGGGTGTCGGCACGGTACACCATATTGCCTGGCGGGCAAAGGATGATGAGGACCAATTGGACTGGCAGAAGTATGTGGCAGCGAATGGGTATGGTGTTACTCCTGTCCAGGATCGGAATTATTTTAACGCGATTTACTTCAGGGAACATGGAGAAATCCTGTTTGAGATTGCCACTGATCCTCCAGGCTTCGCTCACGATGAGTCGCCTGAAACGATGGGGGAAGAGCTGAAGCTGCCGAAACAATATGAAAATCACAGAGAGACGATTGAGAATAGTTTGCTGCCAATTACTTTGAGGGAATTGGAGGAGGGATGAAGCAGTGATTTCAATCGATCCAGTCACAAACACTGAAAGGGATAATTATAAACTGCTGATCGGCAGTATTATCCCGCGTCCGATTGCATTCGTGACCTCCCTCTCTCAGGATGGTGTATTGAATGGAGCACCGTTCAGCTATTTTAACATTGTCTCCTCCAATCCGCCGATGATCTCTTTATCGATTCAGCGGGCAGAAGGAAGACAGAAGGATACAGCCAGAAACATCCTGGCGGCAAAGGAATTCGTCGTCCATATTGTTGATGAAGATAATGTTGAAAAAGTGAACGCCACTGCCGCTAGCCTCCCGCCAGACCAGAGTGAGGTTGAACTGGCGCAATTAACACCCGCAGCTAGTTTGAAAATTACTGTACCTGGAGTGAAGGAAGCGAAGATCAGGATGGAATGCAGATTGGAGCATGCTCTGGAACTGGGCGGCTCGGAGTCTCCTGGCTGCGATTTCATAATCGGAAAAGTGGTCCAATTCCATATAGACGAAGCCATTTATGAAAATGGAAGAATAGACCCTGCAAGACTGGCAGCTGTTAGCAGGCTTGCTGGCCAGGATTACGCAAAGATTGGCGAGATTTTTACGATTGAAAGACCGAAATGATTTTTTACCAGCAGTTGAAAGGAGGGGGAGCATGCTAAAGACAGCGGGAATCCATCACATCACCGCTATGGTGAACGACGCACAAAGGACGATTGATTTTTATGCAGGGGTACTAGGGTTGAGATTGGTGAAAAAAACAATCAACTTTGACCGTCCGGAAGTGTATCATCTTTATTTTGGCAATGAATCTGGTCAGCCCGGAACGGTGATTACCTTTTTTCCTTGGCCAAAACAGCTGAAAGGCCGGATTGGCATTGGGCAAGTAGGGGTGACGGGTTATGTGATTCCGGAGGGTTCTCTGGAATTTTGGAAGAACAGGCTCAAGAAATTCGGAGTAGAGTTTTCTGCGGATGTGCGATTTGGAGAAAAGTATGTAAAACTGCAGGATCCGGATGGTCTGGAAATCGAGCTGGTTGAACGCAATGGAGGGACAGTCAATGGCTGGAGCTTTGGTGCCGTGCGGTCCGAGGTGGCGATTAAAGGCTTTAGCGGTGCTACCCTCATTTCTGCACAGCCTCATAAAACGGCAGAGGTACTTGAGCATATTTTGGGACTTGAATGTGTTGGGCAGGAGGAGGGCTTCCTTCGGTTCAAAACGGATGCAGAGCTTGGTAATATAATTGTTATCAAGCTTACTCCATCTGTACGCGGGCTGATGGGCGCCGGAACGGTCCATCATATTGCCTGGAGAGCAAAAGATGAAGCTGAGCTTTTAAAGTGGAGAGCCCTGCTTCAGGAAAAAGGATATTACCCAACAGAGGTAAAAAACAGGAATTATTTTAACTCGATTTATGTTCACGAAGGTGGAGGAATCCTGTTCGAAATAGCAACGGACGCTCCTGGTTTTACAGTGGATGAACCTTTGGATAGACTGGGAGAAAGGATTATGCTGCCTTCCTGGCTTGAACCGAAAAGGGAAGAATTAGAAGCAATCTTAGCGCCTGTAGCGGTGCAGGAAATGGAGGAGATTGAATAGTGAAGCACGTTTTTAATAAGGGGACAAATGATAATAAGCCAACGCTGTTGCTGCTGCATGGTACGGGAGGAAATGAATTAGACCTGCTGCCGATCGCGGGAATGATTGATGAAAAGGCTTCTGTGTTAAGTGTAAGAGGGAATGTATTGGAGAATGGCATGCCTCGCTTTTTCCGCAGGCTTGCTGAAGGTGTATTTGATATCGAAGACCTGATTTTCCGGACGAAGGAATTAAATGAGTTTTTAGATGAAGCGGCGGTGAAGTATGGGTTTGACCGTCACAATGTGATCGCTGTTGGGTATTCGAATGGAGCAAATATTGCTGCTAGCTTGCTGTTTCACTACCAAAATGCTCTTAAGGGTGCGATTCTTCATCATCCGATGGTTCCTCGTAAAGGAATCGAGCTCCCGGATCTAACAGGGACGCCGGTATTTATTGCTGCCGGCACGAATGATCCAATCTGCCCTCCTTCCGAATCAGAAGAACTACAATCTTTGTTGGAAAAAGCAAATGCCAAAGTCGAATTGCATTGGGAGAACAGAGGCCACCAGTTAACGCTGCAGGAGGTTGAAGCGGCTGCACAGTGGTACAGGGGTTTGTAACTGCGAATAGAGTAAAATGAGAGTCTTATCTTTTTAAGGGATAAGGCTTTTTTTTGCCCAGAATGCTTAAAAACTGCTCATTCAGGTATATAGACTATGAGACAAAGAAAAGATAGCTTAGAAAGAATTTCATTGATAAAGGAGATGGATGAAATGGCGAATGTTAATCTAGCAGTGATTTTTTACAGCATGGGGGGAACGAACTTTCAACTGTCAAAATGGGCGAAGGAAGGGGCCGAGGAAGCTGGAGCGGAAGTGAAGGTTTTCAAGGTGAAGGAATTGGCTCCTGAATCGGCTATTGAAGGAAATCCGGCCTGGAAAGCGACGGTTGAGGCAACGAAGGATGTTCCTGAGGTTACACCAGAAGATTTGGAATGGGCAGATGCGATTATTTTCAGTGTGCCGACCCGCTTTGGAAACATGCCGTCACAAATGAAGCAATTCCTTGATATGACGGGCGGACTTTGGGCTAAAGGGAAATTAGTGAACAAAGTCGTGAGTGCGATGTCCTCCGCCCAGAACCCGCATGGCGGACAAGAAGCCACCATTTTATCACTTTACACAAGCATGTACCACTGGGGCGCGATTGTCGCTGCGCCGGGCTATACCGACCAGGTGACTTTTGCAGCCGGCGGAAACCCGTATGGAACAAGCGTGACCGTGGACCAGGACGGGAAAATGGTAGAAGATGTCCAGGCGGCTGTAAAATATCAGGCAAAGCGCACGGTTACTGTTGCGGAATGGGTTAAGAAGGGGAATCAGTAAGTTGGATTTTTAAAGGTAAATGGTGGAGGAGCACAAATCGGCTATATTTTTAGCCAACTGGTGAAAAAGAGTCCTAGCTAGTGAGAAAGCTAACTGGTGAAAAAGAGTCCTAGCTAGTGAAAAAGCTCAAACTGATGAAAAAAAGGTCCAACCGTGGATAAAAAAGGTCCCAACCGTTAATAAAAAGGTCCCAACCGTTAATAAAATAGTTCCAACCGTTAATAAAATAGTTCCAACCGTTTATAAAAAGATTCCAACCGTTGATAAAAAACCTCCGGCCATTGAAAAAAGTTCTAACTAGTGAAAAAAGCACCTCCAGCTGCATGTTGGGCTTTTACAATGGCAAGACAAATGGTTGGGATCACCATAAATCGCTAGAATAATGAAATTTAAATGATCCGACAGGTGGAAAATCTCCTACTGGTGATAAAACTTCATTTACTGGTAATAAAGCATCACTTACAAGTAATAAAGAATAACTTACTAGTAATAAATCTTCTCTTACTAGTAATAAACTTTCTTCAACTAGAAATAAAACGGTTTTCAGCTGAAATTACGTATTCAATCGAGCTGCAAAACTATAAAAAGAGCACATTTAAAGCATGAAGAGGCATATTTTAAATAAAAATAGACCAAAGATCTCATAAGATCGATGGTCTATTTTTATTTTAGCTTATAAATCTCACGGGCCATTGCTTCTAAAATATAAACAACGGGCACCTGTGTCGTGATGTTCGCTTCTTCGTGAAATTCCTCGGTTACATAGTATGCAATGTTTAAATCAGATATTTTTGCGATGGTAGAGAATTTATTGTTTGTGATGCTGATGATTTTGCTTCCTTCTTGTTTCAGCTGGTTGAGATGGGTGACGGTAAAGGGATTTTCTCCTGAGACAGATAATGCAATCGTGACACTGTTACTCCGCAATTTGGCGTGAATCGGAAAGTGGGGGTCCTTGATGTACATTGAAAAGGTGCCGAGGCTTGAGAAGTACCGCGCACCATATTCTGCGAGAATCCCGGAGCTTCCAATGCCGATGAAAATCACATTGTCTGCCTGGTTCACAAGATGGGCAGCCTGACTGATTTTTTCCTCAATATCGCCTTTTAATGTCCGCTCAAAAAACTCGACGACGGATTGCTGGGAGCTTTTAATGACGGTTTTTTTATTCTCTTCGAGATACATTTTCAGCTTCACTTTAAATTCAGTAAAGCCCTCACAGTTAAGTTTTTTGCAGAAGCGCAGAATCGACGCTGTTGATACATGGGTTTCATCTGCCAGTTCGCGAATCCGCATATAAGCGACTTTATCGCTGTTTTGGATGATGTAATTATATAAAGAAGTTTCTAATTCATTGAATGAGGCAATCATATCATTTGAGAACATGGGGGCTTATTCTCCTTTTAATAAGGCTCTGTAACAAGGCTGTTGATTTTCGTTCCAGGCGCTTCGCTTTCCGCGGGGCTGGCGCTGAGCCTCCTCGTCGCTTCGCTCCTGCGGGGTCTCACCTGCCCAGCTGAGCCCGCAGGAGTCTACGCGCCTTCCACTACAATCAACAGGGTATTAAAATCAACATTCAGCTTTAGCACAGCCTGTTATAAATCAATATCCTCATTTTATCATAAGTGATTCGCTAAGACACAAGGTGTGACATCTGTGAAACGAATGACTTCCTCTGTCATCCGAAACTAATTGCTCTGCGGTTATTTACTGCCTGGTCCGGCGAAGGTATGATTTTTTTATAGTTTGAAAAATGAGCGGGAGGTATTCAGATGAAGACATATCAATTTCCTGAAGGTTTTATGTGGGGCGGTGCTACGGCGGCCAACCAGATGGAGGGTGGCTTTTACGAAGGGAACAAGGGCTTGAATATCGCGGATGTCCTTCCTGGTGGGAAAGAAAGACTGGATATCCTGCAGACTCCTGGTTTCAATTTTGAAATTGACCGGGAGAAATATGGCTACTATCCAAATCATGAAGGCATTGATTTCTATCATCGCTACAAGGAAGACATTGCTCTTTTTGCGGAAATGGGTTTTAAGGTGTTTCGCATGTCGATCGCCTGGACAAGGATTTTTCCAAACGGGAATGAACTTGAAGCGAATGAGGAAGGGCTCGCGTTTTATGACCGGGTGTTCGATGAGCTGCACAAGCATGGCATTGAGCCGGTTGTGACAATTTCCCACTATGAGATGCCTGTCACTCTTGTAAAAGAATATGGCGGATGGAGAAATCGCGAAGTAGTTACTTTCTTTGAAAGATACGTCAAAGCAATCTTCAACCGTTATAAGAATAAAGTGAAGTACTGGATGACCTTCAATGAAATTAACAGCGGCTTGATCATGCCGATCATGGGACTTGGATTCGCCATCCAAAAGGAAGAGGATAAATACCAGCCTACCTTCCAGGCGTACCATCACCAGTTTGTTGCCAGCAGCATTGCGGTAAAAGCGTGTCATGAGATCATTCCGGATGCGAAAATCGGCTGCATGATTTTATATGCGCCGGCGTATTCCTATGATTCCAATCCGGAAAATGTCATGTATGCCCTTCAGGAGGAACGTTTCTTCAACTACTTCTGTGCTGATGTACAGGTTCGAGGGGAGTACCCTGCTTTTATCAAACGGTATTTCAAAGAGCATAACATCGAGTTGGACATTCGGGATGGCGACCTCGAACTAATCAAAGAGGGTACGGTCGATTACATTGGATTCAGCTACTATATGTCCAGGACTGAGATGAAAGACAAGTCTGGTTTTGGCAGCTCAGAAGGCAACCTGATTGGCGGAGTGAAGAATCCGTTCCTGAAGGCGAGCGATTGGGGATGGGAGATCGACCCGACAGGATTGCGTATCAGCTTGAATCAATTGTACGACCGTTACCAGGTTCCACTGTTCGTTGTTGAAAATGGATTAGGAGCCCGGGACCATGTGGAAGAAGACGGCTCGATCAATGACGACTACCGGATTGATTATCTTCGCGACCACATTAAAGCGATGGGTGAAGCGATTGAAGATGGTGTGGAATTGATGGGCTATACGAGCTGGGGCTGCATCGACATGGTAAGTATGTCAACTGGTGAGTTCTCGAAACGTTATGGCTTCATCTATGTCGACAAGCATGACGACGGCAGCGGGACACTGGAACGCAAACGGAAAAAGTCCTTCTTCTGGTATAAAGAAGTTATTGAAACAAACGGAGAAAAACTATAAGTGTAGGACCCTCAGTACATTTGCGTATTGAGGGTCTTTCTTTTAATAAAAAGGAATTCATGTTGGAATCAAGCTAAGTTTATTAATGCGTTAATTCAGGAAGGATTGACGCTCTTTATGTTGAAGTTACATTACAGTGCGAATGAATTGAACTGGGGTGGGAGGGCTCGTAGTGCCTGAGCTAGAGATAAGAAGACCAAAAATGGATGACATAAAGCAGTTAAATCAATTTTTTTCCATCGTGATCACTGATACGTTCATGAAAGAAGGGATCGGCGATAGGTTGGATGATATTAAGGCGGAAATTGAAATTAAGGAAAAATATATAAAAACCGATTTGGAAAGCAATGGCGAATTAAGATATTTTTTAATAGCGCTGGATGGTGATAAGGTTATTGGTTCGATTGAGTATGGACCAGCAAGCGAACTTATTAGGGATCATATTGACGACGCATCTGAAGAGATGTTCGAGGTAGGGACAGTGTTTGTCCATCCCGAATACCAACAGAATGGGGTAGCGAATTTACTATTGCATTCAATCTATCTTACCTTACAGGAAAAAGGCCTGGAGGAATTTTTTTTGGATAGCGGGTATAGGATTGCTCCAAAAATTTGGATCAAGAAATTTGGACAACCTGATTACTTATTAAAGGACTATTGGGGAGAAGGGTTTGACCATTTGATTTGGAGAATTAAAGTGAGCGATTGTTTGGGAGAGAAATAGAGACTCAAAAATTGGGTGCAAAGCTCCGGGGTCTAGTTTAGAAAAGAAAAAATATATTCCCATAAGGGTGCGCAATTATGGATATTGAGATAAGAGGTTATGAAGACAAAGATTATATGGAACTCTGTGGAATGGTGAACTCACTTTATAGTGAAGACACTGAAGGTCAGCCAATGAACACATCAAAATTGGCAGCAACAATGAATGAGTATAAGAAAAATCCAGAAAAAATTAGAATTGTCATTTTGGAAAAAAATAATGCAATTATAGGGTACTCCATATTTGTCTACCTTTGGAGCAATGAGTATGGGGGGAATATCTTAATAGTTGATGAGCTATACATTAAAGAGAAGGTTCGAAACGAAGGGATAGGCAGCTATTTTATTAAATGGTTAGAGGAAAGTGAAGAGTTCGTTGCGATTCAATTAGAAACTACTCCATCTAACAAGAGAGTATTTAATTATTATATTCGTTTGGGATTCAAAGTTGTGGAAAATGCTCATTTAATTAAGATTAGGCATTAATCTCCATTTTTGTTGAGATAAAGGATCGGGGCCTCCAATTAAACGAAGAAGCCCCTTAATCATTTTTTACTCGATTCTAAGAGCTTGGACATCACGACAGTCTACGAAAATAGTAGTACCTGGTTCTTCTTCTTCATCTCTAAAAGAAGCGCAGCAAGTATTGTTGTTAAAGCGCAGAAAAATGACATCTTCTAAGACTGTACCACCAGATAAAAATACGTCTACTTCTGTGCCGCGGCGCAACCTTCTTAGTTGATCGCACACACATTTATTGCATCGGCTGCTGCGGCTTGGACTAGTACGACTAGAATGGTCATCGTGAAATGAACAGTTATTACACATAGCAATTACCCCTTTCATATTTAATAGATTGTTTTGCATTATTAACATATGTAAGGAGCAATTAATAAGATTGGACAAAGAGTTTGGTGCAAGAGTACATTTTTATAGCGAAATGACGATGGACAGAGAGGGGACTTACTTTGAAAAAGAAATCGATCTTTGGGATGATCAGCTTTTTATTGTCATTCTTAGGCTTTTTCCTAATAGAAAAGATCTTTACGATTAAACCTGATGTGATTTCAGGTAATGGTAATCTCGGCCTCTTAATCATCATGCTTTTTTCACCTGTTTTCATTGCGAGTTACGTCTTAACGTTTAAGCTGGTAAAAGAAAAATCAAACCATGTTAACAATCGAAAAATTAACGCATGGATTTTACTTCTTTCGCTTATATTTTGTGTATTTTTGATAACAGCCATCGTAAATTACGCAAATGAGTTAGTCATTGCTTTAGGAGGAAGTCCAGCTGATCCTGACTCGAGGATTTATCGTTTCGGCTGGTTTAATCAATACACGAATAGTATGTATTTTAATGTTTATACCTTTCTAATGACTCATTTACTCGTTGTGATCGCAGCTGTGTTATCTGTAAAAAGTAACTTCAGTAAACCAGCTTCATTTTAATGAATGGCGGCCTGATTCTGGGGAAATGATCGTTGAAGGAAAAAATACTCGATGACAGGATGCGAAGGTTACGATGCACCGTATTTATTAGCAGAGAGTTTTTAAGGGAATCTCTGTTTTCTAATATGAGGCAGAGTTGATTTTTCAGGGGGAGGTTAAAGGAAATGGAAGCACTTTTAATAATTGACGTTCAAAATGGAATGTTTGAAGAAGGGGTATTCAACGGGGGAAACTTGCTTCTGAATATAAACCATTTAATTACCAAGGCACGGGCTGCGAATACAGCGATTTTTTTTGTGCAGCACAATGAAGCTCAGGGAGGGTCTTTGGAAAATGGAACAAAGGGGTGGGAAATCCATCCCGATCTTTCGCCTCAGACAGAAGATGTGATGATCCAGAAAACAACTCCTGATTCATTTTTCAAGACTTCCTTAGACGAAGAACTTAAAAGTCGCGGGATTGAAGAGCTGTATATTACAGGGATTCAAACGGAATTATGTGTTGATACTACGTGTCGGAGAGCTTTTAGTAAGGGGTATAAGGTAACTCTTGTTTCAGATGCGCACAGTACGTTTGATTCAGAGGAATTAGCAGCTCAGCAGATTATTAACCATCACAACAGTACTCTGCGCTGGTTTGCGGATGTTTATCCAAGCAGTGATATTCCTTTTAAGCATAGCGGCCCAGGTGAGAACTAGGAAAAATGATCTGTAAGGGTGGATCATTTCTTCCTAGGTCAAATTATCCCATCAGATTCCCCTCAGGAGCAAAGCGACGAGGAAGCTCACCTGACGCCCAAGGAAGAATACGATCTTTGAAAAAGCCGGCAGTAGGGCTTTTTCATATTTCTTCCCGCGGAAAACGAGTGCCTGGAGCGGAAATCAACATACCAGTTTAACACAGCCAAATATTAAAATAGTCTGTTAACTAAAGGAGGATTTACGACTTTTTTTTATATTTTTATTGAACAAACGGGGCAGTTGAAAAAACACACAGGGGAAAAGTAGATCCGCTGTGTGTTTTTTAAAATTAGTGCTACAACCTGCTTAGTTAATTTAAATATGTTGTGCAACTGTTTCTTTGCTTGAACGTTTATTTCCTTTATAGATAAAATAAAGGGCAATAATCATAAATAGTAATGCGAAAGCTCGTTTCATATCTAAGGCAATTACTAAACTATTAAACCACCCAAAATGATCAATAAGCACACCGATTACAAGCTGACCAGATATACCAGCAATATTGGTTGCTATGACACCGATTCTTGGTACCGCCATGACCGTGAGAAGTAAGTATAATGTGCCTAAAAACGCGGCACTTAATTGCCATTTAGGTGCTTCAAAAATTGCCAGCACATTTCCTTGACCAAAGAAAATGATAAAAATTGCTAAGAACATTGTCCCAGTTAGAAAGGTTAACAGTGTAGTTTCAAATGTTCCTGCTTTTCGACTTAATGTACCATTAATAGACGATTGAGCGCTTAGTGTAAGACCGCCGAATAAGGTGAATAAAATCATTATTATACCCATATTTAAAACCTCCTAATTTACTAATATAAGTGCTATTACCATTGAAATTACAGCATATATTTTTTCTTTATTGATTCTTGTTTTCTTGCTGCCAAGCCAACCATAGTGTTCAATAATCATGCTCATTACTAGTTGGCCGATGATTACTGCCACCATCGTTATCCCAACACCCACAAAAGGAACACTTACTACAATGGATGTTAAATAAATAACTCCTAACAAACCTCCAAGTAGTGTCCATTTAGGTGCTACACCCACATATGAAAGTTTACCTTTCCCAAAGAACAGCCATAATAGAACCAAAATTATTGACCCCATAAAAAAGTTATAAAAACTGGTCTCAAGCTGTCCAATAGTTTTCCCGAGTTCACCGTAGATCGCTCCTTCAAAACTTAGTGCAGCGCCTGCTAGTAACGCTAGTAAATATGAAAAGTAACGCATTTGATAGTTCCTCCTAAGCTGCTTATATTTAAATATCTAGAATAATCGATATAAGGTCTTTAATAAAAACAGAAATCACCAAACTTAGATTTCTGTTTGAAAATATTCAGCAAACTGACGAATAGTTTCTTCGTTTCTCCTATAATATGTCCATTGACCATGACGAACTGATTCAAGCAGACCAGCTTTCTGCATCATATTTAAGTAGTGGGACACCGTAGATTGAGAAGCTTTAGCCTTTTCTTGAATATCTCCTACACATACTCCGCCTTTGTAGCTTACCTCCTTTGGCAGGTGAGCGCCTTGTTTAGGGAAATGCTTCTCTGGTTCCTTCAACCACAGTAAAATGTTAAGTCGAGTTTCGTTTGATAAGGCCTTAAAAATATCAATTGGTTCCATGTTTCGTATTATATATCGATTTTTTTCGATATGTCAAATAGCAGACATTTCTTATAAAATAAACTAAAAGGGACGTGGATCCAAGAAGGGATTATTGCTTATTTTTGAAGAAAACTTTCTGCATGCTGGTTCAAAGGTCACATTCCCAACACAACAATCTTTTAGAAACAGCCTTTTCTATTGAATCATTTGAAGAATTTGCACATACTGCTTTCCTTTGAATAAGATTTTTCCCGTTACCGCAAGCTAAAAGAAAAGCTTTCATTGGTTTCGAAAAAAATGAGATTGGGGTACTCAATTATGACGGGAATTCTTTTAGCCCTGCTTGCAGCTGTTTCATGGGGCAGCATTGTGTTTGTCAGCAATAAGCTTGGCGGGGACGAAGACAGCCAGACGCTTGGCACGACAATTGGTGCCTTGCTATTTGCAATCGCAGTATTCATTTATAAAAGGCCGGATTTGTCTTCACTTATTTGGATCGTCGGTTTCATTTCAGGCTTGTTCTGGTCGCTTGGACAGAAAAATCAGTTTGGAGCTGTCCGGTACTTGGGCGTTGCTAAAACCGCTCCGATGTCGACCGGCCTGCAGCTGATTGGCACCACTTTTTTCGGCGTTTTTATTTTTAAGGAATGGGAAACAAGAATGAGCGTCATCATCGGCATTGCAGCATTAGTGCTGATTATTGCTGGTGCGGTGCTGACCTCGCTGAACCAGGAGAAGGATAAGGACAAATCGAAGAGCTTGAAAAAAGGCTTTCTCGTTTTGCTGCTTTCGACTGCAGGCTTTGTCGGCTATGTGGTGTTGATCCGCTGGTTCAATATTGATGGCTGGGCCGCAATCCTTCCCCAGGCAATTGGGATGCTTACAGGCGCGGTGCTGCTGACAATTCGAGAAAAGCCATACAATAAGTATGCAGTGAGGAATATCATAACCGGCCTGATGTGGAGTACAGGAAATCTCGGACTCCTGCTTGCATTGCCTAAAATCGGGGTAGCGACGAGCTTTTCACTATCACAAACGGGGATTGTCATTTCAACTATCGGCGGGCTGTTCTTTTTAAATGAACGAAAAAGCAAAAAGCAGGTATGGATGGTGCTGCTTGGCTGCTTGCTCATTATCGCAGGCGGAGTATTACTGGGTGTTACAAAAAGATAAGGGAGCGATTTGAATGTATCCAAGTCTTGAAGGAAAAGTTGTGGTTATTACTGGCGGTGCAACGGGTCTCGGGAAAGCGATGGCTGAGAGATTCGGGGCTGAAAAGTCTAAGGTAGTCATTAATTATTATAAAGAGGAACAGGAAGTACAGGCCATTATCGATACAATTGAAAGAGCAGGCGGAAGCGCGAGCGCGATCCAGGGGGATGTCACGAAGGAAGACGATGTGAAAAGGATGATCTCCCATGCCGTTAAGACATTCGGTTCCTTGGATATTATGATCAACAATGCCGGCATTGAAAACGAGGTCCCATCGGAAGATCTCACCCTGGAGGATTGGAACAAGGTCATTTCAACTAATTTGACAGGGCAGTTTTTAGGCTGCCGGGAAGCGCTTGACTACATGCTCGAAAATAAAATCAAAGGCTCGATCATTAACATGTCATCCGTTCATCAGAAAATTCCGTGGCCGCACTTTGTCCATTATGCAGCAAGCAAAGGCGGGGTCAAACTGATGACGGAAACGCTGGCGCTTGAATTCGCGCCACACGGAATCAGGGTGAACTGTATCGCGCCAGGTGCCATCGATACACCAATTAACGCGGAAAAATTTGATGACCCTGAGCTGACGAAAGGCGTTATCGAGCTGATTCCAATGGGGTATATCGGAAAGCCTGAAGAAATTGCCGCTTGTGCTGTATGGCTAGCTTCCAGCGAAGCCAGCTACGTCACCGGACTCACGCTGTTCGCAGACGGCGGCATGACACAGTATCCAGGGTTCCAGGCAGGGAAGGGATGAGGTTTCCCTTTTTTTAAAAAAAGAAATCCCTGGCAATGGAATTATTGCTTGGAATGCCGCGGTACGTGTGGGATAATACTTGTGCTCAATGATGGATGATTGAGCACGAGTTTTTTATGTAAAAACGATGGCGATGCTTTTAAAGTGATATAGAATGCGGCATTGTTAGGGAGGGTTATAAATGGAGAACAATGATATATTAATTCGATTACGATATGCACAAGATATAAAAAATATAGACATGGTCGAAATTTTTAAGCTGGGCGGCGTGAAAGTAACAAAAGAAGACGTGCTGAACATGCTCAGAAAACCAGAGGAAGTGTATGGCGAGATTGATGTGGAAGAAGACGAAGAGTACATAAAATGCAATAATCGGATGTTAGAGTCGTTTTTAAATGGCTTCATTACGTTTAAAAGAGGAAAGCAGGATCCGAAGCCTGGCCAGCCGGAAACACCGCCGCTGACGAATGAACATGTGAATAACATGCTTCTTAAGAAGCTGAAAATTGCGCTTTCAATGACAAGCGAGGACATGCTTGATATCTTTAAATTGGCTGGCATTACCGTTACAAAAGGTGAACTAGGCGCATTGCTGCGTAAACCAGGACACAAGAATTACAAAGAATGCGGCGATAAATTCGCCCGGAACTTCCTTAAAGGACTGGCCGTCAAGTATAGGGGATAGCTGGAACATGGGGACGGTTCTCGTGTTCCTATTTGGCTGGTAGTCGACATTGGGGGACTTATTGAAAATGGAAGTAAGTGAATTTCACGTGTTTCATTTCTTCTTATGAAAGTCAGTATCCGAATTATGACTCCAAAATAAGTGAATAAAGACAAACAAAACGCTTAGAATTCCCTAAGCGTTTTGTTTATTATCCGCCAATTGCTGGTACTGTTCGGATTCGAAGATATCATCTTCGATTAGAATATAAGGGTGTGTTTCCATCAAAATCCTTGTGAGGTAGTCTGGCATTTTCTCGCCTTTGTACGCACAAATTAATGGGAAGGACAGTAAGTTTACAGCTTCGTCTACAATTTTCTCGAAATCTTCTATTAAATGCAACGGATCTTCCATAGTGCTCCACTCCACATGTGCCCATGATCGGAAGGAGATTTTATTTTCAACGTATGGCTGGACCATTTTATTAAAGTATTCAGTGATGGCAGGCGGGTGATAACTGCCACTTGAATAATAGAAATCGTAGTTGTTTACCATGTGAACCAATTTCATTTGCTCAGCGGTTAATCGAGTGCTTATTTCTTTATGGATTAAAGGGTAAATCCGTTCATTTTCAATAAAAATAACGTAATCTCCCGATTCGACGCCATCTTTTATAAAACTTGCTGCCTGTTCAATGTAACTCTCCATTCCATTATAAGAATACAGAACATGAACACATCTTCGGTCGTCAAACAACTGGTTCATTTTGCTTCTCAAGTGATCACCCCTCTTCTTCTTTGTACTCTACAATTATACAGGGAAACAGTGATGAAAATGGTGATTATTTTAATTTGCTGAAACATGAGAACCGTCCCCATGTTCCTATGCATTAAAAAAAACTGCCAACAATTTTGGCAGCTTTTGATAAGGATTAGTTCATTTCTTCCTTTTGTGTCCATTTCCTGATTCCACCCATCAAGAACCTTACTGCTAAAAATGTAGAGGCGATTGAGGTAAAGCTATGGATTGAAGTCCAACTTTTTTTGTACTTTATTAAATCGGTTTTCTTTTCAATCCAGTGTTCCGCAATGGCGGAGGGAAGACTAAAGAGTATAGACTTTAAAAAAATCGCAATCAGTCCGTTGTTTTTTGTGACCTGGTTAAAATATATACAGGTTACAGGAAACAGAATATAACTGAATAACACGCTGATATCGAACGTTTTAAATAAGGAAACAGGATATTTCAAATAGCCTTTTTTCACTAATAAATTATCTAATATGGAGGCGATGTATCCTTTCAGCAAAAAGATCATGAGCCAATCTTTCAAAGGAGGCTTTTTTACTAGCTGGAAAAAGGAAAAGATACCGAAGATAAACAGTGCCCATAAAATATTCTTCTCATGGTTTCTTCCCAAAATCTGATGACCTCCTTTTTTGGCTAAGGACATTTTGTGTATTCCTGCAGTTGTTTTAAACTGATTTAAAAAGCCTGTCCATTATAGCGGAAGCTTTTGCTAAAAATGACCTATGTAAGTATTTTTCCTTCAACAATGGATATTATTCGGATGTAAGGCATGTATCCCCATGGAAAATAGTTTAATCAATTTTTGGCTATAATAACATGAAGATTCCTTTATTTGTAAAACAAGGGTTGTGTCTGGCAGTTATGATTAATTCATTATATGGATTGAGCTGGTTAGCCATTTTATTCATATGGGGAGATTGGAAAAATTGGAAGAGGTACTATCCAACCATCCTATTTTTCATTCTGGGGGATTTTCTATACTTATATTTATTGTCGGATGAATATCCAATGTGGAGGTATGCACCTCCTGCTGCGGATAAGGACTTGGGACTGACGAATACGCATATATCGTTATCAATCATCGCGATTAAATATCCTGCCACTGTCCTTGTTTATCTGTCCCATTTCCCGCAAGGCAAATTATTGAGCAAAGTTTTGTATTACTTTGGGTGGCTGATTTTATATCTTGTAAATGAAATGATTGATCTGCATTTTGGTCTTATTGACTATTTTAATGGCTGGAGCTTATGGTGGTCAGCGGTCTTTAATGCCGTGATGTTTTTCATCCTTAAAGTCCATTTTGAGAAACCGATTTACGCCTGGCTGCTATCCGCTATTTTTATAATCTTTTTGTGGAATCGTTTTGATGTCCCATTAAGAGTGTTTAGATAAAAGCAGTTGTCTAAAAAAGTAACGGGTTCTTTTTTGAACAGAAGATAGTAATGCAAATAGCCAACCAACTCGTATAAGAATTGGTTGGCTAATTTTTGTTGGTATATCAACGCTTATTTGATTTTTATCCTCACATTCACACATGAATTCGCCCCATTTTAGCAAGATGACAGTAATTATTGTCATACGGTTATTTGAAATGATAATTCACTTGCTAAGTGACTTACCAATTAACGTGCAAAATTAGGATGGAAAGGATTAAACGGTTCATAAATCGAATAGATAATATGATGATAATGAGCGGAACTTATTCCACTAACAGGCTGAATTTTAGAATAAGAGAAGACATTGCTTAATTAGATAGAGTGAGGTTAAACAAAATGAATGAAAATGAATTGGATTTTGTATTTGTAGACATTTTAGATTTATCTAGAATGTGTAAATTTACTAATTGCTCTCATACCAAAGAGCCACATTGTGCCGTTAAAAAAGCTATATCGGAAGGTGTCCTTTCTAAAGATAAATTCTATGCCTACTATAGAGAACAAAACGAAGAAGAACATATTTTGAAACAAAAGAATAGAACAAAAGCTGTTGATTATATGAAACAGAGGAAACTTTTTCAAGAACCTTAGATAAGATAATACTCCGCCAAATAAGTAATACTATTAAACAATCGGGTGCGATTACTTGATAAGCATAAAAAATTGGGAACAAATTTGATACACATACAAATGTTAAAAGCACTTCAAATTTCAGTGCTTTTTCACTTGAATTTATATGCGATTTACGATGGTTATTACCTTTTTGGACTTCTTAAGAGAACCGGTTACTAAAAAAGACTATTGCTTTTTTGTCGAATGAAATATTTTCTAATATATTGCAATTTTATAAAAAATAAAAATATAATAAACCATACAGTCGGTTTATTTACATCACCAATAAGCTGACTCTTTACTAGGTACTTATAAAGGGGGCAAAGGGGTTGCCATTTGTATGTTTTTTTGAAAAATCATCCCTTGGGTTTTACACACCATTTACAGTTCATAATAACGGGCTGTATTGATAAGGTTCAGGATGGCGCTATGAGTAATTCAGATAGGAAGAGATTCTAAGAGGGTCAATATAAAAAAATTTTACCTAAAAATAGACCGGTTAGTCGGTTTTCTGGAGGTTAAACCATGGACAAAAGGATTCTCGAAATGATGAAGGAATTAACGGAAGTGCCTGGGGTCGTTGGGGATGAGAGCAAAGTCCGAAAAGTAATGGAGAATCATATAAAGCCGTATGCAGATGAAATCCATCAAGATCAATTAGGCAGCTTGATCGCTGTAAAAAATGGAAATGTGCAAGGGCCCAAAATTATGATTACAGCCCACTTGGATGAGGTTGGTTTCATGGTGTCTGATATAACGGATGATGGATTCATAAAATTCATCCCGCTTGGGGGCTGGTGGTCCCAAGTTCTTTTAGCCCAAAGGGTCCACATTGCAGCCGAAGATAGACTGATTACTGGAGTAATAGGTTCGAAGCCGCCACATATTTTATCGAACGAAGAACGGAATAAGGTCGTTCAAATCAAGGATATGTTTGTTGATATTGGGGCGTCATCTAGGGAAGAAGCCTTAAGCTTTGGCGTGAAGCCGGGGGATACGATTGCTCCGATCTGTCCGTTCACGGTTATGGATAATCCTAAACTGTTGATGGCAAAAGCCTGGGATAACAGGCTGGGATGTGCGATTGCGGTAGAAGTTCTGAAGAGGCTGCAGGATAAGCAGCACGAAAATATTGTGTATGGGGTGGCAACTGTCCAGGAAGAGGTTGGAATCAGAGGAGCCAAAACGGCAGTGAATATGATCAATCCCGATATTTCTTTTGCGATTGATGTAGGGATTGCCGGAGATGTGCCGGGTGTTAACAGGAATGAAGCAAGAGGTGTGATTGGGAAAGGTCCTCAAGTTGTACTGTACGATTCTTCTATGGTCCCACATAAAAAACTTCGGGAGTTCGTAGTGGAAACAGCGGAGGAGTTGAATCTGCCTTTCCAATACGAAGCACTGACAGCAGGGGGAACGGATGCCGGTAATACTCACCTTCATGGAAATGGCGTACCTTCGCTGGCATTTACCATACCGACAAGGTATATCCACAGCCATGCATCCATCATTCATAGCGATGATTTTGAAAATACGGTCGAGCTTTTTGTTAATCTTATTGAAAAATTAACGTCCGAAACAGTGGAAAGCTTAATTAAATAATATGAATGCTATTAATTAAGTTTAAAATCACACATAGAAGTGATTTATTCCGGTGTTGTTCACTGTTTAGCTAACAAATTCTGCTTGTAAAAACTGGGGGAAAACGCATGCGAATTGAAATAAAGAGATTAAGTGATTGTCCATTAAATGATGGTGTAGAAGCTTATAATCGCGGGTTTGAGGGTTATTTTTACGATCAGACGAAGGATATTGATTCGTTTTCGAAGCGCTTTGGGCTGGATGAACTTTGTCCAGAGTATTCTGTTTTAGCATATTATGAGGGCCGGCCAGCTGGAATTGTATTGAGCGGAATCAAAAATATCAATGGCAAGCTGGTGGCCTGGAATGGAGGCACCGGAGTTGCGAAGGAGCTGCGAGGCAAGGGTGCAGGGAAAAAACTAATGAATGCGGTAATGGATATTTACAGGGAAAACAAGGTGGAAACAGCAACCCTTGAGGCGATCTCGAGAAATGAAGGTGCTATCGAGCTCTATAAAAAAATAGGGTATGACGTGAAGAAGCGATTAAAGTTTTTGCAATTTAATGAGGTTTTATATGCGGAGGTTTTTGATACTCCGAATTCAAAATATCAAATTGAATATGTATCGCCGCAAGAATTAACAGGTATTCCTTTTTACCAGCATCAATCACCGTGGCAAAATCAGAACCTGCATGATGCGAGTGCGATTGTTCTGCACGATGAACATAATCAAATAGCCGGTTACTCTCTCTATAAAAAGATGTACAAAGAAGGGGAGATTGCCAGTATTGGCCTGCTGCAGCTGGAAGCCGCTGAAAACAGGTCAGATTCAGCGGATATAATCAAAACTTTGCTGAAGCATTCATTTTTCCCATTGAACCGTGCTTTCCAGCGGACGACGGTCAATACACCTGACGACAAGACGCAACTGCTTGAAGTTTTACAAGAGTGCGGGTTTAAGGAATGGGAGGAGCAGGTGTGGATGGTGAAGGATCTTGGTGCTGAAAAAGCTTAATAATTATTAATATTTATTTTCACATTATTTACAATTCCTTAAAACCCCGTTAATAACAGTCTAGTAATCTTGTACTAGTAGGAACGTTATAACATTAGGGGGATTAAGGAAATGAAGAGACTTAAAAAATTAGGTATGTTCACAATGCTTGCCTCAGTTATGGTTTTTGGAGCTGCTTGTTCTGATGGTGAAAAAAGCGCAGAAACGACGAACGGAAACGACAGTCAGCTAGAGGGCGCGATCGCAATTGACGGTTCAGGGACAGTATATCCTTTCATGGCTAAAATGGCTGAAAACTATATGACAAATGAACAAGAGAATGTCTCTGTTGAAGTAAGCCGTGCCGGTACTTCTGCTGGTTTCAAAAAGTTCCTTGAGAAAGATGGCACAGACTACAATGATGCTTCCCGCCAGATCAAAGATGAAGAAAAGGCTAAAGCGGAAGAGCTTGGAATCGAAGTAAAAGAAATGAAAGTTGCATTGGATGGCATCACGATTGTCATTAATAAAGATAACGATTGGGCGAAAGACCTGACGAAGGAAGAAGTCATCGATATCTTCCTTGCTGAGTCTGGAAAGAAAAAATGGTCAGATGTACGACCTGACTTCCCAAATGAAGAAATCAAGACTTACGGTCCAAATGAAAACCACGGTACGTATGAATTCATGTTTGAAAATATTCTAGAAGAAAAGCCGCTTGTAGAAGGAATTAACTTGCAGCAGGACTACTCAACACTTGTGGACCTAGTATCAAAAGACAAGAATGCCATCGGTTTCTTCGGATATGGCTACTATGCAAATAACAAAGATAAGCTGTCTGCTGTAAATGTTGATTTTGGCAAAGGCCCGGTTGAACCTTCACTTGACACAATCAAAGAAGATGGCGACTACGCTCCATTCACACGCCCTGTATTCACATACTTGAACGTGAACAACGCGAAAGAAAAAGCGCAAGTATTAGACTATGCAATCTACACAATGAAAAATGCACAGGATGTTGCAAAGGAAACAGGATTTGCTCCATTAGCTGACGAAGATATCGATTCAGTTGTGAAAGAATTGGAAGAATTGAAGTAATTTCATGAATGTGAAAAGAAGGCCAATGTCCAGGTAATGGATGTGGCCTTCTTTTTTTTTCGAGAGGCGGGATGAAAATGGAGCCATCCAGGTGGGGGCTGGATTGCTCCGGTGTTGCAAGATCGAGTGAGGCCACAATTTAAAATGGCATGTTGAGGAGCAGTTCTGGTCAGGGCAGTGGCCAGGGTTATAAAGGAGGGCTCTGTTTTTCATCTAACGCTGAAATGAATTTAAAGCGCCGCTTTGCTTTATTCAGCAGCTGTTCAATTTCTTTGAGCGCGGAATGCCGCTCTGTTTCATTCTGTGTGTTGATCAGAAGTCGCTTTAACTCTTTTAATTTCAGGTTTTCTTCTGGGGAAAGACTACTTTTAGTACTCACGATTTCATCCTCCTTTAGGTTGGTAAAACAATTGATCATGAGAAGCCTTGTTAGAACCACTCAACTCGATATTTTGCTCGCGAATGGTCATGAGAAGACTCAACATAACATTCAACCCGCGGTAGTAGATTGATCCTGTCAATTCCTATCATAAATTCAGAATATTAATTATTTTATGGGTTTTTATTAAGTTATTTTTAAAAGTATAAGGCTGAAATAAATTAGAACATGAGAACCGTCCCCATGTTCACGCCCCATGTTCACGCAAAAAAAAGAACGCTCATTCATAAGCGTTCTTCCGAAGTTTTATAACATTTCCTTAGCCATCCCAATCATCTGCTTTTTAAGTTCTGCAGCTGATATATTGTCATTGTTATAAGCGATAGAGTAGTAGATTCCGTCTTTTATGAAAATAAGCGAGTTGCCTTTATAATTGCCTGTAACTCCATTCGTCAATTCAACGTCTTCTCCGGCTGGCTCGGCATATTCGACTTTGAAATTATGGACAGAGATGATTAACATGATTTTTTCCTCTTCATTTTTGGAAATGGAGTTGAAATCGACTCTTAATTCCTTGCCGTCGTGTTTAAAATCCTCGATCGAAGTCAATTTCAGCGGCATTGCATCAAAGGGCAGTTCTTCTGGCAGGTTTATTTTAAATGGAAGAGCTTCTAATCCTTCCTTGAGCGAAGGAGCTTGATAAACGATCGGAACATTATCTAATTCTTCTGCCTCTGGGTTGGTTTTCACCAGGTTAGTCGTGTCGAGCGATCCGTTGGCGTTTTGCTGGCAGCCGGTCAACAGTATAAGGAATATGAGAGCTGCAATCCAAATTTTTTTCATGAGCGTCCTCCCTTCTGTATTTCTATTTTATACGGATGGAGGCGTGAATGAGTTTCAATATTTGTAAAAATATAACAAATATCATAACGAAAAAACAGTAGCCATCGAACTTTGTACCTTACATTTTAACAGTTCCTTTTTTAAAGTCCCATTCTCTTAAAAACTCACAGAATGCTTTTATTACAACGTTATTAGAATATTCCTTTTTATAAATTAACCAAGTTTTTCTTGTTACTGGAGATCCTTGTTGAGTCAGGCAAGGTATTTTAAATAACTCTTCGTCTCCTTCGAGAAGTATGTTAGGCAGAATTGCGTATCCTAGGCCATTTAAAACCATTTCTTTGCAGGTTTCCATATTATCGACTCTCATTGTAATTGTAGGAGGTAACATATAATTTTCAGTCCACCAATTATCGATTAATGTTTTTAATGAGGTATCGGTATTGTAATAAATTCTCGGTAAATGGGCTAAGTTCTCCATATCCACTTCTTTTTTTGAAACAATTAACAGATTCTCTTCCATTAGTAATTGTTTTTCATGGGAAAAATTATGGCTGCCTCTCAAAATACCTATTTGAGATTGTTCCTTGTATATTGAATTTATAACTTCTTCGCTCCATCCAGTATTTAAATGAAATTCTACCAGCGGATATTTTTCGTTAAACTTACCTAAAATTGGGGGGAGTTTGTACCTGGAAAAGATACTGGAAGCACTAATTCTTAGTGTTCCTTGAATATTATTTTCGAAGTTTAAGACATCTTCCTTTACCTTCTGAAAATCTCTCTGCATTTTAGCTGCATATTCTGCTAAATATTCTCCCTGTGGAGTAAATGCAACTCCTCGGTGTCCACGATGAACGATTTTAATCCCAAATTCATCTTCTAATCTTTGTAATCTATAAGATATTGCAGGCTGAGAAATTCGAAGTACTTCGCTCGTCTTTGTAATATTTTTATATTCGAATAATGTTGTGAGTAAATTCCAATCTAAATGATCCATATTACACCTCAAAGAAAATATTTTACTATATTAATTTATTTGGATATAAAAAAATTTTATCGATTATAATAAAAAATTGATATTTTATTTATCTCTGAATATTCAATATACTCTTCTTATACCATGGTATCAATCTTTTTTATGAGGTGTTTTACCTGTGAACATTCACGGCCAGTTATATAAAGTACCAAGTGTTTTAATGAGAGGAGGCACCAGCAGAGGTTTAATCCTAAAGGATGTTGATTTGCCCAAGGATCCACACGAAAGAGATTTAGTCATAGCAAAAATTTATGGCAGCTCTAAGAATGGACAAATAGACGGGATTGGTGGCGGGACCCCTTTAACGAGTAAAGTGGCAATCGTAGGTGTTACAAACAAGTATAATTGCGATATTTTTTACACTTTCGGTCAAGTCAGTACTAATAGTCAGAAGGTTGACTATAAGGTAACTTGCGGTAATATGGCCTCAGCAGTCGGATTGTTCGCAGTTGAAGAGGGCTTAGTAGAGTTAACAGAAGGCATAACCAAAGTGAAAATCTATAACACTAATACTGAAAGAGTTATGGAAGTTGAAATTCCAGTTCATAATGGCCATATTGTGTACGATGGTGACTTTTCCATTTCAGGAGTTTCGGGCTCTGGGTCATGCATTATGGTGAATTTTCTGGATTTCGGAGGAGCTATTACAGGAAAGTTATTACCCACTGGAAATGTTATTGATTTTATAAAATTAACAGACGAGAGCAGTATTGGAGTTTCTATAGTAGATGTAGGAAATGTTTTAGTTTTTCTAAAAGCATCTGATTTAGGGTTAAACGGTACTGAATTATCTGATAAAATGAATAGTAAAATAATTCAAGAAAACATCGAGAGAATAAGAGTCAGATGTGGAAGACTAATTGGTTTATTTGATGAAAAAGAAATAGTAACCCCAGAAACTCATGCCTTACCTAAGATGGTTATAGTATCACAACCGGAAGACTATATTGGTGAAACAGGTGAAGAGATTACTAAATCTGACATTGATATTGTTGGCAGGTATATTGCAATGGGAACATTACATCGCGCTTTTGCAGTAAGTGGAGCAATCGGGCTAGGGGTTGCATGTAATATTGATGGGTCTATACCAAATGGATTAGTTTCCTCTGATGTTTCAAACAAAATCAGGATTGGACATCCTTCAGGCACTATTTTAGTTGATGTTGAAATAGAGGTAGAAAACTCCACTTCATATAAACTTATTAAAGGTGGAATTGGTCGAACTGCAAGAAGAATCATGGAAGGAAATACACTTGTTCCAATTGATTTAATGGGATCGTAATTTAGTCTACAAATTAAAAGCGCTTACAGTAAAGGGGAGAGACCATAATGAAGAGAAATACCCTACTTATCCTATTGGCAATTGCTAGTTTAGTATTAGGAGCATGTTCGAACGAGTCTGCAGCAGGTGCAGGTGGAAAAGATTTTCCAAAACGGCCGATTGAACTAGTTGTTCCATTCGGAGAAGGAAGTTCAAGTGATACATTTGCAAGAAAGTATGCGGAAATTATGTCTAAAAATATGGAGAAGCCTCTTCAACCCGTTAACAAAGATGGAAGCGGCGGATTAGTAGGTATGGTATATGCACATGGGCAATCTAATGATGGATATACCGTTCTTGAAGTAACACCATCCCACGTGATTGCAGATGTTCTCGGTAAGGGCAAAAACATGAAATTCTTAGAAGACTTTGAGCCCTTAGCTCGTATTCAGGAAGATATTTATGTACTTTCCGTTACAGCTAACAGCCAAATTAAAGATTTTGATGATTTATTAAAAATCGGTAAGCAAAAGGAAATTTCATTTGCAGGGGTAAGTCCAGGTGGACTAGATGACTTAACACTTAATGCACTGGCAGATGCAACTGGTATGAAAGTAAAGTTTATTCCTTATGGCTCAGGATCTGAAGTTAAGGCAGCAGTGCTTGGCGGGGAAGTTGATGTTTATTTGGATAAATTAATTAATACTGTAGGTTATATAAAAGATGGGAAAGTAAGGCCTATGGTAGTTTTAAATGATGAAAGAATTACTCAAATCCAAGAGTTGAAAGATACTCCTACAACAGTTGAAAAAGGTTATGATGTAACGATTGGGTCTTGGAGAGGATTTGTTGTCAAAAAGGGTACTCCAAAAGAAGTTAAAGACTATTTAATAGATCAAATGAAAAAAGCGTCTGAAACTGAAGAATATAAAAAGTTTAACGCTGAATCATTGACAAATATTCGCGAAGGTTTTTTAGGTCCTGATGAATTTAAAGCTGCTATGTTAGAAGACTATGAAATGTTTGATAAGGTAGCAAAGAAAACGGGACTAAAATAATTATAAAGGGCGGCTTCTATAGCCGCCCGTTTTTGAAGGAGGCAGGGTTATGGGAGAAGTATTGTTTCATATAATTTTGATTGTAATAATGGGGCTTTTCTTCAAAGAGTCTTTCGCAATTACATCCGGACGATCCGCCGATCCAATTGGGCCAGCTGGGTTTCCACAAGGGATTACGATAATTATTATAGTGTTGCTTCTTATTTCTTTATTTAACGCCTTAAGAAAAATGAAACTAAATGTACAAAAAGAAGATGCATTTAAGCTAAACTCTACTTATTATGGAATTTTAATTTCAATTGTTTTATTTATCATACTAAATGAATTAATAAGTTTTACTCTTGCTTCAGTTGTATTTTGTTTTGCTTTGTTCTTTTTGCTAGGTCAAAAAAAATATTTAAGAATGCTATTTAATTCAATAATTGTTGCAGTAGTATTCACATTTGTATTTGGAAATATTTTAACCGTTCCTTTACCAAGAGGGTTGGGAGTAATAAAAGAATTAAGTTATTTTTTATATTAATGTAAAGGGGGGACGACTATGGATTTCCAACTATTGACTGAAGGCTTTCTAACGACAATATCTCCAGCTAATTTGACGCTAGTTATTGTGGGTATGTTAATTGGTGTGTTTTTTGGTTCACTTCCTGGAATTAGTTCTTCTATGGGTATCGTATTAATGTTACCATTTACATATTACATGGGTATCATTCCATCCATTATTTTACTTGTCGCCTTATATGCGGGTTCATCTTACGGTGGCTCAATTACAGCAATTTTGTTTAACACACCAGGTACGCCCGAGGCTGTGGCCACAACTTTTGATGGATATCCAATGACGAAAAAAGGGCAGGCAGGGAAGGCTCTTAGTCTTGCTATTAGTGCATCAGCTTTTGGAGGAGTTTTCTCCGTTCTTATAATGTTATTTTTGGCTCCACCTCTATCCTCAGTAGCATTAGAAATACAGAGTGCTGAGTACTTTGCTTTAACTATATTAGGATTAACGATTATTTCATCTATTGGAACAAAGTCACCTACTAAAGCGATTGCTTCAGGAATGATAGGGATAATGATTGCAATGATCGGTATGGACCCGATTGTAGGCGCGGATCGTTTTACTTTTGGAAACATCGAACTTATGAATGGACTTGAGATGATTCCTATTATGATAGGTGCATTCGCACTGGCTGAAGTATTAAATCAAGTAACTGAAAATCATAAAAATTTAAACATAAGCAACAAAGTTTCCTTAGCTACAATAAAGTTTAAAGAATTACTTAAATTCAGATGGGTAATGTTAAAGTCTGCCATCATCGGAACAGTTATAGGTATTCTCCCAGGTACAGGAGGCTCTATAGCATCCATAGTAAGCTATGGAGAGGCTATGCGCTCAAGTAAGAATAAAAATAATTTTGGACAAGGAGAAGAGGAAGGTGTTGTGGCACCAGAGACAGCAAATAATGCTGCAGCAGGCGGAGCGATGATTCCTACTCTTGTTTTAGGAATACCCGGAAGTCCCACAACGGCTATAATATTAGCAGCACTTGCGCTTCAGGGATTACAACCAGGTCCACAATTGATGACTGATCAGCCTTTAATGTTATACGCTATTTTCTTTTCAATGTTAATTGCGAGTATAACTGTATTTATCGGAGGGCGTATAGGTGTTAAAGCATTTGCGGCCATCTTAAAACTTCCATATTCTGTCCTGGGTACATTGATTGTTTTATTGTCAATGGTAGGATCTTATGCAGTTGGTAATTCGATGTTTAACGTGTGGATTATGTTCATCTTCGGTGTTTTTGGATATTTCATGAAGAAATATCATTTTTCTCCTGCATCATTAGTTTTGGGCTTAGTATTAGGGCCAATGATGGAAGAGAATTTCAGAAGACATCTTCTTGTAACGGAAGGGGACTATTTATCCTTCATCACGCAGCCGATTTCAGGAATCATTTTATTACTGTCAGCGCTTGCACTAATTTATCCGTTGATAGTTAAAAAGTTTAAAAAGAAAGAATTTAAAGACCAAGAAAATAAAGCTGTCTAAAAAATGAAAATATCAAATTGATAGAAGCAGCCTTTTGGGCTGCTTTTAACGTTACAAGGGTTATGGGGGTAAACTGGGGGAAGCCTATTCTGAAGCTATGAATTTAGTTGTATTCTATAAGGGTTTTTATTCACCATCATTATCGAATAATAACTTACTAATCATGGACAATATAGCTTCACTATTAACTGGAAAGGGTATAATAATGAAGTTAATGTATACATTAATTGGAATGAAATATAGGAACTTATAGGTAGATAGAAGAGGAGGGATAAGATGCAAAACAATCATGCAGGCTGGAACTTTGATAACAGCTATTCCCGCTTGCCGGGAATATTTTATAAAAATCAACTCCCCACACCGGTTCGCGAGCCGAAGTTGATTATTTACAATGTATCACTTGCAGCCACATTGGGTTTGGATGCCAATGCGCTTAAAAGTAAAGATGGCGCAGCGGTGATGGCGGGCAACCAAATTCCTGAGGGCGCTGAGCCGCTTGCACAGGCATATGCGGGACACCAGTTTGGACATTTTACAATGCTGGGAGACGGCCGGGCGGTACTGCTTGGTGAGCAATTGACTCCACAAGGGGAGCGGGTAGATATTCAGTATAAGGGTTCTGGAAGAACACCTTATTCTAGGGGCGGTGATGGCCGTGCTGGAATAGGACCGATGCTGCGTGAATATATCATCAGTGAAGCGATGCACGGGCTGGGAATTCCGACTACGCGCAGTCTGGCGGTTGTGGAAACGGGGGAGGAAATCATCCGTGAAACGATGCTGCCTGGTGCGGTGTTAACCCGTGTGGCAGCCAGCCATCTGCGCGTCGGCACATTTCAATACGCAGCTAACTGGGGCAAAGAAGAGGATCTCCGGGCTCTGGCAGATTATGCGGTTGAACGCCACTATCCTGAAGTCAAGGCGAGTGATAACCGTTATCTATCTTTGCTTAAAGAATTGATCAATCGCCAGGCAGGATTGATTGCCAAGTGGCTCCATGTCGGCTTTATTCATGGCGTGATGAATACCGACAACATGACAATCAGCGGTGAAACGATCGACTATGGGCCTTGCGCGTTTATAGATACGTATGATCCGGCAACTGTGTTCAGTTCAATCGATCGGGATGGACGCTATGCCTTTGGCAATCAGCCTTATATTGGCGGCTGGAATCTCACTCGTTTTGCGGAATCGATTTTACCGCTGCTTCATGATGACGAGGACGAAGCTGTAAAACTGGCGGAGGGGGCTCTGTCCGAGTATTCCGACGTATTCCAGGCTCACTGGCTGGCAGGAATGAGAGCAAAGCTGGGAATGATGAACGAAGAAGCAGAGGACAAAACGCTTATTGCCGACCTTCTCAATATGATGCAGAAGCATCGTGCGGACTACACGAATACCTTCCGTGCTCTTACTTTCGATCAGCTGGAGGAAATCGATTTATTCAAAACCGAGGAATTTACCCAATGGCATGAAAAATGGCAGGCTAGGCTTGGCAGGCAGGAGGGAGCGAAAGACGCTGCTCATGAGTTGATGCGGAAAAGCAATCCTGCCGTCATCCCGCGGAATCACCGGGTAGAAGAAGCTCTTGAAGCTGCAGTGGAAAAAGGAGATTACAGCGTGATGGAAAAACTGCTAAAAGTACTTTCTGATCCATACGCACACTCCGAAGAACAGTCCGAATTTTGCACGCCGCCAGCTCCGTCTAAGCTTCCTTATCGCACGTATTGCGGAACATAAAATCATACTTTAAAAGCAGGGATCTTTAATGGTAACGGTTTCAGTTTTGAAGTACAAAACTCGGAAAAAGCAGTGTCTTTCGCATATGAAGTCGCATTAGAATAAACAAGCAATTCGGTAAGGAAAATAGCAAATAAAAATGCTTGGAGCTCAATGACTTCAAGCATTTTTTTCCAATCTTTATTGGAGATAAGCACTCGTTAGCTTAAGTGTAAATCAAATCTATTAAACGCAATATATAACTGTTGTAAAATGAAGGTTATCAGTTGAAACGTGTAAAAAACCTAAAAAATAAAACGCAGTACATAACTTGTTTTACTGCATTAAATGTTTGGTAAAAATAATACATTTAAAACTTTAATATAGAGTACACTTTTAAATCCTTATGTTCCCCTTTAACATACATTGCCTTTCTACTTATACCTTCGAAAGACATACCTAACTTTTTCATAACACGTTCTGAACCCTTGTTTTCTAAAAAACATCTCGCTTGAATACGAACTAAGCTCATACTTTCGAAACCAAAAGAAATGATTGCCATTGCTGCTTCGGTAATTAAACCTTTGCCCCAGTATTCTTTAGATAGAACATATCCAATTTCAGCACTATTGTGTTCTGGCTGCCACCAAACAAAGTGAACTGTTCCAATAAATTTACCGTTGTCTTTAAGCTCAATCCCCCAAAGAGCATCATATTGAGGTAAAAACGTATTTATAAATTCAATTGTATCTGATAATGAAGGATGAGTATCCCAAGTTACATATCTCGTTACTTCTTCATTCGAAGCATATAAATACATATCTTCTGCATCATCAAGTGTGATTTTTCTAAGTATGAGACGTTCCGTTTCTATTTTAGGTACATCAGCAAACTTCTCTAAAATTTTCATAAATCCACCACTTTACAAAATATTATCGACTGATAATAATTCTATCATTTATTAAAATTAATTTATTCAAATAAACTGCATTGTTTGTTCATTAGGGACTCCAACAAGAGCATTGTCCTAGGCAACAAACCTCATTAAAACCTTGGCCTTCACGGATATTCTCTTTAAGTGACTTTACTCTTCCCTTTATATCCTACTGTAAATTATGATTCTAAAAATTAATTCCTTCACAAAACCGAATAAGGTTATTTTTTTCGGAAACATTAAAGTTAATGAAAATGAAAGGGGTGAAATATGATGCTTAAGAGAATTCTTAATTTGTTTGTTGCACTTACAATTTCTTTTGTCATGGTATCTGAGTTAAATGTTAACGCGCAAAATAATAACAATAACAATAATACCAACGGAGTCGCTCGAATATCCCAAACAGGAGATGTTAATGATGACGATGATACCGATTGGGGTTGGGTTGGGTTACTTGGATTAGCAGGCCTGTTAGGATTAAGAAGAAGAGATGACAGAAGAGATTAAACATAGTTTAATTCTAACGATTAAATTCTAATCAAATTAAAATTAAACTCATATTAAAAAATGGGATCCTCTGGGTCCTTTTTCAATTTTTGCATTATCTTTATGAAACTCGATATTATTAATTGTAAATGCACCGCAGGACTATTTTTTTGACTTCAAGTATCCTGCACCGTACAAAACTGCCCCTATAGTTAAATAAGCTCACCTTCAATTTTAACATAAATTTCCAATAAACCTTCGTGTTAAATTCAGTACTTCATTTACCATTGCAATTAGCATAAAAATTAGAAAACGAACAAACCTGTCAAAAGGGATGCGAATGAGGGTGCTAGTTCGACTGTGAGGTGATTAAAAACCAGCTATATCAACAAAAATAAGCATTTCAGTTCAGTTGTGAATTGGAATGCTTATTGGTGTCCTAATATTGGATTTATGCTCGGTTACCGAACCCGTTACTTTAATGGGTTCCTGATTTTTTTCGTGTTTTGTTTAGGAACTCGAAAAAATAGATTGCGAGCAGTCTTGGGGAGATTTAAAATAAGGAGGAAAATGATAGAGAGAGAAGGATTCAGCATGTGGATGGCCGCAGCATTGGTCACGACTTTAAGCTTTGGCATGAATAATACGATTTTTAAATGGAGCACAGGGCACGGCTTGTCGAAAGTACATATTCAGTTTTTCTTTTATATCGTGGCGTTTATGCTGACGCTGGGGTACGGAATATCAGTGGATGCGTTGCAGTTCAACCTACTTGCTATCCTTCTTGGTGGCTTGATCGGCGTATTGAATGCGAACGGCAATATTCAAATGTCGAAAGCATTTGAGAAGGGTCCTGCCAGTCTGACGTCGCCGTTGATCGGTGCGAATGCTATTTTTCCGATCCTCGGCGCAGCGATTATTTTTCAAGAACACATCAGCCTTCTGCAGTGGATCGGCATTGTCTTTATTCTTGGCTCTGCGATCATGATTCAATATACACCAGGAGCGAAACGAAATACTGATTACGCGCCTTGGCTGATCAGGGTGCTCTTGGCGATCTTGTCCTTCGGAATACTGGGGATTTTGATGAAAACGACTTCGTATTTTCATATCAGTTCGCTGAATACATTAATTTGTATGTATGGTGGCGGGAGCATTTATCT
This sequence comes from Heyndrickxia sp. MSNUG, assembly GCF_049532715.1. Lineage (NCBI taxonomy): Bacteria > Bacillati > Bacillota > Bacilli > Caryophanales > Bacillaceae > Heyndrickxia > Heyndrickxia sp. MSNUG. The sequence continues at coordinate 457,831 of NZ_CP150978.1, forward strand.
TGGGATATCAAGCATCCGGGAAAAGGAACACTGGCAGCGGTCTGAAGCAAATATTGGATCTCTTGTCGGTTTGATCAGCGTCATCGGCTATAGCTGTTATTTCTATGCGCTGCATGAAGGGACCGCAAGTATTATATTCCCGATCGTCAGCCTGAATTGCCTCGTTGTTGTCCTTGCAGGCTGCTGGCTTTTTAAGGAGAAATTAAAGCTATATCAGCTTGTTGGGATTTTTTCAGCGCTTGTCGGCATTATTTTTACAAAAATTTAAGGATGTAAACAGCCGGACTATTTAACTGTTTCCTATAGAAATAAAATCCCTGGATACGATTCAGGGATTTTTTAATAGGTACTGCTTATAACAGAAATCGCTCGCTAACCTGGTCTGATCCTTATTCATTTTTATCAAGGGTGTGTCGGGTAAGAATAGGAGATACCTAAGGAATGAAGAAATTATGATTTATCCATGAATGGTAAGGAACAATAAGCACCCCGCATAATCGTGCACGAAATGTCGGATGGATGCATTTATATCCTGCTAATCTATTGATAAAGGAGGTCATCGAATTGGATTTGCTTAAGAATATGAACAGTGCCATTCGTTTTATCGAGGAAAATCTGACGAACGAGATTGATTTTAAAGAGGCGGCAAGGCGGGCTTACTGCTCGGAATATCATTTTAAAAGGATGTTTTCCTTTCTTGCAGGCATTTCGCTGTCCGAGTATGTCCGCCGCAGACGTTTGACGCTTGCAGCATTTGAGCTTCGGGAACCAGGCATCAAGGTCATAGATATCGCCGTGAAGTATGGCTATAACTCCCCGGACTCTTTTACGAGAGCGTTTCAGCATTTGCATGGAATCACGCCAACAGAGGCAAGAACGAATGGCCATTCCCTCAAAGCATTTCCTCCGATGAGCTTCCAATTATCCATTCAAGGAGGCAGTGAAATGAATTATCGAATAGAAGAAAAAGAAGCCTTTCGCATTGTCGGAATAAAGAAGCGCGTACCCATCATTTTTAACGGTGTTAATCCTGAGATCAGTGCCATGTGGCAAAGCTTAGACATGGATAAAATCAATGAGCTGAAAAATCGGTCGAATGTCGAACCGTTAGGATTGATCAGTGCATCGACCAATTTTTCAGAGGACAGGATGGAGGAAAAAGGGGAGCTTGACCATTATATTGGAGCAGCTACAACGAGCGAATGCCCTGAACATCTGACATCGTTAGAAGTGGCTGCCGGTACATGGGCAGTATTCGAAGCGGTAGGACCTTTTCCGGCCACACTGCAAAATATATGGGGACGCATCTATTCAGAATGGTTCCCGTCCTCTAACTATCAACAGGTTGAAGGACCAGAAATCCTTTGGAACGAAAGTAAGGATGTTTCCTCGCCAACGTTTAGAAGTGAGATCTGGATTCCGGTTTTGAAAAAGTAATGATCAAAAGAGCTGTATATTGCAGCTCTTTTTTTATCCAGTTTCCAAATACAGGCTTCATTCTGACAGGTCTGGAACACTTTCCAGCAAAGCTGTCCAAATACAGGCTTCATTCTGACAGGTCTGGAACACTTTCCAGCAAAGCTGTCCAAATACGGGCTTCATTCTGACAGGTCTGAAACACTTTACAGGAAAGCTGTCCAAATACGGGCTTCATTCTGACAGGTCTGGAACACTTTACGGGAAAGCTGTCCAAATACAGGCTTCATTCTGACAGGTCTGGAACACTTTCCAGCAAAGCTGTCCAAATACAGGCTTCATTCTGACAGGTCTGGAACACTTTCCAGCAAAGCTGTCCAAATACGGGCTTCATTCTGACAGGTCTGGAACACTTTACGGGAAAGCTGTCCAAATACGGGCTTCATTCTGACACAGGTCTGGCACACTTTACCGGAAGGCTGTCCAAATACAGGCTTCATTCTGACAGGTCTAGAACACTTTCCAGCAAAGCTGTCCAAATACGGGCTTCATTCTAACAGGTCTGGCTCCCTTTCCAGCAAAAAGCGGTTGTTCAATACACAGTAATGTTGAAACTTTTAGAAATGGTTAACGTCAATTTAAGAAAGGAGGAGTTTGATGAAGGATCAGGGGTATCTACGTTACTGTTTACTATCATTTCTATTATTAACCTCATTAGTATTGCCAGGTAAGTCCTCAGCAACCTCTTGGGCATATTCTTTTGTAGTTTGGAACGGTTATATTTATGTAGTAAGCGATGAGCATGTTACCGAAGTAGGAAGCGAGATTGGCCATGTCACTAAGTATTCTGATATGGAATCCTATCCCGGAAACTTCTCAAACTCCTTTGCTAAAGGGACGAAATATTATTCCATTAAAGGCATTAGTAAAAATGAAGCCATAGCTGTTGAAAAGTCAAAGGGACAATACATTAAGGCATATAGAGAAGCTGAGTATGAGGTAAGAGGTGCATTTGATGGCTATTTTGATGGACAACAGGGACCCATTAAAATTTTTGTTTTATTTATCATTGGCATTTTGGCTGTTATTTTCTTTTATAGAATGAAAGGCAAAAAAAACCCCTGATTTCCAAACAGGATTAAGGGGTTTTGCTATGTATGTGTTTAAGTATTCCGAAGCACCGTAATGAACCCATCAAGGATCTGGTGACTGACTTTAAAGCCTTTCTTCTGATAAAAATCCAACGCTGCATCATTTCCATTGGAAACATAGATGAAGCGGTCATCAGTATCCTCAAATGAATCCAGCCATTTCATGGAGCGGTTGAACAGTTCAGAACCGATACCCATGCTGCGATAGCCATCTTTTATGTAAAACTGTGAAAGGCAGCCGACATCCTCAGATGCAACAGAATCCATATCGAAAAAAGTAGCGAAATCATTGGAATAGACTTGTTTTGGGGAAATGTTGCTGTACACATAAGCAACGATTTCGTCACCATCATAAGCGGCAAGAATAAAATTGGCCTTCGCATTTTTAACGGAAGGAACCATACGTGTTTCAAAATTCATGCTGTCAAAAAGCTCGGGACGAATATGGGCCAACGATTTTTGATAGGCCATTAATTCATTGCACAATCCCTTGACGGAGCTGATATTTTCTTCTGGAATCAATTCGTAATGGATACTCATATTCCACATCCTTTCCATCATTTGTTTGATAGAATTATAGTTGAGTTTCAAAGACTTTTTCAAGAGTAAAAAGCCGGACATGAAGAGTTTCTTTTACCTGAAAGATATAATTTATCTAAGATAGTTTGCATATTTGTGAGAACTTTTTTCGGAAGGTAAATTGTGAATTTACGTTAATGTTAAATTATAGATGTTGAAACTATCAGTTTACCAAGGAAATAAATTGAACTTTTATCATAAACACTCGTCTAATTTGATAAAGGGGGATTTAATATGAAAGTAGAAGGTATATTCTTTGTTTTAATTACATTGGTCTTATTTATGATTACAGGATGCTCTAATAACGGAGGTACAACCGAAGTAACAATTGACAGTATCGATGCCGAAGAAGTCTTAACATTGGACCCTGATGCTGATATTTTTCAGTTTGATGGAGTTATCTACAAGACTAATATTGACTGGGTAGAAGAATTATCTTTAACAAAAAATGTTCAAATCGGTGAAATAAAAACAAGAAATGACGCTAATACAGATTTTAATAATGAAATGTCGAATAAACTTCCTGTTGGTGCAAAGATTTTTTCAGCAAAAGAAAGAGGAGATATTTTACTTGTTGAAATCAATGAAGATATCTTGAAATACCTTGCAATCGTTGAAGGATAATACAGTTCGTTAAAAAATTAAACCACTATATGTTAAAAACGCTTGGAGTTATCCAAGCGTTTTTATGTGATAAATATATTGCTAATTACGATGCTAATAGAAAACACTTTTTGAATGTGATTTCAATTATTAAATTTTGTTTTTCTCCACATTATCTGAACTACTTATTCAAAAGAAGACGTGCTTATTTGTGTTAATTGGAAGACGATTCTTTATCATCATTAAACTTATCCAGCATATTGATCGTTTCGACTAAATGGTTATTGAAGATCTGTCTGGCAACGGCCAGAAGGTCAACGATCATGGGGTCACGAAGGGTATAAATGACACGGTTTCCTTCTTTCGTGCCTGTAACGATATTTTTCCCGCGGAGGATGGTCAACTGCTGGGAAACGGCTGATCCTTCGCTTCCGGCGAGACTCTGGATTTCGTTCACACTTTTATCTCCGTCAGCCAGTAGCTCAAGGATCTTTATCCTGAGTGGATGGGCTAGTGCTTTGAAAAATTCTGCTTTAAATTGCTGCATCTCCAGGTTCAATCAAATTTCCTCCTTTCTCAATTTGGGAGCATGAGAAACGTCCCTGTGCTTCGGAGCATGAGAAGCTTCCCTGTGCTTCCGCTGCGCCTGAGAGGGTTGAACATTCTCTGAATGCAAAGTGTTTGCAGCCGAGGCACTGGTGTTTGTTTATTTGCGATAATCCGTGATTGATGGCGTCGCCGGTGTGTGCAAAGAAATGGTTTTCTCCTATTAATTGATATAGGCCTGTTTTTATTAATACTTTTTTAGGCTGAGGGTTGATCCCCGATATGAGGACCATTCCATTTTTTGAAAAATGGCGGACGATGCTTGATAAATGGGCTTCCCCGGTTGTATCCATGAATGGAACTTTTCCCATTCTTAAAAGAAGGATTCTTGGTTTGAAATGTATCGTTTCCATGATGGTTTGTTCAAATGTTTGCGCAGCACCGAAAAATAGCGGTCCTTCCACGTTATAGATACTGATTTGCGGACAATCATGCGTATCAGAAACGATCTGAGGCTGGACTTTATCTTGCTTGCTATTCGGGTTTGGCAAAGCCTTTGCCGTTACCATTATATCACTCATTCTTTTCGTGAAAATAATAACCGCTAAAACGAGACCTGCCTCGACAGCCAGCGTCAGATTGAAAAAAACGGTTAACAAGAAGGTAATGGCCAGGACGAGTGTATCTTCCGTGCGTGTTTTTACCATATGGAAAAATACGTGACGTTCACTCATATTCCAGGCGACGATCATTAAAATCGGTGCCATGCTAGCCAAAGGAATCCTTGAGGCGAAAGGTGCAAAAAGCAATAGAACGAAAAGCACGACGATTCCATGGGTAATCCCGGAAAGAGGGGAAGCGGCGCCATTTTTAATATTAGTAGCTGTTCGTGCAATCGCTCCGGTTGCAGGGATTCCCCCGAATAGAGGAGTGACCATATTGGCGATGCCCTGCCCGACTAATTCTCGATTGCTGTTGTGCTTGCTATTTGTCATGCCATCAGCCACTACAGCAGATAAAAGCGACTCAATCGCACCAAGCAAGGCAATCACAAATGCCGGACCGATAAGCGTCTGCACCCGATCGAAAGACATCTCCGGTATCGCAAACTTAGGCAAAGTGCTGGGAATGTCACCAAAGGTTGAACCAATGGTCGCGACATGCTGCGGGTAAAATAAGCTTGCAGCCAGGGTAGACAAAACCAGGCCAATCAGTGGTCCCGGGATTTTCGGAAATAGCTTGGGAGTAAGCAATACCGTGAACAAGCAAATTCCGGAAGTAAGGATACTGTAAAGATTAATCGTATCAATATGAATAATGATTTCATTCAGATTCTCAAGAAAGTATTCGTGTTTTTCAACACCGGTCAGTCCTAAGAAATTTGGGATTTGCCCAGCAAAAATAATCACCGCAATCCCTGAGGTAAAACCTATCGTTACCGGCCGGGGAATGAATTTGATGAGAGAACCCATTTTTAAAAGCCCCATAAGAACTAAAATGATCCCCGCCATAAATCCAGCGATCAATAAGTTCTCAAAGCCATAGGTCATAACGATCCCAAACAAGATGGGAATAAATGCACCAGTTGGCCCGCCAATCTGATACCTGGAACCTCCCAATAATGAAATCAGGATTCCTGCAATAATCGTCGTATAAATTCCGTGCTCGGGCTTAACACCTGAAGCAATGGCAAACGCCATTCCCAGAGGAATCGCAATAACGCCTACAACAATCCCGGATATAATGTCTTTTTGAAAAGACTGAACGGAGTAACCCTGATACCTTCCGCTAAAAACCCACTTACGATGCATTTTAACCCTTCCTTATTTTTAATATTTGTATATTTGATTATTTGAATATACTTAGTTAAAATCTACACCTGTTCGAGATTTATGTAAAGTCTTTTTTAGAAGGCTTATTGAAGTGATATTTTTGGTATTTAACATAAAAAGAAGACCATCTTTTTGATAACGGGTTCTCTTTTGTAGTACAAAACATTAAAAAGGAGTACAAATAGCCACCTGATTCGGATATGAATAGATGGCTGGTTTTTGCTGTAATATCAATGATTTTTGAGTTTTTATACTTAAATTTGCATCTGCATTTGCACGTGATTTAGCACGATGATCATATGCTCAAATTCTGTTGAAAAGGATTAAACGGTTCCTAAATCGAATATAAAATAAGGTTATGACGAGTGGATCTTATTCCACAAACTTAGCTGTATTGTTGAATAAGGGATTTTAAGGTTAATGTTTCTTTAAAAATGAGAAATGTCTTTTTTTATTGAAGCGAAGAGCGATAAGGTATGAAGCGGGGGTACAAACATTGGATAATAAAAATCAAATTGTAGGTAAAGTGAAAGAAATCCGAAGATTCCCTGTAAAATCAATTTTAGGGGAGCTATTACAAACCGTTTCAATTGATAAACGAGGACTCATTGGGGATCGTCTGTGGGCGATAAAAAATATGAATGGGAAATTTGGCAGCGGTAAAACAACACGGCGTTTTCAACAGATGGATGGTTTATTTAATTATAAAGCAAGATATGAAGATACTACTCCAATTATAACAATGCCCGATGGCACAGATTATCGAGGTGACGATAATGCCGTTAACGAAAAGTTGTCTGAGAGGCTAGGATATCGAGTAACTTTGGCACGAGAGGAGTCAATATCCCATTTTGATGAAGGTCCAATTAGCATCATTACTACTTCTGCGTTACGAAAGGTGAGTCAGGAACTAGGAGAGGCAGTTGACCCTCGACGTTTCAGAGCAAACTTATTGATTGATACAGAATCAACGGGATGCCTTGAAGATCATTTGGTGAATCAACTAATCCTAGTTGGCCCGTCAGTTATCCTAAGAGTTGTTGCACCTCTTCAACGATGTATAATGGTGAACAATTCTCAAGAGGAACTAAAACAGGATACACGGTTACTCCGATACTTGGTTAATAACCATGAATCTACTTTTGGTGTATGGGCAAAGGTTGAACGCTTTGGTAAGATAAATATTGACGATAAGATAATCTTAGTATAAGTCAATCGTTGTTCAACAATTGGGTGCGATCCCTGAATAAGCGTAAAAAAAATCATTTCACATTTGAACACATAAAAACGTTAAAAGCACTGCAAAATTGCAGTGCTTTTTTACTTGCTAATTTATACGCGATTTACGATGTTATTCACTTTTTGTACTCCGAAAGAGAACGCCGTTTTTTTAATAGTCTTCTTTAATTTTTGTTTGTCACTTTTTTAAAATATTATTTTTCCCGTAATCTATCCCGAATCCTACCAGCTTGTATTATCCTAAATATATGAAGTTTTCCAGGATGTTGAAAAAAATAACAATGAACGTGAACCTAATGGGCGTGTCTGCCATCTAATAGATAGAATTAAATGAGGAGGGGAACATTTGTCCAGTGAACGAGATGTGAAAAAAGCACAAAAGGGGGATAAGAAAGCCTTTGTGAGGATTGTGAAGGATGCCGAAGAAATGCTCTATAAGGTAGCAAGCTCCATCCTGCAGAACGATGATGACTGTGCCGATGCGATCCAGGAGGCTATATTAAAAGCCTACAGTTCTATCACTACTTTACGTGATGTACGAATCTTCAAAACGTGGATGGTGAGGATCGTGATTAACTGCAGCTATGAGATTTTGAGGAAAAATAAGAAAGTCATTCCGATGCAGGAGTGGATGGAGCCTGCTTCGCCGGATGACCGTTCAACCTTTGAGCTGAAGGATGCCCTGAAATCATTGGAGGAAGACTTGCGGATCCCCGTAACGCTGTATTACCTTGAGGAATGGAATGTGCGGGAAATTGCAGAAGCAATGGAGATTCCGGAGGGTACCGTGAAATCACGACTCAGCAGGGCACGGCACAAACTATCGCAATATTTGGGTTCGGAAACTGAAGGGAGTGTTCAAAATGGCAGGAAATCATGATCAGAAATTGAGAGAAGCGTTACAAAAGGTGGAAAATAGTATGCCAGATCAAGTACGCCACCGAATTGATGAAACACTGTCAAGCCTTCCAGAACGGAATAAGAAATGGAAGAAGCCATCCATGATTGCTGGCGGAATTGCGGCAAGCTTAGCCATTCTTTTAGGAACCGGATTCACTAATACCACGATGGCGCAGGTGCTGCAAAGCATCCCGTTCGTGGAATCGGTCTTCAAGCTGGCAGGAGACAGTACATTGAAAACGACCGTTGAAAAAGGGCTCGCTGAAAAAGTGAATAAGAGTGCTGCGGATCAAGGGGTTACCGTGACCGTGAGTGAAGCTTTTTATGATGGGACGGGCATTTCTGTCGGGTATGTCGTTCAGTCCGACGCCGTTCTTGATAAAAACATGAATACCTCCATAGATTTTACCATCGACGGAAAACGAATTGAAAATTATGGTGTGGGTGGAAGCAGTGAACGATATGACGACCATGTCGTGCTCGGGGTCATGCACCTGGATGTATCAGAACCACTCCCGAATGAATTCGACCTGGGAATGAAGATCAAAAAGCTTGGTGAGAGTGAAGGGGAATGGAATGTTCAATTTCCAGTGAGAGAAATAAGTTCAGAGAACAAGGTCATTCTCCCAGTAGAGAAGAAATCAAGCGGTGACATCACGGTGATCCTTGAGAAGGTCACGTTTGCTCCGACGGCAACAGAGGTTGTTTATAAGCTGAAGCAGCCAAGCGACCGAGAAATGGAGTTGAGCTTCGAGTTGTTGGGAAGCAACGGGGAACACGTGGAACCACTTTCTCTGTTCAAAAAAGATGATACATTCAAGGTGTCATACGAACCATTCAGCACGATTCCTGAAACGATCACATTTCAGCCTCAATCCCGGCATGATAATGAAATAGATCAGATTCTTGAGAAACTGAAGATCACTGTAGGAGTAAACTAGGGGAAAAACCAAATCCGATGAGGGTTTGGTTTTTTTTCGTGTTCGAGACGATTCTATGCAACTTTATTGACAATCCCAGGAACCCAACCTGCCCGTTAGCCCTGAATTGGAGCTAAATGTAACCAAAGAAATTTGATATAATGAATCCAAGGAATGAACTGAAAGGAGCACGGCCAGAATGACAGTAAGAAGAATGTCCGCCGAGGAACTATATGAAAAAGTGAAGAACCATGATGACATCATGCTTTTAGACGTAAGGGCGGAGGAAAAATACAAAGACTATCATATAGATGAAGCAGGCATTAAGAATATCAACCTGCCGAAGAACTTCATTTTTGAAAACAATGAAGAATCTATCAAAGCATTGCCTAAGGATAAAGAGATCATTGTGACATGTACAACTGGGAATTCTGCTACAAAGTGTGCGAACATCTTGTCTGAAAAGGATTATGATGTGGTCGTACTTGATGGCGGGATTACTGCCTGGAAGAGTTTTTTAGAAACGAAGAGTGAATGATTAGCTAAAGGAGCAAATGAGATTCGCTCTTTTATGTTTTTGTTTTTGGTAAAGGGTAAGTTAAAAATAAGGTTTCATAAAAAAATTGTTTGTCTATATCCATTTTTTACATTATACTCAAAAGTGTAATTTTACACTAAAAGGGTGAATGGGTATGAGGAGATTATTCATTATTCTATTGTTCATTTTTATTGCATGGGGCGGGTACAAGCTAAACTTTTTACAGTATGAAAAACGGGCTGATGAAAGAATCGCAAAGGTAATCGAGTTGCAAAAAGCTACCATGAAAAATAGTGAAATACTTGTCGATGTATATGACTATAAAAATGAGTGCTGGTATCAACGAATCCTCTTTAAGGATGATCCGGAAATCACCTATGACTACGAATATACAAGATCAGAAAATAAAGTAAGAGTTTCTGCCAGGTTTCATAATATGTCGTTAGATTTAGCTAAGAAACACGCTAAATATCCTTTGTATGATATTTATTTTGATGAAGATAAAATAACCGATGTTAATGAGCGTTAATTTTGTTCATTTACCATTTGGCCAGCTTTATGAGTCCAAGAAATTACTACATAACATATCCCTTAATGGGGTGAATAAAACCAAGGAGGATCCGCATATGGCAAAGGGAAATAAGCAGTTGTCACCAGATCAAAGTGAAGAACTACTTGCAAGATTGAAAGACCGTTTTGAGAAAAACATGAACCGGCATAATGGTCTTGAATGGGCGAAAGTACAAGATAAGCTCGAAGCGAACCCTGAAAAACTATGGTCGCTGCATGAAATGGAAGGAACCGGCGGGGAACCGGATGTTATGGGCCTTGATGGAGAGACGGGCGAATACATTTTTTATGATTGTTCAGCGGAAAGTCCTAAAGGGCGCAGAAGTGTTTGTTATGACCGGAAAGCGCTGGAGTCAAGGAAACAGCACAAACCAGAAAATAGCGCTATGGATATGGCCGCTAGCATGGGCATTGAACTGTTAACGGAAGAACAATACCGGGAGCTGCAGGAACTAGGGGATTTCGATCTGAAAACGTCTAGCTGGGTGCAAACACCTGATAATATTAGAAATCTAGGCGGGGCCATCTTTTGTGATCGGCGCTACAACACTGTCTTTGTCTACCACAATGGTGCAGACTCCTACTATGCGGCAAGGGGTTTCCGTGGCTCGCTAAGAGTCTAAATTTGGCACAGACAGCTAGATCTGAAACAAATGGGACGGGTTAAGTGAAAAAAGAATAGATTCCAGAAGATCGCCATGAGTGGCGATCTTTTTTCTTTGTCACTGTTTTAGATAAGAGTTACTATTTTAAGCACGTTGGATCAGATTTATAGTGATAATATTTTACGGATTGGAAAAAATAGGATCAGGAAAGGAGGGATTACGAATGCCTGTGAAAAAGTGGTTAACTGGATTGGTCGTTATGCTAGCGATGACTGTGGTTGTAACAACTCAAGGATTACTAAGTGTATTTGCCGAATCGGGTGCCGTAACACAGCCTATTGAGCCAGTCAAAGCGATTGAAGTCGAGATAAACGACGATTATTTTAATCCGAAAGTCATCACCATTCCGAATGGAATAACGACAACGTTGATATTGAAAAACAAAGGTACGAAAGAGCACACCTTCACAGTGGAAAAACTCAGAATTGACGCCGAAATTCAGCCTGGAAAAGAAAAAATGATTACCGTGGAACCGAAAACGCCCGGTACATATGAACTGATCTGTCGGTTCCATTTTCAGCAAGGAATGGTTGGACAGGTAATAGTCAAATAACAAGCAGGGCCAATCGGGCTTTGCTTTTTTTGATAGGGTAAAGGAACGTACTTATGATTTATCCAGTTTGAGCCATGAAATATTAAGTTGAAATCTTTATTGTGCTAACCTGGCAGTTTGAAAGATGGCTTACAATATACAGAATGGTTTCGTTCCCTCAAAATAGAACCGTTTATTTTTTAGTGATTTTACCCTATAAATCGTTCGGATTTTTAGGCCATTCACACATTTCTGTCTGGCCATTTTCTATATGGCTTTATTACTGTGGTGGCTGGAGCAGAACGTATAAAAATCATATGTACGGGACACCTTATGTTTGTTCCATAAACAAACTAGGGGTGGAATTAATGGGATGGTTTGGCCTAGATAATACATCGTTTGATTTTGATATGTTTTCTAGAAGTCATTTTGTTGTATTGGCCCTCTTTTTTCTTACTATAGCGGTTATTTACCTATATCGAGAAAAAATGAAGGGAGACAAATGGAGAAGCGTTGAAATAGGAGTAACTTTTACTTTGATTTTAATAGAGGTCATAAATCACGTATGGATGTACATGAATGGAATCTGGAAATTAGGTCGCTCCATGCCGTTGGAATTGTGTAATATTGGCCTTATATTATGTGTGATTTTGCTTTTGACTAGAAAAAAAGTAGTCTTTGAATTATTATTTTTTATTTCCTTATTTGGTGCTACACAAGCGATCATAACTCCTGCCTTAACATACGATTTTCCTCACTTTCGATTTTTTCATTTCTTCTTTGCGCACATGATGATTGTGTGGGTAACCTTATATTTTACCTGGGCAAAAGGGTATTACCCGACATTCCGCTCTGTGATCAAGCTTATTGTTTTTATTAATTTGTTATTGCCTGTCATTTTGTTCGTTAACAAACGAGTGGAAGGCAATTATTGGTTTCTGCGTCACAAACCTGAAACTCGTAGTTTCCTGGATGTGCTTGGACCTTATCCATGGTACATTTTTTCATTGGAAAGTTTATTAATCGCTTCAAGTGTAATCTCGTGGTTAATCATACGAAAAAGGGAGAAGAGCCATTTGAAACGTTCTCAAGCTGAGTATTAGGTCCAATTTTGTTTTGGTGTGTCAAAGTGCATAACGAATTTTAAAAGATGATTAAATAAAAGGATTCAGTACTGATAAGGTCTGAATCCTTTTTCTGTTCCATTCTAGACTGTCAGTTAAAATTTCATGGAAAAGCACTCAGAAAAGAAAGCGGAAATCGCTTAATACACGATTTCTGAAAATTACTAATATAATTACTTCAATTTATTTTGAAATCGTTTTCATACCTAAAAGCTTGGTAGCTGCCGCGTTTTTTCTCGGATTTTATTTCCCGTACTTTCCTTGAAACGACATGGAATCTTTGTTAGGTTAAGTAACCGTAGCCCCTTTGAGGCGGCAAAAGAAACTTGGACGGCATAATTAACATAAAAACTTTCGAGCGTGGTCGGCCGCATTCTTATAAAAGAATCTAATCGCCTGTGTACAAACCACTATGTTAATTATTTCGTTTAGGGAAAACGAAAAGGAGAGATTTGGTGAATTTTGAAGTATTTGTTTCTTTGGGAATTTATTTTATCGCGATGATCATGATTGGGGTATATGCTTACCGGAAGACATCTAACCTAAATGATTATATGCTTGGAGGCCGTGGACTTGGGCCATCTGTAACAGCTCTTTCTGCAGGTGCGTCTGATATGAGCGGCTGGATGCTGATGGGATTGCCTGGCGCCATGTATACGACTGGACTTTCAAGTGCCTGGCTGGCAATCGGGTTATCGATTGGTGCCTATTTAAACTACCTCATTTTAGCTCCAAGACTGCGAGCTTATACAGAATTAGCAAATGATTCAATTACGATCCCCGATTTTCTTGAAAACCGCTTTTCGGATCATACTAAGATTCTTCGATCGGTTTCAGCTATTGTAATTATCGTCTTCTTTACGCTTTATACATCTGCAGGTTTTGTCTCAGGCGGTACGTTATTCGAATCAGCATTCGGGCTGGATTATCGACTTGGCCTATTCGTTACAGCTGGAGTGGTCATTGTCTATACGCTGTTCGGCGGTTTCCTTGCGGTGAGTTTGACTGACTTTGTGCAGGGTTTGATCATGTTTGTTGCACTTATCCTTGTACCGGTCGTGGCTTTTACCGACCTTGGAGGTACAGCAAATGTAATGGATAGTGTTCAAAAGATTGATCCTACATTAATGGATATCTTTAAAGGAACATCCGTGATTGGCATTATGTCCTTTTTAGCATGGGGCTTAGGTTATTTCGGCCAGCCTCACATTATCGTTCGCTTTATGGCAATTAACTCTGTGGAAGAGCTTAAGCCTGCCCGCAGAATCGCAATGGGCTGGATGATCATTTCCATTATCGGCGCATTAGCTGTCGGACTTGTTGGTATTGCCTATGTTTCAAAGAACAATGTCGCACTTGAAAATCCAGAAACGATATTCATCCTGTTTTCAAATATCCTTTTCCATCCTTATATCACTGGTTTCCTGCTTGCGGCAATTTTAGCTGCGATCATGAGCACGATTTCTTCTCAATTGCTTGTAACATCCAGTGCATTAACGGAGGACTTTTACAAAGCGTTCTTCCGCCGCAAAGCATCGGATAAGGAATTAGTGTTTGTCGGCAGAATGTCCGTTTTGCTTGTAGCGTTAGTTGGGATCGGACTTTCGTATACGCCAAAGGATTCCATTCTTTCTTTAGTAGGAAATGCATGGGCAGGATTCGGCTCTGCATTTGGACCAGCTATCTTGCTAAGCCTTTACTGGAAGCGAATGAACCGCTGGGGTGCATTGGCAGGTATTGTCGTTGGTGCAGCCACAGTCATGGTTTGGATCAGCGTTCCAGCATTGAAAGGCTTTATGTATGAAATGATTCCTGGCTTCTTCCTTAGCCTTATTGCTGTAATTGTCGTAAGCCTTATGACAAATAGACCAGGAAAAGCCGTACGAGAAGAATTTAATGAAATGGAAGAGATTATGTCTAACTAATATGAACATGGGGACGGTTCTCGCGTTGTAAGTGAAACGCGAGAACCGTCCCCATTTTTTTACCCGTTTTTTTATGCAAAATGATTAAGAATGATGGATGCTAACAGGCCAAGGGCTGTGACAAGGCCTGTTATTGGTCCGCTTTCTTCGAAGGCTTCAGGCATCATCGTTGAAGCGATCATCGCGATGATACCTCCGCCAGCGAAGGCTGATATCCCGGCCATAAGAGCATCCGATGCGCCATCAAGGAAAAAGAATCCTGACCAAGAGGCAAAGGTGGAAATGGCCAGTACCGCTAACCACATGACCGTAATTTTTGTTTTGGAATAGCCGTTTTTCCTCATCCCAGCAGTACTAGAGAGACCCTCAGGGATATTACTGATAAAAATGGCGACTACGAGGAGGAAGCTCACCGTTTCCTGCTCAAGAAGGCTTGCGCCAATCATAATCGATTCTGGAACGGCATCGATGATTGTCCCAATGAATAAGGCAATTCCTGCACTCTCAGCAGCCTGTGTTCCTGATCTTTTTCGATGCGAAGCTCCCTTTTTGGAAACAATATAATCAAATATAGTAAAAACTGCAGCACCTGAAAGGAATCCAATAGCGGTGGAATTGATGCCGCCCGTACGCACAGCTTCACCTATAAGCTCATAAGAAGCCGCCCCAATCAGGACTCCTGTACCAAATGCCATAATAAAGCCAATCACTTTTTTAGGGAGTGAGAAAAACATAGCAACCAGGGACCCGAGCAAAACCGCCGACCCCGAAACCGCACCCCACATTGCTGCATGCCACATAGAAACGCTCCTTTCATATAAAAAATTACCCATTAATTTTTAGAGCAAACGTAATAAATGAATGCAGAGAATCCTGAGGAGAAACAAAGAGGAGATACACTTAGACTTTCCCAATAGAAAAGATATTATTTTCACCTGTGTAAAGAAAAAAATCTTTTTTTATGAAAATATATTAATAGAATTACAGGGTCTGCAGTTGTAAAATTAGTAGTAAACAATTTGAGATTCATTTTTAAAAAGGGGAAAAAGCGAAACCTTACTTATAAATTGACCGTTTTCAGGGTTAAAATTATCTAAAAATTCCTAAATTTAAAGAAAATAAGAGGTTGATGAAGTTGAAAATGGATGTTAAAGAACAAACAATTTTTAATCACTCGGGAAATAAAATCATGACCGAAGATAGAGAAATTAATATAATTGCCAGATTACATGAACCATTGATCGTGGTTTTAGGAAATGTTTTAAGCCATGAAGAATGCGATGAATTAATTAGGATGTCAAAAGATCGATTGCACCGTTCAAAGCTTGCGGATGGTTTGGAAGTAGATGAGCTCAGAACAAGCAGCTGTATGTTTTTCGAAGAAGGAGAAAATGATTTTGTTGCCAGGATTGAAAAAAGAGTATCACAAATCATGAATATCCCGGTTGAACATGGTGAAGGCCTGCAAATTTTAAATTATAAAATTGGCCAGGAATATAAAGCACATTATGACTTTTTTACATCAAAAAATAAGGTCGTAAGCAATCCTCGAATCAGTACGCTCGTCATGTACTTAAATGACGTAGAGGAAGGCGGGGAAACCTACTTCCCTAAACTGAATTTCTCCGTATCTCCACAAAAGGGTATGGCCGTGTATTTTGAATACTTCTATGACGACCAAACATTAAACGACCTTACTTTACATGGCGGAGCACCCGTGATCGTCGGAGATAAGTGGGCCGCCACACAATGGATGAGGCGAAAGAAAGTTTAGGAACATGGGGACGGTTCTCGCGTTCCTTTCTGGAACACGAGAACCGTCCCCACGTATTAAGTTTATAGGAGTGTTTTGGTCATGATTAAGTCTGTTTGTTCTTCGTCTCCCATATAGAAAGAGTGTGCCCCAGTTTGAACAAATCCCATATTCTTATAAAAAGCTATGGCATTTTCATTCTTTTCCCATACCCCTAACCAGATGGTCCTTTTATTCTCATTCACTGCTATTTCGATCGCTTTATTGATGAGATATTTGCCGAGCCCGTGTTTTTGAAATTTGCTCCTTATATAAACCCTTTCGATTTCAAGTGATTCATCGCCCATTTTTTCAGATTGAGCATCCCCGGTGTTGACCTTTAAATAGCCCGCGACTTCATCATTAAAAGAAACAAAATAGAATTGCGAAGAAATATTAGATATTTCTTTTTCCAACTGTTTTAAGTTAAAAGCCTTTTCCAAATAGGCATTCATATTTTCGGGTGTATTCTGTTCCTTAAATGTCTCATTAAATGTTTCATAACTAATTTCTTGAAGTTTGCATGAATCTTCAAGGGTACACTTATTAATATATATAGTCATTAAATTTGCCGCTCCTTTATAAAATCAATAATTTCTCTTGTTTCCTTTTTTAACTAATTGCCAATCCTTTTCAACGTTTTTTCTTACTCTGAGAAGGAGATTGAATATGGTTTCTGCTTCTTTTTCGGAAAACCCCTCTAATGCCACGATATTTGAATAATCATGCTCTTTTTTTATAAAAGGATATACATTTTCCCCTTTCTCAGTTGGAAAAAGCTTTTTAATTTTTTTGTTTTGTTGGTCTACTTTCTTTTCGATAAACCCATTCAATTCAAGTTTTTTTATAGCACGAGCTGCGGTTGTTCGATCTACTTTTATCATCTCAGCTAACTTTTCCTGAATGATTCCTGGATTTTCACAGATTCGCACAAG
This sequence comes from Heyndrickxia sp. MSNUG, assembly GCF_049532715.1. Taxonomy (NCBI): domain Bacteria; kingdom Bacillati; phylum Bacillota; class Bacilli; order Caryophanales; family Bacillaceae; genus Heyndrickxia; species Heyndrickxia sp. MSNUG. The sequence goes on from NZ_CP150978.1 coordinate 475,098, forward strand.
GTATAAATACTGACCTTTTGTAAGGTCATATTCTTTAAATTCTATATTACTGATAGAATCCAATGCCCTTGCAATCATTCCAATTTCAAGTAAAATTTCCTTCATAGGTAGCTCCTTTGTATATATTTTTGTTGCAAATGCAATAAAAATTAATATGTATATAATTTACCTTGTATTTGTTGTATTTGCAACAAAAGGGAATGGGTTTTAGGCTGACTTCTAATGGGAAGACAAGATAGATAGTTGAACCAATAGGAGGTATGCAAGATGAGTAAGACGATTTTTATCACAGGGGCTGGGAGTGGACTTGGCAGGGGTGCGGCTATTGGTCTTGCTAAGAATGGGCACAGTGTCATCGCGACGACGGAGCTGACTGCCCAGAAAACAGATTTGCTTCGTGAGGCAGATGAACTGGGCTTAGATATGGAAGTAGTCAAGCTTGATATTACGAACGAGCGGGATCGAGAGCAGATTGAAAAATATGATTTCGATGTGTTTGTGGCGAATGCTGCAATCAATGAAGGCGGACCGCTGGCGGAAGTGCCGATGGACCGCGTCCGTGCGCTATTCGAAGTTAATGTTTTCGCCACTCTGGAAACCGTGCAAATGGCTGCGCGAAAGCTTGTGGAAAAAGGCAGCGGAAAGATTGTCTTCATGAGTTCAATGGCAGGGATCTCGGCAACGCCATATGTCGGTCCATATACAGCGACTAAACATGCTATCGAAGGAATCGCCCAAACGATGAAGTCAGAGCTCGAGGGGTTTGGGGTTCAAGTAGCCACCATCAATCCTGGTGCGTATAATACAGGCTTCAACGACCGAGCCGCTGAGGAAAAATGGAAATGGTTCGACGAGTTCAAGCATTTTACCCGAAAAGAAGATATGAAAAAGCAGGAAGAGGGACTCGGAAATCAGTTTGATCCAGAGGATATGATTCAAAAAATGATCGAAATCATTCCGGCCGACCACCATAAATTCCGCACCGTTTACCCGGAGGAAACAGAAAATCAGCTGAAGAATACGGAGAAGGAACGATGGGGGATGGAGATTTGATACGCGGGGACGGTTCTCATGTTTCATTCTGAAACGTGAGAACCGTCCCTGTGTTCTATATCTAAAGCACGCGTATGTTTAAGTACATTTTTTCACCTGGTTATTTAGCTCTTTTCTTTTTCTTGTTCTTGGATTTTCTCTTTGACCTTGGTTTTAGCCAGAAAAGAGTACGGTCGTAATCTCTTTTCTTCAAGATGACGATCCAAATGAAAGCGAATAGTTCCCAAAGGGCTAGTAAAGCAAGATAGGAGAAGCAAATGTATGCTACCCATTTTAAAACAAATTCAATTGCATCACCCAGTTTATAACCCTCCTCAGAATCTTTCCTTAACATAACTGCACCGTTAGCGTAACAAGAAAAAGGGCTGCCACCGCAACCTAATTCAAATATCTTGCCCTCGTTATTGAATGAGCATTTATCCAAAAATGGTGCAACTCGCTCCTAGTTTACTTTATAATGATTTCTAACAAGGGGGAGTTAGATGGAACAAGAAAATATTTTAACAAAATTAAGAAACTATGCAAGAAAACTAAAACAAAATTTATTCGTTCTTTATTTATCATACAAAGATAACAGAGTGTCTTGGTACGCTAAATTAGTTGCTATTTGTGTAGTCGCTTATGCGTTTAGTCCTATCGATTTAATCCCTGACTTCATTCCTGTTATAGGTTATCTCGACGACCTAATTATTGTTCCGCTAGGCATTTCATTGGCATTAAAATTAATACCATCTTACATTATTGAGGAAAACAGAGAAAAGGCTGAAGAAATCAGGAAAAATGGTAAACCAAAAAACTGGTTTGTTGGCGTAATATTCATTCTGATTTGGATCTTACTTGCGGTTTGGGTAGGTAAATTATTATATGGAATATATTATTTAAAATAGTACCCTTAGCGACATTGACTTCACCGCTTTTATATCTTCAAACGAATTATTAGTTTTGTATTTGTAGCAACTTTTATCCCGGGAAAAATGTATTCACTATCATATGAGGTTACTTTTAGAGTCAGCCTTCCTTTTGTTCATCATAATAATTTCCAGTTCTTTTTTGGTGTCAGGATGCAGTATGATTTTATCAGAAAGGTCTAAAGTCGCTGCCTTTTTCTTCCTGCCCCAATTTCTTGAAAAGGACCGCCAATCACAAACCATTTCCAGTAAATACTTTCTTGGCATTGGTACTGCTAGCTTTTTATTCGGGTCAACAACCCAATACTCCCAGTGATGCTTATTTTTATGTTGGTGATTCAGCCACGCATATCTCCATCTTAATTCATCATCTTCACTTAGTTGTTTACTAGTAAAAAATTTCTTAGCATATGGAAAAAATTCTTTCGGGGAAAACTTTGATAAATCGTGGGTAAGTCCTTGAATGTATAATCCCTCTTTCCAACATTCAACTAGAACATTCATTTTATGGTTAAGTATGTATAGGACATTCTTCCAATAGGCTCTCAACATATAAATACCCACCCAATCTAATAAACTTTAATCTATATTCTGTGTGGATATTTACATTTCCTTCCTAAAATTAATAAGAGGTGTTGTTTTTCCCACTTACAGGAGGGGATCAGAGAAACTTTTAATAAAACTTCTGAGAGCTTCAGCTAATTCATTCTTTTTACTAAGCCAAATATAATGATCTGCCCCTTTAATTTCAATATATCTAGAGCCATTTATAAGGTTGTGAATTTGTTCAATTGACCAAGAAGGGCGAATATCATTTTGGGCATAAATAAACAATGTAGGTAAGTTCAGTTGTGTGATTTCTTTTAGGAGTAGTGGTTGTTTAATAAAAGATCTCCAAGAATCGATTAGCGAGCGGTGAACAATCTCATTTGCTTCAAACTCAAAATCTGGTTTCAATTCATCTATTAACAATTTTTTTTGATTATAGGCTGCCTTCCAATCTCTATCATTTTGGATACCAGTTCCCGAAATAGATACATATCCTAATATGGACTGGGGAAATAATAGGGAGTAAGCCAATCCTAAATCAGCTCCCCAAGAGTGTCCGATTACTATCCACTTTTTATATCCATACTCTTCACGAATGCTTTCGATGTCTTGAAGAGAAGATTCTAAATCGTACCCATATCCATCATAACTTGAACGACCGCAGCCTTTTGGGTCGAACATAATAACCTCACAATGATCCTCTATAAGAGAACAAACCGGTTCTAAATAATTACAAGAACCAGGTCCTCCACTTATTAAAATGACGGGAACACCCTGCCCACTTTTTTCAGTCCAGATCCTGGCATTTTCAACTTTAATGTACCTTTCAACCACAATACCACCCTATTTTATCTGAGTTTTATTATTGAATATTTAACCTATATGACTAAAAATCCTTTTTCAACTTGCCCCTATAAAAAAAGCCATTCCCCTTGTTAAAGAATAGCCCCCAGTTAGGTCAATAAGAAAGCAAGGTATTAAAAATAATGCGAAAGATGCTAACCTAAAAAATCACTGGCAACTTTCACATCAAAAAGTCCACTCTCTTTTAAAAATTGTAAAAGTAAATGGAGATGTCCAGCACCATATAAAACAAAAATTCGTTCTTTATTTGAATCAATTAAACTTACCAAGTTTTTATAAATTAGCATATTACGGTAATACCAATACTTTGCAGTCCACATTGCTCCAGCTGGGTTGCTTTTACTACCTACTAGAGCCAGTTTCAAATACATTTCTTGTCCTTTTAATACATTTTGTGTGTCATTAAGCCAAAGTAAGAATTCTCTTACCGAATGATTTTGTAAGAATGTATTTGATTGAAATATTAATTCCTGCCCGGTCTTTGTAAAAGCTTTGAACTCGTCTGTGTCTGCCCATTCACCTAAATCTGTTATATCGTTAAAGTCTTCTTGGCTTTTATTCCAATCCACTGCATAAACATGTTTAAGGTTGCATTCCTTTGCTAAACGGAATCCTATTTGATGGACCTCATTAAGGGGTAATGAATAATCACCATTTATATAAGAAAAAAAGTTCTCATTCAATGCCTCTTCTTTCTCTGGTAATACTTCTAATGCAACCTTTGTGTGTTCGTATTTTTTCAAACAGGTGATGACCTCGCTAATTTCGTTTTGCCTTGTTTTCGATAACATATCCTCTTTTTCAGTCATAAATAAATCACTGTTATTTTGTTCGGAAAAATGGTCAGTTCCAAGGATTAATATAGATGGCTTAATAATAAACACCGCCCTAAATGTATTACTTAATAGACTTCCTAATTAACTTCCACAAAAAGGGAGCGATATCCTTCATGAAGTTTTCTGTTCCGTTAACACAATAAAAACAGGGCAATCTCCATGATAGCCCTGTTTTTAGAATCTTTCTCCGGTAGTATAAATACAATCTTTTACCTATTCTCCATCATCTTCCGATCAAGAAGCTCAAGGATCATCTTCCAGGCTTCTTCATGCCCATTTTTCGACTCTTCATCTGGAAAGCCCTTATGGCTAAGGTTCAAAAGTGTACCGGTATGGCGAGGTTCCAGCTTAATAGTGAGGACAGTTTCTGCACCCTTTGTGCCGCCAGCACCCGTTAACCATGTAAGCTCAATCAGCTGATCTGGGACTAAGCGAAGGAACCTGCCATAATGAGGGTGGCGCTGAGCTTCACTTTGCCCATCGGGTTTAAAGACGGTTTCAAAGAAAAAGGCAGAGTTGACCTCCGGTTTCATGATCAGCGTCCCAGGAGCTGCGAACCATTGATCGAAATTCTCTGTCCACGCTCTATAAAGCACATCAGGCGCGTTTTCCATTAAACGTTCAACCTGCAAATTATTTGGCCTTGCAGAAAGGTCAGGTGTTGTAATAGGTTCCATAGATTAATCCTCCAATTCATTCACTTGAAGAACATGGGGACGGTTCTTGCGTTCCTTTCTGGAACACGAGAACCGTCCCTGTGTTCTGCCCTGTGTTCTGCCGATTCATTCATTTGGGTAGGTTTCTTTTAAAAATGCAACGGATTGGTTAATTAAAGCTTTTAACACTTCGGTATCAATGTCGGCTATCTTATTTATGTACACGCATGCTTTTCCGGTGGTATGTTTGCCAAAATTCTTTAGAAGCTCTTCTCGTTTCGTGTCACCAGTTGCAAAATACAGACTGATCTTGGCCTTGCGAGGGGAGAAGGCAGCCAGAGGAGCATCACCTTCGTGACCGGATTCATACTTATAATGATAGGATCCAAATCCAATAATGCTCGGACCCCACATTTTCGCTTTATAGCCTGTCGTTTCCGTAAAAATATCCAATAATTTATAGGCATCCTCCCGCTTTTTCGGATGATCGAGCATCTCAATGAACTCAAGCACACTACAGTCATTTTCCTTCGTTTTCAGCTCGTACATATTTGCTCCTTTCTTGAAGCAGAGGGACGTTTCTTTTGCTTCCATGTCTATTTGATTGATTCTTCTGTTTCCCTGACAATCACCCAGCTGCCATCAATAAGCTGCCAGTTCGCCTGCTTCTAAAAGCCCCGTGGTCACTCCGCCCACAGCTTTTTCCTTTGTGTGTGAAGTCGTTTTCGTATGCATCTCTACATTTCTAGCAAGGTCGAAGCACAAGTCGATCGGAGCTTGTATATATTGCTCATGTCTAATGAAAGGCATTTGCATTCTCCTTTAAAAATAGGAATCATAACTCTTTTCTCTGCTGCTGCCCTAAAATCCTTTTAACTTGTTTTGGGAACTTATGTAAAAAGGAACGGTAGAAGGCGATATAGAAGAAGATGGAGAAGAAGTAGTAATAACTCTATTCGGTTACACAGAGGATGGACGAACAGTCGTATCCATTGTGTTCAAGCATGAGGAATTTATCGAGATGGACGATAAGGAACATGGGGACGGTTCTCTTGTTCCAAAATTAAAAAGCTCGCCGTGAAAAGCGAGCTTTGGTTTTATTTATCCTGGTCCATCTTGCTGTTCTTTTTATCTGTAATCTCAATGTATTTAATCGTTTCTTTCTGAAGCTTTCGATAAGTGGCTGTAAGTACAGCTGCTCCGGCTGAAATCATTGATGCCAGCAACAGTTTCTTTTTCGTCTTATCCATGATCACCCTCCATTCTTTAAATGTTTATTTCCCTAATTTCACCCGCATGAAAAGCGACTGTGTTGATTTTTTTACACAAAATGGCCTCTGTCATAATTCGTTCAAAACATTTCAACAGAATTGTGAAATCATTCACAAAAACCCCTATTATCAAGATAAATTTGTTAAATTATAAGTGTAATAATAATAAATCATTTTTGGAGAGTGAAAATCATGGTTGCAAAATGGTTAAGGGAAAACAATATTGCTGCTGGCCTATTGACTGTATTAAGAGTTTGGCTTGGATATAACTGGATGCACGCTGGATGGGGCAAGCTGACCGGCGGTGGATTCGACGCTACTGGATTTTTGAAAAATGCGGTGGCCAATCCGGTGAAAGGTCCAGACGGTAACATGGTGTATAGCTGGTACGTATCTTTCCTTGAAAACTTTGCTTTGCCAAACATTGATCTTTTCAACTTCATTGTTCCAGTAGGCGAATTTCTGATTGGCCTTGGCTTGATCCTTGGCTGCTTAACAACTGCCGCCATGTTCTTCGGCTTAGTGATGAACTTCAGTTTCTTCCTTGCCGGAACTGTATCTCACAACCCAACTGACATCTTCTTAGGATTCATCATCCTGTTTGCTGGCTACAACGCTGGCCGCTATGGCTTAGACCGTTGGGTAGTGCCATTCCTTCGTAAAAATGTTTTCAAACGAGCAGGGGAACTGGCGCATAAAGCTGCATAACCAAAGTTAAATTCCCCTTTTATATAGACGGCTGCCGAGAAATCTCGGCAGCTGTTTTTTTATGGGCGTGGGGACATATCTTATGCTTCCATTTACTAATACATCCATACTTTTACGCTGAACAAAACTCATTAAAAGAAGCAAAGGTAACGCGAGAACCGTCCCCATGTTCCTGGAGGAGTTTTGGTTATCTGAATCGAATTAGAATAGGATGGGGGTGTGGGTTATGAAGAGGATTGAGAAGGCTTGGATAAAGCTTAAACAGAATATTGATTCTGAGGATTATGAGTTGATTCAGCAGCTTCAGGAGCGGTGTTTGGAACATGATAAGACCGCGCTAAAAGTGGAACTGGATTATAAGCTTGGTGTTGCTGGTGCACGGAGCGGTGTGCAAAGTATTAATGAATTCATGTATTTTGATGGAGAGCGGCTGATTGGCTACATAGGGATTTGCAGCTTTGGCGGCCCTTGGGAAGTGAATGGCATGGTCGATCCGGAATACAGGGGGCAGGGCGTTTTTACAAAGCTTTTTGAGCTCGTCCTGGCAGAAGCTAAACGAGTAGAAACAAAAGGGATGCTGTTATTAAGCGACCGCCTGTCGGATTCAGGACAGAAATTCATCGCTGCAACAGGTGCACGGTATAACCATTCGGAATATGAAATGTTTCTGAAAGGGGAGGCGAGCCAGCAGCAGCCAGGCCTCTCGTTTCGAAAAGCGACCAATGCGGACGCAAAGGAAATTGCGCGCCAGAACGCGATTTATTTTAACGATGAGCGAGAAGAAGAGGTAAAACCTGAGGACATGATCATGCCTGAAGAGGAAGAAAAGCGGGGGATGACGTGTTATCTTGTTGAAAAAGACGGAGAAATCATCGGGAAAGTGAACCTGCAGCTGACATCCAAGCTTGGTGCCATTTTCGGTCTCGGCGTCTTGCCGGAGCACCGCCGCAAAGGATATGGAAGATCTCTACTTCTAATGGCGATTGAAAAGCTAAAGGAAGCAAACGCAAAGGACATCATGCTCCAGGTGGCGGCAGAAAACGAAAATGCCCTCAATCTCTACAAGTCCTGCGGCTTTGAAGAAACGTCTACGATGGATTATTATTTTTTACAGAATTAAGATGGGGACGTACCTTATGCTTCCATTTTCTTTATAGAAGCATGGGGACGTACCTTAAGCTTCCATTATTTATTGGGCGATAGCTTTCTGTTGAAGTTACCAAGAAAAAGAAGCGGTAAGAGGTTGAAGACTTTAGGTACTGCGTGCAGCAGCGGTACATTTGGCGATCCCTTCGTCATGAGGGTTTTGTCGTAAAAGAGGCTTTCAACAGGGAAAACAAAACCACTCGTGATCCTCACGAGTGGTTTTTTAGGCGCTCTTATCGCTATTTCTTTTCCGCAAGTGGCCTGTCCTGTAAATATAGCTCCAGATCCGGGCTGTTACCTTTTATTATATCCTCCGCAATGATTTTCGCCAGCATTTGGCTGTATACAGTGCCGTTGTCGCCAAACGCCAAGAGGAAATAGCTGTTCGGATATTCGTCATAAATCCCAATGATCGGAAGGCCGTCCGTCGTCCCACCGTAAAAAGCGGCTAAAGCATACTCCGGTTCAAATTTGATAGAAGGGAACATCTTGTTAAACTCTTCGACCAGCTTATTTCTCTTGTGAATCAGTTTACTGTCCCGGTCTTCGGGATAATTGGTATTGTCGTCCAGTCCGCCAATAATGATGCGGTTATCAGCAGTTGTCCGTAAATATAAATAGGGTCTGGCAGTTTCCCATAAAAGCGTGCGATTGTACCAGGATGATAGGTCGTCCACAGGCTTTGACGTTATGGTATACGTACTGACAAAAGAAACGAGCTTTTCCTTTCTGATGTCTATTCCCTCATAGCCGGCGGCAAAAATAACCCGGCCTGCAGAGATGGAGTGGTCCCCTTTAGTAGAAACAATCATTCGTTTTGTTTGTGAATCATAATGATGACCATTCATTTCGGTGTTTTCAAACACCTGGATCCCCTTGCTTGCTGCATGGTCCATTAACGCATGAGTAAACTTGAAAGGGTTCAGCTCGGCGTCATCATAGGAATAGATAGCCGCATCCCTGCTGAAGGGATATTTCTCCTCAATCTCTTCTTTTAGTAGAAAATCCACGTTCAAGCCTTGCTGCTTTAAATAGTCATATTCTTTTTTTAGCTTATCGATATCCTCACTGCAGCTTGCAGAATAAAGCGAATCTCTTCTGGAAAATTCACTAGGTATGGCAGCCGCCTTGGATGCTGCTTCTATTTCATTGATCGCTTCCTGCAGCAGCTGTAAATGCCTTGAAATATACTCTTTGCCAAAGGAGTTGATCAGGTTTGTGAACATTTTCTCCCCAGAATACTGAATGAGTGCTGTATTCGTACTCGTGCTGCCGCTCCCAATCTTCCCTTTCTCGATGACAGCCACTTTTAAGCCACAGTCCGCAAGATAATAAGCACATTGCGCAGCTGAACTGCCTCCTCCAACAATCAAAACATCACAGTCAAGATCCCCCTCTAAATGGGGATAGGAGGGAGGAGAAGGGAATGTTGCAGGCCAATAATACGTACCAGACATAATATCCATGTGTTTCCCCCAAATTATCAAAAAGAATAGTGATATTATTTCCTTTCTTTAGAAAGACATTCAGGGGTTTTGTTGGGGACGGAAGCACGGGGACGTATCCGATGCTTCCATTTGGGTTGAACGATTTGTTTTCCTTTTACTCTAAATTTTCATGTGAGTTCAATGCTTTAAATCCTGACCAGTATGAATCCAGGAGAAAGAAGCAAAGGGTACGTCCCTTGCTATGGAATTGAAGTTATGTTCAAAGATGAGCCTGTTACTTCATTTTCTCCTAATGCTTGCACCTCTAGATGATCTTGTAAATGCCCTGGAATCTTCCAGGTTAATGAGAAATAGTCATCCCCATCATCTTTAATGTCATAGCCAATAAGCTTTCTTTCATTCCATTGTTGAGTCCCGGTTGGAATGATCCAAAATAAGACCGTTTCTGTGTTCTTTGCTTCAACATATATGGTAATCTCGTCTGTACCTTGGGGGACAGAAACCCAATTGTCCATTTCGATAATGCTCGTATAAAATTTTTCGATTTTAGGCGACGGAGGAATATACTCCTGTTGGTCTTTAATAGGAAGATTCATTGCTAAGTTCATAGCAAATAAGGTTTTTAAAAACATGAAAGCCACCTCAGAACTAGCGTCTCCAAATATAGCTAGGTTATGAAGTGTACATGAGGTTCTGGTGTTTAATTTTTAGAGAAGAATCATGAACGTGAGAACCGTCCCCATGTTTATGTTTTATAATTCTTTGGTCATGAAAAGACTATTTGGGTCTTCTGCATAGTCGCCAAAAGGAGGGCAGTAGTGGAAGCCGTATTTTTCATAGAGCTTCCTTGCGGGTGTGAATGCCTCCATTGAGCCAGTTTCGAGGCTAAGTCTCGTATAGCCGCGCCGCTCGGCTTCTTTGATGATGTGTTCGAGCATTCTTTGTGCGACGCCTTTTCGGAGGTGGGCAGAGGCCGTCCTCATGGATTTGAGTTCTCCATGGTGACGGTCAAGCTCCTTCAAGGCACCGCAACCCATCAGCTGTTCTCCGTTCCATGCTGTCCAGAAAGTAATTTCGGGTCTTTTCAGCTTCTCGAGACCGAGGGCATGAATGCTCTCCGGGGGTGAGTGGAGCGTCATTCCATGCAGGTGTTCGTTAATGAGGGAAATGACTTCAGGTTTTGTCAGGTCATCAATATTAATATCCATATGATTCTCCGTTTCGTATCGATTATGTTGAACCAGTAAATTATCAATATCATAACCTTTTTATTGGAAGGTAGACAATGAGTTTTTGGATGAGTTTCTGCATGAAAAGGTAATCTTCAAGGAAAGGTTGTTGTTAGTCTTTTCAGGCATAATCGCCATTCATGCGCAATTGCTGTTTTGTGATGATGAGTTCCATTACAATTGAAGTGGGTGTTCCTTTAGTTAACGTCAGGGAGAATGGAGCACGGGGACGTATCTTGTTTTTTCAATTAAACCTTATATATTATTAAGAGAAGCAAAGGGTACGTCCCTTTGCTTCGGCTCGAAGGAGGAAAGAAAATGGACAATCCTGTAGTCATTGTTGGTGCTGGTTTGAGTGGCCTTCGGGCTGCGTCTCTACTTAGTGCACAGGGTATTAAATGTATGGTTCTAGAAGCTAGAGATAGGATTGGCGGTAGGGTCTTGAGTACTTCCGAGCCAGACAGACCTGACCTTGGCAAATTTGATCTTGGGCCGACATGGTTCTGGCCACAGTATGAGAGGGCTATTACTAAACTTGTTAAAGAATTGAATTTAGGAACTTTCGTTCAGTACAACAAAGGGGCAATGCTTTCAGAACGATCCGAAAATGAAGCACCCGAGCGTTATGTAATACCAGAAAATTCTGTTGAAAAATCGTTTCGTCTCATAGGAGGTATACAGTCCCTAATTGATGCTGTAGCAAATACGATTCCTTCAGGGATAGTTGAGCTAAAAACGCGAGTTACAGCCATTCGACTGGATGAAGCCGGTGCGGTCACGGTTGAAGCAGACCTTGCTGATGGAAAGAGAAAAATAATTTCGGCCAGTGCAGTTATCCTAGCATTGCCGCCTCGAATTGTTGCGCGTCATATTGAATTCTCTCCTTCTCTCCCTCCTAATATTATGACTGATCTGTTAAGCAAACCTACTTGGATGGCAGGACAGGCCAAGGCAGTTGCAATTTATGATCGTCCCTTTTGGAGGGAATCAGGACTTTCTGGATTCGTAACGAGCTGGGTTGGCCCCTTACAAGAAATCCATGATGCTTCTCCTGAAACAGGATCTGGTGCCTTATTTGGTTTCTTCGGAATGCCAGCGAAAACGCGGCAAGAACTGGGGGAGGGTGAAATTTCAAATTTGATCATTGATCAATTGGTTAGGCTCTTTGGAACCTCCGCCCGAAACGTAAGGGCTGTCCTATACAAGGATTGGTCCAGAGATTCCGAAACAGCTGTTGAGGAAGACCTGGATCCGCTAAGAGATTTTCCGAGTTATGGACAACCACCCAAAGCAGGAATATGGGAAAAGAAAATCATTTTTGCTGGTACAGAGACTAATTCACAATATGGGGGACATCTTGAAGGTGCACTCTTGTCCGCTGAACAGGCAGTTTTTAAAATCACTAATTAGCATGGGGACGTACCTTGTGCTTCCGTTTCGTTTTTTTTAGGCCAATCCTTATCGGCTGACCAAAAGAAGAATGAAAAGAAGCAAAGGGTACGTCCCTTTGCTTCCGCTTTGCTTCTATAATGATCCAAATTTTGTGGCGGATATAGCACCGGCTTCATTGGCAAATTGGGTATATTCCGTTAATTGAGCTTCGTTTGCAGGGATCCCCTTGTCATGGAAGCAGGATAGAAGGGTGGCCATAAAAGCGTCTCCTGCCCCTGTGGTATCAACCGTCTTAACAGGAATTCCGGGAACCTGGACCGTCAGATTTTGATGAACGGCGCACGCTCCGTCCTTACCTTTTGTGATAAAAAGGAATGGGATCTCCAGTTTCGCTATCTGCTCCAAGCCTTGATCGAGGGTTTCTGTTTCAGTTAAAAATAGCAATTCATCTTCGGCCATTTTTACGATATCTGATTTTCTAACATAGGATAAAATTGTTTCTCTGCACTGGTTCTCGTTTTCCCACCGTTTCAGCCGGATATTCGTATCAAAGGCTATTCTTAAATTTGCTTCGTTGGCATAAAGAAGAGCCTGGTCGGTTGTTTTTCTGGCGACGGAGTGGAATAGAGTGCCGGACCCAAAATAAAAAATCTTGCTGTTCATAAACGGCTTTTTATCAAGCTCATCCGCGGTAATCCACTCATCAGGAGTTTCGTTTACGTACGAATGGAAATACCGTTCGCCTAGCTGATTTAAGTGAATATAAACCGAGCAGATTCTCTTATTTAAATGATAGGAACAAAAGGAAAGATCCACATTTTCATTCATTAATCTTTCCGCTACAAACCCACTTGTTTCATCCTTCCCCAATTTGCATAAATAATAGGAAGGAATGCCACGTCTCCTGACTCCCACTGCCACATTAACAGTAGCTCCACCTAATAATCGCTGATACTGTGTATTGGATGGATCTGCTGCAATAAAGTCTACTATTGCTTCCCCCAGTGATGTAATCCCCTGCTTTTTCAATATGGCGCACCTTCCATCAAATATCTATTTTACAAATATATTAACAGCCATTTTAGTAGTTTGGGAAGCATGGGGACGTTTCTTTTGCTTCCGTTAATTCCAAGCTAAAAGTCTATAAAGTGAAGCACTGGGTACGTCCCTTTGCTTCACGAAAAAAACCACCGGGAGCGTCCCTTTGCTTCAAGGTGTAGAACATTGTTTTTTTTGCCCCCTGCTGTATAATTATTCCTTGTGATCCTGCATTTATTTACCTATTTATCGTAATAAAGCATAGATACAAAGGAGGTTCGAAATGAATAACTCTACGATTATTCAATTTAAAAATGTTACAAAGCAATATGACAATGACCACCCTGTGCTGGATGATGTCAGCTTTGAGATTGAGCGAGGGAAATTCTATACACTGCTGGGTCCTTCGGGCTGTGGTAAAACTACGATTCTAAGATTAATAGCCGGTTTTACCGAAGCGACGTCAGGTGACATCCTTTTTAATGATAAAAGAATCAATGACCTGCCTGCGAACAAGCGCCAGGTGAATACCGTTTTCCAGGATTACGCTCTGTTTCCTCATCTAAATGTATTTGAAAATGTCGCGTTCGGTCTGCGCATCAAGAAAATGAAGAACGCGGACATCGAGGCGAAGGTAAAAGAAGCTCTTCAGTTCGTCAATCTATCTGGCTATGAAACTAGGGAAATCCGTGAAATGTCGGGCGGCCAGCGACAGCGTGTTGCGATTGCGCGTGCGATTGTCAACGAGCCGGAGGTCATCCTGCTTGATGAACCTTTGTCAGCCCTCGACCTGAAGCTGCGCACCGAGATGCAGTATGAACTACGCGAGCTGCAGCGCCGTCTTGGCATCACGTTCATTTTCGTCACGCATGATCAGGAGGAAGCTCTTGCAATGTCCGACGAAATTTTCGTCATCAACAAAGGGAAGATCATGCAGAGCGGCAGCCCGACAGATATTTATGATGAGCCAATCAACCGTTTTGTTGCGGACTTTATCGGTGAATCCAATATCGTCAAAGGAACGATGATCAAAGACCATCTTGTAGAATTCACGGGCAAGCGTTTCGAGTGTGTCGACAAGGGCTTGAACCCGAATGAGCCGGTGGAAATCGTCATTCGTCCTGAGGATCTTGAAATCACAACGGTTGAGAACGGCAAGCTTCAGGTAAAAGTCGATTCACAGCTGTTCCGCGGCGTTCACTATGAGCTGAGCTGCTATGACGAGGAAGGCAATGAGTGGCTCGTCCATTCGACGAAAAAAGCAGGAGTTGGTGACCAGATTGGTCTTTATTTTGACCCAGAGGCGATCCACGTCATGCGCCTCGGCGAAACGGAAGAGGAATTCGATGCCCGCTTAGAAGCATATGAGGATGGAGAAGTGAAATGAACACGAGACTGACACGTTCATGGTACACGCTTCCTTATACGCTCTGGATGGTTTTCTTCGTCATCGCCCCGATTGTGCTCGTCGTCTACTATTCATTCCTGAATATCGACGGCCAATTTTCGCTCGTGAACTACCAGAAATTCTTCACGCCGGTCTATTTAAAAATGACCCTGAGCTCGTTCTGGTACGCATTTTTGATTACATTTTTCTCATTCCTGGTTGCCTATCCAACCGCCTATATTTTAACAAAAACGAAGCACAAGCAGCTTTGGCTCTTGCTGATCATCGTTCCATCCTGGATCAACCTTTTGTTAAAAGCGTACGCCTTCCTTGGCATATTTGGAACGTATGGCATCAGCAATCAATTATTAGAAGCGATCGGGATTGGCACGCAGCAAATCCTGTTCACCGATTTCAGCTTTATTTTCGTGTCGGTCTATATCTTTATCCCATTCATGATTTTGCCGATTTTCAACTCATTGAATGAAATGAATCCGACCGTGATCGATGCCGCTAATGATTTAGGTGCGTCAAAATGGACGACGTTTACCCGTGTTATTTTTCCGCTGACAATCGAAGGGGTAAAATCAGGCATCCAGGTCACGTTCATTCCAGCATTGTCACTGTTCATGCTGACGCGTCTGATTGCCGGAAACCGGGTAATCACGCTCGGTACAGCGATTGAGCAGCATTTCCTCGTCACGCAGGACTGGGGAATGGGCGCAACCATTGCAGTATTCTTAATTATCATTATGTTCGCCATCATGGCAGTAACAGGCAACCGAAAGAGAGGTGTGTAAGGTGGAGAGAAAAACGTCCAAGCTAGCCAATGTATTTTTACTCATCGTTTTCTTCATTCTATATGCACCGATCTTTTTCCTGATTTTTTATTCGTTCAACAGCGGGGGAACGATGTACAACTTTGAAAGCTTCACGCTTGATTGGTACAAGGAATTGTTTTCGGATGTGCGCTTGTTCATCATCGTGCTGAATACACTTGTCGTTGCGCTGCTGTCCGCGCTGTTTGCGACCATTATCGGTGTCATTGGTGCGCTTGGCATCCATGCGGTAAAAAGACAATCGACCCGCAACACATTGCTTTCATTAAATAACGTGCTGATCGTCAGCCCGGACGTCATCATCGGGGCATCGTTCCTGATTTTGTTCACGATTTCCGGCTACAAGCTTGGATTCTATTCGGTATTGCTATCCCATATCGCTTTTAGCGTGCCGATCGTCGTGCTGATGGTGCTGCCGAAGCTATCGGAAATGAGCTCATCATTAGTTGATGCAGCAAGGGACTTAGGGGCAAGCAGCTGGGATGTGCTGACGAAAGTCATTCTGCCGTTCATCTCGCCAGGAATCATGGCTGGGTTCTTTATGGCTTTGACCTACTCACTGGACGATTTTGCTGTGACATTCTTCGTGACAGGCAACGGCTTCAGCACATTGTCAGTCGAAATCTACTCCCTGGCACGCCGAGGAGTTTCATTGAACATTAACGCCCTATCGGCACTGTTGTTCTTATTCACGATCATCCTTGTCGTGGTCTACTACTTTATCACTCAGCGCCAGAAGCTGAACGCAGTGGGGGTGAAGAAATGAAGCAATTAGTGCGCGAATTCATTGCCATCACACTTGTTTCTGTCCTGTTATTAGTGGCCATTTCGAAATTGAATGACACGCAGGGATACTCAGGCGGCAATACTTTGACCATCTACAACTGGGGCGATTACATCGATCCAGACCTGATCAAACGCTTTGAAAAAGAAACCGGCATCAGCGTCGTGTACGAAACATTCGATTCCAACGAAGCGATGATGACAAAGGTCAAGCAGGGCGGAACATCCTACGATATCGCTGTTCCATCCGAGTACATGATTGAAAAAATGCGCGAAGAAGACCTGCTGATTCCAATCGATCATTCGAAACTGCCAAATCTGAAAAACATCGACGAGCGCTTCATGGATTTGCCATTCGATCCCGAAAACAAATACTCGATTCCTTATTTCTGGGGAACGGTTGGAATTGTCTACAATCCTGAAATGCTGGACGGGAAGGAATTCACTAGCTGGGATGATCTCTGGGATCCTGAGCTTAAAAATGAAATCCTGCTAGTCGATGGTGCCCGTGAAGTCATGGGAATGGGGCTGAACAGCCTAGGCTATTCTTTGAACGACACCAACAAAGAACATTTGCGAGAAGCTAAGAAGAAATTAGATAGTCTCACTCCAAATATTAAAGCAATCGTCGGCGATGAAATCAAAATCCTGCTCGCCAACGAAGAAGCACCAATCGGACTCGTCTGGTCCGGCGACGCGGCTGATATTATGTCTGAGAACGAAAACCTGGATTACGTTGTGCCGGAAGAAGGATCTAACCTCTGGTTTGATAATATGGTTATTCCGAAGACAGCCAAGAACGTCGAAGGAGCACATAAATTCATTAACTTCATGCTCGATGCTGAAGTCGCCGCCCAGAACACAGAGTGGGTAAGCTACTCGACGCCGAACAAAGCAGCGCTTGAGTTTATGCCGGAAGAGATGGTAACGGATGAGCGGTTTTATCCTTCGGCTGAGCTGACCGAGAAGTTGGAGGTTTATGAGAATTTGGGGCAGGCAAACTTAGGTTATTATAATGAGCTGTTTTTGGAGTTTAAGATGCATAGGAAATGATGGATGGCCCCAATGATGTTGGGGCTTTTTGTTTTTCCCCTAAATTACTGAAAGTGCTTCTTAATACTATGTTTCCGCAAACGACCTATGTTGAGTGTGTGGCGAAGATTGTTCTTGCATAATATGGGAGCCTTATCCATTCGTGGATAAGGCTCTTTTTGTAGCGATAATTTCACTAATTGAAGTAGTATTTCGGTTCTCGAGTGATACGCAGGAACCGTCCCCATGTTTCATTAGAGTAATTTGTACGAACTAATGAAGCAGACCCAACTGGATCTGCTTCGTTTTATGATGGATTTGTTGACCATAATCCAGCTGTTTTAACGAATACTCTTGGATTGAATTTTAAACTAGCCACGACTAATTCTGCAAGGTCTTCTGGGTGCATCACGTTTTCTTCATTGCCTTTAACAAGATTTGTATCAATGGCTAAATCTGTAACGACCGTACTTGGTGTTAAAGCAGTAACACGGACATTATGTTTTCTTACTTCTAGCATAAGTGATTCTGTTAGCCCTAAAACAGCGAATTTAGAAGCACTGTAAGCACTTGTAACAGGAGCACCTTTTTGGCCAGCAGATGAAGAGATATTGATAATATCACCTGATTTTCTCTCAATCATACCTGGTAACACTGCTCTTGTTACATTATACACGCCCATTAAATTAACTTGGATGATTTTTTCCCATTCTTCAGGTGTTAGGTCAAGGAAGCCACCAAATTTCGCAACACCTGCATTGTTGATTAGGATATCGATTGGACCTAAGTCAGATGTGATATGTTCAACTGCATGTGTAACGGATTCAAGATCGGTCACATCTGCTGTTGCAGCAGAAACCTTTACATCATATTGTGCAAGTTCAGAAGCAACCTTTTCAAGATTAGACATATTTAAGCCAATTAGTCCTAAATGAACGCCTTCTTTTGCTAAGGCGATAGCAGTAGCACGTCCAATGCCTCTTCCTGCGCCAGTAACTATTGCAGTTTTTCCATTTAAAGAAATCATTTTATCACTCCTTAAATTATTACAAATTAAAGTAGTTCATACTAATAGAAAGACCGCAATCTTGTATGGAAACAGCTTGCGGTCTTTCCTATTTAGAACTCGAGGAATAATCTATTTATTCTAAGTTAGCGTGTCTACCGTACATTTTATTGGTATCCAAACCTTTTTTCTCCATGAACCGAAGAATCACAGCGTCGTAAAATAGTAAAAGTGTTTGCTCAAATAATGAGCCCATTGGTTGAATCGTCTTAAAATCACTCTCCGACTGATTTTTAGGTGAGCCAGGCAACTTAATTGTGATATCCGCTAATTGTCCAATAGTGGACTCAGGGAAAATGGTTACAGCTGCAATCGTCCCACCGATGCTTTTTGCTTTCTCAGCCATGGAAACTAAACCTTTTGTTTCTCCTGAACCTGATCCAATGATTAAGATGTCATCTTTTTCAAAGTTTGGAGTTACTGTTTCGCCAATCACATAGGCATCTATCCCCATGTGCATCATTCGCATGGCGAATGATTTGGCCATAAATCCAGATCTACCTGCGCCTGCAACAAAGATTTTTTTTGATTCAAGAATCCCATTAACTAATTTTTCAGCTTCATCATTCGAAATTAAATCTACGGAGCGATTTAACTCTTTTATGATTTCAGCTAGGTATTGAGTTGTATTCACGATCTGAATTACCCTTGATTAATCATTTGTTGCATTTTGGCAGCAGCAGCTTTTTTATCAGCTTGTCCAGTTATCCCGCCACCTACAATGACAAGGTCTGGTTGTACTTTGATGACTTCTGGAAGTGTGTCTAACTTAATACCACCTGCGATTGCAGTTTTAGCATTTTTTACAACACCTTTGATGGTTTGTAAATCTTCAAAAGAGTTCTTTCCAACTGCTTGAAGATCATAGCCAGTATGCACACAAATATAATCAACACCCATTGCGTCCACTTCTTTTGCACGTCCAGCAAGATCTTTTACAGCAATCATATCAACAAGGATTTTTTTACCTTGTTTTTTCGCTTCTTCAACAGCACCTTTAATAGACATATCTTCAGCAGTTCCAAGAATTGTAATGATATCTGCACCTGCTTCAGAAGCTTTCATTACTTCATAACCAGCTGCATCCATGATTTTTAGGTCTGCTAATACCTTTAAGTTAGGGAATGCTTTTTTAACTGCCTTTACAGCATGAAGACCTTCGTTAATTACAACCGGTGTACCGATTTCAACGATATCAATATGTTCCTCTACTTCTTTTACCAGTTCAATTGCTTCTGGGATATTGACTAAATCTAATGCTAATTGTAATTCCATCTATATTCACTCCTATAATTTTTTTTGTTGTACAGTGATAATGTCTCCAAAGGGTAATAATACTTTTAAAGTAATATTATCCTTATAGTGCATTATCTTTACCTGCCAGCAAAAAGGGATATCATGTCCTCTCGCTGAACAATTGCAAGTATACAACGTATGATTAAACGTTAAAAGTACGCACTTTTATTTTACATAGTGTTAAAAAGTATACTGTAAGACAAACACTTTATATAGTCTTACTATTAACTTTAAAAGAAACAATGCACCATTCCGCATGGCCTATTTTCAGTATAAGTGCTTGAAAATTGCCCAAATTGTCATTGTTGATGTTGTTTATAAAAATCTCTTATTAACAAACACATTTCTAGCTGGGGGATTGAATGAACAATTTTTTTGATTATATTCTTTTAACAGTAGGAGCCTCCCTTTTCAGGTAAACTTATGCTACTTCGTATAGCGACACTGCTTTCTGCAGCAATTGCTTGTTATAGTGAGGCATTATCAATGGGACAAAGAAGAGACTTAACGGCAGATTACGCACGAATGAATACCGAAATTGCCTTAATTGCTGAAGATGATATAAATCTATTAATAGAAAAGGGATAGTTGGAACAACCTCCCTCTGCCACTGATCACGAAAGTTTGGCAAAGAATTAGATCAATAATAATTATGCTTTATGAAAAAGAAAGGACCTAGTTATGATGGGTGTAAAAATGGTTGATAAAAAAATAGTCGGTGAAAAAGCAGCAGATTTTGTTAAAGATGGCATGGTTGTAGGGCTTGGTACGGGTTCGACAGTTTTTTATACTATACAAAAGCTTGGTCAGCTAGTGAAGGATGGCCTTTCCATTAAAGGTATTCCAACTTCTGTTCAAACGGAAGAATTGGCTAAAGAATTAGGCATTCCACTTACTAGTTTTAGTGAAATAGAAAGTATAGATATTGCTATTGATGGAGCAGATGAAGTTAATTCAGACTTAGAAATAATCAAAGGTGGTGGCGGCGCACTTTTAAGAGAGAAAATCATAGCAAGAGCAGCTAAAACATTTATTGTTGTAGCAGATTCATCTAAAAGGGTAGAGAAATTAGGTGCGTTTCGATTGCCTGTAGAAGTTATTCCGTTCGGTTATGAAATGACGGAAAAACATATTAGAGCCATGGGGTTAGTCCCAGAAATTCGATTAAACAGAGAAAATCCGTTTATTACTGATAATGGGAACTATATTTTTGACTGCGAAATTTCTGAGCACGTCCAACCTGAGATGTTAGAACGAATGCTTAACATGATACCGGGAGTAGTTGAAAATGGGTTATTTGTTGGCATGACTGACTTAGTTATCACTCTGAATCCAGAAAAAAATGTTGTCATGTTAAGAAAGTAATTTTCTTTTTGCGAGAGACTTTGTGTCCCTCTCTATTGTTTTAATAAATCTTTACGATGATTCTACCTCTTGCTTGTTCTTTTGAAATAGTAGGTAAGGTTTCAGGTAAATCTTCAAGTGTAATTTCTTTATTCACAGTTTCAGAAAGAGTAGAAGTTTTTAAATCGGTTGCCATTCGATTCCAAAAAAAATTCCTATGGCCGTAATCAACCATCAATGCTTTAAATTGTTTCATCATTCTTTAACTTCTTTCTTGAACAGCACAATAGAATTATATTCACTGCTAATAAATATGTATGGAACAATATTGCAAGTACATACTTTTATATTATATAGTAAAAAAAGTATACTGTGGGTTATAATAAATATGGAGGTGAAGTGAAATGTCACGAATGCAGGATAAGATGTTTAATTGTGAAAAAGAATTAACTCTTTCCGTTATCGGTGGTAAATGGAAGATGCTTATACTATGGCATTTAGGAAAAGAGGGAACGAAGCGATTTGGTGAACTGAAAGCTCTTATGCCAGGGATCACGCAAAGAATGCTAGTTAATCAATTGCGAGAACTGGAAGAAGACTTGATTGTTCACCGCGAAGTCTATCCCGTGGTTCCTCCAAAGGTAGAATACTCCCTTACTGAACAAGGAAGAAGCTTGATGCCGATTCTCGATGCGATGTATAACTGGGGGAAAGATTATATGGAAACTGCCGGGTTGAATCCTTTAGTACGACAAGAGTCGATTAGGTAAACACCACTATTCCATTCTATCTTCGATCACCATCCTACCCTCGTTGAGTGTGCAGCAAAGCTTATAATAACAAAAGGCAACTAATCCATTTTGGAAAGGTTGCCTTTTTTTTGCAATAAATTTAGCCTAAATAATGAGCTATTCATAGTTTTTACAATTGTGAAACAAGGTTACTGAAACAAGATTATTCGAGTAGTGCCAGGCACAGCATGTAAAACTGGGAGTTTTCCAATACCGGTAAAGGTGTCTTGCATTTTATTTATATAACCCATTTGTATACATTTCTGTAATGTTTCTTACAATTATTTCATTGCTTTTTGTGGTTTTATCTAATGCAATATTCCAAAGGTAGTTTTCTGTAACATAAAATAAGACTCCCGCCACAATCTGGGGATCATAATTGGGATTCCTTGCTAAGTTTTTTGCTTTCGCTTGCTCCACATTGATGGCAATTCGTACAATAAGCCTTTGGCTAATATCCTCCCATTTCTCGCGAACAAGCTCAGAAAAGTGGATTGCTTCATGTAGGACAACTAACAATTTTTTATGGAATAGGACAAGGCTGATTAAGTTTTCGATGTTTTTTTTAATGAAAATAAATGCATTTTCCTTAGATTCTACGGTATAGGCATTGTTGGCCACTTGGTGGAAGTCCTCCATGATTTCTTCCATAATCATTAATAAAATTTCATCTTTACCATTTGGAAAATGGTTATAAGCTGTACCATATCCAATATCGGCATTATTAGCAATCATCATGATCGTTGTCTCTTTAAAACCATGTTCAATGAAAAGTTCTTTTGCTGATTCTAAAACTTTTCTTTTATAACTTTCAGCCCTAGCTGTTCTTTGATCGATTTTTTTATCCATTAATTCCATCAATTCCTTAATAAAGCCCTTTTAAATACCAATATATTTAAAAAAGGTATTGTATTCCTATCAAGTGTTAAAGGCTATTTATATATTGAGTATATTCATTGTGGAAATATTTTTCAAACAATATGATATAATATCATTATCTGAAAATTAAAAACGGAATTTAATGGGGGAAGTAAAGTGGATTTTGATGTAATTGTAGTGGGAGCAGGACTTGCTGGTCTTGTAGCAACAGCAGAAATAGCTGATGCCGGAAAAAAGGTCTTGCTTTTAGACCAGGAGCCGGAATTGTCAATGGGTGGGCAGGCATTCTGGTCGTTCGGCGGTTTGTTCCTAGTTGATTCACCAGAGCAGCGACGGATGGGAATCAAGGATTCCAAGGAACTGGCATGGCAGGACTGGCTGGGTACTGCTGGGTTTGACCGGGAAGAGGATGAGGATTATTGGGGCCGAAAATGGGCGCAAGCATATGTGGATTTTGCCGCAGGAGAGAAACGGGCTTGGTTACATGAAATGGGTGTCCGCTTCTTTCCGGTAGTTGGCTGGGCGGAGCGTGGCGGGTATCTTGCTGATGGACATGGAAACTCAGTCCCCCGCTTCCATATTGTTTGGGGGACAGGTCCCGCCCTTGTCGCGCCTTTTGAACGCCGGGTTCGCGAACACATGAAAAAAGGGTTAGTGGAGTTTCGCCCGCGGCATCGTGTCAATCAATTGCTTACTGATAATGGTGTGGTTGTTGGGGTAAGCGGCTCGATTCTTGTTCCAAGTTCTGCAGCCCGTGGTCAGGATAGCAGCCGGGAGGTTATCGGCAACTTTGAATATCGTGCCCAATCGGTATTGGTGGCGAGTGGCGGTATTGGAGGCAACCTTGATTTGGTACGAAAAAATTGGCCAACCCGGCTTGGGGAACCCCCTAAGCAAATGGTTACAGGTGTACCTGCTTATGTAGACGGAAGGATGCTTTCCATCACAGAGGAAGTTGGTGGGCGAATAGTAAACAAGGATCGCATGTGGCACTACACAGAGGGACTAAAAAACTGGGATCCTATTTGGTCTAATCATGGCATTCGAATTCTTCCGGGACCATCCTCCATTTGGCTGGATGCAACAGGCAAGCGTTTCCCAGCCCCAAACTTTCCAGGTTTTGATACATTAGGTACGCTCGAAGCTATTAAAAAAACAGGTTATGACTATTCCTGGTTTATTTTGACGCAAAAAATAATTGAAAAAGAATTTGCCCTCTCAGGGTCTGAACAAAACCCGGATTTAACAGGAAAAAGTATTCGAAAAGTATTGGGACGGGCGTTGCCTGGTCCATCTGATCCTGTAAAAGCGTTTATGGAACACGGAGAAGATTTCGTGATTGCGGATAATTTGACCGACCTTGTTAAAGGCATGAATCAATTAACCGGAGAAAATTTATTGAACCTGTCGGATATTGAGCGGCAAATAAAAGCAAGAGACCGCGAAATTGATAATACCTTCACGAAGGATCTTCAGATTACTGCTATACGCGGAGCCCGAAATTACCTTGGCGACAAATTAATTCGCGTGGCTCCTCCGCACAAAATACTAGAACCGAAAAACGCCCCGTTGATTGCCGTACGTCTGAATCTTTTGAGCCGCAAAACTTTGGGAGGACTGCAAACCGACTTATCGGGCAGAGTCCTGAATTCTGGAGGAAAGCCTGTTCCCGGACTATATGCTGCCGGAGAAGTTTCTGGTTTTGGTGGCGGCGGTATACACGGCTATCGTGCCCTTGAAGGGACATTTGTTGGCGGCTGTCTTTTTACAGGACGTGTAGCAGGAAGGGCTATAGCTACTGAATTATAGTAAGTTGGATTTCATTTATTTAATCAATATGAATTTACATGACGCAGGGAAGATATTTCGAGTCTCAGATGAGACTTGAGAACCGTCCCCATGTCTCTAATTATATTCACTATCATCCCTCCGGTGTGCTGCAGTCAACATATTGTGAGGATGTTGCACAATAAGTCATTTTGGAGACAGCGGGACCTTCCCTCTGTCTCTGGGACTGAAAACTGGTTGTCCTTATATATAAACGAGTGAAAGAGTCTTTTCTTTAGGAAAAGGCTCTTTATTTTTTGCGAAGATTGGGAACGGTTATAATATTTCCTTTGCTCTATGTTCCAGAAAAAGGTACACAGTAATTCAGGGTTCGGGTAGAATGTATTTGAAAGAATATTTAGAAAATAACAAGAATAGTCATAATATTAATCTTGTTATTTATAAGACAAGCTTTAAAAAGCATGTCACAAAATTAATGAATTTTATATTTCAGAAAGGAGGATAAGTTTAAATCAAACAATTAATAAATCAATAAAGGAGAGATGAAATGAAAAAGAAGAAAATATCACTCTCAAACAAGACACTGATTGGGATGATACTGGGAGCAATTATAGGTTTTATTGTAGGCCCTAAAATTGAAATTATCGGAATTGTAGGCGATATATTTTTAAAAATGTTGCAAATGGCTATTGTGCCGTTAATTTTCTTTACGGTGGTTGCAGCCATTGCAAGTATGAACGACTTAAAGATACTCGGACGAATTGGAAGTAAAATGATTCTATTATTTATGGGAACAACTATAGCTGCTTCAGCGATCGGAGTTATTGTTGGGCGAATTATAAACCCGGGAAAAGGGCTTATATTAAATGATTTACCACCCGTTGATGCCGTAGCAGAAGCACCGACGGTTCAAAGTGTCATAATAAATATGTTTCCCCAAAATATTATACAAGCAATGGCTGAAGCAAATATGCTCCAGGTTATTGTCTTCGCTATTTTTTCTGGAATCGCAATTCTCTTGCTAACACAAGAGGATCGTGATCGGGTTACTGGCATTTTCCAAGTGCTTTCTCGTTTTATTATGAAAATACTAAACATTGTTCTTGAATTCTCGCCGTACGGTGTTTTTGCGTTAATGGCTGTTACAGCCGGAAAATATGGAACTTCAATTATTGGTCCTTTAACTAAGTTTATTGGAACAATCTATTTTGGGCTGTTTTTGCAAGTTATTGTAGTATATTTTGTCTTATATTATATTTTTACAAAAAAGAACCCATTCATCATGTTTAAAAGGATAAAATCCGTTTGGATTACAAGCGCTACTACTTGTAGTTCTAAAGCAACAATGCCGGTATCAATTCGAGCTTGTGAGGAAGAGCTTAATTTGTCGAAAGACGTTGTTGGTTTAACAATTCCAGTAGGTGCCTCAATGAACATGGATGGAAATGCTTTGTGGTTCGGTGTTGTGGCTATTTTTGTTTCAGTCATGGCTGGTGTTGAATTAACCCTGACTCAACAACTGGTTGCAGTGTTCATGGGAGTTTTGATGACCTTGGGAAGCCCTGGTATTCCAGGTGGGATTTTTGTAGCAACGGCAGTATTTTTAAATGTGTTGGGATTGCCTCTTGAAGTGATCGGATTATTAGCAGGAATCTTCCGAATCATGGATATGGGAATCACTACGGTTAATGTAGTCGGATCCGTTGTCGTAGCTTCTATTATTGGACAGAAAGGAACAAAGAATATTTCTATAGATACACCTGAAATGGATAGCAAAGTTTTTTAAGTGAGAATGAACAAACAATGAGGTGTTAATATGAAATATGCAGAAACAATTGCTGACTTGATAGGAAAGACACCATTGTTGAAATTACAAAAACTATCAGTTGAAGCAGATTTATTTGTAAAATGTGAATTCCTTAACCCAATCAGCATCAAAGACAGGCCGGTTCTGAATATTATTGAAGAAGCTGAGAAAAGAGGACATATTAAACCTGGAGATACGCTAATTGAGATGACAAGCGGAAACACTGGTATGGCATTAGCCTATATTGCGTCCGTAAAGGGATACAGAGCCATTCTTGTAATGTCCGAAATCCAGAGTGTGGAAAGAAGAAAGATAATGAAAGCTTTTGGTGCTGAGTTTATCCTGACGCCAGCAGGAGAAGGAACTGCAGGAGCGAAAAAGAGACTTCAGGAAATATTAAAATCACACCCCGATTATTTTTACGTAGGACAACATAAAAGTATGAGTAACCCTGAATCCCATTATAGAACAACGGGTCCTGAGCTTTGGGAAGACACTGACGGTGAAATTGATATTCTTGTTTCAGGATTAGGTACAGGTGGAACAATCTGCGGTGCAGGAAAATACCTCAAGGAGAAGAATCCTGATGTGAAGCTTGTGGCTGTTGAACCTTACGATGCACCATTCATTTCAAAGGGAGTTTTTAAAGCACATAGAATCATGGGGACTGCTCCTGGATTTCTGCCAGAAACCCTTAATAAAGAAATAATTGATGAAATTATGTTGGTAAAAGAAGAAGAAGCCTTTGATATGTGCAGACAATTAGCAAAAAAGGAAGGCATACTTGTAGGGATATCATCAGGGGCTGTGGCTCATATAATGGTTGAATTATGTAAAAGACCAGAAAATAAAGGTAAGAACATCGTTGGAATTTTTGCTGATTCCGGCCAAAGATATTTAAGTGTTGAAGGTTTATTTAATGCGTAGATTAAAAGGAGTCATGATTTTACTTTTATAGTGAAAACCTAATTCCCTCTATTATGAATAAATCTACAATGTAATACTCGGTTTTCAAGATGCCTAGGAAATGATGTAGGAAGCCCTGACTTAATGTCGGGGCTTATTTTATTGAATCGATTCATAAAACTTGAAAACCCTATCGTTGCTACCAAAGATTTAATTTCTGAAACGCAAGAACCGTCCCCACGTTCACAACTCTACTATCCCATTCAAGCAATGATATCCATACATTTTTCCGATCTACCAATATTAGCCGACACCAGCTTGTCTAATTTTCATTTACTAATATAGAAGCAATGCTTCAATAGAATGAAAACTACAAACAAGGAAGGTGAGTATTATGATTGAGAATTCCGGAGTCTCTGAAACAAATAATTGTCCTGAGTATAATCCCAATGTTGTAGCAGTAAAACTTCCAAATACAATTGAAAAATTTGTTGATGAGCTTCCAATTCCACCGGTTTTAGCTCCTTTGTCTCAAGGAGAGGATTCTGCTTATTATGAGGTCGAGATGAAGTGTGGAAGTCATAAGTTTCATAGGGACTTTGATGAGACGCTTATCTATGGTTTTAATGGCATCTATCCTGGGCCCACGATTGAGACTAGGAGGGGGGAAACTCTTCATGTTAAATGGATTAATCATTTGCCATTGGACCACTTTTTGCCGGTAGATCCAACTTTACATGATTCAGGGCCAGCTAATGATGAGGTGCGTACTGTTGTGCATCTTCATGGCGCAAATGTAGCACCTGACAGCGATGGTCATCCTATGGCCTGGTTTTCACGCAACTACGCACAAGTTGGTGATAAGTTTAGCAGGCAAGTATATTTATATCCAAATGACCAACAGGCAACTACGCTTTGGTACCATGACCATGCATTAGGAATTACAAGGCTTAATTTATATGCTGGCTTGGCGGGCTTCTATCTTATTCACGATTCTAAGGAAGAAGATCTTGATCTTCCGACAGGGAAATATGATATACTGCTGATGATTCAAGATAAAACGTTTAGGGAAGACGGTTCGCTTTTTTACCCGCCAGCTCCAATCGTTCGTGCCTTTATTGGCAATACGATGGTTGTGAATGGTAAGGTATGGCCTTATCTTAACGTTGAGCCAAGAAAGTACCGCTTCAGAATGTTAAATGCTTCAAACACGAATGGCTTTGATTTCTTGCTTTTAGATGAAGATTTAAACCAGCATCCCTTCTGGCAAATTGGCACGGATGGCGGATTGATTGAAAGGTCGCAACGAATTGAAAAATTTCCGCTGGATCCTGCTGAACGATTAGATGTGATCATTGATTTTTCGGAATTAGCAGGCAAAACGATTACTCTCAGGACAGAAGAATTGAATCTGGCAGGACAAGTAGAACCTTTTAAAAGAGATGTTATGCAGTTTAGAGTAGGGTTTGAATGTGAAGGTGAAGATGAAAGTGAAATTCCAAAAAAACTTCGTGATGTTAAAGAATTAAAACCTTCTCGAAAACTAAAAACAAGAAGATTTGTGATGACTCAGGATGGAAACAGGCTAACGATCAATCACAAAGGATTTATGGATGCTGCGACAGAAACCCCTGAAATAGATAGTGTGGAAATTTGGGAACTTGCTAGCCCTACTTTCAATCCTAATAGTCCTCTTGGGATTCCGCCAAACATTACCCACCCTATTCATTTGCATCTTGTTCAATTCCAGATCCTTAATCGCCAGGATGTTGATGTGACCAATTTTAATGAAGAGGAATGGATTAACACGGGCGAAGGGATCATACTTGGCGAAGAACATGAGCCACATCCAAGCGAAAAAGGATGGAAAGATACAGTAAGAGTTGAACCTGGTAAAGTAACGCGGATTATCGTTCCCTTTAGAAACTACACAGGAGAATATGTATGGCACTGCCACATCCTTGAACATGAAGATAACGACATGATGCGGCCGTTGATGATTACTGAAAAGAATTGTGATTAGCGTAAACGTATATTATTAAGGTAGAAGCGAAGGGACGTATCTTATGCTTCCCGTTTTTTAGTACTGTACATCCGTAATTTATCGCTGAATAAAAATAATGAGAAGAAGCAAAGGGTGTCCCTTTGCGTCTTCTCATTATTAGTTTTTCTCTGAGATTTCTTTTCTATTAGGAGCGAGTGGAGGTTGTTCTAACCATTCGTTTTTTTCCATGATATCAAACCACTTTTTTGTTACTAGTAAATTACTTAGGATTATACTTTCATATGTTGTAATAAGGTCTGTTCGCATGGAGGATGCCAAACCTGTACCATGATAAACTTGAGCAGCCTGGAACATAAAGCCAATATGATACAACATGAGCTTGTCGGAAAATGGAGAGTCTGTTGAAGTGGTAACTTCTGTCTCCCACGATCGAGGAACTGGTAAATTATCCTTGTGCAAAATTTCTGCAAGGGTTTGTATGTGTTGATCAGACGTTTTCTCAGACTCCATTAAAAATTTCCTTATTTTTTCTGACTTAGCAACTTGACTGAATGCAATACCAAGAGTTTTACCCATAATACTCTTTTTAATGTTGAAAGAAATACTAATCATTTCTGTGGCAGATAAACTTCTCCCTTTTCCAAAAAGTCCATCTGTGAAATCTTTACTAACAATGAATTCAGGACCCTTGGAAGGATAAAACATGGGATCTCTCTGGAAATTCCCCTTCTCCAGTAAGAGTTCAATTGTCTGGTGGTACATACTCTTTGCGTCGTTATCGCATGTATCGTAAAATTCCCTTAAATCTTTTCTTACAGAAACCCCAAGTGCAGTGACATGTCCAATCAAACCATGCAATGTCATAATATGTAGATAATTTAAACAAAAAATGTCCGTGAATAGCCTTTTTGCCCCTTTATTTAGGTCGGCTTCACTAAAGCCTATTGGAACTGGAAAACCTTCATTCTCTATAAATGTAACCAGTTGTTTCTTTTGGCGCTCGAACGTCTTAATCGCATCATCAAAAACTGCTTTTATTGCTTCATCCTCAATAATGGAGTACATATATCTATTTACAGTATCAATCATTGTCCCGTTTACATACTCTCCCCATAATGAACCAATCTCTGAGGAAGTAAGCTTTAATTTTTCCTTATCCATGTCTTCACCTCAATAGTATTGTTTCCATATTTAGAATAAATATGAACCTGTTCTGGTTGTTTTGAGAAGAAGCTGGTTTCGTTTTCTTGAGCTAGACTCTTGTCCATTCCAATTTTTCAATAGTGAATAAAATAGTGTGAGCATTTATTTTCAATGAAACAAAGGGAAGGAAGAGAATGGAAAAGCAAAAAACAAACCAAACTTACTCAAACCGAGTATTAAGGGCAGAGTTTGATGATAATTGGAAGACAACGATTACCCAAACCGGCTATGTAAAATATACAGCACTTGAAAACAGGGCCAGAGTAGATCTTATACTTTCTGATGGTTCAACCAGAGCCGCGTTGTTCCCAAAAAACGGATACGTACTAGTAGGCAGCGGGGGAACAAGCCACTTCAGTAAACCCCATTTAGTTATCACTTAGAAGCATGGAGGACGTTTCTCATGCTTCCAAGCTGTGTGAGAGCAATACTTTTTGCTGAACAAAAGCTTATGAAAAAGAAGCACCGGGAACGCCCTTTGCTCCTCTAGAATCTTCATTAAAGATCAGGACATCCTATCGGTAGGAGGGATGATCTTGAAATTTCGTATACTTTTCATTCTTATTTTCATCACTTTTCCTTTATCAACGACTGTCAGCGCAGAAGCCCCGCTTACTGCTGCGTTTATCCGTGACCATCAGCTATGGATCAAAAAGGGAGATGAGGAAACGCAAATCACAAAGGGGCGATATGTGCATACTCCGAAATGGTCCTATGACGGTCGGTTCATTGCCTATATTGATGGGGATGAAAAAGGAGAAAAATCGGATTTATACATTTATGATACGAAGGAAAAAGACAGCTACCAGCCTTATATCAGGGTGGAAACATCCGACTTTAAATGGTCACCTGCGAAAAATCAATTAGCCTATAAGGACGGCGGAATACTGAACGTGACAAAAATGAAGGATGGCCGGCCACACGGGTTTGAGAATGTCTCACTAGGTGTGAGCGGGTTCGAATGGTTCCCGAATGGAAAGGAATTTATCGTTTCCTCCCAATCAGCCTTGCGTCCTACCGGATGGGGACCGATCCCTCTTTATAAAATTCCCGTCGATGCCAATCTAGCGTCAGAAAAAATGCAGCATTTTTATACGATTCAAACGAGTGAAACGGGCCTATTTGCGATTGATGCCTACGACTTTAAGTGGAGCCATGATGGCAAGTGGGTCAGTTTTATCGCATATCCTACGGCCTCCTGGTCCATGGATAGCAATACATTATGTGTCCTTTCGAATAAAGGCGAACAATTTCAGGCAGTCGGAAAAATGCTCGGGTACAAAGACTGGGTGAAGTGGGCTCCATCATCCAACCAGCTGGCCTACATATCAGGCGAAGGACGATTCTTTGTCGAAAACAAGAAAACAAAAATTGCTGACATCCCGATTTTTAAGGAGCAAAAGGAATACACACCAAAGGGTTTCGTAGACCTTGGTTTGGAATGGTACTCACCGGATCAAGTGATCGTCGCCCGTGCAAAAGAAAACAAGGAATGGACAGAAGGACCGGTTCCGACCATGTTCACTGCACTTTATGAGATCAATATTAAAACGGGAGAACAAAAGCAAATCACTTTTCCTGAGAAGAATGAACTGGATGAGGATCCGCAGGTGGTTGGACAACAACTTACCTGGGTTCGGAGAAATGTGAATGATAGGCAAAGCGATGTGTGGGTGATAGAAGGGTTGAGCGGCCGGGAGTTTAGATGGATAAAGAACGTTGAATCTGCTCCGGTCTTTTTCTAGGGGACGTATCTTATGCTTCCAATTGGAAGCACAAGATACGTCCCCCTTGCTCAAGCGTCCCCCCTGCTTCATGCTATAATAAAACTACAAAAATTCGGAATGATGGGGACCTGGCATGAAGAGGAAATTAATCCTTATGGGAATTGGTTTTATTGTGATTGCTCTTATATTCGGGGGTTTATTTAAAGTTACGAAATTACGAACCTTTCAATTTTTTGGAGACTTGACGTACAAGGCTGAAACGGAAGACAAAGTGATTGCTTTGACGTTCGATGACGGTCCGACAAAGAACGTGGATCAGCTTCTGCCTTTACTGGACAAGTACAAGGTTAAGGCAACATTTTTCCTGATTGGCAAGGATATTGAAAAGCATCCTGAAGAAGCTGAGAAATTGGTGGAAGCAGGGCACCAGATCGGAAACCACACTTATTCACACGAAAGAATGGTGCTGAAATCTCCTTCTTTTATTCAAGAGGAAATTGAAAAGACGGATGCATTGATACGGAAAGCAGGGTATAAGGGCGAAATTGACTTCCGCCCTCCTTATGGAAAAAAACTGATTGGATTGCCGTATTATTTAGTTAAGCACAACCGAGAAACCATTATGTGGACACTGGAACCGGAAACGTATTACGCAAATGCTGAGGATAAAGTAAAAAATGTACTGGATAACATTAAACCCGGATCGATTATCTTGCTGCATCCAATGTATGATCAAACGGATGGGACAATCCAGGTGATTGAAGAAATTTTACAGGAACTGACGAAGGAAGGATATGCCTTCGTGACCGTGGATGAACTTCAGGAATATGATTCGGGCAAATAAAAATGAGATTCAACAGGTGCGATTCTTCTTTTACGGAGGATCGCTTTTTTATATGTTGATTTTCGTTCCAGGTGCTCTGATATGCCAAACTGAAAATTCGTTAAAGATAAAGGATGTTAAAGAAGGAAATAGAGACGAACTTGTTGAAGAATGAATCTAACAATATATTTCGCGAGGCGAAAAAGAGAGGATTCATGATGATGCATAAGAGACCAGAGTATGATGATTTCCCATTAAAGACATATGACAAGTTCAGGTATGCAGATACGGATCGCCAGGGACATGTGAATAACGCACTGTTTTCAACCTTCCTTGAAACGGGAAGGACTGAGCTTTTATATGCAGCGGAACCGCTGCATGCTGAAAATGCCTCATTTGTTATCGTGAGTCAAAAGCTGGATTTGCTTACAGAAATACGGTGGCCTGGAAAAGTAGATATTGGCACTGCCGTTACTAGAGTTGGGAACAGTTCTTTGTCGTTATTTCAAGGACTGTATCAGGATGGCAGGCTTGCTGCGGTGGCAGATACCGTCATCGTGCAAATGGACGACCACACTAGAAAATCAAAACCACTTTCACCAGAAACAATTGAGCGATTAAAGCAGTATTTAGTGGAAGTTCAATAATTTCGTGTCTCATAAATCATAAACAGCGGAATCTCATAAAGGAGTGATTGTTTTGGAATTGAATGATGTGATCCACGGGCACAGGTCGATACGAGAATATGTAGATAGGGAAATCAGTCAAGATCTGCTGGACCAGATTTTAGAGGCGGGCATTCGGGCCTCCTCAAGTGGCAATATGCAAACGTATTCGATTATCGTCACGAAAGACAAGGAACTCAAGAAAAAATTATACACTGCTCATATGGAGCAATCGATGGTGGTGGATGCGCCGATACTAATAACCTTTTGTGCTGATTTTAACAGGATGAGGAAATGGCTTGCACTGAACGATGCACCTGTACATTTTGATAATTACATGAGCTTTATGATCGGTGCGATTGATGCGACTTTAGCAGCGCAAAACTGTGCGTTAGCAGCTGAAAATGCGGGACTCGGCATTTGCTATATGGGCTCGACGCTGGCAAATTGTGATCAAATCGGCGAATTGTTAAACCTGCCGCCAAATGTCGTCCCCGTTGTTGGTTATTCATTAGGGTATCCTGCAGAAAACCCTGCCCCGCGTGATCGATTGCCGATGCATGGACTTGTTCACTACGACCAGTATCGTGATTATTCGGATGAAGATATTCTCGAAATCTATAAAGATCGAAATGAAAAAGGCTGGGATCGCTACATGGCCGTCCCAAGACTGAAAGAAATGACAGAACGATTAGGATTAAAAAATCTTGCCCAAATCTATACGAAAGCCAAGTATACGAAGGAATCGCACCGCGAATTTTCACAAACGGTGCTGAAGTATTTGGAGAGACAAAACTTTATGAATAATGGATGAGAATGAGGAGAACTATTTTTCATAAAAAAAAGCGTCTCAATCCTCAAGATTAGTGGATAAAGACGTTTTTATTTTTATCCGGAAGTTGTTTCAACGACGAACCTTTAATGGATTATTATTCCATATATAGGTCTCAAGTCTGATATCAAGTTAAAGCCTCAGCCTGTTATGGGATATTCAGGATTGCCTTATGATTAACTCATAATCAATCGGAGGCGATATTAAATGAAAAAAGTGATTGGATTTGGATTGGCAGCAGTATCAGCCGTTTTACTATTGTCAGGATGCAATAATACGATTTTAGCCCGTGATAAAAGCAATGATGAAATCGTGGTTGAGAAGGATAAAGCAAAAGAGCTTGAAGTTGTCTTAAATTTTGGCGCCGGAAAAATGAAGGTTGCAGGCGGTGCTGAAGAGTGGGTAAGTGGTAACGCAATCTATGAACCGGAAAAAATGAAGCCGGAAGTTTCCTATGATTTGGACGGGAAAGTCGGCAAGGTGGAGATTGCTCAGCCAGATCATATTAAAATGGGCAAGCTGAAGAATGAATGGAACCTGAAAATAACTGAAGATGTTCCAGTCGATCTTGAGGTAAATGCCGGAGCATCAGAAACCAATCTTGATTTACGAGGATTCGAACTTTCCAGCCTTGAAGTCAACGCAGGGGTTGGTGAAATCAGGGTGGATCTTAGCGGCGATTGGAAAGAAAGCTTCGACGCCCACATTTCATCGGGAGTAGGAAAGATGACCGTCATTCTTCCTAAAGATACAGGCGTAAGAATAAAGTCAGACAAAGGAATCGGTTCTTCGTCTTTTGAAAATTTGATCTCCAAAGGAAATGGCGTTTATGTTAACGACGCTTACGAAGATGCAAAAGTGAAGATTGATCTGGATGCAGATATCGGTGTCGGGGAAGTGACTTTTAAAACGGAAAAGTAGCAGGGGGACGGTTCTGCTGCTTCCGGGGAAGCATGGGGATGGAAGCATGAGATACGTCCCCGTGCTTCTTGTCATTATTAGCTTCTTTCCAATTAAAGTAAAAAAATACAGAACCTTTTTAGACCTCATTCGTATGAAACGTAACGAACTATTTATTGGAGGTCGGTTGATATGGAAAAAGCTAAGAATAATATGGAAAGATATACTCAAATATATTCACAGCTAAGGGAAAGGTACCGCTGGAAGGTTTCCAATCCATCCGTATTGATGATGGTGGCATCTTTGTATATTACGAACAATTGCAATTTTGATATCGAAAGGTTCAATGATGTTGCTGAACACATTAAAAATGAGTCTGGCTTGTTTTCTCCTTTACGGTCTCAGTCTCGATTTACCTTTGCAGCCCTGCTCGATTCAAAATGTGATAATCCCAAGGAGATGTTTCCGCTCTTTATTGCTGCATACGATGAACTGGTCTCAGCGGGATTCAGCAGAAATATCTTCACCTATATTGCCGCCATGCTGCTGATTCCAACAGATGCACAAGACCTTGGACCCCTTTCTGATCGGGCAAGAGTCATTTACAAGAAGATGAGGGAGGAGCATTTATTTTTGACAGGTCACAGCGATTATCCGCTCGCGGTCATGCTCGCACAAAACGACCGCCAGACGAATGAACTGATTTTCCAAATGGAAGACCTATACAGCAAGCTTTCACAAAATGGGTTCCGGAAAGGAAATGATCTGCAAAGTATGAGCCATATTCTTTCCTTGCATGAAAACAGCTCTGCAGATGATCTGGTTGCGAAATCAACAGAAATATTTAACGCAATGAAAAAAGAAGGAATCAAGCCGAAATCCATGTTCTATCCCCAAATTGCTTTGCTCACCTTCATTGAAAAAGGCATGAACAACCTTACGGAAATAAAAGAAATATGGGAGCAATTGAACTTAGTGAAGGCATTCAAATGGAAAAAAGACATCAATTTCATGATGGCTGTTACCTTCTTAATCAGTGACAAAATTGAAAATTCCTCCCTGCTTCAGAAAAACCTTTCAACCACTATCGAAACATTGATACAGGCTCAACAGGCGGCTTCGATCGCAGCCATATCAGGTGCCGCTGTGGCATCGTCTTCATCTGGAGGGGAATAAGCTATTTGATGAGGCTATCCAAAAAGAATAGCTATTTGACAGTCTTTCAGAGTAAAGTTAAGGGAGGGTTTGGTATTTAACCTTCAAAATTTCTTAATCAAACGTTTGATTAAATATGGGTCAAGTCGAGTAATTACTGGGGGCAATACCGTCCCTTCGTATCTTTACGCACAACATTGGAGGAAATGATGCAGAACGAATCAAAAGCAACCAATTCTTTCAGATATAAAGTAGGAATGGTCCTGATCATTTCATCATTTATATTTTGGGTCCTACCCCTGGGTATTCCTTTTTTGCCCCTCACTGGTAAAAGGATGGCAATCAGTATTACAAGCTCCCTGGTCATTGCAGAGGTTTTCTTCTGGATCGGTGCAATAATGGCGGGCAAAGAAGCCGCGAGGAAAATAAGAACAGCTTTTAATCCGAAAGATTGGAAAAGAAGAAGGACAGAAAGACGCAAAGATAGTGAGTAAGTGGATAAGTATGGTTTTGGTGGATCAAACTTAGGGTGATCAATGAAGAGAAATACTTTTAGACTAAAAAAGGAAATAGATAGTTTCTTATAATATTACATTCTGATGACAATTCCTGTAAAACCCTCCTCTTTTTTCGATTGATGTGGTAGTATGACGGACATGTTGGTTGAAAGGGGAGTTTGTTTATGATGAAGCGCATTTTTACAGGCATTCTTTTATTGAGCATAGCCGTCCTTGTGCTAGGCGCATGCGGCAAAGATAGCTCAAAAGGGAATACTGAGAGAGAAAATAAAAAAGATTTAGTTGCAACAGTAGATGGAAAAGGCATTTCAAAAAAGGAATACAACAAAGAGCTGGATGCCATGAAAGCATCTTACGAACAGCAAGGCATGCCGGTAGATCAGATGGATAAAAAGATGAAGGAACAACTAGAAAAGTCAGTTCTGGACAAAATGATCAATGCGGAGCTGCTTCTCCAGACAGCCGAGAAGAGCGACATCTCCATTAAAGAAAAAGAAGTGGATACAGAACTGGAAAAAATCAAATCCAACTTCGAAAATGACAAAAAGTTTGAAGAAGCTCTGAAAAAGAATAAAATGACCGAGAATGAGCTCAAAGACCAAATGAAAAAGCAAATGACGGTCAATAAATATTTGGAAAGCAAGATTGGCAAGGTAGAAGCGACACCACAAGAAATCCAGGCCATGTATGACCAATATAAAAAGTCACTCGAAAGCCAAAAGCAAAAGCCAGAAGAGTTCGCGAAGATCAGTCCACAGCTTGAGCAGCAAGTGATCTCTCAGAAAGAGAATGAAGAGGTTGGTAAGCTGGTGGATGAACTGCGTAAAAAGAATGAGGATAAAATTAAAATTCATGAGGCGTAGGAAGATGCTTGCTTCGAATTTTTAAATGGAGGATAGACATTTGTCTATCCTCTTTTCATTGGAAGCACGGGGACGTATCTTATGCTTCCATGTTCTTCATGGAAACTTCAAGAAATGAATTCATTTGGCGATGATTCATGAGATAACAAAAGAAGCAAAGGGTACGTCCCCTCGCTTCATGGGGGTAACAAAAGGAGCAAAGGGAGCGTCCCCTCGCTTACATGTGTCACAAATCGTTTGCTTTAATCGTCTTGTGATTAGGACGGTTGAAAAGGAGACGAAAGCTATGGGTAGTGTGAAAACGATTGTGGTTGTAGGTGGCGGGTATGCGGGGATTAACCTGATTGAAGCACTTAAGAAAGAGTTTCATAGGGAGTTAAAGCGGAATATAAGAGTGATCCTGATTGATAAAAATTCTTTTCATTTTAAAAAGGTTAAATTATTTAAGGCGATCGTTCATGAAAATGTGGCGGATTTATCCGTTCCACTAAAGGATTATTGCGGCATTGATATTGAGTTCATACAAGGTGAGTTAGCTAAGATAGATCCTAAAAAGCAAACGATCCACATTACCGTGCAGGATGGAACGTTTAATGAAATTTATTACGATCAGTTAGTGCTGGCCATGGGAAGTGTAATGCGTGAGGCTGATTCAGAACGTGGAGGCTTAAGTTTAACGAGCCTTGAACGTGCAAAAACGATTCGGGAGCAGCTGCTGAGGAAGTTGGAGTCACCCGAGACCAGGCTTCGATTGGCGATAGCGGGGAGCGGGATTACCGGTATCGAAACAGCTGCAGAAGTAGGAACATGGCTTAAGGAAGAAGCTGAAAAAGCAGGGAATAAACAGAAGGGCATTGAAATATACCTTATCAATGATAAACAGAGACTATTAAATGATGTCCCTGTGAAAATCAGTGAACGGATCGAGGGCAGGCTGAAGAAACTAGGCATTACCGTGCTGCATCTTAAAAAAGCAGAAAGATTTACAGATCATACACTCTACTTCTCCGATCTGTCCCATCTTGATGCAGATCTTTGTATTTGGACTGTCGGATTGAAGCCTCACCCTGATCTTTGGAAGTTAGGTCTTAGTCTAACTGAAGAAGGAAAAATAAAAGTTGATGCATGGTATCGCGCAAGTGAAAATAACATTTATGCCATAGGAGACTGCGTTCATGTAGTCGACCCAACAAGTGGAGCGGCTGCCGGAATGAGCTGTAAAGAAGCAATATCCCAGGCACAGCGGCTCAGTAAAATAATGAAAGCCCATATTGAGGAATCCACTGCAGCACCCCATCAAACCTACCCAAAATTACTTTGTATAGGATTGGGTCCTTCCGTCGGGATGGTATGGGCGCAGAAATGGGGAATTGATTTTGTCCTATCAGGTAAAATGGCAGGGGAAATCAGGGAGTATACCTGGGATCTTGCCAGCATAAATCATTGAATGTATGGGTACAGGGGGGAAAGCATGGGGAAGGAAATACAGGAACTTTATTCTCAGTTTCAGCCTTTGCTATTTACGATTGCTTATAGAATGCTCGGTACCGTTTCAGATGCAGAGGATATCGTCCATGACGTCTATGTTCATGCTGCTGGAAAAACATTGGAACATGTGGAAAATAAAAAGGCCTACCTTTGTAAGATGGTCACAAACAAATGTATTGACCATTTAAAATCTGCCGGGCACAAGCGTGAGGTGTATGTGGGTCCCTGGCTGCCCGAACCTTTAGTTTTAAAAGAAAACGACCCGATCTCTGAGGTAGTGAACGGAGAAGCTGTATCATTTGCCTTTCTGCTGCTGCTCGAGAACCTAAAACCGATCGAGCGAGCTGTTTTCATCCTACGAGAAGTACTGGAATATGAATATGCGACCATTTCGGAAATTTTAAATCGCAGTGAACCTAGCTGCAGAAAAGTATTCAGCAGGGTGAAAAATAAATTCCCATTAATAAAAGAAGAGCTGGAAGAACCCTCTGTTTCAAAAAACAATCAAATCATCCAGACTTTCGTATCAGCCTTACACGAAGGAAACACCAAGAAGATTGAGGAATTGTTGTATAACGACGTTACTCTGTATTCAGATGGCGGAGGAAAAGTATATGCAGCCTTAAAGTCGATCCATTCTAAGAATCTTGTTCTCCGGTTTATATCAAACTTATTGGCGCAAAATCAAAAGGGAGAGAAACCCGCACTGGTTAAGTTAATCAATGTGAATGGTAGAATGGGAATCTTCGTAATAGGAGAGGACAATATCAAAACCATTTTTAGTTTTCATGTTAAAAAAGATCAAATCGCCAATATCTATATTGTCAGGAATCCGGATAAACTACAGCATGTGTCTTTGGCAACAGATTGATTTTTAGCGATAAAGAGGCGGTTTTAGCGTTTGTCAAATTAAATGTGAAATAGGATGTTAAAAAGAAGCAAAGAATGCTTTGCTTCTTCTTTTATTTGTCTCTATTTTCGGTATCTCGATTTTTTGCGACGTGGGAACCGTCCCTGTGCCGCTGAGGGGTGGAAGAACCCGCCCTCCCAACTTCTAGCTGATCGATTTGTTCTTTACAGGTGAAGACAACCGGATCAAGGTAGAGGGCTGACCGTATTTCATTGATTCATCAATAAAAGTTTCTAAGGTTAGAACCGATCCTGTGATTAATTTCACCATAAAATTGTATTGCCCTGCAAGACGGTGACATTCCAATACCTCCGGGTGATTCTTGCAGAATTGTATGAACTGGTCACATTTTGTATTGGCATAGAGGATGATGGCCATAATGGGTTTTTCAATCTTTTCCGCATTGATCACCGCTCTGTAACCCTCAATTACCCCTTTATCTTCTAGCTTCTTAACCCTTTCATTCACTGCCGGGGTAGATAATCCAACTTTCTTTCCTAACTCTGTAAAAGAAATACGAGCATTCTCCTGTAAATGAAAAATGATGTCCCTGTCGATTTCGTCCATATTTAAAACCTCTTTTCATTATTAAGTAAAATGAGTGAAATACGATAAATATTTAGGTATTTATACAAAATACAATAATTACTTCATGTAACAAATGC
The DNA here is from genome assembly GCF_049532715.1 of Heyndrickxia sp. MSNUG. Lineage (NCBI taxonomy): Bacteria > Bacillati > Bacillota > Bacilli > Caryophanales > Bacillaceae > Heyndrickxia > Heyndrickxia sp. MSNUG. The sequence goes on from NZ_CP150978.1 coordinate 515,868, forward strand.
AATGGATAAAATAAAATAATAAAGGAATAAGAAAAATATGTAAAATTCAGGAGGTAATGAAAGATGGCTTTATTAATGAAAACAGAGTGTGAGAAGTGCACGAAAACAATACAAGAAATCGAAATAGCCTATATTTGTGTTCATGAATGTACCTTCTGCCAAGACTGTACAGAAAATATGGGACATACTTGCCCCAACTGCGGAGGAGAACTTGTGCAGAGACCGAGAAAGGCAGGAGCAGTCATCAGTTGCTCGTTGTAGATAGTAGATACACTGTAAAATATGATAGTAAGAAGAAGCAAAGAGTGCTTTGCTTCTTTTTTTATTTGTCTCTAAAGATATTAACTTTGAGGCGATTCAACGCAAGGCATTATTGAAGATGCGAACATACAACCATGCCTCAACCTTTTGGGCATTTCGATTTTTACGACAGTGGAACCGTCCCCATGTCGTATAATATATATAAGGTTAATAATTAGAGATTTAGAATAGGTTTATTGGAAAATTTCGGGGTAAAGGTCAACAATGGTTATCATTACAAAAAAAATCCCGTAGTTTAGGAGGAAGGATCCGCACATGGAAGTGGAGAAGAGCAGGGTTGTATCTAACCAAAAACCGGTGCTTCAAAGGTATTTGATTCCGATTACAATTATTTCTTCAATATTAATTTCAGGATCAACCGGATATATAGCTAGTAAAATAGCTGTTAACAATAGTGTTAGTAATCCAACAGAGATAAATAATATGAAAGAAGTAAATGAAGCTAGAAATCATTCGTTAAAAGTAATAGAAACGGAACTGCCGAAAATCATTAGCGATCTAGATCAATACAATCAGGATATAAACTTAGTAGTTGAAAATGTTGAGTGGGTAAAAGATAATCTAGCCCCAATAAGGGATGCAATAGGCAAATTTGATTCAGTCATTACCGTTGCTAAAGGAGTCAACACTTTTGTTGATTTTCCTGTTGTAGGTAACATAAGTTTTAAATTAGCTTCAGCACAGATGCAAATTAATGAAATTGATCGTACATTATCTCGTTTGGAGGACTTAACAGTTATTCAACAAGAGATCAGTGATTCTCATCAAAAGTTAAATTCATTATTTGAAGAATATCAAAAGAAAAAGGACATAGAACTGTTATTTCAAATTGAACAAGAGTTAAACTCAAATTTGATTTATCAGATTGAAGATTTAAGAAGTTCTACTCTAGAAGCTCATAAAGTTCTTGAACTATCTTCAAGTGTTTTAATTACAGTAAATAAAACTAGATCTCTTTTTAGTTCAATGCAGGAAATGGGTGAAAAAACGCTAGATGCCATTCAATTTTGGAAAGAAAATGAAGACAGTTCTGAAATTGGGGCAGATTTAAAAGAAAGTCTAGAAAAAGATTCTATGGAAAAGCTTCAAAAGCTGCCTGATGAATTAGCTCATCGATCAAAGAGTAGTATTACGTCAATAAGCATTGTTCAAAAAGAGCTACAGACTATAAAGATGGCAGAAATGATTAGTAGTGAGTGAAGAGGGGTAACCCTCTTTTTGTTTTTTCTAATTTAGATAGGTTACGGAGAACCGCACCAAAAATAATGGTGTGAGGACAAAGAGGAGATGCCGCTGACCCGACGGTAATACAGGGCATTGTGATGTGCCTCTCGCAAAATCGTCATACCTTTTACAACACAACGAAGGTTCGAATCGTTTGTCTGGAAGCAGGAAGACGTATCTAATACTTCTGTTTTCTATATAGATTTATAATTCCCTCAAAAGAAGAAAAAGGTCGTCCTTTTGCTTCTTTTGAGTATTTACTGTGCGACGGTGGAACCGTCTCTGTGTAGTAATTTCCCTTCTTAAGGAATCATCCTATCAAAATATACTTATTGACATCTAGTAGACTTTCTGAAATAATAAGAACAATTAAATAATGGTACCTTTAATTCAGTCCCGTGAGGCTGACAAGGACAGCGGATGTAATGATGGCCATTGGGTGAGGTGTACCCATGCTCTTTGGTTCATCATGGCGAAAAGGCTACTTGTCGGAAAACGGCAAGTAGCCTTTTTTCGTTTCCAAATGTCTAAATCGAAGATCTCTTCGGTACCAGGTACAAAAACATTAGACATTGGAGGAATTGAAATGAAAAAAGTAGATTTAGATTTTCCTTTACAGGCCGTGCCACAAGAGAACCGAAGTGGATTCTGGAAAATGCTTGTTGTGATGCTTGGGCTTACTTTTTTCTCAGCTAGTATGTGGTCGGGAGGAACGTTAGGAACTGGGTTAACATTTATCCAATTCATCGGAATTGTCCTGGCTGGAAACTTGATTCTGGGGGCTTATACAGGAGCCCTTGCTTATATCGCAGCAAAAACCGGGTTATCAACACACTTGCTTGCACGCTACGCTTTTGGGGAAAAAGGCTCCTATCTTTCTTCGTTTCTGCTCGCAGCTACACAGGTAGGCTGGTTTGGAGTTGGAGTAGCGATGTTCGCTCTTCCTGTCCAAAAGGTGACTGGAATGGATACGACTTTGCTTATCGCAGTTGCAGGTATTTTAATGACGGCCACCGCATTCTTCGGCATGAAGGCCCTGGCAATTCTTAGTTTCATAGCGGTACCGCTCATCACTGTATTAGGAGGCTTCTCAGTTTTCAAAGCAACCGAAACAGCTGGCGGGTTGGAAGGATTATTGCAATATCAGCCAGCAGAAGCGATTGGACTGGCGGCAGCTCTAACAATTACTGTGGGATCCTTCATCAGTGCAGGTACATTGACGCCTGACTTTGCCCGCTTTGCTCATACGAAAAAGTCAGCAGTCATCACAACAGTCGTTGCCTTCTTTATGGGAAATTCCCTCATGTTCGTGTTTGGAGCTATCGGTGCGATTGCAACAGGGCAGTCCGATATCTCAGAGGTTATGTTCCTGCAAAAATTGATCATCCCGGCAATCATCGTGCTTGGCTTGAATATCTGGACAACAAACGATAACGCTCTATATGCGTCAGGCCTAGGATTTTCCAATATCACCAAAATCGCGAAAAAGAAGGTCGTCATCTTCAACGGCATCATGGGTACGATTGCAGCAATGTGGCTTTACAATAACTTTGTTGGCTGGCTGACGATTTTAGGAACTGCTCTGCCATCAATCGGAGCGATTATTTTAGCGGATTATTTCATCGTCAATCGTGGAAAATACAAGCGATTTGAAGAAATGGAATTTAAAGCAGTTAACTGGATTGCAATGCTTGCATGGGGCGTTGGTATTGCAGGGGCTAATTTTGTTCCAGGCATCCCGCCAATCAATGCTCTATTGGGATCAGTCTTAACATTCGTAATCGTTTCAAAGCTTGCGGTTTTAGTGCAGGCAAGAAAGGCTTCTATGACAGAACTGAAGAAGGTGGCTTAAAACATGATTATTACAAATGCAAAGCTCAGAGGAAGAGACGGACTATGGAATATAGCGATAAAAGCAGGGAAGTTCGATGAAGTTACACAGGATGTAATAGAAGAAAAAGGGCAGGAAGTGCTTGATGTTGAAGGTTCACTTGTACTGCCCCCGTTCATCGAGCCGCATATCCATCTTGACACCACTTTGACTGCAGGTGAGCCGGAATGGAACCAGAGCGGGACATTGTTTGAAGGCATCCAGAGATGGTCCCAGCGCAAAGAAACTTTAACAGAGAATGATGTAAAAACAAGAGCCAAAACAGCCTTGAAATGGCAAATTGCCCAGGGAATCCAGCATGTCCGCACACATGTAGATGTGACGGATCCTAAGTTAACAGCTTTAAAAGCGCTGCTTGAGGTAAAAGAAGAAATGGCCTCCTATGTAGACTTACAGCTTGTAGCCTTTCCTCAGGAAGGAATCAATTCTTTCCCAAGCGGGGCAGAGCTGCTTGAGGAAGCCCTGAAAATGGGGGCTGATGTCGTCGGCGGAATTCCTCATTTTGAATTCACAAGGGAATATGGCGTTTCTTCATTAAAAACAGCATTTGATCTGGCTGAAAAATATGACCGCCTGATAGATATCCATTGCGATGAAATCGATGATGAACAATCTCGATTCGTTGAAGTAGTGGCTGCCGAGGCTTATGAACGCGGACTGAACAACCGGGTCACAGCCAGCCACACAACAGCAATGGGCTCTTATAATGATGCCTACACGTATAAACTGTTCAGATTATTGAAGATGTCCAACATCAATTTTGTTGCAAACCCGTTAGTGAACATCCATCTTCAAGGCAGGTTTGATACGTATCCAAAGCGCAGGGGAATCACACGGGTAAAAGAATTGCTTGAATCAGGTCTGAATGTAAGCTTCGGCCATGATGACATTTTTGACCCGTGGTATCCACTTGGAACAGGCAATATGCTTCAGGTTCTGCATATGGGCATCCATGTTTCCCAATTGATGGGCTATGAGCAAATCATGAACTCTATCGATTTAATTACAACAAACAGCGCCAAAACCTTGAACATCGAGGAGAGTTATGGAATAGAAGCAGGCAAGCCTGCCAATCTGATCGTATTATCAGCTGAAAATGAGTATGAAGCAATCCGGAAGCAGGCAGCAGTAAGGTACTCGATTCGTGAAGGGAAAGTAATTGCAGAGACTAAACCGAGTGAAGCATCCATTCGAATAGATCAGTCAGAAGAGAGAATTCATTTTAATAAATAGTGAGATCAACCTAAAAGCAGAGGGATTCAGTTTTGGAATCCACTGCTTCTTTTATTGCGATCGACTTTCATCGCAGTTGAACCGTAACGTTCTCATCCAACTAAGGTCCCTTGCAATTTTTCCTAAATCTTGTTATTCTTAGGTAGAATTATTTTTGTTCGGTGTAAAGTTCGACTCTTCGTTCTAATGATCACTTTGGGCAAGGATAGTAATACAATGTGCATTAGCACTAGGAGGCAACAAACATGGAACAAGGTACAGTTAAATGGTTTAACGCAGAAAAAGGTTTCGGATTCATCGAGCGCGAAGGTGGAGAAGATGTATTCGTTCATTTCTCTGCAATCCAATCTGAAGGCTTCAAATCATTAGACGAAGGTCAAAAAGTTACTTTCGACGTTGAGCAAGGTGCACGTGGACCTCAAGCTGCTAACGTTCAAAAAGCTTAATTTTGATATAGCATACCGAAACAGACTCCAAAAGGGTCTGTTTTTTTATTTTCAAAAATAACAGCAATAAAAAACCCTACTCAACGAATGAGTAGGGGCATGGTACCGGTAAAGTGAAAAATTTTAAGCAAAAGGTTATTTACATTATAACACAACAATCTCATAATCAAATGATTAGCAGAAATTTAGCAAGTGCATGATAATAACAACATAGAAGGCACACAAATGGAGGAATGGATGATGAAATTTCCAAATGACGCGGATGGAGAAGCATTGCGCAGTTTGTTTAATGAAGGTGTCAGTTTTAAAAAGCCGCAGCCAGTCGAGTTTTTTATAGCAGTTCCGGATAAGGCAACTGGCGAGAAGCTTCTGCCCGTATTGAAGGAAGAAGGCTTTCATGGCTTACTCGAGCAGGATGATGAGACAGATGAGTGGGCTTGCAGTTGCTCGAAAAGGATGCTCCTTAACCATAGCGAATTAAAAAAAGTGCAGGAAAAGCTGGATAAAATAAGCAAGCCTTATGGCGGCCATTCTGATGGCTGGGGCGTATTTATAGAATAAAATGCAGGTGATGACATGCTTCATACTTTTTTAGGTGAAACAATCGGGTATGATGTGATTTATAAAAATCGGAAAACAATCGGCATTTATATAGATTTGTATGGCCGTGTCGAAGTCCACGCTCCTAAGGGGACCTCAGATGCAAATGTGCTTCAAATCCTAGAAGGCCAATGGGACTTGATCCTGCAAAGGGCGAAGGAAATGAAAGAGCGGGCCTCAGCCGGCAGGGAAAAAGAGTACGGACCAGGCGGACAATTTCTATATTTGGGCAGGCTCTATCACATTCTGATTTCCCAGGATGCAGATATCGAAAAAGACAATGCCGTGTTCGAGGCAGACAAGCTCCACGTATACGTGAAAGAGCAAAATGAAGAGAGCATCAAACAGGCTTTGAAGCGATTTTACTATAAGCAGTGCAAGGCATTAGTCGAAAAACGGGTTAAATTTTATCAGGGCGAATTCAAAATAAAGCCGCGCTCGATTCGAATCACGGACAGTAAGACGAACTGGGGAACGTGTGATTTCATGAGGAATTTGACATTCAATTGGAAGCTATCTATGGCACCAATCGAAGTGATTGATTATGTTGTCGTCCATGAAATGTGCCATATGGTCCATATGAATCACGACCGTTCATTTTGGCGGCTTGTCGGAAAAATCATGCCTGAATATGAACGGTATGAGCGCTGGCTCGCTGTGTCGGGGTGGAGGATGGAGGTTTAGTGTAGCGGGGGTGACAGATCCTCTCAGCGGAGCAAAAAGCTTCAAAAATACTATCCTTATCCTAAAAAGGGGTAGATGAGCATTCTTTTCTGTTGGAATCGGTAAGTTACATCATCCCCTTCCTCATGTTTATATTCATACTGGAATTTGGAAAGAAGCTTGCTTCCAACAAAGTATTCCCGGAGCAAAATCAGATATATTCTATGTAATGTTCCACCTTGGAAACGTGGGGACGGTTCTTCCATTTCAGTGGATAGCATATTTTAACAATTTATGAAACGCCAGAAGAAGGAAATCGAAACCTTAATGTCGAATTTATGGCATAAAAAAACTTTTCGACTTCCTTCTTGCTATGGCAATCAAAAATTTTGCGTGAATCAATGATTGCTAGTTCTCCTACAATTCTTATTGATATCACAATTTATTTTAATCTCTTCTGTATGAGCAAAACTTCCGATTGTCCACACTTAGAACCGTCCCTGTGTTTCTCCTGGGAAGTTTATCTCCACCTCACAAGATTGAATTTACCGTCAAGTCGGAAGGTGCTTCGAAGTGGGTGGAATGGATGCTGGGGATTGACATTCTTACAGTCATGAATGTTCATATGACACCGAATTTTTTATCATTATTTTTAATCGCTATATCACTTCTATACTTATCGCTCATTATCGTCAGTTTCAAAAAAGTGAAACCATATATCGCCTTGCTCTTTGGGGTGAGTTATATCTTTGCCATGTACTTTGGGCTGATGCTGTCTTTATCCCTGTAATTGGTAATCAAAAACACTTTAAATGACAATTTAAGGTGTTTTTTTGTTATCTGTTTGTTGTTATTGAATCTAGTTATTTTGATGAGAAAAGATGATAACCAAAAGCTCCATTCTTCTTCAAAATTGTCTACTTCCCTACTATCAAGATGAATAACCTTTTACCCGCCAGAATATGAATGGACAAGAGGGAGGGGGATTCAATGGGGAAAAGAAAATATAGAAGGAGGAGTTCGAAAGTTCAGGGAAATATTGAATGGGTTGTGATAGGAGCTGTCGTTTTATATGCCCTGTACAAAAAGGCTTCCCAAGAAATTCAAAGTCTTATTATAAATGTTAAGTATCAAATTCAAACGTTTTCAGCGTTGGATTGGATATATTGTACCGTTATTATTACATCACTTCTATGTGTAGTTTTTATCATTTTAAATTATCGTACAAATAATCAGAGACAATACCAACAGGAACAAGCAAAGCTGAGGGTACAAAGAGATTCAGAATATCAAAAGTTGATGTCATTGTCGTCATTTGAGTTTGAAGAATTTGTAGCTGATCTATATCTTGCTAAAGGTTTTGATGTAAAATTGACACCTCGCACTGGAGATGGGGGTAAAGACATCATCTTAAGAAAAGATAATGAGATTTATTTAGTGGAATGCAAGAGATATCATGAAAAGAATAAAGTTTCACGTCCTGCAATCCAGAAGTTTCATAGTGCTTTAATGGACATGGATGCTAAAGAAGGATTTTTTGTAACAACTAGTTTTTTTACACAACCCGCCAGTGCCTACTGCATAAACAAGCCGATAAAACTAATTGATTTGCCTCGGCTAATTGAATTAATCGAAGAAGTAAGGAAGCAGCGGTAGTCAGGAGGCATCCCTGAATCAATCCTTTTATTACATTGAAATTTATTATAAGTCTAGAAGTCAGTAAGAGATAACTATCCTAAAAAATTGGCATTATACCTATGTATAGTGCTTTTCAATTTTTCTTTTTTAGAATGGGAATCATAAAGTATGTAATGAATCTTCCAGCCTCGAATACTTGGTTCTGTAATGGGATAGTTATAATTTTTGGGAACTTCGTCAAAGGGAAGATTACACTAATAAATTTACAATAGTAAAAAAGACCTATGACTGTGTGTGAATAAATAATAAAAACCCCGAATTTTAGACTTGAAAATTCGAGGTTATAAACTGTTTAATTTACTAGTCTCCCTTTTGTTACTCCACGAAGGAAACTATCTAGTTTACTGAACTTAACTACATAGAGTGAAAAACCAGGTACAGCTGTTGGTAAAAATTCTAAAAAGGATATTAATTCATTTACTAAATCCTTTCTAATATTTTCAACTACTAAAACAATATGGTCAATATCTCTCCCCTCATGATGCAATTTTAGGTAGTACAATACAGTTTGACCAATATGATTATAAGAAAAGTCTCCAACTTTTATTTCAACAATTTTATCCTTGAATTTACCAGGAGTAGAAGTCTCAATATCAGTTCTTACCACGACATAATCATTTTCGGGAGTTGGAATTTCACCAATTGCTGCTAATTTCTCTATACAAATGTTTAATAATTCTGTATGTCGTTGCTTTTTAGACGTTTTTGTCTGGCGTTTTTGTTTACTTACTAATGCCTTTAAAACAAGCACTATAAACTGATATACAAAATGGTCTTGCTGAAAAGCGGTTTTATCGGCTTGAGTAGGAATAAAAAGTTCAGGGTCCTTTATGTCAATGTTTGAAAATAGGAACATCTGATTGGAACTTGGGTGACGCTTAATTCCATATACATCCCGATCTACATCTTGAACCATACGACCATTTTGTCCCAAAATTGATCGAGGACTGTTAGATTCAATTTTATAAAAATACCTATTTGAGTCGCTAGATTCTTCACTTAGTAACCCCTCTTCCATCGTCAAGAAGAAAGTATTAGGTCTTTTTAGTTTTTCTAAATCAGAATCTTTATAACCTCTTTTAGCTAATTCCTTAATAATTGAATCCATATCAAGGTTTGCTATGGTAGTAATATCCACTTCCTGAATTGGTTCAGAAAAATGCTCTTTGAAAATTGGGAATAAAGGTTCAACAGGTGATGCCTTTTTATCATTTAATTTAGCTTCAACAACAATGCCATGTCTTTTTATTAAAAGAGCATATGTAGAAGCAATCTTTTCAATAATATAGTTGAAACATGTTTCGACGGAGAATGATGTATCTTTAATGTCAAAATCGTTTCTTACGCTTAAGAATTTAGACTTGTCAGTGATTATACTTATTGCAGTTCCTTCCTCGTCAATATCCTTGTAGTGGAAATTGAACCATTCATAAGGAGAAACGAATTCTTCTAATCTGTCACTAAGTTCACCGATCCAACGAAATGTCTTTTTACCATCTTTTGTAATATCGTCAGCAGTCCTAGTTTGAACTATCCATTTCCCATTTGTCCTGTCAAATGAAGCGACAGCTGTATTAAAGCCGATTTGGTGTTCTTGAAGAGAACTCTTAAATGATCTATCCATGGAGTTTTGGTCCAGATGTCCAAAAGTCACTAAACTCGGTAGGGAAGGAATCCCACCTGCATTGTCATGATAGTTTAATAAGATTTCGTTATTCTGTAATTCATCTACACTAAATAGCACCTTTTTAGTATCTTTTGTTATTCTTGTAAACATACCAATCGGATTATCCATTAGATCTAATACGTTAGAAGTTAGTTTAGTATAGGTAGCAGATGAAACCTTATATACACCATGAGCAGAGGTTTGAAAGTCTACTTCATTAACCTCTATTACATTTTCTTTTAAAGTTTTTTTATTCAATGGTAATGAATCTTCATTTATAATATGCAATTCCATTTTTTGCACTCTCCCGAAAATCTAATTTTGCAAAGTTATTATCCGCATCTCCAATTATTACCATTCTTTCCTGAAAATATTAAAAATATACTGATTACTTGTTGAAATGTATTAATTAGCTATCTTACTTATCAAATAACCTATTTGATCGAATAAACACCTTTACGATACGAAGGCTGGGGCGTATTTATAGAATAAAATGCAGGTGATGACATGCTTCATACTTTTTTAGGTGAAACAATCGGGTATGATGTGATTTATAAAAATCGGAAAACAATCGGCATTTATATAGATTTGTATGGCCGTGTCGAAGTCCACGCTCCTAAGGGGATCTCAGATGCAAATGTGCTTCAAATCCTAGAAGGCCAATGGGAATTGATCCTGCAAAGGGCGAAGGAAATGAAAGAGCGGGCCTCAGCCGGCAGGGAAAAAGAGTACGGACCAGGCGGACAATTCCTATATTTGGGCAGGCTCTATCACATTCTGATTTCCCAGCAGATATCGAAAAAAGACAATGCCGTGTTCGAGGCAGACAAGCTCCACGTATACGTGAAAGAGCAAAATGAAGAGAGCATCAAACATGCTTTAAAGCGATTTTACTATAGCAGTGCAAGGCATTAGTCGAAAAACGGGTTAAATTTTATCAAAGCGAATTCAAAATAAAGCCTCGCTCAATTCAAATCAAGGACAGTAAGACGAACTGGGGAACGTGTGATTCCATGAGAAATTTGACATTCAATTGGAGGCTGTCCATGGCACCAATGGAAGTGATTGATTATGTTGTCGTCCATGAAATGTGCCATATGGTCCATATGAATCACGACCGTTCATTTTGGCGGCTTGTCGGAAAAATCATGCCTGAATATGAACGGTATGAGCGCTGGCTCGCTATGTCGGGGTGGAGGATGGAGGTTTAGTGTAGCGGGGGTGACAGATCCTCTCAGCGGTGCAAAAAACTTCAAAAATATTATCCTTATACTAAAAAGGGATAGTTGAGCATTCTTTTCTGTTGGATCCCCTTCCTCATGTATATATTCATACTGGTATTTGGAAAGAAGCTTGCTTCCACAAAGTATTTCCGGAGCAAAATCAGATACATTCTATGTAATGTTCCACCTTTCATATTGCAGTTTGGCAAAAGATACTGGCTTTGAGTAGGAAGTGTTGGCAAAGGGTATTAATACCATTATGCATACCTGTTTAACTGTGGAGGTTTACCTATTGAAATTAAGCGTTCTTGATCAATCAGTCATAAGTAAAGGGGACTCGGCAAGCACCACTTTACAAAAAACAGTAAAACTGGCTCAACTGACTGAAGACCTGGGCTACACTCGTTTTTGGGTAGCGGAACATCACAATACGAATGGAATAGCAGGGTCCTCTCCAGAGATCCTGATTTCTCATATAGCTTCAAATACCAGGAAAATCCGTGTAGGTTCGGGCGGTGTTTTGCTTCCTCAGTACAGCCCCTATAAGATTGCTGAAAACTTCAAGCTATTAGAAGCCTTGTTTCCGAACCGTATTGATGCAGGAATTGGGCGATCACCAGGCGGTTCCGCTACAACCCGATTGGCACTCACAGATGGATTAAGGAAGAGCCTGAATGAATTCCCCCGGCAGGTTAAGGATCTGCAAGGCTTTTTAGTGAACCATTTACCCATAGACCACCCTTACCATGACGTCAATGCCTTTCCTGTGACAGGCAGCATACCGGAAGTGTGGCTTTTAGGGATTACACAACGGGGGGCAAGGCTGGCCGCAGAAAGTGGTACAGCTTTTACTTATGGACATTTTATCACTCCGGTTAATGGAGAACAGGCCCTGGACTATTACTATAAAAACTTTCAGCCCTCGCCAATGCTTGCAAAGCCTAAAGGAAATGTATGTGTGTTTGTTGTTTGTGCCCCAACACTGGAAAAAGCTGAAGAAATCGCCCTAAGCCAGGATATGTGGCTGTTATCAGTTGAAAAGGGTGGAGACACGAGGATCCCTGCCGTCGAAGAGGCCAAAAACATACCCTTAACAAAAGATGAACGAAAGAAGATACAGGAAAATCGAAAACGCATGATTATTGGTACACCCCAAATGGTTAAGGATGAAATTCTTAGATTGAGTGAAATGTACAAGACTGAGGAATTCATGATTATCAACAATGTATATAACTTTCAGGACAAAATTACAACCTACACATTATTGGCTGAGGCGTTCCTTTAATCAAAAGGACGGTTCTTTTGCAGAAGGATGCAGAAGAACTGTCCTTTTTACTTTTATTACAAGCTATTTACGGTGGAGGACGCGATTGGCTGCCCTGAAATACGGGGACGTATCTAATGCTTTTCTTTTCCGTTAATCACTAGAGAAGGAGCACAGGGTACGTCCCTGTGCTCTTGAAGAGACGGTAGAACTGTCCCGCTGTCGCTTTTTCCGACATTTTTGAGATTATTCTCCCCTAAGCTCTATGTATTTACTATAATGTAAATATATGGAGTTTTTTATTAATCTGATTCTTGAACTTATAGTTGCTTTGGGAAGTTAAAGAAAACTGGAGGAGATTGAGTGTCAGGAACAGTAAGAAATTTAAATGATGGAAATTTATTAGATTTGTATATAAATAAGCTGCTAAGAGGTAATGGAGAAGAACTTGATGCGTATTTAACCACTGTGGCTACAAAACAACAAATACTGGGGACAAAAGCAGCAACGCGATGTTATATGGTCTCTTCCGATGGACAGCATCTTCCTAAAGTGGAGGACTTTGCTTTGCATATAGCTACCTTTATGCTGGACTATGCAATTCCACGTTCAGAAATCGAAAAAGCAAAAGCTTTGGACGATGAACAAAACACGACTGTTCATACGACCAAATTGAAAATGAAAGCAAGGAAGCTTTTCACCGAGTTAGAGAATACTGGTGAAGGTGGAGAGTTATTGCTGTATTTATTGATTCAAAGCATTTTAAAGTTACCGCAAGCCATTTCTAAAATGTCATTAAAAACAAGCAGGCAATTGCATTATCAAGGTGCTGATGCCGTTCACCTTGGATTTGACAGCACTTCCAAAAAGCTTTTGCTTTATTGGGGAGAAGCAAAACTTTATCAATCCATTGATCAAGCCATTAGAAATTGTTTTATAAGCCTTGCTCCATATTTAATTAGCAGTGGCGGAGCTGAAAATCCAAGGGAGCGTGATTTACAACTGCTAATGAGCAATTTGGATTTTTCTAATCCAGAGCTTGAGAAGGCACTAGTGAATTATTTAGATCCTGATCACCCTTCCTTCAATTCATTAGAATATAGGGCGGCTTGTTTAATTGGATTTGATGTGGATTCATATTGTTCTGAACCATTCGCAAAGACACAAGAATTGGTTTTGGATGAGTTGAACCAGTCCCTTACAAAATGGGTGGGAAAGCTGAACAAGGGTATTAAAAGCCATCTGCATTTGGATAAATTCACGATTGATGTTTTTCTTATCCCATTCCCTTCCGTTCAAAAGTTTAGGGATGCTTTTTTGGAGGCAATTCGCAATGTCTAGTTTTACGTTATTCAAAAGTATTTTTACTCTCGATGGCTTTCAAAGGAAGTACAAGCCTTTACTTTATAGGTCCGTTATTGATCAATTTTCAATACAAGCATATGAAGGCCCCTATGGAGAGATAGATGTTGCCTATTTACTCATGTGCGCGAGTATATTTGCTGAATCAGATGACGCTAAGCATTTAGATACAGCTTTTAGAATTGCCCAATTTGTTTTACAACAAGATGGGGCAACTGAAGTACAAAAAAATTCTGCCGTTTATATTTTAGAAAAAATGACAAACCACCCAACCGTTAATCTTGCCATAAGCAGGAACAAGGTCGAAGCTGATTACAAGGACAGCATTCCTACTGAATTCAATTTGGATTCTATGAAGCGGCTTATGAAATATTCCATTTATGACCCCAACAACGAAACAATTGTTCCGATTAATAAATTTCAATACGACGTACTAGAAGAAAGCGAGAAAAATGATTGGGTGAGTATTTCCGCCCCTACATCGGTAGGAAAGTCATTTATCCTTCTGCAATTAATAAAAATTTTCCTAGAGGGGAATACAGAAGGAACCATAATTTATATCGTTCCAACAAGGGCTTTGATTCAACAGGTGGAGCAGGATATACGAAAAATGCTGATTGAAAATAAATTAACAGGAGTATTCGTAACAACAGTACCTCTGCCAGGGACTGAAAACAATGACTATCCAAAAAGGATATTTATCTTTACGCAGGAACGTTTACAGTGGCTCTTAACGGAAGAAAAAGATTTAACCGTCAATATGCTTATTGTTGATGAAGCGCAAAAGATAGGGGACGGTTCAAGGGGAGTTTTGCTTCAGCAAGTAATCGAAGATGTCGGCAGGAAAAATCCAAAGGGAAAAGTCATTTTTTCAAGTCCAATGACTGCAAACCCAGAGGCTTTGCTTGAGACTGGCTATCATCAGATCAAAAAAGAGACTGTGGAAAGAGAATTTGTTACAGTTAACCAAAATTTAATTTGGGTTGATCAGGTTTTCAGGAAACCAAAGGAGTGGCAAATGTCGTTATGCGTGGAAGACCAGCTAGTACCTATAGGCAAATTTTTCCTAGAGGACAAGCCAACTAACGACATTGAACGTTTGGCATTGGTTTCCCATGCACTCTCAGACCCAATGGGAGGAAACCTTATTTATTCCAACCTTCCTTCTAGTGCAGAAAAATGCGCGGAAAAACTTTGGGAATTGCAAGGGGAAGAAAATGAATCCACTCATCCAGAGATACGGGAATTAATCAAATTAATTCAGGATGTTATTGATCCCGATTACACATTATCCCATGTCCTCACAAGAAAAATTGGGTACCATTATGGAAATATGCCACTCATCATCAAAAATGAAATTGAAAGGCTATTTTCAGAGGGGATTATTGAATTCCTGGTCTGTACTTCAACCTTAATAGAAGGTATGAACCTTCCAGCAAGAAGCATTTTTGTTAGAGGACCGCAAAAAGGGAGAGGAACCCCGATGAGCGAGATGGATTTTTGGAATCTTGCGGGGCGCGCTGGCAGGCAAGGCAAGGAGTTTCAAGGAAACGTAATATGTATTGATACGAATAAGGAAGAAATCTGGAATTATGAACCACCCAAAACCAGAAAGAAATATCGAATCACCAAGACGATTGATTTACTAATAAGTGATACAGATGAGTTGGTTAAATACATTAAAGAAGGAACACCAAGAGAAACCAGTCTTAAGAAACCAGAATTAGAATATGGTTTTTCTTATTTGGTTGGGGAACATATTCGCAACCCTTTTGGCCTTCTTAGTTCGCCGGCATTACAAAAATATGAAGAAGAAACAATAGAGGAACTTCAATTCGCAGTTGCCAAGGCGTTAAAGGATGTTGAAGTACCAAATGAGATAATTCTTAAACATCCTGGGGTAAGCCCTGTTGCCCAGCAAAAATTATTGGACTTCTTTAACCACAACTTTTTTGCTATTGAGATGTATCTGCCAGTTCACCCAAGCAGCCCAGATGCATTAGATCAATATATAAAAATTGTTGAAAAAATTCAGGATACATTTTCGGGTGAACATCCAGGCAAGAATTATCATTATACGCTTTTAATACTGGAATGGATGAGGGGATACCCGCTTTCAAGAATTATTCGTAGGAATTGGAAGTATTGGAGAAAGCAGATAAGACCTAAATCGCTTCAAAGCGTCATAAGAGAGACCATGCAGGACATAGAGGAGTTTGCTCGGTTTAAATTTGTAAAATATTTCAGTTGTTACCGGGATATTTTAAACTACTTTTTGGAGTTAAATGACCTTGAAATGAATGAAGACCTAAAAGATGTGAATTTGTGGCTGGAATTGGGTACATCTGAATTAACCCAAATATCATTAATAGGATTGGGATTTACCAGGACAACAGCGCTCATTATTGCAGAGATTATTGTTGACTCAAATCTTACGGCGGAAGAATGCATACAATTATTAATGCAAATTAATTGGGACAAGTTGCCTCTTTCTTCTATTATTCAGAGGGAAATAAACCAGTTTATAGAATTATACGATTCGCAAATTGATAATTAATTATACCCAAACTAATTTCACGGCTATTTTCTATTCCGTTGATATGAGGTTTTAAATTAACAAAACCAATCAGAACTCTGATTGGTTTTGTTTTACTCTTTAGATTTATAGTAGTTTGCATCGTCATTTATTCGTTTAAATACACCATTTAATCCTGAAAAATTGTAAGAGAGGTTAACTCAGAATACAACCTATGTGCTTCTTAGACTGGTAAAAGGGACTTATAGATTAATACAATGTGATTACCACCTGAAAGGCTTAATTAATATTATTCTCTATTACATACTTACTAATTAAACGGTTTAGGGGTGTACGGTTTTTACCAGTAGGTAGGTTGGTTAATTGTTGGTATTCAGTCAATTATATTACATGTTCTAAAGAATTCCGTAGCTTCTTCCACCACCTAACTTTCTATTCACATTTCATTCACAGACACTTGAACGAAATTCCAGTAAAATGGAATTGGTTTCTTTTCACGTCCATATATTTATAAGGATGAAAGGAGGAACTGGCATGACACCAAATAAAAAACTATTTTGGAGTGAAATGTTCTATCAGCCCCAATTAACCTGCATACTACCAAATCTGAATCCAACATTTTTTGATTTTTTGGCTGACCGTTTTGCAAATATACTGGGTTATCCAGTTAAAACACATATCAATAACAGTGACAAAGAAAGATGGACAGTTTCTTTTCATGGAAATGGTTTCGAATCTTCTCTAGATCTCATACTTTACCTTTTTGATCCATCGGTGGTTACATGTGGTTCAGCATTAATCGATATAGAGAAACCAACAATAGAGATTGTGAACTTTATAATTAACCCCAAAGGTAAGGGGTTGGGTTCAAAGGTAATTAAAGAATTGATTGCCTTTATTGAGTCTAAAAACTGGGGTTTTGAAATCCTTATGTTAAAGGCAAAAGACAGACGGGCGGCACAATTCTGGACGAAAGTAGGTTTTACAAAGGTGAGTCATTCCCTACCACACACCCCAAGTATGACTAGACCACTAATTATTAAGAAAAAAAAGGAAAAAGGGGTAACCGTTAAAATAAACCAAAAGACTTTGTAGAAACTATGATGAGACAAAGCATCTCATAATGAAAAATTAAAGAGTTTGGAAAGAATTAAGATTTCTTTCCAAACTCTTTTTTTAAGGTGAACATTTAGGACACGTATCATCAAAAAGGATCATAGCTACTTTTCCACATTTTGAACAAATTAAATCTCCTGGCTCTGGTACAGCTAACAGATATTCCACTCTTTCCTTTGTTATTGACGATTTAAACTCTTCGAACTGCTCATTTGAATTATTGTGGTATCCATAACGGTGATGAAATTCGTCATGTATTTTTTTGTGTAAAGTTACCCCTAATCCATAATCCCTATGCTTCATTAAGAATAAATCCCTCAGTTCGTTTGTAAGCCAAGGCTCTCGGAACCACGCGGAGGATAGTTTCTTCTTCGACGATAATTCCTGGACAGCTTCTTGTAAGATAGTGTCAAAACCTTTAATGTGATGCACAATTAAATTGTACTTTCTGCCGCTGATAACGCATGTATACTTATTATGATATAAACTTGCTTCTCTCCAGCCTTGGACTTCTCTTTCTGTTCTCAGTGCTTTATTGATACGCGAAAGCTTCGGTGAGCAATATAAATCAATCACAAATTCCCCCCTTTTGAGAACACTATATGTTTTTTGAAAGGATTCATGTCATCTTCAAAATTGTCAATCATGCAAATTGTTTATCCAGGAGGATTAACATATTTTTAAAGTCCTAATTGAAAAAATGGGGGAGTTGAAAAAGGAATATTCCTATATTCGAATAGGAGGCCCTTTTAATTTTGATAGCCTGTTAAAGGTGAGTTTAAGTAATATTCGAAATGTTAAGTGAAATATTTGTCAAAATATGCTAAAGTTAATCATAAGAATACTCTATATAGGGGGATTGCTTATGACAAAATTTAATATTAATTTTGATATTGATTTAACTGAATATGAGGAAGTGTTACTTGGACAAATACTGCAACTCTCTGATAATGAAGTTCTTGAAGAAGTGTTAAATGAATACGCAAAAGCTTCATTTGAAGAATATATAAGAATGTTTATGGGTCAAAAGGTATTTACTAGGGGCTCGGACTTTAAAGAATATAGGCTGTTTTTAATTATTAAGAATGCCCTACAAGAAAGAATACCCAATGAAGAAAAAGTAAGTAGTTTGTTTCAACTTACATCGACTGAGAGTCGTTCATTAATTCGATCGGTAATGTCTAAATATCAGTATGAATTGAATGGGGCTATTGAAAACAGTTTGAAGGAAGCACTTGAAAGTGCTGAGCTTACTGTTAATCCACACACATTTAAGGGTACGGAAAACATTATTACTCAATTGAATAGGATTTTAAGCAACCTAGACGGCACGCTTCAACCAATTTCCAAAAAGAGTAACACCACTTCAATTTATGAAATTAAACCTTCTTCATTTAATAGGCTTGCAGAGAAATTAGGAATACCACTGCAACAGGAGGTCTAGTGTTTGGATAATATTATTTCCTCCTTAAGTTTAATTCTTGGAATGTTTGTTGCCATTTATATAAAGTGGCTTGATGAAATTAAGGCTGCAAATGATATTGAGTTTCCTACTCATAGGGTAGATGGGGGAAACGAATATAACACTGTTAAAAGGATTAATAAGTATTATGTTTTACCACTAACTATATTTTCCTTTGTCTTAACGATTGTAATTTTACCGAACTGGATTAGTATTTTTTCTGAAACCATAAAAACAATTGCTGATCACCCATTAAATTTTAAATACTATAATATTGTATCTGCAATTTTCCTCTTGATTGGGTTAACGTCAATTGTATTCACAGTCCACTTAGGGTGGAGTTATTACAAGTTAAGAATAAAAACAAAAAAACTTAATCCAAAAGGATAGAAATGTCATCCTTTCATTACATTTTTTTCGTTTCCTCTAACAGAACTATCATTATCCATGAAGCTTTAGAATTTTTCAGTACCATAACAGTTATATCACCTTAGTAGGAAAAGACATGGAATGGGAACGGTTCTTGCGGCTCGATATTAGAATCTTTATAAGCGGTCAAATTCTATACAGGGATTTGGCTTTTTTTTTTCAAAATTCAATGCCCTTCTAAAAGCATAAAGAATGATAGAATCAAAATAGACATTATAACAACAAATTAAGTTAAACACTGGAGTGACCACAACATGGAAAGAACCCGCCAAACTATCTTAAACTTCCGCGATGAACGAAACTGGAAACCCTACCACAACGAAAAAGACCTAGCCATATCAATTTCTCTGGAAGCCAATGAACTCCTAGAAAACTTCCAATGGAAAACCAGCGAAGAAGCACTCAAGGATTCTGAACAAAATATCAAAGAAGAAATGGCTGATATTTTAATATACTTGGTTCAGTTAGCTGACAAAATGGATATTGATCTAGAAGAGGAAGTTTTGAAGAAGATGAAGAAGAATGAACTTAAGTATCCCATTCAGAAGGGGTGAGGGTAGTTGATCGTTTATGAGGCAACGAAGGATGAGTTCTTGAAGGATGTTTTTGATGATGAGCTGGTGAACAATATTGTCAGCAATTATAACAGCAAGATTGGGCGGATTAATGAGCGGGAGGTTCGGTCCTGGGACAACTCGATGCAGTATATGTACAGGGTGTTGAGTGACAGCGAGATTCCTAATGATGCGGGTGTTGCAATTGAGTTTAAGATTCCTCATACCTCAAAGCGGGTGGATTTCCTCATATCTGGTTCGGATCAGGATGCGCGACAATCGATTGTTATTGTTGAATTAAAGCAGTGGGAAACGGTTGAGAAGATCGAGGGAAAAGAGGCGATTGTTAAAACGGTTATTAATAGAGGAGTACGTGAGACGACTCATCCGTCTTACCAGGCCTGGTCATATGCTGCATTAATCAAGGACTACAATGAGAATGCTCAAAAAGAAGAAATTCAACTTTATCCATGTGCTTATCTGCATAATTACATAAACCAGGGTGAACAGGATCCGCTGACTGACCCGGTCTATGAATATTATATTGAGGAAGCACCGGTTTTTATAAAAGGTGATTCCGGTAAGCTGCGCGATTTTATCAAAAGGTATATCAAGCACGGTGATAATAAGGAAATTTTATATACGATTGATAAAGGGAGGATTCGTCCATCCAAATCGCTGCAGGATTCTCTGAACAGCATGCTCCAGGGGAATCAGGAGTTTGTCATGATAGATGACCAAAAAGTTGTCTATGAAACGGCTCTGCACCTTGCCAAGGAAGCGTTAAGGACAAACACGAAGCAGGTGCTGGTCGTTGAAGGAGGGCCAGGTACCGGGAAATCTGTTTTAGCTATAAATCTATTGGTTGAAGCGACTAACCGGAGTTTAGTAGCCCAGTATGTGACAAAGAATGCTGCGCCGAGGAATATTTACGCGACCAAGCTAAAACAGAACTTCCGTAAGGGCCATATTGATAATCTGTTTGTTGGGTCAGGCAGCTATATCAATGTGCCGGCGAATGAGTTCGATGTCCTCATCGTCGATGAAGCCCACCGCCTCAATGAAAAATCCGGCCTTTTTAGCAACCTTGGTGAAAATCAGGTAAAAGAAATTATAAAAGCTTCCAAGCTGTCTGTCTTTTTTATCGATGAACGGCAGCGGGTTACCCTCAAGGATATCGGTAGTATAGGGGCGATTAAAAAGTTCGCAAAGGAATTGGGAGCGGATGTAACCAGGATGAAACTTGATTCGCAGTTCCGCTGCAATGGTTCTGATGGCTATTTAAGCTGGATTGACGATGTCCTGCAGATTCGCCAAACGGCGAATTCAAATTATATAGGAACTAACTATGATTTCCGGATCTTCACAAACCCAAACGAAATGCGTGAAGAGATTACTAGATTGAATAAAAAGAACAACAAATCCCGGATGGTAGCCGGTTACTGCTGGAACTGGCTGAAGGAAGGGAAGTCGAACACAAATATCCATGACATCGAGCTGCCTGAGCACAAATTCAGCATGAGCTGGAATCTGAACAACTCCGAGACATGGGCAATTGATGAGAATTCGGTCAATGAAACCGGCTGTATTCACACCTGCCAAGGGCTCGAATTCGATTACGTTGGAGTCATCATTGGGGACGATCTGTTTTACCGGGATGGAGAGGTGCTAACCGACCATACTAAACGTGCGAAAACAGACAACTCCTTAAAGGGTTTGAAGAAAATGCTGAAGGAAAATCCTGAGGAAGCAGAACAGCTGGCTGATGAGATTATTCGGAATACTTATCGTACATTGATGACCCGTGGGCAGAAGGGGTGCTTTGTTTATTGTACTGATAAGGAGTTAGAGGGTTATCTTATTGAGCGGGTTAGGGATATTCAGCAGGTATATGCGGAGAATGAGTTTTTTAGGGAGATGCCTAGGGTGGCTGAGGAGAAAGAAACCTATAAAAATTAACAAGGATTACCTATACTAGACAAACAACCAATGAGAGAATACTTGATATACCTCATTGCAAAATAGTTAATTTTATTTAAGGAATTATCCTGTAATAGAATCAATCTTGTTAATTAATAAATAGAGGTGGATTGCAGTTGGGAGAATTATCATATCTTTATCATTATACGAGTATTGAAACCCTCGCTTTAATCTTGAAAAACAAAACGATTCGTTTCAGTAGTTTATCAAGAGTGGACGATATAGAAGAACAGAGAACAGTAGATTATGGGGATCTTGGAAGGTTTTGTTTTGTTAGTTGTTGGACAAACGAAACAGAGGAATCAATTCCTTTATGGAATCTATATACACCTAATATGACTGGCGTAAGGATTAAATTACCGGTAAATCCATTTAAAACTGTAAAGGTTGATCCAGATGGAATACATATTAAGGAAAGTTACGAAACACATCCTTCACTAACTAATGAAAAACTTTCGGCTCACGGTTGTTTACTAAATACGCCCTATTTGGCAAGTCTATATCAAGTACAATACACTGATGACCCTGATAAGTTAAATCGAAGAGTATTAACGGAGAAAAAGCCAGAAACTAAAATGGTAAATGGAGTTAAAAAGACAAGTCTAGAAAAAAATATAAGTATTAAAGATATTGGGATTTATAAAAACAAGCAATGGGCGTTTCAAAAAGAGTACCGTTATAAATTTTTTGTAGTTCCTTGGACAATGAGAGATTTGGAATTAGTAAAATCATATGAAGATCAGGCCAAGTTAATTGACCGCTTAGAGACAGAAAAACTCAAGAAAGATTTTTTTGATCTTGAGTTAGATGAACATGCTTTAAATGATATGGAAATTCTAATTGGTCCTAGAGCTAACTATGCCCAAAAACAAATAATAGAAAGTCTAATAAATGATTTGAATCCATCTGCAAACGTATGGGAAAGTAATCTTGGAATACGCTAATTAAGGAGTCTTAGGGGGTTAAGCAAGTCATGATTGAGTATTTTCCGCTACTGATATCTTTAATCACAGTAATAGCTGGATTTATTACTTGGGGTTTAAATGAAAGAAGTAAAAGAAAGCAAGAGAGCTACAAAAGAAAAGAAGAACGTTATGCGGAATTAATCAAAAGTATTAAGGGGTTCTATGACAATTCGGATAGTCCAAGTTTAAAAGAAAACTTCCTGCAACAAGTAGATTTATGCTGGATGTATTGTCCAGACGATGTTGTAATAAAGCTATACGCCTTTTTGGAAACTGTTAAAACAAACTCATCTACAGATGTTGAAAAGGAGACAGCACTTGGAGAAGCGATGGTTGCAATTAGAAATGACTTGTTAAAGGACTCAAAGATAAAAAGCAATTTGACACCTGATCAATTCAAAATATACTCAGTAAAATAAGATAAGAAACAGCATTGAAAGTATCCAATGCTGTTTTTTTGCCTCTTAAATTACCACGGTGAACCATATCATAAATAGTGGGAAAATCAGAAATATAGCTAATTATCGATATTCCTAATGAGATTGTTTAATCTATAAAAGGTACCGTGTGAGTAAACGGCAGTCGGTGCAGCCGTTTTATTTTATTATTTTTTTCTGAGGTCACTATAACTCTCTGATGTTTAAGAATAAGTAATAAATGGAAACAAAAAGAAGGGAGGGATAAACATGAAAATACTGATTATTGGCGGAGATGCAGCAGGTATGAGTGCTGCGATGCAAATGGTCCGGAACAGCTCTGGACATGAAATCACTGTATTGGAAAAGGGAGGCGTGTATTCGTACGGGCAATGTGGCCTGCCTTATGTGATCAGTGGGAAGATTGAGTCCGCAGATCGGTTAATCGCCCGGACCCCGTCTACTTTTAAGGAGAAATATGGCATTGATGCACGTGTATTTCATGAAGTCCAAAAGGTGGATGCAGAAAATAAAATGGTAAGTGGAATAAATCATAGTAATGGTGAAATGTTTAGCCTGCCATATGACCGTCTTCTGATTGCGACAGGTGTAAGCTCGGTCATTCCAAAGTGGGAGGGTGTGACACTTCCAGGTATTTTCTCGCTAAAAACCATCCCTGATGCAAAGGCAATAATGGATTATCTAGAAAGAGATATACATAATGTGACCGTGATTGGCGGTGGATACATTGGGCTTGAAATGGCTGAAAGTTTTGCGGAGCTCGGCAAGAAGGTAACGATCATTGAAAGAAATGAGCAATTAGCCAAAATATTTGATACAGACATGGCAGAATTGATTCATGAAGAAGCAGTAAGGCAAAACATTGTGTTAAAAATGGGTGAATCCGTGGAAGCATTCGGTGGAAGTGACAATGTGGAATCTGTGAAAACCGATAAGGGAGAGTATGAAACAGATTTGGTGCTAGTCGCTGTAGGTGTGAAGCCCAATACCTCCTTTTTAGAAGGAACAGGAATCAAAACCATTGGAAATGGTGCGATCCAGGTAAATGCCTATATGCAAACCAGTATTGAGGATATCTACGCGGCAGGAGATTGTGCCACACAATATCACCGAGTAAAGGAAAAGGATGATCATGTCCCATTGGGAACACATGCCAATAAGCAAGGACAAATCGCCGGATTGAACATGGTTGATGTACATAAAACGTTTAAAGGAATTGTCGGCACTTCCATTATTAAATTTTTCAATTTAACCCTGGGGAGAACAGCGCTATCAGAAAAAGAGGCAAACTCGCTGAACATCCCCTGTGGCGCTGTCACCATTACAGCAACTGATATCGCTGGTTATTATCCCGATGATAAAAAAATGAAATTGAAACTTGTCTATCATAAAGAGACACATAAGGTTCTTGGCGGGCAAATTATTGGGGAAAATGGCGTCGATAAACGAATCGATGTATTAGCGACGGCCATATTTCATTCCATGACGACGGATGAGCTGCTTGATTTAGATCTGGCGTATGCGCCACCGTATAATGGTGTATGGGATCCTATTCAGCAGGCGGCTAGGAGGGTGGAGTAGATGGGATGGCGAAAATAAAAATTATCGACAAATTCGGTTTTCATAGATTTTGCCGAAAAATCTGGCTTTATTTTAATTCAGATGGCTAAAAGCTTGGGAATATCCCGAGCTTTTTTTACTTTTTATATATTTTTCTATTCAACTAGAGCTAGTGATTGATTCTGTGGTAATTTAAGGTGCAAATAAAGAAGTTTCGTCAATTTTTTCCAAAATCTGATATAATATTTGACATAAAATAGTTGGTCCAATGACAAGGGGATTTATTACACTTTTAAAGATTCCTTGGCATTTCCGGTTCTTTCGATGCGTATTTATGAAACGCGGGATATTAGAACATCGCAATAGAAAGAGGTTTTAAAATGAAAGAAATATTGATTCACATGAGGGATAAGTTGAACGATATCAGCAGAAGGAATCGCTCCATTCGGCTGCTTAAGCTATATAATAAATGGAGTTTTGACCTAACAGAGTTAGATGAGTTGAGTGAGGAGACTGTTAGCCAGTCGATTGTCTCGAAAATCATCAAGCAAAGCAAGGGTGAAATAGTCTTATTGAAGCCTTCGTTGGATAACGAAAAATCGATGGCTATCTCAAGAAAGCTTACCGACCTCAGCAGGAACATGAAAGGAATCGAAGAAGAAACTGGAGTTCATGATTTTTACTTGGGCTTTCCGTTTCTATCCGGTACGTGGGCTGACGGGACATTTTTTCAGGCACCATTGTTTTTATATCCGGTCAGGCTGGAAAAGAACAATGTTCAATCTCAAAAGTGGGTATTGAAGCTGGATGAAGGTGGACCCCAGATTAATCGAACTCTATTCTTGGCTTTTAAGAAGATGAATAGCCTAAACTTTACGGAAGAGTTTTTCGAGGAAGCAGCGGAGGTGGCTAAGAATTATGATTACCAATCCTGGCTCTCGTTCTTAAAAGAACGGGAAATGAATGTTCATTTTACCCAAAACGGTCTGACAAAGTTAAAGGAATATAAAAAAGATGATATTCCCGAAGTTGTCAATCTGACGTTATTGGAGAATGCCGTAATTGGGAATTTCCCACAAGGCAGTTCTTCCTTAGTAAAAGACTATGATGCGCTTATTGACCTGTCAGCGGATGGGGCGCTAGGTTTGGCAGGTGAATTGATTTCTCCTGACGACCTGGAATTCGTAGGGGGACAAGAAAATGTTGAGGGATTTTTAGAACAAGAGAACCCTGACATTCTTAATCTCCTGGAGGCGGATGGATCGCAGGAGGAAATTCTCAAAGAAGCTCGCTATAAAAAAGGAATTGTGGTTCATGGGCCGCCTGGTACCGGAAAGTCCCAGGTAATTGTCAATTTGATTACAGATGCTCTTAAGCAGGAGAAGAAAGTACTCATAGTCTGCCAGAAGCGTGCTGCTTTGGATGTGGTGTATCAGAGATTGGATGGACTTGGGCTAAGTGGTCATATTGCACTAGTGCATGACGAGAAGAATGATCGAAAGAAGCTTTATAGTAAGATTTCTTCTGTGTTGGAGCATAACCAGATTAGCTATGAGCAGGCAGTTCAACTTTTAGCTTCGGTGTTAAATAAGCTGGCTTCTCAAGAGGAATTATTGAATAGTATTGCCAATGCGATGTACGAATATCAGGACTTTGGTTTCCGTTTATATGATTTGTATGGAAAAGCCAATCCGGTCGGAGAAACCACGCAAATTGTCGATTTGACTGACGTATTGCCGTCTTTGAATCGAGATGTTCTGGACGATGTTTCGGAGAAGGTGTTCACCTTTGCGGAATGGTATGAACGGTTTGGTGATGATACCTATCCGCTGAAGCAGCGTAAATCTTTTGGGCAGCTAAGCATGAAAGACAAACTGGAACTGATTGAGTTGATGGACCAATTAATCCAGATGGCGAGTAAATCGGTTGACTATTTAGAGTCGCTTGATCACGAGAAAATTACTCCTGCTTATACTTGGTTGGTGCAAAATAAGCTGGATAAAATTTATCCGGACCTTGAGGATGGAAACAAGCGGACTTTGCAGGGATTGCGTTTATGGTGGTGGACTTCCTTTTCTGGAAAGTCAATCATTGAAGAATTGATTGAAGGTGAGAAATTTAAAGGAACTAGTTCAACAGAGTGGATGAAAATAAAAAAGTCCCTGATGACGATGCAGCAACTTGGTAAAGAAACAAAAACAATGGCAGATGAAATTGAGAAGCTGAAAAGGTACTTTGATGAAGGTTTTGTCGAAGAACTGAAGAGTCGGGTTTCTGAAGGGGATATTCCATTAAAAGAGCTGGATAAGATGCTGGAGTACATCCATAGTGACTTCGAAGACCTTCAGCAGATGGATAACTATTGGAATCGCTGCTCGGAAATCGAGAGAAAAGTAATATTGAAATTGCAGGCAAAGAGCAATAACAGTGAAATGGGGCTGCCTGACTATTGGGTTGACCTATTCCGCAATTCTGCTTATGTTCAATGGATTGACCAAACTGAGCAAAAGTATCCTCAGGTGAAACAGGTTTCGACCAATGAGTTCGCGAGGATTAGGGAGTCATTTGCCAAGTTGATTGATGAAAAGCGGAAGATGGCCACCCAGTTTTTGATTCATACCTTGACCTCAAATGTTAGTGAGGCCCAGCAAAGGCATTCCAGGAAAGTAAAGGAGCTTAAACACCAGGTAGGCAAGAAGCGGATGATCTGGTCGCTGCGTAAACTGGTTAATGAATTTGCTCGTGATGGGTTGGTGGACATCCTGCCTGTATGGCTTGCGTCCCCCGAGATTGTTTCTTCAATCTTCCCGTTAAAAGAAGGATTGTTTGATCTGGTTATTTTTGATGAAGCATCCCAATGTACGGTGGAGAGCGGAATTCCGGCCGTTTATCGTGCCAAACAGCTGATTGTGGCAGGGGATGAAAAGCAGCTTCCTCCGTTTAATATGTTCCAATCTTCTATCGTGAATGAAGACGAAGAGGAAGAACAATATGAAACAGATGACTCAGTTAGCTTGCTAAATCTGGCGAAAAGAAGGTTTCCGGAAAAGATTCTGCAATGGCATTATCGCTCTAAGTATGAAGAGCTGATCAATTTCTCCAATCATGCATTCTATAATGGCCACGTCCAAATTGCCCCTAACGTAGTGCCATTCAGGAAACCGCCTGCAATGGAGTGGAAAAAGGTAGATGGACGATGGATTAACCAGTGCAATGAGGTAGAAGCCATTGAAGTAGTAAAAACCTTGAAGGATATCTTAAAGAACCGGCCGAACAAGACGGTCGGGATTATCACCTTCAATGCCAAACAGCAAACTAAAATCCTTGACTTAATCGAAAAAATGGCAGGGGAAGATGAAAAATTCAGTGCTGTTTATAACCAAATGATGTCCAGGGACTTGGATGAACGTGTATTTGTGAAAAACATCGAGAATGTTCAGGGAGACGAGCGGGATATCATCTTATTTTCTATTGGTTATGCTAAAAATGAAGAAGGCAGGATTTACAACCGATTTGGTATGCTGAATCAAAAAGGTGGCGAAAACCGTTTAAATGTAGCGGTAACGCGTGCCAAGGAAGAAATCATGGTTGTTTCAAGTGTCGAACCTGAGGAGCTGAATGTAGCGGGAACAGCTGGACTTGGACCGAAACTGTTAAAGTCCTATTTGAAATTTGTGAAAGCAGTTGCTGCTGCCCAGCCTGCGCACATTAATACCGTCGTCCAAGAAATTAACGAAAATGTTAATACGCATGTACAGGAACAAGAATTGCATTTCGACTCGCCATTCGAAGAGCAAGTTTATAAGCAGCTTAGAAATCTTGGTTACGATGTCGTCACGCAAGTAGGGATGTCAGGATATCGGATTGATTTGGCCATCGTGGATCCGAACGATCATTCGAAATACATGTTGGGGATTGAATGTGACGGTGCCATGTATCACAGTTCCGCCAATGCCAAAGAAAGAGACGTCTATCGTCAGCGTTTCCTCGAAAGCAGAGGATGGACCATAGAACGGATCTGGAGCCGGAACTGGTGGAGGAATCCTACGACTGAAATTGAAAGAATTGATATGAAGATTAAAGAGTTGCTGAAGAGTAATGAGGTTAGGGAGAAGGTAGTTAAATAACGTAATGTGGTCTGAATCCTTGGGTTCGGGCCTTTTTTTATATGGATGGTGGGATAAACGCTATTTTATTTTGTCTGATTGATGGTACCAAGGGGCAGGTCTACACTGGATATCAGTAATCATAAATATCAAAAAAAGCAGGGGAACAAAAACGTTCAGTTTGCAGTAAAAAACTAGAATAGCAATATTTTAGATTGAATAATTTGGTAAAATAATTATAGAAGGGGTGGATAGTAATGTTCCCAGAAACAATAACAATTCGGAAAGAGACCTATGAAATTATTGATGAACATTTAACAGAGAAGCAGTTAAAGGCATTTCTGCGAGACAATCCATATGGTGTATATGCACTCGTAAACGAAGATTTGGATAATGACGATCAGATGATGACAACTTTTCTTGTTTTACATAATGGTGATTTCGAAGATAATGTAATTCTTTATGATGTATCTAGACAAGTTCACACCACTGTTACCACTGAATTATATTTTCTTGCGAAGGGATATGTAGAATTCATTGATGTGGGAAAAGTGGATCGTTATCCGATTAAATTATATAAAAGGAAAGACATTTATGAAAATATATAAAAACGGGAGAAAAAAACTATTATATGATCCTTGCCGCCAAATCTTACTTCAGCATACTCCAGAAGAAGAGGTCAGACAAAGAGTACTAACTGTACTAATAGAGGAAATGGGGATACCCAGAGATACTATTAGTACAGAATATCCCCTTGGTAAAATTGACTCAACCTCAAGACAAAGAGCAGATATAGTTGTTTGGAACAAAAATAGAGATGGAGATGAACACGCTCTATTAGTATTAGAAATAAAGGCTAGTCATGTTGAATTGACCGATCATACGTTGATGCAAGTTAAATCATATAATGAAATACTAAAAGCGAAATATATAGGAATTTCCAATGGCAAACAAATGCAGTTTTTTGAGGTCATTAAGGGAGAAGCGGTTCCTTTAACAAATGAGCTCTATACATATTCAGAATTAATTAAAGGAAAAGTCGAATATACAAAATATCGCGAGTTACGAAGATTACCATATGAACTTATTTCCTATGATCGTTATATAAGTTTTTTACTACAAGCGGGATACATTGGAGAAGGAACTCCGGATACTATGCACACATTCTTTTCTGAGGTACAGAATTTTATTTTATGTGGTGAGATTAAAGTAAGTGGTAAGTACAAGACGGAAATAAAACGGGATTTATCATACGGAATATTTTCGTTCGGAAATGCTGGAGGAGGAAATTCCCCCGGGTATTACCGTAGTTTAATTGTAAAAGATTTAAGTGGAAAACATTTAGTTTTTAGAGTAGGTGTATTTGGAACAGGTGTATTGGTGGATGATCCTGTATTTGGAAATAGAAGAGGAAATACGTACTTAATAGTTGCTGTTGATATTCCTGGGCTTTCAACACCTATTCTCCAATTAAATCTCGACCAGTTTAGCGGGTACTCTAAAGAAACGGATTCATATGAGATATTTCATAATGGACGACGAAACGGATTCACAAATCTTCAAGTAATCGATAAAGTAAGAGAGTGCTCACCAGGCTTAATCGAAGATGGCAAAATATATATTGGATCGTTACCG
This sequence comes from Heyndrickxia sp. MSNUG, assembly GCF_049532715.1. Lineage (NCBI taxonomy): Bacteria > Bacillati > Bacillota > Bacilli > Caryophanales > Bacillaceae > Heyndrickxia > Heyndrickxia sp. MSNUG. The sequence continues at coordinate 546,239 of NZ_CP150978.1, forward strand.
GCCAATAAATCTATCTCAGTTAAAGCTGGATCTGAATTTATTGAAAGATTATTAGATTATGCTAGTGTTCGATTAAAATTGACGGAAGGTAAAAAGAAATGAGAAAGAGTCTAAAATAAAACAGTTGAGTTGACGTAATATTATCAAGCCGGCAGAGACCTTCCAAAGTCTTCTGAAACGGATGTTATTCCGGGAAGCTTTTGACCTGTCAAAAGCTTCAAAACTTCTCAATAAATTTGAAAAGGGGAAATTCAATTGGTGATGGTTGAAAAGTATAACCTTAATCAACAAACGTTAAATTTTGTACTTGATTTTGAAAAGAAAGTTGAAAAAAATAGAGTTTTTACAAATAAAGAATTGGTCAAGCTATTTGAATCATCCTCTTTCTATAACAAGGAGGTTCAATCTTATTATAAAACGGCAATGCAAAAATCTATTTGGTGGGCAGTAAAAAGGAGTAATAGTTGGTTAATGGAGAGGGGAAGGTATACCAAATTATAGTATTGATACCTCGAGTGAAAAGGACAGCGCACAATAAAAATGACGAGAGACAATAGTTCCCTCGTCTATTTAATTCGGAAATGCTAAAATTGAATGGGTTTTATTAGGAAAGTAGGAAGGTATAGTATCTGAAAGAAGTGAAGGTTATCATGATATCTACTATAGAGGGGATATAAAAATGGTTAAAGAGCAACAAATAATTAATGTACAGAGCAATCTTACTTTTAAACAATCCTCTAATGACCCTACTTTGGAATTATCTAAAAAACAACTTAGTCAACGATACGATTTTAATTTAAATCAAGTGATAAATGGGTTTAGAAATGTCCCGGCATTTTATGAGGCACAAAAGTTAATTAAAAAGGATAGTCTCTACAAAGTGATAATCCCTAAAGATATTAGTAAGAGATTGGAAGATGGAAGTGCAGAGTGGAACTTTGATAAAACTGGGATGAAGTTACCAACTATAAAAGATCAAAATGGTTCTTTTGTTTGCCAAGCTAGATTAGAAGAAACGAATCCTCTTAATTTTAGTAATGTAAATAATATAGCCTTACAATCAACAATGGCTGCAGTTTTAGAGCAATTAGAATTACTTAATGAACAAGTATCTGATGTGTTACGAGGCCAACTCACAGACCGAATTGGTGTAATCGAAGGTGCCATAGACACATATAAACAAGCTTTGCTAGCTAATGACAAAACCGTAAGTAAGCAATTATTGACTCAGGCTGTATCTGAGTTGAATAAAGGAAGAAGGCAACTAATTGAATCTCTTGAAGCCAATACAAAATTTATAAATAAGTTACCTCAATCATCTTTTAAACAAATCTTCTATTCTTTATTTCATAGAGTCGATACAAATAAAATTGAAGGTGAATTTCTCGACACTCAGACCATATTTGACAGTATAATTAAATCCTCAAATTACCTTGCACTAATTTATGAAGAATTGGGAGAAGTCAACTCATTAAAAGAATCTCTAATACCTTTGAAAGCATGTATTAATGAATATGCAGGTAAAATGGAAAAAGTAGCAGAATTTCTCCCATATAATCCTAAAATTGAAAAAGAAGATATGTGGTACAAAAACCCCGAAAATATTATAGCAATGATTGATTCTCATATCGACAAATTAGACTCAGAATATATAGAAATACGATTAACAGGCGAACAACTACTGTTAAAAAAGGAGGAAGTGAATTTTGAATAAATGTAAGAAATGCGGAAGACCGCTAACTAAGAATGCCCTTTTTTGTTCTCACTGTAAAACTAAAATAGGCAATATAACTGGGAGAATTGGTAAAGTAATTGGTCCAATTATACCCGCTGTTTTTTTTATCGTTAAGAAATTCAAAAAGTGAACTAGAAACATAGAAACAATTTCTGTGTTATAAGGTAAAGAGGGTAGCCAATTAGCTATCCTCTTTCTTTTATCGCTTAAATGTTGATTTTGCTGTTCTTCTGATGCTCATAACAATAAATCTTCCCATTAAATTTGTGGTTTGATAAACAATATGATTTAACTTTATCTGATACGGATTTATTACAGATTGAACAAGTTGCTTGAGTGTTGTCTGTAGTATCAGCCTTCAAAGCCTGTTCGTGTTCTCGTCTAATGGCAGGGTCTTTAATATCTGCATTTAAAAAGACATCGTAAATCACCGAAATCTCCCTCTCGCTTAAGAGAGGTTCTTTGTGTTGAATCTTTAATACGGAAACTTTCCGATGAATGAACTCTGATAGCTCTATATCATAAATGACCAGTTCGTTTGACTGTATTTTCCGGTAATCTAAATCCACTTTAAACGTAGATCGCTTAGTAAAAGAAACAAATGATACAAAGCACTCTTCGTACTTTTGATTAATCAAAGACGATAGTGCTTTTATATGCCCGTAGTTTTGGACAAACGGGTTCATCATTTTGAACTTTCCATTGACGGACCATGTTTTTCTGTCTTTCCCGCCGTAGATCGTTCCTTGATAGTTTTTCGTTTCAATTATAAAAATGCCATAGGGTGTCAGCACAACATGGTCAATCTGTGAATATCCTGATTTTGCTTTAGGATTCTTTATAAGAAGGTCACTCAAGTAGCGACAGTCCTTTGGCAGTTGATCCAGCTGTATATCAATCTTGTATTCTCCAATTTCACCTTTTCTTACGGCAACCTGCTTTGGAGCGACAGTTTTCGCCTTTTCAGGAGTTGTCTCTGTCCTTTGCTTCTTCAAGAAATTAAGAAATAATAACATGATAATATCTCCTTGCTGTAAAGTATCCTCTCTTATACTTTCGTTCTAATACGCTCATTATTTAAGCTTTAATTTGATATAATGGAAAAAATAACTAATTTATTTAATCAATTTAGGAAGTTATTTTATTATTAAAGGGTGATATGGATTTCCCTATAGGTAAGTATTTACGTGGCGGTATTAAACCGTTTGAGTTTTTACCAGCAATAAATAAGAATGGTTATGTTTTGGGGTTGTAGAAGAGTCGATAGAACAAATTTAGCTCTCTTTTTGAAGGAGTTGGAATATGAGGTTTATTTCATGGAATGCTTCTATGCGATTTAGAGATAAAATTGATAATATATTCCCATTCAATGCAAATATATTAGTCATCCCGGAATGCGAAGCTCCAGAAAAATGGAGAGGGAAAAATCATCATAAGGATATTAATCAATTTCTCTGGTTTGGTGACAATTTGAATAAGGGCATTGGAATACTCAATTTAAATGATGACTTTAATATAAAGTTGCATCCATCCTATAATAAGGATTTTCGCTATATTATTCCTTTAATAGTTACTGGAAAACAAAGTTTCCTGCTATTTGCAGTTTGGTCTCAACTTACAAAGAGCAAGTTTGATAGTTATATAGGGCAAATATTTCTGGCTTTAAAGTATTATGAATCCTTACTTAAAGAGCCTTGTATTATTGCAGGTGATTGGAACAGTAATAAAATCTTTGATCATATTAAACGGGTAGGAACCCACTCAGAGGTAGTTGACTTTCTAGAGAAAGTAAATATTAAAAGTGCATATCATCATTTGTTTAATGAGGAACAAGGTCTTGAATTACAGCCAACGCATTATTTTAGGAAGAGTAAATCTAGCCCATTTCACATTGACTTTATTTTTGCATCAAAAACACTCCTTAAACAGATAAGAAGCTTGGGAATTGGAACCTATGTAGAATGGATTAGTTTGAGTGATCATATGCCGATATTTATGGAACTTAATTTTGAATAGGGTGATTGAAAAAAAGCGGGAGAGGCAGCAAAATACCATGGAAACTCCTGCTTTAAATGCTTTTATTAAGTTGATAGAAATGAAGTGATAAAATGAAGCTGAAAATACAAATTCCCTTTTTTATAGTTGGACTTATCCTTTTTAGTTACGGTATAGCTGTGGCAATTAAGGTTAAGTACTTAGGAATCCATCCCTGGGATGTATTGAATATTGCACTTTATGATAAGTTTGGCTTAACAATCGGAACATGGAACGTGATTTTTGGTGTCATGTTAGTTCTTGTAACGCTCTTGATTGATCGTAGTTATGTTAATATTGGCACCTTTATTAATGCAATGATGGTTGGCACAATGGTTGACTTTTTTCTCTGGCTGGATGTTTTGCCCCAGGCTTCCACTCTCATGATTGATATTTTGGTGTTGCTGCTTGGTGTGGTAATCATGGGTATTGGAGGCGGAATGTATAATGCTGCTCGAATTGGGTCAGGGCCAAGAGACGGATTTATGCTTGCGATTTCAGTTAAGCTCGGGTACTCAATTAGCAGAGTGCGAATGATTGTTGAGAGTATTGTGCTGGTGGTTGCCCTATTACTGGGCGGGCCGGTCTTTATTTTCACCTTTATATATACATTTATCCAGAGTCCTATTTTTCAGGCTTCCTACAAGGTCTGTACAAGATGGATCGAAAAGCTATCTAGCTCAATAAACAAAAAGGTGGTATCTATGTAATTACAAACGTGCCTATTACTACTGTTTTTTCAAGAACTTCCGAAAGAACTAGGGAAGACACGGGGACGGTTGGCATAGAAGGAAGGTGCAACAAGAGTTTTTCTCCGGCTGTGCCTTTGAAGCATGGGGACGTATCTTATGCTTCTTTTCTGTTGAGAAAAAGAAGCAAAGGGTACGTCCCTTGAAAGCTGTTGGACAGAGCTCCCAACAGCTTTTTCTTGTTCAAGGGAAGTAAGTTTAAATAAAACTTCAAAATGTGAAAAATATTCTGTTTTTATAAGTTGTAAAAATGAACAAAGTATAATAAAATAACTTAAAGTTAATTCATACTATTTTTATAGGAATAATATAAATATAAGTGAAGGGTAGGAAGGTGGGTGTTAGAAACGTGGGCGAGGTTCCAATCATTAATGTTAATCAAGTAAGTAAAAGCTTTCCTAACAACAATAAGAATATAAGGGTTTTGGACGATATTTCACTTTCAATCAACCGTGGAGAAACCGTTTCTATTTTGGGTGAGAGTGGATGTGGAAAGAGCACGCTGTTGAACATTATCGGAGGATTTGAAGAGAAAGATGCAGGGCAAGTGTTATTAGATGGAAAGCCTGTGAACAAACCGACACGCAAATGTGTCATGCTTTTTCAAAACTATGGTCTGCTCCCATGGAGATCTGCTGTAAAAAACATTGAACTTGGACTCGAGGGCTTAAACCTTAATCCGAAGGAGCGAAGGGACCGTGCTTTACATTATTTAACCCTGGTCGGTTTAGAAGATAAAGGCGATTTGTTCCCCCATGAGGTTTCAGGCGGGATGAAGCAAAGAATTGCAATCGCAAGGGCTCTTGCACTGCAGCCTGAAATGATTCTCATGGATGAGCCGTTTGCTGCCCTGGACACCTTTAATCGCTATTATCTTCAAGATGAACTACTTCGTATCCAATCCCAGGAAAAAACGACAATTGCCCTTGTTACTCATGATATCGATGAGGCGATTTATTTGTCAGACCGCATTTTTATTATGCAAGCCAATCCAGGCAGAATTCACAAGGAAATTAAAATCCACTTGTCGAAACCTCGTGACCGCAGCCACAGTGATTTTCAGCATTACAGGAAGATGATCTTTGAAGAATTCCATTTTAACCGTGCAAACTCCCCGATTGAGTATCATATTTAAACATTTAAAAGGCAAAGGAGAATTTGAATGAAAAAGTCCATAAAAAAAATCACGCTGCTTATTCTGGTTTCGGTCCTGGCCCTGACATTAGCTGCATGCGGCTCTGGCAGCAGTCAAGAATCAACAGGAGATGGCGAGAAAAAAACGGTTAAGATCGGCTATCTGCCAATTACCCACGCTGTCCCCCTTTATATTGAAAAGGAAATGAAAGAATACGAGAATTTCAATTTGGAACTTGTGAAATTCGGTTCTTGGCCTGAACTGATGGATGCCTTGAATACAGGCAGGATTGATGGTGCTTCTGTTTTGGTTACATTAGCGATGAAGGCGAAGGAACAGGGGATTGATTTAAGTGCTGTCGCATTGGGACATCGGGATGGAAATGTATTCGTAACCGCTAATGATGTTAACAGTGCAGAAGATCTGAAAGGGAAAAGTTTTGCGATTCCCCATAAATTTTCGACTCACAACATCTTGTTATATCAGATGTTAAAGCAAAATGGACTTGAATATAAGGATGTAAAAGCAATTGAAATGCCGCCTGCAGAAATGCCGGCCGCCTTGTCTGAAGGAAGGATTGCCGGTTATGTAGTAGCAGAACCGTTTGGTGCCATTTCCGTTGCTATTGAAAAAGGCAAGGTCCTGTATCAGGATCAGGATGTGTGGAAAGACTCAATCGATTGCACCTTGGTGCTGCGAAAAGATTTTATCAAAAAGGAAAATAAAGTTGCACAAGAATTTGTCGACCAGTATGTCAAAGCTGGTGATCTGGCAGAGTTAAAGGATGAGCAGACCCATGAAATGTCATCTAAATATATGAAGGTTGAAAAGAATGTGCTTGATCTTTCCTTCCAATGGATTTCTTATGATGATTTAAAAATCAAGGAATCTGAGTTTGAGGAACTTAGGAAAAATCTCATTGAAATGGGACTGATGGAGAATCCTCCAACTTACAGTGAATTTGTAGACAATTCTTTAATAGATAAAGCGATGTGAATGAAATGAAATTCAAAACTGTTCTTAATGCGGCCATAGGTTTTACTTTGCTGGTGGCAGTATGGCAATTCATCATTTTGATTGGTGATTACGATGCTGTCCTTTTTCCCCCTCCTTTAAAGGTGTGGGAAGGCATCGTTTCCCTAATTCAGGATGGGACTCTTTTTACTCATTTTCAGGTCAGTCTGTATCGTTTCCTTGCCGGGTATTTATCTGCAGTACTGGCAGCGGTCCTGCTTGGCTTGATTCTTGGGCGCATTCCACTGCTATGGAATGTTCTCGATCCGGTAGCTCAGATTATAAGGCCTGTTTCACCAATTGCCTGGTCACCTTTTATCGTCCTTTGGTTTGGAATAGGAGATATCCCGGCAATCGTCATTATCTTCATAGCTGCCTTTTTCCCTGTATTACTTTCAACCGTTTCGGCAGTACGGAAAGTTGATCAGAATTATTTGAAGGTAGCGCAAAACCTTGAAATTAAGGGGTTCAAGCTATTAACAAAGGTCATTTTCCCGGCGGCTTTCCCGTACATTGCCAATGGCCTTCATATCGCGGTAGGAACTGCCTGGATCTTTCTTGTTGCAGGAGAGATGGTCGGAGCGCAATCAGGTCTGGGATATTTGATTATCGATGCAAGAAATTCAATGAGACTGGACCTTGTAATGGCGGGCATAGTGTTTATCGGAATTTCCGGGCTGCTCCTCGATAAGGCTGTCGGTGTATTTGAAGCATGGATTAACCGGCAATGGGGGATTGGAAAGAATTAAAAGAAAAGACAGAGAGCACAATCGCTCTCTGTCTCAAGGATGTATTATTTAAGTCCAGTTGTGTCTACTGTGTCGAGCTCAACTGCTTCTACTTCATCGACATTTCTTTTGCAGTGTGGACAATAGTAGGCTAACTCCACTTCATGCTTGCACTCTGTATGAATTAATTTCTTGTAGCATTTTTCAAGATTGTTCCTGCCCCACATGATCATGGCATTGAATACTCCTTCGAGTTCTTTGCCGCTTTCTGTAAGCCTGTATTCATATCGCGGGGGATGTTCTGAATAAAGTGAAGAGACCACCAGGCCTGACTGCTCCAAATGTTTTAAGCGGTCTGACAATATATTTGATGAAATACCATTCAGTTCTTTTTTTATTTCATTAAAAGTGGTTCTTCCAGCTAAGATTTCGTGTAATACCAGTAAGGTCCACCGATCTCCAATGATATTCAAGGTTTGGGCGATATTGCATGGTAAATCATATTTAGATTCTCTCATAGATAAAACCTCCGAAGCTTGGTTAAATAAATCATATCATAAAAATTTTCAAACAACTAAGTTGTTTTTTATTACTTAGTGTAATAAAATAATCTATAAGTAATACCAAGTAAACAGATTGGATAAATATAATAAGGAGGAATAAGTAATGGCAACTTTATATTTAGTGGAATCAATTTTTAACAATGCAGTGAAAGATAAAGAGTCCTTTGAAAAAAAGGCCGGTGAAATCCGTGATGAGTTAGGCAAGCAGAATGCGACATTAATTGAGGTCCAAGTTGCAAAGGATTTATCCAGAGCTTTCTTTATTCTTGAGGCGGAGGAACGAAATGTAATAAATGAAGGTTTAAGAGCATTAGGAGTTCCTGTAACTCTAATCAAACCTGTCCGTCTTGTCGGAAGAGATTTAGATGAAGTGAAGAAACAGGCAGACAAAGTGAATTACCTTGTTGAATGGAACCTTCCGGAAAATCTGACAATGGATGCTTACCTAGAAAGAAAATCCAAGAATTCCGTTCACTATTCGGAAGTCCCTGAAGTCACATTCTCAAGGACCTATGTATGTGAAGATATGACAAAATGCCTTTGCTTTTATGATTCTCCAGATGAGTCTACAGTCAAGAAGGCTCGTGAAGCTGTTAAGGCACCAATCGATACAATTACTGAATTGTCATAAGTCCGGAACCTCCTTCGCTGGAGGTTTTCTTTTTAAAACGGCATGAAAAGGGAGAGGGAAGCTTTGAAAGATATGACGAGTTTGGCGTTCTTAATCCAGGAACAGCTTAAGCCATTCGTGCGCAGGATTGACGCTGAGGCCTACTATGCGGAGGAATTTCTAAAAAGCATTGGCAAAGCTGGATTCCTGAATTCCAATACTGGGGTAGACTTTTCAACAGAAGTCCGTGTGGTAGAAGAAGTATCTAAAGTCTGCATGACAACTGGTTTTAACCTTTGGTGCCACCTTGCTGCATTAACTTATATCCGAAATAGTGAAAATAGGTACTTAAAGGATGAAATTTTACCGCAGTTGGAAAATGGCCTGCTTCTGGGCGGGACCGGGCTTTCCAATCCGATGAAGTATTATGCCGGGCTGGAAACATTGCATCTCAAAGCGAAGAAGACGAATGAAGGATACAGTGTGAATGGGCAGTTGCCTTCTGTCTCGAATCTGGGTAAAGGCCATTGGTTCGGCATCATTGCAGAGGTTAGCCCTGAGCAAAGAATGATGGCAGTGGTTCCTTGCAATGCAGAAGGACTTACATTGAAAGCAAAGCTTGAGTATTTAGGCGTAAATGGCAGTGCTACTTATTCATGTGCATTCGATGATGTGACGATTCCTGAGGAATGGATTGTCTCACATGATGTGGATACATTCATTGAAAAAATCAGGCCTGCATTTGTTCTTTATCAAATACCGCTTGGCCTGGGTGTAACTGAGGCATCGATAGCTTCCATCCGTCAGGTTTGCAATAAGCAGGGAGGCTGCAATGATTATCTTTCCGTTCAGCCAGATGATCTAGAAAGAGAATTAGAACTAATTCGCATGGAAACGTTTAAACTTGCTGATGGGGAAGGGCTCTTGCAGCAATGGAAGGAACTTCTTCAATTACGCTTGCGTACGGCCTATCTTACTTCAAAAGCTGCTCATGGCAGCATGCTTCACCAAGGCGGAGCAGGTTATCTGAAGTACAGCGCTCCATCAAGAAGATTAAGAGAATCCTATTTTCTAGTGAATTTAACTCCCACTGTAAAGCATCTAGAAAAAATGCTCCATCAAATGCAATAGGAGAAGCACGGGGACGTACCCAGTGCTTCTCCCTCTGTTTCATATAGCATTATAAGGTCAATGAAGTGTAGGGATGTATCTTATGCTTCTTTTTTTGCCCATGAAAGCGTACTGATGTATGGTACGCTTTTTATTGGTTAACCACTGGGCGCGACAATGGGACGGTTGGTTCCATATCAGCCTTCGACGAGAAGAAAATTAAAGAACTTCCAACCAATTATGAAGTCGTTAAAAACATAAAATGAGGCTTATGGAACAAAGGGTGCTTTGCGTGGCTCAATGTTAACAGTCATTAGAAGCACGGGAACGTACCCAGTGCTTCCAATATCTATTTAATAAGGGAAGCACAGAAACGTCTCTGTGCTTCTCCCGCTTTCTTTATTTAACATTATAGTGCCTAAGATTCATAAACCATTTTCTCTTTTTTACATACTTCTCGTTAAGAACCAGTACCTTCCCGTTCTCTGTAGCTGCATATTTACGGTATACAGTTTTATATTTTTCAAATGCAAGGTGTCCAAGGAGATAGACGGGTAGGGTGATGGCCAATAGTATGAGTGCATTGCTAATGAAGTGAAACTTATGGCCAATTACATAAATCGTTATAACTGCCTGGGATGCGATAGCGACGGTCAGAGTGATCAGCACATTGAAGATGTGAAAAACGAATACCTCTTTTTCCTCACGAAACATCCGCTCAAGTTCATTTTTAAAAGTTAGGGTAATGAATACAGATATCACAATAAATATAAAGGAAACAAAATACGTTAACAGAGTCACCATTTTGCCTGTCCTCCTCCATGGATAATCCCCTTTTTCAGCATTGTAACATAACAGTGAAGCACGGGGACGTACCTGGTGCTTCTTTTTAGCGGTGAGGTAGGAAGCAGGAGAAGCGTCCCCTTGCTTCCAAGATTACATACTTTTCCTGTTCCTGAGCAACATAAAAAGAAAATAACTCCAGCAAAAACTCAGGAGGAAAGTTATGAAAGACAATAAAGAAAGAAATAAGAATGCCGAAAATCAAAATAAGGTTCAAAACGAAGAGTCATTCGAAATAAGCGAAACAGGTTACGGGTTGGAATCAGTTGAAAAGGGTACTGATTTCGCGGAGGGAGATCGAAGTAATTTTACTAACGGTGGCGAGCTTTAAAAGAAGGAACTCAGCGGCGTGGTTGTAAGGGGCTTAACTTTTTAAAAAGTTAGGTCCCTCTATTTTTCATGTTGGCCCCTTGCGACATGGAAGCAGAAGAAACGTCCCTGTGCGTCGAAGCAGGAGAAGCGTCCCTGCGCTTCTGATATGGTAGAATGGCTTGCAAAAGGATTTTAAGTTTACTTCAGGAGGGATCTAGTTTGAAAAAGCTGCCTATTAACCAAAATGGATTGAATGCTTCGGAGCTTGTGTTTGGCTGCATGGGGCTGGGGGGAAGCTGGGATCGTCAGCCGATTGAGCCGGCACATGTGAAGCAGGCGCATGAAGCGGTGGAAGCTGCTCTGGCTTCGGGAATAACTATGTTTGACCATGCTGATATTTATACATTGGGGAAAGCGGAGAGGGTTTTTGGACAGGTTTTAAAAGAAAAGCCGGGGCTTCGTGAGGAAATCATCATCCAGTCGAAGTGCGGCATTCGTTTCGGAGATCAGGAGTCTGGGCTGCCGACAAGGTATGATTTTTCGAAATCGTATATTCTTGATAGTGTGGATGGAATTCTTTCAAGGCTTGGAATTGATCACCTGGATATCCTGTTGTTGCACCGTCCCGATCCTCTAATGGAGCCAAGCGAGGTTGGAGAAGCATTCCATCAGCTTAAGGCTTCCGGCAAGGTGCGTTCGTTTGGTGTTTCGAATATGAGTGCTGGACAAATGCGTTTGCTGCAGCAGCATACGGACGAAAAAATCATCGTGAACCAACTGGAAATGAGCTTACATAAAATCGGCTGGCTCGATACTGGTGTACATGTCAATCAGGAAGCGGCACGCCAAAACACCTTCCCGGAAGGAACGTTAGAGTATTGCCAGATGGAGAATATCCAGATTCAATCGTGGGGTTCACTTGCTAAAGGGCTCTATTCAGGGAAAAACATTGAAAATGAAAGTGAAAGTGAAAGTGTCAAGAACACTGCAGCCCTGGTACAAAAGCTGGCCGAAGAAAAACAAACCACACCAGAAGCCATTGTTCTTGCCTGGCTGATGAGGCATCCTGCTGGCATTCAGCCTGTCATTGGCACTGCAAACCCTGACCGGATCAAAGCAAGCGCAGATGCCGTCAATGTCACTCTGACTCGTGACGAATGGTATACCTTGTATGTGAGTTCACGAGGTGTTAACCTGCCTTAATGCAAACATAGGGACGTTTCAGCGTCCCCATGAATTTTTCATACCCCCATTACAATCCACGTTCTTTATTTAAAAGCTTCTTCGTAATAACGCTAATCCCAAAGAGAAATAAAACAATAACTGAGAATCCAAACATTATTTCCGGTGCTGTTAAAGAAAGCCCCTCAGCCAGCTCCACTGAGTATGCGAGCAGCGTTGCCGTGAAGAATTTTGAGATCGAGGCAATGAGTAAGAACCTTTTTGGGGCTACCTGCCCTATACCTGCTCCTACACAGATGATTTCATCTGGGAGAATAGGGATGATAAAAAGCAGGTACATAATCAGCGTGTCATTTTTAGAGACATATTGTTGGTATTTTTCCAGCTGTTCATCCTTGATGAACTTGGATAGGAATTTTCTCCCCCCGTATCTGGCGGCAAAAAACATGGCTGATATCCCAAGGAGTGTTCCGGGAAAAGCAATGACTGCTGCAACGGCGGGCCCGAATACCGCGCTCGCTCCTGGTATGGTGACAGCTTCCGGGATCGGTAGGAGGATTGGCTGGGCAAAACTGATGAAAAAGAAAATATATTTGGCGGTTTGCAGATGTTCTTTTAACAAACCTTCAAATCCATATGCATCGGTAAAAACCATTATTTTTGTTACATAAAAGATTGCCAGTACCAGCAGTAAAACTGCCCCTAAATAAAATAGGATCATCCTATTGATTTTTAAAAGGTGTGCCCGCTTTGTCATTATGAAAACTCCATCTGCTGCTAAAACCATGAGCAAAGCGCTTAAATATATCATTTTAAAAATAGGCAGTACGGTAGGCAGTTGAAAAAATACAATATAGATGGACACAATGCTTATAAATAGATGCAGGATCATTTCCTGCGCTTCAAATCTTTTTTCTCTATGTGTGAACAAGTCCATTCTCCTTTATGCCAATGTTGTTCTGATTTTTGCTTGTGTGTACATTATAGGGAAAGGCATGGATTGGAATCGACGCGCTTAGGTTTGAAATTTCGATAGGACCTGAGGCTGAGGCAGCGATATGGGGGAAAGTGCAGAACATGGGGACGTATCCTTTGCTTCCATTTTTGTAGCAGAATAGAAGCAAAAGGTACGTCCCTTTGTTTTTCATTCTTTAAAACAATTTATGAAATAGGTATAGTAGTTATTAATAGACTGGTATTTGTAAGAGCCTGATTCTTACTGTCATGAACAGGTCCGGGAAGAAAAGTTTTATAGTAAAGGAGTTAGTTATGGATCAAAAAACGATCAATACACTCATAAATGCAATGGAACGAGCAAAGGCGCACAATCAGGAGTTAAAGATGAAATGGGAAGATAAACTCTGGAAGCAGGTTGATGAACCATACCGGCTGATCGATGCTTTGCCGATGCTGACAAAAGATGAATTAGACAATATTCGTAAGAAACTTGAACTGAGTGGTGTAAGTACCCTGAAAAAAGCAGAGCTGGCAGTGGAGCTGGCCCGTGTGATTCCAACCCGGTTCGAGAAAGCTTTATTAACCTTTGACAAGGAAAGGTACGAATTAATAAAAAAGATCATAAAAAATGACGGAGTGATGCCGGTTGATGATCAGTTTCCGAGAATCAAGATTAAATCGCTCAGGGATCATGGAATTGTGTATCCTGTCCTAAAGGATGGGGAAAAGCATTTAATGGTCCCGGTGGAACTGATTGATTCATTCGCAGAGATTGATCAGGACAAGATGCAGGAAAGCATTCGCCAAAATACAGAATGGATTCTGCTGGTTCACGGGATGATCTATTATTATGGTGCGATGGAGTCTTCAAAAGTACTGGATAAAATTGAAGATTTTACGAAGGGCGAAGTGGATATCAGGAAATATTACGATGTCATTGCGGGTGCCAGTGATTATTATCGACGAATAAGGATATTGCCTTATTCCTATGGTGGATATATCACCAACGACAGTATTCTTAAGGTGGAAAGCATCATTAAGGAACACAAGGCGAGACCTGATATTCCTTACTATCCTTTTACAAAGATTCAGCTTTTGAAAGCTGGAGAATCCGGGTTCGTTGATAAGTCTCCTGAAATGGTAAAGTTCCTGCGATTTTTATCAGAGGCATATGACCTGACAGTTAAGGAAAAAGACGAAATCGCAGAACAATTGATTTATTTGATCAACACAGATTCCCAGCCAGCAAAGTTGCTCGAGTATCTGCAAAGCATATTGGAGATTCCTTCCCTTGAATTTTTTGAGCAGGTAACTGCATTCATAATGGAGGTTTACAACCATACTCGCATGTGGGCCTTGAAAGGTTATTTTCCGATAGAATTACGTAAAGAAAGGGAAAAGCATACAAAAGCAGAGCCAGTCTTTCCTCTCAATCAGCCGAAAAATGCCTCCAATGTAATCGATCTAACGACAAAGAAAAAAGCAGGACGAAACGATCCCTGCCCATGCGGCAGCGGCGAAAAGTATAAGAAATGCTGCGGGAAATAACGAAGCACGGGGACGTATCTTATGCTTATGCTTCCGTTTGAGATTGAAAAGGAAGCAAAGGAAGCGTTCCATTGCTTCCAGGAGGGTAAAAACATGTTATGGTTTTTTATTGGGTTATTTTTAATAGATTTACTTTTGGGTTTCATACAAGCACCAGTATGGGCAGTTATATTGGTTAATCTTATTTTTATCTTAATCTTCATGTTCAAAAGTTTTTATCCGGTTCTTTTTGAAAAGGATCCTGATAAAATCATGAACTTCATGAAGAATTCGAAGCATCCTCATTTCCAGTTTTTTTATTATTTTTTCAATGATCAGTTGGAAGAGGCAGAGAACAAAATGCATCAAGTAAAGTCTCCTTTTTATAAAAGCCTGAATCATGTGAACTTGCTGGTGAAAAGGAAGCAGTATGGGGAAGCTGAGGAGATGGCAAGGGGTTTAAAGAATAATATGTATAAATGGTATTCTCTTGCTGGGATTGCACTTGAGCAAGGGGATCGTCAATCGTATAAAGAATATAAGGAGAAAGTCAGGAATCCTTTTTATCGCAAGCTTCTGGAATTGGATGAAATGGTGCATGACGGGATGAAGGAAAAGGTGCTTGCTGAATTGGATCATATGATTCCGAATCTGAGAGGATCCAAGTTGCTTAGTGTTATTCAATATAAACAGGATGTAATGAAAAGGGATTGAAGCACGGGGACGTTTCCTTGTGCTTCTTTCTTATGTAATGGAAGCAGGAGAAGCTCCCAAGCTTCTGAAGGATTACTTCGAAATTAATAGAATAAAGTTATTAGTACGATAAGGGGACGGTTCCATTTTCTCGTTAATAGTGAAAATATGTAACTTTGTGAGACAGCAGAACTGTCCCTCTGTCTCGAAGGAGTGGGAAATGATGAAGGTAGAAGCACTTATTACAGAGAGACTTGGAGACTTTAGAGAATACTGTGAAAGACATCGAAAGGAATTGGATGATTCCTTTTTATACGATGAAGACTTGCAAAATTTTAAGATTGATGCGGAAAATCCTACTTATATCTTGACTGACACCAGAGGGGATATAAAGGGAGCGGCTTCTATTATTCTGGATGACTATCATCGAAGAGGAAATAGGGCAAGGTTCCGGATTTTTCATTGTGAATCGCAAGAGGAGCAAAACTATAAAATGCTGTTTGCGGAGATATTGAAGCATACAAATTCCCTGGAGCATGTGTTTTTATTTGTCCCCTTGGTCAATCAGGAACTACAGGATGTCATGGAGAAGCTAAAGTTTGGCGTGGAGAGGTATACTTTTCTGCTAGTCAGAGAGGATTTGGACGTGCTGGATCCGTCTCTTCCAGAAGGCTTTGAGATTAGGAGTTTCAGACCTGGAGTGGATGAGGATGCTTGGTGCAGGGTGAGGAATGCTGCGTTCTCGATGCTGAAGGGAAGTGAAACGGAGATTACACCTGATATGGTCGCAAAATTGTCATCAGAGTCTGATTACCTGGACGGAGGAATGATGATCCTTTATGAGAACGAGAAGCCAGTTGGAGTCGTGAGGGGCGCGGATGATGAATATGAAGATTCACCGATTATGAACATTGGCCCCCTGGCCATTTTACCGGAATACCAGGGGAAAGGATTAGGAAGGGCTCTCTTAAGAGCGGCAATCAAGTTTTCTAAGGAAAAAGGATACAAAAGATGCGTGCTTTGTGTAAATGCAGAGAATGAACAAGCCAAAGCCCTCTACCTGCAGGAAGACTTCGATCAGACAGAAGGGGTCGTATGTTATCGGTATGAGTTGTAAGACGGGGACGAAGCACAGGGACGTATCTTGTGCTTCTTTCTAATGGAATGGAAGCAGGAGAAGCGTCCCCCTGCTTCACTTTTCCTCAATTGCCCTCATGATGTCGAAGGCTCCTTTTGATTTGTTGGAGCAGACGACGGCTATGGTTTGGGTGGATGGATAGTAGGCTGAATGGAAGCTGACACCTGGGTCATAGCCCATGACATGGTATTTGAAGACTTGGTCGGCGTCATTCATGATCCAGATCCCGTATCCGTGATACTCTGTTTCATTGACTTGTGAGTGTGGAGTCAACATCTTGTTTAACGACTCCTTACTTAGTAAAAGCTGGTCAAACAGCGCGTTCCACAGTTTCGCCATGTCTTCTGCGGTGACGTATGCGCCGCCGTCAGATCCGCCTTTTACCGGCAGTGAATAGATATTTGTCTTCCATGTCCCGTCAGGAAGGTCGATATACCCTAATGCTGTATTCGCCGGGAGGGCGTCAAAGGAAAAATAATCAGATTGACTCATGCCTGCTCTCTTAAAAACCTTTTTCATGGACATACTCCGTAAACTCCATCCTGGCGGCTTGCTCGACGATTAGGCCTAATAAAATATACCCTGCGTTATTATAGTGGAAGGTTGTCCCAGGTGCGAATTTCATCTGCGCATTCTGGAACATAGGCAAAAAATCATTTTGACTTCTGATATGATACATTGGCCGGTTTATCCATAGTTCCTCAAAATCATCCATGACATCCTCGTCAAAATAGTCAGGAATGCCGGAAGTATGGGTAAGCAAATGGTGGATTGTAATTTCTTCACTGAAATTAGGAAACTCTTCATTAAGACAATCACTCAATCTCGTATTAAAGGTGAGTTTGCCTTCCTCCACAAGCTGGCAAAATGCGATTGCTGTGAAAAGCTTGCAGCCAGAAGCGATTCCGAACCGGGTTTCCGGGTTATTTTTTAATGAATCAGCCCGATTGGCATAGCCAAAGCTGGCACGAACAGTATGACCGGTCCCGTCTTGAATCATCACCACTCCTGAAAAATCAACCTTTGACTGAACCTCTTTAATGACTTCTTCTAAATTTTTCATATGGATTCTCCTAACTGTTTCTACTCCGATGTTAACGTGTGGCATGTATGAAATATAGTAAAATATGACAAAAAGGACTACGCGAGAACCGTCCCCGCGTTCTTTCCTTCTAGCAGAAAATAATCATAGTATAATGGACTTACAAGGAAGCACGGGGACGTTTCTTTTGCTTCTCTTCTCTATTCTTATTGAAAGACAAACACAGGGACGGTTCATGTCCTTGGTAGAACCGTTCCTGTGTACCGGATTGAGAGATTGACTTTGAAAGAGAGCAGCGAAAGAACCAAAGTAGAAATCAATCTAGATGAAGCAAGGGGTACGTCCCTGTGCATCACCAAAGGAGAAGATTAGACGATGGGCGATAAAGTGATCAAATGGGGAATTCTAGGGACAGGGTTGATAGCAAGTGCTTTTGCGAGAGATTTAGCGTTTGCTGGAAATACGGAAAAGACTGCTGTTGGTTCACGCACTAAAGAGAGTGCTGAAAAATTCGCGGAAGAGCATTGGGTTTCGCTTGCTTATGGAAGCTACGAAGAACTAGTACAGGATCCGAATGTTGATGCCATTTATGTTGCCACGCCACACCCTTTTCATAAGGACAATGTATTGGCGTGTCTTCGTGCAGGCAAGGCTGTGCTTTGCGAGAAGCCATTTACCATAAATAGCGAAGAACTAGAAGAAATCATTCGGTTTGCCAGAGATAAAAGGCTTTTCTTGATGGAGGCGATGTGGACACGTTTCCTGCCTCCGATTGTTAAAGTTAGAGAATGGATTGACAGCGGAAAAATTGGCGAAGTCCTTTTAGTAAAGGCGGATTTTGGTTACCGTGCACAATGGGATCCCGAGTGGAGATTGCTTAATCCGGCCCTTGGAGGGGGAGCGTTACTTGACATAGGGATCTACCCCGTATCATTTGCATCCATGATTTTTGGAACAAACCCAGAGAAGATTCTGAGCTCTGCTCATATCGGTGAAACGGGTGTTGATGAACAGTTTTCTATTATTATGTCCTATCCTTCAGGAAAGACCGCCACACTTAATGGCTCCTTTCGAGTGGGTTTGACAAACGAAGCTTACATACATGGAACAGAAGGATCTATTCGCATTCCGTCGTTCTTTAGTGCGAAATCAGCCACTTTATATCAGGATGGTGAGGAAGTAGAGACATTTACTGATGACAGAAAATCAGCTGGTTATGCGTTTGAAATAGAAGAGGTAGGAAAATGCCTGAATCAAGGGCTTTTAGAAAGTCCTGTCATTCCGCTCGATGAATCATTAGAGATCATGAAATTGATGGATGAAATTCGTGGACAGTGGGGATTGAAATATCCGTTTGAGTAATTTTGAGGGACAGGGGGCAAACGAAGTGACGGTTCCATTGTCTTGTAAGTAGTAAAATATGTAAATTCGTGAAACAGAAGAACCGTCCCTCTGTATCTGAAACTTTCTATCTTCTACTTCGTATATTTAGATACAAATTTAAAAGGGGATTTTTATGGGAAATATGATTCTATTTGCACTTTTAGTTGGACTGGCTTCTGCTCTAGTTCTGATTCCTTTTTCGAATGGGGAAAATTACGGCAGGAAAGTGAAGTCATTGTTATTGATTGCGGCGGTCGTCCTGCTTACGCTTGGGACTTTTGGTTTTTATTACTTATTTAATTTAGATCGGAACTTTTCTTCTTTGTGGCCGTTTGCGATTCTGATCACGCTTGGCGGAACGATTTTTGCAGCTGGAAAGGAGAAGATGATTAAAGGCAGCTTGTTTGTCCTAACCTTACTTTTGGGTGGGTACTTTTTAATCGCTTTTCTTTTTAACGCGGAGGAGAAATATGAATCTGCGAAAATGGCAGAAAAGATGGAGATTTCTACTTTTGATGAGAAAGAAACACCAGCGAGTGTTCCTCCTCAGTTTGCCCGCAATAAAATGAAAAAAGCATTCGGTCAGGTTCCGAATACAAGCTATTATGAGCTTGGCGAATTGCAAATCCAGAAGGTTGATGGGGAGTATGTCTATATCGCTCCTGTTGAGTTTTCGGGCTTTTTCAAATGGTGGAATGGCAAGTCAACACCGGGTTATTTTACAATCAGTGCCACCGATTCATCAGCAAATCCAAAATTCAAGAAATCAGACATGATTTATACACCTTCTTCCTACTTCAATAAAAATATCGAACGGCATATCCGAATGCAGTATCCCGAGTCTATTTTCTACGGAGGCACCCAACTTGAGATCGATAATGAAGGGAAACCTTATTACATCAGGACCTTCGGCGAATTCATCTCTGCCCGAAACGGCTTTAAAGTGACAGGGGTTGTGGTCATTGACCCGAAATCGGGGGATACGAAGCTGTATGCTTTAGGGGATGTACCAGAGTTTATTGACGGCGCGGTTTCCCCGGAAGCAGTCAGCCTGCAAAACAGCTATTACGGCAATTACATTCATGGCTTTTGGAACAGTCTTTTTGGCAAAAAGGATGTAAAATTGCCGTCGGATGAAGGAACCGAAGCCCAGGTCAGCCCGATCTTCGATGAAAATGGCGAAATGTATTATTTCACTGATTTTACCAGCCCGAAAGAAGGGGTCGACTCCATGCTCGGGTATTCGCTGACGAACTCAAGGACAGGGAAAGCGACCTTCTATACTGGCAACCTTGAAGAGTCCTACATGGATTCCGAAGGGGCCATGCAAATTATCGAAAAGAAGTTCATTGAGAAAAAGTGGCATGGTGAAATGCCGATTCTCTACAACTTCTATGGTGAAGCAAGCTGGTTAACACCTGTACTTGATTCGAATGGCTTCCTGCAAAATTACTTTATCGTATCGGCAGCAAACCCAGAAATTTCGGTGTACGGAAACACTCCGAATGAAGCATTGAGAAAATATAAAACAGCCCTGCAGCATGGCGGAGGTACAGTTGATGGCAGTTCGAAGGCAGAGGAAAAGCAGGCAAGCGGAGCAGTGTTGCGCGTCTACAAAGAAAAAACAGGCGATTTCACGATTGTCTCCATCCTGCTAGACAACAAAAAGAACTACATCATCACATCCGAAACCAACCCATTGGCGATTTACCTAAAAGAAGGCGACCAAGTCAAGCTCACATACATGGACACCGGCGAAACCTTCCTGCCAGTGAAGGAATTAGTGATACAAGGATTAGAGTAGCAGAGGGACGCCTCAAAGAAGCGCGGGGACGTATCTTATGCTTCCGTTTTTAATATACATCTGAATTACAACTTCATTTTAGAAGCGAAGGGTAAGTCCCTTTGCTTCGTCTTTTATTGTTGATGATTTTAACTCAATTGAGTGAAGCTAAATGAAAAAGGGAAGCACTGGGTACGTCCCCATGCTTCCGCTATCTACCTTTCGCCATCTACATATCTGCCGTAGTCAGGAATGGCTATGTCATCAAATTCGGCTGCCAGTTTTGTGAGGTTGTCTCGTAATGTTTCTGCGGCCATAGGAATCCCGTGGCCTGTGACGGCGACTTTCGGGTTCAGGGCTTCGAGCTTTTGTACGGAGGCCCGAGCTGACTCCCAATCAGTTGTTAAATAACGTGGCGGCCCGCTTATTTCCTGTTCCTGGGTCAGCACACTATAAAGTGATTCCTGTTTAACTGTTACAAAGGCATCCCCGGCAATTAACAGCCCATCTTTTTCCCTGTAAAAGGAAACATGTCCTGGTGTGTGGCCAGGGGTGTGAATCCATTTCCAGCCTGGCATATGGGGAACGCTTCCGTCATCAGGGAGTGGCTGAATATGAGGGTTCAAGTCGATCCCTTCGTGAGGAAAAGTTGGTGATATTTTCGCCACCAATCCGCCCTCTACACTTGCATCAGGTTTTGGATAGTCTTCCATTCCTGTTAAAAATGGCATCTCCAATGTATGTGCGTAAACAGGAACTTGCCAGCGCTCTACCAAATCAATAATAGCGCCTATATGATCAAAATGCCCATGTGTTAAAATAATCGCCTTAGGCTTTGCGTTATCTCCGAAAAGTTCCTCAGCGGCATCTATGATTTTATCAGCTGACTTTGGCATGCCGGCATCGATTAAGACCCAATCGTCAGCAGAAACCTGTACAAAGCAAAGGTTCACAATCTGGACGGTTAAATAGTGTACTCCTTCCGCAACGTTTACAATCATTCCGCTGGTCGTCGATGTCATGGGCATATACCGTTCTGTGGATGAGCTTTCTTTCATGGTTATTGCCTCCTTTTCGTGAGTCGTCCTTTTGATTTTACCCATGTAAAACCCAAGTATGCGTCAAGGGTTGAGACAGCTGGACGATCCCGCTGTCTGAAGGAAGAAGCGGGCCTAAAACGATAATGCCGGAACTGTTTCGTGACTTCTTTTTTACAGGAGATTCCAAAAGATATCTACCATAAAAGGGAATTAAAGGTAAAATAGAGTTAAGGAAAGAGCGTGTGAAAGGGGGAAACAAATTTGATCCCTGTTAAAATGGATTCCATTTCAACAGTAGCCGTTATGCGGGAAAGAGGTATAGAATCAGTCGTCGATTGGTTTGATCGGCATAAACAATCCTTTTATACATTAGGCTGGTTTTACCTTCGGAATCAGCAGCAAATGGAAGAGCTTATTTACCGGTCCATTCTAAAAGTACACAAGGAATTGCCTCGATATAAAAATGAAACCTCATTCGAAATGTGGGTTACATCGATTTTCATCTATACCTGCCGAGAGCTTTCGCATGATAACGACGTACAAGCTTCCGGGGGGAATCAGGATTTATTCCAAGCACTTGGCCACCTGGAAAGTTTCGAAAAGGAAGCGATGCTCCTTACATATGTAAAAGGATTTTCTCAGGAAGAAGCTGCGCAAATTCTCCAAGTTCCTGTGGATAAAATGAAAGATCTTTTATTCTCCGGGATTCAGTCCGTTAGAAAACAATTGTCCGGATCAGCCTATCATGGCTGCAAGCAGTACCAAAAGAATTACATCGATTACCTGGAGAAATCCATGGATCGTCCGGAAAAAATTGAGTTTGAGAAGCATCTTTACCATTGCCAGGATTGTCAGGAGGATTTGGCCACCTTTCAGGATGTCACGGTAAAATTAATGGATTTTACCAAAGGGGCTAACGGTTTTCCTGAGCTGACACCTTTCATGGAGAACGTCAAAAAGAGGCTGACTGAAAAAGAGAAGCACAGGCAACAGAAGAGTAAAAAACGGATAAGAGTGGGACTTGTATTTGCAAGTGTCTTCGCCGTCGTCATCGGGATTGCATTCATTACCGGCGCATTTAACTACGTCTACTATGGATGGACAGAGGAAGACGAGCAGTTGCGCGCCTTTTTGCAGCATGACCTTGGCCAAAGAGTGAACTTGGAAGCGGAAAGCGAGGGAGTGAAAATCAAGATTACGGGCGTGGTTGCGGATGATGTTCAGACGCTTGTTTTTTATAAAATTGAAGATACAGAGGAAGATCATCAATATTTAATGAATTATGAGGAAGGCCTCTTTGTTGAAAACGAAAATGAAGTCATGAGCCCGCAAACCTATCCAAGGTTTTACATGCCAAACCTTAAAGCAGAGATGAATACAAAAGAAAAGAATGTGTTTTATGGAAGGGTTGGGCTGCGGCCGCTCAGTAAAGATACCGCCACTGTGAAACTTAACATAAAAAAGCTTATGAAAATGATTCCAGATTCCGATGAATCCATTGGTTTTAACACCATGAATATTGAGTATAAAACAGGTGAGTGGAACTTCGAGGTTCCCGTTTCCAAACAGCCTTCCATCGAATATGTATTAAAGGAACAAACCGAAATCCACGGGATTCCGTTCCGATTCCATAAATTAACCATTGCTCCCACAGCAACAATCTTGGAATTTGCCGTTTTTATCGGGCAACCAGAGAAGAGGATCGACTATGTTGATTTTGACAATCTGGAAGTGAACAATAAAAAAGTGAAAGCTGATCGGTTTGGCGGTGGATATACGACTTCCTATCAAGATGCGAACTGGAATTCTTTCCGAACCCAATTTGACCCGCTTTATGGGGAAAAACCATCTGAAGTAACCGTTCAGTTGAAAACGGCCTATTTTACATTCGAAGACAATAAAAGTATCGAGTTCGATATGACTCAAAAATATCCTCAGACGTTTGAATATGCAGGGAGTACCATCAGCATCGATAAGGTGGAAGTCGGACAGCCGACAACTGTTGTCATAAGCGATCACGAAATTAAAAACCGGGCATATGAAACATTACATGTAAATATAGTCGGCGAAAATGAAAATGAACCCATGTCAGTGGAGATGGAAACCAAAGGAGTGTTCGTTGACCGGAACGGAGTCGAATACGATCCGAATGCAGGTCATTTCGACTTTGAAAAAATGGAACAACCCCGCCATTTCATTACCGAGCAAACCTTTAAGCTAGACGGCAACAAAGTAATTCCCAAAAGAATCGAGATCTTTGGATACAACACAACCAAATACTTAGATGATGCCGTGAGAATTGAGCTGGAGTGAAGCATGGGGACGTTTCTCATGCTTCTAGTAAATTTGAGCTTTTATCCTTAAGAAGAAAAGTGAGAGAATTATTTTTTATCGCAGAAGTCTTGCTTAGAGCAAGGCTTTTTTCTTTCTCTGGAGAATAAATAAAAAGAGGGATGTTATAATGTATGTAACGAAAACGAGGAAATGGCGGTGATTTGATGGTATCACAAAAAGAGATCCTAGATGTATTCTCAAAAAATCTAAATACATGGAGTGAAAAATACGGCGTAAAGCGGATTGGCTTGTTTGGTTCGTATAGCCGGGGAGAACAAAAAGACTCCAGTGATATTGATGTGATTGTTGAATTTAATGATAGTCAATTATCTTTTGATAACTATATGGATTTGAAGTTTTACCTCGAAGATACCTTCCAAAAACCTGTCGATTTAGTCATTATAAACGATATCAAACCTGCTCTGAAGCCAAGCATTTTAGGAAGCGCTAAGTATGCATAGGGAGCCAAAGGTCTTTCTGGAGGCTATAGTAACTGCTGCTAATAAGGTGTTAAAGTACACAAAAGGGCTATCTTATGACGATTTAATAGATAACGATTTAGTCTCCGACGCTGTAATTAAAAACATTCTAGTGATAGGAGAAGCAACGAAGAACATTCCAGATGAAATCCGTGAAGCTAATCCTCATGTTGAATGGAGAAAGATGGCCGGTATGAGGGATATGATGATACATGGATATTTCTCAATCAATTATCGAATTGTATGGGATGTTGTCCAAAATAAGATACCTGCACTTAAAAAACAAATGGAACAACTTTTAAAAACAATTGATTAATATTTCTTCAAAAGCATATAAACAGGGAAGTAAGCATGGGGACGTACCTTATGCTTCTTTTTCTATGAAGAAGAAGCACCGGGTACGTCCCCTTTAATGTAAAAGGAAGCACAGAAAACGTCCCTGTGCTTCCTGAGCAAAAGAAGCGTCCCTGTGCTTCTATATATGGCAGGTATATGAACTTTTCTAAAATATAGAGTAAAACGAATCTGAATGTAATATGATTGTATTGGACCCGCTGTTAACTCTTCTTTTTCCTCTTTTTTGTACTAACACTTCTTCTAATTCTGCACTGTAACGAAAATCTGTAACGAAAATCAATTCCGAATTAATTTTAACGAGTGGTGATGAGGGTGGTTCGAAAAGCTAGGAAGAAAAGTACTAGTGGTATTTATCATGTCATGTATCGAGGTGTGAATCGTCAGGAGATCTTTCATGATAATGAAGACAAAAAGAAGTTCCTTGAAATCTTGAAAAAATATAAAGGGAAATTGGGACTGGAAGTGTACGCGTGGTGTTTGATGAACAATCATGTGCATCTGCTCATAAAAGAGGGGGAGGAGGCGCTTGGTACGACCATGAAGCGGATCGGTGTGAGCTATGTATCGTTTTACAATGAAAAGTATCAAACGGCCGGCCACCTTTTTCAAAATCGATATCACAGCGAAACGGTTGAGAATGACGAATATTTTCGCACCGTTGTTCGGTATATCCACCAGAATCCTGTTAAGGCCGGAATGGTAATGCGGGTGAATGAGTGGAAGTGGAGCAGCAGCGCCGGATACTATGGACAACCTTACTTTCCCGTAGGCTTGCTTGATCAGAACAAAGCTTTAGGAATGTTCTCTGATGATTTTTTCATTGCAGTTGAGAAATTCAAAGAATTTAATGATCAAACGAACCAGGATGAGTGTCTGGAAGATATGCCTTCTAGTCGCAGAAGGCTCCCGGATGAGGCGGCGAAGCTGAAGATGGAAGAAATTCTAGGTTCTACAGAAATTGCTCAGGTAAAAAGTCTGCGTAAAACAGAGCGCGATATGATCTTGAGGGAGATTAAAAACATCGATGGACTTTCCCAGCGTCAAGCTGCCCGGATTTTGGGCATCCCGCCAAGTTTGGTTTTCAAAGTATAATATCCACTCCTAATTAACATCCTCTTATTTTCCAATCTTCAAAACTACTTATTCTTTTTTCCAAAAAACTAAGAAGAAGTTTAGTCCGAAAACGATAATCTTGAAGGTTAAGAGTCAGGGTCTGACGGGAGCAAAGGGTACGTCCCTGTGCTTCTAAAATATATTCAGGAGGCTTTATTATGGGACTAGATATGTATTTGCGTTCTTTGCCCAGAATTGAGGGTATGGAACTGGATGGAATTTTAATGGCTAATGCCAACATGCGCCAGCATGAACAAGAAAACAGTGAGGTTTATCAAAAGATTAAACCGCATATTAAACATTTTGAAGAGTTTGATATGAAGTGGCGCAGTATGTTCACAGACGTTGCATATTGGCGGAAAGCCAACTGGATTCACCATTGGTTTGTAGAGACCATCCAGGGCGGGGAAGATGATATGTCACACTACGAAGTGACCAGCAACCAGCTTTTTGAACTCCATAACAAGTGCCTCGAAGTTCTTGCTCGAGATAATCCCCCTTGGGACGTTCTGCCGGCAAGGCCAGGACCTTTTTTCGGCAGTACCTCTTATGACTCCTACTATTTCTATGAAACTGATCGAACCAAAACCATCTTGGCAGACCTTCTCGAAAACTTCAATTTCCAAACCCACTATATCCTGTACCACGCAAACTGGTGAAGCAAGGGGACGTATCTCATGCTTCCAACAGGGACGTATCTCGTGCTTCTTCCGCTTATGAAGTGAAATGGAAGCACTGGGTACGTCCCTGTGCTATTCTATCAGTAATAAAAATGAAGGAGCTGTTCTTTTATGGGTTTGCGTTTTCGGAAGAGCTTTAAGGTGGCGCCGGGTGTGAGGGTGAATGTTGGAAAGAGTGGAGTCGGCATGAGTGTTGGCGGGAAGGGGCTCCGTTATTCGGTTCATAGCAGCGGACGGCGGACTTCAACGGTGGGGATTCCTGGTACTGGGCTTTCTTATTCGTCTACGTCGGGATCTCGTTCTTATAAAACGGAAGCTTATAAGAGAAGAAATGAGCTGGCGCGCCGGGAAAGGGAGCAGCAGAAGCTTCAGGAACAGGAATATGCCCGCCTGCAGGTTGAACTTCACGAGAATCGTCTGGAGCAAATACGCTCGACCCATCATGAGAGTGATGACCCGGTTGATTGGAATGAAGTTTACCACCGTGAGCCTCCTTTTCCGGAAGGACATGAGGGGCCAAATGAATTGAGGGCGAAAATAGCGCTCGAAACGTATGAACCTGGTTTTGTCGATCGCCTTTTTAAAAAAGGGGAAGCGAAGGTACGCAAGCTGGAGGCGGAATTGCAAGATGCGGTGCAAAAAGATTCGGCGCTTATGGATGAGTGGAAGCAAATGCACACCATGGCAAAGAGGGTGCTGGTGAGGGATATCGATGCCTATTTCGAGGTCCTGGATGAGTTTGGCCCGCTTGATGACTTGGTGGAATTCGGCAGCGGATTCGAGTTTGGGACTGACAATCCTTATCTGATTCATGTTTCCTTTGATGTGAATGCCCAGCAGACCATCCCTGAAAAGACGCTCTCGTTGACAAAAACGGGCAAGCTGTCTGAAAAAAGCATGTCCAAAACGGCTTATTATGATCTTTATCAGGACTATGTTTGCAGCTGCGCGCTTAGAATTGCTCGAGATATGTTTGCCCTTTTACCCGTGGACTATGTGTTCGTCCATGCCTATGAGGATCAATTGAATTCAGCCACCGGACATCAGTCAAAAGTGGCGATTCTTTCAGTTAAATATGATAAGACAACCCTCGACAAGTTGAATTTTTCTTCCCTGGACCCATCAGATGCCTTATCTAACTTCGAGCATCACATGAACTTTAAAAAGACGAAGGGGTTCGAAGACGTTAGCGAGATTTTATCCTGAGAAGCAAGGGGACGTATCTCGTGCTTCCATCTTTTAAAACACAGGGACGTATCTCGTGCTTCTTCCGCTTATGAAGTGAAATGGAAGCACTGGGTACGTCCCTGTGATATATATCACTATAAACACAGTGCAAAATTGCTATACTTCTAATTAATTTATGTTTTTAAGGAAAGTGTAGGGGTTTAGTATGTTTCCAACTAGAAAACGATTAGCTGAATTGGAACAGTCGAGGAAAGAATTACAAAGTCAATTTGATCAGGTTCTATCGGAGTCCCAGGAGAAGGAATCCTTTTACGAAACCTTTCTGGAGAATTTTAATGAAGGGCTGCAAAAAACGATTGCCCAGCATGAGCATGTGAATAACCAGCATTATCAATTAGGAGATAAAGTGAAGCAAATAAAAAGTCACTTTGACGAGGTCAACCAAATCAGCCAATCCTCAGTTGAAAACGCAGAGATATTGTCCTCTAAAGGAGACAACTTGATTGAATCCGCGAAAGAGATGGTGCAGAAATCAAATGAAGGCACATCCCTTGTCGAGGAAGTGGAACGGGTCATCTCACAGCTTGGGGAAAGGCTAGGCGAAACCTATCAAAAAATGAATCAATTGGATAATCGATCAAAGGAAATACAAATGATTGTTAAGGTCATCAAGGAGATTGCCGACCAGACGAACCTTCTTGCCTTGAATGCATCCATCGAAGCGGCGAGGGCGGGTGAGCATGGTAAGGGATTTGCCGTCGTTGCCGAAGAAGTGAGGAAACTTGCTGAGAGTACAGCGAAAAGTACCAACGATATTAGCACTTTGACAGGAAATATTCAAAGGGACATAAAGGACACGATTGAGTCAACCGTAACCAGCAGGGAGTTAATTAATCAAACATCTGAATTAAGCAGGCAAACATCCAGCAGTATGAAGTTTATCTCTACCGTTACCAAACAAGTGGAAGTGGAAGTAGAGGGGATACTGACGACGATACACGAACAAAATGAACGCTCCAAACAAGTAGTTGATGAAATCGTACACACGAAATCCATCTTTGATCAGGTGAACGAATTAATCATTGAGCATATAGAAGAAGCCAGGAAAGTCGATATAAAACTAGAAGAAACAACCAGCAAGGTTGAATTACTTGTGAAACAAAAGGAAGCATAGGGACGTATCCTATGCTTCCAAATTTCTATTCAAATATATACCCAACAACATCCAGCGCCTGCTCCACTGTCTCCACCGTCACATTAGCCTTATTAGACAGTTCCTTCAACGGGTGAATCAATGATTCCGGCCTAATAATAATCGTAGGTTTGTTCATCGCAATCGCGGTGCTCGCGTCCATTGCGGTGTTCCATTGCTTGTACTTTTCGCCGAATAGGGCGATGACGATATCGGATTTTTACATTAAGACCTGTGTTCGGAAGTTGTTTATATCTGACGCGGCGTTATCTTTATAGAAATTTCCAGGTTGCTCACCAAGAATCTCCTCGCCGATTAGGTCGGAACGATCATGGTTTGTTTGTGGTCCGACAAAGGTTAAAGGGAGATTTCTTTCCTTTGCTTTTTTTGCTAGCTGATCTCGCCAATCATCGTGAATCTGTCCAGCCAAGTAAACCGTTAATTCCATCGTAACACCCTCCTAATGATAATCTTCTAAGTTCATCATATATAACTTTACTAATAATTCAAAGCACGGGGACGTATCTTATGCTTCTAACGCTTTTGAAGTAAGAGGAAGCACTGGGTACGTCCCTGTGCTTCAAAGAAAAGCAAAGGAAGCGTCTCCTTGCTTCCCTATTTCAGCTTCACACTATAATGCCTCATACCTTTCGGAATTCCCTTTATCTCGAAAACTCCTTTATAGATTAGTGCTCGCAGCCTGTCTTCTAAAAAGGCATCGCCTACATGCTGGTCGATTCGGGCAAAGACTTCTCCAATGATTCTGGGTGCTTTGACAAAGTCCCTTTCTCTTTGTTTGGTATGTAATTTTTGAGCGGTCGAGATGATCATTTCATCGAAGTAATCTTCATTCACAGCTTTGATGCTTTGGTTTTTCCAAATCCTAAGGAATTCTTTACTCTCTGCAAGGGTCAGCCATTCTGTCTCGAAGCGTCTTCTTTCTTCAACAGTTAATGGACTGGATAATTTCTTTTGAAAGATCTCCTTTAATTTTTCAGGTTCGGGCCCACCTGTATGGGAGTACAGATACTGATATTCTTTTGTATTGAATAATTCCTGATAAGCTATGGTGGTATTGATTAAGAACATGTCATTTGCCTTTTCTTTTAGCAAATAAAAAAGATAACGGATGCCCGTTTGTTCATCTGCATTTTCGGCTGTCCAGATCACAATGGGAACATGAGGGGGGATGGCCTCTATCTCCAAGAGGGTGTCTGAAAATCGGCGTTCATATTCTGTTTCAATATAATCATCTTGATAATTTAGATGGTCTCGGAGCCATTCAAACCGGCGCTCACGTCCAGCTTCTGAGTGAAGTTCTTCAATGGGACCAACAGCAAAGAAGTCAGGAAAGCCGATTACCTTATGCTCATGCCCAAATGTGAATCGCAAAGAACCGGCAGCGGATTCCCCGCAGACAAGATGGATTGTTTTATAATCTCGTTCAACCACCTGTTCGTTTTGAAGGATGGTCTCGATTTCATGGTACCATGATGATAAATCCTCTATTATCTGCCCGGCATCTTCTTTAGATTCCTGGACCATTTTTAACCGGAGCATCATTTGCAGTAAAAGAGATTTGGCATCATTTTCAGAAAGATGAAGGATAGAGCGACGCAAGTCTTCGATCATTGGTGTTTTCCTTTCTTTTTGCGAAATTTCAAAAGTAAAATGACGATTAGTCCGCTGACGACAACACCTGCAGCCCATAAATAAGGTTGATTTCCACTCTGTTCGCGGCTCAAATCAACTTTTTCAACTGGAGGTTTTCCTGCACCAAGGATCGGCAAATCGTCTTTTAAAGCAGTCAAATAATTTGTGCGATCACAAATGAGGGTCACAAGGGTTTTGGCTCCGTACATTTCTGATTCATACGCATAAACCAAGTATTCCTGCCCCTTTGTAAAAGTAAACCCGCAGTCCCCGCCGCCTTGACCTGTCGTAATGATGATTTGCGACTGTGTCACGCCTTTCCAAGTGTTCGTGACTTCAAAGAGGACGGATTTAATTATGTATCCTTTTGAATTTCGCTTATCTTTTATATCCAAAACTTTGCCGCTAAATACAGCCTGGGAACGCTCCAACTCCCTTGCCGCATTCGGCAACCCAGCGCATTTACACGCACTTGTAGCAGAAGGGAACGAGAACGCGAAAATACCTACCATAAACATCAATGCAAAAAAAGGCATAATCCTCTTCATATCAGCACCTCCATAAGCTTTAACAAACCCGTTGTGCTTTTTCTAAGAAATTCTACTAAAAGGGAAAGATTCCCTGCTTGGAAGCGGAAGCACGGGGACGTATCTTATGCTTCCATTTTTAAGGGGTGATTCCAAACATCATCATATATAGTGCTGGACTATCGGAAGCACTGGGTACGTCCCTGTGCTTCTGTTTGTTGAATGGCCAAAATGAAGAATCAGAACCGTCCCTCTGCTTAACTTAATATACAAATAATGGGTAAAAAGAAGTATAATATAGTGAAAAATTGTAATCTATCTTTGTGATACTGGAAGAGAAGGGTGCTTATGAATATCATGTTGTCTGCCGCAGTGGTCGCTGTTGTCCTTATCATTGGGTTTGGGTCATATAAGTTAGGTCGCAAGCTGCAGGAAAAATTGAATTATTTAACGACGGTTTCCAATTTAGTCGAGTATTCAAAGGATATTATCTATTATTGTGAACTTAAGCCAGCCATCAAATATCGCTATTTAAGCCCTGCCATAAATGCTATCCTGAGTCCTAATATCGCGGAAGAAAGCATGAAGAATCCGTATACAGCTTTCGAAAGGATCCATCCGGAGGATCTTCCTTTATTGCAGAAAAAAGCGTCCGGTGACATTGATTACAGCAAGCCTTTAATCCAGAGGTGGCGGAATGATGAGGGGGAGTATATCTGGTTTGAAGAGTATGCCACCCCGATTTATCAGCATGGTGAAGTGGTAGCCGTCCAGGGGATTATCCGCAATATCCATGATAAGGTGCAGCTTCAGCAGACGCTTGAGTATAGAGCTTCTCATGATTC
Organism: Heyndrickxia sp. MSNUG; assembly: GCF_049532715.1. NCBI lineage: Bacteria > Bacillati > Bacillota > Bacilli > Caryophanales > Bacillaceae > Heyndrickxia > Heyndrickxia sp. MSNUG. Next base: position 578,185 of record NZ_CP150978.1, read on the forward strand.
GTTGACATCTCTGTATAACCGCGGATATTTCGAGTCGAAGCTGGAGCAGTATAATCAGAAAAACGATGTGTCAGCAGCCATTTTTATTTTTGACCTGGATGAACTGAAGGCCGTGAATGATCGATTTGGACATAAAGTGGGCGACAGTTTGATAAAAGAAGCAGCGGCAATCCTGAACGATTTTTCCGGCGAGGATTACATTGCGGCCCGGATCGGCGGCGATGAATTTGCTTTGCTGCTGGTGAATACAGACCCCGAATATGTAAAAGAGCTCATGAGAGAGATTGAACGAGTTATAGACGTGTTGAATCAGAATGAAAAAAGACCATTCAAAATCAATATGTCCAAAGGGTATGCTTGGACCAGCACTTCACTTGGGAAAATGGAAGAACTGTACATCAAGGCTGATAACAGGATGTACAGGGAGAAAAATCGAAAAAGGATACAGAGTAATAGTTTAAGATGATATGTGAAAAGTTGAGAGAGTGGAGGTCTTATTATATATAAAGTAATGTCGAAGGGAAGGGTCCTCGATGAACTGTTTAGGTTGTAAGTTAGCAAATAAAAAGGAGACCGTTAAAGTAGTATTTGAAGACGATTATGTTTGTTGCATCTTAGACCACAATCCATATAACGAAGGACACGTTCTGATTTTACCTAAAGAACATGTTCGATACTTTGATGAACTTGACGAAAATATCGCAAACTCTTTATTCAAGGCGTCAAAGATTATATCAAAAGCTATAAAAAGAATGTTTAATCCTGATGGAATTACTGTATGTCTAAACGTGGAGTTTTTGATGAATTAAAACATTTTCATATGCACGTTGTTCCGAGATATGAAGGACAAAACTTTGCAGACTTCTATACAGAAGACGGAGAAACCTACATTGAAGAAGAGACTAAATTAGATAAAACAAGAAGAAACATCATAGAAGCTATAAAGGTATTGGAGTAAAATTCAATACCTTTTTGTTTGCTATTTTCTCTTCAAAAACATATTTTTAAAGCCCTTTATAATTTGACTGTTTTTCTGTAATTTCTACTTCAATGACTACTTCGGTCTTATGGTCCGCTGCTCTCTTTTTGCATTGATATGGAAAGCAGGAGAACCGCCCCTCTGCTTTGGTCTATAATTTTTTCTTATCACTTTTAATCAAAAACATTAAATTTTCTTATTCCACTAACGGAAATATAATAATTCCAGGGGGTGTAAAAATATGGATTATATCATTCTATTTTTCATTGGAATTTGTGCAACGACGATTGGAACTCTGGCTGGTGGAGGGGGCTTGATTAATTTGCCAGCGATGCTTGTCTTGGGAATACCGGTGCATTCAGCGATCGCGGCGAATAAGGTTTCGAATACGGTCAGTTCCTTTTCGAGCTTTTTCCATCTTTATAAAGAAAAGAAATTAACGCTTAAGGAATCGTATTGGATTATTCCCGTCAGCATGATTGGCGGAGTGAGCGGTGGATTCATTGCTTCAAAAATTTCCAGTGATGACATGTATATTGTGGCACTCTGCCTGCTGGTATTTGCCTTCATTGCTTCGTTTATTGGAAAGGGTAATTTCTCCGGTGATGAGCGCTTAAAGGTTTCGGGAAAAAGTGTTACCGGGCTATACGGGATCGGGATTTATGATGGACTTTTTGGGCCCGGGCAAGGGACGTGGATGCTTTATTTATTTGGGCATCTGAACATTGCCTACATTCGAGCGGTCGGTTATGTCAGGCTTGCCACATTTTCGAGCTGTTTAGGAGCAGCAATTACCTATATTTCGACCGGAGCCGTTATCTGGCCAGTGACCATTGCATTGATGCTCGGGTCATTGACCGGAGCGCAAATTGGCGTTCGGATTGCAAGCAAGCTGAAGCCAAACTATGTTAAACCAATTTTAAGGCTGACCACAGCGGCGCTGGTGGTGCAAATCTTTCTGGATAACGTGTTATAGGGGACGTATCTTATGCTTCCATTTTATCGAGTAGATTCCAAGAGGAGCTCAAATTCATTAAACTGGACATTAAACCTTGCAAAGAAGCAAAGGATACCTCCCTCTGCTTCAACAGCAGGGGACGGGACGGTTCTCGTGGAACATGAGAACCGTCCCCGTGTTCACTTCTCGGCCCACAATTTCGTCTGCCTGTATAGAAGAAACACAACCAGATTGAAAACGGCTGCGCTGGCGAAGACGGAGTCGGTTCCCCACCAGGTGACCATCCAGCCGGAGAAGAGCATGGCGGCGGGCATGCCGATCCGGAAGAAGGTTCCGGTCAGCCCGGCTATGCGGCCCATTAATTGGACTGGGGTTTGCTCATGCCGGAATGTATAGGCGCAGACGAGATACACGGTGACGGCAAATCCATTTAGAAACAGGAACACAGCAAACAGAATAGGCTCGGTCGTGAAACGTAAGCCAAGGTAGGCCATCGCGTTCAGTAAAATGGAAAACCCAAACAGCGGCCCAAGGTTGAATTTTTTCCTCAGTCTGCTAATCAACAGGCTTGCCAGCAGCCCGCCCATTCCTCCAAACGACAGCATGATGGATAATTTGGAAGTTGGCAGTTGTAAATCGGCGGTCCCAAAAATGAGGACCGTGTTGCCAACGACAATTCCCGAACAGTTCACCATGATAATAAACAGCGTGATCATCCACAGTGCCCTATTTCCCCTGAATGCATGCCATCCCTCTTTAAAATCGAGCCAGAAGGACTGCCGTTTTTGCAGTTGGACCGGTTCATCCAGTACAAGGTTATGAATCAATAAGTAGGCGGCCAGATAAAGGAAGACGGTAATCAGTAATCCTTCCGTCTTATCGGCGGCCATGAGAACAATCCCCAGAAATACCGGTCCCATGATGCCGACAAAGGTTTCAGCAAAGGAGAACTTGGAGTTTGCTTCTGTAAGAAACGTCATCGGTACACTGGCTTTGACAAGACTAACCTGTACATTGAAGAAGCCGTAATTGAGCGTCATCAGGATGAACCCAAGCAGGTAGAACAGTACATGCGTCTCAATCTCTGCACCAAACATGAAGTATAAAACGGTTAAGCCGGCTGCTTGCAGCAGGATCATCGTGAGTGCCCATTTCTTCTTGTCTACCCGATCGACCACGACCCCCACAAAGATGCCGAAAAACAAATTCGGCAGCAATTCAGCCGTCCGCATCGACGTCATCACGATCGGCGAACCTCCCGATAAATCATACATAATGAGCGGCAGCAGCAACTCATATATTTTATTGCCGATGCTTAATAGCAGGCTGGCTGACAGCAAGAATGTAAAATTGCGGTATTTCCAGATGCTCGTTTTTGGATGTGCGTATTCCATTGCCATAAAATGAACTCCTTTATTCTAAAAATTTCCCCTGCGAGTTCATCTTAATTTGAAAAGAACATCGTAAAAATCGTAAAGATCAGAAAAGTTTTTCGGGTTTTAGATCATGAGAGGCACAGATTAAAAAGCTGAAATATTTTTTTCATCTTTACTCTTTTTTGCTGCGAATTAATTTGAGATGATGGAAAAAACATGAAATGGGAGTTGTTCCATGAATCCATCCCAATCTTATTATTTTTTCGTCTTAAGGAAGGCCTTTCAGCAATACGGGGAGGGCATTGAAATAAAAGTGACCATGAAGAGGCTGGCAGAGTTATTTTTTTGCACAGAACGGAATGCGAAGCTGATTATTTCCAAGCTCGAGGATTATGGGCTTTTGCATTTCCATCCGGGCAGAGGGAGGGGAAATTCCTCGCTGCTGGTGTTCACCACATCACTTGAGAGCTGCTTGGTCAGCCAGGTTCAGTTCTTATTGAGTTCGAATGAAACAGGGAAAGCATTTGAACTTGTAAAAGAGTTTGGTGAAGGGACCTGTGCCGAGGAATATATCTTGACTTGGGCATCCGATTATTTTGGCTATAAAAAGGCCAAAGAGGAGGGGAAAGAGCTGGAAATTCTGCGATTTCCTATTTATCGGCCGATTACAACTCTTGATCCAACGCGGGTCGTCTTCGATTTAGATGCGCATTTGATCCTGCAGGTTTATCAGCCTCTTGTTCAATATGATGTTCAAACAGGGATATTCACCGGCTGTCTTGCACGCGCCTGGGAAGCGAATCATGAAAAAACGGAGTGGATGTTTTTTTTACACAAAGGAGTGAAATTTCATAATGGGGCAGAGCTGACAGCGGAAATCGTTGCCGACTCGGTGTCCCGACTCTTTGATTCGCCTCACAGATGGCTGGTTGCCGATCTCGTTGAAACTGAAGCGATTTCCAGATATACGATTCGGTTCAGGCTTGAAAAACCGAACCATCTTTTTCTCCACTTTGTTTCCAGTACACCGATGGTTATTGTCGAACCGGACTATTTTACCGGCACAGGGGCTTTCAAGCTTGAAAAATATCACCAGGATCTTTGTGTACTGTCAGCATTCGATGCCCATTTCCAGCCTCGGCCCTATTTTGACAGGGTGGAAATCATCCGAATCAGCGATGAGATGAAGGAGTGGCAATTGCAGCAAAAACTTTCCCTTGAGACAGGCGAAACAGAGGCTGCTGTTAAGAAAAAGTGGGATACACAGAGCAGCATCTTCTCTGGAACGAACGTCTTAACCGTAAATACGGTGAAAAAAGGGCCGGTGCAAAATCGAAGCCTGCGCAGGTATCTTAACAGCGTGATTGAACGTGAGAAGCTGGTCAGGCTGGGCAGTCCAAGGCTATCACCGGCATCAGGCTTTCAGCAAGATGATACGGCTCGTCTGGAAAAGGAGATCCCTTCACAATCTGATGCTATTTTTTCAGAGGAAAAACTAACCCTTATGACTTATAAACGCCATGCCGACGATGCTGCACTGCTTCAATCCATGCTGCAGGAGTATGGAATTGAGCTTTCAGTGGAGATTGTCGATTGGAATGAAATTCTCACGGACAGCATGGTTGCCAGAGCGGACCTGCTTCTTTTCGAGGCTACACCAAATGAGGGGATGATCTCCATTCTGGATCTAATCTTGTTTGAGAAAGGCTTCATCTATCCTTTCCTTGAAACAAGTATTAAACAAGAGTTAAGGAACCGGATTGACATAATCAAGTCCGAGACGTCCGAGGATGTTAGGAGAGAGCTGTTGAAAAAGTTGGAGATGTATTTAGCATGTGAGAGCGTGATCATTTTTCTCGTGCATAAGATGGTAGAGGCGTCCTATGACAAAGAGCTTGAGGGGGTCACGTTCACTTCGAAAATGTGGGTTGATTTTAAAAATCTCTGGTATAAGAGAATCGAACAGTCATAGATTCTGAGCAATTTAGGAGGAAGGTAGTGTGCGCAACTGATGGATATCCAAACGTTGATTTGGTTATTTCCGATTGTGTTTATTTTTCATGACTTTGAAGAAATTATTATGCTGGAAAGATGGGTTGCTAAACATTCAAGCACCGTCGCAAAGGTCTTGCCGGAACGAATGGCGGAAAGGGTAGTGAAACAATTTTCAATGACGACTGCCCAGATGTCTGTAGCCGTATTGATCGTTTTTCTATTCGTCAGCAGTTCAACTTTCATGGCAAGCCAGTATCTGAAAGGCGGGCCAGCCGCAAGCATTCATTTCTTCACAGCCGTGAATCTAGTTTTCTTTATTCACGTTTTTACCCATATTGGCCAATCGATTTTATTCCGTTCGATCACACCAGGGGTCATTACGTCCGCTTTTCTCGTCCTGCCATACTGTTGGGTTATGTTAAATTCTTTATTGGAAAGGCGGATCATAAACTGGGATACGATTGTGACCTGTTTGCCTTTTGTCTTGTTGGCCATCCCAATTGTTTTAATCGCTCATTTCATTGGAAAAAGAGTTATATAGCCACTTGAGATCGAGAGAATAGAAGAAAGCATTCCATGTCACCTGACAAGGAATGCTTTTTCATAAGGATTATAGGAGCGCCTCAGCAATCAATTTATCAAACTTGCGCACATCAATGCCTTTTTTTAGATTCACTTTGATATGACCAGCTCTTGTCCATAATTCAACCTCGGCGTTAAAATCAAACAAACTCCCCGCGTTTTCCGATGACCACATATTGATTGAGGAATATGGCAGAGAGTAGATCTCAACCTTCTTCCCAGTCAGGCCTTGTGCATCCCTTACGATTAATCGCTTGTTTGTGAAAATTGCACTGTCACGTATCGTTTTATAAGCGGCAACCGCTGTTTCCCCCTCAACCAATAAATCATTCACATCATTAGGAATCGGGCATTCCGAAATAAAAGTCCATGCCAAAATCGCTTGCGTTGCAACCAATATAACAACCTCCAGTTCAGTTTCATTCCCTATTTGTATTCTATATATAAATAAAAAATCCTGCTGCACCGAAGCAAGGGGAAGCATCTTGGAAGCAAGGGGACGTTTCTTGTGCTTCCATTCTCGGTAAATGAGTGATGTCCACTTACTCGGATGTCTCAAGTATGTCAGGTAAGAACTCCGTAACTGCTTTCACTCCTCAGAATTTTTGAAAACGAAAGAAGCAAAGGGTACGTCCCTTTGCTTCTCTGCATAGTAATATAGGTAACAGCATTTTTATTTTTCAGGGAGGGGTGATGACATTATGTTTTCTGTTACTGGTATGCAGGGTTTTGAGTTGTTTTCGGCGCAGCACTTGATTACGCTTGGGCTTTTCTTTGCTGTCTGTCTCGCAATGGTGCTTTTTCGGAAAAGGCTTAAACCTCATCAGAAGGTAGTAAAGTGGACGATTTTTTGGACTTTGCCGGCCTGTGAGGTATCTGCGCATTTATGGCTGATTCTGACGGGCCAATGGGATGTGGGGGATCTTCCTTTGCATCTATGTTCGATGAGTTCCTTTTTAGCGATGTATTTATTCTTGAAGAAGAGTGTAAAAGGGTTTTATGTCTTATATTTCATCGGCACTCTGCCTGCGATTTTAGCCATGGTTACACCTGAAATGTCCTACGTTTTTCCTCACTTTCACTTTATCGAATATTTCCTTCACCATTCTGCCATTCCAATTGCCGCCTTGTATTTTATCCTTTTTGAAGGATATCGCGTTCCTCGAAAAGCCATCCTATTCTCTTATCTCGTCGTCAATATCATAGCCGTTCCTATTTTTATCCTGAATATCCTGCTCGATACGAATTTCTTCTATTTAGCGAGTCCAACAGAATCAAAGACGATCCTGAGCTTTTTTGGCAGTGGGATTATGTATTATATTAATCTAGAAGTTGCCGCACTCATTGTATTTTGCATTACGTATATACCGATGTGGCAGCTTTTGAAAAGGGAAAATAAGCAGCTGATTAATGAGCATAAAAATATATGATCCAAGAGAACCTAATCTGATGGTGGATTAGGTTCTTTTGTATTTTTACATTATTCAACCGAGACTCCAAATGAACAAAATTGTTCATAATGTATTAAAATCAAAGGAACAAAATTGCGTGATTTGGAGGTAAGCGAGGATATGGAAAAAGTCATTAGTTTTATTGGTCTCGGCAATATGGGTGCACCAATGTTGAAAAGTTTGTTAAAGGCGGGATATCACGTTAAGGTATATAATCGTACGCCGGAAAAAGCTAGGGATGTTGTCACGGCGGGGGCAGAACTGGTTGAAAATCTAGCAGATGTGGCCGTTCCTGGCGGCATTGTCATCACGATGGTGTCTAACGATCAAGCGTTGGAAGAGGTGACAATGGGTGATGAAGGTTTCGGGCAAAAGCTTGGTGAGGGAGGCGTCCATTTATCGATGAGTACCGTTTCACCGGATACTTCACGCAAGCTTGCTGAATTTCATCATCAGCACAATAGCCATTATGTTGCATCTCCTGTATTTGGCCGACCGGATGCAGCCGCGGCACAGAAATTATTTATTTTATCATCAGGTCCGAATGAGGCAAAAGAGCGAGTAAAGCCGTTTCAGGAGGCAATGGGCCAGCGTGTGTTCGATCTTGGTGAGGAGCCGGGGAACGCGAATGTGATCAAGCTTGGCGGCAACTTCATGATTATGGCGGCGATGGAAGCGATGGCTGAATCGTTTAATCTGGCAGAGAAGAATGGAATCGACCGGCAAGTGGCGGCAGAGGTGTATGCGTCCACCTTATTTAATTGCACCGTCTACAATGGATACGGTTCAATGATCGCCAACCGGAAATTTGAACCCGCAGGCTTTCAGCTGGAACTTGGCCTGAAGGATTGCAATTTGGTGCTCGAAGAAGCGAACGCCAAACAAGCACCAATGCCATTCGCAAGCCTGCTGCACGATTCCCTGCTCGCGTCAGTAGCAAAGGGAAGAGGAAAGCACGATTGGTCAGCACTCACAAGAATAGCATCCGAGAACGCCGGATTGGAGTAACACGGGTGAAACATGGGGACGGTTCTCGTGTTCCTATTTTTCCATTTTTTCGTTTTGATGGCAGGGTCCACCTCACTGGTTGTGAGGTGGATTTTTTGGATCAACCTGCATAATGATTGATTTTCTTTTTCAAATCCTCGAATTTTAAGAGGTAAAAGTAAATTTCTTTCGCAAAAACACCGTCATCTCCTTCGGAAATATAGTAATCCCAATATTCCTCAAAAACCTCATCCATCGTTTCCAGCATTTCCGTCTTTTTTAACGCCAGTTTTGCTCCCTTATAGTGGACCAAATCCGATTCCCAGTGTTCAAGCCAGTCCAAATAATTGCTGCGCATTAACTCATAGTCATCAATATATGGATGCGAAAAATCATCCGGTGGCTGCTCTGTAGGATCAATGTATTCGTCGTAGCAGTCGTCGTTGCAAAAAAAGTCTCCTCGCTGGTTCACCCGATATTGAGCTTGAACCTCAGAGTGACAGTATTTACAGTGCATTTTTTCAATCCCCTTTCAGAATAACTGTGCATTATTCCTATACATAGGTTATTTGAATTCTGTTACGGGGCGAATCGTGTAATGGTTTTTGGCTTTATGGTAACCATTGTTGCTTATTGCTCTTTGAGGTTTCTCAAAACCATATACATAGGAATAAATGGATTGAGTGGATCACGGAGCGCTTTTCTTGATTTATTTTTATAAAATTTTTGTTATTTCAGGTAATCAAGATGCCTTATTGGCGCCCGTTTTTTCCGATTATTGTTATTTTAGGTATCCAAGAGGCCTTATTGGCGTCCACTTTTTCCGATTTTTGTTATTTTAGGTATCCAAGAGGCCTTATTGGCGCCAACTTTTTCCGATATTTGTGATTTTTGGTCCCCAATAGGCCTTATTGATGACCACTTTTTCCATTATTTGTTCTTCCAGGTTCCCAAGAAACCTTTTAAAGCAGATGTCACTGCACCAAATCCTCAGATAATCCCATTTCAAAAAGATCTGCAAAATACATCTCCTGAAACTTCTTGTTGATGATACCGGTATAATAAGCAACTGGATTTTTCACGGTTACCTTGGACTTTAGCTTGCGGACGAGCTGCTTAAAGGAATCCAGGGATACAGTGAGCATTCTGTCTTGATCGTTCTCAGAGTTGTTGCGATAAGCGGAGATCATGCTCATCCTCCAGAAATCTTCGATGGTTTTAGCCTTAGGGAAGAAATATTTTACCAAACCCACAAATGCTGCTGGCACTCGATCGCTGACAAACAAGTGGTCTTCAGGTTCTATTTTAGATGCTGCGGTTTCATTCATGTCAGCTGTCTGGTTTGGTTTTAACGAATCTTCAGCTGATTGATTTTGAACAGGCGTTGTTTCACGTTTATTATTCTTTTTAATGTTTGTTTTAGAAGGAATGATAGTTTTATTATGGTGGCTCAATTTTTCCTCGGTTAGTGGTTCATTCATAGGAAAGCGACAGAAAACATAAAGGTTGCTTGATTGTGACCCGTTCTTGCGCTCGGTTTCATAGACGGTGAAAATCCCGATTTTGCTTGCTTTTATGATCATTCTTTTAAAAGTGGATCGCGAAATCATTCCTATTTCTCCATACTCCTCGTAGATCGCCTTCAGCACGGTTCCGATTTTTGCATTGGCAACGCCAGGAACTTTGGCTGCAAAACGAGCCAGCCGCTTCAGTCCAATCAGCTCGCCTTTCGTGAAATACTTTTTCTTATCCTCCATCCACATTTCAAAATGGTTATTGAACTCCCCGAGTGAATTGAACTGTGAATATTCTGCAAAACTCTCAATATTAGTAGATTTAATATGCATGCTAATGCACCACCCTTTCACCGTCTATATACAAGCCGGCGATTAAAAAGGACATGGCAGGGAGGGGGTGGGTGTGTCAGTTTTGTGACAATTGGAACGTGGGGACGGTTCTTGCGTTCCAATATGGAACAAAAGAACCGTCCCCATGTTCATGAAAAAGAAGGAAATCCAATGGAATTTGTCTAAATATAGTATAAAAATACTAGTTAATATGAGGGTCGAAATGAATGGACAAATAAAAGTTATTGGCGGGAAGATTAAGGAATTAGGTGGCCATTTTACGGCTCAAATCGTGGATAATCGAATGGATCAAAAGGAGCAGTATACCTATTTGTTAAGCCAGTTAGGATCTTTACAGCATTCGGAAAAAAGTCTTTATTTTTTAATGGGGGAGTTTTTGATCACATCAAGTGATAAGGACAAAAATACTTTACTCACTTTCGCGGATGTATTCGGTTTAAAGTCAGTCAATTCGATGGTACCACTGGACCAGGCCATCAATTTCATTTATCGCACGCGAGGGAGAATCATGGATTTACTTGAAAGTGAATTCATGGGCAAGAGGATTTCGGCTGAAACGCTTTTTGACGTCATTAAAATACTAGAACCTCTCTATCAGCTCATTTCACGCACACTTTTTATCCATTATAATGAAGCCTTATCCTTCACTAAATTTGCTCTTAATGAATCGAATCAAGATTTACAGATTTCCCATAGGGAGCTTGCCGATCTTAAGAGAGCTTTAAATGAAGCTACTATTTTTTCCATTAGTGATAAAGAAGATAGAATTACCTATGTGAACGATAAGTTTTGCAATATCTATCAATATACTGAAGAAGAATTAATAGGGAAAAAACATACTATTGTATGTTCAGGTTTCCATCCTCCTTCTTTTTTTAAAAAAATATTAGAGACCATTGAAAGAGGAGAGGTTTGGAAAGGGGAAATCGTCAATCAGGCAAAAGATGGTTCAAAATATTGGGTGGATACGACAATCATTCCCTTTCTTGATTCGAATGGAGAAAGATATCAGCATATTTCCATCCAATATGACATAACAGAAAAGAAGAAAACGGAAGAAAGCCTACGTAAAGCGGAAAAGCTTGCCATGATTGGGGAATTGGCAGCTGGGATTGCCCATGAAATACGCAACCCATTAACATCAATCCGTGGATTTGTACAATTGCTGAACGAAAGCAATACTGGACAAAATTATACAGATATTATTATTGAAGAAATTGAGAGGATCAACTTGATTGTTAGTGAATTTATGGTTTTCGCCAAGCCTCATCAGTTTTATTTTAGTGAGTGTGATTTGACGGTCATTTTGAGTGGTGTCATTAAGTTTCTTGAGCCCGAAGCAATCTTGAAGAACGTCATAATGGAATTCGAATTTCCTGAAGAGGAAGTTAAGATATTGGGAGAAAAATCTCAATTAAAACAGGTGTTTTTAAATTTGATCAAAAATTCCATTGAGGCGATGCCGAACGGCGGGAGAATCCATATTACCCTAGAAAAGTCTTCCGATAATATTCGGATCACCGTTAAAGATAATGGGGTTGGGATGGATGAAGAACAGGCGAAAAAATTAGGAGAGCCTTTTTTCACGACAAAACAGGATGGAAATGGCTTAGGCCTTATGGTCAGCTATAAAATCATCCAAAATCACAATGGAACCATTCAAGTCAGCAGTCAAAAAAATATTGGGACATCCTTTACGATATCATTCGAAAAATCCTAATGTGGAAACACGGGGACGGTTCTCATGCTTCAGAATGAAGCAAAAGAACCGTCCCCGTGTTTATATTGCGTTTTGGTGGTTAATTATGTTAGTCTATGACTATAAAAACAATTTTGGTCATACAGTACGGAGGTTTGTAATGGCGACTGCCTTTACTGAAAGTGAAAAAGAACAGATTCGAAAAAAGTTAATGGAAGCAGCAGAGGATTGTCTCGGGAAATATGGCGTCAAGAAGACGACGGTGGATCAGCTTGTGCAAATGGCTGGCATCTCGAAGGGAGCTTTTTATCAATTCTTCCCCTCTAAAGAAATTTTGTTTTTTAAAGTACTGGAGGAGTTTCAGGTCTCGTTGATGGCGGAGGGTATGAGTGTGCAGCAGGCGTCCGGTGAACGGACTGCTGAAGCTTTTAGTGAATTTCTTTACAGTATTTATCAGCGGGTGAGGCATTCGTTTTTAATGAATATCATCCAGAATGGGGAAATGGATTTGCTGATGAGGAAAATTCCTGTAGAGGAGATTGCTCGTCATCATTCGTTTGATGATCTGATTGCCCAAAATTTATTTAGTGATTTTAACATTGGAAGTGATCCTCATGTCGCCGCGGCTTCTTTAAGGGCGATTTTTCTGAGTATGCTCCATGTGAAGGAAATTGGCGAGGAGCATTTTGACGGGGCTTTGGAAATGTTGATTCATGGAATTGCGCTGCAATTAATGGGGGAGGATGCTGGGGATGAGTGAAGTCATCGTTGCTTCTGGTTTAACGAAGGCGTATGGAGAGACGATTGCGGTCAACTCGGTTAACTTGAAGGTGAAAAAAGGGGAGATTTTCGGTTTCCTTGGTTTGAATGGAGCCGGAAAAACGACAACGATTCGCATGCTCCTTGGCATGATCGCTCCCACGAAGGGTGAATGTTTTATACGGGGAGAGAAAGTGACGGCGGGGAATGTGCGGATGTGGGAACATGTTGGCTACATCGTGGAAACGCCGTACTCCTACCCTGAACTGACGGTGAAGGAAAACCTCGAGATTGTCTGGAAGCTTAGGGGCATGAAGGATCGTAGCCGGATTTCGTGGATTATGGAGTTATTGAAATTAGAACAGTACGCCTCGGTAAAAGCAAAGCATCTTTCGCTGGGGAACGCGCAGCGTCTTGGGATTGCGAAGGCGTTCATCCACAAACCGGAAATCCTGATACTCGATGAACCGACGAATGGGCTGGATCCAGCAGGGATTGTGGAAGTGCGTGAGCTGCTGAAAGACCTGGCGGGAAAAGAAGGTGTGACGATTTTGGTTTCCAGCCATAATCTTGATGAAGTGTCGCGAATGGCGACCAATATTGCGATTATCCACAATGGAAGAATGGTCAGGGAAATGGATGCTGCCAGTCTGGAAAACGAGCTGAAAAAGACGCTGGTGGTCGATGGAAGACAGAGAGATATGATGAAAGAGATCTTTAGGGAAAATGGATATGATTTTTCCTTGGCCTCAGATTACTTGGAAGTGATCGGGGATCATGCAGTCAATCATCCTGACCAGGTCGCTGCCATGCTCGTTGAGGCAGGATGTCCGCCGACGCTTTTACAGGTGAACAAAGAGAATTTGGAGAATTACTTTTTACGGATGATTGAGAATGGGGAGAAAATCCATGCGTGAATTAGCGGTCGCTGTTTCAGTCGAGAGCAAAAAGTTCTTTCGTTCTAGGGTTCCCTTCATCACGATGCTTGCTATGCTGATGATTCCGTTTGTCGGCGGGCTGTTCATGTATATTTTGAAAGATCCAGATCATGCTCAGAAGATGGGGATTATCTCAGCAAAGGCGCAGCTGGCAGGGTCTGCAGATTGGCCGTCCTATTTTGGGCTGATTGCCCAGGCGATATCGATTGGCGGCTTAATGGCATTTGGGTTTGTGATGAGCTGGATTTTCGGCAGGGAGTTTTCTGATCGAACGATGAAAGATTTGCTTGCTTTGCCCATCCTGCGCGAGTATATTGTTATTTCAAAATTTATCGTTGTGTTTGTCTGGTGTTTGCTGCTTTCGATGATCGTGTTTGTTTTAGCGCTTGTAGTTGGACATCAGGTTGACATACCTGGCTACTCATCCGAGCTGCTGAAGCAGGAAACACTAGTATTCTTTGTTTGCTCCGTCCTGACACTGTTGATATCCGCACCGGTCGGGTTTTTTGCTACCATTGGCAAGGGGTATTTATCTCCATTAGGTTATGTCATTTTCACCATGATCATCGCTCAAATCATTGCGGCTACTGGCTACGGTCAATACGTGCCATGGTCGATTCCGGCATTGGCCAGTGGAATGGACGGCAGTGGTGAAATGGCAATCGAACCTATTAGCTATGTCATTGTTTTTATAACAGGCCTGGCAGGATTGATGGCCACAGCTTTTTGGTGGAGGTATGCAGATCAGAATTAGGAGTTTGATAGAAGATATGGAGGTCCAAGGTTAGGACTGCCTGTTTCATTTGAAATGTGTGAGGGATTAGTGCATCGGAAAAATACAAGAGCTGCTGGGATGATCCCGGCAGCTTTCTTTTGGGCATAAATTTTTAGATAAGAAAAAGGTTTTTTTAGCATCCCGCTTTTATAAAGAGAGATGGTCGCAGGGTCAAGTTATGCCTTCTCCTGCATTCGGGCGGGCAGGCTTTGAATCGATTGGACGACTGTATCAAGCTTGGCTTCGATTCGATGAAGCAGATACAGGGTCACAACGATCGGGAATCCTACGTCACTGATGAAGGGAATCAGCTGTTCCATTTGCGCTTCCTCCTTTGGGGGTTATTTTACAAAAAAAGCCGGTCCATGAAGAAGACCGGCTGACGTTCATTAGACAAGTTCATATTCTGCTACGTTACGTTCGATGACGCGGGCACTGCCAACGGCAACAAGGGTACCGCTTGGAGTCTGGAACGCGTTGGAAGCGATGATTTGCTCCATCGCAAGCTTGACTGCTGCTGGATCGATCGGTTCCTTCGGGTTATCTACCGTAAGCTTGGTGTTTTTGCCAAGGTCAGTGACGAACTGCAATTCTAGTGTTTTAGCCATGTTTTTTCACCTCCTATTCTATTATTTAGTCGTAGAATTAGATGATTTCAAAGCTGTCGTTACGCTCAACAGAGTTAAGCAAGTTCGCGCTAAGACCACCTAATGCCTTCGCAGCCTGGTCTACCTGGTCTGCAGTAGCTTCTTTTCGTACATTTGAATAAGTCTTGCCTTTGTAGATCGGTTCGCCCTTCTCATTCATTCCCGTTTCGAATGAAAGCCTGATTGATGAATCCTTCAACATCGCTAATGCCATCTTGTCTCACCTCCTTTCACCTTCTATATACAAAGTTAGAGGGGAAAAGGACAGGGGCGTTTGAAAAAAACATGGGGACGGTTCTCGCTTTCCAAAGTGGAACATGAGAACCGTCCCCATGTTCCAGGCAATCACCCAAAGTCGCGCCTGCGAATAAGGTAATGAAAAAGAGGGTGTAGGCCATGGCATGTACGCTGCCAGCAGGTATCCATACGCTTCGAATCGGGAATGCCCCTGAGTGGGAGGTTTGTTATCCGCATGTTTATCAGGTGACGAATCATCAATTTGAGCGGTTCATGAATCGAAGCATTGTGAAGGAAACGCAGAATTTAATTAATATACAGGCTGGAGATTCACCGGCCACGGTTGAGTGGATGAATGGCTCGTATGAGATAAAGAACAACCAGCGTGAGGTGCTGAGCCTGTCGCTGGCGAATAATACGTATCATTTTCATGCTGCCCATCCGATGACCTATATTAAGGCGTTGACGTTCGATCTTAAGGGTGAGAAAAAGTGCAGTCTGAAGGACTTTTTCAAACCAGGAAGCGACTATATCGCCCGGATTTCTAAGCTGGTCAAACTGCAAATCAAAGAGCGTGACATCTTCCTGATCAGCGATTTTACAGCGATAAAGCCTGAACAGGATTTCTATGTAGCCGACAAATCACTCATCATCTTTTTCCAGCTGTATGATATCACCCCCTACGCATTCGGATTCCCAATGTTCCCCATCTCCGTTTATGCACTTCAGGACATAATCAAAGAAGACGGCCCGCTAGGAAGGATGGCCATCAATAATTAAAAACACGGGGACGGTTCTCGTGTTCCAAAGTGGAACATGAGAACCGTCCCCATGTTCAAATTGGATGAGCAATCTTTATGTGAAGTGGATGGTCTGTGTTTCTGATATAATCGTTATAATGATAAAAAAACATGTTTCTTTGCAAGAGGTGCATTATGAAGCTGGGGATATTTCTAGTTATTCTTATTGTCGTTGCCTCCTTTGTTTTTACCTTGTTATTAGCAGGTAAAAGTGATGAAGGGTATAGGAACGCGACGGTGAAAAATACGACAAATCTTTCTGTTATTTATATTGTTGTGATTGTATTGTCTTTTATTGCTGTCGGCGTTTACATTAAATGGTTTGCTTAGGTTAAAATAACAAATACCTATCGTCAATTTGGCGATAGGTTATTTTTTTACAGACATGAAGTCTTCATAGTTTAAAAGGATTGACTTTGAGTATCAATTTTTAAAGGGGATCATCATGGATTGGAAACCGAATCGAGAAGCTAAAAAGGCAGTATTTAAGCAGCTTGCTGAGTATATTGAAAATGGGATATCAGACGGAACGTTTCCGCTTGATAAACCTTTACCTTCTGAACGAACATTAGCCAAGGAACTTGGTATAAATAGAAGTACTGTGGTTGCTGCATATGATGAACTTGAATCAAATGGATTGATTGAAAGGAAAAGAGGGAGCGGGACGTTAATAAGCAAGGACATATGGGGAGTAACGAAGAGAAGAGTTCCCAGCTGGAATCGTTATATTGAGGCGGGTTCGTTCCTGCCCAATTTGCCCGTTTCCCAAAGAATACGAAGAGAAATGGAAGACCACAAACTTATCAACCTGGCAAGCGGGGAATTATCGGAGGATTTATTTCCTTTGAAGTCCTTTAGTCAGATCACCTCTACGAGGACATTCAATGGTAGCCTGGGATATGATCATCCTCAGGGAAATCAAATTTTAAGGACAACCATTGCTGAGCATGTAAAAAGGTATAGGGGAATCACAGCGGACCCCTCCTCTATTCTGATTACTTCCGGTGCCCAGCAAGCCCTTCATCTGGTGGTTCAATGTCTGTTAAAACCAGGGGATGCCATTGCGTTAGAAGAGCCTTCCTATCATTACGGGCTGCCGGTCTTTCAGTCAGCGGGATTAAGACCTTTTTTCCTTCCTGTCGACAAGGATGGGATGAACCCGGATGATTTAATCGAATTGCACAAAAAGCATCGCATTCGAATGATCTTTCTTAATCCTGCTTACCAAAATCCCACGGGAGCATTTCTTGATAGGAACCGTCGTAAAAAGATACTGGAATTATCGTCTAAGCATGGTATACCCATAGTGGAAGACGATCCTTATAGTTTAACCTCCTTTACGGGGGAAGACGCTTCTCCGTTAAAGTCGATGGATGTCGATGGAAACATCCTCTATATTAGTTCTCTGTCTAAAATCGTCGCTTCAGGATTGCGAATTGGCTGGATTATCGGGCCAAAGTTGGTCATAGAAAGGTTAGCAGATGCCAAGCAGCAAGTTGATTTCGGACATGCAAGCTTCACGCAATGGATTGCAAATGATTTTTTGGACTCTGATTATTTCGAGGATCATCTTAACAAATTAGTGAAGGAGCTAAAACTGAGGAGAGACCAGATTGTTGCCAGTCTACGTTCAACTTTGAAAGACCAGGTGGAGTTTGACGTTCCACAAGGCGGAATCCATCTGTGGTGCAAGTTGAAAAAGGATTATCATGAATCGCAATTGCTGGAAGAATCCATTAAAAGAGGAGTTATTTATGCACCAGGCTCCACATTGGGATCTGACAAAGGGTTTGTACGATTTACTTTTGCCCGGGAAAATGTGAAAAATATAGATGAAGGAATTAGGAGGTTTTCAGAAGCGTTATTCTCTTTGGAAAAGTAGAAGCAAGGGGACGTTTCTTATGCTTCTTTTTTTGAAGCGTAGGGACGTATCTAATGCTTCCATTTTTTTTAGAAGCCTTCACTGGTTCCTATCATACTTAGAGGCTGATTCCCACTGGAAAGAAGCAAAGGGTACGTCCCCGAAAAATGAAATTTTTGTGAACAAGGATAAAGAATGTCTAAATTATATAGGCTTGATTTGTTGATATTTCGTCCAAAAGGATTATAATTTCAAAGGTAAATAATATAGACTAAACCATACGGAGATGATGAAAATGACCTGGGCTGTTATCCTTCCGATAATTCTCTTTAGTTTATTTAAAATAGCGATTACTTCTCTTCCAACCGGGGCAATCGAATGGATGTTTAGTAAATTTGGCGTGCATTCAAAGCTGAATGATGCGGACGTCACCGTAACCTTCGATGGAATCACATTGGAAGGTGAAGACAAGGCGGAAGTCATCAAATCATTCAACGAAGCGACATTTTTAGAAAAGCAATATATTTGGCCAGGAACCGAGCAATTGTTTCTAAATCCGGAGGACAGCGGGACACCGTTAATCATTCATGCTAAAAGAGGAAAAATGGATGTGAAGATCCTCTTGTTCAGATATCCTGATCACGTGGATGTTGTAAAACAGTACAAGAAAAAAGTAGTTGCGTACAGCCTGCTTGCCAACGGTCTGCAAAAACAATCTGTGTCAGCAGCATTATAGAATTCACTTATAAATGGTACGTAAGCTGAATAGAGCAAAAAGGACTCCATGAACTGCACCTTAGTTTTCAAAAATGACTAAAGGCAGTTTGCTAGGAGTCCTTTTTCATTTGAAAACAAGTCAATTGCTAACGGAGAGTCTGAACATTAAGTCTTGTTAGCAATGGATTATTGGATGGCGTGAATAGGATTATTTAAAGATGCGAAATCTAACTGAAAAAATGAGGAAGTGTGCACCTTTGAAGAAACTGATTTTCCTTTTTACTCTTTCTTTAATGTTTATCGCAGGAAACTTAGTGAACGCGAAACCTCCAGAGCCTAAGGAAATTAAACCATTCGCAGAAGACTGGTACGTCACCCCTGAGGACATCATTAGAGATATTATATTTCCATCTATCGATAAAAGAGTGATGGAAGAATACCCAGGTAATGATGCGGCTACTTTTGGCTGGCAGTCACAGAGAATTGTCGGTATTGTTTATAACAACAATCATTCCTACGATATTACCTTGAAGCTGCAAGTTCCTAATAAACGCAATAGCCCCTTGGAATATACAGATGACCTGGTTAAAGTAAGAGTCTCTCCATCATGCGACAGCCTCAAAATTGGATGCAGTCACGGTTTTAAAGTAGAGGTAATTGATTATGAACATAAGTAATGGGAAAAGAAAGCATGGAGACATACCGGCTAAGTTCCTTTTTTATAGAAGCTTTAATCAGTTTCTTTATTACTTTGAGACTTAACATCACTATAAAAGACGGATTCTTCCTAATTATCCATTGTTTCATAGATAATGCTCACATATCTCAAAAAGGACGTTGTTTCAGTAATTAGTTTTTACATAATAACCGATTGTCTGGCTACTCTAAAATTGAAATGAATATTAGGAGGGACAAACATGAAGTTAATTCGAAGCTTATCTTTTATCTTATTAACAATTGCTGTAAGCACGGGGTGTGCGATGAACAATGGAGCGAGAGAGGATGTTAGGGATAACAATGATACAAGAGTTCAAAATTACGATTTGACCTCCCCTGGTGAAAAGAAGGGAGCAAGGATTCTTAATGATAATTTAGATTACAATGATGAAGTACAAATGCGAGTTCATGACGAAGTTAAAAACAACGTTGAGGGTTTAAATGAAGTAACAAGAGCACATGTAATTGTCACAGACAGTACTGCTTATGTAGCAGTTGTTTTAAACGATGACCAAACAGGTAAACTCAGAAAAGATATCGAAGATAAAATTTCTGATCGGGTAAAATCCACAGATAAAAGTATCAATAATGTCTATGTTTCAAGCAATCCTGATTTTGTTAACCGTATGGGTGATTACGTTAATAAAATTCAAAATGGGAAACCGGTAAGTGGCTTGTACGATGAATTTAGTGAAATGGTTAAAAGAGTTTTTCCAACAGCTAGATAATAACATTTTTGTTTTACAGGGAAAATTGGTCGGGGGCTGAGCTGCTTTTTTATAGCGGAGGCGTTGATCCAAAAAGGATTCACGCCTTTTTTTACTTATTAAGCGGCTTTTTTCTATATAAAATCTTTGTGAAAGTTTCTAGTTAAACTGATGGATGCTTATGCCTCAATAAGAAATTTTAAAGACAACAGCAGCAGGCAATATTCAAAAAAAGGACTCCATCAAGTGAACTGTCAATTGTTCGTTGCTTTAACAATTGAGGTTCAAACACATGGAGTCCTTTTTTAATCTTAGTAGTAAGTTAAGCCAGCTGCTGCTCTGCAAATTCCCGGTACAATGCGTGTGTTTGAGTTAGTACACGATGTGTGCCGATGCCGGTCACCGTGCCTTTTTCAATGAAAATGATCTGATCTGCGTTCACAATTGTGGATAGCCTGTGGGCAATGACAAAGGTGGTCCTGCCTTCCATCAATCGAGTCAATGCCTCCTGGACGATCCCCTCTGACTGGCTGTCGAGGCTTGCGGTTGCTTCGTCCATCATGAGGATCTTGGGATTCCTTAAAAATGCTCGTGCTATCGCGATGCGCTGCCTTTGCCCGCCCGAAAGCTTGACGCCTCGTTCACCAACCTCCGTATCAAGCCCATTTGGGAATGATTCGATAAATTGATCTGCATAAGCCATTTTTGCGACTGCCCAAAGGCGTTATCGGGGATGGTTTCGGCATTTTCCAAGCCATAGTATAAATTCTCACGGATCGTTCCGGCCATCATCGCGCTCTCCTGTGAGACATAGCCGATCTGGCTGCGCCAGGATGTGAGAGACAGCTGCTGGATGGGTGTGTCTCCTATCCGGATTTCACCTGAGGTCGGTTCGTAAAAGCGTTCAAGAAGCCCGAACATCGTCGTTTTTCCGCCGCCGCTCGGGCCCACAAGCGCCACCATCTGTCCTGGCTGTGCTTCTAAAGAGACGCCGTCTATGACAGACTCCTCTTCACTGTAGGAAAAAGAAACGTTGTCGACCGTGATCGGAAGGTTGCTGATATCCATTTCAATTCCTTTCTGGCCTTCCTCCAGCGGCTGATCCAAAATCTCGATGATTCTCTCAGTTGCGCCTTTCGCTTTTTGCAGCTGGGTAAAGAACATCGCAAATGATGTGATCGGCATGATGATCTGGAATAAATAAAGCAGGAAGGCGATCAGGGAGCCTGTCGTCATCGTTCCATTAACGACACGCATGCCGCCATAAGCGATGATGAGCACGATGACAGCCATGATCATCAGCTGCATAATCGGTCCGATCATCGCAAAAATCCGTGCTTCCTTTAGGCCAAAGCCGAATAGCTTGTCAATTCCGTTATAGCCGTTTTCCTCTTCGATTTTTTCCGCGGTTGACGCCTTCATCAATCGGATCTCGCCAAGGGTCTGGGTGATATGCCCGGTAAAAACAGCAGTCTCATCCTGGAGTCCGCGTGAAATTTTCGCCATTCTCCTGCCAAGCGGCATCATGATCGCGAGCGTAAGGGGAACGGAAATGAGCATTAACAGGGTCATTTTCCAATCCATTAAAAGTAAAATGATGATCGCGCCAATAATCGAGATGATGCCAGTCGCAAAGTTCGGGAAATGGGTGGTGATCAGTTCCTTGACGATACTCGTATCATTCACGATCCGGCTGACCGTTTCGCCGCTCGCCTGCTTGTCAAAATAGCGGACAGGCAGGCGAATCAGCTTTGCCCACATCCGTTCGCGCAATCTCGCGACGACCTTTTGCCCGACAAAACTGAGCAGGTAGATGGAGGCACCGCTGATGATGGCCTGAAGGATGAACGCTGCTGCAATCCCAATGACGAGCGGCATGCTGATTGCTTCGACCGAAAAGCCATCGACCAGGTTTTTCGTCAGGATTGGCACCGTCAGACCGGTGAGCATTGTGAACAGACTGGCTGCGATCCCTGTAAAAAGAGCCCCCCTAGGGATTTTCGTTGATAAAATAAGCTTTATGAACGGTTTTAAACTCGTTTGCTGTTGCCATTTTTCCATTTGGAAACTCCTATTCGCTATTCTTGGTTATAGTCTATCTTAATGAGGAAGATTTTTGAAATGTGGAGGGCAGCTGTGGTCAACTTTTATAGAAGGAATATAGGAACAGTAATTCAAACTTGAAATGACCTGGCACTCGTAAACTGATCGGCTTGTTTAATTGTTTGCCAGCTCATGATATAATAAGGAACTTAGGATGATTACGGCTGTTGCTAATAATTGAACGGATGCCCAAAAAGCCTCCGCCTAGCGATTAACTATAGAGGTGTTAGAGAATGAATAAACGATGGACAATCGAAAAAATTAATGAATTTGTTGAGAAAAATTCGGAAAGCAAGCTGTTATCGACGGAGTATCACGGTTTTTCTCAAAAGTTATTGTTTAAATGTGCATGTGGCAGCAACTTTGAAAAAACGTTTACGAAGTTTAAAAATAATAACCAGCGTAAATGTGACGTCTGCCAGCCGCCAAAAGCGTCACGCTAGTTTTAAATTCAATAAACGGAGTGCTGATTTCTGTTAAATAGAAGTTGGCGCTTTTTTTATAGAGTCAGTGTTAAAGGTGCTAGATCATTTTTAGTACCTGTTGATTGAGTGGAAATCAGCAGATCACATTTAAGGAGAATACTA
Organism: Heyndrickxia sp. MSNUG; assembly: GCF_049532715.1. Classification (NCBI taxonomy): domain Bacteria; kingdom Bacillati; phylum Bacillota; class Bacilli; order Caryophanales; family Bacillaceae; genus Heyndrickxia; species Heyndrickxia sp. MSNUG. The sequence continues at coordinate 600,928 of NZ_CP150978.1, forward strand.
TGTCAGTTAAAATCACACCTAATGGAGAACAATTGATCCGTCAGCAAATAGCAGATTCAGAACAAGAATTGAAGCAAGTGCGTTTGGATAAAAATGTTGCTTTTAATGCTTGCGGGGATGATAAGTTAGCCAATCCGAATTTTCATAAATTAGAGCAGGATGAACAAATATTAGAAGAACGCATTCGCGAAATTCAACATGTGTATAAAACAGCTGAAGTGATTCAGTTCGATGAGCGAAATACAGAAATAGTCGAGATCGGATCAATCGTCAAGTGTTCATGTGAATATCCAGATTTTACAGAAGAAGAAGTATACGAAATTGTCGGCTACGGTGAATCGAATATCGACGAAAACAAACTTTATTATGGCACACCCATTGCGATGAAGCTGATCGGTTTAAAAGTGGGCGAGGAAACGAACTTGTCCGTTCCTTCAGGAAAAGTGAAATGCAGAGTTTTGCAGATGTATGGTTCATGGGACGAAGTGGAAAAGTGGAAATTTCAATCTTAAAAAGCATTTCTTCATTATGAAGAATGCTTTTTATTTTTGCGAAAAAACTCACATCGATAAAAACATCATAATAATCATTAATTATTTATTGATAATCGATAAATAACATGTTAAATTTTAACTGAACAATAAATGAGTGAGGTGCTTTTTATGAAACGAGAAACACTTTTTTTAAAGGTAGTCGTTTTTCTTATGGGACTTCCTGTCCTTGCATTGAGCATATTTGTGTTACCTGAGATCGCTGAATTTTTTGCGGAATTAAATCCAACACTAGACTTCTTGCAATATCCCTTTTTAATCGGTTTGTATGTAACAGTGATCGCTTTTTTCGCTGCTTTGTACCAGACTTTAAGACTTTTAAGTTATATTGACAAGAACGAGGCGTTTTCGGACTTATCTGTAATGGCGTTAAAGAATATCAAATACTGTGCCATCACCATCAGTGCCTTATTTGTGGTATTTATGCCACTTATCTATCTCATGGCTGAGGTAGACGATGCCCCAGGGATGATCCTGATCGGCATGGTGATTATTTTTGGCAGCGTGGTGATTGCCGTCTTTGCGGCTGTTCTTCAAAAGCTATTGAAAAATGCCATCGACATAAAATCTGAAAATGACTTAACGGTCTGAGGTGAAGACAATGGCAATTATTATCAACATTGATGTGATGCTGGCTAAAAGGAAGATGAGCGTAACCGAACTTTCGGAGAGGGTCGGAATCACGATGGCAAACCTTTCTGTATTGAAAAATGGGAAGGCGAAAGCGATTCGGTTTTCCACTTTGGAAGCCATTTGCAAAGCATTGGAGTGTCAGCCCGGAGATATTTTGGAATATCGAAGTGATGACTAAATAAAGCTTTTTCAAAAAGGGGAGTTACTCATGAATTTATCCATGGAAGCACAAATCATGAGACCATTGCAACAACTCGCACGGTTTGGCTGGGAGCAAGCCCTATCCTGTTTGTTTCCTGTCGTTATTTTTGCCTTTTTGGCTCTTACACGATTCATGCCACTTCCCTTCCTGCCGCGTTATGACTGGCTGCTCATCATCTGCCTGCTGATGCAGTGGGGAATGGTGCGTTCTGGGCTTGAAACACGGGACGAACTGAAGGTGATTACAATGTTCCACCTTATCGGCCTCACGCTTGAACTTTTTAAGGTCCATATGGGTTCCTGGTCTTACCCAGAGGAAGGATACTCAAAATTTTTTGGAGTGCCACTGTATAGCGGGTTCATGTACGCAAGTGTAGCGAGTTATCTTTGCCAGGCGTGGAGGCGGTTAAAGGTTGAACTGGTCAAGTGGCCGCCGTTTTGGGCAGTGGTTCCACTGGCAGCTGCAATTTATTTGAACTTTTTCACCCACCATTACTGGGTGGATGTTCGCTGGTGGTTATCTGGACTTGTCGTGATCCTCTTCTGGCCATCATGGGCGTCATACGAAATTGATGGAACTCGTTACCGAATGCCGCTCGCCCTTTCCTTTGTGCTCATCGGATTTTTTATATGGATAGCCGAAAATATCGCAACGTTCTTTGGAGCTTGGCAATACCCAAACCAAACCGAAGCCTGGAGCCTCGTACATCTCGGAAAAGTGAGCTCATGGCTCCTATTAGTAATCGTCAGCTTTCTGATCGTCGCCACGTTAAAGCAGGTGAAGGGACGGGAGAAGCAAGGGGACGTTTCTAATGCTTCTGTAAATTAAGAGGAGCTTTCACCTGATGTTAATGTTTTTGTGCTTAACTCCAGTCATTAAAAGAAGCAAAGGGTACGTCCCTTTGATCCCAGGAATAAAAATTGGAAATTATGAATAAATTATCTATTATTTGTAAGTGATTTCTATATAATAGACTGTAGTGTGGGGTCTTTTTTTATATGAGAAAAATGGAGGAGAAACATTCATGTCTAATGAAAATGAAGTCCAGTTAGATAAAGGAAATAATCCGAAAGTGAGAGTGGAACGGAAAGAGGGGGAGCCAACTTCTGCTTTTAAAGGAGCTTCCTGGGCCGCGCTGACGGTAGGCGTGGCTGCTTATTTGATTGGTTTATTTAATGCAGCGATGGAGCTGAACGAAAAAGGATATTACTTTGCCGTTTTAGTATTTGGCCTCTATTCAGCCGTATCTCTGCAAAAGGCAGTCAGAGATAAGGAAGAGGGAATCCCGGTTACGAGCATATATTATGGCATTAGCTGGTTTGCGCTTATTGTATCGATTTCATTAATGGCAATCGGTTTATATAATGCAGGAAGTATTGTTTTAAGTGAAAAAGGATTCTACGGGATGTCATTTGTCCTTAGTGTATTCGCCGCGATAACGGTTCAGAAGAATATTCGAGATACACAGAGAGCAAAAGAAAGAGATTGATACTGAAATTACACTGCCGGGTGCGTTGATCCACAAAGGATTAACGCACTTTTTGTTGAACTGATATTGTAAGAATGGGATAGTGGATTGTATACATCAGATTAAATTATGAGTATTGGAGCAGCTAGATTCGATCATGAAGAGATATAAGCTTAGGAAAAACTTTAAAGGATTGAAAAAGGGAACCCAATTTTATTTGATTGCCGAATCTGAATTCATCGGCGTCAAAGATTTTGTTTTACGAACGATCGACATGTCGATAAGGATTTCGATTAATGAAGAGGAGCTGCGTAAATATTTCATTTTATTGAACTAGAAGCATGGGGACGTTTCTAGTGCTTCTGTTTTATTAAAAAAATTTTTGAAATGATAAATTCATAGCACTGAAATACGGATGCGTTGATCCAGGAAGGATTTACGCTTTTTTGTGGAACTATCCTTTTAAACAAACGGAATATAAAAAAGAGCATTGTATTCCAATGCTCTCAGGATGCTTGTTTTGTCTGTAGTAATTTTATTCCCATTGCGATAAAAACGATTCCTGTTAATCTATTTAAAACAGTCGAAACCTTGGAATTACCCCTTAACCTGCTAGTTGCCATGGAAGAGAAATAAGCAGTGATAAAACACCATATCCCTCCTGTTAAGGTGAAGGTAAGTCCTAAAATGATAAAAGGTGTGGGAGTAGAAACACCTGATTGAGTGTGAATGAATTGGGGAAGAAAGGCTAAGAAAAACAAAGCAACCTTTGGATTCGTCACATTCGTGATCATACCTTGCAAGAAAATCTTTTTATTGCTTTGCTTTGGCAATGATTGCTGTTCTTTTGCTTCATTTTTTGTAAGGATCATCCTTATGCCTAAGTAAGCAAGATAGATGGCACCTGCAATCTTGATTAAATTAAATAAAAACGCCGATTGCATCAAAATGACCGATAACCCAAATGCGGCCAGAAACGTATGAACCACGATTCCCGCTGAAATGCCAAGGGCGGAATAAATTCCTGCCGTCCTGCCTTGAGCAATACTTCTGCTCACGATGTACATCGTATCTGTACCAGGAGTTAAGTTCAGCAGGATTGCGGCAATTAAAAACACTTCAAAGTTAATAATTCCAAACATTTTATCTCCCCTCTCTTTAATTATTTATCTTAATGTATTGAGTATTCAGAAATCAATATGTATGGGGACGTATCTGATGCTTCTATTTATTTATTGGATCTTTCACCGAATCTCCATATACTTTGTGCACACCCGTCATCAATAGAAGCAAAGGGTACGTCCCTTTGCTCCATGTTAGGAGGAAATTCGATTGCTTGATCCAGATTGTCCTGTTGTTCTCAGAACAGTAGAGGTTGGCGGACTTACGAAATCGCAGCTTATCCAGAAATTGCAACAATGCTCTATCTTGATAAACGAGTATGGAGAGAGGCTATTAGCTGATGATAAATTTACGACTTCTGAAACAAAGTACAGCCTTCAGACGGTTGAACTAACCGTTGAGGCACTGGGATTTCCAGATGGAGCTGTTATGGCTCAAATCTTTAAAAAAGCGAGCGAACTTGGCTTGGAATTGTGTCCTCTTGAGCTGGGACCCCACCTAAGAATGCAGTACCTGGATCAGCCTGAATGTTATTCGAGGCATCCTTTACAGCGACAGAAAGCTCCGTCAGGCTCCATCACAATAGCATCAGAAATCCTAACGGAAGACGATGATTTTCCAAAAGGATTTTATCTTAGACGAATAAACGGAGAGTTGTGGCTGCGAGGATACCGTGCTGATCATCTGCACGTTTGGAATCCTGGTGATCATTTTATTTTTTGTAAAACAAGGAGACCTGAATAGTAGAGGACGTACCTGATGCTTCAGTTTATTAAAAAGGAATCTTTCACCGGATCTCACTATTTTAGTGCTGAACACCAGTCATCAAAAGAAGCAAAGGGTACTTCCCCTTGCTCCCTGTTAATCCAATGGGACTTTAAACATATAAACGTAAAAGAATACAAAAAATAGAGAGAGTATCCAGGTTAATAATGGCCGTTTGTAGTGAAGGTTGAGCATGAAGAAGGTGTTAATATTAAAGATGATGCTCCATCCGAAATCCACCCATTATGATAGGTTATTTTACCGGATTTAAATATGATGAATTCGGATAGAGAAAATAGAAAAACAAATAGGATTTGCCAGCCTAACTTTTTTTTCCAAGAGCCATTTGGGTATCTTCCAAGGAAAATTAAAATAATGGATGGATAGAGAATTAAACTTATAGCAATGGGAGTCAGTGGATGGTTGACCAGAAAGGGAACCGACCGGTCGTATTCAAATCTCCATATAGGAAAGTTGTAACATAATATCTCGTAAACCGCACTAAAGTACATCATATACAGAATGGTGGCCTGGTATTTCTTCCAATTTCTCCAGTCGCCCCATTTCCAAGCTGCTAATCCCCATATCAACCACATGATAAGTCGCATGTAACACCTCGATGTTCACCCAGTTATATCGTTATTATTCCAAATCAAATTTCACTTATGACACTTTCAATGCATCGTACCAATCAATTAATATCCAGTTCATCCTTTTTCGCAGACTGAATATTCGAGATTGAGAGGGAGCCCGATTAATCTCCCTTTATTAATTGATTTCGGTCGTCGGTTTGAGGAGGTTCCTCCATCCAGGAGTTTTTGATCATGATGTTGGCACCGTCTTCCGCGTATAATGCGACTTCAGGGATTAATGAAGCATAAAGCAGGGCAAGATCTCTTCTCGGGCTCCCAGCCATCGACGTACCATAGTTTCCAATTCCAGCAGCGTTCATTGAGGCAACATGAAACATCATTAACTTATCTGAAAAAATAGGTTCAGTTGAGTCAGATAGAGCGGAATCCCAAATCATTGGAGCTGGGAGATCTTCTTTTTTTAATTTATCGCTGAATAAATCAATATGTTTTTGAGCGATTTGTTTGCCGCGCATCAGATATTGTTTGACTTCTTTCTTTTGCGCGGTTTGAGCAAATCCGATGATGATTGTCTTTCCAATTGCGTTTGTTTGGATATTGTTGAACAGCATGGTAATCTCATGAACGGTTAAGGGTCTTACATCTCCTAACAATCCAGCTAAAAATTTCTGTCTTTGAACAAAATCCACTTTATCCGGAAGCGTTACATATGGAGACTTTATATATGTACCTTGCTTTAACATCAAACTTCTTGTTAAGTCCTGTAAACCAATTGCTGTTTGACTGACGTTTTTAAAAAAGTCCACAACATCTGGTCTCGTTACAAAACCTAAAGATACACTGCCAGCAGCCATACCAAGGACTGACATGTTTCTTAAGTACATTAAAACAAAAGTGTCTGAGAATAATTTTGGAGCATCTGAATGAACATCCTGTTCAGTAAACCCAACTGGTACAGGGAATTTTTCCATTTTGAAAAATTCCGTTAAGAAACTAATATTCTTTTTGGAAGCATTCAGTGCAAATTCGAGAATCGGACGAACTTCCTCATCCTCTACCTTTTCTAAAAAATGCTGAATCATGCATATTGAAACAGTATCGTTGATGAATTGAGTCCATAACACTGAAATCTCAGCAGAAGTGAGGCGGATCTTTGACTTATTTTCCATGCAATACACCTACTTATTCTAATCTGTATATTAGCTTTCCACATTTTTGTATTTTTATTATGGGGACGTATCTAATGCTTCTGTTTACTAAAAGGATTTAATGTCATTTTGCTGAACCACAGTCATCAAAAGGAGCAAAGGGTACGTCCCTTTGTTCCGTCGTGCGGATCCCAAGTTACCAAAAGGAGAAAAACAGACGATTCATGAGTACCATCCTTACCCGACCGTGTGACCCGCTAAAATGAGAAGCATTGGGTACGTCCCCCAGCTTCTGTGGTTTCCCCCTGCTTCTGGAAATAGCTGAAAATAGCTTATGAGAGGGGTTTTTGGTATATTTGATTGATAGGTTAGTAGTTACTTATTTGGCAGGAAAGCGGGAGAGATGATGGGTTTTAAAAGGAAGCAGTATGTCGGTTTGGGGCTGACGGTGTTCTTTTTGTTCCTCTTGTTGTTTACGATTCTTGTGATGATGAATTCGATCCGGGAGAATATGCTTGAGATTGTGCAAGACCGGTATTTTAAGGTGAGTGAGGTCACGGATATTCGACAGCAGCTTTACCAGAAGGATCGGGATCTTGTTCGTATCATCACGAATGATCAGGAAGAGGCTGAGTTCAAGAAGGATGCTTCAAGTGGGGTAGATATAGGCCAGCGTTTAATCGAGGTGGAGGCCCTTCTGAACAAGGATAAATCCAAAGTCCTGATTTCTGAAGTGAAGGAAACATATAAAGAATATACAGCCATGGAGCGCGAAATTTATAACAGGCTGGAGAATGGCGCGAGTCCTGATGAATTGCAGGAGATTTATCGAGATGAAATGGCTAACAGGGATTTATTGTTCAGCAAGATTGATGAATTCAAGGAATTCCAGGAATCGCTTATGCAAGATGCATTGGCTGAATCAACTGGCACATATAACAATTTAGTAAAAGCGCTGATTGGCTTAATTGTATTGGCGATTATCCTGATCGCAGGCGTCATGCTTTGGGTGATCAGGAGTACGGTTGGAACGATCAATTCCTTTACGGATGCGATAAAAAATGTCGATTACGATGATTTATCCGACATTCCTAGAATGGACGACGGAGTCAAGGGTGAGTTCGGAGAGATTGCCAGAGTCTATAATGCGATGGCAACTTCGATCGAGGACCTTACGGTTAAGGAACAGAAATACAATGAGGAAATCATGGAGCAGAACTGGATTGAATCCAATTCGGCTGACATCGTGAAGCTCTACAGCAGGCATGTGAATGTTTCATCCCTTGCCGAGAATTTCATTAAGAAGCTGACCCCTCTAATGGGCGGTAATTTGGGAGCCTTTTACCTGAAGGATGAATCGGAAGGCAAGCCTCTTTTTAAAAAAGCAGCGGTTTATGCGGATCATCAAGGAACGGCAGGAAGAGATTATTTTGCAGTGGGTGAAGGTCTCGCAGGCCAGTGTGCTTCGGAAAAAAGAACCATCCTACTTGATGAAGTACCGGCTGATTTCAGAGTGATTTCCACAGGACTTGGAGAGGCTGCACCGAAAAGCATCATTATGGCGCCGGTCATGATGAAGGATGAAGTCATTGCAGTAGTAGAAATCGGAAGCTTTAACATGTTCAGCACAGGCAGCCAAAAGCTGCTTGAGAATGTCCTTGAAACACTAGGGATCGGAATCACGAATATTATTGGTCGGATGGAAGTCGAACGTCTGCTGCTTGAATCCCAGGCTCAGACAGAAGAGCTTCAGGCCCAGTCAGAGGAGCTTCAGTCGCAATCTGAGGAACTGCAGGCGCAATCAGAAGAATTGCAAATGCAGACAGAAGAGCTGCGGATGATGAACGAGCAGCTCGAGGAACGTTCTCGCGATGCAGAGCTGAAGTCAGAAGAGCTTCAGGCTGCTAAGGAAGATCTCGAACAGAAGGCGATGGAGCTTCAACAAAGCTCTACGTACAAATCGGAGTTCCTCGCGAATATGTCTCATGAACTCCGGACGCCGCTGAACAGTATTTTGCTGCTGTCAGAAATGATGCTCGACGACCAGGAGCATGCGCTGTCGGAAGAACAGAAGGAGTTCTCGAGAGTCATCCATTCGTCAGGGCAGGATTTGTTGAATCTGATCAATGATATCCTCGACCTATCCAAGGTGGAGGCGGGGAAGCTCGAAGTCAATTTTGAAGAGGTATTCCTGACTGAATTCGCGGACCGTCTGGAACGTCAATTCACGCAGGTGGCAAAGAATAAGAATATTGATTTTTACGTCAGCGTGTCTGACAATATCACGCCGATCATTTATACAGATGAACAGCGTCTGCAGCAGGTAGTGAAGAATCTGCTGTCCAACGCGTTCAAATTCACGGACAAAGGCTCCGTATCGATTAGAATTGAGAAGGCGGATGAACGTGAAACAATGGGCTGTCCGTTAGCCGGCCATTCCGATACATGGGTGAAGTTTTCCGTGACCGATTCAGGCATCGGCATTCCAAGAGAGAAGCAGCAAATGATCTTCGAAGCCTTCCAGCAAGTGGATGGCGCGATCATGAGGAAGTATGGTGGCACCGGCTTGGGTCTGTCCATCTCCAGAGAGTTCTCCCAGCTGCTGGGTGGTTTGTGTAAGGTGGAAAGCCAGGAAGGCAAGGGAAGTACGTTTACAGTGATCATCCCGAACCTGCCGCAGGGCTATCCTTCGATGAACGAGTTCGAGGTGCACAACCAGGTGGCTGCAGCTATGGAACAATCCGAAGTGGCAGCTGGGTATGAACCGATTTTACCAGAAGTGCCGATGGCGGAAGAACAAGGATTGAATGCTGGAAATGCAGCGAATGCGGGAGAATCTGCGGACCCTGCACCGGCTGGAAAAACGACGGTCCTTACTGGTAAAACGGTCATCGTAACAGACGACGATCACCGCAACATTTTTACCTTGAAAAATGCCCTGCAAAAGGAAGGCATGAACGTCATCACGGCAGAAAATGGAGTCCAATGCCTTGAAAAGATGAACGAACTCGATCAGGTCGACATCATTTTAATGGACATTATGATGCCAATCATGGATGGTTATGAAACGATCAGGAAGATCAGGACGATGGAAGAAAATAGCGAGACGCCGATCATCGCGCTGACAGCGAAGGCGATGAAAGGTGACCGTGATAAATGCCTCGACGCTGGCGCCAATGATTATATCAGCAAGCCAATGAAGCTCGACCAGCTGCTTTCGGCGATGCGGGTTTGGCTGTCATAGGACATGCTGGATCAGAATGGAAGAGGGATGAAGTTGAATAAGGAAGACTTAGAGCTCGAATTGCTTTTGCTCGCCATCTACCGTCTGTCAGGCTATGATTTCCGGAATTATATGCGCTCTTCGATCATGAGAAGAGTCCAATCCCGGATGAATGTGGAAAAACTGACAAGCATCACAAGCCTTACGGAGAAGATTATCCATGATGAAAGGGTCCTGTCGGATATCCTGAAGGATTTTTCCATCAATGTAACCGAGATGTTCAGGGACCCGGACTTTTTTAAAGCGCTGCGTGAAGAAGTGATCCCGCTGTTAAAGGCCCTTCCGGAAATCCGCATCTGGCATGCTGGGTGCTCGACTGGCGAGGAAGTGTACTCGATGGCGATTTTAATCGAGGAAGAGGGGCTGGCCGACCGGACGAAGATTTATGCGACGGATATGAATGAAACCGTCCTGAAAAAAGCACAGACAGGGACGATGCCGCTCAACAAAATGCAGTCATATACGAAAAACTATATTTCTGCAGGTGGGAAGAAATCTTTCTCTGAGTATTATAGTGCTGATAGTCAAGCCGCCCATTTGAATGATTCGCTGAAGAAAAATATGGTGTTTGCTCAGCATAATTTAGTGACCGATGGTTCTCTCAATGAGTTCCATCTCATCATTTGCCGCAATGTCCTGATTTACTTTAATCAGCAGCTGCAGCAGCAAGTGTTTCGCCTGTTCGATGCAAGTCTAAGCGATGGCGGTTTCCTCGGTCTCGGCACAAAGGAATCGGCCCGCACGGATCAGGGCTTCCTGGAAGCATTCAATACAAAAGAAAAGATTTACCGAAAAAAAAGCAGAAATCCTGTTGTTTAGGATTTCTGCTTTTTTAATTCATATGTTTAAGTCGCTTGAATCTACAAGATTAAGTCGCCTGGATCAGCACGATGCACATATCGTCTGTTCCTGCTTCTTTTTGCTCAGGTGTCAGGATTAAATCGAGCGGTTCGGCGTCTTTTCCACATTCTAATAGCGTATGAGAAATGCTTTTTAAAAATTCTGTGCCGGTCTGTTCGTATTTATCAATCGCTTCATGGACGCCGTCCGTACAGATGAGGAGCTGAAGAGATTGGGAATAAGTAATCGTCTTTTTGTCTGTTTGGATGTCCGGGAAAAAGCCGACCGCGCATGTGTTGCTTTTCAGATCGACAACATGGCTGCCATCGATTAAGGCATGTCCGGTAGGGTGCCCGGCGTTTATGTACTCGATTTTTCGCTGGGAGGTATCCAGCATGATATAAATCGCTGTGAAATAATATGGTATTTTTTGATTGTGCTGATTCAGGGAGTTCATCCATCTGTTCAGTTCCCCAATTACATATTCCGGATCCGGATTCGAACGGATCGCGTCACGAAGTACTGAGGAGATGAACATGCAGACAAGTGAAGAAGATATCCCGTGTCCCATCATGTCCAGCTGGATCGCCGCATAACGGTCTTCATCAATTTTATGCCAATAATAGAGATCCCCTGCAAGCTTGAAAGCCGGAAGGTAGGAGGCCTTGATCAGCAGATTGTCCTTATATACCGGTTCACTAAGCAAGCTTGTCTGCACTTGCATCGAAAGCTCTAGCTCATTGACGATTTTCTCTTCCTGCTTCTTATGCCAGTCTTTTTCATATTTCAGCCTTAGAGCCACCCTGATTCGCGCCAGCAGCTCGGTTTTATTGATCGGCTTCATCAAATAATCCATCCCGCCAGCATCAAGTGCTTCAACGACCTTGGCAGAATCCTCCAAAGCCGTAACAAATATGACAGGGATGTCCTTTATATGGGGAATTTGCTGAAGCCGCCTGCATGCATCGATTCCGTCCACCTCAGGCATCATGATGTCCATCAGAATAACATCGACCTGCTCTGCGACGATGTAAGGATTGTCCGATTCCAGGTACCCAAACAGATCATGTGCTGAAGTAAATGAAAGAAGGTCTGTATAGCCAGCCCTATTCAAAAGTTTTTCAATCACAAATAAATTTGCTTCATTGTCATCAACAATCAAAATCCCCATTATGTAATACCCCTCTATCTCTAATTCAACTACTCACTTAAATTAAATAACATATTTATATACCCTACAAGAAATTGGCTTAAACCTTTTTTTACAAGAAACATGGCGGGTGAACGTGGGGACGGTTCTTGTGTTCTTGTTTAAGGGTTGTTGGACCGGTAACGAGGGGAGGAATTGTTAGACCGTTGTTCCAATAGATTCATTGGATCGGTGGAGAACGGAAAAGCATTAGACCATTGTTCCAATAAGGTTCATTGGAACAGTGCAGAGCGGAAAAGCGTCAGACCATTGTTCCAATAGGGTTCATTGGAACAGTGCAGAGCGGAAAAGCCTCAGGCTATTGTTCCAATAAGGGCCATTGGAACAGTGCAGAGCGGAAAAGCCTCAGATCATTGTTCCAATAAGGGCCATTGGAACAGTGAAGAGCGGAAAAGCATCAGACCATTGTTCCAATAAGGGCCATTGGAACAGTGAAGAGCGGAAAAGCATCAGACCATTGTTCCAATAAGGTTCATTGGAATAGTGTAGAGCGGAAAAGCGTCAGACCATTGTTCCAATAGGGTTCATTGGAACAGTGAAGAGCGGAAAAGTCTCAGGCTATTGTTCCAATAAGGGTCATTGGAACAGTGCAGAGCGGAAAAGCCTCAGATCATTGTTCCAATAAGGGCCATTGGAACAATGCAGAGCGGAAAAGCGTCAGATCATTGTTCCAATAATGGTCATTGGAACAGTGCAGAACTGAAAAGTGTCAGATCATTGTTCCAAAAAAAGTACATTAGCACAATCCGAAGTCAACAAAACGTCCATCCACTGCTCAAATAAACAAATTGATTCGCGAGAACCGTTCCAACATTCTGAACAACCGCTCATTTTGTAAGGATATTCCATTGGAAACCGGGGCTTTTTACCCGATATATATGGATATAAGTGTAAAAAAAATTAAAACTATGAAATTGGTTTGGATGGATTGGTGGTTTTTAAATGCGGGCTGATTTAAGTGGCAGTTTTAATATAGGTGTATATAAATCGTTGTTTGAATACAATCATGATGCTTGTTATGCAGTGGATCTGGATGGGAATTTTATTTTATTCAATGAAGAGGCTGTGGCTATTACGGGTTATTCGCCACAAGAAGCTTTTGGGATGAATTTTGTTTCGATCATTCATGAGGATTATCTGGAGGATACGATTGAGCACTTTCGGCGGGTAACAGGTGGGGTTCGCGAGCGGTTCGAAACGGTGATTGTAAAAAAGAACAGCGGCGAGCGGGCCGATATACTCCTGACTGTTGTTCCGATTACGGCTGAAGGTAAAATCATTGGAGCGGTAGGATGTGCTCAGGATGTCACGAAACAGAAGGAGCTTGAGGCGCTGTTAAGCGGACAGAATCGGATTTTGGAGATGATCGCGAAGGGGGCTTCATTTCGGGAAGTTCTGAACAATATCATTCTATGGATCGAGAGGTTCATGAATGGGGCACGCTGCTCGATAATGATTGCCGATCAAGAAGGGAACAGGCTTGTGCATGGTTCGTCGCCAAGCCTGCCGGATGAGTATAATGCAGCTGTAAATGGCATCCCGATTGGACCAACAGTAGGTTCCTGTGGGACGGCTGCGTATTTAAGGCGTTCCGTTACCGTTACGGATATTGGAACAGATCCTTTATGGGCAGATTATCGGGATTTAGCGTTATCCTGCGGTTTAAAGGCCTGCTGGTCATCTCCACTTTTTGATGTTGATCAACGAGTAATCGGGACGTTTGGTCTGTATTATGACCATTCAAGCTCTCCGCGTGAAAAAGATATGCAAACAATCCAAAAAGCAACGGACCTTACAAGTTTGGCTATCCAGCATTACCGGGCAAAAGAGAAAATCAACTTCATGGCCTATCATGATGCATTGACCGGACTGCCAAATCGAAGGTTCTTTGACCAGAGAGTCCAAGAGGCGCTTGGTGAAACGAAGGTTAATGCAGGTGAAAAGCTTTGCTTAATGTTCCTCGATCTGGATCGTTTTAAAATCGTCAACGATTCTTTCGGCCATATGATGGGAGATAAGCTTTTAAAATATGTTTCTCAAAAGCTGAAAAACTGTATTGGCCAGGAAGTTCTCATTTCGAGACAGGGAGGGGATGAGTTTGCCATCCTCCTGGAGCATACAACGCGGGAAGAAGCAGAAGCGATTGCCCAGCGGATCCTTAAATCCATGTCTGAAGTCTTTTTAGTTGATGGAACAGAAATTTACATGACAACCAGTGTAGGAATGAGTTTTTTCCCAGATGACGGGGAAGAGCTGGGTGTTTTGTTAAGCAAAGCAGATGTAGCAATGTATCAAGCGAAGAAGCAAGGCAGAAACAATTATCAAACCTATGATATTATGCTTGATAAGAAGTCGCTTGAAAAACTGCAGATTGAAAATGAATTGAGAAAAGCACTGGGGCGAAATGAATTTGAGCTGCACTACCAGCCGATCTTCAATTTATGCACGAACAAAATGATTGGAGCAGAGGCATTGCTGCGCTGGAAGAATGAAAAGTGCGGAAATGTGCCACCTCAGAAATTCATCCCGATAGCCGAAGAAACGGGTTTGATCGTGCCAATTGGAGAATGGGTATTAAAGACGGCGCTGCTTCAGCTTAAGCGCTGGCGTTCAAGCGGGCTGGAGCCATTAACAATTTCGGTGAATTTATCGATCCGCCAATTTTATCAGCCGAATCTCATTCAAATGATTCGTGAGGCGCTGGATGAAACGGGAGTCAATCCCCAGTGCTTGACGATTGAAGTTACGGAAAGTATGACCATGGATGTCGAATCCGCAAGCTTCATTCTTCATGAGTTAAAAAAGCTTGGAGTAAATATCTCGATCGATGATTTTGGAACAGGCTACAGCTCACTGAACTATCTGAAGAGATTACCTATTGATTATTTAAAAATCGACCGCTCCTTCATTCAGGATATCGCTCAAAATAAAAGTGACGAAAACATCGCGACCACCATCATCCTGATGGCCCATAACCTGGGACTATCCGTCATCGCCGAAGGAGTCGAGACAGAAGAACAACTGGCGCTCTTGAAACAGCACCGCTGCAACGAAGCACAAGGATACCTATTCAGCAAACCAGTCCCTGCAGAACAATTCCCGACACATGGATGAACATGGGGACGGTTCTCGTGCTCCTTTTGGGAGCACAAGAACCGTCCCCGATACCCCGTATGTTATTGATTTACATTTTGTTATCAGGTAGTATTAGGATACTAATTGACGGAAGGGTGACCAAGGGGCGATGATCAAATAATCCTTTTTGAGAAAATTTTTCGTAATAGGAATTTGATACGAGCATTTTCTGGATAGGATTAGTCTTGCCTTTTGGGAACAAATTTTTGTAATAGAACTTCCTTTTACAGGTGTGTTCTGTTCTTTTGTTATCAAAATGAAGCTTCCTGTCCAGAAATGGAATAGGAGGTTTTTTTTATGTCAGAAGTAGCAAGTGAACAAAAATTGGGCATGGGTGCATTGTTTCAAAATCAGGTAATCAGGACGATATTACTATCCGTGTTATTTCTTCAGATTGGGATTTGGGTACGGAACTATTCAATCCTTTTATATGTAATTGAAAAAACAAATGAAAATCCGGTTGCGGTTTCGATGATTTCGGTAGCGGAGTTCGCGCCGATTTTCCTGTTTTCTTTTATCGGCGGGACGTTTGCTGACAGATGGCGGCCGAAACGGACGATGATCTGGTGTGATTTGTTAAGTGCGGTATCTGTGTTTGTCGTGCTGATTACCTTGTTTTTTGGCAGCTGGAAAGTGATTTTCTTTGCGACCCTCGTGTCGTCAATCCTTTCACAGTTTTCACAGCCCGCGGGGATGAAGCTATTTAAGCTGCATGTACCGGCTGAGCTTGTCCAGATGGGTATGTCTATGTACCAGACGGTTTTTGCCTTATTTATGATCCTGGGTCCGGTGCTTGGAACGTTTGTATACGAGCAATTTGGCATTATGGCAGCAGTTGCTGTCATGGGAGTCGCGTTTGTATGCTCGGCAGCTGTCCTGCTGATGCTGCCGGCAGACCAGATAACGTTTGAAGAAAAGCGTGAAACATCCTTGATGGAGGAAATGAAGGATGGCTTCCGCTACGTATTGAACAGCAAGCACTTAACCTTGCTTGGCGGAACGTTTATGGCGGCAGGCCTAGCGATTGGTTTAACACAGCCGCTTGGAGTATTTTTAATAACCGAAAGACTTGATTTGCCTAAGGAAAATCTTCAATGGCTGATGGCGGCATTTGGAATCGGGATGATTCTCGGCGGCGGTATTACCGTGGGGATATCAAGAAAAGTATCACCGCAAATCCTGCTGGCGATCGGCTTGACTGCAAGCGCGATTGGCTTTATAGGAATGGGGATGTCCACGGCTTTCTGGCTGACCTTGACCGCACAGTTTTTCTCAGGCTTGTTCATGCCGTGCATCCATATTGGAATCAACACAATGATCCTGCAAAATACCGAAGAGGCCTTCATCGGAAGGGTCAATGGCATTCTGAATCCGGTCTTCATGGGAGCCATGATCATCACCATGTCAGCGTCAGGATGGATTAAATCACATTTATCTATCGTGTATATGTATGAAGCTTCCGCCGTATTGCTGCTGGTCGGAATTGTGGTGCTGCTGCCTTTGATGAAAAAAGAAGCACCAGCCGCTCAGTTAAAGGGTGAAATATAATTTTGAGGCGTACGGATATTGATCTGTACGTCTTTTTTTGTTCTCTTGCTGGATATTTTACATGATCTGTACACCTTTTTTGTACCACCGCTGAATATTCTACTTGTTTTTTAAAATTGTGCTGAAACGCCTGCAAGGAAAGTTCGTCTAATCTTGCAGGAGGGATTATGATGAAAAAATGGTGGATTTTAGGAAGTGTCTTGATTTTAGCGATTGCGGGATTGGCTTTCGTTTCTTTTTCCAAATTGAAGGTTGTAAATGCATGGGAGGGGGACGAGAAGCCGATTGTATTGACGAATAAGGTGTGGAAGGTTCAATTTTCCGAGAAAATCTCAGAAAAGAGCCTGAATCCGAGCCTCGTTTATGTCACGAATGACAAAGGCGAGAAACAGGAGAATACCTTAACCCTGAGTGACGATCAAAAATCCATCTATATCAATCCCCCGGAAAACGGGTACGATCCTCGTTCGGAACTTTACACGCTTCATTTTAAAAAAGGAATTGAATCTGAACTGGGGAGAAACTTGCTCACCTCTCACTCGATGCAATTTATCGTAAAGGAAAGTCTGCCTGTTGTTGGCTCACAGGAAAAGCTGGCAGGTTATTTTGAAGAAATTTTGAAGGAACAAAAGAAGGCCCGGCGCTGGTTTGAGGAAACAGCTACGAAAGATGGTGCCAAGAGTGATACTTCTGCCGAAGCAGATAAATCCACATCTGCGAATGATGTCTCGGAAACAAATGTACAGGTTCAAGGAGTGGATGAGGCCGATATCGTAAAAACAGACGGAAAGCACATTTTCCAGGCTGAACAAAATAAGGTCCGGATTATCAAAGCAAACGCTGGCGGGCAGATGGGACTGCTCGCTACGATTGCATACAAGGAATCCTTTACGCCAAACCAGCTTTTTCTAGAGGGAGATCAATTGGTGGTCATCGGCTATCAATACCACAATTTTCAAAGATCCTATGAGGAGATTGCGAAAGATACAAAGATTGCCCCGATGATGCAGTCGACAAAAGTCATTATTTACAATGTGAAAAATCCTGCAAAACCTGCGCAGATAAGAGAGATTGAGCTGGAAGGATCCTATGTCTCTTCGAGGAAGGTGGAGGGTGTCGTTTATTTGATATCCAATCACTATCCGGATTTTTGGCTGCTGGAGAAAAACCCTGAGATCGATATCCGCCCCAAATACTCGGATTCTGCAGTTGGGGGAAAGGAAAAAAAGGTCAGCTATGATCAAATTCGCTATTTCCCTGATTCACGGGAACCTAACTATACGATGATCGCCGCGTTCGATCTTGCCAAGCCTGAAAAAGAAGCCGCGATCACTACGTATTTGGGGTGCGGAAATCAAATCTATATGTCAAAGGAAAATCTCTATCTCGCCGTCCAGAACCAAACCGAACAGCCGATGGATGAAAGAGGCATCATCGCGCCAGATACCGATATCCACAAATTCACGATCAACGGCACGAAGGTGAGTCATCATAGTTCAACGACGGTACCAGGAATGGTTCTAAATCAGTTCTCAATGGATGAGCACAACGACTATTTCCGGCTTGTGACGACCAAAGGGTACGCATGGGATGAATCAAAGCCGTCTTCCAACCATCTCTATATTTTAGATAAAAATCTTAAGCTTGCCGGTAAAATTGAAGGGCTTGCGCGAGGGGAGAGGATTTACTCCGCAAGGTTCATGGGCGATCGCATCTATATGGTCACCTTCAAGGAAACAGACCCGCTGTTTGTGATCGAAGCAAGCGATCCTAGAAATCCGAAGGTCCTTGGTGAATTAAAGATCCCGGGCTTCAGCAATTACCTCCACCCATATGATGAAAATCATATTATCGGGTTTGGGCAGGATACAATGATCGTCGCCGATAAGGGAACCAATTCTGGAACGCGCATTCTCACTAATGGAGTCAAGATTTCGCTGTTCGATGTGAGCAACATGTCCAATCCAAAGGAGAAATTCACGGAAATCATCGGTGGAAGAGGAACTTACTCCCCGCTGAATTATGACCATAAGGCCCTGCTTTTTAATAAAAAGAAGAACCTGTTCGCCTTCCCGATTACCGTCTATCAAAATAGTGACAAAAATGAATACGAACAAATCTTTGAATATCAGGGTGCCTATATCTACAACATTGACCCTGCAACAGGATTTAAGCTGAAGTCAAAAATCACCCATATCAACGGACAAATGCCTGTCTATGAGGAATACGACAGCAGCATCCAGCGGCTGCTCTATATTGGTGACACCCTGTACGCCCTGTCACCAAGTAAAATCACAAGCTATGATTTGAAAACGAACGTGAAGCTTGGGGAGCTGGGGCTTGGTGGGGGGATAAACAAATAATACTTTGATAGAGAGGATCCTTTCGGCAGGATCTTCTCTTTCTATTTATTTAGTCATTTCCATGACCGTTTACTCGGTGTGGTTCATTAGATGGAACATTGGCATAGTTGAAGGTTTCCATGCAGGAACTGCTGGGATGCATACTTAGTTCAATAAAGATCAATGACAGCATCTTAATAACCGGTGAGATTACTAAACTCCCATTGAAATGCTCTAATCAACTATGGAACTAATGAAGTTACAAATGATATATTCCAACCAATCCTATTGGAACAACATGTGAGGTGAGGCTGTTTCAATGTTCCAATAGCCCTTATTGGAACAACGTGTGAGTTGAAATGGCTGTTTCAATGTTCCAATAGCCTTTATTGGAACAACGTGTGAGTTGAAATGGCTGTTTCAATGTTCCAATAGCCCTTATTGGAACATCGTGTGAGGTGAAATGTCTGTTTCAATGTTCCAATAGCCCATATTGGAACATCGTGTGAGGTGAAATGCCTGTTTCAATGTTCCAATAGCCCATATTGGAACATCGTGTGAGGTGAAATGTCTGTTTCAATGTTCCAATAGCCCTTATTGGACCAACGTGTGAGGTGAAATGTCTGTTTCAATGTTCCAATAGCCTTTATTGGAACAACGTGTGAGGTTATTAGACTGTTTCAATGTCCCAATGGCCTTTATTGGTACACCGAGTCCGCAAAGATTCTATAATCGATGAGATTAATCCACAATAGCTGTCCTTTGGGAAAACAAATGAAACATTTCACAATTAACAAAGTTGTTGAAAAGTCATGTCAAAAGCTTGAAGCTTGTCTGAAAGCCATTGTTTGAAATGCTCTTATCTAGCAAAATGATCTCGTAGTCACAATAAATAGATATAGAGGTGGACAACATGTGTGAAAATTGCAGTCGGGAAAATGTAATGAAAGCAGCAGTTGTAAAAGAATTTAAACAAGAGCTTTCCATCGAGAATGTAACCATTCCTCAAGTTGGAAAGAATGATATTTTAGTAAAAATAAAGGCTTGCGGCGTTTGCCATACTGATTTGCATGCGGCACATGGTGATTGGCCGGTGAAGCCTACATTGCCGCTTATTCCAGGTCACGAAGGGGTAGGGGAAATTGTCGAGGTAGGCGAGGGCATTACTCATCTGAAAGTGGGCGACCGTGTTGGTGTGCCATGGTTATATTCTGCATGTGGTCAATGTGAATACTGCTTAACAGGCCGTGAAACGCTGTGCCACCAGCAGCATAATGCAGGTTATTCTGTAAACGGCGGATACGCAGAATACTGTCTGGCAGATGCTCGATATGTTGTGAAAGTTCCTGATGAATTAGACTATGTGGAAGCAGCACCGATCTTCTGTGCTGGTGTTACAACTTATAAAGCGTTAAAGGTTGGGGAAGCGAAGCCAGGTGAATGGGTTGCGATCTACGGTATCGGCGGATTGGGACACGTTGCTGTTCAATACGCTAAGGCAATGGGCTTTAAGGTAGTCGCGGTTGATACTTTTGATGAAAAGCTTCAATTAGCTAAGGATTTAGGAGCGGACTTAACCGTCAACCCTAAAGAAGAAAATTCTGCCGAGTTCATCCAGCGTGAAGTTGGCGGCGTACAGGCATCTATTTGTACAGCTGTGTCAAAACGCGCCTTCGGGGAAGCGTACAGTGCCGTGAAACGCGGCGGAAAATGCGTAGCTGTAGGGCTGCCGCCAGAAGTGATGGAAGTACCGATTTTTGATACAGTCCTTAATGGGATCAGCATCGTAGGATCCATCGTAGGAACAAGGAAAGACCTGCAGGAAGCGCTCCAGTTTGCTGCAGATGGCAAAGTAAAAACAATCGTAGAAACAGCAACACTTGATGAAATCAACACAGTATTCGACGATCTAGAACAAGGAAAAATCAACGGCCGGATTGTCATCAAGTTCGAAGAATAAGAGGGGCAGATTCATTGGAACCACCCGTGTCCGCAAATTTAATCAAACGTTTGATTAAATTGTAAAAATGCTTTAGGAACACGAGAACCGTCCCCATGTTCCAAAAAAAGGTCAGTCCCTAATTTAGGGACTGACCTTTCCTGTTATACGAACAAGCTTAACAATAGGATGAATCCTAATCCTGCTACGGAAATGATAGTTTCGAGCAGTGTCCATGTTGCGAATGTTTCTTTCATGCTTAGGCCGAAGTATTCTTTGAACATCCAGAAGCCTGCGTCGTTTACGTGGGAAGCGATCAAGCTTCCTGCGCCTGTTGCCAGTACGACTAGTGCAAGGTTAACGTCTGTCTGGCCAAGCATTGGAATGACTAATCCTGCAGTTGTTAAAGCTGCAACTGTGGCAGATCCAAGCGAGATACGCAGGATAGCTGCGATGATCCAGGCAAGCAGGATTGGTGATAATGAAGTTCCTTTGAATAGTTCAGCTACATAGTCACCTACGCCGCCGTCGATCAAGACTTGCTTGAAGGCACCGCCGCCGCCGATGATCAAAAGCATCATGCCGATGTGTGAGATGGCTGTAGTACATGAGTCCATAACTGTTTTGATCGGAATTTTACGAGCAAGGCCCATTGTGTAGATGGCTACCAGCAATGAGATCAGCATCGCTGTTCCTGCTTCTCCGATGAAGCGGATTCCCATAAGTAAACTATTATCTTCAAAACCTAGTGTTTTTTGAAGCAACGTGATGATTGTTGCGATAGACATTAAGATTACAGGTAAAAGTGCTGTGAAAACGCTGATTCCGAAACCAGGTGTTTCTTCAAGCTTGAATGTTTTTTGCTCACCTAGAGAAGCGATATTTCCTGTTTTGTTGAAAGATTCTGGTACAAGTTTTTTCGCAAGTTTCGTGAAAACTGGTCCAGCCAGGAATACAGTTGGAATGGCAATGATGAAACCATAAAGCAATACTTCACCAATGTTTGCACCGTACTCACCAGCGATTACTGTTGGTCCTGGGTGAGGAGGCAGGAAGCCGTGTGTTACGGATAACGCGGCAGTCATTGGAATACCAAGGTATAAAATAGAAATCTTCAATTCTTTTGAAATTGCGAATACGATTGGAATTAATAGAACTAAACCTACTTCGAAGAATAGAGCAACACCGATAATGAATGAAGCAGCAACGACAGCCCATTGAATGTTCTTTTCACCGAATTTGTTTACGAGTGTCATAGCGATCCGCTGGGCACCGCCTGAATCTGCGATCAATTTACCAAGCATCGCGCCAAGTCCGAAGATTAACGCCAGGTGGCCAAGCGTTCCGCCCAAACCAGCTTCAATTGTTTTAACGATGACATCTAAAGGCATTCCAAGTGCTAAAGCTACACCGAATGAAACGATAATTAATGAAACGAATGTGTTAAGCTTTAAGCCCATAATGAGTAAAAGTAAAGCTAAGATACCAATTGCAACAATTACCAATGGCATTGTCATTTCCCCCTAATTGTATTTATTATATTTTTCCCGCAAGAAGCGGGGCATTCCCCTTGTAAAATAAAGCGCTAACATTTCTTAGTAAGGGGATAAAAATTATCCCCAGAGGGAAGCTTATTTGATCAAGCTTCTCTGATAGTTTGCGATTCTTGAATAATCTTTTTCCAAAGCTCTGGATAAGCTGATGAAGATTGGAACCAGTTGCCTGTATTCTTTAGCAGCATCTTCATTAGGTGTGTGTTTGTGAGTGCTGCCGATCATGTCAGAGACGACCTCGAATGAATCGATTTTTCCTGTTGCATACAGCCCCAAAATACAAGCGCCCAAGCATGAGCTTTCATAGCTTTCAGGTACGACCACGTCTGTGTCGAATATATCGGACATCATTTGGCGCCACACTTCTGATCGTGCGAACCCGCCTGTTGCTTGGATTCGCGTCACTGGCTCTTTCATCGCTTCCGTTAGTGCTAAAAATACTGTATATAAGTTGAAAATAACTCCCTCAAGTGCTGCGCGAATCATATGCTCTTTTTTATGAGACATCGTCAGTCCGAAGAATGATCCTCGTACATCCGGGTTCCATAATGGTGCACGCTCGCCGGCAAGGTAAGGGTGGAATAGCAATCCCTCAGCTCCAGGTCTGACGCGTTCAGCAATTCTTGTTAAAACATCGTATGGATCGATGCCAAGCCGTTTGGCTGTTTCCACCTCGGAAGCTGCGAATTCATCACGGATCCAGCGAAGGACCATCCCGCCATTATTGACAGGGCCGCCGATGACCCAGTGTTTCTCGGTCAATGCGTAGCAGAAGATACGTCCCTTTGCATCAGTTTGCGGCTCGTCGATGATCGTGCGGATCGCGCCGCTTGTTCCGATGGTGACGGCAATTTCGCCTTTGCCGATCGCGTTGACACCAAGGTTTGAAAGGACCCCATCACTTGCGCCGATGACGAAAGGAGTTTGTGGATCAATCCCAATCTGCATCGCGACTTCCGGATTGCAGTTCGTAAAGATTTCTGTGGTTGGAACAAGCTTTGATAATTGATCGCTGCTGACTCCTGCAATTTTTAAGGCTTCTTCATCCCAATCAAGATTCTTGAGATTCATCATGCCCATCGCAGAGGCGAGAGAGTGATCGACGACATATTGATCAAAGATCTTTTTGAAGATGTATTCTTTGATTCCGATATATTTTTTCGCTTTAGAGGCGATTTCAGGACGTTCATTCACGATCCAGGCAATTTTGCTCAAAGGGGCCATCGGATGGATCGGCGTTCCTGTTCTTTTATAGATTTCATGCCCATTCAGTTCATCTTTGATTTTATGGGCCCATGCTTCACTGCGGTTATCCGCCCAGGTGATGCATGGCGTCAGCGGCTGGTCATTTTCATCAATGGCGATGACACTGTGCATCGCACTGCTGAAGGAAATGAAGCTCAGCTTTTTTTGAGAGTGATGCTTCGTGATTTTTGTGATGGCGGTTAATACTGCCATGTAAATCTCGTCAGGGTCTTGTTCTGCAGTTGAAATGTCCGGCGTGTAAAGCGGGTAGCCGATATTCTCCTGCTGGATGACTTCACCTTTTTCACTGAATAAAACAGCTTTTGTACTCGTTGTACCGATGTCGATCCCTAACATATAGCTAGTCATTTTTCTCAACTCCCCTGGAAAGCGTTTGCTGCGATATCCAAAGGTCTTCAACTTTACCTTGAACATCATCAAAATTTTGGTGTAAGGATTTGATCATCAGGTCGCGATTCTTCGTTTTGATGGCTTCAATGTATAGTTCATGATTATCGATAATGCGCTGGAAGTCTTCGTATTTTTCCTCGATCCGTGTGCGCATCGATAAAAGAATGAAAGCCTCCATTACAGGCTTCGTATTATCCCAGATCATCCTGATGTAGGAATGGTTGATGGCACGGATGATCGTTTCGTGGAATAAAATATCCTGCAAACTGAACTCGTCCGCATCCTTGTATTTGATGGCGATTTTCATCATCTCAAGGATTTTGCTAAGTTCCATTACCAGTTTAGTTGTATCTATTTTTATCAGTCGTTCAAAAACAAAAGATTCGATCAGCAAGCGGACATCATAAATCTCTTCGATATCCTTTTCAGTCAGGCCGATGACGACTGCACCCATTCGTTCAAGACGAATCAGATTTTCAGCGGAGAGAATTTTCAGCGCTTCACGGATCGGTGAACGGCTAACATTAAACTCAGCAGCAAGCTTATTTTCTGAGAGGATGGCACCGCTTTCAATCATGCCTGAAATAATCTGCATTCTCAGCTCGCTCGCAACACGGTCACCAGTCGAAGCCTTCGAAAGCCATTTTTGAGGATAAAGAAAATCCTTCTTTTCACTCATTTATTACACCTTCTTATTAATCAAGTATACTTGTATACAAGTATATTAAATCGGATTCAAAAAAAATGCAAGCGTTTTCTCGTGAAACATGGGGACGGTTCTCATGTTCCACTTTGGAACACGAGAACCGTCCCCATGTACCTATTTTGTTCTAAGTGTGGGGATATTATTTTAAAATGGTAGTGGATAGGGGGGCTTAGTTATGAGGGATTTAAATTTTTTATTTCGTCAGCGGATTGGGTTTTCTGAGGATGAGCGAATCACTTTGGATAACCTGGATAGTATTCTTGAGCGGACGGCGGCGGCTATTCCGTTTGAAAACCTTTGTGCAATTGCTGGGGATGACAGTGTCTTAAATGAAGATACTCTAATGGATAAAATTTTTAAGCGGAATGAAGGCGGGCTTTGCTACGAATTAAACGGCATCCTTTATCTCTTTTTAAAGGAAAATGGGCTTGATGTTCAACTAATTCGTGGGGCGGTGTATGTTTCGGAAAAAGCAACGTTCAGCCCAACAGGAAGTACACATGCGGCCATTATACTGACTCAGGATGGTGAGAGGTACATAGTGGATACTGGTTTCGGCGGGAATCTGCCCTTAAAGCCAGTTCCGATGGATGGAACAGAGGTCAGCACGCCAACTGGGGAGTTCCGGGTGGTAAAAGAGGATAGTCCGTATGGAGATTATTTTCTCGAAATGAAGCTGAAACAAAAGGACATGGAATGGAGAAAAGGGTATGCGCTGGATTCTTTGCATCCAGTCGAGAAGGTTGGCAGTTTAACGGAGGCGAAGAAAATCATCACGCAACACCCTCAGTCGCCTTTCAACAAGAAGCCGTTGCTCACAAGGGTGACTGCTGATGGAAACATGATCTTGACGGACACTAGTTTTACCTATTGGAAACACGGGCAGATGGTGAAAGAAGAAATTGGTGCTGGGAGATTTAAAGAGTTGGCTAGGGAACATTTTAAAATTTCGATTCATTAACTGCCAACTCGATTGTTTTTTTAAAAAAGGATCCAGCCGGATCTAAAAAAGAAGCATGAAAAAGTCAAAAGGCATCCATCGCATTGATGGATGCCTTATTTTAAGCTAATTTATTTCATTCCCAGTGCCTTTTTGGTGGCCGGTCCGACTACACCGTCGGCCTTAAGTTTTTTGGATTTTTGGAATTGCTTGACGGCTGCTTCTGTAGCCGATCCGAATATTCCGTCGATCCCCTTGGTGCTATAGCCTTTGTTTGTGAGGGTCTGTTGTAATTTCCTGACCTCACCACCCTTCATGCCCTTTTTCAGGACAGAGCTTGAAGGAACGGTGGACACTGGAACAGATGACTCGCCTGTAACCTTATAGCCGTTAGCGGCTGCAATGGAAGTGAAGGACTTATTCGTAGTAGTGATGATAACAGGAGTATTTACTTTTACCTGCTTAAAAAGCCATTCCACTTCGTCATCGTACATTCTGATGCACCCGGCACTCACATATCCGCCGATCGATTTAGGGTTATTGTTGCCGTGAATCGCATAAGTTGTTCCCCATGTCCCTTTCGCATTCAGCCCAAGCCATCTGTTGCCAAGAGGATTCCTTGGGTCGCCGCCAGGTATATTCCCGCTGTAATAAGGGCGATTTACAATTTTATTCACGATTTTGAACTTGCCCTCTGGCGTATAAGAAGGTTTTCGGCCAGTACCCACTTTGAACGTTTTGATCAATTTATTATTTTGATAAAAAGCCAGTTGATTGTTTGATTTATTGATAATAATAATATCCCCGCCTGCAGCCATTGCTGGTGCCTCAAAGAACACCATGGATACAAGAAGCATCATACAGATCATAATTTTTTTCATTTTCCATCCTCCTTGAGCTAAAAACTGTTTAACCTTTACAAGCACGACCCCTGGTGGCGTGCATGATTAAAAAGTTTTTACACTCTTATAAACGAAGTTTTTTCATAATAGTTACATAATTTACCCTTATTTGGTAAAAGTTTATTTCTTGTTTTTGTGACAAAAGAATTGTGTTTTTGTCGATATTTGGAATAAGTATGGATACTTTTTTACTAGCAGGACCTAATAAAAGATGAGCATCATTTAAGAGTTATGAATGTAAATGAAACCTTCCAGTCTAGTTAAACGTTAATATAAGTATCAATTTTGACAGGTGGAGGAAATGCATGGAGACTAGAGAGCAGTTGTTAAGTGAGCTGAGTGTGATTGAAAAGTGGGAGAAGGATCAGAAAGGGTTATGGTTTTGGGAGAAGCTGACCCGCCTGCCTTTTAAAATGCTGGACCGGTTTACGCCAAAGTTCATTCAGGAGAAAGTAGGAAGTTTGCTTGATGAGCTTGGCAGCTTTATTCAGAATGGCGGACAGTATTTGTCGAGTGAACAGTCGGTGTTCCAATTTATCGAAAAAAAGACCGGCCGTGAAATCAAAGAGCTGGCGGATCTTCAAGGTGTTCCTGTGGAGGAAATGAAGAAGGTGAGCCTTGAGTTGGGGGAACAGCGGAAGAAGGCTGCTACGATTCAGGGTGCAAGCACAGGCATCGGCGGTATTTTTACACTGGCGATTGATATACCGGCAGTTCTGGCCATTTCCTTAAAAACACTCCAGGAAATCGCGATGATTCATGGCTACGACCCGAAGGATAAGAAAGAAAGGGTATTTATCATTAAATGCCTGCAATACTCTTCCGCGGATGTCGTCGGGAAACAGGCGATTTTAAATGAGCTTTCCGATTTTAACAATGAAAACCGGTCCCGTGAAGTGATCTCACAGCTTCAAGGCTGGCGCGAGGTGACACTAGCCTACACAGAATCCTTCGGCTGGAAAAAGCTGCTCCAGATGGTGCCCGTAGCCGGGATTGTGTTTGGCGCATTTGCTAACAGATCGATGGTGAGTGATTTAGCAGAAACAGGGACGATGCTTTATCAGAAAAGAAGGATTTTGGAGCGGCTGGATAGGGATTCTGGGGAGAGATAATAATATGTAACGAAAATGACCAGGCTTGAGTGGTTCGCCTGGTCATTTTTCTAATTGTATTATGCACAACATTTCTCGCCTCAACCTGTTCAGTGGTGATGAGTGGTGTGGCGAGAACATGTTACATCGAATTTTCTCGCTCGAGTGGTTATTAGAAGACTTATTAGAACCGTACAACACGTTTGTTCACTTGCGAAAGGTCATAAGGAGCCTTGTTATGACTGTTCAACTCTTTTAGACTCACGAAAAAGGTCATAAGGAGCCTTATAATGACCGTTCAACTCGTTTATTTTCCCGCGAGTGGTCATAAGGAGGCTTATAATGAACGTTCAACTCTTTTAGACTTTCGTGAATGGTCATGAGCAGCCTTACGACAACAAGTCTTCTTTTTTTCTCGCGCGAGTGGTGATGAGAAGCACTCCGAGAAAAATCCTCACCCCGCCAATGGTCATCCAATCCCATTTGTATTTTTCAGAACAATTCTCCAGCCATCCGGGTCCGCAATGGTCACACCGGCTTTTTTCCAATAAGGGTTTTCTGGTTCGACTTCTGGATATCCCAAATTATATAGCCGTTTTACGATGGCATCGCGTGCGTCTTTGTCTGGAATATAGAAAACGAGTAGGTTATCTTCCGTTGGCGCAGGGCAAGGACTGCCGTTTTCATGCTGAGTGAATTCCAAGTGATATCCTACTTCAGGAAGCCCCAGCATCACTCCGTCATAGCCATCATGCTTTTCAAACCTCCCAACTACTTTCAGCCCAACACCATAACTGTAAAATTCAACTACCTTATCCAGTCGATCCGTCGGACGAGCAATTCTGAACTGAACAACAGGAAGCTTCTCAGACCATTTCTCTTTCATAACAGCACCTCCATCTCCTTCAAATACGTTGTTAGTTCCATTATATAGTTTGAACGACAACGATTAATCAATAATATGAATGAAAAAATCTCAGACTTTTGATGGAGGTGAGGGGGGCCATGGGAGGTTCTCCAAAGCAATATGAATCTGCGTTCACATAGAAAATGCCTGTCCTCATTATCAATTGAGGACAGGCACTTTTGTTTTATTTTACGATAGGCTCGGCATTAAATAGTTTCACATCAGCCGGGGCTGCCATGAATTGGGGAGCCTTTGTCATGAAGCTGGTGAAATGTTCAGCTTGATTATGATTCTGGACGGCATCCATGTCTTTCCATAATTCCACCATTGTAAATGAGCCGGCTTTTTCGCTGTCCTTTAAAAGGTCATAAGAAATATTGCCTTCTTCTGCTCTCGAATCTTCAACTAATGATTGGACTTCTTTGAGGAACTCGTTTTCCTGATCTG
Organism: Heyndrickxia sp. MSNUG; assembly: GCF_049532715.1. NCBI lineage: Bacteria > Bacillati > Bacillota > Bacilli > Caryophanales > Bacillaceae > Heyndrickxia > Heyndrickxia sp. MSNUG. Next base: position 629,909 of record NZ_CP150978.1, read on the forward strand.
CTTTTACCTGAAAACCTGCATGTATAATAATCATGATTCATTTCTCCTCGTCTCTAGTTTATTTCCACTCTGTTATTACATCTAAAGGCAAGCGGACAGATGGATAGCCCTGGTCGGCGGCTTTGCCGATTGAGATCAGCATGACGGGATAAAAACGATCCTTGTCCAGATCAAATGCTTCGGCAATACGGTCTTTTTCATATCCGCCAATCGGATTCGTATCATAGCCATGTGCGCGAGCCGCGAGCATCAGCTGCATGGAGACGAGACCTGCATCAATAAGGAACATCTCTTTTTTCTGCTCATTTGTCATCGTTTTGACAAGGCCGCTGATTGCCGGAACCTGCTGGTCTCTTACTTCCGCTGGCATGAAACCTTTTTCCACGGCAGTATTATAAATGGTTTCCAAATACTCCTCACTCTTCATGTCAACAAATACGGCAACAACAGCTGCAGAGGATGCGACTTGTCTTTGGTTGAATTTTGCTAATGGGGCCAGCGTTTCTTTCCCCTCATTAGAATCAATCACGACAAAACGCCATGGCTGCAAATTAACAGATGAAGGAGCTAAAGTAGCTTCCTCGAGGATTTCAGCCATTTCTTCTTTGCTGATTTTTACAGTCGGGTCATAATTCCTGATGGAACGTCGTCCTGTGATGATTTCTTTAAAGTCGTTGATTTTTAGTTTATTCATGATGTACACTCCTTTTTGATTCTCGTGATGTGTGGTTAAATCTCTTCTATATTCTCCTGAATTCGGGTTAGTATATCGAGAAGTTTGGAACTTTCCTCTTCTGAAAAACCCTTTAGGACATTGGTTATGAACCGTTGTTTCTCCTCGCAGTAGGCAGCCACTTTCCGTTTTCCCTCATCGGTAAGCTGCACATAGGTGAAACGGTTATCCTCAGGGTTTTTTCTGCGGATGACCATCCCGTTTTCTTCAAGCTGTTTGAGATGCCTCGTTACGGCAGCATGATCGATATTCACCTTTTTCTGAAGGGCCCTCTGGGTAATTTCCTCTGCATAAAAAAGTTCCCTTAGTATCTCAAGCCGCGATTGGCTGATGCCAGTACAGCGTTCAAACTTAGACGTTAATTTTTTATTTAACTCAAACATCCGTTGAAAGATTAATTCTTCATCCTTGCTGCATTCGTACAAATACAACCGCCGCCTTTAAATGATTGATGGGTCAATTATTGATACGTCAACTAATATAATACGCTTTTAATAGGAAGTCAAATGGTAGAACATGGGGACGGTTCTTCTGTTTCAATTCCGACCCTAAAAGGAACACGGGTATCAACACTTTGTATTTCATTTTTCCCAAAAAGGAACACGTGAATCACCTTTTTATTTTTCCCAAAAAGGAACACGGGAACCATCCCATTGTGTTTCATTTTCCCCAAAAAAACACCTGTATTTATCCCTATGTTTTTCACTTGAACCAAATATGGAACGCAAGAACCGTCCCCATGTTCACTTTCAACCAAAATTGAAACGCGAGAACCGTCCCCTGTATTTACTGGTAAAACGTTGTACTTTTGTAAAAAAATAGTTGTTTGGGGATTGGGCTTTCCATTAGTATTAAGGGTGGAATAGGTATAAAGGAGGGGTCGTGTTTGCTGGAAATTAGGGATTTATCGAAGCAGTACAGTGGGAAGACAGCTGTTGATTCGCTTTCTTTTTCGGTTTCGCCAGGGGAAGTGTTTGGTCTCTTGGGACGGAATGGAGCGGGGAAGACGACGACGATTAAAATGATGCTTGGTCTTGTTGCGCCTGATGGGGGCACGGTCAAGTGGAACCATAAAAATGGATTGGGGCATGTTTCATACGGCTATTTGCCGGAAGAGAGAGGGCTCTATCCAAAAACGAAGGTGATTGACCAGCTTACATACTTTGCGAAGCTTGAAGGCCTGGGGAAGCAGGAAATCAAGAAAAGCATCGATTACTGGATTGACAGATTCGATATCGGTCATTATCGGAATAAGCTTGCTGGCGACCTGTCAAAGGGGAACCAGCAGAAGGTCCAATTGGTCGCGACTCTTTTGCATAATCCTGAATTGATCATTTTAGATGAGCCTTTCAGCGGATTGGATCCGGTGAATACGAATCTGCTGACGGAGGTCATTTTAGAGGAAAAAGAAAAGGGCAAGGTCATCCTTATGTCCAGCCACCAGATGGACCAGGTCGAGAAATTCTGTAAACAGGTGGTCCTTATGAAGGAAGGAAAGGCGATCATCGCCGGTGACCTTGCAACTGTAAAAAATTCCTATGGCATGATGTATTTATCTCTGTTTGGAGATGTCAGTCGCCTAGGAGCCTTCTGCTCGGCGAATGGTCACGCTTATGAACAGGATGGGAAGCGAGTCATTGTTTCATTAGAACAGGATCAGGATCCCCTTGCGATTTTGACTCGATTGAAGCAGGAAGGCGTGGACGTCAACGAGGTTACCTATCTCCAGCCGACGCTTCACCAAATTTTCGTTGATAAGGTGGGATCCTAAATGAATCCTTTAGGCACAGCGTTTTTGTTTCATTTTAGAGAACAGCTCCGGTCAAAGGGTTTCAGGATTACGTCCATCGTCATGTCGGCCGTCATTTTGGGGTTCTTTGCTTACAATCACTTCATGTCAAAAGAAGAAGAAGTAATGATTTCGGTCATCAATAATTCTTCCTATGAAGTGAATGAGGACGCGCTCGGAAAAATGATCGATGGGCTGAAATATAAGGAAGTTAAAGCGGATCAGCTGGATGCTGAAAAGGAAAAAATCAAGGAGCAGGATATTGATCATTTAATCGTGATTGATGAAAAAGATTCACTTCCTGTCCTGAATTATTCCTATCATCGCTATCCAGATCCAAATGTTATTTATGCCTTCTCGACGATTTTACAGCCGCAGTATCTGCAAAAGGTTGCAGCTGAGCACTCCATTTCCCAGGAAGCTGTTGGCGACCTGTTTGCCACGATTCCTGTAGAGAAAAACATGCTTGCTGAGAATAACGGCAGTCTCGGAATTGTGTATGTGTTCATTTTCCTGATGTATACATTCATTATTATGTTCGGCCAGGGAATCGCGATGAGCATCACAGGGGAAAAATCGACCCGGGTCATGGAAGTCATGATCACGAAAATCAAGCCGGTTTATATGCTGTTTGCCAAGGTACTCTCCAATCTGGCAGCAGGCCTGATTCAGGTCTCGATTTTCTTCCTAGCGGGATACCTTGCGTATTTGCTGGGATGGATCAACACAGACCAGCTCAGCATTTTCGGTTTCTCCTTTGATTTATCGCAGATTGATGCAGCACTCATCATTATTTTCATGTTTTTCTTTGCCTGCGGCTATCTTGTGTATGCGCTCTGCTATGCAGCACTAGGATCCGTTATTTCACGGACAGAGGACCTTGGCAGTGTCGTCGGGCCAGTGATGATGCTCGTCATGGGTGCCTTGATGGTCGGCATCAAAACGATGATGGACCCAACTGGTGCGCTTGTAACGTTCGCTACTTACTTCCCATTTTTCTCTCCCATTGTCGCGTTTTCAAAGTACGTAATGGGCGAACTATCAACAGCGGAATTAATAGGGAGCGGAGCCGTGCTCGTTGCTTCGATTATGCTGATCGTCTACCTGGCTTCCAGCATTTATGTAAAAGGAGTCATGGTGTACGGAGAAAAATTCAAGTGGTCCCAGTTAGGTGAGATGATGAAAAAAGAGAAATCACAGAATTTGTAGTTCGTGAGAGTGCGGAACAAAGGGCTCTTTTAACTGACCGATTAGTAAGTGCTTTTTGCGCATGAAAAAGAAAAAACTCGCCACTGAATGATCGGCTATTGTTAGGTTCGTGTCTAACAACGGTCGTTCAGCATGGCGAGTTATCTTTTTACACTAGCTTATGGTTTTCTTGACTGGATAAAATAATTTACCCTCTTTTTCTCAAAGAAATAACTAATGCCAACAATCCTGCAATCAAAGCTCCAATAGAAAGGATAAGCGGGAGATTGCTTGTTTCCGTTTTTGCATCTGCGGCTTCTGCATGGTCATCAGCTGCAGCGTGATCCGTTTCTGAATCAGTTGATGTACTTCCATGTGAGTGTCCATGCTCAGACGTTCCATCAGCTGGATTCACTACAGTCACAGAAGCTGGCTTATCTGCATCAGGTGCACCAACCCATTCAACAACACTGCCATCGCTGTAAGTTTGATAAGCTTTCCAGATAATTTCTTTAGCATCATCCCCAACTTTTCCTTGCATGTTAAATTGGCCAAATTCAGTCGATGATAGACCTTTTCCTTCGGTTGTCCACGTAACACTCGTGATTTTTCCAGTATCGTCTTTTTGAACTTCGTATGTCCAGCCTGGTTTAGGCTCAAAGCGAGTAATATTCACATCTTCAGAAAATTTCACTTGGACTTTCGTTGTTTGAACCTCTTCATTTTCGGATGGAACACGGACAGTGAATACTTCATATTTTCCTTGTGATGTTTCCTGTGGCTGAACGTTTACATGCGCGCTTGCCGCACCAACAAAAAGAGTGATCGCACCAATCATTGAAATGGTGAATGTTAAAAGTTTTTTCATTTTGAAATCTCCTATATTTTCATTTTAATAAACAATGAAATCCTTATGGAATACCTTCTCATTGTCGTCTGAATCTACAATTCTAAGTTCGGCAGTCCAATTTCCTTCCAGCGGCAGATAGGTACCATTGATCTTGTATTGAACATTCTTTGACGGGTCGATATCGGTAAAAGGCACTTGAATCGGTTCGATTTCCGTGTTGTCTTTATAGATTAGGAACAGCTCGATCCGTTTAATCTCAATTTTTTCTTTATGCGAATTTGCTGTGACTTTGAAATGATTGTACCCAGGTGTCTTGGGTGAGATCGACGTTGTAAAATCAATGTTATGATCTTGATTTTTCCATTCCAATGGTTCGTTTTCCGGAAGTGGATTCAAGTGCGTTAAGACACCAACAATTCCTAAAATGATGATCATCACACTAAAATCGATTTTGACCAAGCTGCCGACCGGATCTTCTTTTTTCTTTTTCATCGTGTTGCGTAAAAGTGCGCCAATGACGAAAACAAGCAGAACTAAGGCGATTTTAACCAAAAGCAATTTTCCCCATAGTGCATGGAGCAGATAATTCAGCTGCGGCAAGAAGATTAACGTGTAAGCTATTCCCGTTACAATCAGGATCAGGATACTGATTAAGGCAACCTGCGAAAAGAATGGAAGGAATTGTCTAACGTGTTCCCTCTGCTTTTTCCAGTAGGTTAGGATATACAGCAGACCTCCTGCCCATATGGCGGCTGCAAGTAAATGGACGACATCCAATTGAAGCGACATCGAGCGGATTTCCGGTTCAAAGGCTGCAGCATGTCCGTTAAAACTCTTTGCCGTCAGGATCATCATTACCCACACTAGATCAACCGCTTTGAAACGAAGCAGGAGTGGAAACCCTGCTAGAGATAATAGCACAGTGGCGACTAAAGAAATCCCGACTGTTGTGCCTGTTAAAATCGACCTGATTTCGGTCAGTGTCCAGTGATCAAGTATTTCTGACAATTGTACAAATCCCAGTCCAACGGTGGTTATGAACAGCGCAATTTGTAAATGTAAGGCCCTCTGTCTAAAAGTGGACTTGATTTCGTCCTTTTCTAAATTATGTATGGTCCCCCATACAATCCAGCCAGTCGTCATGATTAATGCAATGTAAAAAAGAATTCTTACCAACGACGTAAAAACATTAACCGCTGCTGAACTCTCTTGTTTTTCTAAAACAAGTTGGTTAATATCTCTTTTTAAAACTGTTTTTTGCCCTATTGAAACGACATAAGAACTCTTAACCGGATGACCATCCGCTGAAATGACACTATAGGATATGACATAATTTCCGTCAGGCAGATCAGGCAAAGATTGCTTTATCGATTTTTGATCTTTACTCATCTCCGGTTTTCGTTTCCCGACTCTTTCCCCATTTTCATTAAAAACCTTAATTGAAAAGAGTTCGTTTTCAAGTCTTTCATCGAATGACAGAACTATTTCCTTCGGCGGGGCTTTTAATTCACTATCCGGGGCAGGCTCAGCCATCTTTAGCGATGCATGGGCAAAAACTTCTTGCGGCACCATGAAAATGAAAAATAGAGAACATATAATGAAAAGATTTCTTATGGCAGTTCGCTTGCTAACGATAAATATCACCTACCTCTTTAAAATCCACATACCCTAGAGTGTATCATTTATAGCTTTAAAGAATCAATGAAACATTTATGGCAAAATCAGGCCCGCGCTAATTTTACTGGTCCAGTAGGGGAATAAACTTCCATAGCATCTCCGATTATTTTATTAAAATATCATATTGAAATAAGCAATATTCTGGTGTTATAATGTGATAGCGTGATAATATGCTAATATGGTAACGTACTAAAGTGTTCTATAAAAATATTAAAAGGTGGTCATCATAGATGAAACGTTTTGCGACGATGCTTATTTTACTAGCATCAGTATTGGCGATTTTTACAGGCTGCTCGAATTCTTCTGAAAAAGAGAACAGCGACGATAAAGCACTTGTAATCGGAATCGATGATAAATTTGCTCCAATGGGATTCCGCGATAAAGATAACGAGATTGTCGGTTTTGATATTGACTATGCTCGTGCTGCAGCAGAAAAAATGGGGAAAGAAGTGAAATTCCAGCCAATCGACTGGCAGACAAAAGAAGCTGAGCTTAGCAGCGGCAGGATTGACTTGATCTGGAACGGGTACACTATCACAGATGAACGTAAGAAAAAGGTGCTTTTCACAAAGCCTTACTTGAAAAATGCACAGGTAGTTGTGACACTTGCTGATTCAAAGCTTGCTAAACTTGATGATTTAGAAGGCAAGGTTGTCGGCTTGCAATCTCTTTCTTCCGCTTCAGACGCGCTTGACGCTTCTCCTGTAAAAGAAAAGGTCAAAACCGTGACGGAGTTCTCTGACAATGTACAAGCTCTATCAGACTTGAAGAGCGGCAGAATTGATGCCGTAATCATCGATGAAATCGTCATCGACTATTACATGACGAAAGAGAAGGAATCTTTCAAGGTTCTTGATGAATCTCTTGCTCCTGAAGAATACGGTATTGGTGTTAAAAAAGGAAACGAAGAATTACTTGAAAATCTTCAAAAAGCGCTTGATGAAATGAATGAAGATGGAACAGCAGCTAAGATCTCTGAAAAATGGTTCGGTGAAGATAAAGTATTGAAGTAAATATAAGGCAAAGCAGGGTTTCCAGCAGGAAGCCTGTTTTGTTTTTGGAGGAATCTTTCTATGTCTTTTGATTACATTACATCCATACTTGGGCCAATGCTTGAAGGGGCGCAGATGACCGTCCTGTTGTTTGTGATCGCGATTGTTTTGTCGATCCCTCTCGGATTCCTTCTGACGCTTGCTGTTAAAAGCGACTTAAAGCCTTTATCATGGCTGGCTCAAGCCTATATATACGTGATGAGGGGAACCCCTCTGTTATTGCAATTATTATTTATTACCTTCGGGCTTCCGATGCTTCCGGTCATTGGTGAATATTTTGTTCTCGACAGATTTGTCGCTGCCAGCCTAGGTTTTGTCCTGAACTATGCTGCTTACTTTGCGGAGATTTTCCGCGGCGGGCTTCTTGCCATTGATAAAGGACAATACGAGGCATCCAAAGTGCTTGGGTTGAGTAAATGGCAGACGACAACGAAAATCATTTTGCCGCAAATGTTCCGTGTCGCACTACCGGCAGTGGCAAATGAATCCGTGACTCTCGTAAAAGACACAGCCTTGCTTTACGCAGTAGCCGTGCCGGAATTGCTGCACTTTGCGCAAACAGCTGTAAACCGCGATTTCACGATCGTGCCGTTTTTCGTCGCAGGTGTAATCTATCTGATGATGACGCTTGTTTTAACATTGGTATTTAGATGGATTGAACGACGTTTCAAATTTGAATAAGAAGGATTGGTTAAGATGGCAATCATAGAAGTATCCAACCTTAAGAAGTCATTTGGGACACTCGAAGTCCTGAAAAATATAACGTTTAATGTAGAAAAAAATGAAGTGGTAGCAGTCATCGGGCCCTCAGGTTCAGGGAAGAGCACGATGCTCCGCAGTCTGGTGCACCTTGAGGAAATAAATGGCGGGACAATCAAAGTCTCTGATGAGTACTTGGTCAACAATGGCCTGTACGCCAAGCCGCAGGATTTGAAGAGAATCACCTCGAAAATGGGGATGGTCTTCCAGCACTTCAATCTATTCCCGCATTTGACCGTCAAAGAAAACCTGGAACTGCCGCCTCGCCTGGTCAAGAAAGAGCCAGCTGCTGTTATCCAGGAGCGCAGCGCAGATCTTTTAGATAAAATCGGCCTGACGAAATGGGCAGGTGCCTATCCTGCCAACCTGTCTGGCGGACAAAAACAAAGGGTAGCCATTGCAAGAGCACTGATGATGAATCCCGAAATCCTCTTGTTCGACGAGCCAACGTCCGCACTGGATCCCGAACTGACAGGCGAAGTCCTGCAGGTCATGAAAGACTTGGCAGAAGAGCAAATGACCATGGTCGTCGTCACCCATGAAATGGGCTTCGCCCGAGAAGTAGCCGACCGAGTCGTCTTCATGGACAACGGCGAAATCATCGAATCCGGCCACCCATCCGAGTTGTTCACGAATCCTAAGAACGAACGCACAAAAGCCTTTTTAAATAAAAGTTACAAATAGAACCAAGAGCTTAATCCATATGCGGATTAAGCTCTTTTTTGTACATGGGGACGGTTCTTGTGTTCCTTTTTTTATGGTGAGTCGAATACTTCATTTTGTAACTGCGAGTGGTAATGGTGTGGGTGGTGGCTCATGACTATTCAGAGCGGAAAAAGTCCAAGAGTGGTTATCTGAGATGTAATTAGAACAATTTATATGAAAATCAGTATCTGCTATTCTTCAATAATCCTACTTAGAACAATTCAAAAGTCAAAAATCATAAAAGGTTGTTTGGAAAAAGGTCATTGGAACAATGAAAGGTCGAAAAAGCTGCTCCGGATGTTCCAATAGAGGCCATTGGAACAATGAAAGGCTGAAAAAGACCATCCCGATGTTCCAATAGGGGTCATTGGAACAATGAAAGGCTGAAAAAATCCATCCCGATGTTCCAATAGAGGTCATTGGAACAATGAAAGGCTGAAAAAGGCCATCCTGATGTTCCAATAGAGGTCATTGGAACAATGAAAGGTCGAAAAAGCTGCTCCCGATGTTCCAATAGAGGTCATTGGAACAATGAAAGATCGAAAAAGCTGGTCCCGATGTTCCAATAGAGGTCATTGGAACAATGAAAGGGCGAAAAAGAATCTCTCGATGTTCCAATAGGGGTCATTGGAACAATGAAAGATCGAAAAGGCTGGTCCCGATGTTCCAATAGAGGCCATTGGAACAATGAAAGGCTGAAAAAGACCATCCCGATGTTCCAATAGAGGCCATTGGAACAATGAAAGGCTGAAAAAGACCATCCCGATGTTCCAATAGGGGTCATTGGAACAATGAAAGGCTGAAAAAGACCATCCCGATGTTCCAATAGAGGTAATTGGAACAATGAAAGGGCGAAAAAGCTGCTCCGGATGTTCCAATAGAGGCCATTGGAACAATGAAAGGCTGAAAAAGACCATCCCGATGTTCCAATAGAGGTAATTGGAACAATGAAAGAACAAAAAATCCCTCCCGCTGTATCAATAAAAGTCATTGAAACAACTCCGAAGAAAAACCAACCCAAAATTATTTCAATCAGGTCGATGGGAATTCATATCGGAAAACAGTGAAGCCAAAGGGATGACAAATAAAACCGCGTGATACCTATAAACCTAAGCTTTACATTCTCTTAATAATAACCTTACGTTTGATTAATACCTCCTTTACCTTTGTTTTATATCATTAGTCTTGTAAAACAAAACAAAACAAACAAAAACAAACTCAGGAGGCATGTTCTGATGAAAAAGAGTTCAATGATAAAGATTGCTGCAGCAGGCATATTATCTGTTTCACTGTTTACCGGCTGTTCCAAAGGTGAGGAAAAGACAAATGCAGCGGTGTCTAGCAACCTTTCACTTGAAGACATCACAAAGAACGCTAAAGCTGAAGGTGAAGTCAACTCAGTGGGCATGCCAGATTCATGGGCAAACTGGAAAGGTACTTGGGAAGATCTAAATTCAAAATATGGAATCAAACATACAGATACAGATATGTCCAGTGCAGAAGAGCTGGCAAAGTTTGAATCAGAAAAAGAAAATGCTACAGCCGATATTGGTGATGTTGGCGCGTCATTCGGCCCATTAGCGGCGGAAAAGGGGCTGACCCTTCCATATAAAACATCTCATTGGGATGACATTCCTGATTGGGCCAAGGATAAGGATGGAAACTGGATCATTGGCTACACAGGAACCATCGCTTTCATTACTGATAAAAACAATGTAAAAAACCCTCCAAAATCATGGAAGGACATTGAAAACGGTGATTATAAGGTTGCCATTGGCGATGTGTTAAAAGCGAGCCAGGCACAATTCGGGGTACTGGCAGCAGCTTATGCAAACGGCGGAGATGAAAAGAATATCCAGCCAGGTGTGGATTATTTTGAAAAACTGGCAAAGCAAGGCCGCCTGCAAACGAATGATATCAAATTGACGGCACTCGAAAAAGGTGAGGTTGATGTAGCGGTTGTTTGGGATTTCAATGCATTGGGATACCGCGATCAAATTGATAAGGACCGCTTTGATGTCGTCATTCCTGAAGAAGCTTCTGTTGTTTCAGGCTATGCAACTGTGATCAACAAAAACGCAAAGCACCCACATGCGGCAATGCTTGCACGTGAGTACATTTTATCTGATGAAGGACAAGCAAACCTTGCTCGAGGATATGCGCGCCCAATCCGTGAAAATGTGAAGCTTCCGGAAGATGCAAAGGCGAAACTGCTTCCAAGTGATATGTACAATAATGCAAAACCAGTCGAGGACAGCAAGGCATGGGACGAGGGAATGTCACAGCTTATGCAACTATGGCAGCAGAAGGTGTTAATGAATGTCAAATAAACTTGCTTTTATCATGCTGGATGGACTGCGGTTTGATACCGCAGCCTCCCAAATGGGATATATGCACCATCTGATCGAAATGGGAAAAGCGTCAAGGTTCAAGGTAAAATCCGAACTGCCGAGCCTTTCTCGTCCGCTTTACGAGGTGTTACTGACTGGGACACCTGTGTATCGAAATGGCATTACAACCAACCAGACCGTTCGTCTGTCACATGAAGAAAGCATCTTCCATCTGACAAGCAAAAATGGGCTGAAGAACGCAACGGCTTCTTATTACTGGGTCAGTGAGCTGTACAACAGTGCTCCGTTCAATAAAATGACAGACCGTGTCCAATTAGAAACGGACAAACCGATCCAGAATGGGATGTTTTATTGGGAAGATCATTATCCAGATTCGCATCTATTCTCAGATGCTCACTTTCTATTAAATCGATACAACCCGGACTTCCTGTATGTCCACTCGATGAATATCGATGATGATGGGCACAAGTTTACGGCGGATTCAAAAGAATACCGGAATCGGGCGATCGCTGCGGATATCGTGCTGGCGAGCGTGCTGCCGAAATGGATGGAAGCAGGTTATCAAATAATCGTAACCGCGGATCATGGGATGAATGATGACGGACAGCACGGAGGAACGACGACGGCTGACCGCGATGTACCATTATTCATTGTCAGTGATAAGCTTGAGCCCGGTATGTATGAGGAAGAAATCCCTCAGCTGCAGATTGCGCCATTAGCTTGCGAGCTGCTGGGCATACAGCCATCTGAGGCGATGCAAAAATTGTCCTTGCCAAATTTAAAAAAGGTGTCTTCTTAGAAGGCACCTTTTTGTCTTAAAAAGGCTGTTGTCTTAAAAAACCTTTTGTCTTAAAAAGATAGTTGTCAAAAAAACTATTGTCTTAGAAAGAGTGAGTCTAAAAAAGAGTGTTGTCTATAAAAAGGCTATTTTCTTATAAGGATCGGATCATTCACACAAAGGGGTTTTTCAATTGAGAAAAGTAAATGGAATGCTTTTGGCTAGTCTCATTCCGTTTCTCCTCCTGATCGTACTATTTTTATTTGTTCCGTTAGTGTTCATGATTTATGGAAGCTTTCAGGCGGATGGAGGAACAGGGTTTTCATTCAGTCAATATGCTGTGATTTTTCAGGATGCCTACTACCATCAGGCATTTAAAAATAGTATTTTGATTTCGTTAGTATCAAGCTTGATTGCGATTCTGTTTGCAGTCTTTGCTACTTATTCGATTACGATGTTTTCGGGGGAAATCCAAAACCGGGTGCTGACCTTTGCAAACCTGACTTCCAATTTTGCGGGGATCCCGCTAGCGTTTGCCTTTATTGTCCTTTTAGGGAACAGCGGATTGTTCACCTTGTTGTTCAAGCATTTAGGCTGGGAAACGCTAAGTTCATTTAACGTTTATTCCTGGTCGGGCCTCGTGCTGATTTATATCTATTTCCAGCTGCCGCTTGCTGTTATGCTCCTGTTCCCGGTTTACCAGGGAATCCAGGCGCAATGGAAGGAAGCGGCCTCCCTGCTCGGAGCGAACACTCTGCAGTTCTGGCTGAAGATTGGCATTCCGGTGATCATGCCGAGCATTGCCGGTACATTCAGCATCCTGTTTGCCAATGCGATGGGCGCTTATGCTTCTGCCTATGCCTTGACGGGCAGCACATATAATCTTGTGACGATTCGAATCGGTGCATTGACAGCTGGCGATATTTTTGCGAAGCCTGAGCTTGGCAGCGCGATTGCAGTATTGCTAGGATTGACGCTTGTCGCTGCGATGCTGATCAATGAGTGGTTAACAAGCAAGGTTCGGAGGGATTTATCGTGAAAATGAAAAGACCATTTTTCCATTACCTGACGATTGGAGCAGTCCTTCTCTATTTGCTGGTGCCGCTCCTTGGAACACTCGTTTACTCCGTTTCGACTAAATGGAATAAGACCGTTTTACCGGAAGGATTCACCTTCCACTGGTATGCTGAACTATTTGGAGACCCGGCTTTCGTTGAGTCCATGGGCAGGTCACTTATCCTTTCTGTTGGTGCGACGGCACTTTCACTTGTCATCATGGTACCGGCGATTTTCTCGATTGTTGTGTACGCACCTCGGCTCGAGAAGTTCATTCAGGCCTTGATTGTCCTGACGTATGCAATGCCCGGCGTCATCATTGCAGTCGGCTTGATCAGAGCTTATTCAAACAGCGGAATCTCAATGGTGCTGGTTACGGTAGGGGCCTATTTTGTCGGCATTCTTCCTTATATGTATCAGGGAACACGGAACAGCTTGAGGAATATTCATGCGGTATCGCTTATGGAGGCGGCAGAGCTGTTAGGAGCAAGCCAGCTGTCGGCTTTTAAAAACGTTATCCTGCCAAACATCATGCCAGGTGTTCTCGTCTCCGCGCTGCTTTCCTTCTCGATTTTGTTCGGAGAGTTTGTGCTCGTGAACCTGCTTGTCGGCGGAAGCTTTGAGACGGTACAGGTGTATTTATACAAAAAGCTAAATGAGAGCGGGCATATTGCCAGTGCGATTGTCGTCTGCTATTTTATCTTGATCAGCGTTCTTTCGATCGTGATTATAAAATTAACTTCCTCAAAAAAGGAGACGGTGTGATATGAGTTATGTAAGTATTGAAAACATCAGTAAAGCATTCAATGGGCAAACCGTACTGCACGATCTTAGCCTTTCTTTTAACGAGGGAGAATTTGTAACGTTGCTCGGCCCAAGCGGATGCGGTAAAAGTACACTATTGCGCACCCTGGCAGGCTTGATTCATCCAGAGGACGGAGCCATTAAGATCGATGGGAACGATGTGACAAACCTGAAGGCGAAGGACCGGCAAATCGGGATGGTGTTCCAATCCTATGCGCTTTTTCCGAATATGACCGTTGCGGAAAACATTGCCTTTGGACTGAAAATGAAAAAGCTCGATAAACATACAATCCAGCAAAAAGTAGGGCGCATGGTTGAGCTGGTGGGCCTATCCGGTAAGGAAGCCTCCTATCCAAGGCAATTGTCAGGCGGCCAGCAGCAGCGTGTGGCATTAGCACGTTCACTCGTCACCGAGCCGAAGGTGCTGCTCCTTGATGAGCCGTTGAGCGCCCTTGATGCCCAAATCCGTAAAAATCTGCAAAAACAGCTGAAATCCATCCAGCGTGAATTGAACATGACCACTGTGCTTGTCACCCATGACCAGGAGGAAGCAATGGCCGTCAGTGACAGGATCTATATTTTAAACGGCGGACGTATTGCCCAGAGCGGAACGCCGCATGAGATTTATACAAAGCCTGCCAATGAGTTTGTCGCAAGGTTCATCGGTAACTACAACGTTTTAAAAGGGGATGAACTTGCGTCGGTGACACAGGGCAGCGAGTTCACGAATAGCCTGTATGCGGTCCGTCCTGAAGCCCTCAGAGGAGAAATCATTGAAGGCGGCTACGAAATTTCTGGTAAAATTGAAAAGGTCATGATGCTCGGAAATGTGACCCGTTATGAACTTGTTTCCCACGGTGTTGCTGTAACAGCAGAACATTTGCACAAAACGGATGAGGTTGTGCAGGAGGGAGCCATCAAGACGCTTTATATTGATAAAAAGGATGTGATTCCACTGACATGAACCTCTTGTCAACGGAACGCCACGACTACATTTTAGGCCAGCTGGAAAAAAAGAAGAAAATCCTTGTCGCTTCCCTTGCGGCTGAGCTTGGGGTCACCCCTGAAACAATCAGAAGGGATCTCGATATTCTTGAAAAAGAGAAGAAACTGCAGCGAGTCCATGGCGGAGCTGTCAGGTTTCATCAGACAAAGGACGAACCCCATTTTTCAAAGAAAATGAGTGTCAGGACCGCGGAAAAAATGGCGATCGGCCGAAAAGCAGCGGAGTTCATCAAGGATGGAGATACCATCATGATGGATGTCGGGACGACGACGGTCCATCTGGCAGATGCGATTTCAGACGTGCAGGGAGTCACCATCGTGACCAATTCTCTCGCGGCTGCAGAAATTTTGAATCACCGTTTAGAAAACAAAGAATTTGACGGCAAGGTCATCGTACTCGGCGGCGTTACCATCCCCGAGCAAAAATCGATTGTTGGTTCATTGACCTGCAAGATGCTCGATTCCTTCCGTTTTGATAAAGTCTTCCTGTCCTGTGGGGGAATGACAATCACAGACGTGAGCGATTTTGATTTTGAAGAATGCATCGTTTCAGCTTCCATGGTCGAACGGGCAAACCAGGTCTTCCTGCTTTCCGATGCGTCTAAGATCGACCATCAGTCCTTTTATAAAATCTGTCCATTAACAACTGTCGACTATGTCATTTGCAATCAGGAAATGCCTGCATCATGGAAAGAAAAAGATTTGGACACCATGCTCCAATGGATTACAGCGAGAGGTGGCGAACAGCATGAAGGTTGACTATCATTTACATCTAGAAGAAGGTCCTTATTCACTAAGATGGCTTGACCGCACGAACCAGGCTTTAGACCATTTCGAGCCGCTGGATGAAGAAAAGCATACTCTCCCATGGCTGGAGAAAAGCATGGAACGTTTGGCAAAACGAATGCAAAATGGTGCCTATGATGCCGCATGGCTGGATCTCTATTTGGAAGAGGCCAAGCGGAAGGGACTGAGCGAGGTAGGAATCGTGGATCACCTTTACCGTTTTAAAGAAACGCGAGCCTATTTTGAGAAATACCTGGATTTGAGCGATACAGAAATTGGCCGGAAGCAGCAGGTCTGGCTTGATCAGGTCATGACAGAATCGATGGCCGATTTTGTGGCAGCGATAAATGAAGCCAAGCCGCGATGGGCAGAGGAAGGGATCACCCTGAGGCTCGGGATCGAGGCAGATTATTTTCCCGGAAGCGATGAAGAGCTGAAGCAGCTCCTTGGAAAATTCGAATGGGATTACGTCATCGGCTCTGTACACTATATCTATGGCTGGGGATTTGACAATCCAGAGACGAAAGAGCAATTTGAAAATTACAATCTGGCAGATTTATATAAAAATTTTTTCAAAGTAGTAGAAGAAATGATCCGGAGCGGAATCTTTCAATTCGTGGCACATCTCGATAACCTGAAAGTATTCAATTACCGCCCAGACGAAGCATTGCTAATGCCGCTCTACGAAAAAATCGCACAAGCGCTCGTAGAAACCGACACTGCAACGGAAATCAACGCAGGCCTATACTATCGATATCCCGTACAAGAAATGTGCCCAAGCCCTAAGTTTCTAGACGTATTAATAGAAGCAGGAGTCCCATTCACCACATCATCCGACTCCCACTTCCCCGACGACATCGGCGCATACATCGACCAAAACACCAACACCCTGCTGCAAAAAGGAATCACCAAAATCGCCACCTTCCAAAACAAGCAGCGAACCATGAAACCCCTCGGATGAAACAAGGCGAACATGGGGTGCGAACATGGGGACGGTTCTCATGTTTCATATGAAAACTAGAGTGAAACAAAAGAACCGTCCCCATGTTTCAACTATAAACACGTAGGTGACTATATAAAAAAGCCGGCAGAAGAAAGGAACCTGCCGGCAAAATCACGATTTTATATTTTCTCCCGGTAGGGCATGTAAGGCGGAATCGGGACATTTATGATGGATAATGGTATTTCTAGCGTTTGCCCCATGGAGATTTGGTAATCGTTTGTGAGGCTGTTTGCTTCTTTTAAATCGGTAACGGACAAACCGTATTGTTCGGCAATGTATTCGAGTGACTCGCCGTCATCCACTTTATGCTCCTGGCGGATTTTTTCTATTTTACAGGCTGATTGCTTGAACACTGGTTGTTTGGATAGCGGGTCTGTGAAATCAGCGGTCAGCTCGTTTGCCGCCTCTTTTTTCTCCCAGCTTCCAAAGTGGAAGGGAACGAACACTAATCCTTTTTGGACGGAGTCTCCAACTCGGGCGGGAACCTGGATCCATCCCCTTGGTGAAGAGACTTTGACGGTCTCCCCTTGGACAATCGATAATGCTTTTGCATCCTCCGTATTGATTTCCACGTAGCCGTGCTGCGCTGCTACGTGAAGGTGAGGGGAGCGGGCGGTTTTCGTCCGGGTATGCCAATGCCATACAAGCCGGCCCGTTGTCAGCCAAATTGGATATTCATCATTAGGCTGTTCAGCAGGCTCCAAGTAATGGGTTGGATGGAGTATGGCTCTACCGTTTGCATTCTTCTGTTCAAATTCTTCCTTTGTCAAAGCACGGCCTGTAAACTGATCCTTTCCGAAGCTTTGTGTATAATCCACTGTTGTCGAGAAGTTAAAATCAGCATAAAGCCTTGGTGTCCCTTTAGATTGTTCATCTTTAACCGGCCAGCGAAGCCCTCGTTCCTTTTCAAGCCGATCATAAGACATTCCTGTTATGTCGCAAGGACGTCCCTTGGAAACCCTTTTAAATTCCTCGAAACATTCTTCAGGTGTGGTGTAAGTGATGAGCGGGTTGCCATCTTTATCTTTAAAATCCATCCTTCTGGCAAAATCAAGCAGGATATCAAAATCGGACTTTACACCTTCGGGCGGTTCGACAGCCTTTCTGACAATGTTGATCGTACGGTCTGCGTTCTCCATCGTCCCTTCTTTTTCACCCCACAATGCTGCAGGCAGCACCACATCTGCAACGGCAGTCGTTTCTGTTAAAAATGGATCCTGGACGACGACGAAGGTATTCTCCATCGCTTTTCTGGCACGCTGTCGGTTTGGCAGGGAAACCATGGAGTTTGTGCCAATATTCCAGAATAAGCCTATCTCTCCTTTTTCAATCATCGAAATTTGCTCTTCAATTCCTTTTTCCGGCCCGACTGGCAGGGTCATCATATCAACATTCCATAGTTCAGCGATCTCTCGAATATGTTTTGGATTTGAATGGTTGCGCTGAGCAGGGTAGGTTCCAACTCCTCCAGCTGTCCGGTTTGCTGACGAGCTCGGCTGCCCGGCCATATGAAGGGGACCAGATCCCGGCTTGCCAATTAAACCGCGTATTAAATGTAAATTATTGATACCAACGCATGCTGTTGTAGCATCAGCACTTTGGAACGTTCCCTGGAGAGTGGTGGAGACTAAGGAAGCTGTTGTTCCTAATTGGTGTGCAGCTTTTTCAAGCGTTTCAATCGAAATTCCCGTCACCTTCGAAGTTTTATCGAGGTTCCAATCGGCTACTGAAGCCTCCATTTCTTCGAAGCCAATTGTATGGTTGCTGATAAACTCCTCATCTACGTTTCTACTTTTTAAAATTTCGTTTACCAGCCCATTTAACAATGCGACATTGGTGCCTGGATAAAGCTGAAGATGAAGGTCCGCTTCCTTCGCTGTTAACGTTTTTCGTGGATCGACAACGATCAAATAAGGCTTGCCGGTCTTTTGCTTCCGCTCCATGATTCTCTCAAATAAAACCGTACCCGTCTCGGCTACATTATGACCGAACAGCATTAACGTATCGGTTTCATCTATATCATCAAAAGAAGCAGGGGTGCCATCTGCACCAAATGATTGCAGCAGACAAAACTCAGTTGTCGCTGTACAAAGTCTCGTATTGGCATCAAGTAAATGCGTCTGCAGCCCTGCTCGTCCAATTTTTGCGATTGAATAGTAATCTTCCATAAAACCCTGTCCAGTAGAGTAAATCGCGATGCTGTTCGTTCCTTTTTCCTTTATTGATGCCTTTGCCTTTTCGGCGATCAGATTCATGGCTTCATCCCAGGAGGCAGGTTTCAGCTTTCCATCAGCATCCCTGATCAACGGTGTTGTCAGCCTGTCCGTACTGTTATTGGCGTACCACTGGTTTTCCCCTTTAGGCCCCAGTCTTCCACGATTGGTCGGATGGTCTCCGTTTCCTTTAATACCGACTATTTTTCCATCTTTTACAGCAGTGTAGCAGCCGCAACCTACTGAACAAATGTTGCAGGTGCTATAAACCCACTTATCGACTTCCCCCTGACTGTAAACATTCATGTCAATTCTTTCATTTTGCCAAGCCATGTCCGATCCCTCCTAGCGAAGCGTCGGGATATAAAAGGACGGTACGACGAACTTTATATCTTCCGCTCCGTAAATATTCTCCAATTCAAGGGCAGCCTCTTCGAGATTTTCTTTCATCTTTTTAAATAATGGTTCCAAGTCAGAAGCTACATCCTTTGCAGGGAGCTTCATCCAATTCACAGCACGTTTCCATGCTTCGAACGTTGGCATTGCAATCTCATGATCATGATACACAATACTGATCCATTCTCTGATTACAGACAGCTTTGCGTTTTCTTCATCTCGTAATTCTGGCAAAAGCTTTTCAAGTGTGGCTCTTTGCTCTGTTAATATGGCTTTTAATCTGGCCAGTAAAGGATGTTCGTATTGATTCACACCATCAAGCACCGTATCTGTTTGGCTCAAAACATCCGAAAACAAACGCTCAAGCTTGGACATCTTCGCACCCGCTTTCAAAAATTCTTCTCCTTATCATCAATTCCCTTAATGATTTTTGTATAAACGAGATGAATTCATGGGGACGGTTCTCATGTTTCAATTGAAAACTTGAGTGAAACAAAAGAACCGTCCCCGTGTTCCTGAAACTTTGTGATTGACTTACTCGATGTGTGATGATAAATTAATCTCATTGGAAAACTCGGAATTAAATTTTCTTTTTCCGATTTACTGATAAAAAGGCTGTTTTTGTGGGAAATTAACTGCAAATTATGGTTGAAATTTAGGAGGATGTTAAATGAAGAAATTATCATTTCTTTTAGTGTTGATATTGTCTGCTGTTCTGCTTGTCGCAGGCTGCGGAACGCAGGAAAGCAAGAAGGATGACGTTCCTCAAGGGAAGGATGCTTCTGATAAGGAAAATGCTGTTCTTGCAAAGATTGAAAAGGAAGGAAAGCTTCTTGTTGGGACAGAGGGCACATACCCGCCGTTCACTTTCCATGATGAGAGCGGAGAACTGACAGGCTTTGATGTTGAGATTGCGAAGGAAGTAGCCAAGAGACTTGGTGTTAAGGCTGACTTCAAGGAAACTCAATGGGATGCGATGTTTGCCGGCCTTGATGCAAAGCGTTTTGATATGATTGCCAACCAGGTAGGAATCAAGCCTGAACGTGAAGAAAAGTATGCGTTCTCTAACCCGTATATTACATCTACAGGAGTTCTGATCGCTCACGAGGACAATACTGACATCAAGGGCTTTGAAGATTTGAAGGGTAAAAAAGCAGCACAATCGATGACGAGCAACTATGCGACTATGGCGAAAGATAATGGCGCAGAAATCGTTGGGGTGGAAGGCTTCAACCAGGCGATTGAGTTGATTATGTCTAAGCGTGCCGATGTTACGATTAATGACAACCTTTCTTTCCTTGATTTTAAGAAGGCAAAGCCAGATGCGAAGGTTAAAATCGTTGCAGAAAGCGAAGATGCTTCAAAGAGCGGCTTGATGTTCAGGAAAGACAGCGAAACACTTGTTGAAGCTGTAAACGGCGCTCTTGCTGATATGATCTCTGACGGTACGTATGACAAAATCTCCAAGAAGTGGTTTGGTGAAAATGTACTTGAATAATATCTTTGCCGACCCGGAAAAATTGGCGAGGCTGACGGAAATTGCCCAAAATTCATTGGTCCCCCTCCTGCAGGGGGCTATTTTTTACACCATCCCGTTAACGCTGATTTCATTCGTGTGCGGTTTGGGGCTGGCCATTCTGACGGCACTTGCGCGGATATCGGATGTAAAAATCCTGCAGATCATTGCCAGGGTATACGTATCAGCGATTCGTGGAACACCGTTGCTTGTACAGCTATTCATCCTGTTCTATGGTTTGCCGACCATCGGAATCGTGATCGATCCATGGCCGTCCGCAATCATCGGCTTCAGCCTGAATGTAGGGGCGTATGCGTCTGAAATCATCAGGGCTGCGATCCTATCGATTCCGAAAGGGCAATGGGAAGCGGGCTATTCCATCGGCATGAGCAGCAGGCAGGTGCTGAGAAGAATTATTTTTCCACAGGCAACAAGGGTGTCCATCCCGCCATTATCGAATACGTTTATTAGTCTTGTAAAAGATACATCTCTTGCATCAATGATTCTTTTAACAGAAATGTTCCGCCGGGCGCAGGAAATTGCTACCACGAATTATGAATTCCTTTTACTCTACACGGAAGCCGCACTCATTTACTGGGTGATCTGTTTCATCCTTTCCATCGCCCAGGGAAGAATCGAATCTAGGCTGGACCGGTATGTATCAAGGTAAACCAGAGAGGAAAGGAGGATCTTCATGATATCAATTAATGGCTTAAAAAAATCATTCGACCAGCTGGAAGTTTTAAAAGGAA
Source organism: Heyndrickxia sp. MSNUG (assembly GCF_049532715.1). Classification (NCBI taxonomy): domain Bacteria; kingdom Bacillati; phylum Bacillota; class Bacilli; order Caryophanales; family Bacillaceae; genus Heyndrickxia; species Heyndrickxia sp. MSNUG. The sequence goes on from NZ_CP150978.1 coordinate 651,322, forward strand.
TTGACCTGGATATCGAGAAAGGGAAGGTCGTCGTCATTATTGGCCCATCCGGATCTGGTAAAACCACGTTTCTCCGCTGCCTGAATGTCCTTGAAACACCTACAGAAGGCAGAATCACAATTGGCGAACAGAGAATGGACTTTTCGGCAAAGGCTGCGCCAAAAGCTGTTTCCTCCTTCCGCCGCCTGACAGGGATGGTTTTTCAAGGGTATAACCTGTTCCCGCATATGACGGCGCTGGAGAATGTGATGGAAGGGCCGGTTACGGTAAAAAAAGAGCCGAAGCTCAAGGCGCGCCAGAAAGCGGAATACTTCCTTGAGAAAGTCGGGCTCTCCGACAAAAAGGATTATTACCCGTTCCAGCTATCAGGAGGCCAGCAGCAGCGAGTTGGGATTGCGAGGGCGCTTGCGATGGAACCAGAAGTCATGCTGTTCGACGAGCCAACATCTGCCCTGGATCCAGAACTGATTGGCGAGGTATTGAAGGTCATGAAAAATCTCGCCAACGAGGGCATGACCATGGTCGTCGTCACCCATGAAATGCGCTTTGCAAAAGAAGCAGCCGATGAAGTCATCTTCATGGACGGCGGCGTCATCGTCGAACGCGGAAAACCCGAAGAAATCTTCACCAATCCAAAAGCCGAACGGACAAAACAATTTCTGCGTATGATCCAGTAAGGAAGCATGGGGACGTTTCTCATGCTTCCTTTTTGTGTTTAATGAAGCGCAAGATACGTCCCCATGCTTCATAGGTTAGATAGGATAAGGTGAAGACGAGAAAGGCGTCGAGGATGTTCAGGATTAGGTGATGGGAGCTTTGCTGTAGTCCTAATTTTTTGAACATCATGTCGTTGAGATCGATGAAGAAAACATGGATTGCATAGATTCCGAGGGCGTTGCCGCCAATTCTGGTGATGAATGACCCTTTTCCAAGCTGCGGGCTGCTTAGTGCGAATGAAAAAAGAAAAACGGTAAGGAAAATCGTTGATAGAAAGTATTCCCCATGCTTTGCTTCCAGCGTTTTTTCCAGTGCATACCCTTCAGCAAATTGCAGGGCGGAGAAGCAGATAAACCAAAACAAGTATATCTTCGTATTCAATGACCGGATGTTTGGCTTAGCAAAGGCAAACCAGAATCCTAAAGTCGTATAAAACAGACTTATGTATAAGGCGGCCCGGGTCGTGCTGACTGGCAATGGGTCGAAAATGGAGTAGGATTGTCCAAACAGACCCAATAGATTGAGGCAGAACCCGATGACCAGCAGCAGCTTTATCTTTTTCATTCTGTAAAAGAAGTATAAAATGACCGTACTCCATACCAGCGAAATCACAAACCACAATTGATAGCCGCTTGTCCCTTGCCCGTAGTAAAAGAGATTCAGCGGGGTTAATCTCTCTATATATTTGGCCAACTCGATTTTCACATGATGATTCCCGATCAAAATCTTCATGACATCATAAGCCATATAAAAAACAAGCCAGGTAAAATAGATTTTAAGGATTTTTATGGTGTATTTTTTAAAATAGGCCAATGATTTTGGGTTATTGATTACCTTTAATCCGAACAAATAGCCAGAGGCTGCAAAGAAAAAAGGCACTGCAAACCTGGCGAAATTATCGAGAATGAAGTATCCAAGCTGATTGTCGCTCGGAAATGTGTGGATGACCACAACCGCCAGGATGGCAAAGAATTTTATAAAATCGATCGCGTAGTTTCGCTCCATTTATCTGCCTCGAATCTTATTTATAATCGGTGCTTATATTATTTCCTGATTGTGGGGTCTTTATTTTTCAGGATTTGTTAAACTTTATTGTTTGATAAACAGACGAAAAATGGAGGGAACCGTAATTGACGGTTCCCTCCAGCGTGCTGATTTTAACCAAAAGCCAAAGAGCTTATTCGGTGATGAATCGAAGGTACGATTGCTCGTTCGAGAACTGAGCATTTCGAATAAAATCTTCTGAAACAATGTAGGTTCCATACAAGCTGCCCTTCTTGATGTTGAAAAAGCAGACATCTGTTAAAATCGGACTTTTCTGTGGCTTTATTGTATCCCTTGCAATTTCTATCCAATTATCATCATTTTGATTTGTATCTTCTTGTGTAATTCGTTTACCCCATATTGTCCCATCGCTTTTTAAAAGGATTGCGATATTGCGTTTCTGCAAATGACCAGGATTCATATGAGCCACAATTGGATCTGCGTATGCGGCAATGAACCCGCCAACACAGTCTACCTGTTGTCGATCAATCACTTCCTGAATCATGATGGAATCCACCTTAATCAAATTGTATTAATCATCTATATAATAACACCTTTTTGAAATTTTGTGGGAATTTGTGGGAATGAACAGAGGGGATGTGACTTTCTTCATGAAATGAAACAAAAGCTTCAACAAGCTGCGAAAGGTTTGCTCATGCCTTTAACCCCAGGATATTTGTGATGATCTCCGTTTTGCAAAGATCAAAGGCTTTTATCAAAGATCAACATTTACTTTTCAGAGGCATTTTTAAAAGGGAATATCAAATAGTAGATATAGGGATAATAGGGCTGTGAAATACTTGATAGGCAGGTGGGCAACAGGTGGCTACGGATAATAGGCAGCAGGACAAAGCAGCAGACAGAAAAAAAGATACATTACCAAACCAGAAAGACAGTAACACAAATCCTCAAGCAGACGGATTCCGTTATGATTATGACGATTCTTCGGATGTAAAATAAAATAAAAAGAGGAAAAGCGAAGAAGTGTCTTCGTTTTTCCTCTTTTTAAGTCAACGGAATTGGGCTCTGAAAAGAATCGCTACAGTTTGCAGGTTAATCGCTACGAAAATGACAGTATTCACTACGAAATCATTGATATTCGCTACGGGTTACGCAAGAATCGCTACGGTTTTAACGATAATCGCTACTTCATCCAACTGGTGGAAAAGATATGGTAACCTCTTTTCACAACACTACTTTTTTCAACTGATAGAAAAATGACATGCTACCCTCTTGTCACCACATACGACTCTTTCCGCACTCGCCCCCGATATACAAACAGACCGCCATAGAGCAGCAATGTTCCCATCATCAAGATGATTCCAATGTACACACTCATCATGCTCGGCACTAAAAAGGCACCGACGATAATGGTGGAACGTGCGATCAAATCGGCACCGTTAAAGCTGATTCCGGAGAATGCGGAGTAGGAGCCGCGTTTATCTTCTGGCATCATGTTGGCTTTTTCAGCATTGGCAATCGGAGAATAGATGAGTTCGCCGATGGTTGCCACCAAATTAAATAGAAGCAATGCATACCAAACGTTGGCTGAAGTGATGACTGTATACCCGATGCCATACAAGATCAGCCCGGCCAGCAGCATTTTTTTCTTATCAAACTTGTCCGTGATTTTCGTGACGATAAACGTGAACAAGACTACGAGAAGCATGTTTTGGATGTTCAAAATACTCAGCATCCGGACACCTGAGATTTCAAAGCCTCCTAAAAACAACGGGCGGAACTCATCGGCTAATCGAACACCGATATAGCTGTTCAGTGAAAATTCGGCAGCGTAAATGCACATTCCGCCCACGACCGCCATGACAAACGGCTTATCCTGAAGCGCTATCTTGTAGTTAGCCAGCAGGTCGATAAAAATGTTCTTATGCTTTTTCATAAGTTGCAGGACGGTCGTATCCTGTAGCCAGATTCCATAGGCAATCGGCAGGCAGGCAGATGCAAAAGTGAGCACCAAAAATAATGTCAGCTGGTGATGGGCGTAAAATAACCCGCCGAGTGCTGCGCCAATCGCCATGGATAAATTCGTGAACCAATAGTCCAAAGCATAAATCGCTTTCCGGTTTTCAGCAGTGGTCGAATCGATAATGATTGCCTGCATTGCCGGGCGGCCAAGGCTGCTGGTGCCCATGAAAACCACATAAGCCACCGCGAAGACCGTAATCCATTTTTGCTCAGGAACTAAACTTGCTGCCATAGCACCAAACATGAGCGCGCTGAGAGTAGAGGTAATGAGCAGGATTGTTTTGCGGCGGAACCGGTCAGACATATAGCCGCCGATCAAATTGCCAAGGAATCCAATGAACACATTGAAGCCCAAGAATAGTCCCGCCCAGACAGCTCCTTTATGCTGGGCAAAAAACAGTGCCATGAACGGTAAAACAGCACTGGAAATCGCGCGGTTAAAAAATGAAGTAATAAGTCGGACTTTTAAATTTTGTGGGTATTCTTTCCATTTCATATTGCCAACCCCTTTCGATAATTTGTATATTAAAGGAGACGGAAATGATTAAAAATATCCTTTTTAAATAAATATGTCCACTTTTAAGGAGCAAGGCAAATGGATCATTATCTTTTAACTTTATGGAATAAGGTGAAATCGGGGCACATAAAAGTAGAAGAACTTTCGAATCAAATATTCCTCAGTTCAAAGCAAACTCGCCGCAAGCTGCAGCAATGGCAGGAGGAGGGTTGGCTTACTTTCCAACCGGGACGGGGAAGAGGGCATACTTCTTCGCTGAAATGGCTGCGGGATGTCGAGCAGGCGTATGAGCAGGATTTTTTTAAGAGACTAGAAAAAGAAGCGATTGAAAACGTGAGCAAGCTGTTGGTATTAGACTGGTCAGTAGAAGCGAAGCAGCGATTAATGACTGCATTTCAATCGAAGCTGGGATTCCATCAGGAAGGGCAGGACAGCCTGATCATCCCTAGGTTTTACAAGGTCGCAGCCGTCCACCCGCTCGAGGCAGCAGACGTCCATAGTGCGAACATCGTGAGTAATCTTTATAACAGGCTAGTGACCCTGACTGCAGACAATACGGTTACAGCTGAACTCGCCCACACCTGGGAATATACGGACACATCACTGCTCCTGTATTTACGCAAGGATATAGCCTTTCATGATGGTTCGATCCTCAAAGCGGAAGATGTGGTTCATTCATTACAGCGGATGAAGAAGGATGTCCATTTTAGTAAACTATGGGAGCCGATTACGAGGATCTCCACCCCTGCACCCCTTGTTTTAAAATTGGAGTTCCCGGCAGGATGTTCTTATGCTCTCCAGTTATTAGGGCTGATTTCGGCAAGTATTTTTAAAGAAGTAAACGGCAGATTGCTGGGGACCGGCGGCTTTTACCTTGGTGAAAACACCTCCGAAAAAACGGTGCTGTGTGCGTTTAAGCAATATTTTGGCCATCGTCCGCTGCTTGACCGTGTGGAGTTTATTCATATACCGAAAGAATTTCAGGTCGTCTATCATGGCGGGCAGGAAACGGAGGAAGTCGATACTTTTGAGGTTGAAAGTGATTCAGGGTTTGGGATTGTCATTCTGAATCCTTATCGGAACACGGATATGGCGCGAAAAGAAGTTAGAGATTACATTCATATGCTCATCGCCCACCACCGGCACGAGCTGCATGAAATCAATTCGCGAATAACCGGCAACAATGAAGGCTGTTTGATCGGGCAGTCAAAGACGTATACGATGCCCGAAATCCCAAAGCCAACCATCAGCAAACCACTGAAATTCAGATGGGTCAACTATACGACTGATACATCCCTTTGGCTAAAAGAAAAACTCGAGCGGGCGGGCATCGAAGTCGAGATGGAGGAAATCTCGTTTCACGATTCCCTTTATAATTTTGAGCTTAGGGCGGATACTGATTTGTTAATCCATGGAGAAATTTTTGAAATAAACCAAAGTCTATCTTACTTTTTCTTTTTGAAAAACAGTTTCTCACCAATTAACTTTCTAGTGGAAAGAGATAGATACTTGCAGGAAAAGGTCGAGGCATATCAAACGATTCCATTTGCAGACTGGAATGCCCATCACCTGAGGATTGAACAATATTTGCAGAGCGAATCCCTGTGCGTGCCGCTGTATTATACGAAACGGCAAATCCCATTTTCTATTAATCTTATGAATGTAGAGATCAAGCACTTTGGGTATGTAGACTTAACAAGACTGTGGACGAAACCGGAAGTTTAAATTTGCTCTATAAGAAAAAATGCCGATCTCTTGTTGGAATTCTAAGAGTCCGGCATTTTTCTTATTTTTCAATAGCTAACCTGAATACCAAAAGAGAGAGCAAGATCGTTAATGGAGTCATGACAATCGTTTCAAAGCTGGAATTAGAGGCGAAATTGCCGATTGTATTAAGCACCATCATTCCAAACAATACCCATGTACCGACATTCACCGTCTTTTTAAACCTACCCCTAAAAACATATCCTGCTTTTGCAGCAATAATAAAAATAAATAGGGTTTGCATAACGATGGAGATGCTTTCGAAAAGGATTAAATCTTCCTTACTCTTAAGGCGTCCTCCCCAGACAAAACCATGCGGCAATATATGAAAAAGAATCAGAACATGCATCAAAACCGCTATTGAATTAATTGTGATTATGATATTGCTAGCAAGTGGAACACTAATAAATTTTTTCATTATCCACCCCTTATACAAATTCAAATACGTTTATTCTCTAATGGATTATATTCAACAATTGAGGGTTTATGATTACTAGAAAAAGGAACATGGGGACGGTTCTCATGTTCCTGAAACGTGAGAACCGTCCCCATGTTCACCATGTTCAAGAAGGTGTTTTCTGTCATTTTATCGAAATATAGATAGGAAATAAGTTTGTATTTGGGGGATTTAGAAATGTACTTAGAAACAAATAGGTTATGGATTCGCAAATTTGAATTAGATGATTTACAGGCTGTATTGGAATATACTTCGGATGATGAAGTGATGGGATATATTCCTGAAGGTGTTTTTACTGAAAAAGATGCGGCCGATTTTATTGATAAAAATATGGGGGAAGGCGCTCAGAAATATGCTGTTGTTTTAAAGGATGAGAATGTTCTGATCGGCCATATCGTTTTTCATAAGTATTTTGGCGACCATACTTATGAGATCGGCTGGGTGTTCAACCCTAAATATTATAATAAGGGTTACGCTTCTGAGGCAGCATATGCCACATTGAAATATGGCTTCGAGGAATTGAAACTGCATCGGATTATCGCAACCTGCCAGCCGGAAAATACGGGTTCCTATCGTGTGATGGAGAAAATCGGCATGAGGAGAGAAGGCAATTTTATAAAGTGCATTCCTCATGGTGATGGATGGTGGGATGAGTACTATTATTCCATTTTAGAAGAGGAATGGAAGAGCTAGACCCTTGATACAAGAGGAGGAAGAAAGGTGACTAAAAAGAACCTTGTTTATTCAACAGTATTCATCATTCTCCTCGTCATACTTTTCACGATTATTTGGGCATATCATCACAAAATCATAGATGGTCATTATACTAGATTAACGATCAAGGAGATGGGCGGAACAACGAAGAGTATTAGCGATATCGACGAGATTAACAAAATCATGGACGACATCAATAATAGTCCGAGATCATTCAATCCGAACAATGGATTCCGATATGATTATTTGCCTCATGGCGTGTTAATCTTTGAAAATGCAGAGGAGAAGATTGAGCTTGGGTTCGTCATTTCCAAGGGAAACGTCGTAACGAAGAATTGGGAGATTGAAATAGGGTTTGAGTTTGAATAGAGCATGGGCTCGGAAGTTTAGGTGTGAAGCTTGCTGTTAAGCAAAGGAAAAAGTAGATACGAACTTTTATAGTACCAAGACCCATCTAAGGGTATACTGGCGGAAAGGATTTGAGACAAATTATGAAAGCGGATACGGCAGTTCTTTTAACAAAAGAGTACGCACAGCAATTGGATCAGGAAAATCCTCTTCAAGGATTCCGGGATGAATTTTACCTCCAAGAAGGGACCCTCTATATGGACGGGAATTCCCTTGGATTGCTGTCAAAGCGGGCGGAAAAATCGCTATTAAACTCATTGGAAGATTGGAAGAATCATGGTATTGATGGATGGATGTCTGGTAATCAGCCGTGGTTTGAGTTTTCGGAGAAGCTTGGTGCGCTCAGTGCTCCGCTTGTCGGTGCGAAAGCAGGAGAAGTGATTGTAACTGGTTCGATCACAACGAATATTCATCAAGTGCTGGCGACTTTTTACAAGCCAGAGGGTTCTAAAACGAAAATCCTTGCAGATGAACTTAATTTTCCCTCTGATATTTATGCGATAAAGGCACAATTGAAGCTGCATGGACTCGAACCGGATCAGCACTTGATCCAGGTGAAGAGCAGAGATGGCCGCACGATTTCCGAAGACGATGTCATTGCTGCGATGACCGAGGAAGTCGCGCTCGTCTGGCTTCCATCTGTCTTATACCGAAGCGGCCAACTGATGGATATGAAGCGATTAGCAGAAGAGGCGCATAAAAGAGGGATATTAATAGGTTTTGACCTGGCGCATTCGATTGGTGCGGTTCCGCATTCATTAAATGACTGGGGTGTGGATTTTGCTGTCTGGTGCAACTATAAATACTTGAACAGCGGTCCGGGCGGAGTCGGCGGGATGTTTGTCCACGAACGGAATCTCGGGACAGCTCCTGGACTTGCAGGCTGGTTCAGCTCGAAAAAAGAGAAGCAGTTTGATATGGAACACACCCTGGAGCATGCAGAAACAGCAGGAGCCTATCAGATTGGCACACCGCATGTGCTGAGCATTGCCCCGCTGCTAGGTTCTCTCGAAATGTTCGAAGAAGCAGGTATTGCTAGAATCAGAGAAACATCTTTAAAGATGACGGATTATATGATGGCTTTGATTGAACACGAGCTTGGCGATTTCGGTTTTCAGATTGGGAATCCAAGAGAGGACGAACGACGCGGAGGACATGTTTGCCTGGAGCATGACGAGGCGGCAAGAATCTGTAAAGCGCTTAAGGAAAACAAGATCATCCCTGATTTCCGCGCACCTAATGTGATCCGCCTGGCTCCAATCGCACTGTACACAACCTATGAAGATATCTGGAATACGGTTCGGATTTTAAAGCAAATCATGGTGAAAGAAGAATACAAAAACTTTGAGAATACTAGAAACGTAGTGGCTTAAACGGAACATGGGGACGGTTCTCGTGTACCAATTTTTTATTGGAGCATCAGGCTTAGGCTTGATGCCCTTTTTTATGAAAAAACTCTCCTGTTAAATCTATTTCTACTAATCAACTTGTCTCATCTCCTCTCTAATCTCACAGTGAAATCTGCGAAACTCTTCATTCATTCACACATTTTTACCATTAAAGAGGACAAGTTCCTATACACCTCCTTTCTGACTTGCATTGTATATAGCAAGAAAGGACAAGGAGGTGAGAAACAATGAAATGGAGTGATTTTTCTAAGTTCAAACAAAAAGGAGGAATTCAAGGAAAGGAACAAAAAAGTGCATTGCCAGCTGAGGTTATGAAGCAGATGATTGAAAAATTTGATGGGATCGACAAGGGAGAATTGAAACTGGGACAAGCCGCAGATGGTTCTTGCGAGGATTACTGGTGGTCACCTGTGTGTCTAACCCTTTGCGCCCCTTTATCCGGACTTCCTTTTGGATTGGACTTTACCTTGCAGACTGTTGATTGTAACTATGATGGCCACTGCAATACTCCTCAGATTTATATTGAGGGTGATAATGTTTGTGTCGTTCTTCCGGGATATGTATTCTACACAGTTACAGTTGGTGATGATCTAAGTATCTCATGTGCATACGCAGGCTTCTACTATGGCCTGTAATAATACCAGACTCAAATGACAACAAGGGTCCCAAAAGTATTTCTTTTGGGACTTTTGTTTTGTCATGGGGACAGTTCTTGTGCTTCGGTTTGGCAGGGGAAAGTTCATTAAAGCGGAATGCAATAAGTGTTTTATTGAGTAGTCTCTACAAACACTGTAAATTGGTTAAACGACTCTGTCCGAGTGGTTTCTTTTTGTTTGAAACTTTTATAGAGTGTCAACCGTTAATATATTTATCCAAATTAAAAGGGGAAAAAAGCATGAAGAACTTTTTTAAGGTAATTGCCGCAGTGGTTGTAGGTTTGCTGTTTTCTGGCGGGATAGACTTGGACGATCTGAAATTCAAAAGGAATATTCGGAAGCTGAAAAAGGAAAAGTGGTTTAAGGAACTCTGTGATGATGGGAGGTATTATGAAAGTATTTTTCAGAATGAAGAATTAAAAGACTATTTAACAGAAGAACGGATTGTAGAAAAAATCTTACATAATAATGAGGAAAAAGAGCGGTTTTTAAGCTTTATTTCGAGAAAGTATTAATTCTTTGAATGCTTGAATCTGAGAAAATTTTACTTTTGGGAAAATTAAATAGGATTTGCAGTGTTTTTTGGAAGTTAGCGTAAATGAATTTAGTGAAAATGATATGGAATATGGCAAGGCGATCCTCCTTACATTGGGAAATTATCAAATTAAACGATTCTTAACATTCCGTCAACATTTGTGTGCTAATTTAGTTAGGAATACACCAATAAGGAGTGAAAGCATGATTCGTCGAAGGTTCTCTATTTTTGCATTAGTCGCTATGCTTGTAGCACCGTCTTTGTACTTTTTTACACCTTTTGTATCTGCTGAAAATGCACTCGACCCTGCACCGCAGCTGCAGCCGGTCGGAACTGCGAATGGAAAGAAAATCTTATTTGATAATACCCATGGTCAAACCGCAGGTGCGGCTGACTGGGTATTGGATGGGGGATTCTCTGATTTTGCCAACGCTTTAGCGAATGATGGCTATTATGCAAAAGAACTGAGGAAAGCTACACCGATTACGTATCAGGATTTGCAGGACTACGATGTATTTGTCATTGGAGAAGCGAACGTTCCTTATAAGGCGGCTGAACAGGATGCGATGCTTCAATATGTTCAGAATGGCGGAAGTATCTTTTTCATTGGCGACCATTACAATGCTGACCGCAATAAGAATCGCTGGGATGCTTCGGAAGTATTCAATGGCTACCGCCGTGGTGCCTATTCTGATCCTGCCAAAGGGATGGGAACAGAGGAAGCATCATCTGCAGCGATGCAAGGTGTGACGGGTTCGGACTGGCTTTCATCTAACTTTGGGATCCGTTTCCGCTACAATGCGATTGGCGATGTCACAGCGAATGATATCGTGGCGCCGAGCCAGGCGTTCGGAATTACAAGCGGTGTATCCACAGTGGCCATGCATGCAGGATCCACATTAGCCATAACTGATCCAAACAAGGCGAAGGGGATTGTTTATCTGCCTCCGACAACGGCAGCCTGGGGCAATGCGGTCGACCAGGGTGTGTATAATGGCGGCGGAAGAGCAGAAGGCCCTTACGTAGCTGTTTCTAAAGTCGGTGCAGGGAAGGCGGCATTTATTGGAGATTCGTCTCCAGTAGAGGATGCTACCCCTAAATATCTCCGTGAGGAAACGGGCGGAAAGAAGACTACTTATGATGGTTTTAAAGAACAGAATGATGGTATACTGCTTGTAAATCTTGTAGATTGGCTGGCACAGCAGGAAAGCTATACATCCCTTGCGCAGGTAAGCGGCTTGCAGCTCGACCAGAAGACGACTTTACTTTCAATGGAAAATCCGCAAACCTCTACCGAACCTCAGGCGGAACCTTGGTCAGCTCCTGCTGCAGGCTATAAATGGTACGATCCTTCTACGTTCAAATCTGGTTCATATGGTTATGGTTCAGATGGATCTGGTGGCGGCGGGACGGCCACATTGAATGAGAAATTCGAATCTGGCACTAAAACAGCCTATACTTCCGGGAATGTTACATTATCAAGCGGATCTTGGTATTTTGATAATGCGCTGATCGGTAATTTAAGTACGGACAAGAAAAATGGCACCCAGTCCGCGCGTGTTCGAGCGAGCGGTGCCATTACGATGAACTTCAACGTGAGCGGGGCAACAAGCGTCCAAATTTCACACGCCAATTTCGGCTCTGACACTGGAGCCCGATGGCAGCTGCAAATGTCAACGAATAGCGGTTCCACATGGACGAACGTAGGCAGCTTGAATACGAGCACATCAAGTTTGCAGGTAAAAACGTTCACGTTGAGCCAGGCAACATCAGTCCGCTTCCGGATTGTTGTATCCGGCACTTCTGGGCACAGGCTTAACTTTGATGATATTGTGATTAGTAATTAAATAAATCAATAATAATAGGTTCAAACAAAAAAGCTTGCAGATGAGGCGAGAACGTCCTCTGCAAGCTTTTTTTTGTAGCAATTGAGTAGGATTAAGCGAAGAACCATTTAACATTTTATAAATATTATTTCGAGCCAGAAAAAAATAGATTAATCGCTTCACGATGGGATTAATTAGACATCTTCAGAACATAAATAATAAACGCTGTTTAGTATAAGAAGGTGAGTCAGGCTATTTTCCCAAGAACCCGTTACAGGCGAGCCGAATTCGGGATGGAACGAGAATAGAATAAGTTTTCCTTCCCCCGCAGTTGCTTCGACAGCGGCTGCTTTTCCTTTCAGGAACGAATTAAAACGCTCTTGTGATAATGGGTTGCTCCATTCAAGTGAATCAACAGCACATTGATTTTCTGAAACTGACCAGTTGGGCTTATCGCTTCCTGATGCAAGGAATTCTTTATAGGTAGCAAGGATTGTTATGTTGTCTGCGTCAATTGTTTCAATCCCAGGTCCTTCCCAATAGATAACATCCATCGTGCTAGGGTCACCATAAGAAATTCCGTACAAGCTGGGGTGATCATGCACATTAAGATTAATGCGCACAAACCCGGTTCCAGTTCTCCAATAATCGAGTCCTGTTGAGTCAGTGGCATTAATAATATTTAACCACATCCTAGATTGTGGTGTGCCCGGTTTTGCGGATAAAGGAAGGTAGGCACCTGCGCAGGAAGCCAGGTATTTCCCGCCATTTAAAACATACTGGCGAATTTCTTCCATTCCTTTTTTTCCTAGTCCAGCATAATAGGATTCCCCGGCATCTGGACCACCGGGAACTATAAATAAATCAATGTTATCCAATGCTCCTTGTCTAATCTGTTCATCAGATAGTTCTTCAAATTCAAGTTCGAATAAGTCCAAGACTGACTTGTAAGGATCAAAGCAGAAAGGTGCGCTGTTCAAACCATTGTAAACTCCAATGCGACTTGGAAGAGTTAATCTTTTTACTGAAACAAAATATTCATTTTTCCAATCAGTAAAATCAACAGTGATATCTGCTGGAGGAGTAATGTCAGTGTCCGCCAGGATCGTTCCGGCAGGGTAGATATGACCTTCAGGGAAATCGTTTGTTACTACTTCCAATTCATGTTTTGTTTGGTAAACGTTGCAGCCACTTTTCATTAGACTATGAATCCATTTATATGCTTTTATATGATTGGCTTGTCTGTTCGCCATTCCTAATCGTTCGAAGGAAAGTAGAAGCATGTCCTCACCTCGTTTCTATGCAGAAATATCGTTTTGTGATTCTTCATCAGACATAAGGCGCTCTGCAATCCGTGAAACTAATGCAGGGTTTAAAGCGGTAATTATTACACCAAGAACGATCCAGCCAATAACGATGTACGGGAAATAATTAAACGGTGCTGCTGGAATTGGGAATACGTTTGAATATAAACTATAGCCTAATCCAATTACTGCTAGTGCAGGAAGAATAAGAATAGGGCCCTTCCAAATCTTATTCTTAACAAAATAACGCATGCCGCCAATTGTTGTGACTAAATAGGTTAACAAGAGCGATAGTACTCCGATGGTGCCTAAATATCCAAAAATCAATCCCCCATCAAGGCCGATTCCTTTTAGAGGGAATAATGCAATTAGAGAAATGACCATGATCACACTCAACGCAATATATGGTGAGTGATATTTCTTATGGGTTGCCCCAACTTTTTGATGGATAAAACCGTCACGGCCCATTGAAAAAAGCATTCTTGAACCTGCTGTGGCACTTGCCAGCGCACAAGAGAAAGCAGATAAAAAAGCACCAAACATAATAGCAGCTGCGAATCCTCTCGACATATACATGTCAGCAAGATCAGCAAGTGGTGCAGATGATTTGGCGAAATTCCCGTTGCCTTCACTATCTAGACCAAATCCAATCGTAGTCGCGAAACTCACTATGATATAGAATAATCCTGTTAAAAATACTGCAGAGATAATGGCGATTGGGATGGCCTTTTTAGGATTCTTTGTTTCTTCACCTAAACTGGAAGCACCTTCAAACCCTGCGAAAGAAAGGAAGGCGAAGACAGTTGCTAATGCAATGGCAGGAATTGTGTTTTGTCCTGGTGAGAATGGTTTTACAAAAGATTCGCTGCTGAGATCAGCCTTGCCAAAAATTACGAAAACAAGGATTAAAATAAATAAGACCGAAATGCCTTCTAAAATTAAAAGGGCTCTTGTCCCAATTTTCACATCAGCAAAGGCGAAAATCCAAATAAGGACTGAGCTGACAAGGGCGATAGGGAACCAGTCAATTTCTATATTTAAGAGAGAGAAGAAGCTTTCGGCGAATGCACCTACTTCAGCAATGGAAGCAATTGTAAACATAACGTAGGTAAGCAGCAGCGCCCAGCCTGATAAGAAACCCATTTTAGGTCCTAAGGATATCCCAGTAAAATAATAGACAGAACCGCTATGTGAAAACTGTCTGTTAAATTGGATGAATGTGACTGCAACTAATCCAATTGTAATCATTGCTACCAGGAAAATAAGGGGGACTGATACTCCTGCTATACTGGCTGTCAGCGAGGTGTTCAAAGCCATAGCAGCCGTTGGAGCCATAATTGCAACTGATATTGCCATAGCTTCTACATAAGAGAGTTGATTTTTCTTGAGTTCACTCATAAAATTACACTTCCTTTCGATCTATTAAATTCATAATCTTTAGAAAAATAAATCAATCATACTAAAAAGCTTGCAGAGAGAAGAGGATTCCTTTACTCTGCAAGCTTTATGTTTTTAAGCCACGGAGTCACCAGTAAAGACAATCTTTAATCCAAATCAAGCGAAGTATCTTTTCTAAATACTTTCAAGACAATCAGATAAACAATGCCAATTCCGAGCCATACGAATCCTAGCTGTTTAGATAGTGGGTCGAGAGAAATCCACACATAGCCGATGATGATGAACCCGATTAATGGCAGCACAAGGTGCTTGAAGTAATCTTTACTCTTTTGCTTCTTGATAAAATAAATGACAACGGATGCGTGAAGGAACAAGAATGCTGATAATGCACCGAAGTTTACGACGGATGCCAGGGCACCGATGTGTGAAGCAAAGAATGCTGTTACAAGCAATGAGATTACTGCAACAAGCAGGGTGCTCACGTATGGTGTTTTGAATTTCGGGTGTACTTTGGACAGGATCTTTGGAAGCTTTCGGTCACGTGCCATGCTGTATAGGATACGGGAAATAGCGGCTTGGGCTACAAGAGCGTCTGCAATTCCCCATGCAATGGCTGTTGCAATAATCGTTGTCCATTTTAACCATGGACCGCCTGCAATCTCGGCAATTTGATAGAAGGCAACATCAGCATTTTCAAATGATGTATAATCTGGCCAGATCAACGCGGCTACCCATGTTTGAACGATGAACAGGACGCCGACTACTAGTAAGGAAAAGACAATAGCTTTACCAATTGCTTTACTGCCGCCTTTTGATTCCTCTGCCAATGTAGAAATGGCATCGAATCCTAAAAAGCTCAGTACGGCGATTGATACAGCTCCCATTACAGTACCCATGCTAAAATTATCTGCATCGTATAAAGGTTTAAAGGTAAACTCCGCTCCGTTAACACCCTTCATAATAGCGAAAATGCCAACGGCTACAAATACCACAAGAACGATAAGTTCTAAAATAACAATGATCTTATTTGCTTTGGCGGTAAATTCTATTCCCAGAACGTTTACTACTGTGTTGATTGCGATGAAAACCACGAGCCAAAGTAGAAGCGGTATTTCAGGAACGATATCGTGCAATGCAGCAGCACTGACTAAGTAAAGGAGTGCAGGAACAAAAATATAATCCAAAAGGATGAGCCAGCCCGCTATGAATCCAACAGAATCATTAATCCCGCGCTGTGCATATGCGTAGACTGAGCCTGCGATAGGGAAGGCCTCGGACATTCTAGCATAGCTTAAAGCTGTAAAAATCATCCCAACCATCCCGATGAGATATGCGAGGGCAACCATTCCGTTCGATCCCTGAGCTACAGCACCATAAATGCCGAATGGAGCGATCGGAACCATGAAAACTAGTCCGTAGATGAGCAGGTCCCAAAATGTTAAAGAACGTTTTAATTCTTGCTTATATCCCATGTTAGTCTGGGTTTGTGTTGTTTTTGAAAGTTCAGCCACAGTTTATTCCACCCCTTTGTTAAAAAGTTCGATATTGTAGGCTTCAAGGATGGATCTTGGCACAAAGAATCTTGCTGTCTTAAGAGGATCGACAATTTGGCTGATCTGGGCTTGGCCCGCTGCACTCATTAGCATCGT
This sequence comes from Heyndrickxia sp. MSNUG, assembly GCF_049532715.1. Lineage (NCBI taxonomy): Bacteria > Bacillati > Bacillota > Bacilli > Caryophanales > Bacillaceae > Heyndrickxia > Heyndrickxia sp. MSNUG. The sequence goes on from NZ_CP150978.1 coordinate 667,703, forward strand.
AAACTCTGCTAAAGATAGATCTGTCTGCGGCTGTAATAAATCGATCATCTCTTCTACAGCTACATTAGCTGCTTCATCCAATAATTCTTTCGAAACAAGAGTGGCAACGCCTTCTTCATTTTCCAAGACTGGATAATTCAAGCTGTATCCTTTGATCACTTCCAAAGTCACTTTTACTTTCGCGGGGATTTCAATACCAGAAACGCTGATTTCTCCGTCACCCATCGCTGCATGCAGGTCACCTAATGCGAAGAGTGCTCCTTCCTGAAAGACAGGGAAATAGAGGGTAGCGCCTGTAGTAATTAATTTTGTGTCCATGTTCCCGCCGTGTGGCCCTGGAGTACCGTTGTTAACCGCGTCTCCTTCAGGAGCAACGCCGATTACACCAATCATTGGGTTGAGGGGCAAGGAGATTTTTTCATTAAAAACGGCTTTTCCATCTTTTACAGGGATGATCTTCACTTCAAAATCTTTCAAACGATGTCCCATAACGCCGAGTTCAGGACCTACTACCATGACACCTTGAGTTCCTAATCTGATGTCATCAATCGTTACTTTTAAAATATCTCCTGGTTGAGCGCCCTCTACAAATACTGGTCCTGTTGCAGGATTGATTTGATTCCAGTCAATTGCGTTGAAGGTCGTATCTTCAGATGTAATCTGATCCTGGAAACAATCAAACGTTTCGATTTCGACTTGAGTGCCAGACTTCACTGTAAGAGCAGGCTCATTGTTTTTATCCATAGCATAAATATATGTTTGGGTTGATAACTGTGCAGTCATCGATTCGCCTCCTTAATCTTTTGTATTTTCTGAATACTTAAAATTCTAAATGTTATCGATTCGATATGTTTGCATAATTTCAATCTCTTTTTACAGGATTTTATCTATGTTTGAAAGATTTTGAACCTCGAGACGATCATCTGCACGATAAAAGAAAGGAGGGCGGATATCGGTGCGATCACCCAAATATTATCAATGCTGGCATTCATCCATAAACCGGTGATTCCCATCAGCCCAACAATTAGATTGTATTGCTTTTGGTGAAAGCTCCCTTTGAAGTAGGCAAAAATAAAGGGGACGCCCGCAGACGAAAAGAAAGATACAAAGTAGGGGAGCCATGCTTTGATATTAGGAGATAGCCAGACTGCAGAGAATCCTGTCATGATGGATAATATTATTCCTGCTAAATATGCTTGTTTTAATAATTGATGTGAACCCAGCTGTGTTTGTTGTCTGGATTTGGCATACAAAAATAGACTCACAAGTGAATAGAGTGAATGACCAGTTCCTATAGCCAGCATCGCAATCACAATATAGATGATAATATGGGACAATAAGCCGTTTATTTGCACCAATTGGGACAATGGCAATGCCTTAGATTGGACAACGATGTAAATCGTTAAAACGGCAAATGCTAACGATAAAGCAGCCCAAGAAAATAAAGAAAATCTTAGTGCTGACAAACGATGATTTGATTTTACATTATTAATAGAAGACCAAAAGGAAAAACTCGTCAGGGTATGGCCAAGCATGATAAAAAGGAAAGTCAAAAAGAATAATCCGTTTTCTGTAAAACCTCCCGTGAAAATCCCGTTCAAATAATAGTTGAATTGCTCATAAACCAGCCCGATACCTGTGCGTAGATAGAGTGTAAGCGCAGTAAAGGAAACGACGAAAAATATCGCAAATGAAAGCAAGGTGCCAATTTTGTTGACGCCATAATTTCCACCTAAGCCAAATAAAATAAATCCAAAGCTGAGGAAAAGAAAAACACCCAGGATGGGGGAATGATGAAATAAATCGCGAAAAATAATGGCAACCAGGGATGTGTGAATCAAAAAGCTTCCAAGGCTTGAAAAAGCGAAAATCAAAAGGTAATAAGGTGTTGCTTTCATTGAAATGTCTAGCTGAAACGGGAAGACTTGATTCAGCAATTCCTGGCTGGACGTCAATTTCACCAGCAAAAAATAAAGAAGGAAAGGGACTGTGCTCAAAATAAAGAAGCTGGACAACCCTCCTTTTTCAGTCAGGATAAACGGAAATAGGAAGGTTGCCCCAGATAGGAATTGAGTGAGCAATGAGTAGGTCCCTTCACTAAGCCCCATTTCTTTGCCTGGGTTCATGTAATCATAAATCGTTCGATGGCTGCCAATCTTTTCGAGAAAAAGAATAACGAGAGTAAAAGCAATGAATATCAGTAAGTACCAATCAATCATGAATGTTTCTCCTTAAATTGGCTTGGGGTGATTCCTTCGATTTTTTTAAATAAATTACTAAAGTGATGCTGGCTTGAAAACCCTACTTCTTCAGCAACCTGTAACAGACTCCATTCAGGATGATTAGTCATAAGCTGCTTGGCCTTTTGTATTCTAAAATTCGTAATATAATCGGTGAATTTGACTCCTGTCACTTCGGTGAATTTTTTACTCAAATAAGTCGGTGTGACGAACACCTTTCTCGCAAGATCAGTCAGCTGAAGTTTTTGACCATAATCCTCATGCACAATGTCCAGCACCTTGTTGATCAGGACAGATTTTGTTTCCATATAAGCATTCTTGGCTAAAAAATCCTCAATCACTTTGAGCAGTTCTTTTTCAATAACGGGTTTGACTAAGTAATCGAGAACATCCAGACGAATAGCTTGCTTTGCATAGCTGAAATCCTGATAAGCTGTAATGAGTACGACCTCTGTATCGTAATCATTTGTCCTTAGATATTCACAAAAATCCAAGCCGGTATCACCTGGCAGCTGAATATCGACAAAAGCAAGCGGAAAAGAGTGGGTCTTTAATAATTGCCTTGCTTCAAACGCATCCTCTGCCGTAAAGATGTCCCAGTTAGGGTATTGTTTCTTTACCAAATACGAAAGCTGTTCAAGCTCTAATGGTTCATCATCGATCATTAATAGTTTCATATTGTCATTCCCCCGGAGTATAAGGCCAGACTGCTTTTACTTCTGTCCAGTCCTGCTTTCGTTTCATTGAGACCTCTGTATATAAATCAAAAAGCAATTCCATCCGTTTGCGGATATTTTCCATTCCCGTCCCATCCCCATGGGTACTGATTCGTTCCAGGTCATTCTCACCATTATCCGTTACCTTTAAAATGACCCAATTACCATCCCGGCGGAGGTCAATAATCAAACGTTTTTCACCACGTTTGTTTTCCAGTCCGTGCTTGAAGGCATTTTCAACGAATGTCTGCAGAGTATAGGGAGGGAGCAAGGCATGAAGTGCGTTTTCATCAATCGAGAAGGCTATTTCAAGCTTTTGTCCAAAACGTAATTGCTGGATGGCTAAGTAGTTTTTCGTATGTTCCAATTCACTTTCAAAAAGAACAAGCGAGGTTTTGTCTTTATTTTGATATCTTAAAAATAATGAAAACTTCTCCATCGAATGAATGAGATCTTCATTACGATTTAATCGGGCCAATGACATCATGGCATTTAAACTATTGAATAAGAAATGCGGACGAATCTGCTGGCTAAGCTGTAAGTACTCCATCTGGTGCAGCTGTGTTTCTAGCTGGATCTGTTTATTCTCCATCTGCAAATAATCGAACTCTTTTTCCAATAGCTTCAGAATGCTTAGCATGACTAATGCAATAATAGGGAGAAGTAAGCATAGAAAGATGATAACCGAGAATATAGATGCGGCGCTAATCATAATTGATTCATCCTTTTTACTGGATTTAGCATGTTCCTATCAGAATAAGATTTAATCTGCAGAGACTCATTTAAGAAGTGATGCTGTTATTTTTATCTATATTACTCTTTTTTCTGGATGTGGTACAACCTATCATATAGGTGCAAATGTTTAATGAATCTGAAACTATTTATAAATTTTTCCAGAATCATTGTATAATACAAACTATCCACATTTTACATATAAAGAGAATTGAAGATAGACAGGGGGAGAGCGAAAATGGAATTATGGAATGTCTATGATCAATACAGACACATAACAGAGCGGATTCATGAACGCGGAGTTGAGATGAAGGACGGGGATTATCATATTGTTGTCCATGTTTGGATCTTGAATGACAAAGGACAATTCCTCATTCAAAAGAGGCAGCCGTGGAAAAAGGGCTGGTCGGATATGTGGGATTGTTCGGCTGCAGGGTCGGCCATTCTTGGGGACTGCAGTGAACAGGCTGCGGTCAGGGAAGCTAAAGAAGAGCTTGGAATCGATCTGGACATCGCTAGCGGGGAAAGGCTGTTTACAGTGAAATTCTCCTGCGGCTTCGATGATATCTGGCTGGTCAGGCAAAATATTGCGATTGAAGATTTGATTCTCCAGGAAGAGGAAGTAGCTGACGCTAAATGGGCAAGTGCGGACGAAATTAAGGATATGATCGCTGCTGGCGAATTCATTCCGTATGCTTATATTGATCTGCTGTTCCAGATGGCTCAATTACCAATATCCCTGATGAAGGCATCAAGCGAGGATGCTGAAGAATTGCTGGAGCTGCAGAAGGAAGTGTTCATGCCGCTTTATGAAAAATACAACGACCACGAAACAAGCCCAGTCACGCAGACAATGGAGAGATTTTTAACCCGGTTTGAGCGCGGGGATTATTACAAAATCACCTATGAGGGCCAATTGGCAGGAAGTGTGAATGTCTATCAGAAAACCCCGGGGCTAATGAGGCTTCATATCATTAATATACGCGATGCTTACCAAAACAAAGGCATTGCCCAGGAAGTGATGACACGCCTGGAGCTCATGTATCCGGAGGCAGAAGCATGGGAGCTGGGTACGATTCTGTCCGAGGAGCGGAATTGCTATCTGTACGAAAAAATGGGCTACAAACAGCACGGTGAGCTTAAGGTCATCAACGAAAAAATGACCCTAGTCAACTACCGCAAAGAGAAAAAGATAGCAAGATTACAGAGTCTTTAACACATTAAAGCGCCGGGGGTCTGACCCCCGGCGCTTTAATGTGTTAAAGTATTGTTATTTTATGCCTTTCATGTAGCCTTGGATTTTAGGAGCTAGCATGAACAGGATGATTCCCAGGACGATGGATGCTCCACCGATTGTTCCGAAGTATGTCATTTCGGTTTCTGGTGAGTAGAATTTAACGATTTGCGCGTTGATTGCTTGTGCTGCGGCACTTGCAAGGAACCAAAGGCTCATTGTTTGTGCTGAGAATGCTGCAGGCGCAAGTTTCGTTGTTGCTGACAGACCAACTGGGGAAATCAGCAACTCACCGAATACAACGATCAGATAGCTTAGAACAAGCCAGATTGGGCTAACCAATGCATCTGTACCTGTTAAATAACCAGGGATTAAGATGACTAGGAATGACAGACCAGCGAAAATCAATGAGAAAGAGAATTTCTTCGGTATTGATGGCTGGCGGTCACCCATCTTCACCCAGAATCCTGCAAAAATCGGTGCAAAGATAATGATGAATAATGGATTCAATGATTGGAAGAATGCTGGTGAAATTGTCATGCCAGCGAATTCTAATTGCGTACGCTTGTCCGCATAGTTAGCAAGGATTGTTGAACCCTGCTCCTGGATTGCCCAGAACATTACTGCTGCAAGGAATAGCGGGATGTATGCAAGTACCCTTGAACGCTCAACCTCTGTTGTTTTAGGGCTGCGGTACATCACGATGAAATAGATTGTCGGAATGACAATACCAAGAATCGTCACAATGTTGATAAAGCTTTCGAATGTTAAAAGTCCAGCTGGAACCAATACTGCTACAAGGATGGCTAAGACAACAAGCCCAATGCCAATCCAAGTGAATGTTTTCTTCTTTTCTTCTGGTGATAATGGATTTGCAACCATTGTACCTGCAAGGCCAAGGTTCTTTTTCTTTGTAAGCATGAAGACTACAAGTCCGACGAACATACCGATTGCAGCAATCGCGAAACCATAGTGGAAGTTGAATTTGTCAGATACTGCTCCAACGATTAGCGGTGCTAGGAATGCACCTGCGTTGATTCCCATGTAGAAAATCGTGAAACCTGCATCACGGCGCTGGTCAGATTCGCTGTACATCTCACCCACAACGGTAGAAACATTCGGCTTCAGCATTCCTGTACCGATTACGATCAAGACCATTGATACGAAGAACATTGAAACGCTGCCAGGAATCGCAAGGGCGATGTGTCCAAGCATGATCAATATTCCACCGTAGAACACGGCTTTAGAGGTACCGAAAATTCGGTCAGCTAGCCATCCGCCAATGATTCCGGACATATAGACTAGTGATCCGTATATGGACATGATAGAAAGCGCTAACGTTTCATCAAGTCCTAATCCACCTTTAGATACTTCATAGTACATGTAATAAACCAGGATGGCTCTCATTCCATAGTAAGAAAAGCGCTCCCAGAACTCAGTGAAGAAAAGTGTGAATAATCCCTTTGGATGTCCAAAGAAACCTTTTTGCGGAACACTATCCACAATTTTCTGCCTATTAAAGTTTGACATGTTTTTCCCTCCCTATTTTCTTATACTAGAATACTGATAACAGTATGAATTGTCAAAAACAATATTAGGAAATACCCCCTATAACCTTTGAGAAATATAGGTTTTTCATACTTTCATTTGATAAAAAAAGTTTATTTAAAATTATTCAATTTATATGAAAAGTATGAAAAGTTAGGTAATTTATGGTATGTATTTCCATTAGGCCGGCCCAATAGTGTTTACCCAAAATTCAATAAAGCAAACTAGGAATCCAGAGATTATTCATTAGGTGACTGGGTATGCATACTATATAGGTTAAATTAACTATTCAGGAGGTAAGTCAATGAAGGACAATTATGGAAGATTCGGTCTGATGGTTTTGACCTCGACGATCATCATGCTGATTCTTATGTATTTTAATACGTATAGTTTGGATCATGTTTTCTTTAGTGAAACGAGGTTTTACATGGCCCTTCTCATGGGAGCCGTAATGGCAATCGTCATGCTTGCTTTTATGCAAAAAATGTATACCAATAAGAAAGTGAACCTTGGCATTTATTTGGGCAGTGCCATCGTCATAGCTGTTTCTTTATTCCTTGTCCGCAGCCAGGTGACTGTAGATGACGAGTCGTGGATGAAGGCGATGATTCCCCACCATTCCATAGCGATCCTGACTAGTGAGCGTGCGAACATCGAGGACCCGCGTGTCCGCAAGCTTGCAGACGGGATTATCAAAACACAGCGAAAAGAAATTGCAGAAATGAAGGCATTGATTAAAGATCTTGAAGAAAACGAAGATTAACTGCATGTAAAAAGAGAGCCTGATCCTTTTGTGGATGAGGCCCTTTTTACGGCTAAGGAGGAAACCATGCATTTAATGAAGAATATCGATAAGGAGAAAAAAATAGATGGAGAGAAATTGATGAATACAAAATTAATTTTAGTAGAGGGTCTTCCTGGTTCAGGGAAGTCCACAACAGCCAAGCTGATACAGGAAATCCTTACGGAGCAGAATGTAAAGGCTGAGCTATTCATGGAAGGGAATCTGGATCATCCAGCAGATTATGAAGGCGTTGCTTTTTTTACCGAAGAGGAATTCGCACATCTTCTTGAAGCAAACAAGGGTCTCAGCCAGATTTTTCAGGAAAAAGTGATTGTTAAAAGAGGACGCAGGCTGCTTCCATATATGAAAATCAAAACGGAATTAGGTGACGAGTTTCCTGACAAGCTTCTGGAGGAGGTTTCGAAAAAGGATGTGTACGAGCTTCCGCTTGAGGAAAACATCGCCGTGATTGCGGAAAGCTGGGAAGAGTTCGCGAAACAAGCCGATGCTAATGACTTGGTCTATATTTTCGAGTGCTGTTTCATCCAGAACCCGGTTACGGTCGGGATGATCAAATATGGAGCCCCAGATGAAATGTTGATTCATTATGTGAAAAAGCTGGCTGACGCTGTGGGAGATCTCAATCCGTTGCTGGTATACGTCAAACAGGAAGACATTGATCAGTCATTCCGAAAGGCAGTAACCGAACGGCCAGAGGATTGGTTCAACGGATTTGTCCACTATTACACTGCTCAAGGCTACGGTTTGAAAAATGAACTGAATGGGCTTGATGGCACAATCGAAGTGCTAAAGGCGAGACAAGAATTGGAGTTCAAAATCCTGGAGCATTTGGATATGACAAAGGTGATCGTTGATAACTCCCGATTCGAGTTGGAGCAGCATAGGGAGGGGCTTGAGCAGATATTGATAAACGAGTGTTAAGTTAGAAGGACCTTCATTTTAGTGGAAGTAGTTCAGATAATGTGAACGAATAACAATCAAAATAGCAAGTAAAACAACATACTGATTAAACTAATTATCACAAAGTAAATTATCTCATAAAAAAAGCTAAGCACAGTTGCTTAGCTTTATTTCATTGATCTGTTATCAAGTCGATAAAAATTAACTTTGTTATTGAATAACCAAAATTCTAAAGATATGTTTCTTTTCTTATCTACAAAACCGATAATATCTGCACCTTGCTCTGTGCGAAAATAGTAGTTATCTCCATATGCTTGAACAATAGCCTTCTTTTCATCGCCAATTTTTATTCATTTAGCCGTTTTTAAATTACTGGCAGTTACAATAAATCTGGTGATTTTGTCTTCATTATTAACTGCTGCCTCAATTCCTTTAGTTAGTTCAAAGTAGTCATAGTTTTCAACATCACGACTTCGTTCTGTCCTCTCCCCATACTTTTCAGATATTTTTTTGCTGTAAAAGTCATCATTTACAAACAATCCATCAACATTTTCATTGCCTAAATTAGTGCTGCTTGCAATTAAATGATGATATGAACGAGGGAAGCTCTGATCTATTGTAAAGGCAAATAGCAAAAGAACAGCTCCGATTGCAGCTGCAAAAATAATAACTCGTTTCATAGAAAACTCCTTGATAAAATGATGGTAGTAAGATGATTTTACCATAATTTTCAAAAAAGTTATTTGATTAAATAACTTAACAGATAACTAGCACCCTTCCCTAATTGACAATAGGTCTCTTTTTTTACATAGAAGGAAATTCAAGATCTATAGAGAACATTAGATATTAAAATGATGCGGTGGTGAGAAGGATGAAGGGGTTTGAGTATAAAGCGTATGATGGGCTGGGTCTGGCAGAACTGGTGAAGCGCAAGGAAGTCCAGCCGGGGGAATTAGTTGAAGAGGCAATAAAAGTAATGGATACACTGAATCCGAAATTGAATGCAGTTATTAACAAGTTGTATGACAAGGCGCTTAAAGCGGCGGATGCTGAACGAACAGGTGCTTTCGCCGGGGTGCCAATGCTGCTGAAGGATATCTCGCAGGAAATTGAAGGAGAACCCATCACGGCGGGGTCGAAGGCCTTTTTAACTTACAGGGCAAAAACGGATTCTGAATATGTACGGAGATTGCGAAAGACAGGAGCCGTGTTCCTTGGCCAAACGAATGTCCCTGAATTTGCGCTGGTGGCATACACGGAGCCTGCTCATTATGGTCCGACTCGTAACCCGTGGAATCTTGATCATACACCGGGCGGTTCTAGCGGCGGATCAGCTGCTGCGGTGGCATCGGGAATGGTACCGATTGCCGGCGCTAATGATGGCGGAGGCTCGATTCGGATTCCTGCGGCCTATTGCGGCTTGTTCGGTTTAAAGCCAACGCGGGGCAGGACGCCAGTTGGCCCGAACTATGGACGAGCGTGGCAAGGCGCTTCAGCTGAACATGTGCTGACCCGGACGGTTCGTGATAGCGCGGCGATGCTGGACCAGCTGCATGGCCATGAAAAAGCAGGTGCATTCTCAATTCCGGTTTTTGAAGGCAGCTACCTCCAGGCTGCGAGCACTCCGTTGGATAAAAAGCTGATGATTGCTTACTCGGTCACGTCCCCAATCGGTACGGAGGTCCACCCTGAATGCCGGGAAGCAGTTTTAAAGACTGTCAGATTGCTAGAATCGATGGGACACCATGTGGAGGAGAAGGATGCCCCAGTCGACGGCAATAAAATAGCCAAGAGCTATTTAACCATGTACTTTGGAGAAACCGCAGCTCTTTTATCTTCATTAGAGGAAGTCCTCGGACGAAAAGCCACACCATCTGATGTTGAGCCCACAACCTGGCTGTTAGGTCTTCTTGGCAGAGCGACATCAGCGGAGGAATTTGTCCTAAGCATCAGGGAGTGGGATAAGGCGGCTTATCAATTGGAAAATTTTCATGAAACTTATGATTTTTACCTGACACCGACCACGGCCTTTCCACCTGCTCGAATTGGAGAGCTGGAACCGACATCAGCGGAAAAATTCTTAATTAATACAGTTGGTAAAATGGGGCTCGGCGGAATGCTGAAGAAGGCAGGGATCGTTGACCAAATCGCCCAGAAGAATCTCGCCCGAACGCCATTCACTCAGCTCGCCAACCTGACAGGGCAACCCGCCATGTCCATGCCGCTGCACCTGACAGCAGAAGGCCTTCCAGTCGGAGTGCAGGTCATGGCGGCTAGAGGACGGGAGGACTTGCTGCTGCAGCTGGCTGGTGAACTTGAACAGTCCGCACATTGGGTGGATGTGCAGAAGAATCCGTTGTTTTAGAAGGTTTCTTTATTTTCCTGAGGAGAAAAGAGCGTAATAAAAAGGAGGCAGCTTGGATACGCTGCCTCCTTTTGTAATTGGGACAAAGGGGTTACCTTCGTAATTCTTATAGTTTGAAATAGCTGATCGCATTCTTTAAGTCGGTAATTTCATCATTTAATGCTGTAGCTGACTGTGTGACGACTTGGATTGCGTTTTGTTGTTCTTCCACTGAAGCTGTAACCTCTTCTGTAGAAGCTGCAGTTTCCTCGCTGATGGCTGCAATGTGCTCAATTGAAGTGGTGAATTGCTCTTTAACTGCAGTAAGACCCTGCATTTCTTCATTGACTTCCTCGATTGCTTCATAAATTTTATCAATCGAGCGTGCAATCATGTTAAATGCAGCTTCGGTACCTGCTACGGCATCGCTTTGTTCCCTTACCGTCTCAGCTGTTTTTTCCATCTCTTTGTTAACGATACTTGTTTCATTTTCTATTCCTGTCAGTGTTGATCGGACTTTTTCTGTTGCGGAAGATGTTTGTTCAGCCAGCTTTCTCACTTCTTCGGCTACGACGGCAAACCCTTTTCCGTGTTCACCTGCTCTGGCGGCTTCGATACTTGCATTTAATGCAAGTAAATTGGTCTGGGCTGAAATTTCATTGATCGTTCCAAGGATGGATTCGATTTCCTTTACTTTATTTAAAAGCCCGGTGATGACTTCCTGAACCCCATTGATCAATAGTTGACTGTGCTCGGAAGTCGTTTTAAGCTGTTCAACAGAACCAAGGCCAGTTGTATTGGAATTCTGTACATCTTTCGAAGCATACAACATATTCTTGTTTTTTGATTGTAAACTTTCAATTTGTGAAGCTAATAAAAGGGTGACTTGGTGTGTTTCTTCTGTCTCGGTTGCTTGTTGAATGGAACCTCTGGATATTTCTTCGATCGCTCGGCTGATTTCTTCGCCGGATGCGGTTGTTTCTTCGGAAATGGCGCTTAGGTTCTCAGAGGTGAGGCCGATTTCGGATATAGATCCATCTACCTTACCGATTAACTGCTTTAAACTGTTCACCATCAGAGAAAATCCGGTTACTAAGTGGCCAATCTCATCGCTGCGTTTTAACTCTTTTAATTCGATAGCGAGATTTCCATGGGCTACTTCTTTCACTTGATTTGTAACCGCAATAATCGGGTCGGCTAGATGCTTTGAAAATAAGTACGTGATAATGCTTCCAATCAATAGCGCACCGCCAAGTGTGATGGCCAGCAAAGTCAGCAAATGGGTGGCGGCAGCGTTGAAATCCATCTTATAGGTTCCGGCACTGACAATCCAGCCCCAATTTGGTTCCAGCTCATTATAGGTTACCTTTTCAGCTACTTTGTTCGGGTCATCAGGCAGAGCCCATTTATATGAATAAAATCCACCACCGGATTTTCCAATCTTGATTTGTTCCTGGACGATAAGATTTCCATCGATGTCCTTTGTTTCCCAAACATTTTTCCCTTCAATCGTCGGGTGGGCGACTTCAAGTCCTTTTTCATCGTACACAAGGAAATACCCGTTTTCACCCAAGTCTACGGGGCTGTCAATCTTCCGTTTCCCGTCACCGATTTCGTGGCCGATCAGATAAGTTTTGACTCTTTCCTGTGCTTCTTCTAATGATAAATTTCCTGCTTTTACTTCCTGATCAAGTGAATCGATCATTTGGATGGCCATCTCGACCCCGTTTTTGAGGTTGGTCTGGCCTAATTCATTCAGACTGTCTTTGGCGGTGACGTATCCGACGATTCCAATAATAAGACTAGGGACGGCGAGCAATAACAACGACATACTAATTAACTTGAGTTTAAGCGACTGCATCTTGTTGATTCTCCTTTGAGGCTGTAATATACCGATCATACTTCCGTAAAGTCGATGGTAAATATATCGTCAGGTTTCTGGGAATTGTTATAGCCATCTCAAGAAAGTTGCAAAAGTAAATTAGATAAAGACCAGAATTTTTAATTGTCTCTTATTAAGTTTAGTCGAAAACCATTTTTTTCCTGTCCATTTTACAGCTAGAGAATCAATCTAGGAGTAATACATAATTGCTAATGCCGCAAAAGAGTCTGACCAGAAAGTGGCTTATGATTGGAGTCACGAATCATATGTATTGGAGTGTGGGTGCCAATACATGATTGGAGGATTTTTGATGATGAACTCATTAAGTCCTTCGCAAAAAAAAGCAAGGGATGAATCCCTCGCTTGTGTTTACGAATTTACCGTTTTCCTCATACCATCGCAAAAGCGACCCGCTTGATTCCAAAATAATCCCTCGTTTCTAGGACGATTTTCTCTTAATCAAACGTTTGATTAAATTGCGATGAAACCATGGCAGTGTTGCATTTCCTCGTTATCCCTCTGAAAGTTTTCCTTTCCTATCAGCACCAGACGATCACCCTATTAGGAGTCGTTTGCGCCGGAATACTGAAAGTCGAAGCTCCATATATAACAATGAGATTTCGGTTTGCGGGATTGCCGGTGAACCGCTGTCCGTTTGTTAATCGCAATCTTGTCGCTGGTGCCAGGTTCAGCTTGAGCATGCCATCGCTGCTAACTAGCTGACTGTTGAAAAAATCGACTTTTACATTTTGATTTTGAGTTTCTTTTACCATCACAAGCGCCCGATATTGCGGCGGATAAATGAGCGGTACCGGAGCGTTTCCGTCATAGTATCCGGTCACCCGGTCGCCAACCCTCACCATTGCGTGATCGACAAAATAAGTATTTGGTTCAATCACAAAATTAACCATATTCCCATTCCCGTTATCTACAGACATTAGCTTATAACAGCCTGATTGGTCATTGGCGGTTGTAAAAAAATCACCAATATTGGTCACGATCCCGCTGAAAAACTGAAATTTTACCATTCTTGTACCACCTTCACGAATAGACTCATGCCTATACAGATTATTCAATTGCGGGAGCCATTGTGACACATTGGCTTGTTAGAATTTCTTTCAGTCGGGTAAAACAAAGGAAAAAGGACTGGTAGTATGGCGTTTGATTACGACCTTGATTTTGAAACAATTGATTTTCGGAAGCAGCCGGAACAGTACCGGGTGGGCCGCGGGGAGCAGGGTGTACTGCTGGTTGAGCCCTATAAAAGCGAAATCCTGCAACATTGGCGTTTCAAGACTCCTGATATCGCCACGGTGTCATCTGAAAAAATCTATCAGATGTTTCTCGATTATAAAGATAAAAAGGATTTCGTCGGCATGGACATGGCGCGGAAGTTCCTGCAAATGGGCTATACACGAGCCCGGCGCTACACGAATTATAAGGGCGGCAGGAAGTATGATGAAGACGGCAAGGTGAAAGAACGCCAAATCGATCCGGTAAAAGCGAAGTCCGCAGCGATTTTCATGGATAAATGGAAGCTGGCCAGGACGGATGAAGATTATCTTAGGATGAAAAAAGAACACCAGAAAAACTATGGATAAAAAATAGCCTAATCCGCAGAAGGGGTTAGGCTGTATCAGATTGTAGACACAACTAAATAACAAGGCTGTCTACAAGCCTTGTTATTTAGTTGTATCTTTATATTTATAGAAGCTCTTATGACCATTCAGCAGAAAAACATTACAATGAGTGGTCATTATAAGGCCCCTTATGACCATTCAATGGGGAAACATTACGACGAGTGGTCATTATAAGGCCCCTTATGACCATTCAGTGGGGAAACATTACGACGAGTGGTCATTATAAGGCCCCTTATGACCATTCAGTGGGGAAACATCACGATGAATGGTCTTTACAAGGGCTCTCATGATCATTCAGGTTAGGCTAATCCACAAAAGGAATTAGACATTTTTGTTTGATGACATTCTATAAAGAGTGGAGCCGAAAGAATGAAGCGGGTCAAGCTCCTTTTCCAGGGTTAATCTGGAGCCACTTCGTAGCGGTGATGACTGTACCTTCTTCCGGAGAGGATTGGACGGTGAAATCATCCATCAGCCTTTTCGCGCCAGGGAGGCCTGACCCCAAGCCGCCCGAAGTCGTGTATCCATCGATCATAACTTTCGGAATATCCATGCCTGGTCCTTGATCTGCTGCAGTGATCTGCAAGCCTATTTTGTCACCGGTGTGGATAGAGGAGATGTAGATTTGGCCTTTTCCGGCGTATTTGTATATATTCCTGGCCAATTCACTGATTGTAACGGCTATTTTAGCCTGGTCAGATAAATTGAAACCGAGTTGCTTTGCTGCGCTTTTTCCCTGGGAGCGCGCTTCGATAATATCCCATTCATTCAGAATCCAGACGCAGTCCTGTCTATTCATGTATCCACATCACATCCTTCTGACTTGTTCATTATAGTTGAATTGGAAAGGATAAGGACAGTTTTCGAGAAGTTTTGGATTATTATTTAAAATATCCATCGTTATAAATGCGTAAACTTTCATCAAAAATAAGCCTGACCAAGCTGCCCGATCAGGCTTACTTTTGATGACTGAAATAGGATTTAATGTTTCCTGAGCTGAACTCAGAATAAATAAAATGGATAAAAAAATAGGGCCGGTTGCTCAACCGCCCCCAACAATATTTAGTAAGTATTCTTCCTTTTTTCAATCTTTCCAAAGGTGCTGCCATGAATGGCTTTTAGTACTGGTTCTGATGCAAGGAAATCGTGTGGGAAACCAAGTTCAATTTTGCTTGCTTCATTTAATAAATTCAAGTGTGTATCCGATAGCTTGAATTTCAGGCTGTCTAGATTTTCCTTCATTTGGTCCTCACGTTTTGCGCCAATCAAAGGAATGATTGTTCCGGACTGCTGGCGCACCCAGTTCAATGCTACCTGGGCGGGAGATGCCTCCAGTTCTTTTGCGATCTCTTCCACTACAGTCGCGATGGCACGGTTATGTTCATTCAGTCTTGCGCTTTGCGGAGACAGTCTGCCTTTTTCCGCTGAGGGTTTGTTGTATTTTCCTGTTAGTGCACCGCCTGCCATTGGTGCCCAGGCAGTCACGCCAAGATCAAGTGAACTGGCCATAGGGAGCAGGTCCCTCTCAGGTGTACGCTGCAGCAAGTTGTACTCAACCTGCAAGCCGATAAATGGTGTCCAGCCACGGAGTGTGGCAAGCATATTCCCTTGAGAAACGATCCATGCAGGCGTGTCTGAAACACCGATATAGAGGATTTTACCTGAACGCACCAGGTCGTCCAAGCCTCTCATCACTTCTTCGATCGGTGTCATGAAGTCCCATGCGTGCAGCCATAGTAAATCAATATAATCAGTGTTTAATTGCTTTAAGCTCTTTTCTACCGATTGAACTAGATTCTTACGATGGTTGCCCCCTCCATTAGGATCATCAGGAGAAGTATTCAAGGTGTACTTTGTTGCTATGACGAATCTTTCACGATTGTCGCGAATGAATTCGCCGACGTACTTTTCGATTGTTCCGTTCGTATAATTGACTGCCGTATCAATGAAATTCCCCCCGGCCTCAACGAAGGTATTAAAGATCTTCTGGCTCTCCTCTTTTGAAGCGCCAAAGCCCCAATCTTCTCCAAAGGTCATTGTTCCCAGTGCTAATTCTGAGACCCGCAGGCCGCTTCTTCCCAATAGTTTATAATTCATGAGCAAACTCCTTTCATCACCTTAAAATGATGCTTTTAGTTGTTCCACAAGTCTTTCCGCGCTTTCTTGAACTTCATCACTGGATAGGAAACGAACGCCCTGTACAGTAAACGTTGGCAAGAAGCGCATGCCTGTCAGGTTTGCCATTGCCTGGAATGGCTTTGTCAATTCACTCATGCTGTATTGATTATATCCGCCAGCCTGGTAGGCAGCTTCTGGACCGCCTGTTGAAATGGCCAGCATAAACTCTTTCCCATGCAATTTTGTTCCTTGTGAACCATATGCCCAGCCAAATGCAAGCACAGCATCCTGCCATTCTTTTAATAACGCAGGGCTGCTGTACCAGTAGAACGGAAATTGGAATACGATCCGGTCATGCTCAAGAAGGAGCTGTTGTTCACGTTCAATGTCAATCTTGCCATCAGGATATGCTGCGTACAATTCATGTACCGTAATTTCGCTTTCTTCCTGGCGGAGCCTTTCAACCCACGTACTGTTGATTGTTGAACCTTCCATGTTTGGGTGTGCTGCGATTACTAAAGTTTTCATTTAAAATCTTCTCCTTATGTTAAAAATATTTGTACATGCAAATGATAGGGCGGAAACAGACGAATCAATTGTATATAGAACGGGTGAACAAAAAACAGTTGTGCATGCAAATGAAAAGACGTAAAAATGACGGTTCCATTGTACATATAAATGGTGAATAAAGAACAGTTGTACATACAAATGAAAGATTAAAAAAAAGAACTATAGTTCTTTTTCCAATTTGACGCTCGCTTCGTGCAGCATTTTACTTAGATCCAGGCTGAATTCACGCCCTAATATCTCTGAATAACTATGGAAAAGCTCCTTTAATGAGAGACGGAACTGTGTGTACACTTTTTCTCCATCCTCAGTCAAAGAGATGAAGGTTTGTTTGCCATTGACCTTCCGATTGACAAGCTTTAACTTCTCCAGCTTATCAATGAATCTCGTGCTTGTGGAAGGTGCGATCGATAGTTTATGACACAGCTCTTTCTGAGTGATTTCCGGATGGAATTTCACAACCATGATCATATAGAGATAGGAGGGAGCAAGTTCACCAATTTCAAAATTCTGTTCTGCCATTTTGGTCATGTTGCGAGCAAAGCGACTTGCGGTAAAATATAAACAATGAATGAGTACTTGTTCTTCTTCGTTCATGACCGACAGCCCTTCTTTCCTCTCATTTGCATATACAAATTAACATATATTTAAAAGAAATGCAATGATCATTCATCAAGATAAATGATAATGGATTCATATTCATCGTGAATAACGCATTGTAAAATTAAGAAGGGAGCTTAGGATTTCATAAAATCGATGGAGGTCCAGCACTTCTTCATGCTGATCCCATTCATTTGTGCATATAGGTCACCCCATTTGCACATTTCAAATAAGGTGGTCTGCAACTTTTTACCAAGCTCAGTCGTGGAGTATTCCACGCGATGATCTTCATATGAAGTTCGTTCGATAAGACCGTGAGATTCCAGTTCTCTCAGCTGCTGGGTCAGCATTTTCTGTGTGATGCCAGGTATTGAAGTTTTAAGCTCATTGAAGCGTTTGGTGCCTTCATTCAAGTTCCATAAGATCAGGACCTTCCATTTGCCTCCGATCAGGTCGATGACCAGATCAATCGCACAATCGTATTGTTCGTATAACTGTTTCATGAATGAATCCTCCAGGTTTCCAATTGGTGCCTTGTTGTGATGTGGTTCAGTATATATTATAAACCTTGTTAGCTAAAACTAGTTCTCGAAGGAGATGACAAATAGATGAAAGCATTGCTTTTACACGATAAAGGTCTTTGGAAAGAAATGAAGGTCGAAGAAATTCAAACACCACAGCCAGGTGAAGGTGAATTATTGATTGAGGTTCATGCCGTCGGCTTGAATCCCGTTGATTATAAGACAGCGACAAATGGCAATCCGAATTGGACGTACCCTCATGTCCTTGGGCTGGATGTAGCAGGCGTGGTTGCTGAAACTGGTGATGGAGTCACTCGATGGAAGAAAGGTGATCGAGTGGTATACCACGGAAACCTGTTGAAAAAGGGAGGATACGCAGAGTACACAATTGCCCAGGCTCATGCTGTTTCCCGTATTCCTCAGGAAGTCAGCTTTGAAGATGCCGCCGCTATCCCTACAGCAGGATATACGGCGTATCAGGCACTCTACAGAAAGCTTCCTTTCGATCAAATTGAGTCAATCGTCATCCATGGCGGTGCCGGCGGGGTAGGAGGCTTTGGCGTCCAATTGGCCAAGCTTGCCGGTAAAACGGTTATTTCCACAGCGTCCAGTTCAAATCATGAATATGTTAAGTCATTAGGAGCTGACTATGTCATTGATTACACAAATGAAGATGTTGTTGCTCGGGTCATGGAGATTACCGGAGGGCATGGTGTAGACGCCGTGGTCGATGCCGTCAGCAGGCAGAGCTCGACAGCCTCACTGGACATGCTTGGCTATATGGGACATATCGTGTATATTTCCGGCCCACCAGAATTCACAAAGATCCCAGGATTCACAAAAGTACCTTCCTACCATGAAATCGCACTGGGTGCTGCCTATCAACACGGCGGCTTGAAAGCTGAGAAAGACCTTGCAGTGATGGGCGATGCGATGCTGAGCCTGATGGCAGAAGGCAAACTAACCTCCATGCTGAAAGAAGTCATTCAACTCGAGGAAGTTCCTGCAGCATTAGAACGTTTAGCGGAACGCCATGTTAAAGGAAAGATCGTAGCGAAGGTAAAATAATACGGTTCTATCCGTGAACTTTAGTTGCCAGCATAATCTATTTAAGAAAATACAACCCATACGAAGATAAGCAAGAAGACAAGCCGCCATTGAGGACGGCTTGTTTTTTTCCTATATAAAAAAAGAAAGAAATTCATGCATATAAGAACATTCAAAATTGTACGGCATCCCTAAAACTAGTACGATTGTAATAGACAATGAAAATAAAGGTAATTTTAGTAGAGCTAATTAAAAAGAAGAGGATGACAGCGATGTTGATGAGTACTCCGGTAAAAAGCACACAGGTTTTTGAGGACGGCGCTGTCTTGGCTGCCATAGAGACGTCACTAGCGATGATCGAATTTGATACGAATGGACAAGTGCTCTGGGCGAATGAGAACTTTGCCCGGACGATGGGATATCGTGTGGAAGAAATGCCTGGCCTGCTGCACAAACAATTTTGTACAGAAGAATTTGCAAGCAGTCGGGCATACCAGGAATTATGGAGGAATTTGCGCCAGGGCAAGAGCTTCCAGGAAAAAATCCAGCGTGTTACAAAACGCGGAAACCTTCTTTGGCTAGAAGCCACCTATACACCGGTTTTTGATGCGACCGGTAAGATGGCCGGAGTTGTGAAAGTAGCGACTGATATCACGGAACGGGAAATGAATACAGGCAAAGTAGCGGCCCAGCTGCAACAGATGTCAGAGGAGCTTAGCGACAGAGCGGAAAAGGGGATTAATAGGAGTGAAGAGGCGGCACTGGCTACGAGCAAGCTTGTTGAAGAATCGAAAGAAAACCTGGAAATCCTCGAATCATTGAAATCCCAGGCTAAATCGATTGGCAGCATCGTTCAGACCATCCGGGAAATTGCAGCCCAAACCAATCTATTGGCTTTAAATGCAGCGATTGAAGCAGCACGTGCAGGTGAACACGGTCGAGGATTTAACGTAGTCGCGGGAGAAGTCAGAAAGCTCGCAACTCGAGTCCAAGATTCCGTCCAGGAAGTCAACTCCCACATCGAAGGTATATCCGGCGAAATCAATAAAATCAGTGATGCTACCATCCGCTCCCAGTCCGGCATCTCTAATAATCAGGTACTCAACGAACAGGCCGTAAACACCTTTAAAGAAATAGGAAGTGCAGCCCGCCAACTGGATGAACAAGCTAAAGCTTTTAAAGAAATTTTATAGGTTAAATTAGTCATGGTTTTGATAGAGAGAAACCCTACTTCAATACTCGCACATGCCAAAGAATGGTCCTCACCTGCGATCAGTCAGGAATTCAATGTAGTGTGGGAATTGATTCTTACTGGAATATCAAATTAATACTTTAACAGGAAACACCGAAGCGATTCAGTTTATGCTGATTTGTTTCGGTGTTTTTTATTGGCTGAAATAAAGGAAAAGGATATTCGAGGGAGAATTATTTGCTTGTAGAAACAACTGGATTCACGATGGGAGACTCGGTGATGAATATTCTCGGGTTTTTTTTCATTTCTATAATTTTTAATTTAATTTTTAATAAAAAAATTTAAAGGCTAAATCTTTTTCCAAAAAATCTCGTTAGCTTATCGGAGGTGAGGATATGACCGATCAGGAATTGATTGCTGAGGTGTTAAACGGCAGCAGGGCGAGCCAGGAAGTCCTTGTAAGACGGCATTATAAGCTGGTATACGGCTTTTTGTACCGGATGGCCGGAGATAAGGAACTCGCGCTGGACCTGACTCAGGAAACATTCATCAAGGTGTTGAACAATCTATCAAAATACAGGGGATCCGCGGAATTCAAAAGCTGGGTTCTGACAATCGCCAGCAACCATGCGAAGGATTATTTCAAAAGCAAGGCTCACAAAAATAGCCGCAATACATATGAACTCCAAGACCGGGATGCGAAAACGGAAAAGAGTGTATCCTCTATTTTTGAAAAAAATGAAAAGCGTAAAGAAATCAAAGAGGCTCTTGATGAGCTGCCGGATTTCCAGCGTGAGGCAATCCTGCTGAAATACTACAATGATTTAAAAATATCCGAAATCGCCCGGGTGACCAATGCGACGGAGTCAACGGTCAAATCCCGGCTGAAACAGGGGCTTGGAAAGCTGAAACTATATTTGAACAGGGGTGAGATGGATGAACGAAACACCAATTGATTATGACGTAAAAGAATATCTCGATTCCTATAAAGTTGATTTTCCGAATGAAGATGAGATTGAAGCTTCCATTGAGTTCATCATGGCGCAGGTACCTGTAAAAGAAAGGAAATCTGCCATACTGGCCAGGAAAGCTAAAGTGTTAGTGATGAACAGCTCACGCGAACTGATGAATTTCAGCTGGCTGTTCTGGGGCTTAAACGGATTATTCCTGCTGCTGGGAGTCATCAGCCTTCTGAATGTTCATTTCAACCCATATATGACCGTATTCGCACTTGCGCCACTGCCATTTTTCACAGGCATTTTTGAAATCCTCAAAAGCAAGGATGAGGGGCTGGTCGAACTGGAGCTGACATTGAAATATAATGCCCAGCAAATCCTGACCTCAAGGCTGCTGGTGGTCGGGTTCTACAACTTCGCTGTGAACATCGTCATCTCTGCGATTACAGTTGCTGTATATCCAGAAGTTTTGTTCGCAAAGCTTTTTCTAGCCTGGACCATTCCGTATGTATTTGTAACAGGAGTGGCGTTCTTCATCGCTTTAAAGACGAAAGGGATTGTCGCAAGCGGTTCGACCATCGCCATCTGGTTTGTTTTTTGCTACGGGGGCCTGATGAACCCGGAAGTTACTGAGTTTATCCACGAAATAAACCTATTTCCGGCAGCTGGATCGGTCCTGCTGGGAATCGTTATCTGGATTGCTATCATTGTAAATGTTAGAAAAATCGAGATTGGGAGAGAGCGTTATGAAGCTTAAAATAGAAAATGTTACGAAGGTATTTGGCGAAAAGCATGCTGTCGATGGTGTAACGGTGGAGCTGACGAATGGCGTGTATGGATTCCTTGGAGCGAACGGTTCAGGAAAAACAACACTCATGCGCATGCTTGCTGCAGTATCAAGGCCGACCACGGGAACGATTACCCTTAATGGAGAAGAAATAGGCAAAATGGGCGACCGTTACCGCGACCTGCTCGGCTATCTGCCGCAGCATATCGGCTATTACAAGCATTTTACCGTTGAAAAGTTCCTTTATTATATTGCCAGTCTAAAAGGTCTGGAAAAACATGCGGCTAAGGAAAAGGTGACGGAGCTGCTTGAAACGGTCAATCTGACGGAAAAAAGAAAAACAAAGATGGGGAAGCTCTCAGGTGGGATGAAGCAGCGCGTCGGCATTGTTCAGGCGCTGTTGAATGATCCGAAAATCCTGATCGTCGATGAACCGACAGCGGGTCTGGATCCAAAGGAAAGAATCCGCTTCAGGAACCTGCTGGCGGCGATTGCAAAGGACCGGATCGTTCTGCTGTCCACTCACATCGTTTCTGATATTGAATACATCGCCAAGGAAATTTTAATCATGAAGAACGGCAGACTGATTGAAAAAGATACGCCGCAAAACCTGATCCACTATATTCAGAAGAAGGTATGGTGTGTCACAGCCGGAGAAGCGGAAGTTCCTGTTTACCAATCAACCTTTAAAGTTGGCAATATCTCAAGACAGCCTGAGGGGATTGAGCTCAGAATCATTTCTGAGGAAAAACCAGCAGCCAATGCCGTCAATGTTCCTGTGAACCTTGAGGATCTCTATCTCTATTATTTTGACGAGGAGGTAGGAGCATGAGTTTGATTAAGTGGGAATTGACGAAGATTTTTAAGCAGAAGAGCCTGTATTTCGTGGCATTATTCTTGTTTGGGTGGTTTACTCTTGTTCTTTTTACAAATATGCATGAAACAACGGTCACCCGTGAGGTGTTTAATGAGTGGGAAGGTCCAATCACAACAGAGAAACTAGCTGCTGCCGAAAAATTGAACGCTGAAGTGAATGAATTTTTTTCAAAAGAAAATGCGGTAAATGAGCGAAAAAGCGCAGAGGCTGGTTTAACGGAAACGATTGCGATGTCCCAGAATATTGCTTCGACGATTAAGGAGCGTGAGGATGACCTCAATCAACTGATCAAAAATGCAGAGGCGAATGGGAACCATTCGTTGGCCGCCAAGTTGAAATTGCAAAAGGACATGTACAATGAGGTTAAAATCAATAAAATTTCTTATTATAAAGCGCCTCAGGAAGCAGTCGATTTCGTCAATGTGTTCGGACTCATTTTAACGGGAGCCTTTCTGCTGATTGGCTTATGCGGCATTTACTCAAATGAGCATGCCTCAGGAGTCGAGAATTATATCCTCAGCGCAAAGAAAGGCCGGAAAGCGACAATGCAGGCTAAGCTGATGGCAGCGTCTATTTTTGCGGTTGCAGTAGTTGTGTTATGGGAGGCGTTCAACCTGATATCCAGGACGGCCGTGTACGGAACAAAGGGCTGGGATCTGCCAATTCAGTATTCCTTCAAATACTTTTTCTCTCCATACAGCCTGACTTTCATGGAGTACCATATCATCCAAATCGCTCTTCATATACTCGCTGCGATTGCCTTTGCGGGGCTGATTGTCCTTGTATCGACCCTGTCAAAATCAACGGTCATCTCATTCTTTGTTTCCGGATTCCTATTCGGAACGCCGATCCTCGCGCAAAGCATCATGAACGTTGAAACAATATGGGTGAACAAAATGCTCACTTTGACTCTTACGAACATCATGAAAGTAGAAGAACTGTTCATGAACTTCATCTCCTACAATGTGTTTGGCTATCCAATCCTCGCTCCTTATGTGGGAATAGCGATCGCGGTGGCTGTACTGGCTGGCGCTGCCGTTTTAGCTGTGGTGCTGATTGAGAGAAAACAAATCGTTTGATGGAAACTGAGAGGGTTGGGGCCCTCTCAATTTTTTTGGAGTAAAATTGTCAGATCTCTTTCAGGAAACGAGTAATCAAATGGCCGCAACCAGTGAAAAAATCAGTCTAACCGTTAATAAAACTGCTCCAACCGTTAATAAAACTGTTCCAACCGTAGATAAAATTAGGTCAACCGTAGATAAAACTGAGCTAACCGGTGAAATCACCCATTCGTCGAATCAGCTGGGTGAAGACCACTATGAAAAATGACTCTTTACTAGCAAAAATTTACTCAACGGGGAGAAAAAATCATGCAACGGTGAGAAAAATGACATCTACGGCGAGAAAACCAGCTTCAACGGCGAGAAGTTGCCTCCCAATCGTTAGAAAACCGAGTTCAATAAGTAGAAATATGTTCTTAAATCAATAGAAAACTGGCTCAACTAGGAAACAGCCGTCTCATTTAGCAAAAGCCACTCTCTAAAGTGAAGTGCGCCTGCCCAAAAGATTGAAATTCCCCGAAATTTCAGCAACTTTTCCCCGCTAAGAATATTCTCATATACAAACGGTATATCATTATTTGTTGAATTCCCTAAATTGTGATATATTTTAAGGACTAAAATCCCCTATTTCTCCATTAAATTTCCTCACTATTCTTCATTAAAAAGATTCCAGTGGGAATTGATGATACAGGTATAAATATAAACAGGAGCTGAATTATGGAAACGAAACTAAAAAAGGATCTCAAGATTTTCGCGTTAGGCGGTCTGGGTGAGATCGGTAAGAACACGTATGTAATCGAATATAAAAATGAAATGGTACTCGTGGATTGCGGAATTAAGTTCCCGGACAATGAATTGCTCGGGATCGATTATGTGCTCGCGGATTACACGTATTTAAAACAGAATCAAGACAAGCTTGTCGGAATTTTTGTAACACATGGTCATGAAGACCATATCGGCGGCTTGCCATTTTTACTGCAGGATGTAAAGGCACCGATTTACGGTGGTGATTTTGCTGTAGAACTAATTAAATCAAAGCTTACAGAGCATAAAATAAAAGGCGTTACGTTCCATCAAATCAACAATGATACGGTTGTGGAATTCCAGAATATTAAAGTCCGCTTTTTCCGGACAACCCACAGTATCGCTGATTCATTTGGCGTCGTTGTCACTACGCCAGAAGGAAATATCGTCCACACAGGCGATTTCAAGTTTGATTTGACCCCAGTGGGACAGGGGACTGATTTTCAAAAAATCGCGGAAGTCAGCAGTGAAGGCGTGCTTTGCTTACTGTCTGACAGTACAAACTCTGAAGTGCCAGGTTTCTCTGTTTCGGAAAAAAGAGTCGGAGAAGCAATCGAGGATATTTTTCAGACTGTTGATGGCAGGGTTATTTTTGCAACATTTGCGTCGAACATCGACCGCATCCAGCAGGTTGTGAAGTCATCGTTAAAGCATAACCGCAAAATGGCTGTAGTTGGACGCAGCATGGAAAAAACGCTTGAGATTGGCAGACGCCTAGGTTATATCACGGCGCCGGACGAGGCTTTTATCAGCATCAATGAAATCGGACAAACTCCAAGCAACGAGCTTACCATCATTTGTACGGGCAGCCAGGGAGAACCGATGGCGGCACTTGCAAGGATCGCTAATGGAACGCACCGCCAAATTTCGGTCATACCGGGAGATACGATTGTGTTCTCGTCTTCACCGATTCCAGGCAATACAATCAGTGTTAACCGCGTGATTGATAAGCTTCACCGCATCGGTGCGGAGATCATTCACCATAAAATCAGCGAAGTCCATACTTCCGGTCACGGGAAGCAGGAAGAGCAGAAGCTGATGATCAAACTGTTGAATCCAAAGTATTTCATTCCGATTCACGGTGAGTACCGCATGCTTGATCAGCATGTGAAACTCGCTGAACAATGCGGGATCCCACGTGAAAATTGCTTTATTTTAGACAATGGAGATGTTCTTGAGCTTTCTGCAGACGGCGGCCAGGTAGGCGGGAAAGTCCCTGCACAGCCTGTCTATGTGGATGGAAGCGGCATCGGAGACATCGGAAACATTGTGTTAAAAGATAGAAGAGTTCTGTCACAGGACGGGCTCGTGATTGTCACCATGATGATTGACCGCGAGAAAAACCAGCTTGTCAACAAGCCGACGGTCGTAACAAGAGGATTCGTCTACGTCAGAGAATCTGGCAACCTTATGAAAAATGTTGAAGAGGTCATCAATGATAAAATCGTTACTGAACTCGCCAGCGGTACGAAGGATTGGTCGAGCCTTAAAAAAGCAGTAATCGACGTGGTCAATCCATTGCTATATAGCAAGACTGGCAGAAGGCCAATGATTTTGCCAATCATTATGGAACTTAAATAAAAATCTGAGCACACTAAACATAAACCGTTTAGTGTGTTTTTTTGTGGCTGTGTTACTGTTCTATGTTGATTCGGAGAGAAAATCAACATAGCCCTTTGATTAATGAATTCAAAAACTGGAATTGCCTTAAGGAAACTTTTTTGCCTACCTGTCACGAACATGGATAAGGGTAAAAAGATTGCTATAGACCCACACATAAATCGATTGTTAAAATGTTTTAGCAGTTGATTGGAGGATTTGGCATGGATGAACAACGTTATCAAAATTTGAAATTAGGCGAGCGGGGAGCAATCATCAGCATCGCTGCGTACATAATTTTATCCGCGTTAAAATTATTTGTCGGATACATCAGTGATTCAGAGGCTTTAATGGCCGATGGATTGAATAATACAACCGATATTTTAGCATCCGTTTCCGTTTTGATCGGATTACGGCTGTCGCAAAAGCCGGCAGATGACGATCATTTATACGGGCATTGGAAATCTGAAATGGTCGCTTCGATGGTCGCGTCCTTTATTATGATTCTTGTTGGACTACAGGTTTTATACAGCGCGGTCACTTCGATTTTCGAGGGAGGAAACGAAGCTCCGGATCTAATTTCTGCTTGGACAGGCATGTTTGCAGCCTTGATTATGTATTTGGTCTATCGCTATAATCGCAAGCTTGCTCTTAAAATAAAAAGCCATTCCGTTATGGCCGCTGCCAAAGACAATCTGTCCGATTCCTGGGTAAGTATCGGAACAGCTGTCGGCATCATCGGATCACAGTTTGGTTTGCCATGGCTGGATCCTGTAACGGCCGTCATCGTTGGCGGACTTATTTTAAAAACAGGCTGGGATATCTTCCGGGAAGCCTCCCACCAGCTTACAGACGGGTTTGATGTTGATTTAATCAAGGAATATAAAGAAACGATCTGCGAGGTTCCAGGTGTAAAAGGAATCAAAGACTTAAAGGCGAGAAGCTATGGTAACAACATCGTCGTCGATACCGTCATCACCGTGAATCCCACCTTGGATATCAGCACAGCACACGATATCTCTACAAGAGTCGAGCAGAAGCTAGTAGATAAATTTGAAATCTATGATGTTCATGTACATGTGGAGCCGGATTGAAGCAGATAAGGAAAAATTATTAAATCATTATAAATGGTTCATGCTATACTTAGGTCTATTCGATTTTGAAGGGTAAGGTACCTATTCATGAAATTTGTAAAATCACAGATGAAGCAGTTGATCAAAGAAAATCCAGAACTGCAAACGCGTTTGAGCAGCTTGATAAAAGAACACGAGCTTGAGAAAAACTTTGCCCTGAAGGCTTTATATCATTCCGAAGTTGCTGAAGGCGGAAAGTATCAGCTCGCATACCAGGCACTTGACCCGGTGAAAGATTAAGATATTTTTAAAAAAAGAAGGCAACATTCCTCCAACGGGTGTTGCCTTTTTTCATGGAATAAAAATAATTTTCATATGAAAATTGAATATTTATTCTGAAAATTATCCTATAATAAGGATGGTATTGTGCAACAGAAAAAGGATCATAGGTAAAATGCTGAATTCTCAAAGACCTCAAGATATACATAATTACCACATTAGACTGAAGAAAAAAATCAAATTTATCTTAGGAGGTTATCATGGGGAGATTAGTTCATTTTGAAATTCATGTGAGTGATATGGAACGAGCAAAGAAGTTTTATGGTGAGGTATTCGGGTGGTCTTTTCAGGATTGGAGCGAGTATGCCGGGATGCCGTATTTTGGTGCAGTCACTGGAAATGATGATGAACCTGGAATCAATGGCGCTTTGATGCAAAGGAGAGGTGCTCCGCCTGAAGCAAATGCAGCTATGAATGGATTTGCATGTACAATGGGAGTCGAAAATTACGATCAAACAGAAGCGAAAATTCTCGAGCATGGAGGCAAGGTCGCACTGCCAAAGCATGCGCTCCCTGGAATGGCTTGGCAAGGCTACTACCTCGATCCGGAAGGCAATGTATTCGGAGTTCATCAACCCGATGAGAATGCAAAATAGAATCGCAGATAGATAAATAAATACTGAACACAGCAGGCAAGCTTGAAAATGTGCGCGCCATCTTTCTTGCTCTGCCTGAAGCTATGGAAAACATTGGTCAAAACTGGGATTGAGATGAATGATTAATGAAGAAAGGCGGGTATTTGCCTTTCTTTATTTTTTGCTTCCTTTCCAGCTGTATCCAGATGCTTTTTTCCTGTAAACTAGTATAGTTATGGAATGGAAACAGGAAGGAATGGGACAATTTGAATTACAATCAACTTGAGCCACGCTCTTTTATATACAATTACGCTTTACCAGATGAAGAAAGAGAGTTATGCGCTCTGGAAATGCGCTCATTTTTTGGCGTGGATACGGATTCCAGCATGCTTGAAAGTACGATAAAAATAGACCCGAGCAGAAGCCCGTTTATGAGAGGTCGTTTGGATGTCTTTTTTGAAGGCGAAAAATCAGAGGACCTTATTGAACAGGTAAAACAGCTAGAGCTGAATGGCTCCACTTTTAAAGTGATGTATGTAAAAGTCACCGGCCCGGATAAAGTAAGTTTTAAAGAGAGACGTCAAATCGAACGTGAAGTCGGCCTGAACATTCCTGGGGAACCGGATTTGAATCATCCAGAGATTGTGTTTGCTCTCATAAATACAGGAGGACGCTGGGTATTTGGTGAATATCACAGCAGTGAAGCAGTGTGGCTGCATCACCAGCAGAAGCCTCATAGCTATTCTACTTCTCTCAGCACACGTGTTGCCAGGGCAGTAGCGAATATTGCCGTTCCTAATCCAACCGGAGTTAAAGCAATCGACCCATGCTGCGGTATTGGAACTGTTGTCGTGGAAGCACTGTCGATGGGAATCGATATGGTCGCTAGTGACATCAATCCGCTTATCCTCCCAGGTACTCGGGAAA
Organism: Heyndrickxia sp. MSNUG; assembly: GCF_049532715.1. Lineage (NCBI taxonomy): Bacteria > Bacillati > Bacillota > Bacilli > Caryophanales > Bacillaceae > Heyndrickxia > Heyndrickxia sp. MSNUG. Next base: position 696,787 of record NZ_CP150978.1, read on the forward strand.
ATATCGCGCATTTCGGTTATTCGACGGAAGTGGAATTCAGGGATATTCGCGAAGTGACCGGAAATTATGATGTAGCCGTTATTGATATGCCCTATAATCTGTGCTCCGTTATTACGCCAGAAGAGCAGCTCGAGATGCTGCAAAGCACTCGCGAATTCGCGAATAAAGTCGTGATCGTTACGATTGAACCGATCGATTCGATCATCGAAAATTCCGGCTTCAAAATAACAGATCGATGTGTTGTGAGAAAAGGGAGCTTCGAACGCGAGATTATTGTTTGTGAAAAATAGATAAAAAGAAAGGACGATTATGGCTGGCATAATCGTCCTTTTTTATGGTTTCTATTAAGGCAATTTTGCAAATTGCTCTCCAAAAGTAGCCTTATTTAATCGCCTTACTCACCCTAAGCTTCTTTCCTTTAATCGTCGCGTCCTCCATCGCCTGGATGACCAACGACCCTTTTCCGTTAAGGATATCGACATACGTCATCGTATCGTGAATCGTGATGATACCGATATCATCTGCGGTTACACCAGGGATTTTTGCGATCGTTCCAACAAAGTCCACTGCGCGGAGCTTTTTCTTTTTTCCGCCGCTAAAATGAAGCTTCGTAATGCCCTGGTTGATGCGGGCAGTTTTGTTATTTTTGACGACGCGGCGCCCGCCGATTTTTTCATCAAATGCAGCCTGGTTGCTGGCAACCTCCTGCGTGCTCGGAGCTTCTGCCACAGGAATCTCAAAGCCAATGTATCGTTCGATGGCTTTAATGAATTTCCCTTCATAAGGGGTAGCGAGCGTAATCGCTTTTCCTTTATTTCCAGCGCGACCCGTTCGGCCTGTACGGTGGACATAGCTTTCTTTTTCCATCGGAACATCATAGTTGATGACAATCGATACATTGTCTACATCAATTCCCCTTGCGGCAACGTCGGTGGCCACAAGATAGCGGAAATTGCCCATTTTAAAACCATTCATAACGGCAAACCGATCTTCCTGCTCCAACCCGCCATGAAGCCTTTCAATCGAATAATTGGCTGCGTCTAGCTGAGCGTAGACGGTGTCGACATTCTCCTTCGTCCTGCAAAAAATAATGCAGCTGTCAGGGTTTTCAACAACCGTAATATCCTTAAGCAGCGCAATTTTCTCTTCTTCTTTTACTTCTATCAATGAATGTTCGATCGTACTCGTTGTCCCTCCGGTAGAGGCAATTTCAATCTGAACAGGTTCCTTCATATATTGATGACAAAGATTTTCAACATCCTTAGGAAGGGTTGCCGAGAAAACCATCGTCACTCTGTCCTCTGGAAGCTGTTCGATGATCCATTCAACTTGTTCAATAAACCCCATGTTCAGCATTTCATCTGCTTCATCGATGATCAAATATTTGATCTTGTCTAAAAGCAGCGTTTCTCTTTCGATATGATCAATCACACGGCCGGGGGTGCCAACAACGACATGCGTTTTTTGCTTCAGTTCTTCTTTTTGCTTGGAAAACGGTTCTTTTCCATAAACAGCTGTCGCTTTAATCCTTTTAAATCTGCCGATATTCGTGATGTCTTCGCGGACTTGAGCAGCCAGCTCCCTTGTTGGCGTAAGAATCAGCGCCTGAGGCAGCTTTTCTTCCCATTCAATCATGTCGCAAATCGGAATCCCGAATGAAGCCGTCTTTCCGCTACCTGTCTGTGATTTCACGACAAGGTCCTGGTTTTGCAATGCTAATGGAATCACTTCAGTTTGGACCTCTGTGGGATTTTCATATTTAAGCACACTAAGTGACCGTTTGATTTCATCGCTTAAATTGTAACCCTCAAAACTTTTTTCGCTCATGTAGTAACCTCATTTATTTTTTATTATTCCACTTATATATAGGATTCTCGCAAAGAATTATCATATGCATAAACTGAATAGTATTCATTATACTTGAAATGCCGGACTAAGCGAATGTAAAAAGAAGGGCAGCTATGGTATGAGCTGGGGTACTTTCGCTCTCACATGGATAAAAATGCCCATTCTATAGAAGGTTTCACAATTTCACAATAAATCGACAGATACCTAATGGGGTTCATAAGATATAATGAAAACAAGAAAAGAAAACGATTACATTTTACAGGAGGGTGTTAGGAATGGACTATCAGGAAGTAAAATCAAAGTTAGAGGCATTGCAGATGGCACTCGTAATGAAAATGCAAAATCCAGATCTATCCCTGGAAGAAAAAGAAGACATTCTCAAATCAATTGCTAATTATGAGTACATTATTGAACTGACATGCATGAATCATTTTGAGCGCGGGAAATTAATTCAATAAAAAAATATTTCAAATGACTTGGTGCCGGATATCTGGTGCCATTTTTTATTACCTGGGGAGTTGCACAAAATAAAATCGGCAGATCTTCGTCTGCCGATTTTTGGACTATAATACTCCACTCAATGGCTTCATGCTGAAGGAATCCAGCGCATAATTAACCTGGTGGATGTTGTATATTTTCTTTTCAATGCAAAATTGAATGATCAGGTCGGATGTATCGCTGTCCGACAAGGAGTAGCCGGCAGAGCTTAAGAGCTTGTCGGTTTCTTTTTTGTTCAGCTCGAGTGCAAGCGCCAGCGCGAGCACTGTATTTTTTCCTGGTCTGTAATCCGGTTTGGAGCGGATTTTAGAAAAAAGGCGCCGGTCCAGGCCAGCCTTCTTATAAACCTCAGCGTCCGTTGCTCCTTTTTTATCGATAAAGCCAAAAAGAACATCCTGCAGCGTGGGCTGCCGCTTGTTATTGATAAACATTTCGATATCAAGCGGAGAGATGCTTTCCATGACGGAGTCCATGTCCATGGATTCATTAGGGCTATAAAGGATGATTTCCTTTTCCAACATGACAGCCAGGCTGAGCTCGAGATATTCCTGCAATTCTTCCAGAATCTTTTTATCTAGCATATGGTCAGCTCCCCGAAAATGTCGCTTACCAGGCGACCAAATTATCGATGATTCTAGCTATGATTATATCAGATTAAACATAGGAGGTTGACGATGATGAACAACAATTTAACCGAAATCATCTTCCTGCTGGACCGAAGCGGTTCGATGGCAGGACTTGAAAGTGACACAGTAGGAGGTTTCAATGCTTTTGTAAAAAAACAGTCTGAACTCGATGGAGACACCATCCTGACAACGGTACTGTTTGATGATGAATACGAGGTTTTATGGAACGGAATTGATGCTCGAGAAGTAAAACTTACTGAGAAAGAATACTTCGTGCGGGGGACGACAGCCCTGCTAGATGCAATCGGCAAGTCCATCCTCGATGTCGGCATCAGGCTTTCGAAAACAAGTGAGGAACGTCGTCCAGGGAAAGTTATTTTTGTGATCACAACAGATGGAATGGAGAATGCAAGCCGTGAATTCACTTATGAAAAAGTAAAGGAACTGATCAGGCATCAGCAGGAAAAATACAACTGGGAGTTCATCTTTATGGGTGCCAATATCGACGCTGCAAAAGAAGCTGACAGTCTGGGAATTGATATCGAAAACTCGTATAACTTCGAAGCATCCCATAAGGGTGTCGAAAACATGTATGAAATGATTTCCGAATCGATCACTGAAAAGAGAATGAAACTTTAAAACTGGGAGGATATGAAAATGAAAAAACCTTTTTATAAAAAGTGGTGGGTGTGGCTGATTGCGATTATTGCAGTGATTGCCATTGCAGGTAGCAGCGGAGAAGACGAGGAATCCACCCCAAAGGTAAAAAGTGACGCTGCAGAAACTTCAGCAGCTGAAAAGACAACAAAGAAGGAGGAAACAAAAGCTGAGCCTGTAAAAGAAGAATTTGCAGTGGGGGAACAAGTACAACTAGGAGACAATGTACTGACCGTAACAAAGGTTGAGAAATCAGCCGGCGGAGACTTTGACCAGCCAAAGGATGGCCACGAGTTCGTCATCGTAACTGTCGAAATCAATAATGCAGGTGACGAGAACATTTCCTATAATCCATTTGACTTCAAAATGTCCAACAGCCAGGGACAAATCGTCGATCAGGCTTTCACTACAGTTGATACAAACACAGCACTGCAATCTGGTGAACTGGCACCAGGCGGAAAAGTTTCCGGTACGATCGCCTTCGAACAGCCAGCAGGAGACACGGGTTTGCAGCTTCAGTACAACCCAAGCTTCTGGTCAGACAAAACGATTAAGGTGAATTTGCAATAACGATGGGGAGCGGCCTAGCCGTTCTCTTTTTTATGTTTGCTGTTTTTGGTAAATAAATTGCTACTGCTTCTAACTAATCTTTTTCTAATAATCTGGCAGGTTATTTAATAAATATGATGAATTTAATGAAAAGAAAAAATTAATAAATTCAATCGGGAATGAGGAGCATTAAATTGTTTGTTGTAAAAGAAGGTGCCTTATATTCAGACAGCATATTAGATCTAAAAGTTAAATTACTGTATTCGGGATATGGAGAATATGGAAAGGTCCCATTTTATGGTTGTGTTTTATTTTTAGCAGGAACTGATACAAGAGTTGGCTCCATTGTCTTAAGGATTGGTGATATTATGGCCACAAAAGAATATTACTATGATTGTCATATCGGCTACCATATTGAAGAAGAGTTTAGAGGAAAAGGCTTTGCTGCAAGAGCTTGTAAGCTTATAAGTGAGGTAGCATTATTGCATGATATGACTGAAATTTTTATTACGTGCAATGTTCAAAATGCTGGGTCGATTAGAGTAATAGAAAAACTTGGTGCTGAATATTTAGAAACTATCGTAATTCCAGATGAGCACCTGGATGAACATGATCAAAGTAATAAAAGACATCGATATAAATGGATAATAGAATAAAGAAATATTCAACTCCTGTTATTTGTCTTACGAAGTAATTTTAGGACCCGAGAATACTTTATTTCATTCAAGCTGCCAAAAAACCTGGCAGCTTTTTCAGTTGATTCACAAAAAAATGGTGGAAGTATTATACCGGTTTAACATATAATGTAATCATTAGTGTAATATTACACTTTTTCACTCAGGGTGGAGGCGGATCTCTTGAAACTATCAAGTATAACGAACAATAAATACGCAATCTATAAAAATCCATTTTTTCTTGGAATGATTGTAAGTGTGTTTGTTGTTTTCGTATTTTTGAACATCCCTCTTGAAAAAAGAAAATACGGCCTCACTCAAAGTAATCTGGCAACGGATTATACTGGGCTGCTCCCTGAACGGATCGAAGGGCTTATTAAAGCAGGGAATCGTGCTGAACTGCAAAAGATTGTGAAGGAAGCAAATGAAAACGGCCAGCATATTTCAGTTGCAGGCCTGCAGCACTCGCAAGGCGGCCACACCTATTATAAGGATGGTGTGGTATTAGATATGAAGACGTTCAACAAAATCCTGGGAATAGACAAACAGAATAAAACCATAAAAGTAGAAAGTGGAGCAACGTGGGAAGACGTCCAGGAAGCCATTCAGCCTTTGGGGCTGGCATTAAAAGTCACCCAGTCACAATCGATTTTCACGATTGGCGGATCACTTTCAGTCAATGCCCATGGGCGGGATATCCGGTTTGGCCCAATGGCTGGAACTGTTAAGGAAATGACCATCCTGACCCCGACTGGAGAATTGAAGACCGTCGCTCGCAGTGACTCTGAGGAATGGATGAAGTATGCGTTAGGCGGTTATGGCTTATTTGGTGTCATTTTAGATGTCACTTTGGAATTAACTGAAAATGAAATTTACACCATCCATACAGAAGAACTTCAAACGAAAGAATATGAAGCCTATTTTGCCAACCTATTAAAAAATGATGATACAGCTATGCATTATGCAAGGGTTAGTGTTGCCCCGGAGTCCTTTCTAGACGAAATGTATGTGATTGATTACAATTCGACTGGGAAACAGGATCACGAGACACCGCTAAAAAAAGAGCACGGTGCCCGGATAGGCAAATTGGCGATGGATCTTGGCAGGCAGGGCGGGGGTTTGGAGGATCTTTTCTGGGAAAATCAAAAGCTGCTTATTAAGTCACTTGATGGAGACAAGATTACCCGGAATAATGTGATGCGGGGGAATTCGGAATTTATGGAATTCACGGAGTCTGGGCGGGTGGAAGTCCTTCAGGAGTTTTTCATTCCGGTAGATCAGTATGAGGAATACATCAGTGATATAAAGAGATTTCTCCCTGCAAATGATAAACGTGAAGATTTTAAAATTCACAATATTACTGTTCGTTACGCTGCAAAGGACGATTATACAAGTTTGAAATATGCAAAAGAAGATATGTTTGGACTCGTCATTTTAATTCAACATGGATTAAAAGAAAACGAAATTCATAACGCAGAAGCCATCATTCAGCAATGGACGGATGTAACACTCAAGCACGGCGGAGTGTATTATCTCCCTTATTATCATTATCAATCAAAAGAACAATTCAGAAAGTCCTATCCAGATTGGGAGAAGTTCCAAGATGAAAAAGTAAGAAGAGATCCAAACGGTGTTTTTCAAAACATCTTTTATGACTACTATTTTAGAGAAGGAGCATCACATGACTAAAAAGAGTGAACGGTACATCCCGCTCGTAGTATCGGTAGGCCAGGTTGCCATTTTCCCGTATTACATACTTTGGCTAAAACAAGCCTCGCTCACATTCACCCTATTTACCTGGCTTTTTGCAGCGTTCTCTTTTACGGCTGCCCTAGGATACCGTGTCTTTCAATCGAGAAAAAGTACTGTCAAATCGTATATTCCTTCTGTATATATGGGAATGGGTGTTATTTATATAACGGCAGGATTCATAAGGAATTCGTTTGAGTTCCTTCCATACATTGCGCTTTTATTACAAGTTAGTTTAGGCTTTTTACAGGGTTACCATCATGCATGGCATATCGAGCAGAAAGCCTTCCGACTGCACGCGATTCATCACTATCTCCTAGTTGGAACAATTATGGTCGCACTCTCTTTTGTAAAAATACTATCACCAGTGACCTTTATTACGGTTTTTGGAGCTGTTTTATTCAGTTGCGGGATTTGGCTGACATTTCAAATGAAAGTTCTAGAATCATAATTTAAGAAAGTGGAAGTCTTCTCATGACAACTCGTGGTTGAAAAATCGAGGATGAGTTGTTCTCGGATCGCTTCCCATGACAACTCGCTCGTGAAAAATCGGGATGAGTGGTTGTCGGAGTGCTTCTCATAACCACTCGTGGAAGAAAAATTGGGTTGAATGGTTCTAATAAGTCCTCTCACGACCATTCGCAAAAGAAAAACCGAAATGAATGGTTGTAATAAGTCCTCTCATGACCATTCGCAAAAGAAAAACCGAAACGAATGGTTGTTATAAGTCCTCTCACGACCATTCGAAAAAAAAAACCGAAACGAATGGTTGTAATAAGTCCTCTCATGACCATCCGCAAGAGAAAACCCGAAACGAATGGTTGTAATAAGTTTTCTCGTGCCACCATTCGCAATAGAAAAAGTAAAACCGGGTGACCATCGCTCTAGATGCTCGCCCGGTTTTTATGTATCATCCTTCACGGCGTACAATTAACAACGCTTGGCATCCTGCTACTTTTTCCTCTTTGACATTTTCCTGACATGCAAGAAACGGCAAAAAACATAAATGAATGGCTAGACTTATGCTTTCTAATAAATTTCAGCTTGTATAATATTTTTTTGATTTTTTTCAGTCTGACATTTTGCTGACATATTCAACCGTTACATTATGAGTATAAGGTTCATGTCCACCTTGAACCTGAAAACAAAGAAATTAGGAGGATGTCAAATATGAAGAAATCCGTTTTAGGTTTTACAATCGCGGGAGCATTGCTTTTAGGAGGTTACGCAACAACGTCATTGGCGAATGATGACATCACAAGTTCCACTGTAAGCTCAAAGCTAAGTTTTATGGGAAAAGGGTTTGGACATAAAGGGTTTTTCGGAGGCAATTCTGAGGAACTGATTGCCAAGGCAAAGGATCTTGGAATCAGCACATCAGGTAAAGATGCAGAGACCTTAATGGGAGAGATCCGTGAGGCTACTATCAAGAGTGAAGCGAAAGAGCTTGGAATCAAGACAGCAAATAAGGATATCGATACGCTTGCAGAGGAAGTTCAATTGGCCAAGCTTAAGGAAACAGCAAAGGATCTTGGCATCTCGGCTGATGGAAAAGATGCAGCTGCCCTTCATGATGAGATCCGTTTAGCGAACCTTCAAAAAGAAGCGAAAGAACTTGGCGTATCAACAGCTAATAAAGATGTCCAAACATTAATGGAAGATATTCGAACAGCCTCATTGAATAAAAAGGCTAAGGAACTAGGCGTTTCTACTGATGGAAAAGACCTGCAGACATTGCAGCAGGAATTGTATACAGCTTCAGTAACCAAAGAAGCGAAGAAACTTGGGATCACTGTTGATGGCAAGGACATCAGAGAAGTAGCACAAGAAGTTCAGGCTGCTATAGTAAAAGCAGATGCAAAAGAATTGAAAATCACCATCGATGGAAAAACAATCAGAGAGATTTCACAAGAAGTACAGGAGAAAAAAGTAGTGAACCTCGCGAAAGAGCTTGGAATTTCAACTTCTAATAAAGATGCACATGAACTTATTGAAGCAATCAAGGAGAAAGACGCTGCTAAATTGGATGAATTAACAGATGATGAATTCGGTCTATTCGGAAAAGGCGGATTCGGTCACGGTGGAGAATTCAGAGGAAAAGGCGGTTTCGGGCATGAGGGCGTCTTTGGAGAAAGAGGCGGATTCGGACCTGAAGGCGGCCGTGGCGGTAACCACCATGAAGGCGGTGGACGCGGTTTCTAAGGGATAAAAATAGGTCAGGAAGTCCCCGGTATTAAACTGGGGATTTTTCTTGTAAGATAAGAATAAGGTGCCATTTATAGTCGACGTTATCCACTATTAAGGCGTTTTCAGCTTTTCATGATGGAGGGGCAGCAATGAAGACCATATTAATTATTGAAGATGAACAAACGATTTCTAGGGTATTAGCTGTGTATCTAAAACATGAAGGCTATGATGTGGTTCAGGCATTCGATGGGCTGGAAGGGCTGCATGCGTTTACAGCAAATCAACCAAATCTCGTGTTGCTTGATGTTATGCTTCCTGGAATGGATGGCTGGGATGTTCTGAAGGAGATTCGCAAAACCAGTCCGTGTCCGGTCATCATGCTGACTGCCCTCGGAGATATCGATTATCGGCTGAAAGGACTGAATCAAGGCGCGGACGATTACATTTCAAAGCCGTTTGTTGGAGAAGAAGTGGTTGCCAGAGTCAATGCCGTGCTTCGCCGACCTTCAAATGTCCTGGATTCTGACCACACGAAACAGTTTGGCAGCTTGAAAATTAATTTGGATTCACATGTTGTCTCGATTGGTGGCGAACCAGTTGTCTTAACGCCAAAAGATCTTAACTTGCTCTTTTTTTTAGCAGAGAGACCGAATCGAACCTTTACGAGAGAAGATTTGATTGAAAATATATGGGGAATGGATTATGACGGCAGTGACCGGGCAGTGGATTTATCGGTGAAACGAATCCGCCAGTCGCTGTCAGCCTGGCCTTCATCGCAGGGAGAAATCCGGACGCTAAGAGGATTGGGGTATCAGTTCAGTGTTTACGAAAAGTAAAAAGCAAACTACTTTGCTGCGGTACTGGACAACACGGTACCTCTTCACTCTAATTGCCGGACTAGCTCTTCTTGCGGCTGGTTCGATGTGGTGGATTAAACAAACCACACTGGAGAATCGCTTGAATTTAATGGAGTACCTGGCCGTCGAAACAGCAGACCGCGTTGCTCAATCCAATAATAATGATGATTTTGATCGTTTTGACCGCAGGCTTGAGGAGCGCGCAAAAATCCTTCAAATGGAAAATCAGCCTCAGCTTTATATTACCGATTTGGATGGGAATGTTTTAAACCTTGGGCCATCACACCGTGGTCCAGGTGGCGGTCCGAGACATAATGCTGGGCAAGTCCCTCAAGAGGTGTTTGAAAGGGAAGATACTGTACAGGAAATCGCGGTAAATGGTGTTGACGTTTACGCCGTTAAATCCCCTTTGAAAATTGATGACAGGCAAACCGGCTGGGTTGTCGTCATGCAAAGTAAAGCTGATCTGTCGAACGTCGATCAAGAATATCGGCTGTTGATTATTTTGCTGGTAGGATTAGGTCTGCTTGGGTGGCTCGTCATCTATTTACTTTCCAAAAAAATCCTGAAACCAATCCAGGACGTTGCACAGGCAGCAGCCAGGGTGAGAGAGGGAGATTACGATATCACTCTCGATACAGAGCATACCGAGCTGGAAATCTATCAATTGGTCACCTCATTCAAGGAAATGACCAACCGTCTCATCCAGCTTGAGCAAATGCGTGCAGAGCTATTGGCAGGTGTGACGCACGATTTAAAAACTCCCGTAACTTCCATAAGCGGTCTTGTTCAGGCTGTCAGGGATGGAATCGTGACAGGTGATGAGAGTAAGGGATTTTTGGATATCACGCTAAAAGAGATTCAAAGACTGCAGACGATGATCGCTGACCTGCTTGATTTTAACTCATTAGCTGCCGGTGCTTTTACGATACGTACAGAAAACTGCAATATGAACAAACTTGTTCAGGAGATTGGCAGGCAATGGCAGGTAACACAAAATGAGCCTGTTGATTTGAATGTAATAATGCCTGATTATACCATCGATAAAATGACGGACCCGCTTCGGCTTCAGCAAATCATAATCAACTTATTGAATAACTCTTTTCAGGCAATAGGTAAAAATGGTTCCATATCCATCATTCTTTCCGATGGAAGGATTGATATCAAAGATACTGGTTCAGGCATTCCTGAAGCAGAACAAGCTTTTGTATTTGAACGCTTCTTCCGAGGTGAACAGAAGAAACTCAAAGTCAGAGGACTTGGTCTGGGGCTCCCTTTTAGCAAAATGCTGGCCCGTGCTTTAGGAGCAGATTTGATTTTAAAAGAAAGCAGCCCACAGGGAACTACTTTTTCAATTGTTTGGGATAAAGAGAATTAAAGGGTTAATAGTAGTAAAAGGCTGCAATCATAAAATTGCAGCCCTTTACGATCAAATATTCATTAACAACTCTCTAATTTTAACATCTAATTCAGCAAACTCTCTGGATTCAATCCAGTGATCAGGAATGATGGTGAATCTCGCATTCGTGCTATTCAAATAACTATATATGATTTGAGCTTGATCGAGATTTCCCTTGCTGATAGTGAGGGATTCCCTATGAGCGTTCTCTTGAAAATGTCTCCTGATTGTTTTAGATAGCTGCTCTACATTCTCAAATGCGAATTTTTCGCTGAAGATGATTTCATGCCCCTTAATCAGAAATAATTTCACCGATTGATCACTCAGACGTTCAATGACTGCAATGTTATTATTCTCCTCAGAAAAATGGATGACACTTTCCTTATATATTAGGAGAGATGAGGACTTAATGTAATTCCTGTATTTAACCGCTCTTTCAAATCGAAATTCCTCAGAAGCCTGCTCCATTTTTCTCTGCAATCCTTCAAGAATTTCCGTGTCAGTTCCTTGAAGCAAAGCTATAAACTTATCAACAATCGCGTTGTATTGTCCAACAGCATCTCCACCCAGGCACAAGCCATTGCATTTCCCGAGAGAGTAATTCAAGCATGGAAAACCCTTGAGCGGATGAAGGCAATTCATATGGAAAGCTTCTTTCAGGTTCTCGATTGCTTTTTTTACATAAATTGGACTGGAATATGGTCCGAAATAGAGGGCAGCATCATGTTCTTCCCTGTCTGGAGTGATGAAGACTTGGCGGTAAGGGCCATCTGTTTTTATTTTGATATAGGTATAGGAAAGATGGCTTTTCATTCTCTTATTAAACAAAGGCTTTAATTCTTTGATCAGTTTACATTCAAGCATGAAAGCCTCAAATTCTGTATCTGTAAGGATATAGTCAAAGTCATCGACGTTTGCGACCATTTTCTTTATCTTTTGGGGATGGGAGGCCGTGTTTTGGAAATACGTTTGAACCCTCTTTTTAAGGCTTTTAGCTTTTCCAACATAAATAACGGTTCCTTGTTGATCCTTCATAAGATAAACTCCCGGAGTTAATGGAAGCTGTTTTACTTTTTCTTTTACATTCATCGTTTTCATTCCTTATCTGCATAATAAGTAGAATGACTCGAATCTAGTATATCAATTTCTATTTGAATCGTACGTTTTCTGAACTTGGTATATAGAACCGAAATTATCACTTCTCATATTTACTCTTATTTGGACGAAATCGAGGAATGAGCCTCTTTATCGCCAACAAATCACAGTCATATTCCATTTGTTAGCGCTTTTCTTCACTATCTCGCCCATTTCCTCACCAATCCTGGCAATACCCTTGAATCTATTTTTCAGCGTGTTACCATAAGAACCGTTGATAAAATGCGAACGGTGTACGAACAAAAATACTTTTCGAGGTGAATGCTCTTGTTGAAAAATAAAAAGGTTGCCTTCCTGGGTGCAGGGTCGATGGCGGAATCGATGATTGCCGGAATAGTGAAGTCGGGCAAAATCTGTCCGGAACATGTCTTTGTGACGAATAAAAGCAATGGGGCAAGACTGCAGCGGCTTGAGAACAAGTACGGAATAAATGGAGTCCTTCAAGCTGAGGTTCCTTATGATGAAATTGATTTATTTATCTTAGCGATGAAGCCAAACGGAGCATCGGAAGCTCTAGAGGCATTGAAGGATAAAATTACTCCATATCAGGTTGTTGTATCTGTTTTGGCTGGAATTTCAACAGGGTTTATGGAAGAGAACCTCAAGGATAGACAGCAGGTGGTGCGGGTTATGCCTAACACATCGAGCATGATCAAGGAGTCAGCCACGGCCATGTCTCCGGGAAAGAATACGACAAAAGCAAACATGGACGACGTGAAAGAATTACTGAGCTGCATGGGGAAGGTGTTCCTTATTGAAGAAGCCCAGATGGACATCTTCACTGGACTTGCCGGCAGCGGCCCGGCTTATTTCTATTATTTAATGGAGCATATGGAACAGGTAGGAACTGAAAATGGCATGGAAGAGAAAATGGTCCGCGAAATCATTGCTCAAACGATTTTAGGTGCAGCGAAAATGATCATGGAAAAGGACGAAAACCCAGCCGTCCTCAGAAAAAATGTGACCTCTCCAAACGGAACGACAGCATCAGGACTGAATGCCTTACGAAAGTATAACGGCGGCCAGGCCATTACTCAGGCTGTTAACCATGCGGCTAAAAGGTCCAGGGAAATGAATAGAGAGCTTGAAGGTATTCTAGTATCTTCTTAAAAAATTATCCTCCTGTTTGGGAGGATTTTATTTTTTTACAGAATTATTGAAAAAGTGTAACTCCTTGGCATATAATCACTTGAAGAACGCAAAGGAGATACAGAAATGATTAGAAGATTTTTTACATACTATCGTCCTCATCGGCGGTTATTCATCATTGATTTTAGCAGTGCCGTCATTGTCGCACTGCTGGAGCTGGCGTTTCCGCTTTCGGTCCAGTGGTTCATCGATACGCTTTTGCCAAGCGGGAACTGGAATACGATTGTTGGCGTGAGCATCGGTTTATTGTCACTTTATGTGCTGAGTACCTTTCTCCAGTTCATTGTCAACTACTGGGGGCATAAACTTGGGATTAACATTGAAACGGATATGAGGCAGCAGCTTTTCCAGCATGTCCAAAAGCAATCGTTCCGCTTTTTTGATAATACGAAGACGGGTCATATTATGAGCAGGATCACCAACGATTTGTTTGATTTAGGGGAACTTGCCCACCATGGTCCAGAGGATTTGTTTATCGCGGCGATGACATTCGTGGGTGCGTTCTGGATCATGCTTACGATTAACGTCAAGCTGGCAATGATTACAATGATCATCGTGCCGTTTCTCATCTGGCTGATTACGTATACGAATCTTAAGATGAATGCTGCGTGGAAGAATATGTACAGTGATATTGCTGACGTCAATGCGAGAGTCGAAGACAGCGTCTCCGGGATCCGTGTCGTGCAGTCTTTTACGAATGAAGACTATGAGATTGAGAGATTCACAACGAATAACCGCAAGTTTCGCAGAGCGAAATTGACAGCATACAAGGTGATGTCATTCAGCGCCTCGAGCATCTATATGCTGACAAGATTGATGGTCCTTGTCGTTCTTGTGTATGGTGCGTGGCTAAGTTTCCGCGGCACATTGAGCTATGGGGAACTGGTCGGCTTTGTCCTGTATGTCAATGTCTTGTTTAAACCGATTGATAAAATCAGTGCAATTCTTGAGCTTTATCCAAAAGGAATGGCGGGCTTTAAGAGATTCACTGAGCTGATGGACCAGGATCCGGACGTCGTCGACCGGGAGGATGCCATTGAGGTTGCTCATTTAAAAGGGAATATTGAATTCCGTGATGTTACCTTCAGCTATGATGATAAAAAGCCTGTTCTTGAAGGCATTGATTTGAAAATCAACCATGGAGATACAGTCGCGTTTGTCGGTCCATCGGGGGCTGGAAAGACGACGATTTGCTCGCTGATTCCGCGTTTCTACGATGTGAAAACCGGCGGAATTTTTATTGATAGCATGGATATTCGTGATATTACTAAGAAATCGCTGCGCTCCCAGATTGGAATCGTCCAGCAGGATGTGTTCCTTTTTACGGGCACGCTTCGAGAAAATATCGCCTATGGTTCACTTGGTGCGTCGTTCGAAGATATTGTCCGAGCGGCAAAGCAGGCTCACCTCGAAGATTTCATCGCTTCTTTGCCAGATGGCTATCAAACGCAAATCGGCGAACGAGGCCTGAAGCTTTCAGGCGGACAAAAACAAAGGATTGCGATTGCCCGGATGTTCCTGAAGAATCCGCCGATCCTCATTCTGGATGAAGCAACCTCAGCACTAGATACTGAGACTGAAAGAATCATTCAAGGCGCGCTCGCCGATCTATCAAAAAATCGTACGACACTCGTCATTGCACACAGGCTGGCAACAATCCGAAGCGCTGACAAAATCGTCGTGGTAACGGAAGACGGAATTGCCGAAGAGGGCAGCCATGATGAGTTGATCGAACAGGGTGGCATCTTTGCCAATCTTCATAAAGTACAGTTCGAGACTTCTGTGTAAATATCTGGTTTAATTTTCCTGGTAATTTGCTATGATAGTCCTATAGTCTAAAATAATCTTGCTGGGGTGATGTTCCATGACAGGAACGATAACAATTATCATGGTATTTTCTATACCACTTACCGCCATTGTTACAAGCCATTTCCGAAAAACAGCCAAGATCAAACACAACATGATAAAAGACGAAATCGAACTAGAAAAACTCAAACATGAAAACTTCCTGCTGGAAACAGAGAAAATGAGAATTGAATTGAACCAGATGACGCTTGAGAGCCCTCTGGAAAAAACAAAAATATTATAAACAGGAAATACCCCTTTTTGCTAGCGAAGGGGTATTTTTTATTTGTCCAGCTCCAGCGCCTAGCCCCTCGAGTCGCTTGTCTAGTTTCGCCTCCTAGAAACTCCGAAACTTCAACTCCGCCGGCAGAAGCAAAAAGCGCTTCTTTGTCGGAGTCTCCAGTTTCTGCGTTTCTGGGCAGTCGGCTATACATTTCAATTTCGGTCCTGCCAATGAAGTCAAAGAACGACTTCACTGTCAGGCCCTCCAGCGCTTTTCTTATTTTTTGGGTAAAAAACCCTTGTTAAATTATAGAAAATATTATATAGTACATTACAACAGTAATGTACTATGGAACTGTTAAAGGAGGTACGGTATTGATCCTTAATTCAGATAGCATGAAACCAATTTACATCCAAATAGCTGAGTGGCTGGAAACGGAGATCCTTAGCGAGAGTATCAAGATGGATGAGAAGGTGTATTCCCAATACCAGCTTGCGGAGATGCTGAACATCAATCCAGCGACAGCGGCAAAAGGGTTGAATATTTTAGCGGATGAAAACATCCTATATAAAAAGCGCGGTCTTGGGATGTTCGTATCCGCAGAAGCGAAGGAAATTATTACTGTGAAACGGAGGAATCAGACATTGAAGTCATTGGTGGCAGAATTGGTGAGAGAAGCTGAACACCTCCAGGTGACGGTAGAGGAATTGATTGCAATGATCCAGGAAGCGAAACGGGAACTAAAGGGGGAGTAAACGGTGAGTGTACTGGAATTCAATATGGTAACTAAAGCATATGGAAAGAAAAAAGCCCTGGATGATCTTACTTTTTCACTCGGGGAAAATAAGATTACAGGCCTTATTGGCAGGAATGGTGCCGGAAAGACGACGATGCTGAAAATTGCAGCCGGTTTTATAAAGGAAACGTCAGGGGACGTCAGGGTGTTTGGCGAACATCCATTCAATAATTTAATGGTATCGGCGAATCTGATCATGATTGATAATGACATGAATTTGCCGGCGGCCCTGAACCTGGAGGAACTTCTCGAGACAGCAGCGTACTTTTACCCGAACTGGGACATGAAACTGGCCAGGAACCTGTTCGACTATTTTTCTCTCCACCCAAAGCAGACACATGCAGGGCTTTCAAAGGGAATGAAGAATACATTCAACGCGATTTTAGGATTGGCAGCACGCTGTCCTTTGACCATTTTCGATGAGCCGACAAACGGAATGGATGCAGGAGTCAGGAAGGATTTTTACCGGGCCTTGCTGAAGGATTACATCGCCCATCCGCGGACAATCATCATCTCAAGCCATCATTTGAGTGAGGTCGAGGACATTCTGGAAGATATTTTACTTTTAAAGGATGGAAAACAATTTCTCCATATGCCCGTTGAAGAGCTGCGTGAGTATGCCGTAGTCGTCAGCGGGAAAGAAGAAGCCGTCAACCATTGGATTCGCGGCCATGAGGTATTCCATAAGAGCGAAGAAAGTTTCGGCCGGACGTTTGGAGTGATCCGGAATGAACTTTCCGATGACCAGATTGCGGCTGCGATAAAAAGCGGCCTGGAGTTCTCGACGATTTCAAATGAGGATCTCTGTCTGTACTTGACGAGCCAGGAGAAGGGTGGGATTGATGATGTATTTAACAAAGGTTAGTCTGTGGGATATTGTAAAAAAACAGTTCCGCTTCAAGCTGAAATCTTTTCGAGGTATGTTTACTTCACTGATGATCCTGCAGGTAATGGCCCTCCTGTTCTCTCTTGGCGGAGAAGGGGGAGGGGGCGGCGGCTCTGATACATTCAGCTACGATATGAAAAACTATTCGGGCAATATCATTATTGCTTTCATGATGATCTGGGCGTTCATTTCAGCCATCGTCGTCACCACTCAAGCCTATCGTTTTGATGATTACGCTTTTGTGTCCAACAGACTGAGCAGCCATTTAGCAAACATCCTGTTCCTCGGCTGGGCAAGTGTGATCGGCGGGGTTACATTTGTGCTTGCAAGTCAATCGTTAAAGCTGGCTATTTTTTTCCTGAAGGATCGGGAGTTCATCGTAAGCCAGCATTTGACAGTCCTGCAAATGGCTGAGGGTGCTGCTGCCACCATCCTGTATCTGTTCTTATTCACCGCAATCGGATACCTGGTCGGTATGCTGGTCCAAAGGAGCAAGGTTTTTATGATCATTATTCCTGGGCTCCTTTTCGGCAGTTTGTTCCTAAATGTATTCCTGGCCAGTGAGTCAACTTTTGTGATTGATATCGGACAAATTTTTGTGAGAGAAACTTCCTTTCTGTTATTTGTGTTAAAAGTACTGCTTGCTTCCGCGTTTGCCTACGGAATCTCGGCCTGGGTCTCAAATAGTCTGGAGGTGAGAAAATGAGTGTAGTCTTTCTTTTATTCATTATCATCCTGCTGATGCTCAGTTTCGGAGGGATTTCCAATAAATTTTTTGGTGCGAGGTTCATGAGCGGATACGGGACTACGAAAATTTTCGCGGCATACTTCATGATCCTGCTGGGGGCTGGAATTCTATCTCTAGTGGTATCGGTGGAGGACACCTTCGAAGGTGATCATCTGACTGATAAAGAAATAGAGGAACACGATAGGCTGAATAGCGATATTTATCCCACCCTTGAATCCGGAAAGATTGATGAAGCGGAAGGACTCATCAAAAAAGACTCCTGGGAATTTTCGCTCAAAGAACAGCTTTTAGACGTTAAGAATATGAATCAGAATGCACAAATCTTCATTGAGAAAGTAGATTCCCTTGAGGAGAAAGTACAAGTGGCTCATTACTCCACTTTTTCCTATTTGGACAATATTGATATAACCGACCGTTTCCCATCACCCGAAATCAAACTGGCTGATGCAACTCTGAAAATATTTCCAACCGACCCTGTCGAAATCAAGCTGGTAAAGTTTTCGAATGCTTTTCCATTCACGCAGTTCTCCGAATATGGAGAGCAATCAAGCAATGGATACGGCATGATGCAAGGAATGGAATTCCTTTACATCCGGGTTCCTGCTGATATAGAAATCAGCGGTGACGGGCAAGTGGTTAACTAACTAAACTGGAAACCCCTCTTCATGGAGGGGTTTTTTCTATTCTCCAAGGGATTTATGCACAGCTGCAATAGTTCCCTTTCCAACATGACTTTTGAAAACGATACCAATGCGATAGTATCAATATTTTCGGCTTTGAAAATAAACCTAAAAAATTGGTACCATAAGCAAAATTCGATGGCTTATAAATGCAAGCGCTTTTTTTTACTATAGAGATAGAAAGACAAGAGCAGCCAAGGTGGTGAAACAATGGAAGTCAAAATTCAGCAACCAGTCGAACAACAGGTGAATGGCCCCATTATTGAAACAAGCACGAAACGAGAAAAATTCAAAAAAATAAAAAAGACCATCATCAGTCAAAAGTATTTACAGTTTATGGCCCTGCTTGGGGTCGTGTGGATGTTCATCTTCAACTATGTCCCTATGTATGGTTTAATCATTGCGTTTAAGGAATACAGCATTATCCGCACCATTTCGGAAGCACCGTGGGTCGGACTGATGCAGTTCAAGGAATTCCTCCAGGATGAGAATTTCTGGATTGTCCTGAAAAATACGCTCGGAATCAGCTTGATTAAATTGGTGATCGGCTTTCCGCTACCAATTATATTCGCGCTTATGCTTAATGAACTTACTTCGATGAAATTCAAGAAGGCAGTCCAGACGATTTCGTACTTGCCCCACTTTATCTCTTGGGTCGTACTCGGAGGGATCCTGACTACGTGGCTTGCAGATATCGGTGTCATCAATGATATTTTGCTAGGTCTCGGTTTGATCAGTGAACGCACGAACTTCCTTGCTGAGCCTGATAACTTCTGGGCGATTGTCATCTTATCGGACATATGGAAAGAGCTTGGCTGGTCAGCGATCATCTATCTTGCAGCGATTGCCGGTGTATCGCCAGAGCTTTATGAGTCATCAACGATTGATGGAGCAAGTCGCTTCCAAAAGATGTGGCATGTAACATTGCCATCGATTCGTCCAACGATTACGATTCTTTTCATTCTTGCTGTAAGCGGTGTTTTGAATTCGAATTTCGATCAGATCCTGATTCTCAGGAACTCTTTAAATGAAAGCGCCAGTAATGTAATTGACATCTATGTCTATCAGCTCGGATTGCAAAATGCCAGGTACTCTTACGCAACAGCGGTTGGATTATTAAAAGCGATCATTGCCTTCATCCTGCTTCTATCTGCTAATAAGATTACGAAAAAATTGAATGGAACATCTTTATTCTAAGGGGGTGAGGATTCATGTTTAAGCTTTTTAAACGGAATCGGCGAACCACAAGTGAGTACATTTTTGATAATGTTAACATTTTAATCATGATTTTTATCTGTGCGATTACCGTTTACCCAATCTGGTACGTTGTCGTGAATTCACTGAACGATGGAGTGGATGCGATGAGAGGCGGAATTTACTGGTGGCCGCGGGAATTTACTATCGCCAACTACAAAGCTGTTTTTGAAACCCCTGGGATTGTCACATCCTTTGGCGTGACCATTGCCAAAACGGTGATCGGAACCATCACACATGTGTTTTTTACCGCGATGGTTGCCTACGCAATTTCAAGGCGCGACCTTTACGGCCGGAACTTCTATATGCTGGTCGGTATCATCACGATGTTTTTCAGCGGCGGTTTGATTCCTTACTTTCTATTAATCAGGGATTTAGGGTTGTTTGACAACTTCCTTGTCTATATCATTCCGACTATGTTCAACTTCTTCCATTTAATTATCTTTGTTTCATTCTTTAGAGAATTGCCAACTTCCCTGGAGGAAGCAGCAAAAATAGATGGTGCGAACGACTTCATGATTTTCATCAAAGTCATCATCCCGCTTTCGATGCCTGTTATCGCAACGATTGCATTGTTCCAGGGAGTGTATCAATGGAATGACTACTTTGCCGGAGTCATCTTTGTGAATAACCCGGATTTGCAGCCAATCCAAACGTATTTGTACAAAGTTGTAGCTGAATCCAGTTCCAATCAGATGATGACAAATGCGGCGGGAACAGTTGCGACGAAAACAGTGACTTCACAATCTATCAAACTGGCAACAATGGTCGTCACTACGCTTCCAATCATGCTCGTGTATCCTTTCCTGCAAAAGTACTTTGTAAAAGGAATGCTGATTGGTTCAGTTAAAGGCTGATCCAAACTGAAGTGGATTTAAATTTTCTTCATAGAAGAAATTTAAATAAATCGGCGTCATTATCAATCCTGAGCGCTACCCCCTTTAAATGAGGGAAAGGCTGGCATTTTCCAAAAAGCCTTTCCCATCCTTTTAAAGAAGTGTAAATTGATAATGGTGGCCCAAAAAACAAATAAGAGAGAGGGTCAAAATATGAGGAGAAACATGTTTTCAAAAGGTTTTTCAATGCTGCTTGTACTATCATTGATTTTGGCATTATTTACAGGCTGTACGAGCAAGACAAATGAAAACGCTTCCGATGAGGGAGAAAAGAACGACAAACCAAAAGCTACTGCTGATGCTCCTGGCTGGCAGTCAAACAAGGAACCAATCACCTTCGACTGGTATGTGAACTTCTCCTGGTTCGCACATAAGTGGGGCGACGATGCTGTTTCCAAGTATGTAACAGATAAAACAGGCGTTTCAATCAACTACATTTCTCCAGCTGGAAACGAAGCTGAGAAAATGAACACAATGATCGCATCTGGCAAACTGCCTGATTTCATCACATTAGGCTGGTGGGAAGATGCAGTTAAAAAGATGATTGAAGGAGAACTAGTCCTTCCATTAAATGAACTTGCTGACCAATATGATCCTTATTTCTTTAAAGTGGCAGATGGAGCAAAGCTTGAGTGGTATAAGCAAGAGGATGGCAACACGTACGGTTATCCAAACGCTTCTTCTTCACCAAAGGATTTTGACAAATACAAAGACCTTAAGCCTTCCAATCAGACATTCCTAGTAAGAAAGGATATGTATGAAGCGATTGGCAGCCCGGACATGAGCACACCAGAAGGATTCTTGAAGGCTCTTGAAGCTGCAAAAGAAAAATTCCCTGAAGTGAACGGCGCACCGCTTATTCCGTTTGGTTTAAATGAATTTACTGATGTAGGAAACACATCCCTTGAAGGCTATCTTCAGAACTTCCTTGCTATTCCAATGGAAAAGGACGGAAAAGTGTATGACCGCAGCCAGGATCCTGAATATCTTGCATGGTTAAAGACATTCAGACAGGCAAATGAAAAGGGCCTTCTTGCAAAAGATATCTTCATCGACAAGCGCCCACAAATGGAAGAAAAAATTTCACAGGGCCGATACTTCGCAATGCTTTACCAGCGCAGTGACCTTGCAGCACAGCAGCACGCATTGTATGCGAAAGACCCTAACTCTGTTTATATCGCAGTTGACGGACCAGCGAACTCCAAGGGAGATGGACCGGCATTAGCAGGCGACAGCATCTCAGGCTGGACGGTTACATTGATTTCAAAAGACGTTAAAGACAAAGAAAGAGCGATCCAATTCCTATCTTACCTGATCAGTGAAGAAGGCCAAATG
The DNA here is from genome assembly GCF_049532715.1 of Heyndrickxia sp. MSNUG. Classification (NCBI taxonomy): domain Bacteria; kingdom Bacillati; phylum Bacillota; class Bacilli; order Caryophanales; family Bacillaceae; genus Heyndrickxia; species Heyndrickxia sp. MSNUG. Next base: position 718,798 of record NZ_CP150978.1, read on the forward strand.
GACCTTTACATGGGTAAAGAGGGCGAAACGTATGATGTAGTGAACGGAAAGCCTGAATTCAAACCAGAAGTATTGGATCTATTAAATAAGGACCGTGCAGCGTTTGACCAGAAGTATGGCGCATCGTTCAAATATTGGATGCTTATGGATACAAACATGAGTCTTGCATGGGCACCTCCTGCTTCAGAACCATTCAAGCAAATGGAAGACTGGACAAAAGGAAAGACAGTCAGCTACGCCGAGTTTGATGGCATCAGCCCGACTGGAACTTCTGCAGAAGGCGTTTCAGCAAGCAAGATCGCACAGGAATGGGGCAAAACACTTCCGAAGCTGCTGCTTGCAAAATCTGATAAAGAGTTCGATAAGACATTCAAGGATTTCTTGAAGAAGCGTGATTCTTATGGATACGACAAAGTCGAAGAATATCAGCAAAAAATGTTCGAACAGAACAAGAAGAAACTAGACGCAGCAAAATAAACCCTTTCACAAGACTGTCCCTTTTAAAAGTTTTTTAAAAGGGGCGGTCTATTCCTGTTATTTGCGGATGGAATAATTGTTCATTCTTTCGTAACACTTCCCCTATTTTTAAAAAGCAAAAAAATTTATACTGTTGGTATCCTGAAAAAATAATGGAAGTGAGAAACATGATAATGCCAGAAACACTGAAAAAGCTTTCTGACGGATTAAACCGGCTTTCCCTGCAGCAAAAACTAATTGGACTTTATATTATCATTATCATAATCCCGATTATCATCTCCACGATCATTTATTCCAGGGATGTTTACGACAGAGCGATACACGAAATCAGCGTTAAAAATGAGAATGCCCTTGAAATCGAACAAGTACATATCAAAAATAACATCGAATCCATGAGACGGACGGCCCAAATGGTTGTTTCTGATATGGAATTCCTTGAATTCGTGAAAACAAGGAATGAAGCAAATGTCGATCAGCTCATCGATTTCAGGATGAATGAACTCTCAAATATCACCAGATTGCAGGCGAACAATCCTGCGATCGAAAATATACGAGTGTATACGACGAACCCCTATATTACCGAGATGTGGCCGATTCTTTTCAGAGAGCAGCGGATCATGAAAAAGCCTTGGAGAGATGAGGTAATCAGCCGGAATGGAATGGAACTCTGGTGGTTTGACCAGCAGACTGAGGACGTGCTTGAAAGGCTGCCATCTCAAAACACATCAAAAATCTCGCTGCTACGGGAACTCGATTTCCCCAAGGATGAACATTTGGGCATCATTGAAATCAATATGTTCCTGAAGAATTTCTTTCCTAAAATGTTCGGAACGAAGAATGACCCTGATTCTGTCTATGTGGTCCTTGACAAGGATATGAATATGATCAGAAATCATCATGATACCTTTTTTGAAGATCATGGAATTGATCCTGAAGCGCTGATACACCATTTCAGCAAATCGAAAAAGGATGGTACAGGGAGCTTTCAATTTGTAAATAAGGGCACCCCGTACCTGGTCATCACTGCCAATATAGAGGATTTGGAAGCTTATATGCTGAATGTGATTTCTCTTGAAAGTCTATATGCAGAGACAGCCAAGACTAGGAATATCATCCTTAGCGGCATCATCTTCCTCGTCATCGTGCTTTCCTTGTTCACGTATGTATTGATTTCCTTGCTGCTGAAAAGGATGTATAAGCTGAAAGATTCAATGGCACGTGTAGAAAAAGGTGATTTCGCCTTTGATGTGGATGTCAGCGGATATGATGAAATTGCTGAATTCGGATTCCATTTTAAAAGCATGCTCGGAAAAATAAACAACTTGATTGCGGATGCGGTCAATAAACAGGCCGCCGCTAAAGAAACAGAATTAAAGGCGCTAAAAACACAAATTGATTCTCATTTTTTATATAACACACTTGAGAATATCAAGATGATGGCTGAAATCGAAGGGAAATACGAGATTTCCGATGCGGTCACCTCCCTGGGAGAAATGATGCGATATAACCTCAGGTGGAAAAATGATTTCGTTGTCCTTGAGGAAGAGCTGAATTATATAAAGAATTATATTGATATAATGAATCTTCGGCTAGATGGTTTGCTTGAATTAAATATCGATGTGGATAAAGATCTGCTTGACCTGGAAGTTTTAAAAATGTCCCTTCAGCCAATTGTAGAGAATGCGATTAAACACGGGATCATTCCGAAAAACCTTTCAAGTAATGGCGTCCTCAATGTAAGCGCCAGGTATTTGGATGAGTCGGTCATCATTGAAATCACCGATAACGGGGTTGGGATGTCAGCTGCTCAAAGTGAATTACTGAATGCAAGCATCCAATCCGGTCAAACAATTGAAACAGCTTCTGTCAACAACGGCAATGGGATTGGAATTGTGAATGTCAATGAAAGGATTAAACTTTACTATGGTGATGGATATGGCATATCTGTAACGAGTGTTGAAGGAGAATTCACGATGGTCACAGTAACAATGCCTTGCAAACTATTGAGGGGAGGCAGCCAGAATGTATAAAATCCTTATAGCGGACGATGAAAAGAATATCCGTCTTGGGATACAGGCGATGATCAAAAGGGAGTACCCTGCATACGAAACCTTTATTGCAGCAGACGGCATGGAAGCCCTAGCAAGTATAAAGCAAATTAAACCTGACATATTGATTACCGATATTAAAATGCCGCATCTAGATGGAATCCAGCTGATCAAGGAACTTGAGAATATGGATAAAAAGCCTGCGCTCGTCATCCTGAGCGGCTATGACGATTTTGCCTATGCAAAAGAAGCCATCAGGCATCAGGTAAAGGATTATTTGCTTAAGCCAGTTAACCGGGGAGAGCTTTTCAAGACATTGGATACAATCACTGAAGAGCTCGAATCCCGTAATCAAAGGTCAAATGAGCATATGAATGATTACCGCGCCAGCCAGCTGAATTACATATTGCTCAATCCAAATCTGCTAAAAGAGGATTTGGTCCAGCTTTTTAATAAAATGCAGATTGATTCCTATTCGGAAGGTTATTATGTAGGAATCATTGATCAGGAAGGTGAACTAGCAGGGGAAGATTTTCTAAATAAAATCAATCAGCTGCTCCCGACAGATTCAGCTAACCTTTCATTTCTCGATAAAGATAATCGGGCAGTCATCATTTCTCCGGACAGTCAGGTGTTTTCACACTTAAAGGAGCAATTCGGAAGAGACAGGTATTTTGCATTTGCAATAGGGATCAGTGAAAAAGCTGAGGATATTAAGGAATTGAAGACGTATTACCAGCAGGCAGAGAATGCTTTAAAATATCATTTTTTATATCCGCGATGCCAGGTTATTTTTTACGAAAAGATTAAAGAGAAACAAGATTCCTCCTCCATGCCAAGCGAGTCAATTAATAAAATTGCCAACATGCTTGGTACAGAGCGGGAAAAGGAAATAAAGTCCTACCTGTTGCAGGTGATGGACTTTGATGTGATTTCGAACAGCAGCATAAGCTATCTTGAAAATCTTAATCAAGAAATCAATGAAATTATCTTTAAAGGTTTTTTTGCCAGGCTGGGAGAGGAATCGCTCGAGACATTCAAGCTATTGAATAAGATAGGCGATATCTACAATTTCCCTAACTTTCACGAGTATGTCCGCGCACTTGAGGATCTGCTGATGAGGATCCATGAATACAACAAACAGATGAAATCGGTTTACTCCGAGCAAAAATACATGGACCGGGCCATCAGCTATATAAGGGAAAATTATCATAAGGATTTAAACCTGGCCGTCGTTTCAAATTACATTTCACTGAACTATTCCTATTTCAGCCACATGTTCAAGGAATACACAGGCCAGAACTTCGTAGATTACCTGAAAATGGTCAGGATTGAAGGAGCAAGACGCTTACTGAAGGAAACCGATTATAAGGTATTCGAAATCAGTGAGATGGTAGGTTATAAGAATCCAAAGCAATTTGCTAGAGTGTTTAGGGAAATTGAAGGGATTTCGCCTAAGGAATTTAGGGAAATGAACTAATGGATGGGATTAATGCTTCCATCCATTCAGACTGAAGGCTGACTCGCTGAGAAATTGAGTCAGCCTTCAGTCTTTTCTTTTGGTTGGAGGTGTGTGGGATCAGGATCTGACATTATTAGAACAACCTACTGGCGGTTTTTCTCCTTCGGAATGTTCCAATGGAGCTTATTGGAACACTGAATTGGCGATTATCTGCTTCGCGATGTTCCAATGGAGTTTAATGGAACACTCTAATGCCGATTTTGTCCTTCTCGATGTTGCAATGGACCTTATTGGAACACTCAACGGGCAATTTTCACCTTCTCGATGTTCCAATGGACCTCATTGGAACACTCTACTGGCGGTTTTCACCTTCTCGATGTTCCAATAGACCTCATTGGAACACTCAACGGGCAATTTTCACCTTTGTGATGTTCCAATAGACCTTATTGGAACACTCAACGGGCAATTTTCACCTTCTCGATGTTCCAATAGACCTCATTGGAACATTCAACTGCCTAATATCTCCTCCGCGATGTTCCAATGGAGCTTATTGGAACATTCAACGGGCAATTTTCACCTTCGTGATGTTCCAATAGACCTTATTGGAACACTCAATGGGCAATTTTCACCTTCTCGATGTTCCAATGGAGCTTATTGGAACACTCTACTGGCGGTTTTCACCTTCCCAATGTTCCAATAGAACTTATTGGAACACTCAATGGGCAATTTTCACCTTCTCGGTGTTCTAATAGACCTTATTGGGACATTCAACAGCAGATTATCTCCTTCTCGATGTTGCAATAGACCTTATTGGAACACTCTACTGACGGTTTTCACCTTCCCGATGTTCCAATGGAACTCATTGGAACACTCAACTGTCGATTATCTCCTTCGCAATGTCCAATGGTAAACACACCGCGTAAGAAATCCATATTATTTCGCAAGTCCTAAAATATCAGCACCCTATTCAAAATTCTCTATCTCAAGAAGTTCTCCCGGCAACGGTAAAATAAGATGTAATCATATGTTTCTAACCATTCTGCTTTAAGAAAGGAGCGGTTCAGATCGATAAGGCAGACGAAAATCCGAATTCTTTAAACAATGAAATGATTACGCTTTCAAAATATGAAAACTCAGATGAATGGGAATTGATTTGGGAGGATTCTTTTACGGAACCTGAGATCGATTCTGGCAAGTGGAATTTTGTTGAGGGCGGCTGGGGATTTGGAAATGAAGAATCCCAGTATTACACGGCACGCAAGGAAAACGCGAGAATCGAGAATGGTATGCTCGTGCTGGAAGCTAGACAGGAAGAGTATGAGGGTATGCCTTACACTTCCGCTAAATTGACGACAAAGGGCAAAGCGGCATGGAAATATGGACGCTTCTCCATTCGGGCAAAATTGCCTGAGGGGCAAGGAATATGGCCTGCGATCTGGATGATGCCTGAAGACATGGAGCGTTATACCGGCTGGCCGGCCTGCGGTGAAATCGACATTATGGAGCAGATTGGACATCAGCCTGATACGGTCTATGGAACGCTGCATTATGGCGTCCCGCATACCTATACCGGGGAAAGTTACCAGCTCCCTGAAAACAAAAAATTCTCAGATGATTTTCATGTTTTTACGTTAGATTGGGAGCCTGGGGAGTTGAGATGGTATGTCGATGGAGTCCTCTATGCCGTTCAGAATGAATGGTTCAGCAAGGCGATCGGAACCGGAGTACAACAGAATGGGTTTGCTCCATTTGACCGGGAATTTTTCATGCAGTTCAATCTCGCTGTCGGAGGGAAGTGGCCGGGATACCCTGATGAAACGACCCAATTCCCGCAACGTATGACCATTGATTATATAAAAGTTTATAAGAAAACAGATAAATAGATTAGGTTGAGGTGTGCATCATATGAACAGATTTTCAATGGATTTTATTTTCGGTACCGCAACTTCTTCTTACCAAATTGAAGGCGCTTACCAGGAGGATGGCAGGACGATGTCCATCTGGGATGAGTTTTCGCGTACGCCAGGCAAGGTCTTCAATATGGATAACGGCGATGTCGCATGTGACCATTATCATCTATATGAAAAAGACATCGAAGTGCTGAAAACGCTTGGAGTGGATTCTTACCGGTTCTCCATTGCTTGGCCAAGGATTTTTCCTGAGCAGGGCAAGTACAATCAGGACGGAATGGACTTTTATAAAAAATTAATCAAACGTTTGATTGAAAATGGCATCAAGCCTGCTGTTACGCTCTATCATTGGGATTTGCCGATGTGGGCACATGAACAGGGCGGCTGGACGAATCGGGAATCTGTTAACTGGTTCCTGGAGTATGCAGAAAAATGTTACGAGGAATTGGATGAACAGGTGGACATGTGGATTACCCATAATGAGCCATGGTGCGCGGGTTTTCTCGGCTATCACCTCGGTATTCATGCACCCGGACATACGAATATGGAAGAAGCTCTAAAGGCAGTTCATCATATTCTTCTTTCCCATGGTGAAGCTGTCGACCTGTTAAAAGGGAAATTCAAGTCATCAACACCAATTGGCATTACGTTGAATCTATCACCAATGTACCCTGCCTCGAGCTCCGTCAACGATCAATTGGCTGCCAATAATGCAGACGGGTATACGAATCGATGGTTCCTTGATTCGGTCTTAAAAGGATCTTATCCTGTCGACATGATGAATTTATTCTCTAAATATGTTCATTCCTATGATTTTATCCAGGAGGGTGACTTGGAGAAGATTTCGATTGACTGTGATTTCTTTGGAATCAACTTTTACAACCGTAGTTTAATTGAATTCCATGCAGCGTCTGATTTCCTGTTCAGGAATGCGTATTCAGACTACCCTAAGACGGGAATGGGATGGGATATTGCGCCGGAAGAATTCAAAGATTTGATTCGCCGACTGAGAAAAGAGTATACGAAACTGCCAATCTATATAACTGAAAATGGCGCTGCGTTTGATGATCACGTTGCGGATGACCACAGAGTACATGACGTCGAGCGCCAGGATTACGTAGAGAAGCATATCCGGGCTGTTGCACAGCTGAATGAAGAGGGCATGGAAATCGCCGGCTATTACTTATGGTCGCTTCTTGATAATTTTGAATGGGCGTTTGGGTACGATAAGCGTTTTGGGATTACTTATGTTGACTTTGAAACACAGGAAAGAATTCTTAAGGATAGCGGACATCGCTATGCCGAAATCATCAGGAACCGTTCAATCTAAATCCAATAGCTTCGGAGTGAGAATGATGGAAAAATATCGTATCAACGATCAGCAATATTTTGTAATAGAGCAGTTCGATCAGGCTAAAACCTTTTCGAGCTTCCTGCCAGGACTTGCAGGATTATACGGGATTCCGGTCTGGTCCTTTTACGTGAACCGTGGCCAGGGAATAGTGAGTTTTGGCGTTCAGGATAAAAACCATGCCATTACCGAGTTTTTCCCTGCTAACCAGGCGTACCAGCGTGTGTCCACGAATGGTTTCCGTACCTTCATAAAGCTGACTAGAGAAAATGGCAGCACTGTTTTTGAACCCTTTTCGGCTTATGGCGGCACGAAGAACCATACGAGGAACATGTATATAAAAGAGAATGAATTAAAAATTGAAGAGGTTAACCACCAATATGGGATTAAAACATTGGTTACCTATTTTACGCTGCCAAATGAGAATTTTGGTGCGTTGGTCAGGAAAGTTGAAATCGAGAATCTTTCAGGCCGTGCGATACAACTCGAAATCCTTGACGGGCTTCCGGCGATCATTCCTTTTGGCATTGATGACGCTGCCTACAAAGCAGTCGGGAACACACTGAAAAGCTGGATGGATGTCTTCAACCTTAAAAACAACATTCCTTACTACCGTGTCCGTTCTTCGACGAATGATTCAGCAGAAGTCGAAGAGGTTTCGAAAGGCCATTTTTACATGAGCTTTTCCGAGGATGGCGAATTGCTTTCACCAATCGTCGACGCTGATTTGATTTTTGGGTTCAACAGCTCGCTTTCTTATCCGAACGAGTTTGAAGCAAAAACGGCAGAGGAGCTTACATCTGCTGAGCCGGTTACATCCAATAAGGTACCGTGCGGTTTTTCTGCCATAGGGCAGGAACTTGAGCAAGGTGGAAAAATCACTTTTCATACTTTGATTGGCCATGTCAGGGATATCGAGATCATGAATAAGAAAGCAGCGAAAATTACCGGGGCTGGCTATATCGAACGCAAGTATCAGGAAAGTCAGAGCCTTGTATCATCCATTACGGACGACGCGCTGACAAAAACGGGTTCTCCGCTCTTTGATGCTTACGTGAAACAGAGTTATCTTGACAATGTGCTGCGCGGGGGCTATCCAATATCACTGGAGACAGATGATGAACCGTACATCTATTATGTTTTTTCCCGTAAACACGGAGACCTTGAAAGAGACTATAACTTCTTTTCGCTTGCGCCTGAGTTCTTCTCCCAGGGGAACGGGAATTTCCGCGATGTGAACCAGAATCGCCGCAATGATGTTTTTTTTCATCCGGAGACCGGAGATTATAACATCAAGCTATTCATGAGCCTGATCCAGGCAGATGGCTATAACCCTCTCGTTGTCAAAGGGGCAAGCTTTGAACTGACAGACAAGGCAGAGTGGGGCTGGCTGGATGAACTGGTTGGTGATTCCGCTGATGCTGAATTCATCAAGAAAAAGCTTGCAGGAACCTTTACACCAGGAGATTTGCTCCAAAGTATTTCGGACAGGGACATCAAGCTGAAGATCGCGCTTCCTGATTTCCTGAAAAAAGTTCTGTCACGAAGCAGCCAAAATATCGAAGCAGAGTTCGGTGAAGGCTACTGGATGGACCATTGGACGTACAATCTTGACTTGATTGAAAACTATCTGAAGGTCTTTCCTGAAAACAAGCAGCAGCTGCTGTTCGAGGATCTCGGTTACAAATACTTTTACAGCCCGGTCGTGGTGAATCCGCGTTCAGAGAAATATGTCCTTGTTAACGGGAAGGTCCGCCAGTACGATGCGATTACGGAACTGGGACATCAAAGTGGTTCTGAATGGGTGAAGAAGCCAGATGGCGAACTTTATACTTCCAGCTTGTACAGTAAACTTTTCATGCTGGCAATGATTAAATTCACCACCCTTGACCCCTATGGCATGGGCGTGGAGATGGAGGCGAACAAGCCAGGCTGGAATGATTCGATGAACGGACTGCCAGGATTGTTTGGTTCGGCAATGAGTGAAACGCTGGAACTGAAGCGTCTGCTAGATTTTGTTGCTGTTTCTGGACAGGAGTCTGAGTTGAAGATTTCCCTTCCGGCTGAGGTCTATTCATTGCTTGATTCTGTAAAAAGAAATCTTGAACAATATAAAACCGGCGAACTAGATGATTTCAGTTACTGGAATCAGATTGCGACTGCCCGCGAACAGTATCGCGAAAAGGTTAGAAATGGATTTGCTGGCGAAGAAGTGAAGGTTACTCTTCAAGAGCTTGCGGCTGATGCAGGTAAAATGCTCGAAAAGACGAAAGCAGGTATTGCTCGTGCCACCCAGATCGGCAACGGACTTATTCCAACTTATTTTGCTTTTGAAGCTGTGAAGTGGGAAAAGTTCATCGACGAAAACGGAGAAGTGAGAACAAATAAAAAAGGACTTCCGCTGGTAAAGGTTCAATCATTTGAAGTCTCGATGCTGCCGCATTTCCTCGAGGGGCCAGCAAGAGAGCTTAAGACTGCCGACCAGGAAACAGCACAATCCATTTATCAGCATGTCAGGAACTCTGAAATTTTCGATTCAAAACTGAAAATGTACAAAACTTCCGGATCTCTGGAAGAGCAAACCTTCGAAATCGGGCGTGCGAGGGCCTTTACACCAGGCTGGCTTGAGCGGGAATCCATTTTCATGCATATGGAATTCAAATATCTTCTCAGCGTCCTGAAGTCGGGCTTGTATGATGAATTCTTTGAGGATTTGAATCATGCCCTGCCTCCATTCATGGATCCAGGTGTATACGGAAGAAGTGTCCTTGAAAACTCATCCTTCATTGCCAGCAGTGTCAATCCGGATCAGGCTGTTCATGGCCAGGGGTTTGTGGCCAGGCTGAGCGGAACGACGGCCGAGTTTTTAAGCATCCTGCAGCTGATGATGATTGGCAAAGAAGCTTTTGCTGTTAAAGATGATGAATTGACGTTAAAGCTGCAGCCTATTTTACCAGCATGGCTTTTTGATGATAAAGGTAACGTCCAGTTCACATTATTGGGCAAGACAGAAGTCACTTACCAGAACCCTGACCGAAAGAACACATATGGCGAGGATGGGGCAAAAACAGTGAAGTACGTCCTGCATATTGATGGCAGCCAGGTTGAACTCGAGGGAGACAGAATCCAAGGATCATATGCGAAAAAAGTGCGCGACGGTCTCGTTGAGAGAATTGAAGTTTATTTAGATTAAGAGAATGTGGGGTGCCGGTCCATGGAAATGAAAATCATACAAACCGCCAAAAATACAGGTGAGCGATTTGCGGAAAAAGAGAATATTCCAGCTGCAGTAAACGCTGAAGTGGAGCTGAAGCTTCAACCAGAAAAGAAGTATCAAAGATTCATTGGTTTTGGGGGAGCCTTCACAGAGGCAGCTGCCTATACCCTTGCCCAAATCCCGGAAGAAGATCGCGCAAGAGTAATAGACAGCTATTTTAACCCGGAAACAGGACTTGGCTACAGCCTTGGCAGAACCCATATCCACAGCTGTGATTTTGCTCTGGAGAACTACACATATGTGGAAGATCATGATACAGAATTAAAAACGTTCTCGATCGACCGTGAGAAAAAATACGTCCTGCCGCTGATCAAGGATGCCGTGAAAGCAAGGGGAGAAGAATTAACGATCCTCTCCTCTCCATGGAGTCCTCCTGCATGGATGAAAACAAATAATGAAATGAATCACGGCGGGAAGCTGAAGACGGAATTCAATGATACATGGGCCTTGTACTATACAAAGTACATCAAGGCGATGGAGTCAGAAGGAATCCCAATCTGGGGAATCACGGTCCAAAATGAGCCAGAAGCCACACAAGTTTGGGACTCTTGCAGATACACAGCAGAAGAGGAACGTGATTTCGTCAAAAACCACTTAGGTCCAATCATGGAAAAAGAAGGGCTCGAGGACAAGAAAATCATTATCTGGGACCATAACCGCGATATCGCCTATGAACGGGCAGAAACGATTTTATCTGATTCTGAAGCTTCTAAATATATTTGGGGAACAGGCATCCACTGGTATGTGTCCGAGGAATTCGAGAACTTAAGCAAAATCCATGAGGCGTTCCCGGATAAGCACCTTATTTTTACCGAAGGATGTATTGAAGGCGGAGTTCAGTTAGGCGCATGGCATACTGGCGAACGGTATGCGCGCAACATCATGGGCGATATCAACAACTGGCTTGAAGGCTGGATCGACTGGAACATCGTACTTAACGAACAGGGCGGCCCGAACCATGTCGGCAATTACTGCGATGCACCGGTCATTGTCGATACGAAGACAGGCGAAGTTCACTATAACAGCTCCTACTACTATATTGGCCATTTCAGCAAATACATCAAGCCAAATGCAGTAAGAATCGGACATGAACTAGACCATGAGACATTGAAGTCCGTCACTTTTGAGAATGAGGATGGCAGCATCGTTGCAGTCGTGATGAATGACGGAGAACAAGCCGAAACGATCACGATTTCGCTAGGCGGAGAAAAGACAACTGCCGTTTTACCGGAACATTCCATTACCACCTTCCTTGTAAAAAATTGATATCAACTAACTGACAAATAAACCGCACTGCCTCCATGTGATTTCAAAATCGTTTTATTTACTAAGATGACAGCTGAAATAAGGGAGGTGGTGTTTTTTTACCTGTACACTCTTTGCACCTTGGTGACCAAAAAGCCAGAAAAGTAGAAAAAAAGGTCGCCAATAAGGCCCCTAGGTGACCAAAAAGAACGAGCGGTGGAAAAAATGGTCATCAATAAGTTCCCTAGGACCAAAAAGAGCGAGCAGTGGAAAAAATGGTCAATAAATAAGGTCCCTAGGTGACCAAAAAGAACGAGCAGTGGAAAAAAAGGTCACCAATAAGACGTCTTGGTGACCCGAAAAAACAAGAAGGAGGAAACAGAATTGAAAAAAACACTGGCCGTGTTGTTGAGTGCAATGATGATTCTGCCTGGTACAAGTTTCGCAGCTCCAGTTGGGCATGCTGATGGAAAAGACGGAAAGAAGCAAGACGGGAAAAACAACAAATCAGAATGGTCCCTTGTGTGGTCTGATGAATTTAGCGGCAAGGAAATTGACCGGAGCAAGTGGACTTATGACATTGGAAACTGGATCGTAGACGAAAATGGTAACGGCATTACACCGGGATGGGGCAACAATGAAAAGGAATATTACACGGATTCAAATGAAAACGCTTTTATCGATGATGGCAAGCTCGTCATAAAAGCAAAAAAAGAGCAGGTAACCGATCAGTTCGGGACATACGACTACACTTCAGCAAAACTGAAGACAAAAGGACTGTTCAGCAAAAAGTACGGACGCTATGAAATCAAAGCGAGGCTTCCTGTTGGCAAGGGTCTATGGCCAGCAATCTGGATGCTGCCTGAAGAAGACAAATACGGAACGTGGGCGGCCTCAGGTGAAATCGATATCATGGAAGCATGGGGCAGCAGACCTAATACTGTCTCGGGAACGATTCACTATGGTGAAGGCTGGCCAAATAATAAGTATATAGGTAAGGAATTCGAACTTCCTGAAAATAGAGGAATCGACAAGTGGCATACATATGCACTTGAGTGGGAACCGGGAGAGCTGCGCTGGTATGTGGACGGAGAACTCTATCAAACTCAGAACAAATGGTATTCAAAAGGAAAGGATAATGCTGCGAATTTTTCCTATCCTGCACCATTCGACCAGGAATTCTATTTAGTTATGAACCTCGCAGTTGGCGGCTGGTTTGACGGGGAAGTTGACGAGACAACGAAATTCCCGAGTCAAATGGAAGTTGATTATGTCAGGGTCTATGACCTGAAAAAACGCGACTATCGTGAACCAGTGGAACCAGTGTCTGGCCCTGTAGAGTTGCCAGCAGACGCGAAACAACCTCTCGAGGATGGCAATTTCGTTTACGACCAAGACTATCAAATGCCATTAACAGTAGTGGATCAACCTGGGATGGATCTGGATCCACTGTATTGGAATTTTGTGACGTTACCAGAGTTCGGAGGAGCCGGCAGCTTAGAAGTGGAAGAAATCGATGGTAAGAATTTTGCAAGAACGGATATTTTAAATCCAGGATCGCAGCTCTATTCCCTGCAAATGATTCAAAACATCTCATTCGCCAATGGCGGCAAGTACAAAGTCAGCTTTGACGCTAAATCAACAGCACCAAGGAATATCATGGTGAAGACGGGAGCAGGTGCTTCAAGGGGCTGGGTTAAGTACTCGAATGAAGAATCGTTTAATCTGACGAGTGAACTGCAAAGCTATGAATTTACCTTTGATATGCTGAATGACACAGATATTGCGTCTAGGCTTGAGTTCAATCTTGGCGGGAACGGTATAAATCCAGTTTGGATCGGAAATGTTCGAGTCGAGGATATCACGGGTACTCCTGTAGACGAAAATGGACCAAAACAACCCCTGCCTAATGGAAACCACATTTATAACGGAACGTTCGACCAGGGCGGCATGGACCGGATGATGTACTGGAATTTCACGGTCGACGATGCAACTGCAACGGCATCTGTTTCTGAAAACGCTCGTGAACTACATGTGGCAATTGAAGATGGAGGCAGCTATCCTGAAGCTGTCCTGCTTGACCAAAAAGGACTGAATCTCGTAAAAGGAAATGATTATAAGGTTTCTTTTAAAGCAAGAGCTGATATGCCGAGAACGATTCAGGTGAGCGTTGTCAATGTGGATGGTACCGTAAATTATTCAGAAATTAAGACGATTGAGCTCACAACTGACATGGAAGAGAAAACATTCAATTTTACAATGAAAGAAGACTTGTCTGACCCGGAAGCTCAAATCGTCTTCAACTTTGGTAAGGGGGACGCTGATGTCTATTTGGATGATGTGGTCATGCTGAAGACATCAAACAAACCTGACTATGGGAACATTGACTTGTCTCCTTTAAAGAATGGAAGTTTCACAGATGGCCTCTCTTCATGGGGCCAATACATCCATTATGATGCCGATGCCAGCATCATTGTTGAAAATGGAGAAGCAAAAGCAGCAATCACAAATGAAGGAAATGAAACATGGAGTGTTCTTTTGGAACAGGGGAACTTAGACCTTGCTAAGGATGTAGTGTATGAGTTCTCCTTTAAGGCTCGATCTACAAATAATAGAGAGGCTGAGGTTACGGTTGAAAACGCTCAGTACACAAGGTTTTTTAGTAAAATAGTTGAACTGACTAATCAAATGCAGCAATACACATATGAATTCACCATGCCTCAAGATGATCTTGCTGCCTTCAAGATGCTTCTAGGCAAAAACGTATTGTCCCCAGTCGGCAGCCATGATGTGTATGTAGACGACGTGGTTTTAAAAGTAAAGGATGCACCGACACAGGAGGAGCCGGTCAAAACTCCTGGAATCGACAACGGTGATTTTTTAAATGGAACAGCAGATTGGTCCAGCTGGTGGGGAGACCAGTGGAGCGGTTATGGCGTAGGTACCATGACTGCTGAAGCTGGAGAATTGAAAGTCGCGATTTCCCAGGTTGGCGGCGCCTCCTATGCTCCGCAAGTGTTCCAGAAGGATCTGCTTTTTGAAAATGGTGCCACCTATACGGTTACGTTTGAAGCGAGAGCAGAACAGCCGAGGAAAGTGAATGTCAATATCGGCAAAGAGCTAACCAATGAACCATGGTTTATCAGCTATATGCCAACACAAACCATTGATTTAACGAGTGAAAAGAAGCAATATACGATCACCTTTGTAATGAACGAGGAAACATATAACGACGGAAAAATCGTCTTCGAACTCGGGAATATTAATGGCGGTAATGCGGCAACAAATGTCTATCTTGATAATGTCACCATTATAAAGAACTAGTTTTACAGAAGGGGCAGAGAAGCAATGGTTTCTGCCCTTTTCACTGTCAATTTAAATTGAAGCTAATGTGGAGGGGAGAAAATGAAGTACAGACAGCTTGGAAGTACCGGGATGAAGGTTTCAGAAATAGGGTTTGGTGCCTGGCAGCTTGGGAATGCAAGGGACTGGGGCAATATGTCGGACAAAGCGGCAGTCAGATTAGTACATGAAGCACTGGATCAAGGCTGCAATTTTTTTGATACAGCCCCGAATTATGGTGGAGGAATGAGTGAATCCATTCTCGGGGAAGCGCTCCATGGAAAGAGAATTGATGTTGTTATTAACACTAAGTTTGGACATCAGCCTGATCAAACAGTGAATTTTGACCCGAAGAATATCCGCAGCTCGGTAGAAGATAGCTTACGTCGTCTGAATACGGATTATCTTGATTCCATTTTACTGCATAACCCGCCTTTTGAATGCCTAACCGGAAATACAGAACATTTTATGGAATTGGAGGCGCTGAAGAGAGAAGGGAAAATTCGTGCTTTCGGAGCCTCGATTGATTCTGCCAAAGAGATGGAGGCACTGTTGGATTTTACAAGCAGCGAGGTCATTGAAGTAATGTTCAACATTTTTCATCAAGAGCCAAGAAAAGCCTTCGAGAAAGCGGCTGATCGAAATGTTGGGCTGATTGTAAAAGTTCCGCTTGATTCCGGATGGCTTTCAGGAAAATATGACGATAGAAGTGTATTTACAGATATACGCAGTCGGTGGGACGGGGAGCAGCTTAAGAAAAGAGCCGAGCTGTTACCAGTTGTCAAGGAAGCTTTGGAACCAGGGGAAACCATGGTCCAGCTCTCCTTAAGATATATTCTTCATTATCAAGAGGTTTCAACAGTGATCCCGGGGACAAAGAATCTTGAGCAGCTGACCGAGAATTTATCTGCAACCGCCGCAAGTATTTCAGCGGATAAAGTGAAAAAGCTTGAAATGATGTGGGAAAAAGAGCTGCAAACGAACCCTCTGGGGTGGTAGAAAAACAATTTGGAGGTTTAACTAATGGCTTATCAACCTAACAACAATCGCTATGATTCTATGATCTATAACAGATGTGGAAAATCCGGTCTGAAGCTGCCGGCCATTTCACTTGGGCTGTGGCATAATTTTGGCGGGGAAGATACTTTCGAGAATGGCCGGGCGCTGATCAGGAAGGCTTTTGACCTGGGCATCACTCATTTTGACCTTGCCAACAATTATGGACCCCCGCCGGGATCGGCTGAGGAGAACTTTGGAGCGCTCCTTAGAAAGGATTTTTCCGGGTACCGTGATGAGATGGTCATTTCAACAAAAGCGGGCTATGGCATGTGGCAAGGTCCTTACGGAGATTGGGGCTCGAGGAAATATCTCGTGTCCAGCCTTGATCAAAGTTTAAAAAGAATGGGACTCGATTATGTCGACATTTTTTATCACCACCGTCCGGACCCGGAGACACCTATTGAGGAAACAATGATGGCTTTGGATCATGTGGTGAGACAGGGGAAAGCATTATATGTCGGGATTTCTAACTACGGAGTTGAGGAAACGCAACAGGCAATCAAAATCCTAAAGGATCTAGGCACACCGTTGCTAATCCATCAGCCTGCCTACTCGATGCTTAACCGTTGGGTTGAGGATGGCCTTACTGATCTCCTACAAGAGGAAGGAGCAGGAGCAATTGCGTTTGTACCGTTGGCGCAAGGATTGCTGACCAGCCGCTATTTAAATGGCATTCCAAACGATTCCAGAGCACTAAAGCCGAACAGTTTCCTCAACGAACGAGATGTATCTAAAGAAGTCCTGCAAAAAGTAAGCAAGCTTAACGGAATCGCGCAGGAACGGGGACAATCTCTTGCCCAGATGGCACTGGCCTGGGTGCTTAGAGGCGGTAAAATCACCTCCGCTTTAATCGGCGCAAGCAAGGTGAGTCAAATTGAAGAAAATGTAGCTTCCCTTCAAAACCTTGAATTCAGTGAAGAGGAATTGAGGCGCATAGATGACATTTTAAGATGATGTCCTTTACGATAATGATTTCATCATCTTCACCAAATTTTAAAGGAACAGATCTAATCAACTAGTTGTGTGGACTCCTCTTATTGGAAAGAGGAGTTTTTTTCTTTTTGGGACATTTCTTCTTTAGGTTATAATGAAGCTTGAAAAGGATTTTAAAATGAGGAATGTCCCATGGCTTTACTAAAAAAAATCAATTTTGTCGGCGGCAGGGTTTTGAAAACGGGGATTGCTGTTTTCCTGACTGCGCTCATCTGTGAGCTGCTTGATTGGCCGCCGATGTTTGCGGTTATTACAGCCATCGTCACCATTGAACCAACGGCGGCTGATTCAATAAAAAAGGCATATGTAAGATTTCCAGCTTCTGCAATTGGCGCAGCTTTTTCCGTTGTGTTCAATTTTGCATTCGGCCACAGTCCGATTACTTACATGCTGGTAGCCGTCGCAACGATCATTGTCTGCCACAGGCTGCATTTGGAGGATGGAGCATTGGTGGCAGTCCTGACAGGAGTGGCGATGGTTTCGACGGTAAATGACCACTATATGTCATCCTTTTTTATCCGTCTCGGAACGACTTTAACCGGACTGACTGTCTCGACACTGGTCAACCTGCTTATGATTAGGCCCGATTACTCAAATACAATTCAGTTTAAGATTCAGCAGTTGATTTTGGAGACCGGCAATCTCATTGAAATGCGCGGGGAAGAAATCGTCAAGCATCATCCTCTCCATCCGGTAACTAAATCTGATTTCCGGAGGATTTTAAAAAATGTCGAGGGAATCGAAACACTGTGCCGGTACCAGAAGCAGGAATGGAAGCTCCATGCATTCAGCAGGAAGGACATGAGGGAATTCCATTATGAATACAAGAAGCTGACTTTATTAAGGCAAATCCATTATCATGTCGGGAATCTATTGGCAATTCCTTCTATCCAACTTGAAAAAGAAAAAACAATCGTAATCACAAGAATGAGTAAATCCATAAAATCGACGTTGCATCATCCGGATTTCAAAATCGATGACCATCATGAAGCACTCTCTGGTGAATTATTGAAACTGTTTAAAAAAGAAGTTGAAGCAAGGGATGAAAGTGCGCACCGTTTCTCTTATGCAAATGTTATTTATTATGAATTTTTATCCATCCATGATCTGCTTGAAGAACTCAATCACATTCATCAGCTTGAGCATAGGCATAAAAAGCTGCTGGACCAATCATGGAAATCAGCTGAAATAAGCTCGGATTAATGTAACTAGCAATGAATAACTGAAATCTGATAGGGTTTCTGCCTTTATTATGAATGAGTTTAATAGGAAAGAAATAATGCGTGTAACCTTGGTTTAATGCCAGGGTTATTTTTTATGAGAAGGAGTCCGAGAACAACTCAATGAGAAAAAAGCGTGACGAGTTGTTATGAGGGAGGTTCCCAGAACAACTCAAAAAGGAAAAAGGCCAACCTGTTAAAATCATGTTGTTCAGAAAGAGAACATAATGTATAATGATAATCGTTATCAATAATAATGAAAATCATTATCAATTACAGCGAGGACGGTTGAAATGAAAAATAGAGCTTGGAAAAGAGCGGCATCCATCTCAATGACAGGCAGTTTGCTTTTTGCCGGAGGATGTACAGAAGATAGTGTGAAGAAAGAAGATTCCCCGAAAAAGACATCTGAGGCAGAAAAGCCATATTCAGTTTCTGTTACTGACTATAATTTTGATACAGCTGGAAACATGTTTGCATATGCGGAATTTGAATTAGCAGGCGAGCCGCTGTTAGAGGGACTTGGTGTCGACCTTGATATTCTCGATTCAAAGAAAGTCGATCAGCCGGCAAAATTCGATTATACCGCTGGAATTGAGGCATACGAATATTCAGAGGAAGCGATGTATGAGGTCGTAGAAAAATCAGGCCTTGGACTTCATTTGATCAACGGACCGGTTGTCGGTGAAATGGCAAAACAAAAAGGGAAAGAAGCACCCGAAATGCTTGCGGAGAGATATTATGAGCTAGCAGATGCCGTTGGCTACCCAAAAGAGGAAATCTTCACGAATATGTTCCCGACCTTGATCGAATATTCAAAAGGAGACCCCCATTACATAGAGAAAGTGGATACCGAGGAGTATGCTTCAGGTGATGGAGATACATATGTCCCTAACTATCAAGTAAACTTCAAATCTCTTCGCTGGGGCCGGGAAAAAATGGATAAAGTCTTGAATCCGGCAGCTTATGGCGGAACATTTTTGAAGCAGGCGCTTTGGGCTGGTGACTTCCTTGGCGGTTATCATACGGTCGACAAGGATGAAGAGCTTGAAGGCGAGACACCAAATGATGATCAGGATGATAATATCAGGCTTGGCGTTAGCTCACCAGATGGCATGCAGGGAATGTTCCTTGTGGAAGGCATTTGGAATAAGCTGAATTTCATCAAGAACGGACTTTTTTATAATGGGAAAGAATTGACGTCAGCTGGTTTTGGAAGCCAGTATGATCCATCTAAAGGATTCGTCTTTTTGCCTCATAAAATCGAAGTTGAAGAAGATGGCAATGAGATGATGCCGAACGCCAAGTCTATGAAACTATCAGACAGCCGGAGCCTGCTTAATGACCAGTGGCTCATGCTATGGCCGGCATCAGAGTTTTACGGAATGACGGACCAGCGCCCAGAGAATAAAAATGTGGCACCATCGTTCCATGCATTGTTTGACAGCAATCCATATCCATCAGCGCCAAAAGAAAATCTGGATAGGGATCCGGCAAATGATATTGCTTCGACCGATCCGTATACAGTCAATAAAGATGTACTTTTACACGTATTTAAAAACATTGACGCCATGCATTTCAATAAAGAAGCCGGAGCATTCGTCACTGAAAATGATGGAACGAAACAAGGGAACTATGTTGACACGTTCCAGGCCGGCTACACCGTTGAGTCACTTCGTATTTTCCAGAGGGCAATTGATGGATTGCCTGTTGGTTATGCAAGCGGAGATGCAGCAGAAGGGTTAAAAACAAAAGAAGGCGAACGTGCAAAAGAGCTGATCAAGGCTCAAGCCGATTTCATCATAAATGAATTGATCATGGATAACGGTCTGGCAGCAAAAGGTTATACAATCGGAACTGGAGCTGACCAGGCAGTTTCCTTACAGGCACAATTAGGAGCGATTCGTGGTCTGACAGCAGCTTACCTCGCAACTTTCGATGATAAGTACCGTGAAGCAGCTCGGGGAATTTATGTCGCGATGGATGAAAACCTGTGGGATGATGAGCTGAAATCCTATAAAACTGGCAAGGACGAAATGAAGTATGATGCTTATACTGTGGGCGGAGTGGCTGCTGTCTTCCGGGTCGCGATCAACAATTTAAGTAACAATGACAGCGACAAAGAGCAGCCAGCTCCTTTGGAAGTTGATGTGATCACAGAAAAATACACCGACTTCTTTGACCGTGTCATCGATGGTCCTTCCCTTGAAGAAGGCATGCAGGCCAGTGAATTCTGGGATACAGGCGATTTCTACTTGAAAAAAGGCAAATCAGAAAATACGGATAACGATCATGTACCGCAGATCCAGGCTGGACATGGCAAGTACGGAATTGCACCTGTTCTTCTGCCTGTTGAAATCACCAAGAAGCATTAATGGTAAATCTTTTACGTGTTACATGAACACGAAATCATTCATAAAGAGGCGTTTCCAATGAAGAAACTGATTCTTTTCCTTTTATTGACCATTACAACAGTATTTATTGCAGGCTGCACGGAAAAGGCGGGCGTTGCTATGGAGTTTGGCAGCACCCGCGACTATGCGGTGAACAGCAATAACATTCTTATGAAAAAGGACGGATCTGCCGTCTATACAGCCAATATCGACATCAATACTGTCTCATTCATGGATCCTGAAAAGGGAAAGGTTTTAGCGGAAGTGAAGGTAGGAAAAGAGCCTAGGCAGATGACATTAAGTCCGGATGAAAAATATCTGTATGTCGCGTGTATGCTAGATAACAAGATTGATATTGTTTCCATCAAGGAAAAGAAGGTTATCGATTCCATTCCTGCAGGCATTGAACCATTTGGGGTCGTGACAAGCCAGGATGGCAGAACATTGTACACTTCCAATTATCGTTCGGGGAGCATTTCTGTTTTTGACCTTGAGAACAGGAAGCAGGTAAAGGAAATCGAAGTGGGCGACCGTCCGCGGACGCTTGCTATTACGGCAAATGGCGATAAGTTATATGTGCCTCACTATTTAAGTGGTGCGATATCTGTCATTGACACGTCGAAAAATAAGGTAGTAAAAGAGATTCAGCTGGCAAATTCTCCTGATAAAAAGGATCAGAAAAAAAGCCAGGGAATTCCGAATACGCTTGAACAATTGGTCATCAGTCCTGATGGTAAAACGGCATGGGTTCCTCACTTGTTAACGAATGTCGATACACCGATTCATTTCGAGGAAACCATTTTCCCGGCAATCTCGGTCCTTGATCTTGAAAAAGATGAGGAAATCGTAGAAGAGCGAAAAGATCTGTTCGAAGAAATAAATGTAACTGATAACCAGAATAAGACGATGATTGTTTCCAATCCTTATGACGTTGTTTTTAAGCCGGATGGCAGCAAAGCGTATGCAGTTATGTCCGGAAGCGAGGATTTAGTTGTTTTTGATCTAAAGCGCGGAGGTAACGCGACCCAGCTTGTCCGGAGAATTGCCGGGAACAATCCAAGAGGGGCGGTCTTATCCCCTGACAGCAAAAGCCTGTATGTGCACAATGCGATGAGTCATGACCTCGCTGTATTGAACGCTGGCGGTGAAAGTTCATATTCCCGGGTAAAAGCAACGGGTAAAAACATTGCACTTATCTCAAAGGATTCAATGGACCCGCTCGAACGGGAAGGGAAGACGATTTTTTACAGTGCCAACAGTGATGAATATGCAACGAATATCACTGGGAACAACTGGATGAGTTGTGCATCCTGCCATGCGGATGGAGATATGAATGGCCAGACGCTGACAACGCCAAAAGGGCCAAGGAATGTACCGAGCAATGTAAGGACAACGGAAAATGGATTATTCATGTGGGATGGCAGCCGAGACGATTTTGAGGATTACCTCCTGACGGTACAGGGTGAAATGGGCGGGATGATGGATTACAATCCCGGTGAACCGCTCCCTGAAGATGTGAAGCATATGTACGATGCGATGTTTGCTTACTTGGATAATCCTGAATCCTTTCCTCCTCCGAAAAGTCCTTATCGTTCAAAGGATGGAGAACTGTCCGATGCAGCCTTGGAGGGCAAGAAGCTGTTCGAGGGCAAGGGCGGCTGTATCACCTGCCATGGCGGTGAAAACTTCACTGACAGCGTGAGTGCTGTGGATCCCAGTGGAAAGTTAACAACCAATAACAAGGATTTTCTTCACGATATCGGGACTTCAAATCCAAAGGATGTAGACTCTGCCGGGGATGCAAGGGCGGCCATGAAAAACCCGAGGGACAATAAGTCCTTCGATACGCCAACATTAAGAGGAGTGTGGGCAACTGCTCCTTATTTCCATGATGGCAGCGCGAAAACACTTGAGGAAGCCATCCGCCGCCATAAAACTGAAGAAGTCTCAGGTTTAACAAAAGGCGAAATCGCTAAAATTGCTGAATATGTTAGTTCGATTGAGTAATGTTGCTAAGCTCCTCTTATTGGATAAGAGGAGCTTTTTTATGGCTCGAATTAGGGAGTTTTTAGAAACTCTGGCAAAACAGAAATCTTTCTAAATCGCGGATTAACTACATTTGAGAAGCCGTGACCAGAAAGAGATCAAATCCCAGCTGAATGTCCAGAAGAGGGAATGCTGCTGGGTTTTGCATAACGTTTCCAATAAGATTGTGGAAGCATAAGATACGTCCCCATGCTCCCACAATTATCAACAATATCAACTTGTAATTGTAATAAATTCGTCAATGTCTTCATGATGAAAAGGACATCCACCATGATATTCTAAGTTATAGATATTGTTAATTAATTCACAAACTAAAATATTTCAACATAGATCCAATTTCGGGGGAATCAACATGGAAGGCATTTTGGGTTTGCTAGAAGAACCATTAATCTTATTGTTTGCGATTTTATTTGTAGGATCTGCGATAGGAGAAATCAAAATTCGCGGACTGAGCCTCGGCACATCCGGGGTTTTGCTTGCGGCAATGATATTTGGCCATTTTGGTTATCAGGTTTCACCTGTCATTCAACAATTAGGATTGGGTATGTTTATTGTAGCGGTTGGATTGTCAGCTGGTCCGCGCTTTTTCAGGATGATGAAAACGAGCGGAATGGTGTTTGGCATCATCGGCCTTGCGATTACCGTGATTGCTGCTGTCACTACGATTGTCGTATCTAAACTATTCCATTTATCGCCTGCCCTTAGCATTGGCATAATGACTGGGGCGCTCACGAGTACACCAGGTTTGGCAGCCGCGCTTGAAGCCACGGGTGATCCGCTGGCCTCAGTCGGATATGGGATTGCCTATCCCTTTGGCGTGCTTGCTGTTGTCCTTTTCGTTCAGCTTTTACCTAGATTATTGAAAGTTGATTTAGCGGAGGATTTAAAAAAGAAATCAGGCCCTGTTCGCAATGATGAATCTCCTGAAGTCATGACCATAGAGGTTACAGCACCATTAATTAATAAACGTACGCTAAAAGAACTTAAGTTCAATCGATATCATTCAGTGGTCATAAGCCGCGTCATTCGCGGTGACCGGAATATCATTGCCCTTAATGATACCGTTATTTTAAAAGGAGACCGCCTCGTTGCTGTTGGTTTGCAAAAGGACTTGAATATGCTATGCAAAGATATTGGACGAGAAGTAGAGACGAACACTGAAAATCACGACAATGTCACGCTTCGCAAAGTGACGGTGGATGCATTGGAGCTGATTGGAAAGACGATAAAAGAGCTGCAATTAAGAAGAACTTACGGGGTGACCGTAACAAGGATCGAGCGCGGAGGATTTGAGTTCAATCAGAATCCGAAATGGCGTTTGGAGCGGGGAGACGTACTGACATTGGTGAGCAGCCAGGACCGCTTGAATGATGTAGAAAAGCTCTTCAGCCGAAAGAAGCTTACCATTACAAATATCCATATTCTTTCGTTGAGCCTTATCCTGCTGCTGGGTGTTCTTGTTGGGATGGTGCCTATTCATTTACCAGGACTCGGTACGATTACTTTCGGGGTCGCCGGCGGGCCGCTATTTTTAGCGTTGATCATTGGCCACTTTGGCAAGCTAGGTCCAATCCACGCTAGATACTATCAGCCGTCCAATCAGGTCATCCGTGATATCGGACTCGTCCTGTTCCTGGCCGGAGCGGGTACGACCGCTGGACAGGGGATTGTTAAGGTCATCCAGCAAGAAGGTTTCAGCCTGTTGATCGGCGGCGCCATTATAACGATTGTCCCGATGCTCGCTGGTTATTTGCTTGCTAGAAAATGGCTCAGATTAAGCGTGATCCATTCTCTTGGAGCGATTTGCGGCGGTATGACTAGCACTCCAGGCCTGGGGGCAGCGAATCAGCTGATGGATACCGAGGATCCATCGATTGCGTATGCAGCCGCCTATCCATTTGCACTAATATCAGTAGCAATCGCTTCACAAGTCCTTGTGTTCTTTTTATAAAAGGTTGAACTCCCGCAGAGGTTAAAAACTTGCGGGAGTTTTTCTATGTATCCGGAAAAGTATCTGGATGCCAAAAAGGAAACGTAGAGAGATCCTGCTTGCCCGTAAAATTGCCAGCAGACCGAAAAAAAAGGTTCTATGCCTGAATACATAGAACACAGGCTAATCTCTAATAGAAAAACTCAGCAAGTCCCTTTAAGGTAGGGAGCCCAAATCATTCAGCACTGAAGAAAATTTTACCAAAGTATATTGACATTATTTTCAAAACCAATTATATTATCATTATTGATAATGATAATATTCGCAAATTCAAATACAACAGGTGATTTCGATGAAGGAAACAAAAGCAGATTTAATTTTACATCCAGTTCGAATGAAGATTCTTCAGACGTTAGCCAGCGGAAGGAGGAAGACGGTACAGCAAATAGCGGAGCAGCTGACTGAAGTTCCCCAGGCCACCTTGTATCGCCATCTAAAAAAAATGCTTGAAGCAAAAGTGATTGAGGTCGTGGACGAGAATCAAGTGCGGGGGACGGTCGAGAAGGTGTACGCACTTCCTCAAAACAACCAGTTGCTTTCAAGGGAAGAACTGCTTAAAAGTGGACCAGATGAACACCTGAACTATTTTATAAGGTTCCTTAGCAGTGTATTAATGAACTTTGAAGAATACATCCGGCAGCCGAATTATGATTTTGAAAAGGATATGGTCAGCTTCAGGATGGCGAGTTTATATGCCAGCGACGAGGAATACAGTGAATTCATCAGGAAATATGTAGAGCTGATCACCCCGCTGCTCCAGAATGAGCCAGCAGCGGACCGTAAGAAACGGACGATTACCAATATATTAACCACCCAAAATAACAGTGCAAAGGGGAATACAAATGAACGCCCAGATGATTAGAGAAGAAATTTCATTTAAAAGTGATGTGAATCTTAAAGGAACAATGTTGATTCCAGACTTAGGAATGCTAAGCTACCCAGCGATTGTTTTCCTCCCAGGGTCCGGGCAGCTGAACCGTGATGGCAGCACACCAAAGGGTAAGTTCAAATTCAATCTTTATGCAGATCTCGCTGAACTGTGCACATCCCTTGGCTTTGTCACATTCCGCTATGATAAAAGAGGTGTCGGTGAAAGTGAAGGGGACTTTCATACCGCGGGGCTGTCCGATGCAATGAATGATGCAGAAGCCGCACTTGATTTGCTGGCAAATCATCCGAAAGTGGATCCGAACAAATTGATTATTGCCGGTCATAGCGAAGGGTGCATGGTCGGTACGGCACTCAATGCAAGAAGGCCTGCAGCTGGACTGATTCTCCTGTCTGGCGGCGGTGAGACCTTAAGAGAGGCACTCGATTTCCAAAGAAAAGTTACTTTTAAAGAACTCGCGCAAAAGAAGGGATTCCAGGGATTTATCATCAAAACGTTCAATACGCTTGAAAAAGGGGAGAAACAAGCACAGTCAACCTACCAAAAAATGCTAACATCTGATAAAGACGTCGTGAAAACAATGGGCTTTATCAAAATGCCGGCAAAATATTTCAGGGAGCATTTTGCCTTGAATATAGAAGAAGCGCTGGCAAAAGCGACCTGCCCTGTCCTCGCCATCAGCGGCTCGAAGGATTGGCAGACAAACCCGAAGAACCTAAAGCGAGTGGAGGAATTCGTCCAGGGTGAATACGAAACGCATGTCATTGAAAACATGGATCACGGCCTGAAGGTACAGCTTACGCCAATCTCACCAACAACGTATAAAAAGGACTACCTAAAAACAATCGGCCAGCCGCTCCACCCTGAAGCCGTCAAGCATCTGACAGCATGGCTAAATAGATACCTATAAGAAACAATGAAAAAGTCCTTTTGTCTATAAAAGGGCTTTTTACTTTGTTTCGTTTTCTTGCTTTTTCATTAATAAAAACGCAGTATCACCTTGGTTTGGTTTATACTGTTTCTTGAGGTGAGAAAGATGCCGCACATTCCTGATGAGTATTGGAATGCGATTGTAGAGTGCGATTCTTCATTTAACGATTCGTTTATTTATGCTGTAAAAACAACCGGAATCTATTGCAAGCCTTCCTGCAAATCGAGGGCACCGAAGCGGGAGAATGTCCACATTTTTAAAAATGCCTATATGGCGACTGAAGAAGGCTTCAGGCCGTGCAAAAGATGCAAGCCAGATGGAGCGATTTTGCCTGCAGAGGAATGGGTCGGGCAGATCAAGGACTGGATTGATGAAAACTATCACGAGTACATTACACTTGAAGGATTAGCCGAGCTTTTCCATGGCAGCCCGTTTCATCTTCAGCGTCTGTTCAAACAGGTGCAGGGTATGTCGCCGAATGAATACATCCAAAAGGTCCGAATGGAAAAAGCGATTCAGCTCTTGGAGGAAGATAAACGGAAAGTCAAGGATATATCCGAAGCCGTCGGGTTCCAGAGTGTACCGTATTTTATAACGCTGTTTAAAAAGAGGTATGGCTGTACGCCTGCTGCTTATCGTAAAAAAGGTGGAGAAAAACAATGACAAATGAGATTTATTGGACGGTTTTTGAACATGCTCACTTGAAGCTTTATATTGCGGCTACAGAAAAGGGGCTTTGTTATGTAGGTTCACCAGGGCACTCCTGGGAAGAAATGGCGAGCGCAATCCATAAACGATATCCTGCCGCTGAGGTAAAAGAAAACATCGAAGTCATGCAGCCATATATAGAAGAGCTTCACGAATACTTCTCGAGAAAACGCCAATCCTTTTCCGTTCCTGTTGATGTAAAAGGAACCCCTTTTCAGGAAGCCATTTGGAAGGCACTGATGGACATACCCTATGGACAAACTTTATCGTACTCAGACATTGCCCATAAAATTGGCAAGCCAGCAGCAGTAAGAGCCGTCGGAACTGCAATCGGCGCGAACCCAGTGCTGGTCACGGTCCCATGCCATCGCGTGATTGGCAAGAATGGAGCCATCACAGGCTACAGAGGCGGAACAGAGATGAAGCAATATTTGCTTGATTTAGAAGGGAAGAAAAGATGACCATTTAATTTAAGAGGCCATCTCAGCTTGTCGACAAAGATTCAAGTCAACAATTATTGAAAACCTGTTGATTGGAGTAGAAGGCGCGCAGACTCCTGCGGGCGCAGCTGGACAGGTGAGACCCCGCAGGAGCGAAGCGACGAGGAGGCTCAGCGCCAGCCCCGCGGAAAGCGAAGCGCCTGGAACGGAAATCAACAGACCTGTTTTATTTCCCACCTAAGATAAACATACTAGACAAGCTCGGCTGTAATCGAGTTTGTTTACAGCCTGAGAATAACCTCGTTATTTTAGAGATCATCTATCGTTATATAATGGCTCTCACCACATTAATTCTTCTGATCAATATACTAAACAAAAAGGTAGCAATAATCGTAACAATGGATACCACGACAAATTTCATAAATGGAGCCAAATCCACCGAAGTGAATAAATACTGCATCAACACAGCCATCGGAAGATGAAAAATATAAACAGCAAAGCTGTTATCTGCAAGTATTTTCAGGAAAGAGTTTGTTTTATTCAGAGCCATTTTAAAGAGGAAAATAAGCCCAAATCCGAGACCGAAACATAAAAAGGTTTCATAAAAGCTGTAAAGAAGATTGATTGAGTTAGCGCCACCCTGTGAATAGGGGACAATATTTGTGAGATATCTTGCTCCGGCAAGAATCAATCCGATTGCAAGCCAGGCTCCACCTAAATTGACGGTCAGTTTGTCCCACCATTTATATTTAAAGGCAAGGACCCCAAGAAAGAAAAACGACGCATATTGCGGAAGGTGAGCGTATTCGACTTGGATAAAACCCAGTAATCCCTCCCAGTGGTCGATTGGATATTTGATCCGAACAGCGAAAGTGATGATCGAAACAATCACTGCGATTAAGAAGAGTTTACTATTATTCAAGTCTTCCAGGAATCCGAAAGAAATCCTTCCTTTAAGCAGGCGATAGAATACAGCATATAAAAGGGCATAGATTAATAGGTGTTCAATGAACCACAGATGACCGAATTGCATATCCGGGAAAACCGGGCCGGTCCAGCCATCTGGCATATATCCAAAGCCTAAATAAATAGAGAAGAAGTAATCAAAGAATGAAATATTCCCATATTGCCTGAAGTTAATATAGAAGAAATACATCAATACTGGCATGATCACCAGGAATCCAAATAGAAGCGGAATACCTAGGCGGATCAAACGGTCTTTCAAAAAAGTCTTCGTCCCTTTTTTCCTGAACGAAGCAGGCAGAAAATAGGCTGAAATCAAGAAAAATAGACTCATGAAGAATCCTGCGTTTACTGAGAAAAACCTTCCTAAATTAAAATGATCATCTGAGATGTAGTACCAAAAACCATTGGAGCCTCCATAAGGCTGGCCAACGTGATGGACGACAACCAAAATTGTTAAAAAAATTTTTAAGTTATCCAGGAAAAATAACCGTTCTTTCCCCATTCCAATCCTCCTATTTACACGCGTAAATGACAATTTTTAACACCACTTAACCATTATATTCCGGCTGATAAATTCATACAATCATATATTAAAAGGTGCTTAATAATATTTTTACAGACAGAAAGATCTTCCAATGTTGTATAATTTATTTAATTTGCATATTATAGGGGTGTTTTAATTTCATGAGTTTTACAGAATTGAATGTACAATCCTTCAGGATGATCAATGATTTAGGGAAGCAATTTGAAGGCTTTAACCCATTGATGACTTTAATAGCAGAAAACATGATTTTCGTTTTGGCAGCTGCCGTGGTTTTCTTTTTATTCAGCCGTAAAGCCGTCAACCGTTTGATGATTGTCACTGGTTTTATCGCGCTGATTTTTGCCGAAGCAGGGGGCAAGATTGCAGGTTCATTTCATTCGAACAATCAGCCGTTTGCCGAGCTTTCCGAGGTTAATAAGCTGATAGATATGGGTGTGAACAATTCATTTCCGAGTGACCACACCATCATCTTTTTCACGATGACAGTTTCTTTCTGGCTTTTTAAAAGAAAGTTTCATTATTACTGGGTGGTTCTTGCATTCGTAGTAGGTTTTTCACGGATCTGGGCGGGTGTGCATTATCCAGCGGATGTGGCTGCAGGTGCATTAATCGGTGCAGGTACAGCGTTTCTTGCTTACCGCTTCATCCCTAACCTGAGTTTTATGAAGAAATTAGTTAAAACGGAAGAATATAAGAATCTTCCAGGTAATGAGATGAAAAATTACTAATCTGAAACCATTTTACAGTTTCAAACGTAAATAGATAATGCAGTGGTAAGGAGCCAGAGTATTTGATTTATATTCATCAGAACAGTAAAATTATTTATGACAAAATTTTTTTCGGAGAGTGAATTTTTTTGGAAGTTCCCATAGGTTTAATCATTTTATTAGGTGTTTTAATTCTTTTATCTGCCTTCTTTTCATCGGCGGAAACGGCTTTTTCCAGCGTCAATAGAATCAGGCTGAGAAATTATGTGAGTGAAGGCCGTTCTGGAAGCAAGAATGCGTTGTTTATTTCTGAGAATTTTGATGACGCTTTGTCTACAATACTAGTAGGTAACAATATAGTGAACATTGCGGCGGCAAGTATTTCTGCCAAGGTAGCTACCGATATTTTCGGACCAAGCACCGGACTTCTCATCAGTACATTTGGCATGACGATCCTGATCTTGATTTTCGGAGAAATTTTGCCGAAATCGATTGCGAAGGAGAATGCAGAAAGCTATTCCTTAAAGATCTCGGGAATCTTGCTGATGCTGATAAAAGTTCTTACGCCAGTCAATTTCTTGTTCAGCAAGCTGAAGGCTTCTGTTTCAAAGGTTTTCTCGAAGGATGGAGAGGTAACCCCATCTGTCACGGAAGAGGAAATCAAAGTGATGGTCGACATCAGTGAAGAAGAAGGTGTCATCAATAAAAATGAGCGGGAGCTAGTACACCGATCCCTGGAATTCAACGAAATACTTGTCGGTGAAGTATTAACCCACCGAATGGACATGATTACGATCGAAGTGAACCAGCCTCTCGAGGAAATCAAAGAAATCTTCTTGACGGAGAGATTTTCGCGGATCCCGGTTTACGAAGAAAATATAGATAACATCATTGGATTTTTATCGGAGCGCGAGTTTTTTGCCGAGCTGATCCAGCATAATGAAGTAAATGTACGCGAGCTGCTGCGTCAGCCGATGTTCGTTGTGAAATCAATGAAAGTTGCCACGCTGCTCCCAGAACTTCAAAGGACGAAGAGCCACATGGCCATCGTCGTCGATGAGTTTGGCGGAACATCCGGACTCATCACTTTAGAGGATATCCTGGAAGAGCTGGTAGGCGAAATCTGGGATGAGCATGATGAGAAAATCAACATCATGACGAAGATTGATGAAAACACATACGAATTCGATGCTCAGTATGATCTCGATGACTTTGCGGAATTATTCAATGTGCCGATGCCTGAAACAACGTACCACAATCTTGGCGGCTGGATCTTTGAGACGCTCGAAAGCATCCCTGAAAATGGTGATACCTTCGATTATGAAAATCTCAAAATTATAGTCCAGGAAGTAGAAAGCCATCGAATCCGTAAAATCAAGGTCGAAAGAAAGCCCGTTGTTGAGACGGAAGAATAAAAATAAGGTGGAATCAGGCTATTTGAAGCTTGGCTCCACCTTTTTTGTTGGCTGGAAAAATTATTCTCTCAATCATACGTGATAATTGCCTGGAGATTGTCTGTAATTTACCAATAAAGTTGGAGAATCTCCTGAAAAAGTTCGTTAATTGCCCCAAAAGAGAATCATAATCGTGCCGTCTTCCTTATATTGTAATTAAAACTAGCAGCATTTCGTATCCCCACCGCAGCAAGCTTCGTTTTTCTCTTCATTTTCCTCAACTTCTTTGATTTCGATCTTGCAGCAGTCTGACTTTGATTTGTTGCTGCCCATTAGAATTTGGATGAAGTTAGCCATTAAATTCACCTCCTTTCATCAATAAAATTTGATTAATTAAACGAGATAAAAGATAAATCCGGATACTGTAGACATAGTGATGACGGATAGGATGAATGCTAAGACGAGCTGCTTTTTGAAAATCGATTTTAACAGGATAACTTCAGGAAGGCTTGCGCCAGCGGAACTGATCATCATCGCCATTACCGGGCCAAGGGCCATTCCTTTTAAAATAAGCATCTGTGAAATAGGAATCATGCTTGATAAGCGGATGTATAATGGAATTCCGACGACCGCAGCGACCGGGATGAGCCACCAGGCGTCGTGGCCGAACCATTTTGTAATGAACTCCGTTGGGACAAGGCCATGGATGACGGCTCCGATGGCTGCACCAATAAGCAGGTATGGATAGACACTTTTCATTAGAGACCATGTTTCTTGAAGGGCAAAGCGCCAATTGAATTTTTGATTTGATTCTTCATAGCCAGACATCATCACATTTTTTACATAGCGCTGGAAACCAAGCTTGTCGAGAGTGAAGCCGATTGCGATTGAGAAGACACTTGTGATAACGGTGTAAAGGATCGTGACCTTCCAGCCCATTACGACACCCATGATGGTCAGTATCGTTGGATCCAGTACCGGAGAAGCGAAGAGAAATACCATGACGATTGAAAACGGGATTTTCTTTTTCAGCATATTGACCACTACCGGGATCGTGGAGCAGGAGCAGAATGGTGTGATAAAAGCGAACAAGATGGCGGCAAAGCTTGCGAATAACTTGTTGCTGCCTGTTAATTTCTTTTCAATTTTTTCGTATGGGATGTATCCTTGCAGCAGGCTGATCAAAAACGAGATCCCGATGAACAGGACTGTTAATTCAAGGGCAATCCAGAAAAAGCTCTTTAAGAATTCAATCATCTTACTCTACCTTCTTCCTTTTAGTTAAAAATGTTGTTGGGTTTGTTTAAGCGTTCGCTGGCGTTACACAGCAGTTTGGTTGTTTACTAGAGTCAGCTGGCATTGGGGTTTCTTTCATTTCGGACTGCTCGAAAAACTTCCACGCATGCTTTGCCTTTCTTTCTACTTCCTGCTGTTTTAGCTTTGCGAATGTCTGATAATCTTGATAAAACATGTATATCCTCTCCTTAATCAAATTATGTTGATTTATTAATCAAAAAAAATTGATTAATACTTTGAAAATGAAACCTAACTAACAACAGCTAGGTCTGAAAAGGCAGCAAAGCTCCGGAGATAAAAGATGATTGATTTCTTTCGTGTTGACTTGATAATAGCTCCAGGTTCCTCTCGTTTCCTTTGTAATCAGATTCGCCTCGAGCAGAATCTTTAAGTGATAAGAAAGCTTCGATTGAGGCATGTCGATCATCTCGCTTAAGTCACAAACACAGCTGGAGTCTTGCTGGCATAACAGGTTCAGGATTTGCAGGCGTTTTTGATCGGCAAGGGCTTTGAACTTTTTTTCATAATTTTCAAAGGTGCTCTGAAGCGGCGGTTCCTTAGTGGGTTTGGAGTTATTGGTCAGGTCTGTTAAAGGAATGAATTTTTCCACTGTCAGCTCTCCTTAATCAAATTTACTTGATATATTGTATTATATTTCCTGAAAAACCATTTTGCAATTATTAAATCAAAAATTTTTGATTTATTTTTTTCAATAGCAAGTTCTTGGACTTTATAAAATAAAATCACTACGTTTTTATTGATATTCGCTACAAAAACCAGGATAATTGCTACGGAAAATCCCATAATTACTACAGTTTTCAAATAATCGCTACGAAATACAAGATAATCGCTACTTTTTACAAAATTCAGGATATCTACTTTTTAAAGAAACTATTAATCCTAAACTCTTACCCCATATCACATATCAGCATAAGACGAAATATTAAAACTTTGTAAACCTCCTTTTACACGCTTGAACATATAAGCAAATCATTATATGATAATGCGAGAATCACAGGGACGTACCTACTGCCCCCGAAAATCCTTTTTTAATTCATGGAAGCATTAGATACGTCCCCATGCTTCAAGGGGGTGTAGAGGAATTGAATAAACAAATTATTGATATGGATCAGGCTGCTTCAATCCTTAAGCTGCTTGGAGATAAGACGCGGTTAACGATGATGAGAATTCTGACTGACCATGATTGTTGTGTGTGTGAGTTTGTAGCGATCTTTGAGGCGAGCCAGCCGGCGATCAGCCAGCACATCAGAAAACTGAAGGACGCAGGATTGGTAAAAGAAAGCAGAAGAGGGCAGTGGATTTTTTACTCACTGAACCAGCAGTACGAGCATTTCGAGTTTGTTCAATTGCTATTGAGTGCACTGCCAAGTCAGGAAGAAAAATTAACAGAACTTGAGCGGCAGGGTAAGAGGATTTCTTGTGATTAATGGTACACAGGAAACAAATCTTGTCGTTTGGATGAATTACGGAGGTGTTTTGATTTGTCATTAGCGATTATTGCTTCACTGATTTTTCTTGTGACTTTGACTCTGGTTATTTGGCAGCCTAAGGGGCTCGGGATTGGCTGGTCGGCAACAGGTGGAGCGCTTTTAGCATTATTATTTGGTGTTGTCTCTATACAGGACGTCGTAAATGTAACAGGCATCGTCTGGAATGCGACGCTGACGTTTATTGCACTCATTATTATTTCACTTATTTTAGATGAGATTGGTTTCTTCGAGTGGTCGGCCTTGCATATGGCAAGGGCAGCTAAAGGAAACGGAGTAAGGATGTTCATTTATGTCACCTTGCTTGGTGCAGGGGTTGCAGCATTGTTCGCCAATGATGGCGCTGCATTAATCTTGACGCCGATTGTCCTGGCAATGGTGCGAAATCTGAAGTTTGAAGAGAAAATGGTTTTTCCTTTCATCATGGCGAGCGGATTCATTGCCGATACGACTTCACTGCCGCTGATTGTCAGCAACCTGGTGAATATCGTGTCAGCTGACTACTTTAATATTGGGTTTGTCGAGTATGCTTCAAGAATGCTTGTGCCGAACTTATTCTCATTGGCAGCAAGTATTCTGGTTTTGTACTTATTTTTCCGTAAAAGCATTCCGAAAAATTATGAGCTGTCCGATATAAAAAAGCCAGCAGAAGCGATTAAGGATTTAAAAATGTTCCGATTGTCATGGCTCGTCCTTGGAATCTTGCTTCTTGGATACTTTACAAGCGAATTCGTGAAAATCCCGGTTTCGTTCATTGCTGGTGCAGTGGCTATTTTCTTCTTATTGATGGCAAGAAGAAGTCATGCCGTTCACACCTCAAAGGTGGTAAAAGGTGCGCCATGGGCAATCGTGTTCTTCTCGATTGGAATGTATGTCGTTGTTTATGGACTTCGAAATGCCGGACTGACGAAGCTTTTGGCTGATGTGATCCAGTCTGCTGCCGACCAGGGATTGTTCGTCGCAACGATTGCGATGGGCTTCATTGCGGCTATCCTGTCTTCAATCATGAACAATATGCCAACCGTCATGATTGATGCGCTGGCCATTGCGGATACTAACACAACTGGTGTTGTTCGTGAAGCGCTGATTTATGCGAATGTTATCGGATCTGATCTCGGTCCGAAAATCACCCCAATCGGTTCATTGGCAACACTGCTATGGCTGCATGTTCTTTCATTAAAAGGCGTGAAAATTTCCTGGGGCACTTATTTTAAAACAGGTATCATCTTAACCATTCCTACTTTGTTCATCACTTTGGTAGGTCTATATATTTGGTTGTTAATTATATAACAAAGGAGCTATTCAACTATGTCTAAAAAAACAATCTACTTCTTATGTACAGGTAACTCTTGCAGAAGCCAAATGGCTGAAGGATGGGCAAAAAAATATATGGGTGATGAGTGGAATGTGAAAAGTGCAGGGCTTGAAGCTCATGGTTTGAACCCTAATGCCATCAAGGCTATGAACGAGGTTGGAATCGATATTACGGGCCATACTTCTGATGTGATTGATCCTGAAATCCTGAACAATGCTGACCTTGTTGTAACACTTTGCGGCCATGCAGATGAGCATTGCCCAGTGACACCTCCACATGTTAAGCGCGAACACTGGGGGTTCGATGATCCTGCAAAAGCGGAAGGAACAGAAGAAGAAAAGTGGGCAGTATTCCAAAGCGTCCGCGACCAGATCAGCGACCGTATCAAAACATTCGCTGAGACGGGCAAATAATTGTTCACCCAAAAAAAGAAGGTGAAGAGGCAATGAGAATTACCGACAGAGCAAGAGACTACTTACAGCAAGCTTTGCATGAGATGGCCGTATCAGGAATTCGATTATATTTTGCGGGAATCAGCTGAAGAAGCTCTAAGATTGGACTGGCTCTGGATGAGCCGGAAGAAGATGATGAGTTTTTGGTGGTGAATGGAATCAGGGTAGCTGTTGATCCTTCGATTGAATATGAAGTAAAAAGTCTAACCGTAGATTTTAATGATAGGACCAAAGAGTTGGTCTTAACGAATAACAATAAAGATTTTTGTTAAGGGAAGCCGCTGTATGATGCAGCGGTTTTTATTTATGGAAATAATAGAAAAAGTGTAGTGCCCATCATGGTTTAGGTTGTTTGTAAAAAGAGCCCGATATGCTGATTTTTCAAAATGACAGGGCTCATTTCGTCGAATTTTGTAATATCCTTTGCTGTATTGTCATGTTAGCTTAAAACCACCTTTACAATGCCATGCTACGATAAAGGCAGAAAAGGAGGTTATCAACCAGTGAAAAACATGTTGAAAATACTTATGATTGGTTCCATCCTGCTATCGCTTATACCTTTAGCTTCCGTTGCAAATGGCAGCCTTTTGAGTGCGGCAGGAAAACAGGATGGCGGCATTGGAAACAGTACGAATTATCTTGACGCGGTGCCGAACATCGCAGTCGATCCAAAAGTGAACGAAATCATTTATCCTCTTTTCGCGACACCAGCCATTAAACAAAAGGGCAAAACGCTGACCGTTAAGGTGGACAGCAAAGGCGCAGAGGCTGGTGCCTGGAATGTGAAATTGAAGCAAACAAATCATTCTTCATTGACGAAGGAATATGACCTTCCTGTTCAAAAAGCAGAGGCAGGAGACTCTTATTGGAAAAAAAGCTCATCTATATATAATGTAACCGTCCAAATCCCGGACAGCGTGCCGGAAAAATTATATGATCTGGAGGTTTCTTTTACAGGGAATGGCAAGCGAATCACAGATGAGCAGCCGCACTCTGTTAAGGTAGTTGACACATTTAAAAAGGATTTCACGTTTTTACATCTGACAGATACACACGTTGGTTCACCGCGAAATCTGGGGGATCCAGATAATGTTTCTGGCACAGACCCAGCACTGGCTAAAGAAGCTGGAATGTGGGATCCGGATGAGAAGAAGCGCTGGCTTTATCTGCAAAAAACAATCAAGGAAGTAAACCTTGCGAATCCAGACTTTGTTGTTGTGACTGGGGACTTGATGTATGGGCAGATGAACCCTCAGGAATATATTTATGAGTATGAAGAGACATACCGTGTACTGCAGAAGCTGAATGTTCCTGTGTACATCGTTCCGGGCAACCATGATTATTATGCACAGGATGCCACGCTTGCTGACGGTGCGAAGTATTGGGAGCAATACTTTGGGCCACAGTATTTCTCATTTGATTATGGACCATATGCCCACTATATTGGCTACAATTCATTTGACTGGCATAAGTTTGACCGCTCAGGCAATGGTACTGTGTCCGTGCCGACATGGGGCGGGCAGATCAGGGATGAACAGCTTAACTGGGTAAAAGAAGATTTGGCTGCAAACGCTAAATCAGCACAGCCTGGGCAGATCAAAGGGTTATTCTCACATCATAATCCTTTATGGCGCGACCGCGATATCTGGCCGCAAAGCGATCCTGAAGTGCAAAGCTACTGGAAGCAATACGATGCGCAGCATAATCCGCAGTCATTATCGACGTTAGTGCTTGGTGAAAAGCTTGGCATTAAATATGACCAGCAATGGCATGGGGAGAATGCGCAGGAACTAGTCGATGTCATGAAACAGTTTAACGTGAACCTTAGCCTTCACGGTCACACTCATACAGATGATGTCACTGAAAAAGATGGGATCCTGTACACGACAACAACGGCGGTCGAGCTGACAGGCAAGCCTTGGGTAGGATTCAGACCATTTAAAATGAAGAACGGAGAGATTACCTCTTACAAATACGATGACCTTGGACATTCGATCCCCGTCTATCAAAATGGGGATACGAAAAGCGGGGTCATGTCATTTGATGCGAATTACAGTGCAGTGAATGATGGAAAAGCCACGAGCCAAGAAGCTGCTGTAACAAACAGGCTGGACAAGCCGATTACCGTAACAGTGCCATTTTATATGGCTGCAGGAAGCTACCGTGCGTCTGCCGGTTCGGTTAAGCAAAATTATACCGATGGTGCAGTGCAGTATATGGAAGTTGAAATAACGGTACCTGCGAATAGTGAGCAGAAGATCAATATAGTTAAATAGAACAATGGGCTGCCTTCTTTCAGGAGGGCAGCCCATTGTTTATGTAATATGCTTGAATACAACAGGTGAGGACAGATTTCAAAGTCGATGAAGGGCATCTTTGTTCATGTAATCGTTTTGAATTCAACTGGAGAAGACAGATTAATCAAGGTAGAAGGATGCCCATAGGCCATCGATTCATCAATGAACTCCTCGAGATGTTCCACTGACTCTGCGAGAATCTTAACTAGATAGCTGTATTGTCCTGCTAATCTATGACATTCCACGACCATCGGATGCAGTATGCAAAACTCGCGAAATTCCTTGCAGCGCTTGGAATCGAACAGGATGAAAGCCAGAACACTCTTGTTCACTTTTTTAGGATTAAGGACAGCCCGGTATCCAAGAATCGTCCCGTTTTCCTCCAATCTTTTGACACGCTCCTTCACTGCTGGAACCGATAATCCTACGCGCTTTCCAAGCTCAGTCATCGAAACCCGGCCGTTTTCCTGAAGAATATGAAGAATGTTTTGATCTACTTGGTCCATGTCTGCCACCTCGTTTTCATTTTTGAAACTTCTTGTCTATTTTTACGTCTGTATATTAGTCTATTATAAGAAAAAAAATTCCATAAGGGGAAAAAGAAATGGATCACCTGATTACAAATCTCGTGCTGGGAGCAATCGTTCTGAGTCCGGTACTGCTGCCCGCTTTAACAAAAAAATGGGTTGCGTTCTGGATTACGCTCTCAGGTTATGTGCTCTATATTTTGTGGGGTGTGAATCTTTATTTTACAGAAGATATCCAGGACTACGGCACAGGTTACGGCCTGTTTATTATTCCGTATATCATCATCTTTACGATTGTCAGCTCTCAGTTTCAGAAGCGAGCAGACAGGAAAAAGGTTTTTTAAGGGGAAATACCTGAAATAAAGTAAATTTTAAAGAAATAGGATGCAAATAACGAAGAAACTTTATGTAAATGAGATCATCCTTTAAATAAAATGATCTTATAAACATTTGAAGGGATGATGAATATGAATATTACGAAAAACGACCCATTGATTGTCATTGATGTGCAAAAGGCATTTTTTGATCCGGCGTGGGGGAACCGGAACAATCCTCACGCTGAAGAGAATATTGAAAAATTGATCCGGCATTGGCGGGAGATGGGGCGACCGATCATTTTTGTCCAGCATAGATCACGGAATAAGGATTCCTTCTTTTATTATGAAAAAGAAGGGGTGGAGTTCATGGATTTTATCCAGCTGCTTGAAGAAGATATCGTGATCACTAAATCAGTCAATAGCGCGTTCATCGGGACTGATTTGCACAGCATCCTTACTGAAATGGAAAGCAAACAAGTCGTGATTGTAGGATTGACGACGAACCACTGTGTAGAAACGACAACCCGAATGGCCGGCAATTACGGATTCAACCCAATCCTCGTATCCGATGCGACAGCTACGTTCGATCGAAAAGGTCTGAATGGCGAAGTTTTTGCGGCAGAATTGATCCATGCAATGACGATGGCGAACCTGAATGAGGAGTTTGCGGTGATTGCGGATACGGAATTTGTTATAAAAGGATAAAATTTTTGGAGGACCTTCATGGAGAGGGTTCTTTTTTATATTTGGCTCTGTTAAACAAGGCTGTTGATTTTCGTTCCAGGCGTTCGCTTTCCGCGTGGCTGGCGCTGAGCCTCCTCGTCGCTGAGCCTCCTCGTCGCTGCGCTCCTGCGGGGTCTCACCTGACCAGCTGCGCCCGCTGGAGTCTTCGCGCCTTCCACTACAATCAACTTGGGTTTAAAATCAACATTCAGCTTTAACAGAGCCTTATATTTTAACAATTAATCTGGCGAACTGGAAATTTTGCTTAAATAAATACTCCCTGTATGAAATGGGGACAACAAAGTAAACAGCATGTGAAAAAGCCCGGGCGAAACACCCGGACTTTTACCATAAGTGAGGCTTCACAACCATAAACCACAGCATCGACATCAGCAAGATGATGTAGGTCCATATTGTCCGCTTCAATTTTGCCGAAAGTTCTAACTTGTTCGCACCCTCTTCGGTGAATTTCCGAAGGGTAGGCGAGAATGCCCTTGCCAGAAAGAAAAGTGATGAAAAGAGCAATACTAATGTCATCACAATCCACGGTGTTTTCCAAGTCCATGGACCAAGAACGACAAGCAGGACTCCAGTTCCCACAAGCACATGGCCGGAGTGCATGGAAAGACGGACGACCGACTTCAATGTAGCGAGGTGGGCGCCCAATTCTTTTCCCTCAGCGGCGGGCAGTTTTTTTACAATTGGCATTAGAATGAAGAAAGGGCCAATTGAGGCGATCACGCTGGAAACGTGCAAATAAATGATGATTCGGTAAACTAAATCCATTACAAATGCCTATTATTCGTTAACAGGGCTGAACTCGTGTACCCAGACTCTCATTTGCGGAAGCCAAGGCATTCCTGGGTGGTAGGCTAAAATGGACTGCTTGTATTCTTCAACTGTTTCAAAACCTTCACGGCGCGCATCTTCATCAGTCAATTCTCCAAGAGACTGGGAATATACCTTGTCCACTACGAACTTCTTGCCTTTCAGCTCCATGATTTCGCCAACATCAGCGTAGCGGCCGTTACGGCGTGTTGCCGTCTTTTTACCTTCTAATACTTTATTAATGTCATCTTCCATTGTCACCAGACGCTCGATTTCACACGTTTTTGGCGGTAATGCGTTATTTTGTTCTTCATGGTTTGTCATTAAAAAAACTCCCTTCCGTATGTTCCTATATAATGTACCATATTTTGAAAAAGGAAAGCCAAGGGACGGCCGAAATAATCATTAAAAATAACCAACTTTAAATAAAGTGGATTTTGCTGTATTGTTATACGATACCTTATAACGGCAAAATGCAATTCCATTTAAAAAGAAAAGCCGAGTTAAATGTCATTTAAATAACTACATGATTGGAGCAGCAATGAGAATCAATAAATATATAAGCGAAACAGGTTATTGCTCTCGAAGGGCAACCAATCGCTTAATTAATGAAAAAAGAATAACCGTTAATGGAGAGGTGTGCGAACCTGGGAGGATGATCTGTCCAGATGACGTTGTCCTGATTGATGGGAAGGTCATTCCTGAAAAAGCTGAAGCAGTCTATATCGCGCTCCATAAACCGGTGGGCATTACGTGTACGTCCGCCACCCATGTAGAAGGAAATATCATTGACTTTATGAATTACCCTGGCAGGATTTTTCCGATCGGACGTCTGGACAAGGATTCGCAGGGGCTGATTTTGATGACGAATGATGGAGCCATCGTCAATAAAATGATGCGTTCCGAGTTTGGGCATGAGAAAGAGTATGTGGTGACAGTCGATCACCTGATTACCGACGATTTTTTGAAGAGAATGTCCAGAGGAATTGAGATTCTCGGCACGACGACCAAGCCTTGCGAGGTTTCGAGAATCAGTGATTATGAGTTTCGGATTATCCTCACACAGGGACTCAATCGCCAGATTCGCCGTATGGCAAAGGAGTGCGGATACAGGGTCATACGGCTTGAGCGCATTCGAATTATGAATGTGACAATGGAAGGTTTGGAAATGGGAGAATGGCGGAACCTTACTAAAATAGAATTAGCGAATATGCTTGATCAGTTAGCTGACACCGTTCACTTGTGAATGGTGTTTTTTACATTTCTGCCAAAAGATTTCAAATTAGGTGTAACATTTAAAGTGGATGAGCGTTTTAGTTATGAGAATTAAATAAAAGACTGTGTTAACGATTAAAATTGAACAGTGGCAAGTGAACGTTCGCACCGGTCAAATATAATGTGACAACTTTAAAGGGGCAATAGGATGGACTTTAGCAGAAGCAATGAACTAGATAAATTATATAGAAGGTATACAAAGTCCCTTTATTATTTTTTATTAAAGCTTTCGGGGTCACATCAGCTTGCGGAAGATTTGACGCAGGAAACATTTGTGCGTGCTACGGTTTCATTATCATTTTACAACCAGGAGGATGTTAGGGCATGGCTGTTCAAGGTGGCTCGCAATGCTTATCTCGATGAGTGGCGGCGGCGCAAGCGGAGAAAATGGGTGCCATTTGCTGATTATTTATTTTCAGGCGACGAAATGGGGAGTCCATATGGTTTGCCTGAGGATACAGCGGTCGAAGCGGAAACTTCAAACGATTTGCAGCAGCTTTTAACATATTTGCCCGAGCAGTATCGCGCGATTTTGTATTTGCGCGAGATCGAGCAGTTCAGCTATCAGGAGATACAGGAAGCATTGGATCTTTCCGAAAATCAAGTGAAAGTGACGCTTCATCGGGCGAGAAAACGGCTGGGGGAAATCGCCGAAAAACAAGGTTGGAAGGTGGATGGACATGGAGTGGAATAAGGATCTGGAAAAGAAAATCCTTTATAAATACCGATTTACGTTAACAGTAAGGGTAATCAAGGTCATTGCTGCAACGCTGTTTTTCTTTTGGCTGTATATGCTATTGGTAAGCCTTATTTATGATGGAACGCAGCTAGGGGAAAAGCACGCTTTTTACAGCAAGGTGGCGATGGATTGGACCCAGCCGAACATGGAAGAGGACTTCGGCGGCTTAGATTCGATTGAAATTACACCCTTCCTGACGCAGAAAATTTCTTACCCTATTTACAAAAGGGTAGGAAAAGAAACCGTTCGT
Organism: Heyndrickxia sp. MSNUG; assembly: GCF_049532715.1. NCBI lineage: Bacteria > Bacillati > Bacillota > Bacilli > Caryophanales > Bacillaceae > Heyndrickxia > Heyndrickxia sp. MSNUG. Next base: position 761,717 of record NZ_CP150978.1, read on the forward strand.
GCCGGTGAAATGAAGCAGGCAAAGTCATTGCTTAACACTTTTTCTAAAAGAAATATCGAATTTGCGGAACCGAAAACCGAGAAAGAATACAATTTCTATTTACCAGAGGATCCGAGGACAGGGAAAAGTCTTGAAGAAAATGAAGTTCCCGGTATATGGAACAGACTTGAAAAAGTGGATGAAGGGACGGTAGCGGAGCTCAGCTTTTCAACGAAAACGTTCATGAAGCCTGAGGAGCTTTACGAGATTTTGAAACCATACGATGTCGATGTGCTATGGATGCCATTGTATGCCGGCGAGCTGAAGGATTTTGAAACAAGCTGGGGCGGTGGAGGAGATTCCATTTCGTTATTTTACAATTTTGGTTTTACTGGCGGGAGAGAAACGAACAATGATTTCAATTCTCAAACGAAGCTCAGCTTTGAACCAGATCATCTTAATGAAAACAAAAAGCTGATGCTGAAGCAGATGAACGAGCTCCTCGAAAATGAATCAGAAAGCTATCGGGAAAACTTCCTCGGACTGGACCATTTAGAAGAACGCTATAACTATCTGATGAAAAATGGATTTCAAGTGTACGGAGCCGTCGTGACAGGCCCTGTGAAAGAGCTGCTGAAATTGAGGGATTTGGAACAGATCCAGGGGGCAGACCTGGGAAAAATGACTTATTGGAATTGGGAAGAATAAAATTATGGCGGAAGCAAGAGTCAACCGGGACTTTTGCTTCTTTTTTTGCGTTTGAAAATATACTAAAATAAGTATTTCTAGTAAAATGGAATTAGGGAAAACACATTTGTATTCCGGAAGATTTTTTACAAGAATGACAGCGCGGGCAAATAAAAGCGGGACTGCTAACGACTTAGTTAGTTTGGGAGATGAGTGGGATGTATAAAAAATTCGAGACGATTGAAGAGCTGAAGAGAGGCGTTTACCTTTGGCTACTGCCGGTTATTACGCTTGCTCTGATCATTAACAGCTTTTTGAATAATAATAGCCTTTTTGATACAATCGTCAATTCTACTCTTATTGTCTCGTTCTCAGCCAGCTGGATCATGGCGTGGATGAATCGCGGGGTCCGTTTTACCGAATATTTAAATGTGCTGTTAGTCAGCTTGTATCATGTCATTACCTTGTTTGAAGTAGTCCATAATGATATGTCGAAAACTGGTGGATCCCTCGGTGACTTCATTGTGTGGATGCCGCTGATCATCATGTTTTTCTTTTTGATACTCGGTACGAAAAAGGGATTTTACTTTTCAATTTTTATCTTCCTGACCACAATGGCGATCGGCCTTGCTTATGGCAGCCAGCTTTCACCGGAGGCAATCGATTCACTGACGCAATTCCATGCGGCGAATTTCGTCTATATCCTAGTACTTTACTATACTCAGAATGTGTTCCGTGCTTTTTCAGAGCGTGATTTCTTTAAAAAGCATGCATTTATCGATTCGTTGACAAGAGTCGCCAACAGGCACCAGATTGATATCTGGCTTGAAGAGAAGCTTGAGAACGCAGAAGAAAATGAGCATTCATTCTCGATCATCTTCTTTGATATCGACCATTTTAAAAAAGTGAATGACATCTTTGGCCATAAAATTGGCGATTGTGTCTTAAAGGAACTTTCCGCAATCGTTTCTGGCAAACTATCAGAAGACGATCTGTTTGGCCGCTGGGGCGGTGAGGAATTTATTCTGATCACGAATAGTAACGGGAAACAGGCTTTGGAAAAAGCAGAGCATTTCCGTAAATTAGTTGAAAAGCACCAATTCAAAGAAGCTGGGCAATTGACTGCAAGCTTTGGAGTCACTGATTTTCAGCCTGGCGACAACATAGACTCGCTGCTGAACCGAGCGGATGAAGGCTTGTATTTATCAAAAAATAGCGGCAGGAATAAAGTCAGCATGATTTAACCATTCTCGAATGTGAGGATGGTTTTTAATTGGATAAAAATTATTGATTAAACTCTATAGGAATTGTGGTAAGATAACTATGGTTATCAATCTTTAAAAATGGTTTTATATGTAATCGCTTACATGGTAACTGGGATATATAAAGTTCCAGTTTTAATAGAATATAAGGAGTAGTGCATCATGAAATATCGGTCTGCATTTGATATTATAGGTCCGGTGATGATCGGGCCTTCCAGTTCACATACAGCAGGCGCTGCCAGAATCGGGCGAGTGGCGCGGACATTATTCGAAAAACAGCCGGCGAAGGCAGTCATTTCCCTGTACGGTTCGTTTGCCAAAACATATAAAGGCCATGGAACAGACCTGGCGCTTGTCGCCGGAATCATGGATTTCGATACATTTGACGAACGGATTCCCGATGCGTTAAAAATTGCCGAACAAGTTGGTTTGGAAGTTGAATTTATCACAGAAGATGCCGTGACAGAACATCCGAACACGGTAAAAATAAACCTATTTGATGGCGAAGGCAAAGAGTTAGAAATTGTCGGGATATCAATTGGCGGCGGAACGATTGAGATCACAGAAATCAATTCGTTCAAGCTGAAGCTTTCCGGAGCTAATCCAGCGATCCTGGTTGTTCACCAGGATCGATTTGGACTGATTTCCGCTGTAACGAGCGTCCTGTCAAAATATGAAATCAATATTGGACATATGGAAGTCTCCAGGAAAGAACGCGGAGACGAGGCGGTCATGGTAATCGAAATGGACCATAAAATCGATGACGGCGTGTTTGCGGAATTGAGCTTCTTGCAGGGAGTTACGCAGGTTATTCGGTTGGTGGATTAAATCGGCTGTAGATTGTTCTATAGTGCCGGTTAGCTTAATAGTTTCAGAGTGGAGTATTATTCTCATAGTGTTAAAAGTAAAATTCAGGAGGACAAGCCATGTTTCGGAATGTAGCCGAGCTTGTTGAATTAGCAGAAAAGAATCAAGTGAAAATCGCCGAAATCATGATTCGGCAGGAGATAGAAGTTTCTGGCCGGTCGCGCGAGGACATTATTGCCCAGATGGACAACAATCTGTCTGTCATGGAACGAGCGGTTGAACGAGGCTTGAATGGAGTTAAATCTCATTCAGGTTTAACTGGCGGAGACGCAGTATTACTGCAAAAGTATATTGATAGCGGCAAATCGCTGGCTGGCAATCTATTATTGGATGCCGTCAGCAAGGCCGTCGCTACGAATGAAGTGAACGCTGCCATGGGAATCATTTGTGCAACACCAACGGCAGGCTCTGCCGGAGTTGTACCTGGAACATTGTTTGCCGTGAAGGATAAACTGAACCCAACTCGTATGGAAATGATCGAATTCTTGTTCACGACGGCAGCGTTCGGTTTTGTTGTCGCAAACAACGCTTCCATTTCCGGAGCAGCCGGTGGATGCCAGGCAGAAGTAGGTTCCGCTGCTGGAATGGCCGCAGCCGCAATCGTTGAAATGGCTGGCGGCACGCCGCAGCAATCATCTGAAGCCTTTGCAATTACATTGAAAAATATGCTTGGTTTAGTCTGTGACCCAGTTGCCGGATTAGTCGAAGTTCCATGTGTAAAGCGGAACGCAATGGGCGCATCCAACGCCATCACCGCTGCCGACATGGCACTGGCTGGCGTCACAAGCAGAATCCCATGCGACGAAGTCATCGGAGCCATGTACGCCATCGGCCAAACAATGCCATCCGCACTCCGCGAAACAGCAGAAGGCGGATTAGCAGCCACACCAACAGGCCGCCGCCTAGAAGAAGAAATCTTCGGCAAACCAAAAGCAAAACTAGTCGACTACCTAATAAAATAAAGAACTTTAACACAGTAAAGCGGTGGGGGTCTGACCCCCACCGCTTTACTGTGTTAAAGGGGATATTCTTTTCTTACTATTACTCATTTCTTCTTGCTCTTTACGTTAACGTCAATGATATAATTAATTTACTGATTATTCTGTGAAAAAGAGGTTTTCGCATCATGTATACAATTTCTGATTTGGCTGAGGAGTTTGGGGTGACGACGAGGACGATTCGGTATTATGAAGAGCTTGGTCTTTTGAAGCCTCAGCGTTCTGATGGAGGCCGCCGCTTATACACTGGCAAGGAATACACCCAATTAAAGCTCGTGCTGCGAGGGAAGCGCTTTGGTTTTTCGCTTGATGAAATCAAGGAGATGGTTCTTCTCTTTGACGAGGATCGAACAGGTGAGAAGCAGCTGCATCGTACGATTGAATACGGCAATGAGAAGCTGGCCGAAGTGAACGAAAGAATCGCTGAATTGGTGGAAATCAAAGAGGAGATTGAAAGACTGCTATCAGATTTTAATGGAAAACTCGATGGAATGAAAAGGGGGGTCAAGTAGATGAACTTTTATCAAGACGAACCGCAATTTCGCGCTTTGCTGAAGGAGTTGTTGGATGAGGAATTTTTTAAGTATGCGGACCGGGAACTCGAGGCGTTTGGTGAGAAGTGTGCCAATGAAATTGACCAGCGCGCCAGATTCACCGATCGTGAAGGCCAGCCAAAGCTGATTAAATTTGATGCTTATGGCGAAGACATTTCTGAGGTATGGGTGAATGAGGGCTACCGCCGGACCGTGGAGGAATCCTACAACACCGGGATTGTGGGCTTTGTTCACAAGGAAATTCCCGAGCTGGGCCGAAAAGGAAACTATATCTATTCCTACGCCCAAGGTTACCTGCTTTCCCAGACTGAGCCAGGCTTTTACTGCCCGGTAACACTGACGATGGCCACAGCTTACTTGCTTGATGAATATGCCTCACCAGAACTCAAAGAAAAATTCCTGCCGCACGTGCTATCAACTGGAGAGACCACACTCTTTGAAGGTGCGACCTTTCTGACAGAGAGGCAGGGCGGATCTGATGTTGGAGCGAACCTCGTGAAGGCAGTCAAGGCAAAGGACGGCTACAAGCTTTACGGTGAAAAATATTTTGCCTCCAATGCCGGTATGTGCGGAGTCGCGATGGTTTTAGCAAGAAAAGAAGGAGCCGCAGCCGGCACAAAAGGATTGACGCTGTTCGCAGTCCCATGGCGCAATGAAGACGGTTCGCTGAATGGCATCAAAATTCGCAGGCTCAAGGATAAGCTTGGTGTAAAGGCAGTCCCTTCTGCTGAAGTAGAATTCGAGGGCGCGCAAGCCTATGTGGTCGGCGATCCATCCAAAGGCTTTTATTACATGATGGAAGCACTGAACCTATCAAGGGTGTGCAACACAGTCGCATCACTCGGAATCATGAGGCGCGCCTACAGTGAGGCAAGTCAGTATGCTTTTAAGAGAGATGCATTTGGTAAGAAGCTGGCAGACTTTCCGATGGTTAAAGACTCGCTGGTAAAAATGGCTGTGAAACTCGAGGTGGAAACCCGAACCTTGTTTAAATATCTGCCGCTTTTTGAAAAAGTAATGAGAAACGAAGCGGGAGTTACTGAAAAAGACGTCGTCCTCAACAGGCTTTACATCGCTCTTCTAAAAAAAGAGACCGCAGAGCAGGCCGTCCATTTTGCGCATGAAGCGATTGAAATGCATGGTGGGAATGGCTATATTGAAGACTTTGTCACACCGCGTCTCCTCAGGGATGCCCAGGTACTGACCGTTTGGGAGGGGACCGCAAACATTCTTGGACTTGAAGTTCTGCGTCTATTAGAGAAATTCAACGCGGGAGAGCTATTTTTACAGGAAATGAAAACGCGTATATCAACCATACATGGTAAATTTGCTGAACAAGTCCACACCGGAATGGAGCAGCTGGCAAAGCTGTTAACTGCACTTGAACAGGCCACACCTGATCATAAGACATTTCATTCAAAAAGGGTTGCCGAGCTGATGGTGAATATTTTTGAAAGTGTTACGGCACTTGAGTATGCAGCCAGTGGAGATCAGCGGGCGCCGAAGGTGATGGAAGTGTATATCGAGCATACTTGGGAGACACCATACACGTTTAAACAAAATATGAAAACGGTAGACTATTTTACTGATCTCGTTCAAGTTACAAACTTAGAAAAAATAGGACTTTCATAATAGTTTTTAATTTTACTATTAGCAGGATCATTATTATGATTCTGCTTATTTTATTTTCGACAGGTTAGTAAAGTTATTCTCAGTATCTCACATGAATTTTGCTGAAACTGATAGAATAAGATAGTTTTATCATATACTGTGAAAAATCCGTCTGCTAAATTCCCCATAAACTGATTTTGTCTGTCGGTAAATGAAAAACGAATCTCCTTGTCCCACTATTATTTTCCGAATAGTATGTAATTACGGCCGTAATTAAGAGAATCAGGGAGTGGATAAATTGAAGAAGGTTTTAAAAACTAGTCTATCATCTGTAGTACTTGCTGGTACATTGTTCGCTGGTTTTCCTAGTGCTTATGTACCTAAGGAGATTGATGTTTTACATAAGGCGGAAGCCCAAAAAAGTCACTCTCAAACTTCACTGGATTTAGCAATTATCAATGATGATAAATTGATTGAATCATTTATCAAGCAAGGACTTCTATCAAAAGATGCCTCAGATGCCGAAAAGCAAAAATTCCTTAAAAACTATTTAGCCTTAAAGGGAAAAACAACTGAAAGCAAAGAGTCAGATCCTCTTGCAGCAAAAGTGAAAGCTTCCCAGGCTGAAAAACAAAAGAAATTTAAAGACTTCAACAATGGCTTGCTGAATGGCAAAGGGGAAAAGAAAGGCCATTTGAAGGGGAACCCTGACCCAGTAATTGAAACCGCTTACAATGGTGAAAAAAGAGAAGACAAAGTATTAGTGCTTGCTGTTGAGTATGCAGATTTTGCTCACAATAACATTAAAGCGGATGAAACGGACAATTACTATAAGGACTATCCTCTTTCACACTATGAAGATATGATTTTTGGGGAAAATGGGGTTGAGGGACCTAATGGTGAGGACCTTGTTTCCATGAAGCAATTTTATGAACAGCAATCAGGCGGAACCTATTCTGTTGATGGAAAAGCGTATGGCTGGCTGAAGGTACCAGGAACAGCTAAATTTTATGGTGCTGATAGGGCTACTGGTGGACATGATAATGTTACTCCAGGGGGATCCAAACAGTTAGTAGTTGACGCCTATAAAGCAGCACTGGCGGCAGGAGTCCCTGTAGACGATTATGACTTAGAAGATCCTCATGATTTGGATGGAGACGGAAACCTGCTAGAACCAGATGGACTTGTTGATCACCTAATGATTATCCACTCTGGGGTTGGACAGGAAGCTGGGGGCGGATCACTTGGTAACGATGCAATCTGGTCTCACAGATCAGCAAAATTTGTTGATTTAGACGGACTAGGATCTGGAAAGCCAGGGTTCTATGATTACACAATGATGCCAGAGGATGGCGCGACAGGCGTGTTTGCCCATGAATACGGTCATGACCTTGGTTATCCTGATGAATACGATACGATTTATTCGGGAACAGGTGAAGCTGTAGCTTATTGGTCGATTATGGCAAGCGGATCCTGGGCCGGCAAGATTCCGGGAACAGAACCAACAGGTTTCTCACCAATGGCAAAATCTTATTTCCAATCACAATTAAAAGGAAACTGGACGAATGATACAGTTGAAATTGATTGGGAAGATGTATCTACGAAGGGTACACAAGTATTGCTTGATCAAGCGAATTCGCCAAATGGGAAGAATGCGATTACAGCTAAAATAAATCTTCCACAAAAGAAAACATTCATCAATACACCTGCTACAGGCACCTATGAATACTGGGGAGGCCAGCAGGATGAAATCGATACCAATATGGTCACAACAGTTGACCTAACAGGTAAAAGTTCTGCAACATTAACATTTGATGCCTGGTATGATATCGAAGAACAATGGGATTTTGCTTTTGTTCAAGTTTCAGAAGATAATGGCGCTACATGGAAGTCTATAGGAAATGCAAATACACGTTCAGACGTTGTTCCAGAAGGGTATCCTACGATTCTAAATTCCATGCCAGGATTCACAGGGAATTCTAATGGATGGAAAGCACAATCATTTGATTTAGCTGCTTATGCAGGCAAAAAGGTTCAACTTCGCCTTCGTTATGCTACTGACTGGGGCACTTCAAATGCAGGATTCTACGCTGATAATATTAAAGTCGTTGCCGACGGAAAAACGATTGTGGAAGACGGTGCAGAGGGTACAACATCTTCATTTACTTTAAAGGGATTTGAAAAGTCAGATGGTAACAAGTACTCTGACCATTACTATCTATTGGAATGGCGTAACCATCAGGGAGTCGACACAGGCCTTGCAAATATCAAACGCGGTCAATCCCTAATGAGCTATGACGGCGGATTAGTAGTTTGGTATGTTGACCCAACGTTCACGGATAACTGGACAGGAGTACATCCAGGTGAAGGTTTCCTAGGCGTGGTCGATGCTCATCCAGAAACGAGTCTTGTATGGGATATTAATAATGGCGATGACATGCAAGCATCATCTCGCTACCATATTGCTGACGCTGCATTTGGCTTGAATCCAACCTCAGGTTTAGATTTAATTTATCCGACTCAAACCTTAAACTTGGATTCCCAAGAGAGAGTGACCCTATTCGACGACAGCAATAACTTCCTTAACACATTCATGCCAGATGCAGGCCGCAAGATTGGCAACTATGGCTTGAAGGTTCGTGTTAATGGCCAGGCTACAGATAAGTCTGTAGGCTCAATTGTAATCTATAAATAATACCAGAACCTCTTGTTGTAACTGTTTGTGAAACAGTTACACAGGAGGTTTTTTTGTATGCAGTTAAATATTAAAAACCGGGAAAAGGAATAAACTAACTGCTTGTATCTTTTCCCAGTCATAGGATATAAACTTTTAACAATGCAATTTATTAAAGTCTGCAAACACTTGAGTAGTGCTCCTGGAAGGCACTAAGTAACCAAGTGTTACCACTCCGAATAGAAGAGGGCTAAACCAAACCTTCACTTCCCAATATTAGAAACAATCGATTCAGCCAGTTCTTCTCTTATCCTTGCAATATGCTCCTCCATCAATTCCTTTGCTCTATCTGCATTTCCTGATGCTATGGCCAAATAAATTTCCTTATGTTCATCCATCGTATCTTCGTGGCGATCGGGATCTGTAAAACGATGTCTCCTGGTGGCCCTGATTGTATCTTTCATATGTTCGCTCAAGGTTTGGATCAAATCGATGAATATGGAATTATGGGTGGCCTCAACAATGGCAAGGTGAAAGTCAACGTCTGCGGTTAGGCCCAACTCGGTATTCTGTGCTGATAGAGCCATTATTTCAAGAGCTGATCGAAGCTTTTCCAAGTCTTGCGATGTGGCTCTTTTTGCAGCCAGGAACGCAGATTCTACTTCGATAGCACGCCTTAGTTCAAGCATTTCATAGACAAGATGGTTTTCTGCCTTGATGATAGCGGCCGTGATTTCCTCTTTTCGTGATTGGAAGTCAGAAGCTTTAATATAGCTGCCGCCGCCTTGCCGGATTTCAATAAGCCCACTTAGCTCCATGGTCCTTAATGCTTCCCTGATCGACGTCCGGCTGACTTTAAATTGCCCTGCCAATTCCCGTTCGGACGGCAATTTTTCACCCGGCTTCAAATCTCCCGCGAAAAAAAATTCCGTAATCTTATCCACGATCACTTGATATGTCTTTTTTTTCTCCTGATTCCCCATAGATTACCCCTAATTAAACGACCTAGAAATCTATCCTAAATGTAACAGACATAAAATCCATTAATCAAGACTGAAAAAACAATTAAATTAATTGTTGAATAGTTCAGATAATTTAGTATAATTACGATAATTGGTTGGACCAATCTTAAAAGAGGTACAACCAAATCTTTCAATTAAATCATGTGACAAACAGATGGATCGCAGAAAGAAGGAGAATTCGATGGAAGTAGCTAGTGTAGATCTGGTCAACGCATTAAGGGAGGTTCTTTCTGAAAGTCAGGTAACCGAAAACCAGACAGTAAGAGAATTGCATGGCAGGGATGAATCCTACCATGCGATTAGCCTTCCCGATATTGTTGTTTTTCCTGAAACGGCACAGCAAGTTAGTGAAATTGTAAAAGTGGCAAACATCCACAAAGTTCCGGTCGTTCCTTTTGGGTTAGGATCAAGCCTCGAGGGGCATGTCATACCGTACGATCAAGGGATTACGATCGATTTTTCATTAATGAATAAAATTCTTGAGGTACGTGAAAATGATTTTCTCGTAAAAGTCCAGCCTGGCGTAACCCGTTCCCAGCTGAACAAAGAACTGAAAAAGTATGGTTTGTTTTTCTCAGTGGACCCTGGAGCAGATGCCACTCTTGGCGGAATGGCGGCCACAAATGCCAGTGGAACGACATCGGTAAAATATGGAGTTATGCGTGACCAGGTACGTGATCTTGAAGTGGTTCTTGCTGATGGGTCGATCATACATACTGGCAATTTGGCCGCTAAATCGTCATCCGGATACCACCTTAACGGTCTATTCGTAGGCTCGGAGGGAACGCTGGGCTGCTTTACCGAATTGACGTTAAAAGTTTACGGAATTCCAGAGCATGTAATGGCAGCAAGAGCATCATTTCCGGCATTGGATGATGCGGTTGAGGCTGTAGTCTCCATTCTGCAGGCAGGTATTCCAATTGCCAGGGTGGAACTCGTCGATAAACCTTCAATGAAACAGGTGAACCATTTTAGTGACACAAACTATAAAGAAGGCCCTACTCTTTTTTTGGAGTTTCATGGGAATGAAGCAGGCCTCAAGCAGGATGTAGAGTTCACAAAAGAAATTGTTGCAGACCATCATTGCCTCGATATTGAATTTGAAACAGACAATGCTGCGAGGAACCGGTTATGGGAGGCCAGGCACAATCTAGCCTATGCCTATATTCACGGCTATCCTGGAAAAAAAATGATGGTGACGGATGTCTGCCTTCCTATTTCAGAGCTGTCTGGTGCCATTCGTCACGCAAGAGAAGCGGTTGATTCCCTTGGCCTTACCGGTGGAATCGTCGGGCATGTAGGAGATGGAAACTATCACGTACTCTTGATGATCAATATGAATGATCAAGAAGAGATTGATCGTGCTGAGCAGCTAAATGAAGAAATTGTCCTATACGCCCTGGAGCGTGGGGGGACATGCACTGGAGAGCATGGAGTCGGAATCGGCAAACAAAAGTATCAGCAAAAAGAGCATGGTGACGCACTGCTCGTTATGGAAAAAATCAAACAAGCTCTTGATCCACTTAATCTCTTTAATCCAAATAAAATTCTAAAGCCAAAAGAAAGAGTGTGATGAAATGAAAGTGATCGAAGCAGTCAGTACCATAGCCGGAAAATATTTTGCTGTATGGGTGATCTTAACATCTGTTATTGCCTTTTTGGTGCCAGAGCCATTTTTAGGATTGGGAGGATATATTACCATCTTGCTTGGCGTTGTCATGTTTGGAATGGGGCTTACGTTGAAGGCAGTTGATTTTAAAATTGTCTTTACCAAACCCATCCCAGTGTTGATTGGCGTGTGCGCCCAATTTATTATCATGCCAACTGTTGCTTTTCTCATTGCGAAACTAATGAATTTGCCAGCTGAATTAGCTGCTGGCCTGGTTTTGCTTGGCTGTGTACCAGGCGGAACAGCTTCTAACGTTATGGTGTACCTTGCAAAAGGAAATGTACCATTATCGATCGCCATGACTTCAGTATCGACACTATTGGCACCGATCATGACACCATTGCTTCTGCTTTTGCTTGCAGGCCAGTGGATGCCGGTTGATCCTGTTGCCATGTTTAAGTCAATTGTTCAAGTCATCATTCTTCCAATTATTTTAGGTTTAGCTATTAAGAAATTTTTCCCTGTGGCAGTTGAAAAAAGCTTAACCGTTTTACCGCTTATTTCTGTGGCAGCTATCATCACAATTGTTAGCGCGGTAGTTTCAGGCAATGCAGCTACCATTGCCGCATCCGGGTTCCTTATTTTTACAGCCGTAATGCTCCACAACGGATTCGGTCTTCTGCTAGGCTACTTTGCTGCAAAAATGGCTGGGCTAGATGAAGTGAACAGAAGAGCGATTTCGATTGAAGTGGGCATGCAAAACTCCGGGTTAGGCGTTGCGCTGGCGACTGCACATTTCGGTCCGCTCGCAGCCCTTCCAAGCGTCCTTGCTGCTGCATGGCACAATATTTCCGGACCAATCCTAGCGACTTACTGGTCAAAAAAGCCTGCGGTTAGCAGTGAAAAAGAGGTGCCAGTTCGCACTGTGAGTGCACGGCTGTAACCCAAGGTTAATCAAAAAATCCTACGCGAGTCGGCGTGGGTTTTTTTTCGGCCAAAATTAACAACCTTTGAAAATGAGCACTTTTATCATTTAGGATTTTTAGTGAAACGAAATTTTTTATCATAGGTAAAAGCCTTGAAAAATATAGCTTTTTACCAATCTGCCGAAAAAAATGAAAATTTTATCGTTGACACAATTTTTTTATTGCCCTAAAATGAGGAACATATTAAAAAACCAAATATAAAGTTTCGTTTTCTTATCCAGAGAGGTGGAGGGACTGGCCCTGTGAAACCTCGGCAGCGGATCTGCGTTTAGCAGACACCGTGCCAATTCCATCAGACTGATTTACAATCAGCCTGGCAGATGAGAAGCAAGCGGGTACATATATACCCTCTTCTTGTCTGTGTTTTTACATGGATAGGAAGAGGGTTTTTTGTTTTCAAAAAGGAGACAGGAGCTGAGGAGAGATTTGATTTTATAACCGAGTAATCCAATGAGTAAAGTGAGGAAAGGAAGTGTAAAGATGATTACATTCGAAAAAGTCAGTAAAAAATTCAAATCAAAGGATCGCGAAATCTCAGCGGTCAATGATGTTTCGCTATCAGTGAACAAAGGAGAAATCTTCGGAGTCATTGGTTTTAGCGGTGCCGGTAAAAGCACACTGCTGCGGCTGGTCAATCTGCTTGAACGGCCAACTGAAGGAAAAGTAATTGTAAACGGGCGGGAAATCAGTTCACTTTCGCAAAAAGAACTGCGGAAACAAAGACAGCAGATCGGAATGATTTTTCAAAACTTCAACCTGTTCAATTCAAGGACCGTGTTTGGCAACGTCGCTTATCCCTTAAAGCTTGCAGGCGCGTCGAAGGACGAAATCAAACAAAAGGTAAATGATCTGCTAAAGTTCGTCGGCCTGGCAGATAAAGCAAACCACTATCCAGAACAGCTTTCAGGCGGACAAAAGCAGCGCGTTGGAATCGCGAGGGCGCTGGCGACTTCCCCAGATATCCTGATTTGCGATGAAGCCACATCAGCACTCGACCCAGAAACAACAGGTGAAATCCTCAATCTGCTGAAGAAGGTCAATGCCGAATACAATGTGACGATTTTGCTGATTACCCATGAAATGCAAGTCATCCGGAAAATTTGTGATCGCGTTGCCGTGATGGAAAATGGCAGTGTCATTGAAGAGGGGACGGTGTTCGACCTGTTCACCACCCCGCAGACAAGTACAACACAGAATTTTATCAGCTCAGTATTGAACGATAACTTGTCCGCTCGTTTACATACAACTCTTTCAGAAAAACAAAGCCGGCTATACAGGTTGATTTTTAAAGGGGAAAGCACGAACAAACCGATCCTTTCAGATATCGCCAAAAAATACGATGTGCATGTCAATATACTTAATGGCAATATCAGCGAGCTTCAGGGAGTGCTGTTTGGAAATCTGATCGTTGAATTACAGGGTGAAAATTCAGAAGTTGATAGAGTGCTAGAAGAGCTGAAGGAGCATGTTGAAGTTAAGGAGGTTACACAGCATGAAGGTTGATTGGATTACATTTTGGCCCCGGATTGTCGAGGCAACCGGGGAAACCGTAACAATGGTTATATTCACACTGATTTTTTCAGCGATTATCGGGATTAATCTCGGGCTGCTGCTGTTCGTGACAAGGAGCGGCAACATCCTTGAAAACAAATGGGTGTTCCGGACGCTGAACGTTTTAATCAATATCGTCAGACCGATTCCATTCATCATTTTCCTGGTGGCGATTGGACCGCTGACCCGATTGGTTGTGGGTACCACGATTGGTACATGGGCAGCGATTTTTCCGATGACGATTGCAGCGTCGTTCGGGATTGCGAGGGTGGTTGAGAACAATCTTGTATCGATTGACCCTGGAATAATCGAAGCGGCAAAAGCGATGGGCGCAAGTCCCCGCCAGATCATCTTTGGCGTATTGATTCCTGAAGCGCTTGGTCCATTGATCCTTGGCATCACATTCATCACAGTCGGGCTGATCGATTTTTCCGCGATGGCCGGAACAGTTGGCGGCGGCGGACTCGGCGATCTGGCGATGACCTACGGCTATCAGCGATTTGATACATCAGTCATGCTTGTTACAGTCGTATTGCTGATCATCTTGGTCCAGGTTGCACAGTTTTTAGGAAACCATTTAGCTAGAATTTTCCTACGCCGCTAAGGTGAAGGGATTTTATAAAAATTATCTATGAAATGAGGAGAAAGAAATGAAAAAAGTATTGTTAACGATTTTTGCGGTATTGTTAGTAGCTGTTCTTGGAGCATGCAGCAAGGAATCATCTGCAGGGGAAACGAAGCATGTGAAAATCGGCGTGACAGGCTCCGACGGCCAAATGTGGGACATCATTAAGGAAAAAGCCGAAAAACAAGGCATCGAGATTGAACTCGTTGAGTTTTCTGATTACACATTACCGAACCAGGCATTGGCAAATGGCGACATTGATTTGAACGCTTTCCAACACATCGCCTTCTTAAACCAGTTCAAAGAAGAGCACAAATTGGACTTAACACCAATCGGGACAACCCAAATCGCGCCAATGGGCATTTACTCTGAAAAAGTAAAATCAGTCGAAGAAATCAAGGACGGTGCAGAAATTGCGATTCCAAATGATCCAACCAACCAGGCACGCGCATTAAAAGTTTTAGAGTTAGCTGGATTAATTGAATTGAAGGAAGACTTTAGCCTGTTTGGTGACCCAAGTGGCATTGAAAAGAACCCTAAGAACCTGAAAATCACGCCAATCAACGCCCAGCAAACACCGCGAGTTCTGAAAGACGTTGCTGCATCCGTCATCAACAACGGAGTAGCCGGCCAGGCAGGATTTGTTCCAACTGAAGATGCCATCTTCCTAGAAGACCCTAAACAGGAAGACGTAAAGCCATACATCAACATCATCGCCGCACGTACAGAAGACAAGGACAACAAGACCTTCAAGAAAATCGTTGAAATTTACCATGAAAAAGAAGTCGTTGAAGCGATCAAGAAGGATACAAACGGCGGATCACTTGTTGTGGATATTCCAATTGAAGAGTTGGAGGATGTTATTAAGTAAGGCTTGATTTGGTGTGGTAATTCAAGATTTCAACAGTAGAGGGAGATGGAGCGAATGTCAGAGCAAAGAGAAAGAATTGTTAAGAGTATTGAGGATTCAAAGAAGCTGTATATTGAAACAAGCCACCGAATCCATGCTAATCCGGAAATCGGTAACCAGGAGTTTTTCGCCTCGAAGCTGCTTACGGCGATTCTGGAGGAAGCAGGGTTTGAAGTGACAAGAGATGTGGCAGGTCACGAGACAGGCTTTGTTGCAAAAAAAGCATCTGGGAAGCCAGGACCAAAGGTAGCGTTTTTGGCTGAGTATGATGCTCTGCCAGGCCTGGGCCATGCATGCGGACATAACATCATCGGGACGACCAGTGTTGCAGCCGGCATTGCATTAGCAGAAGTAATAGAAGAAACTGGCGGCGAAGTAGTCGTATTCGGAACACCAGCAGAAGAAGGGGGTCCGAACGGCAGTGCAAAAGGCAGCTTCGTCAAGCACGGACTGTTAGAAGGAATTGATGCCGCATTAATGATTCACCCAAGTGGAAAAACTGGCCTGACCGGCCCAACGTTGGCAGTGGACCCACTCGACTTCCACTTCTACGGCCAGGCAGCCCATGCTTCCGGTTCACCGGAAAAAGGAATCAACGCACTCGATTCCGTGATTCTACTATATAATGGCATCAACGCACTCCGCCAGCAGTTGCCGGGAGATGTGAGAATCCATGGAATCATCACCCATGGAGGCGATGCACCGAATATCATACCGGATTACGCCTCAGCACGCTTTTTCATCCGCGCAGCCACATGGGCACGCTGTGAAGAAGTGTCCGCGAAAGTGCGGAAGATTGCTGAAGGAGCCGCTTTGGCAACAGGTGCTTCATATAAAATTGAGCGATTCCAAAACGAAGTGCATGACTTTGTATTGAATTCGACATTGGATACCATTTTAGGTGAAGAATTGGAGTTGCTTGGAGAGGTTGTTCATAAAGAGAAAGGAAAAGGGATTGGTTCTACGGATGCGGGCAATGTGAGCCATGTTACTCCGACCGCTCATCCGTATATTAAGATTGGTGCCGATGATCTGATTGCTCATACTCATGAATTTAGGGATGCTGCAGGATCTGCGCGAGGGGACCAGGCTTTAGTGACTGGGGCTAAGGCGTTGGCGTTGGCTGGGTATCGGTTGTTGGTGGATGGGGAATTGCTAACTCAGGTTAAGGGGGATTTTGAGAGAGCGAGAGAAAAGGAAGCCTTAGTCTAATAAGAAAGTAGAAACAGGTCTGAATGTATTCAGTCCTGTTTTTTTTGTCGAATTATAAGAAGTTTTGCCTAATAAAATTATTTATTTTGAATGTGTTGACACCCTTTATAAGAGATGGTATTTTTATCATATGTTCTATATAAAGAACGTGATTATTCTTTATTAAGACTTCGTGCGAATACATATAAATAGGCAATAAAAGCAAGGCAGGAGGAAAAAATGAGCGCAATTGCAGGAATCATTCACTTAACAAAAGAGCCGGTTCCATTTGAGCATGGCAGAAACATAATGAAGGAACTGGAAAAGTTTCCGGCCGATGATATCCAGGTATGGCATAAGCACAACGCCTTCATTGGAAACCATGCACAGTGGATCACCCCAGAATCCGTCGGCGAACAACAGCCATTCTACGATTCCGAAAGACAATGCGTCATCACAGCCGATGCCATCATCGATAACCGAGAAGAGCTATTTGAAAAGCTGCAAGTCGAGCGCTCAAACCAAAAAATCATGCCAGACAGCCAGCTCATTTTGCTAGCTTACTATAAATGGGGAGAAGAATCCCCCAAACACCTAGTAGGTGACTTCGCCTATATGATTTGGGACGAGCGGAATCAGAAGCTTTTTGGTGCGAGAGATTTCTCGGGATCACGGACTTTATATTATTACAAAGATCACGAGAGATTTGCGTTTTGTACTACTATTATGCCGCTGTTTACGCTGCCTGGGGTTAAGAAGGAATTGAATGAGCAGTGGATGGCTGAGTTTTTAGCGATACCTGTAAACTTCGAATCAGTTGATCCTTCTTCTACTACTTATAAACAAGTAGAACAATTAGCACCTTCTTATTCAATATCTGTTCATGAAGGTAGAGTTAAGTTGAAAAGATATTGTTACCTAATGGAAGATAACAATAAATTAAAGCTAAAATCCGACGAGGAATACGAAGAAGCTTTTCGTGATGTTTTCCAAAAGGCAGTCAAAGCAAGAATTAGAACACATCATAATGTAGGGGCTCATTTAAGTGGTGGACTGGATTCTGGGTCAGTTGTAAGCTTTGCATCAAAAGCATTGAAACAAGAAGGTAAAATGTTAAATACTTTTAGTTACGTTCCTGTTGATGGCTTTGAAGATTGGACCCATAAAAGCAGAATAGCCGATGAAAGCCCGTATATAAAAGCAACTGTAAACCATGTTGGAAACATTAATGATCAATATTTAAGTTTTGCAGATAGAAGTCCATTTACTGAAATTGATGACTGGCTTGATACTTTAGAAATGCCATATAAGTTCTTTGAGAATACTTTTTGGCTTAGAGGAATGTATGAACAAGCTCAACAGAAAAATATTGGCGTACTGTTAAATGGTCAAAGAGGTAATTGGACTATTTCATGGGGACCAGTATTAGATTATTATGCTAACCTCATAAAAAAAATAAAGTGGATTAGACTTTATCAAGAATTAAATCAATATAGCAATAACATTGGGGTTAATAAATCAAAAATTATGGCAGCGGCAAGAAAAAAGGCATTTCCCTATATAT
This sequence comes from Heyndrickxia sp. MSNUG, assembly GCF_049532715.1. NCBI lineage: Bacteria > Bacillati > Bacillota > Bacilli > Caryophanales > Bacillaceae > Heyndrickxia > Heyndrickxia sp. MSNUG. The sequence goes on from NZ_CP150978.1 coordinate 779,807, forward strand.
ATGGTTTGATAAAAGCTGAAGAACCCTTTCATTTTCCAATGATAATTAATCCTGAATTTGCAAAACAAACAAACGTTTTCAATAAACTTCAAGATCAGGGCATCGATGTTTCACTTTCTAAACTTCCGACAGCCTATGAAGTAAGGGATAGACAGTTTAGACAGCTTTATTATTGGAGTATAACAGGGGCATACGGAGCAAAATTTTCCTTGCGGTATTCAGTATGGGACAGAGATCCAACCAATGATTTGCGTTTAATTAAGTTTTGTTTATCAGTACCAGAGGATCAATATGTGCGTCAGGGTTTAGATCGTTCGCTTGTCAGAAGGGCAACAAAAGAATATTTACCAGACAAAGTAAGATTGAACATGCGTTCAAGAGGTGTACAAGGAGCAGATGGAGTTCACCGAATGTCTAGTTATTGGAACACGTTTATTGGTGAACTTGAACAAATGAGTAATGATGCTATTATAGGCAATTACCTTAATCCCCAGGTAATTAAAGCGGCGATTATAAAAATTAAAGATAGTACTAATCCCGAGTATGCCTTTGACTTTGACTTTAGGATATTAATGCGGAGTTTAATAGTTTATCGCTTTTTAAAAAAACATCTTGAGAGGAGGTGAAAAAATGAAAAAACAATGGCTAAAACCTGAGTTAGAAGTACTTAATGTTAATATGACGATGGCTGGACCGGGAATTAGAACTCCGGATTCTACACAACCAGACGTTGATGAAGGTGTTCATTACAGCTAATTAGCAATGATGTTTAATGATTATTAGAACAACCGCCCTTATACATTTATTTCAGTATGAGGGCTTTTTTAAAATCTTTCTTTATTGGATTAATTGGAGTGAGTTAAATGATTGTAGCAAAAACAAACATGATTTACCATGCCTTTGGCCTAAAAATTAATAGCACTATTCCATTGCCAGAATTAGTTGCATTACATGAATCAATAGATATGGCAGAAGTGCAGATTGATATTGCTGACTTAACTGAATTGTGGATGAAAAAAGATGTCCAACAAGGGAGATTCCTTGTGGATGATCAGATGGTCATGTTTCAAATCCCTGAAACAGCCACATTTCTAATAGAAACTGGTAAAAAAATAATTGTGTCCCCTATGAAGGATGCTGATCATAATAAGATTCGCCTCTATATTCTTGGAACATGTATGGGTGTCTTACTAATGCAAAGAAAAGTCCTGACACTGCATGGAAGTGCTATTGCAATTGATGGAAAAGCTTATGCATTTATCGGACATTCTGGTGCAGGCAAGTCTACACTGGCTTCAACATTTATTAATAAAGGTTATCAACTGCTAAGTGATGATATTATTCCTCTATTACTGGATGAAGAAGGATGCCCTTATGTAATCCCTACCTACCCTCAGCAAAAATTATGGCAGGAAAGCCTTCAGAAATTCGGGTGGGATTCCTCTGCTTTTAGTCCGTTATTTGAAAGAGAAACAAAGTTCGCTATTCCAGTCCACTCCAGTTACTGGAAGGATCCATTACCTCTTGGGGGAGTATTTGAGATTACAAAAACAGAGGAAGATCATACGGAAATAAAACTAATTCAAAATCTGGATAGGTTTCACACCCTATATAACCAGACTTTTCGCCATACTTTAATCCCGCGTTTAGGATTAAGGGAGTGGCATTTTATTAAATCAGCAAGGGTTATTAATAAAATAAAAATGTACCAAGTACAACGTCCATCAAATGTTTTTACAGCACCTGAGCTATTAGAGAAAATTTTGAAAATAATCAATGAGGAGATGAACTAAATGTTGATAAAGGAAAAAATAATAATGGAAAGTAAAATCGCACAGATGCCGGGAAATATCGTTAGTGACATGGATGGAGAGAAAGTAATGCTTAATATTGATAATGGAAATTATTATAACCTTGGTGAAATGGGTGGGGTTATTTGGGAGATGATAAAAGAACCTAATTCTGTTGATAATTTAATTAATGAGCTTCTTCTAGAATATGAAGTTGAGAAAAAAGATTGTGAGAATCAAGTGATTTCATTTATTAACAAATTATATTCCGAAGGTTTAATTTCCGTTGTAAACAGGTGAGGTAAAATGTTAATTCCTCAGAAACTGGTAACGATATTTAATCTGAGCAGGATGGAAAAATTTCTTTTTTTAGAGGCCATATTGTTCTTAGCATTGGCGCGTTTCCTTAAAGTAATGCCTTTTAAAAGGGTAAAACGTACTTTAGGTAAGCATATGTGCGAATCTTCTTTTCAAGAAGATCCTTCTGTATCAGACACTATCAAATCAATATCTAGTGCAATTCATATTATGAGCAGATATACATTCTGGGAAAGCCAATGTTTAGTAAAAGCGATAGCAGGTATGAAGATGCTCCAAAGGCGCGGAATTGAAAGTACACTGTATCTAGGAACTGCAAAAGATGAGAACGGGAAAATGATTGCCCATGCATGGCTGCGCAGTGGATCCTATTACGTTAGCGGCGCTGAAGAAATGAGACGTTTTACCATAGTAAGCATGTTTGCAAATAAATAAGTTATAGAATAAGAGGAAATTACCATGGAAATGATGGTTGAAAAAAAGCACTTTTCAAAAGAATTAAAGCTACTGCTTTTTTTCCTGGAATCTAAATTTGAAGATAAGGATCTCTCAAAAGAGAAAGAGAGATTTAAAGATATTGATTGGGAACATTTTTTACAGTTAACACTTCATCATCGTGTTTATCCAATTCTTTATAAAAGGATAAAGAAATTAAATGGAGAATTTGTTCCAGCAAAGGTTTTAGGAACACTGCAGAAATATTATCAAAAAAATATTTTCCAAATGCTGATGCTAACGGGAGAATCTGAAAGCATATCCAGAATTTTTAGTGAGCAAAGAATTCGAACATTATTTTTAAAAGGTTCAATTCTCGGCGCGCATTTGTATGGAGATCTTTCTTTAAGGACATCTTCTGATATTGACATACTAATTCCAATTGAAGATTTAGAACGTGCTGAGTCGACGCTCTTAAACCTTGGTTATGTAAAGGATGATTACATACTGACTGTCTTGAATGATTGGAAATGGAGACATCACCATATCACTTTTATGCATCCGCAAAAGAACATAAAGCTGGAAATACATTGGAGACTAAACCCAGGTCCATCATGGAATCAGTCATTTGAAGATTTATGGGAAAGAAAGAAGGAAAGTTCAATCGCGGATTTTCCTTTATATGTGTTAGGCGAGGAAGATTTATTTTTATTTTTGGTTTCACATGGGGCACGCCATGGTTGGTCACGTCTTCGCTGGCTAGTAGATATCGACAGGTTGGTTATTCGAGATTTGGACTGGAGCTGCATTAAAAAACTTTTAAAAAAATATCAGCTTACTCAAGTTGGAGGGCAGGCTCTTCTTCTCTCTTCAGAATTGTTGAATTCTTATAGTCCACCCGAACTAAAGGAAATATCTAATTCGAAGAAATCAAAAAAAATGGCTGAAGGAGCCTTGTTTTACATTAAGCAATTGGTTAACCTCCATGTCGAACCTTTGCCAGAAGAAATCGCAAACTACCATAAAAGCCATTTGTTTTTATTAATGTCGTTTAAGCAAAAAGTATTATTTATTCTTAGTTTCTTATTTCCATATCCGGAAGATGCTCTAGCTTTACCATTGCCAAAGGCACTTCATTTTTTATATTTTCCTTTGAGACCGTTTCTTTGGGCGATAAGAAGAAAAAGGAAGCAGGCAATGTTACAGGAGGATGTTACATGAAACCTTTTTTGTATTATATTAAACAATTATTTAATTACTCAGGTAGCATTCTCTATTGGAATATCGTTGGAATGGCTTTGATTGGTTTTATAGAAGGTCTTAGTATACTGTTACTCGTACCATTACTTAGCTTAAGCGGGATAATGAATTTAGATTCCGGAGGCCATACATTAGAGAATTACCTCGGATTCTGGAATTTGATGCCTGAAGCATTAAGATTCCCATTTATCCTTCTTGCCTATGTATTATTAATCAGTGGACAAAATTTGGTTGACAGGAACTTAAATATAAGAAATGTAAAAATTGCGCATGGATTTATAGGGAAATTAAGAATAGATACCTATGAGGGATTATTAGGTGCTAATTGGGGTTTTTATACAAAGAATAGAAAGTCCGATCTGATCAATATTATGACTATTGAATTGGCAAGAGTTTCGGGAGGAGTTTACCAATTTATTCAGCTATTAACCACTATTATATTTAGTATGATTCAAATTGGCTTCGCCCTTTGGCTTTCTGCAAAAATGACATTATTCGTTCTTTTAAGCGGACTCATGTTATCATTTTTTTCACGAAAATTTATTAAACAATCGAAAGTGCTTGGTAAAAAAACCTCAATGCTGTCTCAGGAGTATTTAGCAGGAATAACTGATCAGTTAAATGGAATTAAGGATATTAAAAGCAATACATTAGAAGAGTCACGAATGAAGTGGCTTCAATCCATTGTTAATGGAATGAATTCTGAACAAGTAGAGTATATAAAAATTAAGGTTTCGTCTCAGCTATTCTATAAGGTTTCCTCTGCAATTTTAATAGCCACTTTTATTTTTTTCACTGTGAAAATGTTCAATACGCAGCCATCACAGTTTCTATTAATTCTAGTGATTTTCTCTCGTCTCTGGCCTAGGATTACTGGAATCCAATCCACTTTAGAGCAACTAGCAACAACAATGCCAGCATTTAAAGCATTAAACGATCTGCGGAGAGAATGTAATACAGCAAGAGAAATATTATCTGATTTTAACAAGTCGAATGTTCTTCCAATGGCTTTAAACAAGAGTATAGAATGCCAAGGTGTTTATTTTAAGTACGATCAATCAAAATCAAATTACGCCGTACGAAATATTAACTTGGAAATCCCTGCATATCAAATGACGGCAATAGTAGGTCGGTCAGGGGCAGGAAAGAGTACATTAATTGATATTATAATGGGTCTTCACTCACCTGAAAAAGGGGAAGTACTCGTTGACAACAAGCAAATTACAGACAAAATGTTAATCTCATTAAGAAAATCTATTAGTTATGTTCCACAGGAGCCCTTTTTGTTTAATACGAGCATAAAAGAAAACTTTAAAATGATTAACCCAGCAGTTACTTCGGAACAGATATGGGAGTCATTAGAATTCTCAGCTGCAGCTGATTTTGTTAGAAAGTTACCTAACGGACTTGATACTGAAATAGGAGATAGAGGGATTAAACTATCTGGTGGTGAAAGGCAGCGACTTGTACTGGCACGGGCAATCATTAAAAATCCTGCTATTCTAATTCTTGATGAAGCAACCAGTGCATTAGATAGTGAAAATGAATCAAAAATACAAAAAGTTTTAGAACAACTAAAAGGAAGGATGACAATAATCGTTATAGCCCATCGTTTGTCGACAATCCGGAATGCGGATCAAGTAATCGTACTGGAAGATGGAGAAGTCATCCAGAGTGGGAAGTTTGGCCAACTTGCGAATGATCCATCAGGAGTTTTTAATGGGCTATTAAAAAAACAGGCTGCGTTGATGTCCTCCTAAAAGGAAAATAAAAACCAAAAACGTATTGACATGTTCTTTATACAGAACTAAAATAGGTATATATTATTAGTGATTGAGAACGGATATTTTTTTTGTATCAAACGTTCTTTATCTAGAACAGATTAAAGTATAAGGTGGTTTTAATGAGCAATGAGTAATGCAAAAAAAGGAATTGCAAAAGAAATTAATCTTAAGGAAATCTTTTCTGTCATAAAAAAGCGCCTTTGGATCATTGCCATTATTACTGTCTTGGCTTCGATTGCTGGATATGTTTATGGGGAGAAAAACACGACTCTCTTATATCAATCTTCTGCTCGCATAATTATTGGTGAAAATGCGGATATGAATACCCTACAGGTAATTTTGAAGGATCCTGTTGTGTTAGAAAAAGTTGTTGAAAAGCTGGACCTCAATCGAAGTCCTGAATCATTGGCTAACCAGATTAGTGTGGGAATACTGGATAGTTCAAAGGTAGTAAACATAAATGTTATTGACACAAATGCCGTCAGAGCTGCTGATATTGCAAATACGACAGCTGAAGAGTTCAAAAATGAAATAAGTACACTGCTAAATTATAGTGATTTGAGAATCTATTCCCCGGCGAAGGTTAATCCCTATCCTATTAATGACAACGGAAATAAAACAGGTATTGTGGGATTAGTGTTCGGTTTATTTGCAGGAATTGGATTGGTTTTCTTCCTGGATTCTTTAGATGACACTGTTCGTTCCCAAAAGGATGTAGAGGATTTTTTAGATCTTCCAGTATTAGGAAGAATCGCGAAGATGAACAAAAAGAATATTAAAAAGCAAAGTATTCATCAGATCGAATTCCCTGGAGGTGGTACCGGTGTTTCAAAGTAAACGTAGAGCTGCAAGGAATCCGCAAAAAAGGAATTTAATAGTATATTCCAATCCTGATTCCATCATTTCTGAACAATTTAGGACCCTGCGTACCAATGTTCACTTTTTAACCGGAGGAAAGAAAAGTATTTTACTTTTGACATCCCCCAGCTCTGGTGAAGGGAAATCTACAGCGGCTGCAAATCTTGCTGTATCAATGGCACAGCAAAAAGAAAAGGTGCTTTTAATTGATGCAAATTTAAGGGATCCAGATGTTCATTTTATTTTTAAGATATCTAACAATATAGGGTTGGCCGATGTTCTAGCAGGACGTGTAGGATTGGAAGACACGGTATATCATACCGAAATAGGAAATTTATCCATTTTAACAAGTGGTCAGCTTGATTCTAATCCCGCTGAACTACTTGGTTCAGAGTCAATGCAGATATTATTTCAAAAAGCCTTACTAGAATACGATGTAATAATCATTGATTCACCACCTGTGCTGGAAGTAACAGATACGAAGTTACTGGCGAATAAGAGTGATGGTGTGATTTTAGTGATAAGTGAAGGAAGAACTGGATTAGAAAAAGCTACAGAAGCAAAAAAAGCACTTGAGTTCGCTAGATCAAAGATTTTTGGGGTTATTTTGAATGAAATGTAGAAGCAGGTATTTTTTTTAATCTTAATGTTCGTTATATAGAATTATTTGTGCGTTGTAAAGTGGTGATGTCTCCTAGCCGTTATCCAAGGAGGCACTCGGTCATGCTGTGGGTTGAAAAACCTTAGACGCGGTTGTCGTCGATAGTGTGATGTGAGGGGGGGTTAAATGCCCCGTTTTTTAATAAAGTTATTACTTATCTGTTTTTTTTAAAAGAACAAATAAGTAAAAACTTTATTTACAAGGAGATGTTAAAGATGAGGGACTTAGACAAATTCCCAAAATCAATAAAAAAGGCAGTCAGATATATCAAGCAGGATGCAAGCAAGGAGCAGCTGGAAGAAATAAGGAAGCTTGTTGATTCTGCCATTAAATTACGAAGTGTGAGGCTTGACTAAAGAGAGAAAGGAGGAAAAGTATGACCTACAGGCAAAGGCTTTCATTATTCATTATTATTGATTCAGCTATCGTTTTAACTGCAATTTTATTAAGTCATTTACTTGTTCGAGGCAATATGGATCTTTCTTCATTGTTATTAATGGTGAATTCAGTCGCCATTTTATTAAGCCATCATTTATATTCTTTTAAATTCAAACTTTACAAAAAGGCATGGGAGTATGCGAGTGTTGGAGAACTGATCATTATTTTAAAGACAGCTGCAGCAACAATTCTCACTGCGGCTTTTTTTCAGGGAATCCTGCTGAATGAATTGTTCTTTAGAAGGCTTTCTGTAACATGGCTGCTATTAGTTTTGTTAATAGGTGGCTCCCGATTTTGCTGGAGAATATATAGGGATTTGTATTTAACAAGATATGCCCAAAACAAAAGAACTCTAATCATCGGTGCGGGTTCTGCTGGAACAATGGTTGCAAGGCAATTAATGAAGAGCAATGAATCGGATCTTCAACCCGTCGGTTTTATCGATGATGATGTAAAAAAGCATCACCTTGATATTTTTGGCTTACCTGTAATAGGTGGTGTCAGCAAGATTGAAAGTATCGTAGATGATTTGCAAATTGAAAACATTGTAATTGCTATTCCTTCTTTAGGAATGAAGGAATTGAATATTATCTTTCAGGAATGTGCAAAAACCAGTGCGAAAACACAGATTCTCCCAATGCTAGAGGATTTAATGACAGGAAAGGTATCAGTGAACCAGTTCCGCGATGTACAGGTAGAAGATTTATTGGGAAGAGATCCAGTAGTCTTAAATAATGACATTATTTCAGAAGATATCACAAATAAAGTGGTGCTAGTTACTGGTGCTGGGGGTTCGATCGGTTCTGAAATCTGCCGGCAAATAGTCCAATTTAATCCTAAAAAATTAGTTTTATTAGGGCACGGCGAAAACAGTATCTATTCAATCGAGATGGAACTAAAGGAAAGATTCCGAAACTCTAATATAGAATTTATTCCTGTTATAGCTGAAATACAGGATGCAAAGAGAATGATGTCCGTGATGGAAACATTCCAGCCACATGTTGTCTACCATGCTGCAGCCCATAAGCATGTCCCATTAATGGAACGAAACCCAGAAGAAGCAGTGAAAAATAATATGATCGGGACGTTGAATGTTGCAAATGCGGCAAGCTGGCATAGGGTGAAAACATTTGTGATGATTTCTTCAGACAAAGCGGTCAATCCTACAAGCGTAATGGGCGCTACAAAGAGACTGGCAGAGATGATCGTACAGCACATGGATGGAACCAGCAATACAAAGTTTGTGGCTGTAAGATTTGGGAATGTACTAGGCAGCCGTGGAAGCGTTATTCCGCTGTTTAAGAAACAAATCGAAAAAGGTGGTCCAGTAACTGTGACTCATCCTGAAATGGTGCGTTATTTCATGACAATTCCTGAGGCATCAAGACTGGTGATCCAAGCAGGTGCTCTAGCACAGGGAGGAGAAATCTTCGTCCTCGATATGGGTGAACCCGTAAAGATAGTAGACCTGGCGAAAAACTTGATAAAGCTATCCGGTTATTCTATAGAAGAAATCGGAATCGAATTTACAGGAACCAGACCGGGAGAAAAGCTGTATGAAGAGCTTTTAAAGGATGATGAGGTAGGAGAGAATCAAATTCATCCGAAAATATATGTTGGTAAAACTTCAGAACTATATATATCCGAGATCGAGGAGATCATTGGCACATTCTCTAGTATGGCAAAAGAAGAGCTGCGAGATAGATTGCTTGCTTTGGCCAATAATAGAGTTGCCAGTTCTCCTTTAATATCAATTTCTGTTTAGGGGTGGAAGTAATATGAAAGTAAAAAAAGCGATTATCCCAGCAGCGGGCCTGGGAACGAGATTCCTGCCAGCGACCAAGGCTATGCCAAAAGAAATGCTGCCGATTGTTGATAAACCCACTATCCAATATATAGTTGAAGAAGCAATTGAGTCAGGAATTGAGGATATTATCATTGTTACCGGAAAAGGAAAAAGAGCGATTGAGGATCACTTTGATCATTCCTTTGAGCTAGAGCAAAATCTGTTTGAAAAAGGAAAATTTGAATTATTAAATGAAGTGCAAAAGTCTTCAAAGCTTGTTGATATCCATTATATCCGCCAAAAGGAACCAAAGGGATTAGGTCATGCGATCTGGTGTGCGCGTAAGTTTATTGGTAATGAGCCATTTGCAGTTCTTTTAGGAGATGACATCGTTCAAGCGGAAAAGCCATGTTTGAAGCAAATGATTGAGCAATATGAAAGGTATAATGCTTCAATTTTAGGTGTGCAAAAGGTAAACCCTGAGGAAGTTTCCAGATATGGCATTGTTGATGGGAATTGTATAGGTGACAGATTCTATAGTGTTAACAGTTTAGTAGAAAAACCAGCCATAGAAGAAGCTCCCTCGAACCTGGCTATAATGGGACGATATATTCTTAATCCACGGATATTTGATATACTCGATCGGCAAAAGCCTGGTGCTGGAGGAGAGATTCAGCTGACCGATGCCATTGCGGGATTGAATGAATATGAAGCGGTTTATGCCTATGATTTTGAAGGCATCAGGTATGATGTTGGTGAAAAAATGGGCTTTATTAAAACGACAATTGATTTCGCATTGCAGCGAGATGATTTGAAATCGGAGCTGCTGGATTATTTTTCTTCTATATTACATTTTGAAAAAGCAAGGCAGAGTTAAGAAGATGGCTGGATCAAAGCGGGTTTTACTTTGTGCGACAGTTGATTATCATTTCAGTGCTTTCCACTTACCGTATATGAAATGGTTCAAAGAACAAGGATGGGAGGTTCATGTTGCCGCAAAAGGGAATATGAATCTCCCTTTTGTTGATAAAAAATATGATTTACCGATTCAAAGATCACCTTTTAGTATGAAAAATGTTCAGGCATACAGGGAAATAAAATCAATTATTGATAAAAATGACTATCAAATCATCCATTGTCACACGCCTGTTGGAGGAGTTCTTGCCAGGCTGGCTTCAAGGGCAGCACGTAAAAAAGGAACAAAAGTGATCTACACTGCCCATGGGTTTCATTTCTGCAAAGGTTCACCGGCAATGAATTGGCTAATTTATTATCCTATTGAAAAATGGCTGGCAAGATATACTGACTGCCTGATTACGATTAATGAAGAAGACTATAACAGAGCTGTACAGCATCGTTTCAAGTCGGAACGAATTGAGCATGTCCATGGAGTCGGAGTGAGTACTGAAAGATTCAAGCCTGCAGAAAAGGAATATAAAAAGGAATTAAGAATCGCCTACGGATACAACGTTGGCGATTTTTTGATGTTTTATGCAGCTGAATTCAACAAAAACAAAAATCAGCAGCTTCTTATCAGGTCACTGGCTGTTATTAAAGAAGAGGTTCCAAACGCGAAGCTATTATTAGCAGGTAACGGACCATTGCTGCAGGAATGCCGGAAGTTGACACAAACTCTTGGTGTTGAGCATATGGTTCAATTCCTTGGGTTTCGAAATGATATCGAACAGTTACTGCAAATCTCTGATGTTGCAGTGGCATCCAGTAACCGGGAGGGACTGCCGGTTAATATAATGGAAGCTATGTCTTGCGGGCTTCCGATAATAGCAACGGAAAATAGGGGACACAGAGAATTAATTGCAGATGATCAGAATGGCTGGATCATCTCAGATATGAATTGTATGATGTTTGCTAAAAAGTTGAAGGTACTGGCAAAGGATTCAGGATTAAGAGCGGTTATGGGATCCAATGGACGCAGGATGATTATGAACAAATACAGTACAAGTAAAATTCTCGAAGAAAAGAGTGAGATTTACAAAACATATATGACTGAAGTGGAGGATGCACAGTGGGCGGTCCTATAAGAATTTTACATGTAGTGGTAAACATGAATCGCGGTGGTGCTGAGACACTGCTGATGAGTCTTTATCGCAATATCGATCGGTCCAAAATTCAATTTGACTTTTTGACTTGTAAAGAGGGGGTTTTTGACCAGGAAATCACCGAACTCGGCGGGAAAGTTCATCGGATTTCTTATGTTTCAGATGTGGGGCACTTTAAGTATGCACAATCTCTTGAAGAGTTTTTTAAATCTCCTCCAACCTATAAAATTGTCCACTCTCATTTAGATAAAATGAGTGGATTGGTATTAAAAATTGCTAAAAAAACAGGCATTCCAGTAAGGATATCTCATAGCCACAATACAAGCAGTGAAGGCGGAGCAGCTGCAAAACTCTATAAATGGTATATGGGGCAGTTCATTAACTCGTATGCTACTAATTATTTTGCTTGTTCCAGTTTGGCGGCGAACTGGCTTTTTTCAAAGAAAGCAGAGTCCGCTTTCATCTTGAAAAACGGGATTGATATTAATCAATTTATTCATTCTCCAAAGATAAGAAGAATGGTAAGAGATGAATTTAACCTGTCTCAAAATGCCGTTGTCTTTGGACATGTGGGAAGGTTTGCACATCAAAAAAATCATGAATTCCTGATTGAAATCTTTGCACAGTTCTGTAAAGACGAAGAAAATTCAGTTTTAATGCTTGTTGGCGATGGTCCATTAAGGAAAGAGGTTGAGAAGAAGATTCTAGACTTAAATATAGTTGAAAAGGTTAAGTTACTAGGAGTTAGAAATGATATTCCGCGCTTACTGCAAGCATTTGATTTTTTCCTTTTTCCTTCTCTTCATGAAGGGCTTCCGGTTTCGTTAATTGAAGCCCAGGGAGCAGGGTTACCTTGTTTAATATCTGATCACATATCTCGTGAAGTTGACATGGGGATGGGTTTGGTAGAATTTCTACCATTAAATAAACAACGAGTTTGGGTAGATCATATAAAGAATAGGCTATCTAGCAAAAATCAAAGAGATGTAGATTTAAACCCTCTCAAACAACAGGGATACTATATAAAAGAAGCAGCGAATCAGCTTGAAGATTTTTACTTATCGGTATAGGGGTGTAAGCAATGAAAGTACTAACGGTATTTACTCCTACTTATAACAGGGCTTACTGTTTGCATCAATGTTATGAGAGTCTGGTACGACAGACATGTAAAGATTTTATTTGGCTGATTGTTGATGATGGGTCCACAGACAATACAAAGGATTTAGTGTGGAAATGGCAGAACGAAAACTTAATAGAAATAAAGTATATCTGGCAGGAGAACCAGGGAATGCATGGTGCTCATAATACTGCGTATGAAGCCATTGAGACTGAGTTGAATGTTTGTATAGATTCTGATGATTATATGCCAGAAGATGCTGTGAAAAAGATTGTTACAATGTGGGAGGAAAATGGGAGTAAAGATGTAAGTGGAGTTATAGGTTTGGATTCTTATGCGGATGGGATGATAATTGGATCGCATTTTCCAAAAAACTTGAAAACATCGACACTCTATGATTTATATCATAAGCATGGAGTAACTGGAGATAAAAAATTAGTTTATCGAACGGAGCTAACCAGAAAGTTTCCTTATCCAACCTTTGAAAATGAAAAGTATGTGGGTCTTGCTTACAAATACCACATGCTTGACCAACAATTTGAAATGCTTCTAATGAATGAAGTATTATGTTGTGTTGAATATTTACCAGATGGCTCTTCGCTAAACATGTTAAAACAATACCGAAAAAACCCAAAGGGATTTGCCTTTTATCGAAAAGAACTCATGAAACTTCCATTCGCAAGCAAAATGTTTAAATATAGACAGGCGATTCATTATGTTTCTAGCAGCCTATTGAGTAAAAATATTCATTTTATTAAGGAAGCACCTAATAAGACATTAACAACAATGGCAATACCTTTTGGTGTTCTATTAGCCCTTTTTATTACCACTAAAACTAGAATGATTTAAGTGAAAGGAATAGAACATGGAACTTCTTTGGTTAAATCTAGTTATCGTGTTTTTCTTTTCTTTCTTTGCGAGGTATTTTGCTAAACCTGCAATCCATGCAGTCTCAATTCCTACTATTTCCTTAAATAAAATTTACGTACTTGGTTCACTTCTATCTTTAGCGTTAATATCAGGATTGCGATCTAATATTGGTGATACCTACTTTTATATGCATGCTTTTGAAGTGAATAACTTAACGTGGGAAAATGTTAAGTCTCAAGAGAATATTGGATTTTGGATTTTTCAGATGTTTTTAAAGAGATTATCAGACGACCCACAAATCTTGATTTTCACTACTGCTATTATCACGAATATTCTTATCGTGTTTGTTTTCATGAAATATTCTAGGCACTATGAGTTAAGCACTTATGTTTATATCACTGGCGGACTATATTTAGTCACAATGAACGGAATTCGGCAGAGTCTTACCGCAGCTATAGTTTTTATGGCTACCAAATTTATCATAAATGGTAATTTCTTAGCCTATGCTATCATAATTTTATTTGCCTCTACCTTTCATGAAAGCGCATTGATTCTTCTTCCTATATATTTCTTAGTGAGATATAAAGCCTGGTCTAAATCAACTTTAATGCTTCTGGTCATAGCTGTGGTTATTGTTGTGGGATTCGATAAATTCTCTTCAATTTTATTTTCTAGCTTAGAAAATACGCAATATGGCCATTACAAAGATTTTCAGGAAGGCGGAGCGAATGTAATTAGAGTAGCAGTTTTTGGAGCACCTTTATTTATTGCGTTTTTAGGTCGAGATAAGCTTAGAGAAATCTTTCCTGAGAGTGATTATATTGTGAATATGTCCCTTCTAGGGTTAGTATTTATGATTGTTTCAACACAGAATTGGATCTTTGCCAGATTTTCAATCTACTTTTCTTTATACCAATTAATCTTAATTGCATGGATAGTTAAATTGTTTAACCAAAAAGAACAGCGATTTGTATATCTAGGAATTCTCGTTTTTTATTTTCTTTTTTATTATTATGAAAGTGTTATTAGTTTAAATATTTACTATAAAAGCGAATATATTAATTTTAAATTATAGCTAATTGATGATGCTATTTTGACCGGGGGAGTGATATATGAAGAAAAAGGTGTTGATTGCTTCATTTGATCTGGCAATTGGCGGAGTGGAACGCAGTCTGATTGGATTGTTGAATAGTATTGATTATCAAAACTATGAAGTTGACCTTATGCTATTTAAGCATGAAGGTGAATTCTTTTCTCTTTTGCCAGAAGGTCCCAGGTTACTTCCAGAAGATCCAATCTACAGTACGTTCAGGAAATCTATTTCACAGATTGTTAAGGATGGCCAATATCCTATTGCGGCTACAAGGTTATTAGCTAAATTCAAAAGCAATTTTGAAGGAAAGTTGAAACGAGTGGAGGAACCGGGATATTTAACGATTCAGTATGGCTGGGAGTTCTCGCGACCATTTTTACCTCAATTAACGAAGGAATATGACCTCGCTATCGGATTTTTATGGCCGCATTATTTTATAGGAGAGAAAGTAAAAGCAAAAAGAAAAGTAGGCTGGATTCATACGGATTATTCAAATATTTTCATCGATAAGAGAACGGAGTATAAAATGTGGAAACAGTTGGATCAAATCGTCGCTGTTTCAGAGGAATGTTCAAACACATTTTTAGAAGTTTTCCCTGATTTAAAAAAGAAAACGATGGTCATCGAAAATATACTCTCACCTGAATTTGTAAAACAACAAGCTGAACTTGGAAGTGCTCTTGAAATGAAGAAATATCCTGGAAAAACAGTTATTGTGTCTGTTGGTCGGCTGTCTCATGCTAAAGGCTTTGATCAAGCCATTAGAGCATGTAGACAGTTAGTAGATAAAGGGTATGATATTGCCTGGTATATTGTAGGATACGGTTCACTGAAAACTGAACTATTACATCTTATAAAGGAGTTAAAACTTGAAGATTATTTCTTCCTTCTCGGTAAAAAAACGAATCCGTACCCCTACATAAAAGCATCTGATATTTATGTGCAGCCTTCAAGATATGAAGGGAAAGCAGTAACCATTCGAGAAGCGCAAATACTGGGGAAACCAGTGGTCATCACCAACTTTCCAACCGCAAAGAGTCAGGCGAATGATGGTAAGGATGCATTGATTACACCTCTTGGAGTAGATGGAATTGTAGCTGGTATCCAAAGATTATTAGAGAATCCACTATTAAAAGATACCTTGTCTAAAAACACAACAAAAATCGATTATGGAAATGAGCAGGAAATCCAGAAGCTGTACAGCTTAATCAACTGAAAAACGGAGGTGTAAAACATGCCAATCTTAGTAACTGGCGGTGCAGGCTACATCGGCAGCCATACCTGTGTTGAATTATTAAATGCGGGCTATGAAATTATAGTTCTAGATAATCTGTTAAATAGTAAGAGAGAGTCACTGAACAGGATAAGCGAAATCACAGGAAAGAGCTTTCCATTCTATAAGATAAACTTATTGAATGAGGGTGAAATTGAGCAAGTTTTTATTGAGAATGATATTGAAGCTGTCATTCACTTCGCTGGTCTTAAAGCCGTTGGAGAGTCTGTTCGATTACCACTCAGGTATTACCACAATAACATCACAGGTACAATCAATCTTCTAAATATAATGAAGAAATACGATGTTAATAGATTGGTTTTCAGTTCATCAGCTACAGTATATGGAATGCCGGAGAAGGTTCCGATTTCGGAAGAGTTCCCTTTGAAGGCGCTGAATCCTTATGGCCGGACAAAATTAATGATTGAGGAAATTTTAAAGGATCTATTTGAATCTGACCCAAACTGGAGCATTGCATTGTTGCGCTATTTCAACCCTATTGGAGCACATGAAAGTGGCACTATTGGTGAGGATCCAAATGGGATTCCAAATAATCTAATGCCTTTTATCACTCAAGTGGCGATCGGTAAAATGCCAGAGCTCAGTGTTTTTGGCAACGATTATCAAACTGCTGATGGAACTGGTGTAAGAGATTACATCCATGTTACGGACCTTGCGAAAGGACATTTGAAGGCTCTGGAAAAAGTGGCTTCCAGTCAGGAAATTGAAGCTTATAATCTTGGTACTGGAAAGGGATATAGTGTTCTTGAAATGGTAGAAGCATTTGAAGTAGCTACAGGAGTCCCCGTCCCATATAAAGTTGTCTCCCCAAGACCTGGAGATGCTGCGATCTGCTTTGCCGATGCATCTAAAGCCAAAAGAGAACTCCAATGGACTGCAGAAAAAAGTCTGCGAGATATGTGTGAGGATTCTTGGAGATGGCAATATAACAATCCAAATGGATTTGACAAAAACTTAATAGCAACAGGAACAGGCAATCCGCACTTATCAAAAAGTGGGGATTTTTTTAATACGAAAATTGAATGAGAAGAGGATTAGGTAATGGGTACGCAGGAAACGCCACAGCAAAGATTCAAGGAATTGCTGCAGGACATTTATGTAATTGGGCAAGAAGCTGAGCATATAGAAACAAATGAATTAATCCTAGAAATAAAAAAGAAGCTTTCAGCAGTGTTAGAGAATACGCATTAATAATAGTCGTTACTAGGGGTTGCATAAAAATGAAAAGACTCTTAGATTTATTTAGTTCCATTTCGCTTCTTATCATGTTATCGCCAATTATCATTTCTACTGCCATTTTTGTAAAAATGAAGTTAGGTTCGCCAGTAATCTTTAAGCAAAAAAGACCAGGATTACATGAGAAGCCCTTTTATCTTTATAAGTTTAGGACAATGACAGATGAACGAGATCGAAACGGAAATTTACTTTCGGATGAAACCCGCCTGACACCAGCTGGACAATTTTTAAGGAAATACAGCCTGGACGAATTGCCGCAGCTTATTAATGTGTTAAAAGGCGATCTCAGTTTAGTAGGTCCAAGACCACTTTTGATGGATTACCTTACGCTTTATTCAGAGGAACAGGCAAAGCGCCATCTCGTGAAGCCAGGGATTACAGGGCTCGCTCAAATAAGCGGGCGAAATACTCTCTCATGGGAAGAAAAATTCAAACTCGATGTTTGGTACGTTCAAAATCAATCATTTCTACTAGATCTAAAAATATTATGGCGAACATTTTATAAGGTCATCCAGTCCGAAGGGGTGACACAGCCAGGCAATGTGACGATGGAACCATTCAAAGGCTCAAACTCTATTGTAAAAGAGGGGCACGGATGAAAATTGCCATTATTGGTCAGGGTGGACATAGTAAAGTCATTAGAGATGTTATTCGAGCAATGGAAGGTGCAGAAATAGTTGGCTGCCTGGACGATAAATTTAAAACTGAATTTTATCATGAGCAAGTCTTTTATGGACCGGTGAATTCAGCTATAAGGTTCGCGAATGATTTTCCCGAAGTGAAATTTATTGTCGCAGTTGGAAATAATCAAGTAAGAAAGCAGATTGTTGATTGTTTGGGTTTACCTTCAACTTTCTATACAACATTGATCCACCCAACAGCTCATATAAGTCCGCACACTTCCATAGGTCCTGGAAGTGTCGTGATGCCATGTGCCGTGGTAAATTCAGATGCTCGAGTTGGAGCTCATGCAATCATTAATACATGCGCGGTTGTCGAGCATGATAGTGATATTGAAGATTTCGTCCATATCTCTCCGAATGCAACGCTCACAGGGAATGTAACGGTGAGGGAAGGCGCGCAAGTGGGAGCAAGTGCAACCATCATTCCTGGTATGGAGATAGGGAAGTGGGCAATAGTTGGAGCAGGAGCGACAGTGATCAACCATATTCCAGCAAATTGCACTGCAGTAGGTGTGCCTGCAATTGTGAAAATGAAAGAAGTTACTGGGGGTGTATAAATGGTAAATACAGCTGTTCAAAAAAGAATCTATCTCTCATCACCGCACATGAGTGGCAATGAACAAAAATATATTAATGAAGCTTTCGAAACAAATTGGATAGCCCCACTGGGTCCAAATGTTGATGCATTTGAAAAGGAAATAGCCGCTTATACAGGAGTCAATGAAGCTGCAGCCGTCAGTTCCGGAACGGCAGCGATTCATTTGGCTCTTTCTTTATTAGGAGTAGAAAAAGGCGATACAGTTTTTTGTTCAACGTTGACCTTTATCGCAAGCGCAAATCCAATTCTATATCTAGGTGCCGAACCGGTGTTTATCGACTCAGAGCCAGAGACGTGGAATATGTCGCCAATTGCACTGGAAAAAGCTTTGAGGGAGGCAGATTCAAATGGCAAACTTCCTAAAGCAGTGATTGTCGTTAATTTGTATGGCCAGAGCGCCAAGATGGATGAATTGACAGCTTTATGCGAGCAGTATGATGTTCCTATGATTGAGGATGCTGCGGAATCTCTTGGTTCCTCTTATAAAGGTAAACCAAGTGGCTCTTTTGGTCAATTTGGAATTTTTTCTTTCAACGGTAATAAGATTATTACCACTTCTGGTGGAGGAATGCTCGTTTCGAACGATGCAGCGTCAATCCATAAAGCCCGATTCCTGGCGACACAGGCGAGAGACCCAGCACCGCATTATCAGCATAGCAAAGTCGGTTACAACTACCGGATGAGCAATGTTTTAGCTGGAATTGGAAGAGCGCAATTGAAGGTATTAGAGGAACGAGTCGAAGCAAGAAGAGCTATTTTTGAGCGGTATCAGCTAGAATTATCAGGAATACCGTGTATTCAATTTATGCCGGAATTAAACGGAACTTATTCAAATCGATGGCTGACAGCAATGACGATTGATGAAAAAGAAGCGGTTATTTCAGTAAACCAACTAATAGAGTTTTTAGCTGCAGAAAACATTGAAGCGAGACCAGTCTGGAAGCCCCTTCATATGCAGCCATTATTCAAGACTGTTAAGTACTATTCGCATTACGAAAACGAAAGTGTTTCAGAGGAATTATTCGCCAATGGAATTTGCCTCCCATCTGGATCAAATATGGAGGAACTGGACCAAACAAGAGTAATCAATCGTATTAAAAATTTTATGACGGTAAAAGAGGTTGAAAGAAGAATAGTTTAATATCCAAAGGATAATGAGGTAACTTTCATGATTGGAAAAAATTTATCTGAACTGAGAAGAAGAAAGAAATTGAGCCTTTCTGAACTATCTGATCGATCCGGCATCTCCAAATCATATTTAAGCAACATAGAACGGGATGTACATAAAAATCCATCAATTCAGATCCTGGAGAAGATATCGGTTGTATTAGATGTTGACCTTAATGCATTGTTGATAAATGGTCATAGTACAGAAAAGGTACTCCAAGACAAAGAGCTTTATGAATTTGTAGAAGAATTGAAAAAAACAGGGATTAAAAAAGATAACATTCAAGAGTATAAACAACTAATTGATTTTATTAAGTGGCAAAATCAAAATGTAGGAGTCAAAAAATAAAATGGCCAGAAAACAAAAAATTCCTAAAATCATCCATTACTGTTGGTTTGGAAGAGGAGAAAAGCCCGAGATTGTTCAAAGGTGTATGAGTAGCTGGAAAAAACATTTGCATGATTATCAATTTGTTGAATGGAATGAAGATACTTTTGATATTAATGCGAACGATTATGTGAAAGAAGCGTACGAATCTGGAAAATACGCTTTTGTTAGCGATTATGCAAGAGTTTATGGGTTATATCGTTATGGCGGAATTTACCTGGATACAGACGTGGAAGTCTTTAAAAGCTTTAATGATTTACTGCATCATGAGTCATTTTGGGGTTTCGAACAAGAAAATTATATCGCCACTAGCACGATTGGAGCAGCAAAAGGAAATCCAATCATTGAGATTTTCTTAGATTCATATAGAGGAAAAAAATTCATTAAAAAAGATGGTAGCTATGATGATCTTACGAATGTAGCTATTGTAACGAAGCTTTTGAGCTCTCAAGGATTAATTATGAATGGAGAGTATCAAGAGTTAGCGGGTTTAGCAGCCTTTTACCCGCAGACTTATTTCTCTCCGTATGATTACATTAATTGTAGAAAGTTTATTTCTGATAACACTTATGCCATGCATCATTTTTATAAGAGTTGGTTATCTGCGAAAATAAGATTGAAGAGTAACTTGAAATCAATAGCGGCAAAGTTAATTGGAGGAGAGAATGTCGCGAAACTAAGAAAAGTTGTCTCAAGGAATTAGGTGAAAAAATTTGCACAGTTACGAAATAGATACTAAATTACCTAGGGTTACTATAATTATACCAGTCTATAATTCTGCAGAATTTATATCTGATTGTTTAGAAAGTGTGTTACAACAATCCTATAAAAATCTTGAAATAATAATTATTAATGATGGATCAACAGATAATAGTGAAAAGATAATTAAAACGTATATGAAAGATAAGAGAATAAAATACTTATCTCAATCTAATAGAGGTCCTGCTGAAGCCAGGAATGCTGGTATTAATTTTGCTAGTGGTGAATATTTAGTATTTATAGATGCAGATGATACAATTGAACAACTTTATATTGAATCCCTTCTAGTGAAAATTCATAATTCAAAATCTGATTTAGTTTGTAGTGGGTATATTGATTTATCAGAATATGGAATAAAAAAACATATAGACTTTGAAATTGGTGAAGAAACATCTGTTCATGATTTTGCGGAAATGGTGTGCCAGGGAACAGGTGGAGTACTTTGGAGTAAAATTTTTAAGAAAGAAATCATCATAAAACACGATCTTCAGTTAGATAAAGATTTATATATGTCAGAGGATTTAGTGTTCGTACTTAGATACGCTTCTCATTGTGAATCCTTTAGTATGATTAATGAATTTCTTTATAAATATAATAGACTTAACCAGAATAGTATTAGTTCAAATGTTTCTATTCATTATCTAGAAAATTACATAAACGTTTGTTCTAGAATAGAAAAAATACTAACAGAAATTAAATTAAGTGATGAAAAAATAACAGGGATAATTAACAAAAGAATGCAAGAAACATTATTACAACTTGTAATTAGAGAAAGTCTAAATTTAGATAAAATCGGATTGGATATAACCGTACAAAACATAAAAAGAATTTATAACAATCAAGTAATACAAATGCACATAGAGAATTATAGAACCCAAAAGATCATTTATAAGCCATTAATTATGTTAATAAAAAGACAAAACTTTAAATTAGGTATTTTTTATAGTTTTAGTTTGAATAAAATTATTAAATTTAAAAAAAATCTTTTAAATGGGTGGATATCTTATGAAACGAAAACTACTCTTCGTAATTGATTCATTAAACATAGGTGGAGCAGAAAAGAGTCTCGTTTCGCTGTTGAATTTATTAGATTATAAAAAATTCGATGTTGATTTGTTAATGTTTAGTACTGGCGGGGACCTGGTCCCCTATTTGCCACAGCAAGTAAATATTTTACCTGTACCGAATTATTTTTGTTATGTGACAAAAGGAAGGAATTATAAAAATGAAAAAATAAAATTACTCTACCCTAAAATAAAAACTTCATTTTTATTAAGAATGAATAATTATAAGAAAATGCCTTTACATACAGAACAGGTGGTCTTCAAAAGTATTTATAAAATTATTTCTCCTCTTACTAATATTTATGATGTTGCAATTGCATACAGTCAAGGAATGCCTACCTACTTTGTTGCAAATAAGGTAACAGCCTATAAGAAAATCGCATGGATAAATACCGATTATGAAAAGACTAAATATAATAAAGATTTAGATTATGAATCATACAAAAAAATCGATTCAATTGTTGCTGTTTCTCAAAATACCAAGGACTCAATTACTAACGTTAAATCTGAATACTTAAATAAGGTTCAAATTATTTTAGATGTGGTAAATCCTAAAATGATAGAAAGAATGGCCGAAGAAATTCAAGTAAATGAATTTAGTGAAGGTCAAATAAACATTTTAACTGTTGGTAGGCTAGTACCAGTAAAATCTTATGATTTAGCCATTGAAGTTGCCAAGCTATTAAAAAATAGTAATTATAAATTTAAATGGTTTTTTATCGGGGAAGGGCCAGAGAGAAAAACTTTGGAAAAGTTAATATCTTCGTATGACTTGAATGAACATATAGTTTTACTTGGGAAAAAGCTTAATCCGTATCCCTATATGAAAAATTGTGACATATACGTTCAGACATCTATTAAAGAAGGTTTTGGATTGACTGTATGTGAAGCAAAGATTTTAAAGAAACCTATAGTATGTACAAATTTCCCTACAGCAAGTGAAATTATTAGTCATAATAAAGATGGATTAATAGTGCAATACGATGCCGAGTCTATTTATAATGGAATAAAAAAATTCATAGATGATTTCAATTACAAACAAAAGATGTTAAGTAACCTCAAATTAGAACTTCCGTACAATTCGGTGGACCAAATTAAAAACTTTCATAATATAGTTGAATTATAAGGGTGGAACTAGATATGAAAAAAATTTTTGTGGAAATTTATCTGCAGTTTAACCTTGGTGATGATTTATTCTTAGATACAATTGCAAAACAGTTTCCTGAATGCGATTTTACAATTAATTATTTAGGCTCGCATTATGATAAATTCCTTAAGAATTATCCGAATGTAAAAAGGAGAAAATATAATATTTTTAATAAACTTGGGCAGAGATTAAAATTAACAGATTCGATAACAAACTATAATGAAGTAGCGAAAGAACATGATGCCTTATTATTTATTGGGGGCTCTATATTTAGAGAGGAAGAGTATCATAAACCTTTGTATAATGATAGGCTGAAATTGATTATGGAATTCAAGAAAAGTAATAAACCAGTTTATATACTGGGTGCTAATTTTGGACCGGTAAAAACTGAGGGCTTTATTAATGACTACAGAAACCTATTTCAACTCTGTACAGACGTATGCTTTAGGGATTTATATTCTTATGAATTATTTAAGGAACTCAAACAGGTTCGATATGCACCTGATATAATCTTTCAAGTAGATTTAACAAAATATAAGGACAAAACAGTGGAAAACCATGTAGGATTTTCAATAATTGATGTTAGACATAAACATGGTTTATCTAATTACTATGAGGAGTATATAAATAGTACAGTAAAGTCTATAACACTTTTAGTTAATAAAGGTTATAAATGTTCATTGATGTCATTCTGTGAAAAAGAGGGAGATCTTGATATTATATATACTATTTTGGATAAATTACATCCTAATATTTCAAGATGCGTAACTATATACAGCTATGACGGGAATTTAAAAGAAGCTATTAACTTAATAGCTTCTTTTAATTTGTTTATAGCTGCTAGATTTCACGCAAATATACTCTCGCTATTATTAGGCATCAAATTATTGCCGATAATTTACAGTTCAAAGACTATTAATATGTTAAGAGATATTAAATTCAATAATTGTAATGTGAAAATGGATAATCTGGAACTACAATACGATGAAAGTGTTCTTAGTAATTTAGATCAAAAAGTGTTAAACATTGGTGACATTATTAAAAATGCAGAGAAACAATTCACTAAATTGAAAGAATTTACCAAAAACGAAACCGGATATAGAGGAATAGTATGAAAAAAAAGGTACTATTTATGGTAATAAACATGAATGTAGGCGGAACTGAAAAAGCTTTATTAAATATGATAGATGTAATGCCAGAGGAGCAGTATGATATTACGATTTTGATGTTGGAACCCTATGGAGGGTTTTTAGGCTCTATTCCTGATGGGGTTAAAGTAGAATATGTAAATGGTTATTCACAAATGAAAGATATTCTTAATAACCCTCCAAAAATAGTTGTTATGAACTTTCTTAAGCAATGGAAACTATTACAAGCATTCTATTATCTTATTTTATTTCTAATTACATCAATCAGTAAGGAGAGGAGTTTGCTTTTTGCTTCCTTATTGCGTCATTACCCTATTAATCAAAATGAATACGATGTTGCAGTAGCTTATGCAGGCCCAATGGACTTCATAAGCTATTTTATTGTGAAAAAAATTAAGGCGAAGAAAAAGTATCAATGGATTCATTTTGATATTAGTAAAATTGGTTTCAATGTTAAGTTCGCATCTCAATTTTTTGTCAAATTCGATAAAGTTTTCGCTGTTTCAGAAGAAGGTAAGAAGGAGATAGTTAACTTAGTACCAACAGTAAAGAATAATACAGAAGTCTTTACAAATATTACGATTCCAGAAAAAATAATCAACCTGGCGAAAGAGGGGAATGGATTCCAGGATAATTTCAACGGATTAAGAATCTTAACCGTAGGACGGCTTAGCAAAGAAAAGGGGCAGGATTTGATCATACCAGTTTTAGCAAGGCTTAAACATGAAGGCTTTAATATACGCTGGTACTGTATTGGGGAAGGAAATGGCAGGAAAGAGTATGAAGCGATGATAAAGGAATATGATGTTGAGAATGACTTTATATTATTGGGGTCCCACTCCAATCCTTATCCTTTCATGCAGCA
Organism: Heyndrickxia sp. MSNUG; assembly: GCF_049532715.1. Lineage (NCBI taxonomy): Bacteria > Bacillati > Bacillota > Bacilli > Caryophanales > Bacillaceae > Heyndrickxia > Heyndrickxia sp. MSNUG. The sequence continues at coordinate 804,626 of NZ_CP150978.1, forward strand.
ATGTGACTTATACGTTCAGCCATCCAGGCATGAAGGATACTGCCTGACAATGGCGGAAGCTAAATGCTTCAATATTCCAATTGTCAGTACTAAATTTGCTGGAGTTAGCGAACACATAGCACATGAGAAGACAGGATTAATTGTAGAGTGCAATTCTACTAGTATTTATCAGGCAGTTAAAGTTTTATTACAAGAATCAAGGTTGAAAGATGAACTTAGATTTAATCTTAAATCACTTAATATAGCTTCCCGCCTTAAGAAAATAGATTTATAACCGTTGATGAATTCCATTTTTAAGTCAGAGGTGTGAGTGAATGAAAAAAATTCTTTTTATGTTGAGCAGCATGAATATTGGGGGAGTTGAAAAATCATTGCTCTCCTTATTATCAAATATGGATAAAGAAAAGTACGATATAACCCTCCTATTGTTAGAAAAAAAAGGAGGATTTCTTCCATTTGTACCAGATTGGGTGAAGGTAAAAGAAGCATCTTGGTTCACTAAAGTCAAGCCGGTTATTTTGCATTCGCCACATAAGACGGTTCGTGAATATATTGTAAGAGGAAGCTTTCAAAGAATTCCCGGTTTCGTGACTATATATTTTATTTCAAAGAAATTTGATGATCGATACCTTTATTATAAATATGTAATGAAGAACATTCCGCCAGAATCAACAAAATATGATTTAGCAATAGCTTACCAGGGACCTACTGACCTGATTGATTTTTATATATCTAAAAAAGTCCAAGCAGAAAAAAAAATATCATGGATTCATTTTGATGTGTCCAAACATGAGATAAATAAAAAATTATATGAAAAATTATATTCCAAGTTCCATGAATTAGTTGTGATTTCGGATGAAGCAAAAAAACAGCTAGTACATCAAATCCCATCTACACAAGGTAAGACAAGAATCGTTCCTAACATTATCAATGCTGAATTGATTGAGGAGATGTCAAAAGAAACAATAACTTTTGATGATAAATATAATGGTTTGAAGATTATAACAGTTGGCAGGCTGTCTGAAGAGAAAGGGCAGGATTTAGCTGTAAGGGTGTTATCAAAGCTAAGAGAGAATGGTTTTAATGTTAGGTGGTACTGCATAGGGGAAGGGAGATACAGGGGAAAACTGGAGGCTTTAATTAAGGAGTTTGGACTGGAAGAAGACTTTATCCTCTTAGGTTCAAAAACCAACCCTTATCCTTACATGGCTCAAGCAGATATATACGTACAAACATCAAGGCATGAAGGGTTTTGCTTGACTTTAGCCGAAGCAAAATGTTTGGCTAAGCCAATAATTACTACCAACTTTATTGGTGCATATGAACAAATTGTCGATGGGGAAAATGGTTATATAGTAAATCTAAACGAAGAAGAAATTTATTTAAGGATAAAATTTCTAATAGAGCATGATGGGAAGAGAGTTAGTTTGATAAAAACGTTATCTAAAAACAGAAAAAAGAAGGAGCAACCTCAATTCTCTTTTTTCTAACAGAAGAATATTAAAGATTAAATAGTAGGATGAAGAGGAATAGCCTTTTGAAATAAAGTTTGTGAGGTAATCGATTCAAAGGTATAAGAAAGAAATCATTGTGGAGGTAGTGTGAATGAGATGGTAGCTGAAAGATGAGAACAGAACATTCAATAAAAAACATTTCCATAGGGATCCTGTCCCAAATAATTCTAGTTTTATTAGGCTTTATTACTCGCAAGATCTTTGTGGACAGCTTGGGTATTGAATATCTTGGGATAAATGGGTTACTGACAAATGTACTGTCCGTAATGGCTTTAGTGGAGAGTGGGATAGGGATAAGTATTGTTTATAATCTGTATAAGCCGCTCGCAGATGGTGATAAGCCAAAAATCATAGCTTTAGTTCAGGTTTACAAGAAAGCTTATGGGTTCCTTGCGTTGATAGTAACGCTCTTAAGTATTTTTTTATTCCCTTTTTTGGATTTACTTATGAAGGATGGAGGAAATATTAAGAATTTGGGATTGATATATTTCCTTTTTGTATCCAAAAATATCGTTTCCTATTTAAATGCACATAAATGGTCACTGATCAATGCTGATCAAAGGGGATATGTCCTTGCAAAAGTAAATCTATTGTTTCAGGTAACCACAATGATTGTAAGGATTATAATTTTAATAATCACAAACAGCTTTATACTATATCTGACAATAGAACTGGCATTGTATATTATTCAAACCATTTATAATGGAAAGGTAGTAAATAAAAGATATCCTTATATTAAAACTAATGAGATATATTCTCTGGATATTAAAACTAAAGAAAACTTGGTTAAAAATGTAAAAGCCATGTTTATGCATAATATAGGAGGATTTTTGGTCTTTGGGACAGATAATCTTTTAATTTCTTCATTTATTAGTGTAGCTACTGTTGGTTTGTATTCAAATTATGTAATGATTACCTCACAGTTATCTTCTTTGGTAAATCCAATACTGGGGGGGATTGGTGGAAGTGTAGGGAATCTGATCGCTACTGAAAACGGAGAGAAAAACTATTCGATTTTCAAGGTTTCATTTCTAGTGAACTTCTGGGTTTTTTCACTTAGTGTAATTTTTTTATATAACTTATTAGAGCCTTTTATTAACTGGTGGATAGGTGAGCAATATATTTTAAACCACCTATCATTTATTTTTATTTTGATTAACTTTTACTTAACAGGTATGCGTACAGCGATTGCAACCTTTAAAAATAAAGCAGGTTTGTTCACACAAGATAAATATGTGCCAATCTTTGAAGGCTTAATTAATTTAATTTCTTCATTAATCTTGGTTAAGTTTTATGGATTAGCAGGGATATTCATGGGAACTACTTTAAGTACTTTACTGACTATATTTTGGACACAACCAATTATAGTTTACAAGAATGTTTTTAAGGTAACTGTAAACTCTTATTTTATGAAGTATGCGTTTTATCTATTTTTAACACTGTTTGTTGGTTATATAACCACACTAGTCACCAATACTTTTACAAACGATGAAGGATTATTAGATTTAATATTAAAGGGATTGGTTTGTTTGATAGTGCCGAATCTGTTTTATTTCTCGATTTTTTATAAAACTGAAGAATTTATGTATATTTGGAAGATAGTTAGAAAACGGAAATCCAAACTAGCCCTTCAAAGTGAAACGTTATAGAATTAATTTCCTGAAAATGAAAAAGCAGCACTTTGGATTGCTGCTTTTAAATTTTTACTTAATTACCATTTTTATTTTATAACCAAGTCTATTGTAGGAGAACTTAATTGGAGAAAATAAAGACTTATAAAATTAATAGTAAAGCGTCTAGCCTCTTAGATTATATTAGATTCTTATTTGCTTTGATACTTTTCTTGTTTCATTTCTATGCTCCATTGCCATACTTAGTTTAGTTTTAACACCAAAGTGGACAAAGCTACAGTTGGGGATTTTCGGTGATGACTAAAAACTCCTAGATAATCTATCAACCACACTCCAGTTAAGAATGTTTTTTTAAAACAGTGTTTCTATGAGTATAGTGAGTATTATTTTGCCAATTTATAATCCAGGTGAGATTTCGTATAGCGTATATTTGGTACATATACCAGTAATGGTGTTAGTGCATTTATCATTTAAATCCATTGTATCCAAGTATCTATTATTTATATTAGTACCATTAGTTATTATTCCTATAGCTTATTTAAGTAATAAATTTATTGGAATTCTTTCTATAAACTTTGAGAAAAAATAATTATGAGGATGGAAAAGTATTCTTTTAAGGTGTCTAGTATTAGCAAAATAAAAAATAAAAAAATTTTTAATAATAATTAAGATGAAAATATTTTTTTGGAGGTTAAAATATGAAGGAAAGATTTTATGAATTAGATGCCCTGCGAGGGCTATCAGCACTCGCTGTACTTTTCTTTCATTATACATATTTCTATGAACAATCATACGGACATGTTAAAAATGATTATTTTCTAAGCTTTAAATACGGTAGTTATGGGGTCCACTTATTTTTTATGATAAGTGGTTTTGTTATTTTTATGACACTTATAAATACAAAAGGTCTAACAGACTTTATTTTCAAAAGGATCGCTCGACTTTATCCTGCATATGTTTTTTCAGTAACTTTAACATATACATTTATTGTTTTCATAGGTTTAGAGGGAATGAATATCAGTTTTAAGGATTATCTATTTAATCTAACTATGTTCCAAAGCGTCATTCCTGGAATAGGTATCAATTTAGTGGATGGATCATATTGGAGCTTAGGTATTGAGATAACATTTTAAATAATTAGTATGTTTTTTATCGCTGTAGGTTTAATAAGAAAACCAATACTTTTATCGACTTTATGGTTATTAAGCATTTATATAATAAAAATTCTCTATTTAAATGACCTAATTCACCCTGTTTTAGGGGACTTAGGCATAATAAATTACTCAAATTTATTCATTGCAGGCATACTGTTTTATCTCTTAAGGAATAACAATTTAGTAATTTACCATATCCTTCTTGGATTATCCTTGCTTTACCAATTTGCTTTTTCTAGTTTTTTTTCAGGGATAGTAATAAGTGTTTTTTATGGTGTATTCTACTTACTAATCAATAATAAACTTGGTTTCTTAAAAGGGGAAATTCTTAACTTTTTAGGCACGATATCATATAGTCTATATTTGGTTCACCAAAATATTGGATATATCATTATTGATTCTTTAGAGAATAATGGATTAACTCATGAAATCTATATAATAATACCGTTATTTCTATCTATTGCAATAGCCTCTGTAATAACTTTTTATATAGAGAAACCAATTCAAAAATCTCTTATAAAGAAATATAAATCTAAATCTAGATCAAATGACCATAAAACCATATTAAAGAGAAGTATAAAAATCGTTTAATATCAGTTTTGTTTGGGCAGTCACATATATACCAACTGGATAAATAATGAGAATTATACATACCTTGGTATGATTCTTTTTTCTTATTTAATAATAATATAGAAGGACGTTATTCATGCAATTAATATTAAGAAAATTATTTTTTATATTCCTTACCATTGGATATTTGTCATTAATATGGCTCCAATCAAGCCACTTCGATCCAGAAAGCTTATCTCCCATATCGAGCGCTATTAACAAAACTGTATATTTGCTAGTAGGTGCAAGCCTGGAATTAGCCCATATATTTGAATTCGGTATTCTATACTTATGTATCATACTGGTCTTCCTTAGCTTTGGAACATTGAGGAGATGGCAAGAAGTCATAGCTGTCACCATAGCTCTATCATATGGTCTAGTCGATGAAATCCATCAGCTATATATACCTTTTCGATCTTTTTCTTTAATCGATCTGTTGAAGGATGGTATTGGTGTGTTTGTTTTTTGGTGGGTTATCAACCGCAGCTATTACTATAAAAGGAATTCTCGAGTAGGGCAATGGTTAAGAAGTGTGAATAAAGTATCATGATAAATTATTTGTCGAAAATAAATTCTTTAAAAAGAACGAACGGTGTTTTATAATTCAAAAAGAATAGTAGTTTGAATTGTGCATTTAATACACTATTATTTTGGTTTTGTTGTTCTATATAATGAACAAGAGGGGGATAATAGATGAAAGAGAAAAATGTTAATAGTCGTCCAATCGTATTAAGCCATCAGCCAATTCAGTTTGAAACTTCGCAAAGTTGGAACAAAGGCCATGGACCAGTATCAGGTGATCCTGGAAAAAGTGATGGAGATAAATATCCACATGATCCCTATGACCCGAAAAAGGACCATCCAAATAAGCCATAAGAAATAAATTGAATAAAAGATTAATTAATATTATTGGAGTTAATCATGCATAAATATCTAAGTGAAATTGGAGAACATACTGTAGAGATTTCCATCCCATCGGAAATATCTAAGGAATGGCGAAAGTTTTTTGGAGAGGTTGATACAACTTCTGAAGCAAAAAACCTGAAAGTGTATATTTTTCCAGGCTACGGTACCTCTTTTAAAGATTACCACGTAGCAATCAAAAAAGCTGAAGACAAAATCACCTTCCAAAGATCCGACTACCTAATAGAATCCACCCCAGACTACACATCAGCAACCATCCACGTGCACGACGAACTGGCCTTAAAGCATGCACTGATGAACCTCTACAGTTCCTACATCGTCTATCACAACTGGGGCCTATTGATTCATTCGTCATGTGCAATTGAAAATGGCAAGGCTCATATTTTCGCTGGTCATTCAGGCGCAGGTAAGTCGACAGCTGCAGCCTTGTCCCACCCGCGTGAGTTGCTGTCAGATGAAGCAACAATTGTAAAAATCACTCCGGATGAAGTGACGGTGTTTGATTCGCCGTTTCGCAGTGAGCTGCTATCCACAGCTTATCAACAACCGTGTCCACTAGCAGGCATTCAACTTTTACACCAATCTGAAAAAAACAGACTGGAAAAGCTGCGCAAACCGGATGCACTTTTATCGCTTATGGATAAAGTTTTTTACTGGCACCATGACCCCGCTGAGACGCAGCGAATTATGGGGCTATTGCGGACATTGGTGGAGAAAGTCCCGGCATATGAGCTGCATTTTCGTAAAGATCCTACATTTTGGGAGCTGATTTCATAATGGTCCATTTTAAACAAAAAAATAGCTTTGAGGCGACCCATATTGAGGATGAGTGGATCATTCTGGATACAAATCAATTCACGGTTACAAGGCTTAATGAGCTTGGCGGCTTTTGCTGGCTGAAGCTTAGTGAGGCCCAGACGGCTGAATCTCTCAGAGAGGCGATTGATCAGGAATATGGTTCAACTTGTGAAAAAACTTCTATCGATAAGTTTTTATCCGATTTAATGACTTACGGGCTGATTGACCATGCTATTTGACGAGGCAACGATTTGTTTTTTGAAAAGTGCTGTTGAAAAGGACGGGTTTCTTGAGCTGCCGGCACAAGGGAATAGCATGTTTCCTTTAATCCAGAGAGGGGATGTCTGCAGGTTCATTCTATCCAACCCTGACTCTTTGGAAAAAGGAAACATTGTTTTATTCCATACAGAGCACGGCCAGCTGATTGCCCATCGATTTTTACGTAAGGAATTGATTGATGAAAACCAGCATTACATTTTAAAAGGGGATACGAACCTGGGCTGCGACGTTCCTGTTAAGGAAGGGCAGTTAATCGGGAAGCTTTCTTCTATTAAAAAGAAGGACCGTGAATTATCCGTTGAGAATTCCGCAGCGAACCTATGGGGAATGTTCATCCTGTCATTGCCATTCCTGTCTGGGATGCTAAGAAAGTACCTGAACTGGAAAAATCAAAAATTATGGAGCACCGTATGGCGAAAATTGACCAGCTTATAACCCTTGCAAATCAATATTTTTCAATGAAGGATATCCGCAAAACCTTTTCGATGCTGAAACCGTTTTTTCTTAAGCATTGGAAGGCGTATTCGGTACTCCTTTTTTTATTAGGGTTCGATATTTTTTTCACCTTGGCGTTTGCCTGGTTTTTCGGGAATATTACCGATGCGGCGATTCGCGGGGATTTCACCGAACTGAAAAAGCTGATTCCGATTGGAATTGGGCTTACCATCCTGAATATCATTTCAAATTTCTTTGATATTTATTTTGAAACGATTGCTTCCAACGGCTTGAAAAAGGATTTGAAAGAGCATTTATTCAAGCATATTCTTCGCCTGAGAGCAGGCGATGCCTCTAACATTCGTTCTGGCGACCTTCTTTCGTATTTCACCAATGATATTCATAGTATTGATGGTGTTACGGGAAGCAGTTTGATTAGTTTAATCCGTCTGCCAGTCACCTATATTGCGGTCCTCATTTATTTATTTCAAATCAATTGGGTTTTATGTATGATCAGCGTCCTGATTGCTCCAGTTGCGATTGTTGCTGGCGCTGGTTTTGGCTTGCTTCTGAAGCGTAATGGGCGGAAGCTTCACAGGTTAATTGCCGATATTAACAACACCTTGAATGAGACGTTCCAGGGAATTCAAGTTATCCGATCGTTCACACTCGAAAAGAAGATTTTTGAAAAATTCGCACGGCAAAATGATGACTATTTTAAATTAGAGCTGGAAAACGCAAAGCTTCAAGGCTGGTATTATTCAGGCGGATATCTAATCAGTTCTGTCGTTTTTCTGACCTGTCTTTCGCTTGGTGCGTATTTTGTCTATGAAAAAGAAATGACTATTGGTTCTTTGCTGATTTTTACAAATTTAGTAGGTTATCTTGTCAACCCTTTGACTGGGCTCGCGGGGCAGTGGGCCGGCTTTCAAAGATCAATTACTGCAATTGAGAGAATGATTGATTTGGTCGAAAAGCCTTTGGCCTCAACTGAACTGCCAACTTTCACTCCTGTAAAAAAGAATGTAAAATCAATTGAATTTAAAAATGTAACCTTTGGCTACGATGAAAACAAAACGATTTTTTCTAACTTAAATTTGCAAATACCTCCTGGCAAAATGATTGCCTTAGTTGGACCGAGCGGGGCAGGGAAAACGACGTTGTTCAACCTGCTGCAGGGTTTTTATCAGCCGCAGTCGGGAAAGATTTTAATAGATGGATTGTCATCAGATGAAATGACGCTGTCAGAATTAAGAAGCGCGATTGCTCATGTTCCTCAGGAGACCTTTCTATTTGCAGGAAGTATTCGTGACAATCTGTTAATGGCCCGGCCAGGGATTACAGAGTTGGAAATAATCGAGGCGGCAAAGCAGGCGTGCATTCATGATTTTATTATGGGGTTGGCTGAGGGATATGATTCTGAGATTGGCGAACGCGGGATTAAATTATCTGGCGGGCAGAAGCAGCGGATCGCGATTGCCAGGGCAATTTTAAAAGATGCGCCGATTCTTCTGCTGGACGAAGCGACTTCTGCATTGGATAGCAGTACTGAATCTATGGTGAAACAAGCGCTGGAACATTTGATGACAGGGAAAACAACCATTGTCATTGCCCACAGGTTATCCACAATTCAGAATGCTGACTTAATTGTCCTGCTGGATGAAGGAAGAATTGTTCAGACAGGTACCCATGAAGAACTGATTGCACAGGATGGCTTATACAGGAATTTGAATACAATCAAGCCGAAAAAATCAGAACATTTATATGTTGTATCAAAGTGATTGGAGTTTTGAGAAATGACAAATCAATTGCTGGAAGCACTGTATTTGAAAGAAACGGCTTTGCCCATTGATGAATCCTATTATAAAAAACACATAGATAATAAAGATTTCGATTCCATTGCTCCACAGCTCTACCATTTGTTAAAAGAACAAGATCGACTCGGTGAAGTACCAAACGTTTTCTATCTATATTTGAAAAAGCACTTCTTTCAAACAATGCTGCTTAACTTATTTGTAAAACACCAGATGACTCAAATTCTTCATTCCTTTGAAGAGAACGGTTTAGAAGTCATTCCACTTAAAGGAGTTTTTTTGGCAGAATCCTATTTTGGAAATATTGGCGCCAGACGGACTTCGGATATCGATTTGCTGATTAAGTACCGTGATCTTGAGCAGGCGATAGATATGATCAAGCAGCTTGGTTTCACAACAGAAGAGGAGAAAATCCCAGGCCATTTTCATTGCAGCTACAGTAAACAGCTGCCTGGATCGGAAATTCCTTTGGTTGTTGAACTGCATTGGGATTTGCTGAAGGAGTCGACTGCGAATTTTAATATTGAGGATTTTTGGCATGAAGCTAAACCGTATGGGAAAACGAGTTTTATCAAAGAGTTGAGCAGTTTCCATGTGTTTTACATGATTGTCCTTCATGGCTGGCGGCACAACCTCGACTCCTATAAATATTATTTGGATATTATCCATCTTATTCATTTTTTAAAAGATGAACTAGACTTTGCAAAATTAATGGAAACAGCTAAGGTCCATAAAACTCAAAGAAGAATAATCCGAACACTTACAGCGGTCTATCAGGAATTCCCGTTTTTGGATAAAATAAAGCCTTTTCCATATAAAGCGAATAAGCAATATTTGTATTTAAGCGAGAAGAAGGATGGGCTATCTTTTTACAAAAAATATGCCGATTATATCGACTATCAATATTTCAGCTACGATTCATCCAGCCACATGGTAAAGGAAATCCTGTCAACTATTCTTCCAGCAAAGAAATAGTATGATCAGGCCAGAGGATGGGAAAGTAATTATAAAAGGAAGGTGATTCATTTGGTCCTGTTATTCTATTATTTATCCCTCCTCAATCTTGCCGATGCATTCCTGACCGTAGTCGGAATTGAAAACTCGCTCATTACAGAGGCAAATCCGCTGATGGAGAGGTTATATTCTCTGGACCTTAGTCATTTTATTCTAATTAAGCTTAGTCTATCTCTTGCTTTATTGTTGTTTATCTTTTATAAAAAAGTGCCGGAATCTCAGATAGTAAAAGCTCTCACACTGTTTGCTGCCATATGTTATACCTTCGTATTTGGTCTCCATGGCTTCTGGCTGGTCCGATTAATCTGATCAGCCAGGGCTATATTTTTCTCCTCTAATATATACCTCAAAAAGTTCACTTCTTTTTACTATTTCCATAACAAATATCCCATTATTAAAGAGGCGTATAATTTCCTTATCTTTTATAAAAAGGAAGGCGCATTGCAAATGTTTCACACGCTCAAACATAAGCTGTTCTCCGGGATTACGGTCTCGGTTGTTGCGTTGCCATTGGCATCGGCTCTAGTATTTTTATATTTTAATGTATTAACGCGCTGGGGGTCAGACCCCCGGCAGGTTAATGCGTCAGTGTAATAAAGTGAAACTTCGAAATTGTTTCAAAAAAAGTTTGCCAATATTTTCCCTAACGGTTATAATTTGAAAGTACTTATCAAAGGAGGCAGTCGAAATGATTGACATTACTGTAAAAGCTCAAGCAATTTCATATGTTTCACCTTCGGCCTGCCTGTATTGTGTGTAGTTAAGCCTATTTTTGCCTAAAATAGCTGCGTCAACCACAGACTGCATGTCTGTGGTTTTTTTGTGCTTAAAAAAACGAATGTATGTTCTTGAGTGAAAGGGATGATTAAATAAATGATTTCTGTTGAAAATTTAAAAAAGGAATACAAGTTAGTTAAACGGGATCCTGGTCTTAAGGGAGCGGTCAAGTCGCTTTTTAACAGGAAGTATGAAACGAAGCATGCGGTGAAGGGGATTAATTTTACCATAGAGCAAGGTGAAACGGTTGGCTATATTGGTGCGAATGGCGCTGGAAAGTCAACGACTATCAAGATGCTGACAGGAATTCTGACACCGACATCTGGCAAAGTAACGGTTAACGGTCTGGTCCCTTACGAAAACCGCCAGAAGAACGCGGTCAACATTGGAGCGGTGTTTGGACAGAGGACGCAGCTGTTCTGGGATATTCCGGTGCGTGAATCTTACAATCTCTTGAAGCATATTTACGAGATTCCTGAACATGAGTATCAGGAGACAATTGGTATGTTCACAGAGGTATTGAATCTTGAGCCGTTGCTGGGTATCCCTGTCAGACAGCTTTCTCTTGGACAAAAAATGCGCTGTGAACTGGCTGCGGCTTTCCTTCACAGACCGTCTGTTGTCTATCTTGATGAGCCGACAATTGGGCTTGATATTGCGGTAAAAGTAAAGATACGAAAGTTTATCAAAGAAATGAACCAGCGCTGGGGCACAACAGTGCTGCTGACTACACATGACATGCAGGATATTGAGGAAATCTGTGAAAGGATCATCATCATAGATGGCGGCACGATTTTGTATGATGGTGGCCTGGATGAGATTAAAAAGCAGTTCGGACAAAAGCGGGTTATCCATTTTGAATTGGCTGATGCAGAAAAATTTGTGCTGCCAGCAACACTTGAAGGAGTGGTTTCTATTTTACCGAATGAAGAAGAAACGAAGGTCAGTCTTTCATTCGACCATGAAACGGTGAAAAGCTCGTTTGTCATTTCTGAAATGATGAGTGCATATGAAATTGGTGATTTGAATATTGCCGATCCTAAGATTGAGACGATTGTAGAGGAACTTTACAACAAGCAGGAACAGGGGGGAGAGCATGAGGAAGTATTGGCAAATAGCTAAGGGAAGAATGCAGGAGAGTACTGCCTATTCGGCCTGGTACTGGGCAGGTACGCTGTCATCTGTGATGCGGCTGCTGATCATTTACTTCTTTTGGCAGGCGGTTTACGCGAACCAGTCCACGATCGAAAACATAAATTTAGAAACGATGGTGACCTATATCGTCATTGCGATGCTGCTTCAAGGATTTGTCGGCGGGGTTGGAAATGAACTGGCGGCAAATATTAAGGACGGTCAGGTTGCCATTGAGTTGATGCGACCTTACGATATGATTTTTAAGATGTTTGCGGTCGATGTAGGCAGTAAAATTATGTACTTGATTCAGGGAACGATTCCGATGATTTTGATTGCCTATTTCTTTATGGATCTATCATTCCCTAAATCGCCGGAGACGATCATTTTATTTGTGCTCAGTGCGCTTGCTGGTATTTGGATTGGGACATTTTTTGATTTCCTTGTTGGGGTGCTTGCCTTCTGGACGGTCAATGTGTGGGGAGTTCGTGTGCTGAAGGAATCGTTGATCACGTTTTTCTCAGGGGCACTCGTGCCAATCACATTATTTCCGGACTGGCTGCGTACGATAACTGAATTTCTTCCGTTCCAGGCGATGGTGTATTTGCCTGTATCGATTTATTCCGGGTTGATTACAGGAACTGATGCCTATTTGGCCCTTGGAATTCAGTGTTTTTGGCTGGTGTCATTGTACGTGTTAGTAAGAGTAATCTGGACACAGGCAATTAAGCAGATTACGATTTTTGGAGGTTAGGAGGGGATCATATGCGTCGTTATACGAGATTATATTGGGAATTTGCGAAGAGTCATATGAAGGTGATGATGGAATACCGAATCGACTTTTTGATTGGGATCGCCTCGGTCATGCTTGAGCAGTTCGCCTCCATCTTTTTTGTAAAAGTGGTCTTTGACCACATTGAGCAAATCAATGGATGGAACTTTTACGAAATTCTGTTCATCTACGGAATCGCGGCAACAGGACGGTCAATCCACCAGATTTTCTTTGATAATTTATGGACGTTGGGCTGGCAGTATATCAGGCCGGGGAAACTTGACCGGTTGCTGATAAGGCCTGTGAATCCATTGTTTCACGTTGTGGCAGACCGGCTGCATCAGGATGGATTTGGTCAGCTGATTATCGGATTATTCATACTGGGAACAGCCATTCCGCAGCTTGATCTCGTCTGGGGAGCTGCGGAAATTGCGATGCTCGTCGTGATGGTCATTTCTTCAGGGCTGATCTTTGTAGCAATCAACTTGTTCTTTGCTACGTTCAGCTTCTGGATGATCGACAGCCTGCCAATCGTATGGGCAGTATTCAACATGAGCGACTTTGCGAGATACCCGCTGACGATTTATCACAAGGGCATCCGCATGTTCCTGACATGGATCATCCCATACGGCTTCACAGCATTTTATCCAGCAGCCTATTTCATCGATAAATCAGGCTACAAAGAATTCGCCCTGTGGACACCAGTCGCAGCCATCGTCTGCTGCGTCATCGCCTACGCCTTCTGGAACAAAGGCCTAAAAGCCTTCGCCAGCACAGGCAGCTAGGGTGAAGAGTTAGGTGCTTTAGCACACTACCGCGCCGGGGACGCATCACAGCAGTGGGGGTCTGACCCCCACTGCTTTAATGTGTTAAAGCTGGCCCTTTGTTTGTCGGGTGATAGATATAAATACGTTTTATATCGGATTGATGCTAAATTTTCTAATAGATATGATGTAGATATATTCTGAGGTTGATAGGGGTGTTCTGGATGTTGGAAAGGATGTCGGTTAGGGAGGTTTGGCAGATGATTGAAGGGGTTATGAAAGATAATCCGGAGCCGATTCGGGGATTAAATGTCATTTATCAGTATGAAATCACTGGTGAGGACAGCGGCACTTTTCAGCTGGTAATGGACAATGGCTCTGCAAGGGTAATTGAAGGAGCAATGGAATCTGCAGATTGTACCCTAAGGCTCTCAGATAAAAACTTCAAGAAGATGATTGAGAACAAGCTGAACGGAACGGCAGCCTTCATGACAGGGAAGTTGAGGGTCCAGGGTAGCATGGGACTTGCGCTGAAGCTTGAGACCATCCTTAATGAATATAATTTGAGTGAAACTGTATAAAAACAATGGATCAGGCCTTTAAGGATCTGGTCCGTTGTTTTTTTTTATATGTCATAAAAAGAATCTATGAATCTATAAAGAACTTCTATTGAAAAAGCTTTTCATTTTATGACAAATAGTAACAAAATATGACACACCCTGATATAATAAGGCTAGAAAAAAATGTTACTATTTTACTTAAGGAGATTATGAATGGAGCAATTTAAAAGAAATACAGCCTTGATTTATGAGGAAGTAAAAGCTGTTAAGGTTTTTTTATGGACTTTTTATATAATTTTATTACCCTATGACTTGGCCTACTATTATATCTTTCCACATTTTAGTCATGAGACAACTGGATTTCCTTCAGGCGGAATGGGATTCTTCTTTCACTTCCTTCTTTTTTCTCTACTACCGGTAGCCATTTATTTAGTTAACAAAGGCATGCCCGAAAAAATAAAATACATATATTTCTTTTCCTTTGTTCTTTTAGATATTATAAACAATATTATGATTTACTGGGGTACTAATAAAGAATTTAGCAGTGGACATATATTAGAAGTTTATTTTATATTATTCTCACCTATTTTTGTGAATAAGCGTTTCTTTTGGGTTATTACCCTTGGATTTTTCTTTAAGTACTTAATCACCGGCCTAATTTTCCAATCGGCTAAAGTACTTTTTGCCTTAGGATTAATATTTTTTATTGCAGTGATTGCTTGGATTTTGTTAACTCGTTTTCAATCCTATGTAAATGCCATCAATGAGATTAATGAGGACATGAGGCAAAAAGATAAACTAGCTATTATTGGACAAATGGCAACTGCTATTGCCCATGAGATAAAAAATCCGTTATCTTCTTTGAAAGGTTTCACTCAGTTGCAGCAGGAGAAAGATAAAGGTGATGATCAATATTATCCAATCATGCTTAATGAAATCGACAGGATTAATGCAATCGTTACAGACCTTTTAATCTTGGGAAAGCCCAATACAGCATTAAAGAGCCAAAGTAATTTGTTGGACATTATTCAGTATGTTATAAAAATAATGGAGCCTCACGCTCAGAGAAAAGATATAAATATCAAACTTGATGTCAGTGATTCTTGCGTTATTTTGTGTGATCAAAATCAATTGAAGCAGGTTTTTATTAATCTCATTAAGAATGCTATCGAAGCAATGCCCGGGGCAGGAACAGTAATCATTTGTTCTAACAACAAAAAGGGTTTTGTCGAGGTTACAGTAATAGATGAGGGATGTGGAATAGAGCAAGAGAAGCTAGCTAAGCTCGGAGAACCTTTCTATACAACCAAACAAAATGGCACAGGATTAGGTTTAATGGTTACTAAAAAAATTATTGAAGAGCATAACGGAGTTTTCAGTATAGAAAGTGAACTTGGTAAAGGGACTGTTGTTACTATATCACTACCTTTATCAAATTCCATGTAGAAACATCTTAGATTAATGAAATATTATCCATCAAATAAACCAAAAGGACTATTCTTAGAATAGTCCTTTTGGTTTATAATGGAGAAAAATGTCGATGATTGACGAATCGAAGGTAGGAAAATAGTAACGATTTAATTTAATTTAATTTAAATCTATTAAACCATTTTTTTTTTTGGCGATATGAAGGTAAACAACGTCTAAGGTAATTGACCAGAATCGGGGAATTAAGATGCAAAACATAATAAAAGATTCATCTTTAAACCATGAAGAAAAAAGGGCCATAAAGTGGTTTTTGGCTTTGTTTTATATGATTTTTCTTTCTTTTGAAAGTTTTTATTTTTATATTTATCCAAATTTTATTACTAAGCAGGAATTTCAACCCTTTGACAATACGAGATTTTATTATTACTTCTTAATTATTTTGTTAATGCCCATTGTAATAATTATGATGAAAAAAGGGCGGCTTTTTTGGGTAAAATACTTTTTCTTTATTACTTATACTATTCTAACTACGTTATATGATTCATTAACTTACTTTGGAAGTGGGTTAGAATATAAAAGTGGGAATATTGTGGAAGTTTTTTTAATCCTTTTTGCGCCTATTTTTGTAAATTCACTCTTCTTTTGGGCAGTATCTCTTGGAACAATGTTTAAATATGTTTTTATTGGTTTATTGTTACAAACCACTGCTGTAATATTTCCAGTTGCACTGATAGTAATACTGTCAATGTTAGGATTTATTATATTGAAACGCTTCAAAGGGTATGTTGAGGCAATAAAGACATCATATGATAACCAACTTTCAGGGATTGTAAAAGGTGTAATAGCTACTATCGAACTTAAAGATCCTTATACGAGAGGGCATAGCGAAAGGGTTGCGTTTTATGCAAACTCATTAGCAGCTTTGACTGGAAAATATTCATTAGATCAACTTAGAACTTTTACATATGCGTGCTTACTCCATGATATAGGAAAAGTAAACATACCAGATTCTATCCTAACGAAACCAGGCAAACTAACAAAGGATGAATATGAAGTAATAAAAACGCATCCTGTGGTAGGTGCTGAAGCTATTATCAAAGTAAGAGGACTCGGAGAAAGTATAGACGTTATAAAGTCCCATCATGAAAGATGGGATGGGAAAGGCTATCCAGAACAGCTAAAAGGAGATGAGATTCCCTTCTTAGCGAGAATTGTATCGGTCGCTGATGCATTTGATGCTATGACTTCATCGCGTTCTTACCGCTCGGCAATGCCTCTTGAAGAAGCATATAAAAGGATAATAGAAGGAAAAGGTACACAATTCGATCCCCATTTAGTGGAACTGTTTAAAGAGGTTTTTCCAGAATGGATTGCATTTCATATGAAATATAATTGGTCCGAAGCTCTCCCTATTCAAAATAACATTAGTTGTAGGGAGGTGATATTATGAAAATCCGTAAATTAAAAAAAGTAAAAACAACTTGCTGGTGGTGTGCATATTTACCTTAAATAATGGGAGGGGTGTTAGCGTATTGCTGCATCCCTATTTTACTAAATGGGTGATTATATGAATTTAAGCTATGCGACAAAAGTTTCCTTGCGTCCGTTGAACATAAAAAAAGATAAAAACCACTATATTGTTGAAGATATTGGTTCGGAAGAATTTTACGAGATGCCTATACCCTCTGTCGATGCAATTGAACTGATTAACCAATCTATCAATCTAGAAGAAATTGAATGTACTCTCAAGCTTAAATACCCAGAAGATGAAATCGACATACTGGAATTCGTCAACCAGTTAGTTGAGTTTGAATTGGTAAGCAAACTTGATGGAAAAGAGATTACTAGAAGCAATGGACCTAAGGGGGAATTAGGATATTCATGGATTCCTGTCAACCTCGGCAAATTCTTCTTTAATAAAATAACCGTCAAGCTATACATAGCTTTCCTTGCTGCCAGTGTTGGTCTGCTAATTTTAAAGCCGAATTTATTCCCACAATACAAAGATCTATTTGTCTTCGATCTCATGATTGTAAACGTTGCAGCATGGCTAATCATCACCTTCCTTCTTGTTATCCTTCATGAATTCGGGCATGTGCTGGCGGTCAGGTCGGAGGGGCTGCCTGCGAGGATTGAACTCGGTCATCGGCTATTCTTTGTTGTCCTTGAAACGGACATGTCTCAGGTGTGGAAACTGCCTGCGAAAAAGCGAAATAAGCTGTACCTTGCTGGTATGTATTTTGATATGGCCGTATTGTTCATCGTTTTAACAGCGCAGTTTTTCATGAGTGAAGAATCAATCCTGACAGGGTTGCTGAAATTAGTAGTACTGGATACTTTCATCCGTCTGGTGTACCAGGCAACGGTGTTTATGAAAACGGACTTATATTATGTGTTCGAAAACTGGACGGGCTGTTATAACCTAATGGAAAATGGCCAGAACTATTTAAGTAAATGGCTGCCATTCCTTAAAGTCAGCCGTACAGAAACTTTTGCAGGAGAAGAAAAGGTTGTTCACGGCTATGCTATTTTCTATCTGGCAGGAGTCCTCCTGACGGCTGCCATCACTGCCTATTACTACATCCCGCAACTTATTTTTTCCATAAATCACATCATGCTGCCTGGTCTAACAGAACCATTGAATAGCCTGCGTTTTTGGGATTCGGTTGTCTTTTTGCTGCAAATCATCCTGATGCTAGGTTTGCTCCTTTACTCATGGTCAAAAAAATACCGTTTAAGCAGTTAAAAAGACAGCCGGAGGGCTGTCTTTTGTATTAATTAAAATTCGTTACATAATCAATCAAAATATCTTTATAAGTCTCAATCGACTCAAGTTCCACAAACTCATCGTCCCCATGCCAGTTTCCGCCGCTAGGGCCAAATTCAATTGCAGGAATTCCATGAGCAGAGAAATGCTGGGTATCAGCAGCCCCATGCTGGCCAAACAGAACGGCTTCGCCACCAATATGCTTCTCCAGCACAGGTCTCAGCTGAGTAATAAACCGATTATCCTTCTCTGTTGCAACTGGAATGCCATGGAGTCCAACACGGACTTCCCCGCCTGAAATATTTTCGATTTGCTGAATAATGACATCTGGGTTTTGCCCAGGAAGATACCTAATATCCAGGGACATGACACAGCGGTCTGGCACTTTATTAAAAACCTCTCCGCCAGAGATGATGGCAAGATTAACAGATGGGAATGGGTAGAACTCCGAGTTTTCTTTTGTAAAGGGCAGTTCAAGAAGCTTTTCATAAACCTTATAAGCCTTTACAATCGCATTCTCACCTTCCCATGGCCGGCTACCGTGGGCGGATTTCCCGCTTATTTCCACTTCAAGCCGAAGAACCCCTTTTGCCTGGAGGGCAATCCCTAGCTGGGTCGGCTCTGAGCAAATGACAAAATCACCGCGATAGCCATTTTCGACTAAATATCCCGAACAATTAAAACCGCCGATTTCTTCATCCGAAACAATTTGAAGCTGGATTTTCATTCCAAGCTTGCGATCTTTCAATTCCTTCATCGCGGTCATCATGGCGGCGACGCCAGCCTTCATGTCCGCTGCACCACGGGCATACAAACGCCCATCTTTTTCAACGGGAATAAACTGTTCCTTTTTACCCGAAACGACATCCACATGTCCATTGAAAACAATTGTTGTATCCCCGGTGCCAATCTCGCACACGAGCATTTTATAACCGTTGTTTTCGATTAAATCAGGCTGAAGTCCATGTTCTATCAGCCACTGTTTGCAAAACTCCACAGCCTGATTGGCACCTTCCTTTGTAGAGCTGTCAATAAGCAGTAGTTCTTTTAGCAATTCCTTCATAATGCTCAACACTCCTAATATAAGTATCTATCATTACATTACCACTAGTGATTGGTTTAAACCTTATAAATAAATGGTAGGACTTTCTGAGGAAAAATGATAAATATATTATTCGCAAACTTTGACTTCATTCGAGGAGTTTTTACAAATATTAGGAATTAAGTCCTGATGCTTTACGCGATTTTTACAAAATTTTAAGAAAATTCAGGTCTATCAGTCCATATTCGCTCTCTGTGAATCCTACTATAATTAAATTCGTGTGCTACCAATTTATTCAATAAGGAGATGGATTTCTTGAGAAAGCCTTTGCGCAAGTTTGGAAAATCTGTTGTTGCGACAACAATGGCATTATCCGTTTTGGCAGGACCAGTTTCATGGAAAACAGTTGCGGCTGCTAAGCCTGACAAGGCAGGAAAGCATGAAGTGCAGCTGCGTATTCTCGGAACGACAGATATTCATACGCATTTATATAATTATGACTATTATAAGGATACAGAAACCCTTGAGTTTGGATTAGCAAAAACAGCTACATTGATTAAAAAAGCAAGAGAAGAAGAGGCAGGAAAGAATAACCTCCTTTTCGATAATGGGGATTTAATCCAGGGAAATCCGCTTGGCGATTATAAAGCAAAGGTGGACAAGCTTGAAGATGGTGAATTGCACCCTGTTTTCAAGGCTATGAAACTATTAGATTATGATGGGGCAACAGTTGGTAACCATGAATTTAACTATGGTTTAGACTATCTTGACGAAGTCCTGGATGATGCACCGATGCCATATGTGAACGCAAATGTTTACAAATATGATGGCGATGAGAATCCAGATAATGATGTTAACTATTTTAAGCCTTATAAAGTTTTTAATAAAAAAGTTACAGACGAGAGCGGCAAAACACAGGTTATTAAGATTGGTGTAGTTGGCGCTGTAACGCCGCAAATCGTCCAGTGGGACAAAGCGAATCTGGATGGCAAAGTTATTACGAAAGATATAGTTAAGTCAGTAGAGGCACAAATTCCTAAAATGAAGGAAGAAGGCGCTGACATTATTATTGCACTTGCACACTCGGGAATTGGCGACGAAAAGGTCGTTGAAATGGAAGAAAACGCAGCATACGACCTGACAAAGGTTGAAGGAATCGATGCGATCATTTCAGGGCATAACCATTTGAATTTCCCTGGCGCATTTGTTGGACTTCCAGGTGTAGACCAAGAAAACGGAACAATCAATGGTGTGCCTGTTGTTATGCCAGGCAACTGGGGTAACCAGCTAGGTGTCATGGACTTGACGATTGCCAAAGAAAAGGGCAAATGGAATGTCAAAAGTTCAAAATCTCAATTAAGAGCGATTTATGATAAAGCCAATAAGAAAAGTCTGGCAGAAGCAGATAAAGCTATCTTAGATGCTGTAAAAGAAGACCATGAAGGTACTGTTAATTATGTTCGTCAGCCTGTCGGAACAACTACAGCTGACATCCATAGCTATTTTGCACTGGTACAGGATGACCCATCAATCCAAATCGTAACAAACGCACAGAAATGGTATGTAGAAAAGCAGGTAAAAGGAACTCCTGATGAAAATCTGCCAATCCTTTCTGCAGGTGCACCTTTTAAGGCTGGCGGAAGGAATGGCGCAAGTTACTATACGTATGTACCTGAAGGAACGATTGCGATTAAAAACGTTGCAGACCTTTACCTTTATCCGAACACAGTTTCAACGATCAAAATTAAAGGTGCAGACGTAAAGGAATGGCTTGAAATGTCTGCAGGACAGTTCAACCAAATTAATGAGTCGGTTAGTGGAGAGCAAAATATCGTTAATAATGCTTTCCCTACTTACAACTATGATGTCATTGATGGCGTGACTTACGAAATCGATGTAACTGAACCAGCAAAATATGATATGGATGGCAACCTTAAAAATGCCGATGCAAACCGTATCAAGAATTTAAAGTATAATGGTGAACCGATCAATCTGGATCAGGAATTCCTGGTTGTAACTAACAACTATCGTGCAAATGGAAATTTCCCAGGTGTGAGAAATAAGTCAGCTGTAGAAATGTATCCAGATGAAAACCGTCAGGCCATCATCGATTATATTCGTGAAGTAGGAACAATCGATCCTTCTGCTGATGGAAACTGGAAATTCTCTTCTGTATTGAATGATGTGAACGTTACTTTCGATTCCGCTTTGGAAGCAGTAAATGCTATTGGTGAGGGCAGCAACATTGAATACGTAGGACCAAGCGCAAACAATTTTGGCAAGTATTCTATTAAACTGCCAGTTACAAAACCTTTTGAATTGCAGCTTTTAGGAATCAATGACTTCCACGGACAGCTTGATACGTACAATTCAAAAATCAATGCTGGTGGAATTGAATATCTTGCAGCATATTTGAAGCAGCGTGAAGCCCAAAACCCTAACACATTGATGCTGCATGCTGGGGATGCTGTTGGGGCAAGTTCACCTGTGTCAGCGTTATTGCAGGATGAACCGACAATTGACATCTTAAATAAACTTGGCTTTGATGTTGGTACTGTTGGAAACCATGAATTTGATGAGGGTGTAGATGAAATGATGCGCCTGATCAATGGCGGCAGCCACCCGAAAACAGTTGAAAAGTATGGTGTATTTGAAGGTGCAGACTTCCCTTATATAGCTGCTAACCTAGTTGATGCAGCTACAAACAAAAATATTCTGCAGCCATATCACATTGAAGAGGTAAATGGAGTACCGATTGGTTTCATCGGGATCGTTTTGTCCGATACGCCAAGTATCGTGATTCCAAGTGCTGTTAAAGATGTGAGATTTACAGATGAAACGGAAGCAATCAATAATTACGCGGCGGAATTAAAAGCAAAGGGCGTTGAAACCATTATCGTTTTAGCTCACAACCCTTCTTCATCAGCAGCGGATGGATCTAATGCTGCAGACGAACTTGTTGACATAGCTAAAAATGTAGATGACGAAGTTGACGTGCTTTTTGGCGGGCATAACCATGCATACACTAACACAACTGTAGATGGCAAATTGGTTGTACAATCTTATTCTTATGGCACTGCATTTTCTGATGTAGATCTTTTGATTAATCCAAAAACAAAGGATGTAATGACGAAGAAAGCGGAGATTGTCACTACATACCGTGACAAAATTACGCCTGATGCTGAAATCAAGGCATTGCTTGATAGCTATGTGGCAGATGTGGCACCTATCTTGAATGAAGTAATTGGAACAACTCCTGAGTATATCAGCCGTGACACAAACGCTGCTGGGGAATCGGCAATGGGGAACCTGGTTGCAGACGCAATGCGCGCGCAAACAGGCACTGACTTTGCCTTTATGAATTCTGGCGGAGTTCGTGCTGATATCGATGCAGGTCAAATCACGTGGAAGGAAGCTTTCACAGTACAGCCTTTCGGCAATGATCTTGTAAAAATGAATGTTACTGGAGCGCAGATTAAGACTTTGCTAGAACAACAATGGGGCAGCAAAGTTCGTATTATGCCTATTTCTGGCTTGAAGGTTTCATATGATGATGCAAGAGCTGCTGGAGACCGAATCGTATCAATCTTGAAAAATGACGGAACTCCTGTTGAAATGAATCAAACCTACTCTATAACAGTCAATAACTATATGGCTGGCGGCGGAGATGGATATGCAATCCTTGCAACGATCACTGACAAGACAATTGATGTAGTAGATTTAGATGCATTCGTAAACTATATCAAGGCAAAAGGTAGTGTGAATCCTCAAATAGAAGGCCGTGTAACAAAGTTAAATTAATAGATTGGCAGGAAGGGCGCAATTTGCGCTCTTCTTTTTTTTAACTTATGGCGAATGAAAATTACTATTTTTCGCTATTTTCCATTAATTTACTTATAGTCCATTCGAATCAAATTTAGCATTCCGAAAGAAAATTTCCCAATCAAGAAGTTTACTAAAATAGTTTTATTTACACTAATTTCAAATATTTGGTTGGGCATAAAGACCAATAAGTTGCATAAATATGGTAAACTTCAACTTTTCTATCTATTTTTACAGGTAATTGTTACTATATTTTAAAAATTTACAATATTTCAAAACCTTGCTAAAATTGCAATCAGATTCTTCAGAAAATATGAAAAATCGAAACTATTGAAATAGCAGGGGGAATTCTCTTGAAGAAGAAAAATTCATTAAAGGTTCTATCCAGCATGGCGGCAAGCGCTGTTTTTGCTTCCACATTATTTGCTGGTACGTTTGCAGGAACGACTGCGGCTCCAAAACATGCAGCTGCTTCAACAACGCCTGTATCCGCACCGATAGATTTAAATATTGTCGACCAGGATCGTTTGGCAAAAGCCTTGCAGGAAAGAGGATTGATTGCTAAAGGTGCTTCTCAAGCTGAAGTGACTAAGGCAGTACAAAAGTATATTAAGCAAAAGCAAGGCGAAAAGCCAGGACAAGCTGACAAGGCTTTAACTAAGGAGCAAAAAGAGTTTGATAATAAGGCGAAGGATTTCGTAACAAAGCAAAAGGACAAGCTTAAAAAACAGCTTGACAAGGGTCACGAAAACTTTAAAAAGGGAAAGCCGACTGGTGCAGTCAAAGTTGATTCTGCAAAGCAAGCTCCTTATAACGGTGATGTGCGTGAGGATGAGGTTCTAGTCCTTCTTGTAGAATATGCAGACTTCAAGCACAACAACATTGAACAGGAACCAGGATATATGTATTCTGATGACTTCAACAAAGAACATTATGAAAAAATGTTGTTTGGTGACGAAGATTTCACCCTTTTCAATGGTGAGAAAGTAAAAACGTTCAAACAATATTATGAAGAGCAATCCGGCGGAAGCTATACAGTGGACGGGAAGGTTTCTGACTGGCTGACAGTACCTGGAAACTACAGTGACTATGGCAGCGACAATCCTGAAGGTGGCCATGATAACAAACCAGGAACAAAAGGACCTCGCGGATTAGTAAAGGATGCTTTGAATGCAGCTGTAGCTTCAGGCATTAACTTGGCAGACTACGATAAGTTTGACCAGTATGACCTTGATGGGGACGGAGATCAAAACGAACCGGACGGCTTGGTCGACCACTTAATGATTCTGCACGCAGGTGTTGGACAGGAAGCTGGCGGCGGAGCACTTGGTGATGATGCGATCTGGTCACATCGCTGGAATTTGGGCGGGGTTTATTCTGTACCAAATACAAAGGCAAATGTTGACTATTGGAAAGAAGGAAGAATGGCTGCATTCGATTACACAATTGAGCCAGAAGACGGTGCAGTCGGCGTATTCGCTCACGAATTTGGACATGATCTAGGTCTTCCAGATGAGTATGACACTCAGTACACTGGCCAAGGTGACCCTGTTGCATCATGGTCCATCATGAGCGGCGGAAGCTGGAACGGCAATATCGCAGGAACGGAAGCACCAAGCTTCTCTCCGCAAAATAAAGAGTTCTTCCAAAAGACAATTGGCGGCAACTGGGCCAACATTACGGAAGTAAACTACGAAGACATTGATAAAAATGGTATGGCAGCAGTCATTGACCAGAGTGTTACGAAGTCCAAGAATGCAGGTATTGTAAAAGTTAACCTTCCTAAGAAGGAAGTGAAGGGAATCCAGCCTGAGTTTGGCAGCAAGTACTATTACAGCCAAAAAGGTGATGATCTTCATACTGCGTTGGAAACTCCTGAGTTCGATTTAACAAATGCAGCAAACGCTGAATTTAGTTACAAAGCGAACTATGAAGTAGAATTCGATTATGACTATGTATATGTCACTGCAGTTACTGCAGATGGCGAAGAAGTAGCAGTTGATAAAATCGGCGATACTAACGTTGCAGATGGAATGGATACTACTAAAGGCGAGTGGGCAGATGTGAAATATGATCTAAGCCAATTTGCCGGCAAAAAAGTAAAACTTGTATTTGAATATGTAACAGATGGCGGTTTGGCTCCTGAAGGCTTTGCAATGGACGAGTTGAAGCTGACAGTTGATGGAGAAGAAGCATTCGCTGATGGCGCTGAAGGCGATGCGGCTGTTTCGCTTGATGGTTTCACACAATCAAATGGAATCTTCTTAAAAGACCACTACTACTACCTAGAGTGGAGAAACTACGCTGGTTCTGATAAAGCACTTCTAGCTGGCCGCGGCGTTAAGTACAATACAGGAATGGTAGTCTGGTATGCGGATGACTCATTCACAGATAACTGGG
Source organism: Heyndrickxia sp. MSNUG (assembly GCF_049532715.1). NCBI lineage: Bacteria > Bacillati > Bacillota > Bacilli > Caryophanales > Bacillaceae > Heyndrickxia > Heyndrickxia sp. MSNUG. The sequence continues at coordinate 830,261 of NZ_CP150978.1, forward strand.
TTGGTGTCCACCCGGGTGAAGGCTTCTTAGGACCAGTCGATTCACATCCAGAAGCGATCGTTGGAACACTAAATGGCCAACCATCAGTAAAACAAAGTACACGATATCAGGTAGCAGATGCTGCATTCTCAATGGATCAGACTCCTGCATGGTACATCGATTCTCCGTCACGTGGAATCTTTGACTACAAAGGACTGCCAGGTGTAACGCAATTTGATGATTCAAAATCTTACATGAACGAATTGATTCCAGATGCAGGACGCAAGGTTCCACAATTAGGCCTTAAGTTCCAGGTTATCGGCGAAGCGAAAGACAACTCAGCCGGTGCTGTCTGGATCCACAAATAAGAAATTACTAAGAAGGACATCGGGCTTTCGCCTAACAGGATCTCCTTTAAGAGTGATAAACTAAATAATTAAAAGACAGACCAAATAGCATTTTATTGGTCTGTCTTTTTTTTATTGATATGGCTCTTTTTAAGCTGAATGTTTTCGCTGTTTAAGCTGCTATTTTTATGTTTATAGTGAATGCCTAATGAAATAGGTTAAAAGGGCTTAAATGAGAAGTGTCGAATATACTTAGAAAAGCAAAATTTTCGGAGGTTCTCAAATGAAAAGAAATTTTGTCATTTTATCTATTTTCACTATTATTTTAATAACGATTACCGGATGTTCAAATGAAGTCCCTGAAGAGTTTGACTTAAACCAACTGACTAGAGTAGATGTTCAAATATTCACAGGTGAAAACAGCGACAATGAAACAATCATTACAGAGGAAGAAAACATTAAAGCTTTAAGAGGGTTATTTGCAAAAATAGAGTGGGAACAGAACGTAAAGTCTGAAATGGCTAGAAAAGAAGATGTGAAAGCCACTTTGTTCTTCACGACTGATAAAAATATGCCAGAAAGATTATTTGATTATTTTATATGGTTTAATCAAGGCGTGGCATCAGCAACGATTGTTGACAGAGAAAAGAAGGCTTTAGGAACCTTAGACAAAGAAGATGCCCAAAAACTAAAAAATATTCTGGTGGAAAATTAAAAGAGCAGGTATGCCTGCTCTTTTTGTTTGACTTAGTATGGTAATATATTTGGGATTTTAATATCAATTTAAACATACAATCTTTGAATCGACTATAAAGGTAAGTGAGGAAGAGCTAAATAAAGATCAATGTTTTATCCCGAAAACTAAAGCTGTAATCTCCATCACGGCTTTTAATTGCAAAACCTCACGGCAATACTGGACTTATGAATCCGTTTTAGCTAGTATCATTACTATGAAGATTTAAGTTGAAGGAGAAAATTATGTCAGACACTCAACAAATTATTGCTCAATTGAAACCGTTCCTCCAGCAGGCCTGGGAAAAAGCAGGCTTCCAAACGTTAACTTCTGTTCAGTCCACAACGCTTCCTTTAATAATAGAAGGAAAAGACGTGATTGCGGAATCGCCGACTGGTACTGGCAAAACGCTAGCATACCTGCTTCCGGTTTTAAATAAAATCGATCCGAAGATGCAGAATACACAGGCAGTCATTTTGGCTTCCTCGCAGGAGCTCGTCATGCAAATCCTTTCTGAAATCCAGAAGTGGGGAGAGGGCACCGAGCTTAAAGCGGCTACTCTTATTGGCGGAGCCAACCTGAAAAGGCAGATTGATAAGCTGAAGAAGAGCCCGCACATCATTGTCGGGACACCTGGCAGGACATATGAACTGATCAAGCAGAAAAAGCTGAAGATGCATAAAGTCCAGACGGTTGTTCTTGATGAAGGGGATCAGCTGCTGACTCCGGAGCACAGCGAAACAATAAATAACATCATCAAGGCTACACTGGCTGACCAGCGCCAGCTGCTTCTTTTTTCCGCGACTCTTCCACCGGCTGTTGAAAAGTCGGTTAAAAATTTGGCGAAAGATCCTGAAGTGATCAAGGTGAAAAAAGACGAAACGATCGAGGCTGCAAACGTGGACCACATCTACTTTGTCAGCGAGCAGCGCGACAAAATTAAAATTCTTGAAAAAATCGCCCGACTTAAAGGGGTAAAGGCACTTGTTTTTATAAAAGATATCGCCAACCTCACAATCGCAGCTGACAAGCTGAAATTCAAGGACATCCATGTCGGCCAGCTTCACAGTGACCTTGGGAAGCAGGACCGCCAGCGTTATATAAAGAAGTTCCGAGAAGGCGACAGTGAAATGCTTCTCGTCACGGATATCGCAGCTCGAGGACTCGATATTAAAGGCGTGACCCATGTTGTCCATTTTGACCTTCCAAGGGAACTGGACCAATACATCCATCGTTCAGGCAGGACTGGTCGTTTTGGAGCAGAAGGAACCGTCATCTCCATCGTCAACGAACGTGAAGAGCGCGATTTGAAGAAGTTCTGTAAAGCGCTCAATATTGAGCCAGTTTTAGCAGAATTTTATCAAGGTAAAATGGTTGAAGCTGCAAAATAATATTTCGTAAAGCTGCGGGGAAACCTGTGGCTTTTTTTATTGTGGGTTTAATGCTGCTTGGAGCGAAAACAATGGGCAAGTTTATCAAAGCCTTTTTAAAAAAGGACTTTCAATAAAAATTAAGAATATATATGTGTAGTTTAAATTGGAAAGGAACCTAAAAATGAATAATCCTCGTTTAAAAAGTTTAATGGAAGAGTGGCTTCCTGAAGCTACTATAGATGATATGCAAGCGAAAATGGAGAGCGGCGAGCTGACTTCGCATGATCTTGTGTTGATGTACCAGGCTAGGATTGCTGTTTTTGATAAAACGATCCATTCTGTCCTTGAATTGAATCCAGACGCATTACATATCGCGGCTGCGCTTGATTCGGAGCGCAAGCTGAAAGGAGCTAGAGGCCCTCTTCATGGAATTCCAGTGCTGCTGAAGGATAATATAGACACACACGATAAAATGCATACAAGTGCGGGCTCGCTGGCGCTGAAGGACTCGATTGCCCCTAAGGATTCTTTTGTAGCTGCAAAGCTTCGGGAAGCAGGAGCGGTCATCCTTGGCAAAACGAATATGACGGAATGGGCAAACTTCATGGCGAATGGGATGAAGAGCGGGTATAGTTCGCGAGGCGGCCAGGTTCTGAACCCTTATGGACATGGAAAATTTGATGTTGGCGGCTCGAGTGCAGGATCTGGCGCTTCCATTGCTGCGAACCTGGCTGCAGTTGCGGTTGGAACAGAAACGGACGGTTCGATTTTAAATCCGGCATCTCAAAATTCTCTTGTTGGAATCAAGCCGACTGTCGGTCTAGTCAGCAGGTCGGGAATCATTCCGATTGCCCATACACAGGATACAGCTGGTCCAATGGCACGAACTGTAAAAGATGCGGTTTACCTTTTAAAAGCAATTGCCGGACAGGATCCAGGAGACCCTGCGACCATGTTGGCATTGCCGGAATTCGAAAACAACGATCTCTTTCATAGTAAAGGGCTGAAGGGCGCTAAAATCGGGATTGCCCGTGAGGAGTATATTGGAAAATTATCAGAGGACCAGGAGCAAATTTTTCAAAAAGCGGTTGATAAGCTTGAAGAGCTTGGTGCTGAAGTAGTCGAAGTGGCGATTCCTGCATCAAAGGCGAAGTGGGGCTATAAAGTGCTTAGCTATGAGTTCAAGGCTGATTTAAATGCTTATCTAAGTAGGTTAACTCCTAACATTCCAGTCAGGACGCTTGCTGATGTGATTGCTTTCAATTATAAGCATGGCGAAAAAACGCTGAAGTACGGCCAGGAGATTTTGCTTGAATCTGAAGAGACAAGCGGAACGTTGACGGAGGCTGAATACCTGAATGAGCTTGAATATAACCTCTATATGTCCAGGGAGCAGGGTGTCGACTACGTATTGAAGGAGTACAATGTGGACGCGATTCTTTTTCCGATGGACGGTTCGACGATTCCTTCGAAAGCAGGGTACCCATCAGTCACTGTTCCCGCCGGATATACATCAGAAGGTGAGCCGGTCGGCATTACTTTTACAGGGACGGCCTTCAGCGAACCGTTGTTGATTAAGCTGGCCTATGCATACGAGCAGGCAACAATGGTACGGAGAGCACCTCAACTCAGAATAAACACCGAGGAAAAAATCCATACTACTTCTTGAATCCACCAAAAGGAGCGAGAGAGCATGGGTAAAACAAAGCTTGGCAATGCAAATGCACAGCGGAATAACAATAAGAAAAAAGGTAATAATACACCTGAAGAACTGGTCGAATTCACAACCGGTCAAAAAGAAAAGAAGATGAACAATCCAATCGATTAAAAGTGAAGTGTCCCGGCGGAATGCGGGGCACTTTTTTACATGCAAATAAAAACACCCTTGTCGTTTGCACAAGAGTGTTTCCAGTAGATGGTGAATGTAGAGATTATTTAGAAACTCCGTAGAAAATACCTTTTATTTCGTAGAGATTATCCAGGATATCGTAGAAAATAAATTATATTCCGTAGAAATTACCTTCCATTTCGTAGAGAACACTCTGTTTACAGCATTGAATGCCTGATTACAGCAGAATTCCCTGTCAAATCAATGCGCATTACTCTTCCCAAAGTTACTTCCCGTTACATCGGCGACATTCTCGATCGCAACTAGCGCATTTGGATCCAAATCATGGACGGTAGAACGCAGTGTGGACAGTTCAATACGGCTCACAATGGTATAGATGATCTTTTTAGGCTCGTTCGTGAAAACCCCTTCGCCATGAATATACGTCATCCCTCGTCCTAGTTCCCTTAATAATGCTTCAGCGATTTCCTCAGGAATATCTGAAATAATCGTCACTGATTTTAATTCCTCCATACCTTCCACAACAACATCGATCATTTTAAATGCTATAAAGTAGGTAATGATGGAGTACATGGCTGTCTCCCAGCTAAACACTAACAAGGCCGCTAAAATAAAGATGAAAAAGTTCATGATCATCACGATTTGTCCGACTGACACGGTACGATTTTTGCTTACGAGGATGGCGATAATTTCTGTCCCATCCAATGCGCCGCCAGCCCGGATCACAAGACCAACACCTGTACCCAGGATTACGGCACCAATAATCGTTGCTAAAAATAAATCATCGGTAACGCGGTCAAAATGGTGCAGGTAGGCAGTGGCCCCTGATAAAATCACAACTCCATATAAAGTGCGGAGCGTAAACTTCCAACCCATTCTCAAATAACCAATATAGAGGAACGGGATGTTGAAGATAATTAAAAAGATACTCATTGAAATGTCGGTTAATTCACCCGCAATAATAGATAGACCGATCACTCCTCCATCCAAAATTGCATTAGGTACGAGGAACATATCAAGCCCAAATGCCGCTACGATTGCCCCAATCGTAATCATGACCACCTGTTTAATTTCTTTTACCAATCGTTTTTTCTTTGTTGTTGCCAAAAAATCCAACTCTTTTCTTTATAAAATTTCAATCAAACCTTCAATATGTTAAATGGAAACCATGTATGTACACCATTAATTGTAACAAACTTTTATAATGAAAAAAAATAAAGAGGCCAACCATCCAGCTGTTCTGGTATTTTTAGATTATATAACCAGGATTACAAAAACAGGTATTTAGGGTAGTAACAATAATGTAAGATGATATGAATTTTGGAGGGACCATTTTGGCTAATGATACTCAAGTTAAAGATAGATCCAATAAAAAGCAAACTGTTTTAAATACACAGGACAAAGAACAAAAGAAAAATAAGAATTCAATTAACAATAAAGATCAGCACGTCAAGGAACACCAACAGGTACAAACGAAAAAAATACGTAATGAAGATGACACCGAAAAGAAAACTCGACAGCCACGCCCAAAAGGCAAGAAACAAAATGGTGTGGAGAAACAAGAGCAAGGGGATAAAAGAAATAAGCAGCAAATCCGCAATAACAAATCCTCAGAACGACCGAATGGAACAGGGGATAACCGGAAGCAAAGATCAAACGTCAATGATGATAAGCAATTAAATCAAAACGAAAATCAGAAGATCAACGCAGAATCTCAGCTCTCACAAGACAATAAAGCTCAAACAAATGACACGAAAAAACAAAGCAGCAACGCAGAAAAAGAAGCAAGCAATGATGAAAAAGCACAAGAGGTCAATCATAAGGAGCAGTCCGGCAAATTCGAGACCGCTTTTAACAGGATTCACAAGGCTTTAAGGGAGATGGTCAAGGAAACAGAAAGCGATGCGTTTGTTGAACTGTTATATTCAGGTCATAAAAACCATTCGCTCATCCGCAAATATAAGAGTGATTTGCACCAGTTCGCAAAGCTTCGTAATGCAATTGTCCATGAAAGAGTGAATGCGGATTTCTATATCGCCGAGCCGCATATCGAGGTCGTTGAACGCATCGAGGAGATTTGCCGGGAGTTTGAAAAGCCGCAGACGGCACTTTCTATTGCGACAAGTCCGGTATTCTACTATTATGAGGATGCTTATCTTAAAGATGTACTTAAAGTCATAAATAAGTTCGATTTTACAAGATTCCCTGTGTACGACAAGGATGATAAGTATGTTGCGCTTCTCACATCCACGGAAATCATCCAGTGGATGGCGAAACACTTCTCAAGTGAAGTCATCCATTTTGAAGATGTACGGATCAAAGAACTTTTAACAAAAGGGAAGAATTACTTCGTCACGTTCGTGACCGAGGATGCGTCACTCTATGAAATTGAAGAATTGTTTGAACGCTATCACACAAGAGGAAAAAAACTTCAGGCTGTCATCATTACGGAAACAGGTGACCGCCATGGCAAGCCGATCGGCGTCATTACACCATGGGATCTTTTAGACAGCGATACTGCAGAAGATTGATTAAAAATTACAATATTTTTTAAAATAACCCTTGCAAACCATTCGACATTATGTTTGCACCCCTATTATACGGGTATCTTTAAAAAGGACAACACGTCCATTAAAAAAGACTACTCGTCTAAAGGAGGCTTTTATTATGTATTATGAACATGAAAAACATCTAGTTGGAGTATACGATAACGAGCGTGAAGCAATCCAGGCTGTTGAGGACTTGAAAAGACAAGGGTACTCAACAGAAGACATCTCTGTTATTAGCAAAAACGATGATGAGGTTGATCACATCAATGAAGCTACCGGTACGAAGACAGAGGAAGGTCTTGCTGCGGGTGCAGCAACAGGCGGCATTTTAGGTGGCCTTACAGGGTTATTAGCCGGAATTGGCGCATTAGCGATTCCTGGTATCGGGCCAATCGTCGCTGCGGGACCAATCGCTGCAACACTTACAGGTGCGGCAGTAGGAGCAGGTGCTGGCGGTTTAGCTGGCGCACTGATCGGAATGGGAATCCCTGAAGATGAAGCAGACCGTTATGAAGGCTATGTAAAAGAAGGAAAAATCCTTGTTGTTGTTGAGCGCGACGAAAACCGTGTTGGCTTTAATGACACAACGAGAACTGGCGTGGTAGATCCAGTCGATGCACCTTTGACTTCGGACAATCCTGCTAACACACGATTAGACAACACTAGAGACTTTTAAGTATATGTCATAAAAGAAGGCTGCCAAGCATTTGGCAGCCTTTTGGCATTTTAATAGAATGATAGACTTCAGGTCTTATCATCCTCATTTCTTGTATCAAGTAAATCAATTCGACTAGCGTCTTCCATTTTAAATGAAGAAAAAATACCGTACATAAATGCTGCGCCAGCCATGCCGAGACAAATGACAAAACCGATGGTCATCACCCAAAGATAGCCCATAATGTGCATTCCTCCCTTATTAAAACTATATGCAGCATATTGATGATGCTTTCTCTTATGAAGGAAAAAAAGCTTGAGTGGCATTTTAAAGTATATTTTCCAAAAAATTTCTCATCCTAACATTCGAGGAGGAATGAATAATGGGAAAGAAAGTAATACTGGCAGTATTCCTGCTATTCTGGCTGGTCCCAGCCATATCGTTTGCACAGCAGGTACATACTGTCCAGCCAGGTGATACTATGTGGAAAATTTCAGTGCGATACCAAGTCGGACTTTCGGAAATCATTGCGGCGAACCCGCAAATTAACAACCCCAGCCTGATCTACCCAGGACAAAAAATCAATATACCAGGCTTAGGTGCCGGCACAGCGATATCAATCGATGATGATGTCATCAGACTGACAAACGCTGAACGTGCCAGGTTTGGCCTCAAACCGCTTGTGCCAGATGGGGAGTTATCAAGGGTAGCCAAATTTAAGTCAGCGGATATGAGAGATAAAAATTACTTTTCCCATACAAGTCCTACATACGGTGATCCGTCCAACATGATGAGGCACTTCGGCGTTTCCTACCGCAGTGCAGCCGAGAACATCGCTGCAGGACAAAGAACAGCAGGGGAAGTCGTCCAGTCATGGATGAACAGTCCTGCTCACCGGAAAAACATCCTGAACGGCACCTACACCCATATTGGAACCGGCTATGCACCAGGCGGAGATTACGGACATTATTGGACACAGCTGTTTATAACGAAGTGAAAGCTTTATTCATAACCCTGCTGCTTGAAATTGCAGGGTTGACTTTTATTTGGTCTAGGTCATTTGGGACTTATGAATTCTGCTTGGGATCATTGTTCCGAAAATTACCCGAAAAGTAATAATTCCTTAACTAGTAATAAAATCCCTACAACAAGTAATAAATTCAACCAAACAAGTAATAAACCAGAACAAACAAGTAATAAACCAGAACAAAAAAGTAATAAATTCAACCAAACAAGTAATAAACCCAACTCAATGGAGCAGAAGTCTTTTTTTGCTCGGACTTTTAAAGGGAAACCGCTCGATTTGCTGTAGAAATCTTTCTTTATAAAAAAAATGCCGGCCCAGATTAAAAATCTGGCCGGCATTTTCAATTTTGATGCTTAACATCTGTACTGGCAGTCAACCGATGAAACACCTCGTTCGCCTTTTTTCCATAAGCGGTACAGGGCTTTGCCATCGCTGTGTGCTCCTCCTGGATAATCCATCGGAAGCAGGGCGAAGAACAAGTAGTAAAACGAAAAATAGATAAATTGGAAAGCCATTATGTTGGGTTCGAATAAGTCGAACCAGATTAAAAGATTAAGCAAGAGCATACTTATCAGGTTAAAAAGTGAGCCTCCTAATAAAATGATGGTCTTTGATAATCGATTATCGAATGTTACATATTCAAATTCACAGTCTCCCGACCAAAAGTAGAATTGGTGTATATCGATTTTCCAAAAAGAAAAGAGTCTTTTCCCGCTGCCAAGTCTTACTCTAATTCCTTTCGCGCCGAAAATAGCTGCAAAAGTAATATGACCAAGTATATGAACGATAATTACCATCGGTAAAATCAAAAAGAATGACCAAAGAAATTTTATGATATCATGCAATCCAAACATGTGATGACCTCCTCTCGATACCTTCTATTTGATACCCGTTAAAACCTCTCTATAACAGCTAATATCTTCCTTTGCCCACAACCCTCTTCATAGCGCAGTTCCGCCAGTCCTGCCCGCATCTAAGCCTCAGGTCTTACTTGAAAATCAAGCTCAGGCACGTTATAGACTTTTCGCGATAAAGGTAAGATTAAACCATAAGAGATAAGGAGGAATTGAAAATGAAAAAATTCGGTTTAGTCGTTGCCGGCGGTATTGCTGCGATGGTGCTGATTTCGAACCTTGGACCGCTTGTGGGGCTGGCAGTCAGCTTGCTCGTGCTGTACTTTGCAGTGAAGCAATTTTTAAAGACAAATTCAACAGCCGGAAAAATTGGCTGGGGAATCGCAGGTTTCATCATCCTGATGGCGACAGCATCTAACGTACCAGCGATCCTGGGAATCGCAGCTGCATATGTCCTTTACCTTGTGTATAAAAACTGGGACAAAAAAGAGAAAGCAGTCTACGAAGAAAATGACCCTTTCGTAAATTTCGAAAAGCAATGGGCTCAGATGAAAAACAACTAAGTTTGACCAGTTACATGAATGGCTGAGCAGTATATTAAAAGCCGGCTTCACCAATTTAAAGGCTGTGTTAAAGGACAATGTTAATTTAACGGTTGTTGATTGGAGCGGAGGGCGCTTGACTCCTGGGGGATTAGCGGCCAAGGTGAGACCCCGCAGGAGCAAAGCGACGAGGAGGCTCACCTGACGCCCCCCGGAAAGCAAGCGCCTGGAGCGGAAATCAACAGACAAGTTTAACACAGACAATTTTTTTAAAAAAATGACCAATTAAAGGAGAGAAACTAAAATGGCAAATCTATTAACAAGAATCAAAAACACGGTAATGGCAGATCTTCACGAGGCACTAGACAAAAAAGAAAATCAAAATCCAATCGCGCTTCTGAACCAGTATCTTCGTGAATGTGAAGTGGAAACAGAAAAGGTGAGGAAACTCCTTGAGCGTCAAAGCCAACTGAAGGACCAGTTCACTCGCGAGCATCATCAGGCTCTTGAGATGGCGGAAAAGCGCAAGTACCAGGCAGAGATTGCGATGAGAGCAGGAGAAGCAGAGCTTCAAGGTTTTGCCAGCCAGGAGCAGGCTCAGTATGAGGAAAGAGCTGCAAGGCTGCAGGAGGCATTAATGAATGCAGCAAAGCAGCAGCTCGAGCTTGAGCGAAAATATGAAGATATGAAGCATAAGTTAAAAGATATGCATATCCGCAGGCTGGAATTGATGGGACGTGAAAATGTCACTCGCGCACACTACCGAATGGATCAAGTACTGGATAACAATTCTTACTCTGACAAAGCATATTCCCGATTTGCTGATATGGAGACGTATCTGGACAATCTTGAGGAAAAAATAAAAACCTCTCACTATCGCAATACGATTGACGGCAGGATCGCCCAGCTGGAAAAAGAATTTAAAAGTAAAGAAACACATTCTATTTAATAGGCAAAACATGGTATTCTAAAGAGGCGCAGGCATCTGCGCCTTTTGGATATCACCCCGAAAGGACTTCATCAAAAATTCCTCAAAAAATGCTTTCCGTTTTAAAAAAGGGGCTGGTTCAAGGTAATTCCAAAAACCTCTGAAGAAGTGTCAATACAGCCATGTAAAAGATTAAGAGGAAAGGAGGAAAGCAGTGTGTTAAACAAAGTGAAGAATGACTATATCAGCTGGATTGCCATTACTGGAGCGATTCTGCTATTGCTGGAAGTCTCGTTTTTTAATGAAGGCTTGATTTTCTCCCTTCTTGCAAGCGGGGCGATGATTTATTTTGGCCGCAGTTTGATGCCAAAGAAGTCGGGGAAGCTCCTGTTCTGGGGAGGAATATTCTTTTTCCTGAGCAGTGTCTTCAGCATGATGACCTTCAGGTTTTTCCTTTTGGCTGTGCTGATTTATCTTGCATACCAGTTTGCTCAGTCGAAAAAGAAGCCGGAGTTCATAACGCCGATTTTACAAGAGCCGGAAATCGAAAAGAAGAAGGAACTGATCATCGAAAAGCCGCCATTGTTTAAAAATCGTCTGTTTGGCCCTCAGGAGACGCCGTCCCATGTGTATGAGTGGAACGACGTCAACATTCAGACAGGTGTCGGTGACAGTGTAATAGATCTTAGCCTGACCGTTCTGCCAAAGGGTGAAACCGTCGTGTTCATACGTAAAATGATCGGGAATGTGAAAATCTTCGTCCCATATGATTTAGAAGTAACCGTTCGACATTCTGCAGTTGCTGGGTCAGCCGAGGTGTTTGAGCATCAGGAAGGCAGGGTGCTGAATCAAAGCCTGTTCCTCCAGACGCCAGGGTATGATGAGGCAGAGCAAAAGGTCAAAATCTTCACGTCGATGGTCATTGGGAATATCGAGGTGAAAAGAATATGACCTCAATCATGCGCCAGATTTTATGGGGATTGACCCTTGGAATTATTCTATTTGCAGCTTTGACTTTATCTTATTTGCTGGTGTTTCCAATCGCCAGGCTTTCTGATTTATGGAACCGTGAGCTGATGGACATTCCTTTCATCATTTTTTCCTTCAGTATTAGCGTCGTGCTCGGAATTGCATTTGGAATTGCGTCTGGGACTTACTGGCGCAGGCAATTTCAAGCCGTTGACAGCTGGCTGTTCGAGCTGGAGGAAGGTCAACAGCCGGAAGTTAAGCAAAACCAGGCTTTCGCGGAAATTTTATCGATATCCAAACGTGTTGAAAAGCTTTATAAGCAGATTTCTGAAAAGGCGATGCTCTCCCAGAAGCTCGCGACTGAAAAAGCGGAAGAGCAGGAATCGCGGATCCAGGAAATCATATCGCAGGAACGGAACCGCCTGGCCCGAGAGCTTCATGATTCGGTCAGCCAGCAGCTGTTTGCGGCATCGATGATGATGTCAGCGATCAATGAAACAAAAGCTCCTTCCGAGGACCGTGAAGCTAAGCAGCTGAAAATGGTCGAGGAAATGATCCATCAATCGCAGCTTGAAATGAGGGCATTGCTCCTGCACCTGCGTCCAGTAGCTCTGAAAGGGAAATGCCTGCAGGAAGGAATCGAGGAGCTTTTAATCGAATTAAAGCAAAAAGTCACGATGAATATAAAGTGGAAGGTAGAGCCATTTCCTTTGGATAAGGGAGTGGAAGACCACTTGTTCCGCATTTTGCAGGAGTCTGTCTCAAATACACTGCGCCATTCAAAGGCAGAGCAGCTTGAAGTGCTGCTGATTAAAAGAGACGACAAGGTAATCATGCGGGTTGTGGATGATGGACTTGGTTTTAAAGTGGAAGAAACGAAAGCAGGATCTTATGGCCTCCAGAATATGCATGAACGCGCCGGAGAAATCGGCGGAACACTGAAGATTGTCAGTGTTGAAAATAAAGGAACCAGGCTTGAAGTCAAGGTTCCAATTTTAGTGGTGGCGGGTGAGAAGCATGATTAAAGTGGTATTTGTTGATGATCATGAAATGGTAAGGATCGGAGTTTCATCGTATTTGTCGGCACAGCCTGATATTGAGGTTGTCGGCGAAGCAGGAAATGGCAAGGAGGGAGTCGAGCTGGCTCTTTCATTGAGACCGGATATTATCCTGATGGACCTGGTCATGAAGGAAATGGACGGAATTGAAGCGACAAGGCAGATTATCGAAAAGTGGCCGGAAGCGAAAGTCATCATCGTAACAAGCTTCCTTGATGATGAAAAAGTGTATCCAGCACTGGAAGCAGGCGCGACGAGCTATATGCTGAAAACCTCGAAGGCGAGTGAAATCGCGAACGCTGTAAGAGTTACATACTCGGGACAGCCGGTACTAGAGCCCGAAGTGACTGGGAAAATGATGATGAAAATGCGCCAAAAAAATACGCTGCTGCCGCATGAAGAGCTGACAGAGCGCGAGATGGAGGTTCTGAAGCTGATTGCCGAGGGTAAGACCAACCAGGAGATTGCTGACGAGCTATTTATAGCTTTAAAGACTGTTAAAACGCATGTCAGCAATATTTTGAGCAAGCTTCAGGTGCAGGACCGGACACAGGCCGTCATCTATGCTTTTAGGCATTCGCTTGTGAAATAAGAGTTTGGCTGATTTTCGATATGCGTTCTAAAGCTCATTGTTGTTTAGAATGAATAGTTTTAAAAGCTATCCTAAACAAAGAGGGAGTATGGTATGGAAGGACTCGTGGGTTTATTTGGTTTCTTTGGAATCATGGCATCAATAGGTGTTCCAATCGTCATGATCGCTTTATTTGTAATGCTGGTAACAAGTACTAAAAGGCAGGAAACGATTTTAAAGGACATTCTTGAAGAGCTGAAAAAGAAAGACCGAAATAAAGATTTCATCGAATAACGGCACAAAAAAGAGGCCGATTGGCCCCCCGGAATCTAAGTCACTTTTTTGTCGATTACGTCTAATTTCAAAAGCATTTCGCTTAAAGCTATGGATATGACTTCCCGTTCCTCAAATTCATTTGGGTAATGGGAAGCGCTATTTATATAGTCATGCTTTTCAGCTAACTTTTCCTTTATTTTTTTACACATCCAGAGCTGGTAATCTGAAAGTTCCACGTGTCTAAGCAATGCCACCCACTCCTTTGTTACTAGTCAATACCCGCGAAGGAAGATGCCTTAAACGCTAAAACCAAAAGATTATCTTAAATGGGAAAAATTGATATTTAATACGAGAAAACCCGAAACGACGGGCTTGGATAGACTTTAATCAAACGTTTGATTAAGGTCTTTTTTATTTGAAAATTTTGAAGGAGGACATTTTTTAGCAGCTATAAATAAAGACCACTCGCTGAGGGTTTTTATGAGAGTGAGTGGTCATAATAAGCCGTGTAATGACCACTCACTGAGGATTTTCACTGATGAGTGGTCATAATAAGCTGTGTAATGACCACACGCAGGAGATTTCAACTGATGAGTGATCATAATAAGGTGTGGAATGACCACTCGCTGGGGATTTTCACTGATGAATGGTCATAATAATTCGTGTAATGACCACTCGCTGGGGATTTCACCTGATGAAAGGTCATAAGAAACCGTGTAATGACCACTCGCAGGAGATTCCCACGGATGAATGGTCATTAAAAGCCATTAAAAAACGATCCCCTGAAAAATCACCCCGTATTTTTCTGTAACATCTGGCAACAATATCAACGTGATTTTCTACAAGAACACTTTTGAAAAAACTTGCTATACTATTAAATGAATAGTAAGATAAGAATGAATATTTAATGAACGGAGGTGAAGAGAGATGATCAAGACTGTTTTTGTACGCGGATTCTGGAATGAATTCCTTTATTTTTGCCGTGCAAAATTTGCTGTTGCAGCTGCCAACGGGATACGTATGCCCTTTTTTAGCAGTTCAATATCAAAACAAAACGGTAGGATCATCTCTTTTCCCGCTTAAAAACAAGCATCGGTGAATAGGGAGGGCACTATGCCCTCCTTTTGTATTCAGTGATATTTGGAGCCAGGAGCAGAGCAGTCTGCCCCTGGCTTTTTTGCGTCTTAACTGGTGCACGAATAGCGTTGGGGAGAGCGAGTGCTCAGGCGAAAGGAGAGGTCCATTAGGAGGAAAACATAATGATAACAGTAAGTGTTAACGATATAAGCAAAATGTATGGCGGAAATACAATTTTTCAGGATTTGAGTTTTGAAATAAATGAAAAAGACAGAGTGGGCCTAGTCGGCAGGAATGGCAGCGGGAAGACCACGCTGTTGCGGCTGATCGCGGGCATGGAAGAGCCAGACGGAGGCAAGATTCACTGGAAGAAAGGTCTAAGGATTGGCTATCTCGCACAGATTCCCGTATATGATTCCAAGATGACTGTCAGGGATGTTTTAAAAACTGCTTTTGATGAGCTAATAATCGTTCAACAGGATATGCAAAAGCTTGAAGAAGAAATGGCAGCTTCAGCGGAAGATTCGGCCATGCTTGAAAGGCTGCTGGCAAAATACGGTGCACTCCAGGAGAAATTTTCTCTTGGCGGCGGCTATGAAATGGATGCCTATGTTGATCGGATTGCTAATGGATTGAATATTGCCGGGCTGCTGGATTCCAATTTTAACAGCCTGAGCGGCGGCGAGAAAACAAAGGCTGGGTTAGCATTAAGCTTGCTGCGTAATCCTGATTTGCTTTTACTCGATGAGCCGACAAACCATTTAGATATCATGGCAGCTGAGTGGCTGGCTGAATTCCTTTCATCTTATGAAGGGACCGTATTCATCATCTCGCATGACCGTTACTTCCTGGATGAAACGGCGACGAAAATCCTCGATATGGAAGATGGGGAGATTGAGCTGTATCATGCTAATTATTCAGGCTTCCTTAAGGAAAAAGAAGAAAAATTACTGCGTGAATTCCAGGCGTATGAAGAACAGCAGAAGAAAATCAAGAAGATGAAGGAAGCGATCAAACGTCTGCGGGATTGGGCAAACCGGTCAAATCCTCCAAGTTCAGCATTGCATAAGCGAGCAACAAACATGGAAAGGGCACTGGCAAGGATGGAAAAGCTGGACCGTCCCATTTTAAACAGAAAGAAAATGAACTTCGAGCTCGAGACCGGTGCCCGAAGCGGGAAGGATGTTCTTGTCATCAAAGATGCCAGGAAAACATTCGGTACACGGGAACTATTCAGCGGTGTGAATCTCCAGCTGCAGTATCAAGACCGAGCTGCGATTGTTGGCGAAAATGGCTCCGGGAAAACAACGCTCCTGAAATTGATCCAGGGTGAGCTGAATCCTGACAGCGGGGTAGCAAGGCTGGGCAGTAATGTGAAAATCGGTTACCTTTCACAGCACATGGAGCTTTCCAGTAAGGATGGCAGTGTGCTGGACGCATTTAGAAACGAAGTGGTCATGAATGAGGGCGAGGCCCGGAATGTTCTAGCAGGCTTTTTATTTTACGGTCCGGCCGTTTTTAAAAAGGTATCACAGTTAAGCGGGGGAGAGCGGATGAGGCTGCGCCTTGCCCAGCTGATGCATCAGGACCTGAACTTTCTTGTTCTCGATGAACCGACGAACCACCTTGATATTGATTCACGAGAAGTGCTCGAGGAAGCGCTTGACGATTTCGAGGGCACGCTGCTCGCTGTATCGCACGACCGATTTTTCCTCAATAAGCTTTTCGATAAAATTTATTGGCTGGAAAGCGGTGAGGTGACGGAAATTGAAGGGAATTATGACAGGGCGAGAGTGAAGATGGCGGAGAAACGGAAAAGTCAGGCGTCACCCACTGTTCCGACTGCGCCAGCAAGGAAACACGACGTTAAGGTAGTGAAAAAAGAAGACGCTGCTTCAGTAGATGAGGACCTGCTCCTGAATCAAATCGAGGCACTTGAAAAAGAGATGGCTCTGCTCGAAAACAAGATGGCAATAGTTGCAGATCTAGAAATATTGCAGGAGCTTTACGCTCAAAAAGAAGAATTAGACCAAGGACGTGAGTCTCTGTATTTAAAGCTTGAAGGCATATCTTAGATCTGATGAAGAACTGCTCAATAGAGTGGTTCTTTTTTTATAATAAACTTATTTTCAGGAAGCTTCCCACATGAAAACAGACTTTCCTTAATATTGTCCGGACTTGTCTCATATGTTTATAAAAGTAAATGAGATAGAAGTGGGAGAGAAGCTATGAATACTTTTTTAAAGGGGATGGCAATCCTTGTAGTTGCTAACTTTCTTGGTGAAGTGGTGGAGTTCCTTGTTAATATGATTCTTGCCAGGGAGCTGGGGGGAAGCGGGATGGGGCACTATATGACCATTGTACCGACGATTTTCCTCATTATGATGCTTGCGAGCTTTGAATTGCCAGTTTCAATTTCTAAAATGGTGGCAGAAAAGGATGACTCCTATCACCGAAGCATGATTAGACACGCGATCCGGCTTGCAATTGTATTCACTGCCATTCTTTTTATTGCAGCTGCAGTGGCACTGCCAGTGATTCCTGTTTTCAAGGACTATCATCCGTTGCTGAAGTGGGTTGTGCTCGCGCTAATACCAGTGATGACAATCTCGGCGATTGCCAGAGGATTTTTTATGGGGAAACAGCAAATGGGCAAAATTGCAGTGTCCCATTTTCTGAGAAGAATCGTCCAGCTCGGTTTGTTAACATTTTTATTCCAATTCTTTGAGTTTGGTAGTGAAACAGCCTTGCTGGTTGCTTTTTGTACATTAGCTGGCAGTGAGCTCGTCGTCTTTCTTTATTTGCTGCACTTATTCATTCTTTCCTATCAAAGGATTAAAAGAGTTCCAGGAAAGCACTTAAGTGGCAGAGAGGTCAGGAAAAATCTTGTTGCTGTTTCGGTGCCTACAACAGGGCTGAGGATCTTTCACTCGCTGACACATGCGGTTCAGCCATTTTTAATCAAGGCCGCGGTCGTCAGTGCCGGACTTTCCCCGGAGATGGCGACAGAGCAGTTTGGAATGCTTGCCGGAGTAGCCATGACGATTGGATTCTTCCCAGCGTTCATTGCCCACTCATTTTTGATTATCCTGATTCCGACCGTGTCCAAGGCCTACGCGGAAAAAGAGTTCCATAAGCTGCAAAAACTGCTCCAGCAGGTGATGCTTCTGACTGTAATATATGGATTGCCTTCCGTAACAGCCTTCTACTTTTTGGCTGAACCTTTAACAAGTAAGTTCTTTCACTCACATGAGGCTGCGGTCTATGTCCAGCTGCTTGCCCCCTATTTCCTGTTTCATTACTTTACGATTCCAATGCAGGCGTATTTAATTGGGCTCGGATTGATAAAAGACGCCTTCATTCATTCTGTTTATGCAACGGCTGTCACCTTTTCGCTCATATATCTTTTAGGTTCCAGGCCGGAATGGCACATGGAGGGAGTCATCTTAGGGATGAATACAGGAAGCCTGGTCATCCTGTTCTTGCATTATTTAACGATTTGCAAAAAAATCGGGATCACGTGGAGGGCTAAGAGTACAATACGGTATCCGCGGTATTAGAGGCGGCTTTTTCTGGATAGTTTTGAAATATTTAAAAAAGGATTTTAATCAATCACTGTTTTTCTGAATAACATTATGACCTATTAAAAAAGGATTTTAATCAATCATGAAGAATGTAACAATATGAAAAACTGTCAGGAGGGATGAAGTGGAAAAGGTACTGCGCGGGCATCATCTCCTTTGTGTCCATGGATTCAGGGGGATGGGGTACAGTCCGGAGTTTGTTAAAAAGATGGAAAGCATCGTGAATGATATACGAGATCCTGAGCAGGATTTTCCCATAAAAGTTGTGGCGGCATTCGATGATGCCTGCATGTCGTGTCCGCACCGGGGGCTTGAAATTTGTGAAGCTGGTGAGGGATCGAATGAGCATGTATTATCAATGGACGGTAAAATCATCCGTCATTTAGGTCTGGAGCCTGGCAACAGCTATTTAAAATCCTCCCTTGTAAAGTTAACTGCTGAAAAGGTCGAACCAGAGGATCTCGATTACCTTTGCAAAAATTGCTCATGGCTGCAATATGGAGTATGCAAGGAAGGAATCACCGATTTGCGTAAAAATAACAAATGCCTGACCAGGGGGAGTTAATCCATTGCCGCTTGGTCAGGCATCTTTAAATTTATCATCAATTAAGGGATTGCTGCCATATAAAACAAGGCGGTCACCTGGCTCGATCTCGGTTTGATACGCTTTATTGCGAATATTAATGTCACCTCTTTTAATGAAGAGTAGAATAAGGTCATCTTCAATACCCACGATTTCATCAAACATTTTTCCGGCAAAGCGAGATTCTTCGCTGATAGAAATTTCCCTTACTTCATCATCGTCCTCCATCAGCAGAACATCCCGGATTGGCAAATCGGCCAGCTCATAAGTTTCCTCCATTTCACTCTTGAGCTTTTCAGACAATCTATTTTTTACGCCTGGTAAGCGAAGGGTGAATAAAATAACGAGCAGTGCTCCTGCTGTATAGGCTATTTCCATGGTATAAAAAGTATCTGATAACAATTGCGTGATAGCGGAAATGATAACCGCAAGTGAGAACGCTCCGAAAAGGATCAAAAAAGCACCTAGTCTTCTCCTGACTGGATGGTCGATGATCAGCTCGGATTCGCCAGTCGTAAACCCCGTGCCGGTAAGCATGGAGATCACCTGGAACCTGGCAACTTTCCGATCAAGTCCTGTGGCGACAAAAATCGAAGAATTGATTTCGATTACGGTAAAAACGATGAAAAGGTAAATGAAAATAAATAAAATACCCATACCTCTGTCTCCTTCAGGAACTTTTCTTTCATTCACTTTATTCTTTGTCACGGAGGTCTGATTTAAACAAAAATAGACCGGGGAGTTAAGTCCCCGGTAAGTTTATTGATGCTGTAAATTCTCGTTGTAATAATTTACTCCGTACATGGAGCCTTCGCTGACCATCTTGTTGTCCTCAACGTCAAGCGGGTCTGGGTTTCCTGCTTTTTCCACAGGTGTGATATCCGTCTTTCCTGATGGCATGATTTTATCCTTCATCTGAGTTGCCATATTTGTAAGTTTCGTTTTATTTTCAGGTTTCATCGCCATCCACAATGCCGCTGCTCCAACACCTAACATGACTGCAGATTTCATTGAGCCAGTTTGCATAGTATAGTCCCTCCTATTAATTACACTTGATTGAAAGTGCATAGAGGCCTAAAGCGATTTTGTCTGCCTCGTATGGTATTGTTTACCCGCTTTATCGAGTTCAAAAACATATTTCGATTGGTAGTATTTCCAAGTTCTTACCGCTGTTCTGTTTCAACATGTTCTTTTAAGGGAAAAGTATTATTTAATTATTACCAGAAATAAGAAAGGTCTGAAACCAATGGAGCACACGTTTAACGAGGGAAAATGGAAGTGGCATGATTTCCAAACCGGACAAGCTTCCGAGCTTAACGAGATCACTGCTAAATATCCTACATGCAATAACTGGTACACCAACATAAAAGAGAATCAAGCTAACTTTCTTCAGTTAAATACACAAACAAGGGGAGAAGAATATATTTGGGGCTCCTTGATTTATCGACAGGATATCGAAGAGAAGCATGAAAAAAATATCTTCCATTTTTATATCTCTAATGATTTCTTTATCACAATCGATTTTGACTTTTCGGTCCTAAAATGCAATCCTGAAAGTGTTCAAAATCAAATGGAGCAAGCCGAAAATGGTGTGGAAGGTTTTTTTATTTTGCTTGGAGAAATCCTCTTGAATTACTTAAAGAAAATTGATGAATATGAGGAGCAGCTGCATGATTTGCTCTGGAAAATGAAAGAACAGAACAATCTCGAGATATTAGAGAGAGTATACGAAAACCGTCATGAACTCTTGATTTGGAGGAATTTGTTAATTCCAATCACAGAGTTGAAGTATATTGCAGAAGAAGCTTATGGCAGTGATATTAATAGGATGTCCGAATTCAGCCGGGTCGCTACCCGGATTGAAAGAATTCAAATGCTTTTAAATGCATACCAGCAAGAAATTGATACAATGATCAACCTTGAGGAAGTCGTATCGACACACCGCGGGAATGAAATCATGAAGACGCTCACTGTCATGACGGTTTTATTTACACCGGTCATGGCCTGGGGAGCACTTTGGGGGATGAACTTTAAGGTCATGCCGGAGCTGGAATGGAAGCTGGGATACGCGATGGCTGCTGCTTTGATCCTTGTATCAACTGTTGGCCTTTACATTTATTTAAGAATGAAAGGCTGGATGGGAGATATCTTAAAAGGGAGGAAGAAGAATTCGTTTTTCAAATAACAAAAAATCGCCTTTTTTATAGGGCGATTTTTTATTGAAAACTATTCAGCCAGCTTTACAAGCATATGTGCAAGCTTGTGCTGCTCTTCTTCTGTGCCAACTTTCCACAGCTCTTTTAATAGCTGTTCCTCACGGTTGCGCGGTTCTACTTTATCAGCAAGATAGTCAGCGATTTTCTGCGCGGTGTTTGCGAGCTGTTCTTCATTTAATCCTGCCGTTTTACCAAGCTGGATTCGTTTGCTTAAATAGGATCTGAATTCATCGAAGTCACCCAGAATCTCATCAGCAC
The DNA here is from genome assembly GCF_049532715.1 of Heyndrickxia sp. MSNUG. Lineage (NCBI taxonomy): Bacteria > Bacillati > Bacillota > Bacilli > Caryophanales > Bacillaceae > Heyndrickxia > Heyndrickxia sp. MSNUG. The sequence continues at coordinate 851,689 of NZ_CP150978.1, forward strand.
GATCGCTGTCCATTCGATTAAGAGTCTCGTCCACCTTGCTAGTATCCACTTCGCCATCTTTATGGATCATATGATCTTTTTCCATGTGAAAAACCTCCTCGTAATTGATAGTTATTAAATATCCATTGCTTGAATTTGATAAACCTTGTGCAGCACATTGGGAAAAAGGATAGTTTTTTGCTTATCAGCTTAATGCTCATTTTTTTTGCAAGGAGGACTCCATTAAAAAAGGTGCGAGCCATCAGGCCAGCACCTTTTTTAAGTCCGACAAACGGACGATGGGAGGAGTATTCAGTTTTTGTTATTCAATTTGCTCACTGGGGTAAATCGAACTTAAATGTATCGATTTAAGACCAGCGTGCCTTGAGACAGCAACGCAAATCTTCCTCCACTTGCTAAGCCAATGACGTATTCCGAAGTCGCCGTAAAGTTCTCCACTTTAACCAGTCCCTTCTATGTTGATCTTGGCGTTGCTCAGGTCGTGCGGACAATTATGGAGTACGTATTCACTTACTGTTTAACCAAGTAAATCACTGGGGCCAATCGATTTTGAGTATATCGATTTAAGACCAGCGTGCCTTGGGACAGCAGCGCGAATCTTCCTCCGTTTGCTAAGCCAATGCCGTATTCCGAAGTCGCCGTAAAGTTCACCACTTTAACCAGTCCCTTCCGTTTTAGTAATTGGCCTATGCTCGGTTCATATGACCGATGATGAAGTCGTATTCGGTTATTGCATACTCAAAAACTCAACTGGTGTGAATCGATGTTACGTCCATCGATTAAAGACCAGCGTGCCTTGAGACAACAGCGCGAATCTTCCTCCATTTGCATAGCCAATGACATATTCCGAAGTCGCCGTAAAGTTCTCCACCTTAACCAGTCCCTTCTTTGTTTTGTATTGGCCTTGCACTATTTATATACCCGGGTGAAATGACTGAAAACTTAATAAACTCAATTAAAAAATGGTTTTTATACCTATTTATGGTAAAAAGTAAAAAGCAGCCCGGAAACGAGCTGCCTGAGTCATGCCTATTTATTAATCCCTGCTTGATAATACACCAAAGAAGCGAAGGATGTATAGGAAGAGATTGATGAAGTCCAGGTACAGGTTTAGAGCCATTAAAGGCACCTCTTCTGGGCTTACACCATAATGCTTCATCCTGTTGATATCAAATAATACATAACCGCTGAATACAAGAATTCCAATAAAAGAATATGCCAGCATTCCTGTCGAGCTAAGCGGCCAGAAAATATTGAAGAGGCTGATTGCGATTAAAGCTAGTAGAGCTGCCATCAGCATTCCGCCAAGGAAGCTAAGGTCGCGCTTTGTTTTTGAAGCGTACAAAGCAAGTCCGCCAAATACCACTGTCGTTGTTCCTAGCGCGTTGATGACTACATTTGCGCCAGAGGTAGCCACATAATGGGCGATGACTGGATACATCGTCATCCCGGAAATAAAGGTGAACGCGTATAAGAACGTATACGATACGGCTTTCTTTCTACGCAAGAAGAATATGCTGATCAGCATCACGACCTCGATAATAACAAGTGGGATGAATAGCGCCGGCGGTACAAACACACCAGCCATCGTGCCAATAAAAGCAATTGCCAGTGAAATCGCAAACGTGCGCATCACCGATGGCATTAATTTTTTTCTGAATAAGCGTACATTCAATGTCACCTCATAAAGTTTGTTTGATAATATATACGGTGACAGGCTCAGGAAGTTTCATTTATTCGTTTATTTTCTTTTAATAAATCGCGAATCTCGATCAAAAGCTCTTCCTTTAAGTCAGGTTTTAGCTCGACCTTTTGTTCCTCTTTCTTCTTTTTAAAACGTGTTATCAGCTTGATAAATAGAAAAATAGCAAAGGCAGTAATGAAAAAGTTTACGACAGATTGTAAAAATGCGCCGTATTTAATTACTTTGTATGATAGCTTCGAAAAGTCCTCGCCGAATGTTACCAATCCGACAATCGGCATAATGATATCATTCACCAGTGAAGAAACAATCTTGCCAAAAGCACCCCCGATAATGACCCCGACAGCCAGATCAAGAACATTGCCCTTCAAAGCAAACTTTTTAAAATCTTCCCACATGAAAAAGCAGACCCCCTAAATAAAAATATGTCACCACCTTATATTTTGCGAGAAACACCATCAAAAATCAATACCGTCAGGCTGATGGAAGGGAAGGAGAGAGAATAGAGAAAAGCTCTTCAACGCATCACCGCGCCGGGGGTCTGACCCCCGGCGCGGTGATGCTTTAAAGCAGTGGGGGTCTGACCCCCACCGCTTTAAAGTGTTACTGTATGAGGCGCATTTTCAGGGCTTTGACGGCTGCTTCGGTTCGGTTTTTGGCGTCTAGTTTTTGGATGATGGCTGAGATGTAGTCGCGGACGGTGTAGCTGCTGAGGTGGAGGGTGTCGGCTGCTTCGTTGATGGATGCTCCTTCGGCGATCAGCTTCAGTACTTCACGCTCACGCAATGTCAGGACGGCACGCTGCACGCCGAATAACTGGACCGCGTCTTCATAGTATTTGTTCAGCAGTTCACCGCCATATTGGCCGAACTTGATTAACGCCGTCAGCGTCTGGTTATTGACGGTAAACGCTGTGTTTTCGCCGCGGTCGAGCAGTGCCAGGCCAATCAGCTTATTTTCGGCAGGTACATAGATTGGCAGGACGACCAGCGACTTTAAACTATATTCTCGCACATATTTATCCGGCAATATCTCGGCCGCTTCTTCTATGAAAATAGGTTTAGAATGGCTGAAATGCTTCAAGTATTTTGTAAGCAGCGGAAACTCGGCTATGCTTTCCTTGATCTGCTGGACGGAGCCGGTAAAGATATTATGGCCATGGACACCGACGCCGCTATGTTCACCCGGCGAATAAATGAATAAAGCACAGCGCGAAAAAGGGAGGTAATCAACCAGTCCCTGGGTAATCATCTTTACTGCGTCTGTGGCGCTCTGAGACTGAAGCAGCCTCTGCTGGAACAGCAAGGTTGAATCCTTCCATTCAAGCTCATTTTCTAGGTGATTGAGTTTCATCTGCTTTAAGTACATCTTCCGCAGCGTTTCGATCTGCTCCGTTGTAATCGTTTCGGCCTGCTCCTTCACACTTATGACCAGTGTCTCCGTTAAAACAGGAATCGTAAGGACCTGACAATCTTCCATTCCTGGCGTCAGCAGACGCGACAAGGCCATGGAAAGATCGCCTGGACCATCAGCCTGCAACCCCTCGCACATCCCTATCAACTGTTCGTTGACCGCAAGCTCATCTGAACAAATAACTTTGCTGACCTTATATTGAGATTTTTCAGCGCTGATGATTGCCAGCCAATTGCTAGGAAACGTCCGCAAATGGAGGATCGTATGAAGCCATTTATCATCCTGGTATTCTAGCTGCTGAGTCCTCAAAACCTTATCGATTATTCTCATAAAAAAGATCTGAATCGCCTGGTGGTCAAGGAAACTAGTATCTTCTTTTTGTTTCAGGACCTTATGAAAAAGATTTTCAACAGCGCTGATTAAAAAGATCGCATCGAAATCATCGACAAATTCGGGATATTTTTTCTGCCATTTATGGACAAGTGCCAGGATGAATTCATTTGAGGATTGAAAAGAAGTACTGGATAAATTCTTAAAGCCAAAAGTAATCATTCCCTCAAATTCCAGGATGAGATCATTTTGCCATGCCTTTAAATCCTTTTTAAAGTTAGCCCACTCTTTAAGAAAGGGTTTCTCGTTTTCTTTTAAAAGTAATAACCCTTTCATAGCCAAATCTTCTATTTTATGTTCCATGGGAGGGTCCTCACTCTCTTAATCCAGGTAAAAGAATATTCGTTTCATAATGCAGATTTTTGTACGTTGATGTTTATATACCCGACAAATGACGGGGTTAACAAATTAGTTACGATATTTTCCGCGGTTATCGTTTTTATTTTTAGGGGATAAGGTATAGGAAATTGAATTAATTTTGAATTTTAAAAATATTTTAACGGAGGTGGCTTCCTTGAATGAAGCTGTCGTAATGGAAAGCAAGATTAATAAGAAAGTTTTTTGGACTTCACTTGCATCTGGAGTCCTGCTCCTTGGGCTGCTGCTTGTTTCTTTTGGCCTGTCAGGAGTAGCGTATGCAGTGCCGATTGCCGGTGTTGGCGATTTTTATGTTGAATTCGATAAGCTGCAGGGAGAAGGATACAAATTTTACCCGAAGATGGGCGAGACGAGCAGCTCTGATTCGGCACCGCAGGGAACAAATTTAATTGAAACCCTTACAATTGATAACCTGAAATTATACAAGGATTTTAAAGTAGGCAGTGATTGGATCCGCGTGAAAATCCAGGCGTCAAAGCCAGTGCAGATATCCGGTCTGCAGCATGATGCAGGTTTGATCGAGGCAAACGCAAAATTCCAGAACCTTGCACTGAAGGAAAATCACAGCGACGACTGGACAAAACAATTCGAACAGACTTCAAGTACCATCATTCTGGAAAATGCGAAGCTAAAAACACACTACTTATTTCAAGAAACAATCAATATGGCAGGGATGAAATTAACCGTCGAGAAAATCGATAAAAAATAATCGGGGTGACGAACGATGGTTTTTAAAAAGTGGAGGCATACTAGGCCTTTTATGGGAGCAATCTTAACCGTCCTAAGCGGGCTGATGATTTTATGGGTGCCGCTGAATCTATATTTGAGTACATTCCTGCCAGGATCCGTTGCAGTTATCGGGCTCCTGTTCGGAGGATTAATTACGCTGATGGGACTGATGTCTTTCTTTTTGCCTAGCGCCTCTAAAGCCTTGGGCATCATTGTCATATTCCTGTCGATTTTATCCGTAATCGGTGCCCTTGGCGGCTTCCTGTTCGGAACGATTTTCGGAATCATCGGCGGTTCGCTGTTAACAGCCTGGCGGGTTGTGCCGGCAACTCAGGTTAAAGCACCGGAAACAGACATAACTGAACAGGCAGTCAAAACAGGGTAAAGGAGAGACAAAATGAAGTTTTCCTGGCTGGTAAAAAATAAACTGATTTTATTTATCTTAATCATTCAGCTTGCCGCCCTGTCATTTTTTCCTTTTATCCAAAAAGCCGGTGCCTCCACCTATGATGCTGGTGGATTTATCATCCAGGCTGACAGAGTGGTCGGAGAAAATATGAAGGCCATGATTATAATGGGGGAGAAAGCAGGATCGGAAGCCGAACCGATGCTGCGGATCACCTATGATTCTGTTCAAATTTATGGAATGAAACTGACGAAACAGCTCCAAACAGCTGGCGGGACTGTCAGTATCACGATGAAAGCGAGCGGACCTGTTCACATTAACGGGATGCAGGTAGATACAAGTGCGATTTCATTTAAGGGTGCTTGTGTGCATGCAGCAAAATTGATGCCAAGCGCGGCGCTTGAAGATGTGACGATGGTCGCCCATTCCATGAATGCTGATAGCAGCAGCCTTGACCAACTTCAGCTGCAAACGATCAACGGGGATGGCGGAGTCCAGAAGCCTGGTAATTTGAAAATATTACAAGATTTGAGTTCCATGCCTTTTGAGCAGATGAAGAAAGAAATCGGGAAGATTACATCTGGTCAATTGCCGTTGACCTGTGATGGAGATTTATTAAAAGACGGAAAAGTTGCGGACGGAATTGGTGGTATAACGGATCCAGTACTTGACGGTGTGACCGACCCTATAAGTGAAGTGACCGATCCATTGGAGGATACGGTCGGGAAAATAACCGATCCTTTAAAAGATACTGTTGGAAAAATAACCGATCCTTTAAAGGATACTGTTGGTAAAGTGACCGATCCACTTAAGGATACAGTGGGCAAAGTGACCACTCCGGTCAAGGACACAGTCGGAAAGGTAGTAGATGGAGTAGTCAGCCCAGTAATAGGGGAAGCAGATAAGGTGACCGCACCTGTCAAAGAAACGGTCAAAACAACTGCTGAAACGGCAAAAGCAGTTACCCAGCCTGCCGTAGAACCAGTAAAGAAAACGGTGGATCAAACCGCTAAAACGGCCTGTGAAAAATTATCCGAAGCTAATGGACAACTGACGAAGGAGCTAAGCCTTGAATTGATTGACCAGGCTTTAAAAGAAAACAAAGCACTTAAGGAACTGTGCCCAGAAGACGCAGCGTTGACAAAGCAGCTGGAAAACTGGACCGAAGGCATGCTTGAATCACTCGGACTGCTATCGCTCTTGGGGGTAAAGCCAAGCGAAGAGGACCAGTTGAAAAAGATGAGAGAGGCCATCTTAAAAGAACCTGATGGGACTGTTATTTCATTTGATTAGGTCAAACACTTGTAGGTAATGCAAATAACAAAAATATATCTAAACAATGTTTGCGATAAAACAAGCCAATCTCGTGCTAATAAGGTGTAGCGCTCCGTTTCCAACTGGAAAAAATAATTGATAATTTCCAGTTGGCGGGATTTCGACAAATACTCGCGGAATGAAGTGGTTTTTTCGCGGAATGATCCCCTCTTTTCGCGGAATCCTGGAAACTTGAAGCAAAGCTATATCATAATAAACCGTATGAGCTAACAAAAATCTAAAAGAATTAAAGTTTGAAAAGTATGCAAAAGGCGCTATTAATAAAGGATGTTGATTAATGCTCTTTTGATTTTAGTGGAAGGCGATACGCCTGAAACAAAAATAAACAGCCTTGTTTAATAGTGCCAAACAAAAAAATAGAACGCAGAGGATCGAGGTCCTCTGCGTTCAATTTTTGTATAAAGACAAAAAGCAGCCTTAGTATTTAATTGCGAATGATCGATAGGTTTCGGTCTTTTCAGTTTCGTTTACTTCAATATGGTCTACGGTTGAGAACGGATTGCCTCTGCGTACTTCATCGATGAAACGTTCGAGGTTATCATTTTCACCGGAAGCGAGGATTTCCACGCCGCCCTCCTGCAGATTTTTAACCCAGCCTGTAATGCCAAATTGAATAGCTTTCATTTGTGTATAATACCGGTACCCCACACCCTGAACATCTCCTGACACAATGATTTGTAATTGAATCAAGACGCCGCCCCCAGATAAACGATTAGGTTAACAATATATCTAATATTTTTTTCACTCTTAGATAAGTTCATTATATCACAATGGGTGGTACCGTATAGAAAAAAAACAGCTGTATCCAGGTTTTATGGATACAGCTGTTTTGTAAAAATGATTAGAATGCCCAATCTCCGTTGCGAAACACTGCTTCAGCATTTCCATCGGCAGAGATGCCGTCGATATCCATTTTGTCGGAACCGATCATGAAGTCAACGTGAGTAATACTCTCGTTTAAGCCATTCTCTGCCAACTCTTCAGAAGACATCTTCTTGCCGCCTTCGATGCAGAAAGCATAGGCGCTGCCAATCGCAAAGTGGTTGGATGCATTTTCGTCAAAAAGAGTATTGAAGAATAGCACGTTTGATTGAGAGATAGGTGAGTTGAAAGGAACTAGTGCCACTTCACCAAGGTAATGCGAACCTTCATCTGTCGCCACTAGGTGCTTAAGGATTTCTTCGCCTTCCTCAGCTTCCACGCCAACGATTTTACCGTTTTCAAACGTCAGCTTGAAGCGGTCGATGATGTTGCCGCCGTAGCTAAGCGGCTTCGTGCTTGATACATAGCCGTTTACGCCAGTTTTTAACGGAACAGAGAAAACCTCTTCAGTTGGCATGTTTGCCATGAACTCATTGCCATGCTCGTTCACGCTGCCAGCACCAACCCAGATATGCTTCTCAGGCAGCTCAACAGTCAGGTCTGTGCCTGGAGCTTTATAATGCAGCTTTTTGTAGCGCTTGCTGTTCAGGTAATCAACTTTTTCGTGTAAGGATGCATCGTGGCCTTTCCATGCAGCAACAGGATCTTCCGTATTCACACGGACAGCTTTAAAGATCGCATCCCAAAGCTTTTGAACACGTGTTTCAGCCGGTTCCTCAGGGAAGACCATCTTTGCCCAGCCTTCTGAAGGAGCAGCAATGACTGTCCAGCTTACTTTATCGGACTGTATGTATTTACGATACTTGGAAAGTGCTGTACCGGCAGCTTTCTGGAAGTTGCCAATTCTCTCAGACTTCACACCTTTTAGGAGGTCTGGACTGGAAGAAACGATCGACATGAAGGCTGCGCCATTTTCAGCTAGTTCTTCCATTTCGCGTGCACGCCATTCTGGATACTCGTTGAAAGCCTGATCAGGTGCAAGCTCATATTTTGTTCTGGAAACGACATCATCATTCCAATTGACAACTACATTTTTAGCGCCCGCTTCGTATGCCTTTTTAACAACAACGCGCACAAACTCAGCTGAATCAAGAGTAGTATTGATCACAAGCGTCTGGTCCTTCTGGATGTTCACGCCAACCTTGACAGCAAGGTCCGCATATTTTTCTAAATTAGTATAAAAATCACTCATCTATTTCGCCCCTTTTCAGAATCTTCTTTTATATTGTAACGATTTTATAGGAAAAAAGAAACTTAAGACATTCGACTAGAACAGACAAGCTCACGTACTGTAAAAACGATCACGTTGTCATTGCATAGCTTCATGGTCTGCCAAACTGGAATCTAGCAGTCTGTTGAGTTAAAATGATACGGTATATAAAAGGGATTCAGGAGGATTTTTTACATGAAATACGATGTTGTCTTATTGAGATTATCAGCCATTTACGCATTGATTGGGGCATTCTTGGGATCCCATATGGCGGGGGCAGGGGACTATGCAATCCGTCCAGTCCACGCACATATATTGGTAGTCGGCTGGTTGAGCCTTTTCGCCTTTTCAAGCTATTACCGAGCTTACGAGGTGCCAAAAACTTCAAAGCTAGCAATCTTCCATGTTTGGACAGCCATCATTGGCAGTATCGGATTGACTGTCGGCATGTGGCTCTATAATGTAAAACCATTCCCGCTGCCGGAAACATTCACGATGGTGTTCTACATTGTCGGCGGATCTACACTCTTGCTGAGCTTTTTATTGTTTGTCTTCATGACATTCAAGTATAGTGATGCTAAAACGAAATAATAAAATTAAAACCATGCAGATGTTGAAATCCGCATGGTTTTTTTGTTCTTCGCAAGATATTATAAGGCTCAAGCTCCCAAAAAAGCACAGGACCAAAATCCTGCGCTCTCACTAAACCACTTTTTCAGAAGCTCTTTTATTTTCATACATCCTAAACATCACCCAATATAAGCCTGCACTAAAGAGTGCCAAAATACTCAGGATGATAAAAGTCCAGCCGTAGCCAATCCAGACTGTCAGCGGTATGCTGATTGGCGCGATCGTCCTGCCAATCGTGTACCGTAATGAGGCGGCTGCAAAGTATTGTCCCCGCATATGCTCAGGGGCGAGATTCGAAATGAAGGTTTGCTGCAGGCCTGCAGTCATCAATTCAGCTAATGTGAAAACGGCCATCGCCGCTATTAAACCCCAAATCCAGCTGGTAGCCCCAAACATTAGAATGGCCGCGGCGTAAACAATCGAAGACAGAACAAATACATTCCGTTCGCGAAAGCTTATCATCCATTTTGTTACGAAAACCGTGAAGAGGGCAACAAAAAGACCATTTTCAGAAAGGATCAGCCCGAAAGCCTGCTCTCCATTCACAGTGAAGACCTTGCTTCCGAGCTCGAACACCGTCTGACTATTGACAGTATCCTTTGTATAAACTGGGAACAACAGATCAAGCTGCATAAAGGTTTGCGCGGCCAAAATACCCGCTACGATAAACATCAGGAAAATTCTATCCTGGACAATGACCTTGTAATCGGCAAGCTGATTTTTCAGGAAGTCGTACCATTTTCCATCAGCGGCCTTTTCTTTTTGAGCGGATGCCGGTACTGTTTCTCTCGTCCACTTGGCGAGAACAAGAGCGAGCAGGATGGAAATAATTCCGACGGCCACCATTAATTCGAATCGGTATTTTACATAAAAAATAGCCCCGAGAATCGGGCCGACAACTACGGCGATATTAATGGATGTGTAAAAAATGGCGAAAACGCTGCTTCGGTCTTTCTCTGGGACCACATCTGCGACCATCGCCTGGCTTGCCGGCCAGTAAATGGATCCGAATACCCCGACAAGCGCAAAACAGATGAAGCCAAGCATCGGCGAGGTGTACCAGGGGGAAACGGCATAGGCAAAAACCAGGAAGGCGATGCCCTGGACGAATGCGGAAATGACCATCATCCGTTTGCGTCCAAACCTGTCAGCCGTGTAACCTCCAAGCAAATTCGCGAAAACCGAGAAAACCTGTGAAAAAATCAGCAGGAAGCCAGCCTTACCTTTTCCAAAGCTTTCGGCAAAATAAATCGTCAAAAACGGGAAAAACATCCAAAAAGTTATATTCATCAAAGCTTCGCCAAACAGGCGAACCTTTAAATTTTGATCCCAATCTCTCAATCTCATGATGTTTCTCCTTTTACCATCTAAATAAGTCCATCGATAATCATACTATTTAAGAGGAAGGATTTTCAAGCAACAACCGTATTAAAAAAAGCGGCACGAGGCCGCTTTTTCATTGATTAGGAAATTGCAAATTTTATCAGGTGTGGATAATTTAAGCAGGATTTGCTTAATCCAGCTCCAGCGCCTAGCCCCTCGAGTCGCTTGTCCAGTGTCGCCTCCTAGAAACTCCGAAACTTCAACTCCGCCGGCAGAAGCAAAAAACGCTTCTTTGTCGGAGTCTCCAGTTTCTGCGTTTCTGGGCAGTCGGCTATACATTTCGATTTCGGTCCGCCCAATGAAGTCAAAGACCAACTTCACTGGTCGGCCCTTCGACGGACAGGACGTCCTAGTGCCGACGTTGCCGCAGGACGCGGCGTTTTTAGTCGACCAGCGCTTGTCGGGGCTGAACAAGGCGCTTGCGCTTTTTGTTATTCTAATGCAAGATTATTCTTTATCCTCCAGCGCTGCCTTGAGAAGGTCGCCGAGGCTCGTTCCAAAATTGGATTCCGCGGGGCTGTATTTCTCCTTCAGCTTCCGTTCCTCGCGCTTCGAAACGCCTTTTTTCTTGTCTTCCGCCTTTTCAACGACATTACAGCGGCGGCATTGGAAGTAGGCGCCTGCCTTGCCATTATGGATTTCCATCCGTTTGTGGCATTGAGGGCAGCGGCGCTGTGACAGCTTCGGATCCTTGTGTTTGCGGAAGCTGCACTCAGGACTTGAACATACGAGGATTCTACCTTCTTTTGTTTTTCGTTCCTTCATGAACTCGCCGCATTCAGGACACTTCGAGCCTGTGAGGTTATGGGCGCGATAAGACTTGTCGCTCGTTTTGATTTCTGTTACAAGACGGGCTGTCTGTTCACGGATCCGCTGCTTGAATGCCTTAGGGTCCCCTTTGCCGCGGGCGATTTCCTCGAGCTCTTTTTCCCATTTTGCCGTGAGCTCAGGTGAAGTTAGTTCGTCGTTTACAAGGTCGATCAGCTGCTTGCCTTTTTTTGTAGGGTACAATCGGCCATTTTGACGTTCAACGACTTCAGATGAGATGATCCTCTCGATAATTTCAGCCCGTGTAGCAGGAGTTCCAAGTCCGAACTTCTCCATTTTTGCAAGAATATCTGATTCAGAAAGGCGAAGCGGGGGCTCAGTCATCTTTTTATTCATAGTTATCTGGCCAACTGAGTAGCTTTTTCCCTTTTCGAGATGGCCAAGGCTTTGTCTAGCTGCATTGTCATCATCGTCTTTACCAAGAACTTTTTTATAGCCAAGATCAAGGATATTCGTTTCGCGCGCGGATAACGCTTCATTCTCGACATCGAAACTGGCATGGATCGTCTCATATTGATATGCCGGGTAAAATAAAGCCAGGAAGCGGCGGACGATTAAATCGTACAGCTTTCTTTCATCTGGCGACAAATCAGCAAGGTGAAGCCGCTCCTCGGTCGGAATGATCGCGTGGTGATCGGTTACTTTTTCATTGTTGAACACACGCCTTGCCAGTACTTTTCCTTTTTGTGCAAGTGCAGGTTTCGCCTCATCTTTATAACCTGACATGATTCCCTGTAGGCGGTCAGCCATCGTTGCTTCCATGTCAGTCGTTAAATAGCGTGAATCTGTCCTTGGGTAGGTGACGAGCTTGTGCTGTTCATATAATCCCTGCAGGACATTGGAAGTTTTTTTCGCTGAGAACCCAAAGCGTTTATTGGCGTCACGCTGCAATTCAGTCAGGTCATATGGCAATGGCTGCGGTTCTGTTTTTTGCTTGCGGTCGATGGACTTCAAGACAGCTTTTTTATTCGTAAGCTTGTTGTGGATTTGCTCAGCTTTCTCCTGTGAAAAAATCCTCTTTTCACCGTTATGCTCCCATTCCGCAGTGAGGGAGCCGACCTTCGCCTGGATTGTCCAGTAATCCTTTGGCACGAACTTATTGATTTCGTCCTCACGTTCAAGGACCATAGCCAGAGTAGGGGTTTGAACACGTCCTGCTGATAGTGGATCCTTGTATTTCGTTGTCAGTGCGCGGGAGACGTTCAAGCCGATGAGCCAATCCGCTTCTGCACGGCAGACAGCCGATTCGTACAGATCCTCAAATTGCTTGCCTGGCTTCAAGTTTTTAAAACCATCCTTGATGGCACGGTCGGTCTGGGAAGAAATCCACAGTCGCTTGATCGGCTTGCGCCAATTGATGCGCTGAAGAATCCATCTGGCCACAAGCTCACCTTCACGCCCCGCATCCGTGGCGATGATGAACTCACCAACATCCTTACGGTCAGCAAGCATTTCAATCGCCTTGAATTGGTAGCTTGTCTGCTTAATGACCTTGAGTCCCATTTTATCCGGGATAATCGGCAGCTCCTCAAGCTTCCAAACCTTATACTTAGGGTCATAATTCTCAGGCATCTTCAATTCAATCAAGTGCCCCAGCGCCCACGTCACAATATATTGATTACCTTCAAAATAGCTTTTATGCGTTTTATTGCAGCCAAGAACACGAGCCAGCTCACGCGCCACACTCGGCTTCTCCGCAAGTACTAATGATTTCATAAAATGCTCCTTTCAAAACAAAACAAGATTCCTTATGCTTAACTTAGTATAATAGAAAAAACGCACCAATGCATTAACGCACTGGGGGTCAGACCCCCAGTGCAATACCGCGTTAAAGTGTTGGGGGTCTGACCCCCGGCGCGGTGGTGTGTTAAAGTGTTTGGGGAGGGTTGTTGTTTGGCTGATTATATTAAGGAGATTCGAAGGCTGATTGGGACGAGGCCGTTTATTTTGGCGGGCTCTGCTGTGCTGGTTTTCAATCTGCGGTATGAGGTTTTGCTGCAGCTGCGTGCTGATACTGGCAGGTGGGGGATTCCTGGCGGAGCGATGGAGCCTGGAGAGAGCTTTCAGGAGACGGCCCGCCGTGAGCTGTATGAGGAGACAGGCCTTCGTTTAAAGAATCTGAAGTTCCTGGATGTACTGGCGGGAGAGGAATATTATTTCCAATATCCGAATGGAGATGAAATATACAACGCGATTGCACTGTATGCTTCTGATGATTGGGAAGGGACCCTGCAGATGCTTGATGGGGAGAGCAAAGACCTCTGTTTTTTCCCGTTGGACAAACTTCCGCCGCTTCAGGGGAGACCTGAGCTGATTCTGAACAAAATCCGTGACTACGCCATTCTCCCGGAAATTAAAGAAATCAGCTTGGCACAAATCATCGCCGCAGCCGAAGTGCTTGAACTTCAAAGAAAATCATACATAATCGAGGCGGAATTAATCGGCACCACTGAGATTCCGCCATTAACAGAAACGTTTGAACAGCTGCAGAATTGCGGGGAAACCTTCATAGGCTATTACATAGATAACAAGCTTGCAGGTGCCGTTTCGTATAAAAGGGAAGCTGGGACACTTGATATACACCGGGTTATGGTCCATCCTGATTTTTTTCGAAGGGGAATTGCTGCCAAACTCATCAAACATATTGAGGCGCATGAAAAAAACACTTCTAAAACCATCGTTTCAACTGGAGCTGCAAATTTGCCGGCTGTTAGGCTTTATGAAAAACTTGGCTTCCATCGGACAGAGGATGCCATTGTCGGCAACGGAATTGTGATTGCCAATTTTATAAAACGTAATGACATTAGTTAGAAAGCTATTCGTCAAATGAATCTGCAATGAAATTCAGCAAACATACAGTGGATAAAGTGAGATTGAATTAGATAGAAGGTGCCATAGTGAATAATGAAAATCAAATGATCTTTGCAGTAAAAGGTGTAATTATAAATGCGGGGAAGGTATTGATTCTCAAAAGGTCTGAGGATGAAGAAGTAGGTGGCGGTTCCTGGGAAAATGTTGGAGGCAAGATCGAGTTTGGCGAGGAACTGGAAGCAGCATTGATGCGGGAGGTAAAGGAAGAAACCGGCCTCGATATTATAGTAGAAAGAATTTTATATGCCACGACTTTTAAAACAAATCCAAAAAGACAAATTGTCCTTCTTACATACCTATGCACTACTGATGGAACCGAAATCAGTTTATCAACGGAGCATATGGATTATTTATGGGCATCGGAAGATCAATTGAAAGTCAAGCTGCCACAAGAGATCCTAAGAGATTTCGAACGAAATGATGTATTCTCTGTATTTAAAATGTGATCAAAAGAGACCAGGCGAATGGCCTGGTCCATCCTGATTATTCTTTTACATATACAGCGGTACCAGTAGCGATGCACATCATCATGCCTTCTCGAAGCGTTTCAAAATCAAGGTCGACAGCAACGACAGCATTAGCCCCCAATCTGCGCGCTTTGTCTTCCATTTCACGGATAGCGATTTCGCGTCCCTCAGCTAACTTATTTTCATAAGCGGAGCTCCTGCCGCCAATCACATCGGTGACACTTGCTAAAAAGTCACGGACCACGTTCGCCCCCATAATCGCTTCACCAGAAACAATTCCTAAATATCGTTCAATCTCTTTTCCTTGCAAAGTCGGTGTTGTAGTGACAATCATCTTTAACTCCTCCTTCTTAAATAGGCTCTTTTCGTCTATATGCATCCCTGCGAAAATAACCTTTGGTACCTACTTATACGATCCCCCTTTAAAAAAGTTTCAAATATAATCTGCAGCAAAAAAAGAACCCGGCGATAGGCGCCAGGTTCGGTTCTGCTTAAACTTCTTCTTCCTCTACGCGGTTTTTAAAGGCTTCCTGGACGACCAGGAATTCTTCATCTTCCTGTGCTTCTGTCGCAGCGCGCTTTGCTTTTTCAGCACCTGCAGGGAAATTGCCTGGATGGCTTTTATTCTTATGGTTGAAATCTTTACCTCTGCCCATCTTAAAACCTCCTTTCTTGTCCCAAGTAGTTTTTCCTGATGCAAGCTGAAATATAAAAAATCAGTTCTTGGACTGCAGCATATACATTGTATAGATAGATATTTTCTTGAAAGGAGGGTGGCTGCAATGGATAAAAAAATCTACGCCAACGATTTGTCTCCAAGCCAAAATGTTTTTTGTGCGACTCATGGTGACAATGCCCCGCTTTTTACTGCAGAAGCAGTGATTAACCGGACAATTACCCAGATAAATTTAGAGGAGTATAAAGGCAAGTGGGTCATTTTATTTTTTTACCCTAACGATTTTACACCTGTTTGACAGACAGAACTGGCGGCGGTCGCCGCTGTTTATCCACATATAAAGGCTATGAACGCTGAATTGGTTTCAATCAGTACTGACAGCGTCCATTCGCACAAGGTATTTCTAGAAACCTCTCCACCCTTGAAAAATGTTACCTTTCCCATGGCCAGTGACAGGACACATATGATCAGCAGAGCCTACAGGGTACTTGATGAAACAACAGGGGAATCTTTCAGAGCATCGGTGTTTATTGACCCTGAGCAAATAATCAGAGCGAAGCTTGTATATCCTCGTAAAATTGGCCGTAATCTGCCAGAGCATGTTCGGCTGTTGCAGGCACTGCTTTATGTAAAACAAACAGGGAAGGGCGTACCGGCGAACTGGATGCTTGGCCAGCAGGGCTTCAATACGGATCAATCGAACATCGGGAATGGATCAGGGCCACCAGTAAATCAGCGCAGATACGGTGACATTTATTAGACTAAAACGGCCTATTAGAAAATCTAATAGGCCTTAAGATTTGCTTATAATTCAGTCGTTCTTGGATTTAATTTCGCGGTTTTATTTTTACCTTTGAGCATCTGTGGTGCCGAAACATTCTCCTTCTGCAAATACCCAGCATAAGATTTGTTCCACTTTTTAATAGTCAGAATGGAGAGGATAAGTGTTACTGCCAGGATACCAACAATGGCCGGCCAGAATGAGTTCGAAACAAATCCACCTGCATAAGCAAGTCCGATCGGTGAGAAAATGACATAGATGATCGCCACAAGTGCCAGCAGTACGACAGATAACGGTAATGAGTATTTCCACGGAATCATGTTAACGACAGCCTCTGAACGAAACGTATATGGTGTCGTTCTTGGCTTCCAGTAGCCGATGGCAATCATGATCACAACTTCAGCCACGAACAGGATTGCATAGATGTGAATGAAGTGGATCGGCACGGTAAAATTGAATAATTGCTGTGTACCCCAGATCAGCATGTAATACGTGATGACGTGGAAGATGATCACCACTTTTGCAGCAAGAGCCGGGACTCGTTTTGTGAAAATACCTACGAGTAAAATGGCGATAATTG
The DNA here is from genome assembly GCF_049532715.1 of Heyndrickxia sp. MSNUG. NCBI lineage: Bacteria > Bacillati > Bacillota > Bacilli > Caryophanales > Bacillaceae > Heyndrickxia > Heyndrickxia sp. MSNUG. The sequence continues at coordinate 868,350 of NZ_CP150978.1, forward strand.
GAATGTTGAAGAAGCCGGTAAATCTTCTGATCAAATCCCATAGACCTTCAGGGGCATTCATCAGTAATGGAGCAATACATAGAGAAACCACTGCCAGCAAGGTTCCGGAAATTTTACTTACAGAGATCAATTTCTGATCATCTGCATCAGGATTGAATCGTGCTTTATAAATATCGAGCGCAAACATGGTAGCAGCGCTGTTTAAAAGAGAGTTGAATGAGCTCAAAACCGCACCAAGCAGGACTGCCAGGAAGAAGCCGGACATCCAGGTTGGCAATACATCGGAGATCAAAGCCGGATAGGCCAGATCAACCGATTTCAGGTTGCTGCCGTACATATGGAAGGCAATGACGCCTGGGATCATCATTGCTAAAGGCACCAATAATTTATAAAATCCAGAAATGATGACGCCTTTTTGGCCTTCAGCAAGGTTTTTGGCCCCTAATGTCCGCTGGATAACATATTGATTTGATGCCCAATAGAATAGGTTGGCAAAAATCATTCCTGTAAAAATCGTTCCAAAAGGGACGGAGTCTTTTTCTGTTCCAATTGAGTTCAATTTTTCAGGGTGGACAGTTGCAATTTCCTTCATTCCACTGAACATATTTCCATCACCTAGTGCAATCAAGCCAAGAATCGGAACTAGCAGCCCGATGATGATCAAGCCGATCCCGTTTAATGTATCCGAAATGGCAACAGCTTTTAGTCCGCCGAAAATGGCATAAATAGCCCCGATAATACCGATAATCCAGATGATGATCCAAACGGAAGCCTCATAGGAAATACCGAAAAGTTCCGGGAAATTGAACAGCTGCAAAACAGCAAGAGCACCAGAATAGAGCATGGATGGTGCAGTAACGAAGATGTAACCTAACATGAATAAAAGAACAGTATACTGTCTGACGCCTTCGTCAAATCGCTTGCTCAAAAATTCAGGGAGCGTTGTGAAATTGCCGCCTAGATATTTAGGCAGCAAGTAGATGGCCATAATAATAATGGAGAACGCTGCAGTAACCTCCCAGGCCATGTTTGACAAATTTGTCCGATATGCCTGTCCATTCAATCCGACAAGCTGTTCAGCTGAAAGGTTTGTGAGCAGGAGAGAGCCGGCGATAAAACCGCCAGACAAACCTCGGCCTGCCAGGAAATACCCCGCAGAGTCACTAACCTCGCCCTTCGTCTTCACATACGAATACCACGCGACCAGCCCCATGAAAAAAGTGGCTGAAATCAATGTAAAGCCAATACCCCCAAAGTTCATTAACAGACACCCCTTGTTATGTAATGATAATATATGTTGTTTAATATCCTGCTCGCTAACTTGCTAAACCTTTAACGCGGTAAAATGTGAAACTCTAAACTTTATAATTAGGAAAAAATGGGAGAAAATAATATAATAATAGTAATAAGGTGAAATTGAAGGACTGGAGTGGTTCTGATGGATTTTTCATTTATTGTTTCAGAGGACAGGATTAAGCGGGCCTATAAAGATGGGGAATTTGATAACCTTCCTGGTTATGGAAAACCGCTGAATCTTGAGGATTTATCTGCAGTGCCAGAGGAATTAAGGATGGCCTACCAGCTGCTGAAGAATAGCGGATTCTCTCCTGAGGGAAATAAATTAAGGCAAGAAGTCATGACAATTGAAGATTTGATCCGCAAATGTGAAAATCCAGAAGAAAAAGAGCAGCTCAGCCAGCAATTAGGCCAGAAGCTCCTTAAGTACAACAAACTCATGTCAAGCAGAGGCGGCACCACCAACTCATCCGTATTCAAAAACTACGAACCCAAAATCCAAAACAAACTACTTTAACAAATTAACGCGCCGGGGGTCAGACCCCCGGCGCGTTAACGTTTTAAAGCACTGGGGGTCTGACCCCCAGTACGGTGGTGCGGTGATGTGTTTAGGTGCCGAGTGTTTTGATTTTTTCGGCTGCTGTTGCTGTTTGGTTTACGTAGGCTGCGATGGTTTGGTTGTCGTCGTTTAGTGTTTCGATGGTTGCGTTCATTTCTTCGAGTCCTGCTGTTGATTGTTCAATGATGGCTGCCAGTTCCCTTGTTGATGCTTCGACGTCGCCTGTCTGGTGTTTCACGTCACTTACAGTTAATTCGAACTGATCAAATTGATTGGTAAGCTCGCGCAGTGTACTGCTGACTTCAAAGAAGAAGCCAGAGACTTCGTCTGCCGCGGTTCTGCTTTGTGCAAGCTTTTCACTGCTGTCATTCATTTTCTCAAGGGCAGCTGAGTTTGTTTCATTAACAGCAGCAAGATTTTCAGTGATATGCAAGGCTGTTTCCTTTGTCATTTCAGCCAGTTTGCGAATTTCGTTGGCCACAACGGAGAAGCCTTTACCAGCCTCGCCAGCGCGTGCTGCTTCAATTGAAGCATTCAATGCAAGCAGATTTGTTTGCTCGGTGATATTTCGAATGTTAACGATGAAGCCGTTTGTTTCCTCAATTTTTTGTGTCAGCATGGAGAACGTTTGGCTAAGTTCAGAAATCGATCCGGCAAGCTCTTTCATGTCTCCCTGCAGTTCCCCGATCTTAAGCGAGCCGTTTTCAGATGCCTTCGCAGCCTGTAACGTATTATCAGAAAGCAGCACGGACATCTCGGACATTTCATCCATCCGTTGTCTCGTCATTTCTGCATTTTCAGAGATTTGACTGATTTGTTCTGTCTGAACCTGGCTTCCAGCTGAAATTTCGTTTACCGCTATTTTCATTTCTGTTTGAGATGATAAATGGGTTTGAATCTGGCCGTTTATTTTACCAAGACTTTCTGACACAATGAGAAGCTCATTATGCAGCAATGAACTATGCTCCTCTTTACGGGCTTTTTCCTTTTCCGAATCCGCCAAGAACGTCTCAAGCGACTTGTACGTGTTCCGGTTCAAGCGAATCAAAACGAATAACACTGCACCAAGCAGTATGTAGCAAAGCAAGATTGCAGCAAAGTTAGTGCTTAAGAAATCAACATTTTCAGTTGCCATGAGGGTGTTCATGACAACTGCAGCTAATCCTAAAGTAAAACCTATTACAAAAATTCTTGTATCGAAGTGGATGGCTGCAAAGACTGCCAGGAACAGAAGGACTAACAAGAATGCACCATTGCCGCCAAATTGGCCGATGTATATAAAATGATGAAGATAAATAACGGCCAGTGCTGCGTATGGAAAAAAAGATTCTTTCTTAAACAAAACTTGTAAAATGATATAACTTAGGACAAAAAATAGTAATTCACTTCCATAAACCATCGTTTTAAAAAATGGTTCTTTTTCAATAATGGTATATGCTGTTGTCGCCAGCAAAGATACGGAATAGGTGCTGAGCATCAAGGTGTTCTTCTTTCTCGTATCCTGCCTGCGGAGATTTTCAATAGCCTCCACAATGAATCCTCCTCTGAAGATAAGTGTCTTTACATATGTTATATCGGAATAAAGTTTCTTATTATTAATCTCATAGTTTAAAAATATTTTTAACGATTCATTTTGATAAAAACCTCTCTTACCTCTTAAAATTTCCGAGATTGTGTCGAAATAAATAGAGATACTTGATTACAGTCAAAAAGTTCGACATAGAAATAGATGCAAAGCAGACAGGGGAGTCGTAAATGGATAAGTCATCAATCATTGGTGTCATTTTAGCAATCATTGCGGTAGGAGTTGGGATGGTCTTCAAAGGAGTAAGCCCAAGTGCACTCGTGAATCCAGCAGCCATCTTGATTATCATTGTGGGAACAGTAGCAGCTGTCACAATAGCATTTCCAGCAAATGAACTAAAAAAAGTGCCAAAGCTTTTCGGGATTTTATTTAAGGAAAAAGAAACAGTGGATCTCCCGGCTTTGATCCGATTATTCTCTGAGTGGGCCCAGCTAGCCAGAAAAGAAGGTTTGCTGGCGCTTGAAGCCAAGACAAGCGAAGTAGATGACGAGTTCTTGAAGAATGGCTTATCACTTGCAGTCGATGGTCAAAGTGCAGATTACATCAGAGATGTGTTGACTGAAGAAGTGGAAGCTATGGAAGAGCGCCATTTATCAGGTGCAGCCATTTTCACCCAGGCTGGCACATATGCTCCTACACTTGGAGTACTTGGCGCAGTTGTAGGTTTGATTGCAGCATTAAGCCATATGGATAATACGGACGAGTTAGGAAGGGCGATCAGTGCGGCGTTCGTAGCGACATTGCTCGGTATTTTTACCGGGTATGTACTGTGGCATCCATTCGCAAATAAATTGAAGCGCAAATCGAAGCAGGAAGCAAAAGTGAAATACATGATGGTTGAAGGAATTCTATCAATCCTTGAAGGCGAAGCGCCAAGAGTGATCGAACAGAAGCTTGCCTCTTATCTGCCGGCAGGCGACCGAAAACGAATCCTTGAAGAAAGCAGTGTGGCGAAGGATGAGTAGGAGAAAGAAGAAGGAGCATCATGAGGACCATATGGATGAATCTTGGCTGATTCCTTATGCCGACTTGCTCACACTCCTGCTGGCGCTGTTTATCGTTTTGTTTGCGATGAGTTCTGTTGATGCCGTGAAATTCCAAATGCTATCAAAAGCATTTAACGATGTGTTCTCAGGAGGAACGGGCGTATTTGAATTCCAAAGCCCAATGCCAGAAGGACAGATGGAATCGCCTGATGAACGAAAAGAAGATGTAGAGAAGAATGATCAGCAGGCTGAGGCAGAGAAGGATCAAATGGAACTGCTGGCCTTACAGCAGAAGGTCAATTCATATATAGAGGATAAGAAGCTGAACGATAAGCTTAACACCTCTTTAACAGATGAGGGCCTGCTGTTGACAATTAGGGATAATGTCCTGTTTGAATCGGGAAGGGCAGAGGTCCGGTCCACCGATCTGAACATCGCGAACGAAATCGCTGATTTGCTGATTATGGAGCCTCCGCGGAATATCATCATCAGCGGACACACAGATAATGTCCCAATCAAAAATGCGCGTTATGAATCGAACTGGGAACTGAGCGTCATGCGTGCGGTAGAATTCATGAAAATCATCTTGAAAAATGAAAAGCTTGATCCGCGCTGGTTCAGTGCAAAGGGATTTGGCGAATTCCAGCCAGTGGCTACGAATGAAACAGCAGAAGGAAAAGCAAGGAACCGAAGGGTAGAGATTCTAATCCTGCCTCGAACAAGCAATAATCCAGAGTAATAGGAAGGCCGTCATCATTAATGGATGACGGCTTTTCGTTTGAAAATTTTTATTTTTATGCTATTTTCATAATTTTGGATTTTTGCTATGATTTAGGAATCTAACTTAAGAGGTAAATAATATGAATAAAAAACTTAAAAGCTACTACCGGCAATTCCACCCGATTGTCTGGGTTCTGCTAAGCGGAACAGTGCTGGCGAGGGGTTCAGCATTCGCCACACTCCCTTTCCTGGCTATTTATTTATCAAGGAATCTGGATTTACACCCAGTGCTGATCGGTTTAACCATTGGAATCAGTCCATTGTCCGGAGTGATTGGGGGATTTTTAGGAGGGCATTTGTCTGATCGCTTCGGACGCAAGCCCGTCATGATTGGTTCACTCTTCTCGATGTCGCTTATCTATTTTGGTTTTATGGTTGCGGAAACTCCGGCATGGTTCATTATTCTAAATGCTATGAATGGACTCTCCGGTTCATTTTTTGAGCCGTCAGGGCAGGCCCTGATTGCAGATTTGACGGAAAAAAGCAAGAGAATGAGAGCCTTCTCATTACGCTATACAGCCATAAACATTGGTGCTTCCGTCGGACCGCTGCTAGGCGCTTATCTTGCCGTTGTTTCAGCAAAGTCAGCCTTCATGGTCACAGGAATCATGTACTTCATTTATCTATTGATCTTTGCGGGAATGATGAAAAAGTACAATGTCGGCAATCCAATCAGTAAAGGGGCAGCCAAGGTTACCATTGCCAGCTCCTTAAGGATTATTGGAAAAGATAAAGCCCTGCTATATTTAGTGCTGGGGAGCATCATTATCAACTTCGGATATTCGCAAATTGAATCCAATGTTCCTCAGTATTTGGAATCTTCACTTGCAAACGGGGTCTTCGTTTATTCAGTAATGCTGTCGATAAATGCTGTTATGGTCGTGATTCTGCAAATGCCACTCAGCCATTTCGCAGAACGCTTCAAAACGATGCAGGTCATGATGGCTGGAGCCGTCTTCCTGTCTGTTGGGATGCTGACATTTGGATTTGTTTCTGGCTGGTACACTGGCATTCTGGCTATTTTGTTCGTAACAATAGGAGAAATACTGATCTTTCCTTCGAGCAGCTATCTCGTTGATCAACTGGCCACAGATGAATTGAGAGGGACATATTTTGGGGCAGCCCAGTTCCGCAAGCTCGGCCATTTTATCGGACCGATTGTGGGCGGATTCTTATTGAAGGAGGCTGGCGGCATTGTATTATTTCCGGTCATTGCCGTTGCAGTGCTAGGAAGCATCTTATTCTTTGTACAGGGGAACAAGGTATTTGTGAAAACTTCCCCAGCTATTGTAAAAAATTAATGTGAAAAAGCAGGATTCACTGGAATCCTGCTTTTTTGGTTTCTAAAAAAGAAATTGCTATTCAAATTAAAATTAATAAATCATTCAGCTTCCTGCTCAACGGGATCAGGCTGGCACATCTTATCCACAGTGAATCCAATTACAAGCATCATCGCGATTGGAATGGAGAAGTTTAAAATATGAACAATCGTCATGTCCATGTCCTCCTAATGAATTGATAAGTGTTGCATAGTATTTACATTATATTCTTTTTGTCACAAAATAGACATAATTGAATGTAAAAATTCAGAAAATTATAAAATATAGTTATTTTCCTCTGTACTCTTCTCATTTTTACAGGCAACACACTGGATAACTTCAACATTTCCCCACAATAATTTCAAGTTTCTCTCACAATTATTTGCTAGTTGTAAAATGGACCGTTTTTGAGGGAGAGCAGCCATGAAGTCTTACAAGCCGGCGGTCAAATTGCCATGGTTTTTTGTCTTGTTTTTGCCTTGGGACATGCAAATGAATCGGCTCTTGTACCTTTAAGACTGCGGAGGGCAAGGAGCCGTTCGAAAAGGAACAATCCATGAGAAAATATACATTTATAAAGTTGTGTATATTCTGACAAAGGTTTAAGATTTATATATTGGCTAGTATTTGGAAATAGCGAGGTGCGCATCATGAATGAAAAAGAGGCGCTGATTTTAAAACTGATTAAAGAAGATCCTTTTATCTCCCAAAGCGATTTAGCTGTGAAAGCAGGCTTATCACGTGCAGAGGCTGCAGGCTATATTTCTTCCTTTATTAAACAAGGGAAAATACTTGGGCGGGCCTATATCCTTCCTGAGAAACGTCAGGTATTGTGCGTAGGCGGTGCGAATATCGACAGGAAAATCTGGTCGAAAAACCAGCTCGAACTTGGCACCTCAAATCCTGCAGAGAGTTCTAAATCATGCGGCGGCGTTGCAAGGAATATCGGTGAAAATCTTGGAAGGCTCGGAAGCGATGTCAGTGTGCTGACCGTCGTAGGCGATGATTTTGAAGGTCACTGGCTCATGGAATACACGAAGGCATTTGCTGATGTCAGTCCATCGCAATCGCTTCAGGGGCATTCTACTGGAGCCTACACGGCAGTGCTGGATCATGAAGGGGAAATGGCCGTTGCACTGGCAGAAATGACAATCTATGATTCTATCACTACAGAATTCATTGAGAGTAAATGGGGCTATTTTGCTTCCTCTGATTTCATTATCCTTGATACCAATTTTTCCGCAGATGTCCTCAAGGCAATCATTTTGCGGTGCCGGAAAGAAAACATACCGCTCTGCATAACACCCGTTTCTTCGCCAAAAGCGAAAAAACTGCCAGAGGATCTATCCGGTGTGACCTGGCTGATCGCCAACAAGGAGGAAGCAGAAGCCATTGCTGGAGTCGGCATTGAAAATGAAGGCGACTTCTTTAAAGCAGCTGAGATGATTATACATAAGGGTGTCGAGAAGGTTGTCATTAGCAGGGGAGACAAGGGGCTCGTTTATTTTACATCAAGAGGTGAAGCGGGTGTGCTTATTCCACCGAACATACCCGTCATTGATGTGACCGGAGCCGGGGATTCCCTGGTAGCAGGAATTATTTATGCCCACCTAAATGGGATCCAGACAGAGGATGCATGCAAGGTTGGCATGGCCTGCTCGATACTAACACTGCAGACAATTGAAACAGTGAACCCCATATTAAATAACAAGCAATTGCTCGATACGTACAAACAAAACTTTAAATAAGAGGGATATAGAATGCTAGAGAAGTGGCTTGAATTTTCACATGAAGTACTCGAAGCTAAGGAAAAGGGCAAGCCGATTGTTGCGCTCGAGTCTACCATTATCTCCCATGGGATGCCTTATCCACAGAATATCCACACTGCGAGAGAAGTCGAGGCAATCATCCGGGAAAATGGAGCAGTTCCAGCAACAATTGCCATCCTTAATGGAAAAATAAAGATTGGCCTGTCGAATGAAGAGCTGGAATATTTGGGACAGAGCAAGGATGTTGAAAAAGCGAGCAGGCGTGACATTCCATACTTATTATCCTGCAAGAAAAATGGAGCGACCACAGTTGCGGCGACGATGATCTGCGCGGAGCTTGCCGAAATTGAAGTATTTGTCACAGGAGGAATTGGCGGAGTGCATCGCGAGGCAGAAGTGACGATGGATATTTCCGCTGATCTTCAGGAACTGGCAAACACGAATGTAGCCGTTGTCTGTGCCGGAGCGAAATCAATTCTGGACATTGGTTTGACACTTGAATATCTGGAAACATACGGAGTTCCAGTCGTGGGATTTGGAACGGACACATTGCCTGCATTTTATTCGATGACGAGTCCATTCAATGTGAATTTTCGCCTGGATACGACCAATGAAGTTGCAGATATGATCCGGACAAAATGGGAGATGGGGCTGAATGGGGGCGTCGTGGTGGCGAACCCGATTCCCGAAGAATATGCTCTTGAGGAAAGCCTCATTAATCGTGTCATAGAAAAGGCACTGGCAGAAGCGAAGGAAAATCAAATCGGCGGCAAACAAGTTACTCCGTTCCTGCTGGGAAAAGTAAAAGAATTAACAGAAGGAAAGAGTCTTGCAGCGAATATTGCCCTAGTTAAAAATAATGCCAGGGTGGGGGCGCTGATCGCTGTCAGCCTTGCAAAATAGATTAAAAAAAGAATCAGCCATCAGCTGGTTCTTTTTTTGATGAATAAGAAAGTATAAAATCCACTTCGAGAAATGTCCAGCTCCAGCGCCTAGCCCCTCAAGTCGCTTGGGTCCTGCCAGTGAAGTCAAAGAACGACTTCATTGGCAGGACCTCCAGCGCTTGTCGGGGCTGACCAAGGCGCTTGCGCTTTTCTTATGTCGCTGTTTTTTAAATGGGTTTTTTATGATGGAAATCAACTGCGATGAATTTGAGGCAGAATGATGTTAGTACATTAAATAATAAAAATTGGTCTAAATCGATAGGCGCAGTTGTATTTTATTAGTAACAAAAAGATGGATGGGGGGTGACTGAGTAACCAAAAGTAAAGTTATCATTTGTCGTTATTCATATGTTTCTTGAATTTCACAAAGTCTAAATAAAAGGAAAAATCCTCTTTGCTGATCCCGTTTTTTATCGCTTCATCCACAAGCAAGAGCCATTCCTGATCAATTGGAATACCACTCTTGTTAACCTGTTTCTCTTGCCCCGTTAAATATTCAACTGTAGTATCCAGGGTTTTGGCTAGACGAGTGAGAACTTGCATGGAGGGATTCTTCTGGATGCCTCTTTCAATATAACTAAGATAGGATTTCGACACATTTGCTTTTTCAGATAGCTCAGTGATCGAGTACTTTTTTCTTGTCCGCAAAATTTTAATTTTCTCGCCAACCATCATATTGTTATTCTCCTTAAATCAATTCATCAATTCATTATAACGAACAATCTAGTTCTTTTAAAAATACGTAAATGTATGGAAAACAGAGATAATTCTTTAAAACGAACGATTTGATTGATTTTTTGGGGTTATTCGGCATTTTTCAGACTTTTTCATAAATGATTCTATTGAACTATACTTTATTAAGAACAAATTCGTCGATTTGACTGACCCAGGAGGTTTTGAAGGGTATGTACAGGAAAAACTGTGATCGGTGCAAGCGTCCATCGTATAGCAGCAGTGAGGCAGGGGAATGGCTTTGCCCTGTTTGTGGTCACGATTTAACTAGATATCCCTTTTTTCAAGCAGTTTCTCTTGAAAAAGTGACCATTTTAAACCGGTGGAATAACGCTCCATATAAAAAAGAAACGACTATTAATGAGTCCGCCAATAATTTTTGGGGGTAAGAACAAAAAAACTGTTCAACAATTAGGGATAAAATATGACAAAAAAGCCTCTAAAAAAGCTTGAAATTTCTGAAAACTAACTAAAACAACACGTGTTTTTGTAATTCTGTGGAAAAAAAACGAAATAATCGATAAAAAGTAACCGACAAATACCTACATTATAAATAAAAAGAACCATATACAATGATATTGGGAGTTAAGGATATGATAAAAGGCACAGAAAAAGGCAAACTTGTTGAAAAACTGGGACGCAAAGTCACGGATCTAAGGTGCGAGGTACTATGATGGCCGGACTGCCTGGAATACAAATAGTATTTTGGGGGGAAGAAATTGATTAGTGAGAAGGCAATTTTCGAAGAACTGGATACAGAATGGATGCAGTTAATCATGGAAGCACTGGAAATGGGCTTGAAGAAAGAGGAAATCCGCGAGTTTTTAAAGAACTTCAATGGTCAATCTCCTTGCACTGAGCTTTAAAACCTACATATAAAAATAAAAAATTGATCAAGCAGCTCTTTTTGGAGGTGCTTTTTATTTTTTCTGCAATGTTAACCTTAAATAGTGAGTAGCCCTCCCTTTTACTACTCGGTCACTCCCGGCATATTTGCTAGCTGCTTGCGGAAAAGGTGGGTACCTTTTACACCGTTAAAAGAATGAAAAAAAATGGACAGCTTTTACAGGCTATCCATTTAAACTTATTTATTATGAAGTTTCCATTTATTAAATTCTAAAAACTCTCGGAACTGGTCTTTGGAAATTCCAGAATCCATCGCTTCTTTAACAAGCTTCACCCAATCAGAATCCATATTCTCTTTGTCTGGCTGTTCGTGGATTAAATAGTCAACAGGTATATGGAGGACAGCAGCAATTTTCTCTAAGAATTGAATGGACGGGTTTGTTTGAAGATTGCGCTCCAATGAGCTTAAATATGATTTCGCAACGCCAGCCTGTTCTGCCAGTTCTGATAGCGACATTTTCTTTTCCTGTCGAAGTCGTTTTACTCGTTCACCGATCAAAGTTATCCACACCTTATCAATTTATAGTTATATAATAACAAATCATTTAAAATAGTTCCATATTAAGAACAGCTTACAGAACAATTATAACCAATTTAGTTTTCCCATAGTGTAGATTATTGAAGTTTTTGCTGCGAACAACTTGGGAAAATTAGTGGAATATCCATTGTTTATTTTTATATCGACATTATACAAGATAATTTTAAGTCTGAGGATCGTGATAATGAATGTCCAATTTATTATAAGGTCCAGGGAGAACTCCTTCTTGTGAGCATTATTCCAGATTCAGGCTTTTCCCAATCTTCAATCACACTTTCAGCCCAAGTAGTCACAAAGAACCTTAACAGAACCATCTAATTAGAGCCTTTAGCACCGCATTTGTTCTCAAAACACAGAAAAAAAGGTAAAATGATAGCAATCAGTATAGGCATGGGGGAATAAGATGCAGAAAAAGTATTTATTGATATATGAAGAGATCTCGAGACTGATTCAAGATGGCCATTATCAGCCGAAAACCATCCTGCCATCAGAAAATGAATTCGCTGACAGCTATAAAACTTCGAGGGAGACAATTCGCAAAGCATTAAATTTGCTTGCGCAGAATGGATTCATCCAGAAGATTCGCGGAAAGGGCTCTCTGGTTCTGGATTTAAAAAGACATCAGTTCCCGATTTCCGGGCTTGTCAGCTTTAAAGAACTTGCCGGGAATCTGGGAGGCAAGGCTGAAACAAATGTTGAGGATTTTACATTGGAGCTGGCTGGACGGGAAATTGCCAAAGAACTGCATGTCGATGATGATGAGAAAGTGTGGAAGGTAACAAGAGTAAGGCTTATCGATGGCGAGAGGATCATCCTTGATAAGGACTTTCTTGTGGAGAGATTTGTGCCTGGACTAACAAAGGAAAACTGTCAAAATTCCATTTTTGAATATATCGAGAAGAAGCTTGAAAAAAAGATCAGCTTTGCCAAAAAGGAATTCACTGTTGAGGAACCAACCGAGGAAGACCGTAGGCAACTGGATATGGAAGGTTATCATGCCATCGTTGTAGTAAAGAATTATATTTACTTCGATGACGCTACACAATTCCAGTATACAGAATCCAGGCACCGTCCCGACAAATTCCGGTTCGTTGATTTCGCCCGGCGTATGGATACGAAATCGATATAATATGATATTTTATAAAAAGAACGGCTTCCCATTTGCGGGAAGCCGTTTGCTATTTTGCTTACTATTGCTTTGGATATTTTCCAACCACAGAGATATTACTATTTTTGCTTAATGCTTGGATATTTCCAACCACATGGATTTAACTATTTTTACTTAATGCTTCGGATATTTTCCAACCAAATGAATAGCGCTGATGATTCTTTTATTGATCCAGGCTCTGTTTTCCTGGGTATTTAGCTGCTCAAATACCATTTTTCGGCCATCTTCGGTTGTGACATAATGGCTTGGCAGTGTATTGAGGCTAATGGCGATGATATCATTCCTGCACTTTGAACAATTACAAAAAGTCTGGTAATCAGGACTCATCATCAAAACATTGACAAGAGTAGAAACCACTTCTTCCATTACGTTTACATAGTTTATATTCATGGTGCTCCTTCTCTCCCTATTGAAGTCCTACAATAAATTATAAAGGATTAAATAAATAATAAAATGAAATTTTAAATATTAAAATTAATATGGGTCTTTAGGATTACTTTTATCCTAGATAATGGATGTGCAAAAAGATGTTTTAGTAAGACAGAACAGGGAAACTTTAATAGTGGAGATAAAGTCATATATAAGGAGATGTTGACCATATGTCTAAAAAAATTGCCTGCTTAATAACCGAAATGTTTGAGGACTCTGAATATCTTGAGCCATCAAGGGCTTTTACAGAAGCTGGCCATGAAGTGATGACAATTGAAAAGGAAAAAGGGAAAACAGTCACTGGCAAGCAGAAAAAAGCAGAAGTCAAGATCGATGAATCTATCGACAATGTGAGCCCTGAAGACTTTGATGCGTTATTTATCCCGGGAGGATTCTCTCCGGACCAGCTCCGTGAAGATGAGCGCTTCGTCCAATTCGCCAAATCGTTCATGGATGCAAAGAAGCCTGTATTCGCCATCTGCCACGGCCCGCAGCTGCTTCTAACAGCAAAAACACTTGAAGGCAGAGACGCAACTGGCTATAAATCCATTCGAGTGGACATGGAATATGCTGGCGCGAAATATCAAGACAAAGAAGTGATCGTTTGTCAAAACCAGCTCGTCACTAGCAGAGAGCCAAAGGATATTCCAGCCTTCAATCGAGAAGCTTTAAATTTGTTAAAATAAACACTTAGCTGAAAACCCTTCTGCAGTTTGAGAAGGGTTTTTTTGTGAGTTGGAATTGGAAAAAACAGCTCGGAATTTCCAGTTCGCCAATATACTTTATTTTCGTCAAATAAATTGTGAACTTCGCCAGAAAAAATTTCGCCCCATCACTTGATTGAAATTCACTTACATATTTAAATGATTATATAACTAAATTTCTTCTGGAAAATTAACTGACTGCCATTACTCATCTCAATTTCTTATTAAACTACAAGATTTCAGTTGAAAATCATTTTTCTTCAAACAAATTCCAACTCATTACATAACCACGTGTGGAAATTAATATTCATTTTGCGAAAAACATTGTATAAGATAATATAGAATCAGATTGTATGAATCAGGGAGATGAAAGAATGATTGTTCTAAAATCGGCACGTGAAATCGAGAAGATGAAGGAAGCTGGCAAATTGCTCGCTTCAGTCCATAAAAAGCTTCGTACTTTCATTAAACCCGGTGTAACGACCTGGGAAATAGACGAATTCGTTGAAAATTATTTAAAGAAGCATGGAGCCACTCCGCAGCAAAAGGGCTACCGTGATTATAAATATGCAACATGTGCAAGCATCAATGATGAAGTGTGCCACGGCTTTCCGCGCAAAGAACCGTTAAAAGAAGGCGACATCGTCACAATTGATATGGTGGTGAACCTGAACGGTGCACTTTCGGATTCTGCCTGGAGCTATGCTGTTGGGGAGGTCAGCGAACAGGCACAAAGGCTGCTTGATGTGACGAAGGAAGCATTATACCGCGGGATTGCGGCCTCTGTTCCTGGAAACCGCATCGGTGATATCGGTCACGCCATCCAGTCGTATGTGGAAGCGGAAGGTTTTTCTGTCGTGCGTGAATTCATCGGACATGGAATCGGAACGGTCATTCATGAGAAGCCCGATATCCCACACTACGGATTACCCGGGAGAGGCCCGAGAATTAAAGAAGGCATGGTTTTCACAATCGAACCAATGATCAACATCGGGGAATGGAAAACGAAAATGGACAACAATCGCTGGACGGCTAGGACAATTGACGGAAAGCTGTCAGCTCAGTATGAACATACGATTGCGATCTTGAAGGATGGCCCGGTTATTTTAACAGAACAGGAAGATTAATATTGTAAAATAGAGCCGGCACCAGCTGAGGCTCTATTTTTTAATAGAGGTGAAAAAATTTTTCACCAATGCATAATAAACTTAAAAAAAATTTGATAAAATAAAGGTTGTTCAAAGGGGGCGAAAGAATGGCTGGAGAAATCAGTACCCAAAATGTCATTGTTAAAATAAAAGCAATCTACTCCTCACTGTCTTCCAGGGAAAAAGCTGTGGCCGATTACATATTGAAAAACCCGCAGGAAATTATCCACCTGTCGATCACCGAGTTCTCAGAGAACAGTTCGGTCGCTGAAGCAACCATATTCCGCTTCTGTAAACGGCTTGGATTCCGCGGCTATCAAGCGTTTAAAATTGCCCTTGCAAGCGAAGTGGTGGAGCCAATCAAGAATATCCATGAAGAAATCAAGGAAGAGGATGAGGTCCTCACTCTTGCGGAAAAAGTTTTCACCGGACACATTGAAGCCATCAAGGATACATTGAATCTGCTGGATGGTCAGGTACTTGAAACTATCGTGGAAACATTAAGCCGTGCAACAAGAATTGATTTTTACGGATCAGGAGGATCATCGGCAATCGCGATGGATGCCTATCACAAATTTTTGCGGACAGGCATCAACTGCCACGCTCACAGCGACGGCCACCAGCAAATCATTTCGGCTGCATTGCTTGGTCCTGGTCATGCCGCAATAGGAATTTCGCATAGCGGCAGCAATAAAGATGTCATAGAAGCATTAAGGATTGCAAAAGCTAATGGTGCAGCGACAATCGCCATTACCAATCACTATAAATCTCCTTTGACGAAGGAAGCGGACTATGTCTTATATACAACGTCACGAGAAACTTATTTTCGCTCGGAAGCCCTTGCATCAAGACTTGTGCAGCTTAGCTTGATCGATGTTCTGCATGTAGCCGTATCCGTCAGGAAGCAGGAGGAAACACTAGGCAATCTGCAGAAAATACGTGAAGCAATTTCGATTAAGAGATACTGATTAGTTTTTAATATGATGAAAAAATTTCGCAATTCCGTATACGAGGTACTAATTAGTTTTAAAACGATGAAAAAAATTTTCATATTTACCTATACATATGAAAAAATATTTGATACTATCTGGTTATAACGAAAAAGGAGTGCATCTACGTGAAACTTGGAATGGTTGGCCTTGGAAAAATGGGCTTTAATTTAGTACTGAATTTAATGGAAAACGGCCATGAAGTTGTGGCAAATGATATCAATCAGGAAGCAATGAAAAATATTGAAGCTAAAGGGGCAGAAATTGCCGCTGATTATAAAGCAATGGTGGAAATGCTGCCAACACCACGTGTCATCTGGCTGATGATTCCTGCTGGAGACCTGATCGACCAGGTAATTGAAAGCTTCATTCCACATCTAGAGGCTGGAGATGTTCTGATCGACGGCGGAAACTCAAACTACAAGGATACATTGCGACGTGCAGAAAAACTTTCAACATCAGGCATCCAGTTCATGGATGTTGGTACGAGCGGCGGCATGGAAGGTGCACGAAACGGTGCATGTACAATGATCGGCGGCGATGCTGAAGTGTTCGCACATGTAGAACCAATCTTTAAAGATATTTCAATCGAAAATGGCTACCTTTATACAGGCAAGGTCGGAAGCGGCCACTTCCTGAAAATGGTCCACAACGGAATCGAATACGGCATGATGCAGGCAATCGCTGAAGGCTTTGAGATTCTTGAAAAAAGCCCGTTCGATTACGATTATAAAGAAGTTTCACGCGTGTGGAACCACGGCTCCGTTATCCGTAGCTGGCTGATGGAACTAATGGAAAATGCATTCTCGAAAGAGCCTAAGCTAGAAAGCATAAAAGGCGTGATGCATTCATCTGGCGAAGGAAAATGGACAGTCGAAACAGCACTTGACCTGCAGACAGCTGCACCAGTCATCGCATTGTCATTAATGATGCGCTACCGTTCATTAGAAGACGATACATTCACAGGAAAAGTCGTTGCCGCATTAAGAAACGAATTCGGCGGACATGCTGTTGAACGAAAAGAAAACTAATATTAAGGTTCTCCTCGACAACGAGGGGAGCCTTTTTTCATATTTAAAGACTTTAATAAATACTTCTCGATTTCCTCACACATACCCCAATACGTTCATAAAATTATCCTTTTTTACAAGATGGCAACATTGCATTTTCCGTTATAGTGGAAATGAAGACACGGAATGAAGGGTGTTGTCCATGAAGACAAAATGGTATTTCTTTTTTCTGACGATGATTGCCGTTTCGGCGATTCTATATGCCTGGCTTGGAATTCAGGAGGTAAAACCGGTTAAGATTGGAATCCTGATGATTGGCGAAAACCGATATGAAAAGTTTACCGGCTTACAAGATGGTCTAGAGGATCTCGGGTACAGCCGTCCAGAAGTTCAGTATAGAGTGATGAATGCCAAAGATGATGAAGAGCGGCTAAGCAAACAAATAGATCAGCTTCTTATAGAAGAACCTGACTTGATCGTGACGCTTGGCGGAATTGAGACGCAGAGCTTAAAGAAAAAAATGGATCAGCAGCACAAACAAATTCCTGTCGTTTTTGCTGGCATTGCTGCACCAAAGGAACTCGGTCTGATTGAGGATTACAAGTCTCCTGGAGGACTTTTTACCGGAATCAACAACTACCATGAAAGCATTTCTGGCAAGCGGCTCGAAATGCTGACATCTCTCGTGCCGGAGATTGAAAAGGTTCATGTCCTATTTGACAGTAAAATTGAGGTCAGCAAGTTAAGCCTGCAGGAAACGAAGGCAGCGGCATTGACGTTAGGAGTCACAGTGGTTCCATGTGATGCCAGCTCTAAAGAATGTCTCAACACTTTATGGAAAAATGCAGGGAAGAAGGATGCAATCCTTATCTTGCCAAGCTTCAGAATTGAATCACTCACCGATCAGATCGTGAAGCTTACCGAGGAGAAGAAAATACCTTCTATGGGTCTGTATGATTTTGAAGCGGAAAATGGACTGCTTGCAAGCTACGGTGCCAGTTTTCATTCACAGGGATATCAGGCATCCAGATTTGTCAGCCTCATCTTGCAGGGAAACAAGCCCGCCGATTTGCCAGTTGAACTTCCAGATGGCATTCGCTTCGTGATCAATCAGCAAACAAAGGAATCCCTCGGTGTCACGTATAACCAGGATTTGCTGTATATCGCAGACTTGATTCACCCTGAAGCGCAGGGAGGGCGAAAGCGATGAAGAGTTTGCTGGAATTCATGCATTCACAAACCATCAGAAACAAGGTGCTTGTATTTGGGGTAGTGATGTCCACGATCCCGCTCTTGTTGATCAGCATTTACTACTATTCTTACGTAAAATCGGACCTCGAATCAAGGATTCTTGAAAAACAAAATTTGATGCTCGAAAACCTGTCGCGAGAAATAGAGTTTGACTTCAACCAGACATTCCAGCGGATTCATGTACTGGCGTCAATGAATCAATTAAAGAAGGAAAAGAGCGCTTTGTATGAATTGCTGCAGCAAAGCGATTCCGTCGAGGAAGTCATCGTGGCCGACGATAAAGGCTATGTGGAGAAAAGAGTTTCACGCTATGAACTCAATATTCCAGGGGAAAAAGAAAAGTGGTTCTCTGACGATATGTGGTTCAGTCTGCAAACGGATGATAAGGTTTACGGGCAGGTTGAGTTCAATCAATACGGCCAGCCGGTCATGAAGCTGGCGATTCCATTTTATGAAAATGATACGAAAAAAGCAATCGGGGTCGTAGTCCAGCTGCAAAAGATGATCGGCAAAATATCATCCATGCGCCAGGATAATTCATCCTATATCTACCTTGTCGATGAGAAGGGACGGATCATTGCCCATCAGGATTACAGCAAGCTTTGGCATAAACAGCCTTCTGGTGATGATGACGAAATTGGCGTGACGTCGAAGCTGGACGATTTGAACTGGGTGCTCGTGATGGAGCAGCCGAAGTCGACGGCTTTTGCCCCAATCTACCGGATGCTGCAGAATGGAATCGGTGCGGTTGCATTGCTGATTTTGACTGTCAGCCTGATCAGCGTCTGGGCTGGGCTATATTTTACAAGGCCGATTGAGTTGATTGATCGGGAAATGAACCGTCTCAAACAGGGACGCAACATACGTCCTCTTAAGATGAAAAGAAGCGATGAGCTCGGCAAGCTTGCGGATTCCTTTAACGATATGAGCAAGGAGCTGCTCGAGAAATCCAGGCAGCTTGAACAGGAAAAAGAACGGCTTGATGTCGTCGTGAACGGGATTGGAGCGGGCCTGGCACTGGTCACAAAAGAGTACCGCATTACCTGGATGAATCCAATTTTAAAAAGCTGGCTAAAAGATGAGCTCCTGACGCTGCCATGCTATGCGGTCATTGGCGGCGAGAGCACTCCATGCGTCAATTGTCCGATTACCTGTCCGGACCTGGGGAAAATGGCGGACGAAGTGATGAAATTCAAGGATGGAGCCAATGGTGAGCTGATTTTCAGGCACAGAGTATTTCCGCTCAACCATGCGATTGAAGAAGAAGGTGAATTCCTCGTTGTGCTTGAAGATATCACCGAACAAAAACAGATGGAAGAATCGATGATCCAAACGGATAAGCTCAGCGCGCTCGGCATCATGGCTTCAAGCTTTGCCCACGAGGTTAACAATCCGCTTGCGACCATTAATGTGTATGCAGAGGATTTGATCGACCGTCTCCAGGCTGATGATGAAGATCTGGATGAGGATGAAATGGAGCACTATCTCCGGAAAATAAAAGAAAATACAGAGCGCTGCAAGCGTATCACCGGGAACTTGCTTAATTTTTCCCGGAAGAATGATTGGACCGAGGACCAAATCAATGTAAAAGAAATGATTGAAAACAGCGTCAGCCTTGTTGAGCATCAGCTGAAAAAGCAGCGAATCCAGCTTGAGCTTATGATGGAAGAGGAATTGCCTGCTGTTACGGGTGACGGTTTGAAGTTGATGCAAGTGCTTGTCAACTTGATCAACAACGCGGTTGATGCAATGGAAAGCGAAGGAAGACTCCTTCTTTCTGTTTTCCATAAGGATCATGCCATTTCAATTAAGGTAACAGACAGCGGTCATGGGATTCCGCCGGAAGCAATGGATAAGCTGTTTGATCCATTTTTTACAACAAAGCCGATTGGCAAGGGGACAGGTCTTGGTTTATCGGTATGCTACGGCATCATCCAGCAGTTCGGCGGGAATATCCAGATTGACAGCAAGCCGGGGGAAGGGACGACAGTAGAAATCCAGCTGCCGGCAAAGGAATTCATGGAGGTGGGGGACGATGTCAGCAACCAGATTGCTAGTCGTTGATGATGAACAGGATTTGCTTGAGCTTTTGGTAAGACGGCTAAAACGCAAGGGATTTGAAGTAGACAGCGCCGGCACGGCTGAGGATGCGCTTGAGCTTGTGAAAAAGAACGATTATGACATCGGAGTCTATGATATCCGCCTTCCGAACATGGATGGAATTGAACTGTTAAAAGAAACAAAGAAACTCCAGCCTGACACTGAAGTTCTGATTTTAACTGGCCATGGAACGATCGATACGGCAATCGAAGCGATGAAGGTGGGCGCCTTTGACTATATTGCGAAACCTTACAATCTATCAGAGTTGGAGTTGACCATTGCCAAGGCCGTTGAAAATAAGAGGCTGAAAGAAAAGAATGACAGCATGAAGAAAATCATCGCCCAGCATAATGAATTCAATATTATCGGCGACAGTGCCAATTTTAAAGAAGTGCTGGAGATGACCAGAAGGATTGCCGACAGTGCCGTACCCGTGCTGATCGAAGGCGAGAGCGGGACCGGGAAGGAGCTGTTCGCCAAGGCACTGCATTATTGGAGCAGCCGTTCTGAAGAGCCGTTCGTCCCCGTTAATTCCGGTGCATTGCCTGAGCATTTGCTGGAAAGTGAATTGTTCGGTCATACCCGCGGCGCGTTCACCGGAGCAAGCCAGGATAAGAAGGGATTAGTTGAAGCAGCGAAAGGCGGCACGTTATTTTTAGACGAGCTCGGCGAAATGCCGCTGGCTCTTCAGGTGAAATTGCTGCGCTTCCTCGAGACAGGCGAGTTCCGCCGGGTGGGAGATGTCAGGGAACGGCATATCACCGTTCGGGTCGTCGCCGCAACGAATCGCGATATGGAGAAAGAGGTTGCCGAAGGGCGTTTCCGCGAAGATCTCTATTACCGGTTGAATGTCGTCAAGCTGACGATTCCGCCATTGCGCAAAAGAAAAGGGGATTTGCCTGCGCTGATTGATTATTTTATCGGCAAGACGAAGGACCCATTGCTGCGTCTTTCTTCAGATGCATTGGCAGCGCTCGAAAAATATGACTTTCCCGGAAATGTGCGCGAGCTGAGCCATCTAATTGAGCGCGGCGTGTTACTATCGAGAGGAAACTTGATTGAAGCGGAGGATTTTTTATTGCCGCATGTAAAAATTAGTCATGCTGCACCTGTCCAGACACAGCTCTGCTCGCTCGAGGAATTGGAGAAAATCCATATCGAGAATGCATTGCGACAGATGAATTGGAACAAGACAAAAGCAGCAGAGGTACTAGGAATCAGCGTTCGTAATTTGTATCGGAAAATTGATCAGTATGAGTTGAAGGAATAGTTTTGGGAGAGCGAACTAGAAAAACGATCAATATGGTTTGAAGGAATAGTTTAAGGTGAGCGAACTGGAAAAAAACGAGTAAAATTTCCAGTTCGCTATAATATTTCTTTTTTCGCTATAAAAAGTTTATTTTCGCTATAAAAAAATTTTTTTCGCTATAAAAATGGAAAAATCGCTATAATACTATAATTTTCGCTATAAAATTTTTCGAACAAAAAGAGGTAGTGTAAAATGAAAATAGAATTGTTATTTTGAAGCGAAAAAAATAAAGGAGTGACATGATTGATTGAAAAATACAGAGAATTTCCAAAAGAAATTACTATTTTGAAGACGATTTTGAGGCGATTTAGCTTAGATTTACAGCGCAAGACAGAATTTGAAAACAGATTATCCAGAAAGTTGGCTGGTTATAAAGGTGAAAAAGAGCTAGACTACCATCTTTCGCAATTTGACCATTCAAAATTTAAGATTTTACATGATTTACGAATTCCCCACAACAATACCCACTTCCAAATCGACTCCCTTCTTATATCAAACACATTCATGCTTTCCATTGATTCCAAAAACTACGCAGGCATACTAGATATAAATACAGAATTCAACTATTTGATCCAAACATTAAATGGCAATGAAAAAGTGTATCAGGATCCAATCCTGCAAACAAGAATCCAGGCTTCGCAACTTAAATCCTTTCTTATAAAAAATCAATTCTCCCCTCCGCCAATCGAATTCCTTGTTTCAGTCAGCAACTCGCAGGCTATGATTAGAAATCCTGACAACAATATGGAGGTGAGCAGGAGAGTATGCAAAACGCCAGCCGTTTCTTTTAAGATTCAATCTTTTAATGACAAGTACCAAAAGGAGTTTTTATCAACAAAAGAAAGCAAGAAGATCGTTAAACTGCTTTTGAAAAGCCATGAGCCTTATGTTCCTGATATTAGTACAATGAATTTGCCCATGGAACATATCAAAAAGGGAGTTCAATGTCCGGAATGTGCCCATATCGGCATGAGAAGGATTCATGGCAGCTGGGTCTGTAACCAATGCGGATATCTTTCTAAAAATGCCCATATTGCTACACTCAAGGATTACTTCATCATTTTCGGTCCCGCTATCACAAGCCGGCAATTTTGCGATTTCCTTAATATCTCTTCAATCCACCAAGCTAAAAGAATGCTTTCTACAATGGATTTGGAAAGCCACGGCTCAAAAAAAGGAAAGGTTTATATACCAAGCAAAGACTATGAACTATGGAATTAAACGAAATGCAACTCTCTTCAATATGGCCTTCCCGCACACCTGCAAAAATGTCACATGCCAAATCCCCCAACACCATGACAAAATGTCACATGCCAAGATTGCAACACCATGTCAAAATGTCACAAAACAAAGCGGCGGGTTTGGAGCAAAAAGCTCCAGCCGGCCGCTTTTTTTTGTTCACAGAAGTGTCACGATTCCAACATCCCCAACAGCCGCAAGGGATTGAGGGCTTTCTGAATCTGGAATAAGCGCATGCCAAAAAAGTTGGCACGCCCCTTGCATTATATAAAGGCAAATAAAAATAAAAGGATGTGGCACCATGCTATCCAATATTGGCGTACCTGGTTTGATTTTAATCCTGACACTGGCGTTAATCATCTTTGGTCCGAAGAAACTTCCGGAAATCGGAAGGGCATTCGGGCAGACGCTGAAGGAATTCAAGAAATCTACAAGGGAGCTGACAAGCGATATTACAGACGATATTGCAGACGATCTGAAGGAAATCAAAAAAGAATTATAAATGCATAAAGAGGTGACGAATCATGGGCCTATTTTCAAATGAGAAAAAAGTAGATTATGACAAAATAGTCGACAAGATGCTTCCAGATGCGAAGAAGGAATTGGATGAATCCCAGTATGATACCCAGCTTGGCTTGAATATGGCACGCGATGCCAGGAAGGTCATCAGCGGAAAACTCAAAATAGAGGATTTTCACAGAGTTTATTCCTCTTCACTTACACAGGAATTCGGTAACTACTATGCATCAGGAGCTCCTGAAGAGAAGAAAAAAGGTGACGGGCCGAAATGGGCGATGGTCATCGATCTGAAAAAATGCGTTGGCTGCGATACTTGTACTGTTAGCTGTAAAGCGGAAAACCGCACGCCGCCAGGCATTTCCTACAACGTCGTCATGGAATCGCTTGAAGGAGAATTCCCGAACATCAAGGCGGTGAACCTTCCAAGACCGTGCATGCAATGCGATAAGCCAGCATGCGCCCAGGTCTGCCCAACAAGAGCGACCTACAAAATGGAAAATGGCATTGTCGCCATCGATAATGACCGCTGCATCGGCTGCCGTTATTGCATCGTTGCGTGCCCATATGGAGCGCGTTCCTTCGATTTCGGCGAGAGCTATGAGCAGGAAATGGTTGGCTACAATGATGTAACAAGCCCAGAGTATGGGAAAGAACGCGGCAGCCGTGAAAAAGGCAAGACGCCAATCGGAACTGTCCGCAAGTGCAGCTTCTGCTTCCACCGCCTGCAAAGAGGCGAAGAGCCGGCATGCGTGGAAACCTGCATTGGCGATGCGCGCTTCTTTGGCGACATCAGCGATCCAAACAGTGTTGTGTCCAAACTGGCTGCAAGCCCAAGAGCTTTCCGCCTGAAGGAAGAGCTTGGAACGCATCCAAACGTTATTTACTTACGATAGGAGGGATTGAATATGTCTAATCTCGCTGTTAATTTAAATCACAAAAGTGCTGAAAAACCAGCAGCTATATCCAAAGCCTTTAAAATCTGGATCGCAGCGTTAATCGTTGCCTTGTTGACAGGCGGATACTTTATCGTTGAAAGGTTCATCACAGGACTCGCAGCTACGAATCTATCAAGCATCACTCCCTGGGGAGCGTGGATTGCTTTTTACATCTTCTTTGTAGGCTTGAGCGCGGGTTCATTCCTGCTATCAACTTTAATCTATGTGTTTGGAATGGAAGAATACGAGAGGGTAGGAAAGGCAGCATTGTTCACCGCAATTGTCTGTATGATCGTGGCATTGACCTTTGTCCTGATGGATCTTGGCCGGCCAGAACGCTTGATGAACGCAATCATCTACTGGAATGTCACTTCTCCGCTCGGGTGGGAAGTTCATTTTTACCTTGTGTACATTGCGCTATTAACCGCAGAGCTCTACATCGCAATGAGGGAAGACCTTGTACGCGCTGTTAAAAGTAATACATTAAAAGGCTTTGTTGCAAGACTGATCACTTTCAAGAATGCAACAATTGATGCTGCCACAAAGAAACGTGACCATATGTGGATGAAAATTCTCGGCACAATCGGGATACCGCTGGCAATCCTGGGTGTTCACGGCGGAACCGGAACGATTTTCGCAGTGGTAAAAGCACGTCCGGCATGGAATACCGCGTTATTCCCAATCATTTTCGTTGTCTCGGCAATGGTTTCCGGTACAGCCTTGCTTTTAGCGATGTATATCATCAAGAAAAAAGTCCAGAAGCAGCCGATTAATCAGGGAATGGTTGTTTCCTTAGCTAAATTGATGGTCGGCTTCCTGATCATTGACCTTGGTCTCCAATTCTATGAATATCTGATCGGCTGGTATGGTCTCGAGGCTGAACACCTGGACTCACTGGCAACGATGCTGACAAGTGACAAAGCGTGGTCCTTCTGGATCGTGCAAATGCTCCTCGGTGCAGTCGTACCGATCACAATTGTCTTCTGGAAAAAAACGAGTGAAAACATTAATGCGCTGCTGGCAGCGGCAATCCTGATTGTCATCGGAATCATTGGAGTCCGCTTCAATATCGTTGTACCGCCGCTTGTTGTGCCAGTGTTCCACGAACTGCCAGTGGGCAATTATGCGCCGACGATAAAAGAATGGATGGTCAGTGTCGGCGTGGTTGCGATGGGCCTATTAATCTATTCATTCGGCGAGCTGCTGCTGCCAATCGAAGAAACTTCTGACGAGGTGAGCCATAATGGAAAATAAACCAATGAAACGGCGCGGATTTTTAAAAGCTCTCGGTACCCTTGGAGCGGTCGCTTTTGTGGGGCCTGCTTTCGTAGGGCCAATCAAACAGGTGATGAATGGTGTCTGGATCGACGAAGCGCACGGTGCAGGTACAGACTACCAGGACTATACAGCAGAAAATGTTATTTTTACTTCGTGCCAGCAGTGTAACGCTACTTGCACGATTAAAACATATATCACAGCAGGAGCGGCAGGCGGAGCCTATTCATCGATTGTCCGCAAAATTGCCGGCAACCAATACAGCCCGATGAATATGGTTCCTTATGGACATATCAACTATGACACACCGGTAGCGCAGGCGGTAAAAGGAACTGGTGATGTTGCCAAGCTTGGACGCGGCTTCCGGGGCGGAAGGACTTGCCTGAAAGGTCAGGCAGGAATCCAGACAAATTATGATGCGTTCAGGGTTCAAAAGCCATTGAAGCGTGTAGGGGAACGAGGCAGCGGCGTGTGGAAAACGGTCAGCTGGGAAGAAGCCTATAAAGAAATCCTCGAAGGCAGCAAGGACCTTGGGACACCTGGCTTAAAAGAAATGTGGAAGTACGTACCTGAAGAAGCGGTCATGGCTGATTGGGATCAGCTTAAGGCTGGCAGCATGACAAAGGCTGCTTTTGATCAAAAGTATAAGGATGTCCTAATTGATACAAACCATCCTGACTTTGGGCCAAAGGCTAACCAGATTGCCATCATGGCGGGCCATAGACGTGATTTCATTTCACGCCTTGCAACGGGAAGCCTAGGAACGGCAAATTATTATGATCATGGAGGCGTCTGCGGGGTTCAGAGCGCAGTGGGGAATTCACGGTCTCATGATTCCGAAAAGCCGAAGAAGCGGATGATTCCTGACTATGATAATGCAGAAATGGTCATCATCTGGGGTGCAAACCCGATGGTAGCCAATCGCGGTCCAACGACATTTGCCCCGCAGATCACAAATGCGATTGAACGAGGCATGAAGGTGGTGGTCATTGATCCACGTCTAAGCAAGACAGCTGAAAAAGCGCATGTCTGGGTTCCTGTAAAACCGGGCGGAGATGGTGCCCTGGCAATGGCAATGGGCCGCTGGATCATTGAGAATAACCGTTATGATGTGACGTACCTGAGCAATCCTAACCAGCAAGCAGCAAACCTTGATGATGAGACAACTTGGAGCGATGCATCCTTCCTTGTGAATGTCGGCGACAAAAAACGCCCATTCGTCCGCGCGAAGGATCTCGGAATCGGCGGCGAAGAATTTGTGGTAATGGAGAACGGTCAGCCAGTTCCTCATACGAAAGCAAGGAACGGCGCGCTCGATGTCGAGGCAACGATTAAAGGTATTAAAGTAAAATCAGTTTTTAAAATCTATAAAGACAAAGTAATGGAAAAATCAATTGAGGAATACTCAAAGCTTGCAGATGTTCCGGTTGAGCAAATCATCCAGATTGCCCGTGAATTCACTTCACATGGAAAGAAAGTAGGCATCCATTCTTACCGTGGACCGGCAATGCATACAAACGGATACTACAATGTCCGTGCGATCAACATGCTAAACCATCTGGTTGGAAATCACGACTGGAAGGGCGGGGACACTGTATTAAGCGCGAAGTTCAAGACATTTGAAGGACGCTATGACTTGTTGACCGTTCCGAACGCTAATAAAGGCTGGGGCATTCCGATTACTCGGCAAAAAGTACCTTATGAAAAAACATCATTGTTCGCAAAGGACGGCTATCCGGCAAAACGTCCATGGTATCCGTTTGGGAATAACCTCATTCAGGATGTACTGCCAAGCTCAGCAGAAGGATATCCATACAAAATCCGTGCACTTCTGATTAATAGGACATCTCCGGTAATGAATTCGCCGCGCTCGGATATGCAGGCGAAATTCATCAAGGACCCCAAAGTCGTCGAGCTGGTCGTTTCTTCTGATACGATGATCGGAGAAACTTCAAAGTTCGCTGACTTTATCCTGCCAGATCTTGCATACCTGGAAAGCTGGAATACGGAAGATATTTTCCCGATTTTAAAATATAAGTTTGCTGGAGTCATCCAGCCTGTTACACGGGTAGTACCAGACGCTCGTCCAACCGAACAGGTATATATCGATCTTTTAAAACAAATGGGCCTCCCTGGAGTAGGGGAAAAAGCTTTTACTGATGGATCAGCACTTAACACGCCAGAAGATTACTACTTAAAACGAATCGCAAACATTGCTTATGACGGCAAAAAACCGGTTCAGGATGCAAACGCTGAAGAGTTGGCGATTTTTGAAAAAGCAAGACAGAAAGCGTTAGGGAAATACTTCGATATCCAAAAGTTGAAAAACGCTGTGAAACCAGAAGAATGGAAGAAAGTCGTATACGTATTGAACCGAGGCGGCCGTTTTGAAGCACCTGGCGACGAATATGTCGGCAATAAGCTAAAGTATCAATGGGCAAAGCAGGTTTATTTTTACGATGAAAAAGCAGCAGGCTTCAAGAGTGCCTATACAGGCAAGTTCTTCGAGGGCGTTCCGGTTGCAGAGGAAATCAAGAAATATGATGGCGAGGTTTACAAGCCAAACAAGCCGCTGCAATTCATCAACTGGAAATCAAGGAATATGGCAACGCACCGGACAGAAGGCAACACTTGGCTGCGTGAAATCAAGCCTGAAAATTATTTGTGGATCAATCCAATCGATGCCAGAAAGAAAGGGATCCAGACAGATGATGAAGTTTACATCGTTGCAAGCAGTGCCAAGGTAAAAGGCAGGGCACTCGTCACTCCAGGAATCAAGCCAGGGGTTGTAGGAGCAAATTTCAGCTTCGGGCATAGCGCATATGGCTCGAAGCCGGTGAAAGTGGATGGAAAAACAATCGAGCCGGCCGGAAAATATGGCCATACTGGCTATGAATTCAATCGACCGCTCCACGAAGAATCCGGCTTAGCAAAACAGAGAGGACTTGGATTTTCAGTGAATGCCTTAACGGAACGGGATGGCAGCTACTTCGAGGGTTTTCTCGCTGACCTTTTAGTAGGCGGCCCAGCACAGCAGGATGTATTTGTAGACGTGGAAAAGGTTTAATATCATGGCATTTACGCTGTACTGACTGTATAGAAAAGCTTATATCATCGGGGATTGGCTGACAGAGACATCCCCGAAATTTCTTGGAAAATGAAGGTGGAGACAATGATGGAAGAACGATATGGAAAGCTCGCGATCGCAAATATTTTAACCAGCATTTGGTTTGGGGATTGGAGCCGCTACGAAGATTTCATGAATGACGTCCCTGAAGACATGCAGGCAGAGCTTTCATTTCATTCATTTTACGAACGGGAGGAAGTGAAGCTCTGGCATGACAATCACTTTTTCATACCGGGAGACCATTTTGTCTCCCCTTACTTTTCCTCCTATCCAAAGGAAGGGGAGGATGAAGAAGCCCGCAAGCAGGATTTGCTTTGCCTTATTGGCCTTTATGAAAAAACAGGCTTCTACTTCCCGCTTGAACAGAACAGGCTGCCAGACCATTATGGCAGCATGACCGCATTCCTGAGCTCGATCTTACAGGCAGAAATCAAGGCAGATCAAGAGGGAGACCGCGAGTATTTGCAGCAGTTGGAAGAAATCGAAGCAGAAGTACTGAAGCGTTACATCCAGCCAAGCCTCAACCCTATGCTTAAAGCAGCTGGATTAAAGATAAAGCATCCATTTTTTAAGGAATTCCTCAGCTTTTATGCCGATTTGATGGGCGAGGATTGGCTGGAAGCAGCGTGACAACAAGTGGCTGACTCAAAAGGCCGTTGAATGTGACCTTTTAGTCAGTATTTTAATTTTCAAAAGTGAGTTAAAGGCGTGTAAATTATGAAAAATCTCGAGAACAACTTGGGGAGAAAAAAAGCCGCCGAGTTGTCATGAGAAGGGTTCCGAGAACAACTCAAGGAGAAAAAAAGCTTCCGAGTTGTTATACTACCCCCACTCGACGCACCTAGAAGAATGATGAAATAGCTGGCAGTTGGGCTTTTTCATCATTCTTCCGCAAAAATCAACTGATGCTCATCAGTTACAATAAAAGGGTGTCCCAAGATAATTTCGGGACACCCTCTTTTACATCCATTTTATTTACTTTGCTTAAACAAATCGATAAACGCATGATAAAACTCAATTCCCTGGTAAAGCAAAAAGCTTGAAGCCGTCAGTGAAAAGAAGCCGATCATCAGAAAACGAAACCACATGATTCATTCCTCCTTTGATTTTAAGTTTGCTTAAAATCTCAGAGGCTTGATCACATAATTGGATTGATAAAACACAGCCGTCAGAAAGGCGAAAAAGGCGGTAAAGGCATTTGCAGGAATACGTCTGCTGATATAGGGCTGTATAAAAAGGAGAGCAACAATAGTATAAAAAATGGTAAAGGTTTTTTTATCACTGGTATCTGGATCGGGAAGGTCTTCTGCAGCCTTATCCACTAGGAGGATTGCTTTCGTTTTTGTGCCAAATGCTTTAACCTTTTCAGCAGGAAGCGTTCCGTGGGTGAGTAAGAAAGTAAATAGCAGGAGCAGGCTCAGGGCTGAAGTTCTAAGCTTCTTCACGGTCTTCACTCCCTTGAAAAGTAATAAACCTATCTTATAACATTATATGAATAGTGGAAACTATAAAGTTTAGACATTTTCTGAGATATTTTTCATTCACATAAAAACAGGCACCTGATTTGGCGCCTGTCATCTATTATTGCTTTCTCAAATTGCCCAGTTCTTCTGCAATTGCCTGCAACTCGTTAGGGCTGAAATTATTCTTTTTCATAATCATCTCGTAGATCTCTACAAGTTCTTCATACATTTCGCCGTCAAAGTGCGATGACTTGATGGCGCCGATGTTCATGACATTAAGCTTTTCTTTAATTTTTTCAATCATGAATTCAACGTTTTCAGGTGTGTTTTTAGTTAAGTCCACTCCGTTCATCCTTTCAAGGGTTGTACATTCATCTTTCCATGTTCACTTAGAAAAGTCAATTACAAATCCCGCTCCTTGAAAGGCTTGGATTTATAATTAAGCGCTTAGCGTCATCGCATTTTCCTCTTATCCTTGATTGCATCCGAATAGCTCAATGTACAATTATAAAAAGATTGTTGTTTTATATGGATTGGTTGAAATCAACTTATTCAAAGCAATAAAGTTTATCAAAACAGCCTTAACAAAAAACGAATTTGCAAAAAAGTCCCCTTAGACTTGCATGAAGCAATGGCAATCGTGGAAAATGTTAGATAGGAAGCAGGCAAGACTGAATGTCTGCGTTAGGACAAAACTATTTAGGAGGAGAAGGATATGAGTTCGAGGAGATTTTGGATGGGTATGGTTTTAGGAGCGTTAGCAGGAGGGGCTGTAAGTCTTTTGGATAAATCGACCCGCGACGGTGTTAAAGAAGATTTCAGCAAAGTATCAAGCGGCGTAGCGTACGCGGTTAAAAACCCAAATGAATTATTTGAAGAGATCAAGGATGTAGCGAATAAAGTCCGGTCAACAGTGGAACAAGTAACAGAGGACGTTGCTTTTATTACAGAAAAAGTAGAGGAAATCAGGGATGTTCCACCACAGGTCACCGAGCTTGTAAAAGGGACAAAGGAAACGTTGCGGAAAATTGCATCATCTGACCAAAGTCCGTCGCATATAGATGGAAATGAACTTTAAACAAGCCCTTATTTAGATCACGGAAAGCATATGGTGAGGTGAATCAATGGTTGATTTATCATTTTTCAGGCAAATGTGGCACAGGATTCAGGAGGATGATGTTCCGGCACTTGCTGCCCAGCTTGCATACTTCTTATTGCTTTCCTTATTTCCATTATTGATCTTCCTGGTGACGCTGGTACCGTATCTGCCGATAACCGAGGTGGATATTCTTGCTTTTTTTGACGATTACGCCCCTGGAGAGACAATGGATTTAATCAGGAACAGCCTTGCGGATATTATGCAAAAGGACGGCAAGCTTTTATCTTTTGGTCTGATTGCGACCATATGGACTGCCTCCAATGGAATAAATGCCATTGTAACAGCCTTTAACAGAGCTTATCGAGTAAAAGAAACGAGATCGTTCATCGTAAGCCGATTAATGGCTGTCATACTGACCTTTGCGATGATATTTGTTTTTCTAGTTGCTTTGATTCTCCCTGTGTTTGGAAAAGAAATTGGCATTTGGCTCTTTGCGAATCTTGGCTTAAGGGAAGAGTTTATTCATGTATGGAATATGCTTCGCTGGCTGATCAGTGTCCTGATTCTTTTTATCGTTTTTCTGGGCTTGTACTGGATTGCACCTAACAAAAAGCTGACCTGCATCAGTGGCGTGCCTGGATCTGTCTTTGCGACAGCAGGCTGGGTGCTTGTTTCCATTGGGTTCTCTTACTACGTCAGCAATATTGCATCCTATACTGCTACTTATGGCAGCATTGGCGCCATCATTGTCCTGATGCTCTGGCTTTATTTTTCTGCTTATATCATTATCATCGGCGGAGAAATCAATGCTTATTTCAGTGAGAAGAAGGCTGGATGCTGATTGAAGCCTATCCGTCCGAATGAGTCCTGCATTCTGACAGGTTCAGGGCGAATTCCAAGAAACCTGTCCAAAAGAGGCTTGCATTCTGACAGGTTCAGGGCGAATTCCAAGAAACCTGTCCAAAAGAGGCTTGCATTCTGACAGGTTCAGGGCGAATTCCAAGAAACCTGTCCAAAAGAGGCTTGCATTCTGACAGGTTCAGGGCGAATTCCAAGAAACCTGTCCAAAAGAGGCTTGCATTCTGACAGGTTCAGGGCGAATTCCAAGAAACCTGTCCAAAAGAGGCTTGCATTCTGACAGGTTTGGGGCGAATTCCAAGAAACCTGTCCAAAAGAGGCTTGCATTCTGACAGGTTCAGGGCGAATTCCAAGAAACCTGTCCAAAAGAGGCTTGCATTCTGACAGGTTCAGGGCGAATTCCAAGAAACCTGTCCAAAAGAGGCTTGCATTCTGACAGGTTCAGGGCGAATTCCAAGAAACCTGTCCAAAAGAGGCTTGCATTCTGACAGGTTCAGGGCGAATTCCAAGAAACCTGTCCATAAGAGGCTTGCATTCTGACAGGTTTAGGACGAATTCAAGAAACCTGTCCAAATTACAGGGCAAGACAGTTGTTCTTAATACTTATCCCTATATCCTTAAATTTCCGCGGAATCTAAACCGTTTTTTGCGGAAGATAGAAGGGAGGCAAGTACCTCACTTCTATCAAGGGGGATTTTAAGGATGACCAAGAAAACGAAAAAAGACGGCGGCACAAAACAAAAAGGAAACAAAAGCAATCCTAAGCAGAAAACATCAGGTTCTGCGAATGGATCAAATGGATATCACTAAAAAAAATTCCCGCTGGCACATTTTGGCCGAGCGGGATTTTTTTATCTAGCGCAGCGCCTAGCCCTTCGAGTCTATTCGGGCCAAGGCGCTTGCGCTTTTCTTATTTCAATAACCGTAAGCTATTCAAAATAACCAGGATCGTGCTTCCTTCATGGCCAATTACACCATATGGCAAGTCGAGAAATTGCAGGAAGTTTGAGGCGATCAGCACCATGATGACGAGAATCGAGAAGACGACGTTCTGCTTGACGATTCTGTTCATGCGGCGGGATAGATTGATCGCTTCGGCAATTTTCGGCAAGTCGTTTTTCATCAACACTACATCCGCCGTTTCCAGCGCGACATCTGAACCTTCACCCATGGCGATTCCGACATTCGCAGTAGCGAGAGCAGGAGCATCATTGATGCCATCGCCAACCATCGCCACATTGCCAAATCGTTCTTTCAGCTTCTTCAATTCCTCTACTTTCGTTTCAGGCAGACATTCTGCGATATGCTCATCCACATGGCTCTCAGCGGCAATTGCTTTTGCGGTGTTCCTGCTGTCGCCAGTAAGCATGACCGTAAAGATTCCTTCTGATTTTAACAGGTCAATGGCATGTTTTGTTTCTTCGCGCACGATATCTTTTAAGGCCATCAATCCTGCAAGCTCACCGTTCCGTTCAATGAATACAATCGTTTTGCCTTCACCGGCAAGTTTCAATGAAACCCCATCAGCAAATGTTTCAGCAGCTGAGCGGCCGACAAAATCCGCTTTTCCAATTTTCCAGTCCTCGTTTTCATAATGGGCTTTTACACCCCATCCAGATACATCCTCAATGCTCTCTGGATGAATAAGCTCTTTGCCAAGTGTATCCTTGGCATACTTTACAATCGCATTCGCAAGCGGATGGTTTGAGTGGCTCTCGATGGAAGCGGCTTTTAACAGGACCTCATCGCGGTCGAGTCCATCAGCAACAATCAAGTCGGTTACTTCAGGCTTACCCTTAGTCAGCGTGCCAGTTTTATCAAAAGCAATCGCATTTAAATGGCTCAGGTTTTCCAGATGGACGCCGCCTTTAAATAAGATTCCGTGCTTGGCACCATTGGAAATGGCCGATAAAGTTGCCGGCATGATCGAAGCAACCAATGCACAAGGCGATGCGACAACCAGCAAAATCATGGCTCTATAAAAGGTTTCAGTCCAGCTCCATCCAAGCAGGAAGTGTGGAACAAACATCATCAGCACAACGACTGCGAGCACAACCTTCACATAGGTTCCTTCAAATTTTTCGATAAAAAGCTGGGAAGGGGACTTCTCACTCTGTGCGTTCTGTACAAGCTGAATGATTTTCTGGAACAATGTTTCATTATTTGGCTTCGTAATTTCTACCGTAAGCGAGCCTGTCAGGTTAACCGTTCCTGCGAATACATCGTCGCCCGCATCCTTGGAAACAGGAATGGATTCTCCGGTGATCGCGGCCTGGTCAATCGTTGTCTGCCCTTTAGCCACTTTGCCGTCGGAGGGAATTCTTTCTCCCGGCTTAACCAAAATCAAGTCACCTATTGCCAGCTTTGAGACATGTACTCTTTCCTCTGTACCGTTCGTAATCCGGAGCGCTTCCTCCGGCTGTAATTCCATTAGTGAGGAGATTTCCTTGTGGCTCTTGTTCATCGTGTACGTTTCCAGTGCGCCGCTCATGGCAAAAATAAAGATTAAAATGGCGCCTTCCGTCCAGTAGCCAATGATCGCAGAGCCAATCGCCGCGAAAATCATCAACATTTCCACATTCAATTCTTTTTCCTCGATTGTGGCTTCAATGCCTTCTTTGGCTTTCGCAAACCCGCCAATCACATAAGCGAGGATGAAAGCAGTAACGGAGGCTGTCTCTGAATCTCCTTTGCTGAGGATCCAGCCGAGAGCAATCAATAACCCGCTGATTATCGCGGCAACCAGTTCCGCGTGCGGCTTTACTTTTTCCATTAAACTAACTTCAGGAACAGATTTTTGCTTCATCAAGGCATTCGCTCCTTGAGCCATGTTTCTCTCCTCCTTTTCAACTCCTAATTGATACTAATAATCACAATCAATACCCTTAAAAAACACGAAAGCTGTCATCGGAATGATGACAGCGAAAAGCCAGAGCAAATGGTACATATAGTTTTCACTATTATGTTACCATACAATATATGATTTATAAAAGAATTATGCTATAGCCTAAGGAGACAAATTAATGACAACTAAAGACTTTTTCACCCACCCGCTGGGAATCGCAGTATCGGCAGCTGGGGCTACTCTCCTCTGGGGGAGTGCTTTTCCATTTATAAAATTAAGCTACAAGAGCCTTGATATCAGGCCGGAAGAGATGGGTGAACAGATGCTGTTTGCAGGATACCGCTTCCTGCTTGCCGGACTACTTATCCTTATTTTATTCCTGTTGCTGAAAAGGGATATGAAGTTCAGGCCGGATACGACTCTTCCATTATTAAAAATCGGATTGTTCCAGACCTTCCTGCAATATGTCCTGTTTTATATCGGACTCAGTTACTCAACTGGCATTCAAGGCTCCATTATCGCTGGGACGACTTCATTTTTTCAAATCCTCCTAGCCCATTTGCTTTATCCTGATGACAGGATGAACCGTTTAAAGGTCGCCGGGCTGATGATTGGCTTCACCGGTGTCGTTTTTGCCAACTGGCCGAATGGAGAGTATGAAATACACTTCGGGATTGGTGAAGTCTTATTGATGCTCGCGATGCTTGCAGGAGCCTATGGCAATATTCTTGCCAAGCAAGGCAGCGCAAAAATGGAAGTCATTTATATGACTGCCTATCAGATGATTCTGGGTTCGATTGGCCTTATTGCAATCGGCGGGTTTTCAGTAGGACTGGTGCCTTTCAGTTTTGATCTGAAATCGATAATGATGCTTGTATACCTGGCATTCCTGTCAGCAGCGGGCTTTATTTTATGGAATAACGTCATGAAATACAATCAGGTCGGAAAAGTTTCCTTATATTTATTTTTAGTGCCGGTATTCGGCGTGATCTTATCTTCGATACTGCTCGATGAACCACTGCATTATTTTGTTATTGCTGGATTGATCTTAGTTGTTGCGGGCATCGTGCTTGTGAACCGGCCAGTACGAAAAGCAGCAAAAAACAGCCTCCCTTCGAAATAGGGAGGCTGTTCTGTATGGTTAGGCTGATTTTGGTTCTTGTTGGGATGATCCTTCAGGCCGGACTGCTACAAGTGGGATGAAAATAAGCAGCAGCATCGTGCTGACGACATAGAAAAAGCTGATTCCTTCTAATAGTTCAATTGCTACACCACCGATGAATGGACCGCTGATGCTGCCAAAGCTGAAAAAGATTCCGCACATCAAGTTTCCTGCCGGCAAAAGCTGTTTAGGAAGCAAGTCAGCCATATAGCTGATGCCGAGTGAAAAAGTGGATCCAAGAAGCGTTCCTGCCAGGAAGAAGCAAACCAGCAAGCCTGTTGTGGAATCCTCCAAAAGCCCTGCAACGGTAAAACAGATGAATCCAGACAGTGTAATCGTAATTAATACCGTTCTCCTGCCAAGCTTGTCGCTGAGAATCCCCAGTGGCAGCTGGGAGAGAATCCCCCCTGTGGCAAAAGCGGGCAGCAGGATGGCAACAGCTTCTACTCCAATTCCAGACCTCATCGCATATACCGGGAAATTTCCGTTCAGGCTCGCCTCTAAAAAACCAAATGCGAAAGGCGGAAGAAACGCTACCCAGGCATATTTAAATACTTTTCCAAACCGTTTCATTGTCCCGAAAAAGGAAGTGCTCTCCAGATCGTGTTCCGGGTGCTCATTTTTCAGCAGCCAGACAATCATCCAGGCGGCAAGGCTGACAGCAGATGAAAGGGTGAACGGCAATGTTGTGCTCACTTCAATAAAACGGGTCATCAGAGGACCGGCTGCAAAACCGAGGCCGAAGAACAGTCCGTAAATCGATATATTCCTGCCGATCCTTTCTTTTGGCGTAAATGATGTGATCCAAGTCTGTGTGGCAAAATGAAGCATATGGTCGCCAATCCCGATGGCCAGCCTTAAAAGAAACCAAAACCAGAAAGACTTCCATAACGGGAACAAGGCAAGGGATACAGCCACTGCCAATCCGCCGATTAAAATGATGGGTTTGTAGCCAAATCGCCGGAGTGGCGCTTCCATTAATGGTGAAGCAATCAAAATACCTATATATAATCCCGTGGCATGCAAGCCATTCATTGATGACGATACGCCATCCTGTTCAAAAATAATCGCAATCAAGGGAAGCAGCATCCCCTGCGAGAACCCTGAAATAGCCACAATGATGACCAAAATCCAGAAACGAAGCTTTATGCTGATATTCATGTGGAATCTCCTGACTGATGATTTGTACTTCTATAGATGTTAATGCTATAAAATTTTATGTGCAATGTTTTTTTAGTTTAATTAAGGGAAAAAATAGTGTAATCTCTTTATGAGCAAATGCGGTAAATTTTTCTAAATTGAGTATTTCCGCTATGAATACATATAAAGGATGATAACGAGATGGAATTTAAAATGAAACCAGATGTAGGCTTTTACACGGAAGTTGGCTTTGGAAGGCTGGATGTTGCCGGTGATGACGAGTTTGGATTTAGACCATACCAGCTGCTTGTCTCTTCGGTTGCGGTATGCAGCGGCGGCGTTCTCCGCAAGGTTTTGGAAAAAATGAGAATGGAAATAAAGGATATACATATTACAGCCGAAGCAGAACGTATAGAAGAAGAAGCCAGCAGAGTGAGCAAAATCAAGGTGCATTTTCGCATTGAAGGAAACAATCTTGACGAAAAGAAAATCGAAAAAGCTATGGTTCTGACAAGGAAAAACTGTTCCATGGTCCAATCCGTGATTGGCAGTATCGAAGTGGAAGAAACGTTCGAAATCATTCGCGGCTAATTACTTAATGCGCTTTAGATTCATGAGCGGGAGAGAACTTCGCGAGTACAAGGAATTTAAAAAATGAATAGTGAGGATTAAATGATGGCAAATAAGATTTTTATGATTTTAACATTTATCGGTGTCCCGTTGTCTGTCATCGGGACATTGATGCATTGGCCTAGTATCATGTTATTTATCGTATACTGCTTGACCATTATCGCTTTGGCGAGCTTCATGGGAAGAGCGACAGAAAGTCTGGCAATCGTAACTGGCCCGCGTATCGGGGGATTGTTGAATGCTACTTTCGGAAACGCGGTAGAACTTATCATCTCTATTTTCGCCTTGAAAGCAGGTCTTGTAGGTGTGGTACTGGCTTCTCTTACAGGTTCTGTACTGGGCAACCTGCTGCTGGTAGCCGGCCTTTCCTTCTTTGTTGGAGGAATTAAGTACAAACGCCAGCATTTTAATGTATATGATGCTAGACACAACTCAGCACTTCTGATGTTTGCAGTAATCGTTGCATTCGTCATTCCAGAAGTATTCTCGATGGATATGAATGATACCGCCACACTGAACCTGAGTGTCGGTGTATCGATTATATTGATTGCTTTATATTTGGCGGCTCTTTTCTTTAAGCTTGTAACACACCGCGGGGTATACCAATCTAATTCTGAGAACGGGACTGCGCACCATGATGAAGAACCAGAATGGAGCAAAGGCAAGGCAATCATGATCCTACTAGCGGCAACAGTAGCGGTTGCCTATGTGGCAGAAAACCTGGTACACACGTTTGAAGCCGTGGGTGAGTCATTCGGCTGGTCGGAATTGTTCATCGGAGTTATCATTGTAGCGATTGTAGGTAACGCAGCAGAGCATGCATCAGCAATCATCATGGCATATAAAAATAAAATGGATGTTGCAGTTGAAATCGCAGTTGGTTCTACATTGCAAGTAGCCATGTTCGTGGCCCCGCTGCTCGTTCTTGTTTCTTTATTATTTGAAACGACAATGCCGCTTGTTTTCTCAATGCCTGAGATGATCTCAATGGCGGTATCAGTTCTGTTGATGATCAGTATTGCAAATGATGGGGAAACAAACTGGTTTGAGGGACTTACACTTCTAGGCGCATATGTTATAATGGGTATTGGATTTTACCTGCTTTAATATAATAGAATCAATGAACTCTGTTCTGAGAGGACAGGGTTCTTTTTTCGCTTTTTGACAGGTTCTTCAATCGTTATTTAGAAGGAGATTTAATCATGGCTTTTTTTTATCGCGCGCTATTTTTTATCATTGGGTTGACGATTCTTTCATTTGGGATATC
The DNA here is from genome assembly GCF_049532715.1 of Heyndrickxia sp. MSNUG. Classification (NCBI taxonomy): domain Bacteria; kingdom Bacillati; phylum Bacillota; class Bacilli; order Caryophanales; family Bacillaceae; genus Heyndrickxia; species Heyndrickxia sp. MSNUG. The sequence continues at coordinate 907,431 of NZ_CP150978.1, forward strand.
GATGACCATTAAAGCAGGATTGGGTACAGGTGCCTGGGATGCTTTAAACGTTGGGCTTTCGGAAACAGTCGGACTTACACCTGGAAGCTGGGTCGTCATCGTCGGAATCATTTTGATTTTTGTGAATGCAGCCCTGGTAAAAAGAAGACCGGATGTTGCAGCCGTCATTACGCTGCTCATCACCGGAGTTTTAATCGATTTTTGGATTTTGCGAGTGTTTGACGAATTAATTGTGACAGGTTATGTAAAGCAATTTGCGGTATTTTTGCTTGGCATGGTAACCCTTAGTCTCGGCCTGGCCATTTACCTGCAAGCGAAATTCCCGCTGATTCCCATTGATAACTTCATGATGGCATTAAGGGAAAGATTTGGGCTCAACTTAATGGTTGCCAAAACGCTGGGTGAAGTCATTGCCTTATCGGCGGCTTTCATTTTTAAAGGACCGATTGGAATCGGCACTCTGATCGTCACATTCGCGATTGGTCCGCTCATTCAATTTTTCTTCCCGTTTTTTGAAAAATTGATGAACAAGCTGGTACTGTCAGATAGATAGATCGTACAGAAGATAAATTTTTAAACCTTGGATAAAGTTCTGCGACTCCGAAAACACTATAAACAAACGCAAAAGTTTCTTGTAGTGAAAGGAGTTCAACAGCATGAAAAAAACAGCAGCTATCCTTGTCTTGACGATGGTTTTCATGATGTCCATTTTAACACCTGGATTTGCTAAGGAAGATAAGGCGAATAAAGCTCCTCAGCCAAAACAGGCGGAAAAAGCGAAGTATACGATACCTAACTCTGTTACGAACATAACAAAGGATAACACCTATCCTAATCCGACAGAAGATTTGCCGTTTCTTCAGCCAAGCGATCTGACAAAGAGCTTGATTAAAACTTCAAAAGTGAAAATCGAAAACCCTGACTTAATCCGGATGCTTAATGAAACGACGATCAACAGCACACCGTTCGCCATTGGCTACCGGGCGATTGTTTACCTTGGCGAATGGCCTTTGACTTATGAATCAACGGAAACATCGCCAAACTGGGAATTTCAAAAAATCAATACGAATTATTTTGACAATCGAGGCGGCAATGCAATTTATCAAATTCATTATGTCCAGGAGCAGCAAAAGGTTATTAAAGGCGGATTAACCGCAAAAATTAAGAACGCGGAAGATGTCCAGAAAATGATGCTGTTACAAGCAGCAAAGAAAACAGGACTTCCGCTGGCATTCGAAACCATTGTCGGTGGAGGAACGAAGAAGGATCACATCTATAATATCCAGCCAAAGAGGCTCGGTTATCTGTATGCATATGCCCCTGCCATTAATGAAAAAGGTAAAGTCACATATGGTGAAGTCTATCTAATGTTAAAAGGCAGCAAAAAGTTCATCGTTGTCAAAAACGTCGTTACTCAAGGAATCGGTGCCTGGATACCGGTACAGGACCATGTAAGTTTCGGTTTTGTATCCAGTGAGAGACCGAGATAGCTATTAGAAAGATATCCTAAGCCTGATCCACTATAAAATGGATCAGGCTTTTTCTTTTCATATTACCGGTAATTTTTTCCTCTTGACAAAAGGTAGATATATCCTGTTTATTCGTTCTCTAATCCGGGAATTAGATAGGCATAACAAATAAAACAAATTATTCAAACCAAGGAGGAACTATATTATGTCACAGAATATTCTTTCGAACGAAAACAATTCAATGGACAACAATTCAAATTTCACATCTTCAACCGGCAAAAATTCAAATTTCAATTCTTCTACGGAAAATGCTTATTACGATACGACGACAGGCACAACAACTTACGCGAGTACAGCCAACAATGATTCCTACTCAAACAACTTTTCGGGCGGCGGATACTCAGGCAGCAATGCAATGGATTATTCAGGCGGCTCGAACAGCAAGCTGATGAAGGGCGTTCTGATTGGCGCGACAATCGGCGGCGTTTTGGCTATGCTTGATTCCAACACGCGTACTAAGCTGAAGGATACAGCAGTCAATGTAAAAGATACGTCAATGAATGTCATCAGCGAGGTGAAAAATAATCCTACTGATGTAAAAGAATCAATGATGAGCAGCTTTAAAGAAGCGTCCAGCATTTTGAAGGAAGCAATCAGTGATGCTCAAAACCTTTACCAGCGCTTGAATGAGGATGTTTTCAGCAAGATGGGTGATGTGAAATCATTATCCAATGAAGCATTAAACACAGCTTCAAAAGCTACTGAGGGGTTAAAGGATATTGGTTCAAAAGTTAAGGAAGCAGGCACAACAGCAATGGACAACCCTGTGTTGAACTCTGCAACGGATTCAACTTCATCCAGCAGTTCTTCAACAGTAAGCTCAACGAATAGTGCAGGTGCCTATGCAACAGGAATGGACAGCCAGCCTGCTGACACACCAGGATTAGGCAATACTTCCAACACATTTGCAGTATCACCTGAAAAACAGAATAACGACAACAATCGTTAATCTTGCCATCCCAAGCCAGTCCTGATCCCAGGGCTGGCTTTTTAGATGTTATTGCGTATATTATTCGTTCGACAAACCCGCAATCCCATTATTTTGCTTGTTTCTTATATTGGTCGAACGGGTAATTTACTTATACATACTTCAGAAAAGATACTTTGGGAGGATTACGATTATGGGGAAAGATTTCAAAACTCGCTCGAACAGGAGTAAATTTGATAGAGAAACAGCAACAGGGAAAATATCGATGGCCGCCTCGGCCCATCCTGTCGCTACTGATGCAGGAGAAAAAATCCTTAAGGAGGGCGGCAACGCAATCGATGCCGCCATTGCCATCCAATTTGGCTTGAACGTTGGGGAACCGATGATGACAGGAATCGGGGGCAGCGGATTTTTCATGGTGTACCATGCCGAGAGCAAGACCGTTAAAATATTTGATGGACACACAAGGGCACCATCAGCAGCACATTCAAAGCTATTTCTGGATGACAATGATGAAGTCATTCCTTTTCGCAAAAGATCAACACATGCTTCTGCGGTCGGGGTACCTGGTATTTTAAAAGCCATGGAAGAAGCAAGAAAAGAGTATGGAACAAAACCTCTTGCGGATTTGATCGAACCAGCGGCACAGGCAGCAGAAAAAGGAGTAGACGTTAACTGGGTCATGGACCAGTCATTGAAAAACTTCGAATACCGTCTTGGCGATCATGCCAGGGAACTTTTTATGCCAGGTGGGAAGGGCTTATGTGAAGGAGATGTCTACCAGAAGGAACATCTCGCAAAAACCTTCCGCATTCTTCAAAGGGATGGAATTGAATCCTTTTATGAGGGAGAAATTGCGGAAGCAATCGTCTCAACATTAAAAGATCTCGGAGGCATCATGGAGCTTTCAGATCTCAAGAGCTACAGAATATCAATCGACGAACCAGTATGGGGCACGTATAGAGGCCATAAAATTGCTTCTTGCAATATGCCAAGTGCAGGCGGAACAACAATGCTGCAAATTTTAAAGATACTGGAAGGCTTCGATTTAAGTCAGTACAATGCGAAGTCGTGGGAAAAATATTATCTGTTTACAGAAGCAATGAGAATTGCATTTTCTGATAAAATTGCCTTTTCCGGCGATCCGGAGTTTGGCGATATTCCGCTAAAAGGCATGTTGAATGAAGAATATCTTGCGAACCGCCGTGAGCTGATTAATTTTGAACGCAGGAATGACTCCGTTGATTTCGGAAATCCATGGGCCTATTCCGATGGAAAAGAAATTAACGTTGTAAGACAGCCGTTTGAGCCGGATAAGGAACGAAGTGAGACGACACACTTTACGGTTATGGACAAGTGGGGAAATATCGTGGCATGTACTTCAACAGTTGAACATCCATTCGGATCCGGAATCATGGTAAAAGATCATGGCTTTGTTTTAAATAATGAATTGACTGATTTTGATGCTGTACCTGGCGGGCTGAATGAAATACAGCCAGGAAAACGTCCGGTAAGCTGTAAAACACCAACAATCGTTTTCAAGGATGATGAGCCTGTTTTGACGCTTGGTTCGCCAGGCGGTCCAACAATTGTAGGATCGGTATTCCAAACGATCGTCAACGTGCTTGATTTCGGCATGGATCTAAAAGAAGCTATCGAGGAGCCGAGGATTTTCAACAGCTCTGGTCCTTTGATTGGCTGGGAAGCTGGAATCAGCATGGAAAGCAAAGGGAAGATGGAATCTATGGGCTTTGAATTTGCGGATGGCCCCTTCCCAATCGGCAACGTCCAGGCGATACAGATTGACCGTGAAAAAGGTTTACTGTATGGAGCAGCAGATTCAAGCCGTGAAGGTAAAGCAGCTGGACTGGATGACTAAAGTGATGAGCAGGCCTGTGACTTGGCCTGCTCATCTTATTTTTTAGATCGCCTTATAAAAGTGCAAGATAACATTACTCACTTCGATAACTATCAGTTAATATTGCAGAATAACGAATTTTTCGGTAGGATGTAAACGATGGTGAAAGGAGAGATCAGTTTGGGAAATCCGATTAAAGATAACAATACACAAGTAGTGTTTTTGAAACAGCGTTTAGATATGTTCGCTGATTTGCTTGACGCAATTGATCCGGAAGAAGCAGATTTAGAAGACATCGACCGCATGATCCAGATCGTTGAAGAAATGGATGCTAAGTGCCGCGAATTTAAAAATCGCGAGTAGTGAGGAGACCTTTTTGATGAGGTCTCTTTTTTTTGCGTGAAAAATCAATAATGGTGGAAATCCTGTACATTTTTTCCCTTTAAACGATTCCACTTTTCATCTTTAATTCAAAAGATGATAGGAGTATAATGGTAACGAGAAATTGTTATGAAATTTTCACATAGATAAAAGATTGACGAACATGGGAGCAGAGAGAGGGGTAGACAAATGAATATCGAAAAGTTTCAGGAAAGTATGTACCAGCTGATCGTAGAAACATCCACGAACCTTCCTAAGGATGTACGCAGGGCAATCAAGGCTGCGGCAGAACGCGAAAATGCAGGAACTCGTTCAGCAATGAGCCTTGCAACCATTACCAACAACATTAAAATGGCGGATGACAATGTATCGCCAATTTGCCAGGATACAGGACTTCCAACTTTTAAAATTAAGACACCTGTAGGAGCGAACCAGATCGAGATGAAAAAGGCGATCAAAAACGCGATTGCTCTTGCTACAAAAGACGGTAAATTGCGTCCTAACTCTGTTGACTCGCTTACTGGGGATAATAGCGGTGACAACCTTGGCGACGGAACTCCTGTCATTAAGTTCGAACAATGGGAAAAAGATTACATCGATGCCCGCCTGATTTTAAAAGGCGGCGGATGTGAAAATAAAAACATTCAATACAGCCTTCCAGCAGAGCTTGAAGGACTTGGGCGTGCCGGCCGCGATCTTGACGGAATCCGTAAATGCATCCTGCACTCCGTCTACCAGGCGCAGGGACAAGGCTGCAGTGCTGGTTTCATCGGTGTTGGCATTGGTGGCGACCGTTCATCCGGCTATGATCTTGCAAAAGAACAGTTATTCCGTTCCGTTGATGATGTGAACCCAAATGAAGATTTACACGAACTTGAAACATATATATTGAAAAACGCGAACGAACTTGGAATCGGTACGATGGGCTTTGGCGGCGAAACGACTCTGCTTGGCTGTAAAATTGGCGTCATGAATCGTATTCCTGCCAGCTTCTTCGTTTCCGTTGCCTATAATTGCTGGGCATACCGCCGTCTTGGTGTAGCCGTCCACCCCGAAACGGGAGAAATCCAGGAATGGATGTATCAGGAAGGCGAAAAAATCGACTTCGCACAGCCTGTTGCTGCAAAGGAAATCGCCGCAGCTGTTGAAGCACCAGCTGAGCCTGAAGTAATCACCTTGACTGCTCCAATTTCAGAAGAGCAAATCCGTCAGCTTAAGGTTGGGGATGTCGTTAAAATTACTGGCATGATGTATACAGGACGCGACGCGATTCATAAATATCTGTCAGACCATGATTCTCCAGTCGATTTGAACGGCCAGGTCATTTATCACTGCGGACCGGTGATGCTGAAGGATGATGAAGGCAACTGGCATGTGAAGGCTGCAGGACCGACGACAAGTATTCGTGAGGAGCCTTACCAGGGTGACATCATGAAGAAATTTGGCATCCGCGCTGTAATCGGAAAAGGCGGCATGGGCGCGAAGACACTCGCAGCACTTCAGGAACACGGCGGCGTTTATTTGAATGCAATCGGCGGGGCTGCTCAGTATTACGCTGACTGCATCAAGTCTGTCGAGGGTGTTGATTTGATGAACTTTGGAATTCCAGAAGCAATGTGGCATCTGAAGGTAGAAGGCTTTACAGCAGTCGTTACAATGGATTCACACGGCAACAGCCTGCATCGTGACGTTGAAAAATCATCACTTGAAAAATTGGCACAGTTTGCAGACAGAGTGTATAAATAAATCGAAAAAGGAGACTTGCTGATAAATGCAAGCCTCCTTTTACTTTTTCTTCTGTTTAGCAAGCTGATTCCGGTCCACATTACCCGGAGGTCTTTCCATCCATTCATTTTCAATCTGGATATTCCCTCCGTCCTCAGCAAAATTGGCCGTTTCCATCAAGAATCTCGCATAGGTCGAACCCAGATCATGCCGCGGACTGACAGCCATCGAGTCGCCAAAATTACGTACCTTTGCAGAAGACAAATTTGAAATATGGAAAAGCATTAACTTATCAGAGTATGGTGCATCTATGGAATCGGTAAGTTTGAACTGGCTTGGGATAGATACTGGCAAATCTTCTTTGTTCAAGATTTGAGATAGTATATTGTGCTGTTTAATATTAATCTTTTTTCCGCGCAAAAAATAATTCCGTACTTCTTTATTTTTCGCTACCTGGCTGAAACCCATGACCAAAATGGTCTTAATCGCGTTTACCTGGATATTCGAGAATAAGTGTGTGATTTCCAGCGCAGACAGAGGCCTTTTATCTCCAAAATAACCATTGAAATAGCTTTGCTTTTTTACAAAAGCTACCGATTTATGAGCGGGAATGAATGGTGTACGCAAATGCAGCCCCTTTTTAAGCATAACCTCGGTGACCTTGTTAGATAATTGAAGCGTTGAGATATTGAGGTTAGTAATATAATTCCTTAGCTCCATTTTTGAAAATGAAGGAAGTGCGACACTGTAATATAAAGCCCCGTATTTCACCATCATATCAAGGTAATTAATATAGAAGCTATCGGAAAACAATCGCGGCGCATCTTCATTTACATCATCTGCATACGAGAATCCCTGGGGTAAAGCAACCCCTTCCATTTCGAAAAATCCCTTAAGGTCAGACAGGATTTTTTTACTCAGATCATCCGCTGTTGTCAGGCATTCTTTTATTTCCTCATCATCGATATGCAGCAAAAAATGCTTGAACATGCAGATTGCCATCGAATTAGCAATGTAAACATTCCAAAGATTTCCCATTTCTCCGGAGGTCCAATCGATTTTTTGTTCTTCAGTCATGTTATTCTCCTTAGAATTCATATATGTAAATACTATTTGCTAAAAATAACTAATTATACTGATGAGAATTTTTTTCTCTCCCTGACAAACAATAAGAAAAACACCATGGGAGGAACATCATGAAACTGATTTATAAAATTATGCTTGCTGCCAATCTGCTTCTTTTAACAGCATTGCCAGCAGCTGTCCACGCAGAATATTCGAATTCTCCTTTGCATTGGGGGTTCAAAAAAGGCCGGAACGGCAGGCAAGCCGATGCAGGCAGAATGTTTGAAGTAATTATTGAAGAGCAAGGCGCTGTTTATAAAGGCGACAAAAATAAAAAAGACATTTATCTCACATTCGATAACGGCTATGAGAATGGCTACACGGAAAAAATCCTCGACACATTGAAAAAAGAAAAGGTGCCAGCAGCATTTTTCGTAACAGGTCACTATTTAGAAAGTGCCCCGGAGCTTGTAGAGCGAATGGTGTATGAAGGCCATATCGTTGGCAACCATTCATGGCACCATCCTGATATGACACAGATCAGCGATGAAAAGCTCAAAAAAGAATTGGAAATGGTCCGTGCTGAGACAGAAAAAATCACCGGCAAAAAGCATATGGCCTACTTGCGCCCGCCCCGCGGGATTTTCAGCGAAAGGACAATGGCTGTCGCAAAGGAGGCAGGCTATACGCATGTGTTCTGGTCGCTTGCATTTGTTGACTGGAACACAAATCAGCAGCGAGGCTGGGAATATTCGTATGACAAAATCATGAGCCAGATCCATCCTGGCGCCGTGCTCCTGCTTCACACCGTTTCAAAAGACAACGCAGACGCCCTTGGAAAAGTGATCAGAGATCTGAAGGAGCAGGGATATACCTTTAAAAGCCTAGATTATTTAATGGTAAGCCAGCATTTGAAGAATCCGATGCTGTATTAAATAAGCTGTCCCGACACTTGCTGCCGGGACTCTTTGTTTTCCCCTCTCTAAATAATCCGCAATACTTCGTAAAACTGCAGTGAAAATGCTATAATACGGGGAAAATACTTAAGGACGGTTTATGAATATGTGGGAAGAAACGGTGTCGATAACTGGTCCGTATCATTTTGATCTTGCTTTGAGCAGGATGGCATTGGATCCATTGAATGCTGTGGATATCGAAAAGCGCTCTGTTAAAGTGCCATTAGTGATTAATGACACGAAGGTTGTGGCAGAGGTTACAGGAACGGGAACGCTTGAAAAGCCTGAATTCCTTGTCCGCGCGACTCATGAAAAAGCAGAGACAATCCAGCGGCTGACGGAAATTTTTCAATGGAATACTGAATTGATACATATCCATGAACATTACCAGACAACAGAGCTGAAGGACCTATTCAATCAACATTATGGCACTCCGCTCGTACTGGAGTTCGATCCTTTTTCAAGCTTGATAAAAAGCATCATTCACCAGCAGCTTAATCTTAAATTTGCCTTTACATTAACCGAACGTTTTGTGAAGACGTTTGGAGAAGAACTGGATGGCGTCTGGTTTTATCCGACACCGGAAAAAGTGTCAAGTCTCACAGTTGAGCAGCTGCGTGAACTGCAATTCAGCGGGAGGAAAGCAGAGTATACCATTGGTATTGGCAAGCTTGTTGCGATAGGGCAGCTTGATTTTGAAAAATTAAAGTTGAAACCTGATGCGGAAATCGCACAGGAATTAATTAAAATTCGCGGCGTCGGGCCTTGGACGATTGAGAACTTTTTAATGTTCGCACTCGGACGTCCGAATTTATTTCCAATCGGTGATATCGGCATCCAAAACGCTTTGAAAAAATACTTTAACCTTGAGCAAAAGCCAACACCTGCCGAAATGGAAAAATACAAAGAGCCATGGGATCCTTATTTGAGCTATGCTTCGCTCTATTTATGGAGAAGCATTGAGTAATTGGAGTGAAGTTTTATGAAAAAAAGTTTTGAGAAAAAAGATCAGGTAAAAAAAGATTTTACGAAGAGCAAAGACAATGTGAAGAAGCCTCAGGCAAACAAAGGCATTGTGAAGAAAAACCATGCAAAACAAGATGATTCTGTTAAAATCCAGCTAAAGCAGACCTTTCCACTGACGATCAAGCGTCTTGGAATCAATGGCGAGGGTGTCGGATACTTTAAGCGCCAAGTCGTGTTTGTGCCTGGCGCGCTGCCTGGCGAAGAAGTAGTCGTTGAAGTGACAAAGGTGCATCCGAAGTTTTCTGAGGCGAGAATTAAAAAAATCCGCAAACCATCAGAGCACAGGATTAAGCCGCTTTGTCCGGTATATGATCAGTGCGGGGGCTGCCAACTTCAGCATTTGCAGTATGCTCAGCAGCTGAAGGAGAAACGGGATATTGTCATCCAGGCACTGGAGCGGCATACGAAGCTGAAGATAGAACAGCTTGAGATCAGGCCGACGATTGGGATGGAGAATCCTTGGGGTTACCGGAACAAGAGTCAGTTCCAGGTTGGCGAAAAAGACGGGAAGGTGCTCGCGGGCCTGTATGGATTGAACTCCCATAACCTCATCAATATCGAGCAATGTGCCGTTCAGCATCCAGCGACATCAAAAGCAACGGAAGTGGTAAAAGGGATTCTTCAGGAATTAAAGATTCCCATTTACAATGAGAAAAAGCGCCAGGGCTTAGTAAGGACGATCGTGGCAAGAACTGGTGTCCAGACAGGGGAGCTGCAAATCGTGCTGATCACGACGAAAAAAGAGCTGCCGAAAAAGGACACCATCATTCAGGAAATTAAGAAGCGCCTGCCAGAGGTCAATTCGATTGTCCAAAACGTCAATGGTGAAAGAACTTCAGTCATTTTCGGAAAAGAAACTGCTACTCTTGAAGGAAATGACTTTATTCAGGAAACACTGGGAGACCTGCAATTCGAGCTTTCAGCGAGAACTTTTTTCCAGCTTAACCCTGAGCAGACGGTAAAATTATATAATGAAGCAAAAGTGGCTGCTAAGCTGACAGGCAGAGAGAAGCTTGTGGATGCATACTGCGGAGTCGGGACGATTGGCTTGTGGATGGCTGGCCAGGCTGGTGAAGTAAGAGGAATGGATGTCATTCCTGAATCGATTGAGGATGCGAAGAAAAATGCAGAGAAGCATGGTGTAAAACATGCAAAGTTTGCTGTCGGCAAGGCTGAAGAACTGCTGCCAAAATGGCTCAAGGAAGGCTGGCGTCCGGACGTCATCGTCGTAGATCCGCCACGCACAGGCTGCGACCAGGAATTTTTAAAAACCGTCCTGAAAATCAAGCCAAAGACATTCGTCTACGTATCATGCAATCCATCAACGCTGGCAAAGGATATCGAGACTCTGGGCCATCAATATAAAGTAGAATACATCCAGCCAGTGGACATGTTCCCGCATACGTCACAAATTGAGAGCGTAACGAGACTGGTTTTAAAATAGAGGAGGAATTACCTTGTTAAGTGAAAAGCTGGTTAAAGGTTTAACAGAGCAAATGAATTATGAATTTTATTCTGCGCATGCTTACCTGGCAATGGCAGCATATTGTTCAGCTGAAAATTTGGATGGTTTCGCAAACTTCTTTTTGGTACAGGCAGAAGAGGAACGTTTCCATGCGATGAAGTTTTACAATTTTATCAATGATATGGGTGAGCGCGTCACGGTTGAAGGCTTCCATGCTCCTTCCAACGAGTTCTCTTCCGTGTTGGATGTTTTTGAAAAAGGCCTTCAGCATGAAAAAGAAGTGACCCGCCGCATCTATCAGTTGGCAGACATTGCCCTCGATGAGCGTGAGCACGCAACAATGACCTTTCTGAAATGGTTCATTGAAGAACAGGTAGAAGAAGAAGCGATGTTCGACGGGCTGATCCAGAAATTGCGCAGGATCGACCAGGACAGCAATGCCTTCTTCATGTTAGAGAGCGAGCTTGCACAGCGGACTTTTACAGCACCGGAGTAATCGTAATGAATTCAAAAGCAGGGTTTCCTAAAAAGGGAATCCTGTTTTTTTATGCGATTGATTTCGTTTAGCTGGCTTAACCTAGTGGTATACGTCCAATGAGGGGCATGACGGTAAGTGTGTTTATTGTGGCGTCTGCATGAAAGAGCAACCGGTTACAATTACATACATAATTTTGATTAACATGCTCCCACATCATGATCGGGAGGAATGAGCCAGTGAAGAAAGACGATATGAAACAGCCAGTGAACGACTCTTCAAAAGATCAGCAGCTTGAGCAATACAGGTCCGCACACGTTGGGGAAGCGTTGACAACGAATCAGGGTTTGCGTGTATCTGAAGACGAGCATTCCTTGAAAGCGGGGGTCCGCGGACCGACTTTGATGGAGGATTTTCATTTTAGGGAAAAAATGACGCATTTTGATCATGAGCGAATTCCTGAACGTATTGTACATGCCAGGGGATATGCGGCACATGGGTTTTTCCAGGTTTACGAACCAATGGCTGAATTCACGAAAGCGAAGTTCCTTCAGGATCCTAGTGTGAAAACGCCGGTATTTGTGCGCTTTTCAACAGTAGCAGGTTCACGAGGATCTGGTGATACAGTCCGGGATGTCCGCGGTTTTTCAACTAAATTTTATACAGAAGAAGGCAATTACGACCTTGTCGGAAACAATATCCCTGTATTCTTCATTCAGGATGCGATCAAGTTTCCAGACTTAATACATGCAGTCAAGCCAGAGCCGCATAATGAAATCCCGCAGGCGGCGTCAGCACATGATACATTTTGGGATTTTATTGCGAATAACACCGAATCTGCCCACATGATCATGTGGCACACTTCAGACAGGGCCATTCCCCGCAGCTACCGGATGATGGAAGGGTTCGGGGTGCATACATTCAGGTTCGTGAATGAGCAGGGCAAGGCCCGTTTTGTGAAATTCCACTGGAAACCGGTGCTTGGCGTTCATTCATTGGTATGGGATGAAGCGCAAAAAATAGCCGGGAAGGATCCGGATTTTCACCGCCGTGATCTTTTTGAAGCAATTGAAAAAGGGGATTATCCAGAGTATGAGCTGGGCGTTCAGATGATTGAGGAGGAAGATGAGTTCAAATTTGATTTTGATGTATTGGATCCTACAAAACTCTGGCCGGAAGAATTAGTCCCTGTCAAGATCATTGGGAAAATGACGCTGAATCAGAATCCAACGAATTACTTTGCTGAAACGGAGCAGGTGGCATTCCATCCGGGACATGTCGTACCGGGCATTGATTTTTCAAATGATCCGCTTCTTCAAGGACGATTGTTCTCCTATACCGATACACAGCTGAGCCGCCTTGGCGGACCGAATTTCCATGAGCTGCCGATTAACAGACCAGTTTGCCCGTTTCATAATAACCAGCGTGACGGCATGCATCGGATGACGATCGACCGCGGCCAGGTTGCTTATAATAAGAACTCGCTGCAGGGGAATTCTCCAAAGCCTGTGCCTGCAAGTGAAGGTGGATATGAACATTATCAGGAAAAAATGGAAGGCAGAAAGGTTCGCGAACGCAGCGACAGCTTCAAGGACCATTATTCCCAGGCCATTCTTTTCTGGAACAGCATGTCTGAGGTTGAGAAGCAGCACATAATTGACGCCTTCAGCTTTGAGGTTGGAAAAGTGATGAGCAAGGATATCCAGCAGCAGGTTGTTGACATGCTTGGCAATATCGACACATTCCTTGCAGAACAGGTTGCCATCAGTGTAGGGGCAAAGAAACCAGCGAGCAGCAAACCGATGGAAGTAACGCTTTCATCACCAGCGTTGAGCCAGATGAATACAGTTAAACTGCCGAATACGAGGAAGGTCGCCATTCTTGCCGACAATGGCTTTAACGGCGCTGAGGTAACGGGCTTGATGGAAATGCTGAAAAAGAGCGGCATTACAGCCGAAATCATCAGCAAAAACCTTGGAATGATCAAGAGCGATGACGGCAATGAGCTGGAGGTGAATCATACGCTGCTGACAAGCAGTTCAGTGCTATACGATGCCATTTATGTAGCTGGAGGACAGCAAAGCGTTGACAGCCTGATGCAGAAAAAGGAAGCAGTATCATTCATCGACGAGGCCTACAGCCACTTCAAAGCAGTCGGCGCAGGGAAGGAAGCAGCTGAAATGCTTGCGGCAGCAGGAATTACCCTTGAGAGCGGAGCACCGGGTGTGGTCGTGTTCAATAGCGGTAAAGAAGTAACAGGCGACAGCCAGAAGTTTATCGACGCCATCATCCAGCACCGCCACTGGAACCGGAAGATGTAGTCCCAGTCCAGTCCAGCCAAAAAGAAAAGGCAATAAGAACCAAAAAAAGAGAAACGGATCACATCTGTTTCTCTTTTTTCAAAATTCAACACTTTAAAGCGCTGGGGGTCAGACCCCCAGAACAGTAACGCGTTGAAGCGGCGGGGGTCTGACCCCCAGCGCGGTGATGCGGTGAAGGGGAGGGTTATTGATGAGGGTTATTGTTTTTGGGGCGCATAGTGCTGTTGGCGAATTTGTGATTAGTAAGCTTCGGGATAATGGATATAGATCCTGTGCGGTGGTTGGGAATGAAAATCAAATTGAACTGCTTAAAAAGCGAGGCGCAACGGATGTGGTTGTGTATGAAGAGAGCTCCCTCCAGAGCTTATTCCAGGGTTATGATGCAGCGATTTTCCTTACTGGCATCAGTCCGAAAGCGCAGACTGGCAAAACAGTGATGGTGGACCATCAATCCGTCATTGACACAGTTAAGGAAGCAGAAAGACAGGGTGTAGAGCGCTTTGTAATGATGAGTCCAATTAGCGCAAACGAGTCTGTCGGTGATGAAAGCCGGGAAATTGGAGCAAAGGAAATGCCGGATGAGTTTCTAAGGCAGTCGACCCTGACATATACTGTTGTGCAGCCCGGTGCATTGAATGATAAACCAGGAGCGGGAAAAATCTCTGCCGCCGTCACGCTCGAATCTAATACTCTTGAAATTCCAAAGGAGGATTTAGCCGAGGTGCTGGTTTCAGCGCTGGATTCCGAGAGTACCTTTAACAAAACGTTTGAGGTTGGTGAAGGAGATACAGCTATTCAAAAAGCACTTGCTTCAATATAAAAGCGGATAATCAACAGACAAGGGTAACGAAGTAGAATGTAAAAAAAGAGATGCTTACAACTGAAAGTAGTCATTTGAAAGGAGGATTTCAATGGACTTGACTGATTATCTAGTAATAGGATTGTTTGTTTTCATCGCATTGATCATCATCGTACCAATCCTGCTATTTATCTATCTATATTTTAAAGACGACAGGCAGAAGCAGCATTCCATTCTAAGGAATTTCCCTGTGATTGGGAAGGTCCGCTATTTTACCGAGCATATAGGACCGGAAATGAGGCAGTATCTGTTTAATGCTGACAACGAAGGCAAGCCGTTTTCGAGGAAGGAATATCAAGATGTCGTCAAAGCAGGGAAATATAAGGAAAGATTAATAGGGTTCGGTTCTCTTCGCGATTTTGATGCGGAAGGCTTTTACATTCGGAACACCCTTTTTCCAAAGCTGACGGATGAAATGAAGGTCGACAATGCAGATAAAATCAAAACGAGAGTGTATAAGATTGATAACGAATCCCTTTTTTCCCGAAAAGAACATAGCGAGGAAAAACTAGTAGATCCCTATTATCTGAAAGATGAAGACGTTGTCGTGCTAGGGGAAAAAACATGCCACCATCCCTTCAGGGTAAAAGGACTGGTCGGCCAGTCGGCAATGAGTTATGGTGCACTTGGCGAAAGAGCTATCCAGGCGCTTTCAAAGGGGCTCGGCCTTGCTGGAGGAACGTGGATGAATACCGGTGAAGGCGGTTTATCAGACCACCATCTCTCTGGAAATCCGGATATCATTATGCAAATCGGGCCGGATCTATTCGGCGTCCGTAAACCGAGTGGTGAATTTTCCTGGGAAGAATTCAAGCGAAAAAGCGAGCTTCCTCAAATAAAAGCATTCGAAATCAAGCTTGCCCAGGGTGCCAAGACACGCGGCGGGCATGTTGAGGGGGAAAAGGTAACGGAAGAAATCGCAAAGATACGTCTCGTTGAGGTCGGGAAGACGATCAACAGTCCAAACCGTTTCTACGAATTTGGTGATGTCCCATCGATGTTTAATTTTATCGAACAGCTTCGCGACATAGGAGGTAAGCCTGTTGGCATGAAGATTGTGGTCGGTGATTTGGATGCGCTTGAAAATATGATTTCTTATATGAAGGAAAGCGGAAAAGGCCCCGATTTCATTACCGTAGATGGAGGTGAAGGAGGAACAGGAGCAACTTATCAGGAACTGGCCGATTCAGTGGGACTGCCCATCCACTCCGCTCTGCCAATTGTAGATGAAATGCTAAAAGCTTATGGTGTCAGAGACAGGGTGAAGCTGATTGCGTCCGGGAAGTTGATCACTCCAGATAAAATTGCGATCGCACTCGCGATGGGGGCAGACCTTGTGAATATTGCGCGAGGCCTGATGATAAGCGTCGGCTGCATCATGGCCCAGGTATGCCACACGAATAAATGTCCGGCTGGAGTAGCGACGACCGATAAAAAGCTTCAGGACGGCCTGATTGTCGAAGAAAAACATTTCCGTGTCTGCAACTATATCATCTCAATTAGAGAAGGGCTGTACAATCTGGCTGCCGCTGCTGGCATAGACAGCCCAACCCAGTTCGAACGGAAACACATTGTCCATAAAGACAAACTAGGCAGGATATCCCCAGTTGAAGACATCCTCCATGCTGCAAGACGGACACAGCTGCAAAAAGAAGGATAAAAAAGTGCCTGCTCTTAATGGGGGCAGGCACCTTGCTTTTACTGGGTAAAATGACTATGAGAACTGCAAGTACTCAATCACATTCCCGAATGGATCGCGGAAGCTGATGAATTTTCCCGGAGGGCAGTCTGTAGGTACTCCGACAAGCAAATCAACCTTAGCAGCTTTTAGCTGTTCCAGTGCCTGTTCAATATCATCGGTTTTTAATGCCAGCACGACACCAGAAGGATGGCTGTCGGTTTTATATGGAACTTTATCCGATTCCTCCAGGACGAGAGGAAGGTCTCCATTAACGAGGGTGGCAATCTTCGGTCCATACTGTTTGTTTACTTCAAAGTTTAATACCTGGGTATAGAATTCAATGGCTTCCTGCATATTCGGGACATAAATACTGATGACACATACCTGGCTCATAATTCATCTCCTTAAAATTTGAATGTACAGTAATGAATTCTATTAAATGGAAAAAAATCCTTTATATTTTTAAGATTGGCCACCCTCTACTCCATAATCCGAAACCCCCTTGTCTTGCACATTCAAATTTCCGGGTCTAACACTCTCTCCGCTACAATAAGAATCAAAAAGGGGGAGGTTCCATGGTCAAAATTTACGGAATTACCTTTGTCATTTTCCTCATTCTTGATAGTGTCTGGCTGGCGATTATTTCTCCAGGGCTGTATCAGGACCAGATTGGCCATTTGCTTGCGGCACAGGTGAATTGGGCTGCGGCGGTTCTCTTTTATTTATTGTTCATTGGTGGCCTGGTGGTCTTTGCTGTAAAGCCTTCTTTGCAGCAGGATAGCTGGAAGTCTGCACTAAAGACTGGGGCGTTCTTCGGCCTTGTCTGCTATGCGACGTATGACTTAACAAACCAGGCAACGATGCGTGAGTGGCCTGTGATGATTACAGTAATCGATTTATTATGGGGAACGTTCATATGCGGAATGACCACAGCCATCAGCTTTTTCACGATAAAGAAGTTATCAAAATAAAGAAGCCTGCCCATTATCTTCAAATGGGCAGGCCTTTCTAATTATAAATTCAATTTCTTCGGAAACCACGGAATAAAAAGATTTGTTTCCTGCTTATACACTTGATAATCCGTGTTGCCAGCATATCTTTTATCTAAAAATGGAACGCCCGACACTTTTAGCAGCAATAAATTGATGAAGGCCGCGCTGAAAAATGCAGTCCAGCCGTTTTGCACCCCGAGGACAATCAGGAAGAGTCCCCACCACATGGCTGCTTCGCCGAAATAATTCGGATGCCTGCTGTATCTCCATAAGCCGGATTTCAAAATTTCTTCTTTATGCTTTTTCTGCTTTTTGAATCGTTCAAGCTGATAATCGCCAATGCTCTGGAAAAGGAAGCCAATCACCCAGACAATCATGCCGACAACAGCAAAGACATCCATTTCCGCAGATTCAGCCACATTTACCAGAACGATCGGATAAGCAAGCAGCAGCATAATCGCTCCCTGCATCATGAAGACACGGAAGAAGGCAATCACGGTCGCATTCTTTCCCCATTGCTTCCGGAAATTAGCGTAACGGAAATCCTCGCCTCTGCCAATGGATCTTATAAGCAGGTGAAGGAATAATCTTATTCCCCATAAAGACACTAGTGTCAAAATGATGGATTGTCTTAAGGTGTGTGGTCCATCTGTGGAAAAATAACTGACAAAGGCAATGATGACAAAACCCAGCCCCCAGCCGATATCGACAATCGAATTATCCTTTTTAATCTGGGCGATGACAAACATTGTTACCATGAAGGTAAAAATAGCACCGATATTCAGTACGTATAAATCCCACATTTTTATTTGCTCCTTTCGTATTTTGGTTTGTTAAAAAGCATGGCTACGCTGACTGAGCCTTTGCCTGCATGTGCGCCAATAACAGGTGAAACGTTTGATGTATACAAAGGATGTTTGCCAGTCAAAGTAAGCATTTCCCTTTCACATAGTGCTGCTTTTTCAGGATCGTTTGCATGAAGAACCACGTACTGATCAATTATTTGAGTTTTATCCAAATGTCCGATCATGCGGAACATTTTTTTAAGATTGGAATTACGGAAAAAAGTTTTACCGAAAAGCTTAGATTTGCCATGCTTATCCACAGAAACAATCGGCTTCATTTTTAAAAGCGTCGCTATTTTTCCCTGAAGCGGAGTGACTCTCCCTCCGCGGATCATATGCTTTAGAGTAGGGACGCTGACCAAGATCTCGGTCTTTGCCGTCAAATCCTCAGTTAGCTTGATGAGCTCATCTAGGGTTGCACCTTTTTCAAGCTCTTCCGCAACGCGATGGATCAGAAGTCCGTAAGCCCCAGATAGAGTTTTCGTATTCAACACAGTGATTTTTTCAGGGTTCACCTGTGAGGCTGCAAGTTTGCAAGATTCATAGGTCCCACTTAGTTCTTTGGATACGTGGATCGATAAAATATGGTCATACTGCCCAGCTAGCTGTTCATACGTACGGATGATTTGCTCCAATCCAGGCTGCGAAGTTTTAGGAGCTTCTTCAGCGATATCCAATCTGTCATAAAAATTCTCTGGCTTCAGCGTCACTTTATCTAAATACGGAGACTGGTCCATTTCGATGGTGGCTGGTAAAAGAAAAATCTGATGCTGGTCCATGAAATCCTCGGGAAGGTCACAGGCTGAATCGATTACTATAGCGATGGACGATTTTCGCTCATGAAGGCTTTCGTATTGACGTTGCATGTCCTCAACCTTCTGGAAGGTCACAGTCCCAAAGTACGTCAGCATCTCTACCACCGTATGAGGCTCATTTGTATGCAGATGAATCTTCATCAGCTGCTCATCGCCTGCAATCACAACGGAATTCCCGAGCCTGGCGGCAGATTCCTTTATTTTAGTTGTATCCGAGCATCCTTGAATCATAAATTCTGTGCAATAACGAAAGGCAAGCATACTCTCTTTTGAGAAGGAATGATCTTCGAGCGAAAGCGAATGGATATTGTTATGAACAATTTCCATATCATCTTGTGGATGAACTAGTCCTTCCAGAAAATAAACAAATCCTTTCGCCCCGGAATCGACAACTTTCCTGCCGCTGACAGCTTCCATTTTTCCCATTGTGCTTTCAAGAGACTGATAGACATGGGGCAGGGATTGGCAGATCAAGGAAAGAATGCTGGACTGTGCGCCCGTGGTTTGTTTCATCGCTTGGATCCATTCCCTCATGACCGTTAACACGGTGCCTTCTTCGGGGGCCATGACGGAATCATAGGTTTTGTCTGCAGCTGTTTCACACATCAAAATGAAGTCATGCGTGCTAGCAATTGTGCTATTCGACATACTATTTGCAATGTGGATAAAAAACTGAGAAAAAATCATCCCGGAATTTCCGCGTGAGCCTCTTAGAGCAGCCTGCTTCAATGATGTCATTGCTTCCGAGGCATCATCGCTGATATATGTATCCTGTAAAATCGTCCGCATCAAGTGTGACAGATTGCTGCCCGTATCACCATCAGGAACAGGGAAGACGTTGATCGTATTCAGTTCATCACGATGTTCAATCACTCTTCTGGATCCTGAAAAAATCATGTTCAAAAACATTTTGTGATCAAGCATATTCGTTTAGCCTCCAAGTTAGTTGTACATAACTTATACATATGTTATACAAAAGGAGGTTATTTGTAAAAAATGAATGTGCCGGCTGAGGTTGAATCTTTTCAAAGTCATGCGAAGCATAAATTTTTCTATTTCGAACAGATGTGAAATAATAGGTGTATGTTCGTTTACAGGGGGTATTGGCTTGACACGGAAAACCGCTTTGATTGCTGGCTCGACTGGTTTGATTGGAAGAGAATTGCTTCAAGATCTTTTAGATGGAAAAGAATATGATAATGTCGTTGCGATTGTAAGAAGGCCGCTGGGGATACAGCATCGAAAGCTTGAGGAGAAGATCGTGGATTTTGACAAACTTGGTGAAGATAACGATATTTTTGCCGTTGATGACGTGTTCTGCTGTCTAGGCACAACGATAAAAAAAGCGAAAACAAAAGAAGCGATGTGGAAAATTGATGTGGATTATCCAGTGGCTATTGCAAAATTGGCCAGTTCAAAGGGAGCAAAGAAATTTCTGCTGGTCAGCTCAATGAATGCCGATCCGCATTCCCAGATTTTCTATTCTAAAATGAAGGGCAGGCTGGAGGAGAAAATCAAAAAAATTCCGTTTGAGTCTGTAGCCATCTTCAGGCCATCGCTTCTTCTGGGAGAGCGTCAGGAATTCAGGCTCGGAGAAAGAACAGCTGCAGCCATTTTTACGAAGGTTTCCTTCCTTTTTGCCGGCCCGTTCAAAAAATATAAAGCGATAGAGGGTAAAACCGTTGCTTCGGCGATGTACAAGGCTGCTCAGCAGGCCAAATCCGGGATTACGGTTTACCCGTCAGAACAAATACAAGAATTAGGAAGCTGAATTAGATGATAAAAGTTCTTTTGTTTATAGGTATTCTTTTATTAATCGTATATTCTGTGCTGAATTATTATCCGTCGTTTGGCGGCCGGTACTCCAGGCAGAAAAGAGCGGAATATAGCAGATCTCCTCAATACAGAAACGGGAAGTTTGTTAATCAGGTGCCAACCTCATGGGACACCAGTTTTGGCTCCATGCTTTCGATGATGAAGGATTTTATAAAAGGGAATCCCGACAGGAAGCCTAAAACTCATATCCCTATGGTGACTTTCACTCATGATCCAACGACGGATGCAAAGATCACTTGGTTTGGGCACTCGGCCTTCCTCTTGGAAATCGAAGGGAAGTCCATTTTGTTTGACCCCATGTTCGGCAAAGCACCAACACCTTTTCCAATCAGGAATCAGCGCTACAGCGGCAAGCTGCCTTTCGAAATCGAGGAGCTGCCATTAATTGATGCGGTGTTCCTGACTCATGACCATTATGATCACCTCGATTATGGCTCAATCATGAAGCTGAAAGGGAAGGTAAAAAGGTTCTTTACACCTCTGGGAGTGGGCAGTCATTTGAAGCGCTGGGGGATCTCTCCGGAAATCATCAGCGAACATGATTGGTGGAGCGAATTTGAGTTTGATGGGATTCAGTTTGCCTGCACACCGGCCCGCCATTTTTCCGGCCGAGGGCTTACAAATCGAGACTCAACGCTATGGTGCTCATGGGTCATCATCGGCCAGAATACAAAAGTCTATTTTAGCGGCGATGGCGGCTACGGTCCTCATTTTAAGGAGATTGGCAAAAAATATGGATCTTTCGATGTGACCTTAATGGAATGCGGACAATACGACGCACGCTGGGCCGCCATCCATATGCTTCCGGAAGAAACGGTCCAGGCCCATCTCGATGTAAAAGGAAAAGTATTGATTCCTGTTCACTGGGGCGCCTTTACCTTATCGCTTCATTCCTGGCATGATCCGGTGGAGAGGGCTGTCAGGGCAGCAGAAGAATCTGGAGTGGAGATTGCTACACCAAGGATTGGGGAGACAGTCACTGTTGGCTCTAAAAGTTATCCCAATTCAGCCTGGTGGCACTTGGCAGGGGAGGTGGAGTGAATTTACGCTATCCTGTTATTTGTTATAGCCGGCCTGGCGGAAATTGGCGGCGGCTATCTTGTCTGGCTGTGGCTTCGTGAAGGGAAGCCATATTGGTATGGGCTTTTAGGCAGTGGAATCTTGGTTCTGTACGGAATCATACCCACGCTTCAAAAGTTTCCGACTTTCGGAAGAGTTTATGCTGCCTATGGAGGAGTTTTTATCATCCTGTCTGTACTCTGGGGTTGGGGAATTGATAAAAAATCTCCAGATTTATATGACTGGCTGGGAGCAGCAATATGTATTGTTGGTGTTTCAGTCATGCTGTGGGCACCGAGAAATTAGAAAAGCCATGTGAGCAATCACATGGCTTTTACGTACTTCAAAAATAAGAGAGAACATGCACTTCGAGAAAGGTCCAGCTCCTATCCCCTCGAGACGCTTCGGTCCTGCCAATGAAGTCAAAGAACGACTTCACTGTCAGGTCCTCCAGCGCTTGTCGGGGCTGACCAAGGCGCTTACGCTTTTCTAATTACCGTTGGCTGTATCAGCACATCCTCTTTATTTGGAAAGTTCTTTTCGATATGCTGCTCGCCCCAGGCACAAAGGGAGTCGAGAATCTCTTTTAATGTCCAGCCATATTCTGTAAGAGAGTATTCAACCTTTGGCGGGACCTGGTTGTAGACCTCACGAAGAATGACATTATCCTCCTCAAGCTCACGCAATTGCTGCGTGAGCATTTTTTGCGTGATTCCCGGCATTAATTTTTTCAGTTCACTTGTGCGCTTTTTTCCATGAATCAAATGGCAAAGGATGACGACCTTCCATTTGCCTCCGATTACCTCAAGCGCAGCCTCGACTGGAATATTGTATTTTTTCATGACGGCTTATGCCTCCTTTACTTTTATATAGTGCATAAGTGACGGTGATTCGTTACTTTTTAGTGCCTATCGTACTTTAAAGTGTGTACTTCCTTATTATAAAAAATTGATCCATAATAGGTTTCTGTTGGGAAGAGCCAGTTGATTAGGCCTATTATACAACTACCATACAAAAAGTTATATAGGGCACTTTTTGGTACCTATATTACCTGCAGGTATCTGCGGCACTTCAAAGTGCGTACTTCTCAACTTCCTCGGTATGCATCATAATAGCATTCATGTTGGCAAACGGTGAAAGGCGCCTTCACCAGCCATCTTGTAAAATTAGATTTTATCTTTAGGAGGATTGCTTATAATGAGTTCAAATATACAACAAACAAAAAGTAAGGGTGGAACGCTGTCGCTTTTAGCATTGGCAATCAGTGCGTTTGGCATTGGGACAACCGAATTTGTCCCTGTAGGATTACTTTCCACTATAGCAGATGATTTAAATATCTCGATTACATTAGCTGGATTATTGATTTCCGGCTATGCGATGGGCGTTGCGTTTGGAGCGCCGATCTTAACAGCATTAACCAATAAAATGAGCCGTAAAACATTGCTTATGGCGTTAATGGTCATTTTTATCATTGGTAATTCCATTGCCGCTGTATCCACAAGCTTTGGGCTGCTGCTGGCTGCAAGGATCATAACGGCTTTTTCACATGGTGTCTTCTTTTCAATCGGGTCAACAATCGCTGCAGACCTTGTTCCTGAGAATAAAAGGGCGAGTGCAATCGCCTTTATGTTCACCGGCTTGACTGTCGCAACGGTAACAGGTGTGCCGCTTGGAACGTTCATTGGCCAGATGTTTGGCTGGAGAGCTACATTCGGTGGTGTGGCATTGTTAGGGGCAGTGGGAATCATTGCGAGTGCCATTTTAATCCCAAAAAATATTAAAGATGCACCACCTTCAAAATTCAGTGATCAAATGAAGATTTTGCGTAATGGACCATTATTGCTGGCTTTTGCGATTACAGCGCTTGGATATGGCGGAACGTTTGTCGCATTCACTTATCTTACACCGATCCTTCAGGAGATCACCGGCTTCTCACCAAAAGTGGTGAGCGTCATCTTATTGGTATACGGAATTGCCGTTGCCATCGGAAATTCAATCGGCGGGAAAGCAGCGGATAAAAATCCGTTAAAAGCGTTATTGTGGATGTTTATCGTCCAGGCCATCATCCTTGTTGTGCTTACTTTTACCGCTCCGTTTAAAATTGTTGGAGTCGTGACGATTTTTTTGCTCGGGATGTTCGCGTTCATGAATGTACCTGGATTACAGGTGCTGGTCGTGAAATTGGCTGAACGATATGTGCCTGCAGCCGTCAATGTAGCATCCGCTTTGAATATCGCTGCCTTTAACCTCGGCATTGCCATCGGTGCTTTTGTCGGCGGAATCGTTGTTGATACAATTGGGTTGATCCATACACCATGGATTGGCGGTGCAATGGTATTGGGAGCAGTTCTTTTGACAATGTGGAGCATGGCAATTGAAAAAAAGAGAAAATAGGTTTGGAGAGATGGCTGCCCAAAAGTTGGGCAGTCATCTTTTTAAAAAAAATGGAGGCATTCCATGTTACATATTGGTCTGAAAAAATTCTTATTGATGGAGTGATAGGAACTCACGGACTGCAGTATAGGAATAGGCTAAAGTAAAATATATGTAAAGATGAAACGATTCTCTTTTAAACAGAATCGTTTTTTCTATGTCGTCTGTAACCCAGTCAGGAGTATTTTTGGTACTAGGCTTCCAGTTTGGTAGGTAAATTGTTCAGGTTGGGAAATTTCTTTCGAAAATAAACTGCATCAATAGAATCATTTTTCGCAAAATTTACATTTTCATCATATTTCGACAACTTTTTTACATTATGATTATCTTGGATTTATATTTGAGGAGGTAGTCAAAGTTGAAGAAATTGAGTTCTGTTTTACCAGCAATTATCTTATTATTTTCAACTCTTTCCCCGTCTTTCCTGACAAGTGCTCCCACGGTGGATGCAGCTGGAACCACTAATGTGGTGATCAGTGAAATAGCCTGGATGGGAACAAGCAAAAGCTACAGCGATGAATGGATTGAGCTTTACAATAATTCGGGAACCGATGTCATTCTAGATGGCTGGCAGCTGAATGCAGCGGACGGTGCTCCGGCTATTACGCTCAGTGGCACGATTCCAGCTAATGGCTATTTTTTACTCGAAAAAACGGATGATCAATCCGTATCGAATATTCCTGCTGACCTAATATACAGCGGTTCTCTGGGAAACGATGCCGAGGATCTTAAGCTGATCGATCCAAGTGGCGCGGTAATGGATGAAGTTGATACATGGTATGCAGGTGACAATACTGCAAAAGCCACAATGGAACGAATCGATCCGAATGTGGCAGGGATGTCCTCGACAAACTGGGCAAGTGCAACTGCAAGCTATGCTGATGGACTAGGAACTCCAAAGGCGTTCAACTCAACCGGTACGGATGGCAGCGGCTCAGTGGAAGATCCTGGCGGCGGTACAACGACACCTCCTCCAACAAATAATGTTTGTGATGATCGTACACAGCATATTAACAATGTCTCTGAAGCTGAAGGCGCAATGAATGTTTATTTTAACAAATGTGCATTCCCTCAATATGCTTCAGCTGGAAATGAAGCGAACTATAACGTGAATTTTGAAGATATTTTAATTAAGCGGCTTAACTCAGCAACAAAGAGCATCGATTTTGCTACATATGAAATCAATCTGCCGCGTGTGGTGGATACCTTGATCCAGAAAGCAGCCCAGGGAGTAGACGTTCGTGTCATCGCCGATTCAAAGGATGCAGCGGACCCGCATTATGCAGAGCGTTTTGAGACGATGCGTCTTCATCTGGAAAAGATGGTCCGTGGAAAGGATATGAAAATCGGAACAGCTGATGATATCGTCGTATTCTCTGATTCACCAATGTTTGCGGTAGAAGACAGCGCAAAAAGAACGAGCCTTGGACTTCCGGCAAGTGCTGATGATATTGCACAAGTTACGGTCACAGTTGGAACGACTGCTGAAACAGGCCGCCTATTCGTAAATGCGGAATCAAAAGCAGCAGGCAGCTATTTTGGCCCTGGGAACCAGATGCATAATAAATTTGCGGTTATTGATGACCGCTGGGTTTTCACGGGTACATGGAATTTTACCGTGACCGGGTTATATGGCACTGATGAAAATATGCAGCAGGGCATCCTTGATGGCAACCAGAATCAGATTGTGGAAATCAACTGGCCGCAGTTGGCTGGAATTTATGAAACGGAATTCAATGAGATGTGGGGAACAAGCGCGCTGAACCCTGATCCAGTAGTATCGAACTTCAGCAGCCGAAAAACGGATAACACTACACATGTGATTGATATTAATGGAAAAAAAGTTGAGATTTATTTCTCTGCAGGAGATAACGCAGTTGGCAAAATGGCAGATGTGATTCGCGACGAAGCGCAATTCAATACATACTTCACTATTTTCGCCTGGAGTGATCAGAAGATTGCTGATGAATTAAAGAACAAGTGGGAAGGGTCTTACAACGACCTGGAAGGAACATTAACTGGATTCGATGTGAAAGGCCTGTTTGATTCAGATTTCTTTAATCAATGGTGGTCTGCAAGTGTCGATATGACAGGAAGAACGGCTTCGCAAACGAGTGTTAACAATCCTAATACACGCTGGAAGAATCCTGCACCAGTGTACGCCGATGCAGAAGTGCGCAAGCTTCACAGCAAGACCATGCTGATTGACGTTGATACAAACAGTGATCCTACAACAATCGTCGGCTCAACAAACTGGAGCAACAACGGCAACAACGTCAACGACGAAAACATGCTCATCATCCATGATGCAGCCATCACCAACCAATTCGTCCAAGAATTCAACGCCCGCTACACCCAGGCAGGCGGAACCATCCAATAAATATAAAATTAAACATAAAATTAAAAATTAATGATAGGAGCCAGGCCCAAAGGGCCTGGCTCCTATCTGCTTTATCACACCACCGCGCCGGGGGTCGGATCCCCGGCGCATCAACGCATCACCGTACTGGGGGTCTGACCCCCAGTACGGTGATGCGTTAATTGATGTTAGTATTTCGCCTATTTAGCTTAGTGCTTCTGGTACTGGTGTGGCCGTACTCTTGCTTTTGTTGGCTTTTCTGCTCAACCAGCTGCGTTTGACGCTGCTTCTTGTGAAGATGCGGTAGACGGCTGGGATGAGCAGAAGGGTGATCAGGGTTGCAAAGCTCAAGCCGGCGATAATGGCCGTGGCCATTGGTGCCTGGTAATTGCCTGATCCTCCTGCGGCCAATGCTAATGGAAGCATGCCGCCTACTGTTGTCAAAGTGGTCATCAGGATAGGACGGATGCGGTTTTTGCCAGCTTCAACAAGTGCTTCCTGTACACTATAGCCTTCATTTCTAAGCTGGTTCGTGCGGTCAATCAGCAAGATTGCGTTGTTCAGGACGATTCCGATCAGCATGATGATGCCCATGCCTGACATCACGCTTAGTTCACGCTGCGTCAGGAACAATCCAAGAATAACTCCAACGATTGTCATTGGGATGACGGACATAACAATCAGCGGGTGTCCGAAGTGATTAAACTGGACAGCCATGACAAAGTATACGAGGAAGATGGATATAGCCAGTATCAAGATCATATCCTGCACCAATTCCTGCTGCGCCTCAAGGTCTCCAGCTGGAGAAATGCTATAGCCTGCAGGAACATCGTATCGATCCATCAGTTTCTGGACTTCGCGGTTGATCGCTCCGAGATCCTTTCCTTCAATATCAGCTGAAATCGAGACAAAGCGATCGCCATCTCTATGCGTGATTTGATTTGGGTTCTCTTCACTCTTCAGGGTAATGAACGACGATAATTTTTGTTCTCCACTTGAAGTAGGCACCTTCATGTTCAAAAGAGCCGAATTTGTGGCTGTCTTTTCGTCCCACTTCACTGTTAAAGGAACATTCTCCTCATCAATCTTCATTTCTCCTAACGGCATTTGTAAAAAGGCCTGCTCAATATATTGCTTGATTTGCATCTGGGATAAACCAGCTTTTTCCATTTCGGCTTCATTCAATTGTACGACCTGTTCAACTGAAGTTCGTTCAATTGAATTTTCGACACCGACAATCCCATCAATTTCTTTAAGCTCTTTTATGAATCCATCAGAAATGGATTGCAGTTCTTTAAAATCCTCACCAGTGATGTTCACCTGGACTGGGTACCCTCCGCCAGAGGACATCGCAGATTGGACGCTCTTAATCGGCAATTTTTCCTCAAGACTCCGCAAGGCTTTAAAGATTTCTTCATTCACCTCTTTTTGGTCCTTCGTAATATCGTCGCCTTTTGTCATGTTAATGATTGTGTACATCATGCTTCCATTATCCATGACATAATTGGTTTCGACGTCTGTGACCGCCTCCAGCGACCTGCTGATCTCTTTGACGATTTCTTCTTTGTCTTCAACTGTTAAACCGTTCTCCAGATTGACCATGATCTCAGCATAGCGGTTCATCATATCCGGCATGATGGTCATTGGGATTTTTGTCACCAGCAGCAGCGAGCCTGCGAACATGAGGAAAAATAACCCGATGACCGCAAAGCTGTAACGCTTTTTCTTGATTGTCCAAGAGACTGCACGGCTGTAAACACGAAGCAATGGGCCGTCCTTTTTGGCTTTGTCCTGCTTCTTCAGCTTTAAGAATTTCTCTGATAATGAAGGAATCAGGGTAAAAGCGACGATCACTGAGCTAATCAATGTAATGGCAACGACGGCGGACAGCATGATCATGAACTTGCCCATTTCGCCGCCAAGCAAGCCGATTGGAAGGAACACAACAATTGTTGTCAGCATGGATGCAATTACAGCTGCAGAAACTTCCTTTGTTCCTTCGATCACAGCATCAAAATTTGATAATCCAGTTTCTTTTTTTCGGTAAATGGATTCAAGAATAACAATCGATGAGTCCACCATCATCCCGATTCCAAGTCCAAGACCAATCAAAGTTAAAATGTTGAAGCTGTAGCCAAACATCCACATCGCTGCAAAAGTAAGCAATACAGATGTAGGAATCGACAAGCCCACAATCAATGTAGCGCGGATATTTTTCAAAAACAGCAGAAGGACGACAACCGCAATCGCTCCCCCGATCAGGATATTACTCGTCACTCCGTCGATCGATTCCTTTACGTAATCAGCTTGCGCCACCATTTCATTCAATTCAAAGCCTTTAACCAGATTATCTTCACGGATTTTCTTAATTTCAGCACGGACTGCTTCGGCCATCTCAATCTGAGTGGCATCCGATACACGGCCAACCTGGACGAAGACGAAATCCTTCGATCCATTTTTCCAAACAGAAGACGAGCTTTCAACTGGTTTTATTGAGACCTCTGCAAGATCAGCTAACTTAACAAAACCTGCCGCCGTCGGGATTTTTAGTTCTTTTACATCTTCAACCGAAGCCAGCTTTGTATCCCATCTTACTGAGGGTGAATTATTTTCATCACTTAACTGGCCAATAGTTGCTTCCGTATTTACCTGCTGGATGGCGTCGATTACTTGCTGGACATCCAGTCCCTTTTTCACAATCTCATCTCGGTTCAGTTCAATCGAAACCTCATGTTCAACAATCCCGCTTATAGAAACATCTCGAACTTCAGGTAAATCTTCTAACCTAGGTTCAAGAACATCCTTAGCAAAAGCAGTCATTTTCTCCATATCGGTACCAGAAACATCCATGAAAAATTCATAGCTCTGGCTTGTGCCATACTGCCCTGCTGCAACATCCTTCACTCCAGGAAGTTCAGCAGTAGAGGAATTGACGATCGATTCTACTTCCTTGAATAAGTCTTCCCCGCGTCCCCGCTCAAATGTCAGCTGGAAGGAGCTGCGGCCGATGCTGCTGGTCGTCTCGATATCTTCAACGCCCTCAAGACCAAGGATCTTTTTTTCGAGAGGGGTCGTTATGGTACGTTCAACTTCAATAGCAGGCATTTCACCGGCGTTGATTTCAACATATGCACCGTCCATTTCCATGGAAGGAAGCAGCTCCTTATCGAGTTTAAAAACTGCAAAGCTGCCAATCAACAAAACTAATACAACCATTAAACTGATCAAGATTTTTCTTTGCACAATAAATTTTAATAATCCCATAAAATCCTCCTGATATTATCGTGAAATAGGAATGTAAAAAAATTCTAATTTATGCATTCGAAACCCTGGAACGAAAATCAACAGGTATATAACAGAGCCAAGAATATGAATACCTACGCAAGTAATGGACCACAGGTTAAAATTAGATTTATTTAACATTCCTTTAAGATGTTTCCATTTTATCCCTAGAAAGGAAGTTTCATAATGAGCCAGAGACAGATTTTCGTATAAGACTTAAGGCTTAGAAGGAATAGGTATATAAATCGAGAATATATAGTCTTCCATAAAAAAAATTTGAGGTGATTTTATGTTTGACCAATCTCCGTTTGAGTGCCGGGTGGAGTGGGGAAGGCGAGGGGCGCGTGAAGCTGCAGAACGTGGGGACATTGTCATTGTTGTAGATGTCCTTAGTTTTTCCTCAACGGTTGTTTCAGCTTTGAATGTCGGGGCAGTAATCTATCCTTATCCTCCAGACCTTGATGGGAAAAGTTATGCCGAAAGCGTTGGTGCTGAATATATTTTAGGCAGGGCTGAAGCAGCACGGGCTGGGAAGCCTACATTGTCTCCAGTAACCTTCAACAATGACCATCGAAATAACAGTTATGTATTATCGTCGCTTAATGGTGCCTATTGTACCTGGATCGCTTCAAAGGTTCCGGCTCTGCTGATCGGCTCATTGCTCAATGCCTCAGCTGTCGCGTCGGCAGCTAATAAAATAAAACAAGTGTCAGGAGCGGCAATCACGGTCGTGCCAAGCGGTGAAATGTGGAATGATGTAAGGGAAAATGAAGACAGGCTGCGGCCTTCCATCGAGGATTACCTGGGAGCAGGAGCCATTCTCTCCAAATTGGAAGGTGAAAAATCGCCTGAAGCTCAAGTTTGTATTGCTGCCTTTAATGGGACGAAGGAAAAATTATCTCAGCTTATCTGGGATTGCGGCAGCGGACGAGAATTGCGCGAACGTGGTTATGAGAACGATGTCCTCCACTGCGCAAGACTGGATATAACAGAAGCAGTTCCTATTTTAGCAGATGCCCACTTCAAAGCATGGACCATTGATAAATAAAAGAACCTCTAAAATTCATAGGAATACAAGGAGTTTGGGATTATAATAGGTTTTAAAATCAGAACAGGAGTGGACAGCTTGGATCATAGTTTAATTGAAGCTCGTATATTCGAATGGTTCGACCATTTTCATACATATCCAGAGGTAAGCTGGAAGGAATTTAAAACAACAGAGAAGATAGCTGAAATCCTTGATGAGTTAGGAGTCCCGTATAAAAGGTTCGACGATGTGACAGGATTGGTGGCCGAGGTTGGAACAGGTGAGGAAGTCATTGCCGTCAGGGCTGATATTGATGCTTTGTGGCAGGAAGTGAATGGTGTATGGAAGGCAAACCATTCCTGCGGACATGACGCTAATATGTCGATGGTGCTCGGAGCAATGCTCTATATAATGGAAAAAAAGCCATCTAAGAGAATCCGGTTTATTTTCCAGCCAGCAGAAGAAAAGGGCAATGGAGCTATTTCGATGATCGAGCGCGGTGCCATTCAGGATGTCACCCATTTGTTCGGCGTCCATCTTCGTCCTGTGGAAGAACTCCCATTAGGCAAGGTTGCTCCGTCCATCCATCATGGCGCAGGCACCTTCCTTGAAGGCAAAGTTATCGGAGTCGATGCCCATGGGGCGAGGCCGCATCAAGGAAAAAATGCAATCGACGTAATCGTTGCCCTGCAGCAGATGTTGAAATCAATCTATGTTTCGCCATTCGAGCCTCATTCTGCTAAACTGACGAAAATCATCGCAGGCGGGGATAATTTAAATATCATACCAGGCAATGCTGAGTTTGCGATTGACGTGAGAGCCCAGAAAAATCATGTATTGCAGCAGCTGCAAGAATCAATAGAAGAAAAACTGTTAGGACTGCAAAAGCTTTACGGAGTCGAAATCTTATGGAACTGGCTCGATTTAGCTCCTGGTGCAGAAGTGTCATCTGAAGCAGAAGCGATTGCTGCTGAGGGAATTATTGAATCCATAGGAAAGGACTCTCTTGCAGCTCCTGTCGTTACATCAGGCAGTGATGATTTTCATTATTATACAGTGAAGCAGCCGGAATTGAAGGCAACAATGATTGGAGTAGGAGCAAATCTTGCACCAGGCCTCCACCACCCAAAAATGAGTTTTGATCATTCCGCTCTTAACATAGGAGCGAAGGTGCTGGCGGAAACGATTTTAAGAGCGTAGATCGGGAAAGAGGCAGAAACTGTTGGTGAATCCGAAGAACATCAGAAAATAATAAGAGCTTAACTCCGGGGACCATGCAGAAAATGAAGTGAATAAGTCGTGAAGCTGGTTAAGATCTTAATTCCCAGAGCAGAGGGGACCGAATGTACAGATCGGCCTAATAAAACGAGTATCTGGCTGTTGCAGTTGGAATCACCAAATAAGAAATAGTGCCTGGCAAAGCCGCCAGGCACTATTTTACGTTAATTTTTTTATATTAAAATTGTCCTCAAGCAAAGTCCAATTCTGCGGGAATGGATAGCCCAAAACCCAGTAGCTTACTCCTCGAAGGTTGTATTGTTTGATGGTATCAAATTTTGCCTGGGCACTTCGGGCATCCTCGAACCAGACTTCGTGTCCTCGGCCTTGTTCATCTGTATAGCGGAAGAAAGGCGATGCAGCAGCTGAATCATATTGAATCGCTGCGCCGTATTTGATCGCTCGGCTGACAGCTTCCTGAGGGCTGTATGTTTCTGCTTCCTGGCCTTCAACGTGAGGGATGACCCAGTCACGGGCGTACAGCTGGAAGCCCATCAGGATTTTGTTCCTTGGGATGACAGTAACAGCGTAGTCAAGTACACGGGTGATTTCGTTCAATGGTGAAACGGCACGCGGCGGTCCGAAGCGATAGCCCCATTCATACGTCATCAGCACGACGAAGTCTGCAATTCTGCCATGGGCTTGATAATCATGAGCTTCATATAACAGTCCCTTCTGGTCAGCGCTGATTTTTGGCGCTAGAGATGTTGACACGAAATACCCTTCCTTATGCAGGGCATTTACGGCTGCCTGAAGGAATGAATTGTAAAGCTCGCGGTCAGCAGCCAATACATTTTCGAAATCAATATTCAAACCGCGATAGCCTTTTTCACGCATGACGGAAAGAATATTGTCCAGAAGCTTCCCGCGGTGCTCTTCGCTAGCGAGTACTTCATGTGCAATGTTATGCCCTGTTTCGGTGGCGGTAAAATTGGTGATCGACATCATCGGCAATGCTCCTTTTGCAAGTCCTGTCTGGATGGCATCGGTGTCATCCTTCATATACAGGACGAGCGAACCGTCCGGCTGAATGACATAGGCAAAAGGCGCAATGTAGGTCAACAGGTCGGCCACTTCACCGACATACTCCACCGCTTTTTCATCGGAATGGTAGGTGAAGGCGTTCGATTCAATCGTTGGCTTCGGCCTCGGGATGATGAGGATCGTTCCTGGATACAGTACGTTTGGATTCTGAATTTGATTGGCCCTGATGATCGATTGAACCGTAACACCATAGCGCTGGCCAATCTGCCAGAGCGCCTCCCCAGATTGTACAGTGTGCCGGATTGCGGGAATCCGCAGCACGGTACCTGGATAAATTAGTGCTGGATTGGTGATCCCATTCGCCCTGACGATCGCGTCAGCCGTCGTGCCGTAACGCTTTGCGATTGACCAAAGCGCTTCTCCCGATCTGACCGTATGGTATACATCATATGATGGAATGATCAAGGCCTGGCCAACGACCAGTTGATTTGGGTTTTCCAATCCGTTGATTTCTGTAATTTGCGTGATGGTCACTTGATAACGGCTCGCAATCTGCCATAATGACTCTCCTCTTTGGACAACATGAATGAACATAATGAACCTCCCCTGGGAAAAAGTCCTACAATAAGGTATGAGGGAAAAATAAATTATATGTTGGGAGGAGCCCGTTTATTAGCGTTCTTTTCTTTAAAGGATGCAGCATTTTATAAAAGAAAAGGTATAAACAAATTGTTCAGTAATCATCTGGAGATAGACTCTTCTAAATTGCGCTGCATTTTTATAAAAATTAACAAGGACTCACAATTCCATATGGAGTAAAATAATGGAGAAGCAAGTGCCGTTATAACAAAATGTATAAGGAGTGGACACGATGGGAGCATGGGGAACAGAGCTGTGGGAAGATGATTTGGCATGTGATATCCAGGATGAATGGAACGATCTTCTTGATGAAGGGATGAGTCCGCGCAAAGCGGCGAAAATCATCTTGAAATCGTGGCTCGAGGAGTTTGACGATTATGATGATGACATGGAGCGTCAGCCTGATGAATCGATTCTATATATTTCACTTGCAGCCCTTCAAATGAGGCATAGATCATTGACGGTTGGGATTAAAAAGAAGGCAATCGAGCTGATTGATAAAGGGGCGGATCTTGAATTGTGGGAAGAAGGCGACAAGCAGGATTACGAGGAACGAAAGAAGTTTCTCTTTGAATTCAAGGAGAAGCTTCAACAGACACGGGCAAGGTTTTTTTGACAACTATATATCATTCCATTCATGCTCAAAATCAATAGGAATCAATAGAAATACCGATGGGTTATACACATCCTATTTGTACCAGCAAATATGGGTAAGCTGTACAGGAATGTGGATAAGTAAATGCATGAGGTAAAAAGGAGTTAAGTAACTCACCACGGCTTGTGGAAATGCCTCTGTCGAAAGGATTTATTAAGAATGTTATTGCTAAAAAGTATCATCCTTGGTTTTTCAGTATCAGCTCCCGTTGGGCCGATCGGGTTGCTTTGTATTCAAAGAGTCCTCTCCAGAGGGAAAACGGCAGGTATCCTGACAGGATTTGGAGCTGTGACGGCGAATATTATTTATGCGAGTATCGCCGCATTCGGTTTTTCGGTGGTATCGGCATTTTTGATTGAGCAACAGGTTCTATTAAAGCTGATCGGATCTGCGTTTTTATTTTACCTGGGGGTAAAGACATTTTTTAAAAAACCTGCCAGTAAAGCAGCAAATCTGCAGGGTGAAAGCCTTGTGGGCATGTATCTATCTACATTATTATTGATGATTACAAATCCGGTCACTATTCTCAATTTTACCGCGATGTTTGCCGGGCTGGGATTTGATCAGGGTTCAGATAAAGGTTTGACTGCTGTAACGCTGATTGGCGGCGTATTTTTTGGTGCGGCGTTATGGTGGGTAATGCTCAGCTTCATCGTCAGCTTTTTTAATAATAAGATCACTCCACATTTAGGTCTGGTCAATAAGATTGCTGGTTTGCTGATCATTGCACTGGGGATTTTAGCGTTTGTAAAATAAGGTCTTTAGTGGAGAAGCCATTAAAAATATAGGGGGGATGGGTGTGGGTCTTTGGGTAGGTGCTGCTGGAGTCTGTATGAATGAACACGGGGAAGTGCTGATGGTCCGGCAGGGAAAAGAAGAGGAAGAAAAGCTTTGGGCAATTCCTGCAGGTGGGACAGAGCTGAATGAAACTTCTGAAGAATGCTGCATAAGGGAAGTGTTTGAGGAAACGGGATATGAAGTCGAAATCGTCAAGCCATTATACATAAAAACAGGTAAGTCTTTTGGGGTTGATATTAAGCTCCAATATTTTGAAGTGATGATAACAGGTGGCGAATCGCGGATTCAGGATCCGGACGGACTGATCCATGAGGTAGCGTGGAAAAAAGTAGCTGGGATGGTAGAAGCGGATTTTGGTTTCCCGGAGGATCGGGAGTTTCTTCTAAATCTATTGAAAGAAAATGCCTTAAGGTAATAGAGGGATGAATATCCATTATAGCGACAGCCTCCCCGATGCTAGCGCTCTATTTTATTTTATATGAATTTGGCGTCTGGTATTGCTTTTAAAAACCTGCCGAGGGGTTAAATTAATATTCTCATAACTACTAAAAAAAGCTGCCAGGGTGGTCATGACCACCCTGGCAGCTTTTTTTAATGCCGTATGATATCAATGTGGAAAATTATTTATTATCATTATCCTTAATATGATTAACTTCTTCAAAGTCAGGACCGCCGTATAGCTGGTTAATTTCCTCGGTAAGCTTATCTAAAAATTCATCAGATAGTAAGGGTTCATTTTCTTTATACATGTTAATCCTCCTATTTATCTGGATTACTACTAGAATGCACACATGACACAATCATATTCAATTTACTAAGCCATGATAAAAATATTTACTTTTTAAAAACACAGGAGTATGATAATCAACGGTTTCAATTTTCTAAATCGCCGAAACCCATATGGTGCGGGGAAACCATTATTGGATTAGACGTAATCCAGGGGTGAATCCTTAATAGGAAGGGCTACTCAATGGCCCGAATCCGTCAGCTAACCTCGCAGGCGTTATATGAGAAGGAAGGTGGAGCTTGTAAGGCACAGGAATTATGATGTCTACAGGTCTATTAATAATGGCTTGGGGCATTTTTTTATGCCTTTTTAAACGGAAAAAAGAAGATTATTTATGAAAGCAACTGGGAAACATACCTTCATTAATACTAGGCGGTGACGATCGATGATTTCATCGATAAAAAGGTTTTTAATTGGCCGACCCTTGAAATCAACTGAATTAGGGGAACAGAAACTTAATAAAACAAAAGCATTGGCGATTCTTTCTTCAGACGCATTATCCTCAGTTGCATACGGTCCCGAACAAATTTTGATTGTTCTTTTTACAATCAGTGCAGCGGCATTTTGGTATTCGGTACCAATAGCGATCGGGGTTTTAATATTATTGACAGCACTTATTCTTTCATACAGGCAGATTATTTTTGCTTACCCACACGGTGGAGGAGCATATGTGGTTTCTAAAGAAAACCTAGGTGTTAATCCAGGGCTGATTGCAGGTGGTTCACTATTAGTAGATTACATATTGACAGTGGCTGTAAGTGTCTCCGCAGGTACGGATGCCTTAACATCTGCTTTTCCAGGATTGCATAATTACAATGTCCTTATTGCTATTATATTTGTTCTGTTTATTACTACTCTTAATCTTAGAGGAGTTACAGAATCAGCTAGCATCTTGGCTTATCCGGTCTATTTATTTGTGTTAGCATTATTCATCTTAATCGGTGCCGGTGTTTACAAAATCGTTACTGGAGATATTTCGGGAAATCTCCATGAACCTATCGGGACTCCAGTCGCCGGATTAACATTATTCTTGTTGTTAAAAGCATTTGCTTC
This sequence comes from Heyndrickxia sp. MSNUG, assembly GCF_049532715.1. Lineage (NCBI taxonomy): Bacteria > Bacillati > Bacillota > Bacilli > Caryophanales > Bacillaceae > Heyndrickxia > Heyndrickxia sp. MSNUG. The sequence continues at coordinate 944,542 of NZ_CP150978.1, forward strand.
TGGCAGTTCAGCATTAACAGGAGTAGAAGCCATTTCAAATGCGATCCCTAATTTCAAAGATCCTGCTCCAAAGAATGCAGCTAAAACTCTAACGGCTATGGGTGCGTTGCTTGCCTTGCTATTTTCGGGAATTGTATACCTGGCTTATTATTATGGTATTGCGCCAAATGAAAAGGTAACAGTTGTATCACAGATTGCCGAAGAAACATTTGGACGCAATGCAATGTATTACCTCATACAGGGAACAACTGCGTTAATCTTAATACTAGCCGCGAATACGGGATATACAGCTTTCCCATTACTGGCAGTGAATCTTGCAAAAGATAAATTTATTCCAAGGATGTTTACAGTCAGAGGCGATCGATTGGGATACTCCAATGGTATTATCATTCTGGCATTGGCTTCTATACTTTTAATTGTATTTTTTAAAGGGCAAACAGAACATTTAATTCCATTATATGCAGTTGGTGTATTCATTCCATTCACTTTGTCACAAACAGGAATGATGGTTAAATGGATTCGCGAAAAACCCGAGGGCTGGGTTACCAAATTAATCATTAATTCTACAGGTGCTGTCATTAGCTTTATTGTCATGCTTATGTTTTTCCTGACAAAGTTTGCTCAGGTATGGTCGGTATTAATCTTTTTGCCGCTCATCATCCTTATGTTCCATCGGATTAAAAAACATTATAACGCGGTAGGCGATCAACTAAGGATTACAACCTGTGAACCTGCTCTTGCAGTTGAAGGGAATGTCATTATTGTCCCTGTGGCAGGAATAACTCATGTAGTAGAAAACTCTCTAAACTATGCAAAATCTCTATCTGCAGATCAGATTATTGCTGTTTATGTTGCTTTTGAAAGAGATGAGGAAAAGAAGTTTGAAGAAAAATGGAATGAATGGCAGCCCGATATCAGACTGGTTACACTGCACTCCCATTACAGGAGTATTATAAATCCGCTGACGAAATTTGTTGATACTGTGCAACGTAAAGCGAGTGAAGCGAACTATGTGGTTACAGTAATTATACCACAATTTATTCCTAAGAAAGGCTGGCATAATATCCTTCATAACCAATCTAGTTTGCTAATCCGTTCATTCTTGCTTTATAGAAAAAACGTAATTGTCACCACTGTGCCTTATCATTTGAAAAAATAGTAAAGGTCTAAGGAGACAATAAAAAAGCTTGGACAGAAAAAATGTCCAAGCTTTTTTCATGTTTATCGTAAACAGAGTTAAACCAATTTTTCCAGATTCACGCGCTTGTGGATGGCGAGCATGACGGGGATGCCGATTGCCATCACTGTTAATTCGCCGGCAGCTGTTGTCAGCCAGGTGAACCAGAACGGCAATTGGAATGCAAGGTTCAATTCAATGGCGATCAGGAACATCGTGAAGGTGAAAACCAAAGTGTTCACGGCCATCCGTACGATAATGCTCTTAATATATTTTGCTGTGAAAATTGTAACGAGCAATGAAATCACAGACTGGCCAACTCCGAAAACAAGGTCATAAGCGACCATCGGAGAAAAGAGCAGGTTCGTTAAAAATACGCCTAATACGATTCCATAAAAATATTTCTTATTGAAAACAATCAAGTGGTTGAACATTTCTGATACACGGAATTGGACGTTCGTGAAGCCAAATGGCTGAATAATAGCAGAAACGGCAATATATAATGCTGCGAGGATACCGTTCCGGACAATCGTTCTCGTATTCATTCTTCATCTCTCCTAGTTTTTTAACGTGGGATGGTTACGAACCACGTTTGTTATGAAGTCAATTTAAAATTATATAGGATAAAAGACCTTATCACAATATAATTTTCGGGTTCGAAAATAATAAGAAAAGGAGTTTTCACAAATGGAAATTAGATCCTATTCTACGGCAGATGCCCCTGCATTACTGAAATTGTTCAAAGGAACGATTCTAAGTGTTAACCTCGGAGATTATACACAAGAGCAATGCGGAATCTGGGCTAATAGCTTTTCCAGTATAGAAAGTTTAGACAGCAGGCTAAAAAACAGTTTTGCATTGGCAGCTGAGGTGGATGGGGTATTGGCAGGTTTCGGGAACCTTAACTCCGAGAGGGAAATTGATCTCTTATACACACATAAAAACTATCAAGCGAGAGGCATTGGTTCAGCGATTTTAAAAAAACTGGAATCAGTTGCATGCTTGAAGGGATATGAGGAGCTGACTACAGAAGCCAGCATGACAGCCGTGAACTTTTTTCTTTCAAAAGGATACGTTGAGGTGAAAAAGCAAAACAAGCGGGTAAGAGGAATGGAGTTTATTAATTTTATTATGACGAAAAAACTTCAATAGCGGGATGAACGAACCTAGAACCACAGCTTGATCACAGAATGATTGTTTTGCAATAAAAATCCCTGTCAAAACTCTTGTTTAAGTCTGCCGCTTACTTGAGCAGGATTTTCAGAAAAACAGAGAAACAGACACAAAAACAGGATTGACCTCACTTCTTTTTTAGGTTATCATTATACCAATAGGGGTAATGGTATAAATGGTTCATCAAGACTAAATTTATCCCTGAATAATATCAGGAATGATTTTTAAATATAAGGAGGAATAATAATGAGTAAAAAAGTAGCAATTATCGCAAGTAATGGTGGCTTATTTGATGCTTATAAAGTATTTAATATCGCAACAGCGGCGGCTGCAACTGATCAGGAAGTAGCTGTGTTTTTTACATTTGAAGGCTTGAATTTAATCCATAAGGAAGCATACAAGCAGCTTCCGATGCCTGAAGGAAAAGAACATTTTGCAGAAGGTTTTGCCAAGGCCAACGTTCCTGCTATTCCAGAATTAGTTGAAATGGCTGTAGAAATGGGCGTTAAGTTCATTGGCTGCCAAATGACAATGGATGTAATGGGACTTGAAAAAGAAGCTTTTGTTGATGGAATTGAAGTAGGCGGAGCTGTAACATTCCTAGAGTTTGCAACAGATGCAGATGTTACTTTGACTTTCTAAGTTTTTAACTCTTTTTGTAATCTTTGTTGCTATTGTAACGAGAATAAAATGAGGTACCTTTGTTAAAACAGAACCAGAGTACCCATATCCTTTAAAATAGACCGAAAGAACAATCTCATGTGCGGCCTTTTCCCATATTCTATTGGGAAAAGGCCGTTTTATTTTTCTTGAAATGTTTTTACCCGAATGAACCCCTGTATGTATGAGATTTTACTGATTGCTGGCCAACGTAGCTTTCTCGGTTACATTCACCATCCAGGACACAATTGTCGTACTATCACGAACATTGTTTTCCTGAATTCCTTTTAATAAAGTCCCTACACTTTCTACATTAGAAGAATTCGAGAAAACCTGGAAAATGTCTTGCGGATTGGAGAAACGTTCCCCAGGGCATTCTATTAAACCGTCTGTTGTCAGCAAAAGATGGTTAATGCCATGCCGCAGTTCCTTTCTGCCCGTGCTGTAGCAGGGGACCGGCATCTCAAAAGTGTTCACCTGTCCAATCCACTCATAGAATTGCCTTTGATTTACTTGATGCTGACCGAAGGCGGCTAACTCAGGATGATGTAAATATAAAATACAGTCGCCAACCGAGAACCACCAGCAGTATCTGCCTTTCCTTGATGCAATCAAACAGGCGGTTTCTCCTTTAACTCTACTGCATTCAGCCATAAATTCTTTGCTGCGAAATAGGTTTAGCACCATTTTTTCCAGGCTTATGAATGCTTGCTCTGGCTGCAGAGATAAACAATCTTTTATCTCATTTTTTCGATGTTCAAAGGTTTTGACAACCAATTCTGCGCTTTCGGCGGAATTATGGGCATCCAAAAGAATGACAAACTCCCAATCTTGTTTTTCATCAATCCATAACAAGCAGGCGTCCTCATTCTTGTATTGACCTGCAGAGGAATTCCCTCCGTAACGGCCAACAACAACTTGGCCAAATGGTTCAATGCTTATGGTATCGACAAAAGTCTTCTGGCTTCCTACCCAGCTAAAATCATAAACTTTATTCATATCCATATAAAACCGCCTTTTGGTTCATGGGGTGCCAAACACCATAAACAGTATGGCTGACACGCTGATTGATAATCGAACCAGAAATTTGAATCACGCCAGCATGCTTGCTGCCAACAAAACAATCCTCCACTACAATCACGCCTTTTCAAAATATTTCTAAAATTATAATATAATGTAAGCTTAAAAGATATCATAATTATAAAAAAACTCCCTAAACCAGGGAGTTTTAAACACGTGATGTCAATGGTTCTTAATAAAATAAGCAGGGAGCTAAAATAATTATTTTAGCTCCCTGCTTATTTTTTATTTTATAAGACTATTAATTTTCGTTTTCATCATCCATTTCATCTTGCTGTTCGCCATCACTTGGGCCATTATCCTGGTCAACGCCATCCCCACATGCTGTAAGGCCGCCTAAAATCACACTTAGTGCCAACCCGCTTGCTAATAGTTTCTTTTTTAGTATCATGAATAACAGCTCCTTATTATTTGATTGTTGCTTAAAGAGTAACTACCCTTTATTTTGTGAAGACAAACTTACTTGAATTGTCGACCACATCTTGAACTATATTATTAGTCTATTTATCCGAACTTTGATTTGTTGGAATAAGATAGATTTTACTAAAGAGAGAAAACGGAGAGCTGAGATATGGAGGCTGGAATTTAATCATTACTCTTTATAACAACCAACCAATCATGCTTTAACTTACTAAAAGTAAGCAATATAAATTATAATATGATGGAAGAGTTAATAAGCTAGCTATCTCATGATGTTTACTAAAAAGAATCGGACAGGGCCGACAAAGGAGGGGTAAATCATGTTCCAAAGAGATATTAAAGATCATTGGACAGTACAATATGAAGAAAAGGATTTTCCGCATGTCCAAATGGGACTTGTTTTAAATCCACAGAGATGGCGGGAATTGGATCCATTTATCCTGATGGCAGAGGACTGGTTCAAGCGCGGGACATTTTCCGATCATCCACACCGTGGTTTTCAAACGATAACGTATGTGATAGACGGAAGGCTTGAACATATTGATAATCACGGCGGGCACAGCATTCTTGAGGCTGGGGATATTCAATATATGAATGCCGGGTCTGGAGCGAGACATGCAGAAGAGGCAGTTGATGACGACATTGCTCATACACTGCAGTTATGGCTGAACCTTCCTAAAGAGCTAAAGAGTACAAAAACCTCTTATCAGAATGTGTATTCTGAAACCGCCCCAATCGTCCAGTTTAAAGGCGGCTCCGTTAAGGTGTACTCAGGCGAAACCGCTGGGGTAAAAGGACCGCTTGAACCATTAGTGCCTTTTGCACTTGCTGAAATAAGCTTATCTGAAGGAGCTGACTTCACTTACGAGCTTCCAGAGGGGTACAATGCATTTCTATATGTTCTTTCTGGTGACCTTATGGCAGGTATCGGAGAAACCAGCCTGAAAAAATCAACAGCGGCGACGTTAACCTTCAACGATGGCGGTGATGGCTTAAGCGGATTACAGCTGAAGGCAAATAAACGCTCAAAAGTATTAGTTTATTCAGGGAAACCCATTAAGGAAGAGGTCGTTGCCTACGGACCTTTTGTAATGAATTCAATGGACGAAATCCGTCAGGCTTACCGTGATTACCAGGAAGGGAGATTCGGGGAAGAAGCGAAGTAGAGATTCTGGGAATTATGTAAAGTTTCTATTTCTTTTTTTCTGTCGAAAAAGTATGATAATAGTAGAATTAAAATCCGATAAAGGCAAACCCAGGGAAACCTGGGGACGCAAAGCTACAGGGGCTAATGTCAGACAGACAATGCCAGCCAGTTGCCGAAGATTCACATAGCAGTTGTGTGTGTGCTGTTCTTCGGGCAGCACTTTTTTATTTTTCATCGATTTTAATTCAAACTTTTAAAATGGAGGAAAAAAGATGAAGAGACTTTTAACAACAGCTGTTTTAACAGGGGTACTTACCTTTGGTACAGCTGTATCGGCAGATGAGGTAATGGAAACAACTGACCCGGGGACAACACCAGACCAGTTTTTATTTACCTTTGACCAATTGTTTGAGGAATTAAAGCTGTTAGTAACCTTTAATGATGAGAAAGAAGCTCAGCTGCTGCTTGATTTTGCCAGCGAGAGACTTGCAGAAGCAGCGGCGATGTCGGAAGAAGAGAAGGATGAGTTTGTTCAAGAAGCTTTAGATGATTATTTAGCAGCACTTGAGGAAGCACAGGAAAAAGTGACGGAAGTCATTGTGGAAGATAAGACCGATTCTGAAGGTGCAGATGAACTTACTGAAGAATTGGCAGATACTGCAGAAGTCGAGGATGACCTTGCTGAGAATGCAGAAGATGATCTAAAGGAAGAACTGGAAGAAGCTGTGGAAGAGGCTAAGGTTGTAGCGAATGTGGTCAAGGACCTTGATCAGGAAATGGTGACTCAGCTTCGTGAGCAGAATCTTGGATACGGCCAAATCGCACAGATTTTCTGGCTGTCAGAAGCCTCAGGCAAAACAGTTGAGGAAATCTCTGCTATTTATACAGAAGAAAAGGTTGGCTTTGGTCAAGCAGCCAAACAGCTTGGCGTTCATCCTTCGCAGATGAAAGGACTCGCATCTGGAAAGAAACAAGTCTCTGACGAGGAAGAAGCCGAAGATGTAGTGACGGAAGAAGGAACAGAGTCCGGTGAAGTTGGAGCTGAGGATGGGGATGCCGCGGTTGAAGAAGGCACTGAAACTGAATCAGAACAGCCAGAAGATGCTGGAACAGAAGGTGAAACTGCCGAAACAGCTTCCGTTGAACAAACGACTGTACAAGCAGTAGGAGTAAAAACAGTAAAGAGCACTGAGAAAAAGACTGCTGCCCAGCCGGCAACAGTTAAAGCAGATGAAAAGAAAGCTGCAGCAGCTAAGAAGGCAGAAGAGCAAAAAGCGGCAGCTGCCAAGAAAGCAGAAGAACAAAAGCAGGAAGCAGCTAAAAAAGCTGAAGAAGAGAAGAAACAGGAAGAAGCGAAAAAGGCTGAAGAAAAGAAACGTGAAGAGGCTAAGAAGAACGAGGAAAAGCAGCAAGAGGAAGCTAAGAAAGCTAAAGATAAGAAAAACGATAATTCTAAAGAAGATGATGATGATGGGCAAGGAGAAAAAAGCAGTGATGAAGGTACTGGCAAAGGCAATGATAAGAAGAACGGAAAGTAAAGTGGCCTGAGCCTATAAGGATCAAGGTTAAAAGGGACTGGAGTTTTACACTTCAGTTTGAGCCTCTCAATTTGACGAATTTAACGATGTCATGTATGATGTAGTTATAAATTTAAATAGTTCTCCTAAAGGGGAGTAGCTTTTACAACAAGGTCGTCATTACGGAGATTTCTCCCGGCTTTGTTGGCAACATTCATTCGTTGTTAGCAAGACCTTTGCCAAATTGGTGAAGGTCTTTATTTGTTTTAAAACCTTCACCGTCGTAGGTGAAGGTTTTTTTATTTCGGATAAGGCATTTTCACAATAAGCCACATAAATTTAGTATTGGAGTGTGACAATTATGAAGAAAAAACAACTGCGATTTAATGAATTGGTCAAAAAGAACAGGGAAGAGCTTTTAATGGACCAGCAAGTGCTGGAAAAGATTGAAAAGCGATTGGATGAGAAATACGCTAATTCGAAGAAATAGCTCATTAAATAAAATGGAGGATCACAGATGTTATTAAGAAAGTATATGTCATTGCTTGGCGTCGGGTCGGCACAAATTGACCTTATATTGGAGAAGGATGTTTTAAAGCCTGGAGAATCAGTGAATGGCCAATTTTTAATTAAAGGCGGAACGATTGACCAGCATCTTAAGCAAATTGACTGCACCCTCGTGATGGTAGATGAAAAAACTGGTGCAGAAGAAGTCATTGATACAACTGCCATTCAGGTTGAAACAAAGATAGGATCAGAAGAAGCAGATAAAGTTCCGTTTTCATTCAAGCTGCCCCTGGATGTTCCCGTCACAACCAAGGCAATCTCATATCACTTCAAAACAAAACTAACCTTCGAACAAGGCGTCGAAAGTTGGGACGAAGACATGATCAAAGTAGTAAAAGACAAATAATTTAACACATTAAAGCGCTGGGGGTCAGACCCCCAGTAAGGTAATGCGTTAAAGTGCCGGGGGGCAGGCCCTGTGAGAGGAGGGAATTGTATTGGTGAGGTATGGTGATTTAGCAAATAGTGTTGTTTATATGATGAAGGGTTCAAGGGTGGTGCTGTCGGAGAAGGATGAGAGGCTGCAGCTGATTGGTGAGGGCCGGAGCGCGTTTGCATTCAGGATTCGTGGAACGGATCTTGTATTGAAGGTTTTCTTTCCTCCATTTGAGAGGATTGCTGCTGAGGAAGCAGAGATTTATAAAGAACTCAAGGGCAATCCATTCTTTCCTGCGATGCATGAATCAGGCAAGAATTATCTCGTCATGGATTATGTTCAGGGAACGACACTCTTTAATTGTTTGGTAAAGGGGATCCCAATAGCTAGTGAACATATCAAGGAAGTAGACAACGCCTTGCAGCTGGCAAGAGAAAAAGGTCTGAACCCCTCTGACATCCACTTAAGGAATATCATCGTTACTCCAGAAGGCGATGTCCGGCTGATTGATGTGGCACGATTTCGACAGTCTAAAAAATGCTCTCAGTGGGATGACCTGAAAATAGCTTTTTACAAGTTTTACAGGCATAAGCGCTTTCCGAAAAAAGTACCGCAGTATGCAATGAATCTAGTTGCTTTCTTTTATAAAAAAGGGCTGCTTCCATCAATTAATTAATTAATTTTCATTTGCGTTTGTTGGAAGCTGCCTATCACCTTTTCCCCTGCCAGATGCATCTAAATCCTCTTATTCTCACCTGAAAATTGCCAAGCTATAATTAGAATTTGGATAAAATTTCAAAGACCCATCCTAAAACAATACATAAAATTATATTAGTTTCATTTTTTCTGGAAAATACAATCAGCTTTCTTCAAAATGTAATCCAAAAATTAATTATTATCGTTATATATTGAAGGGATCACAGCCGATTCCTTTTTTTTCTATAAAACTTAATCCGTTATAATAGTAGTAAATTGACGAAAAGGAGACCATTTATGAGGAATAGTCCCGACGGTGTTCTTTATGAAAGCATCCAGGCTAAAAATAAAGAAGCGCTTGAAACATTATATGATCGGTACGAAAAAATCCTCTTTTCATTTCTTTATAAAATGACCCAGGATTATGATTTAGCAGAGGAAGCTTTGCAGGAGGTCTTTTTAAAAATTTGGAGAGGGACTGGTGAATACGATGAAAGTAAAGGTAAATTTACTTCATGGCTGTTCACGATGGCACGAAATTCGGCAATAGATATTATTCGCAAGAAAAAAGTGAAACCATCCGTCCCTATAGATGATATAAATTATATGGTAAGTGATGATCAATCGGTAGAGGAAAAAGCCGAGTGGCATGAAGAAAAAGTGAGGGTCCAAGAAGCGGTTTCTAAACTTTCGGATGAACAAAGAGGCATGATTCAATTGATGTACTTTAAAGGTTATACCCAGCAAAAAATATCCGAAGATTATAATATCCCCCTTGGTACAGTAAAGAGCCGGATTCGTCTGGCATTGAAGAATTTAAAAAAATCACTTGTTTTTGAGCATGAAAGGAGGGGCTGAAAATGGAGAAAATGAATTGTGATCATCTAATCGATTACTTTAATCGTAGCTTAACAGAAGCAGAAAAAGAGCGGTTTGAGGTACATTTAGAGCGTTGCCCAGAATGTCGGGAAGAATTAAAAGAGTTAGTAGAAATTACAGGAGAACTTCCATATCTATCAGAACCAAAAACTCCTCCATCCAGTATGAAAAACAGGATTTTAGAAAATGTTTTTGAGACTGCAGAATCGGAAAATATTCAACTCACAAAAACAGAGCGGACAAACCTGACTGTGAACAAGCCTTCAGCAGTGCAAAAGAAATCCTGGTTGACTCCATTGCTTGCAGCTACATTGCTCCTTTCGCTGCTAGGGAACGGATACACATTAATGAAATTGAATGAAGAGAAACCTGGAAAAGAGTTAGCAGAGGCTGTAAACAATGTTCAATTGGAGCCAAGTGAAAATTTTCTCGGCTCAGGAGAGGCTTCGATTCTCACCTATAATGACGAGATGAGTGTCATTGTTCAAGCTGATAAGCTAAAAGCGATAGAAGGAAACGAAGTATATCAGGTATGGCTGATAGAAGACGGTAAACCTGTTCCCGCAGGCTCTTTTGTGCCAGACACTACTGGGAGTGGAGCTGCTTTTTATAAAATAAAGGCAGACAAAAATAAAAAATGGGATACGATAGCGATAACCTTGGAACCCCAGCCTGGAAATGAACTTCCGGAGGGACAAATCGTTTTGAGCTCAAAATTATAAGAAGGAATCCGACTGCTCTTAAAGCAGCCGGTTTTTTTTCTAAAAAAAGTGATCCAAATAAAAACTGTCTCCGTTAGGTAAGTGAAAAAACATTTAAAAGGAGATGTTCAATTATGAATTGGAAAAAATCTGTATTAGCTATCCCATTAAGTTTTTCTTTATTAATCCCAACGGTGGCAACCGTCAGTGCCCATGACGGAGAAAATCACGCACAAAGTCATCCGACAGTGACTTCTCCTGCTTCGGATTTAAGAGCAACACTGGATGCATTATTGTCTGAGCATGCTTATTTAGCGGTAATAACAATGCAAAAAGGGATTGATGGTGCAGAGGACTTTGAAGCAGCTGCTGGCGCTCTCAACCAAAACACTGAAGACTTATCTAATGCTGTTGCGTCAGTATATGGAGAGGAAGGCGGAAAGCAATTTAAAGAAATCTGGAGCAGTCATATTGGCTACTTTGTCAATTATGTGACCGCAACTGCGAAAAACGATCAGGCTGGAAAAGATCAGGCATTGGCAGATTTAGAGGAATATAAGGTGAAGCAAGCAGCATTTTTGGACACAGCAACAGAAAGCCGCCTGAAGGCCGCTGAGCTAGAAGAAGGATTACAGGTTCATATCGAACAATTGCTATGGGCATTTGATAATTACAAAGCGGGTGATTTTGAAAAGACATATGAAAATCTCCGCCACTCCATGCACCATATGTTCGGAACTGGCAAGGGCTTATCATGGGCCATTACAGATCAGTTTGCCGACAAATTTGAAAAAACGAGCGTAGATACCCCAGCTGCAGACCTTCGCGCGGATTTAAACTATCTTCTATCCGAGCATGCAGCTTTTGCAATTCTGGCGATGCAAAAAGGAATTAGCGGTGCAAAAGATTTTGAAGCATCTGCTGCAGCGTTAAACCAAAATACAGAGGATTTATCAAAAGCAGTTGCATCAATCTATGGAGAAGAGGCTGGAGGTCAATTTAAAGAAATTTGGGGCAGCCATATCGGATATTTCGTGGATTATGTAAAAGCGACGGGAGCAAAAGACGAAGCAGCAAAGAAACAAGCAATTGCTGAGTTGGAAGAATATAAGGTTGAACAGGCAAAATTCCTTGATGCCACAACTGAAGGCCGTTTAAAAGCAGCAGACCTGGAAGCTGGACTGCAGATGCATATTGATGAATTATTGAAGGCATTCAACAGCTACACAGAAAAGGATTATGCGACCACTTATGAAAACGTCCGTGAAGCATATGCCCATATGTTCGATGTAGGTGGTGGATTATCAGGTGCTATCGTTGATCAACACCCTGAAAAGTTTCAGGAAAAAATGCCAACTGATATGCCGAAAACAGGAATGGGAGGTGCGAGTGAGCAGGCTGGCGGTATTTCAAGTACAATGCAATGGCTGCTGATTGCCATGGTTTCACTCATCATTCTGTCAGCGGTAACTGTTCGTGCTACTAAAAGGAATCCTCAGGAATAAATGAAAGATGAGGGGTCCCCGCCCCTCTCTTCCATGGTTTTAGAAAGAGGTGATAAAGTTGAAATCGTGGTGGTCGATTATCATAATGATTGCCTTTTTGTCAGGCTGCAATGCTGCTAATGGCGAAACAATTAAGAAAGCTTCTGCCAGGAATGAGCTTAATAAGAGCCAGCAGGAAAAAGAGAAAGAAAGTGTTCCGTCTCAAATGGTTTCTGGGACTCAGCCTGCCAACAGCATTTCATCAAATGGCAAGGTGATAAGTGAGAGCATCAAGAGCATCGATCCCTACCGTCTTCAAATTCCTTCAATTGATGTAGATACATTAATCGAAAACGTAGGCTTATTGGACAATGGGCAAATGGGTGTACCGGAGTCCTTTGAAACGGTTGGCTGGTATGAGAGAGGACCAAAACCCGGAGAACGCGGAAATGCTGTCCTTGCGGGACATGTTGATAGTAAAAAAGGACCCGCTGTTTTCTTTTACCTAAAAAAACTAAAAGAAGGCGATGAGGTTATCATTTCCGATAAAAGAGGCAAGAGCCTGACATATAAAGTAAAGGGGGTCAAAAGTTATCCGACCGAGCTTTCCCCAGTAAATGAAATTTTTGACTACTCCTATCAAAGCAATTTAAACCTAATTACCTGTACAGGAATCTACGATCGCACAACAGGGAACCATTCAGAAAGACTGGTGGTATATACATCATTAAAATCGCGATTCCCATAAAAAGGTGCTTGCTTTATGAAGGTAAATAACCAACACATTCATGAAATAATAAAGCTGCTTATCCTGTAAGATAAGCAGCTTTATTATTTATCCAATGCAACGCGTTAAAGTACTGGGGGTCTGACCCCCAATGAGGTAATACGTTAAAGTGTGTTGGAACTTTATGTGAGTTTTTGTTAATACATAAATTACCAGCTGTTGGTTAGGATGCTGCCCCCTCTTTATTTCTATCCAAAAGCTATAATGTAGGGAGAATAATTCAAGGCAGGTGAAGAGCTTGAAGCTGAATATCAATGATATTCTTTCCAAAAGCATCCTGACTCCGGGGCGGGGACTGCTGAATGAGTATTCTCATTCACTCAACCCGTATGCTGGCTGTGCATTTGGCTGCAGTTATTGTTATGTGAGACAGCTTCCAGTTTCACTTTTCCGGGACGAGGAATGGGGCACATGGGTGGATATAAAAGCAAATGCAGCTGAATTGTTGCGAAAAGAACTCATCAAGGCAAAGAAAAAAGGCCCTGTAACCATTTTTATGTCTTCCGCAACAGATCCGTATCAGCCAATCGAGGCAAAAACCATGCTCACAAGAAGCCTGCTTGAGGTCATGCTTGAGGTTCAGCCCGACTTCCTGTTCGTCCAGACAAGGTCACCGCTAGTCAAGCGGGATCTCGACCTATTCAAACAATTCGGCAACAAAATTAGAATTTCGATGACGATAGAAACGGACAAAGAAGAAATCAGAAAAGCCTTTGCTCCATCGGCACCTCCGATTCCTGCGCGGATGAATGCGTTAAAGGAGATAACTGATGCTGGTGTGTTATCACAGGCAACCATTTCACCATTGTTACCTTGTACACGAGAATTTCCGAAAAAACTTAAACATTTGGCCAGCAGGGTTACACTTGATGATTTTTGGATGGGTGATGGGAGCGGAGGCAAGCGTACGGAGAAACTAGGGATTCACAAAATTTATGAGCAAGAGGGAATGGAAAAATGGTATAACCCTGCTGCACATAAAGTGGTTTTGAAAATGCTGAAGGATGAATTAGATGGAGACATACAGGTTCTGGTATCACAGAAAGGGTTTATGCCAGGTATAGATTGATCTGGATAGCGGGCGACAAACGAATTAGTAGAGGTTGCCACTCCATGTAACCTATATCAATCATGATGTTTATCAAGCTGCTAATCGCGCAATAAATGATTAGCAGCTATTTTATTATTTAGGGAATAATATTCCTGATGTTATCCAACCAAAGTAGTTCCGGATTTCACAACGTTTTTAATTTCTGAATATTTTAATCTTTACAAATAAATAATATGCTAGTAAAATGAAAAAAGTCTTATCAACAAAAATCGACAAATTTCTACATCAGGAGGAGTTTATGGACTTATTGCGTAAAAAACATATTGGAAATGACATGTCGAATGATTCACTCAAAAGAGTTTTAGGTGCCTTAGATTTAACAATGTTAGGCGTCGGGGCAATAATTGGGACCGGAGTGTTCGTACTGACAGGAGTAGCAGCTGCCAAGTACGCCGGGCCTGCCTTGATTCTTTCTTTTATAATTGCAGGATTGGCCTGCGTGTTTGCTGCATTATGTTATTCCGAATTCGCTTCGATGATTCCACAGTCAGGGAGTGCATACACATATAGCTATGTTGCTTTCGGTGAGGTATTTGCCTGGATATTAGGATGGGACTTAGTCCTCGAGTATGGACTGGCCTCATCTGCTGTAGCAAGCGGATGGTCGGGTTATTTCCAAAGTCTTTTATCTGGCTTTGGCGTCCATTTTCCAACGGCCCTGACGAGTGCGTTTGATCCGGCAAAGGGCACGGTCATCGACGTGCCAGCCATCATGATCGTTCTCTTGGTTACTTTCTTGCTTTCAAGAGGAGTAAAGGAATCTGCAAGGTTTAATGCAATCATGGTAGTCATTAAGGTAGCTGTGGTCCTGCTCTTCATTGCGATTGGAGTTTGGTACGTGGAGCCTGCTAACTGGAAACCTTTCATGCCTTTTGGAGTTTCAGGTGTTGTTAGTGGTGCTGCTGTTGTAGTGTTTGCTTACTTTGGTTTCGATGCTGTCTCCACAGCAGCCGAGGAAGTAAAAAATCCTCAAAGGAATCTCCCAATTGGGATCATCTCTGCTTTGGTGATTTGTACAATCCTTTATATCGCTGTGTCGTTAATCCTAACTGGGATGGTTCCCTTTAATATGTTAAACGTTAAGGACCCTGTGGCTTTTGCATTACAATTTATTGGCCAGGACTGGGCAGCTGGTTTTATCTCCCTTGGAGCGATTGTAGGTATAACTACAGTTCTTATCGTTATGATGTTTGGCCAATCGCGCCTGTTTTTTGCCGTAAGCAGGGATGGTCTTCTTCCAAAAGGATTATCAAGTGTCCATCCAAAAACCCAGGTTCCACTGGCAAGCACATGGGTTACAGGGATCTTGGTCGCTCTTCTTGCGGGATTTGTTCCTTTGGATAAGTTAGCAGAGCTGACTAGTATCGGGACATTGTTTGCCTTTGCGACTGTTTCCCTGGGAGTTGCTGTTCTCAGAAAAACACGGCCAGAATTAAAACGCGGCTTTAGAACTCCTTGGGTTCCAGTTATTCCTGCCCTGGCAGTCATCTTTTGTGTCTATCTCATGTTCCAGCTTTCTTCTTTTACATGGAAAGGCTTTTTCATCTGGCTGGTGGCAGGTTTAATTATTTACTTTACGTACGGGTATAGAAACAGCAAGCTGAATTGATTAGAAAAGAGAATGTAAATCCTATCTATAAAAATCCCTTAACTTTGACATTATGTGTACAAGGTTAGGGGATTTTAATTTTTACCATGCAAGGTTAAAAACTTGTCCTGATTTCTCAACCTGAGTTATGATGGATTATAACAATGTATTTATGAAATAGACCTTTGAATCATAGATTGTAAAATATCGTCTTGGAACATTTGGAGGAAAATCAATGAACAATGAATTGAAATTATTAGGGGAAGCAATTGTTGAAAGAAAACATGAAATAGCAAAAGCTGTCCATGAAGATCGATTATCCACTTCAGAATTAACTGAAGCTCAAAAACATGAGTTCAAAAAGATCGAAGGACAAATTCTGGAAGTTCGAGCTAATTTTATTGCTTTATTTGGTGAAGCTTTGGTGGACCATGAAGATAAAGAGAGAGGCCTCGCGAAGATTACCCAGTGGGGAAAAGAAACTGGGGAGTATATATATAGATTAGGAACCTCTTTAGATGAAGCGCTAAAGGATACAAGCTTTTACCGTGAACATATTTGGAGTGCGATCAAGGAAGCAGCAAAGGACATGTCAGCTTCGACTATTTTTGAAGTACTTAATGTCATTGATCCGCTTATGGACCATGCAATCTACAGCTTCAGCCTGACATTCGTCGAATCTCATCAAAAGAGCCTGGAGAACGCAAAAACTGCCTTGCTTGAACTATCTGTACCAGTTGTTCCTCTATTGCCGGGTGTAGGCGTGCTGCCGCTTGTTGGTAACGTTGATACGGAAAGAGCGCAGCTATTGATGGAAGAAACATTGGAACAGGCTGTTAAGCTGAAGCTTACACACCTGATTTTCGATGTATCAGGCGTAATGATTGTTGATACGATGGTAGCGGATCAGCTATTCAAAGTTATCAGCGCATTATCTCTAGTCGGCGTAAAGACAATCATGACTGGCATCCGTCCAGAGGTTGCCCATACAATGGTTACCCTAGGCCTGAACCTTGAAGGAATCACTGTAAAATCGAACCTTCACCAGGCATTCAAAGAAATCCAGACATTGAAAAACGCTTAATATATTTTTTATGAAAAAGCTGCTGCGCCAGCTTTTTTTCGTATTTAAATAAGACGCCTTTTAAGGCGTCTTATTTAAATCATGATGGTTATTTAGTTTTATGGGCAATCCGGAAATTAAGATCAAGCTGTATGCCCATAAGAGCCAGGACGCAAACAGTGGCTGTGAAACCGGCTGCAGATTTGGAAAAGCAACATCAAAATAAATAACACTGAATATGTCCAATATCATTCCTGGAAGAGCGATCAAGACTGCCGACGATAACCGTTTTGACAAAGGAATCATCCTAAAATGATAATAAGGAATGGTAGCTGCCAGAATGACTGGGACAGCTAACAGAAATGTAATTAAGGTTAGCCATGGATTATTTGCGTCTAAAAAATATTGCCCAAAGACCCTGAAAATCAGTGTGGCTGATACCCAAAGTAATATCCCCTATAAAATATTTTTCAAAAAATCCCACCCCCGAATTATGCTTTTAATACACTATTCTACAGTTCTTTTTTATCTACCTTCTTTCGAAAGGTTAAATTTCTAAGCATAAAAAAATATGAAAAAAAGAGGGAAATAAAGATTTTAAGAGAAAGAGTAGTCTATCTAAAATAAAATTGGTGGTCCCATGTGTAAATATCATCCTCGTAAAATCCATATAATTGGCTCAGTCGGAAGTGGCAAGACAACGCTTGGAAGGATACTTTCAAAGAAATTAAATGTGCCGCACTGCGAACTTGATAATGTGGTATGGAAAAGATTCGATACAGGTGATGTGAGAAGGAACGAAGCAGAAAGGGATGAATATTTATTTCATATTATCCAGTCTGATGGCTGGATCATTGAAGGTGTGCATTACGAGTGGGTGCAGCAAAGCTTTAAGAATGCAGATATGATCATTCTCCTGAACCCTGCTTATTCTACCAGGACGTATAGAATCATCAAAAGATTTATTTTACAAAAGCTAGGAATTGAAAAATCCAATTACAAGCCAACTTTTGCGATGTTCAGGAAAATGTTTGTCTGGAACCGCCATTTTGAAAATAAAAGCAAACCCGAAATCCTGAAGATCCTTAACGAGTATGAAGATAAGGTAGTGACTATAAACGACACTCGCAATCTTGAAAAAATTATAGACTGGAGTCCTGATGATGAACGCACTATGTATTCGCACTGCAGAGGAAAAAGACATTCCCCAATTATACGAGTTAATGCTTGGTTACATCGTCGATTTTTATCAAAAACCAAAGCCAAATGAGGCTGAGCTGAAGAAGCTGATTCAGCATCTAATGGACCATCCTGAGACAGGTGTGCAATTTGTGGCGGAAAAAGAGGGCAAATTAGTAGGCTTCGCTACATTGTATTTCACTTTTAGTACTTTGCAGGTAAAACGGGCAGCGATTTTGAACGATCTGTTCGTGACTACGGAAGCTAGAGGCCATAAAGCTGGGGAGCGCTTGTTTGAAGCCTGTTTAGGCTATATCAGGGAGAATGGTTTTGCGTATATGACCTGGGAAACAGCGAAAGACAATCTAATCGCCCAGGGCCTATACAACAAAATGGGTGGTAAGCTTTCGGAATGGCTGGTCTATGAAATTGAATAATCAAAACTACTAAAAATCCACAAAAAGGACCCGTATATGAACTGCACAAAAACGAAATGTGTGCAGCCCATGTATGGGTCCTTTTTATTGTTACTTTTCAACTCATCGAGTAACGGAGTATTTCATCAAAAGAGTCTGATACTAAATGAACTCTACAACATCTTCAATTGGCAGACGAGTTGTTTGGTGTCCAGGTACAGCAGCCTTCCCTAGCGCAATCAGGACGATGGGCATATAGCGGTCGTCAATGTTGAATTTTTCAATGAATTGCTGCTTGTTGAAGCCACCAATTGGAACGGTGTCATAGCCTCTTTCTTTGGCAATCAGCATCAGCTGCATTGAGACAAGTCCAGCATCGAATGAAGCAATATTTGCTCTCGCTTCGACCGGCGCTGCTGGGTAAAGCTTATTAGTGCCCTCAATCATCCGGCCCATGTTCGCTTCGTCCATAAAACCAGCCTCAAAGGCACTGCGATAAACTTTTTCCCCATTTCTGTACATTTCTTTATCTCCGAGAACAGCGATCACTGCAGAGGAGGTTTCCACCTGCTCCTGATTGTTGGCAATTGCCCTAAGTTCCTTTTTTGTTTCCTGGTCCTGGATGACGATAAACTTCCATGGCTGTAGATTGCTTGATGACGGCGCAAGAGTGGCCTCTTTTAAAATATCAATAATTTCCGGTCTGGGAATGTTGAATTCAGGGTCATACTTCCTGACAGAACGGCGTTCACGAATTAAAGCGGATAAGTTCTTCACTGATGTATTCATAGTATGTTCCTCCAAAAATGTAGTACAATTACTTTGATTAAGTAATAAGTAGGTTACTATTTGTAAGTTACATTGTCAAACTAGATGCTCATTCAATGCGAGTATTTAGGCAAGTGGATCATTGCCTTACAACGGTTTAAGTAAAATATCCTAAACTGGAGTGAAATAGTATGAAGACTGAAAAACAAAAAATGCTGGACGGGGAATTGTATAATGCCGGGGATTCAGAGCTGGTAAAAGAAAGGGAGAATGCCCGAAGGCTGACAAGGCTTTACAATCAAACGACCGAAACAGAATATGAAAAACGCACATATATACTCAAGGAGCTTTTAGGTTCTACAGGGTCGCAATTTTACATTGAACCAACCTTCAGATGCGATTACGGCTACAATATCCATATCGGGGAGAACTTTTACGCGAATTTTGATTGTGTGATTCTCGACGTATGTGAAGTGAAAATAGGGGAAAATTGCTTCATGGCGCCTGGTGTTCATATTTACACAGCTGCCCACCCCATCAATCCCTATGAACGGATTGCCGGCCCTGAATTCGGGAAGCCGGTAGTTATAGGAGACAATTGCTGGATTGGTGGCAGAGCAGTCATTAATCCAGGAGTGAAAATTGGAAATAATGTCGTGGTTGCATCCGGAGCAGTTGTCACGAAGGATGTACCAGATGACGTGGTTGTTGGCGGGAATCCGGCACGAATCATTAAAAAGATCGAACTGTAAACAAAAGTGCCTGGTCTCTCTTTTGAGAAATCAGGCACCTTTTTTCGTTATCTCACTTAGAAGGATATACCACTTCTTCGTCTGTTCAGGATTTTTACTATTGATAAAAATGTTCTTTTCCTTCAATTCAACATATAAATATGGCGAAGAACCTTTATGGATAAAAAGTAAGCTGCTGCCAAAGTTTTTACCCTGAATTGGCCTTTTGCCATCGTCGCTAGCCCAAATTTATGTTTTAACGTAGTAATCAATTAAAAGAGCAGTTAATAAAGAAAGAGCGGACAATATCAATAAGGCTGTACTCAAGACAGCCATTGTCAGCCATCCATAACCCATCCATACGGTAATCCAGCCCAAGCAACCAGCCACCCAAAAGGAAACCACTGCGATATATTTAATCTTCTTCAGATGAGAGTAATGTACATTAATGCCATAAAAACTTAAAGTTAATAAAAACATTGTACCTATAAATAGGAGAACGAGTTCCATGGAGCACCTTCTCTCACAATGATTACTTTCTTTTTTATGGAATATTTATAGAAAAAAAGATATGGAAAGCGAACGTTTTGTTCGTTCTTTTTACTTATTCAAACGATTGATTAAAAACAGTAATCTACCGGCGGAATCCCTGGCTATAACTGATAAAAAAGCTGCCTGTTAAAGGCAGCTTTTTACATATGCAGTCATTCAGCTTACATTCCGTTCACTATCGCCAATAGCGCGCAGGTGGCGTGACCGGATGAAGAAGATCGTCGTCATCACGATTGACAGCACACCAAACATCACGCTCATATTCTGAAGCCCGACGGCGTCTAAAAGGAAACCAGTCATCAGCAGCACAATCTGAAACACCACGCGATCCATCATGTTGCGGAAGGAAAAGAATCGGCCATGATAGTCTTTTGGGACTTTCGTCTGGAAAATAGTCGCTCCCGTCGGGAAAAAGCAGCCAACTGAAAATCCGAACAATGCGAAGGCGATGATCGTCAAAACAGGAAGGTTTGCGAAAAATAAGAGCAGCTGAGAAAGTCCAATCAATAAAGAACTTGCAAATAATATCTTGTATGGAGAGATAGTATGGCTGATTCGTTTAATAAAAAATGCTCCGCTCATGAAGGCGATTCCTTCGGCTGTATAGATCCATCCCTTGATAGCCGAGCTTTCCTGAAGTTCACTGATATTGATGACAATCAAATTGAATCCGCCTAAAAATAGGAGAGGGATTAACGTGAGAATCAATGTCATCATCACGATTGGAAGCTTTGAAATCACTGGGAATACATCCTTAAATCCGTGCTGCTTGCCAGCTGACTTGGATTTTAATAACAGCTTCTGTTCATCAAATTGCAGGAACCAGGTCAAGAAAAAAAGGACGAGATAAGCACCAAGTGATAGCAGATACACCATATTTAAAGGTATCGCAACTAAAAGTACTCCTGCTAAAGCTGTGCCGATTACGCGTGAAAGTGTAGCAACATTCATATGGACACCATTCAACTGAAGTAAATCCTTCTCATTCACCACAAGTGGAATTGCCGCCTGCAGTGCAGGGAAATAAAAAGCGGCGGATATTTGCAGGAGGATGAGGAAAACGAGCATCCACCATACGGAACCAGTATGAATCGCCACGAGCATAAAAAGGACGCTCACAGCCCTGACAAAACCAGATATCAGCATGACTTTCTTTTTGCTATGCTGGTCTGTCAGTCTGCCGGCCAAGGGTCCGACTGCAATCCCCGCAAGCAGCCCGGCTGCCAATAGCAGCGATTTTAAAAAGTCAGAAGGAATCTTTTCCTGCATAAATTCAAGATTCCCGATAATCCCGAGCCACAGTCCGAGTCCCGCAATAAACTCCCCGGTTAATAAAATCCAAACATTTTTGTTTCTCCACATGCCGATTTTGCCCCTTAGTTTTCTATAGTTTGTTTTTCTACCATACTACAATTATCGGATAATTGTAAAATTTCGTTTAGCTAAATATATGGTTTTATAGAATGATTCATTCGGAGTCATTCTGTGTTTGAATATCGGTATTTGAAAGAAAGACCGTGTTAAAAGGTCAATGCTGATTTTTGGCACGTGTTGATTTTCGCGGAAATCAATATCCATGTTAAACAAATAAATTGATCAAGAGCATCAATTCTTTGAATCCGTGCTTTATACATTTTTAACTGCAGAAAAGGATAAACTATTCGCATTCTACCTGGAACCAGCATTTACGGAAGGGGAAGAATGATGAAAAAGAAGCCAAGGGATATCAAGTTAAGCTATGAGTCGGACGGAAAAATGGATAATAAGAAAACCGAAGGCAAGAAGAAGGACGAAAGCGCGAATTTTTTTAATACCACCCCTGAAAGTGAATAAGAACGGAAAAGGAGAACACGGAAATGGCTGAAGAGCAAATCGTGCGTGCAACAGAGGATGACTTGCCTGTCATCGGAGAAATGTTTGGAGAATGTAAGGAATACCTTGAGGCGAGAGGAATATTGCAATGGGATGAAAAGTACCCGAATCATGAGTATTTTGAAAACGCGATGGAGGGGGAGGAATTGTTCGTTTTGAAAAAGGGCAGTGAAACGTTTGGGACAATGGTGCTAGATGAATGGCAGACACCGGAGTGGGAAAATGCCAGCTGGACGGAGATCGAAGGAAAGCCATTGATTCTCCATTCTTTCTGTGTAGATCCCTCTGCACAAGGAGGCGGCTATGGCAGCAAAATGCTCCAGTTTGCTGAGGATTTTGCTAGAGAAAATGGATATGCCGTGCTGCGTCTTGATACATACTCTGGAAACGAAGGGGCCGTCCGATTTTATGAGAATAGGAATTTCCGTAAGACGGGTGAAGTCCGATTATCTGGAAAACCAGAGGGGCATGAAGACTATATCTGCTTTGAAAAAGTGTTTTAATGATAGTGATGATCCAAAAAACCTGACCTCGGTAAAGACCCCGAGGTCAGGTTTTTTCACAATCTTACCATAACCTCTGTTCCATCCTGCAATTTTGCATCCACAAGCACGATTCCCTTATAGTGGTGTAATTCATCTATGATCTCATTTAAAAGCTGCTTGTTTAATAATGCGCTAAAGGGTGAAATCGGAATGTTTTTCTGCTCCAGATCCTGGTTAGCCCATTTATGCAATTGCTGATGTACTCTTTTTGAACTAAGGATAAAACAGCTGGCTTTGAGGACTGAGTAGGGTATGGGAATGCTTAAATTTACATGGTTAGAAGTTCTTATTTTTACTTTAATCATGGTGTTATTCGATTAAGACTTTAACGGTGTCACCGTTCGCAGATTTTATATCAACGATATTCCCATCAAGTTCATTTTCAATCGCATCAATCAGCAGATTGATATCAATGTCTTTGACATACTTTTCTGATTGAGGCATGCTCGCAGCAATGCTGTGTCCTGTTTTAAGGATAGCCTTAACGAGTTTGATCGGTACATTGACATTGACGTTGTCATTTTCTTTGGATACTACACGGACTTTTAATGTCTTATCCAGGTATTTATTAGGCTTTTGAGGGAGTATGGCTGCTTCTTTTTCTTTAAGGACCGAGATTAATTCTGCACCTTTTTCAGAATCGATTTTACCTTCCTGAACCATCGTTAAAACTTTTGAAATCTCTTCTTTCATTATAATTCCTCCTTATTCACCTTTTAAAAGTTTGATTGCTTCTTCAGGAGTGATTTCGCCTTTATCCAGCATAGCGACAATTTTCTTTTCATCTATTTCCGTTTTCTTTTGTGGATCATACCCGAGTGAACTGATGATATCGTTCAGCTTTCCACGTACAGTAGGATAGGAGATTCCCAGTTCCTTTTCCACTTCCTTAATATTTCCGCGGGATATGAGGAAGATCTCTACAAAATGAAGCTGTTCCTTGGATAGGGAAGCGAGTTTGGAGAGTTCAAATTCATTTTCAATGGTTGTTTCGCAATGATTGCATTTTAGCCTGGTTATTTTTAATGTTTGACTGCAAACGGGACAATTTGTGATGACTGGGTAGGACATAATTGCCTCCTTTCAATTGATTGTAATTGAATTATAAAACCTTTTGATTAAAAAAGTAAATATTATTTTTAATAAAATTAATAAATTTAATTTTTGTATTAAAAATGTTTATTTTTATTTGACGGAATGACATGTAGAATCCATTCCTAACTAGAAGGCTCTGTTAAACAAGGCTGTTGATTTTCGTTCCATGCGCTTCGCTTTCCGCGGGGCTGGCGCTGAGCCTCCTCGTCGCTGCGCTCCTGCGGGGTCTCACCTGACCAGCTGCGCCCGCAGGACACTGAATAGCTTCCTCGAATCCGCCCGCGCACGATGGAAATGCGTTAGCATTTTCGCAGGAGTCTACGCGCCTTCCACTACAATCAACAGGGTTTAAAAATCGACATTCTGCTTTAACAGAGCCAACAAAAAAAGCATGACATGGGTGCATCAGTGCCCAAGTCATGCTTTCTAATGATTAATTGCGCGGGTCTACATAATCTGGATAATCTGTAATAATCCCATCAACTTTCATATCAATCAGAAACTGCGCTGCTTCATGGCTTCGGACCGTCCATGATTGGATTTCCATGCCAAGATGATGAACCTTATCAACTAACTCCTTTGTAACGAGACCGTAGCTTGGATTAAAGTAATCCGCATACCTTGCGAATTCCTGTAGTGCGGATTCTGTTACATGAAGCTTTGAAGAGGTCAGAACCCCAATCGGAACCTCTGGAAGAAGAGAGTCCATCTTTTTCATCGATTCAAAATTGAAGGATTGGATGATGATTTTATTATTCTGCGGCTTGTCGAGATGGCGTTCCTTCAGTTCCTGAGCTACAGCTTCCTCGATCCCAGGATAAAGCTCAGGAGATTTCATTTCAATCAAGATTCCGACTTTTCCATGATAGCGATCCAGCACTTCATCAAAGGAAGGGATCTTCTCACCAGTAAATTGCGCTCCCTTAAAACTTCCGGCATCAAGGTTTCTCAATTCTTCGAATGTGAAATCCCCTACACGCCCGGTTCCATCAGTCGTCCGGTCAACGGTCGTATCATGGATAATCACTAATTCGCCGTCCTTGCTGCGCTGGACATCAAGTTCAATATAGTCTGCCTTCATTTCAACAGCTTTATCAAATGCAGCGATTGTGTTTTCTGGAGCGTAACCAGCTGCTCCGCGATGAGCGACAGTATCAAACTGCCTTAATTCACCCTTAGTCGGCTCCTCGGCAAATCCTTGCTGCAACGGACTCAACAAAAGGGTTAAAGCAAAACCTGTACCTATGAATGTTTTTTTCATTTCTCCATCTCCTCTGCATCCTTTAATTTATGTAACAATGCTAGATTAATAGAGAAATATTTAGCACGTATGTCATTTTTGTTTAGATAGAGTTATGTATTTTTAAGAATAATCAGTTATATATACTTAATTTTCTTTACAAACAATAAGCCGATCTCCCCAGCTTCATATCTCAATCCGCATAAATTTGCTGACATCCTTAAAGCCTATCTTGTTATATAGACGGATCGCTTTTTCATTAAAACAAAAGACATTCAAGCGAACATCATCATAGCCTAGATGTTTGAATTCCACGAGGCTCTGTTCTAATAAATCCTCAGCCACACCATGATTTCGGAATTCAGTTTTAACATACACATCGCTGATCCAGCCAATTTCTTTATGTGTAAACCAATCCAAACTGCGATCGACCAGTACCCAGCCAATCAAATCGTCGTCGGTCCTGGCAACGAGAAAATAGGCTCCGTTTTCCAAGGAATCTTGATAAGAAGCAATCATTTTTTCCTGATTGTTTTGTTCGTGAATACCAGTAGCTTCAGCCCTATTCTTACCAGCCAGGCTAAAAATTTCTTCGATTTCTGAGTCAGTTGCTTTGCCGTATTCCAGTTCCATCATGATCACCCTGATTTTAAAAATTAGAATATTAAGAGTTTATTTTCTATTTATCCATTCTGTACTATAGTACAATTTTAAATACCTAATATAATGCATTTTTAATGAAGAGAGGTATTTAAAATGAAAATCCTGATCTCCGGCTTCGAGCCATTTGGTAAAATGACAATTAATCCCACTGAAGAGCTTCTAAGAGAAGCAGAAAAATTTGCGATAGAGGGCGTTGAAGTTACAACGATTTTGCTGCCTGTTAATTATGATGAATGTGCGGAAAAATTGATTGCGAAAATGGATGAGCTCCAACCAGATATCGTGATATCCTGCGGACTTGCTGCCGGCAGGACTGCGATCACTCCTGAGCGTATTGGCATCAATGTGAAAGATACGGGTTCTGGTGACCCGTATCCGGACAATCGAGGGAATATCCCTGTCGATGAAATGATTGACAAGGATGGACCAGACGGATTGTTTTCTACACTTCCAATCAGGCAGATTGAGAAGAACCTAAAGGCAGAGCATATTCCTTCGGCAATATCGAATACGGCCGGCACGTTCATTTGCAATAACACACTATATGCCGTTTTGAATCATATCCGTAAAAATCAGCTGCCTATTAAGGCTGGCTTTATCCATTTTCCAGCTTCAACGGAAATGTCAGCCCGCAATCCTTCACTGCCGTCCCTGCCGCATGAGTTGATGGCAAGAGCATTGAATGTAATCGTAGAAACATGTGCCAGGGAAGCCGTTTTAGCAAGGAGCAAGTAATGACATATGAAATCATACCGTTAGGGGACCTGGCTGTTCGGATTTCATTTGAGGATTCAATAAAAGAGGAAACGAATGCCCGGATCCGTCAATTTATTTTAAAGCTGGAAAAAGAAAAAGTACCCGGCGTCATTGAATTGGTGCCTGCGTATACTTCGGTAACTGTTTATTATGAGCCTGAACGAATCACCTATGCAAATATTAAGCGAAAGTTGGAGGAGGTCTATCTTTCTCCTGCTGAATCTCAGCTGCCTGTACCAATAGTCTATGAGATCCCCGCCTTTTACGGGGGAGATATGGGTCCGGATTTAGCTTATGTGGCGAAGTATCATGGTTTGAGTGAGCAGGATGTAATCAATCTTCATGCAAACAGAGAATATTTAATCTACATGATGGGATTTATGCCGGGCTTTCCATATCTCGGAGGCATGCCGAAAAAATTAGCTGTGCCGAGACTTGAACAGCCCCGATTCAGTGTATTCCCTGGGTCTATAGGGATTGGAGGCAGCCAGACTGGCATTTACCCTTCTGATGCTCCTTCTGGATGGAGGATTCTCGGGGCCACACCTATTCGGTTATATGATCCGGAAGAGCATGAGCCGTTCCTTTTGAGTGCAGGCAATTACATAAAATTTGTGCCAATCAATCAGGAAGAATTTTTTACAATAAAAGAAATGGGAAACTCCTATCAGCTTAAGACATACACAAAGGGGTGATTACAATGCTTTCAGTAGATTTGAACTGTGATTTGGGCGAGAGCTATGGGTTATTCAAGATTGGCAATGATGAGGAAATTCTCAAACACATTACTTCTGCAAACATTGCTTGTGGGTTTCATGCTGGCGACCATAATGTGATGATGGAAACGGTAAAATTGGCGAAAGCACATGGCGTGAAAATAGGTGCACACCCAGGTTTTCCTGACCTTCATGGTTTTGGCAGGAGAGACATGCATTTGACCCAGCAGGAGATTTACAATCTTGTAGTCTATCAGATTGGTGCCCTTGAGGCAGTCGCAAGGGCATGCGGTACAAAAGTCTTTCATGTGAAGCCTCATGGCGCTTTGTATAATATGGCTGCCATGGATAAGCATGTCGCCGACGCTATCGCCGAGGCTGTGGTGGATGTTAATCCTCAATTAGTTTTATTTGGCCTGGCAGGAAGCCTGATGGTCAAGGCAGGTGAAGAAAAGGGCTTGGGAGTGGCACATGAAGTATTCGCAGACCGTAATTATCAGCCAGATGGCATGCTAACGCCAAGGTCACATGCCAATGCAATGATACATGATACAGAAAATGCGATCAAAAGAGTTATACGGATGATCACGGAAGGGAAGATCGCTGCTATTGATGGTACGGATTTAGAAATAACCGCAGATACAATCTGTGTCCACGGGGATGAACCCCAGACGCTTGAGTTCGTGGTGAAATTAAAGCAGGCGTTAATAAATGAGGAAATTACAGTCGGTAAAAGCTGGGATGCAAAATGACGGCTCTTCTTTTTAAGGTTCTGAAGCCGGGTCTTCAAACATCTGTACAGGATCTTGGAAGAACCGGGTATCAGCAATTCGGTATGAGTCCATCCGGAGCGATGGATACCTATTCCATGCAGATGGCTAATCTCCTGACTGGAAATCCGCTTGGAGAGGCTGTACTCGAAGCGGTAATGATTGGTCCAAGCCTCGAAGTCCTCACCAATGTTTCGATCGCCATTTGCGGCGGGAATTTAGAGCCAAAGGTGAATGGACAGGAAGTGTCGATGTGGAAAAGCTTTATATTAAAGGAAGGCGATATTCTTTCTTTTGGAAAGGTGAAAAGCGGCGGCAGGGCATATATTAGCTTTGCTGGCGGCATAGACGTTCCGCTTCTTTTAGGAAGCAAGTCAACATTCCTTAATGGCAGTCTTGGAGGATTGAACGGGCGGGCTTTGGAGGCAGGGGATATTGTTCATGGAAAACCTTATGTTTGCAAAAATAGATTTCTGCACAGAAGTTTTATCCCGGAATATAAGATGAAATTAACGATTCGTGTAATCCTTGGACCTCATTATGAAAAATTCACCCAGTCAGCCATCGATCTGTTTTTAGCCAGTGAATACAAAGTTTCCTCCAAATCCAATCGGATGGGCTACCGCCTCGAGGGTCCTAAGCTTGAGCATAAAGGCGGGTCAGATATCATTTCTGATGCAATCCCTCCTGGCGGTATCCAGGTTCCCGCAAGTGGCGAGCCGATAATCTTGTTGGCCGAACGCCAAACAACTGGAGGCTACCCAAGGATCGGTACGGTCATCTCAGTCGATCTTCCGGCACTTGCACAAGCGATGCCCGGAACAGTAATAGAATTCAAGGAAGTATCTATTGAAGAGGCACAACTGTTGTATTTACGCAGGAAGAAAGTTTTTAAGAATTTGTCTAAAATAGCTGGATGTAAGAGCTGAATAAACAAAGATAAATCGTATCTCGAAAGCCTGAATCCCCAAAGGATTCAGGTTTTTTGTAATGACTTCTGCGGTATAAAACTGTCGTCACTGGAAATAACTGATAAAATCAGTGTTTTACGGGGGAGATTGGTACATGTATTTATTATTGGTCATCGCAGTCTGGATCTTGTTTGCCTATAAATTCGTTGATTGGTCACAGTGGAAAAAGCAGTATTCGACCATTTTATTTTTTATGGTCATTAACCTGCTCTACAATACGATTTACTACAACCATACTTTATGGGCTTTCCGGGGAATTACAGCTGATTGGATTAATCACTCGATTATTAACCTGGCATTTACCTTCTTTATTTGCCCGGTCGGATTAATCATTTATCTGCAGAGATTTCCCTCATCAAACAGGACTCAGCTATTATATGTAGGAATATGGGTAACCTTTTATACCATTATTGAGGCATTGTTTGCGCACAGGGGCATGTATGTTTACGACCACGGCTGGAACAGCTGGCATAATATCTGGCTGAATTTGATCCTATTCGTTGTGCTGAGGATCCATTATAAAAATCCAGTAACAGGCTGGCTGATTTCACTCCCGCTAGCAGTCATTTTTTATTTATTTTTTCCTGTACCGCTGGAAAGCCTAAAGTAAAAGAGGTGGCACATTCATGTTAATCCAAAATGCACTTTCAGCACCTGTGTTTTTAGCATTATTGTTTTTAACCTACATAGCCATGTGGATTTATATCAGCAGGCATAATGTAAACCGTGATCGCAATAAAAAATAAAACGGTAGAGCAGGCTCGCAAATGTGCCTGCTTTTTACTTTCTGGTAGAATGTTTTAAGTACATAAAACAAAAGAGGAGGGTTCAAATGAATTTTCTTGAAAAAATAGAACCTCACTTATTATCAGATGATTTGCTCGTCCAGGAATTTGTAATGCATGCCTTAATGGAATATCCCAATATACCGGAAGACTGGACAGTTAGGCTGTTAAAAGAAGCCATCGCTAAAAAGGAAAAAGAGATCATTATTTTGGCCAATATCGATAGATTCCCTTTTAAAAGTGAAGCTATTGAGGTGCTGTTGAAGGGCGCAGAGGAGGCTGATCCTGAGGATCAATTTTTATACGCCAGGCTGATTCGAAACATTCCTTCAGATCTAAAACTGAAGCATCGAACTCAACTGGAGGAGTTTTTGCCAGAGAAGGAATTCGAGTACATTCAATTTTTAATGGATGGGGAAGAAGAAAAAGTTTGGGAAGAGTATGGTTCCGTTCTTGCTGATCTTGAAACAGACGATTCCTTTAATCAGGACCTATACAGCAAGGCAAAAGAGATTGTCGCGATAATGGTGAAACGTGGTTTTATCGAAGAGCATGAAATTGAATTTAGCTTTAAGGAACAAGAGGATGAAAAGTTTTTTAAGTTTAATGGTATTTTAGCTGTGTACATGGCAGGGCTTACGAAACAGGAGCAGTATATCCCATACTTTGCGGGTCTTCTGGACCGTGAAGATGATCTGTTACAGGAAGAAATATCAGACACACTATCACTGTTTCAAACAGATGCAGTTGTCGAACATGTCGCATCTAAGATTAACAATGATTCCATGTCGATCTATCCGATTTCCATACTTGGCAATACGAAAACGGCAGGTTCAATTGAAAAATTGAAAAGTTTATATTCATTAATTGATGATGAAGAAAATAAAGTATTGATCGTTGAAGCTCTTTGCCATCAGCTGTCAGAAGAAGGTCTACCGGTCGTGGAGGATGCTGTAAAAGCTGGATACTACTCATCGATCCTTGAGAGCGAGAGAATCCTTTATGGGTTCTACAAGGTTATGGGCATCGACCATCATAAGCTTGGTGAGTGGAAAAGGCTTGCGATTCAGCGTGATGAGGATTATCTGAACCGGAAAAAGGAATTGGAAGCACAGGAATTTCCTTTTATGCAGACACAGCCGGTAAAGGTGGAGCCGAAAGTTGGCCGCAATGATCCGTGCCCATGCGGCAGCGGCAAAAAGTATAAGAAGTGCTGTGGAAAATAAAACATTAAAAAACACGATGAATCCATTCATCGTGTTTTTTATATCCCAATATCCCCGCTAATCTCACGGGGAGATTCCACATATTTCACTGCAGGCTTGCCTTTTACAAAAATCAAAGTGTAGGCAAGCAACAATCCTAGAAGAAAAACGACTGAAAAGCCATAAAGGAAATGGTAGCTTGTATAGGAAGCCACTATGCCTAGTCCTGTTGATCCAATGGCCATGCCAAGATCCATGGATGAAAAATACATCGCATTTGCCGTTCCTTGTTTTTCCTTTGGAACGGAACTGACTGCCAATGCCTGAAGTGTAGGAGTGACCGTACCGTACGCGATTCCATAAAAAACAGCCGCTATCAGCAATGTTAACGTATTTTGAGTGAATGCTAAAAGCGATAGTCCGATAATCCCTGCAATCGTTGCAGGGTAGATAATCACCTTATGGCCGTACTTATCAAACATTCTGCCGGAAACAGGTCTCACCAGGATCATCATAATGGTTAAAACAAGGAAGAATAGTGAGATGGATGCGACGATATTCGCCTCTTTCCCTAGTTCCCTTAAGAAGCTGATCACTCCGCCAAGCGTAATGGAGAAAAATGCCGTTAAGATCGCTGGGGTAAAAGCTTTTCGGTCAAAGGCATGTTCCTTAAAGCTTACTTTTTGAACAGTATTTTTAACTGGGACGGCCTTTTTGGGGGCTTTGACAAAAAGATTCAGGACCAAAGTGCTGACCGTTAAAGCAATCGACAGGATGATTAATAGATTAAAGGTGAAAACCTGAAGAAGAGCCAATGCCAGCATGGGACCAAGGCTGGTGCCGACACTTGTTGCCAGACCATAGTAACCGATGCCCTCTCCTAATCGATGAGTTGGAATGATATTCGTTGCCATTGTAGAAAAAATAGTCGTGATGATTCCAAAGCCCATTCCATGAAAAACTCTTAGCAAAAGCAAAAATCCAACTGAGTCCTGCCCGAAGCTCAAACCGACTGAAATGGCGATAAAGACCAATGAGATCAGGCTCAGCTTCTTATTGTCTATTTTCTGCATGAGAGAACTTACAAAAGGACGTGTGGCAATCGCCGCAGCCATGAAAACAGTCGTCATCAAGCCGCCCTGTGCCGGGTTATTTTTCACGTCGGTGATGAAAGCGGGAAAGCCTGCTGTCAGAAGCTGCAGGCATAGAAAAAATAAAAAAGCCATTAGAACAATGGCTGTAAACTGTGCAGTCCATAACTTAGATGTCTGGTTCATGATTAGCCTTCTTTCTGTTTGTTTTCCTCCAAAAGCATTTCGATATTGTTCTCTAAAGAAAGTACTGTCTCTTTATAGATTGCCAGCTTTTCAGCTTGAATAGAGTCTGTGATTTTCGCAAAAACTTCCTCAAGATAGGGGGTTACTTCTTTGACTAATTGCGCCCCTTTTTGGGTGATCTTAATAAGAAAGGAACGGCGGTCTGAAGGATTTTGCACTCTCTCGATAAATTTGTTTTTTTCAAGAAGATCCAGTATTTTCGTCAATGTTGCCTGATCCTTGTCCGCTCTCTCTGACAATTCTTTTTGTGAGATGTCATTTGACTCACTTAAAGTCCTTAGCACACTCCATTGCTCAGTGGTGATGCTGAAAGGCTTTAGTTGAAGGTTGATGTACCTGGTCAGCTTCTTGCTGAGGCGAACCGATGCAGAGCCAATTGCTTTATCCATAGACATTTCCATAAAAAGTCCTCCTTAATTGCCTTAAGTAAGTATAACAGTATAAATTATTTGTGTAAATATAATTTGTATACAAACTAATTTTAGATTAAAAAATGACCTGGTCACTAACCAGGTCACAGCTTGTCGACAAAGTTACAGTTTATAGACCATTATCTTAAACCTGTTGATTGGAGTGGAAGGCGCGAAGACTCCTGCGGGATCAGCTGGACAGGTGAGACCCCGCAGGAGCAAAGCGACGAGGAGGCTCAGCGCCAGCCCCGCGGAAAGCGAAGCGCCTGGAACGGAAATCAACGGACCTATTTTACTTTCCAACCGAAATGAAAAAACTCTAGACAAGCTCGCTTTCATCGAGTTTGTCTAGAGTCTGAGACCTGGTCATAAACCAGGTCTGTAAGTAGCCATGCAATAAGAAAATCCCGCCTTAATCAATTACTCTTGCAACTTTATTGCCGCACTTTTTGCAATTACCTTCAAGAACAATCGTATCGCGGAAATCTTTAATGATGTATTTTTCAATCTGCACTGTATCCAGGCAATGCCCGCAGAATACATTCCGGATCAGCATCTGGCGGTAATCCGCAGGAATGGAAAGCCATTTTTTATTGGCTTCAATAGATCCTGAATCATTTGAATTCACCTTTTCATCACTTGAACGAGTATGAGACTTGTCCAAATTTTGAATGACTTCATGAATTCTTTCCGGAATAGGTGCATCTACCTCGATTTCCAGCCATTCTATCAGCATTTCTATTAATTCTGGGTCATCCTCTTCTTCAACGACGTCAAGAAGAAGCATGCGAAGGTCAAGAGGCTGGCTTCGGACCACTTCTATAAAATCAAATCTGCCAAATTCAGCAGCTAGGAGAAAATCACCATATAACTCATCTGCGAGTTCCTCGATGACTGTATCCCAGCCTTTTTGAGTATAAACAAGCAGTGAAAGCTTTTCATCGGTCGTGAGATAGCCGTTCTCGATCATCCATTCGACTTTTTCCATAATCACCTTTTGGGTCATGCCTTTAAAAGCACCGTATGATTCGGATTGATGAAGTTCAGAAGTGAAAATGCGTTTGTCATTTGAGCCGGCAAGAATTTTTCCAAGCAGCCCTTTTCCGCCGTACATAATAAGATCTTTGGCGGCAACCAATATTGTCATAATTTCATCCTCTGATAAGTGATTCATTGTATCTTTGTTTGCCATAAAAAAACTCCTATCTCTAAAAGATAAGCTTTATTAACATCATTACAACATAAATCATTGATTCAAGCCAGTCATTAAATTTTGGTGTTTAGGTTCTAAAAAAGATTAAACATTCTAATAATTCATTGCATACTAATTTTCTAGAACGTATAATAAAATTAAATCATAAGAATATTTTGGAAGGTGAAATTTGTATGGATTATGTAAAAAAGACAATGGAGGTTAACTTGGAGCAGCAAAAACTTATCTCCAGCCCTATCCGTGTAAAAATCATCTACTTGCTAGTCATGAAGGCGATGACAGCAAAACAGGTGGCAGATGAATTGGGTAAATCAGCAGGCAGCATCCATTACCATATTCAGCAGCTCTATAATGGAGGTATTTTAGAAATCGAGGAGACTAAGGAGAACAGAGGGATTATTGAAAAGTATTACCGTTCAAAGGCTACTCATTTCAATCTGAAGAATGAGGGTGTGACCCCTTCGACTGAACAAGTTGTCAATCAGGGAACTTATATATCGTTAACGGAGGAGGATCGCAAGGAGCTTAACGCAGATATTGACGCTTTATTTTTGAAGTATGTGAAGAAATCAGCGATGAAAGCAGATGTCGAAAAGACTTCATATGAAATGACCTTTACGCTCAAAAAGGAGAAACAGGAGGAGAGTTAATTGGATAGAGCAGTTAAGAAAAATTTGATACTTTTCCTTACTGGCAAGGTGACGGCTGTGCTTGGTTCTTCGATTTATGCCTTCGTAATCGGGCTATATATCCTTGCTGAAACAGGATCCAGCTTGAATTTTGCGTTTACGTTAGTTCTCGGCATTCTTCCACGCATTTTGCTTGCGCCAATTGCGGGTACGCTTAGCGATCGTCTTGATAGGAAAAAGCTGATTATTTCCTCGAACATAGCAAGTGCAGTCTGGCTATGTGGAGTCCTTGCCGTGTTTACCCTAGCAACCCAAGAATTATGGATTCTCTATGTTTCAACAGCAGGATTAAGTGTCATCAATACATTCTATACAATCGCAGTAACTTCATCTATCCACAACATGGTTGGACAGGACAATCTGCAAAAAGCCATGTCACTGAACCAGGCGGCCATCTCATTATCAGCCATCCTGGGCCCTGTCCTTGGCGGCGTCTTCTTTGGAATCTTTCAGATTAATCTCTTCATGGGCTTAAACATCATTACCTACATCATCTCAGCTATTGCCAGCATTCTGATCAAATACGATTTGTACGCGAATAAAGCGAGCCTTAAAAAACAAGTCAGCTTGTCAGAAGATTTAAAAAATGGAGTTTCCTATATTAGGTCTCAGCGGTTTCTTTTTCATTTGGTTGTCATCAGTGTCTGGCTGAATTTTTGGTTCGCCGTGTTTCCGGTTGCAATGCCTTATTTAGTATTGACGGTAAGAGGTATGTCTTCGACACATCTGGGAATCATTGAAGGGGCCTTTTCCGTTGGTATGATGGTGCTCGCACTAGTTCTCTCAGCAAGAAAGGAAATCAAAAGAAAAGAATTCTCCATTATGGGTGGAATCGTGTTACTGTCGTCCATTTTGATATTAATAGGAGTACCTGCATTTCCTTCTATTATAGAAATGGGCAATCAAATTATATTTATCTATTTGATTGCCCTGGTACTTTTCCTTGCCGCAGCCATTATGTTCATCAATATGCCAGTAACCGTACTCCTTCAAAAGAACACGCCAGATGAATATCGTGGCAGAGTGATGTCTCTCCTTGAAACAGGCTCAAGTGCAATGACTCCATTAGGTTTCATCCTGTTTGGCTTCCTGCTTGAAAAAATGCCTGTTTGGATTTTACTCGGTGTAAGCGGATTAAGCCTTGTTTCACTCGTCATGTACCTTTATAGGGAAAAAATGTTCCTGAAGCTGCTTCGGAAAGAAGTCCAGGACAAAACCGTAGCTGTAGAAGCATAAAAAAGAGGATGAGCGGAATAATGCTCATCCTCTTATTTACCATTCTTTAGGTTCATAATCCAGTTCGCTGAATAACTGTTTCTTCTCTTTCTTCGACAGGTCGCGCCATTGTCCAATCTGAAGATTGCCGAGTTGAATATTCATGATCCGGATGCGCTGCAGCCTGTATACTTCGTAGCCTAGTGCTTCACACATGCGGCGGATTTGCCTGTTCAATCCCTGGGTCAGCGTAATGTTGAATTCATATCTCGAAAGCTGGACTACTTTACAAGGCAGCGTTTTCGTTCCCAAAATCCGCACACCCTCTGACATAGCTTTAAGGAATTCAGGCGTGATTGGCTTGTCCACTGAAACGATGTATTCCTTTTCATGCCTGTTTTCGGCACGCAGGATTTCATTCACAATATCGCCGTCATTCGTCAGGAGGATCAAGCCTTCGGATTCCTTATCAAGTCGGCCGATATTAAAAATCCGCAGCGGGTGATTGACTAAATCGATAATATTTCCTTTTACATGTTTCTCGGTCGTACTCGTGATGCCCACAGGTTTATTCAGGGCTATATAAACGTAATTTTGAGCCATCCTGATTTGTTCGCCGTTCACTCTCACATCATCCCCGGGCTCTACCTGGGTGCCGATTTTCGCAACCTTCCCGTTAATTGTCACGCGGCCTTCTTCAACCAGCCGGTCCGCTCCACGTCTTGAAGTTTTTCCTGATTCACTAATGAATTTATTGATACGCAGGTTAATCCCATCCTTAAATCTGAATTATATATCCTTAAGAATATGCCACTCTGTGGTTAAATTCAAGCAATTGATGATACGGATGATATCTTGGCACCAAGGATGCATTTCGTGCCGTTCGTGCAGACCATCTAAGCAACCGACATCTTATAGTCCCTCATTAGCCCGTGCATGCATACCTTACTAAAAACAGAAGGTGTGTGCTGGGATGAATGACGAACGATTGGATGTAATTTCACTGCCAAAGGATGTGCGTCCTCATAATGAGTCCAATATCGAATGGTGGTACTTTTTTGCTCATCTTAAAGGCGACATGGGTGGGAGATATGCAGTAATGACCTCTTTTTTCCGTGTCGGCGAGCTTGAAATCGGCAAGGGGCATTATATAATCCATACATTGATTGATTTAAATAGGAAAAAACGATTCAATTTTTCTGGTATCGATTGGAAATTGAAAATGGGTATGCTGGCCATTTATCTTCCATTCCACCTGCTGCGCCACCCGACTGATTATAGAATGTGGAGGCTGTATAAATGTCTATTAAAGGGCGATATTCCTTCACCACATGCTTTTATTAAAAATACTAGTATCATAGAAAACCCGACTGTACTGAATTATGGCACCAATAAACTTACCTTCAAGGGGGAAAACGAGGAAGCTTTTGACGTTTTTTTAAAAGAAAGGGACTCAGAGGTGCAGCTTGAATTCACCCCTCTCAAGCCAGTTGGGTTAATTGGCGGCGATGGGAAACCGGATGATCTGTACTACTATTCTTTTACCCGTAACAAGGTCAAGGGAAGGATAAAAACTGACAATGGAACGGAGACGGTGAAGGGCCAAGGCTGGTTCGACCATCAATGGGGCAGGGATTATTCATTGGCAAAAGGGTCAGGATGGAATTGGTTTGGGGTCCAGCTAAGTGATGGCCGCGATTTGCTTTTAAATGAAATGACCTCGGGCAAACCTGATTCTTCGATGGCGAATATAGTAGAAAAGGATGGAACCATCCGCTTCACGAGGGATATAACGTTTAAGAAAATAAAATACTGGAAAAGTTTAAAAACCAATGGCAGATATCCAGTAGAATGGCAGATAAGTATACCGGAGTTTGCGATTGAACTTCACGTTGAAGCAGTCTTTCCAAACCAGGAGATGCCAATCTTAGGGCCTATCAA
This sequence comes from Heyndrickxia sp. MSNUG, assembly GCF_049532715.1. NCBI lineage: Bacteria > Bacillati > Bacillota > Bacilli > Caryophanales > Bacillaceae > Heyndrickxia > Heyndrickxia sp. MSNUG. The sequence goes on from NZ_CP150978.1 coordinate 982,037, forward strand.
GGGAATCTGGGAGGGGGCATGCAGAGCAGAAGGCATTGAAATTCTTCCTAGTGGTAAAAGAAAAGGATTGGAAGGTATAGGTTTTATGGAACTGGTAGGATATGCTTAACGTTTAGAAGTCATACCCCAGCTCTAATTGATCTGGGGTTTTAACTATGGACCTTGATCTTCGCTGCCTGGTTTTTATGCAAAAAAATAATCCAGCTTAAAAGGATTAAATTTGTTTCAATTGGTCTAAATAAAGATAGGAAAGAGCTGGTAACTGAGGAGCTGGATTATTTGGTAAGGAAAATAGTGTTAAGGATAAGGGAAAGCATCTGGCTGTTGCCAGGGATTTATAGTATTTTTGCTTTTTTACTCGCGCTGATTGTCATCTATATCGATCATAATGAGCTGGCTGAAGGGATTGTTCCTTCATTCTTAATGACAAGTATTGATTTAGCCCAGACAATCCTGGGGTCGATTTCTGCTGCTCTATTGACCATGACGACGATTACTTTCTCAACCATCATGGTCGTTTTAACTACGTATTCATCACAGTTTTCTCCGAGGACACTCAATAACTTTGTTGAAGACCCTGTAACAATGAGAGTGCTGGGAATTTTCATGGGCGGCTTTGTCTATTCGACCCTGTCGCTCTTGTTCATGAGCGAGTCATGGTATGAAAACAATGTGATTTCGGCAACTGTCGGTGTCCTGCTTGCTTTTATCTGCCTGGCATTTTTTGCTTATTTCATCCATAACGTGGCAACCTCCATCCAGGTCAGCAAGCTAATCCGGGAAATCACGGATGGAGCGTTACATTCCATTCGCCGTCAGGAAAAGGCGCTTGAAAGTGAATACATAAATGTTATTGATGACCGTAAGGATGCAGGATTCGCTTACGATCATATCAAAGATGTCAAATGTAGGGGATATGGCTATGTCCAGCTTCTTGATTATGAAGGGCTGACGAGTTATGCAGCGGAGCGGGATTTGGGGATTGAGGCAAACTTTCTTATCGGTGATTTTTTGACAGAAGAAAGCATTGCGTTCAGAGTCCACCAAAATAAAGAAATCGAAGACAACCTGGAGGTTACTCTCAATCAATTCCTCAGGCTGGGAAAAGAACGGTCATCCATCCAGGATCCAGAGTTTGCTCTTCAGAAAATCGTCGAGGTTGCCTTAAGGGCGATTTCACCGGCAATCAATGACCCAAACACAGCAAGGAATTGTGTTTTGCATCTTGGCATGGCATTAGCCGATTTAATCCGTATTCGAGCGAATGGAAGGTATGTCGCTTACTATGATAATGATTCACAGCCACGAGTCATCAGGCTGCAAAAAAGAACAAAAGATATTCTTTACTTATCGTTTTACCAAATCGTGCACTATGGTAAGCAGGACTTCTCGATCTTGCTGGCGCTCATTGATTCGTTTCTATTGATTGGAAAAAATGCAGACGAGACAGGCAAGAAGATGATCTGGGAAATCTATATTTACACCCTCGAGAAATTTAATTCGGAGGAATTAAAAGAACTGGATAAAATCTATTTGAATGAAAAGAAGAGTGAACTTTCGACACTTCTTGGAAAAGCGCTATAAGGGCTTTTCCAAGAAGTGTTTTATTTTTCGTATTGATTTGTTTTAACTGGCTTGACTTTTTACGAGAAAGCTATGTAAATCAAATACAATAAAATTATAAAGCTGTATTTTTCCTGAATCATGACAAAAAAATCGAAAAGTCCCTTAATTAACCCATTATTATTAAAAATTCTAGTTCATTTGTAATATTCTCGTTGTACCCTTGCTATGTTATTTGATATGTTAATAATATACATCTGTGGAAAAGTATGATTGTTCCAAGATTATGCTTAAAGCTTTCATTTGCTCTTTCTCTTATAAGGTGATCATTTGCCTTTGAGGTGTTTTAGAGTATTTGGAAAAAATAGAGGCCAATATTAATTTGCAGCTGGGCACATGGGGGAAACTGTTAATGGGCAGTGATGGGAGAATTCATAAATACAATGCGTTTTATATTATTGTTTTTCTTCTGCTTGAAGAGTTGATTGATTGGGCTACTTCATTCTTTTTCCCCATTAGTGAAGGAATCGGTACTCTTATCGATATAAGTGTCACCTTTGTTTTTATGATTTTAATCATCCGCTTGTTTAGAGGGATGGAACATACAGCTGAGGAATTGCAGGACAATAAGAAAAGGCTGAAAAGTATTTTTGATACATTGGATGTGGCAATCTGGTCACATGATTTGAAGACAGATACGCTCCTGATTACATCGGGAATAGAGAAATTATACGGGTATTCTTCAGAAGAGTTTTATAAAGACAGCACTCTCTGGAAGAAGGTCATCCATCCTGAGGATCACCATATATTAGAGCAAAGGGAAACAGGTTTCTCGCAAGGAGAGGCAGTCACTAGTATTTACCGGATTATCCGCCCAGATGGTGAGGTCCGCTGGATTCAGGACAGGGGAATACCTGTGCTTGATGAAAACGGAGACTTTGTTGATTTTACAAGCGTACTATTCGATATTACCGACCGACAGGAAAGCGAAGGACGATACCGAAGCCTTGTCGAGATGTCGCCTGATTTGATTGCAGTTTACAGCAGGGGAAAACTTGATTACATCAATGGAGCGGGCTGCAAGCTCTTTAAAGCAGGAAGTCCTGCAGAGCTGGTAGGACAGCCGATTTCCAATTTAATTCCCGCCGAGGTGCTTTCCGAGATTAAAACTCGAGAATTGACGATTGATGAAAATTTCGAGGAGAAATTATGGTTCGAATTTAAGGCGACCCAGATGGATGGGAAAGAAATTGATGTAGAGATGTCTGCTATGCCGATTTTATATGAAGGCAGGATGGCAGAACAGATTGTAGGCCGCGATCTCACACAGCGTAAGAAAGCTGAAAAAACGATAAAATATATGGCTTATTATGATGTCCTCACCGGCCTTCCCAACAGAAATATGGTCAGGAAGCACCTGAACGCAGCTTTGAAAAATGGTGATCAAGAGCTAGCGGTATTATTTTTAGACCTTGACCGCTTCAAGATTATTAATGATACAAAGGGCCATCGTGTTGGTGACCTTTTATTGAAGGTAGTGGCTAGCAGGCTGAAAAATGCCGTGCAAGGCCAAGGGCTTGTTTCGCGGCAGGGCGGCGATGAATTTATTATTTTACTCAAAGGCCTTAATAAAGCTCAAGTGATTGAAGTCGCCGAACGGATCCTAGGGGAATTTTCGGAAGGAATACATGTCGAAAACCAGGAGTTCTTTGTTACACCGAGTATCGGGATCAGCATGGCTCCAGTGGACGGACAGGACGAGGAAACGCTGATCAAGCATGCAGATACAGCGATGTACCTTGCAAAAGAACGCGGTAAGAATAATTTTCAATTTTACACAAATCAGCTGCACGGGCTTTCTTCCCGAAAAATGGAGCTTGAGAACGGCTTAAGGAAAGCTCTGGAACAGGACCAGCTGGTGCTGCATTACCAGCCCCAGGTGAATTTGGAGACGGGGAAAATCATCGGCGTGGAGGCACTCGTCCGCTGGCAGCATCCGGAAAATGGAATCATTTCCCCCGGAGAGTTCATTCCGCTTGCTGAAGAAACAGGATTGATTGTACCGCTTGGAAAGTGGGTATTGCAGAAGGCTTCTGCTCAAAATAAGGAGTGGCATGATAAAGGCTACAGCTCGATCCCTATATCCGTGAATATCTCTGTGCGGCAGCTTCAGGAGGACAGGTTCATTGATACGGTAAAACAAATCCTTGATCAGACTGGATTGGATCCAAGCTATCTAGACCTTGAAATTACCGAAAGCATCATGCAGAACAGCGAAAATACAGCGATGATCCTGAATCAGTTAAAGGAGCTCGGCGTCACACTGGCAATCGATGATTTCGGGACAGGCTATTCTTCCTTAAGCTTATTGAAGCATCTGCCAATCGATAAAATTAAAATCGATAAATCCTTCGTTGATGACATTATCTATCACGCCAACCAGGGCGCAATGGTGAAGACAATCATTGACATGGGACACAACCTGCAATTTGATGTCATTGCTGAAGGTGTCGAGGAACAGGAACAAGTGGCATTTTTATTAAGAAATGGCTGTATGATCGGGCAGGGATATCATTTCAGCAGGCCGCTGCCTCCCGAAGAAATGGAAGATTTATTAAAAAAAAATATGGATCTTGAAGGCATTCTGCAATAGCAGGATGCTTTTTTTATTTCCGAGGGAATGCTCTGTTGGAGAAAAAAGGGTACAACTGCTGCACAATGCTCATACGGGAACGGAAATAAGTGGAATGATGCTCAACTGGTATTATAGCTAATCCAACTGGTATTAAACTTCGCTCACTAATAAGCAGGGGTTAGTCAGGAGTTCGAATGAAGAAGAAAGGTAGAAATGTATTCACCTGGAGAAAAAATGCTTTAACTGATGAAAAAAGAATCCAAACTTAAGCGAAAGCATACTCCATTTGAAACAGTGTGCTTTACTTTTTGTCTCTGTTAAAGCTGGATGTTGATTTTTAAGCCCTGTTGATTGCAGTGGAAGGCGCGTAGACTCCTGCGGGCGCAGCTGGACAGGTGAGACCCCGCAGGAGCGAAGCGACGAGGAGGCTCAGCGCCAGCCCCGCGGAAAGCGAAGCGCATGGAACGAAAATCAACAGTCTTGTTTAACAGAGCCTACTTTTTTATCAGTACTGACTCTAAGACACCTGCATTGCAAAACGGGAATATCCAACAGATAATCAGGCATGATAAAGACTAAAAGGAGTGGCGAACGTGAAAAAAGTCATCATGTCCGCAGCGCTGTTTTTTACAATAGTTTTACCTGCCGGGACCAATGCTGCGAGCCAGGCAGATTGTGCTGCATTAAAAAATATCTTTCAAACTGATGTGAAATCAGACGATGGTATTTGCAAGGTTGAAATAGTGCGGAAGAGTCCGAACGTGACACACATTGGGAGTAAATTATCACCTGAAACAATGGAGCTGGGATTCCATTTGGTACTCGAGAAAGTGAATGATAAGACTGCGGTCATCGGTGAATTCGCTTTGCTGCAGGAAGAAGTGAATCCAGTCATTGATGAACTGAGAAAAGGAAATATTGATATATCCGCATTGCACAATCATATGCTCTTCGAAGAACCCCGGATCATGTACTTGCACTTTCAAGGGACAGGCAATATGACACAGCAGGCAGAGGCAATCAAAAATGCGATTGCTAAAACTAGCAAATAATACTTAACAGCGGAAAGGCATTCCGCTTTTTTTTTCGGTCAATGAGCAAATAATAACCAGGGATGTTTACCTTAAGGGATATAAGGTTATTACACTTTAGTATGCTAAAGAAGGAGGCTTTTCGTATGAATCCAAAGTACAAACCCTTATTTGAAACGTATCATTTACCGAATGGAGTCAGTTTAAAGAACCGGATAATCATGGCGCCGATGACGAATTTTTCATCCAACGAGGATGGGAGCGTTACAGAATCGGAGGTTAACTATTATGCACGCCGTTCCAAAGGAGTCAGTATGGTCGTTACAGCATGTACATATGTAACACCAGATGGAAAGGGCTTTAAAGGTGAATTTGGCGCTGATACAGATGAAATGATTCCTAGCTTGCGGAAATTGGCTTCAGCCATCAAGGAGCAGGGGGCAAAAGCCATTCTGCAAATCTTCCATGGCGGGCGTGAATGCCCTCCTGAACTCGTTCCGAATGGGGAGATTGTCAGCGCAAGTGATGTACCTTCAGAGCGCGGGAATGCTAAGGCCCCTCGTCCGTTAAGCGGAGATGAAGTGGAAACGATCATTGCGGCTTTTGGTGAAACGACACGCCGTGCAATTGAGGCAGGCTTTGATGGAGTTGAAATTCATGGCGCTAACGGCTATCTGATTCAACAGTTCTTTTCACCGCATTCTAACCGCCGTGATGACAAATGGGGAGGCTCTCTTAAAAAGAGGCTTGCCTTTCCGCTAGCGGTTGTAGACGAGGTGAAAAAAGTGACCGCCAAATATGCAAAGGAGCCGTTCATCATCGGATACCGATTTTCTCCAGAGGAACCAGAAACACCAGGCATCACAATGGCTGATACTTTACTGCTGATTGATGCATTAGCGGATAAAAACCTTGACTACCTGCACGTTTCATTGAATGATTTCTGGTCAAAGCCAAAAAGAGGTATAGAGGATGAGAGGCCAAGAATGGAAATCATCCAGGAGCGAATTGGCCAGAAAGTTCCTGTTATCGGCGTCGGTTCGCTTTACAGTGCTGATGATGTATTAAAGGCATTTGATACAGGTGTCCCATTAATTGCTTTAGGAAGAGAACTGATTATCGATCCTGACTGGGTTGAAAAAATAGAAAGCGGCAGGGAAGCCGAAATTGAAACGGAAATCGATCTTGGAGCTCAAGCTCGCCTTGTTTTACCCGATCCGCTGTGGCAGGCAATCGTCAATACACCTGGGTGGTTTCCTGGAGTTAAATGATATGAAACAGAAAGATGCCTGCTCCAGTAATGGGGCAGGCATCGGATATTTTAGCCAAGATTCTTTTCATAGATTTTCACATTAGCGTAGATTGCAGACAGAGTCACTGCAGGAAACTTCGATGTGCTGGCCTTATCTAAAAGGTAGCCAAATAAATGGTCGCCTTCTGTTGACAGTGATTTTTCCATATCACGCTGAAGCGAGGATTTCATGCTATAGCCGATTTCATTCATCCTCGCAAAGGTAGCCTCTAGAACTTGATCGTCTAGCGGCGCATCTAAGCTTTTCATGATGCTGATCGTTTCTTGCAGCAAGCTTTTGATTGTTTCCACCCCTTGAGGCTGTTCCCGGATCGGTCCAATCGGGGACCTGAAGAGAGAGGTAATGCCGCTTAGCGAAGTGATGAATAAATATTTGTGCCACATTTCCTGCTCGATGTTATCTGAAAGGCGGAAGTTCGCATTTGTGCCATTGAAAGCAGCCTGAAGCTTCAGAATCCTTTCTGTTTTTTCACCGTTTCTTTCACCAAAAACAAGATCATGGATTGGACTTGTCTGAAGCACTCTGCCATTCTCGTCCAGAGTCGTTTCGATAAAGCATAATCCTCCCAGAACCTTCTCTGCACCAAATGCTTCGATCAAGGCATCAAGATGGGCAATTCCATTCAGCAAAGGCAGAATCATTGTTTCACTGCCGACATATGGACGAATGCCTTCCATCGCACCCGCTAAATGATAAGACTTGGTCGAGACTAGAATTACATCATAAGGCTCAGCATTTTCTCCCGCTAAAATAGTCTTTGGCTCAGGGATGTGCAAATTTCCATGAACGCTTTCTACAATAAGGCCATTTTCCTTGAGCTGCTGCCTGCGTTTTTCACGAACAAGGAACGTAACGTCCTCGCCTTTTTCCAAAAGACGTCCGCCAAAATACCCGCCGATTGCTCCGGCACCTACAATTAAAATTTTCATCTCCATTTCAACCTCCTATCGATGTAAAAGTGCACGCCTGATATTGCAGGCGTGCACTTTGTAAGCCTTAATATGTGAGGACCGCTGCAAGCAGCCCTCCTGCGGATATAAGGATAATGATTATTCTTGCGAAAAGGGGAAGCTGATCTTTCCCTTTGTTATTGACCTGAGCTTCCTTCTCATTGACCGATTTGCGGTAATTGGGACTGCAGCAGCCGCTCATTACTATGCAACCCTATTCCAGTTGGATACATCTTCATCAAGCTGGACATTATTTGCACGAGCTTTTTTAGCAGCATTGAAGAAGATGACTGTAATCGCTGCAGTGATAATTGCAGCTCCAATATTGGCAACAGTGAGTGATTGACCGAATCCAATCGGAGCGTTAATGATATACGAAGTGGTTGCCATTGTCATGAATATACCAGGAATCATGGCAATCCAGTAATTCTTCTTCGCGATGAACAGATACATAGCGCCTACCCAGAGGGCAATAACAGCTGTTGATTGGTTAGCCCATGAGAAGTATCTCCACAGGATTGTGAAATCTACCTTTGTCAAAGCGAAAGAGATTACGAATAACGGAAGCGCAATCCATAGGCGGCTTGTGAATTTCTTTTGTGAAAAATTGAAGTAATCAGCGATAATCATTCGCGCGCTTCGGAACGCAGTGTCGCCAGATGTGATAGGCAATACAATTACACCAAGTACTGCAAGCGTTCCGCCAACAGCGCCAAGCATCAATGTTGAAGCTTCGCTTACGATTGCGGCTGGTCCGCCGTTAGCAAGAAGGTCATTCAAGCCGTTGTAGCCATCGAATAAGCTCATCGCTGCAGCTGCCCAGATCATGGCGATGATTCCTTCAGCAATCATCATGCCGTAGAAAATCTTGCGGCCTTGCTTTTCGTTTTGCGTAGTACGAGAAATGATTGGTGTCTGTGTAGCATGGAAACCTGAAAGCGCGCCACAAGAAATTGTTAAGAACAATAGTGGGAAAATCGCTGCATTATCAGGGTGGAAATTTGTTAATGATAATTCAGGAATTGGTGCTCCGGTAATTACAAGCATTGCACCTACCCCAACTGCACTGATCAAGAGCAATGCACCGAAAACAGGGTATAAGCGCCCGATGATTTTATCCACAGGAAGAAGCGTAGCTAAAATGTAGTAAATAAAAATTGCACCAAGGATGATTCCCATTGTTACTTTTCCGTCCATTAAGTTATGAAGCAATCCTGCAGGCGCCGTTACGAAAACGGTTCCAACTAATAGCAGCAAAAGAATCGCAAAAGCGTTAACAACATGCTTCATGAATTTACCTAAAAATTTACCAGCAAGCTCTGGAAGGTGAGCGCCGCGGTTGCGGATGGAAATCATTCCAGTCAAGTAGTCATGGACAGCACCGGCAAATATTGCACCAAGCACAATCCAAATAAAAGCTACAGGACCGTAAAGCGCTCCCATAATTGGGCCAAAGATAGGACCTACACCAGCGATGTTAAGCAGCTGGATCAACGAGTTCTTAGAAGTGGACATTGGCACATAGTCAACGTCGTCTTTATGTGTGAAAGCGGGAGTTGAACGGCCTTCATTAACACCAAAAACCTTTTCAACAAACTTGCCATACGTGAAATAACCGATAATTAAAAGTACGATACCGCCTAAAAATGTAAACATATGAAACCTCCTTCATAATGTAATGAATGCGTTTACATAAATTATAAAAGAATTTATGTAATTGTGGACATTTTGTGAACAAGATGCATAAATGTAAGGATGAAACGCTTGAAATTTTGATTGAGATGCACAAATGATTGCACCAAAATCAAAAAAAGCATCCAAAAAGATGCTTTTCATTAAAGTCATAGCTAGTATCTTATAGGCTATAACTCAAGCTCCGTTCTCAAAGCTTTCACATAGTTCCGGCTAACCGAAAGCATTTCCTCGCGCCCTTCAATTTGCAACTGATAAGCACCGTTGAACCAGGGAGTTAAACGGTTTACATAATCAAGATTGACTAGATAGCTTTTATGGATCCGGAAAAACGAGTAGGGAAGGAGCCTGCTTTCAAGGTCCTTCAATGGAGTTTTCGTTTCATATTCATTTGTTCTCGTAATGATTTTTGAGAATTTTTCTTCCCTTGATATGTACAAAATTTCTTTAGGTTCAAGATAAAGAATTTCACCGTCGCCTTCAACAGCAAGTTTTCCAGCTTGCTTGCCAGGCTCTTTGTCCTTTTGAGTCAGGAAACGCTTCTCAATCCTTTCTACAGTTTCACTGAGCTGGACGTCATCATATGGCTTGAGCAAATAATCCACTGCCTCATATCTGAAAGCCTCTGCAGCGAATTGGGGATAAGCCGTTGCAAAGACAATCAACGGGACTTTTTTCAGCTCCAATAGCGATTTTGCAGCTTCCATTCCCGTCATTTTTGGCATCTCGACATCAAGGAAGACAACATCAGGCTGGAGCTGAAGAGCTTTCATAACTGCTGATTCTCCCGTTTCCGCCTCGCCGACAACCTGAATGGCAGGATAGGAGCTCAATAAATGCTTGAGCTCGTCCCTGCTGTATAATTCATCGTCTGCAATCAAAGTCCGAATTTGGTCCATCTAACATTCCTCCGCATGTGGAATCGAAAAAGAAATCTTTGTTCCAGTGCCAGGTTTACTTTCAATCTGAAGAGAAGCTTTTTCCCCAAACATTATTGTAAGCCTTCTATTTACGTTATATAGTGCGATTCCGCTTCCTATTTCGGAATCGATCATTTGCTTGCCTAATTGGACGACACGGTCCTGGCTCATGCCCTGGCCGTTGTCTTCAACTATCACCACTGTTGCAGCTGGCACTTTATGAATTGCGATATGGATGCGGCAATCCTGGTCCATATTCTTAATGCCGTGCTTTACCGCGTTTTCCACAATAGGCTGCAGAGTCAGAGGCGGAATTTTTATCAAAAGGGCTTCGTCAGCTATGTCATAAGTGACTTTCAGCTTTTCCACAAAGCGTGCTTCTTCGATGGCAAGGTATGCCTTAACATGCCGCAATTCCTGTTCTAGACTGGTAATTGTCACAGTAGTAGCATTCAGATTTTGCCTCAAAAAATGAGAAAGGGAAACAAGCAGCATCCGTGCTTTTACCGGATCAATCCTGACAAGAGATGTAATGACATTCATTGTGTTGAAAAGGAAATGAGGACTGATTTGCGCCTGCAGTGCTTTTACCTCGGCTTCCTTAGCAAGCTGATAAGCTTTATCCGCTTCAGCGATTTCGAGCTGGTTGCTGAGAAGATTGCTGAGTCCGGAAATTAGCTCCATTGCTACATTTGTTATTTCTTTTTCAGATTTAAAATAGAACTTTAAAGTGCCGATTGTTTCACCTCGTTGTTTTAGCGGAGCGATAACTGCTGCACCGAGTGGGCAATTTGTTTGCCGGCAATGGATGGTCTCGTCACTCGCGACAACTAGCTTCCCGCTTTTAAGAACATCTTTTGTGACCTGGGTCTGGATGGGACTTTCCGGACGATGATGATCATCACCGACGCCAATGTGGGCAAGGATTTCTGTTTGATTGGTCATCGATACTGCATTGGTCTGCACTTCGTTGTGTAAAATCTGGCAAACTGCTTTCGCTGAGTCAGGGTTGATGCCTTTCCGGAGATAGGCAAGAGTCTGGTCAGCGATCCGCAGCGTTTTTTGCGCCAGCAGCGCTCCGGCTTTTTCCTCTTCAGACATAACATTTTTTATGATCAAGAGGAAGAGGGCAGAACCGAGCCCATTCGCCAGAATCATCGGAACGCCGATGATTTCAACGAGTGTCTGGGCCTTATCAAATGGTTTTGCCAGCAGCAGGATGATAAGCATTTGCACGGTTTCGGCAATGGCGCCGACCATAAAAGCATTTGAAAGGCTGGCATATTTATTCTTTTTTTGGAATCTGCCAGCAATGATGCCTGCTACAATTGCGGCCAATCCGCAGGCGATAGCGGTAAAACCACCAAGGGTGAAACGGTGCAATCCGGCAATCAGTCCAGCGCCAATCCCAACTTTATAGCCGCCAAGCAAACCTGCAATGACAATCCCTATGACCCGGGAATTAGCAATGGCTTCATCTGATGCAAGATCAGCAGCCCAGCGATTGAATTGGAGCGATTCAGTATTGAAGCTCATGCCTGAATACGTACCAATGATTCCGAAAAATCCAAAGAAAATGATGGCGAAATATTGCTGTCGCCGATTAAGTGTTTCGTGATAGATCAATCCTCTGAAAAAGCGGAACCTTGTTAAGATGAAAGCAATTGTCACAATAATTCCGAGCCGTTCAAGCATGGTAATTAAAAGTTCAAGCATAACCGCACTCCTTGGGAGGTGGAATTTATTTAGTATCTTTGAACTAATTTTAAAGGAAAGAGAAATAAAGTAAAGGGTATGAACCGGAGTTTGAAATGTATAGTGGTATATAGATGAAAAACCTGTCCGCTAGTGAGGACAGGTTAATTAAGTGCACGTTTTTCTGCAAATATTGTTCCATCACTCTGCAGTTCTGCATAAAACGTATCCGTCAGTGTGTGGATTCCATTCTTCCTTAGTTCATTCAGCAGCCAGTCTTCACTTAAACTTAGTTCCTTGAGATTTTTTAGAACAATTTTTCCATCAACTACAAGTTCAGAAGGTAAATACTTGCGAGGCGTGATTGGAATAGCCGCATCTTTATTTATTACGTTTTCAAATTCCACTTTTTTTAAAACGCTGATCTGCCCGTTTGGCTCAAGAATGGCGTAATCAACTTCGGTAATTGAAAAAATATTTTTAATCCTGAGGAGCATAGTAAGGTCATCCATATTTAATTTATTGGACTTCATTGCTTTTTCAATGATTTTTCCTTGCTTGATAATAATTGTAGGTTCTCCGTCCAGTAATATACGGGCCTTTGCTGACTTCAGGGCTATGTACTCAATTGTTAGCGTTAAAAATGCCCACAAAGTCAAACCAGTGACACCGTCAATGAGTTTAATATCTCTATGTACCACCATGTCCCCAGCAATATTCCCCAGTGCGATACCTGTGATATAAGTAAAAAAAGTCATTTGGCTTAGCTGTTTTTTTCCTAATATTCGGGTTAAGAAGAATAGAACAGAAAAACAACCTAATAATGTTCTTAGCATTGTTGTTAAAATAGTTTCCATATAACTCCTCGCCATATATGTCATTTTAGTTAGGGTTTACAATTTCTCGCAAAAAAAATAATTTTTTTGAACGGATGAAACACTTTTGGTTAGGCCAACTAAATATTTTATTTTTAGTTTATAATGATAAAAAATAGAGCAGGCGGTGGCGTATGACTCTTGAAGAAATAATGGAGAAACTTGAAGAAATGGGTTCGGAACAAACGAAGAAGACGCTGTTGCGGCACGGGGCCCGGGAGCCTTTTTTTGGAGTGCGGGTTGGTGATCTGAAAAAACTGGTAAAGTATGTGAAAAAGGATCAGGAGCTTGGGCTGGCGCTCTATGATACCGGCCATTCAGATGCTATGTATTTAGCTGGACTATCTGTGCAACCAAAGTTGATGTCTAAAGAAATCTTGCAGGATTGGGCAGATAAAGCATATTGGTATATGCTTGCGGAGTATACGGTGGCTGGAGTTGCGGCTGAAAGTCCCTATGCCCGCGAACTGGCGATAGAGTGGATGCAATCGGAGGAAGAAATGATCGCAACATGCGGCTGGAGCACGTATTCGAATTATCTATCGATTACGCCTGATGAAAATCTGAATTTGGATGAAATCAGGAAACTGCTCCGCCAGGCAGAAACAACGATTCATCAAGAGAAGAACCGTGTCCGCTATGTGATGAATAACTTTGTTATATGTGTTGGCGCCTATGTCATTCCCCTGTATAAGGAGGCATTAGCAACGGCTGCCAAGATTGGCAAAGTTCATGTCGATGTTGGCAAGACAGCGTGCAAAGTGCCATTAGCCACGGACTATATCAAAAAAATTGAAGATCGGCACAAGATTGGCGCAAAGCGGAAGACTTGTATTTGCTAGGCGATTTTCGTAGGTGTTAAGAAGAGAAGCCCGGACTCCATGTGGATTTGCTGGAGGCCAGGCTTTTCTCTTTTTAGAAGATTTCAATATCACCGCTTGAAACATTGGCGTCTATCTTGTGCTTTCCGTTGCCATGCTTGCCGCTGAGGCGCTTGTCGCTTTCCTGCTTATCTTCGAGTGGGAAGTCGCAAGACAGATCACCGCTGCTCGTTTTTCCATTTAATGTGAATCCTGCATCATCGGGCAGATCGAGTTCGATGTCCCCTGAACTCACATTTAAGCTGACAGAATCCTTCAATTCATCCATCTGGATTTCCAATTCACCTGATGACACATCGGCATCAAGTTTTCCAGTGTAGTTCTGTACATTTACGCTCCCGGAACTTACCTCGAAAGTACCTGTTTCAGCTGATAATGAATTGATCTCAACCTCACCTGAGGAAATGCGCTGCTCCAGAGTTTGAACGTCCAGGTTTTTCAGCACCATGCTTCCTGATCCTACATCGACCGAAAGTTTATCGAGTTCCATGCGATCCTGGATGGAGCTTCCTTTAAATGTTACCTCGCCTGATCCCAAATTAATCTCCATATTCTTGTCATAATTCTCTGGGATATAAATAGTTAATGCCGTGTTGTCAAGCTCGAACCAGTTAAACCAGAAGAAACCTTTACGCTTGACTGAAACTTCAATGGCATCGCCACGCTTATTTACAGTAACAGTACCCTTGCCATTAAGCTCAGCAAGGACATCATTCCGGTCCTCAGGTACGATTGTCGTCGCAACACTTGAAATATCAATCGATATATTCTCGATGTCCCTTGAAACCTTAGCAGAATCCTCCGTCTTCGAAAGAGTAATCCCGTTCCCGTAAAATAAATAATTCATCGCGATATACGCACCCGTAATAATCAAAAAAATAACCAAAATCCGCTTTATCATTTTCGTTTCCCCTCTCAATCAATCCTCTATAAACAAGATAACGCAGATTCCAAATCCCACCAATGCCCCTCAGCATTAAATCCCCCTAAGACCAAAGGCTGATTTAACACACTAAAGCACTGGGGGTCAGACCCCCAGTGCGGTTATGCGTTAAAGTGCCGGGGGTCTGACCCCCGACGCGGTGGTGTGCTAAAGTGTTATGCTTTGGCTTCGAAGAGTTTGGCTATTTCAATGATTGTTTCTACGGATTTTTGCATGTTGTCGACTGAGATGTATTCGAATCGGCCGTGGAAGTTTTCGCCACCTGTGAAGATGTTTGGTGTAGGCAGTCCCATATAGCTTAGCTGGGAACCGTCTGTACCGCCGCGGATCGGCTTCACGATTGGCTTGATCCCGAGGTTTTCCATTGCTTCGTAAGCAATGTCGACGATTTCCTTCACTGGCTCGATTTTATCCTTCATATTGTAGTACTGGTCGTTCAATTCCAGGTGGACGTGTTGTTCACCGTATTTTTCCTTCAGTTCGCCCGCGATCTTCTCAAACAAATTCTTTCGTGCCTGAAAGCTGTCACGGTGGAAGTCGCGAATGATATATTGCAGTTTCGTTTCTTCCACGTCGCCATTAATGGAGCTTAGATGGAAGAAGCCTTCATATCCTTCCGTATGTTCTGGAGCTTCTTCTGCCGGCAACTTGCTATGGAATTCCATCGCGATTTTCGCAGAGTTGACCATTTTTCCTTTTGCTGTACCCGGGTGAACATTCTTTCCCTTGAACGTTAGCTTCGCACCTGCTGCGTTAAAACTTTCATACTCCAGTTCGCCAAGCGGGCCTCCATCAATCGTATAAGCGAATTTAGCATTAAACGCTGCCACATCAAATTTATGAGGTCCTCTGCCGATTTCTTCATCAGGTGTAAAAGCGACCCTGATCTTGCCATGCTTAATTTCTGGATGCTTAATCAAATAAGCCATCGCAGTCATGATTTCAGCAATGCCAGCTTTATTGTCTGCTCCAAGAAGGGTAGTGCCATCCGTTGTGATCAATGTGTGCCCTGTATATTGCGGAAGCTCCGGGAAATCCTCAGGTGACAGAACAATACCAAGCTCTTTATTCAGAACGATTGCATCGCCGTCAAAGTTTTCAATGACCTGTGGGTTGACGTTCTTTCCGGTAAAATCGGTCGCTGTATCAACGTGAGCAAGAAAGCCGATCGTCGGTACATCCTTATCTGTAGTGGCAGGAAGCGTCGCCATCACATAACCGTTCTCGTCAATCGTGACTTCCTCCATGCCAATCGTTTTCAATTCTTCCACAAGCATATTGGCAAGCGTTAGCTGGCCTTCTGTCGAAGGGCAGGTTTCACTGTTTTCATTGGATTGCGTATCTACTTTTACATAAGTCGTAAATCTTTCAATAATCTCGTTTTTCAATTCCCTTCATCTCCCATTCTTGAGTATATTTTCATATTATCATATATCGAATTGAACACAATTTGTATTGGGTTATAAAATTGTAATTGAAAATAATAAAATCAAATCCCTTTACATATATAAAGGTTAAGGCTACTATGAAAATAATTAAATATTCGTTGTACTACTAGGGGTGCCCTGTGCCGGGCTGAGAGAAAAACATCAGTTTTTTGACCCTTCGGACCTGATCTGGGTAATACCAGCGTAGGAAAGTAGTGAGAGATGTTTTTTTCCCTTACATTGCTTTTAAGCCAGGTCCTTTTATGGATCTGGCTTTTTTATTTGGCTGTTTTCTAAAAGAGTGTTGTTTTTAAAGCGAATTATTTGATAGCAAACCATTTAAAAATAAGTTGATTGGAGCGGAGCATGTATGAAAAAGAAATTAGAAATAACTATTGATGATGCTATTTTCTATATGGAGATGATTCGATCTGTATGGAGCCCATATTATGAACCTCAATACGGAAAACGGAAACCATACTTAAAAATATTAAAAGATCGTGAATCGATTGAATACAATCGGTTTATTAAAGTGTATAGGGTCATAAAACATATTTTATCAGATAGGGAGCAGTTTATCTTAGATCAAGTTTATGCACTAAACAACAGTAGAGCTCCACATAGAGAGATTGGCGAACAATTAGACGTGTCTCCTGAAAGAATCAGACAAATCATTAAAAAGGCTGAAAATACACTAGCAAGAGAGTTGTTGAAGAATACGGTAAGCGAATATAGGAAATGACAGATAACGATTTAAATCCAGCCTGCCGAGGAAGCTCACCGCCTTCGCAGTGGAAAGCAAGCATCCTGAAGTGAAAATCAACTTATTAAACACAAAAAAGTACTCAAAAACTGCATTTATTTTTAATCGGAACCAAGGTCAATGAAGAGGATCAAAGTCCTGTTGATTGCAGTGGGAAGCGAGATTTGCCTGGAACGGAAATCAACAGACAACTTAGCAGAACATATTTTCAAGGAGGTACTAAAAATGGAATTAAAAAATCAGGTAGTATTGGTGACTGGCGGGAGCCGGGGGTTAGGAGCAGAAACGGTAAAGGCTTTTGCAAGAGAGGGCGCGAGAGTCGTAATCAACTATTTTCAAAGCGAGCAAAAAGCAAGGCAGCTAGCAGAGGAAATCGGGGATACCGCATTTGCTGTCCATGCAGATGTTAGGAATTCAGAACAGGTTCAGAGCATGTTCAGAAAGGCAAAGGAGCACTTTGGCACACCGATTACGACCATTGTGAATAACGCGCTTATCAGTTTTAAATTTGATCCTGTTGCAAATAAGGATGCTTATTCAATTGGCTGGGAAGATTACCAGCTGCAGCTTGAAGGCTCCATCCGCGGTGCGTTGAATACCATTCAGGCTGGACTTCAGGATATGGAAAGCATGAAATTCGGGCGGATCATTAACATTGGTACAAATCTGTTCCAGAACCCGGTTGTACCTTATCACGACTATACGACAAGCAAGGCTGCCTTACTTGGTTTTACCAGAAATATGGCCAATGATCTTGGCAAATATGGCATCACAGTCAATATGGTGTCGGGCGGTTTGCTAAAAACAACCGACGCAAGCTCTGCTACTTCTGAGGAGGTTTTCAAGCTGATCCAATCATCGACTCCACTGAAAAAAGTAACGGACCCAGCTGAAGCGGCAGATGCCGTTGTGTTTTTTGCATCACCTTGGGGGCGTGCGGTTACTGGGCAGAACCTTGTCGTAGATGGCGGACTTGTTATGGACTAAGAGAATTCGTAACAAGAAGGAGAAGGTGATTTCCTAGTTGTAAATTTCATTGCACATAGGGGAGAGTTCACCGTAATCAAAGGGAGGAATTGACATGGAAAAATCAGAGATTGTCAGTATGCTAAACAAAGTACGCACCCAAAAACCGCTGATTCATAACATCACAAACGTGGTTGTCACCAATTTTACCGCGAATGGGTTACTTGCATTGGGGGCATCGCCTGTCATGGCGTATGCCGCTGAAGAAGTTGCCGAAATGGCAGCAATAGCAGGCAGCTTGGTGCTCAACATTGGAACTTTGAATTCGACAGTGGTTGAGTCAATGCTGATTGCTGGGAAAGCCGCGAATGAGCATGGTGTGCCTGTCATTCTTGATCCGGTCGGGGCAGGAGCCACAGCTTATCGTACTGAAACTGCACTTAAGCTGATGCAAGAATTGAAGATTTCAATCATCAGAGGAAATGCCGCCGAGATTGCAAATGTGGCAGGGGAAAAATGGGATATTCACGGAGTTGACGCTGGCGAGGCAGCTGGGGATGTAATCAGCCTTGCTGTTTCTGCCGAGAAAAAATTGAATACAGTCGTTGCGCTCACTGGAAAAGACGACATCATCACAGACGGAAAGGCAACAGTCATTGTCCATAACGGACATCCAATCCTTACTAAGGTAACCGGTACCGGCTGCCTGCTTACCTCAGTAATTGGTGCGTTTGCTGCCGTAGAAAAAAATCCGCTAATTGCAGCAGCAGCAGCAATCGTCACCTATGGGGTAGCAGCAGAAAGAGCAGCGGAAAAATCTGCAGATAAGGGAGCTGGCAGCTTCCAAGTTGAGTTTCTAGATCAACTGTACAAAGTAAACGAAGATGACATCCAAAACTATAGTTCTTTTACCGAAAGGGGGACAAATGAAGATGTTTAAAGCACTGACAATCGCAGGTTCAGACAGCGGTGGCGGGGCAGGAATCCAGGCTGACCTGAAAACCTTTCAGGAACTGAAGGTATTCGGCATGTCCGCGCTGACGGCAGTAACAGCCCAGAACACACTTGGCGTCCAGGGCGTTTTCCCGATGGAGGCGGAAGCTGTCGCAAAACAGATTCAATCAGTAGGGGAAGACATTGGAGTTGATGCATTGAAAACCGGGATGCTTTTCAATGCCGAAATAATCGAAGCTGTCTCTGAAAAAATCAAGCAGTTTCGCTGGGATAAAGTCGTTGTCGATCCAGTGATGATCGCGAAGGGCGGGGCACCTCTTCTTCAGCAGGAAGCTGTATCAGCAATGAAAGAGTATCTGCTGCCAGTTTGCTTAGTGGTTACCCCTAATCTTCCAGAGGCAGAAGTCCTAACAGGTATGTCGATTAAAAGCATCAATGACAAAAAGGAAGCTGCCAGAAGGATTCAGGCAAATGGAGCAAAATATGTTGTCATTAAGGGCGGCCATGATGAAAACACGAAAGAAGCTGTTGACTTGCTTTTTGACGGCTCAGAATTTGAATTGTTTTCGAGTCCAAGAATGAATACAAGGAATACACACGGAACAGGCTGTACATTTTCAGCAGCGATTGCTGCCCAGCTTGCGAAGGGAGCAGCTGTGTATGAGGCGGTATCTGTGGCAAAGGAATTTATTCAGGCCGCGATCACGGAGCCGTTGAGTATTGGCAATGGACATGGACCAACAAACCATTGGGCTTTTAATCTTAAAAATAAAGCAGAAAGCAGGCTGACGTAATGGCAAGAATAAGTCCGGAACATATGGAAAGCTTGCTTAAGGTTTATTTTATAGCTGGAAGTACGAACTGCCTGAAGGCTCCTGAAAGAGTTCTGACTGAAGCTATAGAAGGAGGGGTCACACTTTTTCAATTTCGCGAAAAGGGTGAGGGCTGCCTTCAAGGGAAAGAAAAGCTTGAACTGGGAAAAAGACTGCAATGGATTTGTAAGGAAAACGGCATTCCTTTTATTGTGAATGATGATATTGAATTGGCGATTGAACTGGATGCGGATGGAGTACACATCGGCCAGGAGGATGAAGATGCTGTCCTGGTCCGCAAAAGAATCGGCGATAAGATTCTTGGTGTATCCGTTCATAATCTTAAGGAAGCTGAAAAAGCCAGCCATGCTGGTGCGGACTATTTCGGTGTTGGACCGATTTTTCCGACGGAAACAAAGAAAGATGCGAAGGCGGTCCAGGGGACTGTCCTAATAGAGGAATTAAGAGACTTTACTATTCCGATTGTTGGGATAGGGGGAATCAATGCAGAAAATGCATCAGTTGTTATCAAAGCTGGAGGTGCTGGGGTTTCTGTCATCACCGCGATCAGCCATGCAGACAATATAAAGGAAGCAGCCTCCAGATTAAGAGGGGAAGTCCTAAACTAAAGCTCGATTTCAGGAGGTATATTAAATGGAGGCTTACATGAAAAGTACCCACAAGCTTACTTTGACATCGATGCTGATGGCTATTGGAACACTGACAAGCCACCTGTTGTTTATCCCGTTAGGAATTGTAAAGGTCTTTCCGGTGCAGCATTTTATTAACATCCTGTCTGCTGTTTTGTTAGGGCCGTACTACGCAGTTGCCCAGGCATTTGGAATTTCCCTATTAAGAAACCTGATGGGAACAGGTTCTGTATTTGCTTTTCCGGGAAGCATGATTGGCGCGTTATTGGCAGCTTATTTATTTAAAAAAACGAACAATATCCTTTTTGCCTTTGCTGGAGAGGTAGTTGGCACGGGGATTTTAGGAGCAATCGCCTGCTATCCAATCGCCACACTTTTTCTTGGAAAAGATGCTGCATTGTTCGGTCTTGTCCCGGCGTTTTTCATTAGTTCATTTGCGGGTGCTGCAATCGGCTTTGCGATGCTGAAAATTTTTATGAAGAATGCGGCAGGCAGATTGGAGATTAACAGTAAAACTTAAATGGTTTTATAATGGAAAAAAATTCATCCTGCTGTATTTGGCTGGAATTAAAGATTTTCCTGCTATATGATATTGATAGATCTATATTTCAGCTGAAAAGGGTGACATTTTTGAGTAGTGAAAACAAGTTAGGATTGGTAGTGGATGTGGAGACAACTGGATTGGGTCCCGATTCAGATGAAATTATTGAATTGGCATTGAAGCTGTTTTCTTTTAACGAAGAAACAGGAGAAATTATCGAAATCATTGATGAGGATTCCTATTTGCGGGAGCCTATGTCCAAATCGGCGCAAAATAATTATGAACGGGCTTATCGAATCCATGGCATTTCCTATGACATGGTAAGGGGAAAGACGTTTTATGATGAAAAAATCATGGAGTACTTCAATCGGACAGATGCAATCTTTGCACATAATGCCTCATTCGATCGCAGCTTTTTATTTAGGATGTATCCTGAAGTGAATGAGATGAGATGGTATTGTACAATGAAGAACGTGCAATGGAAAAACCACGGCTTCCCGAACAGCAAGCTTCTCACATTGCTTCAGGCGCATAATATCTCGAAATTCCAGACGCACCGGGCAATGGATGACATTACATATTTGACAGAACTGCTGAAACAGCAAAATCCAAATGGTGATTTTTACTTAAAAGAAGTCTTGGACTACGGGCCTATGAGGAAATACCAGCCTGCTCCTAAACAAAGACGACGGATGTTCTATTAATCGTCAACATAATATCTATCAGCCTTTCCAACCATTTATGGGGTAAGAAAGGCTTTTTTTCATTATGAGAAAATTTTCATATATTTCTAGACTGGAATTCATGGTAAAATGACGGAAGGAAATTTTATAAGAATAATAATTTTCTAAAAATAAGGTTTTGAATCAATCGGATTTGTGTATAGGAAAGGGGCTACATTCTTATCGTTGCTATTCTTATCGTAATAATTATCGGAAGATTCAACTATTAACCTGAAAGTATTTATTATGATTTCAATAACAATTTAGTCATCCGAAATATGGTGTAGAGGAGAGACAGCATGAAAACTTCACAGGGAAATGAACTGCAACGCGGGCTGGAGGAAAGGCATATTACACTTATGTCGTTAGGTGCGGCAATTGGTGTCGGACTATTTCTAGGTTCCGCAACGGCTATAAAGCTTGCTGGGCCCGGGATTTTGCTCGGATATGCTTTCAGCGGAATGATCATGTTCTTTATCATGAGGGCACTTGGGGAAATGGCGATTCAGAAGCCGGTCGCAGGGTCGTTCAGCAAATATGCAAGAGACTACCTGGGACCGCTGGCGGGTTATATCACCGGCTGGAACTATTGGTTCTTATGGATTGTTACCGGGATGGCGGAAATAACCGCTGTCGGCATTTATATGGAGTACTGGTTTCCGGAAACTCCACGCTGGATTTGGGCGCTTGCTGCCCTTATCATAATGGCTTCGGTCAACTTCATGGCTGTAAAAGCTTATGGGGAGCTGGAATTCTGGTTTGCGTTAATTAAGATCGTGACGATCCTGGCAATGATTGTTTCAGGAGCCGGCATGATTATTTGGGGAATTGGCAATGGTGGAATCGCTACAGGGATTCAAAATCTGTGGGAGAACGGCGGATTTTTCCCTAATGGAATTAAGGGAGTTCTTCTTTCCCTGCAAATGGTCATGTTTGCTTATTTAGGAATTGAGATGATAGGTGTCACTGCCGGGGAAGTGAAGAATCCCGAGAAATCACTAGCCAGGGCGATTGATTCCGTTTTCTGGCGCATCCTGATTTTCTATGTAGGGGCATTATTCGTGATTATGTCCATCTATCCTTGGGATGAAATTGGCTCGAAGGGAAGCCCATTTGTACTGACTTTTGAACAATTAGGTATTCCTGCCGCTGCGGGAATCATTAATTTCGTTGTGCTGACAGCTGCACTATCCTCATGCAACAGCGGGATTTTCAGCACGGGCCGAATGCTTTTCAACCTTGCAAATCATGATGAAGCACCGAAGAAATTCAGCAAGCTTACGAAGAATGGCGTACCTGGATTTGCGATTTTGGCATCAGCAGCTGCACTTCTGATCGGAGTAGTTTTGAATTACATCGTCCCGGCAAAAGTTTTTGCATGGGTGACAAGCATTGCAACATTTGGTGCTATCTGGACTTGGGCCATCATTCTCCTGTCCCAGATTCGTTATCGTAAAAGTTTGAAGAAAAATGAAGTGGAAAAACTAAAGTACAAGCTTCCATTATTCCCTTTCACTTCGTATCTTTCATTAGCCTTCCTGGCATTTGTCATCGTCCTGATGGCATTCAGCCCTGACACGAGAGTCGCATTGTTTATAGGGCCTCTGTGGTTGGGACTCCTGACTGCATTTTACTATGGAAAAGGGTTCCATAAGAGAGATAACGATATGAATGTAAAAAACGTAAGTTAAATATAATGTGCCTGCTCTCTGAATTGGAGAGCAGGCACATTTTGTTTATAAAACATAAAGATAAACACTAAGGAAATGGGCAAGGCTTCCGAGCATGATGAAAATGTGGAAGATTTCATGAAAACCAAGATATTTAGAACGCAGGAAGTCAGGCTTCAAAGCGTAAATCACTCCGCCAATTGTGTACAGAACTCCACCCGCAACAAGCCAGAAAATCCCGCCAGGACTCAAGACAGATGAAAGAGGAGAGACGACGAAGATGACCATCCATCCCATGACGATATAAATGGAGGTAGACAGCCATCGTGGACTTTTGAACCAAACCATCTTGAACAGGATGCCGCATAAAGCTGCAAAGGTGATGATGGCGAATAGGGTCCAGCCTGTCATTCCATTCAGGCTTATTAGGCAAAAGGGTGTATACGATCCGGCGATTAATACAAAAATCATTGAATGATCAATTCGTCGGAGGAACGCAATCACCCTATCTTTGCTTATAACCATATGATAGGTTGCTGATGCCGTGTATAGAAGAATCATACTAATGCCAAAAATGGTGACCGAGGTAATAGCCAGGGGTGAACCAGTAGTAAGCGAAGCCTTTATCACAAGCGCAAGCAGCCCGGCAAAAGACAGTAATGCTCCTGCCAAATGGGTAAGGCCATTAATTGGTTCCCGAATATAACAGTTCATTGAAAAACCTCCACACTTCATAATGTAGTTTTAATAACTACTTATAATGATATATGTGTAATGATATGTAGTCAATGTTTACGATGATTTTTTTTTGCGTTATAATAAAAGAAAAACATTGAGGGATAAACTTTGAGTAATATAGCAGAACTGCTCGCCGATCTTGGCCTTGAAAATAATATCGCGCTGGAGGATATACCCGGAATCGATTTGTATATGGACCAAGTCATCCAATTGTTTGAGAAGAGTTTTGGGAGCTCAACAAGGAATGATGAGGACAAAGTGCTGACAAAGACGATGATTAACAATTATGCGAAAGGGAAGCTATTCTTTCCTATTAAAAATAAAAAATATTCGAAAGAGCATCTGATCCTGATCAGCTTGATTTATCAGCTGAAAGGCGGACTGTCCATTCAGGATATAAAACTAACTCTTGGCGGTATCAACGATCGAGTAGAATCAGGGGAGATGCAGTTAGAACAATTTTATAAAAGTTATTTAAATCTTCATGAGAAAAACTTTGAGATTTTCAATGAGGATGTTCTGAAAACGGAACAAGATGTGAATGCCGAGGTCCAAAAGCTTGAGGCTGAAAAGCCAGAGGAGCTTGAAACAGTTTTATTAATCGCTTCGCTTGTCAATTTAAGCAATTTTTACAGAAAAACAGCGGAAAAGCTTGTTGACCAGCTTGCTGAAAAAAAGATTGATAAAGGATGAACTAATTTGTATATGACAGTAAAAGAAGCATCAGAATATTTAACGATGCCAGAACCACAAATTGAAAAACTGATTTTCCAAAGGAAAATCAGAGCGATTCATGATGGTGACCAATATTTGATTTACAAGGAACAATTCAACACACATATGGAACAGGTAGAAAAGTATAAAAAGCTGGTAGAGGAAATATTGAACGAACCAGTGCCTGAGGATATTGATATTAAGGATGAAGATTGATCTTTTAAAATTTAGCAGAAATGCATATAAAAAAAGCGAGAGGACATGCTCATTTTGTCCTTTCGCTTTTTTTGTTGAGTATTCTAATTCATTTTATTGCCATCATGTTTAATAGGCAATTGTACAATGACTTCAGTACCTTCATCTGGCTCGCTCTGGAATTTAATCGTTCCATTATGAGATTGTACGATTTTGAAGCTTACTGTCATCCCGAGGCCTGTGCCCTTTTCCTTGGAGGAGTAGAACGGCTCGCCGATTCTTTCCATGAATTCCTTTGAAATTCCGCAGCCGTCGTCTTTTACACGAACGGTAACGTGGTCATCCGTGCTTTGCAGTGAAATCAATACGACATCCTCAGCCGATGAAGCTTCAATCGCATTCTTCACGATATTAATGAACAGCTGCTTCAGCTGGTTAGGTTCACATTCTATTATTACCTGCTGGTCGTGATCCTCTAACTCTATTTGGATATTATGAAGACTTGCTTCTGTTTTTAACAGTGAAATTACATTGTACATAATCAGCTGTATATCGGCTTCAGTAAATTTGATTTGCTGAGGCTTGGCCAGCAGCAATAGCTCACCGACAATATGGTTGATCCTGTTCAGTTCATCAAGCATGATTTGATAATATAGCTGATGCTTTTCATCTTCCATTTGCAGCAGCTGGACCAGTCCCTTTAGAGAAGTAAGCGGATTGCGTATCTCATGGGCAACACTTGCAGATAGTTCACCGACTACTGACAATTTGTCCGTTCTCCGCAAACGCTCCTCCGTTTGCCGCAATTCTGTAACATCCCTTGAATTACAGATAATCCCTGCAAGCTGATCATTCACAATGATAGGAAGTGAAGTGCTTTGCAGCATGAGGGGATTCCCATTCTTATGAGGAATATTAAGCTCGAACATTTGCGGACTTTGATCCTTAATCACCTTTGCGATTCTGTCCAAAACTAATTGCCTGCTGTTTTCAGGAAGCAGCTCTCCAATACTCCTGCCAATAAAATCGTTAGCATTAAAACCTGTAATTTTCTGAAACTGAGGATTCAGATTTGTGATGGTCCCGTTCAGGTCCAGCATCGCAACGATATCAGGACTGTATTCAAACAAGGATCGGTATTGCTGTCTGCTTTCTTCAAGCAATGTCTCAACATTTTTCCGCTCAGTGATATCTCGACCAATGATCACGAGTCCTTGTCTGCTGCCGTCATCATTCCATAGAGGAACTTTGATCGTATCAAAGGTCTTATTGCTGCCATCTGGCTGTGGAAGGACTTCTTCGACACGGATAATCCCTCCGGCTTTCCAGGCTTCTTCATCAGATATCTCGCAATATCTTAATGAGTCAGCGAAAAAATCACTGTATTCTGCCAATTCTGAGTCCTTTTTGCCTTTATAATCCACATTTTCGAGGTCAAAAAGCTTGAGCCCAAAATTGTTTGCCTGGATCCATCGGCCTTCCCCGTCCTTGAAATTCACAAAATCAACCATGGAATTGATCAGCGTAGATAAGCGCTTTTCCTCTTCCCGTGAAGCATTCAATTCTTCCATCTTAGAAATGAAAAAATAGAAAAACCAGCCCGCCAGCACAACATAAAGAACTTCTTTCGTATGTCCGACAAGAGTGATAAAGGGTGAAGGGGCATATGATTCAAGCAGATAGTTTGTCCCGAAAATCCAAACGATGCTGAGTATGAAAAAGGTGGTCAAGTATTTCATTTTTTTCATGTTAGAACTCCTAAGTAAGCAATCATGCTTTCGCTAAAATAAGTAGAAGGATTACTTGTATATAGTAGCATAATTTAGTCGATTAAAGTTATTTTGTTAGACATCATGGTTTGATTTTATCTTCCCTAAAATCTGGCAGTACTATGCAAAAAGCAGAACCAATGAGGTTTGGTCCTGCTTTTTTAAAGGATAAGAAAGTATAAAATTCACTTTGAGAAATGTCCAGCTCCAGCGCCTAGCCCCTCGAGTCGCTTGTCTAGTTTCGCCTCCTAGAAACTCCGAAACTTCAACTCCGCCGGCAGAAGCAAAGAGCGCTTCTTTGTCGGAGCCTCCAGTTTCTGCGTTTCTGGACAGTCGGCTACACATTTCTGTTTCGGTCCGCCCAATGAAGTCAAAGAACGACTTCACCGGTCGGTCTTTCGACGGACACGATGTTCTAGTGCCGACGTTGCCACAGGACGTGGCGGTTTTAGTCGGCCAGCGCTTGTCGGGGCTGACCAAGGCGCTTGCGCTTTTCTTATGAATTGATTAAAAATCTCCATCCGTAGCAGAGAATGGAATGTTCAAACGGTTTTCCACTGTACGCAGGCGCTGATTCAGCCTATTCAAGCGGCGTGTATGTCTTTCGTCATTTTGATTCAGTCTTTGAATTTCGTCGTTAATACGGCCAATCTCCCTGTTCAGTCGGGTTATTTCCCTGTTTTGCCGGGCAAGTTCTTTGTTCTGTCTGTCTAATTCTGCTTTTTGCTGCTGAGACTGACGTTCAAGCTGATTAACCCTTCTTTCAAGCCCCTGCTGCCTATCATTTGGTTCCTGCTGCTGCCCGTAATAATGATAGTCATATTGAGTATAAGGGTCAAAATGCTGAGGGCTGTAATAATACTGATATGGATTCATGCTGGCACACTCCTTATTTTAAATCCGCCTCCAATGCAGACGAATAAATTCTTTATAAAATATGTAGGTAAACGCGGAGGGTGTGGGCTATTGCCCAGTGAGGGGTGAGACCTGAAATATAAGGAAGGGAAAATATGGAGAGTGAGAGAATGTATATGATAGGGGGTGAATGGAATGGGAATGTCCAATTTTTATAAAAATCTAAGAAACAGCTTTGGAGCGGAATTAATTTTCATGCCAAGTGCAGCGGGAATCGTGCGGAATGAAGCAGGAGAGATCTTGTTCCAAAACAAAGGAAATGGTGAGAAGTGGAGCCTGCCAGCAGGAGCAATCGAATTGGGAGAAGCTCCAGCCGAGGCGGTTGTGCGTGAAGTATGGGAAGAAACAGGCTTATTTGTAAAACCTATTAAACTTTTAGGTGTTTTTGGCGGCAAGGATTTTCGCTACGAATATCCTAACGGGCATAAGGTTGAATATGTCGTATTCGTTTTTGACTGTCAGGTTCAAGGTGGGGAACTTAATCCGATTGATAACGAAACCGCGGAGCTTCGTTATTTTAGTGCCGATAAAATGCCTGAGCTTGCGCTGCCATATCCAAAAAGTATCTTTATAGAGAAAGTCAATGAAAAAACAGAATTTCAGTGGAAAGATGAATGGGTGAGGAAGCTGCAGGAATAAGACGAGTATAATTAGGGAGACATATGCCATGGAATGTAAAGTTAGTAAAGGAACCATTCATTATGAGATTCAAGGAGAAGGTTTTCCTATTGTGATCCTTCACGCAATGGGCACTGACCATCGCTCAATGAAGGCATGGGTGGAACCTGTTTTTGACGACCTGGAAGGATTCCAAAGGGTGTATGTTGATTTGCCAGCCCATGGCGGAAGCGTGATTGATGAAAGTGTAACATCTACAGATGACATGCTTGAAAACCTTCTGGAATTTATTGATGCAGCAATGGAAAATCACGAGTTCTTGCTTATCGGCTCTTCCTTCGGCGGCTATTTGGCGCAAGGCATCCTTCATAAAAGAAGAAATCAGGCAAAGGGCATTTGTTTGCTGGCGCCAGCTTTGCATTTAAAAGAACGCACTCTTCCTGAACGAATTGTTTTTGAAAAAGACGAGGATTTTCTGGAAACCTTGAATTCCGATGTCAGAACGGCATTTGAAACACTTTTCATCTATCAACATAAAAAGAATTTTCATAGCTTTATGGACGAAATCCAGCCAGGCAGGCTATTGGCAAACAGGGAGTTCTTAAGTTCAGATTGGAAAACGAAGAGGTATTTTCTATCAGAAGAGCCTTTTTTTGATGTAAAAGCTTTGTCTCATCCAGCACTGTTCTTGCTTGGGAAACAGGATTATATTTGCGGATATAAAGATCATCAATATTTGGCTCAAAAGTTTTCGGATTCTACTTTGGCTGTTTTAGATAAGGCAGGACATATGCTTCAAATCGAAAAGCGCGAGGTAGTACAGCAGATGCTGAAAGATTGGCTGATTAGCTGCCATGAAAAAAAGAGCGCATAAAAATGCGCTCTAAATCTGATTCTTTTCTAAGGCAATTTTGGCATACCAGCCTCATCCTTTTCTAAGCTCTTCTAAAACGACCTGTGCCTCATAACCAGCAGAAAAATCGATAATGGCAGCTTCTTCGCCTTTCAATCCTTTTACAAGATTATCAATCAAAGAGTCTGTCAGGGAGTTGTCTGCATCTAATGGAACAATGTCCTCACCGATCTTTCCGCCTTCAAGCTGTCCCCAATTCAATACCGATAATGTTCCCTCAGTTCCATAAGCAGTGAACGCAATTTCTTCCTTTCCAGCAATCTGGCTCATGCCATCAATCAGCACTGGAGTTCCATCTGAAAGTTCTAATGTTGCCAAAATAGCATTCTCGCAAGCTTGGGGATCTTTCGGAAACTGCAGCTGAACGTCTTTAACTTTCACCTCACCAAAAATCTTCTGAATCTGCTGGATATAGTGAATGCCAACCTCAAGTACATAGCCGCCTTGTTCCTTGCTTGCCACCCATGCATTTTGCTGCCATGGACGCGGCCACTCTGGGAAATGCATCTTCAGATGGACTCTTCTCAGCTTCCCTACATAGTCAGTCTTGATCATTTTTTCAAAAGTCCTGGCTGCAGGACTGTAATTGAGCGGGAAATTCATGCCATGTACAACGCCGGCAGCTTGGGCCTGGTTTAAAAGGCTTTTCGCTTCTTCAAGAGAATTTGCCAGCGGTTTTTCACATAAAATATGTATTCCTTTTTTCAGCACATCCGAGGCGACTGCATGATGGAACTTCGGAGGCACTGCTACATACACCAGGTCCAGCTCCACTTTTTCAAGCATTTCTTTATGATCACAAAACGCAGGAATCCCGCCAAGCTGAGCAGCAACTTCCTTCGTTCTTTCCTCCAAAGTATCACATACAGCCGCAATCACCGTTTCCGGATGATTTTCAAATCCTTGAATCAAACGCTGACCAATTGCCCCAAGGCCAATAACTCCAACTTTTATCATAGGGAACCTCCAGATTAGTATCTTTTTTTTTATTATACAAATTATTGTGAAAATAAAGTAGTAGAGGAAGAATGATGACAAAATTTTTGGCAGCGTTTTTTCATTCAAAGAAACGCAAATGATGTTCATCCACCCCTAACTATATTAATATTCTAGTAGAACGGTCTATTTTTTACATACCTTGGAGGAACTTTCATGAATGAAGCCGTGATCCACTGGGGCGGAGCAATCTTAGGATTAATCATTGCCATCATCCTGATTTTTAAAAAAGTAAATCCAGTATACGCTCTGTTTGCTGGTGCGATTGTTGGTGGCCTTGCTGGAGGAGCATCGCTTGATGAAACTGTCAACATTGTAATTGAAGGAACGAACAGTGTGATGCCGGCGGTTGTCCGTGTATTGGCGGCAGGAGTTCTCGCAGGCATTTTGATTGAGTCGGGAGCTGCTGAAAAAATGGCGGAAACGATTGTTGGCAAGCTGGGCGATAAGAAAGCTATTTTAGCGATTGCGTTGGCATCAATGATCATCACAGCTGTGGGAGTGTTCGTTACGGTTACGGTTATCATTATCGCTCCGATTGCTCTATCCGTAGGAAGGAAGACTGGCCTATCAAAGCCTTCGATACTTATAGCGATCATTGGAGGAGCGAAGGCAGGAAACATCATCTCGCCAAATCCTAACACTATCGCTGTTGCCAAAGGATTTGACGTCGATCTATCACAAGTTATGCTGCATGGATTTTTACCGGCAACAGGAGGAATTATTGCTACGGTACTCATTGCAAGACTGCTTAGCAATAAAGGCACGAAGATAAGTGAATCGGATCAGCTGGAAAAGATTCATTCAAAGGATAAGCCCAGCTTTGGAAAAGCGATTGTTGCACCTGCTGCAGCAATCGGTCTGCTGGCAATCAATCCTGTAGGCAGCCTGTTGCACTTGGATGCACTAGCGTCTGTAAAAATCGATTCCATGATCATCCTGCCATTCGCAGGTATAGTCGGACTGATCGCTATGGGCAAGTTTGATAGGGTCATAGAATATACAACATCTGGCTTCAATAAAATGACAGGTGTGGCGATGATCCTGATTGGCGCTGGTTCGATCGCAGGAATCATCTCCCATTCAAACTTAAGCAGTGTAGTGGTCAACAGTATCGAGGCAGCTGGTATTTCAGGAACTCTGCTCGCTCCAATTGCAGGCATTTTAATGGGTGGAGCGACAGCAGCAACCTCCACAGGCACAATCGTTGCAGTAGGTACATTTGGCAATGCGATCATTGACATGGGGGTCGCTCCATTAAGCGCTGCTATAATGGTTCACGCAGGGGCAACCGTCCTCGACCATCTGCCGCATGGGAACTTCTTTCATGTATCAGCAGATGCAGTGAAAATGAATATAAGAGAACGAATGACATTACTTCCTTATGAGACAGCAGTGGGATTCATCATGACCATCATTGCAACAATCATGTATGGATTTATTCTATAAAAAAATGCCTTTCCGCTGTGGAAAGGCATTTTTCGGAATTAATACTATCCTGACTGATACATAAGGGCAACAACGCATCTATCTTCACCATTAGAGGTTCGCCAATTGGCGGGTGTTTCTTTACATATTAATCAATATCCGGCTGGAATCCGATTAATTTCGCTTTTTTATCCGCCTTAGGATCTGAATCTGGGAATGTGATGATAGAAGCAATGTATTCCCAGCGGAGGAAGAGGTGAGTGGTACACGTTTCCTCCACCTGTTTCTCAGAAGGAATCGCCGTCCCATCTTCCTTTTGAACCGGCGTGCGCTTATAGCATGGATTCTCGACCCATATTCCCATACTCTCCGCTTGCACCATTTTCACAAGATACCATTCATCCGGCTGATAGATTCCTGTCACATCGCCGATCATATCTTCGGGGAAATTCTTCAGCTTAACCTGTACCTTCTGATTTGCATATGCATCTAAAAACATAGCCATTCTCCTTTCACTTAAAACTCATCCCTTAACTACTTCCTTTCCTGAGCAAATTTTAAACATGAAAAAGGGGGGCTGACTCAAAAGGTTGTTGTATGCAACTTAGCAGTTCATGTCCGAGAACAACTGGAAGCGGAATAAGACCGACGAGTTGTCATGAGAAGGTGTCCGAGAACAACTCGAATCGAAAAAAGCCCGACGAGTTGTTATGAGGGAGTGTCCGAGAACAACTCAAAAAGAGTGCCCCAAAATACATCTGGGACACCCTCTCTTATAAAAATAATACTCTCAATTCCTCATCGTAATAGGTATCCCCGATTCGTAATGCTCGCTTTTCAAGCCCATACACTTCAAAGCCTAGTGAAGAGTAGAGTCTTTTCGCAGATTCATTGCTGGTCACGACCTGCAAGTGAATCTGTTCAATCCTGCCTAACTCCCGAGCCTGCTCAATAGCAATTTCCACTAATCGCTTTCCGACACCTTTTCCGCGGGCCTGTGCAGCCACATACATCGCAAAAATACTGGCACGGTGCTTCATCTTTCGCTTTCCATCCGGGAAAAGTGTCACGACCCCAATCAATGAACCATTTTCAAATGCCCCAAACGTGTAGACTATTGGAAGGCTTTCACGGTACTTATCCACTGAAGCCCCCATCTCTTCTTCATAACTAGATCCGAACGCTTCCGGATGCAGTTTCAGACTCTCCAGCCGGATTGTCTGGTAAATCTCCGCATCCTCAGCTAACAAACGCCTGATTTCCATCTGCTTCACCTCTGGGAAAAATAAACTGACTACACTAATTCAATTAATAGGACCAGATTTCCTTTTTAGCGAGCACATTAAGTAAAAAAGATTAAAAATGAGCTAAGAAATGAACAAAACAAACAAACATAGATGGAAAAGTAGATTAATAGGGGGGCATAAGCTACATATATGCATGGGGTTTGAGCTAAAGTAATTATTTCACCGGTTGGAGAACTTTTTTCAACGGTTGAGAGCAATATATCACCGGCTGGAGAACTTTTTTCAACGGTTGAAAGCAATATATCACCGGTTAGAGCCGTTACTCCTTTTTTCACCAGTTGGCCCCAACCAGCCTACAAAAATCATCCACACCATATCCCAAAATAAAACAACTCCCCAATAAAAAATCCCCGGACACAAAGTCCGGGGATGACAACTTATCCAGCAGTTATACACATATTAAAGCTTGAACGAGCTTTTCAGCGATACAATGCGGTTGAATACTAACTTGTCTTCTGTTGTGTGCTTTGGATCGACATTGAAGTAGCCGTGACGGAAGAATTGGAATTTGTCCTGTGGCTTGGCGTCCTTCATGTTTGGCTCGATGAAGCCATTTAAGATTTCCAATGATTTTTCATTCACGAAATCAAGGAATGATTTGTTTTCTGCTTCGTCAGCAGCTTCTTCTTCACTATCTAAAATTAACGGTTCATAAAGTCTGAACTCTGCTGGTACTGAATGCGTTGCATCAACCCAGTGAAGCGTTCCTTTAACCTTACGGCCGGTGAAGCCTGATCCACTTTTGGTTTCACGATCATATGTGCAGCGAAGTTCAACAACCTCACCATTTTCGTCCTTAATCACTTCTTCACACTTGATAAAATAAGCGTGCTTCAAGCGTACTTCATTGCCAGGGAAGAGGCGGAAGTATTTTGCTGGCGGATTTTCCATGAAATCGTCCTGCTCTACATAGATTTCACGTGAGAATGGAATTTTGCGCATGCCCATATCCGGGTTCTCAGGATTGATCTCTGCATCCAGCCACTCAACTTCTCCTTCTGGATAGTTCGTGATGACAACTTTCAAAGGTCGAAGAACGCCCATTGTACGAGGTGCCTTCAGCTTAAGGTCCTCACGCACAAAATGCTCAAGCATTTGCTCATCAACAGTTGAAAATCCTTTTGAGACACCAGCTGCTTTTACGAATTCCTGAATGGCTTCAGGTGTATAGCCGCGTCTTCTCAAACCAGAAATCGTTGGCAGGCGTGGGTCATCCCAGCCGTCTACGAATTTTTCCTCAACCAACTGCTTAAGCTTTCGCTTGCTCATTACGGTGTTTGTAATATTCAAACGGCCAAATTCGATTTGCTGAGGTGTTTCATTCATTTCACATTCTCTGACAACCCAGTCGTAAAGCGGACGCTGATCCTCGAACTCAGTTGTGCACAAGCTGTGGGTAACGCCCTCGATCGCATCCTCTAATGGATGAGCGAATGCGTACATTGGGTAGATGCACCACTTATCACCAGTATTATGGTGCGTTGCATGTGCAATTCGGTAAATAACAGGATCACGAAGATTGATGTTCGGCGAAGCCATATCAATCTTAGCGCGCAATACCTTTTCACCATTAGCAAATTCACCGTTACGCATACGTTCGAATAAATCAAGGTTCTCTTCTACAGAACGGCCGCGGTAAGGGCTCTCTTTTCCAGGTGCAGATAGAGTTCCGCGATATTCACGAATTTCATCTGCAGACAGGTCATCCACATATGCCAGGCCTTTTTTAATCAAGATTACTGCACGGTTGTACATTTCATCGAAATAGTCGGACGCGAAGAACAATCCGTCCCATTCAAAACCAAGCCAGGCCACATCTTCCTTAATAGAGTCAACGAATTCCTGGTCTTCCTTCAAGGGATTCGTGTCATCAAAGCGGAGATTTGTCTTTCCGCCAAATTCGTCAGCGAGGCCGAAGTTGATGATGATGGATTTTGCGTGCCCGATATGTAGGTAACCATTCGGCTCTGGAGGGAATCGAGTCACGACTTTATTACGCTTGCCGCTCTCCAAATCTTCTTTTATGATCGTTTTTATAAAATTAGAGTTCTCTTCCAATTCGTATCAGCCTTTCCATAGATCAGTCTCATTATGTTTATTTTAATGATTACTATAATATATTTCCACTGAACTCTATAGTAATAAGAAAAAAGCGGAAATACAAGAGGGTTTGCCATCTGGATTATTTAAATAAGGTGCCTCATGACAAGGCACCTTAAAATTACTTCGCTAAAACATTCCTAATGACTTCATTCGTCAGGTTAGGGACTATTTCAAGCGAATAATCCATCTCCATTCGTTCATATCGTTTATGTGCGTCAAGTCCATAAGGTCCAATATTGATAACAGGCACATTCAGCTCACGAATGTCCTGGTACTCCACGTGAAATTTCGTTCCCCAGCTAGGGTTGTTTCTTGAAGCTGCATCCAGTGCTTCATCATCATCGCTCAATGCTAAAAAACTCATGTCCGAAATATAAGGGAAGAAGCTGCGAATAACAATAGGTTCTTCATAATCAGGCTGGATCTTTTCTACAGCCATGTCCAAAGCTTCTATTAAATTACGCTCATCTTCTGTTTCACCCGTCACTTCGATTCGCGGAGAATAGAGCGATGAGTAGAACACGATGATAGCAGGACTTTGATCCGGCATCCATTTCCATGCCTCTTCGACGACTCTTGCTGCATACATCCTTAAATCAAGACTGGAATCTAGCAGTAAAGTCTCTTTGAACGACACCATATGTGCTGTATAGGCAGAGCCATTCGCCTTAATTAGTTCAGCTTCCATCTCTTCAAATGTCATCACCCTTGGCTGCCATGTCAGTTCCTTGCATGGCTCACAGCTGATTTTGCAAAAACGCTCATATCGGTCATAATACAGCTTCAAGGCATTTTCAAAGGCGATAGAAGCCTGATCCTTCAATTTTTCCAGCACATCCTTTGGTGTCCAGGAGTGAATGAAGAAATTGTAATAAACATAGGCAGCTAATGCTGTCTGCACAGTATAGTTCGGCTTAAGATCCATTTGCTTCAATGAAACGGGAGGCATTGTGATCTCACCAAAAGCTTCATTGCACAGGTCCGGATTGTAATCAATCTGCCTTGTCAATTCAGCTGCAACCAGGTTTGGATCCAATCCTTCAAAGGTTGAGCCAACGTGAGTTTCCGCTCCGGTTATGAAAAAAGAAGGGAGCAGCTTTCCAACTGTTCCTTTATAGATATAACGGTTCTTGTCTCCTTCATGGCGAGGAGCTACAAAATCGCTGTTAATCGCGGCGACATATTCAAAGCCTTGTTCTTGCTTCCAGGTATTAAGAATTTTAACGGCCGAAAGCACCCCGTTTGAGCTGTCCTCTTCATCACACTCGGATAAAAATACTAGATTGCCCCGAAGCTCCTCAGGATGTTCAGAATAGTATTTCAGCAAGTATAGATGGGAGGCAACACCGCTCTTCATGTCAAGCACCCCGCGGCCAAACATCCACTCACCGGAGTCAGCGTGTTCTTTTACTAGCGGAGGGAGATTTTCCTTTTTAAGTTCGACAAGCAGTTCATCCGGATGAAAAGCATGATCAGCGAGCTGGGTAAAATCATCAATGCCCACCGTATCATGATGGCCCATTAAAATGATTGTTTTATTGCTGTTTCCCTTTGTACCTTTTACAAAAGCCAGCACATTATAGCGCTCAAGCTCATCATTCTGTGTCTGTGATTTTATGACATGTGTTGGGTTTCCGATGAAATATGGAAAGGAAGAAATCATCGTATAGAGTGCCTGTGCGATTTCCTTTTCTCCTGTTGTATTGACAATGCTCCCGATGTTAACGAGTTGTTTTGTATAAAATAGGACTTCATCCCGGCAATCCAGCATCCAAAGCATCCCCTTTCAAATCGTCTAGGTTTTATTCCAAGCTAACGTAAATCTGTTGAAAATACAACTGAAAAAAAGAGACAGCAATGACTGTCTCTTTGTAACTCTAAATTTCAAATTTCCTGACCGACTCCTGAAGTTCTTCCGCCATATAGGAAAGGGAGGCAGCTGATGCAGCGATTTCCTGCATAGAAGCTAATTGCTCTTCAGTCGCAGCAGAAACCTCCTGGCTTTCAGCATTCACACTGGCAGTGATCTCTTCAATCCTGCTGACGAACTCGACCACTTGTTTAGCACCCTGGCCCATTTCCTCCATAGAAGCTGAAACCTCATGTATTTGAGCTGATACATTATCAACAAATTGCTGGATTTGGCGGAATGAAACGCCTGCAAGATCCACGATTTGAATCCCCTTTTCGACTTCTTCTGTTCCTTTATCCATTGATACTACTGCTGTATTTGTATCTGCCTGGATCGAAGCGATGAGCTGTCGGATACTTTCGGTGGACTTAGCCGATTGCTCTGCAAGCTTTCGTACCTCATCTGCTACAACCGCGAATCCTTTTCCGTGTTCCCCAGCGCGGGCAGCTTCAATTGCTGCATTTAGTGCAAGTAAATTCGTTTGTCCTGCAATTTCAGAAATGACATCGACGATTTGACTGATTTCGTTTGAACGAGTTCCAAGAGTATGAATTACCTGTCCAAGATCAGCGACTGTTTCATTGATGTTTTTCATTTGATGAACGGATTTCTGGATGGATTGTTCTCCTTCCGCAACGACGATATTAGCATCCTTAGCCGTATCGGCTACCTCCTGGGCATTTCTCATAATCTTGTCGATGCTATCGGACATTTCTTTTACAACTTCAGTACTTTGATGAACCATGTTTCTTTGGTTCTCTGTTCCAGATGCAACTTCCTGGATCGAGTTGGCGACCTGTTCAGTTGCGTGGTTGTTCTGTTCCGAGCTTGCGTTTAACTGCTCTGAAGAAGAGGCTAGCAAGTCCGATTTTTCTCCAACCTGCTGGATCAATTCCTTTAACGCTAGAATCATATTATTAAAGCTCGTACCTAACTTGCCAATTTCATCATATTTTTTTACCTCGAAGGACCTTGTCAAATCGCCATTTGCAACACGATCGGTAATATCTCCAAGTTCCTTTAGAGGGCGGGTTATGGATCTGACGATAAAATAAGACAGGAGTACTCCAATGAAGATAAAAATGGCTACGATCATTAAAGTAGCATATAAAATCGGCTGTGCCGCTTCGTCTACTTCCGTTAAATCCATCGAACCAATAATTTTCCACCCGGTGAGCTCGTTTGTGTAAAATTCCATTTCCTTGTCTATCCCTTTGTATATGTAAGAAAGATGCCCTTTTTGATTGGCATATACCTTGCTGACCCAATCACCCTCGGCTTTATCGCCTGGCTTTTGTGTAGGATGTACGATGTAACTTCTGTCTGTCCCCAGAATCGCAGGATATCCCCGTTCTCCGATACTGATGCCATCCGTAATTTCTTTCAGTTCATTTAAACTAATATCAATGCCAAAAACTCCAGAGCCATCACTTACGGCTTGAGCAACTGTAACGAGTAAGTCACCAGTAGCAGCATCGACGTAAGGGTTAGTTATGATCGCTTTTCCGTTACTTGCGAGCGCATCTTTGTACCAAGCCCTTTCACGCGGATCAAAACCTTGAGGCAATTCTTGCTTTGGAAATAATAACATCTCCCCTGAATCTGTTCCCATATATACATTAAGGGATTCTTCATGAAGGTACTTATATTGCTTGAATTTAGCAATTGTATTCTGCAATTCCTTTTCAGAATATGAATCTCTGTTTAAAGCCTCTGTAAAGTATGCAGCATCGAAAAGCTTTGGTTCGATTTTGCTGTATAAAAATTTATCCAGCAGCATGACATTTTTTTCTGAGCTTAATTGGATTTGTTTTTTAATTTCATCCTTCGCATTCTTAAAGGACATAAATCCTACCATCAGAGTTGGAATCAGGAGAATGGCAATAAAAGAAATAATGAGTTTACCCTTGATTGAAATAGATTTCTTTCCCTGTGTTTCAGAGTTTTCTTTATTTTTTCGTCCGAGTTTCATAGTAGTCCGTATTCCTCTCTTCATTTTGAAAATAACTTCTTACTCTTTATCGGACGCCCTAGAAATATATCTACTGGAAAAACAATACAGAAGTTTGCAAAGAGTACATACCACACTCATTCAAGGACAATCAATTTTTTGTTAGATTGAAAAAGAAAATATGGGTCGAATTTCATGATATTAGCGAAATGTAAACCTTTATCAAATTTAAACTTATAGGCGAGCTGGAAAATAACGATGATAAATAACAACTATTATCACTCATAAAAATAACTCCTTTGGAGATATTACTAGATGTATTTTTTAGGAGGGGTACCATGGACTTTACGTTTATCTGGCAAACTTTTGTAATGATAATGGCAGGGATTTTGCTATTAAGAGTTGCGGGCAGAAAATCGATTTCGCAAATGACACTTGCCCAAACCGTTGTGATGATTTCACTTGGAACGATTATTGTACAGCCAATTGTTCAGAGAAGTATGACAAAGGCGATCGGAGGGGCGGCGATCTTCGTTGCGACTATTTTGATACTGGAATATCTTGAGTTGAAGTTCAATTTCTTTGAAAAATTCATCACCGGCAAATCCAAAGTTGTGATTGAAAACGGCCAATTGAATGTAAAAACTCTTAAGAAACTTAGGCTGACTGTGGATCAATTAGAGATGCGGCTGAGAAATCAGGGAATATCGAAAATGGAGGATATTAAGTTCGCTACTATTGAGGCTAATGGCCTGCTTGGCTATGAATTGAAGGACGACGCCAAGCCGCTGACTGCAGGTGAGTTTAAGAAAGTGCTAAATGACTATCTTCCAGCATTGATCGTTAGTACTGAAAGGAAAAAGGAATCAGTACAGCCTGATTTTTTTGAAGAGCTTGGTAAATCAAATAAACAAAACAATCCCGATTACCTGCAATGAATTCCACCATATTTCCCTTTTAAATATCCTGCTGGCTGTGCTATTATTTAGAAATGCGAAATATAAAAATGAAATCTTCTCCGTGCAGAAGATTTTTTTCTTTTATAAAATAGAAAGCAGTTTGCAGCAAAGGGGAGATACACACTTGTCACAAATGAAGAAAGAACCATTATGGACTTCATCCTTCATAAAATTAATGGTAGGGAATCTTTTCGTTTTCATGTCATTTCAGATGCTGATTCCAACGTTGCCTCCATATATAAAATCAATCGGGGCAAGCGGGACGGAGATTGGCTTGGTTACGGCCTTGTTTTCGATCGGAGCGGTTTTGAGCAGGCCATTTATCGGTTTTATGCTTGAATACAAAGCCAGGAAACCACTTGTGCTAATAGGAGCGCTTATGCTCCTATTAATTACCTTTTTATATCCGCTTTCTCAGGTCGTCGTTATTTTTCTGGCCTTCAGATTGATTCATGGACTTGCCTGGGGCTGGTCAACAACGGTGAACGGAACAGCTGCGGTAGATGTGATACCGAACTCCCGCTTAGGGGAAGGCATGGGGTATTATGGTTTATCGATTACAATTGGGATGATTATTGCGCCGAGTCTTGGAATATTTTTGTTCCAGGTTACCTCGTTTACTAATCTTGTCTACATTTCAGGCGTATTAGGCGTTATCGCATTACTCCTCATGGCTTCAGTACGCTACCAGACACCAGATATCGTACTTAAAACAAAGAAAGAAGATCTAAAGTTTTCTTACCTGGGTTCACTGATTGATAAATCTGGCTGGTTCCCGGCCATGCTGACTTTGTTCATTAATCTTGGCTACGGAACGATTGTCACCTTTATTGTCATTTTTGGGGAAGAACGCGGAATCGATCAAATCTTCCTGTTTTACTTATGTAACGCGGTTCTTGCCTCACTGTCACGTCCAGTAGCGGGAAAATGGTTTGATCAGAAGGGGCCAATAGGTCTTGTCATTTTAACGATTTTCATCACATTCATCGGGATGTGGGTGTTGTCGTTCGCACATTCCAATTTCATGATTGGGCTAGCAGGAGTCCTTTTTGGAATCGGCTTTGGTTCATTGATCCCAACCTTACAATCTTGGACATTATCCCAAACGCCCGCAAACCGCAGGGGTGTTGCAAATGGGATGTTCTTTTCCTCGATTGACCTTGGTATTGGACTCAGCGGATTAGTTTTCGGCGTGCTTGCACAGTATGTCGAGATTGGTACACTATTCCAGATTTCCAGTGTGTTCATGGTAGCAGCACTTATCATGATTATTTTGAAAGGCCGGCGCACAAAGGAAGCTCGCCAGCCCAAAGAGGCTATCTCTTAAATATAATGTATGGGCAAGAAAGCCTGACCTGCTTACAGGGTCAGGCTTTCTTGCGTTTTAATATATGGTTGCTTATAGACGCTCTTATGATTTAAACTGGTAAAGAAATTTATCTTGGACGGATTGGTAAGTGAGGACAGATATGGAGAATCAGGATCAGACTTTTGAAGTGATGCGGGCATGTCTGCTAGCGGGTAAAATTATGCTTCAAAGCGGAGCGGAGACTTACAGGGTAGAGGACACGATGTCCAGGATGGCGTCAGCATTCGGAATCAGCAATACTCACAGCTATGTAACGCCCACCGGGATTATTTTTTCGGTGGAAGGGATAGGTCCTGAAAGGACTAAGCTTGTCCGCATTTTAGACAGAACAACGGATTTAAGGAAAGTGGCTATGGTTAACAGTATTTCAAGGAAAATCAGCAGTGGTGAAATAGGGCTTGTAGAGGCTTGCGGGCTCCTTGCAGAACTGGAAAAAGCCAATCTCTCCTACTCTTTTTATACACAGCTCGCTGCAGCAGCAATTGCGAGCGGCTGCTTCACGATCATGTTCAATGGCAGCTGGCTGGATTTTCTTCCTTCCATGGCAGCTGGAGGCATTGGCTACTTCCTTGTCGTTTATTTTCACCGGATCGTTCCGGTCAAATTTTTTGCGGAATTCCTATCTTCCTTTTTTATTGGAATGGTTTCCTTTTTCTTTATAAAATTCGGCCTTGGCCAGGAGCTTGATAAAATCATCATTGGTTCCGTTATGCCGCTTGTTCCTGGTTTGCTGATTACAAATGCAGTAAGGGATTTGATGGCTGGCCATTTAGTATCAGGATTGTCAAAAGGAGCAGAAGCCTTGCTGACTGCCTTTGCAATTGGCTCCGGAATTGCGGCCATTTTATCTTTCTTATAGGCAGGAGAATCAGCCATGACATATGTTGAACAACTAATAACTAGCTTTATCGCATCTGCGGCATTCGGGATTATTTTCAACGCGCCTAAAGAGTCTTTGTTAAAATGCGGGTTTTCAGGGATGATCGGCTGGATCGTATATTTTGCTCTTGATTACAATGGATTTGGAACGATTTTCGCCACGCTTATGGCCTCGTTTTTAATTGCTGTGATCAGCCAAGTCTTTGCGAAAGCATACCGAACCCCGGTCATTATTTTCAGCGTTGCCGGAATCATACCACTAGTGCCCGGAGGTCTAGCATATGACGCAATGAGGAATTTCGTGGAAAATAACTATAATATCGCTATTTCTCTTGCAGCTAAAGCCTCGATGATCTCTGGAGCGATCGCAGTCGGCCTGGTGTTTTCCGAAGTCATCAATCAAGTAATTCGGCGCTCCAACATAGGACCGACTAAGTAACTTTATACGTTAGGTAAAAGACTCAATATTAATTTGAGTCTTTTTTTGTGGAATAAATTAGTTGTTTGATCACGAGAAATCTTTCAAAGACATGAGTAATGTGTATCTGCTGAACTGGCTGAAAAAGATAGATGTTATGACCAAGCTCTTGGAAAATAGATGTCATGAACTGCAAATGAAATTGTATGGTTCGAAAATTGCAGAAATATGTATGAAGAACTCAATTGAAGTTTAATGAAGGTATTGTCCTAAAAATGCAGAATTAAATAATATGTATTTTTTTGTAAAAGGGATGAGAACATGGAAATTTTATTAATCAGGCATGGTGAATCTGAAGGGGATATATTGCATGTGCACGAGGGGCGTGCGGATCTGCTCCTGACTGACCGAGGGCGCAGGCAGGCTAGAGAAATGGCAAAAGTGGTAAAAGAGAAATATATGCCTGAAGCTATTTGGGCAAGTACATTAAAAAGAGCAAGGGAAACCGCAGAAATCCTCAGCCAGGAAACTGGAATCAAGGTAAAAGAAGATGATGATTTAAGAGAGTTCAATAATGGTGTTTTGGCAGGCTTGCCATATGCAGAGGCAAGAACCCGCTATCCAGAACCAGAAGGAGGCAGGAAGCCTCATGAAGCTATTGAAGATGGAGAGTCGGAACTTGAATTCCGTTTCCGTGCCGAAACAGTATTTTCAAAGATTCTTGCTGAAAGTGCAGGCAGGAAGAGAATTGCGATTGTTTCACACGGCGGGATGATTTCTAATTTGCTAAAAGCTTTTCTGAATCTTCCTGCGGTCTCAAACACCTATTTTTTGACTGGAGACACTGGCATTCATTTGCTGAAAGTGAACGGAAATCAAAAAGCGGTTTTATTTTTAAATGACTGCGGACATTTGGCAAAAGTAGATTCAGAGGTGCTCGTATCGCAAAATTAAAGTGAAACAGCCCAGATCCGATTAAAAAAGGATTTGGGCTGTTTTTTTGATAGGCAATCGTATGGATTTTGCTTTTACAAATTCTTGTTCTAAGGGATCAATCCCAGATCAGAGGGCGGTCAATTCCCATTGTTCTCATATAATCTAATAGCTGACCGGTGTGGATGGACTCGTGGTAAGCAATGCGCAATAACATATCACCAAGTGTCCTTACATAACCCACATCTGAGCGATCAATTTTTATATTCTCTAAATCGCTTGCACTGTTAGATTTAATGTAATGAAGAAATTCCTCACGATAAGGCTGTGCAAATTCAAGATCCTCTTCAACCGTTGTAAATTCTTTGGTGTCAAAAGGATTGGATAAATTAGTTAACGATGTACTGCCTCCTGAGATTAGAATCTGATGATAGATATATT
Organism: Heyndrickxia sp. MSNUG; assembly: GCF_049532715.1. Taxonomy (NCBI): domain Bacteria; kingdom Bacillati; phylum Bacillota; class Bacilli; order Caryophanales; family Bacillaceae; genus Heyndrickxia; species Heyndrickxia sp. MSNUG. The sequence continues at coordinate 1,025,598 of NZ_CP150978.1, forward strand.
CGCTTTCGAGTACATGCCTAATCATTTCGGCACAAGAAAGGGCATTTTCATCAGGTTTCCATTCTAACTTTTGTGGAGGTATTGCCTTCCAAACTTTTATACTCCTGCGTCTTACTTCTTCAAAATTAAGTATGATTAGATCTATTGCATTCATCTCGGCAACCGTCCCCTTCATTATTATTCACAGGTAGATTATACCAAATGTGAAAAGGGAAGGGTGTTTTTTAATCATCTCAAGATCCGAGTTTTTGAAACCAAAATGGTAAGAAAAGTGATCTTTATATTTTTACAATCGTCCGTCCGCGGTTTTCTCCTTTTAGGATCGAAGAAAGGACTTGCGGCAGCTCATTCAGGGTCACTTCATTTTGGATAGTATCTAACAGTCCCTCTGGTTTCAGGTCTGTTGCCATCCGCTGCCAAAGCAGCTTCCTTGTTTCCATTGGACAGTACACGGAATCGATCCCTAGCAGGTTGATTCCTCTGAGAATGAATGGGAAAACAGTCGCTGCGACATCTGTTCCACCAGTCAGCCCGCTGACTGCCACAGAGCCGTTATACTCAAGCTTGCTAAGGATTGCTGAGAGTGTTTTGCCGCCAACAGGGTCAACAGCAGCCGCCCAAAGCTGCTTATCGAGAGGCTTGATTTTTTCACCGGTCACCTCATCGCGGCCGATAATTTCTGCTGCTCCAATTCCCCTCAAATAATCATGTTCTGACTCTTTTCCTGTGCTCGCGACAACATGATATCCACGCTTTGCCAGCATGGCAACGGCAACGCTTCCTACCCCGCCGGTAGCTCCCGTAACGAGTACCTTGCCTTTATCTGGTGTCAGCCCATTTTCTTCAAGGCGGTGGACAGACAGAGCTGCCGTGAACCCTGCAGTACCATAAACCATCGATTCCCTTAAAGTAAGACCTTCTGGCAACGGAACGATCCAGTCCCCTGGAATTCTTGCATATTCACTATATCCACCAAAATGGGACACGCCGATTTCATAGCTTGTTGCGATGACCTCGTCACCTTCCATAAACCGCTTATCGTTGGAGCTGACAACTGTGCCAACCAGGTCGATGCCGGGTACGAAAGGATAGGATCTGACAATTTTTCCATTTGGTATGCTTGCAAGCCCGTCCTTATAGTTGACGCTTGAATAAGCAACTTTAATGACAACATCTCCTGCAGGCAGATCCTCCAGGTTAATGGTTTTAACCTCTGCCGAGAAATCCTCTTCCGTTTTATTGACGATAAAAGCTTTGAAATTGTCCATAATCTCCAACCCTTTCTGCTTTATTAGTATCAGTATAGGCAAAAACAAGCCCAACTTCTAATAACTCAACTTTAAAGTGCAATCCACAATACCATATCTATCAGCTGATCCCATATGATTTTTGTTGCACCTGAGTGAAATTATTACGAATTTGTGTCCTTCCTGCCCATTTCAGTTTAGGTGTGACGGACTTCACATATCTTTTATATGCCCTATTTTAAGATTTAATTAAAAGAAGAATCGTCATGGAGGTAAGTTGATAAATCAATTTTTCACTATTCACAAAGTGTTTACAAATTCACCCTTTTTTTACTGTTTTTCCATGTTAAGATAACTTTTGAAATCGGAGACGATTTACAGGGAGGTAGCAAAGTTGTACAAATTCGAGAGATCCTTTTACTCAAAAACAAGCATGTATTCCTTCGGTGTTGTGCTCATTTTATTTTTCTCAATGTGGGTTTCGACTTCCAAGTTTGTGCATATAGACATGGCGCTTCTGGGCTATGCGATTTCATCAGCGGTTTTTGCGATTGGACTGACAATCCGGATGAGCTTCTGGATGTGGCGGAAAGCCACAAACCGGGTGGCTGCACGAAGCGTCTCTAACCTTTTTAATAAAGAAAGATTGAAACGCAATTCAAAAGCAATTTTTATAACAGTAGTCGATAATATCATTTTGCAGAAATTCATTTTTCAGCGCGGTTTATACCGCGGAATCCAGCACTTCATGATCTCATGGGGCTGCATTATCAGCTTCGCGATTACCTTTGGACTTACGTTTGGATGGATGCGATTCGACCTGATTGACCCGGTAACCTACCAGATCATCGTGTTCGATGTTCCGACCATCACAATGGCAGCGCACGGAATTTTCGCGGAAATCGTTTATAACGGACTGAATATCGGAGCCATCATGGTACTGATTGGGGCAGCAATGGCGCTCTACAGACGAATTACCAACTACGATGTAAAAGTAACACAGCGTTTCGAGTTTGATATTCTACCATTGTTGATTCTTCTCTCAGTGACGGTAACAGGCTTGATTCTGACAATACTTTATACATTCCTGGATGGCTGGATGCATCACTATGTTTCTCTTATCCACCAGGTAACAGTCATCATCATGCTCGTTTACTTCCCGTTCGGGAAATTGTTCCACGTGCCGATTAGGCCGCTGGCAACAGCAGTTCCAATGAGTTATCAAGAGGTGGTAAAAGTGGATACGAAAGCATGTAAGAGCTGCGGACAGCCATACAGCAATGACGACCAGATTGCGGACGTACAGGCAATACTAAAGAGCCAGAACTTCGACCTTCAGCTTGCGGATGGAACGTACCTTTCAGATTACTGCACTGGATGCCGCCGCAGGATGCGTGCGATGAAACAAATGAATCTTGAAGCTCCAAAGGGCAATCCATACGGACCGGTTAGCACAAATAACGGAATTCACATATCAGGCTTCAGCAAAAAACGTTCGGATGAATTTTACGGAATTGACCAGGATTTAAAGGAGGAAACAGAAAATGAGCCAGTTTCTCGTTAAAGAAGGCGTGAAAAACCAGATTCGCAAAGGCGAAAAATTAGTCACAACACATTGCTGCTACTGTGGAATGCAATGCGGAATGCACATTCGTGTCGATGAAAAAACGAATAAGGTTATGGGTGTTGAACCGCGTTATGACTGGGTTTTGACTAGAGGGAAAATGTGTCCTAAAGGCGTCACTGCGTATCAGACAATTGACCACCCGGACCGCATCAAGCGTCCTTTAATCAAGAAAAATGGCAAATTCGTAGAATCCTCATGGGAAGAAGCGCTTGATTTAATTGAAAGAAAGTACAAAGAAATCCAGGGAACATACGGAAAGGATGCTCTTGCGGTATATGGCGGCGTATCCATGACAAATGAAAAATGCTACCTTGTCGGAAAGTACGCCCGTGTAGGACTTGGAACTCGTTATATTGATTATAATGGCCGCTATTGCATGAGTTCTGCAGCAGGCGGATTCAATAAGACGCTTGGCATTGACCGCGGATCATCAATTCCATGGACTGAGCTTGAGCATAGTGACTGCTTTTTCATGGCGGGCTCTAACACGGCCGAATGCCACCCTACAAGTATTCAATGGTTCTGGAAAGCAAAGGACAAAGGCGCGAAGCTTATTGTTGCCGATCCGCGTGAAACAGCTACAGCGAGAGTTGCAGATGTACACCTTGACCTGCTTCCAGGAACAGATTCAGCATTGGCTAACGGCATCATGCACCTTTTGATCAAGCATGATTATGTTGATCATGAGTACGTGCAGGAACGCTGCAATAATTTTGAAGAATTGAAAGAAATGACAGCGAAATTCACGCCTGAGTATACTTCGAAAATTACAGGTGTAGCGGTTGAGAAAATCATAAAGGCTGCACACATTTTCGGAAAATCGCCTCGTTCTGTGGTTATGTTCGCACGTGGAGCAGAGCAGCAGACAGCAGGTGTAGATAACGTAAGTCTTTACACATCGATGGCTCTTTTAAGAGGACAAATCGGCAAGTTCGCTTCTGGTGTTGCGACTTTTACTGGACAGGGAAACGGCCAGGGCGGACGCGAGCACGGGCAAAAAGCAGATTTGCTGCCAGGCTACCGTAAGCTGACAGATCCGAAGGCGGTTGAGTACATTTCTGGAGTTTGGGGCATCCAGCCTGAAGAAATGCCGCAGCCAGGGGTTTCGGCTTATGAAATGTTCCATCTAATGGAAGCTAAGACGATTCGCGGCTTGCATGTAATCTGTTCCAATCCGGTTGTGTCATCTCCGAATATTAATTATGTTCAAGAACAATTGGAAAACCTTGATTTCTTAGTCGTAAATGATTTCTTCCTCTCTGAAACAGCAGAACTTGCAGATGTTGTCCTTCCAGCGACAACATGGGCTGAGGACGAAGGAACGACTACAAATACAGAAGGCCGAATCATCCACATCCGTAAAGTAGTGGAGCCGATAGGCGAATCAAAACCAGACTGGGAGATTATGAGCCTGATTGCTGAACGCCTTGGTAAAGGCCAGCACTTTCAATATAATGAGCCAAGAGAAATTTTTGATGAACTTCGCCTCGCATCCAAGGGCGGCAAGGCCGATTACTATGGTGTCACATATGAGAAAATCGATGAGCAAGACGGCGTCTTCTGGCCTGCACCTGCTTTGGATCACCAGGGAACACCTTCTATGTTCAAAGAAAGGTTCGCAACGGAAGATGGCAAAGCCAATCTTGCGGTTTGTGATTTCAGAGGACCTGCAGAAGTGCAGTCAAAGGAATATCCTCTATGGCTGACTACAGGCCGTGTCGTATTCCACTACCTTTCAGGAAACCAGACAAGACGCGTCGACTTCCTGAAAGAACAATGCCCTGAGCCATTCGTGGAAATGCATCCAGAATTGGCAAGCGCCTACCAGATTGAAAATGGTGAAAGTGTCAAGCTAACTACACCGCGTGGCGACATGATCGCACCGGTTAAAATAACAAAAGCAATTCGCAAGGATACAATGTTTGTTCCATACCACTGGGGCAAGAAACTCTCAGTCAATCAATTGACCAGCCCGGCATTGGACCCGATCTCAAGGATGCCTGAATTTAAAGTTTGTGCTGTTAAGCTAGAAAAAATAAGTAAATAGGAGGACGGCTATAATGAACAAAATAATGTATCTCGAATTTGAACGCTGTATCGGATGCCGTGCCTGCCAGGCAGCCTGCCGTGAGTGCGGGGACCATGATGCGAAGGAACGGAACTATGTTGAATATGTTGATTTTACAGAATCCCGCCAGACATTCCCGATGCTGTGCATGCAATGTAAAGACCCAGCATGTGCCCGTGTCTGCCCGGCTAATGCCATCCAGATCACCGATGAAGGCGTAGTACTTTCAGCGATGGAAGAAAAGTGCATCGGCTGCCGCAACTGTACATTCGGCTGTCCGTTCGGAATACCTAAGTTCGATTTTGAAAAGAACAAAATGTACAAATGCGATATGTGCTATGACAGAACGCGCCATGATATCGCGCCAATGTGTGCATCTGTCTGCCCAAGTGACGCGATTCGCTTCATCGATTTCGATGAAATGCAGCAGCTTCGCAGAAAACGCACTCAAATGAACCTTGTGGAAGGCAAAAAACCTCAAGAGGGGAACAAATGGGATTACGTCCCTGAATTCTTCGGAGTTTATACAGATTCCCAGTCATAATGTTAATAAGAGCCGGCCGGAAAAGAGCGCTAAGTTCATTAGGGCCGGCTCATATTCTATACATTGGCTAAGAACTTAGCGAAAAACAAAATAATATAGCGAAAATCTAATTTTTATAGCGAAAATCAAAATAATATAGCGAAAATAATGATTTTATAGCGAAAACCAAATTTTTATAGCGAACTGGAAATTATCATGGATTTTTTCCAGTTGGGTTTCAATAAAACTCATATAAGGTAGGGAATAGTAACCCGACTTTCAAAAAAAGAGGTGCTTCACATGTTAAAAGGAAATGTACTGGCAGTGACGAGCGGTAAAGGCGGAGTGGGCAAATCATCGTTAGCGGTGAACTTGGCACTTGCGCTGCAAAAACTGGGCAAGTCAGTTGCCATAATTGATCTCGATATATACGGATTCAGTGTACCGAAAATCCTTAATATAGATTCAAAGCCAAAAACATTCAACGGTAAAATCATTCCGGTTGAGGCGGACGGAATTAAAGTCATGTCAATGGGCTTCCTTGTTAAAGATAATGAGCCGATTGTATGGCGCGGGCCCATGCTCGGCAAGATGATCCAGCATTTTACCGAAGATGTTCTTTGGGGAGAAATGGATTACTTCATTTTGGATATGCCTCCTGGCACAGGTGATGTGGCGCTTGATATGCATTTGATGATTCCGCAGAGCAAGGAGATCGTTGTGACGACCCCACATAAAGCAGCATCTTTTGTTGCTGAACGAGCTGGAGCAATGGCGATCAAGAGCAAGCATGAAGTGATTGGCGTTGTTGAAAACATGTCCTACTTTAAGCCGGAGGACAGCGAACAGAAGTATTTCATTTTTGGAAAAGGCGGCGGAGAAGAGCTTGCTGCACAGCTAGGGACGGAAATGCTCGCACAGCTGCCAATCCAGGAAGCCGATGAAAACAGTGAAACGCCAGCCATTGCTGCGGAAAATAGTCCTTTATTTAAGGAATATCTTAACCTGGCAGAAAGAATCAACTCGAAGTTTTAAAACTGCAATGAACTCTATGAGCAGGAGGATTTGGCCATGAATGATGATAAAAAGAAACAGTCTAATCATGAAGATGACAAGGATATGATTAAGCTGATTGAAAACCTGAACAGAAAAGATGATGTCCATTTAAATAGAAGGGCGTTCTTGAAAGCTTCCTTTGGTGCCACTGTTGCAATCGGTTTGGCAACGACACCATTTGGCATCTTCACCTTTTTGCGCGATGAAAACGGTGAGGTGAAAAGAGTCGAGATTACCGACATTGAAGATTTAGCGATTGGCGAGTCAAGGAACTTCAACTACCCAACGAAAAATGAGCCAGCAATTTTAGTCAGAACACCTGATGATAAATTCGTGGCTTACAACAATAAATGTACACACCTGCAATGCCCAGTTTTTTACGAGCATAAGGAAAATGTTTTGCTGTGCCCTTGCCACAAAGGCTATTTTAATGTGGATAGCGGCCAGCCAATGGCAGGACCGCCGCAGCGCGAACTGCCAAAAATCCTTCTTGAAATTAAGGATGGCAAGGTATTTGCTGTTGGGAGGGAATTAAGACATGAATAAAAAGAGAGCAGCTTTTTTATCGATTTTCCTGTTCCTAGCTGTCAATGTCGTTGCTCTTTCAAATGCAATCGAGGGATATTATGGGCATGAAGATGACCGAGTGTACATTGCCGTTGCTGTGGCGCTGGTTTCTACCTTGTTAGCTGCGGTGGCATTCTTTATTTGGAAAAAAGCAGAGTATAAGAAGTAAATGAAAAGCAGCGGGAAATGCCCCAGCTGCTTTTTATTTCGTTTTATTTAGTTCTCACAGATGATCCCGATTTAGCTAAACTGATTGGTTGGCACAACCCTTATATTTTCCCCTTCAAATTTCCTTTCGCCGAACAAGGTAATCAGAGTACAGCTGATGATGCGGAAAGGAGGGAATGAAATGTCGTATTCAGCAAGCAGGCCGGACCCAAGTTCCTCACCAGCGTTGTTCAATGCTTGGACATTTTGTCCTTCAAGAGTTTTAAGCTTCGCTTTCATTAAGAATGCTTTCCATTCCTCCCAGTTTTTTATCAAGTACGCTTTTTCACCATTTTCAAGGTAGCCAAGCTGGCAGCCCCTTTCGTCGATTGCCGCCTCATTTCCATAGCTAAGCTCGAGAATGATGTCTCTTAAAAACTGAAATTCCTCTAAATCTAGATACGGGTCTATTTGGAATTCGACTTCGCTTTCAGTGCCTTTAATGACAGCCAGTGATTTATTACCTCGATAAATAGAATAATTGCCGCCGCTCTTCTTTATATGTTCAGATTTTATATGTTCAATCGGAGTCCCCATAACCTTCAATGTGAGCATGTACATTCACCCTTTCATAACCATCATATAAACCAATTATAATAAGTTTGCCCTATCAACGGTGTGACAAACTTCATTCCAACCCCAGAAAATCCCCCACTAGTTCGAAAGATATAGATGGAAACAAACAAATCACCGCACCACCGCACCACCTCGTTGGGGGTCAGACCCCCAGCGCTTTAAAGTGTTAAATGGCAGTTAACTGGATGTTATATTAAAAAGGTTACAATATTCGTAAAGGTTGTAGCATAACTGAAAGGGAACTGAAATCTTGAATGAAAATTTGTTTGATAGAATACAATGATAAGGTTTGAAGACGCGTACCTTGAGGAAAAAGGAAATGTTAAGAAGATTACTTTAATGCCTGAAGGAGTCTGAGGGCTCTTTTTATTGATTCATATTATGATAAGGTCGGAGGATAACATGACATTTGAGGAGCAGCTAATCAAAAAGTCGTATTTTGAAACATATATGGGGTCTGAAGGACGGGTCCATCCGGTCCGGGTACTAGGAGAACTGTACCTTGCTGAACAAAAGAATGATATGCCCGATTTGTCCTACATTCGTTTTGCGCAGGGTGAGGTTTATTTTCATAATAAGGATTTCGAAGCAGCGATCTTTAAATGGGAAAACATAACGAATGAGCTGGAGCCATGGGCGAAGAAGAACATGGGTGACGCGTTTCTTGAGCTTGGCCTGCTGCCTTCAGCAGAGGATTTGTATCTTTCCATCCAAACGGAAAGCACAGTCCTGAAAATCGAAAGCGGCCTGCAGCTATTATCCCTTTACATAGAACAGGGAAGTTTAGATAAAGCTGTGGCTGTCGTTAAGCAAACTGTTGCGCTGGATCCAGACTATCCAGGAGTGACCGAGATCGCACGTGCTTTTTTTGAAGAGCACCAAGATTGGAATAATGCTGTTGAACTGGCTGTCAATGAAGGGGTTCGCACGGGTTCGCCACGCTGGTTCGATGTGTTGACACAGTATGTGGACCAAGGGAATACAAGCACATTCGAACCAGCATATTTCAATACGGCTTTATCTGTGTTATTCCAAGTAGATCGCAGCCGTTTTGAACAGCTTGCTGTTTCATTATGGCAAAGCTACAGAGGCCAGACAACCTATATGACATGGCTGCGAGAATTCAATCATCTGTTCAGTGGAATGGATGGGAATAGAAGGGATGGCTGGAATCAGCTATCGGCTGTATACCAGGATGCCTACTTTGAATTGATTAATGGCGATCGGCTAATCAAGGAAATTTCGCCTTTGATTCCAGATATGCTTACTAATTGGCTGAAAATCACCACTCCTGCTAATAGCCTTGTTTCAGCATCATCCATCATTGCCTGGAATGAGGTGTTTCCATCCACAATCAGCGGGTCTGCCATACATGATGCCGAGACGCTCATCTTGAATTCGCGTGAATATCATGAAGGCTATGAAGATAGCATGAAGCTGTTCACAACAATCATCAAGTGGGCTGAAGAGCATGAAATCGAAGTTGGCAATCGGATTAAGTGGATGGTGCAGGAACTGAACGAGTCCAATGTCCATAACCTGCTTGTAGCAGGTATTTCAGGAAACGGAAAGTCTTCGTTTGTTAATACGATCATCGGAGAAGACTTGATTACTGCACCTACAGCAGCGGTCATTCGTTTCAACGATCAGCAAAACACTGAAATCCTGGAGATTACGGACACAGTTGTACGTGAAATTACGGATGTAAATGATTTTCAAGAAGTGGCAGGCGTACGCCGCCAAACACATAAGAATGAAACAGTTATTGATTTTAAAGCCCAGTTCCCGTTCCTGCGTGAGCATGAACTCGCTTTGATCGACACACCGGGGGTCAACCGCAATAATTACGACAAGCATCCGTTGTTTAATTACCTGCGTTTTGCAGACAGCTTACTGTTTGTTCTTAATGCGAATGACCCATTCACAGATAAGGAAAGAGAGATCCTTTCGAAGATTTCGGAGTACTTCCCTAACCTGCCGATCCACTTCCTGTTGAATAAAATGGATGTTATCTACAGCCAGCAGGAAGCGATTGAAGTATTTGATAGTACCTGGTCTGAAATCAGTCAATATTACCCTGATGCTAAAATGTTTGCCTTCTCATCAAATTATGAAAAGCAGCAGCAGCTAAAGGATTTCTCTGATTTCCTCAAAACAAATCGAAACGCCATCAACTTTGAAGAAGAGCGAACGTCGAAATTACAATTCTTTGTCAGAAGGGCGATTACTTATTTGCTTGATAAGCGGATCGAAATCGAAAATAACCATATGGAATCCATCAGCTGGAATGAAGAAATGGTCGGTAAGCTGAACGGAGCCATCAATCAGCTGGGAGATATTGAAGAGGAAAAATCACGCTCAATCCAAAAATCGTTCCGTAAAATTAAGGACGACACCCGTGCTGAAATCATCGAGAAAATTCCAGAACTGCTCCGCGGCTGTACGGATTTAGTGACGGAAGAGAGTGATTTTGGAAGGCTGCATGATGAGATTGATAAAGAAATGAATATCCGAATCCAGGAGTATCTGGATAACACGGTGCTTCCTAAATTCCATGAATCTCTAGAAGGCTGGGTACAATTTTCAAAAGAAGAATTCGATCATAGCCAGTCGTATCTGAACGAAATGGCTGAAGGCTTCAATGCGATGTATGGGGATGAACGGATTAAGCTCGAATGTGATTTCAGAGTGCTCGATGACTGGCGCCGAGATGCTGACAGGATGACAAATGGTGTCCATTATGAAAAGGTCAATATCATGCACAGATCGACTCCTCAGCAGTTCTTTTTAAAGAGTGCTGGAAAGCTTCTTGGAGTGCTGCCGCAAAATAATACGATGCTGTACAACCGTTATAAAACTTATCTTGAAACCGAAGATTACTATGAAATCGCTGTTTCGATTGCCAATAAATTTCTTCAGCAATTCGAGATTTTCGAAAAATCGATTGAGCGCGATGTGAATTTATTCTTTAAGCAGCCTTTCATTGCTCTTGAGCAAGCTGTTGAAGAGGCACGTGCAGAAATTGAATATGGTAAAAATGAGCTTGAAAAAATGAGAGTGAACCCTGAGTTGTACCGTGATCCATTAACGCTGTATGAAGTAAAACTGCGTCAATATGAATGGATGACGGCAGCTGGCAGAAGGGAGTAACTAGGAAAAGGAAGATTCCTGATTTGGGGATCTTCTTTTTTTATCCAGTCAAAGACGAATAAAATTTAATTTTCGAAATAATATTGACAATATGAGTATAGGAGATTAAAGTAAGTTTATCGATTTGCTCCGTTAACTTAATAAAGAAATTCTCTTATCAAGAGTGGCAGAGGGACTGGCCCTGTGACGCCCGGCAACCGTTCCATATGGAATTGGTGCTAAATCCTGCAAAACATTTTTATGTTTTGAAAGATAAGAGAGGAAGAATCCGTCTGTTCTTTTACGTTGATGAAACCTCTCTTTTCTAGGGAGGTTTTTTTATATGGTTGGAAAAAAGCAAATCATTCTTAAAGGGGGAAAAGACATGAAAAGAAATGGTTTGAAAAAGGTATTTTTAACAGCTGTTACGGCAGCGCTTTTGCTGACTGGCTGCGGCGGCGGGGAAACAAAGAAAGCAAGCGGACCTGTTGAAGGCGTTCCTGACCGCTTTGCCAAAGGGGAAGAAGTGAAAATCAAGGTCATCCGCAAGATTGGCGGCGATGACCATACAGCTCAGTACTTAGCTGGTGCTAAAGCAGAGGGAGAAGCGCTTGGCTTCAAGGTCGATGTATTCACTGCAAATGGCGACACGGCAAAATTCCATGATGCGATCAACCAGGCGCTTCAGCAGGATTATGATGGCTTCCTCATTTCACACGGAGATGACGCAGCGACAGTGGATGATGTCAAAAAGCTTGTTGAAAAGGGAAAGAGTGTTGTTACATTTGACTCGATTGCTGACATTGCCCAGGTTAAAGGAGTCACTCTTACTTCCCAGGACGATGAAGCACTTGCAAAACTTGCTCTAGATCAGCTTGTAAAAGAACAAAATGGTGAAGGAAATATTGTATACCTATGGGTGGATGGTTTCCCGCCAATGGTGAGAAGAAATAAAGTTTATCAAGAAACATTGAAGGCTAATCCCGGCATTAAAGAGGTTGAGAGATTCGGAGTGGCAGCTGCCGATACAAGCGTCCAAACTCAAAACGCAGTAGCAGCGATGCTGAACAAACACCCTAAAGGTGAAATCGATGCGATTTTTGCAACTTGGGATGCATTCGCAATTGGTGCTGCCCGTGCGATTAAGGAAGCCGGACGCGATGAAATCAAAATCTATGGAATCGACGTCTCCAATGCGGATCTACAGGAAATCCAGGGAGAAGGAAGCTCATGGAAATATACTGCAGCAGTAGATCCTAAATTAATTGGCGCAGTAAACATGAGAATCCTAGCGAAAAAGCTAGCAGGGGAAGATACACCTCCAACTTATGACCTTGAAGCAGCCCTGATCTCACAGGAAAAACTTCAGGAGTCAAAAGAGGCGGTCAACATGGTCAATCTTGCAGAGATCATCACAGGCTGGGGACAATCAAATGCCTTCGAAGAAGATTGGATGAAGAAATTAAAGGAACACTACAAAAAATAAGCTGTTTTGCAAAAGTATAGTAAGTTTTAATGAAAAGTGACTGCACGTCCAACAGTTTATACTTATAAAAATAGCAAGCATATTTTTTTATTGGCGAACTGGAAATGAACGAAGAGAAAGTTAGTATAAGTAATACAATAGAAACCATCTCCAGCAGACACTCTCATTTTTAGAGTGTCTGCTTTACAGATTAATAGGGGAGGATGAATCCGGATGACTGCTAAGAAACTTGAGATGAAAAGCATTACAATTGATTTTCCAGGTGTGCGGGCTCTGGATCATGTGGATTTTACCGCAGAAACAGGGAAAATCCATGCTTTAATCGGGGCAAACGGAGCCGGTAAATCCACTTTGATGAAGGTACTATCCGGAGCTTATGATCATTATTCAGGCGAGATTTTCTTTAATAGAGCAAAATTAGACATCCATGTGCCTGGGGATGCACAATGTCATGGAATCCAGACTGTGTACCAGGAGGTCGATACCGCAATCATCCCTTCGCTGACTGTGGCTGAAAACATTATGCTGAACCAGACTGTACAGAGCATGGAAAATAAGCATTGGATCAATTGGAAGCTTCTGTTTAAAAAGGCGGAAGAAATCTTATCGGGCATAAATTTTCATATTCCTGTGAAAAAACTGGCCGGCGAGCTGACTCTTGCAGAAAAGCAGATTGTGCTGATTGCTAGGGCCATTTCCAGCAACTGTACCTTTTTAATTTTAGATGAACCGACAGCACCGTTAAGCCATTCAGAAACGGGGCAACTGTTCAGGATTGTCCGTGACCTCGCGAAAAGAGATGTCGGAATTGTGTTTATATCCCATAGGATGCCGGAAATTTTTGAACTGTGTGATGAACTGACTGTCATGCGGAACGGAGAGTTTGTTGTTAAAAAGAATACCTCTGATGTGAATGCGAACCAGGTTATTGAATATATGCTCGGACGGAAGCTTGAGGATCAATTTCCGCCAGGGAACGGCGTGATCGGAGAAATTCTTCTAGAAGCAGATGGCCTGACCGATGGAGAAAAAGTCAAGAACAACCGTCTTCATGTAAAAGCGGGAGAAATCGTTGGCGTCGCCGGCCTGGTTGGAGCGGGCAAAACTGAACTGTGTAAGGCTTTGTTTGGAGCTGTTCCTAATGTTACGGGTACAGTGAAGTTAAGAGGAAAGAATCTTAGGATAAACAGCCCGAATGCTGCTGTAAAGGCAGGGATTGCTCTTGTTCCAGAAGAGAGGCGGAAGGAAGGAGTCCTTGTATCGGAATCAGTCGCCTCTAACCTAACGGCTGTTAACCTGAAAAAATTCAGCAAATTCCTTAGCTTCATAGACAGGTCAGCAGAAAGAAAAACGGCTCAGGAATATATCGAGGCATTAGGAATCAAGACACCCTCAGTGTCGGCTAAGGTTGAAAACCTTTCAGGGGGCAACCAGCAAAAAGTGGCGATTGGCAGATGGCTGATCGCTGATGCAGAGGTTTACATATTTGATGAACCAACAAAAGGTGTGGACGTGGGTGCGAAGAGGGACATTTTTGAACTGATCGTTAAACTGGCTGAGCAGGGGAAAGGTGTTATTTATGCATCTTCTGAGCTGTCAGAAATTATTGGGTTCACCAATCGTGTTTATGTCCTCTATGATGGCGAGCCGGTCAAAGAGCTTGAAACGGCAAAGACAACCGAAGAAGAATTATTATTTTATTCAACAGGAGGCAGATAGGATGGACGCCAAAATCCCTTTGCAGCACAACACTCAGCCGAAAAAGACATTCGAATTGTTCCAATTCTTATATAAGTATGGGACCATCCTGACTATTTTTGTTCTCATCGCCGTTTTTGCGGCAGCGAATCCTTCTTTTATCAGTGGGGATAACTTGATCAATATTTTAAGATCGATTTCCATCGTCACAATCATAGCGATTGGCATCACCATTTCGCTTACAGTTGATGGTTTTGATTTATCTGCTGGTTCAGTGGCATCACTATCAAACGCAGTAGTAATCTCAATGTTCGTCTGGTTTTCGCAGAATACGCTCATTGCTATTTTATCAGCCATTGCCGCTGCGCTGATCGTCGGGGCAATCAATTCTTTCGCGATCGTCAAGCTGAAAATACCTGATATGCTGATGACGCTGGCGATGATGTTCGTTATTCAAGGAACGGCCCTTACCTATACGAAAGGTGCCACCGTTTCAGAAAATATGATTATGCCTGATGGCAGCTTTTCAACAGGAACAATCAGCGCTTTCTTTGCTAAAATTGGCCAGGTGCCCTGGATCATCCTCATCATGGCTGTAGCCGTTATCGTTGTACATATCTTCCTGACCTATACAAAACATGGCCGCTATATGTACGTGATAGGCGGCAATAAAGAGGCTGCGAGACTGTCAGGGATACCAGTAAACCGTTACAAAACAGCAGCATACCTTTTATCAGCATTGTTTGCTGCTATTGGGGGGATTGTTCTCGCATCCCGCGTAATGACATCAGAAATCAGTGCTGGATCTCCTTATTTAATGGACTCGGTAGCGGCAGCATTTATCGGATTCTCCGTACTGGGAGCAGGCAAACCTAATGCATTCGGTACCTTTATCGGCGCCGTGCTGATCGGCATTCTCCAAAATGGACTTGTGATGATGTCAGTTCCTTATTATGCGATGGATATTGTAAAGGGAGCCGTGCTTGCATTCGCCCTTGGCATCACTTATTACAAGCAAAAACACTGAGGTAAAACATTGATGTAAAACATTGATGTGTATCCATAAAAGAATGGATGGCCGTAATGAAAATTAAATGGAGGCAAGAGAGAAGAATTTTACCTTGATCTTTTTAGGCATGATGGCAAGGTTGAAAAAAATGGATGATCACCTGCACGTTGAACAGCTGAAGAAAATCTGAAAATACTTGTCTCCCTGGAACTAAAGATATCGAACTCACCTGGATATAGAGGGAATATCCAGGTTTTTTATTCAAAAAAAAAGATGAAACCATTGCGGTTTCATCTAATATCGATTCATTAAAATTAATCCTCAAAAAACGGCTTGTTTGCAAAATAGTACATCCATCCCATCATGATTCCGCCGCCAATCAGGTTGCCGATCGTGACAGGGATGAGATTATGGAGTACACCTGTAAAAGTAACGGACTCAGGCTGGTCAAGCACCATGCTGATCGCAAATGTACACATATTGGCGATGCTATGCTCATAGCCAGAAATGAAAAAGCAAAAGACGAAAAGCATCATCGCGAACATTTTGGGACCGTCACCCTTCATCGACATCGGCAGGAAAAACGCCAGGCATACGAGCCAGTTACAAAGGATCCCCCTGAAAAAGAGCTCCATTGTCGGAGCAAGTGTTTTCTTTTCTGCTACGCTTAACAGGAATCCATTTACCGACGGATCATCAAATAGTCCTGTCGTGTATATCAGAAAAGCAAAAGCGGCAGCCCCAATAATATTGCCAATATAACTGAATACCCACATCCTGGCCACCTGTGCCCATGCCATCTTCTTCCTTAGAGCTGCAAAAGTATAATAAAATGTATTCCCCGTAAACAAATCACCGCCGCCATATGCAATCAGAATGATCGCTGCACCGAAAGTAATCGCAGCCATTGGATAAGCAAACGGAGAATGCTCCGAGTAAAAAAAGTTCCCCGTCTTAAAAGCAACAATTACTCCAAACCCAATGAACATTGAAGCCAGGGCTGCCCTGGCTATATATCTTATTTTGCTTTGCTTAAAAATCTTATTCTTCTTTAAAGCCAGTTTCTCAACCTCTTGTAATGCTTGGACTTCCAAATGTAATCACCCGATCTGAATATTATTTTTAAGAGTATTAAATTTGACTGTTGATTTCCGCTACAGTCAACAGGGTTTTTTAAAAAATAACCTTCAAAATAGAAAGAGGCCTGGTTTTCTTTACATCTAAGATATTATTTTGCCGACAAAGTTTTTTCCTATGTATATGTTTAAGGTATTTGTTCCCCAAGAAGGAATGAATAAGCACAAAATATAAAAAAAGATAGATAAGCTGCTTGCTTATCTATCCTGTAATATTGGTTGTTTTGCTATATTAACATATGCGTTGCCTATGTTTTACGATGTTGAACAGTATAAGTCGCACCTAATAAAGACTTATTTAAAGATGCCAAATGGCTTGCCTACAGGAAGTGTCACTTTTCCAAAGTGAGTATTCAATACACTTGCTGCAGATCCATAGAAGCTTGCAATAGAAATCAGCAGTTCAGAAACAGCAGCTAATTTATGCATTGCTTCCGGCGCAATCCCTAATGAAGAAAGTGATAGGCCGATAAAGAGAAAATCAATCAGAACAAAAATGATAAACAGAACTTTATGTGTTTCCATAGCTCCAACTGTCATAAACAAACTGAAGATCAAGTACCCGACAAATGCGATTCCCAGTTGCTTCGGATCTGCAGCAGCGGATGCGGCTTCACCAAATACTCCATATTGAATCAGCCAGGATGTACCTACGCCAAGCCAGAATAAACCAAATGCGCCAAAGGCTGTCGTTCCAAACGTATTATTGTGCTTAGCATCCTGGATACTGGCGAATAATTGTGCGATTCCACCAAGGAAAATTGCCCAGGGCAGAACGAAAGAGACACCATCTGTCCATCCAAGCTTTGCAGAAGATGCCACAAGTGTCACCATTGCCAGTCCAAAGAGTCCAAGAGCAGAAGGATCAGCAGTCGTTATTTGAACTTGTTGTGTAGTTTTTGAATTATTCATGTTGTAACCTCCATTTAGACATACTTGCTAAATTTACATAAAAACAATCGTTTAAGCAATAGAAAAATTATCTAAATCAAATGATTACGTTTCCAAAAATAATTCACTTTAGCACATTAACGCACTGGGGGTCAGACCCCCAGTGCGTTAATGTGCTAAATAAAAAAACTGACTCGCAGATTTACTGGGAGTCAGGCTTTTATTCTAAAATGTATCCTTCACATATTGTGGATTGCGCTGCATGGAGCCGTAGAGGACGAGTCCGCTCACCAGCAATAGGCCGCTTGTTACGATAAATACAGAAGTGAATCCGTAGTAGCCTGCAAGAAAACCGCCTAGCACGGGACCTATAATGTTCCCGAAGAAACGGAGGCTTGTGTTGTAGCCGAGCACTTCGCCCTGCATCGCAATCGGTGCTTCCTGTCTGATATACGCAACCCTTACCGGGATAATTCCGCCAATTGTGATTCCGAGCAGGAAGCGAATCAGGACAAGCTGCCAAATATTCTCGACGAACCCACCTGGCAAATAAACAATTGCTGATAAAAACAGAAGAATGACAAGGATTTTTATATAGCCAACCTTATCAGCAATCTTTCCCCAATTTCGTGCCATCATTAAATTCCCCAGTCCAGCAGCTGAAAAGGCAATACCGGAGTAGAATGCAAGATTTACATGTCCATGTAATTCACCGACATAAAGAGATAGTATTGGCTGAATACTGAAATGGGCAATCTGGACAAGCATCGACATCAAAAGAACATTCACCATGATTGGATTTTTAAGAATATGCTGAAGTACTTCTTTGCGGCTGTAATTCGTCTTCGTCCCTTTTTTTATATCGATTCTGTGTTCCATGACTTTGAATACTAAAAGGCCGGACAGCAGGATAAAGATTGATGTGGATTGGAAGGTGGCAGCATATCCTAAGGAATCAGCCAGCACGCCGCCAATCATCGGCCCGAGCAGTGAGCCTGTTATGCTGCCAGTCTGTAATGTACCCAATACCTTGCCTGCATGTTCCTTAGGTGTCTGAGTTGAAATGAGCGCCTGGGAGACAGGGATGAATCCTGAAAACAAGCCCATGAACATTCTCAGTAAAAATAACTGCCAAACGGAATGTGCAAATCCAAGCAGGAAGATCGATAATCCCATCCCGAAAGCCATGAAGATGAGGATATTTTTTCGGCCAAACCGGTCACCCATTCTGCCAATGACCGGAGAGAATAGAAATGCAGTGACAAAGGTTATGCTGAATGTAATGCCAGACCAGTTCTGGACATACTTTTCCGTAAAATCACCGAACGTTTCAATATACAGTGAGAGAAAAGGCATAACCATTGTCATGCTGCCGGCGATAAAGAAATTCGCAAACCACATGATGATTAAGTTGCGTTTTGCCTTTTGCTGCTGGGTCATTCCATCAACACTTCTTTCTCGGTACGAATATTTCGCTTTTCTAAATATTATACCAAATTTTAGTGTGATTGAAAACCAAGCAAACAAGCAAGAATTTAATGATTAATTAAACCCACTCAAGTAATTCAATCCTGTTCCCAAACGGGTCCTGAACATAAATGCGATTGGCGCCAGGAAGATTGTCGTCTTCAATATACTCTACACCTGCTGCCGCTAAGTGCTGTTTCAACCCTTCAATATTATCTAATTCAAAGGCCGGATGTGCCTTTTGTGCAGGTACGAACGGTTCCTCAATGCCGATATGGATTTGGCAGCTGCCGTATTTGAACCATGCGCCGCCTCTTTTTTTCAGTACCGGCGGCTTCTCAATTTCTTCAAAACCTAGTATTTCTCCGAAAAATTTCCTTGCACTCTCTTCTGAACCCTTTGGGGCTGCCAGTTGAACGTGGTCTATTGCTTTAAATTTAAATTTCAAATGAATCCCTCCTTTTCTTTCATTTTAATTTAGTAGGTAAGATAAGGAAATTTCGAGATTTGAATAATTGCAAATAAGTTTTACTTATTGTTTTTTCTTAATCTCCACGGGTAATACAAGCCCGCATTGCCACATATAAATTACTAAAAGTTTTAGGCGCGTTTTTTATAAAAGAGGAGGCAACAAGGATGAAGAAAAGATTTTTTGCTATTCTGCTGATGGCAATGACTGCGTTAATAGTTTCTGCCTGCGGTACAAGCAAGACCAGCGATACGAGCGGCACAGGGTCAGAAGCGGGGAAAAAGGAACTCCGCGTCGTGACAGATGCGGCCTATGCACCGTTTGAATACATGGAAGGCGATAAAATCGTTGGGTTTGATATCGACTTTTTAAAAGCGGTTGCGGAAGAAGCAGGTTATAAACTGAAGATTGAACATGTCGGCTGGGATCCTATTTTTGTGGAAATTAAAAGCGAACGTGCTGATATTGCGATTTCATCCATAACAATCAATGATGACAGAAAGCAGACCTATGATTTCTCCTTGCCATACTTCTTATCAACCAATAAGATTTTGGTTCGCGAAGACAGTGATATTAAAAGTGCGGCTGATCTGAAGGGGAAAGTGGTTGCCGTCCAGAATGGCACAACTGGCCAGGAAGCAATGGATAAACTCCTGGGAAAAAATAATGAGGATATTAAAAAATTTGAAAACAACAACCTTGCCATCATGGAAATGATGAGTGGAGGAGCCGCTGCCGTCGTTGCAGATAACGGAGTGGTTGAGGTGTATGCGAAGAACAATCCGAAGGAAAAATTGAAGGTCATTGAAGACAGCGGCAGCTTTGAGGCTGAATTTTACGGCCTTCTGTTCCCGAAAGGAACCGAGCTGAAAGCGGATTTCGATAAAGCGATCGAAAAGGTATTCGAGAACGGCACATATGAGAAAATATATCAGGAATGGTTCGGGCAAAAGCCTAATATGGAAAAGCTGAAGGAAGCACAAAAAGCATCAAAATAACATGGGGAAACAAACAACCTGCCAAGATGCGTAACTCTTAAACTAGTGTTACGCATTTTTTTATAATCGAAGACTTATTAATAGAGGATCGATTAATCTATTTGAACGTGGAAATCGAGATAACGTGTTTTTAACATGTTTAAGTTATTTTTTAATTGCTGGATTCATTTTTTAATTGCTGCTAAAGATAATTTTTAACAAGCTGGCTTCATTTTTACTTGTTAATAATATTTGAATCTTTAAGAATTTATTTTTGAATTTGCATTCCAGTTTTGGGGGTCAAGATATGGATTTTCGTTTTGATATTATCCTTGAATATTCTCCTTATCTATTAAAAGGGACACTCGTAACCATTGGGCTTTCTCTGGCGGGGATTGCGATTGGGACAATCCTGGGCCTGTTTATCGGACTTGGCAAGATGCAGCGCCGGAAGCTGCTTGCGTGGCCGTTTGACTGGTACATCACCTTCTTCCGGGGAACGCCGTTATTTGTGCAAATTTTATTGATTCACTTTGGTGTAGTACCTATGTTTATTGGTGAAACGAATGGAATTATTGCGACGATCATCGCGCTTTCCCTGAACGCGGCTGCATACATTGCTGAAATTTTCAGGGCGGGTATCCAGTCGATTGACAAAGGACAGATGGAGGCAGCCCGTTCTCTCGGAATGAGCCATGTACAAGCGATGCGATACGTTATTTTGCCTCAGGCATTTAAAAGAATGATTCCGCCGCTTGGCAATGAATTCATTGTCCTGATTAAGGAATCCTCGCTAGCAGCAGTCATTGCCACCCCCGAAATCATGTACTGGGGACGTTCTATGGCCGGGCAGTATTACCGGGTCTGGGAGCCATATCTGACTGCAGCGGTTATATATCTCATACTGACACTTTCACTTAGCTTCCTGCTAAGTCATTTGGAAAGAAGGCTTGATACAGAATGATAAAAGTTGCAAACCTAAAGAAATCCTTTGGCCATAACAAGGTATTGAATGGGATTGATGTTGAAGTCAAGCCACAGGAAGTGGTGGTTGTCATAGGGCCTTCCGGATCCGGAAAGTCAACCTTTCTGCGCTGCATCAATTTGCTTGAAACAATAACCGACGGCCATGTGCTGATAGAAGGAAGGGACATCACCGATAAAGGCACGAATATTAATAAAGTGCGTGAGGATGTTGGGATGGTATTTCAGCATTTCAACTTATTCCCTCAAAAGACGGTAATAGAAAATATCATGCTTGCTCCTCTAAAGGTTCGCGGAATTGCGGAAGAGCATGCGAGAGCGAAAGGTATGGAGCTTTTGAAAAAGGTAGGCTTGGAGGACAAGGCAGATGCATATCCTGCTTCGCTTTCAGGAGGCCAGAAACAGCGGGTGGCCATTGCCAGGGCACTTGCGATGGAGCCGAAAATCATGCTGTTCGATGAGCCTACGTCAGCACTTGATCCAGAAATGGTCGGCGAAGTTCTCGAAGTGATCAAACAGCTCGCCCGCGAAGGAATGACAATGGTTGTTGTCACCCATGAAATGGGCTTTGCCAGGGAAGTGGGGGACCGGGTCATTTTTATGGACGGTGGCTTGATCATTGAAGAGGACAAACCAAAAGATCTCTTCGAAAACCCGCAGCATGAACGGACAAAAGCATTTTTGAGCAAGGTTTTATAAAGCATTCAGACGTTTGATTAACAGATTAATAGCTATAAAACGAGCCTGCATCACAGAGATGCAGGCTTGTTTTTACTAGTATGTCAGTAGTCAGCCATAAGAGGCAATTGCGCTATTCTGTTCAGCAGCAGCGTGAAACCTTGCCGTCTTTGCCGCTGTATCTTGACTCCTGTGCTTCACAGAAAAACTCTTTTCTTGTTTTAACAGGTTCTTCAGGATGATGGGCAGCCATGTGCTCGATATATTTTTCGTAGCTGGGCACGCCTACAAGCAGGCTGATGAACTGTTTCCTGTATTGAAAAAGGCTCTTAAGACGATTAAGCATAATGCTTTAAGTCACCTTCATTTCTTGGCACATAAGGATCCTCGTGAAGTTCTAGCTTCTGGTTGGTTAAAACTTTCATCCAGATTCGAACGGCTGAGATCAGGACAGTGATGACGACAATCATGAAGAAGGCGGTTAACCCGGCATCGACATAATCATTGATCAGCACCTGTTTCATCTGTGCTGGAGTAGTGGCAGGTGCAAGAACCTTTCCTCCATCCAAGGCTTCCTTAAATACTTTAGAGTGAGCAAGGAATCCAATCTTAGGATTTTCATGGAAAAGCTTCTGCCAGCCAGCTGTCATTG
Source organism: Heyndrickxia sp. MSNUG (assembly GCF_049532715.1). Classification (NCBI taxonomy): domain Bacteria; kingdom Bacillati; phylum Bacillota; class Bacilli; order Caryophanales; family Bacillaceae; genus Heyndrickxia; species Heyndrickxia sp. MSNUG. The sequence continues at coordinate 1,048,045 of NZ_CP150978.1, forward strand.
TTACGATTAAAATCCATGTAGTTGGGACGAGCGTAACCCAGACATACGCTTTTTTACCCATTTTGTATAATATAGTCGTTCCAAGTAATAGGGCAATTGCTGCGAGCATCTGATTCGCGATTCCAAACAGCGGCCAGAGGGTATTGATTCCGCCCAGAGGATCGATGACACCCTGGTATAAGAAATACCCCCAACCAAGAACACAAAGAGTGGTAGCAATAATGTTAGGAATCAAGGCATCGGTCCTGGCGAATGGCTTGTAAGCCGTTCCGATAATATCCTGGATCATAAATCTGCCAACACGAGTACCAGCATCAATGGTCGTTAAAATAAACAGGGCCTCAAAAAGGATTGCGAAGTGATACCAGAAAGCCATCAACGCTTTTCCGCCAATCACTTTAGAGAAAATCACGGCCATGCCAATTGCAAGAGTCGGCGCTCCGCCAGTACGTGATAGAACGCTTTCTTCTCCTACATCATTAGCGAGGTTTGTTATATCATCCGGAGTAATCGTGTATCCCCAGCTTGTAACTGTTTGGGCAGCCTGGATAGCGTCCGTTCCAATCACAGCAGGAGGACTGTTAATCGCAAAGTAAATCCCTGGTGTCAGGACGCAAGCTGCAATCATTGCCATGACGGCAACAAAGGATTCTGTCAGCATTGCACCGTAACCGATTGGCTGTGCATGAGATTCTGTTTCGATCATTTTTGGCGTTGTACCAGATGATACTAGCGCATGGAACCCGGATACAGCTCCGCAAGCAATGGTAATGAACAAGAAAGGAAACATATTTCCAGCAAATACCGGGCCTGTACCGTCAACGAACTGCGTTACTCCAGGCATAGATAGGTCCGGTGCTACAATAATAATTCCAAGAGCAAGACCTAAAATCGTACCTACCTTAAGGAATGTGCTCAAATAATCACGCGGTGCAAGCAGCATCCATACAGGCAAAACTGAAGCGATAAAACCATAAATGATCATCATAATTGCAATTGTTTCACCTTTAAAAGTGAACATGGCGGCTAATGATGGATTTTCCGCAACAGTCTGCCCAAGAAAAATGGACAAAAGGAGCAGTACAACTCCAATAGCAGAGGCTTCCCCAACTCTTCCTGGACGCATATACCTCATATAGAATCCCATGAATACTGCAATAGGAATCGTTGCAGCAATGGTAAACATACCCCAAGGACTTCCTGCGAGCGCTTTCACGACAACTAAAGCTAAGACAGCCAATAAGATGATCATGATTCCGAGAATCCCGATCATGGCAATAAAGCCTGTCACTTTTCCCATTTCATCTTTAATCATTTCACCTAACGATTTCCCATTTCGGCGCATAGACCCAAACAGGATGATAAAGTCCTGGACTGCACCAGCGAGAACAACCCCGACTACGATCCAAATGGTTCCTGGCAAATAGCCCATCTGCGCTGCCAGGATTGGACCTACAAGGGGGCCAGCTCCAGCGATGGCTGCAAAGTGGTGGCCAAAAAGCACCCATTTATTTGTGGGTACATAGTCTTTCCCATCATTATTAATTTCTGCGGGAGTTTTTCGGTTGTCATCAAGTTCAAATACTTTCCTTGCCATGAATCGGCTGTAAAATCGGTACGCAATGGCATATACACTGACTGCTGCCGTCAATAGCCAGATAGCATTAACGCTTTCTCCGCTGCTCAAAGCCATCATCGCAAAGCCAGCTGCACCAAGTGCGGAGACCAATCCCCAAATGATAATCGACCTAATCGCTTTCAACTTTATTCCCACCTTTTTATTTGGTATGTCCAAATTATATTTTATAATTCTAAATTTTTAAATAAGTAATTTTATTCAGATTATTATTCAGATATTTTTGGCGGTGAGAGTCCAGGTATTAGATGATTTGATTTGCAATTATGGAATTAATGGTTAAATGAAATTTTTTTTCATCAGAATGTTAGCGGAATAATAAAAGCGGGTAGTTTACTCCTACACTAACAAGTTAGCAAGCAAGCATTATTCATATCTACACTGAGCAACAGGAGAGGAGAAACTATGAAAGAAGCTCATATCACAAGTACAAAGGCAATCAGCAGGGTTAATAAAGAAAAAGTACGCGCAGCATCAGGATTAAAAAGAAGGCTGGGCACCCGGCACTTATCAATGATTGCCATCGGAGGCAGTATTGGAACTGGATTATTTGTAGCCAGCGGAGCATCTATATACCAGGCAGGCCCCGGCGGCGCGCTGCTTGCTTACGGGATAATCGGTTTCATGGTGTATTTGCTTATGACGAGCCTTGGTGAAATGGGGACTTATATGCCGGTAACAGGGTCATTCAGTACATATGCGACAAAATTTGTTGACCCGGCATTTGGTTTTGCGATTGGCTGGATTTACTGGTTCAGCTGGGCAATCACCCTGGCACTTGAGGTTTCCGCGGCAGCGATTTTAATGAAATACTGGCTTCCTGATACACCATCTTTTATCTGGAGCGCACTATTTTTAATAATTATCTTTGGACTTAATTTCCTATCAGTAAAACAATATGGTGAAGCTGAATACTGGTTCTCACTTATTAAAGTAGTGGCTATTATCGCCTTCATTATTACTGGATTACTAATGATTTTTGGAATCATGTCAGGAGATGTCGGAGGATTTAAAAACTTTACTACTGGTGATGCCCCATTTAACAATGGGATTCTCGGAATCATTGGGATTTTCATGGTGGCAGGTTTTTCGTTCCAGGGAACTGAAATTGTCGGGATTGTAGCTGGCGAAAGTAAAAATCCTAAGGAAAATGTTCCAAAAGCAATCAAGCAGGTTTTCTGGCGCATTTTGCTATTCTATATGCTATCAATCTTTGTGATCGCCATGATTATTCCGTTCACAGATTCAAGGCTGCTTGGCGGAGATATTGATAAAGTGGCAATGAGCCCGTTCACACTCGTATTTGAAAATGCAGGCATTGCATTTGCAGCTTCTATAATAAATGCTGTTATATTAACATCTGTATTATCTGCAGGAAATTCCGGTTTATATGCATCTACAAGAATGTTATGGGTGATGGCAAAAGAGGGACAGGCCCCCAAGTTCCTGAAACAGGTCAATAAAAATGGAATTCCGGTCAATGCATTGCTGGCTACAACGGCGTTCGGGCTGCTGGCATTCCTCAGCTCAATATTCGGTGAGGGGAAAGTATTCATGTGGCTCCTGAATTCATCAGGGCTTGCCGGTTTCCTGGCGTGGGTAGGCATAGCCGTCAGCCATTATCGTTTCCGTAAGGGCTACATCGCACAGGGAAGAGATATGAATCTATTAACCTATAAAGCAAAATGGTTCCCGTTAGGGCCTTTGTTCGCGGCGGCACTTTGTATTTTTATCATTCTTGGACAAAACTATCAAGCTTTTTCAGGGGACAGCATTGATTGGCAGGGGATTATGGTAACCTATATCGGAATACCGTTATTCCTCGCTTTGTGGTTCGGCTATAAAATCTCCAATAAAACCAAATGGGTTGGCTTAAAGGAGATGGATCTTACGCCGACTGGTATAACAACCGAAGTGAAGAAGTAACTTGAAAGCAGGGGCAGTCAGCCTCTGCTTTTTTTGTCGAAAAGTTCTAGTTGTTAAAACTAATATCATTAGTTACAATAAAACTAACGATATTAGTTAAATGGAGGATCTATTCATGAGAATGATAAAAGAAGGTTTTTTATATCAACTGACGTTTATGCCAAAACTGTTTCCAGTGAATTGTTATTTTATCGAAGAAGAGGATGGTTTGACTTTGATTGACGCGGCATTGTCTAATAGTGCAGAACCTATATTGCAGGCTGCAAAGGAAATTGGGAAGCCAATCACAAGAATAGTTCTGACTCACGCACATGGTGACCATATTGGTGCGCTTGATAAATTGAAAGAAAAGCTGCAAGTACCTGTTTATATTTCAAATAGAGATTCTCGCCTGCTAGCTGGAGATACATCATTGGATCCTTCAGAACCACAGCTGCCAATTCGCGGGGGAATACCTAAGAATATTAAAACGAAACCGGATACATTTTTACTAGATGGCGATAAAATTGGGTCGTTAACCGCCTTTTTAACTCCTGGTCATACACCTGGATCCATGTCATTCCTTGATGTAAGGACGAATGCAGTAATTGCGGGTGATGCCTTCCAGACTAGAGGAGGAACGGCCGTGTCAGGCATAACTGTTCCGTGGTTTCCATTCCCGGCAATGGCAACTTGGAACAAAGAAGCAGCGCTGGAAAGCGCCAGAATCATACAAGGACTAAAACCGAGCTTGCTTGCAGTGGGGCATGGGGAATTGCTTCGATCTCCTGCTGAACAGCTAGAAAAAGCGATCAAGAAAGCCATGGCGATTTTATCCAAATAAAAGGAGAGAAAGAACATGTCACCAAGACCGAAAGTAGCTCTGGATAAAACCGAAATTATCATGGCGGCAGCTGAGCTGGCAAATGAATTTGGAAGCGAGAACGTTACCCTTGCTTTGCTTGCGAAAAAGCTAAGGATAAAACCTCCTTCATTATATAACCACTTTGAGGGACTTCCGGGAATCAAAAGAGAGCTGGCGATTTTTTCATTAGAGAAGCTTTACCGTGGATTAGCCACAGCGGCAACAGGCAAGCATCCTGGAGAGGAGGCTGTGCTGGCGATCAGTGAATCCTATCTTTCTTTTGCAAGAACAAATCCTGGTTTGTACGAGTCGGCTTTATCTGCACCGGATCCTGCTGATACAGAAGTTTATTACGCAGGAAAGAAAATTGTTGACCTGGTCGTTTCGACCATCGAGCCATTTAAATTAAAGGAGGATTCTGCTATTCATGCTGTCAGAGGGTTAAGAAGCATTATGCATGGTTTTGCTTCCCTTGAACAGAAAGGTGGCTTTGGTCTATCGCTGGATTTAGACGAAAGTTATAAGCAGGCTGTCAAAGCTTTTTTGACTGGATTAAAAGATTAGGGTATAAGCAAATATTTTGTAAAATGCTTCATTAAATAACATGTTTCTTAAATATTCCTGCCAGTTTTGAAAAGTAGTCACATACATATATATAGATGCAACCTTTAGTAAGGACAGGAGGAGCGCTATGGATATATATGTGAGAAGGGGAGATTCCTTTTGGTACTACAGCAATGTTTTTAATGTCTCTCTTCAGCTGATCATAGATTCTAACCGCGATTTGGACCCTAATGCACTAATGGCTGGACAGAAGGTTAGAATTCCCGGCTATGCTGCAGTGGATTACAGAATCAGGGCAGGGGATACATTATGGGCAATTGCACAGAACAGGAAGCTGCAGGTCGATGCTTTGCTGCTGGCAAACCGGAATATCAATCCAAACGGGTTGTATATTGGACAGATGATCAAGATTCCTCTGCGGATTACCTGGAGGATTGTCCAGGGAAAGAAAAATTATGATTATGCTGCACTTACGAATGACTTGAATCGCTTGCAGAGTGTCTATCCATTTATGCAGCTGCCGTCCATAGGAAATTCCGTTTTAGGGAAAAAGATACCGGAAGCGTTAATAGGCAAAGGGAGCAAAAGAGTGCATTATAATGCTTCATTCCATGCGAATGAATGGATCACGACTCCGATTATCATGACTTTTTTAAACGATTACCTGCTTGCCGTAACGAATAAAACTTCGATCCGTGGGCTGTCCATGGCAAACTTCTATAACCAAACAACTCTGTCGATTGTGCCTATGGTTAATCCTGATGGCGTGAATCTGGTTTTGAATGGTCCGCCTGAAGAGGAGCCGTGGAATGATAGGGTTGTCGAGTTTAATAAAGGAAGCAGGGATTTTACAGGCTGGAAGGCGAATATCCGCGGCGTCGATTTGAACGACCAGTTCCCGGCAAAATGGGAGCTTGAAAGAGCACGCAACCCAAAACAGCCAGGTCCAAGGGATTATGGCGGTGAGCGACCATTGACCGAACCCGAAGCAATTGGAATGGCAGAGCTGACAAGAAGGCGTGATTTTTCACGTGTCATTGCTTTCCATACCCAGGGAGAAGAGATTTATTGGGGCTTTGATAACCTTGAGCCGCCTGAATCCGAAGCAATGGCCAATGAATTCGCACGAGTAAGCGGCTACAAGCCAGTGAAGACAATTGAGAGCTATGCAGGCTATAAAGACTGGTTCATCCAGGATTGGCGCCGCCCAGGCTTCACCGTGGAACTGGGTTCTGGAATCAATCCGCTGCCAATATCCCAGTTTGATGAGATTTATGAAAAAGCACTGGGTATCTTTTTGGCTGGACTTTATCTATAGAAGATTCCTGTAAAAAAAGCATCGGGATGTTTCCCGATGCTTTTTCAATGCTTATTTTTCAAAAATGCTGTTGGAAAGAAGTCGGAACAGATAGTCTGTATGATCGCGGAAGCCTGCTTCTAGACCGATCATCGTGACATCTTTATCCTTTTCTTTCACGATTACTGCTTTGCCGTGTGCTTCACCTTTTTTCGCGTCTTCTCTCCAATGACCTGCAACAAAGAAGTCTGAGCTATCTTCAAAGGTTGCAGCAACTTGATCATTATCAGTGTTGGTATACCAAACTGGGCGGTAAACGAAGCCGATATCATTCTGGCTGTAACCTGCTGTTACTCCGGAACCTTGATAATCAACCGTTACAATTCCGTTGCTGTTGGAACCGCCGACGTTAATCTGATCATCCGTCAGACCAAGTGTTTTTGTTGCTCTAGAAGCCCCGGCACCAACAGCGATATATTTGCCGCCAACCTTCAAGAAGGATTCAAGATTTGCTTTAAATTGATCGAGCTGAGCTGGGTTTTGGAAACCGAATTCCTTATTTGCTGTTGATAGGGTAGTCGAAATCAGGTTTTCTGTACCACTGTAAACAAACACATCGAATCCAGCTAAGCTTTTTTCAGCAACTTCAGCAGGAGTCACTTCACTAACGTTAAATCCGAGACGCTTAAGAGCGAGTTTTGTTCCTGAATGTGACTGAACTTTACCCATTCCGCCGTCTTTTAAGATGGCGACCTTTACGTCAGAAACGTCCACTGTATCTGCAGGTACCTTTGCCGTTCCAATCTGAAGTCCGGACTGTTTTACAGCAGCAGAAATCACATTTGCAGAAGCTTCAGTATAAAAATTGCCTGCAGTATCCCTTTTTACAGTGATGCCCTGCTGAAGCAATGTATTCACAAGATTTACAGCCTTTACAGAGCTATTTGGAATCAAGAATGGACCTTTTCCAGTTATTGACCCCTGGCTTTGTACCTGATTCACTTTTGCAGCGGTCATATTGAACTCATCTTCCACAGCAATCGCTTCGAATCCCCAAAGCTCTGGCAAGCTCCATGCTGAAATGTCATACATATAAGGTGTGTCTTCGGAGATATCTTCGCCATCCCAAAGCATTGTATTAGCCAGACCTGCCTTAGCCTGGTCCATTTTCACGACATATGTTCCTTTTGGATAGGACTTTCCGTCAGCAGTGAAGGATTTTGAAGCCTGAACAACCTCAATGTCGTTTTTCTGAAGGTGGGCAATCGCTTTTTGAGTGACAGTTGGATCTTCAGAATCTACAGGCAGTACATAAGCTGAAGGGAAGAAACCCTCATCATGGAACGGATGGTCAAAATTAATTCCGCGCTTGAACATTTCGATTTGGTCGGTAATCATGTCCTGCTTGTTATCAGTTGCATATTGAAGTGCACCCATGATTGCATCGTACATCCACTGAACACCGTCAAGGTCATTGGTAGGTGCCTCTAGCGTATGGCCATATGCTCCATGGTACATAGCGTACATCGGCGTGAAAATTGGCGGGTAATCATCCCAGCCTGCTGCGTCATCACGCTGAGGGACATAGACTCCCTCCATTGACTGATAGAGGCTGCCAGTAAATTTGTTCTTGTTTGACATGATTTGAGCTTCCATTGCCTCTGCCTGTTTAGAGGCCCATTTATTGTAAAGATCATATTCATAGTTTGGATTATGTGGAGGTGTACAAGGCTCAATCAACCCCTGCTTATTTGGTGCATAACCTTTAACATAGCCATGGGTATCAAGGAAGACCATTGGGTTCCATTCCTTGATTAACGCGACAGTTTCCTGCGTTTCTGGCTGCGATTGCGTGATGAAGTCACGATTCAAGTCAATGCCTTCTCCATTAAAACGAGTAGCATTAATACGACCATCAGGGTTCTGAACCACATTGAAAATTAAGATGTTGTTTTCCAAGATTTCTTTTGTCTTATCATCATTTTCAAGGGCAAAACGCTCGATCAGCTGCATCACTGCGTCACTGCCGACAAACTCTGTTCCGTGGATTGAACCATTAATCATGACCGGAACCTTGAAGTCAGGATTATTTTGAATCCACTCCTGAGCTTTTCCAGGATTCTTGAACATTTGTTTTCTTAAAGACTGGATTTTGCCAAACTTGCCCTGAGAATCTGGCGCTGCAATCGTGACGACATACAAAGGTTGTCCAGTAGATGATTGGCCCTTTACCTCAACCTTGATTCGGTTTGATTGCTTCTCTAGCTCCGCAAGCTTTACGCCAATTTCCGAGAATTTCATAAAGTCATAGTTTTCACTGTTGAACAGACTTCCATCTTGTTCTTCATTCACATTTACATTTTTCCAATTAAAAGATTCCGCCAGAGCAGGAGTCCATGGGGAAGCAGCGAGCAGACTTGCTGTCATTACCCCAGAAATGAGTTTTTTATGTTTCATTTATGTATTCCTCCGTATAATTAATATTGTATATTTATACATAATAATAATTAATTATTATTTCGACAATCGTACGAAATACCTAAAATTACGAAGCTCTAGAAAGTCTTATAAATAGTTGGATTCGATTATTTAAGGAATGAACCAAGAGATTTTAAATGGGAAGATAGTCACTTAGTGGGGAGAAATAAAAAAACAGGGCGGAGAGCCCTGTTTAAGATTGTGTTTGCGCCATTCTATTTTTACGATTGCGTTTCCATTGTCTTACTTTATACTGACGTTCAAGAGCAGCGACTGGCTTGGCCACAAGTGCATTCTTGAAGACAACAGGTGTTTGTTTTACCGAAAAAACGACGGTGTTGACCGCTTTTTTCTTTTCTTCAAAATCTGACATTAGCTGTTGCTGATGAATCGTAAGTTTATCGGTTTCATGCTTGATTGCATTTGTTTTAACCTGCATCTTGGTCGCTGTTTCCTGTAGGCTTTCAATTGAAGGTTTCGCCGCTTTAAAGGTTTTAAATGCAACAAATCCCAGATAGGCCAAGGAAGCCACAATGACAGCGATGCTGATATAGACAAGAATCATAAATTAAATGCCTCCTTAAAAAATACTCCTTAAAATGTATTTACCCATATAAGCGTAGTTTTAACAAAGAAATTTTTCATTCCTGATGAGATATATTGGTAAATGGTATAATGAACTGTAAATCTTATTGAAATTGGGGTTCTATATATGGATAAGTTTGTAGTTATTCTAAAGGAGAAACGAACAGGGCAGCTTGATGCCAATCTGTTGAACCTGCACATCGAACATCTTCGGCATTTAAGCCGGGAGGGTAAATTGATGATTGCCGGTCCATTTAAAAATAATGAACAGGGCATGCTGATTCTGATCTGCGAGGACATAGAAGAAGCGATTAGTCTTGTAGAAAGCGACCCATTTGTAAAAGAAAAATATTATAATACATATGAAATCAATGAGTTAATTGTTGCAAATGAGGAAAATAATTGGTTAATGGATAACCCGCAAACGACAGGGAATCTAGTTCACTAATGGCCGAAAAAAAGGACTTTCACAAATTGTGAAAGTCCTTTTCTTATTAAAAAAAACTCAATTATTTTGTTTCTGCTTCAATGATTACTTCTTCAATAATATCTTCAGCAGGAGCTTCTTCAGAAACTTCACCAGCAATTACAGCAGAGATCAAAGCAGCAACTTGTTTAGCAACTTCACTTGCATTAACACTAGCTTTAGCCTCAGCTTTATTAGCAGCAGAAGTGTTTACTTTTGTTGCTTCTTCAGTAGTAGTTTCTTCAACAGCAACTTCATCAGTTACTTCTTCAGAAGCAGTTTCATCAGCAACAACATCATCAGCAGGAGCTTCTTCAGAAACATCGCCAGCAAGTACAGCAGAAATCAAAGCAGCAACTTGTTTGGCAACTTCACTTGCATTAACACTCGCTTTAGCCTCAGCTTTATTAGCAGCAGAAGTGTTTAATTTAGCTTCTTCTTCAGTAGTAGTTTCTTCAACAGTCACTTCTTCAGAAGCAGTTTCGTCAGCAGTAACTTCATCGGTAACTACATCAGAAGCAGTTTCGTCAGCAACAGTTTCATCAACAGCAACTTCTTCAGTCACTTCGTCAGTAACAGTTTCATCAGCAACAACTTCTTCAGAAGCAGTTTCATCAGCAACAACCTCTTCAGTCATTTCATCAGTAGCTTCTTCTTCGGAAACTTCTACAGAATAATGAACAGCGGAGTGTTCATTAGCGTTCGCTTTAGCATTTGCACTTGCGTGGTAAGCTTTAGACTTCATTTTGTTCGCAATAGAAGGAGATACTTTTGTTTCTTCTTCAGAAGCAACTTCATCAGTCACAACATCTTCAGTAGTATCTTCATCAGTTACAACGTCGTCAGCAGCAACTTCATCAGTTACAACGTCTTCATTAGCAACTTCATCAGTTACAACGTCTTCATTAGCAACTTCATCAGTTGCAACATCTTCAGTAGCATCTTCTTCAGATACAACTTCGTCAGTTACTTCATCAGCAGGAGTTTCTTCAGAAACTTCTACAGCAAGAACAGCAGAGTTAGCAGCAGCGTGCAACTTAGCGTTTTCGCTTGAATTCTCGTAACCTTGAGAATTGATTTTGTTAGCAGCAGAAGGATTTACTTTTTCTTCTTCAGAAGCGTCTTCATCAGTCACAACGTCTTCAGAAGCGTCTTCGTCAGTCACAACGTCTTCAGTAACATCTTCATCAGTCACGACTTCTTCAGTAGCATCTTCGTCAGTCGCAACATCTTCAGTAGTATCTTCATCAGTCAAAACATCTTCAGTAGTATCTTCATCAGTCACAACGTCTTCAGTAGTAGCATCTTCAGAAGCTTCTACAGCAAGAACAGCAGAGTTAGCAGCAACGTGCAACTTAGCGTTTTCGCTTGAATTCTCGTAACCTTGAGAATTGATTTTGTTAGCAGCAGAAGGATTTACTTTTTCTTCATCAGTTTCTTCTTCTGTAGTTACAGCATCATCATCTTCAGTTTTTACAGTTGCATCTGAATCAAGATTGATGTCCTTAGAATCAGAGTCATTTTCATCTTCATCTTCAGTTTTCACAGTCGCGTCTTTCTCAAGATCGATGTCCTTAGAATCAGAGTCATTTTCATCTTCATCTTCATCTTCAGTTTTTACAGTTGCGTCTTTCTCAAGATCGATGTCTTTAAAATCAGAATCATCTTCTGTTTCTTCGTCATCTTCCTTTTTCATATCAGCAGCTGGATCAAGATCTTCATCTTCATCTTTCTTAGCTTTTGCGTCATCTTCAATGTCAGCTGTTTCTTTAGATTCAGTTTCAGCAGCTACTTCCTCTGTTGCAACTGGTTCAACTTCCACTACATCTTCGACAACTGGTTCTTGAACTACAACTTCTTCAGTAGTTGTTTCTTCAGCAGGTGTTTCTTCAGCAGGTGTTTGCTTGACTGGTGCGTGAACAGCTGCATTTGGTGCAGCATGTTTTTTAGCTGTTTCACTTGCATGTACGCTCGCCTGTGATTTTACTGCTTTTTCTTTCGTCTCAAGCTTAGGTTCTGCTTTTGGCTGAGCCTTTACAGCAGGCTTCGCAGGAACTGCAGGAGTTACTTTTACGGCAGCTTTCTTCGTGTTTACAGTTTTCACTTGCACTGGTTTAACGGAGTGAGATTGTTCTAGTTTCACTTTTTCTGGTCCAGCAGCTTGGGTAAAGTGCCCTCCTGTCAAGACTCCAATAGACAATACTCCAGCTAACATAAAAGATTTAACAACTTTAGTTCCATTCATATAATTATTCATTTTAATAATTCGCTCCCTTTTTAATATCGTTATCCGTGGCAAATAGCGTCGGTATACGGTAAAAAAACAGGAGCTGCAATCGGTGGCGGTGATGGAGGGGCATTGACCCACTGGCTTCTAAAAATAGAAGCTCGGGATGAAAATGGCTGGGTAAGAATCAGATTAAAATCTTGATTCCATACGAACCACTTATCAAAAAAGCTTGTGCTGGTACTTCCATTACTTGTCCGGTCACTTGAAGGCCCCCCTGAAGTCTTCGTACGTGATGGAGGATTAGGCAGGTTATCTTGTTTTGGATACCTCTCATTTTCAGAGGAAACAGGTTCATCTCTTTTTATTGGAGATGTTTGCACACTTGCATTAGCAGCAGGTTTCATATTCGATACCGGCTTTTTGGCAATATCCTGAGAAGATTCCACCTTATCCTTCAATCCGGGTGATTGAAGTTTTTTTTCTCTCACAACTTCATTTTCAATATGTATGGATTTCACAGCAGCTTTTTTGTCTTCCGTATTGCTGGGCTTAGGCTTTGATATATTTTTCACTAAGCCTCGCTTTTGTCCAGAAACATTAGTCGGCAAGAGCTTCTTGGCAGCCTTCTCGCTTCTATTTAAAGAGGCATTGGCTTTTCCAGTTGACTGATGAGCCTGAGGAGGTTTGACAACATCCTTTGCCTGAACAGGCTTTTCTATTACAGGCTTCCGTTCAGTCTGCGGTTTTTTTACATCAGGTTTTGCTGTAATCTTTTCAGCCGCTTTAGCCTTTTCAGCCTGGACTGGTAACGTTTCCTGTATGACAGACGCATGTTGTTCTCGCTTATCTGTATCTGGAGCTTTTTCAGCAAAAGCAAGGTCTGGTAAAAATATAGCCGTGCCAGCAATAAATCCAGTAATAATCAATTTTCGGAAGTGCATCCTTTCACCTCCTTTCAAAATGGGATTATTCATGAATAGCATTCTGAATTTTAAACCTTTTTTTGTCGGTTTTTGTTGAATATAAAAATAAACCCTTCTTTTCACCTAGTAGGACGGAAGAGAAGAGGGAAAACGACCTGAGACAAACTACCTTGTTTTTTGGCACTTTTAACAAAGAAAAGCAGGAAGTCTCAGACTACCTGTAAATAACATTTTAGTTAGTTTCATTTGAAAAGGTCTGATTTGGGGTCTAGAACGATTCAATTTCTCTTGCCCTTTTGTAAAAAAGTAGTAAAATGAACTTTATGCTTTAACCGTTTAAACGAAAGAAGGATGCACCATGAAAAATCTAAAAATCTATCTGATTCTTACGGGAATCATGTTTTTATGGGGAATGAACGTAACGGCCCTTAAGGTAATTGTCGGAAATTTTCCGCCAATCACGATCACATCACTGCGTGTCTTCACAGCCGGAATAACTGTATTTATCATTCTCTTTTTCTTAAAAAAAGTCAGACTTCCTTCCAGGAAGGAATTGATTTATATAATTGGCGGCGGCATGTTGAATGTTACGGGGCACCACTTGTTCCTGGGACTCGGCCTTAAAGAGACATCAGCTGTTAATGGCGGCCTCATTCTTGGCCTCGGTCCATTGCTGACTGCCCTCATGGCCATTCTTTTCCTTGGTAAAAAGCTGACTCATGTACGGGCACTTGGTTTTATCTTCGGAGGGATTGGTGTTTCATTGACAGTGCTCGCCGGAGGCACAGGTTTATCAGGGATGTCTTTAGGTGATTTTTATGTATTCCTTTCGATTCTGTCGCAGGCCATCAGTTTCATCATTATATCGAAGGCAGCAAGAACACTGGATCCACGCCTGTTAACTGGATATATGCTTGTGTTCGGTTCGATTCTGTTATTTTTCATCGGGCTCTGGAAGGAACCAGGAGGGTTATCGCATATTGGCAACGGCACAATTGGATTATGGAGTGTGTTCTTCGCATCAGCCATTTTTGCAACAGCGGTTGGGCACATGCTCTACAATTACGCGATTGGGATAACGGGGCCAGCTGAAGCGTCTATTTTCCTTAATTTAAATACATTTCTTTCGATTATATTCGCGGCAATTTTCCTTGGCGAACACATTACATCCTCACATTTGCTTGGTCTCGTCTTCATCGTTTCAGGCGTTATTTTCGGGTCCGGAGCACTAGAGGAATTAATGCTCAAAAGCAGGGCAAAGCGAAAAGCAGCTTAATAGATTGATTGAATGAATGCAGGGCGGATGCTCTGCATTTTTTTGTTGTTTAATGCAGGTAGTTGTTGTGATATAGGTTCAACCGTAGATAAAATAATCCCAACCGGCGATAAAACCGTTTCAACCGTAGAAAAAATTATTCCAACCGTAGAAAAAATCAATCCAACCGGTGAAAAACTGTCTCAACCGTTGAAAAAACTTTTCCAAATGGTGATCCAACCATCCAATTGTACAAGATTATAAAATTCACTATCTGAAAAAAGGCTTTAAACAAGTGAAAAAATGTCCTGAACAAGTAAAAAAGTCTCCAAAACAAATAAAAAACAATACAACAAGTGAAAAAGTTTTATAGAGGAAAGCATGTCGTAATCTCAACTGGTGATTTTTATTCAACAACAGAAAAATGTACAATTTCCTCCTGAATCTGTCCGGAATCTGGACACTTTTTAAAAAAAGCCCCTTATTATACAGGCACAATGCTATTGGCATGATTCTTGCTTTATATAAAATTAGTAATTTTATTAAAGTGGAGGTTATGCGGAATGAAAATGAGTGAAGTAAAAGCAATCGTTTCTGGCGGAGCGTCAGGACTGGGTGAAGCAACTGTAAGAAACATCATCAAGCAGGGCGGCAAGGCGGCAATCCTGGATTTATCGGAGGAAAGGGGACAAAAGCTTGTTGAAGAATTAGGCGAAAGTGCCGTTTTTGTAAAAACAGATGTATCGAGTGAACAAGATGTCTCAAACGCTGTCAGCAAGGCCATTGATTCCTTCGGTTCCATTAATACGGTGGTGAACTGCGCAGGTATTGGGATTGCGGCTAAGCT
Source organism: Heyndrickxia sp. MSNUG (assembly GCF_049532715.1). Lineage (NCBI taxonomy): Bacteria > Bacillati > Bacillota > Bacilli > Caryophanales > Bacillaceae > Heyndrickxia > Heyndrickxia sp. MSNUG. The sequence goes on from NZ_CP150978.1 coordinate 1,063,096, forward strand.
GCTGTCACGCAAGGGAGTCCATTCCTTGGACATGTTTTCTAAGGTGATTTCAATCAACCTGATTGGCACGTTCAATGTCATCCGCCTTGCATCCGAACAAATGACGAATAACGAGCCGAATGAAATAGGCGAAAGAGGTGTCATCATCAATACGGCTTCTGTGGCCGCTTTTGATGGCCAAATCGGCCAGGCAGCTTATAGTGCCTCAAAGGGCGGAGTTGTAGGAATGACATTGCCGATTGCCAGGGAGTTAGCTGCTTTTGGAATCCGTGTGATGACCATTGCGCCAGGTTTATTTCATACCCCAATGTTCGATTCCCTGCCTGCGGAGGCAAGAGATTCTCTCGGAAAAATGGTACCGTTCCCTCAGCGGCTAGGTTATCCTGAGGAATACGCACATCTCGCCGAAAGCATCATTACCAACCCTATGTTAAATGGTGAAACAATCCGCCTCGATGGTGCAATCAGGATGCAGCCAAAATAAATGAGATTAAGACTCTTTTCTGAAAAAGGAAAGAGTCTATTTTTGTTAAAAAGTAACCTTAGAAATAGATAAAAATTCAGCCTCCAAAGTGTACCTTGCAATCCGTAACCTTTATAATGGATATATCAGATTGAATTTTCAAAAATTTAAATAGAGAAGCCAGCGTTAAGGGGGGAGAATAAGATGATTGAATTCAGAGATATCGTAACTCCGGTCGATTGTACGATTACGGAAGAAACCACATTAGGAGAGGCAATGGAAATCATTAAACAAAATAAATGGAATCTGCTGCCGGTCACGGATCATCATCAGAACCTCCATGGTATTTTTACGAGGAGCGGGCTGTATCAAATGATTCTAGACGGGAATCCCCTGGAGTCACAGATAAAAGAATATATAAAAAAGGACGCTCGCTCAATACGGATCGATACTCCCTATCAGCAAATTGAACAAATTGTAAAAACGAGCAAGGTTGGTACAGGGGTTGTCCTTGATGAGAATAATAAGGTAATCGGATTGCTCACCAAAACGGAAATGGTACAGTCGCTGCTGAAATCCGCAAACACATTGAAGGAGCAGCTGGAAACGATTTTAAAGAATTCCAATATGGGTGTGTTGATGACAGACGAAAACCTGCGGATCATATATGCCAATGAAGCTCTTTCGAAAATTTGCGGCCGTCCAGTAGAGTCGATTCAAACCCAGTGCCTTGAAGACATGTTCCCAGGTCTGCCCATTGAAAACAATGTTCACCATCATTATGAAAAATACAAATCCATTATGCATATTTCAGCATATGAGACGGTTAACCACGGGCAAGGAAAAATTGTTTTATTCCAGGATATTTCCGAAATTGAACTAATGGCTGAAGAGCTTCAAACCGTCAAAAAATTGAAGCTGACCATCGAGACTACCCTAGAGCATGCCTACGATGGAATCCTTATGACAGATGAAAGGAATATCATCACGATGGTAAGCCCGCCGATGCTGGAGCTTTTCAGCCTGGAGAAAACGGATGTCTTAAATCAGGCAGTCGATCTCGTGCTTCCTCAGCTCAAGCTCGGCAATGTGTTCAAAACAGAAACAGCGGAAGTCAGTGATTTTCATGAATTGAAAGGGATTAAATATATCGTTCACCGAATCCCGATCAAGAAGGATGGACGGGTCATCGGAGCAATTGGAAAGGTGATGTTCCGCCAGTTAAATGAAGTGAGCGAGATGTTCAAAAGGCTGCAAAAGGCGGAAAGCAAGGCGAGCTTTTACCATCAGCAGCTGCAAAAATCGGAATCAGCTAGATTCACTTGGGAGCATATTTTCAGTGAAGACCCTTATATGGAAAAATTGAAGAAAAGTGCTGCAAAAGCAGCGAAAGGCAGATCAACCGTACTGATTAGGGGAGAGAGCGGGACAGGGAAGGAGTTGTTCGCGCATGCCATCCATAATAGCAGTGCCAGAAGCGATGGGAAGTTTGTCGTCGTGAACTGTGCGGCAATCCCTGAGGATTTGCTTGAATCTGAGTTCTTCGGCTATGAGGAAGGTGCTTTTACTGGGGCGAAGCAGCGCGGCAAAATCGGGAAGTTCGACCTTGCTAACGGCGGCACATTGTTTCTTGATGAAATTGGCGATATGTCACTGGCTCTCCAGGCAAAATTATTAAGAGTTCTGCAGGAGCGCGAATTTTACCGTGTTGGCGGGAATGCCCGTATTAAAGTGGATGTTAGAATCGTCGCAGCGACGAATCGGAACCTCGAGGAAATGGTGAAAGCAGGGGAATTTCGGGAGGACTTGTATTACAGGCTGAACGTCATCTCCCTGAACATTCCGCCGCTGCGAAATCGTGTCCATGATGTGGAGCATTTGACCACCAATTTAATGAAGGAATTGAATTCAATGCTTGGCACAAGCATAACCGGAATTTCGTCACAGGCTATGAAAGCATTGCTTCAGTACGAATGGCCGGGAAATGTCCGTGAGCTTAGAAACGTGCTCGAGCGGGCAATGACCTTTGCTGAGCATGGGAAAATCCAGGCGGAGGATCTTCCTGACTACTTAATTTCTCAAGTGGCAGAACCTGCTTTGCCAAGGGTAAGCCTTGCAGAAGACGCGGAACTTGGCGCTATCAGAAAGGCGTTAACCCAGGCGAACGGCAATAAGGCACAGGCAGCCAGGCTGCTCGGGATCAGCCGGTCTGGACTATATGAAAAAATAAAAAAATACCAGCTGTCAGTTTAGGGTGATTTTAAGTGCAATGGGATAAAAAATATCATACCTTGATGCCTCCATTCCTGCTCGGTGGCATTGGATTAATGTCCGTGTTACCTTCGCGTTTCTGGCCTTATATTCTATTATTTATCCCGATTATTTTTTGGACCGTCTACTATATTTGGAATCAACAAGATAAGAAATAGAATCACCAGCATATTTAAATAACAGTGTCCGAAGCAGGTGTCCATTTTCCGGACACCTGCATACTTCATCTACCTGAAGATTCCTTAATATGATCGCCTTTAATGTTTTTGGAAAATTGGCATAATTATTGCATATATAAAATTGGATACGCTTTCAATTTATACGCCAATTTTATCTAGGGGGAAATTCTGTATGGATATTGGGTCATATTTAGCGCAAAATGCAAGGAAAACGCCAGAAAAGCTTGCAATCGAGTGTGAAGGCAGAAAGTATACGTACAAGCAGTTTAATGAAGAAGTAAATAAACTGGCGCACGGGCTGCTCGGTCTTGGGATTCGCAAAGGCGAAAAGGTCGCTTTAATGATGAAGAACTCTGACAAGTTTGTGTTTGCCTTTTTTGCAGCGGCTAAAATTGGCGCTGTAATCGTACCAGTAAATTTCCGCCTGACGTCATCAGAAGTTCATTATATTCTCGAGCAGTCTGAAACGGTGCTTGTTATCTGTGACGAAGAATTCGAGGACACGATCACTTCAGCAAGAGAAGGAACGTGCATCGTCCATGTGATCACGACCGGAACTCCAACCACAGTAGGTCATCACTCATATGAGGGAGTATTGGCTGTCAGTTCGGAAAATCCGCCAATCGAAGTCAACGATCATGACGATCTTGAAATTTTATATACATCAGGAACAACCGGAAAACCGAAGGGAGCCCTTTTTGACCATAAGCGAGTCTTCAATGTAGGGCTGACGATGATGATCAGCATGGGCATCAACCAGGAGGAACGAATCCTTCATATCGCACCGCTGTTCCATTCAGCTCAGCTTAATCTGTTTCTTATATCAGGAGTCGTACTTGGGGCAACGCATATTATCCATCGTGATTTCCATCCGGTGAAAACGCTAGAGGCAATTCAGGAGCATAAGATCACCCATTTCTTCGGAGTCCCTGCAATGTATAACTTTATGCTGCAGGTACCGAATGCTGCCGATTATGACCTTTCTTCGATAAAAAGATGTGGATATGGCGCTGCACCGATGGCACCTGAGCTAGTACGAAAAAGCATTGAGTTGTTCCGTACAGACCAGTTCTATAATCTATGCGGCTTGACCGAGGCTGGTCCAGGCGGAATCCTGCTGAATCCCGAAGGACATAAAAATCATTTTGGAAAAGGCGGAAAGGCAGCATTCCTGACTGAAGCCAGAGTCGTCAATGAAGAAGGCAAGGAGATCAAGCCAGGTGCAGTCGGTGAATTTATCATCAAGGGCGAATCCATCATGAAGGAATATTACAAGAAGCCAGAGGAGACTGCAAAAACAATTAAAGAGGGCTGGCTTTATACGGGAGATCTGGCAACGATTGATGAAGAAGGCTTCATAACGCTTGTCGACCGGAAAAAAGACATGATTATTTCCGGCGGTGAAAATGTGTATTCTATCGAGGTTGAGGAGGTTCTTTATGAACACCCTGGCGTATTGGAAGCAGCGATTATCGGGCTCCCGGATGAAGTTTGGGGAGAAGCTGTCTGTGCAGTAATTGTGCCGAAACAAGGTGCGGCTGTGGATGAACAGGAACTGAAGAGCTTCTGCCGTCAAAAACTAGCAGGCTACAAGGTTCCTAGAAGGATATTTATTGAGGAAGCACTGCCAAGGAATGCTTCTGGAAAAATACTAAAGTACCAGCTGCGCTATAAATTAAATGAAGTAAAGCAGCAGTAAATGAACGAAAGGGGAGAGATAAAGAATGAAACACCCTTATTTAACGGATGACCACGAAATTTTTCGAAAGTCACTAAGGAAGTTTTTAGAGAAGGAAGCATATCCATTTTACGAACAGTGGGAGGAGGACAGGATGATTCCGCGCTCCTTCTGGACGAAAATGGGGGAACAAGGTTATCTTTGCCCGGATATTGATGAGCAGTATGGCGGGAGCGAGGTTGACTGGGGATTCGCAGTCGTCATCAATGAAGAGCTGGAGCGGGTGGGCTCGGGGCTTGTGGGCGTGGGCCTTCATAATGATATCGTCGTTCCTTACATTACCGCTTTCGGTACGGAAGAACAAAAAAAACGATGGCTGCCTAAATGCACAACAGGTGAAATCATTACAGCAATCGCGATGACGGAGCCAGGCACAGGGTCGGATCTGGCAAATATCCAGACTACGGCCATCCTTGATGGCGACCACTACATTTTAAACGGCCAAAAAACATTTATTACAAATGGAATCCAGTCAGATCTGATTGTAGTCGCCTGTAAAACCGATCCGAAAGCAAACCCGAAGCATAAGGGTGTGAGCCTGCTTGTGGTCGAACGTGATACACCTGGTTTTTCACGGGGAAGAAAGCTGAATAAAGTAGGGCTGCATTGCCAGGACACAGCTGAACTAATTTTTGAAGACTGCCGGGTGCCAAAGGAAAACCTGCTTGGTGAAGAGGGCAAAGGCTTTCTCTACTTGATGGAAAAACTGCAGCAGGAGCGCCTGCTTGTGGCAATTGCCGCTCAGACCGCGTCCGAGGTGATGCTGAAGCAGACGATTGAATACGTGAAAAGCCGTGAAGCTTTCGGCAAGCCGGTGAGCAAATTCCAAAACACCCAATTTAAAATCGTCGAAATGGCAACTGAAATAGAAATGAGCCGGGCCTTCCTAGACCAGTTGATCGCCGAGCATATCGAAGGAAAAGATGTCGTAACTAAAGTGTCGATGGCAAAATGGAAGCTGACCGACAGCGCACGAAAAATCGCGGCTGAATGCATGCAGCTTCATGGCGGCTACGGCTATATGGAAGAATACGAGATTGCCAGAAGGTTCCGCGATATTCCAGTAGCAAGCATTTATGCAGGGACGAATGAAATCATGAAGACGATCATTGCGAAGAATTTGGGGTTATAGGCCGGGAAAGTATAAACAGAACATTAGAACAATTCGAGAGCCAAAAACCTCTCAATAAGATCCATTAGAACACTGAGAGAGTCCAAACCCTTCAGTGATGTTCCAATAGGGCCCATTGGAACACTGAGAGAGTCAAAAACCCTTTAGTGATGTTCCAAAAGGGTCCATTGGAACAGCGGGGGAGTTAAAAACCCTTGAGAGATGTTCCAATAGGGTCCATTGGAACACTGAGAGAGTCCAAAACCCTTCAGTGATGTTCCAATAGGCTGCATTGGAACACTGAGAGAGTCAAGAACCCTTCCGTGATGTTCCAATAGGGTCCATTGGAACACTGAGAGAGTCCAAAACCCTTCCGTGATGTTCCAATAGGGTCCATTGGAACACTGAGAGAGTCAAGAACCCTTCCGTGATGTTCCAATAGGGTCCATTGGAACACTATGAGAGCGAAAAACCCTTCCGTGATTTTCCAATAACATTAATTGGAACACTGAAATAGCCTAAACCGGCTCAAGGATGTTCCAAAAAGGTTCATTGAAATCACCTAAGTCGCCAAAACCTAAAAAACAGATATCGACGAGCAGAAAGGAAGATTCATATATGCGTGAAGTTGTAATTGTAGAAGGTGTTCGAACCCCAGTTGGCAGAAGAAAAGGATTGTTGAAGGATATCCGTCCGGATGACCTGGCTGCAGAAGTACTGAAGGAGGTCGTCAAACGAGCGGGCATTGATGCTTCGCTTGTTGAAGATGTGATTCTTGGCTGCGTTACACAGGCAGGCGAGCAGGCAGGTGATATTGCAAGGGTGGCAGCATTGATTGCTGGCTTCCCGATTGAAGTGCCGGGTACGACAATTGATCGTCAGTGCGGATCGAGCCAGCAGGCTGTCCACTTTGCAGCACAGGCAATCCTGGCAGGTGACATGGATGTCGCCATCGCCGGCGGTGTGGAGAATATGTCCAGAGTGCCGATGGGATCGAATTATCAGGATGCGGTTCCTTTCAGCCCAAAACTGAAGGAGCGCTACGAAATTATCCATCAGGGGCTGTCTGCGGAGAGAATCGCCGAGAAATATGGATTTACCCGCACAGAGCTTGACGAGTTCTCAGCTGAAAGTCACAGACGAGCCCTGAAGGCACAGGCAGAAGGTTATTTTAAAAAAGAAATCATGCCGTTTGAGGTCACCCTTGAGAATGGTGAAAAAACCATGATGACCGAAGATTCAGGCCCGCGTGAAGGCACGACACCCGAGGTTCTCGGAGGCTTGAAGACGGTATTTAAAGAAGATGGGGTCATCCATGCAGGAAACTCGAGCCAAATCAGTGACGGTGCTGCAGTACTCCTGCTGATGAGTCGTGAAAAGGCGGAAGAGTTAGGAGTGAAACCGCGCTTCAAGGTACATACAAGAGTGGTTGTCGGCTCTGATCCGACCTTGATGCTGACAGGGCCTATTCCAGCAACGGAAAAAGCTTTGCAAAAAGCCGGGCTTAAGCTTGAGGATATTGATGTTTTTGAAGTGAATGAAGCTTTTGCTCCAGTACCGATGGCATGGCTTAAGGAAACGGGTGCGGATCCAGCCAAGCTGAATCCGAATGGAGGAGCAATTGCACTAGGACATCCGTTAGGAGCAAGCGGCGGACGCCTCATGATCTCCATGATGCACGAACTGGAAAGAACAGGTGGCCGCTATGGGCTGCAGACGATGTGTGAAGGCCATGGGATGGCGAACGCCACGATTATTGAAAGGCTGGATTAAAGCATACCTAAAGTCGTTTCATAATCGATTGTCTTCAGTCACCTAGTAATAGTTTCATAGAGTATCTCCAGCAGCATACACCCGGCTAATGCACAGTAAAGCAAAAAAACGACATTTTACCAGGAGGAATGAAAATGAGCACGACGATCGGCAAAATTTTTGACCTGACCGTAATGAAATTCCCGAACAAGGAAGCCCTCTATGATACCCGCAAAAATGTCCGCTTTACTTACAGTCAATGGAACGATGAAGTAAACCGGCTTGCGAATGCCCTTTTAAATGAAGGGGTGAAAAAAGGTGATCGAGTATCCACCTTCCTTTTCAATACTGAGGAGCTGGGTACAGCCTTCTTTGCCTGTGCAAAAATAGGCGCAGTCTTTAATCCTATCAATTTCCGGCTGATGGGTGAAGAGGTTGCTTACATCCTGAACGATGCTGCTCCAAAGGTCGTTCTTTTTGAAAAAGCAGTGGAACCGGTTATTGCTTCGATTGAAAATCGCTTCCCTCATATTGCTTTCTGGTTCATTGATGCCGAAACGCCCGAGTATGCGGCGAGCTACCATGAGAAAGTGCAGTCTGCGGAACCACAGCCGGTTGATATTGAAGTAAATGAAAATGACTTGTATGCAATCATGTACACAAGCGGGACGACAGGCAGGCCAAAGGGGGTCATGCACAAGCACCGGAATATGGTGGAACAAAGCCTCCTTGTGATTGGTTCAACTAAATTGGGGGCGAGGGATGTTGGTCTCGTGACTGCGCCCATGTTCCATTGCGCCGAGCTGCACTGCGCATTCCTTCCAAGGGTTCATGTCGGCGGGAGCAATGTGATCCTCCATCAATTTGCACCGAAAAAAGTGCTTGAATTGATTGATTCTGAAAAAGTGACAAAATTCTTTGCTGCGCCAACGATGTGGAATATGCTCCTCCAGGAAAAACTGGAGGACTATAATATCGAAAGTTTGAAGCTCGGCCTATACGGTGCAGCCCCAATGGCGCCATCGCTTGTCCATGCCTGCCATGACAAACTGGGAATTAAGCTGGTTCAGGCATACGGAATGACAGAAATGGGACCGGCAATTACCTTCCTTTCTGAAGATGAACAGCTTTCCAAGGCAGGTGCAGCAGGGCAGGCTTGTTTAAACCATGAAATCAGGATCGTCAGGCCAAATGAAGATGGTCCTTCAGATCCAGATGATATCCTGCCTCGAGGAGAAAGCGGTGAAATCATTGTCCAGGGCCCTTGCATGATGACAGGCTATTTTAACCGTGAAGAGGCTTCGGAAAAAGCGATGTATAAAGGCTGGTATCATTCTGGCGATATCGGTTACCTGGATGAAGAAGGTTATTTATGGGTCAAAGACAGGGTAGATGACATGATTATAAGCGGCGGAGAAAACATTTATCCGCGGGAGGTCGAGGATGTCCTTCATGCGCATGAAGGCGTCCTTGACGTGGCGATAGTAGGTCAGCCGGATGACCGGTGGGGTGAAAGCGTCACTGCCTTTGTTGTAAAAAAAGATCCTCAGGTCACGGAGGAGCAGCTTGACGAATGGTGCAAGAACAGCGACAGCCTGGCCAATTACAAACGTCCTAGGAAATATATATTCGTTGAGGCTCTGCCGCGCAATGCGAGCGGAAAAATCCAGAAGTTCATGCTCCGCAAGCAAATGGAAGAGCTGTTTTCTAATTGACAGTCAGCGTAAAAGAAAGGAATTTGCACCATGCTGAATGGGATTAAGATTATTGACTTCACTAATTATATACCTGGACCATTTGCTACGCTGAGGCTGGCTGAGTTAGGAGCGGAAGTCATAAAGGTGGAAGCCCCAGAAGGAGACCCTGCCAGGAATACAGGTAACGGTTACGTATTTACTGCTCACAACCGGGGAAAAAAAGCATTGTGATCAATTTGAAGCATGGAGAAGGAAGGCAAATAGCACTTGGTCTCCTTGCAGATGCAGATGCGGTCGTTGAGAGTTTCCGCCCTGGTGTGATGGAAAAGCTCGGGCTCGGATATGAGACGGTCAGCTATATAAATCCCGGCATTGTCTATTGCTCGATTACCGGCTACGGAAACAGCGGCCCGATGTCGCAGCTTGGCAGCCATGACTTAAATTACATGAGTTTAAGCGGTGCCCTTGCCCAGCTGAAGGATAGCAGCGCGAAGCCAATTCATCCATCAAATACATTTGCCGACTATATTGGCGGCATGGCAGCCAGCGAGCGAATCCTCGCTGGTCTGGTTGCCCGCGGATCAACAGGCCTGGGAAGCTATCACTGCATTTCGATTGCTGACAGCATGGCATCCTTGATGGCTAACCATGTTTTAATTGAAAGAGAAACGGGATACAAAAATGGCGTTTCTGTACTGAACGGAACTGTTATCGGTTATGGGGTGTATGAAACGAAAGATGGCCGATATATTAGCCTGGCTGCACTGGAACCGAAATTCTGGCGAAACTTCTGTCAGGCTGTAGGCAGGGAAGAGTGGCTGCCTGCCCATTATTCAAAACCGGACGAAACCAATCCAATATACAACGAACTTGTTAATTTGTTTAAAAGCAAATCCCTCTCAGAGTGGACTGAATTTGGGATGAAAGTGGACTGCTGTCTTGCCCCTGTTTTGGAGGCCGGCGAGCTGGCAAAATATCCTTATTTTAAGGAAAAGGACTTTATCTCCGCTGAGGGCCAAATAAAAATGCATGGAGATAAATTTGAAGTTTCATTAGCACAGCCGCCGCATAAAGGAGAACAGACTGAAGCTATTTTAAGAGAATCACTTGGAGTGACTGAACAGCAAATCAGAGATTGGCAGACAAAAGGTATCTTATAAAATTCACATTTTAAGAGAAGCGGAAGGGGAAATGTCGGTATGATGAATGTTCCACTGACAGTAGGATCACTATTGGAAAGAGCAGAGAAATTTTTCCCGAAAAAACAGGTAGTTTCACGGACCTTATCTGGAATCCATCGGTTTACTTACAAGGAAATTGGTGAACGCACTCGCAGGCTTGCCAGTGCGCTTGAAAAGCTGGGAGTCAGCAAAGGAGATAGGGTCGGCACATTTGCCTGGAATCATCACCGCCATCTGGAAGTCTACTTCGCTGCGCCGGGGATGGGTGCCGTACTGCATACAATCAACATACGCCTGTCACCGGAACATGTCTCTTATATTATCAATCATGCAGAAGACAAGGTTTTATTAATAGATGAAGATTTGCTGCCGCTGATTGAACGGAGCAAGGAGCAATTTAAAACCGTAGAGGCCTATATCATCATGACGGATAAGGATGAGCTTCCAGAAACAACGCTTGAGCCAGTCTATTCCTATGAAGCCCTGCTCCGTGAAGCCAGCCCGAATTTTGAATTCGTGAAGGATATCGATGAAAATGACCCGGCTGGAATGTGCTATACCTCGGCAACTACAGGGAATCCAAAGGGAGTAGTATACTCTCACAGAGGAATCGTCCTGCACAGCTTCGCATTTGGATTGGCGGATACCGCGGCGCTTTCGGAAACGGATGTCGTCCTTCCAGTTGTGCCGATGTTTCATGCCAATGCCTGGGGGCTGCCGTTCGCCGCGACCTGGTTCGGATCGACTCAGGTACTGCCTGGGCCGCTGTTTACGCCAAAGTTGCTGGCAGAGCTGATCGAACAGGAGAAAGTTACTTTTACAGCTGGTGTAACGACCATTTGGCTCGGGTTGCTGAACGAACTCGAAAATGGAAGCTATGACACTTCTTCGTTACGATCCATTGTCTGCGGAGGTTCAGCAGCGCCACGAGGAATGATCAAAGCTTTTGAAACGAAATATAAGATTCCGTTCCTTCACGCTTATGGCATGACCGAGACGACTCCGCTGGCGACTGTATCACGCCTGAAAAGCTATCAGGTCGGTTTGGACGAGGATGAAATCCTCGATATCCGCTCAAAGCAGGGTCTCCTTGTGCCGGGCCTGGAAATGAAAGTAATCGGCGGCAATGGAGAAGTCAAATGGGACGGAGAGGAAATGGGTGAACTCCTGCTTCGTGGGCCATGGATTGCTGATGAGTATTATAAGGATGATCGTTCCAATGACGCGTTCAAGGACGGATGGCTGTACACTGGCGACGTAGCAACCGTTGATGAAGAAGGCGTCATCAAGCTCGTTGACCGCACCAAGGACCTAATCAAGAGCGGCGGAGAATGGATTTCGTCAGTTGATTTAGAGAATGCATTGATGGCACATGAAGCCGTATTCGAAGCGAGCGTCGTAGCCGTGCCGCACCAGCAATGGCAGGAACGACCGATTGCCTGCGTCGTCTTGAAGGAACAGTATAAGAATCGCGTCGATAAACAAGAACTGCTCGATTTCATCACACCGCAATTTGCCAAGTGGTGGCTCCCAGATGATATCATCTTTATAGAAGAAATCCCGAAGACTTCAGTTGGTAAATTCCTGAAAAGAGCCTTGCGCGACCAGTTAAAGGACCACCTGGCGCAGAAATCATAATCATTAAGTGCCGGCCGCATTTTGCGGCCGGTTTTTTTGTGCTCTTGGTGAGTAGATTGGGAATAGAATCTTAGCCGATGCAAAAACGAAAATCCTAATGAAGCTAACCATCATGAAGTACAAAAAATATTCCAATCACTCCTACCTTGATAATTTTTCTAATAACATTACGCTTTGGTGGAAGTTGTTTTGTATAAAAAGACTTTATTAAATCAACATATTTAAAGAATGAAATGTTACGAAAACAGCCTTTATCAAAATTTAATCCTTGAATGTTAAGGGGAATTAATATATTATATGTTTAAACACTTAAACGTTTAAACATTTGAATGTTAGGGATAAATCAGGAGGTAATTCAATAATGAATAAAACAGTTTTGATCACTGGAGCAACAAGCGGTTTAGGATATGAATTTGTAAAGATGTTTGCTGCCGATGGGTATGATTTAGTGCTGGTAGCACGGAATAAATTGAAGATGGAAGAGATAAAGAGTCATTACTCAAATTCAAAAGTTACTGTTATTGAAAAAGACCTAAGCAATCAATATGCGGCCAAAGAAGTTTTTGAGGAAGTCAAAGCTGCTGGTATTACGATTAATACATTAGTGAATAATGCAGGTTTTGGGTTAATGGGTAAATTTGATGAACTGCAAATTAGCAAACAATCGGAAATGATCCAATTAAATATCACGGCACTTACTGAGTTGACATATTACTTTTTACCTGAAATGAGAAATAGTTCTAATGCAGCCAGAATTCTTAATGTTGCAAGTACTGCGGCTTTCCAGCCAGGCCCGTTGATGGCTGTTTACTATGCAACGAAAGCGTACGTTCTTTCATTTTCAGAAGCATTGGCTGAAGAGCTGACTGATACGAATGTAACGGTAACCACGCTTTGCCCGGGAGCCACAAAGACGAATTTTGCTTCCGTTGCCAATGTTGAAAAGACAAAAATGTTCAGCGGCGCGATGTCATCACAAGAAGTTGCTGAAGAAGGATATCGAGCACTTTTATCTGGAAAGCGGGTAGTCATCACTGGCAGCACGAACAAACTAGGAGCGTATGCAGCAAAATTCCTCCCAAGAAGCTTAGCAGCTAAAATAGCCAAATATGTTGCGAAAGAGGCATAACTGCGTTTTAATATTGGAAAAAGAAGAATAAAGGAGATCGTTCAATGGGGGAACAAGCAATCGAAGTTTTTCGTTCGTGTATACCGCTCTTTACTGCATTAAGTGATCCAGCCAGGCAGGATATCATATTGCTTTTGGCTGAACACGAGAGCTTAAGTGTTAACCACATTGCAGAGCATTCAACTTTATCGCGGCCGGCGATTTCCCATCATTTAAAAATCCTGCGTGAACAGAATATTGTGGCAATCGAACAAAAGGGCACACAGCGGTATTATTCTCTCTCTCTGGACAATTCGGTAGAGCTATTGAAAAAGTTGATACACACCGTGGAAAATGAATGTATGTAAATTTGAAAACCTGGAGCTTTGCTTCAGGTTATTTTATTTGCATAAAAATTTACTTTATTTTCTATATTATGGTTGAAAATTACTAATAATTATTTTATTATTTAGTTAAATAACTAAATATCTAAACTAAGTATTATACAAGGAGGCTTCATACTTTGAATGAGGCATTCAAAGCTTTATCAGACCCAACCAGAAGGAAGATTTTAGACCTTTTAAAGGAAAAAGATTTAACAGCAGGAGAAATTGCAGATCATTTCAATATTTCAAAACCAAGCATTTCCCAGCATCTTAAACTGCTGAAGCATGCGGGTCTGATCCAGGATGAAAAGCAGGGTCAGTTTATTATTTATTCACTGAATATTACGGTTTTTCAGGAGTTAATCAGCTGGGCATTCAGTTTTACCGATAAAAAGGGGGATCAATAATATGAGAAAGCATTTTTTACCTTTAACGTTGATTGGCTTGATGATGCTGGCCTGGATAATCGCCTACCCTAAGCTCCCGGACCAGGTTCCGATCCACTGGAATCTAACTGGTGAAGCAGATGGTTTTGCTGCCAAGATTAATGCAATGTTCTCCACACTGGGCATCATGGTGCTGATTTATGTCTCAATGGCTTTTCTGCCTAAAGTAGACCCGCGTAAATTAAATTACCAATATTTTTCAAAGAGTTATAACATGATGATGAATGTTCTTCTCAGTGTCTTTTTTGTTATCAATCTATTTATCATTTTTAATGCCGCGGGTTATGATGTGCCGATCGCAACCATGGGTCCTTTGGTCGTCGGGATCATCTTCATGGTTTTAGGGAATTACATGCCTCAGATCCGGTCTAATTTTTTCATAGGCATTCGCAATCCCTGGACACTTAGCAGTGATGAAGTCTGGAAAAAGACACACCGGGCTGCCTCTAAAATTTTCTTTTTCGGAGGCCTTGTAATGATAGCTGCCACATTTGTGCCTGCCTTTTGGAAGGAAACCGTCTTTTTCGCAGTTATCGCAATTACGGTGATCACCCCCTACCTGTATTCATATTTACTCTACAGAAAGAGTGGAGAAGACCGGTCCTGAAAAAAGGGCCGTTTTTTTTATCTTTCAATTCAAAAAATTCCCCAAACAAGGTATGATAAAAGATATGAAAATTCGATGGGCGAAATAATTATAGGTGTTATCTACTGGAGGGCTTTACTTCATGAAAGTTTTTTCTTTTATAAAACCATACCGTATTCCGATTGCAGCGGCACTTAGCTTAATGCTTATAGAGTTGTCGGTCGAGCTGTGGCAGCCGCTGTTAGTGGCGAAAATTATTGATGAAGGAATCGTTGAGAAGGATTTGGATACGATTATTAAATACGGAGGGGGCATGCTTGGACTTTCACTGCTGGCTTTTGCCTCAGGCATTACAAATTCATTTATCGCAGCTCACGCTGGCCAGAGCTTTGGATTTGATTTGAGGGAGAAGCTCTTTGGCAAGGTCCAGTCATTTTCTTTCACAAATTTCAGCCATTTCCCAGCATCTTCTTTGATCACGAGAATAACGAACGATGTCACACAGTTGCAGAATACCGTTTTCATGAGCCTGCGGATTGCAATGCGTGCCCCGCTTATGGTCGTTGGCGGAATTGTCATGGCTATGCTAGTCAATGTAAAATTGGCTCTCGCCTTCGCTGTCATTATGCCGCCGCTGTTAGTATTTCTCATCTGGATCATGACAAAGGCAGCTAAATTATTTAAAAATGTCCAGAAACGCCTTGATAAGGTGAATAGTGTCATGAGAGAAAACCTTGTAGGCATGAGGCTGATAAAGGCTTTCGACAGAGGTGACTATGAAGGCACAAGGTTTGAAAGTGCAAACAATGATCTCAGGGATAAAACGGTTTTTGCACTAAGAGTAATAGAAGCCACAATTCCGATCCTGCTCCTTTTCATGAATATGAGTATCATAGCCGTGCTTTGGTTTGGGAAAATAGAGGTACTGAAAGGAACGGTATCAGTTGGTGAGGTAGTCGCAATCGTGAACTATGCCGCCAGAATTACAACTGCCTTCTCCATGTTCTCTTGGATCATCATGGTGTTATCCCGTTCAAAAGCATCGGCTGAGCGTGTTGAGGAAGTATTAAACGAAGAAATTGATCTACAGGACAGTGCTGACAGTGCAGATGAAAATGAAATAACAAATGGGAACATACAATTCAGAAATGTGTCGTTCCAATTCCCAAATACGAACATTCCAATCCTGCAAAATCTCACGTTTACGATCGAATCGGGTGAAACGGTGGCAGTCCTGGGTGCCACAGGTGCTGGTAAAACTGCCATGTTCCAGCTTATTCCCCGCCTGTACGATGTGACAGAGGGAGAAGTCAGGATTGACGGGCGCAATATAAAAGAATGGAAGCTTAAAAGCCTCAGGGAGCAAATCGGTTATGTACCGCAGGAAGCGCTTTTGTTCACAGGCTCGATTAAGGAAAACCTTGCCTGGGGGAAAGAAGATGCGACGTATGATGAAATGGCCGAGGCTGCAAGTAATGCGCAAATCCATGAAACGATTGAAAAGCTTCCTAACAAATACGAAACGCTTTTAGGGCAAAAGGGAGTCAATCTTTCAGGCGGACAGAAGCAACGTTTGTCCATTGCCAGGGCACTGATCAAAAAACCAAAAATCCTGCTGCTTGATGACAGCACCAGTGCACTTGACTTAAAAACAGAAGCGAAGCTGCTAGACGCTGTCAGTAAATACAAATGCACGACTATTGTCATCACGCAGAAGATTAGTACGGCTAAAGAGGCTGACAAAATTCTTCTGCTCGAAGACGGCGCCTTAACCGCTGCTGGAGACCACCACTATTTACTGAAGCATTCCCAGCTTTATCGGGCAATTTACGAATCCCAGTTTGGGGAGGTGAAGGCAGAGTGTTAAAAAAGCAATCAAGCAATTTTAAGGAAGATGAAGGACAAAAAACGAGTAGTCTTGGCTCCACCGTCAAAAGGATCTGGTCCTATCTTGCTGATCACCGAAGCTTAATAATCCTGGTCCTTCTGATGGTTCTCGCAAGCTCTGGCCTTGGCCTCCTTGGACCATTTCTGATTGGCTGGGGCATTGATGAATATCTTGCAAAAGAAACAACAGAAGGGTTCATCTGGCTGCTAGTGGGACTCGCTGCTGTATATATATTGCTTTCTCAGAGTTTATGGCTGCAAAGCTACTGGATGATTGGGATAGCACAAAAGACAGTATATACAATGAGGAAGCAGCTTTTCAGACATTTTCATAAGCTGCCGATAGACTTTTTCAATAAACGTCAGCATGGGGAGCTGATGAGCAGGGTCACAAATGATATAGAAAACGTCAGCTCCACGCTCAATTCCTCTGTAATCCAAATTTTCTCCAGTTTGCTTACATTAGTCGGGACTCTTGTGGTCATGATTTGGCTGAGCCCGCTCCTAACGATAGTTACTATGGTAATCGTACCTGTCATGTTCTTGGGGATGAAATGGATTACAAACCGGACTGGCAAATTGTATAAAGAGCAGCAGCGCAGGCTCGGTGAAATGAACGGCTACATTGAAGAAACGATTTCCGGCCAAAAGATCATTAAATCCTTTTCGCAGGAAAATAAGGTTATTGAAGAGTTCAGGATAAAAAATAAGGAATTAAAGGAATCAGGATATTGGGCACAAACGTTTACCGGTTTCATACCTAAGTTGATGAATATGCTGAATAACCTGAGTTTTACTCTCGTGGCTGCTGTTGGAGGCTACTTTGCCTTGAAAGGTATGGTTTCGATTGGGACCATTGTCATTTTCACTGAATATGCAAGGCAGTTTACAAGGCCGCTGAATGATTTATCTAACCAATTCAATACATTGCTGTCAGCAGTAGCTGGTGCTGATAGGGTGTTTGATATCCTTGATACAGATGAGGAAGCAATCGATGAGAATGCAGCAGCTGATCTTCCGGGAATAAAAGGGGAAGTAGAATTCAAACAGGTAAGCTTCTCTTATGAAAAGGGAGGAGATACTGTTTCCAGCTTATCATTCAAGGCACAGCCAGGAGACAGCATTGCCTTAGTAGGGCCAACAGGAGCAGGGAAGTCCACCATCATTAATTTGATTTCTCGCTTTTACGAGCCAGATAGTGGTTCCATTCTAATCGATGGTCACGACAGTAGAAAAATAAAACGTGAAAGCCTTCGCCAGCAAATGGCTTTTGTTCTTCAGGATTCCTTTCTTTTTCAAGGGAGTATAAGGGAGAATATACGATACGGAAGGTTGGACGCCAGCGACGAAGAAGTCGAAAAAGCGGCCAAAGCTGCAAACGCACACTCTTTTATAACAAGGCTGCCAGAAGGATATGATACAGAATTAAAGCAGGACGATGCGGGGATTAGCCAGGGGCAGAAACAGCTGCTTTCCATCGCAAGAGCAATCCTTGCTGATCCATCCATCTTGATTTTGGATGAGGCAACGAGCAGCATCGATACCATCACAGAACTGAAAATCCAGGAAGCGCTGCAGCACTTGATGAAGGGAAGGACTACCTTCATCATTGCCCATAGATTGAATACAATCAAGAACGCAGACCAGATTATTGTTATTGAAAGTGGACAGATCATAGAAAAAGGCAGCCATGAGGAATTGCTAGGACATAAAGGTTTCTATCATGGCTTATATACAAGCCAGTTGGAAAAGAAAACATTAATAAATTTGTAGAGAAGGAGCCTTAGGGCTCCTTTTCTTTTAAAAGATAAGAAAGTATAAAATTCACTTCGAGAAATGTCCAGCTCCAGCGCCTAGCCCCTCGAGTCGCTTGTCTAGCTGCGGCTCCTAACTCCTCGAGACGCTTCGGTCCTGCCAATGAAGTCAAAGAACGACTTCACTGTCAGGCCCTCCAGCGCTTGTCGGAGTTAACCAGTCGCCTCCGCTTTTCGAATTGTCTAGTTTCGCCTCCTAGAAACTCCGAAACTTCAACTCCGCCGGCAGAAGCAAAAAGCGCTTCTTTGTCGGAGTCTCCAGTTTCTGCGTTTCTGGGCAGTCGGCTATACATTTCAATTTCGGTCCTGCCAATGAAGTCAAAGAACGACTTCACTGTCAGGCCCTTCGACGGACACGATGTCCTAGTGCCGACGTTGCCGCAGGACGTGGCGGTTTTAGTCGGCCAGCGCTTGTCGGGGCTGATTAAGGCGCTTGCGCTTTTCTTACGATAATCCTTGCGAAATCAAAGGTGGAAATGCGACAAATTTCCCGGGGAATAGAGGAATAGTGAAAAGTTTGTCGTATTTTTATAAAAACACCCCTTCGAATGGAGTAGATCAGATGCTTGCCGAGAAACTGCTGCTAGACTTATTGATCATTCTTATGCCAATTTTTATTAATAGCATCCTTTCGGAAAATAAAAAACTCGGACAATCTCCTTATTTATGCGGGTTTCTTCAAAGTGTTTCTGTTTTTCTTTGTCTGGTGTTTTCATACGAAGAAGGCGGACTGTATTGGGATTTACGGTATGTACCGTTAGTTCTTGGTTTTTTGTATGGAGGCCCTGTTGCCGGCGGTATGGTGCTGGCTACGTATCTGATCACAAGGACATTTTTAGGGGGAGAGATCCTTCTTGGGTATGCAAGTGGCTTTTTCGCAGTAATCGTCCCGGTAATCTTTATGAAAAAGTTTTGGAAGCATGAGGCAAAAACGAGAATAAGGACAGCGGTGTTTGTTGGGTTTTGGCCTGCGTTTGCGATGCTTACTATCCTGGTGATACATGTTTTTACAAATGGTGCTTCTCCGGAGAATACAAACAAGTTGATGATGAATGTCGCTATCTTTGGTGTGATTCAGGTTTTTGCAGTTTGGATTTCCGCTATTCTGAATGAATCCATAATCGAAAAAAATTTAATGAGAAAAGAAATATTGCGGGCTGAAAAACTGAACACCCTTGGCGAACTCGCGGCATCGATCGCCCATGAAATTCGCAATCCACTTACGGTCGTTAAAGGATTTCTACAGATGATGCATAAACAAGAAAAAGGAGATAATTATTATTATCTCAGCCTCGTGCTGACGGAGCTCGGACGTGCAGAAGCCATCATCAATGATTACCTGAATTTTGCCAAGCCCCAATTCGAAAAACTGGAAGATGCAGAATTGGCAAAAATTATCACAGAGGTATCCATTCTCCTTGAAGCCTTTGCCGCAAAGGAGAATGTCCAAATCAATGTGAAACTTGAATGGGAAGTGTTTGTGAAGACAGACCGGAATCAGTTGAAACAGGCACTTGTGAACATCATAAAGAATGCAGTAGAAGCAACAGATGAAGGTGGAGAAGTTTCCATCGATCAGAGAACAATCGGGGACGAATCATACATAACGATTACTGATAATGGAAAAGGAATGGACAGTGAGCAGATTGCCAGACTGGGAACCTTATTTTACACAACGAAAGATAAAGGAACAGGGCTTGGAACTTCAGTGTCTATAAAAATCATCGAAGCAATGGGCGGGATTATTTCATATAAAAGTGAGTTAGGTGCTGGAACTGAAGTCACGATTGTATTACCCTCATTCAAAAACACCTTATCTAATGATGAAAATGACATAAATAATGCAATTTAAAAAACATCCTAATGGATTTTTGATCCTAATAGGATGTTTTATGTAATAGAAAAAGCGAACCGGCTACGGTTCGCTTTCGAGTAACTTGCTACTCCACAAGATGTATATTATACGTCAATTATAAACTGTGCCGCGGTACAAAATTCCACTTGACCATTTTTAAACCTAAACGACGCAAGCCCTACCTCTCTTGCATCCTAACGGCTCCGAAGCCGATCCAGTGTGAATAAGTTGTTACCTAAAAATAAAAGCAGAACGCCATTAATTGTTTACATTGTTAATCGATGTGTTTCAAGTTACTTCTTTATTGGCGAAGCTAATTCATTATAGCTCATTTTCCAGCTGCTGTCAACTGTGATTTCTGTCATAAAATTGGCAGAATCGATATTTCTATTTTTTATTTAAGTTTTGCTGAGCTAATCTTACGAGTTCCCGAACCATATTGCCGCCAAGTTTGCCGCCGACTTTTCCAGCCTCGCGGGTGGTAAGGCCTCCGTTATAACCTTTGTTTAAAGGGATACCAACCTCTTTTGCTGTTTCGAATTTGGCATCCTCTGGTTTCATTGTGCCCGCTACCTGCGCTTTCAATTGATCCAAAGCCTGTCGTGCTTCCGGTACAAGAATCTTATTTCTTCTTGCCATGGTGTAATTCCTCCAAGTGAATCAGTTTCTTTATTTGGGTTTATTATGTGTATTTTAGAAACATATTTATTCACATTCCATGAATTTAAAGGGAAAATCACTAGGTTTATTATCTGAAAAGGGTGGGTAAATAAATTGCTGAAATTTTTATCCTTACAGTTATCAACAACATAAACGTTAGATTTTTAAGTGTTCCACAGCGTTATCCACATTATCCACATAAAAAATATAAATTAGAAATTAGGTCGCGAGGCATTGAAAAATATAGCTAGGGATAAAATTACTCACATTATGCACAGACATGTGGATAATTTGTCGGAACAGTGAAGGATACTTAAAAGTTTTATTGAACAATTAGTGAATTCAATTGTATAAAATGGTGATAAGGAGTATATTTAACTTATCGAAAGTTAGTGAAGTTTTTCACATGATTTCCCCTTCCTAGCTGATGAAACATTCCCCCTCTCCCTTAAATCAAAAGCAGGATCCCAATTGGGATCCTGCTTTTGATTTTTAAAGGGTTATTTCATTTTTCTTTTCGCACGTCCATCAGCAGCTTTTGAACGGGCCAACGCTTCAAGGTCGGCCTGGTCGGCAAGCTCACGATTGAATTCAACATCGATTCCATCTGATTTCATATTTTTAGGAACCTGTGGAAGTGATGCACTGTTTTTGCCACGTGATTTTTGTCCTCTGGAACGTCCCATTCGAAAAACCCCTTTCTAAATTGAAAAAGTACGGAAATGATTATTTCCGTACTTTTAGGTTTTGCCATATATGTGTTCTTAATGCCTAATATCTCTTTCCAGCTGAGTAGCCGGCAGCCCTGTCTGCCTTTTTGAATTCATGGCTGTATGTAACTTCCTGCATGCTTGATAAAGTACTTTTTGCTTTGTCCTTTTTCTTTTTATCCATTTTTGTCCACCCTTTCAAAATGTTTTACTTTAGCAGTATCTCCTTCTTGAAAAGGATTAAACGGATTTATTTGCCGAAAATATCGTTTAAAGCTGCCGATAAATGAGGGAAACGGAATACGTAGCCAGTACTTAGCAGTTTTTCTGGCCGTACCCGCTGGCCTTCTAACACAAGAATACTCATTTCTCCGAGAAGGAGTTTAAGCATTACAGAAGGGACTGGCATCCAATGTGGCTTGTTGATAACCTTTGCAAGGGTCTTACCGAATTGATTCATTTTAACTGGTTCAGGAGCGGAAAAATTAACCGGTCCTGCTAACTGTTTCTTTTCAATCGCAAACATAATGCCGCCGACAACGTCTTTAATATGGATCCAGGATAGCCATTGCTGGCCTGAACCGATTTTTCCGCCGCCAAATAATTTATATGGCAGAACCATTCGAGGCAGGGCACCGCCTTTTTTATCAAGAACAACGCCAAAACGGCAAAGTACAACACGTACTCCTGAATCACTGACCGCACTTGCCTCTGTTTCCCACCGAGCAACAGTTTCAGCAAGAAAATCATGTCCTTGAGCAGACTGCTCCGAAAACTCTTCAGTAAAAGAGGTGCCGTAGTAACCAACCGCGCTCGCATTGATAAGGACTTTCGGTTTCAGCTTTAATTTTTCGATGATCCGATTCATTTCAGATGTGGCCCGAAGCCGGCTTTCAAGTATTTCCCGTTTATATTCATCTGTCCATCTGCTGTTGATTGACGCACCGGCAAGGTTGACGATTGCATCGATCCCTTCTAGAGCCTTTTCGGGCTGGTCGCCGTCATTGAGCCATTGGACAAAATGAGGATTTGTGCTGGAATTAATATTGCCCCGAGTTAAAATGATCACTTCATGGCCATTGCGGATCAATTCATTGCTTAATGCTTTGCCAACAAGACCAGTACCTCCGGAAATCGCGATTTTCATTATTATTCCCCCTTAAGGTCCACTACTTTTATATATTACTTCCTATCGCATGATAAACCTTCTTTTAATGTGTTAAAGTTGGTATTAGGATTAGTGGAAGAAATTATTCTTGCTAAATAAGTGCTTGAGAGGAGAAACCGCATGCCAATTATTTCGAAAATCTCCGTTCAGAAACATAACAAAGACCGTTATAGTATTTTTACCGACAGTGGCCGCGGTGAAGAATATGCGTTCAGTGTAGATGAAGATGTTCTCATTAAATATCAATTAAAAAAAGGGATGGAGCTTGATGATTTTGCCGTAACAGAAATGCTTTTCCAGGATGATATCCGCAAGGCATATAATACGGCCATTAATTATCTGGCACATCGGATGAGATCCGAAGCCGAAGTGCGTGATCATCTGAAGAAAAAAGAAGTGGCAGAGCCTGTCATAAAAGAAGCCATTCACAAATTGCATGATTTGAAATTTTTAAATGACGAGGATTTTGCCCTTGCCTATGTCCGGACGCAAATCAATACAACGGATAAAGGAGCAGAGGTTATGAAAAAGGAATTAAAGGAAAAGGGAATACGTCCAGATATCATCTCCACAGTAGTGGATGAGGTTTCATTTGATGCTCAGCTTGAAAAAGCCATAAAGCTCAGTGAAAAATATGCCATGAAAAATAAGAAGGATTCTTCGAGGATTTTGAAGCAAAAATTGAACAAATGCTGCAAAGGAAAGGGTATGCCTTCCCGATCATCCGTGCAGCATTGGAGCAAACAGAAGTGGAAAAAGAAGAGGACAGTGAAATGGATGCGCTTCGCTATCAAGGAGAAAAACTCCATAACAAGCATGTGAAGCTTCCTGCCCGGGAATATAGACAAAAAATGAAAATGGCTTTATATCGGAAAGGGTTCCCGATGGAATTAATCGATGAATTCATAGAAGAGAAGGAAAATGAGGAATAAAAAAATCATGACAATTGTCATGATTTTTTTGATTCTATCACAATTTCATCCTTTTCAAGGTTATTCATGATAATGTCTGCAACTTCTGCAGCAGTCCTGAATCTAGAAGGATCATCTATATGATCGCTGCCTTCCCAGAATGGAGTATCCATTCCGCCCATATAAGCTGCAACAAAACGGATTCCTGTTCCCTCATATTCCTTCTGCATACTTTCGGTAAAGCCTCTCACAGCAAACTTGCTTGAGCAATACACAGCTTCATTCTTCTTGCCGCGCAGCCCTGCAGTGGATACGATGTTCAGTACAATACCTTCCTTTTTCAATTCTAAATATGGCAGGATGGCTTTTGTCATCTGGATCGTTCCAAATACATTGGTATGAAACATCCCCTCGATTTCCTGATCGGAGATTTCAGAGAAAGGACCAAAATAGCCAATCCCAGCGTTATTGACGAGACCGTAGAGATCGTGCTTCTTGCTAAGAAGAAGAGCCTTCTCTTTTACATCCTCCAGATTTCGGATATCAAGCTCAAGAGTGGTTGCACTTCCCCCTGATTCTTCAATTTGAACCTGAACGTCTTTTAGCTTATCTTCGGTTCTTCCGGTTAAGATCATATGGTAGTTTTGCTTGGCCAAAAGCAGAGAGAGTTCTTTTCCAAGGCCTGAGCCTGCTCCAGTCATGATGATTGCTTTCATGGTAGCCTCCTTAAAATAACATGCTATAATTTAGTTATATATCAAAAAATCGAATGTTAAAAGCAAGAACAATCAGGAGTGAAAGATATGAACAGAGAAAAACGTTACAGCGAGATGACAGAGTATGAATTGAACCAGGAAATCGCAAGCCTTCGTGATAAGGCTAGAAAGGCCGAGCAAATGGGAATGGGGAGCGAGCTAGCCGTATATGAACGCAAAATCGCCATGGCCAAATCCTATATGCTGAATCCAGATGATTTCAAACCAGGAGAAATATATCAGATTGAGGGAGATCCAGGCTCTTACTTCAAGATTGATTATATGAATGGAGTGTTTGCCTGGGGAGCACGCTTAAGTGGTGAAGGAAACGAAGAAGCGCTGCCCATTTCTCTTTTGGTAAAATTGGAGCAAAACCAGGAGTAACTCCTGGTTTTGCCTTTTTAATGATCCTTTATTGCTGCAGAAGTATCATCCTCACGGTGTGAAGAAGCATACATGCGTTCCTGCGGATGAGTATTGATCGTGCCGTCAGCCCTTTTTGAGGCATATTCTGCTTTTGCCCGCGGCTCACCTTCGAGCTTGTTGTTGTTCTGGTTAGGGAAGTTGGTTTCTTTATTTCGCATATTGGCCTCCGTGACGGGTATAATTACGTGTAAGCCCAAAAGCTGCACGCATCTATAGTATTGGATAAACATAAACGTTGCATAACTATAATAAAAATTGGCAAAGGGTGAGCACCATGCATGAATACCATGAACATTTAGCCAGGCTGCTTCTGGAAAAAAACAGAGATATCACTTATGAACAGGCATTGACATGGGTGGAACTATTATGGGGCGATTTTGAAGCAACCTATGCTAAAGCCGGCCATAATTACATGGGCAGTGAGATGACCGATAAGGTGGTCCGCCAGTGGATCGAGCATTACGGTTCCCAGCTGCATGAATTTGTCGCAAGGAATCCTAAATATAAACATTTATTACACCAGGAATCTGATCAGTCAAAACCACATTAAGGTGGTTTGAGGAAATAAGCATTGCATTTTTGCATTAATTGTACAATGGAACATTACGGGAATGAAAAAAACACATGCAATGTTCCAATAAGGGTCATTGGAACAACACAAGGATGAAAAATGGCTAATCCAATGTTCCAATAAGGGTCATTGGAACAATACAATGGTGAAAAACAGCCAATCCAATGTTCCAATAAGGGTCATTGGAACAATACAATGGTGAAAAACAGCCAATCCAATGTTCCAATAAGGGTCATTAGAACAATACAAGGGTGAAAACAGCAAATCCAATGCTCCAATAAGGGTTATTGGAACAATGCAGGGTTGAAAAACGGCCGACCCAATGTTCCAATAAGGGTTATTGGAACAATGCAGGGTTGAAAAACGGCCGACCCAATGTTCCAATAAGGTTTATTGGAACAATGCAGGGTTGAAAAACGGCCGACTTAATGTTCCAATAAGGGTCATTGGAACAACACAATGGCGAAAAACAGCCACCCCAATGTTCCAAACAGCTTCATAGGAACCACACAAGGTTGTAAAAAGGCCACTCCAATGATGCAATAAGGGCCATTGGAACACTTAAAGCGAAGGAAACCGCCACACATTATTGTTCCAGCCATTCGTCCAAACAAAAATCCCCGGAAGACTATCAGTCTGCCGGGGATTTTATTTTAAATTAGCCTTCACCAGGAATGAACTCTAGCTTCTTCCTCAGTTTCTCCTCACTGTAAATCCAGCCTGTATAGGAACTTAAGATTCCTAATTCTTTGCTGAGATTCACGACAGCTACAAATGGATAGTGTCCATTGCTGCGATAGCGCAAGTCGATGAATCTTACTTCGTAGTAATCATCATATTCATCACATTCCCACCGATAAACTGGTGAAAATGACAGGAAGGCTGAAAGGTTTTTATCTTTTTTAGCCGCTTTAAGAACTGGTGTTTCGGGAACAGGAACACGGTTAAATTGATCCAGGATCCTCACGTGGCTTTTTTGAGCACGGCCGACAAAGAACTGATGCTTGTTCATCACAGCCACTCTCCATTGGTTGAATCGCATCGTAGGGGCGATGATGATGTCAGTGGCATCGGGAACAATTTTGATAACCGCTTGTTTTACCCGGTGTTTAACAATAAAGCGGTATATATAGTAAAAAACAAGTATCGCGTAAATGGTCAGGAATGTGTAACCAGGGTTAGCACCAAAGGCCCATAGGAACAATCCGACAACATGAACCGCAAAAATAATTGGATCAAACGTATTAATTACTCCTAAAGCGACCCATTTCGACGAAAAAGGCCTTAGAGCCTGAGTTCCATATGCGTTAAATATGTCGACAAAAACATGAAGGAATACAGCGATAAATGTCCAAATCCATAAATGAAGCAAATTTGCTCCAGGATGGAAAGCGTATATAACCCCAGTGATCAGCAGCGGCCAAAGAAGCACTGCGGGGATTGAATGGGTTATTCCACGGTGGTTCCGTATATAAACTGCGTTATTCTTCAATTTCAATACTGTGTCTATATCTGGAATTTGTGAGCCGATGAGTGTCGCGATTAAGACACTGCTGGCAGTGACGGTGCTTTCACTGACTGCAGGATCGAGCGTCGCTAATCCGCCAAGCGCAAATCCCATGACGACGTGGGTTCCGGTATCCATCTAGCACCCTCCTAATAAAAGATTTTTTAGTTTGATGAAGGTATAGGTAGTTAAAAGTTCTTGTCACAATAGAAATTATAGTTTACTTTTAAAGGGCTATATTCAGCAGTCTGCCCTTTGCGATCAATATTTTTTCATAAAGGAGCTGTCTAGCATGATTCAAATGATTATCCAGTATGAGGTAAAACAAAGTCTGCTTGGCCAATATCGTGAGGCTATCGATAAAATTTCTGATATGCTCCCTGAGTTTGAGGCAGATATGTTTTCATACAGCCAGTCGGAACAACGGAATATGTTCATTGAATCATTCTATGTACCGACTGAGGCACATTACCATGCAATGAAAAAATTACGTCTTTCCCGGAGCCATTCTGTATTCGGCCGCCTTGAAGACTTTGTGCCTGGCGGGCTTGAACGGATTGGATTCATGGCCATAAAACAGAAACGATAATATTATATTCCCAAATTTCCGGAATGTTTAACACTTGGAGGAACAAAAGTGGCAAAAGACATCAAGAAAAGTGTAGATAAAATGGATAAAAAATCCTTTCAGGATGACTTGATAGGATGGTTTGCAAGTGAGCAGCGTGATTTGCCATGGAGAAAAGATAAGGATCCTTACAAAGTGTGGGTATCTGAAATCATGCTTCAACAAACGAGAGTAGATACCGTCATTCCATATTTTAATCGATTTTTGGAGCATTTTCCAACGGTTGAGGCGCTGGCAAATGCTGATGAAGAAAAGGTATTGAAAGCCTGGGAAGGACTTGGTTATTATTCCCGGGTACGCAATTTACAAACCGCTGTCAGGGAAGTACATGAAAAATATAGTGGTAAAGTTCCGAATTCACCTTCTGAGATTTCTTCATTAAAGGGAGTCGGCCCATATACGGCTGGAGCCATCCTAAGCATTGCCTACGGTTTGCCGGAACCAGCTGTTGATGGAAACGTTATGAGAGTATTGTCCCGTATTTTGCTGATTTGGGATGATATCGCTAAACCGTCCTCACGAAAAATTTTTGAAGAAGCTGTGAGAGAACTGATCTCTCACGAAAACCCCTCCTACTTCAATCAAGCCGTGATGGAGCTTGGGGCTCTTATTTGCACTCCTACATCTCCGTCATGCTTGCTATGTCCGGTCAGAGAACATTGCCAGGCATTTCATGGAGGTGTCCAGACTGAATTGCCGGTAAAAACAAAAAAGAAGAAACAGAGAAATGTACAGCTCGCTGCTGGGATTTTTACGAATGAAGAAGGGAAAATCATGATTCGCAAAAGACCTGAAACAGGCTTGCTTGCAAACCTATGGGAGTTTCCGACTGTCGAGCTGAGCCTTGATTTCCAGCGGCAGCGTGACCAGCTTGCAGAGCATTTTCAGGAACAATATGAAATATCGCCAAAAGTTCATAATTCTCTCGGGCAGATCGATCATGTATTTTCGCATTTGATATGGAATATCCAAGTGTACAGCGGAAGTTTTACAGGGGAAATCAAAGAAACGCCACAACTTAGACTAGTTTCCGAAAATGAAATCGAAGAATTTGCTTTCCCGGTGCCATACCAAAAGATGCTTAAGCAGTATCTGGAATACAAAAAGGCTGACAAACCATAGAGTTAGCAGCCTTTTTGTTTTTTTATCACACGTCCGGTTTTAATCAAAAGTTATGTTTTGGAATTAGTCAAAACTTTGCTTAGTGCCATGTGTATAATCAGCCTCATGACGATTCAAGCCGCCTCTTCGTTCAATTTCTTCAATGATTTCTCTGTGGATTGACTGGCCTTCAACATTTAAATAAGGAACCATTTGCTGAAGGGAATGGTGGAAGAAAGCAAGTTCACTTTCCTTCCAATCTGTTTTTGACATCATGGACAATTCGGTCATATCGCGGCCTACATACATTTGGATCATCCTTTCGAGTGTAATTAACCTATGGTTATTGTTTTCAGATTCGGAGATTTTTATCAAACAGATAGAGGACCTCGACATTGTCATATATTACTGAAAAAGCTAAAATGAAACAAAACAACGAAAGCTCGGCCACATTTATTGAGCGGCTAAGCAGGAGCATTTTGCTGCTATTTTACATAAGAGGTTTAAAATATAATAAAGAGAGGTATTTTTTATGACTCAAAAAGTTGCATTGATTACGGGAAGCAGCCGGGGAATCGGTAAAGCTTCAGCAATTAGATTGGCAAAAGAAGGCTATGACATTGTCGTCAATTATGCGCGCAGCAGAAAAGCCGCACAAGAAACTGCAGAGGAAATAGAAGCGCTTGGCAGAAAGGTGCTTGTTGTTAAAGCAAATGTCGGCGATGTGAGCAAGATTAAGACGATGTTCGAACAAATTGATGAGGAATTCGGCCGGCTTGATGTATTTGTGAATAATGCTGCATCAGGTGTGCTTAGGCCGGCAATGGAACTCGAGGAATCACATTGGGACTGGACAATGAATATCAACAGCAAGGCGCTATTGTTCTGTGCCCAGGAAGCTGCCAAGCTGATGGAGAGGAACGGCGGCGGTAAAATCGTCAGCATCAGTTCTTTAGGCTCGATTCGCTATTTGGAGAACTACACAACGGTAGGTGTATCGAAAGCAGCGCTTGAAGCATTGACTCGCTACCTGGCTGTTGAGCTTGCCCGTAAAAATATCATAGTCAATGCTGTTTCGGGCGGAGCGGTTGATACAGAAGCATTGACACACTTCCCAAACAGAGAAGAGCTGCTCGCTGAAGCGAGAGAGAAAACTCCTGCAGGCAGAATGGTCGAGATTGAAGACATGGTTAATGCTGTGATGTTCCTTTTAAAAGATGAATCCAGTATGATTCGCGGGCAGACAATCATTGTTGATGGGGGAATTTCATTATTAGTTTAAAAATGATTATTGGTTGAATTTGGTATAAAAAAATCGGATAGCTCACTCCACGGTTGGTTAAATTAATATTCGTGGAGGTGATAACAATGGCAAAACAACCTAATCAATCACAAGCTGGAACAAACATTCAGCAGGTGAGACAACAAAACGCTCAATCTGCACAAGGCGCACAAGGCCAATACGGCACTGAGTTCGCTAGCGAAACAAACGCTCAAGAAGTACGTCAACAAAACCAACAAGCAGAAGCTAAAAAAGGTCAAAACTCTGGCCAACAGAGCTAAGATCACCTATACGAAAGGCACTCTTTATTCGAAGAGTGCCTTTTCCATAGCCTAATAACTTCTCATGACCACTAGCTTTTGAAAAATTGAGTTGAGTTTTCTCGGAGGGCATCCCATGACCACTTACTTGTGAAAAATCGGATTGTGTTCAAAACTTAAATTGTCTTTTCCATCTCGAAACCTTCTCATAAAATCATTCGACAAATGTTCCGAATACTCTACATAACTAGTCAAAGGAAATCCCTCTGCCTGAACGAATACATTAGGAAGATAAATTTTTACAGGCGGTGGAAAAGCATGGATAAATTTAACGAATTGGTCTCTACACAGATGCAAACAATGGAGAAGCTTCTTTATCTGCAGTCTGAATTAGAACGGTGCCAGGAAATCGAAAAGCAGCTGGATGCTCTCAAGCAGAATGCTGAGCTGGAGGAGCTTCGCGTAGAAATTGACCGGAAGAAGCAGGAACTGAAAGAGATCCACCGGATGTTTGAAAAGCAGACAGAAGAAGTTATCCATACGTATCAGGAATTAGCGGTGACTTTTCGATAAAAACCACTCAGGAAGGTCTATTATTAATCAATCATTTCAGAAAAGTTCACTAATTTATAAAAATATATCAATTTTAGGGAGCCATCGCTGTAAATCGGTGGCTCTTTTGTTTTAAATTCTTCCATTAACCGTTATAATAATAAAAAATAGGAATCGTTCTTTGTTGCCTTTTGTCGTTTTTCAATTTTTTCTAGATAAATATACATTGATAGGTTGCAAAGTTTCCGGGAAAGGAAAGTAGGGGAGAAGAACATGGGCGTACCCATCGAAGGTGAATCTGTCCAAATCCATAGTTATAAGCACAATGGGCACATCCATCGAGTCTGGGAAGAAACCACCGTCTTAAAAGGAACACAGAATCTTGTGATCGGCGGGAATGACCGGACAGTCGTAACGGAGTCAGACGGAAGAACCTGGATTACTAGAGAGCCTGCAATCTGTTACTTCCACTCTCAACTGTGGTTCAACGTTATAGGCATGATTCGGGAAGATGGCGTGTACTATTATTGCAATATTAGTTCTCCATTTATTTTTGATGGGGAAGCGCTGAAATATATTGATTATGATCTCGATATTAAAGTTTTTCCTGATATGACATTTAACTTGCTTGATGAAGATGAATACGAGCGCCACCGAAAAGAAATGCAATATCCTGATGTGATTGACAAGATCCTGAAATACAATGTCGAAAAGCTGAAACGCTGGATCAGGCAGAGGAAAGGCCCATTTGCGCCTGACTTTATCGATACTTATTATGAACGGTATTTAACTTATCGCCGTTAACCAATCAGGATAGACAAAGCAGCCTGTTGATTTGTTTCAACAGGTTTTTGTTTCGCAGTTAAGGCTGGGTAAGGCTTCATAAGGGGGAACAAAATTGGGCAGCATCCGCAGATACTTAAAATTCGTAAAACCATATCGGCTGCAGATTATTGGAACAATCATTATTGGGATTCTTAAATTCGCAATCCCGCTGTTAATCCCATTGTTAATAAAATTTGTCCTGGATGATGTCATTGCAAACGACACATTAAGTAAAACAGAGAAAACGGACAAGCTTCTCTGGGTAATGGGCATCATGATCGTCGTTTTTGTTGTGCTTCGTCCGCCGATAGAATATTACCGCCAATATTTTGCCCAATGGACAGCAAGCAAAATTCTGTATGATATACGAGACCGGCTGTTTACGCACATGCAGCGCCTCAGCTTTAAGTATTATTCGAATACTAGGGCGGGTGAGATCATCTCGAGAATGATCAACGATGTTGAGCAAACGAAAACCTTTGTCGTGACCGGCTTGATGAACCTGTGGCTTGATGTTGCTACTATCGTGATAGCGGCTGCTATCATGTTCACGATGGACGTGAAATTGACCATTGTCTCCTTAATCCTGTTTCCTTTTTATGCTTTTTCCGTCAGGTACTTTTTTGGTAACCTGCGAAAGCTTACGAGGCAGCGTTCACAGGCACTTGCTGAGGTACAAAGCTACTTGCATGAACGGGTAGCAGGAATCTCTGTCATTAAGAGCTTCGCGATCGAGGATTTTGAGCAGACTCAGTTTGACCGTCAGAATAAAAACTTTTTAACAAAGGCTTTGGAGCACACAAGCTGGAATGCCAAAGCATTTGCAGTGGTCAATACGATCACGGATATCGCTCCGCTTCTCGTGATCGGTTTCTCAGGCTATCAGGTTCTCCAGGGGAGTCTGAGCATAGGGGAAATGGCTGCGTTCATCGCTTACATCGACAGGCTTTACAATCCGCTCCGCAGGCTGGTGAACTCTTCGACTACATTGACTCAGTCAATCGCTTCAATGGACCGTGTATTCGAATTCATGGATGAAAAATATGATATCAAGGATTCAGAAGATGCGATTGAGCTTAAAAAGGTCCATGGAGATATTTCTTTTAACGGCGTAAGCTTTGCCTATGATGAGGGCGAGGAAACGGTCCTTAAGAACATCAACATTGATGTGGAAAAAGGAGAGACGATTGCCCTTGTAGGAATGAGCGGCGGGGGGAAATCTTCCTTTGTCAGCCTCATTCCGAGGTTCTTTGATGTTACTGAAGGAGCAATCCTCCTTGATGGACAAGACATCCGTTCGTTTAAAGTCCGTTCTTTACGCGATAAAATAGGCATGGTTGCACAGGATAATATTTTATTCAGTGAATCGGTTAAATCAAATATCCTGCTGGGTAAACCACGAGCCAGCGAAGAGGAAGTAATTGAAGCGGCAAAGGCTGCAAATGCCCACGAATTTATTATGAATTTACCTGAAGGGTATGAGACAAAAGTAGGGGAAAGGGGCGTCAAGCTTTCCGGAGGTCAAAAACAGCGTGTGGCAATTGCCCGAGTCTTTCTGAAGAATCCGCCGATTTTAATCCTGGATGAAGCTACCTCTGCACTTGACCTTGAAAGTGAGCACCTTATTCAGGAAGCAATCGAGAAGCTTGCCAAGGATAGGACAACATTCATTGTCGCACACCGACTGTCCACGATCACACATGCCGACAGGATTGTACTGATCGAACATGGAGAAATCGTAGAGGTTGGCCGCCATGATGAGTTAATGGCAAAGCAGGGCGGTTACTACCGATTATTTCAGGTGCAGCAGCTGGAAAATTAAATATGAGTTGAAAAACGAAGCACATATTTGTGTTTCGTTTTTTTTATGGGAATGTAACCCAAAGGACTCATGTCACGTCAAATGGGAAAATAGAAAATGGTACCAATCACCTATTACGATTCATAATATTTATTATATTTAAATAATTAAGAAAAATCAGTGGACTAACTCATTGCATTTAATATAAAATGTTTAACACAGACAGCAGTAAATTTTATTCAGCAATAATATTTCGGTAATAGAAAGGAGTAGTAAAGTGGTACATGCTCCGGTTTTGGATGTAAAAAACTTAAGAACATCTTTTATCACATCGGATGGCGAAATTCCCGCTGTTGACGATGTCAGCTTCTCAGTGAATAAAGGAGAAATCCTTGGGATTGTGGGAGAGTCAGGCTGCGGCAAGAGCGTTACATCATTATCCATCATGAAACTGATTCCACAGCCTCCAGGGAAAATAGCCGGTGGGGAAATCCTCCTGAATGGTGAAGACCTTGTCCATGCATCGGAAAAAAGAATGCGTGAGATTCGGGGTAATGAAGTAGCAATGATTTTCCAGGAGCCTATGACTTCCTTAAATCCATTGTTCACGATTGGCGAGCAGCTGACAGAAGCATTGAAAATACATAAGAAACTCGGCAAAAAAGGAGCTTATCAGCAGGCGGTTGAAATGTTAAAGCTTGTAGGGCTCCCGAGAGCAGAGCAAATCATCAAGGAGTATCCTCACCAGCTTTCAGGAGGGATGAGGCAGA
Source organism: Heyndrickxia sp. MSNUG (assembly GCF_049532715.1). NCBI lineage: Bacteria > Bacillati > Bacillota > Bacilli > Caryophanales > Bacillaceae > Heyndrickxia > Heyndrickxia sp. MSNUG. Next base: position 1,097,135 of record NZ_CP150978.1, read on the forward strand.
GGGTCATGATTGCCATGGCTCTAAGCTGCCATCCTAGAGTGCTGATTGCTGACGAACCGACTACAGCACTTGATGTCACAATTCAGGCGCAAATTTTGGCATTGATGAAGGATTTGAACGAAAAGCTTGATACAGCCATTATCATGATTACCCATGACTTAGGAGTCGTGGCAGAGGTTTGCCAGCGAGTGGTTGTCATGTATGCGGGCAAAATCGTTGAGGAAGGGCTTGTAGAGGATATCTTCAAGAATCCGAAGCATCCATATACACTTGGCCTGCTTAAATCGATTCCTGATATCCGTGAGAAAAAAGAGCGTTTGTACTCGATTCCAGGAAACGTTCCAAAACCTGGATCGATCAAGACTGGCTGCCGCTTTGCAGCCAGGTGCGAATTTGTCATGGACCGATGCTTGAGCGAGAATCCCGAACTCTATGAAACTGAAAGGCCGGGCCATTCTGTGCGCTGTCTTTTACATGAGAAGGAGGGAGTAGCTAATGGCAGAAGTACTGTTAAAAGTTGATAATTTAAAAAAATACTTCCCTATCACTGGAGGAGTCCTCGGCAAACAAACCGGGAGCGTAAAAGCTGTTGATGATATCAGCTTTTGGGTCAACAAAGGCGAAACACTCGGACTGGTTGGCGAGTCAGGATGCGGGAAATCAACAACAGGAAGAATGCTGATGCGCCTGACAGATCCAACTGAAGGTCAGGTTGTCTTTGAAGGAAAAGATCTAGTTACTCTTTCCGACAGTGATATGCGAAAAAACCGCAAGGATATGCAAATGGTATTCCAGGATCCCTTTGCTTCGCTAAATCCGAGGCATACAGTTGAAAAAATCCTTGAGGAACCACTGATTGTCCACGGCATTGGCACTAAACAGGAACGCAAGAAGATGGTGAGGGAGATGCTTGAGGTTGTCGGCCTCAGCAGCTATCACGCAAAGAGGTATCCTCACCAGTTCAGCGGCGGGCAGCGCCAGCGGATTGGGATTGCAAGGGCTTTGATGACAAGGCCGAAGTTGATCATTGCGGATGAACCTGTGTCAGCGCTTGATGTTTCGATTCAATCACAAGTGTTGAATCTACTGGAAGACCTGCAAAAGGAATTTCAGTTGACTTATATTTTCATAGCCCATGACCTGGGAGTGGTAAAGCACATCAGCGATAGAGTGGGCGTCATGTATTTGGGAAGGCTGGTTGAAATTACGGATGCTGATAAGCTGTACGAAAAACCGCTTCACCCATACACGAAAGCATTGCTTGCGGCTGTTCCAATTCCTGATCCTGAGATTAAGCGGGATCGAGAACTGCTGACTGGAGATATCCCAAGTCCGGCAAACCCGCCCAAGGGATGTGCCTTCCATACGAGATGCAAGGAATGTATGGAAGTTTGCAAGACTGATAGACCCGAATTAAGGGAGATTGAACCTGGTCATTTTGCTGCCTGCCATCTATATTCCTAGCAAGTAGGAATGTGTGTGGGCAAAACAGCATAGATGATATATATCATGGACTGGAACCAAAAATACTGGTCCGAAAAAACAAGGGGGAAAAATATGAAAAAGCGTTTTGGATTGATGTTTTTTGCTTTTATCCTGATCCTGAGCTTAGGTCTAGCCGGCTGTAACAATGAGTCTGGCGGCAAGAAAACTGGGGGGGAAGCTGGTTCTGATGGCGAATCATCGTCAGGCGGGACTCTCGTATTCGGCCGCGGCGGCGATTCAACTTCACTTGACCCAGCGATCACAACTGAAGGTGAAGCTTTTAAAGTAACAAAAAACATCTATGAAACTCTCATCGAATTTGGTGAGCAGGATACAGAAATCAAACCAGGTCTTGCTGAGAGCTGGGAAGAATCTCCAGATGGTCTAAAGCACACTTTGAAACTGCGCAAAGGTGTTAAATTCCACGATGGCACGGACTTCAACGCTGAAGCGGTAGTATTCAACTTTGAGCGCTGGAAAGCCGGTAACAAAGAGCAATTCTATTACTATAACTCACAATTCGGTGATGTAATCAAGGAAGTAAAAGCAGTTGATGAGTATACAGTAGAATTCACGTTAAACCGTATACTTGCTCCTTTCTATAAAAATCTTGCTATGTCTCCATTTGGAATCGCAAGTCCTGAAGCAGTCAAGAAGTATGGTGATAAATTCCTTGAAAACCCAGTTGGTACTGGACCATTCAAATTCAAGGAATGGAAACGTAATGACAAGGTTACATTGGTTAAGAACGAAAATTACTGGGAAAAGGGACTTCCAAAGCTTGATGAAGTTATTTTCCGTGTAATCCCTGAGAACTCAGCTCGTTTGAATGCATTGAATACAGGAGAAGTTGACATTATTGACGGCGTGAATTTCAGTGATGTCGAATCAATCGAAAAAAATCCTGATTTGCAGACATTCTACCGTCCTTCTTTGAACGTAGCGTATCTAGGATTGAACAACGAACGCGGACCGTTAAAAGACAAGAAGGTACGTCAGGCATTAAACTATGCTGTTGATAAGAAATCTTTGATCGACGCATTCTACGCTGGTGCAGCTGAACCGGCCAAGAACCCAATGCCAAAAACTGTGGCAGGCTACAATGATGATGTTGAAGGCTATGAATATAACCCTGAAAAAGCCAAGGAGCTTTTAAAAGAAGCTGGATTTGAAAATGGCTTTGAAATGGAACTATGGGCGATGCCTGTTGCAAGACCGTATATGCCAGATGGAAAGAAAGTTGCTGAAGCTCTTCAGGCTGACTTTGCTAAAATTGGCGTAAAAGCTAAGATTGTCTCTTATGAGTGGGCAACATACCTTGAAAAAGCCCGTGTTGGTGAAGCGGATTCATTCTTGCTTGGCTGGACTGGCGACAATGGTGACGCTGACAACTTCCTGTATGTACTTTTAGACCAGGACAACATTGACAGCAATAACTATGCACGTTACAGAAATCAAGAGGTACATGACCTGTTCATCAAAGCTCAGTCTACGAATGACCAGGCTGAACGTGAAAAACTTTATAAAGAAGCTCAATTGTTAATTAAAGAGGATGCTCCATGGATTCCACTAGTTCACTCAGAGCCTGCTCTTGCGGGAAGAGCGGACGTGGTTGGATTCAAGGCACACCCAACAGGTTCTGACCTGCTTGCAACTGTTGAATTCAAAAAATAATGCATCAGGAAAAGGGAGAACATGTGCATTCTCCCTTTTCTGCTGAAAAGCGGATTTGCGTTGGTCATCACTGACCTCCGCTTGTTAAAGACATATCACCATGAAAAGAGGTGGGAAGGTGTTTGCCTATTCTGTCAGAAGGATTTTATCTTTAGTTCCTGTACTGTTGGGTCTTTCACTTATTGTATTTTTTATGATCAGAGCAATCCCTGGCGATCCCGCCCAAGTCATTCTCGGGCAGCTTGCTACTAAGGAAGCGATTGCGGATTTAACAAAACAGCTTGGCCTTGACCAGGCGTGGTATATTCAATATTTCAACTATCTGGGCGACTTGCTGACCGGTGATCTAGGACAATCCCTAAGGACGAAGTCAGAAATCAACAGTGAAATTTGGCCTTACCTTGCTGCCACAATGGAATTATCATTCGTGGCGATGCTGATTGCCATCGTGATTGGAGTGAACGCGGGCATTATCAGCGCATGGTTCCAGAATTCATGGTTTGATTACGCAGCGATGGTCCTGGCTTTAATCGGGGTATCTATGCCGATCTTCTGGCTAGGTTTGATGGAGCAGTGGATGTTTGCTATTAATCTGGACTGGCTGCCGACATCGGGCAGGGAGGAAGTGCGAAATCCAGTTGAAGCGATTACGAATTTTTATCTTATCGATACGCTGATCCAAGGCCGTACTGACCAGCTCGTTGAGGTACTGAAGCACCTGGTGATGCCGGCTGTGGCTTTGGCTACCATTCCGATGGCCATCATTGCAAGAATTACACGTTCAACCATGCTTGAGGTGATGCGTTCGGATTTTATCAGGACAGCAAGGGCAAAAGGTTTGCGCATGTTCTGGGTTGTCTATAAGCACTCCCTTAAAAATGCTGTTATTCCTGTTTTGACTATTATCGGTTTACAGACAGGCCTTCTGCTTGGCGGTGCAATTTTAACGGAAACGATCTTTAGCTGGCCGGGTATTGGCAGATACATTTACGAAGCGATCAATTATCGAGACTATCCGGTAATCCAGTCAGGAATCTTAATCATTGCATTGCTCTTTGTGCTGATTAACCTTGTCGTTGATTTATTGTACGCAGCAATTGATCCAAGGATAAAATACCGTTGATGAAAGGGGAGATTTAGATGGAGATTTCGACTCAAAAACAAATGCAGCCGCATACCATACAGGTAGAAGAAAAAGTGGCGTCTCCCTGGGCAGAAGCATGGTATAGTTTCAAGAAGAATAAATTGGCTCTTGTGGGTACATTTATCGTTTTGTTTTTTATTTTGCTTGCCGTATTTGCCCCGCTGATCGCTTCAGAAGGAATCAATGATCAGAAAATGTCAATGCGCCTCCAGGCTCCTTCAGCTGAACACTGGTTTGGAACTGATGATTTTGGACGGGATATCCTTTCGCGGGTTATTTACGGGGCAAGAATATCCTTATGGGTAGGAACATTTTCCGTAATGGGCTCGATTATAGTTGGCTGTCTGCTCGGAATACTGGCAGGTTACTATGGAAGATGGGTAGATTCCATTATCTCCAGGATTTTCGATATTATGCTTGCCTTTCCAAGCATTCTGCTCGCGATTGCGATCGTAGCTGTGCTTGGACCATCCTTACGCAACGCGTTGATTGCAATTGCTATCATAAACATACCGACCTTCGGAAGGCTGATTCGTTCCAGGGTTCTCAGTGTAAAAGAAGAAGAATATATTATGGCCGCCAAGGCTGTCGGGATGAAAGACAGCAGGATTTTATTTCATCATATCCTGCCTAACAGCATGGCTCCCATCATCGTTCAAGGTACACTTGCGATTGCGACTGCAATCATTGAAGCTGCCGCACTGGGCTTTTTAGGTCTTGGGGCGGAAGCACCGAATCCTGAATGGGGCAAGATGCTTGCTGATGCAAAACAGTTCATGATCCAAGCACCATGGACAATGATCTTCCCTGGCTTGGCCATTATGCTGACGGTTCTAGGTTTTAACCTGATGGGTGATGGACTAAGGGATGCGTTGGATCCGAGGATGAAGAATTGACGATTATAGGGCAAATGAAAAAGCAGCTGATAAACCAGCTGCTTTTTAAATTTCTGTATTTTGTTCAATAATCACATTGTTATCGTCTTTATGGTAAGACTGAAAGCTTGTAATAAGTGTGTCGAGATGCTCCACATTCTCCCCATATTCCATGATAATGGAAACAAGCTGCATGACATGGTATAGCATTTGGCTGTTCGTTTCTGCAAGATCTTTTTTTTGCGCTAAAAACAGTTCGAACAGCTGTTTCTTGTTCAGGCAGACCTCGCCTTCCATGTAAGAGGCTTCAGCGCGGATTTTACCAGCAAACTTCAGCATGACTTGTTCATGGTGATTGATCAGGCAATCAAGCTGATGCTGGAGAACTTCCTGAAAATCGATAGGCATCTGGTTGAATTCATTTTCATAACGGTGCAGCCTTTTCAGGGTTTCCAAAGATTTTTTGGTGGTGTTGATCATTTGTCTGTAGATAACAAGCTTTCTGGATTTGCCGAGCTTATTATTTTTAAAATAATCCCGTTCTTCTCTGTACATCAGGTACAGCTGATCGAGTTTGATGATTCCTTCGCGCATTTTTTCAATATCTGCTTTCAAGAGCTGGTGCTCGGAAGCGTGGCGCGTGCTTAACCGAATCCATTTTGTGATTTCTTCTGATAAAATAGTGTTTTTGTAGTAAAGCTTATTTTCATATCTTGGCGGCAGGAAAACAAGATTCACTATAAAAGCTGAAACGACCCCCAGCATGATCGTTGAAAAACGAATCAGGGCAAATTGGATAAAGTCATCCCCGGGCGTTTCCATGATGGCTATCAGCGTAACCAGCGAAAGGGAAATGGTGTTTTCAAGCTTTAACTTCAAGTTAAGCGTGATGACCAGCACTGCAGCTAGGCCAATGATAAAATGACTGTTGCCGAACGCCATTACGAACACAACAGCAGTTGCTGCGCCGATCAAGTTACCTTGGACATGTTCAATGATAGAAAGATAAGAGCGATACACAGTTGGCTGCAAAGCGAAAATCGCCGCGATCCCTGCGAAGACAGGGGACGGAAGGTCAAAAATCTGTGACAAAAATAAAGCGAGTATGATGGCAATTCCCGTTTTTAAAATGCGGGCACCAAGTTTCATGTAGTGTGAATTCCTTTCATAAGAGATGATGATCGTACATCCCATTCGTTATACTTTAAACCATTTTGTTAAAAACTAAACAATAATGTACTATACAATGGTTGAGGCAGAAGTTCAAGCGACAAATTTACGAAATACAAGCCAATTTTAAATGTAAGTGGTTACAATTTAATTTGTTTAACTGGACTGTTTATTAACAGAGACATAAAATAAAAAACGGCCATAAAGGCCGTTTTTTTCAATTCAAGATTATTCAGTAGAGACGGCTGGATCTGCCTGCTCTTTAACCGGTACCACCTGAACGAAGTGATCTTCCGGATGCTCAAGTATAAGTGCAAGAGCGCTTGCCTCTTCTTTTTGTCCATGGCGTTCCAGCATGTCGACGTACTGGCTAAGCAATTCTTTTATATCTTGAATGCCTTTTGCGGAGAGTGTCTGGATGGATACCTTCGCACCTTTGGCGATCCGGCGGGAAATGGCTTCTTTCGTCAGTCCCATTTCCGGCTGGTGTCGTAAATATACAACACCTCCGGTCATACCTGCACAGATCCATGGCCCTGGATCCCCAAGGACAAGGCCGCGGCCGTTTGTCATGTATTCAAATGCGAAGCCTTTAATATTGGCGTTTGCACCTACATTGCCGTATTCCTTTTCAGGGATAGGCTTTTTGACAAGTCCGCCAATGATCATGTCTGCACCTGATAGCCGGATACCTGCACGCGCATCAGCATTACCCTGGGCTACAAGCAGGCCTTTTTGGGCTCCGTAGCCAAATCCTTTTCCAACGGAACCATTGTAGAATCCGCCATCCTTGCCAGGAGATTTGGCAATCAGAATTGTTCCCCCAAAGGAAGTCTTGCCCACACCGTCCTGGCTGCCGCCATCAATTTCAATGTTAATGCCATCTGTATTGTAAGCACCAAGCCCGTTGCCAAGGATAGATCCCTTGTACCTGAGCGATACTGGCTGAAGCTTTTTGTATGAGCCGTCCAGGCGTCCACGGACACGGTGGCAGGAAACTCTGCTTGCAAGTACTCGCTGTTCTGCAGTCACTCTAGAAAATTCTCTTGACTGGTGAAGCTCTTCATCAACAGCATCCAGATACTCTGCACCAGCCGCCACCTGAAGTTGGGCCGTTGCCATAGCAGATGATGCTTCTTTCTGGTAGGAGATCTGGCCGATTTCCAAAGGCTTCAGAAGGTAAGATAAATCCAGCAGATCTTTTCCTTTGATTTGTTCCAACAGTTCAGAGCGGCCAACTGCATCCTGTAAATTCTTGATTCCCGCAGAAGCTGCCAGAGCTTTCAGTTCATTGCCAAAAGCAGTGAACAGGTTCATGATACCCTGAACGGCAAGATCGAATTGGCGCGGTACGAAACGGCGTAATCCATGTTCCTTTGCCTGTGCCTCCGAATCGATTTGTGTGGCGATTCCAACATGGCAAGTATCAAGGTGGCAGCCGCGGCAAGTCGTACAGCCGATCGCAAGCATGGATAAGGTTCCGAAACCTACACGGTTTGCACCTAGAAGCATGTACTTGATGACATCCTGAGCGCTTTTAACACCGCCATCGGCCCAAAGCTCAACATTGTCACGCAATCCAGCTTCCAAAAGGGCATTATGTGCTGTTTTGATCCCAATTTCAGCCGGCAGTCCGACAAACTGAAGAGCGTGAATGCGGGCTGCTCCTGTGCCGCCGTCAAAGCCGCTCAGCGTAATGATGTCCGCTCCTGCCTTCGCAATTCCAACTGCAATTGTTCCGATATTTGGTACGACTGGCACCTTCACGGCTACACGAGCCTGGTCATTAGCTGTCTTAAGTTCGTGGATCATTTGTGCCAGGTCTTCGATTGAATAAATATCATGGTTGTTTGATGGTGAAATCAAATCTGAACCAATCGTTGCATTTCTCGCTTCAGCGATTTTTGCAGTAACCTTTGAACCAGGCAGGTGACCGCCTTCACCAGGCTTAGCGCCCTGGCCAATTTTAATTTCCAGAAGGTTCGAGGAGTTCAGCAATTCAGCATTTACTCCGAATCGCCCAGAAGCAACCTGCTGTCCTCGTGTACGAGGGTATTTGCCGAGCATATCCTTAATTTCCCCGCCTTCACCGTTCATGCTGATCATGTTCAAACGATCAGCACCTTCAGCATAAGCACGGAATGCGATTTCGTTTTGCGATCCGAAAGACATTGAGGCTATAACAAATGGAAGGCTATGCTCACCGACGCCGATTTCGACTTCAGCTGGCGAAACAGTTGAATCAGCCTTTTTCAGGGCAGTCAAATGACGGATGGTCGTCGGATTGCTTTCTTCCTGTTCGGTAATTTTCTCACGGTAAACACTGTAATCCCCTGTAGAAGCAACCTCACCGATTGCCTTCCAAATACGAGGGAAGAGGTGGAACGTTTTTCCGATACGTTCTTTTTCATTCTGGAATTCTTCCGCCCTGGCAATCGCATCCTCTTTCATTGCTGCAAAATCATATGCAAGTTCATTGGATCCGAAGAAGTTGACAATCGACAAGTAATCCGAGACTTCATCGTTCAGGCCGATTGCTGAAAATAAACGGCCATATCCGCGTAATTCATGGATGCCAATTGTTGAAATGACTTTTTCAAGTCCTTTAGTCAATGCACTGTATAGATTGACGAGTGGTGTGACTGATTCATCAAGCACAGTCATGAACATATAGTAAGGGCTGATCGCGTCAGCTCCAAGTCCAAGCGCAACGACAATATCATGCAAAGAACGAAGGGATGCTGAACGAAGCAAGAGAGAGCAATCGCGTCTCAATCCTTCTTTCACAAGTGCCTGGTCAATCGCAGACACAACAAGATGAGGGTCAAGCCATAATGAATTCTCCTGATGAGATGTTGCATCATCTAAAACGAGAAGTGTCTTGCCGCCTTTTACCGCAAGGACTGCTTCTGAAGTGAGCCGTTCCAGAGCTTCTTTTACACCTTCGTTATTACGGAAAACTGTTTCAAGATAGGCTGCTAATTTATCATCCTGGTAACAATGAATGACTTGATCCATGCTAGGCTGGGCTGTTTGTAATGAAACTTCGTAGCCGGCCTTTCCTTCTACAAGGAGAGGAGTCAGCAATTCAACCACTTTGCCTGTTTCAGTTTTGCCGAACAGGGATGGACGTTTCCCTAGTACCGTTCTTGTAGAGAAGTGTTCTGCTTCACGATCGCGGTCAATTGCAGGATTCGTAACAACAGCGACACTTTCCTTGATAAAATCAGCAATGTTTTTCCTTTCAGGATTTAAAGCTGCAAGGGGAGCGTCATGACCAAGGGAACGGATTGGTTCCGCACCTTTTTCGGCCATCTGTTCGACAAGCTGGACATGGTCTCTTTCCCAGCCAAATGCTTTGTATTGCCCATTGTGTATTTTATCCGGATAAGTCATTGTCACAGTTTTTGCAAGCTTAGGACTTTCCAGACGATGGCGCGATTCGCCGAAAGAAAGACGCTGTGAAAAACGCTTGTAAACCTCACCCTGGAACTGAGAATGCTCGTAAACTTCAATGCTGTCGCCATTCCACTTCAAACCTACTTTTTCACCAGGAGCTAATGGCTTAGGATCGCCTGTATATTCAGTCGATGGAATGATGCCTGGTTCGGATGAAAATAAATAAGAACTCTTCGTTTCAACCATCCAAAGCGGACGAAGGCCAAGAGCATCAACACTGAAAACTGCTTCGTCACCAAAGCGCGAAATGATTCCAGCTGGTCCCTGTGCAAAGTGACCCCACGCCTCGCGGATATACGTATATAAATCTTGAAGATGTTCTGGATAGGCCTTTATTTCATTGATGATTGGCGGGAACATCATGTCCATAGCTTCAAACAATGAGTAGCCGTCCCGGCAGATAAACGTTTCAAGAGTTCTGCTTAGATCCTGTGAATCACTGCCGTCTTTAACAAGAGGTACATTGACCATGCGAGCTTCATCACGGAGCCTGGCGATGGTGTTGATTTCACCATTATGTCCGAGGATGCTGAACGGTTGTACACGGAAAAAGCTTGATAGAGTGTTAGTTGAGTAGCGATTATGACCTAGAGTCATGGTTGAGGCTACAAGCGGGCTTGCCAGATCATGATAGTATTTCGGCAGGATGTCTCCAGCGCCCATAACCTTATAAACAGCATGGTATTGGCTTAAAGAGGCCACATGCACCTGTTCGTTTTTCTCAAAATCTACAATCATGTTAAACAATTTGCTGGAAAGCTCTCTGTCTATCTGTTCAGCCAGAAAAGCAAACTGCCAGAATACAGGGTTTTCCTGGATGGCGATTGGTCCAAGTGCTTCTGAATTTGTTACGTCTACTGATGAAAAGACAAGCTTCATGCCTTGAGCCGCAATTTTTGCTTCAAGCTCATCCTGAATTGACTTTGCCTGGTCAGTCCGTGAAATAAAAACATGTCCGACAACAAAGTGATTATCGTCAACCACACTAGGGTCTACTCCAGCGTTAGAAAGCTTTTCCTTCCAGATTGAGCGAGGGATATCGATATGGATTCCTACACCATCACCTTCGCCATTAATAAAACCTGCACGGTGGTTCATGGTAACGAGTCCGTCAATACAGTGAAAAATGTTCTCGCGCGTAGGCACTTTCTTTTTTTCTATGCTGGCAACAATCCCACATGCATCATGTTCGTGTCGTGAAAAATCCTTAAATAGAGAAGGGGTCCAATGTAAAGTCATAAATTTCGGCTTGTAAAAGGGGGATCCTTTTAGCCGGTTCACCTCCTGAAAAATAATCTATGGTTAGATAGTTTGATAGCTTGGTACATGAGGGTAAAACAGTTAAGACGGGTTTTTAAAGCAGGGATTAAGCGGCCATTTGATTGGCGAGTTTCAAGAATAGTTAAAAACAATCATATCATAAGAATTTTCAGAAATCAATTATTTATACAAAACTTTGGATAGCGGTAAATATAGGATGGACAATAAAATTATTAAGCAACCCTTATAATGTAACCGTTTTCATTTAAAAGTAAAAAAATAACAGAAGCCAACTCAGCTCCTGTTATGTATAAGAAATTGTATATTTATTCATTCGCCATTGTATAAAAGGCCTGATCAACTGCATGGAGAGTTGCTTCGATATCTTCTTGAGTATGAGCAATCGTCACAAACCAGGCTTCATATTTAGAAGGCGCAAGGTTGATTCCCTGTTCGAGCATCAGGTTAAAGAAGCGTGCAAACATTTCGCCGTCCGTGTTCTCGGCTTGTTCATAGTTCTCAATTTTAACATCTGTGAAGTATATAGTTAACGCGCCCTTCAAGCGGTTGATTGTGATTGGGATTCCATGCTTGCATGCAAATTCAGAAATACCCTCCTCAAGCAAACCGCCAAGCTGATCAAGGTATTCATATACACCGTCCTGCTTAAGAACTTCAAGACAGGCAATTCCTGACAATATGGAAGCTGGATTGCCTGCCATCGTACCAGCCTGATATGCAGGTCCAAGCGGGGCAACCTTTTCCATGATTTCAGCCCTGCCGCCGTAAGCGCCAATTGGCAATCCGCCGCCGATGATTTTTCCCATTGCTGTCAAATCAGGAGTAATTCCAAGAAGGTCCTGGGCGCCTCCATACATAAAGCGGAAGGCAGTGATGACCTCATCAAAAACAATAAGTGCTCCAGCCTTATGAGTAAGTTCCTTCACTTCTTCCAAAAAGCCTGTCTTCGGTTCAACAATCCCGAAGTTGCCAACAATCGGCTCCACAAGGACAGCTGCGATTTGGTCTCCCCATTTTTCAAGAGCTTCCCTGAACGGTTCGATATCATTAAACGGTACAGTGATGACTTCCTGGGCAATGCTTTTTGGAACGCCGGCTGAATCAGGAGTCCCAAGTGTAGACGGACCCGAGCCTGCCGCTACAAGGACAAGGTCGGAATGTCCATGATAGCATCCTGCGAATTTGATGATTTTATCGCGTCCCGTATAGGCGCGGGCAACACGGATTGTTGTCATCACAGCCTCTGTGCCGGAATTGACGAAACGTACCTTATCAAGAGCAGGCATTGCTTCTTTGAGCATTTTTGCAAACTTGACTTCATGAGGGGTAGGAGTTCCGTATAATACTCCAGTTTCTGCTGCCCTTTTAATCGCTTCCGTTATGTGGGGATGAGCATGTCCGGTAATGATCGGACCATATGCGGCCAAGTAATCGATATATTGATTGCCGTCGACATCCCAGAAATATGCCCCCTGTGCACGCTCCATTACAACTGGTGCGCCGCCGCCTACCGCCTTGAAAGAGCGAGAAGGACTATTTACTCCACCTACAATGTGTTCGAGCGCTTCATTATATATTCGTTCTGAATTCGTTCTTTGCATGGTAAAACCTCCTATATGTATCTGCTTCTTTATTTTATCATTAATTATCATTTTTACAGATTGTTTCACTTGTCAAAAAACAGGAACCCTATCTCTGGATAAAAAATTTCAGGCGTAGCATTTGTTTTACTTCAGCAGATTGGCTAAACTGTTTGAGGGAATAAAGGAGGAAATAAATATGAACGCCATTGAAGTGAACGGGCTGCGTAAGGAATTCAAGGCTTATTCAAGCCGATCCGGATTGTCAGGGGCCTTTCGTGACCTTTTTACACGTAACTATAAAATTGTCCCGGCTGTGAATGATATCAGCTTTAACGTCAAGCAGGGTGAGATGGTTGGGTATATTGGAGAAAACGGGGCAGGGAAATCAACGACTATCAAAATGCTGACCGGCATTCTCACACCAACTTCCGGCGGGATCATCGTGAATGGGATGAACCCGCACAAGGAACGGGAAAAATTTGTCCAGACCATCGGAGTCGTATTCGGGCAGAGGTCGCAGCTCTGGTGGGATATCGCTGTCCAGGAATCCTTCCGCCTTTTGAAAAAGGTTTATAAGGTATCTGATGCCCACTATAACGAGCATATGGACCATGTCATCAAGACTTTGGATATCGAACCGCTGCTGGACAAGCCGGTAAGGAAGCTGTCACTTGGGCAAAGGATGCGATGTGAGCTCGCCGCAGCGCTGATTCATAATCCGCCGCTGCTTTTCCTGGATGAGCCTACTATAGGACTTGATGTATTAGTGAAGCTGAAGATCAGGGAGTTTTTAAAAGAAATAAATGAAAAATACAATACTACGATTTTGCTTACAACCCATGACCTCACCGATATCGAGGCACTCTGTGAGCGAGTAATCATGCTGGATGAAGGAAATATCATTTACGATGGTGCCCTGAAAAGCTTGAAAGAAAAATGGGGTGAAGGAAAGGAAGTCAGCTTTGAGTTCCTTGAAAAAGCTGATATTTACCGACTTGAAGCATTGACGAACGATCTTGGAGTCAAATGGGAACTGGATGAAAAGGACCAGGTCTTCACCGCCAGTACCGGTGATGATGAAGAGGTGGTTTCGCAGGTAATCGCCCGTACCGTGGCTGCTTATAAGATAAGGGATGTTAAAATCAATGAGCCATCCACTGAAGAAATCATCCGCAATATTTATGATAAAGGGATGGCGTAATATGGATAAGTACCTTGAAATGATCCGCATCCGCTTTTTGATGATGCTTGCATACAGGACCAATTATTACACGGGGATTTTAATATACAGCATTAACATCGGGGCTTATTACTTTCTTTGGAATGCCATTTACGGCGGAAAAAGTGAAATAGAGGGCTTGTCCGCTGTGCAGATGACGACCTATGTTGCAGTTGCCTGGATGGCAAGGGCTTTTTACTTTAACAACATCGACCGTGAAATGGCGACGGAAATCAAGGAAGGCAAAGTGGCGGTCGAGCTCATCAGGCCATACAGTTACTTGGGAATGAAAACAATGCAAGGCCTTGGGGAAGGGATCTTCAGGCTGTTTTTCTTCTCGGTGCCAGGGATGATGATTGTCGCGCTTATTTTTCCGCTTGAATTCTCGGCAAATCTCACTTCCTGGGGATTGTTCGCGATTTCGATCATATTAAGCTTCTTTATAAACACACAGTTAAATTTGCTGACTGGGATTACCACATTCTTCTTATATAATAATACAGGCTTAATCCGAGCCAAGCGGGTTCTGATCGACCTTTTCTCTGGACTGCTGCTTCCAATCAGCTTTTTTCCCGGCTGGGCTCAGGAAATCATGAAGTTTCTTCCCTTCCAGGGGATCAGCTATATTCCAAGCATGATCTTTACTAATGGATTCAGCGGCAGTCAGGCAATTGAAGGCCTTATGCTGCAGGCGGTGTGGGTGTTAATTCTGATTATCCCGGTCCAGGTTTTATGGATCATTGCAAAAAAACAGCTGATTATACAAGGAGGGTGACGTGTGTTTTATGTAAGAATGTTTTTTCAGTATGTCGCCCAATATATGAAAACCAGGCTTGAATATCGAGCGGATTTGTTTGTCGAGATTTTTTCTGACCTGTTATTTCAGGCAGTGAACTTAATTTTTATCATTGTGGTGTTCGACCATACCCAATTTCTCAACGGCTGGAGCAAGGATGAAATTATCTTTATTTATGGATTCTTTCTTGTGCCATTTGCGCTCTTTTCGTCTTTTTTCAATATTTGGGACTTTAATGAACGATATATCGTAAAAGGGGAGCTGGACAGGATCCTAACCAGGCCGATCCACAGCCTTTTTCAGGTGATTCTTGAGCGGATGGAGCTTGAATCATTGTTTGGAGCTATTACCGGTTTGGCAGTCATGTTTTATGCTGGTGGGCGTTTGAACCTTGAGTTCCACTGGTACGATCCAATCCTCTTTATCGTACTCGTACTTGGCGGAGTTCTTGTATATGCGGGTATCTTTGTAATGATTGCCTGCATCAGCTTCTGGGCTGATGCGCGGACTTCGATCATGCCGATGATGTATAATATCGGCAATTACGGACGCTATCCGGTGGATATTTACAATAAGGCGATCCGCTTCGTATTGACCTGGATTTTGCCATTCGCCTTTGTTGGAGTTTACCCTGCTGCCTACTTCCTTGGGCGGGAGGAGTGGTTCGGCTACTCTTTTTTCACGCCTGTGATCGGGATGATCTTTTTTAGTTTATCTGTTGTGATTTGGAACGAGGGCGTGAAGAGATATAGGGGAGCAGGAAATTAAATAGCCGCAGCATATTGTACATGCTGCGGTCAGCTTGTCGACAAAGATACAGTCTCAAATCAGGTATTGAAAACCTGTTGATTGCAGTGGAAGGCGCGCAGACTCCTGCGGGCTTAGCTGGACAGGTGAGACCCCGCAGGAGCGAAGCGACGAGGAGGCTCAGCGCCAGCCCCGCGGAAAGCGAAGCGCCTGGAACGGAAATCAACAGACCTGTTTACTACCACCCATTATGAAAAAACTGTAGACAAGCTTGCTATAATCAAGTTTGTCTACAGTCTAGCCGCAGCATTTTTAGATGCAGCGGTTTTTTATTTTACAGGTGGTAAAAAATCTGGTTCAGTCCTTTTTCCCGATGAATGGACTTGCTTGCATACTCTCATATCCCAGAGCGTATAGTTGAAGTGAGAGATGCAGGAAAAGAGGATGGGATATGCATTTTTATCTATCAATGATCATTATCATTTTATCAATCATCTTAAGTCTTAAGACATTGTTTGTTCCGCAAAAGATTAAAGGCAAACAAGTCTCCCTTGAAAACTTCCTTACTCTGGCTCTTATTTATGCGACGGTGATGGCTGGATTTGGTTTGCTTTATTATTTGCTGGATTTAAGGGGCTTGTGGGTGCTGGCAGACGGCAGCATGCGTCTTAGTGTTTCGTCATATGAAAGAATGGCCACCAGCATGTACTTTAGCGCCATCACATTATTCTCAGTCGGGTACGGGGATATTTCCCCGATTGGGATCGGCAGGATTATTGCCGTATTAGAAGCGTTGATTGGCTATACAATTCCTGCAGCTTTTGTGACGAGAGCTGTGTTTGATCATAAGAAGGCATAGTCACTGTTGAGTATATCTATCCCATTTGTATTCCTGACAAAAATTAGATAGGCTATAGTAAATAGCAATTTTTTGGAGGGAAACAGAATGTCGTTAGTATTAGGGGAAAAGGCTCCGCATTTCGAATTGCCAGCCAGCAATGGTGAAAATGTAAAGCTATCTGATTTTAAAGGCAAGAATGTCGTGCTTTACTTTTACCCAAAAGATATGACTCCTGGCTGTACAACTGAAGCCTGTGACTTCAGGGATCACCACGAAAGCTTTGAAGGGTTGAATGCTGTCATTCTTGGCGTCAGTCCGGATCCAGTTGGCAGACATGAAAAGTTTATTGAAAAACACGGACTGCCTTTCTTGCTTTTAGCGGATGAAAATCACATAACTGCCGAGGATTATGGTGTCTGGACGTTAAAGAAAAACTTCGGCAAGGAATACATGGGCATTGAGCGTTCCACGTTCATTATTGATAAAGAGGGAAACCTTTCTAAGGAATGGCGAAAAGTGAAAGTGAAAGGCCATGTAGAAGAAGCTCTTGAATTTATAAAAGAAAACCTTTAGTTAAAAGGACAGCCGATTGCCAGGCTGTTTTTTTGCTTATTTGACCATAGAAGGAAACTGTATTACGATATGACTGTGCAGTCAAAAATGGTACTGTGACCAGTCAGTCACATGAATTAAGTGAAATGGGAGGCTTTAAGGTGAAGGAAAAGGAAAAAGCGATCATCGAAGCGGCCATCAAGCTTTATGCAACAAAAGGATTCTCATCAACCTCCATTCAGGAAATTGTGACTGAGAGTGGGATTTCCAAAGGAGCTTTTTATTTATATTTCAAATCTAAGGATGCTTTGCTTATTGCCATTCTTGAATATTACTTTGATCATATTGAGAAAAATTTAGCTGCCTTTGAACATGAAAATCTGCCTCCTAGAGAAAAGTTCGCTAAGCAGCTGACGGCTTTATTCAATACGATGCTTGAGCATAAAGAATTTATCATCATGCAATCAAGGGAACAGGCAATCCCTTTGAATGATGAAGTAAAAGCACTCATGTTCCGTAAATATCATGAAGGCCATATGTTTTACCAAGAAAGTCTTCGAGCCATATATGGTAAAAAAGCAGAGCAGCATCTCTGGGATTTGTCGTTAATGTTAGAAGGTTTGTTCAACTCTTACATAAAGCTATTGTTTTTCAATCAGGAGAGCTTTCAAAATGAGGAATTGGCCGAGTATATCTTGAGAAGGATGGACTCCTTAGTCGAGGGATTAACAAGTGAGCAGCCAGTAGCGACTGAAGAGAAGATGAAAGATCTCTTCAAAAAGACAAAGGCATTTTTCCTGGCTGGAAATGGTGATGTTAAGAGCGTGATAGAAAAAATGATGCAAGTCATTTCGGACATAGATAACAATGAGGATTTAAAAGTATCAATAGAGGTCCTCGAGGGTGAAATCGATAAGGAAACACCCAGACTTCCTGTGATTCAGGGAATGCTGTCCAATTTTAAGGATCAGGCAGCACTAGAACGTTATTGTAAAGAAATTGCTAAGTACTATAATTTGAAATTTTAATTTTCACCGCCTATTTTTCTCAACACAGGCTATTGTCCATTCATTTTGCTCCAAACTGAATATCATTGTATTAGGGCATACCTCCTCAAACAACTTTAAGCGAGCTGAATAGCTCGCCTTTTTTTATTGTTTAGGAAATTATAAAATCTTTAAGGTGTGGATAAATCAACCCGGATTCGCTTAATCCAGCTCCAGCGCCTAGCCCCTCGAGTCGCTTCGGTCCGACCAATGAAGTCAAAGAACGACTTCACTGGTCGGCCCTCCAGCGCTTGTCGGGGCTGACCAAGGCGCTTACGCTTTTTGTACTGCGTATTTCTAGTTTTCTAGGCTTAGAAGTTGTTATGAAGATTGAAAATTAATACAATTAAGAAATACAACTATAGATTCGAAGGGTTGGATCAAATTGAAAATTTATTCATCTATACTGCCTGCAGAGGAATTGCAGACTGAAGTGAAAATGGAATTTCCTCACGTGAACTTTGAATTTCAAAAGGGAATAAAGGAAGATCTATTTTTAAATGCGGAAGTATTTATTACATATGGGGAAGATTTAACGGAGGAACTAGTTTTAAAAGCTGATAAATTAAAATGGATCATGGTGATGTCAGCTGGTTTGGAAAAAATGCCGTTCGATGCCTGTAAACAGATGGGGATTTTAGTAACAAATGCACGCGGAATTCATAAAATCCCGATTGCTGAATTTACAATCGGCATGATGCTGCAGCATGTAAAGCACATGAAGACACTATGGGAAAACGAAAGTAACCAAGTATGGGAACGTAAACTGCCGATGGGGGAATTGTTCAGCAAAACATTGCTCATTCTAGGTATAGGGGCAATCGGTGGAGAAGTTGCCAGGTTGGCAAAAGCGTTCCAAATGAAAACGATTGGAGTTAACCGCAGCGGTGAAAAGGCAGAATGGGCTGATGAAATTTATATGATGAAGGATATTAAAAAGGCGTTGCCAGAAGCGGATTTCATTGTTTCCGTACTGCCAAGCACAAATGAGACAAAGCATCTCCTCGATGAAAGCCATTTTGATCTAATGAAGGATTCAGCCGTGTTCATAAATATTGGTCGCGGAGATTTAGTGGAAGAAGAAGTAATATTGGCTGCCCTCCGAGATAGAAAGATTGCGCATGCATATTTAGATGTTTTTTATACTGAACCGTTGGCAGAAGAGCATCCGTTTTGGAGTATGGATAATGTTACGGTAACTCCGCATATTTCAAGTTTAACGAAAAACTATATGCCTAGATCTTTTGAAATTTTTAAACATAATCTGCATACATATATTAAAAAGCGTGCGGACTATATCAATGTAATCGACATGGACAGGGGGTACTAGGAATGAAGATTTATACTAAAACAGGTGATAAAGGAACAACCTCGCTGATTTACGGAACACGTGTCAGCAAAAACGATGCAAGGGTTGAAGCATATGGTACTTGCGATGAAACCAATTCGATGATCGGCCTCGCGCTTAGTTATTTGAATGGTGAGTATTTTAGCGGAAAGGAAGAATTGCAGTCAATCTTCCATAAAATCCAGACCGTCTTATTCCATGTTGGTGCAGAGCTTGCTACGCCTGCAGGCAAGGAAGTGAAATGGAAACTGGAACAAAAGGATATCGAAGAATTAGAACAGACGATTGATTTATGGGATGCAGCATTGCCGCAATTAACCAACTTCATTCTTCCAGGGGGAAATCAAGCTGGAGCTGCCCTTCATGTAGCAAGAACAATTGCCAGAAGAGCTGAGCGTCAGGCGGTTGAAATTGGTGATGAAGTAAATCCGCTTGTCCTTTCTTACTTGAACCGGCTGTCAGACTTTTTATTTGTAGCTGCAAGATATGTTAATATGCACCTTGGTTCAAAGGAACAGACATTGCACGAAGGAAATTGATAAAATCTTGATTCTATAGGTTGTTATATTGACAAAAGTGGAATTAAATTAGTACACTAATTATAAATATTATAAAATAAGAATAATAATCTTAAGAAAAGTGAGGTGCATGGCGGTGGTACAGAGCCAGTTAAAAGAAGCCTTGGATACCTTGAAGGATACAGGAGTCCGTATTACTCCGCAACGTCATGCGATACTCGAATATTTAATAAACTCAATGTCGCACCCTACAGCAGACGAAATTTATAAGGCGCTGGAAGGAAAGTTCCCAAACATGAGCGTCGCGACAGTTTATAACAATTTGAGAGTATTCCGTGAAGTTGGACTAGTGAAGGAACTGACCTATGGAGATGCCTCAAGCCGTTTCGATTATGTGACTAGCCATCATTATCATGTGATATGCGAAAAATGTGATAAGATCGTTGATTTTCATTACCCTGGCCTCAACGAAGTGGAACAATTGGCTTCGCATGTGACAGGATTTAATGTCGGCAACCATAGAATGGAAATTTACGGAACTTGCCCGGATTGCTCAGCTAAAGAAGCGCATTAATTAACACTGGTGGCGAAAGCTATCAGTTTTCTTTTTTAGGTTCTTTTTTTCAAAATTCATTGATTCATTTGCAATTTTTGAAGGAGTCTTTCAGAAAAAGAACAAAACTATATAAGAAAAACTCGGCAGATGCGCCGAGTTTATTTTTGTTTTGTGCTGTTATCATAGCGAATAGTTACTGACACAGGCATTAATGCTTTTCTTGTTTCCGATTATATTTCTCATCAAAATCCTTGCCTTCTAAATTTGGGTCAAGGGTTAAAGGTTCGTTGCAATACATGCACATATCTACCCTGCCAAGAACTTTTGTCTGCTTGCCGCAATTCGGACAGACAACCTGAACAGTTTTGGTGGAAAGCATCCCAATCCAAAAATAAACGGCTGTGCTCGCGATAATGAAAAGCAGTCCCACTAACATGAAGATTGTCATGACAACTGGAGAATTACGAAAGAAGATACCGCCGTACATAACAATGAAGCCGATGAAGATCAGGCTTAGTGCAAAAGTTCTAATTTTATTTATTTTACTAGAATATTTAGCCATCAATTTCCCTCCCTAAAAACTAACTATATCATATCATTTTCGGCATGATAACACATAACCACTCTTAAATGATTGTCGAAAAATGTCTAGAGAATTTGCAGGAGATTTTATATAATTGTCGAACATATATGCTAACAAACAAATGGAGGAGTTTATTATGGAGGATATCCTTCGTTCTATATATCAAGAACGCGCAAGCCATCCTAATACAATTGGAGTGGTGATGGTCGAGAAAAGGCAAAAAGCCATTCCAACCACCGATACATTTGATGTTATTCTGCTTATTATTGTTAAAGAAAATGATGATCCTGTGTTCGTTAAACAATATTCTTATGGCGACAAGAAAGCTGCTATGCACATTGTGACGGAAAAGCAAATACATGATTGGCTCTTGATTGGAAATAACAAAAGAATATTTGACTGGCTTTATAACGGTAAAATCATTTTTGATCGAAATGAGCGTATTGCCAATCTAAAACATGAATTAAGAGAATTTCCTTTCTTCGGCAGAAAAATTAAGATGGGAATCGAATTTTCTAAATTAATAAGAAGATATACAGACGGTAAAGCTTTTTTTGACAATTACCATTTTCTCGATGCTTATAACCATGTGGTTCATTCCTTGCACCATTTAGCAAGGCTTGCTGTAATCGAAAACGGATTTCATCCTGAGGTGACCGTCTGGCATCAAGTCAAACAAATTGAACCGGAAATTTATAAGTTATATGAAGAGCTTGTCTGCAGTGAAGAAACAATTGAAAAAAGATTGGAGCTTTTATTTCTTGCAAGTGAATTCCTTATTCATAAAAGAACAAAAATAGGCACCCAGCACCTTCTTGAAGTGCTGCAGGAAAATGAATACTGGTCTTTTAATGAGATGATGACGCATTCTGAGCTGGTTCCGTATTCTGTTGATCTTGGAATACTTGTTGAGTATTTGATTGAAAAGAAAATCATTGCTGTTGTCAACGTTGAAACGAAGGGGCAAGGCATTTACCACAGATATTATCAGGTCCAGGAAAAATTATCGTGAAAAAATAAAAAAGCTGTTGACCTTTTAAAAAATACTTGGTATATTAATAACCGTCGCTGCGAAACACAGAAAAAACATTTTCGCGGCAGACGGTTGAAAACAGAAAAAAGCGTTTTTCAAGCCAAAACATTTTCGAAAAAAAGTGTTGACACAAAAAACGCCGAATGGTATATTAGTAAAGTCGCTTCAGGGCGACGCGCTAACTAACTTGCTCTTTGAAAACTAAACAAACAAGCGTCAACAAACAATATTATAGTGACTTCTATTATATAGAAGATCACTAGCCAACGTTTTAACTTTATGAGCTAACTCATAACTCTTTTTTGGAGAGTTTGATCCTGGCTCAGGACGAACGCTGGCGGCGTGCCTAATACATGCAAGTCGAGCGGATCTTCATTAGCTTGCTTTTGAAGATCAGCGGCGGACGGGTGAGTAACACGTGGGCAACCTGCCTGTAAGACTGGGATAACTTCGGGAAACCGGAGCTAATACCGGATAATCCTTTTCCTCTCATGAGGAAAAGCTGAAAGACGGTTTCGGCTGTCACTTACAGATGGGCCCGCGGCGCATTAGCTAGTTGGTGAGGTAACGGCTCACCAAGGCGACGATGCGTAGCCGACCTGAGAGGGTGATCGGCCACACTGGGACTGAGACACGGCCCAGACTCCTACGGGAGGCAGCAGTAGGGAATCTTCCGCAATGGACGAAAGTCTGACGGAGCAACGCCGCGTGAGCGATGAAGGCCTTCGGGTCGTAAAGCTCTGTTGTCAGGGAAGAACAAGTATCGGAGTAACTGCCGGTACCTTGACGGTACCTGACCAGAAAGCCACGGCTAACTACGTGCCAGCAGCCGCGGTAATACGTAGGTGGCAAGCGTTGTCCGGAATTATTGGGCGTAAAGCGCGCGCAGGCGGTTCCTTAAGTCTGATGTGAAAGCCCCCGGCTCAACCGGGGAGGGTCATTGGAAACTGGGGAACTTGAGTGCAGAAGAGGAGAGCGGAATTCCACGTGTAGCGGTGAAATGCGTAGAGATGTGGAGGAACACCAGTGGCGAAGGCGGCTCTCTGGTCTGTAACTGACGCTGAGGCGCGAAAGCGTGGGGAGCGAACAGGATTAGATACCCTGGTAGTCCACGCCGTAAACGATGAGTGCTAAGTGTTAGAGGGTTTCCGCCCTTTAGTGCTGCAGCAAACGCATTAAGCACTCCGCCTGGGGAGTACGGCCGCAAGGCTGAAACTCAAAGGAATTGACGGGGGCCCGCACAAGCGGTGGAGCATGTGGTTTAATTCGAAGCAACGCGAAGAACCTTACCAGGTCTTGACATCCTCTGACAACCCTAGAGATAGGGCGTTCCCCTTCGGGGGACAGAGTGACAGGTGGTGCATGGTTGTCGTCAGCTCGTGTCGTGAGATGTTGGGTTAAGTCCCGCAACGAGCGCAACCCTTGATCTTAGTTGCCAGCATTAAGTTGGGCACTCTAAGGTGACTGCCGGTGACAAACCGGAGGAAGGTGGGGATGACGTCAAATCATCATGCCCCTTATGACCTGGGCTACACACGTGCTACAATGGATGGAACAAAGGGCAGCGAAGCCGCGAGGTGAAGCCAATCCCATAAAACCATTCTCAGTTCGGATTGCAGGCTGCAACTCGCCTGCATGAAGCCGGAATCGCTAGTAATCGCGGATCAGCATGCCGCGGTGAATACGTTCCCGGGCCTTGTACACACCGCCCGTCACACCACGAGAGTTTGTAACACCCGAAGTCGGTGGGGTAACCTTTTGGAGCCAGCCGCCTAAGGTGGGACAGATGATTGGGGTGAAGTCGTAACAAGGTAGCCGTATCGGAAGGTGCGGCTGGATCACCTCCTTTCTAAGGATATTGCCTATTGGCAATCGGAACTCAGATCTTTTGATCTGATGAATACGAATCTTAGGATTCGTACAGTTGACCGCTTGTTTGTTTAGTTTTGAGGGAGCAATCTTTACTGTGAGGATCAGACCGTAAGGTAGGATTCGAAACAATTCTCTCAAAACTTTTTTGTTCCTTGAAAACTAGATAATCGTAAGTAAGAAGAACCAAGAAAAACCGAGTGATCGCCATTTTAGTTTTTCTCTCTATTTAATAGAGAATCAACCACGACAATTTATTGTCAAACGGTTAAGTTAGAAAGGGCGCACGGTGGATGCCTTGGCACTAGGAGCCGATGAAGGACGGGACTAACACCGATATGCTTCGGGGAGCTGTAAGTAAGCTTTGATCCGGAGATTTCCGAATGGGGAAACCCACTGTTCGTAATGGAACAGTATCTTTACCTGAATACATAGGGTATTGAAGGCAGACCCGGGGAACTGAAACATCTAAGTACCCGGAGGAAGAGAAAGCAAACGCGATTCCCTGAGTAGCGGCGAGCGAAACGGGACATAGCCCAAACCAAGAGGCTTGCCTCTTGGGGTTGTAGGACACTCAACATGGAGTTACAAAGGAACGGGGTAGATGAAGTGGTCTGGAAAGGCCCGTCAGAGAAGGTAAAAACCCTGTAGTTGAAACTTCGTTCCCTCCTGAGTGGATCCTGAGTACGGCGGGACACGAGAAATCCCGTCGGAAGCTGGGAGGACCATCTCCCAAGGCTAAATACTCCCTAGTGACCGATAGTGAACCAGTACCGTGAGGGAAAGGTGAAAAGCACCCCGGAAGGGGAGTGAAATAGATCCTGAAACCGTGTGCCTACAAGTAGTCAGAGCCCGTTAATGGGTGATGGCGTGCCTTTTGTAGAATGAACCGGCGAGTTACGATCCCATGCAAGGTTAAGTTGAGAAGACGGAGCCGCAGCGAAAGCGAGTCTGAATAGGGCGAATGAGTATGTGGTCGTAGACCCGAAACCAGGTGATCTACCCATGTCCAGGGTGAAGGTTGGGTAACACCAACTGGAGGCCCGAACCCACGCACGTTGAAAAGTGCGGGGATGAGGTGTGGGTAGCGGAGAAATTCCAATCGAACTTGGAGATAGCTGGTTCTCTCCGAAATAGCTTTAGGGCTAGCCTCACGTTGTAAGAGTCTTGGAGGTAGAGCACTGTTTGGACTAGGGGCCCTCATCGGGTTACCGAATTCAGACAAACTCCGAATGCCAAAGACTTATCCGTGGGAGTCAGACTGCGAGTGATAAGATCCGTAGTCAAAAGGGAAACAGCCCAGACCACCAGCTAAGGTCCCAAAGTATACGTTAAGTGGAAAAGGATGTGGAGTTGCTTAGACAACCAGGATGTTGGCTTAGAAGCAGCCACCATTTAAAGAGTGCGTAATAGCTCACTGGTCGAGTGACTCTGCGCCGAAAATGTACCGGGGCTAAACGTATCACCGAAGCTGTGGATTGACATCTTTGATGTCAGTGGTAGGAGAGCGTTCTAAGGGCGTTGAAGCTAGACCGTAAGGACTGGTGGAGCGCTTAGAAGTGAGAATGCCGGTATGAGTAGCGAAAGATGGGTGAGAATCCCATCCACCGAATGCCTAAGGTTTCCTGAGGAAGGCTCGTCCTCTCAGGGTTAGTCGGGACCTAAGCCGAGGCCGAAAGGCGTAGGCGATGGACAACAGGTTGATATTCCTGTACCACCTCTTTATCGTTTGAGCAATGGGGGGACGCAGTAGGATAGGGTAAGCGCGCTGTTGGATATGCGCGTCTAAGCAGTAAGGCTGCAAGTGAGGCAAATCCCGCTTGCGTGAAGGCTGAGCTGTGACAGCGAGGGAAATATAGTACCGAAGTTCCTGATTTCACACTGCCAAGAAAAGCCTCTAGCGAGATAAAAGGTGCCCGTACCGCAAACCGACACAGGTAGGCGAGGAGAGAATCCTAAGGTGAGCGAGAGAACTCTCGTTAAGGAACTCGGCAAAATGACCCCGTAACTTCGGGAGAAGGGGTGCTCATTTGGGTGAATAGCCTAGATGAGCCGCAGTGAATAGGCCCAGGCGACTGTTTAGCAAAAACACAGGTCTCTGCGAAGCCGCAAGGCGAAGTATAGGGGCTGACGCCTGCCCGGTGCTGGAAGGTTAAGAGGAGGGGTTAGCGCAAGCGAAGCTCTGAATCGAAGCCCCAGTAAACGGCGGCCGTAACTATAACGGTCCTAAGGTAGCGAAATTCCTTGTCGGGTAAGTTCCGACCCGCACGAAAGGCGTAACGATCTGGGCACTGTCTCAACGAGAGACTCGGTGAAATTATAGTACCTGTGAAGATGCAGGTTACCCGCGACAGGACGGAAAGACCCCGTGGAGCTTTACTGTAGCCTGATATTGAATTTTGGTACAGCTTGTACAGGATAGGTAGGAGCCTGAGAAACCGGAGCGCCAGCTTCGGTGGAGGCGTCGGTGGGATACTACCCTGGCTGTATTGAAATTCTAACCCACGCCCCCGATCGGGGCGGGAGACAGTGTCAGGTGGGCAGTTTGACTGGGGCGGTCGCCTCCTAAAGAGTAACGGAGGCGCCCAAAGGTTCCCTCAGAATGGTTGGAAATCATTCGCAGAGTGTAAAGGCACAAGGGAGCTTGACTGCGAGACCTACAAGTCGAGCAGGGACGAAAGTCGGGCTTAGTGATCCGGTGGTTCCGCATGGAAGGGCCATCGCTCAACGGATAAAAGCTACCCCGGGGATAACAGGCTTATCTCCCCCAAGAGTCCACATCGACGGGGAGGTTTGGCACCTCGATGTCGGCTCATCGCATCCTGGGGCTGTAGTCGGTCCCAAGGGTTGGGCTGTTCGCCCATTAAAGCGGTACGCGAGCTGGGTTCAGAACGTCGTGAGACAGTTCGGTCCCTATCCGTCGTGGGCGCAGGAAATTTGAGAGGAGCTGTCCTTAGTACGAGAGGACCGGGATGGACGCACCGCTGGTGTACCAGTTGTCTTGCCAAAGGCATCGCTGGGTAGCTATGTGCGGACGGGATAAGTGCTGAAAGCATCTAAGCATGAAGCCCCCCTCAAGATGAGATTTCCCATAGCGCAAGCTAGTAAGAACCCTGAAAGATGATCAGGTTGATAGGTCAGAGGTGGAAGCGCGGTGACGTGTGGAGCTGACTGATACTAATCGTTCGAGGACTTAACCAAATTTAGATTACTCGTTCTTCTAATTCTTCTTATACATTATCTAGTTTTGAGGGAATGAAAAATTTCTCTTGCAAAATGCATAAAAGACAGTATAATAGATATTGTCTTTGAAAAAATGTCTGGTGGCGATGGCGAGAAGGTCACACCCGTTCCCATACCGAACACGGAAGTTAAGCTTCTCAGCGCCGATGGTAGTTGGGGGTTTCCCCCTGTGAGAGTAGGACGCCGCCGGGCAGGATGCATTCTTGAATCCTAGTTATGCTTTCTTAGATAAGGATCGTGAATCCAAGTCCCAGAAGTAATTATTATTCCGCAGTAGCTCAGTGGTAGAGCACTCGGCTGTTAACCGAGCGGTCGTAGGTTCGAATCCTACCTGCGGAGCCATTTGGAGAGCTGTCCGAGAGGTCGAAGGAGCACGATTGGAAATCGTGTAGACGGTTACCGCTGTCTCAAGGGTTCGAATCCCTTGCTCTCCGCCATATAAACTTTATATCTGGCCCCTTGGTCAAGCGGTTAAGACACCGCCCTTTCACGGCGGTAACACGGGTTCGAATCCCGTAGGGGTCACCAAGAATTATTTAAGCTTACAAAAACAGCACTTTCAATATGGAGGATTAGCTCAGCTGGGAGAGCATCTGCCTTACAAGCAGAGGGTCGGCGGTTCGATCCCGTCATCCTCCACCATAACAATTTAATGGTTAATTATTATCGTCGCGGGGTGGAGCAGCCCGGTAGCTCGTCGGGCTCATAACCCGAAGGTCGCAGGTTCAAATCCTGCCCCCGCAATTTGGTCCCGTGGTGTAGCGGTTAACATGCCTGCCTGTCACGCAGGAGATCGCCGGTTCGATCCCGGTCGGGACCGCCATTTGTGGCTCAGTAGCTCAGTCGGTAGAGCAAAGGACTGAAAATCCTTGTGTCGGCGGTTCGATTCCGTCCTGAGCCACCATTTATAAAAACACTTGTTTTTACAGGAAACATGATTAAATGGGTTTTTCACAAATCAAAATCATGTTATAATGGAGGGGTAGCGAAGTGGCTAAACGCGGCGGACTGTAAATCCGCTCCCTCAGGGTTCGGCGGTTCGAATCCGTCCCCCTCCACCATTTTTCTTTAGGGGTATAGTTTAAAGGTAGAACGAAGGTCTCCAAAACCTTTGGTGTGGGTTCGATTCCTACTACCCCTGCCAATTTTATAATGGCGATTGTGGCGAAGTGGTTAACGCACCTGATTGTGGTTCAGGCATTCGTGGGTTCGATTCCCATCAGTCGCCCCATTATAATTCACAAATGTAATAATAAGAGCATACAATATATTGGGCTATAGCCAAGCGGTAAGGCATCGCACTTTGACTGCGACATGCGTTGGTTCGAATCCAGCTAGCCCAGCCATTTTTGCGGAAGTAGTTCAGTGGTAGAATACAACCTTGCCAAGGTTGGGGTCGCGGGTTCGAATCCCGTCTTCCGCTCCAATAAGTATGGCGGCATAGCCAAGTGGTAAGGCAAAGGTCTGCAAAACCTTTATTCACCGGTTCAAATCCGGTTGCCGCCTCCATTAGATTACTAATGGTAGTTGTAAAGTAAGTCATCTTAATATGCCGGTGTGGCGGAATTGGCAGACGCGCACGACTCAAAATCGTGTTCCTTCTGGAGTGTCGGTTCGACCCCGACCACCGGTACCACTTTTATTATTAAACAGGGATTCCTGTTTTCTTTATTTCATTTAATATGTATGCGGGTGTAGTTTAGTGGTAAAACCTCAGCCTTCCAAGCTGATGATGAGGGTTCGATTCCCTTCACCCGCTCCATACATACGTAACTAACGCAGCATTTCGTTTTCAGAAAACGAAGTGTTGCGTTTTTTTCTGTTCGCTGAAATGGATTGTAACAAAAAATATATATTGGGTGCTTTCTCGTATTTCCCTATGAGGGGATAAAAACGTTAAGAAAAGATTCAATGACTGTAGTCTCCTTTCGAAGGAGTTCGAGTAAATAAACTTGATAAAAAAAAGGATGCCTCAGCATCCCACAATTTTATACGTACCTGATCCCCCGTGAATTTGGATGAACATGTTCATTAGTGATTCTGTCATTTTTTCTTTGCTTTCCTGTGGTTCTGATGGCCTTAAGTAAACGATTTGCAGAGCGTTCGTGGTTACCAGCGTTACCGCGGTCCTTTCTGAGTCAACGAATGGGCTGCCAAATGGTCCTTGATCATCTGCGGAAACAATTAAATTACTTACATTGTTTATTCTGCCATTTAGGCCTGCGTATTCTTCTGTTTCTATACCTATTCTTATCTGGACATTGCCGCTGAGCTTATCACAGTCATAAACACCAATAGGGACCTGGTATTCAAGTGAGAAGAAGTTGTTTAAGTCTATCGCGCTATGTACGGGTTGAAGATAGTTTTGTTTGGCAATCCTGCGATAAAGGGCTTCAGCGGAATGTCTATAGCGGTTTGGATCTTTTCCTGTGCTTTTGAAAATACTTCGCCATTCCTTAATACCATCCAGCTCCGTCACATTTTTTTCTAAGAGATCAAAGTAAATGGATTCCTGGAAAAGCTGAAGCCTGCCTTTTAGCATTTGCGGAGAATCCCCTACCTGAATATCTTTATATTCTATAACCCCGACCGAAAACCCGGGTATGAGATCACAAATCGTACTGGATACCTTAATTTCCATTGATTCCACCTCCAAAACTGCTTTAAAATAGTTTATCATAAAAGTGATGTGCATTTAAAATCGGGACCTTCATAATGAATTCTTTAAAAAGATGTGTTTATATAGATAGGCCGTTTGAAAAATAAAATCTACAAAGAAAGGAGGTACATTTCAATGGACATTAACGAAATTAAGCAAGACATCATTGAATATAGCAAAACAATTGGTATAGATAAAATCGGTTTTGCAGCACCATCGACTTTCGAGGAAATGAAAATACGATTATACAGACAGCAGGAACTTCAATATCAATCTGGCTTTGAAGAAAAAGATATTGAAAAGAGAACGGAGCCCTCGCTGATCTTTGAAAAGCCCAAATC
The DNA here is from genome assembly GCF_049532715.1 of Heyndrickxia sp. MSNUG. Taxonomy (NCBI): domain Bacteria; kingdom Bacillati; phylum Bacillota; class Bacilli; order Caryophanales; family Bacillaceae; genus Heyndrickxia; species Heyndrickxia sp. MSNUG. The sequence goes on from NZ_CP150978.1 coordinate 1,127,157, forward strand.
CATCATTTCGATTGCGCTGACTTACCCGTCGAAGATGAGAACAACGGTTGTCAGCAAGAAGGGGCAGAGAAGAGGCATTTTCTGCAGGGCATCATGGGGAACGGATTACCACTCTATTTTGAGAGATAGGCTGAAAAAACTTGAAGAGTATATTGCTAAGAAGGTTTCAGGTGCTAGATTCAAATCAATGGTCGATACAGGCGAACTGGTGGACAGGGCTGTCGCTGAGCGTGCAGGAATTGGCTGGAGCGGAAAGAACTGTTCCATCATCACCCCTGAATTCGGTTCATATGTGTATCTTGGTGAAATGATCACTAATATTCCGTTTGAACCCGATTCGCCTATGGAGGATAGATGCGGCAGCTGTAATAAATGTGTGGAGGTTTGTCCGACTGGTGCTCTTGTCCAGGGGGGACAGCTTGATGCTCAGAAGTGCATTGCGTTTGTCACACAGACGAAGGGTTTCCTTGCAGATGGGTTTCGTGATAAACTTGGCAACCGTTTATATGGCTGTGATACATGTCAGACTGTGTGTCCGGAAAATAAGGGTAAGGATTTTCACTTCCACACAGAAATGGAGCCTGATCCGGAAATTGCCAAACCGCTGTTAAAGCCATTATTGACAATCAGCAATCGTGACTTTAAGGAGAAGTTCGGATATGTATCAGGGTCGTGGAGAGGCAAGAAGCCAATCCAGCGAAATGCGATTATTGCATTGGCGCATTATAAGGATGAAACTGCTATTCCGGATCTAATCATGGTATTGAAGGAGGACCAGCGTCCTGTCCTAAGGGGGACGGCTGCATGGGCTCTGGGCAAAATTGGCGGACACGAAGCGTTTACTGCACTCTCAGCAGCATTAGAAGCTGAAAAGGATGCTGATGTTCTTGCCGAGATAGGTAAAGGGCTGGAGTTCTTTAAGGATGGCTCAGAAAACAGTATATCAATCTAAAGAGGAATGGGTTTGTAATAAATCCAATCCTCTTTTCTTTTTACTTGATGTGCAGGTAAATGTCTTTAAAGCAGGATTGTAGCAAAGCGACAATCTTTATAAATAAGTTTTTATATGCTTGAAATCCTGAGTCTCTTCATAAATATGAAAGATGAAGGGAGAGATGAACATGCGTGAACAACTGCAGGAGCTGCTTGAACAGCGTGTCCTTCAATGTGTCTCAATGCCACGGAATCTTTTGCATGAATGCCCGGCAATCGAGATAAAGAAGCAAAGCTGCTTAAGAAGATCTGCTGAAATAGTAAAAGCGAAAGCAAAGGGCAGTATTGAAAGAAAGTTAGAGGGAAAGGAAACTGCAAAGGTATTATACGATGTCCATTTCCAATACTTAATCAAGCAGAAGGGCCATTTTTATATGGAAGAGGAAGTGGAGAAGAGGCAGGCCGAGTTTTATAAAGGCGTGCTGGTTAAAGATGAGAAGTTGAAGGAATCTGAACCTGATGGAGATGAGGGCGCAGCCATGCCAGTTTTTGCAGAGGAGTCATCACATAATAGGGCAGGATATCAATATGACCGGTTAAAAGCTGTGCAATATGCCGAGAGATGGTGGAATGACTTTAATCCTGCGTATAAAAAGTTCGAGGTCGACTGTACAAATTATATTTCACAATGCCTTCATACTGGTGGAGCTCCGATGAGGGGTTATCCAAACCGCAGCAACGGCTGGTGGATGCAAAACAATAATTGGAGCTTCAGCTGGACTGTAGCCAATGCGATGCGCTGGTATCTTCCTGCCTCAAAGTTCGGATTGAGGGCGAGAGAGGTGAGCAGTGCTGAGCAGCTTAAGCTTGGAGATGTAATCTGTTATGATTTCCAGGGTGATGGCCGCTTCGACCATACGACGATTGTCACAGGGCATGATGCTAACGGGATGCCGCTTGTAAATGCCCATACGTATAATAGCAGGATGAGGTACTGGGCGTACGAGGATTCAACAGCTTATACTCCAAATATCAAATATAGATTCTTTACAATAGCAGATGATCAGTGACAACCTTGGTATATGGACTTATGATGCCTAAGGTTCTTTTAAACAAAGCTGTTGATTTTCGTTCCAGGCGCTTCGCTTTCCGCGGGGCTGGCGCTGAGCTCCTCGTCGCTTCGCTCCTGCGGGGTCTCACCTGTCCAGCTGCGCCCGCAGGAGTCTACGCGCCTTCCACTACAATCAATAGGGTTTAACAGAGCCGTAAACTCAAAAGTTACCCTATCTATCCAAACTGCGCTTTTCTTTGTCTCCCCGCAGTGTAGTGGTATAATAGCTGTTAGAGTTTTAGATAGAGGTGAAAGTCATGGCATTGCATGTAGTATTATACCAGCCCCTGATTCCAGCGAACACAGGAAATATCGCTCGCACATGTGCGGGAACGGATACAGAACTGCATTTAATTAAGCCGTTGGGTTTTTCGACGGATGACAAGATGCTGAAGCGTGCGGGATTGGATTATTGGGAGCACGTTAAAATACATTATCACGAATCGCTTGAAGATTTTTATGAGAAGAATCAAGGCGGAGAATTTTTTTATGTAACGAAATTTGGAAAAAAGGCACACTCGGATTTTGATTATAGTGTGGCAGAAAAGGATTTCTTCTTTATTTTTGGCCGTGAAACAACTGGCCTTCCAAAAGAAGTAATTGAAGAGAATATGGAAAGATGCCTGAGGCTGCCAATGAATGAAAACATCCGCTCTTTAAATCTTTCAAACACTGCGGCTATTTTGATTTATGAGGCGTTGCGACAGCAGGATTATCGAGATTTGCGGAAATATTAAGGAGACCATATTAATGGGTCTCCTTTTTGGCATTACATATAAAAAAACTACAAGGAGTTGAAGGCAATGAACAATGTAATTGAAACTATTCTGCAGCACCGTTCGGTCAGACGATTTGAGGACAAGCCTTTGGATCGGGAGCAAATCGAAATGATCGTGAAAAGTGCGCAAGCATCCTCCACTTCAAGCTTTATTCAGGCATATTCAATTATTGGTGTATCAGATAAGCAAAAAAAGCAGCGGCTAGCAGAACTCGCTGGCAATCAGTCGTATGTAGCAGAAAATGGCCATTTCTTTGTTTTTTGTGCTGACCTTTACCGGCATAAGATGATTGGGGATCTTGAAAATGCTGATCTTTCGGATTCTCTTGAGAGCACTGAAAAGTTCATGGTAGCACTGATCGATACCGCTCTTGCTGCACAGAATGCTGCGATTGCAGCCGAATCAATGGGCCTTGGCATTTGCTATATTGGCGGGATTCGGAATGATCTCGAGGCAGTTAAAAAAGTATTGAAGACTCCCGAGTATGTCGTGCCTTTATTTGGTCTCGCTGTAGGCTATCCTGATCAAGAAACAGATCTAAAACCAAGGCTGCCTCTGGAACATGTCTATATGGAAAATGAGTATGAGCAGGATCAAAATGTGTTGGAGCAGCAGCTGAAGGAGTACAACAAAACGACATCCGACTATTATCTTGAGAGAACAGGCGGCAAACGTGCAGATACCTGGACTGGCCAGATGGCCATGATGCTTGGCAGAAAATCAAGGATGTATATGAAGGAGTTTGTTGAGGACCAGCACTTGAACAAGAAATAAGACAATTTAAGTGATGTAATTGGCAGCGAGTTATTTTATAAACAATCGATAGCCTAAGATCTACATTTGATTTCAAGATTTATGAAATTGCTTTACCAATGAAATAAAGCAAACAAGGCTTTAAAGCAGGGAAATTCAAAACTAAATATGACAATGAACTTAGCAAAATAAAAAAGCTGCCATTCGGCAGCTTTTTATTTTTTATTGATGCCCGGCTTATCATCGTACCCTGCAGTGAAGATGGCAGATAAGAATGCAACAGTAACGCCAATTATTATAAGTAGTTTCATGTATGTAAGCCTCCCTTTTGTTTAATTTGTCCATATAGATTTTATTATAGCCTATAAGTTTGAAACTGTGAAGGAATGGCTGATTTTTTACCAGTCGAAATAAAAAAGGACAATCATTGAGCTTGAACCTTTACGCATGTTCAAATTGTTTGCTGCATAGAATTTATTAATCGTCTCTTGATAACGCTACATGGGGAGGTCCATATGGATATTTTAAAAAAGATTGAGTTGTACCGCCAGGATGAAGAGAAGCTGAAGTGGGAAGGGACGTTCAGGGAATACCTTGAAATCGTAAAGGAACAGCCATGGGTTGCTCAATCGGCACATTCGCGTGTGTATAATATGATCAAAGACGCTGGAATTGAAAAAGAAAAAGGAAAGAAACGATATTCATTCTTTAATTCACAGCTGTTTGGCCTTGAGGAACCATTGGAGCGGCTCGTTGAGGAATATTTTCATCCTGCAGCAAAAAGGCTGGATGTCAGGAAAAGGATCCTTCTGCTGATGGGACCTGTAAGTGGTGGTAAATCCACTCTCGTCACCATGCTGAAAAGAGGGCTGGAGGCATATTCGCATACAGACAGAGGAGCAATCTATGCGATAAAAGGCTGCCCTATGCATGAGGACCCGCTGCATATGATTCCCCACCATCTGCGCAAGGATTTCTATGATGAATACGGCATTCGTATTGAAGGTAATCTGTCTCCGCTTAATATGATGAGATTAGAGCAGGAGTATGGCGGCAGAATAGAGGATGTAATTGTTGAAAGAATTTTCTTCTCAGAAGATAAGAGGACGGGGATCGGGACCTTCAGTCCATCCGATCCAAAATCACAGGATATTGCAGACTTGACAGGAAGCATCGACTTTTCAACTATTGCTGAGTATGGATCGGAATCAGACCCAAGAGCTTACCGTTTTGATGGCGAGTTGAACAAAGCGAACCGGGGTATGATGGAATTCCAGGAAATGCTCAAGTGTGATGAAAAATTCCTCTGGCATTTGCTGAGTTTGACCCAGGAAGGGAATTTTAAAGCGGGCAGGTTCGCGCTGATCAGTGCCGACGAGCTTATCGTCGCACACACGAATGAAACAGAATACCGTTCGTTCATATCAAATAAAAAGAACGAAGCATTGCATTCTCGTATCATCGTAATGCCGATTCCGTATAATTTGAAGGTCTCTGAGGAAGAAAAAATCTATGACAAAATGATTCGTGAAAGTGATGTGAACGACGTCCATATTGCTCCTCATACATTAAGAGTTGCTGCGATGTTCACAATCCTTACCCGCCTGAAGGATCCGAAGAAAGGCGATATCGACTTGATCAAAAAAATGCGTCTGTATGACGGCGAGAATGTTGAAGGCTATAATAGCGCAGATGTCGAAGAGCTGAAGAAGGAACATCAGGATGAAGGCATGAGCGGGATCGATCCTCGCTATGTAATTAATCGTATTTCTTCAACGATCATAAGGAAAGAGATCAAGACCATCAATGCATTGGATGTACTTAGATCCCTTAAGGAAGGCCTGGATCAGCATCCATCTATCACTTCAGAGGTGAGGGAACGATATCTGAACTATATCTCACTTGCCCGCAAAGAGTACGACGATATTGCCAAAAAAGAGGTTCAAAAGGCATTCGTGTACTCTTACGAGGAATCGGCTAAAACGCTTATGGATAACTACCTGGATAACGTTGAAGCTTACTGCAATAAAGCAAAAATGCGTGATCAGCTAACAGGAGAGGAAATAAACCCAGATGAAAAGCTGATGCGCTCGATTGAAGAGCAAATTGGCATATCTGAAAATGCGAAGAAGGCATTCCGTGAAGAGATTTTAATTCGAATTTCAGCATATGCACGGAAAGGAAAGAGGTTTGATTACAATTCACATGACCGTCTCAGAGAAGCAATCCAGAAAAAACTGTTTGCAGATCTCAAGGATGTTGTTAAAATCACGACATCAACCAAGACGCCGGATGAGCTGCAGTTGAAGAAAATCAACAATGTAGTCGCCAGGCTGATTGACGAGCATGGATACAATTCTACATCAGCCAACGAGTTGCTGCGTTATGTAGGAAGCCTGTTAAATAGATAATAGTCCTTTAGAGCCTGCAGATGTTTTTGCAGGTTTTCTTAAGTTTATGCTCTGTTAAAGGTCAATGTTGTTTTAAGTCTGTTGTTTGGAGTGAAGGCAATTGACTCCTGGGGGACTAGCGTTTCACGCGAGACCTAGGTGAAATGATTCTTGTGATGAATCATTTGCACCCCGCAGGAGCGTCAGCGGCGAGGAGGCTCGGCGAACGCCCCACGGAAAGCAAGCGCCTGTAGCGGAAATCACCAGTTAAGGTTTATAGAGCCAAGTTTATAAATGTGCAAAGGAGGGAATAGTACAGTCAAGAGGTGATTAGAATGAATAAAAATGAATTGCCGAAAAACTATGTCCCTAAAAACAGTTCAATGGCCCGTAATGAAGAAGAAATGGAAAATCTCGGGAAACAGATGGAAAACCGGCGCACGGGTCAAGATCTGAAGGAAGACTATGACAAAGCTCCAGACCCGGTTCAATTTAATAAGGATAAAGAGTAACCTTTGCTGCAAAGCGAAGGTTATTTTTTATGTATCTATTTAAGGTCAATGTTGTTTAAAACTATCATTCTAGTATAGTATCGGCATTTAGTTTGGGGAATTGCAGCCGCCGGAGAGTTAGTGGGAGAGAGAAAACCATGCACAATCTTTGAAGATGAAATTTCCCAATGAACTTTTAGAAGGACATCAGGTTTTAAAAGACGTGAACAGAAAATGGGCTTGTCCACCTCTAGAGAAATAGAGAATTGTCAAAATTATTTGTAAATTATTTTCGCTTTCTGCATAAGATAGAGTAATTACAACTCCCTTTGAGCTAATGGCCATCGGGATATTGTATGAAAGTCATAACATTTCTGTTACAGTCAATTGGATAATTTAAAGGAGGGGTTGAAAATGACCGATGAGAGTAGTCACCAGTTTGTGATTTCCCAGGAAGATTGGTCCCTCCACCGCAAAGGACATGATGACCAGCAGCGCCATCAGGAAAAGGTGCAGGAAGCAATCCGCAATAATCTACCCGATTTGATCACAGAAGAAAGCATTGTCATGTCCAACGGCAGGGATGTCGTAAAGATACCGATTAGGTCACTGGATGAGTATAAAATTCGTTATAACTATGATAAGAACAAACATGTCGGCCAGGGGAACGGCGACACGAAGATTGGGGATGTCGTCGCTCGCGATGGTTCTGGACAGCAGCAAGGCCCAGGAAAAGGGCAGGGTGCTGGAGACCAGGCTGGCGAGGATTATTATGAAGCAGAAGTTTCAATGATGGAAATTGAAGAAGCGTTGTTTAAACAATTGGAGCTCCCGAACCTTAAGCGTAAGGAGCAGCAGGAACACCTTGTGGAAAACATCGAGTTCAACGATATCAGGAAAACAGGGTTAATGGGCAACATTGATAAGAAACGAACGATGATGACCGCTTATAAACGAAATGCGATGACTGGAAAGCCAGCATTTCATCCTATTTACAAGGAAGATTTGAAGTTCAAGACATGGAATGAAATCGTGAAACCGGATTCCAAAGCTGTGGTCCTTGCGATGATGGATACGAGCGGATCGATGGGACTATGGGAGAAATATATGGCCAGAAGCTTTTTCTTCTGGATGACACGTTTTCTCCGTTCCAAATATGAAACCGTGGAAATTGAATTCATTGCCCACCATACTGAGGCAAAGGTAGTATCAGAGGAAGACTTTTTCTCCAAAGGTGAAAGTGGCGGAACAATCTGTTCATCCGCCTACCGTAAAGCGTTAGAACTTATTGATGATAAATATAATCCAAGCAAGTTCAATATTTACCCATTCCATTTTTCTGATGGTGATAACCTGACCTCCGACAATGCCCGCTGTGTAAAGTTAGTTGAAGAACTGATGAAGGTCTCCAATATGTTTGGTTACGGAGAAGTCAATCAGTACAACCGCCACTCGACCCTTATGTCCGCATATAAAAACATTAAAGATGAAAACTTCCGTTACTTTATCCTCAAGCAAAAAGCCGATGTATTCCATGCGATGAAGAGCTTCTTCAAAAAAGAAGAAAATAAGCTGTATGCATAAAGAGAGCCAGCCGTGCAGGCTGGCTTCACTCATGCATTCTTTTCCTTTTTTGTATTAATCCCAAATAAGGTATAAAGCGGGCAGAACTTAATAATGGAAGTCAGGACTAAAACAAATCCAATAATTCCAACATATTTCAGACTGCCATCTAAAAAGAAAAATAAAGAAATAAGGATTAACCCCAGTACGATTCGAATAACTTGGTCAATTTTCCCCACGTTAGCTTTCAATAAAAACACCCCTATTTTAACTTAATAGGATAAGTTAAATATAGCTGTTGCGGGCGAATTCTCCTGTGACTTTTCACACTTTCGAAAATAATTATTATCTACGGCATCCGAGTGGCTATCAGTCAGTTGAAAATCGGATCCTCATCGATCTAGTTTCACAATCTCCGCATCCTTGTTCGACCTGCCTAAAATTAAATCTTTTAAAATAACTGACCCGAGCATACTGTATACTGTTCCACTTCCGCCATAACCTAGTAAATAGTAGATCCTGTCTTTAGTCGGATGTTTTCCGATAAAAGGTAGATTGTCGACAGATTCCCCAAAAACTGCTCCCCAGGCATAAGCTACCTTAATATCTAACTCAGGAAACAATTTTTCAACTTCCATTCGTATGCGTTGAGCTCGGTTATTGATCCAATCCTCATTCTGTGGTGTTTCGGGTTTGTCCTCATCCAGCCCGCCTGCAATGATTCGGTTGTCTTGAGTTGTTCTTAAATAAAGATATGGCCTTTTTGTTTCCCAAATCAGGTTCCGATCTTTCCATGCAGAAAGGTCTTCAATAGGTTCAGTTGCCATAGCATAGGATCTATTGAGGTCGGCTCTTGTTTCAGAAAGAAACGGCGGCTTCTCATATCCAGTTGCGAATAGAATATTATTTGAATGAAACCGGCCAATAGAAGTGCTGATTTCTATGCCATCTTGGGTTTCGATGATTTCGTCTGCATTCACATTCTCGAAAATATCTACACGATCGTGTTCAATTAGGTAACGAATGATGCCGCGGCTAAATAGGAATGGATTCACTTCTGCATCACCATGTGTAATGATTGCAGCTGGTTTTGAAAACGGAGTATGATCTTCTAGATCCTTTTTCGTTAAGTATTCAGCATTAAAACCATGTTTTCTTAAAGTGTCATATTCTTTTTTCAACTTGTTGACATCCGCTTTATTACTAGCATAATACAAGCTTTTTCTTCTTATAAAATCGCTGTTGATTGGAATTTGTTTTGAGACATCTTCAAGCTGATCAACAGCATTTCTGCAAATCGTATAAAAACGTACTGCTTTTTCTTCGCCAATCTGATTAACCAGTTCATAAAGCATGATATCGTTTGAGTATTGTAATAAGCCGGTATTGGCCAGTGTGCTGCCACGGCCGACTTTCCCCTTATCAATGATCGCCACCTTCAGCCCTTCATTTGCCAACGTATAAGCGCATAACGAACCGGACATGCCCCCGCCCAGGATCACTGCGTCGTAATGATCAGAAATGTCGCTTCTTTTTATGTCTATCTCGTTTTCTTCCGTTGTCTGCCAGAATAACTTTCCGTTATGTAAGTCCACTTATAAGCCTCCAATTAAAATATATGGTTAATTTTACCCATAACAAAAGACTTAAAAACATGGTTCTGGATAAACGATCCTGCTTCTTTATGCTGAGAAAAAACAAAAAGAAGCACCGCTATCAGCAGCACTTCTTAATTCTATAAAACAATAAAGCTATTACTTTATAACTATAACGCCAATCGCCTGGCTCCCCATCTGGACCCATGCTTGTTCAAAAGCGATTCGCGGAACGGCCTTATAGCCTGTATCTGCAAGTGGATCATTTATATAAACAGATTGTCCATCATATCCAACAATCAAGACACTATGTTCACTATAAGTAATTTTGACTTTTCCAGTGTTCGTATCCCAGACAGTAAATTCGGATTCTGGCAGAGGTGCGAATGTTGAATTAGTAATAACCCAAACCGGTGATCCGCTGTCAATCAAGCTGTATACAGAGTCAATTGTTTGTCCGGTCACATCGTTTATTTTTCCGGGAAGGTATTTCTCTGCGAGCTTGGCTACTGGACCATGATAAACGCCATATCCTGATTTGCTGAAAGTATAAATATCACCAACGAATCCATCATATGGATTACTGCGTACATAGTTTGCATCGCGGAAAGGAAGCTTATGTATTTGCTTTGCCAGAGTCAGTTTATCGGCTGCGATTCCTTGTGATTGAATTAGCATCGTTAAGCTGGTGACCTCACAGCCTCGCTCTAATTCAGGCAGCTGGCTGATGTGGGGCACGCCATCTATGATCATCTTGTTTTCATGGACCAGATCTTTTTTGTTTTTAAGATCGGCTCCAGTTGATGCAGAGCTATCGGCGGCTTCCTCTATTCGATTATCTGCAACTGTTTTCTTTATGACTTTTGCATCGGTACGTGTGATTTTTGGAAGTGCGTCAACTTTCGTTTCAGCTGAGGTATTTTCAATGGACCGGATTTTCTCAGAGCTTAAAAAAGTGATGAAAAATATTGCGCCAATTGCCATAGTTCTGATGAAGATCTTTTTATTCAAAATAATTGCTCCTAACTAATCGCATTTATATCCTGACAGCATTCCATTCTCTTGTACACAATTTTAAACAAGATTCGACATGTATTCAATAGAATAGTAGTTTCTTGCTGCAAATCTACTAACACAAGCCCGAGAAAGAGTTGAATGTATAAGCTTAAATCATTGCTGACATTAATCTTTGTCATTGGGTCTCTTAACCTTAATTGCTGATTTCCGCTCCAATCAACAGGCTTAAAAACAACATTGAGTTTTAAAGAGCGTTAGCATGAAAAATATTTGAAAGAAAAGAACATTTTTTGCGGAAAGTTGGGAAAACTACATCTGTTATAAGCCGATGGTTTTTAAAAATCGCTCTTTTATGTTAGGGTGTTAAAGTGCAAAAAGGTCCAATTGTAATAGAAGGGAGTTTTTGGATGAAGAAGGATTCATCTGTATTTTACATATCAGCTGGCATTTTGTTGCTGCTGGTGTTGTTTGGTGTATTTGTTCCGGATAGCCTGGAAAAAATCACCGCCAATATTCAGGTATTTATTACTGATTCATTCGGCTGGTATTATTTAATTCTTGTTTCACTTATTGTGATAGTGTGTCTTTATTTCTTGATCAGTCCTTTAGGGAGAATCCGGCTGGGCAGCCAGGATGATCGCCCGGAATTTTCAACAATGTCATGGTACGCTATGCTATTCAGTGCAGGAATGGGAATCGGCCTTGTTTTTTGGGGGACGGCTGAGCCAATCAGCCATTATAAAGTTTCTACCCCAACAGGAGTGGAACCAGGTACAGACCAGGCGATTCGTGACGCAATGAGATATACTTTTTTCCATTGGGGCATACATGCTTGGGCCATTTATGGAATAGTAGCATTGGTGCTTGCCTATTTTAACTTCAGGCATGGCAAGCCTGGATTGATTAGTGCGACACTTAGTCCTATTTTTGGTGACCGTGTTAATGGACCTGCAGGTAAAGTAGTCGATATCATTTCGGTTGTCGCAACTGTCATCGGTGTAGCTACAACTTTGGGATTTGGAGCTGTACAAATAAATGGAGGACTATCCTACCTTTATGGAATACCTGCAAGTTTCTTGACCCAGTTAATCATTGTCCTTGTAGTGACAGTTTTATTTATGATGTCAGCATGGTCTGGACTGGGGAAGGGAATTAAGATTTTAAGCAATGTGAATATGATGCTGGCAGGCATTTTGCTTTTATTCATGTTAATCCTGGGACCAACACAATTTATCTTAAATTTGTTCACAAATACGATTGGCAGCTACCTTCAAAATTTACCCGCTATGAGCTTCCGAATTTCTCCATTAAATGAAGAGGTGCGTTCTTGGATAAATGGCTGGACAATCTTTTATTGGGCATGGTGGATTGCATGGGCGCCATTTGTAGGGATTTTTATAGCTCGAGTTTCTAAAGGGAGAACAATAAGGGAGTTTGTGTTTGGAGTTTTGCTCGTTCCAGCACTGATCGGTTTCCTATGGTTTACAACTTTTGGCGGTTCAGCGATCATGCTTGAGCATGAGGGAGCTGCAAAAATTTCGAAATTGGCTACAGAGGAATCACTTTTTGGTGTATTGGCTAATTATCCTTTGAGTTCAGTTATGTCGATTTTGGCAATGGTACTGATTGGGACCTTTTTCATTACTTCAGCGGACTCAGGAACATTTGTTTTAGGAATGATGACCACAAACGGATCGCTGACTCCAGGCAATAAGATAAAATTCACTTGGGGAATAATCCTAGCAGCCATTTCTTTAGTCCTGCTTTACTCTGGAGGACTGCAGGCGCTGCAAAATACGATGATAGTCGCTGCATTGCCATTCTCTGTCATTATGGGTTTGATGGCGATCAGCTTAATAAAAGCTCTAAATAAAGAAGCAAAGGAACTTGGCATCGGAAAGATTCCTAAGCGTAAGCCACAATAGTAAATGAACGATATATTCAAAAGTATGGGCATCTTCCATCTAAATGGAGGATGCCTTTCTTTTGTTTGTAAAGGTTATTTTTCAATAAGGTTCTGTTAAAGTTGAATGTTGATTTTTAAACCCTGTTGATTGTAGTGGAAGGCGCGCAGACTCCTCCGAAAATGCTACCGCATTTCCATCGTGCGTGAGCAGATTCGAGGAAGCAAATCAATGGCCTGCGGGCGCTGCTGGTCAGGGGAGACCCCGCAGGAGCGAAGCGACGAGGAGGCTCAGCGCCAGTCCCGCGGAAAGCGAAGTGCCTGGAACGAAAATCAACAGCCTTGTATAGCAGAGCCTTCAATAAAAAAATCATTCTATTTTGGATAATAAAATAGGAAGAGATTGTGAGTTGTTTGGTAAGAATGTAATATGTATCATTTTACAAATGTAAATTAATGGCTATGGATGAACATTTTGTTCTTATTAAATATGCAAATGTTTTCATTCGGTTTTTTTGTTAAAATAGGATTATCAATTATGTCGTTGGCAAAGGTGATCAGAAATGGAAAAAGAAAAGCTTTTAAAGATAATCGAGGCTGCTAAGCTTTATTATTTATTAGATTACAATCAAAATGATATTGCCAAGGAGCTTGGTGTCTCAAGGCCTACAGTATCAAGATTCCTTCAGCTGGCAAAGCAGGAGGGGATCGTCGATATTAAAATCATGGATCCGACAGAGGATGTAGAAAATTTGTCCTCACAGCTTGAACAAAAGTTCGGGTTAAAAAAGGCGATTGTCACTCATATTCCGCAATACGAAGACAGTGTGATTAAAACATATTTAGGGGAAAAAGCAGCTAGCTTCCTAAATGAAGTGGTTGACCATGATGATATTATCGGAGTAACGTGGGGAACGACGCTTTATCATGTAGCTCTGGAGTTAAAACAGAAGGCATTGAAGAACGTGAAAGTTGTCCAGTTAAAGGGTGGAGTCAGCCACTCTGAAACAAACACATACGCAAATGAAATCCTGTATTTATTCGGTAAAGCCTTCAACAGTGCCCCTCACCATCTGCCTTTGCCGGCAATCGTCGACCATGTAGTTGTTAAACAGGCGATGGAGGCTGACAGGCATATAAAACGGATCCTGGAAATGGGCAAGCAGGCCAACATCGCTGTATATACAATTGGCCCGATTAAATCAGAATCAATCTTGTTCCAATTAGGCTATTTTACAGAGGAAGATCTCAAGGTCATTGAATCTAGGGCAGTTGGGGATATCTGCTCAAGATTTTTTGATAAAGACGGGAATGTCTGCAATGAGAATTTGAATGCCAGGACATTAGGCATTGAACTTGAAGAATTAAAAAAGAAAAAGTATTCCATACTGGTTGCAGGCGGGGCTCAAAAAATTGAAGGAATTTATGGTGCTTTAAAAGGAAAATTCACAAACGTACTTGTTACGGATCAATTCACCGCTAAATTCTTATTAGATAAGTAAAGAACAGACCACTACCTGCTAGGCTCCCTGCCTAGCGGGTATTTTTAGTAGTTTGATGAAGCTTATTGCAAAGTTTACAGAACATCTGCAGTATTAAGTTTAATATAAACAAATACAAAAGATTTAGTGGAATTTTTTTCAGTTGAATTGTAAAAGGTTAATCACTGTTTCTGCGCATGACCCAGCAATAGATGGGCTGAAATAAATACAAAATGGGAATGAAGGAGCTAAAGGGAGAGTGCCAATAGGTACTCTCCTTTTTAATTAGTAATTAATTGAAAATTTTTTATATTCAAGAAACATTCACAATTCTCTGGAGTTTTTTAAAATTCTTTTCGACAAGATTAGGTGGAAATCGAAGAAGTTACCTAAAAAATCCCTAGAGGATAGTTCGAATTTATTAAAAGAGGCACTTTTTATGTCAAATGCTGCGAAAATAGGGCGAACGGTTCTGATTTTAGAAGCTGATTTGTTTTGCTAAAATGAGAAAATGTTATTCAATATACAGCGAAAACAGCATAGGAGCTGATCCGATGGACCAAAAAACTTGTGAGAAGAAGGCTGAAAAGCCAGTACGTTCTTACATAGATGAAAGCGAAGAGAACGAGCAGGAAGAGCTATATTACAAGCTCTGGGAAGATGACCGAAATTAATAATTAGTAACAGCTTCGGTGCTGAAAATAGGACCTGAAGATTATATGAAGAATAAAGAAAATCCTAAATTAAATCAATCAAACGAGTATGAGGAGGCAGCTATGACAAAGAAACAATGTATTGCCATGCTATTAGCAGGTGGAAGGGGCTCACGCCTAGGGGAGCTGACACAATATATTGCCAAGCCAGCGGTTCCGTATGGAGGGAAATACCGGATTGTTGATTTTACATTAAGCAATTGCCGCAATTCAGGAATAGACACGATAGGTGTACTGACTCAATATCATCCTCATGTACTGCAGAACTATATTGGTAACGGGAAGCACTGGGATTTAGACCAGAAAAATAGCGGGGTTACTCTTTTACCGCCATACCAATGTGAGCTTGGCGAGCGCTGGTATGAGGGCACAGCCCATGCTATATATCAAAATATCCGTTTTATTGAAAGCTATGATCCTGAGTATGTCCTTGTCATCTCAGGCGACCATATTTATAAAATGGATTACCAAAAAATGCTCAACCAGCATATAGCGACAGCTGCGGATGCTACAATTTCTGTCATTAACGTACCTTGGAGTGAAGCAGACAGGTTCGGAATCATGAATGTAGACCGCAGCTCTAATAGGATTGAAGAGTTTGAGGAAAAACCGAAAACACCGAAATCCAACCTTGCTTCCATGGGAATCTATATCTTTAACTGGCAGGTATTAAAAAGTTATTTGCTAAAAGAAGAACAAAACATGGCTTCTTCTAAGGATTTTGGCAAAGACATCATCCCAGTGATGCTCGAAGAAGAGAGGAAGCTTTATGCTTACCACTTCAATGGATATTGGAAAGATGTCGGCACCATTGAAAGCTATTGGGAGGCTAATATGGATTTGCTGTCGACTGATACGAATCCAATCCTTCAGCATCCAGAATGGCCAATTTATACTGCGGATTCCTTGCAGCCGCCGATGTACTTAGATGAAGGCGCGGAGCTGCAGCAATCATTGATCAGTGAAGGCTGTCAAATAGAAGGCCATGTTGAGAATTCAGTCCTGTTTTATGGAGTAAAGGTTGGCAAAGGGGCGGTCATAAGAAATTCAGTAATCCTGCCGAATACTGTGATAGAAGAAAATGCGACTGTGAACAGAGCAGTCATCGGAAGCAGCACTGTCATTGAGCGGGGAGTGAAAATAGGTACTGCTCATACCTTTGGTGATATCTCTTTGGTAGGGGATAATAAAAGGATTGAAAAAGATATTGAAGCCGAAGCCAAACTGAACATTGTTTAACCATTCAGGCATTCCGTCATGGCGGAGTGTCTTTATTTTTTCGATGGTAAGATATAATAAGAGATAGAAAATAGATAAAAGGCCGTGATTTCAATGTGTTTGATCTTATTTGCTTATAAGGTACACCCAAAGTATAAGCTGATTGTTGCCGCTAACCGTGATGAAGCTTATGGCCGTCCAACTGCTGCTGCTCATTTTTGGGAGGACAGACCTGACATTCTTGCGGGCAGAGATTTGGAGAAAATGGGGACGTGGATGGGAGTGACAAGTGCAGGGAGGTTTGCGGCATTGACCAATTATCGGAATCCCAGTGAATCCACTGTGGGAAAGCGGACCCGCGGTGAGCTTGTGGCCGATTTTTTAATAGTTGGTGGACGAGTGGAAGAGTATTTAAAGAATGCAGCCTCAAGCCGAAATGACTATCCTGGGTACAATCTTTTGGCCGGTGATGTTCATGAGCTATTCTACTATTCTAATGTAGGAGACTCTTTGAAGAAAATCGAACCAGGTGTCCATGGAGTAAGCAATCATTTATTAAATACGGCTTGGCCAAAAGTTGAACAAGGGAAGGAAGGTCTCGCGAGAATCATTGCGGACGACCACCCTGATATGGTCAATGAATTATTCTCTCACCTTGAAAGTTCCGACCCAGCACCGGATCACTTACTGCCTTCTACAGGAGTTCCGATTGAATGGGAACGTTTGCTGTCACCTATATTTATCAAGAGTGAAGGCTATGGGACAAGAAGCTCAACTGTGATTCTGATGAATGACGAGGAGATTTTCTTCAAGGAAAGGGTATACACTGGCGGGAATAGGACCGACCAGGAATTTAAAATAAAGCTGTAAAGCCACCTATCATTAAATAAGCTGACCTAAAAAGACAACCCACACAAGGGTTGTCTTTTTGAATCAGGAAATTGGATGTCCTGCTGCTGCGGCCTTAAATTCGGCTGTTAAATTATCTATTATTTTTTGGACTGGCAAAATCTCCTTGATTTCACTTACTCTCGCCCCTGCGAATACGAGACCGTTCTCGACATCACCTGCAACTGAGGTGAGAAGGGAGTCAAGGGTACAAAATCGGTAGGAACAATTTTTTAGGCAGTCCCGGCACTTTGTGATTCTTAACTTATCGGAAGTGGTAATTAGTTCGGTGAATTTATTGGCAATCGCTCTGCCTTGCAAACCAACTGTTGTTTTAACGAGCATCGTATCTTCCTCAGTTGCTGCTACATATTTTTCTTTAAAGGGTTGAGGAGCATCGCATTCTGTACTTGCGACAAATCTTGTACCCATCTGTACACCTGATGCACCCATCGATAAAGCTTTTGCGATATCCTCGCCAGTCATGATTCCTCCAGCAGCAATTACCGGTATGGACACAGATTCAACGATTTCTGGAAGGATATCGAAAAGCGGCTTGTCCGTTCCAAGATGGCCACCCGCTTCAAACCCTTCAACAACAACCGCAGCAGCTCCCAGGCGTTCAGAGATTTTTGCTAATTTAGCAGAAGAGACAATGGAGATGACGGGAATACCCGCCTGCTTTCCCCATGCATACATATCCCTCGAAATGCCTGCGCCAGAAATGATAAAATCAACTTTTTCTTCAAGAGCGGCTTTCATTTTTTCGGCAAAATCATTCATGGCAAACAACACATTTACGCCAATATAGCCACGGTCCTTGATCAGGCGCCTTGCTTCCCTGATATGTGAGCGCATTTCTTCAACTGTGATACCTGTACCGGAGATAATGCCGATACCGCCAGCGTTTGCAACAGCAGATGCTAATTTGCTGAGTGAAATCCCTACGCCCATTCCCCCTTGCATGATTGGCACCTTTGGAACCATATGACCGATTTTAAGTTGTGGAAACTCCATGTTATAACCCCTTTCGTCTTATATTCACTAGAAGTTTAACATGGTTAATTTTAAAAAGATGTGATTTTTAGCACCAGATAATAATATCTGATATAAATATTTAGTCATGAATGAAAAAAACGCGGAAGCCTTGGCCGCCCCGCGTTCTCCTATCATATGATATTAAAAATCAAAGTTATCTGGATCCGGACCAACACGCTCGTCTTTATTCAAGCTATTCAAACGATCCATATCTTCCGAAGAAAGTTCGAAATTGAAAACATCTGCGTTTTCCACGATTCGATGCTCTTTAATAGATTTTGGAATCGTCACGACTCCATTTTGCAGATCCCAGCGCAGGATGACCTGGGCAGGAGACTTTCCATGACTTTCAGCAATCTCAACGATTGTTGGTTCTGATAGAAGTTCACCCTGCTTTAAAGGAGACCAGGCTTCCATCTGGATGCCTTCAGCTTTGCAGAATTCAAGCAGCTCTGTTTGAGCGAGATGAGGGTGGTATTCCACCTGATTTACCATAGGCTTGATTTGAGCATCAGCCATTAAATCTTTTAAATGGTGAACATGGAAGTTGCTGACTCCGATGGCACGAACACGGCCGTCTTTGTAGAGCTTTTCAAGTGCCTTCCATGTATCCTTATATTTGCCCTCTACAGGCCAGTGGATTAAATACAGATCAAGATATTCTAGACCCAGCTTCTCCATGCTTGTTTCGAAAGCCTTAAGAGTAGATTCATAACCCTGATCAGCATTCCAGACTTTAGTTGTGACGAATAGTTCCTCACGAGGTACGCCAGCTTCCTTAAGCGCCTGTCCAACACCCTCTTCATTCTGGTAAACAGCCGCTGTATCAATGCTTTTATAACCATTCTTGATTGCAGCCTTCACTGAATCAACAACCTCTGATCCTTCCTTCACCTTGAACACGCCAAGCCCGAACCATGGCATTTTGACACCATTATGTAATGTAGTTGTATCCTGGAGACTTTTTGGCATAAATGATTCCTCCTTTAAATTTTGAAATGCTTTATTATTTTCTCATATTTTTTTGCTAGGACAAATAATTCGACTCGGAGTCTTGATTGCCGGGAGCATGATCAAAGTAAATGTAATTGCCTGGGAATTCGAAACTGTAGAAAGAGTGTTTCCTGGCGTTGCAATTTTTATAAAAAGGAAAAGAACTTGAGACCCTTTTCGATACTTGTGAATCAGTAAATGAAGAAAAAATCTCAGCTAGCTCAACTGTTTTTTCTTTTATCAAGAAATGCTTTTGTAGTCCATACCGAACTAAGCAGAATCAGCTCAAATCCATTCGTTGCAGCATCGCTTTCAATAGGTATGGGCAATGCGCTGCCGATGCCCATAATGATTACGCCAATGGCCATGAACTTCCATTTCAATTTTTTCCATAGAATCAGGCCAGCGAGCAGCAGTGCAATCGTAACCACAATAATCATTATTGGCGGACCTTGAGCTGCTGAGGGCTCATAGCTTAAGACGCCGTATTGATGAGCAGGATCAATAACTATACCAATCGTATTTTGGATCAGTTCTGCAATGATCATGAAAGCTGTTAAAAAAGTGGCTATTACAAAAGCTGCTCGTCCACTTAACCACTTTATATCTGTCTCACTGGCTGCTGACCAGGAGAAGAGGATGAGAGCTGGGGTAATAAGGGCATGTAACCAGTATCGCAAAAGGTTCAAATTCTTTAAAAAAGGCCCTTTTCCAATACTTTCACCAAAAGCAAGCACGCTATTATCATAGATTAAACCAAATGTAACGAGGAGAAGAACATTTTTTAGAGATAATAATCCATATCGAACAGCTAATTTTATTCCCAAAAGGAATAAAAACAAATAAGAGAGGGAATATAAAGCGTGTATTAAAGGGTCCATACTAATAGATGCCTCCTGGCAGGATTCAATTTATTACCTTTTCCCTTCCTCTATAATCAAAAATATTTGTCCATGTTATTAACATTTGCAACAAATATAAGGAATTAAGGTAATTCTTAAAAATTACTAATAGATTTTAGCAGGCTTCATCATATATGATGGTTGTAGATAGGATTGATGAATGATGTAAGCCTATTCAAGCCATATTTTGACGAAGAACAGGAGAAATTATGACGACACAAAATAACATTGCATGGGTAACAGACAGTACAGCTTCACTTTCTGAGGATTTTATTAAAAATAATCATATATATGTTGTGCCGTTAAGCATTATCTTTGGTGAAGAAGCTTATTTAGAAGGTGTGGATATCACAGCTGAAGATTTTTATCCAAAACTTGCAGCTTCAAAAGTGCTCCCTAAAACGTCACAGCCTGCGATTGGTGAATTTGTCGAGCTTTACAAAAAGCTAAAAGAGCAGTACAAGCACGCTATTGCGATTCATGCTTCTAGCGCACTAACTGGGACATATCAATCTTCCGTTGCAGCTTCAAGCATGGTTGATTATAAAGTGGAAGTAATAGACTCTAAAATTGGTTCATTCCCTTTAGGCAACATGGTCGAAAGAGGAATTGCCATGCAAAAAGAAGGAAAGTCGTATGAGGAGATTGTTTCCTATCTGCGGACACTCCCTGATAAAGCGAATCTTTATATGGCACCTGGAAGCCTGGAACAGCTTCATAAGGGCGGACGCCTATCCACAACACAGGTCATTATCGGAAGTCTGATCAAGTTAAAGCTAATCGTCAGGTTCGAGGAGGGCAAGGTTGTTCTTTTTGATAAAATTCGTACCGAAAAGAAGGTCAAAGAAAGACTGTTCCAAATTTTTGAAGAACATGCTCATAGTGTTAAGGAAGCAAGTGTTATTCATGGCAATGTAAGAGAGTTGGCAGAAGAATGGCGTAAGGAATTGCAGCAGCGCTTCCCGCACGTTTCTTTTACTACCATGAATTTCAGTCCAGTGGCTGGAACACATACTGGTCAAGGAACCATTGGGCTTGCATGGATCAATGAATAGAATAAAAGAGAAGGAAATCAGCTTATAATGGGCTGATTTCTTTTTTTAAAAGATAAGAGAGTATAAAATTTACTTCGAGAAATGTCCAGCTCCAGCGCCTAGCCCCTCGAGACGCTTCGGTCCTGCCAATGAAGTCAAAGAGCGACTTCACTGTCAGGCCCTCCAGCGCTTGTCGGGGCTGGCCAAGGCGCTTTCGCTTTTCTTACCTTCAGCACATGTGTAAACTTAACTTATTCAAATACGTTGAAGGATCAGGGGGAAGAGAAGTGTTGAAAATTGGCATTATCGGATTAGGTGACATAGCGCAGAAGGCGTACCTGCCAGTATTTGCGGAAAAAGGGGACATAGAGTTCCATCTGTTTACGAGGGATTTATCAAAGCTTGATTCACTTGCAAAAAAGTATCGGTTTCCTCATATCCATACGAGCCTTGATGAGCTAATAGCAAGCGGGATTAAAGGTGCTTTTGTGCATAGCGCGACAGAAACGCATTACGAAATCGTTAAAAAGCTGCTTTTGGCTGGTATACATGTGTATGTCGATAAACCGATTGCTTATGAATTTGAACAGGCAAAGGAAATGACGGAGCTAGCAGAAGAAAATGGATTGATTTTAATGACCGGCTTCAATCGGAGATACGCGCCAGTCTACAAACAGCTTGCAGAGCTTAAGGATCCTAATATGATAATCATGCAAAAAAACAGAAGAGCCCTCCCAGGAGAAATACGTAATTTCGTGTTTGATGATTTTATCCATGTTGTTGATACATTAAGATTCTTATTTCCATATAAGATCAAGCAGGTGAACGTGACTGGCAAGAAAAACGGCGCCTTTTTACACCATGTCGTCATTCAGTTAATAGCAGCTGAAGGAATTGCAATTGGCATAATGAATCGTGACAGCGGTGTCGTCGAGGAAAAAGTGGAAGTGTTCCATTCGAATGAAAAAAGAACTGCCCTGAATGTGTCAGAACTGATGATTCAAGAGAACCGAAATGAAACAAGAAAAGGGGGAAATGACTGGGAGCCAACCCTTCATAAGCGAGGTTTTGAACAAATCATTTTTGATTTCCTGCAGGCTGTCAATAATAATTCATCCACTCTTATCCCAGCTAGGGACAGCCTTGAAACTCATGAAATTTGCGAGAAGATTGTAACGGAAATTGAGAAGCTGTAATACCGAAAGCCCCGTCCTCTTTGAATAAGAAACGGGGCTTTTGATTTATACGTATATAAAGTAACCAACAAACAAGACTCCGAGTACATACATGATTGGATGAACGTCCCGCTGTTTGCCCATGCCAAGCATCATCAGCGGAT
Source organism: Heyndrickxia sp. MSNUG (assembly GCF_049532715.1). Lineage (NCBI taxonomy): Bacteria > Bacillati > Bacillota > Bacilli > Caryophanales > Bacillaceae > Heyndrickxia > Heyndrickxia sp. MSNUG. Next base: position 1,149,298 of record NZ_CP150978.1, read on the forward strand.
AAAGGATGAATCCAAGCGCGATGCCGGTTGCGACACTGAATGTCAATGGCATCATAATGATCGTAACGAATGATGGAATGATCACCGCAAGATTGCTCCAGTTGATTTTGCTGATTTCAGTAGCCATAAGTGCTCCAACAATAATTAGAGCAGGTGCTGTCACTTCCGGAGTGATGACAGATAAAATAGGTGAAAATAAAAGTGCTACAGCGAAACATGCTGAGATGATGACGGATGTGAAGCCTGTCCTTCCGCCGACTGCAATACCAGCTGAAGACTCTACGAAAGATGCCGTTGTCGATGTACCTAAAACAGATCCGGCAACCGCTGAAGCTGCATCGGCAAGAAGTGCACGTCCAGCATTAGGAATTTTATTATCTTTCATCAATCCGGCCTGACTCGCTACAGCGATCAGCGCGCCAGCCGTGTCAAAGAATGCTACAAACAGGAAAGTGAAAATAACAGCCAATACATCTGGTGAGAAAATGTCGCCAAGATGATGGAAGACGACACCAAAGGTTGGAGATATGTCAGGAACCTTGCCAACGATGGCGCCAGGTTTATCAATCAATCCTGTCAGAATTCCAACAATTGTCGAAATCACCATTCCATAAAAAATACCGCCGCTTACCCCGCGCACCATCAAAATGACGCTGACAATGAAGCCGAATAAGGCAAGCAGAACTGATCCCGTAGTCAAGTTGCCGATTGAAACAAACGTTGCGTCACTGCCGACAATGATGCCAGCATTTTTCAGTCCGATAAAAGCAACGAAAAATCCGATACCAGCAGCAATTGCATGCTTTAAATCCTGAGGGATGACATTGATGATTTTTTCGCGGATTTTTAATAGACTAAGAATCACGAATAATACGCCTGCGATGAAGACCCCGGTTAAAGCAATCTCCCATTTCACACCCATTCCAATGCTGACAGTGAAGGTGAAAAATGAATTCAAGCCCATGCTAGGAGCAATCCCGATTGGGAAGTTCGCCAGCAGCCCGATCAGCAATGAGCCGATTATTGCTGATAATGCAGTCGCTGTAAATACAGCACCTTTATCCATACCTGCCTGGCTCAGGATCATCGGATTGACCACGAGGATATACGCCATCGATAAGAATGTCGTAATCCCTGCTAGTGTTTCTTTTTTATACGTTGTTTTTCGTTCTGCGAACTGAAAAAAGTTTTTCATATGCTGTCCTCCTGGTTGATTTCTTCGCTGAAAATAAAAAACCCCGGCAGGTTATGCTGCCGGAGTACCACAAAGGACAAATAATGCCAAATAGAAATAGCAAATATTTTAGTCCCTTGTAGTCACGCAATTTACGGTAGCATGGTAGAAACGTTCAAGCCATATTCTTGAACATATACAAGGAATAACTATTTAGATTTAAATAATACTAGAGATAGTATCAGCATTTCTCAGACAGGTCAATTGGATTTCATAATGTTGTTCTATTTAATTTTTTCAGATTATTAATTTAGGATTTGTTAAGTTGCGGGATTTCGACTAAAAGTAGCGGAATACCACTTCACCGCGTTACCGTGCCGGGGGTCAGACCCCCAGTACTTCACCGCGTCACATTGCTGGGGGTCAGACCCCCAACGCTTTAAAGCGTTGCTTTAGTTTTTGACAGATTTTTGTCGGTAATATGTGAAGAATAATTGAACTAAAGAGCAAAAGGCCCCAGTTTGGTTTTTAAATTACTATAATGATAGTGTAATACAAACGGAGGTGCCGATAATGAACGTGACAACGATTATTGAACTGGAAAATCGTGAAGTAGAGAAGATGACTGGCGCAAAATTAGTATTTACCCAGGAACAGATCGATACAAATATCGTGGAGACATGTGTTGATTGTTTTAAATATGAGGGTACGGATGAATGCATCGATACAGATGATGCTATGCAGAAGGTTTTCAATACATTGAAGCAAGAAGGACTTATTCCCGAAACGGTTGAAGATTTCTCATATGAAATGCCATCATGCGAAAGATTGAAACAAGATGTATACAATGAGCAGGATATGCCTCAAAAAGTAGTTCTGAGCTTTATTTTATAAAGAAGTTCTCTATTGAACTTCTTTTTTTATCTCCTTTCATTAAAACGTGATTTTTATCAAAGATGGAACAACTGGATGTTTATATAATGAAGATGACATTTATGAAAACGCTTACAAAAAAGGAGGTGATTGGCAGTGGTAAAGGGTGCGGAAATTACGATTATCACCGGGCATTTTGGCAGCGGCAAAACAGAGATTACTTTAAATTTGGCGATGGAGGCCAGGTCAGAACACCCGAAGGTCGCTGTGGCGGATCTGGATATTGTGAATCCATATTACAGGTCCAGGGATGCAAGAGCGATTTTGAAGGAAAATGACATTGAATTGATCGCTCCTGCAGAAAGGCTGGCAGCAGCCGATTTGCCGATTATTCCCGCTGACATTTTCAGAATCATTTATGACCCAGCATATAAACTCTATGTCGATGCCGGCGGAGATAAGGACGGAGCAACTGCTTTAGGCCAATTTTACAACGATTGGAGAGACATGGAGCCTGAGATGCTGTTCATCCTGAATGCTAACAGACCTTATGTCAGCACTTTAGATGGGGCGATGGAGACACTGCTGAACATCGAAAAGGCTTCCAGGTTAAAAGTTGCAGGAATCATCAATAATTCCAATGTCGGAAGTGAGACAACGATTGCGGATGTGCATAAGGGATTGGAATTGTGCAAGATGTTGGCAAGGGAACTGGACATCCCCATCATAAACACTATATTATCGCCCCACTTAAGGAAGGAAGAAGAATACGTTTTGGCAGGATACCCAGTGAAAGTAATTTCGAGATATTTAAAATTGCCATGGGAAAGGTAAAGGAGGCAAACGCCGTGGAGCAAAAAGTTGTTTTTGACGAGAAGACTTGCAAATCATGTCAGCTATGTGTAAAAGCTTGTCCCACTAATGTGATTTATCTTGCGGATTATCTGAACGAAAAAGGATACCGGCCAGCAGTCGTGACTGATCAGGAAAGCTGCATTAGCTGCGGAAAGTGCGCTCAAATATGCCCGGATTCGGTTATCACAGTCTACAGGCCTGAAAAAATAAGAAAAACGGTTTAGCAAAGGAGACATGGATGATGGGAAAAGTACTGATGAAGGGAAATGAGGTTATTGCGGAAGCTGCTGTTCATGCAGGCTGCAAGTATTTTTTCGGGTACCCGATCACCCCTCAGAGTGAGCTTGTTGCTTATATGGCAAGAAGGCTTCCAGAAGTAGGCGGAATATTTCTGCAGGCCGAAAGCGAAGTGGCCGCGATCAATATGGTGTATGGCGCTGCTGGAACAGGCGTGCGAGTTATGACTTCTTCATCAAGCCCAGGTTTTAGCTTGAAGCAGGAAGGGATTTCTTATCTCGTTGGAGCAGAGCTGCCGGCCCTTATTGTAAACGTTGTGCGAGGAGGACCTGGACTTGGCAATATCCAGCCAGCGCAATCTGATTACTTCCAGGTGACGAAAGGCGGCGGCCATGGCGACTATCATACACCAGTGTTGGCTCCATCAACACTCCAGGAAATCATTGACCTGACTGATGCAGCTTTTGAAATCGCAGATAAATACAGGACTCCAGTCATTCTTCCTGGAGACGGCATGCTCGGGCAAATGATGGAACCAGTCGAATTCAAGGAACTTACAGAAAGAATGCCTGAACAAAAGGGATGGGCAACGACAGGTACTCGAGGGGATGGCAGGCCAAGAATCATCACATCGCTTGAATTAAATGCGGAAGCCCTTGAAAAACGCAATGAGCATCTGCAGAAAAAATTCGCGTTGATCAAACAGAACGAAGTTCGTTATGAAACCTATGAAATCGAGGATGCAGATTATATCATCACGGCCTACGGAACGGCTGCACGAATTGCGATGAATGCAATCAGGAAAGCGAGGATGGATGGGGTTAAAGTGGGATTGATCCGCCCGATTACATTATGGCCATTTCCAGAACAGCCATTCATTGAAACGCGAAACAGGGTGAAGGGGTATCTATCTGTCGAAATGAGTGCCGGCCAGATGATTGAAGATGTAAGACTTGCTGTTGAGGGCAGGGCACCAGTTTCATTTTTTGGCCGTACGGGCGGAGTCGTTCCCACCCAAGAGGAGATTTACGAACAAATCATCAAACTCACCGGGGGTGTAGTGGCATGACAATGAAGCCGGTTTTTGAAAAAACAAAAGGCCTTACTGAAACACAAACACACTACTGTCCCGGCTGTACACATGGCATTATTCACAGAATGGTAGGTGAAGTGCTCGAGGAGTTGGGCATTCTCGAGGATACAGTGGGTGTTGCTTCAGTCGGATGTTCGGTTCTATCCTATGAATATTTCAATTGTGATATGACCCAGGCTGCACATGGCCGGGCTCCTGCTGTGGCAACTGGAATCAAACGCGTGCTTCCTGACAGGTTTGTTTTCACCTATCAGGGAGATGGTGACCTGGCCTCCATTGGCATTGCGGAAGCCGTTCATGCTGCAGCAAGAGGTGAAAACATAACGATCATCTTTGTCAACAATGCAATTTACGGCATGACAGGAGGCCAAATGGCACCAACAACCTTGATTGGCCAAAAAACAGCAACGAGTCCTTTTGGCAGAGAGGCCGGTCTCCAGGGGCTGCCGATCCGAGTCAGCGAGATGCTGGCAACTCTGGATGGAACAGCTTATATTGAACGTGTTTCAACACACGACGTCCCAAACATCATCAAAGCTAAAAAAGCGATCCGGAAAGCGTTTGAGACTCAAAAGCGAGGCCTTGGATTTTCAATGGTCGAGGTGCTGTCAAGCTGTCCGACGAACTGGGGACTGGACCCGAATGAATCTCTAGATTGGATTAAAGACAACATGGTTCCTGCCTATCCTCTGGGAATATACAAAAACACCAAAGAGGAGGTGGGGGAGTGATGGAAGAAATCTTGATTGCAGGCTTCGGCGGGCAGGGAGTAATGTCAATGGGGCAGCTGATTGCCTATGCAGGAATGAATGAAGGGAAATATGTATCATGGCTTCCATCATACGGACCTGAACAGCGGGGCGGCACGGCGAACTGTGCGGTTGTAGTCAGCGATGAAAAAGTCGGATCGCCGCTAGTATCCCATCCGACGGCAGCAATTGTCCTGAATAATCCCTCATATGAAAAATTTGAACCTAAGGTCCGGAAAGGAGGGCTTTTAATCGTCAATGCTTCACTTATTTCCAAGTCATCGGGTCGAACCGATATTACAGTATTAAATATAAAAGCAACCGATTTAGCCAATGAACTTGGGAATTTGAAAGTGGCAAATATGATCCTGCTTGGTGCCTTCCTGGAAGAAACAGGAATTCTATCAGATAATTCGATTATAGAAGCCCTAAAAAAAGTTCTGTCTCCTGAGAAACATTCATTACTGGACATTAATCAGCGAGCCCTCATGCTTGGAAGGTCATTAACGGTAATGAAAAAATAAATAAAACGCTGCCAATCACTTGGCAGCGTTTTTTCAGGACTCTAGTAAATGAAGAATCAAGGGTACTGCAGCTTGAAGTGTAGGTGCTTTTTCATCGGCACTCGTTTCTTCAGAACCAATGAAGACGGTCTTGCAGCCTGCTTTCTTGCCGGCCTCGATATCCCGTTCATGGTCACCAACCATTACGCTGCCTGGCAGGGCAATGTTATGTCTGCCGGCAAGGTCGAGCAACATGCCAGCATTCGGTTTTCGGCATTCACAGCCTGCCTTTGGTTTATGAGGGCAGTAGGCTACTTCCCTGATATGGCCGCCATGCTCTTTAATCATTTCGTTCATGCGATCATGAATCTCATGGAGTCGCTGTTCCTTCAGGAAGCCAAGACCGACACCGCCCTGGTTTGTCACTACGAAAATTTCATAGCCAGCTTTGCTGAGCTCAGCAACCGCTTCAGCGGCACCCTCAAGGAGATAGAGTTCCTCTGGCCGATTCACAAACTTAACACGATCTGATAATACCTCATTCAGGACACCATCCCTGTCCAAGAAAATGGCTTTTTTCATCTTTTTCCTCCTCTATATCTTAAGGTTTCCTCACGCTCTCCGCTTTCTGATGCCTAGATACATATCGGTTGCCCGTAATCCAAAAGCGCCATGGATAATCTCTTGCTTCCCCGGAATTATCAATCCCGATTCTTTTTCCAGAGGAAATGCTGCCTGGCAGCTGGCCTTTTGCGATAAAAAGCGGTTTCCTGATTAAGGGATGCCCGTAATCAGACATATTTATTCCAAGTGCTTTTGTTAGCTTGCCCGGGCCGTTGGTGAGATTCACTGAATCAGGCATATCTCTCCGTTTGATCATTAAATCTACGCCCTCCAAAGGTTCTACCGCCCTTATTAAGACTGCCTCTGGATTCCCGGCTCCACCGCTTACAATGTTAAAAAGGCAATGGGTGTGCATGACATATGTATAAGCGAGCCCTGATTCATGGAACATGATTTCTGTCCGTTTTGTCCTCCTGTTATTGTAGCTATGGGCAGCCTGGTCCATAGGCCCGATATAAGCCTCCGTTTCGACGATCATTCCCGCAGCCATTCCATCTTTCGTTTCCTTCACAAGCTTGCACCCCAGCAAAGCCTCTGCAAGGTTAAGCGTTGGCTGCTGGAAGAATTCTGATTCTACAGGGATAAATGACTGACTGTTAACTTCCATATAGCCTCCTTGAATCTCTTATTTAAAAATCCATAACTTGTCGTATAGTACGAAACCTTTCATTTTTTATATACCCTGAGTATTCTAAAGACATTCTTTTTTTTAAAAGCTGTGTTTAGAAAATCAAGGCTCTATTATAGTCCTTGTTTGATTTTAAGTACCTAACGCCCCGCGGAAAGCGAGTGCAGGGAGCGGAAATCAACAGACAAGTTTAACGAAGCCAAAATCAAAAATAAAAGCTTACATCATTAAATAAAATTAGAAACAAACCATTCGAAAAGAGCTATACTATATAAATAGCTATAAAAAATAAGATAGTTTATAGTTAGTATATAGTCCGTGAATTTCATATTTAAAACCACTTTATACATATAAGGAGAGTAACAAAATACATGTGGAAAAAATGGGTATGGACAGCAGCCATTGCTGTGATTATTCTTTTCCTTGTTCCATACAGCCTTCCGCTAATCTTTGCTTTTTTAACGGCGGTTATGCTTGAAGGAATGGTTCAATGGATCATCAAAAGATTTTCTTTTAAAAGACTTCAGGCTGTTATAGCGGTCTTTATTGGCTATGTCTTGCTCCTGGGTGTGATTGGGTATAACCTCATATCCATTATTGCCCATCAGGCAGTATCACTATCTCAGCGCACTCCTACATTTGTGAAGGATTTTTACCGTACAGCCATATTGCCCTTAATGGGGAAATGGGAATTTTACTCGAAGAATTTCCCGCATGAAGTAATATTGCAAATCGAGGATACGATTGAAAAAAATGTGAATTCTCTCGACTCTTTTTTACAGCAATTAATTAATGGCACAATCAATTTATTGACGGCCATTCCAGGGTTCCTGATCGAATTTCTTGTTTATCTGATTGCGCTTTTCCTCTTCAGTCTTGAATTGCCGAAGTTAAAGTTGAAGCTTGAGTCACATTTGAAGGAGCAGACCCGACAGAAAGTATTCCTCGTTGGAGGCCAACTAGCCAAGGCCGGGGTAGGCTTTTTGAAGGCTCAGGTGATCCTCAGCCTTGTTACCTTTATCATGGCGATGACAGGTTTAAGTATCCTTGGTGTGAAATATACTGTCCTTCTTTCCTTGTTAATTGTGATTGTGGATATATTGCCGATTCTCGGGACTGGGTCAGTCCTTGTTCCATGGGCTGTGATCGCCATTTTGCAGGACAACAATTTCCTGGGAATTGGGCTGATTATTTTGTTTTTCGTGATTACAATTGTCCGCAGGGTCATTGAGCCGAAAATCTATTCTTCAAATCTGGGAATATCGCCGCTCGCTTCTCTGGTCAGTATGTATATCGGGCTGAAGCTACTTGGAATTGCAGGCGTTTTTATAGGCCCTATCTTCGTGATTATTTTCGATACATTACGAAAAGCAAATATCATTCAAATGAATTTTAAGATTTAAATCATGCTCCTTTTTTGGATAGCAATTCATGAAAAAGCATAAATTATGAATGTTATCAAGAAGGAGGAAAGAATGAATGAACGTAGGCCGCGCAAAAGAAATCGTCGAATCAGCCGATGTAATCAATGTGACATATGAAGGTACACCCGTCATCATTCAGCATATCGATGAAAAAGCGAAAATGGCTCGGGTTTACTCAAAATCTGAACCGGACATGGAAAGAAATGTTCCTATCCTAAATCTAATTGAGGAATAAGTATAATTAAGCTAAATGATAGATAATGTTTTAAAATTGGCAATAAAAAAGCTCGGAGATCGACTTCCGAGCTTTTTGCTGTTTAACCAAGGAAGAACTAAGTATGGAGGTTTAAATTTGAAAGCGGCAGTGTAATGACAAATTGGGTACCTTCATCCAGCTTGCTTTGAACCTCGATTGTTCCGCCCATTTCGTGGATGATTTTGTATACAACCATCACGCCTAATCCGGTTCCTTTTTCGGCTTTGGTAGAATAGTAAGGTTCTCCAAGCTTGGCCAGCTGCTTGGGTGACATGCCACATCCAGTATCTTTAATCACAATTGTGACTAATTCATTTTCTTTTTCCCGTGTGCTGATCAGCAAGTCTCCGCCTTCAGGCATAGCCTCAATACCGTTTTTGATAATATTAAGAATGCATTGATGGAATTTAGGCGCTTCACCAGAAACATAAAGGCCTGTCATTAAATCTTTTTTTATTTTCACTGAAAAATGATTAGCGTATGGAACGATCAATTCCAATGCTTTTTCTATTTCATCTGTGACAGAAATCGTAGAAGTGATCCTTGATTGGGGTTTTGCGAATGACAAATAATCTTTGATGATCGTTTCCGCGCGGTCAAGTTCGTCGATTGCAGTGTTCAGATAGAACAACCTTTTGTCCTCAGATATCGATGGATCTTTCAGCATCTGCAAAAATCCACGTGTTACCGTCAGCGGATTCCTGACCTCATGGCTCACACTGGCGGCGAGATGGGAGACGACCTCGATTTTATCTGATTTAATCATGGCTTTATGCAGATAATTATTTTGTTTTGTAATTTCTATGAAGTATGTGACGATAAAGATTCCTGCTGTGAGGGTGATTCCATAAATGAAGATGAACCAAAGTTCTGAGGGATCATTAAAGATGGCAGCTTTCATCAAAAAAATCAAGATTGTATAAGAAACAGCAATGCCAACTACTGTGCAGAGCTTTTTAGCTAGCGGATACTCCTTGAATAAAACGGAAATATAGGAAACGAAAACGGTAATCGTAAGCGTATTGAAGAAGCTTATCCAAATGCCGCTTCCTCCGATTGGGATCCTCACAGCAAAAGTAATAAGGAATAAAACAACACTTACTACGGGCCCACCGTATAACCCCCCAAGCACGAGAGGGATCAATCGGAGATCAAAAATGAAATTCTTCGTTGCGATGAGAGAAAAGGACATACAGAAAACAATTTGGATTCCCGCTATAAGGATAACCAATGGCTTCCCATACTTTTTGGAAAAAGCTGACAAGTGCTCAGCGATGAAGTATTGGGCAGCGAAGGTGGAAATCAGAATAAAGATAAGATTTAGTACGAGAACTGTTAATAAATCCATGATAAAAATCTCCAGTCTAAAAATTGCTAGTCCACTTTCTGGCTTGGAAGATAAAGAACTTCAATAATTGACAAATTATTCGATATATTACCTTAACTTTAACACATACCTATATAAAGTATGAGTATATTTTTTAGCTTAAGTAAGTATTTATCTCGAAATTTAAGGAATAAAAAGGAATATGAAATTGATGAAAATTGTCAACAAGCATCTCTGATGTTGATATATAATCAAAATAAAACCTTCAATAAATACGGCCGACTGTCAGGCCGTTTTTTTAGTAGTTCATCCTCCAGCAAAACTCTTTAATTCGGTTGAAGATTCATGTTGGGGAGCAGAGGGGTGTAGGAAAAGTGGCGTTAGAAAAATATCAAAAATTATTGTTCGATAAAATAAAGAAACAAATTTCTCAATGGTTCGATACCGATCCTAATGAAATGGTTGAATATGAAGAAGTCTATCGTTTTCTGCATTCCATTAAAGGCACATCCGGTACCGTACAGCTTGGGGGATTGCTGATTGTAGCGTCAAAGCTGCTTGCCCAGCTTGAATCACGAGAGGATCATCCGTGGATTAAGAATGAACTAAGGGAATTTCTCTTTGAACTGATCCGTCTCAGCTACGATTACGAACATTTTAATGAAACAGCTGTTGAAAAAGACGAGCCGTGCTGTGGAAGTGTACCTTTAATCCAAATTATTGATGATGATGTGTCCATGCTGATTCTATTAAAAGAAGCATTGGAGGAACAAGGCTGGATGGCAATTACGAATACAGAGCCTGAAAAGGCAGTCTCTCAATATTATGACCTGCAGCCGGATTGTCTCGTACTGGACGTCGATTTGCCTTCCAAAAATGGCTTTCAATTATTAGAAGATATTCAGCAGCATAACCATAAGCAATTCATCCCAAAGGTAATCACGAGTTTACAAAATGATCGTAAAACAAGAATGAATGCTTATGAAATGGGCGCTGATGATTTTATAGAAAAGCCGATTGATATTGAGGAGTTCATTGTCAGGATCAGCCGCCAATTGCAAAGAAAGCAAATATTTGATCAATCGGTACTGATTGATGAATTAACGCAGGTTTACAACCGCCGGTTTTTATTTGACCTTTTAGAACGGAACATAAAAGAGTACGAGCGGACTGGTATTCCATTTTCGGTATCGCTTCTGGATCTGGATTATTTTAAGAATATTAATGATCGCTACGGGCATCTCACAGGCGATAAGGTCCTCGAAGTTTTTGCATCATTCCTCAAGGAAAACATCCGGAGTACCGACATTGTCTTCAGGTATGGCGGGGAAGAGTTTGTCATCTTGTTTCCACGGACAACTGCCGAAGAATCAAAAGAAGTTGTAAAACGGATTCTGGAGGAATTTTCAAAGGTTACCTTTAATGAACATGGTGATTCATTCACTTTAAGTTTTTCCGCAGGGATCTACATGGTGAATAATCGTGAGGAAGGAAGTCTGGAAATCCTGAAGATGGCGGATCAAGCTTTATATGAAGCGAAGGAAAATGGACGAGCATGTGTGAAAAGCGCAAATGAATCAGCTCAGCCTGAACATAAAATTCTCAATGTCTCTGTGATAGATGATGACGCGATTATCAGGACTCTGCTTGTAAGGGTATTGGAAAATTTGGATACCAGCAAGGTTATACTGAATATAGAATCCTATGAAAACGGCGAGAAATTCTTTGGAGCTGGCCGTCTTGCTGAAAAGGGGAAGCATTTTCTTGTGCTTGATGGCGTGATGCCGGTCATGGATGGAATAGAAGTCCTGACAAGAGTCAGGGAATCTGAACATGCAGACAGGGCGCATGTCCTGATGCTAACTGGAAGAAAGACTGAATACGATATTGCCCGGGCTCTAAAGCTTGGAGCTGATGATTATGTTACGAAGCCATTCAGCATCACCGAGCTTCAGGCAAGAATTCAAAGGCTGATTCAAAGGATGTTTTAAATGATAACAGATGAAATTGAATTTCTTGTTGCAGCCTTTGTCCTGTTATCAGGCATTCTACTCCTTTTGCTGGTGTATTTAATTGGCAGAAAGGCTTTGGAAAACAGGCAACGGCGGAGGATCGAGCTTTTTAAAACAAGAATAAATGATAAAATGCTCCATTCAGTACTCACTGGTGAGTTCCTGCGTTCTTTGCAGGCAGATACTAAAGTAAAGAAGCTGGCTCTTGAAGAACTACTTAGTCATTATGCTGAAATCCTTGAGGGTACGGAAGAAAAAAATAATCTTAATCAACTGGCAGAAAGCAGGCTGACTGCATACTATCGCAAAAACCTGAGCAGCTTTAGGTGGAGTTCGCGGATGAATGCTCTTTTTCACATAGAAGCCTTTCAAATGGAAGGGCTTAAGGAAGACATCATCAGCATGCTGAACCGGATGCGTATAACGAAAGAAGAGAAAATCAGAGTCCTGACCATTTTAGCTCAGCTTCAATCTGCAGAGATGTTTGATTTGTTGACCGAGAATTACAAGGATCTTTCTTACCTGGAGTACAGGAATATCCTGTCCCGGCTAAATAGAGATGGCTTTGATCAGTTTGTGCTTGGCTACCATTCCTGCCAGTCAGAGCTTAAGTTTGCGATCCTGGATCTTGCTGGCTTGAGAAAGGAATTAAACTATTTAAACTTCGCAGAGACGGTTTATTCGGTTAGTTCCGGAGAAGAAAGAGTCAGGGCATTAAAAGCAATTGTTTCAATAGGGCATGTGAGAAACCTGAATCAGTACCTTCACTTATTTCAATCCGGAAACTGGGAGGAACGGATGCTTGCTGCCAGGTTGGCAGGGGTGTTGAAAGCTGAAAAAACATTGCCTGATCTGGTAATGCTTCTTCAGGATTCATCCTGGTGGGTTCGTTCACAGGCAGGCCAATCAATTACAATGTTTCCTCAAGGGAAAAAAGTCCTGGAGGAGGTTATGTCTGACAGCAATGATTCGTTTGCCAGGGACATGGCATGGGAATGGATCAACAAAGGAGTTTATCAGACATGATTCTTTTGCAGAGTCTCAGTATTTATTTTGCTTGGTTTATCATGGTATACATGCTTGTCGTTATCACATTTTATTCAGCTGTCATGCTGATTTCGGTCATTCAGTTAAGAAGAGAATACAAGCTTGATCGGGATAAGTCATATAGCGACTATACGGAAGATATCTATACAAAACCGGTGTCGATCATTGTTCCTGCTTATAATGAGGAAGCTGGTATCGTTCACAGTATCCGTTCCCTTCTTAGCATCAATTATCCTGTCTTCGAGATAGTAGTGGTGAATGATGGGTCCTTGGATGGCACGATGGAGAGAATGATTGATCACTATGATATGAAAGAGATTCAAAAAGTAATTCGTAAACAAGTAGAATCAAAACCTATTAAAAAGGTCTATCAGTCCCAGGTTCTCCCATCGCTGTTTCTGATTGATAAGGATAATGGAGGAAAGGCAGATGCGCTAAATGCTGGGCTGAACTTTTCCCATTATCCATATGTCTGTTCACTTGATGGGGATTCCGTCCTCGAAAGAGATGCATTTTTAAAGGTGATGAAGCCAATCATTGATTCAAATGAAGAAGTTATCGCCTCAGGAGGAAGCATTCGGATTGCAAATGGATGTGAAATCAGGAATGGCGAGGTCCTGAAAATTGGTTTATCAAATAATCCGCTTGTCATCATGCAGGTAATTGAGTATTTGCGTGCCTTTTTAATGGGCAGGATCGGACTTAGCAGGCATAATTTGCTGTTGATCATTTCTGGTGCCTTTGGTGTGTTTTCGAAACACTGGGTCGTCCAGGCAGGAGGCTATAGGACCGATACGGTAGGAGAGGATATGGAGCTTGTCGTCCGCATCCACCGGCTGCTAAAAGAAACCGGAACAAAAAAACGAATTGTGTATGTACCTGATCCAGTCTGCTGGACGGAAGTTCCTGAGAGCATGAAGTATTTGCGAAGGCAAAGGCGGCGATGGCATAGGGGACTCTTCGAGAGTCTCTGGATTCACCGGAAACTGATGCTGAACCCTAAGTATCGTCAGATTGGCTTTATTTCATTTCCATATTTCTGGATTGTTGAATTTTTCGGGCCAATCGTCGAGCTATCCGGCTACTTGTACATTTTATTCTCATTGTTTGCAGGTGGAATTTATCTTGAGTTTGCGATATTAATATTTTTATTATCCTGTTTGTATGGCTCACTATTTTCTGCTTTTGCCATCCTGCTGGAGGAATGGAGCCTTAGAAAATACCCTAAGATATCTGATTTGCTTAAGTTGTTCTTTTACTCGCTTACAGAAACGCTATGGTATCGTCCGCTGACTGTTTTTTGGCGCTGCCAGGGTATATGGCAGATGATCAGAGGAGAAAGCGGCTGGGGAGAAATGAAAAGAAAAGGTGTATCTCAATGAAGTCTATATTCGTAAATAAACCTCAGCTGATTGTTCTCATCCTTGTATCCTTGGTAGTAGCTGTTGTTTCCAGCCCATTTTGGCTCTGGTACTTAAAGCCGGAGAAAACCATGGACCTTTTGATTGTCGATAAAACCGTCCCGGATAAAAGCTTTCGTGAGCATAAAGGCCTTACCTGGATTTTGAACAATGAGAAATATAGGAAAAGCAACGGCAGCCCATATTCAGCCGAAGATGATTATATTGGCTTTGAACATAAAAAAGCAAAATCGTATACCGCCGGAAAGCTGCCAGATGATTTAGATTCATACAAGGTTGTGTATCTTGCCGACCTATATGGAGTATATGAAGAAGAGTTTCACGGTCTTAATGAGTCAGGCAACAGGTCGAAAAAACTGTATGGAGGTCTCCAGCAGGAGGATGTAACCACGCTGGAGAATGCTCTGCTCGAAGGAAACAAGACGCTGATCGCAGAATTCAACACTTTTGGGAGCCCGACAGAGGAAGCTGTCAGGAAGCAGATGACCAATCTGTTGAATGTAAAATGGAGCGGATGGACTGGCCGTTATTTTTCCAAATTGGATGGTAAAGAAGTTCCGCAGTGGATCATTGATCAATATAAAGTACAAACTGGAGGCTGGAATTTTACCGGTGCTGGATTTGTATTCGTCAATGAAGAAGACTTCGTCGTTGTAATTGGCAAAGAGGATATTGATGGTGAAGGATTGGAATTTTTGCTAACCCAGAAAGGTGAAAAGACCTTCAACTCAGACTTGAATTCGAAATACACGTATTGGTTCGATATTATTGAACCAATAGATGAAGCCGAGGTTCTTGCAAATTATCAGCTTCCAGTCAAGGCGCAGGCTACGGAATTATTGGCGTCTTACGGGATTCCTCTGCGGTTTCCGGCTGTCATCCACCATAAGAATAAGCTGTACTCTTCCTATTATTTTGCAGGAGATTATGCAGATGAAGCCGAAGTGCCGGAGATTTATCAAACAGCTGGCTTATCAACATGGAGGAAGATAACGGGCGGGAGGAACTCTTTTTATTGGAGCATGTATGTACCAATGATGAAGGAAATCTTAGCTGAGGGGCTTCATAAGCAACAAAAGAATAAGGGGCCAGAGATTGCAGTGGCCGAAAAGGTTCAATATAATAGCAAAACCCATTCAGATTCCATTCAAATCCAAAAAGATGGTCAATGGGAAAGAATCCTTATAAAAGGTGTCAATATCGGGATGGGAAAACCAGGAGCATTCCCAGGGGAAGCTGCCATCACGAAGGAGGAGTACCTCCGCTGGTTTAAACTGATTGGCGGAATGAATGCGAATGCAATCAGGATATATACACTGCATCCCCCAGCGTTTTATGAGGCTTTATATGAATATAACCAGATGGCAGAAAAGCCTATATACCTGTTTCATGGTGCCTGGGTGAACGAAGAGAACTTTGTTGGTTCCCAGGATGCTTTTTCTCTTAATGTCATGGATGATTTCAAGCGGGAATTGAAGCAGATGTTGGACATTGTCCATGGTAACGCAGATATTAAACCAATTCCCGGACATGCATCAGGGGTGTATCAATATGATATTTCACCATATGTATTAGGATTTATCATTGGAACTGAGTGGGACCCTGGAGCCGTGCTTAATACAAACATTGTTCATAAAGGAATGAATCAACTATCAGGCCGATATTTTACAACAAAGGATGCTGAGCCTTTCGAAGTATGGCTGGCAGGGATGATGGAATTCACAGCCGCCTATGAAACAAAACAATACGGCTGGCAGCATACGCTCAGCTTTACGAACTGGGTTACGACGGATTTACTTGATCACCCTAGTGAGCCTCTGGAAACAGAAGATATCGTATCAGTGAATCCTAACCATATTGAAAAAACGAAGAGCTTTAAGGCAGGAATGTTCGCCTCCTATCATATTTACCCATATTATCCAGACTTTTTGAACTATGAAAAAAAATACCTTGAATACAAGGATGAGAAAGGAAACCCAAATCATTATGCAGGGTATTTGCACGAATTAATCAGTGCACATACAATGCCAGTCCTTGTTGCTGAGTTTGGGGTACCATCTTCAAGGGGACTGACTCACCGGAATATGTCCGGAATGAATCAGGGATTTTTGACCGAGAAGCAGCAGGGAGAAATGGATAGCAAAATGTTTAATTCGATTGTCGAGGAAGGCTATGCAGGCGGAATCGTGTTCGCCTGGCAGGATGAATGGTTTAAAAGGACTTGGAACACGATGGATTATGATAATCCTCATCGCCGTCCGTACTGGGCCAACCGCCAGACGAATGAGCAGAATTTTGGACTGATGAGCTTCGATCCAGGGAAGCGGAGTTCAAGTATATTTGTAGATGGACATACAGAAGATTGGGATAAAAAAGCAATCCAGCCAATAGCAAAGTCTTCAAAAGGTGACTTGAGGAAATTATTTGCAGCTTCTGATGCAGCACACTTGTATCTCCGTCTTGATTTTTCCCAACCCCTAGACTGGAAAAAGCAAAGCAATTATGTGTTCCTGGATACCATTCCTGAACAAGGGCAGCAACAATTGAAGCTTAAAAATGGAATCAACTTAAAGGCGGATTTTGGCGTGGATTTTGTAATCGAGCTGGCAGGACCTGATCATTCCAGATTACTCGTAGACAGCTACTACGACCCTTATTATTTTCAATATGGGAAAACGCTGAAAATGATACCTGAACAAAAATATGCAGAGCGGAACAACAATGGAATCTTCCATCCCATCATGCTGACGCTAAACAAAGAAATGACACTGCCGGGAGAGAATAGGAAAATTCCTTTTGAATCCTATGAAACGGGCATTTTAAAATTTGGAACAGCTAATCCTTCTGATGAAAAATTTAATTCGCTTACCGATATTAGTATTAGCGACGATCGAAAAACTGTTGAAATTCGCATCCCATGGCAGCTGTTGAATGTTAAGGACCCAAGTACCAGGGAAATCATGGGCAATCTTTATAAAACTGGACTTACAGGAAGTGAAAAGATTGAAGAGATTCATTTAACGGCTGCAGCAATCGAGGGAGGCAACATCACTTCTATTCTTCCAAACAATGATTCAGGGATACTAAAAAATAGTGTTCCTTACATTTGGGAGGAATGGGAGCAGCCGCAGTTTTACGAAAGGGCGAAGAATTCATACGGCATCATGAAAGAAACTTTCAAGAATGCCCGCAGCAAGGGGGATAACCAGTGAAACGGATTTTGCTGGCAGAGGATGATGAAATTTTAAGAATGCTGATCATTGATACTCTTGAAGAGGAAGAATATCAGGTTGTGGAAGCGGAGGATGGCCAGGCTGCACTGGAATTTTTAGAGCAGAGCCTTTATGATCTGGTAATCATCGACTATATGATGCCTGCTTATTCAGGGATTGAAGTGATTGAGAAAGTAAGGCAGGGGGGCATGAATAAGACCGTTCCCATTTTAATGCTTTCAGCAAAAAGCCAGCTGTTAGAACAAGAAAAAGCAATCGGGGCGGGAGCGGATTATTTTTTTGCGAAACCCTTCAGCCCTGTTGAATTACTGAATAAAGTGAGAGACGTCCTGCATGAATAAGAAATTGTTTAAGAAGAACAGCCTTGTACAGCGGTTTATTTTCTTGATGAGTGTATTTATCGCCGCTTTTTTGATTCTGGCTGTAATTTTGCTTTATTCCTTTTATGATCTCAATAAAACCTATACATCCAAAAACAGTGAGCTTGAGAAAAAAGAGCGTATTGTCCAGAAAATCAGTGAAGACTTTAACATGGTATTCATGGGTGTCCGGGGTTATATTGCTTACGGGAATAAGGAGTTGAAAAAAGAAGCACTCGCGAAGGAGCCAGAAATACGCGAACGTACACGGCAGTTTAAGGAAATGGCAGTGGATGATCAGGATCGGGAATTCCTCAATCAAATTGAATTATTTACAGATTATTATTTTGTCACTACTTTACCTAAAGCAATAGAAGATTATGAGAATGGAAATTACGAAGCTGTTGTAGAAAGAGCTAATACTGGAGCCACTTATAAGGTTGATAGTATGAAGAAAGAGATACGTGACTATATAAGCGAAAAGGACAAACAGATAGATGAGAATTTTCAGGAATTGTCAAAAATGCAATCCTATGTACAAATCGGTTTTGTTTCCTTCATTCTCGTATTTTTGATTGTCTTGCTCCGGATCACCAGGATCATGTTCAGTGAAATTGCCCGGCCGCTGGCAAGCTTTGCCTTTGCTGCAAATGAGATTGCCAGCGGAAGGGATGCCGTCATTGAAATGGATTCCGAGCGTAATGATGAGCTTGGAGTCCTCTCTGTTGCTTTTAATAGAATGGTAGCGAGCATTCAGGAGAATGAGCAAAATCTCCTGGCACAGAATGAAGAGCTGCTGGCCCAGCAGGATGAGCTGCATGCCCAGCAGCTCGAGCTAGAGGAAGCACTCGAAATTGTGAAGGGAAATGAATCAAGACTCAACAGCCGAAATGAACTCGTAAACAAAATAGCCAATTCTCTTGATAAGCAGGAAGTATTGGAAAGTGTTGTCATGAACATGTGCCCGATCATCGGCGCTGAAAAAGGAATCATTGCGTTCATTGATGATGATTCATATGCATCCTATGGCATCTCACCAGATGGTGTAAAGCAATTCAGAAGCAATTTACTATTCAGCGGGATTGTTGAAAGACTTCAGATGGATCGAAAGCCTTTTATTTTGAAAAGAGATTCAAGGCAAGATGAAAAAGGATTCCACACAAATATGCTAAATGCGCATGACCTGTACCTCCCAATTTTTTTATCTGGTAAAAAGCTCATAGCAGTAATGGCGTTCAGCCGTTCAGATACTCCTTTTGAATTAAGGAAAATGGAAGAGTACGAGGCTCTTGCCAAAAACATCGGGATTGCTTTAGATAAAATCAGTCTGTACCAAAAATCTGAAGAAGCAAGGCGATTGAACCAGGATATTCTCGATACAATACAGGAAGGCGTCCAGCTGATCAATACAGATGGTACCATCCTTCAGGTCAATAAGCAGTTTTGTGAAATGTTTGGCTGTCCTGACCGTCTTCAGAAAATGGGAGGCTGTTCATGGGAAGAATGGACTGGATTGCTTTCAAGCCATATTGAAGAATCAGAAGAATTTATCGATTTTTTAAGAAAAGAAGTATCCAGTCTGGATCGTTTTTCTTTTTCTGACCGGCATTATGTTTACAAAAGCAATAGCGGGCTTGTGTACAAGGTATACTGTGAAGGATTATTCCATGGGAATGCAAAACTAGGAACAATCTTTGTCCATCGGAATATTACGAAAGAGTTCGAGGTCGACAGGATTAAATCCGAATTCGTCAGCACCGTCAGCCATGAGCTGAGGACACCGCTTGCAAGCATCCTTGGTTTTACCGAGCTGATCATGACGAGGGAATTAAAGCCTGATCGCCAGAAGAAATATTTAACAACTATCTACAACGAAGCAGGGCGGCTGACTGCCTTAATCAATGATTTTCTTGATATCCAGAGGATGGAGGCAGGAAAGCAATGCTATGAAAGCAAGGAAATACAATTGCTTCCAATCATCAAAAAGGTGATGGATCTCCAAAAGGTGCATTCAGATAAGCATGAACTGATCCTCGACTTTGCCGGTGGCAGCGACAGGGTCATCGGTGACAGAGAGAAAATGGAGCAAGCCATTACTAACCTTGTTCATAATGCGATCAAATATTCTCCTGATGGAGGAGAAGTGAGGGTCGCTGTGTACGAAAAAAATGGTCTGGTGAATATAGAGATTAAAGATGAAGGGCTTGGGGTTCCGCCGGAATCGATGGATAAGTTGTTTGAAAAATTCTTCCGAGTGGATAATTCCGACCGCAGGTCCATAGGCGGCACAGGTCTGGGCCTTGCAATCGTCAAGGAAATCATCCAGGTTCATGGCGGTGAAATAAAAGTCGACTCAGAATATGGGAAGGGAAGTACCTTTACCGTATCATTGCCAGTTCAGGCAGCGATTTTATCTTCAATAGAGATTTAAAATAAAAGCGGCCGAGTGCCGCTTTTTTTCTTATCTGAAAGGCGTACTTCTGGATGGCCTAAAGATAGGGGAGCGTAAGTAAGTCTGATTCTAGAGTCCAATAAATATTTTAACAGGAATGGAACATTTAAGTTTTTCATAAATATGATTATATTAATCTTTTGGAGGAAGGAGAAAAATAATTCCGAGTTGACGCATAGGAATACATGTATTATATTGTTCAATATGATACTTATAGGAGGGAAAACCCGTGACAACTGGACTTGTTATTTTAAATATTGCCATTATGCTTGTCATCATCGCCGGTCTTTTTTACATGCAAAAGAAACATGTATCTTTTTCAAAACGCGTTTTCATTGCACTTGGAATCGGAGTTGTGTTTGGCTTTGCCTTACAGTTTATTTATGGAGCTGGCTCCGAGGTTATTGCAAAAAGTGCTGATTGGTTCAGCCTTGTTGGCAGCGGTTATGTGAAATTCTTGCAAATGGTTGTAATGCCGCTAGTGTTCATTTCAATTCTTGCTGCTTTTACAAAATTGAAGCTCACAAATAATATCGGAAAAATCAGCACGCTGATCCTTGGTTTGCTTGTTGGTACAACAGCAGTGGCCGCTGCTGTAGGTATTGCGGCAGCCGTAGGCTTCGATCTTGAAGCTGTTCAGATTACACAGGGCGATGCCGAACAGGCCCGTGCAGATCAGCTTGAGCAGACATATGGTGGAATTGAAGGCCGCACGATGCCACAGCAGATTCTCGATCTTCTTCCGGCCAATCCGTTCCTGGACTTCACAGGTGCACGTCCGACTTCAACCATCTCGGTCGTGATTTTCGCAGCATTCTTGGGAATTGCCTACCTTGGTGTGAGAAGAAAATCTCCTGAACAGGCTGAACTTTTCGCTAAAATTGTAGATGCATTCTACGCTGTTATCATGAGGGTTGTTACACTGATCTTGCGCCTGACTCCTTATGGGGTCCTTGCAATCATGACAAAAACAGTAGCATTAAGTGATTTCGATGCCATTCTTAAACTTGGAAAATTTGTTGTTGCTTCATATGTGGCACTCGCAATCATGTTCATTATCCACTTGCTGCTGCTGACAATTGCCGGACTGAACCCGGTAACTTATATTAAAAAGGCATTCCCGGTACTCGCATTCGCTTTTACATCAAGAACAAGCGCAGGCGCCTTGCCTTTGAACATTAAAACGCAAAGATCTCTTGGAGTGCCAGAAGGGATTGCCAACTTTGCTGGTTCATTCGGTTTATCGATCGGCCAAAACGGCTGCGCCGGTATTTATCCAGCGATGCTTGCCGTTATGATTGCGCCGACAGTGGGTATTGATCCACTGACCCCATCATTCATTGTAACGGTAATCGCGATTGTAGCCATCAGCTCGTTCGGGGTTGCTGGAGTTGGAGGAGGAGCAACGTTTGCCGCATTGCTTGTGCTTTCTGCACTGAATCTTCCGGTTGCGCTTGCAGGCTTGCTGATATCAATCGAACCATTGATTGACATGGGTCGTACGGCAGTCAACGTCAGCGGATCGATGACATCCGGTATTCTGACCAGCAGAATCACAAAAGAAATCGATCCATCTGTATATGGGGATATGAATGCAAAGATTGAGGCAGAAGCTTAAATGGAAACAGGTATATAAAAGTAGCCAGCCAAATTAAATTGGCTGGCTTTTTCATGGTATTTTTTACATTACACTCAAGTATCACAAACAAACTGTAATCTCCTATTAAGCAAAAAACTCTAATCCTCGCAACAGCTAAATTAGCTGTTCCCGCTTAATAACACATAAAGAGGTCATCAACCCTACACAGATGATGGTCAAGAGTGAATAAGTGAATTTCTCCATCCCAATCACCTTCATTCCAGATAAAATTACTAGTCCATCTATCGCAAATATCAGGACACCTACATTGACCGAGACGAATTTATTGATTAACTGAGCCAGCAAATCGGTTCCGCCAGTACTTGTTTCATGTCGGAGCATTAGTCCAATCCCACAGCCTACAAGTACACCGCCTATAATTGCACTTGGCAGGACACCTAGATCCAGTCCTTTTTCAGCCGGAGCGAACAGATCAATGAACAAACTGGATACCATTAAACCATGAAGGCTGTGAAAAAAATACTTTCTTTCCAGAAACCAGGCTAATAAATAGAGAGGAATACTTAATATTATGATTGTCAATCCAGTGGGCCAGCCATAAAAATAATGGATGATCAATCCGAGTCCAATCATTCCCCCATCCAGTAGATGATGCGGCACCAAAAATCCATTGACACCAATACCCAATAATAAGCTGCCGACCAATACAGCTAAAATCTTTCCTAACATTCGGATCACCTGCCTTGTCCATCTTCCATTAGTTATTTTTATGAAAAAAGACAAGCATTAGAACAATCTATAAAAAAAGAACCCTGTTAAATGGGAGTTCACTGCTTGTCGACAAAGATACAGGTCACAGATCAGTTATTAAAAACCTGTTGACCTTCGTTCCAGGCGCGTAGACTCCTCCGAAAATGCTAACGCATTTCCAGCGTGCGTGGGCAAATTCGAGGAAGCAAATCAGTGTCCTGCGGTCATAGCTGGGCAGGTGAGACCCCGCAGGAGCGAAGCGACGAGGAGGCTCAGCGCCAGCCCCGCGGAAAGCGAAGCTCCTGGAACGGAAATCAACAGACATGTTTTACTTTCCAACCAATAAAAAACTGTAGACAAGCTCGCTTTTATCGAGTTTGTCTACAGTCTGAGAACCTGCTTAAATGCGGGTTCAATTATTAATGAGGTAAAAAAGCGAGCTGATAGAAGAACAGCACTGCAAAGATATAAAGCAAAGGATGAACCTCGCGCCATCTTCCTTTTACTACTTTTAGCAAAGGATAAGAGATGAAGCCAAGGGCAATTCCCGTTGCGATGCTGGAAGTCAGCGGCATGCTCAAAATGATCAGGAAAGCCGGGAAAGCTTCATCCAGCTCGTTCCAGTTAATCTTTGAGATGCTGCCCATCATTAAGCTGCCGACAATAATCAGTGCTGGAGCAGTGATGGCAGCCAAGCCGGAGACTGCTCCAACAAGAGGGCCAAAGAATGCTGCAACAATGAATAAAACTGCTACTGTCAATGAAGTCAGCCCTGTGCGTCCGCCCGCAGCTACACCTGATGAAGATTCAATGTAAGCTGTTGTTGGGCTTGTACCGAACATTGCACCTACAGCTGTAGCGACTGAGTCGGAGAGCAAAGCCTCTCTTGCTCTTGGCATTGAATCGCCTTTCATCAGACCTGCCTGGTGGGCAACTCCGATCATCGTTCCTGTTGTATCAAAAATAGTGACAAGAATGAAGGAAAAGACAACTGCATATAAGCTGTTATGGACAACATCCATTAAGGCTGTCCAAGGGTTCAGCACAATCATGCCTTCAGGAAGTGAAGGGAGAGACATGAAACCTTGGTCGAAATTCAATTGACCTGTAAGGAAGGCGATAATTCCTGTAATCACCATACCAAAGAATAGCGCACCATTGATATTGAGCATCAAAAGCACAAGTGTAATCGCAAGACCCGCCAATGCAAGCAATGCAGATGGTGAGTGCAGATCACCAAGAGCAACCAGGTTTGTCGGATGATCCGCAACAATTCCAGTTAAGCGAAGACCGATAAAGGCGATGAAAAGACCAATTCCTGCAGTGATGCCGTGCTTTAAATTAACTGGGATCGCTTCAATTAATTTTTCCCTGAAAGATGTGAGGGAAAGGATGACGAATAGTAAACCCGCGATAAAAACAGCAGCAAATGCTGTTTCATACGTAATGTTTTGATGATTGCCAACGACAGAATAGGCAAAGTAAGCGTTCAGCCCCATCCCGGGAGCAATGGCAATCGGATAATTAGCAAACAAAGCCATCCATAGAGTACCGATCACAGCAGCAATAATGGTTGCTGTAAAAACCTGTTCAAAAGGGACACCGGCATCAGCCAGGATGATTGGATTAACGACAACGATATAGACCATCGTGAAAAATGTGGTTATACCGGCCAGCATTTCTGTTTTTACATTCGTGTTGTTCTCTTTCAATTTAAACATTAAAGTTCCTCCAAAAATACGAACGATTTTAAACACAAATAATATAATATTCGTTTTTAACAGAGTTTACAAGAGGCAATTTTAAAAAGAAGCTGCCAATACATTAAATATAGAAAATAAACAAAATAAAAAAAGACTCAAATGAGCCTTTTCAATAGTATTCCCCATCTAATAGAAAAACATTGTTATGCGGACTTCTCATATTCTTTCATAAAAAAATCTTTAGACAGCCACAATCCAGCTACATACATTGCCAGTGCAAAATAAGCAGGGAGCAGGTGGAAAAAATTGATATACCCAATATATAAATGCGTAAGGATCCCCGTTGTGAATGCGGGAATGCCGCCAAAAAGAAATGTTCTCCACATCCAGGAAGCCCCTTCATGAAATCCCCATAACCCCAGCATCAACACCAGTAAGCCGACACTTAAAAGCGCGCTGCCAAAACCGGCACGGTCATGGGCTATGACGGGTATAAGTTTTTCGTTTAGTTCATTCATTTGCCCCGGTGTCATGCAAATATATTGTAGATCGGTATCCACAAAGACATTCGTTGCTCCGATTGACGATATGACAGCTCCACCAACGACAAAAGAAAATCCGAGCATGACAAACAGCAGCTGTCCATATACTGCTTTTTTCCAAAAGCAATGGTTTTTACGGTTTTTAGAAGTTGGTGGTTGATGAGCTATACGGGTTCTCCTGTAACCGACAATGAAAAGCGGAAAGAGAATGAGCCAGAATAAGCCATGAAGCCAATCGAAATATCCAAAACCGATGAAAAGCAAGATTCCAAGGAAACCGATGATGGCCGCTATATTAAAAGCTTTTCTTGACCAGTGAATTCCATAACGAATGCCATGTCTCGCCAGCTGCATATAAATAAATCCTCCAGAAATCATTGTTCCAGCGAGAGTCATACGATCGTGAGACATGAATTTGTAGAGATTAGGATTCAATGCCATTAATTCCAGCCTGCTCATTTGCATGAACGCTTCATCATAAAAAAGGATCACCTTCGTTAAACTGAAAAATAACGCAATCGTACCTCCAAGGAGGATGAACAATCCAAAAAGCCAAAACCAGATCCATCCGGGAACTTCTTCATTTGCTAATTGCCTGGTATCGAGCAAAGCTTCATGGATTCTTTTAGGCAGTCCCGGTCCTGTGGCGACATAGCCTCCTGTCAGAAAGATCAGTTCTGCTCCTCCTGTTAAAAGCGCAAGGCCGTCAGACGGTTCTAAAATCCCGCCAGAGGTGATTAACGGGAGATCAATCTCTTTTTTTAGCAGTGTGAGAGCATCAAGCATGCCATCTGTCTGTTTTAAGGGAACATTTCTTTTTCCATCTTCTAAATAAACAGCCTCATCAATCACGATTCCGCTTGCAAAGGTACTTAACGCCTTAAGCTTAGGCACGCTTTTAGCTGTCTGATTATGCTTAATGGCAATAAGAACAGGTTTGTTACCTAAAATTCGTTTTAAACAAGCTAATTCCTGTATGCTTTCAATGAGTTCCAGTCCAATAACAAATATATCTCCCGAATCAGCCAAGTTTTCAGTGGCAGCCTCCAGTTCGCCTAGCCTGATCAAAATTGGATGTTGAAGCTTTCGCAGCTTGTTCAACCTGCTGACGGTATCCTCTAACCCCATCGACTCTGTTTTTTCGGGTAAAACAAGGGCAGAATCTTTTGGAGAAATAAATGTCGCTGCATCAGGTAAAAATGGCAAGGATGTTACCGGTCCGATTTCAATGAATCCAAAGCCTAGATGAGGAAATGCTTGGATTCCAGAAAGCTGGGGATCTATTATTCCACTTAGTCCAACCGGGCTTCGAAATTGAAAACCGAACAAGTTCTTTGTTAATTTTTCTGAGGGAGCCATATGGCCAAGAAATTCAATAATATGGGTCCCGCCCGGAATATTGGCAATCATGGACATTCCTTTATGGATGAATTCTCGGCCTGAATTACCAGGCAAACGTGTCAGCCAGGGCTTAAACATTGGATGATAAGACCAATCAGGCAAAATTTCCACCCCTTTTATTTGCGAATTCCTTTTATTAAGTGAATGAAGGTCATCTTCTATTTTAGCGTAAACATTTCTGTTTCGATTAGGTTATTAGCAAAAAGGTAAAAGAAATAATTTTTTATGTTGTTAGTGCAATGTTAAAATTCATTGTGATTTTGGCACTATGTTGGTTTCAGCTGTAATGAACAAGCAATATGATAAAGATTTTTCCATAAGAAGAAGACTGTTGCAAAGACTTGAATAAAAAGGACAACATCAAGAAAAAATAGAGGGGAAATTGATTGATTGTGGAGGTATGGGAACATGGATGCTAAAAGAGTGAAACAAATCCTGTCATCATCTGGTGAAATTGATGTTGTTTATAATGGTGCTTCGGTTTGGATTGACCAGCTGAACGAAGATGGAAGGACTGCTACTGTTCATCTGCGAGGACCTTTAGAGGAAAGGTCAACAGTGGAAATTTCAGAGCTTAAGGAAAGGTGAAACCCATCAATACTGCCGCCGGGATGCAAAATTGTATACGGCGGTTTTTTAATATGGCACAATATTAATGATACCTATAGAGGTTTATTGCCTCATGTTTAGAGGTACTTCTTTAAAAGAGAGGAGAGATACGCATGTTCCATTATACAGTTGAAGTGGATAAGTCTTTGAATGAGGCGGTTTCAGCACTCGAAGCCAGCCTGAAGAATGAAAAGTTTGGTGTCCTATGGTCTCTTAATATGAAGGAAACGCTTGCTGGCAAGGGTGTAGAACTTGACGGTGATTACATGATCCTGGAGGTCTGCAATCCGCATGAAGCGAAACGGGTCCTTGAGAAAAGCCCGCTTGTGAGCTATTTCCTTCCATGTAAAATTGTAGTATACAGAGAGAATGGTTCAACAAAGGTTGGCCTTCCGAAACCTACTGAATTGATTAAACTTGTTGAAAATGAAGAGCTGCAGGCGATTGCTGCGGACATTGAGAAAAGATTGATTGGTGCAATTGACAGCATCTAATAAAGCATTAAAAAGCCCAAAGAGTTGATCCTTGGGCTTTTCCTATATTAAAAAATAGCATTTAAGATAAAGTAAGATATAGCCGCAACCGTTGCGGAAATTGGCAGAGTGATAACCCAGGTAATGATCATGCGCTGGGCAGTTGTCCATTTAACACCCTTTACTCTGTGTGCAGTACCTACCCCAAGGATCCCAGAAGAAATTACGTGGGTTGTACTAACCGGCAAGTGGATAAATGTAGCTCCGAAAATAACCATGGCACCTGTTAAATCTGCTGCTACTCCATTCACAGGACGGATTTTCATGATGTTGCCGCCAACAGTTTTAATGATTTTCCAGCCGCCGACTGAAGTACCAAGACCCATAGCGATCGCACATGACAATTGAACCCAGAATGGTATGTCATCTGTAGAATGGAATCCATTTGCGATCAATGCCATGGTGATGATTCCCATCGCTTTTTGAGCATCATTCGTTCCGTGTGTGAATGATTGTAATGCCGCTGTTGCAATCTGGAAATATCGAAAATTCCTGTTTGTCTTGGCAAGATTATTATTTTTAAAGACTACCTTGAAAATGCTGTAAATAATGTAACCAATTACAAATGCAAGAAGCGGTGAAAAAATCAAAGCCTGAATAATCTTCATGAAACCTGTGTAGTTAAGGGCATCAAGTCCTGCTGCAGCAATAGCCGCACCAGCAATTGAACCAATGATGGCATGTGATGAGCTGCTTGGGATGCCATAATACCAAGTTAAAAGATTCCAGAAAATAGCGGCGATTAACGCTGCAAGGATTACGAGTGAACCATTTTGTAAAGTGAATGGATCCACAATGTCTTTAGTAATTGTTTTTGCTACTCCCGTAAAAGTCATTGCACCAACAAAGTTCATGATAGCCGCCATCAGAATGGCATGGCGAGGCTTCAAAGCCTTTGTGGATACTGAGGTGGCGATGGCATTAGCGGTGTCGTGAAAACCGTTGATAAAGTCAAATGCCAAGGCAAAGATGACAATTAACGCTGTTATGATAAATACTACATCCATTTTTCAGGCTCCTTACGCGTTTTTCATGACAATGCTCTCAAGGGTGTTTGCAACATCCTGGCAGCTGTCTGCGATTTCTTCAAGACCTTCATAAATTTCTTTGTATTGAATAATTCGGATTGGGTCTTTTTCAACTGAAAATAGATGCTTAATTGATTGGCGTAGTACACCATCACATTTAGATTCAAGATCCTTAATTCGGATTGCATGTTCTCTGATCTGCTTTAATTTTTTTGTTGTCAGCAGCTGTACTGCTTGTTCGATTTCAAATGAAGCACTCTTGATCGCTGCAACGAACTGTAGCATGAAGTCGTCTGCTTTTGTAATTGAGTACATATCGAATAGGTTAGCGCAGTGCTCCATACCATCAAGAACATCATCCATGCTCATTGAAAGGGCAAGGATATCTTCTCTTTCAATAGGTGTAATGAAGGCGTTGTTCAACTCCATGATGACTTCATGCATCATGCTGTCACCTTTCGTTTCCATATCCTTCATTTTTTCAGTGAAAATCTTTAAATCGCTTGCATTGTTAAGCTTGAAATCAGCAAAATATTCACTGCTTTCCTTTAAATTCACTGAGATGTCCGTAAGCAAGACTGCGAATTTGTCTTTTTTCCTGAAAACCATAGTGTAACCCCCACATTTATCCAAATAAAATATATTTTAGAGCGAAATTAATTTTATACGATAGATGTCGAAATATGAAGATGTTTGATTAAAAATTTACAAAATCTTAATATTAGACACGTTTATATTTTTACAATTTACAGACAGTTAATACTTCTTACCTTTTTTGGAGGGAATGTAAACGATTTCATGTGGTTAAGCCTATTTTTAAAAAAATGGGCTTATTCGCTGTTTAGGACAAAATTTTGCCGGGAAATGACCCAATATCAGCAATGAAAATAAAGAAAACCTCGGCCCAAAAGCCGTTCATATAGATCAGAGGCTGCCTCGGTGGGCAGCCTCTTTATTGTACTAAAAGACCTCCAAGGGATAAAATAGGTGGAAGGAGGGAGATCAATCATGGCTACTATTTTTGATAAAGTGGTTTTACATAATGGAGTGGAAATTCCGGCTCTCGGTCTAGGTGTGTATAAAGTAGAAGAGGGAAGCCAGATTGATGAAACGATCAAGAATGCATTACATATAGGGTATCGTCTCATTGATACAGCCTCGTTTTACATGAATGAGGAGGGAGTTGGAAGGGCAATTCGTGCCAGCGGTATACCTAGAGAAGAATTGTTTATTACAACAAAGGTATGGAACGCTGACCAGGGTTATGAGTCAACTTTGAAGGCTTTCGAGACGAGTATGGAAAAGCTTGGACTGGATTATCTTGACCTCTATCTCGTTCATTGGCCGGTGAAGGGCAAATATATTGAAACATGGCGTGCTTTAGAGAAATTATATAGAGAGGGGAGAGTAAGAGCAATCGGGGTAAGTAATTTTAAGATACACCATCTTGAAGAGTTACTTTTGCATAGCGAAGAGAAGCCAGTAGTCAATCAGGTTGAACTGCACCCATTGCTGTCGCAGGAAGATCTACGTGAATTTTGCCAGCTGCATGGCATCAAGGTTGAGGCATGGTCACCACTTTCAAGAGGAAGGTTCCTGGATGAGCCAACTTTAAAGAAAATAGCTGATAATCATAATAAATCTACCGCCCAGGTAATATTAAGATGGCATCTCCAAAATCAAATCATTGCTATTCCAAAATCGGTCACTCCCTCAAGGCTAAAAGAAAATGCTGATATTTTTGATTTTGAATTAACTCAAACAGAGATGGAAATGATTAACGCTCTAAATCAAAATCAGCGTTTTGGTGCAGATCCTGACCATATTGATTTTTAGTTTTAATAAATAAGCATTTTTTTCACGGGCTGAATTTAATAAGCCCGTTTTTTATTTTCAAATTTGGACACATTAAAAATAAGAGTTGAAACTATTGCATGGACAAAATGCTTTCCGGAGCAAATTTTACACCTTCAGGTTTTAACTTTAGTTATAGGTGGTAATGTAGGTGTACAAGCAGCAGCAACAAGGTTGGACGCCAGTTCATTCCTAGAATCACTGCTTGGAAGACTGCAGAAAAAAACTTGGTTTAAAAACATCGGTAAAGAGGTAAGTTAAGATTAGAGCAAGCTGAAAAGCTCCCGGGAAGCAAACACTTTCAGTGCAGCCTAATTTTAATAATCACTGCAGTTGAACTCTTTGAAAAGGGTGTAAAATCCCTTAGCACTTCTACTACTTGATAACATTACATCTACAATTTTAAGGAGGAAAAACAAATGATGAGTTTTCTTTGGGCATTAATTATTGGTGGTATTATTGGATGGTTAGCAGGATTAATTCTTGGAAGAGACATTCCAGGTGGAGTAATTGGTAACATTATCGCAGGTTTTATTGGTGCTTGGATTGGACAAGCGATCCTTGGAGATTGGGGTCCTGTAGTTGCTGACTTTGCGATTATCCCAGCATTGATTGGTGCAATTGCATTAGTATTCATTGTCAGCCTAGTAATGCGCAGCATGCGTAGAGCTGACCGTCATTAATCAGAAAAAATCCTTCCGATTGTTCGGAAGGATTTTTTTTTGGGGGAAAGTACTTTGAAATCAAAAACGGGGCCGGAAATATTTTCCGGCCCCGTTTTTTAGATATCATAAGGATTTATATTAAAGAAAATGGGCGGCTGGTCGATAAAAGGTGCATGGCATATGATTTTTTCCTGTGTAAATGGATGGACCAATTCTAGTTTGACTGCATGCAATGCCTGCCGATTAAATTCTGTGCTGCCTTCATATAAGGAATCTCCAGCAAGCGGATGGCCGAGATGACTGAAATGCACACGGATTTGATGAGTCCTGCCAGTATCGAGAGAACATTGCAGCAGAGTTAAGTCTTTTTGTTTAAATCGATCTAAAACTTTAAAATGTGTTATGGCTTTTTGGCCAGTTTCTGACACTCTTCTTCTAGTTGGATGGTGCCGGTCACGGCCAATCGGCTTATCGATTGTTCCTTTATTTTGACGGATGATTCCGTCTGCAAGGGCAAGATAGGTTCTTTTGATATGACGATCATCAAGCATTTTATCAAGTATGGCACTAATTAAAGCATTTTTGGCAAATAGAACAGCTCCAGTCGTGTCACGATCTAGTCTATGCACATGACGAGGCCGGCCAGGTTCGCCATTTGCCTGCATATGAAAAGCTGCTGCATTGGTAAGTGTCCCTTTCTGTTCGGGTTCATTTGGATGGGTATCCATTCCGGCTGGTTTATTGAAAACAATCAAATGGTCATCTTCAAAAATAATCTCAACATTATGGTAGTCCGGCACCACAGTCATCTCTTCTTCAACAAAGAGGTTAAGCTGCAAACGTTCCCCTTTTACTAAAGGGAGTGTCCAATCGGGACTTTTGCCATTGATGCGAACCTTTTTTTCCATGCGATATGTATGGACTAATTTCTTTGGAGCTTGCCAAAAATCTTTGAAAAGGGATTCGAGAGTAAACTTTTCCCACTCAGCTGGAAGGATGATTTCAAACCAATCACCTTTTTTGTTTGATTGAATCATATAATTCTCCTGACATGTATATTTATTATTTAGGCTCTTTTAAACAAGGCTGTTGATTTCCATTCCAGGCGCTTCGCTTTCCGCGGGGTCTCACCTGTCCAGCTGAGCCCGCAGGACCGCCCACGCACGATGGAAATGCGTTAGCAAATTCGAGGAGTCTACGCGCCTTCCACTACAATCAACAGGGTTTAGAAATCAATATTCAGCTTTAACAGAGACATTACTTAAAGTGTTTCCATTCCACTGTGATTTTGTCAACTTTTACCGCCATCATGGTCATAATTACCATCCTTTTACAGAGGACAGATATGTTATTCTAAATGTATATATTACGAACAGATTACAAAGGGTTATAAAAAGGTGGGTCCAGCATTGAAAATTGTTTTTGCGTCTACACCCGGACAAGAAGAGAAAATTTTGGAACTGGCCAGGTATTTTTACACTGATATTTTTCCGTTATATTTCAATGATGAAGATATACAGGAATTTGAACGTCTTGAAGTATTACATACAAGACCTGAGCAATTCGAGAGATTCAGTACACTTGGAGATGCTTTTAAAGTCATTACAAGCATGAACACGTTAATCTCTATTTTGGAGTCTGGCCATATTCCTGAAAAATATCAATCCATGTTCCGCAGAAATGTGCAAACGTTGACAGATTATGGAATATGTTTTCCGTTCAATTACAATCAGTTCTCAGACACAAAGCATGTCCATTTAGAGTATTTAAGCGCCTATACGAAACCTGCTAACCGTCTGCTTTTGTAAGGGCCTCATCTCTCGGGAAATTTCATGCAAACAAACGAAACGCCTGCTTGACGAAGCAGGCGTTTTTTCTGTTGGCCGGATGCCGGCACCTAGAGAAGGGCGCTGGGGTCAGCTTTTTATTTACTATTCTCATTAAACCATTGTTCAAATACAGGCTCATCCTGGTAGCCGACAATGCGGTTCACTTCTTTGCCATCCTTGTATTGGACGATGGTCGGCGTGGATTTAATACCGTAATCATTCCACCCTTGTTCAAATTCAAGCAGATTGTATTGGACGAGGTTCACATCCATTTCCTTAGCTAGAGGAGATACAATAGGTGTTGTTCGTACACAGTGCGGGCAAGTAGGACTGTAAAAGTATACAGTTGCATCTTCACCATTTTTTAAGGCTTTTTCAAGCTCGTCCGGTGTAATGATATTTTGATAATTGGGATCTTCCAGCTGTTTTACTGTCTCAGGGTGCAGAGCTTCTTTGCCAAATGGATTGCCCTCTGCCTTTTCCTCATTTTGTGCTTTTGTCACAAAAAATAAAGCTGCGAACAAACCAACAATGATGACTAAAAATATGATTACCTTTTTCAAATCATTCTGCCTCCTTAGTCTTCTTCCAGATGATCATGCTTAATGTAAATATAATGATAAAAGCCGAAAGTGCGAGGAATGGGATTGTAATAAAACCAAACCAGTTTATATATTGGCCCGTACATGGAACCCTGCCGCAAGTAACCGCATTGTCGGCCATGAACGGAACCTTTTGCAGCGAGTAGTGGTAAATAGAAATCATTGCACCAACTGCTGACATAGCCATCGTATACAAGGTAATTCGATAATCCTTTTTAACAACGGCTATTCCGAGTATCAAAGCAAATGGATACATCAATATTCGCTGGTACCAGCAAAGCAGGCAAGGTTCATACTGGCGGATTTCTGAAAAATACAGACTGCCGAAAATGGCTAGGATCGAGGTAGCCCATGCTGCAAACAAAAATGTCTCCCTTGAGTCCTTTTTAACTTGTCCCATGCTAATCTTTCCCCCTAAAAAAACATATTCTCTATTTAAGCTTCATATAAAAAAACACGCAATCATCCCATTACATCTTAAAAAATATAATACACTATTTCAATTAACTTTGTGTGAATTAAGTTACAAGCAAAATAATCAAACTGCAGATTTTTAAATGAACAAAAAGGATAAGCTAAATTACAAGTAATAAATTGAGCAGATTAAGGGTATAGGGATAGGTAATTATTTTTTATTAGGCTCTGGCTGACTGTTGATATTAAAACCCTGTTGATTGTAGTGGAAGGCACGTAGACTCCTGCGGGCGCAGCTGGTCAGGTGAGACCCCGCAGGAGCGAAGCGACGAGGAGGCTCAGCGCCAGCCCCGCGGAAAGCGAAGCGCCTGGAACGAAAATCAACAGCCTTATTTAAAGAGCCTTTTATTAAGGGCATGTTTATAAAATGTTGATTGAAGAAATGGAAGGTGTGTAAGACCCTATGACGACGGAACTGGACTTATCGAAATTTGAAAAGAAAATGAACATTCGCAATACAAATTTTGAAGATATTGATGAAATCATAAAAATGCAGAATAGCTGCTTTCCTGGAATGGAACCATGGAAGCGTGACCAGTTGGAAAGTCACCTGGATATTTTTCCTGAAGGGCAATTTGTTGCGGAATATGATGGGAAAATCGTTGGCTCCTGTTCAAGCCTGATTATAAATTTTGATGAATATGATGACCGCCATACGTGGGATGATGTTACAGACAACGGCTATATTACAAACCATAACCCAAATGGATACAATCTTTATGGAATCGAAGTGATGACTCATCCTGATTTCCGCAGGATGAAGGTTGGATACCGATTGTATGAAGCAAGGAAAGATCTTGTAAGACAATTGAATCTGAAAAGTATCATTATTGGAGGGAGAATTCCCAATTACCATCTGCATGCAGAAGAAATGTCACCAAGGGAATATGTAAGACAGGTTGCAACTCATAAGCTTTACGATCCTGTGCTATCTTTCCAGCTAAGAAACGACTTCACTCTTATGAGGATCAATCCGAATTATCTTCCTGATGACCTTCAGTCCAATAAGTACGCAACCTTGATGGAATGGAATAATGTCGACTACCAGCCGAAGTCAAAGCGTTTCTTCAAAACAAGTAACCCAGTCCGCATTTGTGTCGTTCAATATATGATGAGGCAAATCCAGTCATTCGAAGATTTCGCGCATCAGGTAGAATACTTTACAGATGTGGCCTCAGATGCTGACTCTGATTTTGCTGTATTCCCTGAACTGTTCACGGCACAGCTCATGAGCTTCCTGGATGAAAAAACACCATCACTTGCAGTCCGCAAGCTGACCGAATATACAGAGCAGTATATCGAATTGTTTACTGATCTGGCCGTTCGCTACAATGTGAATATTATTGGAGGATCACACTTCGTAAAAGAAGATGATGATGAGATTTACAACATTTCCTATCTGTTCCGCCGGGATGGAACAATTGAAAAACAGTATAAGCTTCATATTACTCCAAACGAACGCAGATGGTGGGGAATCAGCCGCGGAGACGAGGTAAAAGTATTTGATACAGATTGCGGAAAAATTGCAATCCAAATCTGCTATGACATTGAATTCCCAGAGCTTGCGAGGATTGCAACTGAAATGGGCGCTAAAATTCTTTTTACCCCTTTCTGTACAGAGGACCGGCAGGGTTATTTAAGAGTTCGTTACTGTTCGCAGGCACGGGCAGTCGAGAACCAGATTTATACCGTTATCTCAGGTACTGTAGGGAATCTGCCGCAAACGGAAAATATGGATATCCAATATGCACAGTCAGGCATATTCGCTCCATCAGATTTCGAATTCGCACGTGACGGCATCGTAGGTGAAACGAACCCGAACATTGAAATGGTGATGATCGGCGATGTCGACCTTGAAGTATTGCGCCGCCAGCGCCAGGACGGTACGGTTCGCCAGTTAAAAGATCGCAGACACGATATTTACCGGATTCATTATAAAAAGTAGTAAAAAGAAAGCCTGCCGTTCGGCGGGCTTTTGTTATGGAAAGGGGAGAATAGGAAATGCAGTTATAAATATGATTGGTCTTCAACGCCATTTTGCAATAAAAAACAACAAAATAATCATTAAGCCTTTATATATATGAAAGGGAAATGCTTTTACGATATCGAACTA
The DNA here is from genome assembly GCF_049532715.1 of Heyndrickxia sp. MSNUG. Classification (NCBI taxonomy): domain Bacteria; kingdom Bacillati; phylum Bacillota; class Bacilli; order Caryophanales; family Bacillaceae; genus Heyndrickxia; species Heyndrickxia sp. MSNUG. The sequence goes on from NZ_CP150978.1 coordinate 1,185,268, forward strand.
ACAATAGAGGTAATTTAGATAAAAATTATCTAAATAAGCCAATATTGTTTTATAATTAGCTGTAAGATTTTAAATCTTTACTTCAGGAGGGCATTCAATGGATTGGAAAATGAAAGCCGAAAGATGGCTAGGGTTTGCTGGATTGGACCCGGAACTTAAAGCAGAATTAGAATCAATTAAAGAGAATGGCCAGCATTTAGAAGAAGTTTTTTACAAGAATCTCGAATTCGGAACAGGCGGCATGCGCGGGGAAATCGGCGCAGGAACGAACCGAATGAATTTATATACGGTCAGAAAAGCCTCAGCTGGCCTGGCTGCGTACATAGAACAACACGGATCTGAAGCAAAACAGCGCGGTGTCGCGATCGCCTATGATTCCCGTCACAAATCACCTGAGTTTGCGATGGAGGCTGCGAAAACACTTGCGTCTCGCGGCATTCAGACATATGTTTTCGAAGAATTAAGGCCGACTCCTGAGTTATCATTTGCTGTCCGCCACCTGCATGCATATGCAGGTATTGTGATCACTGCAAGCCACAATCCTCCTGAATATAATGGCTATAAAGTATATGGCTATGACGGAGGCCAGCTCCCGCCTGAAAGCGCTGATGAGGTCATCGCAAAGGTGAATGAAATTGAGAATGAGTTGTCAATTGAAGTGATGGACGAGCAGGAACTGAGGGAAAAGGGCTTGATCAAAATGATCGGACCCGAAGTGGACCGTGCTTATCTTGAGAAATTGATGACAATTTCTGAAAATCCAACATTAGCGGATGAGGCTGATGTAAAGGTAGTTTTCACACCATTACATGGTACAGCCAATATGCCCGTTCGCAATATACTGACAAACTTGAAATACCAGAACGTCACCGTCGTAGCAGAACAAGAGCTGCCTGATCCTGAATTCTCGACTGTCAAGAGCCCCAATCCGGAAGAACATGCTGCATTTGAGCTGGCAATCCGTGAGGGGAAGAAAATTGATGCAGATGTATTGATTGCAACAGATCCAGATGCTGACCGCCTTGGCATTGCCGTCAAGAATCCAGATGGAGATTACGTTGTGTTAACAGGTAACCAAACAGGCTCACTGCTTCTTCATTATATTTTGACTCAGAAGAAGGAAAAAGGGACGATGCCGGCAAATGGCGTTGTGTTAAAGACCATTGTTACCTCTGAACTTGGCCGCAATATCGCTTCATCATTTGGAGTAGAAACAATCGATGTCCTGACTGGATTTAAATTCATTGCTGAAAAAATTAAAGCATATGAGGAATCAGGTGAGTACAGGTTCTTATTTGGGTATGAGGAAAGCTATGGTTATTTAATTGGTGACTTTGCACGCGATAAGGATGCTGTGCAGGCGGCAATGCTTGCTGTTGAAGTATGCGCATATTATAAAAAGAAGGGCATGTCATTGTATGAAGCTCTTCAAAGTGTCTTTGAAGAGTATGGCTATTATCAGGAAGGTTTGCGTTCCCTTACTTTAAAAGGAAAAGAAGGAGCAGAGCTGATCCAAAAAACGCTTGGTGTCTTCCGTTCGGAGCCGATCAAGAATCTTGGTGAATTGAAAGTCACTGCTGTGGAAGATTATTTAACAGGAGTAAGAATGGATGCGAACAATGTGGAAGAAAAAATTGAGCTTCCATCATCAAATGTCATTAAGTACTATCTAGAGGATGGTTCATGGATGTGCCTTCGCCCATCAGGAACCGAACCAAAAATTAAATTTTACTTTGGCGTAAACGACAAGAGCCTTGCTGAAAGCAAACAAAAACTGCAAAAAATTGAGCAAGACTTCATGGATTTGGTTGAGTTAAAAATGGAAGCAGCTAAGAATTTATAAGCTTTTCGTCTTCGCAAACTTCATAGCTTATTCATAAGCGTATAACACCTAGGGTTTCTGCAGATAGAAAGGAAGTAGTAAAATGTTAAAAGATCAGGTAGCAATCGTAACAGGAGCATCAAGAGGGATTGGAAAAGAGATAGCCATCAAATTGGCTGAGCAGGGAGTAAAACTTGCTCTTGCTGGCAGCTCTGAAGATATTATCCAAACAGCTGAGGAATTGAAGCAGAAGGGCTTTCATGACGTAATCGCAGTGCAGACGGATGTCAGCGAAGAACAGCAGGTTCAGAACCTGGCAGAAAAAACGCTTCAAAAGTTTGGCCAGATTGACATTCTTGTAAATAATGCGGGCATCGGCTTTTTCAAAATGGCTGAAGAGGTGGAAGTCGAAGAATGGAAGAAGCTCTTTGAAGTGAATGTACAGGGGGTATTCCTTGGTGCGAAAGCGGTATTGCCGCATATGAAGGAACGTAAATCAGGTACGATCATTACAATTTCTTCAGATGTCGGCCGATATACAATCCCGAACGGAAGTGCCTACACTGCAACTAAATATGCGGTACAGGGCTTCAGCGGTTCGCTTGCCCAGGAAGTGAGAGAGTACGGAATCCGCGTCGGGACAATTAACCCGGGCATGGTTGATACGTATTTTGCCAACTCTGAACAAGGGCTTCCTGAAAAGCATGACTGGCTAAAAGTAGAGGATATCGCTAACGCTGTAGTGTATATGGCATCGGCCCCTAAACACATGCTGATTGATGAAATTGTTATTCATCCGCTAGTCCAGAAATATCCGATTGCTTAATATAAATTGAGGTCCGAAGAGATTTTTTCTCTTCGGATTTTTTTTTAAGCTCAAAGCGAGTAACTGGGGCGAAAATCAACAGACAAGAGTAATACAGCCAAAAATAAAATATCATTAACTAATTATTCTCTATAAAATTAGCTCTGTTAAAGCTGAAATGTTGTTTTTAAACCCTGTTGATTGTAGTGGAAGGAGCGAAGCGACGAGGAGGCTCAGCGCCAGCCCCGCGGAAAGCGAAGCTCCTGGAACGAAAATCAACAGCCTTGTTTAACAAAGCCATAAAAAAAGCTGATTACTACTTTTGGCTGAGGAGATTTCAGACTTTTTTCGAAAGCGTAATTTTTCCAAAAAAGATATAATGGAAAAAATGGGGGGATCTTGATGGTTGAAAGGAAGAATTCTGAAATCAGTATTTTGAAGGAAATTGCTGAATTACTGAATGAGGGAACTGAAATCAATCGAGTTTTAACAGAGGTTTTAGCAAAGCTTTTACATATTACAGGGCTTGAAACAGGTTGGATTTTTCTGATAGATGAACAAGGCAGCTACCAGCTGGCTGCGAAGGCTGAACTTCCACCAGCCCTTTCATTGAACAAATATGAACCGATGTGCCATGGCGGCTGCTGGTGTGTGGATCGATATAATGACGGCCGTTTGAATAAAGCCACGAACATATTTGAATGCAAGAGGATAGAGGATGCAATTATCAATAATAGTGGTGAGACGAATGGACTGACACATCATGCAACGGTACCTTTAAGAGCAGGAGATGAAAAGTTTGGGGTCCTCAATGTAGGTTCGCCAAATAAGACTCATTTTAAAGTCGAGGAGCTTGCATTGCTCGAGGCAATCGCGTTCCAAATTGGTACCGCAATTAAAAGAATAAAGCTGACTCAGCAAGAACATGATTTGGCTCTGGCAGCTGAACGAAACCGGCTGGCGAGGGATCTCCATGACTCAGTTAATCAGCTGTTGTTTTCGCTTAGTCTGACAGCGAGGGCCGGAGCTGAAATGTCGGACACTGATCAAGTGAAGGAAACATTTGCTTATATTCAGGATTTAGCCCAGGAAGCTCAAGGTGAAATGAGGGCGCTTATTTGGCAGCTTCGTCCACGGGGGCTAGAAAATGGAATCATTTGCGCGCTCGCTGGTTATTCAGAAATGCTTGGGCTTCCCCTTGAAACCGAAGTCTCGGGCGTATCGAGCCTGCCCGGAAAAGTGGAGGAAACACTATGGAGAATTGGCCAGGAGGCTCTTGCGAATTGCAAGAAGCATGCACAGGCGGAAAAAGTAGAGCTTAAATTAGAAATCAAAAACGAGCTGGTGACAATGACTATAAATGACGATGGCTGTGGTTTCAACTTTAATCCGAACAAAGAAATTCCTTCCCTCGGCTTAAAAAGCATGAAGACAAGAGCAGCAGCATTGGGCGGGAAACTCGAGCTTTTAAGCAAGATGGATGAAGGTACGTCTATCATCGTTACCATTCCAGTATAAAGTTTTATTATCTTAAATATAGAAATAAAGGAGGAACGGAGTATGGCAATTAGAGTTCTGACCGCAGATGACCATCATGTTGTCCGACGGGGATTAGTCTTTTTCCTAAAGACTCAGGAAATGATAGAGGTCGTGGGTGAGGCCGCAAATGGAAAGGAAGCAGTCGAGCTTGCGCGAAAATTGAATCCTGATCTAATTCTGATGGATTTGGTCATGCCAGAAATGGATGGCATCCAGGCGACGAAAATGATTAAATCAGAATTACCGGAGATAAAAATCATGATGCTGACTAGCTTTTCCGACCAGGAGCATGTCATTCCAGCTGTGGAAGCTGGGGCGTCAGGCTATCAATTAAAGGATATTCAGCCTGACGAACTCGTTTCGTCCATCAAGAGAATCATGAATGGGGAGGACCAGCTTCATCCAAAAGCCACATCCCTTGTAATGAAACATTTATCAAGCAATAACAGGCAGGAAAGAAAACCGTTAGATAATCTTACTAAGCGTGAGCTGGAGGTGCTAAAGGAAATTGCCAGCGGAAAAAGCAATAAAGAAATTGCCTCTTCCTTGTTCATTACCGAGAAAACAGTGAAAACACATGTATCCAATGTTCTGGCAAAGCTTGGACTTGCCGACCGCACTCAGGCTGCATTATATGCAGTAAGAAACCAGTTGGTCGATCATCAGCCACCTTCAGCCTGAATTCGAATTCATGGAATGGAAAGTTTTACAGTCAAAAGGGTCGAATAAAACAAAGCAAACACGGCACCTTAATATAGGTGACCGTGTTTTTTTGGTGGAATTCTCATTTTAAATCAAGCCGTTAACAGCGGTTTCCAGGAAGTCATCGCCGGCGGCTTCATTTGCGTGGTCGATGTATCTAAGCAGAGAATACAGGCGTTTTTCAATGACAGAATAGTCTTTTTCAAAATTGTAAGCGTGGAGAAAATGTTCGATCTTTTTGGCCAGGAATTGGTCCTCTGTCCTGACCATCAGGATAAGCAAGTTATCCCATTGTGATCTATGCGTGTAATATAAGGCGCGATCATAATCCGATTTAGTCATATCCGTTCCTCCTTGTAAGGAGTTGATAATATTATATGGAGTTAAAGCGGGAACTTGCTCAGAAAATGTTGGTCGTCCCTGTTTACAGGGTTTTTCAAGTTTTACCTGTATAAACTAATCCCTTTTAGCAGCGGTATAAACAGGGTATTTTTTCCTCTGGCCTTTCTGTACATATTCAACTTGCTACTGATGGAAAATAAAATATCCCATGAAAAGGAGCATGTTTAATGAAAAAATATCTCGCACCTATGTTTGCCACACTGGTTATTCTGCTAAGCATGAATAATCTTGATGTCAGTGCCCAAAGACCTGATTACGAAAAATACGGACGAATTGCCACTGCTGTCATCAAAGAGGACTTTCCTGGTGAAGAAGTCCGGGATTATCAATATATGGGCAGGAAACAATTGAGTGATGGCCAAGTTGTCGATTCCTTTCAATTCAAAGTAACGGCCGATGGCCAGCCTTTAATTGCCACTGTACAAATCACACATGATTTGAAAAACAAAAGGCTGCTGAACCTTACCGTGACCGAACAAGCACAGCAGTAAAGTTTTTGCAAACCCGATAACCCGTTCATCTTTCTCCCTTTTTGCTCATACATTGTGGTAAGAAGTGAAAGGGGGAGAGATGGTGTCAGAAGATCAAAAGTCATTGGAATATGCCATTTCTGAGATAACCGAAATCGCCAAGGGATTCGGTCTTGATTTTTATCCGATGCGATATGAAATATGTCCTGCAGAAATCATCTATACATTTGGTGCATATGGTATGCCTACAAGATTTTCGCATTGGAGCTTTGGAAAACAATTTCATAAAATGAAACTTCACTATGACCTCGGGCTATCGAAGATCTATGAACTTGTCATCAATTCAAATCCTTGTTATGCCTTTTTACTTGATTCTAATTCCTTGATTCAAAACAAGCTCATTGTTGCGCATGTTTTGGCGCATTGCGATTTTTTCAAAAATAATGTCCGATTCCAAAATACGAAGCGTGATATGGTTGAAAGTATGGCTGCTACTGCTGACCGGATTAGAAGGTATGAAATCGAGCATGGGAAGCAAGCTGTAGAATCCTTCCTGGACGCGGTGCTTGCCATTGAGGAGCACATCGACCCATCATTGATGAGGCCTAAGCTCTCATGGTCTGCTGAGGATGAATCAGAGGATGATCCTTCACCGCCCGCGACACCGTATGATGATTTATGGGGACTTGAAACAAAGAAGTCCAATGAAAAAGAGGCTCCAAAGAAAAAGAAGTTTCCACCGCGTCCCGAAAAGGATTTATTATTATTTATTGAAAGCTACAGCCCCTATTTGGCTGATTGGCAGCGTGACATCTTAACAATGATGCGTGAAGAAATGCTGTACTTTTGGCCGCAGCTTGAAACGAAAATCATGAATGAAGGCTGGGCTTCGTTCTGGCATCAAAGAATTCTCAGGGAAATGGATTTGACGAGCGGTGAAGCGATTGAATTCGCCAAGCTGAATGCAGGTGTTGTCCAGCCTTCGAAGACAGGGATTAATCCTTATTACCTTGGGATAAAAATATTCGAGGACATTGAGGAACGCTACAATAATCCTACAGAAGAAATGAAACGGCACGGAGTAAAACCTGGTTCAGGCCGTGAAAAAATGTTTGAGGTCAGAGAGATTGAGTCGGATATCTCCTTTTTGCGCAACTATCTGACAAAAGATCTGGTCATGCGGGAAGATATGTATCTTTTCCAAAAACAAGGAAGGGAATACAAAGTAGTCGACAAAGCATGGGAGCAGGTTCGTGACCAGCTCGTCAGCATGAGAGTAAATGGAGGGTTTCCTTATTTGTCCGTTACCGACGGCGACTACCTGAAAAATGGGGAGCTTTATATCCAGCACGGCTATGAGGGTATTGAACTGGATATTAAATACCTGGAAAAGGTGCTTCCATATATACACCAGTTATGGGGCCGTAAATGCCACATTGAAACGATTGTCGAGGGAAGGGCGATGCTGTACACATATGATGGCAAAGGCATCCACCGAAAATATTTATAGATACAATCAAACCGCTGATTTCAGCGGTTTTTTATTATGGCTCCATAATGAAGGAATCGTTTAACCTGCTTACAGAAATATTTTTATATTTCTTAGTGTAAAACCAATACTAAAAAGGTATTTATAACAACAGGTGAAGAAGTTTATAATATGGTGCTTCTGCCGTCATTAAAGACGCTAGGGATCAATTGGTAATCAAATTTGAAGCATTAAAAATAAGTTGAACCTTTTTTAGCATTGAGTCATAATTATATATATGAGCATATATTCATATAAAGGTAGAGAGAGAGGCGATTATTTATGGGGCATCATCATTCACATGGCAACAGTAATGGCCATAGTCACGGCCACAGCCACAGCCATACTAACAATAAAAAAGCACTATTCTGGTCTTTCCTGTTAATTGCTTCATTTATGGTTGTTGAGGTCATCGGTGGGTTTTTGACGAACAGCCTTGCGCTGCTTTCGGATGCAGGCCACATGCTGAGTGATGCGGCAGCCTTAGGTTTAAGTTTATTCGCGATGAAGCTCGGCGAACGGAAAGCGACACATTCGAAGACATTCGGCTATAAAAGATTTGAGATCATTGCTGCTGCTTTAAACGGACTGACTTTGATTTTGATCTCCATCTATATTTTTTATGAAGCCTATCATCGGCTCCTGAATCCTCCAGAGGTACAAAGCATGGGCATGCTGACGATTTCGGTCATTGGCCTCATTGTTAATATCATCGCTGCATGGATTCTGATGCGCGGTGACAAGGATGAAAATTTAAACGTAAGAAGTGCGTTCCTACATGTGCTTGGTGATATGCTAGGTTCTGTTGGAGCCATTACAGCCGCTTTACTCATCTATTTCTTCGGCTGGGGGCTGGCTGATCCAATCGCAAGTATCGCCGTGGCAGTTCTAATTATCATAAGCGGGTGGAGGGTAACAAAAGAGTCTTTCCACGTCCTGATGGAGGGCACACCTGCACAAATCAAGGTAAACGATGTAAAGGATGCGCTGATGAAAATCCCGAACGTAGCAGATGTTCATGATATCCATGTCTGGTCGATTACTTCAGGTGTAGCCATGCTAAGCGGCCACATCGCCGTTGCAGGGGAAGGGCTTCATGATCGAGTCCTTCATCAAGCACAGGAACTGCTGCACGACGACTTTGGCATCGAACACAGCACATTACAGGTTGAAGGGGAAGAGAACGGCTGTCCATGCGCGCATGAACCATGCAATTAATAGAAATAATGCCAGCCAATCAATGATGGCTGGCATGTTCTATGCTTTTTTTTAACAGTTCGATTACATGCTCGTCGTCATGTGTATAAAATAGGGTCGTTCCTTCTCTCCTGAATTTGACCAGCCTAAGGTTTTTTAAGAAACGAAGCTGATGGGAAACAGTTGACTGCAGCAGAGAGAGCTTTTCTGCAATTTCATTCACTGAATGCTCACCATGGAATAGAAGGTGTAAAATTCTAAGGCGGGTAGGGTCGGAGAGTGCTTTGAAAGTTTGGGAAACCATAAATAATGTTTCTTCATCAAGTTCATATACAGGAAATTCTTTTTTCTCATTTTCCAACAGAATCAGCCTCCTCTCTTCATTATAGCGTATCACTCAACATAAAAAATCACAGCCTGATCACTCTGCCGTGATTTTTTAGGTTGAGTTTTTTTATTGTAAAGCGTACAGTCCAACGGCTCATTTGTTTGCTGGTAAAGGATAAACCATGATTCTCTCATCTCAGCATTCAATTGACTAAAAAATTACCAAGAGGATGGAAAATAAAACAGGTAGTAAGTGAATGGGAGATGAGCACCCTAGAAGTAAAATATAAACCTATCGTGGTAAACTGGATGTTGGGAAGATTAAGGATCTGAAAATAAAGAGAAAACAATGGGAGTGAAGAGCTTGGAAGAAGAAAAATCTCTTGAGTCAAAATACATCCAGCAGCACCTGGCGAATGAACGGACATATCTTGCTTGGGTCAGGACTTCCATTGCCATTATAGGAATCGGATTTCTGGCATCGAGCCTGCATTTTAACAATATACGTATAGTCAGCGAGATTGCTGATACTATAGCAGTGTTTGTCAGCGTCTTTTCTTTGATAGCTGGTATAATCATCTTGATTTTTGCGACAATCCATTATTTTGCAGTGAGAAAGAACATCAACAGTCAAACATTCGCTTCAGCCAATAAACTTATAAAGGTCTCAACAACAATCATCTTCCTGATTTTTATGTTGCTTGGCTTTTATCTAATCAGCATAATGTTCTAAATAAGGCAATTCATAAAAAGTTGCTTTCCACTACTAAAAGCAAAAATCGGATTCTGTATTTTTAGGGTTTTCCAAAAGTAAATCTTTCGGAAACACCTTGGATTTCAAGGTATGGTTACTCATCAAACAATAATCAGCAAATTGCAGCAAAAAAAAGCGAATTCAAATTAGAAGAATCGCTGTATCAATTTCCCGTGCTATTCTTCTTAGGCTTTATATGGGTTACCAGCCCGTCGTATTTAGTTATATAAAGTTCAAGATCAGGCTGTGTGTCAAGACAGTGTGCTTGAAGCAGCTGGTAATAGTTGACCCTGTTTAATGGATCATATGGAAGCATGGGAAATTGTTTATTTTCTTTTACATATAGGTCGACAGCTTTTTGTACATGATCGATTGTAATCGCGATTTCTTTTTCGTTTTCCTCAAAAATGTCATATGTTTCCTTCGACATGTAAAACTTCCGCGCTGGGATTCCTTTCATGATTGTTGCAAGCTGTTCAAAATCAATACTGTGATCGTCTTTTACCAGGATTGTCCGATACACACCTTGTGGCAATTGATCTGAAAAGACACGAACGGCCTTTCGTACATCTTCAGCCGTAACTTCAATAACTGGCCAAACTTTGCCATCCTCATTGTAAGCATCTTTTAAATTGCGATTCCTTGAAAAGACATTCTTATACAGAAAAACTCCTGAAGCACCTCCTAATACACCCATAACAGTAAATATAGGATAATACCCGAAACCCCAGTCTAATGACATTCCAATCATATAGCCGCAAAAACATGAACTGAGAAAAGCGATCCACAACTTGAAATGGGCGTTTGGCATTTTCATAAATGAACTCTTAAAGGAAGGCCGTTTCGGGGTTTTGTTGTGATCCAGTTTCATCATGATTCCTCCTCCCATATGATTTAGGATGCCTTTCTTTAAAGAATGGATTTGTTAAATCAGTACATGCAGGAAAGCCGAAATAACCTGTTCAAATCCCTTAATATTGCATAGATACTGTCGATAAAATAAGTGTGGCTATAGCATCTGGAGTAAGGTAGCAGAGTGGCAAGCATGCAGTGATTTAAATTTCTTATTCCCTGCTTCTATTATAATAAATTCAGGATAATTCTGGAATGATAAGTGGTTATGAAATTCAATTCATATTCACTGTTTTAGTACGATATTCTGGAAAAATATTCATGGATTAAGCCGATTTTTACTGCTACTACTGTATAATGATTATAAATAGACCAGAAAAATTTCTTAAAGAAACGAGGGGCAGGATGGATATTCCCCGCATATACATATTCGATTTTAATAACGTCGCCTTGACTGTTGTCTTTTCAATAATCACTAGCATTATCGCTGTTGAATTCAGCAGGCAAGTCAAAAGGCAAACAGATAGAAAAAGACGAAATATGGTCTTTTATTCGTTACTGCTGGCACTGACATTTTGGCTAACTCATTTATTCGTGATTATTTCTGCTGGCGTGCCTTTTTCTACAAGTAATTTTTATTTGTACTTTATTTTATTCTTTGGCATATGCGGTCTCGGATCATATGCTGCCCTGAATTTGGCACAAAGGGATATTGCGAACACTTCACAATATATTTTCACCAGTTTGTTAATAGGGACAAGTATCATAGTTGCAGATTACGGGGCTTTCTCGATTATTTTTAAGCATTCGATTGATGTTCAACCTATGCTGCTTGCTTTTTCGTATTTGTTCATTTTAGTAACGGCTTTTTCGTTACTCAGGTTTTTAATGCAAATCACAAATGAGGATATATATGAGTTTGTGAGAAAGTATAAATATACTGGCTGTGTGTTTGGAGGAATGGCACTGGCTGGTATTCCATATATTTTGCTGACTTCCATTGTTGCTGCACCAGAGGGGACGGGAAAATACGCATTTATAGCTCCTTTTATTTTTATGGCGGCAGCGAACTTGCTATTTATGCTCGTTCCAGATGTATTTGGAGAAAGGCTGATCATGAAAAATGTCCAGTCACATTTATCATTGTTCAACCACAATCCCGATGCGGTTTTTAGGGTTGACCTAAAAGGCAATATTCTTAATGTCAATAAAGAAGCAACTGACCTGACAGGATATTCCGCCAGTGAGCTGGCCGGGGTTCATTTTATCCAGTTGATTGACCGTAGTGAAGAAGAGATGAAGATTAAACAATATTTTATGAAGGTCCTGAGTGGAGAAACGAAAGTGATTGAAACATCACTTAAGAGAGGGGACCTTACGTCTGCAAATGTGAGAATTACAGCCGTAAGAATAATTGTAAAGGATAAGGTCGTTGGCGTTTTCGGGATCGTCAGAGATATAACGGAAAAGAATAGGGCAGACAAGCTGATCGAATATCTTGCATACCATGATGAACTCACCAATTTGCCCAACAGGCGCAATTTGGAAAAGGTAATGTCAGGGCTATTTATTAAGGGTGACAACTTTTCGTTAATTTATCTTGATTTTGACCGTTTTAAAAGAATTAATGATACATTCGGGCATTCTTTTGGAGATAAAATTTTAATGCAAATTGGAAAGAAGCTTACGGAAGTGATACCTGAAAACTGTTTGATCGCAAGGATTGGCGGAGATGAATTTGCAGTCCTGGCTCCTGGACCTTGTAAACCAGAGGAGATTGCCTCAAAGATTGTAAAAGCATTTCAGTCACCGATTTTTGCGGAAGGAATAGAGTTTCTTATTACAGCAAGCATTGGAATCTCAAATTTTCCTGATGACGCCAATGAGCTTGATTTGATCTTGAAATATGCCGATATGGCGATGTATAAAGCGAAGGAAAACGGCTCAAATCATTTTCAGTTTTTCGATAAGAGCATGATTGACCAAAGTTTGAATAAATTTGAACTTGAAAATGACTTGCGGAATGCAATCAATAATAATGTACTGACCGTTTTCTACCAGCCCAAATATAACGCGTCGACAAATGAAATTACCGGTGCGGAAGCGCTGGCAAGGTGGAAGCATCACCACCATGGAATGATTCCTCCAGGCGTTTTCATACCGATTGCTGAAGAGGCCAATTTAATTGTTCCTCTCGAGAGGCTGATTATCCGGAAAGTGTTCGAACAGCTGGTAAAGTGGGGAGAAGTTGGGTATGAAGTGCCCAGGACTTCAATCAATATCTCAATTATTCATTTTTATCAAGAAGATTTTGTTACATTCATGGAGCAAGCCCTCAAGGAGTTTAACCTCAAGGGAGATATGATCGAAATTGAAGTAACTGAAAGCATCATGATTAAAAAAGAGGACAGCATTAATGCCCAGCTCCAGGCTCTAAGGCGGATTGGCATCGAAGTAAGTATTGATGACTTCGGCACAGGTTACAGTTCATTAAGTTATTTAAGTAAACTCTCTGTTGACCGCTTGAAAATTGACCAAAGCTTTATTTCCGATTCACAGGAGAACCGGGAGATTATCTCGACAATCGTCTCTATGGCGAATAATCTGAAGCTGAAGGTGATTGCAGAGGGAGTCGAAACCAAATCGCAGATTGATTTGCTGAAGTCGCTTGGCTGCCTTGAGGTTCAGGGATATTTCTATTCACCTCCGCTGCCGTCAACAGAATATGAAACAATGATGAATAAGTCCCCCCAGCTTCATGTAATTGATTAAGCAGGCTTTGACTGTGTGTTTTGATTATGTTACCATACAAATTATGAAAAAGTCCTCTAGGGTTCCGCAGCTTGCTGGCCTGGTCCGAGAGAGGGCGCACAGGAATACCTGTGTACACGGAGGGATAAAAACCCGGGAGATATCCTCAGATATCTCCCGGGTTTTTTCATTGAAAAGGAGAGTTGTAAATGGCTTGGGTGTTTTTAATCATCGCAGGTGTTTTTGAGGTCGTTTGGGCAATCGGTTTAAAATATACAGAGGGATTCACAAAGGTGCTCCCATCGGTCATTACCTTGCTCGGAATGGCTATTAGCTTTTATTTTTTGTCGATGGCTGTTAAAACGCTGCCCATCGGTACTGCATATGCTATTTGGACAGGAATTGGCGCTGCCGGAGCAGTCATTCTTGGAATTGTCCTGTTTGGGGAACCAAAAGGCCTGTTAAGACTTATGTTTGTAGCCTTCATTTTAATAGGAATCATCGGGCTAAAAGCAACATCCGGAAGCAACTAGTCACTTCTGATTCTTATTGCAAACAAGAAGGAAAGACCTCTAAAGACACTGAAGAGGCTTATGGCTTTACGTTTACCAGGGTGCTGGAGCATACTTTCGGTTATTCCTTGATAAGAATGCTGAAAAGTTATTGATGAAGATCGATCTACAATGACGTTCATTTATGTCTAAAATTCAAACAACGCCCTTGATTGTTCCCAGTTTTGTAACATATCGATGTGTCTTATGGTGATAAAATGTTCTTAAGTCAGTATAAAGGGGGCATGAACGATGACAGCGGAAGGGAATATTTCTGAGATCTTTAATCTCTTAAAGGATATTGGACATTCAATTGATTCATTGAATAAAAGAGCTGAAAAAATTGAAAAAAGACTTGAGCGGCTTGAAAAAGTGGATAGCATTGAACATCGTGTCACATCGAACCAGATTGATATCACAGACATAAAAGATGCGCTTGAGCGTATGGAAGAAATGCAATCCGCAAAGATAGAAAATGCATTGCAAGAACTATTGGCAAAGGCCGAAGTGAAGAATAACGCAGAATTCAGCACAATCCATAAGCGTCTCGACTCTCATCTGCTTAAGTTAGGCAGGGTGGAGGAAGAAATGTTAATGGTACAACAAGAGAAATGCTAAATGATTGCAGCATTTAAATGCATGCGTGGGAGAAAAGTTAAAATAAAGAAGCAGCAACCAAGGTGGAATAAAGTCTTCCTAAGGAAAAAGACTTCTTTAAAAGATAATATTATGAGGAATATTTTAAAGGGACTGCTAAATTGGGCAGTCTCTTTGTTTTTTCAATCCATTGAAACTAGAAATACAATTCCCCATAAATAAAATACACAACACAAAATATTCATAAATGGTCTAAACCTTTATTTATATATATTTCAAGGTTCAGTTAGGAGATCACGGTCAGTCGTTCACAAAATAGTTGTCTTTGTTCGATTGGGACGAATCCCTTTAGCGTTATGATTAGGGTGTAATCCTCCAGTACCTTTTTAGGCAGTTTAATAGAGTATCCAATCTACCCGAGGTGATTCAATTGAAGTACGACTTAGTATTGCTTCATGCCCCTAGTGTTTTTGATTTTCGGAAGAATACTCTGCTGGCTGGCCCAATCAGCGACGTTGTCCCATCATCACCAGTTTTTGAAATGTATCCTATTGGGTTGACAAGCATTGCAGAGTATCTTGAACGGCATGGCATGCGGGTAAAAATTATTAATATCGCAAACCGGATGCTGATGGATGGGAATTTTGATGTGGAAAAGAAGCTGAAAAAACTCAGGACAAGGGCTACTGGCATCGATTTGCACTGGCTGCCCCATGCCCATGGAAGTATCGAATTAGCGAAAATAGTTAAAAAGCTGCATCCGGATACCCCGGTGATTTTGGGAGGGCTTTCCGCAACTTATTACCATAAAGAGCTGATTGAATATCCTTTTATTGATTTTATAATGAGAGGAGATTCAACAGAGAAATTAATGCTCCTTCTGATAAACAGCCTGAAAAAGGGCACTCCCCAGCTTGGAGGCATCCCAAACCTAACCTGGAAGAAGGATGGAAAGCCCACATATAATTCTTTAAGCCATGTGCCTGACAGTTTGGATGAATTTGATATACCAGGTTACCGATACACAATTAAATCGGTATTTAAATATAAAAACTTTCTTGATCCACTTCCATATAAAGGCTGGCTTCAATATCCAAATACAGCGATCTTGACAGCAAAGGGCTGTACCCAGGGATGCCTGATTTGCGGAGGCTCCAAACAATCGTACAAGGATAATTGCAATCGGAAAGTTCTTGCTAAACGGTCACCGGAGAAGCTTGTAGAAGATATTCTTTTCATCCAGCGCTTTAGCAGGGCACCTATTTTTATCCTGCATGATATCCGCCAGAACGGTAAGGACTATGTCGACGAGTTCTTTGAACGGTTAGGAAAAATCAAACTTAAGAATGAATTGGTATTTGAGTTATTCCAATATGCGAATGAGGAATTCTTCGAGAAGATAGAGAAGGTTATCCCTAAATACAGCATAGAACTCACGTTAGAAACACATGATGAAAAAATCCGCCGCTACAATGGCAAATTTAATTGTACGAATGCCAAGGTTATTGAAACACTGCAGTCAGCTTTAAAGCATAGCTGCAAAAAAATAGATATCTTTTTCATGGTCGGCATTCCCCATCAGGATTACCAAAATGCGCTCAGTAATGTTGATTTTTGTGAGAAGATTCACATCGCGTGCGGACAGGATTTAAGGCTTTCTTACTTTGTCGCACCTCTAGCACCCTTCCTTGATCCGGCAAGCCCGGCATTCGAAAATCCCGAAAAATATGGATACAAGAAATTTTGCCACAGTATTGAAGATCATCGAAAAGCAATAACCCAGCCATCCTGGAAATACATGCTCAGCTTTGAAACTGATTATATGAGCAGAAATGACATCGTCAACTCAACTTATGAGTCAGCCAAAAAACTGAATGCTTTTAAGCTGAAGTATGGACTGGTTGATCAAAAGACATATGATGAAGTCCACGAGAAAATCCTCAAGTCACTTGAATATATAAAAAAAATCGATGAGATAATCATTCTTCCGGAGAGCGAAAAGGAACAGCAGCTCGCATTGCTGAGCAAAGAGATGGAAGAGGTAAATAAATACAGCATTTGCGGCAAGCATGAATTAAAGTGGGAAGTCAAGAAACACTATGCAAATATATTCTCGCTTACATCCATCGGAATCGAGCTATTGATTGATGACATTTTTCTAAATATAAAGCAGCGCTTTAATGCATACAGCAAGTGGATGACAGAAGCAAGTAAAAACAGGACATGAGAAAAAAGTATAGCTTGCTCATATTTCAAAAGATACCCCATTGAAACTCCCCAATGGGTATTTGTTTTGTGAAAGTTCTTTTGATTGTATAAATTAAATGTTTAAAGATACCTGTAATGTGAAAAATGTAAAAGAACATTTAACTAGTATATAAAGAAATCAAAAAAAGCAGGTGAATGAATGGCTTCAGTGGTCGAATTTTTTAAGAGAGGCAATAAATCATCCGGGATTGCGGCACTAGGAAATACATTTCTTGCAGTAGTGAAAGGAATAGCGGCAGGTGTTAGCGGGAGTGGAACGATGCTTGCTACGACTCTGCATTCAGTCGCAGACGCATTGAACCAATTCT
Organism: Heyndrickxia sp. MSNUG; assembly: GCF_049532715.1. Lineage (NCBI taxonomy): Bacteria > Bacillati > Bacillota > Bacilli > Caryophanales > Bacillaceae > Heyndrickxia > Heyndrickxia sp. MSNUG. Next base: position 1,202,141 of record NZ_CP150978.1, read on the forward strand.
TTGTTTTTATTGGAAGCTCTATTTCTGAAAAAGAGGCAACAAAACGTTTCCCAATGGGATTTGGAAGAGTCGTGAACTTATTTGTGCTCATTGCCGTAATCATCATTTCAATAATGGCATACGAGACCATTCTCAAAGGTTGGGAGCTGATTCAGCACCCGAAAGCCTCAACCAGCCTCTGGCTTAATGTTGCGATAATGGGATTGGCGGTACTTGTGGATGGATCCATTCTGTTAAAGGCAATGAAGGAAATTGCACATGAAACGCGGACAGAAGGAAACGGAACCGGGCTGATCGCTAATGCTTTTAAGAATGTCAATCGCGCAGCACCTCCGACCAGGCTGGTATTTTACGAAGATTTGATTGCTACGTTTGGAGCGCTGCTGGCTCTAGCATCAATCGTACTGGCAGACGTTACAGGCTATTATTTTCTCGATGGACTAGGGACACTGTTGATTGGGCTATTGCTGGTAGGCATTGCTTTAAAGATTGGGTATGAGAATACAATCGGCCTTATAGGTGTAGCTGCCCCAAAAGATCTGGAAGACAGAATCGCAAAAACCATCCTTTCAGATAGAGATGTAGTCGATATCAACAAATTAAGGATTATCCAGGAAGGCAGACAATATCACGTCGAAAGCTATCTAGAGCTTCGTAAAGGTCTTACCCTTGCAGATGCAGATGATATTAAATTCAGGGTCAGGGATAAGGTCCTGGCCGATCCGGATGTGGATGATGTCGTGATGGGTATTATCGAAGCAGATGATGTCCAAACCTGGAAGCTTGAGAATTAGGAACTAATACAAAAACCCGGCAGATATATTCTGCCGGGTTTTCGTTAACAGATAAGAAAGTATAAAATGCACTTCGAGAAATGTCCAGCTCCAGCGCCTAGCCCCTCGAGTCGCTTCGGTCCGCCCAATGAAGTCAAAGAACGACTTCACCGGTCGGACCTCCAACGCTTGTCGGGGCTGAACAAGGCGCTTGCGCTTTTCTTATGATAACACTTCTGTCTGATTCAATAAAAAGTTTTCGGCTGGTTTTTCAGATTCCTGCTGCTTGGTTACTTCGATATATTTAATATGATGCTCTTCCATCTCTATGATTTTAAAAAAGTAAGAGCTATAGCTGACAATGTCACCCTGTTTCACTTCATAGTTCTCGGTAAGCATCCAGCCGCCGATCGTATCAACATCTTCATCGTTAATATCAAGGCCAAGGAGGTCATTAACCTCGCCCACTAGGACTTTGGCATCTATGAGATAATGGCTTTCCTTGATCATACGGACCATCGGAATCTCATCCATATCGAACTCGTCGCGGATTTCACCGACGATTTCTTCTAGAATATCCTCAACTGTGACAAGTCCGGAAGTACCACCATACTCATCCATTAAGATGGCCATATGAATTCGTTCCTTCTGCATTTTGACAAGCAAATCATGGATTGGAATGCTGTCAATAACCCTGATGATCGGACGAATATATGAATCTAGCGTTTTCTTGCTACGGCCTTCTTCATCAATCAAGTCCGTCATTACTTCTTTTATATTGACTAACCCAACGATGTGGTCCTTGTCACCATCAATGATTGGATAGCGTGTGAATTTTTCTTCCTTTACAACCTGAAGGAAAGTCTCCAATGTGTCTTCTTTAGACAGAGAGATAATTTCGGTACGTGGTACCATGATTTCTTTGGCGATCCGGTTGTCGAATTCGAAGATTTTGTTTACATACTTAAACTCTGACTGGTTGATTTCACCACTTTTTAAGCTTTCAGAAAGGATGATGCGAAGTTCCTCTTCAGAATGTGCCAATTCATGCTCGGAAGCAGGCTTTAATCCAACAAGGCCTGTAGCCAGTCGTGCCGATCCGTTCAATGCCCAGATGAAAGGGTACATTATTTTATAGAACAAGATCAGTGGACGAGCTGTATTAAGTGAAACCCACTCTGCTTTTTGAATCGCCAGCGTCTTCGGTGCCAATTCTCCGACTACCACATGAAGAAATGTGATAATGGCAAATGATATTCCTACTGCCAAAACGTGGCTGAATGATTCTGGAATATCCAGGCTGCGAAACACTGGGCGAAGCATTGAAGCAATTGTCGGTTCACCAAGCCAGCCTATTCCTAGAGCTGTAACTGTAATTCCAAGCTGGCAAGCGGATAAATACTCATCCAGATTTGAAATTACCTTTTTTGCAGCTATGGCCTTTTTGTTGCCTTCTTCTATTAATTGATCAATTCTGGAACTTCTCACTTTAACAATCGCAAATTCTGATACGACGAAAAATGCCGTTAAAGCAATTAAAATGGCTATCATAACCAAGTTAAATATGTCCAAATAAATTCCCTTAACCCGCAAATTTACGGGTAAGGAGTCACCTCCTGATAATCTGAAAATTAAGCCTGTAAAACAAGCTCCATTTATTAATGTCATGACTAAATTGTTCAAGAATTAAACGACCCATTCCGTGCGGCTGCTACAGCCAGGGCCTTGATCCTGTTATACTGTTGCTTCCGCGCTCTTGGCTGTTATTTTCTTGATACGATAGATTGCCCCATCATACCACCTCAGCTTTTTAAATTTAAAATTAATTATACCATATTGAGTAGAGGTAAAGGTGAAAATTAATACGTTTGATAATAATGTATGAAACTTTCACATAAAGTATGAAGTTTACGGTTAATTATATTGGAAAATTCAGATTTTTACAAACCAGACAAGTAAAGGCTTTTGCAGAAAATTTCCCAATGGTAAAAATATCCTAATTAACAGGAATTTAACATTTAGTATTTGTAACTTATAAAAATATTCAGTAAAATCTAAGAAAGGAGGCTGTCTATGAGTATTCTTGTATCAAGTTTGGAAAATAAATTGAATACACTTGTAAAACCTAATGAAAATATTTGGGTCGAACCAGCAATGGATTTTATTTGCAAGCGTTCACCTGAGGGTCTTATTAAGTATGTTTCTCCTTCTGTTGCAACCATGCTTGGATACGATCCTTCCGAATTAATCGGCAGACTATATACCTTATTTGTCCATGCGGATGATTACAAAAGAATATCGAACGTCGACATGCCTGAAGGTGAGGGTATTTGCTGCCTTACGTATCGCATAAAGAGGAAAGACGGAGTGTATATCTGGGTGAATTCACAAATTTCTGTAATCAGGCACCCGGAAACCAATCAACCTTTCGAATTAATTTCTGTAACAAGTGATGTTTCTGCAAAAATTAAAGCGGAACATTTTATTCTTGAATATGAAAAATTGAATGTAGTTGGTCAGCTCGCTGCCGGCATCGCACATGAAATAAAAAATCCTTTAACAAGCTTGAAGGGTTTTATCCAGCTTATGAAGGCTGAGTCTAAAATGAACCATAACTATTTAGCAATAATGGAAGATGAAATTAAAAGGATCGAGGCAGTTTCAAAAGAATTAATGATGATGGCTAAACCTCATAACTCCGATTTTAGTTCATTTGATGTAAATTGCCTGGCTGATCATGCAATCACCTTGCTAATGGCTGAAGCAGCGAAAAAATGCGTTGAGATTACAAAACGCTCAAATCTTAGTGATGCTTTGCTTCTTTGTGATGGGAACAAAATGAAACAGGTATTTATAAATTTACTGATGAACGCAATTGATGCAATGGATACACCTGGTGAGATTATCGTTGAATTAACAAAAGTGGAGGATACAATTCTTATATCAATAATGGACCAAGGGAAGGGCATCCCGCCTGAACACTTGGACAAGCTCGGCAAACCATTTTTCACTACAAAAGAAAATGGAAACGGACTTGGATTGATGATCTGCTATAAAATCGTAGAAGAACATGGTGGGAAAATTACAGTAGATTCCAATTGCAATGGAACAACTTTCATTCTGCATCTGCCTGTGACTTAAGATTACCTGAAAGTGAGTATCCGTTTAACTGGCGTCACCGGATTAATCTGCCCAATTTCTGCTGCCACTCTCTTGATAAAAGTCCGTATACAATCAGATCATGGTACCTCCCTTTGAGGAACTCGCCATCACGGATAATACCCTCCTTTTTAAACCCGAATTTTTCGGGGATTGCCTGGCTTTTAAAATTGTTTCTTCCGCACCGTACCTCTATCCGGTTAAGGCCGAGCTTAAAAAAGGCATAGCTTATGACTGCTTGAATACCCCTTGCTATGATACCCTTTCCCTGCATTTTTTCTATCAGATAATACCCAATGCTTGCCTGTGAATTGAACCAGTCCACACCTTGCAGGCTAATGCACCCTGCGAGAACACCTCTGTATCTAATGGCTAAATGAAACCCTTGCTTCTGTTGAAATTGTTTTTGCCACTTATCGATAGCCAAATGAAATTGTTCTACAGCAAGCATATTGTCTACCCAGGGAAGCCAAGTCCGTAAATAATCCCGGTTAGATTCCACCAGCCAAAATAGCTCGTCAGCATGATAACTCTGAAGGAGGTGTAACTCAATCTCCCTGTCTACTTTTATAGATAACATATTAATAGCCTCCTTTTGGTACAATTATCCATTTTATCCCGGGGTGTTTAAACTCTGATTCCTGAGGGAATAAAACCTTACATTGTTTTTTACACTTTTTTCTGGGAGGAAGAATATGAAGCTAACAACAAAGATATTAATCGGTCTTGGACTGGGTGCTCTGACCGGATTAATTCTCAACATCTTTTCACCAGAGCTGTTCTCAGTTTTGGATAAATTTTTATTTACGCCGCTAGGCAAGATTTTCATAAATTTAATCAGCATGCTTGTTGTGCCGATTGTCTTATTCTCAATCATTTTGGGAACAGCTGGGTTAGGGGATCCTAAAAAACTTGGCAGGATTGGTTTGAAAACAGTATCTTACTTCCTTGTCACAACTGCGATTGCGATTGTGATTGGAATTTCCTTGTCTTACCTTATTAAACCTGGCTTGATGGGTGAGTTTGATACAAGTGGAGCAGAATTTAAGGCTGAAAAGGCCCCATCTGTCAGCGACACCTTCTTAAATCTTATTCCGACAAATCCGTTTGAAGCCTTAACTTCAGGAAATATGCTTCAAGTTATCGTCTTTGCTTTATTCATTGGATTAGCTTTAACAGCGCTTGGCAATAAAACGAAAGGGATCTTAAATCTTGTGGAGCAAGGTAATGAGATCATGATGTATTTAGTAGGGCTGGTCATGAAATTTGCTCCTTATGGAACATTTGGCTTAATTGCAACCGCAATTGGCAGCCAGGGAGTCGATGCTATTAAAGCGATGGGCGTATATATGCTTGTAGTAGTCCTTGCACTAATCATTCATGCTCTATTAACTTATGGATCAAGTGTATATTTCCTTGCGGGTAAAAACCCTTTCTGGTTCTTCAAAGGTTTCTCTCCAGCGATGGGTGTAGCTTTCAGTACTTCAAGCAGTAATGCTACGCTTCCAGTATCTATGGAAACAGCTCAGAAGAATCTTCGTGTTCCCGAATCAGTCAGCAGCTTCGTCCAGCCGCTAGGTGCGACGATCAATATGGATGGTACGGCAATCATGCAGGGGGTTGCAACAATTTTTATTGCACAGGTATATGGGGTTGACCTATCACTTGCAGAACTTGCAACAGTTGTTATAACGGCAGTCCTTGCAAGTATTGGAACAGCAGGTGTTCCAGGAGTAGGGTTGATCATGCTTGCGATGGTTCTGCAGTCTGTCGGATTGCCTGTTGAGGGTATTGGATTGATTCTCGGAATTGACCGCCTGCTTGATATGGCACGTACAGCTGTCAACATTACAGGTGACGCAGCATGCGCAGTCATTGTGGCTGAATCTGAAAAGAAACATGCAGTTAAGAGTGAGAAACTTAGAGTGAAAAGTATGAATGAAAAACGGTCATTAGAGTATACAGAATAACATTGAAAGCCCGTCACTTCTATATGAAGGACGGGCTTTTTGAATGGCTGTGTTTATTGCTTTGGATGACTGTTGGAACTCAGTAGTGTAAATCAATATTAGAACGTACAAGCCTGAGATTTGAATTTTAGTATTGGACTTCACTAACATGTTCGATTATTTAAAATTAGATTTCAATTGGAGTGAGTGGCAGCAAAATGATAAAAGATGTTTTTTCAGGTTCTGATGAACATGCAAGGATCCCTTTATGCTTTTCAATAATTTCCCTGCAGACGAAAAGACCCAAGCCGGTTCCAAGGGTTTTTGTTGTGACAAAAGGTTCGAATATCGTCTTCAGCAAATTGTCAGGAATCACTGGCCCGTTATTGGCAATTTCTAATTTTATATGAGTGTCATTCACGAAAAATCCCTTGATTTCAATTTTTGGATCATCCCGGTATTGGCTTAAAACATCAATGGCGTTGAAGATAATGTTGATGAGTACCTGTCTGATTTCATCCGCATAACCGAATAATTCCATGTCATCTGAGACATTCTTGACAATCCGGACATTCGTATCAAGGATACTTGGATAAAGGAAATTTAATACTTCATCGATCATTTTGTTCAAGGAGAATAGACTCTTCTCTTTTCCAATCAGTTCTTTTTTCGATAAAAGCAGAAATTGGGAAATGCGGAAATTCAATTGCTCTAATTCACTAGATATGATATCCAGATACTTCATTTCGGGATGATCTGATTTTAAAAGCTGGATGAATCCCTGAATTGAAGTTAATGGGTTTCGAAATTCATGAATAAAACTCGAGGTCATTTGTCCAAGCAATGTCAATCTGTCCTTATGTGTTGAATCAATGAATTGGTTTTTTTCCTCGATGATTTTATTTTTTTGTTCATTGTAATAGGATACTGCGTAATATAGGAAAGTATCAAAGCAATAGTTGATTCTATCAATTGTGCCTTGGAGTTCTTCCCATTCCATATTCAGTTTGTGCAAATGCTTGTAAATAACAGAACGCCCGGAGTTCACGTTAAATACAAAATCTCCAATATTGATATCAGAGCGTACTCGTTCCTCTCCGACGGTAAACGCTATTTTTTGAAGATGTTCATCAAGCTCTTCATTCGTTTTAGTAAAGACTGACAAAATAATAGCGTACATTTCTTCAGCATTCTTATTTATTTTTTGCTTATATGGATCGTCTTCAGATACGATTATATTTTCATTCCAATCAGCAATCAGAATTTCTTTTTCACTAGTCAGGAAGCTAAGCAATCTGTTTTGTGTTATTGGCAGCATTTTTTTAAGTCCCCCAGTTTAACTTTTCCGTTTCTAAAACATTCGTTGAAGAATCGCAAATCCCTTTGTCGAAAATTAAGAAGATGCGGAGAAACACGTCGAACAGGCAAAAATGTGACAAAAGACCGAGTTTTTTATCAGATGTCAGGGAGTTTTGTCTGTGTAGATATTCGACATTCTCGCGCTAGTTTATCTGGTTTAACCGAATTTTACTAAAAGATTTTACTTGTTATTAACCATTAGAAATAGTATATTCATAGGTGAGAAATTAAATATGACCACAAGGGGAGCTGCAAATTGCAGCTGAGAGTGAGCGGCCGAGTTCTTACCCTTTGAACCTGTTAGTTAATGCTAGCGTAGGAATGTGGATGCGATAGGAAAGCAATCATGGGAATCCTATATCGATCCCCTGATTGCTTTTTTTGTTTCTGAAGCAGAAAAGGCGTGTTGGAAACGGACCTCATTCTGAAAAGAAGGAGGAACAAAGATGAAACAAAAACAAACTTTATTTTTAGTGGAAGTTGCCGTATTTTCCGCTCTGGCTTATTTGCTGGATCTATTTTCAGGATTTTTATTTTCAAGGATTTGGCCACAAGGAGGATCTGTATCCATTGCGATGGTACCTGTTTTCCTAATGGCATTCCGCTGGGGAATTAAAGGCGGAGTTCTTACAGGCTTTTTATTTGGACTTTTACAATTCATTCTTGGAATGTCACAAATTTACCATCCGGTACAAGGAATACTTGATTATCTCGTTGCCTTTGCGCTGCTGGGATTGGCAGGTTTATTCGCGGCTCAAGTAAAAGCCAGCATGCAAGACGGGAAAAAGAATAAATGGATGGCTTTTGTCATAGCAGGCACCTTTATTGGCAGTGCGCTTCGCTTTATTTCGCACTTTCTTTCAGGCTGGATTTTCTTCGGAAGCTATGCACCTAAAGGACAGTCAGCGTGGCTATATTCCTTTATTTACAATGGCACATATATGCTGCCAAGCATGATTTTAAGTGCCGTTGTAGTCATTCTTGTTATTAGCGCAGCACCTTCAAGAATGGTTCAATTTGCAGATGTAAGCAAAAAAACAATGTAACAAAGTAAGGAGAGCTGGAAAGCTCTTCTTTTTTGTATCCCTATATATACCTATAAAGGTATATAATCTTATTAAGGGATGAAATTCAACAACTGTAAAAAAATTTGTCAATCATATGAAGATTTCACTAAAAACATCTATTAAAGCCTTTTTTGTGATTTACGTCACAGTGATGAATCCACCTTATTGATTAAATAAAGATAATCATTCTCAATTAAATGCTATTTACCATTCCACTTGAACAATTTTAGTGTTAAAATTAATTAACAAAGAGAATCATTCTCAATTAACTTTATTATAAAACTTTCAATATACAAAAAAAGGTGATGGCGATGCTTGGAAAACTTAAGGCTGGTGAAAAGGGCCGGATCTTGAATATTGCTGGTGCTGACAAATTTGTCAGGAGAAGATTACTGGATTTAGGAATTGCGGATGGTGCTGAAGTATGCGTGAAGTGCATTATGCCTTTTGGTGGTCCGGTTATGGTAGAGTCCTGCGGCCAATGCATTGGAATCCGCAGGAAAGAGGCACTTAGAATCGAAGTGGAGCGAGTATGATGAACATTGCGCTCATTGGGAATCCCAATACAGGCAAAACTTCACTATTTAATAATTTAACAGGTTCATATGAATATGTTGGCAACTGGAGCGGTGTAACCGTTGAGAAAAAAATAGGTTTATTTAAAAATAGCAAAGATCAGCTGATTGATCTTCCAGGTGTCTACACACTTAATCCGCTCTCGAAGGATGAAGGAGTCGTCACGAATTTTTTTCTGAACGAACCGATTCAAAAATTGCTTAATATCCTGGATGCTTCACAGTTAAGGAGAAATCTCCACCTCACCCTCCAGCTTATGGAATATGGCGCTCCTGTCATTATTGGGTTGAATATGCTGGATGTTGCTAAAAACCGCGGCATAAAAATTGATATTGATAAACTTTCTGAAGCCCTTGGCGTGACAGTAGCTCCAGTAGTGGCAAGGACCGGAAAAGGATGCGATGAGCTCGCTGAAATGGTGACAGGCAAATTTGTCCGTAGCGGAAAGGCAAACCTCGTATACTATGGAAAAGCCATCGAGGATGGAATCCTTAAAATGGCCGCCATGTTGGACGGGCGGACAAATCTTCCCGTACGCTGGCTGGCACTGCAGTTGTTCGAAGGTAACCAGTATGTGAAAAGTTATCTGGAAAATGAACTGGCTATAGAAGGGTTGGATGCCCTTATCGACTCTGTTTCAGCCTCTCATGCAAGGACTTCAGGTGACAGTCAAGCACTTGACCAGGTCATTCATCGAAAAAGAAGTGAAACAATAGACAATATTGTTTCAGCTTCAAGCTCAAAGAATGATCATCTGAAAGTTCCGTTGACCGAGAAGGTTGATATGGTCGTAACGAATAAATTTCTGGGTATACCAATCTTTTTATTGTTGATGTATGTCATGTTCATGCTGACCTTTGATTGGCTGGGCTTCCCATTGTCAGATGTATTGGATTCACTTTTATCAGGTCCGGTAACATCCGGAATTTCGGCTGCACTAGCCGCGGCAGGAGCTGCACCTTTCATCAAGGACCTAATTCTTGATGGCATTGTTGCGGGGGTAGGAGGAGTACTTGTATTTGTCCCGCAAATCTTCATTTTATTTTTCTTTATATCGCTGCTTGAAGACTCAGGGTATATGGCCCGCGTAGCACTTGTTATGGATCGCCTGATGGAATCAGTAGGCCTGAATGGAAAAGCATTTATTCCTATGATGATAGGATTTGGCTGCAATGTACCTGGAATTATGGCAGCAAGGACAATCGAGACGCCAAAGGAGAGATTGATGACGATTCTTTTGACGCCATTGATGTCCTGTTCAGCCCGCCTGCCTGTATATGCTTTGTTCGTGGGAGCATTTTTCGTAGAGCAAAAGGCATTGGTCGTATTAAGTTTGTATGTTTTAGGTGTCGTGGTCGCACTGGTACTCGCTAAGGTGTTCTCAAAGACGCTGTTAAAGGGTGAAACTTCGGTTTTTGTCATAGAATTGCCGCCATACCGCCTGCCCCAGGCACGAGCTCTCTGGAGGAGCACATGGGATAAGGGGAAGGGTTTCGTGAAAAAAGCTGGTACATTCATCTTTGCAGGCTCTGTGCTCATTTGGCTGCTGGCATATGCAGGTCCCGATGGCTTGAATGTCAGTATGGAGAGCAGTTATTTGGCCGCAATTGGCAGCATTTTTGCACCACTATTTGGACCGATCGGCTTTGGAACCTGGCAAGCAAGCGCGTCCTTGATTACAGGCTTTCTTGCAAAAGAAGCAATCATTTCGACCATGAATATCATTTATTTTGTTCCAGATGAAGCAAGCTTGCAGGGCTTGCTGGCTGTCCATTATACTCCGCTGGCAGCTTACAGTTTCATGGTCTTCATCCTGCTGTATATCCCTTGTCTGGCAACAACAGCTACCATTTACAAGGAAACTGGTTCGAAGAGATGGACAGCCTTTTCAATCGGCTATGCACTCTTTATCGCTTATCTATTATCATTGGCCATTTACCAAGGCGGCAAGATGATAGGCCTTAGCTAAGAAGGGGGAAACAGAAGTGTTAGTGAACATTATAATTGGTGGAGCCATTTTCAGTTATGCCGGCTGGGCATTCTACCGCTTCATCCAAAAATCAAAAGAAGGCAAATGCGCAGCATGCTCGATTCAAAGTTCATGCACCAGCAATTGTAGCGTCGTGCCGGAAAAAAAGCTAAATGATCGATCAGGAATGCGCATCAACGCATTCCTTTTTTTTATGGGATTATTTCATGTATAAACTTTCTATTCGACAAGGGCAAGTTGCGCAATTAAACAGCCAAGTCTATTACTCCCTTAAGATTAGTAAATCAATTTGCAAGCCTTGGAAATAAAACCAATAAGGGTATAATGACTTCAATTAAAATACTTTTCGTTTTCAGTAAAAAATATTTTGAAATTCAACAAATCAAGTGTAAAATTACACTAAAAGAACTTAAGGGAATGAAGCTGATGACGAGAGATGAAATCATCCAAAGGGTTTCTGAAAAAGTAAGGGTGCTTAGAGCGGAAGTTGGCTATACCCAGGATAAAATGGCTGAGATTATAGGCCTTTCTAAAAAGACACTTGTCCAAATTGAAAAGGGCAGGGCTCAGGCTGGCTGGTCTACAGTCGTGACAATTTGCGCTCTGTTCAGGGAGACAGAGACAATCCAATTTTTATTTGGCAATGAACCTTTAGAAGTGCTGGAAACCATTGCACATGAGGGTACAGATTATCGGAAGGAAAAAACGCTTGGCGGCAAAGTTTGGTGGCGGGAAGTTGAACGGGCTGGCGGTTTTGTAATGCAGCAAAACATACTCAGCCAGCATTTCAGAATTTTGGATCAAGATGATTTCCGTATTTTCAGCAGTTTTGAGGAACAGGAAACGAAAGAACGCCTCATGGAACTTTCTTCAGAACTTAAATAAAGGCTCTGTTAAAACTGAATTTTGATATTTAACCTCTGTTGATTGTAGTGGAAGGCGCGTAGACTCCTGCGGGCGCAGCGCCAACCCCGCGGAAAGCGAAGCGCCTTGAACGAAAATCAACAGCCTTGTTTAACAGAGCTTATATATAAGTAGTGAAAAAAGCCGGATGACTGTGCATCCGGCTTTTTAGTATACGTTATTTTGCGATCATTACATGGCAAGGTGCATTATTGGCAACCTTCTGGCTGACACCGCCAAGCAGTTTGCGTTTAAGGCCTCCGCTGCCTGACTGGCCGATGATGACCAAATCAGCCTTAATCTCATTTGCATAGTCACATATGCTCTCGGCAGGATTTCCTTCAAGAACCGTATAGTCAGGATCTATATTAAGTGAAATAAGTTCCGTTTTAGCATTGTCAAAAGCTTGTTCGGAGCTATTGGTAATAATGGCATGCTCTGATTTATCGATCGAACCCTGCTCAAACGCAAGAGGAGGAACCTGAATGCCATCTGCAGGAAAATTATTGATAGGCAGAGGTTCAACTGGCCGTTCGGCAGACTCCACCGTTTCCGTTCTCATTTTCTCCTCAAAAACATGGGCAACAAATAATTGGCCGTCCGACAGCTTTCCCATCAGTTCCTTTGCCAGCTGCAAGGCTTTTTTGCTGCCAGTGGAATCATCATAAGCGAGCAGCACTCTCTTTATTTCTGCCATATCTATCACCCTCCAAAAAAATTTAGCTTCTTCCTGTTTTATACCCTTATTTAAAAGAAAAAATCATGCAGCCAAAATTTTCAGCGGGACCCTCAAAAACTCTCACAAACTGGCGAAATTTGTAATAAAAGATTTGTAGTTCTTTATTATTAAAAAAGTAGGGAAGAGAAGTGACATGAATGGTTTTTGATACACAGAAGTCCATCCATCCGACTATTCGCAAATGTCTTCAGCATCTTGAGATCATCAAAGCGGATGATAAGACGAAGCAACTCGTTTACATGTATATGGAAACACTTCTTCGAGAACGGGATAGCGAATTAGCAGTACACCAGGAAATGGAAGAAGAACTGCCGATTCAAAGCCAATAGGAACCAATCGACCTATATGATCGATTGGTTTTTTTATGTTTTTTTAATGCCTGTTTTTTAAAACATTGAAAGTTAAATGGATAGAATAAAAGCGGCAACGCATGCCAAAAACAACCTTTTAAACGCAGCTATGGCAAAATTCTACCGTTCGAGAAAAATCTCTTCGTTGAAAGGCCAGTTTGGCTTTGTGATTACAAACCATCCATAAAAATACTCTCATTGTGTCTTTTTTCGCTGATATCAGGCAATATGTGTTAATTCCTTTTAAAACTGGGTAAAAGAAAGTGTCATATTTATAAACTATTTTTAAAAGGTTGGGGTGCTCAGTGAGCAAAAATTCAATAGCAACAAGTTTTCTTAGAGGCTGGAAACGGCTACATATGAATCAAGTGCTGGTTTTGTCCGTTTCGACAGCTGTTTTGGCTTTTTTAAGCTTTTTTCATGTTTTTTCAGAGGGTGCTGATATCAGTGCTCTAAATGATGACTTGGCTCAGCCTACAATCATCTATGATGCAAACGGAGAAGTGGCAAGTAAGATTTCAGCATTAAAAAATGAAGGGGTTAAGATTGAAGAAGTTCCTGATCATGTGAAAAATGCTGTAGTCGCAATTGAAGATCACCGATTTTATGAGCATGATGGAGTAGACCTTGTTGGTATTTCAAGAGCTTTTGTCAAAAATATAAAAGCTGGTTCAGTGGTTGAAGGCGGCAGTACGATCACTCAGCAGTTAACAAAAAATGCTTTATTGTCTACCGAAAAGACGTATAAACGAAAGCTTGAGGAGTTTTTCCTTGCGAGGGAAATCGAGAAGCAATATTCAAAAGATGAAATCATGCAAATGTACTTAAACCGCATTTATTTTGGGAATGGTTCTTGGGGGATAAAGCGGGCAGCGATGGGGTATTTCGGTAAAGATGTAAAGGAATTAAGCATCAGCGAAGCAGCTACCATTGCAGGTTTAATCAAGGCTCCATCGTCTTTGGATCCTTATAAAAACTATGATAAGGCAATGGAAAGAAGAGATGTGGTGCTTCAGATGATGAAGACCAATGGATTCATAACCGATAAGGAGTACAAAAAGGCAGTGGCCGAGAAGGTTGTGCTAAATGAGGATGGCGGAGATCCGTTGCGCGGTCAATATCCATATTACTTAGATCACGTCATCGATGAAGCAATTTCAAAATATGGTCTTACCCAGGAGGATATCTTAACTGGAGGACTGCAAATTTATACTGAGCTGGATGTAACAATGCAATCAGCTGTAGAAGCTACTTATGCCAAGGATGAAATTTTCCCTAAAGGGACTGATAACCAGATCGTCCAAAGCGGCGCTGCTTTAATCGATCCTAAATCAGGTGGTATCCGTGCCCTGGTTGGCGGCCGAGGTGAACATGTATTCCGTGGATACAATCGGGCAACCCAATTAAAAGCACAGCCTGGTTCAGCAATGAAACCTCTGGCAGTATATGCCCCGGCAATTGAAGAAGGCTGGGATGTAACAGATATGCTTAAAGATGAAGAATTAGATTTACAAGACTATAAACCTGAAAACTATAATGGTGAATATAAAGGCGAAGTGCCAATGTATGAAGCATTAAAGGATTCCCTTAACGTTCCTGCTGTATGGCTATTAAATGAAATAGGAATCGTTAATGGAATGAAGTCGGTTAATAAGTTTGGCATCAAACTTGATCCACAAAAGGACCGTCAGCTGGGTCTCGCGCTGGGCGGACTAAATACTGGTGTCTCACCAGTAGACATGGCAGATGCCTATTCAGCATTTGCAAATTCAGGTGAGCGTCATGAAGCGCATGCCATTACGAAAATAACGGATAAAGAAGGCAATACTATCGCTGAATGGAAAGGTAAGAAAAGCCAGGCGATTTCTAAAGAAACAGCCCAAAAAATGACGACCATGCTGTTAGGCGTCGTCGAAGAAGGAACTGGTAAAGGCGCAAAAATTCCAGGCCGTGAATTAGCAGGAAAAACAGGTTCTACCCAAGTACCTATTGAGGGCATTGATGGTACAAAGGATCAATGGTTTGTTGGTTATACACCACAGCTAGTTGGGGCTGTTTGGGTGGGATATGACAAAACCGACAAAAATCATTACTTAACCACGACAAGCAGTGAAGGAGCGGCGCTTGTTTTCAAGGACTTTATGTCTGAGGCTTTGAAAGATACCAAGGCAGTTTCATTCAATGTACCTGATATATCGAAGTATGTTGAGGAACAGAAAAAAGCAAAGCGGGCAAAAACCGTAAAAGAACTTGAAGAAAGAATGAAGAAAGAATCTGAAAAACTAAAGAAGCAGTGGGAAAAAGCGAAAGAAAAGGTAAAAGGAAAGAAAGAAGATGAGTCTGAAACGAAAGAAAAGAAAAAAGATACCACTGACACCACCCAGACTGGAGGCAGTGGAGGCGGAGACGACAGTGGCAATACAGGAGATACTGGAGGTACAGGAGGAGATACCGGTGGAACTGGAGGCACTGGCGACACAGGAGGAGATACCGGTGGAACTGGAGGCACAGGTGACACAGGAGGAGATACCGGTGGAACTGGAGGCACAGGAGGAGATACCGGTGGAACTGGAGGCACGGGTGACACAGGAGGAGATACCGGTGGAACTGGAGGCACGGGAGACACGGGTGGAGATACCGGTGGAACTGGAGGCACGGGAGACACGGGTGGAGATACCGGTGGAACTGGAGGCACAGGTGACACAGGAGGAGATACCGGTGGAACTGGAGGCACAGGTGACACAGGAGGAGATACCGGCGGAACTGGAGGCACTGGCGACACTGGTGGAACCGGGAATGGAAATTAAGGAAATACTAAAGATGATGGCAGCACCTCATGATAGATTTAGAGATAGCAGTCATGATCAGTCTCTTTGGTTAAATAGATAGTTTCCAATAAAGTGCAGGCGTGAATTCAAAAGAGAATTCACGCCTGTTTTTTATCCTGTCACCTTCAAAGGCAGGCATTTAAGAGGTCATATTAGTGATCAGTTTTTCTAGTTTTTGTAATTCCAGGTAACCAAGAAACCGTATTGGTGACCGCATTTTCCTAATTCTTGTAATTTCACATATCCAAGAGACCGTATTGGTTACCGAATCCACCTATTTTTTGGGATATCGCATTTCCAAGAGGTCGTATTGGTGATCATATTCACCTAATTTTTGGAATTGAACATATCCAAGAGGTCATATTGATGATCTTTTTTTCCTGTTTTTGGGATTTAGCGTATCCAAGAAGTCATATTGGTGGTCAGTTTTTCTATTTTTTGTAATTCCATGTAACCAAGAGGCCATCTCGATACCCTGTTGTTTATCCAATTTTTATGCCAAGCCATCAAAAGTCCTTATTGGTGGTGTTCATTTAGAAGAAAATAAAAAAGACTGCAGGCAAACTCATTTTCATCCGAGTTTGTCTACAGTCTGACTTGCTTGTATAAATGCAGCTTTATTAAATGGATATTATAGCATTCGCATTAAAAATCCAATTACAACGATAGCACCGACTACCATTAAAATAGTTCTTACCATGAAATTTCACCTCTATATCTCTAAAATATAATTTATTATTAAATCTGAAATGACTCAGAAGACTCTAGAAGCTGTTTACGGTTAACCCGCAATAGAGAAGCTTCGTTTGTGAGCAATTTCGTCAATTGATCTAATTGCGGTTCTACATCTGTGCCTTCCATAATAATTTTTAAAGTTGTGTTTGGTTCAACTGTCAACAGGAAGGAAACAAGCTTTGATAAAGAGGTAGCTTCCACTGCTTTTTGACGGCTGTATAAATAAGTAGTGCCATTTAATTTTTTAGCTGCCTGATAAATTTCCAGCATCTTTTTCATTGTGAACCTTTTTTGTACCATAACATTTGAAGACATGATTTCTTTCATATATATAAACTCCTTTATCGCGCGTTTTTATTTTATTAGGTTAATAGAATATTACCCCGTCCTTTAGAATTGAAAACCTTTATTAAGCAGATTGGGCTAAGTTGGCAACAGAGCAGTCAATCAGTCAGGAATCAATTTGCAGTTTCTCCCGTCTGTATTATGATGGAATAAATACATATTTTAATTGTTAAGAGGTGTGGATGGAATGTTGACGCTTATTAAAAATGGCGAAATTTTTGCTCCTGAATACTTAGGTAAAAAGGATCTTTTAATCGTAAATAATAAAATAGGCTACATTGAAGATGAAATCCCGGTACCTGAAAGGTTCGTGGATATTAAAGTGATTGAAGCGGCAGGTATGTATATCGTTCCAGGCTTCATTGATTCCCACGTACATATAATGGGGGGCGGCGGAGAAGGCAGCTATAGGACGAGGACACCTGAACTTCAATTGACGGATGCCACCCTTTCCGGCATCACAACACTTGTCGGTGTTATTGGCACAGACGGAACTACGAGGACGATGCCAAGTTTGATAGCAAAAGCTCGTGCTCTTGAAGAAGAAGGGATCACCTGTTATGTCCACACAGGTTCCTATCAGGTACCGGTCAAGACGCTGACGGACAAAATAGAAGATGACCTTATCCTGATTGATAAAATTATCGGTGTTGGAGAAATCGCGATTGCAGATCATCGTTCTTCCCAGCCGACTTACGAAGAAATAGCGAAGATTGCATCTGCAGCAAGAATTGGCGGCATGCTTTCTGGTAAGGCTGGAATAGTGAATGTACATGTTGGTGACAGCTACGACCATCTTAAGGTAATTGAAGAGGTTGTTGATAAGACGGATATTCCAATCCGCCAATTCCATCCAACCCACATTAATCGGAATCCGCATTTATTTGAAACAGGGATTGAATATGCCAAAAAGGGCGGCTATGTAGATTTCACGACCAGCTCTATACCAAAATTTTTAGAAGAAGGCGAAGTTAAATGCAGCCTTGGTCTGAGAAAAATGCTTGAGCAGGGTGTTGATATATCGCAAATCACCTTCACATCAGATGGCCAGGCAAGTCTGCCTGATTTTAATAAAGACGGCGACTTGATTGGACTTAAGATTGGAAAAGTATTTTCCCTTTATCAAGAAGTAAAAGATGCAGTACAACAAGAAGGCATCGAGATTAGTACAGCATTACGAGTCATCACGCAAAACCCTGCAGCGATCCTTAAACTTCAGCAAAAAGGGAAAGTTGAAGCAGGGAAGGATGCTGATCTTGTCTTGCTTAATAAGACAGATTTATCGATACAGTCTGTCATGGCCCTGGGGAAAATGATGGTGGAGAATGGGAAGCCTGTTGTAAAAGGGACATTTGAGGATTAAGTAACTAGGGCTAAGGTCAAATGAGACTCAGTCTTAGGATGGAGAATCAAACGGTCAAGAGATGCTTATTTTTTCCATTAAATCTCTTTATTATAGAGATAACAAATGAAAATAAGGGGTATACGAAATGAAAAAATTTGCGGAGATTTTCCGGAACAGGAGTTTTACAAAATTATTCCTGGCCAATTTCACTTCCCAGATGGGAAGTACGATCGGGTTAACCGCGTTTATGTTTTTCCTGCTTGACCGTTTTAGCACTCAGCCAGTATACGCTACAATTACAGAGCTGATGTATTCCTTGCCCATGCTTGCTGTTTTCTTTTTAATTGGTGTCCTCGCAGACCGGATGGACCGGCAAAAAATCGCGGTGTACTGCGACTGGATCAGTGCCGGATTATCCTTGTTGCTGATTGCGTCCATTTTTATAGGATGGATGCCGTTTGTTTTCGGGGTCTTATTTTTGAGAAGTGCGATACAAAAATTCTTTTTTCCAGCAGAACATGGGATGGTGCAAGGGATTCTGCAAAAGGATGACTATACGACAGCTGCTGGCTTGAACCAGTTAGTGATGAGCCTGTTCATGTTGTTTGGAAATGGCCTTGGAATTCTCGCATATTGGTCAATTGGAATCTATGGAGCGATAATGGTGGATGCCATTTCATTCATAGTAAGCGCCCTGTTAATCCATGCTACAGCTGTTCCAAAGGAAGCCCGTCTGCCCAATGGTGCGCATAAACTAAGTGATTTGAATATTAAGCTGGTTTTTAAAGATTTCCAAAAGGGCTTCAAGTACGTTCTAAGCAGCAAATTGCTGTCTGCTTTGATTATCGGATTTTTCATTTTTGGTATCGTCAATGGCGGATTCTCCGTCATGCCGATTTTTATCCTTAAATATAAGCTTGCACCAGATACTTATGAAGAATATTCGATTGTCATCGGTTTTGTTTTTGGAATTGGCGTTCTGATCGGCAGTTTTATTGCCTCACTGCTTGCACAGAAAATGAAGCTTTACCATTTGATATCGGTTGGATTGATTGTGGCAGGAAGCTTTACCGCATTTGCTTCCCTGCCAAACAATATTGTGCTTTACCTGGCGCTTCTGTTTGTTTCTGCGCTCGCGCTTCCGCTTATCAATATTGGAATTGGCGGGTGGCTTCCGAGCATCATTGATCCAAAGATGATGGGCAGGGTTCAGGGGCTGATCAGCCCACTCAACATGCTGTCGCATTCCTTGACGCTTGCTTTTATTGCATACAGCTTCCCTGCTATCCTCTCGATTGAAATGCTTTATTGGATTGTTGGTGGCTGCCTCGCGATTGTCGGCGTGTTTTACATGATTGTTTTGCCAAAGTTTGCAGAAGAAAATCAAACGACCGTAAAAGAATCTGCCATACAGCAAGGTTCATTATAGAGTTTGAAGGAAAGTCCTGCCGGGACTTTCCTTTTTACTGAGGTGAGGTTCTTTTCTTACAAGGATATTAGTCCCTCAAAAAGAGGTCGAAAAGGAAGAACGATTATTGAAAAACAAAACTGCATAAGAAACTTTGAAAATGTTTTGAACGATTCGTTACATTGAACGTCTAATAGGCAGATAATCTTTTAGAGAGAGAATTTTCGGGGTGCGGGAAAGAGAGGCTTGCTTGATGGATGAGAATGAGTTAATCAGTTTTGCTAAAAAGGGAGACCACCGTGCCTTTGCCATCCTTTTCCGGGAACATTACCCCCTGCTGGTAAAATATCTGATGAAAATTACGATGAATCCTGACCTCGCAGAAGAGTTTGCACAGGGAACGATGGCCAAATGTGTGGAAAAGATTCATTTATTCAATGGGAAATCAAAGTTTTCATCATGGCTGATCAGCATAGCGACAAATCTATATATTGATCAGCATCGCAAGAAAAAGCGGGAGAGAGAATGGAATGAAGGGGAATCTGCGACTCGTAAGCTGCAGTGGTACATGGAATCCAGAAATGAGGAATGGACAGATGCTCTGGCTGCCCTAGCAAAGCTAACGGAGGAAATGAGAATTCCTCTGATTTTAAAACATTATTATGGTTATTCTTATGATGAAATTGGAGAAATCCTGAATATCGCTTCAGGTACTGCGAAGTCAAGAGTCCATCATGGGCTTTTAGCAGTAAGGAAGGAGCTGAAATTAGATGACAGATCGAAACAGGATCTCGCCAAACGATGACCGATTGGACAATGAATTTTTTGAAACCATCAGCCAGCTCAACGAAGGACTTGAAAAATTAGATTCTCTGGATACCTATAGCCCCGGAGAACCATGGTTTGAAAAAATGGTACTCAGTCAGCAGGAACAAATACAGAAAAAGCATCGCCGAGAATTAGGCTGGTTTATTCTAAGCGCTATGTTGATCCTGAGCGCCGTAATTTTTACCTTGGTGGAAGTGCCTCAGCTGTTCATAATTCTTCAAGTGGCTGCAGTAGCGGTGACGGTAATATACAGTTATAAAGGAGCCCGGAAGCAGGTGGATGGCAGATGAATAGCGATTTGACACAAACAGAGACGGTTTTAATGCTTATTTTTGTTCCAGCTATTCTGCTGTCTCAAAGTATTTTTCTTTTTACAAATGCCCGCAAACACGGCCATAATTATTGGCTATGGGGAATTCTTGGATTAATTCAGGCTCCCGTCCCACTGCTCGTTTATTTGATCTTTGCACGGAAAATTCTTCGGAGGGACTCCGATGAACTTTAATGATGAGTCAAAATTTAGAAAAATTAGAATTGACATGACTGCTTGTATGGTGATACCCTTACAAAAGGGAATGGAAAATTAATCTAAATAGGAGGGTTACTGTTATGAACATTGTCAAAATTGCAAGATACGAAAAACTTAATAAACGTAACCTGTCCTTTAAACGATACTGAGTTTTTAATTGTTTTTACTCTGTTCATTCAAAGGCACCGGTTGCGTATTTCACGTGACGTGTGCCTTTTTCTGTCTTTATCAGTTGACTTAAGACATATCGCATGCCGCGGTATGTCTTTTTTTGTTTTCAAGATTCCAGGTCTTAAAGACAGGCAGAGAATGAACTTAACTCTTAATCCAGACCCTTGATAATTTGATCCAGAGGAGGAAAAAAGATGGTATGTGTAAATGTGAAAAAATTAGTAAATGGTGAAAAGCTGGAAAGCGGTTAGTGAAGATTATTGAATAGAAAGGGAGTGTTGGAATGTTATCGGTTTTATCGAAGTTAAGCTGGTTTTTTAAAGAAAACTGGAAGCGTTACAGCGTTGCGATCTCCTTATTGATTTTTGCCGGAGTACTGGATGTGCTTCCGCCAAAGATTGTGGGAATGGCAATCGATTCAATTCAGCTCGGAACGATGACTCAAACCGTCATCTGGAAATATCTAGGCGGACTGTTGCTTGTTACGGTCATATCCTATCTGATCACTTATGTATGGATGTATCAGTTATTTGGCGGGGCATTCCTGATTGAAAGGAAACTCAGGAGCCGCTTTATGAAGCATCTTTTAAAAATGGCTCCGGCATTTTTTGAAAAGAACAGGACCGGTGACTTGATGGCTAGGGCGACAAATGATTTGAAAGCAATATCAGTCACAGCCGGTTTTGGAATCCTGACGATAGTGGACTCAACCTTTTTTATGCTGACGATCCTATTCATGATGGGATTTTTCATCAGCTGGGAGCTCACGCTTGTTTCCATTATCCCTCTGCCGATTATGGCAGTTATGATCAACATTTACGGAAAAAAGATTCATGCGAAATTCACTGCTGCCCAGGATGCTTTTGGGGAGTTGAATGACAGGGTGCTTGAATCGGTTTCAGGAGTGAGAGTCATTCGAGCCTATGTACAGGAAAAGGCGGATGAAGGACGGTTCCATGAACTGACGGAGGATGTATACAGCAAGAATATCGAGGTAGCAAAAATTGATTCCTTGTTCGAGCCGACGATTAAGATTCTTGTAGGTTTAAGCTATTTGATCGGCTTAGGATATGGCGCATATTTAGTATTCCAGCAGAAACTGACTTTGGGTGAGCTAGTCAGCTTTAACGTTTATCTTGGGATGCTCATCTGGCCAATGTTCGCAATCGGAGAGCTTATAAACGTCATGCAGCGCGGTAATGCTTCATTGGACCGCCTGAACGAAACTTTGGCTTATAAAGAGGATGTTGCCGATCCAGTAAAGCCTGTTGAAGGCAACGAGCCTGAATACATTCAGATGTCAGATCTGACCTTTAAGTATCCCTCATCAAAGGTCAATAATCTCGATAATATAAAACTGCATTTAAATCGCGGCGAAACGCTCGGGATTGTCGGCAAGACAGGAAGCGGGAAGACCACTTTAATCAAACAGCTGCTAAGGGAGTACCCTGAGGGCAGCGGAAATCTCCTCGTTTCAGGAGTGCCAATCCAGGAACATAGCCTGAGGCAGACACGCAGCTGGATGGGATATGTTCCCCAAGAGAACATTCTTTTCTCCAGGACTGTAAAAGAGAATATCCTGTTCGGCAACCCATTAGCGACAGATCAGGAGCTCCAGGAAATTATTGATCATGCAGCTTTCCGTAAGGACCTTGAGCTGCTCCCTGAAGGCCTGGAGACACTAGTTGGCGAGAAAGGTGTAGCACTGTCGGGCGGGCAAAAGCAGCGGATTTCGATTGCCCGCGCATTAATCAAGGATCCTGAAATATTGATTCTTGATGACTCACTGTCAGCGGTAGACGCGAAGACCGAGAAAAAAATCATTGATAATATCCGCAGGGAGCGGAACGCAAAAACAACGATCATTACGACACACAGAATGTCTGCAGTTGAGCATGCTGATCAAATTGTCGTCCTTGAAGACGGCCAAATCGTTGAGGAAGGTACGCATCAGCAATTAATGGCTCAGAACGGCTGGTACTGTGAGCAATATATCAGGCAGCAGGCTGAAGCAGTCGAAGAGGAGGTGCACTCCATATGAGTACTGGAAAAAGATTGTTTCAATATGCTTTAAATTATAAAAAAATCATCATCATTGCCTTGGCGATGCTAACGGTAGCCGTTGTCGCAGATCTGGCAGGTCCGTTTATCGCCAAGAAGCTGATTGATGATCATATATTGGGAATTGAATCGGTATGGTATGAAACCGAACCTGGAACGGAATCAGTTGAATATAAAGGCAGCTATTACTCAAAGAATGGATTGGCTGAAGATGCTCAGACTGATGAAGCAGCAAGGATTTTTCAAGTAGGCCGAAATTTCGTGTTCGTAAAGGGTCAGATTGAGTTCGATGGAAAACGCAGCTATGAAAATGGGGTTTTATCGATTAACAAAGGCTCCCAGGCTGCCCAATATGAAGCTGAGGTACTTTCTGGAGATGATTTGCTTGATTTTTACAAACCTGAAATTCCGAACATCTTTAAGCTTCTTGCATTTTACTTTGGGTTGCTGGTGATTGCTTCAATCTTCCAGTATGGGCAGAAATTTTACTTGCAAAAATCAGCGAATCGAATTATCCAAAAGCTGCGCGAGGATGTGTTCAGGCAGATCCAGCGGCTTCCAATCCAGTATTTCGATAATCTTCCGGCCGGGAAGGTTGTTGCCCGTATTACAAATGACACAGAGGCAATCCGTGAATTATATGTAACCGTACTCTCGACATTCTTTACGAGTTTAATCTATATTACTGGTATTTATATTGCTCTATTTATTTTAAATGCGAAGCTTGCGGCCATTTGCTTGGTGTTATTGCCAATCCTGTTTATTTGGGCGAAGCTTTACCGCAAATACGCATCTAAATACAACCATGTTATTCGTTCGCGTGTCAGTGACATAAATGGCATGATCAACGAATCAATCCAGGGTATGAGCATTATCCAGGCTTTCAGCAGGGAAAAGGAAACAAAGCAGGAATTTGAAACTCTTAATAATGAGCATTTCACATTCCAAAATAAATTATTGAATCTTAATTCAACGACTTCGCATAACCTTGTCCAGGTATTGAGAAACCTTGTATTTGTAGCCTTCATCTGGTACTTTGGGGCGCAGGCCATGCAGCCGTCTTCGGTGATTTCCTTAGGGGTACTTTACGCATTTGTTGATTATATCAACCGCTTGTTTAATCCAATCCAGGGAATCGTCAATCAGCTTGCAAACCTGGAACAGGCACTTGTTGCGGGAGAGCGGGTATTTAATCTTATGGATGAGGTGGGAATCGACGTTTCTGAGAAGGAGATTCCACGCTACAAAGGGAACGTCATTTTTGATCATGTTTCCTTCGGATATAAAGAAGGAGAATACGTACTCAAGGATCTATGCTTTGAAGCGAAGCAAGGTGAGACGGTCGCATTAGTCGGCCATACGGGCTCTGGTAAAAGCTCGATCATGAATCTGCTATTCAGGTTTTATGATCCACAAGAAGGCAAAATCCTCATCGATGGGATGGATATTGCCGAGATGCCGAGACAAACGCTTCGTAAGCATATGGGGATTGTCCTCCAAGATCCTTTTTTGTTCACAGGGACGATTGCCTCCAATGTCAGCCTCGATCATCCTGAAATTTCAAGGGAAACTGTCGAAAAGGCACTTGCAAGCGTTGGAGCTGACCGGGTGCTGAAAAATCTCGAAAAGGGCTTCGATGAGCCAGTGATCGAAAAGGGAAGCACATTATCAAGCGGACAGCGGCAGCTCGTTTCTTTTGCAAGGGCACTTGCGTTCGATCCAGCCATATTGATTCTCGATGAAGCGACGTCCAGCATCGACACTGAAACAGAAACGATTATCCAGGAAGCCATGGATATCCTTAAAGAAGGAAGAACCACCTTTATCATTGCCCACAGGCTATCCACTATCCGGAATGCTGACCAGATTCTCGTTCTCGACCGCGGCCGTATCGTGGAAAAGGGCAATCATGACCAATTGATGGAACTGAAAGGAAAGTACTATCAAATGTATCAGCTTCAGCTTGGAAACAAGGTGAAGGCAGGATAGTGAAATTTGCCGCACTCACTTGGTTGGGTGCGGCGTTTTTATTAATCAGCTGAAGAAGACTAGTGTAATGGCCCCCCATCCATATTCACATCATTGTCACAAAAAGTTACGAATTCTCTTTCTGGATTTCTGTGATCATGTGGTAATTTAAAAATAAATGAACAATATCAATCAGGGGGGATAAACATGGAGGACTTAACGGTAACATTAAGCATCGCAAGCATCATGATCCTGGGCTATTATATTGGTTATGCAATTTACCATAAGGCATAACGATCAGCGATAAGAGAAATAATGAATGGCGGAAGCAGTTCACATACTGCTTCCGCTTTTTAAATGTATAAGAAAGTATAAAATTCACTTCGAGAAATGTCCAGCTCCAGCGCCTAGCCCCTCGAGTCACTTGTCTAGTTTCGCCTCCTAGAAACTCCGAAACTTCAACTCCGCCGGCAGAAGCAAAAAGCGCTTCTTTGTCGGAGTCTCCAGTTTCTGCGTTTCTGGGCAGTCGGCTACACATTTCGGTTTCGGTCCGCCCAATGAAGTCAAAGAACGACTTCACCGGTCGGCCCTTCGACAGACACGATGTCTTAGTGCCGACGTTGCCACAGGACGTGGCGGTTTTAGTCGGCCAGCGCTTGTCGGGGCTGACCAAGGCGCTTGCGCTTTTCTTAATGCACTTTTCTGGGAAAAGAACAGAAAAAACGTTATCCTAAAGGCGGAAATGTTTTAAAAGTTTTGATAAGTATAATAATGAGGTTGAGGAGGGATCGTTTTGTCAGATTATCGTATTGAAAAAGACACAATTGGTGAAATCGAAGTACCATCAGATAAATATTGGGGAGCACAAACCCAGAGGAGCAAGCAGAATTTTAAGATTGGTACCGAAAAAATGCCGCTTGAGGTCATCTATGCTTTTGCGGAAGTCAAGAAGGCTGCTGCGAGAGTGAACGCAAATGCAGGCAAGCTGCCTGAGGCAAAAGGAAAGGCAATCGAGGCTGCTTGTGACGAAATCCTTGAAGGCAAATTTGACGCTCATTTTCCGCTTGTTGTCTGGCAGACAGGCAGCGGAACTCAATCCAATATGAATGTTAATGAAGTGGTCGCTAGAAGAGCGAATGAATTGTTGGAACAATGGAAGTCAGACGAAAAGGTTCATCCTAATGATGATGTGAACATGTCACAGAGCTCGAATGATACGTTCCCAACCGCAATGCATATTGCCGCTGTAAAAGAAGTGACAGGCGCAGTCCTGCCTGCACTTGAATTATTTAGAAATACATTAAGGAAAAAAGAACAAGATTTTAATAATGTGATAAAAATAGGCAGGACACATCTGCAGGATGCAACTCCATTGACTTTGGGGCAGGAGATCAGTGGCTGGAGGGCGATGCTTGACAAGAATGCACGCATGATTTCTGAAGGGCTGAAGTATGTCCGTGATTTAGCAATTGGCGGAACAGCTGTAGGGACAGGAATCAATGCTTCCAAAGATTTTGGCATCCAAATGGCAAAGCAGCTTTCTGAACAAACGAATGAGACATTCCATTCGGCACCAAATAAGTTCCAGGCATTGACATCACACGACGAACTCGTATTTTTGCATGGAGCCCTTAAAGCATTGGCAGCAGATTTATTGAAAATTGCAAACGATGTCAGGTGGCTTGCAAGCGGACCAAGGAGCGGAATTGGAGAACTATCCATTCCTGCTAACGAACCGGGAAGCTCCATTATGCCAGGGAAAGTCAACCCAACTCAAAGTGAAGCTCTTACAATGGTAGCGACACAGGTATTTGGCAACGATGCCACGATTGGTTTTGCGGCGAGCCAGGGCAATTTTGAATTGAATGTATTTAAACCGGTCATCATTTATAACTTTCTTCAAAGTGCCAGGCTGTTAGCAGATGGAATGAGGTCGTTCAATGACAACTGTGCAGAAGGAATCGAAGCGAATCTTGAAGTGATTGCAGGGCATGTGGAACGGTCACTGATGCTTGTTACAGCATTGAATCCGCATATTGGCTATGAAAAAGCAGCACAGATTGCCAAGCAAGCCTTTAAGGAAAATTTGACTTTGAAAGAAGCAGCTATAAAAAGCGGTTATTTGTCATCAGAGGAATACGATGAATGGGTCAAACCGGAGAATATGATATAACAGTTTGGATGACATATACCAGTAAACAAATTAAGAGGCCCCCTTTATGAAAGGGGGCCAAAGCCATTCTATTTTATTGTTTACTGCAATTTAGCGTTGGAAACCGCCAAGTTGTTGCTCAGCCATTTGCACAAGGCGCTTAGTGATTTCTCCACCAACTGAACCGTTAGCGCGTGAAGTAGTTTCTCCACCAAGCTGTACGCCAAATTCTGTTGCGATTTCGTACTTCATTTGATCAAGAGCTTGTTGAACACCAGGAACGACTAATTGATTAGAGTTGTTGCTTCTAGCCATTATTGTTTCCTCCTTCGTGTTTATCAAAGTTGTATTTTTGGGTTAGTTTGGAATTGAACCAATCATGACTGCTGTCATGCCGCCTGGTTTAACCCATGTAAGGAAGAGTTGGCTGGGTTAGCCGGAGTTGCACCGGCGCGCACGATTTGCTGCCTTCTAAGGCTTAACCCAATGTTCAGTTGCCTGGTGTTAACGGTTTTAGTTGCTGCTTGTGTTGCTGCGTTGTTTTTGTTGCTGTTTTATTAATAACTAGTATGTTTTGTTTGAAAAAGTTTATTCGTGTCTAATATCAGGTAATTAATTCCAATATTTATCACCGGATAATGAACTTTTAACTACAAAGGCTTGTTCTTGTAAATTGCGACCTGAGAAAGGTCGGGTACATGGATTTCCTAAATAGATGATTTCGTAACCATTAACCTTTTTAGATTATGAATAGATCTTCCAACATAAACTATCGATAGCAGAATGCAGAAAGGACTGAAGGAAATGGGGATGTGCCCGCTTTGCAACGGATTCAGCAGCCTTTCTCCTGCTTGTCCCGATTGTGGTCGAAGCATGGAGAACAAAGGCAGAGAAGCAGACTATTATGATGATTACAGCCCGTATATGCCCATAGACCAAATGAAGCTTGAAGATGGATATCCGGCTGATTTTGCAAAAGAGGAGTGCCCGCATCTTTTCAAATGTTCCCATTGCGGAAACGGCAAAGTATTTTTGATAAAAGAATAGGCTCTGGAAAATGGAAAAAGCAACCCCAGCATAAAGTTGGGGTTGCTTTTATAAATGTCCTATTATGGACGAATTCTAGATTCTGTATCTGCATCAAAGAAGTGAACCTTGTTCATGTCAAATGCTAGTTCAATGACCTGGCCTGGAGTAACATCAGTGCGGGAATCAACACGTGCCACGAAGTCCTGGCCTTCGAATTGTGAATAAATCATTGTTTCAGCACCTGTAAGTTCAGATACTTCTACAGTTGCTT
This sequence comes from Heyndrickxia sp. MSNUG, assembly GCF_049532715.1. NCBI lineage: Bacteria > Bacillati > Bacillota > Bacilli > Caryophanales > Bacillaceae > Heyndrickxia > Heyndrickxia sp. MSNUG. The sequence continues at coordinate 1,230,676 of NZ_CP150978.1, forward strand.
TTACAGTTGCGCCTTGAGATGCATCAATGAAAACTGGCTCATCATGAAGGTCTTCTGGTCTTACACCCATGATGATATCTTTTCCGACATAACCTTGAGAGCGAAGAACTTTCATTTTTCCTTCAGGAATTGCGATTGATGATTTATTAACGGTGAATTTGCCTTCTTCAAGTTTCCCAGTAAAGAAGTTCATAGAAGGTGATCCGATGAAACCGCCAACGAAGACGTTTTCTGGATTTTCGTAAACTTCTTTCGGAGCTCCAACCTGCTGGATAATTCCATCCTTCATGACTACAAGACGTGTCGCCATTGTCATTGCTTCAGTCTGGTCATGCGTAACATAAATCGTTGTTGTGTTCAAACGGCGGTGAAGCTTTGCAATTTCAGCACGCATTTGTACACGAAGCTTTGCATCAAGGTTTGATAAAGGTTCGTCCATCAAGAATACCTTAGCATCACGTACGATAGCGCGGCCCAAAGCAACACGCTGGCGCTGTCCGCCAGAAAGTGCCTTTGGCTTACGGTCTAAGTAAGGCTCAAGACCAAGGATTTTAGCTGCCTCTTTAACTCGGCGTTCGATCTCGTCCTTAGGGAACTTGCGGAGCTTCAATCCGAAAGCCATGTTATCATATACAGTCATATGAGGATAAAGCGCGTAGTTCTGGAAAACCATCGCGATATCGCGATCTTTAGGAGGAACGTCATTCACGCGCTTTCCATCGATATAGAAATCGCCTTTAGAAATTTCTTCTAGTCCGGCAATCATACGTAGAGTAGTGGATTTACCGCAGCCAGATGGTCCAACGAAAACGATGAATTCTTTGTCCTGGATATGAAGGTTGAAATCTTCTACTGCTGTTACTTTGTTATCATAAATTTTATAAATGTGATCTAATTTTAACTCGGCCATTTTTTAAAGCCTCCCTGAGTGTTTGTCTACAATACACAGTTTAGCGGAAAGGCTTACAAACAATCATCGGCAGGATGCACAAAAATAATGTAAGCCCTTTTATGCAATGTGTTCAAATGGCCTTGTTTAACAGAGCCTTTTGTTAAAATATCATAGTTTACCGCATTTCTTCATAAAGGCAGGCAAGGTAGACCATTACAGCAGTGTCGAAATCTTTTAATTGAACGCCGGTTTTTTCCATAAACTTGTCCATCCTATATTGCAATGTATTGCGGTGGACATAAAGTTTTTTTGCAGCAAGGGAAGCATTTGAATTGCTTTCCAGAAATACTTTGATGGTGGACATCAATTCTCTGTCTTCTTCAAAGGCTTCAAGTACAGAAGTCTCAAGGATTGCTTTAAGCTCTGCCGGCATAGTTGAAGCAAGCAAGATCGGGAATATTTTTTCAAAAGTATATACATGAGTCCTGGTATTGTGATTCATAGCTTGCGTGAATAGCTGCTTTTCAATCGTGAAAAATTCTCGAAGCTTTGCAGTGGGTTTATTGAACTTACCCATATAAAAAGACAATTTAATAAAAAAGTCACTTTCAAATGTGGAAGATATGGATTCAAGCTCATCCGCTGTTTCTGAAACTTCTTTTCTTTCTTCTACCAAAAATCCATATGAATCCTGCAGCCAGATGACGATATAATCGGGGAAAAAACCATGCAATGCTTCGGAGATTTCCTCATGGTCCATCTCCTTTGTGTGAAATTGGAACTGGATGAACCTTACTTCATCTGAGTTGGTTAAAGGGAGATTTCCCTCGTGAAAAAGGAACTGGTGCCAATTACGAGCAGCACCGGATAGACCGGATTTATTTTTCTCTTCAACAAAATGAAAAAGAATGCTTAGAAGTTCATGCTGACTGGCGGACAAATCTGTTTTAGGGATGCCGAACCAAAGTGTGTCATCCTGATTTTCCTTAAACCAATAGTAATTTGATGAATCATCAGCTGGGGGAAAATCCTGCGTGACAGAATTCGGGAAATGGGCTAATATTTTATTAATCATATAAGTATCCTCAGGTTTAAATTGATAAAAGATGAATTTTCTTTTATTATAACAGGAGTAGTGATCAATTGTTAAATAGCCATTGAGCTGTTTCTGGTAGAAAAAAGGAAAAAATATTGGTATAATAGATACAATACGGGGTACCGTAAGAGGAAGAGGTGTACAAAAATGGAATACACAGCAGAAATGAAAAATCGCTTAAAGCGTTTAGAAGGCCAAGTGCGTGGAGTTATCCGGATGATGGAAGAAGAAAACCATTGTAAGGACGTTGTAACCCAACTGTCAGCAGTTCGATCTGCAGTTGACCGTGCAATTGGATTTATCGTTGCAAAGAATCTTGAATCTTGTATTACTGAAGCAGCAAACGAAGGCAAAGATGCCGATGAAGCTATAAAAGAAGCAGTAAACATGATTGTAAAAAGCAGATAAGACACCAGCATCCTGAGGATGCGGTGTCTTTTTTTTGTCCGGATGAGAGAAGAACATACCCTATACATTTGGAGGGTCTTCAGGATACAAGTCACAGCTTTCCTCGATATTGGCCGCACTCTCCACACGGAAAACGTGTCCTCCGGCCATCCCTTCATTGATCATCCGGTCGACATCGACATATGCCTTGTCCCGTCCTTCATGTTGTAAATCATCTGCGAACTGTTTATCACGTGGGTCTTTCATAAGGACCTCCTTCTAGCTTTTACGGTTAGAATTCCGAAAAGTCAGGATAAACATACATCATCTGCAGCAACTTATTTATCATATACATGGAACAGCATAAGCTCATGGATTTGGGCCTTTAAGGCGTCCGCAGACTCCCCCGGTGGAATACTGGAAGTCCATTCAATTTCCCCATTTGGATGGTAAATGCCTGTGTATTTCTGCTTCTTGAAATAAAATGAGAAATGCCAGCCAGGCATCTCCTTATTCTCAAACAATGGTTTGAACTGAAAGTGTGTAATCACAAATAATCCCCCTGAAAAATTCCTTGTAGCTCTATTATATAATACCAGCAATACAATAGCGCACAAAAGCATCACCGCAGCGGGGGTCTGACCCCCACCGATTCACCGCGTTACAGTGATGGGGGTCAGACCCCCGCTGGTTTACCGCGTTACAGCGGAGGGGAATTGAAGCTTGTTTTGCGGAAGAAGAGGTTAACGAGTGCGGTGATGCGTTTTTGTTCTATGTGGGGTTCGTCGAAGCTCATTGGTTTGGAGTTTACTTCATATATTACGTATTCACCACTTTCGGAAATCCCAGCGTCAAGGGAGAATTCCCCAAAGTAGCCGAGTTCATCTGTTAGCAGCTGTCCAATTTGTTTAACTGCCCATGAAAAGAATTGATCATGTTTTTCGTTTCTGAGATTCATATAGGGCAGTATAACTCCTCCATTTGGCAGGTGAGTCGTCAAGTCCTGCTTCTGGGACTGACGGATCCCAATCCCGGTTACTTCATAGCCTTCCGGTCCATCATGGGCATGAACCCTGAAATCAAACCTTTTGCCGTCAATTGCGGCAGCGGAAATTTCCTTTTGGGCGATATATTCATGCTTAATTAGCTGCCGGCCTTTCACTTTCCAGAATTCCTTCATGCTTGGATAAATATGCTGGTAAGAATGGCTTAAAAATTCAATTTTTCCGCCACTGCACTCCCGGATACGAAAGATGCCAATGCCTTTTGAGGATGATGCTGGCTTCAAATAGAGTCCAGGATGCTTTTCAAGAAATGCTGCTAATTGGATCATCGATTTAATAGCGATGCTTTCTGGCATTAAATCCCGCAATTGTGAATGCCTTGAAAATAAGGAGTACAACTTATTCTTATTAATAAAAGCTGGATTAAAAAAAGGAATTCCCAGGGCAGAAAGGTATTTAACGGCGTCAGTGAATGCAGGCTGCTGCTCTGCATGGCGGAAAGGAATCCGGTTGAAAACAAGGTGGGGCAGGGGAGTCTTGATTGGGATCCACTTCTGCTGATCAGGTAAATAAGTGACGCCTGTGATTGCATCCTTTGCCAGTGTTTCAGAAGGAAAGATAACAACCATTCCATTCCTACTTGAAACTTCAGCCTGGAGGGCGTGAAATAAGGGTCCATTGCCTGACAGAGCCAGTTTCTTGCTCATGGCAGTCATAATGCCAATCAATGGCCCGGCGTTCCCATTCAAGTTATTTAAAAGAAAACGGTGGCTATTTTCTGGCAGGGAGCCTGATGAAGCAGGAACCTTCATTTTATTAAAGCCAAAGCTGATATTCTCTTCAGCTCTGGCTTCATGTGTCCACTCCTTTGATTCTGAATTAAAGCGGAGAATCATTTGAAAATTTCCTCTGGGGCCGTTATTGCTTTCTCAGCCAGGAAAATGCCGAATGAAAGAGACAGCTTGCGTGTCAGCAAATCAAAGTTCTTCAGCTTTGGATGCTTAAAAATGGATCTGCCAGGCTTTGAATTCGCCTCAAAGAGCCATACCTTACCGGATTTATCAATCCCGAGGTCAAAGCCGATTTCCCCGATGATTCCTTCCATATTCTTTTCCAAAATCGAACTAAGAAGCAGGGACGCCTCAGCCAGCCTCTTTTCATATATCTCTCGTTCTTCTTTATTTTCAAATAGTTCATCAAGAGATTTTACGACCCCGCCATTGTTTACATGTGTAGTGACGCTTCCTTGACCGGCAATTTTTGCGGCGATGGCGGCTACCTGCCACTGTCCGTATTCATCCTTATTTGTATGGACCCGAAAATCGATCAGCCGTTTCTCAGATCTGAGCAGGCTTATTCCCTGCTGAACGATCATGTGCGAAAGATTTCGTTTATGAAAAACCTTTTTCATCAACTTTTCAAGGCTGTCAAATTTCGTTAATTTGTTTATGCCTTCCTGATCGCGATACCGGCAATAATAGTCTCCAGTCAGTTTATCAAACAGAATTTGATGGATTCCGAGGCCAAGACTGCCATTTGCAGGTTTCACATATACATTGCCATAGTTTGAGAGCATGCGTTCAATGATCGAAAAAGAAGAGAATTGATGGGTTTCAGGCAGATATTCAACCGCTCTTTCATCTTGCTGCAGTCTCTCGAACACATCAAGCTTGCTGAAGAAACCTGGATTATACCAGGGAATCAAATAATCAGTCTGCATTCTCGCCTTCAAGCTGCGAAGCTGAGACATTCTTTCAGTCCTCCGGTTTGGCAAACGGTCGTAAACAACGTTAGGGAAGGGAATCTTCATTGTCTTCCAGCCATCATCTACAAAAAAATAGCCATTAATCAATCCATTTTCCCACTCAATATGCTCTTCACCAAAGACGAAGGGAAGGGCTCCAACCATTTTGTTGACGGAAAGGAGCTTTGCAAAGAACATCGATCTTTCCCCAATGGGCCGTAATGGATAAGGTGTAAAACCCGAGGTAAGGATTCCGATTAACGGCCCGATGAACAGAGTTTGCTGGTCGATAAACACATGCAAGGGAGAAGTAAGGGCTGGCATGGATAATTCCTTCTGGATATCATTGCTCAATACGATAACATTTCGACCCTTTGGGTGAGGAGCGCACGTAACATCCAGCACTTTATTTCCGAATGCGACCTTACTGATGTTTTTACCGTTAGGCAGATCATCCGGGATAAAAACAATTTGCTTGGAATGATGGATGATCTCAATTGGATATCGTTTTCTCATGAGTGCTGTTCCTCTCTTTCTGTCAGATTCTTATTAAGAAAATAGGCATAATCTAACGGAGCTTTATAAAGAATTTCCTTCATTTCCGGATTTGTTGCTGCTATTATTTTTCTTCCAGGCTTTGAATTTGTATCAAGCACCCACAGGGCAAGATCCTGCGAAAGGCCGATATCTACTCCAAGCTCAAAAAGTTTTGGGAAAGAGGCTTCAAGGATTTCGGGAAGTTTGGATAGGATGTCATCAAGTTCATGTAAAATGAATTTTTTTGTCTTGATGCTGAGCGATTCTGCAAAGTCATCGAAAGCTAAAATCTCACCGCCAGCGCTTAAGTTAGAGATAATGCCGGCTTCGCTTCCACGGCGGATTCCTTTTCCTCTTACTGTCCATGTACCTGTCATATCCTTTTGCAAGAGGATCCTGATGTCGAATGGGCAGTTTTGCGAATCTGTCAATGCAAGATAAGGCTGCATAAGATATTCCTTCTTGTTGAACAGACGGTTCAGCCAATCCTCTGTTTCACTCTCGGTTTGAAAATATTTCTGTACCATTTTCCCGCTGAAATCGGCTGCGGCAATGAATTCGCGGCCATCTTTTTCTATGCTGTAAATCCCTGAGCCGCCGGAACCAAATGCGGGCTTAAGAATGGATTTTTTCCATTTTTTCAGCTGGCTGACCACCATTTTTCCGTCTGTCGCTTTAAAGGTTTCAGGAATATACGGAGAGAGGCTGGATGTCGACAATGCCTCATAAATCGCCCACTTATTTGGAAGGCCGCTTCCGAGGAAGGTTTTATCCGACCGGCTCTTCAGCCATCTGACAATAGCCATTGATTGTTTGGAAAGAAGGTCATCGGAATAAAAACAACGGTCATATAAAATTTCGGGAATAGGGAACTCTTCCTTGACCCATTTATCTTGTTTATTGTCAAAGCGTTCTCCTATTGCCAATTGGCTTAAGGGTTGGATGCTCGTGGGAGCAAACCTGTAGCAGGTAAAAAGAGAAGGGTTCGCTTGCCGGGCAATCTCTGTAAAATAAGAAAGCTCACTATTTAAGTTCAGTGACATCATTCCAAATGAAATCATACTCATACTCCTCCTGGACTTTAAGATTTAAAAAGTCCATAGCAATGTTCAATGATGGCTTTCGTCGAGGGCCGGATTTTCGTTCCGCGCTCTTCAAAATTTTTAGAAGGCTTAGAATTGGCTTCGATTAGCCAAAGGTTTCCTTTAATATCGATTCCAATATCAATCCCGAGCTCTGCGGTCAACCCTTCGGCATGCTGACTGATGGCTTCAGCAGTTTCAAGAGCCAGTTCTTTCATCAGCGCAAGCTGCTGTCTTGCCTGTTCCTTGCCAAATATCAAAGATAGAGTGTGGGCTGGACGCATTACCTCGCCGCCCCTTGCGATATTTGAAACAAAGTAATGTTCAGCTGATACCCTTGCGACGATGGATGTGACCTTCCAGAAATGCTGATCATTTTTATGGCATAGGACCCGGAAGTCCATTCTTCTCCCATTTAGTTCAGAAAGCTGAATCCCCTGTTGGATAATGTACTGCTGCTTTTCCACTCTGTTGGATAAAGCTCGGGCTAAACTTTTAACCTTTGTGAATGCAGAGAGTTCTTTTGGCTGCACAGGAGAAAAAGAAGCATGGATAAGGCCATCATCTTTTACCAGCCGGATTATTTGGCGGCCCTGGCTTCCATGCACAGGTTTTATATATAGCTCATCATGTTGGTTTAGCATATTTTCTAGTACCGGTTCCGTAAACAAATGTGTTTCTGGAATATAAGGATGCAAGTGCTCTTCCTTCATTAAAAATTCATGAATTTCCCATTTTGAAAGAAAACGGTGATTAAATATACTTATTCCCAGTGAGTCCAATTTATTTAAAAATCCCTTAAATCCCTTGCTATATTCCGTACGCCGTGAAGAAATCCGATTGTAGATCACATTTGGGAAGGGAAGAGATCCTTTTTTCCAATCATCCTCATCGTCATCATAATAAAATCCCTCAACTCCTTCATCAGAAAAGCCTTTAAGTGAAAAGACATAAAAGCTTCCTCCCAGCTCGGATACCTCCTGATGAAGCTCTTCGCAGAAAGAGTGGACTTTGCCGAAGTCTGGTCCATGTTCTTCTTTTATTTCAGTCAGCAAAGCGATGACAGGGCTCATTTTTTGGCCTTGGTTTTTTGCTGGCGTCATAGATTCTCCTCAATTTCTGTGAGGCTCTTTTCATAAAAAATGCAGCATTGCTTTCCGCTGCTTCATCATGATCCGCATTGCGAAAACAGCCTCCTTTAAAATAGGCAAACACACATAATGCATATTATGAATATGGTCAGTTAATGGTGATTTTTAGGGGTGAATAAGCAAGATTCCCGGGATTTCGAACTTCTCGCAATTGATTGCATAGTTTGTTATAGTGTAGTGGAGCGTTTAACGTAGAAGGAGTGATTTAAATGGCAGTGAATACTTACGATGCAGCCTATGATTTAGAAAAGGCAATCAGGAACAGTGCAGAATATACGAACTTGAAAAATCTTTATGATGCAGTGAACAGCGATGAATCAGCAAGAAAAATGTTTGAAAGCTTCCGCAATATTCAAATGCAGCTTCAGGAAAAACAAATGATGGGTCAGGAAATTACCCAAGAAGAAGTGGAACAGGCTCAAAAGACAGTTGCATTAGTGCAGCAGCACGAAAAAATTTCTCAGCTGATGGAAGCGGAACAAAGGATGAGCATGGTTATTGCTGAACTTAACCAGATCATCATGAAGCCTTTGGAAGAGCTTTATGGCAACCCAAACCAGCAATAAATAGAATGAATGAACAGGCTCCCGGCAGAAGTGCCGGGAGTTTTTTGTGCAGGATTAAAGATTCACTTCGATATTTGTCCAGCTCCAGCGCTTGTCGGACTTGCACAGGATGTGCTGACGGCGGCGTTGCCACAGTACGTGGCAACGCCGCCGTTCCTTTTATAAGGCGCTTACGCTTTTCTATTTTAAACCAGCAAGAAAATCATGCATCTTGCATTTGTTCTATTCCTTCGGTTTCTATCATACAAGTTAAATAAGGACAAAAACACCGAAGAAATGGGGGCATACAAATGTTATACCGTCTTCTCGCGCTTAACGTAGATGGCACGATTCTTCAATCAAATGGAAGGCTCCATAAATCAACCAGAGATGCAATCGAATACGTACAGCAAAAAGGAGTCTATGTGACTCTAGTGACTTCCAGGAGTTTTCCATCTGCTAAAAAGGTGGCAAAAGCGCTGAAAATAAATTCCCTGCTTGTAACTCATTTAGGATCCTACATTTCTGCTGACCTGCGAAGTGAACCGCTTCTAGCAAAACGAATCCCGGAGGATGTTACCTTCCAGCTAGTCAGATTCCTGGAAAGCTTTCCTTGTCAAATCCGCATTGTGCACGAAAAATTTTCGCTGGCAAACAAATATAAACTGAATCATAATTTGCTGGCAAAAACGGTGTTCACTACTGGTGACCCAATTTTTTATTCTCAGCAATTTACGGATTCAATCAGTGAAACATTAGTAAGCGAACCAATCTCTCCTCCGAAAATCGAAGTCTATTTCGAATACGAAGAGGACTTGACCGATGCCCAAAAGGCGATTAAGGGAATGTTCTCTGAAGTTTCGCTCTCAAAATTGAACGACTATAGGCTTGATGTAATGCCTGAGGGCGTTTCTAAATTAAGCGGCCTAATCCATCTCGGCGAACACCTTGGCATCCCGTTAAAAGAAATGGTGGCAATCGGTGATGGTGAGGATGATATGGAAATGATCGAGGCATGCGGACTCGGGGTTGCAATGAATAATGCACCTGTCGAGGTGAAAAAAGCGGCAGATTGGGTAACACGATCCAATAACCAGCATGGTGTAAGCTATATGGTGAAGGAACATTTCCGCAAACAGCAGCCGATTGAATTTCTTCGTAAAATGAACATAATAAAGATGTAACATAGGAAAGCATGCCTTGATTTGAGCATAGGGCATGCTTCTTTTTATATTCAAAACCTTAATTATTTGAATAATCACATAGGAAACTCAGCCTAATCAAATAAATTGGTAGCTTTTGTACTGTCTTGACCTATTAAACAAGATTCTATTACACTAAGTGAAGCATGTTTAACGAAAAGGTGATCATAAATGAAAATTTATATAATAGGAATTGAGGATGACAGGTTTCAACGCCCTTTATCTTTGATTGCGAATTTATTCTTTGAAGAATCTGATGTGACTTTAGGAGAAGCTGAAACAGATGCAGACGCTAAAATCCAGTTTGCAGTAACATACGGTAATCTCTCATCAGTTAAAGCATCTTTGACAACGCGGGAAGGGGCAGTATTTTTAGCGGATGCGGAAAAAGAAATCCCTGAGGGACTATGTGAAAAGGAAGCATTCAAGCTGCTGAAAAATGTAGTGTCCAGAGCTTATTTAACAGTTCTTCAGGATTGGACTGGGATCGTCCAAAAATGGGGAATTCTCACCGGGGTAAGACCGACAAAGCTTTTGCATAAGAAGCTGCATGAAGGGATAGAACAGCAAGCTGCCCACCACGAGCTAAAAGAACAATATCTTATTTCCAATGAAAAAATCGAACTCATGCAGCAAATCGTAGACCGCCAGCTCTCCGTCATTCCTGATTTTTACGATCTGAAAAATGAGGTCAGCATTTATATCGGAATCCCATTCTGCCCAACGAAATGTGCATATTGTACATTCCCGGCATATGCAATTAACGGCAGGCAGGGGTCGGTTGATTCATTCCTGGGCGGACTTCACTATGAAATAAGGAAGATTGGCGACTGGCTGAAGGGAAATAATATCAAAATTACGACAGTCTATTATGGAGGCGGTACTCCGACCTCAATTACCGCAGAAGAAATGGATATGCTTTATGAAGAGGTCCACGCATCCTTCCCGGATGTGGGGGAAATCAGGGAAGTTACCGTAGAAGCGGGGCGCCCTGACACGATCACACCTGAGAAATTGGAAGTGCTGAAGAAATGGAATATTGACCGCATCAGCATCAATCCGCAGTCATACATCCAGGAAACATTAAAGGCAATTGGACGCCACCACACCGTGGAAGAAACAGTCGAGAAGTTTCACCTGGCACGCGAAATGGGAATGAACAATATCAATATGGACTTGATCATCGGCCTGCCAGGCGAAGGGACGAAAGAGTTTGCCCATACCCTGGCAGAATCAGAAAAGTTGATGCCCGAGTCATTGACTGTCCACACTCTTTCATTTAAAAGAGCTTCTGAAATGACAAAAAATAAAAACAAATATAAAGTAGCAGACCGAAGTGAAATTGAAAAGATGATGGGAATGGCGGAAGCCTGGACAAAGCAGCATAACTATGTTCCATATTATCTATACCGCCAGAAAAATATTCTTGGCAACCTTGAGAATGTTGGATATTCCTTACCTGGGCAGGAAAGCCTGTACAACATCATTATCATGGAAGAGCAGCAGACGATTATCGGCCTGGGCTGCGGTGCATCAAGCAAATTCATCGATCCAGAGACCGGCGTCATCACCCAATTTTCAAATCCAAAAGATCCGAAGTCCTATAATGACAGCTTCGCAGAATACGCAGATAAAAAAATCGAGATCCTTGATTCATTGTTTAATAAGGCTTTGTTGTAGACCACAGTTTCATCAGCCGGAATCAGAGAGATGAATACCCATGCTCCCGACATTATCGGGAGCATTTTTATTTTCGCATAGTGTGTTGGTATTGAAGGATTGGGAAAAGATCAGTGGGGCCTTTCTTTCTGTCTGAAATACTACTATACGGCAATAATATGTCGATACATGTAAAAGGGACAAAATATGCTAATCACACATTTCCACTCGTATAGGTATTTAAGTATGTTGTGATTAAAAAATCAAAATAATTAGAAAAATAGTTTTTAAATATAGTTTTTCCCTATATAATAGAATGTGAATTGAAGTAATTTTAGGAGGGGTTGCAGGGTGACGATTGAATCTTCCACTGAAACTGTCAAGCTGATGATTGATGGCCGGGTAGCGGTTCTCGAGCTAAACAGACCAGAGGCACTGAATGCGCTTGATGTTGAAATGATTAGGGGAGTCAGCGCCAATTTAAAAGAAATCTGTAAATCAGATGAAGTTGACATCGTCGTGATAAAGGGAGCCGGGCGTGCGTTTTCTGCTGGCGGGGATATTAAGACGATGCTTTCGAATACAAATGAAAGCGATTTCTACCACGTAATGGATTATATTCATGACTTGATTGTAACCTTGTACAGCATGCCAAAAGTGACTGTAAGCGCGATTACTGGTGCTGCTGCCGGACTTGGTTTCAGTCTCGCACTAGCTACGGATTACATAATTGCCGAGCCATCAAGTAAAATCGCAATGAATTTCATAGGGATTGGATTGATTCCTGACGGCGGAGGACACTTTTTCATGGAAGAACGTCTCGGGGAATCCAAGGCAAAGCAGCTGATATGGGACGGAAAGACACTCTCCGCGAATGAAGCATATCGACTTGGCCTGGTTGATGAGGTTCCGGATGGGGATTTTACTGGGGCAGTCGAAGCAAAGGTACAGGAATGGCTTGGTAAACCGATTCAGGCAATGATCAAAACGAAAAAAATTCTTGCCGAGAAAAACAGGCCATCATTATTGAAAATTCTTGAACTTGAAAAATATGGCCAGTATAAAATGCGTCAGACCGAGGATCACCAAGAAGGAATCAAAGCATTTTTGGAAAAAAGGAAACCCGACTTCAAGGGGAAATAAGAGGTTCTCAGATAAAGTGGGATTACTTAAAATAAATAAAATAGCATATGACCAAAAAAGCAAAGAGGAATGATTCCTCTTTGCTTTTTTTAGCTAACTTATGGACGGAATAAAATCAGTTTTCCTCTTGGAGATGTGCAGCGGTGTGTTTTTTCGCTCAGATTTTTTTCTTCAAGCATTCTTGTGCCCATTTCTTTTGCTTCGTCATCGTTTGCTGCCTGGAAGGACTCGTCGATCAATTTTTCTCCATTTGGTTCAAAGGCTGTCAGCTTGTAAGTTTCCATAACAATTCCCCTTTGTTAAAAGATTCAGATGATTTACTATTATTTTTGCATAATTTTTTTAATTATGCAAAATAAAATACACCTGAAAATATGAAACTATTTCCATTCATTTGACGTAATAAGTTATGGGAAAAGGAGGAGAATACAAAGAGATTCGGCGGATTCACTGCAGTAAACAGTCTGTCACTTACTATACCAGAAAAAGAAATGTTCGGATTCCTTGGTGCAAACGGAGCGGGGAAGACAACAACTTTCAGGATGATCCTTGGACTGCTTGATGCATCTGAAGGCAAGATTACGTGGGACGGATCGCCGATAAATTATAGCACGAGCAGCATGATCGGCTATTTACCGGAAGAAAGAGGATTATATCCGAAGCTAAAAGTACGCGACCAAATCGTCTATCTTGCAAGGTTGAGAGGAATGCAAAAGCAAGCAGCGTTACAAGAGCTGGAATATTGGCTGAATCGTTTCAAGGTTCCTGAGTACGCGGATAAAAAGGTAGAAGAGCTGTCCAAAGGGAACCAGCAAAAAATCCAATTCATTGCAGCCGTCATTCATAAACCAAAGCTCTTGATCCTTGATGAACCGTTCAGCGGCCTGGATCCTGTGAATGTGGAACTGTTAAAAGAGGCGGTGGTTGGACTGAAAAATGCAGGAACAACTATCGTGTTTGCAAGCCATAGGATGGAGCATGTAGAGGAAATGTGCGAGCACATTTGTATCATGCATAAAGGCAGCCCTGTTGTGCATGGTTCCTTAAAGGAAATTAAACGTTCCTTTGGGAAAAAGAATTTAGTGATTCATGCTGATTTTGAAACAGCTTTCCTTAAAGATTTTCCAGGCGTGACGAAAGCGAAGCAGACTACGGAGGGAATCCATCTGCAAATTGAGGGAGAGCAAATTGCTGAAGGAGTTTTACAGGAAATCGTCGGCAAGGGGTTTATCCGCAAATTCGTCTTAGAGGAACCTAGCTTGAATGATATTTTTATAGAAAAAGTAGGTGATTCTTATGAATAACTTTTTCATCATATTATTCCATACCTATTTGAGCAAATTGAAAACGAAATCTTTTCTTGTGACGACAATCATTACAGCTGTCATCATGCTGGCTTTAACCAATATGACGAACATTATAGATTTTTTCAATAAAGATGGATCAGTCGAAAAAATAGCAGTAATCGATGAAACGGGGCAGGTCTTTGTGCCGCTGAAAGAGCAGATGAAGGCGGCAGATAATGATATTGTCCTTGAAGAATATAAAGGAAATGCAAATCAGGCAAAAAAAGCAGTCGAGGATGGGAGCTTTAAAGGGTTGCTGGAGATATCGCTTAACAAGGAAGGTCTCCCAGCTGCTTCTTATAAAGCAATGAGCATTGCAGATTCTGCAATTGCTGCAGATCTTCAGGCATCTCTGCAGCAAATCAAAACGATGATGGCCTCAACCCAGATTAACATCGCTCCGGAGCAGCTTGAAAAATTATATGCACCAGTCGATTTTGAAAAATCTGCGATAGAAAAAGGCGCGAAGACAGAAGAGGAACTGAACCAGGCAAGGGGTCTTGTATATGTACTGTTGTTCATCATTTATTTTGCTGTCATTTTGTATGCGAATATGATTGCAATGGAAGTTGCAACCGAAAAGTCTTCCCGTGTGATGGAAATCCTCATTTCCAGTGTTTCGCCAATCAAGCAAATGTTCGCGAAGATTATTGGTGTCGGTCTCTTAAGCTTAACTCAGCTGGCGGTTCTCCTGCTTGTTGGGTACTTTTCAATCAAACAAAATCTCGAAACCATGAAAGGCGGCTTCTTTGATTTCTTTGGTTTTGAAAATGTTCCTGCCAGCACCATCGCATATGCTGTCATCTTTTTTATCTTAGGGTATTTCCTTTATGCTACCATGGCGGCATTCCTTGGGTCCCTTGTCAGCCGGATTGAGGACGTTCAGCAAATGATCACACCGATGACCTTGCTGGTTGTGGCCGGTTTCATGATGGCTATGTTTGGCTTGGGCCAACCGGAGGCTCCGTTTATAAAATATACTTCCTTCATACCGTTCTTCTCACCAATGCTTATGTTCTTGCGTGTAGGTATGCTGAATATCCCATTCTGGGAAGTTGCCTTGTCCATTGCAATCCTTGTCGCAACAATCGGTTTCTTAGCTGTATTTGGAGCAAGGGTTTACCGTGGCGGAGTTCTCATGTATGGAAAATCCAATTCCTTTAAGGATATTAAAAAGGCGCTGCAGCTGACGAAAAATGAATAAATATGTAAAAGAAAATCCGCAATTCCAAGAATTGCGGATTTCTTATAGAAGGAACTAGCATATGGATTGTTGAATAGAAACTCTATATAAATGAAGGAGTGTGATTGTGATGAGGCAGATCATTGCCCTTGGCGGTGGAGGTTTTTCAATGGAGCCAGACAACCCCTTGCTGGATTTGTATATTTTAGCTCAAACAAAAAAACAAAGTCCGAAAGTGTGTTTTGTTCCAACTGCAAGCGGGGATTCTGAAAATTATATTTCGAGGTTTTATAATTCCTTTGAGTCACATAATTGTGTACCATCCCATTTGTCATTATTCAGTCCGCCTTCACGGGATTTAGAAGACTTTGTCATGGATAAAGATGTCATTTACGTTGGTGGCGGCAATACCAAAAACCTTATTGCCCTCTGGAAGGATTGGAGTCTTGACATCATCCTCAAAAAAGCATGGCAGGACGGGATTATGATGTCGGGAATTAGTGCTGGCTCGATCTGCTGGTTTGAAGCAGGCGTTACTGACTCCTTTGGCGATGGGCTTGAGCCTTTAAAAAGCCTTGGATTTTTAAAAGGAAGCAATTGTCCTCATTATGATGGTGAGGAAGACCGCCGGCCAACATACCAGCGATTGGTTTCTGCTGGACAGCTTCCTGGGGGTTTCGCTGCAGATGACGGAGCGGCTTTACATTTTATCGACGGTGAACTTTCCAAGGCCGTAAGTTCAAGGCGAGATGCAAAGGCTTATCAGGTGCAACTAAAAGAGGGAAGTATAAAAGAAGAGGCATTGTTTACAGAGTATCTTGGATAGCTTACAGAGAATGGCTGCAGCCCAAATAAACGGAGCTGCAGCTTTTTTTCTAAACAAGGCGATAAGAACGTGCATTCGTATTTTTAGAGTGTTAAAATAAATAGGTAAAGATTGTTTGTGTAAATTTAATCGTTTTAATTTATAGACATAATTTACAAGAAAAAGTAAAATGCTTAGACGAAAAATGGACTGGAAAGGAAATTTCTTATGAAACAGATCAAGTTTTTACATACTGCTGATCTTCATCTTGATAGTCCGATGGTGGGACTGAGGCATCTGCCGAAAGCCATTTTTCATCGGCTTCAGGAAAGTACCTTTAAAGCATTAAAAAATATAACGGATGCTGCTATCAAACACGAGGTGGATTTTGTAGTGATAGCTGGCGATCTGTATGACAGTGAAGACAGAAGCATCCGTGCACAGGCTGTATTAAGGAATGAAATGAACAGATTGGCGGAAAAAGGGGTAAAAGTATATGCCATCCATGGAAACCATGATCACCTTGGGGGCCATTCGGTTGAAATTGAATTTCCTGATAATGTTTTCTTTTTCAAAGACCAATTTTCAATGGCGCCATTTAGTAAAATGGATGGTACGCGGGTCCATTTGTATGGCTTCAGTTATCCTGAACGGCATGTCATGGAGAGATGGATAGAGAAGTATGAAAGGATTGCTGGTGCGGATTTTCATATCGGATTGCTGCACGGCAACAATGAGGGAGCAAGTGAGCATGGAAATTATGCTCCTTTCCGCTTATCCGAACTTTTGGACAAGGGCTACGATTACTGGGCACTCGGTCATATCCATAAAAGAGCAATATTAGCTGAATATCCTTATGTTGTGTATCCTGGTAATCCGCAAGGACGTAACAGGAAAGAACAGGGAGACAAAGGTGCATATATAGTAAGCCTGACTGAAAGCGGTTCTGAAGTGTCATTTGTTGAAACGGCTGACGTCATATGGGAAGAAATCATGATAGATGGAAAGAATGCGGAAAGCTTCAATGATGTTTATCAGCAATGTCTTTCTTCACTGGATGAAAAAAGAAAAGAAGGGAAAGGCGTTCTCCTGGCAATCCACATTGAACATCTTGATCATGGCTTAATGGAAGTGAAGGACAAGATTGATAGCGGCGAACTGCTCGAACTTTTACAGGATGAAGAAAAAGAGGAGGAATCCTTTGTCTGGGTTCACAGGCTTGCCTATAAAGAACAAATCGCTGCCAACCGTGGTGAGCTTTTAAAGCAAAGTGATTTTTACCAGGATCTGTTCGATACGATTGAAAAGTATGAGGACATGAGTGATGCGCTATCTCCTTTATTCCAGCACAGCCAGGCGCGAAGACATCTTTCAGGACTGGAAGAAAGTGAAAAGGAGCAGCTTGTGCTGGATGCAGAAAAAATTCTGCTTCAATTGCTGATGAAGAATTAAGGGAAGGAGGAAGCGAAATGCGAATCATCGATTTACATATCTATGGGTATGGCAAGCTGGAAAATTATCAAATTACTTCAATGGATCGATTTCATGTATTCTATGGCGAAAATGAAGCAGGTAAGTCCACGATTATGTCGTTTATACATAGCATCCTTTTTGGCTTTCCGGCCCGACAAAGCACTGAATTGCGCTATGAACCAAAAAATCATTCCAAATATGGCGGCAAGATAAAAGCTTTTTTTCCTGAGAAGGGAATTGCAGTAATCGAGAGAGTAAAGGGCAAGGCGGCAGGCGATGTTACAGTGTCGCTCGAGGATGGAACGGTCGGCGGTGAAGAGCTGCTGAAAGATCTGATGCAAAGAATGGATAAAAGCATTTACCAGGCAATCTTCTCCTTCAATGTCCATGGACTGCAGAATATCCAGGCTATAAAGGGAGAAGAGCTTGGAAAGTATTTATTTTCCGCAGGTACACTGGGTACAGATAAGCTGTTTAATGCTGAAACCGCATTGCTAAAAGAAATGGAGATCCGATTCAAACCCAGTGGGAAGAAACCTTTAATAAATGAAAAGCTGAAAGAGATAAAGGAAGTACAGTCAGCCTTAAAACAGGCAGAATATCAGAATGAGCGCTATTCTGAGCTATTAAGCGAGAAAGAAGCGATTGAAAGGAAAATAGCGCAGCTTGAGACAGAAATAATAGAATGCGAGCAAAGAAACGCTAAGCTGAAAGAATACAAACGAAATGAGCAAATGGTGATCGAGGAAGCTGCTTTGCAAAGAAAGCTTGAAGAGTATGGGCCAGTTAATTTTCCGGAAGACGGGCTGCTCCGCTATGAGAAGATTGATCAG
This sequence comes from Heyndrickxia sp. MSNUG, assembly GCF_049532715.1. Classification (NCBI taxonomy): domain Bacteria; kingdom Bacillati; phylum Bacillota; class Bacilli; order Caryophanales; family Bacillaceae; genus Heyndrickxia; species Heyndrickxia sp. MSNUG. The sequence goes on from NZ_CP150978.1 coordinate 1,248,758, forward strand.
CAGCTTAAGCCAATCGAGGCAAGAATGTTATGGATCAAGGAAAAAATGATGACTCTTATAAATGAAGCAGAGTCATCAAAACCTGATTCTGCATTACTCGAGCAGGAAACCGAGATTGAATCCATACTCGAACGTCTGCCTTTACTTGACCAGTTAAAGCAGGAAAAACGGCTACTTGAATGGAAAATTGAGGAGCTTACGGAAGAAATCAGTCAAATAAATGATAATTTATACACTGATTTCAATGAAGAAACGATTCAAGGAATAAATACAAGTGTTTTTATAAAAGAGGAATTCGAGAACATCCAGCGTAGCCAGCAAAGATTAACAGACAAAAGGCTGGAGCTTGAATCTGGGTTTGAAGAAGAAAAAAACGCCCTCGTTGAATTGGAGGGTACCCTGTCAGCGGTGGAGAATGAACTCTTGCCAGAAGCGAAGAGGGTTCAGTTAACAGAAGAGTTGGCGGTTCTCGAGAACAAACAGCAGATCCAGCTTGAATTAAGTCAGGTGAAAGATCAGATACTGGCCCATAAAAACAGAGTGAAAAATGAAGAGATTATAAGGACGAGCCAGAAGAAAAAAGATCGCTACCAGCTTCTGCTGTTTGGAGTTATTTTTCTTAGCATCTTGTTATGGGGGGCCATCAACAGCCAATGGCTGCTGTCAGCAGTTGGAATAACGGGATTGTTATTCCTCCTTATCATTCATTTCAAACCTGAGGCCCATAAGGTCACAGCATCTGGAGATGAAATTCTTACCGAGCTTTTAAACCGAGAGCGAACTTTGACAGAGATGCTGAACAAGCAGCCCGATGGTCATCATTTTTCTATAAAAAGCCAGCTTCTCAAGGATGAGGAACTGAGACACCGCCATCGTGAATTGCTCGTGAAGATCGAGCAGCAGCAGATGAGATATGAAAAAGTCATCGAGCAATTTGAAAGATGGGAAATGGAAGAAGCTGGATTTAAAGTTAAAAAAACAGCATTAATCGAACAGCTGGGATTAAGTTCAGCCTCCGGACACGGAAAGTTATTCGATGCATATCAATTAGTCGAGAAGCAAAAACAAAATTTCCGCGAAAGAAAGAGAACAGAGGAAAAGCTGCAATCTATATCAGGGACTTTAGAGGAGTTTGAAAAAGCCCTTAAAATGTTGGGAGAACGTTTCCTGCAGAGTGCTAATATGTCTACTATCGAGACGGCAGCTTTAATGAAAAAGAAATTGCGGGAAGCCATCGACCTAAAAGCAAAATATCATGAACTTACCGTGAAATTGGATGAGCTTGAAGAGGAAGTTGCTGTGCTTGAAAAGGATCAGCAGGTACTTACAGAAGAGAAGCTGAGCTTGTTTGCCCAGGCTAAAGCCGATGATGAGGATGAGTTCCGCATCCAGGCTAAAAAGCATGAACAAATGAAAAGTTGGTCAGTAAGACTGGCTGATGTGAATCACCAGCTGGCGGTATCTGGCATAACTTCTCAAGATAGGGAACAGATATTAACTGGTAATGCACTTGAGGACCAGATTAGTGAAAATGTTCAGCTGACTGAACAGCGCAAGAAAGAGTTATCCTCTCAATTTGACAGTCTTGCCAATGTCAAACATAGCATGAATGTACTGGAGGAAGGCGGACTTTACAGTGAATTGCTACATAAATACAAACAAATGAAGCATGATTTTGTAGAGGATGCAAAAGAATGGGCAAAGTATGCGATTGCCAGGGATTTGCTTTCGAGGACAATCAATCGCTTTAAAGACGAGCGGATGCCTAGGATGCTCGCGCAAGCTGAAAGCTTCCTTTCTGTTTTGACAGACGGAAGCTATGTAAGGATCATTCCTCAGTTATCAGGGAGCGGTTTTTTAATTGAGAGAAATGACCATATCCTTTTTGAAGCGAATGAACTCAGTCAAGCAACTGCAGAACAAGTTTATGTAGCGGTCAGGCTTGCCTTGGCCTCCGTCCATTATGATCGATATCCATTTCCGATTATTATTGACGACAGCTTTGTTAATTTCGATCATAAAAGAACTGAGCGTATTATTGGTTTACTTAGGGAAATGCCCAATAATCAAATCCTGTTCTTCACGTGCCATCGTCACTTGCTTGATTATTTTAAGAATGATGAGATTCTGAATTTGGAAGAAAAAAGTCCAAACATAGTTTAGAAATGCCATGTTTTGAGTATCAGAGACTATAGACTCTGTATGTTATAATGTTGCAGAGAGGAGAGGTCGGTTAGAGATGAATAAAGGTATATTAAATCATGAAACAGGTGACCAGGTAGAGTTGTTTTTGCTCATAAAGCACTCGTCAAAGGGAATTGCCAGCAATGGAAAACCATTTTTGACACTCATCCTGCAGGATCAAAGCGGGGAGATTGAAGCAAAGCTTTGGGATGTGTCCGAAGGAGATGAAAGCATCTACTCCGCCGAAAATATCGTGAAAGTATTAGGAGATATTCAGAATTACCGAGGCCGTAATCAATTAAAAATAAGGCAAATCCGGCCTGCTTCTGCAGCTGACTCTGTTAAACTTTCTGATTTCCTTGAAACAGCCCCAGTCAGCCAGGATGAAATGTCCAGTAAGCTTACACAATATATTTTTGACATGAAAAATCCCAATATCCAGCGCATCACAAGACATTTATTAAAAAAGCATCAACAAGCATTCATGGAATACCCGGCTGCCACTAAAAATCATCATGAATTTGTTTCAGGGCTGGCGTACCATGTAGTTTCGATGCTGGACCTTGCTAAGTCGATAGCGTCCCTGTATCCAAGCCTGGATAAAGACCTTTTATATGCAGGAGTCATCCTTCATGATTTAGGAAAAGTTTTCGAGCTCTCTGGGCCGATTTCAACAACTTATACCGTGGAAGGAAATCTGCTTGGGCACATTTCCATCATGGTCACTGAGATAGGCAAAGCAGCTGACGAGTTGGGTATTGCTGGAGAAGAAGTTGTGATCCTGCAGCATATGGTTTTATCCCATCACGGCAAAGCTGAATGGGGAAGCCCAAAACCACCGCTGATTAAAGAAGCAGAAATTCTGCATTATATTGATAACCTGGATGCAAAAATGAACATGCTTGACCGTGCACTTGCACGAGTAAAGCCTGGAGAATTTTCAGAAAGAGTATTCGCGCTCGATAACCGTTCATTTTATAAGCCAGTGTTCCATAAATAAGCAAATTAAAAAAGCCTTCCATTGGAATGGCTTTTTTTGTATGCTCTGTTAAAGCTGAATGTTGATTTTTAATACCCTTTAGATTCTAGTGGAAGGCTTCCGAAAATGCTAACTCCCATTTTCATCGTGTGTGGGCAAATCCGAGGAAGCTATTCAGTGTCCTGCGGCCTCAGCGCCAGCCTCGTGAAAAAGCGAAGTGCATTTACCGAAAATCAACAGCCTTGTTAACGGAGCCTTTTTGTATGTAATATAGGATCAAATAATTTTTTCTTGAAATGGCATATTTACTAGCCTGATACATATTTATACAGTAAGAGTCAATTTGGACAACCTGTAAATAATGGAGGGTGTAAAAAATGTCAATTCCAATTTGGGTAATAGCGGTCGCAGCAGGTATCGTATTCAGTGCTTTTATGGCGGTGAAAACAGGGAAGGAAGAAAGGGAAAAAGAATTGGAAAGCATTGAACGTGAAGGCGAGCTTTATATGAAGAGGCTTGAACAAGAAAGAGAACAGCGAGAAAAATCGCTTGAAGCATAAAAGAACGCTGGCTCCATATTTGGAGCCAGCGTTCTTTTTAATTGATCAAATATGACGATCTGATTTTCGTTATTGCTGAGTTGGTGCTTCTGGGAATTCAGCGGCACCTTTAAGATCTTTATCCTTTATTTCAACATCAGCAGCTTTAAGCTCACGCTTCATGACTTCTTGAATTTTATTAGCGTCTACCTGGGCAAGCTTAAGATCATATTCCAACTTGTCCTTCATTTTATCGTACGATTCTTTTTCTTTCTTTTCTGTTACTTTAATGATGTGGTAGCCAAACTGTGATTTTACAGGTTCGCTGACCTGGCCAGCTTCAAGTTTGTAAGCTGCTTCTTCAAATGCAGGATCCATTTTTCCAGGGCCGAAGAATCCAAGGTCGCCGCCATTAGCAGCAGAACCAGGATCTTGTGAATATTCTTTAGCAAGATCTTCAAACTTCGCTCCGCCATCAAGCTTTTTCTTTACTTCCTGTGCAGTCTTTTCATCTTTAACTAGAATGTGGCTAGCTTTGATTTCAGGTTTGTAGTTTTCATAACTCTTTTTTACGTCTTTTTCAGATACTTTAACGTCTTTTAGTGCTGCTTTTTCCATGAGCATTTGGTCTTTAAGAACTTTCTTTAATTCATTCTCATCTTTAAGCTGGTTCTGTTGAAGAACTAATTCAAAGTTATCTCCAAGCTCTTTTTTCAATTCAGCAACCTTTGCGTCTACCTCTTTATCAGTTACTTTATAGTTTTTAGCAAGTACTTTTTGGTACAACAACTCCTGTAGTGCCTGCTCTCCGTACTTATCCTTCATTGATTCATAAAGCTCATCTTTTGTAATATTTCCAGCTTTTGTTTCAACGAGTACTTCAGAAGAACTTTCATTATCGCCGTTGCATGCGCTTAATCCAATTACTCCGGCTGCAACCGTGAGGGTAAGTAACAATTTTTTCATGGTGAACAACTCCTAAACAGAAATTTCTAGTGGGCATATCTTAATCCACAAACTCTACTATAACATAATTTCAATTTTCTACAAAAATTATAACCGGGATTTTTTTTACTGCGTCCTGAAACATGGGCAAACATCCAGACCGTCTCCGCACTTGTGCATAGGATGTAGGGAAGAGAAATAAAGGAGGTAATTTTTTATGGGCCAGTGTAATTCGGGATTTGCTTTAATCGTTGTCTTGTTCATTTTGTTGATTATCGTCGGTGCTTCTTTCTGTTAATTAACAAAATGCTAAAAAGCAGGATAACTGCCTAAGCGGAAATAAACTTTGTGAATAAGATATTCTAGACACTTTGGAAGGAGGTGTTAATATGGGTGCAGGTCACGGTAGCGGTTTTGCATTAATTGTCGTGTTATTCATTCTGTTAATCATTGTAGGTGCAGCTTGGCTTTAATTCGTAAATAGAATATGGGGGACAGTCGGCCCCCATATTTTGAAAAGCTGAGTTTATGCCCAGGATTGTAAATTAGGAAGGAGGATTCCCTATGTCAGGAGGACACAGTGGCTTTGGCAGCGGCTTCGCACTAGTTGTTGTCTTGTTCATTCTTTTGATTATCATCGGTGCATCTTGGCTGTAAGCTTGATGCAATCTTAAAAAATAATGGAGGCTGGCACTCGGTAACGAATCTCAGCCATAAATAAAAAGCGGTGAGGGCAGCCTCACCGCTTAATTTATGTTTTCACGCATACAAAACTTCAATAAAAGAAGAAATTAACAAGATTGTAACTAAAATATTGATCGTTCTGAAAATTTTAGCATGTTTGTCTTCTGGAATTTCCTTTTGGATACAGAGGGAGTCGGTTAATTTATTAATAAAGAAAAGGATGGAAAATGCAAAAAGAACAAACACAAACAAAATGGAGATCATCGAAGAATCCCCCCTTATCAATCTTTTTATCTTAAATACAATAACAAATAATTTAAGAAAAAGATAGTTTTTTATCATGCTTGAGTCAGCAAATTCAATATTCTTCAAATAGCTGTCTTGTAATTGCAGCATCAGGTGCACTCGGGTAGTATAAAGTTATAAGAGGATTGAAGGGGAAGGCAAAATGGATTACGGAAAAATCATAGAAAAACTTAATATGCTCGAATTCCATCAAAAATTGCTCTTGAAAATGGTTACTGGCTCAAAGGAACATTTTTACCGGCTGATTATTGAAAGAGGATTAACCCAGCAGGAAGTAGCAAATATTCTTGAGGCTTGTGAGAAAATGAGCATGCAACTGGAAGAACAAAAAGCGGAGGGATTTATGTATTTTCATCCGCTTTATAAGAAGTTTTCAACTGTTGTCCAGCCGAAACTGCAGCCAGAGGAAGTAATCAAAGCTTGTGAGTCACAGGGGTTATTCCTTCCTCTTATGTCGGAGTTAAGAAAGTATATTGGAAATTAAGCGTACTCCTTTTCGGCTGGATCTATTTTCTTGAGTGTGCCATCTGCATCGGTAAATTTGTTGTCTATATTTGAAAAAGACTTTTCGAAGATTTCCATAAAATCATCTCCGTAGATATTTCTGACGATAGCCATAATTTCGATGATATCCGGAAATTTCCCGTAGAGCTCCTTCAAAGGCATGGCGCCAGAAAAGACAGCGTTTTTATCAGGTTCATAGTTTTCCATTAAGGCCAGTAAAATAGCTTCGCCCTGTTCTGTTAACTGGATGTAAGTGTTCCTCTTATCGCTTTCCTTCTTCGAGAACTTTAAATATCCCCGTTCCTCAAGCTTTTTCGAGAAATTGAAGGCTGTGGAAACATGCATAACCCCGAATTTTGCCACATCTGAAATTGATGCTCCATTCAAGTGATAAGCAATCCATAATATATGGTGCTCATTAATATTAAGGTCGAATGGTTTGATCCATTGCTGCCAATCTTTCTCAACCGACTTCCAAAGCGCTTTGCTTAACTGTGCAATTCTCTGGCTAAACATCATTGCTTCTTTCATTGAATAGTTTTTATCTGCCATTCTCATATTCACCTACTTTATTATTCTTTCTATTTTCATTATGCCAATAAAACAAAAATTAATAAAGATATAAATTTACAAAATTTTTTGAATTTGTTAAATTCCATCTAAAGTCGGGTTGTTTTAGAGGAAATTTTTATTTGTCATAATAAAAACGCCATTTGCATAATATATCTTTCTGTATGTAAAAGGAAAATCCTTCCCAGTTGGAAAAAATAATAAATTGGGAAGGATCTTCAGGATTTATTTTGGATTTGAAGCAGCTAGTTCTGTTTCAAGCTCCTTGATTGTTTCTTCAAGCTCCATGACATCTTTCTGAAGCTCATTTTTATTTACTTCAGTATGAAGCTGCCATTTATATATTGCAGTTTTAACATCTGTTACGAATGATTGGATAACTGTTTTCCCTTCCTTAGAAGCATAAGCAACCGAATCCTTCAGCTCTATTGCGGCATCCTTCACATCTTTAATTGAGCCGATAAATTCATCTTTGTTAGCCTTAAGGATTCCCCGTGTTTGATATCCGGGATTGGGGGCTGTAAGAAGGGTAGCTACTCCGGCTGCAACTCCTCCAACCAAGAATCCCATTAATAATGATTTTGTATTCATATTTTTCCACCTCGTTAGTCTTTCTTAATATGTTCTTCAAAAGGATGGAGATTCCTTTTTTCCTCTCTTCTTGTTTATTTAATTTCCTAAAATTGATTAATTAAACCGTTTTGTGCCTCATAGCCTTAAATTAACCGGCATAAAGATAATTAAGGGAATGCGGTTCAGGAAGGAGAGGAGAGGAATGGGGATTTTTATCAGTGTGGTATTTCTCGTCAGCTTTGCTATGTTTGCCGGGGCAATCCATAACCTCCTTGCATTAAATAAACCGAGAATGTATCCTCCAAAGGTGCTGTTGCGAAAAAGAGCACGTTCACTTGCAGGCGGAGGAGCAGTCTTATTATTAATAGGGATTATCTTTTATTCATTTCATTAGAATGTTTATTTGTGCTCATTCATCTATAAAAAACATTCGTAAAAGAACCAATCATCGCAAAACAATAGGGAAGGGATCTTAATAAAGAATTTAAGATAACAACGATAAATAAATAAAGCCCCTGTTCTGTTGGGAACAGGGGCTTTTCACATTAATTTACTTCTGCAAGTTTAGCTCTCTTGAAAATGCTTGTGGCAACTGGATAAAGGATCGCCATGAATACTGTATTGAATGCCGCTGCTGGAAGCACTACCGCTGCAAATAATGCGGTGAACGGTCCAGGAAGTCCAACCAGATAGTAGGCAGAACCAAGGAAAACGATTCCGGAAACAATGGTGCCTACGGCTGTTAAGGCAGCTACAGTATAAATAGAAGTTTGATAACGTTTCATCAACAACAGGATTCCGAAAAAGACAAACGCTGTTACAGGTTTATCGATTATGTTTGGAACCATGCCGCCAGGGAAAGTAGTTGTCAATCCAGATATAAGTCCAGTCACAGCTCCAACTAATAAAACACTTTTTTTGTCAGGGAATAAAATAATTCCCAGGAACATCATGGTGAGCATCATATCCGGCTTCATTCCTAGGAAAAAACCAGGCACAATCGCGTGCAAAACTGCCCCCATTCCCACTAAAAGTGACAATGCTACAAGATTCTTCGTATTCAATTCTCATCTCTCCTCTGCTATTCTAGCTAACTAGTACTTCTCCTGCAGTGCTCTCGTGCCTGCAGCGAAAAGCTTGGTACAATTATAACACAAATGCAATTACAGTAAAGCAAAAAGATAATTCACCACTTTAAAGCGCTGGGGGTCAGACCCCCAGTGAGGTAATGCGTTAATGTGTCATAAGTGGCGATAGGCTAATTTCTTTGTCTGAAGCTGTTCATGAAGTTTGCCAATTTTTCTACATGGTCGAGTGGGACAGCGTTATAAATAGACGCGCGGCAGCCGCCTACAGACCGGTGTCCGGCGAGTCCGATAAATCCTGTTTCAGCCGCTTCATGCAGGAAGGAAGTTGTTAAATCATCATTTTCTAAAGTGAAAGTGACATTCATAAGAGAACGGCTGTCTTTTTCAGCATGGCCTTTATAAAATCCATCACTATTGTCTATGGCATCGTATAGCAGTCCGGCTTTCTTCTTGTTCAGTTTTTCAAGCTCGGTCACTCCTCCTAAAGATTCCGCCCATTCAAGGACTAGCATCAGAAAGTAAACAGACAAAGTTGGCGGAGTGTTATAAAGTGACTTTGAAGTAGCGTGAACCTGATAATTCAGCATGGCAGGCAGGTTCTTGCCGGAACGCTTCAGCAGATCTTTATGGATAATGACGACAGTGACACCTGATGGACCAAGATTTTTCTGTGCACCGGCATAAATCAGCCCATAGGATGAAATCGTAAGTGGCCTGCTCAGTATATCACTGGACATATCCGCGATAAGCGGTACTGACAAACCGTCAGGAATGGAATGCCACTGTGTTCCAAAAATTGTATTGTTCGTAGTAATGTGCAAATAAGCAGCATCGTCTTTTAAGTTGATTTCATGAATAGTGGGGATTGATTTGTAGCTTTTTTCCTTTGAAGAGGCTGCCACTTCAGCTTTTCCAATTTTCAGTGCTTCTTCGTATGCTTTTTCTGACCATGTCCCCGTAAGGACATAGTCCGCCGTACTCCCGCTTTCAAGAAGATTCATCGGAATCATGGAAAACTGCAGGCTGGCACCTCCCTGTAAAAATAGGATTTCATAATCAGCAGGAATGTCTAAAAGCTTGCTAAGCAATTTTTTAGTGCGGTCATTGATCTCTTCAAATTCTTTGCTGCGGTGGCTTAATTCCATGACTGCCATGCCGCTGCCCTGGTAATTCATCATCTCCTTTTCTGCCTTAGCCAATACAGCTTCAGGCAATGCAGCAGGTCCAGCATTAAAGTTAAATGCACGCTTCAACTTAATCCCCCCAAATTCAAAATACGGTACTTCACTAAAGAGTTAAAGTTATACTCATGCTACCAGAAATAGAATCAGATTTCTAATGTTTTCAGAAAAATTAAAATAAAATGCATGAATGCTAATTTTGGCTATTGCAGCACAAAATCACCATGGTTGAGGAAATGAGCAGCAAGGAAGACTGTTGAAGCAAAAATTGGTTTCATCTCAGGGGAAATAAGCAACAACGAAAAGGCTAGAGAAGCAGGGAATTGATTTGACCGAGGAAAAAATAATCATCAAAGAAGGTTCTTGGTCAAAGGGAGTTGAAAAAGAAAAAACTTCCGCAAAGCGGAAGTTTAGATGTTGCTGTTAATTTCAGCAGCGATTTTCTTGTAATCGTCAGAAGTATATTCTTCCTGATGAGTCTTCCAGACAGCCCCAAAACCATCGCCTTTTCCATAGCGTGGAATCAAATGCATGTGGAAGTGAAAGACAGATTGCCCGGCAGCTTCACCATTATTTTGGAGTACATTCAATCCAATTGGATCATAAGCGGCTTTGATAGCATTTGCCACTTTTGGTACGGCGGAGAATACATTAGCTGCAATTTCATCACTTAAGGCAAATACGTTTTCTTTATGTACTTTGGGAATGACTAGCGTATGTCCCTTTGTTACCTGACTGATATCAAGGAAGGCGAGTACATTTTCATCCTCATATACCTTAGCCGAAGGAATTTCTCCATTGATAATTTTGCAAAAAATACAATCACTCATCATATTCATCCTTCCTAAATAATAAATGGTTCCTGCTCGAGCACTTAGCCGCTTGCGTCTGTCCAAACTAACATGCGGCTTATCAAGTTTCTCAAGTTTTTCGGACATGTTTATGGTATTTTATCATATTTTGCCAAAGAATTTAAAGAAATGGCGTTGTAAAAGCTCACTATTGTTATAAAACCTGTTGATTGTAGTGGAAGGCGCGTACTCCTACGAAAATGTTAACGCATTTCCATCGTGCGTGGACTGTTTCGAGGAAGCTATTCAGTGTCCTGCGGACGCAGCTGGACAGGTGAGACCCCACAGAGCCTGCAACGAGGAGGCTCAGCGCCAGCCCCGCGGAAAGCGAAGCGCCTGGAACGAAAATCAACAGCATTGTTTAACAGAGCAAAAAAATAAGAAGGACAGGATCCGCATGGAATCCTGTCCCTGAAGGGGAACTAACTACTGTTCATTTACGTTCTCAGCAGGCATACCTTTGATAAACACCTCATTTAAAATTCAATTTGAATTTAGATAAATGATGGGTTATTCAATACCTGGTTCAATCGGACCATCCCCTGTCTGCTTTAGTAGGTTTCACAACTTATAAAGCGGAGAAGTGATCTGCGACACACACCTCATTTCAAAATGTGGAGTGATGTTACTGAACGGCTGGGTTAACATTTACGTAGCGCAATGCAACCATCCCCTTATTTGAACGTTGAAATCAGTGTGTTTTATAAATCGAACAATATGTCTTTTACAGACACCTCATTTCGATTGATTACTTGTTGCCCCTTCAAAGATTATGATGCCCGGATTAACAGGGAATATGCAAAAAAAGTTTTAAGAAATGTTGCAGGTTTTCCTAAACCTTTTGGATTTGTTAAAATATATGTACAGGAAATACGATTGGAAGGGCGTTTGCGATGTCATTATTGGAAATCAATCAGGTAACCGGGGGATATACTAGGAATCCGGTTTTAAAAAATGTAAGCTTTACGGTGAATCCAAACGAAATTGTGGGATTGATCGGACTGAACGGAGCGGGGAAAAGTACAACGATTAAACATGTAATCGGTCTTATGGAGCCGCACCAGGGTGACATTAAGATAAATGGAAAAACGTTCATTGAAAATCGAGAGGAATACAGAAGACAATTTACGTTCGTTCCAGAGACACCCATTCTATACGATGAGTTGACTTTAGAAGAACATCTTAAAATGACTGCAATGGCCTACGGACTTGAGGAAAAAGTATACAAACAGCGAATCGAAGCACTTTTGAAAGAATTTAGAATGAGCAAGAGGCTTAAATGGTTTCCTGCTCATTTCTCAAAAGGCATGAAACAAAAGGTAATGATCATGTGCGCATTCCTTGTTCAGCCATCTCTTTATATAGTAGATGAACCTTTTGTAGGCCTTGACCCGCTTGGAATTCAGTCTCTACTTGATCTAATGAATCGAATGAAAGAAAGCGGTGCAGGCATTTTGATGTCCACCCACATCCTGGCAACTGCGGAAAGATATTGTGACCGTTTTGTCATTCTCCATAATGGTGAGGTGAGGGCGTTGGGAACACTCGATGAGCTGCGCGGCCAATTTTCCATGCCAGGTGCCACGTTGGACGACCTGTATATCCAGCTGACGAAGGAAGAAGACTATGTTTAATCCGCAGACTTTATGGCAGGAACGCTTCACCTCATTCACAAAAGAGACGGGAAGTTATCTACGGTATATTTTTAATGGACACCTTGTAGTGGTCCTTCTGTTTCTGATTGGATCGGCAGCATTTTATTATCAAGAGTGGATTAAGACTCTAGAGCAAGACTTTCCGGCAGCTTGGATTATGGCTATTGTGCTGGCTGTAGTACTCACCTACAGTCCAATCCAGACATTTTTGACAGAGGCTGATAAGATTTTCTTGCTGCCGCTTGAAACACGGCTTGCGGATTATTTTAAAAAATCGATCGTGTTTAGCCTTAGTTTACAGTCCTATCTATTACTGATTATTCTCGCTGTACTCATGCCGCTGCATGTAAAAGTCCATGGAGCCAGCTTTAAATCCTTTTTCATTCTGTTAGGTATACTTGTACTTCTAAAATGGATCAATTTACTGATTCGATGGCGAGTGCAATATAATATTGAGAAAAGCGTGAAAATCACAGATAGCCTGGTACGCTTCTGTATCAATGCTGTTCTCTTGTACTTCATCTTTTCAGGGGCACAGTTGATTTTCGCAGCCATTCCTGCCATTATGCTGATCTTGCTATATGTTTACTACAAAAAACAGACGAGCAGCAAGGGGCTGAAGTGGGAACAGCTGATAGAAGATGAAGAAAGACGGATGAATTCCTTTTACCGGCTTGCGAATTTATTTACAGATGTCCCTAAATTGAGGGATCGTACAAAACGACGCAGATGGCTGGACTGGCTGTTCAAGACAATTCCATATCGACAGGATTTGACCTTCAGCCATCTTTATTTAAGGACCTTTGCAAGGGGTGGGGATTATTTTGGTTTGCTCGTTCGGCTGACTGCAATTGGCGGAGCGGCGCTTTACTTTTTCACATACGGCCCGGGTCAAATATTAATTGCCATCCTATTCTTATACTTAACAGGCTTTCAGCTTCTTCCATTATGGAGTCATCATCAAAATAAGCTATGGATTAATTTGTATCCAGTACCGGAAGCAGCCAGGAAAAAATCATTTACCAGTTTGTTGATGAAAATAATGATTTTTCAATCTGCAGTTTTTGCAGGAATTGTTCTGCTTAAAGGTGAAGGGCTGTTTGGGGCTATAATATTAGCTGCTGGTAGTGCTTTTTCAATATTCTTTGTCTTTGTTTACATTCAAAGCAAGCTGCTTAAGGCTTAGCCTGCCTGCGGTTCTTTATAAAAATTAGGTAGCTTTTTTAAAAGGGTAAAATCAAATAACATACTAACTCAAAATCCATTTCATTCATGCATCGGCACTTATGAAATGGATTTTTTTTGAAACTATTTATTATTTCAGGCGTAGAATCAACTAGGGGGTAGTAACGTTGAATGAATATGAGCTGAAGGTGTACGAAGATGTACTCGAGTGGAAACGGAAATTAAAAAGACGTTCAGGTTTTATAGCGCGTGCTTCAAAGAAAGCACAAACTAAAGTCAACCAGATGATTCCGGAAAAAGTCCATTACATTCTCACAGAAAGCATTAAAAATATGGTGAAGGCAACGCTCGCTGGCTCAAATATCACCACAAAAAAACAGCAGGGGGCAGGTCTGACACTGGCAGAAAAGGATGGACTTCTCCAGAAAAGGCTGGCTGGATTTCGAAAAACAGCTGCTGTTGAAGGGGCTGGTACGGGTGCTGGTGGTATTTTGCTGGGAATGGCGGACTTTCCTCTGCTTTTATCGATTAAAATGAAATTTTTGTTTGATGCAGCATCTATATATGGTTATGATCCATCAACATATGAAGAAAGATTGTTCATTCTCTATGTATTCCAGCTAGCCTTCTCAAGTGATGAAAAACGAAAGGAAACACTTGAGAGGATTGAAAACTGGGAGGAAAAGAAAGCTCAGCTCGTTGAAGTCGATTGGCAGGAGTTCCAGCAGGAGTACAGAGATTATATTGATTTGGTAAAAATGCTGCAAATGATTCCTGGCATCGGGGCTGTAGTAGGTGCCTATGCCAATTATAATCTTCTTGATCAACTTGGAGAAACCGCGATGAATGCCTATCGATTGAGGATATTAAAAACACCCCCGCAGATGTAACGTGCAGGGGTGTTTGCATTTAGGCCAAAGTTTCGTGCTTTTCCTGGCGAGCTTTTTCATATGTTTGGTAGTGAATCGCAGCAGAGCATAATGTCTTAGCTGCAATCAACATGGCTTTTTCATCAAAATCGAACATTGGATGATGATGAGGGTAGGCTTCATCTGTATGCGGTTTTGCTCCGGTGAAGAAGAAGGTGCCTTTTACATGCTGCAAATAGTAGGCAAAGTCTTCACCGCCCATTTGCGGTTCCGTTTCTTCAATTTTTTTCACCTCAGGCACCTTGGAAGCACAATCAATCAGGAATTCGGTTTCCGCAGCATGGTTTACAACTGGAGGATAGCCTCTGTGAAAGACGTAATCATAGGAACAGTCCATTGAGAGGCACGTTCCGTTGATGATTTTTTCTATTTCAGCCGCGATGAACTCTCTGGTACTTTCATTAAAACTCCGGACTGTACCAATGAGCTTTGCTTTATCGGCAATCACGTTAAAAGCATTGTCAGCCATGAAGGAGCCAACGCTTACAACTGCAGAATCAACAGGGTTTACACGTCTGCTCACGATTTGCTGAAGATTCGTCACTAGTTGCGAACCAGCAAGGATGGCATCTTTCGTTTTATGCGGCTGGGCACCATGTCCGCCTTTGCCCTGGATGGCGATTTCGAATCGGTCAGCTGCAGCCATGATTGGCCCAATTCGGTATTGAATTGTTCCAGTCGTTTCTGTAGCCCATAAATGTGTGCCAAAAATAACATCTACACCTTCCAGGCAGCCATCCTCAATCATTGAAATAGCCCCTCCAGGAGCATATTCCTCAGCATGCTGATGAATCATTACATATGTACCATGCAGGTTTTCCCGAGACTCGTGCAGAACTTTGGCGAGCACCAATAATGCGGCAGTATGTCCATCATGGCCACATGCATGCATCACACCTGGAACGAGTGACTTGTAAGGGACATCCTTTTCGTCTTGAATTGGCAATGCATCAAAGTCAGCTCTTAGTGCTACAGTTTTCCCGGGCTTTGAGCCATGAATCTTAGCAACGACTCCGTTCCCTCCGACATTTCCGCGTACTTCAACGCCCAGTTTTTCGTAGTAAGATTGAATATAGTTTGCTGTGTTCACTTCCTGAAAAGACAATTCTGGATGCTGGTGCATAAAGCGGCGGATTTCCACCATTTCAGGATATAAATTCTCGATTTGGCTAAACAGCTGATCCTGCACTTGATTCATCTCCTCCACGTAAAAAAAAGTTATTTGATAATTTAAATAATTATAGCATTTATATCATCTTAATATAAAGCTATTCACTCATTCAGCAAAAAGAAGCTTCCCGATTGGAAGCTTCATATATAAACAGAGTCACTTGACTCCAGTATTTTAAATGAGGAACATCGCAACAATGGTGGTAACGATCAGGCCAATGGTGACCGGAAGCAGGTTCCTTCTGGCTAATTCAAATGGATCGACCCCGCAAATAGCTGCTGCAGGAATCAGGGCCCATGGGACGAGGGTGCCTCCGCCAACCCATATGGCAGCAATTTGGCCTAGAGCTGTAAGGGTCGCAGCTCCTGCACCTATTGCAGTCGAGAAAATGGAGGCAACAGATCCGGCGAGTGAAATCCCGGAGAAACCAGAACCATCAAGTCCCGTGATCGCGCCGACAGCAGTCAGTGTAACAGCCCCCACTTCAGCGTTCAATGGAACGATGTGAGCTAAAGCCACTCCTAAATCATTTACGATCCCTTGTGAAGTTTTAGGGAGAAATTCTCCAATGATTTTGGTAAATCCGGAATCTCCAAGATAGAAGAAGGCAGCAATCGGAATGACGGGTCCAAAAACCTTGAAGCCAAATTGGAACCCCTCAATAAGATAGCTAGTGGTTTTTTCAAGGCCATTGTTTTTGTGGGCTGCAAGCGAAATGAGCAGCAGGATGAAAATGGACGTACCTCCAATAAGTGCAGTGGCGTCACCTCCTTGAAGGTCGAGGATGGACATAGCTGCTACATCTGCAGCAAACAGTAGTGGGATCAGCAATGCGAAAAACTTTTTGGCGCCAGCAGAAAGCAGATTAGGATCACTTGTATTTACAATCTCTGATTCTATTGTTTCTCCACTCTTGAGTTTGCCGTTCTTCATATCTCTTTTTAATAAATAGAAAGCTGTAATGGTGGTCACCACACCCATTACAATAACGAGCGGGATACTTGCTTGCACGACAGAGCCGACCGGAATGCCAGCTGCATCGGCAGTCAATTTTGGTGCAGCCTGGATGACGAAATCGCCGGAAAGCGCTATGCCATGACCGAATAGGTTCATTGCAACGGCTACACCGAGTGCGGGCAGACCAACCCTTACTGCTACTGGCAGCAGGACCGCACCCATTAAGGCAACAGCAGGTGATGGCCAGAAAAACCAGGAAATCACCATCATTAAAATACCAATCGTCCAATAAGCAAGTGCAGGTGTCCGAATCAGTTTGGCGAAAGGTGAGATCATCGCATCGTTTATTCCTGTCACCGTCAATGTGCGGCTCATGGCCACAATAATCGAAATGACAAGAATAGTGGGCAATAGCTCGGTTATTGCATATATGAAGCTATTGAAAATACTGCTAACCGATCCGCTTAAGGATCCTGTCGCAACAACGGCTAATAAAAAAATTCCGATGATGGATATGAATGATGTATCTCGTTTCATGACCATAAATCCAATGATCAAGAAAATAAATAAAACATATATCCAATGAAGTGCTGTTAACTCTATAGCCATACAACCATTCTCCTTTCTCAGTATAAGTAATGGAATTTGCCTCTCTTCTTAATGGGCAAATTCCCTAATTGAGTACTACAGGATATGATGAACAATTAAAGTTGTGAGAAGGATGGAATATTATTTTTTTTCAGTCTCTAGACGGAGGACAACACTGTCTCAGGCGGGGCGAAAAACAGCCATTCATCCTTTAAAATAAAGAATGAGTTTTGATTATTTGAGTTTAACAGGGAGCCAAAATAAAAAGGAAAAGAGGGATTTTTTCCTTCGAAAAAGAATAAGAGATTAGGATAGGAAGAAAGAAGGGAATGCAGTTGCAAAATCGTTCAATGAATCAGGTGGCGTTTGCCGTATTATTATCTGGTCTAGGTATTATTCTTTTATTGGTTAATATTGGTGTCATTTCCTTGGAAATAAAAGAGCTATTTGTCGTTTCCTATCCTTTTGTATTGTTTGTGTACGGCTGTGTTGAATTAATAAATTCCCTGATGCGTAAAAAACGGCATTTTGGCTGGAGTTCATTTCTTCTTATTTTTTCTGGGCTGCTGATTCTCGATCGATTAGGTATGTTAGCATTCCAATTTCTTGATGTTTGGAAGCTGTGGCCAGTATTGTTGACCTATTTTGGAATTAGTATGCTTTTTAATAAGAACAAAATGAAAGTCAGTTTTAATACAGATTTTCCTTTAGAAAAAGAGGATGAAGATACTGCGGGGTATCATGATTCTGCTTCTATAAAAAGAATCAAGGGAATATCGGTTGGGGATGTAAATTTCAAGAAGCAAAACTGGGCAGTAGAGCCAATCGATTTGTTCAATATGGTCGGGGATTATTTTATGGATTTCAGCAAGGGATTCATACCTGAAAAGGAAACACCAGTCAAAGTGAAGGGCTGGATTGGTGATGTAAAAATGATCATTCCAGAAGATGTCCCGGTAATGATCTATGCTGCTGTGAACGTTGGAGAATGCAAGGTTTTTGATTATGCACCAGATCAAATAAAACATGTGATCACATATAAGTCCGATAACTATGATGAAGCTGTAAGGAAATTGAAAATAACCGTAGAGCTCAAGGTAGGGTCGATTCGAATTGACCGGGTATAGGAGGAAGAATATGAAGCAAATGTCCAGTATCCGGTTTTGGTTTATCCAGACTTTTTTGATGATGGCCTTCATCTCTTCACTCGTTCTTTTTATAGGAATGCAAATCTACTTATATATAGAACCACATAGCGGACTGACAACAAAAATGACTTTTTGGCTGTGGCTTTATTGTTTCATTATATTGGCTTCTGCCGGTCTGTACTTCGGACTTAGAGGAAGTTATTTAATTAAAGGCAGGCTTGGGGATATCTTATTATTCGTCACGACACTTCGAAGAGGGAAATTCAGTGAAAGAATTATTACCTATGAAAAGGATGAAATAGGATTAATCTCTGAAGAGCTCAATCAGCTATCGGAACATTTTCAAGAACAGGTTCAATCTCTGCAGAGACTTGCCGAGGAGAAAACAGAGCTTTCACAAACAGCTAGGGCGGCTGCAATTATGGAAGAAAGACAGCGCCTTGCAAGGGATCTTCATGATGTAGTAAGCCAGCAGCTGTTTGCGCTAAGTATGATGTCTTCAGCCTCACTGCGATTATTTGAACAAAATCCGGAGAAGGCAAAGCAGCAATTGGAGCAAATATCAGAGATTGCAGTTAAAGCTCAGGGAGAAATGCGTGCTTTGCTCCTCCATTTACGGCCAGTCCAATTGAGTGGGGAGAGTCTTTGCGATGGCATTGTCAAGCTGATTCAGGAGCTTAAGCAAAAAACAAGCCTGAATTTTGAAGCAAGCGTCGATGAAATTGAAAATCTATCCAAAGCTGGAGAAGAGCATATTTTTCGGATTGTGCAGGAAGCTCTTTCAAACATTCTTAGGCATGCAGATGCCTCTAAGGTAAAGCTGGTACTGTCTGAAGAAGATCGCTATATTCATTTATTCATTGGCGACAATGGGAAAGGTTTTAACATCCATAACGAACGGATGGCGTCTTATGGGTTAAAGACAATGCGAGAACGATGTGAACAAATCGGCGGTACATATAACATCAGGTCAAAAGAAAAAGAAGGAACATATATTGATATTCGGATACCGGCTATGAGGAGGGAAGAGTAGTGGGGAAAATAAGAGTTGCTGTAGTAGATGATCATGAGATGGTGCGCAAAGGCATATTATCCTATTTAGCGACAGAACCGGAAATCGAGATTGTCGGGGAAGCAGACAGCGGCAAAAAAGCCGTAGCACTTGTAAAAGAAACATTGCCGGATGTAGTATTAATGGATCTCTTAATGGAAAGTGGTACTGGTATCGACGCGACGAGGGAAATCTTGAGCTTCTGCCCTGAATGCAAAGTCATCATCATTACAAGCTTTTATGACGACGAGCAGGTCTTTCCAGCCATTGAAGCTGGTGCTTTCAGTTATATGCTGAAAACTGCTACAGCGGCTGAAATTATCAGCGCGATTGAGAAAGCTGCAAAAGGTGAACCTGTGATTGAGCCAAAGGTAGCGAACCGGATGATGAACAGGCTAAGAAGCCAGGATCGAAAACCACACAGTGAACTGACAGAACGCGAGCTTGATGTGCTGAAGTGTATTGGAGAAGGGATGACAAACCAGCAAATCAGTGAAGAACTTTATATAGGAGTAAAAACCGTAAAGACTCATGTCTCAAATATACTTGGTAAACTAGGGATTTCAGACAGAACACAGGCTGCCGTATATGCGAATAGGAATGGGTTAGTGAAGAATCCATAGTAAATGGGAGGCAGCTTACGCCTCCCATTTACTATTCTCCAATATAATACTTCGAGACATACGAAGCGCTTTCGAAAATGTGCGGTTTTGCGTTATCGATGCCGGCTTCTGTTCCGCGGTTTTTGTGAGCATGATCATATGCCTTCGATTTTTGCCAATTTTCGAATGCTCCTTCATTTTCCCATACAGTTAAAATAATATAAGTATTAGATGACACTGGGCGAAGGACACGAATGGCTTTAAAACCTGGTTCGTTCTCAATCAGCCTCGGCCTGTTTAAAAAGCGGTTCTCGAATAGAGGGCGTCCTTCGTCAGTAACCGGTATATTGTTGAAAACGGAGAAACCAGGCTGGTCAAGTGAACCAGCGGTATCAATCACTTCATATTTTCTTGGCTCATTGAACAAGCTTGCTCCATTTGTCTCGTGGACAAGGATGGCTGATTCACTATTGTTCATTAAAACAAGAGTCTCTTCAGGATGCTGCTCTTTCAATTTCGTCAAATAATCTGCTGTGCCAGAAGCTATATACACATTCATCTTTTTTCACCTCATTAATAAAATACATTCAATATTGTAATTATACTAATTTGAAGGAACTAAACCTAATTATGAATGCTTTTTTAAATTTGGCTCCGTTATAGCTAAAAGTTGTCATTTAAACTCTGTTGATTGTAGTGGTAGGGCGCGTAGAATCCTCCGGGCGTAGCTGGTCAGGTGAGACCCCGCAGGAGTGAAAGTGACGAGGAGGCTCAGCGCCCCGCGGAAAGCGAAGCGCCTGGAACGAAAATCAACAGCCTTGTTTAACAGAGCCTTAAATTTATCTTTATTAAAATGGTCTGTTGACTTCAGCTCCAATCAACAGATGCTTGAAATCAACAGCAGAATATAAAAAAACGAACATATTAATAACCTAAAACAATAAATTCGTCAATTTTTCGACATTTTCGAGCGTCTTCTATGAAATTGGCTATTAAAAAGGATATAGTGTATATAGCGAAAAAATGGTGTTTTTTATTTTAATCTATTTATATTACAATGGAAGACAGACATTACTGAAAGGTG
This sequence comes from Heyndrickxia sp. MSNUG, assembly GCF_049532715.1. Lineage (NCBI taxonomy): Bacteria > Bacillati > Bacillota > Bacilli > Caryophanales > Bacillaceae > Heyndrickxia > Heyndrickxia sp. MSNUG. The sequence goes on from NZ_CP150978.1 coordinate 1,269,532, forward strand.
GACTTCCCCTAATGAGCAAAACAATCAACGATACATTTCTAAAAGCAGCCAGAGGAGAGCAAACAGATTATGTTCCTGTCTGGTATATGAGGCAGGCTGGCAGATCACAGCCTGAATATAGAGCAATCAAAGAAAAGTATTCACTATTTGAAATCACACACCAGCCTGAGCTTTGCGCTTATGTTACGCGGCTGCCAGTTGAACAATATGGCGTGGACGCGGCGATTCTTTATAAGGATATCATGACACCTCTTCCTGCTATGGGAGTAGATGTAGAAATTAAAACAGGAATAGGTCCAGTTATTGCTAACCCGGTCACATCACTTGCTGATGTTGAAAATTTAGGCCAAATCAATCCTGAATCAGATATTCCTTACGTTCTCGATACCATCAAGCTGCTAACACAGGAACAATTATCTGTACCTTTGATTGGTTTCTCAGGTGCTCCGTTTACATTAGCAAGCTATATGATTGAAGGCGGTCCTTCGAAGAATTATAACAAGACAAAAGCTTTCATGTACGCACAGCCTGAAGCTTGGTTCGCTCTAATGGACAAGCTAGGCGATATGGTGATTACATATGTGAAATCCCAAATCAAAGCAGGGGTAAAAGCAATCCAGATCTTTGATTCATGGGTAGGTGCGCTTAACGTCCATGATTATCGCACATTTATTAAACCAGTAATGAACAGGATTTTCTCCTCTTTAAAGGAAGAAAATGTACCTCTTATCATGTTTGGGGTAGGTGCAAGTCATCTCGCTTTAGAGTGGAATGACCTTCCGCTTGATGTAGTAGGTCTTGATTGGCGTTTACAAATTAGCGAAGCCCGTGAGCTTGGAATCCAGAAAACAGTCATGGGAAATCTTGATCCTGCAATTCTGCTTGCTCCATGGGAAGTAATTGAAGAAAGAGCAAAAGCAATCCTAGATCAGGGAATGACACAGCCTGGCTATATTTTTAACCTCGGACATGGAGTTTTCCCTTCAGTGAACCCAGAGACGTTGAAAAAGTTGACCGCTTTTGTACATGAGTATTCTGCCTCAAAGCTTAGCAGATAGGCTCATGTCTGCTGCAGAGCATTGCAATTGGTAAAATAGTCTTGTTTTTGGCAGAATAAAAGCTTAGAGACAGTAAAAAGAGGTGCAATCATGACAAAGAAAAAGATGGGTTTGCTAGTTATGGCATATGGAACACCCTACAAAGAAGAAGATATTGAACGATACTATACACATATTCGCCACGGCAGGACGCCGTCGCCTGAGATGCTTGAAGATTTGCGTGATCGCTATGAAGCAATCGGGGGCATTTCACCTCTTGCGAAAATTACGATTGAGCAAGGTGAGAAGCTTGAGCAGCATTTAAACAGTTTACAGGATGAGATTGAATTTAAAATGTATCTTGGCCTCAAGCATATCGAGCCTTTTATCGAGGACGCAGTCAAGCAAATGCATGAAGATGGCATAGAAGAGGCTGTAAGCATCGTGTTGGCTCCCCACTTCTCAACATTCAGCGTGAAATCATACAATGGACGAGCAAAGGAAGAAGCTTCAAAGCTTGGTGGACCGGAAATCGTATCTGTCGAGAGCTGGTATGACGAGCCTAAATTTATTAAATACTGGTCTGACCGTGTGGAGAAAACATTCGTCGACATGCCTGCAGATGAGCGTGAAAATGCAGTATTGATTGTTTCTGCCCACAGTCTTCCGGAGAAAATCCTTCAGATGGGCGATCCATACCCGGATCAGCTGCAAAAGACTGCAGACATGATTGCCCAAAAAGCAAATGTTAAGAACTACGAGGTAGGCTGGCAGAGTGCTGGGAATACTCCTGAACCCTGGCTTGGGCCTGATGTGCAGGATCTTACCCGGGATCTGGCCGAAGCACATGATTATAAAGCATTTGTTTATGTGCCTGCGGGATTTGTATCCGACCATCTGGAAGTCCTGTATGACAACGATTACGAATGTAAAAAAGTCACGGACGAAATCGGAGCTAGCTATTACAGGCCTCCAATGCCGAACGCAGAGCCTGAATTTATTGACGCGATGGCAGATGTGATTTTAAAGAAGCTGTCTACTTCACGCTAATACTATAAAAAGAAGGCGATTTACCGTGACAGAAATGAAAAAAGTCGTAATTGTCGGAGGCGGCATAACTGGTCTGACTGCTGCGTATTATTTGCAAAAGCATGCCCGGGAAAGCCAGCTTCCCCTTGATGTAAAGTTAGTCGAAGCCTCGCACCGAGTCGGCGGAAAAATGCAGACCTATCTTAAAGATGGCTTTGTCATTGAAAGGGGCCCTGATTCTTTTCTTGAAAGGAAGGCGAGTGCAGGTCGGCTGGTTCGCGAAGTTGGACTGGGCGATCAGCTTGTTAACAACAGCACAGGGAAATCCTATGTTTTGGTTAAGGACAAGCTTCACCCTATGCCTGGCGGCGCTGTTATGGGAATCCCGACTCAAATCGCTCCTTTCATTACAACAGGCCTATTTTCATGGCCAGGAAAGTTCAGAGCAGCGGGAGACTTTTTTATGCCTCCTTCCAAGGTCCAAGGTGACCAGTCATTAGGCGAGTTTTTCCGTCGCAGACTTGGTGATGAAGTTGTAGAAAATCTGATTGAGCCTTTGCTTTCAGGGATATACGCAGGAGATATTGATAACATGAGTCTTTTATCAACATTCCCTCAGTTTTACCAAGTGGAGCAAAAATACGGCAGTCTGATTCTTGGTACAAGGAAAACCACTCCTTCTCCAAAAAAGAAAACAGCTGGAGACGGGCAGGAAAAGAAAAAAGGAATGTTCCTGACAGTGAAAACTGGGCTGCAATCCTTCGTCGACGCGATAGAAGCGAAACTTGAACCAGGTTCAGTTTTAAAGGGCATCAGGGTTGATAAAGTCAGCAAGCAGGATAATGGCTACCGTTTGAGATTGAGCAGCGGAGAAACACTTGATGCAGACAGCATCCTCGTTTCGGCGCCACATGAAGCTGCCTTGCATATGTTTTCAGATCATGACCATATATTTGAGCCGTTTCGTGATATGCCATCAACCTCAGTGGCTACTGTAGCAATGGCGTTCCCTGAGAGTGTGATTAAGGAAGACATCGATGGAACAGGATTTGTTGTCTCAAGGAACAGTGATTATACGATTACAGCCTGTACGTGGACACACAAGAAGTGGCCTCATACAACTCCTGAAGGAAAGGTCTTGCTCCGGCTGTATGTTGGCAGACCGGGAGACGAAGCAGTCGTTGAACTTTCCGATGATGAAATCATCAAAATCGCCCTTGACGATTTAAACAAAACCATGGATATTCAGGCACAACCTGATTTTGCGGTCGTATCCCGCTGGAAAGAAGCGATGCCGCAGTATACAGTTGGCCACAAGAGAAGAGTAGAAAAACTGAAAATCGATCTTGAAAATGAGCTTCCAGGTGTTTTTATAGGAGGCAGCTCCTATGAAGGTGTTGGTCTTCCAGACTGCATTGACCAGGGTGAAGCAGCTATAGAAAAAATACTGAAATTTTTAAAACTTGGATCTTAAAAACCCTTTTAGGGTTTTTTCTTTTTGGCTGTTTTCGTAAACATTGCTGTTTTTTGAGGCTGTTCATGAGCATTCGTATGTAAAAAGTGGAGTGAATGGTTCTCGGAGCGCTTCTTATGCTTATTCTTTTTACGATTTTTGTTCATTCAGGTACTCAAGAGGTCTTATTGGTTTCACCTTTTACCATTTTTTGTGCTATTCAGGTACCCAAGAGGCCATATTGGAGTCCTATTTTACCATTTTTTGTGCTATTCAGGTAACCAAGACGTCTTTTCGGAGCCCACTTATTCCAGTTTTTGCTCCTTAAGTTATCCAACAGGCCATCTGTCCCGCTGGAGCCTAGCACTTACCGCTCTAGTCATCGATTTGTTTATAAATAAAACAGCAAGTACCTCCTTTTTTGAACTTGTTCACGAATCAAAATGGCTTTTATTTCACGCTCATAACTATGGAAATCAATAGAAACCTAAAACTCCACAAGCTAAGAAACAAAACAACTATATTTATGTTGTAAAGCAAAATCATTTGTGATAAAGTATCTATTGAACGAATTGACCAATTCTCTCATTTGGTCATTTTTAATTCGTAGAGAGGTGTAATCATGGCAATCGACCGAAAACAGCAAATCATTGATTCAGCATCCAACTCATTTTCTCTCTATGGCTATAAGGCTACAACCATTGACCAGGTTGCCAAAATGGCCAATGTTGGAAAAGGAACGATATATACCTTTTTCAAGAACAAGGAGGAACTTTTCGATGAGATCGTGAACAGGCTCATCAAGGAAATGAAGCGGGTTGCAGACGAATCAGTAGATCCGTCTCATTCATTTTACGAAAACGTTCATCGGGCGTTGTATAAGCTCCTTGAGTTCCGTAAAGAACACCAGTTGACGATCAAGCTTTCGCAGGAAGCGAGAGATCTAGGGACACCGGCAGTATTGGAAGTGATGGCAAAAATGGAAACAGCCATTATCAACTATATTAAGGATAAGGTCATACTGGCTGTTCAAAAAAAGGAGATTAAAGAGTGCGATCCTGAAATGACGGCGTTTATCATGATGAAACTCTATATTGCCTTAATATTTGACTGGGAGAAAAAACACAAACCGCTTGAAAAGGAAGACATCTCACAGCTGTTTGAGTTTTACATTTTCAAAGGATTGTCTATATAGGATAGTCCTTGTTTTATGGAGTCAATTGACCAAATGAACAAAATGGTCATTTATTACAAAAGGGAGGACAACTATGAAAAACAAACTATTAAAACAGGAATTTTTAGCGATACTTCGCAATAAGAAGCTGCTAATCCCAATTTTAGCTGTGATTTTTATCCCGGTTCTATACAGCGGAATGTTCCTCTGGGCGTTTTGGGATCCTTATGAACATCTTTCTGATTTGCCAGTTGCTATTGTCAATGAGGATTCAGGTGCAATGATCGAAGGAGAAAAATTGGAGCTTGGGGATAATTTAGTTGAGAAACTGCAGGAAAGCAAAGACTTTAGTTTTGATTTTGTAGATAAAGCAGACGGGGAAAAAGGGTTAAAAGAGCAAGAGTATTATATGCTCATTAAAATTCCGGAAAATTTCTCCGAAAATGCTACTACATTGCTGGACGACACGCCAAAAAAACTTGAACTCATTTACATGCCGAATGAAAGCTTTAACTTTCTTTCTGCTCAAATTGGTGAAACGGCAGCAGAAAGAATTAAGGCCTCTGTATCTGAGAAGGTGTCTGAAACCTATGCAGAAACAATGTTTGATAAAATAGGTGATCTGGCTGACGGATTGGACAAAGCAAGTGAAGGCGCATCAGAATTAAAGGATGGTGCAGGGGAATTAAAGAATGGTTCAAATGAACTCTATGAAAATCTATCTCTTCTTGCCGGGAAATCTGTTGAGTTCAACAACGGCATGCTTTCAGCGAAGTCAGGTGTCAAAGAGGTTGCTAATGGAGCAAACTCCCTTGCATCCGGACTGGGACAGCTGGAAGATGGGCATAAGAAGCTAGAAGCCGCATCTGGAGAAATCCTTTCGGGTGAAAAAGAATTGTCTGCAGGTGCATCAAAGTTAGCTGCCGGTTTACAGCAAGCAAACAGCAAGCTTCCTGCGATGGAAGACGGCACATCTAAGCTTAAACAGGGTTCTGAGCAGCTGTCGCAAAATATGCAAGCCTGGAAAAAGGGCTCAGATAATGCTGCTGCAGGAGCAAATGAGCTGCACTCTGGCATTCAGGAGCTGCAGAAACAAATGCAAATGATGCAGCCGCTTTTAGCTGAATATCCAGATAAGCAGAAACAGCTTGCAGAAGCATTGCAAAAATTGGAAGCAGGAAGTGCCCAGCTTGCTCAAGGCACAGGTACTCTTTCAGAATCAGCTGGTGCCCTTGCAGGTGGAGCACAGCAGCTAAATGGCGGTCTGGGTCAATTATCTCAGGGGCAATCACAGTTGCGTAAAGGCTTTGAAGAACTTTCATCAGGAGGAGCCCAGCTTGAAAATGGAGCGAATAAACTAGCTGCTGGTCAGGAACAGTTTAATTCTGGAATGAGCATGTTTGGTGAAAAGCTTGCCGAGGCTAAAGCTGGTTCAGAAAAACTTGCAGCTGGTTCGACCAAACTTGCTGGGGGAATGGATCAGCTTGCAACAGGATCATCTGCAATGGCAGATGGAGCTGGTAAGCTGTCATCTGGTGCCGAGAGACTTGCTGAAGGGAACGGGAAAGTAGCAGAAGGTACAACGGAACTCGCGGATAAGCTTAAAGAAGGTGCAGAAAAAGCGAAAGTCAACCCTTCGGATGATACGTATAATATGCTTGCAGCACCTGTTAAACTGGAGAATGAGAAAATTAACCAAGTTCCAAACTATGGCACAGGTTTCGCACCTTACTTTTTATCTTTAGGACTTTTCGTCGGTGCATTGCTGCTGTCAATCGTCTTTCCGCTAAGAGAACCTGCAGGTGTGCCATCAAGCGGCTTCAGCTGGTTCAGAAGTAAGTTTGTGATTTTAGCTGGAATTGGGGTTATTCAGGCATTGATTGCTGATGCCATATTGCTTGAAGGCTTGGGTCTGGAGGTTAAAAGCCTTCCACTGTTCCTGATCTTTTCTATAATAACAAGTTTGACATTTATCACCCTTGTTCAATTCCTTGTTACTATATTGGGGGATCCTGGACGATTTGTGGCAATTGTCATCTTAATACTTCAGCTTACAACAAGTGCGGGTACATTCCCTTTGGAATTGATACCAGGATTCTTGCAGAAGTTTAATGCATTCTTGCCAATGACGTATTCAGTACAAGGTTTCAAATCCGTCATTTCAAGCGGGGATCTAAGCTTTATGTGGCAAAATGCTGAAATCCTCGGAGCATATATTGTAGCATTATCGATTGGAACGTGGATATACTTCCAACTTATGCATAAGAGGCGCTTTGCCGTTTCTGCAGAAAAGTAGACGTTTTTATAGCAATTAAAAAAGGCCAGCCGTTCAAAATGAACGAGCTGGCCTTTCATTTGCTGTCAAAACTCTGAAAGGGATTGTATTACACCGAAAAAACATAGGTGAAATATAGTTTTATCGTTTCCCAGGATGCATGCATCCATCGCACTTGTTTCCATAACATTCGTGCTGTTCTTTTATTGGTTCTCCACACTCCATGCATTGTTTCTGAGGTAAATTTCGAAAGAATTCAACGATATTTTCAATCATGCTGTTCGCCTCCAATATTTAAAGTGTTTTGATACAGTGGTGATGTTATTTAAATTGTATTATAACAGATTGGAATCGTCAATGATTGTTTTCTGAAAAATACCGTTTAAATGAAAAAATGGGCAAAATGAAGTATAGTGAAATCAAACATGGGATTAAAGGAGGAATATCTTTGAAGCTCACAATAGTAGGGTGCTGGGGCGGATACCCTAAGGTTAACGAGGCAAGCACGGGGTATTTTTTGGAGCATGATGGCTTTAAGCTTATGATAGATTTTGGCAGCGGGGTCCTCGCGAAGCTGCAAAACTTTGTACAGCCGGAAGAGCTGGACGCGCTTGTACTGTCGCACTATCATCCTGATCATGTAGCGGATATAGGTGTGCTGCAGCACGCAAGACTTATTCAGGGGTTTTTAGGTAAAAAATCGCCGCTGCTGCCAATATACGGCCATACACAGGACAAGCAGGAATTCGCAAAGCTTACATATAAAAACATCACAAAAGGTGTAGCTTTTGACCCTGAGAAAAAGCTCGAAATTGGTCCTTTTACAATAACCTTCTTGACCGCGGTTCACCCTGTACCATGCTATGCAATGAGAATTGAAGCAGGTGGGAAAGTTCTTGTTTACACGGCCGACACCTCTTACAAGGAAGAATTCATTTCCTTTGCGTCAGGGGCAGATTTGCTGCTTTCAGAGTGTAATTTTTATGGCAGCCAGGATGGCAAGGGAGCAGGGCATATGAACAGTTACGATAATGGAAGGCTTGCTCAGGAAGCAGGGGTTAAACAGCTCATTCTGACCCACCTCCCTCATTACGGTGAGCTGGAACAACTTGTTAATGAAGCATTGACCATATATCAAGGTCCAATATCACTGGCAAAAGAAGGACTGGAATTCACATTATAAAAGGAGAATCAACGATGCTATTTATCGATAATAAGGGAATAACAGATCCAAGAATTAACTTGGCGATAGAAGAATACGCCTTGAAAAATCTCGATATAAACGAAACATATCTTTTATTTTATATAAACGAGCCGTCCATCATCATCGGCAAAAACCAGAACACGATCGAAGAAATCAATACAGAGTATGTCGAGAAGAATGGCATTCACGTTGTCCGCCGGCTATCAGGCGGTGGAGCTGTATATCATGATTTAGGTAACCTGAATTTCAGCTTCATTACGAAGGATGACGGTGAGAGCTTTCATAACTTCAGGAAGTTTACAGAGCCAGTCGTCAATGCATTGAGAAAATTAGGTGTGGACGCTGAATTAAGCGGCAGGAATGACCTTCTCGCCGAAGGAAGAAAAATTTCAGGAAATGCCCAGTTCTCTACAAGGGGACGAATGTTCAGCCACGGAACCTTATTATTCGATTCAGAAATCGAGAGTGTTGTTTCAGCCCTTAACGTGAAAAAAGATAAAATCGAATCAAAAGGCATTAAATCCATTCGGAGCCGTGTGGCAAACATTTCTGAGTTTCTTTCTGAAACAGTGACAATTGAAGAGTTCCGCAGTCTTCTATTAAAAAATATTTTTGAAGAGATGGAGGAAATTCCGGAGTATGTCCTAACAGAAGAGGACTGGGAGAATATCCATGAACTTTCAAAAGAAAGATATCAGAACTGGGACTGGAATTATGGAAAGTCACCAAAATTCAATCTTCAGCATTCTCATCGTTTCCCTGTCGGCCAAATCGATGTGCGCTTTGAGGTGAACAAAGGAATCATTGAAAACTGCAAAATATATGGGGATTTCTTTGGTGTCGGCGATGTGGGCGAAATTGAGGATAAGCTCACAGGCCAAAAATATGAGAAATCACAAATAGCGGCAGCTTTAGAAGAGATCGATATAAAACATTATTTCGGAAATATTTCTAAGGAAGATTTTATTAACTTAATTTATTAGCAGGTCGTAACGCGATGTCTTTGACACCGCGTTTTTTAATTATTTTTAGTTAGATTGCTGAAAATGTCAGCACATTTTTCTTGAATACATAATTTTCTTTCAATATAATATATTTAGAAAACTTTTTACAAGTTTGGTGATAGTACATCACCACAAAGGGGGAAGGGAGTTAATGAATCTTTCATCACAGCTTCATCACACTGCCTCTGTGCTTGGCGAAAAGCCAGCATATTTTTTCATGGATAAGGCAAGTACATATGCTGAACTCGATGCCACTGTTACCAAGTTTGCTTCGGGCCTTGAAAAATTAGGGGTGAAAAAAGGCGATCATATCGCACTGCTGTTAGGAAACTCTCCACATTTTATCATCAGCTTGTACGGAGCTCTCCGGCTCGGTGCAACAGTCATTCCCATCAATCCTATTTATACTGCAGATGAAATTGGTTATATACTGAACAACGGGGATGTTAAAGCCGTTATTGGACTGGATCTGATGCTCCCTTTGGCTGAAAAAATGCATCAGCACCTGCCAAAGGTAGAAAATTTCATCATTTGCGAAACTGGCCAGAGCCAAATGTCAGAAGAAGAAATATCCAAGTTGTCATTAGGGTCAAAAATGAAACCGTTTACACATGTCGTCGCTTCTGGTGATCAAGGATATAAAGGGCCAGAGCTTAATGAAGACGATGTCGCCATCATTCTTTATACCTCTGGAACAACAGGAAAACCAAAGGGTGCCATGCTTACACACAAGAACCTTTACAGCAATGCGAAAGATGTAAGCGATTACCTGGAAATGAATGAAGATGATCGCGTCATTACTGCGTTGCCAATGTTCCATGTATTTTGTTTGACAGTTGCCTTGAATGCACCATTAATGAATGGAGGAACCTTGTTAATCGTTCCTCGCTTCAGTCCTGCAGAGGTTTTTAGAATCGCAAAGAAATATGAGGCAAGTGTATTTGCTGGTGTACCAACGATGTACAATTTCCTATTCCAGTATCCTGAAGGAAGCCCGGATGATTTAAAATCTTTGAGACTGTGCATTTCTGGGGGAGCATCACTTCCTGTAGCATTGCTGCATAACTTCGAAAGAAAATTCAACGTGATGGTCTCCGAAGGGTATGGACTGTCTGAAGCTTCACCAGTGACATGTTTCAATCCTCTTGACCGCCCTCGCAAGGCTGGTTCGATTGGCACTTCGATTATTAATGTAGAAAACAAGGTAGTAAATGAACTAGGGGAAGAAGTTGCTCCTGGCGAAGTTGGCGAATTGATTGTTCGTGGACCCAATGTTATGGCAGGATACTACAAAATGCCTGAAGAGACGGCTGCAACAATCAAGGATGGCTGGCTTTTTACTGGCGACCTTGCACGCATGGACGACGAAGGCTATTTTTATATCGTCGACCGCAAAAAAGATATGATCATTGTCGGTGGGTATAATGTGTATCCTCGTGAAGTCGAAGAAGCATTGTATAACCATCCTGATGTTGTCGAGGTTGCCGTTCTTGGGGTACCTGACCCTAATTTGGGTGAAGCAGTCAGATGCTACGTTGTCAGCAAGAATCCAGACCTGACAGAAGACCAGCTGCTCGAATATTGCCGTGAGCATATGGCTAAATACAAAGTGCCAAGTGCAATCGAGTTCCTGGAAGAACTCCCTAAGAATACAACCGGCAAAATTTTAAGAAGAGCATTGAAAAATCAAGTTTTACAGGGTAAATAAATTTGAAAGAGGCAGGCTTCCTAGCTGGCCTCTTTTTTAAAGAGGATTTTTTTATATTTATCAAGAATGAGAATTAAGGAAGGAGTGGTGTAATTTGAAAAATATCCATTTTGAATTAAAAGGATATACAGCGATTGTTACTTTAAATCGCCCTGATGCACTCAACGCATTTGATTATGAGACCCTGGAAGAACTTCAAAAGACAGTTGAAGAAATCAGGACTAGCCTTAAAGCAAGAGTGATTATTTTTACCGGTGCCGGCGAGAAAGCATTCAGTGTGGGAGCGGATCTAAAAGAGCGCAGGACTTTGGCTCAGGAAGATGTAAAGCGGAATATTTATAAAATTGGTGAAGTATTCACTGCAATTGACCAGCTGCCGCAGCCTACCATCGCAGCAATCAATGGATTCGCGTTTGGAGGAGGTATGGAACTAGCCCTTGCGTGTGATTTCCGTATTGCCGCTGCAGGGACTCTCATGGGTTTGACAGAAACAAGTCTGGGCATTATTCCAGGCGCAGGCGGGACACAGCGTCTGCCAAGGCTAGTCGGCCAGGCAAAAGCCTTAGAATTGATTTTGACTGCCCGCCGAATTAGCGCTCAGGAAGCATTGCAATTTGGGCTTGTCACCTCTGTAGCAGAAAAGGAAAACTTGCTGGATGAATGCTTTAAATGGGCAGAAATGATGCACGCAAATGGGCCGGTTGCATTACAACAGGCAAAATTCGCTATCAAGCAAGGGATGAATGCTGATTTACAGACTGGATTGCAAATTGAACGAAAAGCGTATGAAGTGACGATTCCAACTGAAGACCGCCTTGAGGCTTTAGCTGCTTTTAGTGAGAAGAGGAAGCCAGTTTTTAAAGGAAAGTGATGAAACACGGCTTTGGCCGTGTTTTTTGTTTCGGGTAAAGAAATACTTTTCCATGCTAATGGAAGTATGTATAATATATTTTAATGGTGTAAAGGATTTTAAATTGAATAAAAGTATAATAGTTTCTGAGGGAGGGGAGCGAGTGGAAAGTACATTAGCAGTTAAGCAGGCAACGGAGTTTAAAAAAGGAATCCAATCAGGCATCAGCATTGCGATAGGCTATATGCCGATTGCGCTTACCTTCGGTTTGATTGCCAAGACGACAGGATTATCATTGGGTGAAACATTGATGATGAGTCTTCTAGTGTTTGCAGGTGCAGCTCAATACATATCATTAAGCCTTCTGGCGCAGGGAATTGGGATTTTCGAAATTGTCCTTACTACTTTTATAGTAAATATCCGTCATTTTCTTATGTCTGCCTCACTGAACGAAAAGGCGGACGAAGACAGTATCCCTGCGAGAATGGCCTATTCATTCGGCATTACCGATGAAACCTTTTCGGTGGCTGCGACTCGCGAAGGGACTGTAAATGCAGGATACATGTTCGGTTTGAACCTTACCGCATATTCAAGCTGGGTAATCTTTTCAGGATTGGGTTTCCTTATAGGTACAGGGCTGCCGCAAACCCTGCAGGAAAGCATGTCGGTTGCTCTTTATGCAATGTTTGTCGGACTTTTAGTGCCGTCGATGAAGAAGAATGTGAAGGTTGTTTTTCTAGCCGTTCTGGCGGCGTGCTTCAACTCCATTTTCACCATGACTGAATTGATGTCCACAGGCTGGGCAATTGTATTGGCTACCCTGCTGTCTGCAATTCTAGTAGAAATAGTGGAAACAGTTAAGCTTGGCAGGAGGGCAGATGCAGATGAGTAGAGAGATGATGATCATGATTATCGGCATGGCGGTCGTAACCTACCTTCCAAGAATGCTGCCGTTTGTCATGTTCAAAGGGAAGGAACTTCCGCCATTTTTACAGGGAGTATTGAAAAATGTTCCCTATGCCACGCTAGGTGCCTTGATTTTCCCGGCGATACTTTTTATCCAGGAAGATATCTGGTACGGTGTCATCGGAGCAGCATCTGCGTTTATTGCCGCTTACCTGGGTGCAAATGTAATCGTCGTAGTTATCGGCTCTATTTCCGTTTTGACTCTATATTCTTATTTTTTCTAGATCTGCTTTGTTGCAGGTCTATTTTTTTGTTTTTTGACAGGTTTAAGCTAATTCAGCCGGCAAGGATTTCATATTAAAGACCGTATTCTATTAAACATCTTTCCTCGAAGATCTTGCGGCACTTTTGTAGGTAACTAGGATTCTTGCGAAAACTCTAGTGAATTTTACGAAACTCCCCAAAATTTTGTGAACTTGAATATCTGGGCAGTACTTTTTGATGATGGTTAAACCACAAAAAAACACGCGAAAAAAACGAAATGTTGACAAGGTCAGAGAATACATTATAATTAACTTTATTAATTCCGACTAAACTTATTTGTTTTATTTGATTGGGGTGATTTAATTGTTCATTTCTATAAATAATGTTCATAAACAATACGCAGATAAAGATAATCACCAGATTGATATTTTGAAAGGTATTGATCTTGGAGTAAATAAAGGTGAATTTGTTTCAATTCTTGGTCCTTCTGGCTGCGGGAAATCTACACTTCTTTCGATTGTTGCCGGGCTGACACCAGCAACCAGCGGAGAAATTCTGATCGATGGAAAGCAGGTAGAAAAGCCAGGGAAGGATAGGGGAATGGTTTTTCAGCAGGCGGCTTTGTTTCCATGGCTGAATGTGCTTGAGAATGTCATTTTTCCATTTAAAAGAGAACTTCCAAAAAAACAGGCAGAAGCACAAGCAAAAAAATATCTGCAAATGGTCCAGCTAGGAAACTATACAGGGCATTATCCACACGAGCTGTCTGGCGGGATGCAGCAGCGTGTCGCGATCGCCAGAGCACTTGCGATGAATCCGGATATTCTCTTGATGGATGAACCGTTTGGCGCGCTTGATGAACAGACGCGTACTCGGCTCCATGACCAGTTAGAGACAATCTGGACAGAAACGCAAAAAACAATTTTATTTGTAACCCACAGCATCTCTGAATCCATCAAACTATCAGACCGGATTATTGTGATGGGGACGAAGCCTGGTATCATCCTTCAGGATATTAAAGTGGACATCCCAAGGCCGCGTCATCAGCACAAAAAAGCAATGGTGGAGCTGGAAGAATACATCATGGGATTCCTGAAGAAGGAAATCGACAAAGTGGTCAGAGAGGAACTTGCACATGAATCCAACCATTAAAAGAATCATATTTTTCGCAGCAATCATCGCATTTTGGTATACCGGTTCAAAACTGGAGTGGTGGCTGCCAATTATTTTGCCGTCTCCGGAAAAAGTGCTTGAGGCGTTAGTGACTGGATTCCAGGATAAGACATTGGTATACGATTTGGTCGCCAGTTTTAAACGTCTGGCAATTGGGCTCGGGATATCTCTTGTGATTGGATCAGCACTGGGAGTCCTGCTCGCGAGATCGAAATCAGCTGATGAGACAATAGGTACTGTCGTGCTTGCACTTCAAAGCGTGCCAAGTATCGTCTGGCTGCCACTGGCCATCATGTGGTTCGGCATGAATGAAAAAGCCGTTATATTCGTTGTTGTACTTGGAGGAACATTTGTGATGACTCTCAATCTCAGGATGGGCATCAAGAATGTTTCACCACTATATATAAAAGCAGCCAGGACAATGGGGTCCACCGGCTGGGATTTATTTCGAAGAGTTATTTTTCCTGCATCTATTCCATATGCAGTTACAGGCGCAAGGCTAGCATGGGCTTTTGCCTGGCGCGCGCTGATGGCAGGTGAGCTTTTGAGCACCGGACCGGGGCTTGGCTACACGCTTCGCTATGCTTCGGATTTCGGAAACATGGCTCTGGTAATTGGTGTCATGATCATCATTGGGGTTATTGGAACAATTGTAGACCAGATCATTTTCCAGCGTATCGAAAAATCTGTGCTTCAACGCTGGGGACTGGAATCATAAAAATAAGGGGGAAATCTTATGAAAAAAGCTATTTTAGCAGTAACATTCTTGTTCACTTTTGCGATGCTGCTCTCAGGATGCGGTTCAGGCGGGGCATCGAAAACATCGGCTGGCAAAGAAAAAATCGTCATTGGCTACTTTCCGAACATCAATCATGTGCCTGCGATGGTCGCAAAGGATAAAGGTTTTTATCAGCAGCAGCTTGGCGACGGCACTACAATCGAGTATAAAACTTTCGCTGAAGGCGGCTCGTTCATGACGGCGCTTAAAACCGGCGAAATTGATGCGGGACTTGTAGGTCCTGCTCCTGCGATGAACAATTATACAACAGGCGCTGATGTGAAAATCATCGCTGGAGCGTCGACTGGCGGCACGGTCGTTTTAGCAAGAAAAGGAGTCAGCATCGACTCTGTTGAAGACTTTGCGGGTAAAACATTCATTACTCCAGGCGTTGGCTGCACACATGACGTTCAATATGAAACATATCTTGAGGAAGCAGGCATTACATCGGAGCGCATCGGCGGAACGATGAAGCATCTTACAGGACAGCCTGCACAATATGCTGCCATGCTGAAATCAGGAAAAATCGACATCGCTGTAGCTCCTGAACCATGGGCAGCTGTGATTGAAAAACAAACCGGAGCAGAAGTAGTTATAGGCTGGGATGAAGTAGCATATGGCGAAACACTGCCAGCTTCTGTCATGGTCACTTCAGGTAAAATGATTAAGGAAAACCCTGAAACGGTTCAAAAAATTATTGATGCTCATAAGCAAGCCGTCAAATTCATTAATGAACATCCTGAGGAAGCACAGCAAATCACAATTAAAGACATCAAAGAAACAACAAAACAGGAGCTTGAATCGGACGTAGTAAAGCTAGCCTGGGAGCGAATTGGCTTCACTTATGAAGTAGATGAGAAAACAATCCAGGAATTCTCGGATTCCTCATATGCCTTAAAATTCTTAAAGGATAAACCAGACTTTAAGGCATTGATCGATAAAACTTTTATCAATTAGTCTGTTAAGGTCACGTCTAATTTTTAGCACCTGTTGATTGGAGCGGAGGGCACTCGACTCCTGCGGGCTCACCTGACGCCCCGCGGAAAGCGAGTGACCGGAGCGGAAATCAACAGACTAATTTAACATCACCATTAATAAATTTATTGAGGGTACCAAGATGTTGCATCTTGGTACCCTTTTTCTATGTACGGTTAAATCCGACAATAACTTGTTCTATTTTTAAAGCAGCGGACTAAAATAGTTATTGAAGGGTTGTACGTAAAGGGGGAATAGCTATGGCGAGAAAAATGGGCTTTTATGGAGTAATCGCCTATGTGCTCTACGGATTTGCGGTATACTGGTACCTTTTTTATTTTGCAGATACAAATCTTCCATTTGAATTTGAAGGCTCCCGGGCAGATCCGGCGACTTTTCTGAATGGCAGGGAATTGATGCTCAGCGAGGAATATTCAAAAATCAGGAACTTATTATTCTTTCTTTCTACACCATTTGAATGGCTGTTTTACTTTTTGATTTTGCTATTAGGTCTCTCCATGGCCTTTAAAAAATGGGGAGAACAAACATCCAAGAATAAATACGGCCAAACGGCCATCTACTTGATCTGGCTTTCGTTCTTTGCGTTCGTGGCAACATTCCCGCTTAGCTATATCAGCTTTACACTTTCAAAGACCTATAATATTTCAACCCAGACTTTTGCTTCGTGGATGAAGGATGAATTGATCGATTTCTGGATCAATTATGCAATGATGTTCGTAATCGTTGTGGTCCTGTACTGGCTGATGAATAAAAGCAAAAGGTTCTGGTGGCTGTTCGCATGGCTGCTGTCAGTGCCGTTCACACTTTTCATTATGTTCCTCCAGCCGGTCGTGATTGATCCGCTGTATAACGACTTTTACCCGCTAAAAAACAAGGAGCTCGAAACGAAAATCCTTGATCTTGCAGAGCAGGCGAACATCCCGGCGCAGCATGTGTTTGAAGTGAATATGGCTGAAAAAACGAATGCTCTTAATGCATATGTTACTGGTATCGGTTCTAATTCCCGCATCGTCCTGTGGGATACGACCCTGAATCGGCTGAATGATGACCAAATTCTGTTCATCATGGCACATGAAATGGCCCACTATGTAGAAAAACATATATATATCGGTATTGGCGGATATCTGCTCCTATCTCTCTTCGGCCTGTATGCTGTTTCACGATTGATGAAATGGGCAATCGCGCGCTGGGGGCGAGAATTTAAAATTACGGATCCCGGTGATCTCAAATCGCTGCCACTCTTCCTTATGTTCCTGTCGATGATGATGTTTGCAGCAAGCCCGGTTTCAAACCTTGTTTCACGCTATCAGGAAACTCGCGCTGATAAATATGCGATTGAAATGACTGATAATACAGACGCAGCGATTTCATCCTTCCAAGAGCTGACAAAAGCAGGGCTTAGCCAGGTTAATCCTCCATTTATGGTGAAGATTTTCAGGTACGGACACCCGACTATGCTTGAAAGAATATCCCGTCTTGAGGATTATGAAGTGCAAAAGCGGAATGAACAAGAGTGAAGATGAAACAAAACAGCCCCTGAAAGAAATTTTCAGGGGCTGTTTTGTATTGAAGGATGTGTTAAAGGACAAAGTTGGTTATAGCACATGTTGATTGGAGCGGAAAATCAACAGCAAAGTTTAACACAGCCTTATTGTAAAATAATAAAAACCCCCTTTATGGGGGATTTCACTCATCTACGTTCCAAATTGTTTGTTAAGATCCTTCAACTCTTCTGTTAGGGTTAGAAATAAAATTTGGTCACGTTCATCTATTGCTTTATCGATTTTAGACAGCAATTTTTCTTTTTTCGTGTTTAATTGGATTTCAGAAATTAGCATGTCAACATACAGGTCCAGAACAAAAGATTCCTTGGCTTTTATGCGTTTCATCACACTGGCCTTCATGATTTCAGAATACGATTTTTCTTTCACTGACCTCACCTCTTAGACCTTTTTTATATTATATGGAGGAAAGAAAAGATAATCAACTAAATTTTTATAATTTTTAGAAAATTTTTCTCGCGTCATTAATTGTGGCTAAAAAAGGAATTTTTTCTAAGAGGAAAGAAAATTTTAGCCATTATGCTACAATAGGGTATATGGTATTTTAGGAGATGAAGGAATGACAATCAACCAAAAGAATTTAGTAGAAGAGTACGAAATAAATCCTTTTACAATGATCATTCTCCCTGAAGAATACGGAAGCAAGACATACAGCAAGGTAATAGAATTGGAAGAGGAGTATTTGTCTCCATTCAGGCCGATTGAAATCGTGAAAAAAAGCTGTAAATATTTTGGGTCCAGTTATGAAGGGAGAAAAGAAGGAACCCGGCAGCTGACAGGGATTACCCATAAAATCCCCATCATTATTGACCCCATAAGCTCCATTTATTTTATGCCCACAAATTCACCTGCAAATCCTGACTGTATATGGGTGTCACACGAACATGTTTTATTCCATAAAAAGGTGGATTCCCATAGCACACAGGTTATCTTCAGAAATAAAAAATCCATTACCTTGCCAGTATCTCACCATTCATTTGAAAACCAGCTTCTGCGAACATCCTTGCTGCGCACAAAATTTATGCAGCGGATGAAAGAAACTGAACGGAAAGCCCTTTACTTGCTTCATGGTTCGAAATACGGCGAGTTGCAAGGCTATCATCATGCCAGTTTGGTAAGTGAGGTTTTCAAGGACAATTAATAAATATTTAATGTTTTTGGGATTCACCGGCATTTTTTAGTTTCCTCGAAAAGGTGCGAGTATGATATACGGAAACAGCAAGCAGTGCGTCATTTGCCTGCTGCTAATAAAGACTGTAAGAAGCAATAGCCTATTTATATAAGATGAAAATTAGGGGAATCCGATGATCAGCCGGATTCCCTTTAGCTTTTTTCCAGGGGAGGATCGGCTTGTTTGAAGCGCTTGAATAAATAATAAAGCATCAATTCCTGGACCTTGTTGCGGATGCGGGGATTAAAATAATTGTGGTGTTCTTCGTAGCCTTGATAAATGAAAAGGAACATCGTAAATGCATCATCACGCTTTACTTCCTCAACCTTAAGGTTATGCTTTTTTAAATAGCTTTTTACTTTAGCGAGTTCTTTCTGGACTGCCTTCATTGTTTCTTCAATTAGCTCCAAATAGGGCTTCTTTAATTTGAATGGACTTTTTTCAACGACAGAAAGATCCCGGTTCAGCACGACAAGCACCATCGGCAAATAAATGGCCTGTTCCATGATATCGCGTTCTTGTTCAGGAATCCTTGTCATTTTGCTTTGCTCCTTTTTGAATAAAATAGAACGTTTGTTCGTTATAATCGTACTGGATTTTTTAGCGGATTTCAAGAGTGTAAAAAAAATTTCCTGTTCCTTATCATAATTTCCAAACGATATATAAAAATTTCAAGGTACTGATCCATTCATTTAAAGTGTAAAAGAATTTTTATTAAGAAGAAGGAAATATATTTCTGTTATCGAAATAAAGATAGATAAATAAATTATTTGGGAAGGGTGGCTGCTTAGATGGGAGAAAAAAGATTTCTCAAAGCAGAAGATTTATACGAATTGAAGTCCGTAACAGATCCTCAACTTTCACCTGATGGCAGGAAGTGTGTATTTGTTCAGACAGAGATGGTGGAAAAAAAGAATGACTATGTGTCTAATTTATACATAATCGATATTGAAAAAGGCGGAGAAGCGAAGCAATGGACATATGGGGAGTACCGAAACCATTCACCTAGATGGTCACCTGACGGATCACAGATTGCGTTCGTTTCCAATAGAGCAGGGAAAAATCAAGTTTATGTTCTCGATGCAGCTGGTGGAGAGGCAAGGCAAGCCACCAGCTTAAAAAATGGTGCAAGCGGGCCTGTATGGTCACCAGATGGTTCTAAACTAGCCTGTTCTGTTTTCCTCAAACCAGAAGAAGATTTACTGGAGAAGGAAGAAGAGAAGAAGGATGAAAAGAAACTCGAGCCTTTTGTGGCAGAGGAAATGAAGTATAAGTCAGATGCTGCGGGTTTCTGGGATGGAAAGTATAAGCAGACAGCAATTATAAGTCTTGTGGATGGCAAAGCAGAGCTCATTACAAAGAGAGAAGCAGACTACCACCTGCAGTGCTGGTCACCTGACGGCAAAATAATTGTACTGTCAGCGGATGAAACGGCAGAGCGCGATTTTTCATTTAAAAGCGATTTATTGCTGGTGGAGGTGGAAACTGGCAAAACCACAAAAATAACGAATGGTAAAGGATACTATGGCAGTGCCGCTTTTTCACCTGATGGAAAATACCTTGGTTATATCGGCCATGAAAGAGAGTTTGAAAATGCAACCCTGCCTCAATTGTGGGTACAAGAATTAGCAACAGGCAATATCCAATGCATCACCGAGAATATGGATATCCTTGTAGGAGATGCAGTTGCAGCGGATTTTCAGCAAGGTGCATACAGCCCAGCCTTTTTATGGGGAGAAGACAGCGAGAGTTTTTATTTCCTTGCAAGCGATCAGGGCAATACGGTCCTCTATTTTGGGAATTTAGCTGGTGAAATTTATCCTGCCTTGCTGGATCAGCAGCATGTATATGGATATACACTTGATCGAAAAAATCAAAGAATCGTGGCTGCAATCAGCAATCCGGTTCTGCCAGGTGAGCTATTCCAGCTAGAGGTAACAACAGGAGATATGAAGCAGCTCACTTCAGTGAATGAAAAGTTCCTTGATGAAGTTACCCTATCGAAGCCTGAGCCAATTTCGTTTGCTGCGGGTGACGGAACTCCGCTTCATGGCTGGATCATGAAGCCGGCTCGCAGTGAAGATGGAAAGAAATATCCTCTTATTTTGGAAATACACGGCGGACCACACGCTCTCTATGCAAATACTTATTTTAATGAATTCCAGGTTCTTGCTTCAGAAGGATTCGGAGTTCTCTACATCAATCCGCGCGGAAGCCATGGGTACGGGCAGCAATTTGTTAATGCCGTCCGCGGCGATTATGGCGGCGGAGATTACCAGGATGTAATGGATGCAGTTGACTATGTGCTGGAAAATTATGATTTCATTGACAGTGAAAGACTTGGTGTAACCGGTGGAAGCTATGGCGGCTTCATGACAAACTGGATTGTCGGCCATACGGACCGATTCAAAGCTGCCGTCACCCAACGTTCAATCTCGAATTGGATTAGTTTTTATGGGGTAAGCGACATCGGATACTATTTTACAGAGTGGCAAATAAAAGCAGATCTAAATGATATTGATACATTATGGAAGCATTCACCACTTGCATATGCTGATAAAATTAATACTCCTTTATTGATCCTTCACAGCGAAAAAGATTACCGCTGCCCGATTGAGCAGGCGGAACAGCTGTTTATCGCATTGAAGAGACAGGGGAAGAAAACAAAATTCATCCGCTTCCCTGAATCAAACCACGAACTGTCCAGAAGCGGAAAGCCGAACCTGAGGCTTAACCGATTAGCCTATATAGTTGAATGGTTCAATGACCATCTAAAGTAATCGATAAGGACCCGAGCCCAAAATAATAAAAAACGACTCTGTTAAAGCTGAATGCTGATTATTATAACCTGTTGATTGTAGTGGAAGGCGCGCAGACTCCTGCGGGCGCAGCTGGACAGGTGAGACCCCGCAGGAGCGAAGCGACGAGGAGGCTCAGCGCCAGCCCCGCGGAAAGCGAAGCGCCTGGAACGAAAATCAACAGACTTGTTTAACAGGGCCTATACGTTTGAAACCCACAGTCATCCTTACTGTGGGTTTTATTTTTTTGAAATTTTCTTCGGAGAAGTTTAAGGTTATAGAGAAAGAAGGAAAATAAGATCATCAGTAACTATTTTAGAAAAAAATAAGTCAGTTAAATTAAAATCTATTTTTGGAAGGAATTTTAACATGAGATATGAAAGAACCCAGCGTAATAAAAAGAAGAAAAGAATCAGATGGTCAGGGGTCTTTTTCTTGCTGTTTCTTCTCATTGGTGCTTTGGCTGTCTATTCTTATTTTCAATATAGAGCAGGTGTAAGTGATTCAGCCAAGACAGCGGAGCAAAATAAGCAGGAATATGAATTCAATGGTAAACGAGACCAAAATGGCGCCACCAATATTCTCTTGCTTGGCAGCGATGCCAGAGGTAAAGAGAAGTCGCGTGCAGATACAATTATGATTGCAAGCTATAATCCGGATAAGGGCACCTATAAGCTGACGTCCATTATGAGGGATACGTATATCAGCATTCCGGGCTATGGTGACAATAAGATTAATGCCGCATTTGCTTTAGGCGGACCTGAATTGCTTAGGCAAACTATTAAGGAGAACTTCGATATTGATCTCCAGTACTATGCAATCGTCGATTTTGAAGGATTTGTCCGTGTGGTGGATGAAGCTTTCCCAGACGGTGTTGAAGTAAACGTTGAAAAGAGGATGTCAGAAAACATTGGAGTCACTCTAGAGCCAGGATTACAGAAGCTAGATGGGAAGCATTTATTAGGTTATGTGCGGTTCCGTCATGATGCAGTCGGAGATTTTGGGCGTGTAGAACGTCAGCAAAGCGTCATAAAGGAAGTGGGCAAACAGTTCGCCAGCTTTCAAACTCTGCCTAAGCTTCCGAAGCTTGTTGGTGTAGTAATGCCATTTGTGAATACAAATATGGATACAGGGGACATCCTGTTTATGGGAAAAGGTTTCCTATCAAAGGACAATCGTAATATCGATACGATGAGAATCCCGGTTGAAGGATCTTACGAAAATCAAAGAGTTGAGGGTGCAGGTGCCGTACTGGCGATCAACCTTGAAGAAAACAGGCAAGCGCTTCAGGAATTTTTAGCAAAATAAATGTATGATGTTAGAAAGTTCTCATTCATTCGTTTGAGGTGTACAATAATTTCAATGAGGTATTTATGAAATAAGATTGTTTGGTGAAGCTCTGCAGTGATGGAAAGCAAGCCAAAGAATGAATGGCATAAGGCTGAGCTTTTTTAGCCTGCAGAGCTATTGGACAAGGAGACTTCAATGGATTTTGAATTATTAAAAGAATGGTTTACAATCGAAAATATTATGGACCTTCTCAGGCAATATCGGTCATTTGGACCTATCCCTGGAATATTGCTCCCAATGCTGGAAGCATTTCTTCCTTTTTTGCCATTGTTTTTATTTGTCATGGCCAATGCGAATGCTTTTGGCCTTTGGCTCGGTTTTCTATTTTCCTGGATTGGCGCGGTGCTGGGTGCTCTGATTGTCTTTTTGATTTTTAGGAATTATGGACAGGGTCGGGCACTGCGCTTTTTACAGCGTCATTCAAAGGTTCAAAAGGGGATGAACTGGATTGAGCGCCATGGGTTTGGCCCGATTTTCCTCATGCTATGCTTTCCGTTCACGCCATCTGCTCTCGTAAATATTGTTGCGGGCCTGTCAAAAATAAGCATGGCTCAGTATATGCTGGCCGTTATCGCTGGCAAGATGGTGATGATTTTCACGATAAGTTTTGTCGGATATGACCTGCGCTCTTTAATCACAAACCCATTCAGGACTGCCGTTGTCCTTGTAATCATCGCTATTCTCTGGTATATCGGGAAAAGAATTGAGGTGAAAATGAATATGAGTGTGGGAAAAGATGATAAAGTACGATAATCAAATCCGTTTTTTTAGAAGTGCCTGAAGCGGAAATCTACAGAATAATTTGAAACGAGTATAATCATAGATAACTGTTTTCTGTAAATAATCTCGTTCCCCTATATTTTCGTATAGGTCTTTATAAAGTTATTTGATAGCAAAAATAAAGTAAGTTCCTTTCCAAGTAATAGTAAAGGCATAGGGAAACAGGAGTTAAAGAAAAACAGCAAATGATGGTGGTGAGGAAGCGTATGAAAGAGAGCGTTAAAAAAGAGGGAATCGAGTGGATCAAAGCTTTTGCTTTGGGGATTATCATTTTCGCATTTATCAGGATTTTCTTTTTTTCAAATTATGTAGTCGAAGGGGAATCAATGCTTCCGACCCTGGAGGAAGGCAATAAGGTTGTGGTCAATAAATTCGGAGATGATGTTGATGAACTTGAACGTTTTGACGTCATTGTCTTTCATGCAAATGAAAAAGAAGACTTTGTAAAGCGAGTCATTGGCCTTCCGGGAGAGAAAATTGAATACCGGGAGGATCGGCTGTATGTCGATGGAAAGAAGGTATACGAACCCTTCTTGAAGCAGTACAGGGAAGAATCACTTGGCGGCTATCTAACGGGGGACTTTACGCTGGAAGACTTGACAGGCGTGAAAAGAGTGCCGGAAGGAAAGCTTTTTGTCCTTGGTGATAACAGGCTAGGCAGCTGGGACAGCAGACAATTTGGGTTCATTTCTGTAGATCAGGTTGTAGGGAAGGTTAATTTGCGGTACTGGCCCCTGGAAGAGATGGCCGTAACATTTTAATAAAATCTTTTCTGCTTTTAGAAAAGACTGGAAAAATAAAATGGAAGGACTCGGCAGATTTCGAGTCTTTTTTTATTCCCCTTATGTTAGAATAGTATTAATTTTAAGAAAACGAGGCGGAGATTATATGCAGGGGACATTGCCATTAATCAAAACAAAGCTGATTGTTCCTACCCTACAGGAGCAATGGATTCGTCGCGCGAAATTTTCGAAAAAAATGAAAGCGATTACTGAAAAACCACTGACGATCATTCAGGCTGGTGCCGGCTATGGAAAAAGCACCGCATTAGCAATGTTTGTCAAGGATGAAAACCAAACCTGCTGCTGGTATACGATCTCCTCATCGGATGATGATATTCTTCCATTCCTTTCTTACCTGACTGCCTCCATTCAAACGGTCTTTCCTGCCTTCGGCAATGAACTGTCTTCTTACATAAAAAATATGGATCGATACATAAGAGAAGAAGAACTAAGCATGCTTTGCTCCATCTTCATCAATGAAATCCTGCAAATTGAAGAACCAATCACCGTTATTCTGGATGACTTTCATGCGATTGAGCATTCCTATCATATCAATATTTGGATTGAAAAGCTGCTGGAGCATATCCCGGGACATTTACACCTGGTACTATCCACAAGAACAAAGCCGGGATGGAAAATCCTCGCTAAAATGAAAGTGAAAAATGAACTGAATGAGCTTTCAAAAACAGATTTGGTTTTTGGCAAAGACGAAATCGAGTTATTATTATCCGAATATTATGAGCTTGAAATTACGGATGATCAAATTGAACATCTTTATAACATAACGGAAGGATGGGTAATTGCTGTAGGAATGATCGCGCAGCAAATCCCGCATTTGCAAAGTCTGGATCAACTCTTTACAGAGCCTTCAAAATCGCTGGAGGATTTATTCCATTACCTTGTGCACGAGGTGTTCTCGAAACAGCCGCCGATGATCCAGCAATTTCTGGAGCAAACCTGCATCTTTGAAGAAATCAGTCCAGATGTATGCGATAGCGTTCTTGGATTGAATGGCTCATTACAGATGCTTCAGCAGCTGACCGCGAAAAATTTGTTCATCCATCAGGTTGGAGATAATCAATTCCGTTACCATGCCTTGTTTCGGGAATTTCTGGAGGACAGGCTCATGCTCAGCCAGCCAGAGAATTATCGAAGACTGATGCTGAACAGCGCCCGTTATTTTGAAAAAAATGGACAGTGGGAAGAGGCTTTATTTTGCTATGAAAAAATCGGGCAATATGATGCAGCCGCTGCCATCATGGATGAGCAGGGCATGCAGCTGCTGGAAAGGGGAAAGCTCAAAAACTTGAATGAGCGTCTTTCTAAAATTCCTCAGCAGGAAAAAATGCGCTACTGCACCCTGCTATTCTTGGAAGGGGAAGTATATCGCTATCGGTCCCTATATAAACAAGCTGAAACAAGCTATGACCTGGCTATCGAAACGGCCGACAAAACCGGTGATATGGAATGGAAAAGCAAGGCGCTTGAAGGGAAGGCCAAAATATATCTTGATACGATTCAGCCTTTAAAAGCAGAGCGTATCCTCGCGCAAGCAATTGAACTTCGTGAAAAGGCATTGCCAGAAGGATCAGCAGAGGAAACTGGCAGGCTTTACCGGATGCTTGCAGAAAATCTGATAAATTCTGGCCAGGCATTGAAAGCTGAAAGATGGATTGAGCGTGCAAGGGCAATTGGGGTCCCGATTGAGGATGGCAATCTTGAAGCAAGACTTTACTTGAGAACAGGCCGTTTTGAGGAAATGCGAAGAATTTTGGCGTCAGTGAAGGAAGTTCATCACTCAGTTGATAAGCAGCTTCTGCCACAATCACATAGGGAGACAGACCTGCTATTGGCTTTGATCGAGGCGTTTACAGGCAATGGGCTCCAGGCAAAAGCATTATCTCAATCAGGAATACAGCATGGTATCAAAGTCCAAGCTCCATTTGTAGAAGCCTGCGGATGGATCAGGATGGGCCATGCTGTCCAGTTGATTGATCAATATGATTTGCAGCTCGCAGAAAAGTGCTATGAAACGGCGCTTGAGATTATGGGACGGTTAAATATGGAGAGGGGAAAAGCAGAACCTTTAATGGGTCTGTGCATTCTCTATGGAAGCAGGCGCGAATATGAACGTGCGGCTGAGGCGGGCAGGAAGGCGCTGCTTGAAACCGAACAGGTAAAAGACACCTGGCTGTCTTCGTTGATTACGCTTTGTATGGCAATAGCTGCGATTCATAATAACAAGTTCCAGGAGGCACGGGAGGAACTGCGAAAAGCAGAGGAACTTTTTGGCCAGTGCGGGGATGAATTTGGGAAAATGCTTTTGTCGTTTTGGAAATCTTTTTACTTCTATATGTTAAAAGAAGAGGACGGATTCAAGTCTGCCTTCACGAAATTTTTAAAATTGATGAAATCAGGTGAATATGAATTTTTCATCAAAAAAAGGACAACTTTTGGCCCGAGGGACCTGCAAGTTTTTGCTCCAATGCTGATCGATGCTGTGAAACAGTCACTTATGCCGTCGTATGCTGAAAAGCTGCTGGAGGATATGAACCTGCCCCGTTTAAGCGCGCATCCAGGCTATTCATTGAAGGTTCAGGCGCTAGGCCAATTCAGAGTTTGGCTCGGAGACCGGGAAGTGGAGGACAGAGATTGGCAAAGAGGTAAAGCAAAAGAATTGTTTCAGTTATTCTTGACGAAGCGCAGCCAATTTCTTATGAAGGAAGACATCTTCCAGATTCTATGGCCGGAACATCTTGAAAAGAATGCAGACAGAGATTTCAAAGTTGCCTTAAATGCTTTGAATAATGTACTGGAGCCTGCCCGCAAAGCAAGGTCTGCCCCATTCTTTATCATTAGGGAAGGAACTGGATATGGCATTAATCCTCAGGCGGTACTCGATTTGGATTCACAATTATTTGAAGAATGGGCAGAGGCAGGATTAGAGGAAATAAATTTAGAAAAATCAATAGAAGATCTTGAAAGAGCATTGTTTTTGTATAACGGAGACTTCTTGCCGGAAAGAAGGTACGAGGACTGGTGCATCAATGAACGTGAACGACTTCTCGTATACTTTTTGCGAAGTGCAGAGAAACTGGCGCAGTTGAATGTAAGAATGGAAAACTATGATTCTGCGATTCACTGGTGCCAGAAAATCCTTCATAAAGACCGGACATGGGAAGAAGCGTACCGACTATTGATGTTTTGCTATTACCGTAAAAACAATCGCCCTCAGGCAATCAAATGGTACAAGAAATGCTGCGAGGTCCTTGAGCAGGAATTAGGCGTGACGCCGCTTGAGCCCACCAGGCATATGTATGACATGATTATTCAGGGCAATAATGTCTAGAAAGGAATGACGATATTGGAAAAAAGACAAATTCATAGTTCATTAAAAGTGTTGGTAGTTTCAGATATTGAAAGAGCAAAGAACTACTATTCCGAGGTGATAGGCTGTGAAGTGACAGACTGGTGGGTGCTGAGAGATGGCTTTACGGGACTTGCAATAAAGCTGTTCGAGGCCCGGGATCCAAAAGATGTCAAGCCAAATCCTCCCTCAGCAGGAATGGAACATGGTATTGACCTGTATTGCTATGCAGAGAATTGGCAGGCACTGGATGAGCTTTACAGCGAGTTCAAAGCTAAAGGAGCAAAGATTGTCATTGAGCCATGGGTGGATGAAAGCAATGGCCCATGGAAGGAGTTTGCCCTCACAGACCTAGATGGATATTGCATCGCTTTTGGAGGTACAGACGGGAACTAATCTTTGTTTAGACAACTGTCACTATTCGATTAAAGTAGCTTTTGATGATCAGCCATCGTGCAGGATATGTCTCTGCAAAATCGTCAATTGAGTTCCTTGAATACATCAGCAGACAATCCAACTGTCTTTTATGAAGTCTTAAATCATAAAGAAGTGCGTGCGGGATGGTGTAATGGGTGTATAGCTGATATGGATTTAATTTAACTGGCTCCATGCGGGCTGCTTCAATGTAATTCAGCAATGCCTGCTTCTGGATTTCGATACTTTCTTCACGTGAAAAATCATTTATATGAATCTGCTCATTTATATAATAGATCCCCTTCATAAAATAAATCCCCTCCCAGGCTTTTGGCAACTAAGTACAGTTATTGCCATTTTCATGGGAGGGGATACTTTATTATTCTATATTTTCTGCCAGTGATATCTGCAATAGTTTTAATGCTTCTCTTTTTGAGAGCGGAGCCAGGGTATGATTGTTAACAAAATCGATCGTAAACTCAGGATTGGTTTTACCATATTCTCTTAATGCCCAGCCAATTGCTTTATTAATGAAAAACTCCTTTGATCCCAATGATCTTTCAATGATAGAAGAAAGCAAATCCTCATTTGTTTTCTCCTTATATCCCAGTTGAAATAATATAGCCGAACGGATCAACCAGACATTTCCTGACTCAAGCCAGGTATCAATTGTTCCAAGTTTCTCAGGATACATGGAAAAATACTTCCCTGCATGGTGTTTAGCAATATGGTCTACAGTATCCCACCAGGATTTTGTGGTAATCATGAATTCAATCATACCGAGATCGCTTGTCCGTATGTTTTTAATCATTTTATCCATGATGTAAAGTCCGGCCATCTGCATTTCTCTTTCCTCAAACGACCATAAAGCTTTGATTGTCTCCACTAATTCATCTTGGTCAGGGAGACCGTTCTTTCCGATGTATTCTTTAACTAAACCTCTTGAAAGAGGAGCGCGCAAACCGAAGAATTCAAACTGGTATCGCATATATTTGCTCAGCCTTACAGCCTCCTCTTCGTTTCTATGCTCTTGCAAGACAAGTCTCAGTTTTTCTTCATATCCAGTCCCCGTCACGTAAATACCTCCGCTTATTAATTATGTCCTTATTATATTTCATCCGCCTTCTAAGGTTAAGAGGATTATGTTTTTAGGGATGTAACTCATTTGTAACTTCCTTTTTTTAAGATGAAGTCAAAGCTTGGTGAGCTTTTAGTTAACCATTTTAAAGGGGGAAAGGATATGAAAGCTTCAAAACGGAATTTTGCTTTATCTTTTATGCTGATTTTAGTTCTGCTGTTCGCGAGTGCCTGCTCTGGATCATCGGGGACAGAGAAAACAGCCGGTTCAGGTGAAAAGGATAAAAAAGAGGAACCAAAGAATACTGAACCAATCAAAATTGGTGTTCTTGCCTCTCAGACAGGCGGCCTGGAGGCATACGGAAAACAAACTCTTCGCGGCTTCGAGCTTGGGCTTGAATATGCGACAAATGGCACGAACGAAGTTGCTGGCCGCAAAATCGAATTCATTGTGGAAGATACTGAAACAAAACCAGAAGTAGCAGTCCAAAAAGCGACAAAGCTTCTTGAAGAAGATGAAGTGGATTTCCTTGTCGGATCTTCTAGTTCGGGTGATACATTGGCCGTGCTGCCCCTGGCGGAAGAATATGAAAAAATCATGGTTGTCGAGCCTGCCGTTGCAGACAGCATCACTGGCTCTGAATTCAATGAATACATTTTCCGTACTGCACGTAATTCTTCGCAAGATGCAGTAGCAGGTGCTGCGGCAATTGCAAAAAAAGGCGTGAAAATCGCAACGCTGGCTCCTGATTACTCATTTGGACGTGATGGAGTCGCAGCATTTAAGGAAGCTGCGGAAAAATTGGGTGCTGAAATCGTTCATGAAGAATATGCAGATCCTGCTGCTACAGATTTTACTTCTAATATTCAAAAAATCATTGACCAGAAGCCTGATTACCTATTTGTCGTTTGGGCTGGGGCTAACTCTCCTTGGAACCAGATTGCTGACATGAAGGTACAGGAAAAAGGCATCAAGATTTCAACAGGTGCTCCTGATATCGCAGCTCTTGCAACAATGCAGCCGCTAGTAGGCATGGAAGGCTTCACGGTTTACTACCACGACCTTCCTCAAAATGACATTAACAAATGGCTTGTTGATGAGCATAAAAAGCGCTTCAACGGCGAGCTTCCTGACTTATTCACTCCGGGTGGTATGAGTGCGGCGATCGCGATTGTCGAAGCTCTTAAGAAAACAGAGGGTGACACAGATTCCAAGAAATTGATCAAAACAATGGAAGGCATGAGCTTTGAATCTCCAAAAGGCAAGATGACATTCCGTGCAGAAGACCATCAGGCACTTCAACCCCTATACGCTATCAAGCTTGAAAAGAAGGATGGAGTGGACTATCCAGTACCTGTCCTGATTCGTGAGCTTTCACCGGAAGAAACGGCTCCTCCAATCCGCAACTAAACACTCATAATGAACTTCGGGACTTTTCACCGGAGTTCATTATGCTTTTATTTTATAAGGGTGGTGAATAAAGTGGCTGCAATTTTAGAAACAAAAGACTTGAGTATCACGTTTGGAGGGCATACGGCAGTCGACTCTGTCAGTATCTCGGTCCCGCAAAATCATTTCAAATCCATTATTGGTCCGAACGGGGCGGGCAAGACGACTTTCTTTAACTTGCTGAGCGGGCAGCTTATGCCAACAAAAGGACAGGTCATGTATAAAGGCAGCGAAATCACGAAGCTTTCCCCAACGAAAAGGACGAGAGCAGGAATCGGGCGGTCCTTCCAGATCACCAATGTATTCCCTAATTTGACAGTGATGGAAAATGTCCGCCTGGCGGTCCAGTCACATGCCGGAGTCCGCTACCAGATGATCAGGCATTTCAAAGCGTTCAATAAATTTGAAGAGGAAGCAGCAGAGTGGCTGAAGCTTGTTTTACTTGAAGACAAAAAGGATGCCCTGGCAAGGAACCTTGCCCACGGTGAAAAAAGGAAGCTGGAAATCGCGATGCTTCTTGCCTTGAATACGGAAGTACTGCTCCTTGATGAACCGACTGCAGGGATGTCGCTCGAAGAAGTACCGGCCATTCTGGAAGTCATCCGCAAAATTAAACAAAGAGGCGACCGCACCATCATCTTGATCGAACACAAAATGGATATGATCATGGACCTATCAGATTCCATTATGGTGCTATTCAACGGGACCCTGCTTGCTGATGGCACTCCTGATGAAATCATGAAAAATGAAACAGTCCAGTCTGCTTATTTAGGAGGTTTGCATAGTGAGCACGCTGCTAAAACTTGACCAGGTTGAAACATATATCGGCCAGTACCATATCCTTCAAGGCGTCTCCTTTGAAGTGCCAAAGGGTGAAGTAACGGTCCTGCTGGGAAGGAACGGTGCCGGAAAAACGACTACTTTAAGGACGATCATGGGCTTGAACCAGGCATCAAAAGGCTTAATTCAATACAAAGGTGAAGAAATAAAGGGCTTGCCAACCTATACGATTGCCAATAAAGGCATCGGCTATGTTCCCGAGGATCAGGGGATTTTTGCTGAATTAACGGTTGAAGAGAATATGAAAGTGGCTGTTAAAAAGGATAATGATGAAACCCGCCAAAGGCTTGATTATATTCTTGAGCTGTTTCCAGATCTGAAACGGTTTTGGAAAAAGCCCGGCGGTCTCCTGAGCGGCGGGCAGAAGCAGATGCTGTCCATCGCACGTGCTTATGTCAACGACAATGAGCTGCTCTTGATTGATGAACCAAGCAAAGGGCTTGCGCCGATCGTCGTTGAAAAGGTGATGGAATCCATTCAGCAAATGAAGGAAAAGACAACGATCATTCTGGTAGAACAAAACTTCATGATGGCCAGTACAATTGGCGACAGCTTTTACATTGTCGATGATGGCCGGACTGTTTCAAATGGGCCTATGAAAATCCTGCGTGAAGATGAAGAAATGAGAAGGAAATATCTCGGGATTGCTTAGGAAGGGAGGAAGAAATAGTGGATGTCCTTATTAGTTTAAGTCTTAATGGCCTTGCGACAGGAATGCTGATCTTTCTGCTGGCTGCAGGCCTGACCTTGATTTTCGGCTTGATGGATGTGCTGAATTTTGCCCATGGCGGACTGTTTGCCTGGGGAGCCTACAGTGGCATCTGGATCTACACCTCGACGGGAAGCTTTCTTATCGGCATTCTCGGCGCCATTTTAACAGGTATGATTCTTGGGATCATTACGGAACGCTGGATCATTAAACCTGTTTATGGAAATCATGTACAGCAGATTTTAATCACGCTCGGCTTGATGCTGGTATTATCTGAAATGTTAAAAGTAGTCTGGGGACCAAACCAGATCTCTGCTGCTACACCTGATTATCTTTCAGGAAGCTGGGAGGTTGGCAATGTCATTATTATTAAATATCGTGCATTTATCATAGCAGTAGGATTTGCGGTATTCCTGGCAGTGCAATTCCTGCTTAAAAAGACAAAAATCGGTTTGGTCGTTCGCGCAGGTGTCATGAACAAGGAAATGGTCCAATCACTTGGAATCAACATCCAAAGGGTCTTCATGTTTGTGTTCATGATCGGGGCAGGCATGGCGGCACTTGGCGGAATGCTTCTCGGACCATATTCTGGCGTCATTCATGCAGATATGGGCATGGAATTTGCCATCCTCGCGTTCATCGTTGTGGTCATCGGCGGGATGGGCAGCTTCTCTGGATCGGTTATGGCAGCTATTTTAGTCGGCTTGTCAGGTTCCTTCATGGCTTATTATGTGCCTGATCTTGCTCTTGCTGCAAATATGCTGCTGATGGCCGTAGTGCTAATCTTCAGGCCTCAGGGCTTGTTCGGGGCAAAGGGGTGAGTTGCAGTGACAAAAATGCTTTCTAACCGTATGAATATTTTTTATCTGATCATCGCTGTGTTTTTAGCCGTACTACCGTTTGTCTATGATTCACGAAGCATGCTGATTCTGCTTTCCCAGGTGTTCATTTTTGCTGTGCTGGCGATGAGCTATGACATCCT
Organism: Heyndrickxia sp. MSNUG; assembly: GCF_049532715.1. Lineage (NCBI taxonomy): Bacteria > Bacillati > Bacillota > Bacilli > Caryophanales > Bacillaceae > Heyndrickxia > Heyndrickxia sp. MSNUG. The sequence continues at coordinate 1,302,665 of NZ_CP150978.1, forward strand.
GCTCGGCTATACTGGCATTGTCTCGTTTGGCCATGCGATGTTCTTCGGAATCGGTGCTTACACGGTCGGTGTATTCATGAAACGATTCGAGCCAGAAACAAGCTATTTCCTGCTTGCTGTTCTTGTGACGATTTTATTGACCGCCCTGGTAAGTTATTTTGTCGGCCTGCTGACATTAAGACTTAAGAGCCACTTCTATGCGATGCTGACAATGGCGTTTGCAGGCTTGTTCCTGGTGCTCGCTGAAAAATGGCGGACTGTCACTTACGGCAATGATGGTTTCACCTTCAGGGTACCGGACTTCTTAAAAGACCGTACTGAATTTTATCTGATTTGCCTTGCCTCGATGGTGATTGTTTTTATCCTCCTCAGAAGATTTACCAATTCGCCTCTAGGAAGGGTATTGCAGGCAATCAGAGAGAATGAGCAGCGCACTGAATCGCTTGGCTACAGTGTTCTGCAGTATAAAATCATTGCGAGTGTCGTTTCGGGTGTACTAGCTGGAATCGCTGGGATTTTATATGCGGTGTCACTCAGATTTGTAAATACCAGTGTATTTACGATGGATATTACGCTTGACGCATTGTTAATGACAATCATTGGCGGAGTCGGAACGCTGGTTGGCGCGATCATCGGTGCGGGCATAATTGAGTTCTCGCATCACTGGCTGACCGAGCTGGCAAAGGTCCACTGGATTTTTGAAAGATGGATTATTTTCTTTGGCATCATTTATATTCTCGCAGTCATGTTCTTCCCGATGGGTATCGTTGGTTCCTTGCAAAAGCTGAAGTTCAGCCGGAAAAAGAAGGAGGCTGTCCCGGTTAAATCAGAAGCTGTAAGCCAGGGCGACTCATGATGGAGATGAAGCAGGTCACATCATTCGTGCTCCGTTTCCAGCTGGCGGACATCGAAATGGACAGCGGCAAAAAATGCTGGAGAGTGAAAGTCACCCATGTCCAGGATGAAAAAGAAGCATTGTTTGATTCCATGGAATCGGCAATGGAGTTTATTAAAAAGATTGTTGGAGAAGGATAGATTCGCTGGATAGAAAGTGCTGAAGGGCTTTTTAAAAAGATACAAAGGAGAACAAAGGCTTATTGATGTTCCAATAAGAGCCATTGGAACAATGAAATGGAGAAAAAAGCTTTCTTGATGTTCCAATAAGGGTCATTGGAACAATGATAGGAAGAAAAAAGCTTTTGTGATGTTCCAATAAGGGTCATTGGAACAATGAAATGGAGAAAAAAGCTTTTGTGATGTTCCAATACGGGTCATTGGAACAATGAGGGGGAGAAAAAAGCTTTTGTGATGTTCCAATAAGGGTCATTGGAACAATGAAATGGAGAAAAAAGCTTTTGTGATGTTCCAATACGGGTCATTGGAACAATGAGGGGGAGAAAAAAGCTTTTGTGATGTTCCAACAAGGGCCATTGGAACAATGATAGGAAAAAAAAAGCTTTCTTGATGTTCCAATAAGTGTCATTGGAACAATGATGGAGAGAAAAAAGCTTTTGTGATGTTCCAATAAGGGTCATTGGAACAATGATAGGAAGAAAAAGGCTTTCTTGATGTTCCAACAAGGGCCATTGGAACAATGATAGGAAGAAAAAAGCTTTTGTGATGTTCCAATGAGGGTCATAGGAACAATGATAGGAAGAAAAAAGCTTTCTTGATGTTGCAACAAGAGTCATTGGAAAAAAGAAGGGGAGAAATTGACACTCCTAATGTGCCAATAAGATTTAAAGTTTAGGCAGTAACACCCAACATTTTTTTTCATTCAAAATGAAGTAAGCTAGCAATGACACTCCATCTTAGACAGTGTCCACTATTTTCACGGGGGGAAGAGCAGTGCAAATAGGAATTGTAAGTACGGGGATCTATCTTCCCGAAACATATATATCAGGTGCGGAAATTGCAAAATTGGCAGGAATTCCAGAAGCAGTTGTGGAAGAGAAAATGGGAATCAAGAAAAAGCCTGTTCCGGGACCGGAGGACCATACTTGTGAAATGGGAATCAAGGCAGCGAGAATCGCAATGGAGAAAGCAGCCATTGACCCATTAGACATAGACCTGGTCATCTATATTGGCGAGGAATACAAGGAGTATCCTTTATGGACAGCAGGCATCAAGCTTCAGGAAGAAATCGGCGCTAAAAATGCTTGGGCCTTTGATACCGCTTTAAGGTGCGGGACGACGGTGATGGCCTTAAAATTGGCTAAAGGGATGATGCTCTCGGATCCTGAAATCAATACAGTGCTGCTTGCTGGCGGCTACCGAAACGGCGACTTCATAAATTATGAGAATCCAAGGACACGGTTCATGTATAACCTTGGCGCCGGAGGAGGGGCAATTTTATTAAAAAAAGGCCACGGAGAGAACCTCCTGCTTGAAACAGAAATGATTACAGATGGTTCTTTTTCCGAGGATGTGGTCGTCGTTGCAGGCGGAACGAAAAACCCGATTTCTGCTGAAAATCTTGAACGTGGATTGTACCAGCTTGATGTATTGGATCCTCAAGGGATGAAAGAGCGCTTGGAGCAAAAGTCGATGGTTAACTTCCTGAAGGTGATAAGGGGATCTGTTGAAAAGAGTGGATTTTCTGAAGGAGAAATCGCTTATATAGGGATGCTTCATATGAAAAGGTCAGCACACGACTATGTTTTGCGCGAGCTTGGCTTAGAAGACTCGAAATCTATTTATCTGGAAGAGTATGGCCATATCGGCCAGATTGATCAGATTCTGTCGCTGGAGTTAGCCGAAAGTTCAGGAAAGCTGAGGGACGGCGATATTGCAGTTCTTGTCAGTGCCGGAATTGGCTATGCATGGGGAGCAACAACCATACGCTGGGGAAAGGGTGAGTAGCAATGGAAAAAACGGAAGCTCAGGCAGTCGAAATGAAAAAGGTGGATTTGCAAAACGGAGAGACAATCGCATACCGGGAACGGGAAGGCGGCGTGAAAAACGTCTTGTTGATTCACGGAAACATGACTTCATCAAAGCACTGGGATTTGCTGATTGAAAAGTTGGATCCTGCTTATAAAATTTACGCACTCGACATGAGAGGTTTTGGTGAATCAAGCTACCACAAACCAAATATGTCGATCAAGGATTTTTCGGATGATGTAAAATTGTTTGTCGATGAGATTGGCTTGAAGGATTTTTCAATCATAGGATGGTCCACGGGCGGGGCTGTTGGGATGCAATTTGCTGCCGATTATCCTGGTTATTGTGAGAAGCTTATCTTGCTTGCATCTGCCTCAACCCGCGGCTATCCTTTTTTTGGCACTAGCCCGGAAGGTCTGCCGGATGTTAATAATCGGATAGCCTTTTTTGAAGATGTAAAAACGGACGTTGGCAAGACAGTCGCGGTCCAAACTGCGTACGACCAGCAGAATAGAGAGTTTTTAAAGGCGATGTGGAATATGCTGATCTACACGAATCGCCAGCCGGATGAAGAGCATTATGAAGAATATGTTGACGATATGCTGACACAGCGCAATCTAGCGGAAATCTATCATTCTCTCAATACTTTTAACATTAGTGCCGTAAATAACGGGCTAACGGAAGGTACGAATCAGGTGAAGGACATCCAGATACCTGTCCTTGTGCTGCGGGGTGACCGTGATTTGGTCGTCACACAGCGGATGACAGAAGAGATTGTCGAGGATTTTGAAGGCCGTGCCACATTTGTGGAATTAAAGGATTGCGGACATTCCCCGCTGGTGGATGATTTAGCGCAGCTTCAACAGCATATCGAAGAATTTTTAGCAGAATAGGAAGGTGAGCTTATGAGATTGAAAGATAAGGTTGCGATCATTACAGGAGCTGCTAATGGGATTGGGCTGGCAGCGGCGAAGACCTTTGCAAAAGAAGGAGCAAAAGTGGCATTAGCAGACTTTGATGAGGCAACAGGAACACAGCGGGCAGCTGAGCTGTCTGACGAAGGATACGAGGTCGCATTTTTTCAGGTGAACGTTGCGGACAAAAGCAGTGTGGATGCCATGGTTCAAAACGTTCTTGGCCAGTTTGGGAAAATTGATATCCTGGTCAATAATGCTGGCATTACAAGAGATGGCATGCTGCACAAGCTGGCGGTGGAAGACTTCCAGAAGGTCGTCGACGTAAACCTGACCGGGGTATTCAATTGTGCCCAGGCAGTAGTTCCTGCATTGGTCCAGCAAGGCTCAGGCAAAATCATTAATACCTCTTCCGTTTCAGGGGTATATGGCAATGTTGGACAGACCAACTATGCTGCAACAAAAGCCGGTGTAGTCGGGATGACCAAAACATGGGCAAAGGAACTCGGCCGCAAGGGAATAAACGTAAATGCAGTAGCCCCGGGGTTTATCGAAACCGGTATGACCGCCAAAGTTCCGGAAAAAGTGCTGGATCAAATGAAGATGATGGTTCCGTTAGGAAGACTGGGTTTGCCTGAAGACATCGCGAACGCTTATCTATTCCTTGCTTCAGAGGAATCCAATTATGTAAACGGAACAACCCTTCATGTAGATGGCGGGATTATGATGTAGATGGTGAAAAAGCGCACTCGTGGCGCTTTTTTTTTTTGGGATGTGGAGGGATGAATTAGGTTCAACTGGTATTAAAAGGTGAGGATACAATCGTTCCAACTCATTTTAAAGGAGGTACATCTGCTCAACCGGCGAAAAAAATCAATACAACCGTAGAAAAAACTGCTTCAACCGTTGATAAAAGTGCCGCGACCGTTAATAAAAGTGCTGCAACCGTTAATAAGTGCCTCAACCTTTGAAAAAGTCATTTCACCTAGAAAAATTGTATCCTCACAACTAAAATAAGTGTTTTAAAGGGTACAGAATGATATAAAATCCCCATAATATCAATAATTTTTCCCGCTAATCTTGAATCTTTTACAAAATGACACAATTACAAACTGAAATTCAAGTAATTAAATACAGCCGTTTCTGAATTCCAAAAAACCTGTTCAAATCCAAAAACTTATTATGGATAATTTTTATAAGATTAACTTTCTATTAAAAGTGGTAAATGATATTAAAAAAGAATGAGGTGCTCTACATGGAGGAACAAAAACAAACTTACTACTTTAACATAGAAAGCGGCGAGGTATTGGATCAGCCTGCTGAGCCCGAGGGCCATTTTACCCTTATTGCCACTGGGGAGGAAATTAAAGATTTTCGTGAGTACCTGGTTGAGAACTACAAGGCGGATTGGGAAACCTTCGGAAATGCTCATGTTCCTTTCAGAGACCCTGATCGTGAAAATGCGGAATATGATATGACAATGAAGGAAATTTATGCAATGGTTTACAAGCTTGGTGATGCTGAGGCGAAGAACCATGTTAGAAATATGGGCATATTGGATGAACAGCAGCTGAATAGATAATGAAACTAGAAGCCACAGCCCCGTGCTGTGACTTTACTTATAAAGTTTAATCCAATTAAAAACACCTTCACCAATTCCATTCATTCAATCACTCTCTGTCCGTTTGTAACTAACCTGTAACTCTTCTTTTCTAAAATGAATTTATCATGAACGAGAGAGGGAGATTGCGGTGAGGTGGGAGCTCGATTGGCTGGAAACGAGAGCGAGAATGACACCGGCGGCTCAAGCAATTGGTGAGGCTGAATCGGATCGTGCCTGGACCTTTAGGGAGGTCAATGATCGGGCAAAAGCTATTGCCATGTGGCTGCAGGAAAAAGGTGTCCAAAAGGGAGACAGGGTTGCGCTGCTCGCGCCAAACGGAATCAGTTACTTTGATTTGCTGTTTGCCTGTGGCAAGATCGGCGCTATTTTCGTGCCGCTTAATTGGAGATTGTCCGTCGATGAACTTACTTATATAATTAGTGATTCGGATCCGCAGTTTCTTGCGTTCCATTCCAACTTTACCAATGAGGTTACGATGATATGGCAGCATGAGGAGCGCAGCCTTCCGATAGATGGAATACAGTATGAGTTGTTGATTGACCAATACGCTGGCCGTCTGAACAATTCAAAGTTTCAGAACATCGGAGTGGACGAGGAAGACCCGCTGGCGATGATCTATACTGGCGGAACGACCGGAAAACCGAAAGGGGCAGTCCTGTCACACCGGGCGATCATTTGGAATGGGATTTCCACGATTACCAGCTGGAACCTGACGAATGAAGACAAGACGGTGACTTATTTGCCGTTGTTCCATACAGGCGGACTTAACGCGCTTTCGATTCCTATACTGATGGCTGGTGGACAAATGATTATTGCGAGGGAATTTGTCCCGGAACAAGCCATTGAAAATTTAATAAAATTCAAGTGTACAATCGTCCTGTTTGTACCGACAATGTATCATATGCTCGTGAAATCCGAACTCTTTTACAAAGCTGAGTTCAAGGATATGAAAGTATTTTTGTCAGGGGGTGCGCCTTGTCCGCTAGATATCTACGAGACTTTCAAGCGGAAGAGGATGGCGTTCAAGGAAGGCTACGGCTTGACGGAAGCTGGGCCAAATAACTTTTTTATTGATCCGGAAGAGGCTGAAGTAAAACGAGGGTCTGTCGGCAAGCCGATGCTCTTTCATGATGTCAGAATCATAAACGAAGAAGGCTTTGAAACAATTCCCGGCGAGGTCGGGGAACTGGCGATAAAAGGGAATCACGCTTTTTCCTACTATTGGAATAATAAAGAAGCAACGGAAGACACATTAAGAGATGGCTGGTTATATACTGGTGACCTGGCTAAAAAGGATGAGGACGGCTATTTCTATATTGTCGGCCGGAAAAAAGAAATGATCATTACCGGCGGAGAAAATGTTTTTCCGCTTGAAATCGAGCACTGGCTATGTTCACATCCATCGATTCAGGAGGCAGCTATAATTGGGATGCCCGATGATAAATGGGGTGAGGTTGTCACAGCCTTTATTGTACGTGAGGAGAAAAGCGACCTTGAAGAGGCAGAGGTCAAAGATTATTGCAGACAAAAACTCGGCGGCTACAAAGTCCCAAAGCATATCCATTTCATTGCTCAAATGCCAAAAACACATGTTGGTAAAATCGATAAGAAACTGCTGAAAAGTAATGCCTTGGCTAAAAACGCTGAAAAGCAGAAACCTGTCATTTAAATCTGATTCCGGAATATATTTGGAATTTCCGGAATATATGGCCGTTATTTCGGAATAAATTAAAAAATTCCGGAATATATGGGGTGAGTTTCGGAATATATCCGTAGAGTTCGGAATATCCAACCGAAACAGCATTTCGATAGACGGATAGGTCGGCAGTTAAATGAAAAGGCATTTCAATTGGCATCAGCTGATTGAAATGCCTTTTCTTCTTTTATGAAAAAGCACAGGACGATGTTAAATAAAAACAATGATGATAGCAGCAGCATGACCCCTTTGAATGATAACAGAGCTGCCACTAGCGGTGCGAGGCTTGCACCGCTCAATAGGATGAAAGAATAGAGCGAAAGTGCTTTGGCCCGCTGTCTGCTGCCATAAAAACCAATCAAGGTTATGGCTGTCGGTATCACAAGTGAGATGGAGGAAACGAAAAAAATGGAAAAAACGACTAAGTGAAGCGTGGAATGAAGCAACAGCAGAAGGAACGCACTTGTGGCACCAATTGCCAGGCCGACAATCAATGTCCGCAATTCTCCCCATCGATCCATCATTTTCCCGGTAAAAAGCGATAAGGAAGCACCAATCAAGCCAACTAACCGGATCATCATCAGGTCAGAGGGCGGGCCGGCAAAGGACCTGCCGATTGAATCGTAAAATGCAATGATTGAAAATAGAAGCGAAAACGTAATGATATAGCATTTCAATAAGCGCGAATCGGATAATAAGTTGAAAAAAACCCTCCATAGCGGTCTGCTTTCCACTTCTTGTCTTGGAGATTCTTTTAGCAAAAAGAAACCAATCACAAACAGGACAAAATAGACACCAGAGAAAAATAGATAAACACTGTTCCAGGAATACAGACTTGCAAGAAAAGCGCTGGCGACCTGTCCGAAGATGCCGGCGATTAAAAAGCCTGTATTGATCAAAACGACAAGAATTGTCCTTTGTTTGAAGGTGAATAAATCATAAGTATAAGCGAATGCGACAGAAGCAAAGGTTGCAAGAGTCAGTCCCTGCAGCGAGCGAGTAACCCAGAGGCTGATCGAGCCGGTGGAAAAGCCGACAGCAAGAGTTGTCAGCGCAGATGCCAACAGTCCATAGACGAGGATTTTCCTGCGGCCAGTAAAGTCAGAAACCGGTCCAAAGGAAAGAAGCCCGCATGCATAGAAAAAGGTAAACAACCCGCCAGCTAAGACGACGTGGGATTCATCAATGGCAAGATTGTCCGCCAGGATGGAATAGATCGGGATTAACGTATAAATATTGCTTGCAACCATAATTGCACTTATCGTAAGAAGGATAGACACTTTTTGAAAAAAGGTAATGGATTTCATCATGATCACCTGCCAACATTACTATATGCTTTTGCCCATCGGATTGCAGGTTGTTTGGGAAAAATTAACGGACTCTTTGCTTCCAAAACAAGGGGGAAAAAAGGTATAATTAAATTATATACAGAACAATTGTTTGGCAGCAGGAATACATTCAAAGGCGCATGAATCGAAGCGCCTTTTTCAATTTTTATATAAAGAAAATTTCTATGCTATCATCAGCTTAAGAGACTTTTATTTTCATAGGGAGAAAGGGGAAGTCAGATGTCTGTACGTTTGGTATTAGGGCGCTCAGGGAGCGGGAAAACCGAGCTGATCATTCAGGAAATTAAGGACAGGCTTATTGCTGATCCGCAGGGAGACCCAGTCATCTATCTTGTTCCTGAACAAATGTCGTTCTTGTCAGAATATCGGTTATCAACCGATCCAGAGCTCGGGGGAATGATCAGGGCGCAGGTGTACAGCTTTCCTCGTCTTGCCTGGAGGGTGCTTCAGGAAACAGGCGGTTTTACACGCCAGCATTTGGATAGTGTCGGAATCAGCATGATGATCCGCAAGATAATTGAGGATAAGAAAGATGAACTGAAGATCTTTCAAAAAGCAGCTGACAAAAATGGCTTTGTCCAGCAAATGGAACAAATGCTGATCGAGTTTAAGCGTTATGCAGTCAAGCCGGAAGAGCTGGCCGGAAAAATGGCAGGTCATTCTGATGCCAATAAGGCACTTGGCGATAAAATCCATGACTTGGAACTTGTTTACAGGCAATTTGAAGATGAACTTTTTGGCAAATACATTGACTCAGAGGATTACTTTAGGCTCCTTGCCGAAAAAGTGCCTGCATCTGAGTATTTAAAGAATGCAGAAGTATATATAGATGGTTTTTACAGTTTCACTCCGCTTGAACTGATGATTATTGATCAATTAATTGGTACATGTAAAAGGGTAACCGTCACCTTGCCAGTTGATGAGAATTATAAAGATGGACAGCCAGATGAGCTGGACTTGTTCAGGGTTACCGGTGAAACATGTCATAACTTGCATGAATTAATCAAGACAAAAGGCTATGTCCTGGAAGAAGAAGTTATTTTGACAGAACAGAAGCGATGGCATGAGGAGTCTTTGAAGCATCTCGAGAAGGAATTTGATTCCAGGCCAGCCACAAGGTTTAACGGCGAGGCGGCGATCCATATTGCCCAGGCAGCCAACAGAAGGGCAGAAATGGAAGGTGTAGCCCGGAAAATTCGCGGACTTGCAAGAGAAAAAGGCTATCGATACCGGGATATCGCTGTACTTATGAGAGGAAACGAATATCGGGAAGTGCTCGAAACGATTTTCGATGACTATGGACTTCCTTACTTTATCGACCAGAAAAGAAATATGCTGAACCATCCGCTGGTTGAGCTTGTTCGTTCAAGTCTGGAAACGGTTTTAGGGAACTGGCGTTATGAACCGATTTTCAGGGCGGTTAAAACGGACCTGTTATTTCCGTCTGGAGCAGATATTCATAAAATGCGCGAACAGATGGACGTGCTTGAGAACTATGTTCTTGCGTATGGAATACAGGGTGAAAAATGGACGAAAAAGGATCGATGGAAATACAGGCGGATCAGAGGCCTTGAATATGACGGTGCTGTACAGACTGATGCTGAAAAGCAGACTGAACAGGAGCTAAATGACCTGAGGTTGCTGATAACAGCGCCGCTGATGAGGATGGCCCGGAGACTGAAGAGAGCTGACACCGGACGTAAACTGTCTGAAGCGGTGTATTTGTTCATGGAGGAGCTTGATATTCCAGCTAAGCTTGAACTATGGAGGATGGCTTCTGAACAGGAAGGAAGGCTCGTCGAAGCAAGGGAGCATGAACAGGCGTGGAATGCTGTTATTGACCTGCTCGATCAGTTTGTGGAAATGCTCGGAGACAGCAAGGTTGCCCCTAAGCAGTTCGTCACAATCCTTGATGCTGGTTTTGAATCACTGAAGTTTTCACTGATTCCTCCAGCGATTGACCAGGTTCTTGTCGCTGACATTGAAAAAACGAGGCTTGCCGATATCAAGGTGGCGTTTGTCATTGGTGTTAACGAAGGCGTCCTTCCTGCCAAGATGTCCGAAGATGGCATATTTGGCGATGATGACCGCGATCTTCTGCATTCAAAGGGAGTTAAGCTTGCTCCGGGAAGCCGGACGAAATTGCTCGATGAGAATTTCATTGCCTATAAGGCATTTGTTACGCCATCAGAGCTTCTTTATATCAGCTATCCAATTGCCAATGAAGAAGGAAAAGCTCTAATGCCATCCTCTTTTATCAAGAGGATCTCAGACCTTTTCCCTGAGCATCAAAATCACTACTTTATGCCTGACCCTTCGGAATTGCCGGAGCAGGAACAGCTTGAATACGCGGCGGGAGAAAATGTGGCATTATCTTACCTGACTTCCCAGCTGCAGCTTAAAAAGCGGAATTACCCTGTCTACGATTTCTGGTGGGATGTATACGATTATTATATGAACGACCATCGCTGGGCGGATACTGCCCGTAAAGTTCTCTCCAGTCTCTTTTATGAAAACAGGACGAAGCAGCTTTCCGAAGATGTCACCAAGGAGCTGTATGGAGAGCAAATTGAAGCGAGCGTATCCAGGATGGAGCTTTTCAATAGCTGTCCATTCTCGCACTATGTCCAGCATGGACTGAAGCTTCGCGACAGACAGATTTTCAGGCTCGAGGCACCGGATATCGGAGACTTGTTCCATGCAGCATTGAAGGAAATTGCCGAAACGGTCATGGAGCAAAACCTTAGCTGGGCAAGCCTTACAAGAGTACAGGCTGAAGCACTCGCCAGGGATGCGGTTCAGAAGCTGGCGCCGAAATTACAGAACGAGATTCTTCTGAGCTCGAACAGGCACCATTATATCAAGCAAAAGCTGCAAAATATCATTAGCCGCGCTTCACTCGTGTTAAGTGAGCATGCAAAAGTCAGCGGGTTCTCCCCTGTTGGGCTGGAGCTTGGCTTTGGCCGTCAGGGAAAGCTGCCACCGCTTGCGTTTTCACTGAAGAATGGCACAAGGATGGAACTGATGGGCCGTATCGACCGTGTCGATAAAGCTGAGGATGACCATGGTGTGTATCTAAGGGTTGTCGACTATAAATCGAGCGTGAAGGATGTCAATTTGACCGAAGTTTATTATGGAGTGGCATTGCAAATGCTCACCTATCTGGACATCATCATCACCCACTCGCCATTATTGGTGGGAAGGCCGGCAGACCCGGCTGGAGTCCTTTACTTTCATGTCCATAATCCAATTGTCAATGCTTCTAAAATGCTGACTCTTGATGAAATTGAAGAAGAAATTCTAAAGCGTTTTAAAATGAATGGTTTGCTGCTTAACGATGAAAATGTCATCAGGCTGATGGATAAAAGCATTGATACAGGCAGCTCCCAAATCATTTCGGCTGGGTTTAAAAAGGACGGAAGCCTTCTGAAAAGCTCGAAGGTTGCGAGCAAAGAAGACTTTGATCATTTGAGGCAGTTTGTACGTAATAAGTATGTTGAAACAGGAAACGGAATCGTCAGCGGGATTGTTGATGTTTCTCCATATAAGCTCAAAGACCGCGCACCGTGTACATTCTGTTCATTTAAGCCTGTCTGCCAGTTTGACCAGACAGTGGAATCCAATGAGTTCAGGAAGCTTCCAGTTATCAAAAAGGAAGATTTGCTTGAAGCATTGCGACAGGATGATAGCCTGAAGGTGAATGATGGTCTTATATTAAATACCGAAAGATTAGAAGATATAAAGAAACAAGATATTCTTGCATCAATTGGGGAGGAGGAAGAGGATCTTGGTTAATATGAATATACCGCCAGTACCGGAAGGAGCAACCTGGACGGAAGACCAGTGGAAGGCGATTATGGCATCTGGACAGGATATCCTGGTTGCAGCTGCGGCTGGATCTGGAAAAACAGCTGTTTTAGTTGAGCGGATCATCAAAAAAATTACATCCGACAACGATCCGATTGATGTAGACGAGTTGCTCGTTGTTACGTTCACCAATGCTTCAGCCGCGGAAATGCGCCATAGAATTGGCGAGGCTTTGGAGAAAGCGATTGACGCCAATCCAAGTTCGAGTCATTTAAAAACGCAGCTAAGCCTGCTGAATCGTGCTTCCATTTCAACACTACATTCCTTTTGCCTTGATGTAATCAGAAAGTATTATTATCTGATTGATGTTGATCCTGGCTTCAGGATTGCGGATGAGACCGAGGGGCAGCTTTTACGAGACGAAGTAATAGAGGATTTGTTCGAAGAAGAATACGGAAAGGCAGACAATCAGCCGTTTTTCAACCTCGTTGATGCGTTCACTAATGACCGTAGTGACGAAGGATTGAAGGATATTATTGCAGACCTTTTTGATTTTTCCAGGTCCAACCCCTCACCCGATGTGTATCTCGATTCGATCGTTTCTATGTATGATGCTGCAGGCAGCTCGTCAATAGAGGATCTGCCATTTATGAAGGTTCTCATGAACGATATCGAGCTTCAGCTTCAGGGAGCAAAGCAGCTTCTTGAACAAGGATTGGAGATTGCAAGAATGCCAGGGGGCCCTGCACCGAGAGCTGTTAATTTTACAGATGATCTGCATGTGGTTGATACGTTATTGAAGGCGAAAGACCTTTCATGGTCTGAGCTTTATGACGCGATGCAGCTGGCTAAATTTGACCGGGCTAAGACATGCAAGGGTGATGATTATGATAAGCAGCTGGTGGACAAGGCTGGAAAGCTTAGGGACAGGGCGAAGAAAATCGTTCAGGATATGAAAAGCGAATTATTTGCAAGGAAGCCTGAGAGCTTCCAGAAGGACATGCAGGAAATGAAACCATTGATCGCTGTCCTGATTGATCTGGTAAAGGAATTTTCGCGCCGTTTTGGAGAAGTGAAGCAGGAACGCGGACTTGTCGATTTTTCCGATCTTGAGCACTATACTTTGGATATCCTAACTGCACAGCCTGATACAGAGAGCGCAGAGCCAATCGTTGCGGCTGTTCCATCAGAAGCAGCACTTGCATATCGCAGAAAATTCAAGGAAGTGCTAGTGGATGAGTATCAGGATACCAATATGGTACAGGAAGCGATCCTCCAGTTGGTGACATCAGATGGTGAAGAGTCAGGAAACATGTTCATGGTAGGTGATGTGAAGCAGTCAATTTACCGCTTCCGCCTTGCTGAGCCGAACTTGTTTTTAGGTAAATACAACAGATTCACTGAAGATGGAGAGCAGACTGGCTTGAAAATTGACCTGGCCAAAAACTTCAGGAGCCGTGCTGAAGTCCTAGACGGCACCAATTATCTTTTCAAGCAGATCATGGGCATCAAGGTTGGCGAGATTCATTACGATGAAAATGCCGAACTCAAAAAGGGAGCTCCCTACACTGAGGATGAGTCATACCCTGTTGAACTTCTTCTGATTGATAAAGGTGATGCCGGTTCAGCTGAAAGCGAAGCAGCAGAAGAAAATGAAGCAGCTTCGACGGAATTTGACGCGGATGACCTAGAACAATCACAGCTGGAAGCAAGACTCATGGCGAAGCATATAAAAGAGATGGTTGAGGAGCGCAGGGGTGTCTATAATCCCAAGACTAAGACTTCTAAGCCTGTGAATTACCGGGACATTGTTATCCTGCTCCGCTCAATGACATGGGCTCCGCAAATCATGGAGGAGTTTAAGCAGCAAGGTATTCCGATTTACGCTAATCTATCGACTGGTTATTTCCAGGCGACAGAAGTGGCGATTATGCTTTCACTTTTAAAAGTGATTGACAACCCATATCAGGATATACCGCTTGCCGCTGTACTCAGGTCTCCGATTGTTGGCTTGAATGAAGAGGAACTGGCAGTCATTAGGATCAGCCAGAAGCGAGGAACATTCTATGAGGCGTTGACAACTTTTTGCCAAAAAGAACCAGCAGCCGAACATGAGAGCTTGCATGAAAAGACAAGAAGTTTCTTTGAACGTTTAAAGAACTGGAGAACAGCAGCCCGGCAAGGATCTGTTTCCGATTTAATCTGGCAGCTTTACAGAGAAACCAGATTTTTTAATTTTGCCGGAGGAATGCCAGGCGGGAAGCAGCGCCAGGCAAACCTGCGCGCGCTTTACGACAGGGCAAGGCAATACGAAGCAACAACCTTCCGGGGGCTGTTCCGCTTTTTGCGCTTCATTGAACGGATGCGTGAACGCGGTGATGACCTTGGTGCAGCCAGGGCGCTTGGGGAGCAGGAGGACGTTGTCCGGATCATGACGATCCACAGCAGCAAGGGCCTTGAGTTTCCAGTTGTATTCGTCGCCGGTTTGGCGAGGAATTTCAACACGATGGACTTGAAGAAATTTTACATGCTTGATAAGGAATTTGGCTTTGCCGCTAAATATATAAATCCTGAAAAACGTATTTCTTACCCTTCGCTCCCTCAGCTTGCATTTAGGCGTAAGCACAAGATGGAAATGCTCGCTGAAGAAATGAGGGTGCTTTACGTTGCTTTGACCAGGGCAAAGGAAAAGCTTTATTTAATCAGTTCTGTAAAGGATGCTGAAAAAACAATCAGCAAATGGCAGGATGAAGCAAGCCATCCTGAATGGCTCCTTAATGAATATCTAAGAGCGTCAGCGTCAGGCTATATTGACTGGATCGGCCCAGCGCTCATCCGTCATAGGGATTGTGATTCATTAAGAGGCAGCGAAGCAAGTACAATGGCTGGAGATAAAATCAGCGGCCATCCATCACGCTGGAAAATCGAAACGATAACCGCTGAGGAAGTGGCAACCTATGCTGATGAGAAGACTGAAGAGCATGAAAGCTTGATGGACATGGTAGCAGAAGGGAAGCCGGTAAAGATCGATTCTGCTTTATCAGAAGAGGTACGCAATCAGCTTTCATGGAATTATCATTTCAGGGAAGCAGCGACACACCGTTCGAAGCAATCCGTCACAGAACTCAAACGAAATCATGAAACAAGGGATGAAGAAAGCGGCACCCAAATGATCCGCCGTTTTACAAAGCCAATCCTGAACAGGCCAAGATTCATGCAGGAAAAGAAATTAACACCTGCAGAACGCGGTACTGCGATGCATATGGTCATGCAGCATATCGACCTTACCAAACCTGTTAACGACCTTACACTCGATCTGCAGCTGGAAAAAATGGTAGAGTGTGAGCTTCTTTTCCCAGAACAAAGAGAGGCTATCGAGAAAAAATGGATTCTTGCCTTTTTCGAAACGGAAATTGGCAGGCGACTATTGAATGCTCAGAAAGTAAGCAGAGAAGTGCCGTTTTATCTTGCACTGCCAGCAAATGAAGTGTACCCTGACTGGCAAGGGGAAAATGAGCCGATTTTTATCCAGGGAGTCGTCGATTGCATTTTCCAGGACGATAAAGGGACGGTGCTGCTCGACTTCAAGACAGACGGCATCCATGACCGCTACAAAGGCGGCTTCGACCAGGCAAAATCTATATTAGAAGAACGATATCGCATTCAAATCAGCTTATATGCGAAAGCGATCGAACAAGTATGGAAACAGCCAGTAAATGAGAAATATTTATATTTCTTCGATGGCGGCCATCTTTTAGAGCTTGAATAGGAATAATATATGTATTACGGCGTTCCTCCGTAAAAAATAGTAAAAACCGGTCTGATGCGTACAATAATCCAGACCGGTTTTTTGTTTTCGGAAAGGAGAATCAAATGGCAAAACAAAAGCAGATGGGGAAATGTGAACTTTGCTGCAGAGATGATGTGGAAGTAACAATCCACCACTTGACACCTAAAGAACTGGGCGGGACTTTTATGCCGACGGCAAAACTCTGCATTCCTTGCCATAAACAGATTCATGCACTGTTTACGAATGAGGAGCTTGCTGCCAGCTTGAATACCATTGAGCTGCTCCGCATGCACCCGGATATACATAAGTTTTTAAAATGGATAAAAAAGCAGCCTTCAACAAGGCTGCCTAAAATTTCAAAATCAAATGGGCGAAAACATAAAAAGCGTTAGTTATTTCCCACTGTCGGCTGGTCAAAAAGGTTAGCGTCAAGAACATTACTGGAACTTATGCCGTTATTGGTGACGATTAATCCGCCTGTATTGAATCCGCCCTGGCCTGCTGTTGTCTTGGAGTTGCTTTTTGGTGAGATAAACAGGGAGTCGCCGAACTGTACAGTGCCGCCGCTGACAGTAACAATTTGAACAGGACCTATAATTGCTGGCATTTAAAACATCCTTTTCTTCTTGTATATTTACGTTCAGATCGTAAACTTTGTTGCTTTAATACTCCACTTAATATTCCGCGCAAAGGATAGCCATCTTTTTAGAAAAGAGCCTTTTCATAAAACAAGATCGGTGCAACCTTTATCTATCCATATGATTGATATAGTTGTTTAGTTCTTCCCGTGGCAATAACTGACGGATATGCTTTACCCTGGCTTCCATTGAAATATGGCAGCTGTTTCCTAGGTGGACAACAGAGGAAGAGGCGGCGCCAATAATCTCGATATTCCTTACTTTCAGAACTGGGTTGAGATTTTGGGTTGAACTAGTGAAGATTTCATCGACAGGAGTGAATGGGATTGCCTCAGAGAAAATGGAAAAGGCTGAGAAACTCCCTTCGTTATCATAAAAAATTTCCGCCTCTCGCTGGACTGCTATCGCTTTTGAATTGGCCTGGATTTGCTGGGAATCGCCGATTTGAAAAATGGATGAAAAGATAATCGAATCGACTTTTATGCGATCGACACATGCTGTTCTTTGAAACATATCGTCACTCCACTGAAAGCGGAACAAATGGTCCGATGACCAGCGATTCTGCTGGAGTATCAAATGTTGCTGCCAGCTGGATTATTTCCGCATCCCCGACCATCAGCAAAGAGGAGCTTGATACACCTATAACCCTGATGTCGCCGACGCAGATGTCCCGGTTATATACTTGAAAATTCATTATGAACTTCCTTCCTTTACATTGTCAGGCAGATTTTTCAGGAATAGGAATACTCCGTTCTGGATTTCCTGTTTAAGCAGCTCAATCACATTTGCATTGATCTCAGGGCTTAATTCTTCTCCCCGATTGGTGGAGGAAAGTTCTTTTAAGTGATAAGCTACTCTGCCAGACAACTGTTTTTTAATATCATCTTTAATAAATGTAAAATATGAATCATCAACGGCTATTCCCAGATTGGTTTGTGCATCACGATAAATCTGCTCGAGGTCAGTTTCTAAATATTGATACAGTGTGTTTTCAAGCTCGATTGTCCGCTTGAATAACTGTTTAGGAGGAATCGGTACGTTCATGGCTTTCTGATCGACAGAAAAATCGTCGATTTCGTTCAGATCTGTTGGATTCAAGCCAATATTCAATGTTCCTTCTAGTGTTTCAACCTTCAACTGGTCAAATTTATACTCGATATTTCCGATTTGAACCGGAGGTCTTTCTTTAAGGCTTGCAATTTCCTGTTGCATATCCAAGACCATTTTCTCCAACTTGCCTATTTTTTTGCTTTGATGCTCCACAAATACATGCAGCCTTTTTATATATTGATAGAATTCCGCATCCAAACGAATCACCTCGAATCAAACCAGTTTATTTGTAAAAGGCTCTTTTCGTAATCTTTGTTGCTTTCTCAACAAAAGTAAAAACCGGCGCCTCGGTTTTTACGAGATTAATTAGAATTTAGTTCAGAATTCTCCTTCTTAAAGAGCCCCGATAACTTTAAAAATGCGGATACAAGTACTTGTTCGAAAAGCAACAATCAATGCGAAAACAGCCTTTTATAAATACTGATCCCAGTTATCAACTTTCTCGTACAGGGGCCTGTAAAGGTACAGCAGGTGTACCAAGCAAATCTGAGCTGCTAATAACACCCGGGTGCTGCGCCTGTGGTGCCGGTCCGGTAAAACCTCCTGTATTGTACAGATAAGAAGCAGGCTTGATAATTCCGGCGCTTCCAATTTGCAGAACAGAGGAATTGGTGATTCCATCAATTTTTAAAAGGTTGATGTGAATCGATTGTTGTATATAGAAATTCATCCTGATCCCCCGCATTAAGCATTTAAATAATTTCCCTGATCCACGCCATCTTGATCAAAGGTATTCGTAGAGCTTTGATTATTATATAGAGTCAATCCATCTCCGGTATTGAATGAGCCAGCACCTGAAAATGTTTTTGCGCTGGAAACCGGACTGATTCTGTAAACATCGCCAATATTGAAAACAGCGCTGTTGCCCAGAGAGACTACCTGTACGACTCCGACGATTGCCGGCATGAGCAACACCCTTTCCTGGATTTCTTTATATCGTATGTGCCTAGGTAAAGATTGTGATTAAAATGCCCATATTAGATCCTGGAAAAGGGTGTTATACAACAGACAAAAAGTTATATAACAGAAAAGCGGATGTGTTAATATATTTATATATTTAGAATTTTAATTTTATTCTCGGGAGGTAAGAATATGAATGTTCCATTGCTTTTAAACGAGTTCTTAGACCGCGCAGTTTCGCTTTACGGTGACAAAAAGGCAATTTTTTCAGAGGACAGGTCGTTTACATATGCCGAACTGAATGAAAGAGTGAACAGGCTATCGGACGGGCTTCGGAAGCTTGGAGCGGGAAAGGGTGACAGAATCGCTTATCTGGCGCCAAACTCAATCGAAATGCTTGAAGGCTTTTATGGTGTGTTCCAGATAGGCGGGGTGATGGTTCCATTAAACATACGCCTGAAGCCGGAAGATTATTTGTTTATTTTGAATCACAGTGAATCGAAGATATTATTTGTTGACCAGGATTTATACCATTTGGTCCAGCCAATCAAAGACCAGCTGCAAACTGTGGAGCACATCATCATCCATTATAAAGAAGAAAACGTGAAGGATCTGGGTTACGATGAATGGCTTGCCGAGCAATCTCCAGGAACTTTTACACGTGAGGAGCTTGATGAAAATGATGTCTGCAGCCTTCTATATACAAGTGGAACGACTGGGAATCCAAAAGGTGTAATGCTGACACACCGGAACAATTACCTTCATGCTCTCAGCACCATGCACCATTTAAGGGTGAGTGATGAAGATGTGCTCCTTCATGTTCTGCCGATGTTCCATGTAAATGGCTGGGGGTCACCGTTTTATTATACGGCGAATGGAGCTTCACAGATTTGCCTGCGCAAAACAACTCCTGAAACTATTTTTAACGCATTGGCAAACAACAAGGTTAGCGTAATGCATATGGCTCCGACCGTGCTGAATTCACTTCTCCAGTTCTATGAAAAAAATGTGCCAAGCATTGAACAGTCTGTCCGCGTTGTGATCGCAGGATCTGCACCGCCACCAGCATTCGTGACCAGGGTGGAAAAAGAACTGGGATGGGAATTCATCCAGGTATATGGGATGACGGAATCCTCCCCGTTAAGCACAATTTCAACTGTAAGGTCACATCTTAAGCAGCTGCCATTACATGAACAGTACCGGATGAAAGCGAAAGCTGGAATTTCAATGATTACCTGCAAGGTAAAAGTCGTGAATGATTTCGGGGAAGAGGTCGCACATGACGGCACGGAGATTGGTGAAGTAATCACCAGAAGCAATGGTGTCATGAAAGGCTACTGGAAAAATGAAGAAGCAACGATGGAAACCATCCGCAATGGCTGGCTTCACACAGGCGATATGGCAACGGTCGATCAGTACGGAAACATTGATATCGTCGACCGTAAAAAAGACGTGATCATCAGCGGCGGTGAAAATATTTCATCCATTGAAGTTGAAGGAGTATTATATGATCATCCTGCAGTTCTTGAAGCAGCAGTCATTGCCGTGCCGCATGAAAAATGGGGTGAGACCCCACATGCTTATGTAGTGCTAAGAGAAAACGAGAAGGCTGCCGAGGAGGATCTTGTTGCTTTCTCACGTGAAAAACTTGCCCATTTTAAAGCCATTACAGGAGTTACCTTTGTAAAAGAACTGCCGAAGACAGCATCCGGCAAAATCCAAAAGGTTCATTTGAGAAATGAATATTGGGAAGTGAAAGGCAAGAGTGGAAGGCTTGAAAATTAATAGGTTTACAAGGATTGCTCTAAAAGCTGAGCAGTCCTTCTTTTTGTTTTGGCATGCAGGGTTTTGTATGATATACATAGAATAGATGTAAACTTTTGGATGGAATGAGGGGAAGTATGGAGTTAAAAGCTCAGCCTGCGGGAAACAGGATTGTTTCAATTGACAGGATGAGAGGATTTTCATTATTAGGAATTTTCCTGGTGAATATGATTTCCTTTCATTCGCCATATTTTTATATCGATCCTGAAAAGTGGTGGCATGGAACACTTAATTTATTTACCTACAGGTTCATAGATATTTTTGTGCAGGCAAGCTTCTATCCCTTGTTTGCGATGCTGTTTGGATATGGCCTGGTTATTTTGCGGGAACGTACTCTTGAGAAGGGGGTTCGCTTTAACCTGCTTGCCATAAGGAGACTTTCGATTCTATTATTCATGGGATTGATTCATGCTTTCTTAATTTGGGAGGGTGATATTTTAATTACCTATGCTGTATGTGGTTTTGTCTTTCTCCTTTTCATTGGCTGGGATGCAAGAAGATTGCTATTGTCCGGATTAATATTGTATGTAGTTCCAAACTTGCTGCTGCTGTGCTTACTTGGCATGTCAATGGTTGCAAGTCCAGATGAGCCGTTTACTATGTATAACAAAGAAGCGGCAAACCAGGCGCTGATTGCCTATCAAACTGGCAGTTTCACTGAAGTTACCGAGCAAAGGATGACAGAATGGTTTAAAAATAATGATTTGATGGGATTCATTTTTTACCTTATCACGATTCTTCCTTTATTTATGATTGGTGCTGGAGCAGCAAAACTCAGGTTATTTGAAAATGTGGAAAGCAAGCGGCATATGATGGCCTATTCTGCCATAGCACTGACTATAACTGGGGTGCTCATAAAATCACTGCCATTCCTTAAAGGCAGAACCTTGATGACTGATTACGCCCAGGATGCTTTTGGTGGTGCAATGCTCGCAATGGCGTATGCACTCATCATGGCACTTGCCTCGGAGAAAAGAATTTTGGATGCAGTCCTTGCTCCACTGGAGGCAGCAGGCAGGCTTTCCATCAGCAATTATTTATTTCAATCAATCGTCGCTACGCTGATTTTTTACAGTTATGGGTTTGGTTATTATGGGAAGGTTTCCATTTTTGCAGGCTCAGCCCTCGCTTTGAGTATTTACGCTTTTCAGCTAGCCGCCAGCACCTGGTATATAAAGAGGTATTATTATGGGCCGGTGGAATGGATATGGAGGAGCGCCACGTATATGAAGACTCAGCGGTTTAAAAAGGAAAATGCCTCATGAAAAAAGTGATAATAATTGGAAGCGGTGGTGCGGGAAAATCCACTCTTGCACGGAAGCTTGGAGATGTGCATAAAAAAGCACCCGCTATAATCGAGTCATTAAAACAGTACAAGGAGCAGGGAAAAATAATTTTTCATTTTACTGCTCCTGCTGAAACCGAAGCATTTATCTCAGCATTAGCTAAAAAAGGAAAATAAGGGGGACCAAACATGAAATTCAGTACTTTTAAAAATGAAACAGGAATTTTTATCGGTATTGTCAATGAAGGAGAAAATCGTATTCTTCCACTGGTTGAAGCGGCGGGAAGAATTGGTGGGGCAGTCTCGTTGCCAGAATCGATGCTGGAGGCCATTGCACTCGGTGACTCGTTTTATGAGGAAGCAAGGAAGGTCGTCGATTGGGTAAATGAAAATAACCTTGAAGAGGAACTTTATACACCGATTGAATCTGTAACCTTACTCGCACCGATTCCAAAGCCAGCGAAAAATATTTTCTGTGTCGGAAAGAATTATGCGGAGCACGCGATTGAGATGGGAAGCAAGGATGATATTCCGGAGCATGTCATGGTGTTCACAAAAGCTCCAACATCTGTCATTGGCCACAAAGCAACAATCCTTGATCATAAGGAAGTGACTGAGCAGTTGGATTATGAAGGTGAGCTTGCTGTAGTCATCGGTAAGCAGGGGATAGGAATTAAACGGGAAGACGCGCTCGATTATGTCTTCGGATATACGATCATAAATGATGTAACAGCAAGAGACCTGCAGGCGCGCCATAAGCAATTTTTCATTGGGAAGAGTCTTGACACTACCTGCCCGATGGGACCATGGATTGTCCATAAGTCAGCAATCGGGAATCCGAACAATCTTAATATCCAAACGCTGGTGAATGGAGAAGTCAGGCAGGATTCAAACACGGAAAATTTCATCTTTCCGGTCGAAGAAATCATTTCAGTCCTGTCACAGGGCATGACGCTGGAGCCTGGAGATATCATCGCTACCGGAACGCCAGCGGGAGTGGGCAAAGGCTTTAAACCTCCACGCTTCCTCAAATCAGGGGATTCGATTGAAGTTTCTGTTGAAGGAATCGGTACATTGAGCAATGTTGTCCAAGGCTAACTTTCTTACAGGCTGTCAATTAGTCATATCAACACGTTATATTTAGGATTTTCCCTTTGTATATGGTATGATATTTTAGAATTTGACGATAGGAGGACGTGTAAAATGATACATGCCCATATGACTGCTTGGTTTTTAGCGCTTATTTTATTTTTTGTTTCAATAGGTCTACATAAAAGCGGTAAAGAAAAAGGCTCAAAGATTGTCCACATGATTCTAAGGGTGGTTTACCTGCTGATTCTATTGACCGGCTTTATGCTCTTGTTCAGCATCAACATTACTATTATGTACGTGTTGAAGGCAGCAGTAGGGCTTTGGGTTATTTCCATGCTGGAAATGATCTTGATCCGTACGAAGAAGAACGAAAAAGCTTCAATTTTATGGATCCAGTTCGTTGTTGCATTGCTTCTTGTATTATATTTGGGATTATCGCTTCCACTTGGAACAGACTTGTTCTAATAATCGATTTTGTCGAAAAAAGCTGCTGATAAGTTGGCAGCTTTTTCTTTTTTTGTCATATCTTCGCCCATTGAAATATGGTATTTTAAGAGATAGGGATATTGGAGAAATAAGATTATTGGAGATTGCAATGGCTACGACAAAAAGCTGCGTTTATCAAAACGAAGAACAACTTAATAGCTACATCGAGAGAAATTCATTGCTAGACTGCCCAAATTTGCTTGTGCAAATTTTTTTCAGGCAGGAAGATGAACAAGCTTTTCAAGCTCTGCAGGATTTGATAAAGGTTAGGCTTCCTCAGGCTGCAATAATGAACTGCGAAGCGGGCGAAAATTTGCCTGTAGAAAAACAAATTGTTGTTTCCTTTACCATGTTTAGTAAGCAAGAACTGGAATTAATTTTATTAAAACAAAATCAATATACAACTTTGACCACTTTAGTTGAAACCTCACAACAAGATATTCTCCATCTGAATGAAAGTTTGAAAATTTCCGAGCAATATTATCGGTCGCTGTTCGACAACAATGGCGACTTTGTTTATTCAACTGATTTAAATGGGAACTTCACAAGCGTCAACCAATCGTTTTTAAAAACATTCGGTTTCAGTGAAGCTGAGCTTATTGGCAAACCGGCATTGAGTTTTATCAACCAGGAAGATGTTCCGCGAGCTAAAATGCATTTCGTCCAGGCTTTAAGGGGAAGGGACCAGACTTATACAATCGAAATCCCAATTAAGAGCGGAGAAACGCAGATTTTTCAGGTGAAAAATATTCCGATTACAGTTAATGGTAAATGTGTCGGAACATATGGGATCGGGCGGAATATAACCGATCAGAAAAAAACAGAAGAAAAAATAATCCAGCTCGCCTACTATGATCATGATACCGGCTTGCCGAACAGGATGAGGTTCACCGAACAGCTTGAGGAAAGGCTCCGCCGGGCCAAGAAAAAAAGGAACTCCTCGCAGTGCTTGTAATAGATATTGATCGTTTCAAAATCATCAACGACAGTCTCGGGCATTACGCTGGAGATATTGTCCTGAAGGAAATAGCAGCCAGGATTCAGAATTACCTTCCGAAAGGATCGTATTTGGGAAGATTCAGCGGCGATAAATTTACCCTGCTTCTTACAAAGAATGTGAGCATTGAACAGACTACCAGGTTAGCTATTGATCTGCAAAAAATCATCTCAAAACCATTGTATTACCAGAACCAGGAATTCATCGTCACCGCAAGCATCGGAATAAGTTCATTCCCTGGGGACGGACTGGATGAGAATATTTTATTGAAGAATGCTGATATTGCGATGAACCGTTCAAAAAATCAAGGCGGAAATAAGATTACGTTTTTTTCGACAGGGATGAACGACCAGGCAATCATTCGCCTTGAATTGGAAAGCTACCTGAGAAAGGCACTCCAAAAGAATGAGTTTTATTTATGCTATCAGCCGTTAATGGATTTGAAATCAGGGGAAATTACTTGCACAGAAGCGCTGATCCGCTGGCAGCATCCACACCTTGGATTGGTTTCACCTTCACAATTCATCCCGCTGGCTGAAGAAACGGGATTGATTGAGGAAATTGGAGCTTGGGTGCTGACAACCGCATGCATCCAGACAAAAGAATGGCAAGGCTCAGGATATCCAAAGCTGGGGGTCTCGGTAAATGTGTCAGCCCACCAATTTCAACAGCATGCATTTATCGGACAGGTGATTAAAGCACTCGAGATATCCCAGCTTGAACCAGAGTATCTATCACTAGAGCTGACAGAAAGCGCGATGCTGAAGGACATAGCCTATAGCATTTCGGTTATGAAGGCATTGCAGGATTTAGGGGTGAAAGTTTCAATTGATGACTTTGGCACAGGTTATTCCTCATTAAGCTATTTGCGAAATCTGCCGATAGATACATTGAAAATTGACCAGTCTTTTATTAATAATCTTCATGATGATCCTTCTGACATTGCAATCGTCAAAGCAATCATCACAATGGGCCAGGGCCTTGACGTGAAAATTGTGGCAGAAGGCGTTGAAACCCATGAACAAATGAATATTCTGCGAGATATGGACTGTCATTATGCTCAGGGATACTATATCCAAAAACCGCTTGAATCTGCGGATTTTGAAACAGGCTTCCGTACCGCTGAAAGTGTTATCTATTCTTCCTAATGACAGAGAAAGCCTGCACATTGTGTGCAGGCTTTCTTTGCGTTTTAACTCTGGCAACTGTTGAGTTTCATCCTCGATTCGTTTTTTATGAGATTTTTTCGATGACAGCCCGTTTGCCATTGTTCATGGTGATTTCAAACCGGTCATTGTGTTTTTCATGATAATCGAAATGATGCTGAACACTGCAAATCAACTCTTCATTGTCCAGGATTAAGAAATTCACACCTGACTTCCCGTTTTCATTATCGAGGAAAGTCAGATGGTTATAACAATAAATGCAGTCATAGATCGAAAAATTGAGGGAATTCAATGTGTTGATAAATTGGATGAATGCCTCATCATTTAACTCATCTAACAGCCTCTCAAAGGAATAAATCAGCTGTTTCCTGATTCTGATCACTTCCTGGTCCTGCAAGTAAAATTGTTCATTCCCAGTTTGGATACAGACATTGTCTAATAAAAAGCCCTTGCACCATTTATTGTTGCGCAGAACCTCAACTTCCTGATGGACGAATTCTTCAACCAGTGCAGCCTCTTCTGTTTCATCATCAAAAAAAACCCACTGATTATTGATATATTCTACTGTCCCGTTGTTAAAAGCCCTGGGCTGGAATTCAATAAGATTGGTTCGTTGCTGTCGGTTCATCTGGATCCTCCGTAATTTAGCGCAGATTAATGGGCAGACGACTCCTATATAAAGCTGTTCGAAACAGCAATAGGAAAAGGCGATTAATTGCCCGTAAAGGTCCGATTGGTTCATCTATCCATTCAAAGGAAGAATACTATTCCCTGATGAAAGATTAACTTTATCGCTCACCATCTTTGTAGACAGATTTTGGTGAATTTATAACATGATTTAAAAAGATAGGTAAATTAACCAGTTGCCATGTATTTGCATAAGATGAGTAATGCTTAAGCAATCCTTAGACTTCGGAAAGGATAATTGGCTTAAACACCATCGAGAAAAGTTCCGCTGAAAGGATGATAAAAATGTGTGGAATAACCGGTTGGGTAGACTATAGAAAAAATTTGGAATCAGAGCGAGAAACCATGGCAAAAATGGCGGAAACTTTAAGTAAAAGAGGTCCCGACGATACAAATGTGTGGACTTCCAAACATGCAGCACTCGGACATAAAAGGCTTGTGGTTGTGGACCCTGAAGGCGGAAAACAGCCAATGACAAGATCAAAGGATGAAAACCGGTATACGATTTGCTATAACGGAGAGCTATACAATACAGAAGACCTTAGAAAAGCGCTGTTATTGATAGGATATTCTTTTAACGGCCATTCTGATACAGAGGTTTTACTCACTTCTTACATGGAATGGAAGGAAAATTGCCTGGAACATTTAAACGGGATTTTCGCATTCGCCGTTTGGGACCAGCAGGAGGAAAAGCTTTTCATTGGCCGGGACCGACTTGGAGTCAAGCCGCTATTTTTCCGTGAGACAGCGTCCGGTCTTATGTTTGCTTCTGAGCAAAAGGCTCTGCTGGCACATCCTGAAGTAAAGGCAGAGGTAGACAGAGAGGGGCTTTGCGAAGTTTTCGGGCTTGGACCGTCGCGTTCACCTGGAGCAGGGATTTTCAAAAATATGAAGGAGCTACGGCCTGGCCACGGTCTTATTTTTTCGAAAAATGGGCTTAAGACTTGGAGATACTGGAATGTCAAAAGTGAAGTCCATACAGACACTCTTGATGAGACCTCAGAAAAGGTAAGGGATTTGTTCACCGATGCTGTGACACGCCAGCTCGTTTCAGATGTTCCGCTTTGCACCTTTCTTTCAGGCGGTTTGGATTCAAGTGCGATTACCGCGATTGCTGCAAACCGCTATAAAACAGAAGGAAAGGGCAGCCTGCATACTTACTCGATTGATTACGAAGGAAATGATCTGTATTTCAAGGAAAATGAATTTCAGCCAAACGCGGATGCATTCTGGATCAATAAAATGTCCGAAACCTTCCAGACTACCCATCATAGCAGCATCATTACCCAGCATGACCTGGCTGGATATTTAACTGAAGCAGTCCATGTCCGTGACCTGCCTGGGATGGCAGATATTGATTCTTCACTTCTATGGTTTTGCCGGGAGATCAAACAAGATTTCACTGTAAGTCTGTCAGGGGAATGTGCCGATGAAATCTTTGGAGGATACCCTTGGTTCCACAGGCAAGAAGATTTAAACAGGCCAGGATTCCCCTGGATGAGATCGATTAATGAACGTCAAAATATGCTAAGGGATCACTGGCGGAAAAAACTGAATCTTGAAGACTATATGATGGGTAAATATTCGGAAACCATTGCAGAGGTGCCAGTATTGGATGGAGAACGGCCAGAGGATGCGAAGCGGCGCCAATTATTCTATCTGAATATCATTTGGTTCATGACGACATTGCTTGATCGTAAGGATCGGATGAGTATGGGGGCAAGTCTTGAAGTGAGGGTGCCATTTGCTGATCACCGTCTTGTTGAATATGTATGGAATATCCCTTGGGAAATGAAAATGCATGGCAACAGGGAAAAAGGCATTTTGAGGAAAGCACTCGAAGGAGTACTGCCAGATGAAGTATTATACCGTAAGAAAAGTCCTTACCCAAAAACGCATCATCCAGGGTATACCCAGGCTGTTCAAAGCATGCTTTCAGAGTTCATGGCTGATCCCAACAGTGCGCTCCACGAATTTTTCAATAAGAGCACATTAAGAGCCATGATTGAAACAGAAGGAGCATCCTTCAAGGTTCCATGGTTCGGCCAGCTGATGACAGGACCTCAGCTACTGGCACAGCTTGCACAGATTCATATTTGGTTTAGGGATTATAATATTAATATCGCAGACTAAAAAAGCAAGCCCTTAGATGGGGCTTGCTTAAATCATTTTTCAGCATAGACAGGCTTCGTTTCAGGGACAAATGACTTCTTAACCCAGACCTTTGATTTCCAGCGCCAGAGCATAAACAGCCCGCGAAGCCATTCATCGGCTATGAAGGCGATCCAGATGCCGACAAGGCCTAGTTCAAGATAGATTCCAAGGAAGTAAGAAAGTGTCACGCTGACTCCCCACATCGACAGAATTCCCATATAGACAGGGAATTTCACATCGCCTGCTGCACGAAGTGAGCTGATGAGGACTAGGTTGAACGACCTTCCTGGTTCCAAAATGATAGTTAACAGGATCAGAGTGGTTCCGACCTCTATGATACTCATATTTTCGGTGAAGATTCCTAGCAGGTCCTTAGCAAAAATAGAAACGACACCCGCTGCTGCGATTGAAATCATAATCGCCAGCTTCAAACTTTTGAGAGCACGCTTATAAGCATTATCAATTTCTTTGGCGCCTACCATATGGCCAATCAGAATCTGGGTGCCCTGGCTTATGGCAATGCTGAAGAGGAACACGAACATCATGACATTCTGTGTATATACCTTGGTGGTCAATGCCTGGGTGCCGAGAGTTGCGATAAAATACGTAATCAGCATTTGCGACCCATTGTAGCTTAGGTGCTCCCCTGCAGAAGGGATACCGATATTAAGAAGATTCTTAAGATGATTTTTTGGAAAACGGAACAGCATTGACATCGGCAGTGTGCCAGGGATTCTTCTCATCATCACATAAAAGGCAGCGATTAATCCAATGATCCTGCTGACAGAAGTCGAAATGGCCACACCCTCAACGCCAAGGACAGGAATTCCGAACGTACCGAAAATGAATATATAGTTCCCGATGACATTCAGGATGTTCATTCCGATCGTTACGTACATGATATCGCGCGTATATCCATAGCTGCGGACAATACTGCCTACTGTCATAATCAGTGATTGTATAAAAGAAAAACCGCCGACAATCCTTAAATAGGCGTTTGCCTCATCAAATAATTCTGGCGGAAGGTCCATTAATCTCAGCAATGGCTCACTAAAGATGAACACCCCTGCACTAAGCAGTAATCCAAATACTAGATTTGTCCCTATGGAGACTACAGAAACTTCACGTGCCTGGTCATCTCTTTTTGCCCCAAGGTTCTGGGCAACCAATATGGCTGTTCCGGTAGCGATGAATCCGAACATAACAATAACCATTGAAAGAATCTGATTGGAAACCCCGACAGCAGCAACTGAATTGTCCGAATACTGGGATAGCATCAGCGTATCCGCATTTCCCATCAGCATATAAAGCATAATTTCAATAAATAAAGGCCAGGTTATAGCGAACAATGATAATTTAGCAGTTTTTTTCATTTGATATGCATCTCCAAGTTGTAATTCCTTAATTATACAGACTATGGGAGTAATTTGAAGTGAAATATTTTATTTTTTTAGGGAATGATTTTCTAGCTTATCAGAATAAATTTCCCTAAACCGATAGATAAATGAAAGAATCCGGTGAATTTTGCTGAAAATCTTAATTTCTCGATAGTGAATTTGAGACTATGTAATGACAAAAGATAATTTCCTGATGAAACCTGCAGTTAATTCGCAAGAATCAAGCTAAGTGCCGCGAGAATAAAGGTCAATTCCGCAAGAATCAGGCTATGTCCTGCGATAATTACAGGTCAATTTTGCAAAAATCAAGTTAAATCCCGCGAGAATGCAGGTCAATTCCGCGAAAATCATGCTCAATTCCGCAAGAATTTGTCGAAATCCAGCAACTTGGATAAAAAGTAACTTTAAGTATAAAACTCCAATCCACGCCTGACCAACAATCTGGCTGAACGCTACGCACTACCGGCTAGAGACAGGCCCCCCAGTTTAATAGCGTTGCAGTCCGATTCAATTTCGCGAAGTTGAGTTTACATACGGCAACTAGGAAATAAAATAAGTTATAGTGAAAAATTTTTCATGGCTTAAATTAAACAGCAATCATGACCTGAAGTCTCTTATTCAACATTTAAGGGATTAAAATTAAAATAAACCCCTCTTCCGAAATATCGAAAGAGGGGTGTGTACTGCTAGAATTGGAATAATGCAAATCCACTGCCAGCAATCGTAGCAGCCAAGTCATCACTTTCTGCAGCGTATTCTTCACCAGTATAGATATTAGTGATCTTTTTACCTTTTAAATTAAATGGAAGAGGGTAGCTTGCTTCTTCGCTGCTCATGTTAACAACAACTAAGATTGTTGTTGCTCCATCTGATTTTGTATAAGCGAAGCAGCTTTCATGGTAATCGGATGGAATGAAATGCAATTCGCCTTCATTGGCTAAAAGCGGATTTTCTTTGCGAAGCTGAATCATCTTCTGGACATGGCTGAACATGTCTTTGTTCTGTTCCTCTTCATTCCACTTCATGCACTCGCGACAGCCTGGATCCTGAGCACCGCTCATGCCGATTTCATCGCCATAATAGATACAAGGAGTTCCAATGAATGAGAGCAGAACGGTAAAGATTTGTTTTACTTTATCAATATCTCCGCCGCATTCGGTCAGGATGCGTGGTGTATCGTGGCTGCCAATCAGGTTGAAGGCAACTTCATTGACGTTTTTCGGATACATATGGTTGACTGCAGTCATATTTTCAATGAATTCTTTTACCGAAATTTTGTTGCGGGCAAATAAATTCAAAATATTAGTCGTAAAAGGATAGTTCATGACCGCATCGAATTGGTCGCCGCGCAGCCAAGGCATGGAGTCATGCCAGATTTCACCCAGGATGTACAGTTCAGGCTTGATTGCTTTAACCTCTGTACGGAATTTCCTCCAAAAAGAATGATCCACCTCATTGGCAACATCAAGTCTCCAGCCATCAATATCGAATTCGCGGACCCAATAGCGCCCGACCTCCAATAAATACTCGATGACTTCAGGATTCTCGGTGTTCAATTTTGGCATTGATTTTTCAAAAGCAAACGTATCATAATTTGGCCGCGGCTCCATTACAAGCGGGAATTCGCGAGTGTGGAACCAGTCTTTGTAAGGAGAATTCTCTCCTTTTTCCAGAACATCCTGGAACTGAGGGAAGTAGAATCCGCTGTGGTTGAAAACAGCATCTAGCATGACTTTAATTCCGTGTTCATGGCAAACCTTGATCAGTCGCTTCAAGGTCTCTTTGTCGCCGAATTGAGGGTCCAATTCCATATAAGCAATTGTGTCATATTTATGGTTCGAATGAGCTTTGAAAATAGGCGTAAAATAAATACCGGTAATTCCGAGGCTTGCGAGGTAGTCAATATGCTGGATTACTCCTTCAATATCTCCGCCAAAGAAATTATCTCTTTCAGGTGGAGCACTTCCCCAAGGTAATGCGCCTTCTGGATCGATTGATGGGTCACCATTTCCAAAACGTTCAGGGAAAATTTGATACCAAACGGTGTCTTTAACCCAGGAAGGAGCACGGAATACATCAATGTTATTTAAATAAGGAAAAGCGTAATAATAACCTGTATCATCAACTGGTGCTTCATCATAGAAGCCTTTTTCAGTCAAACAAACGGATTCATTTCCGTCATTTAAAATGAATCCGTAACGCATTCTGCGGTATGGAGGCTTGATGGAGACAAACCAATAATCAAACAGCTGGTCAGACCCACTCTTGACCATTGGAACGGTATTTGTATTCCATTTATTATCTGACCAGTCATAAGGATCCCCGTTAAGAAGGGAAACTTCTTTTATATCTTCTTTTTTTGTGCGGATTCGGATATGTAGCTCTTCATTAGTGCAAGCGTATGCATAATTGTCTTTGGGACGGTGATAAATAGCTTCTTTTAACAAAAGGGAACCATTCCTTTCTTTTTTAAATCAAGGTTAAAACAAGGGTAGAACACCGATTTTGAAATGTCAATTATAAAAAAGCTGATTCACAAAAAATTAACGAAAGATGCTGATTGGGAAAAAATTTTTTAAAAACTAGTTGTCAAACTCGGCTAAGTCTTTATAATAAGAAGTAGGTTGTGCAATCGTTTTCATAGACTTGCAAACAACATTACAAACGTTTGCACAGTAATTGGGCGTTCTGCGCAATTAAAAAAGTATAAACATTTTTAGGAGGGGTATACACATGAAAAAGGCATTATCGATTTTCATGATGCTGATCTTGATGGTTGGCGCTCTTGCTGCTTGTGGACCTAAAGAAGAAGAGAAGACAGGTTCTGACAATGGCGAGAAGAAAACAGAAGATGCTTCTAAACCAGAGAAGCTTGTAGTTTGGGAAGATAAAGATAAGTCTGGCTGGCTTGAAAAGGTAGCTGCTGACTTCGAAAAAGAAAACGGTATCAAAATTGAGTTCAAAGAAGTAGAAATGGCTACAAAAATGAAAGAACAGCTACGTCTTGATGGTCCTGCTGGAACTGGCCCGGACATCATCACATTACCGCATGACCAGATCGGTGAACTTGCTGTTCAAGGGCACATTGCTGAACTTAATGTAAGTGACGATGTTAAAAAGACTTTCTCTGAGTCTTCTATCGCTGCACAAACTTTCGATGGTAAATTATACGGACTTCCAAAGTCTGCTGAAACTCCAGTGTTTATCTATAACAAAGCTCTTATGACTGAAGTTCCTGCTACAATGGAAGATTTATACGAATTCGCAAAAGCTAACACTAAAGATGGCAAGTACGGTTTCCTAGCTCTTTGGGATAACTTCTACTTCGCTCACGCACCAATCGCTGGTAACGGCGGATATGTGTTTGGGGATAAAGACGGAGCTCTTAACCCGCAAGATCTTGGCTTGAACAACGAAGGTGCTGTAAAAGGTACTGAGTATATCCAGAAGTGGTATGCTGAAAAGCTTTTCCCTAACGGAATCGTTGGTGAAAACGGCGGATCTGCTATGGATGGACTATTCAATGAAGGTAAAGTTGCATCTGTAATGAACGGACCATGGGCATTCGGCGGCATGAAAGATGCTGGCATCGATTTCGGTGTTGCACCATTCCCTAAATTCGCTGATGGCACTCCAATGAAAACTTTCATGGGAGTTAAAGGATGGCATGTATCTTCTTACTCTAAGAACCAAGAATGGGCAACTAAGTTCATTGAATTCATGACTAACGATGAAAATGCTAAATACCGTTTCGAACAAACTGCTGAAGTACCTACAAACGTTGCATTAGTTGACGATCCAGCTATTGCTGAAAACGAAGGTGCTAAAGCTGTTGCTCTTCAAACTCAAGATGCAGTTCCAATGCCAAACATTCCTGAAATGGGAGAAGTTTGGGGACCAATGGCAAGCGCATTGCAAACTGTTGTAACAGGCAAAGCTGAGCCAAAAGCTGCACTTGATGGTGCTGTGAAGCAAATCGAGCAGAACATCAAGCAAAACCACTCTAAATAATATAGTATACAGCAGTACCTCCCAAGGGGAGGTACTGCTGTATTTTACAAGTGAAAATACCAATTTGGTCCATTAAGAGAAAAGTCACAAAGTTTCCGAAAAGTGCATTAAAAAAGTCTTTCATTGAGCAAACGTTTGCGCTAAAATAGATTTATATTATCAGATGCTTCATGAGAGTGAAAACAGATAGAAACTGAGCATATATATAAATGTATTCGTTCTCATAAAGCATCTGATGCTTTTTAAAAACATAGAAAGAGAAAGGGGAATATAGGATGAAAGAGCAATCCTATCAAACCAACCACCGCAGAATAGCAACAGCCCTTTCGATCGTTCCAGGGCTTGGACAGCT
Organism: Heyndrickxia sp. MSNUG; assembly: GCF_049532715.1. Classification (NCBI taxonomy): domain Bacteria; kingdom Bacillati; phylum Bacillota; class Bacilli; order Caryophanales; family Bacillaceae; genus Heyndrickxia; species Heyndrickxia sp. MSNUG. The sequence goes on from NZ_CP150978.1 coordinate 1,336,827, forward strand.
GTACAACAAACAATATTTAAAAGGGATCATTTTTCTTATTTTAACAGGGGCATTCTTCGGAGTTTTCTCTGACCTGCTAAACATGGGATTGTGGGGGATTTTTACACTTGGTGAACAAACACCTCGTGACCATTCAATCTTCTTGCTTGTAAAAGGGATACTGGCTGTCATTGTCCTCGTTTTTGGAATCGGTTTCTATCTATTTAACTTGAATGATGCATATAAGACCGGTTTAAAAAGGGACATGGGCTTAAATCTTAGTACCCTGAAGGAGCAATACAATAACCTTGTGGACAATGGATTCCCATATCTGATTATGTCACCAGGATTCCTCTTGCTCATTTTCGTTGTTGTATTTCCAATCATATTTGTGGTCTTGCTTGCCTTTACAAACTATGACCTTTACCATTCTCCGCCTGCGAAGCTCGTAGACTGGGTAGGTCTTAAGAACTTTTTCGACCTGTTCCAATTGGAATCATGGCGTCAAACATTTTTCTCCGTACTTTCTTGGACTATCATCTGGACATTTGTTGCAACAACATTCCAGGTTGCACTTGGTATGTTCCTGGCGATCCTTGTTAATCAAAAGGATGTAAAAGGGAAAGCAATCATCCGGACTGTGTTCATTCTTCCCTGGGCAGTTCCAGCATTCGTTTCCATTCTTGTCTTTGCTGGGATGTTCAATGAATCATTCGGTGCCATCAACCGTGATATCCTTGGATTCTTTGGAATTGATCCAATTCCTTGGATGACTGAAGCAATGTATACAAAAATCGCATTGATCTTGATCCAGACATGGCTTGGATTCCCGTTCATTTTTGCAATGACGACAGGCGTACTCCAATCCATCCCTGAAGAACTTTATGAAGCAGCAACTGTGGATGGAGCAACAAACTTCCAAAAGTTCAAAAGCATTACATTGCCGCTCGTTCTATTTGCGACAGCGCCAATCCTGATTACCCAATATACTTTTAACTTCAATAACTTTAATATAATTTATCTCTTTAATGGCGGGGGTCCTGCAGTTCCAGGCGGAAACGCCGGAGGAACGGATATCCTGATTTCGTGGATTTACAAACTCACCATGACATCTGCACAATATTCTAAAGCTGCCGCTATCACCATGCTGTTGTCACTGATCGTTATCGGTGTAGCTTTATGGCAGTTCAAGAGAACGAAATCATTCCAAGAAGAGGATATGATGTAATATGAGTATAAAAAGACAGAAGTATATCAGATTGACACTAACGTATCTTGTGATTTTGGCAATGTTTGCGATCATTATCTATCCTCTTCTTTGGATTGTTGGTTCTTCCTTCAATCCAGGGCAGAGTTTATCGGGTTCAAACATCATCCCTGAAAATGCAACGCTGTCTCATTATAAAGAGCTATTCGACACTAGTAAGAGCAACTATTTATACTGGTACTGGAACTCACTGAAGGTAAGCGTCTTGACAATGGTATTCACTGTAATTTTGGTCAGCTTGACTGCTTATTCTTTCTCACGCTACCGTTTCATTGGACGTAAAAACAGTTTGATGACGTTCTTGATTCTGCAAATGATTCCTAACTTTGCAGCATTGATTGCAATTTTCATTTTAGCGTTGCTTACAGGCTTATTGGATTCTCATATTGGTTTGATCCTTGTATACGTCGGCGGAGCCATTCCTATGAATACCTGGCTGATGAAGGGGTATCTTGACACAATTCCGAAGGAGCTTGATGAGTCAGCGAAAATGGATGGCGCAGGCCATTTAAGAATCTTTTTCCAAATTGTTATGCCGCTTGCGACACCAATCATTGCAGTCATTGCATTGTTCTCATTCATCGCTCCATTTGGCGACTTTATCCTTGCTACTGTGTTGTTAAGGACAGAAAGCAAGTATACTTTGGCTGTAGGATTATACGATTTGGTAGCAAAGCAATTCGGTGCGGAATTCACCACTTTCGCGGCTGGTGCTGTTTTAATTGCAGTTCCCATCGCACTATTGTTCCTGTCATTCCAGAAATACTTTGTATCAGGTTTGACGGCTGGCGGAACAAAAGGATAATCTATTAGGGCACACACTTTTAAGCAAAGGCCATATTTGGCCTTTGCTTAAATTATGAGGAGGAACAAGGATGAAAAAAAGATTAACAACCTTCATCTTATTTATGTTTCTTCTTTTTTCCGCCCTACCTGTAGGAGCCGTTGAAAAAGAAGGACGCAAGTGGCAGGATGAAACAATCTACTTTTTAATGGTGGACCGTTTTAATAACGGTGACAATAGTAATGATTTCGACGTGGATATGCAGGATCCAAAAGCGTACCATGGTGGAGACTTTCAAGGGATTATCGATCGACTGGATTACATAAAAGATATGGGTTTCACCGCTATCTGGCTGACACCAGTTTTTGATAATGCCGATAAAGGCTACCATGGTTATTGGATCAAAGATTTCTATAAGACAGAAGAACATTTTGGAAGCGTTGACAAGTTCAAAGAACTAGTAAAGGAAGCCCATAAGCGTGACATCAAGATTATCCTTGATTTTGTCGTTAACCATGTGGCTCCTGATCATGAATGGGTTAATGATCCAGCTAAGAAAAACTGGTTCCATGAGAAGCAGGATATTATTGACTGGAACGACCAGAACCAGATGGAAAATAACTGGCTGTATGGTTTGCCTGACCTGGCACAGGAAAATCCGGAAACGAGAAAATATTTGCTTGATGCAGCGAAGTGGTGGATTGAAGAAACAGATATCGATGGTTACAGGCTCGATACAGTCCGCCATGTTCCAGTTGATTTTTGGTCAGAGTTTTCGAAGGAAGTAAAAAGTGTCAAGAAAGATTTCTATTTAATTGGGGAGGTGTGGTCATCCGATCCGAATTACATTGCGAAATATGACAAGGCAGGTATAGACGGTTTTGTCGATTACCCGTTGAATGACCATCTCCGAACGGCGTTTGCAAAGCCTGACCAGACTTTGGACTGGCTTTTTACAACCGCAAAAAGAAACGAAGTAATCTATGAAAATCCTGAACTGATGGGTAACTTCATGGATAATCATGATACAGCGAGGTTTACACAGGACGCTGTCCAGAACAGGCAGCATCCGGGTACAAGATGGAAAATGGCTTTATCTTATTTGTATACGGCTCCGGGAATTCCAATTGTTTATTATGGAAGTGAAATTGCCATGAATGGCGGGGATGACCCAGACAATCGCAGGCAAATGAGCTTTAGAGCAGATAAAGAGTTAATCGATTACATCACCAAAATTGGCGAACTTCGAAACCAGCTGCCATCGCTGACGCGCGGTGATTTTGAAATGCTATATGAAAAGAAAGGCATGGCTGTATTTAAGCGTACTTATAAAGACGAAACCTCAGTCATTGCGATCAATAATACATCCAATACTCAGAATATCACCCTGACAGCAGACCAACTTGCAGATGACAAGGAGTTAAGAGGCCTGCTTGCAAATGACTTAGTCAGAAGCAAGGATGGAGAATACAAGCTGTCAATCGATCGTGAAAAAGCTGAGATTTACGTACTGGCAGAAAAGACTGGATTGAATATTCCGTATATGGTTGCGATGGGCACTGTATATGCAGCCTTCATTATCTTCTTTTTTATGCTATTAAGAAGGGCGAGAAGGAAGAACTCCTAAAAATAAGGAGGTTTAAGCAAAATGCTAGAGGATACAAGTTTTGCAATCCGCCCTGATCAAGGGATGAACGAAGAAAAAAACCCTTTTCAAGACATAGGCAATGCAAAAAATATCAGTAAGACAGAGAATGAAATTAAGATTTCTGCTGATAATGGAGAACTTGCCGTCGTATTTTACAGGGATGACATCGTCAGGTTTGTATTCCAGCCTTTAAAAGAAGTAATGCTGGACAGCAGTCCTGCGATAGTGCTGGCACCAGAAAAAAGCGAAGTAAAGCTAAACGATGAAAAAAATGCATTCAGATTGGAAGCACCAAAATTAACGGTACTTATAACAAAAACACCGATCAGAATTACGGTTATGGATTCACAAAGGCGGGTCCTATTCGAGCAAAAGGAAAAAGGCATTGGTTTTAAGCCAACTGGTGAAGTAATTTGTCATAGCACCCGTAACCATGAAGATCATTATTATGGTCTTGGTGAGAAAACCGGCTATCTCGATAAGCGCGGCGAAAAGCTGACGATGTGGAATACAGATGTATATGCTCCTCATAACCCGGAAACCGATGCGTTATATCAATCCCATCCATACTTCATGGTATTGAGGAATGGGGCAGCCCAGGGGATCCATTTTGACAATACTTTCAAATCTACTTTCGACTTCCGTTCCGAAGCAGATGTGTATTCATTTGGTGCTGAAGGAGGAATCGTTGATTTTTATGTAATGGCCGGTCCTGGACCCAAAGATGTCCTAGAGCAATATACAGCGTTAACGGGCAGGGCGCCGATTCCGCCGAAATGGGCAATCGGCTATCACCAGTCAAGGTACAGCTATGAATCAGAACAAGAGGTGCGCGAGCTGGCAGCGATTTTCAAAGAGAAGGAAATTCCTTTGGATGCCGTTTATCTTGATATCCATTACATGAACGGATACAGAGTCTTTACGTTTGACCGAGAAAGATTCCCTGAACCAGAAAATCTTGTACGTGATTTAAAAGAACAAGGCATCAGGATCATTCCAATAGTTGATCCTGGTGTCAAGGAAGATCCTGAGTATCCCATTTACCAGGAGGGCATATACGGAGACCATTTCTGTAAATACATTGAAGGCAGCCTCTATTTTGGGGATGTCTGGCCTGGCAATAGTGCATTTCCTGATTTCACGAGCAGCAAAGCACGTGAATGGTGGGGCGAAAAGCATAAATATTATACTGATCTGGGCATCGAAGGAATTTGGAACGATATGAATGAGCCATCTGTTTTCAACGAGTCAAAAACCATGGATCTGAAAGTTATGCACAATAATGACGGCAATCCTAAGACACATCGTGAACTCCATAATGTATACGGTTTGTTAATGGGCGAGGCAACATATGACGGAATGAAAAAGCAGCTTGGCGGCAAGCGTCCATTTTTGCTGACCAGGTCAGGATTTTCAGGTGTCCAGAGATATGCGGCTGTTTGGACGGGTGATAATCGCAGTTTCTGGGAGCACTTGCAATTATCAATTCCAATGGTAATGAACCTGGGCTTGTCAGGTATTCCATTTGCAGGACCGGATGTAGGCGGCTTTGCGCATGATTCGAACGGAGAGCTTTTGGCAAGGTGGAGCCAGGTTGGCGCTTTCACGCCATATTTTCGGAATCACAGTGCCATTGGAACACTTCGCCAGGAGCCATGGTCATTCGGTGAAAAATATGAACAAATCATAAAAAAATATATCGAGCTTCGCTATCAATGGCTGCCTCAGCTTTATACTCTATTTGCCGAAGCTTGGCAAAAAGGTTTACCAGTGATGAGACCGTTAATGCTCGAATATCCAGAAGACGAAAATACATTCAATCTTTCCGATCAGTTCATGCTTGGGAACAATATCATCGTAGCCCCAATCATGCAGCCATCAGCTGAACATCGTGCTGTGTATCTTCCCGAAGGTGAGTGGGTTGATTACTGGACTGACGAAGTGTATGCTGGCGGAAATCACCATTTAGTCCATGCTCCACTTGAAGTTTTGCCGATTTTTATTAAAAAAGGCACGGTCATTGCATTAGGTGAAGTGAGGCATTCAACTGCAGCAGCAGACTCAAAAAGAATCTTACATTACTACTATCAGCCAGATAGTACTTCAACCTTCAAAATGTATGATGATGACGGTACAACTTTTGCTTATGAGAGCGGTGAGTATTGCCTGAAAACTTTTGAGATCAAGGCTATGAATAGAGAGATTTCTTTAAAGATTTCAACCGAGGGAAGATATGAGCCTGAGTGGCAGGAAGTCGATATCATCCTTCACGATGCGCCAGAACTTACCACCGTTGATGTTAATGGGGAAATGAAGAACGTCGAAAAAAATACGGAAAAAACCTGTACAATTCATTTATAATAAAGATAAGGATTTTTTCTGGCCAGAGGGAGGGGATCTTATGGCTGTCACAATAAAAGATGTTGCAAAGGTTGCCAATGTTGCACCTTCAACTGTCTCGCGTGTAATCGCCAACAGTCCAAGAATTAGCGAAAAAACGAAAGAAAGAGTCAGAGAGGTAATGGACCAGCTTGGGTATCATCCAAACTTTATTGCCAGAAGCCTTGCAAGCCAATCGACACGGGCAATCGGGCTGGTTATGCCTAGCTCTACAGATGTCGTTTTCCAAAATCCATTCTTTCCGACTGTATTGTCCGGCTTAAGTGAGGGCGCACATTCAAAGCAATACGCCTTGCATATGACAACAGGGAAAACAGAAGATGAAATATTCGACGGGGTCGTTGCGATGGTCCAGGGAGGAAGAGTGGATGGAGTCGTCCTCCTCTATTCTAAGGTTGAGGACAGAGTCATTGCCTACCTAAGGGAGAGGGATTTTCCGTTTGTAGTAATCGGCAAACCCTTTAAGGATGACGAGAATATCAGCTATGTCGATAACGATAACTTTAAGGCAGGCAAAGAAGTTACAGAGCATTTAATCCAGCTTGGCCATGACCGGATAGGCTTTATCGGTGGTAACCTTGATTTAGTCGTTACCGTTGAACGATTGTTAGGTTATGAAAAAGCTTTGAGGAACTCTGGAATATCCCTTATCGATGAGTATATCGTCAATGACGAGTTCCTGCGAGAAAGCGGGCAGGATGCTGTTAAGGTATTGCTGTCGCTAGAGAAGCCGCCAACCGCGATGGTCGTTGCCGATGATCTGATGGCACTGGGAGTATTGAATAAATTAGATGAATTGGGCATTTCTGTCCCTGATGATATTTCGATTGTCAGCTTTAACAATGTATTGATAGCCGAAATGGCTCGTCCACCGTTAACATCGGTAGACATTAATATTTTTGACCTTGGATATCAGGCGACCAAAAGCCTGATCCAAAAGATTGAAAATCCAGGTGAACCGATAAAAAGGATTATCGTTCCATTTAAAATCGTACCGAGATTTTCATGCGGGCAACCTAAAGACCATAAGCAAATATCTGTGTAACAAAGAAGCAAAGCAGCGATGCTTTGCTTCTTTTATTACAGTTTCACTTTTACCCGTTTACGATTGTGCCGCCGTTAACATGGATCGTTTGACCGCTGACATATGTGGAGTCATCACTTGCCAGATAGACGTAGGCAGGTGCAAGTTCATATGGCTGGCCAGCGCGTCCCATTGGAGCGTTCGTCCCAAATTTAGCCACTTCCTCTGCTGTGAAGGTGGAGGGAATTAGCGGTGTCCAGATAGGGCCAGGTGCAACGCTGTTAACACGGATGCCCTTAGAGGCAAGTGACATGGCTAGGGATCGAGTAAATGTTACAATCGCCCCTTTAGTCGCAGAGTAGTCAATTAATGTCTCATGGCCTTTATAAGCTGTTATGGATGATGTATTAATAATGGTACTTCCGTTCTGAAGGTTAGGAAGTACAGCCTTAGTTAAATAAAACATCGAAAAAATATTGGTCTGGAATGTTTTCTCAAGCTGAGCTGCCGAGATGTCTAAAAGGCTTTTCTGCGGATGCTGCTCAGCTGCATTATTGACAAGGATATCAATCTTCCCGAATTCATCGATTGTTTTCTTGGCGGCTTCATTACAGAATGATTCATCTCCCACATCCCCAGCAATCAACAGGCATTTGCGGCCTTCTGCTTCAATAAGCTCCTTTGTCGTTTGTGCATCATTATTCTCTTCAAGGTACACGATGGCCACATCGGCACCTTCCTTGGCAAAGTAAATCGCCACAGATTTCCCGATTCCGCTGTCGCCCCCTGTGATTAAGGCTACTTTGTCCGTTAATTTTCCTGAACCCTTATAATTGTCATCAACTGATTTTGGTTCTGGTTTCATTTCTGGTTCAGTGCCCGGCTGATGGTTCTGATGTTGCGGCGGGAATCCTTGTTTGTTAAATTCATTTGGCATAATTAAATTCACTCCTGGTTTTTAGTTTCAACACTTATTAAATTCCTTTAAAATCCAGAGAAAAAACATGGAAATTAATTCATTAGGGAATGAAGGAGCCAAAAGGTGTTCGGAATATACTCTTTCCGAACACCTTTTTGGTCACATTCTTCTATTTTGGTTAGAGGTGAGATGGGGCTGTTGATTTCCGTTCCAGGCGCTTCGCTTTCCGCGGGGCGTCAGGTGAGCCTCCTCGTCGCTTTGCTCCTGCGGGGTCTCACCTTGGCCGCTGCGCCCGCAGGAGTCTTCGCGCCTTCCACTCCAATCAACAGGAATTCAAGACTTAATGTGGACGGATAAATAATGAAGAATTTCTTGAGAATTTCCACACATTTTAATACAGACTAAGGGCTCCCAAGTAAGGGGGCCCTTGCATTTTACATAGTGGTTTTCTTGAAAATAGAATATGTCTTGTATCCGCCTGTCAGGTTCTTAACCTTGAAGCCATTTTGCTGCAGGATACGGGATGCAAGGTATCCTCTTAGTCCAACCTGGCAAGTGATCAGGATCGTTTCATCCTTTGGAAGCTCGTCAAGGCGGCCGCGAAGATCATCAAGCGGAATGTTTTTTGAACCTTCAATTTTTCCAGCTGCATGTTCTTTTTCAGTTCGGACGTCAATCATGATTGCGCCGTCCTTGATTAAATCATCAACATCATAATGCTGGACAGTTTCAATTGTGCCATCCACAATGTTGGATGCTACATAACCGGCCATGTTCACAGGGTCTTTAGCAGAAGAGAATGGCGGTGCATATGCAAGCTCAAGCTCTTGAAGATCGTACACACTCAAACCGCCCTTGATGGCAGTTGCGATAACATCGATACGCTTATCAATGCCATCTTTCCCGACTGCCTGCGCACCATAGATTTTGCCAGTTTCTTTATCAAAAATGACTTTAAGAGACATTTGCTCGGCGCCTGGGTAGTAGCCAGCGTGTGACATTGGGTGGATATGAACAGCTTCATACGGAATATCAAGTCTTCTCAATAGCTTTTCACTGTTACCAGTTGTTGCAGCGGTCAATTCGAAAACCTTAACAATGGAAGTGCCGAGCGTACCAGGGTAGGCAATCTTACGTCCATTGATATGGTGACCGACTATATGCGCCTGGCGGTTAGCAGGCCATGCAAGCGGGATCATAGTTGGCTGACCATTGATAAAGTCAATGACCTCGATTGCGTCACCCATGGCATAAATAGACTCATCAGAAGTCTGAAGGTATTCGTTCACTTTTATGCCGCCGCGCTCTCCAACTTCTAGTCCAGCTTCAAGTGCAAGCTTATTTTCTGGACGTACACCAATTGAAAGGATGATCAATTCTGCATCAAGCACCTTACCGCTCTCAAGAACAACCTTAGTACCATTTTCCTGGACATCGGTAATGCCATCTCCAAGTATTAATTCCACACCATTTTTTCTTAACTCATCCTCAACAATCGCAGCCATTTCAGGATCGACCGGTCCCATGACCTGTGGCAATTTTTCAACGAGGGTAACATTCACGCCTGCATGGACTAGGTTCTCTGCCATTTCCAATCCGATGAAGCCGCCTCCGATGACGACTGCGTTCTTTGGATTGTTTTCCTCAAGGTATTTCTTGATTTTATCCATATCCGGAATGTTTCTTAATGTGAAAACATTGTTGCTCTTCAGGCCTTCGATTGGAGGAACGATTGGTTTTGCACCTGGTGATAAAACAAGGACATGATAGCTTTCAGTGTATTCCTCACCAGTTTGAACATGCTTCACAGAAACAGTCTTATCTTCACGGTTAATAGCTGTAACTTCAGAAAAATTACGGATATCCAAATTGTAACGCGCATTCATTCCTTCGACTGTCTGAAGCAATAATTTATTTCTATCTTCGATCACGTCGCTTATATGGTATGGAAGACCGCAGTTTGCAAAAGAAATGAATTCTCCTCTTTCAAATAAAACGATTTCAGCTTGCTCATCTAATCTTCTAAGTTTAGTTGCTGTGGTTGCCCCACCTGCTACGCCGCCAACAATTATGATTTTTTTCCCCATTTTATTATCATCCTTTCGGTTGGAAAGTTTATTTTTATACCCATACTGGTATATTAACTCGAGATTAACGGAAAACCAATAGTGCTTTGTGAAGGATTTGTGAAAGTTTTAGCTTGATTAAAACAAAAAGCAGACAAATGTCACAAAGAGCTATATATTTTAATACTAACTGATAAAGAAAAGGAAATTGTCTAGGGTTTGTGAAAGAATGATGAAGGGCTTTAGTATAAGTATGTTAAAGGTAATGGTTGATTTTGCAGCGCTGTTGATTGAAGCAGCAGGGTTCCTCGAGCGGAATTCAACAGTCGTATTCAACACAGCAAAGGACAGAGTTAATTAAAAAAACAGCGGACAATGTCAATGTCCGCTGATGTTTTCATCCTATTTAGTTTTAACATTTAGCTTAACGATAATTCACGAATTGCACGTCAACAGTTAGATCGGCTTCTCTGACTGCAGCAATGATTTTCTGCAAGTCGTCACGATTTTTCCCAGTTACGCGAACCTGGTCATCTTGTACCTGGCTCTTTACCTTTACTCCACTATTTTTAATGATCGTGTTAATCTTCTTCGCGTTTTCCTTGTCAATTCCCTGGACAAGCTTTGCTCTTTGGCGGACAGTTCCCCCTGAAGCACGCTCAACTTTTCCGTAATCAAGATTCTTCACAGGAATCCCGCGCTTAATCATTTTGCTGAATAGCACATCCTTTAGCTGGTCAAGCTTAAATTCATCATCGGACACAAGAACAAGCTCTTCCTTATCCAGTGAAATATCGCTCTTACTTCCTTTAAAATCATAACGAGTCTGTATTTCCTTCATTGCAATAGTAATCGCATTGGTGACTTCAGTCATTTCAACTTTGGATACAATATCAAATGAGCTCTCTTTAGACATAACTACCTCCAGAAAAACATTTTAATTATGTCTCCATTATAGTAAAATATAGCAGTTCAAACAACTTTGCGTAAATAGGGTATACTTATGTAAAAAGTTTAATGATAAAAATATACTTCGAAAATAAGTAAATCTCTGCAACCGTGAGAGATTAATATCAATAAACATTCTTATGAAAAATTTTAATGCAGGAGGAAATATATGTCCTTGAATGATTATACAGGCCAGACATTGGAGCTGACTGTGGCAAGAATTGCTGAATATGGATACTTTTTAACCGATGGGGAAGAAGATGTGCTTCTCCACTCCAATGATACAGATCAAACATTTGACGAAGGTGATGTAGTACAAGTCTTTCTTTTTGTGGACTCAAGAGGAAGGCTTACCGCAACTACCACTATACCTAAGGTTTCCGTAGGAACTTACGACTGGGTGCCGGTTGTAGACGTAAAAGACGGTATTGGAGTTTTCCTTGATATCGGCATAAGCAAAGATATATTGCTTGGCGAGGAAGATTTGCCGGTTGTAAAATCGGTTTGGCCGCAAAAAGGGGACTTGCTCTATATCACCCTTCGTGTGAACCGGAACAACATGATTTACGCACGTATGGCTACAGATCCTGTCATCCAGGATATCTCCATCAAAGCAACCATGAGCGATTTCAATAAAAACGTCCATGGTTATATTTACCGTACTGCAAGGGTTGGAAGCTGGATTATTACCGCAGAAGGCTTCAAAGGCTTCATCCATGAATCACAGCGCCGGACAGAACCACGCATCGGTGAAAAGGTAGAAGGAAGGATCATCGATGTAAAAGAAGATGGTTCGGTCAACATCTCATTTCTGCCGCGCAAGCAAGAAGCGCTAGATGAAGATTCCCAAAGAGTAATGGATTATTTAGAGCTGCGTAATGGCGCCATGCCATATCATGATAAGAGCATGGCTGAAGACATTCAGGAGCGTTTTGGAATGAGCAAAGGCTCTTTCAAACGAGCTCTTGGAAGGCTTATGAAAGAAGATAAGATCTATCAGGAAGATAACTGGACATATAAAAAACAAAAATAGAGCCGGATGGCTCTATTTTTTATACCCTTATATATGGTCTGTTTTCTTTGAATACTCATTCTTACCTGCTTTGCGGTTCTTCTCTCGCATCATATTCTTTTCATGGCGAAGGGCATTGTTGTCCTTTGCCTTTTTATCGTTATCGGAAGTATGCGGCATACATAAAAACTCCTTTCAGATTTAGGATTCATTTTATTTTTCCTAAAACCTGAAAGGAGTATGTAAGATTATGATGGCTGTTTATTTAAAAAGAAAATGGCAAGGGTACCTGGTCCTGTGTGTGAGCCTACCGCCGCTCCAATCGAAGTAATCACAACATCTTTCGGATTTAGTTCCTGAATAATCATATCTTTCATTTCCGTTGCAGTTTCCTCGTCATCCGCATTGCTTATTCCGACAATCTGGTTTTCAAGGCCGTCACCGCGTTCTTTCATCAGCTCAACGATTCTTCTATGTAATTTCTTTTTTCCGCGGAGCTTTTCGATTGGCACAAGCTTCCCGTCTTCAACATTCAATAATGGTTTGATGTTGAGAAGTCCGCCAACAAATGCAGAGGCTTTCGAAACGCGTCCACCCTTCGCAAGATGGTCAAGATCATCTACAGAAAATAGATGTTCCATATGCTGGCTGCGGAAATGGATATCCTTCAAGATGTATTCCTTTGAAAAATTCTCGTTCGCCATCCTTGCTGCCTCCATAACCAAAAGGCCTTGTCCGAGCGAAGCACATTTTGAATCAATGATTGTTAAATTCAGGTCAGGATATTCTTCCTTCACCTGCTCAGCAATCATTACAGCTGTCTGGTATGTTCCTGATAATTCAGAAGAAAATGCTATGTATATACCTTCTTGGTTATTTTTAGCTAATTCAGTAAACACTTCTTTAAAACCTGCAGGGGAAGCCTGTGAGGTTTTAGGAAGATTGCCAGCACGAATGGCATCGTACACTTGTTTAGGCTGAATTGTTTTAAGGTCCTCGTATTCAGTACCGTCAATTTGGACCTTTAAAGGAAATAGTATGACCCCATTTTCTTCATAAAAATGGAATGGCAAATCACATGCACTGTCAGCCATGATTTTTACTGACATAAACCTTTCACCTGCTTTCAACCTTAATATGATAATAGTTTATCGGTAATATCATAAAAAGACAATTAAATGTAGTGATTTTCGGCAAAATAGGGGTAGAGGAATAACAGAAAAAATAAAGGGGGATTTTCATGGTCTGGATGGAAACGAAAAAAATCATCATCGTAGTGATTGGTGCATTGCTTAATGCGATGTCACTAAACTTTTTCTTAATCCCGGCAAATGTTTATGCAAGCGGCTTTACAGGAATTGCACAGCTCGTATCAAGCATTCTGGGTGAATACGCACCATTTAATATTTCGACAGGGGTTCTTCTCTTGCTCTTGAATATACCAGTGACCATCCTCGGATGGATGAAAGTAGGGAGATCGTTTACCCTGTATAGTTTTATTTCTGTGGTCCTTTCCTCCTTTTTCCTGGAAGTTCTTCCGGTAAAAGAAGTTTCAACAGATATTTTACTGAACGCCGTTTTTGGCGGAGTGATAGCCGCTTTTGGTGTAGGGCTTACGTTGAAATGGGGAGCGTCAACAGGGGGGATGGACATTATTGCCATGGTCCTTTCCCGTATGAATGACCGTCCCGTTGGTACATATTTCTTTACGTTAAACGGCATCATTATATTGACAGCAGGATATATTTTTGGCTGGGAAAATGCTCTTTATACTTTAGTGGCTTTATATGTATCGACTCGTGTCATTGATGCAATCCATACTCGCCATGAAAAATTGACAGCCATGATCATTACAAAAAAATCAGATGAATTAAAGAAAGCCATTCACGATAAATTAGTACGAGGCATTACATTACTGCCTGCTAAAGGAGCTTTCTCAGGCGAACAAAAAGAAATGCTTATTATCGTCATAACAAGATATGAGATGTACGACCTTGAGAGAATTATCAAGGATGTCGATCCGCAAGCCTTTACGAATATTGTCCAGACGACGGGAATATTCGGGTTTTTCAGAAAGGAGTAACTTTAGAGAAGGAGTGTAAGTGAATGAGGAAAATCAGCTTGCTTATCATGTTGCTTTTGATTGCCGTGGCGCCAGCACTTGCTATTGGAGAGGAAAAACAAACAGTTAACCAGAGTGATTTCAATTTTTTTATTGACCCTGTGGCAGGACCGGAAATGGCGGAGTTTGAATTGTATTTAAGGAATGATGGAAATGAACCAATTTCGTTCGAGTTTCCTACATCTCAGAAATATGAAATCACAGTAGTCAATGAAAACAAGAAAAAGGTGTATCAATACTCAGATGGAAAAGCCTTTGCACAGGCATTTGAAACATTGACACTGCAGCCTCAGCAAAGCATCAAATGGAGAGAGACTTGGGATTATACAACTGAAGGGACAAGAGTGAAAGAAGGCGACTATACCGTCGCAGCAAAGCTCAAAGCGGTCAGTCTAGACGGCAGGCCAATATCCGTTCAAAGAATGCTTACTGATACAAAAAAAATGTATGTTCCTGGAGAGAACCCTGTATTTAAGGGAGTGCAGGCAGAAGGGAGTAAGGGGGATTATAAAATAACCGGAGAAGCAAGACCAACGAGCGGTAAGTTTTACTACACTGTTGAGGATGGCCATAATGAACTGATAAGTGAAGCTGAAATAGTTCCAGGATCAAAATATCCGCAATGGAAGCCCTTTGAGATCGGTGTGTCCATCTCCATGGAAAAGCTGCCTCAAAACGGCTCAGTCATTTTGAATCTTTATGAACGAAGCAAAGATGGTAAGATCATTCACGCTTACCCTGTCCTATTGGAGAGATTCAACAACAATAAATAGAAGGCCCTTGGTACACCGGTTGGGCCCGGTGGGAGAAAATGTTGTATAAAACACATTTGAGAATTTACAATTGCCTTTTTAGGTAAGTAAGAGGTGTTATTGGTACCGTCTTTTTCAAAATTATGTTTATTTAGGGAGTCAAGAGGGCTTGTTGGCGTATTCTTTTTCCAATTTATGTTTATTTAGAGACCCAAGAGGTCTTATTGGCGCCGCTTTTTTCCAATTTATGTTTATTTTGAGACCCAAGAGGTCTTTTTGGCGTCGTTTTTTTCCAATTTATGTTTATTTTGAAATCCAAGAGTCCTTATAGATGCCCTCTTTTTCCAATTTATGTTCATTCAGGAAAGCAAGAGGCCTTATTGGCAAACTCTTTTTCCATTTTTTGTTTTTTTACAAGTATCCAAGGGCGGGCCTTATTGGTGGATCAATTTAAGGTGTCCTTTTTATAGTCCACATTATGAAGTACCATAGGAGACTCGACCCTCAGCGGAAAGCGAACATTTCGTCGAGGAAGTCGACTGATATCTCTCATGAGCAAACCATGGCGCCTGGATGATGAAAAAGATCTCTAGATCGGATCAAACCATCTCTAACATGCCCACAGGAGTCCTGCACTTATCTCTCTAGTCATCGATTTGTTAATAAAAGTTTAAAAAGAAAAGCTGGCGGAAAATAATCCGCCAGCTTTTCTTTTACTTGCTTTCAATCGAATTCAGCTCGTCCTGAAATGACCGAAGCTGCTCTTTTTCAGCCATAGTCGTGTTGGCATAGGCTGATGACAGAGCGTTTTTAGCGGTAGAGATCGCCGATGTCTGTTCCGCAGGCTGTGCTGTTTTTGCTAATTGTACAGCATTTCTTGCTTCCTGAAAAAGCCTGTTTCCCATTTATATTCCTCCTAACGAGGACTCTTTAACATTGGCCATTTTTTGCGCTTCAGCTTCGGCATATGTGGTGTGGTAAGGGATTCGTTGACTATGCTTGGAAACAGTATCTGCACCTTGCTGAACAAAACGTTTGGATTTATTGCTTTTACCCATCGTTTACCCCTCCATATACGAGCGAATTGAAACAGGCTCTAAGCCGCTTCAAGACTAGTATGCTCCTTAAGGAATCGAATCAATCGAAAACCAGTTTGAAGGTGCAAATTGGCAGCGGCAATTTAAGGTCAGGGTAATACTTCTATATTAAAGGGCTTTTAAATTTAGAAGATCGTTCAA
Source organism: Heyndrickxia sp. MSNUG (assembly GCF_049532715.1). Taxonomy (NCBI): domain Bacteria; kingdom Bacillati; phylum Bacillota; class Bacilli; order Caryophanales; family Bacillaceae; genus Heyndrickxia; species Heyndrickxia sp. MSNUG. Next base: position 1,352,986 of record NZ_CP150978.1, read on the forward strand.
GTAAACACCGATTCCATCTTCTTCGTTTGTAAGGGTGATATCATTTGCGATATTTTTCACCACGTCAATCGCATTGCCCATAGCTATCCCGCGTCCTGCGTATTCAAGCATTTCTAAATCATTGTCTTCATCCCCGAAAGCAATGATCCTATCAGCAGGGATTTGGAAATAATCAGAAGCTTTCTTTAAGCCTACAGCTTTATTCAAACCGTATTTAACAATTTCAACAACATGGAATGGAGCAGCCCAGCTTCTGTGATCAATGACTTCAGCATGCACCTCAGTTAAGTGTGCACGAATTTTTTTTACATCTTCTTCTTCAGAATGGATCAGCATACTTGTAGGGGATGTCTTTAAGTATCTTCTAAGGTCTCCAGTTGTGATATTCGGATTCCCCAAATTGAATATATCCATCAATTTTTCATCGTGGTAATGAACGTATACATCGTCAATTACCTCAGCGATGATATTGTGGTATTTAAAATCATCAAGCGCTTCAACGATATCCTTCGCCACATCAATTGACAGAGGGGAATGGTGTACACCCCACTTTGTATCAAGCGGATGATGGATGAAAGCTCCATTGAAGTTTACGATCGGTGTATCAAGTTCAAGCTCATGGTAGTACATTTCACTTGAACGGAATGGCCTTCCCGTAGCAATCATGACAATATGGCCAGCATCACGCGCTTTTTGGATTACTCGTTTATTTGTTTCGGAAATTCTTTTATCGTCTGTTAGTAAAGTACCGTCTAGGTCTAATGCGATTAAATGTTTTTCAGCCATAAAAACTCCTTCTTCCAACTGTTTTAGATACTTATTCCAGTGCCTGGCCGGATTTTCTCCGGCCACGCTCACTCAGGCGCTAACACTTTTCTTAATGATATGCGTTTGAGTGGCTCTTTTTTCTTAAGAGTTCTACAATACATATATTGGATTGGTTATAAATTTATCTTATAACCACTATGCTAACCATTTTACATATAAATTGTAAAAAAATCATTTTTCTAATTTTACAGAGCGGTAAATTCGCTTTAAGGATAACTGCAGAATTTCCGTTCAAGCATATCCAGGGGGGTTCAACGTTGATTTTAGTGGAAAAAAAACGCATTAAAGATATTCCCGTTCTCCATATAGTAAAACAAAAGCAATTTTCAGACAGAATACCTTTGATTATTTTTCTTCATGGCTTTACAAGCACGAAGGAAAGGAATATGCATGCAGCATACCTTTTTGCTGAAAAAGGCTTCAGGGTCGTGATGCCGGAAGCAAAATACCATGGGGAGCGAGCAAAGGGATTCTGTGAGATGGAGCTTGGCTTCCGTTTTTGGGAAATTGTCCTTACCTCAATTGAAGAGCTTTCAATTATTAAGGACAACCTAGCTGAAGAAGGTCTAGTGGATCCAACGAGAATCGGAGTTGCCGGAACATCCATGGGAGCCATCACAACACTTGGTGCCTTAGCGAAATATGATTGGATAAAAGCCGCAGTCAGCTTGATGGGCAATCCGTCGTATGAACAATTTGCACTCTGGCAGCTGAATGAAATGGAAAAACGAAATGTTGAGTTAGGCATATCCAAAGATGAAATTTCGGCATTATTAAATCAGCTTAAACAATATGATTTGAGCCTTCAGCCGGAAAAATTAAATAAGCGTCCCGTGTTGTTCTGGCATGGAAAGCTGGATAAAGTGGTACCGTATCATAGTGCATATCATTTTTATGAGCAAAACAGGAAAAGCTACGAAGGTACATCAGGAGTGTTTGAATTCATAACAGATGAAAAGGCAGGCCACGCAGTTTCGAACGCAGGCGTTGTCGCAGCGGCGAACTGGTTTGAAAAGCATATATAATTGCCTTTACACTTTAAATGAATCTGAATCATTGTTATGATAGAAATAGGCTGTTTTCCCATAGGATTTTGTTTTCTGTAACAGGCTTTTTTAGCTTACTTAACGTTTTTTGGACGCTTTTCGACAAGCTCCTGGCCCAGTAATATAAAAGCAGCAAAATTTTACGAAAAGAGCTTAGTACAAGCATTGCAAAGGAGTGTTCACCAATGGATCAAGATTTAAAAGATAGCATTATGGGTGCGCTTGAAATGGTCGTTGACCCTGAACTTGGCGTCGATATCGTTAATTTAGGGCTCGTATATGATGTTGATTTGAACGATGCTGGCCTGGCAACTGTAACAATGACCTTGACTTCGATGGGTTGCCCTCTTGCCGGCACAATCGTCGAACAAGTAAAGCTGGCACTCGCAGACCTTCCTGAGATAAAAGAAACAGAAGTAAATATCGTGTTCAACCCGCCTTGGTCAAAGGACAGGATGTCACGCTACGCGAAAATCGCGCTTGGTGTCAGAGACTAAGACTCAAGTTTAAAATGCATGTTAAAAAAGCAGCAGGGAGCTCCCTTGCTGCTTTTTTGCATTCATGAATGCCTGAGCGATAACAACTCAAAGGTGAAAAATCACATCGAGTTGTTATGAGAGGGGTTCCGAAGACAACTCTCAGATGAAAAATCACATCGAGTTGTTATGAGAGGGGTTCCGAAGACAACTCATAGGTGAAAAATCGGAACGAGTTGTTATGAGAGGGGTTCCGAAGACAACTCACAGGTGAAAAATCGGAGCAAGTTGTTATGAGAGGGGTTCCGAAGACAACTCATAGGTGAAAAATCAGAACGAGTTGTTAAGAGAATGATTCCGATAACAATTCAAAGGCCGAAATCTCAACGAATTGGTATGAGAGGTGTTCCGCTAACATTTCAAAGGTGAAAATCGCAACGTGTTTTTTTGGAAGTCTCCACAGGTCTGTCAGTCACAAAATTGTCATACAAAACATCAACTCAGCCGCTTTTAAGTGAGGTAGTTCACTTAATCAAGTTGCAAATACTTCTATACTTCTTTTATAGAGAAGTACTGAAGGAGGCGCCAAATGATGTTTTCAAGAGATTTTAACAAAAACCCATTCATTGTAATTTGGGAACTGACCAGAGCTTGTCAGCTGAAATGCCTTCACTGCCGTGCTGAGGCACAATATAGAAGAGATCCGCGTGAATTGTCCTTTGAGGAAGGCAAAGCGCTGATTGATCAAATATACGAAATGAATAATCCAATGCTTGTTTTTACTGGTGGAGACCCTCTAATGAGAGAGGACGTTTTTGATATCGCAGCTTATGCGGTTAAAAAAGGTGTCCGTGTTTCAATGACGCCAAGTGCAACGCCGAATGTTACGAAGGAAGCGATCGAAAAAGCCAAAGATGTAGGATTGTCACGCTGGGCATTCAGTATTGACGGTCCAAATGCTGAAGTTCATGACCATTTCAGAGGAACAGCAGGGTCATTTGATTTAACTATGGAAAGAATCAAGTACTTGCATGAACTGGAAATACCTATTCAAATTAATACCGTTATATCACGCTATAATATTGATTATTTAGATGAAATGGCAAAAATGGTTGAGGAACTGGATTGTGTTTTGTGGAGTGTGTTTTTCTTGGTGCCTACAGGGCGGGGGCAGGAAAAAGACATGATTTCACCTGTTGAGCACGAGAAGGTATTTACCTGGCTGTATGATTTAAGCAAACGAGTGAAGTTCGATATAAAAACAACAGCTGCCCAGCATTACCGCAGGGTCGTAATCCAGCAAAAAATGCGGGAAGCAAAAGACCATACAGAAGAAATCGATTATCTCACTGCATTGACCAAAGAAGGACTGACAGGTTCGATTGATGGCCTTGGCAGGGCGCCAAAAGGGGTCAATGACGGAAATGGCTTTGTATTTATCTCTCATACTGGGGACGTCTATCCTAGCGGCCTTTTGCCAGTAAAAGCTGGTAACGTCAGGGAGCAGCCGCTTGCTGAAATATACAGGGATTCCCCTGTTTTCAAGTCATTAAGGAATCCAGATGAATACAAAGGGAAATGCGGAGTATGTGAATTCAGGCATGTTTGTGGCGGATCCCGTTCACGCGCCTATGCTATGACCGGAGACTATCTGGAAAGTGAACCATTCTGCGTTTACATTCCTAAAGCCCTGAGAAAACAGAAACAAAGTTAGATAAGAGCTCCTGCGTCATGTCTAAGGAGCTTAGTCAATAGGCTGTGTTAAGGTTATTGTTGATTTTGAATCTTTGTAGCAGAAATAAGACCCATCCATTAAAAAAAACGAGTGAAGCTAGAAGCCTCACTCGTTTTCTTATTCAAATTGTAAATGAATATCAATCTATACTGCAAAACACTGCCGGACAGTTTTCACAGCCGATTTCCTGACGTAAATAGTCAACGTCGTGTACAAGGATTTTCCCTTTTTTGATTGAAATGATTTCTTCACGCTTAAGCTCATTCAGGATTCGATTCGTGCTTTCACGAGAAGTGCCGCAGAAGTTCGCCAGCTCCTGGTTTGTTAACGGAAGGTCGATGAGGATGCCATTATCTTTTTGCAAACCGTAACTGTTTGTCATACGAATCAGTGTCGAGAACAATGCACCTTTTTTTCCGTTCAGTACAAGGTCGCGGAACTTCGTTTGTGTTTTGCGGAAATGGTCGCTCATCCATTTCATGAATTCGAATGCAAGCGATGGATTCTGGAATATTTCCTTTTCAATGACATCTTTTCTGATGGCTGCAATCTTGGCATCTTCTATGATAAGGGCACTAAGAAGATATTTTGGAGCATCCGTAAATAAAGTCAATTCGCCGCAAATATCGTTTTCTCCGCAAATTCTAAGGGCGAGCTCACGGCCATCTTGTGTGACCTTACTGATTTGGACCTTACCTCCGAGAATCAAATAAAGTTCCTCTGCTTCCATGCCTTCCTGGAACAGATATGATCCCTTTTTAACTTGGATCGTCCTGTCAGCAAACTGGAGCAATTCTTTGATTTCAATCGAATGAGTTACTTTATGTGCATGTAGCATGGTCATCACCCTTTTCATTTTTTGAGAGGTAAAACTAATGTCTGGCTCACGTGTCAAAGTATTTATTGTCACAATAATAACACCGGCATAGTGTTAACTAAATACAGGAACGGTAAGTGTCAAAATGTCGTCACATTCTAGGACCTTTTTGTTCACATTTTCGAAACAAATTGCTCTAATTTTATTATATCGATTAACAAAGGCAGATAATTTACATGTTTGAAGACATCTGTGACGGTTTATTGAACATAGAAATAGGTGTGAAGTTCGTCACATCTAAAAGCTTGTGAATTTTTTACGATTTACCCATAGAAAGCTGCTATGACAATTTCAAAGCCATTAGGGAAATAAATTAGTAAGCTCAAAGGGGAGAAAAAATAATGAAAACACAAAAAGTTCAGCTTCCATTGCAAACACTCAGTCTTATAGCGGGGTTCATGGTATGGGTAATCTTATCCTCATTAATGCCATTTATAAAAGAGGATATTAAAATGTCTGCAAACCAGATTGCTATGGCGACAGCAATTCCTGTTGTTCTAGGTTCTGTATTAAGGATTCCTATTGGATACTGGACAAACAAGTATGGTGCCCGGAAATTATTCTTTATCAGCTTTACATTGCTGCTTTTCCCAGTCTATTTCATCAGTCTTGCTGATTCGTATACGGATTTGCTGATTGGCGGATTGTTTGCAGGAATCGGTGGAGCTGTTTTCTCAGTAGGTGTTACATCACTGCCAAAATATTATCCTAAAGAACGCCACGGCTTCGTCAACGGTATTTATGGAGTTGGTAACCTGGGGACTGCGATCTCAACTTTCTCAGCTCCAGTTCTCGCCTCCCAGTTCGGATGGCAGACAACGGTCAAGTTGTATTTGATCCTGGTGCTTTCCTTTGCATTGCTGAACTTCGTGCTTGGGGATAAGAAGGAACCTAAAGTAGTCACTCCTCTAGGAGAACAAATAAAGAGCGTCTATAAAAATCAAAAGCTATGGGCATTGAGCTTATTTTACTTCCTGACCTTTGGATCTTTTGTAGCCTTTACAATCTATTTGCCTAATTTCCTTGTCACCCATTTTGATCTTGAAAAAGTGGATGCTGGCCTAAGGACAGCTGGCTTTATCGCACTTGCAACATTTTTCAGGCCGATTGGAGGATGGCTGGGAGATAAATTCAATTCTTTCATCATTTTGATGTTTGTTTTTGCCGGTTTGACGATTTCAGGAATCTTGCTATCATTCATGCCATCTCTGACACTTTATACGATCGGCTGCCTGGCAGTAGCCATCTGTGCAGGAATAGGAAATGGAACAATCTTCAAGCTTGTCCCGCTCTATTTTTCCAAACAGGCAGGAATCGTGAATGGTATCGTTTCTGCAATGGGAGGATTGGGAGGCTTCTTCCCTCCGCTGATGCTCGCATTCTTGTTCAACCTGACTGGACACTATGCAATTGGATTCATGGCATTATCACAAATAGCACTGGCAAGCTTGATCATCGTATTCTGGATGTATTACCAGGACAAATTAAGCCTGGCAAAAAATATCATTGACCATACGATTGAAGGTGTCATGATCACGGATGTAAAAGGAAATATCGAACAAGTCAATCCAGCCTTCACTACGGTGACAGGCTATACCCCGGAAGAAATTATCGGGAAGAATCCGCGCATTCTTCGTTCAGGTGAGCATGAAGAGGACTTCTACAATGATATGTGGCAAGCGATCAAAGAGAATGGCTTCTGGCAGGGAGAAATCTGGAACAAGAAAAAGAATGGCACGATTTATCCTGAGTGGCTGACAATCAGTCCTGTAAAAAATGAAGCAGGAGAAATAAAGAATTTTGTCGGCATGTTCAGTGAGCTAACTGTGAAAAACAAATAATAAAGCTCGTTTAAAAACTGCATTAAATGGCTTAATGCAGTTTTTTCCATTCCCTATAAATTGACAACATCATGACAATTAAGGGTAAAAAACACTACCCAGGCAGTTTTTATGTTGTAATATATATATATAAAGAAAATCTACTATTTAAATAGAGGACTAATAATGTTAGTGTGAGAATATTAGATGAATTGCATTTGTAGCTGATACCGATCACTTATCCTACTTCTCTAATTGGAGTTGACGCATATGGTAAAAAACATAATCAAAGACCAGTTAAATAGACCACTTCGAGATTTGCGTATTTCAGTAATAGATCGCTGCAATTTCCGCTGCCAGTACTGCATGCCTGCAGAAATATTCGGGCCAGACTTTGCTTTTTTACCTAAAAGTGAGCTTTTGACTTATGAAGAAATTGAACGAGTGGCAAAATTGTTCATTGAACTTGGGGTTGAAAAAATCAGGCTTACTGGCGGAGAGCCTCTGCTTCGGAAGGATCTCCCGATTCTCGTCCAAAAACTGAATGAGATTGAGGGCCTAAAAGATATTGCCTTAACGACAAACGGAGTTCTACTGCCAAAATATGCAAAGCAGTTGAGAGCTGCTGGGCTGAAGAGAGTCAATGTCAGCCTCGACAGCTTGAAGGATGAGCTTTTTGGAGAAATCAACGGCCGCAATGTGGGCGTTGGCCCTGTGCTCGAAGGCATAAAAGCAGCTAAAGAAGCTGGCTTAGGTGTGAAAATCAATACTGTCATTAAAAAAGGGCTCAATGATTCTGAAATTCTCCCTATGGCTGAATTCTGCAAAAAGGAAGGCATTGAGTTACGCTACATCGAATTCATGGATGTTGGCAGCACCAATGGCTGGAAAATGGATGATGTCATCACAAAGAAGCAAATGTTTGACATTATAAGCGAGCATTATGAATTGGAGAGAGTAGACCCTGATTATTACGGGGAAGTTGCAAAGAAATACCGCTACAAAGGTACTGATATCAATGTAGGATTCATTTCATCGGTTTCAGAGTCCTTCTGTTCAAACTGCACAAGATCGCGTCTATCAGCAAACGGACAATTGTTCACTTGCCTCTTCAATGGAAATGGCCATGATATCCGTGATTTCATGCGAGATGGTGCTACTGATGAAGAACTTCGGGCACGCATAACAGATATCTGGAACCATCGTACGGACAGATACTCTGATGAACGGACAGCGGAAACAGTTGCAAACAGAAAGAAAATTGAAATGTCTTATATAGGCGGCTAAGACTCCTTCGGGGGTCTTTTTCTTTTTATACGGGGATTATTGTTTGTGGTAATAGCTATCTGGCAAAGGAAAATCTCTTTATGTGCCATATGATGTCTCATAGGACAAAGTCCTTCATAAGCCATTTGAAGTCATAAGCCTTAATTGAATAAATTAATCCGCATCCGCTTTTCTCAAAGCTAATAATGGGCATACTATGTTTCCAAACAACCTGACTATGGGTATATACAGAATCTAATATATCTTATTTATGATTTGGAGAATGCCTGAATGCTTAAAAGAAGAATAGAATTTTTATTTGTATTTATTTTGATTGCCTGCATTTATATCGTTTTTTTTACTGACTTAAGCCAAATAGTCAAGAGTGGAGCTATAATCGTTTATGCCATCATTATCTTAATCAGCATCTATTCGCTGGTGCTGGAAAACCGATCTGCTCAGCACACACTGATGTGGATGTATGTCTTGATCCTATTTCCTGTCGTAGGTTATTTCTTTTACTTGTTTTCCGGACAGCTATACTTAAAGGGTTATTTATACAAAAGTAAGCGAACTCGGGATCGGGATGAATGGGAAAAAATAATGAGAAAGGAAGAGTCCCGTGACTTATCCTTCTTGATCGATAGTCAGCAATGCTTTGCACAGTATGCCAAGAATGCATCGTTCACACCCATTACTACAGGATCAAAAGCAAAGATCCTTAAAAATGGGGACGAAACTTTTTCGGAAATTAAGAAGAAGCTGAAGGAAGCTGAAAAATTTATTCACATTGAATATTATATTTTCAGGTCTGACCGGCTGGGACAAGAAATCATTGAGATTCTTATAGAAAAAGCGCAGCAGGGAGTTGAAGTACTGTTCATGTTCGATGCGGCCGGCAGCATGAAATTTGCCGCAAAAGACCTGAAGGAAATGTTAGATGCCGGAATCAAAGCACAGCCATTTTCTCCACTAAAGTATGGATTTTTCAATCAGAAATTCAACTTCCGAAATCACCGGAAAATTGTGATCATTGATGGTGAAATTGGTTTTGTAGGTGGCTTGAACGTCGGTGTAGAATACCTTGGCGAGGACGAAAACTTTGGGTTCTGGCGTGACACCCATATGGTGCTGACGGGTGAAGCAGTATATACACTTCACAACGTGTTCCTGCTCGACTGGGAATATGTCAGCGGAGAGAGAGTTATTGAGAATTATCCTGCCGTTAAAAATCAGGATAATGAAGATGTACTGGATGGCGCGATCCAGGTTGTAGCGAGCGGACCTGATACCCAACAAGGAATCATGAGCGATTTTTATTATACAATGATGTCGTGTGCAACAAAGTCCATTTGGATAGCGACGCCATATTTCGTTCCAGATGAGGCGATCCGCACTGCACTAAGAGTTGCGGCTGCAAAGGGAATAGAAGTTAGGATCATGGTTCCTGAAATCAATGACAGCTACTTGACTCAGTACGCTAGCCGATCTTATTTTTCGGAATTATTAAGGAGCGGTGCAGAAATCTATTCTTATAAGAAAGGCTTTCTGCATCAAAAGGTGATTATCGTAGATGGAAATATTGCGTCTATAGGAACAGCAAATATGGATATGAGGAGCTTCCACCTGAACTTTGAGGTGAATGTTTTCCTTTTTGGCACAAGCTCGATCAGGGATCTTGTCGCCCATTATGAAGAAGATATGCTTGAATCAGAAAAAATCAGTCCAGTTCAATATTATAAACGTGGTTTTATGGAAAGATCGAAGGAGTCTTTTGCAAGGCTTTTTTCGGGAGTGTTATAGGAAAAGACCTCATCACATCCTGATGAGGTCTTTTCACAATTAGGCAATATACCGCGGGAACAAGATATTGTTTTCGAGATGCACGTGCATGAATGTATGTGCTTCAAGTGCTTCCAGCCGCTTGTATACTAAACGATAAGTTCCGCAAGCATCAATAGGCGGAGTGAAATCGGATGTTATTTCGCGCAATTCTTTAAGGATTGAGCCTGCATGATCATGTTCTTTTTCAAGTTCAGTGATTTCAGAAATCATCTCTTTGCGCTTATCGGTGGCGGCTGAATCCAGCTGCAGCAGCATCGGGAACACTGTTGCCTCTTCCTTGGCGGTATGCTCAAGTAATTCCTTTTTAAACTCATAAAAGAGTTCATATACCTTTAAAAGTTCTTCATGACGATCTCCATGTACCTTTGAAACCTTGGTTACATATGGGCTAAGCAGGGTAAGCTCTTCCTGGAGTTCGCGATGATATTTATTTTTAATATGGTCAATCAGGATTTCAGAATCAGTTTCTGTCCAAACCTCCATATTATCTGCAGTTCCGTTATGTTTTTTATATAGATCTTCAAGCTCCACCATGATCGTCGAAACATTAAGGTTCTGTTCGGCAGCTGCTTCTGCTAGTGGGCGATTGCCGCCACAGCAAAAATCGAGACGGTTCTTCTTGAATAAATCACTTGATTGAGGGAACAAATTAACAATATCTTTAACTAATGAATTTTGATTAAAAGGCATTTTCATGTAAAAAACCTCCATATATTTATTATTACTGTTTCCAAACTCATCATATAGGAATTGGATTAACTACCTGGTGATGTGCATCACACTTCACAAAAAATCTACATATTTATAGGGAATTTTAAAAGTGTATACTGTGAGGTTTGTTATATTTTCATTTTTCCATTACTCTTATAATGAAAAGCGTAATGTTTAGGCCTTTTAAATAAAGCTGTTGATTTTCGTTCCAGGCGCTTCGCTTTCCGCGGGGCTGGCGCTGAGCCTCCTCGTCGCTTCACTCCTGCGGGGTCTCACCTGACCAGCTAAGCCCGCAGGAGTCTTCGCGACTTCCACTACAATCAACAGGTTTCATACAACAACATTGAACTTTAATAGAACCAATGTTAAAAAACTTTTTTCACAATGTTTTGTAGTAAGTACACTTAGATGATTAATGGCACTTATTTTTAGGACTTTTAAGTTCCTGTTAAGTAAAATACAAGCTACACGAAAGAGCCAAGATAAGTTTTAACCTGCAATAGGAGCTGATTATATATGTTAGAGAAAAGAAACCCTATTCCAATTGGAGAGGCTGTAAAGAGAGTAATGGAGCATAAGAAAAATGGCTCTACTGAGTACGTTTCGATTAATGAAAGCTACGGTCGCTATCTGTCTGAGGATCTAAAAGCAACAAGTGACGTTCCGCATTTTGACAGGGCACCGTATGATGGATATGCTATACGTTCGATTGACACACAGAATGCTTCTCAATCCCAGGCCGTTGAGTTTGAGGTCGTTGACCATATTGGAGCAGGCATGCTAACTGATAAAGAGCTTGGGCCCTTTCAGGCAGTGAGAATCATGACAGGAGCGCAAATGCCAGTTGGTGCTGATGCGGTTGTCATGTTTGAATTGACAAAAGAAGTCGAGCGAGACGGAAAAAAGTATATGGAAACAAAGCGCAAGCATAAGAAAGGTGATAATGTCTCCTACCGTGGCGAAGATGCAAAGGAGGGGGAAGTGCTTGTCAAAAAAGGCACTTTTATCAACCCAGGGATCCAGGCAATGCTAGCGACATTCGGATATGCAAAAGTGCCTGTGGCAAAAAAACCTGTGATAGGGCTTTATGCAACAGGAACCGAGCTTCTGGAGGTTGATGAACCTCTAGAGCCTGGAAAAATCCGAAATAGCAATTCCTATATGATCTCGGCTCAAATCCTGCGTGCAGGAGCAGAAGTGAAATACTTTGGACAGCTGCCTGATGATTTCGATACATGCTTCGAAGCGGTCAGTAAGGCAATTGAAGAAGTGGATTTATTCATCACCACTGGTGGTGTTTCTGTGGGAGATTATGATTATCTGCCTGAAATTTATGCCAAGATCGGTGCCGAGGTTCTTTTCAATAAAGTAGCGATGAGACCAGGAAGCGTTACAACAGTAGCTCAGATGGACGGAAAGCTGTTATTTGGACTATCTGGAAATCCATCTGCCTGTTATGTAGGCTTTGAACTGTTTGCGCGCCCAATTATCAGGACAATGCTATTTTCCCAGCTGCCGCATTTAAGAAAGGAATTAGCCATTCTTGACGCTAATTTCCCAAAAGCAAATCCGTTCACAAGGTTTGTCAGAAGCGCATTGACAATCCAGGATGGAAAGCTCGTTGTAACTCCGAGCGGTCTCGATAAGTCAAATATCATCATGAGTTTAGCAGGCGCGAACTCGCTGATGATCCTTCCTGGCGGCACAAGAGGCTTTGAGCAGGGGATGGAAGTTGATGTTCTTATGCTCGAAGATCACACAGGCAGTGAGTGGCCTTGGTAAAACCGATCATTTTCCAGATTGCAGGATATCAGGACAGCGGCAAGACGACATTAAGTCTAAAGCTGATAGAACATTTATCTGCATCCGGGCTGAAAATTGCTACTATCAAGCACCATGGTCACGGCGGTAAGCCAGAGGTGGATGAAACAAAGGATTCAGGGCGCCATATTGCAGCAGGTGCAACTGTCTCCCTCGTTGAAGGAGACGGCAGGATCCTTATCCAGGCAGAACAAAAACAGTGGTCTCTTTTGGAAGAAATCGAGATGCTTTCTTTCTTTAAACCTGAAGTGATTCTAATTGAAGGATACAAAAACGAGAAGTATCCAAAGGCAGTCATTCTAAGAGACAAGGGAGATCTCGAGCTTCTTGACATACTGCCTGGTATTAAAGTCATTTTTTATCGTGATGCAAGTATGGCAAGGCATCTCATAGACCAAGACATCCCATCATTTGATACGAGTGATGAATCTGGTTTTACCTGGCTAACCAATTATATTAAAGCCGATTTCACATAGATTATGAAATGTAACTTTATGTAACAGCGTAAAACATTCAATATGATACAGAGAGACTGAACCTTTTTGGTTCAGCTTTTTTTGTGTTCGCAGGAAAACAAGAAGAACATTTTTTTTGACAGTTCAATGACATTCGATAAATGGAAAAGTGATATGTGATAAGCTTCACTTATTTGATGTTGAAATTACTCTATATTTAAGTCAGGAAAGAACAAGGGAGTGTTGATTCATGAAGTTATTTATGCCAAAACAGCACGGAGCCTGGGCTATGTTGATCATCCCTTTCTGGCTGGGAGCAGCGGCAAGTGAAGTAATCTGGCAGCATGTCCCGTTTTTCATAGGCTGGGTATTATTATATTTAGCAACATATCCACTGTTATTGATGTTTAAAAAGAAGAAAATTCCCTTTTATCGCAAGTGGGTTCTTATTTATATGATTCCAGCCCTGGTGTTTTTGATGATTCCGTTATTTACAACGCCATCTATTGCTTATTTTGGATTTTCGATGATTCCATTCTTCATCCTCAATGCTTATTTTTCAGCAAAAAATAAAGATCGGGCACTAATGAATGACCTCAGTGCAATTATTGTCTTTTCGATAGCTGGGCTGGCCAGCAGTTATCTGCCTGGCGCTGTGATTAACGAAAAAGCAGTCCTTGTATTTGCAGCTTCCATTTTATTTTTTACAGGCAGTACACTATATGTAAAAACGATGATTCGTGAAAAGAAGAATCATAGCTTTAAATGGATATCATGGACCTATCATCTCCTTGTACCTGCTTTATGGCTGGCTGCAGGAGAGGAGGCTGTTGCAGTGGCAGCAGTCCCAAGCTTAATTAGGGCGATTGTATTATTTGGAAAACCAGTATCCGTTACGAAAGTAGGTATTTATGAAATAATAAATGCTGGATTGTTTTTCACTATCATGATGTTTTCATTTTAAATAGAAAAGCAGAAGCTGCCTGGAAATGCTGGCAGCTTCTGCTTTTTTGCTTTGGCTCTGTTAAACTTGTCTGTTGATTTCCGCTCCAGGCACTCGCTTTCCGCGGGGCGTCAGGTGAGCCTCCTCGCCGCTTCGCTCCTGCGGGGTCTCACCTTGGCCGCTAATCCCGCAGGAGTCGAGTGCCCTCCGCTCCAATCAACAGGTGTTAAAATCAGCAATGTCTTTTAAAATAGCCTTGCCTAAAAATATCAATAAAAACTATACATAAATAACATCATTATTCAATATTACAAACTTCAACAGGGCAGCTTTCACAGTCTATTTCTCTTTTGAGCCGATTCAATGCATGAACAGTGATGTAGCCCTTATCAATGGAAATGCTATTATTTCTTCTTAACTCGCTCAGCAGTCGGTTGACTACCTCCCGGGATGTGCCGCAAAAATTGGCGAGCTCCTGGTTTGTCAAGGAAACATCGATTTTTATTCCTTCGTCCGTCACCACACCATAGCTGTTTGCCATCCGTATTAATGTCGAATATAAAGCACCTTTCTTTCCATGCAGAACAAGGTCCCGAAACCTTGTTTGTGATTTTCGGTGCTGTAATGAAAGCCATTTTACCAATTCCAGCGCGAGCGCATTATCCTTCGCAATTTCATTCTCCAGATTATCCTTCTGGATTACTGCGACAGTTCCACTCTCGGAGGCTTTCGCAGTAAGTAAATGGCTTGATGCAGGGCTGAACAATGATAGCTCTCCAACCAATTCACCGGCTGAGCACATTCTGATTGTCAGTTCACGACCGTCAGCAACCATCTTGCTGATCTGGAATTTGCCGCTTTGAATAATATACAGCTCACTTGCGTTATTTCCTTCCTCAAAAAGAAATGAGCCTTTTTCAATTTTTTTGATCCTGTGAACCTTTTCGAATACTTTATTCAGCTTTGGTGACATGATTGTTGCAGCCTGCATGTTAATACCACCTCATGTACGGCAGGTCATTTATACTCCTGTCCGTATAAATAATTAATATAATTATATTGTAAAGCATATTAAGCCAGCAATAAAATTGCGAATTGTTCACATATTGTTAATAAATTTGTTGCGTTTTGAAAAGTGAATTCTTATAATAAAAAGAACATAATTAATATTTATAAATATTTTTGGTTATTTATACATTACTGGAAGGAGGAGAAAAGTGAAAGCAGCTATCATCGGTACAACAGGATATGGGGGAGGAGAGTTGATTCGCCTCCTGGCAAATCATCCCCATTTCACAATCCATTCTGTCCACACGACGAGAGATGAAAAACCAGTATCCGAAGAATATCCGCACTTAACAGGAATTTTTGATAAAGTCCTTACAAAAATTGATATTGAAAAAATCGCTGAGGAAGCGGATGTTGTATTTCTGGCAACACCTTCAAAGGTTTCTGGGAAGCTTGTTGATTCATTTTTCGATACCAAAATTAAGATAATTGATTTATCTGGAGATATGAGACTGAAAAAAGGAGATTCATATAAAACCTGGTATGGTCATGATCCGGTAAAGGACTCGATTCTAGCTGAGGCCGTTTATGGTCTAAGTGAATGGCATAAAGATGAGATCAAAGATGCGAGACTTTTGGCGAACCCTGGCTGCTATCCGACTGCAGCGCTTCTGGGGCTTGCACCTGTTCTCGAGGAAAAATTAATTGATCCGTCGAGCATCATTATCGATGCTAAATCAGGTGTGTCGGGTGCTGGAAGATCTCCCTCAATGGGTACGCTATACGCTGAATTGAATGAAAATTTTAAAATTTATAAAGTCAACGAGCATCAGCATATTCCCGAAATTGAACAGCAGCTTAGCAAGTGGAATGGCGGGCAGGTAACGATTACATTCAGCACACACTTAATTCCTATCACAAGAGGGATCATGGCGACCATGTATGTTCAGCTAAGGAATGAAGTTGATACAGAAAGATTGCTAGATTTATATGAACAAACCTATCATGCACACCCGTTTATCAGAATCAGGAAAGCTGGTGTTTTTCCGGCAGTAAAAGAAGTGAAAGGCTCGAATTTTTGTGACATAGGCCTGCACGCGGATCGGCGGACCGGGAGGCTGACAATCGTTTCTGTCATCGATAATTTAATGAAAGGGGCTGCAGGCCAGGCTGTCCAGAATGCCAACCTTATGTTTGGTATTGATGAAACGGCAGGTCTTGGATTGATACCCCTGTACCCATAAAGGAGGATAACATGTACCAGGCATTAACTGACCAGAACTTAATTAAAGAAATGACAGAAGGCGGCATCCTTAGTCCAAAAGGTTTCCTCTGCGGCGGTGTCCATGCGGGACTTCGTTATAACAAGCTTGATTTAGGTATGATTGTGAGCGAAATACCGGGTAATTGTGCGGCTGTATACACTACGAGTCACTTTCAGGCCGCTCCTCTGCTGGTAACACAGGAAAGCATCGCACAGGAAGGTGTTCTCCAGGCGCTCGTTGTCAATAGTGCTTGTGCGAATGCATGTACAGGCGAACAAGGATATCAGGATGCATTAAAGATGAGGTCATTGGCCGCTTTAAAACTAGGTATCCCTGAACATCATGTAGCTGTTGCTTCCACCGGTGTCATCGGTGAATTTTTACAGATGGAAAAAATAGAAGCTGGAATTGACAAGCTCGATTTAGGGAAGTCAGCTGGTGATGCAGAAGCCTTTCAAACAGCAATTCTAACGACGGATACTGTCATGAAGCAATGCTGTTATTCTGCTGTGATTGATGGAAGGACAGTAATTATTGGCGGCGCTGCTAAGGGATCGGGAATGATTCATCCGAACATGGCAACAATGCTTGGTTTTCTGACAACAGATGCAGCGATAGAGAGCGAACATCTTACCTTGGCATTAAAAGAAGTAACGAATACTACCTTTAACCAAATAACGGTAGATGGAGATGTATCAACAAATGATATGGTGCTTGTGCTCGCGAACGGTGCTGCGGGGAATGCTCCGTTAAGCCCTGA
Source organism: Heyndrickxia sp. MSNUG (assembly GCF_049532715.1). Lineage (NCBI taxonomy): Bacteria > Bacillati > Bacillota > Bacilli > Caryophanales > Bacillaceae > Heyndrickxia > Heyndrickxia sp. MSNUG. Next base: position 1,369,842 of record NZ_CP150978.1, read on the forward strand.
GCATCCAGAGTGGCCAGTTTTTCTTGAACTGTTAAAAGAAAGCTGCGCCAGCCTTGCAAAACAAATTGCTAAGGACGGGGAAGGAGCAACGAAATTAATCGAGGTATCTGTAAAAGGCGCGCAGACAAATGAAGATGCCTGTACAATCGCAAAGAAGATTGCCGGCTCAAACCTTGTCAAAACAGCGGTGTATGGTGCAGATGCGAATTGGGGAAGGATTATCGGTGCAATTGGCCAAAGCCAGGCAGCTGTAAATCCAAAAACAGTCGATATCGCTCTTGGCCCAATCAAAATGCTTAAACTCAGCACTCCGATTGCTTTTAACGAGGAAGATGCGAAGGAATACTTAATGAATGATAAAGTGCAAATTTTTGTTGACCTACAAATTGGTGACGGCACTGGCATGGCATGGGGCTGCGACCTTTCATATGATTATGTGAAAATAAATGCAAGTTATCGCACATAAAGGGGCGAATTCTTTGAGGATAATTGTCATTAAATGCGGCGGAAGTGTATTGGATGAGCTGACTGATGATTTTTTTTCTAGCTTAAGAGAGTTGATGGAGAACGGCTTTTCCCCAGTAATTGTCCATGGCGGTGGGCCAGCGATCAACTCAATGCTGGACTTGTTTGGGATAACAGCACAATTCAAAGATGGTTTGCGGGTGACTTGTGAAAAAACAATGGGAATCGTTGAAATGGTTTTATCTGGTCAAACAAACCGGCAGCTTTGTGGAATGCTGATTAAAAATGGCTTCAATGCACTTGGCATTAACGGTAGCGATGGGGATTGCCTCCAGGGAGATTATCTTGATAAAAACGCATTAGGTTATGTCGGGACTATTTCCGAAGTAAACAATGAATTAATCATGATGACAATTGAAAACGGCTATATACCGGTTATCACTCCGATCGCATCTGCCAAAGATGGCTTCAAGCTGAACATCAATGGCGACTATGCCGCGGCCTCCATTGCGAAGGTTTTAAAGGCCGAACGCTGTGCATTTGTAACAAATGTAGAAGGAATTCTTATCGAAGGTGAGATTGTCAGTGACGTGACTGAACAAGAAGTAGAAGACTATATTGCTGATGGCCAAATTTATGGCGGGATGGTGCCTAAGGTGATGTCAGCCTTATCTGCAATGGCTGCCGGGGTAGAAAAAGTAATGATCATTTCTGGCAAAAAGCAATTTTATAAAAATAGCAGCTGGCACGGGACATCGATTGCCGCAAAAGAGAGGGTTTTAAAATGAGCTATTTATTCCCGACTTATCAGAGATGGGAAATCGAGCCTGAAAGAGCATCAGGTGCTTGGATCTATGGAAAGGATGGGTGTGAATACCTTGATTTCACTTCAGGTATCGGTGTATGCAATTTAGGGCATCGACCTGAGTCTGTAGAGACTGCAGTAAAAAAACAGCTGGAATCATTTTGGCATGTTTCTAATCTCTTCCCTCAAAGCATACAAGAAGTAGCAGCGGAAAAACTGGCAGAAGCTGCGGGATTGGATTGTGTATTCTTTGCTAACAGTGGCGCTGAAGCGAATGAAGCAGCAATTAAACTAGCGAGAAAGGCTACAGGGCGAACGAAAATTATTTCCTTCCTGCAATCATTTCACGGCAGGACATTCGCAGGGATGGCTGCAACTGGCCAGGAAAAAATCAAACAGGGATTCGGCAGCATGCTCGAAACATTTGTGCACCTTCAATTCAATGATCTTGAAGCTTTCCAAAACGAAATTGGGCAGGACACAGCAGCGGTCATGATTGAAATTATCCAGGGAGAAGGCGGAATTCACGTCGCTGAGCCCGAGTTCCTTAAAGAAATAGAAAAAGCATGTATGCAAAATGGTGCTTTGCTGATCATTGATGAAATCCAGACAGGAATCGGGCGAACAGGGAAGCCATTTGCGTTTCAGCATTTTGGGATTAAACCAGATATTATCACTGTTGCCAAAGGCCTTGGAAGTGGACTCCCAATTGGAGCTGCCGTTGGAAAAGCTGAGCTGAAGGAATTCTTCGGTCCAGGGAGTCACGGTTCAACATTTGGAGGAAACCCTGTAAGCTCGGCTGCAGCATCTGCGACGATGGAAATCATTTTTAACGATGAATTTTTACTAGGAGCAGCGGCCAAAGGGGAGTTATTATTTGAATTGCTCGATAAAAGACTTGGCCATTTGGAGAGTGTAAATGAAATCAGGGGCCTTGGACTGATGGCAGGAATTGAAATGTCAGCAGAGGTTCAGCCAATCCTGGCTGCTTTAAGAAAATCGGGACTGATTGCGCTGCCAGCTGGAGAGAAAGTGATCCGTTTGCTTCCACCGCTTAATGTAAGTCAGGAAGAGATTGAAAGGGCTGTTCATATAATAGAAGAAACTATAAACATACATTGCATTACAGCGTAAAGGCTGTATATTTTTTAAAAAATAAATGTATAAAAATGAAATTAAATAAATAATTATTCAACTGGAGAGGTGTCAGATGAAAGGATATCTGCAACTGGCTGACGGCAAGACATTTCAGGGTCACTTGCACGGAGAGCTGGCTGAAGAAGGGATTGCAGGAGAGATTGTGTTTTTTACCGGGATGACCGGGTACCAGGAGGTTTTGACAGATCCTTCATATAAAAATCAAATCATTGTTTTTACGTACCCGCTTATCGGCAACTATGGGATAAATGATGAGGACTTTGAGAGCAAGAGACCGCATGCAGCTGGTGTCGTTGTATATGAAGCGGCAAGCTCCGCCTACCATTATGAAGCTAAGCATTCATTCTTGGAATATTTAAAGAAATGGGAAGTACCGGTACTTGAACATGTTGATACAAGAGAACTTGTAAAAAGCATCCGTCAGAATGGCACAATGCCAGCGGTTCTATCAAATAAGCCTGCAGTTGATTTAAGCTGTGACATGATTGCAGGCCTGAAAGTAAAGGAAGTATCATCCATTAAACCTAAAACAATTGGCTCGGGTGATACGCACATTGTTTTGATTGATTATGGTTTTAAGAAATCGATCGCTGAATACTTAGTAAAGCAAAATTGTCTTGTAACAATTGTTCCATATCACTACACCTTTAAACAAATTGCGGCCCTCCAGCCCGATGGCGTTCTATTATCAAATGGGCCTGGAGACCCGAAAGAATTAGCTGGCAAGCTGCCAGAAATAAAAAAAGTGATTGAGTATTATCCAACCTTAGGGATCTGCCTTGGTCATCAGCTGGCAGCGCTTGCGCTTGGTGGGGATACAAAGAAGATGTTATTTGGGCATCGCGGAGCAAACCAGCCTGTTTATGATGTGACAGCAGACAAGGTATTCATGTCATCACAGAACCATAGCTATGCTGTTGATCAGCACAGTATTGCCAAAACAGGGTTGAAGGTACGTTTTTACAATAAAAATGATCAATCAATCGAGGGACTTTACCATGAAAAACTGTCTCTACTGACCGTGCAGTTCCATCCTGAAGCAAGTCCTGGACCAGAGGACAGTACATTTATTTTTGAAGAATTCATCCAAACAGTCAAATACAAAAAGAAGAGAGAAGTCAGCTATGCCTAAAGATACTAGTATTAAATCAGTTTTAGTAATTGGTTCTGGTCCGATTATCATAGGCCAGGCCGCCGAGTTCGACTATGCAGGAACACAGGCCTGCATAGCACTTAAGGAGGAAGGATACAGGGTTATTCTTGTCAACAACAATCCTGCCACAGTTATGACCGACCATGTCTTTGCAGATGCTGTTTACTTTGAGCCAATGACAGTGGAAGGTGTAGAAAAGGTTATAGCACTAGAAAAGCCTGATGGTATCCTAGGAACACTAGGGGGTCAGGCAGGCTTGAATTTGGTGTTCAAGTTGAGTGAGCAAGGAATTCTTGGAAAATACAAGGTAAAAGTGCTTGGAACTTCAGTTGCGAGCATCAAGCAGGGAGAAGATCGAGAGGCTTTTCGCAGTTTGATGCATGAACTGAATGAGCCAGTTCCTGAAAGTGAGGTTGTTCAGCAGGTTGAGGAAGCTATCATATTTGCAGAGAAAATCGGCTTTCCGTTAATTGTCCGCCCTGCATATACGCTCGGAGGCACCGGAGGAGGAATCGCATCCTCAATGGCCGAATTAATATCACTTGTCACCGGCGGGCTGAATGAAAGCCCGATTACTCAATGCCTGATTGAACGGAGCATTGCAGGTTTTAAAGAAGTCGAGTATGAAATGATGCGGGATGCTGCTGGCACATGTATTGCGATTTGCAATATGGAAAATATTGATCCAGTGGGCATCCATACTGGTGATTCAATCGTTGTTGCTCCTTCCCAAACACTGACAGACAGGGAATATCAGATGCTGAGAACATCAGCTGTTAAAATTATATCTGCCTTAGGGATCATTGGCGGCTGCAACATCCAGTTTGCACTTGATCCTGAAAGCAAGAATTATTATTTGATTGAAGTGAACCCAAGGGTAAGCAGGTCTTCAGCACTCGCTTCAAAAGCGACAGGCTACCCAATTGCCAGAATGGCAGCGAAATTAGCTGTTGGCTATAACCTGGCGGAAATCATGAATCCTGTCACCGGTAATACTTATGCAAGCTATGAACCAGCCTTGGACTATGTTGTCGTAAAAATACCGAAATGGCCGTTTGAACAATTTCCCCAAATCGACAGGACATTGGGCACACAGATGAAGGCAACTGGAGAAGCGATGGCTATTGATCGAAGTTTTGAGCGTGCCTTTATTAAAGCAGTCAAATCACTGAATATCAAAACGCTGGATCTTAAGCTTCCTGCCATCTCACAATATACAGTTGGGCAGCTCTTTGATTTGGCAGCAAAACAGACCGACCAGCGGATTTTTGCGCTTCTTGAATTGCTTCGACGTGACGAGGACATTCATTTGCTGCACCAAAAAACAAATATTGATCTATTTTTCCTCGCTAAATTCAAGGCGATGATTGATATGGAAAAGATGATTGAAGGACTAAGCAGCGAACAGGTTACAGCCTCTGAGTTGAGACACATTAAAGAAAAAGGATTCAGCGATGAATTTTTAGCCAAAGAATGGAAGGTTACTGAGGAAAAGATTAGATTACTAAGAAAAAGTCATGGTGTAACACCAGTATATAAAATGGTCGATACATGTGCCGCTGAATTTGAATCTTCTTCAAATTATTTCTATTCCAGTTATTTTGGAGAAAATGAAGCACCTGCCGCAAGCAGCAGACGCAAGGTGTTAGTCATTGGCAGCGGGCCAATCAGCATCGGACAGGGAATTGAATTTGACTATTGCTCCGTACATGGGGTATTTGCCTTAAACGAAGAAGATGTAGAAACAATTATGATAAACAATAATCCGGAAACTGTAAGTACAGACTTTGCAATCTCAGACAGATTGTACTTTGAACCATTGATGATTGAAGATATTTTAAATGTCATCGAGAATGAGGGAATCCAAGAAGTGATCGTCCAGCTCGGCGGACAAACAGCTTTGAACCTGGCAAAGGGGCTTGAAGAAGCAGGTGTCCATCTGCTGGGAACGAGTTCTAAAACAATTGACTTATTTGAAGACCGGAACCAATTTTATCAGCTGCTTGATCAGTTGGATATCCCAAGAGTTAAAGGAGAAACAGCAGCGAATAAAACTGAGCTTCTGAGTGCTGTTGAACAATTGGGTTACCCTGTATTGATTCGTCCTTCTTATGTAATCGGCGGACTGAACATGGTGGTGATCGGTAATCGTCAAGAGCTATGCAATGCCATTGAGGCAGGGAAAATTCAGTATCCAATCCTAGTAGACCAATATCTTGAAGCAAAAGAGGCGGAGCTTGATCTTGCTTCAGATGGAGAACATGTTCTTATTCCAGCAATTATCGAACATATTGAAAAAACGGGTGTGCACTCAGGTGATAGCTTCTGTATGATCCCTGCCCGGAGCTTTTCAGCTGAAACAAAACAGCTGATGGCAGAATACGCAAAGAAAATCGTGACAGAAATTAACTATAAAGGATTAATGAACATCCAATTTATTGTGAATGGAAATGAAGTATTTCTGCTTGAAATCAATCCGCGTTCCAGCAGGACGATGCCAATAGTAAGCAAGATAGCCGGAGTGGAATTAGTGAAAAAAGCGACAAAAATATTGCTCGGGAAATACTTTTTGTCGAAAGACGAATTGCTGCTTGATTCTGATGCTCAGTTTAGTTGTGTAAAACATCCTGTTTTTTCAAACTTTGCTTTGAAGGGACTGGATTCCAAGACAGGTCCACAGATGATTTCCACTGGGGAAGGAATCAGTATCGCCTCATCAACGGAGGAGGCATTGAGCAAAAGTTTCCATTCCATTAATGGAAAACCTCTCAAAGGAGCAATCGCATTTGCAGATAAGTGTGATTTAGTGGAAGTAAGCAATCAATTCGATTCACCTGCTTTGGAAATGGTGGAGTATGATCAATGTGCTGATCACCAAAAAATCGTTGCGTTATTTTGTCCAGGGGAATCAGCTGGAGATACAGCATTAAGGGAATGGGCAATCAAAAACAGAAAAATCGTGCTGACACAAAAAGAGACATTGAAGGCACTTTTAAATAGCTCCTCAATTGAGAGCTGGGAGGTAAAGTCTTTGGGTGCATGGCATATAGAAACCAGTGAGGAAGTGATCGCAAAATGACCACAATTCAGCAGCTAGACGTTGATTTAAAAGGAAAAGATTTATTGACATTGGCAGACTTGGCTTCAGAGGAAATCATTGGCTTGATTGAAAAAGCGGTTGAACTTAAAGAAAAGACATTGAAAAAACAATTTGACCACCCATTGAAAGGCAAAATTCTAGGAATGATTTTCGATAAATCATCCACACGAACAAGAGTGTCATTTGAAGTAGGTATGATCCAGCTTGGCGGCAGTGCGCTTTACCTTAATGGAAATGACCTGCAGCTTGGTCGTGGAGAAACGATCGCTGATACTGCACAGGTGCTTTCTCAATATCTCGATGGCATTATGATCAGAACTTTTTCGCATAGTTCTGTAGAGGAGCTTGCCGAACATGCCGCAATCCCTGTCATTAACGGATTGACCGATCTTTATCATCCATGCCAGGCGCTCGCCGATTTACTGACTGTTTATGAAAAGAAGGGGAAGCTGGCAGGACTGAAGCTCGCTTATATCGGTGATGGCAACAATATGGCTCATTCATTGATGATTGCCTGTACAAAAGTCGGCATGGATGTATCCATTGCTGCACCGAAAGAGTATTTTCCCGACTCTGCTGTAACGGCAAAGTGTGAAAAGTTTGCAGAAATCAGTGGTGCGAAGCTGGTTATAACCGATTCGCCAACAGAAGCTGTAAAGGATGCTGATATCATCTACACAGATGTATGGACCAGTATGGGGCAGGAAGCTGAAAATGAACAAAGGCTTAAAGCTTTTCACGATTATCAGGTAAATGAGGATTTGCTTGATTTGGCAAAAAAGGATTACCTCTTTATGCATTGTCTGCCCGCGCACCGCGGAGAAGAAGTAAGTGCAGAAGTGATTGATGGTCCTCATTCTGTCGTATTCGACCAGGCAGGAAATCGACTGCATGCCCAAAAGGCGCTGCTTGTGGAAATTCTAAAGGATTAACTCGTGATTAACCAATCAAATGATTATAGATTAGGCTAAAAAGAACCGGCTGCAGTAGCAGCCGGTTTTGCTTGTCGAAAAAGATACAGTTCACAGATTAGTTATTGAAAACTTGTTGATTGTAGTGGAAGGCGCGTAGACTCCTCCGAAAATGCTAACACATTTCCATCGTGCGTGGGCAGGTTCGATGAAGCAAATCAATGTCCTGCGGGCTCAAGCTGGACAGGTGAGACCCCGCAGGAGCGAAGTGACGAGGAAGCTCAGCGCCAACCCCGCGGAAAGCGAAGCGCCTGGAACGGAAATCAACAGACCTGTTATACTTCCCACACAAGATGAAAAAACTGAAGACAAGCTCGCTTTAATCGAGTTTGTCTTCAGTCTGAACCGGCTGCAGCATAGCAGCCGGTTTTTAGCGTGAATTATGAAAAGAAAATAACAAGCGCCCCAACTATGAAACAGTAAATAGCAAAATATTTCAGGTTTCCTCGAGCCATAATATTCATGAACCATTTTAATGAAAAATATGATGCGATTAAAGATGCAAAAAATGCGAGCACATATGGAAGCGCCAATTCTTTCAAATAAGGATCTTTCACAATATCCGAAAATCCAAGAATCATTCCACCGACACTGACAGGTATATAAAGCAGGAAGGAATACCTTAATGCTGTTTCCTGTTTCATGCCAAGGCCCATAGCTGCTACGATTGTTGCACCCGACCGGCTTATGCCTGGAATTAGTGCGACTGCCTGAGCAAGTCCGACAATGATAGCATCACGGTAGCTCAGTTCACCATCACTTTTACGGCCCCGCATGTTCCGGATTATCCATAAAGCAAGTCCAGTCACTAAAAGAGTAATGCCTACTGTCTTGATCGATGCCAGGTTATCTTCGATAAAATCTCCGAATAGGATACCAATTACTCCTGCTGGAATGGTGCCGACGATCAAATAAATGATGAACATAAAATCTGATTTTGCTTCCGGGTCTTTGCTTTTAAGGTATGCTAATCCGTTAACAATTAAACGCTTGATGTCATCTTTATAAATTAGCAAAACGGCAAGTAATGACGCTGTATTGGCCAGAAGCGCAAAGCTCATCCCTTGAATTTCAAGACCAAAGAAATGTTCAGCAATCTCGAGGTGTCCGCTGGAGGAAACAGGAATAGGTTCCGTGATGCCCTGGAACAGGCCCAGAAATATGTATTTAATTAAGTCAAAAAGATTTTCCATACCAAATAAAGCTCCTCCAAAATATTTATTTTCTCTTTGGCTCTGTTAACGCTCACTGTTGTTTTTAAAACCTGTTGATTGTAGTGGAAGGCGAAGCGCCTGGAACGAAAATTAACAGCCGTGTGTAACAGAGCCTTCTCTTTAATAATTCAATACAAACTAATGTAACGTATATTTCATGTTAATTAAAGGATAAAGGCCTTCCAGATGTTTTTATAAATACTTTATGGTAATAAGCAGATAATAAAATAGCCGGAATACTTATTTTAAAGGAGGAAGGCAAAATGGGACAGAATCGTCAATTTCGCCCTGGACAAAAGGCGCCAAATAATGGAGTTTATATTGAAATCGGCGAGACAGGAAGCAATGTGAATAATCCCCAGAAGCTTAAGCTCAGTGCAGGAGATCGTTTTCCAGAAACCTCAAACCACAACCGCCTCTGGACTTACCAGAGAAAACCTTGAGGCATCAAAAGTGAAATGATTATCGTAAAGCCATCCAATACGGATGGCTTTACTTATTGGGAATTTTTATTATAATATAATTAAAGGTCAAAAATGGTCAAAGGAGTGGTTGTGTTGGATTTAAACAAAATGACAGAAAGCTTACAAAATGCATTTATATCGGCCCAAACCCTGGCTGTACAACATAACCATCAGGAAGTTGATGATCTGCATGTATTTCTATCCTTGCTTGGACAGGAAAACAATTTAGGTGCAACATTGCTTTCTGGTATGGGCATTGAAATGGGAAAGCTTAACAATGATTTAAAGATAGCATTGGATAAAAAGCCCCAGGTATCCGGCAGTGGTGTGGAACAGGGGAAATTATATATTACGGCAGCACTTCAAAAGGTTTTGGCTCAAGCCGAAAAGGAAATGGCACTGTTAGATGATGAATTTTTATCAGTAGAGCATGTTCTGCTTGCTGCTATCGATACTGCTTCCTCAGAAGCAGGTTCTGTCCTCAGAAAGCTAGGATTATCAAGAGCAAATTTATTACCGAGAATTCAAGAGGTTAGGGGGAACCAGAGAGTGACTTCACAAAATCCAGAGGCTACCTATGAAGTATTAAAGAAATATGGTCGTGATCTTGTAGAAGAAGTCAGAATTGGGAAGGTCGATCCTGTAATCGGCCGTGATGGGGAGATTCGCAATGTCATCCGCATTCTCTCAAGAAAGACGAAGAACAACCCGGTTTTGATCGGCGAGCCCGGTGTAGGTAAGACAGCAATTGTAGAAGGTCTTGCACAGAGAATCGTTCGGAAGGATGTTCCTGAAGGTCTAAAGGATAAGACAATATTTGCACTTGATATGAGTGCCTTGATTGCCGGTGCCAAATTCCGCGGTGAGTTTGAGGAGCGGTTAAAGGCTGTATTGAATGAAGTGAAAAAAAGCGAAGGGAAAATCCTTCTGTTTATTGATGAACTTCATACGATTGTCGGTGCCGGCAAAACGGAAGGTGCAATGGACGCAGGAAATATGTTAAAACCGATGCTCGCCCGCGGGGAGCTCCATTGTATTGGAGCTACGACTCTGGATGAACACCGGAAGTATATTGAAAAGGACCCAGCGCTTGAACGAAGGTTCCAGCAAGTATTAGTACAGGAGCCAGACGTTGAGGATACAGTTTCGATTTTAAGAGGATTGAAGGAAAGATTTGAAATCCACCATGGGGTGAATATCCATGACCGGGCACTTGTTGCGGCAGCGACCTTGTCTGATCGATATATCACCGACCGTTTCCTGCCTGACAAGGCCATTGACCTCGTCGATGAAGCCTGTGCAATGATCCGGACTGAGATTGACTCAATGCCCACTGAGCTTGATGAAGTGACAAGGAGAGTCATGCAGCTTGAAATAGAAGAAGCGGCCCTTACAAAGGAAAAGGATGATGCCAGCCGTGATCGGCTTGAAGGACTTCAGGCAGAACTGGCCAACCTTCGCGAAAAAGCAAATGAAATGAAGGCAAGATGGCTGATGGAAAAGGAAGGAATCCAGAGGGTTCAAGAAAAACGCGAACTTTTGGAAAAGCTTCGCCGTGAACTGGAAAAAGCAGAAAACGATTATGACTTAAACAAGGCTGCTGAATTAAGGCATGGAAGCATTCCTTCTCTTGAAAAAGAACTGAAGGAGCTTGAAACGGAAGTAAGTGCAAATGCTGGAGAAAGACTCCTTAGAGAAGAAGTGACAGAGGAAGAGATAGCGTCCATCGTTGCTCGCTGGACTGGCATTCCGGTCATGAAGCTGGTCGAAGGCGAGAGGGAGAAGCTGCTTAAGCTCGAAAGCGTCCTTCATCAGCGTGTGGTTGGACAGGAGGAAGCTGTATCACTTGTATCAGATGCCGTTCTAAGGGCAAGAGCTGGAATCAAGGATCCAAACAGGCCGATTGGTTCGTTCATTTTCCTAGGACCTACAGGCGTCGGAAAAACAGAGCTAGCCAAAACGCTTGCCCAGTCTTTATTTGACAGTGAGGAACATATTATCCGCATTGATATGTCAGAGTATATGGAAAAGCATGCAGTATCCCGATTGATCGGTGCGCCACCCGGATATGTAGGTTATGAAGAAGGCGGCCAGCTTACAGAAGCTGTAAGAAGGAATCCTTATTCTGTCATCCTGCTTGACGAAATAGAAAAAGCACATCCTGAAGTCTTCAATATCCTGCTACAAATGCTTGATGATGGCCGCATCACGGATTCACAGGGAAGAACAGTAGATTTCAAAAATACAGTTATTATTATGACTTCGAATATTGGTTCTCATTTTCTTTTGGAGCGTCACGAGGGGCAGGAGGAGATTACTTCAGAAACACGAGAGCGGGTCATGAACCAATTACGGAGTCATTTCCGTCCAGAATTTTTAAATCGTGTGGATGAGATCATATTATTTAAACCTCTGTCATTAAAAGAAATTAAATTAATCGTTGAAAAGCTGATTATCACATTGCAGGAGAGGCTGGCTGACCAGCAAGTCCATCTTACCATCAGTGATGAGGCAAAAGAATATCTGGCAGCAAACGGATTTGATCCTGTCTATGGAGCACGCCCACTGAAACGCTTCATCCAAAGAGGTGTCGAAACAAAGCTTGCAAAAGAAATTATTGCTGGAAGGATCAAAGAAAAAAGCTTCGTGGAAATAACCGTGGAAAATGATGAAATACAGCTCCAGGTCAATTAAATGAGTGGCTGGATTTAGAATTAATATAAGCAAAGAGAAAATAAAAAAAGTCATCCCTATGTGGATGACTTTTTTATGTAGTAAACTTAGTGTAGACCATGCTTTTCTTCAGGTTCATTTGGAAGAATGGCAGGAAGAATAAAAATGACGATCGTTACAATAACGGCAAGGATAGTGCCAGCAGTAAAGTCAAATGGTACACCACTCATAGAACCGACTACATAGTTCAACATTTGAACTAAAAGGAATGTCCAGAAAAAAGTCCAAAAATATCGCAAATTTTTCACCTCTTACATTTTTAAATCTTTTCTCATCTTACCATAAGCCATTTCAATTATAAATCAATTTTAATAAAATTAAAAAGCGTTTTCACAAATTAAATTCACCATTTTGATCACCTCTTCACGCAACAGGATGAAAAAGATGGAAAAATGGGCAAACTCCCGTTCAATTCTTATTAAATATCATACTGTATTATGAATAATCTGTAGGAAGGAGTGGGTAGTATGGAGAGCCGGAACTTTAAACTGGATACCGAGTGGAGCATGATTCATTATCCTGAAAAGCCAAACGGTTTCGGTATCCTGGTAGTGGGAGATGAAAGGCATTTTGTGAACAATAAAGGCAGTTTCTGGACGCAGAATGAAGGCAAACGTTCACTGTTGAACATGTGGAAACGTGAGGGATATACCGTGTTTTATTCGAATTTATATGGCAGGCACTGGGGCAGCGAAAAAGCTGTGGATTTGGCAATGAGCCTATGCTGCCATATCATTCGTAATGAGATTCTCAACAACTCTTTCCACGTTGTGGCGGAGGGAATGGGTGCCCTTGTTGCTTTGAAACTGTTCTCTCAGTCTGATATGAAGATCAGGTCACTAGTTTTGATAAATCCAGTTTTCTCTTTAACTGTTCATTTGGAACAGGAAAAAGAGAATAAGTTCTTTTACAAAAAGCTGATTGCTGAACTGGAAAAAGCATACGAAATGGACATATTTCAACTGATGGAGAAGCTGAAAGACGAAGAAGTGGCGTCAAAACTTAAGCCTGGCGTGCCAGTGAAAATCATCCATGTTTTATCTGGAAACAGAGCATATAAGCAATCAAAAATCCTCAAAAATTTATCAGATAAATGGGAGAAAGAAAGACTGCCAGTGTCCATCAGTTATGTACTCCCAGAAAAAAAACTTCAAGTTGGCAGCCAGACAGTCCAGTTTTTCACAAAACATGAGCAAGTCCTATAATTCCCTGCAAATATTTTTCAAATGAGATTCATAGGATACAAAAGAGTATTGCAAGGAGGAATCAAAATGGAAAGAGCAGCTATTCTTGGTGTGTATGATTTTATCGGCTACAGCCTGTGCAAATATATGCTGAATGATGGGGTAGAAATAGCAGGAGTCCATATAGCAAGCAAACATGATAAGTATTTTACCGAAGAAAAGAGAATGGAAATAGGCAGGAATGCCAACTTTTCAGAAATCAGTTTTAAAGAATGGCAAGCTACACGGACAAATGAACATATGATCATTTCATTATATGAGCAATTTAATCAAGATTGGATGATTGAACAATACTTGAATGGCATTATAACCAAACTTGAAAATATGGACTATTCCAATCAGACCCTCATTCTTATCCTGCCTGCACACTTAGCATTGAAACATGAAAAATTAACGGATTCCCAGTTGGAATTGTTGAGATTTATTGAAAAAGTGAATATTTCAATCCTCGAAATTTACTTGCCGACAATATATGGACCCTGGCAGCCTGAAGAATACTTTTTTCAGCAATCCCTAAATTATTTAGAAGGAGAAAGCAGCATTCCAGTGATAGCGAAGTGGGAATGGATACATGACGCACTTTACATTGAAGATGCTGTTGAAACTATTATGGAGTTAGCTGAGTCAGGCAAGGACGGCAAATATTTTTTTGCAAGCGGAAAAACGAATCTTTGGCGCAGTTGTGCAAATGAATTGCTTGGGAAGCAAACAGAGCTTTTACTGAGAAAAGCTGATAGAACTCCAGAAATCAATGAGTTGATCAAAGTGAAGATTTTGAAAAATAATGAGAAAATCAGCATGGGATTAAAAAAGCAGAAGGAGCAATATTTCAGGATCATGGAAAGCAAGGGATAAGTGATTTTAATAAATCACTTTTCATAGCTATACTCCTCGGAGTAAAATGGTAAAAGATTCTTTTATCGGTTCCATTTTAATTTGGCTGGTGCTGTATTGTTATAGGTTTACACTGTGCCGCAAAAAGGAGATGCATCGGATGCTGAAACGTTTCGGGCTCATATTGTTAAGCCTGCTTTTGCTCGGAGGATGCGGACAACCTCTTGCAACAGGGAAGGTAGAGAAGGTTGGCCTGTTAGTGCCTGAAACTATTAATGATCAGGTGTGGGGAACGAAGGGATACAGAGGGCTGCTGCAAATCCAAACCAGCCTGGGGGTTGATGTCTTCTTCAAAGAAGGCATGAATTCTCCTGAGATTGTCGAAGAGGCTGTTAAGGAGTTTGACAGGCAAGGTGTCAATCTCATCTATGGGCATGGAAATGAATTCGCTGCCTATTTTAATAAAATTTCTGGGAAATATCCTGAAATCCATTTCATCAGCTTCAATGGAGATGCCAGAAATGAAAATACGACCAGCCTTAATTTTGACGCTTATGCCATGGGTTTCTTTGGAGGAATGGTTGCGAGTCATATGTCTGAAACAGGAAAAGTGGGGATTGTTGCCGCGTATGAATGGCAGCCTGAAGTGGAAGGATTTTATGATGGGGCGATTTTTGAAAACGGAAATATGAAAGTTGATATCCGTTTTGTAGGGCACTGGGATGACCAAAAAAAAGCTCTAGATGTCCTGGACGATGTATTGGCTAAGGGTTCTGATGTTATTTACCCTGCTGGTGATGGCTTTAATGTGCCAGTGATTGAAAAAGTGAAGGAAAAGGGTTTATATGTAATAGGATACATATCTGACCAATCCGATTTTGGGGAGTCAACCGTTTTGACAAGTACGGTCCAGCATGTAGATGATTTGTATGAATTGACGGCAGAGAAGTTCAATAAGGGAGAGCTTAAATCCGGCAATCTAACCTTCGATTTTCAGGATGGTGTCATCTCACTTGGAAAGTTCAGCCCTAACGTTGATCCTGCTTATCGCAAGAAATTGAATGGGATGATCAATGAGTATAAAGAAACAGGCAAATTACCTAACCAATAATTTTGACTAGAGGAGACAATAATCATGCAAAATAACGACAAAACAATGGAATTTATGCAAATTGCTATGAAATATCTGCCTGAAGCTCAGCAGCAGCTTGAAGCCGCTGGTATTGAGATGACAATGGATAACCTGCAGCCTTTTTTCACACTGTTCACTAAAGTGATGAATGAAGCATATGAGCTTGGGAAAGCCGATGCAGCAAAAGAATAATTTCTATGGAAAATAGCTGAGGCTCATTGCCTCAGCTTTTATTTTTGTCTATGAGGTGATCAAAAAAGGGACGTACTTTACCAAAAAGAGGCTTCAATTCTTTTGCAGACGTAATCAGTGTGTCGACATGATATAGAACTTCACCTAAATCAATCTGGCTGAGCAGGCCGCTTTCAGTTGATTGGCTATCTCTCGCTTTCGTTTCTTCCCCCGTTGAATTCCCAAACATGAAATGACGGAAATCACTATCTGGTTCATTCTCAGCATCAACCGATTGATCCCGCAGGTTTTTGCCATTTTCTCCCAACATAAAATCGAAGGCATCCCGGGTTCGTTCATCCCCCATTGTATTCGCCCCTTTCTATTTAATACTCAGTGTTAGTTTATGAAGTAAATGGTTACATGGACTAGGTCATATGCGGAATTCTTAATTTACAGTTGCAGGATAAGAGCCTTTTCTGATAAAATTAGTACCAAGTCATAATAATTGATAATAATACTTGAGAGATAATAGAAATAAATCAGGTTAAAAAGGAGATGGATCCCATGAATGCAGGGATAATAGGGGTTGGACGGTACTTACCGGATAATATTGTGACAAACCTTGATCTGGAAAAAAGAATGGATACTTCAGATGAGTGGATTCGTTCAAGAACAGGGATTGAAGCAAGAAGGATTGCCGGAGATGATATGGATACGTCCGATATGGCTTATCGTGCCGCTAAAGAAGCAATTGATAAAGCAGGGATTTCGGCAGAGGATATTGATTTGATCCTTGTAGCTACAGTCACTCCTGACCAGCCGTTCCCAACCGTTTCTTGTATGCTCCAGGACCAACTGGGAGCGAAGAAAGCGGCGGCAATGGATTTAAGTGCTGCATGTGCGGGTTTCATGTATGGGATGGTCACAGGGAAACAATTTATTGAAGCAGGTACTTATAAATATGTTTTAATAGTAGGCGTGGAAAAACTTTCTAAAATCACCGACTGGCAGGACCGGAATACCGCTGTGCTATTTGGTGATGGAGCAGGCGCAGTAGTAATGGGCCCTGTAGGAGATGGCAAAGGAGTTCTTTCCTTCGAGCTGGGATCCGACGGTTCAGGTGGCAAGCATCTTTATCAAGAAGAGTATATCGTCATGAATGGCAGGGAAGTATTTAAATTCGCCGTTCGGCAAATGGGAGAAAGCAGCATCAATGTCCTTGAAAAAGCTGGGCTGTCTAAAGAGGATGTTGATTTCCTGATTCCTCATCAGGCAAATATCAGAATAATGGAAGCAGCCCGCCAAAGACTTGAACTGCCGGTTGAAAAAATGTCAAAAACCGTCCATAAATATGGAAATACATCAGCAGCTTCCATCCCTATATCCCTAGCGGAAGAACTTGAAGCAGGAAAAATTAAGGATGGGGATTTAGTTGTCATGGTTGGTTTTGGCGGCGGTCTTACATGGGGAGCAATCGCCATGCGCTGGGGCCAATAATAAGGAAGTAAAAGCTATTCGGATAGATTATTCATAATTAGGCCAGAAAAGCCAGGCCAAATTCAAGCTCTATACAACGACAGAGCCTAGTAAAAGGAGATGTAATGAAGATGGAGAAACGCAGAGTTGTAGTTACCGGTATCGGGGCAGTCACTCCGCTTGGAAATGATGCAGAAACTACTTGGAATAATATTGTTGAAGGTGTCTCAGGAATCGGCCCAGTAACAAGGCTGAATGCAGATGACTTTCCTGCTAAGGTAGCTGCGGAAGTAAAGGAATTCAATGTAGAAAATTTTATTGATAAAAAAGATGCCAGGAAAATGGATCGCTTTACTCATTATGCAGTTGCAGCATCCTTGATGGCAGTAAAAGATTCAGGCCTTGAAATCAATGATGAAAACGCACCTAGGGTCGGGGTTTGGATCGGATCTGGAATAGGCGGAATGGAAACATTTGAGCAGCAGCATGAAACCTTCATGAACAGAGGTTACCGCAGGGTCAGCCCATTCTTCGTGCCGATGATGATCCCAGATATGGCTACAGGACAAGTATCCATCACTCTTGGCGCACGGGGCTTTAACTCTTGTACAGTAACGGCATGTGCAACTGGAACAAACTCGATTGGCGATGCTTTCAAAGTGATCCAGCGCGGTGATGCTGATGTGATGGTATCAGGTGGAGCAGAAGCGCCAATCACCAAAATGTCATTCGCCGGCTTCTGTGCGAACACGGCTCTATCAACGAACCAAGATCCACAAAAGGCAAGCAGGCCATTCGATAAAAATCGTGACGGATTCGTAATGGGTGAAGGAGCCGGTATTGTTGTTCTTGAAGAACTGGAACACGCACTTGCCCGCGGCGCAAAAATTTACGCTGAAATTGTAGGCTATGGAGCAACCGGGGATGCTTATCATATCACCGCACCAGCTCCTGAAGGCGAAGGCGGGGCACGTGCGATGAAAATGGCGCTTGACGATGCCGGACTTGCACCAGAAGAGGTTGGCTATATCAATGCTCATGGAACGAGCACGGAATATAATGATAAATTCGAAACGATGGCAATTAAAGCCGTTTTTGGTAAGCATGCTTATAACCTTGCTGTCAGTTCAACTAAATCAATGACTGGCCACCTGCTCGGAGCAGCAGGAGGGATTGAGGCAATATTCACTGTCCTTGCTTTAAAGGAAGGAATCCTGCCGCCAACAATTAATCTTGAAACTCCAGATTCAGAATGTGACCTGGATTATGTGCCGAATGAAGCACGCAGACTGCAAGTTAATGCTGCAATCAGCAACTCTTTAGGATTTGGCGGACATAACGCAACAATAGCATTTCGTAAATATAACGCATAAAAAGCCGGGGAATCCTATCTCAGACTGTAGACAATATCGATGAAAATCGACTTTGTCTACAGTCTTTTTATTTTGTTTGGACGAGAGATGGGGGATCTTTGAAACCTCCCGCCACCATTCGAACGTAAAAGCTGATTGAATGGTCATAGGAGTGTCTCTTATAACTATTCTTTTCCACATTTTGCTCTTATAGATAACCAAGGGTCTT
Source organism: Heyndrickxia sp. MSNUG (assembly GCF_049532715.1). Lineage (NCBI taxonomy): Bacteria > Bacillati > Bacillota > Bacilli > Caryophanales > Bacillaceae > Heyndrickxia > Heyndrickxia sp. MSNUG. The sequence goes on from NZ_CP150978.1 coordinate 1,388,346, forward strand.
TATTGGTGACCCTTTTTTCCACTTCTTGGATTTTAAGGTATCCAAGAGTCTTTATTGGCGACATCATTTTCCGTATTTTGTATTTTAAGGTAAATAAGAGTCTTTATTGGTGACCTAATTTTCCACATTTTGTATTTTTAGGTATCCAAGAGTCTTTATTGGTAGTCTCATTTTCCACATTTTGTATTTTTAGGTATCCAATAGTCTTTATTGTTAGCTATATTTTCCACATTTTGTAATTTTAGGTATCCAAGTGCCTTTATTGTGACCTAATTTTCCACATTTTTGTAATTTCTGATAACCAAGGACTTTATTAATGGACCAATATAATAACACCTTCCTATAGTCAACACTCAATCGCGTGTTAAATAGCCGATTGAGCGGTTCTTGAAAATTCACTCAAGATCATTAGCTAGTAAAAATCTGCTGACTTCCACAAAAGATGCTCCTTTTCTGAGGGGAGTTAAGCCTCATGCGCACTTCTATTTCTCCAATTAAGTTTCTTCCTGCAAACGGCCTCTATCCAAAAACCTGTACCTAAAAGCCTATAAAATTTAAATCTCAAGTGCCGCTATTTATAAATTCCTATCAAAAAAGTAATGAAAGAGTAATAAAACGTAACATTATTTAATAATTAATAATTATTAGAATCTTTAACTTTGTTTAAATCTCCAATTTATATCAATTTTAGTTAGATAGGGCGGTGGACAAGAAAAGTGGCAGCTTTATTGGAAATGAAAAATCTAAAAACTTATTTTAAAAGAAATAAAACAGTCATTCCTGCGGTTGACGGAGTTGATTTGGTCATAAATAAAGGCGAAACGGTAGCTTTGGTAGGAGAGTCTGGCTCGGGAAAGAGCATTACCTCACTATCGATCATGAGACTGATTCCAAACCCGCCCGGGGAAATCGTGGACGGGCAGATCAATTTTGAAGGGAAAGATCTTACTAAGCTGAGTGAGGATGAAATGTGCAAAATTCGCGGGAATGATATCTCAATGATCTTCCAGGAGCCCATGACCTCTCTTAATCCAGTCCTTACCATTGGCGAGCAGATAACAGAAGTACTGACTTATCACCAAAATTTGAACAAAACCACGGCGAAGAAAAAGGCAATTGAGATGCTAGAAATGGTTGGTTTCTCCCGGGCGAATGAAATTGTGAATGATTATCCGCATCGTTTATCTGGAGGGATGCGGCAGCGGGTAATGATTGCAATGGCAATGAGCTGCAACCCTAAGCTCCTGATTGCGGACGAGCCAACAACTGCATTGGATGTTACCATCCAGGCTCAAATTTTGGATTTAATGAAGGATTTAAGTAAAAAATTTGATACCTCAATCCTGATTATTACTCATGATTTAGGAGTGGTGTCAGAGGTAGCGGATCGTGTGATTGTTCTATATGCCGGGCAGGTGGTAGAGGAAGCACTTGTTGAAGAATTATTTGAAGAACCTCTTCATCCATATACAGTTGGCCTAATGGGCTCGATTCCATCGATTGATGAAGATCATGCAAGGCTGATCTCAATTGAGGGCAATGTTCCGTCACCAGAAAAACTCCCGCCTGGCTGCCGTTTTGCACCAAGATGCCCCCATGCCTTTAATCGTTGTTATGCTGAAATGCCACAGCTTGAGATTAAAAGCGGAAATCGCTCAGTAAGATGCTTTTTACAAGATGGCAAGGAGGTGAACCAATGATCACAACAAATGAAACTATGACATTTGCCTCACAGTTAAAAACCTCTGAAACTTTACTTGAATTGACGAATCTCAAGAAGCACTTTCCTATTAAATCCGGACTGCTGCAAAAGACTGTTGGTCATATTAAGGCAGTTGATGGAATAAATTTGAGGGTGAACAAGGGTGAAACCTTAGGCATAGTTGGCGAATCAGGATGTGGAAAATCCACTGTTGGAAGAATGATTATCAGACTCTATGAACCTACCGATGGCAAAATCCTTTTTAAAGGGAAGGATATTTCTAATCTCTCTGAATCGGAGCTGCGCAAAGATGTCCGCAAAAATATCCAGATGATCTTTCAGGATCCCTTTGCCTCTCTCAATCCTAGAAAGACATTGAGATCGATCATTCGAGAACCGCTGGATACACATCATCAATACAAAAGCAAGGAAAGAGATGAAAAGGTAGAAGCACTATTAGAGAAGGTTGGCCTGAATGCTTCGTTTATAAACCGTTATCCACATGAATTTTCAGGAGGACAGCGCCAAAGAATTGGAATTGCAAGGGCGCTCGCTCTAAATCCTGATTTGATTATAGCTGATGAAGCAGTATCCGCACTGGATGTTTCGATTCAAGCCCAGATTATCAACCTGATGGAGGACCTTCAGGAGGAATTTGGATTAACCTATATTTTTATTTCCCACGATTTGAGTGTAGTGAGGCACATTAGCGACAGAGTCGGAGTTATGTACCTTGGAAAAATGATGGAACTGGCATCAAAGAAAGATGTATATGCTGAGCCGCTGCATCCTTATACGCAGGCACTCCTTTCTGCTGTGCCTGTACCGAGGAAAAAAGGAGCGCAAAAGCGGGAAAGGATCCTTTTAAAAGGTGAGCTCCCAAGCCCGGCAAATCCACCCAAAGGGTGTGTATTCCATACAAGGTGTCCTGCTGCATTTGACCTTTGCAAGAAAATGAATCCTGACTTCAAAGAAGTCAAAGAAAACCATTTTGTTGCCTGCCACCTATTCAGATAACGGATGGCAGCATGACTTGAAAGGAGGAGATAGGTGCACGGTCTGTTCAAGAAAAACACAAAAATCAATATAGTTTAAGGGGGAAATAATGTGAAATTTAGAAAAGCTTCGTGGTGGTTAATATGCTTGACTCTGATTCTCTCTATATTCCTGACAGCCTGCAATAACGGCGACAAGCCAGCCGATGATTCGCAGGGGAAAGATGGCAAGGACGGAACGAAAGATGAAGAGGTAGCTGAAGGACCGCAAAAGGGCGGGGATTTAATCATTGGTTCAACTGGTGCTCCGACTCTCTTTAACCCTTTATATTCAACAGATACATCAAGTTCTGATATTGAGGGCTTCATCTACGACAGTTTAGTATCTTCTGATACAGAATTCAACCCAACTCTTAGCATGGCAGAAGATATTCAGGCATCAGATGACGGTCTTACTTATACTGCAAAACTGAAAAAGGGCATAAAATGGCATGATGGTGAAGAATTCACTGCTGACGATGTAGTGTTCACGTATAGCATCCCAAAAAATCCTGATTATAATGGGGAACGCGGATCAGCGTTTGAAGCATTGGATAAGGTTACAAAAATTGACGATTACACTGTAGAGTTCAAGCTTAGCAAGAAGGATGCTTCATTCTATCCAGTTTCATTAAGCTATGGCATTTTGCCTGAACATATCCTAAAGGATGTACCTGTTGCTAAATTAGGCGAGCATGAATTCAATACAAAGAGCCCGATTGGAACAGGCCCATTCAAGTTTGTTGAATGGAAAGATGGCGAGTATGTAAAGGTTGAAGCATTCGATGATTATTTTAAGGGTCGGCCAAACCTTGACACGTTAACATACAAAATCGTTCCTGATATGGATGCAATGATTGCACAGATCCAAGCTGGCGATATCCAATTTGCCGCAGGTGTCCCTGGGACAGATATCGAGACTGTAAAATCATTCCCAGGTGTGAAGGTAGAATCGGGATTAGGCCTATCCTACACATATCTTGGCTATAACGAGAAGAATGAACTGTTTAAAGACAAGAAAGTCCGCCAGGCAATCACACATGCCATTGACAGAGAAGCAATTGTTTCGTCTGTAATGAACGGTGACGGTCAGGTTGCTCACGTGCCTGAAAGTCCGCTTTCATGGGCCTATAATGACGATGTGCCAAAATTCGAATATGATGTTGAAAAAGCTAAGTCATTGCTGGCAGAAGCAGGCTGGAAGGATACTGATGGAGACGGAATCCTTGATAAAGATGGTAAGAAGTTCTCCTTCACCGTTAAAACAAACCAGGGAAATAAAGTTCGTGAAGACATCGTAGTTGTTCTTCAGGAACAGCTAAAAGAGGTAGGAATCGAAGCGAAACCTGAAATCGTAGAGTGGAGCGCATTCATTGAGCAAATTTCCGCACCAAACTGGAACTATGACGCGTTAGTACTTGGATGGGCTTTATCAACGTTCCCAGATCAATATGATATTTTCCATACAAGCCAGCAGGCAGAAGGCCTGAACTTTGTCTGGTATTCAAATCCTGAGGCAGATAAGCTGATGGAAGAAGCTAAACAAATCATGGATCAAGAAGAATATAAGAAGGCATATGCTGATATCTATAAAATTATTGCAGAAGACCAGCCGTATTCATTCCTGTACTATCCAAACGTTCACCGTGTAATGCCAGCAAATCTCGAAGGCTATGTATTCAATGCGAGAGACGATTTTTATGAGATTTACAAATGGTGGCTTAAAAAATAAGTTAAAGAGGCACACAACTTAGATAGAAAGGGAAGGAATGTTCTTCCCTTTCTTCCTTATTGAAAATAAGACTATTTTCAGTCATTACCATACATTATTGATTAGGAGCTTATCGTATTTTTCTAATACTTTATCAAGTTCTTATTGAAGGCTTTTTTAAGGCTATGCCAAAAGCTGATTTTTGTTTTGTAACTTTGTTGAATGGAGCAAAAGGCGCGAAACTCTTAGAAAATGGTTACACAATTTCATCGTGCAGTGTTGATTCAAAGAGTTTTTTCTAAGTCCTGCGGGATCAGCGGGACAAGTGAGCATTCCTAGATACCAGTCAACACTATTTTAATAGCAACAATGGTTATGAAAATAGCTTTTAAAAAGATCTTGCCTCAAATAAGAGCGAAAATAGCCTGATAAAAAAGGAGAATTTCCATGCTATCTTATATCACTCGCCGAATATTGATGGCCATTCCATTGCTGTTAGGGATAACGGTTGTCTCCTTTGCCATCATGAAATTGGCACCAGGTGATCCTTCCAGCTTGTTGATGGATCCGACGATCAGTCCGGCAGACAAGGCAAAATTCATGGAGAGATATGGACTCAATGATCCTATCCATATTCAGTATTTTAAGTGGCTCGGTGCTATGCTGCAGGGCGACTTTGGGACATCCCTTATCCGTAAAGGCGTCCCGGTAATAGAAATGATTATGAACAGAATGCCAAATACCATTTTACTGATGGTCGTATCTACCATCCTGGCATTGTTGATCTCCATTCCGTTTGGTGTCATATCTGCAACTAGGCCATATTCAAAGCTTGATTATACAGTTACGGTGACTTCATTCCTGGGAGTAGCGACGCCAAACTTCTTCCTTGGACTAATTTTAATCATGGTATTTGCCGTCCAGATAAATTGGTTCCCGACGGGTGGGGTTGCGACCTTGAATGCTCCTTTTAGTCTCTGGGACCGGCTCCATCATTTGATCATGCCAGCATTTGTTCTTGCAGCCGCTGATATGGCAGGACTGACACGATACACACGATCAAGCATGCTTGAGGTAATCAAGCAGGATTATATCAGGACAGCCAGAGCAAAGGGCTTTAAGGAAAAAAAGGTTATCTATAAACATGGCCTGCGCAATGGACTTATACCAGTGATCACAATCTTTGGGCTGATGATTCCTTCATTCATCGGCGGAGCAGTAATTGTGGAAAAAATCTTTACTTGGCCTGGCATCGGATTGTTATTCGTTGATTCAGCATTTCAGCGGGACTATCCAGTTATTATGGGACTAACGGTGATCTCGGCAGTCTTTGTTGTAATAGGCAATCTGGTCGCTGATATTTTATACGCAATTTTTGATCCTAGGATTGAATACTAAGGGGAGGTACACATGGCACAAACAAACTTAGCTGGAAATACCTCAGGTAATCTTGAATTGCATGGCATCAAGACTCAGCGGGACACAATGATCGGGATTATCACCAGAAAGTTTTTCAAAAATAAACTCGCTGTTATGGGTGCTGTCTTTCTAATCATCATTATTACTGCTGCCATTCTGGCACCGGTCATTGCCCCATACTCACCTTCCAAACAAAACCTGCTACAAAAATTACAGCCGCCAAGCAGTGAGCATTGGCTTGGTACAGATCGTTTCGGAAGGGATACGTTTTCAAGGCTTTTATATGGGGCAAGAGCCTCCTTACTCGTCGGTTTTGCCTCTGTGCTCGGTTCTATTACAATAGGAACCTTCCTTGGTGCAGTGGCCGGCTATGTGGGTGGAATTGTTGACGCGATGATTATGAGATTTGTTGATGTCATCCTATCCATTCCTTCAATATTCCTGTTGATTACATTGGTAACCATTTTCAAGCCAGGCGTTGATAAATTGATCCTGATTTTCGCCTTGCTTGGCTGGACCACTACCGCCAGGCTTGTAAGAGGTGAATTTCTTTCGCTTAGGTCAAGAGAATTCGTCCTTGCTTCAAAAACCATCGGAACGAAAACTCATACAATCATATTCTCTCACATCCTTCCAAATGCGATGGGACCAATCATTGTTTCTGCTACCCTTGCTGTCGGGTATGTCATTCTGGCTGAATCAGGACTCAGCTATCTAGGATTAGGTATACAGCCTCCACACGCAAGCTGGGGGAATATGCTTCAGGATGCGCAGAATTTTACCATTCTATTAAAGTCTTGGTGGTATCCACTTGCTCCAGGTCTGATGATTCTTTTGACTGTCATTTGTTTTAACTTTGTAGGAGATGGACTCAGGGATGCACTTGACCCAAAAATTAATGAGTAGAAGCCAGGAGTCCCCTGGCTTTTTCCTATTAATGAAATTTCATCATAAGAAGAAGCAAGTTGGGAAATTTTTTGTGTAAAAATTTTTTGAACGTTTCCAAGCGTATTTCATAAACTTACAATAAAAAGTCTTTGGAGGGTAACAGATGGGATAATCAGGACGGATCAATGGTTAGAAATGAATTTTGATAATCCAAAAAAGATTTGTGAACGTTTAACGGACCATTTTCCAGGTGAAGTAAACCCGCTAAGAATATACCGATATTTACAGGATTTTGGTATGTACAAGCCGAATCAAAAGAGCAAGAAAACTTATGAAGAGATGAAGTCGCGAAAGCTGTGGGAGAACATAGAGAAAATATACTTGAAGTATAAAAGTAAGTGGAAAGGACCTGAAATACCGATATTTATTTTTCCGATGGACACTTCAAACGGAAGATTAATGAAGGAAGGGAAGGGAAAATCAGGAGTCTCCTTTAAAGATAAGTTGTTTTTATTTTTAACCCCCATCGAGGACCCAAAAGAAATAGAAGCATTATTCGTCCATGAATACCACCATGTATGCCGGATGAACGGCTTGATTAAAGATCCAGCTGAGTACACGCTGCTTGATTCAATCATTCTCGAGGGCCTCGCAGAGCATGCGGTTGCAGAAAATTGCGGCGAAGAATATACCGGCGAGTGGAGCCGGCGATATTCGACAGAAGAATTAGCTAATTTTTGGAAAAAAGATCTTTCAGAAAAACTTTCGATTACAAGAAAAGACAAACTGCACGATCAAATTTTATTTGGAATGGGAAGCAGGCCAAGGCTTTTGGGATATGCAATCGGATATGAAATCATAAAACAATACAAGCAGCAAAAAAACTTTACTGAAAAAGCTTCCTTCAAACTTCCTTCCGATAAATTTACAAAGTTGCTAAATTTTTAACATTTTTTTAATTCGCGAAAACCCCATTGTACAGGGGTTTTTTATTATTTTTGAAAAATAATAAATTTCCCAATTGAAAAAAAAGTATTGCAATTGTAATAAATCTGTAATAACATTTTATTAAAATATATTGAATTTGCAGAATATTTTATTATTTAAAATGTGAGAAGGTGTCCCAAATGAGCAATTATTCAATACATAAAGAAACACCTTTACTAGAGGTGAAAAACCTGGAAACAGCCTTTTCGATTGACGGGCAATACTATAATGCGGTTGATAATGTTTCTTTTCATGTCAAACCACGTCAGATTGTTGGGATTGTTGGCGAATCCGGGTGCGGAAAATCTGTAATGAGTCTTTCGGTTATGCAGCTGCTGCCTAAAGGCGTCGGTAAAATCAGATCCGGTGAAATCCTTTTTGAGGGAACTCATTTAGAACAAATGTCCGAAAAGGAAATGAACAAAATTCGCGGCAAGGATATCTCAATGATATTCCAGGAACCGATGACATCAATGAATCCAGTATTCACGATTGGTTTCCAGCTTCAAGAGGTCCTTTTTAACCACACAAAAATTTCAAAAGCTGAAGCAAGGCAAAAGAGTATCGCGCTACTGAAGAGCGTTGGTATATCCCGACCGGAAAAAATTGTTGATGAATATCCTCACCAGCTTTCTGGAGGTATGAGACAAAGGGTCATGATCGCGATGGCCATTGCCAACCAGCCAAAGCTGTTAATAGCAGATGAGCCAACTACTGCATTGGACGTAACAGTACAAGCCCAGATCCTTGACCTGCTCAAGAGCATCCAGGAAGTAAACGATATGTCAGTCATCCTCATCACTCATGACCTTGGTGTCGTAGCTGAGATGTGCGATGAAGTAATTGTTATGTATGCTGGCAGAATTGTTGAACGTGCAGATGTTGAGACACTTTTCTATAATCCTAAGCATCCTTATACAGAGTTAATGATGGGTGCCATCCCTAAAATGGATGAAGACAAAGAAGAATTAAGCTCAATCAAGGGGATTGTCCCATCTCTTAAGAATATGCCGGCAACCGGTTGCAGATTCGCTAACCGCTGTCCTAAAGCAATGCCGGAATGTACAAGCATTACACCGCTGCTGGGAGAGGTCGAAACGGGACATGACGTGGCGTGCATTCTATATGAAGCAAGTATGCCAAGAGAAGGAGTTAAGGCATAATGAGCAATACGACTTTATTAGATAAAGAGAATTTGCTGGAAATTAAGAATCTGAAAACCTACTATCCTGTGAAAGGCGGCTTCTTCAAACGAACAATTGGGAATGTAAAAGCTGTAGATGATGTTTCATTCGAGATAAAAAAGGGTGAAACATTAGGACTTGTAGGTGAATCAGGCTGCGGCAAATCAACAACCGGCAGAACGATCATCCGCCTGTTGAATGCAACAGATGGTGAAATCTTGTTTGATGGCAAGGACATCACGAAATTAAGAGGGAAGTCGCTGCAAGCCATCCGTCAGGATATCCAAATGGTGTTCCAGGATCCATACGCTTCATTGAATCCAATGCAAATGGTCGGCGATATCGTAGCTGAACCAATCAAAAATTTTAAAAATGTAAGCACGAAGGATTTAAAAGAGGAAGTGTTGGATTTACTGACAAAGGTTGGACTTCCAGAAGATGCTTATTTTAAATATGCTCATGAATTTTCTGGTGGCCAGAGACAGAGGATCGGCATCGCCCGTGCACTTGCCCTGAGGCCAAAGCTAATCATAGCTGATGAGCCGGTGTCCGCACTGGACGTATCAGTACAGTCGCAGGTTCTTAATCTGTTGAAGAAGCTTCAAAAGGAATTTGATTTAACCTTTTTATTCATCGCTCATGACCTAAGTGTCGTTAAGCATATGAGTGACCGGATCGGTGTAATGTACCTCGGCAATATGGTAGAAATTGCTGACCGCAACAGCATGTATGCTGAACCGCTCCACCCATATACTCAGGCTTTGATCTCAGCCATTCCAATGCCGGACCCGCGAAGGAAAAAGGAAAGGATCGTTCTTGAAGGAGATGTTCCAAGTCCGATGAATCCTCCTACAGGATGCCCATTCCATCCGCGCTGCCCAGCCGCGATGGCCGAGTGTTCTCAAGTAAAGCCAGCTTTAAAGGAGGTGAAGCCAGGACATCAGGTTGCTTGCCACCTTTACTAGGGCAATAATTTTTTAAAAAATAAAAAACAAAAATCGGGGGGAAAACCATGAAGAAACCTTTGCTTTGGCTAGCCATGCTAGTACTGGTTTTATCAACATTCCTTGCTGCGTGCAGCGGTGGAGACAAAGAAAAGACAACTACTGAACCAAAAGATGATGACAAAGGAACAACTGCAGAAGGCCAGCCAGAAGATGGCGGCACATTAGTTTACGCTTTAGATTCTGAATTCAAAGGTCTATTAAACTGGAACTTCTACGATGCAGACGGAGACGATGATATCATCGCATTCTTCGACGATGCATTGATCGACTATGATGAAAACCTTAAAGCAGTACCAGGCATCGCTAGCTGGACTACTGATGACAACAAAACTTTCACTTTCACTTTTGAAAAAGGCGTAAAATGGCACAATGGCGAAGAACTTACAGTTAATGACTGGGTATTCGCAATCGAAACAATCGCTACACTTGGTGGAGAACACCAGCGCTGGTCAAACGTTAACACTATCGTAGGTGTTAAAGAATTCAACGAAAAGAAAGCTGACAAGATCTCTGGTCTTGAAGTTGTAGATGACTACACTTTAAAAATCACTTTCGACAAAGCACGTGTTAACAACCTTGAAAACGTTTGGTCTTACCCGCTTTCAAGAAAAGAGTTTGAAGGAATCGCACCTAAAGACATGGCTGCTTCTGAGCAGGTTCGCACTAAGCCTGTAGGAACTGGTCCATTCAAAGTTACTAAAGTTGTCCCTGGTGAATCAGTAGAGCTTACTAGAAATGAAGACTACTGGAGAGGCAAGCCTCACTTAGAGAAAATCATCGTTAAAGTTATCGACAGCTCCCTGACTACTGGAGAACTTAAGAATGGAACTCTTGACATGACTCCATTCCACCCAACAGTACTACCAGAAATCGAAGCATTAGATAACGTTGATGTTGTAAGATTCCCTGGCTTATCTTACTACTATGTTGGTTTCAAATTAGGTAAGTACGATGGCAAGAAAAACGTAATGAACATTGACAAGTATGCTAACAAAGAACTTCGTCAAGCTATGCTATTCGCAATCAACCGTGAAGAGTGGGTAAATGCGTTCTTCAGCGGACTTGGCAAACCACTAGATCGTCCAATCCCATCTGCACACTGGATTGCTGCAGATAACAAAGATATGCCTGTTCAATATTCTTATGACCCTGCAAAGGCTAAAGAACTATTAGACAAAGCTGGTTATGTTGATAAAGACGGTGACGGATTCCGTGAAGATCCTAAGGGTGAAAAATTCGTTGTTAAATTCTCTCACTATGCAACTGGAAACCCTACTTTCGAAGCACGTGCAAAAGCTTTGACTCAGTACTGGGAAGAAGTTGGCTTGAAATCTGAGCTTCAAATGACTGACGTTAACCTTTACTACGATCAAATCGAAAAAGACGATCCAGCTCTAGAAGTATTCTACGGCGGCTGGGGAACTGGCGCTGATCCAGATCCACTACCACTTTGGGGTGTTGAATCTGTATGGAACTACCCTCGCTATGTAAATGAAAAAGCAGAAAAGCTTCTTCAAGATGCTGTAGATATCGAAGTAGTTGGAACTGACACAGAGAAACGTAAAGAGCTTTACTCTGAGTGGCAGAAGATTATGAATGAAGATGTACCAGTATTGCCAATCCTTGAGCTTGAAGAAGCAATCGCTGTTTCTAAGCGTGTACAAGGTGTTAAATTTGATGTATCTGGTGCGAATTCATCTCACGAATGGTGGATTAAGCAATAATTAAGAACCACTTATTCAGTTAAGGAGAATGCATATGCTTAAGTACAGTTTACGACGCATCCTCGGCATGATCCCTATGCTTTTCCTTATCTCTATTGTTGTGTTTTCCCTGGCGAAACTTATGCCAGGGGATTCACTCAGTGGAGAAATTGATCCGAACAATACGGATCCGGCATACATAGCAGAGATGCGCGAGAAGCTCGGATATAATGACCCTATCCACGAGCAATATTTAACATGGATTACGAACTTCATGCAAGGCGAATTTGGAAAGTCTACACGTTATAAGATTCCTGCAAGTGAAATCATCAGTGAACGTTTGCCTAATACTATTTTTCTAGGATTCTCAAGTATTGTCATAACTTATATCCTTGCATTTATTATGGGTATATACTCCGGCCGAAAACCATATTCGCTTGGAGATAATGCGATTAGTACCGCAAACTATATAGGTCTGGCACTTCCAGCGTTTGTCGCAGGGGTGTTCGCGATTTATTTCTTCTCATTCAATCTAGGCTGGTTCCCTTCAAACGGTTCGGTGGATATATCCGCTACAGAAGGAACGGCTGCTTATTGGTTCAGCAGGCTGCACCACGTATTCTTGCCTGCAATTGTATTAGGATTACTAAGTACCGCAAGCTATACGCAGTTTTTGCGTAATGACATTATAGAAAATAGCCGTAAAGATTTTGTGCGTACAGCAAGAGCAAAAGGAACTTCTGAAAGCAAGATTTACAATCAGCATATTTTAAGAAATTCAATGATCCCGCTGATTACTTTCCTTGGATTTGATATTGTGGCATTGGTTGGCGGAGCCATCATCACTGAAACAATCTTCACATATCCAGGTATTGGTCAGTTGTTTTTGAACTCAGTATCCCAGAGAGATTATCCGGTATTGATGACTTTAACAATGATGTTCTCATTCTTGACTTTATTTGGTAACCTGGTTGCCGATATACTTTATGGAGTTGTTGATCCAAGGATCAGGCTTGATTAAGGAGGATGGCTATGGAAATTTCAACAGCAAAAAATACACAGATTAACCTGAAGCCAGAAAAAGGCTTGTCTCCATGGGCCATCGCTCGAAAAAAATTTGTGGCAAACAAATTGGCAATGACAAGCTTGATCTTTTTGATCTTCGTGTCAATCATTTCATTTTTGGCTCCATATATAACGACAATTGACATTACTAAAATTAATATTGGTTCCATGTCACTGCCACCATCGTCTGAACATTGGCTTGGAACAGACAAAAGCGGGCGTGATGTATTCACGAGACTGCTGTATGGCGGCAGGATTTCCTTATTAGTTGGACTCAGTTGTACTTTCTTCGTTATAATGTTCGGTACTGTTGTCGGTTCTATTGCCGGATACTTCGGCGGTATTGTGGACAGTATGTTAATGAGGTTTACAGACTTTGTTCTAAACTTCCCGTTCCTTGTTTTCGTTATCGTTTTAGGTACAATTTTCTATGGAAAGTTAAACGGACTTGTTGTACTGATCATGGTAATCAGCTTGCTTAGCTGGGGCGGTGTTGCGAGGATTGTACGAAGCAAAATCCTGGCTGAGAAGGAGAATGAATACATTCTCGCTGCCATCTCAATTGGCTGTTCTCCTTTCAAGGTTATCACCAAGCATCTATTGCCAAACGTTCTTTCTACTATCATTGTACAGGCAACGATCCTATTCGCTGGAATGATTGTGTCAGAATCGGCATTAAGTTATCTTGGTTTTGGAGTTCCAGCTGAAATCCCAAGCTGGGGAAATATGCTTTCATTCGCAAATGAACCAGACGTATTACAAGGAAAACCGTGGATCTGGATCCCGCCGGCCCTTGCCATTACTCTGACAATCCTCTCCATCAATTTCATTGGTGAAGGATTGAAAGATGCGCTAAATCCAAGATCACGCCGTTAAAAAATCTACCATACAAAGGTAGATTTTTTATTTTGGTTATAAATAGGTTGATCTTTATATTTTCATAAGAGGGGAGAGGTCATAGACTCTTCCTTTTTTTGTGCCATGGTGGGGGAGTTTTAGAGAAACTAACAAATCAGATGCCATTTTAACCTTTGATTCAGGAATAAGAAGAAAATTCCGGAACTGTGAAAGTGAAATTGTTTGGCTAAATATAAGGGAATAATCTGTTATAGCTGAAATATGGGCATCCTTGGATTTGCAGCCGCAATTGTTGCAAAACCATTTTCCATGCTGCCTATTCATGGGTATTGCTAAACAAGAAGGGCATTGGACTCCTGGCTTTATGTCAAAAGGATCAATGGAATATGCTGAGAGGATTTTAGGAAGGAGGGGAGTATGGGATTTTAGAAGTTGTTTGCCAATTTTTTTGATTTCTTTTAATGTTAGGTTTTCATTGGTATATCGTTTCTCAAACTCAATTAACCTTTCATAAAGCTGATCAGAATGTAGTAATCTTCTATTTTTATTTGTGCTGTTTCCATGTGTTTTAATCACTGTTGTGGCGTGTGTCATAACAACTAAGTATTCTAAAGGAATGGATCCCAACTTGTTATCGATCAGCCATTGGGATAAAAGTCGTTTGTGTGTACGAACCTGAGTAATAGGGTCGCGTATTCCTTCCTCTTTGTCGTTAAAAATCCGTAAACATTGTTCCAAGTTAAAATCGAACAAAACAGTTCCTGAAATGTTTTTGGAATCAATAATGAAGGAAGCTTTAGGGGATAGGAGAAGGGTATCAATTTGAAAAAAGTGACCATTTTGCTGAAGTCTAAGATCATTTAGAATCAGGTATTTTTCATTAGGAAGAAAGCCTAATTGATAATCTAATTCCTTTTCGCCACGAATACCTGCAGACATCTTTCTATGGTTTTCCTGAATGAACGAGAATTTTGGATGTGTACTATCAAGCCGTCTTATAATTGCCTCTTCTGCTCTAAATTTAAGTGGTATTTTCCTTTCTTTATAGAACAATTCCTTCCCTCCTTAGTACGATATACCACTACAATTCTATATTTGCTGTTGAATTCCTTTTTAAAGGTTGGATTGTTGGAAAATTGCCATTTTTAAAATGGATAGTCCGAGAGCTATTCCGGAAATTTTTCTTTTTTTCCGGAAATGGCTCAATTTATTCCGGAAAATTAAAATATTTTCCGGAAAATGTATCTTATTTTCCGGAATTCCAATATATATTCCGAAATGACACAATGAAGGCCATTAATTTAAGATCCCCAGTAATGTCTGCCAGCCCTCAATCATATAAATGTAAAAATGGACAGGCAAGGGTGAAAGCTATGTACAACGATTATAATGAGATGGGCAAGAGTAATGGTATATAGATTAATCCTGTTAACCATTGGTTTTGGTATCGCGGTGTCTGGTGGAATCAGTACAATTGCTTATTTAAACATGATTATTGCGGGACATGGTTTTGTTGAGTATTTGAATTTCATCGCTAAAAGGGTGGAGTGCTACATGCTGCCTATAGGAATAGCTGTCATCTGGCTTAGTATATATTGGCCACATCATACCGCTGAAAAATGATCTTCCTAATAAGGAATAATTTTACTTAGTGCTGCCCATACTGATGGACAAACAGTTTCTTGAAGTGAGGGGTTATAATCATGTTGTATCTTCATGATGTCTGGGTAAATTGGTTCGAAGGGGAAGAGAACGGCTATAATGTCTGCCATTTTCATGAATGGCGCAAAGATGACGGGGTTGAGCTACTTGACCAGGTGCCTCTTTTGAAAATTGATCATCTGCTATTTAATTATATTGAGAATGATTTATCAGAGTTGCCTCAACAGCTTCTGGATGACATATACAGAAAGGCGTACTTGAGGAAAAACCATGAGCGCACCCAGCTCGACTACTGTTTTGTCGTTTCTGATGGAACAGGTATCCTCGCAGTTGATACAATTGGCTACAATATTCCCATCCGAAAAAGCCGTTTGATTCCAAGGCAGGAACAGTTAGTATATGAAATGATTGAAAATCAGGATACAATCCAATATGGGTTCAACGACCAAAGCGCCTTGAAGGACTTTCATATTCTGTCTCCCTCGCCTGATCTCATGAAGGGACTGACGCGCAAAGAAAGGCAATTGAAACAATTGCTGTTCATGGCAATGGATCAATTGAATTCATCAAAAAATGTGGCTGAAGTGCGGTACTGGTTCACTGAATGGAAACCAGAGCTATATGAAGAAATCCAGCAGCGTTCGTTCGAAGAAGTGTGGGAGCAGCTATTTGAGGAAACGAAATATGGCTGGTCCGGTAAGCATGAAAAATTCTGCGAAAATATAATAAAGGGCCAGACATTTTTTGAAAAATTATGGGAAATGGAACATGGTCCAAAGGTAAATTAAGGAGCTGATCACCAGCTCCTTTTTTAATGGAGATCAAACATCTGATGAACCCACCTCTTATAAAAATCAAAACAAAGCCTTCATTAAACAAAAAAAAGAAGCCAACCTTAATCAGCTTCTGATTTATGCACTCACGTTATCTTCTTTTCCGGCCAAGACCCATTGCATTCTCCATTTTGCCAAGCATTTTGCTGGCAACACGGTTTGCTTTCTCAGCACCTTGGTCGAGAATTGCATCCAACTCAGGTGAGTCGATAAGCTCATAGTATTTTTTCTGGATGGGCTCAATCACATTAACTACAACCTTTGCCAGGTCGCCCTTAAAATCTCCGTAACCTTTTCCTTCATATTCTTTCTCAATATCAGCAACAGACTTGCCTGACAGGATTGAAAAAATAGAAAGGAGGTTTGAAATTCCAGGCTTATTCTCTTTGTCATACTTCACAATTCCTTCAGAATCAGTCACTGCGCTTTTAATTTTCTTTTCGATCTGTTTTGGATCATCCAGCATGGAGATAAAAGCTTTAGTATTAGGGTCAGATTTGCTCATTTTTTTCAATGGGTCCTGCAAGGACATAACCCTTGCTCCAACCTTGGCAATCCTTACTTCTGGGATTGTAAAAATGTCATTGTATTTTTTATTGAAGCGTTCAGCCAAATCCCTTGTTAATTCAAGATGCTGTTTCTGATCCTCACCCACAGGTACAAGATCCGTCCCATAAAGAAGAATATCCGCTGCCATTAAAGGAGGGTATGTTAATAAACCAGCTGAAACAGCTTCTTTTCCAGTCGATTTATCTTTGAATTGTGTCATTCTTTCAAGCTCTCCGATATAAGCGACACATTGCATCATCCAACCGGCCTGGGCATGTGCCGGAACCTCTGACTGTATGAAGAGTGTAACTTTTTCAGGGTCAATACCAGAGGCAATGTATAAGGCTGCAAGGCTTTTGATATTTTTGCGAAGCTGCAGCTTCTCTTGCGGCACAGTAATCGCGTGCTGGTCAACAATACAGAAATAGCAGTTGTATTCATCCTGCAATTCTGTGAATTGCTTCATGGCACCGATGTAATTGCCTAGAGTAATGGTCCCGCTTGGCTGGATGCCGGAAAAAATCGTTTGCATGTAAATTCCTCCTGTTACTTAAAAAAGTATATAAAAAAGACCATTCATCCCTACATAAAGTAGGGACGAATGGTCCGTGTTGCCACCCTAATTACTCACTAATGAGTCACTCAGCCCATGCCAGATAAAGCATGGTTCCCTTTAACGCAGGGTATACGCCTGGATCTACTTTGGTTCGAAGCAGGGGCTCGAAAGTCCATTCCAAATGCCAGGCTGTTTGTTCGCACCAACCACAAACTCTCTGAAAACCTTGAACATGTGTACTATTCTTTGTCATTGCCTTTAAATACAATTTTATTAACAAGAATTATAATCAATTACGAAATAAGATGCAAGGGACACAAAGGAATTTTTTACAGATAGTAAATAGAAAGCGCCGCAAGCATTAAAACAAAGTCTAAAAGCCCAATAATCAGAATCGGATTCGTATTGATTTTCACCATTTCAGACAGAGGTGTCATTTCATTAATCGATTTGATCTTCACTCCGTCCTCCTTGCCACCAAACACAGTCCTGAAGGAATAGGATATGGCATCAAAGAATCCAGAATTGACTGTAAAAACTAGCAATGAGGTAAAAAGCAGAAAACTTGAAATATAAAAAGAAATATTAATATAGTTGAGTAATGAAAAATTTTTGTAGTAGAGAAGCAAGAGAAGTACTACCAAAACTTGAGAGCCTAAAAAACCTGATAAAATTTTCCCAACACCTTTACTCATTTTACTATTTCTCCCTTAAATTGTTATTTTATAAAAGTGATTTCTCCAGAAATCAGCCGGAAAAAACTCAAATATTACAGCGAGACAAGTATGCGAAACATTGAACAAATGCCTATAAGTCACCATTATAACATATATTTTTTAGGTAATTTATTACTATTGTTTCAATGTTGTAAATTTTTCGCGGAAAAATATTGAACATTTTTTTCAATCTATGTATAATAGGGAATGTAAAAAGTTTTCAGAAAACAACAAAAAAAGAGGGGGCATAACTTTGAAAAAGTCAAAATTTTCATTGCTTTTGGTTCTGACTCTAGTATTCTCTTTATTCCTGTCTGCATGCAGCGGCGGAAAAGATGCTGGAAAAGATACTGAGCCTAAAGACGATGACAGTGCAACACCAGCTGAAAAATCAGATCTACCACAAGAACTAAGAATGTTGGATTCTTCTGAAATCCCAACAATGGACACTGTACTTGCAGAAGGTTCTACTAGCTTCACATACATAAACAACGTAGGTGAAGGTCTATACCGTCTTGGACAGGACCACAAGCCAGTTCCTGCACTTGCTGATGGCGAACCAACAATCAGCGAAGACAAAACTGTTTACACTTTCAAACTTCGTGACTCTAAATGGTCAAACGGAGAGCCTGTAACGGCTAAAGATTTCGTGTATGCTTGGCAGCGCGCAATCGATCCTAAGACTGCTTCTCCATATGGCCCATACATGATGGGTGGCAAAATCAAGGGTGCTGCTGAAATCACTGCACTTGGTGCTGCTAAGAAGCCTTACGATCTTAACACACTTGGAGTTAAAGCTCTTGATGACAAGACTTTAGAAGTAACACTTGATAAGCCAGTAGTATACTGGGCTGACTTATTCGCTTTCCCAACATTCTATCCTCAAAACCAGAAGTTTGTTGAAGAAAAAGGCGAAGCTTTCGCAAGCAATGCTGAAAACTTACTTTACAACGGTCCTTTCAAGATGACTAAGTGGGAAGGTACTGACGCTACTGAGTGGGTACTTGAAAAGAACGAAAACTATTACAATGCTGATCAAGTTAAACTTGAAAAAATCACTGTAAACGTAGTTAAAGATTCTAACTCTGCTGTAAACGCATTCGAAGCTGGCGAAACAGACATGACTGGATTGCTTTCTTCTGATATCGTTCCACAATATGAAGGCGACGACCGCATGCTTAGCTGGATGGAGCCAACTGTATTCTGGATCAAAATGAACCAAAAGAACAAAGCTCTTGCTAACGTAAACATCCGTAAAGCAATTGCAATGGGCTTCAACAAAGAAGACCTTGCTGCAAGCATCCTTAACAACGGATCTGTTGCTGCAAACTATTTCGTACCAAAAGATTTCGTATCTCTAAACGGTGAAGATTTCCGTGAAAAGAACGGCGACATCGTTACTTTCAACGCTGAAGAAGCTAAGAAAGCATGGGAAGCTGGACTTAAGGAACTTGGCGTAGATAAGTTAGAACTTCGCTACCTTGGTGGAGACACTGAAGCAGCTAAGAAAACTGATGCTTATATCAAGAACCAATTAGAAACTAACCTTCCTGGCTTGACTGTCAAGCTTGAAAGTGTTCCTTTCGCAGTACGTCTAGAGCGTGACAACGCAATGGATTATGATCTTCAATTCGCTGGATGGGGTCCTGACTATGGTAACGCGTTATCATTCACTGACCTATGGATCACTGATGGCGGAAGCAACAGAATGGCATACTCTAACCCTAAATATGATCAGTTAATCAAGGATGCTCAAGGCAAACTTGCAACTGATGAAAAAGCTCAATGGGAAGCACAGCAAGAAGCTGAAAGAATCATGCTTGGCGAAGACTTCGGTCTAGCACCAGTTTATCAGCGTGCTGCTAACATCCTATTGAATCCAAATGTTAAAGGTCTTGCGATCTATAACTATGGTCCTGACTACTCATTCCAATGGGTAACAATCGAAGAATAGTAACTATAGCAGTTTCTTATTTCAGAGTGTAATAATTCTGAGGATAGAAAGAGAGTATATCTAGATATACTCTCTTTTTCCCTGTACGGCATTTGTCGAATAATAGGGAAAATTGAAATAATATAGGAGGTGCACACATATGGGTAAATACTTACTTAAGAGATTCTTTTATATGTTTTTAACCCTTTTCATTATTGCGTCCTTGACCTTTTTCTTAATGAAAATCATTCCAGGTACGCCATTCGCTAGTGCTGCAAAAGCTGCCGCCGGCACAGCTGGAAATAATGAAAGCAAAGTATGGATTGGATCAGCCGGTACCTGTACAATATGCCAAGTATATTGGGAACTTGCTGCAGGGTGACCTTGGCATTTCGTTTCAATTTAACAACACACCAGTCACCGATTTGATGTTCAAGCGTTTGGGACCTTCTGCACAGCTTGGCTTCCAGGCAATGCTAGTAGGTACTCTAATAGGACTGGTACTTGGTATTTTTGCGGCAATCAGGCAAAATAGCTGGGTCGATTATAGTTCAACATTTTTGGCAGTATTGGGAAAATCGATCCCTAACTTCGTATTTGCCGGTTTATTGCAGTACTTTATTGGTGTAAAACTAGGCTGGTTCCCTGTCCTATTCTGGAAAGGCCCTGAATACACAGTGCTGCCGACTATTGCATTGTCTATGTTCCCAATCGCAATCGCTGCACGTTTTATGAGAACAGAAATGATTGAAGTAATGGGTTCGGATTATATCATGCTTGCTAAAGCAAAAGGTGCAAGTTTCTTTGAGATTGCATTCAAGCATGCAATGAGAAATGCTTTGATTCCACTGGTAACCGTACTTGGCCCTTTAGCTATTTCAATGATGACTGGTTCACTAGTTGTAGAAAAGATTTTTGCCATCCCGGGACTTGGGGAGCAATTTGTAAAATCGATTACAGTTAATGATTACCCTGTTATTATGGGAACAACCATTTTATTTGCAGCATTATTTGTAATCATCATCCTAGTAGTGGATATTTTATATGGAATCATTGATCCACGCATCAGGCTGTCTGGAGGTAATAAGTAATGGCTGATTTTGAAGCGAAAATTTCACCAGATCGTTTTAGACCGGCGGTTATCGATTCGTCTAAAAGCGAGGAGATCAACAAGCCGAGCTTAACCTTCTGGCAGGATGCTTGGATGCGTGTCCGTAAAAATAAAGCTGCATTGGCAAGTTTGATTGTCATGCTTTTACTTGTAGCAATGGCATTCATTGGTCCACTGATTAGCGGTAAAGAATATGATACCCAAAACGTAAGGCATAACAACTTGCCTCCTCGAATCCAGGGTCTTGAAAATATAAGCTGGCTTCCATTTGACGGTGTAAAGGTCAATAATGCCGGTAAAGAAATCAATATGTATGAAATGAAAAAAGTAAAAGAATATTACTGGTTTGGTACTGACGCACTAGGCCGTGACTTGTTCACACGTGTATGGAAGGGAACGCAAATTTCATTGTATATCGCTTTATTAGCAGCGTTAATCGATATGCTTATCGGTGTTGCCTATGGTGCGATTTCAGGCTTTTATGGAGGCCGACTAGACAATGTCATGCAGCGTATTACTGAAGTATTAGTAGGAATACCGACAATGATTATCGTTATCTTGATGATCCTTGTGCTGAAACCAGGTATTATCTCAATTACGGTCGCCCTAACTATTACAGGCTGGGTCGGTATGGCACGTGTCGTCCGTGCTCAGGTATTGAAATTAAAGGAACAGGAATTTGTGCTTGCTTCAAGAACCTTAGGGGAATCAGATGGGAAAATAATCTCAAAGCACTTGCTTCCAAACCTTGCCGGAGTCATTATCATCAATACAATGTTCACGATTCCAAATGCCATTTTCTTTGAAGCTTTCTTGAGCTTTATCGGTCTGGGATTACAAGATCCGCTAGCTTCTCTTGGTACATTAATTGATGATGGATTTAAAGTCCTTAGACTTCATCCACATGAAATGATCATTCCAGCTATTATCATCAGTATCATCATGATCACATTTAATATGCTGGCAGACGGATTACGTGACGCGCTTGATCCAAAAATGCGCGATTAATAGGGTAGGTGAATAATTATGGAAAATATTTTAGAAGTTAAAGATTTAAATATCTCCTTCCATACATTTGCGGGTGAGGTTCAAGCGATCCGCGGTGTGAATTTTGAACTGAAAAAGGGAGAGACCCTGGCAATCGTAGGTGAGTCGGGCTCTGGAAAATCAGTAACAACTAAAGCGATCATGAGATTATTGCCTCCAGGAAACTCCGAAATTAAAAGTGGCCAGATTCTATTTGACGGCAAGGACTTGACTAAGCTTACTGACAGACAAATGCAAAAGATACGTGGAAAAGATATTTCGATGATTTTCCAGGATCCGATGACATCATTAAACCCAACCATGCAAGTGGGCAAGCAAATTATGGAGCCGCTTATCAAGCATCAAAACATGAGCAAATCCACTGCAAAAGAACGTGCTCTGCAATTGCTTAAGCTTGTTGGTATTCCAAAACCAGAATTGCGGATTAACCAATATCCACACCAATTCTCAGGTGGTATGAGACAAAGGGTTGTAATTGCTATCGCTTTGGCTTGTAATCCTAAGGTGTTAATTGCCGATGAGCCTACAACAGCTCTGGATGTAACAATCCAAGCCCAAATTCTTGAACTTATGAAGGATTTACAGAATAAAATTGATACTTCAATTATTTTTATCACGCACGACCTTGGCGTTGTGGCTAACGTAGCTGACCGTGTGGCGGTTATGTACGGTGGGAAAATTGTTGAAATCGGTACAGTCGATGAAGTTTTCTACAATCCGCAGCATCCTTACACTTGGGGGCTGATCAGTTCAATGCCAAGCCTGGATGCAAAAGAAGAAGAGCTTTATGCAATCCCTGGTACGCCGCCTAACTTGTTGCATCCGCCAAAGGGTGATGCGTTTGCTCCGCGTAATGAATATGCAATGCAAATTGATTTAGAAGAACAGCCTCCAATGTTTAAGGTTTCTGACACACATTATGCTGCTACATGGCTGTTGCACCCAGATGCTCCAAAAGTAGAACCACCGGCAGCTGTAAAGAGCAGAATGCGGAAATTCATAGGCGTGAAATAACTGTAAGAGGAGGACTGGCTTCATGGAAAATAAAGAAAAGCTTCTTGAAATAAAGAATTTGAAGCAATACTTCAATATGGGGCAAGCGAATGAAGTAAAGGCTATAGATGGTATCTCTTTTGATATTTATAAGGGAGAGACACTTGGCTTGGTTGGAGAATCCGGTTGTGGTAAGTCTACAACTGGCAGAACAATTATCAGACTGTATGATGCTACAGACGGAGAAGTAATCTTCAAAGGTGAAAACGTACACGGCAAGAAAAATAAGAAAGACTTAAAGAAATTTAACAGAAGTATGCAAATGATTTTTCAGGATCCATACGCATCATTGAATCCAAGGATGAAGGTTTCTGATGTTATTGCAGAGGGCATTGATATTCATGGTCTCGCAAAAAGTAAACAAGAAAGAATGGAAATGGTCTATAGCTTGCTTGAAACTGTCGGCTTAAATAGAGAACATGCCAACCGTTATCCGCATGAGTTTTCAGGCGGACAAAGGCAGCGCATCGGCATCGCCCGTGCACTTGCTGTACAGCCAGAATTTATTATTGCAGATGAACCTATTTCCGCTCTAGATGTTTCTATCCAGGCACAAGTCGTAAACCTGATGAAGAAACTGCAACGTGAAAAAGGGTTAACATACTTGTTTATTGCACATGATCTTTCAATGGTTAAATATATCAGCGACAGAATTGGAGTAATGTATTTCGGGAAGCTAGTCGAATTAGCTCCTGCAGAAGACCTTTACAACAATCCTCTGCATCCTTATACACAATCGTTACTATCAGCGATTCCGCTTCCAGATCCAGAATCTGAACGCACCCGTCGCCGTAAAACATATGATACAAACATACACCAGTATGCTGATAACGAAGAAGTTAAAATGCGTGAAGTCTCAGCTGGACATTATGTATATTGTTCAGAAAAAGAATTAAAACAATATCAGCAGCAATATGTAAAATAAATTTAACGATCTCATTATTTGAGATCGTTTTTTTTGTTCTAAATATACCTCCCTAGAACGAAAGTAAACGGCCTTGTTTAACAATGTCTATCATTTTACAGGTAGTATATTCCAATTAGAAATATAAGACTATGATATCTAAAAGTGTCGAAAGTGGGTAAAATAGATTCATAGATGAGAATCAAGGATTCATATATTAGAAGAAACGATTGTGCCATATCTAAAAGGAGAGATGATAAGTGCAGATGAAAAAAATAGCAGCAGCAGCGTTATTGGCTGCCTCTTTTTCACAAATGAATGGTGAAGTATTAGCTGCCGAAAAAACGCATAGTACCGCAGAGCAGCCAATAAGGGAACATGAATCATTTATTAGAAAGATTCCCGACCAGATGCCAAGATTTAAATTTGATTCTGGTTTTGAATTTACGTATCCGGATGCTGTAAGGGGAATCTATGTGACAGGACATTCGGCTGGCGGAGAAAAGTTTAACCAACTTATTGATCTTGTTGATAAGACAGATTTAAATGCGATGGTGATTGATATAAAAGACGACCATGGATATCTTACATACAAACCAGAAGAAACTTCAGCATTTAAAGACATAGGAAAACCTTATATCAAAGACCCGAAGAAAATGATAAAGACACTTGAAGAAAAACAAATTTACCCTATTGCCCGAGTTGTAGTATTTAAGGATACTGCTTTGGCGCAAAAAAAACCAGAGTGGTCATATAAAGCAGGGAAAGAAATTTGGAAAAATGGCAGAGGGGAGTCCTTTGTAAATCCTTTTGTAAAAGAGGTTTGGGACTACAATGTCCAAATAGCCATTGAAGCTGCAAAAATGGGTTTTAAAGAAATCCAATTTGACTATGTCCGATTCCCGGAAGGCTTTGAAAACAGAGATGCTTCTCTTGTTTATTCGATGGGGGACTATAAGGACGTAAAAATGGACAATGTTCAAAAACGTGTCAAAGCAGTGACTGACTTTGTCGCGTATGCTCGAAAGGAACTCGAGCCTTATGATGTAAAAGTATCCGTAGATATTTTTGGCTATACAGCGACATTGCCTGAAGCTCCTGGAATCGGACAGAATTTCTCGAAAATTTCGGAAAATGTAGATGTAATATCCTCAATGATTTATCCAAGCCATTGGACTTCTTATTTTGGAATCGCTAAGCCTGATACCGAGCCATACAAGCTTGTTGTCGAATATGCAAAGCTTGAAAAGAGAAAATTAGATGAATTAAAAACCCCGCCAATTTCTCGTCCTTGGCTACAAGACTTTACGGCATCATGGCTTGGCAGCGGGAATTACTTGGTTTACGGAAAGAAGGAAGTCGAAGACCAGATCCGAGCACTCAAGGATCAGGGAATAAATGAATATCTATTATGGAACGCAAGTAATAGATATACTCCAAAAGTGGATTACACTCCTTAACTAAGGGGAAACAAAAATTGAGGGTATGAATTAAATGAAAAAGGCCTTAAATGAGTTACTCACTTAAGGCCTTTTCTTATCATTAGATTATTGTAATATGGATAATGTATAATAAAACCTGGGTAACGAGTTACTTTTTGCCGCCGCCAACGTTTTTCCAGCCTGTTTGCATCCGGGCTGACTGGTCGACAAATTCAGACCTGTTTTTTCCTCCGAAAAATTTTATGCCAATTCCATTGGTAATAACACCAATTGTTGCGGTAATTCCCACTACTAGCACAGTAACGATCGTTAAGTCCATTATGTAATCGCCCATGATAAACCTCCACCTTTTTTTACACAGATCATTTTCATGAAATGTGGAATATATGATTCATGATCCCCACTCATCTTTATTTTAAAAGAATTGCTGGTGTATTAAAAGAACTTTATCAAGAAAAAATATTAGTACTATCTTGATCATGATTATATAAGAAAAGCTGGGTGCTTATCAGGATGAAAAAATCGAAAAGGAGATAAGCCATGCATTGGTATGAAAAATTAAATCAATATTTTCCGATTGAAGAAATGAAATCAAAAGAGCATATGGAAACACTTTTAATGGAACGTCCGGAGATTTACCATAAAGATGAAGGTCCTGGACATGTGTTAATGTATGTCGAAACAGATGACTTTGTCTTTATTGATTATCTTTTTGTTTCTAAGGATACGAGAGGACAGGGGCTAGGCCATAAGCTGATCGAAAAGCTTAAGGAAAAAGGCAAGCCAATAATTCTTGAGGTAGAGCCAGTCAATTATGATGACACAGATACTGAAAAACGATTGCGCTTTTACAAACGGGAAGGATTCGAGCATGCCCGCACGATTGGATACCGCAGACGTTCACTGGCAACAAAGCAGATCAATGAAATGGAAATTCTATATTGGGCACCAGATCACGCTCCTGAAGAGCTAGTGTACGAAGCAATGAAAAAGACGTACAATATGATTCACACATATAAAGATAAAAAGTTTTATGGAGAGTCATATCAGCCAGTCGATGAAGTATTGACACTTGAAGAGAAGCGCAATGATTTGCTGCAGGATATATAGGTAAAAGTTTTAAAGGTTTCTGTAGTATTTCCTCCCGTATTATAAATTGAACTTTTTTGAATTGAACCTAAATTTAAAAAAGTGGAATATACGTTTGAAAAATTTCGATAAATTAGACGCATCCATGTGTATCATATATGGATGCGTTTTCATTTTGGCTGCCCAATTGAGAAAATAATTTTTTCAAAAAAATGTTTAGCTTCTTTTGAAAAGGGTAAATATAAATAAATTAATAATAACCGACAAAATCAGCTAGAATAATACGAATATTTTTATAGATAGCAATATGAAGGGTGATGAAAAAAATATAAATTTAATGAAACTTTTTTCATTTAAGTTCGTTATATATATATAAGGCTAGAATCCTTACATAATTACCCGGAATATTTTTTTAAAAGGGATACCTTTTATTTAATCCTTGGTGTATAATATTCAATATGAATTATAAAATTATACTTATTATTATTTAAGAATTTTCTAGCTTAAATAACGCAAATATAAGTAAATCTAAGGGAGTGTGAATTACCAATGGTCACTTTATACACTTCACCAAGTTGTACCTCTTGCAGAAAAGCAAAATCATGGCTTGAAGAACATGAGATTCCATATTCGGAAAGAAACATTTTTTCAGAGCCATTATCTATTGATGAAATAAAAGAAATTCTTCGTATGACTGAAGATGGAACGGATGAAATTATTTCGACTCGTTCAAAGACTTTCCAAAAGCTTGATGTGAATTTGGAAACGATGCCTCTACAAGAATTGTTTGAACTTATTAAAGAAAATCCAGGATTGCTGCGCCGCCCAATCATCATTGATGAAAAGCGCCTGCAGGTTGGATATAATGAAGATGAAATACGCAGATTCCTTCCAAGGAAAGTACGTACTTTCCAGTTAAGAGAAGCACAGCGACTAGTCAACTAATACAAAGTCTCCCTTTTTGGGGGGCTTTTTTTGTTGATTAGAGATTTATAAAATAATCAAATTGAGATTTTTTAAGTTTATTTTTTATGTGTTTAAATCAAAAGTGATTTTCAGGGTGAATTCATAATACATTTTAAGTTAAATAGGTGCATGAGAAGAGGTTGGATAAAGACTGATCACTCAAAGGGAGCAAGCTGTTAAATTGAAATCCAAGCATATTTCTGATAAAATGTAAAGAATACTTTAATTTAATGAGATATTAGCCTTTTATAAAAATGGGTGTATATTTTGTTTCCAAATTGGCTTAATATAACATAAAATAAGAGTACAAGATCGTTATTTCTGTTTACCTTCCCTTTATAAAAACAAGGTGATTTAGACTCATTTATTAAGGGTAAAAGATAAAGACCAACAGCTTTTTGGGGGTATTTAGTCCCTTCAAATCTTTGCCTGGAAGGGAGAGAAAGCGAATGGAAATCGAACGTATTAATGAAAATACGGTTAAGTTTTATATTTCATACATGGATATAGAGGAGCGTGGATTTGACCGGGAAGAAATCTGGTATAACCGCGATCGCAGTGAAGAACTTTTCTGGGAAATGATGGATGAAGTCCATGCAGAGGAAGAATTTACGGTTGAAGGTCCTTTATGGATTCAGGTTCAAGCTCTTGAAAAAGGACTTGAAGTGCTAGTTACAAAAGCACAACTGTCTAAGGAAGGCCACAAGTTTGAGCTTCCGCTTCCAAATGATAAGCTTAAGGATCTGCCTGTCGATGAACGAATCGAAGAATTATTGGATCATCAATTCAATTCAAAAGATATCGATGATGAGGATGTTGACTTAGAGGACGATCTTGAATTCATGCTCCATTTCAAAGATCTCGAAGACATCATTGCCCTGTCGAAAAGGCCGGGAATCGATAAAATAAAAACAAGCTTGTTTAGTCTTTCTGACAAGTATTATTTATACATTGAATTTCCTGAACAGGATTTTTCTGACGAAGAGGAAATTGATAATATGTTGAGTGTTCTTCTAGAATACGGTCTGGAGTCGAATGTTACGATCCATCGCCTCGAGGAATACGGTAACAAGATTATCGGAGAAGATGTATTTAGTGTAATAAGGAAGCATTTCAGTTAAACAGAAAGCCGATTTCAGAAATGAAATCGGTTTTTTTGATAAAATGGTTCTATAATAAATCCTAGTATTATTAAATTTCTAGAAAGATTGCATAGGCAGATATCAGCATTGATTAGAAGCCTAAAACCATCCTGGAAATGAGTCTCGATAAACGGTACTTATTCTGAAATCGGAATAGCAACTTACAGTTTGATTACAGGCGATATACTTCCTTTGAATCCATTTCATTAATAGAACCGTATATATATCCAGAGCCTTCGTATATTGCAGGTAATTGGACTTAGTTGCGGGGAAATCAAGAGAATACAGGTGAATACCATGAAGAACACAGTCCGTATTTTATTATTTGTCACATTACTTGCAGGAGTTTACTATATATTTTACGAAAAAATGGACGCTGCTTACCTAGGTTATATAAGTATTTTCATGACTCTCACAGTAATATTTATAAGCTTTGTCATTTTCCTTGAAAATCGCCATCCATCCCAAACATTAACCTGGCTGATTGTGCTTGGCGGATTCCCGCTCGTAGGATTTATTTTTTATTTATTATTCGGCCGTAATTATCGGAAAGAAAAAATGTTCCGGAAAAAGTACTTTCTCGATAAACAAACATTCCTAAAAATTGAAGGAGAAGCGGAAAGGGCAAATGAAAAGAGGATGCAGGAGATGGAAGAGGATCATCGGAGGTTATTCACGCTTGCACAGAAGCTTGGGAACAGCCCAATTTCGTTTTCGACCTCTACCAAAGTGCTGACCAATGGTGACGAAACCTTTAGTTCTATCCTTGAACATTTAAGAAAGGCAACCCACCATATTCATATGGAATATTACATTGTCCGTCATGACCAAATCGGGGAAGAAATAAAGGAAGTATTGATTGAGAAAGCCAAGCAAGGCGTAAATGTCCGCTTTCTATATGACTCTGTCGGTTCATGGCAGCTTTCAAAGAAATACGTGAAAGATTTGATTAATGCCGGAGTAGAAATGGTCGAATTCGGGCCAGTTCGGCTTCCCTTTTTAAATAGTAAATTCAATTTCAGGAACCATCGAAAAATCATTGTTATAGACGGTTCCATTGGTTTCGTTGGCGGACTGAATATCGGTGATGAATATCTAGGAAGGGACAAGGGGTTCGGATTTTGGCGGGATACCCATATGATCGTGAGCGGAGAGGCTGTGCGCAGTCTTCAGCTTATCTTTTTACAGGACTGGTTTTATATGACAAATAATAGTCTGTTAACATCGGAATATCTATCGCCTAGCTTAGAGAAAAATACACACGGAGGAGTCCAATTGATTGCCGGTGGTCCTGATAATGAATGGAGTGTCATCAAAAACATTTTCTTCTCAATGATCTCATCTGCAGATAAATCTGTATGGATTGCATCCCCTTACTTTATTCCTGATGAGGATATTTTCTCAGCCATTAAGGTTGCCGCTCTCAGCGGGCTGGATGTCAGGCTGTTAGTTCCGCAGCGGCCAGATAAAAGAATCGTCTTCTTTGCATCAAGATCCTATTTCCCGGAATTGCTCGAAGCTGGCGTGAAGATTTATGAATACAATAAAGGTTTTATGCATAGTAAAATTGTCATTGTTGATGGCCAACTAGCTTCAATTGGCACCTCAAATATGGACATGAGAAGCTTCCATTTGAACTTCGAAGTCAATGCATTTCTTTATAAAACATCCAGTACCGAGAAGCTTGTGAAGGAATATGAAAATGATCTAATGGATTCAAATGAAATCGAATTAGTTGATTTTAATAATCGCCATATCGGTTACAGACTGCTCGAATCTACATCGAGACTGTTGTCGCCAATGCTGTAGCAGATTCGGATAAACTCCGGGTCTGTTTTTTTGGGCTGTTCTAGTAATAATGTATGCTTTTTGAACAAGGACTTGTATCCGCATTTTTACAGGGGGCTAGACTCTTTTCGAGGAGAATCTGAATTATATTCACAACAAAATTTACGAAAAGAGCCTTTTTCAAAAAGAGGATTTCAAGCTGCTTTATCGAATATAAAAGGAGAAAGGAGGCGCAATCAATGTGCTTGTAGCAAATAGAAAAAATGGAGCAAGGCTGTCCATGGGGGATCAATGGGACAAAAAGGAGCTAATTTCCCTAAGATCCAAGGAAAAATTCCATTGTCCAGAATGCAAAGAGGAAGTTATCCTGAAGCTTGGCAGCAAAAAGATCTGGCATTTTTCTCATCTCTCTGGCAGCAGCTGCGAACACCAGTATGAAAGAGAGTCCAACTACCACCTTGCAGGGAAGCTTCAACTTTATAACTGGCTGAAGAAGCAAGGAATCAATGCAGAGCTTGAGAAATTTGATCCATCAGCCAGACAAAAGCCCGATATTGCATTCGACTGGCAGGGGAAGAAGTACGCGATTGAATACCAGTGTTCTATTATTCCAGAAGAAATTTTCATCAAAAGAACAGCCAGGTATTTTGAAAATGGGTATATCCCAATCTGGATTGCTGCGGGAAATCTTGTTAAACGAACTGGAACAAAAGCAGTGTCCTTAAATAATTTCCTCTATTTATTCATCCGGCGCCCTCGTCAAACCTGGAATATCCCTGCTTATTGTCCGATATCAGGCCAATTCATCGACCTGAAAGGTGCCATTCCTATTTCCTCACGAAAGACAATTACCCAGCTTGAAATACATTCTATCGATAAAGTTCCTGTAAATCATCTGATAAGCCCTATTAATAAAAGCTATCCCGTTCTTGATTCCTGGAAATCTGAACTGCAAAAATTCAAGTCGCGTTATACAATGTATCCCGGTTCCTATCAAAATCATTTTCTTCAGCTACTCTACCGCAACTATCTAAATCTCCAGAATCTCCCTTGCGAAATAGGGCTTCCTGTTTTTTCTGCTCCTTATATAGAAACCCCGGCCCTAATCTGGCAGACTTATCTGTATCTTGATATATTCCGGTATTTAAAAAAAGGCGATCTAATTAGCTTGGCGAAAGTCCATAATGCTTTTAACAACCGTTTAAAACGCGGGCAAATTAAGTGGAGGAGCCTTCCTGTGGCGGGAAAAGGTAGTTATTCTCAGGTGGTTTCTGAATATATCCAGCTCCTTACTAAAATTTCAGTTTTAACCCAAATAAGTGATTCTTTATTTAAACTAAATAGAGAGTTGAAAATTTTTGATTCCATTGATCAGCAAAGAGCGGACGAAGCCTATTTTTACAAAAGGTATGGAAATATTATTGAAGCTCCTTTTTTACAGCAAGCTATGGTTAAAGGGCAATGAATGCTTTTATAAGTTCTGTTCATTTGAAGGGAAGGCACGAGAAACTTAGAAAATGTCTACCGCATTTTCTTCGTGCCTGGACCCATCCGAGGTTAAAAAGAGCCATATAAAAAAATGTGTTTTAGGATTTTGGTTTCATGTAACATGAAAAGTTCGTCAGCTGCGTAAAATAAGGAAGTTAAGAATTGGGTAAATAGAAATCAGAAAACTTTATATCATAATTTCATTCTCTAGAAGGAAAAGAGAAATTTTTATCGAATTTATGATATTAGAAAAGTTTTTCGAATTCCGAAATGTTGTTAGGAGGATCAATATGTCGAATGAATCTGCAGTAAAGAAGTTGCCGCCAAGGAATGAAGTAGCCACTGAGGATACGTGGAGACTTGAGGATATTTTTGCAAATGATGAAGTGTGGGAAAAAGAGTTTAATGAAGTGAAAAGCCTGCTTCCAGGAGTTCAGGAATACCAGGGTAAATTAGGTGAAAGTGCGGACCAGCTTTACAATGCTCTCCAATTGCAGGATAAGCTGCTTGAAAGATTGGGAAGGTTGTATACATATGCACATATGAGATATGACCAGGATACTACGAATTCTTTTTACCAGGGTTTTGATGACCGGATCAAAAACTTATACTCCCAGGCAGGAAGTGCGCTGGCTTTTATAGTTCCTGAAATCCTGGCTGTAGACGAACAAAAAATTAAAAGCTTCCTTGCTGAAAAAGAGGAAATGAAACTTTATGAGCATGCTTTAGAGGAAATCAACCTTCAGCGTCCGCACGTATTATCTGCCGAACAAGAAGCACTGCTTGCCGAAGCATCAGAAGTAATGAGCTCACCATCTAATACTTTCGGAATGCTTAATAATGCTGATCTTGAGTTCCCGTCAATCAAGGATGAGAATGGGGAAGAAGTAGAAATCACTCACGGCCGCTATATCCGTTTCCTCGAAAGTGAGGACCGCAGGGTTCGTGAGGATGCATTCAAGGCAGTATATAAGACATACGGAAGCTTCAAAAATACTTTTGCAAGCACGTTAAGCGGCAATATTAAGAAGGATAATTTTAATGCCAGGGTGCGTAAGTATGATTCCGCAAGGCATGCTGCACTTGCTGCAAATAATATTCCTGAAAGTGTCTATGAAAACCTTGTAAACACTGTAAATGACAATCTGCATCTGCTGCATCGATATGTAAAGCTTCGCCGCAAGGTTCTAGGACTGGAGAAGCTTCATATGTACGATCTTTTCACCCCGCTTGTCAAGAACGTGAAAATGGAAATTCCATATGCAGAAGCAAAGGATTACGTGTTAAAGGGCTTAGCTCCTCTAGGTGAAGAATATAATAATGTCCTGAAAGAAGGATTCGAAAACCGCTGGGTCGATGTACATGAAAATAAGGGAAAGCGGAGCGGAGCCTATTCATCGGGTGCTTATGGAACAAATCCGTATATCCTTATGAACTGGCAAGATAACGTAAATAACCTATTCACGTTAGCACATGAATTTGGCCATTCAGTCCATAGCTATTACACAAGGAAGACGCAGCCATATCCATACGGCAGCTACTCCATCTTTGTTGCCGAAGTAGCGTCCACGTGCAATGAAGCTTTGCTTAATGACTATATGCTCAAAACAATTGATGATGAGCAGAAACGTCTGTATTTGCTGAATCATTACCTTGAAGGCTTCAGAGGAACTGTGTTCAGACAGACAATGTTTGCCGAATTTGAGCATATGATCCACAAGAAGGCACAGAACAACGAAGCATTGACGGCTGACTCCCTGACAAAGGATTACTATGAGCTTAATAAGAAGTATTTTGGAGATGAGGACATTGAGATTGATGAAGAAATCGGTCTTGAATGGTCAAGGATTCCGCACTTCTATTACAACTATTATGTTTATCAATACGCTACAGGTTTCAGTGCTGCCACCGCTTTAAGCAAACAGATTCTTGAAGAAGGACAGCCGGCAGTTGAACGCTATATCGATTTCTTAAAGGCAGGAAGCTCTGATTACCCAATCGAAGTCCTGAAAAAAGCTGGTGTCGATATGACTAGCTCAAAGCCAATAGAAGAAGCTCTAAAAGTGTTTGAAGAAAAATTAAATGAAATGGAAAAAATGCTTTCCTAAAATAACAAAACCGGCCGTAGCAATACGGCCGGTTTTGTTTGGCTCAGCTAAAATCCCTTAAAACTTTTACGATTATTCAAATACAGCATCAATATAAATAATGAGAAAAAGAGGAGGGGGGAAGTGAAATACAAAGGTATGATATGCATCAGGCCTCCAATATGGAGGATAAAAGAAAAAAGAATGAAAAATGTGATAAGAGAAAATACGAATTTATCCATAATGCTTGCCTCCGAAAGATCAGCTGTTTGTTAAATGTGTATGCCATTTTCAAGTAAATCATGAATCGTATTTGACAATATTGTGAAATAACACACAAGTATCTTGAGATAGGGAAAGGGGTATGGTATATTAATATCGTGAAGTTGATCACAAGCAAACATTTACCCCTTTGTTTGACCGTGAAAAATTTCTCCCATCCCCTTTGTTCGTATAATATAGAGAAAGGCCTTGCAGTTGGAGAGCTGCAAGGCCTTTTTCCGGTTGTATGGCTTGAACCATTCATAAAAATAACCGTGCAATCTAATGCACGGTTACCCTTCCTGTTCCTGGTATCTCCAAAACATTCCGTATTTAGCTGGGATTTGTTCGACTTTTTGCTTTAGCAGGAGCTTCTTCATTTCCTTCTCTGCTTGGGCTACTGTCAGATCGTAAACAACAGCTACTTCCTTTGAGGCCACCATTTTGTATTGCTTTAAAAAAGTTTCAAGGGATGGAGGCTGAGCTGGTTCTGGCTTTTCAGACAGCATTTCCTCTAAAATCTGGACGTATACCTCATATGGATATAGCCCGGTGATTTTAATGCCTTCCTCTTCAATATTCGAATTGAAAAAGACTAGAGTAGGGATTTCCTGGACATCCATTTCATTCGTTATCTTTAAATCACATTGAAATGCCTTTGCGGCAGTCTCTGAATGGATATCAGTCACGAACTCTTCCACGTCAAGACCAACATTGCGTGCGCAGTTCTTCAACACGTCAAAATTGGAGACATTTTGTTTTTCTAAAAACAATACTTCCTGAAGCTTGCGTAAAAATCCAATGCCCTTCTTCTTTCCTTGAAGCTCAGCTGACTTAATGGCGATTGATGCCAAGTATGGGGATGATACAGGATTTTCAAACCACAAGTTCCCATCACAGCTCATCCCTGTTCTGCTTGCTGTTTTTTCCCAGAGCTCTGCAATTGTTTCGTAGCGTTTCTTCCTGCCCATGTTCAGAGTGGCAAGCCTGCCGCTCAAAATATGACGGATGGAAAAATACTTTCCGTATTCGATTTGAAGCTTTTTGATGATTGGTTCAAGAGCCCAGCATTCAGGGCAAAGAGGATCAACGAACATATATATTTCGAGTGGCTTCTTATCCAATCCAGAGCAAAACTCTGAGGGATCATAGCTCAATATATTCTCTCTGTTGAGTTTCATGTGCTTTCACCGGTCTCGTCATCTGGTGTATTGATCATGTGCTGGGCAGTAAGGTATAGGCGTGCGTAAAAATCCTCCCTGACTGGCCCCTCAAGCCCCACTTCATCCATCGCTTCGTTCATGCACGCAAGCCAGGCGTTTGCCCGTTTAGGTGTTACTTCAAAAGGCAGGTGCCTTGCGCGGAGCATTGGGTGGCCATGCTCGCTTGTATATAAAGGCGGCCCCCCTAAATATTGTGTCAAAAACTGCTTCTGCTTGCGTGCAGTTTCAGAAAGATCATCAGGGAATATAGGAGCAAGATCAGGATGCATTCCTACCCGGTGGTAAAAAGTGTCGACCAGCCGGTGAAGTGTTCCTTCGCCAATGGCTTCGAATGGTAAGGTCTTATTCTCAACCATATTGATAACTCCTTTAAAATAGATTTTGGAAATTTCATTCAGCTTCCATAGTTATGCTATTTATTGTAGCAATGCTATATTTATATCTCAAACAAATAGCCTTGTAATCAGTTTTTTTTACAGTGTATCCGCTTTACTAATGTACACAAAAAGGCCGTCTGTTACCACTGACAGACGGTCGAAAGCGATGGGAATATCATCCATAGTAAGTGCTGGTTATTTTTTTCACGTAATTTTGAGTTTCTTTAAAAGGGGGAATGCCGCCATATTTATCGACATTTCCAGGGCCTGCATTATATGCGGCAAGAGCAAGCTCTACGTTATTGTCGTACTTGTCCATCATTTGGCGCAAGTATTTACTGCCAGCAAGAATATTTTCCGCTGGGTCAAAGATATTTTTTACCCCCAGGCTTCTGGCGGTTCCCGGCATCAGCTGCATTAACCCTGATGCACCTGCTGAGCTGATTGCATTCGGGTTGAAATTCGATTCCTTTTGTATCACAGACTTGATCAGCTTGGCAGGAAGATTGAAAGCAGCCGCAGCTTGATCAACTATTTCATCAAAATTATGATTCTTCCCAGACAGTTTGGTTAGCTGAATAGGCGGAAGCATTTGCCCGATACTTACTTTATTCATACCAAAGGAGTTAACTGCAGTTTCCGTACTGCCGAATAAATCTTCTAAACGAGCTGCCGTTGCGCCTAGGGCATCATTTTCTTCTGTAAGAAGCCCAGTCAGCATTTCCTGGAACAGAGTGTTGCCGGATGGGGCAGTAGTGCTGCTGAAGTTCTGTAATGCTTGTAATTCAAGCGTGACTTTTAACTGGTCAACGTTCATGATCAATTCTCCTGCCTGGTTTTACTCATTTAAAAGATTGTATATGAATTAAAATTCATCAAAATTGATTACCTACTAGCTCTATCGCTTAGCCGCTTGGGTTATAAGCCTTCCCGCTTTCGGTTGTAAAACCTTTTAATTTTATTATCGGTCGTTCTCACAGGGATGTTAAGTTCATCAAGCAATCCTGAGAAAATCTTAAAACCTTCACTTTCATCCGTTACTTCATATTCTAGCTCATAATCCTCAGTATTTAAATAGTAACTATGGTCTAGTACAAGCAGTCCGCCCTTGTAATCAAATTCTGCACGGTCAGTGGTCAATGAGCCGAAGTACTCCAAGGTATCTGCATCGTCAATCATATTGGTAATTGCGTCCTGCACTTCACCTTCAAGAATTTTTCCTGTTTTTAATATATACTCAGCCTGCCCTGGGTTAAGAAATTGATTGGTCTCAAGCAATCCTTGTTCAGCAGGCTGTTTCAACGTCATTTCAAACTGAGTACCTTTTTCCCGGATCCTTAATGCAGAGCCTTTGGCTTTCAATGAAAAGGATGGGGTATCGAAATAATGGTTAACCTGCTTTTTAAATTTTGTCAGATCTATGTTGAAGTGCTTTATTAGCCGAAGGAATTCGTCATTCGTCAGCATATTTTTAAATTCTATTTCAATGTTCTGGCTCACTTTGTCCCGCCCCTTCGAAATTTATTGTTCTTATTATCTCGTTTATCAGCTTTCGCTTCAATCCTTAGTAGAAATTGCCTCTATATGATAAAATAAAAAAGATTATGGAGGTTGAAAAAATGAGCGAAAGAATTATGATTACCAATGCAATTATTGAAAATAATGAGCTGATGCTCAGCACTGATTCAAAAGCAAATATTGCTGATTTAACAGCAACAGGGCAAATGCTAGTTGACTCTGATCAATTATCTTTTATTTATATCGTTGAAAAGGATGAAGGATATCAATATATCTCAATTCCATATGAAACCTGGAATGTGATCCATGAAGGTCTTGGCAGCGGGATGGAAGCTAATCTTGCCGCAGGCGGACATAAGCTTAAATTACAAGGATTCAGCGAGGAAATGGAATATTTAATCTCGAATATTAAAGGGAATAGCAATTATGGAGAGGAAATGGTCGCGAAAGTGGAACAGGTTTTTGCCGCACCCTCCGCTTAGGCTTTCGTGAATAGAACCGGATGAGGTGACTGATGTGAAACACTGGGATCAATTTTTAGAACCTTATAAACACGCTGTTGAAGAATTGAAAATAAAGTTAAAAGGCATAAGAAGCCAATATGAATTGCAATCCGACCATTCCCCGATTGAATTTGTCACAGGAAGGGTAAAGCCTATTGCAAGTATCCTCGATAAAGCCAACCAAAAAAGAATTTCATTAGAAAAGCTTGAAACGGAAATGCAGGATATTGCTGGTCTGAGAATTATGTGCCAATTTGTTGATGACATTAAAACGGTAGTTGAACTCTTAAGGATCAGGAATGACTTTGAAATTGTCGAGGAGCGGGATTACATATCTCATAAAAAAGCAAGCGGCTACCGTTCCTACCATGTAGTGATCCGATATCCGGTACAGACAATCAGAGGAGAAAGAAAAATTCTTGCAGAAATCCAAATTCGCACACTTGCGATGAATTTCTGGGCAACTGTTGAGCATTCCTTGAACTATAAGTACAAAGGACTTTTTCCCGAAGATATTAAAATCAGGCTGCAGCGAGCAGCAGAAGCAGCGTTCCGCCTTGATGAAGAAATGTCAACAATCAGAGGAGAAATCCAGGAAGCACAGGCTTTCTTTACAAGGAAAAAAGAAATGCAGCAGGATGGGAAGAAATAGACTAAAACCGATATGCGGGGGTGTTTGGACTCATGAAATTTGCGATTACTTCAAAAGGGGATTCCCGGTCAAATACATTGATGCATAAAATGAGGACCTATCTTTTAGACTTTGATCTTATTTATGATGAAGACCAGCCAGATATTTGCATCTCGGTTGGAGGAGACGGCACACTATTGTACGCGTTCCATCGTTACAGCAGCAGACTGGATAAAACAGCTTTCATCGGAGTACATACAGGGCATCTAGGTTTTTATGCCGACTGGGTTCCTGAGGAAATAGAGAAATTGGTGATTGCGGTAGCGAAAACTCCTTACCAGGTGATCGAATATCCCTTGCTTGAGGTAATCATCAGGTACCAGCATGGCGGCAGGGAAACTAGATATTTGGCGCTGAATGAATCAACAGTTAAATCCGTGGAAGGTACACTGGTCATGGACGTTGAGATCAGGGGACAGCACTTTGAACGCTTTCGCGGCGATGGACTTTGCGTATCAACACCATCCGGAAGTACTGCATACAACAAAGCATTAGGCGGGGCAATCCTGCATCCCTCACTGCGCGCGATTCAGGTTGCCGAGATGGCTTCCATCAATAACAGGGTATTCAGGACTGTAGGATCTCCGTTAATTTTGCCAGACCATCATACATGCACACTCAAACCAGTCAACAGGCCAGATTTCCAGGTGACTGTAGATCATTTGACGCTCCTGCACAAGGATGTTAAATCAATCCAGTTCCGTGTGGCAGATGAAAAAATCCGCTTTGCAAGATTCAGACCTTTTCCATTTTGGAAGCGTGTCAGTGATTCGTTTATATCTGACAGCAATTAGATTTGAAGAAGCAAAATGAATATATAAATGGAGAATGGAGCAGCCGATATGGCGAATAACTTCAGCCTTGAATGGACAGCAGAAGCTCCAGACCAAGGTAAATTGCTAAAGGAATTTCTTAAAGAAAAGGAAATTTCAAGGGCGGCACTTACAGATATTAAGTTCAAAGGCGGGTTTATATCGGTAAACGGCCAAGAGGTGAATGTCAGGTATAAGGTTAATTGCGATGATGTTGTCCGAGTATTTTTTCCTGTCGAGGTTCCTTCAATTGGACTGAAGGGAGAAGATTCCCCGATTTCCATTGTCTACGAGGATGAATTTATCCTGATTGTAAATAAACCGGCAGAAATGAATACAATTCCATCCAGAGAACATCCAACCGGCAGCCTTGCAAATGCACTCATTGGTTATTATGAGAAGAACGGAATCGCGGCAACCACCCACATTGTCACAAGACTCGACAGGGATACATCAGGCCTGGTACTGATTGCTAAGCACAGCCATATCCATCATTTATTCAGTAAGCAGCAGCGGGCAGGCGATGTAAAGCGTACCTATGAAGCATTTGCAGAAGGAAGGTTCTTACTGGATGAAGGGCGGATTGAAAAGCCGATTGCCAGAAAAAGTGACAGCATCATTGAACGTGAAGTCCATCCGGATGGGCAATATGCCTGTACTTTATATGAAGTCCTACAAAGGTATGATGAATTCACTCATATCCGTCTTCGATTATTGACGGGACGAACACATCAAATCAGGGTCCATATGGCTCATATAGGTCATCCTCTCCTTGGAGACAGTCTTTATGGAGGAAAGAGAAATTTGATCGAGAGACAAGCACTCCACTGCAGGGAAATTAAATTTTCACATCCCGTTTTACAGAAAGAAATACATTTAACGTCTAATCTTCCTATTGATATGAAAAAAATGATATAAAAGGCAAACCGTAATATGGTTTGTCTTTTTTTATGTAATTCATCCCATCTTTTTCACAGATATTTCATTCTATATTTCCCTTGGAATTTCAAATGATAAAGAGGTAGTAAATGAAATCTCAGGGAGGAAAGATCAATTGAACATCTATAAACATGGAAAATTAATTGCTGTATCGGCCATAATGCTTTTAGGTCTGTCTGCATGTAATAACAATAATGATGAAGCACTTGATTTAAGAGATAACAAAATGACTACCATGAATAACAATGGTACAGGGTACTGGGACAATGATACGAAAAGATTGAGAGGTCAGAACGGCAGGAGTGAAACGAGCGCTGTTAGAAAGCCAGATCAAAATGGCGGGAATGGTACAAGCGAAATATTGCAGATGCCGAATGGGTATTTAACAGTAGACCCGAATTCATACAGCACGGGAATACCTAGCACAAGGTACCCGCATACAGAAATGAACAGAGAGGGAAGGTTGACCTACGAAGACTGGCAGCGTCAACGTGCAAATCAACCATTATCACAGGACCAGTCGTTATTGCAGCCGCCTACTGGAACTCGGCAAGCACCTGAACAGGGAATAACACCGACCCCTGATCAAGGTCCACTGCAAGCACCAAACGAAGGAACTGCTCCAACTGAGCAAGGAGCAGCACCAGCTCCAAACCAGGAGACAGCCCCACAGCAGAAAACCGCTCCAACACCAAGCGGAACAGAAATCAGTGCATTTGAGTCGAGAGTTATTGATTTAACAAATGAGCAGCGCAGGAAAAATGGCCTGCAAAATCTTCAGCCAGACACTGCGTTAAGCAATGTTGCTCAGAAAAAATCAGAAGATATGCAGGCGAAAAATTACTTTTCGCACACTAGCCCTACTTATGGGTCGCCTTTCGATATGATGAGGGATTTTGGAGTAACATATAGCTCTGCAGGTGAAAATATTGCTATGGGCCAGCAAAGTGCTGAAGAAGTGGTCAACGCTTGGATGAACAGTGAAGGTCACAGGAAAAATATTTTAAGTCCAAATTTCACCCATATTGGTGTTGGGCACACAGGAACCGGGAATTACTGGACGCAGATGTTCATCGGAAAATAA
This sequence comes from Heyndrickxia sp. MSNUG, assembly GCF_049532715.1. Classification (NCBI taxonomy): domain Bacteria; kingdom Bacillati; phylum Bacillota; class Bacilli; order Caryophanales; family Bacillaceae; genus Heyndrickxia; species Heyndrickxia sp. MSNUG. Next base: position 1,429,678 of record NZ_CP150978.1, read on the forward strand.
TAAGCATAATGTAGAAAAGCTAACCATTTCTTTTAATGGTTAGCTTTTCTACATTATGGGTAATTATTCTATCTCACGAAATTTTTCTGCTGCAAAAGGCATGGAAGAAGGAACCGAAACTAGTCTCATCTCTGGATATCTTAATGCGGTCAGGAGTCCGCCGAAAACGGCCCCTGTATCAATGTTATAAGTATTATTGATAATTCTTGGCTCCTTGACTGGAGTATGACCATAGACAACAGTCGCTTTCCCCTGGTATTCCTTTGCCCAGTCGCGCCTGACAGGTGTACCGTCAGGATTCGTTTGGCCAGTGATATCCCCGTAGAGGACAAAGGTCTTGACCTTCGAATTATTTTTGCCGATATAATCCTCCCGAATACCGGCATGTGCGATCACCAAATGGCCTTCATCGAGAACATGATATAAAGGGGAGGAATCATATAATTCAAGAAACATCTCGCGAAAAGAACTTTGGTCTTTTTCATTCAAAGATGTAAATTCAGCTACAGTAGTTTCGAGACCATGAGTTGTCTGTACTTTATTCCCAAGCAAGAATCGATACAGCTTGTTGCAATGGTTTCCAGGCACATAATAAGCAAGGCCGTGCTGAATAACCAGCTTCCAGACAATCTCGGAGACCTTCAAGGATTCCGGTCCTCTGTCTGTTAAATCTCCAACAAAAGCAAGCTTCCGGCCTTCTGGGTGAATGGGTATTCCCGAACTCCAACCATAACCTAATTCCCTTGTGAGATGTTCAAACTCAGCATAACAGCCGTGTATATCCCCAATTATATCTAGTTTCATCATCCAGTTCCTCTCGCGATATTTTATTATTATTGTTTCCGCAGACTCACAAAAAGAATAGTCCTTTTTACAATTAAGTTTTCCAAGGTGAGTTCTTATTCTGACAAAAAAATTGCAAGCAGTAAGATTACTGCTTATTAAAGGGAATGTTAAAAAGAGACCCATTGTGTAAACTTCTTTTTTATTTCAATCCGCATTTGTGCTCATCACTTTTCAGAAGAATCCTGAATAAGAAAAAAGTTTTGCTGGATGCAAAGCAAAATAGTTTACAGAAGAGGCTTATAAAAGACAAAGAAATCGAGAAATGCTAGTATAATGAAATGTACTGAATAAGAAAGGGGGTAAGGTGGATGGCTGAGGAACGACAAGAATCAGCATCAAAGCAGCAAATTAACACTGAACTGCTGATGGAAGCACTTTACTCTGAAAAAATTGATGATTTCCGAGATGAATTTCTGGAGCTGCACCCTTATGACCAGGCTGCATTCTTTGGTGAATTGGATGATGATACCCGCACGAAGGTTTATAATTTCCTTTCACCTGAAGAAATGGCTGAGCTCTTTGAGAACCTAGAAGCAGATGACGAAGATTTTAAAGACGTGCTGGCGCAAATGAATCCGAATTATGCCGCTGACATGCTATCAAATATGTATGCTGATGATGCAGTCGATGTCCTTAATGAGCTTGACAAGGATCAGGTGGCCAGCTATTTAACCATTATGGATGAGGACGCGGCACAGGAAATAAAAGATTTGCTTCATTATGAAGAGTACACAGCCGGCAGTATCATGACGACAGAATTCATTGCGATTTCAGCCAATCAGACGGTCAGGTCCGCCATGTATATTCTTAAGAACGAAGCTCCTCAAGCAGAAACGATTTATTATTTGTTTGTGATTGACGATGAGAAGCGTTTAGCAGGTGTCATTTCCCTGCGTGACCTAATCGTGGCCGATGACGATACGATGATTTCCGAAATTATGAATGAACGTGTAGTCTCCGTATCTGTGGGCGAGGACCAAGAGGAAGTCGCGCGCATGATGAGGGATTATAATTTCCTTGCTTTGCCAGTTGTAGACTTTCAAAATCACCTGCTAGGTATTATCACAGTCGATGATATTATCGATGTTATGGAAGAAGAAGCATCTGATGACTATTCCAAATTAGCCGGGATCGCCGATCTTGATACAATGGACCGGAATCCATTTTCTGCAGCCAAAAAGCGCCTGCCATGGCTGATCATCCTGCTGTTCCTGGGGATGTTCACAGCTAGCCTGATTGGAAGGTTTGAGGAGACGCTCAATAAGGTCTCGATCTTGGCGGTTTTTATACCGCTCATTGCGGGAATGGCAGGCAATACGGGTACCCAGGCACTTGCGGTTGCCGTCAGGGGGATTGCTACAGGTGACCTTGAGAAAGAAAGTAAGTGGCATATTATTGTCAGGGAAGCTGGCACCGGGTTGATCACTGGAGCAATATGCGGAGTATTAGTAACCTTTGTCGTTTACTTCTGGCATGGAGAGTTTTATCTCGGCGCTCTTGTCGGAATCTCGATCTTTATTACACTTATCATTGCCACACTGGCTGGTTCGTTGGTTCCTTTGCTTATGCACCGGCTGAAAATCGACCCTGCGGTTGCGTCAGGTCCATTCATTACGACTATAAATGATATCATAAGCATTTTAATTTATTTTGGAATCGCAACTGCTTTTATGAGTTATCTTACAAAATAGAGGAGGGATGTGGATGGAACAGCATGCTTCGATTACCTCTCTCGTAATCGTAATCATCGTTGCATTTATTACACCAATATTGCTTCACCGTTTGAAATTAAGCTTTATTCCTGTTGTCGTTGCTGAAATCATCATGGGCCTGATTATTGGTAAAAGCGGCTTTAATATTGTCCATGAGGATGCATGGCTTAGTACACTGTCAACGTTAGGCTTCCTATTCTTAATGTTCCTAAGCGGATTGGAAATTGATTTTACCGCTTTTTCTGGCGGTAAGAAAAATAAGGTTATGGCGAACGGCAAGAAAGAACCAAATACATTTGTCGTGTCAACGATTATCTTTGTCGGCATATTCGTTGCTTCATTAGGTCTATCATATTTATTTGTTCTTGCTGGGTTTATTGAAAACGTCTTTTTAATGACATTGATTATCTCCACTATTTCACTTGGAGTTGTTGTGCCTACATTGAAGGATGCGCATTTAATGAAGACAAACATTGGCCAGATCATCTTGCTGATCGCAGTAATAGCTGACCTGGCAACCATGATTTTGCTTGCTGTCTTTGTCTCTATCTATGATGGCGGAGCTGGGAATACTTGGCTGTTGCTGATCCTTTTTGCTGCTGGGGTTGCTCTATATTTCGTCGGGAAAATCTTCAAGAACCGCACGTTCATTAACGCACTTTCCACTGGAACAACACAAATTGGAACAAGAGCTGTTTTTGCATTGATTATACTGCTTGTGGCAATTTCTGAAACGGTTGGTGCCGAAAATATTCTTGGTGCATTCCTTGCTGGAGTGCTTGTATCATTGCTGGCTCCTGACCAGGAAATGGTGCACAAACTTGATTCCTTCGGCTATGGTTTCTTGATCCCTATTTTCTTCGTAATGGTTGGGGTTGGCCTGGATATTTGGTCCATGTTGAGCGAAAAGAAGCTTCTTATGTTAATTCCGCTACTGTTGTTAGCACTATTTGTTTCAAAAATGCTGCCAGTTTATCTTTTGAAGAAATGGTATGATACCAAGACTGTATTGGCATCAGGATTCTTGCTGACGTCCACTTTGTCATTGGTCATTGCAGCGGCAACGATTGGTGAGAGGATGGAAATGATCACACCGCAAATGAGCGGGACATTGATCCTTGTAGCGGTAATCTCTAGTGTCTTGACTCCGATCATGTTCAAAAAACTTTTCCCACAGACAACTGGAGAGGAGAAAAAAGTCAAAGTTGCCTTCATCGGTGCCAATCAGATGACACTTCCTGTTTCCCGCGATTTAAAATCATCCTTGTATGAACCGGTCTTGTATCATATTAAACAGGAAAAAGCGGAAAAACAGTTTGCAGAAACTGTGTTTGAAATTATTGAGATCGATAATTACGAAATTGAAACGCTCGAGAAAAATAATGTTTATGATGCTGATATTGCCGTGATTTCGACAGGTGATGCAGACTTGAATGCAACGATAGCTGTCAGCGCGAAGGAAAAAGGGATCGACCGTGTCATCGCCAGGATTGAAAGCCCAGATCTGGCTGAGAAGGCTCAGGAAGAGGGAATCGAAGTTTTCTCTGTCCTGCGTTCAACTGAATCCCTGCTACGGGCGATGATTGAATCACCTGGGGTCATGAGCATCCTGACGAACCAGGAAAATTCCCTGCATGAAATCCGCATGCTTAATGATCACTTTGATGGCATGAGTATAAGGCGCTTTCCGTTTACCGGCGATGTAATTTTTGTCCGGATACTGCGTGAGAATGAATCAATCGTACCTCATGGTGATACAGAATTAAGACTAAATGACCGATTGATTGTGACCGGATCAAAGGAATATGTGGATGAACTAAAAAGAGAGCTTGAGTTTTGTTTTTGGTGCTAGAATCGCTAGCTCAAGGCTATCCTCCAGAGAACTGGGCATAATTCTAACTGAAGTTGAAAAACCAAAACCCGCTTTTTAGCGGGTTTTCCTTTTCAAATAAAAATATATAGTGTAATATTAGCACTAGGTACTAATAACTTGTATTAACAGGGGGATTTTTTTAACATGACTCTTTCATTGAACGGTAAAACATATGTAGTTATGGGTGTAGCCAATAAACGCAGCATCGCATGGGGAATTGCTCAATCACTTCACAACGCGGGAGCAAATCTAATTTTCACCTATGCTGGGGAACGTCTTGAGAAAAGTGTTCGTGAGCTTGCAGAATCTCTCGACAAAAACTATTTAGTTCTGCCATGTGATGTCACGAGCGATGAGGATGTTGCAAAGTGCTTCAGTGAAATTAAAGAGGCAACGGGTTCAATTTCTGGTGTTGCCCACTGTATCGCTTTTGCCAATAAGGAAGAACTGCAAGGGGACTATATGAATGTAACACGTGATGGTTTCTTGCTTGCACACAACATTAGTGCATATTCCCTTACAGCTGTGGCCAAGGAAGCAAAAGAATTAATGGCAGAAGGCGGGAGTATCGTGACGCTTACTTACCTAGGTGGAGAACGCGCGATCCCGAACTACAATGTTATGGGTGTTGCTAAGGCTTCACTTGATGCAAGTGTCCGTTATCTTGCAGCTGATTTAGGCAAGAACAATATCCGTGTGAATTCAATTTCTGCGGGCCCTATCCGTACACTATCAGCAAAAGGAGTCAGCGACTTTAATTCAATCTTAAACCAAATTGAAGAAAAAGCACCTTTGCGCAGAAATACAACTCCTGAGGAAGTTGGCGATACTGCACTATTCTTATTCAGCGATTTGTCACGCGGCATCACAGGTGAAAATATCCACGTTGACTCTGGATTCCATATTCTTTAATAACAGGATGATTCATAGAGGAACCTGCAGATTGCTGCAGGTTTTTTTGTGATTTTTTTTATTAGAATACGTCGTTTAGGTGTTGTTTTACTAAAAATAATCAATTCTTTCATTAGAAAACTGGCTTCCAAGTGGGTTTCTCTGGTGCGGCACTGATTGATTGCGATTAAGCACAGATAATGGGCAGATGCATAAATATAGGGAGAGGTAAGTTTTTGGAGGTGCCGCCTAAAATGAGAAAAAAACGCGATCGAAAGCCAATCCCAATGTTTTATATCAACCAGCCGGACATAAATATGCCTGAACCGAAAATGCAAAAAAGTTACTTATTAAAAGACGATGATTCCGAAATCCAAAATCCAGGTATGGCAGATATGGAAAATCCGACAAGAGAAAAGCAAAATGATATTACGCAAGAAATTACGTTAAGTGTAGATTCACATAGTGATGATACTGAAACTGAACCTGAACCTCTTCAAGAAAATAATAAAAGGCAATTCAATGAATTAACTCTGGATGAAAAAATAAAACATCTAATGAGAGTTCCTGCATCGATTGCAAAAGTCAAATATGAGTTTATAACCAAAGAAACTTCGTACAAAGGATTTTTCTTAGCTATGAAAAACGGAGTACTGATGATACATTCCTTGAGTCCGAGGAAGAAGAGTGTGAGTATTCTTGAAGAAGATTTAATGGATATAAAAAGGGTCGGATTATAAAAAAGGCTTACCATTAAGGTAAGCCGATTTCCTTCCTGTATTGAATTAAGATTCTCCTGGAAGGCTTGAAAGTGGCATTGCTGCTACTGGGTCTAAGCAAGTTACTGCACAGAAGCAATCTAGGTCGACTGTTAAACAGATTCCAGTTCTGAAAAATTCGTTTCTTGCTCCACCAGTCTGAATTTGATCGCATGGATTATCGAATCCTTCTCCTTCGTCGCCACGTGTGACAAGCAACTCGATCTTCGCGCAGCAGTTGTCATCTACAGATGTTACACGGAAGAAAAATGATCTGAAGCAATCCAGTCTTTGTGGTCCGCCGCCGTTAGGCCTGATCCGGGCTCCGAATCCTTCGAATGGTACGCAATCACCGCAATATAGAATTAGAGGAATAGTATCTAAACCGTTTGTTGGCGATTGAGCACCTGCCAATAACTCTCTAATGGATTTATGGCAGCTGACATCACACTCGTTGTCAACATCTACTTCATCCTGAGCATCTGCTACCGCTCTTAGTACTTCACATACGCAGCTGTCGCTTACATGGTTTTTACCTTTGCAACCCATAACAAGTTCATCTCCTTTTAGTTGATATGACCTATTGTCCTTAATAGAATATGAAACGCCCGTCTAATGGTGTGGGTGTTTGTCTATTTTAAGTACAAAAAATGATGACATGAGCGGACAGGCTTGTGCCTATACATAGGCATTTGCAGTGCATATGCTGAAATGATTCTATAGCATTAGGTGGTGAGAAAGCATGGACAGTTGGCTCGATTTATGCCTTTTGGTTTTTGCTAGCTTTCGATTGACCAGGCTGGTTGTCTACGATACAATCACTGAATTTCTCAGGGCTCCCTTTCATGATACTGTAGTTGAACAACTGGAAAATGGAGAAACGGAAACATATATAGAAATAAAAGGATCTGGAATAAGATACTGGATTGGGGAGTTACTAAGCTGCCACTGGTGTTCGGGATTTTGGTGTACGGCAATCATTTATGCTGCTTACGAATTTTATCCTCACTTATCGATGCCCCTTATCTCAATCTTGGCCATAGCCGGAATAGCATCGATTATCCAGCAATGGCTTGTTAAAGATGAGTAAATTGGTGAGTCCGTCCAGAACATTTAAGGACAAATTTCATAATATGAAATATGGACTCTTTCAACAAAGGGGTTGTAAAGATGAATAAAAAACGGAAAAGTACAGATAGCCAGCCAGTTGCAAATAATAACGATACTAACCGTACCGTGAATAATCGCCGTCGGAAGAAAGGCGGCTGCGGGTGCGGAAAGAGGAGAAATCAAGCATAAGTTGAAATAGAGTCTGCCATATCAAATGGCAGGCTTTTTTTTGACGATGTCGACTACTGATCCGACAAGTCGGATTTCAATGAAGATCGTTTTCCATCCACAGACATATTTAGTCGTACATACACCTCATGATAATCATTTACATTACATGGAAATAATCCCCTCAACAAAAATTTCATAAATTTTCATTTGTACGCGGAAAATAATTTTAACCAATAAGATGCTGTACAGGAAGGGATCAAAATGAAAATATATCAGGCAGGAAAAGCTATTGCAGTGTTCATGTTGCTTGCCAGCATCACTGCTGGGTGTTCCCTCGGGGATACTTCTCACAAAAGCAGGACATCGATGATCCAATCAGTAAATCCAGATGCGGGAGCGACGAATGATCTGGATGTGAAGAATGTAAAGATAGCTGATAGGGTTAAAAAGGATATCCAATCACTTGATGAGATTTATGATGTAGCCGTCATAAAAGGGAAAAAGGATACATTGGTCGCATACAAGGTCAAGCACATGAAACGTTTTGGCATGAAACGCATCGAAAAAGCAATCAATAAAAAGCTGGAAGAAAACTATCCAGATGAAGACTTCATTGTTTCAAGCGACTTCAAAATTTTCATTGAAGCGGTTGAATTGAGTGAGAAGATGAAGGACCCGTCATATCCGGAAGAAAAGGCCGAAAAACAGTTACAGCGGATTATATCATTGAAAAAAGAAATGACATAAGGAAGGATGGGCGAGATGGGGGATAAAAAAAAGCAAAAGCTGACACCTCAGCAGCAACAATATCAGCAGCTTGAACAAAAGCACGAACTGAAGCGGCCCGTTGTGAAAAACTGTATTAAAGCTTTTTTTGTCGGGGGTACAATCTGCTTGATTGGCCAAGCTGTCACCTATTTTTATATTTATTTCTTTAACTTTACTGAACAAACAGCAGGGAACCCAACTGTCGCCACGATGATTTTCTTTTCAATGATTCTGACAGGATTGGGTGTATATGATCATATCGGTCAATTTGCTGGGGCAGGCAGTGCTGTTCCAGTAACAGGTTTTGGGAACTCAGTCATTTCGGCCGCAATCGAACATCGTACTGAAGGCTTTGTCCTAGGTGTTGGAGGAAATATGTTCAAACTGGCAGGAACAGTTATCCTCTTTGGAGTCTTTTCTGCATTTATTGTCGCGCTTGTGAAAACGCTGCTGACGATGATGGGGGTGTTGTAAATGTTGATTGGAAGGCAATCATGGCAGTTTGCTAATCGCCCTGTCATCGAATCGTGGGCTGCTTCGGGAGGCCCTTTTGAAGCAGAAGGAAAGCTAGCAGCTGATTTTGATATTCTTCATGATGACCTATGGATGGGACAGGACTCTTATGAAAAGGCCCATAGACATCTGCTTGAAGAAGCAATCAATGCAGCCCTTCAGAAAGCGAATTTAACTAAAGAGGATATGCACTTCATGCTTGCTGGTGATTTAATTAACCAAATCACTCCTTCAAGTTTTGCTGCCAGGACAATGCAAATACCGTATTTCGGACTTTTTGGAGCCTGCTCTACCTCAATGGAAGGATTGGCACTTGCCTCTTTTATCGTGAATTACCAGGGAGCAAAAAAGACGATTACTGGAGCATCCAGCCACAATTCAGCAGTCGAGAAGCAATTCCGTTACCCAACCGAATATGGAGGACAAAAGCCTCCAACTGCACAGTGGACGGTAACCGGTGCGGGTGCTGCTGTTTTGACAGACAATCCAGATAAAAATGGCAAACTTGTAACAACTTCTGCGACGATTGGAAAGGTCGTTGATATGGGACTTTCCGATCCCTTCAATATGGGTGGGGCAATGGCTCCGGCCGCGGCAGATACTCTTATCAATCATTTCAAGGATCTCAATATTGAACCAAGTCATTACGATTTAATTGTCACTGGAGACCTGGGACGCATCGGTCAGGAAACAACTTTTGAGTTATTACAGCAATCTGGATTAAATGTAGCAAGAGAACAATTCCAGGATTGCGGTCTGCTGATCTACAATGACGATCAGCCAGTCCAATCAGGAGGCAGCGGTGCTGGCTGTTCAGCTTCTGTCTTGTATGGCCACTTGCTGAATCAGATGCAAAAGGGTGTCTACCGAAAAATTCTTGTTTGTGCGACAGGAGCTTTATTATCGCCATTATCCTTTCAGCAAAAGGAAAGTATCCCATGTATTGCCCATGCAGTGTCAATCGAGATGATTTAGAAAAGGAGGAATCGCCTTGCTAGCAATGTTTTTCTGGGCCTTTGTTATTGGAGGACTTATTTGTGTTTTTGGCCAGCTGTTGTTTGATGTTGCGAAACTGACGCCTGGGCATACAATGAGTCTGTTAGTCGTCATCGGAGCGGTAATGGACGGGTTCGGCTTGTACGAACCATTGATTGATTTCGCAGGAGCAGGGGCTACCATTCCAATCACAAGCTTTGGAAATGCGCTCGTACATGGAGCACTTCAGGAAGCTGAGCAGCATGGCTTGGTTGGTGTACTGACAGGCATGTTTGAAATAACCAGCTCTGGAATATCTGCAGCCGTCATTTTTGGATTTATTGGCGCACTGATTTTTAAGCCAAAAGGCTGAATCCATTTTCCCGACTCGATCGTGTTTAATAAATCCGTTTGCCGTCAAATTAATAGCTCGCCCACACAGATATGGGATACTCACATATATTGATAATGAGTCAATAACAAGTGAGGTGAAGAAAAATGGGCTACGGTTGCGGCTGGGGCGGCGGTTATGGCGGATATGGATATGGCGGTGGCTATAACGGTTCTACCTTTATATTGATCGTCGTTTTGTTCATTTTGTTAATTATTGTAGGAGCAAGTTTCTACAACTAATGGAAACATCGGGGGGAGCCGTTTAAACAAGAACGGCTCTTTTCTCTAGCCTCTTTTTGAACTTTACTCTTTGTTCCCTGAAGGAACATAAAAGTGGACACCAATAAGGCCACTTGGTTACTCAAAAGAACTAAAAGATGGAAAAAGCCAACACCAATAGGGCCTCTTGGTTACTCGAAAGAACTAAAATATGGAAAAAGCGGACACCAATAAGGCCTCTTGGTTACTCGAAAGAACTAAAATATGGAAAAAGTGGGCACCAATAAGGACTCTTTGTTACCTGAAAGTACTAATAAATGGAAAAAAAGACGCCAATAATGCTTCTCAGTTGCCTGAAAGAACAAAATGGGTCACTATTAAGGCCCCTTGGTTATTCGAAGAACAAATATTGAAAAAAGAATGGATTGTAGAAGCCCATCCGAGTACCATTCAATTCGTTTTTATATACGCGAAAGCTTTGAGAAGACTTAAAGACCATTAGCAATAATCGTTCGGAAAACAGCCTTTCTTTAAAATCCTTCATAATAAACATTGATGAAGATCCTCCTTCTGCTACTCTTTTCCGCTTTTTCACCATTTCCTGATTCCTTCATAGTATAGAGTAGGCTAATGAAGGAGGCGTGATTTTGATATGGATAATAATTTCTTCAAGAACATAGAAAAAAAGACAGGCGTCAATATGAAGGATGTATTTGAGCTTGCGAATTCATTGCAAAATGCGAATTTTAAAGATGAGAAAACGGTAAGAGGCGTGATCCGCCGTGTATCCCAAATTGCGAATAAGCCGGTTAATCAGGAAATGGAAGACAAAATTGTTGAATCAATCGTAAAAGATGGAAAGCAGCTTGATTTTGGGCAAATTTCCAAAATGATCAACAAAAAATAATTCTAAATGCAAATCAGGACCTGAGGATTAAACTCCCAGGTCCTGATTTGGCATTTTTCTTTTTAAATTTGAAAGGAATCGAGAAGGATTGGCCTTTCGTCCCCGTCTTCTTTGTGGAACGGAGATAAATAGGTTTCTTTGTGCACGAGTTACTGCTACATAAAGCAGGCGTCTTTCTTCTTCAAGTGGCTGTGGATCTCCATTTCGATAGGAATCTAAAGCATACTCATGCGGAATGCTTCCGTCAACTGTGCCAATAATATAGACATTCTCATATTCCAAACCCTTTGACCGGTGGATTGTACTAAGGGTAACAGCGTCTGAGATGTTTTTACTGCTTCGTTTTATCTCTGCATTCATAGCTGTCATATGGTCTGCATGCTCAATAAACTCAGTGACAGTTTTAAAATGGCGGGCTGCCACTTTCATATCGCGGATGTCATCCGATCCCTTTTCGAGCTGATTGCCTTCGTTTCCGCGCTTTTTAATAAAATCCTGATACCCAAGGTCCTTCTCAACGATATCGATAGCTGTTACAGGAGGTAAGGACGAGAGGGAGCGGACTATCGGTATAAGCTTCTTGAGTTTTTGCTCCTGAAATGCAAATCCTGTTTTTACATGTGCGAGTGCCTCAAGCATCGAACAATCATTAAGGATGCTGTTTGCCTGAAGATCCCTGAAAATGGATTGCTTCATGAATAGGGATGGAAGAATATTCTTAACTGCTTCTGAATCATCAGTGTTCAAGCTCAATCTCAAAAAAGAAAGCATTCCTTTTACCATGAATCGTTCATAAAAGGATTCAATATCCTGATCTACTCGAAATGGCAGACTCGAATTGGCCAGCCTTTCAAATACAGCTCTGCTGCTGGCATTTGTTCGGAACAGGATAGCAAAGTCGCTTGGGCGTGCACCTTTTTCAATCCGCTCCTGGATATCGGTGAGGATCATAGTCGCCTCTTCCTCCTCGTCGTATGGATGGAAGAGTACGGGTGGGCATTCACCTGAAAACTGGGCCTTCATCTCTTTATCATGGCGAGTGATGTTTGCCGAGATGACTGTATTTGCTGTCTCGACGATTTCATGTGGAGACCGGTAATTTTGATTCAAAACAATTAATTTTGTATTTTTAAAGTCATCCCTGAACGTGAACAAATAGGCCGGATCACTGCCGCGGAAAGAATATATTGATTGGTCGTCATCACCAACTGCACAGACATTGCCTGTTTTGCTAGAAAGCATTTTTACCAATTCATACTGAACCTTATTAATATCCTGGAATTCATCGATCAAAAAATACTGGAAACGACTTTGATAGTTTTCTAGTATATCAGGATTCTTCTTGAAGAGTTGATAACATCCTAACAGCATGTCATCAAAGTCGAACATATTCTGTTTTTCTTTCACAGATTCATAGTCTTTGTATAAGAGAGCGACTTTTTCTTCCCAAGGTGATTCAGGCTTAACCTGATCAGGTGTGAGCATCGTATTTTTCCACAGTCCGATTTGCTGGATGGCGAGGTCATATGCAAATTCTTTTTCATCGAGTTGAAGCTTCCTGCCTGCCTCTTTTAAAATTTGTTCCCGCTGCCAATCCTTTTTTATCAGTTTGTCTGAGGACCATTTTTCACGTTCATGGAAGCAAAGGATCCTGTAGAAAATACTATGGAAAGTACCGGCAACGAGCTGATTAACCCTTGCAGGTGACATGCCGGGATACAGAGTGATTCGTTTTTTCATTTCAGAAGCTGCCTTGGCTGTGAATGTCACAAGCATTATCGAACCTGGGGCAATTTGTTTTTCTTCAAGCATGAATGCTGTCCTTGCTGTCAGCACCCTTGTCTTGCCGCTTCCTGCACCGGCCAGTATCAGTAATGGTCCCTCTGTATGGATAATCGCCTGTTCCTGGTTTCCATCAAATTGAGTACCAGCTTCTTTCAATTGCTTTAAATAATGTAGAGTAACTCCAGGTTCAGCTGGGGGGATGGGTGTGAAAGGTGATGGAATCTTAATTTCCCGAGGAGCGATAAAATGTTGATCTTTATCTTTATCTGCTTCTGCAGTAATCGATCTTGATTTAGGGATGCGAAATCCATTCTTTTCGATGTATTCAATTTTTTCCGTTGCATTTGCTGGCTGTAGGGATGGAATGACTAAGTCCTTGCAGCCTTCCTTCTTTGAAAGATGATGATAGAAATGAGGCTTGTCCTGAATCCCTAAATAAAGGCGGACAGAATCCCCACATACAGAACATGTAAGCATGCCTTTTTTACCGTCATCATAGAGCTTCTGGTAGTCTTCACGATTATACTGTTCAAGGCTGATGATCTGTTGGTTGTATATAGCCATCTTCATGTTTCATCCTCATTTCCGTCCAAAAATAGCACAATCTTTATCATAACAGAATAAGATTTTTAACAAAAGGCTGTTTTCGCTTAGAATGTTGATTTGCCGTATATGAAGATAAGATGAAAGAACTTGTTTGCTTGTTCTGCTGCTTATGATTTTATCAAAAGTTAAAAAAGCAGGTTTACTACGGACAGAAAAAGGGGAAATCTTCAGAAAGATATAGTGAGAGTAAATATCATCTATCAAAAAAATTTGCTTGGGGGAAATTATAATGGGATATATTCTTCCGGTAACGAATTATCAATATATACAATATGCAGAACGAGAAGTAGGGCTGGATTACGATCCATTCCAAATTGGGAAAGTATCAAGAATCCGCAAAGAAGATCCTGTGCAAAAAGGGCAGGATGAGCTGATTGCCAGGACACCTATGGAAAAAGAAATGGAACAACAGCCAGTAGCACGCATGCAAAAGGCTGCGCCGGAATTTAACTATGCCAGAACCGGCCCAATTTATAAAAAAAGAGTGAATCCTGTATTGGTCAGCCAGACATATGCTGAACTTACTGGAAAAGGAAAGTACTACAGCGAGTCTATTTAACTCAGCGGTAGTGCTTTTTTTTGCAATAAAATACCCCTTTCATCGAAAGGGGCTTTTGGTTATTTAGATTGTTTTTTTCATCGTCTTATGCGGAATGCCTGCATCAAGGAATTCTTCCGAAACCGTTTCATAGCCAAGTCTGCTGTAAAACGGTATAGCATGTGTCTGTGCGTTTAATTTTAAAGTAGTAATGCCTTGTGTCTTAGCATACTCTTCAATTTTATTCATGACAGCGACCCCGGAACCTGTTTTGCGATTTTCCTTTAAAACACAAATTCGTTCCACTTTACCAATTCCGTCTAAAACTCTGAATCTTCCTGCGCCTGCCGCTTTTCCTTCATTATATAAAACAAAGTGTACAGCTTCGGATTCATGCTGGTCGATTTCCTCTTCTTCAGGTACGTTTTGTTCGTCGACAAACACCGTACGGCGAACATCAAAGGCATCTGCTAATTCTTGTTCTGTTTCTACGATTCTAACTTCCACTTATCATTATTCCTTTCCAAGACGAAATGTTTCATAAACTGTCCATGAACCGTTTTCAAGCTGGTACAGCAAGTGGATTCGGTCGGCTGTATCTTCGAAATTAATATCATTCATTCTTAATGAACCATAAACATCAGAATGCTCATCATCTGACATCTTTTGTCCAATCGTAATATGAGGAACAAAATTGTATTCCTGATCCCCTTCGAAAGCAGTTTTAAGTTCAATATGGAGTTTTTCTAATTCTTCAGGTGAGTCCACTTTTAAATAAATAACATTATTTACAGGCTTAAAAGAACCAATTTTGTTGATCTTGATCTCAACAGGACCAAAATTCCTTGCAATCGTATAGATTTTATTTGCAATCTCCTTGATTTCTTCCTCGGTTGCCTCGAATGCAGCCTTCAGGGTCAAATGAGGCGGAATTAATGCGTAATGCGGGTCATAGCGTCTTCTTAATGAATTTGCATAATCCTGTACTTTTTTCGATGGAAAAATGACAATACCAAATTTCATCTCAATACCCCCGTTTCAAATGTGTGGTGTTATATAAATTAATGAAGTAAACGAATTAATGATTTGCCATTCATTATAACAAATTTTCTAAATATATAATATAAAGAAACATTTATTATATTATGTCCTATTAAAATCATGAAAACATCATTTTGATTGCTCTTTTTAGGTCAGGCTGCCAGTAGGTCCATGTGTGATCACCGGCAAATTCATCATAAAAATAAGAGTAACCCTTTTCCTTGAATATTTTAGATAGTTTCCTGTTTGGAGTTAGGAAATCCTTTTCGCTCGATGAGGTAGTTTTGACTACTGTTTCTTTTTCCCCGACAGTATGATAGACATTCAACAGGTAAGGCTCATTGAAGTTTAACGCAGCAGACAATACGTGTTCATTCACATATGGAGACTGCAGCAGCACTTTGCCGAACGTATGCGGATACTGCATGGCGGCGAGCAGTGAAACCGTTGCTGCCAGTGAATCACCAATCAATGCACGTCCCATTCCCATTTGGTATGTAGGGAATTCCTGATCCAGGTAAGGGACCAGTTCATGCGCAAGAAACCGTATATAGGCTTGATGCTGTTCACCATCAGGGTGATATTTTCTTCTGCGGTCCTCAACAGATTGATAGGGGATGCCTACGATGATGACGTTTTCAATTTCTTTTTTGCCTAAAAGTTCATCAGCAATACGCCCGATTCTTCCAAGCTGGAAATAATCGCGTCCATCCTGAGCAATCAGCAATGAGTATTTATATAAAGGAGAATAATTAGCTGGCAAATACACCAATATTGTCATTTCTTCTCCTAATTCCTTGCTTTGCAGTGTAATCTCTTGAATTTTGCCAATAGGAAAATCCATTTCAAAACCTCCAAATCCATCAGTCTGCTATGTATTCTTCTTATCATCACGATTTTAGCATATGTATTTATAAAAAGCCTATCTGGCAAACTATTTATTAGGGGAAAGATACTACTTAACTGGTTAGAAAGCAAGTAAGAAGTTTGACAATTGTGTGAAGTCTTATGTTAAGATTATGGTGAGTAATTATAGAATAATAAGGGGGAAATCTGATGAAAAAAAGAAAGTTTCTTTTGTTCACCACATTTATGTTGGCGCTTTCTTTGGTGCTATCGGCTTGTGGAGGCGGCTCTGATGAAAAGGGCGGCGACGGAAAATCAGCAGAAAAACCAAAATTCATGAGTATCCTTACTGGCGGGACAGGTGGTACATACTTCCCGTTAGGCGGCGCATTTGCTAAAATCGTTTCCGATGCGACTGGCATTGACACAAATGCAGAAACAACTGGTGCATCTGCGGAGAATATGCAGAGCATTAAGGATAACAAAGGTGAGATTGCTTTCACACAAACAGACATCGCTTCTTATGCAACAGAAGGGAAGCTAATGTTTGATGGTAATAAAATTGACAACATCAAAGCGATCGGTACACTGTACCCTGAAACCATTCAAATTGTCACAACTGAAAAATCGGGAATCAAAACTGTTGAAGATCTAAAAGGCAAAAAAGTTTCAATCGGTGCACCAGGTTCTGGTACTGCTGCGAATGCTGAGCAAATTCTTGAAGCTTACGGAATGTCTCTCGATGATATCCAAAAGCAGGATTTGAGCTTCGATGAGTCAGTAAGTGGAATTAAAGATGGCAATATTGACGCTGCGTTCGTTACGGCTGGACATCCAACTGCTGCTGTAGAAGAACTGTCGGCAACTGAAAAAGTTGTAATCGTTCCTGTGGATGCGGATAAGGCTGATAAGCTTATCGAAAAATACCCATACTATACAAAAGAGGAAGTTCCAAGCGGAACATACAAAATCGGCTCAGGAGTTCCAACTGTTGCTGTCCAGGCAATGCTTGTTGTAAAAGCGGATCTTCCAGATGAAGTAGTCTATGATATCACAAAGGCAATTTTCGAAAATCTTGACAAGGTACAGCATGCTAAAGCGAAGCAAATCAAGGCTGAAAATGCTTTAAATGGCGTTGGCATTGACGTCCACCCAGGTGCTAAAAAGTACTTTGATGAAAAAGGAATTAAAGCAGCGGAGTAATAGATTGACCATGACCGGACATAGTCCTTTTGGGGACTGTGCCCGGTCAATTCATATTCAGGATGGTTCAGCACTCCGGTGAGATCTCCGAAAGCATTTGACCGAAACTCTCACGGTCTTTTTTGTTGACAGCTAATTCTACATACTTAAATTAAGGCTTTAAGTTTAATCATTGGACAGGCGAGGGAGAATTATATGAAATTAATAAAGAGAAACAAATTCTTCGTTCTGTTACTCCTCATCTTTTTGACCATAATCGCAATGTACATACCATATAAGCAAGCTCTTGTTTTTGTTCTGCCGGAACGAGATGAAATAGTCTGCTATGTACCAATGTCAGCAGGGGATACATTCAAGATAAAATATACACATTCCATCCATCTAACGGATGTAATAGAAAGCTATCAAATAACAAAACATAATGAAATACGCCAATATGAATTGGAATATGAAGACTTTGGGATCGGTATGCCGTCTGAAGCTGCTGAAGGCGAACATTTTGAAATGAAGGATGGCAAATACTATATAAAAAATATGAACAGAACTTTTGAGAATTTCCTCCTTCGGGTCGGAAAGGTCCGAGCAAATCACACTTTTATCCAGGGGGATGTATCCTTTCCATTATCCAGGGCTATCGAACCAGGGGCGAGGGTAAGGATACAGGTAAAAAAATTAATATTATTCAACAAATGGAAGGAGTGAATATCCTTGAGCACAAACCATGAAACGCTTTCGCAGGAAGAACAGCAGGAGCTACTGGAAAAATATGATCCGGAAGCAGCATCAAGGAAACTTAAAGGCATAATGGGAATAATCGCTTTTGTATTATTGCTATCATTCTCACTGTTCCAGCTTTATACATCTATTTTTGGTATCTTGACAGCACAGCTGCAAAGATCAATCCATTTAGGCTTTGCGCTAGCATTGATTTTCATTTTATTTCCTGCACGAAAGAAAGACCGTATCAGTCATAAAGTTGCCTGGTACGATATCATTTTGGCTATTATAGCAATTGCTGTTGGAGCTTATTGGCCATTAATGATCGATGAACTTGTTAACAGGGTTGGCAGACTTACACCAATGGATTTTTATATTGGACTTGCTGCTATCCTACTCGTATTAGAGGCCACAAGAAGAACAGTTGGCCTGCCAATCACGATTATTGCCGTATTATTCATGGGGTATGCCCTATACGGACCTTACATGCCGGGCTTCCTGGCACATAGAGGCTTGGAACTTGAAAGTTTAATTCAGACTATGTTCTTTACAACTGAAGGGATCCTGGGAACACCATTAGGAGTTTCCTCCACGTTTATCTTCTTGTTTCTACTGTTTGGAGCATTCCTAGTTAAAACAGGCGTTGGTCAATACTTTAATGACCTGGCTGTTTCCATTGCGGGTAAAAGAGTAGGCGGCCCTGCTAAAGTAGCGATTTTCTCAAGTGCACTTCAGGGAACAATCAGTGGAAGTTCTGTAGCGAACGTAGTAACATCTGGTTCCTTTACGATTCCGATGATGAAAAAACTCGGTTACCGCAAAGAGTTTGCCGGTGCTGTTGAAGCAGCGGCATCAACCGGCGGCCAGCTGATGCCTCCAATCATGGGAGCTGCTGCATTCCTGATGGTAGAATTCATTGGCGGAGGAATTACTTATTGGGATATTGCAAAAGCAGCAGCAATTCCTGCCCTGCTTTATTTTACCGGGATTTGGATTATGACCCACTTTGAGGCGAAAAGGGTTGGCCTTCGTGGCTTGAGAGATGAAGAAATGCCGAACCGAAAAGAAGTACTGGCAAAAATTTATTTGCTGCTGCCGATTTTGGCTGTCATTATCCTTATGGTAAGCGGAATGAGTGTCATGAGAGCTGCCCTTTGGAGCATTGTCATCACAGTACTTGTAAGTGCAATCAAGAAAGAAACGCGTATCGGATTCAGAGATATGATTGATGCACTGGTGGATGGGGCACGTACTGCACTTGGAGTGGCGGCGGCAACTGCTGCTGCAGGTATTATTGTCGGTGTCGTAACCAAAACGGGTCTAGGCTTAAAACTTGCTAACGGTCTTCTTGATCTTGCAGGAGGACATTTGCTGCTTACCCTGGCGTTTACGATGGTTGCTTCACTCGTACTAGGAATGGGGTCTCCTACGACAGCAAACTATGTCATTACTTCAACGATTGCGGCTCCAGCGATTATCCTTCTAGGAGTACCTGATTTGTCTGCACACTTGTTTGTGTTCTATTTCGGGATTATCGCTGATATAACTCCACCAGTGGCACTTGCTGCCTTTGCTGCGGCTGGTGTTTCAGGAGGAGAGCCAATCAAGACAGGTGTCAATTCGTCTAAACTGGCAATTGCTGCATTTATCATTCCTTACATGTTCGTATTGTCACCAGAATTGTTAATGATTGATACGACGTGGTATTACTTAATCTGGGTAGTATTCACTGCGCTCGCTGGAATGCTGTTAATTGGTGCTGGAATTATTGGATTCTGGCTGAGGAAGTTGTTCTGGTATGAGAGAATAATCGGTGTAGTAAGCGGTTTGATGCTAATCTATCCTGAAAAAATTTCCGATATTATCGGTCTCGGTTCGTTCATACTCATTATCGCTCTTCAATTATTGATTAAGCGAGACGATACACCTGAACCACGCCCTGCAAGCTGATTTCACGAAGAAGTCCTCATTTTGGGGGCTTCTTTTTTTAGCTTGTTTTTAAGTACTTGTGTTTTTCTGGCATAACGGAAAGAATATTCTCTAACCTGAACATGCGGTTATCATTGCGCAGGAAACAAAATGCTTTGAAATAGCTTCCGTACAGTTCTTTCACAACGATTTTTCGATGTGTGATTTCGTTGTTTGCCGAAATATAGATCATCTCGACTGGCTGATTCGTTTTAAGTGACTTTAAAAGAAGGTTATTCATCTTCCTCACTCCTTTATTTTCTATTTTTATTATACCCAAACGTTTGTTCTTTATTCAATAAAACAAGAACTAATGTTCGGACATTTTTAAGGAGATAATGGTATAATTTTATAAAAATGGAGGTTATTATTATGGAAAGCGAATTACTGAGAATATTTGATGAACAAGGAAAGGAAATTGGCACAGCACCAAGGTCTATAGTGCATATGGAAGGACATTGGCATGAGACCTTTCATTGCTGGTTTACTGAGAGGATAGCAGGAGAGGATTTTATTTATTTTCAAATCCGCAGTTCTGTTAAAAAGGATTATCCCAATCTATTGGATATCACTGCTGCTGGCCATCTTTTAGCAAATGAAGATACAGTTGATGGTTTAAGGGAGGTTAAGGAAGAGCTAGGAATAGACATTGGGATGGATGAGTTATTTTTCGTTGGTACAATCAAGGCTTCACTTGTTAGTTCAAATTTTATCGATAAAGAAATGTGTCATGTGTATGTGTATAACAAACATGTCCCTTTTGAAAAATACAGCCTGCAAAAAGAGGAAGTCTCAGGAATAATAAGGACCAGCCTGGATCTTTTTGAAAAGCTCTGGTTTGGAGAAGTGATGGAATTGGAGGCAGAGGGTTTTACACTAAACCCCGATGGACAAAAGCAACCTATGGTTATGAAGGTAGTAAAAGATCAATTTGTCCCGCATGAGGATGAATATATTAATAGTGTAATCAAAGCAATAAGGGAGATTTAGAGGGGGATGCAGAATGAAAATGATGTTTCATTACAATTGGGCAGTTCGGGATGATTGGTATAAGTGGTGTGAAGGAGTTAATGAGGAAGAGCTGCTCGCTTCCCGGACAGGAGGAGTGGGGGGTATATTACAGACCCTTTTTCATATTATTGACGTGGAATGGAGCTGGATTCGCTTGCTTCAGGGAAAAGATGATTTTCAGGAGAACTTTGAGCTTTATAATACCTTGGATAAGGTGATAGAATTGGATGCAAAATTTAAAGCTGAGGTAAAAGAGTTCGTTCTTGCCTGGAATGATGAGATGGAAAACCGAATCTTACAGCTTCCACAATCAGATGGCAGCACGGTTACCTTCACCTGGGGTGAGATTATGAGACATACCCTTGCACATGAAATTCACCACATTGGGCAAATTTCAGTATGGGCAAGGGAGATTGGAATACAGCCAGTAACAGCGAATTTCATCGGGCGCGGACTTTTTCAAAACGAAAAGGTTTAGTGCGTTTTTAATCGACTAAAATCAATTAAGCCGTCAACTAACTTAATGCGAATTGATTAGCGGATCGATAAGTCTGATTAGGAAAATTATATTGACATTAGAATCATTCCATTATATATTAATAAATGTCCTCGCTAATAAGGACAAACAGAATAACGATTCCTTAGCTCAGCTGGGAGAGCGCTACCTTGACAGGGTAGAGGTCGCTGGTTCGAACCCAGTAGGAATCATACTTGAGAAGCGTGAATCCCTAAAAAAGGGATTCGCGTTTTTTTATATAAGAATTTTCATCTAGTCTGATATTTGATAACTATAAGATATTTTTATTTTCCTAGACGAATCAAAAAACTTTCTATATAGTAGAATTGACAATTGGAGAATTGGAAATGTAGGGGAGCCGGTGGTGCCGGCTGAGAAAGTGTCCAAAGATGCTGACCCTTTAACCTGATCTGGTTAGTACCAGCGTAGGGAACATCTTCTGATAGACGTTTTTCGTTTATTATGGATTTTTTCATGCGCTTGGGATTCCCCGAGCGCATTTTTATGTTTCATTCAAGCCTTCCTTTCCACCTTCATTGTCAAGTAAATACAGGAAGAGGGAGAATCATGAAGAAATTATTATTGTTGTTTTTCGGATTTTTATTCATATGGAGTCTTGCCGGCTGTTCATCGGATGAACCGACAGCCAGGGAAAAGGATTCATTGAAAAAGGTTTCGATCGTGCTTGACTGGACTCCGAATACGAATCATACGGGAATCTATGTAGCAAAGGAAAAAGGATACTTCAAGAAGCATGGACTGGATGTAGAAATTCTTTTACCAGGTGAAGCGGGAGCTGATCAGCTGGTCGCATCAGGGAAGGCAGAGTTTGGTGTAAGTTATCAGGAAGGAATTACTCAGGCCAGGATACAGGGAATTCCACTCGTATCGCTGGCAGCTGTTATCCAGCATAACACATCAGGCTTTGCATCACCGAAAGCTAAAAATATTGTTTCGCCAAAGGACTTTGCAGGCAAAACGTATGGAGGATGGGGATCACCCATTGAAAAAGAAGTGATCAGTTCATTAATGAAACAGGAAAATGCTGATGTAGAAAATGTGAAGATTGTTAATATGGGGGATTCAGACTTCTTCACAGCGGTGAAAC
The DNA here is from genome assembly GCF_049532715.1 of Heyndrickxia sp. MSNUG. NCBI lineage: Bacteria > Bacillati > Bacillota > Bacilli > Caryophanales > Bacillaceae > Heyndrickxia > Heyndrickxia sp. MSNUG. The sequence goes on from NZ_CP150978.1 coordinate 1,452,154, forward strand.
GAGATATTGATTTTGCCTGGATTTATTATGGTTGGACTGGTGTAGAAGCAGAGCTGAGAAATGAACCAATCAATATGGTGTACTTAACAGACTATTCGAACAAGCTTGATTATTATACACCTGTCATAAGCACAAATGAAAAGATGGTCAAGAATGATCCGGAAACCATTAAGGCGTTCATGGAGGCATTAACTGAGGGATACCAATTTGCAATCGATCAACCGTCCGAAAGTGCTGATATCCTGATCAAGGCCGTACCTGATCTGGACGAAGATCTCGTTAAGAAAAGCCAGGAATGGCTTTCTCCAAAGTATCAGGATGATGCAGATCGCTGGGGAGAACAAAAACTGGAGGTTTGGAAGAATTACAGTGAATGGATGTTTGAAAATGGTCTTCTGGAGAAGGAATTGGATGCTGAAAAAGCCTTTACAAATGAGTTTTTACCAGAATAGGGAGGGAATGAAAAATGGCGGATGCACTTGTAAGTGTACAAATTATCCCAAAGGCTTCTTCAACAGAGGAAGTTATTCGTTTGGTAGATGAGGCAATAAGTATTATTGATCAAAATGGAGTGAAATATGAAGTCCATCCTCTGGAAACAACGATGGAAGGTGAGCTTGAAACACTCTTATCGGTGATTGCTGAGATGAATAAAAAAATGGTTGATTTGGGTTCTCCTAACGTTATCTCACAGGTGAAAATCCTGTATCAGCCAACTGGAATCACAATGAATACACTGACGGAGAAGTACCGCTAATGAAGTCAATCTGGAATAAGGGCTGGAGACCATCTTTGGTTCTCCTCCTTTTCTTTATGTTTTGGGAAGGGATAACCCATTTTATGGAGATTCCTCAATGGCTGTTACCCGCCCCCTCTGTCATAGTAAAAGAAGCAATGGAGAGTTATTCATTATTTTTACCCGATATAGGTGCAACACTGGAATTGGCAATTGCCGGGCTTTTGCTCGGGGCAGCGTTTGGTTTCCTGATTGCGGTGATGCTTCACTTAGTTCCTGCACTTCAGAATGCTTTTTATCCATTATTAATTTTATCTCAAAATGTACCCATTATCGTTCTGGCTCCGCTATTGGTGATCTGGTTTGGATTCGGTTTTTTGCCGAAATTGCTCATTATTATTTTAGTTTGTTTCTTCCCGGTTACGATTGCTGCGTTAGATGGGTTTAAAAATGCCCCGGATGAACTAAAGCATTACATGAAAATGTCAGGTGCCTCGGGAAGGCAAACCTTCACGAAGGTAGAGCTTCCAAATGCACTTCCGCCACTTTTTTCCGGATTGAAAATTGCAGCTACATACAGTGTTATGGGAGCTGTCATATCTGAATGGCTGGGAGCAGAAAAAGGAATTGGTGTATTCATGACCTTATCGTCATCTGCGTTTCGGACAGATCGTGTGTTCATTGCTATTTTCATTATCATTTTTTTCAGCATGCTGTTCTACAGTGTCATCGTGTTGATTGAAAAAAGAATCATTAAATGGCTGCCTGAGGGAGAGAAGTGATGAAAGCAAAAATTAATCTCGTAAATATCTCAAAATCTTTTAAGGAAACGGGCTTAGTACTCGATCATCTATCCTTACAAGTGAAAGAAGGGGAATTTGTTTCCATCTTAGGTCCGTCTGGAAGCGGGAAAAGCACTATTTTTCAATGTATCGGAGGTCTGGTTCAGCCTGAACAAGGAGAACTTTTTCTTGATGATCGAAAGATAAATGGGGAGACAGGGAACATTGCCTATATGCCCCAACAGCCGGCACTTTTACCTTGGAGGTCTGTATTGGCTAATGTACTGCTTGGACAGGAGCTATTCCAAAAGCCGGATGAAGAGGAAGCGGAAAAATGGTTAGCCAAAGTAGGCTTATCACAATACGCCAAGGCTTATCCGCATCAGCTTTCGGGTGGGATGAAGCAGAGAGTTGCCTTTTTAAGAGCGCTCCTAAGCCCAAAATCAGTCCTGCTGCTCGATGAGCCATTTTCAGCATTAGATGAGTTCACCCGATTTGATATGCAAAAGTGGCTGTTATCAATATGGGAAGAGGAGCGGAAATCGGTTCTTTTTATTACCCACAATATTGAAGAGGCACTCTTTTTATCTGACCGAATCTATCTTTTATCCCCGCGGCCAGCCAGAATCATAAGGGAAATTGTGGTGCCATTTCAGCGACCAAGAAGGGAACATCTGATCAAGGAGAGAGAATTTCTCAAGCTGAAAAGTGAGATATATGACCAGTTAAAAGAGGGGGGATTGCATGAAAATATTTGATTCCCACATCCATTTTGATCAATATGAAGAAAGTGATAAAGATTTAACCATAAAAAGTTTAGAAACAAATAATGTTGAGGGTTTAATTACTGTTTCGATGAATCTTCCGTCGTGCAAAGAGAATTTGATGGTGGCATTAAATAACTCTAAAGTTCATCCAGCATTTGGCTACCATCCAGAACAGCCTTTGCCTTCTGAAGCAGAACTGGATGACCTGTTAAATTGGATTAACAACAACCATGAATATATGATCGCGGTTGGCGAGGTCGGCCTGCCTTATTATCTGCGGTCCAAAGAGAAGAGCGGAAGTTTTCCTTATACAGGGTATGTAGAAGTATTGGAACGATTTATTCTTTTAGCAAAAAAACTTAACAAACCGATTATCCTGCATGCAGTATACGAGGATGCTTCAGTTGTTTGTGATTTACTGGAGAAGCACAGTATCGTTAAGGCTCATTTTCATTGGTTCAAGGGTGACCGAAAGACGATAGAAAGAATGGCAGAAAACAAATATGTTGTTTCGTTTACACCTGATATCCTTTATGAAGAAGAGACGCGAGAGGTGGTAACAGCATATCCGTTGCATTTAACCATGGCAGAAACAGATGGGCCGTGGCCTTTTGATCGAATTTTTCAACAGAAAATGACTCAGCCTTCGATGATTCACGATGTCATGAAAGAAATCTCTGCAATTAAACAAATCGCAATTGAAGAAGTATATTCTACCATTTACAATAAAGTGAAGCAGTTCTATCAGATATAAGGAAGTGCCCGGTCATGCATCTTGCTGTCCGGGCATTTTTTAATGAAAAAATTATTGCTAGAGCTGACCCCATTATTTCTCCTTCCATAATTAATCCATTTCAGATAACCAGAAACTGTTGTGATGTAGAGATGAATTCCCGTACAGCGAAACTTAGGTATTTATCTTTTTTCCAGATAAGACCTAGTTCTAGATCAACAGCAGATTTTTGGAAGGGAAGGACTGAAATTTCCTTATTATTAATGTTCTCGCAAATCTTGCTGGGCAAAAGAGCTATTCCCATTTTTCCCTCAACCATTCCCAGCAAAAAATCCTTCTGAGAGCTTTCACATACAATATTGGGCTGAAAGTTGTTTTTCGAACATTCTTCAATAATTAGGTCATAAAGTGTGAAGTCTTTTCGATATAAAATAAATGGTTCATTCTTCAATTCGGAAAAATGAACTTCCTTTTTTGATGCTAAAGCATGGTCGCGATGAACAATTAGCATCAGCGGATCCTTTATGACATTGATGATTTCAAAACTGCTGCCTTGAGCCGGCAGTGTGCAGATTAGGCCGATATCCAGCGAGCCTTCGTCTACCCCCTGCTTTATTTTTTTTGTTCCTACCTCCGTCAGTGTTATTTTAACGAGGGGGTATTTCTCTTTGTATTGGCTGATTAACTTTGAAAAAAAGGCTGCGCCAACAATTGGAGGAATGCCAATTCGTATTTCACCGCTTTTAAGTTCCATCAGGTCAGTTAATTCCAGAGTCAGGTTTTTGAATGCCTCTAATACTTTTTTAGCGTTCATTAATACAGCTTTTCCTGCATCAGTTAATTCAAGCTGCTTCGATGAACGGTAAAATAAAGGCACTCCTAGTTCTCCTTCTAAATTTTTGATCGCTTTACTAATGGAAGGCTGTGAAACGTGAAGCGTCTGTGAGGCCTTGGTAAAGCTTAATTGCTCCGCGACTTCGGAAAAGTACTCCAAATGACGTATGTCCATATATTTTCACCTCCTGAATCAAAGATACATTTTATATTTATAATATTCTAACATTTTAAAGAAAATCGAGTCGTCCGTCTACAGAATGGACATGTTATTTTATAAACTTTAGGCGGCTTTATAGCCAAAATGCATAAAGAATATAGAATATATGTATTTTATTTATAAAGTGAATCCATTATATAATGAACTAAATTTATAGATGCTTTGCGGATTGATAATACTGAAAATTATTAATTTTCGAGTAATTTTTAAAGGAGATGTTAGGATGAGTAATTTACAGAAAGAATCTCTCTTACTGCATGAAAAATTTAAAGGGAAATTATCCGTGGATGTGAAAATGCCTTTAAATAATATGAAGGATTTAAGTTTAGCATATTCTCCAGGTGTTGCTGAACCATGCAAGCAGATTCATGCTCATCCGGAAAAAGTCTATGATTATACAATTAAAGGGAACTTAATTGCAGTTGTATCGGACGGTACCTCTGTGCTTGGTCTGGGAGACATTGGACCAGAAGCCGCTATGCCAGTAATGGAAGGGAAGGCCGCACTATTTAAAGCCTTCGCAGGGATTGATGCGATCCCTATTTGCCTTGATACGAAAGATCCTGAAGAAATAATAAAGACAGTTAAATTGCTTCAGCCCACCTTTGGTGGAATTAATTTAGAAGATATCGCCTCACCGAATTGTTTTTACATTGAAGAGACGCTAAAAAAAGAAATGAACATTCCTGTATTTCATGACGACCAGCATGGGACGGCAATCGTAACTGCTGCAGGTTTAGTGAACTCCCTGAAACTGGTTAATAAAAAGACCGATGAAATTAAGGTAGTAATAAACGGGGCTGGTGCCGCGGGAATCGCCATTATTAAGCTATTGAGGAATATGGGCGTGAACAATTTAATTATGTGCGATACCAAGGGAGCAATTTATGAAGGCAGACAGGAAGGGATGAATTCACTGAAGGAATCCGTTTCAAAAATTACTAATCAAAATAAGCTGAAGGGGCAGCTGTCAGATGTGATAGCAGGTGCTGATGTGTTTATCGGCGTCTCATCAGCCGGAGCACTGACAAAGGAAATGGTAAGAAAGATGTCGCATGATGCCATCATCTTTGCTATGGCAAATCCAGTGCCGGAAATCATGCCTGAGGAAGCAAAGGAAGCAGGTGCCAGGATTGTTGGAACAGGACGTTCCGATCTGCCTAACCAGGTGAATAATGTCCTGGCGTTTCCTGGCATATTCAGAGGTGCTTTAGATGTGTTCGCAACCGATATTAATGATGAAATGAAGGCTGCAGCAGTGCAAGCAATTGCAGGCCTAATAGAGAGTGATGAACTGTCGGAGGATTATGTAATCCCAGGACCATTAGACAGCAGAGTAGTTTCTGCTGTAAGAGAGGCGGTTGCGAGGGCTGCCCAGGAAACAGGTGTGGCGCGTAAAGAGATATACCGCAGTGATTTAGTAAACATTCAGGGGTAGGGGATTTTTTTTAAGAGATTCATGGTGCGAATGGAACGGGGAATAATTTCAAATAGAGTTGACAGTGGGAGGCATAACATAAATCATGAAACAATACTTTGAAACCCTTAAATATGAAGTGGAATGGAAAGGAGAATGTAAGGTGAAAGTACATGAAGTGATTGATACGAAGGAAATGCTTCCCGGTGAATTCATTGATCATTATTTTGCTATTTATGAGGAAATAGAAAATAAACAGTTTGATGTAAACAATAACCATTACTATGTAAAGGATCATTTTATTGAAAAAAACATCACTCTGTTTAAAGGAAGCTCGTATTCTACTTTGCGAAAAATTAAGGTATACCCTGTTAAAAGTATGGACGTGAGGTCGGTTCGGGAAATGATTTTAAAAGACTTTCCTTCTATATTTAAAAAGACACAATGCACTCGTAAAGCTGTGTAAATGAAAAGTTGCAGTCATTAAAAGGTGATTTCCTATTTAGGAAAACATCTTTTTTGTATGAAATAATAAATCATAGCATAAAAGTTCCCCTCAATTTTTGTGAAACTATAATGATTTAAAACAAGTCAATAAAAAGCCGCTGAGAAATTAAGTGTGATGGAGGCGCGAAGAATAAAATAGAATATAGTATACAGTTACTCAGGGGGGAGAAGGAAAATTGGCAGTTAGAATAATGACAATAACCATTGCAAGTATTTTAATTGGAATTGGGATTAACGGTTTTATCATACCTTCTCATTTAATAAATGGAGGCATTTGGGGCATCAGTCTGTTGCTTAATTATATATGGGGCTGGAAACTTGCAGTTATATTTACCTGTCTCAATGTCCCTATTTACTTCATAGCCATCTATTACGATCTGCATTATTTCTTTTATGGCTTAATTGGTACGTTCATATCCGCAATTATCATCAGCCTTTTACATCCATTGAATGGATTATTCCACCTTCCGTTCCTTTTAAATATTTGTTTAGGAGGGATTTTTGTTGGCTCCGGAGTAGGTCTTATGTTAAGAATTCATGCAAGCCCAGGAGGTCTGGATTTACTCGCGTTAATGGCATCAAAGTTTTTCTCAGTTAACGTAGGGTTGATCATCCTCTTGATAGATAGTTTTATCGTTCTAAGCGGGGTTGTTATTTTTAAAGATTTAACTTTTCTTTATTCTCTTGTAATAGTTGCGTTTGTAGGGTCAATTGCATTACTGCTGACTTCGATAAAGTCCATATCGATCTCCACCCATTGAAAAAACACAGGATAGGTGGTCCCTATCCTGTGTTTTCGCCTTACTGTCTATTTTCCCTTAGAACCTCTTGAAGCCTGTCTGGAAAGTTTGTAAACATTCCTGTTACACCCCAATCCAGGAGCTTGCGCATATCTTCTTTTTGATTAACGGTGTATGGGTGAATGAGTAAATCATGCTCGCGAACTTTTTGCACATACGCTTCATCAATTTTGTCGAAATTCATTCCAAGCCCAATGCTGTATTTTTTGTATTCCTCTAATTCATTGTCTGTAATTGCGGCTGTTTCGTCATACCACAATAATTGTACTAGCGGGATATCAGGATTTAAGGCATGGACTTTTTTTAGGCTTTCCGGGCTGAATGATTGAATTAATACCTTGCTCGAAGGAACATTTGTACCGGTTAACTTATATTCTTTCAGAATTTTTAATAACTTTTCTTCCATTCCAGGATAGACTTCTGGTGATTTCGTTTCAATATAATAGCGTTCACCGCTCCCGAATTTTTGGAGAATCTCCTCAAGAGTTGGCACTTTCAGGCCAGCGTATTCTTCTTTTGCGTATGAAGGGTATTTTTCATTGAACCAAGAGCCAGCGTCCAGCTGCTTGATTTCTTCTAGGGTATAGTCTTTGACAAGTCCTGTGCCATTGGTTGTGCGGTCTAATGTTTCATCATGCATGGCGATGAGTTCACCATCTTTAGTCATTTGAAGGTCGATTTCAATGTAATCGCCTTTCATAGCCTCTCCTAATTCATATGAAAGAAGGGTATGTTCAGGGGCGTATCCTGAAGCGCCTCGATGGGCAACATTTAGAATTTTTTTATCTGTTAATGCAGGGTGACTTGTACCGGCAGCTTGCACTTGTCCAACCATTCCTGTACCAGCCCCAAACAGGGCAGCTGACATCATAATATTTCTGAAAATTGGCTTCATGTAAATTCCCCTTTCTAATGATCTTCACTATTAGACTAATTCCCAAAGATTAAGAGAATATAAATTTAACGTTAAGATAAGTTAAGAGTTTGTATTTGAAAACAGGTAGGTATCCAGAGTATGGAAACCCTATAAATTAGACCAGAAAGGGAGCGTGCTAGAGAGGAAATCAAAACTAATTTACTTGCAAGAAATGTTACGAAAACATACAAAAGAATGAAGGAAAAAAGTTATATTAAAAAACTGATTAATTTGATTTTTGAATATTTTCAAACTATTTACTTGAAAAATATCCATTTCGATGTTTAAAATAAAGGTAAGGTTTCACTTATCAGATATGTGATATCTGAAAAGGAAGGGGGATATTGTGAAAATAGAACGAATTTCAACTAAAAAAGTATCTGAATCAGTTACAGAACAAATCGAGAAGCTGATTGAAGTCGGAACATTCCTGCCCGGTGAAAAACTACCTTCCGTCCGTGAGCTTTGCGATATGTTCGGTGTAGGACGTTCTGCTGTCAGGGATGCGATCACTACCCTTAAAGGGAAAGGGGCAGTGACAGTGAAGCAGGGAGAAGGTACTTACATATGTAGGTTTGACTCTGGAAAACTCTTTAACAATCATATCCTCCTGCCAAACTCAAAAGATATCAGTCAACTTTTTCAAGTCAGAAAGCTTCTTGAACCAGGGATTGCTGAAATAGCTGCGAAAAATCGGTCAGAGAAAGATTTGAAGCTGATGGAAGGGCTACTTTATGGAAAGGAAGATAATAGCTGGGAGGCTGATTATAACTTTCATCTGGCAATAGCCAAAGCAGCGGGGAATGAGATCCTGGTTCAGCTTCTCGAATTCATCTCAGCTTCGATGAAAAAGGCGATGATTGGATTTCATCAATGTATTGAAGAGGATCGTATAGTTTTTGAAGAAATCACTCGTCAGCACTCCCAGATTTTCCGGATGATTCAAAATAAAGAGTCCGCACAAGCAAAGCAAATGATGGAAGAACACTTGGAATATGTAGAGGATTTGCTAAAAACCAGTTCGGTGTTAAATGTCTAATAACAAATTTATTTTGTTTCTTGCTTAGAAACAGTTGGAGGGCTGCTATGATAACCGCCGGGATTTTTACGGAACTTAAATCTTTTTTTCCTGAAGCTCAAATTTTAGATGAAGGTATTGAAGCGAATGCTTTTGGCAATGGAGGTTCGATAACAGTATTCCCGAATACTGAAGAGGAGATTGCAAGTCTTTTAAAATATGCAAATGAAACAAATAAAACGATAAATGTGATTGGCTGTGGCACGAAAAGAGGATTTGGAGGAACGGAAGAAGGAGCTGATATCCTTATATCAATGGCAAATTATAAAGGAATTGTCGAACATGTACCAGGCGATATGACGCTTACTGTCAAACCTGGCAGCACCTTTAAAGAGCTTCAGGATTATCTGCAGGAGTTTAATCAAAGAATAGCTCTTGACCCATTTTTACCTGCCCAGGCAACGATCGGAGGAATTATTGCTGTAAATGAAAGCGGTCCCAAGCGTCTTGGTTATGGATCTGCACGTGACGCGGTAATCGGGCTTAGGATTGTTTATCCGGATGGAAAAGTGATTCGATCCGGAGGAAAAGTAGTGAAAAATGTTGCTGGCTATGACATGAATAAACTTTATATTGGTGCGATGGGGACTCTTGGTGTCATTTCCGAAATCTCTTTGAAATTGAGGCCGATAACAAAAGATGAAAGCCTGTTGTTGATAAAATTCACTGACACCAGCCTGGAAAAGGCAAAAGCTTTTGCTGTTCAGCTTTTGGATACGGTGGTTGAGCCTGTTGCTCTCGAACTGATGAATCCTTCATTATCAGAAAAACTTTTAAATGAAAGGGTATTCACTCTTGCAATCGGCTTTGAAGATGTTGAAAGCTCAGTTAAATACCAGGAGGAATTCGTCCGGAAGATACAGCCGCCAGGTACTAAGCTGGACATTCTTCAGAAGCAGGCAGCAAGATCATTTTGGAATGATTTTTATGGGAATGTGCCAAATGGGGCTGTACCAATTGATGGAAATGGTATAGAAGCAACCTTGAAAATAGGAACCGTTAATATGGATGTTATCGAGGTCCTGAAAAAGTGTGAGTCATTACAGGATTCCCATAACCTCCTGATTGAAGCGCATGGAGGGCTTGGACATGGATTATCACAGGTGGTGCTAAGGGGAGCAGAAGAAGACGTGCTATCCGCCATCAGCCTATTAAGGGAAAAAGCAGCCCTTCATAGCGGTTACGTCGTTGTTAGACATTTGCCACTAGCTTCACGCAAGAAAGTCGATGCTTGGGGAGAAAAGCCAGCTTACCAGTTTTTATTAGAAGGAATAAAAGCAAAAGTCGATCCAAATCGAGTCCTGAATCCTGGACGTTTTGTGGGAGGGATATAATTGTGAGTTTAAGAGAGTTAGATTTGAAGCAGGAACCAACTTGCACATCAAACAGTTTAAGCAATTATCTCTGGAGCGATCCACCGGATGAAAATAAATGGGCAGATTGCGTCCATTGCGGAATGTGTTTAGAATCATGCCCAACCTATGAACTTACTGGTCAGGAGCAGCATTCCCCGCGTGGAAGAGTCCATCTGATCAAATCGGTAGCAGAAGGAAAGCTGACAGTCAATGAGCAATTCATGGATCCGGTATTTGCATGTCTTGATTGCCGCGCCTGTACTACTGCCTGCCCAGCAGATGTAAATGTGGGAGGTTTAATTGAAGAAGCTCGTGGGCAAATTCGTCAGGCAATGCCATTAACAGGCTGGAAAGGAGCAGTGAATAAACTCTTCCTTCAGGAATTATTTCCACATCAAAATCGACTGAATTCATTAGGCAGCCTGCTGAAATTTTATCAAAAGAGCGGCATGCAAAAGGCAGTCAGAAAAACAGGACTGATCAACATCATGCCAAAGCACCTTGTTGAAATGGAATCGATCATGCCAGAAGTCAATGAACCTGTTCGTAAAAAATATAAGAATGTGGACGTAATCAAAGCTAAATCGGAAACAAAGAAGGAAGTAGCGATGCTTACGGGCTGCGTAATGGATGTCATGTTCAGCGATGTGAATGAAGCAACCATTAATGTTTTGACTCGTAATGGCAATGATGTCATCATTCCGCGAAACCAAACATGCTGCGGGGCACTGCATGTCCATGCAGGTGACAGGGAAACAGGAAGGAAGCTTGCCAAGAAAAACATTGAAGCTTTCAAGGATGCTGACAAAATCATAGTCAATGCAGCCGGGTGCGGCAGTATGCTGAAGGAATATCATGAATTGTTCCGTGATGATCCCGAGTGGCATGACAAAGCTGTAGAATTCTCCGAAAAGGTAGAGGATATTTCTAAATACCTTCACGACACCGGATATGAAAAGCCTAAAGCAGAAATGAAGGTCAGGATGACCTATCACGATGCCTGCCACCTTGCACACGGTCAGGGAATACGCCAGGAGCCGCGGGATATTCTCCTTGATATCCCTGGAGTCGAAATGGTCCATATGCCAAACTCCGACCGCTGCTGCGGAAGTGCAGGGATCTATAACATAACAAACCCCGGCATGGCAGGTGCCATCCTTGATAGCAAGATGGAAAATGTTCCGGAAGATGTCGAAATGATTTCAATGGGGAATCCAGGCTGTATGCTTCAGATGGCCGTTGGCGTACAAAAGCACGGAAGAAACCAAAAAGTTGTGCATACGATTCAGCTGCTTGACTGGGCATATCAAAAAGAAGACAGCCTGAAGGAGGGAAAGTAATGGCTCGCAAAGGCATGCAGACGAAGGATCCACACATATTAAATCTCGCTAAGATCGTCGGTGATGATCCAGTCCGAAAGTCCATCCTTTACCAGAAGGAAGACCTTCTGGCCTACGATTGTGATGGCTTTACCATCCATAAACATTTGCCAAAGGTAGTCGTTTTTCCTAAAAATACAGCTGAAGTAGCAGCAATCGTTAAATACTGCCATGAAAATGACTTGCCATTCCTAGCCAGGGGAGCGGGCACTGGATTGAGCGGCGGAGCGATTCCGTTGAACAGAGAGGTAATCATCAGCATGGTCCGCATGAAAAAGCTTTTAAGCGTGGATTTTGAGAATAGAAGAGCAGTGGTTGAACCCGGTTTTGTCAACCTTAAGCTCACCAACTCTATTTCAGATAAGGGCTATTACTACGCTCCGGACCCTTCAAGCCAATATTGCTGCACGATTGGCGGGAACGTCGCTGAAAATGCCGGCGGAGCCCATTGCCTAAAATATGGGGTAACGACAAACCATATTCTTGGTTTGGAGGTCGTCATGCCAAATGGGGACATAATCGAAATAGGGAAAAACGGAGTTCCGGACTTGCCAGGGTATGATCTGCTTGGATTATTGACTGGTTCAGAAGGAACGTTGGGAATAGTGACAAAAATTACCGTGAGGATATTAAAAAATCCAGAAGACAAGCAGACAGTATTGGCCTATTTTGACAAGGTAGCTGACGGCAGCAAAGCCGTGTCAGATATCATTTCAGCAGGAATTGTACCTGCAGCACTTGAAATGATGGATAAAACGGCGATTGAAGGCGTGGAGGCAGCAGCATTTCCAGTTGGGCATCCAAAGGATATTGAAGCGGTGCTCCTGATTGAAGTGGACGGTATTGCAGCCGGGATTGGTGAGCAAATCAACCAGATTCTTGAGGTCTGCAATAATAATAACGTCCGAGAAGTAAAAGCTGCACAGAGTGAACAAGAACGTGCAAGATGGTGGGCAAACCGCAAAACTGGCTTCGGTGCAATGGGAGCAATTTCACCTGACTATTTAGTTCAGGACGGTGTCATCCCACGGAGCAGACTGCCGGAAGTGCTAAAGCGGATCAATGAAATCAGTGATGAATTCGGACTCCGCATCGCCAATATTTTTCATGCCGGGGATGGAAATCTTCACCCATTGGTTCTATTTGATGCCCGAAAACCAGGTGAAATCGAAAGAGCCCTCGAGGCAGGCAGCTTATGTCTTAAGGTGTGTGCTGATGTTGGAGGAACCATAACCGGAGAGCATGGAGTGGGCATTGAAAAACGAGAAGAAATGCGATTTGTGTTCACTGATGATGAAATCTTGGCACAGACAGAGATCCGTCAAGTCTTTAACTCGAAAAATCTTTTGAATGCTGGAAAACTATTTCCATCACCTGGGCGCTGCGTTGAGGTTAAAAAAGAAATTGCTGCAGCTTCATCTATTGGATGAGCGGTAAATAAATAGAAAAAATTCAGTTAAATTATTTGAAAATTCTTTTAGAAGCATGGTATGATTTTTTTAAAGACTATTTGAAACAGCGTTTCGTAATAAGAAACAAATTTGTGACGCTGCTAATCTTGGCTAATAATAGGGAGGAAACGAATCACATGGCAGACTATGTAAAAGCGGGAAATCTACAAGTAGCATCAGAACTCTATGAATTTATCAATTCTGAAGTTATTCCGGGCTCGGAGGTTGATCAGGAACAGTTTTGGTCAGGACTGGGCAGTTTAGTTAAAGATCTGGCGCCGAGAAATAAACAATTATTACAGATCCGTGATGAAATCCAGAGCAAGCTGAATGCTTGGCACCGCGAAAACAGCGAAAGCTTTGATTTTGAAAAATATAAAACATTTCTTGCGGAAATTGGCTATCTTGAGCCAGAAGCTGATGATTACAAAGTTACCACTGAAGCAGTAGATGAAGAAGTTGCATTCCAAGCTGGACCACAGCTTGTTGTTCCAGTAAATAATGCACGCTATGCGATAAATGCAGCGAATGCCCGGTGGGGAAGCTTGTATGATGCCCTTTACGGTACAGATGCCATCAGCGAAGAGGATGGAGCAGAGCGTGGCTTAGGCTACAATGCTGTGCGAGGTGACAAGGTCATTGCCTATGGACGCGATTTCCTTGATAAGGCAGCTCCACTTGCTGAAGGTTCACATAAAGATGCCGAAAAATATTACATTGTAGACGGGAAGTTCACTGTTTTATTGACAGACGGTAAGACAACAGGGCTAAAAGAAGAGGATAAGCTGGTTGGCTATAAGGGAGATTCAGAGAATCCATCCGCTGTATTGCTGAAAAATAACCGTTTACACTTTGAAATCCAAATTGATCCAAGCCATTCAATTGGCATGACCGATAAAGCGGGAGTAAAAGACATCTTGCTCGAAGCTGCATTGACAACGATTATGGACTGCGAAGACTCTGTAGCCGCCGTCGATGCTGAGGATAAAGTGGTAGTTTACCGCAACTGGCTTGGCCTTCAAAAAGGAGACCTTTCAGCGGATTTCAATAAAAACGGCCGCAGTATGACAAGGACGATGAATCCAGACAGGCAATACAAAGCTCCAAATGGGGAAGAATTCAGCCTTAACGGACGCTCTGTCATGTTTGTCCGCAATGTAGGCCACCTGATGACAAGCAATATGATCCTGGATGAAGAAGGAAACGAAGTTCCGGAAGGAATCCTGGATACTGTTTTTACAGGATTGATTGGAAAACACTCTGTTATTGGTAATACCAAATTTAAGAATTCATCAAAAGGCTCCATCTATATTGTAAAGCCCAAAATGCATGGTTCTAAGGAAGTGGCGTTTGCCAATGAACTGTTTGATCGTGTAGAGGATCTTGTTGGGCTAAAACGCCACACTCTAAAAATTGGCGTAATGGATGAAGAACGACGCACTAGCCTTAACTTGAAAGCATGTATTCGTGAAGTAAAAGACAGAGTCGTGTTTATTAACACAGGATTCCTGGATCGCACTGGGGATGAAATGCACACCTCCATGGAGGCTGGTCCGATGATCCGTAAGAATGACATGAAATCGTCCGTCTGGCTGCAGGGCTATGAAAAATCGAATGTTGCTACAGGGCTGGACGTTGGCTTCCAGGGACATGCTCAAATCGGAAAGGGTATGTGGGCTATGCCAGATTTGATGGGGCCAATGCTCGAACAAAAGATCGGCCACTTGAAGGCTGGAGCAAACACAGCATGGGTACCTTCTCCAACTGCTGCTACATTGCATGCTCTTCATTACCATGAGGTAGACATATTCGAAGTCCAAAATGAACTGGCAAAGGAATCAAAAGACTACAGAGATGAAATCCTTCAAATACCGGTTGCCGAAAACCCTCAGTGGACAGCTGAAGAAATTCAGGAGGAGCTTGATAATAATGCACAGGGAATCCTGGGCTATGTGGTTCGCTGGGTTGAATCAGGGATCGGCTGCTCCAAAGTTCCTGATATCAATGATGTAGGACTGATGGAAGATCGGGCTACTCTAAGGATTTCCAGCCAGCATATGGCAAACTGGCTGCACCACGGTGTTTGCACGAAAGAGCAAGTCCTTGAAACCTTACAGCGTATGGCAAAAGTAGTAGATAAACAGAATGAATTAGATCCAGATTACCGGCCAATGGCTTCTGACTATGACAATTCTGTTGCGTTCCAGGCTGCGTGTGATCTTGTCTTCCTTGGGTATGATCAGCCGAGCGGCTATACTGAACCAATCCTCCATCGCCGCCGCCAAGAAGCGAAAGCAAAGTTTGCGGTGAAGAATTAATTTCATCTATCCTTTATAAGGGCATTCTAACTCAGATTAGAGTGCCCTTATATATAATTATAGAAACAACCTGAGAAAACTTGAGCTCATATACAAAGTTCTCTATAAAACTGAAATTCGAAAGGAGCAGCAAAATGAAATTTGCTAGATTTACGATCGATTCAAAAGAATATTCAGGTGTCGTTGCTGAAGAAATGATAAAGGAAATTACGGGTGACATTTTTAGCAGCTGGGATTACACGGGCAAGGTTTTCGCATTGGATGAGGTAAGCTTGCTAGCGCCGCTCGTTCCTAATCAAGTAATAGGTATTGGAGCGAACTTTGTGGCAAAAAAAGAAGATTTGCCAGCCGAACTTCCTGAAATCCCGGTATTCTTCTTTAAGCCCGTATCCTCTGTTATTGGACCAGAAAAGGAAATCATCATTCCTGAGGGGGCAGAACAGGTAAAATTCGAATCTGAGCTTGTTGTGGTAATTGGTAAGGAAGCAAAAAACATTGCTGAAGAAAATGTTCTCGATTATGTCTTTGGCTATACGATTGGAAACGACGTAACTGCCCCGAAGTTTTTCCACCAGGATGGGCACTGGACAATCGGAAAGTCTTTTGACACCTTCACTCCATTGGGCCCAGTTATCGAAACAGAACTTGATCCGTTTACTGTAAATGTACAAGCAAAGCTTAATGGCATCGAAAAACAAAACAGTCCAACTGACCTCATGATTATCCCGATTCGCAAAATGATTTCATATCTATCAAAGGTTATGACACTTAAACCAGGAGATGCCATCCTCACCGGCAGTCCGGTAGGGGCAGAGTTTGTCGGAGCAGATGATGTTATAGAATGTGAAATTGAAGAGATAGGAACTCTCAAAAATGTGTTCGCATCTGTGAAGGAAAAGTCAGCCGCACACCGTTAAAAGCTGTAAACATAGTGTGCTACAATTAGGTGGCATATAAAGCACAATTTAAAGAGTGAGGCAGTACTTGAGGTGAGTGGAATGGAAAGAGAAAATGTCGTTAAGTCCGTTAGCCGGGCACTTGATATCATTCATTTAGTTGGTATGAAAAAAGGCGGTCTAGGGGTAACTGAGATTTCTAAACAAATAGATATTAATAAGAGCTCTGTATACCGTATTTTGTCTACGCTTGCCCAATATGGCTATATAGAACAAGATGATGAAACGGGAAAGTATAAATTGGGGTACAAATTTTTGGAGGTCAGCTCTAAGCTTCTTGATTCCATAGACTTAAGAGCAGAAGCAAGACCATTTCTCCAGGAGCTCGAGAATGAAACCAATGAAGTGATCCATCTTGTAGTGTATGACCAGGGAGAGGTAGTATATATTGAAAAATTGGAAGGAAATGAAACATTAAGAATGCATTCCAAAGTCGGGAAGCGGGCACCTATGCACTGTACATCCGTTGGTAAAGCAATTCTTGCACACCAGCTATCCGGAGTCGTTCATGAAGTCCTCGACCGAAAAGGCATGCCAATGCATACAGAAAAAACGATAACAGATAAAGATACATTTTTTCAGGAGTTAGTTCAGGTAAAACAAGAGGGATATGCTCTTGATTTGGAGGAAAATGAGAATGGAATCACATGTATTGCCGTTCCAATATTTGACCATCTCGGTAAAGTAGCAGCCGCGGTAAGTATTTCAGGTCCCACGATGAGAATGACTGAAGAAAGGCTGCAGCTTCTGAAAGACAAAATCATCAACACTGGATTTCAAATTTCAACAAGGCTAGGATATACAAAGCATAATCAAATGATTTAACCGAAAAGTTTGCCCGAATAACAAATTGTTATTTTAGGCAAACTTTTTTTGTTTCTTTAAGTAAAAAGCGAATTTAAAAAGTATTAAATAAGATGAATTTTCATATTCCTACTTATTGGAAAATAAAGAAAAGCTTTAATCTGTACGGAAACATTCTCTCTGAAAAAGATTAACAGTGTAATAAAAACATTGAAATTAATATTACTTTTATAATATAATAATCTAAATTTTCGAAAAATTGTTGATATTTTCATTGCATGGTTTGTATAATTAGTAATAGGTGTTGTATAACAAAATTTCTATAGTTATATAACAAAGTTTTGCAATGCGCAACGAAATGAAATCACGTTTTTTATTACCAAACAAAAAGGGAGATGATTTTTGGTGAGTACTGGAGTATTAGCTTTTTTGTCTTTACTGCCGATTCTCGCGGTAGGAATTTTTCTGGTCGGACTTAGATGGCCAGCAAGCAAAGCAATGCCAATTTCTTATGTAATTGCAATTGGACTTGCCTTATTCGTTTGGAAGGTGCCAGGAGCCAATGTAGCTGCCGCATCTGTTCACGGACTAATTGTAGCCGCAACACTTCTTTACATTATTTTTGGAGCAATTTTACTGTTAAATACTCTGCAGGAAAGCGGTGGAATTAAAACAATCCGCCAGGGTTTCACGGATATCTCCGCAGATCGCCGAATTCAGGTAATTATCATCGCCTGGCTGTTTGGCTCATTCATCGAAGGATCTGCTGGATTCGGAACACCAGCTGCGGTTGCAGTGCCTTTGCTTGTGGGGCTAGGATTTCCCGCAATGGCCGCAGTAGTTGCCGGGATGGTTATTCAAAGTACACCCGTATCATTCGGGGCAGTTGGGACACCAATGCTCGTAGGCGTCTTTACTGGTCTATCAGCCGACACTGGGATCACAAATGACTTTTTAGGTCTTGTTGATATAATCGCAGTGAAAGTTGCCTTGCTCCACATGATCGCAGGAACGCTTGTGCCATTATTTGTTGTATCATTAATGACAAGGTATTTTGGCAAAAACAAGTCATTCTCTGAAGGAATAAAGATTTGGAAGTTCGCACTTTTCTCTTCCTTCGCTATGACAATTCCTTATATTATTGTCGCAAACTTACTGGGTCCAGAATTCCCCTCTATGATAGGTGGACTAGCAGGATTGGCAATTGTGATTTTTGCAGCTAAAAAAGGATTCCTTATGCCGCCAAAAGAAGAAGCATGGGATTTTGAAGAGAAATCAAAATGGGATCCAGAATGGATTGGCCAGCTGGAGATTAAGGATATCGCTCACAAAAGCGGCAGTATGAGTATGATGCGCGCATGGGCACCATATGTTTTGGTAGGCGTATTCCTAGTGCTGTCAAGGTTAAATTCCCTTCCGATTGCAGCGTGGTTAAAATCTAAGGTGGTTGCACTTGAAGATATTTTTGGTTCAGGTATTACATCCAGCTTTCAGCCTTTATACTCGCCAGGAACAATTTTCATCCTTGTATCTCTGATTACATTTTTCCTTCATGGTATGAATGGAAGCGCATACAAGAAGGCGTGGTCACAATCTGGAAAAACGATGATCGCAGCTTCAACAGCCCTGATTTTTACTGTGCCAATGGTGCAGGTGTTCCTGAATACCGGTGGCGGGGCAGCAGGCTTTGATAAAATGCCGATTGAACTTGCGAATGGCGTAGCAGCATTAGCTGGGGATAACTGGCCGCTATTCTCAACCTTCATTGGAGGAATTGGAGCATTTATTGCAGGCAGTAATACTGTCAGTAACATGATGTTCTCGCTTTTCCAATATGATGTTGGCTCCCAGATTGGGGTAGATCCTACTTGGATTGTTGCATTACAGGCAGTAGGAGGGGCAGCAGGAAATATGATATGTGTTCATAACGTCGTAGCTGCTTCAGCTGTGGTTGGCTTGGTAGGAAAAGAAGGCGCTGTCATACGAAAAACGCTCTTCCCATTCACCTACTACGCATTGCTTTCAGGCTCAGTAGGCTATTCAATTGTCTGGTATTCCCAAAAAGGAATTTTCAATATCGGATCGTTCATTGCAGTTGCCATTGCGGTTGCAGCGGTATACATTATTGTGACAAACAACAGAAGGTCCGGTTTGCTTTTACAGGAGACACAGCCTGTAGTTAAACAATAAAGTCATAATATATTATTCTAAAACTGCATCTCAATTGTTGGCCAAGACTAACAATAGGTGGTGCAGTTTTTTCATTGAAATCAAAAATTATAATAGATAGAAGGAAATAGAAAATATAATGTAGGAGAAAAGTTCATAATGTTTTCGGTCTGCAGTGTGTATTCCACTGTAAAAAAAAAGAAACGGTAGATTAATAACCGTTTCTTGATATATTGTTTATTAAATTTGCTCTTATATCCATTAGTGTCTATGATTTCTATCTTGATGTTCCTTGTGGCTGCCAGAGCCCCCTAGAGGATTTTCTGCCCAATCTTTCCCTAACTGGCTTCCAACTAAGAGGTAAGCTGAAATGAAAATGAACATCATAATTGGTTTGATTAATTCAGTTAACGAATGGATACGGCTAGTCGAATCAGGTAAAATTTTATATAAAAACAACGAACTTATCGAAAGTGTCAGAAAGATATAGATAAGAACTAGCGATTTGTCAGGAACGAGCATTTCCCCCAGCATCGCTCCCATCATTCCGCCCATCATACCTGCCATAAAACCTTCTATTGAAGAGGATATCCCTAATTTAAAACAACATATAGTTCCGGATACAGCTCCTATGATCATAGCAAAGATAGTTGAATAAAACAGATCACCTTGATGGACTGTTCCAAGGAATATTCCAGAAGTTAGGCCAACATTCATACTTAAAAACATAGAGATGGTCATTCCCATCATATCTGTCATCCTATTTTTTGATTTATCAGCTAGAAAGATAGAAAGTAAGAGTACGACACCAAGAGTAAAAAAGACATAAAAATGAAACGTAAACATGTTGAACCTCCTTTTCTCTATCTTATGAGAGGTACAGACAAACCATGCAGGGCAGGAAGAATATGCAGAAAATATGAAGGCACTTTGAGATTAGCTTCCTGCCATCTTTTAATAGAAGGGATGACATCAGACAGTTCTTAAAAATTTTTAGCCCAAGCAGATTTGTAGGTGAACGCATATAAAATTAGTGTAAACATAAATAGATAAAGGAGGTAGGTCATTATGTATCGTTACAGAAATCTGCATCCAGCAAGAGACCAGAGATTTATAGGGTTTGGATTGCCATTCCTTGGCGGTCTTGCGGGTGGACTTCTAGGCAGTGCATTATTTTATCCACGTCCGTTTTACGGATACCCGCCTTTTGGTTATCCACCAGTATGCTGCGGACCTGGAGCAGGATACCCAGGTTTTGGATACCCAGGTGTAGGCTATCCGTATTATTGATCGTGAATAACACATAAAAGTAAGTCTTTAAGTGAAATCTTTTGTCAGGTTGATCTAAAGCTCCGTGATGAAGTCATGAAGAATAATAAAGTCGGCTCTGATAAATAGGTTTACGCGAAAAAATATTCTATAGAAGAAAAAAGCGTGCCGACTCATAAATGGTCTGCACGCTTTTTTCTTCTATATATTAAGCTGGTGCATCCAGCTCATCTTCTTCAATCCGTTTTTCATGATGTTCAACATCTTTCCGCGCATTGAAGCGATCTGCTTTTTCAAGTGTAACGGTAATGTTATAGTCAGGAATCCCTGCATATTTCTCATATCTTCCTCTTGGCAACAGGAAGTTTCCTTCAGGGAAGTGGACCTGTACATTTCCACTTGAAATATCAACGAATTTCGCTCTTCCCTGGAAAACTCCGAAGCCATTGTAAAGGACAATTCCTTCACCTTCTGCAATGCTAAGTTCCTGGGCATCTTCTGCATTCATCAATACATCATAACGGCCAGCGCCGTTTAGTGGATCGACTTCATTGTAAACCATGGAATTGAACTGTTTTCCTCGACGGGAGGTAACGATAAACTGGCCCTCCTTTTTCCCGAGGTCAGGTATATCAACAGTAATAAGGTTTCCTCTGCCGTCAGGGGTAGGGCAGATACCATCCTCACATAGCCATGCACCACCCCATTGGAACACATCTCCTGATTTACTTAGATGTTGAATTCCATCGTAATTCGGATTTGCTATAGCGATTTCATTTCGAATGTCTTGAGCATCTTTAAAATCGACCATATGAGCAGTTTCAGGCTTGACCCTTTTAGCTAAATCGATGTAAATTTTCCACTCGGCCCGTGCTTCTTCAACCTGGTTTTTATTGCCCTCAATTTCCGGGCTAAAATAAACCATTCGTTCCGTAGATGTGGATGTACCGCCGCCTTCCTGCTCATAGCGAGTCTTAGCAGGGAGAACAATGACAGCTTCTTTTGCATCAACAAGAGTAGAGGTATTCAGAATGATATCCTGATGTACGCGAATATCAAGTTCAGACAATGCTTTTTCAACAAAGTTAGGATCAGGCATTGTTTCCAGGAAATTTCCTCCAGATAAATAATACATTTTAATCTTGCGTTCATGATCTTCTGGCAGCAGGATGTTTTCAAGTGTCATTCCGACGATATCTCCTTGCCATTTAGGCAGCTCGAATCCCCATATTTCTTCAATGCGCCTGATATTTTCTCCATAAAAATCTCCGCCAGGAAGAACGAATGGGTCAGCTCCCATTTCTCCGCTGCCTTGAACGGATGAGTGGCCGCGGAAAGGCATTAATCCAGCGTACTTCCTTCCAAGATGTCCGCGAAGGAGGGCAAGATTTGCAACCTGAGAGATATTGTCAGTTGCGAAAGAATGCATCGTCAAGCCTAAAGCCCATGCGTAAACTGCATTTTTGCTGTTTGCTAGCAGCTCTGCCAATTCAATAATGCGGTCTTTTGTTACGCCTGAAGAAGTGACAATTTCCTCCCATGACTGTTCCTGGACTTTTGCCTTCAATTCTTCATATCCATTTACGTGCTGATCAACAAACTCATGATTGATTGCAGAACCGTGTTTCATTACTTCCATGTCGAACCAGTGCTTCATGATTCCATGCATAAAAGCGATGTCCCCGCCAATGTTAACCTGATAGAAATCATCTGCTATTTTTGTTCCAAACAATGCTGACTCAGGATTCGATGGAATCCAGTACTCATCCATCGCTGGTTCCTTGTATGGGTTAACAACAATGATCTTTGTTCCCTTTTTCTTTGCTTCAAGCATATATTTTGAAGAAACAGGTGAGCTGTTTGATGCTACACTTCCCCAAAACAGAAGGACATCGGTGCCGATCCAATCCAAATAGTTGGAAGTAGAAGCACCAACCCCAATGGAACGCTTAAGGGCAGTCTTCGATGGAGAGTGGCAAATCCGGCTCGCGTTGTCGATATTGTTTGTTCCGAGGAATCGAGATACTTTTCCTGCTACATAATAGGATTCATTTGTAATCCCACGGCTAGTCAGGTAAAAAGCGTACTGCTTTGGATCCAGCTTTTTCATTTTTTCAGCAATCATATTCATTGCATCATCCCAGGTGATACGAGAAAAGTTTCGTTCGCCTTTTCTGCGGATCATTGGGTATGGAATGCGTCCAAGTTTACGCAGCTGGGTACTGTCATATTTCCTTAATTCATCAATATCAGAATGGAGGATTTCCTGATCGATGGAGCCTGCAGTGTTCAATCGAAGCACATTGAGCCTTGTTGTACAGATGTGTGGGCCATTCAAGGTCTGGTCGTGAAGACCGGATACACCAAGAGCGCAGCCATCACATACACCTTTAGTTAAAATATTTGTTGCGTAACCGAAGTTATCTCTATTATCCCAAAGGGTTTTAAACGTATCTCTTATATGTTTAGGCTTTACCTTGCCAAGTCCAAAAGGAATCGGGCTAACCCAATGTTTTGGTGCAGGCATAACCGCTTTTTTTTGTGGTCCTGGATGTTTTGTTTTTCCCAATTTAAAACACTCCCATTATGAATCTACTAATTACTGAATTTTTGAATATTAAAGACTTGAAAATAAGGCTCTGTTAAAGTTGAATTTTGATTTTTTAACTCTGTTGATTGTAGTGGAAGGCGCGCAGACTCCTCCGAAAATGCTAACGCATTTCCATCGTGCGTGGGCAGGTTCGAGGAAGCTATTCAATGTCCTGCGGGCGCAGCTGGTCAGGTGAGACCCCGCAGGATCGAAGCGACGAGGAGGCTCAGCGCCAGCCCCGCGGAAAGCGAAGCGCCTGGAACGAAAATCAACAGCCTCGTATAACAGAGCCAAAAAGAAAAACCACCGTATACCCAAAACAAATTTCATGTTTTGAGTAATGACGGTGGTTAGTCTTTAGCAGGAACGCTGCCAAGTGCCATACCTTTTTAACAAAATTTTGCTTGGATGTCCTCTTCAAAAACAAAGATCGACATGCCAAAATCACGATCAATATCTATATCTACAAATAGTTCAACAAACTTGCACCCAAGAAATTCTTCCATTTCAACTGGGGGATTTTTACGGTACATTTCTTTCACCATTTCGGTTCTGGCCGCTCTCAATGCCTGTTTTCCTTCATTCGCCGTAGCTATGAACTTCTCAACAGGCGAAAGGTTTCCTTCCATTTCGCAGATTGCCCAGTTTTTGCAGAATGTAGTGGTAATTTTGCTTGGTCCTTTTCCCATATGCTTTTTTCGGAAAGAACGGACCAGGTTGCTGAACTCAGCCTCGTATTTATTCATACTATCCTCCTGTCATCTATACAGGTTATAAGATGATAGGTATTTTACCATACGAAGAAACAATTAAAAAGAATTAACCAGCCAATCTTTCATTTGCTGCATTTTGTTCCCGTAATTTACGAATGTCACGACGGATCAAAATCGAAACTACAAGTGCAACTACGAATAGACCGGCAAAGAATGTTAAGCTCGTCGCATAGCTGCCTGTGTTATCTTTCATCCAGGCTGCAAACATTGGGCCGGCTAATCCTGCGGCTGCCCATGCAGTCAAGATATATCCGTGAATCGCACCAAGCTGTTTTGTTCCGAACATGTCTCCAATGAATGCTGGAATTGCAGAAAATCCTCCGCCGTACATTGTGTAAACGATCGCTAGCATGATCTGGAAAAGGAATGCTTCTTTTGTATGTGGAAGCAAAGTGAATAATACGATTTGTGATGCAAAGAATATAGTGTAAGTGTTTGGACGGCCAATATAGTCTGAAATAGAAGCCCATGCAATGCGTCCAAAGCCATTGAAGAGACCCATTACGCCAACAAGTGCCGCTGCTTCTGCAGTAGTCAGCCCAATGCTTTCTTCCGCTAAAGGTTTTGCGGCTGATAATATAGCGATTCCGCAGGTTACGTTAATGAAGAGCATCACCCATAAATAATAAAACCTGGAAGTATTGATTGCTTCATTAGCTGTTAGCTGAGCTAAATCCTGTTTTATTTTAATTTTTCCTGATTGTGCTTTTTCCTTAAAGCCCTTTGGTGCCCAATCAACTGGTGGTTTTTCTAAGTATAGGGATGATAGCGTCATGATAATGAAATATGCTGCGCCTAAAATATAAAACGTTTTAGCTGTGCCAACAGACTTTATTAATGAATCCATAACCGGGCTGGAAATTGCTGCAGCAAACCCGAATCCCATGATTGCAAGGCCGGTTGCAAGGCCTCGTCGGTCAGGGAACCATTTCACTAAGGTTGATACTGGGGCAATATAGCCTACCCCAAGGCCAATTCCGCCCAATACGCCGTAAGTGATATACAATAACGGCAGTGATCCAAGATTTACTGCCAGTCCAGAGCCTAATATCCCTGCTCCGAAAAAGCCAGCTGCAAGAAGACCTGCTTTTCTCGGTCCGTGCTTTTCAACAAAATGTCCAAGAAATGCTGCTGACAGTCCTAAAAAAAGAATAGCGAGACTAAATGTAAATTGAACCTGCTTTGACGTCCAGCCGAATTCTTCAATCAATGGATTCGTAAAATTGCTCCAGGCATATACTGATCCAATGAAAATATGAATTCCCACTGCCGATGCTGCAATAAGCCATCGATTCTTAGTTTTTTTCATCCTTTGTTCCCCCTTATTCACTTTTGAAAAGTCCTTTTAAACCATGCAATCTGTCAAATAGCAATACCATGCTTAAATATCAAACATCCGTTTCAGTAAATGAAATATGTAGAATGACAGTAAAAAACAGAAAAACCGCCAACTTCTTTAAATCCCTTGACAACAGGGATGACTAAAGAAAGATTGACGGTTAGTACTAAGCAGGTTTCGCTACTATCGGACCAACTGCTAATCGCTTACATTTCCGCTTTACATCTTAACCGACGACAGGGTCGCTATCTCGAATCAAAATGTGGCGGTTTTGTGAACTTCAAAAAAATTCTATCACTTACTAAATGTAGATGCAACAACTATTAGGATTGATATATCAATTTTACACTATGAACGTGTTGTAAATTTTTCTTGTGAAAAAGATTCGATTGTGTTTAGATTTTAATATTCTCAAAATCTTAGAAGCTAAGGTGAAGACAATGTTGGAAAATATGAGTGATAAATATACCATTACAAAATATTTAAACGGACAATTCCAGAATGTGGAGGATGTCATCGTCAATGAGTTTCCGTTGACCATCTTTGTGAATGACGTGGAATTTGCTACCATGGTCTGTACACCGACACATTTTGAGGAAATGGTTGTCGGGTTTCTGGCATCAGAAGGAGTTATCCGTTTCTATAGTGATATCCATTCCATGAATATTGATGAAAGCCGTGGGTATGCTTATGTCATGCTAAAAGCGGAAACCACTACAAACCAGCAATATTACTCTAAACGATTTATTGGTTCCTGCTGCGGAAAAAGCCGCCAATTTTATTTTCACAATGATTCCAGGACGGCTAAAACTTCCACAGCAAAAACAACGATTACCGCTTCAAAAGCCATTGCCCTTATGAACGAGATGCAAAACAATTCACAAGTATTTCAGGAAACAGGCGGAGTACATAATGCAGCTCTTTGCAATTCCGAAGAAGTGATTGTGTCAAGAACGGATATAGGAAGGCATAATGCTTTAGATAAATTATTTGGATATAGCATTTTGAACCGAGTGCCTGTCCGTGATAAAATCATTGTTTTCAGCGGCAGGATTTCCTCTGAAGTCCTATTGAAAGCTGCAAAGATCGGGGTAGGAATCGTCCTTTCAAAATCCGCTCCAACCGACTTGGCAATCAAGCTGGCAAAGGATTTGAATATTACAGCAGTTGGTTTTATCCGAGGCAATTCTTTTAATGTATATTCTTGTCCGGAGCGGATTGTTGAGTAGTTTGTAATAATGCTCTATTAGCAGTTTTTTTCGTTTTTTTCTTTAGGGAAAGTATATTAAAATTATTTATCTTGTGTCTGTTGAAGGCGCGTTAAAAGGCTGGAGAAAGCTGCAAAGAATGGTATACAATAAAAAACTATTGGAAAACACACCATTTTAAATTAGAATAATCTTACAAACTGAAACGCTGCCCTGTGCAGCGTTTTTTATTGGCCAAAACGTTCACAATTGTAACCTGGAAACCGATAATTACATAAATAGGCTTTACAACATGAAAAACAAAAAAAGGATGTTTGCACATTATGTTTTCAATGCCCGAATCAGATGTTTTGTTTTTACACGGTAAGTACTCTCTGCCAATTGTGATCCTTTCGGTTCTTATTGCGTGTTTTGCATCATATACCGCTCTTTCCATGAATGAAAGAATCAAGCAGAATAGTTTCTTTAGCCGCAATTTTTGGCTGGGTCTTGCTTCGGTTGCGATGGGACTGGGAATCTGGGCAATGCATTTTATAGGGATGAGCGCTTTTATACTTCCCGTTTCGATGAAATATAACATTCCTCTTACCATATTGTCTGTCTTGCCTGCGATACTCGCCTCCTATTTGGCTTTTTATATTTCCAATCGGATTAATCATACCCGTTGGCCACAGGCTCTAGCTGGTATGACTATGGGCATTGGGATTGGAGCTATGCATTATATTGGGATGACTGCGATGGAAACGGAAGCGAAGTACGTATATAACCCTTTGCTTTTTATTTTATCCATAGCTATAGCAATAGTTGTTTCCTTTGTGGCACTGTACATTTTTTCAAGTCTGCAAAAATACATGGGCAATTTTTATGTGAAATCCCTTACTTCGCTCATTATGGGTCTTGCGGTGGCAAGTATGCACTACACTGGGATGGAAGCTGTAGTATTTTACACGGATGAGCCATTCACTTCAGGATTGCATCATGGGCAGCATATGAATCTGCCTCTTCTTGTGATTGCTGTAGCATTAGGTATTTCTGTTATATTAGGACTTTCGGGGCTATCCAGCCTGCTTGACCGGTATGTTGATTTCCGCTTAAACAATTTCGATGCATTGACAGGACTGCCGAATCGGAGGCAGTTTGAAAAAGTGATGAATTCTTCTGCCATGTCCTGCTTGGCGATCATTCATTTACATGGTTTGGAGAAGTGGAACAGCAGATATGGATACGAGTTTGGAGATGAGATTATTAAGGCGGGCAGCGAAATCATCGTTCGCCTAAAGTTAGGGACTGCGACCATTTATAGGATTGAAGGAAACCGGTTCGCAGTTGCCTCAGCCGATCCCCGTGACTATGAGAAGCTTAAACTTTCGATGTTGAGAATCGCTTCCGTTCTAAAGAAATCATTAGAGTTCAATGAGAAAAAATTAGTTGTCGACATGGTATGTGCAGTTACATCTTCACATGGATATGAAAGGGTTGACTTGTTTGCCAACACTATGGCTGTCCTTCATCACTCAGGCATTATGTATAAGCATGAAGTCATTGAATATGACCCAGTCGTACACACTTATGCATTTGAAAGGCATCTCGTCCATGATATAGAGAGAGCAATAAATGAGAACGAACTATTCGTTGTATACCAGCCAAAAATATGTACAAACACGAAACAGATATTTGGAGTAGAAGCCTTACTGCGATGGGACCATCCGATGCATGGTTTAGTGCCGCCAGGTGTCTTTATTCCGATCCTTGAGGAAAACGGAAAGATGCACGAGGTGACGGATTGGATCATTGACCATGTGTGCAAGCAGATCTCACTATGGAATTTACAGGGAATTAAAGCCTTTAAAATTGCCATTAATATTCCAGGTTCCTATTTTACTTCGCCGCTGTTGATGGGAATTTTAAAAGAGAGTGTCTCTAAATATGAGATTGCAAGTAATTATCTGGAACTTGAAATTACAGAGACAAGCGTAATCGATAATATTGAGAATGCGATCAGGGCTGTCAGTGAGTTCAAGGAGTATGGATTTACCGTTGCCCTTGATGATTTCGGTACTGGTGTCTCCTCCTTGTCTTACTTAAAACGTCTGCCTATTTCCACATTGAAAATAGATAAATCTTTTGTAGATGACGTGCCACAATCAGATAAAGATTCTGCCATTATTAAGGCGATCATCAGCCTGGGCCATTCTTTGAAACTGAAAGTAGTCATTGAAGGAGTCGAATCTGAAGAGCAAATAAAATTTTTATCAACAAATTCCGAAAATCCTATTATACAAGGCTATTACTATTCGAAACCGTTAAGAGCTGGCGAGTTGGTTGACTGGATTGATGATTTTGCTTCGGTGGCTGGAGCAGTTCAATAAATAATCTGTTCATTATTAAAATATAATGGGTTGAAACTTTACTTTTTTAGAGTAAATCTAATTAAGACATAAACTATAGGAGGAAGCTAAATGAATTTAAGCATTTCACAAATTAAAAAGAAGGCCCTTGCTTCATTAAAAGGAAAATGGGGCATGGGAGTCCTGCTGACGTTTACCGTTTTTTTAGTGACAACAATTGTTCCAATGATGGCGGAGATGATGATGAGCGGTGGGTTTTCAGCCTGGGTCGATGAGGAAGAACCCTCTACCGCAGCAAATCTAATAAGTTTGTTTTTCTCATTCCTTTTCATCCCTCTGTCAGTTGCTAGCTATTGGTTTTATCTTGTAATCGCAAGATGGAACGACCCGAAGATTTCTCAAGTATTCGCAGTTTATAAAGAGTGGGAGCTCTCATTGAAAGTAATCGGTACATCTATTCTTATGGGTATTTTCACAATGCTATGGACTTTATTATTGATTATTCCTGGAATTATTAAAGGTATTGCGTACTCACAAGCTTTTTTCCTGATGAAGGACAATCCTGAATACTCAGCACTAGAGGCGATCACCGAAAGCAGAAAGAGAATGAAAGGGTTTAAATGGAAATATTTCCTCATGAACCTCAGCTTCATTGGCTGGATCTTTATTGCTATTTTTACACTTGGAATCGGGTTCTTATGGCTGACACCTTATATTTCTACAGCCAACGCAACCTTTTATAACGAGTTCATCGCACCAAGAGGCAATGAAGAAGTAAAAACAGCAGATTTAGCAATTTAACACATTAAAGCGCTGGGGGTCTGACCCCCAGCGCTTTAATGTGTTGAAGGGATGTTAAATTCAGAGTGTTTATTAGAGGATATTTATGTAAAGTAGCGAATAGTTATTATTCTAGTCTTATAGAGAAATGAGTTGAGATTATGAGCTATGATAAGTCGACGATCTATTTAATTGATCAGAAGGACGGGTTCTCTCCTACTTTTAGTCATCTGGTTTCCATGATGAATTATGCGCGTGAAACAACGTTAATGGCCGTGGAAGGTCTTTCGGTAGAGGAACTCGATTTCCTTGTGCATGAAGAAGCGAATTCGATTGGGATGCTGCTTGCACATTTGGCGGCGGTGGAGCGTATTTACCAAATCGTCACGTTTGAAAGACGCGATCCAACCGAGGAAGAAGAAGAAGCATTATTGGCAGGGCTTGAACTTGGCGAGAAGGGCAGAACGACTTTTAAAGGCAATTCTCTTGAGTATTACCTTAAAGATCTTCAGGCTGCGAGGAACGACACATTTAAAAAATTCCAATCTCTTAGTGATGAGTGGTTGTTTGAGCAAACAGCATGGTGGTGGAACAAACCTGGAAACAATTATTTCAAATGGTTTCATGTATTCGAAGACGAGATCAGCCATCGCGGACAAATACGCATGATTAAAAAGATGTACAGCATGGCAGTAAAAAATAAGGAACAATTAGTAAAGGAATAATCGAATTGTAAGTGCCCGCTATTACTTGGTCTTAGCGGGTTTATATTTTTGAGATATATTGATTGAAAAATCAGAAAAATATATAATGTAATTAATCATTATCAAGGGGGAGCATGGTTTGGATGAACAAACTCTATAAGGATTTCTTTTTCTTTCCTGATATTAGTATTTTAATAGCGTTAATTGCAACAGGAGTTGGAGTGGCTCTCTGGAAGGGTCTTACACTGGGCATGTTATTATTTCTTGTCTTCGGCATGCTGACTTTTGCTTTCAGTGAATATTTAACGCATCGTTTCTTGTTTCATTTAAAGACCCCTAATAACCCTTATTTTCTGAAGTTTTTAAAAAGAATTCACTATGATCACCATACTGATCCTAACAACCTCAAACTCTTATTCCTGCCTTTATGGTACAGCCTGCCTAATTTCCTGATTCTCTCATTGATCTTTTATTACTTTTCTAAGAGTTTCAATTATACGATTGCGTTTGGAACCGGGTTATTGGCGATGCTATTAATTTATGAATGGAAGCATTATGTGGCACATCGCCCGATCAAGCCCAAGACCAGTTTCGGCAGGTGGGTAAAAAAGGTCCATATCCTGCATCACTTTAAAAACGAGAACTACTGGTATGGAGTAAGTACCCCCTTCGCTGATTATCTATTCGGAACCTTCAAAGATGAAAAAGAAGTCGAAACGAGCAAGACTGCAAGAGATCTTGAAAAAAGAGCATAAATATAGGTATCTGGTTTCCTAACTGAAAATTTTCTTTCAGTGGGAGATCAGCTACCTTTTTTTGACTAATTTTTTAAAAAATTGAAACTAATTTCCAATTTATCCGTATTACATAGTAAGAAATAATTAGAGAAGGGGAGGTGCTTGTATAGGTTTTAAGTAATAGATTTTAAAAAAGGGTGAGAAAGATGGAGCTATTTGGATTGCCACTAGAAACAGTTTATTTATATGGTTTGGTCATCTCTGGAGCAATCACGATTCTTTACTTGTTTTTTAGTGATTTTTTAGACGGTGTAATGGAAAGCATTCCACTGATCAATCCGACATTGATTTTTTCATTTATAACCATTTTTTCCGCAGGCAGCTATTTAGCTGAGGTTTTTACAGCTTTGCATAGTGGCCTGATCGCAAGCTTTTCTGCACTTGTTGCACTTATTCTTGTGATATTATTGAATGTTTTTGTCCTTATTCCCTTATCCAATGCTGAGGAGTCGCTTGTGTATAAGGAAAGTGATTTAAGAGGGAGAGTCGGAACGGTCATCACAGCTGTTCCGGTTGATGGTTATGGAGAGGTCTTGATCGAAAGTATTAGCGGCAGAATATCTAAGCCGGCAACCAGCTTTGCTAAGACGGAAATTCCTTATGGTAAAAAAGTATTAATTATTGATATTGAAAATGGTGTGCTACAGGTAAAAGTCTATGATGAGTTAGAGAACTTCATTTAGGGGGAGATAGAATGGATTTAATGTTTATTGTGATTGGTTTTGTCGTTTTCTTGATTATTGCCATGATTGCTGTTTTTATTACGAAATACAAGACGGCAGGACCAGATGAAGCTTTGATCGTAACAGGAAGTTTTCTCGGCAGCCGAAATGTCCATATGGATGAATCGAATAATAAAATCAAGATTATCCGTGGCGGCGGTACCTTCATTTTTCCAGTTTTCCAGCAGTCCCGCCCGCTAAGCCTGCTATCGAGTAAACTGGAAGTTACGACGCCTGAAGTATATACAGAGCAGGGTGTACCAGTAATGGCAGATGGTACAGCAATCATTAAGATCGGCGGGTCGATCAGTGAAATTGCCACTGCTGCCGAGCAGTTCCTTGGTAAAACTAAGGAAGACAGAGAAAATGAAGCGAAGGAAGTTTTGGAAGGTCATCTTCGCTCTATCCTCGGTTCAATGACCGTGGAAGAAATCTATAAAAATCGTGATAAGTTCTCACAGGAAGTGCAGCGTGTTGCTTCACAGGACCTTGCAAAAATGGGATTGGTGATTGTGTCATTCACGATCAAGGATGTTCGTGATAAGAATGGTTATCTTGATTCACTCGGTAAGCCGCGGATCGCACAGGTGAAGCGTGATGCTGATATCGCGACAGCCGATGCGGAAAAAGAAACTCGCATCAAGAAAGCGGAAGCAGATAAGGAAGCGAAAAAGGCAGAGTTTGAAAGAGCGACAGAAATTGCGGAAGCTGAGAAAATAAATGGTTTGAAAATGGCAGAATTCCGCCGTGAGCAGGATATCGCCAAGGCTCGTGCTGACCAGGCTTACGATCTGGAAAATGCCCGCGCACAGCAAGAGGTAACTGAACAGGAAATGCAGGTCAAAATCATCGAACGTCAAAAGCAGATCGAGCTTGAAGAAAAAGAGATTTTGCGCCGTGAGCGTCAATATGATTCTGAAGTTAAGAAAAAAGCAGACGCTGACCGCTATGCTGTCGAGCAATCAGCAGCAGCAGACAAAGCGAAGCAGATTGCTGAAGCTGATGCAAACAAGTATCGGATTGAAGCTATGGCACGTGCTGAAGCAGAAAGAATCCGTATGGATGGTCTTGCAAAAGCTGAAGCAGAGCGAGCACAGGGTGAAACTGAAGCTGAAATCATTCGTTTAAAAGGGATAGCAGAAGCCGAAGCAAAGGAAAAGATCGCCGAAGCGTTCGAACAGTTCGGCCAGGCAGCAATCCTCGACATGATCGTGAAAATGCTTCCTGAATATGCGAAGCAGGTTGCAGCACCACTTGGCAATATCGATAAAATCACCGTTGTCGATACTGGCGGAAGCGATGCAAACGGCGGAGCGAACAAGGTTACAGGCTATGCAACCAACTTAATGGCCACACTCCAGGAATCTTTAAAAGCATCTTCTGGAATTGATGTGAAAAACCTCATTGAGAATTTCTCGGGAAAAGCAAATGTAAGACATAGCATTGATGCACTCGCTACTGAAATTAGGGATCATAAGAAAAGTGAAATTGAGAAAGCAGCTGAATAATTTTACTATGATTCTGCGTAAAGCTATGAAGCCGGCTATGGAAGCTAAATTCCAAGCCGGCTTTTTTCTTTTAGGTGAGAGATCAGATTATCGTTTCTAATTCACCTGAGACTGGACGTTTCTTTGATAAGTTAGAGATATGTTATTTTCATCTGTGAATTTCTTTTATAAGTAAAAGCAATCAAAAAAAACTGGCCACAGAATGGCCAGACTCTATTACTAGCTATTGTTTTTCCTTCTCCTCATTAGCTGACTTTAGCCAGCTTTCAAAATATCCAGAGGTTTCCACACCGCCGGCTTCTTCAAATGTTTTAATGAGGTCAAAGCCAGAAGCGTTTTTATTTGTATTCTCCTTGGCAAATTGCTTTAATGCATTCTTGAATTTCCCTGTTCCCATGAGCTTCTCAAGCTCCTCATACATCGTTGATCCTTTTCCTGTGATCAACATGTTGTAATCATTCATCTCTTTAAAATCTCCGAGCGGGCTGCTCAGGGATAGGCCCTGTCCTTGAATTCTTGCAATTTCAGACTGAACCTGGGCAATCTGCTCGGATGAATTGCTTGCTGCGTACCCTCTTTCAACCATGGCTTTTTTTAATAAATAGCTTGTAATAGCTTCGTTCACCCACGGTTCTTTATATCCATTGCTTCCTACAGCGCCTGACAGCCATTGGTGGAGAACGGCGTCTGCCATACTGATGCTGCCTAAGTGATTTGAAAAATTATACCCTGGAGTAAAAATCATTCCTTGATAAGACATTTGTGGGCTGCTTTCAGCAGTACGGATAATGTCCAGCTCTTTGTATGGATAGGTCCCAAAATACTCCTCGAAATACTTCATTGATTGACCTGCAGCCATATTATTACGTTGTGCAGCATCCTGGTCATCGGTCGTAGGGCGTGACCAGATATTGATCATCGTGTCATCAGTCATGAAGATCTCTCTTGAGTAATATTGCTTATCCAACAGGACCAACGACAGATCCCTTACATTCTCAAGCTTGACTGCATACTTAACGGTATCACCCTGAGCTTCAATTTTTGCAGATGGCTCAGGTGCATTAGATACAATTTCATATTTTGCAGGTGCAGTCAGCGAAATATCATAATTCGCTATTTCCCTGTAAAATGGATTTCCGAAAGGTGTGAAGGGATCCAGGTTCCAGCCATTCTTATCGTAAACAGCCTGGGTCGGCAAAAAGTTCCCCAGCCAGACTGCAGCGTAATCAAAACTAGTATTGCTATAGTTTTTTGGCAGTTTCAAAGTGAATTTAAATGCGACCTCGGCTTTTTGCTTGTCTGTCCAATTAGCCATGTCAATTTCAAGAATCGTTTTATCCACTTTAAAATCTGTTCTCTTGCTATTCACATATAAATCCTTGATTTCAATCCAGCCCCGTTCCGGTGATGGGCCAAGAATCATTTCCCAATCGATACCCTCCAGTGCTTCCTGGAATTGGTTCGGGTACAGGTGGAAATAAAGTTTATCCTGCTCCTTTCCGGTAGTGTTGGTTGTTGTCACATTCAGGGTACCTTTCAGTGAACCTTCAGCTTCGTTATAGGTCAAGTATGCTTTATAATCCGTTGGGACAACATCTTTATTAGTAAAATCCGAGTGATAGATTTCTTTTCGATCTAATTTTGAAGA
The DNA here is from genome assembly GCF_049532715.1 of Heyndrickxia sp. MSNUG. Lineage (NCBI taxonomy): Bacteria > Bacillati > Bacillota > Bacilli > Caryophanales > Bacillaceae > Heyndrickxia > Heyndrickxia sp. MSNUG. The sequence continues at coordinate 1,487,062 of NZ_CP150978.1, forward strand.
AACTTGGACAGACGACTGTTTAGCAGTCTGTTCTTTAGTACTGTCTGCATTCTCCTGATATTGCGCATATCCATATACTCCAGCCCATAAGATTAACGGCAATGTTAATAGAGCAGTAAGCACAGGCTTAGGTTTTTGGCCGATGAACGAAGTCATTTTCAATAGGACTTTCTCAAATGCTTCATAAACTCTGAATTTAAGAAAGTATTTGCGCAGGGTTAATAGCTTGTTTCGAAATATGTCGCAAAAATAAATTTTTTTCTTATAATCCATTACCTTCTCGCTTTGGCTGCCAACCAAAACAAAACTCTTGGATTCCCTCACCATTGAAGTACTGCTAACACTCTCTACTGCCTGGACTGACTTTTGCCTGTCAGGGAGGACACCGGCAATTTGATCTTCGACACCTCTTTTTATCCAATTAATAATGAGGGCGATCACAGTAATAATCAGAATTGGGCTGTAAGCCATCCATGGAGCACGTCTGATCAGCCAATAGTTCTGGCCTGCCAATCCCGCTAATTCATTTGAGATCGACCTGTATATTAACCGTGGTGAATCAGTAAGAGCAGTCGGGTGTGGTCCGCCCAAATAAATCGCGAAGATGCCCATGAAAGTGAGCAGCTGCAGCAATTGCAGCATTTGTTGTGCAGTTAGCAATAAAAAATGGGACTTAATGTTCGGCCATACATGCCTAACTAAGATGTGGAGTTTTCCTCCTCCCATGAGCGTTGAGCTTAAGACAAAGGACTCCTTCTTGATTTCGTCCACCATATCGGTGATAAAGTAAAAAACTCCTGGCAGACCAATTAAAATCAGTACAAGTACCTGGTATTCCAAAATGACTTTTGCTGAATAACCCTGTGGTGCTGCTGCAATCGGAAGCATAAAAATGATACATGCGAGCAAAGCAGGGATGTACCTGAATGGCCAGAAAAAGGCACTGAAATACCGTTTGAATCCGGGCATCCATATAGCAGTCAATAACGCCAGCAGTCCTCCAAGGATTAAGCGTGCCAAGGTGATGCCAATAACCGCACCCAATGTGTACTTTATCCCGACAAGGACCAGATTCACCATGCTTCGCGCTCCCAAATCAGTTCCAAGAGGGAAAACGAAGGATGGAGGGGCAGGAGGGGCGGCAACAAATTTACCATTCTCATCAAATATTAACGGTTCATTGCTCTCCGGCATCAGCTCTGTATTCCAGCTCAATATAAAGAAAATGAACAGGATCGCAAAGCCCACAATCAGATTCCGATGTTTTAAGTTATGAATATACTTGAAAACGAAAACGAACATAGCTAATAGTTTTTTTAAAATATACAGTGCAAGCCTATATAAATCAGCGGCAGCAGTCTTTAAATCTCCCTTACCTAAATTCTTGAAAAGCGACTTAAAGCCAGTAGTGATATCCCTGAAGTTTAAATTCCTAAGAAATCCTGCAATAATCGCCAGAACATACACAAGTTTGCTAGTAAACAGCTTTCTCATATATTCAACCCCTGTGCATTTGCCGCTTTCTTACCAGAAAGGGTGACGACCCGTTCAAGCAGCATCACCGGCACCAGGAACACTCCGACATAAAAGAAAACCTGCACAGGAGATCCCCCTCGAGTGATCAGCAAATTATATAGTTCTTTTGTGTAGCCATTGAGTACAAACATTTGCTCAACGAGTACAAGATTGGTCGTAATCATAAAAATAATCGTTTTAAAGTGAATCGACATAACTGGGAGGATGTTTCTTGTTAGATGGACGAAAAGGATATGCAGGTTCGACAAACCTTTTGCCTGGCCCAAAAGGATGTAATGCTTTTCATACTCTTCTTCCATGATCTTTAATAAATATTGCGCAAAAAACATCGAAGGCAGCAAGGAATTAATGATCATGGGGAAAATCAAAGGCTCTTTTCCTGCAAGTCCATACATTGTAACCAATCGAATTCCAAAATCCCGATACAATGCAAAAAGGGACATTTGAATAATAAAGATGACCAATAGATCAGGCAATCCCTCAAAAAAGTTTAAAACATGTTTTAGCTTAGATCGCTTTTTAAAAGAAATGCTCATTAATATGTATGCTATGCAGCTTCCTATAAAAATTGTAAAAACCAAGCTCACCAATATAATCTCCAAAGAGTACGTATACCTGTCAATGACTGTTTCCTGGTTCCATTTTTCAAAAAAAAGCCAGCTGTCTGCTTCAAAAAATTGAAGAGTTGTAGCCATAAAAGCTTTTAGGAAGTCCAATACCTTAAAGCCTAAGTGCTCGCTTCCATCTGGACGGTAATTAAACAGTTTAGGAAAAGACATGAAAAATAACAGACCTGCTGCTGAGGTCAAAAGTAAAAGTGGATAATGGATAATTTTTTTCATAGTTCCCCCTTGGAAAATTTTTCTTTATTTATGATTTGACGTAGTATATTCATGAAAGGTTGCATTTTTTATGAAAATTTTTTTAATAATTTTGTGATAATTGCAAAAAAAATGTAATATAGATTATAATAAACCGACTGGAAAGTTTATTTAATATTAATAGAAAATTGGGGGGAGCGAATATGGAACAGAAGGTTATGAATCAAACGATTGTCTCTGCTCTTGATAAGTTTCGTGAGCTTGATGAAAAAATCTCGCATTTTAATAGTATTTCAGGGTTATTAAGCTGGGACCAAAAAGTAATTGCTCCAAAAAAAGGGAGGTCAGCATTTGCAAAGGCCAGCGGTACACTTAGGACAGAAGCATTCAAGCTGACTGTATCTGATGAAATGGGGGAACTGCTTAGCACACTTTCAACGCCAGAAGCTGAAACTTACCTAGACGATGTGACAAAAGCACAGGTTCGGGAGAGAAAAGATTTTTATAACCGGTCCAAAAGGATTCCTGCAGAAATGATCAAGGATTTTTCTGTGCTGACATCTCAGGCTAACGACGCCTGGGAGGATGCAAGAGAGAATGATGATTTTGAAAAATTCCTGCCGTATTTAGAGAAGATTGTGGAATTTAAAAGAAAAGCCATAGAAATTTATGGGTATGAGAACCACCCGTATGATGCGCTGTTAAGTGAATACGAGCCAGGTCTGACAGTAGAAAAGCTAGATCCGTTATTTATGAAATTAAGAGAGTCAAGCGCTGATTTACTAAGAAGGATACAACAATCTTCTTATAAACCTTCTGCTGAAATTTTTGATCAGCCATTCTCCGTGGAGAGGCAAAAAGAGTTTAATCGCTATATCCTCCCGCTCATAGGTTTTGATATGGAAGCTGGCAGACTGGATGAAACTGTTCATCCTTTTGCACAGACTGTTAACACCGGGGATGTTAGGATTACGACCAGGTATCAGGATAATAATGTCCGTTCCGCGATCTTCGGAACGATCCATGAAGCCGGACATGGCATTTATGAACAAAACATCAATCCGGAATATGAAGGCACTGTCATCCAGGAGGGAGCTTCTTTCGGTATTCATGAATCACAATCCCGCTTCCTAGAAAATATGGTTGGACGCAGCGAACAGTTCTGGACGTACTTTTATCCAGCGCTTCAGGAGTATTTCCCTGAGCAGCTAGGCAGTGTAGACTTAGATGAGTTCTATCGTGCGGTTAATGCAGTCCAGCCATCATTTATTAGAGTGGAAGCAGATGAGCTGACATATAACCTGCATATTATGGTTCGATATGAGATTGAAAAGGCGTTAATCGCAGGCGAAATCGAGGCACGCGACCTTCCAGCGATCTGGAACGAGAAGATGAATGAGTATCTAGGTATTACACCTGCCAGCAACAGGGAAGGCGTCCTTCAGGATATTCACTGGTCGTTCGGCGGCTTCGGATATTTCCCTTCTTATTCCCTTGGAAATCTCTATGCCGCACAAATCCTGCATAAGATTCAGCAGGATGTACCTGACTTTTATGACAGCATAGAAAATGGGAACTTCAGTGTAATCCAGCAATGGCTGAAGGAAAATATCCACCAGTATGGCATGCTGTATACACCTAATGAATTAATTGTTAAGATTACGGGAGAAGAGCTTAATGCGGATTATCTTGTACAGTATCTAGAAAATAAGTACAGCAAGGTATACAAACTATAAATCTCGAAGTCAGATTATCAGTCAGAAAAAAGAGGTTATAAAAATGCCAATTGTTTCAGATGAATATAAAGAATTGAAACGCCAAGAGATATTGCAAAGTGCACATGCCTGTTTTGCTAAAAAGGGATTCGAAGCTTCGACAGTGGATGATATCGTCTCTCATTCAGGGATCAGCAAGGGTGCAATCTATAATTACTTTAAAAGTAAAGATGAGATTTACCTTGCACTCATGGAGAGGCAGACAAATGAATCTGGTAGCAAATTCACCAGGGAAATTGCAAAATGTAAATCTGCTTTGGATAAGCTTAATTTCTTGATTAATGCTTATTTAAACAATGATCCAAACGACGAAGAGAACAAAGATCAGGCGCTTGTGCATTTTGAATTCAGGCTGTATTCCACAAGGAAACCAGAATTGAAAAAAGCGCTGACGGACCGCTACCAGGGTTTCTTTGTTAACTTGTTGAAGAGCATCATTGAAGAAGGGCAGGCAACAGGTGAGTTCAATAAAGGAATCATTCCAAAAAGGTACGCTGATATCTTTTGGGCAATGGTAAATGGAGTTACTTTGCAGGCAACGTTACTGGATGAATATCAATATAAAGAAATCCTCAAGGAAATGCAGACAATGTTCATTGAAAAACTTAAAGCATAATAAAGAAAATACCAGTGAGAAAAGGCTGCTCACTGGTTTTTTCTTATTTTAAATCCATAACATTTTGTTTATAAACAGCTTTTTCCTTCAGCAGCTTTTTTAGATGTGCCTTATTTTTTCTGGCTGATAGAATATAGAGAAAATCACCTGACATGATGCTTGTATTTCCTGTGGGTGCTATAAGTTCTCCTTTACGAATGATTGCGTTGACGAGCGAGCCTTCAGGAAAGGGGATATGTGCTAAAGTTTTCCCGATAATGGCGCTATCACTTTCTATTTCATACTCAATCATTTCTGCATCTGCTTTTCCAAGTGAAATGAGTTCGAGCGACTGCATAGGAGTAGTTTTCTTAGGTCCGTTCAACCCGAGCTTAGCAGCAGCATATGGAATGGTTGCTCCCTGAATTAGGGCACTCGTCAAAACAACGAAGAATACGACATTAAAGATTTGATGGCTGCCCTCTATTCCCGCCAACAAAGGAAAGGTAGCAAGGACAACGGGAACAGCACCTTTCAGGCCTGCCCAGGAAAGGAAAATTCGTTCTTTGTTTGTGAAATTCATATTTATTGTAGACAGATATACTGCCACCGGCCTAGCCACTAACATGAGAATTGCTGATAATAGGATTCCTTGTATTAGAATGGCAGGGGTGAAAAGTTCGGAAGGGAATACAAGGAGGCCTAGAATGACAAACATGAGGATCTGCATCATCCAGGCAAATCCTTCTGAAAAACGGAAGATAGAATGTCTGTATGCAATCTCAGCGTTGCCAATCAAGATGGCTGCAATATAGACCGCCAATAGTCCGCTCCCGTTTAAAAATGCAGTAATACCATAGGTTAGCAAGGCAAAAGCAGTCGCGAAAACGGGATAGAGTCCACTAGAATCAAGATTTATGGAATTAAGTGATGCAATCGCTATTTTACCAAATATAACCCCCAGTAAGACACCCAATCCCATTTGCAAGAAGAAATCGCCGATTAAGGACATGATGCTTGCTTCAGGAACAGTGATTAGCTCAATCATCGCCACAGTCAAGAAGACTGCCATCGGATCATTTGACCCCGACTCTGCTTCTAATGTTGAACCGAGCTTTGGAGATATATTTTGTCCTTTAAGGACAGCAAATACGGCTGCTGCATCTGTAGAACCAACGATTGCTCCAAATAAGATCGATTCCAGCCAATCCAATCCTAAAATCATTTTTGCAGCACCTGCAACTATACCGGAGGTGAGCAAGACACCGATGGTAGCAAGTGATAAAGAGGGGACGATTACCGGTCGGACATCCTTCCAGTTGGTTTGAAGCCCGCCTTCGAACAAAATAATCACAAGGGCAATGACACCAATTAACTGAGTCAGGGCTGCATTATCAAAATATATTATCCCTAGCACATCGCTCCCCATTACCATGCCTACCAACATGAAAAGAATCAGGGATGGTACGCCCAGCCTGTTGGAAAATCTTGTGGTCAATACTCCGACGATAAATAATATGGCTGATAATAAAATGAATGTATCCGTACTTAATATTGGTTCCTGCAATAAAAACTCCCCCTTAAAGATCTACGTTTAATTTAATTCTTACTGAATGGCTGTCAATTCCAATAAAATGAAGCGTTTCAGATGGAGAGGCATGGTGCAGCCGCTTTTGAATGAGTGAAATGGCAATGCCTTGAATGTAAGCATGGTATCCAAAGGTTTTCCGGAGAGTAGTCATGCCAACAGCCTCTTCGATTCCTGCTTCTTTTGCTGCAGCGTTAATGATTCGATAGGCCTGCTGCCTGGTGATTGGCTCTCCTGTTTTTCGGGACCTAAAGAGATAATCTGTGTCAATTAAAGCGTTTTCGAATACATATTTTTTCAGTATATTTCTTATTGTCAGATTTAGGTAAACAGGGGGACTGTTGTATTGGGGAAGGGAAAGAATTTCTGTTATTTCACCGTCGGAACCTCTGATTTCGTGAACACGAAGGTGCAGTAATTCTTGCAGCTTTATGCCGGTATTGATCCCAAGTAAAAATAAGCTATGATCCCTGGCAGAATGTTTCTCTAAAAACTCTTTCATTTTGCTGATTTGCCACTTTTCTTTTATAGCCCCTACGCTTTTCAAAAAGTCACCTCCTTATGTAACTTAATTATATATTACTTTAACTTGTGTAACATAATTTTATGCTTACACTAAGGAGTTTTGTACAGCATTAAACAAATGTTATAATGAACAGTAAAGAAAATTTGTTATTAGCAGGAGGCAATATGCTGACTTTTGAAGAAAAAATTGCAATCATTGAAACCTTTTCCGAGCTTGAGCGCAAGAATGTATCATTAGGACGTGTCAATTTCCATTTTGAAGGAAGTATTTACGAAAAGAAAAATGTAGTTTATCATTTGCATCCAAATGGCAATGGATTCGTATATGGTGAATTTTTAAGCGGATATGATATGGATCCTAAAGGGATGGTAAATATCAGGGACTTTTCAGCAGAAGAACTTAAAACGATTATCACTCAATCCATTCAATCTCTTTCCCCAAACACAGATGCTGAATCTGCGATTATTGAGGACAATGAGGAGGAACGCTGGATTAATGCGGAAAATCATACACTGATTCTCTTGAATGAAGATGATATGTGGAATGTATACGCTGGATTAAATCTTGATGGAACATTCCTTTCGTATAATGAAGCCAAACAGTATTTAGAAGAAGAAGGCTTTAGAAAAAGATAATATCGAACATTTGGAAATTACTAATCAAAAAAAGGATGCCGCATTGGCATCCTTTTTCTTATAACTTAAAGTTCCCTGTCAGTTTTTCTAATTCCATTGCTGTCTGCTGAAGAATTTTCGTTGTTTCGTTAACATTTTCAGCGATTCTTAACTGTTCCTGAGTTGATTGATCTGTTTGACTTGTGCCTGCAGCGATCTGTTGTGAAGCTTGGGAAACCGTGTCAAGAGAGTTTGTGATTTGCTCGATCGCGATTACCTGCTGCTCGATGGCAGAGGCAATATTATTAGAGTTATCCTCAATCTCAAGCGTTGTTTCAAAAATTTCATGAAGCGTATTTTTGGCATTTGTTGAAAGGTCCTTGTTGTATTGAACAGCTTCTCTTGTCTTAGAAATATAGTCAACTGCGTCACGAGTGCTGTTAACATTCTCATTAACGATAGTAATGATGGTAGAGGCTGATTTGGCGCTTTCCTCTGCCAGTTTCCTGACTTCATTCGCTACAACTGCAAAACCTTTCCCATGATCGCCTGCTCTTGCTGCCTCTATGGCAGCATTTAATGCTAATAAATTTGTTTGGTCTGAAATAGTATTTATGATTTTAACGAATTGCGTTATCTTATCTGATTGCTTTTCAAGTGTGATGATAATGTCAGCTAGCTGATTTGTATTGTCTTCAACAAGTTCAAGACCTGCAAGCATCTCATCGATTCGGACTGTTCCTTCTTTAGACGTAACAGTGGAGTTCTTGGCGATGTAGCTTGCCTGCTGGGCAGAAGCATTGATTTCTTCGATTCCAGCGTTAATTTCTTCAAGAGTTGCTTGCATTTCTTCAATGTTAGCGTTCTGTTCCTGAGTACTGGCGGCTGCCTGCTGATTGGCTGCAGTCAACTCTCTGATTGCATCTACTGAGCTGGAAGCAACATTAGATAATGCAAGGGTTTCGCTCGTCACTTCTTTAGAACTCGTTTGTACCTGTGATACCACATTTCTCAGTGAAGCTGTCATTGTATTGATGCTTTCAGCCAATGCACCGATTTCGTCTTTCGATTTTACAAAAATGTCGTTCTGAGATAAATCGCCATTTGCAATATTTGCTGTTAAATCCTTAATCTTGTTGAGCGGTCTGATCAGCATAGAAATGAGCAAATACATGGCAATGCTTGAAATTCCTAGGATTACCAAAGCCAGAATCCAAATACGCGTTACTTCTGCGTTTATTTTTTTATTGATCTGTGTAACATCAAAGTCGACTCCGTATAGAGCAATCACCTTTCCGCTCATATCGGTGATTGGTGCAAAACCTGTTACTTTTTCATTACCAGATTCAGATTTATAAATATCTGTTGTGGTCCTTTTATTATTTTTCACAGCGATTAGGGCAGCATCGTCGAAAGCCTTGCCCCCTGAATACTGAGAGCCATAACTGAAATCCTTGGTAAGCATGACGGAACTCATGGTAGGTATAGTCAATTTTTCACCATCCAAAGTGACCAAGTAGAGATTATGTATTAAGGGATTATCTTTTAAAATTTTATCCATTTGTTTCTGCATGGTTGTAACACCTGGATTGTTCTTGGAAGGGTTGCTGATGATTGTCTGGGCTTTCCCTGGAGTGATTTGATCTGATAATAAACTTGAGATTGTACTTAATTCCGCTTCCATTGATTCAACATTGCTTTTCTTGATGACATAATAAGCTAAGGCTGATGTAGCCAATGCCATGATCAGCATAGAAATTACACTTAAGGAAACGACTTTTAATTTCAAGCTCATATTTTTCTTTATCCGTTTTTTTTCAGGTTTCTTTTTGCTGTTACTTTTAATCTCTTTGTTTTTCTTTTTTAAAAGCAATTTCTTTCACTCCTCTGTTCATGCATCGTACGTATGGGTATTACTAGTTCAATAGTTATATTTATTTTCGGCAAGTTTTGGGTTAAGTTAAGGGAATTGATGCAAAAAATGAACAATTTGTTTCTAAATTGACTATTCTGCTAAACTCTTATATACTAAAAGGTAATTAAATATTCTCTTTTTAAAGGGGAGTAGCTGCTACAATAAAGTCGTCATTACGAGATTGCATCTCCGGCTTTATTGGCAACGTGGACGTTGTTAGCAAGACCTTTACTATTTTGGTAAAGGTCTTTTTCTATGCATTTTTAGGCCTTTACCATTGTGGTAAAGGCCTTTTCTATTGGGCAGGAGAATATTTGGTTAAAAAATGAACTAGGAGGATTTTTAATGGACATCTCAATTTTGCTCGAATATAGCTGGGTACTTCTTGTACTCATCGTTATGGAAGGGCTGTTAGCAGCAGACAATGCACTTGTCCTCGCAATCATGGTGAAACACCTGCCAGAGGGTAAAAGGAAAAAGGCTTTGTTTTATGGATTAGCCGGGGCTTTTGTGTTCCGATTTGCATCACTATTCCTTATTTCGTTCCTTGTGGATGTATGGCAGGTTCAGGCCATCGGCGCCTTTTATCTATTGTTTATGTCAGTGAACCATATTCTCCGGAAAACAATTTTTAAGAAAATGGAGCAATCCGAAGAAAAACCTGTAAAAGGAAAAGCAAAAAAGAGCGGTTTCTGGATGACAGTTCTAAAAGTCGAAGTTGCAGATATTGCTTTTGCAGTAGATTCAATTCTTGCAGCAGTTGCGTTGGCAGTGGTGCTTCCCGAAACTCCACTCCCTGAAATTGGCGGAATGGATGGCGGACAGTTTCTCGTCATTTTTGCCGGAGGAATGATCGGATTGATCATCATGAGATTCGCTGCGAATATGTTCGTTACATTACTGGAAAAAAGACCTGGACTTGAAATTGCCGCATTCGGCATCGTTGGCTGGGTAGGAGTTAAGCTAGCTGTGCTTACACTGGCGCATCCTGCTATTGGTGTCTTAAGCGGAAGCTTTGCGCACTCAACTGAATGGAAGCTTACTTTTTATGCAGTGTTAGTCGCTATTGCTGCAGCTGGCTGGTTCTTATCAAAAGAAAAGACTACTGAAGGAGCAAGAAAGGCATCCTGAAAACGATAAGATAAACTAAAAGAATCCCTGAATTATAGCGACCCTCTTAAAGGTTGCTGCATTTTAGGGTTTCTTTTTTACATTTGCCGCTCATCATTTAGAATGATTGTTTCCAAAGTAGCGATCGTTTATTGTTATTTTTCCAAAAGAACAAGAAATATGCGATTTTTGGCGAATATGCGTTAGTTGGTTCTTATAGGGGTATATTAAAAAAATAATTAAATCAACATCTATTTTATTCTCGAACTTATTTTATGTTATAGGAGGTGTTCGCCTTACATAAGTAAGGCTTGCCCAGTGATTATTACAAATTTGCTTTTAATTGCACTATTAATTGCATTAACAGGCTTTTTTGTGGCAACTGAATTTGCCATTGTAAAAGTTAGAACTTCGAGGATAGACCAGTTAGTTTCAGAAGGGAAGAAGGGAGCAGAGGCTGCAAAGCATGTTACCTCACATCTGGATGAGTACCTTTCTGCCTGCCAGCTTGGAATCACCATTACCTCACTAGGATTAGGCTGGCTGGGTGAACCGACTGTTGAAGCAATGCTCCATCCACTTTTTGAAAACTGGGACCTAAATCCTTCACTATCACATATTTTGTCCTTTGGGATTGCGTTTGCTTCTGTAACCTTCCTGCACGTAGTTGTGGGGGAACTAGCGCCGAAAACAGTTGCGATCCAGAAAGCAGAAACAATCACACTGACCTTTTCAAAGCCGATTATTTTATTTTATAAGATCATGTACCCATTTATTTGGGTTTTAAATAATTCGGCACGTATGCTGGCTGGGTTGTTTGGTCTAAAACCAGCTTCAGAACAGGAATTGGCACTTTCTGAAGAGGAATTGCGCATTCTGCTTTCAGAGAGTTATGAAAGCGGGGAAATCAACCAGAATGAATTGAAATATGTAAATAATATTTTTGAGTTTGATGAGCGTATAGCAAAGGAAATCATGGTGCCAAGGACAGAAATCGTCACTTTGGATATTACTGATACTATAGACACGATCATTGATGTTATCCAACAGGAAAAGTATACCCGCTATCCAGTTATTGATGGCGAAAAGGATAATATACTGGGTATGATCAATATTAAGGAAATTCTAACGGCAAAATTGACACAAAAGGATCTGCACAAAGAATCTATTCTGACATCATTCGTAAAGCCTGTAATTCGTGTCATTGAAACCATTCCGATTCATGATCTTTTGGTGAAAATGCAAAAAGAACGTATTCACATGGCGATATTGATCGATGAATATGGCGGCACATCCGGACTCGTTACTGTCGAGGATATCCTGGAAGAAATCGTCGGCGATATTCGTGATGAATTTGATGCAGATGAAATCGCGGAAATCAGGAAAGTAAAAGAAGGCCATTACCTGTTCAGTTCAAGGGTATTAATTGGCGAGGTCAATGATTTGCTTGGCACCCATCTCTCAGATGAAGAAGTTGATACAATTGGCGGCTGGTTCATGACTAAAAACCTGGATGCTAAAATAGGAGATGAAATAGAAGAAGAAGGGTACCTTTTTAAAATTATCGAAATCGATGAATATCATATTTTATATTTGGAAGTAACCAGGATAGAAATAGAGTAAAGCCTCCTCAAAAGGGGGCTTTTAATTTTTTTCAAATAACTATGTGAAATAAGACACAATCCGTCAACTTATTAGATTTATTATTACCAGTGGCTAATATTGGCAAGTTCTAAAAATGTTTCAAATTCTTCAGAGAGTGGGTATTAACTTCACTACCGGGACAACCGGATGAATCGTAAAAAATGAAATGGAGGAATTACACATGACTAAAAAAGTAGTTGGAGTATACGACAATCAAACAGAATTAATCGAGGCAATTGAAGAATACAAAAACAACGGATATGCAGTTCAGGATTTCTCAATCATAGGAGACACTACTGAGCTATCATCAGCGCTTGAAAGCAGAACTGGTGTGACAACTGAAAATCTTGGAACGAATGATACTTATGATCATAAAGAAGGCGGGTTCTGGCAGAGCTTAATGACAGCATTTGATGCTGACAGAAATCTTGGAGGCAACGAACCTTCTATTTCAGACCGCTTAGTCGGCCTTGGACTTACAGATGATGCGGCGAGTGAATATGAAGAGGATGTAAGAGCTGGCCGAATCATCTTACTAGCTGAAACAAATGCCTCTGGATTAAATACAGAGCAGACAGGCTATGTAACTGATACATCTGTGACAAGCACAGGAGTTACAGGTGCATATGATGACACAACAGTGACAAACACAGGAGTTACTGGTGAGTATGATGCAAATCGCTATGACACTGATGAGCAGACATTAAGATTAAGAGAAGAGCAGTTGGATGTGTCAAAGGAAACTGTCCAGACTGGTGAAGTAGAAGTGCATAAGCATGTTGTCGAAGATCAGCAGAAGGTCAATATCCCAGTAACTCGTGAAGAAGTTTACGTTGAACGACGTGAAGTGAACGAAGTTGCTTCTGATGTAGACTCCGTAATCGATGATGGTGAAACAATCCGTGTACCAATCATGGAGGAGAAAGTAGAAGTCACTAAAAAGCCAGTCGTGACTGAAGAACTTGTCATCGGCAAGCGAGAAGTAACCGATACAGAACAAGTCGTTGAAACAGTAAAACGTGAGGAAGCTCACCTTGAAACAGACGACGATCGTCTTGTTAATGAATCTGGCCTTAAAACGGATAACGATCGTTTTGTAAATGACTCTGACCTTGATCGCGACGGGTTCAAGGATAGATAAAAAACTGTATTAAATGTAAACCGACAGGCATAGGGCCTGTCGGTTTTGTTATGTAATTAAGATAAGGAATACCGTATGTCTGAAAAAGCTTGGTGCATCTATGAAAGAGAATAAAATAAAAAGTATGATCGGCGAACTTGAAACTCGAACTCAAGTTAAATAATTTTGAGAGAAATAAGAAAAGACGCCCCGAAAGGCGTCTTTTCTGCGTATTGAGGCGACTGACTGCACGCCACATCGTGCATTTCCATAAAGGAGTGTCTGTCGGCTTACACAATTCAGCTCATCGCTCTATTACTATAACATTGTTATGCCTTAGTAGCAAGTGGAAGAATTTTCAGTGGATGAATCTGTATGTTTACGAAATAGCAATTACAGGGTAAAAAAGGTGGAAATGAAAAGAGAAAGGATAACATCATGAGGAAAAAGACAGCGTTTATATTATTCCTGGTTACACTTTTAGCGATTCTGGCTGCATTTTCAATTTATGATAAAAGAGAAATGAAGGACCCAGGAGAAAAGAAGGTAGTAGCATTTGGTGATTCACTGACATACGGCTTCGGTGATGAAAAAGGTTCTGGATATATCGATACACTGGATAAAAAATTAAATGAACAAAATAAAGAGGATTTTGATTTTACCAATGAAGCTATATATGGGCTTGAATCCTCCGGGATCCTAAAACAATTCTCAGATATTAGTGTAAGCAGCAAGCTCGACGATGCAGATTACTTTATCCTGTTTATAGGAACCAATGATTTACTTAACAGCAATGGAGGGAACCTTAAAAATCCCAAGCAAGAGGAGATTGATAAAGGCAAGGAAGTGTATCTCCAAAACTTGAAGGCAATTATCAACATTCTAAAAGAAAGAAATGAAGATGCACCAATCCTGCTATTAGGACTCTATAACCCGTACCCGGACTCGGAGCAAATAGAAGCCATTTTAGATGATTGGAACAAAGATATTATTCATGTTGTTCAAAAGGAAGAAGAAATCTTGTATATCCCTACAAATGATTTGTTTAAAGGTAAGGAAAAGAAGAGCTATTTCAGCGATTCACTCCACCTGAATGACAAAGGCTACAAACTGATAGCAAATCGAATTCTGGAGAAATACGATTTTAATTAATAACTCACCTTACTGGCAAATGCTTTGCCAGTCAGTTTGTCGACAAAGATATAGTTCACCCATAATTTATTCAAAACCTGTTGACCTTCGTTCCAGGCGCGAAGACTCCTCCGAAAATGCTAATGCATTTCCATCGTGCGTGGGAAGGTTCGAGGAAGTAAATCAATGTCCTGCGGGATTAGCGGCCAAGGTGAGACCCCGAAGGAGCAAAGCGACGAGGAGGCTCACCTGACGCCCCGCGGAAAGCGAAGCGCCTGGAACGGAAATCAACAGCCCCATTTTCGAACCAGTCAAAATAAAAACTGTAGACAAGTTCGAGTGTCATCGACTTTGTCTACAGTCTGACCTGGCAAATATTTTGCCAGGTTTTTCTTTGAAACAATTTATAGATGTAATTCGTTATATAATAATAGAAGAGATTAAGTGAAAGGAAGCAAAACGTGAAAATTAAACTACTCGGAAGTGCGTTCATTTCTTTCATATTAATAATGATGGCACTTCTGTTATATTATCAATTTCTAATTAACCCAGGTATCAATGAAAATGTCCCTCTTCCACAGGAATTGCATCCAACCGTACAACAAAATAAAGAAACACTGATCCAGAAGGCAGCTGATAAAGGAATAAGGGTGATCGTCACGGATGGTTTCCGAAGTGTTCAGGATCAGGATAACTTATATGAAAAAGGCAGGTCTGCGGATGGTTCAATCGTTACACATGCCAAAGGCGGAGAGTCATTTCATAATTTTGGATTGGCAATTGACTTTGCCTTGCTGACCCCGGAAGGAAAAGCCATCTGGGATACAGCATATGATGGCAATGGTAATGCGCAATCTGATTGGTTGGAGGTCGTAGCGATAGCGAAGGATCTGGGCTTTGAATGGGGCGGGGACTGGACCCATTTTAAGGATTATCCACATTTAGAGATGCGATTCGGACTGTCCATCAATGATTTGAAGAGGGGGAAACGTCCTCCGGAAGACTCACTCACAGCCTCACAGAAATAAATTCTCAAAGAAAGGGACATCACTAGAAAAAGTGAGGCCCTTCTTTTTTTAAATGATATGTGATTTATCAGCAAAGGAGATGGATCCATGCCATCTTCTCAAAGGTAAGTTGTCAGAGGCTCAGGGTTTCAGGTTCACCATTATCGTTCATCAATCTGATCGTATCTGCCTTTATTTCTAAAATAATAAAATTAGGATCTTGTGGGTTTTTAATCCACTTTTCCATTTTTTCGTTCCAAAATTTATCCTTCAGATTCTGTTCTTCTCTTATAGATGCTTTACCTTGCACTTCAATGTAGGCATCGCCCATCCCGTCCCCTTCGTAACCGAGCAGGATATGAACATGAGGATTCTTTTCAATTTCCTCTGCTTTATATGTTTCCTTGCTGGTAGGTGTGTAAAGGGTCAGATCCTCATTAAAAAAAGTCATGTAGCGAGAGTGAGGTTTATTCCCTTCCACAGTTGCCATCGAGCCGACCTTTGACTCACCAAGAACTTTTAAAATCCTGTCTTTTAATATTTGATTGTCCATAATGATTCCTCCTTCAAGGTAATGGTTTTAATATTCTCGATAATGAAGAAGTTAAACCCTTTTTTACACATTGGCTCTGTTACAAGGCTGTTGATTTTCGTTCGAGGCGCTTCGCTTTCCGCGGGGCTGGCGCTGAGCCCGCAGGAGTCTACGCGCCTTCCACTACAATCAACAGGTTATAAAAAACAAGATTCACGTTTAACAGAATCTACACATAAAAAAAGCCCTGTTAAAACAGGGCATCATTTTATAAATCATTATCATAATCAACGTTGAACTTTTTCTCGCTTGAAGATGAGTCCTTTGTATGATGCCCATCCTTTTCTTCTTTCTTCTCCTGTTTAAGATCTTCCATCGGAATGGGATCCACCGTTAATTCGCTTTCGAATCGATCATGGAGACTTTTTTTTGTTGTTTCATATTGCTCGGGATTGTCCATGTTTTGTGTATTATCAACAGGCACTGTTTTTTTATTGTCCTTTTCCATTATTACCACCTCATTAATTAGTTTTTGATGGATTATTCTTTACTGTTAACTTTCTCTCGGGGGCACCGCGTTCTCAGGAACGTTCTCGATGAATAAGCGGCCCTAAATATTGCTCTTTCTAGATAATATAAAATTACCCTCTTGTCTAGATCTGAAACTAGTGTGGAATTAAGACTATTCTAAACGTGTTTTTCCAAACCAAGAACCGTACTTTCACTACTCAGGGAAGCAGATCAAAGTCTTATAGCTATGCATCCTTCATATAGTTAATTATGCGAGTCTAATTAACGGAATATGGAGGGGGAGAGTGATGATAATTATTAGGTTTCCAGATGCTCTCGGCAGCCAGAAGCTCCAGAGTTTATCTGGAAAACAAAAAGAGATATATGAATACCTGGACAGAAACTTGACCATGTTTGAGTATGAAACCACCAGTCAGCTCCTATTTGAAATAAGGCTTCGTGAGAATATCGTTGAATCTGCCATGAAGCTAAAAGACAGTGGTGTCGCTTTTACTTCATTTACCTATTCAAAATTCAATCCAATATACTGGACCAGGGTCCCCAGTGGCTATCTTTTAAAACCTAATGTGCTGCCCTCCACCGCAATTAATGATATCTATTCAAATGGCCAGGAATATGGATTTGAATGTTCAACGGCAATGGTGGTCATTTTTTATAAAGCTGTATTGGATTCAATAAGGTTGGCTGATTTTAATCATTTATTTGGCGGATTGCTTGTCTGGAATTGGAATTATGATTCAGATCTGGCAATCATAACGCTCGAGGGCAATGAGTTTATCCCAGGAGATGTAGTGTACTTTATGAATCCGGATTTTGATAAGCCAATTTGGCGAGGAGAGAATGCTGTTTATCTTGGCAATGATTTATATTTTGGTCACGGAGTAGGAATTGGAACTTCAGATGAAATGGTTAAAGCTCTTAATACACTACGCAAGGAAGGTGCTGTAATTTCAGCTTATATGCTCCAGCAACATAGCCGTTTGAATTTTAAGTATTTGTCCCAGTTTTCAAGCAAATAATCCCAATTATGTGTTAAAGACTGGCTTTGTGCTGGTCTTTTTTGCTATTTCAAATTCCTCATTTTTCTTAAATCAAAATCAAGTAGAATTTAGAAGGCATAGTTTTAAATATTGGGGGAATAAAAAAAGAGACATAATATATACATTTCTACATTCCATTTGAGGAATTTATGGGCATGTTAAAAAGGGAGTTTTGGAAATGAGATTATCGATGGTGCTTGAAGCCCTCGACGGCTGTATAAAAAAAATGAGAAATGAAGTTGATCCAGATCTGTCAGGAATCCAAATGGATTCGCGTAAGGTAAAGCCAGGAGACCTCTTTGTCGCGATCACTGGCTTTCAAATAGATGGCCACCAATTCATAGAAGAGGCACTGAGAAAAGGGGCATCTGCCGTTATTGGGGAAATTGAGTTGGATCTTGCAGTTCCTTATGTACAGGTAAAAGACAGCAGGCTCGCACTAGGCAGGGCGGCCAGTGTGTTTTATAACCATCCATCGAGGAAGCACACAGTAATCGGGATTACCGGAACAAACGGAAAAACAACCGTAGCATATATAGTGAAACACATTCTTGAACATGCAGGTAAAAGCTGCTCTTTATTAGGAACTGTTTCTTATATGATAAACGACGAAGTGTACAAACCTTCAAATACTACGCCTGACGCACTGCAGATTCAGGAATTGATTGCTAAAAGCAATGATGAATTTGTTGTCCTTGAGGTTTCTTCCCATGCTCTTAAGCAATACCGCATTGAAGGGTTAGAAATGGATTATGGACTATTCACAAATCTATCGCACGACCATCTTGATTACCATCCAACAATAGAAGATTATTTTGAAGCAAAGACGCTTATGTACAATTACATGAAACCTAATGGTGCGGGTATTGTAAGCAGATTAAGCGAATGGGGAGACAAACTGACTCACTTGCTTGCAGTTAAAGAAGTTCCTGTTTATTCGATTGGCTATGACGAGGGCAATGACCTGAAAATACAAGACATAACCTTGAATGGACAAACTAAATTTGATATAAAACTTGGTGAAACCGTTTATGCAGTTACTTTCCCATCACCTGGCCTGCATAATGTTTATAACGCTGCAATGGCTTTTTTAACCGCTGTTAAAATAGGCATCAACCCTGAGGTAATTATCGCTGCGCTTAAATCATTCCCTGGCGTGCCTGGCCGATTCGAAATGATCTCACACCCAGAGGGGGCAACCTTCATTGTCGATTATGCCCATACAGAGGATGCAATTGAGTATTGTCTACAGGCTGCAAAGGAACATAAAGCAGCGAAAATTAAGCATATTTTTGGCTTTCGGGGAGATAGGGACAAAAGTAAAAGAGAACCTATGGTAAAGGCGTCAGCCATGCTAAGCGACGAATTTATTTTGACTTTTGATGATCTGAATGGTGTTCCTCCAGAGGAAATGCTTAATGAACTGAAAAAACTCAATGATAAATTTGGCAGCAATAAAGGTCTGATTATTCCCGACAGAACTTTGGCAATCCAGCTGGCCTGGGAAAATGCCAAAAATGGTGAATGGATTCTAATCACAGGAAAAGGTCCTGAAAAATACAAATCAGATTACGAACTTCCTGCATCATCCGATAAAGAGACACTATTTTATCTGCAAAAAATGAATAGTAAAGAAAAGGTCATTGGCTAAAATTTAACCAGGCTGAGTTACACTCGGCCTGGTTTTTTGTTTAGCAATAGATGGTGTTTTTAAAGAAACTTTATCGAAAAAGAAATTTTGACATGCCAAGAAATTAAACTCTTTCTGGAGAAAAGACACAAATTATTCTTCATTAATTGACAATAATATGAAATGTGAAGTGCGTCACTCCTATTTTTCACTTGCGTCTTTTAAGATAAAAGTAAGATAACAACACATCCCTTATAACCGGGAGGAGGTATCTCAATATGAATAAAAATGAAATTTATAAACTGCTCGAAGAAGTGGAAGAACCAACGCTTGGAGTGGATATTGTGAACCTTGGCCTGGTTTATGAGGTTTGTGTCAAGGACGATGATGATGTGGAAATCGTCATGACTACGAGGAATGAGGATTGCCTGCTGGCCGATTATATTGCGCTGTCTGCCCGTGAACATTTGGCTGAACGTATTGGCAATTATGATAAGATTGAAATAAAAATGGTGTCTGCTCCAAAATGGACAAAAGAACGGATGTCTAGATACGCGAAGTATATGCTGGACTTATAGAAGGATGTTTCAGCCTATAAGGCTTGCGGATTAGCAAGCATTGATTGGCTGTTTTCGTAAGTATTGATCCAAAAGAGTGAATAGCCAATTACAGAGAAATAAGAGGAATTGTTTCCATACCCCAATATATTTTGACCTTTTAACGAATTATCTTTTAGAATAAGAGTTGGGTAAGTATTGGAGGCATCATGATGATCTTAAAAAGAATTGCTGGCATCAGCATATGGAAGTTGAACAGGACATTAAAAAAATTGGCATTTGCGAGGATGGAACTGGAAAAGCAGATGCGCAAAGAGTTGATTGTTGTCCTGCTGGAGCCGAAAAAAGAAAGTGTGCTCGCAACACCTGAAGAAAAGAAAGAAATCGAACAAACAGTCATGGCACTAAATGGCTTTGAAACATTAAGATTGTGCCTGCTTGAAGATTGTAAACCGGTATACATGGAGAAGGTTACCCAGAGCGGTGTTTCAAGGTGGCTGGAAATTCCGGTTGAACCACTAATTACATACGAGTTCATGAATGAATCTTCTAGAAATCATGAGCAGCTGATTGGGTAGGGTGAAGTGGAAAGGAGCCAAATTGGCTCTTTTTTTTATGTTCTTTTCGTATAGATATTTCATTTTCGATATGATTGATCTCTTGAATCCTTGAATTTACGGGTTAATAATAAGCTCCATTTGATGAATAGAATATGGGCTAATTTTTTTCGGGCGATTAATTGCACAAATGTCTATGCCTGAATAGGATATAGGGACATAAAAAAAGGAGGTTGTTACGATGGGTGATGCATGCGGATTTGGCGGCGGTTTCGCTTTGCTAGTAGTTTTGTTCATTCTTTTAATCATAATCGGAGCGTCTTGGGGTTTCGGTTACTAAAAATTGAATAATTTATTGCATAAAGGAGGTCATATTATGTACGGTGGCTGCGGATACGGTGGTTACGGTTATGGAGGAGCAGGATACGGCAGCGGTTTTGTGTTAGTTGTTGTTCTGTTTATCCTTTTAATTATTGTTGGATGTTCTTTCTGTTTTTAAGCAAACAGGAAAGTGCTTGAGATGATCAAGCACTTTTTTGCTTTTAAAGTGTAACCGCAAAGTCAAGTTAGTCAATAAGGATGATGGAAAAAAATACGCAACCTGTTATTTTAAAATAAAGTAAAAAAATTCTGAAAATAGTGATTCTTTTTTCGCGCTCATTCGTCTAACTGTTTGGACAAAGGGGGGAGAAATTTGAGCGATCAATACAGTAGTCTTTTCCAACAAGTATACGAGGAGTACAGTGATAAGGTATATGGTTATCTCCTATTGCTGACTGGAAAAAAAGAAATTGCTGAGGATTTGACTCAGGAAACATTTTTAAAAGTGTACAAGCACTTTGATCAGTTCAATGGAGATTCACAAATGTTTACCTGGTTAGTGAAAATTGCCAGAAATGTTGCAATTGACTATTTAAGAAGGGTAAACAGGCTGCGTTTTTTTTCGCTGGACAAGTTTTCAATACAGGCCAGCCAGCCCTCACCAATTGAAATCATCGTCAAAGGGGAGAAGACGTCTCTCTTGTACAAAGCGATTAAATCTTTGAAGCTAAGTTATCAGGAAGTATTGATCTTAAGGAAAATTAAGGAGTTTTCAATTAGAGAAACTGCTTTAATACTTGGCTGGAGTGAGAATAAAGTGAAAATCACAACATCCCGGGCAATGTCCGCATTAAAAAAAGAGTTAATGAGGAGAGGCGAATTAATTGAAGAAATCATTTGAACTTGAAGATAGCTTCAGGAGTCTTAACCACATACCAAGGTCTGATACTCAAAAGCGTAAAACTTATCATAATATATTGGACAATGGGAGGCCGAAAAAGGAGTTTCAGCAGTTTTTTAGAAGTTGGACGGTTTCCATCTTAACGTTTACCATGCTCCTGATCAGTTCTGCTTTCCTGTATATGCAAATTATCACCCCATCAAATAGCCAGCAATCCTCGATGAAACCTGCGGATCATTTTGCAGCAGGCAAAGTGGTAAGAACTTATTTAAATAAGTCCGATCCGGATTATTTTACCCTTCAAACAAATTTGACCAGGCCAGGAATAACCATTTTAGACGACGAGAATTGGATGGGAAACATTAACAAGGCCCTGACTAGAATGACAGCACAACCAAATGCGCCAACCGGGAAAAAAATATATGATTTTTTAATTGTTTTCGAAGGCAGGGAGCCAGCAGAATGTAAGCTCTGGGTCAATGAAAGACAGGTATACCTTAAGGAACTGAAGAGTGAACAGGTATTTAAAATCGAAACAGGACAAGCTGGCGTGATTATTAAAACAATAGAAGATATTGAAAAACGGGTTCGATTTTAGAACCTGTTTTTTATTTTGTTTAGCTTCTAAAATGTTTATCAATGTTTAAGAAAGGGTAGTAGTTAGCTTGTATTTAATATTTCAACTTGAATATACAGGGGGAGAATCATGAAGAGGGGTCTGGCATTAATTCTTGTACCATTTTTATTAATTGGTCTGCTTGCAGGATGTTCAGGAGAACAAAAGGCAGAGGCAGAAAAAACAAAGGATGGAAAGGTCGTCGTCAATTTCTGGACATTTTGGGGTTCAGAAACACGCAGGCCAATCATTGAAAAAATCATCGATGATTACAATCAATCCCAAGATAAGGTTTTTGTCAAACATACATTCCTGCCATGGGGAGATATCTGGACTAAAAACCTTGCATCTGTTGCAGCTGGAAATCCTGCAGATGTCATCATCAATGACATTAATACTGTTTCCCAGCGTGCTGAGAACAAGCAGGTAGAAGATTTAAGCAAATATATGGATGATTCATTCAAACAGCAATTTTATCCGCATTTATGGGAAACAGTTGAATATAAGGGCAAAGCTTATGCTGTTCCTTTCAATACAGATACACGACTGCTTTTCTATAACAAGAAAGCATTCAAGGAAGCGGGATTGGATCCAAACAAGCCCCCAGCTACGTGGGAAGAGCTAGAAGAATATGCGGAAAAATTAGATGTAAAAAAAGGTGATCATTACGAGCGCATCGGTTTTTATCCATTATGGGGAAGTGCTGGAGCTTCTAGCTGGATGACAAACGCTGACAATGGTAAAGGATTTATTGATAATGGTGAATTGGCGATTAATACGCCAAAGAAAGTCGAAGCACTTGAATGGATTCTTGGATGGAAAGAGCGTCTGGGAGAGAATACAGTTCAAGCTTTCCAGGCAGAGTTCGGCAGTGAGCAGGCAAATCCGTTTATCGCTGAAAAAGTTGCGATGTGGGTTGATGTAGGAACATTCTATACACAGCTAAGAGATTATGGACAGAACGTCGAATTTGGAGTCGCTCCAATTCCTGCTTACCAGGAAGGTACTGGAAACTGGGCAGAAGGCGGCGGTTTCGTTGCAGAAGTTCCTAAAGGGGCAAAGCATCCGAAGGAAGCAATGGATTTCATTAAATATTTAACGGGTGCTGACGCACAAAAGTATTGGGCTGTTAAAAACTATGACAATGTTGCTAACAAAGAAGCCGCGGAAGCAACTATATCCGAACTGAAGGGTCCGGACAAAACAGTCTATGAAGCTACTGTTGAAAATCTAAAACAAACAAAAATGTTCCCGGTACCAGTTGAGTATCCTGACTACCATAGCCGAATCAACCCGCAAATCGATAATGCTCTTTTAGGTAAAATTTCTCCTGAAAAAGCATTGGAGAAAGCGGAAAAAGATGTAGAAAAGATGAAGAAATAGATGAATAAGAAAAGAGAAGGCGATGCCCTTCTCTTTTTAATAGGCTCTGTTAAAGCTGAATGTTGATTTTTAAAACCTGTTGATTGGAGTGGAAGGCGCGCAGACTCCTTCGAAAATGCTAACGCATTTCCATCGTGCGTGAGCAGGCTCGAGGAAGCTATTCAATGTCCTGCGGGCGCAGCTGGACAGGTGAGACCCCGCAGGAGCGAAGCGACGAGGAGGCTCAGCGCCAGCCCCGCAGAAAGCGAAGCGCCTGGAACGAAAATCAACAGCCTTATTTAACAGAGCCTTTTAATAAGGATTTTTATTTTTGAAATGATATATATTTTCTGATAATTAGCATTCGAGGGGGTCTGGGAAGGTATGAAGTCTTCTGATACAACATTGGCACAAACAGAAGCTGGTGGGAAAGTACTGTATGAAACTAAAGCAAAAGCGGCAGTAACAAAAAAGAAAGGTCTTAGCAGACAGGCAAAAGACAATCTTGCTGGCTATTTATTTATAGCTCCCTGGATCATTGGTTTTATCGGGTTAACATTAGGGCCGTTATTATTCAGTTTGGCTGCAAGTTTTACAGATTATAATATTACATCAAAAATGAACTTTGTTGGATTTGAAAATTTCAAACGCATGTTTACAATGGATGATCTTTTCCGCACTTCTCTTTATAATACTCTTTATTATGTGATTTTTTCGGTTCCATTGACGACTGCAGGTGCTATTTTGCTTGGTGTTCTTTTAAACCAGAAGGTAAAAGGCATGAGGATTTTCAGGACAATCTATTACCTTCCTGCGGTGTTATCCGGGGTAGCAGTATACTTCCTTTGGATGCAGCTGTTAAGCCCTTCTACAGGTTTAGTAAATACGATGCTGGGGTGGGTTGGGATTGATGGTCCGGCATGGCTGTTCGATCCTGAATGGACAAAGCCAGCCTTGTTATTGATGAAAATGTGGAGTGTAGGTGGAGGAATGCTCTTATATCTTGCGAGTTTGCAGGGAGTTTCGCCACAGATGTATGAAGCGGCTGATATTGAAGGAGCTACTTCTTGGCAGAAATTCTTCCATATTACCCTGCCGATGATCTCACCAATTATCTTTTTTGATGTCATCACGAGTACAATTGGATCATTTCAGATTTTCCAGGAAGCATACGTCATGACTGAAAATGGAAGCGGCGGACCAGGGAACTCACTCTTATTCTATAATTTGCATATGTGGAACAACGCGTTTGAAGTCTTTAACATGGGTTATGCATCTGCGATGGCATGGCTCCTGTTCATTATTGTAATGATTTTAACCGTAGTAAATATGAAACTAGGAAAACGCTGGGTACATTATGAAGGGGGAGATGGAAAATGAGTGCAGCGACAGCACCTAGATTCTACGAAACTAAGAAGTTTAAAGAGAATATGAAGCTCACTTTTGTCACGCTGCTGCTCATTGGGGGAAGCACACTGATTTTGATGCCTTTATGGTGGATGATTTCTACTTCACTTAAATCTCCAGCCGAAATTGCCCAGTATCCACCGACTTTTCTTCCAAAAGAATTTAATTTTAGCAATTATATTGAAGCGTGGCAGACTGCTCCATTCACTCGCTGGGCAATGAACACATTATTCATCGCCGCAATCGGGACGATAGGCAGCGTGTTTGTAAACTCTCTTGTCGCATATGCTTTTGCAAAGATCAAGTTTAAAGGGAGAAATACACTTTTTGTCATTGTTCTTTCAACGATGCTGATCCCAGGTTTTGTGACAATGGTTCCACAATATATTCTCTTTTCAAAACTTGGTTGGGTGAATACGTATCTGCCACTAATTGTTCCGGCTTTCCTTGGCAGTGCCTTCTTCATCTTCCTTCTTCGACAGTTCATGATGGGGATACCCAATGAGTTAATCGAGGCTGCTGTACTCGACGGAGCAGGTCATTTGCAAATTTGGTGGCATATCATGCTTCCGTTAACTAAACCGGCACTTATTACCGTTGCGATTTTTTCATTTAACGGTGCATGGAATGACCTGTTAGGACCATTGCTTTATATTAACGATGAAAGTATGTATACACTTCAAATCGGACTTCAAACCTTTAAAGGAACTGTCCAGACACAATGGCATTACTTGATGGCTATGTCGGTAACAGTTCTGTTGCCGGTGGTTCTATTATTCTTCTTTTTCCAGAGATACTTTATTGAAGGATCAAATCTTGCATCAGGAACTAAAGGTTAATAACAAAAGGATGCTGCACTTTAAACTGTGCAGCATCCTTTTTTTAGGACTATCCATTTTATGATTTTGAGGCAGAGCCTGAAAACGCGCTTAAAATCTTAAGAAAGTTAACTGCAACCATTAATTAGAAACTGGACAATTAGTCAGCCAAACGCCTGATACGCAAACTCTATAACCGTCATAATATGCATAACTTGTGCATCGCCAGCATAAGTAGCCATCCGGGTTCGCAACACCTTCTTGCTGGACTGTTTCTGCTTTTTGGGTGTTAATGTTTTTAACCTGTGAAATTGAGTCTTTCTGTGAAGGAGAGGCAATTACAGATCCAGAGAAAATTAGCAGCAGGACAAACGTCATCATCATTAACTTTTGCATTTTCCTTCCCCCTTTTTTAAATAGATAATACGAATCATTGCGAAAACTTACTTTGTAAAAAATTTACTATTACTTTAAAGTACGGATTAAATATGAATTTTAGAATAGGACAAAATCTTTATTATTCTCAGGGCCGCTGTAGTAAAAAAGGGGTGCAGGGAATTTTCCCAATAAAAAAATACGCCCAGATCGTCTGGACGTAACCGTTTTATAAGCTATGCTGTGGCAGATCTTTCTCGGTTATCACATTCTCCCCCTTATTAGTTTCCTTCCAAATTTTAAATTTTTCCAAGTCTGCAGTGATTTGTTTTAGGACAAATCCGATGACTGCCGCATCATCAACAATCCCCAATCCTACCAAGAAATCAGGCATCAAATCAATCGGTGAGACGAAATAGATGATTGAGGCAATGATTGTAACAATTGAAGCAGTAGGAATTTTTCTATATTCACCTTTGCGCCATGCACTGACTAATTCAAAAAGGAGTTGCAGGTTGTCCCATATTTCTGTAAGGGAACCTTTTTTATCATCAGCTTTTTTAGTTGCATCTTTAATGAGAACATCCGTTTTTTCTGGTCGTTTTACGTATTCTTTAGCTTTTTTTTCAAACTTTTTATATCCTTCTTCTATTTTTTTTGTGCCTAGCATGATTAACACCCTTCCTGGACGTGCTGAAAGTTATTACTACTATTTTTACCCTTATTAACTATTTGTCAAAACATCGCCAGCAATTAGAAAATTTTCCGAATAGTATTTAACAGAACTAAAAATAGAATGAGATCCGTTTTAATACGGTCATTAAGGGAATTTTATAGGATGAGTTAAAATGGTTGACGAATCATGTATATACAAGTAAAATGAAAACGTAATCAAAAACATGTATATACAAGTTTTCTTTCGAGCATCATTTTTTAGGTAATAAATGAAAACGGTAACAGGAGGAGAGAAGTATGAATCGTCAAGCTGTTGAGCAGATTGTTGAAGCTGTGGGCGGCAAAGAAAATATTGCTGCCGCAACACATTGTGTAACAAGGCTGCGTTTTGCCTTGAAAGACGAAGGCAAGGTAGATAAAGAAAAACTCGAAAACATTGATCTTGTAAAAGGTTCATTCTCAGCCAATGGACAATATCAGGTTGTAATCGGCCAGGGGCTGGTAGACAAAGTATATAACGAAATGGTAGAAATCACTGGCATTGGTACAGCGACAAAACAGGAAATTAAAGATGCTGCTGAACAAAACCTAAATCCATTGCAGAGAGCGATTAAAACACTTGCGGATATTTTCATTCCGATTTTGCCAGCAATCGTCACAGCTGGTTTGTTAATGGGAATTAACAATATTCTTACTGGTAAGGATATCTTTTTCGAAGGGAAGGCCCTTATTGATGTCTATACAAATTGGGCTGATTTTGCCAGTATTATTAACTTAATCGCAAATACAGCATTTGTATTTCTGCCAGGCTTGATCGGCTGGAGTGCAGTCAATAAATTTGGCGGAAACCCGCTGCTTGGGATTGTTTTAGGCTTAATGCTTGTTCATCCGGACTTACTGAATGCATGGGGATACGGTGCAGCTCAGCAGGAAGGAAAGATTCCGACATGGAACCTATTCGGTTTAACAGTTGAAAAAGTCGGCTATCAAGGCCAGGTATTGCCTGTTTTGCTTGCTTCTTATGTACTTGCAAAGATGGAGATATTCCTGAAAAAACGCATCCCTGATGCCTTCCAATTGCTTACAGTTGCTCCCATCTCGTTATTGGTAACTGGTTTCCTTTCTTTCATCGTAATTGGACCGATTACATTTATGATTGGTAACGGCATCACCAGTGCGGTCGTAGGAATTTTTGACGCTGTTCCGGCAATCGGCGGTTTAATCTACGGAGGGCTTTATGCACCACTCGTCATCACAGGGATGCACCATACATTCCTGGCAGTTGATTTACAATTGATCGGCACAATTGGAGGCACTTTCTTGTGGCCAATGGTGGCACTATCTAATATAGCCCAGGGTTCTGCCGCATTCGCGATGATGTTCGCAGACAAAAACAATGAAAAACTTAAAGGCTTATCATTAACATCAGCTATTTCAGCATGGCTCGGAATTACTGAACCAGCGATGTTTGGGGTAAACCTGCGCTATAAATATCCATTTATCGCTGCAATCATCGGCTCAGCAATCGCCGGAATCGTCATTACTCTTCGCGGTGTTCAGGCACCTTCTATAGGTGTAGGAGGCCTGCCGGCATTCTTATCCATTTTCACAGAATATTGGGGAGTATTCTTCATTGGTATGGGAATCGCGCTTGTAGTTCCTTTCGTACTGACATTCATAATGGCTAAGGCGAAACAGAAAAAAGAAGCTTAATTGCTAGAGAGTTAATCCTGACGGAGGTGGATTGTTTCAATGACTGAACCATGGTGGAAGAAGGCTGTAGTCTATCAAATTTATCCAAAGAGTTTTTATGACACAGCGGGAAATGGAACGGGCGACCTTCAGGGGATCATCGCCAAGCTTGATTATTTGAAAGAACTGGGTGTAGATGTAATATGGCTTACACCAATTTATGATTCTCCGCAGCGAGATAACGGCTACGATATAAGTGACTATTATAAGATTTATGAAGAATACGGCACAATGGAAGACTTCGACCGGCTGCTTGAAGAGGCTCATCAGCGAGGCATCAAGCTGATTATGGATATAGTGGTGAACCACTCATCAACAGAGCATGATTGGTTCCAGGATGCCCGAAAGTCAAAGGATAGTCCATACCGGGATTTTTATATATGGAAGGATCCAAAAGAAGATGGAAGCGCACCGACAAACTGGGAATCCAAGTTTGGAGGGAATGCATGGGCGTATGACGAAGAAACAGGTCAATACTACCTTCACCTTTTCGATGTGACCCAGGCGGATTTGAACTGGGAGAATGAACAGCTGCGCAATAATCTGTACGAGATGATGCACTATTGGTTTGAAAAAGGCGTCGATGGGTTCAGGCTTGATGTCATCAACCTTATTTCTAAAGACCAGGATTTCCCGGATGATGATGGGTCAGTGCCGCCGGGTGACGGGCGTGAATTTTACACGGACGGCCCTAAAATCCATCAGTATTTGCAGGAAATGAATCGTGAGGTTTTCTCGAAGTATGACAGCATGACGGTTGGCGAAATGTCTTCGACAACGATCGAGAACTGTATTAAATACTCAAATCCGGATCGTAATGAATTGAGCATGACCTTCAACTTTCACCATTTAAAAGTTGATTACTTGAATGGGGATAAATGGTCGCTTGTTGATTTTGATTTCCTCGCCTTGAAACGGATATTATCGTTATGGCAGTCAGAAATGCATAAAGGCGGTGGCTGGAATGCATTATTCTGGTGCAACCATGACCAGCCTAGGATTGTATCACGATACGGAAATGATGGTGAGTACCATCGTCAATCTTCCAAAATGCTGGCAACTGCTGTCCATATGATGCAAGGTACACCTTATATTTACCAGGGCGAAGAAATCGGGATGACGAATCCTTATTATGATAAAATCGAAGATTATCGTGATGTCGAGTCTTTAAATATGTATAAAATTAAGCTCACAGAAGGCATGCCTGAGGAAGAAATACTGAAAATCCTGCAAAGTAAGTCACGTGACAACTCACGGACACCTGTCCAATGGAATGGAGAAGAACATGCAGGTTTTACAAAAGGAACTCCATGGATTAATGTGGCTAAGAATTACCAGACGATAAATGTCAAAAATGCACTGGCTGACAAAGATTCAGTGTTTTATCATTACAAAAAACTGATTAAGCTTAGAAAGCAATACGATATTATTACGGATGGCGATTACGAAGTGATTCTAGAAGACCACCCACAAATATTTGCGTATGTCCGGAATGGACAGAGTGAAAAACTACTTGTCGTGAATAATTTTTACGGAAAAGAAACTGTGTTTGAACTTCCGGAAACAGTAAATCTTGAAGGTTATAGCGCTGAAATATTACTCTCGAACTATGATGATTCCAGCAAGGATATTTCAAGGCTAAGTCTCCGGCCATATGAATCGATTGTTTACCATTTAATGAAATAAGATATGTGGAGGCCTTTGTGTCTCCACAGTTTTTTTCGTTTGGTCATAAATTTTCCACTAGATGGAAAAAGTAGTGATTATCCGTTATTTCGTAGTGATTCTTATTAAAACCGTAGCGAATGAAGCAAAAACCGTAGTGAATCCAATCGAAAGCGTAGTGATTATCTCTGATTTCGTAGTGAATGTATAAAAAGAATATGAAGTTGTCATTTTCACAGTGTGCTATTACATGTTTGAGGGTCGTATAGGAGTGGAAAAAACAAATATACCAATCCTATACGAAATGAGGTCTGTGATATGATACAAATTCAATCTAATTTAGAAGGAAAAGAGCTTTCTGTTGGAGAATTGAAGCAAAAATTGGAGCCAATTGGCTTTACGATAAATGGCAATTGGGAATATGACCATGCTTATTTTGATTATAAAATAAATGATGATCATGGCGACCAGCAATACGTCCGAATTCCCTTTCAGTCAACAGGAGGTTCATTAGATGAAGCTGGTACACTCGTTCAGCTTGGGACACCATTCATGCTGGATCATCAGTTTGAAACAGAAGTAGATGACGAAGGGAATGTTGGAGCTCTCTCAGGCTCCTTCAACCAGTTTAAGGAGCCTGCCGACAAGGATGCTCCTTTCCCAGATGAATATGTAGAACGAGGAAGATCTTTGGTCAGCAAGGCGGAAGAAGCTCTTGAAATAAAATAAATGAACTACAAAAGGCAGCTATCCTGGAAAATGGATGCTGCTTTTTTTCTTTTCCGAATAAGCATGATTTTTTTGAATATCCAAAATGCCCTAGACTATGCGTTTGCTCCTGCACCTAGAAAGATTAAAAAAATGCTATACTTGTTATCAAAGTTTGAAATCGGAGCGTGAAGTGTGCAATGGATGAGAAATTGTATTACAAAGATTCTTATCTTAAAAGTTTTACGGCAGAGTTAATCAAGCAGGGCAATGATGAATCTGGACGTTTATATGCTGTATTATCACAAACAGCCTTTTATCCGACAGGAGGGGGGCAGCCGTTTGATACTGGCAGTATAAATGGAGTAGCGGTTATTGATGTCGAGGAAGTCGAAGGGGAAATACGCCATTACTTAGCAGAACCTTTAGGTGAATGTGCTGCTGTGGAAGGATGTATTGATTGGGAGCGGCGTTTTGTTCATATGCAGCAGCACTCTGGCCAGCATATTTTATCAGCAGCTTTTGAGGAGTTATATCAATATAAAACAGTCAGCTTCCATCTCGGCAAAGAAACGCTGACGATTGACTTGGCTACTGACAATCTTTCAAGTGAAGAAGCGTCTGCTGTAGAAATGCTGGCGAACAAGGTCATCCTTGAAAACCGTCCTATTGTCACTAAATGGGTAAATAAAGATGAATTGAATCAATATCAACTAAGAAAAGAGCTTTCTGTTTCAGAGAATATCAGGCTCGTCATCATCCCGGAATTTGATATTAATGGCTGCGGCGGTACGCATCCAAGCAGTACTGGCCAGGTAGCCTCATTGAAAATATTAGGCTGGGAAAGGCAAAAGAAGAAAGTCCGTGTTGAGTTCGTTTGCGGAAATCGTGTGCTCCTGCAGCTTGAGAAGAAACACACCATCCTCCAGCAGCTTACATCCTTATTGAATGCTCCTGAGCAAGAGATGGCAGGAGCTGTACAGAAAATGCTTGAAAACCGGAAAGACCTTGAGAAGGCAGTTGAAGAGTCGCAGGAAAGACTTTTAACATATGAAGCTTCAGAAATAATTGAGCAGAGCAGCCTGGACTTGTTCAGCAGGGTGTTTCAAAACAGGAGTATTCAGGAGCTTCAAAAGCTGGCAAGATTGCTGATATCGATGGCAGACTCCAAAACATTCCTTTTTGTTGCTGAAAATGAAGACAAGCTGCAATTTGTCTTTGCACGCGGGAAGACGGCACAGGGGAATATGAAGGAATTGGCGGGTAAGGCAATGTCGCTTATCAACGGCAAAGGTGGAGGAAATGATTCATTTTCTCAGGGCGGCGGTGACAAGCTGTTGTCAGGAGAGGATTTTATGAAGCAGATCGTTGAAATGTACAATGATTAAGATTTTTCCATAAGGATAGAGCCTATTTTTGATATGGCACCATGTTAAGTGAAACCGAGAGCGTGAGATTCCGAACCATCCTTGAAAAGCGAGCAATGACAGTAGTGGAACTGAAGAAAGAATACAATGTCACACACAAGTTTTCGAATGTTTTATTACAAATTTTAGGAATATGAGCCTGGTTCATTAGAAGCGTTTATTAACCTTTAAATTGAATTATTGATTAATTAAAGAGAATATTGATTAATAACCAGACTTTTAACCTATTTTTTACAGTTGTAATGGATAAAGATGAAAGTTTTACCATTTAAAAATAGGTTTAACTCCCTCATAATGGAATTCAACCAGAGAAATAGGGGGAATCAGAATGTTTGAAATTGAAAAAGGATCTATTGAAGAAGCCATTATGATCCTGCAAAATCTCGGTTTGAAAATGAATGAATATGAGAAAGTGAATTCGATGATTTCTGTAGAAAAATACAAGGAATTGTTGGAGTTTACAATCGCCATTGCCACAAAGACAAGCGAAATTACCGACACTATTGATGAGATGATGGATGATATCCAAGCCAATATGTAAATATAAATTTAAGGAGCAGCCCTCATGAGTTGAGGCTGCTCCTTTTATTCTTTCAGCAAATCGTTTAATTGTTTTGTGTGCGGTCAATGTATTCGAATAAAAATGATTGTCCATTGCGATAGAATCTAGGGTCATAGACGCCTAATTTTTCACCATCATCGACAATGACGACAAATGGTGACCATTCATAGAGGGTGCGGGCTTCTGGTCTTTCCTTAAATAAGTTATTCAGATTGGCATTCTCAGCGGAGGTAAGTTCATACTGAAGTTTTTTATCAGAGAAAAGATTATCCTGGAAAATCGCTACTTTACTATCGTTTTTAGTGATAACGTTATAAGTCCATGGAATGAAATCAGCCGAAAGGGCAATTTGATCATATTCGTTTTCATATTGGTTGTAGATAATCCAGCCCTGGACACTCTGGACAATCACGTGCAGGACAATGAAAGCCCATGCGAATTTAAAATAATAAGAGCTTTTCATTTTATTTATCCTGGATGCGATAAACGCGACACCGATAATTGACAAGAAAACAAAATCGATGATTGGAATGGTACCAAATGATATTCTAATACTGGAAAATGGCTCTAGATAACCTGTTCCCCAGGCATTGAATAAATCACTCGTGTCATGGATCAATACTGCCAGCCACCCAAGGAAAAATAATTTTAGATCTTTTACGTTAAATAAAAGGTAAGATAGTAAAATAAATAGTGCAGCCCATATTGGAGTCAGGAACAAGGAATGAGTAATGCCGCGGTGCCACATCTGGTAGAGGCCTTCGCTATCCCAAAATCTTGAAACCACATCGATATCGGGAATCTGGCTGGCACCGAGCGCAGTCAGCAGGTAAGCTCTTTTTTTGGATTTTCCCATGTCTTTTTTATCAATGGAGCCATAAATAGCTAAACCGAATAATGTATGAGTAATTGAATCCATGGTCCACCTCCTCGAACTTATATTATAAGGCTTTTGGGAATATTTTAAAAAGTATTGATATGTAATTGCAGGATTGCAAACTTACCGCCAGAAAGATAAGATTAACTTTATGAGGAAATTTGCCTTTAAATAGAAAGGAAACATAAAAATCATGAAAAAATTAAAAGACGAAGTATTATCGCGCAGAACATTCGCGATTATTTCCCACCCGGATGCGGGAAAAACAACTCTGACGGAAAAATTGCTCCTCTTTGGCGGTGCGATCAGAGATGCAGGAACAGTCAAAGCGAAGAAAACTGGAAAATTTGCTACGAGTGACTGGATGGAAATCGAGAAACAGCGTGGTATTTCCGTAACCTCCAGTGTAATGCAATTTGATTACGACGGGTTCAAGGTGAATATTCTTGATACTCCTGGTCACCAGGATTTTTCAGAGGATACTTACAGGACTTTGACTGCGGTGGATAGTGCCGTGATGATCATAGACTCTGCAAAAGGGATTGAAGATCAGACCCTTAAATTATTTAAAGTTTGCCGCATGAGGGGCATTCCGATTTTTACCTTTATCAACAAGCTTGACCGCCAGGGGAAAATGCCACTTGAGCTTCTAGCAGAATTGGAAGAGGTTCTTGGAATTGAATCATATCCGATGAACTGGCCAATCGGCATGGGAAAAGAATTCCTGGGAATTTATGACCGTTTCAATAACAGGATTGAGCAATTCCGTGTAGAAGAAAACGACCGTTTTCTTTCATTGAATGACAATGGTGAGATTGAAGGAGAGCATAAGCTAAAAGAATCTTCGTTGTATGACCAAACTCTTGAAGAGATCATGCTTCTTGACGAAGCAGGAAATGAGTTTTCCGCTGAGCGGATTGCTGAAGGAAACTTGACTCCGGTATTCTTTGGAAGTGCGCTTACCAATTTTGGTGTTCAGACTTTCCTTGATTCTTATCTACAGTTTGCGCCCACGCCTCAGCCAAGAAATTCGACTGCAGGCGAAATAGATCCTCTTTCAGATGAGTTTTCTGGATTCATCTTTAAAATCCAGGCAAATATGAACCCAGCCCACCGTGACCGGATCGCCTTCCTGCGTATTTGTTCAGGGAAATTCGAACGCGGCATGACTGTTCAGCTTAGCAGGACGGGAAAGCCGATGAAGCTTGCGCAATCCACACAGTTCATGGCTGATGACAGAAGCACAGTAGAGGAAGCTGTTGCCGGTGACATTATCGGTTTATATGATCCAGGCACATACCAAATCGGCGATACAATTGTTTCTGGCAAGGAAGCATTCAAGTACGAAAAGCTTCCGCAATTTACTCCTGAACTTTTTGTCCGTGTATCAGCTAAGAACGTCATGAAGCAAAAGCACTTCCATAAAGGAATCCAGCAGCTTGTACAGGAAGGCGCAATCCAGCTGTTTAAAACAGTGAAGACAGATGAATATCTGCTTGGTGCAGTCGGCCAGCTTCAGTTCGAAGTATTCGAGGCAAGGATGCGCAATGAATACAATGTAGAAGTATTGATGGAGAGGCAGGGTTCCAAAATTGCTCGCTGGATCGAGGGTGACCAGGTAAACGAGAACCTATCAAGCTCCAGAAGCCTTCTTGTTACCGACCGTTTTGATAAAAAAGCCTTCTTGTTTGAAAACGACTTTGCATTAAGATGGTTCCAGGAAAAGAATCCAGAAGTAAAACTTTATAATCCAATGGATGCATAAATGTGTTGAGCCGGCTTTGAAGAAAGCCGGCTTTTTCTATTGGCAAATCCTTCAATAACAACTTACGTACGTACCAATTAAGAAAAATATAATAAAGCACCTGTTAAAAACAGGTTCAATTTTCCTATATGGATGGTGTTATTGTTATAATTAAATTGGACTAGATATTAAGGCTGGAGGTTCATTATGAAAAATGAGTGCATACAATGCGGATTGCCATTTCATTTATACGATACAGGTTATCTGTTTATCCGGAGTAAAAAGGATCATCCTAAATTCAGCAGATTTAATGAAGGCTGGTTAACAAAAAATTATCATTCGGTTGAGGAATTGGAAAGAATGCTTAAGGAAGCGTGCGGGCTTTTTGAGGAAAAAGAGGTCGAGGCAGGTATTTCAGAAAAGAATGTTATTCCTAAAATGAACATCAGTCTCCATTCTTTATATAGTCGTGTACGGGAACGTGCCACGGTTGAAATGATCAATCATGGAAGTCTTGTAAGCTACCTGCAGCCGATCATCAATCTAAAGAATGACCGCCAGCTTTATGGATATGAGTCTTTGTTGAGAACGGAATCACCAGAACAGGTACCTCCTGCAAAACTTTTCGGAACTGCTCATGAAGCAGGTCTGCTTTCCTTGCTGGATAAACGGGCGCGGGAAGCTGCGATTAAGGCAAAAAAAGAAAAAGTGCCAGCAGGGATAAAAAGCTTCATTAACTTTCTTCCATCAACAATATATAATCCGGAATATTGTCTGCAGCATACTTTCAGACTTGTAGAAAAATATCAAATCAATCCGGATGATCTTGTATTTGAAGTAGTCGAATCAGAAAAAATCGAAGATATCCAGCACCTAAAGAACGTCTTGAATACATATAAAAGGCAAGGCATGAAGGTTGCCCTTGATGATGTTGGAACAGGTTTTTCAACCCTAGAAGTCCTCGAGATGCTGAACCCTGATTATGTAAAAATCGATCGGCAGTATATTCATTATTGCGACGAGGTTGCAGAGAACCAAGAGTTTTTAACCAGAGTCATAGAATTGGCAAATAAACTTGATATTACGGTACTTGCAGAAGGAATTGAAAGAAGGGAAGAAATGGAGTATTGCCAAAAGATTGGCATCGATCTTGCACAGGGATTTTATATTGGGAAGCCTAGCTTACATACATCATACGCAGCAGCAGGTGTAAGGTAATCTTAAAAGCCGGCTTTAAGAATGATAAAAACGAGTGTGAATGGACGAATATCAGGCAAGCTAGATATAAGAATATAAAGAATGAATGAAATCTGTCTTTCAAAAAGGCAGATTTTTTCTTGACAATTAAATAGTAAAATACTATATTGATATTATGCATCAACGCTTTTATGCATAAAAGCGTTTGAGTGGAAAAGTAATAAAAAATAGTGTTGGCAGAAAAAAGTAGAATTGTCATGGGCAGCAGAAAGAGACTGGGTGGTTGCTGGAAATCCAGGCAGTGGCAAATTTGAAATACAGCTGTCGATTTGATGGCACTATTAATGAAGTGGGCAGGCATGTTTGTTTGCCAATTAGGGTGGTACCGCGGAGCTCCTTCGTCCCTAGACGAAAAGGAGCTATTTGTATTTCAGCTAATTGGAGGAATCAACATGTTAAATCACCAGCATGCAATCTCGTTAAAAACATCGGAAGCTTTTGCCGTAATCCTGCTTTTATTGTCAGGTATAAGTTATGGAATGATCAAGTTAGAACTAGTACCACATATACCGGTCATGCTCGCAATTGGAGCTCTGATCGTTTACGGATTGTTCAAGAAAGTAAAAATTATTGAACTCGAAAGCAGCATGATTGAAGGAGCAAAAGCAGGACTAGGAGCGGTCATGATTTTCTTCTTTATTGGCATGCTTGTGAGCAGCTGGATTGCTGCTGGAACCATTCCCACATTAATATATCTGGCGTTTGAGCTTGTTTCTGGAAAATGGTTTTATGCTATCGTTTTCCTTGTAACATCAGTCGTTGGCTTAAGTATTGGCAGTTCTCTGACTACATCTGCTGTCATTGGGGTTGCTTTTATCGCAGTAAGTGAAACGCTCGGTTTTTCATCAGCCATCACTGCAGGTGCTGTTGTATCTGGAGCTTTTTTGGGAGATAAAATGTCTCCGCTCTCAGATACAACTGTACTCGCATCTTCCACAGTCAAGGTTGATTTATTCGATCACATTAAAAATATGGCATGGACTACTGTACCAGCATTCTTTATCTCATTACTTTTATTTGCCGGGATGTCTCCGGAAATTGGCTCATCCGATTACAGCAAACTGAATGGTTTGCAGAAGGCCCTTACCGACATGAATCTTGTACACTGGTACTCTCTTATCCCTTTAATACTAATCGGTGTACTTGCTATAAAGAAGGTATCTTCGATATTGACACTCGGGGCTGGAACCTTTTCTGCAATGGCAATCAGCCTGCTGGTGGTGGAAAGATCTGAATGGGGTAAGCTGCCGGGTATTTTATACTCAGGCTACCAATCACAGAGTGGTAACGAACAACTCGATTCACTGTTGTCTCGTGGAGGAATTGAAAGTATGTTATTTTCTGTCTCGCTCGTACTACTAGCCCTGAGTATGGGGGGCTTGTTATTCAAACTAGGCGTTCTGCCTGCTTTACTGCAGGGACTCACGGCGAGTTTGAGGAAAGTCCCTGTCCTGATTGGTTCAGCAGCATTGTCTGCCATTGGGATAAATTTTATAATCGGCGAACAATACCTTTCCATTTTGTTAACAGGAAACACGTTCGCAGGACATTTCGAAAGAGCGGGACTACAGGCGAAAAACCTGTCACGGGTTCTAGAGGATGCAGGAACGGTCATCAACCCACTCGTCCCATGGAGTGTTTGCGGGGTCTTTCTTAGCGGAGTGCTTGGTGTAAATACAATAGAGTATGTGCCGTTTGCGTTCTTTTGTTTGCTGTCTCCGGTTTTAACGTTGGCGGCTGGCTTTACAGGCATGACGGTATCTAGACTAGAAAGGAAAGCGGTGGCCTAAGCTGCCGTTTTTTTTGTGCAATTTTCAAGTGTTTCGATGAGAGGGAGAATCCGATGGTAAATAGAGAGAAAACAGGTTCGGAGATCTTAAAAGTAACTTCCTGTTTTCCAGCAAGCGTTGGAAGAAAATGTGAACTTATGCGGAAGGGAAACGAATGTAAGAGTATTTTCACGGAGAATGACTAATTCTGCGATATGTAAAATGAATGTCTCAAAGTTTCATTAAGGCATCAATTGATTTAAAATGAAGTGTACGGTTTCTTTCAAATGCTCTATTTTGAAAAAGGGGTCTCTACATACTACATAGATGACATTTGCAATCTCACAAAGGCTTCACTATATTTAGGGTTGAATTAATTTGATACGTCCGGTCAGTCAGCATGTTTTTACAGCCGAAAGGAGTTAATATATGAAAATCAGCAATTTTTCGATCAGAAGACCTGTTTTTACGATTGTGACCATGTTTTTGGTCCTGATACTCGGTATTGTTTCAATGATGAGGATTCCACTAAAGCTGATTCCGGATATCAATCCGCCAGTAGGTGTGGTTGTCACAAATTATCAGGGAGCCAGTCCTGAAGAAATAGTTGAAAAGGTAACGAAGCCTTTGGAAGCCAGCCTGGCTACTTTGCCAGGAATTAAGACGATGACTTCCACCTCCCAGGAAGGTGCCAACCTGATCCTGATGCAATTTTCCTGGACAACCAATATTGATGATATCCAGGACGAGGTCATTCAGAGACTGGATATGGCACAGCTTCCAGATGAGGCAGATAAGCCGCGATTCCTTAAGTTCGATCCTTCGCAGTTTCCTATTATCCAATTGTCCTTAAGTTCTGATCAGGATGAACAATCATTAAGGGATTTGGCTGAAGAGCTCGAACTTGAGTTGACCAAAGTGGAAGGAGTTGCAAGTGTCAATCTTTCCGGGACCTCTGTCCAGGAAGTAAGGGTGGAATTAGACCAGCAAAAATTAAAGAAATATAAATTAAGCCAGTCCGATATTGTTGACTTGATCAGGGCGAATGATGTCTCGATGCCGGGCGATACCATTTTAACGAATGGAAAAGAGCTGACGACCAGGGTCATAAGTACGCTTGATTCTGTAGACACACTTAAGAACCTGACTGTATTTTCAAATCCAGTGACAAAGCAAAAGGTTAAGCTCCAGGATGTTGGCAAAGTTGAATTACAAAAACAGGATGACCGTACAATTACGCGAACGAACCAGTCACCATCAGTCCTGTTAAGTGTACTCCAGCAATCTGACGCCAATACAGCGGAGGTTTCAAAGGCATTCCTCGATGAGCTGGACAAGTTACTTGAGCGAGACAAATATGAAGGAATTAAATCTGAGGTCCTTTTTGATCAAGGTGACTATATCAAAATGGCCATTGGGAATATCTCTAACTCCCTTATTATCGGTGGGCTGCTGGCGATGGCGGTGCTGTTCTTTTTCCTGAGGAATGTGAAGAGTCCGTTAATCATCGGGATTGCGATTCCTTATTCTGTTATTTTCACATTCGTATTAATGTTCTTTGCGGATTTCACCTTGAATATCATGACACTTGGCGGACTTGCCCTAGGAATTGGCATGCTGGTTGATAATGCGATTGTCGTGATTGAAAATATTTATCGTCACCTTTCGATGGGCAAGGATCCAAAAACTGCTGCCCGTGATGGAGCGCAGGAAGTTGGAGGAGCCATTACGGCATCTACCCTTACGACGGTAGCTGTATTTTTACCTGTTGTTTTCATATCAGGAATTATCGGTGAGCTTTTCACTGAATTTGCACTGACGATTTCATTCAGTCTGCTGGCATCTTTGATTGTGGCCTTGACTGTTGTGCCAATGCTTGCAAGCCGGCTTTTAAAGGCTCCTAAAAAGAACCTCGAGGCAAGAAGGCAGCGTTCAAGTTCGATGAAGAGTTTGGAAAAGTCCGTAAGATGGGCTCTCCGCCACAGATTCCTTGTCATTTTGATTACCCTGCTGATGCTTGCTGGAGGAGGGTATGGACTGACTACTGTCGGGACACAATTCATTCCTGCAACGGACGAAGGATTTTTCAGTATAAGGGTGAAATTAGAAAATGGTGCTGCTTTGCCGGAAACGGAAAAAGTACTCGCTTCACTTGAGGATGAGTTAAAGGGTGAAGAAAACGTAGATGTTTATGTCAGCTTGGTCGGTACTACACAAGAAGCTTCCTTTAGAGGGACGACGAATACAAATGTCGGAGAGTTATATGTGAAGATGGCTGACCTTGAACAGCGAAAAATCAGCACATTCAAGTTTGTCGATGATAAAAAGCAAGAACTGGAACAAGCTGCAAAAAAAGCTAACAGCACCGCCGAGCTCAGTTTTAATTTACAATCCACATCTGGTTCAGCGCCGAATACGCTCACATTCAGTGTCCGGGATACGAGTGAGAAACGACTGAATGAATCGGTGACAAAAATATACGATTCACTCAGAGAACTAGAAGATGTCAATGAACTATCAACGAGTCAAAATGAAAAAGTGGATGAAATTAAGGTAACAGTCGACAGGGAAAAGGCACTTGCCCAGGGGCTAGCTCCAGCGCAGATTGCCATGATCGTGAATGATGTGACCAGAGGGAGCATGGCAACACAAATGGCAGGTAATGACGGGGAAATCCTCGGGGTATTTGTTGAGTATGATCGTGCTGTTACGCAAAATCTTGATAAGCTAAAACAATTGCTGATCAAGAAGCCGGATGGGACCTATGTTGCTTTAGGACAGGTGACCAATATCAAAACTGGCAGCGAACCTGTTAAAATTCAAAGGATTAATCAGCAGGATGCCG
The DNA here is from genome assembly GCF_049532715.1 of Heyndrickxia sp. MSNUG. NCBI lineage: Bacteria > Bacillati > Bacillota > Bacilli > Caryophanales > Bacillaceae > Heyndrickxia > Heyndrickxia sp. MSNUG. Next base: position 1,528,372 of record NZ_CP150978.1, read on the forward strand.
TTGAATTTACGATGAAATATAAATCATCAACTAACCTTGGAGCTATCTCGAAAGAAGTAGACAAGAAAATTGATGAGCTTGATTTGCCTGATGAAACAGAAGTTGTATTCAGCGGGGACAGGGAGCTTCTAGAATCATCGATTGATGATTTAGTGCTAGCGTTCGTCCTTGCAATCATCTTAGTTTATCTCGTGATGGCGGCTCAATTTGAATCCTTGAAATATCCGTTTGTTATCATGTTCACTGTACCTTTAATGGTCATAGGAGTTGCAATAGCATTGACTTCGACACAAACTCCGATCAGTTTGACAGTGATTATAGGTATTATTGTTTTGGCAGGTATCGTCGTAAATAACGCAATCGTAATTGTCGATTATATCAACCAGAAGAAAGAACGAGGGTTGAATCCACATGAAGCTATTGTTCTCTCTGTTAAAGACAGGGCAAGGCCAATCCTGATGACTGCCTTAACGACGATATTAGGACTGGTCCCTCTTGCGCTTGGTATTGGAGAGGGTGCAGAAATCAATCAGCCAATGGGAATTACCGTGATTGGCGGCTTGATCAGCAGTACATTCCTGACACTGTTTGTTATCCCGGTCATGTATAGCTTTTTTGATAAAGATACAAGAAGGATGAACAAAATGTATGCGACTCCTGATGGACATTTGGTGCCTGCATACTTGCTGAAGGAGCACACTGACACAGAATTCGAAAGAAATAACGAAGAAAAGACTACCCTTATCCAGCAAGGGAAATATTCAAAAGAAGAAATGGCCGGAATGCTTGAAGAACTACTTCAACTGGTAAAAGAGGATGGAGAGTCAAAAACTAACAGGGATTTAAGAAGACGTAGATAATTTAGTCAATAGGTGTTTGGTGACTATGCTGCTTAGCATGGTTATCAGGCACCTATTATTTTTTGGGAACACTTTCCCTCAACTATCCAATTGAAAAATTAAAATTCAGAATAATCAGCAAAAAATTTTGCCAAATACAAACGCTTACAGATAAAATAAAGCTAATTACATTAAGGAGGATATATATGGAGAACGGATATTTTTTTACAGGCTTCCCAGGATTCATCAGCAATCAACTGATAAGAGAGGTGCTTCGGAAAAACAACGGAAAAGGAAAAGTATATGTACTTGTCCTTCCATCCATGACAGAGAAGGCGGAGAACGAAAAGAAGTCCATAATAAATGATTTCGCATTAGCTGAGGACCGTTTTGAAATTATTACGGGAGACATTACGAAGCATGGTTTGGAGATAGAAACGCAAAAAAGTGCCTATTTACATGAATCGGTTACCCATGTTTTCCATCTTGCTGCAATATACGATCTGGCAGTGCCGAAGGATCTCGCGTTTCTAGTGAATGTTGAAGGCACAAGAAATGTTAATGAATGGGTAAGGAACTTGCGAAATATAGAGCGCTACACGTATTTCAGCACAGCATATGTAGCTGGCAAAAGAGAAGGGGTTTTATACGAAAATGAATTAGTTAAGCCGGCTGAATTTAAGAATTTTTATGAAGAAACAAAATATGAAGCTGAAATATTAGTTGATGCCTTAAAAGCAGAAGTCCCTGTCACCATCATTCGTCCAGGAATTGTAAAAGGACATTCAAGGACCGGGGAAACAATAAAGTTTGATGGTCCTTATTTTATCATGAATTTTATCGACCGCTTAAGCTTCATGCCTTTCCTGCCACGGCTTGGAAAAGGCGATACCGTTGTAAATCTTGTTCCGGTCGATTATATTATTGAAGCAACAGCCTATTTAACCTTCTCAGAAAAAGGTGCAGGCAAGACCTATCATCTTACTGATCCAAAGCCATATAAAGTCTCGGAATTATATGAAATGATGATGGCTGAATTGATGCAAAAAACCCCAAAAGGTTCGATTCCAATAGGATTGGCAAAAGCTGGTCTGAATTTGCGCGTTTTTAGAAAATATCTTGGAGTAGAAAAAGAAGCGCTCGATTATTTTACATGGAGAGGTTATTTTGACTCAACGCAAGCCCAGGAAGACTTAAAGGACTCGGGGATTGAATGCCCCGATTTTAAGGATGGCATCTCGGCAATGGCCTCATTTTACAAGCAAAATAAGCATGAACCTCATTACCAGATAAAAATTATATAGGCAGGTGAATGAACGTGCATTCAGTTGAACAAGTCCCAAAATTAACCGTCATTGCACCTGCGACAGGACAGCTAATCGCTGAGATTGAGGAGACTCGGATTCATGAGGTCCCGCTCTTTTATCAGCGAGGAAGAAATGCTTTTGCAGCGTGGAGCTGCATTTCGATTCCTGATCGCTTAAGATATTTTAGAAAGCTGAAACAATTGATGGTTGATGAGATGGACCAGATTGCCAGAATCATATCCGATGATACCGGGAAGGTGCTGACAGAGGCAATCGTTGCGGATATCATGCCTACACTTGATGCGATCGACCATATTATCAGGCATGCTGAAAAGGTGCTTAGCCGCCAAAAAGCAAAAACGCCATTCTTGTTAATTGGCAAAAAATCGTACATTGAGTACATGTCTAGAGGGGTAGTGCTGGTCATCTCACCATGGAATTATCCGCTCCAACTGGCAATGGTACCAATGGTAAGCGCTTTGGCCGGCGGCAATTCAGTGATTTTAAAGCCGTCAGAGGTCACTCCGCTCGTAGGGAAATGCATTGAAGATCTATTTAATCGTTCAGGGTTTCCTGAAGGAACTGTCCAGGTTGCGCATGGCGGCAAAGAAGTAGGTGCAGCTTTTACCGAGGGAAAACCTGATTATATATTTTTCACCGGTTCTGTCCGTACTGGCAAAATCATTCAGCAGCAGGCAGCAAGGGATTTAATCCCGACCACACTGGAGCTAGGCGGAAAAGATCCGATGATTGTTTTCAAGGATGCTAATTTAGAAAGAGCCGCAAAGGCTGCTGCATGGGGAGCTTTTACAAACAGTGGTCAGGTTTGCATGAGTGCAGAGCGCCTGTACGTGGAACGTTCTATCTCTGATGAATTTCTTGAGTTGCTAAAATCAGAGGTCAGGAATTTGACCCAGGGAAGTGATGAAAATGCAGATGTAGGTTCCATGACTTTCCCGGCTCAGAAGGATATTGTGAAGGCACAGCTGGAAGAAGCCTTGGCAAGAGGAGCAAAGCTTGAAACAGGCCTCGAGCCTGTAAATTGGCAGGAAGGAATGTTCCTTCCCTTGACTGTCGTAACACATGTTGAGCAAGATATGAAAATTATCCAGGAAGAAACGTTTGGACCTTTACTGCCCGTAGTACACTTCGACACTGAGGATGAAGCTGTCACTCTAGCCAATGGAACGGTTTTTGGTTTAAATGCAAGTGTCTGGACCAAAGATAAAGAAAAGGCAAGAAGAGTGGCATCCAGGCTGGTTTCCGGAGCTGTCGTCATCAATGATGTCATCATAACTGTTGCGAACCATGGTCTACCATTCGGAGGAACAAAGGATAGCGGGATTGGACGATATCACGCTGAGGGGGGACTGCGAATATTTTGTCATGAAAAAGCGATTATGGAAGACCTCGGCTTAATGAATTCCGAAATACAATGGTACCCATACAAAGGGAAATATCCTCTTTTTCTAAAGTTATTCAAAAACTATTTCGGAGAAAAAAGAAATTGGCTGTCATTTGCCAAAGACTATTTAGCTTTACTTAAAATAAAATAACTATAATGCCGTTCCTTTGATAAAGGAATGGCATTTTTATGTATTGGCTAAATATATTTAACAATTTTTTGGAAAAATGATAGTTGATGGTCTTAATTGGACACTCTAAAACCATCAGGAGGGTGTGCTGAGTTTTATGAAGCAGGCTATATTCGCAAATCGCTGTTTACGGCTTAGCACATGATTTTTCGATCGTCTTTCATACCTTGAGTTCAATCGTGGAGGAATATATATAAAACACAAAGGTGCGAAAAGAGCTAAATAAAACGATTAAAGGATGAATCTAGAGTGGCCAATAAAAAGAAACTAACCAAACTAGAAGCGGTGATGTGGAGCATAGCACTCCCAGGTTTCGCACAACTCCTTACCGGCAACTTAATCAAGGGAATATTATTTGTCGTGCTTGAGTTCCTGGTGAATGTATATAGTAATTTCAATAAGGGAATTATGCTAAGCTTTTTGGGTGAAACGGAAAGGGCTTTACAGGTAATGGATGTTCAATGGCTGATGTTTTACCCTTGTTTATATACGTTTGCAATGTGGGATGCTTACCGCAGTGTAATGCCTGATGAAGAGAAGCTGACTTTTTTGCCTTTCGTTTTCTCAGCCTACTTTGTAACAGTAGGACTGATGATTTCTCCAAAGGTAAAGATAATGGGAGTATTTCCAGGGCCGGTATTTCTGCCAATGCTCTTTGTAATTCCAGGTGTGATTTCTGGATTTTTAATCAGAAAAGTATTAATGAAATTCTATGCAGATTGATCTTTGTATCATGTTTTTAAATAGCTGCATATAATAATAAAAAGACGTACTAAACGAATCACTAATTAAGTGTAGAAATGGACTCATTCCAAATGAATAGCATCTTCCAAAGGGGAGTAGCTGTTAGGGAAACCTAAAGCAAAGTCGTCATTTCATGGATTTATTCCATCGGCTTTGTTGGCATATACATATGCTTAGCAAGACCTTTGCCGCCTGGCAGAGGTCTTTTTGTGATTTGAAATCCAAAACTTGTAGCCTTTATCAGCGGGGAGTATTGTAAATAATAAGAACCGGAGGGTGACAAAAATGGATTTAGCGATGCTGCTTGAATATGGTTGGGTATTGATTGTTCTTGTTGGGCTGGAAGGAATTCTCGCTGCAGATAATGCCGTTGTCATGGCGGTTATGGTAAAACACCTCCCAAACGATCAGCAAAAAAAAGCTTTGTTTTATGGCTTGTTTGGAGCATTTATTTTTCGATTTGCGACATTGTTCATGATTTCCTTGCTGGCTGATGTATGGCAGGTGCAGGCACTTGGCGCGCTTTATCTCCTATTCATTTCCAGCAGTCATTTAATCAGGAATTATACAAATACAGGCAAAAACGAGAAGAAAAAACAGATTAAGCCTTCGAAGTCCTCATTTTGGATGACCGTGCTAAAAGTGGAGCTGGCAGACATAGCCTTTGCGATCGATTCGATGCTTGCGGCTGTTGCTCTTGCTGTTACGCTGACACCTAGTGGCTGGTTTAGGATCGGCGGCATTGATGGCGGACAATTTATTGTCATGTTCCTGGGAGGCATAATTGGACTTGTTATTATGAGGTTTGCCGCAAACTGGTTTGTCAAGCTATTAAAAGAACGACCAACGCTTGAAACAGCTGCCTTTTTGATTGTCGGCTGGGTTGGAGTAAAACTAGCAGTCTTCACGCTTGCCCATCCAGAAATCGGGGTAATTGACCGCCATTTTCCTGAATCGTTTATCTGGAAATTAATATTCTGGATTGTTTTAATTTCGATTGCTATAGGGGGATATATTTTTTCTGCCCGAAAACTCCAAATACAGCATGATTCATGAAGATTTTTAATGCGAAAGCAGTCGTAAAACCCACATTTAACAACGAAAAAGAAAGACTTCAGTCAGAAATTGACTGAAGTTTTTTTATTTTTTTTTCACAAACCCCCATAAACACCCCCAGTGCAAACGTAACCATTTAGTGATTAAAGCGGCCGCTTCCAAAAAATTATGAGGTGAACAGAGAATGAAGAAACTTTCCAACCAAGAGATGAAGAAAATTGCAAAAAGTACATTGGCTCTAGTGCTTGCCGGTACATTTACATTTTCACCGATTGCTATGGCAGAAGAAAATACAACAGAGTACGAAACAGTTGATTTACAAACTGTTAGCCCAGAGGAAATTGAAGATGCAAAAACTCAAGTTGATGAGCTTGCAGAAACGAATCCATCTTTAATTCCTGGAGATTTCTTCTACTTTGCAAAAATAGCATTGGAAAAAATCAGGCTTGCTTTCACTTTTGATAAGGCCGAGGAAGCAGAATTGCTTGCTACATACGCAGCAGAACGCTTAGCTGAAGCTAGCGAACTGTTTGCAGCGGGAAAAGAAGACGAAGCACTTGAGGTAATCGAGACAGCTGTCGATTACATGGAAAATTCACAGGTCATCGTTGATGAAGAGAAATCAAACGATGAAACAGAAAAAGAAGAAGATGTAAAAACAGAAGAAGGAACAGTTTCAGATGATGTGACTGAGTCTGAAAATGAAACTGATTCGGAAGCAGAAGTAGAAGATGAAAATAAACAAGAAGCACCTGCTGACGATGTAGTTGCCGAAGATCCAAGCGATGATGCAGATGCAGAAACGGAAGAAGCAGAAGACGTCACAGCTGAAAATCCATATGAAGAAATTGAAAGCATCCTAAGGCAAAATATTATCGCTTTGAAAGCAGCAATGGAGCATGTAGGTAATGACAAAGCAAAAGCTGCCCTTCAAAAGAATATCGACAAAACTTACGCGAAAATGGCTAAGAAGCTTGCTAAATTAGAAGAAAAATATGCTGAAAAGCCTGAAGAAGAAGAAAAGGAAACAACTGAACCAGTAGTAGTTGAACCAGTTGTAACTGATCTTGAGCCAGCCGATCAAGTTGAAGAGCAGACAGAAGAACCTGCAAATGAAACTATGCCTGCAGATGATGACATTGTAGTTGCTCCTGTTATTGCCCCTGCAAAATCGGTAAAGGAACAGGAAAAACAGCAGAAAAAAGCTGAAAAAGCTGCTCAGAAGCAAGAACGCAAGGCTGTTCATCAAGAACGCAAGGCTGTTCATCAAGAACGCAAAGCTGCAAAGAAAGAAGAAAAACATCAGGCAAAGCAAGAACGTTCTCATAAAAAGGAAGAACATAAGCAGCAAAAAGGTCATGAAGACAAGGGTAAAGGTCATCAGAATGGCGAAAGCAAAGGTAATGGAAAACACTAAATAAAGTTTGAACAATAGACTCGAAAAGATAGCCATTGTCAGGCTATCTTTTCACTGCCTAACCACAATAGAGAATTGACATGATATGATATAATGTGGTGAGAAAAGAGGTGAGGCTATTGCTAAGTTTATTGTTCATGGCAAAGAAACGGCGCAGACCACTGGAAGAGACAGTGGAAAAAATCCATCAGGGGGATGCAGCTTTAAGGGATGAATTGATTGATTCTTATAAGCCTTTTATTGCAAAGACCGTTTCAGCTGTCTGCAAGAGATACATACATGAATCAGACGATGAATTTAGCATTGGCCTCATCGCCTTTAATGAGGCAATCCAAAAATATTCATCTGAAAAAGGTAATTCATTATTAAGCTTTGCCGAAGTAATGATCAAGCGGAGAGTGATTGATTATATCCGCCAGCAGAGCAGAAACCAGAGCTTTAGTTTTAATATTTCAAATGATCCTTCTGAGGAAGAGCAGCAGCGCTCAACAATTGAAGATGAGCTTTCTCTTGATGACTTCAGGAAAAAGACAGAACAAGAACTGAGGCGTGAGGAAATCATACAATTCCAAAGTATACTGAAGGAATTTGATCTTTCTTTTCAGGACCTGCTCAATCAATCGCCGAAGCATGCGGATGCGCGTAAGAATGCCATGCTCGTTGCTCAAGCGATGGTTGAAAACGAGGAATTAAAGAATTTGCTTCTGGATAAAAAGCGCTTGCCAATCAAGCATTTAGAAGAGATGGTTGATGTCAGCCGAAAGACTATAGAGAGAAACAGAAAATACATCATTGCCATCGCACTGATTTTAATTGGGGATTATATTTATTTAAAGGATTATATTAAAGGGGTGTTAGAGACATGAGAAAAGGAGTTATCCTTGAAATCAATGATCTTTACCTAACATTGTTGACCCCCGAAGGTGAGTTTTTACAAGCCCGAAAGCTTCAACAAGATTATCAGGTAGGAGAAGAAATTCATTTTTTTCCAGAAATGTCCACAGATAAAAGAAAGAAATTCAATCTTTCATTCTTAAATAGTTTTAAAGCAAGAACAATTGCGCTTACTGCAGCATTGATGATGGTTATGACCGCATTCCTTCCGGTTTATCAAAGTGGGCAGGTATACGCGTATATGTCCATTGATGTAAATCCGAGTATCGAATTAGCTGTAAGCGATGAACTAAAAGTACTGCGATTAACAGGTTACAATCCCGAAGGCAAAGAAATCATTGAAGAACTTGATGGCTGGAAAAAGAAAGATGCAGCCAAGGTAGCTGAAATGATTCTTGATAAAATCGAAGACAAAGGATTTTTCAATCAAAAGCATGACATTGTGATAGCCACCGTCCATAACGGTAAGGTTAATAAGGCAGTTGACCGGAAATTGCAAGAGAAAATTTCTGAAATAAAAAAGGCCACACAAGAAGAAAATCTTGATCTTAAGGTTATGCAGGGCACAAATGAAGATCGTAAGAATGCCAAAAAGCAAGGGCTGACAACAGGAGTTTATAAAGAAAAGCAGATTGAAAAAGCTAAACCAGTTTCGATGCCTGCTAAACAGCAGCAAAAGACTAAACCAGAAGCTGCTAAGAAAAAGCCTGTTACCCCATTGAAACCGCAGCCGAAACCAGAACAAAAGGATACATTGCAACCGAAGAAACAGGAGGCACCTGGGCAAATAAAGAAGACGTCTGAGCCGTCAAAGACTAACCACGGAAAGTCAACTGATAGAATTAAAGGACAGGATCAGAAGGATCATCGAAAAAGCAATAATGAAAATACTAACAAAAGCCAAGGCGATAATCATAATCGAGGCAAAGGCGAAAAGTATGGCAACGGCAGCCATATGGACAATGGAAGAACAGAAACGAGAAAAAAAACAACAATATTAAACAAGAGCAAAATGAGAAATCTCACGGCCAACAAGGCCGTCATAAAGGTCAACATAATGGTCATAACAATAAAAAATAAAAACTTTAAAAGTCCGGAATTAACTTCCGGACTTTTTTCCATTTTTATATTCAATTGTTATTGTTGGTTTTTACCTGAAAGCTGTGCTTGTGCCTGCTGTACCAAACGCTTAGTAATTTCCCCGCCTACTGATCCGTTAGCTCTTGATACAGTATCAGAACCAAGGTTCACGCCGAATTCCTGAGCGATTTCATATTTTACCTGGTCCATGAATTGTTCTACTCCTGGAACCAGCAATTTATTTGAACTTCTTGCCATGGTTGTCAACTCCTATTTAGGTATACAGAGAGAACTCTCTGTAAATATAGTGTTATCAATTGTGCCCGGTTCATGAATGGTAAAGTTTTTTTATATTGGATATTATTTCGCGTGAATCGGAATTTTTTAGTAGCACACGATATTATAAAAGGGAACTGCAGGAAAACACTTTATTATTCAGTTGATATTCTTTATCATAGGTATGTATATGAATTAGGGTTGAAAGGAATCAATTATGTGGATTAAATTTAGAAAGAAACTGGATAAACTAACACCTGCTCAAATCATCGTCACATATTATCTGTTAGCAGTTGTCATTGCAATGAGCTTGCTAAGTCTTCCAATTGCTATACAGTCTGGGGCCAAATGGTCATTTATGGATGCGATGTTTACTGCAGCAAGTGCAGTGAGTGTGACAGGATTATCGACGATAAGTGTCCGTGATACATTCACCACTCCTGGTATTTTCATACTGATGTTTGTCCTCCAATTTGGCGGCATAGGGGTAATGGCCCTAGGTACATTTTTCTGGTTGATCCTTAGGAAGAAAATTGGCCTTAGAGAAAGAAGGCTAATTATGACGGATCAAAACCAGACAACAATGTCTGGACTAGTCAAACTGCTTAAGGAAATTCTTGTCATTATAGTCTTAATAGAGTTGATAGGCGCTTTAATATTGGGCTTGTATTTTATGAAATTCTTTCCTACATGGGAAGAAGCGTTTTTGCAGGGCTTGTTTGCATCAATAAGTGCTACTACAAATGCCGGTTTTGATATAACTGGTGCATCCCTGATCCCTTTTGCCCATGATTATTTTGTGCAAAGCATAAATATAGTTTTGTTGACACTTGGGGCGATTGGCTTTCCTGTTCTTATAGAAGTGAAAGGATTTTTATTTAGAAAGAATAAGAAGAAACCTTATCCATTTTCTCTTTTTACTAAAATCACAACCATTACGTTTTTGGGTCTTTTAGTATTCGGGACAGCGGCTATTTTTATTTTGGAAAATAATCATTTTTTTGCTGACAAATCATGGCATGCTGCTTTATTTTATTCCTTGTTCCAGTCATCGTCCACAAGGAATGGCGGGTTGGCAACAATGAATGTCAGTGATTTCTCTGATCCTACATTGCTGATCTTGAGTGTTCTGATGTTCATTGGTGCTTCCCCCAGCTCGGTTGGAGGAGGAATACGTACCACAACCTTTGCCCTTAACCTATTGTTTCTCTACCATTTCGCTCGAGGTAAGAGATCAGTGAAAATCTTCAATAGAGAACTGCATCAGGAAGATATCATTAAGTCGCTTGTTGTCACCATTATGGCAATCATTATTTGTTTTTTATCGGTAATTATATTAATGGCAACTGAGAATCAGCCAATGATGGCAATTATCTTTGAAGTATCTTCAGCATTTGGGACGACAGGACTGTCTATGGGGATTACTCCGGAGTTAACTACGGTCGGTAAGGCGATTATCATTGTCTTGATGTTCATCGGCCGGGTAGGAGTCATTTCATTTTTGTTGTTGATTGCTAAAAAGACGGATAAAGAAAGTATACATTATCCAAAAGAACGAATTATTATTGGATAAACGATTAGATCCGGGGAAATCCCCGGATCTTTTTATATGGTGAGATGATAAACTATAACCCCTTTAGTCCTGTCCCTTACTTACATCGATTGTTGGATGCATAAAAGGGAAAGCCTGAGGCTTCCGCTTCTCTTCTAGCAGTTCCCTGTTTTCAGCTGAATTCCAGCCTATATCGTTGGTAGGATGAACCCATTCGTCACCTGCCATAACAGCAGGGTCAGTTTCCTCACTCCAGTTTTCCAGAGGAGAATTTTGAGAGGCATACAGACTGTCCCCGATGATGACGCCATGTTCATTTATGAAAGGGGCCTGCATTTGAATCCCTGTATTCTTGAAGCTTGGAGCATTCACCTGGTGAGGCAATGTTTCATCAATATTCAAGGGTTTGAGGTTTGGATGATCTTTTACCATAGTAGCCCTCCTTTTTAGTCTATTTTTTGGATATAGGGAGGATTTTATTAAGAGTCACCCTTTGTAAAATTAGGCAATCAAATTCGTACATAGCTCTTAAGCAAATGAAAAAAATAGTACTATGGAGGTGGATCACATGGCTAAACGGAAAGCAGAAAGAAATGCTTTAGAAAAATATACGAACACACCTAAGAAAAATATCCAGGAATCAGAATTCAGCGCTGAATTTTCATCGGGTGAAGATGCCGGAAAATTTGCTAACAGGAATTCAAAGCAAGGCAGGAAGGGAAGAGCTTAAATGAAAAAGCATGAAGAAAGGCACCAAAAGCCTTATAATGTAGAGTTCGGCATGGAATTTGGAGATATAAATGCCAATAAGTTTTATGAACTGCCGATTGCCGGAAGAAAAGGTAATCAAAAATCTAAAAAAAGATAAATAGCGATTCTCCTGATAATATAAAAAGCCGGCGATTAAGCCGGCTTTACATTTTCTTCAGAGAATGGGAAAAAATCCGGTTTCTCTGTTTTAGCATCAAAATAAACAAGCATATATGAAGGCGACTTTACAATTTCTCCTGTTTTCAGATAGCTTTCAAGGTCGATTGAAATTTTTTCAATCAACGTATGCTTATAAAGGTCTTTTTCATTAATATTAAGTTCTGCATAACGAATTCCAAGTGTTTCAGGATGCTGGATGATTCCTCGGTATATTTCGGATTTCTGCTTCTTATCTGACTGCAATTCCCACCATGGTTTTCTAGGCTTGTATTTCATGCTGGCAAGATAGTCATACTTCATTAAGCTTTGAATCGTCTCTATATCATCAGTGCCCTTTTCCAAAAGGAAATGATATAGCCTCTTGTATAGGTCTTCAAGCTGGTGGCCAATCCTTGACCACCCATTTTGTTCCCAGTGAGAGCCAAACTCCTGGAAGAAATCAAACGGAGTAGGGAACACGTTTGTGACAAGATATTCAACTGTCATATCCATCCTATGATCATTCCAGTATTTTTCCAGTACATCTTCAACTTGTTTTATTTTTATAATGTCGTTAAAATCCAGTATATTATTTCCTAAGATCTCATATGGAGAATGATCCATATAAATATAGGCATGCTGAGCAGCCCGCAGCCTCAGTCCAGTTCCGCGCAGCATTTTCAGGAAACCAAGCTGAAGCTCCTCTGGCCTCATCGCGAATACATCATTAAAAGTCTTCTTGAAGGAGTTATAGTCTTCTTCAGGCAATCCGGCAATCAAATCAAGATGCTGATCAATCTTTCCGCCTTCCTTGACCATGGTAACTGTTCGCTTGAGCTTTTCAAAATTCTGCTTACGCATGACTAATTCATTTGTGTAGTCATTTGTCGATTGTACTCCTATTTCAAAACGGAATAAGCCAGCAGGGGCTTCCTGATTCAAGAATTCGATGACTTCAGGTCTCATAATATCTGCTGTGATTTCAAATTGGAATACGGTTCCTGGCAAATGCTCATCTATTAGGAACCTGAACATTTCCATCGCATAACTTCTGCTGATATTGAAGGTTCTGTCCACGAATTTAATCGTTTTGGCTCCGTTCGCCATTAAATAGCGAATATCATCCTTAATTTTCTCTCTGTCAAAATAGCGGACTCCCACTTCAATCGATGACAGGCAGAACTGGCAGCTGAAAGGGCAGCCGCGGCTTGTTTCAATATATGTGACCCTCTTGGAGAGATGGGGGACATCCTCTTCAAAGCGATAAGGTGATGGGAGTTCCTTTAAATCCAGCTTATTTTGCTGAGGATTTATCTGGATACTGCCATTATTTCTGAAAGCAATCCCAGGTACTTTTGAAAAGTCCTGGTCACCCTCAATTTCAGTCAGCAGCTGCTTGAATGTTTGTTCACCTTCACCGATGACAATGAAATCAAACTCCTCGACTTCCTGCATCCAATCCATCACATCATAGGTAACTTCAGGGCCGCCAACGACAATTTTAATTGAAGGATCAATTTTCTTTATCATTTTGATTACTTTAATGCTTTCTTCGATATTCCAAATATAACAGCTGAAGCCGATTACATCAGGCTTCTTTTGGATTAAATCCGTGACAATATTAATAATAGGATCCTTAATTGTATATTCGGTCAGTTTAATATCGTAATCAGGTGATGCATATGCTTTTAAGTACCTGATTGCAAGATTGGTGTGTATATATTTCGCGTTAAGCGTTGTTAAAACGATATTCATTTATAAAATCTCCTTTAGAAAAATCCAGCAGCAAATCAACTTTAAATTATATCTCAGTTTAGACAAAAAAGACAGTTGAAATCCTCTCCAGTCATTGTTTATCTCAATTTATAATGTTGATTTCCTTTCCTGCCCTTGCTTTCCGCGGGGCGACTGGTGCGCCCGTAGGATCCTGTACAGTTTTCTCTAATTTTCTTACGCTCCATGGAAAAGGGTTAGCACTTTCGGAGAAGTCGGTGCCATTTCCTCCTTTAAACAGTGGTTAAATATCATCATTAGCTTAAAACATTCCATCAGTATGAAAAAGAGCCATCTGTAATTGATGGCTCTTTCGTGAATCCTATATTAAATTACCTATAATCCTAATTGCTTAACATCTTTTTACGGTAAAATCTAACCATCGCAGCAAATCTGGCTTTTAAGCGATTAATCCTAGACGTTTTAAATTCGATTAATGGCTGTGCGATTGCGGCTGCGTACTTGCTGGATAACAATAGTGTGAGAAGCAATGCTATCATCGCCAGCAGCAGGAAACGTTCTGGGCTATGGAAAAAGTCCTGTACATGGCTCTCACGGAATGTGCGGACAAAGAACCCGTGAAGAAGATAAACATACAGCGTATTTTTTCCAAGATCCGTAAAGAAATATTCCTTTTTTGGAACGATTGTCAAAAAGCTGAACACCATCATCAAACTTAATAAATAAAAAGCTAATCGTGTGAACATGCTTGAAATCGATGCGGCTTCCATATCTGAATAAGGTTTTGATCCGAGCAGCCATTTATAATCGATTTCCGGGTTGAAGTAGAATCCAAGAAAAACAATTGCAAAAGCTAACAAAGCGCCGACTTTAAAGGGTGGTGTAGTCAGCACGCGGATATGACCCTTCGTCAGGTGGTATCCAAGCAGGAAAAGTGGGAAGAAAACAAATGTCCTTGAAAGACTTAAATAGTTGGAAATCCAATCGAAATACCCTACACCCAGTCCTAATCCAAACGCTAGCAAAAGTCCCTTTGCCGGACTTAGCCTTGAGAAGCCTATGAGCATAATGTTCCAGCAGAATAAACTAATCAGGAACCAGAGAGACCAATGCGGATTCAATGGATCTACTGTAAAAGTCGATTTGTTATAGAGAAAATAATAGAAAACCGAATAAATTAATTGAAAAATGATATATGGAAGTATCAATTTTCTGGCAATCTTTAAAACATACCCCTTTTTATTGAAGCCCCTTGCGAAAAATCCTGACACCAGGATGAATGCAGGCATATGAAATGTGTAAATGACTTTATATATATTGTAAATCATTTCATTGTCTTCAATAAAAGAGCGCAGAAGATGGCCAAATACTACGAAAAAAATCAAGATGAATTTAGCATTATCAAAGTAGTAATCTCGCTGCTTCATAAATCCTCCCTTATATGAGAGACCCCCAAAATTCACTATAACCCTTTTACCCTTTTAACCCCATATAAAAACTATGTAAATAGCTGAAATTTAAGGGGGTTATTCCTTTTATCGGAAATTAAGACCTCTGTACTACTACAAAAGTATTTCTGTTATATATAAGAAACCGTAATAAAATACGGTAAAAAGATGTGGTTTTTGGGTGTGTTCTAATAAAAAAATCAAAATGTTTGATTTATGTCACAGCTTTAAATTGATTTAGTCTTTAAAATTATAGATGGGGAATGTTGATATTTACCTTGAACAACCAAAATGGGGAGGGAGATTATGTCTATTTTACCGAAGAAGAATGAATTAGGATTTTATGAGATAAGACTTGAATCAATTGGAGGTCTCGGCGCAAACCTTGCCGGGAAGATGCTTGCAGAAGCCGGAGTACTTGGACTTGGATTAAACGGTTCCAACTTTTCTTCTTATGGTTCGGAGAAAAAAGGATCGCCAGTTAAAAGTTTTGTTCGTTTTTGTGAGCCAGAAACTGAAATCAGGGTTCATAGTCCAATAGAAGAACCACATGTTGTTGGTGTCTTCCATGAAGCACTTTATAAAATGGTTGATGTAGTTAGCGGCTTGCGCCCGGATGGCATCATGCTTGTTAATTCAACCAGGGATTTTGATAACATAAAAAAAGATCTTCACCTTGAATATGGAACATTAGCAATTGTAGATGCACTCACAATTGCAGTGGAAGAAAAAACGAAAGTAAATACTGCGATGCTCGGAGCTTTGTATCGAATTGTTGATTTCCTGGATCCGGAAGCGATGAAAGATGTTATCCGCAAAACGTTTGAGAAGAAGTATCCTCATTTCGTCGAACCAAATATCAGGACATTTGAAAGAGGCTACAATGAAGTGCAATTCAAGACGTATGCAATGGATGAAGGAGCACAAGGCAAGGAGTTTAAACGTCCATTGCCAATGCTCGGTTATGAAACACAGGAAATCGGGGGAGTACTCACTGCTCAGGCGAACAGCATCCTTAAGGATTTAAGCGGTTCTAGACAAGGATTTCTTCCAAAATTCATACAGGAGGAATGCATCAATTGTGCTGCCTGTGATACTGCATGTCCGGATTACTGCTTCGTTTGGGAAGAAGGAGAGGACAAACGCGGAAGAAAGCAAATGTTCCTTAAAGGCATCGATTATCAGTATTGCAAGGGCTGCCTGAAGTGTGTTGAAGCATGTCCAACTACGGCTTTATCTGATTTAAGAGAAATGATTGGATATGCGGATGAAAATAGAGTAAAGCATAATTATCCTTATGTGACTGGAGGGGTTTATTAATGTCCATTTTAGAAGAAAACTTGAAAACAATGGCTGCAGCTGAACAGATTACTACGTTTGAGTCAGGGAATGAAATGGCTGCGATGGCTGCAGCGCAAATCAATTATCATATCATGGGCTATTTTCCAATCACCCCTTCTACAGAAATCGCTCAATTTCTGGACCAAATGAAATCGCGTGGTGAGCATGATATCAAACTTATCCCTGCAGACGGTGAACATGGTTCCGCAGGTATTTGTTACGGAGCTGCGGCTACGGGTGCCCGTGTGTTTAATGCGACAAGTGCAAATGGCTTAATGTATATGCTTGAACAGCTGCCAGTCCAATCTGGTACTCGGTATCCGATGGTGATGAACCTGGTAACAAGGTCAATCAGCGGTCCGCTTGATATTCGCGGTGACCACTCTGACTTATATTTTGCTTTGAATACAGGCTGGGTTATTTTGACGGCCAGGACCCCGCAGGCCGTTTACGATATGAATATTATGGCGCTGAAAATCGCCGAGCATTCTGATATTCGTCTTCCGGTCATGGTCGCCTATGATGGATTTTTTACATCCCATCAAAAGCGTAAAGTAAATTATTTTAAAGAGCGGGCAGTAGTCCAAAAATTCGTCGGGGAGTGCCCTACGGAATACAATTTTGCAAGAGATCCAAAAAAACCAGTGACAATCGGTGCACATATGAATGGCGATGATTTAATCAATAACCATTTCCAGCAATCAGAAGCTATTTATAAAGCAAAAGATATATATAAAGAGGTTGCGGCCGAATACGCAAAATTATCAGGAAGAAATTATGAAATCCTCGATCTATACAAAATGGAGGATGCTGAAGTTGCGTTATTCTTATTAAATTCAGCTGCTGAATCTGCAAAGGATGTAGTCGACAATCTTCGTGAGCAGGGAATCAAGGCTGGTGTGATAAGTCCTAACATCATCCGACCATTCCCGGCACAAGAAATCAGAGAAGCGCTCAAGAATGTTAAGTCCTTGCTTGTGGGTGAGCGGGCGGATTCGTACGGCGGACATGGCCCTAACCTGACACATGAAATTAAATCTGCCATCCAGGAAGACAAAAGTAATGCAACGATCGTTCAAAGCAGAGTGTTCGGTCTTGGAGGCAAGGATTTTTACGCAGATGATGCAGAAGCTTTCTTTGCAATGGCAATTGATGCAATGGAAAAGGGATATGCCCCGAAGCCGTTTGATTACTATGGTCATATTCCTGGAGATCATGATAAAACGATGAAGCAAGTCATTGAACCTCAGCATGGTGATGTGTTTAAATCAGGTCTTATCGAGGTAACCAGGGATGATGAAAAAAATAAGCTCAATGTGAAGATACCGCCATTACGCTCACTTACTTCAAAACCGAAGCGGATTGCTTCAGGCCATGGTGCATGTCCGGGCTGCGGTATCTTCGGCGGACTTGAACTGTTCTTTAAAGGAATTGAAGGCGATCTAGTAGTCCTGTTCCAGACTGGCTGTGCCTATGTAGTGACAACTGCTTATCCGCACACTTCTCATAAGCAGACGACCATCCACAACCTATTCCAAAATGGTGCTGCGACATTATCAGGAACACTTGAAGCATTCCTCGAATTAAAGCGCAGGGGAGAAATTGAAATTTCTGCAGATGCCACCTTCGTCATGGTTACAGGTGACGGCGGCATGGACATTGGCATGGGTTCAGCAATCGGTACTGCTTTGCGCGGACACAAGCTTATCATGCTGGAGTATGATAACGAAGGCTATATGAATACAGGTTCACAGCTGAGCTACTCAACGCCGTTTGGCCATATGACAAGTACATCGAATGTCGGAAAAGCTCAACAGGGGAAGGCGTTCCATCATAAGGATACAGCTCAAATCATGGCATCAACGAACATTCCTTATGTCTTTACAGGAACAGAGGCATTTCCTCAGGACCTTGTCAAAAAGGCTGCCAAGGCACAATGGTATGCGCAAAATGTAGGAACGGTCTATGGCAAGCTGCTGATCACCTGTCCGTTAAACTGGAAATCAGAAGACCGTTATGGACAGACAATCGTGGAAGCTGCAGTCAATTCCAACTTCTTCCCGCTATATGAGGTTGAAGAGGGAATCACGAATATTACCTATGACCCAGAAGCCAAGAATAAAAAGATTCCTTTAGCAGAGTGGCTGAAATATATGGGGAAAACAAAGCATCTGCTCAAAGAGGAAAACAGTGATATGCTTGCTGAATTTGAGCAAGAAGTCGAAAAAAGATGGCAGCGCCTGAAAGCAAAGCACGAAAACGAGTACCTATAGAATCTTGGAGAAGCAGGGATAAATTCCTTGCTTCTCTTTTTTGTGTTTATGTATTTTTTTATGCCGTTTGTTTAGATTCAAAGTATACAAGGCGCTTGGTCCAAAAAAGGAAGATAGAGTCATATAGAATGTATTATTGTAATCAAATATTAAATTATAAAAAAACAGAAGTATTTTAAATTACAACATTTTTTCAATCGCCTTACAGCCACTTCTCACGGATAAATCATTGATCCTATCCCTAAAACCAAATATAGTTATTAAGTTAAAAAGCAACAAGTAAATTAAACGAAAAAATCCCCGATTTTAAAGGGATTTTTACTATTGATGTAGAAACTACTAGAAAAATGGGAATTCGACAAGGAGGCTTTCGGGTGAGTAGTGCTAACAACCTTGATGAAATAAGGGCACTGAAAGAGAAAATAGCCGTTTTAGAACGTGAAAATTCTTCGTTAAGAGAGATCGCTTTTAATAAACAGCAAGTGACGGCGGACTGCTCTTTCGCTCCGGAATCCGCCCTAGATACTAAAGAACCTTTTGAAAAAAGGTTTACTGAAAATGAAGGGCTGTTTAAAAACCTGTTTTTCGAAACTCTGGATGGCATCGTGTTTTGGGGCAAGTGTGGGAAAATATTTGCTGCAAATGAAGCTACATGCAAAATTTTTGGCTTAACAATCGAAGAGCTGCTGAAGTACAAAATCTCTGATTTCATCTACGAGAAAGATGAGAAATATAGCGAAATGAAACAAATTTTGAATGAAAAAGGTGCACTGCGCGAAGAGGCATTCTTTTTACTGCCTAGCGGGGAGAAAAAGCTGCTTGAATTCACTGTCAAGCTGAATGCTGGCGATGGATACAACATGACAATTGTCCGTGACATTAGTGATCGATATCGGATGGAACAGGAACTGCGAAAAAGTGAAGAAAGGTTCAGGAAGATATTTGAGGGGTCTATTGAGGGAATGATTCTTTGGGATGAAAATTGTAATTTCTATGAAATTAATCCATCTGGTATGGAATATCTTGAACTAGCACCAGAAGATCCTGGGGAAAGAAATTTCAGGAAGTTATTTACTAGACTTGGGATCCCCGATGAAGAAATTGGAGAGAGAAAAGAGTCGCTTCTTTGTAAAGGTAGATTGGATGGCAGAATGACAATCCATTTTGAAGAAGGCAGGATGAAGCATTTCGAATATACGGTAAAACACCATCTTGTCGACGAGTTGAACCTGATTATTTTTAGAAATATTACTGAAAAAGTAGAAATGGAGGCACAGCTGCGCAAATCTGATACTCTAAACATCCTTGGTGAGCTTGCCGCAGGCATTGCGCATGAAATCCGAAACCCAATGACTGCGCTGAAGGGCTTTATCCAGCTGCTTGAAAGCAGTACTGGCGATGCGTACTCTTTATATTTCCAGGTTATCACTACTGAACTTCAACGGATTGATTCTATCATCAATGAATTCCTGATTCTAGCCAAGCCACAGGCAATTAAGTATATCCATACAGATATTAAAAAAATCATGGGGGAAACGGTGGATCTTCTTAATGCCCAAGCCGTTCTGCATGATGTCCAATTTAAAACCATCTACGATCATGAAGTGCCAGAGCTGCTCTGTGAACCCAATCAATTAAAAAAGGTCTTTATTAATATCATCAAAAACGCAATCGAAGTAATGCCAAAGGGCGGCTATGTAACTATCACAATCAGTCCGGCTCCTGGAGGACGGATACATATTAGCATCAGGGATGAAGGGGAAGGAATCCCAGCAGAAAAAGTAAAAAAACTTGGAGAGCCTTTTTACACCACGAAGGAAAGAGGCACTGGCCTAGGATTGATGGTAAGCTTTAAAATTATAGAGGAGCATGGTGGATCAATTGAGGTTGAAAGTGAGGTAGGACATGGAACTACCTTTCATATTTACCTTCCCTGCCAAAAAGAGCAGTCTGATTGAACATTCAATCAGACTGGTTCTTTTTTTAGGCTTTTCATTTTTTAATAAATGTATTATTATTAGATACATACCTAATTAGATATTCATTTAATTCGATTGGAGTGAAATTATGCAGCTTGACAAAATTGTCGCTTTCCATAAAGCGATGGGAGATCCGACTAGGATAAGGATTGTCGCTTTGCTGGCGAATGGTCCATTACATGGGCAGGCGATTGCCGGAAAACTGGGCCTTACACCACCCACGATTACTCATCACATTAAGAAGCTTCGTGATATCAACGTCATATATGAGCGCAGGGACAAAAACACAATTTATTTTCATTTAAACGGATCTGTCATTATGCAGCAGGCAAAGACTCTGAGCAAGCTGATTGAGAAAAAGGAAGGAGAGGTGGAAGCAATGATTGAGCGTAATTTGGAGAGTAAAAAAGTAATTGAGAATTTCCTTACGAAAGACGGAAAACTGAAGAATATTCCTGCACAGAGAAAGAAAAAATTGATGGTGTTCGAATACATTGTCCGTGGTTTAATGCCGGGGAAAAAGTACCCTGAGAAGGAGTTGAATGAATACATCAAGAAGTTTCATGATGACTATGCAACGATTAGGAGAGAATTCATCATCAACCATTATATGTACAGAGAAAATGGGATTTATGAACTGAATCCAGAAGAAATGTGGGCAAAGCCGGAATAACTTTTATAAGCTGAAAAACCGCTCCAGTCAATGTGAGAGCGGTTTTTCTGAGTTTGAAAATAATTAATATAGTTCAGGTCTGCGGTCTGCAAAAATAGGTATTCTGCTTCTCGCATCTATTACCTGGTCTAGGTCAATTTCAGCTGTAAGAATCTCCTGTTCCTCCCCTGCTTCAGCAATTATGTCTCCCCATGGTCCTATTACCATGGAATGGCCTGCGAATTTATTATTAGGGTCAGATCCTGAACGATTGCAGGCAATTATATAGCACTGGTTTTCAATTGCTCGGGCAATGAGCAATGCCCTCCAGTGCTCAAGACGCTGGATCGGCCATTCAGCAACGACGAACATTGCTTCAACCTCCTTAAGAGCGTGTGCGCGAACCCATTCAGGAAAGCGGATATCATAACAAATAAGCCCCGCAAATTTCCTGCTGTCTAAAGAAAAAAGACCTTTTTGCTTTCCTGCTGCAAGATATAAGTGCTCATCCATCAGCTGAAACAAATGCAATTTGCTATATTTCCCTGACAGCTCTCCACTCTTATTGAACACAAGCATTGTATTTTCAATGCCTTCCTCTGTTTTATTGGCTACAGAACCACCGACAATGTGAGCATGATAATTGGCAGCACTATCTTTTAAAAATGCTGCGGCTTCACGCGCCTCTGCATCTGCTTGACCATTAAGATTTACTAAATCATATCCCGTGGTCCAAAGCTCGGGAAGTACGATGATATCTGGATTTTCAGTGCTGGCTTTTTCTATTAGGCTGATTGCTGTTTCGTAGTTTTTTCCTGGGTTTCCGAAAGCGATGTCCATTTGCAGACAGGCTATTTTAAATTTCATCTTCATTCACCGCCATAATTTCTGAAAATTATTTCTTTACAAGTTACTATTTACGTTATATCATTTGTGACTAGAATTTCAAATTAAAATTTTCAAAATATAATAAGTTCTTTAAGCAGGTGAAATAAAATGGAGTTTCAACAATCAGATTTATTGAAAAGCCTGCCCAAGCAATTCTTTGCATCTCTCGTCCAAAAAGTAGGGAGATACACAGAGCAGGGGGCAGATGTAATTAACCTTGGTCAAGGTAACCCGGATCAGCCGACTCCTGGACATATTGTCGAAAAATTAAAAGAAGCGGCTGAGAATCCCCTTAACCATAAGTATTCTCCTTTCAGGGGAATGCGTTCCTTCAAGGAAGCAGCTGCAGAATTTTATCAACGGGAATACGGGGTCCATCTTGATCCTGAAGAAGAAATTGCGATTCTATTTGGCGGGAAGGCTGGCCTCGTTGAAATTCCTCAATGCTTGCTTAATCCAGGTGATACGATTCTTGTTCCTGATCCTGGATACCCTGATTACTGGTCAGGTGTTGAACTGGCGAGAGCCAAAATGGTGACAATGCCTCTGAGGGAAGAAAACGGCTTTTTACCTGATTATACGGAGATTGAAAAGGAAGTTTTATCCGAAGCAAAGTTGATGTTTCTTAACTACCCGAATAATCCAACAGGAGCCATCGCAGACGAGGATTTTTTTAATGAAACGATTAAGCTTGCGAAAGAAAATGAAATTTGTGTCGTTCACGATTTTGCCTATGGCGCGATTGGGTTTGATGGAAAACATCCGTTCAGTTTTTTACAGGCGGAAGGCGCAAAGGATGTTGGAATCGAAATTTATACCCTTTCTAAAACATATAATATGGCAGGCTGGCGTGTTGGCTTTGCTGCTGGGAACAAAAGTGTGATTGCTGCAATTAATTTGCTTCAGGACCATATGTATGTCAGCTTGTTTGGCGCGGTTCAGGAAGCAGCTGCAGAGGCATTGCTGGGTTCGCAGCAATGTGTTTCCGAATTGAATGACTTGTATGAATCAAGAAGGAATGTGCTGGTCGATGGGCTAAAAAATATTGGATGGAACATTACGGCTCCAAAAGGCTCATTTTTTGCTTGGTTAAAAGTTCCTGAGACGTTTACTTCTGTTGAATTTGCTGATTTCTTATTGGATAAAGCACATATCGCGGTGGCGCCAGGAGTAGGATTTGGTGAATATGGAGAAGGATATGTCAGGGTAGGTTTGCTTACCTCCGAGGATCGCCTCAGGGAAGCTGTCAGCAGAATTGAAAGCTTGGGAATTTTCAAAAAACATATTGACAATAATTTAGTAACCTGACATAATCCTAATTAATAAAATTACTTTATCCAATTAAACCAATTAAATAACTTAATTAAATTATTTTCTTATCAAGAGCAGGCGGAGGGACGAGCCCGATGAAGCCCGGCAACCGACCCAGCATTTTTGCTGGGCACGGTGCTAATTCTTGCAGCGGAAGCTGATAGATAAGGAGATGTTAGTTTATTCATCTAACCTCTTCTTTTCGAAGAGGTTTTTTTTCATTAGGAAATTATAAAATTTTTCAGGTGTGGATAACTCAAGTCAGATTTGCCTAATCCAGCTCCAGCGCCTAGCCCCTCGAGTCTCTTGTCTAGTTTCGCCTCCTAGAAACTCCGAAACTTCAACTCCGCCGGCAGAAGCAAAGAGCGCTTCTTTGTCGGAGCCTCCAGTTTCTGCGTTTCTGGACAGTCGGCTACACATTTCGGTTTCGGTCCGCCCAACGAAGTCAAAGAACGACTTCATTGGTCGGTCCTTCGACGGACACGATGTACTAGTGCCGACGTTGCCACAGGACGTGGCGGGTTTAGTCGGCCAGCGCTTGTCGGGGCTGACCAAGGCGCTTGCGCTTTTTGTTCCTGCCAGTTCTAGCATGACGAATTTAGTTTTAGAAGGGAATGAGCTTCATGAGTGAAATTACAGCAACTTATATTGTACATGATTCAAAGCATAACCCAGAGAAAAAGGCCGAGGGAATCGCACTTGGACTGACAGTAGGTTCATGGACAGATTTGCCAGAGCTCGATCAAAAACAGCTTAAAAAACATAAGGGAAGAGTGGTTTCAATTGAAGGAACCGGCTTTGACAGCAATTCAGAAACGGTGGCGACAATAAAAATTGCTTATCCTGCCTTGAATTTTTCACCAGATCTGCCGGCGATTTTAACAACCGTCTTTGGAAAGCTCTCGCTTGATGGCAAAGTGAAATTAGTCGATCTACAATTTGACGATGAGCTAAAAAAGGTTTTTCCTGGACCACGATTTGGTATTGAGGGCATTCGCAGTAAATTAGGCGTGTATGACCGCCCGTTATTAATGAGTATCTTCAAAGGTGTGATTGGCCGCGATCTTGATTTCCTGCTTAAGCAATTACGGGAACAGAGTCTTGGTGGAGTAGACCTTATCAAGGATGATGAAATCCTGTTCGAAAATGAACTTACCCCTTTTGAGAAGAGAATCTCGCAAGGGAAGAAGGTTTTGGAAGAAGTCTATGAAACTACCGGCCACAGAACCTTATATGCTGCCAATCTTACGGGAAGGACTTCTCAGTTAAGAGATAAAGCAAGGAAAGCGGCTGAACTTGGTGCTGATGCATTGTTATTCAATGTTTTTGCATATGGATTGGATGTCCTCCAGGAATTGAGGGAAGACGATGAGATTAACGTACCCATCATGGCACACCCGGCTGTAAGCGGGGCCCTGACTTCTGCTGAAGATTATGGATTTTCACATTCCTTGCTCCTTGGAAAATTGGTGCGCTATGCAGGGGCGGATTTCTCTTTGTTCCCGTCGCCTTATGGAAGTGTGGCACTTGAAAAGCAGCAGGCCATTTCCATCTCAGATGCATTAACCGCAGAGGATCTTTTTAAAAAGAGCTTCCCAGTGCCATCAGCTGGGATTCACCCCGGTATGGTACCACTCTTGATTAATGATTTTGGATTGGATTCAATTATCAATGCAGGGGGCGGTGTCCATGGTCACCCAGGTGGTGCCCTAGGTGGAGGCAAGGCGTTCCGGCAGGCAATTGATACTGTGCTGAATGGCAAAACACTTGAAGAAGGAGCATTGGAGCATGATGAACTCAAGATCGCTTTAGCTCTATGGGGTTCAACAGAGGCGGTGTCAAAATGATAAATCCAGTAATATTTTGTGATTTTGACGGGACGGTAACTGAAAAAGACAATATTATCTCAATCATGAATAAATTTGCACCTCCTGGCTGGGATGAGCTGAAGAATGCAGTACTGGATCGCCGTGTTTCAATCAGAGAAGGAGTCGGCAAGATGTTTTCTCTACTGCCGGTTAGCCTGAAGGATGAAATCATTCATTATGCTTTAGAAAATGCTAAGATTCGCCCTGGCTTTCAGGAATTTCTTGAGTTTGCGAAAGAGGAAAGTATCCCGGTTTATATCGTCAGCGGAGGAATTGATTTTTTTATAGAACCAATCATTGAACGCTTTGGACCGTTTGCAGGAGTTTATTGCAATGGCTCTAATTTTTCAAAAGAGACAATCAAAATAGAATGGCCAAACAGCTGCGATGAGCAATGTACCAATGATTGCGGCTGCTGCAAGCCATCAATTATGAGGAAGCTCTCTCAAAACGAAACATATAAAATTGTTATAGGCGACTCTGTAACCGACCTTGAAGCTGCAAAGCAGGCAGACTTTGTATTCGCTAGAGATTATTTAAAAGCCAAGTGTGAAGAATGGGAAATTCCCCATATACCATTTGAAACTTTTTATGATTGTATAGAAGTTCTTAAAACTAAGACAGGGGTGAGAGGATGAGCATTTTAGAAACAAAATGGGAAGAACTTGCTGATGTGAAGGCAGAACTTGCTGAACGGGACTGGTTTATGGGAACTAGCGGCAACCTAGCGATCAAGGTAAGCAGCGACCCTATACAGTTTCTGGTTACAGCGAGCGGAAAGGATAAACGGAAACGTACTGAGGAAGACTTTTTGCTTGTCGATCAATACGGTAGGGCAGTTGAAGAAACGCATTTGAAACCATCAGCCGAGACACTTCTGCACGTTGAAGTATATAGAAAGACCAACGCGGGCTGCAGCCTCCATGTCCATACGATTGACAATAATGTCATCTCCGAAGTCTATGGTGACAGGGGGGAAGTCCAATTTCAGGGCCAGGAATTAATTAAAGCATTTGATAAATGGGAGGAAGATGCCGTCCTCAAAATTCCGATCATTCCGAATTATGCACACATTCCTTCTCTGGCAAAAGCGTTTTCTGAGCATGTAAAAGGGGATACAGGAGCAGTCCTGATCAGAAATCATGGCATCACAGTCTGGGGCCGGAATGCCTTTGAGGCTAAGAAAATATTAGAGGCAACAGAATTTTTATTCCGATATCAATTAAGGCTCCTTGAGCATAAACCATTTCAGTTATTTAAAGTAGTTTAAAAGATATTACTAAAATAAGGATAATAAGGGAGAGATTTTAAATGGCATTTATCGTTAAGCAAAATTCTAAGGAAAGAATTGTCAATCATGAAGAAGTAGCTGCGTTTTTAAAGGGCCAGGAAGTTATCTATGAAAATTGGGATATTGAAAAGCTGCCGGCGAACCTGCAGGAAAAATTCCTGTTATCAGATGAAGAAAAGCAGCAAATACTGGATGCTTTTAAGACTGAAATCGAGGATATCTCAAACCGCAGGGGTTATCAAGCTCAAGATGTCATTTCCTTATCAAGCACTACTCCGAATCTAGACCAGCTTCTTGCGAATTTCAAGCAGGAGCACCACCATACAGATGATGAAGTACGATTTATTGTAAGCGGCCATGGAGTGTTTGTGATCCAGGGGAAAGACGGAGAATTTTTTGAAGTATTCCTTGATCCTGGAGATTTGATTTCAGTACCAGAAAATGTGCGCCACTATTTCACTTTGCAGGATGACAGACAGGTGGTCGCAGTAAGGATTTTTGTAACGACAGAAGGCTGGGTACCTATTTATGAGAACGAGAAAGTCAGCCAGTAACCCAGTAGCCCCGTATGCTTTTTCCAAGGTTCAAGTTTAGAAGCGTGAATATTGTCGAAGAAAAAATTTTTAACAGAGAAAAATGTCTATTTTTGCGAATCTATTTACTTTGATACAAGCATTTGTAATAATTTTTCAAGTAATCTTTTATTTATTTAAGGAGTTAAAGTAGTAGAGGATTTATAGGAGGAATTATGAAGTGTATCAATCGCAAAGGGCCTTATTGAAGGAAATAGATCGCATGAGGGAACGAATGGTGACTTCGGCAAGTGAATCAGGTTATACAAGCGAGGAAACAATTCGCTTCAGCCAGGATCTGGACCGTTTGATATTTGAATATCAAACTTTATGTAAAGAAGCAGAAATTCAAAGGCAAAGAGGAAAACTCCTTTTTAGACAGATGATTTTGCTAACGAAAAAGCAATATATATTATCACATGCATAATTTGCTGCAATGAATAAATGAGAAAAAAGAAGCCGCTGCTTTAACTGGCAGTGGCTCGGACTGTAGACCAACCCGATAAAAGCGAGTTTGTCTACAGTTTTTTATTGGTTGGGAGGTATAACAGGTCTGTTGATTTCCGTTCCAGGCGCTTCACTTTCCGCGGGGCTGGAGGTGAGCCCGCCGGAGTCTGCGCGCCTTCCACTCCAATCAACTAAGTTTTAATAACTGATTTGTAAACTGTATCTTTGTCGATAAGCTGAGCCACTAAGTTATCCAGCAGCGGCTATAATTTTTCAACAAACTCATTTGATGATTATAATACATGCAATCAACCTCAGATCTCCACAATTCTCCTTTCCATATCAACACATAACAAAGCAAAATCCCCAGAGAAAATTAACAATTTGCTCAAAAATTCACGAGAATAAGGCTATATGTGATTTTTATCATAGTTTTTAAATGAACATTTTATATATTTTTAACATAGATAGGTTTTTATCAACGTAAGCTTATACACCCCACCATGTGCCGCACATCCTTACCATTTTTTACAATGGGCTTCATTTGATCCAAGAAAGACTGAATTTTTCTGTAGTAATTACTCATTGCCTGCACTTCGATTATTCACTTTTTTATTTGTTGTACTATGCTTGTAATGCGATTCATATATCGTACTACATGGCATTTTTTTATCTAGGCTGTTTTCGCTATGATTGTTGTTTTTCCAGCTATGATAATGCTCCTTAATAGAACTCTATGATAAGGGATCAAGACATTGTCTCTTTTTACTGGTCCCCAAATAGGTCAAACTGCAAAGCTAACGAAAAGAGCTATAGAAATCGCTTTCATATTTTAGTTGTTTGTTAATTAAGGAGGGGAACGAAGATCATGCACATTGTCGTTTGTGTGAAGCAAGTGCCCGATACGAAAATCATTAAAATCAATCCTAAGACGAATACCCTGGACCGGCGCAGCGCCCCAGCAATTTTAAATCCATATGATGCCCATGCTGTTCAGGAAGCCGTAAAAATCAAGAACAAAACAGGTGGTACGATTTCGGTATTATCGATGGGTCCCCCACAGGCCGTAGCAGTCATTAAGAAGAGTGTAGAAATTGGGGCTGATCAAGGATTCTTGATTTCAGACAGGGCTTTCGCAGGTGCAGATACTTTGGCAACTAGTTACGCACTTTCAAAGGCACTTGATAAAATTTCAAAAGAAGATCCTATTGATCTTATCATTTGCGGAAAACATGCAATTGATGGGGATACGGGGCAGGTAGGACCGGGAATAGCAAGGCGACTGGATATTCCGCCTATAACAAATGTCATCGAAGTTTCGGAGATAAATGAAGAGGAAAAGTATGTCCATATCAAGCGTAAGCAAATCAATGGCTATGAAGTGATTCAGTCACAATTACCGTGTTTATTGACGGTTGAGAAAGAAATTAATGACATTGAATACGCACCGCTGCCAAACATGATCAATGCTGCACGATACGAGCCGGTAATATGGTCCGTAAATGACCTGGAAGATGTGGATAAAGCCCAATTGGGATTGAAAGGCTCACCGACAATTGTAGGTAAAATGTTCACGCCTCCTAAGCTTGAAGGCGGAAAGAGGATCGAGGGAGATGCAGATTCTCAGATTGAGCAGATTATGGACGTTTTAATGGAACGAAGGGACCTATTCAAGCTGTTTTCATAAGCCATATTGCTAGTCTTAAGTAAAGAATTGGCGGCTAAATGGGGTGCCTTGATATAGAACAAAGCACTTAGCTTTTGTTTTATGCGTAACAACACTTCCTAGAAAAACTGTCTTTTTAAAATAAAGGCTGCCAACTCTTGATTCCGATTTTAAGGAGGAATAACAGGATGCAAGAAAACCAGGGAGTCTGGGTATTCATTGAAGTAAATGAAGGGGAAATCGAAGGTGTTTCATTAGAATTGCTTGGTGCAGGAAGAAAGCTTGCAGATAAGCTAGAGGTACCGCTTTCCGGAGTAATGCTGGGTGAAGGTGTCCTTCCGATTGCAAACGAAGTCATTTATTCTGGAGCCGATCAGGTATATGTAGTTGATCATCCAGTGCTAAAAAATTATCGGACTGAATCTTACATGAAAGGTGTCTGCATCCTGGCCGAAAAGTATAAGCCAGAAATATTCCTTTATGGAGCAACCCCTAATGGGAAAGATCTGGCAAGTGCAGTTGCAACTGATTTAAGCACGGGCTTGACAGCAGACACGACAATGCTTGACGTCGATGTGGATAAAAGATTGCTAGAGGCAAGCCGTCCTGCATTCGGCGGGAATATCATGGCAACGATCCTCTGTAAAAAACACAGGCCGCAAATGGCAACAGTCCGCCCGAAGGTCATGAAAGCCCTTGAAGCTGATACAGAAAGAAAAGGGGTCATTATCGAAGAAGAATTTAATCTTCGTGAAGAAGATATGCGGACAAAAGTGCTTGAAATTGTGAAGGACGTAACAAAAAAAGCAAGCCTTGCAGAGGCACATGTCATTGTTGCGGGTGGAAAAGGAATGGGCGACCCACAGGGCTTCCAGCTGATTCATGAGCTTGCGGATGTCATCGGGGCAAGCGTAGGAGGAACGAGGGACGTTGTTGAAGCTGGCTGGCTGAAGCATGAGCAGCAAGTCGGTCAGACAGGAGAGACAGTCACCCCTAAAATCTATTTTGCGATTGGTATTTCTGGCGCCATCCAGCATGTTGAGGGAATGAAAAACTCCGAGCTGATTATCGCCATCAATAAGGATCCGAATGCGCCGATTTTCGATGTAGCCACATATGGCATTGTTGGAGACGCGTTGGAAATTGTGCCCAAGCTTATCCAGCAATTCAAAGAGCTCAGCAAAGAGAAAGGCGGGGAAATGAGCTATGCCTGAAAAATTTGATGTTATCGTCGTTGGTGCCGGACCTGCCGGAACTTCATGTGCGTATAGCTGCGCGAAAAGCGGACTGAAGGTGTTATTGATTGAACGTGGAGAATATCCTGGAAGCAAGAACGTAATGGGTGGTGTTCTTTACCGTAAACAAATGGAAGAGATTATCCCTGAATTCTGGAAGGAAGCTCCATTGGAAAGGCCTGTCGTTGAACAGCGCTTTTGGATGATGGACAAAGAGTCAGTCGTTCAATTCGGCTATAAAGGTCTTGAGTGGGCGGTTGAACCATATAATAATTTTACGGTGCTTCGAGCACAGTTCGACCAATGGTTCGCCCAGAAAGCTGTTGAGGCCGGTGCATTGCTGATCAATGAGACAGTCGTGACAGAATGTATTGTTGAGAACGGCAAGGTGGTCGGGGTTCGCACAGACCGTCCAGATGGAGAGGCATTTGCTGATGTCGTTGTCCTCGCGGATGGTGTCAACTCATTGCTTTCCAAGCAGCTCGGCTTCCACAGGGAATTCCGTCCAGATGAAGTAGCATTGACTGTCATGGAGGTTATTAATCTTCCAAAGGAAAAAATAAATGAACGATTCAATCTTGAAGGGAACCACGGAACAACAATTGAGATTTTCGGGGATTCAACAAAAGGAAACCTAGGTACAGCGTTTCTTTATACAAACAAAGATAGCTTGAATATCGGGGTCGGAACAACACTTTCAAGTATGATCAAAGCAAAGCTGAAACCATATGAATTGCTGGATTATTTAAAAAAACATCCGATGGTTCGCCCTTATCTTGAAGGCGGAGAGTCAGCCGAGTACCTTGCCCACCTGATTCCTGAGGGAGGCTTTCATTCCGTTCCACGTGTGGCCGGAAATGGTGTGCTTGTAGTGGGAGATGCAGCGCAGCTGGTAAACGCCATCCATCGCGAAGGCTCGAATATGGCGATGGCTTCTGGAAAAATGGCCGCAGAAGCTATCGTCGAAGCGAAGAAGGACGGGAACTTCAGTGAAAAGAGCCTGAATCGGTACAAAGAAGCCTTATATGGAAGCTTCATCATCAAGGACCTTGAAAAATACAAAGATGCTGCCCACACATTTGAGAAGTATCCGCAGTACTTTAAAGAGTACCTGCCAATGGTGAATCAGGCAATGAGCAAATTCTTTACAGTAGACGGAACACCGAAAAAAGAAAAGCAAAAAGAAATCATGCGCAGCATGACTGCTGAAAAAGGAACCTTTAAGGTAATGCAGGACATCTATCGTGCCTGGAAGGCGGTGAAATAATGTCAACGACTAACATAGAGGAAAAACAATATCTCTTAAGGTTTAAGTGTGACACAAAATCGCATCTCACTGTACTTGATCATGACGTCTGTATGACCCAATGCCCTGACAAAATCTGTACTGTTTTCTGCCCTGCGGAAGTATATAAATGGGAAGGTAAACGGATGCAAGTCGGTTATGAAGGCTGCCACGAATGCGGCAGCTGCAGGATCGGCTGTCCGTATCAGAACATTAAATGGGAATATCCAAAAGGCGGTCACGGAATCGTATTCAGGCTTGCTTAAATAACATATTTGAAAAAAGCTGGTGGAGGTGTCCACCAGCTTTTTTGCGATTGTAAGTAAAAAGAATGGAGAACTTTTGGTTTGAGGAGGTATTGTCCCTAGACAGTTATAGGAGCGCATTTTCGGATTGGTAAGGTAAAAAATCATCCCTAGACAGGTTTTAAGAGTACATTTTTGTAATCAAGAATGGAAAAAGATAGCAAGGTACTACTGTTAAGTTATGATATTTTGAGATTTTATTATATACATCATATGTAAGTTAATTCACAAGTGGGTTCAAAAAGAGAAGAGCTAAATGAGAGGAGTTAGCTGAGGGGGGACTAGCTAATTTTTTCTTGGAGCAGTACAGTGTGAAGCTGGTCATTTCGGACTTCTATTTCTATATTCTTGGCAGCTTCCACAGCGTCATCAAAACGGTCAAATGAATCAGAAGAGAAAATTGGTGTGCAGGCGTCGTAGAATCCAGCTGAATCAGATTTGTATATGATGACATTCCAGTGGTAATATTCTTTGTCATCAACTTGATGGCCTTGAAGTCCGATCAGTAAGTGGGTATGAAGCAAATCAGGGTGAATGTCCAAGTAGGTTTTCTTATCACTATTGCCGGCTTGGATTAAAGCTTTCTCATAAAAATCACGGTAATATGCGTTTTGCAAGGTTAGTTCACTCCTTTTGCTTTAATGTATAACTTTATTATATGTAAGGATTTCAGAAATTTGAAGGTAAATTGTTAAAATTTTTAGAAATTTTAACTAAATGTCATTTTTTCTTCACTTTTATACGAGAATTCAATAGTTGTGATGCCCATCACAACTTAAAGAGAGATTGGATTTTATACTATAGGTAACTAAAGAATAGGAGGTCGTTGAATATGTCTGGCTGCATGAGTGGACTAAATCAAGATTCCAGTTTTGTATTATCCGAGGGTCTACAGCAATTAAAGAGTGAGCATCCGCCATTGCTCGAGAGGCTTGAAGAATTGTTGAATCTATGTGTGAAAATAGAAGAAGGAATGCAAATTGAGGAGGATTTTAAAAAGCTGCGTCCTGCTGTGGTTGAGTTTCTTGCCGAGTTGGAACCGCACTCGGAGCGCGAAGAAGGAGTGCTGTTTGAGATGATGGCTGCATATATCGGCAGAGAAATGGGGCCGGTTGCTGTAATGGAATATGAGCATGATCAGGCAAAAAGATTTATAGGAACATTCCTTCACAACACCAAGAATGAATCTGGAGAATTATCAAAAGAGCAAATGATCCAAAATGCACAATTAATCAAAGATGCAAATTACACCCTTGTCAGCCATTTTTCAAAAGAGGAAAGCATTTTGTTTCCGATGGCAGAAAATCTGTTGACAGAAGATGAAAAGCAGGAACTGGCTGCGCGGATAAAATTAATCTAATTCCATAATAAAAGGGGTGATGCAGGGAATTTAGAACCCTCGCATCACCCCTCTTTTATATACTGTTAAAGCTGGCTCATCAAATACACATTCAGTCTTGATGCAGAGCATCTGTCAGAACTGAAAAGGAATTTGAACCTGCTTTCGTATGAAATTTACGTAAACAAGAAAAGTTATTAAGCTTCTGTTATCGTAACTAATTTTATGTCCTTGGTATCGAATCGGTGAAATACATTATCTTCACATGTGAATTCTATGATACCCTCATAATCCTTAGCGTCCTGGATGGCATCAGAAATATTTTCTACCTCGATAGGACGTGATACAGAAAAATCTTTTTCGAAAAAATAGTTGATTTTAAATTTAGACATGTTAATCTCCCTTCCTGATGTGCTCATTACATTATTCCTTAAGCAGAGGATGCCTAAACGTAAATCAACAAATGGAAAATTTTAATTGTTCCATTTCGCAAGCTTCGCATCAGATGGAAGGAATAGTGTCATTATGCCTAAAAGCGGTAGGAAGCCGACACCCATGATCATTTTAGGCAAGCCAATCAAATCGGCCAAAGAACCGAGGCCTACTGAACCAATTGCTCCCATTCCAAAAGCCAGCCCTACTGTAAGACCTGCCATGGTGCCTATCTTGCCTGGAACTAGCTCTTGTGCATAAACGACTGTGACCGAAAAACTCGACATCAAGATAAAGCCGCTGACAGTTAACAGGATAAATGCCACAGTAAATGGAACAAATGGAATGATGGCTGACAAAGGTGCTGTCGCTACCATGGAAATAAAAATAATATTCTTCTTCCCAAATCGATCTGCGAGCGGACCGCCAAAAAAAGTGCCGACAGCTCCGGCTACAAGGAAGGCAAACAGGAACAGCTGGGATTCTTTTATTGTCAGGCCATATTTATCAATTGCATAGAACGCATAGAAATTAGTCATTCCTGATATATACCATGAACGGGCGAAAATCAAAAATAGAATCAGGATAAGTGCTATTTTAATATTTTTCGAGATTCCTTTATTGTTTTGTTTGCTGACTTGCTTAACTTTTGAAGCAATTTTCTCAAAATCCAGTTTTCGGGTATACCAGGAAGCAATATACACAAGCAAGGCAACTGCAAAGGCAGCCACTATCGTGAACCATGCGGCACCAATCTGGCCAAGCGGCACAAGTATGAGTGCTGTGATCAATGGAGCGAGTGCTTGACCTGAATTCCCTCCAACCTGGTAGATTGATTGGGCAAGTCCTCGGCGTGGTCCTGCTGCCATATATGCAACTCTTGAACCTTCGGGGTGGAAGACGGCAGACCCGAGCCCGATGAACAGAACTGAAAGTATGACGAATTCAAAGCTAGGGGCAAA
The DNA here is from genome assembly GCF_049532715.1 of Heyndrickxia sp. MSNUG. NCBI lineage: Bacteria > Bacillati > Bacillota > Bacilli > Caryophanales > Bacillaceae > Heyndrickxia > Heyndrickxia sp. MSNUG. The sequence goes on from NZ_CP150978.1 coordinate 1,563,069, forward strand.
AGCCAGACCTAATACACCGAACATTGTAGATGTTAAACCAAGCGGCAGGGCATATGGCATCGGCTTCTTATCAGTCGCCATGCCAATCACAGGCTGAAGAACCGAGGAAACAATGTTAAGGGAAAAGCCGATTATGCCTAACTGTGTATAGGTTAAACCCATCGACTTTTCAAGAATAGGAAACATTGCAGGAATAACTGATTGGATGGAGTCATTCAGCAAATGCACTAACCCTATGATGAAAAGAATTTTATAGGCTGTCTCGTTTTGTTTTTGTGGTTTTAATTTGACAGCTGCTGCAGATTGGCTCATGGTCGTCTCCTTTGAAAATTATTTCGATTTCCTACATTTTATTTTACATAAAAAGTATGCAGATAAAAATAGCTTTTCTAACGAAATATATGATGTAATATAATTTGAGTATTAAGAAAAGATAAAAAACAAAGGGGAAAATGGCAGATGGAAAAAGTAGTAGAAAGATTAATGACTGATCAGCTGCTGAGCAAATTTTTGAATTTATTCGGATTAGAGCCTGAAGTAAAAAAGCTCGGAGATTTTGAGAATTATGTATTTGAAACCTACAAAAATGGAAAGGCCTTTATCTTAAGAATCACCCATAGCTCACACCGAAGCGGTGAGGAAATTGATTCGGAAATCGATTGGATGAGACATCTCCACAAGTCAGGTTTGTCCATCCCAGAAGTTTACTCGTCAATAAATGGACTATTTGTGGAACCATTGCATGCTGATGATGGCAGTGAATTTTACGGATGCCTGTATTCGAAGGCTGAGGGTGAACCAGTGAATGTCCGCTCTGAAAAGTTCGATTCTCAATTGTTTAAGGCCTGGGGGGAAACGACTGCTTTGATGCATAAGGCTACTAAGTCCTATACGCCTTCCGAGGGGATTAAAGTAAGGAGCAGCTGGAATCAAGATGAACTGCTTGAGGTGGAAAAATACTTTCCGGCAGAGGATGCCCAATTGGTTGAAAACTCCTACGAATTGTTCGATTCTCTGTCCAAGCTTCCTCAAAATCTGGATACATACGGATTAATTCATACAGATATCCACTCAGGAAACTTTTTTTACGATGGCGAGAAAATTCACGTATTTGATTTCGATGATGCCTGTTACTTTTGGTTTGCATCTGACATTGCCATTCCTTTGTTTTACTCCATTTTTTATAAAATTCCGCCAGAAAAACAAGAGGAAAGGCAAGAATTTGCTGATAAATTCATGATGGATTTTATGGCAGGGTATGAAAAAGCCAATAGGCTTCCAGAAGGCTGGAAAGAGCAGCTTCCATTATTTCTGATGCTGAGGGATGTAGTTTTATATGCTGTATTGCATAAAAAAATAGCTCCTGAAGACAGGGGCGAACGCTTGCTTGCCATGATGGCTGAATTAAGAGAAAGGATTAAGAATAAGAAACCAATCGTGAATGTTAATTAACAATTTTTTTTATTAATAAAAAAACACCAGAATTCGTTTTCTGGTGTTTTTAGTATGCTTTAATACAGTTTTTTCATTTTTTCTGAAGCAAAACGACGAGTGTGCGTTAATGTAAATCCCTGCTACCAGCCACGGCTTGCCCCGCCGCCGCCGGAAGATCCGCCGCCCCCTCCGCGTGGACCTCCACCACCACCGCCGCCTCTAGAAACAATTGAAAGGAGCATATAGGTTAGAGTGCCTCCGAAAAACATGAAATCGAGTACGACAACTCCGATTATGATAATGATCAGCAGCCAGGTGGGGATTGGGAAATCCTGCTCCTGTTGATGCTGTTGCGGGACATCTCCGAATTCAGTGGTGCCTGAAACTTCATTTGCGAGCGCCTGATACGTATTCATAACCGCCAGATTAGGCTGGCCACTTTTTAGGTGGGGAATGGCGTATTCATCAAGAATTCTTCCTGCTTTGCCATCAGGGATCGTTCCTTCAAGTCCGTACCCAACTTCAATCCTTATTTTTTTTCTTTCATCGCCAAAACTATAAGAACACCGTTATTATCCTTTTCAGTGCCCAGGGCGTATTTGCGATAAGCTTTAACTGAGTATTCTTCAATGCTTGTTTCACCGATGGAATCGACTGTGAGAACAGCAACCTGGGAGGTTGTTTGATCTTCAATCGACCTTCCTATGTTGCGCATCTGGATTTCTTCATTTTCATTTAAGATATTTGCAAAGTCCTGGACATAGATATCTCCAACAGGTGCCGGAATTTCATTTGGTGCCGCGATTGCTCCGGCTGGAAGCAGCAACAGCAGGATGCCAATTATTGCTGCTATTCCGGAGAATCTTCCTTGGCTCATCGTTAGCCTCCAAAATCAACCGAAGGAGCTTCTTGTGCCCTTGGGTCCGCTTTGAAATATTCCTTTTCGTCAAAACCGGTAATACTCGCAACAATGGCACCCGGGAACTGCTTGACCTTCTTGTTATACACAGAAACTTGATCATTATAGTCTTTTCTTGCCACTGCCAGTCTGTTCTCTGTGCCAGCAAGCTCGTCCATCAATTGAGTAAACTGTTTGTCTGCTTTTAAGTTTGGATAATTCTCAACTACTACGAGCAATCGGCTTAGAGCGCCAGATAGCTCTGCGTTTGCAGTTGCCTGGTCTTCGGGTGTTTTCGCTCCGGCTAAGCGTGCTCTCGCATCTGAAATCGACTGAATCACTTCTTTTTCATGAGCAGCATATCCCTTTACAGTATTAACAAGGTTAGGGATCAGGTCGAGCCGTCTTTGAAGCTGGTTCTCGACTTGAGCATATGCCTGGTTAACATTTTCCTCTTCGCTTACGAAGCTGTTATAGCTTCCCACTCCCATCATGATAAAAATACCGACTATGACTAACAAACCAATAATAATTCCTAATCCTTTTTTCATTCATTTGCCACTCCTGTTTCTATGATGTATTGGTAATGACGGTATTTTTCCCTCTTTTAGCAGGTTTTTAAACTTAAAGGTTTTTTTCTTTAAAATCACCATGCACAATGGATTCAACTGGAATGATAGTTTTTAGAATAAAATCAAGGGAAATACTGATAAAAGGAAGAAATTCAGATATACTCTACTTATGAATAAGTCGTTAATGGTAAAGGAATGAATTAGCATGAACAATGAGAGAGAAAACCAAAGCTTAAAATTATTCATTGTCCTGTCGAGAGCATACAGGGCAGTTAATGAGAAAGTAAATAAGGTGATCCAGAAAAATGGGCTGAACCCTACTGAATTTGCTGTCCTTGAGCTCTTATACCATAAAGGGGAGCAGCCATTACAGCAGATTGGCGGAAAAATATTGCTAGCCAGCGGCAGCATCACCTATGTTGTCGACAAGCTTGAAGAAAAGGGATATCTCAATCGAGTCGCCTGTCCTAAAGACCGACGAGTGACATACGCTAAAATCTCAGACGATGGAAAAAAATTAATCGAAGAGATTTTCCCAGAGCACAGCGCGTTGATCCATGAATTGATGGACAGCCTTGCAGATGAGGAAAAGGCAACCGCCATCGAGTTATTAAAAAAGCTCGGACTTTCTGTCAGCAAATATTAAAAAACGGCGTCTAAGCCGTTTTTTTGTTTATTTTTCCGGAATAAAAAGGGAAATAATGAATATCCGTAGAATAGGAAAGAGATGGGGATTGGCTTAATCCCAGATAGAGAAAAAGGGGGCAATAACATGAATTTCGAGCAGTATACATATACGCGTCCAAATCTTGAAGAGGTTACGGCGAAATTTGATCAGCTTCTTGAAAAATTCAAGAATGCTGGTTCTGTTGAGGAACAGAGTACAGCAATGAATGAGATTAATGAGCTGAGAAATGATGTTGGCACAATGTTTAACCTTTGCTATATCCGTCATTCAATTGATACAGAGGACGAGTTCTATAAGCAGGAACAGGATTTTCTTGATGACCTGGCACCTCAGGTGGAGGGTCTTGTGACAAAATATTATGAAGCATTAGTTTCATCTCCCTACAAAGATGAACTTGAAGCTAAGTGGGGCCGCCAGCTTTTTGCACTGGCAGAAGCACAATTAAAACAGTTCTCTCCTGAGATCGTTCCTTTAATGCAGAAGGAAAATAAACTATCTACTGAATATACGAAACTCGTAGCTTCAGCAAAAATTATGTTTGAAGGTGAAGAAAGGACTCTTGCACAGCTTGATCCGTTTACAGAATCTAAAGACCGTGAAACAAGAAAAAAAGCAAGTGAAGCAAAATTCGCATTTTTCTCAGAACATGGTGATGAATTTGACAGGATTTATGATGAGCTTGTAAAGGTAAGAACGGAAATAGCCCATAAGCTTGGATATAAAAACTTTGTAGAGCTTGCTTATTTCCGTATGTCTCGAACAGATTACGACAGCAAAATGGTTGCTGCTTTCAGGGACCAGGTTCACCAATATATTGTTCCTGTTGCTACAAAGCTCAAGGAACGCCAGATGAACCGCATTGGGGTTGAAGGGTTAAAGTATTATGATGAGCCGTTTGGCTTCGAAACAGGCAATGCAGTACCTAAAGGAAGCCCAGAATGGATTGTAGACAACGGACAGAAGATGTATGATGAACTTTCGAGCGAAACAGGCGAATTTTTCCGATATATGAATGAAAACAACCTAATGGATCTTGTAGCTAAGAAGGGGAAAGCTGGAGGCGGTTATTGTACGTATATCGAAAATTATAAATCGCCATTTATCTTTTCAAATTTCAATGGTACATCAGGGGACATTGATGTTCTCACTCATGAGGCAGGGCATGCTTTCCAGGTTTATTCAAGCCGCCATTTCGAAATTCCTGAATACAATTGGCCAACATATGAAGCATGTGAAATCCATTCGATGAGCATGGAATTCTTTACTTGGCCTTGGATGGAATTGTTCTTTAAAGAGGATACAGATAAGTACAAATTCTCACATTTGAGCGGAGCTCTTCTGTTCCTGCCTTACGGAGTTTCAGTTGATGAATTTCAGCACTGGGTCTATGAAAACCCTGAAGCAACGCCTGCAGAGCGCAAGCAGCAATGGCGTGAAATCGAGAAGAAATATCTTCCTCATAAAGATTATGACGGAAATGCATACCTGGAGGAAGGCGGATTCTGGCAGCGCCAGGGACATATTTACAATTCTCCTTTCTATTATATCGATTACACTCTCGCACAAATCTGTGCATTCCAATTCTGGAAGCGTTCAAGAGAAAACCAGGAAGAAGCATGGAAGGATTACGCGAATCTATGCAAGCTAGGCGGCAGTATGGCCTTTACTGAGCTAGTTAAAGCTGCTAATTTAATCTCACCTTTTGAAGAAGGCTGTGTCGAATCAGTAATTGGAGAAATTGAAAGCTGGCTGGATTCCGTAGATGACAGCAAACTATAAAATAAAAAGTAAAAAGCGAAGCCTGCTGGCTTCGCTTTTTTATAATTTTTTATAGTTTTCTTTGAGTTAGAATGTTTTATTCTGGCAAGGACCGGTTTGTTATCTGCGTTCCTTTTTAACCTGCCTGTAGAAAAATACCTCATAAATGACAGGTACTAGAATCAGAGTCAGCAGGGTAGAGGAGGTAAGTCCTCCAATAACAGTCACTGCCAGCCCTTTTGAAATTAAAGTGCCTGATGATGTTGTCAGCGCTAACGGAATTAACGCTGCTATGGTCGCGAAGGCAGTCATCAGGATTGGTCGAAGTCGGGTAATGCCTGCCTCTACAAGAGCTTCTCGTATTGTCATTCCTTTTTCCATACGATTCTGGCCGATCCTGTCGACAAGGACGATGGCATTTGTTGTAACAATCCCAATCAGCATCAGCAATCCTATCATGACACTTACAGACATTGGTTCATCAGCAATCCAAAGTCCAAGCAATGAACCAATTGGGACGAAAATCAACGATGAGAGAATGATTAATGGAATCCTTGCTTGCCCAAATGTGATCAGCATTGTCAGGTAAACAAGACCAATTGCGACCACTATGGCAATGCCAAGCTGAGTGAACGTCTCGACTGTTTCATCACTTCCTCCGCCGCCTTCCAATGAAACACCTTCAGGAAGGTCAAGGTTTTCTACACCGTTTATGACGCTTGTAGAAACAGAACGAATATCATTGGAAGCAATTTGTGCAGAGATTTGTGCAAATATTTTTCCGTCCAATTTCTGAATGGACGTAAAGGCGTCCGTTTCAGTAATCTCGGCAATATCTGTAATCGGTACAGGTCCCTGCTGAGTGAAAATAATCGTATTCTTTAAATCTTCTATAGTCTCTGATTGATCATTATAAGTGATTGAAACCTTCCGTTCCTCTTCACCTAATTTCATTGTACCCGCATCCACAGGTTTTGTTTTATCTGTGATCGTTCCAAGGATCTGGAATCCTGATAGACCAAGTTGTGCAGATTTTTCCGGGTCTATATCAACAATCACTTGCTTTTGTTTTTCGGAAAAATTGTTCGAGACATATTTTAAATCATCCTGCTTTTTCATATATTCTTCAACCCTTGCTGCTGCCTCTTGTAATGCTGCCAGGTAAGTCGAATAAAGATCAATATTTACATTGTTATTGGATGGAGGTCCTCCTGTAGATTGCTCCTGTATACCCAATTTCGCATCTGGTTCAATCTTAAGGATAATTTCCTCCATTTCTTTTTCTAACTCTGGTATAAAGGTAGAAACGCTGACACCGTCATCAAGGCTGATAAAATAATTCGCCTGGTTCTGGCGCTTCAGACCTGTTTGGAAATCGCGGCTGCCGATCCCTACCGTCACATCCTTGATTTCCTTTTTATCTGCAAACATTTCCTCTACCTTCAATGAAACATCATTCGTCTTTTCTAGCGATGTAGAAGAAGGGAGCTGAAAGGTAGCGACAAGCAGCTTTTGTTCCTCGTTAGGGATAAAAGTAAAACCAAGGCCTTTCACAAGGAAACCTGAGCCTGCCAAAAGCAGGAATGAAAGTACAATGACAAGTGCTTTATGGTTAAGTGACCACTTAATGGCACTTGCATATGCGCGCTGCATAACGCCTTCCTTTTCTTCCTTAGGTACCTTTTTAAAGGAGAATTTAGCAAGTATAGGAACGATCGTAATCGCAACGATTAATGATGCTAGCAATGAGAATACAATTGTCAGGGCAAATGGAAGGAAAAATTCTCCGGTAATCCCGCCTACAAGACCCAGTGGCAGGAATACGACGACGGTTGTTATGGTCGAAGAAGTGATTGCTTTCAGGATTTCTTTTGTTGAATCCTGGATCAGTTCATCCTTCATGCCTTCCTTTGTCTTTCGGACTCTCCTGAAGATATTCTCGATTACTACAATGCTGTCATCCACAACTCGGCCAACAGCAACGGCCATTCCCCCGAGCGTCATGATATTCAGGGAAATATCGAGCTGATTAAGAAAGATAGAAGAGATTAATAGCGAGAGCGGTATTGAAACAATCGCTATAATTGTAGCCCTGAAGTTTCTTAGAAAAATAAGCACCGCAATCGAGGCAAATAGTGCTCCTAACAGTCCTTCTTTTACTAATGTATTAACAGACTTTTCGATACCCTCTGCAGAATCAAAGCCAATTGCATAGTCCATGCGATCGCTATAGCTGTCTATTACGGCTAATACTTTTTCAGCAATCTCTACTGTATTGGCATCCTGTTTTTTTGTGATTGCCATTGATAAAGATTCTTTTTCATTGTAGCGAGTGATTTCTGGCTTTTCTGTTACAACCTCAATGGAGGCTATATCACCTAGTTTTACTGCAGGAGCTTCCGGTTCATATTTCGACTTAATCAGCAAGTTTTCAAGTTCATTAATCTCTTCAATTTTCTCTTGTACCCTGACTGGGACCTGGATTTCATTTTCGTTCAGATTCCCTGCTGGAAAGCTGAACTTTTTTGAATTGATCGTTTCTTTAATTTCATTTAAGCTTAGGGCGAGTTGGGAGGCTTTTTTCTGGTCAACGGTAATCTGCAGTACATCCTCAGTCTGCCCGCCAACGGAAACACTGTTAATTCCTTGAATTTTATTAAGGTCAGGAATGATTTCTTCATTTACAAGCTGTTCTAGGTCTTGGTCACCTTTGGCGAAAAGTGAAATGTTAAAAATAGGGAAGGATCCAAAGGAAAATCTGTTTACATTCGTCTGCACATTTTCTGGAAGTCCTGCCTCTTTTATATAAGTATTTACTTGCTGCTCGGCATCATCGAGATCTGTATTAAATGGGAACTCGAGATTAATGATGGCAATGCTTTCAAAAGACGAGCTCAACATTTTTTTAATGCCTTCAATACCTTTTAATTTTGTTTCAAGTTTTTCCGTTACCTGTTCATTAATATCCTGCGGGGAAGCACCGGGATACACAACTTCAATTGAAAGTTGTGGAAACTCAATATTAGGAAGCAAATCCACTTTTAAGCGTGTAAAGGAATACAATCCGCCAAGAATTAATAAGAAGGAAATGATAAATACAGCAAAAGAATTTTTTAAACTGAATTTTGTCAAGAACTGCATATGGTTTACCTCTTTTCATAAAATATATGCCTTTATTCTATAAGCCTTTTATGTACTTTTCATTTTTAAACTGTAAAAAGATAAAAAAACTTAAAAAGCCCGGAACAAGTCCGGGCTTCTGCATTATTTACCTTTAATCGTGATTTTATCATTTTCGATAACGGCAGTCAGTTCATTTTCATCTGGCTTATCAAGAATGAAGTCAGCGATTGAATCCTCAAGCTGTTCCTGGATGGAACGGCGAAGTGGACGTGCGCCAAAGGCAGGGTGATATCCAAGTTCCGCTAATTTCTCTTTTACTTCAATAGAAACTTCTAAGCGGATCTTTTGTTCTTTAAGAGTATTTTTCAGTTCTGCAAGCATCAATTCGACAATTTGAAGAAGACTTTCCTTCTCAAGAGACTTGAATTCTATAATGCTGTCAAACCGGTTAAGGAATTCTGGCTTGAAAAAGCCGCCAAGTGAATCAAGAACGCTTGATTCAGCAACAGCCTCACTTTGATCAAAACCAACCTTAATCGTTTTGTGTCCAACGCCTGCATTGCTTGTCATGATGATGACTGCATCTTTGAAGCTCACTGTGCGGCCTTGGCTGTCAGTCAGGCGTCCATCTTCAAGGATTTGCAAGAACAGATGCTGGACGTCAGGATGAGCTTTTTCGATTTCATCAAGCAGGATGATGCTGTATGGGTTGCGGCGGACTTTTTCAGTCAATTGGCCAGCTTCCTCGTGTCCTACATATCCTGGTGGTGAACCGATTAACTTGGAAACACTATGCTTCTCCATATACTCACTCATATCGAGACGTACCATGGCGTCCTTTGAACCGAATAATTCTTCAGCAAGGGTTTTAGTTAATTCTGTCTTACCCACACCAGTTGGTCCAACAAACAGGAAAGAGCCAATTGGCCGGTTTTTGGATTTCAAACCTGCACGGCTGCGACGGATCGCTCTTGCAACCTTTTGGACAGCTTCTTCCTGTCCAATGACTTTATCATTCAGATTAGCAACAAGATTCTTCATCTTTTCCTGCTCATCTTCCTGCAGCTTTCCTACAGGGATTCCAGTTTTCTTTTCAATGATTTCCTGAATATGCTGGACTGTTACGACAGGACGGGCTGAATTTCCCTTTGCATGTATAGCTTTTTCAAGCTTTGTCTCTTCGTCACGAAGCTTAGCGGCAGTTTCATAGTCTTCCTGCTTAAGAGCTCGTTCCTTCTCATTTGCAATTTCAGCAAGACGGCTCTCCGCATTGTTTTGATTTGTGTAATCAGAAACAAGATTTATTTTTGAACCAGCTTCATCCATTAAGTCAATCGCTTTATCAGGAAGGAATCGATCCTGGATATAGCGGTGTGATAGCTGAACGCATGCCTTGATCGCATCATTTTCAAATGAAACTTCGTGGAAGTCTTCATACTTAGACTGGATTCCTTTCAGGATTTCAATTGCTTCGTCAACATTCGGTTCAATGACATGCACAGGTTGAAAGCGTCTTTCGAGAGCTGCGTCTTTTTCAATCTGACGGTATTCTTTCAGCGTAGTCGCTCCGACGACCTGCAATTCACCACGTGCAAGCGCAGGCTTCAGGATATTTCCTGCATCCATGGAGCCTTCTGCAGAACCGGCGCCTACAAGCTGGTGAATTTCATCAATAAATAAAATGATATTCTTGCGGGCATGAAGTTCTGAAATAAGCTGTTTCATTCTTTCTTCAAATTGTCCTCGGATTCCTGTATTGGAAACCATGGAAGCTACATCTAGCAGATAAACTTCTTTGTTTTTCAATTTATTCGGTACATTGCCTTCAGCAATTTTTAATGCCAGACCTTCAGCGATGGCTGTCTTACCAACGCCTGGTTCCCCAATGAGAACTGGATTGTTTTTGTTTCTTCTGTTTAAAATTTCGATGACACGCTTTACTTCCTCGTCGCGGCCGATGACAGGGTCAATCAAGCCTGTCTTTACAATCTGGGTCAAGTTACTTCCGAATTGGTCAATAAATCCGTTTCCCCCACCAGCTTTCTTAGGAGAAGGAGGAGGTGCAATTTGATCTGGGTTACTATAGTTCATATTCTCTGTAAATTGTTTAAAGATATCGTTAAGAGGCGATCCTCCAAAACCGGAGAAACCGGACAGTGAGCTGCCGAAGGATGCACCTAATTTTTCTTTGCTGTAGCAATCTTCACAGAGCATTAAATGCTTCTGATTACCGTTTAAATTAATTTTTAATTGAATTTTAGCGTGTTTCTCCTGGCAATTTTGGCAAAGCATTTAAATTCCTCCTTCAATGGTTTCTATTTATATTCTTGATCAGTTAAGTCGTTATTTGACTTTGACTATCTTTGATCAATGTGTTTTTATTATAATTTGACCTTTCTTGACTTTCAACAATTTTGATGATGGTAATTTTTACATTTTTATAGTTAGTCTTTTTAAAAGCTCGTCATGGTTTGTCTTAGTTCACATATATTGAAAGGGAGGAGGGGAATGCTTTGAAGACAAACTGGGGAGCTGCCTTTCAAATCGCTGCTGTTTATGTTGGCACGGTCGTTGGTGCCGGCTTTGCGACCGGGAGGGAGATCGTCGAATTTTTTTCCCGCTTTGGCATATTTGGGTTGATTGGAATATTCATGAGCGGTTATATGCTTATTTACATGGGCTCCAAGCTGATGAGAATTGCTGCCTTAATTGGAGCCCATTCATATGAAGAAATGAATGAACATCTATTTGGGAAGTTTTTTGGAAAAATGATCAATCTGGTCATGCTGGTAATGCTTCTTGGGGTATGTGCTGTCATGCTTTCTGGGGCAGGGGCTGTCTTTGAAGAACAACTCGGACTGACGAAGTCACTTGGAGTATTTATAACCATCGCTCTTTCGCTTGTTGTCATGTTCGTCGGCTTGAAGGGAGTATTTGCAGTAAATACCTTTGTTGTACCAATGATGATTATATTCAGTCTAATCCTATTCTTCCTGTCAATAAAATTGCCAGGTTTTATTGAACAAGTGGTTTATATGCCATATGCAGAAGATGGCTGGAAATCTGTTGTGGCTCCATTTTCATATACAGCATTGAATCTTGCGCTTGCTCAAGCGGTGCTTGTCCCAGTAGCAGCGGAAATTAAGGACGATAATACCGTGAAGTGGGGCGGAATTATTGGAGGGATCGCACTGACATTAATTCTCCTTTCAAGCCATTTGACCTTGATCATGCTGCCAGGGTTCGAAACCTTTGAAATCCCGATGGCAGTGATCATGAAGCAGCTGGCTTCTGGTCTTTACTGGATTTTTGTATTGATCGTTTATGGAGAAATTTTCACGTCAGTAATTGGCAACATCTTCGGTCTAGAAAGGCAGATCCAAAAATACATCAAGCTTCCTAGTATGCTTGTCGTATCATTATTGTTTCTGATTTGCTATTTCATAAGCCTTATCCATTATGGAACACTGCTTTCGATTCTATATCCCGTTTTTGGTTATATCAGCTTGATTTTTATTATTCTGCTTTGGATGAAACCACTGAATAAAAAAAGTTAAACACAAATTGTTAATATATGGTAGAATTCAATTATAAACAAAAGCTTGTAAAGGTGTGAATGGCATGAAATATAAAGATTTGATAATGTCTGTTCTGCTTAATGCTTTTTTAGGTTATCTTTGGATTCTTTTTATCGATCACATAGTTGTAGTTGCAAATTCTCTCGATAACTTTGTTTTTGGGGTTTTGATCATAATTGGGGGTACGACACTTTTTTGGGAAATTGTTAAAAGGGTAACTCCATTGAATGAATACCAAAACAGGCATCCTGTAAAAATTGCTGGATTTGTTTCCTTTGGGATTGTAATCACAGTTAATTTATTTGTTTTCAATTTAATTTAATCGACTTTTAAACTTGACAAGTTGATTTTTTTTTTTGAAACTTAGAAGTCGCAAAAAAAACTATATAATATCAAAAACCAAGCAAAATAAAAAAGAAGGGAGGTCCCTTCTTTTTTATTTGTTCTCTTTAAGGATGGTTTTGCCCATTTCCAAAAAGGCATTCCTATGATCAGCATTATCCTTCGTAAATAATGTCAATTTTATTGGCTGTTGCTCATTCTTTATCAGATAGGATGTTACAGTCTCTGACCCGCTTTTTGTTTCCATTGCCCATGCATTTTCAAAAAAAGTATCATCAGGAATTTCGGCTTCTTTCACATCTGGCCCTACAGCTGTTAGCTGGGCTTTTGTGTTTTCTTCCATTAGAGCCCAATCGATATCTGCAGGAAGCAATTCAATCCTCATAAAGACGCTGTCGTCGTCCTTCCAGAAAAGAACATCTTTATTTGGTTCTTCTCCAGTAAGCTCATATTCAGGTAAAACATACATAGAATAGTTTTGATTGTCATTGTATTTTAAGAAGGCTGTTTCTTCTTTCTGTTCACCATTGACTTTATAAGATAAGTTTTGTTCAAGGATTCTAATTACGCCATCATCACCTTTATCTTCCGATTGCTTCTGTTCTGATGTTTCTTGTCCGTTAGCTTGCTCTTTTTCAGTATTGTCAGGTGCGGTAACTGTCTTAGCTGGCGTCTTTTCAGCAGACTGCTCAGCAGAACCGCAGCCAGCAATGAATAGTGCAGATAAGCTGATTACTGCAAAAGGTTTTACTAATTTGTTCATATTTTTGCCCCCTGTTTTCTCTTTTGGTGTTAACTATTCTTTTAGACGCAATTGATATAAATAAGTTACAACCACTATACCCTAAAAAAAAGATAACATGTACAAGATGTCCGAACAATAAAAAAATGACCCATTTAGGCCATTCAAACCTGCGGGGTCATTTTTATCGAAGCGGAAGAAATACAAATAATAATAAATCAAAAACAACATGAGAGACAATAACTAAAGGAAGGCTTCGCTTCCAGGCATATAAGATGCTCCAGGCTAATCCAGCAATAATTGCAGCAAGCACAAGGATTAATTCTCCTGAATATAGGTGAACAGAGGCATACAGGATTACGGAAAGTCCGATGCTCATTTTCATGCCATAATGTTGATTAAGGCGCTTTTGGATAAATCCTCTCCAAAAAAATTCTTCTCCAGGAGCAATGATTAAAATGAGCACAAGATAATGCCAGATTATTTCTGGTGAAAATCTGCTGTATAGTCGGGAAATTTGCGTGGTTAATGGGATGTTAAGAATATCGATAATTGAGCTACCCAGCCAGAAGAGTACAAAAAGGCCAAGTCCAGATGCAATTCCTATGGAAAAATAGGATAAAGCCGAAGCCTGATCTTCAATTTCTTCATGTTTGATCGAGTAACTGATTAACACTAGCATGGATGCTGTGAATATATACCAGAATACTGTCTTATCCTCGAAGGTAAAGAATAATAGTAGATGTGCGATCAATATACCTAAAATCAATCTGCGATCCGCCATCCATTTGTTCATTAAAACTAACCCCTTTCCAGAAACAAAACTTATTGTATCAAAAATTTGCTTAAAGTTGTAAGGAAAAGATTTCATCTATTTGGGGAATGGTAAGACAGAAGTAAATTTTATTTTGGAGGTTTTATTATGTCAGAATCAAAACATGAACAAGAACGTAAATGGACTGTCCGCAAGCAAGATCAGCACCCGCATGGGAAAGTAAAATCATTTAAGGAATTGGCTGGAAAGGAAGAGAAAAAATAATCCAATAAGAAAAAGCAGCCCAGGCTGCTTTTTCTTGATTTTCCATATATACATATATTAATAGGCTGTTTCCTTAATAATCTTATAATTTTTATGATTGATTACAGTTCTCTGGTCTAATTCCAAATCGCGGAAGTTGTTCATATAAGTTAAATCGACAATGACGGAGTTCTCATTGACTTTCTCAACAACCCCTTGTAATCCTTCTTTGAATTCGATTACATTTCCCACTTCTGCTTTCTTCAATAACCTCGCTCCTTCGTTATCTTTCGAATTACTAACATTTTGCACTAAATTTACAAAGGCGTAAAGGAAAATTCGTTATAAATTTGAAATGTTCACGAAATTTTCATTTTATAAAAGTTAGAAAATTCAATTTATATATTTGTTATTATATAAGAAATTTCAGATTCCATCTACAAGAAAATTTGTGGTTCCTTCAAATTCTTATAAAATAGAACTAGTTAATGTGGCAAAACGCAATAAACAACATGGATTCTACTCTTTCATTCCCAACATTAAAAATTCAAAAACATCAAGTTTCATTTACATTTAGAAACGGGTGATCGCTTGTTGCATTATTATAGCAAGAAGATAAAATAGTTGTTAGTTTATATAATTAGGGAGTGTAAATCTATGGATAAAGAACAAGCAGTAAGAATGCTTGACAGCCTAAAAAATAAAGAAGTGGATGAAATATTTGTGTCTAAACAAGATTTCATGATTTTTCGGGAAGTGATCGTTAACAGGGAGGATTTTAAGCATTACAGGGGAATCGCCCAAAGAGGTGGGGATGTCAAATATCAATATATGGACGAGCCTAGGAGTTAATATTTCTTATCATCAAAAAGTAACGTTAAATAAGCGTTTCTCAGACTGTAGACAAACTCGATGAAAATCGAGCTTGTTTACAGTTTTTTAGTTTGGAGGAGAAACGTGTAACTTTCCGTTCCAGGCGCTTCGCTTTCCGCGGGCCCTGCGCTGTGCCTCCTCGACACCGGTGGCGACTGCGGCGTGTTCTGTGACCTGTATCTTTGTCGACAGCTGAGAAAAAACTTTATTAGCGTTTCTTTTTGTGTGCTAGGCATTTTTTTACACACCTTCATGCCAGTTCATCGACTGTTTTTTTACATAAGTTGTTCTCGGATCACTTCTCATAACAACTCAATGCCAGTTTTTTGTATTGAGTTGTTCTCGCACCTCTTCTCATAACAACTTGATGCCGGTTTTTCGTATGGAGTTGTTCTCGGACCTTTTCTCATAACAACTCGACGCCAGTTTTTCCTATTGTTAACTAGAACGGAAATTAACAGCCAACATTAACAAGGCTTTGTGAAAATTAGATTGGATAAAAATGGGTATGAGTTTTCTTTTATTACAGCAGATGTTAGAATTTTAAAAAAAGAGAAATTTTCTGAGAACTTAGGGGGAGTCAAGGTGGAATGGTCAACTAAACTTGAAGAATTAAAAAGAGAACTAAGTAAAAATGTCATCGGCCGTGATTTTGAAGTTGAAATGATGGTAATTGCACTTTTAAATAATGGTCATATTTTAATGGAAAGCGTTCCGGGGACTGGGAAAACATTGCTTGCTAAAACCTTTTCGAAAGCTATCAGCGGAGATTTTTCAAGGATTCAATTTACGCCGGATGTGCTGCCAAGCGATATAACCGGGATTCAATTTTTCAACCCGAAGCTTCAAGAGTTTGAATTGAAGCCCGGTCCTATTGTTACTAATATTCTTTTAGCCGATGAAATTAACCGTGCAACACCTCGGACGCAGTCCAGCTTGCTTGAGGCGATGGAAGAACACCAGGTGACGATTGATGGACATACGATTCAGCTGAACACACCATTCCTAGTAATCGCTACACAAAATCCAGTCGAATCTCAGCAGGGAACTTTTCAACTTCCAGTAGCGCAAATGGACCGTTTTTTTATTAAACTTTCACTTGGTTATCCTGAATTGAATGAAGAAAGAGAGATGATCCGCAAGCATAGATTTGGTTCCTCAAAAGAAGAACTAAATCCTGTATTGAGTAAAGAAGATATTATTCAGCTGAAGAGAGAGCTTGAAAATGTGCAGCTTTCTGAAGTTGTTGAGCAATACTTGCTGAAAATCACAAGGGAAACTAGAAATCATTCTTCCATAGAATTAGGGATCAGTCCTCGTGGAACTCTCGCTTTAGTGAAAGCTGCTCAGGGGAGAGCACTTGTGAAGGGCAGGAGCTATGTAATTCCGAATGATGTGAAGGAAATGGCCCCTTTCGTTTTAGGACACAGAATCTATTTATCAGCTGAGGCATCTTTGACTTCGACTCCTGAAAAAGTGGTTCAGGATCTTTTAGAATCTATTCCGCTTCCGGTGGAAGTTGAGGTTTGAGACTATGCAATGGAAAAAAGTAATCATTGAGGATCGTTTTTTATCCATTCTAGCTTTTCTCGGCGTTCTACTGGTCATTGCCAGCTTTTACTTTAATTCATGGCTGATTTTCGGGGCTGGGCTGCTGATAATTTTAATAACAGCTGCTAACTCATATTATTTAAATCACATTGGCGAGGGTCTTGTCTTTGAAAACAAGCGTGAAAGAAACCGTTTTTTCATAGGCGATAACGGAGAATGGTCGCTTCATTTTGCTAACCATGGACTGCCAATCATGAAGGCAAGGCTGACGGTTTATTTTGACAGTGCAGTAATACCAGTTTCAGGAGAATTCCATATTCATCAATCAAAGGTTGATGTAGGAATGCCCGTATCAATGAGTCGCAAGGAACAAATAGTGATTAAAATTCCATTTAAAGCAGATAGGCGCGGAATGTCAAAAATCAGGAGATTGGAACTCCATATCCCACACTTTTTTGGATTTGGGGACACGATCCTGGAATTTAAAGATGTCATCAATAGGGAGGCCCTTGTATTCCCAAGGCCAATTTCTGTCAGGAACATAGATAAACATAAATCATTTAGACCAGGTACCAGCACATCGTTATTTTCTGTATTTGAAGATAATATGGGTCCAGTTGGAACAAGAGACTATCTTCCGACTGATAGTTTTAACAGGATTAACTGGAAAGCAAGTGCAAGGAGAATGACATTGCAGACAAAGGAATTTGAGCGAATAACCGAAGCTGGTGCTGTTTTGTTTGTTAATGTAGTGGATGGCTTTTCTGTAACCGTCATGCTGGAATTCCTTATGAGCAGCATAACTGAAATGGCTTATTTCTTCCATAAGGCTAACATTCCATTTTCTCTTTGTATGAATATCAGATCGGCAGGTGCCACTCCTTTTACTTATATTCCATTAGGTTCAGGTAAGGATCATTTGCAAAAACTGCTTGATATTTTGGCGATTGCAGACCATCATTCTCCTACAATTCCCTATGACAAGATGCTGTTCTTTTACAAAAGGCATTTTCCTGTCGCACCAACGATGATTCATACAGGAATTCGAACAGAAGGTGCAGATATTTACTTTAAGGATTTCGGCAGGGATGGGATTCAGCTTTTAGAGCTGCAAAGGCATGTGGCGGTTGAAGAGGAAGCCTTTTTAGGACCGCTCCAATTAATGATGAAGGAGGTGGCGATGAAATGAATAAAAAAGTCTTGAACATATTTTTTCGTTTTTATATGGAATGGACCTTCGCCACCTTAATCATTTTGATGCTTCACATATTATCTAGACAGCAAATGCCTTTGTTATCCACCATGGCCATCCCAGGAATTGCTTCCTTACTATTTGCCATTCTTTTAGAGAGGAAAAGAAATCAGGCTAAAGCATTATATTTTCTGTTGATTATGCCGGCACTTTATCTGACAGGATTATGGGTTGGGATTCCGATTTTTTACATATCCATAATGGCATTGTTCATTTTTTGGCGAACGCTGAATTATCACCAGGATGTAACGAGTAACTCCGAAAGTGTTTGGCTGGTGCTGACATTTCTCATCGGTTTGTTCCTTTCACCGCTTGCGCACTTTTATGATGGTGCTTATCTGAGACAAATTGCGTTTCTCTTGGCCTTTCAATTGATGTTTATTATTGCAGGGCAATTTTTTATAAAATGGTTGGATATCGAACTTGTCTCAAAAAGAAAGTTTGCAGGTGACTTTTCAAAATTGCTAGGACTTGGTCTTTTGATATTGTTGATTCTTACATTTGGAAGGAACTTCATTAAGAGTATTTTCTTCTTTATCCTGCAAGGGATTGGCTGGATTTTTTCTATTCTCCTTTATCCCTTATTTGCATGGGTAGAAAACCCGATCCTTAAAGAACGAGCTGGCCGTCTATTATCCTCCAGGCAGCCGCCGGCAAAAGAGTACGAATCCCCGTTTGCAAATGCAAAGGAGCTAATTAATCCTGATCTTTGGGGACCAATACTCTTTTCTGCTATCGGGGTGCTGATTTTCTTTTATCTTTACAAAAAAACAAGCTTATTCACTAAAGAGCAGGAGGTTGGCGTATCACCTAGCGGTTATGTAACATCGAGCTCACTTGATGATTCCATGTACAGTGACCCCTTCTATAAAAATCGTACAGGAATGCCTGTTAACCAGATCCGTAAGGAAATATACCACCTCGAGAAGTATGCTCAGAAAAAGGATTTGGCCAGGTTAAACCATGAAGCGATCAACGAATGGCTGCAGCGGTTGGGTATTGATTATGATGAACGGACGGTTCAAACGTATCAGCAGGTCAGGTACGGAGCATCTGCAGAAAATGAAGTCGAGGAATGGTTTAAGGAAGAAATCAAAAGGATAAAAAAACAGTTAACAATCCTGGAAAAAGAGAGAAAAGATACAAGTAAGTCAGGAATTAAAAGTTCCCTAAAAAAAGTATTTAAAAGATAGGATTACTTGCCTTAATCTTCCCAAAAGGAGGGTTTGTGATTAAAAAACAGTTGGTCAATTCTAAGTTAACATTGGGAAGACGAATGATTTTTAGGGAAAAATGCAATGGATAAAATCATTTGTCACAATTTCGCTAAAATGAAAACGTTTTAATGAAAAAAATGCTTAAAACCTTGAAAAAACCAATGTTTTTTCATTGTCTAACACTTTTCAAAATGCTATTCTTTTGTGTGGGATGCCAGTTACAGTTTCCGTGGAAACGATTGGAAATAATATATGGTGTGAAAGAACATTACTAATGGGTAAAATACAATTATCATTTTAGCTAGGCCGGAAATTTTGACCTTTCGCTGAATTGAACCATTTAGTTTGGAAGGCATCATGTATGGTCATCTTAATCATTTAATATAAAAGGAGAATGATCTAGTATGGTACAAAAACAATTCAAGGTTGTTGCTGAAACAGGAATTCATGCTCGTCCTGCTACAATGTTGGTTCAGGCTGCAAGCAAATTCGATTCAGAAATCCACTTAGAATATAAAGAAAAAAAGGTTAACCTTAAGTCAATCATGGGTGTAATGTCATTAGGAATCGGCCAGGGAGCAGATATTGCGATCATCGCTGAGGGTAGCGACGAGCAAGATGCTCTTAACACACTAGAAGAAACTTTAAAAAGAGAAGGATTAGCTGAATAATGGGCTTTCTTCAGGGAATTGCCGCTTCAAATGGCATTGCGATCGCCAAAGCCTATAAGCTGGTAGAACCGGATTTTTCTTTTGAAAAAAAGACAATCGAAGCACCTGCTGATGAAGTGGCCCGTTTTCAAGCTGCCCTTCAAACTGCAAAAGCTGAGCTTGCGCAAATCCGTGACCACGCAGGTACTGAATTAGGTGCCGACAAGGCTGCAATATTTGATGCACATCTTCTAGTTTTAAGCGACCCAGAATTGATTTCACCCATCGAAGATAAAATCAATACCGAAAATGTAAATGCTGAACATGCATTGAAAGAAACAGCTGACATGTTTATCAGTATGTTTGAGTCTATGGACAATGAATACATGAAAGAACGTGCAGCGGACATCAGAGATGTGACCAAACGTGTAATGGCCCATTTATTAGGCGTTCAGATTCCTAATCCAAGCATGATTGCTGAAGAAGTAGTCATTGTAGCGGAGGATTTGACACCATCTGATACTGCACAGCTGAACCGCCAATTCGTAAAAGGTTTCACGACAAATATTGGCGGACGTACCTCCCATTCTGCAATCATGGCTCGTTCCATGGAAATTCCTGCAGTCGTTGGCACAAAATCTGCAATTGAAGAAATCAACAATGGTGACATGGTCGTTGTTGATGGATTAAAGGGTGAAGTACATTTTAACCCTACACCAGAAGTGCTGGAAGCCTATAAAAAGATTCAGGTAGACTTCGAAAAGCAAAAAGCTGAGTGGGCTAAGCTTGTAAATGAAAAAACAGTTACAGCTGAAGGACACCATGTTGAGCTTGCTGCTAATATCGGAACACCTAAAGATTTAAAGGGTGTTATTGAGAATGGCGGTGAAGGAGTAGGTCTATACCGTACTGAGTTCCTTTATATGGATAGGGACCAGCTTCCAACCGAAGAGGAACAGTTTACTGCTTATAAAGCGGTTCTTGAAGGAATGGAAGGAAAGCCAGTTGTCGTCAGAACGCTTGATATCGGCGGCGATAAGGAACTTCCTTACTTGAACTTGCCTAAAGAAATGAACCCATTCCTTGGTTTTAGGGCGATTCGTCTTTGCCTTGAAGAGCAGGACATTTTCAGAACGCAGCTTCGTGCCCTTTTACGTGCCAGCGTATATGGCAATTTAAAAATCATGTTCCCTATGATTGCAACATTGGTAGAATTCAGGGAAGCAAAAGCAATGCTTGAAGAAGAAAAAGCAAAATTAGTAAACGAAGGGATCCAGGTTGCTGGGCATATCGAGCTGGGAATCATGGTGGAAATTCCTTCAACTGCAGTTCTTGCAGACCAGTTTGCTAAAGAAGTTGATTTCTTCAGTATTGGAACAAACGATCTGATTCAATACACAATGGCTGCAGATAGGATGAACCAGCAGGTTTCTTACCTGTACCAGCCGTACAATCCATCGATTCTTCGCCTTGTCAAAATGGTCATCGATGCTGCTCATAAAGAGGGAAAATGGGCTGGCATGTGCGGTGAAATGGCTGGAGACGAAACCGCGATTCCAATTTTGCTTGGTTTAGGACTGGATGAGTTCTCTATGAGCGCTTCATCTATTCTGAAGGCACGTTCACTCATCAGGCAATTAAATAAAGCTGATATGGAAAAACTGGCTTCTGAGGTACTTAACATGAGTACAACCGAAGAAGTAGTAGAAGCGGTAAACGAGGCTTTAGGTTTGTAACATAATTGTAATATAAAAAATGTTTTACCCTATAGATGGCGGGTATATATGAGTAAGCACTTTGGTTAGACTGAAAGTAAGCTAATCATTCTCATTTTCCCCCAGATTTGGCCGGCTGTTCATTCAGCCGGCATTTTTTTGCGTACAGGGAAAGGTGAAAACATCTAATCACATGTTTGGAAAAGAGGCATTGAAACAATCGAGGGATTGAAAAGAACTCGAACGATGTTCCTAAAGGTGATTGGAACAATGGAAGGGTAGGAACATTCACATCTGATGTTACAATAAGGGTCATTGGAACAACGGAAGGGCAGAAACAACCTCACTCGATGTTCTAATAAGGGTCATTGGAACAATGGAAGAGCAGAAACCACCTCACTCGATGTTCCAATAAGGGTGATTGGAACAACGAAAGAGCAGAAACCACCTCACTCGATGTTCCAATAAGGATCATTGGAACAATGGAAGAGCAGAAACCACCTCACTCGATGTTCCAATAAGGGTCATTGGAACATCGGAAGGGCAGAAACAACCTCACTCGATGTTCCAATAAGGGTCATTGGAACAATGGAAGGGCAGAAACCACCTCACTCGATGTTCCAATATGGGTCATTGGAACAATATACGAGGCGAAAAGGAACATTCCTATTCTATAAGATTCTCCTTAAAGAGTAGCAACAATGGTCTGTATTCAAACTAAGCGTCTAAAAACCCCAATCTTTTAGAAAACAGCCTATTATTTAAACGGATTTCTCCATTCCATCAGCATTCCGTAATTTAAGGATTCATCATCTTCGAGATAATTGGCTACTGGTTTTACTGGAGTACGTCCGCAGCGGAGCAAAAAGGAAACGACTGGATCTTTGAAATCTCCTGATAAAACCTTATTCATATACTCTTCAATCGATAATTCCTCCGAATAAAGATGATATCCAGGCATCCTTCCCCCGCCGAGCAACCTATCCAAACCTAATTGAACTACAGTTTCATACATCGACTGAAGCATCCATTTTCCTAAGCCGAGCCTTCTGTAGTCGGGGCTGATGCAAATATCAACTATATACAAAGTATTGCCATCTCTGTCATGGTTTCGGATGTATCCGTGATCTGTTATATCAGCCCAAGAATGCTCCAGATCATTATCTTTTAGTTTTACAATTAACCCTGTAATCGAGCCGGCTATCTTTCCATCTATTTCAACGCAAAGCGCTCCTTCGGGAAAAAAAGTTATATGGTTTTTTAGCTGCTCTTTATTCCATAAAAGTTCCTCAGGAAAAGGAGGGGGGAAAGCCTCCCGCTGAACTCGAATTAACTCATCAAAGTCATTTTCATTGTAATTTCTTATTACAGCTTTCACTGGCTTCGTTTGGTCGAAAACATATAACTCTTTATTAAACATGATTGCACCTCGATTTATGACTTTAGCTTGAGTTTAAAAAAAACAATAAAGCACGTCAATTTTCAGTTATTCGTTTATTCCTTGAGTTTATGATATCCCAGAATCAAAATATGAACTGTTAAAAATGAAATTACTAGAAAATTCTTATATAATGAATTTAATACATACAAGGGGGAATACATATGGAACTTCAGCTTACCGGCAAGACGGCTGTTATCGCTGCCTCTAGCCAGGGACTTGGCAAGGCGATTGCGGAAGGACTTTTGAGGGAAGGTGCAAATGTTGTTGTCTCAGGAAGAGAAGAGGGGAAATTAAAAGATGTAGTCGCTGAATTACAGCAGATTGGCATCGGAAAAGTCGTTTTTCGAAGGACAGACATCACGAACCAAGAGGATATTAAGCAATTAATTCAAACGGCCGTAGACCAGTTTGGCGGTGTCGATATACTGGTCAACAATGCTGGAGGTCCTCCCGCAGGCTCCTTTGAAACAATAACCGACGAGCAATGGCAAACTGCATTTGAACTGAATTTGCTGTCCTATATCAGGCTGATTCGTGAAGCACTGCCGTTTTTAAAAGAACAGGGAGGCAAAATTATTAACATAGCCTCCTCTTCAATCAAGGAACCAATTCCAGGGCTCTTGCTTTCAAATACTTTCAGGACAGGTATTGTTGGCCTGACAAAGACCCTTGCTCAGGAACTTGCTCAATATGGTATCTTAATCAATACGGTAGCACCTGGCCGGATTGCTACAGACCGTGTTAGACACTTGGATGAGGTTAATGCTGAGAAAATGCAAATTTCTCGTGAAGAAGTCGAAGAAAGAGTGAAGGGCACCATACCTTTAGGGCGATACGGAAAACCGGAGGAGTTCGCGAAGGTGGTAGTTTTCCTTGCATCTGATGCTAATTCGTATATGACTGGCAGCTCATTCCTTGTTGATGGCGGTATGGTAAAATCAATTTAATAAATAGGTTTGAACTATCTCGAAATGGGTATAAAACTATTGCGCATAAAATTGTAGATCGTTCTGGAAGGCCGGAGAAATTTTTCTTCGGCCTTTTTATATATCGGTTATTGTTTTCATATTGGTAGTTCAAGAATAACTTCAATGCCAAAAGATGACCTGTAATGATAAAATAAACTTAATTATTAAGGAAAGAAGGTATACATATGTTATCCAAGGAAGATACTGTGATTGGTTTTATTGGCACAGGTGTAATGGGAAAAAGTATGGCTGGCCATTTATTGAATGCAGGTTATCAAGTCACAGTGTATACGAGAACAAAGGAGAAGGCTGATAAGCTGTTGGAAAATGGGGCAGTCTGGTCTGATTCTCCAGGTGATATCGCGAAGAAATCCGATGTTATTTTTACAATAGTAGGCTATCCCGCAGATGTTGAAGAAATTTACTTGGGTGAAGATGGCTTGATTCCAAATGGGAAACCTGGAACGTACTTGATTGATATGACGACTTCGACTCCGTCACTTGCAAAGGAGATTTATCAGCAGGCTAAGAAAAAAGGGATGCATGCCCTTGATGCTCCAGTTTCTGGCGGTGATGTCGGTGCTAAAGAAGCCAGACTCGCAATCATGGTTGGCGGGGACAGTGAAGCTTTTTTGGAAATTGAACCATTGTTGAATATTCTGGGCACAAACATTGTTCACCAGGGCGAAGCTGGGGCTGGACAGCATACAAAAATGAGCAACCAAATCGCCATTGCCTCAAATATGATCGGTGTATGTGAAGCAATCATCTATGCTGAAAAAGCAGGTCTGGATCCCGAAACGGTATTAAAAAGCATTTCTACGGGGGCAGCAGGAAGCTGGTCACTTTCAAATCTGGCACCTCGTATGATCAATGGAAACTTTGAACCGGGCTTTTATATCAAGCATTTTATCAAGGATATGAAAATCGCTCTCGACGAGGCAAAACGAATGGATATGGAAGTACCGGGTTTGTCACTTGCAATATCACTCTATGAACAGCTTGCCGGAAAAGGTGAAGAAAACAGCGGCACCCAGGCTCTTTATAAGTATTGGAAACAATAAGTAATCCATTTAATATTTTCAAGTCATAGCATCCCCTTTAGGTAAAATACTAAAACAAAAGGAGGGGATTGATATGGCAAAAAGAACGAAGAAGAATGATCCGCAGCAAAAAAATAAAAAGGGTTTCGATTCTGCAGTAATTGATTCGGAATTTTCGCATGAGATCGGAAGTGCTGCAACGAACAAAATCCATAAGGATAAAGCAAAAAAAGAAAAAGCTCCGAAAAACAACGGACAATACAAAGGGTGAAGGAAAAGCCGTTCCATTGGGGAACGGCTTTTCTCGATTAGGCTATTGGTGACTCATTTCGTTAGGTTCTCAAGTTTTTGGTCATCACTGAGGTCTATTGGTGACCTATTTTGTGAGGTTCTCAAGTTTTTGGTCATCAATGAAGTCTATCGGTGACCTATTTTGTGAGGTACTCAAAATTTTGGTCATCAATAAAGGCTATTGGCAACCACATTGTTTTACCTGTTCAGATACTTCTCAAGACGGTCTAATCCTTCTTTAAGCGTATCCATTGAGTAAGCGTAGGATATCCGGAAATATCCCTCACCAAGCTCAGAGAAGGCACTTCCGGGAACAACAGCAAGCTTAACCTTTTCCACAAGCTCCATGCAAAAATCAAAAGAAGGTATGTTTTCAAGAGGGATTTTTACAAAAAAGTAAAATGCTCCTTCAGGCTTGATCACCTCAAGGCTCATAGATGTCAGGCGGTTGTAAACATAATTCCGCCTTAAAGCATACTCCTTCTTCATAGGCTCAGCGTCATTAATTCCATTCGTCAAAGCTTCCAATGCAGCCATTTGCGAAATGGAGGTGGCACAGGTCACATTGTATTGATGAACTTTTAAAATATGCTTTGCTACATATTCAGGAGCAAAAAGCATTCCAATTCTCCAGCCTGTCATGGAGTGTGACTTAGATAGCCCGTTGATCACAATCGTTTTATCCTTGATAAATTGGGCTATTGAAACATGCTTTTGCTCATAAACAAGCTCGCTATATATTTCATCCGCGAGAATGAAGATATCTTTATCTTTAACGAGCTGTGCAATCTCTTTAAGCTCTGTCTCGTTTAGACTTACGCCAGTTGGATTTGATGGGTATGGAAGAACAATACATCTCGTTTTTTCGGTAATCAGGCTTTCGATCAATTCAGCAGTCATACGGAATTGTGTTTTCCTAATATCTGCATAAACGGGAATCGCTCCGCACAACTTGATGATAGGCTCGTATCCAACATAAACCGGTGCCGGAAGTATCACTTCACAGCCTTCCTCAAGGATGGTCCTGAAAGTTATATCTATGGCCTCGCTGGCACCTGCTGTAATAATCGTCTCGTGTTCGGCTGAATATTCCACGCTATACTTTTGTTGGTAAAAATTAGCCGCTGCCTGCCTTAGGGGAAGGAAACCAGCGTTATGTGTGTATGTAGTGAAATTATTATCAATCGCTTTTTTACCAGCTTCTTTTACGTGATCTGGTGTAGGAAAGTCCGGCTGGCCAATGGTTAACTGAACCATATCTTTAACATCTGCAACCAGGTTGAAAAACTTCCTGATGCCTGAAATCTCGATCTCTTTTACCCTTTTGTTTATTAAATGCTCCACGACTATCATCCCTCCGAAAGAATATCCCTATTTTAACATGTTAAAGCGAAAAGGTGTAAACATGATAAAAAGGTTATTTGGCCTCTTTGGAGAATATTATTATGAATAGCAAGGAGGGGGAGAGAAAAATGAATGTAGAACAAATGAAACAGCATTATAGAGATTTTGACCAATGGGCAGGTTCATTAAAGGAATTACAAGATGGCGAATGGCACAAGCCTATTAGCGAAGGAAAGTGGTCCGTTGCTGCGGTCGTAGCACACCTATTGCTCTGGGATCAATATTCCCTTGCAGAGCGATTTCCGTTCTTTAAAGAAGGGGCTGAACTACCGTCATATCCGGATTTCCAAAATGTAAACGACCGTGCCCGGGAGTATGCAGAGATGGTTTCTAAAGAGCAAGTCCTTGATGAACTGCTTGAAACACGCAGAGGCTATCATGAACTGCTTGAGCAAACAAATAGGGAGAAGCTTGCTGTTTCCTTCAAAATATCCACACATTCATTGACGGTAGAGGAGTATATTACGGATTTCATTCAGCATGATCTGCACCATCAAAAGCAAGTGGACGAGGCGCTCGGCAGATCACTTGTAAAATAACGTGTAACTGCTGGCAAACCGATTATCGGTTTGCTTTTTTATTTGGAACGAATGTGCTGATAAAAACATTTTTTATGTTTGCAGCCAGGAATACTTTCAATCTAAACAGTTCTGATTGGACAGCCGATAATAAGAATAATGAAAGGTATTATAAAATAGTTTTACTTTAAAATTGGAAGGACGATTGAAATGAACGATAGCAGTATTTTATTAGAGGCCGGTACGAATGAACTTGAAATCGTAGAGTTCAGTATCGGTGAAAATAAGTTTGCCATAAATGTGATGAAAGTAAAAGAAATTCTAAATCCTGTTCCAGTTGTTGCCATTCCGCATGCTCACCCATTTGTGGAGGGAATAATGGAGTTGCGTGGAGAAGTGCTGCCTGTAGTTGATGTGGCTGCTGCACTAGGTCTGCCTAGTTCACCTCAGAACCACCTTGATAAATTTGTTGTTGCAGAATTTAATCAGCAGAAGACCGTTTTCCATGTGCATAGCGTAACCCAGATACATCGCATTTCCTGGGGACAGATTGAAAAACCGTCGGAAATATATCAGGGTGCTGAAAGCCAAGTAATTGGTGTTATAAAGCTGGGAGGGCAAATGATTTTGTTCCTGGACTTTGAAAGAATCCTGCTGGAAATAAATCCTGATTCAGGTATTAAAATGAGTGAAGTCAAAAAATTGGGTCCCAGGGAACGATCCAATAAAAGAATTGTGATTGCGGAAGATTCAGCCATGCTGCGCAAAATGCTTCATGACACATTATCTGAAGCAGGCTATCAGTATCTGGAGTTTTTTGAAAATGGAAAGGATGCAATTGCCTATCTTGAACATTTAGCAGAAAATATTCACGACTTCAGAGATGCAGTGCAACTGGTGATCACAGATATTGAAATGCCTCAGATGGATGGGCATCACCTAACTAAAAGAATTAAAGAGCATTCAGTTCTATCAAAACTTCCTGTCATCATCTTTTCCTCTTTAATCACAAATGAACTGAAGCATAAAGGAACTGTCGTTGGTGCCGATGCACAAATTAGCAAACCTGACATTGGTGATCTTGTCCTGAAAATTGATGAGCTGGTTTTGTAAAATCCACCTTTTCTCTAATAATTCAGCATGGCATTAAAAAAAGGCACCGTTAAACAGGGCTGTTGATTTCCGTTTCAGGCGCTTCGCTTTCCGCGGGGGCTCACCTGTCCAGCTGCACCTGGAGGAATCTTCGCGCCTTCAACTACAATCAACAGGGGAATTAAAATCAACATTCAGCTTTAATAGAGCCAAAAAAAGAAAGCTGGTTTGTTCAGCTTTCTTTAAGGATAGCGTTCTCCAAGTTTCTTGAAAACTGGTTTTGCATACTGTCTCGTTTTGCCTGTGCTTACAGGTTCCTGAGTTTCCTTTAAACCAGTATATGTCGCAAGTAATTTTTTTGCGTTGTTTAATGAAATGGAGGCTTTTGGGTTTCTGACTGATTGATCAAGCTTTCCTAAATGGGGAAGCATTTCAAAATCAAGTTTGGTTGGCGGAATATGAAAGGTGTAATCACCGCAAACGACGAGCACATCTGATTGCTGCTGGCTATTCCTTGGGTTGTTGGAAAAATGAAGGCCCGTTTTTTTAGCCTTCCCCTCTTTAAGCATCTTTTTAATTGCATCATGTTTTAGCTGATATAAATATTTTGGGTTTGGTGCAGTCTTGGCATGACGATTCACAGTGAAGATTGCTTGTGAGAGGTTCTCAATCGTTGGACGGAGTTGGGGAATTTTGTTTCTTTCATTATTCAATGGATAGGCTCCTTTCATTTTTTTAGGCTCTCTTTACAATATAATTTTATTATACCCTTTATTTGTTTAATTGAGAAATGAAAGCCCATCCATATATGCAATTCACATAATGCAGTGATAGCAAATTATCTGATTATCATTACTCTCGTTCCATTTGGAACCTGCCTGGCTACCTCTAAAACATCTCTGTTTTGCATTCTGATACATCCTTTGGAGACTTCCTTGCCGATTGATGAGGGATTGTTTGTGCCGTGAATCCCATATCCTCGTTTGGAGAGCGAAAGCCACATGACGCCATATGGTCCTCCAGGATTTGATTCTCTATTTACAATGACAAATTCGCCAACGGGGGTTTGTGTCAGCATTTTTCCAATTCCCACAGGATATGTTTTTACTATCTGACCAGATCGATATAATGTCAGTCTTCTGTTCTTTAATGAAACAGTAATATAGTATGGAATCGAATATGGATCAGGCAGCCCAGGAATGATGATTCGTTGTCCAGGGTAAATAAGAGCTGGATTTGTTATTGAGGGGTTTGCTGAAAGAATCTGCATAAGGGTGCGCCGGTAATTTGAGGCAATGATGGCTAGTGTCTCACCTGGTTTTACTATATGTTGCATAGAATCTCCTCCTATAAACTCAGCTTATGCCGGGTGTATGAAGGAGTTACATCTGTTTCAAATTCTGAATATGGTGTGAAAATGTCTGTTTTTGGCGAATAATTTTTAATATTTAAAAATTTTTGTCGTTTTTCCTTATTTTTAAAGTTAAAATAGGAATATAACACTATTTCAGAAACAAGCAGCAGGTACTTTTGTACTTCTGGAATGAGGATGGTTAAATGAATCAGACTAAGCAAGCACGATTAACATATAAAAAGAATAATCCTACCTCAAAAAAAATAGAAACAATGATTTCAGACATCATTTTTAAGCATGTAAAAGATCTTGTTTTTATTATGGAGGTTGAAGAAGAGGAGCATTTCCGTTACATATTTGCAAATGAAAACGGTATGTATCATGCCGGGATGAATCCAGAAGACATAGGTAAGAGGATGGAGGAAGTATTACCCTTTCATCGAGCCTACCCAATGAAAAAGCATTATCAGAAGGCAGTTGAGACAGGGAAAGAAGTTGTTTTCTATGATGAAGTAAGTCTTGACCAAGGGCGGCAGGTCCTGGGTGAAACCTTGCTTACTCCAATTTATGGAGAAAACAGCTATATTGAATTTGTCGTTGCTGTGACACGGGATTTCACTGAAACCTTTATAGAAAAGCAACGAATGATAGAAAGTGAACAAAGGTATCGTTCACTGATCGATCATAACTTGGATGCTGTTTTATCAATAGACCTGAAAGGGAAAATCCTCGACGTAAACCCGGCTGCACAAACTCTTACAGGCTATACTGTTAAACAGTTGAAAAACAAAAAGATTTTTAGTCTGATATGCGAAACAGATGTACCAATCTTTAGCAGCATCATAGAAGAGACCCAGCTAGGAAATGCAATGGAATCAATTGATTGCCGTATCATGCATCGGAAGGGACAGCATTTAACGATTCATCTTAAAACCATTCCGATAGTTATTGATTCGGAAATAAAAGGAATGTATGTCATTCTCCGTGACCTTTCGGATCAGGCAAAAAGTACAGAACTAATTAAATACATGGCATTCCATGATCAGCTGACTGGCTTGCGCAATAGACGTGCACTTCTTGATCAGCTTGATGATATGGTTAACAAGAAAAAAAGAACAAATGATGAATTTGCCCTTCTCTTTATCGATATAGATAGATTTAAATTTTTGAATGACACGCTTGGCCATATTGTCGGTGACCAAATATTGAAGCAAGTGGCTGACAGGTTACTTGAAATTCAAAAAGAGTATTGTACAGTATACCGCCAGGGCGGGGATGAATTTATGATTGTTCTGGAGAATACAGGCAGACAGGCAGCGGGGGAATTTGCCCAAAAAGTATTATGCCGCTTCATGGATTCATTTTATTTTAATTCACAAGAATACTATATTACACCAAGCATTGGCATCAGCCTATATCCAAATGACGGCAGAGAATCAGAAACTTTAATAAAAAATGCAGATGAAGCCTTATACAGTGTGAAAGAAAAAGGGAAAGCACACTATCAATTTTACCGTGCGGACATGCAAGCTACAGGCATTAATGTCATTGCGCTAGAAGCCCATTTGCGAAAGGCGATTGAACGTGATGAATTGGAATTATATTTTCAGCCGCAAATTAACTTGTTTACGAATGAAATAAAAAGTTTTGAGGCATTGCTGCGCTGGAATAGCAAGGAGTTGGGTTTCATTTCTCCGGCTGAATTTATCCCGCTTGCTGAAGATACAGGATTGATTATCCCGATAGGCAATTGGGTAATCGATAGGGCGTGCAGGCAGATTAACGAGTGGATTGAAAAAGCAGGAAGGCCTATTAGGATTGCTGTTAATATCTCTCCCAAGCAATTCTTGCAGCTTGATCTAATCAGAATCATCAAGAATGCAATCGATCAATATAAAATACAGCCATCCCTGCTTGAGATAGAAATTACTGAAGGGGCAATGCAGGATACAAAGGAAACCATTCCAATTTTAAGGAAATTAAAGGAATTGGGGATTACCATTGCAGTAGATGATTTTGGTACAGGTTATTCGTCGTTAAGCTATTTAAAACAGTTTCCAATTGATGTTTTAAAAATTGACCAAAGCTTTGTCAGAGATATTAAATATAATGAAAAAGATGCGGCAATCATCACGACAATCATCCATTTAGGCAAAAGCCTAGGAATGGAAATCGTGGCAGAAGGCGTCGAAGAACAAAGCCAGGTAGATTTTCTTATAGCCGCCGATTGTGAAAAGGCGCAGGGATTTTATTTTGCCAAGCCGTTAAAAGCCCAAGATGCAGAGGAAAAATTTATCTTAAAACATGAAGCAAGCAGCTAATTTATTAGCTGCTTGTTTTTTCATGATATAGGGTGAAAAGAGCCAGTTCTGGCTGGGACAAGAATCGGAAAGGCAGTCTAGTTGTTCCGAGTCCGCGATTTACATATAGCCTCAATGGACTTATATCCCCAATAGTATAAAAGCCTTCAATGTATTTCTCCGCGAAAGGCGGCGTGACTAATGGACCGTAAAATGGGATTTGAATTTGTCCTCCATGGCTGTGCCCGCTAAGCTGCAATTGAATGGGATATCTGACTGCTTCATCTGCTTTATCTGGCGCATGAGATAAGAGGATGGTGTAAGAATTTTGTGGTATTTCTCCCATAGCGGCTGCGAGATCAGGCTTGCCAAGCATGGCATCGTCAATCCCGGCAACCATGATCGTGCTTCCATCAAGGAGTTTAATAGCGGCAGATGTATTTAACAAAAGGTGAAATCCAGATCCTTCCATGATTTGTTTATATAAATCCGACCCGTAACCTCCATGATCATGGTTCCCATAAACTGCAAACTTCCCTAACGGCGCATTCAGCTTGCTTAGGATGGAAATGATCGTATTTTTTTTCGTGAAATGGCGTGGATCATCGAGTAAATCACCAGTAAAAAAAATGATGTCCGGTGTAAAATTATTTATTTTTGTGATTAATTCCTCAAGTTGTTCCATCGTATACTGGAAACCAATATGTGTGTCGCTGAATTGAATGATTTTGACCCCGTCGAATCCGGCGGGCAAATGAACATTTTTAATCTTGTGTCTTGTGATGTCAAGTATGCGTGGTTCCACTTCACGCGCATAGAAGTAGCCCCCTGTGCCGGAAGCGGCTACAGCGAGGAAACTTCGAAATGCCCTCTTTATAAACGTCCTCCGAGTCACTTTTTCAGACATGCATTTTTACCAGCCCATCTCCAAATTTTCTCTATTATACTAGCAAACAACCAGATAAAAATGAAGTGCCATTTTAGGGAATATCGATTTTAAGCCTGATATATGTGGGTTTTTAAATTCTTCGAGAAGGGAAGAGAAAGGAAAGTAAATAAGTCAGTCCATAGAGAAATACAAAAGACGCTTAATGTTAACAGAGGTGAAGGACTATATGAAGGATTACGATTTGCGCATGGAGATGATATTTATCCCAGCTAAAAATGGTTATATAAAAGTATTTATATACGGTTTTTCAAATTTAGGCACATGGGGAAATGCAGTCGCGGAATTCAACGGACTATCTGTATCGGCAAAAGGTTTCAATAAAAAAAGAACGATTATCCGATCCATTGCCAAGCTGCATGAATCATTGGTAAGAAAAGGAAGGAAAAATGATTGAAATTGGCAATCTGGTAAATTTTTAAAAAATAGCGAAGACTAGGCTGGAAAATTATCCAGCCTTATCACTCAAAATCATTTATAACTAACGGCTCTGGATTGCATGGCTTTCCAGGTCCTAATAAACCGTTGTTTATTTACAGATACCTGTTTCCTGCCAGATAAAGGGTCATTTAAATAGACAGAATTGTCGGTATACCCTACCAGGACGACTGCATGCAAGTCGAGTGGAGTTTTTATGACTTCATTGCCATGTGTCCATGATTCCCATCGATCTGGCATCCTATAATCACCTGTAGTCCATATAACTACAGGATATCCCTCAGAAACATGTTTAAGAACCTCGTCAAAATTTTTGCCAGTCAAATTAACTGCCCGGCCTGGAAGGTAACGATTAATCAAATCCACCATTGGCTTGTCAAAAACAGCATAGCCTGCATGTCTTCCAGTCATGTCTCCTACAAAACCTTCAGCCGGATTGCCCCAGCTTAAAATATCCCCACTTGAAGATCTTTTTAAAGGGTCAGGATCTTTCTTTGTTTCCCTGAATAATTTCATCTTATTTGTGTCTGCTCCAGCATATTTAAGCATCATCGCCAGGCTGGTTACTTCACAGCCGTACTTCAATTCAGGATTTTGCCTAATTAAGGGAACGTTCATCAACTTTTTATCTTTAAATCGAGGCTGAGTTTTTATATCTTGCTTTTCGTTGATATCTTTTATTATTTTTTGGGTCTCCAGTTTTTGATTTGGCTTGGGACTATCTGTAATAACAATTGGAGCTTCGGTATTAAGCGTCTGCACATCATTTCCGGCGGGCGAGCCGTGGCTGCATCCAAGCAATGGAAGAAGAATGCCAATGAAATGCCATGCTTTCATGTCATCATCCTTCCATAAGCTCTACTGTTAGTTTGGGTTTATCAAGAGCTTTTATAACATGAGGAAAATGGAAACAGTGTTACTGAGGGATTACTCATAATATGGTAAAATCATTCATATCACATTAATGGAACAGGTTAAAAATAAATTTTCGCTTTACATAAACTAAGATGATTTTTCTATTTGTAAATCAATCTAACAAAATAACTGGAGTGCTTATCTGATGGGGGAGGAGTTGATTTTATGGATGCGCTTGATATTTTGACAGATCTTGATCATGTCATTCCTTATTTTCAGCCTATTTTTAATGCGGAAGAGCATCGCATTGTCGGTTATGAGATTCTAGGGAGATATAAAAGCGAGAAAGAAGCAGTTAGCTTGGGCCCATTTTTCCTTGATGAAACTATCCCTGAAGAGTATCGAATCGAAGTAGATAATACTGTTTTGACAAAGGCGCTTGAAATCGCTTCTCTGTCGGAGAAAGATGATGTCATGTGGTTTGTAAACCGCGATGCCGAGTTATTGATGCTTGATGACGGGGAACAATTTTTACAGCTTATTCTTAGTTTTAAAGAAAAAGGCATCCATCCCAGCCAAATCGTCCTTGAAATATCTGATCGGAAATATGGTAAAGAAAATAGCCATAGCCATATTGAGCATTTATTAAGTTATTACAAATCCTATGGCATCAAAATTGCCATTGATAAGGTTGGGAACGAGAGCAACCATCTGGACCGGATCGCAGATTTTGAACCAGAAATACTAAAGATTGATATGTCTTCATTGCGTTCGAATTCAGCAGGTTCAGCTTACCTTGATGTCCTTCATTCTTTATCGATTCTTGCAAGGAAAATTGGTGCTACGTTATTATTTGAAAATATTGAAACAACGTATCAATTGCAATTCGCCTGGAAAAACGGCGGCAGGTTTTATCAGGGGTTTTATCTTCAAAAACCTTATGAAGCGTTAGTCAGCCGGACTATATTAAAGGAAAAATTAAAAAAAGAAATTCATGGTTTTATTTTATCCGAAAAGAAAAGGCTGCAATCTTTCTTTGATCTGAGAAGCGAACTGAATTCAAAGTTTCAGGATCTAATTAGCCGTAATAAAAAAATTCAAAATAACAGTGAATTACTGATTTCCCTGGGTAAAAGTCTGGATGAGATGGCTTTTAGAATGTACATTTGTGATGAGGACGGTTTCCAAAATTCTCCAAATTTATATAAAACAGGGGAAAAGTGGTTGCTTCAGCCAGAATATATCGATAAAAATTGGAGCTGGCGTCCATACTTCCTTGAAAACATCATCAGGATGAGGACTGGGAAAAAAGGCATTTTATCAGATCGTTACAGCGATATAGAAACGGGAGAGGTAATTCGGACATTTTCACTGCCTTTAAACGAAACAGAATTTTTGTTCGTCGATTTAAGCTCAGCATACCTGTCTCAAAAAGAAGGTTTATTTTGACAAGATAAGTGACGAATAGCATTGCGGAAATAGCACAATTTATATATAAACAGCCTTCTCAAAGGGGGATTAACATGAGCTCTTTTACAACAATATTGCTATTGGCGGGAGCTGGAGTGCTGGTTGCAGGTCTTTTCTATACCTGGTCATTTGGCAAGGCACAGAAAAGGTCAGATGCCAATCTGGATTCGCAGATTCCAGGTGCAGTTCAGGAACACGCCTATATTCGCAATCCGGTATTCCTGACATATATCATTGTCCTTTCCATAGCATTGCTGTTCGTTGTATACTTCGCGGTAACAACAGCGAGATATTAACCTCCTTATGGGGGTTTTTTTATTCTAAAGTCTGTGTAAAGTTCAATGTTGATTTTTTGCACCTGTTGATTGGAGCGGAGGGCAACTCGACTCCTCCGAAATTGCCATCGTGCGTGGGCAGGTTCGAGGAGCTGTTGAGTATCCTGCGGGCTAACCTGAAACCCCGCGGAAAGCGAGTGCCTGAAGCGAAAATCAACAGACAAGTGTAACCTAGCCTTTTAAAAAACTAGGAACTGATAACTGATACCATAGAGGAAAAATCCGATTTAATTACAATTTTTTTGACTTTTGCGTTAGTTCGATTTTTTTAAGGGTAAATTGTTACTAACAATCGTATTTTATGTCATAAGATGCTGTTATTTTGCGAATGAATTACGTAATCCTCTAGGGTAAATGTTGGTAAAATGATATTTACAGTCCTAAAGAAAGGGGAAGGGAAAATGGACAAGCGATCATGGCTATTATTGTTATTTTTTTCAATACTAATATGGGTAGTTCCTTCAAACACTTATGCCCAATCTGATTCAATGGACAGGGACCAAGTATTCGAATTTCTCGGGAAGGCGTTCGATGCGCAGGTTTCCTTAAGTGAGCAGGGAAGGTCAATGGATGAAATTGAAAGTATTCTCAAACCGTATTTTACAGAAGACTATAAGTCATTGTTTATAAAAGAAAATGTGATTGGGCAGGAAAATCTATACCAGACATATGGAACGGATTTTGCCCCTTACTACATCCCGTTTTACGCATTCTCTGAAAGAACAAAAGTGGTTGAGATGAAAGACGAAATTTATGTTCTTGAATATTTCCCTGGGAATGGCGAGGGTCCGGTAAGCTATGACAGCCATTATGAAGGATTGAAAATAGTAAAGGAACAGGGCAGCTGGAAGGTAGCAGATTATCTGCATGATGAGATTCCTGAGAAGGTCATTAATAAGGCCTATCCAGAAAAAGCGGATAAGAAGGAAGTATCAAAAGTAAATTTGGATAAAAAACAACTTGCTAATTCTCTTGTTTTTGGTCCGAATTTCTCTTCGTTCAAAACCTTCATGGAATTAGGGGTTATATTTAGGAATGAAAACAAAACACTTTTATTTGGTTTATTGTAAAAGTGGAGCGGAAGCAGAAAGAGACAATAAAAGAGGTGCCATGAGGCACCTCTTTTATTGTTGTAAATTGATTAATCAATGATTTTCAGGACCAGCTTTAACTTTTCAAGATCAAATCCAGTTATGACCTCGGTGCCGACTACGATTGTAGGTGTAGAGTATGAACCATAAAGATCAGTTAGTTCCTGCCTGCTTTTTTCGTCCTCATGAATATTTTTTTCTGAAAACGAAAAACCGTATTCGGTTAGGAACATTTTAACAATTTTGCATGGTGGGCATTCATTCTGTGTATAGACGATGATGTTACTCATTTAACGATTTCCTCCTGAATTTTTTTCTAAATAATGGACCAGTCCCATTGAACTTACATTAATATCCAAATACAGCAACTCAAATATAGGATGATTTTCTGCAAGGCCGTGGTTTGTCAAATATTCTTTTATTTTATCAAAGAGTCTTTTGGTAACTTCCTCTACCTTATGGGCAGTACCCTCGCAAGTTGGTACCGCATGTTTTGCTTCCGTTAAGAAAATTTCCAGCCAATACTCAACTTGCTGGAATGCTTCAGCAGGATTTTCTGACATTCCATAATGGCCAAAATAAATCCGTTCAATTCCCAGTTCCTTGTACTTATTGATCGACTGAATCATTTTTTCTGGGTCGAACTGATTTGGAGAAGTGGATGGTAGATAGAACTCTATGTCTTCGCGGTGAATTTGCGGATAATAGATACCCGCAGTGTCTCCACTGAATATTCCATTAGTTGCCGGGTGATGAATACTGAAATGGTGATTTGCATGCCCAGGAGTATCGAAGAACTGCAATGTCAATTTTTCTCCAATAACCAATGTATCACCATCACCCTTCGTGATGATCCTGTCTTCTGGTATTTCCAGAATTGGTTCGAATAGTTCGGTGAATTTTTCTCCATACACCGCTTTTGCTCCCGCAATCAACCTCGATGGGTCAGCTAAATGTCTTGCTCCTTTTGGATGGACAATCACTTTTGCCTGGGGGCAATGCTCGAGCAGCAGTCCTGCACCTCCAGCATGATCGAGATGGATATGAGTAACAATTATGTAAGCAACATCCGCAGGTGTAACTTTAAGTGATTCCAGACCCTCTAAGATAAATGGAATTGAAGGACTGGCAGAAGTTTCTATTAGCGTTATTTTCTCTTCTAAAAGCACATATGTCCCGGTGCGTTCAGTCATACTTAAATCAAAATCATCAATTAGATAGATATTTTCGGATAACCTTGCAGGTTTTTTCAAAAAAACACTCCTTTCGCGTAGCTTTTACTTGTACAACGCCTTACAATATTTTATTCTGTTAATATTGACATGTAAAGAATAAAGTATAGAATATTCTGAAATCATTTTACATGGATATAAATATGCCAATTGAGAAACCTATTGATAGATAATTGGTTTTCGCTTTGAAAGGAGAGAGAGCAATGTCACAGCTTCAGGGAATCATCACACGCTTAAAGAACTTGCAAGAGCAGTCAAATGGAGGGGAACCTGCACAACGCTTTTTTGAAGTAAACGGTGAGCGTAAATGCCAGGTTACATACCATCCAAAAACTGAAACATACGAATTGGAAATATATAATGAAAAAGAAAAGCCGAAGAAATACCAGTTCGACAATATTGATATGATTACGATTGAGATTTTTGATCTGATTCAATAATATTACCCATAAAAAAGGAACCTTGCAGGTTCCTTTTTTTATTTTTCGTCAGCTTAAAAATATTTGTGCCAATTTAGAGTCAATAGTATTTTTGGGTGAGCGATATGGTGTTAATGATCATTCTTTTGTCAAAACAAAAAAGAGAACGTAACGTTAACAGAAATCGTTCTACATATATTCCCTTAAGCAATTGCACACTTAGCAATACAATCTTTGATAATTATCATTTCTTTAGTGCAAACTATTTGAAAGCGTCTGCAAATGAATTATGATAAAATGGAGAAGAAAGAAATCCATTTTAGGGAGTTTTCGCCATGATTAGTCTTCACAGCGGAGAGTTTTTAGAAATAAACATTAAAGATTTAATGATTCCTTCTGAACGAGTTGCCCATGTGCAAATTGGCAACAGCTTAGAGCATGCTCTACTTGTATTAACAAAAAGCGGTTATACCGCAATCCCAGTCCTGGACCCCCACTATCGCCTCCTGGGCCTGATCAGCACACCAATCATAATGGATTCAATCCTTGGACTCGAGAGAATAGAATTTGAGCAGCTTGAAAAAAAACGGGTCGAAGAAGCTATGAATAAGAAAATTCCAAGAATCAGCATCCACTCAACTCTAAAGTCCTCTTTAGATCTTCTTGTCGATCATCCATTTCTTTGTATTGAAGATGAATCCGGTATATTTGAGGGAATCCTGACAAGGCGGACCGTTTTACAGCAATTATCTAAACAAGTAAGAAAGCCTTATAAGAATTAGGGCATGTTCCAGCTCCCGTCCGCGGGGGCTGAATTTTTTATTCAGACAGAGGTGAAGGATGGTATGGGACAAGCAGATGATACAAAGCAAAAACCGCATAAACGGGAGACAAAAAGACCTCTCGTTTTGGTCACAGTAATGCTTGCCATGTTTATGGGGGCGATTGAAGGAACAATCATTTCAACTGCCATGCCAGCTATTGTAGGGGAACTTGGCGGGTTCACTTTGTACAGCTGGGTTTTCTCAGCGTATCTTTTGATGAATGCCGTCACAGTCCTTATATATGGAAAATTATCGGATTTATTT
Source organism: Heyndrickxia sp. MSNUG (assembly GCF_049532715.1). Lineage (NCBI taxonomy): Bacteria > Bacillati > Bacillota > Bacilli > Caryophanales > Bacillaceae > Heyndrickxia > Heyndrickxia sp. MSNUG. Next base: position 1,602,765 of record NZ_CP150978.1, read on the forward strand.
GGCCGTAAGCCAATTTTAACATTTGGAATTATCATTTTTTTAATTGGTTCAATTTTGTGCGGAATGGCTGAAACAATGGAAATGCTGATATTATTCAGATTCATTCAGGGGTTTGGTGCTGGAGCAGTAGCGCCAATAGCTACAACGATTGTAGGGGATATTTATACAAAGGAAGAACGAGCGAAAATCCAGGGCTACCTATCCAGTGTCTGGGGCATCTCAGCAATCACTGGTCCAGCACTTGGAGGACTGCTGGTAGAGTATGTAAGCTGGCATTATGTATTCTGGATTAATATTCCGCTTGGAATTTTGGCCATCGCCGGTCTCTGGTTATTTCTCCATGAAAATGTGGAGAAAAAGAAACATAAAATTGACTATCCTGGAGCAATTCTCCTGACTGTGGCGATCAGCTCATTAATGATTGTCCTTGTCGAGGCAGGAACAAACTGGGCATGGACATCCTTTAATACAATAGGTTTGACAGGGATCAGTATTGTAGCGTTTTTCTTGTTTATATTTCAGGAACAAAGAGCGGAAGAACCGATGATGCCTTTCAATATTTGGCGTGAGCGGTCTATTTTCATTGCGAATATGACCTCCCTTACAACAGGGGTCATGCTGATTGGTATATCCAGTTTTCTTCCTGCCTTTGTACAGGGAGTTATGGAACGTTCACCAATTGTAGCTGGGTTTACGCTGACGTCCATGTCGATTGGCTGGCCAATCGCAGCTGCAGTCGCTGGAAGACTCCTTTTAAATATAGGATATCGAACGACTTCCTTAATTGGTGGAGCGTCATTAATTTTGGGCAGTATTATGTTTGTAACGTTAACACCAGAGGCTGGTCCCCTGTGGGCTGCGGCAGGTTCATTTTTAGTGGGGGTTGGAATGGGTCTTACCAGCACTGCGTTCATTGTTTCCATTCAGAGTACTGTGGCGTGGCAGCAGAGGGGTATTGCAACAGCCGCCAATATGTTCATGAGGAATCTTGGAAACACGGTCGGAGCCGCTCTGCTTGGCGGCATCCTCAATAGCAGCATCATCAGTTTCATGAAAAAGAATGGTGGCGATGGCCAGGATTTGTCCATTGATACAACTAACGTTCTTTTAAAGGAAACAGAGAGAATGAAACTGCCGCTAGAACTAAAAGAGATTCTCCAGAACGCTTTGACAAATGCATTGCATTCTGTGTACCTTGTTGTTTTGGTTTTCGCGGTAGTTAGTATGCTTTTCATCCTTTTCTTGCCCAAGAATGAAAAAACTGCAGATTGATTTGCAGTTTTTTTTGTATTCTTTCTTATACTTATAATGAAAGATGCTTCATTTTTAGATAAAATATAAGTAAAACTTATTAAGAGGTTGCTATATGTCATCGATTTCAGAATTCCACCTTCTATCTGTACTTGCGCAGGAAATGAATATGAGAAAAGCGTCAGAGAGGCTTTTTGTTTCCCAGCCAGCACTATCGCAAAGGCTTCAGACAATCGAAAAAGATTGGGGTGCTAAATTATTCCTTCGCTCACAAAAAGGTCTCACTTTAACACCGGCTGGAGAGGTGGTCATTCAATTTGTAAATGAAACCATCTCCAGAGAGGAAAAAGCACGAGAATCAATCCATGCATTAAACTCTGAAGTGTATGGAACGCTAAAAATTGCGGTAGCATCCATAGTCGGACAGAACTGGCTTCCACAGGTGCTGAAAAAATATGTCAGCAGGTACCCTCAGGCGAAAATATCCCTCGTCACCGGCTGGAGCAGCGAGATATCAAAGGCATTGTATGAAGATCAAGTCCATATTGGAATTATTCGAGGAACTCCTGATTGGAAAGGGGTTAAAATCCATCTTTTTAAGGACAGCCTATATCTGGTTGATACGGAAATTACTAGTCCCGAGCAGGTACTTGAGACGGATAGGCCTTTCATCCAATTTAAAAGTGACTCGAATTATTATCAAGAAATACAAGATTGGTGGCTAAGACAATTCCAGACTGCCCCACGGAGGACGATCATTGTGGACCAGATAGAAACATGTAAACAAATGACATTCAATGGGATAGGTTACGCTATACTTCCAGCCATAACTCTGAACGGAGCAGAGAAAGACATCTTTAAAGTTCCATTGCATGATGAAAATAATGAGCCATTAGGGCGCGATACATGGCTTCTTGGTTATGAATCTGCTTTCCAATTAAAGCAGGTTCAGGCATTTATTGAGATCGTCAAGGAACATATTGTTGATTCAAACAAGAAAGTAAAATAGTTTTTCTTGTTTTCAATACTTTTGTTTGTTAAAGTAATTTTTAGAAAAAGCAGTTTTCAAGGCACTTTTCGTATGATTTACAGCTTACTTATTATATGCTAAGCTGTGTGAATTTTGTTTTGGCTATTTAGCTGATGAGAAGAGGCTTTGAAAAAATACATATTTGGAGGTAAGAAATATGAAAATGATGGATGCAAACGAAATTATTTCGTTTATACAAAATAGCAAAAAAGCAACACCAGTTAAGGTGTATGTAAAAGGAGACCTTGAGGGGATAGACTTTGGGGCAAACTCAAAAACCTTCATCACTGGAAATACAGGCGTCATATTTGGCGAGTGGGCAGAAATCAATCCTGCTCTAGAATCCAATCAGGCGAAAATTGATGACTATGTTGTAGAAAATGATCGCAGGAACTCAGCTATTCCATTGCTGGACATGAAAAACATCAAAGCTCGTATTGAGCCAGGAGCAATCATCAGGGATCAGGTTGAAATTGGTGATAATGCTGTTATTATGATGGGTGCTTCCATCAATATCGGTGCAGTGATTGGCGAAGGCACAATGATTGATATGAATGTAGTGCTTGGCGGCCGTGCTACTGTGGGCAAGAATTGCCATATAGGAGCAGGATCGGTCCTTGCAGGAGTTATTGAACCACCTTCTGCTAAACCAGTAGTAGTTGAAGATGATGTTGTGATTGGAGCAAATGCAGTTGTCCTTGAAGGAGTTACTGTCGGCAAGGGAGCTGTAGTAGCTGCCGGTGCTATCGTTATTGATGATGTACCTCCTTATACTGTGGTTGCGGGAACTCCTGCGCGCGTAATCAAGGAAATCGATGAAAAAACAAAATCAAAAACTGAAATCAAACAGGAGCTTCGCCAGCTATAAAAGCGAGAAAGCGTGGATACATAATCCGCGCTTTCTTTTATAAGGGGGAGAGAACATTATGGAGCATGAAACGTTTATAAAAATCAGAAGAGACTTGCACAAGATTCCAGAGCTTGGTTTCAAAGAATATAAAACTCAGGCTTATCTTCTTCATTATTTGCATCAGCTTCCAGGAGAGCGATTGGACATAAAAACTTGGGAAACGGGGATCTTTGTCAAAATCCAGGGTGAAAACCCTAAAAAAATGATTGGATACCGTGCAGACATTGATGGTCTCCCAATTACCGAGAGTACTGGGGTTGAGTTTAAATCCCTGCACGAGGGCCAGATGCATGCATGTGGACATGATTTACACATGAGCATTGCACTAGGACTGATCACGCATTTTGTCAGCCATCCTATTGACGATGATTTACTTTTTATTTTCCAGCCTGCTGAGGAGGGGCCTGGCGGTGCCGAGCCGATGCTTGCGACCGATATCATGGCAGAATGGAAGCCGGATATGATCATAGCCTTGCATATTGCTCCTGAATATCCAGTTGGGACCATCGCAACGAGGGAAGGCCTTCTGTTTGCCAATACTTCAGAACTTTTCATCGATCTTGAAGGGAAGGGTGGACATGCAGCTTATCCACATCATACAAATGATATGATTGTCGCTGCATGTGCACTTGTTACACAGCTTCAATCGATTGTGGCAAGGAATATTGACCCGCTGGACAGTGCAGTCGTCACTATTGGTAAAATTACAGGCGGTACCGTGCAAAACATCATTGCCGAGACAGCCAGAATTGAAGGTACCATCCGTACTCTTTCTGTAGAATCCATGGTTAAGGTGAAAGAACGAATTGAGTCACTGGTGAAGGGGATTGAAGTTGGTTATCAGTGCAAAACAGCGATAGATTATGGATCCATGTACCACCAGGTTTATAATCATGAGGAATTAACGAACGAATTTATCAAATTTGCAGGAGCAAATGAGAATATTAATATGATCGTTTGCAGAGAGGCCATGACAGGGGAAGATTTCGGTTATATGCTAAAAGATATTCCGGGATTCATGTTCTGGCTTGGGGTGGATTCGGGATTCGGACTTCACCACGCTAAACTGAACCCCGATGAAAAAGCAATTGGAACAGCGATCGATTTATTAAGCAGTTATATAGAATATAAGAGCAAGTAAGCAAATGAAACAAGAAGCAAGAGGGCAGAATGAAGATAACTCCCATCTTGCTTTTTTTCTTGAATAAAGGCTTATCATTTTGTCCCGAATAAAAAGCATGTTAAACTAATATTCGGAATAAGTTATATTTTCCAGTTCGCTGCATAGCTGCGAGCTTAGTTTAATTTTAATGCAGTTTGGGCAAAACATTTAAGGTGGGTCAATAATCAGGAATTATAATTAATACTTATTTAAATTAATTATAATTTAAGATTGACTCCAAACAATTATTCTGATATATTTAGAAACATAGGTTTTAACAGATGCCCAGAGGCATCTTAAATAAAAATTATTGTAATGGAGGGATTTTACATGCCAGAACGTATGGTAGGTAAGCAAGCACCACGCTTTGAAATGGACGCAGTATTAGCAAATAAGGAATTCGGAAAAGTAAGTCTTGAAGAAAACATGAAGAACGACAAGTGGACAGTTCTTTTCTTCTATCCAATGGATTTCACTTTTGTATGCCCAACTGAAATCACAGCTATGTCTGACCGTTACGATGAGTTCGAAGACCTTGATGCAGAAGTAATCGGCGTATCAACTGATACAATCCACACTCACCTTGCTTGGATTAAAACAGACCGCAAAGAAAACGGACTTGGCGATCTTAAATATCCATTAGCAGCTGACACTAATCACGTTGTGTCACGTGAATATGGCGTGTTAATCGAAGAAGAAGGCGTAGCACTGCGCGGATTATACATCATCAGCCCAGAAGGCGAATTAATGTACTCTGTAGTTAACCATAACAACATCGGCCGTGATGTTGATGAAACTCTACGTGTGCTTCAAGCACTACAAACTGGCGGTCTTTGCCCTGCAAACTGGAAGCCTGGACAAGCTACTCTTTAATCGCAGCGTCAAACACTATGATAATTTAAAAGACCTAACAAAAGTTAGGTCTTTTTCTTAATAACGAAAAGCAAAATTTTTATAATAAGAGGGGTGCTATTATGAAATTACGTGAACCAATGCCGGAATTGACTGGCGCGACAGAATGGCTAAATGGAGAAGTGACAAGGGAGCAATTAGTCGGAGAAAAGCCGACCTTGATTCATTTCTGGTCAATCAGCTGCCATCTCTGCAAGGAAGCAATGCCGCAGGTCAATGAGTTCCGTGATAATTATAAAGATAAGCTGAACGTGATTGCCGTTCATATGCCACGTTCTGAGGATGACCTGAACCTTGAAGAAATCAAGAAGGTTGCAGCTGAACACAACATTGCACAACCCATCTTTGTAGACAGCGAACACAAATTGACAGAAGCCTTTGAAAATCAATATGTTCCTGCATATTATGTTTTTGACAAAGATGGAAAACTAAGACACTTCCAGGCAGGCGGAAGCGGCATGAAAATGCTTGAAAAGCGAGTAAACCGTGTCCTGGATGAATTGGAAAAGACAGAATAAAACACGTCTGGAGAGCCGATTACCATCGGCTCTTTTTTGTGGCTCAAATTTAAAGCGCTTAATATTGATTTTGATCAATGGGTTGATTTAAGAATGTGATGTGATGAAATATCAGATAATTCACACTGACAAAAAAATAAAAAAATTCTTGAAAAAAGCTGGAAAAACATTTCGAAACCCGATATATTATTTTATACGTGCTTTTCTTTTTAGCTCTCTTTGTAAAATACATACTATCTAAATCCAGTTTGATTTTTAGATCGACCTAATAATCTCTGGTAAAAAAGCACAGCGAAACATAGTTTATCACTTTAGCTTTTTATCAAATCGAAAGAAGCTTCGATTCAAAGGGGGTACATGAATGGAGACATTCAAAAAATTGAAGTCGTATTACTGGCCATACAAAAATTTGTTTTTATGGTCCATCTTTTTTATGCTGATTGTAACGGCTATTACAGTCATCTATCCAATGATTTTACAGCTAACGATTGATGAAGCAGTCATGGGAGGCAGGTTTGAGCTCATTCCAATCCTGGCTGCCGGTTTTGTCGGTTTCATGGTGGTAAAAGGGGTTTGCACTTATATCTATCAGTATACTGGTGATCTCTTTGGTATTCATTCGGTTTATAAACTCAGAAATTCACTTTATGAAAAATTGCAGTTCCTATCCTTCAGGTATTATGATAATGCCAAAACTGGTGATTTAATGTCCCGGCTTACAGCAGACGTAGAAGGGTTTCGTTTTTTCCTGAGCTTCGGCTTTTCTGAACTGATCCGATTTGTACTGTTAATTGGCATCAGTTTCTCGGTCATGTTCTATTATTCTATTTCATTAACCTTTGTGACTCTTGCGACTTTGCCCTTTCTTGCAGTAGTTGTTTATAAGTTTGATAAAGCGGTTCATCCTGCATTTCGGGGAATACGAAAATCCTTTGGCAAACTGAATACAAAGGTTCAGGAAAACATCAGCGGAATCAACACGGTTAAATCTCTGTCGAGAGAGAGCTATGAGATTGGAAGATTCAATGATTCTAATGGTGAATATAAAGACAAATACTTATTCACTTCAGATATTTGGGCTAAGTATTTTCCTTTAATGGAGTTCTTGGGCAATATTAGTGTGGTACTGTTGCTTGGCTATGGCGGATACCTTGTGATGAATGGTTCCCTAAAGCCTGGCGAACTTGTAGCATTTTATAGTCTTGTGTGGTACATTATGTGGCCAATCATGAATCTTGGTTTCGTTGTTAATCTATTTTCGCAGTCTAAAGCTTCTGGAGAAAGGTTATTAGAAATCCTTGAAGCTGATGCCGAGATCGAAGATAAGGATGGAGCAATCGAAACCGAAAAGCTTTCAGGTGATGTGCAATTTAGCAACGTAACGCTTCGATATGGAAATGATGAAAACGAAGCACTGTATGATATTTCCTTTAAAGCACGTCAAGGGCAGACCATTGGATTGATTGGATCCACTGGTTCAGGCAAAACCAGCATTACACAGCTAATGACGAGATTTTATGAGCCTGTAGAGGGGCAGGTCTTGATTGATGAACGGGATATAAACGATTATTCCTTACGTTCGCTTCGAAGTAATATTGGTATTGTACTTCAGGAATCCTTTCTTTTTTCTTCATCTATTAAATCGAATATTTCTTACGGCAAGCCAGACGCAACGATGGATGAAATTGTTGATGCTGCAAAACGGGCGCAGGCTCACAGCTTCATAATGGAGCTTCCGGATGGATATGATACCATCCTAGGTGAGAGAGGCATGGGCCTGTCAGGCGGCCAAAAGCAAAGGATTGCCATAGCAAGGGCAATCTGTGTTAACCCAAGCATTTTGATTCTTGATGACGCTACAAGCGCAGTGGATATGGAAACAGAATTTAAAATTCAGAAAGCATTGCTGGAAGTGATGAAGGGAAGAACGACATTCATCATTGCTCACAGGATCTCTTCCTTGAAGCATGCCGATGAAATTCTTGTGCTTGAAAATGGGTCCATTGCTGAACGGGGTACCCATGAACAATTAATAAAAAATGGCGGGACATATCAAAAAATATATGAAATTCAATTTAAAGATCGCCAAAGGGTCACACATACAGGATAAATCTCTTCGAATCAGTTATGAAACGTCCGATTAAAAAAGGGGGGAAGGTTTTGAGCAAAAAAAGTAATTCTCATGTTTTAAAAAGGTTTCAATATTCTACCGACCAGGTGATTGATAAGCCTTTTAATTGGAAGCAAATGTCAAGGCTCTTCAGCTATATGCTTCCATATAAAGCATCGCTTGTTCCATTGTCAATAGCGATGGTTCTCATTACAACTGCCGTCAGGCTTGTTATCCCTATACTTATTGGGATATATACACTTGACCGTGCAGTGAAAAACAAAGATGCTAACATGTTAATCTGGCTCGTGGCTATAATTGCTGGCCTTTATTCAGCTGCATACATCGCAAATATATTTAGGATACGCTGGATGAATCAATTAGGGCAGAACGTCATTTACGATTTGCGTAAGCACTTATTCACCCATGTCCAGAATCTGTCGCACCGTTTCTTTGATCAGCGTTCGGCCGGTTCGATTCTGGTAAGAATCATGAATGATATTAACTCATTACAGGAATTGTTCACAAATGGAGTCATCAATCTGCTAATGGATATGGTCCTGCTGATTGGAATATTCTTTATTCTGTTTTCGTTAAGTCCTCAATTAACGCTGGCAATCATGGTGATCTTGCCGATCATGTTCTTGATTTCTACGAAATTGAGAAAAAATATCAGGCGTTCATGGCAAGATGTCCGTTTGAAACAATCTAAGCTTAATTCACACTTAAATGAAAGCATACAGGGAATCAGGGTTACACAGTCTTTTACTCAGGAAAAAGAGAACATGGCCTTTTTCGATGGAATCAACGATGAAACATTCCAGAGCTGGAAGTCAGCATCGCAAAAGAACGCCATGTTCAGGCCGCTGGTAGAATTGACAAACGCACTGGGGACCGCAGTTTTAATCTGGTACGGTGCACATCTGATCCAAAACGGCTCAATCTCAATTGGTGTATTCGTTTCATTTGCCTTTTATCTTGGCATGTTTTGGGAACCTATCTCAAGGCTTGGCCAGGTATACAATCAGTTATTAATGGGGATGGCATCTTCTGAAAGAATCTTTGAATTCCTGGATGAGAAGCCAATTGTATCAGAAGCAGATCACCCTGTAGAATTAAACGACCTCAAAGGGGAAATTCAATTTGAAAAGGCTGTATTCTCATATGACAACAAAAGGATTGCACTAAAAGGAATAAACCTTGAGATAAAGGCAGGCCAGACAGTTGCTCTTGTTGGCCATACAGGTTCAGGAAAAACGACGATCGCCAACTTAATCAGCCGCTTCTATGATCCTACTGCAGGAAGGGTACTGGTGGATGGACACGATTTAAAAAATGTTTCTCTCAGCAGTCTGAGGAAACACATCAGTATCGTATTACAGGATACATTCATTTTTTCAGGGACAATTTACGATAATATTCGTTTTGGCAGGCCTGAGGCAACTGATGAAGAGGTGAAGGCTGCAGCCAAAGCAGTTGGTGCTTCTGATTTTATTGAAAAACTCCCTAACGGTTTTCAAACAGAGGTAGAAGAGAGGGGCAATATTCTATCTGTTGGTGAAAGGCAGCTTCTTTCCTTTGCCAGGGCTCTGCTGGCGAATCCAAAAATTCTCATAATGGATGAGGCTACGGCTAGCATTGATACAAAAACTGAGATGAGAATCCAAAATGCACTGAAGACTCTATTAAAAGGACGGACCGCGATTATTATCGCTCACAGGCTGTCGACAATCCGGGAAGCAGATAATATTTTCGTTCTAGAAAATGGGCTTGTCATTGAAAAGGGCAATCATGAACAGCTTATGGATCAAAAAGGAGAATACTACGATCTTGTCCAGGCACAATTCAATATGCTGGATGCAGTATAAGAAGACTTCTATATGAAGGCTTCTCAGTTTGTCGACAAAGATACAGATCACAAGTCAATTATTGAGAACCTGTTGATTGCAGTGGAAGGCGCGCAGACTCCTCCGAAAATGCTAACGCATTTCCATCGTGCGCGGGCAGATTCGAGGAAGCTATTCAGAGTCCTGCGGGCTCAGCGCCAGCCCCGCGGAAAGCGAAGCGCCTGGAACGGAAATCAACAGACTTGTTTTACTTCTCACCTAAGATAAAAAAACTTTAGACAAGCCCACTATAATCGAGTTTGTCTACAGTCTGAGAAGCCTTCTTTATGAAGGCTTCTTTTGCTATTTAGAAGGTTGGCAGCTCAGTTAATAAAAAGGAACAACAATCAAGGATACAGTAGAAATGTTTATTTTGCTAATAATGTAACATTCTTGTAATAAAACCGTCTGATTCTTAAACAGTTTAAAATAAGGGGGCATGTTGATGTCGAAAAAGATAATGGCAGTCATATTGTTATTTATTCTCTTGCTTGCAGGCTGCAGCGGCGGGATGTCAGATGAAAGTAAATCTAGCAGTGATATGGGTGCAAAAACGGAATCCATGGATTACTCTGAGAGTAACGATGTTTCTTTTTCAGAAGGAGAAAAAGACTCGGCTTTAGAAAATAATCAATCTGATGACGGAAAAGCGAAAACGAACGCTGCTGAAGCTGCTATTGTACGAATGGTCATTTATAATGCAGAATTGAATTTAAGAGTCAAAAACTTTGAAAAAGCCCGCAATGCCCTCGAACAAAAGGCAAAAAGCTATAAAGGATATATCGTAAATTCCAGTTCCAGCCGTTATGATGGAGAACAGCAAAGTGGCACAATGACCTTCAGGATCCCTCAGGAGCATTTCCAGGCTTTTCTGACCGATGCAGAGGGTTTATCGGTACAAGTATACAATCGTCAGGTTAGCGGTGAAGATGTAACGGAAGAATATGTGGACCTTGAATCAAGACTAAAGTCTAAAAGGGTAGTGGAAGCCAGGCTCCTTGAATTCATGAAGCAGGCACAAAAGACCGAGGATTTGTTGAAAATCTCTTCTGACCTTGCGAACGTCCAGGAGGAAATAGAACAGGTTTTAGGCAGGAAAAAGTTCCTTGAAAATCAGTCAGCCTTAGCTACTGTAACGATTTCACTGGAAGAAAATGCTGTGTCTGTCCCAAAAATCGATAACGATAACTTGAACACCTGGCAAAAGATTAAAAAGCAATTTGCTGATAACATCAATATTCTTCTGTCAGCGGGTTCCGGAATCATAGTCTTCTTGATCGGCAACCTCCCAATCTTACTGATTGTAGGCTTTATGGTTTCAGCGATAATATTTTTTGTCAGAAAATATGCTAAACGCCCTGAGAATAATGATATCGACTCAAATAGCTAAGTGACAGACTTTGTTAAAACCAATTGTTATTTAATAAAGTGAAATGAAAAAAACCGTTGCATTTGCAACGGTTTTTTCTATTAAACCTCCATGATGATCGGTAAAATCATCGGGCGGCGTTTTGTTTTCTCATAAAGGAACGGTGCTAATGTGTCCGTGATTTCATTTTTAATTTCGGACCACTGAGTTGTTTTTCTTTCCATTACTTTGTTTAAATGCTTGCTAATCAAGCTCTGGGCATCATTGATTAAATCGCCGGATTCCCTCATATAGACGAATCCGCGGGATATCAGGTCAGGTCCTGCAGCAATTTTGAATTCCTTCATGTTGATGCTGACTACAACCACAACAAGTCCTTCTTCAGAAAGGATGCGGCGATCGCGCAAAACGATGTTTCCGATATCACCAACTCCGCTGCCGTCAATATACACATTTCCGGATGGAATCTTACCTGCAACGCCAACTTCATTATCGCCTAATGCCAGTACTTCACCATTATCCATGATAAAGCAATTTTCTTCAGGAACACCACAGTCGGTGGCAAGCTTTGTATGCATCTTCTGCATGCGATACTCACCATGGATTGGCATAAAGTATTTCGGTTTGATCAGGCGAAGCATTAATTTTTGTTCTTCCTGGCCGCCATGACCTGAAGTATGAATGTCATTTAAAGATCCATGGATGACATCAGCCCCTGCACGAGAAAGCATGTTGATCGTACGATTTACGCTGATTGTATTGCCTGGGATAGGAGATGAAGAAAATACAACTGTATCGCCAGGCTGGATCTGAATTTGTCGGTGAGTGCCATTGGCGATTCTCGATAAAGCAGCCATAGGTTCTCCCTGACTTCCAGTACAAAGGATTGTAACCTGGTTAGCAGGCAGTCGATTTATTTGCTGTGCTTCAATGAAAGTATCCTTAGGCGCATTAATATAGCCGAGATCTTGTCCAATATTAATTGCTGATTCCATGCTTCTTCCAAAGACTGCTACTTTTCTGCCTGTCGTAACAGCAGCTTCAACAACCTGCTGTAATCGATGGATGTTTGAAGCGAAGGTAGCGAAAATGATGCGGCCATCCACTTTTCTAAAAATATCATGAATGCTTTCCCCAACACGGCGTTCTGACATCGTAAAATGAGGGACTTCAGCATTTGTGCTGTCTGAAAGCAGGCATAGTACGCCTTCTTTTCCGATTTCAGCCATCTTCGTTAAGTTAGCTGGTTCGCCGACAGGTGTAAAATCGAACTTGAAATCTCCTGTGTGGACAACTTGCCCTGGAGGAGTTTTAACAACAACGCCATAGGAGTCAGGAATACTATGAGTAGTCCGGAAAAATGTGACCGAAGTTTTGCGGAATTTGATGATGTCATCTTCCTGTATTTCAATCAGTTTTGCTTTTCTCAATAAGCCGTGTTCTTCCAGCTTGTTCTTGATCAAACCTAGAGCAAGCTTTCCTCCATAAATCGGAATATTGATTTCACGCAATAAATAAGGAATACCGCCAATATGGTCTTCATGGCCATGGGTAATGAAAAGACCTTTGATTTTATCTTCATTCTTTATCAGGTATGAATAATCAGGAATAACATAATCGATCCCAAGCAATTCATCTTCTGGAAATTTAATGCCAGCATCAATTAGTATAATCTCGTCCTGAAATTGCACACCATAGGTGTTTTTGCCGATTTCGCCTAGTCCTCCCAATGCGAAAACCGCAGTTTGGTCATTTTTTACAAATTTCATAAATTATCCTATCTCCAATACTTCAAAGTCTTCTTTTTGTTTTTCATATTCAAAATAATTACCCTTAACAGCCTCAACATACTCCACGTTATATTGGCGGTCAGCAATTTTTGTCCGAACATCTCTTTCAGATTCAGCTTCCACGTATATTGTCTTTGTTTTTTCACGTACGGGAACTTGCTTGTTAGATTCCTGGAAGTAAACTTTAAAAATCATGTAAAATCTCTCTCCTTAATTAAATTAAACTTTTTCTATTTTATAGGGCTTTTTTTGTAAGGATTGCAGCATTTGCACCATATTAGACTCTCCGTTTAAGAACCCGCTTAAAATGAGGGGGGAAGGGCCATGAATGTCAAACAACAATCTGTACGAAAAAGCCATTTATAAAAAATTGACAATTTTTACATTGTAATTGTACATCAAATTATAAACTTGCTAAGTGTAACCCTTTTTTTCAGCTATTAACCAATTTACAATAAGGAAGGAGCCCTTCGCAAGTTTGAAGGGCTCAAAAGTTTATGCGATAGTTTTTTTACGAAGCAAATCTTTCCACTGTTTTAAGAGCTTCTTTCTTAGCTTCTTTAACATAGTGGATCATCTCCTTAGTTCTTATTTTAAACTATCCTTGTCCAAAGTAAAGTAAACAAGGGAAAGTTTAGCAAAGATTATTTTTCAAATTCCTACCTTTTTGTTTATATTATATGATGAAATAGAAAATTTTTTCATGGGTAATGATGGAATGTCATGAATTGTCATTGATTTGCCATAGTTTAGATTTTCTTTTTTATGTACAATGCACTTAGAAATTTGCTAGACTGCTTTAAATAACCAAAAAACTGTATGATAATAGCGGAATACCCCAAGAATGATGCAGCAAAGGAGAATAACATGAGTAAAATTGTATTTTTTGATATTGATGGGACATTGCTGGACCATGATAAAAATTTGCCGGCTTCCACCAAGAAAGCAATAACCCTTCTTAAGGAGAATGGTGTCTTTGTTGCAATCGCAACAGGGAGGGCGCCGTTTATGTTCGAGAGCTTGAGAAAAGAACTTGATATCGATTCTTTTGTCAGCTTCAATGGACAGTACGTAGTTTTTGAAAACGAACCAATTTATAAAAATCCATTAAATTCTCAAAAGATAGAGGACCTCTATTTTAAAGCAAAGGAAAATGGACATCCTGTCGTATTCATGAATCACAAAACGATGAAATCTTCTGTAAAACACCATGCTTTTATTGAAGAGAGTCTTGGGGGCTTGAAGTTTGCCCATCCTGGTCATGACGATGCTTTTTATGTGGACAAGGATTTATATCAAACACTGCTATTTTGTGAAGAAGGGGATGAAGAGTTTTACAGGGAAACCTATCCTGATTTCACTTTGATCAGGTGGCATCCATATTCTGTTGATATTTTGCCAGTTGGAGGGTCCAAGGCTGAAGGGATAAAAAAGATGATTGAAAGGCTGGGATTCAAGCCTGAAAATGTTTATGCTTTTGGCGATGGCTTGAATGATTTTGAAATGCTGAAAGCAGCTGGAACTGGGGTTGCCATGGGGAATGCGGTGCCTGAGCTGAAGGAACATGCCAACCTAGTTACGCGTGATGTTGATGATGACGGTATCTGGCATGGATTGAAAGAATTGAATTTAATTTAATATGATAAGAGCTGCTTTACAATCCTTCAATCATTACCGGGAGATGTAAGGAATGAGCTCAAAAAAAAGCCGGATCAAAGTTGATTCGGCTTTATCTTTCAATTGGAGATGCATTTGGTATTTCTTTGTAAGGATCTTGTTTATTGATATGATCGTAAAACATGATGCCATTAAGATGGTCAATCTCATGCTGAAAAACAATTGCAGGCAGGCCTTTCAGTCTTAGTTTGACTTCAGTTCCATCAAGGTCAGTTCCTTTTACAGTAACCCTTGCATATCTAGGAACATAACCTGGAATCGACTCGTCAACAGAGAGGCAGCCTTCGCCTGCAGCGAGATAAGAACGTTCAACTGAGTGGCTGATAATTTTAGGATTGAAAAGAGCATAGCTGAACAAGTTTCCTTTTTCATCATTAACATGGACGGCTATCATCCGTTTTGAGACATTTATTTGCGGTGCGGCAAGTCCAATTCCGGGCCGTAGTCCATGTTCTTGAGCGACTTCCGGGTCTTGGCTATTTTTTACGTATTGTAACATGCTTTCTAAAATTGTCTTGTCTTCCTGGGAAGCAGGCAATTTGACTTCTTCCGCAACTTTGCGGAGGACAGGATGTCCATCACGTACGATATCATCCATCGTCAACATAAACTTCACCTCTTGTTTCTATAGTATGTAATATTTTTAAGTCTAACAAAAGAACATTAAAAAGTTAACTAGAAAAATGTTTGCTATAGATATTCAAAAAGAGAAGATGCTATTATACATCTTCTCTCTTAGTGATTAGAATCTCCTGCAAGAGCAGCCTACGATGATGAGGAGTATGAACAAAACGACAATTAAAGCGAATCCTCTTCCATAACCTACACCCGGATAACCACATCCGTAACCATAACCGTACATAAAGGAAACCCTCCTCTTATATGTTTTTCGCCCATCAGTTCTGATGGGTCGATTGCTATAGCCTATGCGGTTTAAGAAATTTGGTATAGGCTTGCGCCTAAGGCATAAACTTCAAAATAAAGGAATAAAGTTTATTAAGGGACAAGCTTATATGAATATTTTGAAGGCAGCTTACTGACTTCCTTATTAATTGTCAAATCACGCCGCAATCGCTATAGTAAAATTGGTATCTGTGAGGAGGTTTTTATTTTGTCCATTTTAAAAAGCATCGGTTTATCCATCGTATTGATGGCTGGTGTATTAAGTCTTGCCGGATGTATGGATCGGCAAACTCCAGAGGAAAAAATGTTTGAAGAGCTTGAAAAAGTGGTGTCTACTGAAAAGGTTTTTGAAGATCAGCAGGACCCTCTAGTGGAATTAGAAAAGCAGGAAAAAGAAATTTACGAACAAATCATATCACTTGGGATGAAAGAATATGACCAGATTGTTAAGCTAGCGGATGAAGCGCTCACAATAGCTGACAAGAGAGAGGAACATATCGAGAAGGAAAAAGAAAGCATAAAAAAGTCAGAACAGGAATTTAAGAATGTATCTAAAATAGCTGAAGAAATAGAGGACCCTTCCCTAAAGAAACAAGCTGCTGAATTACAGGCAACTATGAAAGAAAGATACAAAATACATGATGAATTATATAAAAACTATAAACAAGGCCTGCAATACGACAAAGAGCTTTACGAAATGCTGAAGGATAAAGATTTGAGCTTTGAAAAGCTTGAGGAGCAAATCAATAAAGTGAACAAGGTATATGAATCAGTTTTGAAAAACAACCAGGAATTCAATGATAGAACGGATCGTTACAACAAAGAAAAAATGGACTTTTATAAAAAGGCGGGAATAGAAGTTAATACCGAGACAAAAAAATAATGAAATGACTCAAATTAGCCTGCATGCAAATGTGGGCTTTTTTTATTTCATCACACTACCACGTTAAACCGGTGGGGGTCTGACCCCCACCGGTTTAACGCGGTGAATTGTTGTGTAATACAGTTTTAATTAAAAGTAATTTATTATAGTACAGTAATAAATATTTATTAATACAGTTACTGAAAAAGGATAATAACATATAGATAGTGTATAAAATTAAAAAAGATAAAACTAAGTATTTGACGGAGTTATTTTCGTGATGTAAACTAAAAAACGAATGAGTTGATTGTATTACTTTATTATTGATTTCCATTGATACAGTCCAGTTGACATGGAAATGGGCAAATAATAGTTTTTTTATAGCTAATCTGTGGAAAACTAATTAATGGTGTGTTCACAACCTATGCATGGCTGTAAGTCATTAGGTTTCCATCCTGCATTGTATGCGCTCCAGCCTAATAGATAAATTTAATGCAATTTTGTGCTCAGATGTATTTAGAAACCCGGGGAAGTTTATCCTGATTTTGGGTAACCTATTTCTGTATATTCAATTAAAAATTCATGAAGTTAAGAAAGGAAGAGGTGGCTCTGATGGCATCTAAAACAAAAAACAACACTTTTGATGCAATGAAGCAGCTCGAGAATGTTGAAAGCCAATTCGAAATGTTCCAAATTTTAAACGAAGAGGGCGAAGTCGTTAATGAAGCGGCAATGCCTGAGCTTTCAGATGAGCAATTACAAGAATTAATGAAGCGCATGGTTTACACTAGAATCCTTGATCAGCGTTCCATTTCATTAAACCGTCAAGGACGCCTTGGCTTCTACGCTCCGACAGCAGGACAGGAAGCTTCCCAGCTTGCATCCCAATTTGCACTGGAAAAAGAAGACTTCATCCTTCCTGGCTACCGTGATGTTCCACAAATGATCTGGCACGGACTTCCGCTTGCACAGGCATTCCTATTCTCACGCGGACATTTCAAAGGAAATCAGATTCCTGAAGGTGTAAATGTTATTTCACCACAAATCATCATCGGTGCGCAATACATTCAGGCTGCGGGAGTTGCTCTTGGAATGAAGAAGCGCGGTGCTCAATCTGTTGCTGTAACTTATACAGGAGATGGCGGTGCATCACAAGGTGATTTCTATGAAGGAATTAACTTTGCAGGTGCATACAAAGCGCCAGCAATCTTCTTCGTTCAAAATAACCGTTTTGCGATTTCAACTCCTGTTGAAAAACAATCCGCTGCTAAGACAATTGCTCAAAAAGCTGTAGCAGCTGGTATTCCAGGAATCCAAGTCGATGGTATGGACCCGCTTGCAGTATATGCTGTAACACTTGAAGCGCGTAAGCGTGCAATCAATGGCGAAGGACCTACTTTGATCGAAACAATGACTTACCGTTATGGCCCACATACAATGGCTGGTGACGACCCAACTCGCTACCGTACTGCTGATCTAGATAACGAGTGGGAAAAGAAAGATCCATTAGTACGTTTCCGTAAGTTCCTTGAAACTAAAAACCTTTGGAACGAAGAAATGGAAAACGAAACAATTGAAAAGGCTAAGGAAGATATTAAAGAAGCAATCAAAGAAGCTGACAATACTCCTAAGCAAAAGGTTACTGACCTGATTTCTATCATGTATGAAGAAATGCCAAAACACTTACAAGAACAGTATGAAATATATAAAGAGAAGGAGTCGAAGTAAGCCATGGCTCAAATGACAATGATTCAAGCAATTACAGATGCGTTGCGCACAGAACTTCGCAACGATCCTAATGTACTTGTATTTGGGGAAGATGTAGGAGTAAACGGCGGTGTATTCCGTGCTACTGAAGGACTTCAAACTGAATTTGGAGAAGATCGTGTATTCGATACTCCACTTGCAGAATCTGGAATCGGCGGTCTTGCGATCGGTCTTGCACTACAAGGCTACCGTCCAGTACCTGAAATCCAATTCTTTGGGTTCGTATTTGAAGTAATGGACTCTGTTGCTGGTCAAATGGCTCGTATGCGTTACCGTTCAGGCGGCCGTTACAATTCACCTGTTACAATCCGCTCACCATTCGGCGGTGGCGTACATACGCCAGAAATGCATGCTGACAGCCTTGAAGGTATGGTTGCACAGCAGCCAGGTCTTAAAATTGTCATTCCATCAACTCCATATGATGCAAAAGGGTTACTGATTTCAGCAATCCGTGACAATGACCCGGTTATTTTCCTAGAGCACATGAAGCTTTACCGTTCATTCCGCCAGGAAGTACCTGAAGAAGAGTATACAATTCCTTTAGGAAAAGCAGATGTGAAACGTGAAGGTAAAGACCTATCCATCATTACTTATGGTGCTATGGTTCACGAATCCCTTAAGGCAGCAGAAGAGCTTGAAAAGGAAGGTCATTCTGTTGAAGTAATCGACTTAAGAACAATCATGCCACTAGACATCGAAACAATTGTAGCATCTGTTGAAAAAACTGGCAGAGCGATTGTTGTTCAGGAAGCACAAAAACAGTCAGGAATTGCTGCTCATGTTGTTGCTGAAATCAATGACCGTGCAATCTTAAGCCTGGAAGCACCAGTATTGCGCGTTGCTGCTCCAGATACAGTTTTCGCATTCTCTCAAGCAGAAACTGTATGGCTGCCTAACTACAAAGATGTAATTGAAACGGCTAAGAAAGTCCTTACATTCTAATAATACAAAAGTTGAAATTGATAATAGGTTCGACAAAAATAGGAGGGTGAATTCCATTGGCATTCCAATTTAAACTGCCTGATATCGGTGAAGGCATTCACGAAGGTGAAATTGTCAAGTGGTTCGTAAAGCCTGGCGATAAAGTTCAGGAAGACGATGTACTTTGTGAAGTGCAAAATGATAAAGCAGTAGTAGAAATTCCTTCACCAGTTACTGGTACAGTAGAAGAAGTATTAGTTGAAGAAGGAACAGTCGCTACAGTTGGACAGGTACTAGTAACTTTCGATGCACCTGGATATGAAGATCTTAAGTTTAAAGGTGACGAGGAAGATGCACCTGCTGAACAACCAAAGCAAGAAAAAACAGAAGCTCAGGTTCAATCTACATTAGAAGCTGGACAGGATATTAAAAAAGAAGCTGCCGAAGCTCCTGCTCCTGTAGCTGAAACAGGCGCTGGCGCTGCTGCTGCACCACAAGCAGAAGTGGACCCTAACCGCCGCATCGTAGCTATGCCATCTGTACGTAAATACGCTCGTGAAAAAGGCGTTGATATCCGTCAGGTTGCTGGTTCAGGAAAAAATGGCCGTATTGGCAAGGAAGATATCGATAGCTTCATGAATGGTGGTGCTGCTGCAGCTGCTCCACAGGCAGAACAGACTCAACAAGCTGCACCAGCAGAAGAAGCACCTAAGGCTGCTGCTGCAAATGCCCTTCCTCAAGGTGAGTACCCTGAAACACGTGAAAAGATGAGCGGAATCAGAAAAGCGATTGCCAAGGCAATGGTTAACTCTAAGCATACAGCTCCTCACGTTACACTTATGGATGAAATCGATGTTACGAAACTTGTTGCACACCGCAAAAAGTTCAAAGAAGTTGCTGCTGCTAAAGGAATTAAGCTTACATTCCTTCCTTACGTGGTAAAAGCATTAACAAGTGCTTTACGTGAATACCCAGCATTGAACACATCTTTAGATGATGCTACAAGCGAAATCGTTCATAAGCACTATTACAATATCGGTATTGCTGCTGATACAGAAAAAGGCTTGCTAGTTCCTGTCGTTAAAGATGCTGACCGTAAGTCTGTATTCTCAATTTCAAATGAGATTAATGAACTTGCAGGAAAAGCTCGTGATGGAAAGCTTGCTCCAACTGAAATGAAAGGTGCATCTTGCACTATCTCTAACATCGGTTCTGCTGGCGGACAGTGGTTCACTCCGGTTATCAACCATCCGGAAGTTGCAATCCTTGGAATTGGCCGCATTGCAGAAAAGCCAGTAGTTAAGGATGGGGAAATTGTCGCTGCTCCTGTACTTGCGCTTTCTCTAAGCTTCGATCACCGCATGATCGATGGCGCAACGGCACAGAATGCATTGAACCATATCAAACGTCTATTGAACGATCCAGAACTATTGTTAATGGAGGGGTAATAAATGGTAGTAGGAGATTTTCCAATCGAAACTGATACTCTTGTCGTCGGCGCAGGTCCTGGCGGATATGTGGCAGCCATTCGTGCTGCCCAGCTGGGACAAAAAGTTACAATCGTAGAAAAAGCAACTCTTGGCGGCGTATGCCTAAATGTTGGATGTATTCCTTCAAAGGCTCTTATTTCTGCAGGCCATAGATTTGAAAATGCTAAGCACTCTGAAGACATGGGAATTAAAGCTGAAAACGTAACGCTTGATTTCTCTAAAGTCCAGGAGTTCAAAGCAGGTGTAGTAAAGAAGTTGACTGGCGGCGTTGAAGGTTTATTGAAGGGCAACAAAATCGACATCGTAAGAGGCGAAGCGTATTTCGTGGATGCCAACACGATTCGTGTAATGGATGAGAATTCTGCCCAGACATACACGTTCAAAAATGCAATCATTGCAACTGGTTCTCGTCCAATCGAGATTCCTGCATTCAAATATACTAAGCGTGTACTTGATTCTACAGGCGCATTGAATCTTCAGGAACTGCCTGAGAGCATTGTAGTAATCGGTGGCGGATACATCGGAACAGAGCTTGGCGGAGCATATGCTAGCTTTGGAACAAAGGTAACAATCCTTGAAGGCGCTGATGAAATTCTTAACGGTTTCGAGAAGCAGATGTCTGCTCTTGTAAAACGCAATCTTAAGAAAAAGGGTGCTGAAATTATCACTAAGGCACTTGCTAAAGGCGTAGAGGAAACTGATACTGGTGTGACTGTAACGTACGAAGCTAAAGGCGAAGAGCAAAAAGTTGAAGCTGATTACGTATTTGTCATGGTAGGAAGAAAGCCAAACACTGATGAGCTTGGACTTGAGCAAGTTGGCATCGAAATGACTGACCGTGGTGTCATTAAAATCGACAAGCAATGCCGCACGAATGTAAGCAACATTTACGCAATCGGCGACGTTGTTGAGGGACCGCCACTGGCACACAAAGCATCCTATGAAGGTAAAATTGCAGCAGAAGCAATTGCTGGCCATCCATCTGAAATTGATTACCTGGCTATTCCAGCTGTAGTATTCTCTGATCCAGAATTGGCATCTGTAGGTTACTCTGAAAAGCAGGCAAAAGATGAAGGACTGGATATCATTGCAGCTAAATTCCCGTTTGCTGCTAATGGCCGTGCACTTTCACTTAACCAGACAGACGGCTTCTTGAAGCTTATTACTCGTAAAGAAGACGGTATTGTAATCGGTGCCCAAATCGCTGGACCAAATGCATCAGACATGATTGCAGAGCTTGGCTTAGCGATTGAAGCAGGTATGACTGCAGAAGATCTTGCAATGACAATCCACGCACATCCAACGCTTGGAGAAATCACAATGGAAGCTGCAGAAGTAGCTCTAGGAAACCCAATTCATATCGTAAAATAATAGATAAAAAAATCCTTTCCATCTGGAAAGGATTTTTTTATCTTTAATCATTTTGGAGTACAGCTGAAAGCGGTTCAATGATTTCGTCCTTAGTAACAGTGCCATTAACATTGGCAATCACCTTGTCTCCATGTACAACAAGTATTGCTGGGAATTGTTCCACCTCAAATAGATCATAGTATTTTTTAGCATTCGAAGCTTTTATGACCATCATATTATCAAATTCAGCTGGATATTGTTTCTTTAATTCAATAATCGCATCATAATAAGAGGCTTCATGCTTATAGTCCTTTTCATCTGAAAAAAAGACTACTTGCTTTATACCTTCACTCAACATTAAATCATCAGAATCATTTACGGGGTTACAAGAAGCCGTTAGGAAAAGGAACGAAGCGACAAAAACAAAAGATAAGCCTTTCATTTCTCTTTGCCTCACTTTTTTTCGGATTCGTGAAAATCTACGGTTAATAGTTGTCCATATTTTATCACAGCAATTTCCAAAAAAATGAGATGTTATTGAAATGTTACATAAATGAAAAATATCCCTGGGACATGGACATATAATATAAACAACCCATATGTTTAGTTTCCAAAAGCTAGGGAAGAGATTATTTAAGTAATGGTGGTGGAAGGTGTGAAGGTGTATACAGTGGTCTTGCTGCAATTGATCATTTGGAGTGGGTATACATTTATTGAATGGCTGTCAAAACATGATCATCCCATTTATAATGTTATTATGTTCTTAGTGTTTTTCTATTTAGCCATAATAATAGGTAACTACATAATGAAATCGACAAAGAAGACGTTTATCATTACCCTGACCAGCCTTGCTATCTATGCTTCGTTTCATTTTACAATGTCTGTTATTGTTTAAATTCACACCAGGGTATTGTCAGCAGGAGGGATGAGGTATGAAGAAGAAACTGTTAATGTTTGCTGCCGTTTTTCTAATAGTAGGCTGCGCAGCAAATGAAGTTCAAAAGGATGAAGATCAAAATAAAGAGGCCGCAATACTTGAGAAACAAGAAAAGAATGAAGAAATCAAAAATCAGGAAACCGAAGAAGTGGTAAAGCCTGATGAGCAGCCTGCGGATGAAAGCACGAATCCCGATCCCGCACCAACAATATCAGAGTATAAATTGAGGGATGACTTCTCCATCCAGAATATTAGCAATCCCGACGAGAAAATAGTCCTGCTGACAATTGACGATGCACCAGATAAAAATGCTTTAACAATGGCAAAAGTCTTGAAGGATTTGAATGTTAAAGCAATCTTTTTTGTCAATGGTCATTTTATTGATACCCCTGAAGAAGGTGAAGTTCTGAAACAAATTCACCAGATGGGCTTTCCAATTGGGAATCATACGTACAATCATAAATCTTTAAAGGATTTGACAGAGGAACAGCAAAGGATTGAAATCGTCGGCTTAAATGACAGGATAGAAGAATTGATTGGAGAGCGTCCACGCTTTTTCAGAGCACCGTTCGGGATGAATACTGAATACAGCAAGAAGATAGCTGCTGAAGAACAGATGCTGCTGATGAACTGGACTTACGGCTATGATTGGGAAAAGGCATACCAATCGAAGGAAGCTATAGCAGATATTATGGTCAATACTCCACTTCTAAGGAATGGAGCAAACCTGCTGATGCATGACAGAGAATGGACAAGCGCAGCCTTGGGTGACATTGTGAAGGGACTGCAGAATAAAGGGTATAAAATAGTTGATCCAGATCAAATAGAGACTCCTGACCGTAAAGAAACGGCTGCTCAATAGCAGCCGTTTCTTTATTGTTTAAGTCGATGTTCCTTCAATTGAAGATTGTTTTACTCTTCTTATTTTCGTGGATTGAAATACATTACTCTACCGTTGAATAAATGCAATTCACCCTGCAGTTTTTTTCCAAGGAATTTGCTGAACTCGTTAGCTTTCCCTTTGTCGCCAGCGGTAGCTGTCGGAGGAAGCGTAATTTGTATGTATGCTTGCTCGCGTTCTGTATCATTTTCATCGACGATTGTTTCTTTGTCTACTCCAAATAAAATCGCATTGTAGCGGTCTTGGGAGGAGTGTAGATAAAACCATGTCCCTTTGCCTTCTTCTTTTTCTTTTAGCTCATAAGGAAATGCGGAGTTTTCATAGTTCCAATCTACCTGGTCTCCGGTTTTAGCCGTTATTTGTTTGTAGTAATTAAATAAATCTTTGAGTTCATCGGTGGAAATGGCTTGCTGAGTTGATGATGGAACAAGTTTTATATAAGCATTACTAGACATTGTCCAATCCCCTTTTTCAATCGATTCTCCATCATTTTATCACTGAGGGAAAAGCATTGACAATAGAATATGAGCTTTTTAGCTTCATATGTCTTGCCTTTTTGGCAAAAATGAATTATAATAATATTCTAAATATTTAATTAAAAAGGAGGAGGCATATGGAACTATTCGAAAAGCTTTATGATGAACACGAAAAAGTTCAGGTCAGATTTGTGGGGTTCACAACCTATGATACTCGGTATGACTTTGGGATTGTGTTTACAAATATGTTTTTCGGAAAACCGCTCGTTGTATGTATGCAGACGGGGCGTTCAGCACTCCTCGATCCAAAGGATATTGAAGATGTAGAATTTTTGCAGAAAGCTTTCCATATCACCGAAGTACGTCAGGCTGAAGATCTCGCATTATTTTTCAATGAAGAGCTGCCAACGTCCCCATTCCAGACTCAATACGAATAACATCCTGGAGCAGGCCAAAAAGGCCTGTTTTATTTTTTTGTGTTTTCTTAAAGATTATTGTTATTAAAGTAATGCTTGAAAGTAAACGATTGAATAAATTGATTTGAACAGAATGGGACAGACTCCTGAGAAAATGCTAGCGCATTTCCATCGTGCGTGGGTGTATTCGGGGAAGCTCTTCAAAGTCTTTAGAGAGCAGCGGGACAGATGAGACCCTAAAGTACGATAAAAAGCCGAAG
The DNA here is from genome assembly GCF_049532715.1 of Heyndrickxia sp. MSNUG. Lineage (NCBI taxonomy): Bacteria > Bacillati > Bacillota > Bacilli > Caryophanales > Bacillaceae > Heyndrickxia > Heyndrickxia sp. MSNUG. The sequence goes on from NZ_CP150978.1 coordinate 1,627,663, forward strand.
ACGCTAACTGCATCCCATGAAGAATTTGTTTATGAAAAAGCTGGTCCTCGGGCTTTTTCGTGATTTTCTGCGGAAAGCGAATCGCCTGAAACGATAATCAACAGCCGTGTTTAACAGAGCTTTTTACTTTAAAGGGGATTTAAGGTATTGGATTAAAAGTGACATACTGATATGCTATACATCATATTATTAGTAAGTGAATAACCTAAACAACCAATAAATAATTAAAAGTGTTATACAATTAACCCTTGAAATATCAATAGTGTTATATTATTATATATCTAAAGAGGTTAAAGCGCTTTCAAAACAATATGAAAAGGGGTTTGAAAAGATGGGTACAATCGTTTGTCAAACTTGCAATTCTACAATTGACCATTTCGAAGATGAAAAAGTTTCTGTACTTTATTCAAAAAAATGCGACTGCTGTGACCATGAGGGTGCAGAAGAAAGATAAGAATATATAAAAGGGCATGCGCTGCATGCCCTTCTTTTTTTATCGAATTGCTTTATGTTCTTTGATTACCCTGAAATATTTCAATTCATCATCTTCTGGTCCTTGAACGGGCAGGCCAGCTTCCATATTTGTTTTGATATAAACAAGGTTTTCTTCGGTAATGATTTCTCCAGGAATGAAGATTGGTATCCCTGGCGGATAAACCATAACAAATTCTGCGATGATTCTTCCTTCTGATTCTTCAAATGGAACAACCTCTGTATCCGCGTAAAAAGCATCTCGAGGTGTTAGCGCCAATAACGGAATGTCTGGCAGCATGACTTCAGCATGAACTTTTTCTGCTAGATGGTGAAATTCCTTAGAAAGTTCACGCAATGCTTCAACAAGAATTTTTGCTTCCTTTTCTGTGTCACCAGGAGTTATGATGCACAGAATATTGTACAAGTCGGATAATTCAACTTCGATATTGTATTTTTCACGAAGCCAGTTTTCAACCTCATAGCCTGTGATGTTCAGATCTTTAATGCTGATCAGCACTTTTGTTGGATCAAAATCGAATGTAGCATTCGTTCCAAGCAAGTCTTCACCTGGACAATAAAGATGTTCAATCTCATTAACCTGTCCGCGGATCCATTGTGCCAATTTTATAGTGCGATCAATAATCTCTCTTCCTTCCGTCGCAAGCCTTCTCCTTGCAGTATCCAGTGAGGCAAGCAAAAGGTATGAAGTAGAGGTTGTCGTAAGCATGCTGATGATTGATTGTACGCGTTTTGAGGACACAAGTCCTTCTTTTACATTCAAGATTGAACTCTGGGTCATCGAACCACCTAGCTTATGGACACTGGTAGCGGCCATGTCAGCACCAGCTTGCATAGCTGATAATGGAAGATCTTCATGGAAGTGGATATGGACTCCATGAGCCTCGTCAACCAAGACAGGCACTTTGTAGGAATGAGCAATGTCGACAATCTTCTTTAAGTCGGCAGCAAAACCGAAATAAGTTGGATTAATGACAAGCAAGCCCTTTGCATCAGGATGCTGTTCCAAGGCTCTCTCAACAGAATCCGTTGTGATTCCGTGGGATATACCAAGGTTTTTATCAATTTCCGGATGGATGAAGATTGGAATTGCACCTGAAAATACAATGGCAGACATAATAGATTTGTGCACGTTCCTCGGGACAATAATTTTATCCCCAGGTCCGCATACAGTCATGATCATGGTCATGATCGCTCCGCTAGTACCTTGTACGGAGAAGAATGTATGGTCCGCTCCAAAAGCTTCAGCAGCCAGTTCTTGTGCTTGCTTGATGATTCCCTTCGGAGAATGGAGGTCATCAAGAGGTCCAATGTTAATCAAATCAATTGATAATGCGTTATCTCCAATGAAATTCCTGAATTCAGGATCAATTCCGCTCCCTTTTTTATGTCCTGGAATGTGAAACTGAATTGGGTTCTTTTCTGCGTGTTTTAATAGGCTAGTAAATAACGGTGTTTCGTATTGTGACAATTGATAATCACACCTCTTTATTTAATTAGATTTTATCGTTCAAATGGAAGTTATTTTTGTTTTGTTTTTAAAAAAATAAAACACATGCATTATAGCACTAATCATACCCTTTGCAAAGAAATATTCAGGACTGCATTTTATTTATGGATACATATTGAGGTGTGTGCAATGGGTGCAAAAGAAAAAAAGGAATAGCAGCAATAAGATAGAAGTAATTATAAAACAGATTAATTGAGGGAGAGAGCATATGAACTGGAAAACTGAAGTGACTGAACTATTAGGAATTAAATATCCAATCATTCAGGGGGGGCTTGCTTATTTAGCTTATTCAGATTTGGCGGCGGCTGTTTCGAACGCCGGCGGGCTAGGACAGATTACTGCTATGTCATTGCCTGATCCTGAGGCACTCCGCAGTGAAATTCGAAAAGTCAGGGGGTTAACTGACCAACCGTTTGGAGTGAATTTCGCGATTGGCCAGCATGGAAGACCATTCTCTCATTATCTGGATGTAGCGATTGAGGAAAACGTGCCAGTTATTTCGATGACAGGAGGAAATCCTTCCCCGATTTTTGAACAGCTGAAGGGAACAACTATAAAAAAAATGGTTCTTGTAGCGGCAAAAAGGCAGGCTCAGAAAGCAGAAGAGCTGGGGGCAGATGCTGTCATGGTTGTAGGTCAAGAAGGCGGAGGTCACTTGGGTAAAAGTGATATCGGTACGATGGTATTGATCCCGGCTGTGGTGGATGCAGTCGATATACCTGTCATTGCTTCAGGTGGAATTGGCGATGGAAGAGGCCTGATGGCAGCGTTAAGCCTTGGGGCACAGGGGATAGAAATGGGAACTAGGTTCATAGCGACGAAGGAATGTGTCCATGCAAATGAAGTGTATAAACGCAGATTGGTTGAAGGAACTGAAAACGATACAACAGTTATTAAAAGAACACTAGGGACGCCAGCAAGGGCTATTACAAATCCTCTAACAAAACGGATAATAGAAATCGAAAAAAATGATGGGGGCAATTATGAAGCAGTGAAAGATTTAATAAGCGGCGCTGCCAATAGGAAATATATATATGATGGTGATGAAGAGAATGGATTCGGCTGGGCAGGACAGATAATGGGTCTTATCAAGGATTCGCCAGCAGTAGGTGAATTATTTGAGAGAATAATAAAAGAAGCGGAAGAAATAAGAAGGGGCTGGGGCAATTAGGGTATTTGTTGCACTGTAGATTAATTAACTGTAAAATCTACTAAGATTAATCATTAAAATCGTACTCATTGTTGTTTTTTCTGGGATCATTAACCTTTATGTTGAATTCCCTGTAATTATTGGCACTGTAATAGATAATTATTTATTTGGAATATGTTGATTGGAATGGAATCAACAGGCAATTTCAACAGCGCCAAACTATGAAAAGCAGCAATTACATACGCAAGTCTATAAAGCAGGTGAAATGATGGATTATCAATATCCGATTGACTACACATGGTCGACAGATGAGATTGTCGATGCAATCCATTTCTTTGAATGTATCGAAAAGGCTTATGAAAATGGAATTGACCGGGACGTATTGCTGCATGCATATCGTCGCTTCAAGGAAATCGTACCGGGAAAAGCACAAGAAAAGTCACTCTTCAATGAATTTGAAGAGGTGAGCGGCTACGCTTCCTATCAGGCTGTAAAATCGATAAAAGAAATTAGCTCAGGAAAAAAGATAAAAATATCTCAACAAAAACGAAAGCATTGATCAATCAACACGAAAGGAGCCCATTTAGAATGGGCTCCTTATTTTGTTAGAAGAGCTTCCAATTGCCTGCCTATAAGGGCAAACTATTTTACTGCATAAGTACAAAAACGGCCTATCTGTGGTATGCAAGTGCAGACAACAGATAGGCCGTTTTAGGCAGGCAGCGCTTGATGGAGTTGAGAAGACGCCGCCGTTTTTCTATGTTTATGCCAATTTATATAGGGGTAATATCTCTTTAAATACAAACTCAATTTTGGAAAGCATTTCTTCACCGCTAATGTTGACGGCTTGCTCGCGGGGAATGTTCATTCCGCATAAGATTTCAGCCTTTTTCACAGTCTGAAGGCGAGTGAACATTGTAAGGAGTTCTTCCTTGGTTAATTCGCTGTGCAAGTTGGCATCTGGCTTCATATGATCGCCAGACCAGTAGAAATCCTTCGGAATCTGCTTGTAGATGGAATGTATGTTTTTTTCCAGCTTCTTGCCGAATGCTTCCTTATTAGGTGCTTCATAAATAACGGCAAACCAGATAAAAACATGGGTTTCCCATAGTCCGATTTGAAAATGAGGGAGCATTTTATAACCTCTTGGATTACTTGCAAAAGCAACCCATGTATCCTTTGGAGGATTCTTTGTTCTTCGCGCATGTTTTGCAACATGGTAATGCATTTCATCTCCTGCGAGGCTCGATAACGTTGGAGCAAAGTGCTGACCTAGCGCTTCCAGCTTGGGTCGGATTTGAGATTTCAAGGCCTCCATTCGTTCGTCGAGACCGTCAATATTAAAAACATTAAAATCAGCTTGTGTGAATCCTGAAAATGACAATATGATAACCTCCTACTGCTTTGTCAAATATTGTAGCAAAAGCTTATCGAAATTTGAAGCAACAGGCATTTTCGAAAACTAGGTATACGCACATATTTGTACCAATGCCACTTAAAAGTTCATACAATAAATAAAAATCCAGAAAATAAATAGAGGAGTGTAGAATAATGAAACAACTAATAAATTCGACAAGAAAAAAAAATGGTGAAATGCAGCGGACAGCAGTACTTAGATTGGAAATGGATTATGAATTGGCTACACTTTTTGACGCTATGAATGACTCTGATAAGCCTAAAATGAAAGAATGTAAACAAAGATTAGAAAGAATCAGACAGGAATTATTGCGGTTAAAAGCATTGTAATTTTGATAAAATGAATCAGAAAGTAAAAGGAAAAGAAATAATGAAGAAATTAGCTATACTAAACTGCAGCATCATCCGACTTTAACGAACTCCTGTATTGATGACGGAGTTCGTTTCTTATGTTTTTGGCTCTGTAAATCCTGAATGCTGATTTACATACCCTGTTGATTGTGGTGAAAGGGCGTAGACTCCTCCGAAAATGCTATCGCATTTTCATAGTGCGTGGTCAGGTTCGAGGGAACTGTTTAGAGTCTGGGGGCTCAGTGCCAGCATCTAGAAGAATTTGTTTATGAAAAAGCAGGCATAGGGTTTTGCATAATTCTTCCTCTGAAAGCGAAGCACGTGAAACGAAAATCAACAGTCTTGTTTAGCAGCGCCATTTTTAGATAAGATCATTCAATCCTTGCATGTAAGATCACCATAAGGGGGAATCCTAAAACTTGATGTGAAGGAAATAAATCCGCTAAGCTAGGATTATACTCCATACTTATGTCGGGGCTTAGAAGTGAATTAAAAACATTAACCTATATTGTTAATCATGGCCAGAAAATTTAGGCTGTGTTAACGATCAATGTTGATTTTTTAAGCTCTGTTGATTGTAGTGGAAGGAGCGCATACTCCTCCGAAAATGCTACCGCATTTTCATCGTGCGTGGGCAGATTCGAGGAAGCTATTCAGTGTCCTGCGGGCGCAGCTGGTCAGGTGAGACCACGCTGGAGCGAATGACGAGGAGACTCAACGCCAGCCCCGCGGAAAGCGAAGCGCCTGGAACGGAAATCAACAGCCAAGTTTAACACAGCCAAAATTCAAGTAATGATCTGAATAAAATAAAGGATCGGGGGAAAGCTGAATGGATTACAATTTGAAAGAGATTGATACATATGCAAAAAAATGGGTTAAAGAGGCTGGAGAAAATATAAGGGCTTCTTTTCCGAAAACATTGAATGTCACGTCAAAATCCAATCCAAATGACTTGGTTACAGATATAGACAAAGGGACAGAAAAATATTTCATCGAGAAAATCAAAGGAACTTACCCAAATCATCGGATTTTGGGAGAGGAAGGCTACGGTGATAAAGTAACCGCCCTTTCAGGGGTAGTCTGGATTATCGACCCAATCGATGGAACAATGAATTTTGTCCATCAGCAGCGCAACTTTGCAATTTCAATCGGGATTTATATTGACGGTGAAGGAATGATTGGTTTAATTTATGATGTGGTTCATGATGAACTGTACCATTGCATCAAAGGAAATGGTGTTTATTTGAATGAGAATTCAGTCCCAAACCTTGAGCCATCTATAGTGAGTGAATCCATCATTGCCCTAAATGCAACATGGGTAGCTCCTAATAAGCGAATTAACCATGAATTACTTATTCCTCTTGTCAAAGATGTACGCGGGACCCGGTCATATGGTTCAGCAGCCATGGAAATGGTCTATGTTGCAACAGGAAGAATAGATGCTTATCTCACTCCGAGACTGGCTCCATGGGATATTGCCGCAGGTATCATCATGATTAAAGAGCTTGGCGGGGAAGCTACTACACTCAGGGGAGAAGAATTCAATATGCTGCAGGAAAATTCCTTGTTTGTATCGAAACCGGGTCTTCATGCAGATATATTAAAAAATTACCTTAAGGATGGAAAATGGTAAAAGTGTTGTGGAGGGCATTCCAGAAAAGTGATCTTCCTTTTTTTCAAGAAGTCATTTCTGAAAGTGGGAAATGGCTGGAAAATGAATTGCAAGGTGCTGACCTAGAACATTATATGAATCAATATGATGAATTAGCTGGTGAATGGAGAGTATGGGAGTGGGAAGGCTCTCCAGCTGCAATCACATTCCTTTTGGAGTCAGCTCCCTCAAATCGAAAAGCCTGGCTGGGAACGATCCTGGTCAAAGCCTCGGAAAGAAGAAAAGGTATAGCAACTAAGATTTTGAATGATCTTGCTTCAGAGCTGAATGGCAGAGGGCATAGGGCGATATTCGCAGGGGTGCCGATTAATGAATATGAATGGTCAAATTTCCTTAGTGATTGTGGATTCGAACAATTTAAAGCAGAAGAAAATGATGATGAAACCTTTTTGATCATGGTTCGCCCGATTGATTAGCCGGCTGGTATTTGCAGCCGGCTTTGATTTTGATTGGCTTTATTGGAAGGTTAAAGCTCTCCGGCTTCCCTCATTTTCTTTTTCTTTTTAAAACCGAACCCCATTACGAAAATAAGAGCAACAGTACATGCGATTACACCAAGTACGCTCCGTTCCCCAATGGCAATGCCTATCCCAATCATGCATGAAGCGGCTGCAAAAGCGAAAAATAATAATGGCCATTTTATTTGCTGCAAGGTAGTTCCCCCATTCGACATTTGGTTGGAAATAATAATATATTTAATTGTACATTAAAATGCTTTTAGGTTTCTACTCAAATTATGTTATAATATGTAGGTTGTGAAAAAAGCCAATAGATAAATTATGATATTAAAGGCAGGGTGACTTTTTTGAAATTAAGAGAAGATATTAGAAATATAGCAATTATTGCCCACGTTGACCATGGTAAAACAACGTTGGTTGACCAGCTTCTGAAGCAATCAGGTACATTCCGTACCAATGAGCATGTTGAAGAACGCGCAATGGATTCAAATGATTTAGAAAGAGAACGCGGTATTACCATTCTTGCGAAAAATACAGCGATTCAATATAAGGATAACCGCATCAACATTCTTGATACACCTGGCCACGCCGATTTCGGCGGTGAGGTTGAGCGCATCATGAAGATGGTTGATGGCGTATTATTGGTAGTCGATGCATATGAAGGTTGTATGCCACAGACTCGCTTTGTTTTGAAAAAAGCACTTGAACAGCATTTGACTCCAATTGTTGTTGTTAACAAGATCGACCGTGATTTCGCTCGTCCTCAGGAAGTAGTGGATGAAGTAATTGATTTGTTCATTGAACTTGGTGCAGATGAAGACCAGCTTGAATTCCCGGTTGTCTACGCTTCAGCGATTAATGGTACTGCAAGCTTAAATCCGGAAAAGCAAGACGAAAACATGCAGTCACTTTATGATTCAATCATCGAACACATCCCTGCTCCAGTTGATAATCGCGAAGAGCCGCTTCAATTCCAGGTTGCGCTTCTGGATTACAATGACTATGTTGGCAGAATCGGAATTGGCCGTGTTTTCCGCGGAACAATGAAAGTAGGCCAGCAGGTAGCCCTAATGAAGTTGGATGGATCAGTTAAGCAATTCCGCGTTACGAAAATCTTCGGATTCTTTGGCCTGAAGCGCCAGGAAGTCGAAGTAGCATACGCTGGAGATTTGATTGCTGTTTCTGGTATGGAAGATATTAACGTAGGTGAAACAGTTTGTCCGTTTGACCAGCAGGATGCATTACCAGTTTTAAGAATCGATGAGCCAACTCTTCAAATGACATTCCTAGTGAACAACAGTCCATTTGCCGGCAGAGAGGGTAAATACTTAACTTCAAGGAAAATTGAAGAAAGACTTCGTGCTCAGCTTCAAACAGATGTAAGCTTAAGGGTTGATAACACTGATTCACCTGATGCATGGATCGTTTCTGGTCGTGGAGAACTTCACTTATCGATCTTAATCGAAAATATGCGCCGTGAAGGTTACGAGCTTCAAGTATCTAAACCTGAAGTTATTGTTAAAGATGTTGACGGTGTAAGATGCGAGCCAGTTGAACGCGTACAAATCGATGTTCCAGAGGAAAACACAGGAGCTGTTATGGAGTCAATCGGTGCGCGTAAAGGTGAAATGCTCGACATGATCAATAATGGAAGCGGCCAGGTTCGTTTGATTTTCAATGTTCCTGCACGTGGACTTATTGGATATACAACAGAATTTTTAACTTTAACTCGTGGATATGGTATCATTAACCACACATTCGATAGCTACCAGCCGATGCTTCAAGGACAGGTAGGCGGACGCCGCCAGGGTGTTCTTGTATCAATGGAGTCTGGAAAAGCTTCTACTTATGGAATCATGCAGGTTGAAGACCGTGGAACAATTTTCGTTGAGCCAGGTACGGAAATTTATGAAGGCATGATCGTGGGCGAACACACTCGTGAAAACGATATTACTGTAAATGTCACGAAGGTCAAGGCAGCAACGAATATTCGTTCTGCAAATAAGGATCAGACTTCTGTCATCAAAAAGCCAAGAATTATGACTCTTGAAGAGTCATTAGAGTACTTGAATGATGATGAGTATTGTGAAGTAACACCTGAGTCTATTCGCCTTCGCAAAAAGATTCTTGATAAAAATGAACGTGAAAGACAAGCGAAGAAGAAAAAGTTTGCTGAGATTTAAGCTTAAGTAGGGGGAAGAGGTATGGACGTAAGCCAGAGATTATCATTTTTTGCAGCACTTTTTAGAGTCGATGAGAACCCGACCGTTGGCATGTGGCTGCTGTATCTTACAATCGTAGCGTTAAGCATTGTCGTATATAAACTTGGCTTTGCTCAAAAATTGCCATTGCTCAAAAATATTTTAATTTATGCATTCTTGTCACTTGGCTCTACCGTCCTTACCTTCCTTGCTATTTTTCTTCCAATTGCTGAGGGACTGGTCGCTGCAGCGTTAATCCTGATCATTTATAAAATGAGACTGCGCCAGCATAAAAAAGAAGAAATGAATGCGAAATAGGAGTTGGCAATATGAAATCACTCCAGGATGCTATCTATAATTGGCTGACAATTAAAATTGTCAGTGATGCCCGGCCGGACGACACTGCTGCGGTTGAAACTACTCAGCTGTTTGAACAAATCCTTGCTGAAGAGCACAAAGTTGATTCTCATGAGATGAAACGCGATGCTATCATGTACTATGTAACAGTAGTTCAGGAAGGTCAATCAAAGGAATATCGGTTTCCGAGAGACCTGATTGAAGTGATGCTCGACCAAATCAGGCAGGAGCCTGACAAATATGTGAATTACCCTGAAGAAGACTAAAAAAAAATCCGCCTCGTATAAGGCGGATTTTTCATTTTAATCGGTTCACACAGTTATGTGGGAAGCCAGGACTTTTACCATTCGTCTTTTTCGACCCGTGAACGGTAGAGCCGGAAATTGCCTGTAGCCAGTCTGAGCTTTGTTTTTTCGGCAATCCTTTCATCACAGGAATTACACATATATGTATGGATCGGACGATTCCGGAGCCGCTTTGCCTGAAGGGTATCACTATTGATTGTTTCAATTTTATCGCAGAGCACACATTTTACTCTCATTACCACACCTCTTATCAATAATAATCATACATAGCATGTTTCGGATTGGATTATATTATAGTATATCATTGTTTTTAGTCTAAAAAGTGAAAAATCGTTTGATTTGCCCTGTGTAAAGGGTTCGTAGTACTATTATGATAGTTTAAGGAGGGTGTATATGGCAAATCAAGTTGAACCTAAACTGATAAAAGCTTTATTTGATGAACTGCAAAAAGAACGTTTTGTTACATTGGCGACAGTTGACCATGAAACAGGCGGTCCGAATGTAAGTGCTATTTCATGGGTGCTGGCAAAGGATGAGCAAACCATTTACTTTGCGGTAGATAACCGTTCCCGAATCATCGAGAACATTAAAAGTAACGATAAAGCGGTGATCAATTTAATCGCAAATGAATCTACATACTCAATCAGCGGGGAAGCAAGTGTAAAGCAAGAGAAGCTTGAGGATGTCCCGTTGAAGCTTGCTCTCGTAGAAATTAATATCCGTGAAGTAAGGGATGTAATGTTCTATGGGTCAAAAATTGTCGCAGAACCACAATATGACAAAACTTATGATAAAGATGCAGCCGCCCGTTTGGATAAGCAGGTTATGGATGCAATGAGAAAAGCTTAGTCTAAATGACTAAGCTTTTTTTGTTGACCCGCCGCACCGTTTATTCCAGGGAATCATAAGGTAAAATTATGACCAAATCAATTATTCTTAGAAGGAGCCAAAAATACGTTGGAATGGTCTAAGTGCTGCAGATATACCATTCGATGTCCAAGGCTAATAAGTCCTTCTCTTTCAAAATAGAGAATCTACTCCCAAAGATCACTATTTATGATAATTTGATTCTTGCTCCTGATTCTTTTCGAGTTTTTTCTTTTCTTTGTCGCTCAGCTTATTTTTAGGTTCTTCGGTCGGACTCTTTCTTTGGGGCTCAATCATGTCAGCCGGTACCTCTGGCATTACTCTTCCAGTTATGTCCGAAAGTTCATTCATGATGCCCTGGATTGGTTTTCCGTCTTTGATATCTGCTGAAATTTCTTTTAGCCGAGCAGTAACGTCTGGGTCAGCAACGACAACCGCACGTGCTCCATGTGGATCTTTTTTCAAGGTTTCAGCAACGGTGTATTTAACAGTGTCAACCTCTGATCTTTCCATTTTGTCATTAACATCAATTCCCACGATTGCATACCTTCCAATCACGACTGCTGTTGCATCATCTACATTGGGCACTCGAGTCGTCAGTCCCACCAGATGCTTTGAAATCTGCTGACCTGACTTACGGTCTACCTGTTCAATGGCAGTGTTTTGGACTTTTACTTTATGGTCATTATTTCCTTCGTTTGCATTATTCAGGGCATTACAGGCGCTCATAAATAATAATAAGGACAAAACGGCAAGTAATCTAATCATCTTAACCCCTCCGGTTATAAATTTTTTGCTGAAAGGTTGATTGGAACTTTTGGAATGTTACTTCAATCTAAAATTCATCTTTCAAGAGACCAAATGAAAAGCATCGGCCGCTCATTGCATTGCTAATTGGATAAAATACGCGGAAGTATGCTTGATAAAAGAAATCCTCAGTGGTTATTGTGCAAAATATCTTCTATCTTTATACAGGAAGTCATATATTTTACAAAAGTCACGGCCAAGGCTGCCAAGTCGGTCGGAGTCGAGATCAAGAAGGCGGGAGGCATCAATTTGAGTAAAATATACGTACTGGATACAAACGTTTTATTACAGGATCCGCATGCTATTTTCTCCTTTCAAGATAATGAAGTTGTCATACCTGCTGTAGTGCTGGAGGAAGTTGATTCGAAGAAAAGATATATGGATGAGATAGGGCGTAATGCTCGCCAGGTTTCAAGGCTTATAGATGGGATGAGGGACACAGGAAAACTGCATGAAAAGATTAACCTTGAAGGAGGGGGCACTCTCCGGATAGAGCTTAATCACCGCTCATTCCATCAGCTGCAGGAAATATTTGTAGAAAAGACAAATGATAACCGAATACTGGCTGTAGCGAAGAACTTGAGCCTTGAAGAGCAAACAAAGGAAGATGGCCGTCAGGTAATCCTTGTCAGCAAGGATGCACTGGTGAGAGTAAAAGCCGATGCGATTGGGCTGCTCGCAGAAGACTTTCTGAGCGACCGGGTAGTGGAAGTAAATCATCAGTACTCAGGTTACGCAGAGGTATATCTGGATATTTCGGTTCTTAATCGTTTTTATGAAAAGGGAGAGCTTGATCTATCAGATCTGAATGGTCAAAATTTTGTTTTTCCCAATCAATTTTTAATCATGAAGGATCTTCTAGGGAGTTCAGCATCCGCAATTGGCATGGTTGACAGCAAGAAGAAAAAAGTGAAGAAACTGGTTTTTGAACATGAAGTGAAACATATTTGGGGAATCAGACCAAGAAACGTACAGCAAATAATGGCTTTAGAGTTACTATTACGTAAAGACCTGCCTCTTATAACGCTCATTGGACGCGCGGGGACAGGTAAAACGCTGCTTGCACTGGCATCTGGCCTTATGCAGACGGAAGATCTCGGTATCTTTAAAAAACTGCTTGTGGCCCGGCCTATAGTTCCTGTTGGGAAGGACTTAGGTTTCCTTCCTGGCGAGAAAGAGGAAAAGCTAAGACCGTGGATGCAGCCGATTTATGATAATCTTGAGTATTTATTCAATACAAAAAAACCAGGAGAACTAGATGCCATCCTTGCTGGAATGGGTTCTATTGAAGTGGAAGCATTAACCTACATCAGGGGCAGGAGTATTCCAGATCAATTCATTATTATCGACGAAGCGCAGAATCTGACTAAACATGAAGTGAAAACAATTCTTACAAGGGTAGGGGAAAGAAGCAAAATTGTATTGATGGGAGATCCAGAACAAATTGACCATCCATACCTTGACGCTTACAATAATGGCCTTACGTATGTGGTTGAAAAATTTAAAGACCAGCAGATTGCTGGCCATGTGAAACTTGTGAAAGGTGAGAGATCCGCTCTCGCACAGCTTGCTGCAGATTTGCTTAAATAAAATTCGGATACGTAAACAACTATATCCGCAGTTTTTAATAACCGTGAATATACAGAAACAGTCTTAAGCAGAACTTTTTAAAAAAACGGGCATCACTCAAGATGCCCGTTCGGTTAACCCATACATATTATTCAACTGTAAATCCAGTCACTTTTTTGATTGGATTTTCCGAATTAGAGCCGTCATGATAGTAAACATGTAATGGGCCATCTTCCGTTAATGGCTTACCGTCTTTTGAAAACCCCAAAACTACCCTAGAAGCTTCTGATAAAGTAAGTTTAACATCTTCCTCCATGCCGCATTCAATAAGAACATACTTCGCATCGGATTCAGGCTCAGCATTCTCAAGAAATGGCTTGAATGGGATGCCAAAGGTACCTGTCAGCACCTTTTCCTTTTGGAACTTAACTTCTGTCTTTAATGTTGGGGGATATACAGCACCTTCCATAATTTCACGGTCCCAATGCTTAGAGATGGACTTGGTGTATTCTTCAAGATCACTGATTTGTGATTGTTCTTGCTGGAAATATGTATTCAAATCCACTTTTCGGTCGTCAAATATCCAGACTCCTGGATCTAATGTGATCTTGTATTTCACTTTGCCTTTAATAGGGATAATAGTTTCCATGATGTTCCTCCTGCTATTAGACATCTTCTTTCCTAAGTATATCGATAAATTGAAAAAATGTCATTCTGACAGGTGTTTCAGCTTGTATCCAATAATTTCTGAATCCTTAATATTCTTGCATTTTTGGTGGCTTAAGGGTAAAATTTAAAGATAGGATCGGGTAATCGCTCGGAAACGGGGGGATCAAGTTGGCGTCTGATATGATAATAAACCATCAGGAAAAAGCCCATGCCTTACTAAAGGCTGACGCTGATAAAATTTTAAAGCTGATCAAGGTGCAAATGGATAACCTTACAATGCCTCAATGTCCTCTTTATGAAGAGGTTTTGGATACGCAAATGTTCGGCTTATCAAGAGAAATAGATTTTGCAGTCAGACTCGGCTTAATCGAAGAATCGGACGGTAAAGTTATTCTTGGCCAATTGGAAAGAGAACTTTCTGCTCTGCATGAGGCTTCGTTAAGAAAATAAATTCATAAAAACTCAAACAGTCCGAAATGATTGTTTGAGTTTTTTTGTGATTATGTATTCATGAAATGAAAGACCCACTTATTTTAATTACTCCCATATGACATAGTTTAAAGATGTTTTAAGTTTTCACGAACTTTTACTTAAACTAAGGCAGGATATTTCAACTTATAGTAGAATAGATAAAACAACTTAGAAGATGGGGAAGAGACGATGTTAAAAAAAATACTGAAATCATATGACTATTCATTGATCATTGTAATTACGCTCCTATGCTTGTTCGGACTTGTCATGGTTTACAGTGCCAGCATGGTCACTGCCATCCAACGATATGATTATCCCAGCGACTTCTTTTATCAAAAACAGAAATTAAATCTAACTCTATCAGCTATTCTGTTTGTGTTTGCTGCTTTCTTTCCTTATAAAGCGATAAAAAGCACAAAAATTCTCTTGCCGATGGTCGGCTTAATTTTAGGCGGGCTTGCTGCTCTATTCCTATTTGGGAAGGTAACGAATAATGCCCTCAGCTGGTTCGAAATCGGTGCGAGAAGCGTCCAGCCTTCAGAATTTGCTAAGCTGAGCGTAATCATTTATCTGTCTGCTGTTTATGCAAAAAAGCAATCGTACATAAATGAATTTAATAGAGGCGTTGTGCCTCCTCTAGTGTATCTGGTATTGGTGTGCATCCTTGTAGCGATACAGCCGGACTTTGGTACAGCCGCCATCATTTTTGCGATTGCAGCGACGATTATTTTTTCTTCAGGAATGAACCTGAGGAATATATCTAAGCTGATCCTTATTGGTTTGGTCTTTCTTATCCCATTAGTTCTTTTGCTTCAGAATGAGATTTTCTCGAAAACGAGAATCGAGCGTTTTACTGCGTACAGCAATCCTTTTACAGATGAAAAGGATTCCGGATACCATCTCGCGAACTCTTATTATGCGATCGGTTCAGGTGGTCTGAAGGGGCTTGGACTTGGTGAAAGTGTCCAAAAGCTAGGCTATCTGCCAGAACCGCATACAGATTTTATCATTGCGGTTATATCTGAGGAACTTGGTATATTTGGAGTGGGGTTTGTATTACTAAGTCTCGCTTTTATTGTCTTAAAAGGAATATTTATAGGCTTGAGGTGCAAGGACCCATTTGGCAGCCTGCTCGCAATTGGAATTTCAAGCATGATTGGCATTCAGTCTTTTATCAACTTAGGGGGAGCTTCCGGTGTTATACCGTTAACTGGCGTACCGTTGCCATTTGTAAGCTATGGAGGATCTTCGCTGCTGCAGTTGGCGATTGCTACTGGAATTCTCGTGAACATTTCGATGTTTGTTAATTACGAAGAGAAGTATAAAAAGGATAAAACTGCCGAACCGACTCCTAAGCCTTCGATCGTAACTCAGAACACATTTAAATTCCGATCATAAAAAGAACAAAAAGCGCAAGCGCCTTGGTCAGCCCCGACAAGCGCTGGCCGACTAAAACCGCCACGTCCTGTGGCAACGTCGGCACTAAGACATCGTGTCTGTCGAAGGGCCGACCAGTGAAGTCGTTCTTTGACTTCATTGGGCGGACCGAAACTAGACAAGCGACTCGTGGGGCTAGGCGCTGGAACTGGATTAAGCAAATCCGCCTTGAGTAATCCACACCTGAAAAAATTTATAATTTCCTAATCAATAAAAAAAAGCTGCAGCAATCGCTGCAGCTTTTTATTTTGCTGTGGCAGGCGGGAGATCCACTGGTTTATGCTTTTGGATATTTGCTGCATTTTTCTTGCTTCTGGAAACAAGTAGAATAAAGTAGCTAAATACACCAAACAGTACAGAGATAAAGAATGCGTGTGCTAATGCAACATATAGGTTAAGTCTTGTAAATATGATCATTGAGCCTGCAGTTACCTGAAGGGATACAAGAATGAAAGAAATAATCCAGCCCCAATACAATACTTTCTGATCCTTGTATTTTTTAATTGCCAGGTAGGTGACATATGCAATCCATATAAAAATGAATCCGGCTGCCGCCCTGTGGCCCATCTGGACCCATTCATAAATATTAGTCGGAAGCAGTGGACCTTCATTGGTGCATAATGGCCAGTCTTTGCAAACGAGGCTGGCGTTCATATGTCTTACTAGTGCACCTGTATATACAACCATATAGCTGTATACAGAAAGCCCGATGATATGAAATTTCATTCTCTTATCAATCACAAGCTTTTCGGCCTGAAATTTTTTATCGACTTCAAAAATAAGCATGGTCAATAAAAGAACAGCAGCAAATGAGATGAGGGAAATGCCGAAATGGAGCGCCAATACAAAATCAGATTGACCCCATTTTACGGCTGCTGCACCAATCAATGCCTGGAGCATCAAAAAGAAAAACGATAATACCGATAAAAACTTTGTTTCTCGAATATGGCCGATTGTCCTCCATGTCCATATTGACAGGGCCAAGACCATTATACCGACGCTTCCGGATACAAGCCTGTGAGCAAGTTCAATGATTAATTCCGGTGTAATATCAGTCGGAACGAATTCTCCATTACATAGCGGCCAGGATCGGCCGCATCCCATGCCTGAATCTGTCTTAGTTACAAGTGCTCCTCCGAGCAAAACAAATAGCATTCCAATCGTGGTCAATACAGCAAGCCACTTAAGGGAACGTTTCATAAAACATCACCTGCTTATTTAAAGTTCGATAAGTTGTCAAATAATAATCTTGACATGTATAATAAAAGAATCTTGTAGAAAAGTAGAAATTCTATCCATATAATAACGAATTTTGACGAAAAAGGATAGAAAGCAATACTTAAGATACTACACAATAAAAGATAAATATTCAATACTTCTTGTCCTTAATGGACATTCAGGATTTTTATAGGTAAAATGTGCAGTGCAAGGCATGTACTTGTCATACAAATTAGAATACATACAAGCTTTATGGCTATCATGAAAATATTATCCAAAAATATATATATTAAGATGAAAGACAGTGAAATCATCTTGTCTTGATTTTATAGGATTATTTCTTGCAATGGAAAAGAACTTTATGGATAATGGCGGTAAGACACAAATTAGTCAAATTTTGTTCAAAAAAATTCACAAAAAAGTTGTGAAGTGTGATTTAATATACAACGTAGGTGTTATTTTTCTACACAAACAATTAACAGCCTTTACACGTTGGGATTAGTGAAAACTATCGTTAGATATAGCACTAAAAACTCTTCTTTTTTTTGTTAAAATTTGTTTACCAAATTTAACAGATTATTGGGGATGAAGGAGGATATGGATGTCTAATTCAAAAGCTTTCAGTGAAGCTGTATTAGAGGACGGACAGCCTGCAGCCGTGGGGAACACGGTGCTTAAGGACTTTCTGGCATTAATAAAAGTAGGCATTGTGAATTCAAACGCGATGACCACTTTTACTGGATTATGGCTGGCGCTTCATTTCAGTGGTGCCCATTTTCTGGATAATATTGATTTAATCCTGGTTACGTTAGTAGGATCATCCCTTATTGTCGCGGGCTCATGCAGCCTTAACAACTATATTGACCGTGACATTGACCATCTAATGGAAAGAACAAAGGGCAGGCCGACTGTGACCGGCAGGGTGCAGCCTGGCAAAGTAGCACTAATGAGTTTCCTTCTTATTGGGGCGGGAACGGCATTCTTATTAACCACTACATTAACAGCAGCGGTTATTGGGATCATAGGCGTATTCAGCTATGTAGTTCTTTATACGATGTGGTCAAAGCGCCAGTATGTTTCTAACACGATCGTCGGAAGTATATCAGGTGCGGTCCCGCCGTTAATCGGCTGGGCAGCAGTGGATGCCAATCTTGATGTGATGGCCTGGATGCTGTTTGCCATTGTATTTGTTTGGCAGCCTCCTCACTTTTATGCGCTAGCAATGAGAAGGGTAGAAGAATACCGGGCAGCTGGCATACCAATGCTTCCTGTTGTAAAAGGATTCAAGGCAACGAAGAGATCAATCTTTTTGTGGGTAACTGCATTGCTGCCATTGCCATTTTTCCTTCCAACACTTGGAATTCCATTCATCATTCTCGCTACAGTGCTGAATATTGGCTGGCTGGCTTTGGGAGTCTATGGTCTTAAGCTTAAAGATGATATAAAATGGGCGAAAATGATGTTTATCTATTCATTACAATACTTAACAGTCATGTTTGTCGCTATGGTAATTGTCACATTAATATAACCTTTGTTAGGAGATCCTCTCTTTGACGAGAGGGGATTTTTCCATATATTTTAACAACAAAATTTATAAGTTTTTTACGAAAGAGGGGTTTAATTAAGCTATGAAGATGCTTGCTAAATGGCGTCTGCTATCAGTGTTCGCAATGATAGCATTAGTCTTGTCCGGCTGTGGTGAACCTTACCTGTCTACATTAAGACCTGCAGGTGAAGTTGCGCAATCACAGTATGAACTCATGTTATTGAGTACGGCAATTATGGTGGGAGTAATTGCTGTTGTCACAATCATTTTTATTTATGTAGTAATGAAATTCCGCAGGAAGAGTGACAGTGAAATTCCAAAGCAGGTTGAAGGAAACCACAAACTTGAAATCCTGTGGACAGTTATTCCGATCTTATTGCTTCTAATTCTTGCTGTACCAACTGTTGCACAAACTTTTAATTTGGCGGATGTTTCACCAATGGATGAGAAAAACAAAGATGGTAAAACGGATGTCCTAGTTGTTAATGTTCGTGCAAATCTTTACTGGTGGGAATTCGAGTATCCGAATGAAAAAATTATTACAAGCCAGGAATTAGTGGTCCCTACAGATGAAAAGGTTTACTTTAACCTTAAAGCTTCTGATGTAAAACACTCATTCTGGATTCCGTCAATTGGCGGTAAAATGGATACAAACACAGATAACGTCAACAAATTCTGGCTGGAATTTGACAGCAAGGGTGCTGATGAAGCTGGCGGACTTTTCTATGGAAAATGTGCTGAGCTTTGCGGACCTTCTCACGCATTGATGGACTTCAAGGTTAAGGCTTTGCCACGCGCTGAATTCGATCAATGGGTAGCAGGCATGCAGACAGTTAAAGAGCCTGTTAAAGCAGAAACCCAAACTGCACAAGAAGGACAAGAAATTTTCAATAACAGCTGTATTGGCTGCCATGCTGTAACTCCGGCAAACACTGCTCCTGAAAAGGCTCGTGTAGGCCCTAACTTAACAAACTTTGGCGATCGTTCACGTATTGCTGGTGTTCTTGACCATACTCCAGCAGACCTTAAGAAATGGTTAGAGGATCCAGATGCATACAAGCCAGGCAACAAAATGACTGGTGCATATGGTGAATTATCCGATGACCAGATTGCAGCATTAACAGAATATCTGATGGGCTTGAAAGTCCAGAAATAACAGGGGATTTGTTTGAAAGGGAGGTAAAACTGTGAGTACCTATGCTCAGAAAAAAGGATTCGGCGCTACGATATGGGAGTTCTTAACAACAGTCGACCATAAGAAAATCGCGATCCTTTATCTAATTGCTGGCGGATTCTTCTTTATCCTTGGTGGATTGGAAGCGTTATTCATCCGTATTCAGCTGGCTGTACCTAACAATGATTTTGTAAGCGCAGGATTTTATAATGAAATTCTGACTATGCACGGAACAACAATGATTTTCCTTGCAGCGATGCCGCTTATTTTTGCTTTTATGAACGCTGTTATGCCGCTTCAGATTGGAGCGCGAGATGTAGCGTTCCCTTACATGAATGCATTAAGTTTTTGGCTGTTCTTCTTTGGTGGAGTTTTCTTGAACCTATCATGGTTCCTTGGCGGAGCTCCTGATGCAGGGTGGACTTCATACGCATCACTATCCATTGCGTCCTCAGGCCATGGTATCGACTTCTACGCATTGGGATTGCAGATTTCCGGTGCGGGAACACTAATGGGTGGGATTAACTTCCTGGTTACAATTATTAACATGCGTGCACCAGGGATGACTTATATGCGTATGCCGATGTTCACTTGGGCAACTTTTGTAACATCAGCATTGATCCTATTTGCATTCCCTCCGTTAACTGTTGGTTTATTCTTAATGATTTTTGACCGTATGTTCGGATCTAATTTCTTCGATGCAACGATGGGTGGTAACACAATTATCTGGGAACACCTTTTCTGGATTTTTGGACACCCTGAAGTTTATATCTTGATTCTTCCAGCGTTCGGTATTTTCTCTGAGATTTTCTCCATTTTCTCTAGAAAACGTCTATTTGGATACTCATCCATGGTATTCGCAACCGTATTGATCGGTTTCCTTGGATTCATGGTATGGGCTCACCATATGTTTACAACTGGATTGGGACCAATTGCGAACGCTATTTTCGCGGTAGCAACAATGGCAATTGCGGTTCCGACTGGTATTAAGATCTTTAACTGGATGTTCACTATGTGGGGAGGAAGCATTAAGTTCACGACGCCAATGCTGTGGGCAGTTGCTTTCATTCCTTCATTCGTTGCCGGTGGTGTAACTGGGGTTATGCTTGCATCTGCTGCAGCTGACTATCAGTATCACGACAGCTATTTCGTAGTAGCTCACTTCCACTATGTTATCGTCGGCGGTGTAGTGTTCGCGCTATTTGCAGGAGCACACCTATACTGGCCAAAAATGTTTGGAACAATGCTAAATGAAACATTAGGCAAAATTACTTTCTGGTTATTCCTTATAGGATTCCATTTAACATTCTTTATCCAGCACTTCTTGGGATTGATGGGGATGCCACGCCGTATCTTTACATTCCTTCCTGGACAAGGATTTGAAATGGGTAACCTAATTAGTTCTATTGGTGCAGGCTTCATGGCTGTTGCAGTAATCGTTCTATTAATCAACGTCATCATGACTACCGTTAAAAACGAAAAAGTTGGGAATGACCCATGGGGCGATGGCCGTACACTTGAGTGGGCTATTCCATCACCACCGCCATTCTACAACTTTAAGCAGCTTCCTTTAGTTCGTGGATTGGATGCATATTGGCTAGAAAAAATGGAAGGCAAAAAAGTCATGACTCCAGCTGAACCGCTTGGAGATATCCATATGCCTAACAATTCTTTCCTTCCATTCGTAACGTCATTTGGACTTTTCGTTGCTGCATTTGGGGCTACGTACCACGCAGAAAAAGATTGGGGACTTCTCGTTCTGATTCTCGGTATGGCTATTACTTTAGGATCTATGTTCGTACGTTCTATTAAGGATGATCATGGATTCCACATTCATAAAGAAGACTTAATTGATGAAGATAATGATAAGGGGGTAAAGGCATAATGCAAGCTGAAGAAAAATTCACTTATGAAACATGGCCTGCCGCGCCTGAAAAAGCAACCCTCGAAGCAAAGAACAAGTTTTTGGGCTTCTGGTTTTTCCTTGGGGGAGAGACGGTATTGTTTGCCACTCTCTTCGCCACTTATCTTGCACTAAAAGACAAAGTTCCAAATGCAGAAATGGCTCTTGCAAAAGACCTATTCGAAATTCCGATTGCTTTTGCAGCGACAATGCTGCTCCTTACAAGTTCTTTAACAAGTGTATATGCTATGTATCACATGAAGAACTTCAACTTCAAGAAAATGCAGCTTTGGTTAGGATTAACGATCCTTTTAGGAGCAGCTTTCCTTGGTTTGGAAATTTACGAGTTCAATCATTATGTACATGAGTTTCACCATACATTCACGAGCAGTGCATTTGGATCAGCCTTCTATACATTAGTAGGCTTCCATGGTGGTCACGTTGCTTTCGGTTTACTATGGATCACTACATTAATGGTTCGTAACTCAAAGCGTGGATTAAATCTCTACAACGCTCCTAAGTTCTATGTTGCCAGCCTTTACTGGCACTTCATCGACGTTGTGTGGGTATTTATCTTCACAGTAGTATATCTAATGGGAATGGTGGGATAATCTGATGGCGAATCAACAACCAAGTTCAGGGAACCCAAGAGTAGACATCGAATATCGTCGCAAAAAAAGCGCCGAAGAGATGAGATACCAAATCGTTTCTTTCACATTGATGATTTTCTTGACAATCATTGCCTTCGTTGCTGTAGGATATGAAGGATTTTCAGGCTGGTTTACAGTACCATTTATTCTGCTGCTTGCAGTAGTTCAGGTTATTTTCCAGCTTTACTATTTCATGCACATGAGCCACAAAGGACATGAAGCAGTTTCATTATTCCTATACTCCGGAGTACTTGTCGGAGCAATCACAGTCCTGACTTTTACGACCATTATTTGGTGGTAAGGTTTAAAAAAAATAATTCAAAGAAAAAATCGGCCAAAAAAGCCGATTTTTTCTTTGAATGCTATTGCTCTAGCATTTAATGGAAGACGCAATACGTTGAAGTTGTATTCCAATGAAAGTATAATGGAAGTAAAGTTTTTTATTTAGACGGGGTGGAAAAGATTATGCTTACTCTAGATATATTTGGATTCAGAGCCTTATGGAGCCCGTTTTTTTTCCTTGCACTAGCAGGATTATTAATAGCTTACTACCTTATTGTTTTTAAATATTTCGGACGGTTTAAGGATGGAGTACCAGCTACGAAAAAGCAGGCTGCTTATTTTACTGCCTTCATCATCGTGCTCTATTCAATAAAAGGTTCACCTGTAGATTTAATGAGCCACATCATGTTTTATATGCACATGATCCAGATGTCGGTCCTTTATTTGATTGCACCTCCTCTATTGATTTTTGGTGTGCCTAATTGGCTTTGGAGGACATTTTTAAGTCTTCCATACATTGAGCCGGTTTTTCGTTTTTTAACTAAGCCGCTGGTTGCCTTAATCATGTTTAATGGAATATTTTCAATTTATCATATTCCGCTTGTTTTTGACTTTGTCAAAACGGATATGTGGCTTCATGCCGGGTATACTTCAATTCTATTTGTTTTTGCTATACTAATGTGGTGGCCGCTCATAAATGAACTGGAAGAATATCAGACATTATCTGGTGTTAAAAAGATGGGGTATATCTTTGCCGATGGTGTACTGATAACTCCTGCCTGTGCGTTAATTATTTTTGCTGATGCTCCAATGTATGCTACTTTTTCGGATCCCAATGCATGGGCACAGGCTCTGCAATTATGTGTACCAACAACAACTCTTTCTTCGCTCAATCTTAGTGGTCCGGAAACCTTCAGTTCTATGTCGTTGCTGGAAGACCAGCGGCTGGGTGGAGTAATCATGAAAGTCATCCAGGAACTCGTTTATGGTTTCTTCCTTGGATATGCATTTTTCCAATGGTTCCGAAGTGAAGAGGACCAGACTGAGCAGGATGCTATAAATCTGGCACGTGCTCCGCAAACAGTAGAGTAATCGAGAATAAATTATGGCTTTCCAGATCGTGGGAAGCCATTTTTATTTTACATTGATTAGAATCAATGATTGAAAAAATAACTCCTGTCACCTACAATTAACCTTATGGAGAAATAATGATTGTGAGGGAATTTACATGTCGAATTTACCAATCTTGCCAACGATCAGCACATCGTTTATCGTTTTGAGTGCCATCTTTGTTGCGATCGGCTGGGCCCAGATAAAACAACGAAAAATTGAGAAACACCAAAAGACAATGATGCTGGCTGGAATATTTGCGTTAATATTCTTTATTATATACGCATCTCGGACAATCTTTATCGGCAATACATCATTTGGAGGACCAGACAATATCAAGATTTTTTACACCATTTTCTTGATCTTTCACATTTCACTGGCAACAATCGGTGCTGTTCTTGGAATTATCTCCTTGTACACAGGCTATAAGAACAAGCTTGAACGTCACCGCAAATTAGGTCCAATTACAAGTATCGTGTGGTTCTTTACCGCGATTACCGGAGTAGCAGTTTACATGCTGCTTTATGTATTTTATAAAGGCGGAGAAACTACTTCTGTTATAAAAGCCATACTTGGATTTTAATTTTCGTTTTAAAAACATTGCGTGAAGCAATGTTTTTTTATTTATTTGAAGGGTTTAAAGGTTCTGAACCGAAATATTGATAAATAAGGGGTGAGATTAGTTTGGAAATCAAAGTGTTATCAGAGAAAGATTTTATACAATCGATGAAACTATCCATGTATGCATTCCAATATCAAGTTCCGGAAAAAGATATTCCAAAGAGATTAGAAAAATTAAAACAGCATAGGCTGCTTGGCATTTTTAATGGTGAAGAGCTTGCTTCAAAGTTACATATTTTATCTTTGAGAATCAAGCTTGGTAAAATGGATTGGAAAATGGGAGGGATTGCTGGTGTGGCAACTTATCCAGAGCACAGGCGAAAGGGATATGTAAACGCGCTAATGAAAAAATCACTTGAAGTGATGTATGAAGAAAATCATATTGTTTCATTCCTTCACCCATTCGATATCCATTTTTACAGAAGGTTTGGCTGGGAAATCATCTCTGATTTTCGGACTATCCAGATTGGAAAAAACGATTTGAAACCCATTGGGGACTATACAGGTAAAATTAAGAGGTATCAACAAGAGTCCCATTCCCCTGATATAGAATTGGTTTATGATCAATATGCTGCGAGGCACAGTGCAATGCTTGAAAGGGATCTTAGCTGGTGGCAGAACAGTATATATGGCAGCCAGACTGCTGCTGTCTACTATAATTCTCAGAATGAACCAACAGGTTATCTTTTATATGATATAAGCGATCAAGTAATGAAGGTCGAGGAATACGTACCTCTAGATCATGAAGCACGGCTTGGTCTGTGGAACTACATCTGTCAGCATGATTCAATGATAGACAGGGTTGAAATGCGGCTTTCAGTGCATGAACCCTTTCCTTATTTTTTATCAACGCCTAAGCTTAAGACAGAGGTATATCCTTATTTTATGGGCAGGATTGTAAATGCTAAAAAAGCAATAGAGTCCTATCCTTTTCATGATGATGGCAGTAAAGTCTTTTTACATTTAGAAGACTCTATGGCATCCTGGAATAATGGAACCTTTTTAATAGGAGGGGAAGAGGGTGTTACATTCTATCCTGTTAAAGCAGGAAGTTCTTGTGTAAAGCCGCCGCAAAGAGGACTGCAGCTTAATGTGAACGCCCTTACCGCTATGCTATTCGGCTATAAACGGCCATTGGAGTTGTATGACATGGATATGCTCAGAGGCAATTTTGAGGAAGTAGAGGACTTGGAGAAAAAGATTCCTCTATTTAAGCCTTTTTTCTATGACTTCTTTTAATCGAGCCAAAAGTTTAGGGGAATGAGTTCATCTTCGTTTTATTCAGCCACTATATCGAAATATATTGATAAACCCGGGTGCTATAAAGCCCCGGGTTTTTTTGCTATATTTTAAATTTCATTTTAATAATGCCGGCTTCTTTAGCAGAGTTGAAGCCAATAAGGATCAGCGGACCGATGATGAAGCCCAGAATACCGAACAGTTTTAGGCCCAGGTACATGGCGATCAGTGTTGAAAGTGGGGAAAGGCCGATATGGCTTCCCATTACCTTTGGCTCCACTGTGCGGCGGATGATTAATAAAATGACTGCCAGTACTGCCAACTGGGTTCCGAGCGCAATATTGCCTGTAGCAAGGTGGAAGATGGACCATGGTGCCAATATGACAATTGAACCGATGAGCGGTATAAAATCAATCACCCATATGATAGCAGACATAACAATAGCATATTCCGGCGCAATGAAGAGCAAGCCAATCAAGGATACGATGAATATGATGACGCTGACCAGAAATTGTGCTTTTAGAAATCCAAATACGACATATGACAGCCTTGAAGTCATAAAGTGGACCTTATCAGCCGTTTTCTCAGTTAAATGGCTGTATACCCCTTGTCTTAATGCTGGTAATTCAAGCAAGAACAACACTAATGCAATCAAGTAGACAAGGAAACTGATCAGAAAGTTAGGGATATAGGTCAGCAATGCCTTCAAATTATTTATATTAATGAAGGCGATCATGTCATTTTTGAGCTTAGTCAAAAATTCCTCAGCCCGGTCGCTTATTTCTATAACTACTTCCTTAGGAAGATCATTAGCTGCTTCCACAAAACTGTTTTCTGCTTTGTACCAGGCATTCGTAACTTCATTTATGTATACTGGCGTGTTCTCGATAAGGTCTATTGCTTCTGTTACTGCCGTCGTGGTTAGGAAGTAACCGGTCACTACCATAAGCAAAACAAATAATAAAAAGATGCCGAGTACAGAGAGGCGGCGACCTATTTTGAATTTATTCTGGAAATACACAACCGCTGGTTCAAGAAATAGAGCTGTGATCAGTGCAACAATAAGCGGAATAGATACTGGCAGGATGACGTAAAGCGCTGCAGCTACAAGCATGACAATCAATGTTATGATGATGAATCGTTTAGTGAAAATACCGGACAATGGGAACTCCTTTCTATACTCCTTTTGAGTATATACCACATGACAAACAAAATATTTTGGCCCTATAAGCCTTTCAGCTAAAAATGCTGTTTATAGGTTAGTGTTGATTTGGAAACTTGTTGATTGAAGACAGCTAAAAATTAGGCTCTGTTAAAGCCCAATGTTGTTTTTAAAATCTGTTGATTGTAGTGGAAGGCGCGCAGACTCCTCCGAAAATGCTACCGCATTTCCATCGTGCGTGGGCAGATTCAAGGAAGCAAATCAATGTCCTGCGGGCTAAGCTGGTCAGGTGAGACCCCGCAGGAGCGAAGCGACGAGGAGGCTCAGCGCCAGCCCCGCGGAAAGCGAAGCGCCTGGAACGAAAATCAACAGCCTTGTTTAACAGAGCCAAAAATTAAAAAACCTTAACATTTAAATTATAGTACGCATTTAATATAAGAAACAACAAAAATCAACGTTAAACCGTTATTTCTATGCAATTTTTGAGGACAATGTTCCTTTTCTTTTCCGCCTATTTAATGAACACTTCTTTCTCGAGACATAAGAAATGAAATTGAATCTAATTAATATACGGAATAAAGTCGAAATATAAAAAGAATCTATGTGAAATCAGCCTTCAATAATAAGGGGTGGGGCAATGAAGAACACTAAGAACATCATGCCGCCATTTTTAAGGGAGGTATGCAGTGCTGTCTGTGCGATTGTTCACGCCAATATTAACGAATGCCACTATTTTAAGCAATCTAGGTTCAAGAAGAGAACAAGCATATCCTCAAAATTAAGAAAGAATGTTCTTTCTGACCATGGGGTAATAGTAGAAATTGATCAAGAAATAATAAATGTTAAAATTCATGTAAGCGTGAGGGTTAGTGAATTATCCATTTTTCACAATGCTTTGGAACTGCAGAATAAAATCATGGAGGAAATTCTGTTGTTAACTTCGTTTAAAGTGCAGCGCGTGGATATTATTATTACTGGAATACATCGGATGTAAAAAAGACGCATTTGCATGCGTCTTTTGTGTTCAGAAAGCTTGTGGGCTTCTTTTTCACATATTGGATATTTAGCTCCTATAATGCGAATTTCTCGACTTCTGCTTTAACATCTTTAAGAAGCTTATCGCACTGGCTTACAAGTGTTTTAGGGAAATGTTCACCTTCACCATATTCCACACCATGCGGATAATAATGTTTTCCAAGCAATGGAGTCATCAGCTGAATGATTGCTTTATGAGCCCCAACGTCACCTTCATGTACATGGCCTTGAACGCGAAGATAGTATGTACCTTCTTTGATCTCGTACTTCTTGTCATAAGTTACACGTTCATAATCCCATTGCCCTTCACGTACAAGACCGTGCTCAAGCATAACCTCGTCAAGACGGTTTAAGTCTGCCTTTAATGTTTCAATGCCGGTATTTTCAAATTTCATCTTATTCCCTCCTAAAAAACCACTGCTAAAATATACTAAAAAAAGATTATATCTCAGTTTCAATAATAGTAAAAAATTGAATAAGTTGCAATGAATATAAAGTGAAACTTCAATCACTTTGGTTTTTTTTCAACTGCTGATGTTTCTAAGATTCAGCCATCGGTCGTTTATCGAGAGCTGCCCAAATTTTGAGCCTTATTTTTTTCACTTGAAAAGTCTTTAAAACTGATGCACGCACTGATCGTCAATCTCGCCAAAATAATGGTCAATTTCTAGTCTTTTAACTCGCGGCAAAGATAGTATCTGATAGGTAAGCTAGAATTATGTAGACTTTCCAGCATAAAATGCCTTGTCCGGGAAATCCTAAAGTAAAGTAAAGCGAAGCAAAGCTTTTACAAAAGGAGGATCCTGAGGTGCGAAAAATTCGTGAAATCATGACTAGTGATGTTGAAACATGTACTTTGCTGGATAATGTCTTCGAGGTTGCTGTGAAGATGAAGGAATTAAATGTAGGTGCTATTCCAATTGTAGATGGAGACAGGCTGGTTGGAATGATTACCGACAGGGATATTGTCATTCGGGGCATAGCTGAGAAGCACCCGCCATCTTCTAAAGTAGAGGCAGTCATGAGCAACCATCTGGTCACTGCCACACCAGACATGTCAACACAGGAAGCAACAAAGCTTATGGCACAGCATAAGGTCAGAAGATTGCCAGTTGTGGATGGAGATAAACTTATAGGAATTGTGGCTTTGGGAGACTTTGCTATAGATGAACTTACCGATGACCAGGCGCAGCAAGCACTTTCAGAGATATCTGAACCTGGCAGCCAACTGCAGTAAAACATGGCTCAGCACCAGCCTCGCAAAAAGCGAAGGGTCTGGAGCGGAAATCAATGTCCCATTTATACTGCAGTCCTAAAAATAAAAAGAGGGTGTCCTAAAAGTTTAAACCTTTTGGGACACCCTCTTTTGTTTTCGGTTAAAGCGGACTGCTGAGTAATCCAAATGAAGATGTTTATAATGTTTTTCGCTGCGAATTCAATGCTTCTATCAAAAAGAACTCATTAAATGATATAATAATTTTAAAAATTGCTCATATAGTAATAGAAAGAATCTAGTAGGCAGATTTCTAGAAAAATGGGAATCATGGAGATAGAAAGGGTTCAGAGCATTTTGCTGCCTTGTATGTTCTTACGAATGGATCTATGCTTAATAGTTATCAACAATAAAACATTCGAACAGAGCTGAATAGAAAGGGGGTTTCCATCTGCGCACGATAGGAAGGATTTTAATCATTGCAGCAATATTTTTAATAATTGGCTTATATCTTGGGTTCACCAAGGATAACGGTGATGACTTGGTATTAGAACAGGAAACAAAGCCTAAAGTAGATGAATCTCTTGATAAAAAGGTCAGTGAACAGAGCCTTCATGGGGGAATTCGCCAGCCGGAAAAGGGTGTAGGGTCGCTTTTGGGTAAAGATATTGATGCCCTGAAGTCTGTCCTGGGAAAGCCATCAAGAGTGGATCTTTCTGCTTATGGTTTTCATTGGTGGATATTCAATAATGACCTTGACCAATATATCCAGGCAGGAGTCCTTAATGGAAGGGTCGTTACTGCTTATGGCATAGGTCCGGCTCTCAATGTAGAGCCATTCAGAATTGGACAGCCTGTAGATGAAATTTTTGCCCTTAATGTTATCGAACCTGAAGTTACATTTGAACTAAATGGAAGCACTTATAAATTTGAACTCTCAGAGCAGGATATGAATACGAGGCCAATCGTAAAAATGGGTGAATACTTCGTACAGCTGTATATAGACAAATTTACCGGGTCTGTTTCCAGCATTCGCTATATGGATAAAGACACGTTCGTAAAGCAAAGGCCGTATGAAATGGTATACAGGGGTGACTTAATAGAACCTACAGAGCCATCTGAAGAGGATTGGCAGAGAATTGAAGCTGGGACGGAAAAACAAATCCTCGATATCACTAATGTAATGAGGTCACGTCACGCATTAGGAAATCTCCAATGGGATGACCAAACAGCAGAAGTTGCATATGCTCACAGCAAAGACATGGCAGAAGAGGAATACTTTTCACATGAGTCCGAAAAATTCGGGAATCTTTCAGATCGTTTAAAAGCAGCAGATGTGTTGTACGAGCTGGCAGGAGAGAATATTGCGGCCAACTATACGGATGCCCCAGCAGTCGTAGAAGGCTGGCTGAACAGTGAATCCCACCGGGAAGCTTTACTAAATAATGAATTTACACACTTGGGAGTCGGTGTTTACCGAAAGCATTACACACAGAATTTTGTGAAACGCTGGGAAGAGTAATAGCTATCATAACTTTATCTATTTAAGGAAAAGAAGCCTGATAAATTTTTGTCAGGCTTCTTTTTCTTGTTTTATGGCACGATTGATCGAGAACTGTCCTTCTTTCCAATTCCCGTATAAATGTACAACTTCACCTGCTTTAAATACTGGTATTTGAACTTCGCTACGCAAAGGGGTCACCTTTTTTACATATATTTCTTTCACGCCAGTCTGGATCTTCATGATAGAAATATGGTTGAACCTGTGATAATAGAATCGTTCTTTCCGTTCGCTTACATCGATGATTTTTCCGCTAACAATTGCTTCTTCAGGAATATCCTCTAACTTAATCCACTCCTCGTAATTTTCCTGCATTTCTCTCCTGGTAAGCCAGTAAAAATAAGCAAGTACGATTGGGATTACAATTGCCGTAACCATTAAATCACCCTATTTGTGTTGTTTTTCCACGACGAAAAAACTTCCTGAAGAATGCGCTATTTTCTTGCCGTCAGATCTTAATACGTCCGCTTCAACAACAACTGTACTTCTGCCTTTATGGACAATAGTCGCTTTGCAGTGCAGGCGTTTTCCGATGCCAGGCGACAGATAGTGGATATTAAGCTGTGATGTGACTGCAGCATATCCTTCAGGGAGAATCTTA
The DNA here is from genome assembly GCF_049532715.1 of Heyndrickxia sp. MSNUG. Classification (NCBI taxonomy): domain Bacteria; kingdom Bacillati; phylum Bacillota; class Bacilli; order Caryophanales; family Bacillaceae; genus Heyndrickxia; species Heyndrickxia sp. MSNUG. The sequence continues at coordinate 1,658,710 of NZ_CP150978.1, forward strand.
TTCGCGAGAGTTCCCATTGCGGTATCCAGCACCGTGGCAGTAAAGCCGCCATGCACGATGCCAAGGGTATTATCGAGCATTTTCGTGATTGGTATGTCAATCTCACATGATTCATTATCCAGTCTTCTATCCATGTGAAGGAGGCCATCTATGAATGTACTGTTTTTTCCTGTAAGTTTATTTTTGACACCTGACAAAACGACCTGGAGAGTTTCTAAATCTTGTTCGCTGGAGAGTGAGATGCATTCTTCTAATAGCTGTTGCAATTCTTTTTCCATCTATCTATTTACCTCTTTCTATATGGCCCTTTTCGTATTAAAAAGGATATTTGCCCCACTTACAAACCTTGTAGCAAAAGTAGGATCTTAGCGAAAATAGCCAGCATTTACATTCTGTTTTTTATTTTAACACTTTAAAAAAAATTGATGAACAAGAACGTCTGTGAAAGATAAAAATACAGTCAATATTTATTGGGCATTTTCCTCACCAATCGGAAATGTAAATCATAAGTTATTATAGGCATTTGTTACACAGCGAGGTGAAAAAAGTGATGGCCAAAAAAAGTCTTCATCCCTCTGTTCAAAAATTCAAGGAGTTTGTGAAGGATCATCCTGAACTCATCCAGGAAGTGAGAAAAGGGAACTCGACCTGGCAGGAGTTGTACGAGGATTGGTATCTGCTTGGTGAGGATGACCCTAAATGGAGCAGCAGCAAAACCAGTGAAAATAAAGATTCAGTAGAAGGACAGGAAAAGAAAACTGATTGGCTTGGAACCATCATGGGTGCGGTGAAAAATATGGATCCAGAACAATTGCAGGGACAAATCTCTAACATCAGTCAGGCACTTGGAGCGATTCAAGGGGTACTTTCGCAGTTCCAGGGAAATAAGGGAGGCCAGCAGTCTGCAAAAAGCTCTGGTCCGGGACATCCTTTTTCATTCAGGAAGGATTAGGAAGGAGCTAACTATGAGAAAAGAGGTAATAGAGCAATTGCGGTCCAATAAAGAATTGATTGAGTTTGTCCGAGCCCAGCCACACTGGTATAGAAAGCTTAGCAGAGACCCACGTGACATTTACTCTGCTCAGATTGCTGCGCTCCACCATTTCGAGAAAACCATTCCGCATAAAGTACAGAAATTTTCTAATAGTGTCCAGATGGCATCAATGATGATGCATATGTTCTCAAGCATGAACTCCCAATCATAATGAAGCTTTCTTCTGTGTGAAGAGAGCTTTAATTTTTTGCCTCGGCTATCTTAAAATGCAGCGTACCAGAAAATTTCGCATTTCTGGCAGATTCATGGTAAAATGGGGGTTGGAGGTGAGCCAGCATTGCTTGCTGTTACATCAGAAAGAGTTATGTTATTAGAAGAAGCTGAACAACTTGTCAGCATGATTTTGCAATCTGATATTGCCGAGCATTATCGGCAATGTTTATATAGTGTTAAAAACGATCCTGAAACTCAAAGAAAGATTCACGAGTTTGTGGATATGAAGGATCGCTACGAGGAAGTCCAGCGGTTCGGAAAGTATCATCCTGACTATAAGGAAGTTATGGGCAAGATTCGCATCGTTAAAAGGGATCTTGATATGGATGAGGTCGTAGCGGAGTTCAAGAAAGCTGAGAATGACCTTCAAGGGCTTCTTGATGAAGTAAGTGTCATTATCGGCAGGTCAGTCTCAGAAAGCGTGAAAGTGCCGACTGGGAACCCTTTCTTCGAAAGCTCCTGCAGCGGCGGCTGTGGCAGCGGCGGAAGCTGTGGATGTTCCGCATAATAGATCAGCAAGAGCATGGACCGAATCCATGCTCTTTTCTTTACCCCGTTAAAGCAGTGGGGGTCTGACCCCCACTGCTTTAACGCGTTGCTGTGCGTTATTCCTGGTTTTTAAGTCTTATACAATCTGGGCATACGTTTCCGCAGCAGAACATTTTTCTCTGCGGGACATAGAAGCGATGGCGGAATACAAAGAGATGATCTTCAGTTCTGATAAACTCGGTTTCGCTATGAAGCTGTTTGCCTTTCATAGCTCCAGCTGCTGATTGCCTTATGGCTTTTTCCAGTTCATTTTTGCTTGGATGTTCATTCGCATGGATATACAAGAAGGGGATACCTGCGGACTTTTTGTAAGTTGCTTGAGCAACTGAATCGTATTCACAAAGCATTTTTAAAAATAGTTTCCATATTACTTCAATATCCATATAATCACCTTATAAAATTCTTTATTTGTCCCGCTCCAGTGAGCAGCCAGCTTTCAATTTTCATTCATCCAGGAATGCTTTTATAAGCCCTTAAGCTATTCTTAACATCATACGCAATAACCACAAAAGGGGCAAACTGGATATTCATTATTGAAAACTTAGGTTTTTATATGCTAGACTATTACAAAGCAAACGTTTACCAAAGGGGAACCAAGAATATGATAGGACAGAGGCAAGGAATAATCGTCTGGCTCTATTCACTGAAACAAGCCAAGATGCTTAGAAGATTTGGAAATGTTCATTTTGTCTCGAAAAGACTTAAATATGCCGTGATCTATTGCAACCTTGAAGAGACAGAGGCGTTAATGGAAAAGATCAGTTCATATTCATTTGTTAAAAAGGTGGAACCTTCTTATAAGCCATTCTTAAAAATGGAATTCGAAAACTCTTCACCCGATAAAGCGAAGGAATATGATTATAAAATGGGTATATAAAAAAGGTAAAAGGTGAGGAGTAACTCCTCACCTTTTTTCTGTATTTTTGCCTGATCAGGCTATTGCATGGGCGGGATATAGTGGTTCAGCCGGAGAATGCCTATTAAATATTGATAATACAAGTCTTTCTCTGCGAATTGGTTTGATGGCTTTGCATCGAACTCAATGATTGTTTTGTCCAATTCTGCTGCCAGCTCTGCAAACAAGTCATATCTTTTGTTTTTCAGCACATGCGGATTGGGAATCCCTTCCCTGCAAACATACATTGCCTGAAAGCTGCCAGGATTAGTCGGCTTAAGGATAACAATAAGTGAGGTGACGTCTTTATTATTTATCTTTGAATGGATTGCCATTAAATGCATCAGTCGATTGCGGTTCGCTTTAGCGGTTTCAATCAGTTCGTAAATATCGGAATATCCTTCGCCTAGCTCAATAAAACGCTGAATCAATCTTAAAATCCCCTTCCAACATATCATTCCATCATACTTTATCATTTACAGCTAAAAATTTGAAGGCATTCCTGATGATCTTCCATATTTGAAACTATTTTCTAAAAATAACTTACTCCTGGGCCTTGTTTTTGTTATTTTAATTATATAAAACTGTAATTTGTGGACCTATTATATTATTTAAAATTAGATTAAATATTTTATAAATACAGATTCAGAAAGACTTCAAGGAGAACGACGATGAAAAAAGTTTCCGTTCTGATCTTATCCGTTTTGTTTATCTTTCTTAGTGTAACAGTAGTATGGCAATGGATTATTTATTCGAATCATACAAGTCAGGTGGCAAGTACCCCAGATGAAAGCATAACACAGTCTGTTACAGTCAAGGTTGGCGAAAAGGGATTAACAATTAAACAGGTATTCAAAAACCTGCAAAATGGCAGCCGATATGGTGCGATAATTCCAGAGCAGGCCTCAGAACTTGTCTGTAAAGATTCAGAGGGTGTGCCTTGCCAGAATGATTTAGAAACGCAATCAATAAAAGCTAAAGGAGATGATCTTCAATTTGAATATTTCATAAAATCTGATTCAGCAGCAGTAGAGTATATCTTGAACGACTGGCTTGTTTCGTTTAGTGAGCGGGAGATAGCTTCAACAAGAATTGAAATAGTGGATAGGATCCATCGGAAAGGAACATGGGTCGCAGGTCTGCCTCTAAAGGGCTATAGGCAAATGGAAGTCGTGAAATACTATGTCTTTGAAGGATTGGGAGAAAACCCCTCCCTTTATTGGCAGAACAGGAGCCTCGAGAAATTCTCGAGTCAAAAAGGAATCCAGTACTACAGCAATTCCCAAGAACAGCCTGGAATCTACAAATTTGATAGTCTTAAAGGTCTTGCTGATAAAAATCATTTATCAGTAATCTTTAATAGTGAAAATCGCAACTTCCATGGAAATGGTCTTCTTCTTGCTGCGAGCAGCCTATCGAAAAATGAACTTGAACAGCAATTGGCGATATCTTTCCTTTCTCAGAAAATTCAAGGACTGGGCCAGAACAACAAACGGCTGCTTGAGGCACTTGCTTCATTAATCATAAAACAACCTGCATCCAATCCGAAAAGCCAGGGAATCGTTAAAGAGCTTCAAACTAAATTAACTGCCGAAGAAATAAATGACTTTACTCTTATCCTCGCAGGAGTTGAAACAAGCATTGATTATACTGAGCTTAACGATCAGCTAGCTGCAATCAAGGGAATGGAAACCAAATTCTTCACCCTAAATAAACAAGATGAATCAGGTCTTTATCCATTGCTTTTTAATGATGGCAGGAGACTCATTGTGAATGGCCAAAAGATAATGGATTGGGATATTCTATTAGAAGGAGACTCAAAATTATTCCCACTCATAAAAACAATGAGTTCATTGGGTAACCAGACAAATGTCGATTCCCGGATGACTTCGATTGAAGTGACATCTAACAACAGCAAGTATTCCTTTAATTTAAAGAATAATACTTTTGTAATGAATGGGAAAAATTTTGGCTTACTGGAAAACCCCTTTAAGATTATTAGCGGAACTGTATATATTGAGGGGCATTGGCTCCAAGCTCTTTTTAAAGTGTCGGTTGACGAAAGTGAAGAGGAAATCGCTCTATCCCTGTAATCTGGGGAAATCCTTATCTAATCTGCCTTAAAAGAAGGCAAAAAAAAGCCCTGCAAAATCTGCAGGGTCCTTCTACATCCATTTTAACAGGATAGAAGGCAAAGGGAGAGGAGAAACCGGAGGAAGAACTTATGGGGAAACGTAAGTCTTCTCCGCGGTTGGCAACAACATCCTCGAATTGATGTTGTTATTTTTCATTATTTCCACTTTAGGAAGTGTTATACACTTATTTGGTTAATTTTTTGTATGTGTGGTAGGATAAGGGAGTAATTTGCATAATTGAGGAGTACATAAGATGAGAGTTGTATCAGGTGATTTAAAGGGCCGTATTTTGAAGGCGGTACCCGGGACGAGTACGAGGCCTACAACTGACAAAGTGAAGGAATCATTGTTCAATATGATTGGTCCTTATTTTACAGGTGGAATTGCCCTGGATTTGTTTGCTGGCAGTGGAGGACTTGGAATAGAGGCTCTCAGCAGGGGCCTTGAAAAAGTCATATTCGTAGACCGTGAAGGCAAAGCGATACATATTGTCAATGAAAACCTTAAGTCATGCGGGCTTGAAAATAGCGCCGAGGTTTACAGGAATGACGCTGTCAGAGCACTGAAAGCTATACAGAAAAGGAATCTAACCTTTAATTACATATTCTTGGATCCTCCTTACAAAAAACAGCAGCTTGTTAAACTGCTTGAAATGATTGAAAAGGAAAAGCTGATCCATGAAGAAGGATTAATAGTATGCGAGCATGCTTCAGATATTCAGCTGCCTGAAAGAATAGGCGTGTTAAAGCAATCTAGAAATGAGAAATATGGAATTATCGGCATAACGCTTTACAAGCTTGATGCACAAGATGAGGGGGAAGTCTAAGTGGCAAGAATTGCTGTTTGTCCAGGAAGTTTCGATCCTGTTACTTTCGGGCATCTCGATATCATTACAAGGGCAGCAAAGGTTTTTGACGAGTTATATGTGGTGGTATTGAATAACTCATCTAAACAACCGCTATTTTCTGTGGATGAAAGAATTGAACTCATCAAGATGGTAACTAAGAATATACCGAATGCTAAAGTTGACTCCTTTCAGGGCCTGCTTGTCGACTATGCGGAAAGCGTTAATGCTAATGCGATCATAAGGGGGCTGCGCGCCGTTTCCGATTTTGAATATGAGATGCAGATCACCTCAATGAACAGAGTATTAAATGATAAAATTGAAACCTTTTTCATCATGACGAACAACCAGTACTCATTTTTGAGCTCCAGTATCGTTAAAGAAGTGGCCAAGTATGACGGGAAAATATCCGAATTAGTTCCTCCAGAGGTGGAAGAGGCACTGATCAGCAAATTTAAAGGAAATAAAGAATAACGGGCAGAATTTCTGCCCGTTATTTTTCTTTTATAAGATAAGAAACATAAAATTCACTTCAAGAAATGTCTAGCTTCAGCGCCTAGCCCCTCGAGTCGCTTGTCTAGTTTCGCCTCCTAGAAACGCAGAAACTTCAACTCCGCCGGCAGAAGCAAAAAGCGCTTCTTTGTCGGAGTCTCCAGTTTCTGCGTTTCTGGCCAGTCGGCTACACATTTCGATTTCGGTCCGCCCAATGAAGTCAAAGAACGACTTCACCGGCCGGCCCTTCGACGGACACGATGTCCTAGTGCCGACGTTGCCACAGGACGTGGCGGTTTTAGTCGGCCAGCGCTTGTCGGACTTGCACAGGATGTGCTGACGGCGACGTTGCCACAGGACGTGGCGTAGTTAGTCGCCGTTCCTTTTACGAGACGCTTACGCTTTTCTTAATATGCGGTTGCCGAGAATCAATACATACATAATTAAACTTACTATCGTAATTAGGGGACCGACAGTAATCAGCGTATTATGGGCATCAGCAAGGCGGCCACCTTCCGTTGAAAGGTATTCCATCACAGGAAGGGCATTTGATGGCTGTCCGCCTTCAAAGAACCTCACATACACCGGCTTCCATAAGATAAAGGCATAAAAAGCAGCAAAAAAACCATGCAGGATTCTGGCCACGAAAAAAGGCTGGAATCGAATGTCAGTCTGTGCGAGGATGCTTGCAACCTGGGCCTGTACGCTGAAACCGCTGAAAGCGAGAATGAAGCTCGTGATGATTGCCTGGTGCATGAGAGTAGCATCCTGAACCTGGCTGGTCATCTGGCTCCCCAGGGTGATTTCAAACAGACCTGAGATAAAGGGCATGCTGAGCATTTCAGTCATCCCAAGCATCCCTAATGCAATCTCGATGAATTTGGCTAGAAAAGCTGTGATATGTAAGTGGAATAAGAGCTTGTTGATGACAGAGAATAAAATGATGAACCCGCCGATCATTAACAGGGTTTGGATCGATGATGTCACAGCGTCACCAAGCAGCTTGCCGATTGGGCGGTTGTCTTTGATCCTTGTCCTGTGCAAGGCTGCGAAGGCAGCTCGAATAGACAGCTTTGACTCGGTTTCTTTTTGACTTTCCTCGTTTTTTCCATAAAACCTCATAATCAGTCCCACACTGATATTACCCAGATAATGTGCCAAGGCAAGGATGATTCCAAGTTGTACATTATAAAAGAAGCCCACTGATACAGCTCCAAAAATAAACAGCGGGTTTGATGAATTGGTGAAGGATACTAGTCTTTCAGCTTCTATTTTTGTCAGCTGCTTTTCCTGCCTGAGGCGTGCAGTTAATTTAGCTCCTGCAGGGTAGCCGGAAGCCATGCCCATTGCCCAGACAAATCCGCCAACACCCGGAACCTTAAACAAGGGCCTCATCAGTGGTTCGAGCAGGACACCGATAAACCGGACCACACCAAAACCAATCAGCATTTCCGAAACAATGAAAAAAGGGAGGAGGGAAGGAAAGACGATTTCCCACCACATATTTAATCCTCTGATCGAGGCATCAAAGGATTCCTGCGGAAAAGATATTAAAGATGCAGCCATTAAAGTGACAGAGGCTGCAAGGAATAGCGTTTTTAATCTGGATTTAAGCACCTTTCACCCTCCCTTTTGTGGTATGTAGCTGTGAAACTTATTTAAACAGTGGTAAAATAAAGTAAAACTTCATAAGAGGGGGATTTTCAACCCCGGCTGTTTGTTAGTTGAACAAACCATTCTTTTTTCAGCAAATGACCTTTTGAATCCTTGAATACTTCCAATTACTTTAGGAAAAGGGTTTGCAGCAACTTCATAAATATTTGTGCAGTTGTCTGCCTTGTCCTCATATAAATCAATATACTCGCTGAACAGCAAATTAGACCAAGTTTAGTTTGTATGGTTAAAATATAGGATCTAAGGGAGGAAAAAGCTTTGCCGCGTCCAAAGGTAGGTTTAGCCCTTGGTTCAGGTGGCGCAAGAGGATTTGCCCATCTGGGTGTAATAAAGGTATTGAAAGATGAGGGAATCCCCATTGATTTGATCGCGGGGAGCAGCATGGGGGCTCTTGTTGCTTCATTTTATGGAGCGGGTCTTGACATCGACAGGCTGTATAAGCTTTCAAGAGTGTTTAAACGAAAGTATTATCTGGATTTTACCGTGCCAAAAATGGGGTTTATTGCTGGAAAAAGAGTAAAAGAGTTAATTAGGATCTTTACACATGGAAAAACAATCGAAGAGCTCGATATTCCTATCGGGATCGTGGCAACAGACCTGATGTCGGGAGAGAAGGTTGTTTTTAAGAAAGGGCCAGTGGCAGAGGCTGTCAGGGCAAGCATCGCAATCCCTGGTATTTTTGTCCCGGAAAAATTGGATGGACGGCTTTTTGTGGACGGAGGGGTAGTGGACAGAATTCCTGTTTCCGTTGCTAAGGAAATGGGAGCTGACCTCGTGGTTGCCGTTGATGTCTCCCATGTAAAAGTGAACGTTGATATCACCTCCATTTTTGATGTGATCATCCAAAGCATTGATATAATGCAAATGGAGCTTGTTGCCAATCGAGAGGTTGCGTCTGATGTGATGATCAGGCCAAGAGTAGAAATGTATAATTCGAAAGCTTTTACGAATATAGAAGAAATCATTGCAATTGGTGAAGAAGAAGCGAAGAAGCATGTAGCTAAGATAAAACAGTGTATTGAGCAGTGGAAGGAGTCCCAGACGGAATGAAAAGAAAAACATCTATAAAGCTGAGCATCTTGGCAGCTATACTTTTAATGGCGAGTGCCCTATATTATTTGCCTTATTATGTCACAAAGCCGGGAATGGCGAAAGAACTAGAGCCCATTATCAAGGTTGAAGGCGGTTTTGAGGAAGAGGGAAACTTCATGCTGACAACTGTAAGGATGGGGAAGGCGAATATTTATGCTTACATCATCGCAAAGCTAAGCAAATATCAAGAGATCTATCCGGTTGAAGATATCCGGGCCGAGGATGAGTCCGATGAAGAATATAACATCCGCCAGCTTCACATGATGGCTGACTCAAAAACATCAGCAATCGAAGTTGCGTATACAAAAGCGGGAATCCCAGTGAATTACACTTATAAGGGAGTCTATGTGCTCAGGGTCATGCCTGGAATGCCAGCTGAAGGAAAATTGATGCCAGGTGACCATGTTTTTGAAATCGACGGCAAAGCATTCAAGTCTTCGGATGAGTTTATTAAATATGTCAGCTCCAAAAAGGCAGGAGAGGTCGTCAAGCTATCATATAAACGTAATGGAAAGACAGATCAGGCAGAGGTACAGCTTAAAGCATTAGAGGATGGGAGCAATCGTGCTGCTGTCGGTATCCAATTGGTAGATGACAAAGAAATCGACGTTGATCCGGATGTCACAGTACAATCAGAAGAAATTGGAGGACCATCAGCAGGTCTGATGTTCTCACTTGAAATATACAATCAGTTAACTAAAGAGGATTTGACTAAAGGTTACCAAATAGCTGGTACAGGTACAATTACACCAGATGGAATCGTAGGCAGGATTGGCGGTATCCAGCAAAAAGTAGTCGCTGCAGACAAGGCTGGTGCCGAAATCTTTTTTGCGCCTAATGAAGAGGGTGCGAAGGACTCGAATTATCAAGAAGCAATGATTGCCGCGAAGGATATCAAAACCAAAATGAAAATCGTACCAGTCAACACATTCGAAGATGCTGTATTATACCTGGAGAATTTAAAAGAAAAAACAAGCTGATTTTATCAGCTTGTTTTTTTAATACTTAAGGCTGTGTTAAAGGTCAATGTTAATCTTTAGCACCTGTTGATTGTAGCGGAAATCAACATTCCAGATTAACAGCGACATGCTTAAAGCAGGTTATTTTGTGACAGTGCAGCTTTAAACATCTAGTTACAACATTATTGGAGGTCTTGAAAATTCTTCGCGAAGAAGTTCTTCTTGTCCTTCGCCATTCTGGCCTAGTGCATAGATTCTTGACGCCTTGATATCAAGGTCAAGATCTGGATCAGAATATGCAGAAAGCTTTGATATGACAGGAAGAGTAAAAATTTTCTTATTTTGCTTTAAATATTCTCTTCCTTTTTCAGTAGCTCCTAATAATCTTAAATAATTGACGGTGTTTTTGGTTTTTTTCATCTCATCTTTTTTTGTATTGGTTAATATATGAAGGCAGACTCTTTGGAGTCGAGCCCATGTATAGCGTTTTGTTTTGATGGATTCCATAAATTCATGGAAGGATTTTGATGAAGCAGCTTTGGATAACAGCCTGTTTTCAAGGCCTTCTTCAACCTCATAAAAATCTCTTATTTCAGCAGGGCTGCTTTGGAGCAATTTATATTTTAGCAAATGCCAATAATTCTCCCAGGACTGAAATCCGCCGAACTTCTCTTTATATAGTGCCAGTTGTTCAAATGTAGAGTCTGGGACAAGGCTTTTTATTGTATCCATTTCTCCAGAGGCTCCAAATAAAGCCTTCCTTATACTAGTTGCACTGGCTATGGTTGCTGAGGAAAAATGCTCATCATGATAGCCAGCGCTTTTTCTCGTGATCGTATCAGGCAGCATCCTGCTTTCCTGCCTGTTGATTGCTTGTATGTAATGAAGACCAAGGATGTTGTTTGGACTTGAGATGTCGATGAATGTTTCTGATGGTGATAATGATTGAAAGCTTAGAGAAATGGATTTGGGATAGCTATTTCCCTTTGATGTGAAGTACTTAATATTTTCTTGAAATTGTTCGTTGTTTTTTTCGAGAAATAGGACAGTCCGCTTAAATGCACGCAAATCTCCTGATTCACTGCCGAAAATAAGGCTGCTGCAGCCGGCTGCGGAGAGAATGGACACAGCACCATCAGCAAAAATTTCCGCATGCTGGGTGGCAAATCGATAGGGAAGCTCAAAGACGATGTCCACACCGGCAGACAAAGCCATTCTGGTTCTTGCCCATTTTGAAACAAGCGCCGGTTCGCCCCGCTGCAGGAAATTCCCGCTCATAGCTGCGATTGCTATATCAGCACCCGACTGCTCTTTAGCCTGCTGCAGATGAAAAAGATGACCATTATGGAAAGGATTATATTCAACAACAACGCCAACAGCTTTCATTATTGTGCTCCTTCGTGGTAATATGGATATTGCATTATCTAGAAGTTTAATTTACAGTAATAATGTAAATTATAGTGTAAAGAAAAAATATTGACAAATGATTATACGAGTTGCTATAATTACCTTTGTTGCCTTGGGGTGATTCTATGAAATGGACAATAAGTCAAATACAAAAACATCGAAACAAGGACTTTCTAATCGACGAGATTGTTCGGATGGATTCGGTTAAGGAAACAGATCCCACGATCCGTGAGGTCTCTCCGATTCACCTCACTGGAAGGGCCGATATAAGTGCCACTAGAGTGACGTTCCATATTCGGATTGAAGGCCATCTTATCCTTCCATGTTCCCGGACATTGGTTGACGTAAATTTTCCAATTGATGTTGAAACCACGGAAACTTTCCTTTTAAACAGCCACGATTACGAGGCTGATGAGGAAGTTTATCAAGTAACAGGCGATGTCCTTGATCTTGAACCACTCATCAGGGAAATCCTGCTGCTGGAAGTTCCAATACAGGTGTTTTGTGATGATAGCGCTGGTCAGGAAGGCGCACCCCAGTCAGGTAAGGATTGGGAAGTAATCGAGGAACAGGAAAAAACTGAAAAACTCGATCCCCGACTTGCCGGACTTGCAAAATTCTTTGAGGAATCTGATTCCTCTGACTAATTAATCGATTAAAAAAGAGCGTGAAGGTCCAGATTGGACTGGCCTTCATAAACTTTCTTATTCTCTTTAAGGAGGTGGGAAGAATGGCTGTACCATTTAGAAGAACGTCTAAAACTGCGAAAAGAAAACGCCGTACTCATTTTAAATTACAGGTTCCGGGTATGGTAGCATGCCCAAACTGCGGTGAAATGAAACTTGCTCACCGTGTATGTAAGGCTTGCGGAACATACAAAGGAAAAGAAGTTGTAAACAACTAATTTTCTGTACAAAAAAGCACAGGATGCTCATGCGTCCCTGTGCTTTTTTGTTTTCTTGTGAAAAAATATATTAAGCAGGAACATTGCTTTTTCATTTTACGGAAAATTGATAAAATTTAATGGAACAAGATTAGTTTATAGGAGGGCAAGGATGGAACCGTACATAATATCCAAAGAAAATGAAGGTGTATTGCTTTTTAAGATAAATAGACCGGATAGAAGAAATGCGATAAATTTTGATGTAATGAATGGACTTGAAGAAGCGATCAGACTGGCATCCGCTGATGATGTTAAGGTTTTCGCAATCACTGGTGCGGGCAGCCAGGCTTTTTGTTCTGGAGGTGATCTAGCGGCATTTCACCTGCTTAAGACAGAGGAGCAGGCATATGGGATGCTGTCGAGGATGGCAGAAATTCTATATAAACTCCTTGTCCTCCCAAAACCGACTATTGCTATTTTAAATGGCATCGCAGTTGGAGGAGGCTGCGAAATAGCTTCTGCCTGTGATTTCAGAATCGGGAAAAACGGCATGAAAGCTGGGTTCGTACAAGCCAATTTGGCCATTACCACAGGCTGGGGCGGGGGAACGCTGCTTTTAGAAAAACTTCCGCATCCGAATGCACTTAAAATGCTCTTAGAAGCAAAAATACATTCAGCAGAAGAACTCAGGGAAATAGGGTTCCTGCATGATCTGTATGAAGGTGACCCAATGGAAGCGTGTCTCTCATTTTTAAAAGAAAGCTTAGAAAAAGAAACTGGGGTATTAGAAGCCTATAAAACTTTAGTAAATAAAAAGTGGGAGCTTTTATCGATGAAAGAAAGAATGAAGGAAGAGGCAGCCGGATGTGCTCTGTTATGGGAGGGAGAGGCACACCACAAAAAAGTGGACGAATTTATGCACCAAAAAAATAAAAATAATTAACAGTCACAAGGCATGTAATCAGTCTATCTTTCCTAGCAGATGCATATGAATGAATAAAAAACAATAGGAGGGATTTTCTGATGCCATTAACCCGTCAGGATGCCTGGTCACTAGATGAAGATTTATTACTGGCTGAAGTAGTATTGCGCAATATCCGTGAGGGCGGAACGCAATTAAAAGCTTTTGAGGAAGTAGGGAAACAGCTCTCCCGGACAGCCGCAGCCTGTGGTTTCCGCTGGAATTCCTGCGTCCGGAAGCAATATAAATCTGGTATTGAACTGGCTAAAAAGCAGAGGAAGGAAGCCAAGAAGCAGTCCAAACCTGCTGAAAAGGCAGAAGAAACTACCGCGCCAGTGCCTGAGGCTCAGACTGCTTCTCCTGTATTAGAAGAAAAGCAAGCAAATATCAGCTTGCAGCAGGTGAAACGATATCTTGAAGATCTCTATGAAAAAGCGGGCTTAGCATCCGGAAACAAAGAAAGCCTTGATGAGCATAAAGAAAAAATTCACAGCCTTGAAAAGCAAATCTATTACTTGTCTGCTGAAAATGAAAAATTAGAAACTCAACTAAAATCAATGGAAGAAGATTATCGCGCTTTGATTGATATTATGGAGAGGGCGAGGAAAAGGGTTGGCCCAAGGGAAGATGAGAAACAACAGAAAATGAAATTTCAGGTTGAACCAAAAGGAAGCCTTGAGAAAGTAGAGAAGTAGATAGCAAACAAACACCTGCCGGGCTCCCGGCAGGTGTTTGTTCTGCTTAAAAGGCGCATATGCATTTCTATTGAATCTGTTCCGTTACACCAGCAGGGTACCAGACAAGCGGATTTTCGCCACGGTCCCTTTCCATATCATAGTGGACTGGAGTGAAGTCCATTTTGTCCCAGAAATCCTGGGATTTTACACGTGGATTTGTCTTGATTGGCAAGCCGAAGCTTTTTGCGAACTCAACCAGTGTTTTGCCATAGCCTTTGCCCTGATAGTCTGGAAGAACTTCCAGCTTCCATAATTCCAGATAGTCTTGAGCCGGTTCAAAATAACGGTCAAATTGTCTCTTAACCTGATAGAGGCTCATCCTTGCGACCAGCTTATCACCAAAATAAATACCGTAAAAAGGTGAGTCGCTATCATTTTCAACAATATTCGCTTCAAGATCCTCGAGCATGGAAAGTTCTTGATGGCCATACTCCCTGAATTTTTTGAATTCCTCTAGTGTCTTATAATTGATTTTTAGTTTTTCCACTTTATTGGTCATATTACATCCCCCGCTTATGCTGCCGTAAATTTTAATGTATAAATCTATACCCAGAATATACGTATTTTAAAGGCAGCTAAAATAAAATTGTTTTTAATAACTCTTTTTTTATTATATTATAAAAACATGAAAAATTCTGCATTTGATTTTTAGAAAGCGGTTCCAATTTTTGCAGGAAAAAAACAGAATATTGTAGAATTTTAATAGTGAGTGTACTTTTTAACGGGAAAGGGGAAAAAGCGTGCAAAAAATATTAATTGCAAACAGGGGAGAAATTGCGCTTCGCATCATCCGCACTTGCCGTGAATTAGAAATTAAAACCGTGGCTGTCTATTCTGATGCTGATAAGGACCTGCCGTTCGTGAAGGAAGCGGATAGCGCGTTCAGAATTGGGGAACCTCCAGTTCAAAAATCATACTTGAATGCAGATGAGATTTTAAGGATCGCTAAAGCTGAAAATGTTGACGGCATCCATCCGGGCTACGGTTTTTTATCGGAGAATGCAGAGTTTGCCCGAAAAGTCAGGGATGCTGGCCTGACATTTATTGGACCATCACCAGATACGATTGACAAAATGGGCGATAAGATTGTTGCAAGAACAACGATGGAGATCGCTGGCGTTCCAGTTGTCCCAGGCAGTGAACTTGGTGTTAAAACGCTTGACGAGTCATTTGAGCTCGCAGCTGAGATTGGCTATCCTGTCATGCTTAAGGCTAGTGGCGGTGGTGGCGGCATCGGTATGGTGCTCTGCGAAAATGAGCAAGCGCTCGCTAAGAATTTTGATTCTACCAAAGGAAGAGCAAAAGCATACTTTGGGACAGATGAAGTTTTCATCGAAAAATACATTAAAAATGCGCGGCATGTGGAGGTCCAGGTTTTTGGTGATTCGCATGGCAACTATGTGCATTTGTTTGAACGGGACTGCTCGATTCAACGTCGCCATCAAAAAGTAATCGAAGAGGCCCCGTCACCTTTCTTGAAGGAAGAAGCAAGACAGAAGATGTATGAAACGGCAGTGAAGGCTGCTAAGGCAGTTGATTACGTTAACGCCGGCACTGTAGAATTCATCGTTGATGAAAATGAAAATTTCTATTTCCTTGAAATGAATACACGGCTTCAGGTTGAGCATCCGGTAACTGAGTCGATTACTGGTCTTGACCTCGTTAAGTGGCAGATTCTTGTGGCACGAGGTGAAAAGCTGCCTCTAATGCAGGGGGAAATTCAAAAAAAGGGCTGGGCAATTGAATTCCGTCTGTACGCTGAAGACCCTGTAAGGTTTTTGCCTTCTCCAGGAAAAATCAGTGAATTTTCCTGGATGGAATCAAATGGAGTTCGTGTTGACCCAGGATATGAATCAGGCTCAACTGTTACACCATTTTATGATCCGATGGTTGCCAAGTGCATCGTTACAGGCAAGACAAGGGACGAAGCGATCCGTTTAGGACAGGAATTCTTCGCAAAGTTAAAACTTGAAGGAATAAAGTCTAATGCACCTTTATTCGCAGAAGTTTTACAGGAAAAGGGTTTCCAGTCAGGAAATTACACAACAGCCTATTTATCAGAAAGAAAATTGGCATCTAAATAGAGGAGGAAAAAACATGAAAGAGATTACAGCAAACATGGCAGGAACCGTTCTTAATGTATTAGTGGCAGCAGGGGATACAGTGTCTGAAGGTCAAGAAGTATTGATGCTGGAATCGATGAAAATGGAGATCCCGGTTGAAAGCCTTGGAGCAGGTACAGTAGCAGAAATTAAAGTGAACATTGGTGATTTTGTAAACGAAGGCGACGTCCTGCTTGTATTAGAATAATAAGTTTTGAGGAGGGTGAAAATGACTACTGCTAAGATTCTCTCTGAAACATTAGAAGAAAAGATCAAACAAATAGAAGCAGGCGGGCATCCGAAGTATCATGAAAAGAATGCCGGCCAGAATAAGCTTTTTGTACGTGAACGTCTAAATCTTTTATTTGATGGGGGCGTTTACGAAGAAGACGGAAAGTTTGCCAACTACCAGGCAGGTGATCTTCCTGCAGACGGAGTTGTCACTGCAATCGGCATGATCAGTGGCGAGACTGTCTGTGTAATGGCAAACGACTCTACTGTAAAGGCTGGATCATGGGGAGCCAGAACGGTAGAAAAAATTATCAGGATCCAGGAAACAGCAGAAAAGCTTAAGGTGCCTTTGCTGTATCTTGTTGATTCCGCTGGTGCAAGGATTACGGATCAGCTTGATATGTTTCCTAACAGACGCGGAGCGGGCAAAATCTTTTACAATCAGGTAAAGCTTTCCGGCGTGATTCCGCAAATTTGCCTGCTTTTCGGTCCTTCAGCTGCAGGCGGTGCCTATATACCAGCCTTCTGTGACATCGTGATCATGGTAGATCAAAATGCCTCCATGTATCTTGGATCACCAAGGATGGCAGAAAAAGTAATTGGCGAAAAAGTTACATTGGAAGAAATGGGCGGCGCCCGCATGCATTGCTCGGTCAGTGGTGTTGGTGACATGCTCGTGTACAGTGAGCAGGAAGCGATTGAAGCAGCAAGGAAGTATTTGAGCTATTTTCCCTCCAACTTCCAATCCAAGACAGAGCTGATTGAGGGAGTCGCTCCAAAGGCGGGCAGGAGCCTTGAGGAGATTGTTCCTGTAAACCAGAACGCTCCATTTGATATGTACGAAGGTATTGATGCGCTGATCGATGAAGGAAGCTTTTTTGAAATCAAGAAGCTTTTTGCTCCTGAATTAATCACTGGACTTGCCAGGATTGACGGCAGGGCAATCGGAATCATCGCCAACCAGCCTAAGGTAAAGGGTGGTGTCCTGTTTGTGGATTCTGCCGACAAGGGCGCTAAATTCATCCAGCTATGCGACGCATTCCATATTCCATTGCTATTCCTTGCAGATGTACCAGGCTTCATGATTGGGACAAAGGTAGAACGTGCGGGAATTATCCGCCATGGTGCAAAGCTGATTGCTGCTATGAGCTCTGCGACAGTTCCAAAAATATCTGTAATTGTAAGGAAAGCATATGGAGCAGGGCTATACGCCATGGCCGGCCCGGCATTTGAACCTGATTGCTGCATCGCTTTGCCTACTGCACAGATTGCTGTTATGGGGCCAGAAGCTGCTGTAAACGCGGTATATTCAAATAAGATTAATGAAATTGCGGATCCTAAGGAGAAGATTGCTTTTGTCCAGGAGAAGCATCAGGAATATAAAGAGAGTATCGATATCTACAAATTGGCTTCGGAATTAATCGTTGATGATATAGTCGCAGCTTCCGATTTACGAAATGCCCTGATTGGAAGATTCAAACTATATGAAACAAAAGATATGGTATTCAGTGTCAGGAAGCATCCAGTTTATCCAGTATAATCCTAGCGGAGGTCCCTCGAAGGGCCTCCGTTTCATTTTTGTCCTCTTAGCAGCCTCTTAATATATGTGTTATAAATATTCATAGACTTTTCTAAACACTTCTTCCAAATAAAGCATTATTTCTGATAAAATATGACTAAGTCCTTTAAGGTTTATTTTATAAAAAGCCGAAATAACAGGCACTTTAATAGGTTTTAGTTTTTTAATTATTTTTTTTTACATGCAAAGGTTTTACACGGGAGGGAGCAGAAGGGTTTTATGAAGATTGCAATTATCGGGGGCGGCTCGTTGGGCTTGCTGTTCTCTTATTACCTAAGCGAGAAGCATGAAGTCCATTTGTACACCCGTACACAGCAACAAGCAGACTTAATTAATACTCATGGATTACATAGGATAAAACTTGGAGATAAGAGGACGACCCATAATGTATATGCTGCCCCACTTCATGATTGGCAGGGGACTGTAGATATGGCGATTATTGCTGTGAAACAATACCAGCTGCCAGAAATAATACCAATGTTAACTGCAAAGGCAGTTGGAAGCCTCCTATTCCTTCAAAATGGTTATGGCCATATCAAACTGCTCAAGGATTTGACTGTCCTGCCTATATTTGTAGGTTCTGTGGAACATGGTGCTGTGAGGTCAAATGGCAATACCGTAATCCATAATGGTGTCGGAGTGACCCGGGCTGCGTTATACAAGGGAAGTGAAAATCTTTTAAGAGAATTATCCGCTTCACTTGCCTCAGATTTCCCGTTGATTCATGAAGATGATTATGAGTCCATGCTGATCAAAAAGCTGGTAGTCAATTCCGTCATCAACCCATTGACAGCAATCCTTAATGTGAAGAATGGAGACCTGATCAAGAATCCTTATTACAAGGGAATTTTTGTAAACCTTTTCGATGAATGTGCACAAGTGCTTGAATTACATAATAAGGAAGACTATTTCGAGAACTTATTGAACGTTTGTAAAAAAACAGCCGAAAATTATTCATCTATGTATAAAGATCTGGAGAATGGCAGGAAGACAGAAATAGATGCCATCCTCGGCTATTTGCTGGAAGAAGCTGCAAGGAAAAATATAAAAGCTCCATTAATACATAATTATTATGATTGCATCAAGGGGAAGGAGCACGAAAGGGAGGGGGCATAATGCCGGGAATTTTCTCCGCATTCGTTGCCACATTGATCACAGTCCCAATGGTTGGTTACTTAGCTGTGTTCATTATCAGCAAGCAAATTTCAGGAAACCATCGGCGGTCAGTCAATCTTGCAATTGATTTCAGTACTTTACTGTTAGTGCTGTCCGTCCATTTTTTAATTATTACAATATGGGGAAAATCCTTTTTGTGGCTGATATTGCTTGTCTTGTTCGGACTGGCGGCAATCTTTGTCCTGATTCATTGGAAGTACAAAGAGGAAATCGTGTTGCCCAAAGTGTTCAAAGGGTTCTGGCGATTTAACTTTTTGCTGTTTTTTTCAGCGTATGTCATTCTTGTATTATTCGGCTTATTCCAAAGGCTGACATTGTTGTTTGTTTAGTCTTTTTTCGCTCTTAATTCGCTTTGGGGAGCAGCTTTCCGTGAAAAGCTGATTTTTAAGCTTTGGAAGTCGAATCGGCATTTGCACCCAATAATGATAGTACAATAACAAACTAAGAATACTTTAGTGTTGGTCCGCTCACGCAGCAGTGAGATGGTCCAGCGCTTTTTGTTTTAGGCTCTGTTTAAGCTGAATGTTGATTTCCATACCCTGTTGATTGTAATGGAAGTCGCGCAGACTCCTCCGAAAATGGTACCGCATTTCCATCGTGCGTGGGCCGGTTCGAGGAAGGTATTCAATGTCCTGAGGGCGCAGCTGGACAGGTGAGACCTAGGTGAAATGATTCTCGTGAGGAATCATTTGCACCCCGCAGGAGCGAAGCGGCGAGGTGCCTCAGCGCCAGCCCCGGGGAAAGCGAAGCGCCTGGAACGAAAATCAACAGCCTTGTTTAACAGAGCCTGTTTTAAGCAGCAAAAATAATTCTGATTTTAGAACTTTCGCAAAGCAAAGTTTTTTTCTTTTCATTTCAAACAATGCTATACTCATAACAGTGAAAATTGTTGACGAGAAAGGAAGTACACGTAAATGGAGATGTTGAATCTCTCTCTTCCGGCTGCGAACCGGTTTGCGACAGATTACCTTGCTGGAAGCACTGAACTCCAGAGCTTCTTTCATTATAATTTTAAAAATGGTGATGAATATGTTCATCGGTTAGATGAACTCAAAAATAGAACATTCATGAGAAATGAACTGGCTGACCATATACAATCGTTCATGTCACGATATGCCCATTCGGATAAAACCGGTGCTAACTTAGAGAAGCTTCGTCAGGAGAATAGTGTAGCAGTCATCGGAGGACAGCAGGCTGGCATCATGACAGGACCGCTATATACGATCCACAAAGTCATCTCTATACTTAAGCTTGCGGAACAAAAAGAGGCTGAACTTGGCGTTCCTGTTGTGCCGGTCTTTTGGATTGCAGGAGAAGATCATGATTATCAGGAAGTAAATCATGTTTATGTTATGAATAACAATAAACAGGAAAAGTGGATATACCCAGAGAAGAATCTAGAAAAGAAAATGATTTCCGAAGTCTGTATCAATAAGGAATTGTGTTATTCATGGGTTGAAGAGATTATTGAAACCTACGGTGAAACAAAGCATACAAAAGAAATTTTGTCATTTGCACTGGAATCATTGAAAACAGCTGAATCGTTTGTGGATTTTTTTGCTTCGATCATCATGGAGCTTTTCAAGGATTCAGGCTTGTTGATTGTTGATTCAGGGAACAAGGAATTGCGGAAGCTTGAAAAAGAATATTTTATGCAACAGATGAACAACCATCAGGAAATCACCGCTGCAGTTCTTAAACAGCAGCATCAGACAGAAGCTGCTGGATATCCTAATATGATCGATATAAATGAAAATGCAGCCAATCTCTTCTATTACGATGAAGAGGCAAATGAGAGGATTTTGCTCCAGTTTGACCCAGAAACTGGCGGATTTACCGGAAAAAATGGAGAGGTAAGCTTCTCTTTTGATGAATTGCAGGAGATTGCAAATGAATTTCCTGAAAAGCTTAGCAACAATGTCGTTACAAGACCGCTGATGCAGGAATGGCTTTTTCCGACTCTTGCCTTCATTGGCGGGCCGGGCGAGATTGCTTATTGGGCTGAATTAAAGCTTGTATTCGAACACTTCGGCTTAAAGATGCCTCCGTTGGTGCCAAGGCTGAATATCACCATCCTGGAGCGTTCCATCGAGACAGATTTGAAGGAACTGAACCTTGACCTTAAGGAAGTGCTCATTTCTGGAACAAACAAGCATGAATTGAAATTTATTGAGTCACTGAAAGACCGTGAAGTTGAAGAGCTTTTTGAAAATGTTAAAGTCACACTTGCTAAGCAATATACGCTTGTCAGAGAAAAATCGAAAACAATCGATCCGGTGCTTATGCCGCTGCTTGAAAAGAACGAACAAATCTTGATGAAGCAAATTAGCTTTATGGAGGGAAAAATCGTCGAAGCGGTCTGCCGCAAGCATGACCACATCTTGAAGAAATTCACAAGGGTGGAAAATGCATTAAGGCCAGGTGGCTCTCCACAGGAACGAGTATGGAATCCTTTTTACTATTTAAATAAGTACGGTTTAAATTTTGTCTCAGATTTGCTTGGGCTCCAATATGAATTCGATGGCTCTCATAAAATAATCAAAATGTAAGCGAAAGCTCCACCCAATCCGGGTGGAGCTTTTTTAGGCACGAATATCATTAAATTGTACCTCAACTCTGGGACAATGAGTTGCTAAAAAAGTGATAAGAAATTATGGAAAAAGATACTTTTAAGGAGGAAATCCAAACAGGGGGGAGAATATTTAAAATAAGGTGGTGAAAAGTGGGGGAATGTGGTACATTGTATTTAGAAAGTGGGGGTAGTGGCATGTTCATGGGCGAATATCATCATAACATTGATAGTAAAGGCCGTTTGATCATCCCTGCCAAGGTCCGTGATAACCTGGGTGAAATGTTCATTCTTACTCGTGGACTCGACCAGTGTTTGTTTGGCTATCCCGTTTCTGAGTGGTCAGTTATTGAAGACAAGCTTAAAGGCCTTCCGCTGACTAAGAAAGATGCAAGGGCATTTACCCGTTTTTTCTTTTCGGGTGCTACCGAGAGTGAAATTGACAAACAGGGGAGAGTCAATATCCCATCCCCGCTGATGCAATACGCAAAGCTTGATAAAGAGTGTGTGATTTTAGGGGTTTCCAATCGAATTGAAATTTGGAGCAAAGCAATTTGGGAAGAATATTTCTCAGAATCTGAGGAATCTTTTGCTGAAATTGCAGAAAATATGATTGGATTTGATATTTAAGGGTAACATTATTCTGATATAATATTACCTGCTCCTCGATTGGAAAGGTGGATTATGATGTTCAAACATACAACAGTTTTACTGGAAGAAACAGTAGACGGGCTTAATATCAAGCCAGATGGTACATATGTGGATTGTACTCTCGGTGGTGCCGGCCACAGTGAATTAATTTTGTCCAGGCTTTCGGAAAAAGGAAAGCTCTATGCATTTGACCAGGATGATATTGCAATCGCAAATGCTAAAGAAAAACTGGCAAGCTACGGTGACAGACTGACAATCATTAAAAGTAATTTTCTTTATTTGCAAGAGGAACTTGAAAAGCTTGGTGTGACGGAAGTGGATGGCGTTCTATATGATTTAGGAGTTTCATCACCACAGCTCGATACTCCAGAACGAGGCTTCAGCTACCACCATGATGCGCCGCTTGATATGAGAATGGACCAGGACGCGCCATTGTCAGCTTATGATGTGATCAACGATTGGCCTTATGAGAAATTGGTCAAAATCTTCTTCCAATATGGGGAGGAGAAATTTTCAAAACAAATAGCCAGGAAAATCGAAGCAGCACGGGAAACAAAACCGATTGAATCCACAGCAGAACTTGTGGAACTGATCAAAGATGCCATACCCGCACCTGCAAGAAGAAAAGGCGGCCATCCTGCAAAACGGGTATTCCAGGCTGTAAGGATTGCCGTAAATGATGAACTAGGTGTATTCGAGAAATCGCTTGAGCAGGCTATAGACTTGATTGCCGTTGGCGGCAGGATCAGTGTCATCACCTTCCACTCCCTGGAAGACAGGATCTGTAAGGTAACCTTTAAAAAAGCGAGTGAAACACCACAACTTCCTCATGGCCTGCCAATCATTCCAGAGGAATTCCAGCCAAAATTAAAACTGATTACCAGAAAACCAATCCTTCCGTCAGAGGAAGAGCTTGAGTTCAATAATCGAGCAAGATCAGCAAAACTTCGTATCGCAGAAAAATTAAAAAAATAGGCTGTGTTAAGGTCAATAAAGATTTTAACATCTGATGATTTTCCATTATCAATCTGAAATTCCCTGTAGAAGCCTCTCGAGTGAGAGGAGTTTTATAGGATTCACCAGGCGGAAACAGCCAATAAATAAAAAAATTCTCAGGAGGGAAAATGATGAGCAATCTGGCAAGAAAATTGCAGCAGGAACAGCAGCAGCGCACTGTTCAATCACCGGTAAAAGCCCCGGCAAAAAGAAATTCGATACTGACGCCTGGCGAAAAGATCATGATGTTTGTTTTCGGAGTGATGGTATGCTTCGGAGCAACATTCATGGTATCAAAACAGGCAGCTATTTACGAAGTCAACAAAGATATCCAGGTCATCGAAGGCAATATCGAGGAGCAGCAAAAAGTTAACAGTGATCTTGAAGTCCAGGTTAGCGAATTAAGTACCTATGAACGGATTAAGAAAGTAACTGAAAAGCTTGGTTTAACATTGAATGAAGACAATGTTAAGGGTGTTGAAAACTGATGATGAAGAAACAACCCAATATGAATGCAGGAGCAGCGGTATTATTCGTAATATTCAGCCTGCTCTTTTTTATCTTGATTTTCAGATTTGTGTCAATCCAGGTTACAGGTGAAGTGCATGGACAAGCACTTGCTGCCAAAGCTCAGCAAAAATACTCTAATGAAAAAGTCATTGAAGCGGTCAGGGGTACTATTTTCGACCGTAAAGGCGAAGTGGTTGCTGAGGATACAACAGCTTATACGCTTGTCGCGATTCTCGATGATTCGGTAACAACGAATAAGAAGAAACCGAAACACGTAGTCGATCCGGACAAAACAGCGAGCAAGCTTGCGAAGTATCTTGATATGAGCGAGTCTGAAATTTATAAACGACTTACAAAAAAAGGGGTATTCCAGGTTGAATTCGGCAAGGCTGGACGTGACATTTCTCATCAGACTAAAAGAGAAATAGAAGAATTGAAACTTCCTGGAATTACGTTTTTAAGAGATTCAAAGCGGTTTTATCCAAATGGCATATTTTCTTCGCACTTAGTAGGATATGTTGAAAAAGAAGAAAAGGAAGATGGAAAGTCCATCTCTACCGGCAGGCTTGGAGTGGAAAAAACCTTAAATAATGAGCTTACAGGTAAGAATGGTTCTCTTTCATTTGAGAGTGATTTATGGGGATTCCTGTTGCCTGACAGCGATAAAAAGATTACTCCTGCCCATGATGGTGATAATGTCTATTTAACGATCGATAAGAAAATCCAGACATTCGTTGAGGATGCAGTAAGCCGTGTTCAGGAAGAGTATAAGCCTAAAAAAATCATCGCAATTGTTGCTGACCCCAAGACAGGAGATATTTTAGCGATGGCGCAGCGCCCGACCTTCCATCCGACCACAAGGGAAGGTCTGGATAAAAACTGGCACAATGAGGTTGTAGAAACACCTATCGAACCAGGTTCGACGATGAAAGTCTTTACGCTTGCGGCAGCGGTTGAAGAGAAGAAATGGAACCCGGGTGAGCTTTATAAATCGGGATCTTACAGAGTAACAGAAAAATCAGGCCGAATCCATGACCACAACAATGGGGAAGGCTGGGGAACGATTTCCTATCTTGAAGGGATTCAGCGATCCTCAAACGTAGCGGTTGCCAAATTGGTAAACGAAAAAATTGGTACTGAAGTGTTCCGTCAGTATTTAACTGATTTTGGCTTTGATAAACCAACCGGCATTGACCTTCCGAATGAGGCAGTAGGGAAAATTGTATATAAATGGCCAATTGAAAAAATCACTACATCTTATGGGCAAGGATCTACCATTACGCCAATCCAGATGATCCAGGCAGCCACTGCCGTCGCTAATGATGGGAAAATGATGAAGCCGCAAGTCATTGATAAAGTGGTCGATTCCAATACAGGTGAAATCATTAAACAAAGTGAACCAAAGGTAGTGGGTCAGCCGATTTCTGCTGAAACTGCGAAAGAAGTCCGTGATGTTCTTGAAACGGTTGTGACAGCTGAACACGGAACGGGAAAATCCTATGCGATTGAAGGATATAAGGTGGCAGGCAAAACTGGTACAGCGAATATCACCACAAATGGTAAATACCTGGATGGTGCTAACGATTATCTGTTTTCTTTCCTGGGAATGGCACCGAAAGACGATCCAAAACTTATTGTATATGTAGCAGTGCAGCAGCCGGAAATCGATCATTATTTCAAAGGCTCGATTCCGACTTCAATGATATTCAAATCAGTCATGAAAAGCAGTCTCCAATATTTAAACATCAAGCCAGCTTCGCAGGAAAAAGCGGAATCTAGCTCAGTACCTGATATTAAAGGCTTTAATGCAACTGAAGCTAGCAAACTATTGGTGTCTAAAGGCTTTAAAACCGTGATAATAGGTACTGGAACCCAAGTTGATGAGCAGCTTCCAAAACCAGATACAGTGGCTTTGGAAGGTGAAAAAATCATAATCAAAACTTCAGGAACTCAAACATATCCTGATATGACGGGCTGGTCATTAAGGGATGTTATGAAGCTTGCACAAATTTCCGATGTGAAATTGAACAAGGCAGGCAGTGGTTATGTCATAAAGCAGAACCTCAAACCTGGTTCGCCAATTAACAAAGGTGAAGACTTGATTGTCTCACTTGAAACCCCTCTCGAACAATTCGAGAAATCGTTAAAAAAAGAAGATAAGAAAGAAGGAACAGAGGAAGTCGGTGACTGACCCCTCTGTTCCTTCTTT
This sequence comes from Heyndrickxia sp. MSNUG, assembly GCF_049532715.1. NCBI lineage: Bacteria > Bacillati > Bacillota > Bacilli > Caryophanales > Bacillaceae > Heyndrickxia > Heyndrickxia sp. MSNUG. The sequence goes on from NZ_CP150978.1 coordinate 1,684,628, forward strand.
TTTTATGGGTATATATATCAATCTCCATAGTTTCAAACTCAAAACCTATATTTTCATCACTCCATCAAGCTTGTCTCTGACTTCTTGTTATATTCAAAAAAGTACAAGCATATATTTGAACTATTGAAACAGATTGTCCATAGAAATTTAACTGCTTCGGTCTTAATAGAAAAAGGAGGTTCGTTCATTTTATGCGTGTTTCCAACGTTACCGTCAGAAAACGATTGGCGCTGGTTTTGTTAATTGGGATACTGGTGTTTTTTATCATAGATGTGCGCCTTGGGTATGTACAATTCATGCTTGGTGATTTTTTGACAGGGAAGGCGAAGGACTCCTGGAGCAGGAACGTGCCATTTGAACCTCAGCGTGGTGAAATAATGGACAGGAACGGCGTTGCGCTTGCAACAAATATCAGTGCACCTACCGTCTATGCTGTACCTCGCCAGATTGAAGACCCTGCAATGGTTGCAGAAAAATTGGCTGCTGCACTGAATATGTCAAAGGAAAAGGCTTATCAGCATATCACGAAAAAATCGATGATTGAAAGGATCCCTGAAGGACGGAAAATCTCGCATGAGAAGGCTAAAGAAATCAGGGCAATGAACCTGAAAGGAATTTATATCGGCGAGGATTCAAAACGGCATTATCCTTTCGGGAGCTATCTCTCACATGTACTTGGCTTTGCTGGAGTTGATAATCAGGGCCTGATGGGCTTGGAGCTATATTATGATAAGCAACTGAAGGGAACAAAGGGTTCTGTACAATTTTATGCAAATGCAAAGGGTCAGCGAATGAATGATATGGCGGATGATTATGAACCTCCTGTTGATGGATTGGACCTCAAGCTGACAATTGACAGCAAAGTCCAGACTATCGTAGAAAGGGAGCTTGACATAGCTCAGGCAAAATATAACCCGGACGGGATTATTGCGATTGCGATGAATCCTACAAATGGCGAAATACTGGCTATGTCTAGCAGGCCAGACTTTGATCCGGCGAACTTCAGGAATGTAGCGCCAGAGGTATATAACCGGAACCTTCCTGTCTGGAGTACATATGAGCCGGGTTCCACATTTAAAATTGTTACATTGGCTGCGGCTCTCGAAGAAGGAAAAGTTGATCTTGAAAAAGATCATTTCCATGATCCGGGTTTTGTAGAGGTTGCTGGGGCAAGGATCCGCTGTTGGAAAAAAGGCGGGCACGGCAGCCAATCATTTCTTGAAGTCGTTGAAAACTCATGCAACCCGGGTTTCGTAGAACTGGGCGAGAGACTGGGTAAAGAAAAATTATTTAAATATGTGAAGGATTTTGGTTTCGGGCAAAAAACTGGTATTGACCTGCAGGGCGAAGGAAAAGGAATTATGTTTAATATTGACAGGGTAGGACCGGTCGAACAGGCAACAACAGCGTTTGGTCAAGGGGTATCGGTTACACCGATCCAGCAGGTTGCTGCGGTGGCAGCGGCTGTGAATGGAGGAATTCTTTATACCCCATATATTGCCAAAGAACTAATCGATCCGATTACAGGCGAAATTGTAATGAAGAAAACACCTGAAGCAAAAAGAAGGGTGATTTCGGAGGAAACATCAAAAGAAATCAGGCATGCACTTGAAAGTGTAGTAGCAAGAGGCTCAGGTAAGAATGCATTTGTGGATTCGTACCGGGTGGGAGGGAAAACTGGAACTGCACAGAAGGCTCAGAACGGAAGATATCTCGAGAATAACCACATCGTTTCCTTTATCGGATTTGCACCAGCAGATGATCCGCAAATCGTAGTTTACGTGGCAGTCGATAATCCGAAAGGAACGGTCCAATTCGGCGGAGTCGTGGCTGCTCCTATCGTCGGTGATATCATGGAAGACAGCTTGCATGCTATGGAAGTGCCGCCGCGAAAAGACCAAATTGAGAAAGAATTGACATGGCTGGACACGCCAATGGTTGAGGTACCAGATCTTATTGGAATGTCAAAGAAAGAGCTTCAGCAGCAACTTGTCAATTTAAAGCTGGATGTAGCTGGACAAGGCGAAAGGGTTGTGAAACAGCTTCCGTCCCCAGGGGTTAAAATTAAAGAAGGCTCTACAATCAGGATATATATGAACAATTAAACAAAGATTTTTAGTTTTAACGGGCGGCGAAAGGATGAAAATCCGCCGCCCGCTTTTGCATGTGCTTAAAAATCGTATTTAATCTGGTGCTATATAAGATAAGAAATTCCCTTTTTGTTATTCTATTGCAAAAAGATGGCTGTAAAGGGAGAAAAGTTCAAATCATTCAATCGAGGGTTCATTTGAACTTGCAAACATACTGTGCCGCGGAAAGAACTGAATGGGAGCGGAAGCAAGCGTTTGAAGAGGAAATCAACAACCGAGTATGACAGAATCATATTGATCAACAGCAAACTAGTTTTCACGAAAATTACCTTGTAAAAAAGGGCTTGGACTTTTTGTCTCAACAATGGCTAATTTTAGCCTAATCATGTAAAATAAGAGTCGCCATGTTGTTTGAGAGGATTTGATAAATATGAAATTACACGAATTGATGGGTTATTTGCACCCATTCGTGGATTACAAGGGAGAAAATCCCGAAATTACTTCGATTGAAAATGATAACCGCAGAGTGATGCCAGGAAGTTTATTCATATGTGTAAAAGGCTATACAGTTGATGGTCACGATTTTGCTGGCTCCGCTGTTAAAAATGGAGCATCCGCAGTACTGGCAGAAAGAGAGCTCCCATTAAATGTACCTGTCATTGTAGTTAAGGATACTGTTAGGGCTATGGCGGTGCTTGCTGATGCTTTTTACGGCCAGCCAAGCCACAAGCTCCATTTGATTGGAATTACTGGTACAAACGGGAAGACTACGACAAGTCTTATAATCGAAAAGATTTTTATTGATGCAAAACAGAAAACAGGTTTAATTGGAACGATGTACACTAAAATCGGCGATCAGGTTTTTGAGGCAAAAAATACAACTCCTGAAAGCCTTACACTCCAAAAGACGTTTAAAAAGATGGTCGATGAACAGGTAAAAACGGCTGTTATGGAAGTATCATCCCACGCCCTTGTTTATGGCAGGGTTCACGGGACTGACTATAATGTCGCGGTATTTACGAATTTGACACAGGACCATCTTGACTATCATAAAACGATGGAGGAATACAAGAAGGCAAAAGGTCTGCTCTTTTCACAGCTTGGAAATGCATTTAATCATGCTTACCCTAAGTTTGCCGTCCTGAATGCAGATGATCCTGCGAGTGAGGAGTTTGCCACTCTGACAACGGCACATATTCTAACTTATGGAATCGACAACCACGCTGACCTTCAGGCAACGAACATCTCGATGTCTGCGAGTGGAACATCCTTTGATTTAGTCAGCCCTTTTGGTATCCGCCGTGTAAATATACAGCTGATCGGGAAATTCAGTATTTATAATGTACTCGCGAGCATTGGAGCCGCATTGGTATCTGGATTGCCATTAGAACAAATCATTTCCGCTGTGGAAAGCGTTAAAGGTGTTTCCGGCCGCTTTGAGGTTGTTGATGCCGGCCAGGATTTTTCCGTAATTGTCGACTATGCTCATACACCTGACAGTCTTGAAAATGTCCTTAAGACGGTTCAGCAGTTCGCACAGAAACGGGTATTCTGCATTGTTGGCTGCGGCGGCGACCGTGACCGGACAAAACGGCCTTTGATGGCAAAGATTGCTTGCGACTACGCTACTGACACAATTTTTACTTCTGACAATCCTCGAAGTGAGGATCCTGGACAAATTATCAAGGATATGGAAGAAGGAGTAAAAGGAGAGGTCTATACTGCCATCCTCGATCGGAAGGAAGCAATCCAATACGCAATATGCAAAGCGTCTGCTGGAGATGTGATCCTGATTGCCGGGAAGGGCCATGAAACCTACCAGCAAATAGGTGACCGAACATTTGATTTTGATGACAGAATAGTAGCACGCGAGGCAATAGAGGAGAGGTAATATGCTGACATATCAGGATGTTTCAGGTCTGTTTCCGAAGACTTCTGGAATCAAAGATGATGCAATCCAATTTTACACTGTAAGCTGCCAAGCTGGCGCTAAACAGCCAAAAGGACTGTTTGTCCCGGTTTCAGAGGAATCGGGATCACTTCAAGAAGCAATTTCTAACGGTGCTATAGCAGCTGTCTGGCCTGAGAACGTGCCCGTTCCAGGTTATGCACCAAATCATTTTCCATTATTTTATGCAGAAAACATACTGAAAGGCTTAGAGAAAATCATGAAATCATACTTAGACTATTTAACACAACATGAAGAATTAAACGACAGTACAAAAGTCATTTTTGAACATAAAGGACTTCTTAATGAACAAGATTCAACATATGATATAGCTGTGATGGCTGAAAACATCAATAAATTTGGCTGCGGACAGACTAAGGCAGGTGAGGAATAGAATGCTGGAGCAAGTTATCTTTTTCACAATTTTAATGGGCTTCCTTATTACGGTTTTGCTTTCTCCAGTTTTTATTCCGTTTTTAAGAAGGCTAAAATTCGGGCAGAGCATCAGGGAAGAAGGGCCGAAATCACACCAGAAAAAAACAGGTACGCCAACCATGGGCGGAATCATGATTCTGCTTTCGATAACTGTGACAACTCTTGTCATGACTGGCAAGTTTTCGCAGCCTACCGTTGAAACCTACTTATTATTATTCGTAACATTAGGATTTGGCCTGCTCGGCTTCATGGATGACTTTATCAAAGTAGTCATGAAACGGAATCTTGGACTCACTTCAAAACAAAAGCTGCTTGGCCAAATCATTATTTCTGTCATTTTTTATTTTATTTTTAAGCAAAGTGAATTTTCCACTATAGTCAATATCCCGCTTACGGACTATTCTTTTGATCTTGGCTGGGGTTATGTATTATTCATCATCTTTTGGATGGTTGGTTTTTCAAATGCTGTTAACTTGACGGACGGGCTTGACGGGCTGGTGTCTGGAACGGCTGCGATTGCATTTGGAGCATTCGCCGTGCTTGCGTGGAATCAATCACAATACGAACTTTCAATTTTTTCAGTAGCCGTGGTTGGCGCAGTTTTAGGCTTTCTTGTATTCAATGCTCATCCTGCTAAAGTGTTCATGGGAGATACAGGTTCTCTTGCACTGGGCGGAGCGATTGCAACTGTTGCCATCCTGGCAAAGCTTGAGATTATTTTGATCATTATTGGCGGCATTTTTGTAATTGAAACTTTGTCTGTTATCCTTCAGGTAATCTCATTTAAGACAACAGGAAAGAGAATTTTCAGGATGAGCCCGCTTCATCATCATTATGAGCTTATAGGCTGGTCTGAATGGCGTGTAGTTGTAACATTCTGGACAGTAGGTCTTCTTTTCGCTATTCTTGGAATTTACATTGAGGTGTGGATCTAGATGAAACATATCAAAATTTATCAACATAAAAAAATTCTTGTACTTGGCCTGGCCAAGAGTGGAGTAAGCGCTGCTTCTCTTCTACATAAACTGGGTGCATTTGTAACAGTCAATGACAGTAAGCCGCTATCTGAAAATCCAGAGGCTCAAGGACTATTGGAGCAGGGAATCAAGGTTGTCTGCGGAAGCCACCCAATCGAACTGATGGACGAAGGCTTTGAACTTGTTGTAAAAAATCCAGGAATTCCATACTTTAACCCTATGATTCAAAAAGCAATCGAGAAACAAATCCCGATCATTACAGAAGTCGAACTCGCATACCAGGTTTCTGAGGCTCCTTTAGTGGGGATCACAGGAACGAATGGGAAGACAACGACTACTACTCTTATCTACGAAATGCTGAATGAAGGAAATAAAAAACCGCTGATTGCAGGAAATATCGGTACGGTTGCCTCAGGTGTTGCCCAGGAAGCAGCGCCCGACAATACAATCGTTATCGAACTATCATCCTTTCAGCTTATGGGAATAGATCAGTTCAAGCCGCGGATCGCCATGATAACAAATCTGTATGATGCCCATCTTGATTATCATGGCACGAAATCTGAGTATGTAGAAGCAAAAGCAAGGATTACAAAAAACCAGACTGAAGAAGATTATTTAATCGTAAATGCTGATCAGGATGAAGTAATGGAAATTGCCAGAAATTCTCGTGCGCAAATCGTACCTTTTTCAACGAAAAGGGTGTTAGACCATGGTGCATATGTGAAGGATGGCTGGGTTTGTTTTAATGGAGAACAAATTATTGAAACAAAGGATATTGTCCTTCCGGGAAAGCATAATCTAGAGAACATTTTATCTGCAGTAGCGGCAACTATCCTTTCAGGTGCTGATAAAAAAGCAATATACAAAGTTCTTACTACCTTTGCTGGCGTTCGCCACAGGCTGCAGTATGTTGCCAATGTGGAAGACAGAAAGTTTTATAATGATTCAAAAGCTACTAACATTTTAGCGACTGAAAATGCGCTTGCAGCATTCAATGCACCTATCGTGTTGCTTGCTGGCGGGCTTGACAGAGGCAATTCATTTGATGAACTTGTTCCATCGTTAAAAAATGTAAAAGTATTGATCACTTTTGGCCAGACAGCCGAGAAAGTTGGACAGGCTGGGCAGGAGGCAGGAATAAAAACGATTTTGCGGGTCGATAATGTTGAAAAGGCCGTTCCTGTGGCGTTTGAACATTCAGAACCTGGCGATGTTATTTTACTTTCGCCTGCCTGTGCAAGCTGGGATCAATACAAAACTTTCGAGGTCAGGGGAGACATGTTTATCGAGGCCGTGCATAAGCTTAAGTAAGGGCTTGTCTCGAGCATCATGAATCAGGTTGCCTTGGCCTGTTGCAGGCTGGATGGGAAGCGGTATATGAGCCCTAAATCATACAGCCGAGGTGTATTGCATTGCCAACGAAAAAAACCACTCCAGACATTTTTCTGATGATTGTTACCTTTACGCTTTTGGCAGTAGGCTTGATCATGGTCTATAGCGCGAGTGCTGTCTGGGCGGATTATAAGTTTAATGATTCATTCTTTTTTGCCAAGCGCCAAATGCTGTTTGCCGGGGTCGGAATCATCGCGATGTTTTTTATCATGAATATCGACTACTGGACCTGGAGGACTTGGGCGAAGGTAATAGTGATTGTTTGTTTTGTTTTGTTGATTCTGGTACTGATCCCCGGAATCGGCAACGTGCGCAATGGATCAAGAAGCTGGATTGGCGTCGGGGCATTTTCGGTTCAGCCTTCTGAATTCATGAAGATTGCGATGATTGCGTTCCTGGCCAAATTCCTTTCTGAAAACCAAAAAGCAATCACTACACTGAAGAATGGACTTTTTCCTTCATTGGGACTTGTTTTCGTAGCTTTCGGTTTGATTATGCTGCAGCCGGATTTAGGAACAGGCACTGTTATGGTAGGTACATCAGTCGTCATGATTTTTATTGCGGGGGCAAGAATTAGTCATTTCGTGGGTCTAGGGCTTATAGGTGTCGCCGGTTTCGTTGGTCTGATCATTTCTGCACCTTACAGGATGAAACGGATCACTTCATTCCTTGATCCATGGCAGGATCCGCTGGGAAGTGGTTTCCAAATGATTCAGTCGCTGTACGCAATTGGCCCTGGCGGATTGTTCGGTCTGGGACTGGGGCAGAGCAGACAAAAGTTCTTTTATCTGCCAGAACCGCAAACAGACTTTATTTTTGCCATACTGGCCGAGGAGCTTGGTTTTATCGGAGGATCCTTCATCCTTCTGCTGTTCTCCTTGTTACTTTGGCGAGGAATAAGGATTGCGCTTGGAGCCCCAGACCTTTTTGGAACCTTCCTTGCCACGGGAATTATTGCGATGATTGCCATTCAGGTAATGATCAACATTGGAGTTGTAACAGGATTAATGCCGGTAACCGGCATCACACTTCCCTTCCTCAGTTATGGAGGTTCATCCCTTACTCTGATGCTTATGGCTGTCGGTGTTCTGCTTAACATCAGCCGTCATTCCAGATACTAAAGATTGAAGACCCTGCCAGCAGGGTCTTTTATTTGTGGCAAGTAGTTTTTACGTTTTAATCGGTTGTATCAAGATAGTTATTTTAGCTGAGTATCATCGAATACCGAACACCTGAATTTTTCTAAAAAAAGGTTGCTTGGCCAATGGATTAATATAGGATTATCATCCTGTTCATGCTATATTACATTTAAATGACATTATCTTTAAAATCTGTTCTTAAGTTTTGAATATAGTAGAATAGGGTAAAACCGTGAAGTGCCTTTTTATAAAGGCTTGCCACAAGAATTTAGAGAAATAGAGATTTTTTGCTGAGGTGTGGATAATGAAGATTGCAGTTAGCGGCGGCGGTACAGGTGGGCATATTTACCCTGCGCTCGCACTGATCAGGGAGATACAAAAGAAAGATAAAAATGTTGAGTTTCTCTACATAGGGACTGAAAAAGGGCTCGAGAGCAAGTTAGTGCCCAGGGAAGACATTCCTTTCAAATCCATACATATTACAGGTTTCAAAAGAAAAATATCATTTGAGAATGTTAAAACGATTTTTCGCTTTCTAAAGGGAGTCAGAGACAGCAAGAAAATGCTTAAAGACTTCAAGCCAGATGTCGTCATTGGCACTGGGGGCTACGTATGCGGACCAGTTGTCTATGCGGCCGCAAAAATGGGGATATCTACAATTATCCATGAACAAAACAGTGTTCCTGGGCTGACTAATAAATTCTTGAGCCGATATGTAGATAAGATTGCGATTTGCTTCGAGGAAGCTAGAGAGTTTTTTCCAGAACAAAAGGTGGTGCTTACAGGTAATCCTAGAGCTTCAGAAGTGTTAGGGCAGGATGGAATCAGGGGCAGGTTGTCAACCGGCTTGAAGCTGAAGTTGCCAACTGTGCTGATTTTTGGCGGCAGCAGGGGAGCGAGACCTATTAATGAAGCGGTCATCAAAAGCTTAACAGAATTAAGTGGCAAGCCCTATCAGGTTTTGTACGTTACCGGTGACGTTCATTTTGATGAAGTTCAAAAAGAAGTTGATCTTGTTGGAAATCCAGAAAATGTGATAATAAAACCATTTATCCATAATATGCCTGAAGTACTTGCGGGCGTGGATCTAACGGTTTCCCGTGCAGGAGCGACTACACTTGCGGAACTTACATCTTTAGGCATTCCCAGCATCCTGATTCCGAGCCCGTATGTTACGGATAACCATCAGGAGAAAAATGCTCGTGCTTTAAGTGAAAATGGGGCAGCTCGCTTGCTGCTAGAAAAAGATTTGACTGGCCCTAAATTGGTTGAGAATATTGACCAAATATTAGGGAATGATGAGAGATTGGCCGATATGAAGAAAGCTGCAAAAAAGTTGGGCATACCTGACGCCGCTGAAAGACTTCACCGCTTGATGGGGGACTTAGCTAAAAAGTAGCCTGCGGGCTTGTGGCTGCATAAAATGGTCAAAATGATTGAAGCCTGAAAGGGAGGTAAATATGAAGGATCTAGCTGACAAACTTAGAGAATTGAACATCGGCTCAGTTAAGGAAAACGAGCCGCTGGCAAACCATACAACAATGAAAATTGGCGGACCTGCCGACATACTTATTGAGCCTTCATCAATCGAGAATTTAAAAAAATCAATTGATGTAATCAAAAACTCCGGACTGAAGTGGACGGTAATCGGCAGGGGATCTAACCTTCTGGTTTCGGATAAAGGAATTGAAGGGGCTGTTATTAAGCTAGGAACTGGTTTGGATGAATTGGAAATAGAGGGCAACAGAGTGACAGCCGGTGGAGGAATGTCACTTGTAAACTTCGCGATCACGATCAGCCGCAAAGGTCTGTCAGGCCTGGAATTTGCGGGTGGCATTCCAGGTTCAATTGGCGGTGCTGTTTATATGAACGCTGGCGCCCATGGGTCAGATGTTTCAAAAATCCTTGAAAAGGCCTATGTGTTATTTGAGGATGGAACACTGGAGTGGCTTACAAATGAAGAGATGAAATTCTCTTATAGAACCTCAGTCCTCCAGAAAGAACGCCCTGGCATCGTGGTTGCTGCCGTATTTCAATTGAAGGAAGGCAATAAAGAAGAAATTGTAGCTGAATTGCAAAAAAATAAAGATTACCGCAAAGAAACCCAGCCATATAATTATCCAAGCTGCGGAAGTGTTTTCAGAAACCCGCTTCCTAATTATGCTGGCAATTTAATTGAGAAATCCGGTCTGAAAGGCCATCGCATCGGTGGAGCTCAAATATCTGAACTGCATGGCAACTTCATTGTAAACACAGGGAATGCAAAGGCTGAGGATGTGCTTGGCCTCATTCAGCATGTAAAAGATACTGTCCTTGATTTACATGGAGTTAAAATGGAGACAGAGGTAGAAATAATAGGCCGAAAATAGCAGGAAATTGCTTTAAGCTGTCAAATTCTGTGATATAATATTTCATTAGATTAGATGCAAACCCTGTAGGGATACGGCATGATTTTCTTCGTGCCGTTGGTTTCTCTTTTTGTGCATGTAAAAATGCACAAAGCCTGGCGGAATCGTTATTACGAATTTTAATATATACGATGACTGTACAGGAATCCTTTAATAATATGTTGCAATATTTCAGGGCTTTAACCTGCAAAATTACAATCAAAGATGTTAGTCTTTTATGGAATGGGTACAGCCGGTAAAGAGGGGATTGAAAATGGACAAGGGGAAAATCGTCTCAATAGAAGACCGAATTCCAAAACTAAAACATCAAAGACGCAAGAAAGCAAATCGCAGGCTAATTATGCTGCTGGCTTTGTTTTTTGTATTGATTGCCGGTGTAATCTATTTTCAATCTCCGCTCAGCAAGGTGAAAAGTATTACAGTGTCAGGCAATGAATCTTATAACTATGATCAAATTGTTGAGGAGAGCGGGATTTCACTTCAAACGAATGTATGGCAGATCAACAGGGAAGAGACAGAAAAAAAACTGGAGAAGATCCAGGAAATTAAGAACGCATCAGTCAAAGTCAAGTTTCCCAATACTGTTGCGATTGAGCTTGAAGAATTCAACCGACTTGCTTACATATCAAAAGGCAAGAATTTTTATCCGGTCCTTGAAAATGGCCATATTCTTAGTGAAAAGCAAATCGATGAAATTCCCGTCAACGCACCAATTTTAATTGGCTTTAAGGAAGGGAAAGTTTTGGATGAAATGATCGATTCACTCGAGGCTCTTCCTGGAGTGGTGATTAATTCAATTTCGGAAATTCATTCAAAACCGGACAAGACGGATAAGTTCCTAATTAAGCTGTATATGAATGACGGTTTTGAAGTGAATGCCAGCCTGAGGACTTTTTCAGAAAAAATGGCACATTATCCTTCGATTGTCAGCCAGCTCGACCCTGATAAAAAGGGTGTGATCGACCTCGAGGTGGGCTCTTATTTTAAAGCTTATGAAGCAGAGGAAGCTGAGGAAGTTGAAATTGAAAAAGAAAGTGAACAGTAATCGTGTGATCCTTTCGCTCGTTTCCCTGGTGCTTGGCTTTATGGTCGCTTTTTCATTCCGTGTTACACGGAATGAAACTAACAATGGCAAAGGCTTGACAAACAAGCAGTGGGAGCAGCATTTAAACCTGAGAAACGAATTAATTGATCAGGAAGAAAAAAACCGTGAACTGCAAAAAGAGTTAAATGCTAAACAAGAAAAGGTAAGGAAAATTGAAACAAACCTTTCGAAAGAGGCACAGGTATTTTTTAACATGGCAGAAGATGCTGAAAAATACCGAATGTTTCTTGGCAAGGTGAAGGTCAGCGGTAAAGGTGTCAAAGTCACTCTTGCAGATGGAGAGTATGATCCTGACGAAGAGAATATCAATAACTATCTCGTTCATGAGCACCATGTTTTCAAAGTGATCAATGAGCTATACATTTCAGGAGCAGCTGCTATCGCCGTAAATGGGCAAAGAATTTCTCATAATTCCTATGTCTTATGCACCGGGCCTGTCATTACTGTCGATGGCTACCAGCATCCTGCCCCCTTTGAAATTACTGCTATTGGAGACCCCAATGTTCTTTCTTCCGCATTAAATATTACCGGTGGGATAAAAGATCAGCTTGTAAACGATCAAATTGTTTTTACAATGGAAGAAATGGATGATATCAAGATGGATCCGATTCTTGGGAATTGATGCTTGAAAATTCATCCTGCTTCCTAAATACTGAATTAATGTAAGCTTATGAATGTTTATAGAGGCTTTTTCATACGGGGATCCATTTCCAGGCAGCATTTTAGCAGAAGTGGCATCGTATACAGCCTTACAGAAAGCAAGGTGAATACTTTTGGGCCGCCCTAAAAATCTAAGTTTTAGCATCATTGCCGCTATAATCGGATTGATGGTCGCCATTCAGTTCCAGACCGTAAGGGAACCTGAAGTCAGGGACACGAGGGACACCTGGCAGCTTCGAGAGGATTTAATGAAAGAGAAGGAAATTCAATCCAAGCTGCTTCTTGAAATCAGGTCAAATGAAGAGAAAATCGCGAAGTATGAAACTGAGCGGCAACAGAGCAAAGAAGAAGTACTCCGTGAAACCTTGAATGAACTAAAGGTAGAGGCAGGGTTAACGGAGATAACAGGCCCAGGAATCACACTGTCAATCGCCCCGGCTTTCAATTTGATTGTGGATGGAGACGAGGTTCCCACCATTTCTCCGGACATGCTGAAAAGGCTTTTAAATGAGTTGAATATGTATGGTGCCCAGCATGTCTCCGTTGATGGAGAAAGGATTATCAATACAACGGTCATTCGTGACATCAACAGAGAAACGAAAATAAATGGGCACTCCCTGAACCGTTTTCCAATTGAAATCAAAGTTATTGCCGGGAATGCCCAGGCAGCTGAAAAGTTATACAATCGCATGAAGGTTTCAACAGTTGCCGAGGATTTCTTCATTGATAACCTAGAAGTAAAGGTGAACAGGCCTGAAAGCAAATTGGTTGTTCCGGCATATCAGGATACAATCAGGATTCGGTACATGGATCCCGTTAATAAAGATAAAGGAGGAGGCAACGGATAATGTGGCTTCCAATAATGGGGTTGATAATCGGTGTAATCATCGGGCTGTTGACCGATATAAAAATTCCGGATGAATACTCGAATTACTTGTCGATCGCAATCCTTGCTGCCCTCGATACTTTGTTCGGAGGAATTCGTGCGCAGCTTCAAAATATTTATGATGAAAAGGTTTTTGTATCAGGTTTCTTTTTTAATATAGTATTAGCTGCAAGTTTAGCTTTTCTAGGGGTTCATCTTGGTGTAGACTTGTATTTAGCAGCAGTTTTTGCCTTTGGGGTAAGACTGTTTCAAAATATCGCTGTGATTAGGCGGATATTATTAACAAAATGGTCCACTACAAGTGAAAAGTAGAAAAAAAATGATATTTTAAAAGGGAAATATTTAATTGTGACGAATAAAGTAATGTAATTAAAAGTGAAACGCAATTAGAAGTGCGGCAACAAATTGTTGTTCAAACATTAGGAATTGTTGAAGGAGGTGCCACAGAATGAACAGCAATGATATATATGTCAGTCTTGACATCGGTACATCCAGTGTGAAAGTTATCATTGGTGAAATGGTCAACGACTCTTTAAACATAATTGGTGTTGGCAATGTGAAGTCCGAAGGATTAAGAAAGGGCTCCATTGTTGATATAGATGAAACCGTTCATTCTATTAAACGGGCAGTAGAGCAAGCTGAAAGAATGATAGGTATGAAGATTAACCAGGTGATCGTAGGAGTCACCGGGAACCATGTTTCGCTCATGCCATGCCATGGTGTGGTTGCAGTATCAAGTGATAATCGCGAAATCACGAATGAAGATGTTGCGAGAGTCATTGACGCTGCACAGGTGGTTTCAATCCCGCCAGAGAGAGAGATAATAGACGTGATTCCAAAGCAATTTATCGTGGATGGCCTTGATGAGATCAATGATCCAAGAGGCATGATCGGTGTAAGGCTTGAAATGGAAGGAACGATTATTACAGGTTCTAAGACCATCTTACATAATACACTTCGCTGTGTAGAGCGGGCTGGCCTTGAAATTTTGGATATTGGCCTGCAGCCGCTTGCAGCTGGAGCTTTCGCCCTTTCTAAGGACGAAAAAAATATGGGTGTCGCGATGATTGATATCGGCGGTGGTTCTACAACAGTCGCTGTTTTTGAAAACGGGCATTTAAGAGGGACATCTGTTATTCCTGTAGGCGGGGACCATATTACAAAAGACTTGTCAATCGGCCTGCGTACAACAACGGAAGAAGCGGATAAATTGAAAATTAAACATGGACATGCTTTTTATGACCATGCTTCCGAAGATGAATTTTTCGAAGTCCCAATCATTGGCAGTGACCAGCAGCAGCAGTTCAACCAGCTGGAAGTTGCCGATATTATTGAAGCAAGGATGGAAGAGATATTCTCCTTGGTTCAGGACGAATTGAAAATCATGAACATCAGGGATCTTCCAGGTGGATTTGTCCTTACTGGAGGTATTGCAAATATGCAGGGTGTTCTGGAGCTTGCCCAAGATATTTTCCAGAGCCGTGTCAGAATTGCGATTCCTGATTATATCGGTGTAAGGGAACCACAATACACGACTGCAGTCGGATTGATACAATTTGCGTATAAAAACGCAAAATTAAAAGGAAAGAAAATGGAAGCTGCTTTCAGTGAATTAGAACCAAAAGAAAAGAGAGTTCAGAAACAGCCGCATCCAAAATCGAAGCCTGAGAAACAGCCTGAAGAAAAAGTGTCATCAAGAATGAAGAAATTTCTTGGCTACTTTTTTGAATAATCAGAGCTAACAGGAAATCGACGAATTAGGAGGATTTGTCATGTTGGAATTTGATACTAATTTAGATTCACTTGCTACTATAAAAGTTATCGGTGTTGGCGGCGGCGGAAATAATGCGGTTAACCGAATGATTGAACACGGAGTTCAGGGTGTTGAATTTATCGCGGTTAATACGGACGCACAGGCATTAAATCTTTCCAAAGCTGAGATCAAAATGCAAATCGGTGCAAAGCTCACTCGTGGACTTGGTGCCGGCGCTAATCCTGAGGTTGGCAAAAAAGCTGCCGAGGAAAGCAAAGAGCAAATCGAAGAAGTGCTTAAAGGCGCTGATATGGTATTTGTTACTGCTGGAATGGGTGGCGGAACAGGAACTGGTGCAGCCCCGGTCATTGCACAAATTGCAAGGGACCTCGGCGCACTGACTGTTGGTGTAGTTACACGTCCATTCACATTTGAAGGACGCAAGCGCGCAGGACAAGCTGGCGGCGGTATCGGCGCAATGAAGGAAGCGGTAGATACGCTGATCGTCATCCCTAACGACCGTTTGCTTGAAATCGTTGATAAGAGCACTCCTATGCTTGAGGCATTCCGTGAAGCGGATAATGTTCTTCGTCAAGGTGTACAAGGTATCTCCGATTTGATCGCAACACCAGGTTTGATTAACCTTGACTTTGCTGATGTTAAAACAATTATGTCCAATAAAGGTTCTGCCTTGATGGGTATTGGTGTAGCAGCTGGTGAAAACCGTGCTACTGAAGCAGCTAAAAAGGCAATTTCATCACCATTGCTTGAAACATCACTTGATGGAGCACAAGGTGTTCTTATGAATATCACTGGCGGAACGAACTTAAGTTTATATGAAGTTCAGGAAGCTGCAGATATCGTTGCATCAGCTTCAGACCAGGATGTAAACATGATCTTCGGTTCCGTTATTAATGAGAACCTAAAGGATGAAATCATCGTCACTGTTATCGCAACAGGTTTCAATGAAGAAGTCGTTCAGCCTAAGCCAACAAGACCGAGCTTTGGCGGCCAGCAGAAGCCGCAAATCGGTGCAATCAAGCGTGAACAGCCAAAGCGTGAAGAAATTCAGCAGGAAGCTCCAAGGAGCAATCCTTCACCACAAGGCGAAGATGCACTTGATATCCCAACATTCCTGCGCAACCGAAACAGAAGACGCTAATATCAAGATATATTATAAAAAGGCACAGCCAACAGGCTGTGCCTTTTTCGCATTAAAGCGGTGGGGGTCAGACCCCCGGTGCGGTGGTGCGTTAAAGTGGTTTTTATTGGAACAAAACTTTGGAAAAAGTTTTTCTTTACCAAGTTGGGGAGGAATCTACTTTAATAATTAATAATCTGAAAATTGACAAAATCCGAATGTAAAAGCGAAAATCTCTGTTGTTTTGTATACAGAATGTGACACACTTCATGATGCAATGACGATATACTTTTCCGTAACGGAATGATAGAGCAGGCAGCGAAGGAACATTCACCTTATAAATGTTTGTGTTTTTGGACTGGGGGAGGCAAGGTGAAGATCTATCTTGATGTTATATGGGCTCTGAATCTATTATTTGATGCATTCCTCCTGTATTTGACCGCTTTGATCCTGAAAAGGCAGGTAAAGCTTTGGCGAGTCGCACTAGGGGGCATCATTGGTTCATTGCTCATTATATTGTCAATTACTCCGTTACATGCAGCAGCGGGGCACCCGGTGGGAAAATTATTTTTCTCGATCTTCATGGTGCTGTCAGTATTTGGGTACAACAGATTGCGGTTTTTCATTAAGGCTCTAATGACATTCTATGTAACGACCTTTTTGCTCGGAGGAACGCTGACGGGTGTCCATTATTTTATCCAATTTGATATGGACCTCGCCTCCAATGTTGCTCTGAATCATATAAAAGGTTATGGAGATCCGATTAGCTGGCTGTTCGTACTATTAGGATTCCCGCTGGCATGGCATTTTTCCAGGAGGAATATAGAACAGTTTGAAATGACCAAGATTCAATATGAGTCTTTGGCAGATGTTGAGGTTCAATTCATGGGAATGTCATTTAATATCCGTGGTTTGATAGACAGCGGGAATCAGCTTTATGATCCAATCTCTAAAATGCCGGTGATGATCCTGTCCATCGCCAAATTAATGGAACAGATGCCAAAGGAGATCAGGAGGATTGCTGAGAACCCTGACGGTGTTTTGTCAGGGGAAGGGGGTTATTCTCAAGAGCTGGAAAACAAAATGAGAATAATTCCATGCAAGGTGGTTGGACAAGAACATCAATTAATCATAGCTTTTCATCCAGAGAGCATCAAAATCACAAATGGGAACGAAATTTATTTTGCAGAAAAGGGGCTGATTTCGTTTACCGCCCAGGAACTGTCAGCAGATGGCAGCTTCCAGTGTATTATCCATCCAAAGATGATGGCAGGAATGGCAAAGGCTGATTCAACCGTGAAGGTAAGTTAATATTACTATACTCAGAAATACATAATTTAGAAGGAGGACAATCAATGAAAAATTTACGGCTTCGGTTATCCTATTACTGGTATAAACTATTAATAAAACTTGGTTTGAAAACAGATGAAATATACTATATCGGCGGAAGCGAAGCATTGCCACCTCCTTTAACGAAAGAAGAGGAAGAAGTACTCCTGAACAAACTTCCAAATGGGGATAAAGCTGCGAGGTCTATCCTGATCGAGAGAAATCTGCGGCTGGTTGTTTACATTGCCAGGAAATTTGAAAACACTGGCATTAACATTGAAGATTTAATCAGTATTGGAACGATTGGTCTAATTAAAGCAGTCAACACCTTCAATCCCGAAAAGAAAATCAAACTCGCTACGTATGCATCTAGATGTATAGAGAATGAAATCTTAATGTATCTGCGCAGGAACAATAAACTGCGCTCAGAAGTGTCTTTTGATGAGCCATTGAATATTGACTGGGATGGGAACGAACTTCTTCTTTCAGACGTTCTCGGAACAGATGATGATATCATAACGAAAGACTTAGAATCGAATGTTGATAAAAAGTTGCTTGTAAAAGCACTCCAGCAGCTGTCAGACCGAGAAAAGCAAATCATGGAATTGCGGTTCGGGCTTGGCAGTGGCGAAGAAAAGACGCAAAAAGATGTAGCCGATATGTTAGGCATCTCCCAGTCTTACATTTCACGTCTGGAAAAAAGAATCATTAAGCGTCTTCGAAAGGAATTCAATAAGATGGTATAGCGATATAGGGTTTTCGCATTTAACGCAAAAAAATTTTTTTGTTGTTTAACATTGATAATCTGGGGTTTTACTGGCGCTTTCTTCCTTTAGTCTGCCAGGTACCCGGTAAATAGTGCATATTTTTCCTTCCTGCGGAGATACTGAATTTTGACAGCAGCTCCTGTGAGGAGGGAAAAGATTGACACGAAACAAAGTTGAAATTTGCGGTGTTGATACATCAAAGCTTCCCGTTCTGAAAAACGAGGAAATGAGAAAACTGTTTAGAGAAATGCAAAGTGGTGACATCACAGCTAGAGAAAAACTTGTGAATGGGAACCTAAGGCTTGTTTTAAGTGTAATCCAGCGTTTTAACAACCGGGGCGAGTTTGTCGACGATCTGTTTCAGGTCGGGTGTATAGGCCTTATGAAATCCATTGATAATTTTGATTTGGGACAGAATGTAAAATTTTCTACATATGCCGTTCCGATGATAATAGGCGAAATCAGAAGGTATTTGAGAGATAATAACCCAATCAGAGTTTCACGCTCGTTAAGGGATATAGCCTATAAAGCTTTGCAAGTAAGGGAAAGGCTGATGAGTGAGGCATCAAGGGAGCCAACTGCTGAAGAAATCGCGAAAGTTCTTGAAGTGCCTCATGAAGAAATTGTTTTTGCGCTAGATGCAATTCAGGATCCCGTTTCCCTCTTTGAACCAATCTATAACGATGGCGGGGACCCAATTTTTGTCATGGACCAGTTAAGCGATGAGCGGAACAAGGATATCCATTGGATTGAAGAAATAGCGCTAAAAGAAGGAATGAGACGCCTGAACGAAAGGGAAAAACTGATTTTAAGGAAAAGGTTTTTCCAGGGAAAAACGCAAATGGAGGTTGCTGATGAAATCGGGATCTCACAGGCACAAGTTTCCCGGCTTGAGAAGGCGGCAATTAAACAAATGAATAAAAATATCCAAAGCTAAAGCTGCCTCCCTGGCAGCTTTTTATTTTGCCATTGCTTCTCCAAAAATCATACATCTTTTTTCTTTTCATATATCTAATATAGGATCTTTTTTAGATTGGCTGGGTTATAGGACAATTTTGATTTAGCACCTTTTGGTTGGAGCGGAGGTTAATCGACTCAGCAGAAAGCGAGATCCTGGAGCTTAAATCAACAATCTGTATAAAAAAGCCTTAGTTTAATAGGCGGAATCACAAATAAATTTTTTTTGAAATAGCTATGTATCAAATAATTCAAAAGTAATATCCGGGGGGATCTGAATGGTTAAGGTGACTGAATTCCAGGTGAAAGATGTCGTGAACGTATCTGATGGGAAAAGACTCGGGAATATTGAGGATTTTGAAATCAATTTAAATACAGGGAAAATTGAAGCGGTAGTCATTGGAAGTTCTGGAAAAGTCCTGGGCTTTTTTGGTAAAGAAGACGAGGTCATCATTCCGTGGAAGAACATTCTTAAAGTTGGAGAAGACGTCATACTTGTCCGCTACAGGGACAGCGGAGAATACATTGAACCTGATGGAGGGGGACAATAGCCGTATCACTGTTGTGTTACGGCCTTGTTGTGATAAACTAGACAAAAACAGCGAGAGGTATAAAATATGGAACCATTCATCTTAACCAATAAAGAATACTTTTCCATTAAAGAGTGGATGGACCGTTATCCCGGCCTTGAAGTTGGTTTTACGACGAAAAATGGCGGTGTCAGTGAGCAGGCTTTCTCTGGATTAAACTTTGGATTTCATGTTGGAGATCAGCAGGATGCTGTATGTCAGAATCGTAACCTGTTGGCGAATAAGATCGAATTTCCCCTTGAAAGCTGGGTTGGAGCAGAGCAAACCCATGAAATTCACATCGAGAAAATCTCCAAAAACGATCAAGGAAGAGGGTCTGATGACTATGCCAGCTCTTTTTCTGGAACAGATGGTTTTTTAACAAATGAGGCAGGTATATTGCTTACCCTTTGCTATGCTGACTGTGTCCCGCTTTATTTTATCGAGCCGGACAAGAGGCTGATCGGTGTGGCCCATGCTGGGTGGAAAGGCACGGTCAACGGTATTGGAGCAGAGATGATTAGCAAATTTCAGCAAAATGGGGCAAAAATAGAAAAAATTTCTGCAGTAATTGGCCCATCAATATGCAAAAAATGTTATATTGTTGATGAGAGAGTGATTCTTTTAGTAAAAAATGTACTAGAAGGTGTCGAAAATTTACCATATAATCAAGTTAGTGAAGGTCAATATTCTCTCAACTTAAAGGAAGTGAACCGGCAGATCTTATTAAAGGCCGGTGTAAAAAGTGAAAATTTATTTGTCACCGATTATTGCACAAGCTGCCACAGTGAGCATTTTTATTCTCACAGGCGGGATAAGGGCAATGCTGGCAGAATGATTGCCTACATAGGGTGGAAGGAGGATAGCCGTCCATAAATGAAAGTATCCAGAAATCTGGAGGTTATCCAGAGTCAAATAGCAGAAGCCTGTCAAAAGGCAAATCGCAGTCCGGAAGATGTGAAGTTAATCGCGGTGACTAAATACGTATCTGCGGAACGGGCTCAGGAAGCCATTGAAGCAGGTATTGTCAATTTAGGTGAAAACCGTGATGAGGGACTCCTTGAAAAAGATCAGCCTTCTAAAGGACAAGCCTGTCTGGCATTTTATCGGTACGCTGCAAACAAGAAAAGTAAAAAATATGATTGAACATGTTACATATATCCACTCGCTTGACAGACTGTCACTTGCAAAGGAAATCGATAAGCGTGCTAGCGCTAAAATAAATTGCCTCATTCAGGTCAATGCATCTGGAGAGGAAAGCAAGCACGGATTAAAGCCTGAACAGGTAGGGGAATTCATCTCTGAATTGAAAGATTACCCGAACATCCTTGTTAGTGGATTAATGACAATGGCTCCAAATACAAAGGACGAGCTAGTGATCAGAGAGTGTTTTAAAGCACTTAAAAAGCTTCAGGGAGAAATCCAGGGCCTTAACCTTGAGTATGCTCCATGCACTGAGCTGTCAATGGGAATGTCAAATGATTTTCAAATCGCAGTTGAAGAAGGTTCTACCATGGTCCGCATCGGCACTGCGCTGGTAGGTAACGAATCGGAGGTGCAATAATATGAGCTTAAAATCAAAAATTAAGACATTTTTTTTCCTGGAAGATGAATATGACTATAATGATGAGGAAATGCTCGAAGAGGAAGCGGAGCCATTTAAGCCAAGCAAGCAGCCGGCTCAGCAAAAGCAAAATGTTGTAAGTCTCCAGAGTGTGCAAAAATCATCAAAAGTAATCCTGATGGAGCCAAGGATGTATGCTGAGGCGCAGGAAATTGCTGATCACCTGAAAAATCGCCGAGCCGTAGTCGTTAACCTTCAGCGGATTGACCACGACCAGGCTAAGCGGATTGTAGATTTCCTTAGCGGAACAGTCTATGCGATCAGTGGTGATATTCAGCGTATTGGTATGAATATCTTTTTATGTACCCCGGATAATGTGGAAGTGACAGGGAATATTTCTGAACTGATGCAGGAGCGGGATATTCAAGAGTCGAGGTGGTAGGAGTAAATGGATGTAGTAGTTGGTATTTTAGCTCAATTAATAAGTCTTTACCAGTGGGCATTGATTATCTATATTTTCATGTCATGGTTCCCTAATGCAAGAGAGACTGCGATTGGCCAGTTTTTAGCCCGTATTTGCGAGCCGTTTTTGGAACCGTTCCGCAGGATCGTCCCTTCAATTGGTATGATCGATATATCACCAATTGTAGCTTTCCTGGTATTGAAATTCGCGGTATCAGGCTTATATCAGCTGGCTCATTGGTTTTAAAATATGACTATTTTTGCAGGGTCTGTTTCAGGCCCTGTTTATTTTCTATTTAGGGATATAAGGTTTTGTAACAAAGGAGATCACAATGAACATTTATCAGCATTTTCGTCCTGAGGAACGTGAATTTATTGACCAGGTCATAAATTGGAAAGAGTACGTGGAGCAGAGCTATGCGCCAAAATTAACAGACTTTCTCGACCCTAGAGAACAGCAAATCCTAGCAACCGTCATTGGAAAACATCCTGATGTCAAATGGAAGCTTTTCGGCGGTGCTAATGGAACTGAACGAAAGCGTGCTTATCTTTATCCAGATTATATGGAAGCCCAGCAGGAGGATTTTCAAATCAAGCTATTTGGAATTGAATATGCGAAGAAATTCATTACCATCGAACATCGACAGGTACTGGGAAGCCTGATGTCGCTCGGATTAAAGCGCGGGAAATTTGGTGATATCCTCATTGAAGGCGACACCGTTCAGTTTTTTGCGGCTGCAGAGATTGCAGATTATATAAGAATGCAGCTTGAATCGATCGGAAGGGCTTCGATAAATCTGACAGAACTGGATATTGGCGAAGCCCTAGCGATTGCCGATGAATGGAATGAAATGAATGCGACAGTGACCTCCTTACGGCTTGATACGGTTATGTCATCACTGTTCAATCTTTCTAGACAGAAATCGCAGCTTTTGATCCAGCATGGCCATGTGAAAGTCAACTGGACGGCTATTGAAAACACGGCCTTTGAATGTGGGGAAGGTGACGTTCTATCTGCGCGAGGATTTGGCCGTGCGAAAATTATCGGTATAGAAGGCAAAACGAAAAAAGATAAATATCGAGTTATTGCCGGAAGGAAAAAATAATTATATAGTTATAAAAGAAGGATTTTTAGTTTTTTTGTCGAATCATTGCTTTAAGTACATATAGGACTATAACTTAATGGGAGGTGGCGTCATGCCTTTAACGCCGTTAGATATACACAACAAAGAATTCAACAAAGGATTCCGCGGGTATGATGAAGATGAAGTAAATGAGTTTCTTGATCAGGTCATCAAAGATTATGAACTTATTATCCGTGAGAAAAAAGAGCTTGAAGAAAGGCTCAACGAAATGAATTCAAGGCTTGGACATTTTACGAATATTGAAGAAACCCTCAATAAATCAATCGTAATTGCCCAGGAAGCCGGAGAAGAAGTTCGCCGCAACGCGCAAAAAGAGGCTAAGCTGATCATTAAGGAAGCAGAGAAAAATGCTGACAGGATCATCAATGAATCACTATCCAAAGCACGTAAAATCGCGTTAGAAATCGAGGAACTGAAGAAGCAGTCAAAGGTATTCCGGACCAGATTCAAGATGCTGATCGAAGCACAGCTTGATATGCTGAACACAGATGATTGGGATCACTTGCTGGAATACGAACTTGATTCTACTGAATTAAAGACTGCGCAAAGAGAAGAAGAAGATTCACTGGCTTGACGCAAGCAGTTCATTTCGCATATAATTTCATAACAAAGTGCAATACATGAAAGAAACGATGATAGGGACAGTACGGCTGTTCAAATGCTTGCCAAAAGCGAAATGGGGAAGGTGGAAGCCCATTGCGAGCGAGTAGCCTGAAAATCACCCTTTAGTTCCGAGCTGAACATTCGATTTGAATAAGTAAGCGCAGGCGTGACATTCGCGTTAAGAATGCTAAGAGGACAGAATGATTCATTCTTGTCTATTTAGGGTGGTACCGCGGGAATAAACCTTCTCGTCCCTTTTCAGGGATGAGGAGGTTTTTTTATTTTCCTGGGCTGTGTTAAAGGACAATGTTTAACACCTGTTGATTGAATCGTAAATCAACAGACAAGTTTAATGCAGCCATTTCCTAACATCGCGATCATGATTGCAGGGTAAAGAATAGGGAGGATTAATTTAATGGAGTACAAAGATACGTTGCTTATGCCGAAGACCGAATTTCCAATGCGCGGAAACCTTCCAAACAGGGAACCGGAAATCCAGGCAAAATGGGAAGAAATGAATATTTACGAAAAAGTGCAGAAACACACGGCAGACCGCCCGCTGTTCATTCTGCATGACGGCCCTCCATACGCAAACGGAGATATCCATATGGGTCACGCATTGAATAAAATTCTTAAAGATTTCATCGTGCGTTACAAATCAATGAGCGGTTTCTGTTCACCATATGTTCCTGGCTGGGATACACATGGTTTACCGATTGAGCAGGCGCTTACCAACAAAGGTGTAAAGCGTAAAGAAATGACTGTCGCTGAGTTCAGGAAGCTCTGTGAAGAGTATGCCTACCAGCAGGTTGACAACCAGCGCGAGCAATTTAAGCGCCTTGGTGTAAGGGGCGACTGGGAAAATCCATACATCACATTAAAGCCTGAATATGAAGCACAACAAATCAAGGTTTTCGGTGAGATGGCAAAGAAGGGCTACATCTATAAAGGTAAGAAGCCAGTATACTGGTCTCCTTCAAGTGAATCTGCTTTGGCTGAAGCTGAAATTGAATATCAGGATAAGCGTTCTGCATCGATTTATGTTGGCTTTAAGGTGAAGGATGGAAAAGGAGTTCTTGACCAAGATACTGAAATCGTCATCTGGACAACAACTCCATGGACAATTCCTGCAAACCTTGGAATTTCTGTCCACCCTGACTTATCTTACGTTGTAGTTGAAGCGAACGATAGGAAATTCCTTGTAGCGGAAGCATTGCTTGAAACGGTGACGAACGAAATCGGCTGGGAAAATCCAGTAACTCTTAAAAAGGTTGCAGGTAAAGAGCTTGAAGGCATTCTTGCAAGCCACCCTTTGTATGATAGAGATTCACTCGTTATGCTTGGTGAGCATGTTACGACAGATGCTGGAACTGGCTGTGTACACACCGCGCCTGGCCACGGGGAAGATGACTTCTATGTTGGTCAAAAGTATGGTCTGGAGGTTCTATGCCCTGTAGATGATAAGGGGGTTATGACTGCTGAAGCTGAAGGCTTCGAAGGATTATTTTATGATGAAGCGAACAAGCCAATCACAGAAAAGCTTGAAGAAGTTGGCGCATTGCTGAAACTTTCTTTCATCAAACATTCATATCCACATGACTGGAGAACAAAGAAGCCAGTAATCTTCCGTGCTACAGCTCAGTGGTTCGCATCCATTAAAGATTTCCGTAATGAGCTGCTACAGGCTGTTGAGGAAACGAAATGGGTACCAGCATGGGGGGAAACAAGATTATTCAATATGGTTCGCGACCGCGGTGACTGGTGTATTTCCAGACAGCGTGCATGGGGTGTTCCAATTCCGGTTTTCTATGCAGAAAATGGCGAAGCGATCATCACTGATGAAACAATTGACCATGTTTCAAATCTATTCCGCGAGCAAGGTTCAAATATCTGGTTTGAAAAGGATGCAAAGGACTTGCTTCCTGAAGGCTTTAGCCACCCTGGAAGCCCTAATGGAACTTTCACAAAAGAAACGGACATCATGGATGTTTGGTTTGATTCCGGTTCTTCACATCAGGCAGTGCTTTTAGAGCGAGATGATCTTCGGCGTCCGGCAGACCTTTACCTTGAAGGCTCTGACCAATATCGCGGCTGGTTTAATTCATCACTTTCTACATCTGTAGCGGTCACTGGCAAAGCGCCATACAAGGGAGTATTGAGCCATGGTTTTGCTCTTGATGGCGAAGGACGCAAAATGAGTAAATCCATTGGAAACGTCGTAGTACCTGCAAAGGTCATGAACCAGCTTGGTGCCGATATCCTTCGCTTATGGGTTGCGTCTGTTGACTATCAGTCAGACGTTCGTGTATCTGATGCCATCCTTAAACAGGTTGCTGAAGTGTACAGAAAGATTCGCAATACTTACCGATTCTTGCTTGGTAATTTGGCAGATTTCAACCCCGAGACGGATGCTGTGCCGTTTGAGCAGCTTCGTGAGGTAGACCAGTTCATGCTGGTGAAGCTAAATAAATTAATTAAATATGTACGGAACGCTTATGATAATTATGAGTTTGCAGGCGTTTACCATGCGGTGAACAATTTCTGCACTCTTGATTTAAGTGCTTTCTACTTAGATTTCGCTAAGGATGTTCTGTATATCGAAGCTGCTGACAACGCAGATCGACGTGCCATCCAGACTGTATTGCACGAGAGTCTCCTTGCACTAGTTAAGTTGACTGCGCCAATCCTTTCACATACAGCTGATGAGGTATGGAACTTCATTCCATCCGCGAAAGAAGAAAGTGTCCAGCTTACAGATATGCCAGAATACAAAGAAATTCCGAATGCAGTGGCACTTGAAAAAAAGTGGAATGCATTCATGAAGCTTCGTGATGATGTCCTCAAGGCACTTGAAGAAGCAAGGAATGAAAAAGTAATCGGCAAGTCATTGACAGCAAAGGTTTCTTTATATGTTAATGACAACACTAAGGAGCTTTTGGACTCCATTTCTGAAAATCTGAGCCAGCTATTCATCATTTCAGGTTTTGAAGTGGCAGGCAGCTACGACCAAGCGCCTGAAAACGCAATTAAGCTTGAAAATGCAGCTATCGCTGTAACTAAAGCTGAAGGCGAAACATGTGAAAGATGCTGGATTGTCACTCCTGAAGTAGGCCAGGTTGAAGACCATCCAACACTTTGCCCACGATGTGCAACTGTGGTAAAAGAAAATTATTAAAATGATGAAAGCTCCAGGTTTGCCTGGAGCTTTTTTTTGTCTTTAGATTATGTGCATTGATCCCTTGAACAAACAAATATCTTCCACCTTCGGGAATTCCTGCAGTACATGTAAAAAGTTTTCCTGAGTCAGCATTATGCGCGGGGAAATAATAGCTGTAAACAGGAACGGGGGCAGATATATGGAAGGTAATCTTGATTACATTTACAATGAACTCCGTGAAACGAAAACAGAACTGTTAGCGTACCTGAATTCTGAAAACACCAGTGAAAGGATCTTACAGTACATCAAGGATGAACTTGATGATATCGATTCGGCGCTTCAGAAAATTGAAAATGGTGAGTATGGAAAATGTGAAATATCAGGAGAGATTTTGCCGCCAGAGTTTTTGCAGAGTATACCAACAGCAAAATCTTCCTATGAAATTGCCCGGATAGAACAATATTGCCGCAAGCCGCTGTATTCTTAAAAACACCCACCTTCTATAAGGGGATGGTTCATGCTGCAATTTTTAAAAATATGGTATGTTAACTATAATCAACACCTGTACTCTAGAAAATCTGTCGTTTTCGTCTTATATGTGCTAAAATGCAAAGGTAATGAATTGCTGAATGTGGAGGTTACCTTTGTGTTTTATTACATAATTGCACTTTTTGTTATTTTGCTTGACCAGCTGACAAAATGGATGATCGTTAAAAACATGGAACTTGGAGATAGCATCCAGGTTATTGAAAACTTTTTTTACATCACCTCTCACCGCAATCGTGGTGCAGCATGGGGAATCCTGCAGGGGCAAATGTGGTTTTTTTATGTTATAACCATCGTTGTAATTGTTGGCCTTGTCATTTATATTCAGAAAGCAGCTAAAGGAAAGCTCTTGCTCGGTGTTTCACTT
Source organism: Heyndrickxia sp. MSNUG (assembly GCF_049532715.1). Lineage (NCBI taxonomy): Bacteria > Bacillati > Bacillota > Bacilli > Caryophanales > Bacillaceae > Heyndrickxia > Heyndrickxia sp. MSNUG. The sequence goes on from NZ_CP150978.1 coordinate 1,712,028, forward strand.
GGCTTTATGCTGGGGGGAGCGATCGGGAACTTTTTGGACAGGCTGTTCCGAAAAGAAGTTGTTGATTTCATCAACACATATATTTTCGGGTACGATTTCCCTATTTTCAATATAGCTGATTCTGCACTTGTTATTGGTGTAGGTTTGTTGATGATTGATATAATCAGGGAAGAGAGAGAGGCGAAAAGAAAAGCATATGGAGAAAATGGAACACATCATCAGTGATACCCAGGCTGGTGACAGAATAGATAAAGTTGTATCAACGCTTGATCCGGAATGGTCAAGAAGCCAGGTGCAGCAATGGATCAAGGATGGCAATGTCCTTGTTAACGGTGCTTCGGTAAAAACAAATTATAAATGCAGCTATGAAGACAGGCTTGTAATCAGCATTCCAGAACCTGAAGCGTTGGATGTTGTACCGGAAGAAATGAATTTAGAGATTTTTTATGAGGATCAGGATGTCCTTGTTGTGAACAAACCTAAAGGAATGGTTGTTCACCCTGCTCCAGGGCATATGACAGGAACACTGGTAAATGGCTTGATGGCACATTGCAAGGATTTATCTGGGATTAATGGCGTGCTGCGACCAGGAATTGTCCACAGAATCGATAAGGATACTTCAGGTTTGCTTATGGTTGCCAAAAATGATTTAGCTCATGAAAGCCTGGTGAACCAGCTTGTTGCCAAGACTGTAACCAGGAAATATAAGGCGCTGGTTCATGGTAATATCCAGCATGATTTTGGCACGATTGACGCTCCGCTTGGCAGGGATACGAAAGACCGCCAGAGTATGACGGTCGTTGATAATGGGAAGCATGCCGTTACTCATTTTAACGTACTTGAGCGTTTCAATGATTTCACGTTTGTGGAATGCCAGCTTGAGACTGGCCGCACTCACCAAATTCGCGTCCATATGAAATATATTGGATATCCGCTTGCAGGGGACCCGAAATACGGACCTAAAAAGACTCTTGATATCGGGGGACAGGCTCTTCATGCGGGACTCCTTGGCTTTAATCACCCAAGAACTGGTGAGTACGTCGAATTTGAGGCACCGCTGCCATCATATTTCGAAGAGCTTTTAATTGATTTAAGAGAAAATAGTTGACAAATTTCTACAAGTATCTTAAGATGACTATAGTTTAATAAGTCCTTTAAGAGACAGTCCCGTGAGGCTGAGAAGGAAACGGATTTGCAACAGGCATCACTGCATGTTCTGCTGCATACTTACAACGTCGTTTACCCTCTTGCCTGTACAGGCAAGAGGTTTTTTGGTTTTTAGATCCGTTTTCAATCGTAAAGAGAGAAGGAGTGAAAACAAATGACTGAAAAAGCAGTTGTGTTAGACAATCAGGGAATTAGAAGAGCACTAACGAGAATAGCCCATGAAATCATTGAGAGAAACAAGGGAATTGAAGATTGTGTCCTGGTTGGGATTCGCACTCGAGGAATTTATATTGCCCAAAGGCTGGCAGATAGAATCCGGGAGATTGAAGGAGCTGAAATGCCGGTCGGAGAACTGGACATCACACTTTATCGCGATGACCTGACGAAGAAGACAAATGACCTTGAACCAGAAGTAAGAGGTTCTGACATCCCGGTTGATATTGGGAATAAGAAGGTTATTCTAGTGGATGATGTACTGTATACAGGCAGGACAGTCCGCGCTGCAATGGATGCATTGATCGACATTGGCCGCCCTGCGACAATCCAGCTTGCAGTGCTTGTAGACCGGGGCCATAGGGAGCTGCCGATCAGAGCTGATTTTGTAGGAAAAAACATTCCGACTTCAAGCTCAGAAAAAATTGTTGTCGAACTGCAGGAAGTGGATGAAGAAGAACGCGTAAGCATTTACGAAAAATAAATAGCGCCCTTTTAATACAGTCCAGAGAGGCTGAAAAGGGGGAGCACAAGCGTTGGTTTGTGCGGGTTTTCTTACCCATACCCTCTTTGCACCTTCTGGCAAAGAGGGTTTTTTGTTTAAATAGTGTCTTAAAACGAAGGGGGAAAAAACAATGAACAAACCATTACTCGATATCACAGATAGACCAGCACCCATTCAATGGTTCACACTAAGCCTTCAGCACTTATTCGCCATGTTTGGCGCAACAATCCTTGTACCTTATCTAGTCGGGCTAAGTCCGGCAATCGCCTTGATCTCAAGCGGACTAGGAACAATCGCATTCCTGATCATCACCAAATTCCAGGTCCCAGCTTACCTTGGCTCATCATTCGCCTTCATCGCGCCTATCATCGCAGCGAAAGCAGCTGGCGGACCAGGATCGGCGATGGTTGGAACCTTCCTTGCGGGTCTTGTTTATGGAATCGTTGCCTTGATAATCAAAAAGGCAGGCTATCACTGGATCATGAGATTATTGCCGCCGGTTGTAGTCGGACCAGTCATCATCGTTATTGGCCTTGCGCTTGCGGGTACAGCAGTAAACATGGCAATGAACGTCCCTGGCACAACTGAATACAGCCTGCTTCACTTCTCAGCAGCACTTGTCACACTTGCTGCCACAATCGTGTTCTCGATATACGGTAAAGGAATGCTGAGCATGGTACCAATCCTTGCAGGGATCATCATCGGTTATGTTTATTCACTAGCAATAGGAATCGTAGATTTCTCAATCGTACAAAAAGCTGGCTGGTTTGAAATGCCTGACTTCATCTTCCCATTTGTAGATTACAAAGTAAGCATCAACCTGGATATCATCCTCCTGATGGTACCTGTAGCCATCGTAACTTTATCTGAACATATTGGCCACCAGCTCGTCCTGAGCAAGGTAGTAGGCCGTGACTATATCAAAGAACCAGGTTTGCACCGCTCCATCCTTGGCGACGGAATGGCAACAATGATTTCTGGATTGATCGGCGGACCGCCAAAAACAACATATGGTGAAAATATCGGTGTCCTGGCAATCACAAGGGTGTACAGTGTCTATGTGCTGCTGGGAGCAGCGGTTATCGCAACTGTTTTCGGATTCGTCGGTAAAATCACTGCCTTGATCAGCTCAATCCCAACGCCAGTCATGGGCGGAGTATCCATCCTGCTTTTCGGAATCATCGCTTCATCTGGTCTGAGGATGCTGGTCGACAGCAAAATTGATTTTGGTAATACGAGAAACTTGATCATCTCTTCCGTCATTCTTGTAATCGGAATCGGCGGAGCATTCATAAAGGTATCTGAGCAATTCCAAATTCAGGGTATGGCGCTGGCAGCGATCATTGGTGTAGCGTTGAACATCATCCTGCCTGGCCGCCCGGAAATTGAAGAAGATATGTTTGAAGTTGAAGCAGAAAAAAAACTGAGAAAAAGAACGATGTAGCATAGTATCACCTTTTAATAAAGTCCAGAGAGGCTTAGAAGGGTGTTATGAGCGAACCGGCTTATTCGATTACACATAAAACCGATATCAAATGGTTTTATGCCGGCAAGTTCATGGCAAAGCACCCTGTTAAAATGACAGGGTGCTTTTTTATCGGGATTAATGCTGAACGGGAGGATATAAAAATGAAAAAGGACCTTCTTACGACCTCACAGTTGAGTATAAAAGAAATCGAGGACATCTTAATGTCAGCGAGTGAATATTCAAAAGGGCAATCATGGCAGCCCAGCAAAAAAACATTTATTAGCAATTTGTTTTTCGAGCCAAGCACGAGGACAAAATCCAGCTTCGAGATGGCAGAAAGAAAGCTTGGTCTCGAAGTAATACCATTCGAGGTTCAAACCTCAAGTGTCCTAAAAGGTGAAACATTATATGACACGGTAAGGACGCTCGAAGCAATCGGCCTGGACGCCCTGGTCATCAGGCATAGCGCAGACAATTACTTCAATGAACTCGAAAAAGGTATCTCAATCCCGATCATAAATGCCGGGGATGGGCGAGGGCATCACCCAACCCAATCATTGCTTGATTTAATGACAATCCAGCAGGAGTTTGGAAAGTTCACGGGCCTTAAAGTGGCGATTATCGGCGATATCCTTCACAGCCGTGTCGCAAGGTCAAATGCTGATGCCCTTATAAGATTGGGAGCCAAGGTGATTTTTTCAGGACCGGAGGAATGGATAGGGAAAAATGAGCTTCCTGCTGGCTGTAGTTATATGGAAACTGATGAGGCAATCCAGAAAGCAGACGCAGTAATGCTGCTTCGCGTCCAGCATGAAAGACATGATGGCACTGCGCTTTTTGAAAAAAAGATTATCATAAAAGATTCGGTTTAACGATTGAAAGAGAAAAGAAGATGAAGCCTGGAAGTATCATCCTTCATCCAGCGCCAGTCAATCGCGGGGTAGAAATCGCTGATGAATTGGTTGAAAGCCCAAGATCAAGGATCTTCAAGCAAATGGAAAATGGAGTTCATGTAAGAATGGCCGTCTTGAAAAGAGCACTTGAAAATACGAATGGGGGAAACGTACATGTCGATGTTAATCAAAAATGGCAAATTGCTTACTGAAACCGGATTTGAAGCAATAGATATCTTAATAAAAGATGGGAAAATAGCACATATAGGCGTTAACCTGACAACCAATGCCAGTCAAATCATCGATGCAGGTGGAAAACTAATTGCTCCGGGATTTGTTGATCTCCATGTCCATTTACGAGAACCAGGCGGTGAGAAAAAAGAAACAATCGCTACAGGTACACTTGCCGCGGCAAAAGGCGGCTTCACTACCGTGGCTGCTATGCCAAACACAAGGCCAGTTCCTGATTCAAAAGCTCAGATGGAGTGGCTGCAGGAAAGAATCAAGGACACGGCTTCAGTCAGAGTCCTGCCGTATGCCTCGATTACGGTAAGAGAGCTTGGCCAGGAACTTACAGACTTTACAGAATTAAAAGACGCTGGAGCATTCGCATTAACCGACGATGGTGTAGGAGTACAGTCAGCTGGAATGATGCTTGAGGCAATGAAAAGGGCAGCGAAGCTTGACATGGCCGTCGTCGCTCACTGTGAAGACAATACATTAATAAATAAAGGCTCCCTGCACGAAGGGAAGAAATCTGCAGAGCTTGGATTTAACGGAATTCCTTCTGTTTGTGAGTCCGTACATATTGCAAGGGATATCCTTCTCGCTGAAAAGGCGGGCTGCCATTATCACGTATGCCATATCAGTACAAAAGAATCGGTCAGAGCTGTAAGGGATGCTAAGAGATATGGCATTAAAGTCACTGCTGAGGTAACACCGCATCATTTGCTTTTAAATGAAGAAGACATACCAGGTAACGATGGTAATTATAAAATGAATCCTCCATTGAGAGGGAAAGCAGATCAAGAAGCGTTAATCGAGGGTTTGCTCGATGGCACGATTGATTTTATCGCCACTGATCATGCACCACATACGAGCGAGGAAAAAGCAGAGGGCATAGAACTTGCACCGTTCGGTATCGTGGGACTCGAAACAGCATTCCCGCTCTTGTATACACATTTAGTGGAAACAAACATTATTACACTGAACCAGCTAATCGACTTTTTGACAGTAAAACCTGCAGCTGCTTTCGGGCTCCCGTTCGGTGAAATAAAGGTCGGGGCTGCTGCGGACTTAGTATTGATCGACCTGGATGAGAAAAGAGAAATCAATCCAGATGAATTTTTATCAAAAGGAAAAAACACACCATTTGCTGGCTGGAGCTGTAAAGGATGGCCAACATTAACGATTGCCGAAGGAAAAATAGTCTGGGATAAAGGATGTGTAACAGCATGAAGAAACAGCTGATCTTAGAGGATGGAACGATATTTATTGGAGAAGGATTCGGAAGTGAAGCATCGACTGCTGGCGAGGTTGTTTTTAACACTGGCATGACTGGCTATCAGGAAATCCTGTCAGATCCATCTTACTGCGGACAGATTGTTACCCTCACGTACCCGTTGATTGGAAATTACGGAATAAATCGTGACGACTTTGAGTCGATCAATCCGGCTGTCCAAGGACTTGTAGTAAAAGAAAATGCTGAATTCCCTTCAAACTGGCGATCTGAATTACCGCTCGACACCTACTTGAAAATGAAGAATATCCCTGCAATCGCAGGTATTGATACTCGGAAACTGACGAAAATCATCCGTCAGCACGGTACATTAAAGGGTACAATTTGCGGAATAGAAGAAAATCCTGAAGATATTATTGCTTCACTAAGAGGCAAAACATTGCCAAACGATCAGGTAAGGCAGGTATCAACGAAAACTCCGTACCCAAGTCCTGGCCGGGGGCACCGTATCGTACTGGTTGACTTTGGCCTGAAACACGGCATTTTAAGAGAATTGAATGATCGGAATTGTGATGTGATTGTTGTACCTTACAACACAACTTCCCAGGAAATCCTTAGTTTAAGCCCAGATGGCATTATGCTTTCTAACGGCCCTGGGGATCCAAAGGATGTTCCTGAAGCAATCGAAATGATCAAGGGCTTGATTGGCAGGATACCGATGTTCGGAATTTGTCTGGGACATCAACTATTCGCATTAGCATGCGGAGCTGACACGGAGAAAATGAAATTTGGTCACCGCGGCTCTAACCATCCAGTCAAGGATTTAAGTACCGGAAAAGTTGCTCTTACTTCGCAAAACCATGGCTATACCGTAAAAGAAGATTCAATCTTTGGGACAGAGCTGGAAGTCACTCATATTGCCTTGAATGATGGAACAATAGAAGGACTTTCGCATAAAAATGCTGCGGCATTTGCATTTACAGTCCAATACCACCCGGAAGCGTCCCCTGGCCCAGAAGACGCCAACGGATTATTCAATCAATTTTTAGACATCGTAGAAGCAGAGAAAAGGGAGGCTGTTGCAAATGCCAAAGCGTAAAGATGTAAACAGTATTTTAGTAATCGGGTCAGGCCCAATCATCATCGGTCAGGCTGCAGAATTTGATTATGCCGGAACACAGGCTTGCATCGCTTTAAGGGAAGAAGGCTACAAGGTCATCCTCGTCAATTCCAATCCAGCGACAATCATGACTGATACTGAAATCGCCGATGCTGTGTACATCGAGCCGCTTACTCTCGAGTTTGTGTCGAGGATCATCCGGAAGGAACGTCCTGATGCCATCCTGCCTACATTAGGAGGGCAGACTGGACTGAATCTGGCGGTGGAACTGGCAAAGTCAGGAGTGCTAGAAGAATGCGGTGTTGAAATCCTTGGCACAAAACTTGACGCGATCAACCAGGCCGAGGACAGGGAGCTATTCAGAAACCTGATGAATGAGTTAGGCCAGCCTGTTCCGGACAGTGACATCATCCACAACCTTGAAGAAGCATATGCTTTTGTAGAAAAAATCGGATATCCGGTCATAGTCCGCCCTGCGTTCACTATGGGAGGAACTGGCGGAGGAATCTGCAGCAACGAAAAGGAACTGATTGAAATTGTCACTAGCGGTATAAAGAACAGCCCAGTAGGTCAATGCCTGCTTGAAAAAAGCATTGCCGGATTCAAGGAAATTGAGTATGAAGTGATGCGGGACAGTAATGACAATGCCATTGTTGTCTGCAATATGGAGAACTTCGACCCTGTCGGAGTCCATACAGGAGACTCCATTGTCGTCGCGCCGAGCCAGACATTAAGTGACCGTGAATACCAGCTGCTTCGTAACGCGAGTTTGAAAATTATCAGAGCATTAAAGATTGAAGGTGGCTGTAACGTACAGCTGGCACTAGATCCAGACAGCTTCAATTATTATGTTATCGAAGTCAATCCACGTGTCAGTCGTTCATCAGCCCTTGCATCAAAAGCAACTGGATATCCAATCGCAAAGCTTGCAGCTAAGATTGCGGTAGGGTTGACTCTTGATGAAATGCTGAACCCAGTTACCGGTAAAACATACGCTTGCTTTGAGCCTGCACTTGACTATGTGGTTACAAAAATCCCGCGTTGGCCATTTGATAAATTCGAATCTGCCAACCGTACACTTGGCACTCAGATGAAAGCAACTGGGGAAGTAATGGCGATTGGCCGGAATTTCGAAGAATCACTTTTAAAGGCAATTCGTTCCCTCGAAGCGGACGTCACACATCTTTCTTTGAATAATAGCAGTGACATTCATGATGAACTGCTGGAAAAAGAATTCGCAAAGCTGGGGACGAAAGATTATTTTACCTTGCAGAGGCAATCAGAAGAGGAGTATCGATTGATACGCTGCACAGCTGGAGCAAAATTGATCTCTTCTTCCTTCATAAATTAGCAAGATTAATAGCTTTTGAGCAGGTAATCACTCAAAACCCGTTCGATCTTGAGACAGCGAGAACAGCAAAACAGAAAGGCTTTTCAGATAAAGTCATCTCCCAGCTTTGGGAAGTAGAAGAAAAAGATGTATATCAATGGCGATTAAAGAATGGACTGATTCCGGTCTTTAAAATGGTAGATACGTGTGCGGCAGAATTTGAGTCCGAAACATCGTATTTTTATAGCACCTATGAAGAAGAAAATGAGTCTGTAGTGACAGACAAGCCGAGCGTGATCGTTCTAGGATCTGGCCCGATCCGCATTGGGCAGGGTATCGAGTTCGACTATGCAACGGTCCATTCCGTAAAAGCCATCAAGGAAGCGGGCTACGAGGCTATCATTGTAAATAACAACCCTGAAACAGTATCAACAGATTTCAGCATATCTGATAAGTTGTATTTCGAACCACTGACAATCGAAGATGTCATGAATATCGTCAATCTGGAAAATCCAATCGGGGCGGTTGTCCAGTTTGGCGGGCAAACGGCTATAAATCTAGCTTCAAAGCTTGTGGAACGAGGCGTTAAGATTCTGGGAACGAGCCTGGAGGATCTAGATCGTGCAGAAGACAGGGATAAGTTTGAACACGCACTTTCAGACCTTAACATCCCTCTGCCAAAGGGGAAAACGGCGATGTCTGTAGAAGAGGCAGCAGAAATAGCTTCTGAAATCGGTTATCCGGTTCTTGTCCGTCCTTCTTATGTGCTTGGCGGCAGGGCAATGGAAATTGTCTATAAGGAATCCGAGCTCATGCATTACATGAAGAACGCAGTAAAAATCAATCCTGAACACCCTGTATTGATTGACCGCTATCTAACAGGCAAAGAAGTAGAAGTCGATGCGATATCAGATGGTGAAACAGTACTGATTCCGGGAATCATGGAGCATATCGAGAGAGCGGGAGTACACTCGGGCGATTCAATCGGTGTATATCCTCCTCAAAGTCTAAGCGATAATGTGAAACAAAAGCTTGTTTCCTACACAATGGATCTTGCAAGAGGCTTGAACATCGTCGGACTGCTGAATATTCAGTATGTCATTACCAATGAGGAAGTCTATGTGCTTGAGGTCAACCCGCGTTCAAGCCGCACCGTTCCTTTCCTAAGCAAAATCACGAATGTACCAATGGCAAGAATCGCAACAAAAGTGATACTTGGCCAAAACCTGAAAGAGCAGGGCTATGATTCAGGCATTGTACCGGAACAAGACGGAGTGTTTGTTAAGGTACCGGTGTTCTCTTTTGAAAAATTGCGCCGCGTTGACATTACGCTTGGGCCTGAAATGAAATCGACTGGCGAAGTGATGGGCAAGGACAGCACACTTGAAAAAGCTCTCTATAAAGGGATGATTGCTGCCGGAATGAAAATCCAGGAATTCGGTACAGTCTTGTTGACGGTTGCTGATAAGGATAAGGAAGAAGCATTGTCACTTGCCAAAAGGTTCACGAATATAGGCTACCAATTGATGGCGACAGAGGGAACGGCAAACTATCTGGAAAATGCAGGAGTCCGGGTTAAAACGGTAGGCAAAATTGGTTCAGAAGGCCATAGCCTATTGGATGTTATCCGCAGCGGTGAAGCGCAGTTTGTCATCAATACACTGACTAAAGGAAAACAGCCTCAGAGGGATGGCTTCCGAATCCGTCGTGAGTCGGTAGAAAATGGTGTGCCATGCTTAACCTCACTCGACACAGCGGCAGCAATCCTCAAAGTCATTGAATCAATGACATTTTCAGCGGAGGCACTAGCGCCAATGAAAGCGGGTAAAGTGGGTGTCCTTTCATGATCACGCAAGAAAAGTGCATGGTTATAAGTAACAGGCAAATTGCTGAAAGCATCTATGAATTAATTTTAAAAGGTGCCATTACTTCGGAGATGTCTGACCCAGGGAAATTTGTCCATGTAAAGGTGGCGGATAGTTTTGATCCGCTCCTTCGCAGGCCAATCAGCATTGCCGCAATCGATAAGGATAACGGAACATTCACAATCATATACCGTAAGCAGGGAAAAGGCACATCCCTGCTTGCTGAAAAAAGAGCTGGGGAAAGAGTAGATGTACTTGGACCTCTAGGAAATGGATTCCCTGTAAATGAAGCGAGGACGGGAGGCACAGCAGTCCTTGTTGGTGGAGGAGTAGGAGTCCCTCCGATGTTCGAACTTGCGAAACAACTTGCACAAAATGGAGTATCAGTTATCAGTATCATAGGATTCCAGTCTGCTAGTGCGGTTTTTTATGAAAAAGAGTTAGCAAAATACGGGGAAGTTTATGTTGCGACAGTAGATGGATCATATGGAAGGCAGGGTTATGTAACCGATATTCTTTCAGAAATCCATGCAGACATCGTGTTTGCCTGCGGCCCGACTCCAATGCTGAGGGCAATAGAGTCGGGACAATATGCTCCTGAAATCTATCTTTCTCTAGAAGAACGGATGGGCTGCGGTATCGGGGCATGCTTCGCATGTGTTTGCCATACGAAAGAAGATCCAAACGGCTTCTCATATAAAAAAGTATGCAGCGATGGTCCGGTATTCGCGGCAGGGGAGGTTGTCATATGAATCCATTAGCCATTCAATTGCCTGGCTTGAATATAAAAAATCCAATCATGCCTGCATCAGGCTGCTTTGGTTTTGGGAAAGAATTCAGCCAGTTATACGGCCTAAGCAAGCTTGGGGCAATCATGGTGAAAGCAACGACTCCCGAGCCTCGGTTTGGCAATCCTACTCCCAGGGTAGCAGAGACGTCTGGCGGAATGCTAAATGCAATCGGCCTGCAGAACCCAGGATTAGATAAAGTATTCGACGAAGAATTGCCTTGGCTAGAGAAGTTTGAAGTCCCGATCATTGCGAACATAGCAGGTTCCACAGAGGATGATTATATAGCTGTAGCTGAAAAATTGTCAAAAGCGCCAAATGTAAAAGCTCTGGAATTAAATATTTCCTGCCCGAATGTTAAAACTGGCGGAATTGCGTTTGGGACTGATCCCAATATGGCCAAGGCACTCACAAAAAAGGTAAAGAGTGTTTCAGATGTCCCTGTGTATGTGAAGCTGTCGCCTAATGTTACCGACATAGTGAAAATAGCCAGGGCAGTGGAGGATGGGGGTGCTGACGGACTTACCATGATCAACACATTGCTTGGTATGAGAATTGATTTAATGACAGGTCAGCCAATTCTTGCTAATAAGACCGGAGGGTTATCAGGTCCTGCCGTTAAACCAGTGGCGATCAGGATGATTTATGAGGTAAGCCAGCAGGTATCAATTCCAATTATCGGAATGGGAGGAATTCAGTCTGCAGAGGATGTAGTCGAATTTTTCCTGGCCGGGGCAAGTGCTGCAGCAATTGGAACGCAAAATTTTGTTGATCCATTTATTTGTCCGAAAATTATTGATGAATTACCAGAAATACTTACAAAGCTTGGGGTTGACCATATTTCAGAATTGACAGGGAGGAGCTGGAAGAAGAATGAGAGACTCACTTATTATCGCCCTTGATTTCCCGAATAAAGCTAAGGTACTGGAGTTCCTTCAGCCATTTGAACAAGAGCAGCTTTTTGTGAAGGTCGGAATGGAATTGTTCTACTCAGAAGGCCCAGCGATCATCGAAGAGTTGAAAATGCTGAATCACAAGATATTTCTGGACTTGAAACTTCACGACATTCCTAATACTGTCAAAAGTGCGATGAAGGTTTTAGCAAGGCTTGACTGCGATTTGGTCAACGTTCATGCGGCAGGCGGCTCAGCCATGATGGCTGCCGCTGTGGAAGGACTGGATGCAGGGACTGCAGCAGGCAGAAAGCGGCCGTATTGTATTGCTGTCACCCAACTCACTAGTACATCAGATGCTCAAGTAAGCCAAGAACAGCTGATTGGAGTGTCCCTGATAGATTCAGTAATGAACTATGCCAGCCTTGCTCAAAGTTCTGGACTTGATGGAGTAGTTTGTTCTCCACATGAGGCGCAATTGATCCAAAGCCGGTTAGGGTCACAATTTTTGACAGTGACACCCGGAATCCGCCCTGATAGCAGTGAGCTCCAAGACCAAAAGAGAGTCGCAACGCCGAAGTTTGCCCGAGAACAGGGTATATCGGCAATTGTTGTCGGCAGGCCAATTACAAGATCTGTCAATCCTCTAGAAAGCTATTTGACTATCAAAAATGAATGGAAGGGTGTTTATAAATGAAAAAAGAGATAGCAGGAGCTTTGCTTGAAATTGAAGCCGTTAGCTTACAGCCTGAAGCTCCATTCACATGGTCGTCTGGCTTAAAGTCCCCAATCTATTGCGATAACCGCCTGACCCTATCATACCCGGAAGTTCGCAGGAAAGTTGCTGATGGATTGAAAAACCTGATAGTAGAGCATTTTCAAGATGCAGAAGTCATCGCAGGAACAGCAACAGCGGGAATTCCTCATGCAGCATGGGTCAGTGAACTTATGGACCTTCCAATGAGCTATGTCCGTTCTAAAGCGAAAGAGCACGGTAAGGGCAACCAGATAGAAGGCAGGGTTACTGCAGGTCAGAAGGTTGTGGTAGTGGAAGACCTGATTTCAACGGGAGGCAGCGTGATCGAAGCTGTCGATGCGTTACGTGAAGCAGGTTGTGAAGTGCTCGGAGTAGTATCGATCTTTACATATGAGCTTGAAAAAGGTAAGCAGCAATTGCAGTCAGCCGGAATTTCAGCCCATTCACTGACAGACTTTACGACTCTTTCAAATTTAGCTGAGGAAAAAGGGCTAATCTCTAAAGAAAATTTGGAAAGTTTGGTAGAGTGGAGAAAGAACCCTGCTGAGTGGGGCGGAGCAATGAATAAACGATAATAAAGCTTTAAATGACAAAACCCGCCTGAACATAATTTAAGGCGGGTTTTGCATATCTTACTGTTTTAATTTCAAAATCATATCTTCATCAGGTGTGACATACACAGTCTGCTGCTGGTCATATATCACAAAACCAGGCTTTGCTCCAGCCGGTTTTTTCACATGGCGGACCTTAGTGAAGTCGACTGGCACAGAGCTTGAATTACGTGCTTTGCTAAAATAGGCGGCAATCTGTGCTGCTTCAAGTATGGTTTCTTCAGCAGGCTCCTTGCTCCGGATGACAACGTGCGATCCAGGTATATCTTTTGTATGGAGCCAAATATCGTCTCTTGCTGCTGCCTTATTTGTTAAATAATCATTTTGCTTATTATTTTTGCCGACAATGATTTCTGTTCCGTCTGAAGATTGATATTTCTCTAGTACAGGCTTTTGATTTTGCTTGTTTTTATTTGATTTTTTCTGTCGTGCCCGAATATATCCGCCTTCAACAAGTTCTTCTCTGATTTCCTCGATATCCTTTGGCGATGCTGCCTCTACCTGCTGGAGAAGGGCATCGAAATACGCAGCCTCCGCCTTTGCAAGCTCAATTTGCTCGATCACGATATTGACCGAATTCTTGGCTTTTTGATATTTTGTAAAATATTTTTGAGCATTTTCAGAAGGTGTTTTTCTTGGCTCAAGCGGGATAGTAATAGATGCTCCGTCTTCATCATAATAGTTCACAACAGTAATTTCCTTCATGCCTTTTTGAGCCATGAAAATATTTGCAGTCAGCAGTTCACCATATAACTGAAATTGCTCAGCCTTCTTTGCATCCTCCAAAGTAGACTCAAGCTTTTTGATTTTCTTCTCGTTTTTCTCTTTTTCATTAATGATCAACCGTTCCAAATCATTTCCCTGCTGTTTTACCCGGTCACGTTCTGCCTTGCCAAAATAAAAGCGGTCAAGAAGACTGCTTAACGAATCGTAAGTTTTTACTTCGCCTTTCAGATGTTCGAGGGGAAGGAGGTAAAAAGCTTCCTTCGTATTTCCGTAAGTTATAGATGGCTTGTAAATATGATTCTTTATATCATTCATAAAAGCGATAAACGTATTTGGAAGTGTCAATCTGTTGGCAAGGCCAGTCTTGAAGACGATCTCCCTAGCTAATATAGGCGAGATTCCAGCAAAGCTTGAAACAAGTTGTTTATCGAGATTGCCTGAATTGAAATCGATGGCTCTCAAAATATCATCGCCATTTGCTTCCAAAGGATTTAACTTGTCCTGTTGCGGAGGCATGATATATTCCTGACCAGGCATAATGGCGCGGTGTGTATTTACCGCAAAGGAAATATGTTTGATGCTATCGAGAATGACATTCCTGTTCTTATCAACAATGATGATATTGCTGTGGCGGCCCATGATTTCTACGATCAGCTGCTTGTAAGATACATCCCCGAGTTCATTCCTTCCTTTTACTTCAAAAATAATCATCCGGTCAAGACCAGATTGCTGAATATCTTCGATAATGGAGCCTTCGAGATGCTTCCGCAATAACATGCAGAACATTGGCGGTTCATTGGGATTGTCATATTGCTCATTTGTAAGCTGGACCCTGGCATAGCTCGGGTGCGCGGACAACAGCAATTTATGGTTCACTCCGTTCGCTCTGACAGCCAGGATAATCTCATTTTTATAAGGCTGGTGGATTTTATTGATACGCCCTCCTTTTAGAAGGGAGGAAAGTTCATTCGTTATAGCTCTTGTAAACAATCCATCAAATGACATTGGCAATACATCCTTTTTGTTTATGTCTTGCTCCATCGCCATTTAACAAGGCGGTGGAGTGTTTCTTATTAAAAGAATTTAAGTTGGCTAGCTCAAGGCCCATGAGTCGCTTGTCTATTTTCGCCTTCTGGAAACTCCGGTGGCGTAGTTAGTCGCCGTTCCTTTTACTACGTACTTCTGTTTCCGCTTTTCTTATCCATATTAGCATTTTTTAGGACAGGGATGAATATGATTTCTGTATATGAGGACAAACAGGTTCTATTTTTGAAGGAGGAAGTGTGATGGCCCCATGAAGTTCCATGAAATGAATGAAAACGAAATTGCCAGCGCCTTAAGAACAGATTTTACAGAAGGATTGGATGAAAAGGAAGTAAAAAGCAGACGAGAGCAGCATGGGTCTAATGTATTAGCTGAAGGGGAAAAGCAATCAGCGCTGTTATTGTTCTTTAGTCAGTTCAAGGATTTCATGGTACTTGTATTGCTAGCGGCCACCTTGATCTCTGGCCTTCTCGGTGAAATGGTTGATGCCATCGCGATTATTGCTATTGTGCTTGTGAATGGCATTTTAGGTTTTTTTCAGGAAAGGAAAGCGGAAAAATCACTAGATGCTCTTAAAGAATTGTCTGCGCCGCAAGTTCATGCTTTAAGGGATGGCGGATGGGTTAAGATCCCATCTAAGGATGCAGTCCCAGGTGACATATTGAAATTCACCTCTGGTGACCGGATTGGTGCAGATATCAGGTTGATTGAGTCCTGGAGTCTGGAGATAGAAGAATCAGCGCTGACTGGTGAATCTGTCCCTGTTCAAAAAAATACAAGCCCATTAAGAATTCCTAATCCAGGTCTGGGTGATATGGAAAATATGGCTTTCATGGGTACGATGGTTACAAGGGGAAGCGGTACTGGCGTTGTTGTAGCCACAGGAATGAAAACAGCAATGGGCCAAATTGCAGACCTTCTGCAAACAGCTGAAATCCAAGAAACACCTTTACAGCGGAGACTTGAACAGCTTGGGAAAATACTGATAACTGCTGCTTTATTCCTTACTTTATTAGTGGTAGGGATCGGTGTCCTCCAAGGGCATGATTTATACACAATGTTCCTTGCAGGTGTCAGTTTGGCGGTTGCAGCGATACCAGAAGGACTGCCGGCAATCGTTACCGTTGCATTGTCGCTTGGCGTCCAGAGGATGATCAGGAAGAATGCCATTGTCAGGAAACTTCCTGCAGTTGAAACGCTTGGCTGTGCTTCTGTTATATGCTCCGATAAAACAGGCACGATGACTCAAAATAAAATGACCGTAACACATTTGTGGAGCGGGGGTAAAACCTGGACTGTCGATGGTGTAGGATATTCACCAACAGGCTCATTCTTTCACAAAGGAAGCAGCATTGATCCTCAGTCTGAAAAATCACTTCAGCAGCTTTTGACGTTTGGCATGATATGCAATCATTCTGAAATCATTGAGAAAGATGATGAATATGCCATTGATGGGGATCCTACCGAGGGTGCACTTTTGGTAGCAGCGATGAAAGCCGGCTACCGTAGAACAAGCCTGCTGAATCAGTTTGAAATTGTTAATGAATTCCCATTTGATTCAAAGCGAAAAATGATGAGTATGATTGTTAAAGATAAAAATGGAAGAAAGTTCGCTGTCGTTAAAGGGGCCCCTGATGTGTTGATTGGTTTGAGTGATTCAATTCTTTGGGATCAAAGACAGCAATTGCTTTCCAAGGAAATGACGTCAAAAGTCCAGGCAGCGATTGATGAACTCGCTGGAAACGCATTGAGGACGATTGCGATCGCATTCAAGCCTATTTCTGAAAATACCGTGGTCCTTCATGAAAATGAAGCTGAAAAAGGGCTGACATTCATCGGATTGCAGGGAATGATTGATCCGCCGCGACCAGAGGTTAAACAGGCGGTAAAAGAATGCCGTGATGCAGGAATAAAAACGGTTATGATTACCGGGGACCATGTTATCACTGCAAAAGCAATCGCAAAGCAGCTTGGAATTCTGACTAAGGACAGTAAAGTCATTGATGGCAAGACATTGACGGAGATGTCTGTTACCGAGCTTGAAGATGTTGTAGATGACGTTTCTGTTTTTGCAAGAGTATCACCAGAACATAAGCTGAAAATCGTTAAGGCTCTTCAAAATAGAGGACATATTGTGGCAATGACCGGGGATGGGGTCAATGACGCCCCGGCGATTAAGGCAGCTGATATTGGAGTAGCCATGGGGATCACAGGTACAGATGTAGCGAAAGAAGCATCATCCTTGGTGCTGCTCGATGATAATTTTGCAACCATCAAAGCTGCCATCAAAGAAGGCCGGAACATCTATGAAAATATTAGGAAGTTCATCCGGTATTTACTTGCGTCAAATGTAGGGGAGATTCTGGTCATGTTATTCGCGATGATTTTGGGGTTACCGCTTCCCCTCGTACCGATTCAAATCCTTTGGGTCAATCTCGTGACCGACGGACTGCCTGCTATGGCACTTGGTTTGGACCAGCCCGAAGAAGATGTGATGAAGCGCTCGCCCCGCCATCCAAAAGAAGGGGTATTTGCCCGGGGGTTAGGATGGAAAGTGGTTTCAAGAGGATTCTTAATCGGTTTAGTGACGCTGATCGCGTTTATGGTTGTTTACGGGAGAAATCCAGAAGAGCTTGCCTATGCCCAGACAATTGCATTCGCCACACTAGTGATGGCACAGCTAATCCATGTGTTTGATTGCAGAAGTGAAAAATCTGTATTTGCCCGCAATCCATTCGGCAATAAATATCTCGTATGGTCAGTAATATCTTCACTTGTTATGGTTCTTGCGGTCATATACTCTCCAATGCTTCAGCCGATCTTCCATACTGTGTCCATCCTGCCTGCTGACTGGCTGTTGATCATTGGATTATCTGCAGTTCCTACATTTTTGCTTGCCGGAACATTTTTTGCAAGAAAAACAAAAAGAAATATGATATAATCCGTTAGGTAATAGAGAAGGCTCTATTGCCTTTCTTTTTTTATTAGGCACTGTTAAAGCTGAAAGTTGATTTTTAATATGTTGTTTGTAGTGGAAGGCGTGTAGAATCCTTCGAAGATGCTAACGTATTTTCATCGTGCAAGGGCAGATTCGGGGAAGCTATTCAGTGTCCTGCTGGTTCAGCGCCGGCCCCTAGAAGAATTTTATTTGAAAACCGGCAGCAGGCCGTTTTCATAATTCTTCCGCGGAAAGCGAAGCGCCTGGAACGAAAATCAACAGCCTTGTATAAAGAGCCTTATTATTAAATTATCACTTAATATAAAATACCTTCACGGATCAACTCGACTTTTTATTGAGAATGGATGTGTCTTGAATGGTCGTCAGTATGACTGGATTTGGAAGGAGTAAGGCTGAGTCGGAAAGGTTCAGCGTCAATGTTGAGGTGAAGACGGTAAACCACCGTTTTTGTGAGTTCCATATACGCATGCCTCGCCAGCTCCTGAAAACAGAAGAAAAAATAAAGAAAAAACTTGGCGAACACATAAAAAGAGGGAGAGTCGAAGTATTTGTAACTTTGGAGGGTGAAGGCATAGTAAGCCGAAGTGTACATATTGACTGGCAAGCCCTGGACGAATTAGTCCACCATATATCTGAGATTAAAAACCGTTACCGCATTGACGGTGAAATTGAGCTTCGAGACCTTGTCAACCGGGACGAAATCATTCATATTGAAGAAAATGAGACAGAGAATGAAGAGCTTGAACAGCTTGTCTTGGCTGCAATCCAGGACGCGGGAACCCAGCTGGTCCAGATGCGCCTTCTGGAAGGGACGGCACTAGAGAAAGATGTTTCTCAATACATCCAGCAGTTAAAAGGCAATCTCAGCAAGGTAAAACAATTCGCTCCAGACGTCGTAGAGCAATACAGGGACAGGCTTAGCAAGAAAATGGCTGATTTTCTTGAAGGGCAGGCTGATGAAGACCGGATTCTCACTGAAGTAGCTTTTTTTGCGGACAAAGCCGACATCAGCGAAGAAATCACGAGGCTTGAAAGCCATGTCGACCAATTTACAGAAATCATGAAGGCGAATGAACCTCTTGGCAGAAAACTTGATTTTCTGCTTCAGGAAATGAATCGCGAGGTCAACACGATTGGATCCAAAGCCAATGATTCTAGAATTGCCAGAGAAGTTGTCGAAATGAAAAGTCTCCTTGAAAAGGTTAAAGAACAAGTGCAGAATATAGAATAGCGTTTAGAATAAGCTTTGCAAGGCAAAAATAAATAACTGATGATTGGGGGACCATCATGGCAATAAAGCTTATAAATATAGGCTTCGGCAATATTGTTTCAGCGAACAGGATCATTTCAATCGTAAGTCCAGAATCCGCTCCGATTAAAAGGATCATTCAGGATGCGCGTGACCGAGGGTCATTAATAGATGCTACATATGGAAGAAGGACCAGGGCTGTTATCGTAATGGACAGCGACCACGTCATTCTCTCTGCGGTACAGCCAGAGACAGTTGCCCACCGCTTGAATGACAGGGATGATATTATTGATGAAGGGTAGGACTTTTTAATGCAGGAAAAAGGATTGTTGATTGTTCTTTCAGGGCCATCAGGAGTTGGGAAAGGAACGGTCCGGAAAGAATTGTTTTCCCAGCCGGATACAGCTTTTGAATACTCCGTTTCAGCTACAACCAGGCTCCCTCGGGAAGGTGAGAGAAATGGAGTAGATTATTTCTTCAAATCAAGGGAAGAATTCGAAGAGATGATCAAGCAGGACCAGCTGCTTGAATTTGCAGAGTTTGTCGGTAATTATTACGGAACTCCTGTCGAGTATGTCCGCGAAACTCTTGATGCTGGGAAGGATGTTTTCCTCGAGATTGAAGTCCAGGGCGCAAGCCAGGTCCGCAGGAAGTTTCCGGAAGGTTTATTTATTTTCCTTGCGCCGCCTAGCCTTTCAGAGCTTGAAAATCGAATCGTTACGCGGGGAACCGAGACGGAGGATATCATTAAAGGCAGAATGAGAGCCGCAAGAGAAGAAATTGAAATGATGGAATTATATGATTACGTTGTTGAGAACGACCAGGTGGAAAGTGCTGCTGAGCGTGTGAAAGCAATCGTAGTTGCAGAACACTGCCGCAGGGAACGAGTTCAACATCGCTATAAAAAAATGCTGGAGGTAGATTAAATGCTTTTTCCTTCTATTGATTCTTTAATGACAAAAATTGATTCAAAATATTCTTTGGTGTCAGTCGCTGCAAAGCGTGCACGCAGCATGCAGGTTCACATGGACCCGAAAATCGATAAGTATGTATCACATAAATTCGTTGGCAAAGCACTTGAAGAAATCAACGCTGAAAAGCTTCATTTCAAAACAGCTGCAAGCCATGAAGAATTAAATATCAACGAATAATTACGCGATAACAACCTATTTATTGGGTTGTTATTTTTTTGTTGTAAATATTAGGAACGTTTTCATGGTATGTCTGTGTTAAAGGTCCATGTTGATTTTTAGCAACTGTTGATTGGGCGGAGGGCGCCCGACTTCTGCCGGATGAGCGGGCAAGATGAGACCCCGCAGAAAACGAGTGTCCGGAGCTGAAATCAAGTTGACAAGTTTTACACTGCACATGGTATAAGTGACTTCAAAGAGGTAAATGGTGTCCCCTTTCTTGGAAAAAGTGTCTTCATGAAGGCAGTGGGAGCCACTGTGAACAGAGATCTAAGGGTAAAGAGTCTCCACCGAGTATATGTAAGAGCTGTCATACGCATTTCATGCTTAATCTCTGAAAAAATGTTATAGTTCAATCATAATGAAAGTTTGTGTACAATGGGGGTTCTCTGACATGATGAACGGTAAAAAAATCTTACTTTGTGTTACGGGCGGAATCGCCGTATATAAAGGGGCTGCGCTGACAAGCAAATTGACCCAGGGCGGTGCGGAAGTGAAGGTCATCCTGAGTGAATCAGCCGCCAAATTTGTTACTCCACTCACTTTCCAGGCGTTGTCCAGAAGTGAGGTATATACAGATACATTCGATGAAAAACATCCAGAAAAAATCGCCCATATCCACCTGGCAGACTGGGCAGACCTGATTATTGTGGCACCCGCAACAGCCAATATCATTGGAAAGCTTGCAAATGGGATTGCTGATGATATGATTTCGACTACTCTGCTGGCTGCTACAGCTCCGATCTGGATTGCTCCAGCAATGAACGTACACATGTACAATCATCCAGCTGTGAGAAAAAATATGGAAACATTAAGAAGCTTTGGCTGTGATTTTATCGAACCTGCTGAAGGATATTTGGCATGTGGGTATACAGGCAAGGGGAGGCTTGAGGAACCTGAAACGATTGTTGATCTTGCTATCAAGTTTTTTAATAGGGAAAACGCGGAGCTTACGGGCAAGACGGTTCTGATTACAGCAGGTCCTACCCGGGAGAAAATTGACCCAGTGCGCTTTCTTACAAACCATTCAACCGGTAAAATGGGCTATGCGATCGCATCGGAAGCAGAAAAGATGGGGGCGCGGGTTATTCTTGTTTCCGGTCCAGTGCACCTGGAAGCACCAAAAGGAGTAGAGCTTGTTTCAGTAGAAAGTGCTGAGGAAATGTACCTTGCAGCAATGGATCATTTCGAGCAGGCAGATGTCATCATTGGAACTGCTGCGGTAGCGGATTACCGTCCTAAATATGTATACGAAGAAAAAATGAAGAAGAAGGAAGGCGAGGAGTTCCTTGAGCTTGAACGTACAAAGGACATCCTCTTCGAGTTGGGCAAAAGGAAGACTACGCAAGTGATCGTTGGATTTGCCGCTGAAACCACTAACGTAGAAGAACATGCAAAAGGCAAGCTGGTGAAGAAGAATGCCGAGATAATCGTCGCGAACGATGTGAAAAAAGCAGGAGCGGGATTCGGCACTGACACGAATATCGTCACCATCTATAAAAAGGATGGAAGCAATGTCAATTTACCGTTAATGGCGAAAACCGAGGTTGCCAGAAACCTCCTTTTAGAGGTTACTCAACTGTTATCAAAGGATGATCGCCTATGAATATAGCCAGTGTGATTGTCGATGTGCCCGCAAAGCAGACAGACAAAACCTTTGACTATAAAATTCCGGGGAAATTCAAAGATATCATTAAGCCTGGAATAAGGGTGATTGTCCCTTTTGGCCCACGGAAAATCCAGGGCTTTGTCACAGAGCTTAAAAATGAATCGAGCTTTTCTAAATTGCGTGAAATCGTTGAGCCCCTTGATTTGAATCCTGTATTAAATGAAGAATTGCTTGAACTTGGAGAATGGTTAACGGAGCATACATTAAGCTATAAGATTTCCTCCTATCAGGCAATGCTCCCGGCTGCACTGAAGGCGAAATATGAGAAAAAAATAGTGCTTTCCAAATCTGCTGATTTAGAAAATGTCCACGAAAAGCTTAAGAATCTTTTTATGGAAAGCCGTGAAATAAAATGGGAGGACGCTGTTTCACAGGGGCTTGTCCAGCAGCTTCATGAGGAAGCGGCAGAAGGCAGGATTGAAGTCATCTATCAAGTAAAGGACAGGGTGCGCAAAAAGCTGCTTAAACACGTCTTGCCGGCTGTAGGTCCAGAGAAGCTGACAGAAATCAGGGACAATCTCCCCGCCCAGGCATCGGGACAGCAGGCAATCATTGATTTTTTTCTTGAGCATCCTGAACCGGCTGAACAAAGACAAATCCTTACTACACTTGGTATCTCACAAGCATCCATCAATTCGCTCGTGAAAAAAGGGATTTTAAAGACAGAAGAATTAGAGGTTTACAGAGATCCTTACGCAGAACGGGATTTTGCTAAGAAAACAGCTTTGACGCTTACTGTGGAACAGGAAAGGGCAATCAGTCCTGTTCTTGATTCAATCGAAAATGAACAGCATGAAGTATTCCTCTTATACGGTGTGACGGGGAGCGGTAAAACGGAGATTTATCTTCAATCCATTCAAGAGGTTTTGAACAACGGAAAAGAAGCGATTGTTCTTGTACCGGAAATTGCGCTTACTCCACAGATGGTCACACGTTTTAAGGAGCGGTTCGGTGATTATGTAGCGGTTATGCACAGCGGTCTGTCTGCCGGAGAAAAATATGATGAATGGCGGAAAATCCAGCGTAAGGAAGTAAAGGTTGTAGTAGGAGCAAGGTCAGCAATCTTTGCTCCGTTTGAAAACTTAGGAATCATTATCATTGATGAAGAGCACGAAACTAGCTATAAACAGGAAGAAAATCCTCGCTATCACGCAAGGGATGTGGCAATCCAGAGAGCAATAACGTATAACTGCCCTGTGGTCCTTGGCAGCGCAACCCCATCACTTGAATCATTCGCGCGTGCGCAGAAGGGGAGGTACACATTGCTGTCCCTTCCGAAGAGGATGAACAACCAGGCTCTTCCGACTGTCGAAATAGTCGACATGAGAGAGGAACTCCGCACAGGCAACCGGTCGATGTTTTCAGTAAAACTGTTTGAAAAATTAAAGGACCGGATTGAGAAAAAAGAACAGACTGTCCTGTTTTTAAATAAACGTGGCCACTCATCATTTGTCATGTGCCGGGATTGCGGATATGTGATGAACTGTCCGCATTGTGATATCACCCTGACCTATCACCGATATAATGAACAGATGAAATGCCACTATTGCGGTCATGAAGACAGGGTTCCAACTATATGCCCTGAATGCAATAGTGAGCATATCCGCTATTTTGGCACTGGAACGCAAAAGGTGGAGGAAGAACTCAATAAGCTGCTGCCAGAAGCGAGGGTCATCCGCATGGATGTGGATACAACAGGAAGGAAGGGCTCTCATGAGAAGCTTTTGACTGCTTTTCAGGAAGGGCAGGCGGACATTTTACTTGGCACTCAAATGATCGCAAAAGGGCTTGATTTTCCCAATATTACACTTGTTGGCGTTCTCTCTGCTGATACAATGCTGCATTTGCCAGACTTTCGCTCGTCAGAAAAAACATTTCAGCTGCTTACCCAGGTGAGCGGCAGGGCAGGCAGACATCTGCTTCCCGGTGAAGTTGTCATCCAGACATATTCACCGGAGCATTATAGTGTCGAGCTTGCTGGAACTCAGGATTATGATCTGTTCTACCAGCAGGAAATGATGGTTAGGAAAGTCCATCTTTATCCGCCATTTTATTTTCTTTCACTGGTCACAGTCAGCCACCAGGAGTTAATGAAGGTAGTGTCAGTCACTGAAAAGATAGCTAAATTCATTTCTTCCAGGCTTTCGAGGGAAGCGGTCGTCCTGGGGCCAGTCGCATCCCCGATTCCACGTATCAACGATAGATATCGGTATCAATGTTTGATAAAATACAAAAAGGAACCAGACCTGAATAAGGCACTAAAGGCTATACTTGATCATTACCAGCAGGAGATGGGGAAAGAAGGACTGCAAATTTCCGTAGATCTCAACCCTTATATCTTGATGTAAAAGACCAGGATGCCCCGATTAATCAGGTTTTATATATTTGCTGAAAAACATGAAGTTTACGGTAAAAGGCTCTTGAACAAACTAAGATTTAAACGATTGGCTATCTAAAAGATGTATATCTCAGCACCTGTTGATTGTAATGGAGGGCGCGTAGACTCCTCCGAAAATGCTAACGCATTTCCATCGTGCGTGGGCAGATTCCAGGAAGCTATTCAATGTCCTGCGGGCGCAGCTGGTCAGGTGAGACCACGCTGGAGTGAAGCGACGAGGAGGCTTAGCGCCAGCGCCGCGGAAAGCGAAGCGCCTGGAACGAAAATCAACAGCCTTGTTTTATAGCGCCAATTTAATAGCCAAACGATTAAAATATTTAATGGATTTATTGGAGGATTTATTTTGGCAGTACGTAAAATAGTTAACTACCCGGCAGATATTTTGGAGCAGGAATGCGAAATGGTTACAGTTTTTGATAAAAAGCTCGCAAAACTGCTGGATGATATGTATGATACAATGATTGAATTTGATGGGGTTGGCCTGGCTGCCCCGCAAATAGATATAAAAAAGCAAATTGCGATTGTTGATATTGAAGATGAGCATGGAACGATTGAACTGATCAATCCGGAAATCATTGAAACAAGCGGTCAACAGACCGGACCTGAAGGCTGTTTAAGCTTTCCTGGTTTATACGGCCAGGTCACACGTCCAAATTATGTAAAAGTCAAAGCGAAAAACCGTAAAGGCAAAAGCTTTGTAATAGAAGCTGAAGAATTTCTGGCCAGGGCAATCCTGCATGAAATCGACCATTTGCATGGAGTGTTATTTACCTCAAAGGTAACTAGGTATTTGGAAGAAGCTGAATTAGAGGAGCTGAACCAGGAATGACAAAAATAGTTTTCATGGGAACTCCGGATTTTTCTGTTCCTGTTTTAAGAAGGCTGATTGATGACGGATATAATGTGCTCGCCGTAGTTACCCAGCCTGACCGTCCAGTTGGCAGGAAACGAGTGCTGACACCCCCTCCTGTTAAGTCAGAGGCACTGAAGCATGACATCCCTGTTTATCAGCCGGAAAAAATTCGCCAGCAGGAAGAACTGGATAAAATTCTTGCATTGGAGCCGGATTTAATTGTGACGGCAGCATTTGGGCAGATTTTGCCAAAACAATTGCTTGAGGCTCCAAAATATGGATGTATTAATGTCCATGCATCGTTGCTCCCCGAGCTTCGCGGCGGTGCGCCGATTCATTACGCAATCATTCAGGGGAAAGAAAAGACAGGTATTTCGATTATGTATATGGTTGAAAAACTGGATGCTGGTGATATTCTTACACAAATTGAGGTGCAGGTAACTGATACAGATACGGTTGGAACGCTTCATGATAAAATGAGTGCTGCAGGTGCGGACTTATTATCAGAAACTGTTCCAAAGCTGTTAAAAGGTGAGCTTACACCTGTCCCTCAAAATGATGAAGAGGCAACATTTGCATGGAACATTAAACGTGAACAGGAGAAAATTGACTGGACGAAGCCGGGAGAACAAATTTATAACCATATCCGCGGCATGAATCCATGGCCAGTTGCCTATACGACCATGAATGGTGCAGTACTGAAAATTTGGGGATCCGAAAAGTCACCCCATTCAGGAAACCAGGAGCCAGGAACAATTGTTAAACTTGAAGAGGATGGTTTCATTGTTGCTGCTGGGAATGAAACTGGAATAAAAATAACTGAGCTGCAGCCTGCGGGCAAGAAGAAAATGGATGCAAGGCAGTTTTTGCTTGGTGCAGGTTCGAGCATTGAGCCTGGTCGTAAGTTAGGAGATCAAGATGAGTAAAAAGAAAAATGTAAGGGACGCCGCAGTCCAATTGTTGGAGTCAGTTGAAAAGAATCAGGCATACAGCAATTTGCTGCTGAACAGCGCGATTGAAAAAAATGAAATCAACCCTATCGATATTGGACTGCTGACTGAGTTGGTCTATGGCACACTCCAGCGAAAGATGACTCTCGATTTTTACCTCAAACCTTTTATTGAGGATAATAAGAAGCTGCAAAGCTGGGTCATCAATCTGCTTCGCATGACGGTTTATCAGATGGTGTACCTAGATAAAATTCCAGACAGAGCTGCTATATTCGAAGCCGTAGAAATCGCTAAGCGCCGCGGTCATAAAGGCATAGCGAGCCTTGTGAATGGAGTTCTTCGCAGCATCCAGAGAAAAGGGCTGCCGAGCTTGGATAGCATAACAGGCCCTGCAGAGAAAATATCAATTGAGACAAGCCATCCATTATGGCTCGTCAATAGATGGGTCAGCCAATTCGGAATTGAAAAGACACGTGAAATGTGTGAAGTGAACCTGACAGCCCCGCTGCAAACGGCAAGAGTCAATTTGACAAGAACAACTCGTGAAGAGTGCCTTGACTTGCTTGAGGACGAAGGCTTTGAAGTTGAACCAAGTCCGATCTTACCAGAAGCAATCAAATGTCTGCGGGGGAACCTCGCATCTTCAAAGGCCTTCAAATATGGATTGTTGACTATCCAGGATGAAAGTTCGATGCTTGTTGCGCATGCACTTGATATCAAAGAAGAAGAAGTAATCCTCGATGCTTGTGCAGCTCCTGGCGGAAAATCGTCACACATAGCTGAAAAGCTTGGCAACAGTGGGAAAGTCATCTCTCTAGATCTTCATGAGCATAAGGTTAAGCTGATTGTAAAGAATGCGGAGCGTCTTGGATTAGAAAATATTGAAGCTAAGAAAATGGACAGCAGGCAAGCTGGAGAACATTTTGAAAAAGAGTCTGTCGACCGGATTCTGCTTGATGCTCCATGTTCTGGTCTCGGTGTAATGAGACGTAAACCCGATATGAAGTATACTAAAAAAGAGAATGATTTGTCTCAGCTTCAGTCCATTCAGCTTTCACTGCTAGAATCGGTAGCACCGCTTCTAAAAGCAGGAGGCATACTTGTCTACAGTACTTGTACTGTTGATAAAGAAGAGAATCAAGAAGTCGTGAATAAATTTATACTTGAGCATCAAGAATTTGAAGGAGATCTTGAATTTGTGAAAAGAATGCCGGAAGCAATCAAACCATTGATCAATGGATTTGATGTTCAGATTCTTCCGCAGGATTTTGGCTCTGATGGATTCTATATTGCTTGTTTAAGAAAGAAGGTAGAATAACATGGAACAGGAAAATTCAACGAGAAATGCCACAACGGAAGATACAGGGAATCAGTCCATTTATTCACTTCAGCTAGAAGAGCTGAAAAATTGGCTGAAGGAGCAAGACGAAAAACCATTTAGAGCTGAACAGATCTTTGACTGGCTCTATAAAAAAAGAGCTGCCTCCTTCGAGGACATGTCAAACCTTTCGAAGGAATTAAGGGACAAGCTTAGTCAGCATTTTGTACTGACTACCATGAACACAATTGTCCAGCAGACATCTTCTGATGGTACAATTAAGTTCCTTTTTGAGCTTCATGATGGGGTTTCAATTGAAACAGTTCTGATGAGGCATGAGTATGGGAATTCTGTCTGTGTCACAACACAGGTTGGCTGCCGAATCGGATGTACTTTCTGTGCATCTACACTTGGCGGATTAAAAAGAAACCTGGAAGCAGGAGAAATCGTTGCCCAGGTCGTAAAAGTACAACAGGCATTAGACGAAACAGAAGAAAGAGTAAGTTCGATTGTTATCATGGGAATCGGTGAGCCGTTTGATAACTATGATCATATGCTTTCATTCCTGAAAATCGTCAACCATGAAAAAGGCCTGAATATCGGTGCACGCCATATCACCGTATCAACAAGCGGAATCATACCAAAGATATATCAATTCGCGGATGAGAATATGCAGATCAATTTTGCGATTTCTCTGCACGCGCCGAATTCGGAGCTTAGAAGCAGACTAATGCCAATCAACCGTGCGTACAAGCTTCCTGATCTAATGGATGCGGTCCGTTATTATGTAAATAAAACGGGCAGAAGAATCAGCTTTGAATATGGATTATTTGGCGGTGTCAATGATCAGGTGGAGCATGCCGAAGAGTTGGCAAACCTGGTAAAGGGTCTCAAATGCCATATCAATCTGATTCCTGTAAATTATGTTCCTGAACGGGATTACGTAAGGACTCCGAAAACCCAGATCTTCAAATTCGAACGCACGCTGCGTGACAGGGGTGTGAATGTTACAATTAGAAGAGAGCAAGGGCATGACATTGAAGCAGCTTGCGGACAACTTCGAGCGAAGGAAAGAAAAGAAGAGACGAGGTGAAAAGATGAAGGCTGTTTTCATGACGGACAGGGGAAAAGTTCGCCTGCATAATGAAGACAACGGCGGCATCTTTATAAATCCTGACGGGCAGCGCCTTGCCATCGTAGCAGATGGCATGGGCGGCCACCGTGCAGGAGATGTGGCCAGTGATATGACAATCAAACATTTAAAAGGCCTCTGGGAACAATCATCTAAGATACATACAGCAGAAGAAGCAGAAAAATGGCTCAAAGAAGCGGTGTTAGAAGTTAATAAGCAATTATTCCAGCATTCATTAAATAATACAGAGTGTGAAGGGATGGGGACAACTGTAGTCGGTGCCATCTGCACTAATATTTTTGCCACAGTCGTGAATATCGGGGACAGCCGCTGCTATTTATTGAATGAGTCAGGTTTCAAGCAATTGACTGAGGATCATTCACTCGTCAACGAGCTTGTTCGTTCAGGCCAAATCACAAAAGAAGACGCCGAAAATCATCCGCGCAAAAATGTGCTGTTAAGGGCATTAGGTACCGAGGAATCCGTAGAAATGGATTTAAAAACGATTACCTTTGAAGAAGGCGATGCATTACTTCTATGTTCTGACGGTCTATCTAATAAAGTAGGCCTAGAGGAAATGGAAAGTGTCATTAAGAATGAACTGTCTTTAGAAGAGAAGGCAGCAGAATTTATCAAAAGGGCCAACCAATACGGCGGCGAAGATAACATCACTCTTGCTATCGTCGAATATCAGGAATTCAACGAGGGCAGGTGAAGAAAATGATTATCGGAAAAAGAATCAGCGGACGCTATAAAATATTGGATATGATTGGCGGCGGCGGTATGGCGAATGTCTATCTAGCCCACGACATGATTCTTGACAGAGATGTCGCTGTCAAAATGCTGCGTCTGGATTTTGCCAATGATGAAGAATTTATCCGCAGATTCCACAGGGAAGCTCAATCGGCTACGAGTCTTGCTCACCCAAACATTGTCAGTATTTATGATGTGGGAGAAGAGGATGGGCTATACTATATAGTAATGGAATATGTTGACGGGCAGACGCTTAAACAATACATACAGCAGCATGCTCCGGTCCCGGTACAGGAAGCGCTTGATATTATGAAGCAGCTGACTTCAGCGATTTCACATGCCCATCATAACCATATTGTCCATCGTGACATAAAGCCTCACAATATATTGATTGACAGTAATGGAACAGTGAAAATCACGGACTTTGGTATTGCTATGGCTTTGAGTGCCACTAGTATTACCCAGACAAATTCGGTGCTCGGATCTGTTCATTATCTTTCACCTGAACAGGCCAGAGGTGGGATGGCGAATAAAAAGTCGGATATTTATTCGATCGGGATCGTCATGTTTGAGCTGCTTACAGGCAGGCTGCCATTCTCTGGAGAGTCGGCTGTCTCAATCGCTCTGAAACATTTGCAATCGGAAACGCCTTCTTTAAAGCGATGGAACCCGGAAATTCCTCAAAGTGTGGAAAATATCGTTTTAAAGGCTACGGCTAAGGATCCCTTCCATAGATATGACAATGTAGATGAAATGGAAGATGATTTAAGGACTGCACTTGATGCCCATCGCCTTAATGAAGGGAGATTTTTCATTCCTGTTGATGATGAAGCAACAAAGGCAATACCTATTATAACGAACGATCGACCTTTCCATAACATGGATGAAACGATTGTCAGGAAAGAACAGCCCGTTTCGACTGACAAAACCAACCAGTCAAAGCCAGTTAAAAAGAAATGGCCGATTATCTTAACTTTATTATTTTTACTGATTGCAGCTGCAGGAATTATCGCAGTGACAATGGGGCCTGATTTGTTCGGACCAAAAGAGGTTGAAGTTCCTGAAGTAAGCGGAATGGAACTTGAAGAGGCAGTCGCAAAATTGATGGCTGCTGGCTTTACCATTGGAGAACAGAAGGAAATAAGCGATGAAGAGGTAGAGGAAGGTCGAATCATAAAGACTAATCCAAAAGCTGGTAAGATGATCAAGGAAGGCAATGAAATTGATCTTTATATCAGTTCCGGTAAAGAGGAACTGGAGCTTTCGGATTACCGCGGGCGATTATACGATGATGTAGTACCGCTTCTCGAAAATAAAAACTTCAAGGATATCGAAAAGACCGGAGAGCATGATGATAGTGAGCCAGGAACCATTCTGGACCAATATCCTCCTGATGGCGAATCGGTGATTCCTGAGGAAACGACTATTGAATTTACAGTCAGCCTTGGCCCTGAGCTAATTACTCTTGAAGATCTCATTGGATCGAATCAAAAGGGGCTTCAAGTTTACGAGGATACTTATGGACTCGAGATTGAGTCAACAGAAGAGTACAATGACGAATTCCCAAAGGGAGAAGTCATTTCTCAGGTTCCGGCACCAGGAACTCAATTGAAGAAGGGCAGCACGGTGAAAGTTGTCATTTCAAAGGGAATTGAGGAGCTTCCAAAAAGAGTGAAGGAAGAAATTAATATTCCTTACGACACTACTTTAGCTGGACAGCCGCAAGAAGTCCAAATTTTCATTAGTGATTTAGAACATGAGGAAAATGTTCCAGCAGAAACTTTGAAAATCATGGGTGATACGAAACATACAATAGAATTATATATTCCGCCTGGTGGAAAAGGTCATTATAAAGTAATGTCGAACGGTTCAGTCATCCTTGAGGATGCAGTTGATTATCCAAAAGAATAACAGACAGGGAGTGTTGCTATGCCTGAGGGCAAAATCATTAAGGCGCTGAGCGGGTTTTATTATGTTGCGAACAAGGATGGAATTGTTCAATGCCGCGGTCGTGGTGTATTCCGAAAGAATAAGGTGAATCCTCTGGTAGGGGACGAGGTCGTGTTCCAGGCAGACAATGCTACCGAGGGCTATATCCTTGAGGTGAAAGGGCGGAAAAATGAGTTGGTCCGCCCTCCAATTGCCAACGTAGACCAGGCAATCCTTGTTTTTTCAGCAGTTGAACCTGATTTCAGCACTGCCCTGCTTGACCGGTTCCTGGTGTTAGTTGAGTACAACCATATCCAGCCGATCATATGCATTACGAAAATGGATTTGACTTCTGAAGAACAAAAAAAGCGGCTTGAAACATTTGCTGCTGATTACCGCAAAGCGGGTTATGAGGTTATCTTTACCTCATCTGAAACATCTTCTGGCCTGGAAGAGTTAAGTCCCCATCTTGAAGGGAAGATCTCCGTTTTTGCAGGTCAGTCGGGTGTTGGGAAGTCCTCCCTGCTTAACGCGATCCGCCCTGACCTGGAATTGAAAACCGATGATATCTCTTCCTATCTGGGACGGGGAAAGCATACTACAAGACACGTAGAGTTAATCACAATAAATAATGGACTTGTTGCGGATACCCCTGGTTTTAGTTCATTGGAGTTTACCGAAATTGAGGCTGAAGAACTGAACTCCTGTTTTCCGGACATTTACGAAATCAGTGAGTCATGCAAGTTTCGAGGCTGTCTCCACATGGCAGAGCCTAAATGTGCTGTAAAAGCAGCGGTTGAAGCCGGAACTCTGCCTGAATACAGGTATGAGCATTATAAGGACTTTTTATTGGAAATAAAGGATAGAAAGCCGAGGTACTAATGATGGTGAAAATAGCACCTTCAATTTTGTCAGCAGACTTTGCCAGGCTTGGCGATGAAATAAAGGATGTCGAGGCGGGCGGAGCAGATTATATCCATGTTGATGTAATGGATGGCCATTTTGTGCCAAATATTACGATCGGCCCGCTTATTGTGGAAGCAATCCGTCCTGTTACTAAGTTGCCGCTTGATGTTCATTTAATGATTGAAAATCCTGATCAGTATATTGAAGCTTTTGCCAAGGCGGGTGCAGATTACATTACCGTTCATGTGGAAGCATCCAGACATTTGCACAGAACCATCCAATTGATCAAATCGACAGGTGTCAAGGCTGGTGTCGTAATCAATCCAGCCACACCAGTGGAAAGCTTGAAACATATCATTGAGGATCTGGACATGGTCCTGCTTATGTCAGTCAACCCAGGGTTTGGCGGCCAAAAATTCATCTCTTCTGTTCTTCCGAAAATTAGGCAGGTAAAGGAAATGGCAGATGAGGTGAACCAAGATCTTGAAATTGAAGTTGATGGCGGAGTAAATGAAGAAACTGCCAAGCTTTGTGTAGAAGCCGGCGCCACAGTGCTTGTAGCAGGTTCTGCAGTCTTCAATAAGGAAGACCGGGCAGCTGCAATTGCCATGTTAAAGAAATAATTTAAAAGCCAGCCGGATGACCGGCTGGCTTTTCTTTAGAGAATCTTTTGGATTTGTAGAACGGTGCCCCGTAACAAGAATAAATGGAAGCAACAGAGCCCCAATTTAAAATCGGCCAAATTAGAAACCGTGTTACCGTTAGGAAAGTCCAGTTATATAGTTATCATTATGGCTCTGTTAAAGCTGAATATTGTTTTATAAGCCTGTTGATTGTAGTGGAAAGCGAAGCGCCTGGAACGAAAATCAACAGCCTTGTTTAACAGAGCGATAATTATTGAATCATACTTGTCTAGCTTTGTATAAGGAGAAAAATACAATGAAAATTAATCTTGTAGCCGGAGGACCATTAAACTTAATTCCAGATCTGCAGGCTTTTGATGGCAGAGATGTCGAATGGGTTGGAATTGACAGGGGTGTATTCTATTTGCTGAATGCGGGAATCAAGCCTGCTATGGCCTTTGGTGATTTTGATTCCGTGTCAGAGGAAGAGATGGCGGAAATAGAAATGGAAGTTGAGCATCTTAAGAAGTTTAAGCCGGAAAAAGATGAAACCGATATGGAACTCGCCTTAAATTGGGCAATAGCGCAAAATCCAGATTCAATCATGATCTTTGGTGCGACCGGCGGCAGACTGGACCACCTGATGGCAAATGTGCAGCTTTTGACAAAGCCGCTGAACCAGGATATCGACATCCAAACAGAGATTATTGATAAAAATAATATTTTATTTATAAAAAAACCCGGTACCTATAACGTTGAAAAGATAGCTGATTTTAAATATATTTCATTCCTTCCAGTAACGCCTGAAATCCTGGGGATGACGCTTGGAAATTTCAAATATCCTTTAAATGACTGTCATATTCCTATGGGATCGACACTATGTATTAGTAATGAACTTATTAGAGGTCATGGTACTTTTTCATTTTCGGAAGGCATATTATTAGTTGTAAGGAGCAGGGATTGAAAAGTCTGCTGCAAAAGCTCATCTTCTTTGAGGAACTCGAAAAGAGCATGAAACCAATTAGAATGCGGTAAGAGGTCATCCTACTTAAAACAACAATCAATGCGAGAACAGATTAAGCAAATTTTGTACACTCCCGAATATACTAGTAGGGATACAAAAAGAAGACTGGATTGCGAGAGATGGTGAGGAGGGACGGTATGAGATTCTATACAATCAAACTGCCGAGATTTTTAGGCGGCCTCGTACGGGCGATGTTAGGTGCTTTTAAAAAGGATTAATAAAACGATAAGTGAAACAATATGCAGACTGAAAACATTTAATGTGCAAGTAATTTGGCGCCCTGGGGACAGGGTGCTATTATTTTGCCCTGATTGGGGAAGAATGGGCAATAGGAGCAGCTTTAAGCTTGTGAGTGGATTTGGAATTCCCAGGAGGTCTTGGAAAAAATATGGCCAATAAAAAAGGCACCCAATTAAGGATGCCGTGCATCTGTCCAGAGTGCCAAGCGGCCTTTCTAAACATCTGCGGTTTTTAATTATACGCGTTCAACTTTACCTGATCTTAGAGCTCTTGCAGATACCCAAACACGCTTAGGCTTACCGTCTACAAGAATACGTACTTTTTGAAGGTTAGCACCCCATGTACGCTTGTTAGCGTTCATTGCGTGGGAGCGTGCGTTACCAGAACGAGTTGATTTACCAGTTACTACACATTTACGTGGCATATGATTTCCCTCCTAACTCACAAAAGCTAAAACTATGATTTTTGCTACAATAATTTGCATATCGTCAGAACTGCGAATTTAACAGGATAACCTTATTTCTGACATACTTTAATAATTTATCATAGAAATTTGCCATTTGCAATAGTTCTGCCGAAAGCTATAAAGAAAAAAACCTTGACATACAGTTAAGATTCTTGCTGAATAATAAGTGGTAGGGCAGAATAACTTTAAAAATTGCTTGGCTTATAGTAAAATAACTGTAGCATATAGCTATTTTTCCAAAGGGGGAACGATTCATGTCCATTGAGCTTAAAACGAAGTACGGACAAATTGATATATCAAATGATGTCATTGCAACGATTGCAGGCGGTGCAGCAGTTGATTGTTATGGTATTGTCGGCATGGCTTCAAAGAATCAGATCAAAGACGGATTAACAGATATTCTGCGCAGGGAAAATTTCACTCGCGGTGTCATCGTTCGCCAGGAAAATGAAGAAGTACATATCGATATGTATATTATTGTGAGCTATGGAACGAAAATTTCCGAGGTTGCCCACAATGTCCAGTCAAAGGTGAAATACACCCTTGACAAAACAGTCGGGCTGGCTGTTGACTCGGTCAATATTTACGTTCAGGGAGTTCGTGTAACGAACCCGTAGTGAGGAGGAAAGATTTGTGTCTATTAAAGTTCTAGACGGAAAACGTTTTGCGGAGATGGTAATACAGGGCGCCAATCATTTAGCTGCAAATGCCCAGTATGTCGATGCGTTGAATGTCTTCCCTGTTCCTGATGGTGATACAGGAACGAATATGAATTTATCCATGACTTCCGGGGCAAAGGAAGTAAAGAGCAATGTGCAGGAGCATATTGGCAAAGTAGGTTCTGCACTTGCAAAGGGTTTGCTGATGGGAGCAAGGGGAAACTCAGGTGTTATCCTGTCCCAATTGTTCCGCGGCTTTGCGAAAGCAATCGAAGTTAAGCCAACCATTACTTCGCTGGAATTTGCTGCAGCATTGAATGCTGGAGTAGAAACAGCATATAAAGCAGTAATGAAGCCTGTAGAAGGCACGATTTTAACAGTGGCAAAGGACGCTGCCAAGCATGCTGTTGCTGTTGCCAAAAACCACGAGGACATAATCGGCCTGATGGAAGAGGTTCTTAAAGAAGCTAAAGCATCACTTAGCCGTACGCCAGACTTGCTGCCAGTCCTAAAGGAAGTAGGAGTAGTGGATAGCGGCGGTCAGGGACTTGTGTTTGTATATGAGGGGTTCCTTGCCGAACTAAAAGGAGAAAAGCTTCCGGATTCTCCTGCAACAATGCCTAATATGAATGAGCTGGTCAGCGCTGAACACCACAAAAGTGTGCAGAGCCATATGAATACCGAGGATATTGAATTCGGCTATTGTACTGAATTCATGGTAAGGCTTGAAGGGGAAAAAACTTTTTCTGAAGAAAATTTCCGTCAGGACTTGAGCAAATATGGTGATTCTTTATTAGTTATTTCGGATGAAGAAGTTGTAAAAGTTCATATCCACTCTGAGCAGCCTGGTGAAGTACTTACTTATGGCCAAAAATATGGAAGTCTCATCAACATGAAAATTGAAAACATGCGTCAGCAGCATTCAAATATTGTTGGTGAATCAACGACACCACTTCGTACAGAGGGTAACCTGCCAAAGAAAGAAAAGCAGGAATACGGAGTCGTAGCTGTATCAATGGGCTCTGGAATTGCCGAGCTCTTCCGCAGTATCGGTGCGAACGCTGTAATTGAGGGCGGCCAGACGATGAACCCAAGTACAGAGGATATCGTCAAGGCAATCAAGGAAGTCAACGCCAGAAAAGTGATCATCCTGCCTAACAATAAAAATATCATCATGGCTGCTGAACAGGCTGCTGAGGTTGCAGAGGAAGAGGTAGTTGTTATCCCTTCGAAAACAGTGCCTCAGGGGATGACTGCATTGTTGTCATTTAACCCATCTGCAGACAGCTCTGCAAATAAAGACACAATGACTGAAGCGATGCAACATGTAAAAACAGGCCAGCTGACTTACGCAGTTCGCGACACAAGCATCGATGGTCTTGAAATCTCAACAGGTGATTTTATGGGTATTTCTGATGGTAAAATTGTTCTGAAGGACCAGGATAAAGTTAAAGCGGCGAAAGACCTTTTAAGCCAAATGCTTGATGAAGATTCAGAAATCCTGACAATCCTTAAAGGGGAAGACGCTTCTGACGAAGATGTCGACTCAATTGTCGGGTTTGTTGAAAGCGAATTTGAAGATGTTGAAATCGAGGTTCATAATGGAGAACAGCCATTATATGCCTTTATCTTTGCGATTGAATAAAAATATCTGTTTTAATTTGATCAAGCTGTAATGAACTCCAGCTGGACAAATAAAATTATAATATGTTACCAAGGAATAGAAGGGGAATACCCTTCTATTTCGTTATGTATAAATGTTTTTTCCTTTTTAACAGATTTCCTTTAACAATATGGGTAAAGGAGTGTGCGGGATGAAATACAAAAGTGTATTCGACATAATCGGACCAGTAATGATCGGTCCATCAAGCTCCCATACTGCTGGAGCAGCTAGAATTGGACGTGTGGCAAGAAGCTTATTTGGCAGGGAGCCTAAATGGGCCACAATTTCGTTCTATGGATCTTTCGCCAAGACTTATAAAGGCCATGGAACTGATGTGGCGATGGTCGGAGGCCTGCTTGATTTCGATACCTATGATGAGCGAATCATCAAGGCGATTGAGATTGCTAAAAACTCTGGAATGAAAATAAAATTTATTGAAGAAGAAGCCATTACCGACCATCCCAATACGGCCCGGGTACTCATAGGTGATGATAAGGGAGAACAAGAGCTAGTAGGTATATCGATTGGTGGCGGAAAGATTGAAATCATTGAGCTGAATGGCTTTGAATTAAAGCTGTCAGGTCACCATCCGGCCATCCTCGTTGTTCATAATGACCGGCACGGAGCCATTGCCGCGGTTTCTAACATTCTTGCCAATGAAGAAATCAACATTGGCCATATGGAAGTCTCGCGCAAGGAAAAAGGGAAAATGGCGTTGATGACTATTGAGGTTGACCATAATATCGGTGATCATGTCATTACACAATTAGAACAGCTGCCCAATGTTTTGCAGGTCACAAAGATTGTCGACTAATTTGCAGGATTAGGAGGGAAGACTAATATGTTTCGAAATGTAGCAGAGTTAGTGGAGCTAGCTACCAGTAAGAATAAAAAGATATCCGAATTGATGATTGAACAGGAGGTAGAAGTGACTGGACGGAGCCGGGAAGAGGTCCTTGCGATGATGGACCGGAATCTGACGGTCATGGAGCAGGCAGTCGAGAGAGGAATTAAAGGTGTTAAATCTCATTCTGGCCTTACAGGCGGGGATGCTGTCCTCCTTCAACAATATATTGAAAAAGGAAATTTCCTTTCTGGTGAAACGATTTTGGATGCTGTCAGCAAAGCTGTGGCAACAAATGAAGTGAATGCAGCGATGGGAACAATTTGTGCAACGCCCACTGCTGGCTCTGCCGGAGTCGTACCCGGAACTTTATTTGCCGTAAAAAGCAAATTGAACCCTACAAGGGAACAGATGGTTTCTTTCCTTTTTACAGCAGGTGCTTTTGGCTATGTAGTTGCCAACAATGCCTCGATTTCCGGCGCAGAAGGCGGATGTCAGGCAGAGGTTGGTTCAGCTTCAGGGATGGCTGCTGCTGCAATAGTTGAAATGGCGGGTGGAACACCAGAACAATGTGCAGAGGCGATGGCGATCACTCTCAAAAATATGCTGGGATTAGTCTGTGATCCAGTTGCAGGCCTTGTTGAAGTTCCGTGTGTAAAAAGGAACGCGATGGGGGCCGCGAATGCAATGGTGGCGGCTGATATGGCGCTCGCAGGGATTACGAGCAGGATACCTTGTGACGAGGTGATCGATGCCATGTATAAAATCGGCCTGTCCATGCCATCCGCACTTAGAGAAACGGCGCAGGGAGGGTTAGCGGCAACACCGACAGGCCGTGAGCTTGAGGCCAAAATTTTCGGCATACCGCTTGATAAACGTGAATGATATTCTGAAACAGCCAGTTACGGCAGTTAAAGGAATTGGCGATGAAATGGCAGAGACACTCGCGGACATGAATATCAGGTCAGTCAGTGACTTGCTAGAGTATTTCCCATACCGTTATGAAGATTACCGCCTAAAGGACTTGGCGGAGGTCAAGCATGACGAAAAAGTAACGGTTGAGGGGAAGGTTCACAGTGAACCTTCTCTTGTCTATTATGGACGCAAGAAAAACCGCCTTACCGTCAGGGTTCTTGTGGGAAGGTATCTTATCATCGCAACCTTTTTCAATCAGCCGTATTTAAAACAAAAAATAAAAATAAACGAAACAGTGACTGTTACCGGCAAATGGGACCAGCACCGACAAACGATTACTGCAAGTGAAATGTCAGTAGGAGAGAATGCGAAAAGCCAGGATTTTGAACCAGTTTATGCTGTAAAAGGTAAAATGACCGTAAAAACGATCAGAAGACTGATCAAGCTGGCCTTTTCCCAATTTGGTCATGAAATAACTGAAGTTCTGCCTGCTGAACTGCTGCAGAAGTATAAATTGTTAAATCGAAGAGAAGCATTGAGAATCATGCATTTTCCTGCTGGGGCAGATGAGATGAAGCAGGCAAGAAGAAGATTTGTATATGAGGAATTCCTATTGTTCCAGCTGAAGATGCAATCTTTAAGAAAAATCGAGCGTGAACAGACTCCGGGAATAGCAGTTTCATATAAATTGGACGAGCTAATGTCGTTCATAAACGGATTGCCATTCCCGTTGACAGGAGCGCAAAAACGAGTTGTTAACGAAATTCTTGGCGACATGAAGTCACCTTTCCGTATGAACCGGCTGCTTCAAGGAGATGTAGGGTCAGGTAAGACAGTTGTCGCGGCTATAGCGCTCTATGCAGCAAAGACTTCAGGCTACCAGGGTGCATTGATGGTGCCGACGGAAATCCTTGCCGAACAGCACTCCCAATCTTTGTCGCAGCTGCTTGAACCTTTTGGCGTAAAAACCGCACTCTTGACAAGCTCTGTAAAAGGAAAGCGAAGAAAGGAAATTCTTGAGCTTCTGAAGCAGGGAGAAATCCATGTCCTAATTGGTACGCATGCATTGATACAAGATGAGGTTAATTTTAATAACCTTGGATTAGTCATCACGGATGAGCAGCATCGCTTTGGGGTGGAACAGAGGCGGGTCTTACGGGAAAAAGGTGAAAATCCCGATGTCCTGTTCATGACGGCCACACCGATCCCGAGGACTCTTGCCATCACTGTGTTCGGGGAGATGGACGTTTCGGTCATCGACGAGATGCCGGCAGGAAGAAAGACGATTGAAACATATTGGGCAAAACACGAAATGCTTGAAAGGGTGCTCGCTTTTATGGAGAAAGAGCTGGCCAAAGGCAGACAAGCCTATGTTATTACTCCATTGATAGAAGAATCCGATAAACTTGATGTCCAGAATGCCATCGATGTCCACAGCACTTTAAGCTTTTATTTTCAAAATCGTTACAAGGTCGGCCTTATGCATGGTCGTTTGCATTCTGATGAAAAAGATCAAGTGATGAAAGCTTTCAGCGAAAATGAAGTCCAAGTCCTCGTGTCAACTACAGTTGTTGAAGTTGGTGTGAATGTGCCAAATGCGACTGTCATGATGATATATGATGCCGAGAGGTTTGGGCTTGCTCAGCTCCACCAGCTAAGAGGACGGGTTGGCAGGGGAAGCGATCAATCCTATTGTATTTTGCTTGCCGATCCAAAAAGCGAAGTTGGGAAAGAACGTATGAAAATCATGTCCGAAACAAATGATGGATTCGTTTTAAGTGAAAAGGACCTTGAGCTTCGCGGCCCAGGGGATTTCTTTGGGAAAAAACAAAGCGGACTTCCAGAGTTCAAGGTAGCGGATATGGTTCATGACTACCGTGCCCTTGAAACGGCAAGAAATGACGCAGCATTACTAGTGCAATCATCTGCTTTTTGGCAGGCTGACAAGTACCATTCTCTCAGGGAATATCTGAAGGAGACTGGTGCACTTGCAACTGAAAAGCTTGATTAAACTATATTACTATCATTAAAGAATAATAGGATCTGATCAGTATGCCGTCAAAGATACTGTTCACCGATTAAAGATGGTCCCTGTTGGTTGATTGAAGTGGGAGGAGCAAAGACTCCTGCGGAATCACCGGAAGCCCAGCGGAAAGCGGAGTGCATGGGACGAGAGTCAACAGACTAGTATTTTAGATCACCTAAAAAAAGCTATAGCTAACCTTGCTTTTCAGAGTTTGGCTATAGCCTGAGCAGATCCTGCTTGGGTCTGCTTTTTTTCTTGGAATTAGCTTTCATGGATTAAAGCAACAGTATATTTTTTCTTGCAATCTTATTTCATAGTATATATACTACTATTAGTACCTAGTCTTAATAGCTCGGGCGGTGTGAAAAGTAATGAAGCGTAACAAAAAAGATCGACAGTCTATGTTGACTGAAACGATAAAAGAAAATCCATTTATCACTGATGAAGAGCTGGCTGAAAAATTCACAGTCAGCATCCAGACAATCAGGCTGGACCGACTTGAATTATCAATCCCAGAATTAAGGGAAAGAATAAAGAACGTTGCTGAAAAACGTTTCGAAGATGAAGTCCGTTCCCTGCCTCTTGAGGAAGTAATTGGTGAGATTATTGATATAGAACTAGATAAAAGCGCAATTTCGATTCTTGACATAAAAAGAGAACATGTGTTTAAGCGCAATAAAATCGCCAGGGGTCATCATTTATTTGCCCAGGCAAATTCGCTGGCTGTTGCAGTCATAAATGATGAATTGGCGCTTACGGCGAAGGCGAATATCCAGTTCACCAGGTCGGTAAAAGAGGGTGAGCGAGTAATTGCCAAAGCAAGAGTCACCAATATTGACAGCGACAACGGCAGGACCATAGTAGAAGTACTGAGCTATGTGAACAATGAGCTCGTATTTAAGGGTGACTTTGAAATGTATCGATCTAAAAATGAAAAGTAAGGGATGAAAGCAATGAGGCTTGCAGTAGACGCTATGGGCGGAGATCACGCACCAAAAGAAATCGTCCTCGGAGCAATGAAAGCAATCGAGAATTATAAAGATGTACATATCGTCCTTGTAGGAGACGAGAAGAAAATCAGGGAACACTTGACGAATGAAGAGAGGATCGAAATTCTCCATACAGAAGAAGTGATTCTTGGAACAGATGAGCCAGTTAGGGCGGTGCGGAGAAAGAAGACGGCATCCATGGTTCTTGCAGCACAGCAGGTTGCTGATGGCCATGCCGATGCCTGCATTTCTGCTGGAAATACGGGAGCATTGATGGCGGCAGGCCTATTTATTGTCGGACGGATTGAAGGTATTGAACGTCCAGCTCTTGCACCAACACTTCCGACAGTAAACGGAGAAGGCTTCCTGCTTCTGGATGTTGGCGCGAATGCAGATGCTAAGCCTGAACACCTTGTACAATATGCGATCATGGGCTCAATATACAGTGAAAAGGCCAGAGGAATCTCTAGCCCTCGTGTAGGGCTGCTGAATATCGGAACAGAAGAGAAAAAAGGCAATGAACTTGTCAGGAACACATTCGAATTGCTAAAGGATGCAGACATTAACTTCATCGGCAATGTAGAATCAAGGGATTTGCTGGATGGTGCAGCTGACGTTGTTGTAGCAGATGGCTTTACTGGAAATATGGTTTTAAAGACAATCGAAGGAACGGCAATGTCAGTGTTTAAGATGTTGAAAACTGCTCTTACTTCAAGTTTTAAAAGCAAAATGGCTGCTGCTGTCCTAAAGCCGGATTTAGTTGTTCTAAAGAATAAGATGGATTATACGGAGTATGGCGGTGCTGGCTTGTTCGGCCTTAAAGCTCCTGTTATTAAAGCGCATGGATCATCTGATGCGAACGCAGTATTCAATTCCATTCGCCAGGCAAGGGAAATGGTTGAAAATGATGTTTCCGGAACCATCAAAGCAGCAATCGAAAAGAGTGATGGGATAAAACTATAAGAGTAAAGGGGAATCTTTCATGGGAAAAATCGCGTTTTTGTTTCCAGGACAGGGCTCGCAAACTGTAGGGATGGGACAAGCTCTAGCGGCGAAAGACGAGTCAGTCTCTGAAACTTTCAAAAAAGCCGACTCCGTTCTTGGCGAAAGTTTAAGCAGCTTAATTTTCGAAGGTCCTCAGGAAAAGCTGACACTGACTACGAATGCTCAGCCGGCATTGCTTACGACAAGTATTGCGATTCTGAATCATTTTAGTGAGTACGGAATAAAACCTGATTATACCGCTGGACACAGCCTTGGAGAATATTCCGCTTTAGTCGCTTCAGGTGCCTTATCATTTGAAGATGCGGTATACGCCGTCCGCAAACGCGGCGAGTTTATGGAAGAGGCGGTCCCAAACGGTGAGGGAACAATGGCAGCTGTTCTCGGGATGGACCGCGAGAAGCTAATGGATGTTACTGAAACTGTTACTGCGGAAGGATATCCTGTACAGCTTGCTAACTTGAACTGCCCAGGACAAATCGTGATTTCAGGATCCAAAAAAGGTGTAGAGGAAGCCTCTGCTAAGGCAAAGGAAGGCGGAGCGAAGCGTGTGATTCCACTTGATGTAAGCGGACCGTTCCATTCTTCACTTATGAAGCCAGCAGCTGAAAGATTCGAGGCTGTGCTTGACAGCATTTCTCTCCAAGATGCAGATGTCCCGGTTATTGGCAATGTAACTGCACTGCCGATGCTGGATGCAGCCGAAATCAAGAAGAGATTAATCGAACAGCTTTATTCCCCAGTTCTATGGGAAGACTCAGTAGCAAAGATGCTTGAGCTTGGCGTTGATACTTTCATTGAAATCGGTCCAGGGAAAGTCCTTTCAGGATTAGTTAAAAAAGTGGACCGCTCAGCACGGACATTCGCAATATATGACGAGGAAACTTGTGCCGCAGCAGTCGCTGCTTTGAAGGAGGAAACAAAATGAGACTAGAAGGAAAAGTTGCACTTGTAACAGGGGCCTCCAGGGGCATTGGGCGTGAAATCGCATATGAACTAGCCAGAGAAGGCGCATCAGTTGCAGTCAATTATGCTGGAAGTGAAGCAAAGGCGCTGGAATTGGTTAACGAAATAAAAGCGATGGGACGAGAAGCATTCGCAATCCAGTCGGATGTATCAAACTCTGATTCCGTAAATGGTATGGTGAAAGAAACTGTAGAACGTTTTGGAAAGCTTGACATACTTGTTAATAATGCGGGTATAACAAAGGATAATCTATTAATGAGAATGAAAGAGTCCGAATGGGATGATGTTATCAACATTAACCTAAAAGGCGTTTTCCTTTGTACAAAAGCGGTGACTAGACAGATGATGAAGCAGCGCAGCGGCAGGATCATCAATATCTCTTCCATTGTCGGAGTAAGCGGAAATGCAGGACAAGCCAATTATGTAGCAGCAAAATCCGGGGTAATCGGTTTGACGAAGACGGC
This sequence comes from Heyndrickxia sp. MSNUG, assembly GCF_049532715.1. Taxonomy (NCBI): domain Bacteria; kingdom Bacillati; phylum Bacillota; class Bacilli; order Caryophanales; family Bacillaceae; genus Heyndrickxia; species Heyndrickxia sp. MSNUG. The sequence continues at coordinate 1,756,054 of NZ_CP150978.1, forward strand.
TGCAAAGGAACTTTCATCTAGAGGGATTACCGTTAATGCCATCGCGCCAGGCTTTATTACAACTGATATGACAGATAAGCTGAATGAGGAAGTAAAGGCTGAAATGCTAAAGCAGATTCCGCTTGCGCGTTTCGGGGAGCCGAAGGATATTGCCCGCGCGGTCGTATTCCTTGCGTCTGAAGACAGCAATTATATGACTGGCCAGACACTGCATATTGATGGCGGAATGGTCATGTAGATCGGAACAGTATAATAAATCTATTTCATAGCTCGTTCAAAGCTTTTATAAAATGGCTCTGTTAAAGCTGAATGTTGATTTTAAAACCCTGTTGATTGTAGTGGAAGGCGCGTAGACTCCTGCCGGTGCAGCTGGTTAGGTGAGACCCCGCAGGAGCGAAGCGACGAGGAGGCTCAGCGCCAGCCCCGCGGAAAGCGAAGCGCCTGGAACGAAAATCAACAGCCTTGTTTAACAGAGCCTATAAAAAAATGAAAATGTTAATCGTTAAGCGATAAATTTTTCTAAAAAAGCTGGCAGCCATTTATTATTTAAATAAAATCATCTATAATTGCTTGAGGGGAGGTGAACGAGCATGGCAGATGTTTTAGAACGTGTAACAAAAATTATTGTTGACCGTTTGGGAGTAGATGAATCTCAAGTAACTTTGGAAGCATCTTTTAAAGATGACCTTGGTGCTGATTCCCTAGATGTTGTTGAATTAGTTATGGAATTGGAAGACGAGTTCAACATGGAAATTTCTGATGATGATGCTGAAAAAATCGCTTCAGTTGGTGACGCTGTGAATTACATAAATAGCCAAATATAACTGTTGGATTTGTTAAGAAGCTCCGTTTAATTAAACGGGGCTTTCTTATGTATTATGTAAATGGCTGTTTGAAAGGTAAATACTGATATATAGCACCTGACGCCATGTTAATTTTAAAACCCTGTTGATTGTAGTGGAAGGCGCGTAGACTCCTGCGGGCTCAGCGTCAGCCCCGCGGAAAGCGAAGCGCATGGAACGAAAATCAACAGCCTAGTTTAACAGAAAGATATCCTTTCAAGGAAGGTGCTGGAATAAAGCGAAGTTTTTTTGCTTTATAGGCGTTTTTTTTTGTAAACTGTTAGTAGTCTGTATATGAGCTCTTTAAGTAAAACAACAATTTAAGCGAAATCATCTTTAAATTACGAGCAAGGTGGAGTAAAACATGCGCAACAACGGAAGAGAAAGAGATAAAAGGAACATCCGCGCAAAGGAAAATAAATTTAAAGGGTTTCAGGACAAACTTGGAATTCAATTTGAAAGTGAAAAACTTTTAAAACAGGCCTTTACGCATTCATCCTATGTGAATGAGCATCGCAGAAAGCCTCATGAAGATAACGAGAGGCTTGAATTTCTTGGAGACGCCGTTTTGGAATTGACTGTATCCCAATTTTTATTTAAAAAATACCCAATGATGAGCGAAGGGGAACTGACAAAGCTTCGTGCTGCAGTGGTTTGTGAGCCGTCGCTTGTGGCATTTGCCAATGAACTTGTCTTCGGCGAGCTTGTCCTTTTGGGCAAGGGCGAAGAAATGACAGGCGGCCGTACAAGGCCAGCTCTTTTAGCTGATGTCTTCGAAGCATTTATCGGTGCCTTGTATTTAGATAAAGGGATTGAAACAGTTACGACATTCCTAGAAAAAATCGTGTTTCCAAAGATTAATGACGGTGCTTTTTCTCATGTGATGGATTTTAAAAGCCAGCTTCAGGAATTGGTCCAGCGGGACGGCGCGGGTGCGCTAGAGTACCGGATCCTTAAGGAAATTGGGCCAGCACATAGCCGGGAATTCGAGTCCCGCGTGTTTTTAAACGGCGAAGAGCTAGGAACAGGGATGGGCCGGTCCAAGAAGGAAGCAGAACAGCATGCTGCCCAAATGGCACTCGAAAAGCTTAAAGCGCATATAGAAGCAGTCACTGAACAGAAAAATAAATAAGTACAGCAATTTAATTCATTTAATAAATATGACGATCTGACAGCTTAGAATAAGTTTTTACTGGAAAGGGAGAGCAATATTGTTTTTAAAACGATTAGATGTGGTCGGCTTTAAGTCCTTTGCTGAAAGGATTTCGGTTGAGTTTGTCCCTGGAGTGACCGCTGTAGTCGGGCCTAATGGGAGCGGGAAAAGCAATATTACGGATTCAATCCGCTGGGTTTTGGGTGAGCAATCAGCCAAATCACTCCGCGGATCAAAAATGGAGGATATCATTTTTGCCGGAAGCGATTCACGGAAGCCGCTGAATTTTGCCGAAGTAACGCTAACTCTGGATAACGAAGACCAATCACTGCCGCTAGACTACAATGAAGTGAGTGTAACAAGGCGTGTCTACCGTTCAGGGGACAGCGAATATTTGATTAATAAACAAAATTGCCGGCTGAAGGATATAGTCGATTTGTTTATGGACTCTGGTCTTGGCCGTGAAGCCTTCTCAATCATCAGCCAGGGAAGAGTTGAAGAAATACTCAACAGCAAACCAGAGGATCGCCGGACGATATTTGAAGAGGCAGCTGGTGTTCTTAAATATAAATCCCGGAAAAAGAAAGCCGAAAGCAAGCTGTTTGAAACACAGGAGAATTTGAACAGGGTATCGGATATCATCCATGAACTTGAAGGCCAGGTTGAACCTTTAAAGATTCAGGCTTCGATTGCGAAGGATTTTCTTCAGCAAAAAGAAGAATTAGAAAAAATTGAAGTTGCATTGACTGCATATGAAGTTGAGGAATTGCATAGCCGCTGGGAAAAGCTGTCCAAACAGCTCGAGCAGCATAAGGAAGATGAAATTAAACAGTCTTCAGAGCTGCAGAAAAAAGAAGCGGAAATTGAAAAAATGCGCGATCATTTAGCGGCATTGGATGAATCAGTAAGCGATCTCCAAAATGTTCTTCTGCATGCAAGCGAGGAGCTCGAAAAGCTGGAAGGAAGAAAAGAAGTCCTGAAGGAACGAAAGAAGAACGCTTCACAGAATAAAGGGCAGCTCGAGAAGAATATTGAAGAACTGACTGCCTCCATCGACCATCTGGATAAACAGAGGCGAGAATATGAGAGGAATGCTGCCGAGCTTACTCAAGAGGCAGCAGAACTGCAGAAGAAGCTTGGAGAAAAGCAAGAGCAGCTGAAGCTATACAGCGAAGATGTTGAGCAGAAAATCGATTCGATCAAGAGCGATTACATTGAAGTCTTGAACCAGCAGGCAAACGCCAAAAACGAAAAGATCTATATTGAGCAGCAGCTCCAGCAGCAGTCCTCAAAAGGGTCAAGGCTTGACAGTGAAAATGACCGTTATGTTTCTGTACGTGATGAAATAAACAAAAAGAAAGCCGAGACTGAGCAAAAGGTTGCAGCGTCACAACAGGAGCTTGATGAGCAGACAAAGCTTTATTATGACGAACAAAGGAAGCTTGAATCCTTAAAAAATAATTATCAAAAACAGGAAAAAACACTCTATCAGGCGTATCAGTTTTTACAGCAGGCAAAATCAAAAAAAGAAATGCTTGAGGAAATGGAAGAAGATTACTCCGGCTTTTTCCAGGGAGTAAAAGAGGTATTAAAGGCGAGGGATGGACGCCTGAAGGGTATTGAAGGAGCGATTGCTGAGCTTGTTCAAGTGCCTAAACAATATGAAACAGCAATCGAGACGGCTCTAGGAGGCGCGATGCAGCATATTGTTGTGCAAAATGAAGAGAATGCGAGAACAGCAATCCAATACCTTAAGCAAAAATCGTTCGGAAGGGCAACATTCCTGCCGCTAAGTATCATTAAAGGGAAAGCATTGGCTGTGTCACAACTTACGATGCTTTCCAGTCATGAATCATATATCGGTACTGCCGCTGATTTAGTTCAGTTCAATGAAAAATATGCGGATGTTGTGAAAAGTCTATTAGGCAATGTTGTCGTTGCCAAGGATTTAAAAGGCGCCAATGAGATTGCCAAAATCCTGCAATACCGCAGCAGGATCGTCACTCTTGAAGGTGATGTTGTCAATCCTGGAGGTTCGATGACTGGCGGAGCTGTAAAGCAAAAATCTTCTTCACTTCTTAGCCGTAAAGGAGAGCTTGAAGATTTGACCAAAAAACTTGTTGAAATGGAAGAAAAGACAAGCTTGCTCGAATCGCGTGTCAAGTCATTGAAATCTGAGGTGCAATCCAGCGAAACAAAGCTGGAGGAGCTGCGGAAAAAAGGTGAAGACCTCCGTCTGAAGGAGCAAACACTTAAAGGCGATTTGCGTGAAGTAGAGCTGGAACAGAAAAACATCAATGAACGCTTATCTGTCTATGACTCTGAGAAAATCCAGCTCGATTCAGACAAGGTGAAGCTTGAAGAAAGATTGCTTCAGCTTTCGGAAATGTTAGGTAAATACCAGGATGACCTAGAAGGATTTGATAAGGAAATAGTCCGGCTGACGGAGCTGAAAACCTCGAATTCTACTTCAAAGGAAAGTCTGGCAACTGAAATCAGCGATTTAAAGATAAGTCTTGCAGCCAAGAAGGAGCAGCTTTTCCATGTGAGGGAAAAGCTTGATTCAGCCATATTGCAAGCTGACGATCAAACAAAAAAACTGGAGCTTTATAAAGAGGATCTATCCTTGCTTTCATCCGAAATGACTGACAGTTCATCTGGTGAAATGCAGCTTGAAGAAGCAGCAAAAAGAAAACTTCAGGATAAAAATGAAACTCTTAAGCTTATAGCTTCTAGAAGGAACGAACGCCTTGAGCTGCAAAATAAGCTTGAAGACCAGGAACTGGAATCAAAGGAATTAAGAAGGCTGTTAAAAGGCGTAAGTGAAGTACTGAAGGATGAGGAAGTGAAGCTTAACAGGCTAGACGTCGAACTAGACAATAAGCTTGCGCATCTTCGTGAAGAATATCTTCTTTCCTATGAGGCGGCAAAAGAACAGTATCCATTAATGATTCCGGCTGATGAAGCGAGAAGAAAGGTCAAGCTTATCAAGCTGGCTATCGAAGAACTCGGCACAGTGAACCTTGGCGCCATAGAAGAATACGAGCGAGTTTCAGAACGGTATGAATTTTTGCTGGAGCAAAAGAATGACCTTCAAGAAGCAAAGGATACACTTTTCCTGGTCATTGAAGAGATGGATATTGAAATGAAGAAGAGATTTGAGCAAACCTTCACTGCGATCCGCTCACATTTTGAATCTGTTTTCCAGGCGTTATTTGGCGGTGGCAGAGCTGACTTGAAGCTTACCCAGCCAGACGATTTGCTTAATACTGGTGTAGAGATTGTGGCGCAGCCTCCGGGCAAGAAGCTGCAAAACCTTGGGCTCCTTTCTGGCGGAGAGCGTGCTTTGACAGCAATCGCACTTTTGTTCTCGATCCTAAAGGTCCGACCTGTGCCATTCTGCATCCTCGATGAGGTAGAAGCTGCATTGGATGAGGCCAATGTATACAGATTCAGTCAATACTTGAAGAAGTACAGTGCTGAAACGCAATTTATCGTGATTACTCACCGCAAGGGCACTATGGAAGAAGCGGATGTCCTTTATGGTGTCACAATGCAGGAATCAGGAGTTTCCAAGCTTGTGTCAGTCCGGCTTGAGGATTCAAAGGAACTAGTAAAATCGTAATTAGAAAGGCGATGGAACCGTGAGTTTTTTTAAGAAATTAAAAGAAAAATTAACTACGCAGACAGAGAGTGTTACCGAGAAATTCAAAGAGGGCTTAACGAAAACGAGAGATAGTTTTTCAGGAAAGGTCAATGACTTAGTTTCCCGCTACCGAAAAGTAGATGAGGAATTCTTCGAAGAACTCGAGGAAATTTTAATTCAGGCCGATGTTGGTTTTGACACGGTCATGAAATTGGTCGAGGAGCTAAAGAAAGAAGTAAAGCGCCGGAATATCCAGGATACAAAAGAGGTCCAGGCGGTCATCTCTGAAAAGCTAGTCGACATATACCAGGGTGGCAGCGATGAATCTTTTGACCTGAACATCCAGGAAAACGCCTTGACAGTCATTTTATTTGTAGGGGTGAATGGTGTTGGCAAAACAACGACCATCGGAAAGCTGGCACATAAATTCAAGAGTGAAGGCAAAAATGTACTTCTTGCTGCGGGCGATACATTCCGTGCAGGGGCAATCGAACAGCTTGAGGTGTGGGGAGAACGTGTAGGCGTGGATGTCATCAAGCAAGCTGAAGGCTCGGATCCGGCTGCTGTCATGTATGACGCGGTACAGTCTGCTAAGTCGCGTAAAGCTGATATTTTGCTTTGCGATACAGCTGGCCGCCTCCAAAATAAGGTCAATTTGATGAAGGAACTAGAAAAGGTTAAACGCGTTATCGAACGTGAAGTCCCAGGTGCACCGCATGAAGTGCTGCTGGTTCTTGATGCAACGACAGGGCAAAATGCATTGATCCAGGCGAAAACGTTCAAAGAAACAACAGAAGTTAGCGGGATTGTCCTTACTAAGCTTGATGGCACAGCTAAAGGCGGTATCGTCATTGCGATTCGAAATGAACTCGACATTCCGGTTAAATTCGTAGGTCTTGGTGAAAAGATGGATGACCTGCAGGAATTCGATGCTGAAAGATACGTTTACGGGCTGTTCGCAGATCTGGAAGAGGAAGAAAAAAACGCTGAATAATACTGATTTACCAGCATCTTGCTGTAAAGAACTTTTCTTGACAGAAAAGTTGAACGTGTGTAAACTGTCTTTATGTAAAGGTATTTGACTTAACATGGGGGAATCGAAATGCTTGAGAAAACGAACCGCATGAATTATTTGTACGATTTTTATCAGGCATTATTAACTCCTAAACAAAGCAGTTACATGGCTCTTTACTATCTTGATGACTATTCCCTTGGCGAAATCGCCGAAGAGTATGATGTTAGCCGCCAGGCTGTATACGACAACATCAAACGGACGGAAGCGATGCTTGAGGAATACGAAGCGAAGCTGTTATTGTTCGAGAAATTCCAGAAGCGCAGTGAGCTGATTTCAAAAATGAAAGATCTCATGGGTGATAGTCCGGACAATCAGGTTTTAAGTGAAATGGTAGCCGAGCTTGAGAAATTAGACTAGGGAGGCGCATGAAATGGCATTTGAAGGATTGGCCGACCGACTGCAAAATACAATGCAAAAAATCCGCGGAAAAGGCAAGGTAACAGAAGCGGATGTAAAAGAAATGATGCGAGAGGTCCGTCTGGCGCTGCTTGAGGCCGACGTTAACTTTAAAGTAGTAAAAGATTTTGTAAAAAAAGTCACTGAACGGGCAATCGGTCAGGAAGTAGTAAAAAGTCTTACTCCCGGCCAGCAGGTTATTAAAGTAGTTAAAGAAGAATTAACCGAGTTGATGGGCGGCGAGCAAAGCAAGATTGCAGCCTCCAACCGACCACCGACAGTCATAATGATGGTCGGACTTCAAGGTGCAGGTAAAACGACCACAACCGGTAAGCTTGCCAATCTTCTGCGCAAAAAATATAACCGAAAGCCTATGCTTGTTGCAGCGGATATTTATCGTCCAGCTGCGATCAAACAGCTGGAAACGCTGGGCAAGCAGTTAAGCATGCCGGTATTTTCGTTAGGTGACCAGGTCAGCCCCGTTGAAATTGCCAAACAGGCAATCGCTAAGGCCAAAGAAGACCATAATGACTATGTTCTAATCGATACAGCAGGCCGTCTGCATGTTGATGAAAATCTGATGGATGAGCTGAAGCAGATAAAAGAGCTCTCAAAGCCAGATGAAATCTTCCTAGTAGTCGATGCGATGACAGGTCAGGATGCTGTGAATGTGGCGCAAAGCTTCAATGAACAGCTTGGGCTTACAGGTGTTGTACTGACAAAGCTTGATGGCGATACACGAGGCGGTGCTGCACTTTCAATTCGTGCCGTGACAAACACGCCAATAAAATTTGTCGGTTTAGGCGAAAAGCTGGACGCTCTTGAACCTTTCCATCCTGAGAGGATGGCATCCCGTATCCTAGGTATGGGCGATGTGCTTACCCTTATTGAAAAAGCCCAGGCGAACGTCGATGAGGAAAAAGCAAAAGAGCTTGAGAAAAAAATGCGGACTGCATCATTCACCCTTGAAGATTTTCTGGACCAGCTTGGCCAGGTAAGAAAAATGGGGCCTTTGGATGAAATCCTAAAAATGATGCCAGGCGCAAATAAAATCAAAGGCATGAACAATCTTCAAATCGATGAAAAACAGATCTCTCATGTAGAAGCGATCATCCAGTCGATGACGAAGAATGAAAAAACGCATCCTGAAATCATCAATGCCAACAGGCGGAAGCGCATCGCCAAGGGCAGCGGTACATCCATCCAGGAAGTAAACCGCTTGCTCAAGCAGTTCGAAGACATGAAAAAGATGATGAAACAGATGACGAACATGCAGCAAAAAGGCAAGAAAAAAGGCGGATTCAAATTGCCTTTCAACCCTTTTTAACAAGTAATTTTAGGAAAAATCATGCTGTAAAGAAAAAAACCTTTACAAGCTGTTTTCAATTTGGTATTATTCTATCTTGTGTGAAACTATTCGGAGGTGCTTATTTAAAATGGCAGTAAAAATTCGTTTAAAACGTATGGGAGCAAAAAAATCTCCTTTCTATCGTATTGTAGTAGCTGATTCACGTTCACCACGTGATGGCCGTTTCATCGAGTCTGTAGGAACTTACAATCCAGTTGCTCAACCAGCTAAGGTTGAACTTAACGAAGAGTTAGTTCTTAAGTGGCTTAAAGATGGAGCTAAACCATCTGATACAGTGCGCAACTTGTTCTCTAAGCATGGTATCATGGAAAAATTCCACAACGCTAAGCTTAGCAAGTAATGTTGGACGCGCCCATGAAAGAATTAATTGAGACGATCGTGAAACCCCTTGTTGATTTTCCAGAAGATGTTCATGTAAATGTACACGAAGAGGATCAGCGCGTAACCTATAAGCTTTCCGTCAACAAAAGTGATATGGGCAAAGTAATTGGAAAGCAGGGACGCGTTGCAAAGGCGATACGAACAGTAGTCTATGCAGCAGGTTCATCACAGCAAAAGAAGATTTTCTTAGAAATCGTCGAATAACCGCCAAAAGCTCAGTAATGAAGAAGCGAACTTCCTCAAACCGCTAAAACTAGTTTTAGCAAAATGATTAAGCTTGCTTATGCAATGCTGATGCAGGTACAGGCTCTTGTTTGTACAATGGCATTTTGATTGGAGGGGATAACCCTCCTTTTTTTCTTTTTAAAATTAGGCTGTGTTATAGGGCAATGTTGATATTTAACACCTGTTGATTGTAGCGGAGGGCACTCGACTCCTGCGGGATTAGCGGCAAGGTGAGACCCCGCCGGAGGAAAGCGAGTGCCTGGCGCGGAAATCAACAGACAAGTTTAACACAGCCTAATAAGTACGATATAATTACGTAACCAGGTTACAATTTCATCGTTTCTGATTTATGGCTATAGTGGCGTGAGGGGGAAATGCTTTGAAGGTACTGCAAACAATCGTGGTCAAACAAGTACTGACAGAAGAAAGCAAGGATCGGATCCACCAAAAATATCACTCCAGGAAACTCCAGCTGCAAAAAGAATGCGACCAGCTAAGATTCGAATTGAAAAAGCTTGAGAAATCCAAAAAATTTCCTCCTGAGACCTTGAAAAAACATTTTGAACAAGAAATCAAGGTACATAAAGAGAAAATTAAACTGTTGGATTTTCAGATAGAGCAACTACATATTCTTCCACTTGGAAGCGAAATTAAAGAAACAGAATTACAGGGTCTAGTCGAAATAAATGAAGGGGATCAATGGGATGAGTTCCTTTCGGGAAAGACTATAATAGTGAAAGACGGAATCGTGACCGAAATACGCGAGAGGTGATCAAGTATGGAAAATTATTTTAATGTTGGAAAAATTGTTAATACACATGGAATCCGTGGAGAAGTAAGAGTTATATCTAGAACGGACTTTCCGGAAGAACGCTATAAAGTAGGCAATACTTTGCTTTTATTCTTGCCTGGTTCAAAGGAACCTATCGAGCTTACTGTTAAAAGCCACAGGACACATAAAAACTTTAATTTGCTGACATTTGAAGGCTATGACAATGTCAACCAAGTTGAAAAGTTAAGGGACGGAATCCTTAAGGTTCCTGAAACCCAGCGTGGTAAACTGGAGGAAGGCGAATTTTATTTCCAGGATATTATCGGCTGCCTGATGTTTACAACAAAAGGGGAAGAAATCGGCAAGGTGGTTGAAATTTTAACTCCTGGTGCCAATGATGTCTGGGTGGTTAAGGATGGAAAAGGCAAGGAGATTCTAATTCCTTATATCGGAGACATCGTAAAAAAAGTCGATGTTAAAGAAAAAATCATCCTGATTGAACCTATGGAAGGGCTTCTGTCATGATGCACATCGATGTCCTGTCCATCTTTCCGGAAATGTTTGAAGGTGTTTTCGGGCACTCGATATTGAAAAAAGCTGCTGAAAAAGAAGCCGTTCAATATAATGTCGTCAACTTTCGAGACTTTGCGGACAATAAACATCAAACTGTTGACGATTATCCATATGGGGGCGGGGCGGGGATGGTTCTTAAGCCACAGCCGATTTTTGACGCTGTTGCTGACCTTAAGAAACGTGCGAAAAGCTCTGCTCCCCGTGTCATTCTTATGTGTCCCCAGGGAGAGCGGTATACTCAAAAGAAAGCAGAAGAGCTGGCAAAGGAAGAGCATTTGATTTTCATTTGCGGGCACTATGAAGGCTATGATGAGCGGATTCGGGAGCATGTGATTACCGATGAGATTTCGATTGGTGATTATGTTCTGACAGGTGGAGAACTAGGTGCCATGGTTGTCATTGACAGTGTGGTGCGCCTGCTGCCAGGAGTGCTCGGTAGTGAAGAATCTCATATCCAGGACTCTTTCAGCACGGGTCTTCTTGAACACCCTCACTATACCAGGCCATCTGATTTCCGAGGCATGAAGGTGCCTGATGTACTGATTTCAGGAAATCATCGTTTAATAGAAGAATGGCGCATGAAGGAAAGCCTTAAGCGTACCCTTGCACGCCGGCCAGATTTGCTAGAAGAAGCAGAACTGACCGATCAGCAAAAAAAATGGCTGGATGAGCTTTCAAAACTTCAAGATTGATATTGCAGTCACCGTTAGTTTATGGTAAGATACTTCTTGTGGCTAAAAGCGAAAGTGCTTATGCCGCTTATAACGATGTTCCGCTGCAATGAAACGTTTTGCAAGAGCATTTGTGGGAGGAGATGAAAACGATGCAACAACTAATCGAAGAAATCACAAAAGCACAACTTCGCACTGATCTTCCATCTTTCCGTCCTGGTGACACAGTACGTGTACACGTTAAGGTTGTCGAAGGAACTCGCGAACGTATTCAGTTGTTTGAAGGTGTAGTGATTAAGCGTCGTGGTGGTGGAATCAGCGAAACTTTTACAGTCCGTAAAATTTCTTACGGAGTAGGCGTTGAGCGTACTTTCCCTGTTAACACACCAAAAATTGCGAAGCTAGAAGTAATCCGTCGCGGTAAAGTACGCCGTGCGAAACTTTACTACCTACGTAACCTACGTGGTAAAAAAGCTCGTATCAAAGAAATCCGATAAGATTGAATGTAAAAAAGGAGCTTGCCTAGCCAAGCTCCTTTTTCATACTCAAGTAAGGGTTAGAATGTTCAAAGATGTTGCAAGACAACTCTTTGACTATTTCAAGCTTTAAGAAAAATGGGGAAACAATATTAAGTTTATTTTAAAAATCATTGCCCTTCGTGTTTATCTTGCCAGACTTATGTAAAATAAAGTTATGTATTCAAACAACCTATATTTTAGAATGGTGGGGAAAGAATGGCTGAGAAGAAGAAAAACGAATTATGGGAATGGACGAAAGCCCTATTGATTGCTGTAGTGCTCGCAGCTGTTATTCGATATTTTTTATTTGCACCGATTGTTGTTGATGGATTGTCGATGATGCCGACATTGCATGACCAGGACCGTATGATTGTAAACAAGATGAGCTATAAAGTAGGCGAACCAGAGAGATTTGATATCATCGTCTTTCATGCGCCGGAAAACAAAGATTACATAAAAAGAGTGATCGGCCTTCCAGGAGATAGAATCGAATATAAAAATGACACACTTTATGTCAATGGAGAGGCATATCCAGAACCTTACTTGGAAGAATATAAAAAACAAGTGATAGATGGTCCGCTGACTGATCCTTTTACCCTTGAAGAGAAGATCGGCAGAGAAACAGTTCCTGAAGGCCAGCTTTTTGTGATGGGGGATAACCGCCGCTTCAGCAAAGACAGCCGTCATATTGGTACGGTTCCGTTCGAAAAGGTGCTAGGAAAGACAAATGTCATCTACTGGCCTATTGACGATCTGCGCACAATAGACTAGAAATAGCCTTCATCCTAATATATAGGCAAGTGGATGGCTGGCAAAAGAGATAGGAGGTGGCTGCTTTGACAATCCAGTGGTTTCCTGGCCATATGGCCAAAGCTCGCAGAGAGGTCACAGAGAAATTAAAGCTCGTTGATGTTATTTTTGAATTGGTGGACGCAAGAATTCCTTATTCATCAAGAAATCCAATGATAGATGAAATCATCCAGCATAAGCCAAGAATTGTATTATTGAATAAAGCTGACATGGCTGATAGGGCTGTTACTGATGAGTGGCTCCGCTTTTACCGCCAAAAAGGGATAACTGCGCTAGCAATTAACTCACAGGCTGGAACAGGCTTGAAGCAGATCGTGCAGGAGTCAAAGGTTCTGTTGAAGGATAAACTTGACCGGTTAATTTCCAAGGGTGTCAAACCTCGTGCAATCCGCGCGATGATTGTGGGAATACCAAATGCGGGGAAATCCACATTGATTAACAGGCTGGCAGGCAAAAACATAGCACAGACAGGCAATAGACCAGGTGTCACCAAGTCACAGCAGTGGATCAAGATGGGCAAAGAGCTAGAATTGCTGGATACTCCAGGGATACTATGGCCAAAGTTTGAGGACCAAGAAGTGGGAGTCAAGCTTGCAATTACTGGGGCGATTAAGGATACGCTCTTGAATCTTCAGGACTTAACTGTCTATGCTCTAAGGTATTTGGAAAAACATTACCCTGAACGCCTGCAGGAGAGGTACAAGCTAGAACAGCTGCCAGAAGATGTTGTCGAGCTTTTTGACCTTATTGGTGATTTTCGTGGCTGCAGGATGTCAGGCGGTTATGTTGACTATGATAAAGTCGCGGAACTTGTGATCAGGGAAATCCGTACTGAAAAATTAGGGCCGTTATCCTTTGAACGTCCTCAAGACTTAATAAAACTTGATGAGATTGATGAAAATGAAAAATAAAGGTCCTGGATCCAGGGCCTTTATTTTTCGTTTTAATCGCCGATACATACAAGAGAAGCAAAATTAGGAGAATTTTTATGGGAAAATGGACAATTATTGAGATTGAGCAACAATTATTTGGTACAAATCACGTGGAGGAAGACTTCCTTGTGGCCTTGAAACAAGATGAGCGAAAAGGTGTGCAGCGAATGCTTGCCAAGTGGGAGAAACAAAAGCAGCGAAAGATGGAGTTGCATGAACAATTTGTCACAATGACATCCTTTGAGCAGAAATATAGGGCAGAAGGCTATAAGTATATAACCGGTATTGATGAGGCAGGAAGGGGCCCTCTAGCTGGGCCAGTAGTTGCTGGGGCAGTCATTCTGCCTGAAGATTTTTACCTTCCTGGACTAAATGACTCTAAAAAAATCTCTGGAGCGAAAAGAGATGAGTATTTTGAAGTAATCAATAACAAAGCACTGGCAGTAGGCATCGGAATCATTAGTGCATCTGAAATCGATGAAATAAACATCCTGCAGGCATCAAAAAAGGCAATGCTTTCAGCAGTTAGCCAGTTAGGAGTCACACCGGATTTTCTTTTAGTTGATGCAGTGAAATTGGAGACACCTTTCCCTTTTGAAGCGTTAATAAAAGGCGATGCAAGAAGCATTTCAATAGCAGCGGCCTCCATTATAGCCAAGGTTACGAGAGACAGGTTGATGAAGGAATTAAGTCAGGAATACCCTCAGTATGGATTCGGTGCGAATATGGGATACGGAACAGCTGAGCATATGAAAGCAATCAGGGAGCACGGTGTCACTCCGTTTCACAGAAAAACGTTTGCTCCAGTAAGAGAATGTATCGAGAATCATCTTGTATAAAGCAGGTGAATCATGGAAACAGGAGTACTGCAAAGTCTATTCAATTATAATCCATCACAGCAAGTAAAAACTGCGTCGCTGCGGTCGGGGCAAATTATCAATGGGAAAATCATTAAGCTCTTTCCAGAACAAATTGCCGAAATTCAAATCGGTAGCCAAAAAATGATTGCCCAATTAGAAACACCTCTTTCAGCAAATGAACGATACTGGTTTCAGGTCCAGCCAGGTGAAGGGAAAGTTCGCTTGAAGGTGATCGCAACTGGCAGTGAGGAGGGAAAGCAGCAAGAGAGCTTATCCAGGATTCTCGGAGGATTTTCATTGCCCTCGAATAAGGAAAACCTTGAATTGGTACGGTTCTTTTTAAAAGAACAGCTTCCTGTCAGCAGGGAAATCCTGCAACAGGCTTCCGAATGGCTGAAAAGCGCGACACCGCGAAGTTCAGGACTTGAAGCAATCCAAATGATTTTAACCCGAGGGCTGCCGCTTTCAGAAGCAACATTTTCCGCTTTATATACGGCCAATAAAGAGCCATCGATAACACTGTTAATTGAAAATCTCATAAAAGCAATTGAACAGGAATCTACTACGGATACAATGAGTAAAATTAAACACTTGCTGAGCGAGCTTGTATCTTCGAATGAAACAAATGCTGCCAGGTACGTGTTGGGACAGATTGCTGCTGCTTGGCTTAAGGGCCACAATTCAGAAGGGCAAGCTGCCTTTGGACTGCTCCAGCAAACTGCTGGGTTTCCTGCTCAGAAAAGCGAGAGTATGGTCTTGCAGCAAATGCTTTCAAACATGAAAAGTGAGGAGATAATGAAAGACGAAATCCCAGCAGAGCTGCATTTTGCTAAGAAACTGATTGCCCTTTTAGAAAAGGGTGAAATTACTCTAGCGAAACAATTAATAGACAACTTTAGCAAAGATGATCCTAAAGGTACAATCTTTAAAAATGGGCATTTAACCGAGCTAGTCGATCCGTTGCGGCAGTTATTCGCAGGTTCTCTTGTAAAGGAGGCTGATCGACAGGAAGGCTTGCAGGCATTTAAACAATTAATGGGGATGGTATTAGGAGGAATTGATGATTCTAAGTCAGCACTAAAGTGGTTATCAATTTTACTCCCGGAAAAAGAAAATTTTTTAAGTGCAGGAGCAGAATTGCTGAAAGCTGCAGGTAATGCTGAGAGGTCAGGTTTATCTATTCAGCAAAGCGAACTTCTGAAAAAAGCAATCAATAATGCTGAACAGGGTATGGCACTTTCCGATGAAGAGCCCGCAATCTTCACAACTGAAAAAATAAAGTCCTTCTTGTCATCTCTTGGCCTATCATATGAACGGGACCTTGCCGAAGCTTTTAAAGACTCTATTGAAGACAAGACTCAGCCTGCAGAGAGTTTGAAACCGCACCTGATACGTCTGTTAAATGAAAACCCTCCCCATGCTGTTAAGGAGGCTGCAGAGCAGCTTTTAAACAAGATTACCGGTTTCCAGCTGCTTTCACAAGAGACCGGGCCTATCCAGCAGTTAATCGTGCAAATGCCGTTTATCATTGGGGGAAAAATGTCTGAGGTTACCGTTCAGTGGAGCGGCCAAAAAACGGAAGACGGTAAAATCAACGCAGATTTTTGCCGTGTACTCTTTTATCTGAAACTCGAGCATTTGGATGAAACGATTGTTGATATGCAAGTCCAGAACCGGATCTTGAGCATGCAGGTCATCAATCAGCATCCTTCATTAAAAACAGTGGCAGATCAGCTCTTGCCAATGTTAAAAAACAAACTAGCAGAAGTGAGTTATCATTTGTCATCGGTAAATTTCCTGGTCCCAGGGGTGTCTAAGCATCAAGGTGACCAAAAGAAATTGGCAGAACTGTATAGCAAAAAAGATTACAGCAGGGTGGATATCAAAATATGAAACCTCAGAAATCAACACGAAAAACGGCAGTAGCACTCGGTTATAATCCAGCCACCCATGATTCTCCCAAAGTAATGGCAAAGGGAAAGGGCCTTGTAGCTGACCAGATCATTGAAAAAGCGAAAATTCATGACATACCGATCCAGCAGGACCCATCCCTTGTAGAAGTCCTAAGTCAGCTTGAGTTGAATGAGCGTATACCTGAGGAGCTATACCAGGCAGTTGCTGAAGTGTTTTCTTTTATCTACAGGCTTGACCAGCAGGCGGGAAAACCAAAATAACTAGACTGTTATGATCAATATTAAATTAGGTAAATTCATCCATTTTTAGACTTTGGAATCCATTTTATTACATACTCTGTTAAAGGTCCTTGTTGATTTCTAGCCCTTGTTAATGGATGTGGAAATCAACAAAGTAATTTAACAGATCTATACATTTTAAGGTCATATTTGTAAATGGCACAATTTATTGTAAAAACTAAATTAATATTTTCATGTTAAATATAAAGAGAAAGAAAATAATTTTTTTCAGCTCATTTATCTCCTTAAAAGTCGAGAAAAGGCTAAATCTCGGCTTTTTATGCTTCCTTTTTATCAGGGTGATACTTTTTTGCAATATTTAAAATGGCAAAATATTTAAATCATAAAGGTAGACAATCAATATTTCATTATATAAAATGAAAGCGCAGTCTATTTTTTAAAAATTTAAATGAATTATATTTTCTACTTAGAAAAGCTAGATGCGGGTGAGGAAAGCTTGTAGATCCTCTTAGATGTGCACTCTTTTCTAATAGATAGGAGGATGGGAAATGAATGTCCATGAGTATCAAGGAAAAGAAATCCTCAGAAAATATGGGGTAAAAGTACCGAATGGAAAGGTAGCTTTTACAGTTGAGGAAGCTGTTGAAGCAGCGCAAGAGCTAGGTTCATCAGTTGTCGTCGTGAAAGCTCAAATCCATGCTGGCGGAAGGGGTAAAGCTGGCGGGGTCAAGGTAGCAAAGAACCTTGATGAAGTGCGTACATATGCAACTGAAATCTTAGGGAAAACATTGGTTACTCACCAGACTGGACCAGAAGGCAAGGAAGTTAAGCGCCTGCTGATCGAAGAAGGCTGTGACATCAAGAAGGAGTACTACGTAGGACTTGTTCTTGACCGTGCTACTGCCCGTGTTGTACTAATGGCTTCAGAAGAAGGCGGAACGGAAATCGAAGAGGTTGCAGAAGCAACTCCAGAGAAAATCTTCAAAGAAGAGATCGATCCTGTTGTAGGCCTAATGCCATACCAGGCTCGCCGTATTGCATTCAATATCAACATCCCTAAAGAACTTGTAAACCAAGCTGTTAAGTTCATGATGGGTCTTTACAACGCTTATATTGAAAAAGATTGCTCAATCGCAGAGATCAACCCGCTTGTTGTTACAGGCGACGGACAGGTTATGGCGCTTGATGCTAAATTGAATTTTGACGCGAATGCTCTATACCGCCAAAAGGATATTCTTGAATACCGTGACCTTGAGGAAGAAGATGCAAAGGAAATCGAGGCTTCAAAGTATGACCTAAGCTATATTTCCCTTGATGGAAACATCGGCTGCATGGTTAACGGTGCAGGTCTTGCGATGGCAACAATGGACATCGTCAAGCATTACGGCGGAGACCCGGCCAACTTCCTTGATGTTGGGGGCGGTGCAACTGCTGAGAAAGTAACAGAAGCATTTAAAATTATCCTTTCAGATCCGAATGTTAAGGGTATCTTTGTTAATATCTTCGGCGGCATAATGAAGTGCGACGTTATCGCTACTGGTGTAGTTGAAGCAGCTAAGCAAGTTGGACTGGAAGTTCCTCTTGTAGTTCGCCTTGAAGGTACTAACGTAGATCTTGGAAAACAGATTCTGAATGAATCTGGCTTAAATATCATTGCTGCTGAATCAATGGCAGACGGCGCTGAAAAAATCGTTTCATTAGTTAAGTAGGATCGAAAGGAGAGAATTTGACGTGAGCGTATTCATTAATAAAGATACAAAGGTCATTGTTCAAGGTATTACGGGTTCTACAGCCCTTTTCCATACAAAACAAATGCTTGAATATGGTACAAAAATTGTTGGAGGAACATCTCCAGGCAAAGGCGGTATTGAAGTAGAAGGCGTTCCTGTATTCAACACAGTAAAAGAAGCTGTTGATGCTACAGGTGCTAATGCTTCTGTCATCTATGTACCTGCTCCATTCGCTGCCGATGCAATCATCGAAGCAGTTGATGCAGACTTAGATTTAGCAATCTGTATCACTGAACATATTCCTGTTCTGGATATGGTAAAAGTGAAGCGCTACATGGAAGGCAAGAAAACTCGCCTTGTAGGCCCTAACTGCCCAGGGGTTATCACTCCTGAAGAATGCAAAATCGGCATCATGCCAGGATATATCCACACTAAAGGCCATGTTGGCGTTGTTTCCCGTTCTGGAACATTGACTTACGAAGCAGTACATCAGTTGACACAAGCTGGAATCGGCCAGTCTACTGCAGTAGGTATCGGTGGAGACCCTGTTAACGGAACAAACTTCATCGATGTCCTAAAGGCATTCAATGAAGACCCAGAAACATATGCTGTCATCATGATCGGTGAAATCGGCGGTACTGCTGAGGAAGAAGCAGCTGAGTGGGTCAAGGCAAACATGACTAAACCAGTAGTGGGCTTCATCGGCGGAAGAACTGCACCTCCAGGAAAGCGCATGGGCCATGCTGGTGCAATCATTTCCGGTGGCAAAGGTACAGCGGATGAAAAAATCCGTGTAATGAACGAGTGCGGCATCAAAGTTGCAGACACTCCTTCTGTAATGGGTGAAACACTGATTGGCGTATTGAAGGAACAAGGCTTATACGACAAGTGTAAAACACACTAAGTTATTCTGATGGACAGTCCCTCTGTATAGAGGGACTGTTTATTAATCTGAAAAACAATTCTGGGGGTAAATATGGATCATCTTAAAAGCAAATTGATCACACTGATCCATGGCAAGCATTCGAGCTGGAAAGCTATATACGCCATGCTAAAATCGGATTCTTTGCATGATAATATATATGAAGAAAAAAATTATTTTTCATTTTCATCACACCACTCCAACAGTCCCCAAACTAACCCACATGACCTGCCAGTCGACAGACTTCTCTCCGAATATGCATCGAAAAATATCCATCTTATAACTTTTTTCGACAATATCTATCCTGAATGCCTTAAGACGATATACCAGCCGCCCTGGGTGCTCTTCGCAAAAGGCGATCTCACCCTGTTAAACTCAAAAAAAATTCTGGCAGTAGTAGGTTCCCGTGATGCGTCCGATTATGGGCTGAAAACAATCGATTATTTGTTTCCAGAACTAATCGAGAAAAAAACAGTCGTTGTCAGCGGCCTTGCAAAAGGAATTGATGCCTATGCACATAAAACGGCAATCAAGCTCGGAGGGAAAACAATCGGCGTCATTGCAGGAGGATTTAATCATATCTATCCAAAGGAAAATATGAAGCTGGCAGAGTTTATGTTGCAGAATCAATTAGTCATTTCCGAATATCCACCTGCTACAATTCCGGAAAAGTGGCATTTTCCTATGAGAAATAGAATAATAAGCGGGTTAGCGAAAGGGACACTCGTGGTTGAAGCAAAAAAAGAGTGGTTCATTGATCACCGCAGAATTTGCATTGAATGAAGGACGCGAAGTTTTTGCTGTTCCGGGAAGCATATTGACACCAAACTCTGACGGAGTCCATGAATTAATTCAGCAAGGAGCAAAACTAATCAGAAATTCCAAAGAGATTCTAGAGGATCTGAAAAGATAATATGGAATGATATTAAAAAAACCATATATAATTCATCAATATTGTTGCCTTTTTTTCAAGTTTTCTTCTCATTTATATAAAATTTACAACAAAAAGGTTGAAATAATTTTCATTCTGTTATACATTTTGCATCAGGTATTTTAAAATCCCCAAATAAGATGAAAACGTTTACTTAGTGGTACAATTTGACAATGTTAAGCTTTGTAGACAATAATAATGATAATTTTATACCTCTAAGGAGGACAATTGGATGTCAGAGTTTTTAGTAATCGTTGAATCCCCTGCAAAGGCAAAGACGATTGAGCGTTATCTAGGAAAAAAATATAAGGTTAAAGCTTCAATGGGCCACTTGCGCGATTTGCCAAAGAGCCAGATGGGTATCGATGTAGAAAATAATTATGATCCTAAATATATTACGATCAGAGGCAAAGGCCCTGTTTTGAAAGAATTAAAATCTGCTGCGAAAAAAGCAAAAAAAATCTATCTCGCGGCTGACCCCGACAGAGAAGGGGAAGCGATTGCCTGGCACCTTGCCCACACTCTCAATGTCGATATACATTCAGATTGCAGGGTCGTCTTCAATGAGATCACGAAGGATGCAATTAAGGAATCCTTTAAACACCCTCGCTCAATCAATATGGATCTGGTAGACGCACAGCAGGCTCGACGAGTATTAGACAGGCTTGTAGGATATAACATCAGTCCGCTATTGTGGAAAAAAGTCAAGAAGGGCTTAAGCGCGGGACGTGTCCAATCTGTCGCGATGCGAATGATCATTGACAGGGAAAAAGAAATACTTGATTTCGAACCGGAAGAGTATTGGACGATCGGTGCAGACTTCCTAAAAGGAAAAGATGCCTTTGAAGCTTCGTTTTACGGTATTGGTTCCGAAAAAGCAGAATTGAAATCTGAACAGGATGTCAACAACGTCTTAAGTCAGCTGAAGGGAAGTAAATTCAAGGTTGCTTCGGTGACGAAGAAAGAGAGAAAACGTAATCCAGCACCTCCATTCATCACTTCTTCATTGCAGCAGGAAGCAGCACGCAAGCTAAACTTCCGTGCAAAGAAAACGATGATGCTCGCACAGCAGCTGTATGAAGGGATTGATCTTGGCAAAGAAGGTACAGTTGGATTGATCACTTATATGAGAACCGATTCTACAAGGATTTCTGAGGTTGCGCAGGCTGAAGCAAGCCAGTACATCATAGGCGAGTATGGGCAAAATTTTGTACAGACAGAAACCCGGAAAGAAAAGAAGCAGTCAAATACCCAGGATGCTCATGAAGCCATCCGGCCTACGAGCACGATGAAAGTGCCGGATAAGGTTAAGGAATTCCTGTCACGTGACCAGTTCAGGCTTTACAAGCTGATTTGGGAACGTTTCATTGCCAGCCAAATGGCACCGGCGATCATGGACACGATGAGCGTAGATCTTAAGAATGGTGATGTTACTTTCAGGGCTACTGGATCAAAAGTTAAATTTTCAGGATTCATGAAGGTATACGTTGAAGGTTCCGATGACCAAGTAGAAGAAAAGGATAAATTCCTGCCGGATTTAAAGGAAGGCGACGAGGTAGTTAAGAAAGACATCGAACCAAAGCAGCATTTTACTCAGCCGCCGCCAAGGTATACAGAAGCACGGCTGGTAAGGACGCTAGAGGAACAGGGAATAGGCCGTCCGTCAACATATGCTCCAACACTAGATACGATTCAGAAAAGAGGATATGTATCGCTAGATAATAAGCGCTTTGTTCCAACAGAGCTAGGTGAAATTGTTGATGGCTTGATAAGAGAATTTTTTCCGGATATACTTGACCTCGAATTCACAGCCAAAATGGAGCAGGACCTGGATCATGTCGAAGATGGAAAAGTCAATTGGGTGAATGTTATTGATGAGTTCTATCAAGATTTTGAAAAGCATCTCGCCAAGGCTGAAAAGGAAATGCAGGAAGTTGAAATCAAGGACGAACCAGCTGGTGAAGATTGCGACCAATGCGGCAGCCCAATGGTATTCAAAATGGGAAGATACGGCAAATTCATGGCCTGCAGCAATTTTCCTGATTGCCGCAATACGAAGGCAATTGTAAAAGATATTGGGGTAAAATGCCCGAAATGCGAGGAAGGAAACATCATCGAGCGAAAAAGCAAGAAGCGCCGAATCTTTTTCGGCTGCGATCGCTTCCCAGAGTGTGACTTCCTATCATGGGATAAGCCGCTGGCACGCAGCTGCCCTAAATGTGACAAACTGCTGGTCGAAAAGAAACTTAAAAAAGGCGTGCAGGTGCAATGTACCGAATGTGATTATAAAGAAGAACCACAAAGCTAGAGTGAGCCTTAGGCTCACTCTTTGTGCTTGTTTTTAGGGTTTAAGCTAAGAAAAACGCACCTGATACGCTGATTTTAAGCTGATTTGAAACTTTTTTCTTTCTTTTTCGTAAAGTAAAGTGCAAAATGATACAAGTATCAGGGAAAAGTAATGGAGATTGAAGTATATAATAGAAGATTTATGTGCAGGCAGATGATATAATAAATCTTTTGATGAACCTTTGAACAATTTTTTAATAGCTACTGGAGGAAAAGGATATGACTGAAGCAACAGTAAATGTCGTCGGTGCCGGCCTTGCAGGCAGTGAAGCAGCATGGCAGTTGGCTCAAAGAGGCATTAAAGTTAACTTATATGAAATGAGACCTGTTAAACAGACGCCGGCTCATCATACAGATAAATTTGCTGAATTAGTCTGCAGTAACTCATTGCGTGCTAATACATTAACGAATGCAGTCGGTGTTTTGAAAGAAGAAATGAGAATGCTTGATTCAGTGATTATCGGTGCTGCAGATGCATGTGCAGTTCCTGCGGGGGGCGCATTGGCTGTTGATCGTCATGAGTTCGCTGCGTACGTAACGGATCGAGTAAAACAGCATCCAAATGTGACTGTTATTAATGAAGAAATTACTCGAATTCCAGAAGGACCTACTGTCATCGCTACCGGACCATTGACTAGCCCGGCGCTATCTGAGCAGTTAAAAGCGCTGACTGGTGAAGAATATCTGTACTTCTATGATGCCGCTGCGCCAATCCTTGAAAAAGACAGCATCGATATGGACAAGGTTTACCTGAAATCAAGATATGATAAAGGGGAAGCTGCTTATCTTAACTGTCCAATGACCGAAGAGGAGTTCGATCGTTTTTACGAAGCTTTGATCACAGCTGAAACCGTGCCGCTAAAAGAATTTGAGAAAGAAATTTTCTTTGAAGGCTGTATGCCAATCGAGGTGATGGCTCAAAGAGGAAGAAAGACGATGCTGTTTGGTCCTTTAAAACCAGTTGGTCTTGAAGACCCGAAAACTGGGAAGCGTCCTTTTGCAGTGGTCCAGTTGCGCCAGGATGATGCTGCGGGTACACTTTACAATATTGTAGGTTTCCAAACGCATTTGAAATGGGGACCACAGAAGGAAGTGCTTCAGCTTATTCCTGGACTGGAGAATGCTGAAATTGTTCGCTATGGTGTTATGCACAGGAACACATTCATCAATTCTCCAAAGGTTTTAAAAGCTACGTATCAGTTCCAAAACAGACAAGATCTTTTCTTCGCAGGACAAATGACTGGTGTGGAAGGATATGTTGAGTCTGCTGCCAGTGGTTTGATTGCTGGAATTAATGCAGCAAGACTTGTTTCTGGAGAAGAACCATTGGAATTCCCTCATGAGACAGCTATGGGAAGCATGGCTCGTTATATCACGACGACCAATGCGAAAAACTTCCAGCCTATGAATGCAAATTTCGGACTTTTCCCTGATTTGCCTGAGAAAATCAGAGGCAAGCAAGAACGCAACGAAAAACATGCTACACGAGCATTAGAAACAATTCAGAAATTTGTGAAAAATTTGTAATTTTTATTGCGAGGGCTATTTAAATATGTTACTATTTAGTAGCCCTTGTGAGGTGACGAAATGGAATCAAATGTGAACAATTCTTTAAAGTTGTTTATAGAATATTTACAAATCGAAAAAAATTACTCACAATATACTATTGAACATTATCAACATGATATTAGGGAATTTTTCATGTTCATGTCTGAACAAGGACTGAATAGTCTGGATGATATCGAGTACTCTGATACGAGGATTTACCTGACCAAATTATTTGACGAGCAGCTGTCGAGAAAGTCAGTAGCTCGCAAGATTTCCTGTATGCGAAGTTTTTTCAAGTTTTTGCTGCGGGAAAGAATTGTTAATGATAATCCGTTTTCGCTTGTTTCAATCCCAAAATTAGAAAAACGTCTTCCAGACTTTTTTTATGAGGAGGAGCTCTCAGAGTTATTTAAGGCATGTGAAACTGAAACAGCTTTAGGTAAAAGGAATAAGGCCATTCTCGAATTGCTTTATGCCACGGGAATCCGGGTTGGTGAGTGCTGTAAGATCCAGATGAAAGATGTAGATTTATCGCTTTCAACTGTATTGGTTCACGGGAAAAGAAAAAAAGAAAGGTATGTTCCTTTCGGCAGCTTTGCTCATGACGCACTTGAGGAGTACATATTGAATGGAAGACCTGATCTTCGAAAAAAAGAAGATCACGATTATTTATTTGTTAATTTTCGCGGCGGACCTTTGACGGACCGGGGCATAAGGGAAATATTAAATAAATTGATTGAAAAGTCTACTCTGACCGGTAAAATCCATCCGCATAAACTCCGCCATTCGTTTGCAACCCATATGATGAGCAATGGTGCGGACATGAGGACGGTTCAAGAATTGCTAGGCCATGCGTTCCTCTCATCAACGCAAGTCTACACGCATGTTACGAAAGAGCATTTACGAAATATCTATATGTCACATCACCCGAGGGCATAAGCCAGAAGGAGGACAAAGGGATGTCAGAATTCCACTCTACAACGATATTTGCCGTACAGCATAAAGGCCAATGCGCGATGTCAGGCGATGGTCAAGTAACCTTTGGAAATGCAGTTGTGATGAAACATACAGCAAAGAAAGTAAGAAAGTTGTTTAATGGTAAAGTAATTGCCGGATTTGCTGGTTCTGTTGCTGATGCTTTTACATTGTTTGAGATGTATGAAGGAAAGCTTGAGGAATTCAATGGCAATCTCCAAAGGGCAGCTGTAGAGCTTGCGAAGCAATGGAGGAGCGATAAAGTGCTTAGAACACTTGAAGCAATGCTGATCGTCATGAACGAAACAGACATGCTCTTGATCTCAGGCACTGGTGAAGTAATTCAGCCTGATGACGGTATCCTTGCCATCGGCTCAGGCGGGAATTATGCCTTGTCTGCTGGCAGGGCTCTAAAGCAATACGCTGGCGACCATTTGACTGCGAAGGAAATAGCAAAATCCTCATTGGAAATTGCTGCTGACATTTGTGTGTACACTAACCACAATATAATCGTAGAAGAACTGTAACGGAAAAGGAGTGTTTAGATTGAAACAGACAACCAATTTAACTCCAAGGCAAATCGTAGAAAGGCTCGATCAATATATTGTCGGCCAAAAGGATGCTAAAAAAGCTGTTGCAGTAGCTCTAAGGAATAGATACCGCAGGGGCTTACTTGCTGAGAATATTAGAGATGAAGTAATTCCTAAAAATATCTTGATGATAGGACCAACAGGGGTAGGTAAAACTGAAATTGCCAGAAGAATGGCGAAACTGGTAGGTGCGCCTTTTGTAAAGGTTGAAGCGACCAAATTCACCGAAGTTGGATATGTTGGCCGCGATGTAGAGTCAATGGTCAGGGATCTTGTAGAAACATCGATCAGACTTGTAAAAGAGGAAAAAATGCAGCGTGTTAAAGAGCCTGCAGAGGAAAATGCTAACCGCCGTTTAGTCGAGCTTCTCGTTCCTTCTGCAAAAAAATCGGCGAACTATAAGAACCCTTTGGAAATGCTGTTTGGCGGTGGAAACCAGACTGACCAGGAAACAAACCAGACAGAAGACTTAGGATTGTATGAGAAGCGCAAAATAATCAAGCAGAAGCTTGAACTAGGCGAACTTGAGGATGAACTAATCACGGTTGAGGTTGAAGAGCAGGCACCGTCGATGTTCGACATGCTTCAGGGATCTGGCATGGAGCAGATGGGCATGAACATGCAGGATGCTTTGGGAGGCCTGATGCCCAAAAAACGAAAAAAACGCAAGCTGCCTGTACGTGAAGCAAGGAAGGTATTGATCAACGAAGAAGCTCAAAAGCTTATTGATATGGATGAAGTGACGCAGGAAGCAACATTCCGTGCAGAACAGGCGGGTATTATCTTCATTGATGAGATCGATAAGATTGCCAGCAAGAATTCCGGCGGTTCCAGTGCAGATGTCTCACGTGAAGGTGTACAGCGTGACATCCTGCCAGTAGTAGAGGGGTCAACGGTGAATACTAAATATGGCCCTGTTAAAACAGACCATGTCTTATTCATAGCAGCTGGTGCATTCCATATGGCTAAACCATCGGATTTAATTCCCGAGCTTCAGGGCCGTTTCCCGATCAGGGTAGAGTTGACGAAGCTTACGGTCGATGATTTCTACAGGATTTTAGTCGAGCCTGACAATGCCTTGACGAAGCAATATCAAGCATTATTGGAAACTGAAGGTATACAAATTGAATTTTCTGACGATGCTATACGTAAGATTGCTGAAGTGGCATTTGAAGTTAACCAGAACACTGACAATATTGGAGCTAGAAGGCTTCAGACAATACTTGAAAAACTTCTTGAGGATCTTAGCTTCGAAGCACCCGATATTAATCTAGAGAAAGTGGCGATCACTCCTCAATATGTTGAGGAGAAGCTAGGCGCCATTTCTCGGGATAAAGATTTGAGCCAGTTCATTTTATAAGGTTCATTTCCATAAAACCACCAATACAGGCGCAAACAGCCTTTTAATGGTTTACCGTTTTATTGCATACGCAACAGGGTAGACAAATAAAGGCTGCCTATTGTGCTTATGTATTGAAACTAGCCATGAAAAAATAACAGTATTTTTTGTTGAAGCAAATAGGAGGAAGAAACAATGGACTTACTAACGAAAACTAGAAAAATTAACGCCCTGCTCCAAAAAGCTGCCGGCAAACCGGTAAACTTTAAAGAAATGTCAGAAACACTTAGTGAAGTAATCGAGGCGAACATCTTTGTTGTTAGCCGCCGAGGCAAACTTTTAGGCTTTGCGATTAACCAACAAATTGAGAATGAGCGTATGGTACAAATGCTTGAGGACCGCCAATTCCCAGAAGAATACACGAAGAACCTTTTTAACATCCAAGAAACATCACCGAACCTTGATGTGAACAGTGAATATACTGCATTTCCAGTTGAAAACAAAGAGCTTTTCAAAAACGGTTTAACTACAATTGTGCCAATCATCGGCGGCGGTGAACGTCTTGGAACATTGATTCTTGCGCGCTTAGAAGAGCAGTTCCACGATGATGACCTTATTCTTGGCGAGTATGGCGCAACGGTTGTAGGTATGGAAATCCTTCGTGAAAAAGCTGAGGAAATCGAAGGTGAAGCACGAAGCAAAGCGGTTGTTCAAATGGCGATCAGTTCTTTATCATATAGTGAACTAGAGGCTATTGAGCACATTTTTGAAGAATTGAATGGCAAAGAAGGTCTGCTGGTTGCTTCAAAAATTGCAGACAGAGTTGGAATAACACGTTCCGTAATTGTAAACGCACTTCGTAAACTTGAAAGTGCTGGTGTCATTGAATCTCGCTCACTTGGTATGAAAGGGACTTATATTAAAGTCCTAAATGATAAGTTCTTATTTGAACTCGAAAAACTTAAGAACAATTAAATATACACAAAAAACCCGCTGTTAAACCAGCGGGTTTTTTGTGTATTTAGTTAGTTAATTATTTCAAAAATATTTCTTTTCTTTTACACGCGAAACCTCAATTCTAGTAAATACTTCCAATTTAATACCTAGAATTACCTTATACCCCTGAGGGTTTAATGGGTAAAAAGGCATAAATTTTCAAAATATAAGATGGATATTTCAATACGTTTTTCCTATTTGATGGAATTTTTTAATAAGGGTTTTGGATAATTGTCATATTATATTCCATTTTAAGTTAAAAATTAGTACTTTTATCCTGATTATTAAAATAAGTCAATTGCAGCACAAAAATTAACCGAAAGTACATAGACAGTTTATTTCAGATTCTTTACAATAAGGTGTATATGACGGGATTCTCCAAAGAATTACAAAATTCAGCAAAAGCTTGCTTAACAACTGAGGGGTGAAAATATTGAAGTTGTTCTCGAATACCGTATCAACCCTGGAAAATGCGTTGAACTATTCATCCTTGAAACAGAAAATTGTTTCTCAAAATATCGCGAATGTCGACACACCAAATTATAAGGCGAAAGATGTCAGTTTCAAAGCAGTGTTTCAAGAGACGCTAGGGCAGTCGTTCGAGGCTAAAAGGACTGACGGACGCCATTTTGTATTTAAGAGCCGTAATGGAGCTTTTCCAGGCACAGTCATTAAAAATAATGTTAACTACAATGAGAATGGCAATAGTGTTGACTTGGATAAAGAAATGTCCGATCTTGCAACGAATCAAATTTATTTTAATGCATTAACCGAAAGGATTAACGGAAAGTTCAATTCTCTTCAGACTGTTATAAGAGGTGGGAAATAATTATGACGATGTTCCATAGCATGAATACAACTGCCTCAGCCTTAACAGCACAACGGCTTAGAATGGATGTTATATCTTCCAATATGGCGAATGTCGATTCAACCAGGGGGGCTGACGGTAAAGCATATCACCGAAAAATGGTTGTTTTGGAACCTAAGGAAGGCAGTTTTTCATCTTTTTTAAACAGGGCAATGGGAAGCCGAAGTGAGAATGCAGCAGGGAATGGAGTAAAGGTATCACAAATAAAAGAAGATACCAGGACACCAATGAAAATGGTATATGATCCTGAGCATCCTGATGCAGATCCTGAAACTGGCTATGTAGAGTATCCTAATGTCGATCCTTTAAGGGAAATGGTTGACTTAATCAGCGCTACAAGGTCCTATGAAGCAAACGTAACCGTCTTCAACGCTTCTAAGGGAATGATGATGAAGGCACTCGAAATCGGGAAGTAAGGAGAGATATTAGATGAATACATTAGGGATCAATTCAGTTAGCCAAATGGTCAGGCCATTTGAGACAAATAAGCCCACTCCCACATCTACAGCATACGAAGCACAACAAAGTTTTACGTCCGTACTTAAGAAATCAATCGAACATCTAAATCAATCTCAGGTTCAGTCAGACATCATGACAGAAAAATTAGCTCGCGGTGAAAATGTAGATCTCCATCAAGTAATGATTGCGAGCCAAAAAGCGAGCATTACGATGCAAGCTACATTAGAAGTGAGAAATAAAGTTATAGAAGCTTATCAGGAAATGATGAGAATGCAAGTCTAATAATATTGGCTAAAAACTAAAGTTATAGCGGTTATTAGCTGTATAAAAAGAAGAGACTTAATAACCGGGGGATTGAAATGAAAGAAACCGTTCAAAAGTATTTAAATACAATGAAGGATTTCTGGCAAGGGCGCACCAGAAAGCAAAAAATCAGTCTGGGTGCGTCACTTTTCTTGATAGTGGCTGTTGCTGCACTAACAGCCTTCTTTACAACCAGGACTTCCCTTGTGCCTTTATATAGCAATCTATCGCCTGCAGAAACGGGGACAATAAAAGAAAGCCTTGATGCAAGAGGTATAAAATCTGAAATTGCTGATGGCGGGAAAACAATACTAGTGCCGGAAGAGTCGGTAAATAGTTTGAAAGTTGAGCTTGCTGCAGAAGGAATTCCTAAATCAGGCAGCATTGATTATTCATTTTTCAGCCAGAATGCTGGTTTAGGAATGACAGACAATGAATTTAACGTTCTTAAGCTGGAAGCTATGCAAACAGAACTAGCTGACCTGATGAAGGGCATTGAAGGAGTTAACGATGCAAAGGTTATGATTAACCTTCCTGAAAAAGGGATTTTCGTAAATGACAGCGCTGAGCAAGCTTCAGCCTCGATTGTCTTGAATACCAGTCCGGGCTATCAATTCAAAGAAGAACAGATTAGAACGCTTTATCACCTCGTTGCAAAGAGCGTTCCAAATCTTCCCACAGATAATATCGTCATCATGAATCAATTCTTTGAGTATTTTGATTTAAAAAATGATGAAAATTCTAATGGAGCAACATTTGCTTCACAGCATGAAATTAAACAGCAAATTGAACGAGATGTACAAAGACAAGTTCAGAACATGCTTGGAACCTTGATGGGACGTGACAAGGTCGTTGTATCCGTTACTGCAGATGTTGATTTCACCCAAGAAAACAGGGAAGAAAATCTCGTTGAGCCAGTAGACAAGGAAAACATGGAAGGAATCGCAATCAGCGCACAGCGGATTACTGAAACTTTTTCAGGAAATGCTGAACAGGCTGGCGGAATTCCTGAAGGCGGAAATCCTGCTGATACGACGGGCTCGCAGTATCTTGAAGGTGCAAATGGCAATGGAGACTATGAAAAGGTCGAAGAAACGATCAACAATGAGGTTAGCAGAATACGCAAGGAAATTACCGAGAGTCCTTATAAAGTAAGAGATTTAGGAATTCAGGTAATGGTCGAACCTCCAACACCGGATGATCCAAATTCTCTTCCACAGGAACGGGTGGACGATATCACGAAAATTCTTGGAACGATTGTGAGGACAACAATTGATAAAAATGCTTCAGGAATAGAACTTACAGATGAAGCGATTCAAGATAAAGTGGTGGTCTCTGTTCAGCCGTTCAATGGCAAAGTAACCTTTGAAAATGAAGTGGTACAGAAACTGCCTTGGTGGATTTACCTGGTTGGCGGAATCCTGCTGGCAATTATCGCATTGCTGCTTGTTCTTTTCTTGCGCTCACGCAAAGCAAAGGAAGAAGAAAAGGAAATCTTCTTTGAAGAGCGGGCAGAATCAGTCTATGTACCGGATGTTAATAAAGAGTTTGAAACTGAAGGCACAATGAAGAAAAAGCAGCTTGAAAAAATGGCGAAAGAAAAGCCGGAAGACTTTGCTAAATTATTGCGTACATGGATTGCGGAAGATTAGGAGGAGGACATATGGCAAGGAAAGACCAGAAAGAACTTACTGGAAAACAGAAAGCGGCAATCCTCCTGATATCGCTTGGGCCTGATGTTTCTGCTTCAGTATACAAGCATTTAAGTGAAGAGGAAATTGAAAAGCTTACACTTGAAATTTCAGGTGTGAAAAAAGTAGATTCTTCTGCGAAAGAAGAGATATTGGAAGAATTTCATAACATTGCACTGGCACAGGATTATATAACCCAAGGGGGGATTGGCTATGCCAAGACGGTCCTTGAAAAGGCGCTGGGAGCTGACCAGGCTGCAGTTATTATTAATAGACTGACTTCGTCCTTGCAGGTGCGTCCTTTTGACTTTGCCAGGAAAGCGGACGCAGGTCAAATTCTGAATTTTATCCAAAATGAGCATCCTCAAACAATTGCACTTATTCTATCTTATTTGGATTCTGCTCAGGCTGGACAAATACTGTCAGAACTTCCTCAGGAAGTACAGGCCGATATTGCGCGAAGAATTGCCGTTATGGATAGCACCTCACCGGAAATCATAAATGAAGTAGAACAAATACTTGAAAGAAAGCTATCTGCGACAGTTACTCAGGATTATACACAAACTGGCGGGATAGAAGCTGTCGTTGATGTTTTGAATGGGGTTGACAGGGCAACAGAAAGAACAATCCTTGATGCCCTTGAGATCCAGGATCCTGAACTTGCAGAAGAAATCAAGAAAAGGATGTTCGTATTCGAAGATATCGTTACTCTTGATAATCGTGCGATTCAGCGAGTGATTCGTGACTGTGAAAATGAAGACCTTATGCTTGCACTTAAAGTTTCTAGTGATGAAGTGAAAGAAATTGTCTTTAAGAATATGTCCAAGCGCATGGTAGAAACATTCAGGGATGAAATGGAATACATGGGCCCTGTACGTTTGCGGGATGTTGAGGAAGCTCAATCAAGAATTGTTGCGATCATCCGCCGTCTGGAAGAAGCTGGTGAAATCGTCGTAGCCCGCGGCGGAGGAGATGATATCATTGTCTAGGCTTATAAAATCACACTTCACCGTACCCGCAGATGCGGAGAAAAAAGTGATTTCTATCAAGTTGATGGAAACAAATGCTCCCGATGAGGAAACTAAACCAGTTTTTACACATACAGAAGCAGAGCGAACTCAGATCCTCAGAGAGGCAGAGCAGGAAGCAGAGAAGATTTTAGCCCAGGCTTTGGAAGAAGCACGGCTTATCAAAGAGCAAGTAATACATGAACAGCAGATATGGGAGCATGAGAAGGAATCTATAGCGGAGGATGCCCGGGCAATCGGGTACGAGCGCGGGCGTGAGGAAGGGAATACTCGGGGATATGACGAGTGCCACCAATTAATTCAGTCTGCACAAGAAGTTGTAGAGGCATCGAGACAGGATTATTACAGCCATATCGAGTCAGCTGAAAAGGTCATTCTTGATTTAGGAATGAAGGTGGCCGGTAAAATACTCGGCAAAAAGATTTCAGAAAATGAAGAAGAGTTTATCTATCTTGTGAAAAGAGCTCTGAAGAATGCTAGGGATTACAAGGATATACAGCTTCATATTCATCCCAATCATTATCAATATATTCTGGGACAAAAGGAAGAACTAATAGCCCTTTTTCCAAAGGAAGTAGATTTTTACATTTTTCCGGATGATGATTTGACTGAGGACTCTTGTATTATCGAATCTGAAAATGGCAGGATTGATGCTTGCGTTGACAGTCAGCTTGAAGAAATCAAACAAAAGCTGTTTGAAATGTTGGAGAGTGAGCAATAGTGAAGGCTTCTGATTTACTTGAGCATATCGACTTTATAGATAGCTTCAAAAGATTTGGAAGAGTCAAAAGAGTTGTAGGCCTGATGATTGAATCCCAGGGTCCTGAGAGCTCGATAGGTGATGTTTGCTTTATCCATGTAGGTACAAAAAAAAGACGCAAGATCCAGGCAGAAGTTGTCGGGTTCAAAGATGAAAATGTTATTTTGATGCCTTATACATCCCTTCATGATATATCTCCAGGCAGTCTGGTCGAGACGACAATGAAGCCTTTAGAAATTAAAGCAGGACCTGGACTTATAGGGAAAGTTGTCGACTCGCTCGGGGTCCCTTTGGATCAATCAAGCCTTCCAAAAGGTCTGGCATCTGTTCCTACAGAACAGGATCCACCAAACCCATTGAGCAGGCCGCCGATTTCGGAACCAATCGAAGTTGGGGTAAGAATGATAGACAGCTTGCTGACTGTAGGGAACGGGCAGCGTGTCGGGATCTTTGCCGGTAGTGGTGTAGGTAAAAGTACATTACTGGGAATGATTGCCCGGAACACAACTGCAGACCTGAATGTAATAGGGCTAATTGGTGAACGGGGCCGTGAGGTAAGAGAATTTATTGAAAGAGACTTAGGACCAGAAGGCTTGAAAAGGTCAATTGTTGTCGTAGCTACCTCAGACCAGCCAGCACTTATGAGAATTAAAGGTGCCTATACTGCAACAGCAATCGCCGAGTATTTTCGAGATAAAGGACTTAATGTCATGCTTATGATGGATTCCGTCACAAGGGTGGCAATGGCACAGCGGGAAGTAGGCTTAGCTGTCGGTGAGCCTCCAACAACGAAAGGATATACTCCTTCAGTTTTCGCGATTCTTTCCCGGCTGCTTGAAAGAACAGGGACAAATGAAC
Source organism: Heyndrickxia sp. MSNUG (assembly GCF_049532715.1). Lineage (NCBI taxonomy): Bacteria > Bacillati > Bacillota > Bacilli > Caryophanales > Bacillaceae > Heyndrickxia > Heyndrickxia sp. MSNUG. Next base: position 1,789,774 of record NZ_CP150978.1, read on the forward strand.
ACGGATCAATCACTGGTTTCTACACGGTTCTTGTAGATGGAGACGATATGAATGAACCAATCGCAGATACAGTACGAGGCATTTTAGATGGTCATTTCGTTCTTGACCGGAATTTAGCTAACAAGGGGCAGTATCCTGCAGTAAATGTTCTGAAGAGCATCAGCAGGATCATGAATAATATTGTTAGTGAGGATCATGTAAAAGCGGCCGAAAGATTGAGGGAATTATTGAGCACCTATATAAACTCAGAGGACCTGATCAATATCGGTGCTTATAAAAAAGGTTCTTCAGCTGAAATTGATGAAGCAATCATGCGTTACCCCCAGATACTCAATTTTTTAAAGCAAGGTACAAGTGAAAAAGTGTCCATCGATGAAAGTATTCAGGAACTGTTGCAATTAGTAAGGAAAGGTTGATGGGTTCTATGCAATATCATTATAAATTTGATAAAATCCTGTCACTTAAGTCCAGGGAAAAAGATGAGGCCCAGGTAGTTTACCAGGATTCAGTCAAGAAATTTGAGGAAGCCGCTGACCGACTTTACCATCTGCTCAAGAAAAAAGAGGATCTCGAAAGCTATCAATCAGGAAGACTTGTCAGCGGGCTCCCAGTACAGGAAATTCGCCATCATCAACAGTTCATCGGAAACCTCGAAAAATCGATTGAACACTACCAGAAGGTCGTTATGAATGCCAGGAATATCATGAACTTTCAACAAATGCAGCTTATGGAAAAGAATGTTGAAGTGAAAAAGTACGAAAAGATCAAAGAAAAGGACCATCATCAATTCCTAGCTGAGGAAAAGTATGCTGAGAGCAGGATGATGGACGAGATCTCGATTCAGCAATATATGAACCGGGAAATTAGGTGATTTAATGGAAAAGAGTTTGGAAGAAAAAGAGGGGCAGCGGGTTAATCGGTTCCAATGGTTTTTGTTTGTGATTGCTATTCCGGCATTATTTGCAATTGTCGTGGCTTTAGTAGTCTTATCATTTGCGGGTATTAATGTCTTTCAGACAGCAAATGAACTGGGCGGAAAAATCCCGTTTGTTTCAAAAATGCTGAAGGAAGATAAGCAAGCATCAGTGGAAGAATATGAGAAGAATATTATAAGCTTGGAAGCGGAGATACAGGACAACGAAGCCAAAATGGAACAGCTCGAAGCAAAAATTGAAAGCAAAGACATGGAAGTAGAACGAATGAAGCTTGAGAAGACACAGCTTGAAGCACAGATTGAAGAATTGACGGCCATACAGGAAGAAAATAAGAGAGCTTTCAAGGATATCGTAAAAACCTACGAAACGATGTCAGCAAAAAAAGCTGCTCCTATCATTGCTGAAATGGAAAATGATGAAGCACTTAAAATTTTAACGAATATAAAAGCCGAATCACTTGCAGCAATCATGGAAAAGCTCCCATCAGAAGTAGCGGCGAAATATACAGAACAGCTGACCAATGAATCTAGCAAACAGATGCCATAAAACAATCTCGAATTGAAAGGAGGTGAAAAAGTGGAAGTTGGAGCAATAGCAGTTAAGCAAAATTCTCCTGTCCGCTCTTTGGAGTCGACATCCGTAAAGGGAAAGTTTTCTGAGGCACTGTCTGATGTTCAAACAAGAGACCCTCATTCAGACAATGTTACAAAAGAGTCAGCGAAAACAGATGAAAAAAGTGAAATGTCAAACGGAACGAAGGAAACATCAATCTTACTTCAGAAAGAGAATATAACAGAACTCGAAGCGGGAATGGATATTCCAGAAGGCATGGATACTGCTGATGTGGAAGCACTGCTTGAAAAAATTCTCGAACAACTAGGAATAAGCAGCAGCCAATTAGATGTTTTTATTCAAAAGTGGACGAGTCATAGTGACGAAGAGGCACCATTTCAGGAGGATGTTGTTCAGCAGATTGCAAAATTACTTTCTGAAATAGCAGATCTGCCTCAGAAGGAATTGGCAAATAAGCTTGATAAAAATGATCTGCAAATTCTAAAGTCCTTGAAATTCCATGCCCTTTTCGTAAAAAATGCTCCTTCTCCAGGAGAAAAAGTCACGATTGATTTAGACGAACTTCTTCAGGGAATCGGTGAGAAATTAGGGAGCCTGACCGAGCCGATAAAGGTGAAAACAGATATTATCCAAATGAGGTTTACCCGTTTAGCCGCAGAGTTAAACATGGAAGAACCTAAAAAGGTCAATTTAGAAGTGAATTTTGAAGCTGAGAGTCCAGCCGTACAAAAAACGGAAAGCGCTAGTAATCAATTAGGATTCCTTCCGCAAATTGGCAGATTAGAGCAATTGAGCATCATGCGAAAGGGCCCTGAAAAGATGGTTTCCGGGGAGGCTTTAATGAAGCAGTTTGAGTCAATTCTTTCTAAGTCTCAGTTTTTGAACTCAGGTGGTACACAAAAGCTGTTCATTAAATTATTTCCTGAACACCTAGGCAGTGTGAGGGTTGAACTGTTCCAAAAAGACCAGACAATGATAGCTCGGATCATCACTACGACTGGAACGGCCAAGGATGCACTGGAATCCCATGTGAATGGGCTTAAACAGGCGTTCGCAGCACAAAACATTACAGTGGAAAGAATTGAAATATCCCAGCAGAGCTCACAGCAGGAAAGATTTTTGAACAGAGATCCACATCAGCAGCATAGACAGCCGGACAGGCAGGAGCAGGACAGCAAAGAAGATCAAGGAGATTTTAATCTCTCTTTTGAGGAAGCGCTTCTTAATACAGAAGCATAGGAGGTTCTAAATATGGTAAATGGAATCAATTCTTCTTATTTACTTTCTAATCTTCAGAAGGAACGTAAGAGTTCAGGTTCTGATGTTTTAGGGAAAGACGATTTTTTAAAAATACTAATGACACAGCTCCAAAACCAGGATCCGTTAAATCCAATGCAGGATAAAGATTTTGTCGCTCAAATGGCTACTTTCTCAACACTTGAACAAATTACGAATATGGGGAAATCAATCGATCGGTTTGTGCAGGCTGAAGAGCAAAATAGGATGATTTCATACAGCCAGTTTGCTGGCAAAGAAATTACCTGGCATAAGATTGAGGAGCAGAATGGGCAGGAGATTGTAAAAGAAGGTACCGGGAAGGTAGCTTCCGTACAATTTAAAGAGAACGATGTACTCTTCATCCTTGAGGATGGAACTGCTCTGGAACCTGGAAATATTTCGCAAATCAATGAGCTTTCCCAAGAGAATCATATGTTGCAGGCAAGCATGCTGATCGGAAAGACCATTACGTATCTAGATGCCAATAAACAAGAGCAAACAGCCGTGGTGCAATCTGTTTCATTTAAAAACGGTAAAACCTCATATGTAATGAATGATGAAAATGGTACAAGCATTGTATCTTCACAAATAACAAAAATTCAATAATGTTGGGAAGTGATGTTATGGAAAAGGCGCATTTTCGTCCAATCCAGTCACTGCCTGTAAGCAGGAGTCACCAAAAGCCAATTAAAACCAACCAGTCTGCCCAATCGCCATTTTCTCTTCAGCTTCAGTCAGCAATCCAAAGTAACAGCAAGCTTACTTTAAGCAAGCATGCAAAGGAAAGGCTGGCACAACGAGGAATTGAAATCAACCAGGAACGCTGGACAAAGATTGAAGATAAAGTGAGACAGGCAAAGGCGAAGGGTGTAAATGATTCACTTGTGCTCTTGAAGGATGCTGCTTTAATCGTCAGTGCAAAGAACAATACCGTCATTACAGCCATGGGTCGCCAGGAGGCTGCTGAACAGATTTTCACTAATATTAACGGGACAATTGTTTTAGAAAATTAAATAGGCTGGACCTTTACGGAGGCCTGGGGCTGTGGACCGACAGAAACAGCCCGCAAATTAGGAGGGAGTCAACAAAATGCTTCGTTCAATGTATTCAGGAATCAGCGGAATGAAAAACTTTCAGACAAAGCTTGACGTAATTGGAAACAACATTGCAAATGTAAATACTTTCGGCTTTAAAAAGGGCCGTGTGACTTTTAAAGATACGATGAACCAGATGGTATCCGGTGCTAGTGCAGTGCAAAACAATCGTGGCGGAAGAAATGCGATGCAAGTAGGACTAGGTTCCACAATGGCGAGCATTGATACAGTCGATACACAAGCAAGCTTGCAAACGACAGGACGCGCACTTGACCTTGCGATCACGGGCGATGGTTATTTCATTGTCAAACAAGGACAGCAGGAATTTTACACTCGTGCCGGCAATTTCTATCTTGATGACTATGGAACGCTTGTAACAGGTGATGGTTTGAAGGTGCAATCTTTAAATAAAAAAGGCGCTCTTGAAGACGTCACAGTAAACGTTAATGCGCTTCTGCCAGCTAAAACGACTACTGAACTTGTTATGAAAGGTAACTTGCCTAAGGATGCAAAGGGTGAGTCGGAAACTTTGCAGCAAATTAAGGTAGTTGATAATGATGGAGTCGAGCATGTCATTGATATGACGATTAAACCAGTTAATCCAATTACCGGGGATTGGACACTTTCGTTTGTTGACAAGTCAGTAGATCCAGCTACTCCAATTGATAAAGCAATAAAAGTACCTACCACTAATGGACTTCCTAGTTTTAATTTGGTTGTTGGAAATGGAAATGGTGGTACTAAAAATGTTGCAGTAACTGTCTCACTCGAAGACTTGACTATTGAAGGCGGCAGCATGGATGCAAACGCATATCCAGACGGTAATACACAAGGATTGCTCGAAAGCTTCAATATTGGGTCAAGTGGGGAAATCAACGGGGTATACTCAAACGGATTGATCATGACGATTGGCCAATTGGCGCTTGCTAAGTTCAGCAACCCTTCAGGTCTTATCAAGGCAGGGAATAATACATTCCAGGAATCAGTTAACTCAGGACAGAGGAATATTAACGTTCCTGGTGAGGGCCGCGGGACAATCGCTGCGGGTGCCCTTGAAATGTCAAACGTTGACCTTTCTGAGGAGTTTACCGAGATGATTACTGCACAGCGTGGTTTCCAGGCAAATACTAGAATCATCACTACTTCGGATGAAATCCTGCAGGAGTTAGTGAACCTTAAACGATAGATTAAGAGAGGAGCAGGGCTGAGAGCATCATGCTTTTAGCCCCTGTGATTTATAGTGATAAAGGTAACGAAGTTAAATGGGAAAACGTTTAGAATAAATCCTCTATTAATTGAGACGGTTGAATCCTTTCCTGATACGACGATCATGCTGACGAACGGCAGGAAATATGTGGTTAAGGAAAGCGAATCGCAGGTCAGTGCTTTTATAAAGGAATTTTTTCAGATTGTCGGCCTTCTTGGAAGGCGTACTTTGGAGGAACATGAAGATGAAGAATAATAAGCTTGTTATGATTATGCTGATCATGCTTGTAGCAATCATGCTGGTTGGTACGGTTGCTGTTGTCGCTGTAATGAAACTGACTGGCGATGATGGAAAAAAAGAACCAACGATCGATGAGGTGTTAGAAGCATCAGTTGATATTCCGGAAGTGACGACAAACCTGGCTTCAAATGATTTTATTAAAATATCTTTTAAAATTGAGACAGACAGTGAAAAAGCGAAAGAGGAATTGCAAAAGCGAGACTTCCAAGTAAGGAATCTCATTATTTATGAGCTGTCTGAAAAGAAATCTGAGGAGCTTCAAGGAAAGGAAGGCAAGAAGAACCTGGAAGAAAGTCTAAAAGCCAAATTAAACAGCTTGATGCAAGAAGGCAAAATTAAGCATGTATATATAACTGGATCTCTCCTCCAATAAGAACTAGAACTAACCAAACATAATGAAAACGGAGGTGAGGATATGTCGGGAGAGGTATTATCACAAAGTGAAATTGATGCTCTTCTATCTGCTTTGTCAACGGGGGAGATGGATGCAGATGAATTAAAGAAAGAGCAAGTTGAAAAGAGAGTCAAAGTTTACGATTTCAGAAGGGCGTTGCGTTTTTCAAAAGACCAGATCCGCAGCCTCACAAGAATACATGAAAATTTTGCGCGACTTCTTACGACTTATTTTTCAGCGCAGCTACGAACATATGTCCAAATAAGTGTTGCCTCTGCGGATCAGATTCCCTATGAAGAATTCATCAGGTCAATTCCGAAAATGACCATTTTGAATGTATTTGATGTTCCGCCTTTAGATGGCAGAATCCTGATGGAGATAAATCCTAATATTGCATATGCGATGATGGACAGGATGCTAGGCGGGCGAGGAACAAGTCATAATAAAATTGAAAATCTTACAGAGATTGAAACGAAAATTATGTCTAATATGTTTGAAAAAGCTTTTGAAAACTTCCAGGAGGCTTGGGGTTCAATATCTGAAATTGATCCGCAGCTGACAGAGTTTGAAGTGAATCCGCAATTTTTACAGATGGTTTCTCCAAATGAAACAGTAGTTGTTATTTCACTTAATACGACAATTGGGGAAGCTAGCGGAATGATCAATATGTGTATCCCTCATGTGGTGCTCGAGCCGATTATGCCGATGCTGTCTGTGAAGTATTGGATGCAAACAGATAAGAAGGAAGGCTTGCCAATAGAGTATGAAGTACTGCAAAAGGAAATCCATAAGGCTGATGTCCATATCACTGCAGAAATCGGGTCTTCCGAAATTTCTATCCAGGATTTCCTGATGTTTGATATAGGGGATGTAATTGAATTAAACCAGCAGATTGATCAGCCTATGATGATCAAAATCGGTGGAATTCCAAAATTCGTCGGGCAGCCAGGAAAAATCAACAAAAAATTAGCCATTCAAGTATTGGATACTTTGAAGGGAGGAGACGATGATGGTGAGCGATGACATGTTATCTCAAGATGAAATCGATGCGCTTTTAAGAGGTACATCTGATGATGCATATGAAAAAGAGGAACCAATAAATGTGGATGATTACTTTTCATTTATGGAAAGAGATGCACTCGGAGAGATAGGAAATATCTCTTTTGGAAGTTCTGCTACGGCATTATCGACTTTATTGAATCAAAAGGTAGAAATTAATACACCAACTGTGTCGGTCGTGCATAAAACAAAGCTTGAAGAAGCATTCCCGGATCCATATGTGGCTGTTCAGGTACATTATACGGAAGGGTTTATTGGCAGCAACATGCTTGTCATAGAGCGACAGGATGCAGCCATTATTGCCGATTTAATGCTCGGCGGAGATGGCCTGAATCCGAAGGACCTGTTGGATGAAATCCAGTTGAGCGCAGTCCAGGAAGCGATGAATCAAATGATGGGATCTGCGGCAACGTCAATGTCGACCGTGTTCAATAAAAGGGTTGATATCTCACCACCTAATATCAACCTGCTGAATGTGGTTGAAGGCGAAGGAACAGAAACAATTCCTGAAGATGATATTTTGGTCAAGGTTTCTTTTTCATTAAAGATTGGAAGTCTAATAGATTCAAATATTATGCAGCTTCTGCCTGTCAAATTCGCAAAAAGTCTTGTAGATGAATTATTGAACCCTGGTTCTTCACAAGAAACGAGTAAGCAGCAAACCATGCTTGATTCACAGGCGAATGTGTACTCACCGCCAGAGCTGCCGAACCAGCCGCAGCAGCAAGTACAGTATCAACAGCCTGAACAGATTTATTATCAGCCGCCTGCACAGCAAGCTATGCCTGCAGAAGCATGGAGCCACCAGCCGCCTGCTCAAACAACTGGACCACAGCATTTTGGCAGCGTGATGACCGGTGCTCAGCCAACTGTACAGCCAGCGGTTTTCTCAAGCTTTGAGACATTCCAGCCGCAGCAAACTGAAACAAAAAACCTTGATATGCTTCTGGATATTCCTTTACAGGTAACGGTTGAACTTGGAAGAACCAAACGGTCCGTCAAGGATATACTGGAACTTACTACAGGGTCGATCATCGAATTGGACAAACTCGCCGGAGAGCCAGTCGATATCCTCGTCAACAATCGCCTGATTGCCCAGGGAGAAGTTGTGGTCATTGATGAGAATTTCGGAGTACGTGTAACAGATATAATCAGCCAGAGTGACAGAATCAAAAAATTGAGATAAGACACAGGAGGAACTTCAATGGCAAAGAGAATTTTAGTCGTGGACGATGCGGCTTTTATGAGAATGATGATTAAAGACATCTTAACAAAGAATGGTTTTGAGGTTGTTGCTGAAGCAGCAGATGGGATGCAGGCACTTGAAAAATATAAGGAGTTACAGCCGGACCTCGTAACGATGGATATTACGATGCCCGAAATGGATGGAATCTCATCTTTAAAGGAAATCAAAAAAGTGAATCCTAACGCAAAGGTTATCATGTGTTCAGCTATGGGTCAGCAAGCGATGGTTATCGATGCGATCCAGGCGGGCGCGAAGGATTTTATTGTTAAACCGTTCCAGGCAGACCGAGTGATTGAAGCGATCTCAAAAGCATTAAGCTAATCATCTATTAAGTTCCTAAATAGGGTCAAAAAATCTTAAGGTTATGAAAAGAGCCTACTTTAGAGGGTGCGGCAATTGTTAAGAATGATACGAACTGCCTCAATAGTCCTTTTCCTATTAGCTGCTCTGTTAAGCCCGCTAGGCATGGCGTATGCGGAGCAGCTAAATACAAGTGTAAAGGATTGTCTGGAAAAACCTGATTCCTGTGATGATGGCCAGTCAGGCAAAACAAAGAATCAAACAGAAAATACTGACACAAAAATAGGGGTTACATTTTTAGATTTTCTTAGGATGATTATTGCCACAGCATTTGTAGCAGGACTTTTATATTTCCTGCTTAAATTCATCAATAAAAAAAGCATGTCATACAAGAGCTCCCAGCTGGTAGAAAATCTTGGGGGGGCAAGCCTTGGTGCTAACAGGTCAATCCAGATTGTCAAAGCAGGCAAAAGGCTGCTCATTGTTGGTGTCGGTGAAAATATACAACTGTTAAAGGAAATTGACGATCCCGATGAGTACAGTCAAGTCCTCCAGGAATATAACAACAAAGCGGAACAGCTTGTACAGCCAAGCGATATTGTGACAAAGTTCCTTAAAAGAGCGAATAAGGATGGCAGCAAGGAAAGTTCCTCTTTTTCCGCGGTATTAAAACAACAACTGAATGGCATGGCAAGCGGAAGAAAGAAAATGCTTGAAGAGATTCAAAAGAGAGGGTCAGAAAAAAATGAATGAGTTTATGGAGTTTTTCAACAGCAGCGCTCCTGAGAATGTATCAACTTCAGTAAAGCTGATGCTCCTTCTGACTGTACTTTCTCTTGCGCCAAGCATCTTGATTTTAATGACGAGTTTTACAAGGATCATTATCGTTCTTTCCTTTGTCAGAACGGCGCTTGCAACACAGCAGATGCCGCCCAACCAAGTGTTGGTTGGGTTAGCCTTATTCTTGTCCTTCTTCATCATGGCCCCTACCTTTCAGGAAGTGAATAAACAGGCGCTGACACCATTGTTCAACGAAGAGATAAATCTGGAGCAAGCTTATGATAAAGCATCCATTCCATTTAAAGAATTCATGAGCGCTCATACAAGACAGAAGGATCTCGCCTTATTTCTCGAATATTCAAAGGCAGAACCTCCTAAATCAGTCGAAGACATACCATTGACTTCACTTGTTCCTGCATTCGCGATTAGTGAAATCAAAACAGCTTTTCAAATAGGATTCATGATTTTTATCCCTTTTTTGGTCATTGATATGGTAGTAGCCAGTGTCCTGATGTCGATGGGAATGATGATGCTTCCGCCGGTAATGATTTCACTTCCATTTAAGATCCTTCTATTTGTAATGGTGGACGGATGGTATTTAGTTGTGAAATCCTTATTACAAAGTTTCTAAGCAGGTGATTAAATAATGACTTCAGAAGCAGTCATCTCAATAGCTGAACGGGGAATCTATACGGTGCTGATGATTTCTGGCCCGTTGCTCGCGCTTGCACTGGTAGTGGGTTTGATTGTCAGCATTTTTCAGGCAACAACTCAAATTCAGGAACAGACATTGGCTTTTGTTCCAAAGATTGTTGCCGTATTGATAGGCATCGTTTTTTTCGGTCCGTGGATGCTCAGCTATATGCTCTCATATGCCAGCGAGATTTTCTCAAATTTGACCAGGTTTGTCGGATGAAGCCATGATTGATTTCATTCCTTCATTTCCGGCATTTCTGCTTATTTTCGTCAGGGTCACGTCATTCTTCTTGATGATGCCGTTGTTTTCTTACCGAACGATTCCAGCTTCACATAAAATTGGACTGGGTTTCTTCCTTTCTATTATTATGTTTTCGTCTGTTGGTGCTCCAGATATCGTAATAGACGGTACTTATTTCTTATTGATTATTAAAGAGGCCCTTGTTGGCCTGCTCATCGGTTTTATAGCCGCATTGATGATGTCGGGAATCCAAATTGCCGGCGGGTTGATAGACTTCCAAATGGGCTTTGCAATCGCTAACGTCATAGACCCCCAGACGGGTGCCCAGAGCCCCTTGATGGGACAATATTTATATACAATCGCTCTGTTATTTTTGCTGACAGTGAATGGACATCACTTGCTGCTTGATGGCATTTTTTATAGCTATAATTTTGTCCCTATGGATCAGGTTATGATTCCTTTCGGTAATCAAGACATCGCCGAGTATATCATTCTGGCATTCAATAAAATGTTCATTATTGCATTCCAAATGTCTCTTCCCGTTGTCGGCAGCCTGTTCCTGGTAGACGTCGCTCTGGGAATAGTAGCAAGGACTGTACCTCAGCTGAATATTTTCGTTGTCGGTCTGCCTGTAAAAATAGGAGTCAGTTTTGTAGTCCTTATCGCAGTTATGGGTGTGCTGATGATGGTCATTTCCGATCTGTTTTCTACCACACTGGGAACTATGAGAGGTTTGATGGAGTTAATTGGAGGAGCTTAAATGGATTTTTTAACATTGGATCTGCAGTTCTTTGCTGGCGAGAAAACTGAGAAAGCCACTCCTAAAAAGAAACAGGATGCAAGAAAAAAAGGCCAGGTTGCCAAAAGTCAGGATGTCAACACTGCAGTTGTTCTTCTAGCAGTCTTTTTATTTTTAATGTTCTTTGGAAAAACGATGACTGAGAGGATGATAGGGGTCCTCCGGCAAGCCTTGCAAAATTATATGCTTATGGATCTCACTGAAAAAAATATTGAATCGATATTGTTTGAAATCCTTGCTGAACTAGCGATTTTTCTTGGTCCAGTGATGATGGTTGCCCTGATAGCCGGGGTGGCTGCAAACTATGCCCAGGTTGGCTTCATGTTTTCAACAGAAGCCATTCAAATGAAATTAGAAAAGATTAACCCGATCAGCGGATTTAAACGGATCTTTTCGATGAGGGCGATTGTTGAATTAATAAAGTCCATCCTTAAAATCAGCTTTATTGGGCTGATTGCTTTCTCAATTCTATGGTCGAGGATGGATGAGGTTTTGCTGCTATCGAGCAAGAGTTTGGCGGCGGCACTCGGTACAATTGCCAGCCTGACTCTTCAAATGGGACTTTTTTCCTCCGGAGCATTGCTATTTTTATCCTTATTGGATTACCTATACCAAAAATACGATTTTGAAAAAAGTATCCGCATGTCTAAACAGGACTTAAAGGATGAGTATAAGAATATCGAAGGAGATCCGCTCATCAAATCAAAAATCAAACAAAGGCAGAGAGAGATGGCAATGCGGCGGATGATGCAAGAGGTTCCGAAGGCTGATGTGGTCATAACAAATCCAACCCATTTTGCCATAGCCCTGAAATATGATGATCAGAAATCGGATGCACCGATCGTGGTAGCAAAAGGGGTGGACTTCGTTGCCCAAAAAATAAAATTAATTGCCAAGGAAAATGAGGTTGTCACCGTTGAAAACCGGCCGCTGGCAAGAGCGTTGTACAGCCAGACAGAAATCGGAGATGCCATTCCGGAGGAATTTTTCAAAGCGGTAGCAGAAATTCTCGCTTTTGTTTACCAGACAAAAAATAAAGTGCTGTAAGTTCTAGGTTATGCAGTGTTAGGAGAGAAGAAATATGTCAGCAAGAGATTTATCCGTCATATTTGGTGTCATTTTAATAGTGGCGATGTTAATCATTCCTTTTCCATCATGGCTGTTAAGTATACTGATCATGATAAATATATCCATCGCGCTTTTAGTGCTGTTGAACACAATGAATATGACGGAACCTCTGCAATTTTCTGTTTTTCCTTCATTGCTGTTAATTCTAACTTTATTCCGATTGGGCCTTAACGTTTCAACGACACGTTCTATCCTTTCGCATGGAGAAGCTGGAGGTGTAGTCGAGGTTTTCGGCTCGTTCGTAGTCGGCGGCAATGTAGTGGTAGGGATGGTTGTTTTCCTCATCCTGATCATTATTCAATTTATTGTTATCACAAAGGGTTCTGAACGTGTATCAGAGGTTGCAGCAAGGTTTACGCTCGATGCGATGCCAGGTAAGCAAATGAGTATTGATGCAGATTTGAATGCTGGAATGATTTCAGAGCAGCAAGCCCGTGAACGGCGCGAAAAGGTTAGCCGTGAAGCTGACTTTTACGGGGCGATGGACGGTGCCAGCAAATTCGTAAAGGGTGACGCGATTGCAGGTATCATTATCGTTCTGATCAATTTAATTTTTGGAATAGTCATCGGAATGACTCAACAAGGATTAGCAATTGGTGATGCGGCACAAAGATATTCATTGCTGACAGTGGGGGATGGGATCGTCAGCCAAATTCCTGCGCTATTGATTTCCACTGCTACAGGTATTGTCGTCACACGCGCTGCGTCAGATGGAAATCTAGGATTTGATATTACCTCTCAGCTTACTGCTTATCCAAAAATGCTGTATGTTGCAGGAGGAACAATATTCCTGCTTGGCTTGTTCACTCCAATCACGGATATACTCACGATTCCGCTCGCGGCGTTGTTGGCAGTTGGAGGCTATGCATTCTCACGTGTGCCTGAACCCGATAAACAACAGCTTGAGGACATGGAAGAAGATATCCAGATGGATGAAATGAAGAGTCCGGAAAGTGTTGTCAACTTGCTGAATGTTGATCCAATCGAATTTGAATTCGGTTATGGTTTGATTCCCTTGGCAGATACAAATCAAGGAGGAGACTTGCTCGACAGGATTGTCATGATCAGGAGACAGCTCGCGATTGAGTTAGGTCTAGTTATTCCTGTTGTCAGAATTCGCGACAATATCCAGCTCCAGCCGAATGAATACAGGCTAAAAATCAAAGGGAATGAAATGGCCAGAGGTGAGTTGCTTCTAGACCATTATCTGGCAATGAGTCCGGGAATAGATGATGAATCCGTGGAAGGGATCGACACAATAGAGCCAAGCTTCGGACTTCCAGCTAAGTGGATTACCGAAGAAATGAAGGAACAGGCTGAAATATTTGGCTATACAGTGGTTGATCCACCATCCGTCGTTTCTACACATATTACCGAGGTCATAAAAGCAAATGCGCATGAACTGCTTGGCCGACAGGAAACGAAGCAGCTGATTGACCATTTACGGGAAAGTTATCCAATCCTTGTGGAGGAGGCGACACCCAATCCATTGTCTGTCGGTGAAATCCAAAAGGTACTGGGAAAACTGCTTAAAGAAAATGTTTCAATCAGAAACTTGCCGATCATTTTCGAAACACTTGCTGATTATGGAAAGGTGACAACTGATACTGAGATTTTGGCAGAATATGTTCGCCAGGCGCTTGCTAGACAGATAACGAATCAGTATTCAAGAATGGGAGATACATTGAAGGTCATTACACTTTCAGGACGAGTCGAGAAATTGATTGCCGAAGGTGTTCAGCAAACAGAGCATGGTAACTATCTATCACTCGATCCGGCTGTTTCCCAGGGGATACTGGAATCGGTGGCAAGTCAGGTGGAACAATTGAGTATTATGGAACAAACTCCTATCGTTCTCTGCTCTCCTGCTGTCAGAATGTATGTGCGTCAATTGACCGAAAGGTATTTTGCTCAAATCCCTGTATTGTCTTATAACGAATTAGAAGCAAATGTTGAAGTCCAAAGTGTCGGAGTGGTGAATGTAGAATGAAAGTAAAAAAGTATACAGCTTCATCCATGCCCGAAGCAATGAAACAAGTGAGAGCGGAGCTGGGAAGCGATGCGGTGATATTAAACTCACGAGTCATCCAGACAGGCGGTTTCATGGGTTTTTTTCGTAAAAATAATATAGAAGTCATCGCGGCTATAGATCCTGATACAGAAATAAGCATAAAACCTGCATTGCAGGAGAAGTCTCAGAAAGACCCTTTGATAAAAAAATCTCTAACAGCGAATGAGCATCAGCCTGTTCTGCAACAGGCAAGTCCGGCAATTCAGGTTCCAAATGGAAATAGTGAGTTAATAAGGGAGATTGCACAGTTAAAGGAATTGCTGAAAAGTAATAGTTCACAGTCTGATATACCTGTGTCTTTGCCTGAGCCAGTCAGCAGGCAGCTGCAGTACTTAAAAACCCAGGAGGTGGAGACAGGATTAATCGATGAGCTGTCACCAACGCTTCTAGAAAGATGGTATTTAGGGGGAGCATCTGCTAACACTGAAGAAATCAGAAAATGGAGCGCGGAAGCCATCACTCGAAAGCTGGCTGGCCAACCATTTGGGGGGATTTCTTTTCAAAAGAAATTCGTCAATGTGATCGGTCCGACGGGTGTGGGGAAAACCACGACTCTCGCGAAGATTGCAGCGGAATGTGTATTGAAGCATCAAAAAAAAGCAGCGTTTATCACGACTGATACATATCGGATTGCTGCAATTGAACAATTAAAAACATATGCGAAAATTCTCGATGTACCGATTGAAGTCTGTTATAACATCGAAGACTTTCAGACAGCGACAAATAGGTTCAAGGACTATGATGTCGTTTTTATCGATACAGCCGGCAGGAACTTCAGGAATCAAAAATATGTCAGCGATTTAAAAAATGTGATTGATTTTAATAATGACATGGAAACCTTCCTTGTGCTTGCTTTAACTTCGAAACAAAAGGATATGGAAGAAATCCGAAACCAATTTTCGCTCATCACCATCGACAAAT
Organism: Heyndrickxia sp. MSNUG; assembly: GCF_049532715.1. NCBI lineage: Bacteria > Bacillati > Bacillota > Bacilli > Caryophanales > Bacillaceae > Heyndrickxia > Heyndrickxia sp. MSNUG. The sequence goes on from NZ_CP150978.1 coordinate 1,804,796, forward strand.
TCATCTTTACCAAATTAGATGAAACATCCGTTTATGGAGCGATGCTGAATATGTCACATAAGTTCTCGACGGGCATCGCCTATTTGACGAACGGCCAGGACGTGCCCGATGATTTGATAGAAGCAAATCCGGAAATCATCGTTAATACTATTCTTGGGGTAAGCAGCTATGAGTGACCAGGCAGAGAAACTAAGAGAACGGCTAAAACAAACAACCCCGAATCAGGAAGCGAAAACGCTGGCCGTAGTAAGCGGAAAGGGAGGGGTTGGCAAGTCAAATTTTTCACTGAATTTCTCAATATCCTTAGCAAGGAAGGGACATAAGGTGCTGTTATTTGACCTTGATATCGGGATGGGGAATATTGAAATATTGATGGGAAGAAGCACTCATCTATCAATCGCCGACTTTCTTTCAGGTAAGTCTTCCTTGGAAGAAATTATTTTTCAGGGACCAGAAGGAATCGAATATATTTCTGGTGGTACAGGCTTAAGCCAGTTAATTAAAATGGATCGTAATACCGTCGATTATTTCACATCAAGCCTCGGAGAAGTCCTGAAAAAATATGATTATCTTATATTTGATATGGGGGCAGGTTTGAACGAAGAAACGCTGTCAATCCTTCTATCAGTCAATGAAATATTTGTGATTACTACAACAGAACCTACTTCACTAATGGATGCTTATGCGACCATGAAATATATCCATATGGCTGATTCAACTTTACCATTTTACCTGGTTGTCAACAGGGCTGGAACAGTAAAGGAAGGAAATGAAACCCTTTCTCGGCTGGAAGATGTTTTAAAGAAGTTTCTCGGCCGATCAACGATTAAGCTTGGGATGCTTCCGGATGACAAAAGTGTTCATGAGGCGGTAAAAAGGCAAATTCCATTTGTATTGTTCAATGAACGGTCACAAGTTTCAAAGGGAATGGCCGCCATTTTGGAAAAATATATGGACAAAGTTAACTACAATGCCGAAAAGAGAGATAACAGAAGTTTTACAGCAAGATTAAAGCAATTCCTTTTCGAAAGGTAGTGGTCGAATTGGCAAAAATTAAGGTTCTCATCGTAGATGATTCGGCTTTTATGAGAAAGCTGATTAGCGACTTTTTATCTGAACATTCCAGGATTGAGGTTATTGGCACTGCGCGCAATGGAGAGGATGCAATTAAGAAATGGCGGGCCTTGCGTCCGGATGTCATTACTCTGGACGTCGAAATGCCAATTATGAATGGACTGGAAGTTTTAAAGGTAGTGATGAAGGAAAAGCCGATACCTGTCGTCATGCTGTCTAGCACAACCAAGGAAGGTGCGGATACGACCCTTCAGGCAATACAGGCTGGTGCAGTGGATTTTGTAGCAAAACCTTCCGGCTCCATTTCAATCGACCTACATAAAATTAAGGCGGAGCTGATTGAAAAGATTCTTTCCGCAAGTAAAGCTAATCTGCCTAAAATTACGCATATTCATCAAGATCATAACCTTTCCGCTTCAAAGTATAAAAAAAGGTTCATCACTTCAGAAAAAAAGCGTCAGAAAAGCAGTCTTTTACAGGGAACAGAAATGATGCCAATGCAAAAAAAATTGTATGTATCGGTACTTCCACAGGTGGTCCAAGAGCTCTGCAGCAAGTTTTGACATCATTGCCAAAGGATTTTGGCTCACCAATTCTGGTGGTACAGCATATGCCTGCCGGCTTTACAAAGTCCCTTGCCAACAGGCTTGATTCCTTAAGTGAAATTAAAGTAAAGGAAGCTGAGGACGGAGAGCTGCTGCAAAAGGGAACAGCTTATATCGCTCCAGGTGGTTTGCATCTTGAGGTGAAAAGTATTGGGACGAGCCTCGCTGTCAGTCTTGGACAATCTGCACCACGCAATGGCCATCGCCCCTCAGTGGATGTTCTGTTTGAGTCGGTTAGCAGTTTGAAGCATGTTTCAAAAATAACAGTCATCATGACGGGAATGGGATCGGACGGAGCCGAGGGTCTTATCGAAATGAAGAAAAACGGGAATGTAAAAGCAATTGCTGAATCACAGGAAACTTCTATTGTCTTTGGGATGCCCAAATCCGCTATTGCAACGAATTTGGTGGATGAAGTGGTGAATGTAGAAAATATAGCAGAATCAATCATGAATTATATTTAAGGCCGGGGGTGCGGAGCACATGGAATTAAATCAATATCTTGAAGTTTTTATTGAAGAAAGTAAAGAACATTTGCAGGCCTGTAATGAACAATTATTAGAACTTGAAAAGAATCCTGAAGATTTGACGATCATCAATGAGATATTCAGATCTGCTCATACCTTAAAAGGGATGTCTGCAACAATGGGGTACGAAGACTTGGCAAGCCTGACTCACCAAATGGAGAATGTGCTGGATGCAATCAGGAACAGCCGTTTGAAAACGAGCCCTGAATTACTTGATGTCATTTTCCTAGCAGTTGACCACCTTGAAGAGATGGTCCAATCGATTGCAACAGGCGGTGACGGGAAAATGGATGTCTCTGAAGCTGTCGCCAAATTGAAATTGATTGAGATGGGCGAGCATCCTCAAACACATGCTAATGCAGAGGCAGCAGCTACAATTGCTGTAGAAGCTCCATTACTTTCAAACTATGATGAATTTGAACTCACTGTGCTGAAGCAATCAAAGGAGCAAGGGTTTGGCGTTTATGAAATATCGATCGGGTTGCGAGAAGATTGTCTTTTAAAAGCAGCCAGGGTATATATGGTTTTTGAGGTATTGGAACAGATTGGCGAAGTAATTAAAGCGAATCCTTCTGTAGAGCAGCTGGAAGAAGAACAATTTGATTCTGAATTTTCTGTGACGATAGTGTCTAAAGAAAACCAGGATGACATTAAAGGGAAAATCATGAAGGTATCCGAAGTGGTCAAAACGAATGTGAGATCACTTGAATTGGATGACTTTAAAGCTTTAACTAATGACCTAGAAGCACTAGTGATCGAGCAGAATGAAAACACTGCTGAAATGGTCAGGATTGAGCATTCAGTTGAGGCGGAAGTGCTTCCTGCAGCAGAAAAAAAGAATAATAGCAAGACTAACAGCAGCAAGACAATCCGAGTAAATATTGAGCGTTTGGATATACTGATGAATTTGTTTGAAGAACTGGTCATAGACAGAGGCAGGCTGGAACAAATTTCAAAGGAACTCGAAAATACTGAACTAACCGAAACTGTCGAGCGAATGTCAAGGATCTCTGGAGACTTGCAAAATATCATTTTAAATATGCGTATGGTTCAAGTAGAAACAGTATTTAATAGATTCCCTCGCATGATCCGCCAGCTCGCGCGTGATCTGAACAAAAAAATCAATCTGGAAATTGTGGGCGCGGAAACGGAATTAGACCGTACGGTTATTGATGAAATCGGTGACCCCCTTGTCCACCTTCTGAGAAATTCTGTTGACCATGGAGTAGAATCACCTGAAGAGCGCCGGGCGAAAGGGAAGAGCGAGGAAGGAACGGTAGTCTTAAGAGCCTTCCATAGCGGAAACCACGTATTCATAGAAATTGAAGACGATGGAGCTGGGATCAGCAGAGAGAAAGTTTTGAAAAAAGCTGTCAGCAAAGGGATTGTATCTGAGCAAGCGGCACCAGCTATGACAGATAAGCAAGTGTATGAATTAATCCTTTCCTCGGGTTTTTCAACAGCTGAGAAAATCTCCGATATCTCTGGCCGGGGAGTAGGCTTAGATGTTGTCAAAAATACAATCGAATCATTAGGCGGGTCCATTTCAATTGATTCAAAAGAAAACGCTGGAACGATTTTCTCTATACAGCTACCGCTTACATTATCAATTATTTCTGTCATGCTAGTTGAGATCCAGAAGGAAAAATTTGCGATACCTCTTTCATCGATTATTGAAACAGCAATAATCAAAGATACAGATATTTTAAAAGCCCATAACCAAAAGGTTATCGATTTTAGAGGCAAGGTGGTTCCACTTCTGTTTTTGAAGGAGATTTTTGAAGTTCCTTCTGAACCACAAGATGACCAATTCCATTCTGTGATCATTGTCCGGAAGGGTGATAAGATGGCAGGATTGGTTGTAGACTCATTTATCGGCCAGCAGGAAGTAGTTCTGAAGTCACTTGGGAACTATTTAACAAATGTATTTGCAATTTCTGGTGCAACAATCCTCGGAGATGGTCAGGTAGCATTAATCGTAGACTGCAATGCATTAATTAAATAATCGCTGAACTGAGCTTATGATCGATATGTGCATGCTGAAAATATAGGAGTGAACAAAATGGCTGAAATGCTGGTATCAGACTTGAAGGTAATTGTCTTCCAATTAAATGAAAAAGAATATGCTGTTCCCGTTGGCCAGGTGAAATCGATTGAAAAAATCATGCATTTCACAAGAGTGCCCCACACTTCACCTTTTGTAAAAGGTGTCATGAATCTTAGAGGAGTCGTCACACCATTGATCGATCTGCGGGTCCGTTTTGGCATTGAGGAACAGGGTTATACAGATAGCTCTCGGGTGATCATTGTCTCGGTTGCGGAAGCTGAAGTTGGCCTCATTGTCGATGGAGCAAACGATGTAATTGATATTCCTTCAAGCATCGTTGAACCGCCTCCCGAAATCGTAGGTGCGGAAGCAGCTGAATTTATCAACGGAGTAATCAAACTAGACAAACGCCTGCTAATTTTAATAGATTTAGAAAATATTCTTGGAGTTATAGGGGAAAAAGACCTGTAAAGGCTGAAGGGGTCATAATATGTCGTTTCATATAAAAATATCTGATATGCATATTGATATATTAAAGGAAGTTGGCAATATCGGAGCAGGTCATGCAGCTACAGCACTTTCTACATTATTAAATAAAAAGATTGATATGAAGGTTCCCAATGTCAGGGTTGTCAGCTTTGATGAAATGATGGAAATGGCTGGTGGAGCAGAAAGCGTCATTGCGAGCGTTTTCTTGCGAATTGAAGGAGACGCTCCTGGAAGCATGTTTTTTGTCCTGCCATTACAGCAGGCGGAGAAATTCATTCGTCTGTTGATTGATGATCAGACATTTTCCTTTTTAGATTCGGAAGTGAATGAATTAGCGCTGTCTGCATTGCAGGAAATGGGAAACATCCTGTCAGGTTCCTACCTGAGCTCATTATCTGATTTTACACAGTTAAATCTTATGCCGTCAGTTCCTGCTCTGAGTATTGATATGGCTGGTGCTGTCATAAGTTCTGGGCTGCTTGAACTATCGCAGGTCAGCGATTATGCAATTGTGATTGATACAGCATTAAATGAAGATGAGGGTCAGGCTGATGAGAGTGTAAAAGGACATTTCTTTCTCCTGCCAGATCCTGAATCCTTTAATACCATTTTCAAAGCTTTGGGAGTACTGGTTGATGTATAGTACTGTAGAAATTATAAAAGTTGGTATTGCTGATCTTAACACGGTGAAATCGCCTCATTTAATCAAGACAACAGGTCTTGGGTCATGTGTTGGAGTTGTTTTGTATGACCAGGGCAGGGAATTAGCTGGACTAGCCCATGTAATGCTTCCGGATTCATCACTGTCAAAATCAGGTCCAGTAAATGAGGCTAAATATGCTGACACAGCAATTAAAGCGCTATATGCCAAGCTGCTAAAGTTGGGAGCAAGGCCAGCCTGGATGAAAGCCAAGCTTGCAGGTGGTGCTCAAATGTTCCAATTTTCCGGCAGCAGCGATTTGATGAGAATTGGCCCGAGGAATGTGGATGCAGTCCTTCATGAATTAAAGGTTTTAAGAATTCCGGTAGTAGCCCACGATGTTGGCGGAAACAGCGGGCGAACGATAGAATTCAATCCAAAAACGGGTTTGATGCAAATCAGGACAGTTAATAAGGGTAATAGTGAGATATGAATTTGTTAAATGTATAAGCTACCTTGCTAAATTCGACTGTTGACTTCTTTTCCAGGTCCAGGCGCTTCGCTTTCCTCGGGAGGCGCGCTATCCAAACGAATAAACAGGGCTGCTATAATCAACATCGAACGAAACAGCCAATCCATAAAAAGCTTGTTCGCGGAAGCTGTATCAAAGCACTTTTTGAAAGAAGAAAATCATCAAGGCTTACTTCGCAAACTTGCAGCAAGCAAATGCGAAAGCCCACAACCAAGAATAATGCGGTATGCGCGTGAGGAGGATTACAATGGTGCGGGGATCGACTTCGGAAGATCAGATAACATGGGACAAATGGGTACAATCCCGTGATCCGGATGCAGGTAATTTACTGATAAAAAAATATATGCCGCTTGTATCCTATCATGTGCAGCGAATATCGGTAAATCTTCCAAAAAGCGTTTCAAGGGATGATCTAAAAAGCCTAGGGATGATTGGCTTGTATGATGCTCTTGAAAAATTTGATCCGAAACGGGATTTGAAATTTGATACATATTCTTCATTTCGCATTCGCGGAGCCATTTTAGATGGGTTAAGGAAAGAAGATTGGCTCCCAAGGAGTACGAGGGAGAAAGCGAAAAAGATCGATGCTGCAATTGAAAAGCTGGAACAGCGTTTTATGCGCAACGTAACAGTAGAGGAAATTGCCCAGGAATTAAATATGGATGAAGGTGAAATTTGCACCACCATCAATGAACACTTTTTCGCTAATGTTCTATCGATCGATGAGCAGCCAAATGACCAGGATGACCGTGACAATCAATCCTTTTCCATTAAAGATGAAAAATCGGAAATCCCAGAAGAAAAGCTAATAAAATCTGAAATGATTGAAGAAATGACGGCAATGGTTTCTCAATTGAATGATAAAGAACAGCTTGTTCTAAGTTTATTTTATAAAGAAGAATTGACACTTACAGAAATAGGTCAGGTTATGGATTTATCTACATCCAGGATTTCTCAAATACACTCTAAAGCAATCTTTAAATTAAGGAAATGGCTAGAGAAAGTGTAATAGGGCAGGGGATACAGATGGTAAAAGCTTATGAGGTAAAGCTGACAAAGGATCGTTTGACAGCAGTGCTGGATGTAAGGAAAGACGAAAAGATCGATTCGGTCTCAGTCGACAGTCTTTCAGAGCTGTTAATGGAAAATCACATCACAGTTGGAGTCATGCAGGATGTATTAGAGTCAGTCGCTCTCAATCCTTCCTCCGTCCAATATCCCATTACTGTAGCGGTTGGAAAGCCAGCGGTAAATGGAGCAGATGCATATTTACGCAATGAAATTAATGAGATGACTCATGCAGATAAGGAAGCATTCAATTTTAGGGTTGTCCTTCTTATACCGTCAGTTACAAAAGGCCAGCTCCTTGCAACCGAGATTCCAGCTGGCGAGGGGATAAATGGTCTTGATGTAACAGGGCGGCAGATTCGTGGCAGGAATGGCCGTCCTCTGAGAATCAAGGCAGGAAACAATGTTTTAAATAAATCAGGCAAGTTTTATTCTATGATAGACGGCAAGGTCAGTATTACGAATACATCCATCTCCGTGAACCCGGTTTTTGAGGTCAAGGGTGATTTGGATTTAAAAACGGGGAATCTTGATTTTGTTGGAAATATCACGATTAAAGGAAATGTACCTAGTGGATACGAGCTCAAGGCTGGTGGGGACATATGGGTTTATGGCCTGGTGGAGGCATCATCACTGCATGCTGCTGGAAATATCATCATTCACGGCGGAGTGGCCGGCGGAATGAAAGGAAGTATAACAGCAGGCGGAAATGTACTAGTTAATTACCTTAATCAGGCGAATGTAAAAGCGGGACAAGATGTGATCGTTAAAACATCAATCCTTCACAGCAGGGTAACCGCTGGCGGTAACGTTGACTGCAGAACAGGGACGTTGATAGGCGGAACTATTTCTGCAGGCAGGAATATTTTCGTTAAGGGATTAGGGAATGAACTATTTACAAAAACAGAGCTTGCAGTAGGTTGGGATCCGACTCTGGAAAAATCAGAATTGGAAACAATCCAGTCTATCGAAAAAGCAAAAGCAAACATCAAAAAGCTTACCGAAATAGAAGTGAAGATTACTGAACTTGTTAAACACACAGGTAAACTTACAGATGAGCAGCAAAGAATGATCAGTAAGCAGCGAGCCACAAGACAAAGCATTGAGAGCAGCTTATTAGAATTGAGTGATGAACTACATGTCCTGCAAGCTGAAAAACAAGATCGATTAGACTCTACATTAATGGTTTTTGACAGAGTATTTCCGAATACAAAGATGTATTTTGGGAAGTATGCCCAGGTGACAAACCAGGTTTACAAGCAGGTCAGGTTTAACCTTGACCATAGTGAAATCAGCATCCATCCATTAGCAGAAGGAGAAAAAGTCAACCGTTAAGGAAGTGACAGGATGAGCCTCAAGGCAATCGAAATGCAGATTGCGCTTCCGAGGACACAGGATGCCGGCAAGATTCAGGAACAACTTCAGCAGCGTGGGCAGCATCTTCAGCAACATGCCGCACAAAGTGTAACAAAGGAAGATGAATTAAAACGCAAAACAGTGATCAAAAACAACCAAAAGCAAGAAGCACGTCTTAATAAAGATGATGGATCTTCAAATCATCATCAGGAGCAAAGGAATCCTGACAAAAACAAAAATAGCGAAACCCAGCACATACACCCAAACCATCCCTATAAGGGAAAGGTAATTGATTACAGCGGATAGAGGGATGTTATGACTACTTTTCTACTACTCCTTAGCCTCATACTAAACGCAGCAGCCATCTTCGCAATTATCCTTTTATATTTAAGGCAAAACAGGCTTGTTGAAGCAGAGAAAAAGCAGGGAAGAATCATTGGGGAAATTGAAGAAGTATTTTCCTCGTACCTGCTGGAGATGAAGGAAGAAAACGAAAAATTCATCGATAATATAAAGACTACGAATATCGTCAGAAAAACCGGTATCGAATTTGATAGCCAACCCAACAATAGTCCTTACAAAGAACAAAAGGAGGAACTCCCACCGAGAATTGGCAAAGGGGTTTCCTATCATGCAGCAAAGAGAGCCTATAAGCAAAATAGCGATAAATCGACATTGAAGGAAGATAAGGCAGAAAGCAACTTGGAAGATACGCTCATCATCGATGAATCCTCAGAATTACAGCAATTAAGCTTTGTAGAACGTGTTATTTACCTGAAAAATAAAGGTTTCTCTGTAGATGAGATTGCACGTGACCTTAATAAAGGAAGAACAGAAATAGAGCTTTTGCTAAAATTTCGTCAAAAAACGTAAGAATAACTTGATTGTCAGTTTTATATATGCTATATTATCTCATGGTGTTAATACACACGTTCATTGATTTGGCCATCTGGTGCTGTTTCGACAGTTGCTGGCTAAAGATGACATGGACGGAGGAAATCAAAACCATTAGGAGGAAACAACATGTCAGTAATTTCTATGAAGCAACTGCTTGAAGCTGGTGTACATTTCGGTCACCAGACTCGCCGTTGGAACCCAAAGATGAAGAAGTATATCTTCACTGAGCGTAACGGCATCTACATCATCGACCTTCAAAAAACAGTTAAGAAGGTAGAAGAAGCTTACAACTACGTGAAAGAACTTGCTGGTAACGGCGGAACTGTTCTTTTTGTAGGAACTAAGAAACAAGCTCAAGATTCTGTTAAAGAAGAAGCAGCTCGTTCTGGTATGTACTATGTTAACCAACGCTGGTTGGGTGGTACTCTAACTAACTTCGAAACAATCCAAAAGCGTATCTCTCGTCTTAAGAACATCGAAAGAATGTCTGAAGACGGAACTTTTGAAGTGCTTCCTAAGAAAGAAGTAGTTCAATTGAAGAAAGAGCAAGAGCGTTTAGAAAAATTCTTGGGCGGAATCAAGGACATGAAGGGCCTTCCAGATGCTCTTTTCATCATTGACCCACGCAAAGAACGCATTGCTGTTGCTGAAGCTCGCAAATTAAACATTCCTATCGTTGGAATTGTTGATACAAACTGTGATCCGGATGAAATCGACGTAGTTATCCCTGCGAACGATGACGCAATCCGCGCTGTTAAATTGCTTACTGCTAAAATGGCTGACGCTATTATCGAAGCTAAGCAAGGCGAAGAAACTACAGAAGCTGTAGAAGCTTAATTTGAAAAAGGTGATATAGGGAAGCACCCTTTATCACCTTTTTTTAAGACTTGGCTCTATAAAAGCTTTTTTATTTGAGCATAAGTTAGTCAATCCTTTATAACACCTGCTAAGGTTTATAATGGCTAAATGAAGTAAAAATTAAGTATAGTTACATAATCATGATTCTAGGAGGAATTTCATTATGGCAATTACTGCACAAATGGTAAAAGAACTACGTGAAAAAACTGGCGCAGGTATGATGGACTGCAAAAACGCACTTACTGAAACAGATGGTGATATGGACAAAGCGATTGATTACCTTCGTGAAAAAGGAATCGCGAAAGCTGCTAAGAAAGCTGACCGTATTGCTGCTGAAGGAACAACTTACATCCTTGCAGAAGGTAACGAAGCTGTAATCCTTGAAGTAAACTCTGAAACAGATTTCGTTGCAAAGAACGAAGGATTCCAAGTTCTTGTAAAAGAACTTGCTGAGCACCTTTTAAAGAACAAGCCAGCATCTGCAGAAGAAGCAAACGCTCAAACAATGGAAAACGGTGCAACAGTTGAAAGCCACATCAACGCTGCTATCGCTAAAATTGGTGAAAAGCTTTCACTTCGCCGCTTTGAAATCAAGACTAAAACTGACAATGATGCATTCGGTGCATACCTTCACATGGGCGGACGCATTGGCGTATTAACTGTTCTTGAAGGAACTACTGACGAAGCATCTGCTAAAGATGTGTCTATGCATATCGCTGCATTAAGACCTAAATATGTATCTCGTGACGAAGTTTCTCAAGAAGAAGTTGAACACGAGCGCCAAATTCTTACTCAACAAGCTCTTAACGAAGGCAAGCCAGAAAACATCGTTGCTAAAATGGTTGAAGGCCGTCTAAGCAAATATTTCGAAGATGTTTGTGTTCTTGACCAGACTTTTGTTAAGAACCCAGATCAAAAGGTACGTCAGTTCGTTGAATCAAAAGGCGCAACAGTACGTGAGTTCACTCGTTATGAAGTAGGCGAAGGCATCGAAAAGCGTGAAGATAACTTTGCTGAAGAAGTAATGAACCAAGTTAACAAGAAATAATTATTACTAGCCTATGTAATTGCAGGGAACACTTTGTGTTCCCTGTTTTTGGACATAGCTTTAGAAATTACATATGGAGGTACCCTATGACCAGCCCAAAATACAAAAGAGTTGTTTTAAAGTTAAGTGGAGAAGCTTTAGCCGGAGAACAAGGATTTGGCATCAATCCGTCGGTAATTAAAAATGTTGCAGACCAGATAAAAGAGATTGCAGAACTTGGTGTTGAAGTCGCCGTTGTTGTAGGCGGTGGAAATATCTGGAGAGGCAAAATCGGTGAAGAAATGGGAATGGACAGAGCGACGGCAGACTATATGGGCATGCTCGCAACGGTCATGAATTCCCTATCTTTACAGGACAGCCTGGAACAAGCAGGGATCGAAACAAGGGTTCAAACTTCCATTGAAATGCGCCAGGTGGCTGAGCCTTACATCAGAAGAAGAGCAATCAGGCATCTAGAGAAAACTCGTGTTGTCATATTCGCAGCAGGAACAGGAAATCCATACTTCTCAACAGATACGACAGCTGCGTTACGCGCTGCCGAAATTGAAGCAGATGTAATCCTGATGGCGAAAAATAATGTTGATGGCGTATATTCTGCAGACCCACGGGTTGATAAGAATGCGACTAAATATGATGAACTATCTTATTTGGATGTCCTAAAGGAAGGCTTAGCTGTAATGGATTCCACAGCTTCATCATTATGCATGGACAATGATATCCCATTAATTGTTTTCTCAATCATGGAGAAAGGTAATATCAAAAGGGCAGTAATGGGAGAAACAATTGGAACTATTGTGAGGGGGAAAAACTAATGCCAAAACAAGCAATTGCTAATGCAAAAGAAAGAATGACAAAAGCGATTCAAGCATATACTCGCGAACTGGCCAGCATTCGTGCGGGCAGAGCCAGCGCCTCTCTTCTTGACAGAATCCAGGTTGATTATTACGGAGCGCCTACTCCAGTAAACCAGCTTGCAGGTATTTCTGTACCTGAGGCTCGTCTGCTTGTAATCCAGCCTTATGACAAGACAATTCTTGGTGAAATTGAAAAAGCGATTTTAAAATCCGATTTAGGATTGAATCCGTCAAATGACGGTTCGATCATCAGACTTGCTATTCCTCAGCTTACAGAAGAACGCCGTAAAGAGCTTGCGAAGCTTGTGAAAAAGGAAGCAGAAGATGCAAAAATTGCAGTCCGCAATATTCGCCGAGATGGCAATGAAGACTTGAAAAAGCTTGAGAAGAACGGTGAAATCACCGAAGATGATCTGCGCGGCTACTCTGATGACATTCAAAAAATGACAGATGAACACATCGCTAAAATCGATCAGATTACGAAAGAAAAAGAAAAAGAACTATTGGAAGTATAATTTTGGCTTGAATTTAGCCGGCTTCTAGTAAGTCTGCTTCCACACTATGCATCATTTACGAAAACCCTCTGTTTTCCAGGGGGTTTTTTCTCTATACATATATTAGCTAGAGAAGGACTAAGCTTACGGCATAAAAGATAGACTATAAAAATGCCGGATCTTATTCTTTATCACATAACATGTACATAATCTTTATGTAAGGCTCTTTCTGCATAAAATAAAATGGTATAAGCCGGATTAAAACAATTGCTTGATCCCATCCATTTATAGAGATATCTTTTTTCTTTTTTGGTATGATAGTGGCATGCGGAAATAGCAGAGATTAATAAGAAATATCATTAAATGTTTTTCTTCGAGAGTTGTCCAGCTTTAGCGCCTGGTCTCAAGTGTTCCATACAGGCGTTTACGCTTTTCTGATCGGAGCTAAAGATTATCTTTTTGGGGGAGCTGTCCTAATGTTAAAAAAAATGAATCTATGGAAGAACCAGAATAATTCTTCCAGTCTCCGAGATCGTATTCAACAAATTATAGACCACGAAGTACCTTCCCATGTAGCCATTATTATGGACGGGAATGGACGATGGGCAAAAAAGCGTGCTTTACCTCGAGTCGCTGGCCATCATGAAGGTATGAAGGTTGTTCGGAAAATAACAAAGCTTGCAAACGAACTTGGTGTTAAGACTTTGACAGTATATGCTTTTTCAACTGAAAACTGGAAACGACCGAAAATGGAAGTGGATTTTCTTATGAAACTGCCAGAAGAATTTTTGGGCACTTTCCTGCCCGAATTGATTGAAGAAAATGTACGGGTTGAAATGATCGGCTATATGGATAAGCTTCCTGAGCACACCCGGAAAGCAGTTAGTAAAGCGATGGAGGATACAAAGGGAAATACCGGGCTTGTCCTTAATTTTGCTCTTAACTATGGGAGCCGTGCAGAAATTCTTGATGGCGTCAAGAGAGTCTTGGCTGACGTTCAAAGTGGTATAATGGATGAAGATGAACTAAACGAGGAAGTTTTCTCTTCCTATTTAATGACAAAAGAGCTAAATGATCCAGACTTATTAATCAGGACAAGCGGAGAAATCCGTCTAAGCAATTTTATGCTATGGCAGCTTGCGTATTCCGAATTCTGGTTCACCGATGTTCTATGGCCTGATTTTAACGAAGAGCATTTTGTCGAAGCAATCGAAGCATTCCAGAGCCGCCAGAGGCGTTTTGGAGGAGTATAATAAAGGTGTGAATGAATAGATGAAGCAGAGAATCATTACAGCAGTCGCAGCAGCAGCAGTTTTCCTTCCAATCGTTATATTTGGAGGTTTGCCATTTATTGTAATGGTATATCTTATCGCTTCCATTGCTTTATATGAAGCGTTAAAGATGAGAAAGTTAAAGCTGTTTTCAGTTTCTGGAATTATATCATTACTACTACTATGGATATTCATGATTCCAGAGCAGTACCAGGGCATCTTTAATCGCTTGAATTATGAAAAAAACGAGCTATTCATGCTAGGTTTGCTTATATTTTTGACCTACACAGTCATTACCAAGAACCGTTTTACATTTGAGGATGCAGCATTTTCGATTCTGTCCGTTTTATATGTAGGACTAGGCTTTTTCTATTTTATTGAAACGAGAGAAGCGAGTTTAACATACGTGTTCTATTCACTATTCATGATATGGGCTACCGATTCTGGAGCATATTTTATCGGCCGGGCGTTTGGCAAACATAAGCTATGGCCTGAAATCAGCCCGAATAAAACGACAGAAGGCTTTTTTGGCGGCGTACTATCAGCCTTGATCATAGCAGTATTGTTCAGTGTCTTCGCTGACATGGAAGTGTCCGCTATTCTGCTGATTGCTGCGACAGCGTTCTTATCTGTTTTTGGACAAATCGGAGACCTGGTGGAGTCAGCAATGAAAAGGCATTATAATGTGAAAGATTCAGGCAATATTTTGCCAGGACACGGCGGAATGCTTGACCGTTTTGACAGCTTGCTGTTTGTATGGCCGTTAATCCATCTTTTCCATTTGCTATAAGCTGATAATAAACGATTTGGATAGCAACTAGTGCGAAGAGACAATTACAGAGCCAAAAAAATAAAGAAAATCAATGCATTTCATTAAGCCATCGACTCTGTTACGGTGAAGTCGAATAGGGGAAGAACTGGTGAAGCCAGCAATACCCGTTTATGTTGTTTAGGAGTGAAGTTTGTGAAGAAAATCAGCTTGTTAGGTGCTACAGGATCGATTGGAATTCAAACCCTCGATGTAATCAGGGAGCATCCAGAAGAATTTAAACTAGTATCAATGTCTGCTGGCCGAAATATGGATCTTACCAGAAAAATTATTAGTGAATTTTACCCGGAGTTAGTTTCCGTCCAGGAAATGTCAGATGCTGAAACTTTAAAAAGTGAATTCCCGAATATAAAAATTGTTTATGGGAGTGAGGGCCTTGAAGAGGCAGCTGTCTTCCATAAGTCCGAGATCCTTGTTAACGCAGTCCTAGGCAGCGTGGGTTTAAGCCCAACATTAGAGGCGATAAAAGCAAAAAAAACGATTGCCATTGCCAATAAGGAAACTCTGGTTACAGCCGGGCACATTGTCATGGAGGAAGCGAAGCGCCATAATGTTTCTATATTGCCTGTAGACAGTGAGCATTCTGCTATTTTTCAAGCCTTGCAAGGCGAAAGGGAAAAAAATATTGAGAGGCTGATTCTGACTGCTTCTGGAGGCAGTTTCAGAGACAGAAAGAGGGAAGATTTAAAAGGTGTAACTAAATCAGATGCCTTGAACCATCCAAATTGGTCCATGGGGGCGAAAATAACCATTGATTCAGCTACAATGATGAATAAAGGACTTGAAGTAATTGAAGCACATTGGCTATTTTCATTGCCATATGACAGAATATCAGTCCTGCTCCATCGAGAAAGCATCATCCATTCAATGGTAGAATTTCATGATACGAGCATCATTGCCCAACTCGGAACCCCAGATATGAAGGTTCCTATACAATATGCTCTTACATATCCAGACAGGCTGCCGCTAAGGTCGGGAACAAGACTCAATCTTGCTGAAATCGGCAAGCTGCATTTTAAGGAAATGGATTATGATCGTTTTCGATGTCTAAAATTTGCATACGAAGCCGGAAAATCGGGCGGTACTTTGCCGGCAGTTATGAATGCGGCTAATGAAGCGGCAGTCGCTGCCTTTTTGGAGGACAAAATCACTTTCCTGCAAATTGAAGACATGATCGAAAAAGCTATGGACGGCCACAAAATTATAAAGAACCCAAGCCTTGAAGTGATTCAAGAGGTTGATAAAGAGACGAGAAGCTTTATTCTTTCACTGTTATAAAGCAATAGATACTCTAGATTCAAAGAAGTGGATTCTTATCCTTAAAAAGGTGGTTAGATAATTTGAATACAGTTATTGCCTTTATTGTCATTTTTGGAGCCCTTGTATTCTTTCATGAATTGGGGCACTTAATCTTTGCCAAGCGCGCAGGCATCCTATGCAGAGAATTCGCAATCGGCTTCGGCCCCAAGGTATTTTCACATAAGAAAAATGAAACTACCTATACTATTCGTCTTTTGCCAATCGGCGGATTTGTCCGTATGGCAGGCGAAGATCCAGAAATGATTGAGATTAAACCCGGTCATCGGGTAGGCTTATTGTTCAATGGCAACGAAGAAGTTACCAAAATCATCCTCAATAACAAGGAAAAGTTTCCTGATGCACGAATTATTGAAGTTGAGAAAGCTGATATCGAACGCGATCTCTATATTAAAGGGTATGAAGAGGGCGAAGATGACACGCTTATCAAATCGTTCCCGATCAGCAAGACAGCAGTGCTAGTCGAGAATGGGACTGAAACCCAAATCGCTCCATTTGACAGGCAATTTGGTTCTAAAACATTAGCACAGAGAACAATGGCCATTTTTGCTGGACCGATGATGAACTTCTTGCTTGCTATGGTCATTTTTATCATTCTTGCCCTTTTCCAGGGGATCCCGTCTAATGAACCTGTATTAGGCAAATTGACGCCAGATGGCAGTGCGCTCGATGCAGGCTTAAAAGAAGGAGATATCGTAAACAGCATTGAAGGCTCTGAAGTTTCGAGCTGGCAGGATGTTGTGGAAATCATTCGCAAGAATCCGGGAAACGAACTTGATTTTTCCATTGTCCGTGATGGAGAAAATATCGAGCTGCCTGTAACACCAGAATCAAAAACTGTCGAAGGTGAAAAAATCGGACTGATCGGGGTATATAGCCCTGTTGAAAAATCACCATTAAAATCAATTTCCTATGGGATTAAAGAAACCTATTTCTGGACGACAGAAATCTTTTCTATGCTTGGTAAACTGATCACCGGCCAATTTTCGATTGATGCTCTATCTGGTCCGGTCGGGATTTATGTTTCAACAGATACAGTTGCGAAGTCAGGGATCTTTTATTTAATGAAATGGGCAGCAATCCTGAGCATTAACCTTGGAATCATGAATCTCTTGCCTTTCCCAGCCCTTGATGGAGGAAGGCTGACATTCTTTGCAGTTGAAGCATTAAGAGGAAAGCCAATCGACAAGCAAAAAGAAGGTATGGTGCACTTTATCGGATTCGCTATTTTAATGCTGCTGATGCTCGTTGTAACCTGGAACGACATCCAGAGATTCTTTTTATAAAACCATATTTTGAACTAAGCAGTTATTTCTTTCCTGCCTGGATTTTACCAGGCAGGACAATTTTTTAATAAGTAGGCTGTGTTAAAGTTCAATGTTGTTATTATTGCACCTGTTGATTGGAGTAGAGATCAACAGACAAGTTTAACAGAGCCAATAAGTAAAATTTTCTATATCCTAATGAGGTGTAAATCAATGAAGCAAAGTATGACGCTTATTCCTACTTTAAGAGAAGTACCATCAGACGCAGAAGTAAAAAGTCACCAGCTGCTGCTGCGTGCGGGGTTTATCCGCCAAAATGCTAGCGGTGTGTATACATATATGCCTTTAGGACGGAAAGTCCTTCAGAAGGTTGAAGCGATCATCAGGGAAGAAATGAATCATGCAGGTGCTGCAGAATTGTTCATGCCTGCATTGCAGCAGGCAGAACTTTGGCAGGAATCAGGCCGATGGTATTCCTATGGTCCTGAGCTAATGAGATTAAGAGACCGTCATGATCGTGAGTTCGCCCTTGGAGCAACCCATGAAGAGGTCATCACGAGCCTTGTTCGTGACGAAGTGAAATCTTATAAGCGTCTGCCATTAACTCTTTATCAAATCCAGACAAAATTCCGGGATGAAAAACGTCCTAGATTTGGTCTTTTGCGTGGCCGTGAATTCATTATGAAGGACGCATATTCCTTCCATGCAACCCAGAAAAGCCTTGATGAAGTGTACGAGCGTCTTTTCCAGGCATATACAAATATATTTAGACGCTGCGGCCTGAACTTCCGTGCAGTTATTGCCGACTCAGGTGCAATGGGCGGGAAGGATACACATGAGTTCATGGTTCTTTCCGAAATCGGTGAAGATACAATTGCTTATTCTGATACATCTGATTATGCAGCCAATATTGAAATGGCTCCAGTCACCGCTGTATATGAAAAGAGCGGGAAGCAAGCAAATGAGCTTGAAAAGATCCATACAGAAAACAAGAAGTCAATTGAGGAAGTATCCGCGTTCCTGCAAGTAGAGGACAAGGATTGCGTGAAATCATTGCTGTTTAAAGTAGATGACAGACATGTACTAGTCTTGGTCAGAGGCGACCATGAAGTAAATGAGATCAAGCTGAAAAACTTCTTCGAAGCATCAGTTGTGGAATTGGCAGATGCCAATACGACTAAGGAAGTTCTTGGCTGCTCAGTTGGTTCACTTGGACCTGTTGGAGTTGGAAATGTTGAAGTTGTAGCTGATCACGCTGTTAAAGGAGTTGTCAACGGAGTTTGCGGTGCGAATGAAGAAGACTACCACTATCAAAATGTAAATCCTGAACGCGACTTCAAAGTGAGTGCATATGCTGATTTCCGTTTTATTAAGGAAGGGGATCCTTCTCCGGACGGAAACGGAACAATCGTTTTTGCCAAGGGCATTGAAGTTGGACATGTCTTCAAGTTAGGAACAAGATACAGCGAGGCAATGAATGCTGTATTCCTTGATGAAAACGGCAGGACACAGCCAATGATCATGGGCTGCTACGGTATCGGTGTTTCTCGTACAATGGCAGCTGTAGCGGAACAATTCAATGATGAGAACGGTCTGGTGTGGCCGCAGAATATATCTCCTTTCGATGTCCATCTTATTGCAATAAATATGAAGGATAAAGAGCAGGCTGCTTTAGCAGAAGAGCTGTATGCTAATATGAAGACTTCCGGACTGGATGTGCTTCTGGATGACCGCCAGGAACGTCCAGGCGTGAAATTCGCTGATTCCGACTTGATTGGCCTGCCAGTCAGGGTAACGGTTGGCAAAAAAGCGAGCGAGGGCATTGTGGAAGTGAAAATCCGAAAAAATGGCGAAATGCAAGAAATCCATAAGGATCAGCTTGCTGAAGCGCTTAAGACAATATTGCAAGAACTTTAGTAGTGAAGCGGGTCCTAATTCGGGACCCGCTTTTTACATGTAAGGTTCTGAAAGCTAATTTAAATACCTCCTGTGCAAAAATTTCGCAGGGGTGCCACTGTGAAAGGATATTGTTGACTATTAATTTTGTTGATTGGAGCAGAAAACAACAGTCGTAATTAGCTGAATCAAATGGAAAATCCAAACACCGATAACCGCAGAGTCATTTTGTGATATAATAACCTTTGCTTATATTGAACTCATAATGATTTAAATATTGATATTAGGCTAATGCCTGTCAGATAGAAAAAGAGAAATATTACATGCTTTTCAGATGGGAGGAGATGTAACCATGAGTGATCTTTCTACGGGGAAAAAGGAAAGGTTTCAGCTCCTGCTGCAGCAGCTGCAGCTTACAGAGGATACAATTGTCACTCATTTTCGCAATGCTGAAATTGATAGAGTGATTGTTGAAAAACAGGCAAGGAAGTGGCATTTTTATTTTCAATTTGAAAATATCATTCCTTGCGATCTATATAGCAGGTTCACGAGCGAGCTTGAACGAGCTTTTTCACATATAGCAAAAATTTCATACACGGTAAATGTGCTTGAACAAGCAATTAATGACCAGCTAATACTTGAATACTGGAAATCTTGTGTGAAAGAAATAGATGGAATCGCACCTCCGCTTTTAAAACTTTTAAATGAACAAAATCCTACCATCCAGGGCACGAAAATCATTTTAAGTGTAAGAAATGAAACAGAAGGCCTTGCAATAAAAAGAAAATATGCAAGTATTATTACGGATATTTACCAGAGTTTTGGTTTTCCTTTAATGACTATTGATACGGAAGTAGTCGAAAACAGCACTTCTGATGAATATGAAAAATTCATGAAGGCGAAAGAGAAGGAAGATCAGGAACGCGGATTGATGGCCATGATTGAAATGCAGAAGAAGGAAGCGGAAAAAGCGCAGGGTGATGGTGCAGCGCAGGATGGCCCTCTTACAATCGGCCTTACGATCAAGGATGATGCTGACTTCCGCAAGCTGGAAGAAATCGTCGATGAAGAACGCCGAGTAGCGATTGAAGGATTTGTTTTCTTTGCAGAAACGAAGGAACTGCGAAGCGGCCGTACTTTACTTACCTTTAAAATTACAGACTATACTAGCTCGATCATGGTTAAAATGTTCTCTCGTGATAAGGAAGATGCCGCTCTATATCAACGCGTCACCAAGGGAATGTGGCTTAAGGTACGCGGCAGCATTCAGAATGATACATTCGTCCGGGACCTTGTCATGATAGGAAATGATATTAATGAAATTAAGGCGAAGGGCAGAATTGATTCAGCTCCTGAGGGAGAAAAAAGAGTAGAACTTCACCTTCATTCACCGATGAGCCAGATGGATGCAGTCACACCTGTCAGCGCACTAGTCGCTCAGGCTGCTAAGTGGGGCCACAAAGCTGTTGCCATTACAGACCATGCAGTTGTTCAGTCCTTCCCGGAGGCTTACGGGGCAGGTAAGAAAAATGGTATCAAGATTCTGTATGGTGTTGAAATCAACCTGGTTAATGATGGTGTACCGATTGCCTATAATGATGCGCATCGCATGCTGGCAGAAGATACGTATGTCGTTTTTGACGTAGAAACAACGGGTCTTTCAGCAGTTTACGATACGATCATTGAACTCGCTGCTGTCAAAATCCGCAATGGCGAAATCATTGACCGATTTGAGTCATTTGCCAACCCGCATCACCGTCTGTCAGCGACAACAATCAATTTAACCGGAATCACCGATGATATGGTACGCAACGCTCCGGAAGTAAGCGAGGTGCTTCAAAGGTTCCATGAGTGGACGGAAGACAGCGTACTGGTTGCGCACAATGCTTCGTTTGATATGGGCTTCTTGAATGTTGGCTATAAAAAAATCGGTATAGGTAAAGCGCCTAATCCGGTTATAGATACACTTGAATTAGGACGATTCCTTTATCCAGATATGAAGAACCACCGACTGAATACATTGGCAAAGAAATTTGATATCGAATTGACCCAGCATCACCGTGCGATTTATGATGCTGAGGCAACCGGCTACCTTTTGCTAAGGATGCTGAAGGATGCCGCTGAAAAAGGGCTGGAGTACCATGACCAGCTGAATGACAATATGGGGCAAGGGAAATCATACCAGCGTGCTCGTCCTTACCATGCTACTTTGCTTGCACAAAATGAAGCCGGTTTGAAAAACATCTTTAAATTAGTATCTATCTCACACATAGATTATTTTTATCGCGTCCCCAGGATCCCAAGGTCTGTTTTAAATAAGCACAGAGAAGGTATCCTGATTGGCTCTGGTTGTGATAAAGGTGAAGTATTTGAAGGCATGATGCAGAAGGGCCCAGAAGAGGTGGAGGAAGCAGCGCAATTTTATGATTATTTAGAAGTACATCCTAAACAGGTTTATGCCCATCTGCTTGAAATGGAATTGGTGCGTGATGAAAAAGCTCTCGAGGACATCATTTCAAATATCGTCAAACTTGGAGAGAAATTAGAATTGCCGGTCACAGCAACCGGAAATGTCCATTACTTGAATGAAAATGATAAAATCTATCGCAAGATTTTAGTCAGCTCTCAGGGCGGTGCCAACCCGCTGAATCGGCACGAACTGCCGGACGTTCATTTCAGGACAACAAACGAAATGCTAGATGCCTTCAAATTTTTGGGCGCTGAAAAAGCGAAAGAAATAGTGGTAGAAAACACAAATAAAATTGCTGATATGATTGATGTCATTAAGCCGATCAAAGATGATCTTTACACACCGAAAATCGAAGGTGCCGATGAAGAGATGCGGAGCATGAGTTATGGAATGGCTCGCCGTATCTATGGGGACGAGCTTCCGGAAATAGTAGAGGCACGGCTTGAGAAAGAACTGAAAAGTATTATTGACAACGGATTCGCAGTTATCTATCTGATATCGCATAAGCTTGTTAAGAAATCGCTGGATGATGGATATCTAGTAGGATCACGTGGTTCTGTCGGATCTTCCTTTGTAGCAACGATGACCGAAATTACAGAGGTAAACCCGCTGCCGCCGCATTATGTTTGTCCAAAATGCAAAAAGTCAGAGTTCTTTAATGACGGATCTGTAGGTTCCGGTTTTGACCTTCCTGACAAAGACTGCCCAGATTGCGGCATAAAGTACACAAAAGATGGCCACGATATACCATTTGAGACCTTCCTTGGATTTAAAGGGGACAAGGTTCCCGATATTGACTTGAACTTCTCAGGGGAATATCAGCCAAGAGCGCATAATTACACGAAGGTCTTGTTCGGGGAAGAATATGTTTATCGTGCAGGAACAATTGGCACGGTCGCTGATAAAACTGCGTACGGATACGTAAAAGGTTATCAGGGCGACAATAATCTACAGCTCAGGGGTGCTGAAATTGACCGGCTTGCTTCTGGATGTACCGGCGTTAAAAGAACGACAGGACAGCACCCGGGTGGAATAATAGTAGTTCCAGATTATATGGATATTTATGATTTTTCGCCTATACAGTTTCCAGCGGACAGTAATACATCTGAGTGGAAAACGACCCATTTTGATTTCCATTCAATCCATGACAATCTTTTAAAGCTCGATATTCTTGGACACGATGACCCAACTGTGATCAGGATGCTTCAGGATTTGAGCGGTATTGATCCTAAGACTATCCCTACGGACGATCCAGAAGTCATGAAAATATTCAGCGGTACGGAATCACTTGGGGTCACAGAACAGCAAATAATGTCTAAAACTGGTTCGCTTGGTATCCCTGAATTTGGTACACGTTTCGTTCGCCAGATGCTTGAAGATACAAAACCAACTACATTTTCTGAGCTAGTACAGATCTCCGGTCTTTCTCACGGAACAGACGTATGGCTGGGAAATGCCCAGGAATTGATTCATAACAAGACCTGTAATTTAAGCGAAGTTATCGGATGCCGTGATGATATCATGGTTTATCTGATCTATCAGGGACTGGAGCCAGCTTTCGCTTTTAAAATCATGGAATCGGTTCGTAAAGGTAAGGGCTTGAGTGATGACATGGAAGAGGAAATGCGCAAAAACAAGGTGCCGGAATGGTATATTGATTCTTGTAAAAAAATCAAGTACATGTTCCCTAAGGCCCACGCAGCTGCCTATGTACTGATGGCAGTGAGGATTGCATATTTCAAAGTCCATCATCCACTTATGTACTATGCAGCCTACTTTACGGTAAGAGCAGATGACTTTGATGTCGATGCAATGGTACGCGGTTCCGAAAGCATCCGCGCAACGATTGAGGAAATAAATGCAAAGGGACTTGATGCATCTACAAAGGAAAAGAACTTGATGACTGTAATGGAACTTGCTCTTGAAATGTGCGAGCGTGGATTCAGCTTTGCCAAAGTTGACTTATATAAATCCAGTGCATCTGAATTCATCATTGAGGGAAACACCTTGATCCCGCCATTTAATGCAATACCTGGGCTTGGCACGAATGCAGCCATCAATATTGTCAAATCGAGGGAAGAAGGAGAATTCCTGTCTAAAGAAGACCTTCAGCAGCGCGGTAAGATTTCCAAAACGATTCTTGAGTATCTCGACAACCATGGCTGCCTGCAAGGGATGCCAGATCAGAATCAGTTAAGCTTGTTCTAAAAAATTCCTGATGCTTACATGACACACACCATTGTAACGAGAAGGCGAAAACTTTTTGAAACAGCTAAATGATAAGCCTTGACAATGCCTTCGGATTGGTATGTATTTGCATTAAATACCTGGTTATGTTATATTTTTATTGGAAATACTACGGATAACTCTGGCAGATGAGAGTGGGGAAACCCACTCTTTCGTGTTGTTACGCACTTTTTCGTGATAAAGAGTCATTAAGTATTGATGCTAATGAATGGTAAAAGATGTTGTGTCAAAGGAGGGATTTTATGAGCAAGGTTACCGAAACAGTGGAAGAGCTAGTAACTCCCATCTTAACTGAAAATGGACTAGAATTGGTTGACATCGAATACGTAAAAGAAGGAAAGAACTGGTTCCTGCGCGTATACATTGATAAGGACAACGGTATTGATATTGAAGAATGCGGCATAGTCAGTGAGCGACTGAGCGAAAAGCTTGATGCCCTTGATCCAATCCCGCATAACTACTTTTTGGAAGTTTCATCACCTGGTGCAGAACGTCCGCTTAAAAAGGAAAAAGATTATCAAAGAGCAATTGGGAAGAATGTCTTTATTAAAACTTATGAACCATTTGATGGTGAAAAGGCTTTTGAAGGAATTTTAACCGATTACAATGGTGAAACCGTAACTGTTGAAGTGAAAATCAAGACGCGCAAGAAAACGGTTGTTCTCCCATTTGATAAGATTGCCAGCGCAAGGCTTGCAGTCACTTTTTCATAATCTGTCTAGAAATAATCTATAGTCTATTTATAAATAATGTTGGGAAGTAAAAAAGGGGGATTTATATCTCATGGCCAGCGAATTGTTGGATGCTCTTACAATTCTTGAAAAAGAAAAAGGCATTTCCAGGGACATTTTAATTGACGCGATTGAAGCAGCACTAATCTCTGCATATCGCCGCAACTTTAACCAGGCACAGAACGTCCGGATTGATCTTAATCTTGGCAATGGTTCAATGCGTGTTTTTGCGAGAAAAGAAGTTGTGGATGAAGTATTCGATCCACGCCTGGAAATTTCATTAGAAGATGCCCAGAGAATCAATCCAAATTACCAGGTCGAGGATGTCGTTGAACTTGAAGTTACACCTAAAGACTTTGGGAGAATTGCAGCGCAGACAGCGAAGCAGGTAGTAACCCAGCGTGTGCGTGAAGCAGAAAGAGGCATCATCTATTCTGAATTTATCGATCGTGAAGAAGACATCATGACAGGTATCGTTCAGCGTCAGGATCCAAAATTCATCTATGTAAGCTTAGGTAAAATCGAAGCAATCCTGCCGGCAAATGAACAAATGCCAAACGAGCATTATAAGCCTCACGACCGCATCAAGGTATTTATCACTAAGGTTGAAAAAACCACTAAAGGTCCGCAAATCTTCGTTTCCAGAACCCACCCGGGACTGTTAAAGAGACTTTTCGAGATTGAAGTTCCTGAAATCTATGATGGTACTGTAGAAATTAAATCTGTTGCACGTGAAGCTGGTGACCGTTCTAAAATCTCCGTTCATTCTGATAATGCAGAAGTTGATCCAGTCGGTTCATGCGTTGGACCAAGAGGAACGCGTGTACAGGCGGTTGTCAATGAGCTGAAAGGCGAAAAGATTGACATCGTCAAGTGGTCTGAAGATCCAGTTGTTTTCGTAGCCAATGCATTGAGCCCATCTAAGGTTCTTGATGTCATTGTCAATGAAGAGGATAAGGCTACTACAGTCATCGTTCCGGATTACCAGCTTTCACTTGCGATTGGGAAACGCGGACAAAATGCGCGTCTTGCTGCTAAATTGACTGGCTGGAAGATTGATATTAAAGCAGAGGCTGAGGCTAGAGAGTTAGGCATCTATCCTCGTGATAATGAACCATTGTTATCAGCGAATGATGATTATGATGATGAAGATATTGATTAATTGAGGTGAATGATCGTGAACAGCCGTAAAAAAGTTCCTATGCGAAAATGTGTCGCTACCGGTGAAATGAGACCGAAAAAAGAACTCGTTCGCATCGTTCGCTCCAAAGAGGGAGAAGTATCCATTGATCTGACAGGGAAAAAATCAGGCCGTGGTGCATATCTTTCAAAAGAAAAAGAAGCTATTCAGCTTGCAAAAAAACGGAATATATTGTCCAAACAACTAGAAACAGCTGTGGACGATGCAATATACGATGAGCTCAATGAACTTATCGAAAAGGAGAACAGACTATCCTGATGAATTCGAATCAATGGATGTCATTGCTTGGCTTAGCCAATCGAGCACGGAAAATTATTTCAGGGGAAGAGCTTTCCGTTAAAGAAATCCGAAGCGGCAAAGCGAAACTCATTTTGCTTTCAGCGGATGCATCCGCAAATACTACAAAGAAAATTACCGACAAGTGCAATTCCTATAAAGTACCTTGCAAGGTGGTACCCGACCGGTATCAGCTTGGTCAGGCTATTGGGAAGGATGCCCGTGTTGTAGTAGCCCTACTGGACGAGGGTTTTGCAAAAAAACTGTTGACGTTGCTCGATTAATTCTAGCGGGGGTGAAAATATGAGTAAAACACGCGTTTACGAATATGCAAAGAAGCATAATTTATCGAGTAAAGACGTGATTATAAAATTAAAAGAAATGAACATCGAGGTTTCAAACCATATGACTGCCATGGAAGATGAAACTGTGAGGAGACTAGACGCCATTTATAATACAAAAGAAGAAAAACAACAAACACAAACCAAACCTCAGCAGCAAAGCCAGCCGAAAGCTGCACAGGGACAGAACCAAGGACAAAAACAAGCCCAGAATCAAAATAGCAGCCAAGGTCAAAACCAGCAGAGAAATAATCAGGTTCAGCCTAAGGCTCAGCTAAAAACAACAGCAAGTGCTTTTTCGGACGATGAGCGCCGTGCAACAACTCCTGAAAAAGTAAAAAGCGGAGCTGCAGCTAAAAAACCTGGTAACTCACAGCCTTTTAATAAAAACAATAAAAATAAGCCAAACAACAACAATAACAGAAATAGAAACCAGCAAAACCAAAACAGAGGAAAACAAAACCAGCAGCAAGCTGCACAGCCTCAAGTGAAAAAGGTAAAAGAGCTTCCCGCTAAAATTACTTTCAGTGAGTCTTTGACAGTCGCTGAGCTTGCTAAAAAGCTGTATCGTGAGCCATCAGAAATCATCAAGAAGTTATTCATGCTTGGTGTCATGGCAACGATCAACCAGGATCTTGATAAAGACGCAATTGAATTGATTGCTACTGATTATGGTGTTGAGGTTGAAGAAGAAATTAAAATCGATGCAACTGACCTTGAAGTTTACTTCACTGAGGATGAAGAAGGATCTTTAATTGAGAGACCTTCAGTTGTTACAATCATGGGCCACGTTGACCATGGTAAAACAACACTTCTTGACTCAATTCGCAACACAAAGGTTACAGCAGGAGAAGCTGGCGGAATCACTCAGCATATTGGTGCTTATCAAGTCGAAGAGAATGGCAAGAAAATCACCTTCCTTGATACGCCTGGTCACGCGGCATTTACTACAATGCGTGCACGTGGCGCGAAGATCACTGATATCACAATCTTGGTTGTAGCAGCAGATGATGGTGTTAAACCGCAGACTGTTGAAGCTTTGAATCATGCTAAGGCAGCCAATGTACCAATCATCGTAGCTGTAAATAAAATGGACAAACCAACTGCAAACCCTGATCGTGTTATGCAGGAACTTACGGAATATGGCCTGGTTCCTGAAGCATGGGGAGGAGAAACAATCTTTGTTCCGATTTCCGCACTAACAGGAGAAGGTCTTGACAGCCTATTAGAAATGATTTTGCTTGTTGGAGAAGTTGAAGAATATAAAGCAAATCCTAATAGGAACGCTATTGGTACTGTAATTGAAGCGCAGCTTGACAAAGGCCGCGGCTCAGTTGCTACGCTGCTAGTTCAAAATGGTACGCTAAAGATCGGTGATCCGATTGTAGTAGGTAATACTTACGGCCGCGTACGTGCTATGGTAAATGATCTCGGACGCCGTGTTAAAGAAGCAGGTCCTTCTGCTCCTGTTGAAATCACTGGCTTAAATGATGTTCCACAGGCTGGAGACCGTTTTGTAGTATTTGATGACGAGAAGACTGCACGCCAGGTCGGAGAAATCCGTTCATCACAAGCGGTTCAAGCTCAAAGAAGCGAAAAAGCCCGCGTAAGTCTTGATACTTTGTTTGAACATATGAAACAAGGGGAAATGAAAGACTTAAATCTAATCATTAAAGCCGATGTTCAAGGTTCAGTAGAAGCACTTGCAGCAGCATTGCAAAAACTGGACGTTGAAGGTGTAAATGTAAGGATCATTCACACTGGTGTTGGTGCGATCAATGAGTCTGATATCACATTAGCTGCAGCTTCAAACGGTATCGTTATCGGTTTTAACGTTCGCCCTGATAATAATGCGAAGCGTGCTGCGGAATCAGAAAAGGTTGATATCCGTCTGCACCGTATTATCTACAAGGTAATCGAAGAAATCGAATCTGCGATGAAGGGAATGCTTGATCCAGTTTATGCTGAAAAGATTATTGGGCAGGCTGAAATCCGCCAGACTTTCAAGGTTTCAAAAATTGGAACGATTGGTGGTTCATATGTCACTGACGGTAAAATTACCCGTGACAGCGGTGTTCGCCTGATTCGTGACGGCGTCGTCATCTTCGAAGGACAGATTGATGCGTTAAAACGCTTCAAGGACGATGCTAAAGAAGTAGCACAAGGATACGAGTGCGGTATTACCATTAAAAACTTCAATGACCTTAAAGAAGGCGATGTCGTTGAAGCATATATCATGGAAGAAGTGGAACGTTAATGATAGTAGGCTTAGCAGCCTGTGAGTGCATTATATATGATGCTCATTCTCTAAAAGAAAAGAGAGCAGTACTGCAGCGGATTATCTCTAGACTGAAGCAAAAATATAATGTTTCAGTATCGGAAGTTGACCATCAAGATGTATGGCAGCGGACAACAATTGCTGTTGCTGCTGTCTCATCATCAAAGGTTGCGACTGAAAGAGAGCTGCAAAATGCTATTAAAATGATTGACTCTTTTCCGGAGATCGAACGTACCATCACCGAAATAGAATGGCTTTAATAGAACGAGGTGATCGAGATGGGTCATAGAGTAAATCGTGTTGGGGAACAAATGAAGAAAGAACTCGGCGATATCATCAGCCGCAAGATCAAGGACCCCCGCATCGGATTCGTAACAGTTACGGATGTACAAGTTACTGGCGATCTACAGCAGGCAAAGGTATATATATCTGTTTTAGGTGACGAGGAACAGAGAGAAAATACTTTAAAAGGATTAGCGAAGGCAAAAGGTTTCATTAGGACCGAAATTGGCCAGAGAATCCGCCTTAGAAAAACGCCTGAACTGATATTCGAATTTGACGAAACGATGGCATACGGCAACAGAATTAATTCCCTCATTCATGAGCTGCAAAGAGAAGAGCAAGCTGATGAAGAAAAGGAAGAAAAAGAATGATTAACTTTGCCAGCTAAATCAGGCAAATCTTCAAACATTAAAAGAGATGGATAGACACCTTGTCTATCCATTTTTTTGAATAAAGAAAGGTTAGCAGGTATTTCATGTAAAGGACGATAAACATGAGGATACCACCATATACGAAAATTACATAACAACAACGAATACAGGAGGGATGAGCATGGAGGGAATTCTGCCTCTTTTTAAACCGGCGGGTATGACATCACATGATTGTGTCTTTAAGCTAAGGAAGCTGTTAAAGACCAAAAAGGTAGGCCATACTGGAACGCTTGACCCGGATGTAACTGGTGTCTTGCCAATATGTGTAGGCAGGGCTACAAAGGTTGCTGAGTACATCACGGACGCAGGTAAAGCCTATGAGGGTGAAGTGTCACTTGGCTATACAACAACAACAGAGGATGCCTCTGGAGAAAAAATAGAGGAAAAAGCTGTTGACCGGATCATCTCAAGAAGCGAAATCGAAGCAGCTTTGCAATCCTTCATTGGTCAAATAGAACAGACTCCGCCAATGTACTCTGCGGTAAAAGTGAATGGAAAGAAACTTTATGAATATGCAAGGCAAGGAATTGAAGTTGAACGCCCTGCCAGGAAGGTAACAATCTACAGCATTAAGCTTCTTGATGACAGAGACGAGTTTAAGGGTGAAGAAGTAAGCTTTAAATTCCGGGTTTCCTGCAGCAAAGGTACATATATCAGGACACTGGCTGTCATGATTGGCGAAAAGCTTGGCTATCCTGCGCATATGTCTTCATTAATAAGAATTCAATCCGCAGAGTTTACAATAGAGGATTGTTTCACATTCGAACAGCTTGAAACAATGGTTGAAGAGGGAAGCGTTCAAAAAGCTTTACATCCTTTGGAGGCGGGTATTTCTTATTTGCCGAAATATCGCATAAATGATACAGTAGCAGAGAAAGTGAAAAACGGTGCATTGCTCGAGATTCCGCAAAATTTGGCGGAAACTGATGGTACAATTGTGGTTGAAACAGAAAGCGGATTAGCGCTTGCGATATACCGGAAGCATCCAACCAAAATTGGGCTAATGAAGCCGGATAAAGTATTAAGAAATGATCAGTTAGGATAATTACGATTTTCTATTACGGTTTGGCCATTATTAAGAGCATCTGGGTCAGAAAAGGTGAGTAAAAACGTGGAATTGATTAAGCTAAATCATCCTCATGGATTAGAAAAGCAGGAGTTTCCCGCCATGGCAATGGCACTTGGTTACTTTGACGGTGTCCATCTAGGACATCAGAAAGTAATTAAGGAAGCAAAAAGAATGGCAGGTGAAAGAGGGTTAAAAAGTGCTGTTATGACCTTTGATCCCCATCCATCTGTTGTTCTTGGGAAGAGTGTCCAGCATATAGAATACATTACACCTATTGAAGAAAAAGCCCGAGTTATTGAGCATCTTGGTGTGGACTATTTATTTGTCATTCATTTTACAGCCGAATTCTCTAGTCTGCTTCCACAGGAATTTATCGATCAGTATATTATTGATTTGAATGTCCAGCATGTCGTAGCTGGATTTGATTATTCCTATGGCAAAATGGGCAAAGGTACGATGGAGACACTTCAATTCCATTCGCGGAACAAGTTTGAATTCACAGTAGTTTCCAAGTTGGCAAGAGCAAATGATGAAAAGATCAGTTCGACACTGATCCGAAGCTTGCTAAGGGATGGGAAAGTGGATTCTATGCCAGATCTGCTGGGAAGGTTTTACAAAACACAAGGCATAGTCATTAACGGTGAAAAACGAGGACGGACAATAGGTTTTCCAACAGCAAATGTTCAAATGGATGACCAATACATCCTTCCGCCAACTGGGGTATATGCGGTAAGAATCCAGATTGAAGGTGTATGGTACGAAGGTGTCTGCAATGTAGGATATAAGCCTACATTCCACCGTGAAAAGAAGGAAAAGCCATCTGTTGAGGTCCATATTTTTAATTTCAACGAAGAAATCTATGGGAAAACTGCACATGTTGAATGGCATTTGCGTCTTCGAAGTGAACGGAAGTTCGACGGTATTGAACAGCTCGTATCCCAAATAGATAAAGATAAGCAGGAAGCCATTATCTACTTTGAAAAAAACAAGGGTTAGACTTGCTTTTTGTCGTAAAAAGATGTATTCTTATTAACGTATCAAAAAAGAACCTTTGCTTGGCAAGTCGAGTCACCGACGCTTGCTCGGTAACAGGGGATTATAATTCAGGAGGTGAACACGGATGGCAATCACAAAAGCACGTAAAAACGAACTTATCAACGAATTCAAGGTTCACGAAAGTGACACTGGATCTCCAGAAGTTCAAATCGCTGTCCTTACTGCAGAAATCAACACATTGAACGATCACTTACGCGTTCACAAAAAGGACCACCACTCACGTCGCGGTCTTTTGAAAATGGTAGGTAAGCGTCGTAATCTTTTGACTTACCTTCGTAACAAAGACGTTTCTCGTTACCGCGATTTAATCAACAAGCTAGGTCTACGTAGATAGTCTGTCAAAGCGGGATTTATCCCGCTTTTTTATTAGGAAAAATTTTGGAAGATACATAACAAACTCATGATATTAAGCGCTGTTAATTAGCGCATACTATAACATAAAAGTTATTTAAGCAAGCTTTAATTATGTCTTGCATTGAAAAGTTTATTTTTAATGATTTTGGATATTTGTTAATAAGACAGGCATAGGTGCTGTTTTAAATAATTCCCAGGCTTCAGTCCTGGATGGATTTTATGGTAGAGAGGGGCTTAAAAGCATGGAACAACA
Source organism: Heyndrickxia sp. MSNUG (assembly GCF_049532715.1). Lineage (NCBI taxonomy): Bacteria > Bacillati > Bacillota > Bacilli > Caryophanales > Bacillaceae > Heyndrickxia > Heyndrickxia sp. MSNUG. Next base: position 1,836,852 of record NZ_CP150978.1, read on the forward strand.
AAAACAAAGTTTCTCCTTTGACTGGGCAGGGCGCAAGCTTACAGTCGAAATCGGACAGCTTGCTAAGCAGGCAAATGGCGCAGTGCTTGTCCGTTATGGCGACACAGCAGTTCTAAGTACAGCAACTGCATCAAAAGAACCAAAGAACTTAGATTTCTTCCCGCTTACAGTCAATTATGAAGAAAGATTATATGCTGTAGGGAAAATCCCAGGTGGTTTTATTAAGCGTGAAGGACGTCCAAGTGAAAAGGCGATTCTAGCAAGCCGTTTGATCGACCGTCCAATCAGACCATTATTCGCGGATGGATTCCGTAATGATGTCCAGGTTATCAGTATTGTAATGAGTGTGGATCAGAACTGCTCATCTGAAATGGCAGCAATGTTTGGTTCATCCCTTGCGCTTTGTGTATCGGATATCCCGTTTGAAGGACCAATTGCAGGTGTTACAGTTGGACGAGTAGATGGTAAATTCATCATTAATCCATCTGTTGAAGAAACTGAAAAGAGCGATATGCACTTAGTTGTTGCTGGTACAATGGATGCAATCAACATGGTTGAAGCTGGTGCTGAAGAAGTTCCTGAAGAAGTCATGCTTGAAGCAATCATGTTCGGCCATGATGAAATTAAGCGTTTAATTGCGTTCCAACAGGAAATCGTAGCACAGGTTGGTAAAGCGAAAAGAGAAATCACTCTTTATGAGCTCAACAAAGAACTAGAAGCTGAGGTTCGCGGGATTTGTGAACAAGACATGCTTGCTGCCATCCAGGTTCAAGAAAAGCATGCACGCGAAGACGCAATCAAAGAAGTTAAAAATGCAGTTGTTGCTCGTTACGAAGAGCAGGAAGTTGACGCAGACCAGATGAAAATGGTTAAGCAAATACTTGATAAAATCGTCAAAGGCGAAGTTCGCCGATTGATCACTGAAGATAAAGTCCGTCCAGATGGACGTAAATTAGAGGAAATCCGCCCGCTTTCATCTGAGGTTGGATTGCTTCCTAGAACTCACGGTTCAGGATTGTTCACAAGAGGACAGACACAGGCTTTGAGCATCTGTACGCTTGGAGCAATGGGTGATGTACAAATCCTTGATGGACTTGGAATCGAAGAAGAAAAACGTTTTATGCACCACTATAACTTCCCGTTATTCTCCGTTGGGGAAACTGGACCAATCCGTGGACCTGGTCGCCGTGAAATCGGTCATGGAGCATTAGGTGAAAGAGCTCTTGAACCAGTTATTCCAAATGAAAAAGATTTCCCTTATACTGTCCGTCTAGTTTCAGAAGTTTTGGAATCAAACGGTTCAACTTCACAGGCTAGTATTTGTGCTAGTACATTAGCTTTAATGGATGCTGGTGTGCCAATTAAGGCGCCAGTAGCTGGTATTGCAATGGGTCTTATTAAATCAGGAGAGCATTATTCAATCCTGACAGATATCCAGGGTATGGAAGATCATCTTGGTGATATGGACTTCAAAGTAGCAGGTACTTCTAAGGGTGTTACGGCACTGCAGATGGATATCAAGATTGATGGCTTATCCCGCCAGATTCTTGAGGAAGCATTGCAGCAAGCGAAAATTGGCCGTATGCAAATTCTTGATTCAATGCTTGCAACGATTCAAGAACCACGTGAACAGCTTTCTAAATATGCGCCTAAAATCATTTCAATGTGGATCAAGCCAGATAAAATCCGTGATGTTATTGGGCCAAGCGGAAAACAGATCAATAAAATCATTGAAGAAACTGGCGTGAAAATCGATATCGAACAAGATGGTACGGTATTTATCGGATCAGTTGATGAAGAAATGATTCAAAAGGCTAAGAAAATCATCGAAGACATCGTCCGCGAAGTAGAAGTCGGAGAGATGTACCTTGGTAAAGTTCGCCGCATCGAAAAATTTGGTGCTTTCGTTGAGCTCTTCCCAGGTAAAGATGGACTTGTTCACATTTCCGAACTAGCTGAAGAGCGAGTTGGAAAAGTGGAGGATATCTTAAAGCTTGGGGATGAAATCCTTGTTAAGGTAACAGAAATTGATAAACAAGGAAGAGTAAACCTTTCACGTAAAGCAGTTTTAAAAGAGCAGCGTGAAAAAGCTGAAAAGGAATAATAGATGAAAAAGGCCAGGGCCAGCCCTGGCCTTTTTATATGTATTTTCTTATCTGGGGCCATACCTTTCGTTCTACCTTGTCCTCCCGTTTCATATTTTTTAATAAAAGGGAGGCATAGAACATGAGAAAGATTGCGTTGATTTCTGTCTTGTTAATTGGTGCGTGGATTTCTGTGAGCAATCCATATTCCAATACATATGTAGCTAGTCTAAAAACGGAAGTTGTGCCTGTTGTCGGACATGAAAATTCCTTGATGAAGGAAATTGAACTAAAAGCGAAGGAATACGAGGTTGAGCCCTCGAATGCCAGGAAGGATCCAGTATGGAGAGGCATTCCTGGCTACAATGGATTAAAAGTTAATACTGAGGAATCCTATAAAAAAATGAAAAAGGACGGCAAGTTTAACCCAGATAAGCTTGTTTATGAGCAAGTATCGCCAGATGTCCATTTAAACGATCTTCCGCCAATGGCCATTTATAAAGGTCACCCCGAAAAACCAATGGTCAGTTTCATCATTAATGTTGCGTGGGGAAATGAATATTTATCAGGTATGCTTGCCACGCTGAAAAAATATAACGTATCAGCCAGTTTCTTTCTCGAGGGTCGCTGGGTTAAAAATAACCCTGGAATGGCTAAAATGATTGCCGAGGCTGGACACGAAATAGGCAATCATTCCTTTACCCATCCAAATATGAAGGAACTTTCTGCTCCTGAAATTAATGAAGAAATCAAAAAAACCAATGATGTAATAGAGGCTGTAACAGGGGTACAAACAAAGTGGTTTGCTCCCCCAAGCGGATCTTATAAGGAAGAAGTAGTCCAAATTGCAGCTGCGCATAAGTTAGGTACTGTAATGTGGAGCGTTGATACAATCGACTGGCAAAAACCCACACCTGAAAAATTGATCAACAGGGTGATGGGGAAGGTCCATAATGGTGCTTTAATATTGATGCATCCAACCGAATCTACAGCAGCTTCTCTTGAACAGCTAATCATTCAAATAAAGGCCCAAGATATGCAAATTGGAACAGTTTCAGATATGTTGAGTGAAAATAGGGTTATGGCAAAAAAAATGAAAGAATAGCTTTGTATTTGGAAAAAGTAAGATAAATGAACTATACTTATTAAATGCAGTATTTTTAGCAGCAGGTTCCAGAGGAGGAATATAATTGATTAAGAAATATACATGCCAAAACGGTGTAAGAATCGTCCTTGAACAAATCCCTACTGTTCGTTCTGTCGCGATTGGAGTTTGGATCGGAACAGGATCACGTAATGAGAATCCAGAGAATAACGGAATCTCACATTTCCTTGAGCATATGTTCTTTAAGGGAACGAAGACAAGATCGGCAAGGGAGATAGCGGAATCCTTCGACAGCATAGGCGGACAGGTGAACGCATTCACTTCAAAAGAATATACTTGCTATTATGCAAAGGTTCTGGACAATCATGCACCATTTGCATTAGAAGTTTTAGCTGACATGTTCTTCAATTCCACTTTTGTTGCTGAAGAATTGAATAAAGAGAAAAACGTTGTAAATGAAGAGATTAAAATGTATGAAGATACACCTGATGATATCGTACATGATTTGCTCAGCAAGGCGATTTACAACGAGCATCCACTGGGATATCCGATATTAGGAACAGAGGAAACGCTCCAAACATTTACGGGTGAAAAATTGGAACAGTATATGCATGAAACCTATACACCTGAAAATGTCGTCATTTCGATCGCAGGGAATGTTCCAGAAGCCTTCATCAAGAATGCAGAGGAATTCTTTGGCTCTTATGAGGCTAGCAAAGAACAAATTGAACATGTAAGGCCAGAATTCCATGCAAATAAAATTTCACGCAAAAAAGAAACGGAACAGGCTCACCTTTGCCTTGGGTTTGAAGGATTGCAAATCGGCCATAAGGATGTATACAGTCTGATTGTCTTGAACAATGTCCTTGGAGGCAGCATGAGCAGCCGTTTGTTCCAGGATGTTCGTGAACAGCGCGGCCTTGCCTATTCAGTATTCTCCTACCATTCAGCTTATCTTGACAGCGGGATTGTAACGATTTATGGAGGCACAGGAGCTAAACAGCTCGATGTATTATACGAGACGATTCAAGAGACGCTTTCTAAACTGACCGCTGATGGCATTACCGAAAAAGAGCTTAACAACAGCAAAGAACAGCTTAAAGGCAGCTTGATGCTCAGCCTGGAAAGCACAAACAGCCGGATGAGCAGAAACGGTAAAAATGAGCTTTTGCTTGGCAGACACAGATCCCTTGACGAAATTGTTGAACAAATTGACCAGGTGACTAAGGATAGCGTGGATAGCATGGGTAAAAGTATCTTTACCGATAACTATTCCGTTGCCCTTATCAGCCCGGATGGCGAATTGCCAAAAGTATAATTCGTACAGCAGCTTCCTTGTGAAGCTGCTGTTTTTAATATTGGCTATAATCATTGCCTTTTTATTTACTTGGGTATTCTAAATCAGCTCATTTCTCGATACATATATAGTAAGGACAAAGATTCGGGAGGGCAAAATGAAATTAAGTGAACTTGGCGGAAAGGAAATTGTCGATGTAAAAAGAGCCGAAAGATTGGGAATCCTCGGGCAGACAGATTTGGAGATCAATGAAAGAACAGGGCAGATTGAGGCATTGATTATTCCATCGCTAAAGTGGTTCGGATTGCGTAAGCATGGCGGAGAAGTCAGGGTGCCATGGAAGCATATAAAAAAGATTGGGGCCGACATGATTATTATTGATATACCAGATGAAGAAGAATGAAAGCCAGCTGCCATGCTGGCTTATTTTTTTTGCACTTTTAAATTAGTCTGTTGATTTCCACCACGGAAGCTTTTCTTTTTAGTGGAAAACTCACCTATTTCTAGGTAGATACATATGATGTTGAAGTAGTTCTAAATGATTGATATTTATTCCAGGATTAATGGAAAAGAAGGTGATTGTTCTCATGCTGACAGGGATGCAAATCGCGGTTATTGGCGGTGATGCGAGACAGCTGGAGATTATTCGCAAGCTGACAGAGCTTGATGCAAAGCTTTCTTTAATAGGCTTCGAGCAGTTGGATCATGCTTTTACAGGTGCCTCAAAAGAAAAGATAGATGAAGTGGATTTTTCAGTACAGGATGCTTTAGTTTTGCCAGTTCCAGGAACGAGTCTGGATGGGCAGGTCGAGACCATATTCTCGAATGAAAAAGTAGTGCTTATAAAAGAAATGCTTGAACGTACTCCGGCACATTGCACGGTTTATTCAGGCATAAGCAATGCGTATTTAACTGGTATTACGAAACAGGCCAACCGCAAACTCGTACAGCTGTTTGAACGTGATGATGTGGCGATCTATAACTCTATTCCGACAGTGGAAGGCACGATCATGATGGCCATCCAGCATACAGACTTCACGATTCACGGATCTAAGGTTGCTGTCCTCGGTCTAGGCCGAGTCGGTATGAGTGTTGCGCGTACATTTCATGCACTTGGTGCAAAAGTGAAGGTTGGAGCGCGAAAAAGCGAACATATCGCAAGGATTGCGGAAATGGGACTTGAGCCTTTCCAACTATCTGATCTAGGCAGTGCAGTAAGGGATACAGACATTTGCATCAATACGATACCGCATTTAATCGTAAACGCTTCTGTGATTTCAAGGATGCCAGCTCATACTTTGATCATTGACCTTGCATCTAAACCAGGTGGAACGGATTTTCGCTATGCAGAAAAGCGGGGAATTAAGGCATTGCTTGCTCCTGGTTTGCCAGGAATCGTAGCACCGAAGACGGCTGGACAAATTTTAGCAAACGTTCTTTCTCAGCTGCTTATGGAAGACTTTAATGACCGAAAGGAGAAAGAAGCATGAGTTTACAAGGAAAGAAGATCGGATTTGGATTAACTGGATCCCACTGCACGTATGATGCAGTATTCCCGGAAATCGAAAAACTGGTGAATGCAGGAGCGGAAGTGTTGCCAGTCGTTACATTCACCGTGCAAAATACAGAAACACGTTTCGGCAAGGGGGAAGACTGGGTACACCGTATTGAAGAACTGACAGGGAATAAAGTAATCGATTCAATTGTAAAAGCGGAGCCACTTGGCCCTAAAATTCCGCTGGATTGCATGGTGATTGCGCCTTTGACAGGAAATTCAATGAGCAAATTTGCGAATGCAATGACAGATTCACCTGTTCTGATGGCAGCTAAAGCTACACTCAGAAATGGCATGCCTGTAGTGCTTGGCATCTCCACCAATGACGCTTTAGGGCTGAATGGTGTTAATCTGATGAGACTAATGGCAACAAAAAATATTTTCTTCATTCCATTTGGTCAGGATGATCCTGTCAAGAAACCAAATTCAATGGTAGCAAGGATGGGAATGCTTTCTGAAACAATCATTTCGGCAATAAATGGGAGCCAGCTGCAGCCAGTACTTGTTGAGCGCTACAAGGATAGTTAAATATGGTAACGCTTTTCTCCGGCAGTGAAGCAAAATGTTTCTTTCCTTAATGATTGATTATGATAAAATATAGGATAATAAACAAGGCGGTTATTTCGTATGAACCGCCGTTTTATACTTATATTACCAACAGCCCGGCACCAGCCGGATTAAAAACACAATATTTGTAGTGGAAGGGGAAACAGCAATGTCAGAGAGAAAAGGTTACAGAGTAGCAGTGGTTGGAGCAACAGGAGCAGTCGGTCAGCAAATGATCCAGACATTGGAGAACCGTGATTTTCCTGTGTCAGAACTTTTATTACTGTCATCATCAAGATCAGCTGGTACAAAGGTTACTTATAAAGGGGAAGAAGTGACAGTCCAGGAAGCAAAGCCTGAAAGCTTTGAAGGGATAGATATCGCTCTTTTCAGTGCTGGAGGAAGTGTATCCAAGGCATTGGCACCAGAAGCTGTTAAGCGTGGTGCTATAGTAGTCGACAACACTAGTGCTTTCCGTATGGATGAGAATATCCCGCTTGTAGTGCCAGAAGTAAATGAATCAGACTTGCATTCCCATAATGGAATCATTGCAAATCCAAACTGCTCGACAATCCAGATGGTTGTTGCTTTAGAACCTTTACGCCAGAACTTTGGCCTTGAAAAAATCATCGTCTCTACGTACCAGGCTGTATCTGGTGCTGGAGCAGCTGCAGTACAGGAGCTTGAAGAACAGACTCAGGCAATTCTTAATGGGGACCAATATGAACCGAAAATCCTGCCAGTAAAGTCTGCAGGAAAGCATTATCAAATTGCCTTCAATGCCATCCCACAGATTGATAATTTTGTGGATAATGGTTTCACATATGAAGAAATGAAAATGATCAACGAAACAAAGAAAATCATGCACATGCCGGACCTTCAAGTGGCTGCAACCTGTGTACGCCTGCCGGTTGGCACTGGCCATTCGGAATCTGTATATTTTGAACTGAGCCAAAAGGGTGTATCGGCTGCCCAGGTAAAAGAATTATTAGCAGATGCACCAGGAGTCGTCCTGCAGGATGATCCTGAACAGCAGGTATATCCAATGCCAGCTTTCTGTGTAGGAAAAAATGATGTATTCGTAGGCCGAATCAGGAAAGACCTTGATAATGATGCAGGTTTCCATATGTGGGTCGTTTCCGATAACCTGCTAAAAGGTGCAGCATGGAACTCAGTACAAATTGCTGAGAGCCTGATAAAGCTAGGGATTGTAAAATAAGTAAAATCTAACCGAATTAATGACAGAAACTCTTGAGGTGTTACGATGAAAATAATCGTTCAAAAATTTGGCGGTACTTCTGTGCGTGATAAAGAAAGTCGAAGTCATGCTATGAGCCATATTAAAAAGGCGATTTCAGAAGGGTATAAAGCAGTTGTCGTAGTATCCGCGATGGGAAGGAAAGGCGATCCTTACGCAACGGATACACTTTTAAGCATGATTGGAGGAAATAACAGTTTGATCAGCAAGCGGGAGCATGACCTGCTACTCTCTTGCGGAGAAACGATTTCCAGTGTGGTTTTTTCCAATATGCTTCTGGAAAACGGAATCAGTGCCACCGCCCTTACTGGATCCCAGGCAGGGTTTAGGACAAACAACGAGCATACGAATGCCAGAATCCTAGACATGAAGTGCGATCGGCTGCTCCGCGAACTGGAACAGGTGGATGCAGTTGTTGTCGCAGGTTTCCAGGGCGCAGCTAAAAATGGTGACATCACTACGATTGGCAGGGGCGGCAGTGATACGTCCGCTGCTGCGTTAGGTGCAGCATTGAATGCCGATTGGATTGATATATTTACGGATGTAGAAGGAATCATGACTGCTGATCCGAGGATTGCTGAAAATGCTAGACCTCTATCCGTTGTCACGTATAATGAAGTCTGCAATATGGCATACCAGGGTGCAAAGGTCATCCATCCCCGTGCAGTGGAGATTGCCATGCAAGCCAAAGTTCCAATCAGGATCAGATCAACTTATTCTGAAAGTCCCGGTACACTTGTGACGTCTTTAAATCGTGAAAATAAAGGTACCGATATCAAAGAGCGCCCGGTAACTGGAATTGCACATGTTTCCAATGTAAGCCAGATTAAGGTGTTTGCGAAAAAAGATCAATACAATCTCCAATCTGAAGTTTTCAAAGCCATGGCTAATGAAAACATCAGTGTCGATTTTATCAATATTTCACCAAATGGCGTCGTATACACAGTTTCTGATGAAATGACCAGCCGTGCAGCAAAGGTGCTTGAGGGGTTGGGGCATACTCCACAGATTGAAAGAAACTGTGCGAAAGTTTCAGTTGTTGGTGCGGGTATGGCAGGTGTGCCTGGTGTAACTTCGAAAATAGTTACTGCCCTTTCTGAAAAAGGAATCCGCATCCTGCAGTCTGCAGATAGCCATACAACGATTTGGGTGCTCGTGAAGCAAGATGATCTCAGCAAGGCTGTAAATGCTTTGCATGATGCATTCCAGCTTGATGAGGAAAAAGCAGAATTTGAGCGTCATGATATTTAAAGTGATTATCTTGTTTTTACTGCCGGAGGCTGAGAATGTGCCCTCCGGTAGTAGAAGCCTGAGAGAAGAGGAGTGAACAGAATGGTTCAATTCGGAAGAATATCTACAGCAATGGTAACCCCATTTGACCATAAGGGGCACATTGATTTCGCAAAAACGACACAGCTAGTAAACCATTTGATTGATAATGGAACTGATTCCCTTGTAATAGCTGGTACAACAGGTGAATCTCCAACGCTTTCCAAAGAGGAAAAGGTCGCTCTATTTCAGCATGTAGTAAAAGTTGTTGATAAGCGAATACCTGTCATTGCAGGAACGGGGAGCAACAATACTTACGCTACAATTGAATTGACAAAAAAAGCTGAACAGCTTGGTGTCGACGCCATCATGATTGTTGCGCCATACTATAATAAGCCAAACCAGGAAGGTTTATATCAGCATTTTAAAGCTGCTGCTGAAGCGACATCTCTTCCTGTCATGGTTTACAACATTCCGGGAAGATCCGTAGTAAATATTCATCCTGAAACAATTATCAAACTGGCCGAGATTCCGAATATAGTAGCGGTTAAGGAAGCCAGTGGTGATTTGAATGCCATGACGAAAATCATTGCTGAGACACCAGATGATTTCCTTCTTTACAGCGGCGATGACGGTCTCACTCTGCCTGTCCTTGCTATTGGCGGAGCAGGAATCGTGTCTGTTGCTTCACATGTAATTGGAAATGAAATGCAAGCAATGGTAGATGCGTTCTTGAGTGGAAGGAATGCTGATGCAGCAAAACTTCACCAGCGCCTTCTGCCAATCATGCAGGGACTCTTTGCAGCCCCAAGCCCGGGCCCGGTAAAAACGGCATTGCAGCTAAAAGGGCTGGATGTTGGCTCAGTAAGATTGCCAATGGTGCCACTGACTGAACAGGAACGAAGTGCAGTTGCAAAATTATTCTCATAATGATTGATTTTCGGACCAACCTATAAGGTTGGTCCGTTTGTATTTATAGTATTATTCTCCTAAAACTTCTTATCTCCTAAATGTGTTTCTTGGGAATGAAATGTGAAGTGAAAATATATAATTTCCCTAAATAGGATAGTCCAAGAATATTTGGTGATGGAAATATAGCATTTTTAAAATTGTTCTTGTAAGCTCCCCAAGACAACTCGCTGCGTAAATTCCGATTTGAGGTGTTCACGTAAGTTCCCCCAAGACAACTCGAAGCGTTAATTTCGAATTGAGTTGTTGTCGTAAGCTTCCCCAGGACAACTCGTAGCGTTAATTTCGAATTGAGTTGTTCTCGTAAGCTTCCCCAAGACAACTCGAAGCGTTAATTTCGAATTGAGTTGTTCTCGTAAGCTTCCCCAAGACAACTCGAAGCCTTATTTCGAATTGAGGTGTTCTCGTAAGCTTCCCCAAGACAACCCGAAGCGTTAATTTCGAATTGAGTTGTTCTCGTAAGTTTCCCCAAGACAACTCGAATCGTTGATTACGATTTAAGTTGTTATCGAAAGTTTTCCCAAGACAACTCGCAGCGTTATTTTCGATTGAGTGGAAAGCTTCTGCAATATACAAAACAGTCTAATTAAGCTTATGTGCAGCCTGCTCAGCCTCTGGAGAATAAAGTTGTAAAGATTTTCTTGCATCAAGTATAATGATTTTAATTGGTAAGGGTCGGCACAAATAACGTAGGAGGAGCGTAAATTTGAATACGAATAAAAATGAGAATATTAAAATCATCGCACTTGGTGGCGTGGGGGAAATCGGTAAAAATATGTATGTCACCGAAGTGGACGGAGACATATTTGTAGTAGACGCTGGGCTGATGTTCCCTGAGGATGAAATGCTTGGAATTGATATTGTCATTCCCGATTTCGCCTATTTAACAGCAAACAAAGAAAGAGTAAAAGGCATTTTCCTTACTCATGGACACGAAGATCATATGGGGGCATTGACGTATGTTCTTCGGAAGATGAATGTACCTGTTTTTGGCACAAAACTTACGCTTGCACTTGCAAGAGAAAAGATGAGAGAACAGGAGTATTCCGGCGCAGTTGACTTCAGGGAAATTAACTCTGAAACGATGCTCGACTTCGGCACGGTAACGGTTTCTTTCTTCAAAACAAATCACAGTATCCCTGATTCTGTCGGGATAAGCATCAATACATCAGAAGGATCAATCGTACATACTGGTGATTTTAAATTCGACCAGGCAGCTACTGCTCTATATAAGCCTGAAATTGGTAAAATGGCCACAATCGGGGAGAAAGGTGTGTTATGCCTTTTATCAGATAGTACAGATGCTGAAAAACCAGGATATACACCATCGGAAGCAACTGTGGTTGAGGAATTATCAAATGTGTTTTATAACGCTCAGGGCAGGATCATTGCAGCATGCTTTGCCTCTGATATCAACAGGATCCAGCATCTTTTTGACAGCGCCAAGAATAATGGGCGAAAAGTGGCGGTTGTCGGCAAAAGTCTGAAAAGAGTTTATGATATAACACTTGAACTAGGTTACTTAAGTGTTGCGGATGATTTAATCATCCCAATTACAGAAATTAATAATTATCCCGATAATGAAATCGTCATCGTAACTACCGGCAGTCAGGGCGAGCCAATTGAGGCCCTGCAAAAAATGGCTAAACAAGGTCATCCTCAGGTTAATATTCAGGAAGGGGATACTGTCTTGATCGCTGCTTCACCGCTAAAGGGAAGCGAGGTTTTTATTTATAAAACCATTGATATGCTTTTCCGTGCAGGGGCCTCAGTAGTTTCAGGCAAAAGAAGTGTTCAGGTTTCCAGCCATGGCAGCCAGGAAGAATTAAAATTCATGATCAACCTTATGAACCCGAAATTTTTCATTCCTGTCCATGGAGAATACAAAATGCTGAAGGCACACAAAAAGGTTGCGATGGCCAGTGGAATTCCAGAGAAAAATATTTATATACCAGAGCGTGGAGATGTTATCGAAATTGTTGGAGGCAAGATACGTTCCACAGAACGTGTCCCGGCGGGAAACACACTGATTGATGGAATTGGTGTAGGGGATGTCGGCAATATCGTCCTACGTGATCGCAGGCTTCTTTCGCAGGATGGGGTTTTAATCGTCGTAGTCACTCTGAACAAAGCTGGTAGAAAAATTGCTGCCGGACCAGAAATTATTTCACGAGGGTTTGTTTATGTTCGCGAATCAGAAAAGCTTATGGCTGATTCATCAACCCTCGTTCGGGAAATCGTTGAAAAGAACCTTTCCAGGGAATCTTTTGATTGGAACAGCATAAAACAAGACATCCGTGATTCTCTAAACCACTATTTATTCGATAAAACAAAACGCCGCCCGATGATCATGCCAATCATAATGGAAGTGAAATAAAGAATAGAAAGCACTGGTTTTCCAAACTCAGCTTGTCCACTAAGATACAGGTCACAGCTCGGTTATTAAAAACCTATTGCCTGGAACGGAAATCAACAGACCTGTTATACTTCCCACACAAGATCAAAAAACCTTAGACATGCTCGCTTTAATCGTGTTTGTCTATAGTGTCTGAGCACTGGTTTTCCCAGTGCTTTCTTTATTTGCTAAGTATATGCTGGGAAGGCTTGGGTGCTGTTGAATTTATTATAAAAGATAATTAGTAATATTAGTCCCATCAATCTGTGGTCACATACTGCCATACTGTACCGAATGAAAAAGCGCATGATGTTCATACTAACACTATCATGCCTGAAGGGAGCAGTAATGGATGGAAAAGGAAATGAATATCATTAACTCTGTTAACCAGGAAGGCCAGGATCCACAGAAGGAAGATAAACCATCTGGCCTGTTAGAAAAAATCCAGCAGCTAGGCCAAACGAATGTGCCCCAGTTGTCACAGGATTCAAAAATACATTGCCTGACGATTGTTGGTCAAATTGAGGGGCATATGCAGCTTCCGCCTCATAATAAAACAACAAAGTATGAACACCTGATTCCTCAGATTGTTGCAATCGAACAAAATCCTAATATTGAAGGCTTGCTAGTTATTTTAAATACAGTTGGGGGTGATGTTGAAGCTGGCCTGGCTATATCTGAGATGCTTGCTTCTCTTTCAAAACCGACTGTTTCATTGGTCCTGGGCGGAGGGCATTCCATTGGTGTGCCAATCGCGGTATCATGTGATTATTCCTTTATCGCGGAAACCGCAACAATGACAATTCATCCGATCCGTCTTACCGGTCTAGTCATTGGCGTTCCGCAGACCTTTGAATATCTGGACAAAATGCAGGAGCGAGTGGTTAACTTTGTTACGAAGCATTCCAATATTACTGAGGAAACATTTAAAGATTTAATGTTTGCTAAGGGAAATCTGACGAGGGACATTGGAACAAATGTCATCGGCAATGATGCTGTCCAATCGGGCTTGATTCACGCAGTCGGAGGTATCGGGCAGGCGATGAAGAAACTGAACGAGCTAATAGACTTAAACAAACAAAAGAATGAAGTGATTGTGCAATGATCCTTTATACGATGATGCCTCATGAGCAGGTATTTCCGCCATCTGAGAAAGAACAGGCTAACCAAATCTTGATAACCTATAATGGCATACCGGTAATGGCTGAATGGACGGAAAACCATGAATATCGAGTGATACGTGTGATGAGCACGGATCCGAACCATTTTATGGACCCAGGCTGCATGCCAGGATCGAAAATTTCACTTTCTTAGTCCAAAGGATTGTCCCAGTTAAACTGGCAAATATGATATAATATGGATACACTCAGCATTAGCAGCCGATTATGGCTGCTTTTCTTCTTAATGAAGTTTGAGAAAAGGTATGAATGATTATGCTGTTAGTGAAGCTATAAATATAAGGTGATAAAATGGCAAAAAAGAAAAGACGGCAATCCAGAAAGAAAAATAATCCTTTAAAAACGACTGTTCAATATGAGCTTGCCGGGTTAGCACTGCTTGCGCTGTCCATCATTGCGATGGCTGATCTTGGTGCTGTTGGAAGGGCGACCGTCATGTTTTTTCGCTTTTTTTCCGGGGAATGGTTTATGCTTAATCTGATAGGACTTGTAGTCTTCAGCATTTATATAATGTGGAAACGAAGTCTTCCATTTATCTTTCATACAAAGTTAATTGGTACATATTTGATTGTAAGTGCAATATTGTTATTAAGTCATGTCACGTTGTTTGAATTATTATCAAATGGCGGTAAGTTCGAGAATCCGAGTGTCATAAAAAATACCTTTGATTTATTTGTCATGGAAGCGAAAGGTGAAACAAGTACAACGGATCTAGGCGGCGGAATGATTGGCGCGATCATGTTCGCGTTGTTTTATTATTTATTCGATGCAGCTGGATCCCAGCTTGTTGCATTTGTGTTAATCATCATTGGAACTGTTCTTGTTACTGGTAAAACCTTCGGCGAGGCAGCAGGGAAAATCTTTTTGCCAATAGGCCGGTTTGTTAAGGACCAGTGGAATTCATTTATTGAGGACCTTAAACAATGGAAAGAGAACCAACAGCAGAAGAGCGCGACTAGGCGAGAAGAACGCCAAACACAAAGAACAAACAGCCGTCAGGTGCCTGTCACTAAAGAACCTGTGAACCGTACAGTTGAATTAGCTGAAGAACCGGCAGCGCCTGAACCAATTATTTCTAGTTTTGCCGAACGTGCATATGCAAGTCCGGAGGCTAACCAGCAGCCTGCTAATTCTGAAAAGCCTAAAAAGGATAATCAGAATGATGGTGAAGAGCTGCAGCAGCCAATCACTTTTACCGAAGTTGAAAATACTGCTTATGAGCTGCCGCCATTAAGTATTTTAAAGCTTCCAAATAAAACAGATCAAAGTGGAGAATACGAATTAATTCATGCAAATGCAGCTAAGCTTGAAAGGACTTTTCAGAGTTTCGGTGTAAAAGCAAGGGTTACACAGGTTCATCTTGGACCGGCTGTTACTAAGTATGAAGTACATCCAGATGTAGGGGTTAAAGTCAGCAGAATCGTAAGCTTGAATGATGACCTTGCACTTGCTCTGGCAGCCAAGGATATCCGGATTGAAGCGCCAATTCCAGGGAAATCGGCTATAGGGATTGAAGTCCCAAATTCTGAAGTAGCAATGGTTTCATTAAGAGAAGTAATCGACTCGAAGCAGCATAATAAGCCAGGATCAAAGCTGCAGATCGGATTAGGCAGAGATATCACGGGCGAAGCGGTACTGGCAGAGTTAAATAAAATGCCCCATTTACTAGTAGCCGGTGCAACGGGAAGCGGTAAAAGTGTCTGTATCAATGGAATTATCACAAGCATTCTCATGAGGGCAAAACCACACGAGGTAAAGCTGATGATGATTGACCCAAAAATGGTTGAATTGAATGTCTACAATGGAGTTCCGCATTTATTGGCACCTGTTGTTACAGATGCGAAGAAAGCCTCTCAGGCACTTAAGAAAGTTGTCAACGAAATGGAAAGGCGCTATGAACTCTTCTCACATACGGGTACTAGAAATATAGAAGGCTATAACGAATATATTAAAAGATACAACAGTGAAGAAGAGGCTAACCAGCCATTGTTACCTTTTATCGTCGTCATCGTAGATGAGCTTGCTGATTTAATGATGGTAGCATCTTCTGATGTAGAAGATTCAATCACACGTTTGGCACAAATGGCCCGTGCAGCAGGAATCCATCTGATCATCGCGACCCAGCGTCCGTCTGTCGATGTCATAACTGGTGTCATCAAAGCCAATATTCCTTCGAGGATTGCTTTTGCTGTATCTTCCATGACTGATTCCCGTACCATACTTGATATGGGCGGTGCAGAGAAGCTTCTAGGCAGAGGGGATATGCTGTTCCTGCCTGTTGGAGCTTCGAAGCCTGTAAGGGTACAAGGAGCATTCCTGTCAGATGAAGAGGTGGAAGAAGTCGTCAACTATGTAATAGGACAGCAGAAGGCGCAGTATCAAGAGGAAATGATTCCTGAGGATATTCCTGAAAACACATCTGAAGTGGAAGATGATTTATATGGTGATGCAGTCGACCTTGTTGTCGAGATGCAAACCGCATCAGTCTCCATGCTGCAGAGAAGGTTTAGGATTGGTTATTCCAGAGCGGCCAGGCTGATCGATGAAATGGAGCTGCGAGGAGTAGTGGGTCCTTACGAGGGAAGTAAACCAAGGAATGTGCTTGTTGCAAAGTCTGAAGAAGCATAAGCTGAAAACGAATCACAAGTGGAAAAAGCCGGACAAGCAAGTCCGGCTTTTTATATTCGTGTAGTACATTCTTATCAGAGGCATATAATAATGTCATACTATTAAAAACGCTTACAAAATATAATTATACCAAAAATATAGGCTTTTGGTACCGGAAAAAAAGGCATTTCTGTTTATCATAGCTTTTTTCGACAAAATGTTGAAACTCTATTTATTTATGTGAAAAAAAGTGTTATAGTATTTTCGATTAGTAGGAATGCTATACATCAGATGTCTGATGTCTTTGAGCAAAAAGGTTGGAGGAAGCCTCATGTCGATCAAGTCAGATAACCGGCACCTGTATTTACAAGTAATTGATCACCTGAAGCAAGATATTCAAAAGGGTGTTTATAAAGAAAGAGAAAAATTACCCTCAGAATTTGATCTTGCTAAACAGCTTGGAGTAAGCAGGGCAACACTCCGCGAAGCTTTGCGTATTCTTGAAGAAGAAAACGTTATTATCCGCAGACATGGAGTAGGAACCTTTGTGAATGCCAAACCGCTGTTTTCATCAGGTATCGAACAGCTTAACAGTGTGACGGCGATGATTGAGCAGGCTGGAATGACGCCTGGTACAATCTTCTTAAACTCAACGACTACAGGACCTACCGAAGAGGATATCCGCCGTTTCTCATGTTCGATGGATGACGAAATCACTTTGATTGAAAGGGTGCGGACTGCCAATGGGGAACCTGTTGTCTATTGCTTAGACAAAATTCCCGAGAAAATCCTGCCAGGCGATTTCTCTCATGAAGATGAATCATTACTTCATCTGCTCGAGATTAAATCGAACAGGAAAGTTACATACGCAGTTGCCCAGATTGAGCCAATTGGCTATCATGAGAAGATTTCGCCCATTCTTGAATGTGACCCTGAAACTGCCCTGCTCGTTTTGAAGCAGATGCATTTCGATGAAAACGACGTGCCGATCCTATATTCGGTCAACTATTTTAAAGCCGATAAGTTCAGTTTTCATGTCCTTAGAAAAAGAGTTTAATTTTTTTAAGGAAATGAAAACGCTAACTGAATGGTTTTTCAGAACATTCCTGCGAAATCCACAAACATTCTCTGGGGGGTACAAACCTTGAAAAAGCGTAAATTTGGTTTGGTAATGTCATTGCTTTTGGCAGCAGGCACAATGTTAGCTGGCTGTGGCGGCGATGATAAAGGCGGCGACAATGACAAGAAGTCCGATTTAAAAGTTGGTATGGTTACTGATTCAGGTACAATTGATGACAAGTCGTTCAACCAGGGTACTTGGGAAGGAATCCTAAAGGCTGAAGATGAGTTTGGAGTAAGCACAAAGTACCTAAAGCCAGCAGGTAATACTGAAGCTGAATACTTAAAAGAAATGGGTAACTTATACGACGCAGGATATAAGTTTATCGTTACACCGGGCTTTAAGTTCGAAACGGCTGTTTTCAAAGCCCAGGATAAATATAAAGATGCAAAATTCGTCATCCTTGATGGAAATCCACATAATGGAGACTACAACCCTGTAGTGAAAGAAAACACAGTTGCTGTATTCTTTGCAGAGCATGAGTCAGGTTTCCTTGCAGGTGTTGCAGCTGCTCTTGAATTAAAAGAGGGCGAAGCAGGCTTCATCGGCGGTATGGAAATCCCTGCTGTACAAAAGTTCAACTGGGGCTTCCAGCAAGGTCTTAAATATGCAAACGAAAACCTTGGAACAAACGTAACAATCAAAGCTGAAAACGTAATTTACCAAGGATCATTCGACAACGCTGCAGCTGGCGGACAAATTGCTGCTCAATATTATGACCGTGGCGTTGATGTAATCTTCACAGCTGCTGGCGGTGTTGGTGTTGGTGCGATCAACGAAGCTAAGAACCGTGCTAAAGCTGGCGAAAAAGTTTGGATCGTTGGTGTAGACGTGGACCAGTATGAAGATGGAAAATACGATGGCGACAAATCTGTTATCCTGACTTCTGCTATGAAGAAACTTGACCAAGTTTCTTACGACATGGTTAAGGCTGAGTTAGACGGTAAATTCCCTGGTGGACAAACATTGACTTTCGATGCGAAAAACGATGGTGTCGGTCTTCCTGAAAAGAACCCTAACTTGAGCGACGAAACAACAAGCAAGGTTAAGGAAGTTTTCGAAAAGATTAAATCTGGTGATGTTAAGGTCTCTGCTGAACAAGGAGATTTGTTTAAGTAAATTAGAGCGAAAGAGACGGTGGCTTCCGTCTCTTTTGTCTATCAAAGTCCGAACGGTAAATATTTGAAATTTAGGGCCGGAATATTTTTAATCTTTCAAGTCTTTAAATGTTTTTACCTGAAGTACTGTTCCAGTATAGGGGACTCCCTATTTTAAAAAGGTATAGAGTCTATTACAAAGGTGAGTGCTACTATGAGTTATGTTGTAGAAATGTTAAATATCCGGAAAGAGTTTCCAGGTATTGTAGCCAACGATAATATCACCCTAACGCTTAAAAAAGGGGAAATTCATGCACTATTAGGGGAAAACGGTGCAGGAAAGTCTACCTTGATGGGTGTTTTATTCGGCATGTATCAGCCAGAAAGAGGCGTCGTTAAAGTAAATGGTAAAGAAGTGCGCATTACGAACCCAAATGTTGCTAACCGTCTAGGAATAGGGATGGTGCACCAGCATTTTAAACTGGTAGAAAATTTTACCGTGACTGAAAATATCATATTGGGCAGCGAACCACTTAAAGGCATGGTGCTTGATATTGATAAGGCAGCTAAAAGAATTGAAGAATTGTCCAAGCATTATGGATTGAATGTAGATCCTCACGCGAAAATTGAAGATATATCAGTAGGTATGCAGCAAAGAGTAGAAATTTTGAAAATGCTTTACCGAGAAGCGGATGTCTTAATATTGGATGAACCAACAGCAGTTCTTACACCATCGGAAATCGAAGAATTGATGAAGATTATGCGCAACCTTATCAAAGAAGGAAAGTCTATCATAATTATCACTCATAAACTGAAAGAAATTAAAGCAGTAGCTGATCGCTGTACGGTTATTCGCCGTGGGAAAGGAATCGGCACTGTCAATGTGGCTGAAGCAAGTGAGGCGAGCCTTGCAGAAATGATGGTAGGCCGCCATGTTTCATTCAAAGTGGATAAGAAAGAAAGTACTCCTGGAGAGGTAGTACTAAAAATAGATTCTCTGTCTGTGAAAAATAATAGAAAAGTAATGGGTCTTAAAGATTTTTCACTTGAAGTAAGAGCAGGTGAAATAGTAGGAGTCGCTGGTGTTGAAGGCAATGGTCAAACAGAACTTGTTGAGGCGATAACAGGATTAAGAAAGGCTGAGTCGGGGACAGTTCTCGTAAGTGGCCAGGAAATCACAAACCTCCCTATTCGCGAGAGACTTGAACAAGGAATTAGCCATATTCCTGAAGACAGGCATAAACGCGGGCTTGTACTGGACTATACTTTAGAATCAAACATGGTATTGCAAATATACAATAAACTGCCTTTCTCAAAGTATGGAATCTTAAATCCATCAGCAATGAAAACGTATGCACAAAACATCCTGACGAACTTTGATGTGCGTTCAGGTGAAGGTGCTGCTTCGATTGCAAGGACCCTCTCAGGTGGTAACCAGCAGAAAGCTATTATCGGCAGGGAGCTGGAGTTGGATCCTAAGCTTTTGATTGCGGTTCAGCCAACACGTGGTTTGGACGTGGGATCAATAGAATACATCCATAAGAGAATAATAGAACATCGAGATAAAGGAAACGCTGTATTATTGATTTCATTAGAGCTGGATGAGGTATTACAATTATCGGACCGTATTGCCATTGTTAACAATGGAGAACTCGTAGGTACAGTAATCGCTTCTGAAACGAATGAAAATGAAGTTGGTTTGATGATGGCAGGCGTGGCTAAGGAGAGAAGCATATGAGACATACCATCGTATCATTAATTTCCATTATTTTAGGACTGATAGCCGGGGGAATCCTGATGCTTTTCATCGGCAGCAACCCGATTGAAGGATACACCTATTTGCTTCAAGGGGCACTGAAAAATCTTGAACGTATCGGGAATACTCTTGCAACTGCTACTCCTTTGATTTTCACTGGTCTTTCCGTTGCTTTTGCCTTCCGTACAGGACTTTTTAATATCGGTGCGTCAGGCCAAATGCTGATCGGCGGATTGCTGGCTTCAGCGGTAGGATTAACGTATGATCTGTCTAGGCCGGTTCTGCTCCTTGTCATGGTCATTGTTGGTCTGATTGGTGGAGCATTATGGGCATTCATACCTGGATTGCTTAAGGCAAAGTTTAACGTTCACGAGGTAGTTTCAACGATCATGATGAACTGGATTGCCTACTGGACAGTCTATTATGTCATTCCTTCTTATTTTAAAGGTGAATTCCTTGAAACTGAATCTAAGACATTAGCAGATTCAGCAACGCTGAAAGCACCGTTCTTAACAGAAATGTTTGCTGGATCTTATATTAACCTTGGTCTTTTCCTTGCAGTTATTGCTGTTATCATCGTATCGTTTATCATTAATAAGACAACTTTAGGTTTTGAACTTAAGGCTGTTGGTTTTAACAGACATGCTGCTGAATATGCGGGTATGAAGGTGAATCGCAATATCATCTTATCAATGCTGATTTCCGGGGCACTTGCTGGCCTTGGCGGTGTTGCATTATACACGGGTAATGCTTCAACGATCCAAATAGGGATTCTTCCTGCGCAGGGATATGACGGCATTGCCGTAGCCCTTCTTGGTGCTAATAACCCAATTGGTGTATTTTTTGCCGCTATTTTATTCGGTATCCTTTACTCAGGTACAGGCTTTATGAATGCCATGACTGAAATCCCGCCTGAATTGGCGAATACGATCATCGCGATCATTATTTACTTTGCCGCAACAAGTGTAATGATTGAGCGTTTGTTGAACAAATTCATGAAGAATAGATCACATAAAAAAGAAAAAAGTGGTCCTGTAGTCGAGAAGGGAGATTCCTAAGATGTGGTCAATTATAGAACAAATATTTCCTTACGCGATTATCTTTACAATACCTCTTCTTATTACAGCCTTAGGCGGTCTTTTCAGCGAAAGAAGCGGTATTGTTAATATTGCACTTGAAGGGTTAATGGTCATTGGTGCTTTTTCAGCCGCACTATCGATTCATTATATGAGTGACGTTATTGACAACAACACTTTGGTTCTTTGGCTTGGATTGCTTGTTGCCGTTGTTGCAGGGGTACTCGTTTCCCTCCTTCACGCTTTTGCGAGTATAAATTTAAATGCTAACCAGATCATAAGTGGTACTGCGATTAATATGATTGCGACTGCACTTACGATTTTCCTCGCAAGGAATATTACTGGAAGTGGAAACATCAGGATCACGAGCGGTTTTTCACCGTCAAATGTTCCTTTCCTTTCGGATATTCCTGTTATCGGTGATTTATTTTTCACGAAGACATATCCAACCACATGGTTTGTCTTGCTAATCTTATTCGTTAGCTCATTCGTTTTATATAAGACAAGATTTGGTCTTCGTTTAAGATCATGTGGAGAATTTCCTCAAGCTGCTGAAGCAGCCGGGATTAACGTTAGAAGAGTCCGTTACAGTGGCGTACTTATCTCGGGAGCGTTTGCCGGATTGGGCGGCGCATTGATCATCGTTACCTATGCAGGTGAATTTACTGGAACTGTTTCTGGCCTTGGATTCCTTGCGCTCGCTTCATTGATCTTTGGACAGTGGAAACCATTTGGTGTGTTGGCTGCTACATTCTTCTTTGGCTTTGCTAGTACAATTGCTAACGTATCACAGGTAATTCCAGAATTGGCTGTCATCCCGCCAATCCTATTGAAGATTTTCCCATATGTGGTAACATTGATCGCATTGGTCATCTTCTCTAAATCGTCACAGGCACCAAAGGCTGTCGGTGAAACATTTGATAGTGGAAAACGGTAATTACGATTACGACACAAACAAAGTAGAAAGAGGCACCTGGATCCCAGGTGCCTCTTTTTTGATTTGCCCATGAATAATTTCCATCATTTTATCTCAAATTAAGAAGTTTTGAACATATTATTTTTAGTAACTTTAAAACTATTATGATAAAATAAAGGGAAAGTTGGTTAAAAATAACAGCAGTAAGAGGTTAAATTAAATGAAACTTTCTTTATATATGGATGACCGTGAAACGGAGAAAATCTTTTCATATTTACGCTGGATCTTTCTGGCTGTCGGTCTGCTTGTGTTTTATTATCCGCCGCTTGCAGACAGACTTAATTTTACAAAAGAAACTTTTCCATTACTGCTGCTGGTTGGATTTGTATACATGGCAGCGGCCCAGATTGCTCTGATTAAAATTGCCCCCGGTAACCAGTACCTTAACTTACTGGCAAAGGCTGGTATCTTATTCGATTATGTTGCACTAATGTGGCTGTTGTTCCTGACAAATGGAGTCATGTCACCGCTTTTTCCAATCGCCTATTTGCTTGTCATGCATGCAACAATTTACTGGAGGACAATGGGAGCAATCATCTCATCTGCTGCTTTGACAGTTGGTTATTCTGCCATCTATATGGCACAGGGCCAACATGAATTTTTTACGACCTTTGTTTTTATTCTTAATATATTTTTTATATGGGTAGTCGGGGTTTTCGGATCAATGATCGTCATTAGGGAAAGAAAGCACTTTAGGCAAAAGGAAATTTTCCATGAACTTATGTTCACTGATTATTTAACTGGATTGTACAATCACCGCCATTTTCAGGAGCAGTTAAGGATCCTAACTTCATCACGACAAAAATTCATGTTAGTGATGGGGGATATCGATCATTTTAAACAAGTCAATGATCAATACGGCCATTTGACCGGGGATGAAATCCTGAGGAGGATAGGTGGGGTGTTCAAGGTGCTTGCCGAAAAGCATGGTGCACAGGCGTTTCGATATGGAGGAGAAGAATTCGCTTTTCTGTTACCCGAATTGAGTAGTAAACAGCAAATCAGCTTTTTTGATGCCCTCTATTCTACTCTTGATACAAATACATTCAGTGAAGAATGCGTATCTGTTACAATGAGTTTCGGCATCGTATCATCAAAAGACCAGGAATTACCCGATAAGCTTCTCGGATGCGCGGATCAGCTGCTTTACAGTGCAAAGGCGGCTGGCAAGAATCAAGCGAAGTTTGAGACGGGATATACATATTATTATTCAGCAGCTAATGCTGAAAGTGCAGCGGCAACTCAATAATAGGCTTCCCATCCGGGGAGCTTTTGCTGTATTTGAAAGGCCCAAAGTATCACCAATTTGGCTATTGCTTGAATTAGACAAAACGTGAAAGGTATAGTTAGAGTATATTTATAGGAATATTAAATATAGGCATCTCGACGTATACATAAAAAAAGATAAATGTTTTGTTTGCTTAAAAAAGTTAAGAAGAGTGCTGTAAGGCTTTATATGGCGTTAAAAATAAAGGAGGATTTCTATGGCTGTCATTTCAGAATCAATCAAAGATATGAAAGGCTACAAGCTCCATGTAGTAAAAACAGAAAAGTTCAAGACCAATACAATCGTCTGGAAGATGAAATCACCGCTCACAAGCGAAAACGTTACCAAGCGTGCTTTGTTGCCATATGTGCTGCAAAGCAGCTCTAAAGCATATCCAACAACATCAAAGCTTCGTTCCTATTTAGATGAGCTTTATGGCGCAAATTTATATGTAGATGTTTCAAAAAAGGGTGAATACCAGGTGATCAGCTTTTCACTTGAAATTGCCAATGAAAAATTCTTAAGCGACCCTGAACCTTTGCTGAAAAAGGGGATGGAACTAATAGCTGAAATCCTGGTGAATCCACTCGCGGAAAATGAAACATTTGACAAGGAAACTGTTGAAAAGGAAAAGCGGACATTAAAACAGCGTATCCAGGCCGTGTATGATGATAAAATGAGATACTCCAATTTCAGGCTTGTTCAAGAAATGTGCGCAGGGGAGCCATATGCACTCCATGTTAATGGTGAAATCGATGATATTGCTGAGATTAATGAGCAAAATCTTTATTCTTACTACAAACAGGCTTTTGCAGAAGATGAGCTTGACCTTTTTATCATCGGTGATGTAAATGAAGTTGAAGTACAATCCATTGCTGAAAACCTGCTGAAGTTTGAACAGCGCACACCGAAAATAGTAGAAACAACTCCGTCAGCAAATGTCGAAGAAAAAACAGTTAAAGAAAAAGAAGATGTGAAACAAGGGAAATTGAATATCGGTTATAGAACAAATATCTTCTATGGTGATCACGATTACTTTGCCCTTCAGGTGTTCAATGGAATTTTTGGCGGTTTTTCACATTCCAAGCTGTTTATAAATGTTAGGGAAAAAAATAGCCTGGCATACTATGTAGCAAGCCGCCTTGAGAGTCACAAAGGACTGATGATGGTGATGTCCGGAATCGAGTTCAATAATTTTGAACTGGCAGTGAAAATCATCCGAGAACAAATGCAGGCTATGCAAGCAGGTGATTTCACCGAACAGGAAATAGAGCAGACAAAAGCCGTCATTGAGAACCAGATGCTTGAAACATTGGATACAGCAAGAGGGATGGTAGAAGTTCTTTATCACAATGTCGTGTCAGAACAAAAGGTCAACCTTGATGACTGGCTCACAGGAATGGGCAAAACCACGAAGGAAGAAATCGTCGAAGTAGCCAACAAAGTGAAAATGGATACCATCTACTTCTTAACTGGATTGGAGGCGGATAAATAATGGATAAGATTATTTTTGAACAGCTTCAGGAAGAGATGTATTATGAGAAACTGGATAACGGACTGGATGTATACATCCTACCTAAAAAGGGCTTCAATAAAACGTATGCAACATTCACGACCAAATATGGTTCAATCGATAATCATTTCCTGCCGCCAGAAAAAGACGAGTTTGTCAAGGTACCCGATGGTATTGCGCATTTTTTAGAGCATAAATTATTCGAAAAGGAAGATGGGGACGTCTTCCAACAATTCAGTAAGCAAGGTGCATCGGCAAATGCTTTCACTTCTTTTACAAGGACAGCTTATTTGTTTTCAAGTACTTCAAACGTTGAAAAGAACCTGGAGACTCTGATCGATTTTGTTCAAGAGCCCTATTTTACCGAAAAGACCGTTGAAAAGGAAAAGGGAATTATCGGCCAGGAAATCACCATGTATGACGATAATCCTGACTGGAGACTGTATTTCGGGTTGATTCAGAATATGTACAAAAATCACCCTGTCAGCATTGATATTGCAGGGACGATCGAGTCGATCTCACATATTACCAAGGATATGCTTTATGAATGCTATGAGACCTTCTACCACCCGAGCAATATGCTTCTGTTTGTTGTCGGCCCGGTAAGCCCTGATGAAACAATGGGCATGATCAAGGGTAACCAGAGCAAGAAAGAATACAAAAATAAACCAGAAATTAAGCGTGAATTTGATGAAGAACAGGCTGGAGTAGCAGAAAAGAAACAGGTTCTCAAAATGAATGTCCAAACCTCAAAGTGTCTTGTGGGCATAAAAGCTGCCGATACAAATCAGGCTGGCAAAGAGATGCTTAAAAATGAACTGGCAACAAATGTGATGCTCGACATTATATTTGGGAAGAGCTCAGAGAACTATACTGAATTATATGGTTCTGGGCTGATTGATGATACATTCTCCTATGACTACACGCAAGAGCAAGGATTTGGCTTTGCGATGGTGGGAGGCGACACGAACGAACCGGACCTCCTTGCTGAGAAGCTTGAAGGCATGCTAATGGACGCAAAATCAGGTAACATGCTGACAGCAGACAGTCTCGAGAGGACAAAAAAGAAAAAATCGGTGCGTTTCTCCGTGCAGTTAACTCACCTGAGTATATTGCCAATCAGTTTACCCGCTATGCATTTAATGAAATGGATTTGTTTGAGGTTGTTCCAGTCCTTGAAAGTCTTACACTGGACGATATTAAGCAGGCTGCTGATAGCTTGATTGCGGAAGAGCGCCTGACTGTATGCCAGGTCGTTCCCAAAGAGAAATAAAAGCTTGTTTCAGCAATGTTGGAAGAGCATAATAATGTCTATGTATGCGCCGGTGCTGTCCGGCGCATTTTCAATTAGAGAATTAAGAGAGGAACATTAGAATGAAAAAGTTCGCATTAGTAACCGGCGCAAGCGGCGGGCTTGGGCAGGCTATTTCTTTGAGGCTTGCAGAAGCAGGTTATTCGCTTTACCTACATTACAATACCAATGAAAAAGGAATACAATCAATACTTGATCAGCTCCAACATTATCCAGGTGAATATATCCCTGTCAAAGCAGATTTAGCTTCAAAAACTGGATATACCGATTTGGCAAGAAATGTTTTTTCTTTGGATGCTATTGTTCATAATGCAGGGAACGCTGTGTATGGATTGCTTGAGGAATTGGAAGAAAACGCAGCTGAGCAGCTGATACAAATCCACGTTACATCCCCGCTTCTGCTGACAAAAATGTTAATACCTAAATTGGTCCGAAAAAAAACGGTGGCATCGTCATTGTGTCTTCTATTTGGGGACAGACAGGAGCTGCTTGTGAAGTAGCCTATTCAATGGTAAAAGGAGCACAAATTTCTTTTGCAAAAGCATTGAGTAAAGAGCTGGCACCCTCCGGTATCAGAGTGAACGCTGTTGCCCCGGGAGTGATCTCAACCCCAATGCTGAGTGACTTTACATCAGATGAGATTGAGGCCATGGCGGATGAAATTCCAGCCGGAAGACTTGGAGTACCCCGTGAAGTGGCAGAGAGTGTTGAATTCCTGCTCTCAGAAAAGTCCTCTTATATAACAGGCCAAGTATTGGCTGTTAATGGAGGATGGCACACATAAAAAGATTTTGTGACAAATTTTCAAAAGGTCCAGCTTGATGAATAATTAACGTCTTACGTATGCAAAATAACGTTGTACTATTTTAGACAAGGAGGTTGTCAATATGTCCGTACTGGATAATTGGAATCAATGGAAGGATTTCTTGGGAGACCGACTTAATCAGGCTGATGACCAAGGAATGAACAAAGAAGTCATGGGCGACCTTGCCTACCAAATAGGGGACTATCTTGCTAAGAATGTGGATCCAAAAAATGAGCAAGAAAGAGTTCTATCAGACCTTTGGTCAGTAGCAAGCCCTGATGAACAGCATGCTATTGCAACGATGATGGTAAAGCTAGTACAAAATAACGGAACCAAGTAATATATGCTTGGTATTGAGAGAGGGGAGATTGAGTTCCTCTCTTTTTTTATTGGCTCAGAAAAAGCGCATGAACAATTTCCTAACGCCAGTCTGCCTTGCTAAGGAGATGCTCGAGTTAGGTTGTAACAGGATACAGGACGTTATGTTGACAATCCAAACAAAAGGAACATCAGCTTTTAAAATCTGGCTTGTTTTTCCTTTCATCTTCAACCAAAATCATATATTATAGAAGCTAGATAATTCATGTCAAAATGTGTCGCAAAAAATAGCAGAGGAGGACAATGATGGAGAAAAAAGAATGGTACTTGGAATATGAGATTGTAATCAACCGTCCGGGACTGCTTGGCGATATTTCTTCTTTGCTTGGGATGCTATCAATTAACATTGTTACGATCAATGGGGTGGATGAAGGCAGACGCGGGCTGTTGATGCTTGCTAAAGACGATGACCAAATTGAGCGATTAGATTCAATTTTAAATACAATGGATACAATAAGAGTAATCAAGATCCGACAACCAAAGCTTCGCGACCGAATGGCAGTCAGACACGGACGATATATCCAGAGGGATGCGGATGATAAAAAAACATTCCGGTTTGTAAGGAGTGAGCTTGGACTCCTCGTCGATTTTATGGCAGAATTGTTTAAGCAGGACGGACATAAGCTCATAGGGATTCGTGGGATGCCGCGAGTTGGCAAAACGGAATCTGTTGTTGCTTCAAGCGTTTGCGCGAATAAAAGATGGCTATTTGTTTCTTCAACCCTGCTGAAACAAACCATTCGCAATCAATTGATTGAAGATGAATACAATGCTGAAAACTTATTTATCATTGACGGGATTGTTTCTACAAGAAGGGCTAATGAACGTCATTGGCAGCTGGTCAGGGAAATCATGCGGCTTCCGGCGGTAAAGGTAGTGGAACATCCGGATATTTTCGTACAAAATACGGAATACACATTGGATGATTTTGATTATATTATTGAGCTTCGCAATGATCCGAACGAAGAAATTGTTTACGATATGGTGCAGAAAAACCACATGTTTACTGATTCTGATTTTGGAGGATTTGATTTTTAACAGTATTGGAAGGTGTTATCGTGACTGAGTTAGGAAATATTTTAAAAGAAGCACGTGAAGCAAGAGGCCTCAGCCTGGACGAGTTGCAGTCCATCACGAAAATACAAAAGCGCTACCTAATTGGCATCGAAGACGGGAATTATTCTATGATGCCAGGTAAATTTTATGTCCGCGCCTTTATCAAACAGTATGCCGAAGCAGTAGGACTGGACCCAGACCCGTTGTTCGAGCAGTATAAAAACGAGATTCCCAATACATACAATGAAGAGCTACCTGAGCAGCTTTCGCGGGTCCAGTCTCGGAGAAGCATTTCACCAGACACCTCTAAAATCTTGGATGTACTTCCCAAAATTTTAATTGGTATATTTATAATCGGTGCCATCGCATTAATCTGGTATCTGATTGTCCAGAATGCTGGTGATGAAGCGAAAGAGCCATCAACAACTGAAAAAGGGAAACCTGCGTTAGAAGAATCAGAAAAAATTTCTGATGAGGGCAGCGGAAACGATGAAGCGGATCAAGCTGGTGACGTCGAGGATGAGCCTGCAGACGAGGAAACAGCGCCTGAAGAAACGCCTGCCCAGGAACTAACAATGGTCACTAATAGCGGCAGCAATACAACTTATGAAGTAAAGAATACAAATAAATTTGTTGTGAAGATCGTTTCATTAGGACAGACGTGGGTTGGGGTTTCAAATGGGACAGGCAAGACAGTATTCCAGGAAACGCTGGTAAAAGGAAAGAATGAGAACAAATCAGTGGATTTATCAAATGAAACGCAAGCAATTATTAATGTCGGATATGCGCCAGATACGGAAATTTATGTGAATGACCAAAAGCTGGAGTATGCGGTTTCCCCGCAAGAAGACATGACACAGAAAATTATCATCAACTTTGTGAAATAATTCTTATTGAACCTAAAGTAAGTTTGAACCGCCCGTATGGACTTATGTTTATACGGGCTAAAATTATAATGGATAGTAATTTTATCTACATATTGCATACAAAAGCGGAATGCAGATATCTGTAATTTGCTATTTTTCATCTTGGAGGATAAAGAATATGAACTTGCCTAATAAAATTACGATTTCACGGATTTTTCTTATTCCGTTATTTCTAATCGTGATGATTGTACCTTTTTCGTGGGGGGGAATTTCTCTGCTTGGTACAACAATGCCAGTTACCCATCTAATTGGTGCACTTATTTATATTTTTGCCTCAGTGACTGACTGGGTAGACGGTTATTTAGCCAGAAAACACAACCTTGTCACGAACCTGGGGAAATTTTTGGACCCGCTGGCAGATAAGCTGCTTGTCTCTTCTGCGCTTATTGTCTTAGTAGAACTTGGCTATGCAGCTGCATGGATCGTCATCGTGATCATCAGCAGGGAGTTTGCCGTTACCGGCCTTCGCCTTCTCCTCGCAGGGGGCGGTGAGGTTGTAGCAGCTAAAATGCCTGGCAAAATAAAGATGTGGGCCCAAACTGTCGCCATCTCTGCATTACTGTTGCACAATATCATATTCGAAGCGTTTTCTATTCCATTTGCGGACATCGCTTTATGGGTAGCAATGTTCTTTACAATTTGGTCTGGGTGGGACTATTTCGCGAAAAATAAGGATATTTTCAAGAACTCAAAATAATGGCAGCCATTGGGGGATTATGGAGATGAATGCTGAAATTATTGCGGTAGGATCTGAATTGCTATTGGGGCAAATCGTCAATACAAATGCTAGATTTCTGTCAAGGCAGCTAGCTGACCTCGGAATAAATGTTTTCTATCATACTGTTGTGGGTGATAATCCCGAGAGGCTGAAGCAAGCCGTGAAAGTAGCTCAAGAACGTGCCGAATTCATCCTTTTCACCGGAGGACTAGGGCCTACTAAGGATGATCTTACAAAAGATACGATTGCTGCACAGCTTGGGAAGCAGCTTGTAATGGATCAGGAAGCAATGGTATCAATTGAACATTATTTTAAAAAGACAAACAGGGAAATGACAGAAAACAACCGAAGGCAAGCACTAGTGATCGATGGATCGATTATTTTGAAGAATGATAATGGTATGGCTCCTGGAATGTTTCTAACAACTGAGAATCACAAATACATGCTTCTCCCTGGTCCGCCATCCGAGATGGAACCAATGTTCACAAAATATGGACAGGAAGCGATTGCGGGCATGTTTGGCAGGCAGGCAAAAATCGAGTCCAGGGTGCTCCGTTTCTTTGGAATTGGAGAGGCGGCACTTGAAGCAAAGATTGAGGATCTAATCGATGCCCAAAGCAATCCAACGATTGCACCTTTAGCCGGGGACAGCGAAGTGACATTAAGGCTCACTGCAAGAGATGATACCTCTGAAACAGCTCAAACGCTCATTGACAGAGTTGAAGCTGATATTATGGCACGTGTTGGCGAATTTTTTTATGGTTATGACGAAACTTCACTCATGGCTGAACTTTCGAAGCTTCTAAAGGAAAAAGATTTGACTTTAACAGCAGCTGAAAGTTTGACTGGAGGTATGTTCCAGCAGGAACTCACTTCTATTCCTGGGGTGAGCAGCATTTTCAAGGGTGGAATCGTTTGCTACTCAAATGAGGCCAAAATTGGATTAGTGAACATCCCGCCAGAAACCATCGGAACTTTTGGTGCCGTAAGCAGCGAATGTGCAAAGGAACTTGCAGTTAACGCAGCTTTAATCTTAAACGCAGACATAGGAATCAGTTTCACGGGCGTTGCAGGTCCAGATGAATTAGAAGGCCGCCCTGCAGGAACTGTATATATTGGGATATCGATAAAAGGCCAGCCGGCATATGCAGAAAAACTTCAGCTTGGCGGATCCAGGAAAGCAATCAGAACGCGTGCAGTAAAGTATGGCTGTTTTTTATTGCTTAATAGATTGGCAGGAACACGGAAGCGATGAGCTCCGTGTTTTTTTATTAATTAGGAAATTATAAATTTTTTCAGGTGTGGATTACTCAAGGCGGATTTGCTTAATCCAGCTCCAGCGCCTAGCCCCTCGAGTCGCTTCGGTCCTCCCAATGAAGTCAAAGAACGACTTCACTGGGCGGCCCTCCAGCGCTTGTCGGGGCTGACCAAGGCGCTTGCGCTTTTTGTTCTGGGCGTGAAATAGACAGATTCTTTTTGGAAATGGTGTTTTCAGTGGATTGGCAATTTGAAAATTAGTAAAAAAAGATATAGAAAATCAGTTTTGCCTAATTGAAACTGATGAAAAAAAACGAATAAATGTTCGATTTTTTGATGGACAAACTGCTATGAAAAAGGTATAGTAATAGTAGGAATTAAATAAGAGATTTGCGGGCAGGCAGAATGCCAGTTCGTTTTTATATAAAAGGAGGAAAATTGAGTGAGTGATCGTCAAGCCGCATTAGATATGGCGTTAAAGCAAATTGAGAAACAATTTGGTAAAGGCTCAGTTATGAAATTGGGAGAGAAGACTGACACTAAGATTTCAACTTCTCCAAGTGGCTCGCTCGCATTGGATGTTGCTTTAGGAATAGGCGGATATCCTCGCGGACGTGTTATCGAAATATACGGACCAGAAAGTTCAGGTAAAACAACAGTTGCGCTTCATGCGATTGCAGAAGTACAGGCTAACGGCGGACAAGCTGCGTTTATTGATGCAGAACATGCTCTTGATCCTGTATATGCTCAAAAGCTTGGTGTTAATATCGATGAACTTCTTCTTTCACAGCCAGATACGGGTGAACAAGCTTTGGAAATTGCTGAAGCACTTGTTCGAAGCGGAGCAATTGATATTATCGTTATTGACTCTGTTGCTGCACTTGTACCAAAGGCTGAAATTGAAGGGGAAATGGGTGATTCCCACGTAGGTCTGCAAGCTCGTTTGATGTCTCAGGCTTTGCGTAAGCTTTCTGGTGCTATCAATAAATCTAAGACTCTTGCCATTTTCATTAACCAGATTCGTGAAAAAGTCGGTGTAATGTTCGGTAACCCTGAAACAACACCTGGTGGACGCGCATTGAAGTTCTATTCAAGTGTACGTCTAGAAGTCCGCCGTGCCGAAACATTGAAGCAGGGCAATGATATGGTAGGTAACAAAACAAAGATTAAAGTTGTTAAGAACAAGGTTGCTCCTCCGTTCCGTACAGCTGAAGTTGATATCATGTACGGCGAAGGAATCTCTAAAGAGGGCGAGATCATCGATATTGGCTCAGAACTCGATATCGTTCAAAAGAGCGGTTCATGGTATTCTTATAATGAAGAACGCCTTGGAC
This sequence comes from Heyndrickxia sp. MSNUG, assembly GCF_049532715.1. NCBI lineage: Bacteria > Bacillati > Bacillota > Bacilli > Caryophanales > Bacillaceae > Heyndrickxia > Heyndrickxia sp. MSNUG. The sequence continues at coordinate 1,869,706 of NZ_CP150978.1, forward strand.
AAGGAAGGGAAAACGCGAAGATTTTCCTTAAAGAGAACCCGTCCATCCGCCTTGAAATCCAGAAGAAGATCCGGAATCACTATGGCCTTGATGGAGAATTTACTGTAACTGAAAGTGAAGAAGACCAGGAAGAACTTGAACTGGATTAAAACTCTAGCTTGAATATTAACACAAGGTCTCCTGTAACCAGGAGGCCTTGTTTGGTTTGTTTTAAACAGGATGTGTAAAAGCTCATTGTTGAATTTAGTACTCTGTTGATTGGATTGGGAGGTGAGATACTTGTCGACAACAGTATCTCTTTTCCTCCAAGCAGTATTGATTCAAGGAGCCTATTCAGTGTCATGAAAGATGATTGAGTAAGTCCCAGCAAGTGACCAGAGCAGAGGACCCTTCTGGCACTGCTGCCGAAAGCGAGTGCTTGGAGTGTAAATCAACAGCCAGCTCAATCAAAGTATCTGGATAAAAATTAGAAAAAAAAGAATAATGAATAAAAAGGTTTAGAATCCTTGGGGGACAAACCCTTGACAATAAAATTTAGCAGCTTTACAATTAAAAATGTATATTTTACATTTTCATGGTATTAAAAACGTTTAAAAGCATTAGAGCTGTATGTTGATGCTTGAAACAATGTACATGCCGACACTTTAAAAAACGTAACACAAGTTCATAGCAAGAGGAGGTGAAAATGATGGATCCTATTATTTTGATCATCTCCATTTTGCTTGGCCTATTCGTCGGTGCAGTTGTTGGCTATTTTTATCGTAAATCCGTTGCGGAAGCAAAAATTGCAGGTGCCAGAAACGCTGCTGAGCAGATTATCGAAGATGCGAAGCGCGGAGCAGAGGCTATGAAAAAAGAAGCCCTGCTAGAGGCTAAGGATGAAAATCACAAGCTGCGCACTGAAGCAGAGCGTGAAATTCGTGAGCGAAGAAATGAACTGCAAAAACAAGAAAATCGTTTATTGCAAAAAGAGGAGAATCTTGACCGTAAAGATGAGACGTTGAATAAACGTGAAAATCTTTTAGAGAAAAAAGATGACGCTCTTTCCAAAAGACAACAGCATATTGAAGAGATGGAAAGCAAAGTGGACGAGATGGTACGAAATCAGCAGGCTGAACTAGAACGCATCTCGGGCTTAACGCGTGATGAGGCTAAATCCATCATTTTGGAGCGAACTGAGCAAGAACTTGCTCACGACATTGCACTAATGATTAAGGAAAACGAAAACAGGGCGAAAGAGGAATCCGATAAAAAAGCTAAGGAAGTTCTTTCACTAGCCATCCAACGATGCGCAGCTGACCATGTTGCTGAAACAACTGTGTCAGTCGTAAACCTTCCGAATGACGAAATGAAGGGACGCATTATCGGCCGTGAGGGACGGAATATCCGTACCCTGGAAACGTTGACGGGAATCGACCTCATTATTGATGACACTCCGGAAGCAGTAATCCTATCCGGTTTCGATCCAATCAGGCGTGAAACAGCCCGTTTAGCTCTAGACAAGCTAGTTCAGGACGGACGTATTCATCCGGCTCGAATTGAGGAAATGGTTGAGAAGGCACGCCGTGAAGTGGATGAGCACATCCGTGAGGTTGGGGAACAAACAACCTTCGAAGTGGGCGTTCACGGACTGCATCCAGACTTAATCAAAATTCTTGGCCGTTTGAAGTATCGAACCAGCTACGGACAGAATGTTCTAAAGCATTCAATGGAAGTAGCGCAGTTGTCCGGCTTACTTGCTGCTGAGTTAGGTGAAGATGAGACATTAGCTCGCCGTGCAGGACTCCTGCATGACATCGGAAAGGCGATCGACCATGAAGTAGAAGGAAGCCACGTAGAAATAGGAGTGGAACTTGCTACTAAGTATAAGGAGCATCCTGTTGTCATCAATAGTATTGCTTCTCACCATGGCGATACTGAGCCAACTTCGGTCATTGCAGTACTCGTTGCTGCTGCTGATGCATTGTCAGCTGCAAGGCCTGGTGCCCGCAGCGAAGCGCTTGAAAACTACATTAGACGCCTTGAAAGATTGGAAGAGATTTCTGAATCATATGAAGGAGTCGAAAAGTCGTTTGCAATTCAAGCAGGCAGAGAAATCAGGATTATGGTTAGACCTGATCAAATTGATGACTTGCAGGCTCACCGCCTGGCCCGTGATATCCGTAAGAAAATCGAGGAAGAGCTCGATTATCCGGGGCATATCAAGGTTACAGTCATCCGTGAGACTCGGGCAGTTGAATACGCAAAATAAAGCGGTGCTTTTGCACCGCTTTTTTTATTTGATGTTGATGTTCTGTTTATACGCCCGCTTATAGATTTACTTAATGATATGTGAGTATGATACAATTTGATTTATACAGCTTAAATTTGAGACAGGAAAGGGAATTTTGATGCGGATTTTATTTGTGGGAGACGTAGTAGGTTCTCCAGGACGAGATATGGTAACCGAATACTTGCCTAAATTGAAAGAAAAATATCGGCCGACTGTGACCATCATCAATGGTGAAAATGCGGCAAGTGGAAAAGGGATAACTGAAAAGATTTATCGTCAATTTCTTGAAGAGGGAGCACAGGCTGTAACGCTTGGAAACCATGCCTGGGATAACCGTGACATTTTTGAATTTATTGATAATGCGAAATATCTAGTGAGACCTGCCAATTTCCCTGAAGAAGTACCAGGAAAGGGCATTGTATATTTAAAGATTAATCAGGAAGAACTTGCGATCATCAATTTACAGGGGAGAACCTTTTTAACCCCGATTGATTGTCCTTTTAAAAAGGCAGATGAATTGATTGCAGAAGCAAGGAAAAGAACGCCGCTGATTTTTGTGGATTTCCACGCTGAGGCAACAAGTGAGAAGCAAGCGATGGGCTGGTACCTTGACGGTAAAGTATCAGCAGTTGTAGGAACGCATACTCATGTACAGACAGCGGATCAGAGAATCCTGCCTAATGGTACAGCATTTTTATCCGATGTGGGCATGACGGGGCCATATGACGGCATATTGGGCGTCGAGAAAGAAGCTGTCCTAAGAAGGTTTTTGACAAGCCTTCCCACGAGGTTTGAGGTGGCGAAGGACGGTCGCTCTCAGCTATCTGCTGTCTTGATTGACCTTGACAAGAAAACAGGCAAGGCAGTGAAGGTACAAACGATCCTTGTCAATGATGACCACCCATTCTATACGTAATGAAAAGAATTAGTTTTTACGACTTTCTCCGCAGATTTTTTATTGCGGGTCATATGTAGGCTTCCTCCTGAATATAGTAGCAGTGGAACAAACAAACCTGGATGTCCTCTTATGGCATCCAGGATCGGGACAATATAAGGAGGAGCCAGGAATGGAAATATTAAAAGTTTCAGCAAAATCTAATCCTAATTCTGTAGCTGGTGCGCTTGCTGGAGTACTGCGCGAAAGAGGCGGCGCAGAAATCCAGGCGATTGGAGCGGGTGCATTAAATCAGGCCGTAAAGGCAGTAGCAATCGCAAGAGGGTTCGTAGCACCTAGCGGCGTCGATCTAATTTGCATCCCGGCATTTACTGATATCCTGATTGATGGCGAAGAACGAACGGCAATCAAACTGATCGTAGAACCCAGGTAACTCTGGCGGAAGTCCGTCATAAAGATAGAATTTGGTTTTTTAAAAGACTTATATGGTTCAGATAATCTGCCTGTTTGCTTTTGCAAGCAGGTTTCTTTCGTTTTTTGCCGTATTATCAATATAAATAGGAGGAGTTCTTATGAAAATATTCGATGCTCACTGTGATGTGTTATATAAGTTATTTATGAATCCAAACCTCGATTTCGGCAGTTCAAAGGAGTTGCAGGTAAATCTGGAGCATTTGATCACTTCAAAGACCAAAGTTCAATTTTTTGCCATCTATGTCCCGGAATCGGTCCATCCTGATTTAAAATTTCAGGCAGCGCTTAAGATGGCGGACTTATTTTACGAGAAGGTCCTCTCGACCTATCCGCAGATGAAGCTCGTAAAAAGCAAAGAGGAAATACGTGAGTTGGGAGAAAATGAAATAGGGGCGATGCTGACGCTGGAGGGCTGTGACGCAATCGGACAGGATCTGTTGAAGTTGCGAACATTGCTGAGGCTGGGAGTCAGAGCAGTGGGGTTAACATGGAATTATGGGAACTATGTTGCAGATGGTGCGTTGGAAGAACGAGGAGCAGGACTTTCAAGATTCGGCAAACAGGTAATAAAGGTGTTAAACGACACAAATACGGCTTGCGATGTCTCCCATCTATCAGAGCGAGGGTTCTGGGATGTAATTGAAACGAGCAGGTATATGTTTGCTTCACATTCCAATTGTCATTCTCTTTGTCAGCATCCGCGAAACCTGCGGAATGACCAGATCATGGCATTAATTGAACGAGACTCAGTAATGGGACTTACATTTGTGCCGGAATTTTTATCCGGAACTAAGGAAGCTGTATTAGATGATGTTCTCCGTCATCTGGAATATGTATGTTCATTAGGAGGAGAGAACCATGTGGGATTTGGCTCTGACTTTGACGGTACCGAATTTTCGGTTACAAAGCTAGCTAAAAACAACCAATACGAAAACTTATGGAATGAATTGCAAAAATACTATTCTGATATACAAGTAAAGAAGTTTTTATTTTCGAATATGGCGGAGCGACTTCCTTGGGGAAACGGTAAAACTCAATAGCATCAAGGGGTTTGCCTGTTTTTTAGTTAAAAGCGGAAGGCGATGAACTTATAATATTTTAATAAATAAAAAAATATTCATATTTTCGTCAATATTTCCTTATAAAGGGTTGCTTTTTTTTTCACATAGGTCTAGAATTGTAAGCGTTTAGTACCATCCTTTTGCTAGATTTCAGATGCGATTTTGTTTGAAAACCGTTAATTCTAGTGAATGACTAGGAAAAGTGCTACACTTAATAACGAAGCGTTTTTACATATTTTTTTACGTATCTAAAGGGGTGTAAGAGATGATCAATCAACTTTCATGGAAAGTTGGCGGACAGCAGGGAGAAGGAATTGAATCTACCGGGGAAATTTTCTCTATTGCATTGAACCGTCTAGGCTACTACTTGTATGGCTACCGTCACTTTTCATCACGTATCAAGGGCGGGCATACAAATAATAAAATTCGAGTAAGCACTACAGAGGTTCGATCTATTTCTGACGATTTAGATATTCTTGTAGCCTTCGACCAAGAAACAATCGATGTTAACTACAAAGAATTGCATGAGAATGGCGTAATTATTGCTGATGCTAAGTTTGACCCAAAGAAGCCAGAGGATACTCAAGCTGCGATGTATGCGGTTCCATTTACGGAAATGGCTACTGAACTGGGAACATCTCTTATGAAAAACATGGTTGCCATCGGTGCGACTAGTGCTATTTTAGACTTGGATATCCAGGTTTTTGAAGAAGTCGTCCAGGAAATCTTCGGACGCAAAGGACAACAAGTTGTCGATAAAAATATGGAAGCCATCAAAGCGGGCTACGAATATACGAAACAACAATTAGGCGATTCAGAGACTATGCAGCTTGAAAAAGCGGATGGTCAAAAACGCCTATTTATGATTGGTAACGATGCGATTGCACTTGGTGCTGTGGCAGCAGGCTGCCGATTCATGGCTGCTTATCCAATCACACCTGCATCAGAAATCATGGAATATTTGATCAAGAAACTTCCTGCTCTTGGCGGAACAGTTATCCAGACAGAAGATGAAATTGCGGCCGTTACGATGACAATTGGAGCAAACTATGGTGGCGTGCGTGCGCTTACAGCTTCAGCAGGTCCTGGTCTTTCATTGAAGATGGAAGCAATCGGTCTTTCAGGTATAACTGAAACTCCGCTTGTTATTGTTGACACTCAGCGTGGCGGTCCATCAACAGGTCTTCCTACTAAACAGGAACAATCCGACCTTATGGCAATGATTTATGGAACTCACGGTGAGATTCCTAAAATTGTTATGGCTCCAAGTACTGTTCAGGAAGCTTTCTACGATACAACAGAAGCTTTTAACCTTGCAGAAGAATATCAGTGCCCGGTTATTGTGCTGACTGACCTTCAGTTATCATTAGGAAAGCAGACTGTTGAACCGCTTGAGTTTGACAAAGTTGAAATCCGCCGCGGGAAATTAGCTACAGAAGCACTTCCTGAAATTGATGACAAGGGTTACTTTAAGCGTTACGAAGTGACTGAAGATGGTGTATCACCACGTGTCGTTCCAGGAATGAAGAACGGTATCCACCATGTTACTGGTGTTGAGCATGACGAAACTGGTAAACCTTCAGAATCTGCAGCGAACCGTATTGCCCAGATGGATAAGCGTTTCCGCAAGATCAGCAATCTGAAGTTCGATACTCCAATCCATAAAAACGCTCCACATGAGGAAGCTGATCTATTGATCGTAGGTTTCAACTCTACACGTGGTGCGATTGAAGAAGCAATGGGTAGACTTGAGAAGGACGGTTTGAAAGTAAACCACGCACACGTGCGCCTGATCCACCCATTCCCAGCTGAAGAAATGATGCAGCTCGTTAAATCTGCAAAGAAGGTTGCAGTTATTGAAAATAATGCAACAGGACAGCTGGCAAACATCATGAAGATGAATGTGGGAAGTCACGAGAAGATCACCAAGATCCTCAAGTATGACGGAAATCCATTCTTGCCGCAGGAAGTCCACACAAAATGCAAGGAGTTGTTCTAGGATGGCGACTTTTAAAGAATTTCGCAATAATGTAAAACCAAACTGGTGCCCAGGCTGTGGTGACTTCTCTGTACAGGCGGCAATTCAGCGTGCAGCAGCGAATGTTGGACTAGAGCCAGAAGGTTTGGCCGTTATTTCAGGTATCGGCTGTTCTGGCCGTATCTCCGGATATATTAACTCTTACGGATTCCACGGGATCCATGGTCGTGCCCTTCCTATCGCGCAGGGCGTGAAAATGGCGAACCGTGATTTGACAGTTATCGCTTCAGGTGGAGACGGTGATGGATTCGCGATCGGAATGGGACATACTGTCCATGCGATCCGCCGTAACATCAATATTACTTATATCGTTATGGATAACCAGATTTACGGTTTGACAAAGGGACAAACATCCCCTCGTTCTGCTGCTGGATTCAAGACGAAATCAACTCCAATGGGCTCAATCGAACAAGCGATTTCTCCAATGGAATTAGCATTGACAGCTGGCGCTACATTCGTGGCACAAAGCTTCTCAACTGATCTTAAGGATCTAACCGCTCTTATCGAAGCAGGAATCAATCATGAAGGTTTCTCTTTAATCAATGTATTCAGCCCGTGTGTAACTTACAATAAAGTCAACACATATGACTGGTTCAAAGAAAACCTGACAAAGCTTAGCGATATCGAAGGATATGATCCATCAAACCGCGAAGCTGCAATGCAAACTTTGATGCAGCATAATGGACTTGTAACTGGCTTAATCTATCAAAACACCGAGCGCAAATCATACCAGGAGCTAGTAAGCGGCTACTCAGAAACTCCGCTTGTAAATGCAGACCTTAAGCTTGATCAAGCTCACTTTGATAAGCTAGTTGCAGAATTCATGTAATTAAATTGTCTCTAAATTCTAAGAGGTACTTAGAATGGACAATTTTAGACCCCAATCATTTGATTGGGGTTTTTATTATCGTTTATTCGTGACAAGCATCACACCTAAAGATAAATTGTTGAGGTAATATTGGATATTAGACAGGCATTTTTCTAAAGGAATGCTGTATTTCCAGTGCCTACTATTGTTTTCATTGATTGAAGAGTTTATACTATTATAATGTGTATATTTAATATTTTCAGGGTTTCAAAATTCATTAGCCCTGTTTTTAAAAATGCGGCAGTGTTCTGGTGTTACCCTCCAGTGCCGGACCGTTTTTAGTCTGAATGAGCTGCTAATAATACCCTTATTCATAGCAGCGGATTAAAGCAATTCGTAGCGGCTCAAATCGCTCACGCTTTTCTAACGAAAGGGGATCTACAATGAACGAGAAACAACGCTTGGAAAGCCAACAAGTACAAAATGCTGATTCTTCGGACAAAAAATCCGATAAGGATTACAGCAAGTACTTTGAAACAGTTTATACAGCTCCTTCCTTGAAGGATGCGAAGAAACGAGGCAAGGAAGAAGTATCGTATCATAAGGACTTTGCCATTCCTGAGCAGTTTCATGGAATGGGCCATGGGCGTAAGTTCTACATCCGCACGTACGGGTGTCAGATGAATGAGCATGACACAGAAGTAATGGCAGGTATCTTCTTAAACCTTGGTTATGAACCGACTGACACGGTGGAGGACGCAAATGTCATTCTTTTAAATACTTGTGCGATCAGAGAAAATGCTGAAAATAAAGTTTTTGGAGAGCTTGGACATCTAAAACATTTGAAAAAAGAAAAGCCCGACCTCCTGTTGGGTGTTTGTGGATGTATGTCACAGGAAGAATCAGTCGTTAATAAGATTTTAAAAACATATAACCAGGTTGATATGATTTTTGGAACACATAATATCCACCGTTTGCCAAACATCCTTCATGAAGCATATATGTCGAAGGAAATGGTAATTGAGGTTTGGTCTAAGGAAGGGGATGTAATTGAAAACCTTCCTAAAGTTCGCCGGGGCAATATTAAGGCATGGGTTAACATCATGTATGGATGTGATAAGTTCTGCACATACTGCATCGTTCCTTATACTCGCGGCAAGGAACGCAGCCGTCGTCCAGAAGATATCATCCAGGAAGTACGCCAGCTTGCTGCACAGGGCTATCAGGAAATTACCCTGCTAGGGCAGAACGTAAACGCGTATGGCAAAGACTTTACTGATATGACGTTTAGTCTTGGTGACCTAATGGATGAAATCCGTAAAATTAATATTCCTAGAATCCGTTTTACAACAAGCCATCCTCGCGACTTTGATGATCATTTGATCGAAGTGCTCGCTAAAGGCGGTAATTTGATGGATCATATCCATCTGCCGGTACAATCAGGTTCCACTGATGTATTGAAGATTATGGCACGTAAATATACACGTGAACAATATCTTGAGCTAGTCCGTAAAATTAAGGCAGCAATCCCTAATGTTACTATGACTACAGATATAATTGTAGGCTATCCGAATGAAACCGACGAGCAATTTGAAGAAACAATGTCCCTTGTTCGTGAAGTTGGCTTTGAAGCAGCATATACGTTCATTTATTCTCCAAGGGAAGGAACACCTGCTGCGAAGATGCAGGACAATGTCCCGATGGAAGTAAAGAAAGAGCGTTTGCAGCGGTTGAATGCACTTGTTAATGAGCAATCTGCACAGTCCATGAAAAGATATCAGGATCAGATTGTTGAAGTACTGGTAGAAGGCGAAAGCAAGAACAACCCTGATGTCCTTGCTGGCTATACAAGCAAGCTGAAGCTTGTGAATTTTGTCGGTCCAAAAACAGCGATTGGCAAAATTGTGAAAGTGAAAATTACAAATGCAAAAACATGGTCATTAAACGGGGAAATGATCGAAGAATTTGAACCAGTTGAGGTGAAGTAAGTTGGCTAAATACAATAAAGATGACATTATCAAGCGTTCAAGAGAAATAGCATTAATGATTGCTGAGACGGAGGAAGTTGACTTTTTCAAGCGTGCAGAAGCTCAGATTCACGAAAATGAAAAAGTAAAAACCATTATTTCTTCTATCAAAGGTTTGCAAAAACAGGCTGTTAACTTCCAGCACTACGGAAAAACAGAAGCTCTACAAAAGACTGAAGAAAAAATTGCTTCCTTAGAGCAGCAGCTTGATGAAATTCCAGTTGTACAAGAATTCAAGCAATCACAAATGGAAGTAAATGATCTGCTTCAATTAATTGCTACAACGATCTCAAACACCGTTACAGATGAGGTGGTTGCTTCAACTGGCGGAGACGTTCTTCGCGGGGAAACTGGTGCAGCGATCAAAAATGGTGAGAGCTGTGGCAGCGGCTGCAGTCATTAAACAATTAAAATTTTATTGGAACATGGCATCTATACAAGATAGATGCCATGTTTTTTTATGTTCTTGCCTACACTTTTTCATCAATCGGGAACATTCACCGCGAATGGGCATACAATGAACTATGCCTAAGTTTTTACTAGCTGTTCTAAAATTAATCGCACACTAGTCTAATATCACGCATAGGATGAATTGAAAAAGATTGAGGAGGTTTCGCTCGCAATGGGAGATTACAGAGAGATTATCACGAAAGCCGTCGTAGCGAAAGGACGCAAGTTTACACAGTCCAATCATACGATCAACCCAGCGCATCATCCGAGCAGCATTCTAGGCGCTTGGGTCATAAACCATAAGTATAAAGCAAAAAAGGTCGGGAAAACGGTTGAAGTGAGTGGGTCTTACGACGTCAATATCTGGTACTCATATGATGATAATACAAAAACAGAAGTAGTCACAGAAAAAGAAACATACTGCGATGTCATCAAGCTAAAATACCGCGACCCAGATTGCATGGATGACCACGATGTACTTGTCGAGGTGCTTCAGCAGCCTAACTGCATCGAAGCAGTCATCTCGCCAAATGGAAATAAGATCATCGTGCATGTAGAGAGGGAGTTCTTGGTTGAAGTGATCGGAGAAACAAAGGTATGCGTTCTTGTTCATCCAGGAGGCTGCGACTGTGACGATGATGAATGGGGCCATGGTGTCGATGACGACGAGTTCGAAGACTTGAACCCGGATTTCCTTTTAGGGACTGAAGAAGAATAACATCGAACTAGGAAGCTCGCACTTCCTAGTTTTTTTTATTCTTGACATAGGAATTATCTTTTCTGGACTGATGAAATCGTCAAGTTAAGGGGGTGGCCCCTCGATGAGTAGCAGTAGCAGATTTCTTGATAAGATGTTTTTTTGTTTTGTGGTGTGTTAAAGGTCAATGTTTCCTTTTGGCATTTATTGAATGAGCAGAGGGTAGTGGGATCTTCCGTAGTGCTTACACATTTCCAAAGTGCATAGACAGATGAGACGCAGAATTGCAAAGTCCTACATAATTACACTTGCGCCGCAAAAAAGCGAATACATAGAATGAAAATGTACAATGAAGGTTTAACACAGCCTCTTAGCCTTATAGTAAAAAATAATTATTGCTTTGTTGGTAATATTCCAGCGTTTAAGTAAAGGAATGCACTAAATAAAGACGAATTAGATAATTAGCAAAAAATGTGGGTGGAGGAGATGAAATGTGGAGGTACAATTTACTGTACCATGGTTTACTTTTGATGAAAATCCGACTTATCCATTGCCAGAAAACTATAATTATTGGGTGCCATTGACTCAATATTATTTAAAGAAGACTAACTTGATTGAAATACATTGCTGGAATGAGGAAAAAGAAATTTTGACTGAAATAAATTCCTTATTCGGTGCGGTCATTAATGTGGAAACAAACTTAACAATATTTAAATTTAGTAAAAATAGAAAAATAGAAGATTATTTGACGCAGCAGTATAAAGTAGCTGAAAAATTCAAATGGTTTACGGTTAATTTTTATAGTGGCAGTAACGTAATCTTCCATTCCGGCCATTGGGCTACAGAATTTGTCGTTTTAGACCCAGGGAAAGCTGATATGGATTTTATAAAAGCAGTCACTCCGAGCGATACAAATTTCCTTCAGTACTAAAAAGAAGTATAGATACAGAATCTAAATCAAGCTTCGTATACTCAAGAGAAACTCTATTCGAGAGAGAGGAAGAAGTAACAGAATGAACATTTTCGGTTTCAAAGAGGATGACGTGGATTATATTTTCAGGCCTGGTGTCTATGGTTTGATTTTCCATGAACATAAGGATAAAATCGCCGTAATTCAAACGGATGATGGCAATTATTTTTTGCCTGGCGGAGGCCTGGAAAACGAAGAATCACATGAACAATGTCTCTTACGAGAAGGTATTGAAGAAATGGGTATGACACTCGAAATAGGATCGTTTATTGGCAGCGCCCTACGTTACTTTTATTCAGCAAATGATAGGAGTTACTATTTAAGTGAGGGGTATTTTTACTTCTGTAATATATTAGGAAAGTCAGGGGAGCCGACAGAAGGAGGACACTCCCTGAGGTGGTTGGAACCAGCTAAGGCTATGAATTTTTTGTTTCACGAACACCAAAGTTGGGCAGTAGGCAAGGTTTTGAAAAAGGATGTATAAAACATACAAATTGATTATCTTTAAGAAGCGGTCCGACAGTTTCAACATGGATGATGAGCCCTTTTCATTGGGAAAATTAAATAAACCAAATTACCTCTTCCAATGGGTCACTGCTTAATGTTAAGGTAAGCTTAACATCCCCCTCGAAATAAAATTTGTTTGACTCAAGGAAAATATGGGAAGATATTTTCTAGAATAGTCAATGATAATGAGGGCGATTATGAATAACAACTTTGAATATCTAATTTTTAGTGAGGAACTTAGACGGCTGCATATTGAATATCAAAGGTGTAATGATGTCAGGATCAGGAACGAAATCTCTAAAGACATCGAACTATTGGAGAATGCGATCAAAACGATCTGAAAAAAGTAAATTAAGCAGGAGATTTTTCTATGAATAAACTTTTAAATGACCAAGACTTCCTTCAATTCTGCGAAACTGCCTTGCCAATAGAAGTGGTGGAGAAACTAACAAATAACAATATTCGCGGGCTTGAAAATATAGCTCTAAGATCCATATCGACACGTAAAAAGCTGCCGGCCAATGTCGTCAATGTTTTATTGGTATACTTCTATAGCGCATTCGCTAATCAAGTATACAATCGGAATGATTTAGCAAGATTATACGATTATTGGGCATCAAACGAAGTTAGGACGATGCAGCAGGCAGTAGAAATGACGAACGAGAATATAGAGCAAGTATTGAATTCTTTAAAATAATTTATTTTGTAAACAGGCTGATTCTAAGCCTGTTTTTTTTGATTAGGAAATTATAAAATTTTTCAGGTGTGGATAACTCAAGCCGGATTTGCTTAATCCAGCCCCCGCGCCTAGCCCCTCGAGTCGCTTGTCCAGTGTCGCCTCCTAGAAACTCCGAAACTTCAACTCCGCCGGCAGAAGCAAAAAACGCTTCTTTGTCGGAGTCTCCAGTTTCTGCGTTTCTGGGCAGTCGGCTATACATTTCGATTTCGGTCCGCCCAATGAAGTCAAATAACGACTTCACTGGTCGGCCCTTCGACAGACACGATGTCTTAGTGCCGACGGTGCCACAGGACGTGGCGGGTTTCGTCGGCCAGCGCTTGTCGGGGCTGACCAAGGCGCTTGCGCTTTTTGTTTTTGCAGGGATAACTTGTTTCTTATAGAAATAGTAATTTAAAACGAGCAAAGGGGGCCGATTATATGGAAGGGGACTTTCAAATAAGATTAGCAGCAAAAGAGGATACAAATGACGTAATTGCTTTTCTTAAAAAGATTGCTCAATGGATGGAAAATAACAAGATTAATCAATGGCAATATCTTTTAAGCGGAGGGGATGATGAGGAAATTAAAGAAGCCATTTTACATAAGGAAACGTTTATTCTATTGAAAGAGGATAACGTGATCGGAACTTTTACAGTTTCCAGCCGCCAAAGTGAGTGGGACCACCATGTTTTTGGTTTCGACTTCAATTCTGAGTCACTCTACTTGCATAGACTTGCCATCAGTCCAGAAAATATGGGCAAGGGGCTGGGAAAGGAAATAATAGATTGGATTCATAAGAATGTTAAAACTGAAAAAAAATACATTAAGCTTGATTGTGTTGCCCATAATCGTAAATTAAATCAGTTTTATAAGGATAACGGCTTTGAATATATTGGAGAAAAAGATCAGCATAGTAAATATCAAAAGCCCTTTACTAATCAAATAACCTAATTTTATTGGACCTTTATCAGGTCTTTTTTTATGAAAACATTCACTCAATGTTAATAAACGCTGCGATATTAGGAGAAGTATCGAGTTAAAATGGAAGGGTAAAGAGAGCAGAAGAAATTGTAAGCGAAACGTGGGAGAGGAAGAAAATGAATGTATTGATCATCGACGACCATGAAATTGTGCGAGACGGACTAAGCGTGCTATTAGAGCAGTCGTTTTGCATCGATGAAAGAATTTGTGCATGTGATGGTTATGAGGCGCTAAAGGCTGCTGAACAGTTTCCAGCTGACCTAGTGTTGCTTGAAGTTTCGATGCTAACACGATTCGATGGTCTGAGTACATTAGATAGATTGAGAAAAATACTGCGGGAGGCCAAAATTGTTATATATTCATTGCATGATGATATTGGATTCCAGAAAAAAGTATATGAGGCAGGAGCGGATGGATATTTAATTAAGCTGCATAACCGGGACGAACTTGTTCAATCACTCGATCGGATTTTAGCTAATCATAAGGTATTCAATTCGCATGAATTAAACGACGATAGTAGAGTTGAGCATTTTCGGCAACTCGATTTGCCGATCACCAAGCGGGAACAGGAGGTCTTCATCTTGACGGTCATGGGCTTTTCACAAAAAGATATTGCTGAAAGACTCAGTATTTCCGTCAAAACAGTCGAAAACCATCGCCAGAAAATCGGTGAAAAGCTGAAAACACATAAACGTTACGAGTGGGTCCAACTCGCACGTAAATATAATGTCTTCCAAAACTAACAAGCAGGACTGAAAAAGTCCTGCTTTTATGCGTTAAAGCACCGGGGGTCAGACCCCCGGCACGGTGACGCTTTGGTGCGGTGATTGGGGATTGGTAATACTTTTTAAGGGTATTCTATCGAAAATTAACTTTTGTCGAGTTATAATAGATATTTAGAGTATAAGATCGAATTATAGTGAATGTTGGAGGATAATATGGCTACATATACCCCTATGATAAAGCAATACCTGCAAGTTAAGGCAGACTACCAAGATGCCTTTTTATTTTTTCGCCTTGGCGATTTTTATGAAATGTTCTTTGAAGATGCACTGAAAGCATCTCAAGAGCTTGAGATTACTCTTACCAGCAGAGAGGGTGGCGGAGAGGAACGGATTCCGATGTGCGGAGTGCCTTACCATTCTGCTCCAAATTATATTGAACAGCTTATTGCGAAAGGATATAAAGTAGCAATATGCGAACAAACCGAAGACCCTAAAACAGCAAAAGGTGTTGTGAAGCGGGAGGTTGTCCAGCTGATCACCCCCGGTACGATGATGGAAGGCCGCGGACTTACAGATAAAGAAAACAATTTTATCGCGTCTGTTTCCATTTTCCCTGGAGATAAGTATGGATTTGCCTGCAGCGATCTGACAACTGGAGAAAGCAGGGCCACGCTTTTAACAGGAAACATCGAGGAACTGATCAATGAACTGACAATGTCCGGTGCAAAGGAAGTAGTCATTGAAAGCTCGCTCTCTCCTGAAATCGAAAAAAAGCTGAAGGAACGTTCAATTCTTGCTTTATCGATAGAGGATAACACGGAACTTAACGAATCTTTCAAGGAGCTTTTTTCAGAGCTTGAAGGTTCTGAATTAAGAAAAACAGCATCAAGATTATTCAATTATTTATTCAGGACCCAAAAACGCAGTCTGGATCATTTGCAGAAAGTATCTGTATACAAAGTCCAGCAATTTATGAAAATAGATTATTTTTCAAAGCGAAATCTTGAACTGACCGAAACAATCCGTTCCACTGCCAAAAAAGGCACGCTTTTGTGGCTGCTGGACGAGACGATGACGGCTATGGGCGGAAGGATGCTCAAGCAATGGATCAACAGGCCGTTAATCGAACAAGAGGATATTCGCCGCAGGCAGGGAATGGTCGAGCTGTTTGTAGGACAATTCTTTGAACGGCAGGAACTAAGAGAAAAACTAAAAGAAGTATATGATCTTGAAAGGCTTGCCGGCAGGGTTGCTTTTGGCAACTTGAATCCACGGGATCTGATGCAATTAAAAAGGTCGTTATTACAGGTGCCTTCTTTAAAGCATATTTTACAGAGCCTTCCACTTGAAGAAGCAGCCCGTATGTCTGATCGCTTAGATCCTTGTGAGGAAGCCGCGGATTTGCTCGAGCAGGCTATCGTTGATAATCCTCCTATGTCTGTCAAGGAAGGCAATATCATACGGGATGGATATGATGAGCAGCTCGATCAATACCGGGATGCAAGCAGAAACGGAAAAACATGGATCGCGATGCTCGAGCGCCAGGAGCGTGAGAAAACGGGCATTAAATCCTTGAAGGTCGGCTACAACCGAATCTTTGGTTACTATATTGAAGTGACACGCGCCAATCTGCATTTGCTTCAGGAAGGCCAGTATGAACGGAAGCAGACCCTCTCGAATGCCGAGCGATTTATCACTCCTGAACTGAAAGAAAAGGAAGAATTGATTCTTGCAGCCGAGGAAAAAAGCGTCGAACTTGAGTACCAGCTATTTACCGGCATCCGCGAAACAATCAAAGAATATATCCCAAGATTGCAGGGACTTGCGAAAGCACTCAGTGAATTGGACGTCCTGCTTGGATTTGCCGAGCTTAGCGAACAGCGTCGATATGTAAGGCCATCGTTTTCTGTCCACAGGAAAATTGTCCTCAAAGATGGCCGTCATCCTGTAGTAGAAAAGGTTATGAATGCCCAGGAATATGTTCCAAATGACTGCTCTATGGATTCGGAAAGGGAAGTTCTCCTTATTACCGGGCCAAATATGTCTGGTAAAAGTACGTATATGCGCCAAATTGCGCTTACGGCAATCATGGCGCAAATAGGCTGCTTCGTACCTGCATCTGAAGCAGTGATGCCAATCTTTGACCAGGTATTCACGAGGATTGGTGCGGCGGATGACCTGGTATCAGGACAGAGTACGTTTATGGTCGAGATGCTTGAAGCGAAGAATGCGATTACGAACGCTACGGAAAACAGTTTGATTCTGTTTGATGAAATTGGCCGTGGAACATCTACTTATGACGGAATGGCACTAGCCCAGGCAATGATTGAATATATCCATGATAAAATTGGCGCAAAGACGCTTTTTTCAACGCATTATCATGAGCTGACAACGCTTGAAAATGAGCTGTTGAAATTGAAGAACGTCCATGTAAGCGCAGTTGAACAAAATGGGAAGGTTGTTTTCCTTCATAAAATCAGGGAAGGCGCAGCAGATAAAAGCTACGGAATTCATGTTGCCCAGCTAGCTGAATTGCCTGCAGAGCTAATAGAGCGTGCTGCAGAAATCCTGCAGATCCTCGAGCAGACAGACGCTCAAATTTCAACTGAACTTCATGGACAAAGAAGCTCAGGCTATGGAACACCGGTTAAGACTGAGGAACTGCAGGAATCTCAGAGGCTTCAGATTGCTGAAACAGCTGCCGCTGCCCAGCTGTCGTTCTTTGATGAAGACCCAATGCCTAAAAAAGAAAGTACAATTAGTAAAAAGGAAAAACTTGTACTTGATAAATTAACGGGGATTGAAATTCTTGATATGACTCCGCTTCAGGCGATCAATGTACTGTATGAATTGCAGAAAAAGCTGCGCAGTTAATGAATAAAATGGAAAGCTGGAGGTGGAAATATGGGGAAAATCATTCAACTCGATGATGCATTATCAAATAAAATCGCAGCCGGCGAGGTAGTAGAGCGTCCTGCTTCTGTCGTGAAGGAATTGCTTGAAAACTCGATCGATGCCGGCAGTACAGTAATCGAAGTCGATCTTGAAGAAGCGGGGCTTGCGAGGATCAGGATTACCGATAATGGGGATGGCATTGAAGAAGACGATGTTCTTACAGCCTTCCAGCGCCATGCGACCAGCAAAATCAAAAATGAGAACGACTTGTTCAGGATCAGGACGCTTGGTTTCAGAGGAGAGGCTCTGCCAAGTATTGCATCTGTTTCTAGATTGGAAATGAAGACCTCAACAGGGGTCGAAGGAAACAAGATTACGATCGAAGGCGGCAAAGTAGACTCGCTTGATAAGGCGGATGGCCGCAAAGGAACAGATATCACGATTACCGACTTATTTTTTAACACACCGGCTCGCTTGAAATATATGAAGACAATCCACACGGAGCTGGGGAATGTCACGGATGTCGTAAACCGGCTTGCACTTGCTAATCCGGATATCAGCTTCCGGCTCGTCCATAATGGCCGCCAGTTATTAAAGACTGCGGGCAATGGAGATGTACGACAGGTACTCGCAGCAATCTATGGAATCAATATGGTTAAAGCGATGGTCCCGATATCAGGAGAATCACTGGATTATAAAATCAGCGGATATATCTCCATGCCTGAAATAACAAGGGCATCAAGGAATTATATTTCAACTATGATCAATGGCCGGTTCATTAAAAACTATGCACTGGTAAAAGCCATTCAGGAAGGGTACCACACATTGCTTCCGATAGGAAGATTTCCTGTGGTCCTGTTGAATATTGAAATGGATCCACTTTTGATTGATGTTAATGTCCATCCATCAAAAATGGAAGTGCGATTGAGCAAGGAGCAAGAATTGAATGAGCTGGTTTCCAGGGTTATCAAAAACGCATTTAAAACGAAGGAATTGATACCAGCTGGCTTCATAGCTCAAAAAATTGAAAAGCCAAAGTCGGAACAGACATTCATGGATCTTGACCACCTCCCTTCTTCTGAAAAAAGTACACCTAGTACTCATTCAAACAGCATGATTGGCAATGGGCACATCATCGAAGAGAAAGCAACTGAATTAAGCCAGCGTTATACAGCTGCAGAACAGAAGGATTTCACTAGAACTGATGGTCCAGACTGGCGGAATGCTTTTATAGCCGCAGAACCATTAATAAGGCCGGAAACGAATGAAAGGGAACAGAGCATTCAAGGAAATGTGCTGGAGAAAGAGGCACCTGCAGGAGAAACAGAAATAAACGTTTCTCCCGTTTCAGGACTGGGTTTGGAGGTCCATTTGGATGAGCCTACCTTTACAAAGGCTGAAGGCAATCCCTCCCGTGTCCCGCCTCTTTATCCTATTGGCCAGATGCATGGCACTTATATTCTTGCTCAGAATGAGCGTGGCCTTTATATAATTGACCAGCATGCTGCCCAGGAGCGGATTAAGTATGAATACTTCCGTGATAAGGTAGGCCAAGTTGCGACAGAGCTTCAGGAAATGCTAGTACCAATCACACTTGAATATTCTGCTGATGAATGCATTAAAATCAATGAACATCAGCAAGAACTTGAAAAGGTCGGAGTCTTCCTTGAGCCATTTGGCTACAATAGCTTTATCGTGCGCTCACATCCCCAATGGCTGCCGCGCGGGGAGGAACAAGAGCTGATTGAAGATATGATTGAACAGCTGCTGGCGATGAAAAAAGTAGATTTAAAGAAGCTGCGCGAAGAAGCAGCAATCATGATGAGCTGCAAGGCATCGATAAAGGCAAACCATCATTTGCGGAACGATGAGATTCAGGCATTGCTCGATGAATTGCGGCGATCTTCTGACCCGTTCACATGTCCACATGGAAGGCCAATCATTGTACATTACTCCACTTATGAAATGGAAAAAATGTTCAAGCGTGTTATGTAAAAATAAACTCAAATGCAGTGCTTTCATCCATGGGAGCACTGCTTTTTATTTTTGTGTAAATTCAAAAAATGGATAGTAGAAAGCTGATTTAAGCAGTATATTTAAAGTAGAAGAGAAGAATGGAGGTGCTCCATTGTTTGTTTTTTCGCTATTATTTGCCATCATGCCAATTGTCATTATTATTTTCTTCGTAGCTTTTGCAATGAAAAACAAAGAAAAAGGGGGAGAGAGTGTGGTCAGGCATCTATATATTTATCTCGTTTTATTCGCAACGTTAATGATGGTCATTGGCGGAGGTGTATCAATTTTTATGGCAACAGCCGACCTAGTCAGTCCATCTGGCTATTATCAGAGCTATACAGAATATAAACAAATGAATCAAAATGGGAAAATTGAAGGTTCAAAAACTGAATTGAGTGAAAAAGAACTTCGCAGCAACTATGATGATTATTTAAATGAAGAAAAGACTCGTCAGAAGGATCGTGCCCTTAACCAAATTATAAAAAGTCTTGGATTTATCGTCATCCCGCTGCCAGTATTTTTATATTTTAATAAACTTCGTAAACAGCAGGTGGAATAGTTAAATTGGCGCTGTATCTCCATAGTGGTACGGTGCCTTTCTATATAAGCTGCCAAACAGGATTCTTCTAGCAATAAGCCGAATTAATAATCTTTAGAATGATGGAAAAGGAGAGACATATAATTGCTTAAACGTCCATTAATTGAAGAATATCCCGAATATACAAGAAGCTATATTTCTTTAGTTCCAGATGGAGATATAACAGATATTCTTGCTTCACAGTCGGATAACACTTACACACTACTTTCAAACCTATCAGAAGCAGAAGCCAATTTCCGGTATGCTGAAGGAAAATGGTCACTAAGTGAAGTCGTTGGCCATTTAACCGATACCGAACGGATAATGGGGTACAGATTGCTGCGTATTTCTAGAGGAGATCAGACCGTGCTACCCGGTTACAGTGAAAATGACTATGTAAAAGAGGCGGCCTTTCATTTGCGGTCCCTTACAGATCTGCTTGAGGATTATAAGTTAGTCAGAAGGTCTACAATAAGCTTAATGAAGGGTATACCTCAACATGCATGGGAGCGGATAGGTTCGGCTAATGGATATGAAATTACAGCGAGAGCACTTCCTTTCATGATTGCAGGACATGAGCTTCATCATATGAAAATCATTAAGGAAAAATATTTAAAAGGTGACAGTGTTAAAGGCTGATGTTGGTATTTTGCTCCTGTTGATGGGAGGGAATGGTACTTGATACCTCGAAAATGCTACCGCATTTCCTTCGTGAGTGGGTAATTTTGAAGGTTCTTTTCTAAGCCCTGCGGGATCAGCGGCCACCGCGTAAAAAGCGAGAGCCTGGTGTAAAAATTAACAGACTAATAGAATATAGCCTGATATGGGAAGCTGACCTTCACAAATTTGCATGTAATTATGTATGTTTAAACAGCAAAAAACTCGTCCTAAAAAGACGAGTTTTTTCACGCAGGATTATCTCACTGCTGGCTGAAGCTTATGAATGTACTGAAGCGCTTTTCCAGTACCGATTGCAACAGATTCCAAAGGATTTGGAGCGATATGGACAGGTACGACCATCTCGCCGCCTAACCAGTCCTGAATACCATTAAGCAATGCTCCGCCACCTGAAAGAATAACACCGCGGTCTACGATATCACCACTTAGTTCCGCCGGGCAATCTTCAAGAGTTGCACGGATTGCTTCCATAATATGAAGAAGGGATTCCTTTATGGCATCTCTGATTTCATATGAATTAAGCGTAACAGTTTTCGGAAGACCCGTTACAAGGTCACGGCCGCGAATATCCATTTCCATCATTTCATGGTCAACGAGCGCATAGCCGATTTCCATCTTGATTTTTTCGGCTGTTCTTTCACCAATTAAAACATTATACTCTTTGCGTACATATTGAATGATGTCTTCGTCCAATCTGTCGCCCGCAATACGAATCGAATGGCACGCTACAACACCGCCATAAGAGATGATCGCAACCTCGGTAGTACCGCCGCCGATATCCACGACAACGTTTGCTACAGGCTCATCAACAGGAAGGCCTGCTCCAATTGCTGCCGCAACAGGTTCTTCGATTAGATGCACCTTTTTTGCGCCTGCATTTCTGACTGCATCCTGAATCGCACGACGTTCAACACTAGTTGACCCAGAAGGTGTACAAACAACTACATCTGGTTTGCGAAGACCAAACCCGCCTGTTTTGGCGGCCTTCTTCATGATATGCTTAAGCATTTCTGTCGTCACGTCAAAGTCCGCAATCACTCCATCCTTCAAAGGTCGGATTGCGACAATCTTTCCAGGAGTTTTCCCGATCATTTCTTTCGCTTCCTTGCCGACAGCAAGAACGTTTTTTGTTTCAGTATCAATCGCCACAACAGAAGGCTCATTTAGAGCGATTCCTTTATTTTTACTATATACAAGTGTGTTGGCTGTTCCTAAATCAATTCCAATTTCTGTAGTAGATAACATTCGTTTTCACCCAGTTCTCTATAAATTAGTAAATCCATCATAGACTTCTACTAAACTACCATGAATTTGGGGGTGAAAGGGCTTTTGTTACGTAAACGTTATCTAATTGTAAAAGTACAGGAAAATTTATTCAAAAATTCTAGATTTAAGAATACAGTTGCTAAGTTAGGGGTATAATGCATAGATGTTCAACTGCTTTCTATTTAATGGTAAGATAAGATTATATGTTGGGGCAACAACCCAACAGCTTCAAAGAAAAGGCAGTGTGAAGTTTTTTGAATCAAAAACAGAAATTGATTGTGTTAATTGGGCCGACAGCTGTCGGTAAAACCAAGCTGAGCATCGAGCTAGCAAAGAAATTTAATGGTGAAATCATCAGCGGAGATTCAATGCAGGTTTATAAGGGCATGGATATCGGGACCGCCAAAGTCACCAATGAAGAAATGGAAGGTATTCCTCATCATTTGATTGATATTAAAGAGCCGGATGAAAGTTTTTCAACAGCGGAATTTCAGGAACTAGTCCGTACGAAGATTGACGAAATCAGCTCAAGAGGAAGGATTCCAATGATAGTCGGCGGCACGGGGCTTTATATTCAGTCCGTCATTTACGACTATCATTTTACAGATGCTCCATCAGACCTGAGCTTTCGCAATATGCTGGAAAAAGAAGCCGAGGAACATGGCCAAGATTATTTGCATGAAAGGTTGAGGGCTGTTGACCCGGAAAGTGCTTCGCGAATTCATCCGAATAATCTCCGACGTGTGATCAGGGCGTTAGAAATCATTCATTGCACAGGAAAAACAGCAGCAGAGCTTCAGGAGAAACAATCCCCAGAGTTATTGTATGATACTGCCATTATTGGTTTGACGATGGATAGGGAATTACTCTATAATCGCATCAATTTACGCGTCGACCTAATGCTTGAGCAAGGTCTCCTGGAGGAAGTTAAATATTTTTACGATCAGGGGCTGAAAGACTGCCAGTCTATCCAGGCAATTGGCTATAAAGAGCTTTATGATTATTTTGCTGGTAAAATCGACCTTGAAACGGCGGTTGAAAATTTAAAACAAAATTCACGCCGCTATGCAAAAAGACAGCTAACATGGTTTCGAAACAAGATGAATGTGGAATGGTTTGATATGTCAGTGTCAAATGATGCTGAAAAAAAATTCGCTGAAATTTCTAAGTTCATTGAAGGAAAGCTTGAGATAAGAGCGAATACATAATAATAGAGATAAAAGAGGAGGATCCGCCCATGAAACAAGTGAACATTCAGGACCAATATTTAAACCAGTGTCGTAAAGACAACATTAATTGTACCGTTTTCCTATTGAACGGATTTCAATTGAGGGGCCAAATTAAAGGTTTCGATAATTTTACCGTTCTTTTTGAATCTGATGGAAAGCAGCAACTTGTATATAAACATGCTATTTCAACCTTTGCCCCACAAAAGAACGTCCAAATCGATTATGAAGGTCAAGCTTAATAATAAAATGATCAGGAAACCCGCCAATGGCGGGTTTTTCTTTTGGAGAGGGACAGTTGAAGCTTAAGGTGTTGAATTCGAATACAACTTAAAAATTTATTGGAAAAAGATTAAAAAAACTTTTAGGGCATCAGAATGATTTTAAAAATGAATTCCTACTTACTGGAATACATATAAATATATGAGTATTTCTTGGGAAACCGCAGATTCTGACAAATGGAGAAAATTGCTGTGGCAATATGGCGTATGGTAAATAATCAAAAAGTTACTGAGATAAAGTACAAAGATTATACGGCATCCCTAATTTAAATTATGTAAAATTCTATCCTAACAGGGCATATGCCTTATAGTAGGCAAAACGGAAAGATCAAATAGGTAAGTATACTGTTTCGAGAATGAGAGGTGAAATCTTTGGACCAACCGCTTCGAAAGAAAAACAACGGTCAAATCAGTATTGTTTTGAACGCACAGAAAAGGAAAACATTAACGAAAGAACTGCCTGATTCGCAGCTGGTTCCAAAGTCGATCCCGCAAGAGCATGCTGCCTTGAAGGATATTGAGGAAGAGCTCGGGACGCTTGTTGGCATGGAAGAAATGAAACGAATGATTAAAGAAATATATGCCTGGATATATGTGAATAAAAAACGAGAAGAATTGGGGCTGAAAGCTGGCAAGCAGGCTTTGCACATGATGTTCAAGGGGAACCCGGGAACCGGCAAAACTACAGTAGCGAGAATCATTGGAAAGCTGTTCCTGAAAATGAACGTCCTTTCAAAGGGGCATTTGATTGAGGCTGAAAGGGCCGACCTTGTGGGGGAATATATCGGGCACACAGCACAAAAGACACGGGATTTGATTAAGAAATCAATGGGAGGCATTTTGTTTATCGATGAAGCCTATTCTCTTGGCCGTGGCGGGGAAAAAGACTTTGGCAAGGAAGCAATTGATACCTTGGTGAAGCATATGGAGGATAAGCAGCACGATTTCATTTTAATCCTAGCCGGATATTCTCGGGAGATGGAGTACTTTTTGACGTTGAACCCAGGATTGCATTCCAGGTTTCCTCTTGTCATCGATTTTCCAGACTATTCAATTGACCAGCTGATGGAAATAAGCCAGCGGATGCTAAAGGAAAGGGAATACAGTCTAAGTCATGAGGCAGAGCGAAAACTTCGTGAGCATCTCGTTGCAATAAAATCTACACTTGGTCCCGCAGCTTTTTCGAATGGTCGGTATGTACGCAATGTGATTGAAAAATCAATCAGAGCACAGGCTATGAGGCTGCTGATGCAAAACCAATATGACAGGCATGAATTAATGACTATCCGCAGCAATGATCTTGTTTTTTCAAATGATTAAAAGACATTGGGGTATATGAAACTAAAAGGGTTATTCCAAAAAGATTGTTGTTTAAATGAGCTAATTAAACTCAATAAAGTATAGGAAAACAGCCATCTCAAAAAAAAGTAGCAAATTATTTAGTAAGTGAAAATAATGTCAGCAGCTATTGTTGACATTATTTTTCGTATTTGTTAATATACCCTTAAGGGTATATAAAATATGATAATCGGGGGAGTTTAAATGAACAATATTACAGTTTACACAACAAATACTTGTCCTTATTGCACAATGTTGAAGAATTTTTTAGATGACAAGGGAATTGCCTACAAGGAAATTAATGTTCAGCAAAATCCAATTGAAGCTCAAAAGCTTGTAGACGCAACTGGTCAAATGGGAGTACCTCAATCAAATGTTAACGGTCACTGGGTTTTAGGTTTCGATCCTAACTCAGTTATGGCTCATTTGAAATAAGATAATCAGTAAAAGGATTCCAGCAAAAGTGGAATCCTTTTTATTTTGAAATGAGTACCTCTTCCTGCCACATCTGGTACAAATAGATCAATAAAGCAAAGATAACAAAAAGGGTGAAGCGGCCTAATGGGGTAATGTTATGAAGCTGGTAAATTCCCAGCTTCTCCTGAAATAAATAATGAATAGGAAAGATCGCAAACATAAAGTCAGCTACTATGTTTGTTATTAGATATTTCCAGAAATACCCATAAGTATAATAAAAGATCCAAATAGTCACAATTAAAAAACCGCCAAATAAACCTGATACGAATAATGGCTTAAGTAAGGGGATAATCGTAACTTTAATCTCCCAGTGTTTTTGATTATAAGCAAACACATTATAAACCGTCATCAAAAGGGAGGCGAAGATGGCAACCGGCATGTATCGTTTTATTCCTTCTTTTTTTAAGAAAAACAAAGTAAACCAGGGAAGTATGAGCATGCCCCATAAAAATACTTTATTAAACAAAATCAGGTCCTCCCTATTGGATTGGTTTGTTTTAGTATTTCTTGTCATGAAGTTTTTATCCATTTGCTGGGTGTAAGTCTTAGTAAAGTTCATCGTGAAAACCTTCTTTGTTTAACCGCCATTTAAAGCCCATTTGAAGTGTTTTTACAGATAAGAAAGGAACAGGAGTGTATGTTTCAATAATATTCGACCTATAAAATGTCACTTTTTTTTGCTCTTAGGTTTTGGTTATGTTTATTTTGGGTAAAAAGAATCGGGGTTTCACTACTTAATTCTTATAATTAGGGAGAAAATAACGAAGCTTATTAAAAACTTCGTGCTTTACATAACATACATAGATAGATAAAGGAGTTCTTTTATGGGGTCTGAAATGAATTATAAAATCGGTGGTATTGATTTTGGCTGGGATTTAGATAAGGGAAGATTCATATTTGAAGGTGAGGATGCTGTCCTTTTTTGGATTTCGTCAGCAATGAAGACTTTTTTTGATACAATTGAAGAAATTTCAGGGGAAGAGGCTTCAAATCTTGTGTTTGAATCCACTGGATTCCGGCAAGGACTTGTTGTGGGACAATACTTTGAGAGAATTAAGGAAATCAGTGTCTCAGAAGCAGCAGACATGATCACCACCACTTACGCTTCCGCAGGCTGGGGTCTTACACGGATAGAAGATTTGAATTTTGAATCGAAAACATTTACAGCGATAATGAGGGATAGCTGGGAGCATAAAGTGAATGTTGCTCAGGGGAAAACAAAAGGGGGAGTTTTCTTCCCGCCCATTATGCGGGTGTATTTACCGGTCTTTTTGGCACGACAATTTGGTATAAAATCAAGCAGCACCAGCTTGAAGGACACGAATACAGCATCATTGAATATTTCCCTTCAGACATTAAAATATCAGAAAATATTCATCAGCTTGCACGTAAAAAAGAGTCAGAACAAATCAGACAGCTTGAAGGCCTTGTGGAGGAAAAAACAGCTGAATTAAAAGAACTGGTTAACAGGCTTTCCTCTCCAATCATCCCTGTTCTTGATGGAGTAGTAGTAGTTCCTTTGATCGGAAAGTACGAGGAGGATCGCTCTGAACAGCTTATCATTAATACATTAAATAAACTTCCCTCGCATAAAGCGAGCTACCTTGTTCTTGATTTGACAGGTCTGGATCAAGAAATCGGGCAGCATACTGTCAGTCTGATCGAAAAAATTGGCTCAGCAGCGAAATTAATAGGAACGAAAACGATACTTGTAGGCATCTCATCCGCACTTGGAATTGCCATTACTCAATCAAGTATCAACCTCTCAAAGTTTGATTGCTTCCAAACCTTGCAGCATGGCATTCATTATGCGATTGGTCAGATGGGGCGGAAAATAATATAAAGAAAAAAGGCTTCGCACTGAGTGTGAAAGCCTTTTTTGGTTCTTTTTATATAGCGGTGCTTCAATCCAGTCCAAGTTTCCTGACAGGCAGGTGCCATTTGAAGGTGTAAGACATGACACGGAGTGTGGTGATGACTAGAAACAATCCGTACAATTCCACAGCTTGATCAGCCATTCCCAGGCCGATGACAAGGCCAGCAAGTACGGCCCAAACAGCATAAATTTCGGCTTTCAATACAAGTGGTTTACGGCCTGCGAGCAAGTCACGGATGATCCCGCCGCCGCTCCCTGTGAGCACGGCTGCGACGATGACTGCACTTAAAGGGTGGCCCATGTTAGAAGCATAGATGGCACCTTGTATCGCAAATGCAGCCAACCCTATTGCATCAAAGAAATTGCCCCATCGCTGCCAGTGTTTTAACAGGTTGCTTGGAAAGATAAAAACAATCGTAATGGATAGTAAGGCTAGGTTAAAAAACAGCCCCTGATCCCATAAAGCTGATACAGGGACGCCAATCAGCAGGTTTCGGATGGCCCCGCCTCCAAACGCAGTCACAATTCCCAATATATAAACTCCGAAGATATCATATTCTTCTTCCATCGCAATAATCGCACCGCTGATCGCGAATGCTACTGTTCCAATCATGCTGAGTACTTCCCATGTCATTTTATCCTTTTGCTCCTCTTGAGAAAATAATCTTTTAATACTAAAATAGGAAAATGAAAACATATTGATTTTATCACTTTCCTCCCGATTTACAACCACTTTAGCCCAATATTGCAAAATTTTTGTTTACCTATAATATTTGGTATGATGTTTTTAGCTATATAATGAAAGAAGGGTGTTATTTGGAACGAGAAAATGTACTTGAGAAAGTAATTCTTGTAGGCTGTCAGACGGCTGATGAAGACGATCTCCACTTTCAATATTCAATGGAAGAACTTGAATCTCTCACTGAAACAGCGCAGGGGACGGTAATGGTGCAGGTTGCCCAGAAACGAGTTAAGGTTCATCCGGCTACATACATAGGAAAAGGAAAGGTAGAAGAACTTCAGGCGCTGGAAGAGGAACTTGAGCCCGACATAATTATTTTTAATGACGAATTATCTCCAAGCCAAAACCGAAATCTTTCTGCCGGGTTAAAAGCAAGGGTAATTGACCGGACACAGCTGATTCTTGATATTTTTGCCCAGCGAGCTCGCTCAAAGGAAGGGAAGCTCCAGGTTGAGCTTGCACAGCTTCAATACCTATTGCCTCGTCTTGCCGGAAAAGGGATTGAAATGTCACGGCTTGGTGCTGGTATTGGAACGAGAGGGCCAGGGGAGACGAAACTGGAATCCGATCGCCGACATATCCGCAGAAGGATTGATGATATCAAATCGCAGCTTGCTGTAATTGTTCAGCATCGCGATCGCTACCGCGAACGGCGCAAGAAAAACAAAACGTTCCAGATTGCACTTGTTGGTTATACGAACGCCGGGAAGTCAACGCTGTTTAACCGGCTGACAGAAGCAGATTCTTATGAAGAAAACCAATTGTTTGCGACGTTGGATCCGATGACGAGAAAAGCGATTTTACCAAGTGGTTTCACAGCCTTGCTGACAGATACTGTTGGGTTTATCCAGGATCTGCCAACAACTTTGATTGCCGCTTTCCGGTCGACTCTTGAAGAAGTCAGGGAGGCAGACTTGCTGTTGCATGTAGTCGATATGTCCAATCAGGATTATTTTTCGCACGAACAAACAGTAAATAAATTGCTTGAGGACCTCGAGGTTCATCATATTCCGCAAATCACTGTTTATAATAAACGGGATATTGTACACCAGGATTTCGTCCCGAACGCAAAAAACGAAACTGCTTTTATCAGTGCATTCAGTGAAGAAGACAGGAAAAATCTGCTTGCGAAAATGGAGCAAACCATTATCGGCATGATGGAATCATTCCATGTTATTGTTCCTTCAGATGAAGGCAAGCTGCTGGCGCAGCTGAAAAATGAAACGATCCTGCGAGAGCTTTCTTTTGATGAAGAAAAGCAGGGGTATGTTTGCAAAGGATTTTCTTTGGCTGACCATCAGATTACCGGGCAGCTGAAAAGGTTTTCTTTATAAATCTGAATATTATTTAAGTATTAAAATAGATAGGGGATCAACATGTTTACACAGCTGAAAAATGGTCATAAGCTGCAGCCGCTCGTAAGTGAGATCGAGCAGCAGATTGCCGGAGTGCATAAGAAAATAGATGAGCGAATTGATACGAATCAATTCAGAGTACTGCAAAGCTTCCAAAGTAACCGAGTGAGCGATTCGCATTTTATCCCTACGACAGGCTATGGTTATGACGACGCAGGCAGGGAGACGCTTGAAAAAATTTATGCAGAGGTCTTTGGCGGGGAAGCTGGGCTGGTCCGCCCGCAAATCATTTCGGGAACACATGCGATTTCTATTGCACTGTTCGGAATTCTTCGACCTGGAGACGAACTCTTATATATTACTGGCAAGCCGTATGACACACTGGAAGAAATCGTTGGCATCCGTGGCACAGGGAATGGATCTTTAAAGGAATTTGGCATTTCCTACAATACTGTCAATCTGACAGATAAAGGGGAAATAGATTGGCAGGCTATAGAGAAGGCGATTAAGCCAGAAACTAAGATGATCGGGATCCAGCGTTCAAAGGGATATGCGACAAGGCCATCGTTCACAGTTTCGGAAATTGGTGAAATGATAAAGTTCGTAAAAGAAATCAAAAGTGATGTTGTCGTTTTTGTTGATAACTGCTATGGAGAATTCGTCGAGGAGCTTGAACCATGCCATGTGGGTGCTGATTTAATGGCAGGATCATTGATAAAAAACCCTGGAGGCGGCATTGCTAAAACAGGCGGGTATATCGTAGGGAAGGCAAAATACGTGGAGTCATGCTCTTACAGAATGACCTCACCCGGTATAGGGGCAGAGGCTGGCGCGTCGCTTTATTCACTTCAGGAGATGTATCAGGGATTTTTCATGGCCCCGCATATTGTGGCGCAGGCTTTAAAGGGTGCAGTTTTTACAGCTGCGTTGCTTGACCGCCTTGGAATGAACTCATCGCCAAAGTGGGATGCTCAGCGTACTGACCTGATTCAGTCAGTCCAGTTTGATGATAAGGATAAGATGGTTGCTTTTTGCCAGGCGATCCAATTTGCTTCACCAATTAATTCTCATGTTACCCCATATCCTGCTTATATGCCTGGATATGAAGATGATGTAATAATGGCAGCTGGTACATTCATCCAGGGAGCAAGTATTGAGCTGACAGCAGACGGCCCTACCAGAGCCCCGTACGTTGCTTATGTCCAGGGGGGACTGACCTATTCGCATGTGAAAATGGCTGTTTGCCTGGCGATTGATTCTTTAATAGATAAAGGTTTAATTAATTTAAAATAGGAAAATATACAACAGGACAGTTTGATTTAAATGTCCTGTTATTTTTTTGTGAAATTTCATGTCAGATAATCTAACATATGTTTGACAACATATCTTACATTGAATATAATGAGATTATCTTAAGAGGGAAGGAGGAGAAATCAAATGGGCGGAAGCGAAATTCGCCGGAATATGCCGCTATTCAGTATCGGAATTGTCATGCAATTAACAGATTTAACAGCAAGACAAATCCGTTATTATGAAGAGCACGAATTGATTTCTCCGGCAAGAACTGAAGGCAATAAACGGCTCTTTTCCTTAAATGATATTGATAAGCTTCTTGAGATCAAGGATTTGATTGATCAGGGAGTAAACATGGCAGGCATCAAGCAAATTTACAATGTGAAACAACAGACAGCCATAAGTGCTGCTGAAAAAAAACAAGCAGAGAAAACAAGGCGGGAACTTTCGGATGCCGATTTGCGGAAATTGTTGCGCAAGGAGCTGCTCCAGGCAGGCCGTTTCAACAGATCATCCAACAATGGAGACATGTCGAGGTTTTTTCATTAAGTACTTTTCGTATTCATGTAGGCTTTGCATGATAGTATTCATAGATAATGGCCAAAAATTTTGCGAAAAGCAATCATTTAAAATCTAGGAGGAAATTAAGAATGGCAAAGTACACAAGAGAAGACATTGTAAGATTATCAAAAGAAGAAAATGTAAAATTCATTCGTTTGCAGTTCACTGACATCCTAGGAACAATCAAAAATGTGGAAATTCCTATAAGCCAGCTTGAAAAAGCGCTTGATAATAAAATGATGTTCGATGGTTCTTCAATCGAAGGCTTCGTCCGTATTGAAGAGTCTGATATGTACCTTATTCCTGATTTAGATACTTGGGTAGTGTTCCCTTGGACTGCTGAAAAGGGTAAGGTTGCCCGCTTAATCTGTGATATCAACAATTCAGACGGAACACCATTTGCAGGTGACCCGCGTGGAAACCTTAAGCGTATTCTAAAAGAAATGGAAGAGCTTGGCTTCACAAACTTCAACCTTGGGCCAGAACCAGAATTCTTCCTTTTCAAGCTGGATGCAAATGGCGAGCCAACACTTGAGCTAAACGACAACGGTGGCTACTTCGACCTTGCACCAACAGACCTTGGTGAAAACTGCCGTCGTGATATCGTTCTTGAACTTGAGGAAATGGGCTTTGAAATCGAAGCATCTCACCACGAGGTTGCTCCAGGACAGCACGAAATCGACTTTAAATATGCAGATGCTTTAACAGCTTGTGACCAGATTCAAACGTTCAAACTTGTTGTAAAAACAATCGCACGTAAGCACGGCCTGCATGCTACATTCATGCCAAAGCCATTGTTCGGTGTGAATGGTTCAGGAATGCACTGCAACATGTCACTATTCCGTAACGGCGAGAATTCTTTCTACGATCCAAGTGATAAAAAGCTAGAACTTAGTGAAACAGCTTACCAGTTCATCGCTGGAACACTTAAGCATGCATCAGGCTTTACAGCTGTTACAAACCCAACTGTAAACTCTTATAAGCGCCTTGTACCAGGCTATGAAGCACCTTGCTATGTAGCGTGGTCTGCAAAAAATCGTTCACCATTGATCCGTATCCCGGCATCACGCGGACTGAGCACACGTGTTGAGGTTCGAAGCGTTGACCCTGCAGCAAACCCATATCTTGCTATGGCAGTATTGCTAAAAGCCGGTTTGGACGGAATCAAAAACAAATTGACTCCTCCAGCTTCAGTTGACCGTAACATCTATGTGATGAACAAGGAAGAGCGTGTCGAAGAAGGCATCGACGATCTGCCGCCAACATTAGCTGCAGCTCTTGACCAGCTGAAGAAAAACGAAGTCATCTGCTCTGCTCTTGGTGAGCATATCCTTGAACACTTCATTGAAGCAAAAGAAATCGAATGGGATATGTTCCGCACGCAAGTTCACCCTTGGGAACGCGAACAATATATGAGCATGTATTAATAAATAGAAAGAACTCCTTGAATTCCTTCAAGGGGTTCTTTTTTGATGCAACTGGCAGGTGAGGAGAATATCTGGACACAAACAAAAGATGGCTTTTTTTTTACTAAAATTGAAGGCCAATCAATACGTTTTACATGTTATTATCAAGGATTCCTTACACTTACATTGATTGAAATTACAGTCACTACACTGGGATACATAAACGCTGCGAAAATCAATGGATTCCCTACGCTTCGTGACATAATTGCTACGTAAGTCTTCAGTTTCTCTATGCCTTGCTACATAATCACTACGAAAGTCTTCAGATTACCTACGCTTTGCTACATAATCGCTACGGAAAAGCCCGGATTCACTCTGATTTTAACGAGAATCACTACTTTACCCATTAGCTGGTAAAAAGAAAGGAGTAAATATTAAAATTTTCAGAAAAATAATTGACTTTTTACTGTATACACGGTATCTTTGTTTTAAAATATATAACACATTTATTGTGTTACGGTAATATAACGTTATATAAATAAAATTTTATGTAATGCAGGGGGCGAAATCTTGATTTTACATGAAATCGAAACAAAGAGCCGTGAGTTTATTGAAGAAATTCAACTTCAGAGGCTTAGAGCTACCTTAGAGAAAGTTGCCCAGTGTGTGCCTTTTTACCATGAGAAGTTTGAAAAAGCCAATTTTTCTCCAGAAATGCTTAACAGCTTGGAAGATTTGGAAGCGCTTCCGTTTACCGAGAAGCAGGATTTGCGTGATAACTATCCATTTGGATTATTCGCAGTGTCGCAAAATGAGATGGTAAGGGTTCATGCTTCATCTGGAACAAGCGGAAAGCCGACAGTCGTCGGCTATACTCAGAATGATATTGAAATGTGGAGTGAGATTGTTGCCAGGGCAATCGCTCTTGCAGGCGGGGAGCCAGGCAAGTTCCTTCATAATGCATATGGATATGGACTTTTTACCGGAGGTCTGGGGCTTCACTATGGAAGCGAAAAGTTAGGAATGGTGACGGTTCCTGTCTCTGGAGGAAATACCCAAAGACAAATCATGCTGATTGAAGACTTTAAGCCTGAAGTCATTTGCGGAACGCCATCCTACATTTTAAATATTGCCGAAACGATGGAAGAGATGGGGAAGGATCCGCGGCAAACATCATTAAAATACGGCATATTTGGCGCAGAACCTTGGTCTGAAGAAATGAGAAAAACTCTTGAAGAAAAATTGAATATCAAAGCTTGTGATATTTACGGTTTGAGTGAAGTCATTGGACCAGGTGTCGCAAATGAATGTCACGAAGCACAGGCAGGTCTGCATGTTGCAGAAGATCATTTTTACGTCGAGGTCATTGATCCTGAAACGATGAAACGGGTACCTGATGGTGTGGAAGGGGAGCTCGTTTTCACGAGCCTTACGAAAGAAGCTTTTCCGATCATTCGCTACCGTACTGGGGATATTGCATCGCTGACCAGGGAGAAATGCAGCTGCGGCAGGACGACCGTGAGAATGTCGAGGGTTAAGGGACGAATCGACGACATGCTGATTATCAATGGTGTCAACGTTTTCCCATCGCAAATTGAACACTGTCTGCTGACTGTTCCAGAACTAGCTCCTCATTATCAGATACAGATTTTACAAAAGCGGACCTTAAAAGTGCTTGAGCTGCATGTTGAGATGAATGACGAATTTTTCACAGCAATAGGCGAAGATCCTATTTCTGACACCGTGTTTGTTCTTGAACAAAGAATTCAAGCATTGCTTAAAAGCCAATGTCTGATCTCTATAGAAGTTCGTGTGCATCGCCCGAAAACGATTCCGCGTTCGGAAGGCAAGGCAGTCCGGATTGTCGATAAAACGAAAGAACCAATCGGAACATAATTGTGAAGGAGGCCAACAGCATGGTAAATCCAATTTCCTATGACCAGCTTTCTGAGGAAGCGAAGTATTTGCATTTCATGGAGCGGATTGAAGCTGGCGAGAAAATTGAAGCAGATGACTGGATGCCAGATGAATACAGAATGACGCTGATCAAGCTGATTTCGATGCATGGCATCAGTGAAATAATGGGTGCTCTCCCAGAAAAGGAATGGGTTCCTAAAGCCCCTTCATTAAAGAGAAAGCTGGGTATCATGGCGAAGGTGCAGGATGAGATGGGCCATGGGCAGCTGCTTCTGCGCGTCGCGGAGGATTTGATGAAGCCACTTGGAAAGTCGAGGGAGAATATCATTCAAGACTTGCTTTCTGGTGACTTGAAATTCCATAACGTCTTCCACATGGAAGCAAAAACATGGGGGGACGCAGGGCTGATAGGCTGGCTGGTCGATGGTGCTGCGATCATTACACAGACGAATATGCTGGATGCCTCCTATGGACCATATGCGAGAGCATTGAAGCGGATCTGCGCTGAAGAGGTTTTTCATGCACAGCACGGTGAGGCAATCATTATGGCACTCGCTGAAGGAACGGATGAGCAAAGAGCAATGATCCAGGATTCCATTAATCGGTGGTGGGAAGCATTGCTGATGTTCTTCGGGCCAGGAGACGCTACAACAACCGGAACATCAAAACAGGATACAACAATTAAATATGGAATCAGGACGAAAACAAACGAAGAGCTCCGCCAGGATTTCTTCACAAAGTATATACCAAGAGTCTTATCACTTGGCTTGAAACTGCCAGATGAAACGATGCATTTTGACCAGGAAAGCGGATTGTGGAAATACAAGCAGCCAGACTGGAGCAAATTCAAACAAATCATCAAAAACAACGGACCAAAATCAAAAGAACGGCTAAGACTAAGAGAAATCTCATACAGCAACAACAAATGGGTAATCGACGCACTAAGCCAATAACGCATTAACGTAATGGGGGTCAGACCCCCAACAAGTTAATACGGTGAAGCGCTGGGGGTCTGACCCCCGGCGCGGTGAAGTGTTGAAGGGAAGGGGAGAGTTGGATGTCTGGGAAGGGTTTTTACCAGGAGTTTGAGGTGTTCAGCAAGCGGACGGATACTTCGCCTTTGCAGTACCAGTTTTCGCTGCTGGCGCCGAACCATGAGTTAGCGCTTGTGATGGCGCAGGAGAATTTCATGAGGCGTGAGCCGGTGGCGGATATATGGGTTGTCAAACGGGATGATGTCCGCAAGATGACGCTTGAAGAACGCCAGACCTTGCAAAGGCTGGACAATAAAGATTACCGGAATACTAAGGGCTATGGCTATCTGAAAAAGAAATGGCGTCATTATGAACAGGGCATGCTTGATGAACAAGAAATTATGTCATGGGGAGGGAAGCAGGAGAAATGAAATGGACACTTGAAGATGCTATGAAAGATGAATCTTACCGCCAGGCAGCGGTAGAGCTCCTTTTCCAGCTCGCTGATGATGATTTCATCCTTGCTTACCGTGGTTCTGAGTGGCTTGGGCTTGCTCCGCACATTGAGGAAGATGTCGCGTTTTCTTCAATCAGCCAGGATACCATGGGACATGCGGCGATGTTTTACCAGCTTCTTCACAATCTCGGGGCAGGTGATCCAGACGAACTCGCTCATGCCAGACCGGCAGCAGACAGAAAGAATGCTATTTTGCTAGAAAAAGTGAACGGACCTGGCACCTACTTGACTGAACCGCATTATGACTGGGCGTTCGCTGTAGTCAGGAACTATTTTTACGCACAAGCTAAGAGGGTTAAAATTGAGTCGCTAAAGAACTCGTCCTACCTGCCATTGGCAGAGGCGGCTGTAAAGGTGAACATGGAACTTTACTACCATCTGCTGCACTGGAAAACCTGGTTCTCTCAGCTTGTCAGCGCAGGTGGTGAAGCAAAGACGAGAATGGAAACAGCGATGGCGACTGTTTTTGAGGAACTTGACGGCCTGTTCTCCTTTGGAACCAAAGGCAATGAGTTTACACAACATAATTTAATAGAATCAGAGGAAGCCCTGAGAACTAAATGGGTGCAAATGATGTCACCTGTTTTCGAATCACTTGACCTAAAGCTGCCAGAGAAATTCGGCATGAAGAGCGGCAATGGACGGAATGGTGATCATACTTCAGAGTTGCAAGATGCACTGGATACATTAGGTGAAGTGTATAAAATTGATGCGGCAGCAAGCTGGTGATGGATGATGCTAAAAGATAAGGTCATGGCGGCGCTACAGTCAGTCAAGGATCCAGAAATCGACAGTGTATCGATCATCGAACTGGGGATGCTTGAAGAACTGGAAATCTCACCAGATAGAGTTTTGATAAAACTATTGCCGACTTTCATGGGATGCCCAGCTTTGGACATTATAAAGAAAAATGTAGTGAATGCAGTCGAGGCAATTGTAGAAATCAAAAAGGCCGAAGTCCAGTTCGATTTTCACCCGCCATGGACTTCAGACCGGGTATCAGATATTGGCAGGGAACGTTTGAAGGAATTCGGAATCGCCCCTCCGCCAAGGCATATTGCTGAAACTGGAGAATGGCAGGCGGATTGCCCTTATTGCAGTTCGACTTACACAACGCTGGAAAACCTTTTTGGTCCTACAGCATGCAGAAGCATTCTATATTGCAAAGCCTGCAAGAATCCCTTCGAGGCGATGAAACCAGTATCTACTTTGATGTGACAAGTTTGTCTAAAAAATAAACTAGTATTTCACATTAAATGATTAATAGCTTCAAGAATTACAGCATATATTCACTTTGGTGAAAAAAAGGTTTTTTATTAATGGAACAAGGTTTAACTACTAAAAAAACACGTATGAAAAGGGAGAGATTTTTTAATGGTAAAACTAATCGCACTTTACAAGCATCCACAAGACAAAGAGGCATTTGACAAGCACTATTTCGAAACGCATGCTCCACTGACAGCGAAAATTCCAGGACTTCGTAAAATGGAAGTAACTCGTATTGTCGGCAGTCCAATGGGCGGAGAAGGCAAATATTATCTAATGTGTGAAATGTACTATGATGACCATGAAGCATTAAAAGCTGGAATGAAATCACCTGAGGGTAAGGCTTCTGGAAAGGATGTAATGAGTTTTGCTGGTGATCTGGTCACATTGATGATCGGTGAAGAGCAAGATGAATAGAAACTATGAACTGATCGAAACCTCTGTCAAAGGGGAGATTGGACTCATTGAGCTTAATCGCCCCAAGGTTCTTAACGCGCTGAACAGGCAAATGGTTTCAGAGGTCCTTTCTGCGATGGAGGATTATGATAATGACGCTGCAATCAAAGTCATTTTTTTAGCAGGCAAGGGCAGGGCGTTTGCAGCAGGTGCTGATATTGACGAAATGATGGATGCCGATGCTATCAGCATGGAAACGCTGAACCAGTTCACCGATTGGGATCGTCTAGCGTGGATCAAGAAACCTGTGATTGGAGCGGTACATGGCTTTGCTCTCGGCGGCGCTTTTGAACTGGCACTTTGCTGTGACATGCTGTTTGCTGCTGAAAATGCAGAATTCGGCTTTCCGGAAGTGAACCTTGGCGTTATGCCTGGTGCCGGAGGAACTCAAAGGCTGACCAAGCTTGTCGGGAAAACAAAGGCGATGGAGTGGATCCTCAGTGGAAAGCGCATTTCTGCAAAGGATGCACTGCAATATGGCATTATCAATGCGACTTTCTCTGAGGAAGTCTTGATGGAAGAAACTCTTAAATTTGCATCCACGATAGCGAAGCAGGCCCCTATTGCAGTGAGACTGATTAAAGAATCAATCTTAAAAGCAGTTGATTATCCTTTATATGAAGGCATGCAATATGAGCGTAAGAATTTCTATATGCTTTTTGCTACAGAAGACCAGAAAGAAGGCATGAGGGCTTTTAAGGAAAAAAGGAAGCCGGAGTTTAAAGGGAAATAAGGGGGTACATAGCTGTGTTTGAAACCGTTTTGTATGAAGTGCGGAATCAGGTAGCCTACATTTCCCTGAACCGCCCTAATAAATTGAATGCCTTCACTGAACAACTAAACAAGGAAATCCAGATCGCAATCAAGAATGCTTCTCGGGATAAAAGTGTCCGTGCCCTTGTCCTGACTGGATCTGGCAGAGCATTCTGTTCAGGTGAAGACCTGTCTGGTGTTTCTGAAGATATGGACCACGGGGAAGTACTTAGGAAGCGATATAACCCAATGCTTCTTGAGCTTGACCGTTGTGAAAAACCGGTAATCGCAGCTGTTAACGGAGTTGCGGCAGGTGCAGGAATGAGCCTTGCTCTTGCATGTGATTTCCGTATTGCCTCAGAAAAAGCTAGTTTCGTAGAAGCCTTTATCCATGTTGGCCTGGTACCAGATGCCGGAAATTTATATTACCTGCCTCGGCTCATTGGTCACGCAAAAGCAATGGAGTTAGCCGTTTTTGGTGAAAAGGTTCCGGCTGAAAAAGCAAAGGAGCTTGGCCTTGTATCAGAGGTCATTCCACTGGAAGAGTGGGACGAAAAGGTAGCAGCTTTTGCAGAAAGACTTGCCAACATGCCAACGAAGGCCATCGGATTAATAAAAAGAAGCCTGAAAGCAAGCTGGCACTCCAATTTCGAAGAGTTTTTGGAAAGAGATGCCCAAAGCCAAAGAATCGCAGGACAAACAGCTGACCATACGGAAGGCGTCCAATCATTTCTGGAAAAAAGAAAACCAGTTTTCAAAGGCGAGTAATAAAATTAATCAATCTACTAAAGGAGATGGTACGCGTGACAACAGTTAAAGAACAAAAATTCGAAACAATGTCAGTTAAACGCGAAGCATATCAGCTGATTATTAACGGAGTTCGCCAGGACAGCACGAACGGCGAAACATATAAAGTCTTTAATCCGGCAACAGGTGAAGAGGTTGCTACAGTTGCGAAGGCATCCAAGGAAGACGCTGAACTGGCAGTACAGGCTGCAAGAAATGCTTTCGATTTTGGAAAGTGGCGCCATTTCCCTGTTAACAAGCGCTCTCGTACTTTGAATAAAATTGCTTCGATCATGAGATCCCGATTCAACGAGTTGGTAGAGTTGGAGATTCTTGACACAGGTAAATCTCTTGCTGCGGCTCAAGGGCAGGTCATGCAGGCAATTGAAGATTTCGAGTTTTACGCTGGTGCAATTGTCAGCCACCGCGGTTCTGTCAACAGTATGCCAGGAGCTTTCCAGAACATCACCGAAAAAGAACCTGTTGGCGTATGTGCACAAATCATTCCTTGGAATTATCCATTAATGATGGCTGCCTGGAAAATCGCTCCGGCAATTGCTGTTGGATGTTCGGTTATTGTAAAACCTGCATCACTGACACCTTTAACAGCAATCGTTCTTGGTGAAATCTGCATTGAAGCTGGGGTACCTGAGGGTGTCGTAAACGTCATTCCAGGATCAGGTTCAGAAATTGGAAACTACCTTGTTGAACATGAAAATGTAGATAAAGTAGCTTTCACCGGTTCAACGCCAATCGGAAAAGATATCATGGCAAGAGCCTCTCAAACTCTTAAACGCGTAACACTGGAGTTAGGCGGAAAATCTCCAAGCATCATTTTTGATGATGCAGACATAGATGCTGCGGTAGATGGATCATTGTTTGGAATCTTCTATAACACTGGCCAATCGTGCGAAGCGCGCTCCAGACTGTATGTTCAAGAGAAAGTTTACGATGAATTCATGGAAAAATTCGTCGCAAAAACAAAGCAGTTGAAGCTTGGCAATCCGTTTGATAAAGAAACCCATGTCGGTGCTATTATCAGCGATGATCAGCTAAATGTAATCGACGGCTATGTAAAATCGGCACAGGCAGAAGGAGCAGAAATTTTAACAGGCGGTAAAGCTGCTACTCTTGAAGGCTATGAAAATGGCTACTGGTATGAGCCGACAATCATCGCTGAAACAAACCACAGCATGAAGGCTGTAAAAGAAGAAATCTTTGGGCCAGTAGTAGTTGTCATGAAATTTAAAGATGAAAAAGAAGCTGTCAAGCTTGCGAATGACAGTGAATATGGTCTCGGTTCAGCCATCTGGACGAAGGATTATGGACGTGCGACAAGAGTGTCTAAGCTAATCCAGGCTGGTATTGTTATGGTCAACTGCCCATTCTCTGCATTCCCTGGAACACCATTCGGCGGCTATAAGCAATCTGGTTTTGGACGTGAGCTGTGCATTGAAACGCTTGATCTATATACTGAAACAAAGAGTATTGTCTCTTACTATGGCAGCCGCCCGCTAAACCCGTTTAATCTGTAAAAACGTGGCGAGCACTCATTATTGCGGGTGCTCGCCTTTGATTTTCAGGCATAAATAAAACTCATTGGAGATAGTATTTCAAGTGTTTAAGTGGAGCGGAAAACAACAGACAGGTATAGCAGAGTCAATTTTTTAAAAAAGGAGGACAAATATAATGAAGAAACTCGTCGTAATCGGTTCTGGCGTCATGGGCAGAGGCATCGCCTATGTCAGCTGTTTAGGCGGCTTTGATGCAGTTTTAATCGATGTAGAAGAAAAGCAGCTGCGCAATGCAGAACAGGAAATCAACAGCATTTTTGAAAAAGGATTGGCGCGGGGAAAAATTACTGCAGATGATATGGAATCAGCAAAATCAAGACTTAAATACTCAAATTTTCTTGTAGATAACGTCAAGGATGCTGATTTGATCATTGAAGCGGTACCGGAAAAAATGGATATCAAAAAGACGATTTTTGAGGTCATCGACCAGCATGCACAAGCACACTGTCTGTTCGCATCGAACACATCGACGATGAGTCCCACTGAGATCGCATCTTTTACCAAGCGTCCTGAAAAAGTGATTGCTATGCACTTTTTCAACCCAGTCCATAAAATGCCGCTCGTTGAAATTGTCCGTGGCCTTGAAACAAGTGATGAAACAGCAGAAGCCATTAAGCAGGCTGCCATCCAAATGGGCAAGGAAACTGTCACCGTCAATGAATTCCCAGGGTTTGTGACAAGCAGGATCAGCGCGCTTGTAGGCAATGAAGCATTTTACATGCTTCAGGAAGGCGTCGGGACACCGGAGGAAATTGATAAGGCAATCAAACTGGGGCTAAAATTTCCGATGGGCCCATTTGAACTAGGAGATTTAGTGGGATTGGATACTCGCCTCAACAATTTGAAATACCTGCATGAAAAGCTTGGTGAAAAATACAGGCCTGCACCGCTCTTGGAAAAATACGTGAAGGCAGGCCGGCTTGGCAGGAAAACAGGCCGAGGCGTTTACGATTATAGAACTTCGCCAGAAACAGCTGGTTCGACTAAGTAAAGGAGGATGACGATGAGAGAGGTTGTAATTGTTGACGCAGTCAGGACTCCGATTGGTAAATACAACGGCAGCCTGCGCCAGATCCGTCCTGATGATTTAGGGGCAGTTGTCATTAAGGCACTAATTGAGAGAAACCCTGGCGTTCCTCCAGCAGGAATTGAAGAAGTCGTGCTTGGGAATGCAAACCAGGCAGGTGAAGATAACCGCAATGTTGCCAGGATGTCAGGTCTTTTGGCTGGCCTTCCAGTAGAGGTTGCTGGGACGACCATCAATCGTTTGTGCGGGTCGGGGTTAGATGCGGTAAACTATGCGGCCAGGGCAATTTTAGCCGGAGAAGGTGACATCTTCATCGCAGGAGGAACCGAAAGCATGACACGAGCACCATTTGTCATAGCAAAGCCGCAGGCAGAGTTTCCAAGAGGAAATATGGAGATGTTCGACACAACGATTGGCTGGCGATTCGTGAATGACAAGCTAAAGGAAATGTACGGTACGGACAGTATGCCGGAAACAGCCGAAAACGTTGCGAAAAAGTATGATATTTCCCGTGCGGCTCAGGATGAGTTTGCTGCTGAAAGCCAGCTTCGCGCACAAAAGGCTATGGATGCAGGGCGATTTGAAAACGAAATTGTCCCTGTTATATATGCGGATAAAAAGGGTAATACAATGATCATAGATCGGGATGAGCATCCGCGACCAGGTACGACAGCGGAAAAATTGGCAAAGCTGAAGCCGCTCTTCAAGGATGGAACGGTCACTGCCGGCAATGCATCCGGTGTAAACGATGGTGCTTCTGCATTACTGTTGATGAGCCGCGAAAAAGCAAACGAACTTGGAGTGAAGCCGCTGGCCCGTTATGTTGTTTCAGCGACGGCAGGCCTGGAGCCATCACTTATGGGAATGGGGCCGGTTTATGCTGTGGAAAAAGCGTTAAAACGAGCGGGATTATCTGT
Organism: Heyndrickxia sp. MSNUG; assembly: GCF_049532715.1. NCBI lineage: Bacteria > Bacillati > Bacillota > Bacilli > Caryophanales > Bacillaceae > Heyndrickxia > Heyndrickxia sp. MSNUG. The sequence continues at coordinate 1,912,503 of NZ_CP150978.1, forward strand.
TGCAGATATTGACCTTATCGAGCTGAACGAGGCGTTCGCCGCCCAGTCACTCGGCTGCATCCAGGAACTAGGGCTCGACCAGTCACGTGTCAATGTCAACGGTGGTGCTATCGCTTTTGGCCATCCGCTCGGCGCAAGCGGTGCAAGGATATTAACGACTCTTTTGTATGAAATGAAAAAGCGGGATTCCAAATACGGTCTTGCGACAATGTGCGTTGGAGTAGGCCAGGGAATTGCAACGATTATCGAAAATATAGGAGAGAACTAAATGAAAAATATCAAATTCCAGAAAGAACAGCATATCGCTTATATTACGATCGATCGTCCTGAATCACTAAACTGCTTTAATTTTGAAACGCTGCAGGAACTTGGCAGTGCAGTAGAAAGTCTGCACACCGATCCTGATGTCAGAGTGGTTATTTTTACAGGAGCTGGAGACAAGGCATTCAGCGCCGGTGCAGATTTGAAGGAACGGAAAAATCTCTCAGAGGCTGAAGTACGAAGAAATGTGAAGAAAATCAGAGATGTATTCAGTGCGGTTGCTGAATTGCCTCAGCCAACAATTGCAGCAGTAAACGGTTTTGCATTTGGCGGCGGATTCGAATTGATGCTAGCATGTGATTTTAAAATCGCAGCAGAAAATGCCTTGATGGGCATGACTGAAGTGAGCTGGGGAATCATTCCAGGTGCTGGTGGAACACAGCGGCTATCAAGGCTGATCGGCGAGATGAAGGCGAAGGAATTGATTTTTACAGCAAGGAAAATTTCTGCGGAAAAAGCTCTTGAGCTTGGGATTTTAACTAATGTCGCAGCCAAAGAAAATGTCATGCCAGCTTGCAAAGAACTAGCGGAAGAAATCCTCCAGAATGCACCCATAGCAGTAAGGCAGGCGAAGTATGCGATCCAGCATGGCAGCAGCACTGATCTGCAGACTGGGCTTGCAATTGAGTCAAAGGCTTATGAGGTAACAATTCCAACAAAGGACCGCGTCGAAGCATTAAATGCTTTCAGTGAAAAACGCAAGCCAGTTTTTACAGCAGAATAAAAAAATCCATAGGGAAAATTTCCTATGGATTTTTGCTATTCAAGCAAATTGTTTTTGCAAAATAATGATAATACTGTAAAATGTTCTATAACGGATTTTATCCGTTCAACTAAAAAAACGAGGATGACATAAGCTTGAATACTAGATCAATGATTTTTACACTTTATGGTGACTATATATCCCATTATGGGAGCAAGATTTGGATTGGCAGCTTGATTAGGCTGCTTAACGAATTCGGGCACAACGATCAGTCTGTCAGAGCCGCCATTTCCAGGATGAACAAGCAAGGATGGGTCCAGGCTGAGAAGATTGGCAACAAGAGCTATTACTCGCTGACTCCCCGCGGCCAAAAAAGGATTGATGAAGCGGGTAAGCGTATCTTTAAGCTGAAGCCTGAAGAGTGGGATGGCAAATGGAGAATCCTGATGTATACGATTCCTGAGGAAATCCGGAATGTCCGTGACGAGCTGCGGAAGGAATTAATCTGGAGCGGATTTGGTTCAATGTCAAACAGCTTTTGGATCTCTGCCAACAATCTCGAAAGGCAAGTAAATGATTTAATAGAAAAATACGAGATTAAGCAGTATGTTGATTTCTTTGTGGCAGAATACAATGGTCCCCATGAAAATCAGAGATTGGTAGAAAAAAGCTGGGATTTACATGAAATCAATGCAAAGTACCAGGATTTCATCAGTGAATACAGCCAAAAATACATCATCGATAAAAACAAGATCCAAAAGGGAAGCATGTCAGACGCAGAATGCTTCGTGGAGCGGACAAAGCTTGTCCATGAATACAGAAAGTTCCTGTTCTTCGATCCGGGACTTCCGGAGGAGCTTTTGCCTGAAAAATGGCTCGGAAGCCACGCAGCCTCACTTTTCAGCGAATACTACAAGGAGCTGGCCGAGCCCGCATCCCGTTTCTTCGAGTCTGTCTTTAAAGAAGGCAATGAAATTAAGCACAAAGCCGTTGATTATGATGTAATGGACCATCCGTATATCATGGAATAATGATTAGAGGCATAAACCTGCTTGGGTTGTGTCTCTTTTCTTTTTTTTACAGGCAAAATCGTCATTGTCATATAAAGGGGCAGATCATACGGGTTAAAGAAAACAATAAACGCCCAATAACAATCCAGAGTGAAAAATTCGAAGCGTGATGATATGTGAAAGGGCACGAGAACAATTGGAAGAGAAAAACGCTCGCAGAGTTGTTATAGGAAGAGGTACGAGAACAAATGCAAGAGTAAAAATCGGTGCCGAGTTGTTATGGGAAGGGGTCCGAGAACAATTGAAAGAGAAAAACCGGTGTCCGAGTTGTTATGGGAAGGGGTCCGAGAACAACTGAAATAGAAAAATCAGTGTCCGAGTTGTTATGAGAAGAGACACCAGAACAATTAGAAGAGAAAAATCCTTACAGAGTTGGTTTAAGTTCAGAAGTATCCACAAACCTTCAACACTCCAAAATGATCATCAAAAATGTACTCGTCAAAGGGAAAAATCAATATATATCGAATATGTACAAGTGTAAAAGGAGGAGTGAAGAATGAAAAAAGTTTTAGCGCTCATTTTCATTCTGTTCCTAATATCAGGCTGTAACGGTTTAAATTTGCCTGGTAATGCGTTTAATGGTAATCCATCAGCTGAGGACATCCTGGCTGACAACCCAGATGCGGATATTTTTGTCATGGATGATTACGTTTTTTCCAAGGCTGAGCATGTAGAATGGGTAAAGCAGCAGGAATATGAATTAGGTGAACAGGTTGGTGAAATTACCAAACAAACATCTGATTCATGGCGTTTTAAAGAAGGCACGGCTAGTAAACTTCCAGTTGGAACAAAAATATACGAAACGGATGCTCCGTTTTATATCGCAATTGTAGATGGAGAAGAAAAGGCCTATATAAAACTAGTAGAGGGTTAAGACCTGACGTGCGTCTATTTTTTCATCAAAATAGGACAATGTACGTTCGATGAAGAAGTATGATTTTTAAAACAATTTTATAAGGTGGATGTTTTATGGAATTCAGAGAAGTAACGAAAAATGCGTTTGTTCTTGTCGGCTACAGTGCGGCGGGCAAATGGGGAGCTGAAATGGATTATCCTATTCCAGATTTATGGGGAAAAGCTGAGAGGTTTATTAAAGATGAGAAGGCAGATAAGATTGTTGGAGTTTGCCTGCCTCCAAGGAGCGATGATTATTATTATACTTGTGGCCTCGAATTTGCAGAAGTCGATTATCATAAAGTCGAAAGCGGAATGACTCTGCATACATTTCCAGCACATAAATATGTAGTGTTCAAACATACTGGCCCTTCTGCAGAAATACCGAGTACATACGGGAAACTATGGGAAACATTTGACCGTGAAGGATACAAGATCATGAAAGGAATGCCAGAAATAGAGGTTGTGGAAGCTGGGATGTTTGGAAAGGAAGACTTGGCGGAATACGAGATGGAAATCTGGGTTCCGGTTGAATCATAGGAAAAAGCCTGAAATTTCTTCAGGCTCTTATTTAACGAAATAAACTAAACCCTCTTTAAGTGCTCTCGGTATTCCTTGCCCTTTTGGACATATGTATCGATCGATAACTGAATCAACTCCAGATCTTTTTCGCCAATTTCCCTGACGACCTTTCCAGGTGCTCCAACTACTAAGGAGCGCGGTGGGATTTTCTTCCCGGCAGGTATCAGAGTATTAGCTCCGATGATACATTCCTCGCCAATTTCTGCGCCATCAAGAATTGTCGAGCCCATGCCAATGATGCATCTTTTTCTGATGGTGCAGCCATGAAGAATGGCGTTGTGGCCAACGGTCACTTCATCTTCAATGATCAGAGGAGAACCTTCATACAAGTGGCAAGTGACATTGTCCTGAATGCTGCAGCTTTCCCCGATAGCAATCGTATCCTCATCTCCGCGCAAAACAGCATTGAACCAGACACTTGAATTTCTGCCAATTTTCACGTCGCCAATAATATAGCTCCCTGGTGCCTGGAACACAGTTTCATCAACTGAGGGTTTTTTATCCAGATAAGAAAGAATCATGTAACCACTCCTTTTCTTTATTGTCTAGCTGCAGCGCCTAGCCCCTCGGGTCATACGCCGTCTCTCTACAGAAATCAGGATTTCTTGCGAGAGCCGTCTTATGCCTATCGGGCTTGCCTAGGATGAGCTGACGTCGATGTTGCCACAGGCGGTGGCGTATTTAGTCGACGTTCCTTTATTCAAGGCGCTTTCGATTTTCTAAATTGTCTTAATTTTAAAATTAGTATAACATTATTATAACGAAGGGGGAATTTTTGTGAATGGTATTACTTCTGTTCTGGGCATAAAATATCCAATCATCCAGGGTGGAATGGGGAATATCAGCAATGCTGCTTTAACCGCTGCTGTTTCAGAGGCGGGTGGTCTTGGTACGATTGGTGCTGGAACGATGTCCGCCGATGAAGTGGAAAAGATAATGGTGGAAACAAAAGCCAGGACATCCAAGCCATTTTCTGTGAATGTGGCATTAAGTGTATCTCCTAATGCGGTGGAAGTGCTGAGACTTGCTGTCAAACATAAGGTTTCTGTTGTAACCCTTTCAGCAGGCAATCCAGCACCATTTATTCTAAAACTGCATGAAGCAGGTATAAAAGTGATTGCTGTTGTTGCTTCAGTAAAACAGGCGAAGAAAGCGGAAGCAGCCGGAGCAGATATTTTAGTAGCTGAAGGATATGAGGCTGCAGGTATCAATTCAAATCTTGAAACTACTACTCTGGCACTTATTCCGCAGATTGTCGAACAAGTTAACATACCTGTAGCTGCAGCTGGAGGGATAGGGGACGGCAAAGGTCTTGCTGCCATGCTGGCATTGGGAGCTTCTGGGGTCCAAATGGGAACAAGATTTATCGCTACCAGGGAAGCTCCATTTCATGAAGCCTATAAGCAAAAATTATTGCAGGCAACCGATCATGAAACGGTCATTGTGGGGAGGTCTGTTGGAAGAATCCGCAGGCTGTTGAATACACCATACGCAGAGAAGCTGCTTGAGGCTGAAAAGCAGGGAATCACCGCAGATGAGTTTGCTGAGCTGACTTCGGAAGAACTGCATAAAAAAGGTGCGCTCGAAGGGAATACAGAGCGAGGTTTCATGAATGGCGGACAGGTCTCCGGATTGATTTCCGATATACCAACTGTTCAGGAACTGCTGGATCGCATGGTTAAAGAGGCGAAGGAACGGCTGCAAATTTCACTAGAGTTAATATGAATGATTAAGCATGCTTCGAAAAGGGGCGTGCTTTTTTTGTCTATGAAAAAAGTTTTTATTATTTTCGTAAAACATATTGCTAGTTGAGCCAAGTGATGGTTTAATTAATAATTAAAAATCGAAACATACTAAATGTTCGGAATATTATTGACACTATTTTTGCCCGGTGTTAATATAACGTTATATTTACGGTATCTATAGTGAATATCATACGTTTTGAAATCGTTTTCAAATACTTTCCAAGTTTAGTACAACTCATGCAAAAACTGTTTCAAAATTGGTGCGTTCCGGCTGCCTGCAAGTCTTAAGTCTACATAGTAGTTTTTGCCGGTTTATAAAAATATCAAGGGGGATCTTTATGAAAAAATCATTAAAAGCTATTTCTCTTGTCTTAGCCAGTGCCCTATTAATGGCTGGATGCGGAGGAAAGGAAGCATCAAACGGCGCTTCTGACAAAAAGCAGTACAAGATTGGGTTGACGCAATTTGCAGAGCATCCATCACTTGATGCTGCAACAGAAGGGTTTAAAAAAGCTCTTGAAGATAAGGGATTCAAAGAGGGCGACAATGTGAAGTTTGACTTCCAGAATGCACAGGCTGATATGAACAATACAGCAACGATTGCAAACAATTTTGTCGGCGACAAAGTAGACCTCATTTTTGCAAACGCAACTCCTAGTGCAGTTGCAGCACTTAATGCAACAAAAGATATACCGATTATCTTTACTTCGGTAACGGATCCTGTAGGTGCAGGTCTTGTCGAATCATTTGATAAGCCAGGAGACAACATTACTGGTACGACCGATAATCATCCAGAAGCAACTAAAAAGACGATTGATTTTATGACAAAGGAAGTCGGGGCGAAGAAGATCGGCGTCATCTTCAATGCTGGTGAGCAAAACTCTGAAGTCCAGCTGAAAGAGGTCAAAAAACTGGCTGAAGCAAATGGTGCGAAGGTTGTTGAAGCGTCTATCTCAACATCTGCTGAAGTAAAACAGGCAGCTGAATCTCTCGTTGGCCGTGTAGATGCCATTTATGTACCGACTGACAATACAGTCGTTTCTGCTCTTGAATCAGTCATTTCTGTTGCGAATGGAAAGAAGATTCCTTTATTTGTAGGAGAACTTGATTCCATGAAGCGTGGAGCGGTTGCGGCAAGCGGATTTAACTACTACGACATCGGTTACCAATCAGGGCTGATGGCTGCAGAAATTTTATCAGGCAAAAAGAAAGCATCTGAAATTCCTGTTGAGCTTCCTGATTCATTGACACTGACAATCAATAAAAAAGCAGCTAAGGAACAAGGCGTCGAAGTGAAGGAATCTTGGGGAGAAGACGCTGAGTTTTACGAAGAATAAGAGAAAGGATGATACATCTTGTTTACTGCAATATTCGGAGCATTTGAGTCAGGTATCATTTATGCGATTATGGCTCTCGGCGTATATTTATCCTTTCGGGTACTAGATTTTCCAGATTTGACGGTTGACGGCAGTTTCGTAACAGGAGCTGCGGTTGCTGCCATTATGATCGTGAACGGAGTAAATCCATTTGTTGCGACAATGACCGCGCTGATTGCAGGCTTCATCGCTGGCTGTTTAACTGGCATTATCCATACAGTCGGAAAGGTCAACGCACTGTTGTCAGGTATCCTGATGATGATTGCCTTGTATTCTATCAACCTCAGAATTATGGGTAAATCGAATGTGCCTTTGTTAAATACAGATACTGCAATGACTGCTGTAAGAGACTTTTTCGATAAAACGGGCATTGATTCATTTTTCAACGGTATTCTGACAGCAGCTGGACTTGGTGACAGCCTGCCAAGAACATGGGGAATCCTTTTGTTCATGGTGATTGTAACTTTTGCTCTAAAATTCATTACCGATGCATTCCTAAAAACTGAAATCGGTTTGGCCATTCGTGCTACAGGTGATAACAAAAGGATGATCCGGAGCTTTTCTTCCAATACGAACTTAATGATTATTCTCGGCCTTGGCCTTTCGAATGCGATGGTTGCTTTTTCTGGAGCATTGATTGCCCAGCAAGGGGGCTTCGCGGATGTTGGGATGGGTATTGGGATGATCATTATAGGCCTTGCTTCTGTTATTATTGGTGAGGCACTTTTCGGGACAAAATCGATTGCAAGAACTACACTGGCTGTCATCGGCGGTTCGATCATTTACCGAATCGTTGTAACGCTGGCACTAAGGGTAGAATTCCTTGAGCCAGGAGATATGAAGCTGATTACAGCAGTCATTGTTATCCTTGCGTTGACTGCACCTAAAATGATTGATAGCTACAAAGAGAAAAAACGGAAGGTCAAAAGGCAGCTTGAAGGCTTGCAAATGGTAAGCTTACCTTCTGAAGGAAAGGGTGAGGCTGGTGCTGCACTTAAATCAGATTCATAGAGTCTTTAACGAAGGTACGCCAGACGAAAAGATTGCCCTTGATAATATCAATCTCACTTTGAAAAAAGGGGATTTTGTTACGGTAATCGGAAGTAACGGCGCCGGTAAATCAACGTTGATGAATATCATTTCCGGCGTAATGCTGCCTGATCATGGGCAAGTATCACTGGATGGAAGAGATGTCACGTATATGTCTGAGTACAATCGCTCAAAAATGATTGGCCGTGTATTCCAGGATCCGATGGCTGGTACCGCACCAAGCATGACAATTGAGGAGAACCTCGCAATTGCCTATTCAAGAAACAAGCGCCGTTCACTCGTGCCGGGTGTGACGAAAAAGCGCCGTGAACTATTCAAAGAAGTACTGGAATCACTGCACCTCGGTCTTGAAAATAGGCTGAATGCTAAAGTAGGATTACTGTCTGGAGGAGAGCGGCAGGCTTTGTCACTGCTGATGGCGACATTTACAGAGCCATCGATTCTCTTGCTTGATGAGCATACTGCAGCCCTTGATCCATCCCGTGCTGAGCTGATCACGAATTTAACAAAGGAAATTGTCCACAAATACCATTTGACGACTTTGATGGTCACGCACAATATGCAGCAGGCATTGGATCTTGGCAATAGACTCATTATGATGGATAAAGGACAGATTATCTTTGAAGTGAATGAGGAACAAAAGGCAAAGCTGACAATCGAAGACTTGCTCAATGAATTCCAGCGCATTCGCGGAACGAAGATGGCAAGCGACCGGGCATTGCTCAGTTAACAGAAGAAGGATTAAGCAGCTATATGGCTGCTTGGTCCTTTTTTTGTTCACTTTTCAGGAAGGCTCTGTTAAAGCTGAATGTTGATTTTAAACCCTGTTGATTGTAGTGGAAGGCGCGTAGACTCCTCCGAAAATGCTAACGCATTTCCATCGTGCGTGGGCAGGTTCTAGGAAGCAAATCAATGTCCTGCCGGCTCAGCGCCAGCCCCGCGGAAAGCGAAGCGCCTGGAACGTAAATCAACAGCCTTGTTTAACAGAGCCTTCAGGAAAAAGGAGAAAATTATATCACGATTACTTTTGAGAAAATACCAAAATTTCTTACAATTTATTGACCGTTTATTTAACGAAATGTTATGATAACGTTAAATAAACGTTATACATATTTACAACTTGGAAAGGTGGGATATGATGCACGATGGCTTAACAGCAGGGCAATCGGCCACCATCAATGTCATCGTTACATCAGAAATGTTTGCTAGCTTTGAAGGAAAACTTATTCACCCGGTATACTCTACAGTATCAATGGTCTATCACATGGAATGGGTCTCAAGAAAAATTATCCTTCCGTATTTGGAGGATCATGAAGAAGGGATGGGCGGAGCAGTGACTGTGAAGCATATTGCCCCATGCATTGAAGGTGCAGAGGTATTGATTACTGCGACTGTTACTGATGTGCATGCGAATATCATTATCACGAACGTGAAGGCTGAAAGCCGTGGTCGGCTCGTTGGGGTTGGAGAAGTGAAGCAAGTCATCCTTTCAAAAACGAAAATAACTGAATTGTTAACAGGAAGCTAAAAATTTTTGCACTAAAATGAAAGCGCTAACACGGTTTAACGGAATAAAGGGGGAAAGAGAAATGGATATGTTTGAACAAATCAGGGAGCACGAACAAGTTGTATTTTGTAATGATGAAGCAACAGGGTTAAAGGCGATTATTGCGATTCACAGTACAAGGTTAGGACCTGCCTTAGGCGGATGCCGCATGTATCCTTACAAAACAGTCGATGATGCATTAGAAGATGTGCTGCGCCTTTCAAAGGGAATGACCTATAAATGTGCTGCTGCAGATGTAGATTTTGGCGGAGGAAAAGCGGTGATTATCGGTGACCCAACTAAAGATAAGAGTCCGGAGCTATTCAGGGCATTTGGACAATTTGTTGAATCGATCCAGGGCCGTTTTTATACAGGTACGGACATGGGAACCGATCCAGAAGATTTTGTTCACGCATTAAAGGAAACAAACTGCATCGTAGGTGTGGATGAAGTATATGGTGGCAGCGGGGATTCTTCCGTTCCGACCGCACAGGGCGTTATATATGGATTGCAGGCAACCAGCAAAGCACTTTGGGGAACGGACGATTTATCCGGAAAAGCCTACGCGATCCAGGGTTTAGGGAAGGTTGGCTACAAAGTGGCAGAATACTTGCTTGAGAATGGTGCCGATCTATTTGTGACAGATATCAACCAGAAGGCAATCGACCAGATTGTGATGAAAGCCGGGGAAATGGGTGCAGGAATCAAAGTAGTAGGCAGTGATGAAATTTACTCCCAGCCAGCTGACATATTCATTCCATGTGCAATGGGAGGAATTATTAATGATGATACAATCCCGCAGCTTCAAGTCAAAGCAGTTGTTGGATCTGCAAATAATCAGCTGAAGGAAGTGCGTCATGGCCTTGTTCTTCAGGAAAAGGGGATTCTTTATGCTCCAGACTATATCGTCAATGCCGGGGGCTTGATCCAGGTAGCCGATGAACTCTATACGCCTAATAAAGAGCGTGTCCTGCAAAAGACAAAAGCGATCTATAATTCCCTTTTGAATATATACAGCCAGGCTGAACGTGAAGGAATCACAACAGTAGAAGCGGCTAATAAATTCTGTGAAAACAGGATTGAGGCAAGAACGCGACGCAATAGCTTTTTCTCTCATATGAAGCGTCCAAAATGGGCAGTGAGAATGTAATAGATTCATAGTATTTTCAAATAGACTTTACAAAAGGGTGAGCCGATGGATAATCTTTTTCCGATTTTTCAGGTAATGGATCAAAACGGAAATATCGTGTCCGAGGAACATAAATATTTAGTTACAGAGGAGCGTGTGAAGAAATTCTTTTCAGAAATGATCAGGATCCGTATGTTTGACCGAAAATCAATCAGCCTGCAGCGCCAGGGAAGGATCGGTACGTACGCTCCATTTGAAGGCCAGGAGGCTTCTCAGGTGGGTACAGCGCTTGCGCTGAAAAGTGATGACTGGATGTTCCCGACATATCGTGACCACGGCGCGGCGATGGTTTTTGGCCATTCACTAAGAAACATTTTATTGTTCTGGAATGGACGGAATGAAGGCTGCGTGCCGCCGGATGGTAAAAAGATTTTCCCTCCGGCTATACCGATCGCAACACAGATTCCGCATGCTGCGGGTGCAGCGTTTGCAGAAAAACAAAAGGGAACGAAGAATGCCGCAATCTGCTATTTTGGTGATGGTGCGACTTCCGAGGGCGATTTTCATGAAGGCTTGAATTTCGCAAGCGTCTTTAAGTCTCCTGTTGTTTATTTTAACCAAAATAATCAGTATGCGATTTCTGTTCCAATCAGCAAGCAGATGAATTCCGCAACGATTGCCCAAAAGGCGATTGCTTATGATATCCCGGGTGTAAGGATTGATGGGAATGATGTATTTGCCGTTTATCTTGAAACAGAGAGAGCACTTGAACGTGCTCGGACCGGGGAAGGTCCTACATTGATCGAATCGGTGACGTGGAGATATGGTGCCCACACGACAGCTGATGATCCGACAAAATATCGAGACCAGGGAGACAGTGCCGTTAGGCGGATGGAAACAGACCCTTTACTTCGACTTGAACGCTGGATGAAAAATGAAGGCATATATGATGAAGCATGGGTTAAGGATATCGAAGCGAAAGCGAGTGCAGAAATTGATGCTGCTGTCCAGGAAATGGAGGACTTCCCGTCAGCCGATCCTGCAGTGATTTTTGATTATGTATTCGAAAAACCGACATGGACGATTGAGAAGCAAAAGCGGGAATATCTTGAGCTGATCGGTGGTGAAGCGAAATGAATACAGCTGTTCAATCAAAGACATTAACGCTCGTTCAGGCTATCACGGATGGTCTTGATACGATGCTGGCTGAAAGCAAGGATGTCATTCTTCTAGGAGAGGATATCGGAAAAAATGGCGGAGTGTTCCGCGCTACAGACGGACTTCAGGAGAAATACGGTGAAGAACGTGTGGTCGACACTCCATTAAGTGAAGCCGGCTTTGTCGGAGCAGCAATCGGCATGGCAGTGAATGGCTTCCGTCCTGTCGTTGAAATTCAGTTCCTTGGTTTCATTTATCCTGCATACGAACAAATCATGACCCACGCATCAAGGTTGAGGATGCGCACATTGGGCCATTTTACAGTGCCGATGGTCATTCGCGCTCCATATGGTGCAGGAGTTCGTGCTCCGGAAATCCATTGTGACAGTACTGAATCACTTTTTACCCATATGCCGGGAATAAAGGTCGTATGTCCATCAAACGCTTATGATGCAAAAGGTTTGATGATTGCGGCGATTGAAGATCCGGACCCTGTCTTGTTCCTTGAACCGATGAGGAGCTACCGCTCTTCCAGGGATGAGGTACCTGAGGGCAAGTACATCGTGGAAATCGGGAAGGGCAAGAAGCTTACCGAAGGAGAAGATGTCACCGTCATCGCATGGGGAGCAATGATACCTGTTGCCATGAAGGCAGCTGAAGATATGAAAAATAAAGGGATCGACTGTGAAGTGCTTGATTTAAGGACTCTTTATCCAATTGATAAAGACCTGGTCATTGAGTCTGTCCAAAAGACAGGTCGCACAGTCATCGTCCATGAAGCACACGCGACCGGAGGAACAGGCAGCGACCTGATTTCCCTGATTAATGATGAAGCTTTCCTTTATCAAAAAGCTCCTGCAGAACGGGTGACCGGCTATGATACGCCCGTGCCTTACTTTGGATTCGAAGACCATTATCTGCCGACCCCGAAAAGAGTCGCAGCTGCAATTGAGAAAGTGATGAAGTTTTAGGAGGCGTGCCAATGGTTGAAGTTAAACTCCATGATATTGGGGAAGGGATGACGGAAGCGGATATTAACTGTTACCTCGTTAAAGCTGGTGATTTTGTTAAGGCTGATGACCCCTTGGTTGAGGTTCAGACAGATAAAATGACCGCGGAAATCCCTGCTCCTAAATCAGGAATAGTAAAAAAAATCCTTTTAAGCCCAGGTGAAACCGTAAAGGTTGGAACCACGCTATTGATTATGGAGGATATGCCTTTAAACGATGCAGAAACCTCTGTCGAAAAGCTTGATTTGAAGGATAGCCATATCAAAGCAGAAGCTCAGCCCAAGCAAGTACTGAATTTGCCGAATCAGCCTATGAAGGGTGTTTTACCAGAAGGTGATAGCAAGAAGCCAAATCGTATTTTAGCATCACCTTATACGAGGAAAATTGCCCGGGAAAATAACATCAATATATTAGATGTTGCCGGTTCAGGACCTGCCGGGCGAATTGTTGATGAAGACATCTTTACTTTTATTAAAAGAAGAGATTCAAAGGTTGCGAACCATTCGGAAGCTGCTTCTGAATTATACGTTCCGAAGGTTTCAGAATATGGTTCCGAAGCAAAGGTTCTGAATGATTCGGAGGTTGGTTCTGAACTGACTAGGAATGAGGTTTCGAAGCCTTCAGAAGCACTTCATTCTGATACATTGCCATTTAGAGGCCGAAGGAAGCAAATCGCGAAGAAAATGGTCCAGTCACTTTACACGATTCCGCATTGCACTCATTTTGAAGAGATCGATGTAAGTGATCTGATCAGCTTCAGGCAGGAACTTAAGGAAGTGGGACATTCGATTTCGGCCACTGCTTTTTTCATCAAAGCCTTGTCAATCGGCTTAAAAGAATTCCCTGTATTCAATGCGAAACTTGATGAAGAAAACGAAAGCATCCAGCTTTTGCGTGAGCACCATATCGGAATCGCGGTCGATACCCCTGATGGACTGATCGTTCCAGTCATAAGGAATGTTGAGCAGAAAAATGTAAAGCAAGTCCATGAAGAAATGAAGAGGCTGACAAAGCTTGCATTAGACGACAGGCTTACGGTCAAGGATATTTCTGGTGGAACTTTTACGATCAGCAATGTTGGACCGTTTGGCGGAAGCATAGGTGCGACACCGATTATCCAGCATCCGCAGACAGCTCTCGTTTCCTTCCATAAAACAAAGAAGCGTCCGGTTGTGACTGAGCAGGATGAAATTGCAATCCGTTCGATTATGAATCTATCAATGGCGTTTGATCACCGGGTAGCGGATGGGGCGACAGCTGTTGCTTTTACAAACCGCTTTGCCCAGCTGATTGAAAATCCGAAAATGATGCTGCTGGAGTTGATGTAAATGGTCGTGGGTGAACTTGCACATGAAAAAGATCTAGTCATCATTGGCGGAGGACCTGGCGGATATCATGCGGCAATCAGGGCAGCGCAGCTTGGAAAAGATGTCACTTTAATCGAAAGAGACCAGCTTGGCGGCATTTGTTTGAATAAGGGCTGTATACCTTCGAAGGTGATGGCCCATGGCGCTGAAAGGCTAATGGCTGCCAAGCAAGATGCGATGCTTGGTATTGAATCTTCCGGGCTGCATTTTGAGATTCAAAAGCTTCGAAGCTATAAAGATCAAGTCGTCAAGCAGCTTCGTGATGGAGTCGAAGCATTATGTAAGGCGAATAAAATCGAAATTGTGAAGGGCAGCGCCTTTTTCCTGTCGGATGATAAAATCGGCGTTGAAAATGAAGACAGCTATGAGGTTTATCGATTCAACGAAGCTATCATCGCTACTGGAGGTACTCCAGTGAACTTGGACGGTGTACCAGGTACTGATGAGAGAATAATTGATATCTGGTCCATCGCCGATCTCGCTGAAGTACCGGAAAACTTCATTGTGCTTGGAAATGACTGTATCGCATTGGAAATGGCGATGGCGTTCCAGGCATTTGGTTCAGACGTCACACTCGTTTTAAATGAAGGAAAAGAGGGTTTTTCATTCGACTCAAGCATTAATAGAGAATTGAACAGAGTGTTAAAGAAGTCTGGTATCTCAATTGTTAAAGGCTTCTCGTTTGTTGGAGTCAAATTAACAGAAGAGGCAGTTACGGTTAAACTTGAAGGATCAAAGGGTCATAAAACGGTTGAAGGCAGTCATTTGTTTTATTCTCTTGGGGTCAAGCCTCAAATCGATCACTTGGGTTTAGACAGGCTTGGAATGAAAAGATCCGCAGACGGTTTTATTTTAACAGACCAAACAGGCCGGACCTCGATCGAGAGGATCTTTGCAATCGGCGATATTACAGAAGGACCACAGCTTGCAGTCAAGGCAATTAAACAAGGCAAGGTGGCTGCGGAGACAATTTGCGGCAGACCTAGTGAATATGACCTTACTTTTATTCCACATATTGCACGGACACTACCGCCGATTGCCTGTGCTGGGTTGACTGAGCAGGAAGCTGAGCTGCAAGGATATGAAGTTGGCGTTGGTGAATTTTCAATGTCTGCCAACGGGTTCGCGACGATTCTTGGTAAAAAAGAAGGCCTTGTGAAGGTAGTCTTTGATAAGGAAAGCGATTTGCTGTTAGGCGTCCATTTGATCGGCAATGGTGCAGTTGAATTGATTTCAAACGGGATACAGGCTTTGGAGATGGCAGCGCGTGATGAGGATATAAAGTTCCCGTCATACCCGCATCCAAGCATAAATGAAGCATTGCTTGAAGCTGTTGAGGCGTTTAAAGGGGAAGCGATTCACTGCGTGCCGAAGAAGCAGAAGATGAAGGTGTAGAGTTGTTTTTTAGAGACTGACCTTGTAGCAGGTTTTTCCCTGGGGATTTGGCTGTCCAACTAATCATTTCAATTTGTAAAAAAGATCTAACTAGTTAAAACCTGCTCAACAAGTAATAAATTCGTTTCTACTGGTAATAAATCCGTTCTTACTGGTAATAAAATTGATTTTACTGGTGATAAATTGAATGCAACTGGTAATAAACCAAATATAGTCTAGGATCAAGCCAAGTTTTAACTCAATAGATTAACATTACACTTATCCGAAGATTCCATCTGGAGAAAAAAGCACTTCGAGTAATGAAAAAACGACTGCAGCTAGTGTGTAAATCAATCAAACTGGTGAAAAAAGCTCTCGATTGGTGAAATGTTAAAAAAAAGATAAAAAAGTATCTCTTTTACCAAAATCAACTCGCTTTTCTCAATAATTTGAAATGATTAAATAATAAGCGGTCATTAACCTGATTCATGGTCGATCTTGTCACCTACGATAAGTTTCCTTCACCGCGTAAAAGCATTATAGCTTTACATCGTGTTCTTGAGAGCATGGCAAAAGTTAATGTAAAATAATTTTTAATATTATAAATATTTTAATTGGAGGTTTTAGGATGCAAGAGAAAGTAATGGTTTCTGGCCAAACGAATGAAGATTTTTTTCCTGTTAAGGATGTAGATTATCTAGAACTTTATGTAGGGAATGCAAAACAGACGGCTCACTTTTTCCAGACAGCTTTTGGCTTCAAGGTTGTAGGATATTCGGGGCTTGAAACGGGCAATCGTGAAACGACATCGTATGTCCTTCAGCAGCGTAAAATTCGCCTTGTGGTGACGGGCACTTATAGTGACTCCTCTCGTGTTGCTCAGTTTGTAAAAACTCATGGCGACGGCGTTAAGGATATTGCGTTGGCAGTTGATGATGTCGAAAAGGCTTATCAATCTGCAGTTAGCCGAGGCGCGATTGAAATCCAGCCTCCGCATGAGCTTTCAGATGAGCATGGCACTTTGAAAAAGGCAATCATCGGAACTTATGGTGACACGATCCATACACTTGTTGAAAGAAAAGATTACAAAGGATTTTTCATGCCAGGATTCGTAGAGCATGAATCGAAGGTACCTTTCGAGGATGCTGGCTTCATCGGCATTGATCATGTTGTTGGCAATGTTGAGAGAATGGAAGAATGGGTTAACTATTATGCAAATGTCATGGGCTTCAAGGAAATGAAGCATTTCACAGATAAGGATATTGTGACTGAATATTCAGCGCTTATGTCAAAGGTTATGCACAACGGCGGAAGAATCAAATTCCCAATCAATGAGCCGGCTGAAGGAAAGCGCAAGTCACAGATTCAGGAATACCTTGAGTTTTACAATGGTCCTGGCGTTCAGCACCTTGCCATCCTGACCGAGGATATCGTCAGCACTGTATCAACTCTGCGCAAAAACGGCGTAGAATTCCTAAGCACTCCTGATTCTTATTACGAAATGCTGTCAGAGCGCGTTGGGAAAATTGATGAAGAAATCGATAAGCTTAAAGAGCTTAGCATTTTAGTAGATCGTGACGATGAAGGCTATCTGCTGCAAATTTTCACTAAGCCAATCGTAGACCGTCCAACCTTGTTCATCGAAATCATCCAGCGTAAAGGCGCAAGAGGATTTGGTGAAGGAAACTTCAAAGCCCTATTTGAATCAATCGAGCGTGAACAAGAAAGACGCGGCAACCTTTAAAGCCGGAACAAAAGGGGGCAATCGCTCCCTTTTCGTCTTATTAAAGAGTGCTATCAAATTAGGGGGATTAACATGAATGTAAAAGCACGAGCAGAGCTAGAAGGAATTACACCATATGCCCTCGGCCAGACAATAGAGGAAATCAAAGAGCAATATGGAATCACCACAGTAAGAAAGTTATCCGATAACGAGAATGTGTATGGTACTTCACCATTGGTCCGACAGGCGATCATTCAAGAAACAGCGAATCTTTGCTTGTATCCGGATGGGTTGACCTCGAAGGTAGTTGGAAAATTATCCTCACATTATCAAATAGAACCTAAGCATTTTCTTGTATCAAATGGTTCAGAGGAAATCCTCAGACTTCTTACAAGAGCGTATATCGATAAAAATGATGAAGCCGTAATGGCTGAGGTGACTTTCCCGCGTTATAAAACGAATGTGTTGATCGAAGGCGGTAAGGCTGTCACCGTGCCAATGAAAAATGGCAGGCATGACCTTGAAAAAATGCTGGAGGCAATCACTGATAAAACAAAATTGGTATTTGTCTGCAATCCGAATAATCCAACAGGAACGATCGTGGCCAAACATGAGCTGTTGACTTTTATCGACAGTGTTCCTTCTAATGTATTAATCATCATGGATGAAGCTTATTTCGAATATGCAGATTCAAAAGACTATCTTGATACAATGTCACTGCTTGGTCAATATGAAAACCTTGTGATCCTCAGGACTTTTTCGAAAATTTATGGTCTTGCAAGTCTTCGCATCGGCTATGGAATCATGCATGAAAAAGTAGCAGGGGAACTTCATAAAGTACGTGATGTTTTCAATGTTAACCAGCTGGCGCAAGCGGCAGCTGTGGCTGCCCTCGAAGACCAGAAATTTGTAAAAGAATGCTCAGCTAAAAATAGCATTGAAAGAGATTTTTTGAGCGCTAAATTCAAGGAGCTGAAAATTGACAGTTTCCCATCACAATCGAACTTTTTATATGCGTTCACGAACAAACCAGTTATCCAGAAACTTACTGAAAATGGCATACTTGTGCGCCAGATGCAATTGCCTGGCTATAAGGAAGCGTTCAGGATTACGCTCGGAACTCATGAGGATCATGAATTCATTTTGCAAGTTGTCGGCCAGCTTTTTCATGAAAGGGCGGTGTAGGCTTTGGAAATCAAAACGGACTCCCTTGAATGGAGAGACGCGTATAAACTGCTGCAGGGCTCAATTCTTCCTCGGCCGATTGCTTTCGTATCAAGCCTGGATGAGAACGGCAATGCCAATCTTGCTCCATTCAGTTTTTTTACTGCGATCAGTGCCGATCCGATGATGGTCTGCTTTTCGCCGATGAGAAGAGGGACGGATGGCGCGAAGAAAGATACGTTGAAAAATATTGAAAAGACAAAGCAATTTGTCATCAATATTGTCGGTGAGGAATTCGTTGGGCAGATGAACGAGTGCGCGACAGAGTTCTCTTCAGAAGTGGATGAATTCGAAGCCTCAGGTCTTACAAAGGAAAAGAGCGCAGCAGTCAAGGCGCCTAGGGTCAAGGAATCTCAGGTGCATCTCGAATGTGAATTGGATCAGGTCCTCCATTTCGGCGGGGATCATGCAGGTGCCGGAAGCCTGGTAATTGGCAAAGTGATTCATGTCCATGTGAATGACGATTTATATGAAAGCGGCAGGATTAACTCAGAAAAATTAAACCCTGTCGGCAGGCTTGCTGGTGCTACTTATACACTCCCTCTGGCAAAAACGTTTGAACTGCAAAGAAAATAGGTGATGTCATGAAATTCATTACGTTTATGAAAAAAGATGGCTCGGTCAGTGCGGGCTGGATTATTTCCAGAAATATGGCAGTGGATATGCACGAAGCCTCAAATGGCACATTGCCGGATAATATGCTTGCCTTCATAGAAAACCATGGAAAGTACATGGAATATATTGAACAATATAAAGGGTTAATTGAAACGGGGAACGGCTCTTATCCATTGGAGGATGTCTCGTTAAAAGCTCCGCTGCCAAATCCAAAAAGCGTCCGCGATTTTTACGCGTTTGAACAGCATGTAAAAACGGCACGTGAGAACCGCGGCCTGGAGATGATTCCAGAATGGTATGAGATTCCTGTATTTTATTTTACCAACCACCTTGCAATCAAGGGGCCAGAAGAAGAGATCAGAAGACCTAGGGCCTGTGAATGGCTCGACTATGAGCTTGAAATTGCCTGTGTCATTGGCAAGGAAGGGCGGAATATCAAGGCTGAGGATGCTGAACAGCACATATTTGGCTTTTTTATCATGAATGACTGGAGTGCCCGCGATTTGCAAAGGAAGGAAATGACCGTTGGACTGGGCCCTGCAAAAGGGAAGGACTTTGCGACGTCCTTTGGTCCATATTTGATTACAAAGGATGAACTTAAATCGCTTAAAGATAAAAAGGGCTATGATCTCGAAATGACTGCAAAAGTAAATGGCAAGGTGCTTTCAAAAGGGAATATGAGGGACCTTTACTATTCCTTCGGAGAAATGATTGAGCGCGCTTCTGCAGGCACGACCCTTTTTCCTGGGGAAGTCATCGGATCTGGTACTGTCGGGACTGGCTGCATTCTGGAGCTTGGAACGGATGTGCACCGCTGGCTTGAACCAGGTGACGAAGTTGAACTAGAGATTACTGGACTTGGTGTCCTGAAAAATAAAATCATAGAAGATTAGAAGGAAGGTGTTTTCATGTATTACCGCCAGCTTGGAAAAATCCCGAAGAAACGGCATACCATTTTCAAAAAAGAGGATGGTTCGCTTTTCAGGGAGCAAGTGATGGGAACGAAAGGATTCTCTGGATCTCAATCAATCCTTTATCATCACCATATGCCGACAGAAGTTGCGAAAAGTGAATTGATCGGCAGTTATCTTCCTGAATATGAAGAGCAGGAATCTTTGAATCACAGGCATTTTTTAACCGATCAAATCACGAAAACCGGGGATGCCCTAAATGGAAGGGAGTATATTCTCGGTAATGATGATCTGTTGATTGCAACTGCGAATATCACGGAGCCGATGAAGCAGTTTTACCGCAATGGTGATGGGGATGAGATGCTTTTCATCCACCATGGTTCGGGACAGGTGGAAACAATGTTTGGAACATTGGACTACCGCCCTGGCGATTATGTTGTGATTCCGATTGGAACCATTTATCGAGTTGTGCCTAATACAGCGGAACTCACCAAGGCTCTAATTGTTGAATCGTTCAGCCAGATTACGACACCTCGCCGCTACCGGAATGAATATGGGCAGCTGCTTGAGCATAGCCCGTTCTGTGAACGTGATATCCGTGGACCTGAGACGCTTCAAACATTTGCGGACAAAGGCGAGCATGAAGTCATTACCAAGACACGCGGATATCTTCACCGCCACGTTTTGAACCACCATCCGCTTGATGTAGTTGGCTGGGATGGCTATCTGTATCCATGGGCCTTCAATATCGAGGATTTTGAGCCAATAACGGGACGGATCCATCAGCCCCCGCCAGTACATCAGACATTCGAAGGCAATAATTATGTTATTTGTTCATTTGTACCGAGGCTTTACGATTACCATCCAGAAGCGATTCCGGCACCTTACTACCACAGCAACGTCAACAGCGATGAACTTCTGTACTATGTGGAAGGCAATTTCATGAGCCGCAAAGGAATCAAGGAAGGATCGATCACTCTGCACCCAAGCGGAATCCCGCATGGCCCGCATCCTGGTAAAACAGAAGCGAGCATAGGCAAGAAGGAGACGTTGGAGCTTGCTGTGATGATCGATACCTTTAAACCGCTAAAAACAGTAAAGCAAGCGAAAGATATTGAAGACGAACAGTATATGTATACATGGATTGAAAAATAATTCATAATGCGCACACCCTTAAGATAGGGTGTGTATTTTTTATTCTGGAATTGGTTATTTTCACCTGAACGGAGGGAAATCCATAAATAAACCATATTATCTTTGGAAACACTAACAAAATCCATTTCGGTTTAGGAGGATTTGACAGTGACTTTATCTATATTTGCCTTAGGCGGCATTAATGAAATCGGCAAAAATATGTATGTTGTTCAGTATGATGACGATATTTTTGTCGTCGACTGCGGTGGTAAATTTCCGGATGAAAGTTTGTTAGGGATTGATTTAATTATCCCGGAATTAACCTATCTTGAAGAAAATAAAGAAAAAATCCGTGCTCTTATAGTGACACATGGGCATGAGGACCATATTGGCGGGGTTCCATATTTCTTTAAAAAATTAAATGTTCCTATTTATGCGACTGATTTTACATTAGGACTAATCGAACTGAAATTAAGCGAACATAGGCTTTTAAGAGATACTGAACTCATTAAGGTTCATTCTGATTCAAAGATCGATTTCGGCCAGGTCAAAGTTTCATTTTTCAAAGTTAGCCACAGCATTCCAGATTGCCTGGGAATTGTATTCCACACACCAGAGGGAAATGTTGTACATACGGGAGATTTCAAATTTGACCTGACACCAGCAAATGATGAGCAGTCTGAGATTCATAAAATGGCCCAAATCGGGACGGAAGGCGTAACGGTTTTATTATCAGAAAGCACAAACGCAGAACGGACAGGATTGACACCATCGGAACGGATGGTTGCAGGCCATCTGGAAGAAGCATTTATGAAGGCGGACGGAAAAATCTTTGTTTCTACTTTTGCATCGAATGTAAATCGTGTACAGCAGGTTGTTGAAGCTGCAATCAAGACCAACAGAAAGCTTGCATTACTTGGCCGGAGCATGGTGAATGTTGTAGATGTCGCAATCGAACGCGGATACTTGTATGTACCAGAAGGCATGCTGATTGAGCCAAAGGTCGTCGACCAACTGGATCCTGAAAAGGTAGCGATTTTATGTACGGGAAGCCAGGGTGAACCAATGGCTGCTCTTGCTCGGCTTGCGACCGGTAATTTCCGCGATGTTTCCATTTACCCTGGTGACACAGTGATCATGGCAGCTTCCCCAATTCCAGGAAATGAAAAAGATGTATCGCGAATTATTGATAATCTTTTTAAACTAGGCGCTAAGGTCATATACGGTTCCGGCAGCACGACAGGAATGCATGTTTCTGGCCATGGCTACCAGGAAGACTTGAAGCTGATGCTTACGTTGATGAAGCCGAAGTATTTCATCCCGATACACGGGGAGTATCGTATGCTGCATCATCACCGCTTGCTGGCTGAATCGGTCGGAGTGGAGAAGGGAAATACTTTTATCATAAAAAATGGTGATGTAGTTGATATAGAAAATTCAACTGCGAGACAAACTCGCAGTATTCCAGCTGGGGATACGTATGTAGATGGTGTAAGCGTTGGTGATGTAGGGGAAATTGTCCTGAGGGACAGGAAACAGCTGTCTGAGGATGGTATGCTCGTCATCGTGTTAACACTGAGCAAATCAGAACGGAAAATCATTTCAGGACCTGATACCATCTCGCGTGGATTTGTCTTTGTTAAAAACTCAGAGGATTTAATGAGAGAAGTAAACAGAATTGTCACTAAAACAGTTACGGAAATGCAGGAAGATAATATATACAGGTGGAACGTAATCAAGCAAGGAATCAAGAAAGCAGTTGGCCAGCATATATTCCAGCAGACAAGAAGAAAGCCGATGATCCTGCCGATCATAATTGAAATATAATATGAATTTCCAAGTCCACATCGAAAATGATTTGGACTTTTTTTCTTACCATGTTGTTATTGGATTTGCTACGTATATGGTCGATGCGAAACTCAAAAGTCTAAATAAACACAGCATTAAATTAACATAATTTAAATAATGTCTTTGGTGTTGACATAACACTAAAAGGTGTTACAATTTCATTATGACACTAAAAGGTGTTATTAAAATTTGGAGGTTTTCAAATGCAAACATTACCTGAAATCCGCAAGACGGTTTTACTCAATGCACCAATTGAAAAAGTATGGAAAGCGGTTGCTACATCTGAAGGGATTGCTGGATGGTGGATGCCAAACACATTTTCACCTGAACTGGGCAAGGAATTTATTCTTCATGCAGGTCCATTCGGAGATTCTCCTTGCAAAGTAACTGAGTTGGATCCCCCAAACCGTTTAGGCTTTGACTGGGGTAAGGATTGGCATCTTGTATTTGAATTGAAGCAGATTGATGAAAAAACGGAATTCACTTTGATTCATTCTGGCTGGGATCCTGAAAAGGCTACTGAATTCGGACAGCCTCATTCAATTGTTCAGGGTATTATGGACAGTGGCTGGGATAAGATTGTGAAAGAAGCGCTTCCAGCCTACCTGGAGGCGTAGCATGGGTGCCGCTGAGGCAAAGCATGATGTCTTTCAGGCAATAGCTGATCCAACCCGCCGCAAAATATTAAAATTGCTCGCCGACCAGGAATTGCCGATCGCTTCCATAACTGATAGCTTTCCAATCACTCGAACCGCTGTGAACAAACATCTTTTTGTTCTGTCAGAAGCAGGGCTGGTTTCGAGCAGGAGGATTGGAAGGGAAACTCGTTTCTCACTTCAGCCGGAGCCGCTGCAGGAATTAAAAGAATGGTTATCCTTTTTTGAACTTTATTGGGATAACAAACTTACTGCACTGAAGAACTTCGTAGAGTCTGATGAATAATCGAAAAAGGAGCTAGGTGAATATGGAGAAAGTAACCCCGTTTTTAATGTTTGAGGGTCATGCTGAAGAAGCGATGAAATATTATACTTCCTTAATAGAAGACTCGGAAATTACCAGCATTGCACGATATGGTGCTGAAGGACCTGGCAATGAAGGAAGTGTCATACAGGCTACCTTCACTCTTAAAGGACAGGAATTCATGTGCATAGACAGCAATATTTCGCATGCATTTACCTTTACACCGTCGTACTCCATGTTTCTGACCTGCAGCAGCGAACAGGAAATTAATGATCTATATGAAAAATTATCCGAAGGCGGAAGCACCTTGATGCCTCTTGGGGATTATTCCTTTAGTAAGAAATTTGGCTGGATCGTGGACAAGTTTGGCGTTTCCTGGCAGCTTACTCTCCCATTTTAAAAGTAAAGCATGGAGTCATCTCCATGCTTTTTTTGTGCTTTCATACTTAACAAAAGTTGAGATAAAGTCTACACTATTAACATTGATTCTTTTAAGTTGTTTTCTCATGACTTTTCAACATGATTTATATCACCTGCTTAATCGATATTTAGAAAAGAGTTTAAATAAAATAAAGCATCCTTTGGAAGGAGCAGACCATGGACATAAAATTAAACCATAAAATGATAAAAGATTTGTGCGGAACTGTTTCCTTCAAGCGTGGGGATGCTTTTTTTCGTGCAGATAAGGTGAAATTTGTAAAATATACCCATGATCAAGTGGAAGCGACTGTAACAGGTGCGGATGAATTCCATGTCACTGTAATAGCCAATGAAAATGGTGGATTTGTCACTTCTTGTACTTGTCCAAAATTGGCTTCCGTGAAAAATGAATGCCAGCATACCGCAGCTGTTTTATTGGCTATAATGGATCAACAAAAGCAACTCCCTACAGCTGCTCCTTCTTATCATGATTCATTAAATGGACTTGCAGATGGCCTGCTGTCAATTTTCAGTGAGCAGCCACGCAGGTCCAGCGGGCACCAGCTGCATTTCGAAACAAGAAAAGTGTTAAATGCAGAGTTCCTATTACAGCCGATTGAGACTAGCGACAAGCAAAGCATCATGAGTATTTCCATGAAGATTGGTTCTATAGCAATAAAGGGCATAAGTGCGTTTTTAAAGGGTGTAAAAGAAGGGCATGTGTATCCACTTTCAAGTTTGTTCACATATGATCCAATGCTGCATTGCTTCCAAAATGAAGCGGATGCCATCATTCAAAAGTTGATCCATGTTGCAATGGATTCCGAGTCATTGCCAAATGGCATAGAAAGAAATGATGAACATTTAGTAATAACGCCTACTATATGGACTCAACTGCTGCCTTTGCTAATAAAGGCACCCCATATAAAGCTTGTGCATAATGGTGAAATATTTGATGGACTTTCTGTAACCAAGGGGAAATTGCCATTAACATTTAATTTTGAAATAACAGAGCAAAAGGATTATCGCCTGAAAATAAAAGGAATCAAACTGCTTACAGTAATGAACTCATATGATTCTGTTTTATTTAATGGCCAGGTTACACAGCTTGAGACTGCTGATTGTGCCCGTCTGTTTGAGCTAAAACAGATGATTTTGACAACAGGTACGGAACAGATTCCGATTACGAAGGATCAAATCGGATTCTTTGTTGAAAAAGTGGTTCCTGGTTTGAGAAGACTAGGTGAGGTACAAATTAATGGCGATATCTCGAAGCAGTTTATGAAAACACCGCTGGCTGCGAAATTGTACCTTGATCGTGTAAATAATCGCCTGCTTGCGGGACTGGAATTTCACTATGAGAATATCGTTCTCAATCCATTTGATGGCAGGGAACCAAAGACAGGATCATTGTTGGTCAGGGATACGGAGAATGAAGATTTAATCCTTGAAATGATGGAAGAGAGTTCGTTTGCAAAAACGGAAGGCGGATATTTCCTGCATAATGAAGATCTTGAGTATGAGTTTTTGTATCATATGATGCCAAAGCTTCAGAAGCTAGTGCAAATATACGCCACCACTGCGGTGAGGAATCGGATATTCAGGGAACCAGCACGTCCGCAAATCAGGGTCAAAGTGAAAAAAGAGCGGACCAACTGGCTGGAGTTCAAATTCGAAATGGACAGTGTCCCGGAGAGCCAGATTCGTGAGCTTTTGGAAGCACTTGAGGAAAAACGGAAATATTTCCGCTTGCGTAATGGTTCCCTGATGTCACTTGAGACAAGGGAATTTGAAGAAATCCAGCGCTTTTTAAAAGCTGGCCCCATCCAGAATGAGGACCTAGAAAAGGGCTTGAACCTCCCGCTGATCCGGGGAATGCAGGTCCTTGATTCAGTCGATGATCAAGCTGTTTTTATGCTAGAGGAATCATTCAAAGAATTTTTAGCCGAAATCAGTCTTCCAGGAAGCAATAAATTCAAATTGCCAGAAAAACTTGATACGATTTTGCGGGATTATCAGAAAGAAGGATATCAATGGATGAAAATTCTCGCAAGCTATGGCTTTGGCGGGATCCTTGCCGATGATATGGGACTGGGAAAAACATTACAAAGCATTGCTTACATTGCCTCAGTGCTTCCAGATTTAAAGAAAAGGAAGCTCCCAGTATTGATTGTTTGTCCATCATCTTTGACGTATAACTGGCTAAGTGAGTTTATGAAATTTGCCCCGGAAATTCAAGCTCTTATCATGGACGGAGAAAAACAAGAACGGGCAAAGCTGTTTAAAGAAATTAACGAAGTGGATGTTGTCATCACTTCATACATGCTTTTGCGCAGGGACATTCATGTATATGAAAAACTGTCCTTCCATACGATCTTTTTTGACGAAGCGCAAGCCTTCAAGAATCCTGTTACTCAGACGGCCAAGGCTGTACTTAAGTTGCAGGCTGAACATCGCTTCGCTCTCACGGGTACTCCTGTTGAGAATTCAATAGAAGAATTGTGGTCTATATTCCGGGTTGTATTCCCTGAGATCTTTAAAGGGTTGAAAGAGTACAGCCATTTGCCAAGAAAAACAATCGCACGGCGGATCCGCCCCTTTTTACTGCGGAGGATAAAGGAAGACGTTCTTGGAGAGCTGCCGGAAAAAGTAGAGTCCATTGACACGGCCGAATTGCTGCCTGAACAGAAAAAGCTTTATGCGGCATATCTTGCGAAGCTTCGCCATAAAACCCTGAAGCATCTGGATAAAGATACAATCCGGAAAAATCGGATTAAAATCCTGTCTGGCCTGACGAGATTAAGACAAATTTGCTGCCATCCCGCTCTGTTTGTTGATGGGTATAAGGGGAGTTCAGCTAAATTTGAGCAGCTTCTTAAAATCATCGAAGAAGCAAGACTTTCTGGCAGAAGAGTCCTTATTTTCTCGCAGTTTACAAAAATGCTTGGACTGATAGGGAAAGAGCTGACATACCAGGGCATACCCTTTTTTTATCTGGATGGGCAAACTCCTTCTGAGGAACGAGTGGAGACATGCAATCGATATAATGAGGGAGAGCGGGACTTTTTCTTGATTTCGCTGAAGGCTGGCGGGACCGGTTTGAATTTGACAGGTGCCGATACAGTGATTCTCTATGATTTATGGTGGAACCCAGCGGTTGAGGAGCAGGCTGCAGATCGTGCTCACCGGATGGGTCAAAAAAATACAGTACAGGTAATTAAGCTCATTGCCAGGGGTACAATCGAGGAAAAAATGAATGAACTTCAGGATCGAAAAAGAAATATGATTGAAGAGATTATAGAAGAAAAGGGTACGGCAGCACTGACTGAAGAAGATATCCGGGAAATCTTGATGATTTAGAGCTCATAGAGAGTTGTAACTTTAAGAATAAAGAAAATAAGCCGATAATAATTCTGATATTCTTTTAAAGACTGAATGCATAAAGAGGAGAGATTTTATTGGCTAATAAAGGATTAAATGTGGGGAAACAGGCGCCGGATTTTACTTTGCCTGGCACGAACAATAAACTATATACATTATCAGACTACAGTGAGCAGCCGGTCATTCTCATTTTCTTAAGGGGAACGTGGTGACCGAATTGCCGGAATCAGCTGGTCCAGCTGAACGAATTTTATGATGTTTTAATGGAAAAAGGGATCCAGATCCTGGGGATTGCCGGACAGAACTTAAATGGAATTCAGGCATACGTGGAGAAGGAAGGAATCAAGATACCGATCCTTTCGGATGAAAAAAGAGCAGTCATCAAAGAATACGAGGTATTCGTCCCAATTAAATGGGATAGCTTCCGAATCGCGATCCCAAGTACATACGTTTTGGATAAAAACCATACAATCCAGTACAGTTATATTGGAGATTCTCAATTTGACCGTCCTGCGGTAGAAGAAATTATCCAGATAGCCAAAAATCAAGAGGCCACATCTGAAGGATTAGAACAAGCTGCAGATATGAGCCAAGCTTCGGTTTTTGTTGGAGCGATGAAGGAGACATTCAACGACATCGTTTTCTCGACCCAAACAATCAAGCAAAGCGTTAACCACAATTTATCTTCAATTGACGAGCTGGCTGCTCAGTTCGAGCAGAACAATGAGGCACTTTCACAATTTTTCTCTGTCTTCGAGCAGATGGAATCCAAAATAAATACGTATAGTGATACGATTCGCAGAGTGGTAGAGGATACGTCGGCTATCTCTGCCGATAATAAACAGGCTTCAGCGCATATGGCACAGACTTCTGAATTGCTTAAGGAGCTTGTGAGCCTGACGCAAATGGTAGGCAGCATCAGTTCAACGATTTCTGGGATTGCCGCGCAGACGAAAATCCTGGCCCTTAATGCATCAATCGAGGCAGCACGTGCCGGTGAGCATGGAAAAGGGTTTTCTGTAGTGGCAAAGGAAGTTGGAAAGCTTGCGACTGCATCAGCCGAGGCTTCGCAAGATATTTCAGCTCAGCTCAATGGAATCGAAACTAAAATTAACTCGAGCTTCGATTCATTTAAGGATTTTGATGGTTTAATGCATCAAATTGATGCCAAGGTTCAAGGTCAAAACAAGGAATTAAATGATGTATCTTCAGGAATCCGGTCCATTCGCAATGAAAGCTCTGAGCTTGCTGAAAGCCTTAGAAAGATGACAGAACAGCAGCAGATGCAACAGAAAAGGATTTTGTCTGTTAAAGAGCAGGAGTATACAATTGCGTCTGAAATAGAAGGAATCCACAAGGACATAGAGGAAAATAATAACCTTCTCCTAGAATTGGATAAAAGGGTTTAAGATTTATTGGCGGAAAATCATTTAGTGAACTTGAATTAATCGATAATTTTTCTCCAAAAACCCCCTTGTGCTATACAAGGGGGTTAACTTGTTTCTTTTAACTTACATCATTTTTTCAATATCAAGATAATGCCTTAGGGTTTGTTGCAGTGTTCCTCTTGTCTCTGCCTTCTGGACAAAGTTAATTCCTGTATGGATCATATTTCTCACTAGCTCAGGACGCATTCCTGTAATCACAGCCTTTGAGCCCATCATGTTGATGCCATTCAATACTTTTTGGAAATGGTCAATGACGTTTTTTTCCATGTCAGCAATACCGGATAGATCCATAATCAGAGTTTGGACTTTAAGACGGGAAATATCCATAAGGACTTTTTCTTCGATAATCTGCATACGATATTCATCAATCATGCCAATCAAAGGCAATACTGCCACTGAAGTGCTGATTGGAATGATCGGAACAGATAAATGTTCAACTAATTTCCTCTGAGAGTTCAAAAGCTCATCCTTATATTTGGTATAGCTCAGGAAGAATGTATTTAAAAATTGGTCAACCTGGTCGTTTATTCTCTTTTCCAGCTCGAAGAAATCGTTTTTATCACTAAATGTCCCGTTCATAATTTCAAACTGATTCAAAAATTGCCATAATGTACGTCTGATTGCCTGTACCCATTCCAATTTGAAGGCAACAGTCAAGGAATGTTCTGCCCAAGCAAAGCCCTCTATCTCAGCAAAAGCAATTAAACTTTCTTCATCCTGTTCTACAATATATCCCACTAATTTTTCAGCGTTTTTTAATAGGTCGATGTTGCCTCTCTGCAAAATATCATGGATTTTGGAAGCTACATTAACAGCTTCTGATAATAACTTCTTTTCGAAAATTTCCCTGTTAGCTCTAATGAATTCGATTACATCATCTTTTTGAACATAGGTAGCTTCGGCTTCCATTATGTGCACTCCTTAGAAAAAATCAATTTTATAAGTAAATGAGGAAATATTAGTTTACACCATCAATATAAGGAAAACCTTCCTGTAAGCTACTTTAGCAAAGCCCGTTCGCAAATTCAAATATTTGCAGGAGCCATGATTTAAAATAGTAGTTTGGAAGGAATTCAGCTGTCTTTCAGCGAAATGAAGAATGAATAAATTATATCGTAAATTTAGGTGGAATAAAAATGATACTAACTGTCAACGTCGAAAAGATCATTTCCAGGGATTGTGACGATGTCTTTGAAGCCATATATAACCCAGCACAGATGCGCCATTATTTTATTTCAAGCGGCAGCGGCAAGCTAGAGGCCGGCAAGGAAGTAATCTGGAGATGGGAGGATGTTGGCGCTGAATTGGCCATTAAAGTTTTACAGGCAGACAAGGAAAGGAAAACCATCGAATTTCATTGGGATGCAAGTGGAAGTGAAACCAAGGTTCAAATCATATTAGAGCAAGCTGGGAAGAAAACAGTTGTCAAAATACATGAGACAGGCTGGGAAAGTAACGAGGAAGGGATTCAGCGTTATGGACAGCAAATCCAAGGATGGGTTGACATGGTTACATGCATGAAAGCTTATTTGGAGTTTGGAATTAATTTAAGGGCAGGCAAAGTAGTTGAGGAATGAATGAGTGGTTATTTTTATATTGATGTAATCTCGGTCGGCCACGATTAAGGAAAAATAGTTAAAGATCTTGTAATGAACTTGATCTGCTGGGGATGGTTTCATCTAAAAAGAGAATAGAATGGGAGATTTTAAATGAAAGTCACACTTAAACCAATTACAAAAGAAAACTGGGAAGAAGCCATCGATTTAACCGTTAAGGAGGAGCAGAAGCATTTTATCGCTTCAAATTTATATTCGATTGCGGAAGTCCAGTTTCTTGGAGATTTTAAAGCATCGGGAATTTATTATGATGAAAAGATGATTGGGTTTGCGATGTATGGCATCGACCCGGATGACAATAATTTTTGGATTTACCGTTTAATGATTGATCAGGCATATCAGGGTAATGGTTTTGGAGCAGCAGCAGTAAAATTAATTGTCGAAGAGATTAAGAGCAACAACTCAGCTTATATTCCTTTTATCATGATTGGCTACCATCCAGAAAATGAAGGGGCACGGTATGCATATAAAAAGGCTGGATTTGTTGAAACTGAAAGGGCACCTTGGGGTGAGCAGCTTGCTGCGTATAATTTAGGTGAATCAATAGTATCAGCGGAATAAGATGCAGGATATAAAGAAAGCCAGCATATGGTTTTTACCAAGCTGGCTTTCTGTTTTAATTATGAAGCTTTATTGATAACAGATGAAGATTTTCCTGGTTTGAAGACGCCTTCCCATTTTGCAATGACAATTGCAGCAAGAGAATTTCCCACGACATTCACAGCAGTTCTTCCCATATCTAGGATTCTGTCAATACCTGCTATGAATGCCAAGCCTTCAACAGGGAGTCCTACTGTACCGAGTGTTGCTAAAAGAACGACGAAGGAGACACCAGGAACTCCGGCAATCCCTTTTGAGGTCACCATTAATACAAGCATTAAGGATACTTGCTCACCGATACTCATATCGATACCGTACATTTGGGCAATAAAAATCGCAGCCAGTGCCTGGTACAGTGTGGAGCCATCCAGATTAAAGGAATAGCCAGTTGGAATGACGAAAGAAGTAATATGCTTAGGTGCTCCTTCTTTCTCCATTTTATCCATAATTCTTGGCAATACCGTTTCGGAGCTTGCCGTCGAGAATGCTAAAATTAATTCATCTTTTAGAGTTAAAATTAATTTAAAGATGT
This sequence comes from Heyndrickxia sp. MSNUG, assembly GCF_049532715.1. Classification (NCBI taxonomy): domain Bacteria; kingdom Bacillati; phylum Bacillota; class Bacilli; order Caryophanales; family Bacillaceae; genus Heyndrickxia; species Heyndrickxia sp. MSNUG. The sequence continues at coordinate 1,944,240 of NZ_CP150978.1, forward strand.
TGTAGCCTGCGATTCTAGCTACAAGGCCCAGCACACCGATTACAAAGAAAATCATGGTTCCATATACTGTCAAGACCAGTTTGCCGAGAGGAATCAAGGATTCTAGGCCAAATTTAGAAACAGTTACACCAATTAGGGCAAATACACCGAATGGTGCGAACTTCATGATTTGGTTTGTTGCATAGAACATTGCATCAGCCGTTCCCTGGAAAAATGCGATAACAGGCTTTCCTTTTTCACCAATTGCAGAAATCCCTAGTCCAAATACGAGGGAAAAGAAAATGATTGCCAGCATGTCGCCTTCTGCAATCGCTGCAATCGGATTGGTTGGCACGATCTCAACCAATGTCGTAATCATCGATTTTGTTTCCTGCGTTTCCGCAGTATTTACATAACTAGCAATATCGGTTTTATCGAGTTCGCTCATATTTACTCCAGCACCTGGATGGAATACATTTGCAGAAATGAGCCCTACGATAATCGCAATGGTAGTGATGATTTCGAAATAAAGGAGCGTCTTACCGCCAATCTTTCCTAACTGCTTAATGTCGCCGACACCCGCTACAGCCACAATGATACTGGCGACAACGATCGGTACGACGATCATCTTAATCAAACGGAGAAAAATATCTCCAATTGGCTGCAGGTATGTAGCAACCGCAGGATTTCCAAAGAATACTGCCCCCGCAATAATACCAAGAACCAGTCCGATAAAAATTTGACCAGCTAAACTGATTTTTTTCATCTGTATTTCCTCACCTTCTGTAAAATTCTATGCTGAAAAAGCAATTGGCAAGGGAAACATGATTTTTTCCTCCGCAAAAAAAGACACTTTGGGTGCCTTTTACAGAGTATTCTCCTCTGTTCCCTTAGTCGCTTACGAGGTTAGCTGCCGGGTTAGGAATTGGAAACACAAATCCCCTTCGTAAAGAATTCACCCCTGGCGGAAACCGCCGATTGGTTCCCCCGTTCTTATAAAAGATTAAGCGGTAAATATATTGAATTTATATTATATCAATATTATTAATATGTAAATGTTAATTGATTTCCAGAGTATAGTTTTCTATTGAAGAATTAGAAATCATTGGGTAAGTTTGATATTCCTTATGTGTACTTTGAAGGCAGGAAACATTTAAGCATCCGCGAGATGGCGGTTGTTGCTGACTGTGTAGATAAAGTCGATAGGAAGAGAGAAGCTGAAGCGAGAGGTATAGAGGCTTAATTACGGGTGAAAATCATTTATATTGATAACAAATATGCTAAAAAGATATATTAGCAGAAAATAGATTATGTATGAGAAACAAATATTTCTCTGATTTGGCTATCCCACTCAGCTCCAGCGTATTTATTGAAAAAAACATGGATGAAAGTCAGGTTTGTAGGTGGACTCAAGCTACTAACTGTATTGATTCAACAGGAAAAATGGTGACTTTAAGATCTCTTAATAAAATGGTTCTGTTAAAGCAGAATGTTTATTTATAAAGCCAGTTGATTGTAGTGGAAGGCGCGTAGACTCCTCCGAAAATGCTAACGCATTTCCATCGCGCGTGGGCGGATTCGAGGAAGCTATTCAGTGTCCTGCGGGCTCAACGCCAGCCCCGCGGAAAGCGAAGCGCCTGGAACGAAAATCAACAGTCAGGTTTAACAGAGCCAATAAATACTAGATCTTTTTCAGCAGCCAGCTTTGTTCCAGCCAATCAAAAGTACGTAAAATAAATAAAAATTTGTCTACTAGGAGATATGGAAAATGAATAATCAAGTATATTTGGTCAAACCAACAGTTGAAATGGAAAAGGAATATTTAGATTTTTACCTTGAATGGAAGGAAAGCGGGGAAGTGATGATTCCTTGGGTGATTGAAAAGGATCCAACTGATTTTCATGGCATGATCGAGTTTTTGCGGAAAAGTGAGAAGGGTGTAAATCTTCCAGAGGGCTGGGTTCCAGACTCTACTTATTGGCTGGTAAATGGAGAAAATCGGGTCTTAGGAGCAGTGAACATTAGGCATGCACTTACAGAAAGACTATTTAATAGCGGCGGACATATTGGCTATGGAATCCGACCGTCTGAACGCCGCAAAGGCTTTGCAACTGCAATATTATCATTAGCATTAGAAAAGACAAGGAAACTAGGGATTGATAAGGTCCTAGTTGTCTGCGATGCGACCAATATTGCATCAGAGCGGACAATTTTAAAAAATGGCGGTCAACAGGATGTGAGTTTTACAGAGGAAGATGGCAATATTGTCAAACGGTATTGGATAGAACTTTGATGGCCAGCTGTCAACAGAAGAAAAAACGAGGCGAACTGCTGAAAAAATGAGTGCAATTGGAAATAAGCGCCACTTACTGGTGAAAAAGAAATATTTTTCGGATTTCCTAATTATAGTTCCAACTGGTTTTTGGCATGACAGGAAGAAGTAGCGAGCAATATTTGCAGGATTCATAATGAGTCCACATAAGTAGGCAATAGTTATCGTGAACATGATATTTGCTTAATAAAAAGGAGAATTTTAATGCTGTTTCAAAGCGGAAAGTTAAAAGTGCGAGAATTAGAAAATAAGGATGCTGCTTTATTGGCTAAGTGGCTTTTGAATCCAGCAGTACTTGAGTTTTACGAAGGACGAGATTGTTCTTTTGATTTGGAAAAAGTTAGGGATGTGTTTTTTACATCCGATTCTGGTGAAACGCGATGCATTGTTCTATTTGAGGACCAAGAAATAGGCTACATTCAATTTTATGAATTGGCAAAGTCGGACTGCTATAATTTCGGTTTAGACATATCTGATATCATATACGGAACAGATCAATTTATTGGGGAACCGGAATATTGGAACAAAGGTATCGGACAGATCTTAATGCGCTCAATGCTTGACTATTTGCTGGGTCAAAAAGGAGCGGACCTTGTCGTTGTCGATCCGCAAACCTGGAATGAAAGGGCAATAGCCTGTTATGCAAAAGTGGGTTTCACAAAGTACAAACTCTTACCAAAACATGAATGGCATGAAGGAGAACTTCGGGACAGTTGGTTGATGCAATATAAAGCAAAAAAATGTTAATTTTCCTGTCCAGAATTTTTACCAGAAAGTATGTGTGTAACTACGCCGGAAAACGAGCCTAAAAACGCGCTGCCAATTATATCGGACGGATAATGATGTCCAATCCATATCCTTGAGAATCCTGTTAATCCAGACATGCTGAACATGAAGATTCCCAGTGTTCGATGATACAAGAAAATGGTTGTAGAGACAGCAAAGGCGAGCAGTGTATGTTTGCTTGGGAAGGTTGAATCCATCTTTGAGGGGATGAGGATTCCCACGCGTCTTTTCTTAAAAGGCCGGGGTTTATAAACAAATAACTTAAATAAAAAATGGATAAATAATGCATATAAGATTGAGCCGCCTGCTTCAACAGTTAGTCTCTTCTTAAATCGGTTTTTGATCAAAAATACAACTAATAGCGAAATATATAGATAGCGTATTCTATTAGAAATGAGAATCATCAATTTATCAACGATCCAATTGTGTCCTGACAGCTGATTGATTAACTGAAATAGTCTAAGGTCCATAGGAGAACTCCTTAAGGTTATTTTAGTTATTTTTTCCGCTAAGATATGAAACATGTATGGAAATAACCTTAAATAGCTGGATAAATCAGGATAACATCTAAAGTTTTAGGAGGGGGCGAGCAATGGAGCAATTATGGAATTGAAAAGGGTAAAAGACATTAATGAAAAACTGATCTTATCGCAAAATCATAGCAGCCAACTATTCAAACATACAAAAAGGCTGGAATTAGTGAAAGACATAATCTAACTTTTAATTTTTGTGAATCCATAGGAATTGAAGATAGAAGAGGATTTTTTGAAGAGGTTTAAAACTTTCCCAAGTTGATTTTCACCAAAAAAAAATCAAGCACTCGTGTAGCTGCTTGAACAATAATGCAGCAAACTTCTTTCTGTCATGCTGAGGTATTGGTTTTTTCATTGCCGATATCCTCCGCGCCTCGGTTACTGTTGTCTACTCTAAACAATTCAAGCCCCCTTAGTAATGCATCTCCACCAAAGCCAGCCATAATTGACATCAAAAATACTCTCAAAAGTGAATCAGCCTCTGACGATACTACGAGTAATGCAGCAGTTAAGGACCCCGTAAGAATTTCTTCTAAAAAACCAAGATAGATGAACTTCTTCGTTTTTCTGGGCATGATGATCTTGCCTCGTTTTCTTACATGGCCCGTCAATCCTACAAAACCACCAATCAACATTGCGAAAATAATGTTTTCTGACATTCTTCCTCACACTCCTAAAGTCTAAATTTTTGTGGCTGACCTTAGGTAACTCTTGGTGTATTACTATTATACATATTTCAATAGGAGAAAAGCATGTGTAAATTTAACGAATTTTCAGTACATTAAAATTAGTAAAATCTATGTGTAACTTTTTCTGGTAATGCTTTTTTAATGTAATAATTGGACGTCCTGAAAAAGTTACAGGTCCTTAGACTCAAAGGAGGATTTAATATCAGTTGAAGAGAAGATGTATAAAACAAAATATAAAGGAGCCAAACATGTTCATAATTAATGTTGAGGGTGCCATATTTCGCAACGGAAAGTGGCTTATCATTGAAAGAAGTCAAAAAGAGAAACACGCAGGAGGCCAATTATCATTAGTAGGCGGTACTGTGGAGAAGGAGGGCAATACAAAGGGCTTACTTGAAAGAACACTAAAAAGAGAACTGTATGAAGAAGTCGGAGTTACGATTAAGGAAAAAGTTCAGTACGTTCGCAATACAACTTTTATGCTTGTGGACGGTAAAGAAGTAATGGATTTTGTATTTCTTGCTGAGATCGAGTCTGGTGAACCTTTTGCCAAAAGCACGGAAGAAGTTGAAGAGGTATTATGGCTTACAGCCGATGAAATTTATGTCCATCCAAAGTCACCAATCTGGCTGAAGGAAAGCATTCAAGAGGCTGAGGTAATAAAACATAGCAAAAAAGCAACAAACCTTTAGCTGCCTGGTTAGGCAGCATTCTTTATAAAAAGGAAATATAAGCCATTATAGAGAAATATTATATTAATAGTGTCTGCTAGCGTAATTCATAAGAAAATTTAGTGGTGAAAGGTGAGGGGTGCTGCAGTGGATGTAATGCAACAATTCACATCACTATTCAAGTCAGTAAAACGAGGAGAGCGGTTTGTTTTAGGAATTGATGGCTTGAGCAGGTCAGGGAAAACAACATTTGTTAAAAGGCTCGGCAAGGTATTAGAGAACCTGAACATTCCGTATCGCATTCTGCATATAGATGATTTCATTGTAGATAGCTCAAAACGTTATAATACCGGCAAAGATGAATGGTATGAATATTATTCTCTCCAGTGGGATGTACTCTGGCTTAAAGAGCATTTATTTGAAAAACTTCCTATTTCGGATACTCTATTTCTGCCTTTTTATAATCATGAAAAAGACCAGCAAGAATTGAAAGAGGTAGGGCTGAAAGATGCATCAGTGGTTATTGTAGAAGGCGTTTTCCTTTTAAGAGAGGAATGGAGAAGTTTATTTGACTATACTATATTTCTTGATTGTCCAAGGGAAGTCAGGTTTTCCCGTGAAAATAGTGATACACAACGAAACCTTCAAAAATTCGAACAGAGATATTGGAAGGCAGAAGATTATTATTTGGAGACCGAATCACCGAAGGACAAGGCGAATTTTATTATTCCCTTTCAGCTATTATAGAGTAACTTGAGATAGCATCAAAAATAAAGCCGAATTTTGAGGATATATTTACGTTTCAAATGAGTTTAAATCAGTGTCAAGAATCGTCGGCGAAAAGCTAAATGAGTTGGAAGCGCTGGCATGCTGGATGTCAGCCGTACAGAATTATAAGCAAAAAAACTTAATAGATTAGCAGGGTGATGAATAATTGGGCTGGAAGAATATATTTAGTTTTACTAAAAGTCAGGCGAAGAAAGTGAACGCAGAAGAATTAGCTATTCAGTCAGGATTTACAGAAGAAGTGATAATCGTTATAAAAAGGATTGCAAAAACAGATTTAAGGTCTTTTTATAGTAAAGATTTATATTCAGAAGGTGCTGCCAAAGCAATTGGATTATTCTTTAATACTAAAGAGGAAACTGCGGAAGGTCAGCTTTATAAACTGCAAACAGAATTAAAGCCATTGGGCGCCTTAGCATTTATAACTGAAAGGGAAAACAAAAAAGCCAGTGTTGCGATTGTAATGGGGAATGACCAGTTTGACATCCTTAAAATCCAGCAGACGAATGGAGAAAACTACGACATTAGTAATAATGATGTAGTAGTTAAATTGAAGGAGTGGCATAAGCGATATTGTTTTACCATTATTGGGGCGGATTATGATTGGGTCGAAGTCGATTTTTCCGAGTTTCCTACGAGTAATGACTTGCGGCCTTTCGCAAAAGAATTGTATGAATTTTGCCCAGACATCGTCGATCAGGGAACTGGGAGTATAGATGGTTTTATTGAAGAGCTGAAAGAATATAGAAGATTGGTTTTGTGGTGGGATTAGCGGTGTGAGAAAAATAACAATAAAAGGTCATAAGCGCTGGTTATTCATTTCTATTGCTTTGGGATGGATAGGAGTTTCAATTACACCCTTCTTTGATTCCGTTCCTGTTACTGCAGAATATGATTTAACCAAGCACAAGCTGGGTTATCCCTTGCCGATAATTGAACAGCATACATCGTTAACGCCTTTAGATGATGCGATTCCGTTTCATTTGGGCCTGGTTAATCCACAAGAGCATCCAACTTCCCTGCTAATAGGAAACTATTCATTGCAGGTCATTTTAGCAAGTATCATCTTTTATATTTTAATTATGATTTTTGCATATTTAATTAGAAATTATAGAAATTGAAAATGGGTAAAAGGGTGGCGGGTAATTTGAGTGCTAATTTTCTAGCAGAAAAATTTAGGGATTTCGCATTGAATGAGTGTAGAAATTCAAGTCCTTTATATGAATTCCTGGCAATGAAAATAGCTGAGGATAGGGAAATTCTTGACCTAGCTTCAAAAGCAAGGGATGGTCAGCCTATTCCGAATCTGCTTTTTGGGGCAGTTCACTATCTATTGTTAAAAGGTAATGAGCATGAATTAAGAGATTTCTATTCAAGTCTAGTAAAAAACCCCCGAGAGTTAGACGAGTCCTTTGAGTATTTCAGGGATTTCTGCATACAAAACTCCGTAGATTTGAACGAAATACTAAAAAGCAAGATTGTGCAAACAAATGAAGTCAGAAGGTGCTCCTATCTTTATCCAGCTTTTAGCTATATATACAGAAACACTCAAAGACCTCTGGCTTTAATTGAAATAGGCACAAGTGCCGGGCTTCAGCTCTTAGTTGAGAAATACAGATACTCGTATGGTACTGAGCAGAATTATGGCTCTGAAGATTCAAGTGTACATATTTCAGCTGAAATAAGGGGTGAACATTATCCTTTAGATCAGTTAGGCAAATTCAAGGTGGCTTCTAGAATAGGAGTGGATCTTCATATAAATGATGTATCAGATGATGAAGATTTTTTATGGCTTAAAGCCCTGATCTGGCCTGAACATCAGGAAAGACGCGAGCTTTTCGAAACGGCAGCAAGCTACGTAAGGAATAACCCTGTGAAATTGATCGAGGGTGATGGAGTCGAAGTACTCAACAGCCTTTCAAACGATATTCCGGATGATCAGATTATTTGTGTGTTCCATACTCATGTTGCCAATCAAATGCCTTTGAAAACGAAGGAAAGACTCCTTCAGAACATAAGAAATATCGGAGAGAAGCGGGACATTTTCCACCTTTATAACAATATTCAGGACAGGGATCTGCACCTTGATTCCTACCAGAATGGAAAAGAAAGCTTAAATAAAATAGCAGAAACTGAAGGACATGGCAGATGGTTTAAATGGCTGATGAGGGAATAGTTCAGTAAATTTTAACCAATGGAGGGTTTATCATGATGTTAAACGCGAGTATGATTTTCTGGACACTGGTTAGTGTGGCAGGTATTTTATTTGTTATCGGTATAAGAAACAAATCGTGGAAAGCATTTATGTGTAGTGGAATCACCATTTTTCTGCCTGCCATCTATTTCTTTGGGGCAGAGAATTGGTTCTTGCTGCTCGGATTCGTGCCCTTGATTCCGCTTGGGATTGCTTTTATCATAGCAAAATATCGTATAACAGATTGAGGTGGTTTTGTGCTGGAGACAGAACGATGCGTGCTTTTTGATTTAAAGCGTGCTGATTTTAATGATATTAAAAAACTGTATTTTAACCATGATGTCAGAAAATATTTAGGCGGCATTGTTGATGAAGCATATTTGCTGAAAGCTGCAGAAGTTATGCTTGAAAATGAGGGAGAATCTCATTTCTGGGTAGTAAGAGAGAGAATTTCTGATTCATTCATGGGCTTAGTTTCTCTCACTCCTCATCATGATGGCGAGTATAACGAGGTGTCCTACCAGTTTATGCCGGAATGGTGGGGGAAGGGTTACGGGAGAGAGGCCGTACGAGTGGTCATCAAATACGGTTTCATGGAATTGAATCTTCCAAAAATAATCGCAGAAACACAAACAGCCAATGAGGCTTCCTGCAGACTTCTAGAATGGGCAGGCATGGAAAGGGAAAAAACGCTATTACGGTTCGGAGCAGAACAGGCTGTTTATTCAATCCAGAGATGATAATCGGGGGGAAGATTGTGAAAGTAAGATTAGCACAAGAAAAAGATATAGATCAGCTTATTAAAATGAGATGGGATTTTACCCTTGAGGATTATCCTGAAATGGGAGAGAGAACCGAATACAGCACTTTTCAAGAAGAGTGCGAAGATTTTCTGAAAGAAACGATTGGCAGTGGCGATTGGTTTATTTGGATTGCAGAAAACGACGGTAGAATCGTTTCTCACATTTATATTGAATTGATAAGAAAGGTACCGCGTCCAGGTAGAATCACGAATCCTTTTGCATATATGACAAATGTCTATACTGTGCCAGAATACAGAGGCAAAGGTGTTGGCAGCAAGCTTCTATCTAAGGTGAACGAATGGGCAGCGGATATGAAATATGAATTCATTATCGTATGGCCGAGTGAAACCAGTATAGAATTTTATGGCAGGAACGGATATACACATTGCAAAGAGCCTATGGAGATACATTTTTAGATCATTCTCAGCGATTCTTCTGTATAGGGAATCTTTTTTTGTATAAATGCGAAAAATTCCAAAGTTTTGAATCCTAATGACCCTACAATCGTATAAATAATTAACCTGATCATTAGGAGAGTGTAACATGGCTCGACTTACCTTCAATTCAGAAAGTACTTCTAAAATACTTTTCGTTTCAGCAATAATTATGTTGATCAGCAGTCTATTCATGCCTTTTGTATTGGTCTTCATTATTCAAGATTATTTATATTTGTCCAGCGAGAAATGGTTTTATGATACTCCAGCGACTGCCTATGTCCTTTTTATTATTGGCATGCTATGGATACCCATAATGATGCTGATTCATCTATTTATTCAGTGGAAATTTGAACTTCGATGCTATAAGTGGATAACCATTCTGCTTATGACATTAAGTATTCCCTTTTTTATGTTCGGAATATCTAATTACTATTACCTAGATGATAAGGGAATCCATTTTAACGATGTAAAAACATTCAACACAATCACATCATATGAATGGGCTGATTTTAAAAATGCAAAGGAAGTATATACGAAGAGTAATAATGTCACCGTAATGGATCACTATGAATTTGAAACAAAAAAAGGTGAAATAATTGACCTTCCTTCAAACCATAAGGTAAGTAGCTATAAACTCAGGATATTGGAAAAACTGGAGGAACACGGTATAGAGATAACGAATAATCTTGCTGATTTATATGAATGATGGGCTTGAACAGATGATAGGACTTGTTTGGAGGTAACGATGTTAAAAAGAAAATATGGTGATCGTGCCGAATGGACCCGTGTAACAGACAGAAGGTTTACTCAAGCATATCTTGATGAAGTTGAGTTTAAAGGATATGTAACCTATCTGAAGGTATTAGAGGTTACCGAGCCTCTATTTGTCCAATATGGAGAGAAGAAAGTATGCATTGTAGATAATGGTTTTACCTGGCTGCAGCATTTCCCGCAAGATGAGCAATTTTCTGTTACAACTATGTTCGATTCAAATGGAGAAATCGTTCAATGGTATATCGATATTTGTCATCAAATTGGAATTGAAAATGGAAGGCCATGGTTGGATGATCTGTTTTTAGACATTGTCGTGTTACCAACTGGGGAGATTTTTCTAATAGATGAAGATGAATTAGAAGAGGCGTTAGTTAAGAGAATGATTGATCTACCTTTATATGAACTAGCTCGTTCGAAGTCAGAAGCTATTACGAGATTGATTGAGGTAAAAGAATTTCCTTTACTAGAATTAACAAAGATCCATAAAGTGCATTTGCAAGGATGGGTAGAAAAACAGAATGTATAGTCGTTTTACAGTGGCCTACATAGGAGGATCATATGTTTTTTAAAGTTTATACATACCACGTAAAGCCTGAAAGAGAACAGGATTTTTTTGAAATACAAGCACAAGCTGAAAATGTATATTCAAGATTTGTAGAAAAACAATCTCTTTTTTTAAGAAGTAAAGATGACAATGCAAAGTGGATGGAAATCCAGATCTATAAGGATGAAAACAGTTTTAATGAGAGCATCAAAATCATTGATCAACAAAAAGAAATCATTGATCTATACACCAGGTTTATGAAGTTGATTATTTCAAAGGAAGAATTAATCGAAGAAAATTATGAGCAAATATTAATTACGTAAGTAAGGAGTGATATTTTGAAAAAAACTGCCGTATTATTATATCCGCAGTTCAGCGAATATGAACTGAGTGTCGCGTTATCCGTTCTGATGCAAGGTGAAAAGCCTGTCATAACAGTTAGCTTAGATAAGTCGCCAATCAAAGGTGAGTCGGGTTTGTCTTGTATACCAGATAAGTCTTTTGAAGACTTGAATACGGATGAGATTGATAGTCTTTTATTGCCTGGTTGCATGGATATTAATTCACTGCAAAATAAAGAAAAATATAGCGAGTTTATCAATCAAGCTTCAAAGAGAGAATGGGTGATTGCGAGTATTTCGAGCTCTCCTATGCTTTTAGCAGAAGCGGGTGTACTCGTAGGACGAAAGTATACTGTTGGCCTCATTAAAGAGTTCATGGAGGAGTCAGGAGTATTCGAAATGGAAAATTACTCAGATGAGCTAGTCGTTCAGGACGGAAACATTATTACTGCACGCGGAAGGGGCTTCATCCGATTTGGCTGTTGTTTGGGTAGTGCCTTAGGTCTGGAATTTGATGAGAGATGGTACAGGGAATAAGCGGCAAAAAAGAAATTTAATCATTTTTACTATATTTAGATCTGAATCGAAACTGCTAGAGGACAAGCAATTCGATGGAAGGTCAATCAGCAGCACGATAATATTTACGATGAATGGTTTCGCGATAAACCCAAGACCAATACCAATAAGATAAGTGAAATCCGGATCGAGTGATCTCTTGTTACGGTCTTTAAAAGAGCAACAAGGGCGATTCCAATCAGCGGATTTTCCTCTATCTGCAAAATAACCATTATATCTAACAAAGCCAGGACCATGTCAGCTGCAAGTTCCTTTAAGGAATTATCCATTCGTCAATCTCCTCCATTCCAGGCTAGCCTATCTTATGCTGTCCTGTGGATGCATGTGTGTGAACAAAGGAGATTTCGTACCAAATTCCTGAAAAAATTGCAAAAGTATTGATAAAAAAATAAGAGGTGTGATCTAAATGGAAAAGATAAAGGAATTGACCAATCAGGAACAGTTACTTGAAGCATACCCAGTTATGAAACAGTTGAGGACTGATATGACAGAGGAAATGTATGTTGAGCTGCTTACTCAAATGAAAAAGGAAGGGTATCAATTGTTCGCCTTGTATGATGAAGAAAAAATAGTCTCTTTGGCTGGACTTAGCTGGAGGACAAATTTTTACAATAAAAAGCATATTTATATTTATGACCTTATTACAGATGCTTCTGGTCGTTCCAGAGGTTATGGTGAAAGGCTGCTAAAATTTATCCATGACTGGGGAAAAGAAAATGGAGCTGAATTTGTCGCTTTGGAGTCGGGCATTCAGCGAAAGGATGCTCACCGGTTTTATGAAGAGAAATTAAACTATGATAAGTGGTGCTATTCATTTAGGAAGACATTGTAGGAAGGGTTTTACGGATTAAAGGATAAAAAAGTGCCTTAAAGGCACTTTTTCAACCCACTTTCTATGATACAGCGTTAAATGTACTGATTTTGTTTTTCGATTACATATTATTTCTCTTAAACTAGTTCTTGTTTATGGGATTTTCTTCTGTAAACTGCATAAACCACTGTCTTTCATTGTCTCCGAAAATTCATAAGAAATAATCTACATTCATTTTAGCTGTAAAATCCTTATGTTGAATCGAGGAATTGAAAAAAGATGAATTTTGTTTCATCTTTTGAGCGAAATGTTTATTTTTCTGTTATGATAAAAGCTGGCTTTTTTGTGCCAAGAATGAAAATGCGTATTTTTTGAGGAGAAGAATGCATGACGAATACACTTCCATTTACCATTACCAAGGATGATACCTTTTTTGATTTATTAGGTGATTATATTGGTGATGTTTTTTATGATATTTTGCCTGAAAAAGGCTATGAACTGCGTGATGAACAAATTTACATGGCGTTTCAGGTAGAACAGGCTTTTAAAAATAAGGGAATTATTTTTGCTGAAGCGGGAGTGGGGACTGGCAAAACATTCGTGTATTTAATATATGCCATCCTTTATGCCCGTTATATGAGAAAGCCGGCGATCATTTCATGTTCTGATGAAACACTTATTGAACAGCTTGTTAAAGAAGGCGGAGATATTGAAAAGCTTGAGAAAGCACTTGGGCTGAATGTCGATGTCCGTTTGGCAAAAGCCAGAGAAAATTACGTCTGTGTTAAGAAGCTGGACAATCTTTCTAATTCAACGAATGAAAAAGAGATTCTTGATGTCCATGATCAATTGCCAGACTTCATTTTTGATGAAGGAATATCCATGAATTCCTTCAGCCGATACGGTGATCGTAAGGAATATCCATGGGTTTCGAATGAAAGATGGTCAATGATGGCTTGGGATCCACTGCAACAGTGTTCGACTTGTGAATGGCGCCATCGTTGCGGCCAAACATTGAATCGCGATTACTACCGCCATGCTGGCGATTTAATCATTTGTTCCCATGACTTTTATATGGAACATGTCTGGACAAAGGAGTCTCGTAAAAGAGAAGGACAAATGCCGCTTCTGCCTGAAGCGAGCACGGTTGTTTTTGATGAGGGTCACCTGCTTGAGTTTGCAGCCCAAAAAGGACTTACTTATCGGTTTAACTCCCAAACGCTGACGACCGTCCTTACAGGATATATGCATCAGGATGTTAGGGAAGAGTCGCTTTATTTAATCGAAGATATATTAGAGCTTCACGATGCATGGTTCGATCTCCTTGTTGACAACTCAGTGGCCGTTGAAGGATCTAATCGAAAAGAGGTTCCGCTTCTCGCCAGTATCAGGAAAACTGCTGAAACCCTTGAGAAAAAGGTAAGTGATTTGATGGATCAGCTCGTTTTTGATGCTGAATTATTCGTCATTGATGATTACCATTTGAAAATCATGGAAGAGTATTTGGAGTTCTTTGCATATGGTTTAGGAATTTTCCTAAAAAATGATGAAGGGATCTTCTGGCTTGAGGAGAATGAGGTTCAAACGTCATTGGTGATTATGCCGCGATTAGTAGAAGAAATTTTGAAGAAGGAAGTCTTTTCGCAAAATATTCCTTTTGTTTTTTCTTCAGCTACATTATCCCAGGCTGGTGACTTTAGTTATATTGCTAAAAGCCTTGGTATAGAACAGTTTTCTTCCTTTACAGTGGCTTCTCCGTTTGATTATGAAGCGCAGATGAAGATGGATGGACATATTCAGACAGATGAAACGAATAAATGGCAGCAGATTGGCGCTGACTTATTAGACCAAAATGGAAAATCTCTTGTGTTATTTTCATCCACTCAGGAAATGGAACGCTTTAGGTCATGGTCTGCTCAACGGCAATGGCCATTTTCCATTCTTTTTGAGGGAGACAGAGAAATAAGTGAAACCGTAAAGGCCTTCCAAAGCGAGTATACAACAGTACTATGTTCTTATAGTCTGTGGGAAGGTTTGGACGTTCCAGGAGAATCATTAATGCAGGTGATTATTTCTTCCTTGCCGTTCCCTCCACATGACCCTGTTTTCCAAGCGAAGCGGAAGCATGCAGCGAACGTATCTGCAGAGATAGATCTACCCTATATGCTGCTGCGTTTAAGGCAGGGAATGGGCCGTTTGATTAGGAGCAGCCAGGATTCGGGAATTATACATCTGTGGCTAAAAGCTGACCAAAAGGAAGCCTATTTAAATGAAATCGTAAAAGTTCTTCCTGTTCAGAATGTAAACTGGCACGAATAAATATCAAAATGAAAAAGAATCCCGGAAGAAGAATATCACCGGGATTCTTTTCAGCTAATTAGGTGTAGTTAAATTAAAACAAGCATCCACATCTTCTGTGGCGGCGGTGATCACGATCGTCACGATCATCACGATCACGATCACGATCATCCTGAATTCCTTCTAAGTCCTCGATAATACAACGGCGCACTGCACGGCAAAGATCATCAAAGTCAATTGTTGCTCTTACTTGGTTACGGTCCCTATCCCTGTTAGGGAAAAAAACATTAGAAACATCGTTGTTATTTCGGTTGCATCCCATTTGTTTCAACTCCTTCCCTTGAAGATACAATATGTTATGTAATCATGGACAAGATGCTAGGGGTTCTGCCTACTTTATCTCAAAATGTGCTACTCTCACAGGGAGAGATCTTTTATTTGAAGAAAAAAGTATGCCTGAAGAGGCCTTGAGACATAAAATCGTTGTAGCGGACAATAGTAATAAATACATGCACCATAAATACTGGAATTAGAATGAAGGAGTTGATAAACATGAGTAAAGCGAAGAGTAAAGGCGGAACAGGACGAGGTACAGGTAAAAAGGGATGGAACAGATGGCAATCAAGCGCGAATAAAGCCAAAAGTGCTAAGCCTTATAAAAGTAAAGGTGTAAAACACCAGGATAAAACAGAAGAATAATGAAGAGGCTAACCTGCAATTGACAGGATTAAGGGAGAATCAGAAGGTTCTATTATCAGCAAAACATCTATTTTAATAGATTCATATGCATGAAAAAAGCAAGCGGAAAGCCGCTTGCTTTTTTTAATGCATATGACGGTATACTCCGATCACTTTGCCCAGGATTGAAACGTTGCGGAGGATAATTGGATCCATGGATGAATTTTCTGGCTGAAGCCTGAAATAATCCTTTTCCTTGAAGAAACGCTTAACTGTTGCTTCGTCTTCTTCTGTCATCGCAACAACGATATCCCCATTGTTGGCTGTTTTTTGCTGCTTAACTATGACATAATCGCCATCAAGGATACCGGCTTCGATCATACTGTCTCCCATGATTTCAAGCATGAACACTTGTTCATCATGAGGTACTAGACGATCAGGAAGAGGGAAATACTCTTCAACATTTTCGATTGCCGTAATCGGCATACCCGCAGTTACTTTACCAACGACCGGTACGTTGACAACATTATATTTAGGGATACGGCTATCATCTTCTATTTCAAGGATTTCGATTGCGCGCGGCTTTGTAGGATCGCGCCTGATCAAGCCCTTGCTTTCAAGTCTAGCTAAATGTCCATGGACAGTGGAGCTGGAGGCAAGGCCCACCGCTTCGCCAATTTCGCGTACGGATGGTGGATATCCTTTTTTCTTGACTTCACCTTTAATGAACTCAAATATGTCTTGTTGCCGTTTCGATAACTTCGTCATATTCACGCACCTCGTATATTTTCTTGTCCTTATTATACCATGTCCTCTATTTAGATACAAACATAAGTTCGAATAATTAGTTGACACGAAACAAACGTTCGTTTTATAATAAAATCAAATAAACGAACATACATTCGCTAAGAGGTGCTGAACATGAAAAAACTTTGGGAAAACTATTCATATGCCATCATCCTGCTTGCTGTCAGCTTGATTTTTTCGCTTGTGGCGAAAGCTCATTTAAATAATACCGACGATGCATACATAACTGTTACTATAGAAGAAGGGCAATCGTTATGGGAGATTGCCGAAACATATGCAGATGAACATAATCTTTCAGAAAACGAGTTCGTTAGCTGGGTTCAGAAAAAAAATGGAATTGCAGGCGAAGTAATCTATCCTGGCGATGAACTTGTGATCCCTGTAATGGCTGAACAATTAGAGCCTACACAGATTGCAGGAGCAGAAAGATAAACTAAGCAAAGCGAAATAAGGTGACATCATGAAAGCAATTATTTATTGCCGCGTAAGTACGACTAAAGAAACACAGGAAACCTCATTGACGAGGCAGGAGGAGGAACTGATCCGCCTTGCTGACAGCTGCGGCTTCGAGGTAGAAAGAATCATTAAGGAACAGGCAAGCGGATATGATCTTGAAAGAGAAGGTATATTGGAACTTCTCGAACTTATAAAAGATAAATCAATCGGAGCACTTTTGATCCAGGATGAAACCCGTCTTGGCAGAGGAAATGCTAAGGTCGCCATTCTACACTGCATTTTAAAAGAAGAAATTAAGCTTTACAGTATTTCGCACAATGGTGAGCTTCAGCTTTCAGAATCAGATTCGATGGTGCTTCAAATTGTGAGCATGGTCGAAGAATATCAAAGAAAAATCCACAATATAAAAATTAAAAGAGGGATGCAGCGGGCTATTGAGCACGGATATAAGCCCCAGCGGAACTTAAAAAATCAAGGTGATCATTCTGGGAGAGAACGGAAAGATATGCCAATCGAAGAGATTGTCAAGCTCAGGAATAATGGTCTTACCTTTGCCGAGATTGCAGCAACATTAAGAGGCTTTGGATTCAATGTTTCAAAAGCAACTGTTAATCGCAGATACCTTGAATACATAGAGTCAATCGAGGAGGAATCTCCTTCCTTGTAAAAATCACTTGTTTCTAGTAACATGACTGTTAACGTAACTTTTTTACAAAGGAGCTTTACCAATGCTATCTAGTGATAAAATTGCCAGAATTAATGAATTGGCACGAAAAGCAAAAGCATCAAAGTTAACTGAGGAAGAGGCAAAGGAACAAACGAAGCTTCGTGCAGAATATCTGCAATCTTTCCGTTCTTCCATGCTTAATACATTAAAGGGTGTAACTATTGTTGACCCAGCTGGGAATGATGTTACTCCTGGTAAGTTAAAAGAATTTCAAAACAAAAATAAGCTTCATTAATAGAGGTCATCCAAAGGGATACATATTTTTGTATCCTTTTTCTTTTTTAAAGGTAGTAAGAACAGTATGTTAAACAGTGTAACTCCGTGGGTTTTGTTACATACTTTATGGCATTTGTGTCAAAATAAATAACTATACGGCCTTTTCTGTCTCCTTCAGGCACAATTTGTTGTATAATAATTATTCTCGCTATAATATTAAGATTGTAGTCAGTACTTATAGAAAGGATGTATTTAATGTTTAATAAAATTGATATGCTTTCAATTGATTCAATTCGTACTTTATCGATTGACGCAATTGAAAAGGCAAATTCCGGACACCCTGGCATGCCAATGGGAGCAGCTCCGATGGCATACACACTTTGGACACGATACATGAACATCAACCCTAAAAATCCTGAATGGTTTAACCGTGACCGTTTTGTATTATCTGCAGGACACGGATCAATGCTGTTATACAGCTTGTTGCACCTTGCAGGTTATGACCTTTCAATGGATGACGTTAAGCAATTCCGCCAGTGGGGCAGTAAAACACCTGGACACCCTGAATTTGGCCACACAGCAGGAGTCGATGCAACTACAGGTCCACTAGGGCAAGGGGTTGCTATGGCAGTAGGTATGGCAATGGCTGAACGCCACCTTGCAGCTGTTTACAATAAGGACAACTACAACATCGTTGACCACTATACATATAGCATTTGCGGCGATGGGGACTTAATGGAAGGTGTATCAGCAGAAGCAGCATCTCTTGCAGCTCACCTTAAATTAGCCAGATTGGTCGTTATGTATGATTCGAACGACATTTCATTGGACGGAGATTTAAATAAGTCATTCTCTGAAAGTGTTGCTGACCGTTTTAAGGCATATGGATGGCAGTATATTCGTGTAGAAGATGGCAACAACCTTGAAGAAATCGCTAAAGCACTGGAAGAAGCAAAGACAGATGAGAATCGTCCTACATTAATTGAAGTTAAAACAGTAATCGGTTATGGTTCACCTAACCTATCTGGTAAATCTGATGTTCACGGTGCACCTCTTGGCGCTGACGAACTTAAGCTTACTAAAGAAGCATACAAATGGACTTTCGAAGAAGACTTCCATGTCCCTAGCGAAGTGTATGACCACTTTAAACAGCAAATTGCTGATAAGGGTGAACAAACTGAGCAGGAATGGAATGAACTTTTCGCTAAATACAAGAGTGAATACCCTGAACTTGGTGCACAGCTGGAAAAAGCAATGAATGCTGAGCTTGTAGAAGGTTGGGATAAGGACATTCCGGTGTATGAAGATGGAAAGAGTCTTGCAAGTCGCGCATCTTCAGGCGAAGCTCTTAACGGCATCGCAAAAAACCTTCCTTATCTAGTTGGTGGATCTGCTGACCTTGCTGGATCTAACAAGACGATGATCAAAGGAACAGGCGATTTCTTCCCAGGTTCATTCGAAGGCCGCAACATCTGGTTCGGAGTGCGTGAATTCGCGATGGGAGCAGCAATGAACGGAATGGCTCTTCATGGCGGATTAAAAGTATTCGGCGGAACATTCTTCGTATTCTCCGATTACCTCAAGCCTGCAATCAGACTTGCTGCATTAATGGGATTGCCTGTGACATATGTATTCACACATGACAGCATTGCAGTAGGAGAAGACGGACCAACACATGAACCAGTTGAACAACTTGCTGGTCTTCGCGCAATGCCAAACCTGTCAGTGATCCGTCCTGCTGATGGAAATGAAACTGCAGCGGCTTGGAAATTAGCTGTTGAATCAACAAAATCGCCAACTGTGCTTGTGTTGACTCGCCAAAACCTACCTACCATTAAAGATACTGCTAAGAATGCTTATGAAGGCGTATCAAAAGGTGCATACGTGATTTCACCTGCAGGAAAAGAAACAGCAGATGCAATGCTTCTTGCAGCTGGTTCAGAAGTAGGCCTTGCTGTTCAGGCTCAAGAAGCACTTGCTTCTGAAGGCATTAATGTGTCAGTTGTCAGCATGCCTTCTTGGGATCGTTTCGAGCAGCAGTCTAAGGAATACAAAGAAAGTGTCATTCCTAAATCAGTGAAGAAACGCCTTGGAATCGAAATGGGATCTTCACTTGGCTGGCACCGCTATGTTGGCGACGAAGGTGAAGTATTAGCCATCGATACATTTGGAGCATCAGCACCAGGTGAAAAAATCATGGAAGAGTATGGCTTCTCTGTGAACAATGTAGTAGCTCGTGTGAAAGCATTATTAGAACAACACTAAAAATGATATGAAAATAAAAAAAGAGTATGAAACCGAACAGGTTTTATACTCTTTTTTTCTTTAACTGATTCATATTAAAAGGTAATTTATGATTCAGGATTTTTATGATTTTTTTGGGGTTTTGCAGCTAATGCACGAAAGAGTTTAAAAAATTGAATAAGGATATTAGGTTATTTACTAAAAACTTAATGTCCAGCATCTTGTTCCAAATTAAAAAGCTTAATTGATAGAAGTTTTTTGATATTTTTATTTTTAAAGGGCAATATAATTTATTGTTGTATTAGGAAATATATAGTAAAATAAAAACGAACATAAGTTCTATTAAAAACGAAGAGGTGCTGTCATGGTTACAGGAATTGTCCCTTATTTAGTTACGAATGGCAACGGTCAAGAAGCAGTGAAATTCTATCAGCATTCATTAGGAGCAGAATTGCTGAGTCTTTCCACTTTTGGAGATATGCCAGAAGATCCTAATCATCCCACTACTCCAGAAATGAAAAATCTTGTAATGAATGCTCAAATGAAAATCGGGGACGCACTTCTGATGCTTTCTGATAACATGCCAGGCCAGCCTTATCAGCTAGGATCCCACGTGACAGTTGCCCTTATGGTCAGCAGCACAGAGAAGGCTAAAGAAATATTTGAAAAGCTGCAGGAGGGAGGAGAGGTAACAATGCCTCTTCAAGAAACATTTTGGAGTCCCGCCTATGGCCAGCTGACAGATAAATTCGGTGTAGCCTGGCAGGTATCGACTGATCCAGAAAAATAAAATAGAAAGCCAGGCTGCAGGAGCAGTCTGGCTTTTAAGAGTTCATTAGAGTGAATCATTGATGACCTTTTTAGAATAAATCACTGAAAGTACACCGAAAATCGAGTAAAGTGCTGTGTAAAGTACCATGACAATCAGCATTGGCCACCATAATTCTGTGCCAAAAAAGAACCACCCAGATTTCACTGCAAAATAACTATGCATCAGGCCAATCACTAAAGGGATGCCAAAATTAAAGGTTTGTTTCGCCTGGATGCCTTTAAGCAAATCTCCCTTTGTAAATCCAAGTTTTCGTAATATCGTATAGTTGGGCTTTTCATCCTCGCTTTGATCCATTTGTTTAAAATATAGGATGCAGCCCGACGTGACCAAAAAGGTCAACCCAAGGAAGCCTACTATGAACATGATTAGGCCCATTTGGCTTTTTTGTTGATTTGTTAAATCAAGTCTGGATTCATTTCCATCCACTTCACCTAACTTCAGATCATTAAACAATCCATTCGCTTTTTCAAGATTCTTTTCATCCTTAATATCAATACCTATATAAATAGATGATTCATATTGTATGGAAGGATTGAAATCTTCCTTTAAGGTATTAAATACTTTTTGATGAACGACTGCTACTGGAGAACTGCCAAAATATCTTGAAACAGGATATTCCTTTTTCATGCCAATATAATTCAATGGGATGACAGTTTTTTTTCCTTTTATCTCAATAGGGCCTGAATCCTTCATCGATATGAACTTCATCATTATATCACTGTAGCCTGTTAAATAAGCCTCATCTTTTGCTACATCATAATTAACAGACTTTTCGCTGATAACCGAAACACTCATTGATTCGGGGTCCTGGGTATAGTCCTCCATTTTTAATCCGATGATTTCCTCAGCGTTCATTAATGCTTGAATAACTTCAATTCTATTTTCACTAAAAGCGATATCATCCAACACTAAAACTGCTTTAAAATCCTCAGCAGATTTTGTGTTTGTAAACGCGAAATTAGCAGGAACATTATTGATCGCCATCTTTTCAGCTGAATAATAGGAGATGTAGCTTAATGATAATAAACCGATTGCCAGCGCTGATACGGTCGTGATAACAGTTAATAAAACAGCGTTTGATTTCATCCGGAACATAATTGAGGACAGCGATAATACTTCATTTATATTTAAATAACCATTCTTCTTTTTTCTAATCAAATTGGCAATGAAACTGACTGATCCTTTATATAGAAGGTAGGTCCCGATAATTACTGAAGCCAATATGAATACCATAGCCAGGAACAATTCATTCATCGTTGTAAAATCTCCTTCAAATAACAAGGAGGAAACATAATATCCAGAACAGATAAGAGCAACACCTAAGATTCCAATCAATATTTCCCAGACAGATACCTTCTTTATTTTGCCTTCAGCAGATGAAATGACTCTGAACAAAGATAAAATGCTTTGTCTTTTAATGAAAAAATAGTTCACCAGCATGATTATTACATAGATAACTGAAAATACAATCAGTGTTTGAACAAATGCTGTTCCAGAGAAATGAAGAGTTGCGATTCCGTCAACCTGTGTAATCTTAAACAAAATCATAATCATTAGCTTAGAGGCTGAAAAGCCAAGGAAAACTCCAAGGATTAAAGAACTATAGTAAAGGATGAAATTTTCGGCACTAAGAATGCGGAAAATCTTGTTCTTAGTCATTCCTACCAATTGAAATAAGCCGATCTCTTTGCTTCTTCTTTTGATGAAAATATTGTTGGCATACATTAGAAAAATGGAGACAATGGCCACGAGCAAAACGGAAGCTGCCTTTATGGAGGCTGCTCCTTTTATTCCATTCTTTGTTTGATCCAATGCTGGATCATATTGAAGTGTGACAAAAGCGAAATAAAGAGCGATGCTGAATACAAGCGCAAATACATACAAGTAATAATTTTTAATATTCTTTTTGAGATTTCGCAGCATGAGCTGATTAAAGTTCATTTTGGACACCGCCCAGCACACCTTGGGTTTTCATTATATCTTTGAAGAACTCCTGCCTTGATTGGTCACCTTTATTTAATTCTGTGTATATTTGTCCGTCCTTGATAAAGATGACACGGCTGCAGTAACTAGCTGCTACAGGATCGTGAGTGACCATGACGATAGTAGCCTTTAATTTTAAATTTAATTCGCTCAGCTTATTCAGCAGGTCAGAAGCCGACTTGGAATCAAGAGCACCTGTCGGTTCATCAGCGAAAATGATGCTTGGCTCGTGAATGAAGGCTCGCGCGGCCGAGGTCCGCTGTTTTTGACCACCGGATATTTCATTTGGATATTTATTTTTAATATCAGAAATGCCGAGTTCACTTGCTACCAAGTCGAATTTTTGTTCCGCTTCTTTTTTCGGCGTTTTGCTGACAGATAACGGTAATAGGATATTTTCCTTTACTGTCAATGTATCAAGCAGGTTATATTCCTGAAAAATAAATCCTAGATGGTTCTTGCGAAATTGTGCAAGCTGCTTTTCCTTGAGATCAGTAATTTCTTGTCCTTCAATTTTAATGGAACCGTTACTTACTCGATCAATGGAAGAGAGGACATTCAGCAAAGTCGTTTTGCCTGAACCAGAAGCACCCATTATGCTGACAAACTCTCCTTTGTGGATTTTAATATCTAGGCCTTTCAGTACCTCTTGCTTATTAAATTTATTGCCATATGTTTTATGGAGTTTATTTGCTTCCAAAACGATCATATCAGCACATCCTTTCTTTGATAGCTTCATTATAGAATCAATGCTCGATGCGATTCCTTCGATTCACCGAACAATCAGCAAAGGCATGTGACATTTTTGTCACATGCCTGTTATCCTGACAAATTCATTCGTTTTTGGGAAGGTAAGAATAAAAGTCGTGCCATTGCCAAGGACAGACTCAACACTAATTTGGATCATTAGTGCTTTAGCAGCTTTTTTTGCTAGATATAATCCCATCCCGGTAGCAGCGTTATCATGATGGAAGGCAGTTGAAGTGAAGCCTTTATCAAATATGCGATGAAAATCTCTTGGATCAATCCCTCTTCCCGAATCTTCAATTTGCAAGATTGTCTGATCGTTTACTTGAAAGCTTCTAACGATAATATCTGAAGCGTCACTATATTTAACCGCATTTGTCAGCAGCTGTCTTAATATAAAGGCGCACCATTTTGCGTCAGTTAGTACATCTTCAATCTCTAACTCAACTTCAAACCCGACACCCTTTTGTATGCACCATGATTGCAGCGTTTTAATCTCTGAAAAAATCAATCCTTCTAAATCAATTTTTTCAATATATAAGTCATTTTCCATATAAGGAATCCGTTTTTGATGAAGCTGCTGATCGAGTAAGAGATGAATTCTCAGCCATTCATATGTCATATCTTTTTTCAATGATGGATTTTCCATTCGGTCAATCATTAAGCTAAGTGCAGTAAGGGGAGTTTTTACTTCATGAATCCATGACAACAGATCGTCCTTTTCCTGCTCAAGCTTGATCTCACTGGCATCAGCCAATTTCTTCAGTCTTTGTATATGAAGATTGAAGCTCTCAGCAACAATTTCTACAAAAGGGGAAACAGCTTCAGCAATACTTGTAATGTCTAAGTCATCAGCACGTTCCTTTAGTGCATAGTAAAATTTCGTTTCTTTTAAAAAGCGAATAGCTAGAAAAATGGTGAAAATGATAGTTGATAAAAAAATATAATAGAGAATAGGGCGGATGGAAATGGCTGAATCTATGTAGGTGATAAAGACGATGAGGCCTTGCAGGACTAAAAATAAAAAAATCCAGCTTCGTCGCTCTTTCAAATATGTGTTAAACATTTGAGATGTCCTCTTCAATGGCCATATACCCTTGTCCGACTTTGGTGATAATTTTTTTGCCTAAGCCTATCTCTTCCAATTTTTTTCGAAGACGGTTCACATTAACGGTAAGTGTATTATCACTGATGAACCTTTTATCATCCCATAAGCTGTTGATAACCTCATCACGAGTGACAATCTGGTTTTTCTTTTCGATCAGCAACTTTAATATAAAAATCTCATTCTTAGTTATATCAATATAGCCTGTTTGATTTGAGACGGTGTTTTTATCATAATCAATAGTGGCTCCGCACCATGTTTTAAGCTTATTTTGGATGGTACTGTAATTATAGACCCGACGTAGAATTGCCTGGATTTTGGCAATAAGCACATCAAAGTGAAAGGGTTTTTGAACGAAATCATCTGCGCCAAGCTGCATCGACATTACCATGTCAGTAGGGTGATCGCGCGATGAAAGGAAGATAATCGGTACATTTGAATGGGAACGAATCATCCGGCACCAGTGAAAGCCATCAAATTTAGGCAGCTGGATATCAATAATAATCAAATCAGGTTCAATTGTTGCAAATTCCTTTATTACATTGGCGAAATCTGATATGCCATAAACTTCATATGACCATTGCGTCAGCCGGTCCTTAACTTCATTATATAAAGATGTGTCATCTTCGATTAGCATAATCTTAAACATAACCTACACCACACTTTTTTCATTATCTATAAATATTGTAAAGGAAAATATTGCTACATGCCATAACCCCAAAAGTTTATATTGATTAAAGGTTGAGCATATTTGAAAAAAGGTATAGTAATAAATAGAAGATTTAAGAAGGGATTGAAATGTATGATACAGAATTTCACAGGGAAAACAGTCATCATTACCGGTGGTTCCAATGGAATTGGCAAGGGTATTGCAAAATCCTTTGGAAAAGAAGGAGCCAATGTTTGTATTGCCGACCGTGAAATGGAAAAAGGAAAAGAAGTTGTGGGACTGATTGAAAAGGCTGGAGGAAAAGCGGCATTCTACCAAACAGATGTCAGGGTAGAAGATGAAATAATTAATCTTTTAGACAAAGTGCTTAAGGATTTTGGAACCATTGATATCTTAATCAATAATGCAGGAGTTTCAAGATTTAAGCCTTTATTTGAATTATCAACCGAGGAATGGGAGGATGTCGTTTTTACCAATCTCCGGAGTGTGTTCATAGGGTCACGTGAAGCAGCGAAAAGGATGGCCCAAGGAGGAAGGATCATTAATATGGCATCGACCAGAGCGACTATGTCGGAACCAAATTCAGAAGCATATGCTTCTTCTAAAGGTGGGATTGTCGCATTGACCCATGCACTGGCAGCATCCCTTCAAGAAAAGGGAATAACAGTTAACTGCATTAGTCCGGGCTGGATTCAGACAGAAGATTATCAAGAACTTCGAGAAAAAGATCATCTTCAGCACTGGTCCAACCGGGTAGGAAAGCCAGAGGATATAGCGAAAGCCTGCCTATATCTGGCTGACCCAGCTAACGATTTTATCAATGGCCAGAATTTGATTATTGATGGCGGCATGACAAGGAAAATGATTTATGAAGAATAATCACTTACAAGGGAGCTGCTGGAATGTCGGCAGGTCCCTTGTAATTTTCCGCCATTCTTTTATAAAATAGAGAAAAGAGAGTTTGTAAATTGGGAGAGAACTATGAAATACAACACTAAGAAACCCAAAAAGAAGAAACAAATCCAAAGAAACTTCAATATTGTCATTCTGCTGTTATCAGTTTTTGTTGGATTTTTCCTGCTTGATAGATTCCTAGATTTATCCAATCAAAATTTATTAAAGATAAACAGCGGGGTAAATAGTTCAATCGGTGAAGTGGCGAAATATACTCCCTATATTCAGGAAGAATTAAAAAAGGTAGGCCTTGATGAACATACTGTCACGGTTGCTGCCTTAATGATGCAAGAGAGTAAGGGTAAAGGCGGAGATCCGATGCAAGCCTCGGAATCCGCGGGACTTTCACCCAATGCTATAAAAGATCCTAAACAAAGTATTCACCAGGGGGTTAAATACTTTCAAAGAGCTTTAAATTACGGAAATCAAAAGCAAGTGGACTTTCCGACGGTCATTCAGTCCTATAACATGGGGATTGGGTACATTGATTTCATTGCAAAGAATGGCGGTAGGCACAGCGAGGAGTTAGCGAAGAAATTTTCGATGATACAGGTGGAAAAAAATCCGCAAACCTACGATTGCGGTGGAGATAAAAATAACTTTCGCTATCCATACTGCTATGGTGATTTTACTTATAGTACAAAAGTAGCGAAGCATATTGAATCGATCACAGTTAGCAATCAATCGCTCCTATCTGCAAAACGATCATTTTAAAATGGTTGACTTTTCCAATATAAACAAACAATGATTTCCTTATTAAAGTGGAGGAAGTGAGATGTCGCAATTCCTAATATAAAGGAGATAACCTTAGGAATTAAATGCTTGCCACTCACTCATACGGAGAATTGCCAATCAATCACTTATATTTGTTAGTATGCAAACTGGAGCCACGAGGATAGTAAAAAATCTCGTGGCATTTTTTATTTTCAGAAGTGCACAAATTTTTATCATGTAGTCAAATGCCATGTTCCCACTGATTTACTTGTAAGGAATGATGGTCAATTACCAGAAGCATATTTGTTCCTTCTTCATAAAGTAAATCAATTGAAGAGGTGAGGGGCATATAATGTGAATGTTACGGAGATGATTATCGATTAAGTTCGGGATTGAAGGGTTTTTGCTCTCTTTTCGAATAAGGAAATCTTTATTTTAAATTAAGGCTATATTATGATTAAATAATGAATAGGTGATAGAGTTCGCCTTTAACCGCCATTTGGCTTATGACTCTTGTCAGTAATTTTAGCTGGCAGGAGTTTATTATTTTTTAGTTGAGATTCGGAGGCATTTTTAATGGCTTACTTATGGATTGGGATAGCAGGTTTCTTAGGGGCAATATTAAGATATAGTATTGGGCTTTTTTTGTTCGATGAAAGTCAGGTTTTCCCATTTGCTACACTTACAGTCAACCTATTAGGCAGTTTTATTTTAGCCTGGTTCACCACGGTTTTTGTAAAAAAATTTACAATTCCTGACCATTTGAAGGCAGCCATTGGAACGGGATTCATAGGTTCTTTTACTACTTTTTCTACGTTAAGTGTAGAAACCGTGACTTTAATTCACAATAATGAACTATTATTAGCCTTTATTTATGTACTTGTTAGTATATCAGGTGGACTCATAATGAGCCGGTTAGGATATCGTGCAGTAAAGGAGGAAGCGAACCAATGAGCATGCTTAATGTCTTTTTAGTGGGGGTTGGGGGATTCTTTGGGGCAGTCTCTCGTTTTTCTGTCAGTCAATTCATTAATAAGAAGTTTACTTTTAAATTCCCAATAGCTACACTATTTATCAACTTACTAGGCTCCTTTCTTTTAGGTTTGATAATCGGGGTGGGGATTGGGGGCTCTGCTTTCTTATTAATGGGCGCTGGCTTTATGGGAGCATTTACAACTTTCTCAACCTTTAAACTTGAAGGAATTCAACTCCATGTAGAAAAAAGAAAAAAGGATTTTTTTATTTACAACGCAGCTAGTTATGCAGGCGGAATTTTGCTAGCTTACATAGGGCTCGAAATAGGACATTTATTTTTATTGTGATTAATTTTATAAAGGTATTTTTAAAAAATGTATAGCTGCGAAAAGGCTTTGCAATTTCGATAAGAATCCATAACCTTTAAAACGACAGAGATCTGTCGTTTTTTTATTTTTATTAATTAGCCAAAATAGCGAAGCATATACTTTAATAAGTATTTCCTCGTTTGAATTTGCTTTATGTAAATAAAGTTCGAAAGTTAGCAGGAAAAAAGTATTATTAATGGAAATATATTAGTAACAAATACCCATACTAATAAGCAGGAGGTGTAATGGATGTTTGAATATGGTAAAGATATTCCATTAGAAGGTGCAGTTGGCCAGGTGAATCAGCAGGTAAATGAGGAGCAGGCAAAAAAAGAAGGAACTGTTTTCAGTTTTGATCATCGCAAGGATATCCCGCTGGATGGAGTTAATAAATGAAAAACAAAAAGCCTGGAGATTCCAGGCTTTTTTGGTGGATTAAAATTGTCTTGCGAATTCCTTTGCGCGATCAATTGCTTTTTGCTTAATATCTGCTGCTTGATCTGGAGTTGCTGCCATACCTTCAACTGCGATTGTTTCAATTTCAGGGACTCCCATGAAGCCAAGGATTGCACGTAAGTAGCTGTCGCCAAATTCAAGCGATTTTGCAGGTCCTTCGGAATATACTCCGCCTCTCGCCTGGATGTGCAGAGCTTTTTTATCTGTCAATAAACCAACAGGGCCTTCCGCACTATATTTGAACGTCTTGCCAGCAATCGCGATGTTATCGATATAGGACTTCAATTTTGGAGGGAAGCTCAAATTCCACATTGGAGTTACGAAAACATATTTATCTGCAGCTACGAATTGATCTGTCAGCTGATTGATTGAACTTACTTTTTGCTTTTCATCTGGGCTTAATTCATCAAATGCTGTTCCTTGCTGCAATTTACCCCAACCGCTAAATACATCTGTATCTATGTAAGGTACATTGATTTTGTAAAGGTCCAGTCTTACTACTTCATCATTCGGATTGTTTTCACGGTAGGCGTTAATAAATTCCTCTCCAACAGATAAGCTGAATGCTTCCTCAACCGGTTTAGGATTAGCTGTAATGTATAAAACTGTAGCCATCTTTTTCATCCTTTCTCTTCTTGAATAACATTGATATATTCCCCCGATTACACCGAAGTATACCTATTTGACAGAAAAATTTGCCTAACTCATGAAATTAGTTCTTTTTCCGTGACAAGAAATTTTTATGAATTTATAATTAATTGTAAGAAATTTTTGAATTCGACATAATTAGTGGATTTTTACGGCATCTTTAGACAAACGCAGATAGAATGTTTTTCTATAATTAAGACAAAAGCTTGTCTGCAGAGGAGGGGATCATATGAGATCCTACCAGCTATATTTAATAGAAGATGAATTTGCCTCCCATTATTTCGGAAGAGAACGGATGTTTTACCAATTGTTTTTGGAATACAGTCGAGCAAACGGTCATTTAAAATCAATTATTTCAAAGCAGGTAGATTTTGTAACAAGACCGATCCCAGTACTGCGCATTCATCAACTCCTTCATCAGCAGCTTTCAAAGGTAAAGGGATTTAAAGTTGAGGACGGAAAATATATTTTTGAGAATATAAATTCCTCAACCTCTGCAACATTGATGGTCCATGAAAGGTGGCTTGAGCTTCATTCACATGGCCAAGTCGACGCTGAAACAGTATTTTTTGAGATTTTACGCAAATGTGAGACGTCATTTCTGGCGATCGACCTTGCCGCAAATAAATACGGCTGGCTTAAGCCTATTAAAGAACGAAAATATATATAATAAATAGAGAAAAAAATCTGCAGATATTGTATAATAGCTGTTGGTTTAGTACACTGTATGTTAGACAACATGAAGGAGGAAGTTTTTATGTGGACGTATATTCTAGTTGGTATACTGGCATTGGTTGTCGGTGTAGCACTAGGATTTTTCATTGCTCGTAAATACATGGAGAGCTACTTGAAGAAAAATCCGCCAATCAATGAACAAATGCTTAAAATGATGATGATGCAGATGGGAATGAAACCATCCCAGAAGAAAATCAATCAAATGATGTCAGCAATGAACAAGCAGACAGGTAAATAATAGAGGACAAGCACTCATTCTTTGAATGGGTGCTTTTCTTATGGGCTGTTATAGTAGTTTAAATTGGAACGGAACAAAAACTTATTGCGAACGATAACGATGGAAAGAAAATTCAGTTGTAAACTCTAACATATTCAATAAATACGGTTTGTGGTATTATTTTCTTATCAATTTTATACTTTGAGATAACTATTTATTGTTAGAAACAGAAATGGGGAGATTGAACGTGGGGAATAAGAGTGGGGATGCCGCTGCATTAGAAGATCAGCCAGCGTGGCTGCAAAGTTATGTAGAGTCACCTGAAAAGCAGCGGGCATTATATAAACGGACTTTGATCATTGTTGTACTTTCCCAGATTTTTGGCGGCGCAGGTCTAGCTGCTGGAATCACCGTTGGGGCATTGCTTGCTAAAGACATGCTCGGAACGGATAGTGTTGCGGGATTGCCGACTGCGCTGTTCACATTAGGTTCAGCCGGGGCGGCCCTTATTGTTGGGCGAATATCTCAGCGTTTAGGCAGGCGAGCGGGCTTGGCAACTGGTTTTTTGGCAGGTGGAATTGGTGCGATTGGGGTCATCCTTTCAGCTGTGACAAACAATATTTACATGCTTTTTGCTTCCTTGCTGATTTATGGTGCCGGAAGTGCGACAAATTTGCAGGCGAGATATGCAGGAACTGATTTAGCTAATGCAAAACAGCGGGCCACGGCAGTAAGTATCGCTATGGTATCAACTACCTTCGGAGCAGTGGCAGGGCCGAACCTTGTTGAAGCCATGGGCGAATTTGCACTTTCCATTGGGGTGCCGGCTTTATCGGGACCATTCATTTTGGCAGCTGCTGCCTATATGATTGCAGGATTGGTGTTATTATTTTTCCTTCGTCCAGATCCGTTCGTAGTTGCCAGGGCAATTGCTATAGCAGAAAGAAAAGCGGTTGAAGGCAGCACTGGGATACAGGCAGAAACATACTCTACAGACAGGCGTGGAATTGCTGTTGCCGCTCTTGTTATGGTACTAACTCAACTGGTCATGGTGGCAATCATGACAATGACTCCTGTGCATATGGGACATCATGGTCATGGATTGAGTGCAGTGGGAATGATCATTGGATTCCATATAGGAGCGATGTATCTTCCGTCTTTATTGACTGGTATTCTCGTTGATAAAATTGGCAGAACGGTGATGGCAGTGGCTTCCGGTGTAACTTTATTAGCTTCTGGCGTACTTGCAGCTTTCGCACCAGGTGAGTCAATGCTCCTGCTGACGATTGCTCTTATTCTGCTTGGGCTTGGCTGGAACTTTGGGCTGATCAGCGGGACTGCATTGCTTGTGGATGCTACAAATCCTGCCAACCGTGCCAAGATGCAAGGAACTATTGATGTCATGGTTGCGCTATCCGGTGCAACAGGAGGCATGCTTTCAGGGGTCGTTGTTGCTCATTCAAGCTATGGATTCCTCTCACTTGCAGGCGGGATTCTATCATTAGTGCTCATTCCGTTTGTAATATGGTCAAGCAGAATGAAGTGACATAAATGATTGCAAAAAATGCAGAGCCTGGGGAATCCCCAGGCTTTTCCTATAGGAGCAAGATTTCAGCCGAGATGTAAATAGATGTATGAACGCTATAGAGCACAAGTCATCTCAGACTAAGGGTAAAAGTACTCCCTTGAAGCACCAAGGAGAAGAAAAATCATATCAGCTATGTGAAAAAGTGTCTCAATGTAAAAGGAAGAAAACAAATTTGCCATTCTGCTCTTACAAAAAAGGGTACAGCTTGAGTACTGTCGAATATTCATATTGGAAAATTAGAATGAAGGTGAATCAGTACTATGGCTAATCTTGTAATGCTAAGTGACTTGAGCAAGAGTAATGATGCTTTAATTAATAAAATTAAAGAGTTAATTGGTAATAAACCTTTTAAACTTGCATACATACCGTCTCAGACGGATAAGGAAAGAAAATACTTTAATGCGGCAAAAGATTTTTTCTTCTCACTGGGGATTCAAGATTTTCTTTATTTTGATATCGATCAGGAGTTTGATGTATCCACAGTTGTTCCATTAACAACGTGTGATGGAATATACCTCTCTGGCGGGAACACTTTTTATTTTATGAAAAAGCTTAAGGAAAGAAAGCTCGACTTTCTTTTAAAAGCACTCGCGGAAAAAGGTATGCTTATGATTGGTGTCAGTGCAGGAGCGATTTTGATGTCAAACTCAATAAAAATAGCAGAATTCATAGACGAGAACGAGATTCAATTAAAAGAATTTAATGGTTTAAAGCTGGTGGATTTAGAATTCATGCCACATTGGGACATTCATATGTCAAAGTCGCAGGAATTACTTGATTATTCATTGAATCAGGAAGGCAGCATTTTTACTTGTTCTGATGGAAGTGGAATTGTGATTGCGGGAAGCAGGGTAGATTTCTTCGGTGAAATTCACGAAATCCGAAAGGGTGAAATAACAGATCATATTGGGAAGTAAAATGTATAAGTGAGGTGGATTATGTCAGACTGGCAAATAGCATTAACTAAAATTTGCGAAATTTATTCAAAGTCAGATGTTGAAATTGAATGGATTCTAGTAGGCTCAATTGCCTCTGTTTTGCAAGGGTGCGAAATGACCCCTGGTGATATAGACCTTTATGTAAAAAATCAAGAAGGAGTAAAACAATTCGCGCTGTTACTCGAACAATTTTCTCTTCGAACAAAGTGTGAAGAAGCTGATCGATCAAATTGGTTTTCTTCGATAGAGGAGCCTGCCTATACTGAAACGTTTCCATCAGGTTTTACCTGGACTAAAGGCAGATGGATGATCGAAGGCATGGAAGTTGAGGTAGTCAACATATCCCAATCTGCTGGGATACCAGATTCCGTAGATGGTGACGGAATATGGGAAGGTGGGAAATATATTTGGGGGCATTCAAAAAATGTAGACTTTGGTACATTTACAGTACCTGTTGTTCCGCTCGAAATCCAATTAGAATCAAACCTAAGGAGGAAAAGGAAAGAGAGAATCGATGCGATTATGAAGAAATTAAAAGTGAACGGATACAACGAGGAGTTAATTTTGAAAGCTCTCTCAATAGACCATTTATCATTTTTTATCTTGGAGATGAGAAAAAACAGCCTTCATTTAAAGTGCTAAAAAAAACCCCTGAGTTTTTTGAGCAGACACAAAAAGCATGTTCCTATTATCGATAAGTCTTTAACTAAGTAATAAGCTTATTTTTAGGTTGGAAAAGCAGTAAAGAGGCATTGCAGATGTTCAATGCCTCTTCTTTTACACATGTAATAGCATCTTAATTTTAGAAATGACTTCTCGTGGACTGAAGGGCTTTAATATATATTCGTTCGCACCTAATTCTTGTCCTCGCCTTAAATCATTTTCTTCCCCTTTTGCTGAAAGCATGATAACAGGTGTTTTTATGGTTTTCCTAATTTCTTCGAGAATGGTGAATCCATCCTTGCCAGGCATTAAAATGTCTAAAATGATTAAATCAAATGGTTCACTCAAGGCTTTTTCCAGCGCATGATCCCCGTTTGCCACTAATTCAACTTGAAAGGATTCCCGTTCCAAATACATCTTTAATAAATTTCCTATTCTTAGTTCATCTTCTGCAACCAGAATTTTTTTCGCCATCTTTTCCCCCCGAGATTGTTGTATATAGTTAGTATACACTACCGAATACGTGTATTCCTTCTGATTTTTTTGCAGCTTCTATATAACCATCAATGAAAATTTTTCTGTATAACAAAACGGGCGATAATTGATTTCGAATTATTTATATGCTACTATGTGACCTATAAAGTTTTAATTCATACTATACTTATAGGAATTATACAAATTAAAAATACGGAGTGAATCAAATGGGCAGAGAGTTTATTCCTTTATTTGATGATTGGGCTAACTATTATGAACAAACTGTTTCTGGACAGGATGAAGAATATAAAGAAGTATTCGAAGATTATGATAATATATTAGAAACAGTGGCTTTAAAATCCCTGGGAACAGTTGTGGAATTTGGAGTGGGAACTGGTAATTTGACAGAGAAACTTATTGCTGCTGGAAGAGAAGTATATGGAATTGAGCCTTCGAAGGTAATGAGGGAGATATCTAAAGCACGTTTTATGAACTTGGAATTGTTTGATGGTGATTTTTTAGACTTTCCGGATTTGCCTGGGTGCATTGACTCGATCGTAAGTACTTATGCATTTCACCATTTAACAGATGATGAAAAGGACTCGGCACTTGCTATATACAGCAAGCTGCTGCCTGAAAAAGGGAAGGTGATTTTTGCTGATACAGCTTTCATCAATGAAGAGGATCGTCAAGAGCGGTATCGAACTGTAACAAAGCAAGGCTATAAGAATTTGTTGGAGGATCTTCAAAGAGAGTACTACACAACTCTTGAAGTGCTTGATCAGCTATTTAAGAAAAATGGATTCCAGGTCAAATTTGAAAAATTGAATTCCTACGTCTGGCTGATGGAGGCCGTTAAAAAAAATCGCAATTGAATTGATTGGAGAGGTGTACCTATGAGAGTTGGAATAATCGGAGCAATGGATGAAGAAGTTGAATTATTGCGCAGCAAGCTTAACGATCGGAAGGATACGAGTCTTGCAGGTTCAGAGTTTTATGAAGGCAAGATTGATAGCTTAGAAGTTATCCTCCTTAAGTCGGGAATTGGAAAAGTGAACGCAGCAATGGGTACCGCCTTAATGATTGAAAAATTCAAACCTGATGTCATCATCAATACAGGATCGGCTGGTGGTTTCCATCGGGATTTAAATGTTGGTGATGTCGTCATCTCAACAGAAGTGCGCCATCATGATGTGGATGTCACCATCTTTGGCTATGAATATGGTCAGGTTCCAAGAATGCCTGCTTACTTCTCGCCTGATCAAAGGCTTGTCAGCGCTGCTGTAAAAAGTGCCGAAAAAATAAATGGCATCCAGGTTGCTGAAGGGTTGATTGCTTCAGGTGATTCCTTTATGAATGATCCTGAACGAGTAGAGTTTATAAGGTCAAAGCTGCCTGATCTATATGCTGCAGAAATGGAAGCGGCAGCGATTGCTCAGGTTGCCTACCAGTTTGAAGTGCCTTTTGTCATTATCAGGTCACTTTCCGACATTGCCGGAAAAGATTCAAATATTTCATTTGACCAATTTTTAGAAACTGCTGCAAAAAATTCTGCAGAATTGATTTTACTAATGTTAGAGGAGCTGAAGTAGAATGGTTAAAAAAATGAATGTAGAAAGCTTCAATCTCGATCATACAAAAGTAGCAGCACCTTATGTCCGTCTCGCAGGCACAACTCAAGGCGCTAATGGGGATGTCATCAAGAAATACGATATTCGCTTCTGCCAACCGAACAAGGAACATATGGAAATGCCAGGCCTTCATTCCCTTGAGCATCTTATGGCCGAGAACATCCGCAATCATCATGACACTGTTGTAGATATCAGTCCTATGGG
Organism: Heyndrickxia sp. MSNUG; assembly: GCF_049532715.1. Classification (NCBI taxonomy): domain Bacteria; kingdom Bacillati; phylum Bacillota; class Bacilli; order Caryophanales; family Bacillaceae; genus Heyndrickxia; species Heyndrickxia sp. MSNUG. The sequence goes on from NZ_CP150978.1 coordinate 1,979,824, forward strand.
CTGCCAGACTGGGTTCTATCTGGCTGTCATCAACCATGATGACTATGATGATATTCTTGTAGTCTTAGAAAAAACACTGAAGGATGTCCTTGAAGCGGATGAAGTTCCGGCATGCAACGAAATCCAGTGCGGCTGGGCGGCAAGTCACAGCCTTGAAGGCGCGAAAGAAATTGCGGCTAAGATGCTGGCGAAGAAGGATGAATGGCGCCAGGTGTTTGCTGAATAAGGAGAGTCTTTGGAAATGACCGTGTACCGCAGTATTCATGAAATGATAGGACAGACACCGATGCTTGAGCTAACTCAATTTCAACTGCCAAACAATGTCCGTTTATTTGCAAAGCTTGAATACCTGAACCCTGGGGGCAGTATCAAAGACCGCCTGGGACAGGAATTGATTGAAGAGGCATTTAAATCCGGCAAGTTAAAAGCAGGTGGAACAATTATCGAGCCGACAGCGGGCAATACAGGGATTGGACTTGCTTTAGCTGCAATTAACAGGGACATTCATGTGATTTTTGTGATCCCTGAAAAATTCAGTATCGAAAAGCAGGCAATCATAAAAGCTTTAGGGGCTGAAATTGTTCATACACCCACTGCTGAAGGAATAGAAGGGGCAATTCGTAAAACAAACCAATTGCTTGAAAAAATTCCTGACTCTTATTCTCCTTCACAATTTTCTAATTCTGCAAATCCTGAAACATACTACAAAACTTTAGGACCAGAGATTTGGAAAGAACTAAATGGTAAAATTGATATTTTTATAGCAGGAGCTGGGTCTGGTGGAACCTTTATGGGGACCGCTCGATTTTTAAAAGAAAAGAATCCGATGATCAAAACCGTAATCGTTGAACCGGAAGGATCAATAATCAATGGCGGTGTTTCTGGTCCTCATAAAACGGAAGGAATTGGCATGGAATTCCTTCCTGACTTTATGGATCCTGCTTATTTTGATGGAATTCAGACCATTTTAGATCGAGATGCATTTGAACGTGTAAAGGAATTGGCGTGCAAAGAGGGAATCCTTGCTGGCAGTTCTTCTGGAGCTGCTCTTCACGCAGCGATGATGGAAGCAGAGAATGCCCCGCCAGGCTCAAAAATTGTAACGATCTTCCCTGATGGAAGTGATCGTTATTTAAGCAAGAAAATCTATGAAGGGGGCATTTAAATGAAACGAAAAACAAAATTGATTCACGGTGGAATACCAGGAGACAAAACGACTGGAGCCGTTTCATTTCCTATATATCAAGTAAGTACGTATAAACAAGATGAAGTGGGTGTGCATAAAGGTTACGAGTACTCCAGGACAGGGAATCCTACCCGTTTTGCGCTGGAAGAATTGATCAAGGACCTGGAAGAAGGGAAGAGGGGATTCGCATTTGGATCGGGGATGGCTGCAATTACAGCAGTAATGATGCTGTTCAATTCTGGTGATCATATCATCTTGACTGATGATGTGTATGGCGGAACCTATCGTGTGATGAATAAGGTATTAAACCGGGTTGGAATACAATCCACTTTTGTGGATACGACTGACCTTGAAGCAGTAAAATCAGCGATCAAACCTAATACGAAAGCATTATATATCGAGACACCTACCAATCCGCTTTTAAAAGTAACTGACATTAAAGCATCTGCCCAGCTGGCGAAGGAACATGACCTTTTAACGATTGTCGACAATACCTTCAGCACCCCATACTGGCAGACTCCGCTGACTCTCGGTGCGGATATCGTTCTGCATTCAGCAACGAAGTACCTTGGAGGACATAGTGATGTTGTGGCTGGTCTTGTTGTTGTGAATGATGAGCAGCTAGCAGATGATCTCCACTTTGTCCAAAACTCTACGGGCGGAATATTAGGACCGCAGGATTCGTGGCTTTTAGTTAGAGGGATTAAGACCCTTGGCTTGCGCATGGAAGCTCATGAGACCAGCACAAAGAAAATCGTAGAGTTTCTCTCAGAACATGATGGGGTGAAGAAAATCTACTATCCAGGTCTTGAAACGCATCCTCAGCATGCAATTGCAAAAGAGCAAGCTGGCGGATTTGGCGGCATGGTAAGCTTTGACGTAGGCAGCGCGGAGAAAGCGGCAGAAGTTTTAGATAAAGTAAAATACTTTACCTTGGCTGAAAGCCTTGGAGCAGTTGAAAGCTTGATTTCTGTCCCAGCTAAAATGACACATGCATCCATACCGGCAGAAAGGCGTGCTGAGTTAGGAATTACTGACGGATTAATCCGTATTTCTGTAGGAATCGAAGATGTTGAAGACTTAATTGAGGATTTAAAGCAAGCACTACAATAAAAGGCTGAAGCTCCCGGTTTAACTGGGAGCTTCTTTGTATGTATATTCGATTAATGTGTATCAACGATCAAGTGCAAATATTATTTTATATAAAATAACCCACTTTAAAAATTATAAAAATCTTCCCCATTTTACAAATATTTGTTAAACTATTTAAGCATTTGAGGGGTTTGGGGGATATACATATGAGCGTATTCAAGGATTTAATGTGGTATTTCAAAGCGGAGAAGAGAGCCTATTTAACAGGTATTTTCCTGTTATTGTTTGTCGCGCTGCTGCAGCTTGTGCCGCCAAGGATCATTGGGATTGTTGTCGATGAAATTACAAATGGGACACTAACTGTAGGCGCACTTGGCAAATGGATATTTGTGCTTGCTGTTTCGGGGCTGGCAATGTACACATTGCGCTATTACTGGCGAATCATGATTTTTGGATCGGCCGTGAAATTGTCCCGATTATTAAGAAATCGGCTTTATGCACACTTTACGAGCATGTCTCAGTCGTTTTACCAGAAAAGAAGAACCGGAGATTTGATGGCCCACGCGACAAACGATTTATCTGCAATCCAGCAGACCGCAGGTGCAGGGGTGCTTACCTTTGTAGACTCGCTGGCAACAGGCGGATTTGTCATCATCGCGATGGCGGCTACGATCAGCTGGAAGCTGACATTGATTGCACTGATTCCAATGCCGCTAATGGCGATACTTACGAGCTGGTACGGAACAATGCTTCATCAGCGCTTCCATAAGGCACAGGAAGCCTTCTCAGATTTAAATGATAAAACGCAGGAAAGTATTACAGGAATCAAGGTCATCAAGACCTTTGGGCAGGAAAAGGAAGACATAGAGGACTTTCGTAAACAATCTGAAGATGTGGTTAATAAGAATATCGCGGTGGCGAAGGTGGATTCTCTTTTCGACCCGACGATATCAATCATTGTGGGGATTTCCTTTTTTTTATCGATTGCTTTTGGATCAAGATTTGTTTTAAATGGTGAATTGACGATCGGCCAGCTTGTTGCGTTCACATCCTATCTAGGATTGCTGATTTGGCCGATGCTCGCATTTGGCTGGTTTTTCAATATCGTCGAAAGGGGCCGCGCTTCCTATGACCGAGTATCCGCGCTTCTTGACGAAAAAATAGAGATCCAGGACAAACCAGATTCACTAGACGTTGTCCCGCAAGGCAGTATCGATTACAATATTCATTCATTTACCTATCCAAATGATCAGGAGCCCATCTTAAAGGATATTGTTTTTAGACTTGGCAAAGGTCAAACACTCGGAATCGTTGGTAAAACAGGAGCAGGTAAAACCACTTTGCTTAAATTGCTGATTCGCGAATTCGATTTGAAGGATGGAAAAATCAGCATTGGTGGACGGAACATCCAGGATTATAAAATGGAAAGATTAAGAGAGGCAATTGGGTATGTCCCGCAAGACCATTTTCTTTTCTCAGCGACCGTACATGAGAATATTGCCTTTGCAAACCCTGCAGTTAACAAGGAAAGAATCTTTGCTGCCGCGGAAATAGCAAATATCCATGATGATATCCTCGAATTTACCGATGGATATGAAACGGTTGTAGGAGAGCGTGGAGTTTCGCTTTCCGGAGGGCAAAAGCAGCGGATTTCCATAGCAAGAGCTCTAGTGATGAATCCCGAGATCCTGATATTGGATGATTCATTATCGGCCGTTGACGCTAAAACAGAGGAACAAATCCTATCCGCATTAAAAGAAAATAGAAAAGATAAGACAACGATCATCACAGCCCACCGCTTAAGTGCAATTCACCATGCTGACCTGATCATTGTCCTTGGTGAAGGTAGAATCGCTGAACGTGGTACGCACGATCAGCTGATGGAAAAGGACGGCTGGTATAGGGATATGTATGTAAGGCAGCAGCTTGAAGAGCTTGTCGAGCAGGGAGGGTGACAATATGGAAAAAACACCTGTATTAAACGCAAAAGAGCAGCGGTTTGTACTGTTTAGGCTTCTTGCTTATGCAAAGCCACATTTGAAAATGATTTTTATCGCATTTGGCTTCTTGCTGCTTGCGACAGTTGGAGATGTGTTAGGTCCAATCCTTGTAAAGATTTTTATTGATGATTACTTAAGGGAAAGCTATTTGCCCTTCAAACCCCTTCTTATGCTTGGAACTGCTTATATGGGGATTCAGGTGCTGAATGTTTTAGTTTCATATTTCCAGCTTCTGAAATTCCAGGAGATTGCCCTTAAAATCATCCAGCAAATGAGGATTGATGTTTTTACAAAGGTACAGCAGTTAGGATTGAAGTACTTTGACAAAACACCTGCAGGATCGCTTGTTTCAAGAGTAACAAATGATACAGAAGCGATTAAGGACATGTTTGTCAGTGTCATCGCTACGTTTATCCAAAGCGGTTTTTTATTAGCAGGGATCTTTGTGGCGATGTTCATTCTTAACGTAAAGCTTGCTTTATTCACGATGTTGATTTTACCGCTGATCGTGTTCATTATGAGCATGTACAGAAAGCTTAGTTCAAGGTTTTACCAGGATATGAGGGAACGCTTAAGCCAGCTGAACGCTAAATTAAGCGAATCCCTTCAGGGAATGGGGATTATCCAAATGTTCCGCCAAGAAGAAAGACTGAGGAAAGAGTTTGGCGATATTAATGATAAGCACTTTGAAGCAGGCATGAAAAATATCAAGGCAGACGGACTTCTACTAAGACCGGCTGTGGACCTTGTATATGTATTCGCACTTATCATCGTACTGAGCTTTTTCGGGATTACATCCTTTAACAGCCCAATTGAAATTGGTGTCCTGTATGCTTTCATCAATTACCTTGACCGTTTCTTTGAACCGGTTAACAATATGATGATGCGACTGTCGATGTATCAACAGGCAATCGTAGCAGCATCAAGGGTGTTTAAACTCCTCGATGAGGAAGAACTAGCGCCAGCTCAAACTGGTACAGAATCCAAGGAAATTAATGAAGGTCAAATTGAGTTCAAGGACGTTAGCTTTTCTTATGATGGGAAGCGTGATGTTCTGAAAAAGATCAGCTTTACTGTAAATCCAGGAGAAACACTGGCTTTTGTCGGTCATACAGGAAGCGGTAAAAGTTCGATCATCAATTTGTTGATGCGATTTTATGAATTCAATCGCGGGGAAATCCTGATTGATGGTTCATCGATAAAAAATTATCCGGTAAATGAATTGCGTGAAAAGATGGGGCTGGTTCTCCAGGATCCATTCCTGTTTTATGGGACTGTAGGCGATAATATCAAGCTGCATAACAGTGATTTGAAAGAGGATCATATCAGGAAAGCTGCAGAATTCGTCCAGGCTGATTCGTTCATCGCAAAGCTTGAGGATGGGTATGACCATAAGGTAACGGAGCGAGGTTCTACTTTCTCAAGCGGGCAGCGGCAACTGATTGCCTTCGCAAGGACGATTGCCGCAAATCCGAAGATTCTTGTCCTGGATGAAGCGACTGCTAATATTGATACAGAAACAGAAGAGGCGATTCAGACGGCACTCGCAAAAATGCGCCGAGGAAGGACAACGATTGCGATTGCCCATCGTCTGTCAACGATACAGGATGCAGATCAGATTATTGTCCTGCATCATGGAGAGATCGTAGAACGTGGTACACATCAGCAGCTGCTGGCACATCAGGGGCTTTACCATAAAATGTACTTGCTGCAAAATGGTTCAGTTGAGAGACTGGAAGATGTAGTAGGATAACATTAAAAAAAATGGCTCTATTAAACCCAAAGTTGTTTTTAAAACCTGTTGATTGTAGTGGAAGGCGCGAAGACTCCTCCGAAAATGCCACGCATTTCCATCGTGCGTGGGCGGATTCGAGGAAGCTATTCAGATTCCTGCGGGCTTAGCTGGTCAGGTGAGACCCCGCAGGAGCGAAGCGAGGAGGAGGCTCAGCGCAAGCCCCGCGGAAAGCGAAGCGCCTGGAATGAAAATCAACAACCTAGGTTAACAGAGCCAAAAAAATAAAACAGCTACAACGCCCGATGCGTTTAGCTGTTTTTTAATGGGTTGGAACTTTTTTTATGTATGCCCGGTTATATTCGTTAAGTAGTTCATCAAGCTCCTGGCTATGATGGATTGCAATGTTAGAGCTGAGGCCGTTCTTCGAAGCGATTTGGATCAATTCTTCACGTTTCTTCTCAATGAGGGTGATCAGTTGCTCTTTAGACAATGTGAAAATCCTTTCCTGTTTTATCTCTTGGCAGTCTATCAAACTACATTTATGTAAAAAGGTTATAAATATAGAAATAATTTCAAGTGCTATATTAGTATATAGCATATGCTGCCAGATTTCAAAAGAAACATTTGTAAAAAAATTCCCTGCTAAAATAAAACACCATCTTCATTTACCCAGATATTTTAATGTTAAACATCGTTTTTATAGAATTAATAAATTGTTCACAGCTTATATATTATAATGGGCATGAAATTTTGTTAGAATAGGAACAAATCGACTAATTATTGGAGTTGTGATCATGACAGATATAAATATATTTATAGCTTTGAGTGCTGGCTTCCTGAGCTTTATTTCTCCATGCTGCCTGCCGTTATATCCTGCCTTCTTATCATATATTACCGGGATGTCAGTCGGGGAACTGAAAAGTGAAAATGCAATGCTGCAGAAACGCAGCCTGCTTCATACACTATTTTTCCTATTAGGCTTCTCAATAATCTTTATTGCAATTGGTTTTGGAACATCATTCGTGGGCCAATTTTTTATCCAATACCAGGATTTAATCCGTCAGCTTGGCGCAATTTTTATCATTGCATTTGGTTTGATGGTCATTGGCTTTTTTAAACCGGAATTTCTGATGAAAGATCGAAAGTTCGAGTTCAAGAACCGTCCCTCAGGTTATTTTGGTTCTTCCTTGATCGGAATGGCGTTTGCAGCCGGTTGGACTCCATGTACCGGTCCCATTCTCGCGTCTGTTATTCTTTTAGCGAGCTCAAACCCAGGGTCAGGAATGCTGTATATGATCGCTTATACACTTGGATTTGCCATTCCTTTCTTCATTCTTTCATTTTTCATAGGAAAAATGCAGTGGATTCGCAAGCATAATGCCAAGATTGTTAAAGTTGGCGGCTATATCATGATTTTAGTCGGGATCATGCTGTTTTTTGATTGGATGACAAAACTGATTTCGATCCTTTCTATGCTGTTTGGCGACTTTACAGGGTTTTAAAAAACAATATAAGTTTCGATTGCTCTTGGAGATATATGTCCATAATTGAGATTTTTTCATAACATATTTTTTCCAGTACAGCACATTGTTCTTGTATTTACATTGAAATTAATTTGTAAATATAGTTATATTGTAATATAGGGAAAATATAATAGATTAATACTTGTTTGGATTGTCGGGGAGGATACAGCGATGGCCAGAATTTTGATAGTTGACGACGCAAAATTTATGAGAATCACTTTAACCAATATACTAAAAAAAGCGAATCATGAAATCGTAGGGGAAGCAGAAAACGGACGTGAAGCAGTGAGGCTATATCGCGAGTTGAAACCCGATCTTGTGACAATGGACATTACGATGCCCGAAATGAGCGGACTTGATGCGGTAAAAGAAATCAAAAAGGATTTTAAGGACGCAAAAATCATTATGTGTTCCGCAATGGGACAACAGAAAATGGTCGTCGATGCTATTGAAGCTGGAGCAAAGGATTTTATAGTCAAACCGTTCGACGGTTCTCAGGTAGTAGATTCAGTTTCAAGGGTATTAAGATAATAACCAGCCATTTAAGTCTATCTTAAATGGCTTATTTTCATTATAATAATAGTGGAAATCTACAAATAAAGGATGGAACTGTGAATGAATTATGTTGTGGCTTCAACAATTGGTGCTGTCGGTATGGCCGTTTTTGTTACTGCCGTGCGCATGAAAGCTGCCAAAAAACCAGCCAGCGCAAAAAAAATCATTTTACCGCCAATCTTCATGAGCACAGGAGCGCTCATGTTCATTTTCCCGATGTTCAGGGTTCATTATTTGCAAATCATTGAAGCTTTGTCAGTCGGCATGCTTTTTTCTATCCTGCTGATCAAAACTTCCCAATTTGAAATTCGCGATAGGGACATCTATCTCAAAAGATCAAAAGCCTTTATATTCATTTTAATAGGCCTGCTGATTGTACGTGTTATCGCGAAGCTTTTGCTTAGCAGTACAATTGATGTTGGCGAGCTCAGCGGTATGTTCTGGATCCTGGCCTTCGGAATGATCGTTCCGTGGCGGATTGCGATGTACTTGCAGTACAGGAAGCTTCAGAGCGAGCTGAACGGACTTCGATAAATACGAATATGTAAAAAAGTTATTCCTCTTGCCTTATGGGTGAGAGGTTTTTTTAGGGAATTTTTTAGGAGATTTGATTTAAAGGGAAATAACACAATTTTATTGAATTAAAAAGAGATGGAAAATAAGTTTTTAAAGAACGGGTTATTTGAAGTGTTGGAGGTATTTTTGGGAGGAATTTGGATATGGAAGAGTTTGTTTATTTGATTAAGCCGGTAAGGAAGGATTTTATTAAAACGATGACGGAAGAGGAAAGCGGAATTATGGAAAAACATTTTCATTATTTAAATGCGCTGCTTTCTGATGAAAAACTTATCCTTGCTGGCCCTTGTTTGGATGGTGCTTTTGGGATTGTAGTATTTAGGGCGGAAACAATGGATGCTGCACGTGAAATCATGGTAAATGATCCAGCGGTTTTGCATGGACTCATGAGTGCTGAGATTCATCCTTATCGTGTTTCATTAATACAACCAAGATGATTTATGATTAATTGGTTCAATTTACGAAGAGGTTTGTGGATCTTCTACACTGTTTGCTCTACTGATATCAAAGATCGCTCATAAATACTGTCAATCGATTAAAATAAGGGGAATCTAATGGGAAATGACAAAGGAACTCTTAATTTAAAAATTTTAGATGAAAGTGATATAGCGGGTTTAATAGCTTTATCAGCATCAATAGGATGGGATTACGATGAACATGAAATCCGTACGGTAATGTCTTCTGGTAAAATAGTGGGTCATAAAAGTGAAGAGGGCCAAATTGTTTCTTGTGCAGCAATCATACCATACGAAGGTAACTTAGCCTCTATCGGAATGGTCATTGTCAACCAAGAATACAGAGGGCAAGGCCTTGGTAAAGAAGCGACTCAAATGTGTATTGACTATGTGACAGAAAAGACATCTACCATGCTAATTGCTACTCCTGAAGGAAAACCTTTATATGAAATTATGGGCTTTAAAGAAGTTACATCGGTACATAAATTCATTTGTACTACGTATAAACCTGCAAATTTGAAACCACCGGGTGATTTTTCTTTCAGAGTTTAAGAATTAAAAGAAATTGATATAGATGAAGTCATTAACATAGATAATAATGCGTTTGGTGATTCCAGGCGAAAATTACTTACTGCTCGTGTAAGGCAAGCTCATCAAGCTTTAGTGATAAAAGATTCTACAGCTCGGATTATAGGTTATGGACTCTCAATATTAGGGCCAGTGAATTTACTTTTAGGTCCGATTGTTGCACCAAATACAAAGATAGCAGAGTACCTGATAAATGAACTGGCTAAGAGCCATCATGGAAAGTTGAGAATAGATGTTCCAGATGGAACTGAAGGAATTATAGACTTTTTAATAAATAGGGGATTTGACAATGTCAGCAACCCTCCTGTCATGATTAAAAATTCTAATGATATGCCTAAAAGAAACGGTCACCTATATGGAATTGCGGCTCAAATTTTCGGCTGATAGAAAAGGGGGATAATACTAATGTATATACCGAAGCACTTCACAATCGATGATGAAACCATTATATACGACGTAATCGAGAGTTTTAGCTTTGCAACCCTAATTTCCCAGCATGAGGGAGAGCCTTATGCTACTCATCTTCCACTCATATTAAATAAAGAGGAGAGGGTATTGTATGGACATTTTGCTCGAGCGAATGAACAATGGAAGGATGCTCGAGGTCAGAAAATCCTGGTAATTTTCCAAGGTCCGCATAGCTATATATCTCCGTCCTGGTACGAAACGAACATGGCAGTTCCTACCTGGAACTATGTTGCAATCCATGTGTACGGTGAGCTGGAAATCATCGAGGATAAACAAGTCATTTTCAACACATTGGAGGATATGGTAGAAAAATATGAGAGACCCGACAGCGGCTACAATTTAAATAGTGTGGAGCCAAGTTATATAGAAGGAATGGGCAAAGGGATCGTATCTTTTAAAATTAAAATCTCAAAAATTGAAGCAAAGGCTAAACTTAGCCAAAACCACCCTGTTGAACGGCAAAAATTAATTGTCGGACAGCTCGAGAACTCCTCCTCAGAAAATGACCAGCTTACAGCATCCCTTATGAAGAAGAACCTTGATAAGCTTAGCTAATCACGATGCATAATCATTTCGAATTTTCATCTCATCGTCCCATCTATTACCATTAAAGGGAAGTGGTTAGTTAGGAGTTGAATGTATGAAAGCAATATTAGTGACAGAATTTGGCGGTCCTGAGTTTTTAAAATATGAAGATGTGGCTATCCCTGAAATTAAAGAAGATGAAGTTTTAATTAAGGTTGTTAAAACAAGTGTTAACTTTGCAGATATTAAATCAAGATATGGTAAAAAGGGAGCAAAGTTTCCGTTTATCCCTGGTCTTGATGCTGCAGGCTATATTGAAAGAACAGGAGAAAATGTGAGGGTTTTTAAAGTAGGGCAAAGGGTCATGGCATTTCCAAAGGACGGCTCATATGCAGAATATGTGGTTGCTTCTGAAAAACTGGTTTTTCCGATTCCGGATGAACTGGATTTTCAAACGGCTGCGGCAGCACCAATCGTTTCTTTTTTGTCCCATAGACTTCTGAAGGATGTAGCCAGAATTCAAGAAGGTGAAACTGTATTGGTACATGCAGCAGCTGGGGGAGTTGGTACGACAGCCATACAGCTGGCAAAGATCATGTGCGCGGGTAAGGTAATCGGCACTGTAGGAAGCATAGATAAAATGAAAACTGCCATAGAAAGTGGAGCAGATCATGTAATTTGTTATCAGGATGAAGATTTTGCGGGGAGAGTGAACGAGCTTACGGACGGATACGGTGTAGATATTATCCTGGATTCTGTATCTGGTTCCGTAACTGAAAATAGTTTGAAATGCCTTGCACCGTATGGAAGATTGGTTCATTTCGGAAATTCCAGTGGGTATAATGGCAATGTAAAAACGACTGATGTACACGCCAGCTGCAGGTCGCTGCTTGGCTTTAGCTTGGGGACTACGAGAAAACTAAGGCCCCATTTATTAAAGGAAACGGCAGAGCAAGTAATTCCTTATCTAGTAAACAAGGAATTAATGATAAAAATAGGACATGAATTTGATCTGAGTGAAACTGCGGAAGCTCATCAATTAATAGAGAACAGACTAAATAAGGGTAAAATCATTTTAAATGTTCAATCGCAATAAAGTCTTAATGAGAGAGGAATGTAATGCAAAATCTATTAAAAAAAGCGCTCCTTCCTTATTCACTTGGAAAGGAATCACTAATCATTGAAAAAGAAATTAAAAGCTGGAGCAATGATTTGCATTTTAAAATCCGGGCGGATGGAAGAGCATATTCTGCCAGGTTTTTAAAAGAAGACCGATTCCCTAATAATGTTTTTGGAGAAATGAATGCTGATATTTTATATGAGCAAACTGAATTTTGCCGCTACCTCGTTGATCAGCAGATTCCATTTATGAAGCTAGTTTCAGATAGTGAGGGTAATCCGTTTACTGAAATCAAATGGGTGTATGAAAACCACTATTTTATTCTTTTTGAATGGATTGAGGGCAAGCATTTTACACTCGGTGATGAATATATTTCCCGTGAATTTGGACAGATGGCAAGGACGTTTCATGATGTTTCGAATCCTTTCACCAGTAGTGTTTTTACAAAAAAGTCCCACCTGGTAGGATATGAAGAATTTGTTGGAAAACTTCGTAATAAGCTTCGTACATCTAATATCTCTGCAAATAATATAACCATGGTTGATCAATATATAACTGCCGCAGAAGAACATATTGAATTGGCTAGGACTGAAGAGATGGATTATATTATTCAATCAGATTTAAATCCACTTAATGTCCTCTGGGATGAAAAAAGGAATGTAATCGGGATTGTCGACTTCGAGTCTATCGGCTATGACGACCGAATTGAAGGTTTAGCATGGCTGATCAAATGGTATTCGAGAACTGAGGGTATCCATTCTTCAGAAGTTTCTCCAGTACTAACTGAAGCTTTTTTACAAGGCTATGGTGCTGCTGACTTTCTTGATGAAAAAGACTATAAGAGGCTTGCTTCACTTGTGTGGTTATCAGGCTGCATGAACTGGAACTTTGTGAAGGATACCTTTTCTATATTAGAAAATAATGATATTGAATTACTTAAATCACACATTGATTTTTATAAGCAACGCGGTGAAAAATTATTATCACTTATTCCAAAGGCGCTCTTATAACAAAGGGAGCGCTTTTTAATTTTTTAAAAATAGTAGGAGTTTTTACGTTTAAATAGAATTAATATGAGTTGTTTATTTTTCCAAATTATAGAAGGAGGATATAAGGAACTTAAATTTACTCAAATTTCGATAGAAGAATTAACGATTCATGATATACAACTTGCGATGGTAAATGGAGAACTTACATCGAAAGAATTAGTGATGCATTACCTTTACAGGATTGCAAAGCTTGACCAGGATGGACCAAGGATCAACTCCATTCTTGAAATAAATCCTGACGCAATATTTATTGCGGAAGGCCTGGATGCAGAACGAAAGGCGAAAGGTCCAAAGGGGCCTTTGCATGGCATTCCTGTTCTGCTAAAAGACAATATTGAAACAATGGACTATATGCATACAAGTGCAGGGACGCTCGCTCTGGAAAACCATATAAGCGAGAGGGATGCATTCCTTGTTAAAAAACTCCGTGATGCTGGAGCTGTCATATTGGGCAAAACGAATATGACTGAATTGGCAAATGGGATGTCTCGGACGATGTGGGCAGGGTACAGTGCCCGGGGCGGACAGACATTGAATCCGTATGGGCCTGGTGAATTTTTTGTAGGAGGATCAAGTTCGGGTTCTGCTGCTGCAGTTGCCGCAAATTTTACAGTATTGTCAGTTGGTACAGAAACAGATGCTTCCATTTTAAGCCCGGCTGTACAAAATTCAGTGGTTGGCCTGAAGCCAACAGTAGGTTTGATCAGCCGTTCAGGCATCATTCCTTTTACATATACACAGGATACAGCGGGACCAATTGCAAGGAATGTTACGGATGCAGCCGTTTTACTTGGAGCTATGGCAGGTTATGATTCCAATGATTCAGCGACGGTTAAACTTGGAAGCAAACAACTGGAGGACTATACTAAGTGTTTAGATGCAAATGGCTTAATAGGTGCGCGAATTGGGGTTTATAGGGGGGCGGAAAAGGATTTTCGTGAACCAAGTGAGTATGATGAAACCCTGTTTAGCAATGTTATTTCCGTCCTTGGAAGACAGGGAGCGGAAGTCGTTCAGGACATAGAGATTCCATCATTCAAAAGAGAATGGAGCTGGTCTGTGCCTTCTCATGAAATGAAACATAGTCTGGATAATTATCTTGCAAAACTGCCAGCATACGTCCCAGTCCATTCGGCTGCTGAACTGATTCTGTATAACAGGAAGCATGAAGAGAAGGCCTTAAAGTACGGTCAAAACATGCTCGAATACAGAGAGAAGTTCCCTAATACGTTAAAAAGTCCTGAATACCTACTATCCAAATTGGAGGACCTCTATTATTCTCAGGAACAGGGGATTGATTATGCCTTGAAGAAATATGGCCTTGATGCAATAATATTCCCAGCATATATTTGTTCAACAATTTGTGCCAAGGCAGGGTACCCAGCCATTACGGTACCTGCCGGTTATATGGAAAACGGAAGACCATTCGGCATCACCTTCGCAAGCACTGCATTCAGCGAAGGCACTCTAATCAAATTAGCATACGCCTACGAACAAGCAACAAAACACCGAAAACCACCAAAACTAAATGCACATTATACACAAAATGCATAGAAACTGCATAAAGGGGTCTGACCCCCAACGCTTTAAAGGGATGAAGGGGGATTTGAAAATGGATGCGACGTTTTATTTGGATGGTGCTGTATTTAATTATAGGGTTGCGGCTGTTATAGTGAAGGATGGTCACGTGCTGATTCACAGACAAGGAACGGATTCTTACTGGGCTTTGCCTGGAGGAAGAGTGGAGGTTATGGAGGATTCTAAGACTAGTATCATCAGAGAAGTGAAAGAGGAATTAGGACTTGATGCGAAAGTGGAGCGCTTGCTTTGGTTTACGGAAAATTTCTTTGATTACAATGATAAAAATTATCATGAAATCGGGCTATATTATCAGGTTGAAATCGTAGATGATAGATTTACTTTTAGCACCGAACCCTTTTATGGTGAAGAGGGCGAACGATTAATATATCAGTGGGTTCCAGTTGAGAAGCTTGAAGAAATAATACTTTATCCTGAATTTCTTAAAGCCGCCCTTCTAGAACTGCCGTTAATTCCACAGCATTTGATCGTCAGAAAATAAAACATATAGAATCGAGGAGACAAATGTGATCTTACATATTATTTCAGAAGATGAATGGAAAAGAGCACAACTACAAGGGGCTCATACTCCGTCGAGTTTGGACGATGAGGGGTTTATACACTGTTCTACTCTAGAGCAGGTAAATTGGGTAGCCAACTCCTTTTTTACAGGACTCACTGATTTAATGCTTTTATATATAGACGCTGAAAAGGTAAAAGAGAGAGTTATATATGAAGACACAGCCAATACTGGCATGTTGTTTCCCCATATTTATGGTCCTTTGAATTTGGATGCGGTAATAAGGGCCGTGGCTATAAAGCCATCAAAAGATGGTTCCTTTGAGCTGCCTTTAGAAATTAATAAAGGATAGAAAAAATATGAAAGCAGCTTTTCACAGGCTGCTTATTTTTATGTGAAAAATGAAAGGAATTGTAATCCATTTAGCGAATTGTTAAATCTAGGTAATGAAAGACGGTAACTTATGATTATGAAGCAAACCGAATTAGGTTGTTTGGAGGTCCCGAATGGAATTTTATGATTTTCGAAAAGAAACAGGTCTGCATATTACAATGTACGAATCAGATTTTATCCTGTCACGAATAGCAAGGAATCAAACTCCGACCTCCATTGGAGTCATGCATTTATATAAAAATGGTCTTATCGGCTACCATCAGGCTACAAAACTTCAGCTTCTCCTGATATTGAGCGGAGAAGGATATGTTTGCAGTGAATCAAAAGAATTTTACAAAGTGAAACAGGGTGTGGCGGTGTTCTGGAATAAAGATGAGTGGCATGAAACGAAAACGGAACATGGAATGACAGCATTAGTGATTGAAAGTGATGAATTGAACCCTTCGGCATATATGGCTGTTGCGAATATGGATCTATGAGGAAATGATGAAATGAAACTTGTTCTGAAGATGGATGAGGTTAGGTTAGAGTTGTTCATGAAAAGTAAAAGGGGGTCTAAATAGCGGTGCGTAAATATCGTTCAAATACCTATTATCCTGATTTAGTTCAGGTCGCCAAGTCATTGGCAGAGCGAAGCGATTTCAGTCATTCGTGTACCGATGAAGCAGGAAGATTATTAAGGGTTTTGGCCGGGCAGGTGAAAGAAGGGAAAATCCTTGAGGTAGGAACCGGGCTTGGAGTAGGAAGCTCTTGGATGCTATCATCCATAGCGCCAGAAGTCCGATTTACATCAATAGATATTGATATAAAAAGAGTGGATTCAGTAAAAAAGCATATTAGGCATCCACAAGCAGAGTTCACTAATGGGGATTGGAAAGAAATCAGTGATAAAGGTCCGTTTCAGTTTATTTTCGCGGATGCGGCTATCGTAAAATCTGTAGAAGGGGATAAGCTTATTGAGATTTTAGGGATTGGCGGACTGTTATTTATGGATGATTTTACACCCGAAGAGCACTGGCCGGAAGAATGGCGGGGGGAACATGATCCAGTTCGCGAGTTCTGGCTGAATCATCCAAGCTTATCCTCCACCGAAATTTATCTGACTTCAACGACTGCGGCTATTTTAGCTACCAGGGTAAGATGAAATTACTCAAATCTATATGAAGGAGGCGATAGCTGTATGAACTGTAAAGAAATTCTTGTAGCTCAATTGAAGGCTTGCCATGAGCATGATACATGGTTTGTTTCAATCCAAAGTGCTCTCAGGGGACTAACTGCAGAATTGGCATCAGAAAAAACGAAGAACTCGGCCAATAGCATCCACGAAATCGTGAATCATTTAATTTACTATAATGAGAGATATTTAAACCGCTTTAATGGGATTACCAATCCTAAAGGGGTAGAAAGCAATGATGATACCTTTACTGAAAATGCCCATAGGAGCTGGCAGTCAACTGTAGAAACGATTGACCACATCATGTCTGAATGGATCATTTCTGTAAAAGACTCGCAGGAAGACAAGCTGCAGCAATGGGTCGCAGATCTTACCCATCTAACGATTCACACAACCTATCATATTGGCCAAATAGTCCATATTCGAAAAGAGCAGGGTTCTTGGAATCCTAGTAATGGGGTTCATTGAAATCTTAATACTTAATGAAAGCATTAAGGAAATAACACAAACTAACATGAAGAATCGGGTTGTTAGGTTAGATACTGTAATAACTCTAATGTATAGCTACTATCTTTTACATTTCAAGGTTCCCTTTTAGGGATTTTGGAGGTTATTTTAATTAGTATTTTTCTCTTTAATGATCATTGATCAAATTACTAAGAGAATTTAAAGGCGTTCCAGGAAGAACGCCTTAATTGTGTGTTAAAGATTCTTCAGGCACCCAAAGCCTGTCATATGAAATCAATTCAAATTGGTCATTAATTGTCAACCTGTATATATCTGGCTTGGTGGTCTGTTTCCAAAATTCATAATCATAACGTTGGTCAAAGAATTGCATGATACAAGTCATAATGTTCCCGTGGATGCCTATGGCTATTTTTTTACCCTTATATTTAGAAACCACATCACGAAGCGCTGAGACACCTCGCTGCTGAACCTCTGAATTGATTCTCCTCCAGGGAATTTGAAATGTGGCTCAGCAAATACCTTTTGCATCGCTTCAGAGGGGTTTTCAAAATAATGGTCCCTTGCTGCTAAATCACGTTCACGAAAACGTGAATCGATTTCAATATTCATTAGTAGATGTCTGGCAAGCCCTTCAACTGTCTGCCTAGCTCTTACGTAAGAACTTGAGATGATATGATCGATATCCTCTTTTAGTAAAATTTCCGTAATTCGTTCCGCATCCTTCCAGCCTTTTTCAGAGAGTTCGCGTGTTTCTTCATGCTCTAAAGTGAAGATGGAATGTGCGTGCCTAACCATATATATTTCCGTTGCCATAGTTTTATCTCCTTACAAAATCATAAAGCTATTTTCATTGCTTCTATCACTCTTGAAACATGTAAATCTTCCTTCATAACTACAATTGGAAACCATTTTACCTCCGTAAGCGTTTGTTCATCAGCGGTAAACTCAGGGTCGTACCCCAGCTGAGGCGTTTTATCGTCCAAAGGGCGAACTAAATAACATCTTTCTTCACCGCCGTTGTATTGCCTGGTGAATAAAAAACTCACGACTTCTACATCCAAATTCACCTCTTCTTTTACCTCGCGAATAACCGCGTCCTTAAAACTTTCTCCTTCCTAAGTCCTCCTCCGGGAAGAGTCCAAAAGGTTTTATCAGGGTAGATATGCTTTGTCATAAGGATAAGGTTATCTTTTATAATCGCTGCAAAGGCTCTTGGTCTGTCCATATTAATAGCCCCCTAAATGTAGTTACCATATTTTAACACTGTAAGCTGTGTTATTCCATGCGAATTTAAATGATTAGATGATATATTAATATTAAACTAGAAAGCCATTCATTGAAGAACGGCGACAAAGCAGACAACCTTTAACAATAAAATGTATAAAGATACAATTCACCTCAAATAGGGGGGATGACCATGGTGAAAACTGTGAATTTGCCGAATACGATCATTATTGGAGGAGGAATCGGCGGGCTTTCAGCTGCCATTGCCCTCGAGCAGCTGGGCGGGAAGGTTAAAGTATTCGAGAGAGCTTCCGAGCTAAAGGAAATGGGCGCAGGGATCGTGCTGGCTGCGAATGCCATGAAAGCATTGCAAAAGCTCGGAGTGGTAGATCAGGTACGCAAGGCTGGTTCTCCTGTAAAAAAAGCGGAAATCAGAACATGGGATGGCAAGCTGATCGTGAATGTGCCGACCCATAAACAGGCAGAGCAATATGGATCTTACAGTTATTTAATTCATCGATCAGAACTGCAAAGAATTTTATATGAAAAATTGAACCCTGGCACACTTGAACTAGGCAAGAAGTTAGTTCATATAGAAGAGAAGGAATCCTATATAGAAACAGCTTTTGGAGATGGCTCGAAATTTCAAGGAGATTTTCTGATCGGAGCGGATGGAGTCCATTCAGAAGTGAGAAATAGCCTATTTAAATCAATGCCTCTGAGATATTCTGGTTTTTCAGCTTTCCGCGGCATTTCACATTTCGAGGATCCCCGATTTCCCGTTGAATTGGGCGGAGGATTTGAAGCATGGGGTAAGGGTAAAAGATTTGGTTTTTCTCATCTGGGTGAAGGGCGAATATTCTGGTTTGCTGCCATCAATGCGCCGCAAGGTACACTGGTCCATTCTCAACAAAGAAAAAAGACAGTAATGGAATTATTTAAGGACTGGTGGCAGCCTATCAAAGCGGTTATCCGTTCAACAGAAGAATCGGACATACTTACTCATGATATCTTTGATCGAAGACCGCTCAATACATGGAGCAAAGGAAAAGCAACCTTGCTTGGAGATGCAGCGCACCCTATGCTGCCAAACCTTGGGCAAGGTGGAGCGCAGGCGATGGAAGATGCAATTGTTCTCGTCCGTTGTCTTAAAGAAAATCCTAATGATATTCGGAAAGCTTGCAGCAAATACGAAGAAATAAGAATTCCCCGAACCACAAAAATAGTACATGGATCGAGAATGATGGGCAATGTTATGCAGCTGGAGCATTCAGCTGCTGTTGCGAGCAGGAACATGTTTTTGCGTATCGTTCCGGATTCTATCCAAATTAAGCGCCTTAAATGGGTAGTTGGACATGAATTGTAGAGAGGCTGCAAAGAGTATAATGTCATGATTACTCAAATAGACGGATATAGATTTAACTTGTAAAGATTTATTTTTACTGTAAATAGTTTACGAGTTTCTATATAAGGAATAAGTACTAATTATAGAATCATAGAATAATTTCAACCGAAAAATGCTATAATACATGGTAGTTGTTATGTAAGGGGATAGTTTTTATGGAGAATTTTCTGGCAGAGCTTATGAAAGATCTTGAAAAGACGAATCAGGGGCATATTTTTTATCATTTTAGTGATAAGGAGAAATACCTCCAAAATGCCTTGCATTTCATTGTGTCTACCGTTAAAAATGGTTCTCACGTCTTTGTGGTTGAAAATGATCGGAATATCATTAGCTTGCATTCGAATTTGAAAGATATCTTAAATGATGAACAGTTTGAAACTGTACACTTTATTAACAACTTTGATTTTTACTATGCAAATGGGGATTTCCATGCTCAGACCATTTTTGATTATTTCAAAACAACTATAGAGCCTTATTTAGAATCACAAGTTCCAGTCTGCACATGGGGACTGATTGAATGGTCTGACGGTAATGATATTACGAATAGCATCGAACAATATGAAAATGATGTTGATATGCATATAAAAGATAAAGGGGTCATTTCAGTTTGTGCTTATGATGCGAACAGGACACCACGAGAACTAGTAGAAATCCTGATTAGATGCCATGGAATCATGCTTACTGATGATCAAGTACATTATTTGAGGGACCAAAAAACCATTTAAATAAAATGTTGAAGCTGCCGATTGGCAGCTTTTTTTATATGGAAATGTTGGATTTTGGAAATATAGCAGGAATTTACTACTCTTTTTAGAATAATTGAAAGAAGGGGGTGTTTAATATGAACCTAGAGCAATTTGAAGACTCTATAAAAAGATTATTTCATCACGATTTATTGGAAAGATTAGATGACGACTTTGGTTTCACCAATAGGTCGAATAATACTATATCGGTAATTGGATATTCTACTAACTTATCGATGGAGATCATTGCGAAGGCTGCGGAAAATAATGCAGATCTGTTGTTAACGCATCATGATGCCTGGGATTTTGTTTATGGATTAAGAGAGGAATGTATGAAAAAACTTATTGAGCATAATATCAGCCATTTTTGGATTCACGGCCCATTAGATTATATAGATTTTGGGACATGCACATCGCTTATGGACAAATTAGGTGTTGACCAATTATTGAAACCTTCTATTTTTACAGAGGGCGGTGAAACTCCCGGAATAGGTGAGTTTAAGGTGCCTCTGGGTTTCGATCTCTTCGTGGACAAAATGTCCAATGAATTAAGTGAGCCCATCAGAGCATGGAGAAATAATGATAAAGAGATAAAAAGGGTTGGTGTACTGACAGGGGCAGGTCATGCAACTAATCATCTAAAAACTGCCTTTGATGAAGGCTGTGATACATATATTACGGGTGAAGCAACCCTTTATACAATCCAGTACGCTCAATTCGCAGGAATAAACCTTTTGGTCGGAAGTCATACATACACAGAAATTTTCGGCGTAGAAAGTTTAGCGAGGAAAATGCAAGATTTAAATGATGATATCAAAATTGTTAGATTGAATGAAAGTCATTTTGAATTAGGCCCAAACGATTAATTACAATTGAAATCGCTCATAACCACGTTTTTGAAAGGAGGATATTCTATGATTTATGAGATGACTTACCAGTTACGGGTATCAAACTTTAGCGAAGGATTAAACTGGTATAAATCGTTACTAAATAAAGAACCGGATCTTACTCCTCATGAAGGCTTTGCAGAGTGGGAGCTTTTGCCCCAATGTTGGCTTCAAGTGGCTGAGGGTGCACCATCTGAAGGAAGTGGACCTCTTCGGTTAGGCGTATTATCAATAGAGGAAACCAGAAACAGAATGATAAATGAGTTAAATGTAGATTACTTTGAGATTTTCACTAGAGAAGATGTACCTGTTAAATGGGCAACATTCACTGACCCTTGGGGAAATCGCCTAGGTTTCTTTGAATATAAAAAGGAAGACACATTCAAAACGATCATTTTGTAGAAGGATAACTACATTTGGTTTGATAATTTTGGAGGTTAAGATCACTGATCGCAAACTCTTCAGAACAATCTAATTGGAAACTAATAAATTGAAATTTATAAATACCCTTGGATAGTTCCAATAAATGCTGTTATAAGATGGGGTGAATTAATGGCTGAAAAATCGATTGTTTTAGTTGCGAGTGTATCGATATTTAAAGAAAAGAAAGTATTAATGATCAAGGAAAAGAAGCCAAGTGCGTATAATAAGTGGAATTTTCCATCAGGTCGTATTGAGTATATGGAAGGCATTCTTGATGCTGCCTGCAGGGAAGTAAAAGAGGAAACTGGTTATGATGTTAGTCTTACGGGCACAACCGGTGTGTATAATTTTATAAGCAGTTCTAATGATCAAGTCATCCTATTTCATTTTACTGGTGAAATTATCGGAGGTGCTCTAGAGCTCCAAGAGGATGAGATAGCAGATGCAAAATGGGTCGCTATTGAGGGAATATTAACTAATGATTACGGCGAACTGAGGGATGAATCTGTTATTAGGAAAATTGCGAACAGTTTATTGAAGAAAGAAATCTACGCATTAGATATTTTTAGTAAGCAGCTTTCAGGAAACAGAGAAAACTAGAAGTCCTGCTGACAAAATGGAGGAGAAACCATGGGTAATGCCATAAATTATAAAATTTGGACAGTTTGTATGATTCAAAATGAAGATATGGTTTTGCTTCTCGATCGTCAGCATGACCATTTTAAGGGATATATTCCCCCGGGGGCAAAGTTGTATTTTCAGAAAGTATTGTTGAAACTTCTTAACGATCAATTCATAAGCATTGGGGAGTAAAACAGTTATGTCCATTACTGAACAGGAATCTGTTTCATTAGATTTTTTCAAGCCAGAATATACTGCTTTATTAGAAGATTACGATCTGCATGATAGTCAGAAAAAATATACGGCGATGCCTCTTGAAGCTTTAATAATGTGTAAAATGGATCGTGAACGTCATCCTGTCGTCATTTTTTATGGCAATGAGCTGGCGGGTTTTTTTGTACTTCACGGCAGGGAGGGAGCGAAGGAATTTAGTGATAATAAGGATGCAATTCTTTTACGAGCATATTCCGTCAATGCAACTTTTCAGGGGAAGGGAATAGCAAAAAAATCAATGAGTTTATTGCCGTCATTTGTAAGAAAGCACTTCCCAACAAAAAATGAAATCATCCTGGCTGTTAATCATGCAAATGAGATTGCTCAGAAGGTGTATTTGAACGGCGGTTTTATTGATAAAGGGATTCGAGCACTGGGAAGGGAAGGAGAAATGTTTATCCTTCATCTGAATCTCTTTGCGGAATCTAAAGGTATCAGAATATCAATTTGCGAATAAAATTTTAACAATTTATCTTTTTACCTGGGGGAATTAAATAGATGTCCAAAACTGTCTTACTAGTGATAGATGCACAAGTGGGGATCATTGAGGGTCCTTCCATCGGGCCTGTTTATAAAAAAGAAGCGCTAATGCAAGTGATGACAAATGTGATTAAAAATGCCAGAGAAAGTAATGTGCCGGTTGTCTATATTCAAGATCTAGATGTTGGAAGTGATAATCCTGAACAGCATAGCATTCATCCTGACATTCTTCCATTAACAACGGATACTGTCATAAAGAAGAAAGCTACAAATGCATTTTTCATGACTTGTCTCAAAAAAACCTTGGACGAATTGCAATGTGAACATTTAGTGGTCATTGGGGTGAAGACTGAGTATTGTGTGGACACCACTGCAAGAAGCGCGACCACTCTTGGCTATGATGTTACGTTAGTGGCAGATGGTCATTCAACAACAGATAATAAGGTTTTGAGAGCTGAGCAAATCATCTCTCACCATAATTGCAATTTGCACGGACTCGATAATATTGATCATTTTGTATTTGTAAGGGATTCACATGAGGATATATTTGAACATAAGCATTTAGAATACAAGTAAGGAACGAAGAGTTAATCAACGAATAGATGAAATAAATCTTTATCATCTGAAATGATCTTGAAAATGTATGAGTAGTACTATGTTACACAGCTGCTGCTTTGTTAATAATTGAGGTATACGGTAAAAAAGAGTGAATCTTTTCCCAGCCTGGTAACGTAAATTTACTAAGTGCATTTCTAGTTGGTTTAATCAGAATGGGGGAATTGGAGATGGTGGAAGCACCAGGTGACTTTATGTTTACAGCTGTACCTATTTTTATAGGGGTTATCTTTGTCATTGTGATTGGCTTCTTTATTTTTGCGATCATTAACGGAATCTCAACTTGGAGTAAGAATAATAATCAGCCGCGTTTAAATGCAAATTCAAAAGTAGTCACAAAAAGAACGAGCATTCATGGCGGCGGAGAAACGAATGCACACAATAGTTATTTTGTTACTTTTGAGTTCGAAAGCGGGGACAGACTGGAGCTTCTTGTGAATGGCCGCGAGTATGGCCAGCTTGTAGAAGGCGACGAGGGAGAACTTCAATTTCAGGGCACAAGATATTTAGGATTTACCCGGTATCGGTATGAAGAATAATGATTAATCAATGAGTTGCTGAGCAGCTCTTTTTTTTATGTCTTAAATTGTTAATGAATTCCTAATGGTTTGAGATATTTAGGAAATACTATTTACAAAAATCAACAGAGGAGGAGAAACCTTGCCACGAAAGTCAGCAGTAATCAATGAAAATACAGAGAAGCAACGAGGTGAGGAAGTACCGCTTGAAGATGGAGACGAGGAAACCAAGGAGAAAACTGAAATTCACAATCTCAATCGCCTGCTTGCGGCAGTTCTGAATTATTTATCTGACGATGAAGTGGAAGTAATTGATATTGAATACCTTCTCCAAAATACTGAGGGTTTGCAGGAGTGGTGGGATCAATATAAAGAGAAGAACAGGAAAAAAATTGAAGAAGAAATAAAAAAATCCCTAGGTAATCTGTCTATGGAAGAGCTAGAAAGCATCCGAGAGAAGATTAAAGGGAAAGACAAATAATATATATAAAGGATTTGCCTATGGTCGGACTATTAATTTCAGTAATCATATTTAATCTTATAGCAGTTAAAGTAAACAAAAAACTTACATTGAGCCAGGTTGTCCAGATTTGGACCTTTACAATCGCATTTCAAAATGTTTTTGATTTAATTGTGGAGTTCAAATTTCATAGCTACTGGTACTTTACACCTGGGGTTGATTGGGCAGGTTTAATCCCGAGAACTATTTTAATCCCCCCAGTGAATATTATTTTTCTGAATTTATATCCGTTTGGAAAAAGTGCCATTAAAAGAATCCTTTTTGTTGCTTTATTTGTCGCTGTCATCCTTCTATATGAACTTGCAGCTTTGCTTCCCCAACCATGGGGATACTTCCATTATGGGTCGTGGAAAATAGAGTATTCACTAATTGCGGATCCTATTATTTTATATTTTTTGCTTGGGTTTTATAAATGGATTAGTTTTCTCGACAGCAAGAGTAACGCATAAGGTGGTTTACAATATGTACTGGTTACCATATCTGACACTTTTTATTAATCTTGTTATCATCTTGGTGATGCCAAAGAACTTAACGAAGCAAGAAATATATATAAGCTGGTGTGTGATCGCTTTAATCAATCTAAGCACGGATGTTGTTTTTAGTTTTTATTTTAAATTGTATGAACTTGCAGGTCCTGGAGTGCAGCTAGGCGTGCATATGATAGAACTGACTCTTGGGGCATCCTTTGGCATTATTTTTCTCAATTTTATGCCTGAAAAACTCAGGCCCTTTCTTCTGTATGCGGCCGCATGGAGTGTTATTTCAATGATTTTTGAGCTTGCGTTTGTTAAAGTCCATTTTCTAAATTATTTCACCTGGAAACCTTGGTATTCTCCGCCATATTACTTTGGGGCATTGTTGTATATGCGCTGGCATCTTTGGTTTTTGAGGAAGCCTGGCAGCTAAAAAAGCTATGAACAGCCGTGTCTAAAATGGTAAAATGAGGGAAACTATTTTGGAGCGGATGCTATGATCAATGAAATTAAAGAAGAATTAAGAAATGCGGCCTTATATTTAACAAAAGAACACCTGCAATTATTCGTCAAAGCAATCGATTTTGCGGAAGAGGCCCACAGTGGACAGAGAAGAGAAACTGGCGAACCCTACATCATTCACCCCTATACAGTCTGCAAAATATTACTGGATTATAAAGCTGATGCGACTACCTTAATCTCCGCCTTACTTCATGATGTTGCAGAAGATACCCATTTTTCCATCAAAGATATCGAAAAAAGATTTGGTCACAAAGCTGCTGAGATTGTAGATGGATTAACTAAGCTGGAAAAAGGCTTACTTGAAAAGGGAAAATATAGTGCAAGCAACTTTGAAAAGCTTTTGACTGCGTCTGCTAGTGACATCCGAGTTGCAATCGTGAAGATAGCAGACCGATTGCATAACATGAGAACCCTTGATGTTAAAAAAGTAGAAAAACAAGTACCCTATGCGAATGAAACATTAGTGTTTTTTTCACCAATGGCCGAACGTTTAGGCTTATTTAAAATGCAAAAAGAATTGGATGAATTAAGCTTTAAGTATTTGAATCCCACAAAATATAAAGGAGTTAGGCAGCTGCTTGACAACTATAGCGTGATTTTTGCGGATTTGTTTGAATTTAGCATGAGCAAAATAAAGGTGTCCGCCATGCAGGAGCTGCAGCTTAACTTTGATTGGGTCGATACACCAATCTATAAAGCTTACTCATTTTTACAAGGAGGATATTCGCTTTCTGATTTATATACTGTCGAAGTCATCGCGGATTCTCCACTCCATTGTTATTCAGCACTCGGAATCATCCATGGCTTATTTCAGCCTGTGGAAAATCAGTTTCAAGACCAAATCGCCATTAAAAAAAGTCCGTTCCAACGACATTTAACAACCAAGGTGTACATCAATAACATAGAAGTTAAATTTGAAATTAAAACAGAAAGTGTAAAACAAACACAGCAATACGGGGTTTTTAGTTTTTTGAACAGAGAATGCAGGGATGAGGAACTTCGAAAATTAAGTTCAGAGCTTCTGCGTGATACAATCCCCTCCGTCAAATCGGTATCGAATGATCCGATAGAGTTTTACGAATTGATATCCTTTGAATTACTGCAGCGGGATATTACAGTTTTCACTCCTAAAATGGATGCAGTTTTCTTGCCTGAAGGTGCATCAGCATTAGACTTGGCATTTAACCTGAATCCCCAGCTTGCAAGGAAAATGTCCGGTGTGAGGATTAACGGTGAGCTAAAATCGTTAAGTACCCTAGTTAAAGACATGGACATAGTTGAAGTCATGCTAGAAAGTTGGGATATGGTGAATGAAAATTGGTTAAACCACGCACATACTTCTAAGGCTCGGAAAGAAATCTTGGAATTACTTTCATAAAATATTGTTTATACTTGTTCATTGTGTTACATTAAATGGAAATTAGGAGTGGTAAAATATGTTTGGATAAATTAATTTAACTTCAGTTTCCAAATTCCATCTTCATATCAAGTAGCCTTGCTATTCGATTTTTTTAAATCGAACATAGGAAGGCTATTTCTCATGAAACCGCATTGATTAAGTTTTTAACTTTAATCAGTGCGGTTTTTATTTTAAATAACGAAATGGAGGAATGGCAAATGAAAAAAATGGATTATCAAAATGTTAAAGGTACACAGGATTACTTGCCAGAAGCAGAGATTTTGCGACGGAAAATCAGAAGAACATTGGAGGATTTATTTATTCAGTACGGCTGCAAGCCACTTGAGACTCCGATTTTAAATTATGCTGAGCTGCTAGCCTCCAAGTATGGCGGCGGTGCGGAAATTCTCGAGGAGATGTATACATTATCTGACCGTGGAGAAAGAAATTTAGCCTTACGATACGATTTAACAATTCCGTTTGCAAAGGTTGTTGCGATGAATCCTACGATAAGAATGCCTTTTAAAAGATACGAGATCGGTAAGGTGTTCAGGGATGGACCGATCAAGGCAGGAAGGTTCCGTGAATTTACCCAATGTGATGTGGACATTGTGGGAGTGGAATCACAAATTGCAGAGGCCGAATTGATGCAGATGGCTTTTGACGCATTCAAAAAACTAGATATGGATATAACCATCCAATACAACAATCGCAAATTGCTGACTGGAATACTTGAAGCATCTGAAACACCTTCTGAAAAAATCAATAAAGTAGTTTTGATTCTGGATAAGCTCGAGAAAGTCGGATTGGAGGCAGTTTTATCTGAACTGGAAGAGCAAGGACTGCCGTCATCAACGGTCACTTTTATCAAACAATTTTTAACGAATGGAAATAATGCGTGCTACAGATATTTTGACCAATACTTGGAGAAAAGTGAGCAATTAAAGCAAGGTTTGGCTGAATTAAAAGAGCTAGAGGAGTATTTGAAATTCCTTGGAATTGACGGGGAATGTGTATTCAATCCATTTTTAGCAAGAGGTCTTGAGATTTATACAGGAACGATTTATGAGATTTTCTTAATGGATAAAAGGATTAAATCAAGTATTGGCAGCGGCGGCCGGTATGACAATGCAATCGGTGGATTGATTGGCTCAAATGAGAGCTTTTCTACTGTAGGGATCTCGTTTGGATTGGATGTCATATATACGGCGATGAGTCAGTTGAATGAGAGGGCTGAATCTGATCTGGATTTTTATATAATCCCGATTAATACCCAAAAGGAATGCTTACTACTTGCAAAATACTTACGTGACAAGGGATATAAAGTAGAGCTGGAATTGGGAAGCAAAAAGCTGGGGAAAGCGCTGGAGAAAGCGAACAAGGAAAAAGTGAAGCAGGTAATAATTATTGGAGAAGAAGAAGTGAAAAAGAATGTAATGAAAATTAAAGATATGATTACTGGGGAGGAAAGAACTGAGGTAATTCCATTTTAAAATAATCAAGCACTCTTCTTATTAAAAGAGTGCTTGTTGTTTAATTAGTCGTGAATGTATGCAGCAGCATTGTTTCGTCTTTTTGAATGAATTCAAAATAATATTCAATGCTATTTTCTGCAAATCCGACTGTAATCTTTTCGTTTTTCCTATCATGGAAGCGATATTCAAGTTTGCTGTAATCCATTCCGTTGATAAAGTCTTGGTTATGGCGGCCTTCGAAGTGAAAGGAATTTGTAGCCCTATTAATGGTAACACCCGAATCGGAAATGGATTGTAAATAATTGTAATCTTTTTTGATCATGGCATTAAATGCTTCCAAGGATAGATTCATGGATTCTCTTAATTGATCAGCACTTAGATTCGGCCTTTCTGCCAATTCATCTTTTAGCTTCTGAATTTCCTGGATAAGCAACTGGGTATCGTTTGTGCTCTTCGTTTCTGCCTCTTCACTGGTGCAGCCAGTTAATAAGAATAAAAGAACAGCCGTGAAAATCAAATTCTTCATTGGATTACCACCTTCCATTAATTGGATTTTAACATTTCTTAGGTACCTTAATCAATCTATGAATTGGAAAATTATAGTTAAGTAGAAAGGGGAATTTCTATTTAAGTCGAATCCTTTAAATGAAGGGTGGTAGTGAAAATTGAGCAAACAATTATTAAGAGTAGGTACCATTTACATTCCGGTAAATGATGTGGAAGTTTCTTCAGATTGGTATGCAGAAAAATTGAATGCCGAGATCAGCTATCAGGATAATGAAAAAGCAATCCTAAACATGGCAAGTATGAGTTTCTTTTTAGTAAGGTCTGTCGGGCAGAGTGCGAATTTTGTAGATATCCATGGTGAAGAGCATTTTATTTTAACTTTTGAAGTAAATGGTATAGAGGCACTTACCGAATTACATAATGATTTTCTCGAGAAGGGCTTAAACGTGGGAGAGATTGAAGACAGGGGTCATGCAGGGAAAAACTTTGTTTTTTACGACTTGGATGGAAATAAGTTTGATGTTTGGAGTGAACTGAGCCCGGATTTTAAAAAGAGGTATTTGCTCTGAATTCTTGACATGAAATTGTTGTTAAAGGATAAATATACGGGGAATATCAAGTAGAATGTTTAGCTTTTATAAAAAATGATACATCGTAGAAATAATATAGTAGTAATATCAGGAGGATATATGAAGTTAGTATTAATATTTGGACCGCAGGCAGTTGGTAAAATGACTGTTGGGCATGAGTTAGAAAAAATAACAGATTTAAAGCTTTTTCATAATCATATGACAATAGATTTAGTGAATCCGTTTTTCAATTACGGCACTAAGGAGGGAAAAAGGCTAGTTTCCTTATTTCGCCGGGAGATATTTGAAGCGGTGGCGAAAAGTGATTTATACGGTTTGATTTTTACATATGTCTGGGCATTCGATTTGCAGGAGGACTGGGATTATGTGGAGAGTCTCTCCCGGATTTTCGAGTCTAAAGGTGGGACGGTTTATTTCGTAGAGCTGGAAGCGGAACTATCAGAAAGACTCGTTCGTAATAAAAGCCCTCATCGACTAGAACATAAGCCATCAAAGCGTAATATTACTTGGTCTGAAAATGACTTAGTAAAGTCAATGGATCAATACCGTTTGAATTCCTTTGAAGGTGAAATCAAAAAAGAAAACTACATGAGGATAAATAATACAAAAATGAGTGCGGAAGACGTGGCGAAAAAGATCAAAGAGATTTTCGAATTATAGATTTTTAGAGGAAAAGGAAGAATTGAAAATAAGGTGAGAGTATGGAGGAGATTTTGGAGATGAATTTTGCAGCAGGGCAATAAAAGCTGGAACGAGAAATCGAGAATAAAGAAAAAGAATTCATGCAAATCAAAATGGAATTGGCGGAGGTAACATTAAGGTCTTTATACCTTTTCTGACTACAGGAGGCAGGATGATGTTTATGTGCAAAGTAGTTACAAAAGATTTTAAAATAATTGGCATGAAGCATAAAGGCTATTTTAATGACTATGGAGAAACAGTGCCAAAAGCTGCACAGCAATTTTTAGAATATGCAAAGGATATTCCGAATAACACAGGACTCGAAGTGACGGTCTATGAGCCTCCAAAACAGCCAACTCAGCTAGAAGGAATATTTCTCGTTGGTATGTTGGTGAATGAACACAACGATTTTGTTCCTGAAGGTATGGAATACATGCATATTCAGCATAGCTATGCCGTTATTAAAGGCAAAGGCACAGAGATGGGAAATTTGTATTCGGTATTAGATAAATGGATTCTTGAACAAAGCTATGATCGTGCCACTCCTGAACAGTATATCATTGAAGTTTACCACCCTGTCCAGGATGATGTAGAGGATGTTGAGGTTTATATTCCATTAAAAATAAATGAATAACAAGATAGAGGATTTTTATAGTTAATCTAATTAAACTGCAAATATTTTGCGGTTTTTAATTTTTTTCGTTGATACAATTCTGAATTATGATAAGATATTAAAGATTTGTCATTCTTTTTAATTGGAGGAATATGGATGGAGTTCAGAGGGTCGTCTGCCTATGATGAAGGGGAATTTTTCGAGAATTACATGAAGCGGAGAACAAGACCGGAGAGTCCTAATAATGTCATCGAAAAACCTGTTTTACTCAAGCTTATAGGAAATGTAAAAGGTAAAAGGGTATGCGACTTAGGCTGTGGGGATGCAGAAATTGGTCTAGATCTTCTCCAACGAGGATGTCTAAGCTACACAGGTGTTGAAGGGTCAGAAAATATGGCTCAATTGGCGGCAAAAAACCTCGAGGGTCAAGCGGGGAAAGTTGAACTGTCACCTATGGAAGAATGGCAACCTCTGACAGAACAATTTGATTTAGTTCTTTCACGCTTCGCTTTGCATTATTTAACTGATCTAGATACTGTTTTTCAAAAAGTTCATCACACTCTAGTGGATGGCGGAAAGTTTGTTTTTAGTGTCCAGCACCCCGTCCTAACTTCTTCTGCGAAAAGTGCAGAAGCTTCGGGCTCCAGAACGGACTGGATTGTCGATGACTATTTTAACCAGGGAGAAAGAGCTGAGCCATGGATTGGCAAAAAGGTAATCAAATACCATCGGACTACCGAAGAGTATTTTCGATTACTGAAGCAGGCAGGCTTTAAAGTCGAGGATCTGAGGGAAGGAACTCCAAATGCTGAAAACTTCAGCAGCGAAAGCGAATATCAGAGAAGAAAGAGAA
Organism: Heyndrickxia sp. MSNUG; assembly: GCF_049532715.1. NCBI lineage: Bacteria > Bacillati > Bacillota > Bacilli > Caryophanales > Bacillaceae > Heyndrickxia > Heyndrickxia sp. MSNUG. The sequence continues at coordinate 2,011,651 of NZ_CP150978.1, forward strand.
TCCCTGTAGTCCTCATGTTTTCATGTGTTAAATAAGGAGTCTGGACCATGAGAATCACGTTAGCAAACGCGGATGATTATAAGAAACTTGTATATGTTTTAAATGAGACTGCTCTAGATTTACATAATAAAGGAATCAAACAATGGGAATATCCATGGAATGAGAATGAGATTTTGAACCAGATAAAATCCAGCTATTTATACACCGTTTCAGTCGATGAGCGGATAATCGGTACCTTTGGCATCAAAAATATTGATAGTCTAAGTGTTTGCGAGATCCAACCCAACAGCCAATATTTATATCAACTTGCTATACTTCCTGAATATCAAGGTAATGGTTATGGTCGAGCGATTATCGAGTGGGCATGTGGATACGTGAGAGAAAAGGATAAAGCATTGTATTTAGATTGCTGGTCAGGGAACGGAAATTTGAAGAGCTTTTATCAGGAGAATGGGTTCCATTACGAAGGTGATTTTCCTGAAGAGGATTATTATATAAGTGTTTTTAAAATGAACTAAACACGAATCAGGAGGAGTAATATGGAAGATATTTTTAAAGAAATTGTCCATATTCTGCACCATGATTATGCCGGATGGAAGGACAAAGAAGGCTGGGATGACCCAGCCTATTTTTTACAGAAATTGAAGAAAACAAGTGAGCTTAATAATGATAGCTTCACCAACCTCGTCAAGGAGTATTTATTGGACTTTAATGACCAGCATATTCTTTTTTATGATTTAAAAGCCGCTAAAGAGAATCCTGGTGATCGTGGATTTCGCGTTAGAAGGTATGAGGATAGGCTTTATATAACAGAGATAAAGACCGAGAAAAGGCTTAAAAAGGGGATGTTTTTTAAGACACTGGGAGGATTTACGATTCCAGAGTTAAAGGAACGCCATAACAGAATGTTAAATGAAAATCATGCCGAACGTGAAAATTGGACCCCGATTCTCTCTTTATATTCATCTGGTGAAGTGGAGGATGTCTCCGGCAACGTGTTAAAGATTGATTTTCAGCATTATGAAAAAGGCGAGTATAAGCCAGTTTACTCTGTTAAAAATTTGGAACAATCCACTTTGCTGATGACAATGACAGACTTTTGTGATCCTGATGCCATCAGAAAAATGGTGGAGGAAAATCAAGAATTAATCAATTCAACTGATAATTGGATTATTGATGTCAGAGTGAATTATGGGGGAAGCGATGCCAGCTATTACTGCTTACTTCCATACTTAATGCCCGAAGAGGGAGCTGAGCTTGCGGACAAAGAGGAGCGAATGTTATTTAATTGTACTGCAGCTAATGCAGAGAGACAATTGGCTGGGTTATCTGAACAAATCAAAAAAACGCAGGATGAACAGAGTCAAGTTTTCTTGACTGCATGGAAGCGGAAGTGGGAGAAAAACTGCGGGAATGGCTTTGTGGAATTTGATTTTGCTGAGTTTATTCCAGATACATTTGTAAAAGGTTTCCCTTATCCGAAATCTGTCATTGTTATGACCGATGTTTTTTGTGGTAGTGCTGGAGATTCGTTTGTCGAGCATTGTAAGAAATCAAGTAAAGTAACCGTGATCGGAAGACCAACCAAGGGGTTGAATGACTATGCCAATTTGGCAGTAAAAAGGTGGGAGCAAGGGTTTGAGCTTTGGTACCCAACTTCCAGGCTTTCCAGGATCGATCACGGACTTGGCATGACGGGAAAAGGGATTGAACCTCATATCCTTATTCCGTGGACTCCGAAGCATATAGAGATCGATGTTGATATGCAAGCAGCCTTAAATTTGTTAGAAAAGAAAAAATTTACAAAATAGACGATTTTGTTTTAAGTTAGCTTAACAATCATTTGTTAAGGTAGAGATGTAAACGGACCATGTAATTGACTCTTACTAAATAAGGAGTGTGTACGATGGTTTACAAAGTTATCATTAATTTCTTATTGGTGATCACGCATTTCTACATTCTTTAACATTCTTTCAGAAAACACAAAAAGAATTAACAAAATCAAGCAATGATCTTAATATTCGTTTTTTATTATAAATAATAGGCAGGATAGCAAGTGTGGCTATCAAGGCAAATGGCGAAGGCGGGGCCGTTGCCTTTTTTTATGGAATTGAATAATGACAAGCTTTCACTAATATAATGACTAAACCATCTCATTTGAGACAGGAGGAGAAGGTTTGGCATTGAGACATACTGCTGTATTTTTGAAAGCCTCAGGGCTCTCCCTAATCCTTGTGCCCTTGTTCATGAAGGGCATGGGGTTTATCCGAATCCTTCCAAAGGCAGGTATTTACATATTGGTTGGGATTGGGTTCATCATGCTGCTTGTCGGCATGGTGTATGAAGTAAAAGCTTTGAGAGCAGGGAAGAGACTGGGTAGGAAAAAAGCCCGCCCAGAAAAATGAAAACGAGTCCTGAACTTTAGGACTCGTATCTTTGTTTAAGTTATCCTTTTTAAACTTTAATTTAACATTTTATCAGAAAATTCATTGTCATCGATAAATGTACTGTTATATTGTGGTAAAATTTGAGTGGTAGGCTTTTAATTTATTTTAATTGGTCAGGGTGGAAACATTGACGAAAATACATATCATTGGCGGTCCCGGCAGCGGGAAAACCTACATAGCAAATAAAATATCAAAAATATTAAAAGTACCTAAATATGAATTGGATCATCTCTTTTGGGATCATGATTCAGAATATTTTGGGTCACAAACTCTTCCGGCTATCAGGCAGGAAAAGCTGGGCAAAATTTTAGCACAGGAAAAATGGGTTATTGAAGGCGTCTATTATAGCTGGCTCGAGGATAGCTTTCATCAGGCAGATTACATACTCGTGCTTAAAACAAATGTGTATGTAAGAGATTGGAGAATCGTAAAGAGGTTTTTATTTAGAAAGTTCAAACTGCAGAAATCTTCTAGAAAAGAAAATTTACGAACCTTGTTTGACTTAATAAAATGGAACCACAATTATGATGGGAATAATCTCGTCCATGCGATAAAACTAATGAAAAAACATAAAGACAAGGTCATTATCCTTACAAAAAATGAAGATGTATTTAAGTTGTTCAGGAAACGAAAAAAAGGATGATGTTCATAAATAAAATGATAGGCACAAGGAGCATATGAATACCGCTCATTGTGCTTTTCTTTTTAAAAATTTTTACATGAAATAACACTAATTGGCAATCCTATGGTTGATAAATTATAACCTTAGGAGGAAAAATCATGAAGTATATCAAAACCTTGTCTTTTGTTTTATTAATAATTGCCTTCTCAGCAGGCTGCACAATGAACAATGGGGCACGAGAGGATGTTCGTGACCGGGAAGATGCAAAAATCCAAACTTATAATCATGATATCGATAAGGTCGATGATGGTGTAAGAATTCAAAATGATAATATGGACCAAAATGATAATCAATTACGATTTGGTGACGAAGCGAAAGCAAAAGTTGAAGATCTGGATGAAGTGAAAACAGCACATGTCATTATGACAGACAGAGCAGCTTATGTTGCGGTGGTTCTCAGCAACGATGAAACAGGGAATGTGAGAAAAGATCTTGAGAAGAAAATCTCAGATCGAGTAAAATCCACGGATAGTAGTATCGAGAACGTCTATGTTTCAAGCAATCCTGATTTCGTTGACCGTATGAGAGATTATGGGGATAAAATCCAAAATGGGGAACCAGTTCGCGGTCTGTTTGATGAATTTAGCGAAATGGTCCGAAGGGTTTTTCCAACAGCTCGATAAACGTTAAAAAGGGAACCTGATTCAGGTTCCCTTTAAAAATTAATCGTTTTCCGAAAACTATATCGTTCTTTAGAATAACGTCTCATATGGAGCAGTGCTAATTTGTTTCTCGGCAAGCCTTTTGCGCAAAAACTTATGATCCCGCTTTGGCGTTGCAAGGATGTAGCCGCGAATCACTAACTCCTGGTTGATTATATCGGCTTTTTCCTTAAGTGCCAGCTCACCAATTTTACCGGCAATTTTGTGCCGTGCCACATCCCTGAACAATTCAGGAACGGGACTGACAAGATCCTCAAGCAATGCCTTCTGGTCATCAGGCCATAAATGCCTCGTTTCGTTCACATAATACTCTTCCCAATCCATATCCGATTTTCCATCATTCTTCGGCAGCTTCTTCAAGAACTTCCGGAACATGAAAAATCCGCCTATCGCAAATAATCCAATTAACACAAGAACCCAAAACATAATAAACCATAAAAACCAACCTTCAAGCTGATACATTAACCTTCACCCACACAATTCTTATATCTCCCTATATTATAGTATTGGCGCGGGGCGGAAGACAAGTCATGTGACAAATTGAGTAACTCTCTTGTAAAAAAGGCAGCTTGTAAGTATAATAGACCTTGTTCTTAAAACGGGGCTGAATGGGGTACTGGTGTCCTCCACGGTCTTCAAAACCGCTTGTGACCTGCGTGCCAGGTTAGCTGGGTTCGATTCCCAGGCGGTCCCGCCAATACGTCTTACTCTCGCAAAGGTTTCCGCAATTTGTGTGCGGTGATTGTGTGCGATGATAGTGGCGGATTCCCACACGGTTTTCGGCCGGTCTAAAGAAAGACCGTGTAAGACTGGCGAATAAAACCGTTTGTATAGTCGGCTAAAACCGTTTGACCTCTTACGAATTTTTCTTTCGGAAGGGGTTTTTTATTTATGCGAAAAGGATTAACGCGCAAGTATAAACGCAATACCAGCGCAAACATTAACGAGTTATCTATGACTGAAATGTTCGAAGAGTTTATGCTGATTAAGAAAGGCGAGGGGCTTGCGAAAAGGACAGTCGCCGAGTATTACACGAATTACCAGTATTTCGTTGATTTTATCGGAAGGGAATTGACGGCCAGCGAAATGACCTCCGAACTATTCGCAAGCTGGATAACGTATATGAGTGACGAAATGTCATACGCGCCAGCTACGATCAATATTCGCGTGAGGACAATGCGCTCATTCTTGCGCTATGCATACGAGGATAAACAATGGATAGATGAACCGATACATAAACGTTTCAAGCCAATTAAGGCGCCAATAGATGTCGTAGAATCGCTAACGCCTGAAGAGTTTCGCCGGCTGATAGGGGCGATTGATGATTCGACCTATACCGGATTCAGAACGCAAGTGATTACGTATGTACTCCTCGATACTTTGATTCGCGTATGTGAGCTCGTTGATATTAAGCGCCAGAATATCGACTTTAAAACGATGTCGATTCGCTTAGAGGCTGCGGATACCAAGACGCGAGTCGGCCGCGTTGTGCCTATATCGACCAGGACTGCGAAGTTACTTAGCGAATATCTAGCCGAAACGGAGGAATTCGGAAGTGATTACGTGTTCTTAACATATGAGGGTGAACCAATGAGCGAGGCGACTGTACGCGAAAATTTGCGGCTATATGGCGCCGTGGCAAAGATAACGAATAAGCGAGTCAGTCCGCATACACTTCGGCATACTGGCGCTTTATTCTACATTATGAACGGTGGTGATCCGTTTAGTTTGCAGCGCATACTCGGCCATTCGCATATGAATATGGTGCGTCGATACGTGCAAATGACGAACATGGACGTTCAGAATCAGCACAGCACATACTCGCCGCTTAATTACGTCTTTAAATAAAGGATTAACGGTATTTAAGGCGAAGTAATAAGCGAAGGTGATAATATGCGAAAGGGAAACCAAATAATTGGTAAGCTGGAGTGTGATGAGTGCGGTCGGATAAACGAATGGTATTACGTTATTCCAGACAACATTAACTCGCCTCAATACCATACATTTATTATTGATTCTTCGAAGGCAGGAGCGACTCTAATTAAAGGCGACCGAGATAAGCCGGAAGAGTTGATGATAATTTGTAAGGGATGCGACAAGGATTTATTTTTTAAATATCAAGGATAACAACGGCCACCTTTTGCGGGTGGCTTTTTCGTATTTAACGCTATTATTACTGATTTAAAGCCTTTTTTACTACTCCTATATAAATATATAAGTTATTCGTACCGCTTTTGTACACTTTTTTGCCGAGAACTGCCGATAGAAGGGATTTACAAGGGTTAAAAAAGTCTTTTTACCAGCCACATGCCTCCGACGCGTGCGTGCCTCCGGATTCCCAGGGTTGCCAATCGTGCACATTACCGGTCAAAAGGCGCTAATTTTCCGGTATCAAAAACGATTATTTATGAAACGGTAAGGTTGCGTAATGCTATTCCGTTGGTATGTCACTAGTAAACCGTCTCAAAAAACAGTATCGTTTCATAGTTGCTAAATAGTACCGTTTATGATACGATTACTATAACGATATGAAACGGAGCTGATGCGAAATGAAAATCGGATATGCCCGCGTAAGTACGCAGGATCAAAACCTCGATATGCAAATCGACGCGCTGAAGACGGCTGGCTGCGAACGGATATACACGGAGAAACAAAGCGGTAAACGTGACGATCGGCCGGAGCTACAACGGTGCCTGGATGCGCTCAGAAAAAGGCGATACGCTCGTTGTCTATAAGCTAGATAGGTTGGGGCGATCAACGTTTAAACTGCTGGAATTGACCGCAGGGTTCGAACGCGAAGGCATCGATTTCGTTTCGATTGTGGACGGTATTGATACGACTACGCCTGTCGGTCGCTTCTTCTTTCGAACGATGGCCAGTATCGCAGAACTAGAACGGGATATAATCGTCGAGCGAACGCAGGCTGGACTGAAGGCAGCACGGGCAAGAGGTCGCATAGGTGGACGCCCTAGCACGCCGAAGAAGGACGTTGAGCGAGCGCTTAAGCTATACGATAGCAATGAGTACAGCGTGCCAGAGATCGTTGATATGACTGGCGTTAGTAAGCCAACGATATACAGGGCGTTAAAGAAACGTGAGGGGTCGGCGCAATAATGCCGGCTTTTTTTTCGATGCCGGGGGGGCCGTCTGCGATTCTGACCCGCTCTCTGGTGATGAAACACTGCGAATACGATTTTATTTTCCTCGGAGTAAACAGGAACACATGGCAAAAATGAAAAATCTTAAGAGAATTACTTTTCCAGTATTTTCTATAGTATAATAAACACAAATAATGGAAAAGGAGAGTTGGGAATGAGTATCGAACCAAATGTGACTTTGTACTTAGAAAAACAAGATGTTGAAACTCTAAAAGATGGTGGACAAGTTAACGCATTTATTTCTTCGGATTATGCGGACTTAGCAGTGCAGGTATCTGTTCCGTTATCTTGGATTGATGGAACATTCTATGATAATAGCAATTTCCTTAAAAAAGAAGGATTCATAGTAAAGCAACCTAGATAGTGTTTGTTTCTCCGGTAACCATGCCGGAGTTTTTTTTATGACAACTGAATCGGAAAAAATTTTCCGATAATAAATTTAATTCTTAAGGGTTCAAAGTTGACAATTCCGGAAAGAATTAGCGTGAGGTGAGACGTATGAAAGAATACAAAACCGGAAACAGCACGGTTATTGTACATTCGCCATTATGGGCCTTGTCAGATGCGGAGCAAGAGCGCTGGGTTAAAGAAGAAACGGAGAAAGGCACCGTTGTGTTAGCGGAAATCAGAAAAGCGATAAAAGACTGTTATAAACGATAAAAAGGCGTAGAGGTGATCGTATGAATACGAAAGAATATAACTTCGACGGCACACGTGTTATTATTCATTCGCCATTAGCGCATTTAACAGACGAGGAAAGAGCCGAATGGATGTTGCGCGAGCAAGCGGCTGACAATCCAGTTATAAAAGAAATCGAACGAGTCATCAACGCCTGCTATAACGACAAAACAAAAAGCCGCGGCGATTAATCCGTGGCCTTTTCGTTCAAAATATCCTAAAACGCTCCAAACGCTTCCTTTACCCATCAATTATTGATAAAATGGAATTCATTTGACCTGAACACCATATATAGTGTTGTCGAAAATTAAAAATACACTATATATTGTTTTTTTATGTATCGTTATGATAACGTAAGGGTAATTCAAGAAAGGAGGTTAATAGTATTGGAATTTAGAATAATAATAGGGGGATTTCTCGAGAATGGATTGGGACGTAATAGTTGTGGTGGTTAGGATCGTTCAGATTGGTGTATCTTTATGGGACAAGTTGGTTAAAAAGAAAAGGCCCGTCTCCAAAAAGAAGAAACGAGCCAAGAAAAAGAAATATAGTTGAACCGATGTACTAAACCGTTAGTGTTGCGACCACTAGCGGTTTTATTGTTTTCAGTATACACAACATATATGTAAAAATCCACAGTGAACTTTTTAAGAATTCCCACGGACTTCCTTTTCAATCTTATCCAAAACGTAATGCAATCCACGTGTTATCTGACGTCCGCTAAAACGTAGCACCTTCCAGCCGTTCTTGCGCAAAAAAGCATCCTTACGGCGATCGTGTGCCTTTTGTTCGGGCGAAGAGTGGTATGCTTTGCCATCGCATTCAATCGCTATCCTTGGCCCTACAAGCGCCAAATCAATACGGTATTTACCGCAGGGAACTTGAGTACTCACAGTGTAGCCTCGAAAAACCAGCGCATCAAATAGCCGGCGCTCGATTGGACTTTCGCACTTCATACGCTGCATTGTAACGGTATCAAACATCGGAGGCTCTTTGCGCCGGAAAACGAACATAAGTACACCAGCAGCCAGCATTGAAAAGAAAATGATATACTCAATCATCGCGTCCGTCGCTCCGATTCTTTTTCGCCGCGGTCTTCTTCTTCGCTTTTTCTTCCTTTGCTATTCGTATTAACCCCGGTAATATTGCGTGATAAAAATCCTGCAATGCTTTTTCTGAGAATTTAAACATTACCGAACCATCTCCGCTAATTTATCACGGTCGATTAAACGAACTTTGTTTACTTTCGCAAGCTCAATCGCAGCTGGCGTGAAATACTGATTTGTAACAACGATAGCGCCACTTGCTCGGTAGTATCTTATCGCACCAACGACTTGTTGTACTGCGCCGACTCCAATGTTACTGCTGTATCTCTTCGCCTGGACTACGTACTTTTTATGGCCTTTGCGAAGGATTAAGTCAGCTCCATAATCGCTAGATCCTTGCGTGACAGTAGTGACGTAACCTTGCCGCTCGAATATCGGCTTTAGAAAGTGTTCGAATTCAAAGCCGTCCATCTTATCTATTTCCTCAATATCCACTGGTATTCCGTTTCGGAATTTCAGTGATTTAATAAAAACCCTTATTACTTCGAACAGTTTCTTGCGTACTGGCTTATAAGTAAGCAAAACAAAAAATGGTATTAAAAGCATAAATATGCCTGTTGCTATTTCTTTAGGATTTTCTTCAATGAAATTAAAGGTACCCGCAAACCAGCAATAGATAAAAATCGTGGCTAAAGAGTAATTCGAGAAGTTCTTTTCAATCTTGCGAATAAGTTTTAGCATATGAAGATTCTTCCTTTTTATCTTCATTTTTAGCATTTGGTTCGCAAGCTATACCCACGAGTTAAATGTCAAAATAATCGTCCGCTTTTGCGCCTGGATCGAGTTCTCTTATCGCTTTCATTAACTTCCGCATAACACTAGGCGAAGGCACATAGTCCGATTCATTGCACGCCTTACTTACCGTATTTCTACTAACGCCAGATGCCTCGCGTAATTCCTCTTGCGTATAGCCATGCCGGTCTATTAACTTGCCGAGCTTGCTGCGCTTTTTGCCTCCGAAATTAAAGAACGAAAATAACACGTCGATAACCTCCTATTAAACTTGTCTAGGATCATTCTCGTCCATCTTTCCCAAAATTATACGAAAGTTTCGCAAAAAGTTGGTAACTCTGACAAGCAGCATCTCATAGGCTATTAACACGAAAGCGACAGTGTAGTTTAACGAATGCTAGCACACTTTCGGAAGTGTTTCGTCATTCTATCGTAATCACACTCGTACAAGTAGAAACGGCAATATAAAGCGAATATAGAAATCTGTTAAGAATGAGCGAAGCGGGAAGGGGAAGGAGGGGAGCGCGAGGGGAGGAAACCAAAAAAGCCATGCGGTTGGCATCGCATGACTAATTCGGAGGTAATTCTATGAAGATAAGAACGTTGTATCTTTAGTATAGCCGAGCTAACTCAAAAGCGTATATAGGGGAAATGCCTAAAAATAATGAACGTTAATTGAACGAGGAGGAATCATCATGTTATTTACACCAACGTTATTACTGGCCGGTGGGGCAACAATCGTCCTGGCTGCGGTCGACAAGACGCTCGAAGATACGGGCTACCATTTGGTCGGTACTATATTGCGCATTGCTATACCGATTGCGGCGTTTGCTGCCGGTATCTATTTCATCGAAACTAATCCGCTGCTTCATTGGTTAGGCCTATGAACTGGCGCATGACATTGGCTAAACTGAACGCTCGCCGTAAGCTAATTAGGACGTTTAAGACTGCCGGTATCTATCGCACGATTGAAGGCACCGAACACGACCGCTTTATCTATCCGAAAATCCACGACGTAATCCTTTCCGATAACTGTACTCGACTAGTATTCTCGCTACCTAACGGCCTCGATCCGAAACTTATAACGAAAAACTTCTTCGCTTTCCAACAGTTCTATGGCAAGAATATCGAAATTAAAGGCGAAATCAAGACGTTCGAATTAATCGTCTATCAGCACGCACCTTCTAGCGACTTACCTTACGACTATGAAGCAATCAAACCGCATATTGACCGTCACAGGCTCGGAATTATTTGTGGTCAGGATAGGAACGGGCGTTATGTCGCTTTTGACCTTCTGAAGCAGCCACATATTTTAATAGCTGGCGAAACGGGCAGCGGTAAGTCAACGCAGCTTCGCTCTATATTAACAACGTTCATAATGACGAAAAAGCCGAGCGAGATAGAGCTTTATCTCGGCGATTGTAAGAGGCAAGAGTTTCATATTTTCCGCAAGGTCGAGCACGTCCAGGCGGTTTATAGTAGCGCCCGGGACATCAGCTCTATGTTGCGTAAAGTCAGCGTGGAAATGGATCGGCGGAGTAAATTAACGGAAGTTTTCGAAGTCAGCCACGTCGACGACTTGCCGGCCGACCAGCGTGTGCCTTATATCGTAGTGTGTATCGATGAATTCGTAATGCTTCGGAATGATGCCGAGATTATGGACATTTTAACGGAAGTCGTAGCAATAGGCAGGTCGCTTGGTGTGCTCGCTATTCTGTCGATGCAGCGGCCGAATGCAAAGGTGCTCGATACGACTATTCGCGCGAATCTGACCGTCAGCATGGGTTTTAAATTGCGGGATGCCATCGAATCCAAAATCGTTAATACGCCTAACGCTCATTTAATCGAAGCGCCTGGCCGGTTTGTAATGAACAGCGACAAACTTTACGAGCTTCAAGCGCCTTACCTTGAAATGGAAGAGGCGAAGCGATTGTTAAATCCGTTTATGATTTCAAAAGGAAAAGTGAAGGACGTAACGCCAAAAGAAGAAGCGCCAAAACAGTTAACCGAGGAGGATGTATTCGGATGTTAACGAATAGAGATAAAGCGATAATAGAGGACTTACGAAGGTTTCGATGTTTAGACCGTGATTCCATTGCTGAATTACATTTCGCTGGCTTAAAAAAACCCGTGCATAGTGCAAATAACGTCTTACTTCGGCTATTACGCGACGGCCAAGTAACACGCTCGAATATTTACACGCCTTACGTTTACTTTCCGGCCGACACACCTATTAAGAAGACTTCGCAAAAGGTCGGTCATTTCCTCGCTATCCTCGACGTATATAAAGAGCTCCGCAAGCTGGGCGACCTAGGAACGTTTATGGTTGAGCCGAAATACGGTAAGAAGGGTGTCGCCGAGCCAGATGTTTATTGCCAGTATCGACGCACAGGTTTTTTCGTAGAGGTTCAGCGAACAGTATATAGCGAAAAGCAGATGCGCGAAAAACTCGATCGTTATGTCGACCTGTATAACTCCGGAATTATGGCGTCGCCTTTCCCTCATGTATTAATTCTCGGCAATCATCGGTATACGATTGATGGTGATTATTCTTTTCGCATATTCCAAGCGAATTCATTTACGGAATTTGTTCAATCGCTAAAGCAGCAGCAACCGGTCAAACAGGTGGAAAGTAAAGGCGTCAAAATTAAAATCGGATAATAAAAAAGCCGCCGAAAGGCGGTTTATTTCGTTTCTATGGCGATCAGCTCGCGAATGTCTTCTATTCCTAAAGCATCGGCAATTTTCTCGAGGTGTTCTTTATTAATTGATTTTCGTTGATTATTGTATAACTCGCTGATAGCTGCTGGCCTGATTCCGGTTATTTCAGCTAGTTCTTTCTGCGTTTTATTTTTCTCCGCAAGAACCTTATCTAATGTGATTAAAATTCGTTTCATCCTCACTCACACCCCATAGTTTATAAGCCCATTATAATATAAGCGGAAAAATTTCGCAATTACGGAATTTTGTAGTTGACATTACGAAATAACGGAATTATTATAAAGACAGGCATAAAATTACGAAATAACGGAAAGGTGGTGAAGCGATGGGTTACTTAGTGGCCGCGAGCATTACGGTATATATCGGTCTAGTTATCATGGGTATTTTTGCGATAGCACCAAAGCATGTAAAAGCTGAAGTACAGGATTTTTTGCAAAATATTTAAGGAGGTAATGAAATGGTTCAGAAAATCAAAGTGATTTATGTAGCAAGTGGCGATCCTGATTTCGGCACTCTGGAAGATACGGCGATATTATTATCCGAGGGTATGGTGCTCGATAATAAGTACGATGAAAACGAAGCTTTAATTTACATCATAGAAGAAACAATCAAGCCATGCGAAACACTTACGATAGACCGCTCTACATGCAAAAGATTCTACATTAACTTTTTCGGACGCTATGACGATGTTGATTTCGAGTTTCTTGCGAAATGTTCTTTTGTCGAACTGGTGCGTCATTTTGCCAAATAAAAAGCCCGGTGGAATGGCAGTTCCGACCGAGCCTCAAAAAATTATATCGATAAGGAGAATTATAACATGATTAAAGTTACGGTTCAATATGTTTACGAAGGAATGTTCAGTGCTAACGAAAATGAAATCGGCGTTTACTTCCCGGCAGAAGGTCGCGTCTTAGTCGCTGATAATAACGGCATGGTTTCGATTCATAACTGCAAACCGACGGGCCAGCCTAACGTTGTTCAAATCGATTTAGATAATGACGGGGACGATTTTAGCGAAGACAATCCGGAATATGTAGTATCGCTAATTATGTCATCGGTCGAATAAACCGGCAGCGCACGCGGCAACGTGCGAACGCTTTATTTCCCTCGACGGCGGCGGCAACCGGTAGGCAACGTCGAGTTACTTTAAACGAAGAGGGGAAACGAAAATGAACTTATCAGAAATCTGTTTCGATAAATTAGAGGCTTTATGTAAGGAAGTCCGCCAATCACATGAAAAATTAAACAAGGCGCAGTCGGCAGTTGACCGCCATATTAGTGACATCTATCATCAAATCGAGCGAAGTGAAGGTTTCAATATGAGTGAAGGCGACGCATACGCCAGGAAGTTAAAAGAGGCGCTACATAAACGCCGTTTAATAAAGGATGAGCTTGCAAGGCTGTATCCGGTATATGATGTATTCCGTAATGGTATCGACGAAGTAGACGATCACTACCGCCGAGCAGTTCGGAAATCATTTAATCGCGAGTTAGCGTTGAAGGAAAAAGTGAACCTCAGTGATATATTCGAGGAATTTGGAATCGAATATTAAACGATAGCCGCTCCGTGCATAATAAAGGCGGAGGTGACGCGGATGAATATCAAAGAAATAAAGCCGTCAAAAGAGCAATGGGATAAAGTCTATCCGATAATTGAAAAAGAAATTGAGCGTATAACAAAGGAACAGCAACAAAACGTCAACCGAAAATAGGTTGGCGTTATTTTTTTTTGTGAAAAAGTGCGCCGATTAGATAGTTAGCGGGACATACGTATTGAAAGGGTGTCCGAGATAGCGATTAGCATCGACATACGGGTAAGGACAAAAATATTTTTTTCGCCAAGAATGTCCGAAAACACTGGCTAGGTATGTATCATCGGTTGAATGGTGATGCGCAGATTGACTTAGTTATTCCTATGTTTTTATATAAGGTCAATTTTTCTGCGCTGTTTTGCAGTCAGGCCGTTATTATTATGTGTTGGTATCTCCGCGGCATTGTCCGCGTTCAAATAAAAAATCGGAGGGGTCAAAGTTGGAGGAAAAGTATAAATGCGTTTTGAGTATTAAGGTTGCGAAGGAACTGGTCACAAAGGATTTTAAATTAGTCGACATTGAGCCTAGCCGACGCTACCCAGGCAAATTAGTTTTTGTATTTTTGAATACGTCAGAGTTGGACGCTGAATTAGCGAAATTTGAAAGGAAGTGATAATTCGATGCCAAAACAGCCAAACGCGAACAGCCGGAAATTGCTTTACGCAAAATTTAACGATCTGTACATTCAGACGCGCAGCAAGTACCTCGTTCAATTTCCTGACCGCTACGTAACGGTAAACAAGAAACACGGCGGCAGGGCGGTCGCCTTAAACGACAGCATGCTCGTTACGCATCTTGACGGCAAGCTGACTTACGGAATTTTCAACGGAGGCTATTTCAATAAGTTCATAACGTTCGACGTCGACTTTAATGACGCTGGCAATGCCCGCTGGGCTGCACTAAAACTAATCGACGTGCTAGTCCGAGAGTTTCGTATAAACCACCAGGACATTCACGTTAGTCTTAGCGGCAGTAAAGGGTATCATATCGATTTGTTCTTCGATAAGCCGGTGCCAGTCCGTGAGATACGCGCCTTTTTCGAACAAGTTATCGCGACAGTTGGCGCCTTACCTGATGGGCAAATCGAATTCCGGCCAAGTTGGACGCAAGGTGTTAAGTTACCGCTCGGGATTCATCAGCGCACGGGCAATCGCTGCTGGTTCGTTGATAATGAAACGCTGGCACCGATTAAGTCTTTCGGCTACTTGCTCGATGTACAGCCGATGGATGCCTCGATCATAACTGACGCAGACTTCGGATTGACGGAGGAACAGGCGAGCGAGTTTGAGGCGATAGCGACTGAAACGAACATTATGGCAAACGTCGTCGACCAATCTGCGGCATTGCAAAAAGCTCGCCGAATACTTGAAGCCGGCCGACTGACCGAAAGCAATACGCGCCATTCTGTGACGTTTGCGCTTGCGTGCTTTTATAATTCGCAAGGATTTGAACAGGTAGACGCGGTTGAAGCGATAATGGACATTTTGACGGCAACTCCACGCGAGTATTTCAGCGCCGACAGCAAGCCGGAATATTGGTTAAAGGAAGCAGAAAGACTCGTCGCCTATGCTTACGAAAAGGACATAAAACTGGGCAACGCCGACAAGCCAGTCCGAATCTATAAATCGGAAATTCTAGCGGTCTTATCCTGCGGTGCTTTCAAACGTAAGCAAATGCTTTACTCCATGCTGGTAACGAGTAAACGATATGGCTCGACGTTCTACCTTACGACCACGACAGCGATGAAAATGATCGGCACAACATCGCGCGACACCGTGCAAAAAGCGATAAAAGACCTCGTTAAAGACGGGTTCGTTGAGTATCGGCGCAAAGGTGAAATCGATAAGGCGCAAAGTCGCGAAACCGGCCAGGTGCGTTGCAAGCCTAATAAATATCGATTGCTACTTCCGGAAATCTCCGAAGGTGAGCCGTATGTAGAAGTTTCAAATGAGCAGTCCGTTGTAGATGTGGCGCTAATGCTTTGCGATGCAAAGGAGATTCGTAGATACGTTAAGCGGCGTGAATACGACAGTAAATGGCGGGATAAAGGCGCTGTTTAATACTCCTATATAAATATATAAGTTATTCGTACCGTTTTTGTACAAAACAAAAAACAGCCAAAAAGGGGAATGAAAATGACAGCCAAAAAGGATCGGGATTATGGAAAAGGGGCAATCGAATTTGCGCAACAGTATATAAACGGGTTAAGTATGGCGGAAGCGCTGCCGGTTTTACAAGCGTTAAACAGAGGTGAATTACACGACCGGTCAGACAAACGTATTAAGCGGTGCGAATTTTGCGAACATCTTTGGCGTGATGATAGCTTACGTAATACTAAGCGGACATGTTCGAACGAATGTAAGACCGGAGTAAAGACGTTGCAAAGGCGCCAGCAAAGGGCTGACGATGCGTTATTAAATCCGAAGCCGAGAAAGCACACATTAATGGACGATTATATCTGGTGGTTAGAATACCCGTTTTGGATTCACGAATATTCGATGATTAAAATTGGATGGAAATTCGAAAGGCCGTCAGGTGTAGCGCTAATGGATTACGTAGAAACGAGCCGAGAAAGAATGTGCGAAGGTAATCGTAAGAAGCCCAAACGACACGTTAATTATCACGGTGATGATCGCGATTTATTTTAAGTGGCGACAAAAAGGTATTAGTAGGAAGGCCGTGACAGGCCGGTATTTTTTAGCGGCGAAACGGAATAAAGGAGGGGAAAACGAAATGAACGGAATGAAAGCGAAGGCAATCCGCTACTATCTGGGTGAGTCAATGGAGAAGTTTTCAAAGAGAATCGGTGTTGCTGCATCTACTATTTGTGCCATCGAGAACGGTCAGCGAGAAGTTTCTGATTATGTACGTGCTAAGTTGGTGCGCATTGAGTCGGGATTGCCTGGGGATTTTTCTCTTTTTTACGAAAGGTTCAGAACAAGCGCGTAAGTCTCCAAAATAAGTATATGTCAACTATCCGATGATGTTAAGAAAGCGAGTGAGAAAAGTGAGCGGAGAAAAAGCAATACACGTAATTTTTTGTGTTCCAGGACGCGACTATCCGCATCCCCAGAAACATTACCGCGCGTGTCACCGACGGTACTGAAACGAAAATCTTTACGTTTGGCCCGCATTGTAGCCGTAGACACATTAACGAAATGATCCCGCGGTTATGGCAAGACTTTCACTTTGATGCTCGACGAAAAAAGAGGTGAATTGAATGAGCGACAAGAGAGAAACGATTGCTTCATTAGTGTCCTATCTACAGGCGCTAGTTGAAGTAAGTAAGCACACTGACGTTCGTGTGTTTAGTGAAGTAAAACGCACTATCGGACAGATTGAAAAAATAATAAACGAATAAGGGAGCGAATGAACGAATGAATGGGCTAATCAAGAATGAATTAGACGAAATTAGAGAGTTACTGAAAAGTATAAACAACAAAATCGATAAAACATTGGAAAAAGGCGGAACGAAGTAATGGAAAAACAAACTTGCCGTATTTGTAACGAAACAAAGGAAATTACAGCGTTTGAGGTCGATCGAAGATACACCGGTACAGGACATCGAACAACAAGGTGTAAAAGTTGTAAGATGAAATCCTATGATAAAGCTGCGCATGCATATAAGAAACTATGTCAGCGAGCAGAACGCGACGGCCAAAAGGTTGAAGTTACTTTAAATCAAGTAAAGGCACTATTTTCTGCATACGATGGGCGCTGCGCTTATTGTAACGCCATTGAAAGCGAAGAGACTGGTACGTTTCATCTGGAGCATGTAATTCCGAAATCAGTCGGCGGTCGCCATCATATTAGCAATCTCGCAATTTCATGCGGAAAATGCAATTGCATGAAAGGAAGCCTTCCGTTAGTCACTTTCATGTTCAATAACGAGGATCGTTTCGTCCGGGATAACTTCGGCATGATTGCACAGTTTGTCGCGATTACATCGAAGCAACCAGTCCAGGACGTCGTAATGAGTATGGCGCATGACCACGTTGAATATGAGTATAAGCGAATTATAGGTGATATGGATGCAAATTTACACGGATAAACGTGGCGCTCTTGAGAAGCTAATCGATGACGCAAACTATGAATCTATCGCAGAGATTTACGACTTTGATGGGCGCCTTATTGGCGGACTATTTCGCCCGAAAGAGGTGAGTGAATGAGTCGTAAAAACGCAAAGGATACGCGCTTTGATGGTATGAGCCAGCGAGAACAGCGAAAGCTTGAACGCATTAAAAAGAAGAAGAATCCACGCAAAGACAACCTCGATTGGACGACACGCCTGTTTGCGAAACTTAACCAAGCGGAGGACGAAGCGAATGAACAGAGTAACGATTGATATGACCGTCAAACGATTCGATGATGGTTTCGGTGTCGGTGCCGAATACAAAATCGATCGCCAGGCCGTAAAGGTCGCAAGCCTGTTTTATCCGATTAACGAGTACGAATCGACTTACGCTTGTTTGCGTGCTGCCTTGCCGGAGTTATTAAAGCACGCTGAACGGCCGTTAGTAATATTTCGGTCGGGTATTTCACAGTTTGCGAGTCGTGACCGGTTAAGTCGATCGCTTGAAATACTAGCAAATCAAGACGAGAAGACGGTCGTTTTTAAGCGGTGGTATAAGCCGTCGAGTGCAAGCGACCTGGCTGACGATGCAAGGGCACGGCGCAGTTCAATCATTATCGACGTTTAAAAAGGTGTGATAGGAAATGGATTACAAGCAGGAGTATGAGCGTTTGCTGGCTGAAAACGAAAAGTTAAAGGAGTCAGCGACAAAGAAGAATGAAGAAAACGAAAACCTCGGGCGCGAAACATACTTGCGTCTAAAACAAAAAGGGAAAATTAGAGGGGGAAAATTATAATGACATATCAACCTATTAAAAAAATGTTTGGACAAACAAATATGCACTTTGCTTCAGTTGAGGAGTTTGAGAAATTCAAGCAAGAAAACCCTGACTTTGACGTTGCTGGAATTTTCGGCAGGAATCGTGATGGATTGAGCGTTATGTTTAACGAGATGAAGTATATCATCCATTTTGCGAATGAGTTTGACCGCTATGACTTCGTTAAGAACAATAAGGATTATGAAATCGAAGGAATAACAAATTACAATGGACGTCCTTCTGCTTGGGTGAAACCTAAAAAATAAATAACTTTCCATCCGCTGTCGGCTTGGTCATCCGATATGATGGAACGCGTTTCTTTGTTGGACTGGGTCGTTGTTTGACGACTAAGGGAGCTGCCTTTCGGGTGGCTCTTTTTATTTTCAAAAAATCAAAAGGAGGAGTCGAAATGAACAGTTTACAAGATGTCGCTGCGATACTCACCGAAGTAAAGCGCATTGGCGACAAAATGGCAGCTGATTCCCGAACTGGCTCAACGATGGAAGATGCGAAAGCAATTTTCCGGCAAGCAGAGCGCAGTTTCAGCGAATTACAGACGCGAGTAAATGCGCTAAAACTTAGTCGCGAAGATCGGCAGCATATGAGGTTATTGCGCAAAGGTTTAGCGATCGCTATTAAGGCGAATCAGCTTGGCGTTAAAGGGAAGTACGGCCAAGCACAACTAAAAGGCGACGAGGCAGCGGGATTAATTGTCGAGTATACAAGGCGGGTGATCGGTAATGTCTAATATGAACATTTCGTTCACGATATCGGCTCCGAAATCGTCTGGGCCAGTTGCGGAGTAATTCGCTTCTAAAAATACCGCGTGAATTCGGGGAAGGCTCAGCGCATAATGGCGGTGCTAATCCCGAGCCAAGCCGTTAAGAAATCAACGGAAGGTGTAACGACTAACGCAAGGAGCCGTAACGTAGAGACGACGGCGGTAAAGCGACACGAGCGCGCGGCGTCCCAAGCGGACGATGATATAGTCTGAACTTGCGGGAAACCGTAAGAGGTAGCGGATAAAGAGCCGTTACGTTAACAGTTTTGATAGACAATTTTTCGAATACAATGAGTCAACTTGAAGCATCTACGCAAAAGGCATTTGACGCTCTTGGAGGTGCCGGAAAAGCGATAACAGGTTTTGCGCTTGCTGGCGCCGGAGCTTTAGGACTTGCGACTAATACGGCGGCTGATTTCGAGGCCCAGATGAGCAAAGTTGGCGCAATCGCAGGCGCTTCATCAACGCAATTAGACGCGTTAAGGAAATCAGCGTTAGACTTAGGCTCGTCAACATCTATGAGCGCATCTGAAGTTGCAACTGCGCAAAAGGAATTAGCAGCCCTCGGTTTTACAGTCGAAGATATTTTGGGTAGTATGCCCGGCGTTATTAGCGCAGCAGAAGCGGCTGGTGCTGATATGGCGCAGACGGCCGAAGTTATGGCATCGACTCTAAATATCTTCGGATTAGAAGCGAGCCAGGCGTCAAAGGTTGCGGACATACTAGCACAGACGGCGAACCAATCGGCGGCTGATATAACTGATATGCAGTACGCGTTGAAGTATGCCGGCCCACCAGCGGCAGCGTTAGGCGTAAGTCTAGAAGAGTTATCGGCTTCTATCGGAATTTTAAGCGATGCAGGCATGGGCGGAGAACAAGCTGGTACAACGCTGCGAGGCGCATTATTGGCGCTATTAAACCCATCGGAAAAGAATTCGAAGCTAATGGAATCGCTTGGCATTGCGGTAACAGACACGAAAGGTAACTTCGTAGGGCTGTCAGGTCTAATCGAAAATATTTCAGCATCAATGGAAGGTATGACCGACACACAAAAGGCGGCTAACTTAGCGTCCATCGTTGGAACCGAAGCAGTTTCCGGTATGTTATCGCTGATGGCAGCCGGGCCAGATACGATTGATAAAATGACGAAATCACTTCAAAATAGCGCGGGAGCTTCGGCCGAAACAGCGGCAAAGATGAAAGACAACCTAAAAGGCACAATGGATCAACTATCCGGAGCGGTAGAAACGGCGAGTATATCAATCGGTACTGCGCTTATTCCGACCTTCCGTAGCGTCGCCGAATCTTTAAGCGGGATCATCGAAAAGTTTAACGGACTATCACCGCAAATGAAGAACTTTATCGCGATGGCTGGGCTTGCGTCGGTTGCATTCGGCTTATTCCTCGGGCCATTATTGATGCTTATTCCGTTGATTCCGTCCATTACAACCGGTTTGGCAGCGATTGCGGGTCTATTGAAGATTACGACGGCGCAATTATTAATCGGATCGGCAGTTGTTGCGGGCGTAGTCTTAGCGATTGCTGCACTTGGAGTTGCTTTTTATCTTGCTTATCAGAAGATTGATTGGTTTAGAAACGGTGTAGACTCTGCCTGGGCGTGGATAAAAAGCGCATTTAAAACGTCGCTAGATTTCATTAAAGGCGTTGTTGTTAGTGTAATGTCATCCGTTTCGCAATTCTTTGGCGAGCAACTAGGCGCTATTAAAAAGTTTTGGAACGATAACGGCTCGTCAATAATGCAGCTTGTAAAGTTCTACTTCACATCAGTAAAAGCAAATATCGAAGTCGCCATGTCGGCAATTAAGGCGGTATTTATGACCGTATGGCCGATTATTTCTGGCGCTGTTCAAATCGCCTGGGGCGTCATTAAAGCGGTCATTGCAGGCTCGATTCAAACGATTCTAGGCATTATTACGGTCGCTACGAAATTGTTACAAGGCGACTGGAAGGGCGCATGGAATGCTATCAAAGATACGACGAAAAACATCGGCGAGAGTATTATCGGCTATCTCAAAGACATTAATTTGCGTGAGATTGGGCGTAACATCATTCAAGGTCTGGTAAACGGAATCAGCGGAATGATGGGAACGGTAAAAGCAAAAATCCAGGAGATTGCTTCGATAATTCCAAAAGGCATTAAAGACATGCTCGACATTAATTCGCCGATTAAAAAGACGTCAGCTAAGACGAAGAAAAAGGCGGCTGCTCTAGCATTAATTCTGACAAATAGCACGCAGAAAAAACCGCTGGCACTAAAGGCGGTGGCATTAATTTGACGCTCATACAGGGCGCCGAGTTAGGTGGGGTGTTGGTTGCTATGACTTCCGACACTCGCCAGGCTTTGGCGTTTAAAACAGGTAACGACGTTAAATATGTTCCGTTTTTGGATGCAGAAAAGAGTAAGGTAGAGCGCATAGCACCTTACGTTATTTACGGCGGTGGTGGTTTGACTGGCTTCGTCAACGAAGTAAAGAAACGTCTAGCGGCCGAAGTGCCTGGCGGACAATTTTTGCTGGACTTCCGAAAGCCTTTCGAAAAGGTAGTCGAAGATTTAAAAACGCATAAACGATTCGGCAAGCTATTGGACGACGACACGACAGCGCAAATAATGATTAGCGGCTTTAACGAAGACGGCTCGACCGGTGTGCTAACGTTCAATACTGGCGAAGGTTGTTCCGTTAAGTATAAACAACACGATCATGGAGCGCAGGACATGCGAATCATCGCACCTTCAGCCGATCAACTAGACGCCATTTTAAAGGCGGTCAAATATCCGGAAGTGTCTGATGTCAGTGAAGTAGCTGCGGCAACGTTATCGTTCTTTATTTCGATTCAAGCTGCGGCATTTGAAACGGACGCGGAAACGGTATCTGAAACGTGTAACTATTGCGTATTGTACCGTGATCCTCAGACGGGCGAGTTTGCGTGCTTCGAAGATTCGATTAAGGTGAACGAATAGATGGCCTGGCTTTCGAGCCGGGCTTTTTAATATGGAGGTGTTTATATGGCGGACAGTATTGATAAGATTCGCAGTGATATTGCAAAGATGAAAGAACAGATTGAAGAAATGAAGCGCGAAAGAGTGGCACGAGGGTTACCCGCGGAGAGACCGGCTAAGTTCGTTCCGCTAGAAATTGGTTACTTGCTGAAAGAACGAAATAGATATGTTTTTGATTTTTTGGCAAAGTACACAAAGCTTTGTGATGACGCGAGAGAAATCATTCCAGTGGATTTAAGCAAATTAAAAGACGCTAAAAAAGAAATTAAATTACTTGCTGAAACGGTTGAAGGTCGATGGCTAGGTATAATTTCGGGGTCTATTTTATCAGCTATAAAATTAATACAAAATCCCGGAGATGTAAATCCAAGAGAATATGTGCGTAGGTTATTACTTCACTTAGAAATGGCTAAACATGGATTCGATATACGTCTGGGTCAACTCACATACGATTCAAATTTAACTACACCGGAAAATTATAAAAAGTCTGATGAAGTAAGAGCAAAATACGAGAGGTATAAAGAGGATGAATCGTTATTCAACGAAGAACTTTCGAAACTATACAATCATTACGAATCAATTAAACACTTACATTAAGGGGGAATTAAAATGAGAACGATTGAAGAATTAGAACTTGAATTATCGCCAGTTCAGAAGAAAGCCGCATGGCTGCTTGTTCAAAACGACCTAGCTACGAATATGAAAGGCGAAAAGAAAACGCTTGAAGAAATCGCCAGTGAATGCGCCATTGATACGAAAACCCTTTACAACTGGCGCAAGACTGATCGGAACTTTATCGACTATAAAAACAGTATTACCGACATGACTCTCGATGATTTCTATTCGGAAGCTATGGCGATGCTAATGAAGCTCGTTCGCGGTACGTCAAATAACGGAATGGGATCGATTAAGGCGCTTGAACTTTACCTTAAGACGACCGGCCGACTCATTAACCGTTCGGAAATTTCAACGTCTGAAGGTGAGCGCAAATCTAAACGCCTAACTGACGCAGAAGTAAGCGACAAACTCGCGGAACTTAACGAAATGCTTAACTAAAATGCAACGGTCGCCTGCGCTTTTTATGCGGGCGGCTGACGAATAAAAAAGAAATAGACACCTAGAAAAATTTTACAATTCACGAATCTTCTATACTATAATGGTGGTAGAATCATAGTGGAGGTGTTTCGAAATGGAAAAAGTGAAGAAGCCGTTTTATAAGCGTTGGTGGTTTTTCGTTATCATTGGATTCGTTATTTTAACCGTCATTTTCCAGCCGAGTGAAGAGGAACGCGCTGAAATGAAAGCGCAAGAGGTGGCCGCACAAGAAAAGGCGGATACAGAGGCGAAAGCTAAGAAAGAAGCAGCAACGAAGAAGAAAGCAGAAGCGGAAAAGCGCCAAAAGGAAGCTGAAGCCGAAGAAAAGGCGGAAATTGAGGCGCTTATTGCTGCATTTCAAATCGCTGGCGGTGAAATGGTCGAGAAATCCAACGGGATTATTTCTGATGTAAATATCGTTTATAATACGAATCACTTTAAAGTCGACGTATTCGTTGACGAGGGAACCTGGGCGGCATCGAACGAAAGCGAGAAAATGAGCTTTGCAACAACGGCTGGCACTTCAATCGAAAACGCGCTTGCTCCGCATAGTACATACGTGGATATTCGAAGCGCCTTAAATAAAGACGTCCTTGCATCGCAGAAACTATTCGGTGGTTGGAAGATTAAACGATAACATACCGCCTCGACTACGGTCGGGGCTTTTTCCATTAACTTACTGGTATCCGAAAATAGTACATTCTACCTAAATCGTGATAAAATTAGCGGTGAGGTGAATTCGTTTTGACGTTTATTTCTCCGATGTTACTACACAAATCGGATCAACCGTTTGACTCAGCCGATTACATAACCGAACTGAAACTCGACGGCATCCGTTTGATATATTCGGTCGACGACGCAGGCAAAGTCCGCCTGTACTCGCGCCATAATAATGAAATAACCGCTAAGTTTCCGGAACTACATTCGCTCGACATTCCGTCTGGTACTACTCTGGACGGTGAATTAATCGTCAGCGATAACGACGGTAAGCCGGACTTCGAGGCGGTAATGAGTCGCTTTATGAGCCGGAAAGATAAGACGCCCGTTTCATTCGTTGCCTTTGACGTTATCCAGCGCGAAGGCAAGCGCGTTACTAATCTGCCGCTGCTAGACCGGAAAAAGCTACTTGCGGACTTAGTACCGACTGATTCCGCTTTGCTTTCGAAAGTTCAATTCGTTGAAGGACATGGCACTGCTTATTACGATGCTGTATGCGATCAATCGCTTGAAGGTATCGTGCTGAAGCGTAAGGACAGCCGTTACCAGGTCGGTAAACGGTCAACGAATTGGTTAAAGGTAATAAATTATCAATACGCTGAAGTTTTCGTTACTGGCTACCGTAAGAAAGACTTCGGCTGGTTACTCGCTGATAAAGACGGGCGTTATATGGGCGTTATGGAGCTCGGTGTGCCGTCAAAAGAAAAAGTGAGGATATACCGGGGGGCTATCATAAAGGAAACTGAAGACTTTGCGCATATTGATCCGATGGAAATACGTGTGAAATTTCGAAACTACACAAAGGCAGGGTTATTGCGCTTGCCTAGTTTTTATAGCTGGTGTGATTAAGCACCAGATTAAGATAAGATGTGTCCTCAGTTAACTGCTGGGGATTTTTTTGAAAAACACCATAAAAATAAGTGGATAGGATATATGTACATAAAGGAGGCAAAACATTTGACCAAATTTGACCTTTGCCTTTATAATTAATCCAATAAATAGAAAAGGAGGTAATTTATAGTGTCTAACACTAAAGTTATCATTAATCGTCTTGAAGAAATTCTTGAGAAAATCGATGAGGCAGTTTTCACTGAGGCTGATTACCCAGCTAGAGGCAAGTACATTTCTCCATATGCATCGCTCTCAAAGAAATTGCTTGAAGATTTACGAGAAAACGTTGATGAATTAAAGGAAGATGAAGAAGTCGACGATGAAACTTTGAACAAAATTTCTGATTTAATCGAAGAAGGTGGCTCGATTGACCAGTTTGCATCGTTCGATGAGAGTCGTGAAGCTGGATCAATTTTACAAGACCTTCCTTATGATGAAAATGTAGATGCAGGAGAAGTTGCTGGACAACGAGCGGCTGAAAAACGCTCCGAGTTAATTGACCACGCTGCACCAGACTTGCGTGAGCTCGTTGAAGATTTATTACCAGGGCTTTTGAATAAGTAAGAATAATTATGGCTGCTTTCAAAGGGCCATTATTTTTTTGTGTTTTAAAGAACGTTTGTTCGTGTATAATAACCGTAAACACTTCGAAAGGATTGACGGTATGAAAATTCGCGATAGAGGGAAAATCAAGTGGCTGGGCGCTTTGTTTGCGCCAGAGCACCGGTCAATGCTGCGAGAATTAGCGCGTGATGAAATGCGCAAGGCTAAACCGATACTCGATGAATACGAAATCGAAGAGTTGGAAAATCGAATATGCGAGGCGATGGAATTTAC
This sequence comes from Heyndrickxia sp. MSNUG, assembly GCF_049532715.1. Lineage (NCBI taxonomy): Bacteria > Bacillati > Bacillota > Bacilli > Caryophanales > Bacillaceae > Heyndrickxia > Heyndrickxia sp. MSNUG. The sequence continues at coordinate 2,037,659 of NZ_CP150978.1, forward strand.
TCTTCCGGTCGTTATTTCGAAATGGGATGACGGATTTACATACGAAGAAAGAGGCCACGTTCATTACCTCGATCCTATTCGGAAGGAGGTTCGGATAGTTTCGGAAGACGGCGCAGTGCTACGGATTAAGTTTAATGACATAGTAATGGTAAAGATTATCGACTTATAATATTTCCCAGGAAGTTACCAACCTGTAAAAATAGTAGATTCTTAACGAGGTAAATTAAATGCCGTTTATTCCTCCCATGTTTCTGCATAAACAGAAAAGAGTTTTATCCCAATAAAATTGATATATGAATATTTAATATTTTTCAAATTTTGGTAAACCATGATAAAATATTAATATATTAGTCATGGGAGATAACAAGATGAATGAAATGATAACAAAGAAAATTGAAAACAAAATATTTTCAAAAGATAATATCATCAAGATTGCAAATATGATTTATTCAATTTATGAAGACAATTATAAACAATTCATCGCCGATCCTCTAAACGAAGCAAGTCACTATCGAGGCAGATTTAAAGTTGAACTTGTTTGTGATGATGGTACTCAATACACTAATGAATCCTTAGATTTACTTACTAAAAATGACATTATCGATTATAAAAAAGTTATTTCTATTAATATTACTTTTTGGGGTCACAGAAGAGAAGAAATTCGGTTCATGATAAATGAAGGAAAAGGAAATCACTTTTATATAAATAAATTAGAGGTGTCTGGTGATAACGGTTTACCGAAATTATGGTTTCGTGAGTTAGAAGAAGTAATTGAACATGTAAAACCTCAGAAAAACTTTATTTTAAACCACAAGGGGATCGTAGCTACAATCTTTTCTTTTGTACTTTCATTCCTCACTTTCCTTACAATTACTTTATTTATTGGCGTATTAGGAAAAATTGGTTGGATAACTTTAAACAGTAAACCTCAGACTGAAAATGTGTGGATATATATAACTTTCCTTTTAGTAATGATATCAGCCGTATGGAGATTGGAAATAAATAAATGGATTAACGAACTATGGTGGGATATTGAATTTCAGTTTGGGCCTGAACATTTACAAAGAAGTAAAGCAAAAAGGAAAGTCACATGGATTGCATTTTCTACAGTGATTCTTCCTGTTATATTATTTTTCTTAAGCATTCTATAATTTATTATTATATTTAAAGAAAAGGTTTGACCACCAATGAAAGTTCTTCAGAGATTAAATAAAATGTTAAATGTTAATTTCGCAATTTGGCAGAAAGTATTATGTACGAGTATGATTTGTCAAAGGTTGACTGTATTCGTCGGTTACTACTATAATAAATCCGTAAAGGTCAAACGAAAACTGTACAGGTGATTGATCGAAAACCGTGTGAGCGCTGAAGTGAACGTTGATGTGACGCTGATTGTGTCCGTTGATAGTAGCGTTAAGGGTAACACGGTCTTCAAAACCGCTTGTGACCTGCGTGCCAGGTTAGCTGGGTTCGATTCCCAGGCGGTCCCGCCAAAATATACATAATTTTACCGCACAGTTATCAAGCTGTGCGATTTTTTTGTATGCAGTATTTATTGCGTTATTATGAGTAGGACAGGCCCCCTCACTAATCTGCTCTTTTTTCTGCAAAAACAAAAAGTCGACTACGATCTCTAGGACCGGAATCCCTCAAAGTGAATTGAAGACCTAGTAAAAACGCTCTAGAATGGGAACCACCTTTTAGATAGTACTAAGAATAACAGTAAAATCTTTATTTCGAATAACGAAATTTTTTTAAAAAATTTAAAAGGAGATTGCCTCATTTTGCCGAAATAGGTACTTTATACGAAAATTTTCTACAGGAGGATTCTTTCATGCAGTTTAACGATTATCCATATACAAGACCAAATATTGAAGAGGTGGAGGGGAACTTTAATCAATTAATAGAGAGGTTCCAATCTGCTGAGTCCTTTGATGTTCAGGACCGAGTAATGAAAGAAATCAATGAGTTACGCTCTGAGTTTGAAAGCATGAGACAAATTGTTCAAATTCGTCAGACGATTGATACCACGGATGATTTCTATAAGAAAGAAAAAGATTTTTTCAATGAAGTAGGACCAGCCTACAAGGGTCTAATCACAAAATATTACGAGGCGCTTACAGGTTCTAAATTCCGCTCTCAGTTAGAAGAAAAGTGGGGGAAACAGTTATTCTTATTAGCTGACGGTCAATTAAAGACATTCTCTCCTGATGTGTTGAAAGAAATGCAGGAGGAAAACAAACTAGTTAGTGAGTATGTTGATTTACTTGCTTCAGCTAAAATTCCATATGATGGGGAAGTTAAAAATCTTGCTCAGTTAGTTCCTTATCACCAATCACCTGACCGTACCATTAGGAAGGAATCAAACGAAGCGAAGTACAACTTTTTCGTTGAGCATGCTGATCAATTGGATGATTTATACGATAAGCTCGTAAAAGTGCGTACTAGAATTGCTAAGAAGCTAGGATTCTCTTCTTTTAAAGAGTTAGCCTATGCCCGACTTTCTCGTACTGATTATGATGCTGAAATGGTAGCAAAGTTCCGTGATCAAGTGAAAGAGTACATCGTTCCTTTAGCAACAAAACTAAAACAAAGACAGCAGGAACGTATTGGTGTAGATACATATAAATATTTCGATGACAGCTTCAGCTTTAAGACAGGAAATCCTGATCCTAAAGGAGATGCGGAGTGGATTGTCGATCAAGCGAAGAAAATGTACGAGGAAATGTCTACTGAAACGAATGAGTTTTACACCTATATGGTAAAAAACAACCTAATGGACCTATTAAGCAAAGCGGGTAAGGCTGGCGGTGGATACTGCACTTATATTAGCAAACATAAGTCACCATACATATTCGCAAACTTTAATGGCACAAAAGGTGATGTTCGTGTATTAAAGCATGAAGTGGGACATGCGTTCCAAGTATATGAAAGTCGTGTATTTGAAATACCTGAATACGCGTTCCCTACACTAGAAGCGTGTGAAATCCACTCGATGAGTATGGAATTCTTGGCTTGGCCTTGGATGGATCTTTTCTTCGAGGAAGATACCGATAAGTACAAGTTTTCTCATCTAAGTGAAGCGGTTCTATTTATTCCTTATGGTGTAGCAGTCGATGAATTCCAGCATTTTGTGTATGCCAACCCGGAAGCAACTCCATCTGAGCGCAAGCAAGCTTGGAGAGAAATTGAGAAGAAGTACTTGCCACATCGCGATTATGAAGGAAACGACTTTTTGGAAAATGGCGGTTTCTGGCAGCAGCAGGGACATATATACAAGGTTCCTTTCTACTATATTGATTACACACTAGCTCAAATTTGTGCGTTACAATTCTGGAAACGTACTCAGGAAAATACAGAGGATGCCTGGAAGGATTATCTACATCTATGTAAGCAGGGAGGAAGCCTATCATTCACAGAGCTTGTCCGTGAAGCGAACTTAATTTCTCCATTTGAAGATGGTTGTGTGAAATCTGTGATTGGTGAAATCGAAGCTTATTTGAATACAGTTGATGATAAGGCTCTTTAATAAAGAAATATAGCAAAAACTAAATAAGTATATATAATGGGATTGGCCGCTATCGGAGGGCCAATTTCTTTTTTTCCTCAACAACAACCCAAGTTTTATCCACCATTGTGAAACAGGAATTAACTTGTATTTTGGTGCCATGCTAGGTGCCGGATTTGTTGATATCTCATGAAAATACTAGAAGTTAAGAAACCTTAATTTATCAGTATTTTTGGTTATATCGGGGTACTAGAAAACATATGGCAGCAAACTTCAAACCGTTTTGACCTGAGTGCCAGATTCCCAGGCGGTACCGCCAAATTTATATACAACTGTTCGAAGTGATTTTCACATGTGTTTTTATGTTTTTGTAATAATATATTTCACCCTACGCACTCTCACCAACTATAATTGTGCGTTTTTTATTTTATGAGATAAATAAATAGGGATATAACCCCGGCTTCTTCCATTAGCAACTGTGATGTAGAAGCATAAGGTACGTCCCTATGCTTCTCCCTTTTGGACCAAATAACTGAAAACGTATTGTGACGTTTTCTCCATTCATTCGTCTATTTATTAAAGGATGTAATTTTTATCCAAAATAGGTGTCTTGTACTAAAATTATTGAATGGATGTGAGGGTCAAATGAAAAGAATATCGAAATTCCTTTTTTATTTTATTTTAATCTTTTTGCTAGCTTCATGTAATTCTCAAGTTAACAAAATTGGTAACCCTAATGCCAATGTAGAGTCTCTAGCAACAGGCAAAGAAAGCCCAAAACCTTATGTGAAGGATGTGGGGAATGTTGATGTCTTGAATACTCATGGAGGCGTTGAAGGGATTGAAAGGATGCAGCGTTTCTATGACGATATGAAGAGTGGGGTGGTTTCTGATTTACGAATCGTTTCCTACACGATTGAAGGGGATCCGATTGTAACGGATTTGAAATACAATGGGGAATCTCTTGTGGTGAAGAATGACAACACCCGTGATGAATATGGGAGTGGAGAAATTCGAACGATTAAGTGCGGCCATTTAATTGAAGAAATAAATCCTACCAATACCACTTACATAGCAACTGATTGTAAAGATCTACCGACCGGAATGAATCAAATCCTAAAACTTGAATATAACATGAGTCAACAGGATTTGTTTGAAATCGATCTAAATTATGGAGAGAAGCTGGAGAACGAAATAAATACAAAAACCGGCGAGATCAAAAAAGAAAATGGTACGACTGAACCGTTTCAGATGGCCGATAATGTAAAGCAAGAGCTGTATAAAAGGCTAGTCTTTGCGAATTATTTGGATGATAAAGAGACCTTTACATCATGTGATCGCCCTAACGCCATAAAGTACAATTTAAAGGTATATATCAATGGAGGGGATCGGGAAATTAGCTGGAAGGATTGTGACGAAAGCTTATATGGGTTGAAGTTTACAAAGATTGCAAATTACATAATTGCGCAAACTGAGCAGCTACAAACGGAAAAGCCTGATGTTATCGTTCAAGGATATGTGCTAGAACGAAAAGACAACACTTTGTTAATTGGAGAAGAATTAAATAAAATGGATTATGAATGGATGAAAGATGAAATAAAGCAAATGGACATGAATTCATTCATATTTGATTTTACCGAATTAGAAGGAGTTCCTATTGAAGATTACCAGCCTGGTGATAAAATCCGGGCAACGATCGACGGCAGCATCCGCGGATCGAAGCCAGGAAGAGCCAAGGTGAAAGAAATTAAAAAAATAAATTAGCGGTAGTGGAAATGCAAATTTAGGAATGTTTCATACCATACAATATTGCTAGCTTGATTTTTGAGCTTTTTATAAGAATTACTCATTTTGTATCTTCGAAGTATTAATACAATTTCTAGCTATGCTTGGAGCCCCAAATATAAAATATAGAAATCAAAAGTAATCATTAGTATGCAAGAAACCTTGTTTAACATACTTTGGGGTACATCAAGATAAAGGATAAGCAGGTGTCAGTATACTTCAAAACCGCTCGGAACCTGTGTGACAGGTTATTGTGTTCGATTCCCAGGCGGTTCTGCCAACTCCACATAGTTAAACCGCACGGTGAAATTCACACGTGCGGTTTCTTTATTATATTTGTTGATAACTACACGAAAAAGGATGAAAAGGTCCGTAGGAAGAATCCAACTTTACTTTTCTTCTTTTTCTAAAAAACGATCAAGAGCCATTTTATTTTGATCTAAATCGACATCTAATACTTCTCCGATGCCATCATAACGTTCATTTGTGAAACTGCCATCTTCAGGGATTCGTATGCTTTCGATATCTCCACTTTCATTAGACAAAATGTCTTTTCCAATCGTCAAGAGGGTGGAGGTTTCAATGTTTGTATCGATGTAAGTATTTAAAAGTTCCAATAGTTCAGGAAGCTTTACAACACTTTGCAGACTTACAGCTTCATCCTTTAATTTGGAGATAACTTCTTGTTGTCTTTGTACTCGTCCGAAGTCACTTAAACGATCATGTCGGAAACGAACATATCCTAACAGCTCTTCACCATGAAGTTGCTGTTCGCCTTCCTCCAACGTCATTCCTATACCATGAGACATTTCATAAGGTATATTTACTTCAATTCCTTCGGGAACGAGGAGGTCGACAGCTTTTTCGAAGCCTTTAAAATCGACAATCGCATAATGATGGATATTCAGTCCTAAATTTAATTGAATGGTCTTCCTTAGTAATTCAGGTCCTCCGTATGTATAAGCTGCATTTAATTTTTGCTGGCCATGTTCAGGTATTGAAACATACATATCACGCATAAGTGAAATAATTTTCACCTTATGAGTTTTTGGATTATAATGCGCGACCATGATTGTATCCGTTCGAGCTTGTTTTTCTCCCCTGGAGTCACTACCTAATAAAAGAACATTGATTTCGTCTAGTTTATTTTCCTCTCCTTGAAAGGAATCGTTTGCTTCCACTTTTTTTAATGGTTGATTGAACGTTTTTAATGTTCCTTCTATGTACTCAAATATATTCATTAGACCTACTAAAAAAATACTTAAAAGAAGAAAGGCGGTCCATACTCTACTCCATTTTACCCTTATTCTCTTTTTTGTTCCCGACATACTTGCACCACCTAGGCTGAATAATAATTAACATAATTACATCCTTAATTTTTGATAGAAGAAAAGAACTGAAAGAGGTCCAATTTTTACTTGAGGAAGTCATTATCCCATATTTAGATTTCAGGTTTTTGAAAATTAGGTTACATTTGTTTGAAAATCTGTTAACACTAATTTCTTTATTCGTAATACCCAAACTAGATAGTAGGTAGTCTAATTTTCCGTAATTAAAATATATTAATGGAGACGTCATCTTTATTGTGGCGATTACGTACATCGACCAGATCATATCTGACTTTAAAGGGGCAATGGAAAAGTTATGTATAATCCTTAATTATTATCAAGGTGAAAAGTAGTCCCCCTTTATATAAGTTAATAGAATAGGTTTGCCTAGTTCGATCCCCTTGCAGTCACTGCAAATAACATACAAAACCGCACGGTGACTTCACTCGTACGGTTTTTTAAGACTGTTGTATTTAGTTAGAGTGGGGCAATCCAATTAAATTGATCTTAATGGTCGTGATCTCCACCAGGATTTACTGGGAAAGAATACTCTGGTATGGCATCATATACAGCTGGATCTGCCTTTTCTATAGTTTCATCTGCCAGGCTATTTAGAACGGCTAGGACAGGAACTTTTGCCGTTTCTTTTAGCATGCCGTTTTGTTTTTGGCCTAAGGTTTGCGTTTGGCCTTTTATTTCAATGAGCATGGTTGCTGTACCATTTAACTGGATGGCACCCAAGCCTGAGCCAGGGTAGTTAACAGTCGGATATTTCTGAATGGCACCATAGGATGAGTTGCCGCGCTGCAATGATTCATAAGCAACTGCGTTTACTTTTTTGCTCAAGGTCAATACTTCTGGGTCGAGATCATATGTTTTACCACTGAAAGGGTCTGTGTATGGTTTTGTTGTAAATTGAGCTAAAAGCTGGATCGATACTGACCGGCTGTCTTCTTCTGATAATCTATTGAAACCTCGGTGATGAAGGTCAATCGCTACATCAGGATCAAACTCTTTTACTAGTTTTGTAAGTGCACGTGTTTCAGGAGAAAAGACTAAGGAAGCCTGGGATCCATTGTTTGTACTCTTTTCGTTCAAAATACTCGCTACTTGAGCTGCATCCTTTTCAATTTCGTCATTGACATCAAAATCGTAGTTAGGATGGAAATCACGATTCAAGTCAAAACCAGGAATTCCATAAACAACAGTTCCTTCATTATTTTGTCCTCTTTCACTACCATCTGCATTGTAATACCAGGGAGCTTTTGTATCAGCTGGTAGCCCCAGTTCTTCTGGCTTCCATGTTTGATGAGAGTATCTAGTCGGATATGGCTTTCCTTCGTATTGATTGGCTGTTCCATCAGGGTTAATACGTGGGACAAACCAAACACTGACCTTGTTCAGGATATTAGCGGCTTCAGTTCCTCCAGCAGCCAGTTTTTGCATTAATTCTACTGCTGCTTCCGTACCCAGAGTTTCATTGCCATGGATTTGAGTATAAATGAGAACACGCTTCTTATTGGGATCATTGTCACCAAATTTAGCAGCATAAAGAGGGTAGCCATCGTTGGAAGTTCCGAACTGTTCCAGTACCATCTTTCCTTGTGATGACTTTTCAATTTGTTTTAGTTTGGCTTCCAATTGTTCATTAGTCATTAGGCCAGCAAAAGAAAGGTTCTGTTCATCCTGTACCCAGGGACCGTTTGGGGTGGTGGTTGATTCGGCAAAAATGCTGGTCGAGCTGTAAAGAAGAGAAGTTGCCAAAAAACCGCTAGAAATTATGTATCCTAGTGCTTTTTTCTTTTTCATATCATTTTCCTCCTTTTGTTAATAGTTTCCAAGACATTTTATCATGATAGAAACTATTAAAAAACTAATAAATTGATAATTTCGAATATTAGGAAAATATACTCTTAAATAGATAGGAATATTGACATGTAAAATCAAGGGAGGGAATCCTTTTAAGGAAAAATGGCTCAGAGTAGCTAAATGATTTTACTAATTTTCTGAATTATCATTTTACTTATTTTAACAATATGTTAGTTTGTTAAATAAGAAGTTAAAAGCGAAAAGAACAGTATGAAAAACTAAATGGAGACCACTTTTTTATACAGCCAGGAGGGAAGGTAGATTGAAAGAATTCCTGCAACAGCTTGAACCAACAATTAATTCAATCTTTGAACATCAGAATTCTGAAGTCAGCTGGAAGGAATGCAGACAATGGAGTTTCTGAAGGATTTTTTAGAAGGAAAGGATTTTTAAAAAAACTTGTCCGGTTTTATTGTTTAGCGCAACTCGAATAGAAAGTGCAAGTAGTGTTGGCAAAAGTACAAGATGTAGAGAAATAGAGGAAAGGTATAATTTCTATTCAGTTCCAGTAGTTCATTTTCTTTTTGAGCGTCCAGGACAGAAACGATAGGATTTTTAAGTTGAAGTGTTTATTATGCTTTGAGTAGGAGGGTTTGAATGAGAATTGCTGTTTTATCAGATATTCATGAAGGTATAAATCGTAAAAATACAAAGGCTGATCTAATGGACGTCTTAAAAAAATGGATTGCTAAGAATTCCCCGGATGTTTTTATCATTAGCGGGGATATGACTGCTGGTCCTGAAAAGAGTCTTGCATTATTGAATCAAATTCAAAATGAATCTATGGGAACAAGGATATTCTTTGTTCATGGAAACCACGATATCTATCATGAAGATTCAGAATTAGCTTATCAAATACTACTTAAGTTTCAAGGCAACCTCGGAAATGGTCCTGTCGAATTAAATGAAGAATGGGTGATCATCGGGGATGGTGGCTGGTACGATTACTCTTTCGGCATAAAGGAGTACACTAAAGAACAATTCCAAAAGGGTTCTTACAATGATTTTACATGGCCTGATAAAACTTATGCACACTGGAAGGTGCCGGACCACGAAGTGACTGATCATTATATTACGAGATTAGAGACCTGGTTAAGCGAATATCGCGGAAGAAAAATTATTATGGTAACACATTTTGTTCCCTTTTCAGAGTATGTAGTATGCAAGGACGATCCGAGCTGGGACTTTTTCAATGCGATGATGGGCAGCGCTCGGTTTGGTGAATTAGCTCTGAAATATGGTGTTGAAAAATATATCTTTGGTCATATTCATACCCGGTATCATGATCACTATAAAGGAATTGAAATGATATGTAATCCATTAGGCTATTATCCACACGAATGGAACCTCAATTCTCCAGAAGAAGAAATTTTCTCCTGTATAAAAATAATTGAGATTTAAAATTCAAAGTTAACTGCAAGGTGATTTACACTCCTGCGGTTTTTGTTTTCTTATGAAATGAAAAATACTTTAGATACTTAGAGGTGCTAGTTTTTTTCATGAACAACCGAATAGTTATCCAAAGGCTGCTGGACCGTTTGAATGGTAAAGCGGCCTTTTGAATCTATTGGTTTAACTAAAATGCTTTGGTTTGGAATGCATAATTTGCTGTTGGTTCACTCAATTTGCCAAAAAGATGCATCCTTGAGCCAACAAGCAGAAGGATGTGGGAAATGAATAGGGGGTCTGTATTAGAATTTCGTCTCGAAACATATATTTTTTGTAGATAATGTTTTGGAACAGAGGGGTGCTGAGATGAAGTTCCAGATGCAAAAGGCGAATTTGCTTGCTGAAAATATTAGGGTTTTTATCAATTTTGTTTATAAAACTCTGGATAATAAAAATAACCCTAGGTCTTATTCAGATAAAGTATATCAAATAAAACTGTGGATTGAGGATTTTAAATTTCAATCATTAGCCAATGAACTTACGAGAGTAAATCAGGTTACTTGTGATGAAAAGTACACCCAGCTATTAGTGGAAAGACTTATAAAGGGAATTCAAATTATAGATGAGTACGCAGAAAGAAATTATGAGGAATTATTTATTTTTACTGGTAAGCTTTATACGTTGAAGAATCAAAGTTCTTTTTTTCACGGAGAAGAATAAACGACTTTTTTCTATAATGGAATTGTTAATCCAAAAATATATACTGAGTGAATAATAAATTGACTTAATATTCATTTTCCATTGCTGGAAATTCTCCCAATGATTCACTAGTGAGTTTACCTTGTAAACCTGTTAGCCTTGTAAATGGCCTGTTTTTATCCTAAAAAACTACAAACAGGAGGTTTACAGATGAATAAACTATTTCTTTTTGCGGTCACAATATCACTTATAATTGGTTCATATAGCGTGTTTCCTACGCACCATTTCAATGCTGAAACAGTCGATCAGAAGGCTGCTGATACTTTGACTTATAAAAAAGTCGAGGTGAATACGAAAGTATCTACATCAACTGACAACCGGTTCATAAAAGAAGATGAAAAGAAACTGCTTGCCCGTCTTGTTCAGGCAGAAGCAGAAGGTGAACCATATGAAGGGAAAGTTGCTGTTGCTGACGTCGTACTGAATCGCGTGGAGCACGAACAATTCCCTGATACAATCAAGGAAGTCATCTATCAAAAGAATGCTTTTGAACCAGTTCAGAATGGTTCAATTAACAAACCAGCAAGCAAGGAAGCAGTTAAGGCTGTTGAAGAAGCTCTAATCGATCAGGATAAAAACGAAGAACTTCTTTACTTTTATAACCCGGAAACTGCGACAAGTGATTGGATCTTTTCCCGTGAAGTTGTGAAAAAAATCGGCAACCACTCATTTGCTATTTAAAAAGCGCGAACAGCAAAAATGCTGCGCGCTTTTTTGTTTGCAAAAAATCATAGCTGCTTCTATTTAAAATTTCCTTTTGAAAACATACTTATACAGGATCAGAGGGTCAAATTGTTGATTAGCACATTGAAATTTTGAAATGACAGTAAAATCATTTTTAATAAGAACACAACTAATATAAAATAGCATTACATATGTGATTCCAAAAAATCTTGATACTGAGATTTCGTGTAGATTTTAACTATAAAAGGAAGTGATGAAGTGAGGAAGCATTCTGTTAAATGGGCATTAATTTTATCAGTTTTTTCTTTTTTAATGATGCTTATAGGGCTTGGTTGGACGATTCAAAACCAATTTTTCAACAAAGATGGGGCTTCAAATATAATAAAGAAAGTTGAACCAGCTGAGGAAAAGTCAACCAAAAAGGGGAAGGTTGTCGTCGCGTTGGGGGACTCATTGACTCGGGGTACAGGAGATGAGAGTGGTAAAGGCTATATTGGTTATTTAGTGGATGAGCTTGAGGAAAAATCGAAAGAAAAAATCATGATTCATAACTACGGAGTAAAAGGTTATCGCTCCGCACAGCTGTTAAATCAAGTGAAGCAGGCGGAGATCCAAAGGCAAATCAAAAATGCCGATTACATACTGATTACGATTGGCGGCAATGATCTTTTTCAAAGCGGGCAAACGTTCATGAATCTGGACGCAAAAAAGATTGCACAGCTTAGACAGGGCTATATTAAGAACCTTGAGGCGGTATTAAAGGAACTGAGATCAATCAATAAGGAGGCAGTGATCTTCCAGATTGGCCTTTATAACCCTTTCATTGACTTGAATGATGCTGAAGCCACAACAAAAATTGTCCGCGAATGGAACTTTGAGACAAGCAAGCTTCTGGATATGGATCAGAAGACCATCTTTGTTCCGACATTTGATTTGTTTCAGATTAGTGTGAATGATTACTTGTATACAGATAAATTCCATCCGAACGCAGAGGGCTACAGGCTGATTGCTGAACGGGTTGCATCATTGATTTCATGGTAGGGGGATGGAGAATGAGTGAGATTACACTTTCGGTTAAAGGGCTGAAAAAGAGAATTGGCAAAAAGGAAATCATTAAAGGTCTTGATTTTGAGCTGAAAAGAGGGGAAGTCTTCGGATTCCTTGGACCAAACGGTGCCGGAAAAACGACGACGATCAGGATGCTCGTCGGATTGATCAGGCCAACGTCAGGAACGATCGAAATATGCGGATATAACGTTGAGAAGGATTTTACAAAAGCGATGACCCAAATGGGGTGTATCGTCGAGAATCCTGAATTGTACTCCTATTTGACTGGCTGGGAAAATCTTGAGCACTTTGCCCGGATGCTGCCGAATGTGGAACCTTCTTATATCGATGAGGTTGTAAAACTTGTCAGGCTGGAGGAAAGGATTCATGACCCTGTAAAAACCTATTCTCTGGGAATGAGGCAGAGGCTTGGAATTGCCCAGGCACTTCTTGGAAAACCGAAAGTGCTGATCCTTGACGAGCCGACAAACGGATTGGATCCAATGGGGATCAGGGAAATGCGCAGCTTTATTCGATTCCTTGCTGAGGAAGAAGGGTTGACCGTTCTCGTATCTAGCCATCTGCTAAGTGAGATTCAGCTGATGTGTGACAGGGTTGCGATCATTTCGAGGGGTACTGTGATTAAAGTGGACACCGTAGACTCTCTTCTTGCCCTGCAGGAACGGGTCATATGGCGGATTGAGCCCCATAAAGAGGGGAAGGAAATTCTAATGGGCCATACCTCTGTAACGGATGGAGCGGATGGGACATTGATCACGCCGTACAGTGAGAGTGAGACCTCTACATGGAACAAGGAGCTTGTTGATCATGGAATATTGGTAAAAGAAATGAATCGAAAGCTTCCTGCCTTAGAAGATCTCTTTCTTGAACTGACTGGAGGTGAATCGATTGATTAACCTCGTAAGAAATGAAATGCTAAAAATAGTGCGGAAGAAGAGAATTTTGGTGGTTGCCGCCATTATTGCTGCCCTTGTCGCTATGTTCACCTATTCCCAGTACAGGGACATTGAAAGAAGGCTGGAGCGCTTTGGTGATGTCGATTGGAGGACAACGCTTCAACAGCAAATTATCGACACTCAAAACCGGATCACAAGCAGCGGGATTTCAGATGAATGGAAGAGTGAGCTGCAGCTGCGCATCCAGCAGCAACAATACTACCTTGACAATAATATCAACCCGATGGAACCAGGCGCACCGACCTTCATGCGAGTGTTTGCCGAGTATTCGATCAATCTGCTGATTCCGTTGATGATCATGGTAGTTGCTGCTGATATAGTGTCCTCAGAACGGAGTGCGGGAACAGTGAAACTGCTCCTGACAAGGCCAGTAAAGCGCTGGAAGGTACTGATGAGCAAATACATTACCCTTATCCTTTCTGTTTCGGTGATTGTCGTGTTGTTCGGTTTATTGTCCGGCTTAATCTCTGGGATTGTTTTTGGCTTTCAGGGCTGGTCAGCGCCTGTTATAACAGGCTTCAGTGCTGAAGGGAATGAACTGAACACAAGCGCAGCACAAATGATTCACCAGTGGCAATATCTGCTGATGGAGTTCAGTCTCGTATGGTTTGTTGCAATTGTTGTTGGAACCCTTACATTCATGCTCTCCGTCTTGATTAGAAATACACCTGCAGGAATGGGTGTCATGCTCGCTGCCCTGATTTCCGGCGCCATTCTTACGAACATGGTTTCATCATGGGAATCAGCTAAGTATTTATTCATGATCAATTTGAACTTAACAGGCTATTTGGCAGGGCAGGCACCGCCAATTGATGGAATGTCATTAGGATTCTCACTTGTGATTTTAACATTGTGGGGTCTTGCGGCATTAGCAGTGTCCTTCATGGTCTTTATCAGACAAGATATATATTAAGGAAAAACGCAAACTTTTGGGTAAAATCGTCCCGAAGCTTGCGTTTTTTTATATTTGAGCTGCTTTTTCTGTTAAAATTGAAAAAGCAGCTATTATGAGGAACGTGGATTATTGCAGTGGGTCTTCTTTTCGCTCGAGTACAATAAATGGGAAGATTGATCAACTGTTATTTATTATTGAGTGAAAAAGGTCTGTTAAAAGGATGTTTTATATATGAACATGATTCAGAGGTTATTTTCGAAACAAAATAAATTAAAGATTGAACTCTGCCAGAAAAATATTCAGCAGTTTTTGAAAGAAGAGGATATTGAAGAGTATCAAAAGTTTTTCTCACAAAAAAATATAACGCTGCAAGAATATGAATGCCAAAGCCGCTGTAAGGAATGCAGGATTTCGCCATATGCAATCGTAAATGGTGAAATGATAAAAGCGGAGAATTCCGCTGAGTTATTAGATAAAATGAAGCAGCAGATATAAAACGAATGACTGCACAGTGTTTTACTTTTGCGGTTACTCTTGTCTACGGCACAATATGATCCATGGTTATGAAAAGGTTTTTGTGATGACTCGTATGCGATGATAATAAAGGTAGCGTAGCTGGTATTAAAATAGTCAAAGGACACTTCATCTCGTAATGGGAGTGTCCTTTTTTGAAGTGGCTGGAATACATAAGTGAATTAAACTTTTAATGAAACAATAGATGCTTTAAGTCGTAAATATGATAAAGTTATTAGCATTAAAAACGCATATGAAGATTTCAATTTTTATGTTGAAGATTAAAAAGATTGAAAATCTGAAATAACAATAACTCTGGGGAATGAAATGGTGGCGAGAAACAAATTTAAAATTCTTAAAGCCTGGTCTCATATTTAATGAATAATAAGGAGTATCGTATCATGTTTATCGAAAAACGTGCGGAAAAAAGAAGGAAGAAAAAACAAGAAAATAACTATAGGCTATGGGATTTTGTAAGTGATGTCCTGTTCTGGGTACCGGAATTGATCATTCTTCCGTTTCGTCTGTTGTTTCTCCTTTTCAGGTTTCTGGTGAGATCGGTTTTTGATTCCTTTTAAACTTTAAAAAACCGCGAAAAGATTTTAAGGGGCTCGTTCAGTTATGGGAAGGAAAACTAAGTTTATTACCATCAAAAACTACACATTTATCAGTTAATTTAACATTGGAAACAGCAAACAAAAGCATCGGTCATTAAAACCGATGCTTATTAATGTGGTTCTGATTATGGATTTACTGAGTTAGCTATTTCTACTAAAATTTCTGGTGTTACTTTGTCAGATACAGCTTTATTAATGTTTAAAACATACTGCCAACCATTCTTTTCGAATACAAGTAAATTAAACCTTCTTGCGATTTTGGTACTATAACTCGCTTTGGTTCCATCTTTAAGTTCGAAGGTTTGGTCAATTTGCTCCTTTCTAATTGGTAAACCGTGCTTTACTGGTTTAACCCAAATCATATAGTGATTTTTGGGATTATTTATATGTCTGTATTCAATTTCAAACTCATCGTTACTGTCACCATCCAAATCACTAAGCCTTCCGAAACTGTGTGTAAATCCAATTGGAGGTATTTGCACCGGCAAAGCAATAACCCGTTTGAAATGCTTATTACTTTCTTGTAATGCGTAGTAAACCTCTTTGTAGCCAATATTGAAAAATGACTTTTGGAATTTTTCGCTTGTATAGTTAGCTTTAACACCGCAGGAAATTGAGAAGGAAAAAATAATGCACAAAACGGGGATTTTTAGTATTTTGATGATTACCACATCCTTAACATTTCATAAAACATACTTACGTTATTATCTGCAATTTTTTCCTTAGTTATAAAAACCTCTTATATTCGTTGTTATTGAAACAACTATTAGCCCTTATTTGCAGGATTTATCCTGTCATTTTTTCCTGACATTTAAACATTGTGGTGGCACTTACAACAATTTTATTTAATTATTATCAATGTTCAAGTGGATTGCAGAGAATGAAGGCATAACCATCAGAAAGGTATCTTTTCAGAAAATTAAGAAAAAAGGGTATACCTTTTTCTGAAAATGTATATAATAGAGAGAAAAACTATTAGGCAAAAGGGGAAAAGGTATGGTAACATATGGCACTTTTTTACGTTTAGTAGAAGAGGCGGAAAAGTTGAACTGCAAGGTGATTCTCGATTCTAAGAAAAAAATCAATTTTAATCCTAACATGTCCATTACGATTCCATTATCAACGACTCTGGAAAATATTTATGCTTTTGCCCATGAAATCGGTCATCTAATAGACTTTGTTAATGGTGAACTTAACTATGATTTATGGTTGAATGATTGGTCTTACCGAATAACGGCCGAAATGAGTGCATGGGTTCATGCTTATAAGGTGTTACAGGACCTGGATGTTCCGCTTGAAGACTGGAAATCTCATGTTGAATCCAAATTATCAACTTATTTTAAATATCATGAAGTAATTGCTTGATTTTGGAGACCGGCTATTTAGCTGGTCTTTTGTATTTACATTAAAAAAGTGATTAATTTTTACATTCATTCTTTCATTTGTCTAATTAATAACCCAAAATTAAATAGTTTAAGAACGTGTGTTCGGGTTATAATAACAGCGAAGGCAGTTGAAGGGAATGATACATATGAGAATTCGTGACAGAGGAATGCTGAAGTTTTTACCTGCACATTTTGCACCTGAACACCGGGCATTATTGCGAGAACTTGCTCGCGATGAACTTCGCCAGACTAAACCCTTACTGGACGAGTATGAAATCGAAGAGCTGGAAAACCGCATTTGTTACGCGATGGAGTATACATACCCTGTAGTTCTTTCGAAGTGGGAGGACGGATTTACACAAGTAGAAGAAGGATTGGTCCATTATCTTGACCCTATAAAAAAAGAGGTCAGGTTTGTTAGCAAAGATGGGACAGCAATGTCCATAAAGTTTACGGATATTGTTGGGGTTGAGGTGATTGAATGATAAAGGTAAAAACATTTCTGAAAGTGAATATGAAAGGAAGCTGTGCGGAAAAAGGGGAAATCGACTTTTTAGCGAATTATTTTAGGAGGGAAGAACGGGGGCTAGAGAAATGAGTATTAATATTAAAATCATGCCAGTCACTCAGGATAATATAAGAGCCTGTGCGCGACTGGAAGTATCTGAAGATCAAAAGAAGTTTGTCGCAAGGAATTTGGCTACGATTGCCTGGGCTTATGTAGATCCCAAATTCACACCGTATGCTATTTGTGATGGTGAAACGATAGTAGGACTGGCTGCTGTTGAGTATATTCCCGAAAATGATGACTATGATCGGCACTGGGTACCAAGGTTCATGATTGGGGAAGAGTATCAGGGCAAAGGGTATGGAAGGACCGCGATGAAAAAAATCATTGAAATGATTATTTCTGGGCATCCCGATTGTCAGAGAGTCCGTCTTTCAGTAGTCCCGGAAAACGCGGGGGCTATTCAATTTTATAAAAGTCTTGGCTTCGTAGAAACGGTTGAAATGATAGAGACCGAAAAGGTTATGGACTATTTGGTAAGAGTAAATAGCTTGTAAAATATATTGGTAAGTGGGAGTGAGGAGCATGGTCTCTCAGGCTCTAATAATTCGCGATGGCAAACTTTTAATGGTCAAACAATACGTTTCTAGTGGCCGGATTGTCTGGAATTTTCCTGGTGGAGGAATGGAAGGGAATGAAACTCCAGAAGAAGCATGTATCCGAGAGGTAAAAGAGGAAACTGGCTATGATACAGTTGTTATAAGGCTCCTTAATAAAGATGAATTCAAATATACCTTCATAGCAGAAATTATCGGCGGGGAACTTGGCTACGATCAAAGGATTGAAGACAATGACGATTTACTTGCCGTTTCCTGGATCTCACTCGATGATGTTGATAAATTTGATGGTTACATTACTCCTTTATTGGAACTTTTCTTGGAGCAAGAAGACTCCGTGGCAGCAATCGATTAAAGTTAGAGTTAATTTATCATGGATTGAGATCAATCGTACCTGATGGTCTATTGAAAATACTATTATCTTCTGATAGGCTATTTTAAATTAAATGATATCATTTATCTTAATTAAATAATTCATTGCACTCATTACATAAAATTGCTAAAAAAAGGATTTTTTAAAAGTCGGGAAACTGATAGTATCACATAAGAAATATTTGGAGGTCATTGTTTTGTTACTTTACAATTGATATATCATCTGCCTAATAGAAAAAAACTAGGAGTTGATATATGATGATATACAAAAGTTGCCTTGATGAGATTTCGTCTGATATGTTGAAAGGTTTTTTTGTGGATTGGCTCAATCGCCCAAATCCAGAAACTCACTTAAAACTGCTAAAAAACAGCAGTCTGGTGGTCATTGCGTTAGATGAACATACCAATCAAGTAGTTGGATTTATAACAGCAATCAGCGATGGAGTTCTATCTGCCTACATTCCGTTCCTTGAAGTTTTACCAGAGTATAAGAATAAAGGCATTGGCAAAGAGTTACTAAAGCGAATGTTAAAAAAGCTTGATGATATATATATGGTGGATTTGTGTTGTGATGATGACTTAGTTGGTTATTATGAGAAATTTGGAATGCTAAAATCAAATGGAATGCTCGTAAGAAATTATGAAATTCAGTCGCATATATCAGACAAATGAATATTAGAAAAAACGCTTGGATAATCTCCAAGCGTTTTTTTATGCTAGATTTTTTATTAAACTCATTGAAATCAAATGCAATTTCGTATGTAAATTGGTCTGCCTTCTTCACTTTTCTCCACATTAACTGAACATTTTACATTTTTGCGAATGTCTTTTTTATGAATCAGAGAAGATTTTTCATAGAAAAGCACATAATAAATTCAATGAAGCTATGTAATAAGAGATCATTGGCCTTATATGTTCATCACTAAGTAAATAACAGGTCGAGGTGCAATAATGGAAGCATTTCCTATTATCCATACAAATTTTTGGGATGCAGTTGTAGCGGTGCCAGTAATCATTTTAGCGACTCAGCTTCTTAAAATCTTGATGCATATCCGTAAACCATTTGTTCCGGCGCTGGCTAATCTAATAGGGTTAGTCATATCCATTTTCATTGCTCATCCAAATAATCTTTGGGCTGGCATATTCATGGGGTTTTTCTACGGAAACGCTGCAGTAGGTGTTTATTCCTCATTAAAGACACAAATAAGAGCATATAGAAATGAAGAAAGCTAAAGCGGAATGAGCACGGGTATTAAATGATCCAGCTACCGAATCTCTCCCTAATAAAGGATATCTTTTGCAAAAAGAAGAATATAGAGAGATACTGACAACGGGTAAGGGAGGGGATTTTACATTGTCAGATTCTAGAGTTAATAGGACCATTCATCCAGTACTTTTTGGAGTGCTTGTTGTAGCAACGACCTTTCTTATGGGATCTTCTTTTACCGTGGGAAAAATCGGCTTAACATATGTTTCCCCGTTATTGCTGGTCGGCTTAAGATTCACACTGGCTGGATTGATAATGTCTGTACTGGTCAGGAGAAAACAGCTGCCAGTAAATTTTACTGAGTGGGCAAAGGTATTCGTAATTGGTATGTTCCAAACAGCTGGTGTAATGGGATGCATTTTTCTAAGCTTACGAACAATAACCGCTGGAGAGTCTTCCATTCTCACTTTTAGCAATCCACTGATTGTTGTCATTATGGGTACAGCGTTTCTGGGGATACGTTACAGATTCATGCAATGGCTAGGTGCGATCATTGGCTTTATTGGTGTTTTTGTCACGTTGGGATTTCATTTGCAGTTGACTTCTGGCACGCTCCTGGGGTTAGGGGCGGCAGTCTCCTGGTCGATTGCGACAATTCTGATCAAACAATGGGGCAGCCAATTTAATGTCTGGGTGTTAACGGCTTATCAGATGCTCTTTGGCGGGAGCATCTTATTAATAATGGGAATAACAATTGAAACTCCGAAGCTGTCTATTAATCTAATGTCAGTATCGATTATCTTATGGCTCGCCATTATGGCTTCGATTGTTCAATTTGCGATATGGTTCTACCTGATCAACGAAGGAGACCCGGGAAAGACAAGTGCATTCTTATTCCTCGCACCGTTTTTCGGTGTACTGACAGGCTGGATGCTGCTAGATGAAGTGGTGAATTGGTATGTCTACGCCGGAGGAACACTCATTTTTATAGGAATCTTCCTTGTTAATTGGACATTTAAAAAATCCAAGGTAAACCAGGATGAAGCATTGGACAAAGAACAAAAGAAAAAAGAAGTCCTTTAGCACACCACCGCACTGGGGGTCAGACCCCCAGTGCTTTAGAGTGGTAAAGTGGCTCGTGCAATCGAAGAAACTGCTCAGCAATGTGACTGAGTTAAAAATTATACATAACATCAGATCTGTGTAGTTCCTCATATAATGCTTGAAAGGGAAGTAGGATTATAACTTTATCTTGTTTTTTGAAAAAATTTTTTCAGGGCGTATCTTTTTCTCTCCCTTCATTCGTTTAAGGATCAGAGAGGTTTAAAGGAGTGAACAGAATGCAAACCAAAAAGCGTTTGGAGGCCGTTGACATACAGGAGGAGACAAGGGGAAACAGCGAGATTTAGCAGTTTTATCCCCGCCTGCAGCAGTATTGTCAATTCCTGGCTCAAAATGGCTGGGATGGAGATGATCTGTTTCAAGAGACGATCATTAAGGCAATTA
This sequence comes from Heyndrickxia sp. MSNUG, assembly GCF_049532715.1. Taxonomy (NCBI): domain Bacteria; kingdom Bacillati; phylum Bacillota; class Bacilli; order Caryophanales; family Bacillaceae; genus Heyndrickxia; species Heyndrickxia sp. MSNUG. The sequence continues at coordinate 2,058,625 of NZ_CP150978.1, forward strand.
GACACTATGAATCATCCCAAATTAATTCTGCCTTGCTGAAAAAAATTGCGTACCATCACTGGGTTGACACGATCAGAAAGCGGAAGCATGAGGTACCAGGGATTCCAGAAGATTTTTCAGTGCAAGAGGCTTCTTTCAAACAGAACAGCGCGGCTGAAACGGTTGAGCTGTTAATGGAAAAAATGACACCTAAGCAGTCCGTTATTTTTATCCTTAAGGAAGCATTCCGATTTCAATCAGCGGAGATTGCAGGTCTGCTGGGGATGACTGAAATGGCAGTTAAAGGCTCGCTACATCGTGCGAGAAAACGGCTTGAAAAAGAAGGGACTATTCGTGATGTGGACTCGTTACAGGATGAAGGGGAAGAAAAGCTCCTTTCCAGCCTGTTGAGCGAATCTCTTCAAGCTCAAGATCCTGCGGTCCTGTTAGAACATATACGTGAAATCCCATCTCTTTTTGCTGCTCCAAAAATGGCTATGGCCATGCATTCAAGTTCTCCTCTCTCTTCTTTCAAAATGGCAGCCTAACCAGAAAAGGGAGGGAATATCATGGGTACAATTCCATATGTTATCGAGCAGTCAAACAGAGGAGAAAGGTCTTACGACATTTATTCTCGACTTTTAAAAGACCGCATCATCATGCTTGGTGATGAAATCAATGACCAGGTAGCGAACAGTGTCATCGCTCAGCTGTTATTCCTTGAAGCGGATAATCCCGAAAAGGATATTTCGATTTACATCAACAGTCCTGGAGGTTCAACTTCAGCTGGTTTCGCCATCTTTGATACAATGGAATATATCAAGCCTGATATCAGTACGATTTGCATTGGAATGGCAGCCTCATTTGGAGCGATGCTTTTGCTCGCAGGTACAAAGGGAAAGCGTTACGCCCTTCCAAACAGTGAAATTATGATTCATCAGCCGCTTGGCGGAGCTAGGGGGCAGGCCACAGAAATCGAAATCTCGGCACGGAGAATTCTCAAGCTTCGTGAGCATATAAACTCCATCATATCTGATCGAACAGGGCAGCACATTGAAAAAATTGCGAAAGACACGGACCGTGATTATTTCATGAGTGCACAGGAAGCCCTTGAATACGGGATTATTGATAAAATCATCTCGAAATAGTTGCTGAGTCGTATAGCACCCCAGTAAAAAAATGAGCTGTTCATCGGCTCATTTTTTTACATTTAATCTCTAAATCCATTAAAATGGAATTGTTGCCATCAGGATGAGTGTCATACTAGAGATCTTAGTAAATCATAATTTAGTAAATCATTGTCTAGGAAAATCCTGAGAAGTAACGAACGAACATAAAACGGAGGAAAGTGAATGAAAGTAGAGATCAGGCAAGCCGTAGATAGTGACAGAGATATTTTTATCGAGTATGCTGTTAAATTAAGCAACTTCAATCGAAATAATCATTCAAATGAATGTACATACGATAATTATGAAAGCGTTATTCATACAATAAAACAGAATGCATATGAAACATTTAATAGTAGAAATGACGATACGCTAATCTTAATAGCAGAATTAGAAGGAACACCCGTTGGATATGCCTTAGGCAGAATTTTTGAAGAAAATGAAGCAGCAGATAATGGAACAGGCAGGATGGGTCTTTTTGATGAACTATTTTTGGAGGATGCTGCTAGAGGACATGGTCTGGGACAAAGACTATTAGACGAGACGGTAAATTGGATGAAAGATAAAGGGATTAATAGAATTAAATTACATGCTTATTCATGGAATGATCATGCGAAAAAATTATACGCCAGAAATGGCTTTAAGGAATATGCAGTATCCTATGAAACATTTATTTAGAAAGTCAATTGACCTTTGATTTGTTATCGTAACGCAAAAACGTGTCACAAAATAGGGTATTATTTTCTCTTTGTATTGCCAAGAAGTAATACCCTAGTCATTTTCCTTCTTAATGCACCAATGATGCTCTCAAATTACTCATGCCATTTTCCAAATATCCTTTTAAACAAGTTAGCATATACACCCAACCTTCTTTTTGCTGGATCATTTTATTTACTATTTCAGGGTCATCTGCTCTCAAACCAGATTCGCTCACCTCAACAACGGTACTCGTATCGTCCATCTCTTTCAGTGTGATTGTAACAATTGTTTCTTGATTTTCTGCTCCCCATGAAAACACGATTTTCTTATTTTCTTCGACCTCCAGCACATGGACGGAACCTTCTGCATTGTATTCATCATACCTCCAGATTATCGTCTTTCCTGGTTCCATTCTTCCTGTTCCGGATGAAAACCAGAAATTAGCCATCTTTTCAGGGTTTACAAATGCTTCATATACCTCATGAGCAGGCTTTGAAATTTTCATTTTTGTAGTAATTTGAGTATCCATAATTATTTTCACTCCTTCTAAATATTTAACATTTTTTTCATTTTACCATTAATATAAGCTTGGAACCTACCATTGCAATAAGATGATCATCGCATGCCTTTTTGAAAACCTATTAAAAGAGTGGCATGGGCAGAGGACTTTATTAAGTCAAAAATTCAGAAGAATAACAAAAGATTCTGGAACTGTAAATGTGAGACTGTTATAATCGAATTTATATTTTAAAAAATTAGAATTCTCAAAGAACAGCAACATGACGCAAATTCACAGTAAAGGGGAATGTCCATGAATCTCTACGGATCAGAAAAAATTAGAAAAATGACTTCCAGCATCTTTCAGGAGGTGGTAGACCGAAAGCAGGCTGCTGTTTTGAAAGGGAAAGATGTGATCGATCTTAGCATCGGGAGCCCGGATTTCCCGCCACCATCATTTGTAGTTGATACCCTGGTTGAATATTCGAAGGATCCTGAAAGATACGGGTATACATTGAAAGGGATCAGTGAATTCAATGAGGCAGTTAAGTATTTTTATCAGCAGCGTTATGGTGTTGAACTGGATGATGAAAATGAAGTCCTGCAGCTTATGGGTTCTCAGGATGGACTCGCTCATCTTGCCACAGCGATCATTGATCCAGGTGATTATGTACTTGTGCCGGATCCCGGGTACCCAATCTATGAAGCTAGTGTAACGATTGCTGGCGGGCTCATCCATCCAATGCCACTGCTTGCAGAGAATAAATTTCTCCCTAAACTTAATGAAATTCCAGAAAACGTTTTACATAAGACGAAAATGATGGTTTTAAGCTACCCGGGAAATCCTGTTACTGCGCTTGCTGACCATAGCTTTTTCGAAGAGGTTATCCAGTTTGCCAAGCTGCATAATATCCTGGTTGTGCATGATTTTGCATATTCTGAGCTTATCTATGATGGAAACCCGCAAATCAGTTTCATGTCAGTGCCTGGTGCTAAGGAAGTGGGAGTAGAGTTCAATTCGCTTTCGAAAACGTTTAATATGGCAGGCTGCCGAATTGGTTATGTGGTAGGCAATCGACAAGTCATTGACATTCTGGCTTCTTTTAAATCACATATCGACTATGGGATCTTTTATCCGATTCAGATGGCAGCAGTTGCTGCCTTGACTTCTGATTATTCGTTTCTGCAGGACCAGGTAAGGCAATATGAAAGTCGCAGGGATGCTTTAGTTTTAGGATTAAGAAATAGCGGGTGGCAGGTCGCTAATTCCCCAGCAACGATGTTTGTCTGGGCAAAAATTCCTGCCGGATGGAAATCCCGTGATTTTGCCTTCGAGTTGATTGAACAGGAAGGAATTGCAGTCGTCCCGGGTGACGCTTTCGGCAATCAAGGGGAGGGCTATGTTCGTATCGCGATGGTACAGCCGCCAGAAAGACTTACAGAAGCAGCCGAGCGTGTGAACCGGTTTATGCTTGAGCATTCCTTATAGTATTGTAAAATATTTCGGTATACGAATTGACTTTTATATAAATTTAGAATATTATCACTTTATTGAACTAAAATTTAATACATATTGTCTTCTTATCAAGAGAGGTGGAGGGAAAGGCCCTGCGAAACCTCGGCAACAGGTTCACATGAACACTGTGCCAATTCCTGCGAACTTTTTGTTCGAAAGATAAGGAGAGAGTTTGCGAAAGCTCTCTTCTTTGTGAAGGGAGCTTTTGTTTTTTGGGGGCTTTGTTAAGTCTCTATCTTATTAATACAATACCTACTTAATGGGTTGGTAAAGTAAGGATTATGTGAGCAGAGGAGAGATCAGGGATGAAATATGGATTTTGGCTGCCGATTTTTGGCGGATGGTTAAGGAATGTTGAGGATGAAAAGATGCCACCAACTTTTGAATATGCCAAGACAGTGATTCAATCAGCAGAGCAATGGGGTTATTCTACAACACTAATCGCTGAGCTCTACTTAAATGATATTAAAGGTCCTGAGCATGATTCACTTGAAGCTTGGACAACGGCTGCCGCACTTGCTTCTGTTACGGAAAAAATAGAAATAATGGCTGCCGTCCGTCCTGGTTTTCACAATCCGGCTATCACTGCAAAGATGGCCGCGAATATTGATCAGATCAGCAAAGGACGTTTCACTCTGAATGTCGTTTCTGCCTGGTGGGAAGAAGAGGCACGCCAATATGGAGGCATTTTCACCGAGCATGATGAGAGATATGAAAGGACCACTGAATTCATCGATGTTCTAAAGGGACTTTGGAGCGAAGAAAGTTTTTCGTACGAGGGAAAATATTATCAACTGAAAGATACAAAGCTTTTCCCGAAACCGGTTCAGCGCCCAAATCCAATTTTGTACGCTGGCGGTGAAAGTGAGAAGGGGAAACAGACGATTGTTGAGAAATGCGATGCTTATGTGATGCATGGAGGAACGGTTGAAGAAATTCAGCGGAAAATCACCGATATGAAAATCCGCCGAGATGCAACCGGGAATGCAGAACTGTCAGAGTTCGGAATGGCAGCGTATGTCATTTGCCGTGATACTGAGGAAGAAGCCCGCGCTGAATTAGAGCGAATCACGAATGTGAAGGAATCCAGCGCCTATGCTGGATTTAAGGATTTTACGAGCAAATCCCAGCTCGAACAGCAGATCCAGCTTCAGGATTATTCCGTTTCCAATCGTGGTTTGAGGCCGAATCTGGTGGGCACGCCAGAGCAGATTGCAGAACGCATTTTACAGTATGAGGAGGCAGGACTTGGATTGCTTCTCCTGCAATTCTCACCTCAGTTAGAGGAAATGAATCGTTTCGCGAAAGATGTCATGCCTCTTGTCGAGGAGAAAAGAGAACGTTTGACAGTTTGATGAAATCTAGATTTCCTTTTTTTACTGAATGTAAAACAATTTCGTTTTTTGGTTAAACTGCTCTTTTTAGAGAGGCTATCGAGTGGGAAAAAATGGCTCGAAGCTTAGTAAGAACGGAAACAATGGTTAAAGGATCTTTTCTGCCTTATATTTGAGATGGATTCTACTAAATAAAACGAGTGAATTTTTCACTCTTAATCTTTAAAATGATAGAGAGTAAAAAGGAGAGAAAGAATTTGAGCAAAGTTTATGTCATACATGAAAATAGCGAATGGACGATCCATTTAACGAAGAGGTTGGAGGAACTGGGTGTGCCATTTGAGGAATGGCATCTTGATGAGGGCTTGCTGGATTTATCAACTGAGCCGCCCGAGGGGATTTTTTATAGCAGAATGAGCGCGTCCTCCCATACAAGAGGCCATCGCTATGCACCTGAATATGCTTCGCAGGTTTTAGCCTGGCTGGAAGCCCACGGACGGAAGGTGCATAACGGAACACGGGCTCTTGATTTAGAGGTAAGCAAGGTCAAGCAGTATTTGGAGCTGAATAAACATGGGGTCAGGACGCCAAAGACGGTTGCGGCTGTTGGCAAAAATCAGATTCTCGAGGCAGCTGTCGCTTTTCAAGGAAGACCGTTCATTACCAAGCATAATCGCGCGGGGAAGGGCCTCGGTGTCCAGCTGTTCCAATCTGTAGAAGCGTTGAGGACATATGTTGAGGGACCTGCTTTTGAAGAACCGGTTGATGGTGTTACACTCATCCAGGAATATATTTATTCACCCGAAAGCTATATCACTAGATGTGAGTTCGTTGGCGGCGAGTTTGTATATGCGGTAAGAGTGGATACATCAGAAGGGTTTGAATTATGCCCGGCGGACGCTTGTCAAATCGGTGACGTATTCTGTCCGGTGGGAGAGGAAGCAGAAGAGAAGCCGAAGTTCCAGATAACCGAAGGATTCAATGACCCGATCATTGAAAAATATAAAAGGGTACTTGAAGCAAATAATATCAGCGTGGCTGGAATCGAATTTATCCGAAATGAACAAGGAGACATTTTCACTTACGATATCAATACTAATACGAACTATAATGCAGATGCAGAAGCTATAGCAGGCAAATACGGGATGCTGGAGCTGGCGAAATTTTTAGGAGAAGAGTTACTGCAGAATGAAAAGAAGGTTAGAGTAATGTTATTAGCGTGAAATTCTTAATTTATCAGTGTTTTATACTATTTAACATGCTCTGAGGATCGTTTGAAAAGTACTAAAAACATTGCCCTGGTATTGGACCGCGGTATTTTGTTTAGGATATTATCCCGTAGTTTGTTGCTTTTTTCATACTATTTAATCCTTGATACAATTCGTTATATATTTTTAACTAGTTAGGTTTTTTAAAATTGAAACCTAACTAGTTAAAAACAGGGTATTATTCCTCTAATTGATCACAAATAACAGCTAATCGTCTAATTTCTTTACACATATTTTGATTCAGAGGATAAGCTGCTTCTAAATAATCCAAAATTTTAAGAGCAGATTCCGAAACTCGCTGATATCCTTGTAACATTTCTCCCACCATTCCTGCGAATCCTGGAAACCTTTTCTCCAGGCGTCTCTCATTACCAAAAATATCTGGGTAATACTCTACTTCCTTTTCAATTAGATGGAGCACGGATAGAACATTATCTAATGCGTGGTTTTGGATAAACTTCATAGCGGATAGCTTTTCACCTCTAGCATACCTGCAAAGTCCCACATATAAATTAGTCAGGGCTTCGTTTATAGCAAAGCTTAGTGACTCTTGGCGTACCGATGGGGCTTCTCTTAAAGGAGATACAATTTCTAGATTATTAAAGGAAGGATCTTTCCATACAATACGTCCAGGAGAAAAAAGAATTTCTCCCATTTCCTCTTCTTCGAATACCGCAAATTCACCATATATTCCATCATCAAATAAAATCTTATAACCATCTTTTGTATTTTTAAATGAATAAGCCAAAGGGTGAACAGATTCAAGCCAATCTAATTGGTCAATAAATCTTGTTTTCAAAGTGGGCTTTACGATAACAAAAAAGTCTAAATCAGAATATTCATCTAAACGGCCAATCTCATTTCCAACTGAACCAAGTCCTAGTAAAAGTAATGCATCATCAGTTTTTTCTAAACTTGTACCAATCTGGTTGAGTCTTTCTAATAAAAGGTTTTTTTTCACTTTTGCATCCCTCTTTCACTTAACCCGTTTTACGAAAGGTTGTTACTATTGTTTTACAATTAACTAACTTACCCTTTAACGGAATATCCATTATTAATAACAATATCATAAAAGCCCTACTAAAACGCTGAAGTTCAATAAGTCATCCAACGATAAAAATGATGATTGGCAAACCAATTATCACCTTAAAGAGCACCAACATTTTATTAAGGACTATAGCTATTGTTCTTCAGCTAAGAAAGCTGATAATTAGTTGACTAATTTGGCTCAAAAATAGTTTGAAATCCTTGCTGAATAAATTACCCCTTGTCTAAATAAAAATTACTATCTTTATTAAGTAGCCTTTGTTTACAATGCTTACCGGGGCTGTTTCTTGATATGTGAAGGAAGTGTTAAGCTATTTGTTGAATACATAATCTTATAACATCGTATTTGTATGTTTTAAGAGGAAGTGAAAGTATTGCGTAATCAATTAAAAGTTGAAAAATTTAAAGATTTACGCGCTGACTGCAGAAATTGTTTTGGTTTATGTTGTGTAGCGTTGCCTTATGCGAAATCAGTCGATTTTGCTTTTAATAAAGAGGGTGGTACTCCCTGTCAAAACCTGCAAGCAGATTTTCGCTGCAGCATCCATAAAAACCTTCGCAGCAAAGGATTCAAAGGGTGCACGGTTTATGAATGCTTTGGAGCTGGCCAAAAGGTTTCCCAGTTCACATATAACGGGATGGATTGGCGTGAAAATCCTGCATCTGCTAAAGAAATGTTCGATGTATTTCCCATTATGCAGCAGATTCATGAAATGTTTTGTTATTTGCATGCGGCGCTTTCCTTTGTGGAAGCGAAGCCGCTTCATACCGATTTTTTGGTTGCTCTTGAAAAAACAAAAGATCTTACCACTCTGGAACCTTCTGCTATACTAAGCCTTGATATTCAGGACCACAGGGCAATAGTGAATGATTTGCTTTTACAGACCAGTGAAATGGTCCGTTCAAAAGTGAAAAATAAGAACAAAAGGGTAAAACGGGGAAGCAGTTTTATAGGTACAAAAATGCGAAGGGAGAACCTTAGAGGTGCTAATTTGCGTGGAGCTCTCATGATTGCCGCTGAATTAAAGGAACCAGATTTAAGAGATTGTGATTTTATCGGAGCCGATTTGAGAGACACCGATTTAAGCGGTGCTAACCTTGCAGGAAGTTTTTTTCTGACCCAAGCACAGATTAATTCAGCAAAAGGTGATAAACGTACAAAGTTGCCGGTAGGTCTGAAAAAACCTGATCACTGGTAAATGATACATGATGAAACATGGTAACATGATTATTTTTAAAGATAAAGGAATGAAAAAGCTGACGCAGAATACTAATGATGTTGGAACATTATTCACTTAGGGGGAAGGGACATGTTTAAAACATTGAATCGGTTTATGGAATCATGGGAATTTGAAGCAGCTTCTACTCAAAAAGCCCTTAATCAATTAACGGATGAATCGTTGTCTCAGGAAATAACTTCAGAGAATTGGAACTTGGGTCGAATCGCATGGCATATCGTAACAGCGATAAAAGTAATGTCCTCCCAGTCCGGACTTTCGTTTGAAGCACCTGCGAAGGACTACCCTGTGCCTGATTCTGCAAGATTTATTGCTGAGTCCTATGGGCAGGCAAGTAATGCTTTTGCTGATGCCTTAAAAACGCAGTGGACTGACGAAAATCTTGATGAAGTGATCGATTTCTTTGGAAATAAGATGACAAAAGGAACACTTCTATACTTCTTAATTCAGCATCAGATTCACCATCGAGGACAAATGACCGTATTAATGCGCCAGGCAGGATTACGTGTACCAGGGATTTATGGTCCATCCAAAGAGGAATGGACTCAGATTGGGATGGAAGCTCCCCAGATGTGAGGCAATTTTTTATGGAGTGAGGAAGGGCATGACACCAATTATCATAAGCACCGAACGATTAATACTTAGAAAAATGGAAAAGAACGATGCAGGCAAGCTTCTCGAGATTTTTTCTGACCCTGTGGCGATGGCGTACTATCCTTCTACTAAAAACGTAAAAGAAACAAATGCCTGGATTGAATGGACATTAAACAATTATGAGGATCATGGGGTAGGTCTTTGGATCGCAGAAGACAAGGAAACAGGAGAGTTTTTAGGGCAATGCGGAATTGTTCGTCAGATAGTGGATGAAGAGTCCAGAATGGAAATCGGATATCTGTTTGCTAGACGAGTGTGGGGAAATGGCTATGCGACGGAAGCGGCAACAGCTTGTAAAAAATATGGCTTCGAGCATTTGAATCAAAGTGAAATGATTTCATTGGTGGATGTTAACAATCATCCCTCTGCAAAGGTTGCGGAACGAATTGGCATGACGATTAAAAAGAAGATTATTAAATGGGGAAAAGAGATACTTGTTTACTCTGTGTCAAAATAAGCTCGAAATTAAAGTGTTAGTTCATGCAGCCGCAGTGAATATCACTGCGGCTAATTCTGATGCCACATTTCTAAAATCTCCACAATTCTTTTCCTGGTGCTGACTCCCTCGTTTTTAAACATCAAGCGAAAATATAAGGCTTTCAAGAAATTGCTTGAGTTGGTCTTTTTTCTAAAAATGGATAAAGAAAATCCATTTGGATTTTGCATTTCACTGAGATGATCAGGTAGGCTTGTAATCCATTTTTCTAGTACACTCTCATCCATTCCCTTGTCTAAAAGAGCTTCGACTGCATAAATAAGTCGTTCATCCTCTCGATCAGTGTATGCTGCTTCCTTAAGTATGCAGCCAATAATCGTTTTAAGGCAGTCGTCTGCCAAATCCATTTCAAATAGGGGGTGCTTGATCGCTTCATCCAATAGATCCGCACCATGGGCAATGCTATGCGCCCAGCCTTTTCCTTCCACAAATCCCCGAGTATCCTTTTCTTTATTTAAATAAAGCAGACTGCTTTCAATTGCGTGGAGGACTAACGCATCGGAAAGAAAACGTTCACTGCTGTCTTTTCCTAAAATAAGCGCAACAATGAGGGAAGAAAACGCTCTTGTGAAAACTGAATCATCATTCGTGCTGCCAATGCTTAAAAACAAGTGATTTTCGTCAAGACAGGTTTCCAATAAATGAGTCAGCTGTCGTTCATTAAGATAATCTTGTTTAATTAAATAGTAAAAAGAAGTATAGATCAGCTTGTCTCTTAACTCAGAGTCAGTGGAACCGATATGGTCTGCCATTTGCTGAATAAGTTGATTGAGATCCTTATTTTTAATGGTTTCAGGCTGCTTAAAATCAAGATCTTTCAGTTCTTCTTTTAATAAAAGAGCTGTATTTTCCATAATCACCAATCCTAGTTTTTGTTTAAGTATACTTTAACATAATTTTCCTGAATCGACTCTCTAAAGCATTTCATTTTTAATAGTTAATATATCCGCAATTAAAGAGGAGATTTTGTAACGGCTGAAGCAAGAACGGGTACATGTGTGTTCAGGGAATTTATACCAGCTGTATTTGCAGATGTACACGATCATGGTTTTAATACGATCACGGAGGATGATCATCGCTTCGTACCAATCCAGGTGGCTGCAGTAGTAGCGGATCCTTTTCCAGATCCATTCAGTGGTAAACAATATAAAGTGATAAAGATGTTTTAAACCTTGGAAAGCAGGGGGAGACCGGCAGTAAAGTTGTTAATGATTAAAATGCAGTTCTTATCCATAAGCTAAGCCCGGGTGATAAAAATGGAAAAAATACTTTCCATCCTTCTATGGATTGGCTGTATTGGAATGTTATCTTTTGCGTATGAGGATTACCTTGACACTGAATTTTCATTTCATGAAGAAGAGGGAATCATAGCGGGCAAAGGTGTGGGTAAGAATGTGAAAAATATCTATGGCAATTACGATATTGAAAACGAATATTGGCTGCAGATTAATGGTGAAAAAATAGTTGTACGAAAAGAGCTTTACGATTCTGTTGATGCCGATGAAGCAGTAAGGGTGAACAGAACGAAATACGGAACAATGATCGAAACCCAATAAAACGAGGGAAAAGAAACTCCTTTATCGCAGGAGTTTCTTTTTTAGATATAAATAGTTAGCTTACGATTGTGACTTAACATCCTTGCCAGCGCTAAGTAAAAAAAGGAAAGTCCATTCGATACAAAAGAGGGTCAACCCTAGCAGAACATCAATCAATTTATCTCTCATTGCTGCCAACTCCTTGTTGTTAGTACAAGAGTAATTATAATTCCATTGAGGATACCATGATCATTTCGAAATTGATCATTTGATGAACGAAAAGGGGACAATATGTGAACAAAATGAAATGGTTTTCAAATTCTGAGATCCATCTGCTCATTTACCATGTATCGCCGCGTTCCTTCTTTAAGGCTCGGATTTTTCCAGTCCATTCATCGACTTGCTGGCGAATTTCTTTGCTTTTTGCGTCTGCTTTTTCTTTATTCCTTTTGGAAAGAGCATGATGACGGACAGTTTAAAGTGAATACAAGCCTGTAAATCTAGTCGACTGCCTAAAATAATAAGGAACCCAACCTTTTTGGGTGGGTTCCTTCAGCAAGTCAGTTGAATGGGATGCTTTCTACTACCATGGAAGCTCTATATCCATTTTCTTAGCAAGTTCCCTGCTTTTTTTCCTTCTCTTCTTCCTGTTTTCGGCTCTCTCAGCGGCACTTTCATGAAGCATGATTTCTTCTTGTGTACTAGGGATGACTTTTGGAATAGATACAGGCTTGCCTTCTTTTGAAAGGGCAACAAACGTCAAGAATGAAGTAGCTGCAAGTTTTCTTTCACCTGTCATCAGGTCTTCAGATATGACTTTTACAAATACCTCCATTGATGAAGTTCCCACCCATGTCACAAATGATTCGAGGCAAACAGAATGATCCTTTTGTATGGGAATCAGGAAGTCGACTGAATCAGTGGATGCCGTGACAATGTCACACCTTGCATGGCGGGATGCAGATATCGAAGCCACATCATCAATCATACTCATCAATTTTCCTCCGTAAAGCGTTCCATGGTTGTTCGTATCTAGGGGAAACACCCTGCTTGTTTTTATCACTTTTGAAGCAGAACACATCTTTGTTTCTTCATCCATTCCTTTTTCCTCTTTTCTTTCTTTTTTTTCTATTATATGTTTTTTCGTCTGACGTAGCCATTTAATACGTTAATAGAATTCATTGTCTATTTCCTGATTTTATGTAAATGAAGTTGAAGTACCATGACAGCTGCGGGTAGTTGCGTTAACAAAAAATTGTATCGAAGAAATGAAAAATTTATATCCGTTATCCAGAACCGCATAGGCATCCTCTTTTTTTCTTGTTAGGAGGTATTAGAAAATAATGGTATATAGAGGAATGGTTTTATATTAAAATGAGAGCAACAATAATTTTGTTGAATAAAAGTGGGGCAGTTAGGTTGGGTCAGGTTTTTGGGTTATTTTTTATCGTAATATTCGCAGCTATTTTATCTTTACTGTTGGTACGATATTTCTGGAAAAATAAAATTCTGCGTAAAAGTCAAAAGGCGATCAAGGAGGGAGGTATAGCGGAGTTAGTTGAATTACATGTGAATGGAACAAAACAATATATTCTCCTTGAAGGTAAAAGTGCAGCTAAGCCAATTATTTTGTTTTTACATGGAGGTCCTGGCCAGCCAATCCCATTCGGGGTAAGTTCAAGAGGCGTCTATCCGGAAATTGTCGAGAACTTCATCGCGGTTTATTATGATCAAAGAGGCTCTGGCAAAAGCTATCATAAGGATCTTCCAATTGAAAAAATGAATGTACATCAATTTGTGGAGGATACAAAACAAATTATTGATTACCTGACTGAACGGTTCGGTCAAGATAAGATTTTTTTATCTGGAATGTCCTGGGGATCCATCATCGGAATGAAGTGTGTTGAAGAACATCCCGAAAAAATTAAGGGCTATTTTGGCATATCCCAGTTTGTTAATAATACTGAAAATCAAAGATTATCTACAAAGTGGATAAGTGATATTGCGGTCAGTAAGAATGACAAGAAGCTTAAGGAAGATCTGGCATCATTTGGCCAGCCGCCATACACGATAGAAAAAGAAGAGAAATACAGCAAGTATATCAGCAAATATGGCGGAGATAATTACAGCGATGAAAAGATTAAAAAGGCAAACATCCTGAGCTATTTAAAACCTATATTCTCAAGTCCTGACTATACCTTGAAAGATATTTACAGTGTCCTCGTGAGCGGTGCGAAATTCAGCTTGTTTACAGCGGGGAATTTGCAAAAAGAGATTCAACAAGAAGTGGATTTACAAACAATAAGGAGAGTACATTCACCAATATATATATTCCAGGGGAAACATGATAAACTCACCAACTATGATTTAGCACTCGACTTTTTTAACAAATTAGAGGTACAGGGAGATAAAGAGTATATTACACTTGAAAAATCTGCCCATTATCCTAATGAGGAAGATTTTAAAATCATTATCGATAAATTGATGAAGGTTTCTAAAAGAAGATAACCGTTATATAGGAAGCGGTACGTACTTCCGCGGGTCTTTTGTATATTCTAATGAAACAATAAATCTTTTTTGTTTTATTATCATTTTAAAGGATAAAGGATATAGTAAAGGATTTAACCAAGTCTGATACTAGGAGGGATGTTCGATGCATCCTGTTATTCTGTTTGACGGAGTATGCAACTTCTGTGATGCGAGTGTCCAGTTTATTTTAAACCGCGATCCAAAAGGGATTTTCCAATTTGCTTCGCTGCAGAGTGAAGCTGGGCAGAATCTGGTGAAAAAGCACAATGTACCTGCTGATGTCGACAGCATGATTTTAATTGAAGATGATAAGGTATATTATAAATCGACTGCGGCGCTGAGAATCAGCCGCCACTTGCAAGGGGCATGGAAATGGCTGTACGGCTTTATCATCATTCCAAGTCCGATAAGGAACATCGTTTACGACCTGATTGCCAAGAATCGATACAAATGGTTTGGGCAAAAGGAAAGTTGCATGCTGCCACCGCCAAATATTAGGAAACGGTTCTTATAAGAGCCGTTTCTCTTTACGGTGAACCCTGGCCGTATTGATGAATAAGAAAAAGAACGGAAAGCTACTGGATGCTTTTCCGTTCTTTTTTGATTATGAGGTAAAAGTGGAGTAAAGCCAATATTGGTTTGCAAGTGTACTAGCCATCATCTCCAGTCCTTTGCTCTCGGCTTGATGGATGGGCTGCCAGTCTTCAGTACCTGCTTCTTTTAAATAGATTTCATGATGCGGTGCCTGGTCGTGGATGCCAACAAGATCGAATTGCCCATCTTTGTAAAACGTTCCGCATACTATATAATCGATTGCCGGTGACATAACTAAAGGGTTACTGATGGAATGATGCAATTGAAACATAATTTTATCATCATCAGAAAATACCTTTTTAAGTTTGATTCCTTCATCTGAAGCATCCGCTTCTTCAATGAATTCTTCGTTTTTGTTAAACGCCTCTGTCTTGCCTACCTCCTTGCTTAACAAAGCAGAAGGGTTCTCTGAATCGATAAAGACGTCGGCCCTGGTGCGAAATTTAGAGGACTCAGGGTCAAAGCTGCGGTTGTCGCCTTTGAAATAGTGATCAGCAGAAGCAGGATTCGGATTTTGCAGCCACTCATCATTTAAAAAAGTGGTATAGCGCAGCTGCCACAGCCGTTCCTTATTACCTTCCGATTTTGCACCGACTGGTTTTAATAGCTGGTTGAGCGGACCAATCTTCTTTGTAATCGAAAATTCTTCTTTTGCTGCCATTTCAGTGGAAGAATCATTTTTTATGGCACCTACGGCATGAGCCACTAGCGATTTTATTTCCCACTTGATTTGATCTGAACGCTGCAAGGGTCTTTTTGCTTTTATCGTGTAAATGATTTCCTCATCAGATTTCAAATCAGCATCTGAATAAGAGCAGCAGTCAATTGTTTTCATTCTCACGCCATTTTTAAATATAGTGTACTCAGATACACCCTCTATCGGTTCCCACTCAAGACTGACCTGATGATTAGCAACAACAGAAGTCATGATGAGATCCTGAAGGACATTTTCTCTTTCTTTATAATCGACCGCCGTTCTTGTCTGGATTTTCAGTATTTCCTCTACATGATCATTCTCGTCCATTTTTTCAATTGAGTAAGTATAAAGCGTGCCTGGAATAAGGTTTCGGTCCATCAGTTTTGTGGCAGGTCCATTGTAAATGAGTTTATGATCGCGGTACACACGATATCGGCCAACACTCTCTGGCAAGGCAACTGAAATACTTGTAGGCTTTTGTTTTATAAGATCCATAATCCGTGAATGAGAGATGGACGCCGTTTTCCTCCGTCGATTAACAGAAGCAGCATAGAGTGTCCCGGCGATTCCAATAGCGGCAAGAGGCAAAATCCTTTTCGACATTTTCGATGTATTTAAAATCGGGTTATCGGACTTCATAAATTAATCACCTCTTTATTGAAAATTTGATCCTGCTATTTGTTTACCCATTATAAGTGTATAGAACGCATTTAAATGTGCTGTGTAGCAGAATGGCTTATGAAGAAAAGGGTATTAAGTTAAATATCTTAAGGCTAGTAAGCTGTTCTTACTTTTGCTAAAGTTATAGGGTCTTCCCATTAGAAAATGAATGTAGAAGCCAAAACCATAAGACATTTAATTAACGTTTAAAATTTTTATACATAAAGGTGAAGGTTATATGGAACTAAATATTCGTGCAGAACAAATGATAGAGGCAAACAATGTTTTAGCTAGACCAATTGAATTTTATATTTTATATGTATATGAATGCGTTTTGGATGCGGTTAAGTCAGAAAAACAGCCTGGTCTAGCTCAACAATTGATAGAGAGGAGTCTCGAGTTGATTGAACACAATGCTTTTGAAGACATAGAAAAGATAGAAAACAACTTCAATCATATTTTTATTAAAGAAGATGAGGAGCAAGACTTCGCCAATGATATAGAAATCTATTTTTACAAAGCGTATCGACTTGGAGGAAAAGCGTTATGTGGAAGGAGACTGAAATCAGGAGAGATAATAGATTTACAGAATAATTTCTTTATTAAACATCCCAACTATTCTTTTCTGTTAGAGTATCAAGAACTGTATAAAGTTTTCTACGAACAACTTCAGGTCGTAGATCATTTCAAGCTAAGCGTATTGTATTATTATCAGAATCAGACAGGATTATAATTCTAGGTAAATTTTTAAGGGTTTTGAAATGTAATAAGCGGAGAACACACCTTATAGATAGTGTGCGATCTCCGCTTTCATTTCTTCTTTCTCAAATTTTATATTGTAATAACAACTTTTCCTCGAGCGTGACCTTCACCAAAATACTTGAAAGCTTCTCTAATTTCATCTAAGGTATAGCTTCGGTCAATAACTGGTTTTACCTTTCTGGCTTCTATTAATTCTTTTATATCTTTTAAATCTTTTTGGTTCGGTCGTTGTAAGAAGGTGCTTATTTTCTTATTTCCTGTCATTGAAATCCAAGGTCCCTTAATCATGGCTTGAAACATTTGAGTTTCGGATCCTCCGACGTGGACAAATGTTCCATTTGGATTTAATGAACGCTTATATGCGGAAATTGGCTGATTTCCATTCACGCCAAGTATCAAATCATAACGCTGCCCGGTTTGGGTGAAATCTTCCTTTTTATAGTCGATGAGATGGTCTGCTCCTAAGGATTGCAAGATTTCTAAATTACTCGTGCTGCATACACCAGTTACCTCAGCCCCGAGCGCTTTGGCAATTTGAACAGCGAAAGTGCCGACGCCTCCAGAGGCTCCATGAATCAATACCTTTTGCCCAGGCATAATCTTGCCTTTCCCTCTCAAGGCTTGCAATGCCGTCACACCTGCCATAGGGACAGAAGCCGCTTCCTCAAAGGAAATATTGGCGGGCTTTAATGCTAAAGCACTTTCAGGCACCGATACATATTCTGCAAAGCCACCCCAGCCACAGCTGGCAAGGTCTCCAAATACCTCATCACCTGGTTGGAACTGCTTAACCTCTTTACCAACTGCTTCAACCCTGCCTGCTATGTCACCGCCAGGTATCGAATATTTTGGTGTGAAAAGACCGAAAGCAAAGCGTGCTAAAAATGGTTCCCCCTTCATTAGTACGAGGTTTCCATAGTTCACCGAAGATGCGTGGATTTTCACCAGCACTTGATGATCATAGGGAGTAGGTTTTTCCACCTCAGTTAATTCAAGAACTTCAGGAGAACCATATTTCTTACATACAATAGCCTTCATAAGCATTCCTCCCGATATTTTGTAGCATAGATCCGACTAACTTACTGAATAATTAATCATATCGCGAAACAAACGATATAAGACCAATAATAGAAAAAAGAACTTCACAGTAGATGTTTCGCCTTGCCGAATTAACGTGCCGGGGGTCAGACCCCCGGCACGTTAATTCGGTAAAGCGTATTTATTTATAAATTCTATGTAACACGACTTGCAATTTCTTATAGGATTTTATGGTAATATAATATTTAATATTTAATGTGATTAATAGATTAGGTGGACTAGTTATAGATTAGTTAAAGACTTTAGCACACTAACGCACTGGGGGTCTGACCCCCAGTGGTTTAATGCGGTGAAGGGGAGCTGAGCATAATGCTGCGTCTTAAAGGGATTTTGATGATTGTGATTGGGTCGATGTTATGGGGGACTACTGGTTCACTGACGGAATGGGTGTTGAGCAATACGGATTTGACGGTGCCATTTCTGCTGACTGTTCGTTTGATTGTTGCGGGATCTGGCATTTTGCTGTTTCTGGCTATAAAAAAGGAAGATATATTTGGGGTGGTAAAGACGCCTTACTGGCGCAATCAGCTGATTCTTTTTAGTATTTTTGGGATGGTTGGTTTGCAATTTACCTTTTCTTATGCGATCGAAACGAGCAACGCCGTCGTAGCAACGTTATTGCAGTTTTCTGCGCCAATTTTTGTCGTGCTTTATGTTTCATTATCACATAAGAAATTCCCTCCGCAATATCAAATCCTAGGAATAGCAGGAACGTTGGCCGGTCTTTTCTTCCTCCTTACAAACGGCTCGCTTGGGAATCTGCTCGTCAGTAACGAAGCCATGCTCTGGGGAGCAGCTGTAGGATTAACATTCGCTTTCTATACATTATATCCAGCTCGTCTGATGAAGGAATGGAGCGTACTAGCCATCGTTGGGTGGAGTATGCTGATTGGCGGGATTGTTCTCGGTCTGATCAACCGTGTATGGCAATCTGACCATTGGCCATTCCTCGTTCAGCCACAAGGACTTCTCATCATGAGCATACTGATTATATTTGGCACGATGGCATTTCTCTTGTTCTTAGCCAGCATGAAGTATATAAGTGCCGTTGAGACCAGTATTTTATCAAGCGTGGAACCACTAACCGTCATGGTCATTTCAGTCATCTGGTTTGATACAATGCTGCATAACATCCAACTGCTTGGCGTCGGTCTCATGCTCGTGTTCGTTACGTGGCTGTCGATAGGCGGAAATAAAGCAGCAGTGGAGAGTAAAAGTATAAAGCGGAAGAGTGCTTAAATCATAAAAAACTTTATTACGATAAATTAAAGTAGCCTCGCACGGAAACAGGTTCGGGTACTTATCACAAAAATTGAATGTACATTATAAAAAGTACTTTACTTTAATTATAAAAAAATATTATTTGTTTTGTGGACCAAATTGCTATGCTAGAGCTTTGGTCCTTTTATTTTTTTACATTTAATAAATCTTTTTACTTTGAAAGGATATATGTTTCCTTTTATTGGATTTTCTTATTGAACTACCGGTGCAGCTTTGTTACCAAGATTAGGCTTCCTCGGCCTTTTTCTTATAAGAAGTGGAGTGTATCTAAATCATAGTGATTTTCATTAAATAAACAGTAAAAATAATGGGAATTTATGTTAATATAGATAGAAGGTTATTCAGCTAAAGAGACAGGAATAAAGAATGTGATTGGTTTTTTAAAATGAATTTAATGATGGAAACGGAGATGGGAATAATGGATTTTCTTAGTTGGTATGATTGGATTACTCCTACTAATCCTTTCGCTTCATTATTTTTCGGTGTCATCTTTACAGTTATTATTGGGATAACTGTTTGGATCGATACTAAAAAACTTAAAACTACAACATTAGCTATGATAGTAGGGGTTTTTGTCACTATTTTCGGGGTTACAATATTAAATTTTATAGGCTTTTATAATTAAGTAAATTTACGGGTGCGTTGATCCAAGAAGGATTAGCCACCTTTTTTGTTGAAGAAGAAATATAACTTATTAAACAAGAATGTTAGAAACTAGATATTTAATTTTTAGAGGTGATACTGGTGAAATTTCATATATTAGGGGATGATGCCAAAATAGAGATTCTAGTAATTTCTAGAAGCCACCCAAACTGTACAGATTGTTGGGATGGTAATTGGATCAAGTCAACAATAAGTATGAAATCCCAGGATATAAAGCTCAATTTAATGCAGATTTAAGAACAGACGAATTAAGGGATTTTGTAAATGAGATCATACGGATGGATAATAAGTTAAAAGGAAAAGCTTGCCTTGTCAATTTAGATGGGTATCTTGAACTTGAAGGTGAAATTAACAATAAAGGCAATATTCATTGGACAGTAGAAACTTGCTATCCAGCAGGAATTGGGGCTGTTTTAAAATTCGATTTCTGTTCCGACCAATCCTATTTAAATGGAATAATAAAAGAAATACAATCAATTCTATCTGTGTTCCCTGTACTCGGAAAACCATAATTCATACCGATAGGCTTTTACAAAGGCAATCATCGTTATTTAACTTTATTAACGTTAAATAACTATGCCTTAATATACTGTATTTAAGATGCAGCTTAATTAAAGAAGGATATTATTTTTACTTATAGAAAATAGAGTGAAATTACATATGTTATGGAAGCGGTGAGATTAATCGGACAGAAACTTAACCAATTCATAGATTATAAAACTGAACAAAGCATAATCAACAAACTTCGGACCGAGGGTTGTGTCTTTGCTGAAGAGGAAACACAGTTACTAACTTCTGAGGCCAGTAATATAGAAGTACTGATGAGTATGGTGGAAAAACGAGTAAGTGGTTTACCGCTTGAATACGTGCTTGGATTCACGATGTTTTGTGGTATACGAATCGAAATTGAACAGGGTGTTTTTATACCTCGCAGACGAACAGAGTTTCTGGTTGAACAAGCAAAAGTTTTAGCTTGCCCAAATGATATTGTTTTGGATTTATGTTGCGGGTCTGGTGCTGTTGGTGCTGCAATAGCTACAGACCTTAAAAAGATTTTATTACACTCCGTTGATATTGACCCCGTTGCTGTACGATGTGCTTCACATAACATAACTAAGATTGGTGGTCATGTTTATCATGGTGACTTATATGATGTATTACCCCATTCATTGAGAGGTCAAGTAAACATGATAGTGGCAAATGCACCTTACGTTCCTGCTGAGTCAGTAAAACTCCTGCCGCGAGAAGCACGTTTATATGAACCAAAAGTGGCACTTGACGGAGGAAAGGATGGACTACACCTTCACCGTATTATAGCGGAAAAGGCACCCCACTGGCTTGTTTCTGGGGGACATCTTTTGATAGAGACGAGCGAAAGGCAGGGTGCAAAGACCTTTGAACTCTTTGTTAAAGCTGGACTAATTACCAAAATAGTTAGAGAAAAAGAATTAGATGCAACAGTTGTTATTGGAACAAAACCTTGCTAAGAGTATGATCAACTAATGGGGCAATGATCCATTAAAGGATTAAGGCTCTTTTTTGCAGAATAATTACGAAAGGTACAGATTAGTTAAAGAAGAATTTAAAAATGAAGGGAACATTCTTACGAAATGGAGTTGCCATTAAAATGATAATTAGGGCTGTAAAACAAGAAGAATATAGTTTTATAGAAGATTTTGTTTATGAAATTTTCAAGAATACCAACTATTCAGATGGTGTAGTTGAAAAATCACTTGTAAGAGAGATTCGGAAAAAACAATATTACATCCCAGAACTTGATTTAGTTGCTGAGGAGAAAGGGGAAATTATAGGACACTTTATACTTTCAAAACTTCCATTAAATAAAAAATATGAAAATGAAATTTTACTGTTATCTCCCGTCTCTGTGGCAATTAATAAGCAACGACAAGGTGTTGGTAAGTTTATGTTACAGGAAGGTATTAAATTAGCTTCTGATAGAGGGTATAAGGGAATTATTGTTGAAGGAGATTTTAGGTATTATCGACGCTTTGGATTTAAAACATCAACTGAGTTCGGTATATATGCTTCCAAGAAAAACTTACCACCATCCGAGGAGAACTTAATGGCAATGGAGTTATGTGAAGATGGGTTGAAAAACATCTCCGGTGAAGTGGACTATACAATTTATCATTCATTCAGATTGTAATTATGTATTTTAACAAGTTGGTGCGTTGACCTAGCAGGATTAACGGCCTTTTTTGTTGATTTCTTATTGAACAAACGCAGCAGGTTCGTACAAGAAGCAATACTGTCTTGCGTCTGGAATAACTGTAAAAAAGGAACCTTTTTGAAGTTGTCTCGTAGTATTAATTAAAAAAGGAGGGACAACGAATGAAGAAAGTCATTTTGTGGTCAATTATTACAGCAATCATAATTGGGTTAGTCGTGTGGGTCGTAAGTAAAATCATACCTTTTTCATATGCCGAATGGAGCTTTTTCATTGGTCTAGGTCTATCTGTCATACTTTTCTTTTTTAGCAGTAGCGGAGGACTTTCATCAAAAGGAGCCACTTTCGAAGCGAGTCAAGCAGGTTGGAAAATACAAAAGGACGACGAGTTAAAAGTCAATGTAGGTGGAGTGTTTTATGGCGCAGTCCTCTACACAATTGTCAGTTTAGTTATTATGATTGTCATTTACTTTTAACTGCACTTTTCTGGTAATCCTTATTATGCTAACGAAGCAGGTTGAAAAAACAGATAAATTCCATACCCGAAAGAAGTGATAATTCTTGGAACTACAACAGCGGGAATTTTCCGAAAAGGTCCTTAAACAATTATTTATAGGAAGTCAATTAGACGGAGTGAAATTCGGTCCGGGCCCGGGTTCCACGCTGATTAAATTTATGCATTATACTAGTAAACAACCTGATGAATTATGGGTTAACATTGAATCAAAATGGACCGTCTTTCCTTCTGCAATAAATGAATTTCCTAACTCTGAGGATGAAATGGATGATTCGACTGAAGAGGAAGAATATTCATTATTAATTAAATTACAACGAGAAAAAGTCATTGACATAAAATTGGGCGAAACTGTGCCGCACCTTAAAATTGGTTTTAGCTCTGGTTTAACGATTTTTGTAAACGGCCACCACGATATGTATGAATGTTGGCAAGCTGGAGATGGTGCTGGGTATACCGGAGAAGAATGGCTGATAGTTGCTACCCCAGGGGACGATATCACGACGTGGGCACCTAACGACTTTAATTGAGGTAATTAATCATAAATGAAAACGGAATAACGGCGTATCCCATTTTTTGTTTCATATGGTAAGGGTGAGGCACCTTTTTGCTGATATCCTTATTGAATAAAAGGTGCAGATTTGCTTAATTAGGAACCTAAATAGGAGCTAAAAAATAAGGGGTAGGCATTGTTGAGAAAACTATTGATGCTTTGTATTGTACTTGTATTGACTGCTTGTACTTCTGCGGAAAGAGAAATGGACATTATCCAACAAATTGAGAGAGACTTGGAGAAAATAGTAACTTCAAGTGATGTTAGCAAATTGTCTTCAAATCCTAATGATTATATAAAAACTCACAAAAAAGAATTCAGTAATATTGTTGGACAAAAGCAAATCACTCTTAAGCATTTTTTAAACAAGTTTGCCAAAAGCAATGGAGATGGATTGGAAGAGTATATAATGGCATCGGCTTGTTCAGAAATTTTAGGCGAAAAAAATCCTGTAAACGAGTGGTCAACGGAAAAAGAATGGTATGAGCAATACATTGAAGCAACTAAATAATAGGTAGGAGGGATTCCCTGAAGTTTCTTAGATTAGTTTTTCTTGTATTGGTGTTGCTCTTGACAGCTTGTTCAGCTGAAGAGCAACCTAAGACATATTCAATAATTATTGTATCTGGGTAAGAGAATAGCGAGACATTTGCTAAATATGTTGAATTTCCTGTTATTGAATATGAGCACTTAACTAATCTGAAGACAGCACAAGAAAAATATCCAAAATACGATATCAATCGAGCACCAGCAATTTTAATATTTAGAGAATGGAGCTGAATTAAAAAAGTTACAGTTAAAAACATATAAATCGAAGAAGCGAAGAAAGGGTTAGAAGACATCGATATTAGATACTATAAATGAGCAATATATCATAATACCAAACAGCAAATAAAAAAATCATTCTTAACCTAAACTTAGGCATATTTAAGCAAGCTCTTTCTTCACATCTATTAATATTTCTTCAATTAAGATTTTTTCAATTAACGCCGTATCATCTGGGTGAAAAATATGAGAAGATTTCTCTGACCAAATCACTCTTGGCTTTTGATTCATCTCAAGGCTATGAATGTATTCTAATAGTAGCTCATCATGAACATGGACATCCTTTCGACCATGTATAAAGGTTACAGGTACTTTTAGCACCCTAATATCCTTTTTTACATTATAAGTGGGAATATCCTTAATAAATTCATCGGTATAAATAAGCTTATGTCCTTTATAAAAGGCATTCATAGCATCCTTAAATCGATAATCCTTTGATATCAGCATATCCAGGGTAATCTTAAACAGTCCTGGATGTTTCACTTTATGATCTGAGTAAATCATTGAGCTATACTTAATTTGATATTTCCGTAATACACCCCATTGCTTATAGCTATTCACATATGGTGGTTCCCCAATAGACTCCAATTCTTTTAATGCTTTAACATCATTTCGTCTATTAGCCTCATCCTTAGCCCACTTAAAGCATAATTTATCGTTTTCTGTCCAACTAATAATCTGAGACATCCCCACATATGAATGTAATTTTTCTGGAGACTGATGAGCTAAGTAAATGCCAATTAGCGAGCCATATGAATGACCAACCAGATAAATCTTATCTTGGTTAAATTTACTTCTTAAATAGTCTATGAGCTCATCAGCATCATGTACATATTGCCGAAAATTCATTGTTTCCTTTGGAATATCATCATGATAAGACTTTCCTGTTCCTCTTTGATCCCAAAATACAACCGTATAATGCTGAACTAATTTTTTCGTATTCGTAACAATTGTATAATCCTTACCTCTCGATGATACACCAGGCAATGGCATGGAAGGACCACCATGTAAAAACAAAATAACAGGATTGTTCTTATTGTAAGATTGTATTAGGATTTGCTGTTTCACACCACCAATTGTAACTTCATCAATCTGGTCAATCCCATCTGGAGGAATTTTATAATCAGGCTTATAAAAAAAATGAAACAAAATGAACCCCCCTTATGTAAAATACGACTTTAAAAATCGATCTATGTCAACTATACATTGACTATACTTAATTTGGTAACAAAATTTGCCTATAAGTTATACTATGGTGGGGAAAATTACTATTGGAGGGAAATATCTGAAGATAACAGATTCATTTAATGCGTAATACAACGATACTGCGCATTTAAACAACATCTATTTGTACTTGATTTTAAGAAAGATTCAGAAGAAAACTGCTGTTAATACAAGTAATGCCCATATTATACTCACCTTTAATTTCCCCCCGAAACTTGTTGAATTCCTTATTGAACATACGGGGCAGGTTAGCACAAAATCTAACTTATTTCACTAAAAGGTACCGTATTCTAATATGACGATATTAATAAAGCAAAAATCGCTTAACGATTACGTTAAGCGATTTTTTATTCTTTTGTTAGCTAAATGGGCGGTTAAAATGTACCGTAATTTGCAAGACTCAAAAAGACCCGTTACTCTCACGGTTCCTTTTTTCATTTCGAAACAAAGTTTTTTGACACAACCTAATAAAAAAATAAAGACTTATAAGCAAAAGAATTTGTGTGTAAAGTTACAGGTACATAATATTTTTCGAGAAAACGATAAGAGGTGAACCGAGTTGAAAAAAATAAAAGTTGATCAACCGAAAATTCCAGCATATTTAGAGAAAGCAAATTTTCAAGATATTTACTATGAGGAAGATCCTGAGTTAGTGAATTGTGAAGTGGAGGGTGCGGTGGTTGATCATGAGGTAATGGATAGGGTATTTTTCTCAAAGGTCCATTTTAAAAATACAACATTTATTCATTCTTCATTTAATAAAATTGATGTTACGGATGTCATTTTTGAGGATTGTAATCTGTCGAATGCCAATTTTTCCGGAGGGGTCGTTCATAGAGTCGTTTTTAAGGATTGCAAATTATTAGGGATAAATCTTTCAGAAGCGAACCTGGGTAACGTTTCATTTGAGAACTGTGATGTGAATTTAAGCGACTTTTCTGAAGCGAAATTAAAGCAGGTAAGATTTGATCAATGTTCTCTGGCAAGTGCTAATTTTTATGAGTGTAAACTGAACAAGGTGGAATTTAACCTTTGTGATCTTAACCAGATTGATTTTACGGAAACTGAGCTAAAAGGTATTGATATCAGCACTTGTACATATGAGCAGCTTAATGTTTCATTGGAAAGCTTAAAGGGCTGTGAGGTCTCTGCTAATCAGGCGATAGGGTTTTCAAAATTGCTGGGATTAATCGTTAAAGATTAAGTTTCTTAAAAGTATCCTTGCTTTAAAATTGTAGAATACCTAGGAATGATCATTAATCTGGAAAATGAAGATATTGCGGATTATATAGTTTACAAGGAACATATATTGTATCAGGAAAACGGTTTATTAAACTCCAAGGAAAAAGAGGGATGTTTCTTGTTTTCTTTTCGCAATATTGACCTTTTAACTGACTCTGAAACCATAATAAAGTTCAGAAGAGATGCGTTTGTCATCAGTTTTGGTGACGAGAATTTATTTGGGGATAATGACGTTTACCTAATGAGGATAAATGATCTCCTTCAAAAGTTTCCAGGTGGGCTGGTTATTGTAGAGAATAATAGTCAGCCAGTTGGACAGATGGAGCTGCAAATCATGCGTTATGAAAAGAAAGAGATCGGTTATGTTAACCTCTTTTATTTAATTCCTGAATATCGAGGAAAAGGGTATGGAACAGCCTTGATGGAATACGCTGAGAATTACTTCCTAAAAAATAAAATGAAAAAATATCAGCTGCGAGTGTCAAAGACAAATAGAGGGGCGATCTCCTTTTACGAAAAAAACGGGTTTGAATTGGTTAGGCTGGAAGAGGAAGAAGGTGTTCTTTTGTATAGAATGCAAAAGAACTTAATATAAATGACATTTCTCTTGAAGCAAACGTCCATTCAGTCTCCCATTCTCTTGAATATAGTGATAATGACACTAATATAGGAGAGGATTGGAATGATGAAAAACTTCATTGAATGTTGTGTAGGCGTGGGGTTGGCCCTGTTAGGATTTTTAGGGATTGGTTTAGGGATTGGGATATCAGGTGCGGCAACTGTAGAGAGCATTGCTAGACAACCGGCGGCAGCAGAAATAATAATTAGAGCGCATTTTCTATTCGTTGTCATCCCTGAGCTGATTTTGGCCTCATTATTAGTAGGCGTTGCATGGCATCTTATGAAAAACAATAGTCGCCAAGTTTGAGTTTAAAGTAATGGATGAACGCCACTACTTTTATAATTTGGCCTGACACACGACAATCATAGTAATGTGATAATTATGGATGGTTTAATCTAAGTTGCTTTAATTATCTCATTGATATCTTTTTTTAAGTGATGCTCCATAAAGTTGTAATGAGATGGTACTTTTTAGGTGTATACTGAAGTAGATTATCACCTAATATAAGGAGGATTACACGTATGGAGGTTACATTTACAGTAAGCAAATGGGATGAAAAGCCGGTCGATGACACTAGAAAAGATTTCCCTATTAATATTGCACATGTCGAATATGATCTTGACGGTGAATTAAAAGGAAAAGCTTTTGTTGAGTATTTATTCTATTATTTAGAATCAAATATTGATGATGGCCACTTGGCTACTGCGAAAATTTCTGGTTTTCTTCATTTTGAAGGGACTTATAAGGGGAAAAGAGGGACATTTACTGCTGTAGAACAAGGATTATTTGATAAAGGGAATTTAGATTCTCCAGGAACCATTATTAAAACGACCGGTGACTTAGAAGGCATGAAAGGGTCCTATAATTACAAGTTTTCAAATCAAAGCAGTAAAATGATTCTTGGCTTTGAATTTTAATTAAATACCCTTATACAAAAAGGATACTGTAACAAATAGCGGGACATCGAAATTGACCAACCATATACCATCAACTCCACCATACGAATAACAATCTATAACATACAAAAAAGCTCAGAGTCTCTGAGCTTTTCTTCTTTTAAGCGCATTCCTAAATTCAAATGATCCAGCCATTAAAAACCATACCCAAGTTGATTACAATGTGAAAAACGATGGATGGATATATACTATTCGTCTTTAAAACAACGATCGCGTAGAATAGTCCTCCGAAAGAAAAAAGTAAACAGACTATAAAAGGAATTCCAATTGATAAATGCAATAGACCAAATCCGATACTGGTTATGACAACAGCAAAATAAGTGGAAATGTTTTCTTTTAAGTTTGATAACAGAATACCTCTCCAAAGTATCTCTTCAAGTGTAGCATTTATAACCGCGAACAATATGCCGAATAGTAATATTGATTTTACATAGCTCATTTCTTGATGGAAAAATATTGGTATAAGTATTACGCTCGAACCCATCAAACCAATAAGTAAAAAATAGGGTAATTTAATTGTATGAAATGGCATTTTGATACTACTTTGCCAATCAGGCAAAAGGGCAAAGATAGAAATTTTCTGTTTAAATAACAATAGTGAAAATGCAGTTCCAAAAATGATTAATAGAAGGAAACTTCTGTTGATAAGGATTTTCATTTCTGCGGATATATTCCATACCCCGATGTAAATGCTTCCTAATTGAAACATCCATGTACCTAATAAGAAAAACAGAAACAAGGAAACGGATGAACGGTATTTATTAGTGGAGATGCAGATAAAGAGCAAGAATAATACCGGTATTATTCCCCATACAAACAACCTATAAGAAAAGAGAATAATACCTGCGAAAAATAAAATTGCCAAAAATAAGAGAAATATATTTGAACGTAAATGATTTATACCAATCTCCCCTTAGATATCATTACCATTTAAAATGCTTTAACTTTTTCTGAATCGATGAAACATAAATATATCTTTGTAAAAGTGGCAAAGGTTCGCGAATTGGTGATACTGTCCTCATTAAAAATAACCCGCGCAAATCAATCCAAAATAGGTAGGTACTTCATAAGATAAAAATTCAACATTTCGTTCTTCAATAGGAATGGCACCTGCAAGAATCAATGTTTGCCAAATTCCATCAGGTTTTGCAGCATCGATATAGTCAGCTTCAAACTCAGCCATTTTTTCTAATTGGTTCGATTTGATTAGTTCAACGACTTGTTCATCAAACTGTTTGGCGGCAGGGTGATAGCCATAGGGGCCACTTTCATCGTGAGCATGTGCCCAGTCGCAGCTGGCAATTAATCCAACTCGCTTATCCATTTTTGCCACCGCCTTTTGAAGCATCCTT
Organism: Heyndrickxia sp. MSNUG; assembly: GCF_049532715.1. Taxonomy (NCBI): domain Bacteria; kingdom Bacillati; phylum Bacillota; class Bacilli; order Caryophanales; family Bacillaceae; genus Heyndrickxia; species Heyndrickxia sp. MSNUG. Next base: position 2,087,815 of record NZ_CP150978.1, read on the forward strand.
CCGAAGTCAATATGCTGCTGGAAGCTGAGGTCTCTCGATGGCGTAATGACAACAATCGGAACGTCTGGCATAAACCGAAGTGGTACAATCGCACCCCAATCCAATGGCAGGCATGAAATGGGTCCTTCTGAAGTTCCGAAATTGATTGTGGAAGCTGGTACATTATTTTTCTTTGCTTCTTCGTTAATTGCACGGGCTAAATCACGGGCAACTTGTTTTTTCATTCTGAAGATCCTGTTGTCTTCCTCCCAAGAACCCTCCATTCGTTCAGAATCTGCAATTGAAAATCTCCCATTAATCCTAGTCCCATGCGGCGTAAGGACAATCAGGTAATCCGGATTAGCGTCCTTCATGTTCTTTCCAAGCTTTATCATACTCTCTCGCGTTAAAGCCATTCGAGCAGGATCAGAGCCTTGCAATTCAGGAATAAGCTCACCGCCATGAGGAGCAATACAAGCAAATACAAATGAATTCATCACTTTTAACCACCTTTTTTTCCTCGTTAATCTATTAATTTGATTGTTCGTTGCGGTATTCCTTCTTACAAGTGACTATTCTTTTAAAAGATGAGCTTAAGTTCCATTTATTTCCCAACTTCAATTAGGTCCTTCCACACTTACCCATTTTTAGAAAAATCTTAATAATGGATTAATACTAGATTAATAGTCTTTTAATAAGATGGAAGATGTATTACATAACATTGAAAACATACATAGGAGGAGAACGATGAAGAAGCATTGGAAGAAGAGAATTGTACCAATTGCCGTATCTGTTACCTTAGCCGCTAGTATGATTTCTCCAATTTTGACATCTGCACTTGGCAGTTTCGATTTAAAATCTACCATTGTCCAACTTCCGATTAACCAGTATCAGGCTGATTTAGCCCCTGGTGTGAAGGAGAAGCATTATAGCTTCGAGGGAAAAGAAGGAAAAAAGATTGAAAGTTTTGTGGTGGAAGTGGATATGCAAAATCCAACTGTAACCATTGAAGCTGGCACACCGAATGACGGAACAGCTTTTGGGCTGCAGCCTGTCAGGCAGCAGGCAAGTGCCGCTAATAAAGAAAACCATCAGGTAGTGGCTGCTGTAAATGCGGATTTCTACAATATGGCCACTGGTGAGCCCTTAGGCTACGTATACAAGGATGGACAAGCAGTAAAAGATAAGTCCTCGTCTGGACAGGAGTTTTTTGCAATCAAAAAATCCGGGGAAGCAGTCATCGGTACTCCAGCAGAATTTGAAGCAATGAAGGACCAAGTCGATGAAGCTCTAGGTGGTAATGCAATTCTCGTAAAAAACGGCCAAGTCTATCAGACTCCACAAACAGGGGCAGATAAAGAACCGAGAACTGCAGTTGGAATCAAGGCAGACGGTGATGTGTTTTTCGTCGTGATTGATGGACGGCAAGAGCCATATTCTGCGGGAATCTCTATGCCTGATTTAGCCCAGCTTATGATCGACATGGGTGCAGTTAGTGCATTGAACCTGGATGGCGGCGGATCGTCGACCTTCACGACTCGTCAACTGGGCGGCGATCAGCTCGAAGTGGACAATAGACCATCTGACCGTACAGAAAGAAGTGTGGCAAATTCATGGCTAATCGTCTCAGAGCAGCCGTCAGATCATGTGTTTGCTTCTGCTCATATTGAACCTTACGACAAATCGTATACTCCTGGTTCTACCATCACTTTCAGCGCAAAGGGAAGGGACAAATCAATGGCCCCAGCACCTTTGCCTGAGTCAGGGCTAACGTGGGAAATATCAGATCCAACATTCGGTGAAATCGCTGAGAACGGAACATTTGTATCGAACGGGAAAACAGGTCAATTTAATGTCCTGCTTAAGTTAGATGGTAAAGAGGTAGGCAAAAGCATCATCGAAATCGCACAGCCCGATCAGATGGCTTTTTCAGCATCTGAATTAACGGCAGCCAGGAACAGTGCAATTCATTTAGGTTTGGTCACCAAGTTTGAAAAGCGGGAAGTTGTCTGGAAATTAGAGGACATAGAATTTGAAGTCCCTGAAGGAATGGGAACGATTGATGAGGCTGGCATTCTTCATACTGGAGAACAAAATGTTACAGGCATGGTTACGGCACGACTAAAGGGGACAAGCCTTTCGACTCAAATGAAGGTTTCTGTGGGGAAGCTTCCTGAGGTGATGTTCGATTTTGAAGGAAACCTTGGTACATGGAAAACCTCTACAGCAAACCGCGGTGAAAAAGGGTCACTTAGTTTATCAAAATATCCTTCCCCAGTACGGTTTGGAAACCAGTCGTTAAAATTGGATTTCGACTTCACGAATTCGCCGATTGGAACGACACTTGGTGTTTACGCAGGTCCAGGTGTAAATACACCAATCGAAGATAACCCTACAGGAATTGGAATGTGGGTGTATGGAACACCAGAAGCCCAGGGTTACTGGCTAAGAATGATGATTATCGATGGAAATAATAAAGCACAAACGATCAATCTGACACAAGAAATTCCGGGGATTGATTGGTCTGGCTGGAAATATATCGAGGCAGAAATTCCGGGAACTTTTAAAGGACCATTTAAGATTTCAGGCACCCAAGCAGTTCGCATGATGTCCACGAAATCAGGAATCACCGGACCGATGACTAAAGGGTCCATCTATATTGATAACATCAGGGCCGTTTATGGTGAGAAAATGGATGATTTATATCCACCGGAAATCAGTTCGATAAACGTGGAGGGCAAGAATTTTACAACCAATGCGGTCAACCTAAAGGCAGAAGTTAATGAGTACCAAGATGATCCATTTAAAACGGGGATTGATTGGGGAAAAATCAATCTCTATGTTGATGGGAAAAATTATTCCAATGCAGAAGGCCATTTTTCCTATGACATGGACGGATCTATTTCACTAAGCGGTTTGAAATGGGCAGATGGTACTCATAAGGTCACATTGATGGTTCCAGATCAATTTGGAAACCAGGCGATCAAGACGGTTTATTTTACCGTGAATTCGGGCTCGGGAAAAATTGATCTAGCAGGTGAGGAACAGTCATTTCTGGGAGATGTGTACAGCCTTAGTGTCAAAGCAACGAATCCAGCTGAGATTTCAGGATCCAAAATGAACATCCAGATTGATGAAAACTACCCGGTGGAGGCTGTTCAGTTTACTGAAGAATTCAAGAATAGTTCATCCAGTTATGATGCAGAAACTGGAATCCTATCGCTGAATTTAGTGAATAGCACTGCAACTGGAGCTTCAGCCGAGGCAGCTGAGATTAAAATCAGAGTTCCTGCTTCTACAAAGGAAGGCAGCAAGCTAACCTATGAAATGATCGATGCAGAGCTTAATTACCATTCTCCTAAAGAAGAAAGCTTCGTTTCCACCTATTCAATGGTGCCTGCAAGTGTCGAAGTAAAGGGAGCCTTCCATGTCGAAGGAGATGCGATCCTGATTGGCAAGCCATCCGTTTTCACTGTTAAAAATAATGAAAATGAAGCCTCAAAAGACGTGGAAGTCTATGCGACAATCGACGGCAGCGAAGAACCATTATTTTTAGGAAAAACGGACACTGAGGGCAAGATAACCGTGGATTCGATTACGAGTGAAGTGAAAAAACTCGCGATTTATGCAGTAAAAGATGGTAAATATTCATTCAAATGGAACACACAAACATATCCGGCATTACTGGCTGCTGATGAAATTAAAAACCTACTCTCGACACCAACAGCTGACCCTTATAAGGAAAAGGCGTTAACCTGGATGTCGAGTCCATTAGCTAAGGAAAAAACGGTTGTTCAATATGCGAGAAAGCAGGATTATGACAGAAAGGGCGAAGGTTCGCTGGAAACAGCCACAGGATCTTCGAGTCGCCAGGTTTTCTCTGGTGAACAGGATATCACAAAGAATGGAATTGTCAGAGTGAATGAAGTCTTATTAAAAAAGCTGCAACAGAATACAACTTATGTCTTCCGTATTGGTGATGGTGAGACTTGGTCAGAGCTTCAGGAATTCACCACATTACAAAGAAAGCAAAGCTTTGAGTTCGCCGTTCTGGGGGACACTCAGTCGCCTTCAGACTTAAGCGATTTAAATAAAATCATGGGACAGCTAAATAAAAAAGACTTATCGTTCATGATCCATGTAGGGGATTTTATTGATGAATCTTCTAAATTCAGCCAGTGGAACGATACTTTAAAATCATGGAATCAGTACGATAACATTCGTAATACTGACATGGTAGCTGCATTAGGGAATCACGAATACATGGGAGATGCAGATGCAAGTTTGGCTAAAGCCATCTTCAACTCACCGGAAAACGGTCCGGCAGCAGATAAGGGTGGTACGTATTCAGTCGATTATAACAACATGCACATAAGCGTATTAGGCTATACAAGTGAGACTGATGTTTTAGAACAGCAGCTCGAATGGCTAAAGCAGGATATGAAAAATTCAGATAAGCCATGGAAAATCCTTGTGACACACAAACCACCTTATTTCACGAATCCGTTTGGAGGAAATGAAATCATGAGGGAAAAGCTGCCTCCAGTCGTCGATGAATTAGGAATTGATATTGTATTCTCAGGCCATGACCATTCATACGGCAGGACGAAAAAGCTGAAGGCAGGACAGGAAGATTCAAACGGAACCGTTTATGTCGTTGCCGGAACAACTGGTAAAAAGCATTATGATGCAGTGGCTGATGAAAAGTTCGAATATGTCAATATGGATAACATTGCTGTCTCAATAAAGGCAACGGTTGATAAGGATCGAATTACGTTTACAACCTTAACTTCTGACGGGGAAGTGATAGATGAATTTTCGGTTGTGAATGAGGATTATTTTTTTGAAGAGGAAAAATAAATAAAATGGAGTGTCAGGTTTCTCCGCCTGGCACATTGGCTGTAGAAAAACTCGAAAACAGGGTTGTCTACAGCCTTGTTTTTTTGTTAGGACATTATTTTTATAAAGGCTCTAATGACCATTCAGGGGAATCAACTCCAGACGTATGGTCTTTATAAGAGTTCTCATGACCATTCAGGTAAATATCTCCCGACGAATGGTCTTTATTAGCAGGGCTCTCATGATTAAGCCGCTTTCCTAGTTACTCTTTTAGGCTGGAAATCAAAAATAAGGAAAATGCTGGTTAATATAACGATAAGACCAGCGATCAGCCCTAAACTAATTTGTTCATTCAGGAATAGTACGCCCCATAACATACCGAAAAAAGGGATCATGAATGTCACACTTAAGGTTTTCGTCGGACCTACACTTTCGATCAGATAGAAATACAGCAAGTATGCAATAGCGGTGCAAAGAAGAGCAAGGCCCACAACTGAAAATGCTGCGATGGGCGTAATGACTGCAGTTGATTCTGGCAAATGGAATAAGGTGAATGGAATGAGAAGCAAGCTTGCACCGAATTGTTGACCAAAAGCAACTGACAAAGGAGGGACTCCTCCAAAATTTTTCTTTGCATACACACCTGCAATGCCATAGGATACTGTGGAAAGAACAGATAGGATGATCGCAATTAGCACTTCTATTGTTAGGGGGACCGGGCTCCACCCTACGAGAATAATGACCCCAATTGTACCTGTTAAAATCCCCAGCCATTTTCTCATAGTTAGCTTTTCCTTTATCCATACCCAAACGACAAGCGCTGTAAATAGTGGTGTCATGGAATTGATAATTGCCGACATGGATGCATTTAAATGAAGGGCAGCGTAAGCAATCAATGTAAATGGCAATGCTACATTCAATGCACCAATGATTAGATATTGTTTCCAAAGTCGTTTAAATTGTGTTGATTGCCCGATTATAAATATGTAAAACAACAACGCTAATGCTGCAATGGTTACACGGCCTTGAATCGTGAAAATTGGGCCAATTACTGGTGAAGCGATCCGAATAAATAGAAATGACGCTCCCCACAAGGCAGCAAGTGCAAACATCGCTCCAATATCTTTTACCTTCATCAATTTACTCCTCTTGTTTTTCTAACGTCAGTAAGCTATAAATCAGAAACTTTGCAAAAAGAAATATGAATTCTCTTACATTAGTTTTACCATATATCGGCTCAAAGTTTAATTCGAAATCTTGCTCTTTCACTCTTTTGGTTGTTATTTGTTTGTCCTGTCATTTCTTATATGAACTAAAAAAAATTTCAAAAATGGTCTAGCATTCACGTGAAAAATAAGTGACACAGCCATGAACTGATGATAATATATAAATCCCTAATAGGAAATAAATGTATAAAAATAGACTGATAGGAGAAAACGAAATGAGAATAGAACCAAAAGAGTTTCTTGTTCGTGAAGTGCACTATTACATCAGGTCTGCAGAGGAAAAAGATGCGAAAGTATTGTCTGAAGTCCGTTTGCAGATTGATGGGGAAACGGAAAATATGGATCGGGAACGCGGCGAGGCATACATAGATGAAGCTGGATTTATGAAAATCATAAATGCTGATTCCGAAAATGAACATAATCTATTTTTAGTTGCTGAAGTGAACGGAAGAATTGCTGGTTTTTCAAGATGTGCAGGCAATACTTTGAAAAGAAGCTCCCACAGAGTGGAATTCGGGATCGGTGTTCTTAAAGAATTTTGGGGATACGGGATTGGAAAAAAGCTTTTAGAAGAGTCGATTAACTGGGCAGACTCAAATGGAATTAAGAAAATTTGCCTGCATGTTCTTGAAACGAATGAGAAAGCGTGCGAGCTATATAAAAGATACGGATTTGAAGTAGAAGGGGTGTTGAAAAAAGATAAGCTGCTGTCAGATGGTAACTACTATGACACGATTGTAATGGGTAGGCTTAACTTATAATTGGGGTCAAAATCAGCTGAATATAAAAAATAACAGACGACAATAAATTTATCCTATATTAAAAACACTTTTAGTACTCTATAATATTAATTAACGTGTCTATATAGTAATCTCTTTTGGAAGTGTGAATATGATAAATACCAAACTTACGAAAAAACGTTATTTTTTAAAAAGAAAAGCGGATCATACACTTCAATTGGAGAGTATGAGCTGGTTGGCTGAGCATTATAAAATAATCATGAATTTTGCCAAGGAATGCAGTAAAACGGTAAATGAAGAAGCTCTGTTGAAAAAGGCCTATGAAATGGTCTCAGAGGTCATTCCAACCGACTCTTTTTATTTGGCTGTTCCTAATGAAGCGGAAAATAACATAGATTTCTTAATATTAATGGAAGATGGTCAACCCTTGCCAAAGTTTTCAATAGAATATGGGGAAAACAATACGACTCGAGTAATCAAGAGCCGCAAAATCATTCATCATCGTATTCAAGAAGATGATGATATGAAGACAATGGTCGGAAGAGTGGACACGATCTCGCATTTGTTTGTTCCGATCATAATCGATGATCATGTAAAAGCTGTCATATCCGCTCAAAGTTTCAAAGAGTTTGCCTATCGAAAAGAACATGAGGAACTTTTGCAGCTGATTGGAGCCCAGGTGATGACTTCGATCGAAACGGCAAGACTTTATGAAGAAATACATACCCTTTCTAATACGGATGAATTAACCGGGTTGAAAAACCAAAGAGCGTTCAATTCTCATATCACGAAACGAATTGAAGAGAATATTTCCTTTTCGTTAATCATGCTGGACCTGGACAATTTGAAGGGCATCAACGATTTGTATGGTCATGAAAATGGGGATTTATATCTGAAAACCTTCGCGGAGGGAATAAAGAGTATTTGCTGTATGGGAATAGAAGGGTTTCGATATGCCGGTGATGAATTTATGTTAATCATCAACACACAAGACCCTGATGTTACAAAAGATGTATACACTAGATTAAATAAGTATTTATCTTCAAACCCCATTTGTACCCATGGCAATAAAATTGGTATTACTTATAGTTCCGGTCTTTCAATTTATCCGGATCACGGGTCAAGTGTTGAAAAATTGAAGAAGACCGCGGATCAGGCTCTCTATTCGGCTAAGCAAAATGGTAAAAATCAGAATGTGATTTTCAGATGTGAATTAAATTAAGAGGGTATTTTGAATATCTGATAAAAGGGTTGCTCTGGCAGCCCTTTTTTTATGGAGCAGAAAGGAAATAAACTAGCCATAGAGATAAAATCTGTCTTCATTATAAACCCTTTTTTGAATCTCGGTTGAATCCTTTGATTAAGTTTGGCGCTTCAAGAATCTTCCTTTGCTTTTCATCCGTTTTTGTATCCCAAATGCTGTATTTAATTTTGTTTGGACTTTCATTTTTTTCACTCGGCAATGTATTCACCTCCACTTTTATATAGTTTGATTTGAACAGGAATTCTATACAGAATGAATTTATACTCGATACCTCCGTTTTTTATGGTAGTATTTTTTACCTTAATAAAAAGAACATCAAAGTTCATGATATAGGGGTAGTCAAAAATTAAAAGAGAGATACTCATGACACAAATTGATGTGAATCAACTAAATCAAGCAAAAGCAAATGTAACACTAACGCAGGATTTGTTAACAAAAGCGATTGAAAAAGCAAATGCCGATCCGATACTTGCTCAGGAAGCAATTAAACAAGCATCGAACGAAATTTCATCCGCTTTAAGTGCTGTAAACCTGGCTCAAAATGCTTCAAAAGCTCAGCCAACAGAGTGAGGTAGTAAAAATAAATCCCCTTAGTAATTAAGGGGATTTTGTTATGGATTTAGACTGGGGTTTCTTTTTTTATCTAACAATCGAATCCATTCAATGAAAACCTTGACTAACAAAAAAGTAAAAGAGAGAACAGAAAAGGTATAAAAGCTGTTCCAGCCTTTTCGATATCTCACTAATCTGGTTTTCTTTTCAAGCCAATTTTCAATGAGTGTCATCGGACCGCTAAAAAGGAAAACACTTAAAATCGATTTTATTGGCTTCATTTTATAGGTGAATTGGTTGTACATGACACATGATAAAGGAAATAAAATATATAGAAATACAATGTTTGAGTCAAACAAATGCGGGAAGTACCGGTGCGGATACTGCAAATATTTTTTCTTTATTACTGGTCCGTCAAGTAAAGTTGAAATTAACGTTTTAAATAAATAAATGAGAAACCAGTCTTTTAATGCACCTTTTTTTCTGAATAGAAAAAATATGCTAGCACCTATTCCGAAGATGGTTATTATATTTAATATTGTCTTATCCTTCATATTCTCACTCCTCATAAATAACATGTTCCTTTTCGGAAAAATTATGAGGATAATATGAATCCTTTAAAGTTTAATAATATTTGTAGAAGCAGGGAAGTTCAGAAGGTACAAAAAAGGATAGATTAGGCAACCAATGTTGTTTAATCTATCTTTTAATCTTTAGAAGGCCATTATAGAAAAATTCCATTTTGGCGCTAAATATTCTATTAGCATTAATTTTTCTGGCCGGTATAGATATGAACAGCGTCTCTAAGAAATTTTGCTGCACCAGGATGCTTTTTATCGTAGTATTTTGCAAATCGCTCGTCATCAACATACATTTGTGCGACACCTGCATGTGCTTCCTTTGAGTAGTTTCCCCAATAAATCGTCAGCCACTTACGATGCAAATCAGCTGTTTTTTGTGCGAGTTCGCCTGCCGGATCACCAGTCAGGAATGCTTGGTTTAGAGCTTCCAGAATATCTTCACCAAGCTTTTCCGCCTCTGCAAATTGAGTTTTTGACATATTTTTCAGCTGTTGGTTCGATTTTTCGACCTGAGCTTCTCCATATTTCGCCCTGATTTCATCGCCGTAGTTCTTTTCATTATCCTTTATCAAATTTTCCTTGAAAGCTTCAAACTTTTCATCGTTACTCATATGAACTCTCCCTTTTCTATATGCTAATGTTTTCTCAACATTGGCAATCAAATGATCCAATTGTTCTCTTTTTGTCAGAAGCTTTTCGCGGTGTTCTTCAAGTGCCTTTGTTTCATTAAAAGATGGGGAAGTAATAATCTTTTTAATGCTTTCTAAATCAACATCAAGCTCTCTGTAAAAGAGGATTTGCTGCAGTCGATCAACCTCTGCTTCACCGTAAATACGGTATCCCGATGAATTGATTCTCGCTGGCTTTAGAATGCCGATTTCGTCGTAATACCGCAATGTCCTGCTCGTGATTCCTGCCATTCTTGCTAGACTTTGAATCGTATATTCCATGCTTTCACCTCCTGACACCTTTACTTTACACCTTGACGCTGCGTCAATGTAAATAGGTGTTTAGAAAAATATTTATAAGAAGAAAAACATATCGTTAGAGCAGAATATGGGTCGTCGATTAATGACAAAAAAAAGCAATGGAAGTCCATTGCTTTCTAAACTGATATACTTATTAATTTCTGCTCAATCCTCTTCTAAAAGCCTGTAAATGATTTTTTGAAGCATCGCCGAGCTGCGTGAAGACCATCCTTACGTCTTGCGGAAGGGCAGGGGCAGCAGCAAGCTTTTCGTACATGGCGATGTTGTCGATTTCGCCCTCGACTCCCTGCTGGAAAGCTTCTTTTAAAGTAGCCGGAGCGGAAACGTATTGTTTGGCTGTGTCCGCAGGTATTTTCACATTGTATTTTTGGAACAAACTGAGCAATGCTGTGATATGCCGCTGTTCCGCTGCCTTAATGTTGCTGAATGGTCTGATGGAACCGAATTTGCCGATTATGGCGTCATATCTTGCCTGGGCAAGGTATTCGTCCTGTATCGCATATACAAGAGCCTCCTCCATGGTTATGGAGGTATCCTGAATTGCTCCCTTGGCTCCAAAGTCGGCTGGAACTGCAGTTTGAGCCTGGACATTTCCGGATAAAAGCGAAAAGAGGATCAAGCCAGTTAAAAATAGGCCAATCGAATATTTTTGGATCATTCTATATACCTCCTTAAATTGTAAAATTCTCTTATTCATTTTTTACCCAAACCCTTTAAAAAATGCGGAGAAATAAGATATGGGTTCATTTTTAAAAGATTATTCGCTATAATGGACATATCTTTTAATTAGGAGACGATCGCATGCTTTCAAATATAGGATTTCCAGGATTAATCCTCATCCTCGTCATTGCGCTGATCATTTTCGGACCTAATAAGCTGCCTGAAATTGGACGTGCAGTAGGAAAGTCAATGAGGGAGTTCAAGAAGGCTACTGAAGGAATCACGGATGATATCAAGAAGGAATTCAACGAAGATAGTAACAAGGATACGAAGAATTAATTTTTAAACTGCCAATGATATTGGCAGTTTTTTTGTGCAACATTTGCCACTTGGTTTAATACTTCAACCATTTATAAAAATTAATTCGTCCAGTCATAATATCGACCCAACTGGTATTAAGTTTAATCCAACTAGTAATAAAATCGATTCAACTGGTATTAAAAATAATTCAACTGGTATTAAAAATAATTTCAACCAATGATAGTTAAAATCTTTAATAAAATAACGCAGCAATACATAATAAGTGTTCCTTTTTGAGAAGGTTGCTATTAAAAAAACAAAAAAAGGACCAAAATGGCCCCCGAAAAAATTATTTGCTATGTTTTATTCGATAAACAATGGAAGCAAGGATATTAGCAAGAAAAAATAGACCATTCCCCTGAACATTTTCATGTAAAACTAATTCGCCAGGATTCATTTTGTCATACATGTCGCTTTGCTTCTTGCCATTCGATTTTAATTTATTCTCTTCGGCCTTAATGGCTTTTATATATCGATATTGAAATGGCAATATCAAAATAGATAGTAAAATATAAATCATCAGTATTCCAGAGAAAATATAAAGTGTCATTTTGGCTTCCTCCATCTAAGAAAAACTGTTATTTATTTTACGAAGAAGCTTGGGAAAAGTTTCATTTAACTAGGTTTCTTAAAATATATGTGAATGGATGACAGCAGCATAATCATTCCATTCAAAATATAAAGACCCGTAAAAATGACAGACATAATTCCTGCACCCCACCCACCTTCATCAAAAATCCCAACGAAAAATAGTGTGCCGAAAAAGATAATAGGGGTAAGCAGGAGGAAAACGATTCCTCCCCAGATCCGTTTTTTAACATCTCTCAATGAAAGTTTTACAGTGAAGTAATTGATTAAGCCAAATAGAATAATCTCAAAGATAAACGTCAATGCCATTCCTAAACCATCGGACATTTGTTCTATCTCCTCTCATTACGCTTTTTTTCTATAAAATTTGATTCCGAAAGCAAACAGAAAGGATGCAAGTGTGCAGAGCCACATTCCAACTGACATCATTCCGACTCCGATTCCCATCCAAGGATCAACCATAGCTGCCACAATAATGCTAGCAGCAATTGAAAGAACAGCAATTGCCAGGCTGATGAATGATGGTAAAAATACTTTCTTTGGCTTCATATACAATGTTAACAAGAAGAGCAGGATGAAATATAACAAACCAATTGTCCAGCTGTTTATTGTATAATCGACTGCCTGCATCATGACACTGCTCGCTTTGGAAGCAGGAAGATCAAGCGAAATCTCAGACGTTTTTTTAGAATCCAGATTGACTGTCATCAGTTTGAACTTATTTGGGTCCTGTGGCCAATTGGTATGTTCTAGCAAGAGGATTTTATCAACCGAGTGAAAAAATACTGGGGAAACAACAGCTTTTTCCAGGTTAGTCAATCGTGTGATTTCGCCATTTTCTAAATTCTTAAGGAACAACTCATACTCAAATAGTGAGGAGTTTTTGGATTCCTTAGAGACTGCAGTATAGGCAGCTGCGTTGCTCTTAGGGGAAAGCGTGAGATAGAACGGCTCTGATGGCATCAACTTTGTAAACTTTGAAAAGGAAACCTCTTCTTTTTCGATGTTGAAGTTATAAAGGTCCGTATTATCCTTAAAGAGAATTTCCTTTCCATTCGGAGAAAGGGCAATGCTCTCCATGGCTAGCCGATTATCATCCGTTAGCTGTTTGAGATTCTTACCGTCGAGATCGACTGAAAATAAATCAAATCCTTCATCTGTACCAGCTTCCCATTCTTTAAAGTCCTTTGCAGGCATGCTGGAAAAGTAAATTTGACTTCCATCCTTTGAAAAAATGGCTTCAGAAACATGCTGAGCATCACTAGAAAGTTTTTTTAGATTATTGCCATCCTGGTCGGTGATAAAAAGCGATTGAATACCTTCAGCATTTCTTGATAAAAATAGAAGCTTGCTGCCATCCGGTGAAAATTCAGGGTCCCGGTGCTGACCCTTAGTTGGTTTAGTAACTTTTTTTGCGTTCTTACCGTTTGCCTCAGAAACATAGATCGCTTCGCGGCCGTCCTGATAATAGGAAAAAGCCAGACGCTGATCATCTTCGGAAATTGAAAGACCGCTGCCGAGTCCGGTGTAATACTGATAGCTATCGCGGTCACTTAATAAAATATAGCTGATACTCGCCACTAGCAACAGAGCTGTAACTGCGAGACTAGTCAAAATTCGCTTCTTATTTTTCATGTAAAGGCCTCCTCAAGGATTACCAAACTCCACTTAATTATTTACCTATTAACTAATATAGTGTAAAATTACACCAATTAAAAGGGTTTTTTAGGAAAAAGATAAAAATATTTCCGACAAGCTTAACTGGAGAATAATTGAAACCTTTTTGCAGCTGATTCGTTAATAATCTAATAGGGATATTAAGAAGGGATGAGGAAAATGAAGGAAATGAAATGTGTAAAGTGTGATGGAACTGATTTTGCAGAAGGAACGGACTTTATGGCTATCAGGCCAGTGGATAAAAAATTTTCAATAGGGTCAAATAAGATTTATACTTTTTGTTTAAACTGTGGTGAAGTTCGTTCGACTCGGATTGAAAATCCGGCAACATTCAGGAAATAATAAAGTTTACATAATGACTATAATAGTTAATAAGGGAGGTAACAGATGATGAACGAACGTAATTTAGCGATATATATTGCCACAAGTTTAGATGGATACATCGCCAGGGAAGATGACTCTTTGGATTGGCTTTTCAAGGTTGAGGGCGAAGGGGATAACGGCTATTCCGACTTTTATGAAACGGTGGATACGATTTTAGTTGGAAAACGGACTTACGACTGGGTGATGGAACATGAAAATGGAGACTTTCCATACAAGAATAAGGAATGTTATGTATTCACAAGGACAGCGCAGGAAGATACTGAGTTCGTAAAATTCATCAGCGGAAATATTGTTGATTTTACGATGAAGCTGAAAAGAGAAGAAGGAAAAAGAATCTGGCTTGTCGGAGGAGGCGAGCTGATTCATTCGTTTTTAAAAGAAAAACTAGTAGATGAACTAATTATGACCGTAGCCCCCGTTTTAATCGGAAAAGGCATTCCATTATTTAAAGAGCTTGATTTTGACCTGGAATTTTCCTTGAAAGGGTTGAAGCAGTTTAACCAATTTGCGGAGCTGCATTATGTAGTTGAAAAATAGATCTTAATACCTAGTTTTTGAGTTCTATTTACATATTGAAAGATTGGATGAGTAAACTGATTGGATCACTCTCTTAGTTCCCGTAAAGCAAGCCTTCAATTAATGAACTAGGAGTAAATTTTTGAAACAATTTAATCTTTGGATCGAAGTGTTATGGAGCATACAGAACAAACTATAAAATATTAATGATTTAAGAAGAGGAACTGAATTAAATAAACTTTTTCACAGTGATGTTGAGTAAGTTTCAAAATATATTAAAAGCAATTGATTAACACATTTACACTTAAAAATAGCGCAATAGATTAGATGCTAATATTCCCACAAGTTCAATTTAGTTTTTTTATTTATTTCTTGTAGATAATCAATGTATAGTTATTATAGAATAGTTAAATATACCAAAAGATAGTAGGGGGATACTGATGAGTGAATTAAACATCAATACAAATCCAGGTTTTTTCACTAGAACAAGTGCAGCTATGTCAAAACTTCGCGAGTCTGAGAAAAAGATTGTAGAGTTTATTGAACATAATCAAGAAGAAATTATACATCTTTCCATAACTGAGGTAGCAGAAAGAAGTGAAACGAGTGAATCGTCGGTCGTACGCTTATGTAAGCGGCTTGGGTATAAAGGGTTCCAGGATTTAAAAATTCACCTTGCTAAAGAGGTAATAGCACCTGAGAAGCAAATTCATGAAGTGATCGAAAAAGGTGACGATGTTGTAGTTATCAAAAAGAAGGTATTCCAATCAAATATTCAAGCATTATACGATTCAATCGAAGTGTGTAGTGATGAAGAAATTCAGAAGGCTGTCGATGCCATCGCTAAAGCAAGATTAATCGAATTTTACGGAACTGGTGGATCGGGAACTGTTGCCCAAGACGCACACCATAAACTATTGAAATTAGGGGTTAAATCATTTGCTTATAATGATTCAGTACTTCAAGCAATGTCAGCAAGTGTACTAACAGAAATGGATGTTGTAATTGGCATATCACATACAGGCTCAAATACGGATGTTTTAACTGCAATGAAACTGGCAAAAGAAGCAGGGGCTACTCTAATTTGTATTACGAATTCTTCAAAATCACCAATAACAAATATCTCAGATATCGTCTTACAAACTGCTTCAAATGAAACGTTATTTAGAACAGATGCCATTTCTTCAAGGATTGCTCAATTGACAATAATAGATGTTTTAGTAGCGGCTGTAGCGAATCAACAGTATGAATTGTTCTACAATAATCTGCAGAAGACCCGTAAATCCACAATTGATAAAAAGCTATAGATTAACCCCTTAATGATTATTTGAATTAATAAGAAGAACCTATAACTATCATTCATGAAAAGAATATTCATTTTTTTTAAAATATTCTTGAAGGAAATTACCACCCTGTGATATGATGGTTTCACGGACAAAGTTTTCAGAAAATTTAATCGATAACGAATATTCTTTTTTTATAATCTACAAAGAAAGCGTTATCAAACAATTTAAAAAATAAGGGGGAAACAAATTGAAGAAAATCTTATCATTGGTTTTGACAGCAGGATTATTGCTCGGTATTTCGGCATGCAGCAGTGCTACGAGTGGAGAACAAAAATCTGACTCGGGCAAAAAAGTAACGTTAACACTGTCTACTCCAGATCCTGATGCAGCATCAGTTTCAGTAGCTGCGAAGGAGTTTGCGAAGGTTGTGGCGAAAAAGAGTAATGGATCTATCGAGATCAAGGTTCATCCAAATGGAACTCTTTATGGCGGAGATCCATCTGCTGCGGTTAAACAGCTTGGCGCTGGAAGCCTAGATATGCTCGTTCTATCAACATCTCTCTATGCAAACTTTATCCCAGAATTTAGTGCAATTAGTATCCCTTATTTATTCGATAACAAAGAACAATTTGTTTCCTTCTTAAATGGTGAACTTGGTGATGAACTTTTAAGCTCGGTTTCAGAATTAGATATTCATGGCTTAGGGTATTGGACTCGTGACTTTAGACAAATTACGAACTCTAAGCACGCGATCACAAAACCTGAGGATTTAAAAGGTGTAAAATTACGTGTTCCAAACAATCCATTATGGGTTGAGTTCTTCAAGGGAACAGGTGCGGTTACTACTCCAATGGATTTTGGTGAAGTTTACAACGCTTTACAATTAAAAACCATTGATGGTCAAGAAAACCCAATCGGAGTTGTAACCTCTGCGAAATTATATGAAGTACAAGAATACTTAACGATTTCAAATCATATGGCGGATGGTTGGGTAGTAGGGATCAACCAAGCTAAATTTGATAAATTAACAGAAGATCAACAAAAAATCTTAACGGAAGCTTCGGAAGAAATTCAAGGTTGGGCACTAGATTATGATACAAAAGAAGCCAAGGCAGCGATTGAATTACTTGAAGGAGAAGGAGTTAAAGTTAATGAATTAACGAGTGAGCAGCAAAAGCTTTTTGTGGAAGTTTCTAAAAAAGCGTATCCAACATTTAAAGGCTTGGTAAAGGACGACGAATTCTTTGGAAAAATATTGGAGTTCGTAGGCAAAAGTGAATGATTACTAGTTTTATAGGAGGCGGCCAAGTTTACTACATGGCCGCCTCACACTGAAATAAGGGAGTATAGCGATGGTTAAGGGTGAAAAAAGTAAATTAAAAACCTTCTTTCGAGTCTTTAATAAAATTACTGATACGTTAGCTTCCTTGTCTGCAGCGGCCATTTTCATCATTGTAATTTGGCAAATTATTGGTAGGCTAATAGGACATCCGGCACCCTGGACAGAGGAATTAACACGTTTTACTTTTATATGGTTGATCTATTTGGGAATAGGAATTGGTTTTCGAGAGGCAGAATCAGCAAGGGTCACCCTTTTATTGAATTATTTTCCTGAATTTATCCAAAAACACTCTATTTTGATTTATTCGATTGCCACGATTGGATTCTTTCTTTTCATGTTCATCTTAGGAATTGAGTTGCTTTCACAGCAGATAAATACAAATGAAAAAAGCTCGGTTTTACTACTGCCAATGTGGTTAATAGGACTCTCTGTTCCTTTTGCAGCTGTGACTGGGATAATTAATACTATCCAATCATTATTATACAATCGTTCACTACTACAAGAGGAGGTGAAGTAATAAGGTGTCAATCTTTTTATTAATCGTATTTTTCATTTTGATGTTGATCGGTGTTCCTATTGCTTCAGCCCTTGGAATTGCAGTAGTGGGCACAATTCTAGTTTTCACTGATGTACCAATAAGCATTGTAATTCAGTCGATGTATAGTTCTATGAATAGCTTTCTCATGGTAGCCGTTCCATTGTTCATTTTAGCAGGTCTTATAATGGATGAAGGTGGAATAGCAGAGAAAATTTTCGACTTCTCGAAAAGTATTGTTGGTTGGATGACAGGTGGGCTGGGTCAGGTCAATATATTAGCTAGTTTAATATTTGCAGGTATGGCCGGATCTTCTGTAGCAGATATCGCTAGTACTGGGCGCCTTACTACTAATGCAATGACAAAAAATAATTACCCATTAGGCTATGCCGCGGCGGTAACCCTTATCACTTCAGTGCTTGCAACCATAGTTCCACCTAGCATATTGATGATTGTTGCTGCTTCTACAGCGGGGGTTTCAATTGGGGCTGCACTAGTAGGCGGGCTTGTACCAGGAGTGATCATTGCTGTAGTTTACATGATTTTTAACTATTATTATTGCAAAAAGCATAACTACGGAATAAAACAGAAATTTGAGTGGAAAACACTTAGAAAAGAACTTATAGGAGCATTTCCAGCTTTACTTGCCCCATTGATTTTACTTGCAGGTATATTAAGTGGTTATTTTACACCAACAGAAGCAGCAGGAATTTGTGTGTTGTATATGTTATTTATCGCTCTCTTTGTTTATAAAGGGTTGACATTTAAGAAACTGCCTGAAATATTCTTTAAAACAGCTAGCCTTACAGGAACTATCCTTTTCATAGCGGTAACGGCAAAGGCTGCTGGCTGGGTTTTTGAATATGATGGATTGCCATCGAGAGTTGCAGAATTTATTGGTGGGGTTAGTGACAGTCCGCTTGTAATCATGCTAATGTTGTTTGTTTTTCTAATAATTGTTGGAATGTTTATGGATGCGACTGCAGCAATCTTTATCCTAGTACCAATTTTGATGCCAACAGTTTTAACGGTTGGGATTAATCCAGTGTTTTTTGTTGTATTCTTAGTTGTTCTACTTTCAATTGGTTTGGTTACGCCACCAATTGGTGTTTGCTTATATGCAACTTGTAATATTACCGGTCTTAAAATTGAAGAACTAAGTAAAGCGTCATTACCCTGGTTAGCCGTTACGTTCGCAATCCTTTTGGTTTTCGTATTTGTTCCAGAGATTATTACAGTACCTATAGGTTGGTTTGATTTATAAAAATACAAATAACGTCATGGAAATTTTCTTCTATTTTTTTTATTAAATAATGAAGGAAATTACCACCAGATATTGTATACTATAAACACTTGGAAAGATTGGAGAGTGAGGTATTAATGAAAGCAGCGATATTTCTTGGCCCAAATGAAATTAGACTGGAAGAAGTAAACAAACCGCTAATTAACGAGCATGAGGTGCTTGTAAGAGTTAATGCAAGTGCTGTCTGCGGCACGGATGTCCGAATTTTTGAAGGGAAAAAGACTAAGGGTATAAGAACACCGTCAATTATTGGTCATGAACTTGTTGGTACAATCGAAGAAGTGGGTGCCCAGGTGAAAGGTTTTTTCGCAGGGGATCGGGTAGGAGTTATGCCGGTTATTCCTTGTAGAAAGTGCTATTACTGCCTAAATGGTCGAGAAAATGTTTGTGCGAACCGTACAGCTATTGGATATGAATATGATGGTGGGTTTGCGGAGTACGTAAAAATACCTGGTATTGCAGTTGAAGCCGGTAATTTAGTGAAAATTCCTGATCATGTTTCGTTTGAACAGGCTGTTGTGACCGAACCACTTGCTTGTTGTATCAATGGCCAAAGAAAAGCAAATGTGAAAATGGGAGATGTAGTTGTTGTTATCGGTGGAGGTCCAATCGGACTCATGCATGTTCAGTTAGCAAAAATCGCGGGTGCTAAATCCGTTATTCTGAGTGAGCCAATTGAACATCGACGTGAAAAGGCTCTGCTTGCAGGTGCTAATTATGCTGTAAATCCGGATTCGGAATCTTTACACGATATTGTGTTAGGCGAATCTGATGGGCATGGGGCAGACGTTGTTATTATGGCAATTGGTGTTCCGTTCCTTGTAAAGCCAAGTGTAAATCTACTAAAAAAAGGTGGCACTTTAAACTTATTTGCAGGATTTACAAATGGAGTTCTATCTGAAATTGATCCGAACATTATTCATTATAATGAAGTAAATGTAAATGGTACATCTGCTTTAACAAGAGCCGACTACTATAAATCACTCTCTCTCATTGCTTCTGGTCAAATTAATACAGAAGTGTTAACTACGACCGGATATACATTAGATGACATAGAGCAAGCAATCATGGATGTGCGAAACGGAAATGGAATGAAATCAGTTATTACACTATAAAACAATAAATTAGAATTGGAGTGCTTGATATGGCATTTTTAGGAAAAGAAATTCGTATGAGTCGACTATTAAACCAAAAGTCTGGAAAGTTACTAGCAGTTGCGGTTGATCAAGCTATTGCCCGCGGTATATTCGAAGAGTTAATGCCAATAGAGCGTAAGGTAAGTGAAATTGTAGCAGGTGGTCCTGATGCCATTACGATGCACAAAGGTATTGCAGATTTGTGCTTTCGTCCTCATGTTGGTAAAGCTGGCTTTATTCTAAAATGTTCCTCATTCTCTCCATGGCAGCCAAACTATGATGCATGGGTTACAGAAGTAGATGAAGCCGTTCGATTGGGAGCAGATGCGGTATCAATGGGTTGTATTGTTGGTGGTGATGATCAACCAGAACAGCTTCGTAATCTTGGTATTTTATCTGGTCAAGCTGCAGCACATGGACTTCCTATGATTGCTCACATCTACCCAAGAGGAAACCAAATTCCTGAGGATGATAAAAATAATTGGAGACACATTGCTTATGCTGTTCGTGCAGGTGCTGAACTTGGAGTAGATATTGTTAAAACGAAATACACGGGAAATCCAGAAACGTTCAATAAGGTTGTTGCTTCTACTCCAGGTAAGGTTGTAGTTGCTGGTGGTGATAACGGAAATAATATTGAGGACTATTTCCAAATGGTCTACGATGTAATTGATGCTGGTGGAACAGGAATTACATTTGGTAGAATAGTATGGAATAATCCTAACCCAACAGCAGTTGTAAAATCGTTTAAAAACATTATCCATGATAAAGGAACAGTAAAAGAAACAATGGAACTTTATGAAGAGTTAATCAATACACCAGCAAATGTATAAAAATAGGTGATGAATTATGTCTCACGTTATTGGAATTGACATTGGAACAAGCGGGATAAAAGTCGGGGCCTTAAACAAAGAAGGAGTATTGGGATACCTGGAATTTCAACCATACTCCTTACTTTATCCCAAAAAGGGATGGGTAGAAATCGACTTAGAGGATATATGGAATAAGACGAAAAATTTACTCTTAAAAGTATGGCATCAAGTAGAGACCGTGGGATCTGTCGATGCCATTTCCCTTTCAACTTTTTGTAATACCTCTGTCTTTTTGAATGAAAAGGGAGAACCGTTATATCGAGGGATTATGTATTTAGATCAAAGAAGCAAGGTTGAAGCAGACTGGATTAAGAATGAGGTTAGTGAAGACCTATTGGACCAAGTAACAAAAAACCGTTTAGAACCAGGAATGTATACGATTACAACTTATTTATGGTTTAAAAATCACCATCATGAGCTCTATTCACAAACATATAAATGGGGAAATCTTGCTACTTTTATTTTGCATAAGCTGACGGGTGTATTTGTGATGGATTGGACCCAAAGTTCCTTCTCTGGAATGTATGACATAGAAAAGTATGAATGGTCTGAAGATATTTATATAAAAGCAGGCGTCCATCGATCCAAACTACCAGAAGTTGTGGATCCCTGTTCAATTATTGGTGATTTAGATCTACCTGAGATGTCATTCGAAGGAATCCCAGTAATTGCTGGTGCTGCAGATACTGCGTGCTCCGCACTCGCATTAGGGATTGAACCAAACAAAATGTTTGAGTCAGTTGGAACCTCCAATGTGCTGACCGTTTGTACTGATCAGCCTGACATTTTAGACAAGCGTTTTTTAAATCGATGTCATGTAATTAAAAATCGATGGCTTTCCCATGGTGCCATGTCATTTCCTGGTGCTTCCATCCAATGGTTTTATGAAAACTTTTTAAAGCCTGAAGGCCATTCTAAAGCAATATTCGAAGAATTATATAATGATTCAGCAGCAGGTGCAAACGGAGTATTTTTCCTCCCTTATATGCAAGGGGAAAGGTCGCCGATCTGGGATCAAAATTCTAGAGGTGTATTTGCTGGCATTCATTTAAATACATCAAAAGCTGATATGTACAGGGCTGTATTAGAAGGCTGTTCTTTTGGACTTAGACAAATCTATGAAATTATTGAGAAGAAATACAAACTACAAGTTGAAAGCTTCCCGTCCATTGGTGGTGGAGCTAAAAACAGGGAATGGGCCCAAATTAAATCAAATGTTTTAAATAAGCGTATAGAAATTAAGGACATTTCTGAAACGGGTGTTTTAGGAGCTTGTTTACTTGCAGGTACAGCTATTGGATATTTTTCTTCATTAGAAAACGCCACAAAGAATATTAGTAATCTTTCAGTTAGTACCGTCGAGCCAGAATTAAATCAGCTACATACGTACTATGAGTTATATAAAGTCTTTTGTGAGTTGTATCCTTCGTTAAAACAATTCTTTGCTATAAGTGCTCTGCAAAGCTTGAAAGGTGGAGAATGAAGTGAAAAGTACGGTTTATATAACTAGAAAACTACCTGATAACGTGGTTGATAAGCTATCATGTCATTTCAATGTGAGAATGTGGAAAGAGGAAAGTATCCAGGTTCCTAGGGAAGTATTATTGAAGGAAATCGAGGATGTGGAGGGCCTGTTATGTCTATTAACGGATATAATTGATAAAGAGGTTCTGGATCTTGCTTGTAACTTGAAGGTGATTAGTAATCTAGCAGTTGGCTATAACAATATTGATTTAGATTCGGCTGTATGCAGGGGAATTGTTGTGACGAATACACCTGGGGTACTGACCGAAACGACAGCTGATTTAACTTTTGCTCTTTTAATGGCAACAGCAAGAAGATTAGTCGAGTCTTCTGATTTCCTGCGTAAAGGAGAGTGGGGGGCGTGGTCTCCGATGCAGTTAACAGGACAAGATATTAATAATGCAACTATTGGAATTATCGGATTAGGTCGGATTGGTGAAGCCCTTGTTAAGCGTGCAAAGGGTTTTGATATGGAAGTATTGTATTTTAATCGCAAACGTAAAACAGAACTAGAAAGAGAACTTGGTATTCAATATGCTGAATTAAAAGATTTATTAAAACGCTCTGATTATGTCTGCCTTCTTCTTCCATATAGCAATGAGGTTCATCATCTTATTGGAAAAGAAGAATTGAAACAGATGAAAAAAGAGGCTATCTTAATTAACACAGCCAGAGGTGGATTAGTTGATGAGGATGCCTTGTATCATGCATTGGTTGAAGGGCAAATATGGGCTGCTGGTATGGATGTTTTTGAAAAAGAACCAGTATCTGTTGATCATCCTTTACTTACCTTACCAAATGTTGTTACCTTACCCCATATTGGAAGCGCAAGCATAAATACGAGAATTGCGATGGCGAATTTAGCGGCTGATAATATAGTAAACGTATTGAATGGAGCAGAACCCCTTACACCGGTTATGCTAAAATAAAAAATATGACCATGGTACAAAATCATTAAAACGACATGGAGGACTAACATTGGCATATCAATTAAATGATCGTTTTAAAATGTTTACGTTAAATTCTAATCCTAATCTAGCGGCTGAAATGGCACAGCTTTTAGGATGTGAGTTAGGGAAAAGCTCTGTTACTAGATTTAGTGATGGGGAAATTCAAATTAATATAGAAGAAAGTGTTCGTGGAAGTGAAGTTTATTTGGTTCAGTCGACCTCACAGCCTGGCAATGAATATATTATGGAGCTTCTCATCATGATCGATGCATTGAAAAGAGCCTCAGCTAAAACAATCAATGTTGTAATTCCATACTACGGGTATGCAAGACAGGACCGAAAAGCTCGTTCACGGGAACCAATTACTGCGAAACTATTTGCAAACCTTTTAGAAACGGCTGGAGCGAATAGAGTGCTAACAATGGACCTTCACGCACCCCAAATACAAGGTTTTTTTGACATACCGGTTGATCAATTAATAGGTGTTCCTATACTTTCTGAATATTTTGAGAATAAGGGATTAGAAGATATCGTGGTTGTTGCTCCAGATAATGGTGGAGTAGTCAAAGCAAGAAAAATGGCGAGCCGATTAAATGCGCCTATTGCATTCGTCGATAAACGCCGTCCAATGCCAAATGTTGTAGAGCTTATGAATATTGTTGGTAATATTGAAGGGAAAAATGCGATTATAATTGATGATCTAATCGACACAGCTGGAACGATTACTTTAGCAGCTAATGCATTAATCGAAAAAGGAGCAAAGGCAGTGTATGCCTGTTGCACGCACCCGGTGCTCTCTGGGCCAGCTATTAGTAGAATCGAAAACTCATCAATTACCGAATTGGTAGTTACAAATACAATTGAGCTGCCAGAAGAGAAAATGATCAATAAAATTACCTCAATATCAATTGCACCATTGCTTGTAGACGCAATCGACCGTATTCATAATGAAAAAGCAGTCAGTCCTCTTTTTGAATAATGATTTTCTAAGCCAATTAAGGTAGTTGTTGTTGGCGAATATTTTAGTGTATACAAAGCTTGTTTTGCATATGGCTACATTTGTATAAATGTCCTTTGAAAAGAAAATTTATTTTCCATTGCATGAGTAGTTTGTAAATCTTAATCGAGCGAATAAATTGAAAAAGCCCTTATGAATTTGAAGGGCTTTTTCTTGTCAATTACTTCACGTTAACCGTTTTCTCTGTATGATCGTGGATATTACCTTTCTCTAAGTGAATTTTCACGCTGTATGTTCCAGATGAAGGAAAAGAATAGGTTAATGAATAAGCTCCATTGGCTCCTTCGATAGCCGGGATAAAATCATGCTTGCTTTGGTTCTCACCCCAGATTTCTAATCTCACAGTGGCACCGGTAATCGGTTCGCTTCCTTGTTTCAGCTGAACGGTCAGATCACTTTTCTGCTTGCTTTGGACTGGTTGGTGCACATGGAAATCAAAATCAACCTCGCTGTTATGGTGATCATCATGTTCATGTTCTGAGCTTTCGGATTGGTGATCATCATGTGAATGCTCCGTACCTTCTGCTTGTTTTTCAGCTTCCGCAGTTTCAACGGTAATTTCTTTTTTAGGCATGCTGTGCATGTGTCTGGCCGTCGTATGAGCTACGATGAAATAGTTCCCGCCTTCGGTGAAAGTCTTCTTTACAGAATAAATCCCATCCTGATCGTGCTTAGCTTCGACCATTTCATGGTCATCCTGGCCAGCCTTCCAAATTTCAAACTTCACCTCATCTGCATCAGTGACCTTTTCTTTTCCTTGAAGAACAGATGCATTGATTGTGGTTTCCTCTTGGGCTTTTATTTTTTCTGTGGTTGTTATGGTCACCTCTATCATTTCTGGTGCCTTTTCCTGCTGTTTTGCTTCTTCTTTCGAACATGCTGATAAGATCAGCAATGTGAACAACAGGATGATAAGCTTTTTCATAAACGTTAGCTCCATTCATTGTAAAATGCATTTTAATCTATATTAAGATAGAATTGTGATAAAAGGATGAAATAACACAGGAAATAAACTATAACATTGAGAAAAGGTAATATGAAACTAGATCATTGAAAGTGTCGTCTTTTATAGATATAAAGTCATTTTTAATGAGGTAGCTACATGAAAAGGATCATTTTTTTAGTTATAGTGATTGGAGTCGTATGTGCAGTTATTGCTCTACAATTTACGGATAATGCGGGATTTGATGTGATAATCCAGAATGAAACAGAAGTGGACGTTGAAGGTTTATACCTGACGTATAATAACATTCATTCTGACATTCAAATTCCTACTGTTAGGCAAGGAGATAAAATCACGATAAATGTTAATCCAACAGAAGAATTCGGTGAGAATTCAATGAGTTTATATTACAAAGATCATAATGGGAAGATTCATCAAGAAACTGTTTTTGGATATTTTGAAAAAGGATATTTTGGTCATGCTGTCGTTACCTTTGAGGACATCGATGAGGACGGTTTGATCAAAATGAAAATGGTAGAAAAAATGTTTGAATGAATAGATCAAGCACTCAAATAAATATTCGAAATCGTGGATACTCATTAATAAAGAATCCCCCTGCAATTGGCAGAGGGATTTTATTTTGGGTTTGATTTATCAACATTAAGTATGAATCCTTAGAATGAATTAACCTGCTGCTGGGGCAGTTGTATTTGTTCTTGCACCTAATTCCTGATCTAATAATAAAAGAGCAGAAGGGTTATTTTCAGCTAGTTTGAGTCGATCCACAATCTTTTTCGCTTGAGCTTCTTCGTCAATTTGTTCCCTTAAAAAATCTTGAATGATCAGTGCAGCCTGGGGATCAGCTTGTAGTGCATAATTATAGGCTTGGCGGTAAGAATTTGTAACGAATTGTTCATGTGCTAATACCTTTTGAAAGGTCTCTAATGGTGTACCGAAATCACTTGGTTGAGCAGGCAGGCTTCCGATTTGGACAGTACCATCCCGGTCCACAACAAAATCAATTAATGTCAGCATGTGCGTTCTTTCTTCCTCTGATTGCAATCTTAGCCAATTTGCCATACCTGTAAAATTTAATTTACCCATATGAGCGGACATAGCAAG
Organism: Heyndrickxia sp. MSNUG; assembly: GCF_049532715.1. Lineage (NCBI taxonomy): Bacteria > Bacillati > Bacillota > Bacilli > Caryophanales > Bacillaceae > Heyndrickxia > Heyndrickxia sp. MSNUG. The sequence goes on from NZ_CP150978.1 coordinate 2,114,201, forward strand.
ATATAATGTTGTTGAAACATGTTCGATTTGAATTAACTGGTTAAATAATTTTTGAAGTTCCTCATTCATTTTTCTTCACTCCCAATTACAAAAATCTGTACATTTCAGTGTATAAAAAAAGGAAAGTTTCGTACCTTGTTTATATAATATTTCGCCTAGAAAAAATTGCCTTTGTTTACATCTATAAATAAAATCAAGCCTTTTAAAGATTGCGTCGTTTATAAGTATGAAGGGGAACGGTTGTGGATAACTTGAAAATGGATAATAGGGTGAAATTACCTTAAAACAAAGATTTAGAAAAAACGAAAATTTATTGGTTAAGAAGTATTGACAATCAAAGTGAATATATGATAAATTTATCTTGAATTAAAGATAATAAAATTCGAGATAACGTTGGGCTTTATTTTTTTACTGTATTATCTCGAATTCGAGATGAAATTCACTAATATATTGGGGGAATTGTAAAATGGCTAAATGGACAGTAGATCAATCGCACTCAGCAGTAGGATTCGAAGTGAAACACATGATGGTATCAAAAGTAAAAGGTCAATTTGATTCTTATACAGCAGACGTTGAAGCGGCAGATCTTTCAGATTTAACAACAGCTTCCATCGCTTTCAAAATTGAGGTAGCAAGTATTAACACCCGTAATGAGGACCGCGATAATCACTTAAAATCAGCAGACTTCTTTGATGTAGAAAATAATCCATCAATTGATTTTAAATCAACAAGCATTACAAAAGACGGGGACGACTACAAGGTTACTGGCGATTTAACAATCAAGGATGTAACAAAATCAGTAACGTTCGATGTTGAATTTGGCGGCAAAGGTACGAACCCATGGGGAGTAGAAGTGTACGGTTTTGAAGCTGAAGCAAAAATCAACCGAGAAGATTTTGGTCTTACATGGAATGCAGCACTAGAAACAGGTGGCGTTCTTGTAGGCAAAGACATTAAAATTAAAGTTGAATTAGAAGTAAATCCAGCAGCTTAAATCCTTTAACGTGCTGGACAGTTTCAAAAAAAGAAAATAAAAATAGATGAAAAACTAATCGGGACATATCCGGTTAGTTTTTTGGTGTTGTTCTTACAGCTCTTTTGTCTAAAAACAATCTCTTTTCAATTTTTGCTTTTTATGTAGTTAAGTGGTTTTATTGATGACCTTTTTTCCAATTTATGTTTTTTTAAGTAACCAATAGGCTTTATTGGTGGACGAAGTGATACTTCTGTAGAATGAACATATACCTTTTAGTAATAATGGTTTCCAGAAGGGAGTTTTATGGTTATGCAGCGGATAAAATTCATGATGAATCAGTTCCTAAAAGAGCCCTTATGGTTTAGAATACTAATCTCAACAACTTTGATTATTACAATAGTTTTTAGTAGTTCATTTTTTGCGAGTACTGCTTATTTTCAAAGCTTTTCTAAATTAGCCGCAGCTATCTTCTTTTGTGCTTACGGAATTAAATTTAGGAGAAATTTTAAAATAGCTGTAGTCTTTTTTGCTTGTTCCATTATTTGTATTTACCTATCCATCATGACAATATATTAGTACTAACAAGGCATTTTGAGTTAGATTAGCTTCATAAACTGTATTTTTATGAGTGCGTTAACCCAGGAAGGATTAAAGCTATTTTTATTGAATTATTTATTGTGTTGAAGAAGTTGCTGGTATTTCAAAGAAAAAAATCATGTTGCATTCTTGATGTTAACTGAAAAAGTGGAAAACAAAGGAGCCTGGATTTGGTACTGCACCCCAGAAGTTAGAGTTACAATCTAACTTCTGGGGTGTTTTTGTATGGCAAAGTATGGTGGGAAATTTAAATTAAAAATCGTAAAGGAATATCTAGAAGGTACTATAAGCTATATATCATTAGCTAAAAAATATGGTATCCCTGCTGAATCTCAAATTAGGAGATGGGTTCGTGCTTATAAAGAATTTGGCGAAGACGGACTGCGTAGGAAGCATTCTAAAAAAGTTTACTCTGTCCAATTTAAGTTAAATGTACTAAACTTTATGAAACAGACAGGTGCTTCTTACCAAGATACTGCGATTGTTTTTGAGATGAACAACCCTTCATTAATTAACAATTGGTACAAAACCTTCTTAGAGAAGGGTATAGAGGGCCTGCAAGAAAAAGCGAAAGGGCGGCCTTCTATGTCTAAAAATCATAAAGGAAAATCACTAAAAAAAGAAATAGAGTTATCTCGTGAAGAACTATTAGAACGTGAAAATGAACTTTTACGTTTAGAGAATTCATATTTAAAAAAGTTAAACGCTTTTCAGGAGAATCCGAATGCCTTCCTCGAAAAGCACAAGCAGCGTTGGCATTTGAACTCAAAGAAGAAGGATTCAGATTAAAAGATATATTAGTAGTAGTAGATATTCCAGAAGCAACTTATCATTATCAAGTGAAGCAATTGAAAAAAGATGATCCAGATAAAGAGTGGAAGGAACTAATTACTGATCTATTTCAAAAGCACGAGGGTAAATACGGATATCGTCGCATTTATTTAGAGTTAAGAGGACAAGGGTATGTGATTAACCATAAAAAGGTTCAACGAATAATGAGTGTATTGAATTTAAAATGTGAAAAATTCACACGTAAATCTCGTTATAAATCATATAAAGGTACAGTTGGTAAAGTAGCCAAAAACCGCTTGAATCGTAGATTCAATACATCTATCCGCCTGCAAAAACTAGTAACGGATGTGACCGAATTTAAATGTACTGATGACCAAAAGCTATATTTAAGTCCTATAATGGATTTATACAACGGTGAAATTATCTCTTTTGGTATATCCAACAGACCAACATTGGACCTGGTTTTAGAGCCATTAAATAAAGCTATTGAAATCATTAAGGACGAAGCAGAATATCGTACAACGATACACTCGGATCAAGGTTGGCATTATCAACATAATACCTGGGTAAAAACATTAAAGAGAAATAAAATCTTTCAAAGTATGTCTAGAAAAGCAAGCTGTGCAGATAATGCGGCAATGGAAAACTTCTTTGGGATTCTCAAACAAGAAATGTATTACGGAGAAGACTTAGTGCCTTATGAAGAGCTGAAAAGGAAAATAGAGGAGTATATATATTACTACAATAATGAACGTATTAAAGTAAAACTGGCTGGTTTAAGTCCAATACAATACCGAACTCAAACCAGCCAATTAGCTGCATAATAAAAACTCTAACTTTGTGGGGTCACCACCTTTTCAAGCTCCTTATTTTTATTGCACTATAAAGGCTTTAAATTAGGTGTTTAACCGAATTTAAAATAAATCTTAAATGATATTTGTAAAAAGTGAAATAAATATTGCTCTATTTCGACTAATTTATGAGTGTGAAAAATCGGATGGAAAATGGAGTTGACCAGCTGATGATGAGTGACATAATTTCGGAGTGGTTTTATTTGTACAATAAAGATATATATCATTTTTTGGTCTATTATATCGGGTCAACGGATGTAGAAGACCTTGTTCAGGAAGTTTATATCCGAGCCATTAAAGGGTTTGATACTTATCAGAAAAAATCAAGTCCAAAAACCTGGCTTTTTTCGATTGCGCGCAATGTGGGGATCGATGAAATCAGAAAAAGAAAGCGTGTTAGGGTGAAGCAAATGATTTGGTTGTCGGATGAGCAAACGAATAGGGAAACACCGGAGAAAATTCTCCAACTAAATGAAGATAACAAGCTGCTGTATCAAGCTATTCAATCTTTAAAAACAAACTATCGAGATATCATAATCCTAAGAGGAATTAAAGAATTCTCTGTATCTGAGACAGCATCCATATTAAATTGGAATGAAAATAAGGTTCGAATAACCTATCATCGCGCGTTAAAATCACTGCAGAAAATAAGGGAGGAATTTCTCAATGAAAAAGAATGAGGAATTTGGTGGTTTAGAGCGAGAAATTCGATCATTACCAGAACCTGATTATAATCAAAAGTTTCCGAAAGATACCGAAAATAGAATTCATGAGAACCTGATGCAATTTGCAAGTTTATACGAAAAGAAGAAAAGAAGATCAACAATACTGAAAAAGATTTCAGTAGGTATAGCGAGTGTTGCAGCCGCAGTGTTATTTGCGATTCTTGCTATTCCGCTAAATGAAGACCATCCATCAGATTCAAATGGTCAAGGGCAACAAAGTAATACAAAAGGTGAAAATAAAGTCGACGATGATAAAGAGCCAATTAACCAGAACGAAACTGATGATAAATTAACAGATAGCATACTTTATGAAAATACAGATTATGGATTTACCTTTGCGTTACCAAATAGTTGGAAGGGATACGAGATTGTATCGGATACGTGGGAAGGAATCTCGAATGATCAGCAACAAAATGCAATAATTGAAAATGGTCCATTGCTTTCAATTAGACATCCGGAATGGACAGAGGATAAACCTAGACAAGATATTCCGATCATGGTGTTTACTCTTAATCAATGGTCCTCCCTTGAAAAAGAGGAATTTCATATTGGGGCAGCACCAATTGGTCCTAGACTGCTGGGACAAAACAATCAGTATGTTTTCGCACTTCCAGCTAGATATAACTATGCATTTCCAGAAGGATATGAAGAAGTCGAAAAAATTTTAGAGGCCAATCCACTTCAACCGCTAAATGTAGAAAAAGATACATCCAAAATGGATGAAGGATCACCAGATCAACTGAAATCCAGTCTAATTCAAGTTGAAGGTAAGGATTATTCATTCAAATATATGGTCAAAAATAATTCATCAAACCAAGTGAACCTAACGTTTAATACAAACCAAGAGTTTAATTATATCCTTTGGAGAAAAGATGCGAAAGGAACCATGGTTTATGATGGTAGTAAAGATAAATCATTTAAAAATGAATTTCATACAAAAACTTTAGAGCCAGGTCAAGAACTTACATTTGAGATTGAGTTAAGTAACCAATATGAAGCAGCAACATATATTTTAGAAGTTTATCTGACTTCAAATGAACCAGAAGAGGGCAGTCCAACGAAATATCATCAGAATTTGGAGTTTACGATAACTAATGCGCAGTAGTGTATATTTGTAAACAGATGCTAGTACTTGCAATCGACATTTTATAAGAATGTTGTGTATAAACCTATCGGTTTGCGTTAATCCAAGACGGATTAACGCTTTTTTTAAAATTTTCTTAATCAAATGGTGGAAGAGATGTTTACATAAATTATACAGAATATGGAATGATAAAGGGAGGAGGTGTAGAATGTCCAATCCTTTAGAAGCAATTTGGAACATGCTAAAAATATCAATTGATACAACCAACGAACCAAAATCCCCTTTACATATTATTGAAGCAGGTGACGTTTGGACGTATCTTACTTTGATGGTTGAATTCATTCGGTATGAGGAAACGGGATTAAACACGACAACTGATGATGAAGTCAGAGAAATGCTAAACGATGTCATTCAATTATGTGAATCACAAGTGCAAAAGTTAAATGAATTTATGAAAAAAGAAGGCATTCCTCTGCCGGATGCAACAGCAGCAAAACCAAACTCAGATCCAAATGATATTCCTTTAGGCGTAAAGTTAACCGATGATGAACTTGCAAATGGTGTTGCATTTAAGTTAGTTACATGTTTGCAGGCTTGTTCAAAAGGACAAGCGGATTCGATCAGGGATGACGTTGGGGTCATGTGGTTGCAATTTTATCTTGAATGGGCAATGTTTGGTTCAACGTTAAAAACGCTCATGCGTAAAAGAGGATGGCTTAAAGTTCCACCATATTATTATCCTCCAGGTTCACCCAAATAACAAAAACCAACTCACACCTTGGAGTTGGTTTTTGTTATTTGATGAACCTAACGGGATTTTTCTTTGTTATATCCCCGTACCCCAAATGGCTTAAGATGTTCTAGCCACTTCTCCTCAAGTTCCTGCAGAGCTTCTTTTTCGTTATAGTATGACGAGTCTTTTTTGGTCAATGGTTCTAGTACTTCAATATGGAAGGAGTCTTTTCCAAAGTGCTTGCATTCTTCCTGGAGGTTTCTATTAAGATGTGTGCCTTACTCATGCTGGAATTTTACTCCGTTTAATGTTTTTACATTTCTTTTGGATCCGATAAAAATCTTTCCGTTTTGAACAGTTTGTTCTTGATATACGCCTGCTTTGAATTCACTTTCCCCAATAGTACAGATCATTAAGACATTGTTATTTTTAATTTTGGAAGGAATATAACTTGAAGTTACAGAATAGTCAAACCGTAGTAGGGAATTTTAAAGGAGGGATTCACTTGTCGATAAAAAAAAATGCAGAAAGCTATATTGTTCGTACAGGAGAATTAAATGATGCAGAAGCCATATTGAACATACATAAATCAGTCGTTTCAGAAGGGGAGTACCTAATTTCACTTTCGGATGAGTTTACTAAAACACCACTTCAGTATACAGAATGGGTACAGAGTGTGTTGGAGAACGAAGGTGAAACATTAATGGTAGCTGAAAAAGACGGAGAAGTTGTCGGGTGGATTGTGTTTGAAACTACCCAGAATAGAAGACGATTGTCGCATACTGGTACTTTCGGAATGATGATAAGTGATAGACACAGAGGTAAGGGGATCGGCAGCATGCTGCTGGGGGCCTTATTAGATTGGGCAGAGAAGAATCCTTTCATTGAAAAAGTAAGTTTAGGAGTTTTCTCAACGAATCAAAGAGCAATATCTTTGTATAAAAAGATGGGATTCCTTGAAGAAGGGCGTAAAGTGAAAGAATTTAAGATGAATGACCATGAATACGCAGATGATATTTTAATGTATAAATTCGTTAAGTGATTTTAATTGGTATTTTACGTGTGAAAAAGGGGCGGCAATCAATTAAGATATGCCGCTGTCTTTGGTAAACTTATAACCTTATTCACTATTTTTAGGCATTCAAAATCCCATCAATTTTTTCTAGTATTTCATCAGGCAATTTTACACCTGAAGCTTTAACATTTTCAGCAAGCTGTTCTGGTCTGCTTGCGCCAACTAGGGCACTTGATACGTTTTGCTGCCTTAAGATCCAGGCGAGGGCCAGCTGTGATAATGTGAGCTCCACTTCATTCGCAATATCCTTCAATTGTTCGACCTTATCAAGATTTTGTTCTGTAAGGATATGTGACATGTTCATATTTTGTTGTGCAGCACGGCTTCCTTCTGGTGCAAGCTGGCCTTTTTGATATTTTCCAGTAAGCACTCCTTGAGCAAGAGGCGAGAAGACTACCTGGCCGATTCCGTGCTTTTCGCTGACAGGGATGATTTCATGTTCGATTTTTCGGTGAAGCATGCTGTAATTCGGTTGGTTAACCACAATCCGATCCAATAGTTTTTTATCTGCAAGGTGTACAGCTTCTGAGATTTGTTCAGCCGTCCATTCGCTGACGCCCAAGTAGAGGACCTTACCTTGTCTCACAAGATCATTCAAGGCTCGAAGCGTTTCTTCCAATGGTGTGTCGTTATGATAACGGTGGCAATAATAAATATCAATATAATCCATCCCAAGTCTCTTCAGGCTGGCATCACATTGCTCCATAATATGTTTTCGGGATAGTCCTTGATCGTTTGGTCCATCACCCATCTTTCCAAAAACCTTCGTGGCGAGAACATAGGAGCTTCTAGGATATTTTCGTAATGCCTTTCCAACCACTTTCTCTGCTTCTCCCCGTATGTAAACATTTGCAGTATCGAAAAAGTTAATTCCTGACTCGTAGGCTAAGTCAATGGATGATACCGCATTTTGCTCTTCGACATATCCTCCATATGTAAGCCAGCTTCCAAGACTAATTTCACTTACTTTTAAACCGGAATTCCCTAGACGGCGATATTGCATGATAAATCCCTCCGTATTTTTTGAATTGACTCAATAATCAAACTATACATCAGGTTAATGACGATGGTCTATAATTTTACTCGATAACCGAAATAACGTGAGGTTTTGGTAACCTTTTAAGTTAGCTTCTTTGGTTATAATGATAAAAATAACCAATATTGCCGGTTCGGCTGCAAAAAAAGAAATGCTCAAAGCATAAAAAGCTTTGAGCATTTCTAACATTTCATCATTCGATGAATAATCCCGTCCTATCTTATTTTTTTAACCCAGAGCGACATCAAGGATCATCATAATGGCAAATCCGAACATCAGACTTAAAGAGGCCAAATCGCTGTTTCCGTTCTCCTGTGAGCCAGGGATTACTTCTTCCGCAACAACGAAAATCATTGCACCTGCTGCGAAGCTGAGTGCATAGGGAAGGAGAGGCTCAATAAAAATAACTGATGCTGCACCAATGACCGCAGCTATAGGTTCAACCATACCCGAGAACTGGCCGTATAAAAAGCTTTTCCTCCTGGACATTCCAGTTGAGCGTAAAGGAAAGGATACGGCTACACCTTCAGGGAAGTTTTGAATTCCGATGCCGATTGCGAGGGCGATTGCACCCATTAATGTAGCGGATGGGAAGCCTGCTGCAACCGCACCGAATGCAACACCGACCGCCAATCCCTCTGGTATATTATGAAGGGTGATCGCCAGCACCATTAAAGTACTTCTTCTTTTCTTTTCAGGATGGATCCCTTCTGCCTTTTCCAAAGATAAATTCGGATGCAAATGGGGCATCAGTTTATCTACAACCATTAAAAATAATCCGCCAAGAAGAAAACCTGCAGCGGCTGGAAACCAGTTCGGCAGACTGCCGCCTCCGCCCATCTCAATGGCAGGTGCCAGCAGCGACCAGAAGCTTGCAGCAATCATTACACCAGCTGCGAGCCCCATCATACTATCCAGGAATTTCTGGTTCGGGTTCTTCGTTGTGAATACCAGTGCTGCACCGAGCGCAGTCATTCCCCATGTGAACAAGGTTCCAATCAGTGCCTGGACTACCGGATTCAACTCCATAAAAAATTCGAGCATAATGTCACTCCCTTATAGACCTGTTATTGTTACCAGACGAATTCAGGTTCTTTTTTAATGTATTATATTGCATCTGGGTGGGTGAATGTATTTATATATATATTCATCTTTATGAGGTATAAAATGTATTCTAACATTAATTTGGTTTCTGCAAAGCTAAACATATAAAATGTTTTGATCGGTAAAGTTATCATGCCAAGGTAGAACAAAAGTAAGCGGAAAAACAGAGCATAGTTTAAAGAACAGAGCGAATTAATTGAAAAGCCTACGGTACAACTAAGAATTTTTATAATTAAATCATTCTTATTCCTTATTCGGCTCCGAATGAACACTCTTAAATAGATTTAGTATAAGTATAAGCAGGAGGCGAGTCCAGGTCATCCATAACAAAATTTGGTGACACTTTTTCTGTTTCTGGGTGTGCGGGCAATTCCCGGTTCCTCTTGCGTTAACGGAAAGTATGCAGCAGTTCAACGTTTAACGAATTGGCACCGGGGTATAGGCTAATGGGAGTTCGTCTTGCACTTAGAGGGACATTGCTTGATAGTGAATTTTTTTTAAGAAAGCAGTGATACATCTTGAATAATACCGAGGAAAAAGTGAAAAAAGTAGGCTTTCCATTTTTGTTCATGGGAGCCGGGATTGTCATTTCGATTTTATTTATATACTTGTTTTCAGAGGTTGCAGAAGAAATGCTGGAACAAGAAGTAAAAGCGTTTGATGACTCAATCATTACCTTTTTTAGAAACATTTCAACACATACCCTTGACCAGCTGATGACCTTTGTGACTGAGCTTGGGTCGTTATGGTTTTTATCCTTGATGACAATTGTTACTCTTTTTACCCTCTGGATCAAAAAAAGAGATAAATGGGGAATGCTCTTTTTCTTAATTGGCATCGGAGGGGGTGGGCTTCTGACTAAGGTTTTAAAAGTATATTACGCGAGAAGTCGGCCTTCGATTAATCCTGACATCGATGCGGTCGGTTATAGTTTCCCAAGCGGCCATTCAATGGGCTCGCTTATCTTTTATGGGTTCATTGCCTATTTTATTGTGCGTTCAGATATTTCCAAACCATTAAAATGGACTGTAGGTGTAATATCGGGCATATTAATTATCTTAATTGGAACTTCGCGTATTTATCTAGACGCTCATTATCCAAGTGATGTCATAGCAGGGCATTTAGCTGGAGCGATATGGCTGATTCTCTGTATATTGAGCTTAGAATGGATCGCATGGCAGAATGTCAGCAATGCAAGGCCGCTCAAAGTTGTCAGGAGATTCATGGAACAGCGGTTTTGAGTATTACCCCAATCGGTAACGCACTTAATGCAGTGCGTTTCTTTTTGGGTAAAATAGTGTTTACATAAATAATCTTATTATAACAACAATGGTTATTCATTAGGTTCTTTAAATGGAATCATGAACAAAAGATTCAACAGTAAAAATTTGAGTTGTTACATGTTTCGTTGTATGATGTAACTTGTGGTTTAAGATAGATTAATAATAAAGGTTGAAATTTATCTGCCAATTAGTCAGTGTTTGTTCATAATTTGTTCATAATTAGGATATATAATTTGCTTGGGGTTAAAATAAAGCCGAAAATATGTTATAATATATTTTATCGATTTTTCCTAAGCTTATTATTTGGTGAGAGGAGATTAGTATGGAAAAAATGAAGCTACTTAAAAAATTTGAAACTAGCAATATAGCATTTTTTGCTGTTGCGGTTATATTATTCTGGATCAAAACATATGCAGCCTATCAAATGGAATTTAAATTAGGCATTGATAATAATTTGCAAAAGTTTCTATTATTGATTAACCCGCTTAGTTCCGCATTATTCTTTATAGGACTGGGATTGCTTTCTGTAAAACATGCTAAAAAGTGGATGATTGGAATCAGCTCTCTGCTGTCATTTCTTTTATACGCCAATATCGTGTATTATCGATTTTTCAATGATTTCATTACAGTTCCTGTTCTGATGCAGGCAAAATCAAATGCTGGGCAGCTTGGCGACAGCGCGAATTCCTTAATGTCCATAATGGATGTTTTTTATTTTACAGATACGATCATCCTTATTGTTCTTGCATTAACGGTATTTAAAAAAGCGGTATCGAAAAGCCGCAAATCCTATCGAGTTGTTCTCGCATTAGCAGTTGCAGTATTTTTGTTTAATCTTGCATTAGCAGAAAAGGACCGCCCAGAATTATTGTCCCGTTCTTTTGACCGAAATTACCTGGTTAAATATTTGGGAGCATACAATTTCACAATTTATGATGTCATTCAAAACGCCAAGGCATCCAGCCAGAGGGCATTGGCAAGTGATAGTGATATTACAAATATCGAGAACTACAGAACGGCTAATTATGCAAAACAAAACCCAGAGTATTTTGGAAAAGCAAAAGGAATGAATGTGATCTATGTATCACTCGAATCATTCCAGAACTTCATGATTGATTATAAAATGCCGGATGGACAGGAAGTAACACCGTTTTTGAACTCATTGGCACACGATGGTAACACCTTCTACTTTGATAATTTCTACCATCAAACTGGACAAGGTAAAACATCTGATGCTGAGTTCCTGATGGAAAACTCTATCTATCCATTAGGCCAAGGCGCCGTTTTTGTGAACAAAGCACAAAACACTTATCAGGCAACTCCTGCTATTTTGGGACAGAACGGCTATACTTCTGCGGTATTCCATGGAAACTATAAGACGTTCTGGAATCGAAATGTAATGTACAAAGCGCTTGGCTACGATGAGTTTTACGATGCCGAATACTACAAGATGACTGAAGAAGACACAAAGAATTACGGCCTGAAGGATAAACCGTTCTTCAAAGAGTCGATGCCGATGCTAGAAGGCATGAAGCAGCCTTTCTACACTAAATTTATTAGCTTGTCTAATCATTTCCCATTTGAAATGGATCCACAGGATACTGAATTCCCAGCTGGTGACTTTGGCGATCCAGTGGTGAATCAATATTTCCAGTCGGCTAATTATATGGATGAAGCAATAAAGCAGTTTTTTTACGATTTAAAAGCGGATGGTTTATATGACAATACCATCGTTGTCCTTTATGGAGACCACTATGGTATTTCAGAAAACCACAATAAAGCGATGGCGGAAGTGCTTGGTGTCCCAGAAATTACACCAACGATTAATGCGCAGCTTCAGGAAGTTCCATTATTTATTCACGTACCAGGTGTAAAAGGTGGAGTTCAGCACCAGTATGGCGGACAAGTAGATGTACGTCCGACAGTACTTCATTTACTAGGAATCGATACAAAGGATTACCTTGAGTTCGGTTCAGACTTATTATCAAAAGATCACCGCAACTGGGCATTGTTCAGGAATGGGGATTACGTTTCACCTAACATTACACAAGTAGGCGAAAAATTCTACAACCCTGCAACGGGTGAATTATTGCCAAATCAAAATGATTATAAAACAATCATGAATAAGGTAACAACAGAACTTCAAATGTCCGACGAAGTGGTCACAAAGGATTTATTGCGTTTTTATACACCAAGTGGTTATAAACCAATTGATCCAAATGATTATCAATATTTAGGTCCTGACGGAAGCTCGAAAGAATCTGAAGGGAAGTCAACTGAAGAATAATAGAACAGTTGCAAAAAGTCACTCATTTAAGCGTGAATTCTCATACGAATTCACGCTTTTTTTATATGGAAAAACAAGGTTCAAGCTCTCTTTTGGGAGTAAACGGGGAAGAAGTCAGTTCCAAAGAGAAATAAATCCTGATGAACGAAGAGGGTAACACTCATTTTCATCTACTTCTTTTGGATGTAATAAAAACGTCATTGGTTTCGAAAAAGAAATTGGTAATAAAATTGGTAATTACAATTCTGTATTAGCATTTTAAACGAAGATTTTAAAAACTGAAGAACCTACAAATATAGGTTTTATTATTATTGATAAAGGAGTGGAGAAGGATGGGTTGAGGGAGAAGATAAAAAACGAGTTTACTTAAAAAGTGGTGAAGGTGTATTTTGGAGCAAAGGTGAAGGTCATATTAGTGGAAGTGACGAGGGACTAACAGCTTTGGTTTTGCAATCCGAACAATTAAAATTGCTTTAATTAAGCTAACGGGGTGCGATTATAACATAACAAATGATCTAAACAAGCCAATAGATATACAGGTTTTTATTCATTACCTGTATATCTATTGGCTTGTTTGTTGCTTAATTAGGTAATGACAAAATTTTAGTGACATAATAAGTGTGAAAATAAAGGGAATATTATCCAACAAATAGAATTAAATAAAAAGATAACATTAGGAGGTGAAATAAAGTTTTTAAAGGAGGCTAAAAATGTGATTACTAGAAAATTAGTTTTAGTTTATTTAATAATAGGAATATTGTTAGGATGCACGTCAAAAAATGATATTGATATTCTAAAACAAGTGATGTCCAGTGTTACTAGCCAATTAATTCTGTCTCAAGAAAAAGCAAAAGATTTAGAAGCAAAGAATGCTGAGTTAACATTAGCAATGGAAGAATTTACAGATCCAAGGAACTACGAACGTAATATAGAAATGCAGGCAGTAGCTTTAAAACTAAAAGCAAAGAGTTTTTCTTCTAACTATGAAACTGGGGAAGGTCTACCCCTACTACATTCCCTAATTTTCGCTGAACATATATCGCCTTATTTTTCATATGTTAAGGAAGCCACGATAAAAAAATCAGACCCGAAAATTAGTAAATACTTTGAAATTCCAGATGGACTAATAAAAAATTACTTTTTATACATAAAATTCACAAAGAGTATTGAAGTACCTATATATGTAATCGGTGAACCCAATAAAATTGTATCTGATGAAGTCCTTTTAATTATAGACAAAGAAAAAGAACTGCCAATCCTTTATATTAAAATCGATACTGACTTGTACAACAGTTATCAGGTTGATACAAGAGGAATGCGTACTTACCAACCAGCTATTTGGATTAACCCTTTAGTTGAGCATATGCAATTATTAAAGACAGAGTGATTAGAACAATCTAAAACTGGTACTTATGCATTTAAATCGTACTAACTTAAGAGGGATTAAGGGAGGAATTTTATGGTTTTCATTATGTTGTTGTACGGAATTATAGCGGGAGTTTTTATTTCAAAGAAAAAAATGAAAATGTCTCAAGCAGTAATACCAATGATTGCATTCGCAATTCTCTCAAGTGTTGCTTTAGGTCAAAATTACACAACAAGTTTAATTCCTGAAGTGAACGATGGTATAGGAATCTCCAATTTTTTAGCGGCATTTTTATTGCCAGAAGATAGTTGGACAAAAGAAATGCTTTTATCAAAATTCGAATTATATCTGGGTATTTCTGTCGCATTCATTTTAATATATTTTTTACTCGTAATTGTTGAAAATATAAAATCAAATGTTAAAGAATAAGGGGTCTTATTGTGCTAACGGGTGCTTATGTTAAAGATCATAAGCCTGATTTCTCGTTAAAATAATGAGGGATTATGCTTTTATTATCTATCAAGATTCTTAATGTTATAACCTACATTTCTTGGCGATCCATCCATTGGTAAAGGCGTTGGCAACTTGTGGTAAACATCGTGTCAATCGCTGGTAATAAACTTGGCAGAAGTGGTACATTCTTATGGCCGTAATCAATTTAATAGGAAACAAGGAATTAACTCCCGTACAATAACCTGGCATAACAAATAAACAATATATTTTGAATGATATACTGTATTTGGAGTAAAACCCAATTTTAGGGTTTGATTCTTCTGTAATATTCCCAATATTTCGAACAAGGTTGAATATTATGATAAAATTAAAAAGAGATTGTGGAGTGTGAATACAGTGTCGGAAACAAACTTCGTTGAACTTCAAAAAGAACTTTTTAGTTTATTTGAGTTGGGGAAATATAATGAAGTTCATTCACTAATTGAGAGAGCACAGGTGGAATTTCCTGAAAGACTAGATAAAACAATCTTTTGGAGAGCTTGTGTTTATTCTAGACAGGGAAGCCAAGAAAAAGCCATCGCAGTTCTGAAAGAAGGATTAAAAAAGGGAATATGGTGGAACCCTTTGACTTTAATTCGTGACCAAGATTTAAATAACCTTCAAAACAACGAAGAATTTAAAATGATAGTAAATGATTGTCGGCAAATTTTGGAAAATCAAAAAAATATAACTAAACCTCAACTTTTTACTTATGGAAATGATAAATCAAATACAGGATTATTTTCTTTGCATTGGCGGGGGTCTAATGTAAAAGATTTCGCTCCTTATTGGTTTGACAATGGTTTGTTAGACGTTTTTCATTTTGCATTTCTGCAATCATCTCAGGTCTTCGGATACAATTCTTATTGCTGGGACAATCAAAATATTGCCGTTAAAGAGATATCGGTATCATTCAGCGATTTTAAAGAAAAATATAATACTAAACAGGATATTATTGCAGGTGCATCACAAGGCGGGAAATTAGCGATTGAACTAAGTTTAAATGGAAATATTCTTGGAACCAAAGGATTTATAGCAGTTATCCCAGCCATTCAGGATGTGGCTTCCTTAGAAAGTTTACTAATGGGAAATGGAAATAAAATTAAGGGCTGCATTATCACTGGAGATAAAGACCCTTTTTATAATAAAACCGTTGAATTAGTAAAACTTTTTGAGGAAAATAACTTTCAATGCAAATTGATAGTAAAAGAGGGTTTAGGTCACTTTTTCCCTGCTGATTTTACTGATTTGTTAAAAGAAGCCGTTGATTTCATCCACTCATAACCTGAAAAGTAAATATTAGATAACTGAAAAGAGTTTGATAGCACCCAAGCTCTTTTCTTGTAAAATATATGTGAATTTTACTCCAATATCCTTGTGATATCATAGAATTAAAATAATTTATGAATAGAGGGAAATTGTTAGTGGATAGACAGAGAGCACTTTTTTACGGATTTATAATTGGATTGGTATTATTAATCGCCCCCATACCCCGTGTCTTTTATTGGATGGATGATAACGAAGCAGTCTTCCGTTATCTTGGATTAGTTATTTGTGTAACCTGTGCTATACCATTAATCATTGATGTAATTGAAGTATTTAAAAATATTTTCAAAGAAGAACGATAAATAGAATGAAAGCTGTCATTGTGGTAGCTTTTCTTATTGTGCTAAAGATGCAGGTTAGTGTAACAAGACATGAAAATAAAGCTTTGGACATCTGAGGTCAAGTCCAAAGCTCTTAAAATTATAATCTTTTAACTTGCTCAATTTTTAATCCGAAAATTTGAGGAGGTTCAATATTGTTTATCTGCAAATAAGTGGAAATTTGTCCACGATGATGGGTTTCATGTTCTGGAATTGCCATAAGTATTCTCCAAGCACTAACATCATGACCATGAAGGGTTAAAACCTTTTTTGTCAATGCATCATTGCCAACTTTTAATAGACCCTCTGTAAGTTTAATCTGACATGCCTCTAAATAATTTGAAATATCATCAAGAGAAGCTCCCTTATCAGTATAATGTCCTGTGTATATCCACGAACCATGTTCAAATATACCTAGAAACATCAATCGAGATGATGCGATATGTCGTAATAAATCACCTGTAGAAAATTTATCTTCAGAAGGCTTCCAATCTAGTAGTTCATTAGGTATTACTTTCACATATTGCATCGTTCGTTTATTAATCCCATCTAAATATTTTACATATTCCTTTATATCATGAATCATGTTTCCACTCTCCAATTCTTTTGTCTTAAATTACTTTATATTCTTAATTGAGTGGAAATAATCCTTTAACGACACTATTAACGACTGATTTTGTTATTCAACTAAAGATGCAGGTTTGTTGAAGAAGGAAATTTTTTGTTTTAAGCGAATTAGAATTTCAGACAAGCATTACACGAATACAGGTATTGAAAATAACAGGAACATAGGAGGTATGAAATATGAGGATCAATAAAATAGATCATGTGAGTATAAACGTAAATAATCTTTCAGAGGCTAAAGCGTTTTTTCTTGATTTAGGACTTGAAGTGCAAGCGGAATGGGAATTGGAAGGAGAACAGCTGGACAGAATTGTTGGGCTTAATGATGTTAAAACGGCATGTGTAGGATTAGGGATACCAGATGGTCAGGCATGGATAGAACTAGTCAAATTTTATACGCCATCCGATGAAAAAGGTATTCAGCAACCTTTTGCAAATACGCTGGGTATTCGACATATTTGCTTTGCTGTTGAAGATATTGAAGCTATTGTTGCAAAATTGAAAAAGAGGGGCACCGAAATCTTTAGTGAGATACAGCAATTTGAAGGAAGTTATAAGTTATGCTACGTTCGTGGTCCAGAGGGAATTATTTTAGAGTTGGCGGAGAAAATCGGATAAATCTTTAAAAGTTTTTTTCTTAAACTATCGAGTGCGGTGATCCGGGTAGGATTAACCGCCTTTTTTGTAAAATTCTTTATTGCACAAACGAAGCAGGTTAGTTCAATAAGAGACCGTATTATATAGGTATTATTGTGAGGAGACCGTTGAATGAGAAAGGTACGGTTCGAATATGAAACTGAACAAAAAGTATTAAGATAATAGTAAAGGAAATATACTTTCAATAAACTTCATTCATCGCCTTTTTATATGTATTGTTCAGTTTTATCAGTATTAGTGTAAGCAATTTCTCCTTTTTTGTTCTTACAATATGCGGTGGATGAGTATAAACTAGAAAACAAAGAAAATTTAACGCAAATGGCAGCTATTATTGGACAAAGGGGGCAGGTTAGCTGGATGATGTACTGATTTATATTTAACTTCACTGGAAGAATCTGAGATACTAAATATAGGATGTTTTTTGTAAAAAATACAAATAAAGAAAATAGTTAGGGTGGGAATATGAGTTTATTTAAGAATATATTTGTTACTTTACCAATTCATATTTTGACAGGCGGAGTCTCTCTATTTTCTTACCTCATTTTCCTTAAATTTTTTGATCATCTATATTCAGTTACCACGATTTCTTTCATTCTATTTTTGTTTAATGTAATAAGTTATTTTTTATATAGCTTTTACATTTTAAGTAAATTTAATTTCAAAGTAGTTGTTAGTTCGATTTTATTTTTTTTAGCAGTAGGTTTAACACTTTGGTTAATATCCTCTTCTAGCCCTAATAATGTCATTGACAATATCTTTGGGATATATCATACAGCTGGCTATACCTCAATTATTTGGTATAGGGAATTATATATTGACCCATTCCTTGCAACATTTCATTATCATTACTCTGGTTATTTATATTCAGTTATACCATCAGCCATAATGTTTTTTTCCTATTGCTTAGGCAAATATTTTAAGAGGAAATCAGGTACCAATATTACATTAATATAAAGGAGGAATTAAACTGAGCGAACTTAAACTAATTAAGACTTACAAAAACGAGCTTCAAAATTATTCATTAGCACAGTTAAGATATATATCGGAAGAAGGGGTTTGGTCTATTGGGCAAATGTATGACCATTTAATCCTTGTTGCCCATGAGTATCTAGATAATATGGAAACATGTTCTACCTTAAATGATGAACAGGCCCTTGGGAAAACGGAGTTTGGTCAGCATTTATAT
The DNA here is from genome assembly GCF_049532715.1 of Heyndrickxia sp. MSNUG. Lineage (NCBI taxonomy): Bacteria > Bacillati > Bacillota > Bacilli > Caryophanales > Bacillaceae > Heyndrickxia > Heyndrickxia sp. MSNUG. Next base: position 2,132,715 of record NZ_CP150978.1, read on the forward strand.
AAGAATGGAGGGTTTCCACCAATAAAAATTAAATTACCGGATGAACTAAATGCTCCACCTAATAATTCAGATGGCAAAGACGATCTTATCAGCAGAATGGATCAAGTAATTCTAAGGTTAAGTCAATGGGAATCGAAAGTGGATAATATAAACCCAAATTATAAAGTCGAGCATGGAGGGTTTGGATGGTTGAATGCAAGGGAATGGTATGATTTGGTTGGTATGCATTTTCGTCATCACTTGCGTCAAAAAGATGAGTTAGAACAAAGGCTTGTTAAGTGACTGGTGTGTAAGTTGAGGATAGTTGTTTTGGCAAGGCTGTTTTCTTATTCAAGTAAAATGTACCCTATTGAGTAGACACTTAAAAAGGTCTGCCCTAGTGTACTTTATTTGTCATGATGAAGGAATAAAAGCTGGATGAGCCGAATAAGTCATAGTGATCATGGTTTTGTTGTATTCTCAAAATAAAAGAATGGAGCATTTCATTGAGAATATTTTTTCGTTTTATGGTCGACAGTCGAAAATGAAGGGTATTTTATGCTTTGAATGGCTTTTTTCGAAATTGATTGAGGATTATTGTTTATCGTCACCCGAAAATTTTGGATTTCCCTGCTATTTCGAATATGGAAAGGACCACTTGGATTTGGTTATTACCTTTTTAGGACTATAGTCAGATATTTTCTTGTCTTTTAACTTTGAAATATTACACTAAACAGTGAGGAGACTGGTTGTATGCAAGATGTAACCAAAATGTTTTTAGAACAACTCGACATGCATTGCCATGAGAATGAGTGGTTTGCATCCATGGATCAGGCGCTTCAAGGAGTCATCGCATCTGAGGCAGCTTGGACAAGTCCGGGCAGCAATTCAATTTGGCAGATTGTCAACCACTTGATATTTTGGAATGAAGACGTGATCCATCGAATTATGGGTACAGAGAATCCGCATTATCCAGAAACCAATGAGGAAACCTTTGGAAAACCGGGGGATCCAGAAGACGAAATTGGGTGGACCCAGACAGTGCAGCGCCTTAATGAAGTCATGAATAAATTAAAAACGGTCATCGCAGACCTTGACGATGAAAAGTTAAAAGCTCCGTATGCAGCTAACAGGTACTCTATTGAGCGTTTACTCAGCAATATCATGATGCACGATACGTATCATCTCGGCCAAATTGTTCTTTTGCGAAAGTTGCAATTCTCTTGGGGTGGCGTTGATTGGTCCTAAAGCACCATAATTTAGCGACCTTCCTCGCCCAGCCGAAGAAGCAGTATTGACGGTGTGCAGCCCTTTTAATTTTCTTTGTTGAAGCGGATGATTTTCCTGCTTTATGGATGGCTAAAGGGGTGTGTTAGTCAAAGAAATAGAGTGATCTTTCGCTTATTTCATTGTTCAACAGTCGGGTGCTTTTCTTAAATGAGAAGGCGTCTTTTTGCATTTACAACACATTTTGGGATTGAGTTTAATGAGATGTAAAAAAAGATTGTGAAGTCCTGTACTTTAAGTAGAGGGTTCGTTGATCAAGGAGGGATAACCGCCATTTTTTGTTGAAATCCTTTTTGAACGAGGCAGGAAAGTGGAGGGAAAAATTTAAATTCTTTTTAAATTTTTATGATAATTTAGTTGGTTTTAAATACAGCAAGGGGGATTAACAAGAACACATACATTTTATTTACAAAACTTAAATTAGTAAAATATGATTTTGAATTAATGTACTTAAACAAGCGGGTGCTTTGATCCAAGAAGGATTAAGCACTTTTTTGTTGAATTCCTTATTAAACAGGCTTGGCAGGTTAGCGGAAAAAGAAACTGAAAATAAAAGTATAATTGTTTAAAGAAAGTAATTGTGCTTCCGGTCAGAATAGATAAGTAAAGATTGATTAATAGGGAGATAGAAGATGAAAAGTAAAAAAAAAAACAGAGACGGTTTTTTTAAAGATTCCCTAATTGAGCTAGCCGGTGAAGTCGTTTGGAACATATTAATGTTTATACCAAGAATGATAATTCGCTTAATAAGTAACATTTGGTGAAGCGATTAGCCAAACTTGAGCTATGAGGGTGATTGTAAAAAGAACAATCGATTTTATACAAACGGATGCGTTGGTTCAGAAGAATTAACTGCCCTTTTTTGTTGGAAGTCTTCCTGAACAATCGCTGCAGATAGTTTTTAAAATGATGGTTGTGAAGGCTTCAAAGGACTCTGAAGAAGGAACAATGTCAAAGGATCAGATGGAGCAGATGTTTGCTGCGATGAAAAAATACAATGTAGAACTGAAGAAAGCTGGAGTTCTGGTGTCAGTCGGTGGACTCCATCCAACCTCTAAAGGCATTCGTATTACTTACCCTGTTCTGGGAGAACCACCGACCATTACAGAGGGACCTTTCGCAGAAGTCAATGAGTTGATTGCAGGATACTGGTTCATAGATGTGAAGTCTCGCGATGAAGCCAACGAGTGGGCGATGGGTGCGCCTGATCCCCATGGTCTTGGAGAAGGACAGATTGAGCTTCGCCGGGTATTCGAATAGACAAATAAGCTGAACATGGATTAACTATAATTCAATTGAAGTGTTCTAATCATTCATAAAGCTATGGTTGCTGTCTTAGAAGTGTGAAAAAACTAAAAAGTACCACAAAAAGACAAGGAGTGAAGTTATGAAATTTCTGCTCACATCTGCAGGCATTAATAACAAAAGCATACACGACGCGCTGGTTGACATGCTGGGCAAGCCGATCGCTGAATCCAACGCACTTTGCATCCCCACTGCGATGTACGGGCACCCTTGGGTTGGCCCCGGCGTCAAAACCTGGCAGTTCATTAGTGGAAAATCTGAGAATCCCATGGTCGACCTGGGTTGGAAGTCCGTCGGCGTGCTGGAGCTCACAGCGCTGCCAAGCATCGACGAAACCCGCTGGATACCGCTGGTTCAGGAGACGGATGTACTGCTTGTGTCGGGCGGCGACGCTCTTTACTTGTGCCACTGGATGCGTCAATCCGGGCTGGCAGACCTCTTGCCGTCCCTGAACTTAGTCTATGTGGGAATGAGTGCTGGGAGCATGGTGATGGCACCTAACATCGGGGAATACTTCGTTGGCTGGACTCCTCCAGGCGGTGGTGATGAAACACTGAGACTGGTTGATTTTTCAATCTTTCCGCACCTAGATCACGAGATGCTGCCGGGAAACACCATGGCTGCCGCAGAGAGATGGGCAGCCGGGATGCAGGGACCTGCGTATGCGATTGACGATCAAACTGCAATCAAAGTGATCGCCGGAGCGGTAGAAGTTGTATCTGAAGGAAATTGGAAACTATTTACACTTTGATCACACTATACGCTAGTTTCTTATGTATATCTTATGGGAAAGTGGGATAGTTTGTAAATTTATAGAAACTTAATGGCGCGATTCTTCAATATAGAAGAATCGTTTTTTCTTATTCCACTGAAGGGAGCGATAATCCAAGAAGGATAGCGTTTCTTTATGTTGAACTTAGTGAAGTAACGGTGCAGGTTAGTGTAAGAAGAGCATTTACCATTTTGGGTTTATTATCATTGACAGATAATTTCACCGTATAAGGGAGGAGATTGGTAATGATTCAGTATATTAATTACTTGAAATCAAATGAGAAGGCATTGGTCCCAAAATTGGAGTTTCTCCTTGCAAAGTATAAAGTACAACCCGTTGGTAGCGGTTATTTTGATTGTATTGTTATGAAGGCAAACCTTGAAATGTTTATTAAAGAAATAACAGATTTAGGGATACTTATAACCGAAACTTCTTGATGGTGTGATGTAAATTACTCTGATAATGGAGATAAAGAATGTCCACACGGTTTAGGAGGCCCAGAGTCTGAACATTATGAAGGTTGGTTTAGCGAATTGCAGAATAAGGTTTTTTCAGTAGATAATGAAAAAATAAGTTCGATAATGGCTTCATATGATAAGGACTTAATTTATACAATAAATATGCAAACATTAGAAGGCATAAAAACAATGCTAAAAACCCCTTTCAAATACATTCCTACATATTATATCGATAGTAATAAGTGTGTAATGCCAGGTTTATGGTTGCTAGTTCCAGATGATTGGAAGCGATGTTAACAGAGGATTTTTTGTTATTGAGCTAACGATACAGGTAGTTTAATAAATAGGAAGGGAAAAGGGATATGAAAAGGGAATTACTTGATAAACCATACTATATAAAGGAGAGGTAGTTTATGAGTAATTCATTTATTGAACAAGTACATTATATTAGAATTCCGGTAAAAAATTTAGAGCAGTCTGCACAATGGTATAGAGATATATTAGGGCTTCAATTATTAACCATTACTGAGGACCCTTTTGCTATTATAAAAGTTAATGAGGGCCCTTTTTTACTCATCTTAGTTCCTACTGAAGATGATACATTTGCACATTTTACAATTGGTAATGTCCCAGCCTTTAGCATTGGTTTTACAAGTCCAGAATTATCTAAATTTCATACACACCTTATTGAAAATGGTGTTAAGGTTGAGGATATAAAAGAGGATAATGGACATGCTTTTTTTCACTTTTTTGATTTAAATGGCAATAAACTTCAAGTACACTGGTAAGAAATATATAGATAATATTCAGTGGAGGTCACACTTAAACTAAAAGGGGCATTCTTTAATTAAGAATGCTTTTTTCTTCTTGAAGTAAAGGAGCAGGATAGTTGAAGAAGGAGTTTACTTTAAATTGCTGAATTAATATAAAAAGTAGATATATAACTGAGAACAAGGGAGACTTTGGATGTCTAATAAAGGATTAAAGGTTGCAATTGAATATGGAAAAAAGCTCCGTCAATTTGAGGATATTATAGAAGCAGAGACCTTTTTTATTAATTATAAAGCTGAGTTATTAAAACAGCTCGAATTCGTTAGCCGAGATTTCGGTATTTTCAAAGCTGATTATAAAGTTGAAAGCTTAAAAAGCTTAGAAAAATGGTACTTTGAGCTATACGAAAAGAATGAATTTATAAAGGTTGGATTAGATAGAAATGAATTTGAAATAGTAATGGCAATATATTTTGGAGAAGTAGTTGTACAAAATAAGAAAGATGCAAAATGGGAAGTAGAGGAATATCCTTTTGTCCCTGTATCATACACTTTTGGGGTAAATGAGGGAATGGGGAGAATATCTTTAGATAGTGGGTTTACAGACCATTATAAGGAACCAAGTAATAAAAGAAGAAACTCTTTGTTTAGAAGGTACAATCATCTCTTTGGCAATTAAAGAGTGCATTGATCCATAAAGGATTAGGCACCTTTTTTGTTGAATTCCTTATTGAACAAACCTGGCAGGTTAGTTAAATAAGGAATTAATAAATGAAATATTTAGACCAGACAAAGGGGATGGTTTTGGTGGAGCTTAAAGTGTTTATTCAATTCCTAAATAAATTAGAAGACAGTAATATATTTTATAAGTTAACTAAAGTTAGAATGAAGCTATTATGGTTGAAATGACTGTACCGGGGCAGCGTTGGGAAGTAGAATTTATGGAAGATGGTACAGTAGAAATTGAGAAGTTTATAAGTGATAGCTGCTACTATGATGTTAAAGAATTAGAAACATTATTTAAAGATTTCAGTGATTAGTTTGACGTTAAACGGGTGCGTTGATCCAAGAAGGATTGGCGGCCTTTTTTGTTGAATTCCTTATTGAACAAACGATGCAGGTTAGTGGAAGAACGAGTGAAATAATATTTAAAAAGTCACTTGAGAATGCGAGGAAAGAGAATGTATTTTTCAAAACTATGCTATGAGGGATTATGCAAAGTAGAGGGTAAATCTATAAACTTTGGTGGAGATATATTCTTTTCACTGGAGCAGATCAAACATTTGCCAAGTATTATAAAAAAGCTAAACTTTACGGGTGATGATTTAGGCATTTTTCCATATTACGTAGCAAATAATCAAATGATGGATGTTTACTGGTGTTCTTTATCCATAAGAAATGTTGAATTCGTTCAAGATAAAGAAAATGTGATTCTTTCAGAAACAGGGAAAAAACATATAAATCAAGTACCTAAAGATATTATAGAACTATGGGATAACACATATTATGAAGTCCAAAATGGGGATATTGATAAACTTATCGATTATCTAGATCGTTATATCAGTTGGATGGAAAAACGCGAAATAATTACTTTAGAAGAATGCAGAGGGGACAATATTATTCTAAATGAAGAGGGGATATTCTTCGAAATAATGGATTAATGTTAAGTAAAACGCGTGAGATATAAGGGGGATTAAAGTTTTTTATATAACTTACTTATTAAACAAACGGGCAGGTTAGTTGAAGAAGGATTTGAAAGATAACTAACGATAAGTGGGGATTTAATGAAAAGTTTTAAAGCGTTTTTATACTACTTTGTATTGTTTGGATTATTCGGATTAACAAATACATTTTCCAGAGAAAGTAAAATTTTCGATAAACCTTTCAGTGCTTTAGACTCTATAGATGTTTACAGGGTAATTATGCAATTTTAATTCAACTAATTTGTTTGTTTTTGATTTATGATACTTCTTCAAGATTTAAGGAACTTTCTAAATTAAATAGGAGTGCTTTAATTTTATTTGCAATAATTATTTCAATCGTATACTTCTTATTCCTGATTGGCGTTTTTCTTTAATAACTAATAATCTTACTTAATAAACGAAGCAAGATAGTTGAAGAAGGTTTGCCACTTAACACCATTGATATTGTTATGATTTTATCTATACAATGAAGAAAAACACACTTTGAGAGAGTGAAAAACTTGAAACATAATCCACTTACAATCTTGTCGTTAGTTAGTAGTATATTGGTTATTTTAGTTGCGTTTTTTCAATGGAAGTTAATTGATATAATAACTGAATTTTTAATATTACCCGTTTGGTTACTGGTGTTCGGATTTTTTATTGTCATTACAGTAAGGACAATTATCAACTTATTTAAAAATAAGGAATGGACGCCGTTTAGCATCCAGTTATTAACCTTCTTATTTTGGCTGCTCTTCCCTTTTACACAGGTTATGTTAGATTTGGATTTCAAAATGAATAAGGCTCAAAGAGAAGAAATCGTTGGAATGGTGGAAAATGGTGCTCTTAAACCGAATGTTTCACACAATTCATCACTTATCCTATTACCTGAAAAATACGCCCGACTATCTAAAGGGGGTGGAGAAATTGTTATTGAAAAAAACGGTAACTTGGTTTTATTCTTCACATACCGTGGAATGTTAGATAATTTCTCTGGTTTCGTGTATTCGCCAAATGATAAAAAGCCAAGTAAACGTGACTTTGATGGAGATTTTAAACAAATAGAAAAGTTAGATGAAAATTGGTATTTTGTAGGTTCTTCTTAAACTAACGGGTGCTTTGATCCAGGAAGGATTAAGCACCTTTTTTGTTGAATTCCTTATTAACGAAACGAAGCAGGTTAGTTGAACAAGAGACATTCAAAAAAACCGCAAATAATTTGCGGCTCACAACTGGCAATTTGTTTTTGACTTATACCCATATAAATAATGAAAAAATCACACTCATTGACTGGGGAAAGTATCCATTAATTTAAATAAAAAAGACCGCCTAGGCGGTCAAGGAACTATCTATTGTTGGTTGGAGTATTGTTAGAATATGTGTGTATATAACAGTTTGACTGGGTTTTTGAGCAAGTTTTTTTTGTGTTAAAATTGGTTGAACCTTGCCCCAGTTTTAAATTATCTCCTTTGAAAACTTGTCATAAACATTATTTAAGTCCTTATTTTTTTTGGTGCGTTAATCCTCTATTGAGCTAACGGTGCAGGTTAGTGCAATATGAATGACCAATTTTTATCTAAAGTTATAAAGGAGTGTTTTCTGATAAACTAAATTGAATCAAAAACCCTAAGAACATTGATTGGAACTATCACGAAGAACAAGCAAATATTAAATGGTTAGGTGAGAATACGGGTTATAATTAATGATCACAAATTAAGAGTATCTAATGAAACTTTTGATTATCGAAGATAGTAAGTAATTCATATTCAACAAACGGTGCTTTAATAAAAGATGGGGGCTAATTTATGAAAATTGAAGTGAAAGATGACGACAAGGTAATAATTAATGACTTTGAATTTTATGGTCATATTGACAAAAATCACAGCTGTTCTGATTGCAAATTTTATTTAGTATACTATGAAGATTTTGATGCTTATTTTTGCCCTCAATGTAATAACTGGACTGAATCCCAATGCAGTGACCCTGATTGTACATGCTGCCCTAATCGCCCTGAAAAACCTTTACCACACAAACAATGCTTTCACTAATAGGGGCGTTGATCCAGGAAGGATTAGCGGCCTTTTTTGTTGAATTCCTTATTCAACAAACGGGGCAGGTTAGCTCAATAAGACAGGAATAAATTCCGATATATCTAATAAAAGTTTCAAAGGTAGAAATCAAATGCCAAGTAAGGATTTTAAAGAAGTTGGAGTAGATAGTCAATTAGTGATTGTCCATTTTGATCAAGTGGTGCAGTATACCTGAACAAGGAAAATCCTACTGTCTCATTGAAGTAAAAAAGCAACAAATGAAATAGTCAGGGGGTGGGGGAATTGAAAAAGTTGGCAACAATTATTATAAGCGGCATATCAAATTTTATTATTTATTGGGCATTGCTAATAATTGCGCCATTTTTAGTTCTTGACCTGTTTATGGATGTAGATGAAGATAAAGCAATGGTTATCTATATGTTTCTGGGGCTAACGGGCGTTCCGCTAGTGGCGGCCTGGCTGTCAGGTGTTACGACAAAAAGAATCGATAAACTTAATCGCCAGAAAAAATTTATAATACTCTCGGTACAATCTTTATTAGCAATATCTATATTCATCTTTTTATTTAAAGGTTAAGTGAATACTTATTTATATTCACTTTTTTTAAGGTGAATTCCTTATTAAACAAACGGGGCAGGTTTGTTGAAATACGCTTAGCATTCTCACTGAACTCATAGGTATCAATGGATACTCGACCTTGCCGTTTACATTCTTGACATTCATAGTTATCACTAGTTGCTTCCATTCGCCACTATCATAGAACTTACGCTTTTGCTCTTTGGTTTTATACTCAGCCATGCCTATATCACTACCAAGAACCCCACAGGAATTACATTGTGCATATACGGATAATAATTTGTTTTCAGCGAAGAGTTTGTTAGTCTCCATGATATCCCCACATCTTGGACATTCCTTGCTATTCTCGATTTCTTCAATTCTTCTGCTAAAGCTCCAGCATGTTTCGCGACAGCTTTTAATTTAGCAATCGACTTCTTATCAAAGACAATTTCAATTGTTGGCTTCATCTTCTCCTCACAGCTCCTCTCATTGGTTTGATTTTCTTATTGGTTTTTATTGCTTCAAAAATAAAAAGTTAATTACTGCATTAAAAGTATCTATTAATTAGTCAATGCTATAGTCTTAGAACCAGAGGGAATTAGATTATGCTGTTACAAACTAGAGGAGAATGTTCATTGGAACTCGATGAAATAGAAAGAGATCTTTTTCTAAATGAACTCAGAAAGTTAGATGAAGAGTTCAAAAGGTGTGAAGATAAATACCTGAAAGATTTAATTTTTGAACATATGCTCCTGATAGTTATGGTACTAACCGAAAAATAAGTAGACAGCTAATCTAATTCCTTCGTCTTCTCACAGCTCCTCTCACTCGCTTGTAAGTATCCCTGTTCTTCCCCATGCTTTCTTCCCAATCTTTCTTGGTCATTTGATTTGGAGGCTTCTCTCTCCTGGGGCCAATTCGGTTAAGCTGTTGTTGTTCTTTGGTTAGACAATCGGCTATTTTCATTTCTCTCACCCTTTTATTTCATATATCTTCACTTATCTCTGCTGCAATTGGTTTTTAAGGTAGGTAATGTCAATATGGCAACGATGGGATTTAGCGGCTGACTACGCAAAAATGCTTGCAGAAATTGGTTTGTTAGCTGAAGATGGTATGAATCTTTTAATAGAAAATGAGTGGTAAGTAATTGCAGATACAGACTATGACACTATTGAAGAGGCAAAAGAAAGTGCACGTCTTTTTAAGAACTTAAAACCAGGAGACTGGATTTTTTCACTAAAGGGTAAGGTAAGCTCAACAAAAATTAGTAAAACAGAGTTGTTAAAAAACTGAAACTCCACAATTAACACTGTTTATTATTGGTATAATTGGAAAATGTGCGAGTGAGTGAGGATTATTATGGAATTTCAGTTTGCTTGTCATCATTGTGGCGTTAGGGGGATGTTCAAGTTCTCCTAAGGCAAAAGGCGTTGGATATCAAATAGTAGACAAGACTCACTCTGCGGAAAAGGAAGGATTGTAATTATGTATCAAGGAAAGTTACGAAAACTAACGATTGTGTTGTTAACATTATATACAGCTTTAATCCTCTATTTCTTGTATCTTGGTTTCAATAGAGGTCCCCTAGGGCAAGACTCTAGCTTACGATTTAACCCAATACCTGGAGCGATTCAATTGCATTATCCAATGGGAAGAGACTTTCAAAATTGGTTTTTTCAGTTCGGGAATTTTGTAGCGTTCATACCTTTTGGGATTATCATTCCACTCCTGTTTCAATGTAGTTTTAGACGTTTTATACCCTTTTTTATTTTGTCTATAACAATACTTGAAACTCTACAAATGTTTTCTGGTTTAGGAGCTTTTGATATAGACGATATCATAATTAATTTATTTGGTGCTTCGGTAGGATTTGCGGCACAGCGAATAGTCACCGGTGACCGAGATAAACCAAAAGGGATTTTCAAAATATTCATAATGGCTATTGTACTTGCCCTTTGTACAATTATAATTATTGGCGGTATCAATAATTATCTAGAAAAAGGGAGAGGTGAAACCGCAGCTCTGAATGAACTGACCTTAAAAGATGGGTCTGTACAGTGGGATGAAAGCTTGTCCAGCTTTACAGTAGACCGAAAAGAGGTTACGCCTCAAATAAATCTGTATAGTAGGAATAATACGAAAAACAATGAATTCACGTATTACTTAGATGGCAAATATAAAAACATAACAGGCTATGTCGCCATACCGGACGATGTAATTAACGCTGCAAGAACAGAAGGTAGTGACATAGAATTCATCAGTGGCGGAACAGTCATTTATTCGTTAGGGTTATCAATCACAGGCGAGGAGGATTTTCAAATCCCTTTAGATGGCGTAACTGACCTTACCATAAAAGTAATTAACAAAGACCCAAACCCAATTACAAATGCTGTGATGTGGGATATTACTCTTACAGAGGTAAACACAGGACAAAAAGTTATAAACAATATAAGAGAAAAAATAAGAGCATTATTCTAACAAAAACCTCAACAAAGAAACGAAAATAAGCTACATACGAGAGGGGTACCTTATTTTCGTTGTTGTATTGTGATTAATTTCTTAAACTAACGGGTGCTTTAGTTTAAGATGACCATATGACAAAACCAAAAAACGCTTAACAATGACGTTAAGCGTTCTTTATTCCTTCTATTAATTTTTAGCAATGTTGCGGGTTAAAATGTACCGTAATTTGCAGGCTTACATAAGGGTCTATTAGACTGCAAAATGAAACGCAAATTCTATAACAAAAAATAAGATTTTGGCAAAATCATTTTGCCTCTATATAAAAAATAGACCATCAAATTTAATTACATTTCGATGGTCTATTTGCCGGACATATATTAAATTTGTGACTAGTAACAGAATCTGCCACAATAAATTGCTGCTTCTTTCAGTATTATAGGGTATGAATTAATCGATCATTATTTTTCAGCCAATCCGCGATTCGTTCATAACCATTCCTGGCATCATTATAGCCGAGCTCGTACAGTTGAGTCAGTTTGACTGGATTGCGTTCTGCCCTGCCGATATTCATGCTAACGGATGGCCTTATGACAAAAAGCTCTTCCTTTTCTTCTAGCTCCTCGATAAAGTCGAGAGTCTCGTTATATAGCTGATACCGAGTTGTTAGAGCTGTAATTAAACCAGGATATTGTTTAAAAGCGTATTTTGGCACCCATGAGAACGAGGACTTCTTTTTTCTGTATCCTTTTGGTTTGGTAAGGACAATCACATTTTTTTCAACTTGATCACTTAGGGCTTTCCGGATTGGAATCGGGTCGGCAATCCCTCCGTCCATCAGTGTCCTCCCTTGAAACTCAATTGCTGGAGCCATAAATGGAAGGGTGCTGGAGGCTCTGATCAGCTTGAGAACATCCTCAGGGTAATCATTCTTTTCAAAGTAAACGGGTTCTCCTGTCATGCAATCCGTAGTTCCGATGAGGAACTTGTCTGTTGAACTGTTAAAGGTGGTAAAGTCAAAGGGAACAAGCTCATTAGGAAGCCTGTCAAAAATAAAATCCATTCCGAACAGTTCCTTTTTTAGGAACAGGTTACGGTAGGAAATGTATTCAGGATGTCTCACAAAATCGATAGTAACCTGTCGATTACGTCCATGCTGCCTCGATACGTACGACGATCCCTGGCACGCACCAGCCGACACGCCTATAATATACGGAAAAAATAATTCTTTTTCCAAAAAATAATCCAAAACACCGGCAGTATAGACCCCGCGCATGCCACCGCCTTCTAGAACTAGACCACTTTTATACATGCTCAATCCCCCCAAAAAAACAAAATCTCCATTATTTGTATACGAATAGATTGAATAAAGAATAGTCTACCACACATGGATGACCAAAGGGAGAAGAATGCTCAAGAAGAAGCTGGCTAAACAAAAAATCAACGAGTGAAAATTGAGATCAGGGGCCGCTTTTTTAGTCATGCTTAAATATTTCATCGGAATTCAATATCAGCAAATTTATAACAAGAATCAGATCTGTATGGTATATTTTGGTGTAAAGGAAGAGGAGTGAAGGGAATGCTTTTAAAGAAAAGATCAACTTTAGGCGAGAAAAATGGTGTTTTCTATGTAAATGGACAAATAAGATTCCAAAGTGTTTCCTTAAATGTTTACAGTTATTTAGTTGATGGAGTTTTAATTGATACGGGCGCACAGTCCTTACATACATTTTTCGAATCATTTATTGATGAAGCGGATTTTGATCAAGTCATGATCACTCATTTTCATGAAGACCATACAGGCTGCGCGGCTTATATTGAGAAAACCAGGAATCTTCCTATTTTTTTAGATAAAAAAACAATTGAGTATTGCGGAAAGAAGGCGGATTATCCACTTTACCGGAAGCTGTTTTGGGGAAGAAGAAAGCCTTTCCATGCTCAAGCAATGTCAGAAACATTTTCATCCAGAAATGCGGGTTGGGATGTGATCGATACCCCTGGACATGCCCATGATCACAAGGTGTTTTTAAACCGGGAAACAGGTCAATTGTTTACAGGGGATTTATTTGTAAGCGAGAAAACAAAAGTCGCATTAGCAGAGGAAAGTATCCCGCAAATTATTCATTCATTAGAAAAGGTATTGATGTATGATTTCCAGGATGTCTTTTGTAATCATGCAGGATTTGTTGAGGATGGCCGAGAAGCTCTTAAGCGTAAACTTGATTATTTATTGTCCATACAGCAGCAAGTATTATCCTTACACAAAGAAGGAAATCAAGCAGAGCTAATCTGCGATAAACTCTTTCCGAAAAAATACCCAATTTATAAGTTATCGAGGGGAGAATGGAATTCACTTCATATTGTCACATCGATTTTAAAGGGGAATACAATTTAACAATACAAACTTTTAAACCGGTAAAGCATAGAGTTGGAGCTTTACATGAAAATTTTTGAAAGATGAATATTTAATAGTTGAATTTGACCTCTAACTCCTATATTATCTAGTAAGACAATACGATATATTGTGTTGTCTATCAATTTAACGACTACATATTGAATATGCCGGTAAATATGGTGCCTGAAAAAGGCTTAATAGGGAATCTGGTTGAAGTCCAGAACTGTTCCCGCAACTGTAAGTGCTGACGAAATAAGTGATGACCACTGTCTAAAAAATAGATGGGAAGGACTTAAAGTAGGATGAAGGCACAAGTCAGGAGACCTGCCATGTTTATACGTGTTATCTTCTTCGGGAATTGGGAAGGTAAAACGAGGATCAACTAGCAGACTCTCCATATCTATGTGTCTATTAGTGATCAACGTTTACAAAACCCATCCTTAGTGATGGGTTTTTTTATTCCCATTTTTTCTCCTGGAGCAGTGATTCAATTGAAAAGGAGCAGGAAAATGGAAGCAATATCATCGGACGTTTCAAGAACGATTCAATCGCACCTAGTTTTACCGCCGGATACGAACCATATGGGTACCATTTTTGGTGGGACAGTCCTCGCGTATGTGGATGAAATTGCGGCGATTGCTGCAATGAAGCATAGCAGGAAGGTAGTTGTGACAGCCTCAATTGATTCAGTGAATTTTTTATCCTCAGCGAAGGTCGGAGATATTTTAACACTTGAAGCCTTTGTTATCTCGACAGGCCGGACATCGATGGAGGTCTTTGTAAAAGTGGAAAGTGAAAATCTCGAGACCGCCACAAAAACGTTAACGACCACTTCAATTTTGACGATGGTGGCAAAGGGCTCCAATGGCGGACCGATACCTGTTCCCGGTGTTCTACCAGAAACAGTTGAGGAACGGGCATTGCTAAAAACTGCTGAAGTGAGAAAGCAGCGACGTCTGGAAATGAGGAACTCAAAAGCTTAGGAGGAGATATAAATGATTGCCACAATGAAAAAAGAAAACACAATACATTTAATAAGAGAAGTTGTAAGAATACATCCTGATCTGGATTTTACAGAATTTATCGTAAAGGTCCTAAAAAATTTGGAAGTTAAAGATATGTCTCAAGATCAACTTGAGAACATGTTCATTTTAACCGCGATAGAAAGAATCAGCAGTCATGAACCGGACTGGACCTATGTTGCTGCTCATTTTTATTTAAAAAGGTTATATAGACTCAGTGCGGAGACTAGAAAAACCAGTGAAAACCGTGGCTATGGTTCTTTTTATGGATTGATTAACACACTAGTTGAAGTGGGGATTTATGATAGACAACTGCTAAAATCGTATTCTAGGGATGAAATTGACTGCTTGGAAAAAATAATTAACCCTGAGAAGGACCGGTTATTTACTTACATAGGCCTTTTGACAATGGCTGAAAGGTATTTGGCCAGGTCCCATAAAGGTGAATTTCTTGAATTGCCTCAGGAACGATTCATGATCATCGCAATGACATTATTGGCGAATGAGCAAAAAGAGAAACGAATTGAGCTGATTGAGGAAGCGTATTGGGCTCTTTCCAATCTCTATATGACAGTCGCAACCCCTACGCTATCGAACGCAGGGAAAAGCTATGGGCAATTGTCGAGCTGCTTCATCGATACGGTCGAGGATGATTTAAGGAGCATTTATGATTCGAATACCGATGTATCGACACTGAGTAAAAATGGCGGAGGAATCGGGATTTACCTTGGGAAAATCAGAAGCAGGGGCAGTGACATCAAGGGTTTTAAAGGAATCAGTTCAGGTGTGATTCCGTGGATGAAGCAACTGAATAATACGGCAGTCTCTGTTGACCAGTTAGGGCAAAGACAGGGAGCGATCGCTGTATATCTAGATGTTTGGCATAAAGATATTTTCCCATTCCTTGACGCGAAATTAAACAATGGCGATGAGCGGCAAAGAACACATGACTTATTCACTGGTGTTTGCATTCCTGATTTATTCATGGAGCAAGTGGAGAAGCGGGGAGACTGGTATTTGTTTGATCCGCATGAAGTAAGGCGAGTAATGGGATATTCGCTGGAGGATTATTACGATGAAGAAAAGGGCGAGGGATCTTTTCGAGAAAAATATTGGGAGTGTGTGTACCAGCAGGAGTTGTCTCGCGAGGTGGTGCCTGCAATCGAAATCTTTAAGTCAATTATGGTGTCGCAGCTAGAAACCGGCACACCTTATATGTTTTACCGGGATACAGTTAACCGCCTGAATGCCAATCAACATAAAGGGATGGTATACTGCAGCAATCTTTGTACGGAGATTGCCCAAAATATGAGTCCTACCGTTCTGGAAGAGGAAAAGGTCAAGGATGGAAAGATCATTATTTATAAAAAGCCAGGCGATTTCGTCGTTTGTAATTTATCATCCATCTCACTGGCAAAAAGCGTGATGGATGATGTGCTGGAAAGGCTGGTTAAAATCCAGGTAAGGATGCTCGACAATGTGATCGAGATCAATGAGATTCCTGTTTTACAAGCTCAAGTGACCAATAAGAATTATCGCGGAATTGGGCTTGGAACATTTGGGTGGCATCATTTGCTCGCTTTAAAAGGGATCAAATGGGAAAGTGAAGAGGCGGTTTCGTATTGTAATTCCTTATATGAAGAAATTGCCTACTTCACCATCAAGGCAAGCCATGAACTTGCAAGGGAAAAGGGAAGTTACCCATACTTCGAGGGATCAGACTGGTGTACTGGCAGATATTTTGAAAAGAGGGACTATAGTTCTGAAAATTGGCGGGAGCTAATGAGTGAGGTAAAAAAAGATGGCATTCGGAATGGGTATTTAATGGCTGTGGCTCCGAACTCTTCCACTTCAATCCTTGCTGGTTCAACGGCAAGTATTGATCCAGTCTTCAGAATCGAATATTCCGAGGAGAAAAAGGATTATAAAATACCAGTCACAGCACCTGATCTTTCACCAAGGACGACATGGTTTTATAAATCTGCCTACAATATCGACCAGCATTGGAGCATCAGGCAGAATGCCAAACGCCAGCGTCATATTGACCAATCCATTTCCTTTAATTTGTATGTGAGGAATGATATTAAAGCAAAGGCCCTTCTGGATCTTCATATGGATGCCTGGAAATCGGGACTGAAAACGATATATTATATACGCTCTACTTCAGGTAATGAAATAGATGAATGCGAAAGCTGCCATAGTTGATTAGGAGGATAGAAAACATGATAAAAAAACGATCTATTATTGATGTTGATGCTCCAAACGCCTCGACAGGCCTTATCAATGGCCGAAGCTCAAATATCCTGAACTGGGATGATGTCCGCTTTCCATGGGCCTATCCAAAATATAAAAGAATGCTAGGTAACTTCTGGACACCCTTTGAGATTAATATGTCTAAGGATATCAAAAAGTTTCCAGCACTAACAGAAGATGAAAAGGATGCTTTCTTAAAAACGATTGGGCTTTTAGCTTTACTGGACAGTATCCAAACGGACTATGCCGGGAAGGTGGCAGATTACTTAACCGACTCAAGTCTGAATGCCCTGATGATCATTTTGGCGCAGCAGGAGGTCGTCCATAATCATTCATATAGTTATGTATTATCAAGCATTGTTCCGAAATCAAAACAGGATGAAGTGTTTGATTACTGGAGAACAGAGCCGAGTTTACGGGAAAGAAATGATTTTATCACTGACGGCTATAAAGGATTTGCTGAAGAACCAACTGTTGATAATCTATTACGATCCATCGTGTATGACGTGATCTTGGAAGGACTCTTCTTTTATTCAGGATTTGCCTTCTTCTATAACCTGGCCCGCAATCAAAAAATGGTCGGAACCAGCACGATGATCAATTATATCAATCGTGACGAACAGCTTCATGTGGGATTGTTTGAAAAGATTTTCAAGGAGATTTTAACAGAGAATCCTGAATACGATACCCAACAGCTAAAAGACTTCGGAACCGCTGCCTTTTATAAAGCAGCTGAACTTGAAATCGAATGGGCAAGTCACATCATTGGCAACAAAATCGATGGACTGCTCATGCCAGACCTTGAAGCGTATATCAAATTCATGGCCAATAAAAGGGCCGAACAATTAGGCTTCGAGGCACCATTCGAAGGGCATCGCTCCAATCCATTGAGATGGATCATCGCGTACCAGGAAGTCGACCTCGGAAAAACGGATTTCTTTGAGCAAAAATCAAGACAATATACGAAAACGTCAGATGCAAATGGGTTTGATGAGCTTTAGGGAAATCATAACGCAGATCAATGGGAGAGTTGCCAAGATATTTGGAGAACTCTCCCTTTTACATATGAGGATTTACTATTTTTATGGCTATGTTGAAAAATGGTATTGATTTTTTTAAGAAAAAAAGACCTCTTTTAAGGTCCATTTTTTGTTTATAAAAAGTATATAAAATCAGCAATCCCAAGAGAAATTAATCCAGCCAAACCAGAAATCATTGCTATTTTTGTTCTGAAATTCCTATGGTCTTCTGTTTCTGAATGAAAATTAGCTCTTTGTTGTTGTCCATCCGTCCAAGCCCCAATAAAAATACCGGAAATAATAATGCCAATGAAACCAACAATAAAAAACAATTTCAACATTTACGTTCCCCCTCTAAGTTCAATAATTCACTTACTTTTTGAACATAAATTTGTTTCGTGAAATTTTATAGATTTTGCTCTGGTAATCTTAGGCTATTGTATGGGACATCTGTTCAGAACAGACAGCTATCAATGATCATTTAACTTAATCGTAGTAATTTCACTAGCGTCCCTTTTTACTTCCAGAGAACAAATGTTCGTTTTATTTGAATGTCCACAGTGTGATCGAACATAGCGTTTTTAAAAAAAGTATACTATCTATTTTTATAGATATTTCTGTATAATTATTATGTTGCTATTTAGATAAATAAACTAATAATCTAGCTGGTTTTCAATTTAAGGGGGTTCCAATGGGATGACAACGATCAGTGAAAATTTATATAAGCAGGCTGTAGAAGACCGCCGCGTTCTACATCAATATCCTGAACTGTCTGGACAGGAATATGAAACATGTAAATATATCCGCAACAGACTTGAAGCATTAAACATAGAAATACTAAATTTTCAGCCTCCAAGCGTGATCGGCTTTGTAAAAGGACGGGTAGGAGAGAAAACGATCGCATTGCGTGCAGATATCGATGCACTTCCAATGCAGGAAGAAGGGGACAAGCCATATATCTCTATGAATCCTGGTGTTGCACATACATGCGGGCATGATGGGCATACGGCCGTGCTGCTCGCAGTAGCGGAATGGATTGTAAATAATAGAGAAGAAGTGAATCATAATATTGTTCTCATTTTTCAATCCTCTGAGGAAATAACACCGAGCGGAGCAGATCAATTGATAAAAGAAGGTGTTCTGGAAGGCGTGGATTCCATCTATGGACTTCACTTATGGCAAGGCATGAAAAAAGGTAACCTTGGTTTGGCACCTGGTCCGATGATGGCTTCCTGTGATGATTTTGAAATTACAATAGAAGGCTATGGGGGACATGGAGCTTCGCCGCATGAAACAGTCGATCCTATTTACGTAGCTTCACATGTTATGCAGGCATTGCATGGCATTGTCAGCCGAAAGTTGAATCCAATTACACCAGGTGTCGTAACAATCGGGAAAATGGAGGCCGGTTCCACCTACAATATTATTCCTGGCACTGCATCGCTTCATGGAACTGTCCGCGGACTGACAGTTGAAGCAGTAGAGACCATGCGAACGCAGATCCAAAAGCTGACTGAAGGAATATGTAATGCTTTTGGAGCAGAGGGGAAGGTTGAGTTTATTTTAGGAACACCTCCGCTCGTGAACGATGTAAAAGAAAGCAGCTTTTTAGAAGGGATTATCAAAAGTGCCTTTGGAAATGAATGTTTTGAATCAGTCACGCCAGTAATGGGGGCAGAGGATTTTTCGCATTATTTGCTGCATAAACCGGGGGCATTTGTATTTGTAGGAATGGGCGGAGAAAAGAGTCAATACCCGCATCATCATCCCATGTTTGATATCGATGAAGAGGCTTTGCCGATTGCGATTAAGTTATTTATTGAGATTATTAAAGCGTAAATATTCTTATTAAAGTGAAAAAAATAACGTGAATATGAATCTTTTGCACAGTCCCCTGTTGGATGGTGCTTTCTTTCTATTGATGATTCCATTCCTTGTTTAACAAATGAGTTCAGCATAAGATCATATTGGTTTTAAAAGATAGTAAGGGAACATAAAGTTTATCATGAACCAGTTACAGGTATATGGATATAACCAAAGTAATCGTTTTGTCGAGAAACTCTTCATTTTTAAGAAAATGAAAGTAGCTTTTAAAATAACTAAAGCAATGTTCTCCGGGATTTCTTGTGATTTATTTGGTCATTCTATTAATAGCGAACTTTTTTAAGACTTTTTAGTTAAGAAAGGTGAGAGGCAGATGGACTCAATTTGGCTGGAGTATGCCTGGGCATTGCTCATTTTAATTGGATTAGAGGGGCTGTTATCCGCAGACAATGCTCTTGTACTTGCTGTAATCGCTAAGCATTTACCTGAAGAGCAGAAAAAACGAGCGATCACATACGGAATTATTATGGCATTTGTTTTTCGTTTTGCTGCGCTTTTTGCCATTTCTTTCATTGCAAATGTTTGGCAGATACAGGCGATTGGAGCAGCTTATCTTCTTTATTTGGGCTTAAAGCATGTCATTAAAGCCCGTTTCGGTAAGGAAAATGAGAATGTTCACGAGGATGATGAAGAAAAAGCCGCTGGGAAAAGCTTTTGGCCAACAGTTGGAAAGATTGCTCTGGCAGACCTGGCTTTTGCGATTGATTCGATTCTCGCTGCCGTTGCTCTTGCGCTAGGACTTCCAGATTCACCGCTTAAAGACTTTGGAGGCATGGATGGCGGCCAGTTTATCGTTGTTGTTCTTGGAGGAATAGCTGGACTTATCTTGATAAAATTTGCTGCAACGTGGTTTGTGCAGCTGCTTGAGAAACGACCTGCGTTGGAGACAACAGCATACGCAATTGTTGCCTGGGTTGGTGTGAAACTTGCTGTCATTACTCTTGCACACGAGGATATCGGTGTGCTGAATCATGATTTTCCTCATAGTACAGTTTGGACTTTGATATTCTATGGAGTATTGATTGCGATTGCTCTATTGGGCTGGTTTGCACCGGGCAGTAAAACCGTGCAGAAAGAAATTCCCTAAAAAAATTAATCTTAATTAATGAAAAATGGGACGATGATGTGCATTGGAAGCACACCATCGTCCCGTTCTTTTTTCAAATTACTAATGATTTTCAACTCGCTTAGCATTATTTGCTGCATATCCAAGGATTGCTCCAGCTAGGGCACTTGCAAGCATCATGACAATGGCTGGGTGAATCACCGTGTAAAATGGACGAAGTATGTCGATAAGAAATCCCCAAATCCCAAAGCCGATCATGCCAGCAGGGATGAATACTTGCATATTCTTATAAGCATAACCAAGCAATCCACCGCCGAAGAACCCCATGATTAAACCCACGAAAAGCAAGCCTAAATCTAGAACGCCTAATACAACAAACATTGGAATCGTGAAGCCGAAGAAAAAGCCTATAGAACCTAATAAGGATGATAGAATTGTGAATTTAATATCACGTACTGGAATGCTTAGGAAAGCACTGCCAATCATACCGAAAAAAATGAAAGCAAGGATCATGTAGTCACCTGCTAAGCCAGCCATTAAACCACCAACACCAAAACCAATCGCTCCATAAAGTTTATAGGACACGATCATCATCTCCCTCATGAGTATAGCTGCATTTTTTTTCCAAGGAATTGAACTATTCTTTTATTATATGAAGGAAATTTCACGGTTGTTGTTAGCTATAAGCCCATTTTAAAAAAGGATATTATATTTGTGCTCTTTAGCGCACTTGATTGATACATTCAGAATTAGTAGCCGGATTTTTTGAAAGGGTGTAAAATTTGGTATTATTGATTGAAGAGAATGGAGAGTTTGGTCAATAGAGGTAAAGAAAGTTCCTATGTATACACTAAATCTGCAGGGGCAGAATCTTAAATTGGAAAAATGATAAACGGAAGAGGTACAGCGAGATGAACAAACAGGAAAGTAGCTATAGATGGGTAGTGTTTGGTACCGTTTTGTTTGCTTACTTTTTAATGGTAAGCCAAAGAACTGCTCCAGGACTCATTACCGATCAATTAATGAAAGATTTTCAAGTTTCAGCGGCAACGATTGGCCTTATGAGCAGTATCCAATTTTTAGCCTATGCCGGATTACAGATTCCGGTTGGTTTGTTATCTGACAAATATGGTCCCAATCGGTTTCTTATTATCGGCACGCTTCTTACTGGGGTCGGAAGTCTGCTCTACAGTCTTGCTCCTAATGAATATCTTTTGATTTTCTCGCGATTTATCGTTGGAACGGGAGATTCAATGATTTTTGTTAACTTGGTAATAATTTTAAGCCAGTGGTTTAAGGCAAAAGAGTTTGTTGGATTGCTCGGTGTGGTTTCGATGGTAGCGAGTCTTGGTTCCTTATCAGCGACTGTTCCTTTTTCCTTGTGGATTACAAACGCAGGCTGGAGAATACCATTTCTCAGCATTGCTATCATTTTAGTGGTTTCATCATATCTTCTATATACTGTTCTTGTATCAAAACCGAGAAAAATATTTATCGACGATACGAAACGAAAGAAAAGTTCAGTGAAGGAAAGAGAAAGTGTTTGGAAGATTCTGCGCAGAATGCTTTCGACCCGACAGGCATGGGCAACGTTCCTCTGCCATTTTGGTGTGGTCGGCACTTATGTTGGTTTTATCGGGTCATGGGGAGTACCATATGGAATTCACGTGTTTGACTTGTCCCGATCAGTGGCAAGCCAGCTGATCATGTATGGACTTTTTGGAGCCATCATTGGAGGCCCTTTAATTAGCTGGATTTCAAGCCGGCTCGATGCTATAAAAAAGATATATTTCATCATTCACTTGATTGTCTTTTTTAGCTGGATCGTGTTGTTTTTATCCGGTGTGGAACCTCCATATATTTTGGTGGTTGTTTTACTGTTTATCATTGGTTTCGGTAATGGGGCGAGTTCATTAACCTTCGCAGTGGTACGAAAATCCTTTCGTATAGAAGAGGTCGGTGTGATATCGGGCTTTGCCAATATGGGAGGCTTCCTCAGCGCAGTTTTATTGCCAATCATATTTGGAAAAGTGCTGGATTTATTCCCCCAGAACTCATTAAACCTTGGTTATCATTATGGGTTTACCATTCCCGTCCTGTTTTCATTATTGGGATTAATAGGAGTTAGTTTGATACAAGAAGAGAAACAAAGGGAAACAGAGGGACGGTTCTGATGTTCCTGCTTCAGCGGAAAGTTTGTGAGGCTGGGGAGCATGTTGCGTGGGATTGAGAGAATAGTTTGAGTATAAAAGAGATAAATGACGGTTTTTTAGCGGCTGGCCTTGGAATCGAGGCTGGCTTTTTGTATTTTAATCGTGACTTTGCAATCATAACTTCAACCGTAGATAAAACGAGGTTAACCGTTAATAAAATTCGTTTAACCGTTAATAAAATTATTGCAACCGTTCATTTATTCTCTTCAACCGTAGATATAATTGAAAATGGTTATTCAGACATAAAAAAATCATTATAAAACAGTTAGATTAGCAGATCATTTCTATGTAAGCAATGAATTCATATGAAAACAATAAGGAAGTGACCAATAAGATTGAAAAAGAAAGGATATACTTAATCTTCCAGACTGTTAATGCCGAGTAAAACAGAGGGACGGTTCTCTTGTTCCATTTTGGAACAAGAGAACCGTCCCCATGTTCATGGAAAGAGCATCTTTTCTGCCAGCTCCGGAAAATCGATAAAGGGATTCCGGTTTCCTTGTATATAGTAGATGGCCTGGTTGCGGTGTTTTTCGTACAGGGTTGGTGGGAACTCTTGCACCCATCGTTTGAGCAGGTCGATATCGACTTGCACTTTAAATTCCTCTTTAATCATCTTTGGATAGCGAAGTAGAAAGTAAAGCATAGCTCTGGCGCTAGTGCCTTTTC
Source organism: Heyndrickxia sp. MSNUG (assembly GCF_049532715.1). NCBI lineage: Bacteria > Bacillati > Bacillota > Bacilli > Caryophanales > Bacillaceae > Heyndrickxia > Heyndrickxia sp. MSNUG. The sequence goes on from NZ_CP150978.1 coordinate 2,156,561, forward strand.
CGTGTTCTGGCTCAAAGAGGAGGCCTGAGCATACACCGCAATTATTTTTAAGCTGTTCATCCGGTGATTCGGGTGTGTAAAAATCGAAATCTGTATACGGAAAGTTGGAACGTTTGATATTGCATTTCGGGTGGCAGACAAATAGATGGTGCAAGTCGCCCTTCATCGGTTCTGTTCCCTCGAACCAAGATTGAGGAACAATATGCTCGGTATTCATCTTGAAGGTTTCCTCAAAGAGCTTTATTGCTTTTATTGATTGAAATCCATGCTGCTGTAATTTCCTGGACCGCTTTCTGAACTCATCATACTTTTTTCTAAGTGTTTCCTGGTCCTCTTTTATCAGTGTCTCTGGATCTTTTTTCTCGCTGGAATAGATACTTTTTGCGGAGCCATCTGGATACAAATCGACCCATGTATACAAATATAAGTCCTTACTTAAGAAGTAGGGAAGCTGGTTTTTATGCGTTTTTGAAACAACAGTGTGAAATTTATAAAAAAGAGCCATCTCCGAAAGGTCCATTTCCTCTGCACCGCGGTAATACTCCTTTATATCCGCCTCATCCTGCTGTGGATCGTAATAAAGCTGCTTGTTATTTTTGATTTTCCGTCTGTTTTCCCGCAAAATCGTTAGCAGCTTCTTAAGATCAATGGGATCATGAGGACTATTCCACTGCTTATTTACCCTATGCTGCTTTTGGAAATCTGACATAGCTTACTCCTTATCCGTATCATTTTTATATAGTTTACTACCTTGGAGGGAAGAACTTCAAACAAAAGCAAGCCTATTTTTCACATGGATGTGTACACAAGAAGAGCTATACAATGGAAGGATGGAAATAAATAAATCAGCAGTTTAGGACATATGTCCTTTCCGACATGCCTGTATTTATCATTTAATGGATATATTACATTCAGGTATTAGGGAGAGATAAAATGAGAGGCATTATTTTTGCGTTATTAGGAGGGGCGTTTATAACCCTTCAAGGTGTAGCGAATTCTAAAATCAGCCAGGATATTGGAACATGGCAGACAGCAACGATCACTCAGTTCACAGGATTCCTGGTGGCTTTTATCATACTATTGTTTGCTCGTGAGCGAAAATGGCAAGGGATAAAGACAGTGAAGCCATTATATTTAATTGGCGGTACATTTGGAGCCATTGTTGTATTTGGAAATGTCACTGCCATTCATTTTATCGGAGTAACGCTTACCGTTTCAGCCATGTTGATTTCACAGCTGGGAATGACAGTATTGATTGACCGAAACGGATGGTTCGGCATCATGAAGCAAAAAATGAAGATGCCGCAGCTAATTGGTATTACAATGATGATAACAGGTGTTGTGATTCTCGGATTGTAAGAACATGGGGACGGTTCTCATGTTCCACTTTGGAACACGAGAACCGTCCCCATGTTCACAGGAATAGAGGGATAATATTTATGAATGAAATAAAAGATCCAGGACGGCTGATGGAGTATTTGCAAACCTACGGGATTGAAGCCATATTTAATGATGAGATTATTCCATTTTTATCACTATATTCTTTTGAACAAGGTGAGCTGATCTTTTCGCAGGGAGAAGCTACACAGTACCTTTATGTACTTGTAAAGGGGAAAGTGAAGATTTTTACAACTTCGGAAGAGGGAAAGACCCTGATTCTTTCTTTCAAAACTCCATTAGAGGTAATCGGGGATATCGAATACGTTAGGGGGATTGACACGATCAATACAGTCGAAGCAGTTTCTCCCGTCTTGATGATCGGTGTCCGTCAGAGCGTAATTAGAAAATATTTAAAGGATCATTCTCCGTTTTTGCAATTTTTACTTGAAATTATTACAAAGAAGTTTTATGTGAAATCAAATTCGATGCGTCTCAACTTGATGTACCCGGTCGAGACACGTTTAGCAAGCTATCTGGTATCGATCGCCTATGATGAAAATGAATTATTGGTTAATGGGCAGTTAAGCACATCCCATCTCCCGGATATAGCTAATTTAATTGGAACAAGCTACAGGCATCTGAATAGGGTCATCCAGCAGTTTTGTGAGCAAGGATTGGTTGAGCGCAACAAGGGAACCATCCTGATAAAAAACCTTCAAGGGCTAAAGCACCTTGCTAATGACAATTTATATGAGTAAGACGATATGGAGGAAATGGTATGCTTCTTGGATTAGTAAGTGCAATCATCGCAGGGACGCTTGTTGGCCTGCAGAACATCTTCAATAGCAAGGTCAATGAAAAAGCCGGTTCATGGGCCACAACGGTATTGGTATTAGGCTTGGGCTTCCTGGCTTCCTTCATCCTCGGCCTCTTCTTTGAAGGCTCGCAAATGTTCAATTTGCAAAATATGAAACCTTGGTACTGGTTCAGCGGCTTATTAGGAATCGGCGTCATAACAGGAATCGTTCAGGGCATCAGATATCTGGGCCCCACGTTCGCGATCTCGATTGTGTTAACCTCACAGCTAGGGTTCGCGGTGTTATGGGATTCATTAGGTTTGATGGGACTTGAAAAAGTACCGTTCACGACCAAACAATTAGCAGGTGTCCTGTTCATAATTGGTGGAGTAATCGTGTTTAAGTGGAGTGAATTCAGAAAGGTCGACCAAGCAACCAAACTTAATCAAAATAGTAAAAAAGCAACAGCATCTTGATACATGGGGACGGTTCTCATGTTCCAATTTGGAACACGAGAACCGTCCCTTTGTTTTACCTTTGTTTTACTGTTTCTAATAAGTGCGATAGGTGTATGGGTCTCCGGGTTGGTCAATGTTATCCCACTTTTCTACTTTTAGGACGGGTATATTGGCTTTGAATGGCTGGTAGTACTTGGTTGTTAATTTTCCTTTTACATGGAGCCACTGGTCATCCTGGATCTTTGTTTCTTCAGGGAACTCGACGAGCATCCCGAATGCTCCTGAGTCTGCGATGCAGTGGATGACACCAAATCGAAGGACGAAGATTTGCTTTTTACTGATTGATTCTCCCTTAAAGGCGAAGCCATCAAATTCGATTGTTTTATCTGTGAACTCCCCGGGGAACTGATAGATGGTTTCCATTCCCTTTAGAAAATCTTTATCTTTCAAGGCTATATTCTCTTTGTCTATATAATTTTTGAGCTCTTGGTTCATGAGCTCATCATAGCCTTCTTTCCCATAATAAACACTGGTATCGGGTTTTAAATACTGAGTCTGGGCATATTGATCATTCGTTTCCAATGCTTTAAAAGAAAAACCTTTAGATTTGACAATAGTAGAATCCAAAGTTGCAATTGGAAAAAAGAAACCCGAAATAAGCGGGAAAATGAAAATAGTGTAAATGAAAATTCGTTTATACCATGGCTTATTCTGCTCATGGTCATGGTCATGATCATGGTTACAACAGCCCTCTGATGAACAGCCTGTTGAATCAGAATCCTTTAAATAATAATAAGCCTGTACTACAGTCAGCACGCCGAGAATCCACATCGCCGTATAGGATAAATAAGAATATTTCATATTTATATATTTTGTGAGATTCCCAGATGCATGCAGATGGAAAAAGAAATACGTAAACAGCATCAAAATAAGAGTCCGGATCATACCATCACCCCAATGAGCAAGGACCCTGCCAGTACTAAAATGGCGATATATAAAATCAATTGTCCGACGAAACGTTTCTTGAACACGGCAAGCATCATCATTGTATTTTTGATATCTACCATTGGCCCGAACACCAGGAACGCTACTAATGACCCGGTAGAAAAAGTACTCGAGAACGATGAGGCGATAAATGCGTCAGCTTCTGAACATAGGGAAAGGACGAACGCCAAACCCATCATTACGAGTGAAGAAGATGCCTCATTCTGGCCAATTTGCAATAAAGTAGAAGTCTTAATAAAGGTTTGCATCGCGGCTGCGACGAATGCACCCACAATCAGATATTTTCCAACTGAGAAAAACTCCTCCACAGCATGACGAAGGGTACCCATTATTTTCCCCCATATTGTTTGTTTCTCATGACTGTTGTGACGATGTTGGTTAACAGCCAGCTTTTCCAATAGTTGATTATCCTTGTACTGATACGAAAGAATGATCCCAACGATGAACGATATGATAAGTGCAAGCCCACCGCGGTACATCATCATCTCCCAGTTATTTCCGAATGCAACATAAGTTGAAAAAAGAACGATAGGATTAATAACTGGTCCTGTCAGCATAAATGCGATACCAGCGTGCAAAGGAACACCCTTTTGGAGAAGCCTTCGTACGATTGGAACAATCCCGCATTCACATGCAGGGAACAAGGCACCTAGTAAGGTCGCATAGATTACAGCAAGAAACCGGTTCTTAGGTATGACTTTTGCCAGCATTTCTTCCGTGACAAAAATCTGAATGACACCAGCAATCAGAACACCAATTAGCACAAATGGAATGGCTTCTATTAATATACTAATGAAAATAGTATTCAACTGCAGAAATGATTGAGAAAGCATAATGTCCCTCCGTAATTTTGAATCAAAATCATAGTATAACACATGAACGGAGCACAATTACTGTGAAATATTCATGATAAAGTGAACCAATTTCATACATGGGCATGATTTGTTTGTTTGCCGGAATTAATAGATAAATGTACTCGATTGCAGTATGTATTGATAATTTTTATATGATAAAGATTTGCTAAAAAACGACATAGTCATGTTATAATCTATAAAAGAATGAAAGCGTATAGATTATTTTAGACATAGGAGCTGGAAACAGTGAATCCGATCGAGAGATTTTCACAATATTTGATAGAGAATGCTGAAACGATCAGTAAAGAAATTGTTGCTTATAATTTAGAAAAGCTGGAAATGAAGCTGCCTGAAGAAATCATCGAACGATCCATAAACACAAATATTGATTTTTTAACGTTTCTTGGCAACACGTTGAATCAGTCGAACGAAGAGGTAACCGAAAAGTTTATAGCATGGCATAAACAGCAGCAGGCAAATCAAAGAGATTATCAATTCAGCTATGAAGAAATCGCAAATATGTTAAAACCATATGCAGAGACTCGCCTTCAATTGATTAATATGCTGACCAAAGTATCAATGAGAGAAGGGCTTTCTACGGAGGAAGCCGTTTATGTCAATAGCCGCATCAGCTATTTGCTCGATTTGAGTATTACGGAATCAATGTTAGAACGTGAAAGATTGGCTCATGACATGAATAGAAAGAACCAAAAAATCATTACCGAGCTTTCTTCACCAGTCGTTCCTCTGCAAAATGGAATGGCGATTCTTCCGTTAATCGGGGAATTCGATTTTGAGCGCAGCGACCATATTATGAACCATGTTATCCCAAGAATCAGCGAACTGAAAATCAGGCATCTGATCATAGATTTTTCTGGAATCGCGAATATTGATGCGGAAGTGGCTTCAAGGATCTTCAATGTAAATAAGGTACTGGGCTTGATTGGAATCAAAACGATGCTGACAGGGATTCGTCCAGATTTGGCTATTAATGTGATCACCGCAGGTATCGATTTTTCTAAATTAAATACGTATGGAACAGTGCAGCAGGCGATTCTTGCTCAGGCTTAAATGAAAATAAACGATGAAACAGCGGCAGTTTGCGAACTGCCGTTTTTTGCATTTCACGATTTGTCGAAAGCTTAATCTTATATATTTATCAGAATTCTTTTAAAATGAAAAAGGAGATTACCTATTTCTTCCTCCATTGACTGCTCATCGGGAAAATACTCCTTAATCTTGTGGTATTGAAATTACTATTGGATTGGCACTCTGTTCATTGGAGATAGCTTTCACATAACCATAAAAAAGGAGTGAAATAAAGATGGAGTTCCAGCTAATTAGACATTCTACTTTGAAAATCAAATTCAATAACCTTACTATTCTGGTAGACCCTATGTTTAGCCAAAAGGGAAGTCTTGCTCCAGTTTCAAATGCTGCAAATGACGATCGTAACCCTTTGGTAGATCTTCCAGTTACAGTGGAAGAAGTCATTCAAGATGTAGATGCTCTCATTGTCACACATTTACATAGAGACCATCTGGATGATGCTGCTATACAAACCCTGCCTAAGGATCTGCCAGTCTTTTGCCAGCCTGAAGATGATTTGAAGCTTCTCGATTTTGGTTTTACCAATGTAATGAAGGTGCAAAAGGAATTGGAATGGAGCGGGATCAAGCTTTCAAGAACCGGTGGACGACATGGCTCTGGAGAGCTGGCAGAGGCGATGGGCCAGGTATCGGGATTTGTTTTAGCGTCTGAAACTGAAGAGACACTGTATATTGCCGGTGACACTGTGTGGTGCGATGAGGTAGAAGATGCAATAAAGACCTCAAAACCTAAAGTGATCGTTTTATATGGCGGGGAAGCTCAATTCCTGTCAGGAGATCCAATCACAATGGGCATTAATGACATAGAGAAAGTCAGCAGCTTTGCACCAGATTCCACGATTGTAGTTGTCCATATGGAGACATGGAACCATTGTTTATTGAAACGAAGCACCTTAAAGGAGTCAGTTGAGGCATATGAATTAACGAATGTCATTGTCCCTGAGGATGGGGAGAAAATCAACTTTTAAAATGGTTAAGAAAATGGTGTAGGAGCAGTCATCAGTTCAAGCTTTTTCAACACTTCAGTAATCAGGAGGAATAAATAAATGATCGCCACCCAATATAAGATTGCGTTGCCAAGTGATTATAATATGGAAATAATCAGAGATCGGGTAAGAAACAATGGTCATAAAACAGACGGATTTGAAGACCTGAAATTCAAGCTCTATCTAATCACCGAAAAGGGAATAAATCAAAATTTGCAAAATAGTTATTGCCCAATCTATCTTTGGAAAGGGAGCAATGGACTAAACAAGTTTTTATTTAACGGTTACTACGACAATATACTCAATTCCTTTGGATGGCAAAACGTAAATATTGGTGTCCCGCTCATTGATAAAACAACCTCTAGAATCAAAGAGAATAAATATCTCTTTCAAACCAAAGGAGATATTAAACCGCAGGAAAGTCTAAATAATTTAAAAGATAAAATAGAGGAGAGCATTCCAGCAATCGCAGATACTGAATATATCGTGATTTACAACCCAGATAAATGGAAGTACGAAGCGTTCTACTTTATAAATGATGTTGACCAAGTAAAAGAATTAGATGGAGAGATTTATCAAATCCTGTACGTATCTCAATAAAAACGCAGGGACGGTTCTTGTGTTCCTTATGGAACACAAGAACCGTCCCCATGTTCATGGGGGTTCCTTGATGACAAATAATAGATTGAATCCTAAGGTTGATGAATTTTTAAGTAAGGCTGATAAATGGAAGGAAGAATATGAAACGTTGAGAAAAATCGTTCTCGACTGTGGCTGTGAGCTGACCGAAGAATTTAAGTGGATGCATCCTTGTTACACGTTTGAGAATAAAAATATCGTTTTGATCCATGGATTTAAAGATTATTGTGCGCTTTTGTTTCACAAAGGTGCCTTGTTAAAGGATGCGAATAAAATTTTAATCCAGCAGACGGAGAATGTGCAGGCGGCGCGGCAGATTCGGTTTACCAATGTTCAAGAAATAACTGAAATAGAAACCGTTTTGAAAGCCTATATTCTTGAAGCCATTCAAGTTGAAAAAGCTGGTTTGGAAGTCAATTTTAAAAACACTACAGAATACATAGTTCCTGAAGAGCTACAAGTTAAATTCGATGAAATCCTTGATTTGAAAACTGCTTTTGAAGCGTTGACGCCGGGTCGGCAACGAGCATACCTTCTTTATTTTTCTCAACCCAAACAATCCAAAACACGAACTTCGAGGGTTGAAAAATATATAGGGCAAATTCTCAGTGGAAAAGGATTGAATGATCAGTAAAAAAACAGGGACGGTTCTGATGTTCCTTTTTGGAATATCAGAACCGTCCCCATGTTTACGATCAATCTCCATCTAGCATTCTGAATACTCCGCCGAGGACACTACCTTCTCCTCTGTTTTGGCCTCCTGCTTGTGGGGCTGCTGCAAATACGCGGCTTGCGAGGCGGCTGAATGGAAGGGACTGGATCCACACTGTTCCTGGTCCTCTTAGGGTTGCAAAAAATAGACCTTCCCCGCCGAATAACGCTGTTTTGATTCCTTTGACCATTTCGATGTTGTAATCGACATTGCTCGTCATCGCGACAAGGCAGCCTGTATCGACCTTAAGAACTTGACCTGGTAAAAGTTCTTTTTTATGTATCGTTCCGCCGGCGTGAACAAAAGCCATTCCGTCTCCTTCAAGCTTCTGCATAATGAAGCCTTCGCCACCAAAAAAGCCTGCGCCAATCTTCCTTTGAAATTCGATGCCAACAGAAACCCCCTTTGCCGCAGCAAGAAACGCATCCTTCTGGCAAATGATTTTGCCCCCAAGCTGATTTAAATCCATCGGGACAATTTTGCCAGGGTATGGTGATGCAAAGCTGACATGCCTTTTGCCATGGCCCGCATTCGTAAAAGTGGTCATGAACAGACTTTCACCAGTCAGCATACGCTTTCCCGCTCCGAACAATTTCCCCATCACTCCACCGCTGCCGCCAGAGCCATCACCAAAGATGGTTTCCATTTGGACCTGATCATCCATCATCATCAAACTTCCCGCTTCAGACACTACCGTTTCATTTGGGTCCAGCTCGATTTCCACGAACTGCATGTCATCTCCATAAATCTTGTAATCAATTTCATGGTTTTTCATAGGCTTTAGCCTCCTAAAAGATGTTCGAATACACTTTTATTTTACATCTTTGGCTGGTATGTGACTATTTTAGATTCAATTATTACTAGTAAAATATTTTAACAAGACATTTGTAAAATCATTTTCTATTTTATTGATGGGGAAATGTGCAAACAAGAAAAGACAAGTGACGGGTGGATGCTCAGCGATTGTTCTGATGTTTTTGGAACAGGAGAACCGTCCCCGTGTTTACATTTGGAACAAGAGAACCGTCCCCATGTTCACCCATGTTCTTACGAAATTAGGCTTTTGTATCAGTGGCAATACCCACCCACTGTACATAAATTGTTGGGGAGTGTTCTCAATTATTAATGTATTTACTTTGTATACAGAATTGTTTGTTGAGAACTCGACTTTTTTTGTTTCTAGTTTCTAGAGCCATTGGTAAATTGTTTGGGAGGTTATGTAGATGATGAATGATTTTCACAGTGAACTACAAAGGCTGAATGTTGGTGATTTCCAGGCTACTCAGCCGGTTACATGGGATCAAAATCAATATAATGCTGGTGACGAGCGAATTTTCGGCTTAGGTTTTGGCGGATTTGGAGGATGTTTTGGCTTCGGTTTCGGTTTCCCATTCTTTAGCTGCTTTGGCTGTGGTGGCTGTTTCCGTTGTGGAGGATGCTTCCGTTGTGGCGGCTGTGGCCGGTGCGGTGGATGCATGCGTTGTGGCGGCTGTGGCGGTTGCGGACGCTGCCATCGTTAAGTGGATGAATGAACGGTAAATTCTAATATGAATAGCCCCTGCCGGCAGTCTGCGCAGGGGCTATTATTTCTTCGTACCATATGACATAAGGGACAAATTGAGTTACATACGATGTAAATGACAGTCATAAAACAGGTGAGGTCAGCAGGGGCAAAGGAGGAGCGGCATGGAAAAATTGGACCCTTCTATGCGATTAAAAGTTAAGAGGGACACGTTTTATCTCCCTGAACCAAATAGCGGCGTTTACTTACGGAACAATCAATGTTCCTTCCGGGTTGAAGGAAGTGGAATCGATCAATGGGTCGAGAAGCTGCTGCCGATGTTCAATGGGGAGTATTCACTTGAGTATTTGACAAACGGTTTGCCTGGGCCTTATAAGGAGCGGGTACTTGAGATTGCTGAAGTATTGTATCGGAATGGTTTTGTGCGAGATGTGAGCAAGGACCTTCCACATCAACTGCCTGAACATGTGGTGAAAAAATTTGCGTCTCAAATTGAATTTGTCGACAGTTTAGCAGATTCAGGTGCTTTTAGGTTTGAAGCCTTTCACAAGAAGAATGTGCTGGCAGTGGGGTCTGGTCCTTTTTTGACTTCATTGGTTTCATCACTGATTGAATCTGGATCAAGCAAGCTGCATGTGCTCATTACCGATGAGGTACCGACGAATAGAGGTCGGCTGATGGAACTTGTTGACCATGCACGTAAAACGGATCCTGAAGTGGAGTTACAGGAGGTTATCATGAATGAAGCTGGATGGAGGGAAACTTTAAAGCCCTTCGATTCGGTTTTATATGTCACGCAAAAGAAAAATTTAGGGGAGCTGGACCTCCTCCATGCGATTTGCAGGACAGATAAGAAATTGTTTCTTCCTGCTGTTTGCAACGAACAGGTTGGGATTGCTGGTCCAATCATTCATCCTGATTCAGAGGCTGGATGGGATTCTGCATGGCGGCGCTTGCACTCTTCTGTATTATTGGAAGAACGGCAGATTCCTGTTGGATCAGCAATAACTGGAGCGATGCTTGCGAATATGATAGTCTTTGAGTTTTTTAAAGAGGCTACTGGAGTTACAAAGCCAAATCAGAGAAATAGAATCTTTCTGCTAGATTTGGCTACTCTTGAAGGAAGCTGGCATTCCTTTTTACCACATCCACTTGAGACAGGAAACATAACAGCTGAAAAAGTTGAAAGCCTTGAAATGCGGCTGGAACTACGCTCAGAAAGAGTGGAGCCAGAAAAACTTTTGTATTTCTTCAGCCTGCTGACATCAAAAGAAACTGGTCTTTTCCATATTTGGGAGGAAGGAGATTCGGAGCAGCTGCCATTAGCGCAGTGCCGTGTTCAGCCTGTCGATGCGCTGTCCGAGGGGCCGGCAGAATTGTTGGATGAGGTGCTTTGCAGCGGTTTTACCCATGAAGAAGCACGGAGGGAGGCTGCGCTCATTGGAATAGAGGACTATGCTTTAAGGCTGGGAAGAATGATTGTTCCTCATCATAGTGAAGAATTTGTCGCAATCGGAGCAGGAGGAACGTTTGCGGAAAGTGTTGGCCGCGGGCTGCAGAAGTGTTTGACTGAGCAGCTAAGAAAACAACAGCAGAATCGAACGACTACTATTTTCAGTGTGCAGCTGGATAAGATTCAGGATGAAAGGTGCGGTTTTTATTTAAAGGCACTCTCCACGATGCAAGAAGAGCCAATGATTGGAATAGGAGAAGAATTGGTTGGTTTCCCTGTCGTTTATGTTGGCACCAGAGATGGATGGTATGGAAATGCTGATTTGAACATAACAATGGCGCTGAGGAAATCTTTGCAGCATGCGCTCTTCAAAGCTCAGAACGATTCCGATGCGTTCTCTGCAATTTCCTTAGAGGAGACATCCGTGTTTTTTGATGAGAGGGAAGTGCAGAGGATCGCCATTCCTGTTTGTGGAGAAAGAATACAACCGGAGGATTTGAAGGAAGCGATCGAAATCTTAAGAAGAAATCAAAAGCAGTTGGTGGTGTACGAATTAGACCTTGAACCAGTTTTTAAACAGGAATTAGAAGGGGTGTTTGGTGTTCTGCTGCGAGAGGAGGAATTACAATGAGTTCCTTCGTGGTAATTGTCGGAGAGGGATGGCTGGCAGACCGGGTATGTGCAGAACTATCAGCGAGCTATCCAGTCTTCCGTCAGATTGATTTTGAAAAAAGCATCCCATTAAATACTGATTTAGTTCTGGCATTGCATGATACCTGGAATCCAGCGGTTCATCATATGGCAGAAGAAGTGATGAAACAGGCATCCATACCGTGGCTGCGAGGTTTCGTTTCATTTGGAGAGGGAATAGTCGGTCCTCTCGTTCGACCTAACACACCGGGATGCTCTCAATGTGCGGACTTGAGGCGCCTTCTTGGCGGGCAGGAACGGAATGAAATGCGCGAGGTACAGCAGAAACTTGCTCGGGACGGAGGAATCACAAGAGATCCGTGGGCTTCGAACACCGGTTTATTACAGATGACGCACATAATCGTTACCGAAGCCAGCAAAATCTTAGAAGGTAAAGAGGCACGTTCTGAAGGAAGAGTGTTTTTAACCGATTTAAAAACTTTGAACAGCTCCTGGCATTCCTTTGTGCCCGACTCGTTATGCCCGATTTGCAGCCAGGTACCGGATGATTCACCAGAATTGGCTTGTTTTTCACTTCAGCCTAGCCCGAAAATCCATGCTGACAGTTTTCGCTGTACACCGCTGGATGAGCTGAAGAAAGTCCTTGTAAAAGATTATCTCGATAATCGGACCGGCCTTTTCAACAGCAAGATGTATGACCTGGTGACACCATTTGCCGATGCGAGTGTCAATCTGCCGATGTTTTCCGGGGACGAAGGGACTGCGGGCCGGACTCAGGTCTATGCAGAGAGTGAATTGACAGCCATTCTAGAAGGACTGGAGCGACACTGCGGCCTACAGCCGCGCGGCAAACGGACGGTGGTCCATGACAGTTACCGGAATCTCAAGGAACACGCACTAAACCCATTGAAGGTTGGAGTACACACTGATGAACAGTATGAATTGCCTGGATTCCCTTTCCAGAAGTTTGATCCTGACCGACCGATTGATTGGGTATGGGGTTACTCGTTAATAGAAGATCGGCCGATCATCGTACCTGAGCTCCTTTCCTATTACAGTTTGGGCTGCGGATCAGCCGGTTTTGTCTATGAAACTTCCAATGGCTGCGCACTGGGGGGCAGCAGGGAGGAGGCCATTTTTTATGGAATCATGGAAGTAGTCGAACGAGATTCATTCCTGTTGACCTGGTATGCACAAATGAACCTGCCGCGTCTTGACCCACTTTCTGCTGATGATCAAGAGTTGGAACTAATGGTCGAACGGATGCGGGCAGTCGCAGGATATGATTTGTATTTGTATAACTCCACTATGGAGCATGGAATTCCAAGTGTCTGGGCGATGGCGAAAAACAGGAAGGAGAAAGGACTGAATTTAATCCTTGCTGCAGGAGCCCATCTGGATCCGGTAAGAGCTGCAAAAAGCGCGATACAAGAGCTGGCGGGGATGATGCTGAGCCTTGATGAGAAATTTGAGGAGAACAAGGAGAAATATGAAAAGATGCTCCACGATGCTTCACTCGTGAGACAGATGGATGACCACGGCATGCTGTACGCGTTGCCACAGGCAGAGGAGCGATTCAAGTTTTTGCTGGATGACCTGCGTCCAATGCGAAGTTTTAAAGAGGAATTCAAGTGGAAGTCAGAGAACTCAGATCTGACTGATGACTTAAAGGATATCCTTCATGTATTTCGCAGCCTGAATCTCGATGTGATTGTCGTTGATCAAACAGCACCGGAATTGTTACGGAATGGACTGCACTGCGTCAAAGTGTTAATTCCTGGGATGCTTCCTATGACGTTTGGTCATCATCTTACCCGCCTGACAGGATTGGATCGGGTTCTTAAAGTCCCAATGGATCTAGGGTATGCCGATCACCCATTGACATTTGAGCAGCTTAATCACCATCCGCATCCGTTTCCTTAAAGATACTAGGAGGTTAGGAGGATGAGTCTGGAAGAATTTTTGCATAATCTGCAATTTGATATTAATCGAGCAAATCAGCCAAACTGGGAAGTGGATTGGGAAGATGCGCCTCTTGCCTATAAGCTCTACCGTGGTTTGCCTGTGATTCCTTTATCTGCGGAAGTACCACTGAAACTTGCCGAGAGTCCAGCGCCTGCAAAACCGGACCTGAACAGAATCGGTCATTTCCTTTGGTACGTATATGGCATGAGCCAGGTGAGCCAGTCTGTTTATCCAGAGGATGCTCTAGAGAACGAATCTTACCCAATGCAGTCTTATCGGAGGTTTGCAGCTTCGGGCGGCGCGCTGTATCCTAATGAATTGTATATGTATTTAAAGGTAGAGGGTTTGCCAGATGGAGTGTACCATTATGATGCAGCCCACCACCAGCTGGTATTACTCCGGGAAGGAAATGTTGATTCATATCTAGAACGTGCTCTCGGTAATCGCTGTGAGATCGCGAACTGTTTTGGCACAGCATTCGTATCAACAAGATTTTGGAAGAACTTTTTAAATACAATAACTTTTCCTATCGATTGCAGGGACTGGATGCTGGCGTCCTTATGGGCCAGTTATTAGAAACAGCAAAGCGGTTTGGATTTGAGTCAGGAGTATACTTTCAATTTCTTGATTCCGCAATAAACCATCTTATTGGACTCTCTGAAGAAGAGGAGAGTGTGTATTCTGTTATCCCACTGTCGGTTGCTGCGACCAATTGGGCTTATAACGGAAGAGGATACGAACGAGAAATCACCGCAGAAGAATTATGCAAGGAACTGCCTGTTATTTCTCTCGAACACTATGAACGGTCTGGCAGTATTAGAGAGTTTCCGATGTTAATAGAGGTGAACGAAGCCTCGAAAATGCATTCAAGCAACGATTTTCAGAAACTCCATGAACAACCTGGTATAAGGAGCGGGGAAAAAGAAATACATCTGCCTGACAAAGATCCATTGACGTATGATTTCGTGGAAACATGCAAAAATCGTTATTCACCAGAAATGGATTTTATGATGGATAAGGTGAGCCAACATCATCTGGCTGCACTATTGAAAGAAACAACTCAGTCATTCTTGTACCGCAATGACTTAGACGATGTGATTTATACCAATGAACCTCGTGTATCTCTATATGGCTGCTTATATAATGTAGAGGAAATACCGAACGGAGCTTATTTTTACGACCATACTTCACATTCTATGAGAGTGATTAGCCAGGGAGATCATCGGCTTCTTTTACAATCAGGTCTGTCAATGGATAATGTCAATTTACTTCAAGTACCGCTTTGCCTGCATGTCGCGGGAAACAAGGATTATTACAAAGATACATTTGGATACAGGGGCTACCGAATGATGCAAATGGAAGCAGGCATGCTCGTACAGCGATTACTAATCACTGCATCAGCACTCGGAATGGGAGGACATCCGCTTCTTGGTTTTGATACAAATAAAAGCGATGATCTTTACAAAATGGATTCAAGTGGGCAAACTAGCTTAATACAAATACCGATTGGTTTTTACCGGCCTCGGGCTTGGTTGAAGGGGAGTTTGGAAGCATAGGGACGCTTCCAGTGCTTCTTTTTTTAGAACGTAGGGACGGTTCTTGTGTTTCTTTTTGGAACGTGAGAACCGTCCCCGTGTTTCTATTTAAAATAAAAATCCTCTACCTTTTACAAAAGCATTTTGATATAATGATAAAAAAGTAAATAGACTGGGTGAAGGTGCCTTTTCTGAATGAGCGATGAAGCTTATTCAGGATGGCACCTTTTTGTTTTCTCAGGGCAGTAAGCGCTTTCTTATTTTTGGAAGAGGAGGGAGTACATAATGTATCAATGCACATTGAAAAACCAAACCTTTACGTTTGCCTCTATTAAAGATGTATTGGCTAAGGCTAGTGAAGAAAAGTCTGGCGATAAAATGGCTGGGCTGGCTGCTGAATCGTCTCTTGAGAGAATGGCAGCAAAGGTTGTTCTCAGTGAGACAACGCTGGAAGAAATCTATAAGAATCCAGTGATTCCTTATGAAGAAGATGAAGTGACAAGGGTGATCTATGATGACCTGAACGAATTCATCTACAATGAAATCAAGGCCTGGACAGTTGGTGAGCTGCGAGACTATATCCTTTCTCACGATACAAAGAGCTCGGAACTGCTGCGCCTCAGCAAAGGCTTAACAAGTGAAATGATTTCGGGTGTTGCCAAGTTAATGTCCAGTATAGATTTGGTCATGGCGTCACAAAAAATCAGGCCGACCGCGCATTGCAATACGACGATTGGAGAAGAGGGAAGACTAGCATTCCGCTGCCAGCCAAACCATCCTACCGATAAGCCGGAAGGAATCATGGCTTCCTTGATGGAAGGTTTGTCTTATGGTTCAGGGGATGCGGTCATCGGCATCAACCCGAATAATGATACCGTCGAATCCGTCACACGCCTTTTAAAAATGTCTCATGATTTTATTCAAAAGTGGGGAGTTCCGACGCAAAACTGTGTGCTTGCACATATCACCACTCAGATGGAGGCATTGAAACAAGGTGCTCCTGTCGCGCTAATGTTCCAGAGCCTTGCAGGAACAGAATTAGCGAATAAAGATTTTGGAGTGTCGAAGGAAATCATCGATGAGGCCCACGCTTTGATGGCGAAGTATGGTACATCAACAGGACCGAATCAGCTGTACTTTGAAACGGGACAAGGTTCAGAAGTCTCTCTTGATGCACATCTAGGTGTGGATATGCAGACGCTTGAAGCTAGAACATATGGATATGCCCGCCACTGGAAGCCGTTTATGGTCAACAATGTTTCAGGTTTCATTGGTCCGGAAACGGTTTATGACGGAAAGCAGGTAATCCGCGCCGATCTAGAGGATCTTTTCATGGGAAAAATGCATGGTCTGCCAATGGGAATCGCGCCAACGTATACAAACCATATGCAAGCTGACCAGAATGACCAGGAAATCGCTGGTATGCTGACAGCACTAGCTGGCGCAAACTTCTACATGGGTGTTCCTGGCGGAGACGATGTGATGCTGAGCTACCAGGATACAAGTTACCATGACGACGCCAGCTTGCGCGAAATGTTGGGTTTAAGACCGCTGCGTGAGTTTGAGGAATGGCTTGAAAAAATGGGAATCATGAAAAATGGCCGTTTGACTGATAAAGCAGGCGACCTTTCGATTTTTAAATAAGAAAGGAGGAAGCACATATGGATATATCTGCAATTGTAAAACAAGTAATGGATGAGCTTGAGAAAAAGGGTGCACAGCAAACGAATAATCCAAAAAACTTTAACCAAACTCCAGAACCGAAGATCAATTATCCGACCAGCGAAAAGGTGATTGATTACAAGAAAGATAAAAATGTTGGGGTAGATAACCCGGTTGATCGGGAAATGATCCAGCGAGCTAGATCGATAACACCAGCACGAATTGGGATTGGACGAACGGGAACGAGGATGAAGACAAAAGACTATCTCGATTTCCGAATTGATCACGCCGCTGCGCAAGATGCCGTTTTCCGAGATGTGTCGGATGAGTTCTTAAAAGAAATGAATCTGCCAATCCTTCATTCTAGATCAGAATCAATGGATGATTACCTGATGAATGTTGACAGCGGCCGAAAGCTTGCTCCCGAATCGGTGAAATGGGCTGAAAATAATCTGCAAAAAAACAAACAGGTGCAAATCATCATATCTGATGGACTTAGCTCAACGGGTGTCGAGGCGAATATTGCCGATATCCTGCCTGCGTTAATCCAGGGACTAGAGGTGAAAAACATCTCGGTTGGACAGCCTGTTTTTATCAAAAGAAGCCGTGTTTGGATTCAGGATGAAATCGCTAAAATTACCAATTGTGACGTGGTCATCTCATTGATCGGGGAGCGTCCTGGACTCGCGACTGCAAAGAGTATCAGTGCATACATGATTTACCGTCCTGGGAAAGAGTCGGTTGAAGCAGACCGCACGGTTATTTCGAATATCCATGATGGCGGTATCCCGCCGGTAGAAGCAGGAGCTTATTTGGCTGACTTGCTAGCAGATATTATCGAACATAAAGCAAGCGGCGTGAAATACGCCCGGATGAAATAAAATATATTTTTTAAAAAACGCTCCAAAGAATAGTTCATTATCTAATAGAATCTCAGCCAAGATACAATGATATAAACCTAGAATTATCTAAAATTTCCAAATAATTATCGTCAAACCCTTCTAAGCTTTGTTGACAAATGCTAGAGTAGGTAAATATAATGGCTTATATACAAGCAGGCCTTATATTGTCTAGGTTTATGGGAGATAGTGGATGTATGAAAAACTATTCTTTGGAAACGCTTTGCAGGCAGCATACGAATTTAACAGCAGAAGACATCAGCAAGCTGAAGGAAGTGGCAGGGAATATACAATTGATTGCGGATTTGAATCAATCGAATATTTTCATAGATTGCCTAACCAGCGAGGGAACACATGCCATCGTGGTGGCTGAAGCTGCACCTTCAACAGGAAAGTCGATTTACAAGAATACTGTCGCCGGTAAGTTTGCATATGATGCATTTGAACCTGGAGTCATGTTCACCCTGAAAACCGGACGGTATATTTCCACCAATCGAGCACTCACGCAGGAAGGGAAAACCGTCGAACAAAGTGTTGTGCCAATAAAGAATGAGAATAATCTTGTCATCGGGTCACTGATCATGGAGAAGGATATAAGTGACAGGGTCCAAACTCAGCTAAAAATGGAAGCGTTATCAGAGGCAACGGAAAAATTGAGCGGAATGCTCATCGGGATGGCAGAAAGCCGGCCAATCATCTCCGAGGTAATTGAAGAGTCTCTATTTTTCCTCGATCACGAGCATCGGATACTGTATTGCAACCCTTCTGCGACTACGATGGTCCACGAACTTTGCTCAGCAGATTGCTGCATGGGCAATTTGATCACTGATTATCTGCCAATCTTAAAAGAGATGATTGATAGTGATGATGAGCTTCTTGTCAAAGAAGTGAAGGTAGCCAAAAAAACGATTCAAGTGAAGAAAATTAAGCTTGGACAGGGGGAAAAGTCTTCAGGAACATTTATTATTCTGAAGGACTTGACCGAGCTTAGGGAAAAAGAGAGAGAGCTGATTGTCAAATCGGTTGCCATCAGAGAGATTCATCACCGGGTAAAAAATAATTTGCAGACAGTCGCGAGTCTTTTGAGACTTCAGATGCGGCTCGAAGTACCAGAAGAAAGCAAAAAGCATTTTGTTAAAAGCTTAAATCGTATCCTCAGTATCGCGTCTGTTTACGAAATCATCCTCGCCAATTCCAGTGAAGATGAAGTAGACCTGTACAGCTTAATACAGAAGATCGGTAATATGCTTGTCTATAATGATGAACAACAGCAGAAAGAAATATCGATCCATTACGAAGGTTCACGGCTTTTGATCAGTTCGAGCAAAGCAGTTTCAATGGCGCTTGTCATTAATGAACTGGTTCAGAACTGTCTAAAACATGCTTTTCAGGGACGTTCCTCAGGACACATTGAGGTTTCCTTCAAGAATGACGAATCTGAACTTGAGGTCCTGGTCAATGACGATGGCATAGGGTATTCGGAAAATGCCAAGCATTCCTTTGGACTGGATATTGTCAAAATGATGGTCGAGCATGACCTTGGTGGTCAATTTGCCATTATAAGAACAGAACAAGGAACAATGACCTCAGTTAAATTTCCGATTGAAGGGCAGGAAGTCCAATTATGAAGAAAAGAATCATGGTTGTAGAGGATGAATCAATCGTAAGGCTTGATGTCTCCCTAATGCTGGAAGATGCAGGCTATAGTGTTGTTGCCCAGGCAGGTGATGGGGAATCAGCTGTTGAGCAAGCCTTTGCACATAAGCCTGATTTGATCATTATGGATATCAAAATGCCGAAGCTAAATGGGCTGAAGGCCAGCCAAATTATTTCGAATAAAATGAATACACCGATTTTGCTGCTTACTGCATACAGCCAGAAAGAATTCATAAATAAAGCAAAAGAATCCAATATATATGGTTATCTTGTCAAACCCATCACTGAAGCAAGTCTGATTCCAGCGGTTGAAATCGCCCTCCAGCAGGCTGAAAGATCGAATGAATTCCGGGAAAAAATCAATTCGATGGAATTAAAGATAAAAAGCCGCAAGATTATTGAAAGGGCGAAAGGATTGCTGATGGATAAGCAGAATCTCTCAGAAGACACTGCATTTCAGAAGATGCGGAAAATCAGTATGGATAAACAGGTTCCACTGGAAAAAATCGCAAAGCGCATCATTTTGAAATACGAAGCACAGTAAGCCACACCTAACAAGTGAATAAACCCTGGCAAAGGTGCCATTCGGAATCGAAAATGATTCCGGGTGGCACCTTTTTGCCTAAAAATGGTGTGATTTGCAGAGCATCTCATGGTTCCGGTGTTGAAAGCCGATCGTGTGTGTTCTCCCTCCTCGAGGGGATATTTTCCATTAAAAATAAAAGAACAAAGGACTTGGAGGGGTAAGTATGATAATGGTTGGCAAGATTGTGATTTACATTATCATGGCATGTGCTGTGATCGGTGCCTTTGCTGCAATCAGGAACAGCGATGAGGGCTTAGGTAAGCAGTTTATGGAAGGTCTGCATGCTATCGGGCATATTTTTGTGCCTGCAGCAGGGATTATGGCTTCTATTCCGTTTTTATCATGGTTTATTGACAAGGTGGCAGGTCCATTCTTTGCTGCCATCGGGGCAGACCCAGCAATTGCTGCAACAGCGATTCTGGCTACCGACATGGGGGGCTATCAGCTTGCTCAAGTGTTGAAGGAGACGCAGGAAGGCTGGATCATGGCAATGATCGTTGGTTTCATGGCCGGAGCAACAATTGTTTTCTCCATTCCGATGGGCTTGGCTATGCTTGACAAACGAGACCATAAATATATGGCTCTTGGAGTCATGGCAGGTATTTTGTCCATTCCATTCGGTGCATTGATTTCAAGTTTGATTATTATGTTCACAAATTCTGAAGTGCGTGATTTTATCGCAACAACAGGAGACGCAAACTACGTTTTCAATTTAGGAATCACGCAAATACTATTAAATTTATTGCCATTATTAATTTTCGTCGTCGTCATCGCACTAGGACTTTACTTCTTGCCTGATCTTATGATTAACGCTTTTATGTGGTTTGGTCGCATCCTTGACGCAGCAATCAAGCTAGTACTTGTATTCTCGATTGTTGAAATTTTCACTGGATTGTTCTCGACAGTATTTGGCGCATGGGGCTTCCACCCAATCATGGCCGATAAGGAAGATCAGTTCCGAGCGTTAGAAACAGCTGGATACATTGGAATCATGCTTGCAGGTGCATTCCCGATGGTATACTTGCTGCAAAAATACGCAGGCGGACCGCTTGAGGCGGTGGGACGCAAGATTGGTCTCAGCAAGGAAGGCAGCGCGGGTATTGTCGCAACAATCGCGAATATCTTGGCGATGTTCAAGCTAGTTAAAACAATGCCGCCAAAGGATAAGGTCATCAATATCGCTTTTGCTGTCGCTGCAGCGTTCCTTCTTGGGGACCACCTGTCATTCACAGCGAATTTCCAGCCTACATTAATTCTTCCAATCATTGTCGGCAAGATCTCCGCGGGTGCAATTGGGATCGGGTTAGCTTACTGGCTGTCAGTTCCGAAAGCCTTGGAACTTGAAAAGAAGGACCGGGAAGCAGGAGTGATCGGGAAAGACGAATATTTGGATCTGCAAAGCGGAACAAAAACGAATAACAGACAGGTAGGATAAACAAGTCTGCACCAGGGAGGTACATCTGATGAGTGAAGAAAAAAAGAGGTTTATACAGGAATTCGTTCCTGGAAAACAGGTGACGCTGAGTCACATGATCGCCAATCCCGATCCAGACATGTTTGAAAAACTGGGTATCGAGCAGGCAGGTGCGCTTGGAATCTTGACGTTGACTCCAAGTGAAACGGTCATCATCGCAGGTGATCTGGCAACAAAGGCAGCGAATGTGACGATTGGTTTCCTCGATCGATTCACAGGCAGTCTTGTCATTGTCGGAACTGTTTCCGAAGTGTCGGCGGCGATGGAGGAAATCAACCGTTTCCTGTCTCAAGTATTAAAATACACACCAGCGGACATTACAAAATCTTAAGACAAATTGATGGTCTCCGCCATCATGATGGAGGGAGAACATGGCGAAACAGAATAGAGCAATGCTTATTGGCGCAATAGGTGCCGGTAAGTCGACCTTGACCAATAAACTCCTTGGGCGAGATGTTCAGGCAGTTAAGACACAGGCATTGATTTACAGAGACTGGATTGTCGATACTCCTGGTGAGTACACTGAAAATCCTTTGTTCTATAAAAACATTATGGCAACTGCTTTAGAGGTCACACATGTCCTGTACCTTCAGGACGCGACCAAGAAAAAGAATATCTTTCCACCAGGATTCAGCACTGGGATCAACAAGATTCCGATTGGAGTCATTACTAAAAGTGATGCGGAAGCAGCTGATATTGAAAGAGCGAAGAAAAAGCTTAAGTCAGTAATTCCTCGAGGGGTGATGATTATCACCTCGTCGGTAACTGGTAAGGGAATCGAGGAAATCCGTAAGCTCGTGCAATGCAACTCGCTTGATGAGGTGAAAAGCGCAGCGAAAGAGATGGATCCGGAGACGGTCATTTTCTAGAAAATATTCTCGTTTTTAAAGAGAAAATGGAACACAAGAACCGTCCCCATGTTCTTGCTATGAAACCCTTTACAATTTTAAGAAAATAAATTATAATCAAATAACAAATTAATTTTTTTGGCAATGGCGCCGCTTACGAATCATCTTCGCGATGATTTGTATGTGGCGCCTTTTTGTTTTTATGCAGAATTTTTACCAGTGAATGAGGTGAGGCATATGAAGCGTTACCAGCCGCAAAATGAAGAAATCATTAGCGCTGGGATTGATATCGGCACGAGTACAACGAAGGTCGTGATCAGCCGTTTTTCCCTGATGAACATGGCGGGGGGAACACATATGCCGCGAATTGAAATCATTGAAAAAGAAGTGCTATACCGTAGTGAAATACATCGTACGCCGCTACTGGATCCAACGACGATTGATATCCGGGCAGTTGAGAGTCTTGTGAACGATGAATACAACAGGGCCGGCATCAAACCGCAGGACATCAAGACAGGCGCTGTCATCATCACCGGCGAAACTGCAACGAAAAGCAATGCTCAGGAAATGGTGCATACCTTGTCCGATCATGCTGGGGAATTCCTCGTTGCAACTGCAGGGCCTGATTTAGAAGGCATTATTGCTGCAAAGGGCTCGGGTGCATACGAATATTCGAAAAGAACCGGTAAAGTGATTGCCAACATCGATATTGGCGGCGGTACTGCAAATGCTGCTGTCTATAAATCAGGCCGGCTTTGTGGAACATGTACACTTCACATAGGCGGCAGATTAATAGAATTCGTAAATGATGAGATCGAGAGCATTTCTCCTCCGGTAAAAAAACTGCTTATGCAGCAGGGGAAGACAATTAGTGTTGGCGAAAGCCGAAATACTGCTGAAATTAAAGCGCTTACAGACTTCATGGCTGAAACCATTGCCATGATGCTAGATAAAACCATCCCGGAAGGTAGCCCGCTCTTGCTCGGGCACAGTCCTAATTGGGAAGAAAAGATTGATGCCATCATGTTTTCAGGCGGAGTCGGCGAATGCATTTATCGCTATGAACCGATTTCTGAAGTTGCTGTCTACAACGATATTGGTGAAACGCTCGCTCAATCGTTAAAAGAGAGTCATAGCTTGACGGAATGGCCGTGGATACAACCAGAAGAAACAGTGAGGGCGACCGTCCTCGGTGCTGGGACACAGACCACGGAAATTAGTGGTGCAACCATTTCAGTTGAGGATGGAGCGCTGCCGCAGAGGAATCTCCCGGTATATCAAATAGATTTCGGACAAGACTTAGAAAATGGTCTTGGACGATTTTCAGATGAAATACTGAAGGCGCTGGAAATCTATGATCCTTATCGAGAAGGACATAATTTCGCCCTTTACCTTACGGGGATGCCCTACCTTGGTTTCAAGGCTGTCCAACAGCTTTCCGCAGCTATCCTCGCTGGAGTGGAGCAAAAGCCGGATCCGCAGCAGCCAATCGTGATCGTACTTGAATCCGATCACGCAAAGGTTCTAGGTCAGACCCTGATTTTACAGGATAGCCGAAAAACGATCGTTTGCATCGATCAAATCAAGGTCGAGCATGGAGATTACATCGATATCGGGACCCTTCTCCAAACGAATGTTGTCCCAGTTGTCGTAAAAACATTGACGTTCGAACATTGAAAAAAGTAGGTGCTACAGATGAAGCTGCAAACAACCTATTTAGGTACTGTCTATCAATTTGCATCCCTAAAGGATGTTTTTGCAAAAGCGAATGAAGAGAAATCTGGCGACAGGCTTGCTGGTATTGCTGCAGAAACAGTGCAGGAGAGGATTGCCGCAAAAGAAGTGCTCAGCCACCTGACGCTTGCGGATATCCGTGAAAATCCGCTGCTGCCTGGAGAACAGGATGAAGTAACCAGAATCATTGAGGGCCAGGTCAATGAGCCAATCTATCAATCCATTAAGAATTGGTCCGTGGCTGAGCTGAGGGAATACATCCTTAGCGACGATGTCACTGGCGAGGATCTGAAAAGACTGAGCAGGGGGCTGAACAGTGAAAGCATCGCTGCCGTTGCCAAGCTTATGTCAAACCTGGATCTTGTTACAGCGGCCAATAAGATAGAAGTATTGACGAAATCAAATATCACCATCGGACAAAAGGGAACCTTGGCTTCAAGGCTCCAGCCGAACCATCCAACAGACAGTGTCGATGGAATGATCGCTTCTTTAAAAGAAGGGCTCTCTTATGGAATAGGAGATGCGGTCATTGGAATCAACCCGGTTGATGACTCGGTTGAAAGTGTGAAACGACTGCTCCATGCAACGCACGATTTTATCAAGCATTGGGAGATTCCGACGCAAAACAGCGTACTCGCGCACGTCACTGCTCAGATGAAAGCAATCGAACAAGGTGCGCCAGCCGATATGATTTTCCAGAGTATCGCCGGAACCGAGGCGGCCAATCGCTCATTTGGAATTACGACGTCTATGCTTGCCGAAGCAAATGATATGGCAAGGCAGCTTGGCACAGGCACAGGCCCACAAAGGCTTTATTTTGAAACTGGTCAGGGCTCAGAGTTAAGTGCAGAAGCTCATTACGGTATTGACCAGATGACGCTCGAATCACGAAACTACGGCTTTGCCAAGTATTACGATCCTTTCATTGTCAACACCGTTGTCGGCTTCATCGGACCTGAATATCTATACAACAACAAACAGGTAATCCGTGCCGGCCTTGAGGACCATTTTATGGGTAAAATGCATGGCATCCCGATGGGCGTTGACATCTGTTATACGAATCATATCAAGGCAGACCAGAATGATATGGAAGATCTTGGAGTACTGCTGACTGCGGCAGGAGTCAATTTTATCATCGCAACTCCTATGGGTGATGACTGCATGCTCAACTACCAGTCCATGAGTTACCATGATGTGGCCACCTTAAGACAGACCATGAACAAAAGGCCAGCTCCGGAGTTTGAAGCCTGGCTTGAAAAAATGGGGATTTTTGAAAATGGCAAGCTAAGCAAAATTGCTGGAGATCCAACGATTTTCTCAAGGTAGGAGGTGAGGCAAATGAATCAGGAACTTGTAGAGAAGGTTACGAGATTAATAGTTGAAAAGCTTCAAGACTCGAAGTTGAAGGAAACAACAGATTCGTCCTCTTCCGAACCTGTTCAAAAGGTAAAGTTCTGGAACCACGCAGAAACGCATCACCGCAATGAAGCTCCACCGCATTGGGGGTCAGACCCCCAGCGGGTTAATGCGTTAACGTATCAGTCTGAGACTGCGAATCCAGCTGAGGGCAATTCGGTTACCTTTTGGGATCATAAGAACAGCTCGGTGAAGGATGAGACGGGAAGCAAGACGTGTTCAGTCGTGAAACCCACTGGCGGAAAACAGGAAGCCGGCCGCTCTCTTCAGGAAGGTGTCGAGAATCCGTTCGACGGAGATGAGTTGAAGCACCTGAAGGAGAAGACGCCAGCGCGTATTGGTGTCGGCAGGGCAGGGACCAGACCGAAAACGAGCACACTTCTTAAATTCAGGTATGACCATGCTGCGGCTGTCGATGCAGTGTACGGCGAGGTGAACAAGGATTTGCTGAAGGAGCTTGACTTATTCACGGTCAACACGAGAGTTCAGGATAAGGATGTGTACATCCGCCGTCCTGATTATGGCAGAAGACTTTCAGATGAAGCGATCCAGGAAGTGCAGCAAAAATGCAAGAAGTCACCGACTGTCCAGATCATCGTATCCGATGGCCTGAGCTCAAAGGCGATTGACGAAAACCTGGAGGATGTCTACCTTTCCCTGCAACAATCCTTAAAATCAATGGGATTGGAAACAGGAACACCTTTCTACATTGAAAAGGGCCGGGTTGCGGTCATGGATGATGTCGGTGAAATCCTCAAGCCAAAGGTCATCGTACTTCTGATTGGGGAACGCCCTGGTCTTGTCAGCGCTGAGTCCATGAGTGCCTATTTATGCTACGAACCGCGAAAGGGAACGATCGAAGCTGACAGAATGGTCATTTCCAATATACATAAAGGTGGGATTCCACCGGTAGAAGCGGGTGCATACTTGGGTACGGTCATCCAGAAAATTTTAAAGTATGAAGCGAGTGGAGTCACGCTCGTTCAAAAAGAAGAGTAGGGGGTGGAATTATGGCACTCGGACGAATACATGCTGATATCCTGGCAGTCAGGGTCATCCCGAATGTCGACGGTGCACTGGCGAAACAGTTCAATCTGCAGCCAGATCAGCGAAGCCTTGGGATTTTTACCAGTACGGTTGATGATATTGGATATACAGCACTCGATGAAGCAACGAAACGAGCCGATGTCGAGGTAGTGTATGCTCGATCATTCTACGCTGGTGCAGCCCATGCATCAGGACCGCTATCTGGTGAGATGATTGGGATCATCGCCGGCCCAAGTCCTGATGAAATCAAAAGCGGACTGGAAGCAATCATTCAGACTGCAGAACAGGATGTCTATTTCGAAGCTTTGAATGAAGATAAAAGTCATGCCCTTTTTGCTCATGTGGTGTCGAGAACAGGCTCTTTTCTCTCCAAGGAAGCTGGAATCAGGCAAGGGGAAGCTATCGCTTATTTGATTGCTCCGCCGCTTGAGGCAGTATATGGTCTCGATGCAGCATTGAAAGCAGCCGACGTCGAGCTAGTGAAGTTCTTCGGTCCGCCATCCGAAACCAACTTTGGCGGCGGTTATCTGACAGGTTCACAATCAGCCTGCCAGGCAGCTGCTGATGCCTTCAGGGATGCCATAATGGATATTGCCAGAAGCCCTGGCACCTATTAAAGAAGGATGAAATCAGCAAGAAAGGAGTGTGCAAGCATGAATTTTGATCAGGATCTTCAATCGATCCAGGAAATGCGTGATGCCGTTCGCAGAGCGAAGGAAGCGCAGGCAAAATACATGAACTACACCCAGGAACAGGTGGATGCAATCGTTAAGGCGGTCGCTGAAGCTGCTTATGCAAAATCACTGGACCTTGCCGTGATGGCGGTCAGTGAAACAGGCATGGGAGTCGTTGAACATAAAAAGATCAAGAACGAAGTGGGCTCGATGGCCGTTTATGAATCGATTAAGAACGAAAAGACGGTCGGAGTCATCTCTGAGGACAGAGAGCTTCGAGTAACTGAAATTGCTTATCCGTACGGTGTTATCGCCGGGATCATCCCGACAACGAACCCGACATCATCAGCCATTTTTAAAACATTGATCGCCCTTAAGTCAAGGAATGCGATTGTCGTCAGCCCTCACCCTCGAGCAAAGAATTGCAGTGTGGAAGCATTGAAGATTTGCAACGAGGCGGCTGTCAAAGCAGGGGCACCGGATGGGCTGATTGGCTGGATTTCCAATCCATCGATGCAGGCAACGAATGAACTGATGAAGCATAGAGATGTCAATCTCATCCTCGCGACTGGAGGAGGCGCACTTGTCCGCGCCGCTTATGGTTCAGGGAAGCCCGCATACGGAGTAGGTCCTGGGAATGTTCCGGTATATATCGAAAAAACAGCCCAGATCCCAAAAACAGTCAAGATGATCATGGACAGCAAATCGTTTGACAACGGGACAATCTGCGCAACCGAGCAATCGATTGTCGTCGACCAAAATGTCCGTCAAATGGTTCTCAGGGAGCTGCGCAACAACGGCGGCCATCTTCTTACGAAAGAAGAGAAGGCGAAAGTGGAGAAACTGATCTCCCCGGCGCCAGGCAAACTGAATCCGAATATCGTCGGCCAGGATGCCGTTAAAATCGCCAATATGGCCGGAGTAACAGTACCACTTGGAACGAGGGTGCTGATTGCTGAAGAAACAAGGGTTGGCAAGGATGTACCATTTTCAATCGAGAAGCTATCCCCGATTTTCGGCTTTTACACAGCTGAGAACTATGAGCAGGCAAAAGACTATTGTCTTCAGCTGCTAAGGCTTGGCGGAATGGGACACAGCCTGTCACTCCATACAACGGATGACAAGGTGGCAAATGATTTTGCGATGACGATGCCTGTATCCAGGATGATGGTCAATACTCTTTCATCCATTGGCGCAGTCGGAGCCACGACTGGACTGAAGCCATCCCTGACACTGGGATGCGGTTCATTCGGCGGCAATATCACATCTGATAATGTGACAGCCAAGCATCTGATCAATATCAAGAGAATGGCATATGGCATAAAAGAAGTTGATATTCCCAAGCCGGGAACAGCTTCGATTCCGGTAAGCAATAACAAGAAAAAAGAAGAGGACCTGGAAGCTATTGTCGATCAGGTTCTGAAGCAGCTGGAGCCGAATGGCCTGCCAGATCCAAAAGTAATCGCTGAAATGGTGAATCAAGTAATTAAACAATATAACTAACTATTAGGAGGAAATTAAAATGGCTAGAGAATTAACTGCACTTGGAATGATTGAAACTAAAGGACTTGTAGCTTCTGTTGAGGCTGCTGATGCAATGGTAAAGGCTGCAAACGTACACCTTGTTGGAAAAGTACATGTTGGCGGCGGAATCGTAACTGTATTGGTACGCGGTGATGTAGGTGCTGTTAAGGCAGCAACTGACGCAGGAGCTGCAGCAGCTCAGCGTGTTGGCGAATTGATGAGCGTTCACGTCATTCCACGTCCACACAACGAGCTTGAAAGCATCCTTCCAAAGATCGATGTTGAACTTTAATAGAATCAGATTTTACAGTCTAGCAGCATAAAAGGTTAGGAGTTTTTCATATGAACCAGGATTCCATCCAAGCAATTGTAAAGGAAGTAGTCGCGCGTCTTTCAACGCTGGCTGCTTCCGAAAGGACAACGGTTCCGATGGCCATTTCCGCGCGCCATTGCCATTTGAGCAAGGAAGATGTTGAAGCCCTGTTTGGACCGGGTTATGAACTAACAGTAAGGTCAGAACTTTCTCAGCCTGGCCAATTTGCTGCCAATGAAACTGTCATGATCGCAGGACCGAGGGGAAGCATTGAAAAAGTGCGAATCCTCGGTCCTGCGCGCAGCATGACCCAGGTAGAGGTCAGCCAGACGGATTCCATCAAGCTCGGACTGAAGGTGCCCGTCCGGATGTCAGGCGATATCGCTGGCTCTGCCCCAATCACCATAATAGGACCGAAAGGAAGTCTCTTCAAGAAGGAAGGCTGCATAGTCGCAAGGGCGCATATCCATATGACACCTGCTGATGCTAAAGCTTTTTCCGTAGAAGAAGGCGAGTGGGTCCGGGTGGTAGCTGACGGTGAGCGACCAGTATCATTTGAGAAGGTGCTGATCCGTGTGTCGGATCGCTACAAGCTGGAAATGCACATTGATACAGACGAAGCGAATGCAGGACTTATTTTTCCTGCCAAGGAAGGTCGTCTGGAGAAATATGGTGAACGCCGATGATCGATCGCAGCATGATTGAAACGATCGTACTGGAAGTCATACGCGCGCTCGAAAGTGAAGGGAAAACGGAGGTCACATCTGATCAGCCAAAACTGCTGATTGTTGGTGATGCCTCGTGGATTTTTGAAAATACATTAGAAAAATTAAAGCAGAATTGGGACCTGAATTTTGCCAGGGAACCAAAGATAGAAGATTGTGAGTCTGTCGAACATATCATCTTCTTTAGAGCCAGTCAGGACCTGATCGTAAAAGGGGCTTTAGGTATCGCGGATACTCCTGATAGCATCCTCCTTGCTCACTGTCTATTGACAGGGAAGAAAGGAACGATTGTACCTGAACCGACACTTGAAGAGCATCTGTTGGCAAAAAAGGGACCGTCTTCAGAAAGCAAGTACATCCAGAAGCTGCTTAACTATATCGAAGAATTAAACAGCTTTGGAGTCAAGGTTGAAAGTATCGACGATTTTGCCAATCTCGGCAAGGGCAGTCAGAAAGCTGAACCAGTACCCCAGCTGATGCCAACGTCAGCTAATGCTGGCAAGAAAAAACTTCTGACACAGCGGGATGTACAAGATACAAAGACAGAACAAATCTTTGTCTGCAAAAATACGATCATCACTCCCTCTGCACGGGACGCTGCGAGAGAGCTGGGCAAAAGCATCATCGTGGCAGAGTAAAAGGAGCAATGTGAAATGCAAATAGGTACTGTAGTAGGCAATGTATGGGCCACGAGAAAAGAAGATGAATTGACCGGGTTGAAATTCCTTGTAGTCCAGCCAGAATATCCGGATGGATCAGCATGTGAGATTCCGTTTGTCGCAGTAGACAAAATCGGTGCGGGCGTTGGCGATAAAGTGCTTGTCACAAGAGGAAGCGCAGCAGCCAATATGTCACCTGATAAAAAACTGCCAATCGATGCCCTGGTAGTTGGAATTATAGACTCGATTGATGTAGAGAAAGGTGGTTGGACACGTGGGTAGAGCATTAGGAATGATTGAGACACGCGGACTGATTGGTTCGATTGAAGCAGCAGATGCGATGCTGAAGTCAGCGGACGTCACCCTTTTAAGACAGGAAAAGGTAGACGCAGCGCTTGTAACCGTGTTAATCAAGGGCGATGTCAGTGCCGTTCAGGCAGCAGTGGAAGCAGGAAGTGCCGCAGCAGCAAGAGTAGGAGAGCTTGTTTCTGCACACGTCATTCCCCACCCTGATGAAGAAGTAGGAAAAGTTTTATTTACGGATAAAAAAGAGGAAACACCAAAGCCTGCAGATCCTGTAGTCAAGCAGGAAGAGACGGTAAGCACTGAGACTGCGATCGCGCAGCCGGAAGGAAATACAGTCGAAGAAAATACGTCTGCAGCTCAAAAGCCAGGAAAAAAGAGCCCTCCAAAAGAATAATGTGGTTCTGGTAATAACAACAGAGAGCTTCATTCTCCATAAGAAAAGATAGGCAGGGGGAAGATCAAATGGGATTCAAACGGAAAAAGATTGCTGTTATCGGCGCTGGTTTTACCGGAGCGACAGCAGCACTTATGCTTGCCCAGAAAGAGCTTGGCGATGTCATCATTGTCGACATCCCGTCTCAGAGCAATCCGACGAAAGGGAAGGCACTGGATATGCTAGAAGCGAGTCCTGTCCAAGGATTCAGCGTCAATATCACAGGCACATCCAGCTATGAGGACATTGCTGAGGCAGATTTGGTATTGATCACCGCTGGATTGCCGCGCAAACCCGGCATGAGCCGTGACGACCTTGTGGCAACGAATGAAAAAATTATGATCGATGTCTCGCAGAATATTAAAAAATATGCGCCAGACAGCGTGATTATCGTGCTGAGCAACCCGGTGGACGCGATGACCTATGTATGCCAGAAAACGACTGGCTTTCCAAAGAACAGGGTCATTGGCCAGTCAGGCGTACTCGATACAGCGCGATTCAATACATTCGTCGCCCAGGAGCTTAACGTTTCAGTCGAGGATATCTCGGGCTTTGTCTTAGGCGGCCACGGCGATGATATGGTTCCGCTCGTGCGCTATTCTTACGCAGGAGGAATTCCACTTGAAAAAATCCTGCCTGCTGAACGCATCGAAGCGATTGTGGAAAGAACCCGCAAAGGCGGCGGAGAAATCGTCAATCTCCTCGGGCAAGGAAGCGCGTACTACGCACCTGCAGCCTCCATGGTTCAAATGGCAGAAGCCATCCTGAAAGACAAAAAGCGAATCCTGCCATCGATAGCCTACCTTGAAGGTGAATACGGTTATCAAGGACTCTATCTCGGAGTACCAACCATCCTCGGCGGAGAAGGCATCGAAAGCATCATAGAAATACCACTCACAGAAGAAGAAAAAAGCGCCTTAAACCGCTCCGCACACTCCGTTAAAAACGTTATGGAGCTGCTCGCGACTAAGTAATATGTGTAAACATGGGGACGGTTCTCGTGTTCCGAAGTGGAACACGAGAACCGTCCCCATGTTCCTATTAAGTAGGATGATACTTCAATGAAACAGATTAATGATGATCTTCTTTGAAAGAAGCACAAGATACGTCCCTTTGCTTTTGAATGCCGCTACTAGTAATAAAATTGATCTTACTGGTAATAAATCCACTCTTACTGGTGATAAATCCACTCTTACTGGTGATAAAGGAGGTTTCTCTAGGATTCATAAGCTTTTTAGTTCGAAAAAAACGATATTTTAGATTAAATAGAACCAAAAACTTATGAATAAATAGGAGAACAGGTGCGGAGGTAACTTTTTTAGAAGATCTAATGGAATTTCAGTTGTTTTTTATGTGATTACAAAATTCTTTATTAGATTGAAGCGCATGCATAAAATCATATTGACTTCTTGAACTGTAAAGATTAATATTACAGTAAGGTATAAGCAATCTAAACTTAAGTCAGTTTTCAAATATAGTGAGATTTTTTTTACCGTAAATGTAATTTTTTTTATTACAGTTAAAAATCTATTTTCATCTAAGGAGTTGTAAATTCATGGTCACTTTATATATCACACCGAGCTGTACTTCTTGCCGGAAAGCGAGGGCGTGGCTTGAGGAACATCAAATTGAGTATGTTGAACGGAATATTATTTCGGAGCCACTTACAGAGGAGGAGATTAAATCGATTCTTCGGCTTACTGAGGACGGCACTGAGGAGATTATTTCAACGAACTCAAAAACGTATCAGCAATTAAATGTGGATATTGATTCACTCCCGCTTAAAGAATTATATGAATTAATCATTGAAAACCCGACCATGCTGCGCCGTCCAATTATCCAGGACCACAAAAGATTGCAGGTTGGTTATAACGATGAAGAAATTCGCCGTTTTCTGCCGCGCAGTCTTCGGACATTTCCGGTCATCGAGTGGGAAAGCAAGGCTAACTAATCTTTAAAAAAAGGAAGGAGGAAGGTCAAGATGAGAGAGGTATTCCTTACAGTACATTATAAAGGTAAAAATTATCAAACCAATGTGATCGTAAAAAGGGAAATGGAACGGGACCAAATCAAACGTGTAGCCGAGGAGCAAGTGGAGAAACAGTGGAGGACTTAGCGTGTTTCAGTAGAAACAGCAACTTTGACAAAATAATCTGTAACATATAATATTACAGTAAATTAGTGGATCTGCTATTGATCCTCATGTTGGGAGCCCAGGCTATGAACAGTGACTTTACTCTTGCCATTCACAGTTTAACTTTTCTTGCACTGCAGCCGGACCGAATGTCTACGAGCGATGCGATTTCAGAGAGTGCAGGTGTCCACCCTGTACGCATCCGCAAAGTGCTGAGTTTGTTAAAGAAGCACGGTTTTATAAAATCGAAAGAAGGTACGGGCGGAGGATTTCTTTTTGCGATCGATCTCAGCGAAGTGAACCTTTGGGATATATATAAATTAACTTCTGAAGGCGCATTGCAGCCAAAATGTCCTGATTCAAATGAGCGGTGTGTCGTTGGAGCAAATATGCAGAGAGTCCTATTTGCCATTTTCCTTGGTGCAGAAGAACATTTAGGGGAATATTTAAAGAACTATTCCTTAAAAGAAGTGGTCGACCTGATCAATAAAGAAGAGTAATTAGAAGAGTGAAGATCTCTTCATGTTGAAAGTGTAATAAAAAAAATTACAGTTTAGCAGGAACTTTTTAAAGAGGTGATTAATATGTCCACAAATAATGCCATTTTAAAAATCGGCGACTGGATTAAAGCCCAATCACGGGATGGAGAACTAATAATCGGTTATGTTGATTCATTTGATCTTCTTGAAGGAATGACAAAGGTAACCGTCACGACAAGTGACAATCAAGAATTAGTCGGCAAAACCATTCCTATTATGAATAATAAGGTTAAAATTTTGCCTAATTCGAATGTGAGAAATAAAGAACAAATTCTTAATCTAATAGATTTGGCACTAGCTACTGGAGATGAAGATTGGTTTTTGAAGCTGTCTTCCAAGCTGAATGCCATGAGGGAGCTTGTTAGGAGCGTAAAGTAACGTTGATAAAAGAATTGAGGAACTTGTTTGATTTGAAAAGACTGCTTCTGTTTAATGGGTTCTTTTTAAGGGTTAAAAACGGCAAAATCCAACGCTAAAAGGGTGCGAAATCTCAAAGATTTTCGTACCCTATTTTTTGTATATCGATGTTTTGCCATTCAGCATTCAAAAATTACGAATAGAATCGCATAGAAATAATGATTTTATGATAAACTTCCATTCCCAAAAAAGTCATTGCCTCGTTCTATAGAATATTACTTCGGCAATCATAATGTTGATTTAATTGAATCGATTAGTTGAATTGGGTTTATAAGGGTGCTTCTTTTCAGTAAAGTTGGAAAGCCAAATGTTAGCGGTAAATACAACCAAATAAACTAAAAAGGATAAATACAAGTTCCAACCCCTATATGTAAAGACATGAAACTTCACTGAAATCCATTCTAGAGCGATAGCTATCCCTGCCCAAAAAATAATATAAAATAGAAGCTTTAAACCCTTGGGTCTACTCTGTTGATAAAAGTTTACTACAAAGTAAGGTAGTGTAGGGTAAGTTACAAAGTGCAATAATACATCAAATAATTCATGTGTTTTATGATCGATCGTAAAGTAAAATTCATTTGGTTTTACACCAATGGTAATATCGGCCAACAAAGCAAGAAAGACATTAAATGTCCAAATAATAGTGATGGTAACGGCAGATAAGTGTCTAGGCAAAATAAACATGAGGGGCCAAGATAATAGTGTGGAAATAATAATAAATATTTCATTTGCATCAAATTGTATAGGAAGAGGTAAAATCATCTAGTTGTATTCACCCCATTGCTTCTATTAATAAGTTTTTCTAAATAAAAGGAGTAAATAGCTAATAATATAATAATTAGACTGTATCTCAAATATCCATAAAATACATTCCAATTTACCCATTCCAAATAACCAATTTGAACGAAATATAACTCTATAGAAATAAGTGCTGTTAAGAATATGAAAAGATGAATAAGTTTACTAAAAATTGAACGTTTAGAGAACAAAATATAAATTAACCATAAAAGTAAGGCTGGCTTGAGAGACATCTCAGGAATTTTTTGTGTCCAAAAAATTAATTGACTTGATGGATCTTGCTTCGTTAATTTTAAATTTAAGTTAATGATTATTCCTGTATTAGTAATAAGTATATTGGATAAAAAATAACAGCCCAAGACGTTAGTGACGTTCATTTTCTTCATCAAAATATACAAGGATATTATCGAAAAAATTGCTAATATAAGAAAAAGCCACAACGTTTTCATGGTAGTCACCTTCTTTATTTATATGTACAGTATTTACCTAAAGTAATTTTTTATTAGTTGATTAACAGGAATTCAATTGATGCTCATTAAATAAAGCAATAAAGGCAAGGGAAACTGGGGGAAGTCCAATCTTACCTGCCTTTGTTTAAGATAAATAATCGAATTATCATGTTTTTTTGTGTGTTAATTAAACTGTCATTTTACTTTACACCTCAAAACAAAACCCGTATATCTTTGCTAGGACTGTTTTTTCTTGAGGAATTCAAAGGAGATTGCTCCAAAGGCAAAGAATAATAAAAGGGTAGAAATTGAATCGGGTCAGAGGAGTGATGTCGATGGCGGAAACAAAGTTTTCCAACGAAAGTTCCATTGGATATAAGCGAAAAAGATACTCTCATAGAGGCCTCAACTTCCTGCACATGCTCCGCTTTACCTTCTTAGTATTCATATCTTTGGTATTGGTCTACATCTACTATTTATATTCTAAGGAACTCCTTCAAAAAACGATTCTTGATCTTTGGAAAAAACATCAGAACATCATCGTAAGCCTATCGATATTCATTACCTATACAGCTATCATTTTTCAACTGGGTGTATGGAAAGGGAGAAGATAATAGAAGAATTTGGATTTATCGGACATGACCTAAAACCGATCACTTTTTTAAAAATTAGGGTTCAAATTCCACGGATTTTTCCATAATGGTAAAAAGGAGTGGGAGTGTTGAATCATTATTTATCAATTGCAGTAGAGCTTACCTGTGGATTTGTCTTTTTATTTATCGCCACAAAGCTGCAAGGAAAAACGCAGTTTTCACAGATAACCCCTTTCGATTTTATCTCAGCGGTTATCTTGGGCGAGCTGCTCGGGAACGCCATCTATGACCATGAAGTGAGACTCGGAGAAATTGCTTTCTCAGTTGCAATATGGGCGGTACTTGTTTA
Organism: Heyndrickxia sp. MSNUG; assembly: GCF_049532715.1. Classification (NCBI taxonomy): domain Bacteria; kingdom Bacillati; phylum Bacillota; class Bacilli; order Caryophanales; family Bacillaceae; genus Heyndrickxia; species Heyndrickxia sp. MSNUG. Next base: position 2,192,862 of record NZ_CP150978.1, read on the forward strand.
TGTAACCGAAATGGTGACGCAAAAGTTCATCGGTACACGGAAATTATTAGAAGGTGAACCCAACATTGTCGTACATAAAGGCCAGATTAAATATGACGCATTGAAAAAAGCAAAGCTGGATATCAATCAGCTCCAAAGCTTAGTCAGACAGCAAGGATATTTCTCCCTGAGAGAAGTTGAATATGCAATCATCGAAACAAATGGGATGATCAGTGTCCTTCCTAAGGCGGATTACGACACACCGAAAAACAGTGATTTAAAAATCAAAGCAGATGCCCCGAGCTTACCAATTAATTTGATCATCGACGGAGAAGTAGTCAGCGAAAATTTAAAAGAAGCCGGGTTTGATGAACAGTGGCTGAAGAAGGAGTTGGAAAAGCAGAAGATCCATCATTATGAAGATGTGCTGTTTGCAGAATGGATGCAAAATGAACCGGTTTTTGTGATTAAATATGAGCGGAAGGCACAATAATTTTAATACAAAAAAGGCTGAACCCTCTAAATACCGCTTCAGCCTTTTTCGCATTTCCCCAACGTAAACGGTGGGACGGTTCTTGTGCTTCATTCCGGAGGCGAATAGTAAAGGAGCATGAATTAAAGTAAATGGTTAAATAAAGGGGGTTTATGTTATTAAAGTCCCGATTTTAGGTCTCAACTACTAGTAAGAGTTTGTTATATAAGGGTAGTGAATTGGTATATTACTTTGTTTTAAGATATTATAGAATTAATTCAGTTTATCAAGGGAGAGAAAAATGGGGAATTCAAACTATCAGATTAGAGTAAACAAAAATGAGTTCGTATGGAATGACCAGGAGGGTGAACTTACATTTGATGGGGCCCCTGCACTGCTTTTCTGGGATTCAGCAATCGAGCTGTTTTTAAATACAATTGAAGAAATTTCTGGAAACGATGTGTCGAAGACCGTTTATGAAGTGACGGGTTTTCGCATGGGACAACTCGTAAGCACTTATTATGAAGGCAGAACTGATGTAGTTCAGCTGTTGAATGAGTATAGTGATATATACAGAAGCGCTGGCTGGGGAATCTTTGAGATTCATGAGTATTCTTATGAGGAAAAAAGGGCTGTCGTGCGTATACGGAATAGCTGGGAACACCGCATTTTCAAGCTTGCCGATAAAAATAAAGCTGGAGTGTTGCTTCCAAGCCATTGGGCAGGCATTTTCAGCGGACTTTTCAAACAAAACATGTGGTATAAAATGGTGAATAGCCAACTTGAAGGCCATGATTATGATGAAATAGAGATTTTTCCATCTGCAGTGACCATTTCGCAAAACATCCATGAATTAGCGAGAAAAAAAGAGCAGGAAAGCATTATGGAATTGGAGAAAAAGGTGGAATCACGTACGGAAGAGCTTTCCTCTTTGATCCAAGAACTCTCCTCCCCAATCATCCCGGTTCTTAAAGATATTCTTGTCATCCCTTTGATTGGCAAGTACAATGATGAGCGGCTCAGCAATTTAATTGAAAAAGCTTTAGTTGAACTTACCAAATTAAAAGCAAAATACCTATTAATCGACTTAACGGGTATTAAGCATGTCGATTCATATACCATTCATGGCATCCAAAAATTGATTCAGTCGATCCGACTGATCGGAGGCCAATGCTTTATTGTCGGCGTGTCAGCTGAACTGAGCATCCAAATATTAAGTTCAAAAGTAAAAATAGAAGGAATTCAATCCTTCTCCAGTCTTCAGCAAGGCGTAGAATACGCCATCCAGCAGAATGGGTATGAATTAGTTAAAAAGAAATAATCATGAGGCTGAACAGGAATCTTCTTGTTCAGCCTTTTTTTGTGGACATGGGGACGGTTCTTTTGTTTCATTCGGGAGGCGGAATGTGAAGGGGAATAAGGTTTTGAGGATAATGATAAAGAAGTAGATAAAGTGAAAAATGAAAGTTGTTCATCGATTAACATTTCGCACTTTTTAATCATTGAAGCAAAAGAAACGGCCCCGCGTTTTTCTAACTGGTATTAAATGAAGGCTAACTGGTATTAAAATCGATCTAGCCGGTATTAAATAAAGACCAACTGGTATTAAAATTGGTTTAACTGGTATTAAATGAGATCCATCTATGAAACTAGGATAAAAAGTAAAGGAAATGGGATTAAGACCTACCAAACTATGATTAAAAAGCTTTTGGATTAAAATGATAAATCGATTATGTCCTTGCAACTGGCCCCAGGAGTTGAGTTCAAGGATAAACGCGAGAAAAGATTTTGTTAAGAATGTAAATCAATTTAATTCCATATGCTTTATAGAGCTGTTTTTAATTGAAAAACTAAAGGATTTTAATGCAAATGTAAAGAATAGTAAGGGGTAGGAGATGAAATCGTTCTGTGGACTAAAATTGATGATTGAAACAAAGTTTTCGAAGTGGCGTTCAGCTGCATAAAAAAGGAAAGCGGTTGTGAAGGAAGATCATTAGCTGCCAGGGGGGAAGTAATGTATGAAAGCGAATCTAGAAACTGCGAAGACTTATTTAACAGAGACGGAGGAAGTGCTATCGTCCTTGTATTGTCAAATAGATTTGGGTTATATGTGCAGGTCGGGCATTTTGGCAGCGACGGATGAGAAGCTTTTGTTTTGCGCGGACGCCATGTTTGGAAAAGGCATGAAATGGGAGTTTCAATATGATAAAATTTTAAACTTTAATGATAGTGACGGAATTGTCTATGGTACTATTCCATTTATCAAAAAGATAATGATGCATTATGAGGATGATTATATCGTTTTTGAAAATTTTTCGAATTCCCATAAAGTAAATGACTTTTCAACATTAATTAAATCAAAGGTGAAAAATGCAGGTGCTGTATAAGGTTGAGTATAGGGGTTGAACGGTGTGTCGATGAGAACTGACTAAATATGAAGTGAGAAAGGAAGCACAAGAAACGTCCCTGTGCTTCTGATGGGAGGTTGTTAAGATGGGGCAAAATTATCAAAATCATAGAAAAATGGATCCGATATTCCATGGTGGGATCATGTTAATTGGACTTATTACGCTTATTTTATCGGTTGTGTTTTTCTTACAGCATCTTGGCAGTGAGTGGCTGCTTAGTGTGATTGTGTTAGGGTTTGCGCTGATGCTTTTATTAATAACTGTGAGGCTGAGAGGTTATGCACTTCAGCTTCAGGATCGTATCATTCGTAATGAGGAAAATTTTCGTTATTATCGATTAACTGGTAATCAATTAGACTCCGAACTTTCCTTGAAGCAAGTGATAGCTCTGCGATTTGCCGGAGACGAAGAATACTTGGAGTTAGTTGAGCGGGCGAAGTCAGAGAATCTTCAACCAGATGACATTAAAAAGGCAATTCGGCATTGGAGAGCCGATTATTATCGCGTATAAAGAAAAAGAAACAGCTTCTTAATGTAATGGATCGGATACCTTTCAAAAAGTTTAATTTTCTTTAAAAAGTAATGTTTATTGTATAGGGATGTCATTGGACTAAAGGATCAAATTGCTATGTTTGCGATTTGATCCTTTAATTTTTGCATTTAATAGATGATTTTCTTTTGAAGGATTTACGGCCGTTTTTTGAATTGCCTTATTAAACGAACAGGCAGATTAGTTAAAGAAGGAGTTGGAAAACAAAGGAGTTATGAACGTAATTCTCGAACTAAAATAAAGGATTAATAAAAAAGGGGAGAGTAATTTGGGTTCAAGAATAATGCACTCGATTATTGGTAAAAAAATTTCAGAGGCTTTATCGATCGAAGGAAAAACATCATTTTTGCTTGGCAGCATTGCTCCAGACGCAGTTTTTTCACTCGAAGAAAAAAACTTATCCCATTTCTTTATAGGAGAAGTGCAAGATTATTCAAGAAGCGTTGATTATAAAGGTTTTTTACATAAATATGGTTCACAAATAGAAAATCCTTATATATTGGGGTACTTTGCACATTTAATTGCTGATGAAATATGGTTAAGAGGATTCTACCTTTCTTGGTTAAAGAACAGAATGGATGCTGATGAAGGGTTATATAAGTTATACCATAATGATTTTGGATTACTAAATGGAAAGTTATTAGAACACTATGGTTTTACAGATGAATTGAAAAAATCATTTAGTCATTTTCCTGCAATCATAGATTTGGATGTGGTAACTTCCAAAGATGTTGAAAAATTTGTTCCTTATGTATTAGGAGATATGGAGTACGATAAAGAAGTACTAAATGACAAACTTAATGTTTTTACTATGAACCAAATAATTGGTTATATAGAGACATCAGTTGAACTTGGGATACAGAATATAAAACCAATTCTTAGAAAACAAATCTTCAACTAATGTCACTGGCAAACAAGGACCGAAAAATATAAACAGCGATGGGTTGAATACGTTAAGTAATAGATATGACATTATTGGTTCTATTCTTATTGAACAAATCTCAATAAGGAATTTTGGAATTAAGGGATTTAGGAGGTAATAATGAGTAAGGTTCAATATCTTTTGTTACTGATAAGTTTTTTGGGGTTTTGTGTTGTTGGAGGAATATTACATATTGAATATATAAAAGCAGATGAGTATGCAAAGTTTGACGGAAGTCTACAGGCAGCTAAAAAAGCATTAAATTTAGAAATTATCAATACAATCTATTTTCCCATTATACTGATCATTCATCTCACTCTATTTATTATCTTTAAATACAAAGGTACAAGGAAATCACTTACAAATAAAATTACCACCAAGTTGAAATGATAGAATGTCTCTCTTCTTGAACTTACGATGCAGGTAAACACAAGAAGAATTTAAGATCATAATAGCCATTTTGAGGAACATTATTGGACTCATCGTAATAAAAGGAAAGGACTGACTCAATTAATGGATATTAGAAAACCGAATGAAACTGAACTGAAAAAGGTGTTATCTCTGTCGCCACAAGCTGTTTATGATGGCACATTGGGTGAAGTAGAACCTACGAAAGAAAAAATTGACCAACTTATTAAACCACTTTTAGAAAAAGGAAGTTATTATTTAATAGCAACAGAAAACAATAAATTAATGGGCTGGATTCTTATAGGGACCAGCAAAGACCCATTTACTGATAGGATGAATGGATTTATTTACGAATTATATGTTCTCGAAGAATTTAGAGGGAATGGGATTTCCAAACTATTAATGAGAGCTGGTATTGACCATCTAAAACAAGACGGATATGCAGAAATCCGCCTAAGTGCATTTGCAGGGAATCAAGCAATTAAACAGTATGAAAAATTGGGATTTAGCATTAGGACTATTACTATGAGTTTGCAGTTATAAGAAACTAACTTATAAATACTATAATCATTGCCTGATTATTAATAATTATTACGTTTCGATAATCTACTTGCCTTACATAATTTAAGTTTGTGAAAGGTAACAGACCTGTAATTCCTATTGGCTGTTTCCTATTTTGGTTGAGTTTTTCAAAATGAAAGATCATAATTTCCTTCTAAGGAGGCTTGTCATGCATAATGACATAATAGTAGATGTAAAAGGGTTAAAAAAGCGATATGGCTCCTTTACGGCGGTTAATGGAGTATCGTTTCAGGTGGAAAAAGGAGAAATTTTCGGTCTTCTCGGTCCGAATGGAGCGGGGAAAACGACCACCATTGAAATGTTAGTCGGTCTGAGAAAGCCGGATGAAGGAACTGCAACTCTTGCAGGCTTTGATGTGAAAAAAGAAGTGAACAAGGTCAAAGAGGTCATTGGGGTACAGCTGCAGTCCACCTCTTTATTCGAGCTATTAAAAGTAGAAGAGATCCTGAAGTTGTACGGAAGCTTTTATCCAAGTCATGTGAACATTGATGAATTAATCGGTGATATGCTCCTGACAGAGAAACGGAACGACCGTATTAAAGGGCTGTCTGGTGGACAAAAGCAGCGTCTCGCCATTGCGCTAGCACTGATCCATGACCCAGACATTGTGTTCCTGGATGAACCGACTACTGGCCTTGATCCACAAGCAAGAAGAACCCTATGGGACATCGTCTTACGTTTAAAGGAGAGAGGAAAAACGATCATTCTCTCCACGCATTATATGGATGAAGCTCATGTGCTCTGTGACCGTATCGGTATCATGGATCAAGGAGAACTGATTGCTCTTGACACGCCGGACAATCTAGTGAAAAAACTCCAGTCTACTAGCACAGTAGAATTCCATTTGAGCAATCCACCTGAACAAGAGTGGTTTTTGAAAATGGATGGAGTGAAAGAGGTGTCCATCAAGGAAACGTTTGTCCAGTTATATACGGATGATCTGCAGACTGCCTTAACGTCCTTAATCCAAGCTTCTGCGGAACACCAGTTCAAGATTGAGGATTTACAAACACGCTTCGCAACATTAGAGGATGTATTCATTCATATGACGGGAAGGAGCATCAGGGAATCATGAGAGCATACTGGCAATTAACAATCGCGCAATTACGGATTTTTGCTCGAAACAAACAGGTCTTATTCTTTACCTTACTATTCCCGATCATCTTAATGCTTGCGCTTGGAACCTTTGCCGGAAAAGGCGACAATCTATCGTTAACAGTAGGTGTGATTGATTCTGACCAAACAGAAGCCTCGAAGGATTTAGTAGAATTATTTTACAAGCATGAAGGTCTAAAAACAAAAAAATATCAAAAAGTTAAAAGCGGAAAACAAGCGGTGAAAAATGGAGACATCCAGCTTCTCGTTGACATTCCAAAAGGCTATGAAGCAAACGTGAAGAATGGGAAACAAACCTTTTCACTTCCTGTTTATTATAATGAGAAAAACCTTGCAACCTCCGAGCTTGGCCTAACAGTTGTGAACGGAATTATTGATCAATACAGTAAAGACCTTGTGGACTACAAGCCTTTAGTAACAGTTGAAAAAGTGGGCATTGAAGCTATGAATATTCGTTATGTGGACTTCCTCGTACCAGGAATCGTCGCCATGATGATCATGAGCAACAACATGAACGGAGTTGCTGGCCAAATTTCTGCCTGGCGTGAAAGAGGGATATTGCGAAGAATGCAGGGAACGAGACTAAAAGCTTCTACCTTCATTGCTGCGCAAATCACGGCTCGTTTACTGCTCAATGGAACCCAAGCCATGCTGGTCGTGCTTATTGCCCATTTCGTCTTTAGCATCGAGGTCGCTGGTTCATGGCTAGCCTTGATATTTTTCATTGTACTTGGCACCCTTGCTTTTATGTCACTTGGATTCATTATTGCCGGAATTGCGAAAAACCCTGAAAGTGCTGGGCCGATTGCAGGATTTATTACGTTTCCGATGCTGTTCCTTGGAGGCGTGTTCTTCCCGATCAGTAATATGCCAGATATCATTCAGCCAATCGTTAAGATCCTGCCGATTGCGCATTTGAGTTCTGCTTTGAGGGAAACGATGAACCTTGGAACACCATTCCTTCAGTTAGGGACAGAAACTCTTGTTTTAGGGTGTTGGCTAGTGGGCGGGTTTGTGCTGGCTAGTTATGTGTTTAAGTGGGAGTAGGTTGCAATTGGTATTTTGTGATTTCCTTGAGGACTCTATTTTAATGATGATAAAAATACGGAAAATGGCATGGTTAAAAGTAAATGTGAACAATTACAGTTTAATGAAAAAAAGGAGTGCCAAAAAGATGGCGCTCCTTATTTCTATTTTTTCTCCATTTAGTAAGGAGAGTATGGAACATTATAATTTGGATATTGTGAGTATGGATATGGATACGGGTAAGGCGGATAAGCCGGGTATGGCGGATAATATCCGAATCCAGGACCTGGAGCCAATAATGCACCAGTTGCAAGACCTCCTAAGAAACCTAAGCCTAAGCCAAGGCCAGATCCACCAAATCCACCGAAACCAAATCCAGGTCTTCCAATACCAAATCCAGGTCTGCCTATGCCAAATCCTGGTCTCCCACCGCCGAAGCCAGGGCGTACACGGTGATAATGATGTGTCAAAGCAATTCCCTCCTCTATTATTTAAAATCATTAAAGGATATGCTTCATTAGCCTATTTTGCTTGGGCATCTTGCCCACAAGTATGAATTTATTCAATTGCTAATCATGGGGAAGTATCTTTTGCTTTCATTTATTTTTAAAGGCTTTCATCGTATCCTTTATTATTATACTACAAAATCCTACTGTTAAAGGAAGCAAAGGGAACGTCCCTCTGCTTCTAGCAATAAAACGTTACATATTTTTTTTGCTAAAAATGAAACCATTATGCACTGTCTGATCGACATACTAGTGAGAAAATTAAATGGAGGTTGCCCAGTTGAGTGAGGAACAGAAATTATTAAATCAAATAAGGGCAGGGGATGGGGATGCGTTCAGCAGACTGGTCGAACATCTGCTTTCTTCTGCTTATAAGACGGCTTATCTCATCCTTGGTTCGAGGGATCTGGCTGAGGATGCTGTCCAGATTGCGCTGGAGGACTGCTATCTCAGTATTATGCGGGATGTGGAAATCCGCCATTTTAAAGCATGGTTTTACCGACTCGTCTATACCCGTTCAATCGACGTGTATCGGAAGCAAAAGCGAAACCAGTTTACGGATCTAGAAAATAATCCAGAAGCGGTCTCCAAGATGATGTCCGAGTCAGCTCATGAAAAAGCCGTTGAAAAAGAAACAAGGCAGGAAATGCTTCAGCTGATTACCTATTTAAAGGATGAACAAAGAGTCCCGCTGCTGCTGTATTACTTTGAAAACTTATCCGTAAAGGAAATCAGCATGATCCTCAATGAAAACAGCAATACGGTAAAAACAAGGTTGTCACGCGGCAGGAAAAAGCTTGGAGAACTCATGAAAAAGCAGACCCACTTTCAAATGGAGGAAAAATCTTATGGGATATGAAAAGGATGAATTGCAGGTCCCGGTTTCACTTGAGAAGTTTACAAAGAATTTGCCAGAGCGATTTGCGGCTGGAGAATTTGATGAAAACAGGATGGAGAAGGTTGGCAGTGAGCTTGTAGATTTTAATAAAGCCTTGAAAAAGCAATGGACCGTTTGGAAAAAGGCAGGGGTGGCAACGGCCGCAGTTGCTGCCAGCTTCATGCTATTTGTTGGGTCAGGGTTTGTATCACCAACGATGGCCAAGATGGTTGCGAAGATTCCGCCGTTAAGCTCGATCTTTAACAGCCAAGAGCAAAACCTGACGGAGCGCTTAACTCAAGCTTTGAAAAAAGAAGGATATCCTGTTAAGCAAGTGAACCAGCATGTCGGGGGTAAAAAAGAAGGAATCCTCGTTACATTGGATGCATCCGAAAAGCAGGTCAAGGATATGGAAGATGGAGTGAAAAAAATCGGTCTTTCCATTGTCCAGAGCGAGGAGTTCAAAGGGACGAGAATCGAGGATTATTATATCAAGGTAAGAGAACATCATGAACCATCTGAAGAGTGGAAGCAGGAGCAGGCCGAAAACGAAAAAGAAAGTGAAGAAGTGTTCGAAATCGTCCAGGCTGCCCTTGAGCCATTTGATTTTCAAAACAGCATTGGTTACAGGCAAGATCTGGTTGAGCTTGAGATCCCGAGCACTGAAAAGCAGGAAAAAGTGGATGAAATTAAAAAAGCTGTTGAAGATGCACTCGCTGCAGGCGACAAGGATTATGTTGAAGTGAAGATCATAAAGTACAATCTGGCGAAAAGAGAACAATACGCACGCTGGAGTAACGCAGTATCAGGCATCGCCCATGAATTTAAAACATATAAGAAATATAAAGTGTCTGGTGTCGGTTATCAAAGCAAAGAAGGATTGATGAGAATTTTCATCACAATGAATATGAAGAGCACGGACAAAGGGGCAGTAGAACACGCCAGCGACCTCTATTCAATGGCAGAGGAATTTATCAAGTCAGATGAAATTTGGCCACAGGTGAAGGAAGACCCTTATAAGATCATCATCAGGACCAAGGATAAAAAGGAATTTGTTATTGAGAATGGAGAAAAGCGTTTTCAATAATATGTGTAAGATCAGGAGTGCTTGTCCTGGTCTTTTTAGTTATCGATGCCTCTCGTATAACGACAGTAGACTCAATTAAGATGGTGGTAGCTTTTCTGAAATTGTTAACAGACAGGCGTTATTACTTTTAAATATTGAACACTAAGTGGGACAGTACCACATGCTTCTATCTATTATGCTAAATCGGATTTAATTGCTGAATCCGTCATTTATTGGAAAATTAAGAAGCATAAGGTACGTCCCTGTGCTTCAAAACCGCCCTTTAAACAGGTGCGGGGAACCTTATCTTAAGTAAATGAGGTTTTTAAAATTAGAATCATAATATGCCAAGAATATATAAGTTCTTGAATAAAAACTTGTATATTCTTGGCTTCTATTATTTGTACATGTTGTATTAAATCTCATCGTTAGTCTAGTTAAACGCTATTATCCATCCTGGAAAAACTACTATATTAACACATATATTTTCATGAATATTCCTATAATTTTTATAAAATGCAAATGTACATAAAATGTTCACAATACAATAAATCTATGTTAAAGTTAAAAAGATTTGTAGAGAATGGAAAATTCATTGATGCTGGTTAATGAAGATTGACTTTAAATCCTGTTTTTCCATTGTGTCTGTGCGGAAGGATTGCTAGTATAAAACAATGCTTAGCTTTCAGCCCACTGTAAAACGGTACATGTATTGGCATGTGAACCGATTTATAGTGGGCTTTTTTGCGTTCTCATTCTCCCGCGGCTTTCAATTTACATTTAATTTTAAAACTGTGAGCAAAGAGGTGGATTATTGTCCTTATGTTTTAAAAAACACTATAAAATCAATTATTGGAGGATAAGTATATGGCGTTTCACAGTTCACAGCAGATCGCGGAATTAGCGGTTGAAGCTGGAATGAAGAAGGCTTCAATGCGGCCTGCTCATACACTATTATTAGGGTTTTTAGGTGGAGCCTTTATTTCATTTGGTTTCTTATTAGACATTCGAGTTATTGCAAACTTACCACAGGAATGGGGTTCCTTCAGCTCGCTTTTAGGTGGAGCAGTTTTCCCAGTGGGTCTAATGTTAATCATTATCGCAGGGGGAGAATTGTTGACGGGAAATATGATGGCACTTCCGATTGCCGTTCTAGCAAAGCGCGCCACACTAAAGCAACTGGGTAAAAATTGGCTGTTGGTTTTAGTTAGTAATTTTATTGGAGCAATCTTTGTTGCTTATTTTTTTGGACACATTGTTGGATTAACGGAAACAGGTGTATTTCTGACCAAAACTGTTGCGATTGCAGAAGCGAAAATCGATGAAACATTTTTTAAGACCTTAATTTCCGCTATTGGTTGTAACTGGCTCGTTTGTTTAGGCGTTTGGCTGGCTTTTGGGGCCGATGATATCGGTGGAAAAATACTTGCTATTTGGTTTCCAATTATGGCGTTTGTAGCGATTGGTTTTCAGCACGTTGTGGCCAACATGTTTGTCATCCCTGCAGCAATCTTTGCGGGGCACTTCACCTGGGGGGATTATTTAGCAAACTTTGTTCCGGTTTTCATTGGAAATGCGATTGGCGGTGGTGTCTTTGTAGCTTTAATCTATTGGATGGTTCACAAGGATTCCCTTCAAACACTATCGAACGCAAGGGTAAGTATAAAGAAAGCAAGTTAACAACTATTCAATAATAGTATTCTTCTGTTTTGAAGTACAATAGATTTCTTTGTTTTTTACTAAGGAGGATTTACAGTGAAGGAAAAAGTGGACGTTCTTATCAACGGAACAGCACACCAAGTGGAAAAAGGGACTCGTATTATAGATTATTTACTAAAACAAGATATGGAGCATCCGCACATTTGCTATTCTGAAGTTCTTGGACCGGTACAGAGCTGTGATACGTGTATGTGCGAAGTAAATGGCAGCATCATGCGTGCATGTTCCACTGAGATCGAAGAAGGTATGGACATTTTGACGTCATCGGAGCTTGCGACGAAGGCTCAAGAAGAAGCAATGGATCGTATACTGGAAAACCATTTATTATATTGTACTGTATGTGACAATAACAATGGCAATTGTCGTGTACATAATACAGCAGAACTAATGGGGATTGAACACCAGACACGACCTCATCGTTCTAAGGGCTATGGAGTAGATATATCTCACCCGTTTTACCGCTACGATCCCGATCAATGTATTTTGTGCGGGCGATGTGTGGAAACCTGTCAGGATCTTCAAGTGAATGAAACGCTAACCATCAACTGGGAAAGCGGGCAGCCGCGCGTATTATGGGATGGAGGAAAAAGCATTAATGAGTCCTCATGTGTATCCTGCGGACAATGTGTTACGGTTTGTCCTTGTAACGCATTGATGGAAAAATCAATGATTGGAAATGCAGGATTCATGACAGGGATTTCCGATGACTTGCTTACACCAATGATTGACATCGTCAAAGCAGTAGAGCCTGATTATCAAACAATCATGGCCGTATCAGAAATAGAAGCAGCCATGCGTGAAACGAAAATAGAGAAAACAAAAACGGTTTGTACGTTCTGCGGTGTTGGCTGTTCCTTTGAAGTTTGGTCAAAAGACCGTGAAATCCTTAAAATTGAACCATCTGAAAACGCTCCTGTAAACAGTGTTTCAACCTGTGTAAAAGGAAAATTCGGCTGGGATTTTGTCAATTCTCAAGAACGAATTACATCGCCTTTAATTCGAAAAGGTGATGTGTTTGTGGAGGCAAGCTGGGATGAGGCTCTTTCTTTAGTGGCGGAGAAGCTCGGCGGTATTAAAGAAACGTACGGCAGTGATGCCATTGGTTTTATTTCTTCATCAAAAATTACTAACGAGGAAAATTACCTCATCCAAAAGCTGGCACGTCAAGTATTTGGTACGAATAATGTGGACAACTGCTCTCGTTATTGCCAGTCACCGGCTTCATGGGGGTTACAGCAAACTGGAGGCATTGGCGGGGACTCTGGAACGATTCAGGATATCGCAGGTGCGGGGCTTGTCATGCTCGTGGGATGCGCACCTGCAGAAGGACATCCTGTACTTGCCACTCGTATTAAGCGGGCGCAGAAACTTCACGGTCAGAAATTAATCACCGTGGATGTGCGCAGACATGAAATGGGTGACCGTGCAGACTTGTTCGTTCGTCCAAAACAAGGGACGGACTATGTATGGCTTTCTGCTATTACGAAGTATATGATTGACCAAGGCTGGCATGATGAGAAATTTATTACAAAACATGTGAATCACTATGATGAATTTTTGGAGATGATGGAGCCTTATAGTTTGGCAGAGGCCGAGAATATTACTGGTATTCCGGAAGAAACCCTAATACAAATGGCAGAAATGATCCGGGATGCGGATGGAACCGTAATTTGCTGGGGAATGGGTGTAACGCAAAATATCGCGGGTTCACACACTTCTGTGGCCATTGCGAATTTGCTTCTTGCAACAGGCAACATGATGCGTCCAAACGCTGGTGCTTACCCATTACGCGGACATAATAATGTCCAAGGTGCGGCAGATATGGGAACAATGCCAAATATCTTCCCTGGCTATCAATCCGTAACAAATGTTGAATTCCGTGAAAAATTTGAAAAGGCTTATGGGGTGAAAATCCCTGAAAATCCTGGACTTGACAATATCGAAATGCTCGGTGCTGTCGATAAAGGTGAGATGAAGGCGATGTTTATAGCTGGTGAGGATATGGCATGGGTCGATGCGGACTCGAACCATACACAGGCGATGCTTGCGAAGTTAGATTTCCTTGTTGTTCAAGAAATCTTCTTAACGACAACCGCTCAATTTGCAGATGTTATCTTGCCAGGTGCTCCGTCACTTGAAAAGGATGGAACGTTTACCAATACCGAGCGCCGTGTACAGCGTTTGTACCAAGCATTACAGCCTCTGGGCGATAGTAAACCAGACTGGTGGATTCTGACACAGCTCGCTAAAAAGATGGGCTTTGATTGGAATTATACGCATCCAAGTGAGATTTTTGATGAAATGGCAAGCTTAACTCCTTTCTTCAGCCAGTGTAGTTATGATGTTCTCGAAGGGTGGAACAGTTTCCACTGGGGTTCACTTGATGGATCCAACACGCCGCTCCTTTTCGAAGACGGCTTTAATTTTCCAGATAAAAAAGCACGTTTCGGTTTGTTTGATTATATTCCGCCAATGGAATTCCCACAGGAATTCGATCTCGCGTTAGATAATGGTCGTCTGTTGGAGCACTTCCATGAAGGAAACTTAACTCAGAAATCAGAAGGACTTAACTACAAATTCCCAAAGGTGTTCGTGGAAACATCACCGGAACTAGCGAAAGAACGAGGCGTAAAAGACGGTTCACTTGTTCGTCTTGTATCACCGTATGGAGCGATTAAGCTGCCAGTTCTTGTAACAGATCGTGTGGAAGGAAAAACGGTCTATGTTCCAATGCATTCCTCAAGCCACGAGAGTGCGGTTAATCTTCTTACGGGTGGGGCAGTGGATGTCGTGACACATACACCAGCATATAAACAAACAAAAGTACGGATGGAGGTCCTTGCAATCAACGGAGAAAATCCGCTGCCAAGGTACAATCCGCGTAATGCCACTCGTACGCCGCAAAAGGGGCTTGAAATATACCGTAAGTGGGAACGCGGTGATTACGTTCCGATTGCTAGTACCAATGAGCATATTGAACCTGGTTTCTATGACAGGAGGGATGCGTAATGGCAAAGCCGATAAAAATCGTTCAAAAGACAGAACTGACAGAAGAACAAAAGAAAATGCAATCCCTGGACTATCTTCTCTCCGGGGTTGCGGATAACAAGGATTCTTTGCTCGAGACCTTAAATTTGCTTCAGGAATTACACGATAGTGGGATCATGGACGCGTTAGGAAGCTTGCTAAAAACAAAAGAAAAGGCAGCAAAAATTGCTGTCGGTCAGCTTTCGCGCGAGCCAGTCACAAAAATGATTAATAATGCGATGGCCGCTGGCGGTATACTTACTGAATTGGACCCTGAAACAACAGGTAAGCTCGCTAAAGGTCTGACGAATGGATTGCAAAAGGCACAGCAGGGGTTAGCAGAAGATTCCAAAGTCGGACTTTTTGACCTAATGAAGGCTATAAAGGATCCAGATATAAATCGGGCGATAGGATTTGGATTTAATCTTTTAAAAGGTATGGGCGAAGGTTTAAAATAGTATATACAAAGAAAAAGCAAACCCATTCGTTCATGTAATGAATGGGTTTCCTCTTTAGAATCAAACTAAATGGCAGGATAAGGAGGATCATGAAATGGCAAAAAATATGGAGCATCAATTTAGTATGCTTATTCGCGAAATTAGAAAAGAATATGTTGGAAATGGCCCAAAGGAAATCACCACCAAATTTATCGGTTCTTGGGCGGTCACTGAAATGAAAGGGAACCTGACAAATGTGGAGAAGTTCATGATTACTTCAAACCATGGTGAAGAAATGGTACATGAAACGAGAACAAGATTTGTTAAGGAAATATACAAAAAGCCAGAAGTTCTCTTAAGATTTGAAAACTTAATGGGTGCAAAAGTACTTCGGTTATTTTCTGATATTAATATTAAAGAAGATATTGCAATGACTGTATTCGTTTTTGACCAGCCGATTGAAGGAACTGGGAATTAAGTACGAATCAGACAATAAAAGTGAAAAGCAGCATTTGTGGGTATGAAGAGGGAGTCATAAACAGAGAAACGGATTGCATTGTCACTGAATATCCAATAACCATTGTCCTAAATGGCCAACTCCCTAACGATTGAACATGCGAAAGAAATAGCCGATGCCCAGATGCAATCTGGGAAAAAACATATAAAAATTACAAAGTCTCAGGTGTCGGCTATCAAAGTAAAGAAGGATTGATGAGAATTTTCATCACCATAAATTAAAGCACGGGGACGTATCTTTTGCTTCCAGCAAAAGATACGTCCCCGTGCTTCTTTTAGTTTATTTTCCAAAGTTCATATGCTGATAGCGTCCGCGGATGATTTGGTAGACGCCATATAAAATTAGTCCAACTGCCACGATGGCCAGTAAAATCTGGCCAAATGGCTGGTTGGCTAATTCTGTTAGAGCACCACCAAGCCCTTTTGATTCATTGGGATTATGTGTGTAAGCTGTGCGGATGAAGAAAAATCCGACCATACTTAGAACAATCCCTCGTGATATCAGACCGATTTTACCTGACCAGCGTGCAATCTTCCGTTCCTGATCATTCATTTCATAGGTTTTGAATTTAGACATGAATTTCTCTTTAATACCACTATAAAGTTCGTGAACACCGTATCCAATAATAATGGCGCCTAATAATCCGACTAGCCATACGCCAAATGGCTGTTCCATTAACTTAGCGGAAATCGTTTTGTGCGAGTTTTCACTGCCAGCGTTCCCCGTGTGACTAGCTAATTTTATTGCACCAAAGGCCAGGCTTGTATAAATGAATCCACTGATGAAATAACCTGCTCTTTTAATCAGACCTTTAGCATCTCTTCCTTCATTTTCCGGATCCTTAATCGCTTTAATAAAATTCCATAAGATATAACCGATTAAACCTATTCCAATGAACCATAATGCAACTTCACCAAATGGCATTCCGGATAGGGATTGAAGAGCACCTGAAGTCCCAGTCGTATCTCCACTCGGTCCGATTGCTGCTAAAGCTGCGAGAACACCAATCATCACGTACACAAGCCCTTTAGCCCAGTAACCTAACCGGCCAAAACGGCGTACCCATGGCTTCGCTTCTCTCAATTTATCATTTATTTCTATTGTTGAGGGTGAATTCATATAATATTCACTTCCTATTCATTCTCTTATTATATGAAGTTCCCGTTTTGCTGGAAAAAGAAACTACTAATATCTACAAGCACGGAATCTCCAACAGCACTAATTAGAAAAAGGTAAAACTCTGTTTACCAATTTCATTAAAAAGCAGAGCTGATTCAACTAGAATCACTCTTTTCTTTTACTCTGGAAAGTTGACCTTATTAAATGTATAGCCAAATCTTGAATGGAAAGAATTAAAATCTTAACAGATAGCAGTGCACCTATATATAGCCAAAAATGAGCTGGTGTAATTTGCCGGTGAAAAAGTAAATGTTTTAAATAGATAGGAACCGCTTTCAGGAATTATGGTAAAATATTAATTGAGTTGGTTTAAATCATAGATCTTGGAGGACTTACATTGGCTTATCAATTATCAAACCGTTTTAAAATGTTTAGTTTGAATTCTAACCCAAAATTAGCATCAGAAATGGCGAGACTTTTAGGATGCGAGTTAGGGAAAAGCTCTGTAACTCGATTTAGTGATGGGGAAATTCAGATTAATATAGAAGAAAGTGTTCGCGGAAGTGATGTTTATTTGGTTCAGTCGACTTCTCAGCCTGGCAATGAACATCTTATGGAGCTGCTCATCATGATTGATGCATTGAAAAGAGCCTCAGCGAAAACCATTAATGTCGTCATTCCTTACTACGGATATGCAAGACAAGACCGAAAAGCACGTTCCCGGGAACCAATTACAGCAAAACTAGTAGCAAACCTTCTCGAAACAGCTGGAGCGCACAGAGTTCTTACAATTGACCTTCACGCCCCGCAAATACAAGGTTTTTTCGATATACCTGTTGATCAATTAGTAGGCGTCCCGATCCTTGCTGAATACTTTGACCATAAAGGGTTAGAGGATATTGTTGTTGTTGCCCCAGACAATGGCGGGGTAGTTAGAGCAAGAAAATTGGCGAACCGTTTACATGCACCAATCGCATTAGTAGATAAACGCCGTCCTCAGCCGAATGTTGTAGAAGTGATGAACATTGTTGGGAACATTGAAGGGAAAAATGCCATTCTAATTGATGACATGATCGATACAGCGGGCACAATCACTTTAGCAGCTAATGCATTAATGGAAAAAGGAGCAAAAGCGGTGTATGCATGCTGCACTCACGCTGTGCTTTCCGGAGCAGCCATTAGCAGAATAGAAGCATCAGCAATAAAAGAATTAGTAGTCACGAATTCAATTGAGCTTCCAGAAGAGAAAATGATCAATAAAATTACAACCTTATCAATTGCACCATTGCTTGTGGATGCAGTCGACCGTATTCATAATGAAAAAGCAGTAAGTCCTCTTTTTGAATAGAAAAACAGGGACGTGTCTTTTGCTTCCAAGCAAAAGACACGTCCCTGTGCTTTGTTCATGCTTTTAGATCAATAGAATAAAGCTTCAATTCTTCCGTATCATTGGGAAGGGTCACATATCCTTCAAGGGCCATGCCGAGTTTTTCCAGCAGCTTAGAAGAGGACATGTTATCTTTCGTCGTGATGGCAACGAGCCTGTTTATATCCAATTTCCTCGCGTATTCCAAAGTACCTTTAGCCGCTTCATAGGCATATCCTTGTGATTGATGCACTGAAAGGAAGGCAAAGCCAAGATCCACATCCTCAAGCCCATCCCGTTTGATCAATCCGCATAAACCTAATGGAATATGAGTTTCTTTCGTTTCAACGACAAAGAGCCCAAACCCATGCCGTTCATACATACTCCTTGGACCGGACAAAATATAATTCTCCGCATCATCAGTAGACCGAATTCCTTTATCCCCTATATACTGGAGCCATCCCGGTTCATTCAATAAATGTAAAATAAATTCCGCATCACGAACCTCCAGCCAGCGGACATTCAAACGCTCCGTTTCAAAAACCTGCACATTTCATCCCTCATTTCGGCGAATAATCGGTGGTGACCCTATAATGATTATAGAAGAAATTTAAACTTTGTTAAACAATCTTGGAGAAAGGCGGTTTCACAAAATAAGAAACGGGTATTTTTAATTTAAAACTGTTTCCCTCCATGTAACACTCAGCTCATATTATTCTCATCCATCAAAAAAATCCCCATAAAATCAACTCCTTAAGCGAATCTTTATAATTGGTCTAAAAAATATTATTCTATATAATTGTTTGGTGCATTCGTTTAATGTCATGCACCTATTAAGTTAAAAAACTTATTAACAACTAGTTCGTCAACATAAGAAAACAAGGTGGGAATGACAATTGGGGAGAATGGATAGAAGGCAGCAAAGGAAAAAATCAAGAATCGATTGGAATGAAATTAAATCCAAAAGCACGGTGAAGAAAGTCATCGCCATTAGTGGGGCTTTGGTTATTCTGGGGTTTTTGGTTCTTAATATCATGATCTGGAGCACGGATGTGAGCAAATTAGAAGATCCTGCGCCGCAGCCAACGATCATTTTTGATCAACATAACAAGGTTGCAAGTAAGGTTGCGGCTTCGAATATTGAAGGAGTCAGCATAAAGCAAATCCCTGATCATCTGATTCAGGCTGTGATTTCGACGGAGGACCAAAGGTTTTACAAGCACGACGGAATCAATTATTTCGCGATTGCCAAGGCGTTCGTTCAGAATACAGTGAGTGGTGACATTGTTGCCGGCGGCAGTACACTTACACAGCAGCTGGCGAAAAATGCGTTCTTATCACAGGAACGTACGTATAGCAGAAAGTTTAAAGAATTGATTGTGACGAAGAGAATTGAACAGAAATATTCGAAAGATGAAATTATGGAACGGTACCTGAACCAGATTTACTTTGGTGAAGGTGCATGGGGAATTCAGAGAGCTGCACAAACCTATTTTGGCAAGGATGTCAGCGACTTAAACTTAAGTGAATCGGCGATGATGGCAGGGTTAATCAAGGCTCCGTCCGTCTTATCACCGTTTAAAGACATGGAAAAATCGGTTCAGCGGAGAAATGTCGTTTTGTCATTAATGGAAAAGGAAGGCTACATCAGTAAAAAGGAACTGGAAAAGGCTAAGGAACAGCAAATTGTGTTACAAGGCAAAAAAATCGACGATTATGAAGGGAAATACCCTTATTACATTGACCATATCATTGACGAAGCCATTCAAAAGTACGACCTGACCGAAAATGAAATTCTTTCAGGCGGGCTGAAAATCTATACGGAGTTGAATCCGGAAATTCAGGGTGCTGTTGAAGAAGTTTACAAGGATGATAGGTTGTTTCCGAAAAGCCAGCCTGATCAACTGATTCAGAGCGGGGCTGCGTTTATCAACCCTTCAACTGGAGGGATTAGTGCACTTGTTGGCGGTCGCGGGGAACATACTTTTCGAGGATTCAACCGTGCTACACAACTAAAAAGGCAGCCAGGATCGACGATGAAGCCCCTCGCCGTGTATACTCCTGCCCTGGAACAAGGATACGAGATGTTCGATATGCTGCAGGATATGCCAATCAATCTCGGCGGCTACCAGCCGATGAATTACGACCGCCAATTCCGCGGTCAGGTATCTATGTATGATGCGGTCATCCACTCCTATAATGTCCCGCCTGTATGGCTGCTGGATCAAATGGGATTGAAGTATGGGATTAATTCAGTCGAGCGTTTTGGGATAAAACTCGAGGAAGAAGACCAAAACCATGGCCTGGCACTCGGTGGGATGAACAAGGGGATCTCTCCTTTAGCGTTGGCACAGGCATATTCCGCATTCCCGAACAAAGGATTAATGACAGAAGCTCACGCGATTAAAAGAATAGAGGATGCTGAGGGAAATGTGGTCGGAAAGTGGCAAAACAATGCGACGAAGGTTACGGATGAAAAGGTAGCAGCTAAAATGACGTATATGCTCAAAGGAGTCGTTGAAGAAGGTACAGGTAAGAATGCCAGAGTAGATGGCTGGGAGATTGCTGCTAAAACGGGCACGACAGAAGTTCCTTTTGCAAATGAGGCAGGAACAAAGGATCATTGGTTTGTCGGATATACGCCTGAAATAGTCGGTGCCGTCTGGATGGGATATGACCAAACAGATGAAAATCATTACCTGACACAATCCAGCGGCAGTACCGTTACCGTCATATTTAAAGAAATCTTCTCTAAATCAATCAATCAATTTTCAAAAAAACAATTTGATCTTTCCTCCATTAATAAGCTGGTGGAAGAGCAAAGGGAAAAAGAAGAACAGCAAAAAGCGTTAGAGGAAGAGAAAAAGAGAAAAGAGCAAGAAAGAATGGCTGAGGAGAGGAAGAGAGAGGAAGAGAAGGAGAAAGAAGAGAAGAAGTGGGAGGAAGAGCCGAAGGAAAAAGAGAAAGGAAAAGGGAAAAAGAAAGAAAAAGAACATAAGAAGCATTGACGTCAGACAAATGCATTGAGTCAAAATGAAGGCAATTACTGAAAAGGTAATTGCCTTTTCTGCTTTTAGATGACTATTTAAAGCACAGTTTTTTCCCCATTTTCATCAAAAACGTGCTTAAAATCAAATGCCAAAGGACCTGGTCCATGTTTTAGGTATAATTCGTATCGCTTAAAAGCTTCTTTCCATGATACATCTGTAATCTTATCCGTCCACCAGACCACATAATTTGGCTGTCTCTCTTCAAGAGTGCCAAACCACTTGTTTCTATTCTGTAGAGCTTTCTTATGCAGGCCGGAATAAGAGAAAGTATATAATGCTGAGAGGCTTTTCCATACTGTCAAGGTGAGAATAGGTGTCCCCTGGCTTATGCTTTCTTTTTCATGAAAATAACTTCTATTTGGGTTGAATTCTTTTACTAGATGACCCGTTTTGGCAGCCTCCCGCATCACTTTTTCACCAACTTCAAAAAATTCACGTGAAGCGGGGTGGTCAGCTGAATATTTTAGCCTGCCGACTGTATAAATCGCAACAAAAGCCACGTTTATCCCTCATTTACAGTTTTACCTACTTATATTCTTTTAAGAGGAGACTGATTCCTATCTGTATAATATTTATTGGTTGAATACTATTTTTTGTCTTTTAAAGATCACAAAGAAGACCAACAGTTTTGCAACGTTGGTCTTCTTTGATCAGTTTTGCATTTCTCGTTCTAATCGTAAAATCTTTTCCTGGATCTTGATGAGGTTTTCTTCTGATTCACGAATTTGTTGGTGAATCTTCATCTCTTGTTGTTTCATCATGTCGATCCGCTGAGGATTCGTTTCTTTCCCGATCATCGACCATTCTACAAACCGTTTTATGTCCTTGATCGGCATACCGGTATCTTTTAAACATAGAATGAAATCCATGAATTTCAGGGCGTCCTCGTCAAAAACCCGATCGCCTTTTTCCGTTCTTTTTAGGAAAGGGAACAGGCCCTGGTTATCATAGTAACGTAATTGTGAGATGGATAAATCCTTCATTTTTGCGACTTGACCAATCGTATAGTTCATCATATTATCCTTTTCATGATTACCATGGAATGATTCCACTGTTGTTTAGTACTTTTCCATTATAACCGTTTTCGCTTAATGCATAATCAACAATGATCTTTGCACCTTCGGCCGTTGTTTTGCCTCCTGGAGCGTTACCGTTTAGGTCAGTAGAGGTAAAGCCAGGAGTTACGCTGAAAATCTCTAGCCCATCGATCCCAAATTCTTTCCCAAAGGATAAGGTCAAGGCATTTGCAGCCGTTTTAGATGAGTTGTACCCTAATAAATTCAGATGCCCCGCCTGTCCATTGTCGAACATCGTTTGCGAAGCCATATCTGTTGTCACATTCACAATTTTTCCGCGTTGAGCATTTTTTACGAGCGGTAAAAACGTTTGGATCATCTGAAACGTACCAAAGAAGTTCACATTGAATTCTTCACGCAGCGTTTCTATTTTTAATTCAGTAGGGGAGATTCCGAAATCGAGGGCAATCCCAGCGTTGTTAATTAACAAATCTAAGTGATCTGTCACTTCAAGGATCTTATCCTTTGCATTTTCAATGGATTCAGTGTCGGTTACATCTACTTGTACATACGAAACATTTGATTTACCAAGGGATTCTACAGCTTTTAATCCAAGTTCCTCATTCCGAGCTCCTAAAAATACGGTGTAATTCTCTTCTGCCAATTGTCGGACAACTTCATATCCAATCCCTTTATTCGCTCCTGTTACAAATGCAAATTTCATCATATTTTATTCCTCCAAGATTCTTTTTAATAGGTTCAAATAAAAAGATACAACCTCAACCTAAGTTGAGGTCAAGGTTTTTTTTATGAAGTTTTTATCGCTGCTCAATCTTTGATGGCTGAAGAACGAATTCAACATATTTCTTAGCATTCTCAGCAAGTACTTTGTCTGATACATGCATAACGCCATTCAGTACAAATAAAGGTGAAAACTTTCCGTTCTTCCATCCAAGTTCTCTTAATACAAAATTGCTCCAAATTTGGGTGAGGGACGTTGACACGAGTTTTCAAAGATTAGGTAATCCCACACTTGTACATGCAAATGAAACTTTAAAAAAATTTACTTTTCCTCAAATTCAACTTCTGTTTCCGTGCGATTAACGTACATACTATAAAACGCATTCGCAATATTTTCAGCTGAGAAATAAGTACCTTCTTGGACAAACCCTTTAATCGTCAATGTTCCAACATAGATCCCTTTAGGGCTCAGTTCCTGTTGCAGGCTGTAAGCCAAATTGCGGATACCGGCTTTCCCAATGGCCAATGAAGCGTAGTCAGCGTATGGATAAAGGGCTAATCCGCCGCCTGTTAAAAGAATAGTTCCATTTTCCATATGTGGAATCACGGCTTGAACGCTGACAAGAGCTCCAGCTACACTGATTTTAAAATCATGTACGAGTTGATCTGCGTTTAATGTAGTTGGTTTTCCAGGTGTTCCAGCAGCAGCGTTGTATAAGAGTACATCAATTTTCCCATAAGCTTTGATTACCAGATCAATTGCCGCCTTTAATGATTCTTCCGATGAAGCATCGCCTGTAAAACCTTCTGTAGCAATTCCTTCATTCTTTAGTTCGTTCACATGTTTCTGTAATGACTCCATACTGCGGGAAATCAAGGCAACTTTAAAGCCTTCTTTTCCAAATTTCCTTGCTGTATTTAAACTAATCCCTGGTCCAGCACCGACAATGAGTAATATTTTTTCAGACATAGTTATAGCCTCCTATTTTATTTGTATATGCAAATGATAGGATAAAAAAAATGATAGATTACTTTCTGGGTTGTTGAATAGCTCTTCATTCATAGGAAAAAATCCTAAAATCCTTTAATTCATTTGCATATACAAATTAAAACGAAGTATTTTATAAGTCAACTTAAAATAAACCTATCCCAAGTTCACTCAATTCCTTCCTGGATTAGAACACCAGAAAGTCTCAGAGGTGATCAGAGAAGACGTGCTCAACACAGAACTGGCATAGAAACGATTGGAGCAAAATAAGAAGGGGCTGTGTTGATGCAATAAGAAGCTAACGATTCGTCCTTTACTATAATTGCAACACGGAAGCAATGAATCCAAACGGTCACCTTTTTGCACGAACAAGTTAATGATTCGCTCATGTTCTTGTATAATAGAAAGAACTAGTTCATGTAGTAAAGGAGTCAAAAAAATGGCCAATACACATATATTCTCCAAACAAGAGGAGATTGCAAACGCGATTATCCATGGAATTGGTGCTCTTCTAAGCATTGCTGCACTCGTGATCCTAATTGTGTTTGCATCCCTATACGGAACGGCTTGGCATGTCGTAAGCTTTACCTTATTCGGAGCGACCATGGTCCTGCTCTATACATCCTCAACACTCGTCCACAGCTTTCCTCCCGGTAAAGCAAAGGATGTCTTTGAAATCATGGATCATTCATCCATCTATTTTTTCATTGCGGGTACATATACACCTTTTCTATTCATTGCCGTAAAAGGAGCCCTGGGATGGACTCTTTTCGGAATCGTATGGGGCCTCTCGATTGCCGGAACAGTGTTCAAATCGTTGTTTGTTAAACGCTTTTTGCATACATCCACAGGATTATATGTCTTAATGGGATGGCTGATCGTGTTTGCCTGGGGACCGTTGAAAGAAAACGTATCAGCTCAAGGCTTAATGTTCCTGGTAATTGGAGGAGTTTTGTATACAGTAGGAGCCATTTTTTATGTATGGCGGGGATTTCAATATCATCATGCGATTTGGCATCTATTTGTGATTGCCGCTTCGATTATGCACTTTTTTGCGGTTTTGAGTTTGTTGCCTTGATTATAAAAAAGCTAAATAACTCTGATAGTGGCAGTTCTTGGACTGTCGCTTTTCTGTGTGAATTATTAAGAGTTGTATTAGGGAAACAAATGGTCATTATCGTGCGTGGTCAATCTTTTTCAACAGGTATCTAATGGTGGTAAAAAGGAGAATCACCTTTGGAACAGAAATTGACCATCCTGATTGGTGAACCATTGAGAAAAATACGAAAGCAAAAACTGCAATCACAAGAAGATTTAGCAGACTACAGCAAATTAAACCGAAAATACATAAGCAACTTAGAGAGAAATTCACAAAGCCCAACATTAGAAACAATCATAAAACTTGCCATTGCATTAGAAATTAAGCCTTCTGAATTCATAAAAGAAATAGAAGAATATGAAGCAAACGCAAAATATTTGTTAGAGGCTTCAAAAGAAGTAGAAGAGATTAAGGCGGTTTATAGACAGAGCAAAAATAATTCGAAAAACGACTAATTCCAAATGGAGGGTCCCATGAATCCTAATGACTATATTAATCGAAGGGTATCCCGGTTTTTCAATGAGTACAATGATGAGATTGAAATGGAGATTATAAAATATCAAAGTCATTATAAAGTAGTTGTGACGATATGCCAGGAAGAAGCTCCTTTTAAGGATTATATTGGGATTGGCACAGATCGGCAGAGTGGGAGGAGAGCGGCAAGGATAGCTTTAAAAGAGATATATTCGAAGGCATATTGGAAAGAAAAAAATATTAACCATTAGCCAAATATATACACACTCTACGCATAGTGAAGCTGTTGCGAGGATTGTACTAACATAAATATATAAATATGAGAGCCATATCCTTTTGTGGATAAGGCTCTTTTAGCAGCAAGAATTTTACTAATTCATTTGATGTTCCGGTTCTCGAATAATAAGAAAAGAACCGTCCACATGTCTCTTTAGCATCAATCATCATAATCTTCCTCAATATAGAAATTATCTATTTCTGCATAACTAGCTTCAAACTTAATCATTTCAAAGAGTTTCTCCGAAATAGAATTTAAATCTAAAAAGAAGAAAGGTTCAGTAGAATCTTGGTTCCACATTTCCTCAGTACCGGCATATAAAATTCTTTTAACAGGGTCACTTTGCCTTTTCAGTATAGAGACAATATGGTCAAATATTTCGTTATAATAACTATAATAGTGAAGATGGGATTCTTCTTGTACAATTATACAAAATTCATCCCAATAATTATCGACTAAATATCCATCTCCGAACACTCCTATAAGTGAAAGTGACTTTAAATTTTCAATAAGGACCTGTGTCATATCTTCATATTTTTCTTCAGCTAGACTAGCGATAATTTCAATCGTTTGATTGCTAATAATTTTCATAATTTCATTAGATATGTAACTATCAGTCCTTGTGTTTTTATCTGAATTGACTATGTCTATATCCTTTAATAATAAAAAATCGAGTTCACTCCTTGAAAGTTTATATAAATATAATTTTATCTCATCTAGTATATATTTCTCTAGAATATTGGAAGATGTCGGATCATACAAAGTAACAAAAACCATTTCATCTAGCATATTATCAAAGTTTATATTAAAAAATTTATAATCAAGTTTTTTATGGTAGTTTATCTTTTTAGATAGTAATTCGTTTGTAATAGAATAATATCTTTCTTTAATAAAACATTGGAGTTTCTTATTACGATGTATTAAAGTAGTTTCCATATTACACCTCATACATAAGTTAATGAACTATAGATTTTTATATATGCTTGAATTTACCTACCTTGCATCTTTATTATATAACTAATTACATATTATGGGATAAAATTGTTGATGGGAAAAGTTAATAAAACAATTCTAACCCCATTTTCTGCAAATTCGGGTAAAATCCTATCCTTTACTAATTCCAATTAGTAAAGAAAATAATGGAGGTTTAAAATGGACAATATTATAAAATTTGAGGCTCTAACAAATTCAGATTTGATAGTAGATGCATTATACGAAGGTGGTCCACAAGATAATGTAGCTGCGGATCCTATTAGTAAATTGTTGAAATGTGAGAATATGGGTGGTTTCCGTATTTCTGGGTCTAAAACCAAAAATATATTTAAGCTATGTGCTTTATATACGGATTTAATAAATGCTGACTGGCCAGATATGATTGAAAAGGAAACTGGGAAATTCATTTATTATGGGGATAATCGGATTCCTGGGAGAGACCTTCATAATACTCCAAAGGGAGGAAATAGGTTATTGAAATTTGTATTCGATAAGTTGCATATTGGAAATAGAAAAGAGATTCCACCTTTTTTTATTTTTAGTAAATCCGGGAGAAGACGTGACGTGTTTTTTCAAGGTTTAGCTGTACCGGGTCACCCGGATATTAATGAATATGAGGATTTAGTTGCAATATGGAAATTGAAAGATGGGAAACGATTTCAGAATTATAAATCGTTATTTACTATATTAGATGTCCCCACAATAAGACAAAGCTGGATAAGTGACATTCATGCTGGAAATCCTTTTACTAATAACGCTCCAGATGCATGGATAAAATGGATAAATAATGGAGCTTATAAAGCATTAACTGCAGAGAGGAGTCTAGAATATAGAACCAAACTCGAACAAATTCCTTCTACTCCTTCAAGGGTGTCAATTATTAATACAATCACTGAATATTTTAAAAGTCATCCCAGAGGGGAATATGCTTTTGAAGAGTGTGCTGCTTTATTAGCAAAGATGATGGATAGTAATATAGTTAACTATGATCTTACCAGACCATGGAGAGACGGAGGGAGGGATGCCATAGGAAAATATAAAATAGGTTTGAACCAAAATGCGATATATGTAGATTTTGCCCTTGAGGCAAAGTGTAAATATATTACTTATGGTTCTGGCATTAAAGAAACCTCTCGGCTAATAAGTCGATTAAAGCATCGTCAATTTGGAATATTTGTTACAACATCATATGTGAGCCAACAAGCATATGAGGAAATAAAAGTAGACGATCATCCAGTGGTAATCATAAGTGCTGATGATATTGGAGCTATATTAGAATTACACGGAATTCGGACAGTTCCAACTTTAAACAAATGGTTAGAAACGAATTTCCCTAAATATTAGGCATATCCTTGATTCCCTCTACTTTCCTCAATGATTTGTTTATGAGAATATATGACACTGTAAGGTTGGAACATCATATTTTATTAAGTATTTTAAATTTGTTGGGGAAAATGCAAACAAAGCAGACAATGCTACTAATTAGAAGGGGGATGGGAGAAGAAAAATGTCACAAACTTTTGATTCCTATCAAAAATTTATTGATACCTTTAAGATAGATAAGGAAGAACTCTATTCATTTGGAATTAGGGAAACGATATTGCCACCTGTTGAGAAAGTAGAGCAGGGTTGGGAAGAGCTAAAGAAAAGGATTTATAATAACGAAAGAGTAACAATAAGAGGGTATGGCCGAGATGCAAAAGGAACTGGTATGTATTTAGGCTTATATAGGAATCTGTTTGGTAACGACTATGTAACTAAAGATCCTACTAACAATGCCGAACCACAAAAATTAATCTCAAGGCTAACTGGATATAAACGTAATAGAAATGTTTATAATTACCAGGTATCTCATATCTTTGGTAAGACCAAGAATGTCTTTCTTTTTGAAGCTCCTTGGAATATTGCACTTGTACCTAAAATTATAGACCCTTTTACAGGACACGAGACAAAAGGTGTTTGGCCGTCGGAATATCAAGAGCGTTTTTCAACTTTTGCAAAAAATCGATATGCTGAATACATTAATGAATACAATCAGATAATTACCAGACCCGAAATAATGGAGGGTATTTTAGAGTACATAGATGGAATGAAAAAAAAAATGGGGTAACAAAGGAGATTCTGCAGTTTGAAAAAGACGTATTAACTGAATTATCTACTATAAGATGATTTTGTAACTGAATTTCGATAGAATTTGCAAACTGGATAAATGGATTTTAAATCCTAAACACAAAGGACTTTACAAAGTCCTTTGTGTATTTTTATTGTTTGGTGCCTTAAAAGGAACAAAATTTCCAAATAACTATTTCAAACTTTCTTTAAGCTGACTCAAAATATAACTATTATTTATCCAAAAGCTCTGCTTCTGCATCCACCTGCCATCTGGCAAAGGTTCTGCATCTGAATAGGAACCATCACCGATTTGTTCTCCATTTTCAAGAATGTAAAACCTTTTTTGACTGTGGGGTCTAATATGAATGATAGGGTTAGCGTTTTTCTTCGGTAGGTTATTTTTTATGATTAGGCCAGAGGCTGTTTCTTTCTTTGTAAGTATAATGCCATTGGCGACGATGGAGCGAATGTTTTCCCATCCGGCTTTTACTGTTTCGTCCAAATCTTTACGAGGCATATTCCATAGCTGACAGCCTTTTAGCTTATAGTATTGGCCTACTTTTTTGTAAACAACAAAAAGGAATTTTGTCTCCTCAAAGTATGAATAAAGTGTTGATTCTTCCCAATCCTGATTAACAAACTCCATAAGTTTCATTTGTGGTAATGGACTGCTTTCCCTCATTGAACCATTTTCCTCTAAACGGATTGCCTTGACCACTATATTAGCTTTTATGAATTCTTTCGCTCGATTGGATTTTATACCTAGCATACGATAGGCTAAGTCTATCCACTGAGCTTTGTTATTATTGAAATCCCTGACAAATAATTCACACAGTTCCTTGTCCGTTTTTCCAATGAAGGAATTGATTTTTGAAACGATCAATTGGTCCAAGGTGGTATGTTCAAGTTCTGTTGTGTCAGTGACAATAGGCTCATATGTATCTATGTTCTTAACAATATAGTTGTTCAGAACATAAGTCATATAAGAGTTCTTGAAGCAAAAAGCTCTTTTACGTGCGGGTGTATATGGCGAATAATATTGTGGGACAGTGCTTTTTAAAGCTGTAGAGCCTTTTGTGCAAGCCCCTAGGTACATTGTATCTCCCTCAGAAAGTTCATGCGCTTGGCCATTTTGAATTTTTTTTACAATCTTTTCATAATCATCCTTTATGATTTTCATATCTTCTTCTGGAGGGGAGAATAGCTTAACAAAATCGATAGGATATAGAAGGTTATTTCCTAATTCTTTATTGCGTAAATAGTAAACGAGCAGGATTATCCTGATTTTGTCTATGACATGGGAATTATCAAAATCGATTTCAATTGGCTTATCATAGCCAATCATTGTGATAACCAAACGTTCGCCGGCTCGAAAAGTTCCTTTTTTCGATTTCTCGTATGCTGAAACTTTAAGCTCGACACCAGCTTCATAGAAATCAGCTCTTTGGTCGCTATTTGCTTTGTAGCCGAAAAAAAGCTCTTCTAGTAGATTGCCCAGTCCACCTTTTCTTTTTGGATTACCATATTGTTCTATCAGTTTCGCTTTTGAATATTCATCTAATTCAGCTTCTCTTATGACATCCATATATGTTTTTCCAATTAACTGCTGACCATATTGCTCAATACTAACCGGATTTGCTGCATTGTATTCTAATTTGCTTTCCACCAACTACTCCAATCCTTTCATACTAAACCAATTTCCTTTCCTTGATATCATTTTACCAGAAAAATCCCAGAAGTTAATAGTCATGTTTATGAAGATTATACTGAATAAAAAAATATCCTTATATAAATGGTAATTCAATTATTTCTTTAAGAATGCTAGTTTGTTTATATACAATAATATTTTAGTTGTAAATAATACGTTACTATAATGTTCAAAATTCATAAGCGAAGATTAAAGCACTATCACTAGCCAAATTGACTAATGATGAAAGTCTTCACAAGTGGTAATTAGAATTTTCCAATTTCATCTATTTATTAACTATAGTACAATAGTGCTAAGAGTTAATAGATGGAGTGGAAGTAATGAAATCAAATTTCACAAAGGATTTACAGGTAGAAGCGGAAATTTCAAACTTTGTCGATAGATTTTTATATCCTTATGTAGGAGATCGATTTGAAAGACAAAATTCTCGGGAGCAACAGAAAAAGGGGATTGATATAATCCTACAAAGTGATGGGGATACCATGCTTATTGATGATAAGTGTGCTTTTTATTATGCAAATAAAAATCTTCGAACATTTACCTTTGAGTTATCTTATGAAAATAATGGTGTAGTGCGAAAAGGGTGGCTGCTGAACCCTTCTATGTCCACCACACATTACAATGTCATGTGGTTAAATACGAAGAATGATAAAATCGTTCCAAAAAACATTACATTCGATGACATCCAAGAAATAGAGGCAATGTTAATCTCAAAAGAGAAACTATTATCTTATCTTAATCAGTTGGGATTCAATTTAAACACACTTGTAAACATGGATTCAGAAATTAGAAGCTCCAGTACAACTAGGAGACGATTGACTCCCCATATTGAACTAATTTTATCATCTGGAATTGCCGAGCAACCAATAAACATAAAAATTAATAAAACAGAACTGTCCCAGCTTGCTGAATTTCATGTGAAAGTAACAACAAATCAGGTTTTGGATATGATAACAAAGTCTGTGATAAAAACAAGAACCAAGAGCATTATCAAACCTGCGGGACTTGAGGCTGAGTTAACTGTACTGAGTGCAATAAAAAAATTATCTAGCGGAAGTGGTGGCCACACTTTTCTGCATTACCCATTACATAAACATGGGTATCAAGGAAAACATGAGATTGATATTTTAACAGTGGATCGCCATAGCGGTATCTCTATAATCGAGGTAAAAGGGATAACAATAAATAACATTTCTTCTATTCAGGGAGGAGATTGGTATTATACTGATTATGTTGAAAAGAAGGGGAACCCGTACAAACAAGCAGAAACACAACTGAATCTGCTTTGCAAACAATTGGAACAAGATCCGCGTTTGTTTCGGAGATTCACAAAAAGAATCGTTGTTGCATTGCCGTACATTACCCGTTCTGAGTGGGAAGGAAAGGGATTCCAGAGTCAATTTATTAATGTTCCTCCTATTTTGTTTAAGGACGATTTAGAAAGCATAGAAAAGTTAAAAAAGATTGAGGAGTATTATCTATACAAGCCTACTGACGCTCTTGAAGATATTCAATGGAATTTAATGAAAGATTTCTTTGGGATTAAAAATGACGGTTTTATAGCTTCAGATGATTCCTATTCAACTCTGTATGTGTTTCCTAATAAAGACTTCTTCCAACAAAGAATAACAGAGATTGAAAGAAAACTGAAAAATGGAATTAAAATAACAATTCTTAGTTATTTTGAGATTGATAAAATTTGGCTAAGAGAATTTAAGGAGTATGTTGATAGTCACCAATTACAATGTTTTTCTACCGTTCTCCATGCACAGATTAAAGACCAAATTGAAATACAAGATGGGGAAGAGAGTCTCCCTCAATCCATATTGAATCATTTTGAAAAGTTTAACTATGAACAATATCAAGTAGTTCATGCCCCTATTACCAAACACCTAATGGTAAGGGCTGGAGCAGGGACTGGTAAAACACATGTTATGATTGACCGGATTCTGTTTTTATTAACCCGTAAAATTGAATTAGAAGATATAATAATGATTACTTTTACGAATGAATCCACTAATGAAATGAAAAAACGTTTGCAAGGAAAACTTACAACATTATCAAAGCTAACAGGGAATATAAAATATGGAATGTATGCAGAGGACGTAAAGGAGATGCAAATCAGTACAATTCACTCCTTCTCTAAAAACATACTTACTAGCTTGGCTCATGAGATTGGTTATGGAAAAAATGTCCGGCTACGTAGCTTTATTATGGAAAAGAAAAAAATCGTTGGTGGATTGATTGATGAGTATTACCGGTCTAATTCCATTGATTCTAGTATCCATTTATTGAAACATTATGAATTAGTCAATATTATTCTTCAATTCTGGGAAGAAATGGAGAAGAAGGGACTATCTAAAAAAGAAATCCAAGAGTTGGATTGGGGGAAACCTCTAAATAAAATTCACATTTCTTTACATGAGCTATTTAAATATGTTTTTGAACACTGCGAGAACAGGTTGGATGAAATAAAAAAAGAAGAAAATGCATTTTCTATGAACGACTTAATTCGAAAAATTAAAGAGTTCAGCAATGATAAAGAAAAAATCACTCAAATTGACCATAATAAATATCTATTTATGGATGAATTCCAGGACAGTGACAATGTGCAAATCGATCTAGTCGCAAGCTTAGCCAAACTTTTAAATTACAAGTTATTTGTTGTGGGGGATGTAAAGCAATCCATCTATCGTTTCCGTGGTGCCGACTACAAATCATTTGATCTGTTGGATGAAAAAGTGAATGGGCAAGAAGAGAACTCATGTTTCCTGGGTATGTCCCTACAACAAAACTACAGAACTGCTTCTAGCATTTTAGAAAAGCTTGATTCTCTATTCGTCAAATGGGGAGAGAAAGATTGGCTTACCTATGATATGAAGCTTATAGGAATGAACAAACGTAAGGAAAGTGTAAATGAATTTCAAGTTATTAGTATCAATAGTAAACAAAACAAAGATGCAATGATTTCTGCAATCCAACACTCTTTGGAAGTAACTAAACATTTACCTAAAAAGGAAAATCGTAAAATCGCCTTGATAGTAAGAACGAATTCCCAGGCACAAGAGGTGGCTGAATGGTGCCGCCAAGCTGCTATTCCGACGATGCAAAACTTAGATGGTACCTTTTACAAGAGTGATGCTGTACGCGACTTTAAAGGATTACTAGGCGGATTACTGTTTCCAGGTGAAGCAAAGCATGTGTTAACTGCATTGCAAACCCCATACTTCCGCTATAAAATACCTTATCGAGTTTTGCTTCCGTTTAGCGGAAATAATGAAGCCATTCTTTCATTTATCAATAGTAAAATTAATGGTGACTTCACAAGGTATGTTTATCAAATAAAAACCTATCCTGTCATGGCGGTTATTCAGAAAATCATCTCAGAGAAAGCTGTTTTTCATCATTTAGAGGAATTTTATCAAGATGCATTTGAAGATGAAGAGCAATTAAAAATTTTTCTACAGAAATATAACAAGAATTTATTTCATTTACTGAATATTATCCAGCAACAGTTTGATATGATGAACACCAATTTGTATACGATATATAAATGGTTAACATTACAGATGCGAACAAATCGCAAGGAAAATGAACCGATGGTACAAGCAGCGGAGAATTCAGTAGATATTACCACTGTACATCGGTCAAAAGGTCTGGAATACCATACCGTTATCATTCCGAAAACAACAAGTCCATTTGATTTCAAGCGGACCACTTTTTATATCGAAGAAGAAGATGAAAAGAAGCCGGAAGAACAGAGAGTTGCTTGGTTTATTAAAGAAGTTAACTCTCAGAGTAGTCATTTTGATGACTTAGAGAAGATTGATCATCAAGAGGTATATAAAGAAGAAACAAGATTATTGTATGTAGCGATGACACGGGTTAAGGAGCGATTGGTCGTACTTGTACCGAATGCGCCTAAACAAAGAACCTGGGCGGAACTCATCGAGAGTACAGGAGTCAAGGTGGTGCCTTATGGCCGTTAATGTAGAGACATATTTTCATCCTCAACAGTGGAAGAAACATGAAGCCTTTTCAAAAATCAAAAGTGAGATTCATATTTGCGCTACTAAAAATATGGCAGAAGGCATCAAAGAACGTTACCGAAATGATGATGACAAAGAATTTCAATATATTTTTACCATTCATCAAATTATTAATAAAATCTTTCAAAACTGGCATAAGCCCGAACGATCGTTAGAGCAGTACTTATCGTTATCAAGAATCATTAGTTCCATACCCGGAAGTCAAAATCTAAAAGATGCTTTTCGTAACAATACATCAGAGTTACTTGATACCATTCGATTTCTTGTATTCTGCGGTGTCCAACCAGAGAGCCTTAAGAAAGTCTCTGGATTAACTAAAAAAGAGGAATTCTTTTTTAATGTATGGTACATGCTGGAAAAGCAGGATTCCATTTATGATGATTTTCGCAGACTACTTCGGGGGCAGTGGAAAGTAAATACAATTCATCAACACCTCAATGCTATCTTACAACGTAGATTTAAAAGGGAAGAAGATATCTGCCTTGAAATTCCGGAATTTAAGCAGAAAATTATACTCCATGGTTTTTACTTTATAACGCCGGAGCAGCAGGTGTTTTTGAAGCTTCTAGAACGAGCAGGGTTTGAATTAGTATTTTTCCAGTTTTATGATGGACGTTTTCCGAAAACTTTTGACTTTTCGAAAGCATTTATTTCCCAGAGGTTTGGTTGGACTGATCAATGGAATATCCCAGAAAGAGAGAAGACCCAAGAAACAATCGCATCTCGTTTTTTACAGTCGTTTGAAGAGGGTACGCATGATAGTTGGCGTGAGGAAAGGAAGGTTATTGCCTATGAATCGTTTTTTGATTTCCTTCATAATGTCATCATGAAGCATTACCCTGTCGGGAATCAAAATAAAGAAGACAATAATGGTGCTCAAATCATTGCGACCAATGCCGATATTCTAAATGAAATGCTTGTGCAATATTATCCGGAACGGTTTGCAGAGAGTAGGAATTTCCTGAATTACCCTGTTGGGCAATTTATCGTAAAAATTCACGATATGCTGCAAGGGAAGCGATTAATATTGAATGTGGAAATTTTAATGGTCTGTTTTTCTTCTGGATGGCTAACTGATAAACGTACAAATCAGAATGCAAGAGACTATACTTTTGATTTAGAACAATTATTACCCTTCTTTTCAGATTGTGTGTTTAGCGATGAATGGCTGCAAAGAATTGAGGATCTTCTTACTCAATACAATAACATTCTTCCGTTATTTGAAAGTGAAGGGGATAATCGTGTTGTAGAGAGTATCCGAAGTCCTTTCTCGAAATTAGGACATCTTTCCCTTAAGAAGGAAAGGGTAGAACAAATCTTAAGTTTCTTTTTATTACTCCAGGAGATGGCAGAAAACCTGTTCGATTTTTCAAATAACGGGGCATCCATCCACGAACATTTCCAACGACTATCCCGTTTGATGAAGGAGCATAACCCTGTTGCGAATAATGTTCTATTACAAAAGGAAGAAAAAGAACTTATCCAAAAAATCAATAAAAAGATTTCTTTGATTGATGATACTCACCAATTCTTATATCAGGATATTGGGAAAGCCATTCAATTTTATCTAAGCGGAAAGTTTTCAGATGAGGAAGATTTTTTTATCAAGCCATTTATCGAAGTTGATGGCGAGGCTTTCAAGCAGCATAAACGTAAGGTTTATCTTACTGGTTTGGATGAACAAGGTCTTCCGCTAAGTGAGTTCACTATTCCATGGCCTTTACAAGAGCAAACTTTTTCTTCCATGGCGAATATACATCAAGTGTTAGAGATGAATGAGCTCAGAAACAATTCGGTTAAAGCTATTTCAAGATATTTGCTTTTTATCACCTTAGAATTTTTATGGGATGGGGAAATGGAATTATCGTGGATTCGTAACTTCCTAGACCGTGAGAATTTACAACCGGCAGTGTATGTTCAATACCTAAATATGGATGTCGAACCACATAAGTTCCAAATGAAACAAGGGGAAATCAGTCCATTTAACAACTTTGATTTCAGCACTTATAAAACTGATGAGATAGCAATCAAAAATGCTATAGAAGAATTAAAATATGAGGACATTTTAGCTGAATATGAGTTATGTCCACGGCGTTTTTATTTCGGCTATGTACTTGGTCGTTATCCGGTTTTTTCTGATGAGTTTATATATCAATTTATTTTTTCTGAAATCATCCGCGTGGTAAAACGATATACTCGAGATACCGATGAAGTGGTAATCGAAATGGTGAGCGAGTTATTCCCTCAATGGACGACCTATCAAAAAGAAAATATGGCTACAGCAAGTCTCGGATTCGTGAAAAAAAGCAGAGATAAGAGGGACCAATTAGTTGGGAATATCACTATAAGTGAAATGAGGAAAAACTTTCAGTTTCCAGGATTAACCATGAAGAGACGTACCGAAATATACGAGGCTGTAAGTTCCAAGAAAGAGAAGATGATAGAAGAGATTCAAGAGCAGAATACTGCCATTTCAACCATCATGGAGGCAAAACCAGATTATCATTGCCGATATTGTCCATTTCTCGATCTTTGTCCTGATGGAAACTATGCTGTTGATGGGAATGGGAAAAACAAATGAATATAAAAGCATGGGAAATTGTAGCGAAAAATTGGCGAACTGTCGAAGACACCGTGGAAAAACTATCAATTGTTCAAAAGGTAACTAAAAAAGCGATATTTGATATTAAGGACAGAGGTTTACTTGTTTCAGCAAGGGATTTTTTAAATGCTCCTGCTGGAATAGATGAGGATGATGATTTACCTTAGGATACTAGCCTACTAAATTCATTAGGAATGAGAGATAAAAATGTCTGGGATTAATCATAAGTTTACAAAACAACAAGAAGAAATAGTGAACTTTCAAGGGGATGAAATTTTAGTTCGGGGAATTGCTGGTAGTGGAAAGACTCTTGTGATGTTGCGAAAGGCAAAGCTGACTGCAGAAAAATATCCTAATCAGCAGGTTGCGGTTTTTACCTATGTGGGGACCTTGGCCAATGCTACCAAGCAATTAATGGAGGAACAAAACCTGCCAAATCTCCATATTAAAACTTTTCATAGTTGGGCCATGAGTACCTATTTTAAAGTGTTGAGAAAGAAATCTTATCTTGTAAATGAAAGATACGATGACTTCTTGGGAAGTGCAATGAAAAAATTGGCTAAATCTCAAAAGCATCGCTTTGTAACTGAGGAGACAAAATATAAGGAATTCCTTAAAGATGAAATTTGTTGGATAAAGGGGAAAGGAATCGATTCCTTGGAGGAATACCTTGAAGCAAATCGTCGTGGTCGAGGAAGTGAGGTCCGTGTAACGGAAAAGGATAGGCAATTAATATTCAAAGTGTATGAAACCTATAATAAAGAAAAAGATTATCGTTTGGATTATGATGATTTTGGCCTCATCCTTTCAAAGAAATTAAATAAAATTCCCGATGAAATGAAATTTGACCATATATTCATTGATGAAGGGCAAGATTTACAGCAGGTTCAATTACTCATACTTAGGGCAATTGCACGTAAATCCTTTTTTGTCGCAGCTGATAAAGGGCAAAAAATCTATAAAACTTCCTTTACGTGGAAAGACATTGGCCTAAATATTACAGGCGGCCGTACCAAGATATTAAAAGAATCCTTCCGATCTACGAAGGAAATTATACAGCTTGCAGCAAGCTTACAACAAAATGATTCCGTAGTTCATGATGATGAATACACGCCTGTAGAACTACCAACAACCTCCGGACCGATTCCAGCGGTTATTCAATGCTCATCAAGGGATGTACAGTTTTACGAAATAGCTAAAACTATCAAACAATTCCGGGAAGAGACCCCGGAGGCCACAATAGGCGTACTTGCTCGACATGGTTGGAGGTTCAATAAGTTAAGACATGTGTTAAGAGAGTATAATATCGAGCCAGTTGAAATAAATAAATCTGAAGGTAACCCCTATTCACCTGGCGTAAAGTTCTGTAAGCAACATTCCTCAAAGGGTTTGGAGTTTGATTATGTAATAGTGATTGACTTGATTGAACCTACTTTAAGTGAGGATATGGATACAGAAGAGTATTGGGAATTGGAGCGACGACTTTTATATGTGTCCATTACTAGAGCTTCTACTTATCTCCAGCTTTACTACTATGGTAAAGGGTCAAGATTGATTAATGAACTTGATGAATCACTATATGAAAAAGTAACAATTTGATGAGAATCCTTTTTATAGG
The DNA here is from genome assembly GCF_049532715.1 of Heyndrickxia sp. MSNUG. Taxonomy (NCBI): domain Bacteria; kingdom Bacillati; phylum Bacillota; class Bacilli; order Caryophanales; family Bacillaceae; genus Heyndrickxia; species Heyndrickxia sp. MSNUG. The sequence continues at coordinate 2,231,686 of NZ_CP150978.1, forward strand.
ATTCTCTTTTTTTCTTTTTTATTATAGAAATTTCCCTAATGAATATCAATTTTAACGACTTTTTGCCTATCTATCACTTTGCAACCTAGGATATGGAAAAGAAGTATATTATAATAATATATAAGTGTTTTTTCGACAGTGTTTTTAAGAAAGGGAGATTCATTGTGAATCATCAGATTGTATACTCGTATGTCCTATTAAGTGATTCAAAAGAAATTGAACAACAATCGGACTATATTTACCATCTTTTGAAACAAGGAAAAAAAGTCCTTTTGTTTACAAATAAAGAAATTGAATTGGCTATTCCCGAACAAAGGTTAAATGCGTTTATGAAGGCAAAGTTATTAGGCTTAATGATCGAGGATGTTGTTATTCATGAATCGATTTCCATTATTGATGGGCAGGATCATAAGGCTGGATTTGATAAAATCCTACACTCATTTCCTAGCTTCAATATTGAACAGTATAAAATAGAACATGCGCCATATCTTGAAAACATCATGGTAAAAGCGGGTGCAGGTACTGGAAAGACTACAGTTATGGTTGATCGTGTCCTTTATTTATTATTAAAAGAAAAAGTAAGACCTTCAGAGATAGTCATGATTACTTTTACAAGGGACGCAGCACAAAATATGTATAAAAAGCTGAGAGAACAACTTTTTCTCCGTTCAAAAGCGACTGGTGCTCCGCAGTTTCTTTCCCTTCTTGAGCAATTAAATGAAATGAGTATCAAGACGATTCACTCATTCTCCAAAGCTTTATTAAAAGAGCTAGGTTCTTTAAGGGGATTTGGATTGAACCTTCAGTTACGAAGCTTTAAATCTGATAAGAAGCGTTGGGTTGAGGAGGAGCTGAATCAATATTTTAAGGAAGAGCTCTCTGAGAAGAATGGAACGATAGAAGCTTTAATTAGTCCTTTGAAATTTTATGAATTGGTTGAAACTATTTATGATTTCTGGGAAAAGTTTGAGCAGAAAGGCTTTTCTTCAGAAGAAATCATTAAGAAGGTCGATTTTGGCTCGGCTCCACTTGGGAATGAGCGCATGAACAATCTCATACAAACAGTGATCCGGAATGTAGAGGAGCGCTTTTTCCAAGAAAAAGAAACTCTCAACGCAGTTATGATGAATGATTTAACAAGACAGATTGATTTAATAAGGAAAAATCATGGCCCTAAGGCTTTTAGGACCCTCTCAACGAAGATATCCTATTTGTTTGTTGATGAATTTCAGGATAGTGATGATGTCCAGATTCGTCTGATTGCTACAATACAAGAAGCATTTAGCTCTAAGCTTTTAGTTGTTGGAGATACGAAGCAATCTATTTACCGATTCAGAGGAGCAAATCATACAGCGTTTGATATTTTGAAGAAAACTCTGAACGAGCGTGAGATTTCCATTAATGATCAAGACTATTTTTTAAATAAAAACTATCGGACCACTAAGGAACTATTATATGAAATGGACCATTATTTCACATGGTGGGGGGAACAGGAATTCCTTCAGTATGATGGGGAACAAGACCGTCTTTTAGGAATGAAGCATGGCCGAGTGGAAAGACCGCTTGTGATACTGAACAAGCGAGAAGACACAAAAGATAACATGCAGACAAACATTATGCCTTTTATCAGAGAGCGCTTTAAGCAAATACAGATGATTAATTCTTCCCTACAACAAGGGGAAGAGCCTGAAAAATTGGCAGTACTAACAAGAACCATTGAAGAAGCGAGAATGATTAACACCTGGTGTAGTGAAGGCGCCTTGCCAACGAAGTTGAAAGTTGGAGGAGCGTTCTTCTTATCAAATGCTGTTCGAAACTTCCATTCCCTTGTATTGGCGTTGCTTTTTCCAGAGAACAGCAAATACATCGCGAATCTTTTAGACGGCCCTTTTGGCCAGGTCGAAGCCTACTTGTTTCAGAAGATGCTTGAGGTTGGGAGATACTCGTCTGTTACTTTAGAAACGCTCAAAGGAGCGACGAGTTTCCCGTTCGAAAAGTATCAAAAGCAGTTGTCTTATCAGCCTGTAATGGCTGTACTCCGAACCATCATAAAAGACCGTCAACCATATAATTGGGTTTTTTCACGAAAGCTGGATGAACTCCGAAGAACTTATGCCCAAGAATATAACGAGGATCAGCTTATCAAGGAAGCACAGGATGAAACTCGCAAGTATGAGCTAACTGTTGGTAAGTTATTTGAGCTGCTTCATCTTCGATTTTCCGAGGACTTTGTTTCATTGAACCAAATTGCTGATTGGCTGCAGATCCAGATTGCCACAAACAGGGATGAAGAAGAAGTTTCGTATGAACCAACGAACGGTGGTCTGGACCATGTTCATATCTTGACTTCTCATCGCGCCAAAGGATTGGAGTATCATACCGTTATTATTCCATTTACTGAACGACCTTTTACCTCATCCTTTAGTAAAATTATATTTGATGATAAAAAAGAAAGGGCAGGCTGGTCAATAAATAAGCCTGGCTATGAAATGCGTCATAATGACTATTTTACAAGCCTTACTTCACAGGATGAAATAGAATCAATCAGGGAAGAAACAAGGCTACTATATGTGGCAATGACTCGAGCTAAAAACGAACTGGTCTTAATCAGAAATATGAAGAATGATGCTTTTCAGTGGACTTGGTCGAAATTATTAACTCAATATAGATAGGATGATGAATATGATGGGGAATGTCAGTGTTATAACATATGAAAATCCATATACCTTCCATCAAAAACCTGATTTCCAGCCATATGTCGACATTCCGCATATTTGTGCGACACGTTCGCTGGAAGTCGGTGTTAGGCAACGGCATCAATTGCCACTCGTACAATCTATCGGAACACTAGTTGATCGTTTCTACCCTGGCTGGAATCTCCCAGAGAATCGATTCATTCAATATACCCAACTTTCCGATTTACTTAGAAATTGGGATAACTCGCTGGAACCGAAGGTCATTCGTTCATTCAAGCGGAATAAACTGAATTTGTTAATCACCATGAGGAACTTTACTGAAATCGGTTTAAATCCACGCATCTTGCGACAGAACGTTACGAAGGTTGAGGAAGAGTTGTTTTGTGATATTTGGGAAGAGATGCTACCTTATTTCAAGGATTATATGGATAAGGCAGTAGCAAAGGTAAAAGATTTAGAGTGTATTCGGAATGTATTCCATGAAGCGGAAATATCCCTTAAAAATGATACTGTTGTCTTGCATGGCTTTTACTATATTTCACCGGTACAGCATTATTTGTTCACCAAATGGAAAGAGCTTGGAATTAACATCATTTTTCTGAATCTCTATCACCGTGATTATCCCTCTGTGTTTTCTTTTTTAGATGAGAACTTCTCTGAAAAATTCGGTTGGGCAAATAAGAGAGATTGGAAAATTACAAGAGACGAATCAGTGCTAAATGGAATCCGATTCGCTTCAAGATTTGACGGAACGGAAAATAATTTTGAAAACCTTACGGCAGTTACCCAAAAGCCATATGAGTACATGGTTGAATTTGTTGAGGATATAAAAGCGGGCGTTCGTTATGTATCGCCAAACAGTGATGAGTTAAAAGAAAGAATTCGGGAATTTCGTCCTGATTCTTTCCTTGAAGAAAGACATTTTCTTGCTTATCCGATTGGCCAGTATCTTTTCCATTTACATTCTATTTGGGACGAAGAGAAGCAGGATTACTTTTTAACGGATAAAATTTTATTGGAATCTTTTGCATCTGGTTGGTTAGAGGATGAAGGCGAAAATGCGCGTGAGTATACCGAAGAGCTAAAGGCAATATTGCCTTATTTCGAGAACTGCCGTACTGCTGTGCAATGGGTCACACAATTTAAGACCTTAATGGCTGCAAAAAAATCCTCTATAAAAGCATTTAAAAAATACGATTTAAAGAGAAATGATTTTCTAGAAGCAGTAAGGGTAAGCCCAGTTCTGCGGTTTTCTTTTTTTCTGTCCCCTATCGCACATTAAAGAAATTACAGCAATTCCTTGAAAAATTGGTGAAGGATGCGACCTGGCTAGTCAATATAAAAGAAGAGCGAATTACCATTAAAACCCATTTCCAGCGCATCCAACAACTACTTGATGACACAAACCTGAAAAGTTCATTGGGAGATGAAATCGAAAGAAAATTAGTGAACCAGTTGGAGGACATGCTTACTAGTCCAATTTATGATGAACAACAATATCATATTGGTGACCTTTCAGACGCTATTATCGTCTTTTTGAAAAACGGTTTGGAAGAACCGGACCAGGATCTTATTGGTTCGCTAGATAAAACCCCCGATCAACTAGGAGGCACTAATTATTCAGAAACGAATCCTATGAAGAATAAGCTACACCTTTACAAGATGGCTGATCTTGATGGACTTATATTAAGAGAAGATGTTGAAGAATTGCATGTGTGTGGTTTGGATGAAAAGCATTTCCCAGAAACCAATTCACCAATGCCTTGGCCTTTATCCCTTGAATTAATCACTAAACTAGATAATCCTTCAACAAATATGTATGTTTTTCGCAAGGAACATTCTTTAGCGTTTTCGCGGTACCTGTTCTTTGTCTCTTTGTGCTTTGAAAAAAATATCTCTCTATCTTGGGTTAAAAATTGGAATGAGTATCAAGAACTTGATAAATCGATTTATATGGAGATTCTTGATCTAGGTTCCGATTTAGAAGAGAATGAAAGAAATTATCAATATATGGAACCTGGATTTTTCCCAGAGGATTATAATGTTGCTCATATACAGGAAAAGTTATCCCAGCTGCCCCAAGAGGAATTTGCTGAGATGAGTTTGTGTAAAAAGCGTTTTGTCTACAGCACGATTGTTAATGGCTTTTCTAGCTATCGATCGTCTTTCCATCAAGGGTTTTTAATTGGAAACCTGGTTAAAGTTTACGCTTCTATTGGAAAGACGAAAACTGAAATCATCCAGATGCTTGAAGATATGTTCCCGTTTTTGACTGAGATAACCTTACGAACGATTATTGATCATAACCTGAATGAAGACTATGTCATGGGGATGCGGAAGTATGGACTTAGTAAAAGACGCAAATTCAATGGAATAGACTATCCTGAGAGTATGATTTATTTTCAATTTCTGACCCATCGAGGAGCATTTCAGAATGAGCTTTGGCAGTCAGCATTTACTCCACCTGGTGGTATAAGAAGACAGAAGGCTGAAATGATTCAACAAATGGTAACACAATCGGGGGTACTGCCTAAGGCGAATCCTTCTGTGTTCTGTAAGTTATGTCCACATTCTGAATATTGTGAAGACGCCTATTATACAGTTGATATTTTAAAAAAGGGATTTGATGACAATGACATTGATGCAGACGGAGTTTGATTTTAATAAAAATAAGTTCGATTATGCTTTTTCTGTCCTTTCTGATGCTCTTTCACAAACTCCTAGCACAGAGGACGATATATCGGATCAAACAGCCCTATTTCTTCGCAATATTGAATTAAGCGATGAGCAACGAAAAGTGGCGAAAATGAACTCAACACATCTGCTCGTAAAAGGGACTGCCGGGAGTGGAAAAAGTATTACCCTTTTAACGAGGATGATGCAAAAAATGTCAGAGGATTTCGGTAAAAGGTTCTTGTTTGTTTCTTTCAATCAGGAACTTGTCAAGGACGCTGAAAACCGATTTAAACAGTCTGAGTTTTATGGGATGCTTGAAAAGCATAATCATACAGTTCATTTTTATACGTTCCATGAGCTTGCCCATCACCTATTAAAATCTATAGGCAAAAAGGTGAAGTTATTTCGAACCAGTCACTCTAACTTAAATAGAAATGAAGATAATGTGAAGGGGACCATGTTACGATTGATGAATCTTCTTGAAACAGAGGAATTCAAGAACTTACCTTCCATTCATACAATTAAAAAAACCAAAAATACAGCATTTCTGTTTGATGAATTTTCCTGGATGAAGGGCAACGGCTTTATTACATTAGAGGACTATTTGACCTGTGACCGGGTAGGCCGTGGAAAGCTACCAAGTATTTCTGTTAAGCAAAGAAGAACAATATTCAGGTTGTTTGAATACTATCAAAAAGATCAACGGCGAGATTTCTTTAACCGAATTGACCGTGAAGATTATGCTTTACTTGTTATGGAAAACATTCACCTTCTCTTAAAGAAGGAAAAGTATGACCATATCTTTATTGATGAGGTTCAAGATTTGCAGCCAATGCAATTGAGAGTTCTTGTCAATATTAATAAAGGAACGCTCACTCTAAGTGGGGATGAACGTCAGCGGATTTATAAAAGTAGCCCATTTTCCTACAGAGCACTTGGAATTAATGTTCAAAGTGGTCACAACGTAGTGTTGAAGCGTAACTGGAGATCTACCTATCAAATTATGAAACTAGCGAACTCTTTGCAGTTTTCAAAGTCACAAGAAGACTCGAAGTACGATGATGAAAAGTACTTTCCTCGTCAAGGGGAAAAACCAATTATCCAGGCGTACTCAGGCCACCAAAGAATGATGAAGGCAATAGCAGATGGAATTACCGAACTCCATGCTCGGGATCCAAAAGCAACTTTTGCGATTATACACCGCCAGCATGATGTTCAAAAAGAAAGGGATATGAAAACCTTCCTTGGCCAATTTTTTACTTTTAATACTTATATAAAAAGAGACGAAGGAATCCAAGATGCTAGGAGAAGAGGACCTGAAATCTACTTCCTAGAAGCGAAAACAACAAAAGGCCTGGAATTCGATTTTGTGTTCATTGTCGATTTCAGTAAATTTTACTACCCCCATAAAGATGAGATTGATAACTTGAAAAAGAAAAAAACAGCTACGTCTAAAGACTTTGACGATGATAAAAAAGAAATCGAGGAAAAGGAAAAGCGAATCCTTTACGTTTCTTTAACAAGGACAAAGCAAGCAGTATTCCTGTACTATGTAGCAGAAGAGAATCCTGAAGAAAGAATTTCTCCTTTTGTGAAAGATTTCAATCCCAGGGACTTTGAAGCAAAAGGTTTTCGCAAGACTCTCATTTGATTCATAAAGAGAACTTAACATTTGTTAAGTTCCTTTTTAGTTTATTTTTATTGTTTTTTTTACACTGACGATACATGATTATAGAACAAACGTTCTGTATGTGGTATTCTAAGGATAGGTTGGTAGAAGAATATTTATATTCTGAACTCTAGGGAACTACTTGTAATTTAATTAATAATGTTTCATGAACACAGATTTATGATAAGATAATCTAATCGATATTTTAAAATTTTTTCCCGTGTAAATAGAAAAAAATTATAGTAATCGTTGATCTTTCTATGAGAATTTACTATAATATTTCATAGGTCTAATGGATACCGAGAGGATGTTCAATATGTTGAAAGTAGCTGAATTATTTGCTGGTGTTGGTGGATTCCGGCTTGGACTAGAAGCAACAAATGGCTTCGAAGTGGTTTGGGGGAACCAATGGGAACCCTCCAAAAAAGCACAAGATGCATTTGATTGTTATTCTAGACGTTTTGAAGGGAAAGGAATCCATTCAAACGAGGATATCGCAAAAGTAGATGCAAACACATTTATTGATTTAAATGTGGATATGATAGTAGGAGGATTCCCTTGCCAGGACTACTCCGTTGCTCGAACGCTTTCTGGTGAAAAAGGAATCCAAGGAAAAAAAGGTGTTCTTTTTTGGGAGATTATAAGATTAGCTACTGATTTACGCCCAAAATACTTGCTTCTGGAAAACGTCGATCGGCTTTTAAAATCACCATCTAAACAACGCGGCAGGGATTTTTCTGTCATGTTAGCCAGTTTTCGTGACCTTGGCTATTCTGTTGAGTGGCGGGTGATCAATGCAGCTGAATATGGACAAGCACAAAGAAGGAGACGGGTGTTTATTTTTGCGATTCGTAATGAATCATCATATATAAAGGCAAGAGGAAAAATCGAAGATGGACAAATGATAAAAAAAGACGGCTTCTTCGCCCGTGCATTCCCTGTCTTGGACGAACCTTCAAAATATAAAACAGATTCCTTCATTCTGCCAGAGGATTTGGTTGAGATATCTGAACATTTTTATAGCAAATATAGGAATGCTGGAATTATGAGGGATGGTGTGGTATATACAGAGGAAGTCATCCCTGAAATAGAAGTTCCAATAACATTGGGAGAAATTATTGAATCCAATGTTGATGAGAAATATTACTTAACAGAAGCTCAAATTGAAAAGTTTGAGTATTTGAAAGGGCCAAAAAAAATAGAACGAACATCTGCTAGTGGTCATAGTTATATCTTCTCAGAAGGTGGTATGGCTTTTCCTGAACCTTTGGATAAACCGGGTCGCACAATGCTGACAAGCGAAGGAACCACAAACAGAAGCAGCCATGTAATCGAGGATCCGGAGACTAAGAGGATTCGAGTATTAACTCCTCTGGAATGTGAGCGATTGAACGGTTTCCCAGATAACTGGACCAACGGAATGACTGATAGGATGAGATATTTCTGTATGGGTAACGCTCTAGTTGTAGGCTTGATACAGCGAATGGGTGAACGCATTCTTGAAATAGAAAAAGAAGAACAAGAGGCTATAAAGAATCAACCTCAGCAACTGAGCTTTTTTTAAATAAGTTAATGAGTTAGGCCTTGACTGTCAGTCAAGGCCTTTTCTTATCATGATGCTTCGGTTGCTTTTGCTTTTTCAATGAAAGTTGCTATTTTTTCAATTGTATTATTGAAATCTTTCCGTATCTCATGTTCCCATATTCTTAAAACGTGCCAATTTCTTTGAAGATAATATTGCGTGTGTTCCTTGTCACGCTCCTGGTTGCGGTGAAGCTTTTTTTTCCAAAACTCGATATTACTCTTCGGCATCTTTCCATGTATAGGACAGAAATGCCAGAAGCAGGAATCTATAAATATAACTACTTTATATTTTTTTATTGCAATGTCAGGGGTGCCGACCATTCCACGTACATTTCTCCTAAACCTAAATCCTTTTTTCCATAGCTCTTGTGTCACAAGTGATTCCAATTTGGAGACTGCCCTAATCGAAGACATGATCTTGCTTCTTTGTTCGTCCTTCATAGTTTTTCTCCTTTCTGTTCAGCGTTATTATCATCTACCATTTGTACAGGAGATTAAACCTGAAAGAGGTAGTGGTTAATTAGAATAGAAAGGAATGAAAGATAAATGATATTGAATGTCTAACATAAAATTCAATCTTATAATCTCTGCAATCAAAGTGTTATTAACCAATTGTTGTTGATTTTTGTTAATCCGGTTTGACGATTTTATCTTCACCAATAAACCCCTGTTAGTTTTAATCAAATTATTCAAGAAAAGTATAAAGAAGCAATCACTTTCTTTATAGTGATTGCTTCTTTGTGTGCGCCCGGCATGGGTGCAGTCTTTAGGGTGCAAGTCCCGAGCCATGAAGGCAGTAGTAGTGGTTAGCTTAACGCAAGGGTGTCCGTGGTGACGCGGAATCTGAAGGAAGCGAGCGGCAAACCTCCGGTCTGAGGAACACGAACTTCATATAAGGCTAGGTACCATTGGATGAGTTTGCACATCAAAACAAAATCCTTACTGCCGAAGGTGGTACAGAGTAAATGGAGCAGATAGATGGAGGGAAAGATTGTAACCTTACCCGGGGAGGTCTGGTTGAAACGCCAAGTACACTTGGTAACCTATCTAGCAATAGATAGCTGAACAATCAGAAGTCAGCAGAGGTCATAGTACCTTACCTACTCGAGACGGTAAGGGAAGGACTGAACAATTAGGAAGAACGAGAACTAGGCATACAATTCCTGTGTAGAAGCAGACAATCCGAAAGGACTTACTTGAAGGAGGAAGTGGTGAATCCACAGGGGACTTCAGGAGGGTGGAGCAGGAATAACATAATTAGATTTCTACGTTCACGTCGAAAGGAAATATCACATGTTAATGGAACTGATTCTGTCACGGGAAAACTTAATAGAAGCACTTAAACGTGTGGAGAAAAACAAAGGGAGTCACGGCATAGATGGAATGTCCGTAAAATCCCTACGAAGACATCTCTATGAGAACTGGGACACCCTTTGTGATTCTTTAAGGAAAGGTACCTATCAACCTAACCCAGTCCGTCGAGTCGAAATCCCGAAACCGAACGGTGGAGTAAGGTTACTAGGAATACCTACCGTGACAGACCGGTTCATCCAACAGGCTATCGCCCAAGTTCTAACCCCGCTTTTTGACCCAACCTTTTCAGAACATAGTTATGGATTTAGACCAAACCGAAGAGGTCACGACGCTGTTCGTAAAGCTAAGGGATATATAAGTGAAGGTTATAGATGGGTGATTGACATGGACTTGGAGAAATTCTTTGACAAAGTGAATCATGATAAATTGATGGGGATATTGGCAAGTAAAATCCAAGACCGATTGGTCTTGAAATTGATACGGAAATATCTTCAAGCAGGAATCATGATAAATGGTGTAGTCTATGATGCAGAAGAAGGAACACCACAAGGAGGTCCACTGAGCCCTCTTCTTTCGAATATCCTTTTGGATAAGCTCGATAAAGAGTTAGAAAAGAGAGGTCATAAGTTTGTCCGCTACGCCGATGATTGTAATATTTACATGAAATCGAAGAAAGCTGGAGAACGAGTGATGAACTCGATTACATGCTTCATTGAGTGGAAATTAAAGCTCAAAGTAAATAGAGGAAAATCAGCGGTTGACCGCCCGTGGAAACGAAAGTTCCTCGGCTTTAGCTTTACGGTTAACAAGATACCGAAGGTTCGTATAGCAAATGAAAGTATTAAAAGGCTTAAAGCTAAAATACGGGAGTTAACCTCCCGTTCTAAACCAATTCCTATGGAAGTTAGAATCGAGAGACTAAATCAATATCTAACGGGATGGTGTGGATATTTTGCATTGGCTGATACACCAAGTAAATTTAAAGAATTCGATGAGTGGATTAGAAGAAGACTTCGTATGATTGAATGGAAACAATGGAAGAAACCGAGGACAAGAGTAAGAAAACTCAAAGGTTTAGGTGTCCCTGACCAAAAGGCATACGAATGGGGAAACTCCAGGAAGAAATATTGGAGAATAGCCTCTAGTCCAATCCTACACAAAACCCTCGACAACTCTTACTGGAGTAATCAAGGGCTCAAAAGTCTATATCAAAGATATGAATTTCTACGTCAAACTTAGTTGAACCGCCGTATACCGAACGGTACGTACGGTGGTGTGAGAGGTCGGGGGTTAGTCACCCCCTCCTACTCGATTCTTTTGCTAATATGAAATATAAAAATTCCCATTTTATTGATAATATAAAAGTATAAGTTACTTAATTTTGTTAATTCTATTTTCAGATCAACTTCCTATTCTTTTAGAAAAGCTTAAATATTAGCTTCAAGGTTTAAAATAGTGCGGAATATATGGTAGAAAATAAAGATATTTATTTTAATTTACAAAATATAGATGAAATAAGAGGGGATAGTAAGATTGCCAATTTATAAAAACTAGTGCGTAATCAGATTCCTGAAATAATAAAAAATGACGGAAAAATACCGAACACAAGAACTCTTAGAGAGGAAGAATTTTTAAATGAACTAAGGAAAAAAGCTTTTGAAGAATTGAATGAATATATGGAAGCTAATACTAATGCAACTGCCATTGAGGAGCTTGCGGATTTACTAGAAATCATACATATGCTTTATGAATGCCATGGGGGTAATATCAATGAAGTAGAAGAAGTTAGAATAGATAAATTTATGGAACGTGGAGGATTCAAAGAAAAGATATTTTTAATAGATGTTAAAGAAAAGAGCATCGATTATGAGCCATAAATTACAATATGGTGAAATGAAGGCAAAATATTTATCTGACAAAGAAATCCAAAAGATCATCGCTAAATGAATTCTATATCCTACTTTCATCATTTTATAGTGGTAAATACTTTTATTGTGGAAAAGAAATAAGGAAAAAGGAATCTGCACATGTAGACCATTTTATTCCTTGGAGTTTTGTGTAATCGGATTAATTATGGAACCTGGTAATTTCTTGTACCACTTGTAATTTATCAAAAAGTGATAAATTGGCAGTGGAACCATTCTTGTATTCCTTAATTGATAGGAATGGTGAATTAATAAAAAGTAACAAAATAATGCAAAGGATTGATATGAAAGTATATACCGAAAAGAAATTATTAGAGCTTTATCGCTATTCTATTGATAATGGATTTACTCATTATTGGGCTCCAAGAAATAATAATTCATTATAACTTTGTCATTAGATATGATTCATCATGAGAGTCTGGATATATCCAGACTCTTTTAATATTGACCATATTGTAATATTCATTTTAGAGCTTTATTTATTATATGGGTACAATCCACAAAGTGAAAATTCAATTCATAAAATTAATTTTCATAAATCTTTCAAGAAGTATTCGTTTTGCCTAGTTTATGTAATACAATTGAGATAAACTTGCCAAAAAATAGGGTTTAATAAGGAGCTGAGTAAGTAAGATTCTATCAAGTAAAATATATGTTGTTAAGGGTTTACTTCCCCACTGTCTATAAAAACCACAAAATTCTAGGAGGCTCATCATGAGTACATTTTTCACTTCCCCTCTTTTTTACGGGATATATATTTCCATAATGATTAGTTTGTTTTTCTATTTTTTATTTAACAATTTGCTTCCATACTATAGGGCCAGAAAAGAAGTGAATATTTTAACTGATTTCATATTTAGTTTAGAAAAAGATTATACGATTTTGCAAAAAGCAGAGGCATTAAATCAATGGCTAAATCAACCAGAACATAGTAACTTTATAAAACAATTTGTTAAACCATCTTTTTCTACCTTTAACCATAAGCTCAGCGAAAACCATAAACGTGGGATAATGTTGGTGCCTGATATCTACGATTACTTTCTTGAAGATAATCTTATGCAAAAAATCGGAAAGCGAAAACTAGTTGATACTATACCTGGATTATTTTTAGCGATGGGAATAATTGGGACCTTCTTAGGGATTGCAGTAGGTGTATCACAATTGGATCCTGGCGGTGATGCAGAATCCATGAAAAACGGTATTGGGGTTTTACTAAATGGGATGCAAGTAAAGTTTACTTCTTCAATTGTTGGTATTTTTCTTTCAGTAATCTGGCAATTTCTTGATAAGATGGCATTCTACCCTATGCTCTCTGACAGTTACTACAAATTACGTCAACATCTTGATGAATTATTTCCTACACAAGAACAAAATACTGTTTTATACCAGATGCTAACAAATCAAGTGAAACAAATGGATAATTTTCAAGGGTTTATTACTGAAAAAATGATTCCTCAAATGATAACGGGTATTAATAATGTGGTTGATCATAAAATATCACCTCAAATACTTCATAGTCAAACATTAATAAATAGATTGATTGATAGTTCGGAGGGAACAAGAGACTACCTCGGTTCATCATTGATACCCAACATGGTAGCGGAAGTGCAAAAATCATTACAAGATATCATTACCCCTGAAATGCGGAAAAATCAGTTATTGATAAAAGAATTGATTGATAGTCATAAAGAAACCAAAGAATATTTAACACAATCCATATTGCCTAACATAATGACAGGAATGATCAGTGTATTAAATGAAACAATTATCCCTCAGCTAGAGACAAGTCAGTCCCTGGTGAACAATCTGAATGAGAATACCAAAGAAACCAAAGAATTTTTCGCACAATCTCTAGTTCCTAAAATGGTTTCAGGAATGACTGATGCATTTAATCAAACCATATCTCCACAGCTTCAGCAATCGCAGAAAATGATGGAAGAAATGATTAAGAATACACGTGAGACTCAGATGGAAGGTATTGGCATAATGGTGGATCGCTTTGTTGATTCCTTAACTGAGATTACTGGAAACCATATGAAAGATTTAGGTGAAGCTTTAAAGACAACAATTCAGTGGCAAGAAAAAGTACAAGATGGAATGAGCACACTTGTAGAGTCTATGGAGAATTCTGCAAATAAACAAACTGTCATGGCAGAATCAACTACTTCATTAGCTGCAGAAATCCATAAATATACTGAGAAAATAGTAAGTTATGAAACAGTTATGGAAACCAATATCTCAGTACTCAATGAAATGCTTGAGAAGAGTACTAATGTCCATATGAATATATCTGAATTACTAGAGATTATGGTTAAGGAAAGAGAGACTTTCAGCGAAATATCAAAAAATCAGAGTAATGTTATGGATAAACAGGTTAAAACCTTTATTGAGCAAACTAACAAACAATTCGACGTTAATTCCAAGATGGAAATTAATCTTGAGAAAATTAATAAGCTATTCGTCTCACAGCAAGACCTTTCAGATGATTTCTTGAACTATTTAAGCTTGTCCAATAAGGCAAACAAAGATTTGACCAGTATCGTGGAAAACATGAAACAAAATGGTGTGACACAAGTATCTATTCAAAAGGAACTAAATGCTACTATGTCACTACTTATGAAAGAAAAAAATAATGTGGGTAATATGGTAACTAGCATAAATAGCCAATTAGTAGCACAGTTATCAGAAATGGATCAGAGAATCAAGAGACTAACTGAAGTATGGCAAACAACTTCAGCTACTTTCACTACTGCAAATAAACATTTGGCTACATCGATGAATCAATTCACAGCTGATATGCATCAAGGACTTGAATACACATTTAAACAGTTTGATGACGAACTATCAAAATCAGTAAGTTATCTATCAAAGGCTGTTCATGCTATTCATGATGGGATTGTCGATTTACCTGATTCAATCCAGGTACTAAACACCTCGGTTGTTGAATTGAATAAACATGCCAAATCTATGGTAAAAATGATATAGGGGTCCTGTGAATGTCTAGAGGAATTAGGAATACAAGGCGCCACTATGTAAGTGGCCATGAAGAAGAAAAAGAAAGTTTCTGGGTTTCATACACAGATTTAATGTCTGGACTAGTAATAATATTTGCATTGGTTTTAATGGTATCAGTGTTTACAATGCAAGGTGCGTATGAGAAAGCTGAGGCTTCAATAAAAAAGAAGGAAGCTACCATTCAAGAACAAAATAAAATGATTGATGAAATAGTAGGAGTCAAAGGTGAGATTATTGATGAACTTGTAGAAGCATTTCAAGACTCTAATCTTGACTTGCAGGTTGACAGACAAACCGGAACTATTAAGCTATCTGGTGGCGTCCTTTTTAAAAGTAATAGTACTGAGATGTCACCTGGTGGTGAACAGTATTTAAGAGAATTTATACCTAAATATGTTGGAGTTTTAATGTCGGATCAGTTTAAGGGTGAAATTTCACAGATTATCGTAGAAGGACATACTAACAAAGTTGGGGATTACCTATTTAATCTTAACTTATCACAGGGACGAGCCCTATCTGTCGTAGAATTAATATTTTCTCCTAGTTTTCCTAACTTCGAGCATAAGGAAGAACTGACACATATTATTACAGCAAACGGGCGCTCACATAGTGTTCCGGTGTTAGATGCAAATGGAAAGATAGATGCGGAAAAGTCTAGAAGAGTGGAGTTTAAATTTCGTTTGAAAGATGAGCAACTATTGGAAAAGATTCAAACGTTAGTAAATGGAGTTAAGTCATGAGTAATACAAACCGATTCCTTCATTTTAAGTTCAGGCCACAACAATTAAATAAAGTAAGAGAAATAATTGAAAGCGATTTTAAAAATTATGAAGATGAGATTTTGAATCTCCGTAAAAAATATAAACTCCCTCGATTGTTGGAAACTATTAGGAACATAAAGTTAGAAAAAATTTCTGAATTAATGGAATCACTTAGTAAAATGGATGTTTTGCTCTTGATTTATGAATATCCTTTCCATAAAGAGAATAAAGAAACAAAGAAGAAAATCAATATAATCCTTGGAGAATTATACATAAGTATTGTTGGACGAACAGCTTGGAACTTATTTCAACATGATACTGAAGATTTTTTTCTACAAGAGTTGCTTTACCTATCATATGAAAAAGATAAAACTAACTTTATAGGCATTGAAAGTGAATTTCAGAAACCAATGGATAATGCATTCCAATCTAAAAAAGGAATAATTAAAGGATTAGTACCTTATCTTAAGAAAACCAAAGTGAGCACAAAAATAATTTTTAAAAAGTGGAAAGTTAAAGATAAATCAAAATTAGAAACGAGACTATTGTTAGAATTGTTAGGTTCTAGTTTAGGAGAAGATCACATCATTAGAAAAGATGGTATAGAATTCGTTGCAAATTTCTTCGAACAGATTCCTTCAAACCAATATAAAAATCTATTAAAGGTTTATTTGGAAGCAAGGAAGTATAAACAATATCATTTTCGAATAATGGAACAAGCTATACTTAGATTAATGGATCCTAGAGAAAAAGAAGCTGAATGGAATTTTTTAAATCAAGACGCATTGGGTCAAGTGGAAAAATGGCTATATGTCAATGAGTTGAAAAAGTTCTTTGATTCAGATATAAATAGCGAAAGATTTGAATATTGGAAACGATATATAGACTATATGGATAATGTTATACCTATGAATAATCCCTTAGTTGCCTTTATTTATTTTGCTGATTTCGTAGTTGTGGAATTTGGAGAAATGGGTGCTGCTTATTTTTATAAGCGAGAAGGATTTGAGAAAATAATTTTACCAAGGATTAATAGTTATAAATTCAAAAATACAAGAAGTAAATCGACTAAAGAAAGTATGTTGAAAGATCAATCTCCAATATTGAAAGAAATCCCTCTATTTCTAATTAAATTGGATCACAGAGGGAATTGGCAGAGACGTTTTAGTGAACATATGTCCAGTTATAATAGATTAAAATAGTAATATAGCTTGATGTATAGAAGCGCAGGGAAGTAACCTGTGCTTCTTTTTTATTTATTTTGACATATAAAGTTTCTACGAATACCTTTTACTCTATTACTCTAAAATTGTAGTAGCCAGTTTTGGTTTTGAATTTTGCTACATGACGGTCATACCAATCATTACAAAGAAAATATCTTTCGCCATTTATTATATATACCTTACTCCAATACCGTGGATAGCCACTAATTTGACGTTGTACAATTAGTGATTTATCTGATGTGATTTTTTTGGGAAAATGGATAATTCACTCCGAATGTTTCCTTACTAAACTTTATCATCAGGCAAAAGCTTAACCTTTTCGGGAGTTAACAATTTCAGACTAATTAATTTAGCAATTTCGTTTCGCACGATTTCTCTGATTTTTATTTCACTTACATAAGTATCAGGGTGCGATACAATTGGCTCTCCGGCTTCTTCTATAACATCAGTAGATGGTAGAGAATGCGATGGTAATGTTTAAAAAAAGTTATACATCTGGATGCTTCGAAGGAACAGTTCTGAAGTGTCTGCTACTGATTTTGTTGATATTACAATTTGCTCAAAGATTTCTTCCATAAAGCTACGATTAGCATAAAGAAGAAAAGTAAAACCGAAGCCCGTTTCGTAAAAAGTTTATTTAATTCTTTAATTGCAGATGAATTGGAATCTCAAGTGACTTATGTATTGAAGCGAAGATTTTTGCATTTCAGACATGTTTGTTGATAAACGAATTCGTTATATATAGAATACGAACTTAATTTTTAGAAAATTTAGATAAGTGTAAACTATTTTACATCATTCCAATTGAATAAGCCCGTATAATGAAAAAAAAATACCTGACAAGTACGAGGTTGATGCAATGGGAATTAACTGGAATGAAATAAAGGAGATGGCTGCGGAGTTTTTAAGTGAACTTATCCAAATAGATACAAGCAACCCAACTGGAAATGAATTACTTGCGGTGAATTGGTTAGCTGAAAAAGCACAATATTTTGGTCTACATTATAAGATCCAATTAACTTCGACTAATCGAGCAAATATCATTATTTCTAATAAGCCAAATATTAATACTGCCAAGAAACCTATTATTCTACTATCACATCTGGATGTTGTGCCAGCTATAGAAGCGGATTGGGATGTACCTCCTTTTTCGGGAAAAATTCTTAACGATGAATTGTGGGGTAGAGGAACTATAGATACTAAGCAACTTACCGTAACTCATCTAATGTTATTGATTCTTTTAAAATGGAATGACATCACATTAGAAAGAGATGTTCTGATGGTGGCAACAGCCGATGAGGAATGTGGTAGTACATTCGGGTTACTTGCCCTCTTAAAGGAATATGAAGAGTTGTTTATCGATGCTACCGTATTTAATGAAGGTGGTGGTTTCCCCATTCACATTGGCCAGAATGAATACTATTTATGTGAAATGGGTCAAAAGGGTATTGCAAGAGTTAAAATAACTTCCTCTATGACAAGAAATGAAAACCCATATTTACCTAATGAAAACTCTATTCGCACGATGGTCAAAGTTATTAATAGACTCCGTAAAGTTAACTTAAACGAACCAATTCCCACAGCAACGTATACTCTCTTACAAACAATCGGAAAAGATTTAAATATTGAATTCGATGATAAGGAACTCAACAAATTTTTAGAACATATTCCACTCAATCTTCACAAATTAGTTCAATCAATTAGTCAAACAACTTTTTCAATCACGAAATGGAAAGGAGGAAGAAAAAATACAGATTTAAAAGGTATGTCTGAAATATATATTGATAGTCGTCCCCTTCCAAATATGTCTGAAGAACAGTTTTTTAATATCTTAACAGAATTGTTAAAAGGGCTTCCTGTTAAATATGAAATTATGGAGTTCTCTCCAGGCTATGAAACTGATTTGAAAATAGCTGATTTAGTTTTATTCGAACAAGAAGTTCAAAAGCAAGTCAAGAATGCGCGAGTTGTTCCTTTCTTATCCATTGGAGCAAGTGACTCAAGGCATCTTAGAGGTCTTAATAGTCAAATATATGGTTATTGTCCGATGCTTCCTGATATGTCCTTCGATAAAGTAATAAAACTAGTTCACGGTAAAAATGAAAGAATTCCATTAAGCTCTTTACTTTTTGGAATTCAAAATATGTATGGAATTGTATTAGAGAAAGGAGCCAAACCTTGTGAACCCACTTAAAGAAAGAATTCAAATAAGTAAATTAAAACAAGCAGAAATTCTTTTGCAAAAACACAATATTGATACCTGGCTCATTCTTACCAGAGAAGGATCTGACCCTTGTATACCACTCTTGCTAGGAATCCGTTCGGTTCATCAGGCAGCTATATTTATTCGGCATGATGGAAAGCATATTGCAGTCACGTCAGTGAGTGATAAAGGTAATTATGAAGCAACCGGATTGTTTCATCAGGTAAGAGTATATGAGGTCAGCATGGAAAATACGTTTTTAGAAGTGTTAAACACTTTAAAGCCTGAAAAGCTCGCTTTGAATTTTTCTGAATCAGATCATTTATGTGACGGATTAACTCAAGGCTTATATGAATGGTTGGAAGCTACAGTCGGCTCTGCTCATCTAAGTTTATTAGAAGTAAGCAGTGAAGAAATTCTGAAGTCTTTAAGAAGCATTAAAACCCAGAATGAAATTGAACGAATTCAAACGGCAATTAATTTAACAACTGAAATATACGACAGTGTCTTTCCGCAAATAGTATGTGGAATGACAGAGATTGAGATAGGTGATTTGTTTATACAGGAAATGAAGAAAAGAGATGTATCAAATGGCCTTGGTCATCCTTACGATCCACCTCTAGTCTGTACTGTTCGAAATGGTTTGGCACATAGAAAACCTGGAAATCATCGAACCCAGCCAGGGGATATCATTATCATTGATTTTAGTCTTAAGTACGATGATTATGTATCAGATATTGCCAGAACATGCTATATCCTTAAGCCGGGAGAAGAAATGGCACCAATTGAGATTCAAAAAGCTTTCGATACAGCCATAAATGCCATTACTCTTACAATTCAACATTTGAAACCAGGAAAAAGAGGATACGAAGTGGATCAGGTTGGAAGACAGGCAATTGAAGCAGGTGGCTATCCAACGATCAGGCATTCTGTCGGCCACCAGATTGGAAGAGCTACACATGATGGAGGAACAATTCTTGGACCCAAAAGAAATCCTCCCCGATTAGAAGTAGAGGGGATTATCCAGGCGGGGGAAGTGTATGCTGTGGAGCCAACAGTGATTCAAGATAAAGGTTTGCCTTGTATTTTAGTCGAAGAGAATGTTCTTGTAACAGATACTGGTCCCGTACTACTTAGCAAAAGACAGTCCCAGCTTATATTAATTAAATCAGATTAGGTGAGGTTTTTTATGAAAAAAGAATTTGAGGAAAAGGCAATTGCACTTTTTCGAGAATTAATAAAAATCAACACGACAAATGAGCTTTGTAATGAAATTGAAGCTGCTCATTATCTTAGAAATCAACTTGAAGAAGAAGGTATCGATTCAAGAATTATATATAGTCCTGAAGGACGGGGGAATTTAATTTCGAAACTCAATTCGGAGACAATTCAAAAGAAGGAAACTCTCATATTACTTTCCCACCTGGATGTTGTTAGCGCCAAAGAAAAGGAATGGCTTCATTCTCCTTTCTCTGGAGAATTAACTGATGGGAAGATTTGGGGAAGAGGGACGTTAGATACAAAACAACTGACAGCCATGCATTTATTAGCGTTTATCAACTTGAATAAATACAAAAATGAGCTTAATAGAGACATATATTTTATTGCTACTGCAGATGAAGAAAATGGCAGCCAAGAAGGTATGAGTTTCTTATCCGAAGAATATCCAAATATCTTCAAAAACGCCATTGTTCTAAGTGAAGGTGGTGGGTTCACCTTCAGAGATCAGTTTGGTCAGGAATATATGTTTTATGGTTCAGGAGAAAAAGGGACTGCACGAATTCGAATTAGTGCGGAAGGTGATGGCGGGCATGCTGGAAGTCCACCGGAAAACCAAGCTATTTTTAATCTAGCTGAAGCAGTAGAAGCGCTTACGAATAATTCTTTTTTTAATGAAGGTGACCAAATTGTTACAACGTTCCTTTCTCATATTTCTAAAGAAATTGAGTCAACACCGGGTAGTTTTGTAGATCAACTTTATAACTATATGAAGTATCCAACTATCCAAGTTGATTCGATTGATGTTGGAGATAAAATAAATGTTATTCCGTATTTGGCAGAAGCAATGGTAGAGGTAAGATTATTACCTAACGACTCAGAAAATGATCTTGAATACTTGCTGGAACAAATATTGTCTCCTTATCAAGTTAAATGGGAAGTGGAGTTCTTCCAATCCGGTTATATTAGCGATACCGATTCAGAGATAATAAGGTGCTTCAAAGATAAGGCAAAGAAGCTGAATTACCACGGTGAATTCGTACCCTTTACCATGTTCGGAAAAACCGATGGCCGATTCATTAGTAAAATAGCACAAAATATTTACGGACTCTCACCCTTACTTACCCCTTTTACAGAAGTACTTAAACGAGTCCATAACAAGGATGAGTGTGTAGAACTAGATTCCTATCTTTTTGGAGTAGAGTTAATGAGTGACGTTTTAAACCAATTTTGTAAAAGTAATGGAGGTGAATAAGTTGTACGAAGTGCAAAAGGAGAAACTCGCACAAGCATCACAATATTTACATGAATCCAATATTGACTTATGGCTTATTCTAACATCAGAAGGGAGTGATCCTTGTATTCCATTAGTTACTGGTGTTGCTACAGTAGGTCCAGGAGCTTTTCTCATCTCGAAAGAAGGTAAAAAGCTCGCGGTTTGCAGTAGCATTGATGCTCAAGATATTGAAGAATCTAGTTTGTTTGATGAGGTATATAAATATACTAATTCCTTAAGTGAAACGCTGACAAGACTAGTTGGAGACCTTTCTCCCAATACCATTGCTGTAAATATATCTAAGGAAGAACATTTAGCAGACGGTCTAACGGTTGGAAGGTATCGTTGGTTAAAAAGAATATTGGAAAATGTATATCAAAATGATTTTGTTTCCTCTGAACCATTTCTAAACAAATTAAGAGCGATTAAATCAGACGCAGAAGTGAGAAGTATTCAAAAAGCGATAAAGGTTACTGAAGAAATATATGATTCTGTATTCAGTCAATTAAAGCCCTTCATGAGTGAAAAAGAGGTGGGTGCTCTCTTCGTTAAGGAAATGGAAAAACGAGGAGTGTTTAATGGTGTTGACCGAAAATTATCCATGCCCATAGTAATGAAGGAAAATATTGCTCATCGGCCACCAAGTGACTCTATCATTGAGCCTGGCGATGTAGTTATTATGGATTTTAGTGTTGATGTGGATGGATATGTATCTGATATTGCTAGAACTGTATATTTTCTTAATAAAGGAGAAGATAAAGCTCCTGATAGAGTAGAGGTTGCTTTCAAAGCTGTACATGAGGCGATAACAAAAGCGGCTGCAACTATTAAACCTGGGATAAAGGGACACGAAGTGGATCAAGAGGCTAGAACTTATTATGTTTCCAATGGTTATCCTGAAATAACCCATGCAACAGGACACCAGATTGGTAGAGCCGTACATGATGGAGGGGCGCTACTCGGACCAAAGTGGAAGCGATACGGAAACGCACCTTATAAAACGCTTGAAAAAGGAATGGTGTTTACTATTGAACCCACACTTTTTCTAGATAAAGGGATTCATTTTATAGTCGAGGAAAATGTGTTAGTAACAGAAAGTGGGATGGAATACTTGACTAAGCGTCAAAATGAGCTAATTTTAATACCATTCACAGGGTAGGTGATATTCTTTTGAAAAAATACTTATTCAAACGCCTTTTTCAATCTATTCCCATTCTTTTAGGAATTACCATTATGACATTTTCCATTATGCAGCTTGCACCAGGAAATCCGATGCAGACAATGATTAATCCGAAAATTACATCAGAAGAAATGGAAAAAGCCCAAGAGAATTTAGGCATGAATGATCCAATCTACATTCAGTATTTCAATTGGATGAAGGAGGTTGTTCAAGGGAATCTAGGTTATACCATAAAAACAGGTCAGCCTGTCGGAAAGGTTATTATAGAAAGGCTTCCAGCTACTTTATTGTTAACAGGTACTGCTTTTATTATGGCCTTTGTTATAGGGGTTCCACTTGGTGTTTACTCTGCAACTCATCGTTACAGGCTCCCAGATTATATCTTAACTGTTATCTCATTTGTAGGGATATCTATCCCTTCATTCTTCTTTGGACTTGGTATGATTTTTATCTTCGCTCTCCAACTCGGATGGTTGCCGACTTCTGGTATGGTCACAATAGGAGCAGATTATCAGGGTTTCGCCTTGTTTATGGATCATTTAAAGCATGTCATAATGCCTGCAAGTGTACTGGCCTTACCAACAGTTGCAGTTGTCATGAGATTTACAAGATCAAGTTTGCTTGAAGTTCTTAATCAAGACTTTATTCGCACCGCTGATGCAAAGGGCCTAAGTAAACGAGTCGTTTATTTAAAACATGCTTTGCGAAACGCTCTTATTCCTGTAATCACAATTTTTGGATTATCTATTCCATTCCTCTTTGGTGGCGCATATATAACAGAGCATATTTTTAACTGGCCAGGTATGGGAAGCCTTGGTATTCAATCCATCGTTGCTCGTGAATATCCAGTTATTATGGCTCTAAATTTATTTACCTCCATGCTAGTTATGTTTGGGAATTTATTGGCGGATGTGATGTATGCCTGGGCAGACCCGAGAATCCGATATTAAGAAGCCTTTTATAGCAAACTTAAAAACTATATCAATCCTATTCTATTGAGTATAAAGGGGGGATTCTATGAGTGAAAATATTACCATAAAACAGGAAGGGCCAGGATTATATTACAGTAAAAAAAAGAAGTGGAGAAACAATGAGGCTTGGAAGAGATTCAAAAAAAATAAATTAGCTTTATTTGGCTTAATTTTTCTTGGACTATTTGTTCTGGTTGCTGTGTTAGCCCCTGTGATATCACCATACAATCCGTATAATTCCAATGAAAACAATTTAGGATCCTATAATGTATATGCACCTCCATCTAGTGAACATCTATTGGGAACTGACAGTCTTGGAAGAGACATGTTAAGCAGGATTATTTATGGTGGAAGAGTATCACTAAGTGTTGCATTTATTGCTGTTATGATCGCAAGTGCTATCGGGATTCTGCTAGGCGGGTTAGCAGGATATTACGGTAAATGGGTTGACACTCTTATTATGAGAATTACCGATGTGGTCATCTGTTTTCCGGTTTTATTTTTAGCGATTACGGTTGCTACGATTTTAAAGCCAAGTTTATTTAATGTGATGATTATTATTGGACTTGTCAGTTGGACTACAATGACTCGATTAGTTCGAGGTGAGGTACTTCGCCTTCGAGAGATGGAATATATTGAAGCTGCTAAAGCTATGGGGCAACATAATGCTATTATCATTCTAAGGCATATATTTCCAAACATATTGGCACCGATTATCGTTCAAGCAACACTTCAAACGGCAGAGGCTATTTTAACAGAATCCGCACTGAGTTTTCTAGGTGTTGGGGTCCAGCAGCCCGTTCCAAGCTGGGGAAATATGTTGAATGAAGCAACGTCTATTATGGTCCTTCAATTTAAACCATGGGTATGGGCTCCAGCAGGATTTGCTATATTAATTACCATTCTTTGTATTAATTTCGTTGGTGATGGGTTAAGGGATGCATTGGATCCTAAAGTGAAAAATTAATCGAGGGGGAAATTAGATGAAAACTTGGAAATTAGCATCGATAATTTTCTTAATTTTCACACTATTAATCGGTTGTAGTTCTAAGGAAAGTGCAAAACCAGAAGATAATGGAGTGGATAATGGAAATGAAACGGCAAAAGATGGAGGGTCATTGACGATCGCATCAACAAGTGAACCAGGGAATTTAAATCCAGTCATCTGGGCAACTACTTCTGATACTAATGTTACACATATGATTTTTGATTCATTGGTAATTCCTGATGAAGAGCTTAAAATGGTCGGTAGTTTAGCGGATGACTGGGAGATTTCAGAGGACGGGAAATCTTATACATTCAAGCTTAAAGAGGGTGTCAAATGGCATGATGGAGAACCTTTTACTGCGGAGGATGTTAAATTCACTTTTACAGCTTTAGCTCATCCAAATTATGATGCAGGAGCTTATTGGCGCGTAGAGCCTGTGGTTGGAGCGGAGGAATACAAATCTGGAAAAGCAGAAGAGGTATCGGGTATAGAAGTTGTAGACGAAACGACCATTAAGTTTACAACTAAGGAACCATTCGCACCATTCCTGTCAGGGTTATTTATTGGAGTTTTGCCTAAACATGTTCTAGGAGATGTAGACCCTGGAGAGTGGGAAAAACATGAATCAAATCGTGCTCCGATTGGAACAGGACCTTTTAAGTTCGTTAAATGGGAAACAGGACAATATATAGAAGTTAAGAGAAACGGTGAGTATTTCGGAGGGAAACCAAATTTAGATAAAATTATTGTACGCTTTGGTGATGCCAACTCTATGATTGCTTCTGTGTTGAGTAAAGATGTAGATATCTCATCAGTACCTGTCGCAGAAGTACCATCAGTAAAAACACTAGATTTTGCAAGTTTAGTCACACAAAATCAATTAAGTGTCTATTATGTTGGTTTCAATGCAAGAAATGATCATTTCAAGGATACTAAGGTTCGTCAAGCGCTAGCCCATGCCATTGATAAGGAATCTATTGTGAAATCCATTTTGGGAGAATACGGGCAGATAGCAGATGACATCTTCCCTTCATCACATTGGTCCCATAATCCTAATCTTCCAATCTATGATTACGATACTTCAAAAACAGAAAAACTCCTAGAGGAAGAAGGATACTCTAAAAATAAGAATGGGATTTATGAAAAGAATGGAAAGGAACTTAGCTTTATGTTGGAGGTGCCAACTGGAACGAAAGAGAGAGAAAAGTCTGCTGTATTATTAAAACAAATGTGGGAAAAAGTTGGTGTCAAAGTTGAACTACGCTCATTAGATTTCCCAACATTAGTCACAAAGTTACTCCCTAAAACAGACGATGGAAAGCAACGCGAGGTAACTAAAGATGATTATGATGCTTACATTCTTGGTTTCGGAATTGAAGCTGATCCAGACGAATATCGAAGCTATTTTGGATCTAGTTATATGCCGCCAAATGGGTATAACTTTGTAGGCTATTCAGATTCAAAGGTCGATAAATTATTAGAAGATCAAGCAAGAGAGATTGATTTACAAAAACGTCAAAATTTAATATGGGAAGTTGGCAATAAACTAGCTGAAGATGAGATTTGGATTCCTTTATATGAGCAAAACACTCCATATGTTGTTAATAACCGCGTATCAGGATTTAAACCAGATTTTAGAGGAGTTACCTTTAAAGCAAAGGACTGGAGTGTTAAGTAATAGTAGTCGCCTATGACCAAGGAATCCTTAGTGATTCCTTGGTCTTTAGCTAAACCTCTTTAAATTGATGGAGTGTGATGTAATTGAGTACCAGATTAAAAAAATTAAGAAATTGGATGGAAAATAAAAATATTGAGTCCCTCTTTATCCAAAGCTATGAAAACAGACGTTATTTCTCTCAATTTACTGGAAGCAATGGATACTTATTAATTACCAGTGATTCAGCAGAAATAATAACCGATCAACGTTACCAACATCAAGCAAAGGAACAGTCCATGGATTTTGAAGTAATATGCCATGGGTTAAATCCATTTGAGACAATCCAGAAAGTAATAGATAACCACTCCATAAAGACAATTGGTTTTGAATCTAATGAAATGACAGTTAATCATTTTAAAAACCTGGTTAACATGTTCCCAGACACTGTGTGGATTCCTCTTACAGAAGAGTTTCTGTCTATGCGTAAGATCAAAGAGAAGAAAGAAATAGATTTTATTAGAGAATCAATTTCATTATCAGACCAGGCATTTAAATCATTGTTACCGCTTATCAAACCGGGCATGACTGAAAAGGAAGTACTTATTGAACTTGATTATCTCATGGCTAAGTATGGGAATGAAGGTCCAGCTTTTGGAACGATCGTTGCATCAGATATTCGCGCAGCGTTTCCACATGCAGTACCCACAGAAAATACGGTTAAAAATAACCATTTTTTGTTAATCGATTTTGGTATGAAAGTAAACGGTTATATGTCTGATATGACCAGAACAATATGGGTAGGAGAGCCACCTTCGGATTTGATTTATTACTATAATTTAGTATCTCTGGCACTTGAAAAATCTATATCGGCTATTAGGCCAGGGGTCACTGCTGGAGAAATTGACCAAGTTGCGAGAGATGTATTCATAGAAGAAGGATTGGAGGAATTTAGTTTAAGAGGGTTAGGGCATGGAGTAGGCTTGCAAATACATGAAAAACCAAGAGTTGTAATGGATAGTAATGAAGTAATAGAGCAAGACATGTTGTTTACAATCGAGCCAGGTCTCTATTTACCAGGAAAAGTAGGCGTAAGAATAGAGGATATTGTTTTAGTTAATGAAAATGGTTGTGAGGTTTTAACAAAAACTAAAAGACACATACAAATCTAGGGGGGGTATATTTGGAGAACTTATTAGAAGTTAGAAATCTTAAAACTTACTTTTATAATGATGGTGTCGAGACCCCTGCTGTAGATGGTGTTTCCTTTGAACTGAAAAAAGGAGAAACTTTAGGAATTGTTGGTGAGTCTGGTAGTGGTAAAAGCATTACTTCATTATCCCTTTTACAACTTATACCTAAACCATACGGGAAAATAGTAGAGGGAGAAATAATATTTAAAGGACGAAATTTGAGAGAATTGAATGATAAGGAAATTCGGAAGGTTCGCGGTAATGAAATCTCAATGATCTTTCAGGAACCAATGACTTCTTTAAACCCAGTATATACAGTGGGAAACCAAATTTCAGAAGTGATTACTCTTCACCAGCACCTTAATCACAAGCAGGCTAAGGAAATAGTAATTAAACTTTTAAAAACAGTTGGAATACCAAATCCGGAAGACAGATTCAATCAATATCCTCATCAACTTTCTGGTGGGATGAGACAAAGAGTAATGATTGCAATGGCAATAGCTTGTAATCCGGATTTATTAATTGCAGATGAGCCTACAACTGCTTTGGATGTTACGACACAAGCTCAGATTTTGGAGTTAATGAACAATCTTAAGAAACAAACCAATACTTCAATTCTATTAATCACTCATGACTTAGGGGTTATTGCAGATTCTGCAGAAAAAGTAGCAGTCATGTATTTAGGGAGAATCGTTGAATATACAGATGTAGAAACATTTTTTGAGAACCCTAAGCACCCTTACTCGAAAGGGTTAATAAATTCCATTCCTAGTTTAACAAACAGGGTTGAACGATTGACCCCCATTCAGGGACAGGTGCCTCATCCTTCTTCAGTAAGGAGTGGCTGCCGATTTGCAGGTAGATGTGAACATGCTGTAGAGTTATGTCACAATTCAGAACCTCCGTTACTCTCTATTTCAAATCAGAAGGTGCGCTGTTGGATTTATTCAGCACAATGGGATATTGAGGAGAAGGGAGAGAAAAGTAATGGAAGAGAGATTGCTGCAGGTCGAGAATCTTAAGAAATGGTTCCCAACTAATGATTCATCCCTATTGTCTAAAGAAAAAAAATATGTCAAAGCCATAGATGATGTGAGCTTTTTTATCAATAAAGGTGAAACTTTAGGGTTAGTAGGTGAGTCAGGTTGTGGGAAATCTACAACGGGCAGAGCAATTCTAAGACTTATTGAAGCAACAGAGGGAAAGATTTATTTTGAAAACGAAGATCTAGGAATGCTGTCTTCGAGAAAGTTAAAAAAGCGTAGAAAAGATATGCAAATCGTTTTTCAAGATCCATATGCCTCATTAAATCCCCGTCTAAAGGTAAAACAAATTATCGAAGAACCAATGACTCTTCACTTAAAGATCTCAAAAAATGAAAGAATGGAAAAAGTGAAGCAGATTATGCATGATGTAGGTTTAAATGAATCATATCTAGACCGATATCCTCATGAATTTTCAGGCGGGCAAAGACAAAGAATTGGAATTGCCAGAGCTCTAGCGGTCAACCCTAAATTAATCATTATGGATGAACCAGTTTCTGCTTTAGATGTTTCAGTACAGGCGCAAGTATTAAACTTAATTCAAGATTTACAAGTGAAATATGGTTTGACTTATCTATTTATTACTCACAATCTTAGCGTTGTAAAGCATATTTCAAATCGAATTGCAGTGATGTATTTAGGTAAAATTGTTGAAGTGGCTGATCGCGAAGAGTTCTTTAGAAATCCCAGACATCCTTACTCACAGGCACTTATTTCTGCTATTCCAGAACCAAACCCTAAACTAAAGAGAGAAAGAATCATCTTAACAGGAGATATACCTAGTCCTATTGATCCGCCGAAAGGTTGCCGGTTCCATACACGGTGTCCATTTGTGATGGAGCAATGCAGATTGGAAGAACCCAAACTAGTTGATATAGGTTCAAATCATTTCGTATCGTGCCATATTTTAGAAAGCTAGAAATGGAGGGATTTTGTGAAACATTATGATGTGATAATTATAGGAGCTGGGATTATAGGAAGTTCTATTGCCTATTTTTTATCTAGAAAAGGCTGTTCTAATGTATTAGTAATTGATAAGGGAGGAATTGCTTCTGGCATTACAGGAATTTGCCCAGGTGGTATCAGGCAACAGTGGGGGACAGATATAAATTGTAGGATGGCTAAATATTCTACTGATTTTTTTCAGGAAATCAACGAGAATTTAGAGCCGATTCATGAAATAATGTATCGAAATGTTGGCTATTTATACACATTTCATTCAGAGGATGCAATCGATAATTATAAGAGCAATATTGTACTACAAAATTTAAATGATATTCCAACAAAGCTTATTACTCCAAATGAGGCAAAACAAATTATCCCTGGGATCAATGTAAATAGCTTTATTGCTGCCTCTTTTTGTCCAACTGATGGTTTTGTAGATGATGCATACCATGTAACGAATAGTTTTGCTGATGCTGCGAAAAGAAAAGGAGTAACTTTTATAAGTGATGAAGTTGAAGAGATTGTAGTAGAACAAAATGTAGTTAAGGGTGTAAGTTGTATAAACGGAAACAAGATTAGCAGTGATATAGTCATTAATGCCGCAGGCTTAGGGTCTAAAAGGATAGCAAAAACTGCCGGAATTGATTTGCCGATAGAGTTCGAGGTTAGGCGTATACTTTATACAAATCGTGTCGAAGAAAGAATTTTAGAACCATTGCTTGTTTCCTTTGAGAAAGGGTTTGCAGCAAAACAATTAACAGATGGCACCCTTTACCTTAGTTATTTAGGTAAGGATTTGAAGCCGCCGTATAATATGTTTGATTTTCAATATAAAGCAGCTGAAGTGGGTATGGAAATTTTTCCTCCATTAGAAAATGTAGTTTTTAAAACCCATGTAGACGGAACTTATGATAGTACACCAGATCACCAAGCTATTCTTGGAGATGTAGATGGACTTGTCGGATATTATCAAGCAGTAGGAATGAGTGGGCATGGATTTATGATGTCGCCTGCAATTGGTGAGGCCGTATCTTCAATTGTGTTAGGAAATCCTCCAATAAACAATATTGAAAGTTTGAATTATGGACGGTTTCAAAAAAACCAATTAATATTTGAACCAAGTGTTGTTTAGGAGGGGAAAAATTGAGTACTTTTTCTATTACATTTGTAGATTCTGATGTTACTTTAAGAGCCAAACTATTAACGGATCGGGCACCTGCAACAAGTATTGCTTTTGACAGTATTATAAAAAATGGCGTAATTGAAACTAGTGGTAAACATGCAATGTATACAGGGAAGGAAGTTTCGATTCAGTTACCGACTGATCAGTGCGAACAAACCCCCTTACATGATCCTGTGAAAGAAAATTTGACCTGCTTTCCACAACCAGGAGACATACTTTTTACATTCATGCCTGCATATTCATGGGGCGGTCTGCCGTCAGCTATCTATGATTTTGGGTTGTTTTATGGTAAAGAGTGTCGAACGTTTTTCCCGGCTGGATGGATACCAGGTAATTTATTTGCAAGAATTGTGGATGAAGATTTAGAAGAACTTGAGGAAATGGGCAGAATAATTCATTTAAAGGGTCAACAAAATATTTTAATCAAAAAGTAATGAATAAGCACTTCCATTGGTCGCCTAGACTGATAGAAGTGCTTATTTTTTATTCATTACCTAAAATAAGACTGACTATGAGTACAGTCAGTCAAATTATATAAATAGGGGGAACCCAAATTAAGGTGTTAGAATATTTTTTAATGATAATAGGGCAAGTTTAAGATCGTCTCTAGTGTTGTATATATGAGGAGCGATTCGGATGACATCCTTCCTAGCAGAAACAATAAAGCCAGCATCTTTCATAGTAGATTCAACTATATGAGCATCTTTAACAAAAAACGCGGTATTTGGTCCTTTTGCTGTTATGGAAGATGGACTCATTAATTGTAACCCTAGCTCTTCTGCCAGTTGTAATACATATGAGGATAAATCCTCCAGGTATGATTCGATATTTTTAATCCCCACTGTATTTATCATTTTTAAAGCTGCTTCAGCAACGTAAGCATTTATCACAGGAGGTGTACCAGTGTTGAACCTTTGTGCTGATTTAGCATAGTGTAACTCTGATAAGTTAAAATCAAAAGGTTTTTCCTGTCCGAACCATCCTGTGGTAGAGGGTTCTAATCTTTCAGCTATATCTCTCTTAATATATAAAAAAGAAATGCCAGGTACTCCTAATAAATATTTTTGCATTCCGGTTACTAATATATCAATGCCCATTTCTTCAACATTGATATCCAAACTTCCAGCAGATTGATAAGCATCAACAAATAGAAGAGCATCGTTTTGGTGTACAACATTAGAGATTGCTTTAATATCTTGTTTGAAACCATTATAGTAGGCGACATGTGGAATACAGACTAATTTAGTTTTATGACTAATTAAGTTATCATAATGATCCAGAGGGATTATATACTGTTCATGAGGAACAAATTTAATTTCAAATGACTTTTTCCTTTGTTGTGCTAATACTGCATGGCCAACACATGGGAAATCTAGTTCAGTTAAACATATTTCATCATTGTTTTTTAAATCTAGCGAGTGTAAAATAGATGAAATACTATCTGAAACGGATGATAGTATTGCAACCTCATCTACATCACAGTTTATCAGTTTGGCAAATTGTGTTTTTGCATTTTCTACTTTTTCCATCCACAGATCCCATGCCATCCCATAATCCAACAAGCTTTGTTTATACTCATCCATTGCATTTAAAACATCCAAAGATAGAGCACTTTGAGAGCAACTAGATAAAACAATCTTATTTTGTAAAATTGGGAATTGCGATCGTAATTTAGTTACATCGATATTCATAGGCTTACTTCCTTTCAATTCAAAATGGGGTGATTTTAAAATGAATAGTGACATCGTCCAAGAGTTTAATTTACTAAATCCGTGGTTTGATAACCTACCGTATAATTGGGTAGAATTATTTGATAAAGCGGAAGTATTAGCTTATAAAAAACATGAAATGATCTTTCGCCAAAATGAATATGGGGACTACATATTTTTGATTGAAACAGGAAGAATAAGACAGTTTCTTATTTCACCAAATGGAGAAGAAAAAGCCCTATCTATTATTGGTAAAAACGGAATTATTGGAGAATGTGCGCTTAACAGTGATTCACGATATGCTACAAATGCTATCACTGCCTCAAAGGTATTATTAAGGAAAGTTAGAAAACAAATATTCATAGAATTCCTCTCTCAAAAGCCTGAATATATCTTCCAGACTATTGATTTAATAACAAAAAAGTATAGGTTATTATGTTCCCAATCTCTTCAAGTTAGCTATATGAAAGCACTACCAAGAGTATGTGCAGCATTCATTCAGCTATCTGTACAATATGGAGAGGTACAGGAAGGAAACAAAGTAAAATTAACTCTTAGCTTTACCCACCAAGAGATGGCCAATTTACTCGGTACAACGAGAGTTACTATAGCAAATAACATTAGATGGCTTGAAGAAAGAAATTATATTAAGAAAGTCGGTAAAAATTACTGCATTAATAATCTGGATGATCTTGCTAAACTTGCAAATAACCAAATGATTCAATCTTAAATTCATTATAGATTGAAAATTCAGAAAAAGATGTAAAGTATTTGACAAATTTACTAATAACATTAACCTTACTAAAGTTTTATAATAAAATTGGTCAGGATTTAAGTCCCATTATTTAAGATGATGGGACGTTTTTAATAAACGAAAATGATTTTATCGTTACTGAAAAGATTATTAATTTACGTGAAATTTGTAATTTTCCAATGTTTGCTTTTTGTGTCCTAAGGAAATATGTAACACTTTTCGAATAAAATCCTGTATAAAATGAATTGGGCTACTTTTTGTCGCTGGGCATAAAGGAGTGGGTTATTAATTTTGTAGTTTTTAAAGTGAAATGTCATATATAAGAAGTAGTAGGGGTAATGAAACGGCTAGAGATTATATTTTATGATTTTATAATACGGTCCGATCCCTATTTCCCTTCTAATTTAATCGTCTTGCTGCCCATTCTCTTTATCTGTGGCAAAGCTTTCTCGAGTTCGAGAATTTTTATTTCCTTTCTCTTGGAACGAAGGCCAGTCCTGCTCTAGCTCAATTCCCGCTTTGTTAAAAACGGAGAAAATCACTTCTCCAACCGTTTTCGTAAACGTGTCACTAATTTCAGTCAAGATATTCCTCATGAAACCACTTCTAGAAATAAGCAATACTTTTAGTATTTGAATAGGGCGGAGGTTTATACCTATGTTGTTATGGACGCGCAGAATAGTATCATATAATTCGTAAAAATGCTGGTGTAGTTGTCAACCTATTCGTTTCACTGAAGATTTTATTAATTTATATAAAGATAGTTTACCAGTGAATTATTGTGGTTGTTCTTAAAGGACTTTTTGAACTATCCTAATTATTTTGATCATTTGGTATTATTCCTAAGGAGCATATTGGGAAATTTCTCTCCATCATTTACTCTTTTTTGAAGGGAAACGTCTATTTTTTTAGATGAACACTGGCCGGTAGTTAAATTTTTTTTGATAATCTCGGTTTTATCGACTCTTTTCCCTAAAAATCCTTCGTAAAATGTTTACACCAAGTGTTAGATAGTCCCCTTTCAACAAAACCTTTCAAAATATTCATACAAGGTTTTACAGAACGAATATTTTCCCAATGTTATAGTTTTATTTGCATAAAAAAAGGAGGAGTTATATGAAAAAGCTTAGATACGTTTTATTGGTTATTCTATTACTTTCATCATTGTTGCCTGCATCTTTGAGCCTTGCAAGTGGTAAATCCAGTTCATTGGTGATGACGGTTGTGTTATCTAACAATAACGATCTACATAAGGTTAGAGCAGATATTGAAAAAAGTGGCGCTAAGGTAGTGAAACAAATGAACGAAATTGGCGTTCTTCAAGTTAAAGGGAGCGCAGATTTGCTAGAAAAACTTCAAAGAGTTAAAGGTGTTCAATCTATTGGTCCTGCGATTATGATTAAGTATCCAGTGACGAAAAAAGTTTCACTAAACCAAGCTATATTGGATAAGCGAGTTCAGGAAAAAATGAATCCAGATCAGTTAGAAAAACTTCTGCAGCTATCTTCTTCATCAGGAAGTTCCATACTTTCCGGTACTAAACAGGATAGTGGAATTATTAAACCTGATCCTGAAGAACCTGAGGAGACAGAACCTTTCTTATACGAAACGCTTCAATGGGATATTAAGCGTGTCACCAATAATGGGAAAAGCTTTGAGACTGAAAAGGGAAATCATAATGTTGTTATAGGCATTATTGATACTGGTGTGGATGTAGACCATCCTGATCTTAAAGCTAATTTGCTTGGGGGGCGGAATTTTGTCCCTGCGTATGATGGAGGGATTCTGCAATCTGACCAAACAGAGACAGGTGATCCACTAGATATTAATGACAGGAATGGACACGGGAGTCATGTAGCAGGGAGTATTGCTGGTAAAGGGCTCATTCTTGGTGTTGCCCCGGAGATTGGATTTAAAGCATACCGTGTATTTGGTGCAGAAGGCGGTGCTAGCACTGCTACTGTGTCAGAAGCGATTGTGGGTGCTGCTGACGATCAAGTTGACGTGATCTCGATGAGTCTTGGAGGTTACTCTGTTCTAGGTAAAACATTATGGAAGGACCCTTCATCCGGTAAAATCTATAATTTAGGTAATGAAGTAGCTGATTTTCAAATGTATAAAAGAGCTGTTAAATATGCTGTTTCCAAAGGTGTAACAATCGTTGCAGCTGCAGGTAATGATGGCCTGGATATTACAAACCGGAAGGAAGTTACTGAGTTTCTAAATCAAGAATACGGACCTGATGGATATGTTTTTATCGGTGCAGGAGTAGAGACGCCGGGTACAATTCCAGGTGTCATCACCGTTTCGGCAACAGGTCCACAAGATCAGATTGCTTCATATTCAAATTATGGTGAAGGAACAATTGATGTAACGGCACCGGGTGGTGATTACGGGAGATACCCTAACGGTGACTGGTACTTGGATATGAACCTAAGCTCAGACAATCAAGGTGGATATATATTTATGGCAGGCACCTCAATGGCTACTCCGAAAGTGTCTGCTGTGGCTGGATTATTGATTGCTCAAAATGGAAAGATGTCTCCAAGTGAATTGTCAACGATGCTTAAGAAGCGTTCAGAGGATATTGGGAAAGTAAGTGAAGATCGATTTTTTGGTGCAGGAATGGTTATAGCTCCAAACCAAGGTGTTGAAATGCCGGATTTTGTTGAGTGGCAAAAGAATTTTGGTGGAGTCGACCAGGAAAAAGGAACGAAGATGATCGCTACTACGGATGGTGGAACCCTTGCGATAGGGTCCTCTATGTCTTATTCAACAGGAGGTTTTCCCGACTATGATATCTTTGTTGTGAAGACGGGACCAGATGGACGGGTTGAATGGAGACATGTGTTTGGAGATTATTTATTGGATTGGGGTAATGATATTGTTGAAACAAAGAATGGGTATTATGTAACAGGATATAAGGGGACACCTGCAGAAGGTGAAACACAGTCAAAAACGGATATTTTCCTGGCCAAAATTAATAAAGACGGCTCCATCGCATGGGAGAAAATGATTGGCGAGCAGGAGAAATATGAAGGGGCGAATAGCCTGATTGCTACACTGGACGGCAACTTGATTTTTGCTGGAAACAAGGAGGGAGAATCTGAAGGAGAAAATATGGCCTATGTAGTCAAGGTTGACACAAATGGGCTTGTTCTCTGGGATAAAACATTCGATAGCCAAACCTCCATAACCACTGACCGCATTATACAAACCAAAGACGGAGGCTATATTATTGCGGGAGACATCATGTCAAATGATCCATCTAGGAAAGAGGAATTTTTCTTAATGAAAATTGATTCACTAGGGAACGAGGTATGGAGAAAGTTTATGGGAACAGAGGCTAGAGATTATTTATATGATCTAATCGAAAACGAGAGCGGCGAGATTTTAGTAACAGGGGAGCACTATACATTAGAATGGAAAGGTTGGGAGATTGAAGAGAGCCATCGTGGATATTTGGCCAAATTCACTCATGATGGACAGCTGGTTTGGGAAAAAACAATCGATAATGGCGGAAACAATATTCTGCATGAATTCATTAAAACTCCAGATGGTCATTATAGTGTAGTTGGATCTATCCAGAATGAAGAAAACTATGATATCCATGTAATAAAGGTAGATGAAAATGGAGAGATCTTAAAGCAAGTGAGCTTTGGCGGAATTGGGTACGATCGTGCAACGTCGGTTGCAAAGTCCACAAATGGTGGATATTACATTTTTGGAGATAGCTCATCATACAGTGCAGGCAATGAGTATGATGATGATTTCTATTTAGTAAAAGTAAAAGCATCTCTTTTAGAATAGAACTAACTTGCAGCGAAGAGATGATGACCCTATTGAATCATAATGGAGTGTATAAAGTATTACTATACTAAAAAGAAAATAAGAACTATTAAAATCGGAACTGAAATCGATGTTTCACAAATGCAAAGCGATGTTGAAACAGAGAATCTTCCATGGTTAATTTTATAATTATGTCCCGGCAAAAAATCAGAAAGCTGTAGAGAAATAAAAAAAATGAATATTACCATTTGAAAGCACATGGTAGCTTGTCTATCATGTGCTTTTTTTTGGTACAAATTTAGTTATTAAGTTATTAAGTCTATCTTAACTATTGCAAAATATGTCGTTTAATATCATATCTTGAATCTTCAAATAACTCAATTTGCATTAGCATTTACACCGAAAGTTCTACTAAAACTTAAGGGTTATGGCCGTGAAGTTAAAAGGGTTTAAAATTTTATTTAATTTATTTGTTTTTCAAACAGTTTTCGGAGTCAAACATACAAACTTATTCAGTATATCAATTTCAGAAGGTGGACTTTGGGTTTAATCATACTTCTGATCATTCAAAGGTATCTCAAAATAACACTAAGATTATTAGAGAGTAATAGATTATATATAGCTAAATAATATTGTTTTTATAATATTAAAAATACTCTAAAAATAAACTTTACAACCTTTTCGCCCTGTTATATAGTGTTACCAATATCTAGCGGATAGTGAAGGGGTGGTATTTTGATTCAAAGTGTTAACAGTTTACAATCGACATTTTTTACGGGAAAGGTAGTTTTAGTTACAGGTGCAGCTCATGGGATCGGCAAAGGGATTTGCAACGCTTTCCTTAGGCACGGAGCAACAGTAGTTGGTACGGACATATTGGATCAGGAACTTGCGGAAGTGAAAACGGAGCTCAATGAGTTGCTTGAGTTGAATAAAAAAAGCAACCGTTTTGATACATATACATGCGACATTACAGAAGACAAAAGAGTGAAAGAGCTGGTGAAGTTCACGGTTCAAAAATTTAAGAAGATTGACATCCTGGTCAATAATGCTGGAGGTGTATGTGGGCAAATCCATCAACCAGTGGAAGAAGTGACGCCTGAGCAATGGAGAAAGATATTTGCGGTTAACCTGGATGCCGCGTTCTATACGACAAAAGAAGTTGCTCCATATATGAAAAAGCAGAAATATGGGCGGATTATTAATATCTCAAGTGGAGCAGGGAGAAGCACTAGTCTGACTGGAATACAGGCATACGCCAGTGCCAAGGCTGGCCAGATTGGCTTTACAAGACAAATGGCTCAAGAACTCGGTCCATATGGAATAACGGTCAATAACGTAGCGCCTGGATTTGTCATTTCCAATCCCTCAACGAAGAAGCAGTGGGAAAGAATGACAAAGGAAAAACAAGCAAATCTAGTCGAATCGATTTCAGTTAAACGTCTCGGGGAACCTGAAGATATTGCTCATCCGGTTCTGTTCTTTGCCTCAGACTTTGCAAGCTATGTAAGCGGGCAAACTATATCAGCAGATGGTGGACAACAACTTTTTTAGGAGGGGTCGAATGGAAATCACAGTGATTGGTGCAGGCGCGATTGGCGGCGTGTTGGGAGCTCACCTAGTGAGAGCAGGCAACAAAGTAACTTTTTGCGATAAAGATCAAGAACATGTTGATGTGATGAATCGTCGCGGTCTTAGAATTGAGGGGCCAGATGAAACGTTTACCGTAGAATGCGATGCTTATACGCCAGAGCAACTCGTGCTGAAAAAGTCTGTTTTAGACACGGTTTTCCTTTGTGTAAAAGCACAGCATACAAAAGAAGCCCTAAAGCCATTCATACCATTGATTGGGGAAGAAACTAAAGTTGTATCCTTCCAAAATGGACTTTGTGAAAACGAGATTGCCAGCCTGATAGGAAGAGAAAAAACGATTGGCTGTTTTGTAAATTTTTCGGCAGACTACTTAGAGCCGGGCAGGATTCTTTATGGAGGAGTTGCAGCACTATATCTTGGAGAGTTGGATGGGAAAATCAGTCAACGGGTTAAGGATTTGCAGGAAATCCTCCAATGTTGGGGGCCGGCTCAGGTTACGGATAACATTTGGGGCTACCTGTGGGGGAAAATGTCCTACGCTGGACTTTTATACGCTACGGCATTAGTTGATGAAACAATGGCAGCTGTTGTTAGAAAAATGGAGCTGAGGGAAACATTGATGGAACTTTGCTCAGAAATACTAGAGGTTGCGGATAAAGAAGGTGTTAAGCCAATCGGTTTCGATGATTGGGTCCCAGAGTTTGTCTATCCTCGAGATACTCGGGATCAAACAGTTCTCGATCATCAGCTGGAAAAGCTAGCCCAAAGAATGGCTGCAAACAAGAAAACGAAAAGTGGAATCTGGAGAGACTTGGCTGTCAGAAGAAGAAAGACAGAAATTGATTCGCAATTAGTCCCTATCTTAGAAATAGGAGCTTATCATCGTATTCCGATGCCACTGACAAGTTTGCTTGTGTCTCTCATCAAAGAGATAGAAAACGGTACGATTCAAATGGATTGGGATCACTTATACAAATTAAAAGAACAGTATGAAAGCGGAGAAAAAATATGCATTTAAACCATGAAAATCTTTCCGACCATGTAGCTAAAATCATCAGGAAAATGATCCTGAACGGGTCCTTGAAGCCTGGCGAAAAAGTGAATCAGGCCCAGCTTGCAGAAAGCCTCAATATATCACGCGGACCGATAAGAGAGGCTCTGATGTTACTGCAAAATGAAGGGTTGATCAAACATGAAACAAATAAAGGCACACATGTAACCACACTTTCTTCTCAGGATGCATATGAGATTTATACTCTTAGGGCTTTGCTGGAAGCAAAGGCAGCAAGCCTTGCAATTCCTCATTTAATAGATAAGGATTTTAGCAGGCTGGAGTCGCTATTGGAAGAGTTCCAACATGCTATGGAAGAGAAGGACTTAGAAACAGAGGCAAAGTGTGATATAGATTTCCACCGTGTGATCGTCAGTGCTTCCAGGCATAAAAGATTGATCCACATGCATCAGCAGCTGGATACGCAGGTAGGGGCCATGTTTTTGACAGTTGCTAACAAGCTTCCTGCGAGGGCAGCTCTTGTTGTAGAAAACCATAGAAAACTACTGGATGCTTTGAAGTCAAAGGACACAGATAGAGTCAGCAGGGAGTTTTCCGATCATTATGTTCACGCACTGAATGAACTAAAAGGGGTCAAGGGCCTTCTGACTATATAAGGGTGGTGTTTTTATGTTGCTAGAACTGCATGATGTATCACTATCTCTTAAGAGAGATGGGAAATACGTGAAAATTTTAGATGAGGTCTCTCTCCAGGTAAATAAAGGCGAGACAGTAGGTATTGTCGGTGAGTCAGGCTGCGGAAAAAGCATGACCGCTTTATCGATCATGCGCCTTTTACCTGAAAAGGCAAAGCTTGAGGGTGTCATTAATCTTGATCGTGATGATGTAACTTCCTTTTCGAAAAAGAAAATGGAGAAAATCAGAGGCAATAAAATGGCGATGATTTTCCAGGATCCGCTGACGTCATTGAATCCTCTTCATACTGTCGGCAGGCAAATTGAAGAGACGCTAATCCTTCATACGGATTTAAATAAGGAGCAGCGTAAAAAACGTGTCATAGAGCTGTTAAATGAAGTCGGCTTGCCGAGAGCAGGGGAAATCGCTACAGAATATCCACATCAATTATCTGGCGGTATGAGACAGAGAATCATGATTGCTGTTGCCATGGCATGCAACCCGAGCCTATTGATTTGTGATGAACCAACAACTGCTTTGGATGTAACCGTACAAGCACAAATCCTTGATCTAATGAACCATCTTAAAGAGGTTAACGAGATGGGGATTATCATGATCACCCACGATCTCGGTGTAGTTGCAGAGGTTTGTGACCGTGTTGTTGTGATGTATGCTGGCAAAATTGTAGAGCAGGCAGAAGTTAAGGAGTTATTTTTGAATCCTAAGCACCCTTATACAAAAGGTCTGCTTGAATCAATCCCGAAATTAGGGGTTAAAAAAGCAAAGCTTGGATCCATTCCTGGAATGGTTCCATCACCAGATAAAATGCCAACGGGCTGCCGCTTCTTTGATCGTTGCAGTTCAGCAATGGAAATCTGTAAAGGTAAAACACCTCCATTGAGCAGTGTAGGAGAAGATCATACAGCAGCTTGCTGGCTATACGAGGAAAAGGGGGGAGAATTGAATGGCTCTTCTGGAAGTGAAGGACTTGAAGCAGCACTTCACAATTAAAAAGGGGTTTCTTGGTGAAAAGAAAAAAGTTAAAGCCGTTGATGGAGTAAGCTTCCACATTGAGCAGGGGGAAACATTAGGGATTGTTGGTGAATCTGGTTGCGGGAAATCAAGTTTGGGCCGTACAATCCTCCAGTTAATAAAACCAACATCCGGTGATATCTTTTTCGGCGGAAAGAATATTACCCATCTACCGAGAAAGGAAATGAAGGAGTTGCGGAAGGATATGCAAATTGTCTTCCAGGACCCTTATGCCAGCTTAAACCCCAGGAGCACGGTTCGTTCGATCCTTGAAACCCCGCTGATCGTTCATGGTGTAGGAAATAGACAGGAAAGGTTGAAAGTTGTTGAAGGCCTGATTGATAAAATCGGCATTCGCAAAGAACAGCTCGACCGCTATCCGCATGAATTTTCTGGCGGACAGAGACAAAGGATCGGAATTGCAAGGGCACTCACTTTGAATCCGAAACTAATTATCGCAGATGAACCTGTTTCTGCACTTGATGTATCGGTCCAGTCGCAGGTTCTGAATCTTATGGTGGATCTTCAAAAGGAATTTAACTTGAGCTATATGTTCATCTCGCATGACCTTTCTGTTGTACAGCATATTTCCGACAGAGTAGCTGTTATGTATTTGGGGAAAATCGTCGAAATTGCGGACGTTGATGAGCTATACAGGAATCCGCTGCATCCTTATACCAAGGCACTGCTAACAGCCGTACCATTTCCGGATCCAACAAAAAAGCGAGACAGAATCCTTTTGCAAGGAGACCTGCCAAGCCCGATCAACCCTCCGACAGGCTGTGCATTCCATACTCGCTGTCCAGTAGCAACACCTGAATGTAAAGTGGAAACTCCTGAGCTCAGGGAAAAAGTGATGGGACACTGGGCATCATGTATTCATGTGCACGCAGAGCAGATTACGAAAACAAAAATTCATATTTCATAACCAAAAAGGAGGCGGGATAGGTGGACGCACTTCGTTACACGGTAAAAAGGATTCTGCTCATGATACCAATATTGATTGGTATAAGCATTTTGACTTTCTTCATCTCGAATACCATCCCAGGTGATCCAGCTCGTTTGGCTGCAGGTCCATACGCAGATGCGAAGGTAATCGAAGAGCTGCAGGAAAAAATGGGCCTGAATGATCCTGTATATGTTCAATATTCCAATTACATGAAAAATTTGCTTCAAGGTGATCTTGGAAACAGTAATTATTCTCATCAGCCCGTGATGAAGGATATCAAACAATATTTTCCGGCAACTTTAGAGTTAACTTTTTTTTCAATGTTTATCACGATTTTAATCGGCATTCCTTTAGGGGTCATAAGTGCAAGCAAGAAAGATAAAGCAGCTGACCAATTTGCCAGGGTCATGGCACTCATAGGTGTGGCCATGCCGGCATTCTGGCTGGGAATTATCTTTCTATTATTCTTCTATTTAAAACTTGGGGTTTTACCTGGTTCAGGACGGTTAGATACAGGACTGGTTCCTCCAGAGACTATCACTGGGATGTACACAATTGATGCTCTTCTGACTGGGAACTGGACGGTGTTTAAATCAGCTGTGATCCATTTAATCCTTCCTGGGATTACGCAGGCTGCCGTAACAATCGGGATGATCACAAGAATGACGAGATCATCAATGCTAGAAGTGTTAAGAAGTGATTATATTAGAACGGCCTTTGCCAAAGGTGGATCAGAAAAGCGAGTACTTTACG
The DNA here is from genome assembly GCF_049532715.1 of Heyndrickxia sp. MSNUG. Taxonomy (NCBI): domain Bacteria; kingdom Bacillati; phylum Bacillota; class Bacilli; order Caryophanales; family Bacillaceae; genus Heyndrickxia; species Heyndrickxia sp. MSNUG. Next base: position 2,274,669 of record NZ_CP150978.1, read on the forward strand.
GCCATGCATTAAGGAATGGGATGATGCCGATCATGACGCTTCTTGGCATGACCTTTGGCCATTCGCTCGGCGGAAGTGTGCTCGTTGAGTCGGTGTTTTCGTGGCCAGGACTTGGCAAGTATGCAGTCAATGCCATTACATATCTGGACTTTCCAGCTGTGATGGCCGTCACCATTCTGATTGCCGTTCTGTTCATTCTCGTAAACCTTATCATCGATATACTCTATCAGGTTGTCGATCCTCGACTTAACTATGATTAAAAGGAGGCAATATAAGTGGTTAGACGGATTTTACAAAGTCCTTTAACAGTGTTAGGGATTTTCCTGGTAGTAATGATTATTATTCTAGCCATATTCGCTCCATGGATTGCCCCTAAGGATCCGCTGGAGGTAAATTTGGGACAAAAATTACTTCCTCCCAGTTCCGATCATTTGTTCGGTACGGATGAAGTAGGAAGGGATATACTAAGCCGGATTATCTTTGGAACTCGGATTTCTTTAAAGATTGGATTAATGGTCGTTTTGATTTCTTTTCCAATCGGCACCATCCTTGGTGCAATAGCTGGCTATGTAGGTGGTATGGTCGATCAGGTAATCATGAGGCTTACTGACATTTTCCTCAGCTTTCCAGGTATCATCCTGTCGATGTCCATTGCCGCAGCCCTTGGACCATCGATTGAAAATGTCCTCCTGGCATTAGCGATCACATGGTGGCCGTGGTACACAAGGATTGTCCGGTCGTCTGTCCTGTCAATCAAGAACTCTGAGTTTATAGAATCAGCCAGGGCGATCGGAGCCAACCCTTTTAGAATTTTATTTAAAGAAATCATTCCAAACGCGATTGCTCCAGCAAGCATCCAGGCGAGCCTGGACTTAGGATTCGTCATCTTGGCTGCAGCTGGTCTAAGTTTTATCGGCCTGGGAGCACAGCCTCCATCTCCTGAGTGGGGAGCTATGCTATCATCGAGCAGGGAAATTCTGCGGGATGCCTGGTGGGCAGCTACCTTTCCCGGTTTGGCGATCCTGCTGACTGTCTTAGGTTTTAACTTATTGGGTGATGGCATGAGAGATTTGCTTGATCCTAAGAATAGGTAATTATATTTCTTTGAAAGGGGTGATTCCTGCTTTTAAAAGCTTTGCAAGTAAAAAAAATTCCACTAAAAATCTGGGGGGAAAATAATGAAAAGGAAGAGTATCTTATTTAAAGTGATGACCATGGCGCTGATTCTGTTACTTGCTTTGACTGGATGTAATAAGTATAACCAGGAGACGACAACACCGGCAGAAGGAAAGAATGAAGAAAAGAACGAAACGCCAGCGGAACCACAGGGTTCGGGAAATCCAGAAGTCTTCAATTTCGCCACCAACCAGGATATACCTCACCTTGACCCACATGGCACTGCTGCTAATACATCGTTTCGTGTAACCTACATGCTTTATGATCGTCTCGTTACTTATGATGGAACAGATACTGAAGTCAAGCCTCAACTTGCTGAAAAATGGGATGTTTCGGATGATGGCTTGACCTACACATTCTACTTGAATAAGGAAGCTAAATTCCATGATGGTACCCCTGTTACGTCGGAAGCTGTTAAGTATTCCTTCACTCGTGCGATTGATATTGGAAAATCTGCTGCTGGTCAATTTAATAAGGTTATCACAAAGGATAGCTTTGAAATAGTGGATGATCATACAATCAAAATTACTCTCGAGAAACCATTTGCCCCATTCATCAAAACACTTGGAACTGTGTTTGCCAATATCGTCAATCCGAAACTTGCTGAAAACCATGGCACTGATTTAGGTGAAAGTTACCTTGCTGATAAGGAATTCGGCTCTGGTCCATACATTCTTGAAAGCTGGGATCGCGGCCAGAAAATGGTTTTAAAAGCAAATGAGAACTATTGGGGAGAAGTACCTAAATTAAAAACTGTCAATATCATGATTGTCAACGAACCTTCAACTGCAAGATTAATGCTGGAAAAAGGCGAAGTAGATTTGCTGGATTACTCTATGCTTTCTCCTGATGTAATGAAGCAGATGGAAGGTACAGAAGGTATCGATATCATCACACAGCCTGGATACCAGATTGATGATATTGCGATTAATATGGAGAAGAAACCTCTTGACAATGTGAAGGTGCGACAGGCATTGGCGCACGCTGTAAACTACGATTCTATCAATAATGATATTCTTCTGGGTGCTGGAAAGCGTATCGGCGGAATCATCCCTGAAGGAATGTTTGGTTATAACCCTGATGTGAAGCAATATGATTTTGACCTTGATAAAGCAAAAGCACTTCTAGAGGAAGCGGGACTCGGTAAAGGTTTTGAAACGGAGATCCTGATTTCTGAGAATAATGAAGTACGTAAGAATATTGCGGTCATGATGCAATCAGACTTTAAAAAGATTGGTGTTGACTTGAAAATCAAGACACTTGCATGGCCGACATTCCTGGAGACTGTTACTTCAGGAGGTCATCAGTTAGCACTCGCAGCATGGACACCGGATTATGCTGACCCGGATTACAATCTTTGGTACTTTGCACATTCTTCTAGTAAGGGCCCTGGATTCAACCTTGCATTCTATGAAAATAACAAAGTCGATCAGCTATTGGAAGAAGGCAGAAAGACTGTCGATGAAGGCAGACGAGAGGAAATTTACCAGGAAATCCAGGCAATCATGAGTGAAGAGGTTCCGTATATCTTCCCTGCACAGCGTCTTGTTCAGGCTACTCAAAGAACCTGGGTAAAAGGGTATGAAATCAATCCGATGAACACTTGGTATGTACCGTTCCAAAAGATGACGAAAGAATAATTTCATTAAAGCGACCGCAGGACTTTATCGTATGCGGTCGTTTTATTCAATCAGATTCACGAGGAAAGACAATTTGGAATTTTGGGTACCTGGAGGATGGCGAGATTTTCCTCTTCTCCTGGTGACAGAACAGGCGATCAAAATAAAAGAGTCTATCTGGCAATAGGTGATGAATGATGAAAAAGTGGTCTGAATAGTAAGCTTCCGATTGGACTGAAGCTTGTTGGTAGACGTTTTGAGGACAAAAGACTGATTGAAGCAGCAGTGAATTTAGAAAGGCTGCTAGGAAAATCAATGAAGGGAATCAAAATCAATGTCTGATATTTTAAAATACCTTAAAGAGCACAGCAACTACATCACTGACACTTTGATTAGGTTGACAAAGGCTGAATCTCCATCCCATACAAAAACTCTCGTGGATAAGTGTGGTGAAGTACTGCAACAGGAATTTGAGAGTCTTGTAGGCGGTTCCGTTGAAATGATTGAAAAAACGGAAGTTGGCAACCAATACAAATTTACATATGGAGCAGGGGATGAAGAAGGGCAGATTTTGGTGATTGGCCACATGGACACTGTGTGGGATGTGGGCGCACTGCCAATAAGGCAGGAAGGAAACCTTCTTTATGGCCCAGGGGTTTTTGATATGAAAGGCGGTCTCGCTATTACACTCTGGGCATTAAGGGCATTGAAGGAAACCGGTTCCCAGCTGAACAAGCAAATCACCTTCCTTGTATCAACAGATGAAGAAGTGGGAAGTGCCCATTCGAAGGAGATCATCCTCAAGGAAGCTGGAAAAAGCTCGTTAGTATTGGTTCCGGAATCAAGTATCGGACCGGATGGGGCAGTAAAAACCGAAAGAAAGGGAGCAGCACAGTTCCTGATGAAAATTGAAGGGATTGCTGCGCATGCGGGGATCAATGCCTGGGATGGTGCCAGTGCAATTGAAGAGCTGGCTCACCAAATACTAGATTTGAAGAAGCTTGAGAACCGCGATGAAGGAATTTCAGTGAATATCGGGGTAGTGAAAGGCGGAACCCGCGGGAACGTCATTGCCAAAGAAGCTGTAGCAGAGATCGATGTTCGCATCACCAAAAAGGCACAGGCGGAAAAGATTACTGAAGCAATCTTGAACAGACCAGTTTTTGTAAAAGGAACAAAGGTCGAGGTATTTGGGGAAATTGACCGCTACCCTCTTGAACGGACAGAGGCAGTGATTCAATTATATGCAGAGCTAAAGGGAATTGCTGCCTCACACGGATACGACCTTAGGGAGGGATCATCCGGTGGAGCAAGTGATGGCAACTTCACCGCAGGTCTTGGCATCCCAACTATTGATGGCCTCGGCCCTCTTGGGGATGGAGCCCACACAGAGAGGGAACATGTTAATCTAACAAATCTTCCGTACAGGGCAGCTCTGATGGCTGAAATTATCCTGAAATATGCAAACAAATAAAAGGGGTGTTTAGAAACATGTACATGATGGATTTAACAGCCTCAAAATTCAAAGAAATTAAAGCATCCGTAGACACTGTTTTATTGCCTATTGGAATGATTGAAATGCATGGACCTCATTGTTCGCTTGGAACGGATGTGTGGATTCCCCGGGAGTTTGTCCGCCGGCTTGATGGCATGATTGGAGACAGGGTATTAATGGCACCTGAAGTTGCTTATGGTCATTCTTGGGGTCTTGCCCCATTTGAAGGGACAATTGATATATCGGCGGAAGCTTTTTCCCAATACGTCTACGAAATCGGAAAAGAGTTTCACCGGAATGGTTTTGAACAAATTGTTCTGTTCAATGGACATGGAGGAAATATCCCGAGCTTAACGACTGTTGCCGAAAAGCTTGCTGACTTAGGGATGAAGGTTTTAACTATCAATTGGTGGGTGGATTACCGTGAGCAAATCTTAGAAATCACCAATGGACCCGGCCATGGAGGAGAAGATGAGACTTCATTGATTCTGGCCATTGATGAAAAACTTGCTGACCCAAGTCTTGCTGGTGACCACCAGGTAAAAATGAATCCGAAAATCAAATTTGAAAAATCAGGGAAGAAGTTATTTAAGGATGGCTATTTAGGAAATGCAGGCGCAGCGACAGCCGAAAAAGGCGAAAGATTATATGAAATGATGCTGGAACTAGTTTTATCCGATATTGAAGATCTATGGAGGGTGGCATATGAACCAGTCAATTAAGGAGGAAAAGAAGATGATGAGATGGACGGACGAACCAGTTGGGGAAAAAATCGTTGATATTGTTGTCAGTTTGAATAAACAAGCACAAAAATTACACAGCCAGGAGGTTGCAACAGCAAGTTACAGTCAAGTGAAACCAACGCTTACCAGCTTTGATGACATTTCTGATGCTTTGGATAAGGCAGAAAGCGAAATCAAAGCGAAAGAAGGGCATGAAGGAGAATATTTGAGAGCAATGTTGAACGGATTTCGTTATTTTACTCGGAGCCTGCAGGGCGACAACGTTCCATATGAAGAACTGATTGCGAACATTCAGGAGTTGCCTTCCACCTTAATTACAGATCAGCAGCTCGAACATGCCAGGGAACTCGTTGAGAAAGGATTGACAGACCTGGGGTACAAAGGAAGCTTATTTGAAAAGGCAACAGCCTGGCGTTCTGATACATTGATTTACCCTGAACAGGTGACAACAGTAGCTGAAAACTTCCGTGAAAACAGCAAGCAAGGGACATTGAAAAGGGTTATTGGACTTCCAGAAGAAGATGGAATTGATTGGATCAAGCCGATCAGGGGAGTGTTCTGGAGCGGATATTCCAAATATACCGGCAGCTTCCGCGGAAACTTAACCTTCAATATTGACCGCCCCTGGACAGAGCCCATCCTGGCACAAATCATGACACATGAAGGTTATCCAGGGCACCAGGCGTTCTACTGTCGCTGGGATTACTTGTTCCAGCAGGGAAAGCTTCCACTTGAAGCTTCGTATTACTTAATCAACAGTCCTACCAATGCATTGTTTGAAGGTGGTCCAGAAACAGCCCTGAGCTTTCTCGGCTGGGACGATTTAAATGAGGTAACACCTGGTGTAACAGATGAGCAAAAGCAACAGTATCTGCTCGCAAGGAATTATCTAGACTATCAAAGGATGTTTACCACTAATGCCTGCTTTATGTATAACCTTGGCCAGGTATCCAGGGAGGAAGCGATAGATTATTTAATCAACAAAGGCGGAATTACCGAAATTGAAGCAAACAATGCCTTCCGATTCTTCTCAGATCCTATACAGAAAACCTATTTCCCTTGCTACTACTATGGTCGTTGGATGGTAGGAAACGCCTATAAAGAAACTCCCAAAGAAAAACGATCAGAATATTTTTCTATTCTGTATGACACTCCTCATACTACAAAAACCTTTATCAAAGCGATCAGCAAGCTGCACGGTGTAGAATTTGATGCTTTTAACACATTGAAACAATAAAAATGGAAGGTGAGGCTTTTTAGGAGCTTCACCTTCTCTAAATTTAATATTTTCCTCAAAGGGAGATCGTCAATATGATCGAATTAGAATACTTTACAGAAGAGGACATCCCACAACTTATAAGCTGGATTGATAGTCCTGAATTCTTACTACAATGGAGCGGGTCAGGATTTTCCTTTCCGCTGACGGACCAACAGCTCATTAAGTATTTGAAGGAAGCAAATAAAAAAGGGTCAGAGGTACATGCTTATAAGGTTATTCACCTTGAATCATCGAGGGTAATCGGGCATATTTCCCTTGGTTCTATCAATCTGCATAATAGGACAGCAAGAATGTGCCGAGTTCTAATTGGTGATTGCGAGATGAAAGGCAAGGGGTTAGCTCCCTTAATGGTCAAAAAGCTTTTAAATATAGCATTTGTACAATTTGGACTTCATAAGGTAAGCCTTGCTGTATATGATTTCAATACTCCAGCTCTTAAACTCTATCAGAAAATGGGTTTTCAAAGTGAGGGACTTATAAGAGAAGCTTCCAGGATTGGTGAAAATTATTGGAGTTATTATGAGATGAGTATTTTGGATCGAGAGTGGCATTCAGTAATAAATAGTAATGGGAGGGAGAACATTGGAAAGGTTGACAGGGATTGAAAGGGAAATAATATCCCAAATTGATGCTAATCAACTAATGGAATATAACAAGGAAATCGCCGAAGAGGTAAGGTTGTCAGGATCTGAAGAAGAGCTACGAGCCTTCAATTATGTCCAAAAGATTCTTCAGAGCTTTGGATTAGAGACTGAACTCTCTTTTCACGAAGCGTTTATTTCTCTTCCTGGTAAGGCGAGCTTAAAGGTGGGAGATATCAATCTGCCTTGTATTACCCACTCCATGGCACCGTCCACTGAAGTAGGCGGGTTAATTGGAGAATCTGTTTATATTGGTGTGTTTTCGGATGATAAACTTGATCTTTGTTACGGCAAAATTTCTGTTTTAGAAGGTATTGCGAGTCCAGTGGTTTTAAAAAAGCTCTGGGAAGCGGGAGCTATTGGAGCCATCTTCATTAATGGACCTTTTACACATGAAATGATTGTTTCGACTGTCTGGGGGAGTCCGACTGCCGATACTATTACCCAAATGCCGAAGATTCCTGTCATTTCAGTAAATGATGATTCTGGTGAAATCCTAAAAACGTGGATTGACGAAGGGAAGGGCCAGGTAGAACTACATACCGAGGTTGAAACGAAATGGACAAAAATCCCCACGTTAATCGCCGACATTAAAGGTAAAGAGGAACCAGAGCATTTTGTTTTATTCAGTGGACATATCGATTCATGGCATTACGGAGCCATGGATAACGGGTCTGCGAATGCGACTATGCTAGAGGTGGCAAGAGTGCTTTCAAAATATAAAGAGCAATTGAAAAGATCGATCCGTTTTGCTTTTTGGTCAGGACATTCACATGGAAGATATGCTGGATCTCAAAACTACTGTGATCATCATTGGGAAGAAATCAACGAAAATTGTGTCATGCATTTTTATATAGATTCTGTCGGAGGCAAAGGAGCTACCATCCTGAGCGAAAGTAACTGTATGAGTGAAACGAAGGAGATAGCAGCTCTCTATGTGAAGGAGATAGCCGGTCAGGATTATATTGGAAGCAGATATGGGAAATACGCTGACCAATCTTTTTGGGGAGCAGGAGTTCCTTCCTTATTTATGGGAATGTCGGAACAACCATTATCTAATGACCCTTTATCCCAAAAAGTGTTTCAAGTATTTGCAGGAAAGGAGGCAGGAGGCTTTGGCTGGTGGTGGCATACAGTTGAGGACACAATCGATAAAATCGACCCTGCAAATTTAAAGCGAGATTGTGAAATCTATGCTCTCTCAATCTATAAAGTTTTGACCGATCCTATATTGCCAATTAACCAGTTGGCTGCGGTACGAGAAATTAAAGATACTATCAAAGAGTATCAGGCGACTGCAGAAGATAAAGTCGATTTGGTTGTAACTTTGGAACGCTTAAACGAACTTGAAGAAGTTCTTTTGAAAGCTCAATCTACTCTCTTGCCATCTGAAATGTCGGTAGTAGTTCAGAAAGAGATTAATAAAAGAATTATGGAAATCTCGCGCAAACTTGTTCCTCTTAATTATGTGTGTACTGATATTTTTGAGCATGATGCGGCTATTGGTTTATTGCCAATTCCCGCACTTTCCTCAATTAATAGAATTGCTGCATTGGAGAGGGGAACACATGACTATTTTTTGCTGAGCACATCAATAATTAGACAGATTAATAAAGTGAATTATCTTTTAAAAAGTGCACTAAAAGAAGCTTACAACTTATTGACTGTTAATGAAAAAAGGAGTGAAAATTATGTCGGCAATTAAAAATAAAATCGTTATTATTACAGGTGCCAGCAGTGGGATCGGTCGTGCAACTGCTGTGAAATTAGCAAGTGAAGGAGCGAAAATTGTTCTTGCTGCAAGAAGGGAAGAACGTCTGCAGGAGCTTGCACAAGAGATTAAGTCACAAGGAGGTACTGCGGTCTATAAACTGACAGATGTAACATCACTGGAAGAGGTTCAAAGTTTAGCGGAATTCGCACTTGAACAATTCGGCAAAATTGATGTGCTGTTCAATAATGCAGGAATTATGCCACTCTCCTATATGAAAAATAATAGAGTCGAAGAATGGGATCAAATGATTGATGTCAATATAAAAGGAGTCCTTCATGGTGTCAGCGCTGTGCTTCCTTATATGCTTAAAAGTAACAGTGGCCATATTATTACGACATCATCAGTTGCCGGTCACGGTATTTTCCCTTCAGGTACTGTTTATTGTGCTACAAAATTCGCAGCAAGGGTGATTATGGAGGGGCTGAATAAAGAACTGACTAAAACAAATATCCGGACGACCACGATTTCGCCTGGTGTTGTAGACACAGAGCTACCAGATCTTATAAACGATGAAGAAGTTAGGCCAATTTTTGAGAACCCCGATCTCCCTTCCATAAAAAGTGAGGATATTGCCAACGCCGTTTTTTATGCACTATCACAGCCTGCTTCCGTTGCGGTTAATGAAATCATTATCCGGCCGACTAATCAGGGGTAAATAAGACATCATAATTCTTCCTATGCCGTTCTGTTAAAACATAAACAATATTTTCATCTCTGGTTGATAGCAATCATCCAAAATAAAGACAGAAGCGCAGGGCTGTTTCCTGCGCTTCTTTCGATCGTGCATTAATACCCGGGGGAAAACCGTTATTCTCCATTCATTTATTATGGAATTAATTTCGAAGATTTTGCCATCAATGCAGTCTTTTCGATCCAACGACTCAAAGGTTTTTTCAACACGAGTGCGAGAAGCAGGCTGATTCCGACAAAGCACAACAGGGCAAGCATGTCACTTATGACGATTTCCTGAATCATGCCGCCAACTGCTTCTCGAAGCATGCTGATTACATAGGTGAACGGCATGAAGGGATTCAATGCTTGAAAGAAAGCAGAGGTCATACTTACAGGAAAGGTGGATCCTGAACTGGAAATTTGCAATACCAAAAAGATGATGGCCAAGCCTTTTCCGATATTGCCAAAAACTGCGCATAGAGTAAAGGTAATGATGACAAATACGATGCTGATGAACACACTTAGTAAGATAAAGGCAAGCTTGTCGACGACATAACAATGCAGGAGATATAAGTCCCCTAAGGTGACGATTACAGCCTGGGTGATCCCGATCGTTAAAAAGGTGAGTAGTCTTCCAGTATATTTTTGGTAATCTCGATAGGAGAAGGAATCTTCGACATCCACTTTTAAAGAGGATATGAGCAGGGTTGCGCCTACCCATAATGCCAGCATTGTATAAAAAGGAGTCATCGCAGAGCCATAATTAGGGATAGGGAATATCCTTTTTGTATTCAGTACAATTGGTTTCGAGAGAAAGTTACTTTCCTTTTCAGGGTCATGTGTTAAAAACTCGATAAGATCCTTCATATTGACATTCCTATTAAGGGTTCGGATCTTCTCGGCTGCTTTATGGATGTCTGTTTTAAAACCGGGTAGATCATTTCGTGCAAAGTCTGCAGCCCGGTGGATGACTTTTCCTGCTTCCGGCAGCTTGTACTTCACGAATGCTGCTGACTCGTGGATTTGCTCTTTCAAACGGTCTAAATCGTTGCGGACAAAATTGGCAGTCTGATGGATTTTTTGCTCTAATAAAGGGAAATCGTTTTGGTAGGCATCAGCAGCTGAAGAAATCATGTCTGTAATTCCCTCTGTTTGTGGCAGAAGGTTCGCTTTTGTTTCCGCTAAACTTAGTTGAATGCTTTCTAAAGTTTGTAAAAGCCTGGTCATATTCTCAGTGTTTTCTTGATTGTCCGGCCCATTTTCTGCTTTCATGATATCGATTGCCTGTTTGGTGTTCCTTTCAACCTCGGACACATTCCCAATGAGTTCCTCCAGAACGCTGTTGATTTGCTTGATTTCCTCTATCTTTTGGTTTAGATCTGTGATGGCAATGCCGCCGTCCTTAATCAAAGGCAAAGCTTCTTCCACTTTTAGAATGCGTTCGCCCATTTGATCAAGCTCAGATATATGATTCTCAAGCTCAATTATTTGTCGGCTTGTAGCTTCGATCCGATTCCATTTTCCTTCTAATTCAATCGCCTTGCTGCCCATTTTTTCAATCAGTGGCAAAGCCTTCTCTAGCTCAAGAATTTTGCTTTCTGCCTTTTGAATGGAAGGCAGGTCCTTCTGAAGCTCAATCCCCGCCTTTTTAAAAACAGTGAAAATGACGTCTCCAACCGTTTTTGTAAAAGTGTCACTAATTTCAGTCATGATGCCTGAAGCGCCTGAACTGGTAATTTTCGGAGCAATGGCATTGATTTTTTCATTCACCCCGAAGGTAATTTCCGGTTTCTGAGGATTCGCTTCTATAATACTCGTTAGTTTTTCAGAGAAATCTTCCGGAATGATGAGATAGGCATAATAATCCCCGTGATTCACTCCTCTAATCGCTGCTTCCCGGTTCATAAACCTCCAGCCCAGCTTCTTATTCTTCTTCAAACTCTTCACCAATTCCGCACCTGCATTCACCGTATTCCCAAGAGCAACTGCTCCTTCATCCTCGTTCACAACTGCCACAAGAATGCCAGATGTATTCCCGTATGGATCCCACATTGATTTTATATTGATCCACGCATAAGCAGAGGGCAGAACCATGAGACCCAGCACCAATAAAAGAACTGGACGTGTACGGAATATATTTTTCCAATCATTCACATAAATGCGCCAGATATTCGTCATGAACCCACCTCTAAAAAGAAACAATAGGATTAGTATTTGGAGGAGGAAAGGGAATATACAAAGATTGTTGTGGAGTGTTTAAATGGGGGAGATGAATTTTCCCTTAAAAGAAAAGCAAACTAAGAATGATGGGTGGGCCGGTCAATAGACAGGATCACTTTATCATGAACATGACTCGTGACAACCTGATAGCATCATAAAATAACAAAGGTGGAGAAAACATGGCTAATCATAAAAATAAGCAAGAAAAACACAATACTGCCCTGCCAAAAGCAGATGAAGAATTTGCAAAAGAAAGAAACAATGGCCTAGAAAAAGTCGCGTTAAAAGCTATGAAAAAACAAAATAAGTAACAAATGGAAGCACAAGTACGTTTCTTGTGCTTCTTTTTTATCTTTATTATAAGAGCTGTTTTCCGCAAAATCGAAGCAACCTCATAAGCAGATTGTCAGCAATTTAGGAATGGAGATAGCCAAATTTTTTTAGTGGTGAGCAACTTGTATAACTTAGGAGCTTATCCAGTGTTTCAAAAGATCCACCCTTTTAGAGTGATCCAGGTTACCGTGTATTCATGCTCCGAATTAAATAAGGACACCCTAATAAATGAATAAAATCTTAACGAAGAGGAGGAGGGGTTGAGATTGAAAAAAATGATCTTACTTTTTGCTCTACTTTTTTCATTTATCCTATCGGGAAGCGCTTTGGCATCAGAAAAAGGAGTCTATAGCATAAAGTTGCTTGAGTACGGAGGCATTAAAGATTATCCCAAATCTGGATTGGTTTATGGGGCTCATAATCAAGGAACGACGTATCTGCCATTCTTTTATATTTTAATTCAGAACAAGGATCACAATATTCTTTTTGACATCGGTTATCGAAATGATGCAAAAGATGGCCAGAAGGATTGGTCCAAATTATTTGGTGGAACGAATATCGAAGCACCAGCCGAAGTATTGAAAAAAGTAAATTTAACTCCAAATGACATTGATATCATCATATTAAGCCATCTTCATTTTGACCATGCCGGGAATATTGATCAGTTTCCAAAGGCCCAATTTCATGTCCAAAAAGAGGAGCTTGATGGCTGGGTGTCTTCCTTATCACTGCCTGAAAAGGTCCGTGATTGGGTTTGGCAGGCAACCGATATGGACCATCTTAAAGATCTGATAGAAGTGGCTGCAGAAAACAGGTTGACGCTGATCGAAGAGGACAATTATGAAGTAACAAAAGGAGTAAAGCTCCATCAAGCCAAGGGCCATACATTTGGCACGCAGGCTGTTACGGTTGAGACAAAGAAAGGTATGTATGTGCTTACCCAGGATGTGGTGTACACATACGAAAATGCGATCAACTACAAACCGCTGGGACTTGGACTTGATAATGTTGAACAACTCTTGTCCATTCATAAAGTAAATAAATTGGTCGGAGGGAATGTTGATTTCATCATCCCGGGACATGATATTGCAGTATTTGACAAATACCAAACAGAGCAAGTTGGCAAGAATCGCATTGTCACGGTTGTTAAGTAATATTAGACAGACGGATTGCCGGATAAAGTTTCAACACTCTCTGGCTAAAAAACAGGTGCAAAGCTGTCAGAAACGGAGCACTATTCGGACAGGAAAAGCGTGAACAGGTGCAAAGCTGTCAGAAACGGAGCTCTATTTGGACAGGAAAAGCGTGAACAGGTGCAAAGCTGTCAGAAACGGAGCTCTATTTGGACAGGAAAAGCGTGAACAGATTTAAAGCTGTCAGAAACGGAGCACTATTCGGACAGGAAAAGCGTAAACAGGTGCTAAGCTGTCAGAAAGGGAGCTCTATTTGGACAGGAAAAGGGTGAACCGATTTAAAGCTGTCAGAAACGGAGCACTATTCGGACTGGAAAAGCGTAAACAGGTGCAAAGCTGTCAGAAACAGAGCACTATTCGGACAGGAAAAGCGTGAACAGGTGCAAAGCTGTCAGAAACGGAGCTCTATTTGGACAGGAAAGGCGTGAACAGGTTCAAAGCTGTCGGAAGCGGAGCTCTATTGGACAGGAAAAGCGTGAACAGGTTCAAAGATGTAACAATGAAACTCGCACTCTGTTAAACACTAGAAAACACATGTTCAAAAAGGGCACCCTGAAAAGTATGTTGGATCTATTTATAGTGGGTATCACGTGTATGTCCAACGCTGGTATAGTTTTTCTTTAAAACTCTGGAAATTGTTCTTTTACTCAAATTCACTTTACACCATTCATAAATATTTTGAGTAGTGACCATCCTGTCAGGAAAAAGTTGTTTAAATTCCTCGACATTTCTTTTAATAGCATGTTCAATCTTCTCATGACTACCACACCTGCTGCACACAATGTCATAATTTATAGCAGAAGTTGCAAACGACTTGCAATCTTTACAATACAAACCTTTCTCTAGTTGGTCATAAGTATATGTTGGCAGGGAAGTATGAGGGTTCTTTGTTATGTGCAACGAAATTAATTTCTCAGCCAGTTTCTTGTGGCTATCACCTAACTTGGATGGGTTTTGATTTAAACCTCTTAAAAATCCAGGTACCTGAGTAGGTAAAATATAGGGTTTGTCCATTGGGGCTTGATATAGAGTGAATTCAGGATTAATGTAGATTAGGGAGGATTCAACGAGAAAATTAAACTTGAGGTTTTGCAAAAGGAGACGGAAGAGACCTTCACTTCTTTCCAATTGATTAAGTGGATTCTTATATTCTCGCCCCGTGGTCACATTGTAAAGCTTGTCATCGGCTAAGTAGCAATTCCCTTCATAATTTTTGATATCTAATAAATGAATCATTCCTTGTGAAATAATCAACGTGTCAATTTGAAAAAAAGAATTATTAATCTCTAGCAGCAAGTCATTGATGATATATCTCTCTTCATCAATTCTTTCTGCCATGAGGTCAAATTTAACTTCTCCTTCAAATCCTTTTTCCAGGTTTGATAAATAATACTTTTCCTTAATAGTTAATTGTATTCGTGTGTTCAAGTAACGTAGAAGGACTAGCTCTGCTGGTTCGTGCCGTTCTTTGAGTAACATAACCCACATCCTTTCAATATAGTTAAACTCATTCTATAAAATTTTCCTAGCAATTCCTTATGTGAGTTTTAACATTTTATTGAACTTTTTCATTACCAGTCATTCATTAATTAAGTCAAGTATGGAGGATGTTCTTAAACGAACTAAAAAGAGCCTGCTAATAAACAGGCTCTGTTTTTTATTAACGCTCACACGCAAAATCATCCTTATCCCTGTCCATCTTAGGTTGATAAGCTGGATGAGTCGAAGGTACTCCATTCGGATACACTTTCCTAAGTTCGGTACAGTTTGCAAAGTATTCTGGCTGGCTGCTCCTTGCAGGTGCTGTTGTAGTTGCAGCTGGCTTTGTGGTCGTAGTGTTCGATTTGCTCGGTGTTGTTGCTGGTGCTTTTGCGACGGCTCTTGGATCAAGATCTCCTTTGGTAGTACCGTCTGTTCCATATGCCCAGAGGCCGGTGCCTGATTCGCGTGCTTCTCTTGCAAACATGACGAAGTATTCACTGTATTTCACATCGGGCGGGTAGGTTGATGGTTCTGCATATCCATTAAGAACCAAATCCGCATTGAACATTTTTGTGCGGATTTCGGTTTCATTCGTGTCGTCTGTTGGGATGGCTAGCCAGATGATTCGCAGCAGTCTTCCATAACGGTCGGTTTCACTGACGTCTTTCTGGATCCAGACTTTTTGGCCGTCTAGCTTGGAAGTCGTATAGTTGCTTGCTTCTTTTCCGAACGGTTCTGTCTTTGTAGTTGATTCGGGTGTGTTGACACCAATGAAGCGGATTTTTTGGCCATCGGTTGTTTCAATCGTATCTCCATCTACGACACGGCCAACAGTGACTGCCATCAGACCTAATTTTTCAAGTGTGGCTTCCTCTTGAGCTTTCGCTTCTGCCTCAGCTTTCGCTTTTGCCTCTTCTTCAGCTTTTGCTTTCGCTTCGGCCTCTAATTTAGCTTTTTCTTCAGCTTCTTCCTTTGCTTTCTGTTCAGCTAATTCTTTTGCTTTCTTTTCTTCTTTTTCTTTCTTTATCTGCTCATTTTTCAGTTTTTCGGCATCTTTCTTTGGTAGCTGTTCCGATTTTACATCGGCCTTTGTCTCTTCAGGAGCAGGCTCGACGAAAATCAAAACCAATATAACTGTGATAATAGCGCCTGCTGTTAAGAACATCCACGGTTTTTCGGAATAGCTTTTGCCTTTTAGCTTAAGGAAAAAGAGCCACATGCCGGCAAGATAAATGGCAACGCCGATCAGGCCGATGGGTGCAGCAAATGATGAGAACAACAGGAATAAAAGAACAACAATCATGATTACTAGTTTTACAATCTTAATTTTCATTTCCCCCTTAATTTATCTAATGAAATTATACCAATTAAATGGAAAGGGAGGTATGGAAAATTAAGTTTTCTTATAAAAACTAAGTATTCGAAAAATAATTCCTTTTGTGAGTGTTGAGTAAAGGTTATACATTCAGAAGCGAGCAAAATAATCGTTGAAAGCTAGACTGCTATTTTTATGGTAAAATTAGGATAACTAGGCAAGAAGGGATGTAAAGAGTTTGATTTTAATAAATGGCAGTTTTTTTATTTTCATAGGAGTTCTTTGTTATGTTGTGCTGCGGGGGCTGTTCATTGGGAGGCGATACAGAAATCAGTTAAATGTCCAATGGATAAGGGAAATCATTATATTCCTTTTTAATCTCTCTCTTGTCATGGTTATTTCTGTCACTTTATTTCCTTTTCCAATAGGATTCCAATATCAAAACGGAGATTTTTTACAATCTATGAATATCGTGCCGCTAATCAGCGTTATCGAAAATATCAATCAAATAGGGACGGCTTATGACGGAGATGTGCTTTTTATGGTTTACCTGATTATCAGAAATGTAGGGGGCAATATTTTATTGTTGATGCCTTTGGGATTTTTGGCACCGATTTTATGGAAAAGGCTCAGGAGTTTTAAAGCTGTTTCATTATTAGGCCTGTCTGCATCAGTAACCATAGAGCTCTTACAACTCTTCCAGAGATTTGGAGGTGGTTGGGGACGAATCACAGATATAGACGATGTAATTTTTAATGTATTAGGTACAGTAATTGGATATCTGGTTTATGTAGTTATTTTTAAAATTGGAAACAAATTAGACATTAAAGTATTGAGGAAGCTAGGGACGTATCTGATGCTTCCATAATCTATATAGATTCCCTCATTAGAGTTTCAATTAAAACCCTTTATTCAATTAATATTAAAAAGAAGCAAAGGGTACGTCCCCTATTTTTTATACTTTATATAGTCAAAGTTTGAGGTGGGAACTTGTTTTCTGATGTTTCCATACTTATCCTTGTAAATTTCATACTCTCTGTATGTTTCTACGATATATCCGTCCACTTCTTCGTCTTCATCTTTTTGGTGGATATATTCTAACTCAGGCAGGAGGAGCTCGGAGACGTCACCATTTGCATTTTGATCGTCTTGAACAGGTGCATCTGTTTCTATGGATTCAATGTTAGAGTTTTTCTGAGAAATGGCGGAGTTATTAAAAACCAAATAAATACATAGTAACATTAGACTTAACAACCCGAATGTTTGTTTCATAATTTACTCCTTTGATTGAGATTACATTAAAACAATATGCCTGTCCAAGGATGAATATAACTAAGGAATATACTCCAGATAGGTTCAGAAGGAGTTTTAAGCTGAAATAAACTCATTTTGTGTACCACAATGGAGCAGAATCCTACTTTGCCAACAGTGGTTTATGTGGTTGGCTAAGAGTCTTGAATTTTGAACAGACAACTAATTTTTAAATAAAGAACGGGTTAGCTGTGGAAAGTCTTTAGTTTATATCTGGTTCGTCGCAGAGAAACCATTTTTTGAAATAATTGATCAAAAGGGGCAGTTAAATTGAAATATAAAAAGAGCAGTAATTTTACGTTGGTACCGTAAAATTACTGCTCTTTTTTACATAGAGAATCACAGAATTACATTGAAATAAATCTGATCCTATGGTAGATTTATATAGATATACGTTGTGTAATTAATAATAAATATAGTTTTCCTTATTTTAATTATACAATGAAATTGATTCGTAAGTCAACTCTAATATAAAAAAAATTTAGGGGTGTTGCTATGAATTCGGAATTTAAGCAGGAGCAAAAACGAGTGAACAAGGTTATTGGGACCATTAAGGCTGATATGAACCGATTGGAGGAGGAAACGGCCAGACGCAGGAATGAGGTTGTCCAGATTCGCAGGCATTTTTGGGATGAAGTCAAGGTGAATACAGATACATTTGATGATTTCCTTGAGACCATCATCGGCTTAAGGCAGGAAGCACAAGCTCTTTCAGTAAGCCAGAGTACTCACAGACATGCATCCAAGCGTTTGGCCACGCTGCGTCGAATGCAGAAAATTCCCTACTTCGGGCGGATCGATTTTAAGGAAGAAGGTACTTCCACTCCAGAACAAATCTACATTGGTATCTCCTCGTTAACTGATCCTAGTGGCGAAGATTTCCTGATCTACGACTGGAGGGCTCCGGTCTCAAGTGTCTACTACGATTACCAGCCAGGTCCGGCTATGTATACAACACCCGGGGGCATAGTCCAGGGCGAATTAGAGAAAAAGTGGCAATATCTTATCCGCGGCGGCGTTCTTCAATCAATGTTCGATACGAGTCTTACGATTGGAGACGAGATATTACAGGAGGTTCTTGGTAAAGGTACTGACAAACAAATGCATAATATCGTTGCGACCATTCAACAGGAGCAAAACAGGATCATCCGTCATGATCGCGGAAGGCTGCTCATTGTTCACGGTGCGGCTGGAAGCGGCAAGACATCGGCTGCCCTGCAGCGGATTGCATTTTTACTCTACAAATATCGGGATCATCTGAATGCGGATCAAATCATTCTTTTTTCGCCTAATTCGATGTTTAACAGTTATGTGTCGAATGTGCTTCCGGAACTTGGAGAAGAGAATATGCAGCAGGTCACATTTCAGCAGTACTTGGACCATCGCCTGAGTAAAGAGTTTCAAGTTGAAAACCCATACGACCAATTGGAATATGTTTTAACTGCAGTGAGTGCACCGTCTTACAAGTCGAGGGTTGCCAGCATTCGCTTCAAGGCATCTGCCGATTTTTTTGAGGCGATTCAATCATACAGGAAGTCGCTTGAGTTATCCGGCATGTTATTCAAGAGCATCCGGTTTAGAGGAGAACAGATTGTTACGTCTGAACAAATAGCAGACAGATTTTATAGCAGCGACACCTCGCTGCGTTTCCATAGCAGACTTGAAAAATTGAAGGATTGGCTCATCAAGCAAATAGATGAAGCCGAGAAGCTCGAACGGAAGAGGCCATGGGTTCAGGAGGAAATCGAGCTGCTTAGCGATGAGGAATATCATAAGGCATATACCCACTTGGCGAAAAAACGCGGCTTTAGTGGAGAGGCGATTCATGATTATGAAATCGAGGATGAAGCGCTAGCCCGTTTGATTGTTCGCCAGAAGTTAAAGCCTTTGAGGAAACGGATCAAGGCATATCTTTTCGTTAACATTAAAGAGATCTATAAGCAGTTTTTCACGGAGGCTGACAAAAAGTGGATGGACCGGGAAGTACCAAAGGAATGGCCGGAAATTTGCCGATCAACAGTGGAAATGCTTGATGAAGGGAAGCTGTTTTATGAAGATGCTACTCCTTTTCTGTTAATGAAAGAGCTGATGTTAGGCTTCCAGACGAACAGTTCGATCAAACATATCGTTGTTGATGAGGCACAGGATTATTCACCATTTCAATTCGAGTTTTTGAAGCGTTTGTTTCCAGCGGCACGAATGACCGTGCTTGGCGACTTTAATCAGGCGATCTTCGCCCATGCCAGCGAAATGGGAGATTTTCATACACTTTCCAGCCTTTACGGACCGGATGAAACCGAAGTGATTAATATGTCACGCAGCTACAGATCCACAAAACCGATCATCGAATTAACACGAAGTCTTGTTCCGAACGGCGGAAGGATTATCCCTTTTGAACGCGAAGGTGAGCGCCCTGTGCTGACACAATTGGCACATCACACAGAACTGCACAGCCACATTGCCTCCAAAGTCGCGGAATTAAGGAGTCTTGGTTATCAAAGCATTGCAATCATATGCAAATCTGCTGAGGAAAGTATACGTGCCTACCAGTCCCTGTCCAGCATCGATGATATTAAACTCATAAAGAGCGGCTCGATAGAATATGAGCAAGGAGTCGTTGTCATACCGTCGTATTTGTCAAAGGGCATAGAATTCGATGCCGTCATCATTTATGATGCATCGGAGGATGTGTACGGTGATGAGAGTCTGCGCAGAGTATTCTACACCGCCTGCACAAGAGCCATGCATTATCTGCAGCTATACAGCGTAGGGGAACCGAGTCCGTTTTTGCGTATTGGTTTGCGGGAAGGGTTTGTCCAAGTGTGAGCAAAGGGACGTATCTAGTGCTTCTTTTTTCTAGATAGAACCATTCAGTGGATATTAAGCTCAAAACCTTTAAGGTAAACCTAAAAAAGAGATCAATGCCGGTTCATTTGCATATAATGTCGAGCATATTTATTTGTATCAGATAGATGGAGATTCAATTTTCAATTTCCTATTTAAAAAAATTGAATCAGACCAACCCTTATCGAACACCGATAAAGTTAACTTGATCTTAAGTCCCCTGATGAATACAAAAGAGGACAGGGAACAAAGGGCATTGCAATCAGTAGAACTTGCCAGCAAACTAAAGGAAGACAGAGGATATATAATCGGTGCTATAATTGGTTTAACCAATATGATTGTTTCGAAAGAAATGCAACAAAAAATGCTGGAGGTGTTTATATTGACCGATGCGTTCAGGGAAATACAAGAAGAAATTAAAGAACAAACAAGAAGAGATATGCGGAGAGAGGATATTTTCTTTTTGCTTGATAATGAGGGGTACGATGATAACTCATTAAAGCAACAGGTATCTAAAATTAATTCATTTGAGTACCTGGATAGAATCTATCGCCTTATTATCTCAAAACACCCAAATTCAGACGAATTACAAAGGAAAATAACTGAATTCGTAAATATATCAAAACACAAAATATAGGTAAATAGGATGCCTGCCCTGTTGGATACAAGGCGGGCGTTTTTTTATATTTAGTATTCGGCTAGTTTCTACGAAGGGATAGGAAGTGAAAGGTTGCAAGGGGACGTATCTCGTGCTTCTAAATTATTTTAGAAATCATAAGCAACAATGCAGTTCTATGGAATCTGGGAGAATGAGCAAAGGTTACGTCCCTTTGCTTCTAGTGTTTTTATTTATGATTATAGACTAATGTTAGAAGGTAATTGTTTTCCTATGTAGAATAAAAACTAAATTGCCTCCGTGTGAAATAGGGTAGTGAATTACACCTAATACTCGGTTGAAAAAGGGGAGGGATAGATATTGATCCAAAGACTTAGCAACGCCCCATATTTACTCCTAGTTGTAGCGGCCCTATTCTGGGGAGGGAACGCAGTAGCTGGTAAGTTCCTTGCGACTTCTCTTCCACCAGTGACGATTTCGTTCATTCGATTGTCTATTGGGGTCCTGATTATGTCACCGGTGATCATAAGGCTTTTCAAGCGGGATATGACTGTGTTTCGGGCGAATTTTAAGCTGTTGTTATTCCTGGCGGTAACAGGAGTGATTGGTTTCAATTTGTTGATTTATTGGGCGGTCCATTACACGTCGGCAATCAATGCCACCTTGCTGAACAGCACGAGTCCTATGTTCATCTTTCTTTTATCTGCGCTTTTGCTTGGAGAGAAAATGGAGCTGAAATACTGGGTGTCGATGGCGGTTTCCTTTATTGGTGTACTATTTGTCATCACGCAGGGCTCATACGATCGATTGATGGATTTGCATTTTAATATAGGTGATTTGATTATGGTTCTGGCTGTGATCTCATGGGCTTTATATTCTATTTTTATCAGAAAGATTTCTGGTAAAATGCCTTCGATGGCGATTTTTGGCTTTACCTTGGCGATTGGTTTTGTGGTGATGATTCTTCCTGTCGCTATTGAGCTGTCGATTGTTCCGGTTAAAGCGCCTTCGATAACTGATTGGAGTGCTCTTATTTATATTGGGATTTTCCCATCTATCTGTTCGTTTTTGTTATGGAATCGTGCCGTTGCTTTGATTGGGCCATCAAAGGCATCGATTTCATTAAATTTGATTCCTGTCTTTGGTTCGATTGCAGCCTTCCTTGTTCTCGATGAGGTTATTACCGTTCCGCAAATTATTGGAGGCTGTCTCGTTTTTATCGGGGTTTTTATCACTTCTTTTACCAAAAAGAAAGCGGTTCAATATGCAAAAGAAGTATAATCATAGATAGTTATACATAAGGGGGATATTGGAATGTACCAAGATGGTTTTGTTGAAGTAACGGGAGGGAAAGTCTACTACGAAATTTATAATCTAGAAGCGACAGGAACCCCAGTGATTATTTTACATGGAGGACCAGGTTCATCGACTTATTCGTTGAAAGGGTTAAAAGCGCTTAGCGAGGATCGTCCGGTCATTATGTATGATCAATTGGGCTGCGGGAAATCGGACCGTCCGACGGACACTTCTCTTTGGAATATTGACCGGTTTGTTGAGGAGCTTGGCCAGGTGAGAGAGGCATTAAAGCTGGAAGAAGTGCATATCCTTGGTCATTCTTGGGGTACGACGCTTGCAGCTGCTTATATGCTTACGAAGCCGAGTGGTGTGAAGAGTGTGATATTCTCTAGTCCTTGTTTGAGTGCTCCTTTATGGGAAGAGGATCAGAAACGGAATATTGCGAAGCTGCCCGATGAAGTGCAGGAGACAATCAGACGCTGTGAGGCGGAGGGTACGACGGATTCTGCGGAATTCAAGGAGGCTATTGGGGCTTTTAGCAAGGAGTTTGTGTACCGTGGGGAGCCTGATTTTGAGTGGATCAAGGCAGGTGCTGGGATGAAGAATCCAGAGGTCTACCAAACGATGTGGGGTCCTTCAGAATTTACAGTGCTTGGGAATCTTAAGACGTTTGACTGCACCTCCCAATTGAACGAGATTGACTGTCCAACGCTTTATACTTGTGGCCGATTTGATGAGGCTACCCCTGAAACGACGGAGTATTATAGCAGCGTGACGCCAAATTCTAAGTTCCACGTGTTTGAGAACAGTGCGCATATGGCATATATGGAAGAACGAGAAGAGTTCATGCAGGTCATTGGTGGTTTTCTTAAAAAGGTTGAAGAGATCGAAGAATAACCTTCATTTATGATTGAGTTTTTTAGAGGGTGATATGACCCCTGCTTTATAAGATTGATTAAAAGGTAATGCAGCTGTTTGCATTGCCTTTTTTTACTTGGAAAATGAAAGAGCACTGAGATTTGTAATGGGAAATAAAATCTGGTACGATTAAATCGCCCACGATATAATTAAAGGTTTTTACCATATAAGAGGAGGACATAAAAATGACATCTATATACGATTTTACTGTTAAAAAAACGAATGGTGAGGCGAAAGCAATCAGGGATTTCGAGGGAAAGCCAATGTTAATCGTTAATACTGCAAGTAAGTGCGGATTGACGGGTCAGTTTAAAGGTCTGCAGGAGCTGTATGATAAATATCAGAATGAAGGGTTGGAAATACTCGGGTTTCCATGTAGTCAGTTCAACAACCAGGAGTTTGACGATATTGCGGAGACAACGGAATTTTGCCAGCTGAATTACGGTGTATCTTTTCCTATGTTTGCAAAAATCGATGTGAATGGTGAAAACGAAGAACCTCTTTTTACTTTCCTGAAGGATCAAAAAAGCGGTCTGCTTTCTAAGGATATTAAATGGAATTTCACGAAGTTCCTTGTTGATCAAAATGGAGAAGTGGTAAAACGCTATGCTCCAACTACTGAACCGGATAAAATTGAGAAGGATATCGCGAAACTAATTCAATCTTAATGAAGGATGAGTCATTTGAAGGATTTTTTAACCCTGGAAAATCAACTGTGCTTTGCTGTCTATGAAGCAGGAAGCCAGTTTAACAAATTATACACTAAAGCGCTCGATTCATTCGGGCTGACCTATCCACAGTACTTAGTGTTATTGGCTATGTGGGAGAAAAATGACCTTACCGCAAAAGAGCTTGGAGAAAAGTTGAACTTAGGCACAGGCACCTTGACACCTATGATCAAAAGAATGGAAGCGAACGGTTGGGTGAAAAAGGAGCGGTCTGCAATAGATGAAAGAAAAGTGAGTATTTCTCTTCAACCTAAAGCCATGGAAGAGAAACAGGCAATCGTGCAAAAAATTGCCACCCAAATGCAAACATGCAATATCGAGTATGAAGAATATGAGCAATTAATGACTCAGTTAAGAGTGCTTCGAAATAAATTGAATAGACAGAAGCTCGGGGACGCTTCTCGAGCTTCTAATTAGTTTAGAAAACCCATGCAATGATGCAGTTCAGCGGCATCTTGTGAGAAAGAGCAAAAGATACGTCCCTCTGCTTCTGTGTGACTTTTCACATATTAGCTGGTGATTATTTATGCTATTTTAAAAGTAATTTAAGAATGGCATAAAGGGGTTTTTATCATGAGTTGTGGATGTTCACGTCTGGAAGATGGCAAGGCGATTGTTGATCATGTAAAAAGTAAAGGGAAGAAGGATCTTGCTCCAAAGATTGCTCATAACATCGTTTGTGAGTGCGGTGAGATGTTCATTCTGGAAACGGTCGTAATGGATTGTCCAGAATGCGGAATGACTTATGGGGTGACTCCTTGCAGTTCTGGTGATATTAATAAAGTGAAGGCTGCTGGAATTCGATATGCTTAATGATCAACCGCTCAATGTTGAAACTCGTTCGAATACCTATCAAATTGCAAAGTAAAATGTAATGTTTGTTGAATGAAAAATGTTATTGGCTTTGTAGACCAAATTGCTGTGCCGGCGATTGGTTCTTTTCTTTTCTTTTCTTTTGTGAACATTAATAAACCATTTTACTTTGAAGGATTTAAGCCTCTTTAATAAATACTCTTTCTGTTGAATTGGTTGATTGATAGAAATATCTGAGTTTAATTAACGGGTGTGTAAATGCTTATCAATAGTTTTTTGAAGAACTTCTTATTAATGATAAGATGCAGTATGGAATAAGAAAGTAGCGCTTTTAAATGTGTAGTAGACACAAATTGAGAAAGAAAATTATAGATTTAAATACTTTTCCTTAATATGAACATGGTATAATATAAGAAAGAAATCGGAGCCGGAGTGGTTTTAATGGAAGAAACTCTAAAGTTAATTCTCAATGAGTTAAAAGAACTTAAAGAAGGACAGCAAGAATTAAAGAAAGACGTTTCGAGTATCAAAGGTAATCTTATCAATGGTCTTGGACCATACTTTGAAAGTGTTGAGAAGCATATTGATGAAAAGACAGAGGAACTTAAAGACACATTAGAAGACCAACAAAGGGTCATTGATACTTTAGCAGCTAGGTCAGTGAAGCAAGAAAGTGAAATCAAAGACTTTAAACGCATACTGAAAAACCAATAAGGAGCGATTTAGCTCCTTTTTTTGATCCCCAATAATCTCTAAATCGCATTTATCTATCATCATATTACACAGTAAGAGGACATTTTATGTACTAACTTTGTGAAATCATATACTTAAAATATCGAGTACTTTAGTTAATGATGGACTCGAACATAAATAAAAATCGCTTAACGCTTCTGTTAAGCGATTTTTTTCATTCCCCAATTTATTTCTGTAAGCAAAAATTTCCGTTTAAAATGATGTGAGGTTTTTTCTTTTTGTCTGCCAGTTTCTTCTACCATCATCTTTTCAATTAATCTTATGATAAAATTTAGATAGACTATTACCGGGGGATTTAGGATGAACACAAATACATATTTCTATCAATTTTTAGAGCCGATTTCCAAGGAGCTGGCGCTGCTGGCGAAGGAATTAGAGAACAGTATTTTTACCAGCCCGAGGACAATGCTGACGCACTCAAGGGTTTTTATTGAAAATATTTTGCAGCAAGTAAGTCAGGCTGAGGAGCTTGTTGAAGATCCGAGAACGAATTTGAAGGAACGGCTGGATATGCTGAATGATAACGGGTACCTGATTCCTGATATTCGCGATGCGCTTCACCTGGTGAGGAGACTGGGGAACCAGGCGGCACATGATGCGCGTATGTTCCGCTATTCAGAGGCTCTTTTATCATGGGAGGCTTTGTACAGTATCGTTCGATGGTATGTTGAGGTATACGGTCCTGTTGAGGTCATCGTTCCAGAATACCAGGATCCATCGCCACAGGTGGAAAAGGTGTTTGATATGTCTGAGCTTGAAGTCAGGCTGAAAGGACTGGAGGAGCTGCTCAAGAATTCGGGGCAGAAACCAGCAGAGAAAACAGCGAAGCAAGAAGTGGCTGCAGCTGTGGCAGCTCCAGTTGTCGATGTACAGGAAACACCAGGCTTCACGCCAATCCGCACGATTTCTTATAAAGGCCGAAAGCTTGATGTTCCTTATTTCCTGCGAGATGCTTTTCTTTTGCCGCAGCGCTTTGATAAATCAGAGACTTTCCTCATTCGACTTGGTGCCGAACAGGAAGCGCGGATCATGAGTGAACTGCCGAATAATCTTGAAGGCCTATATAAAAATGTGAAGCGTTACAGTGAGAAAAATGATGAGCAGCTGTTCGAGGAGCTGCATACGTTTATCGAAGAGGAAAAAGCACGCAGAAACCTAACCTTAAAGAGGCCTGGGGAACTGTTCTTCTTTTACAAAGCGAATCATCTAGTCGTAACGGAGGAATTATCGAAGGTGCCGTTGACTGCTGATGAATTCACTGGTATTCCAAGTCTGTTGAGGCAGCTAAATGAAGACCAGATTGAAACTGTCGGACAGCTGCCGAAGGAGCTTGTGATCCTGGCAAAGTACGAGAATGTTGGGGTTGGGACAGTGGAGAAGCTGTTTGAGCAGCTTAAAGGCAAGCTGAATGAAAAAGCTGATGCGAATAATGAGGACCATTTTAACGAAAGTCGGAAGAGCTATAAAAAGTGGGAATCCTTATATGTGAATGTGAGACAGGGAGATGGCAGCGGAGTGATTCGCGGTGATAGTGTACCTGCTATTTGGAAGGAAGCACTTAGATGGTTAGAAGAACGCAAGCTGCCACTTCATGCTCTTGTGAAAGAAGGAATTGTACTTGGTTCGACTGATAACGGAAAGCGGTATGCGATTGCATTGCAGCCAATCCATCCTGACAACAGACCGTTTGCACAGCTGCATACTTATCAGTCCCAATTGACAGGGGACATCTATTATTTGGAGACTAAAATCAATCCTAAATCAGGGCTTGAGACACTTGGGAAGATATTGACTCGTCTGGGAGTGGAAGTGGATATTCCGCTTTTACAGGGTGAATAACGAAGCATGGGGACGTACCTTATGCTTCTTTTTATTAAGGGAATTTTTCGCCGGGATTCAATTTTGTGCTGAACACTAGTTATCAAAGGAAGCAAAGGGTACGTCCCTTTGCTCCTACAAAACTAATTACATTCAGCTTGATTTCCTTCTGTTATTAAATTTCTTTTCCATCCATAAGAACACATTTGTAATGAACTTAGCAATTGCTATTACAATAAGATAACATACGAATAGATAAAAATAATTCGTGTTACCATATAGTTTGAATAGTCCCAGACCTACTAAAAGGGGCTTGAAAACAAATGCCAGAATGGCCGAAGTCAACACCATATAGATATAGTAATTTTTTTGATGATTTAATGCCCATTGATAAACGAGCATAAATGTAACAGGAACGAAACTCGAATCAATGGACAAACCCGGTAACATCGGAATAACCGGAAATGGATAATTTACTAATCCTAAATTCCTACTGAACAAGTCGATATAGCCGAAAATCATATGTATACTGTATCCGAAAAAGCCCATGAAAAAAATTTTGCCTTTATCAATTTTGAAAAAAAGAATAATTAAAGGAGCAATTAGAAGCGTAACCATAATCCAATATTCTAACGAAGTATAAAGTGCGTAATCCAGCCAGTAATGATTTAATGCTTCTTGCCCTTCTTTTCCCATTTTCAAAATTTTATCGAATTCTTTAATACGGCGTCCGTCCACTATTCGTTCATCCTTTAAAAAACAAGTTTCCTCCTTTTATCGTTCCAAATTTCTTATATTTTATGTGTCCTTTTACTTTCCTTTTATGATAGAATCTTTCAATGGATTCCCTGCTCTTGTCCATTTAACCACTTCTATAGAAAAACCAAGGTCCATTGATTAGTTTATCAAGTTGTGGAAAAAGCGGAACCTTGTAATCGTCCTTAATCTTAAATGGGAGCCTGTTCTTTTTAGGAGTGAATTCCAAAAAAGGAATGCCATCATTTCTCAACTAACTGGCACTGACTAATATCTAATGACCAAAGTCCAGAATTCAAAACAACTCTGGATTCTGTTAAACTCACTTTCTTTTGAAAAATCGGTCCGTCTAATACGAATGTGTGATATTCTCCGAATTCGCCCATTACACATATGTCTTGTTTCTGGATTTCTTCGAAAAAGCTCAAGTCAAGCATTCTACCGGGCCAGGTACGATCAAAATTTTTAACAGAAGCACGACAAACTACCGCTGAGAAACCGAGTGAGATAAAATCCTTCAGGAGCTTTGATGATACCTCTGGAGAAATCCATACAGGAAATAGGGGAGCCAGCCCAGATTTATACGCTACCTCTTCATTCCATTTTCGATCTTCACCGGCATATAAACTGCCAAATGCAATCTCCTCAATACCATGCTGGTCCTTTAATTGGGTAAGCGAATTAATCAAAGACCGTTCATAATCACCTGCAGAATCCACTAAAATCAATGGCAATCCCAAAGCTTCCGCCTGTAATCTTAAGATTTCTAGTTTTATCCCATGCGCATGATTCCTGGCATCATTTTCAGAGACCATCGACACTAGACAAGCGACATTCTTGTTTTCTTGCAGCATTCGATATAAAGCAAGGCAGCAATCTTTTCCGCCGCTCCAGCTTACCGCAACTTTTTTCTCATGCATTGTTTTTCACACCCTTACCGAATAGTGATCAATTTTATTTCTTTTTGCCGCCATCCCGTTCATTTCCTCTTTTAAAATTCCCGGTCACCTTGGCCATCATTAATTGTGCAGCCTGAGTATCCGCCGCACCATTCAATTTTTCTAAGAATTTCTCCGCTTCTTTGCCTTTCAAGATTTTTACCTGATTTCCGTAATAGTCGATAAAAACTGTATTGTCTTTATTTACCCGATAACTAAAAGGTTCCTCTTTCAAACGATTCCTTTTATCGATATTATCCATTTCAGCCTCCATTTTAACAAAATCCATAGTCAGACACATTTTATGTTTCTACAACTAGCATTATGGATCATTAAAGCCTGCCAAAGTATTTTAATTAAAGGTTGTATCAAAAAACATTCTCTTAACTAATGTTAGTTCCTTTTCGATTGTTCGTAAATACTCGTAACGGTTTAAGGGGGGCAGACGCATAGGGACGTACCTTATGCTTCTGTTTTTTTAATGGATTTTTCACCGGTGTTCAATATTCTATAATGAGCACCAGTCTTCTGAAGGAGCAACGGATACGTCCCTTTGCTCCCTGCAAAATCCGATCGCAAATAGCTCCTCAAAATAGATCTCCTGGAACTTTTTGTTCAGGATTCCGGTATAATAGGCGATTGGATTCTTGACTGGTGTTTTTAATTTTAACTTACGGACAAGTTGTTTGAACGAGTCGAGTGATACGGATAATTTAGTTTCCTCATCATTTTCGAGATGGTTGCGGTAGGCAGCTATGGTTGTCATTCTCCAGAATTCTTCAATGGATTTTGCAGCAGGGAAGAAGTATTTTGCCAATTCGACAAATGGTTTTGGAATTCTGTCACTTACAAATAGATGGTCTTCTGGTGCTTTTTCAGGAGCTGCAGCTATGGTTTTTCCAGGTCTTGTTGCTTTTTCTACAGGTTGAGCTATTTGTTCTGCAGGAGCTGTTTGTTCACGTTTATTATTCTTTTTAATGTTAGTTTTTAAAAGACTGATAGTTTTATTATGGTGGTCCATTATTTTGTTCTTAGGTGGTTCGTTATTATTATAGAACCAATTGAACACATAAAGATTGCTTGATTGTGAGCCGTTTTTTCGCTCGGTTTCATGTACAGTGAAAATGCCAAGCTTCTTTGCTTTTATGATCATTCTTTTAAAAGTAGAACGGGAGATTCCCAAGTCCTTATATTCCTCATGAATCGCCTTTAATACCGTGCCAATCTTCGCATTGCATACTCCTGGAACCTTAGCGGAAAAACGAGCGAGGCGTTTCAAACCAACTAATTCTCCCTTCGTGAATTCCTTTTTGAATTCCACCATCCACATTTCTAAATGGCTGTTGAACTCTCCTATAGTAGCAAACTGTGAATACTGTTCAAATCCTTCAATGACACCTGATTTAATCGTCATTTTAATGCACCACCCTTTCACAGTCTATATAAGGAAAAGGAGGGCGAAAGGACATGGTGATAGGATAAGAGTTTTGTCTAATTTGTGAATGTTTTAATAGAGATCTAAAGGATTTTTTAATAGCATCTTTGAAAGTTTTCGTTAGACCGTTATATCTATTGAAGTGCGATCATATTTTCAGTAAAATTTTGCTATTCCGTATATTATGTGAAGATACTCACGTGAAAAGATTCACATGATATAATGAAAGCGTAAACAATCCATTAACCCTATTGGGAGGAATCATGATGTTATCCGATTTAATTTTTGAATTTAAAAACTGGTGGATGGGCGCTTCATATCATGGGATGGAAATGGATGAATTTGAACGGATTGAATCAAAGCATACTCGAGTTCATCATGATGAAGATTTTTATGAGGAAATTCGGGTGCATTAATATACATTTTATTGAAGCCTTAGATGATAAGGCTTCTTTTTTATAGAAAAGGGTAATTTGGTGATCTTGTTGAATCAGTATATAAAAATACTTTTACATAGTGTAAATAAGCTGGAGGAACAGCATGCAAACTTTTGTATACCTTGTGAGACATGGTGATTCACCTAAAAACCGCGAAAATGAAAGAACGAGAGGGTTAACGGAAAAAGGAATGCGAGATGCCAAGGAAATAACGGAGCTGCTAAAAGAAGAAGAGATTGAGGTTTTTGCTTCGAGTCCATACAGCAGAGCGGTCCTGACGATTCAGGAGTTAGCTGAGCTTTCCGGAAAAGAAGTGTTACTTTTTGAAGATCTTAAAGAGAGAGTTTTTTCAGAAGGAGACAAACGGCTTTCCGATGAAGAATTATATCCGTTATTAGAAAAATCCTTCGTAGATGCTGAATATGCGCTGCCAGGAGGGGATTCCAATAAGGCTTGCCAGGAACGGGCTATTAGGGTTTTAAAAGAAATATTAACGAGCTGCCAAGGGCGGAAAGTGGCAATAGGCACTCATGGGGCCGTCATGACCTTGATGTTGGCGTATTTTGATAGCCGGCACAATTTAAATTTTTTACATCAACTATCAAAACCTGATGTATACAGAATGACATTTGAAGAAGAAAAATTGATGGAGGTCAATAGATTGTGGGGAAGCTGATTAAAGTGTTTTGGTTCCCGAATCAAATCTCGTGTAAATTATTAGGTTAACACCTATACTATAGTAGAAATACTGGATAGGAGTGATTTACATGTTGCACATTGAAATGTGGACGGACTACGCTTGACCATTCTGCTATATTGGCAAAAAGCGTCTGGAGGACGCTATTCAGCAGATTGACCATCCAATCGAAGTTACTTACCGATGCTTTGAATTGGATCCAACAATGGGGAAAGATATAAAAGAAGACATGCCGGAATTATTGGCGAAAAAATATGGAATGAGTATCGATCAGGCAAAAGGCAACCTTCAAAACATGGAACAAATGGCGAAGGAAGCTGGGTTGGAGTATCATCTGGATACGGTTATTTTAACCAATACCTTTGATGCTCACCGCTTAACGATGTTTGCTAAAAAGCATGGATTGATGCATGAAATGACTGAACGCATCTTACGTGCTTATTTTACTGATTCAAAACATATCGGTGATCATGAAACCTTGACGGAATTAGCTGTGGAGGTTGGATTAGATCGGGAAGCTGTTGCGAAAATGCTCGCCAGCGATGAGATGTCAGATGAAGTCCGTGCCGATGAGCAAACCGCACAGCAGTATCGCATCACCGGTGTCCCATTCTTCCTCATCAATAAAAAATACGCCCTCACAGGTGCACAGCCGACTGAAGCATTTGTCCAAGCATTGACAAAGGTCATCGCAGAAAATCAAATCACAGTTCTAAACACCCAGGACGGCGAACTGTGTGATGAAAATGGGTGTGAAATTCCCAAAAAGTAAGAACGGGGACGTTTCTTGTGCTTCTGTTTATTAAGAGAAGCACAGGGACGTATCTTACGCTTCTGTTTATTAAGTTGAGTTATCACAGAGTTTTGATGTTTTGTATTGAACACCCTACATTAAAAAGAAGCAAAGGGAGCGTCCCTTTGCTTCTATCCAATATATACTCCATCACATGTGTTAGGCTTTGGTTCGTAATAGCAATGTTGTTTAAATTGACCTGCAAATGGCTGATCGTACCATGTAGGCGGGCATGGAGCATAGGGATTGAAATACCAAAGGGCATACTTGGAAGGATGTTCTCTCCAATAGTCCAGGATTTGTTTTGCTAATCTTTTTTCTACACTTCTTGCTCTGTTGTAAAACACATTCCCCTTTTGTACTGCTTCAAAAGAATAATTTCCTCCTTGAATTTGAAAAATTACTTGAGGTATTGTCCTTAAATCTCTGAAATCCAAACAATTGGCTTTTAATCTGTTTACTACTACATTGCCAACCATCATCATCCCGAGTCGACCTTCGCCTTCAGCTTCTGCCCGCATCATCCTAGCCACTAAAGCAACATCACTATCGACATATTTCACTCTTGGCACTTTTCATCACCTCTAAAAGAATTGTATTAACCGATGACTGCAAAAATGTTAACAGGATTGGAACAGAGAAAAAGAAGCATGGGGACCTACCTTGTGGAAACAGAAAGGCATTTATAATCGATGGAAATAAAGCGATTGAAATAGGAGGTTGTTCGCTTAAGAAATCGAGGCCTGACAAATTTCGTCAGGCCATTTTTCCTTGCATAAAAGAGTCGTACCATTCATCCCAGTCAAATCCGAGCGAGTAGGAAACGGATTTAGACTCAAGCTTTGAACAATCACGGATGCAGTTTCCTCCAACAATGAATTTAAGGGCTGGATTCGTTTCGAGACATGACTGAATCCAGCTTTCCACCTTTTTGACAGGGGCAGGGTTTGTCATGGAAATCGCCACCACGGAAATGTTCTTCATTTTAATTAAATCGGTTAATCCTCCAAGAGGGGTATTCGGACCCAAATAGATGACTTCATTTCCTTTTTTCTTTAAAAACAGGCTGAATATCATCAACCCAATTTGGTGATGCTCACCTTCTGGACAAAATGCCATTACTTTCGGGAGCGACGGGTTCACTGGGAGAATCCTCATGAACTGGGTGCAGCGGTTGATGATGAACTGTGAAGAGAAGTGCTCCTGGGCTACACTGATGGAGCCATTCTCCCATTCATCCCCAACCTTATACAAAAGCTTAACTAATATTTGTTGAAACACCTCTTCATAATCATACAAGGAAAAAGCGAGGTCAGCGATCTGGTTCGCTTCATGGGTATCAAGGTTAATTAATGCATGATAAAGCTTTTCCTTTAGCTCTTCGTATTTATTAGTCTCAGTGGCAGGTGTGGCAGGGGCTGGAGTCTTATCCTGCAAGAGTCTGACTGCATCACTGATTTTCATATTCTTTTCGTGCACTTGTGTCTTGATCCACTTAAGGGTTTGTACATCTTTCTCACTATATAAACGGTGACCGCCGTCTGTCCGTGTAGGAGTTACAACGTTGTATCGATTTTCCCATGCCCTGATTGTTACCGCTGGGATATCCAATGATTCCGAAACTTGCTTAATACTATACAAAATTAACACCTCCACTCCTCATTATAGATAAGTTATACAAAAATTACACATCTAAAATCCATTGATATAGGGATTTAAAGTAAAAAATAAAAAATATTTGCTCAATTTGTATAGGTTTTGTATAATTAAATCGAAAGGTTATACAAAAATTATACAATGGGTGGTGTAATAATGAAAACTTTAAATCTGGTATCATTAGTATTGCTTATTGTCGGCGGTTTAAATTGGCTTTTGGTCGGCTTGTTTGAATGGGATCTAGTCGGTGGACTCTTCGGAGGCATGGACAGCCCGATCGCAAAAGTGGTCTACATCCTCGTAGGTCTTGCAGCCATCTACAGCCTAACACTCTTATCGAAAGTCAATAAATAATCTCGAAAAAAGCGTACAGACATTGATCTGTACGTTTTTTTTGAAGCATGGGGACGTTTCTTGTGCTTCCGTTTAGTGAGAGAACCTTTAATCGAAGTTCAATTTTTATTGAACCCACACCAGTGATCAATATAAGTAAGAAGGAAAAATAGATGTTACACGGGAATTTAATATTATAGTTTTTCGGGAAATGAAAAGAGAAAACCAGGGGGAATATCCCAATGAAAAAAGTCATCATCAAAGTATGCTGGGGAATTATTTTGATTTGTTTTTTAATACAACAATATTTTGATGAGAATATAATCTCATTTATTGCGATTGTTATAGGATTTTTTAGTTTTGCTACATATGCAATAACCGTTTTAATAAAAGGGGAAGATAAGGTGAATTAAACGCATGGGATGGATTAGTATGGTGTTTGTCATAATCCTCAATGAATTTTTAGCCGCGACTGATCTAAGAGTCAAATTGTACTCCGAATTTTCTTTCATCACTTTTTCATTTTACCTCACAACCTCAATCTCCATTTAATGACTAAGCTGATCAAACAGGAAATCATTGAAAGTGAAACTTATGTGTAAATCGTATATTTAAAGGGAAGATAAACACAGTGCAGAAAAAGAGGAGGTTATTTATATGGCAAAAGTGTTAGCAGTACTATCAAGTGGACATAAAGATGAGAAAAATAATTATGAAACTGGCTGGTGGGGAGAGGAATTATTTGCTCCGATGCTGCTTTTAGAAAAGGCAGGACACCAGGTTGATTTAGCTTCTCCGCTTGGAGGAAAGCCGGTAATTGATCAGATGAGTATTAGTGAGGATTATGATCCTAATGGTACTTATAAGAAGCTTTACGAATCCGGAAAAGCCGATGACACATTGAAGCTTGCAGACGTGAATCCAGCAGATTATGATGTCGTTCTTGTTGTTGGCGGCCATGGTGCGATGTACGACCTGGCAAAGGATGAGAATTTGCATCAGATTATGAATCGCATTTATGACCAGGGTGGGATTGTTGCAGCGGAGTGCCATGGACCTGCGCCTTTAGTTTTTGCAAAGCGTCCCAATGGTGAGAGTTTTGTTGCTGGTAAAAAGGTAACCGGTTATCCTGACGTCATGGAGCCTGCAGGGTTACTGGATATCCTGCCATTCAGCCTTGAGCAGGAGCTGCGAAAAATAAGCAATTATGAAACTGGAGACCTTGAAAAAACGGGACATGCAGTATGGGCGGATGATCAAATCGTCACTAGCCGTGACCCGTTCTCATCTGAGCTGATGGGGGAAGAGTTAGTTAAAGCATTGGAAAAGAGGAAAAATGAATAGGATTTTAATCGAGCACCTGAATAGGGTGCTTTTTTATTTAGATGAAATAGACGATATAAAAGTGAAACTCAAAAACGCCAGGAGAGAATAACCACCTGGTATTTTTGAAAAATTCTATTGCTTATATAAAGAGGATAAAGAGAAATCATCATCCGTCATAATATATTTATGATCTTGTTCTAGTGCATCATTCAAGCTTGAAGATAAACTAGCTGAAGAATATGCACAAACGGAAACCATTCGTTCCTGTATAACAAAATTATTTGCCAGGAGTTCAATGTTCGTAATTAACTGGGCATTGCATTCAGTCGACACCCATTCTACGTGAGCCCAGGTGCGAATCGATGAATGACTATTATTATCAAAGGGAAGATCCTTTTCGAAATGCTCAAGAATGGTTTGGGTGTTAAAGTCACCATTTGAAATATAATAATCATAATTGTTCACTAAGTGGATTGAGGATTGCTGTTCAACAGTAAATAGCGAATTCATTATTGCACTAATCTTAGGGAGGTTTCTCATGCTCTCAAGAATTAGGATCTGCTCGTTTCGATCTAATCCCGTTTTTATAAAAGAAACCAAATGATCTAAATAAGCCTCTCCATCCTCAAATCGATAGAAGACATGACCTTCGGTTACATTTGTGAAATTTGATTGTAATAGGGTTTCCATGAAGCACACCTCCATACAAATTTTGATTCTACTACCTGAATTTGGTATCGGTCTTAAGCCTAACATGCATACAGAAGGAAGTATATGGGAATATAAGGATAGAAGCATGGGGACGTATCTGATGCTTCCTTTTTTCGGTTAGAATTTTTTATTGGATAATCAGCTCTCACACCTTAACTGACTACTCTTACTAAAACCAAGGGTCCGTCGTTTTTTTAAAGATGATTGTACAGAAAAACAGAGTTGGAAAGAATCATCGATGACTTAAAATCATACCTGAAGAAAAGTTCAATTAATGGATCGCCAACATAAATCGAAAGCTATTTAAATAGCTTTTTCATCAGTTATAAGTCATTAAGTTCATTAAAAATAGACATGAATAAGGCAGGAACTAGCTTCCTGCCAAAAAAACCTTCATTTGGTGTAGTTACTTCCTTTTTTGAGCCTTCATTTTATTCGCTTCAAGTTCTGCCGCATATTCTTCCTGTGATTTACCTTGCTTAAAACTCTCTGATTGAATTTTCCTGAACTTGTTATCATTTTGATTAGGCATTTAGACACCTCCTTTTGAACATAGATATTTTGTACAAAGCTAGGAGGATTATTCTTTTTAAAGGAACATGGAGTTTATTTTGAGAAACCATGGGAAGTATCTTATGCATCTGTTTATTAAGAGAATCTAACACTGAATTTAAAATTTATACTAAATACCAGTCATCAAAGTGTGCATCCTTACTCTTTTTAGTACGTAAAAATAGCTCGGTTACTTTCCGAGCTATTACTTGTAATAGTATATTGTTTAATTTCTCAACTCTGTTGATAATCCGCCGTCGTCTAAATAGCTAATACTAGCTATTTTGCCTTCCTTGTTGAACTTTACTCTACCAGAAACCTCAGCAGATCCTTGATTAGTTCCCTCAGTATCGTATAAGACAACCACTTTAAATTTATAAGTACCTTCTGTCGTTTTATCGCTTTCAACACTTACCTGATCGACCTTTAATTGTTGTTCACTATTATGGGCCATAAGTAAATAATCATAAGCATGGGCTGAAATAAATTTCGTGTACATATCTTCAGTAAAAAAAGACTTATAGCTTTTTTCATAATATTGTTCAAGTTTTTTGGTATTGTCTAATCCCTCAATAAATTCTGCAGTTGGTCCGGTGAACTGATGCTTTAAAACTGTTTTTATAGCGGTGATGTTTTTATCTTCTGGTGTAGACTTTACGGATGAAGAGCAGCCGCCAGCAAGTAAAATAAATCCTAATAAAAGCAGTGACATTGATCTCCGTGAAATGATAAATACTCCATTGATGAAATGATTTTTATTAATTTTTAACACCCCCATAATCCTAATACGAACAAAATGCAAAAAAGTTCCGAGTAATTTCAATTTAAGCACTGGGACGGATCTTATGCTTCTGTTTAGTAAGTACATCTTTTATTGTGTGTTCCTTAAAAAGATTCGATAATAGCAAAAGGTGTGTCCTTTTTGATTCCTATTTATTAGAAGCACAAGATACGTCCCCTTGCTTCCACTGATGAGAAGCACAAGAAGCGTCCCCTTGCTACCACTGATGAGAAGCACAGGAAGCGTCCCCATGCTTCACCTGATGGGAAGCACAAGAAGCGTTCCCATGCTTCCAATTTACATAGTGAACAGTACATGCTGTACATTTTTTTACATTGTGTATAATGAAATGGCATTTGGGAAATTGTAAAATGAATATAAGTTTCTAATTATTCAGAAAACGTATGAAAGGGGAATAATAGAGTACATACGGTATAATCACCTGAGAAAAATGTCGTTTAAACAAGAATCTTGTAAGCGCTTACAAAATACGACATATACTTCACTTTAATATATAAGAGGGGGAATTGAACATGTCGGATACTGTGAAAATTGGTCTTATCCAGGCTTCGAATGATGTTGATGGAAATGAGCCGGTTGAGGTTCATAAGCAGAAGGCGATCGAGAAGCATATCAAGCTTGTACGGCAAGCGAAGGATAAAGGGGCGCAAATTATCTGCCTACAGGAGATTTTCTATGGTCCATATTTCTGCTCTGAACAGAATCCAAAGTGGTATGATGCGGCAGAAGAGATTCCGAACGGTCCGACTACGAAGCTGTTTCAGGATCTTGCAAAGGAACTGGGCGTGGTCATCGTTTTACCTATTTACGAAAGAGAAGGGATTGCCACTTACTATAATACTGCTGCCGTAATTGATGCGGATGGTTCGTATCTAGGAAAATATCGAAAGCAGCATATCCCGCATGTTGGTGTAGGCGACCAGGGCTGCGGCTTCTGGGAAAAATACTATTTCAAGCCGGGCAATTTAGGCTATCCGGTATTCGACACGGCTTTTGCCAAGGTAGGAGTTTACATTTGCTATGACCGCCATTTCCCTGAGGGTGCTAGATTACTAGGCTTGAAAGGTGCGGAAGTCGTTCTGAATCCGTCTGCCACAGTCGCCGGTTTGTCTGAATACCTGTGGAAATTGGAGCAGCCGGCACACGCTGTGGCGAATGGCTATTATGTCGGCGCGATCAACCGAGTTGGCATGGAAGGTCCATGGAATATGGGTGAATTTTATGGCCAATCGTATCTAGTTGACCCAAGAGGCAATTTTGTTGCAATGGGCAGCCGGGACAAAGATGAAGTCATCATTGGTGAAATGAATAAGAAAATGATCAGGGAAGTACGTGATACCTGGCAGTTCTATCGCGACCGCAGGCCAGAAACGTACGAGGAAATGACGGCACTTTTACCATAACAATCATGACTGCAGAGGGGCTTTACAGAAGAAGGACGTAAAGCCCTCTTTCTGTCGATTTTTTAAAAAGGGGGTTGTTTCATTGACGACGAAAATTTCGTATGAGGATTTGCAGGTGAATTTTCAGGAAGTGCATCCAGGTTTGACGAATCAAGAAGCGGTTGAGGAATCGAATCGTTGTTTGTATTGTTATGACGCTCCATGCATTCAGGCTTGTCCAACGGGAATTGATATCCCGACTTTTATCAAAAAGATTGCCTCTGGAAACCTGAAGGGGTCAGCAAAAACAATCATGACGTACAACCCGATTGGTGCAAGCTGTTCACGTGTCTGCCCGACTGAGGAGCTATGTGAAGGTGCATGTGTACTCAATCATTCGACGAAACCGATCATGATTGGAAATTTGCAGCGATATGCCACTGACTGGGCGATTAAGAACGACCAGGTGTTGTTCCAGGCTGGTGAGAAAAATGGTAAAACGGTTGCGATTATTGGAGGAGGACCTGCAGGTTTATCTGCGGCTAGAGAGCTTGCGCTGTTAGGTTATGATGTAACCATTTTTGAAGCAGAAGAGAAGGCTGGCGGATTGAATACTTATGGTATCGTATCGTTCCGTTTGCCTCAGAACATTTCCTTTTGGGAAGTAAAACAGGTTGAAAGCCTCGATGTGAAAATCAGGACGAATACAAGAGTTGGTGTTGATGTTTCCGTCGAGGAAATCATGGGACAGCATGACATCGTTATTTTAGCTGTAGGGATGTCAAAGGTTCCGAACCTTGGCATTGATGGAGAAGATTTGGATGGCGTGTATGATGCGATTGACTTCGTTAAGGCGACAAAGACTAAGCCGATCGACCATCAATTTTTAGGTAAAAAAGTCGTTGTCATTGGTGCTGGAAATACGGCAATTGATGGTGCAACCTGCTCTGTTCGGCTTGGTGCTGAAAACGTCAAGATTCTTTATCGCCGGACGGTAGATGAAATGACTGCTTATGATTTTGAATATGAATTTGCCAAGCAGGATGGAGTTGAATTCCGCTGGCTGACTGCTCCTGTAAGAATTATTGGGGATGAGAATGGCAAGGTCAATGGCATTGAGTGTGTAAAAATGGTGCTCACTGAGCCGGGAGAAGATGGACGACGTCGCCCTGTTCCTTTGGAAGGGTCGGAGTTTATTTTAGAAGTCGATGCCGTCATCAAGGCGATTGGCCAATCGAGATATGTCGATCTGCTCAAACAATTTGGACTGGACCATCGAGGCGGCGTCGTGAAAATTGACCCGAATACGTATCAGACATCAAATAAAAAAGTCTTCGCGTGTGGAGATGTTATTTTTGGCAAAGGACAGGGAGAAGCCATGGTCGTTTCAGCAGCCCAGCAGGGTAAAGATACGGCCTACGCGATCCATCAGCTGCTTTCTAAGCCAGTTCCAGAAACAGCCTAACAAACAAAGGGAGGTAAGAGTATGGCAGATTTACGTATCAATTTGGCAGGAATCAAGTCACCGAACCCGTTCTGGTTAGCTTCTGCTCCTCCAACCAACTCGGGCTACCAGGTCCAGCGTGCCTTTGATGCTGGCTGGGGCGGGGCGGTTTGGAAGACGCTTGGGGACCCAATCCTGAATGTTTCCTCACGCTTTGCGGCGGTTAGTTTTAACGGCCAGAAAGTGGCAGGCTTCAATAATATCGAATTAATCACTGACCGACCGCTTGAGGTCAATTTAAAAGAAATCTATGAAACGAAGAAGAAGTTTCCGAATCACGCAATCATCGCTTCATTGATGGTCGAACCTAAGCAAGAAAAATGGCATGAGATTGTGAAGCGGGTTGAGGACGTGGGCGTCGATGGGCTTGAGCTGAACTTCGGCTGTCCGCACGGGATGGCTGAGCGCGGCATGGGTGCGGCTTCTGGCCAGGTCCCCGAACTTGTGCAGAAACAGACTTATTGGGTAAAGGAAGTTGCACAAACTCCGGTTATCGTCAAACTGACACCGAATATCACGGATATTACCGTGACGGCTGAGGCTGCGGTTGAAGGCGGAGCCGATGCGATCAGTATGATCAACACAATTAACAGCCTGGCTGCTGTTGATATTCATACGTGGGATACGGTGCCTCATGTTGGCGGAAAAGGAGCACACGGCGGTTATTGCGGACCTGCTGTAAAGCCGATCGCACTCCATATGGTCGGCGAATGTGCGCGGAACCCTCGCATTAACGTTCCGATTTCAGGCATTGGCGGAATCTCTAATTGGCAGAATGCTGTTGAGTTCATGCTGATGGGCGCGACGGGTGTCCAAGTTTGTACAGCAGCCATGCACCACGGCTTCCGGATAGTCGAGGACATGATCGAGGGCTTAAATAATTACCTTGATGAAAAAGGAATAGCATCGGTGATGGATCTTGTCGGAAAGTCTGTTCATAAATACTCAGACTGGGGTGACCTTGATCTTAATTATAAAATCGTCGCCCGTATAAATAATGATACATGCATCAACTGCAACAAGTGCCACATTGCCTGTGAGGACACCTCGCACCAGTGTATCGATATGCTGAAGGATGCGAGCGGGAACAGCTATCTGAAGGTGCGCGAAGAAGATTGCGTCGGCTGTAATCTATGCTCAATTGTCTGCCCGGTTGATGGCGCTATTGACATGATCGAGCTGAAGAGCGAGCTGCCGCCAATGACATGGAACGAGCGCCAGGCCGCACTAGGTGTGCTGGCTTGCGGGGTGGATCCGGTTGTGAAGTAAGGTTGGATTGTTGTGGCTTGTATAGTAAAAGGGTCATAGAAACTAGTTTCTATGACCAGAATTAGGAGCCTGATCTAAAAAGGGAACAGCTTTTTAAAAAGGAGGAGAACACATGAAAAAGGTAATAAAAAACGGAACAATCGTGACAGCAACGGATACGTACGCGGCGGATGTGTTGATTGAAAATGGTGTGATCAGCTTAATTGGCGAGAACCTTTCAACTCAGGGGGCGGAGGTTGTCGATGCGAAGGGATGCTACGTGTTCCCAGGCGGTGTCGACCCTCATACTCATTTTGATATGCCGTTCGGCGGGACAGTTACGAAGGATGATTTCGAAACGGGGACGATTGCCGCTGCATTTGGCGGTACGACGACCGTCATTGATTTTTGCTTAACGAATAAGGGTGTTCCGTTACAGGATGCGATTGATACATGGCATGCAAAGTCAAAGGAGAAGTCGGTGATTGATTATGGCTTCCACTTGATGATTGGCGAAATCAATGATGATGTTCTGAACCAGCTTCCTGCGGTCATCGATGAAGAGGGAATCACCTCGTTCAAGGTGTTCATGGCTTATAAAAATGTCTTGCAGGCTGATGATGAAACCTTGTTCAAAACGTTGCTGGCAGCTAAGGACCTTGGTGCGCTTGTCATGGTTCATGCCGAAAATGGCGATGTTATTGAATATCTCACAAAGCAGGCGCTGGCACAGGGCAACACCGATCCGATTTACCATGCGTTAACTAGACCTGCAGAGATAGAAGGAGAAGCAACTGAGCGTGCTGCAACGTTTACAGGGCTTGCGAACTCACAACTTTATGTTGTTCACGTGTCTTGTGCGGATGCTGCCAGAAAGATTGCCGAAGCAAGAAATAAGGGGATCGAGGTATGGGGAGAAACGTGCCCGCAGTATTTGGTGCTCGATCAATCCTATCTTGAGAAGCCTGATTTTGAAGGAGCTAAATATGTCTGGTCACCGCCGCTGCGCGAAAAGTGGAACCAGGATGTGTTATGGAACGCCCTGAAGACTGGTCAGCTGCAAACAGTAGGTTCTGACCAATGTTCGTTTGATTTTAAAGGGCAGAAAGAACTTGGCAGAGGGGACTTCTCCAAGATTCCAAACGGAGGACCGATCGTCGAGGACCGAGTATCGATTATGTTCTCAGAAGGAGTACTGAAAGGAAGAATCTCGCTTAACCAATTTGTTGATGTAACGTCAACAAGAGCGGCAAAGCTGTTTGGCTTGTATCCTAAAAAAGGTACAATTGCTGTTGGAGCCGATGCTGATCTTGTGATTTTTGACCCGACTGTTGAGAGAACGATTTCTTCGGAGACACACCATTTGGCCGTCGATTACAGTGCGTTTGAAGGTATGAAAGTGACAGGTGAGCCGGTATCTGTGTTATCTCGGGGGGAGTTTGTCGTCCGCGATAAAACTTTCGTTGGAAAGCCAGGGGCCGGACAGTTCCTGAAGCGTGCAAAATACGGTGAAAGCAAGACGAGAAATACGAAGGAGTCACTTACTTTCTAATCTGCCAGATGGTGAAATG
Source organism: Heyndrickxia sp. MSNUG (assembly GCF_049532715.1). Classification (NCBI taxonomy): domain Bacteria; kingdom Bacillati; phylum Bacillota; class Bacilli; order Caryophanales; family Bacillaceae; genus Heyndrickxia; species Heyndrickxia sp. MSNUG. The sequence goes on from NZ_CP150978.1 coordinate 2,317,849, forward strand.
TATGTGATGATCTAACCTGCCGGACAGTAAAAAGAATTTAATAATCTGATTTGCCAGACAGAGAAATGTCTGTAAAGAATCTAATCTGTCAGTCAGAGAAAGTGATTTTAAGAATTATTCTGCCAGACACCCTGCAATAGATTTGAAGAATTAAAGGCAGCCATCCTGAAAAATGAATCATTCCATCGACCACGGCGAGGGGGATTCCCCTTGCTGCTGGTTGTGTACTGATAGGTACCTTTTATTGTTTTTGGATTTGATTTTAAAAGGAGGTGGAAAAGAGGAGTCATCAAATAGCTCATTGTGAATCAATTTCCGTCTTTTGAATTCAGAAAATTTTGTATATTTTACTTTGGGGGTGTCTGAATGAGTAAAAAAGGAAATTACTTAAAGTCGCCTGATTTGCTTCCGATTTCGCATGATGAAAGGAAGATTAGTCCGTTTGGTTTTTCGGTAATCTGGATTGGAATGGCCATCGTTCTTGCTGCTTTTGCTATTGGCGGAGCCGGGATTCAAACCTTGCCGCTGGGATGGGTGATTGTCGCTACAATTATTGGATCGGTAGCGATCGGGATTTTCATGACAATCATTGGCGATATCGGGGTTGAACATGGACTTTCTTTTCCTGTTTATATGAGAGCGCCGTTCGGCACGATGGGAACTCATATACCATCGCTAGTCCGTGGTGTTGCAGCTTCTTGCTGGTTTGGGATTAATACTTATTTTGGAGCAACAGCTATAAATGGAATTTTAAATTTACTATATGGTTATGATAACTGGTTCATCTGTTTCGTTTTATTTGCGGTCGTACAGCTTGTGAATACAGCACTGGGAATCAAAGCGGTTGAAAGGTTTGCAGACCTGGCTGCCCCGATCATCATTATCATTTCCTGCTGGATGTACGTTTCCCTTTCTGATCAAGCAATGTCTCAAGGCAGGGATATATGGGTGTGGGTGGAAAGTCCGGTAACTGGCGGTGCTGCTTTTACAGCGTTCATGGTTGTTGTTATGGCGAACATGGGCTTTTGGGCGACGCTTGCAGCGGATATGCCGTCTTTGTCTCGATACTTTAAGGCTCCTAAAAATGAGCGGAACTGGTTCAAGCGTAACAAAGCGCAAATTGCAGGCAGTGTGATCACGATGCCGATCGTGAATACATTCATGGTGATTATTGGTGCTGTTTCATACGTGGCAGTATTGAATTACGACCCGATTGTTGGACTTCAGCAGGCTGCGAGCGGATTCATCCTAGGAATTCTTTTATTGATGATTGTACTGGCACAATGGTCAACAAATACATCGGCGAACGTCATTCCGGCAGCTACTATTTTCTCAAATGTCGGCGGTCCTAAGGTGCCATTCTGGGTTGGAGTAGTTATGGCCGGTGTTGTCGGTATCCTTGTCCAGCCATGGAGTTTGTTTGGTATTATCATTCCAGCCTTGCTTGTCATTGGCGGAATTTTATCAGCAATCGTTGGAATTTTGTTCACAGATTATTATGTACTGCGTAAAAGACGCGTGAATGTCCAGGAGCTGTATGAAGAGTATGGACAATTCAGGGGAATGAATGGTTTTAACATGGCGGGGTTGATTGCCTGGGTGATCGGCGGTCTAGCGGCATACTATTTCCCTTCCTATTCCTTTATCGTAGGCTTCGTCGTTGGTGCAATCATTTATTACGTATTGGCAAAACACTGGTGGTTCGTGAAATACAAGCAGGCTGAAATTGAAGACCCAAGTGATGAAAAGTATCTGGGCATTACGGTCGGGCGTGACTGGATTGTAGAAGAGGGATTGGATTCGGTTGTTGTTCCGGAAGCGACTAATCCAATTAACACATAATTTAGGAGGGAGAGTGTAATTCTTGTCTGAGTATCAGGAGTTTTTACAGGAGAGAGACCGTCTTGATTTTATGGTACAGAAGGGGTATCGAATTAAGAATGTTGTAGAGAATTTAAGCGGGGCGTTCGTGGAATTCGAAAATTCCGAGGGAGAGCATGAAACACTGCAAGTTCTCACTCCGGATGCGCGAAAGTATTTTTCAGTGCTTTTAATGAAGCAGCAAAAAGCTGGTGCTTAAAAAATAGGGGAGGGTTGGACAATGGAATATTTTTTGAAGTGTAGAGATAATGTTTTTCCTTGTGAAGTGACGATTGATGATGATAATGGACGATACATGATTAAGAAAGCCGATTCCAGCGGAGAAGTGTTCAACTCTTCCGCTGAGCTGATTGAATGGATTTTCAGCAATTGGCAGAGCGAGGATTTTTTTGACCCAGACCAATTTGAAGGTATGATGAGGGAGATTCTTAGATTTACCCCCGTCCAATAAAACGGATCACGGGGACGGTTCTCTTGTTTCAATTCAAGTGAAAATCTGTAAAAAACTGAAACGGAAGAACCGTCCCCATGTTTCACCCAATAGCTGATCAACCAGACTAAAGGTTGGTTGGCTGTTTTTTTGTTTATTGATAGGAAACTTCTAAAGATTTTCTTTTTACAAAGTGAAAAAACAAAATTAATGCAATGGCAGCGGCTGGATATACGGGAATGGAATATTGTAACTTCCATCCGGTATAGATTAACGCTTTATTCTTTACACAAATCCATTCGTAAAATAAGGAGAAGCCTGTCCAACTAAGTATATACCAAGCTGTTTTTTTTCCGTATAGTTCGAATTTGTCGTAGATATACAGGAAGATTAAAGATGCGCATGGATACATAAATAAATGAAATAAGGCGCCAGACAGCTCATAAGTTGGATTATCACCAAAATAATACATCTTAAATGGTGTTGCGATTAAGAAGTAATCGATCGTTGATACCAATGCGATGTTATAAATCCATACAAGCATGACAATGACAGGTGAAAAGTATTTTCGAATCGGAAAAAACAGCAATAAAACGATAAATGTTGAAATTAGGAAGAACCATTCATTCCAATCATACGTAACATTCATTTACTGTAACCTCCTCGAAATAAAATGATTCGAAATATCTTCATGAATCCAATCAACAATATCATTCCAGCGAACCATATGGCTGGAGACCACCAAAACTGCCAATTTACGTGAATCAATACACCTAAAAAATGATTGAACCATTCTATACTCGTAAAGATCGTCACAAATACTAACATTAAAATGATTTTTTTAACCCAGGTGTTCGTTTTCAGATAATAATCGAGAAATATAACATGTATCAGGGGGTAGAGAACCGTTCGACTCATAAAATGTGAGAACTCATATGATAATTTCTCAGGTATGTGAAGGGTTTTAAAGTTCATATAACACAGTGCTGAAAAGTTTTGAGCAATGTATGAAGCAAGCATCCAATATGTAATGATCTCGAGAATGTGAAGAGTTTTCTGTTTTTTAAGGAAAATAATAAAGACAGTCGCATTCATAAACAAATAAATTAGAAACACCATTTTACTGAATCTCCTCTGAATAACACGGGTTTGTCTTTCTGCTCACCAATTAACTCCGTGTTTGATAACATTGAATGTTATTGTTCCCAAATGCTTATTCTGTATGTTTTTCTGAGGGAAATAATACATAGAAGTATCCGTTTTTTATCCTAATTCTAGTGGTATCCACGCACTTCAAGAAACATGACGGAGAATAATGGATCAAAAATGAGCAGGAGAAGGTCAAAGGTGTTTTTATTACTATAGAATTTATAAATTCAAATGTTCTGATTGCTTATAATTCGAATATGATGAAAGATACCATACTTATATACTTTATAGTGATCGTCTCAAGCGACTAAATAGCAGGGGGAAAAATTCATATGGATAATCTTTTAAAAGTATCATCAAACTCAAATCCGAATTCTGTCGCAGGTTCAATTGCCGGGGCATTAAGGGAAAGAGGGGGTACAGAAATTCAGGTGATTGGAGCTGGAGCTTTAAATCAAGCGATTAAGGCCATTGCGATAGCAAGAGGCTTTGTAGCTCCTAGTGGTGTGAACCTGGTTTTTGTTCCTGCGTTTACCGATGTGTTAATCAATAATGAAAATAGAACGGCTATCAAACTAATTATAGGTCCAAGGAAAAACTCTAGATTTTAAATGAGACGATTAATTAGCAGCCTAAATGCTTTTTGAAATCATGCCGCAGACAATGCGGCTTTTTCTTATTGTGCGTATTAGGTTCGTGTAAAACTTTATTGTATGAGCAATACATTTCAAGGGTGTTCATTAAATGAGCAGAATAAAAAAATCTAAAAAAATCAAAATGTGTAGTGTTAAAATGAAACTTATAAGAAGAATTGCTTTAATTTGGATATTGTCAAGAAAAGTATTCTTCGAAATTCGATGAGTGTTCAAAGGGAGAGCAGTATATTGAGGAGGGTGATTTTGATGTTAAACCGTGTCATTCAACAATTTGGATTGCAGGCACAATCCATTCATAATGTTGAAGATTCTCATAGTTCAACAGTTTATAGATGTATTTTAAATAATGGTGAAAATATTTTTTTGAAAATCCCTTATACCAAATTGAAGTATCAGCGGGAGTTAGAAGCTTATGGAATTTTAAAAGGAAGAGTTTCCATTCCTGAGTTATTGGATTATTGGTCAGGTGATGAGGAGTGCCCTGGCGCATTTTTATTATCTGAATTAAAAGGAAAGCCGTTAACAACTGAGACTTCACCTACTGTAGCGTTTCAAGTTGGGGTTCTTCAAGCCAAGATGCACACGATTCAACCGCCTGCTGGGCAAGTGTTAACCGGCATTCAAAATGAATTTCCGAACTGGTCTACTTTTATAGAACAGCAATTTTATAGTTTTGCAGAAGATGTAAAGGACGTTTTGGACGAACAATTATACAAACAAGCCATTGGAAAATTTGAAGAAATGAAACAACAACTTCCTCCACCAGATGGACCAAGCTTTGTACATATGGATTTTCGTCCAGGAAATATCATTGTTGATGGTAATAACGTTTCAGGCATGATCGATTTTGAAAGCGTACGGTTTGGTTCAACTGAAATCGATTTTACCAAACTGTATCGAGATTTTTTGCGCTTTGATCCGTCCTTCTATAAAGCCTATCAAGAAGGTTATAACAGTATCAGGCCATTAATTGATCTGGAAATTGTATTGCCTTTTTATCGATTTACAGATGCCTTCAATAGTATTGGCTGGTGCAAACGCCGTGGAATTGAAAAAAATGCTTTATTTCTAGAAGAAAATTTAGCGATTTTACAAAAATCGTTACGATAAATTCGTGGGTATTCGGATGTCAAAAGGGAACCATTTTTTATCTCTACATATGCAATTTTATAAGTTGGGTTGTGAAGTGCTTTACTAAAAGATTCAGGAAGGCAAGTTATTTTAAGTCAAAAGGGTATAAGGGTAGATCATCGAAATTTGATGGTCTTTTTTTCTGTCAAATTTTGTATAAGTGAGATATTTTATTAAATATTTTAAAAATACAGAAAACGACATATTCCTCAGCAAGCTTTCGTTATATTAATAGAAAACTACTCATTAAAGGAGATTTTGCTTTGAATTCTTACCTCACTGTAAATGATCTTTTACAAAGAAAGCACTTTGAAAACATTGAAGTTGTTGCTGGACATGTTGGGCTTAACCGAAGGGTGAAGTGGGTCCATGTTGTCGATGTGACAAAAATCAGAAACCTATTGAATGGGAATGAACTGATTTTGTCGACTGGGCTAGCCTGGAAGGAGGACAAGGACTTATTTCTTTCCGTTGTCGAGCAATTGATCGATTCAAATGCGGCAGGGCTTTGCATTGAAATTGGCACTTACACGACCTTGCTGCCACCTGAAATTATCGAGATTGCAAATGAGCACCATTTCCCAATCATTCTCTTTAAGCAAGAGGTTCCGTTCGTAGAAATCACCCAGGATATTCATACTCTCCTAATCAATCACCAATATCAAATGATTTCAGACTTAGAAGGCTATTCACAAGCACTGAATAAGAAACTTTTAACGATTGAAGATCATAATGAAATCCTCACTTTTATCCAACAATACTTAAGAATTCAGGTTATCACCATATTTAGCAATCATGAAATACAATTCACCCCTAAAGTTACCGAAAAAGAGCAAGGCGAAATTTTGAACATTATCGAAAGCCATGCCTTGGGATCACCATCCCCGCTGCTGGCAAGTATTCCTATTCAGCTGCTTGGTGATAATCATGCCGAGCTGATTATCCTGTCTAGGGATCGAGCTTTAACTGATTTTGACCAGCTAATTTTGGACCGGACGGCAACTGCTCTCGCTCAGTTTTTACTAAGGAAGCATTATGTTGAGGAAAAGCGGCGGGCCGAGGAGACAGAATGGCTGATGAGCTGGCTGGAGGGCGAGTATGGCGAGGAGTCGATTCAAGAATATCTAGCTTATCATTCACCGGCAGTTAAGCCGAAGGGGGCGTTTGTCTGCCTATGTAAGCTTAATCCATATGAGCAGTATTCAAATGTCGATTTAACCTATTTTAAGCTATACTTCAGGACGGTATTTGAACAGCAAGGGTTTACGCTGTTTTCGATTGAAAAAAGAGATTCTCTGATCTTTATTTTTCTGAATAAAAGAAACACGGCAACCTGGAAGCAGCGTATGAAGGAAGGAATCCAGAAGGTCGTGCAAAATGATCTTAAGGTTGGCAAGCAAAAGTCCAAGCCCGTGCTTGGAGTTGGCAAATATGTAGATGAATTAAAGAATATACATCTCAGTTATCAAACAGCCATCGAAACGATCCGTATCCAGAATCGCTGCAGCCAGCATGAGGGCAGTTATTTTTACGATGACTTACATATATTCCGTCTCATTTCCCATTTGAACCGTCATTTGGACTTGAATGAAATCGTGCTAGAATACCTGGAGCCGGTGATCAACTATGACAAAAAGTACAATGGCAAGCTGATGGAGACTTTGAAGACGTATTTGACCTGCAATGGGTCGAAGCAGGAGACAGCGAAGCGGCTGTACGTAGTCCGGCAAACACTTTATCACCGGATCGAAAAGCTTGAGAAACTGCTGGGGAACGACTTTATGAACCATGAAAAGCGACTGGCGATAGAATTTATGCTGCATTCATATGAATATTTGCTTTCTTCTAAACCTGTTAGAGCGGTTGAACAGGAAACGTTGTAAAGGAATGAAAGATCGTCTCTAGGTCTCAACATTGTCATATGAAATTCCTTTGCACCTGGGGAGGGATTGCCTAGATTCTTAATTTCAATCATTCGATCATTTTCGGAAAGAGTACCAGCAGGTCTATGGGAAAAGAGCAAATTTCACTTTTACGAAAGTACACATAAAGACGTATTCCATTGTAAACCCAGCCTATGTATTTCATTAAAAAAACTAAAGCAGTTTCCAAATATTAAGGAAACTGCTTTGATCCTTTCAATTTAACGACTACCTAATTTCATTAGTGTCCAGCTATGGCACTTCCGTCATCGTTCCCATCTTTTGTTACTTTAATCATTCCAACCGCGCCCTTGGTCACATGATTAAATTGGTGAGTGACGATCGGATAGTTGCCTTCTTTTGTTACAGTAAACTCTACAACAGCACCGCCACTCGCTGGTAACATGACTGTTTGCAGGCCTTTCATATGATTGAACGGATTTCCATCGATATAGACGTCATCAAAAATCGTACCAACAACATGGAAACTGCTGACTTCATTTGGACCGACATTATTTACATATAAACGAATCCGGTCACCAACTTTTGCTAAAAGAGGTGTATCTACTAAACTGCCTACCACGCCATTTGTGTTTAATTGTCCTTCTTTCATCGCCTTAGCTGAAAAAACAACATTGCTTGGCACTCCATTCGTAAAATCCTCTAAATCGTTATACTTATACCATTCATTTTGGATAATAACGAATTCACGGTCGATTTCCCCGTCATTCGGATAACCATCATTCGGCTTCACTATGATCGTTCCATGCATTCCATTTGCAATATGTGATAAAACCGGTTTGGTACCACAATGATACATAAAAACTCCTGGTTTACTTGCAGGGTAGGTAAAGAAACCGCTTTCATTTGGCATTACATCAATAAAGTCCTTTGATGGAGCTGCATGTACGGCATGAAAGTCCATGCTATGAGGGATAGCAGGATCCATATTGACTAAGTTGAAATTAATGATATCACCTTCATTCACTACAACTACAGGGCCAGGGGCTTCGCCGTTAAATGTCCAGGCTTTATATATATTTCCTTTTGATATCTCAATATCCGTGATTTGTGCTGTCATTTCAACATTCACTTCATTTTCGCTTACTCGTTCAATTTTTAAAGGGGTCGGTGGCTGATTTACGTTTTCGTGTGGTGCAAATATGTTAGGGGCGGCAGCTGAAACGGTTCCTTTTGAATCATTAGTTTGTTGTGGGTTTTCTGAGGATGTAGTTGTATTACAGGCTAGGAGTAAAAGTACCACGGCAGAAAAAAATGTGTTTCTTAATAGCTTTTTATTATACCTCATTGTCCTTCCTCCTACTTAATATCATTATTCTAAAACGTTTTTTCGTTATCATTTTATCCTGTTGATTATTTGGGCATTGTGATTGAAATCACAAATTTAATGGAGCGAAATGAACGGTTTGTGAACTATTTCGTAAACGCTGAGACCTTTATCACTCTGTTGAAGTTTAGATACTATATATACATTAAATAACGTAATTAAAGTTATACCAAGAAAGCATTTGCGGATTGCTTAAGTGAACAAATTTAAACCGTTTAAAATGAGGTCACTTGGTCTGCAACTCAGGACCATTTTTACCCCAAAGGCCCTAAAAACACCGAGGATGCTCACCGTCCAGCCAGGAAGAATTTGCTTATTGAAAAAGACGACAGTAGGGCTTTTTCCTCCTCTTCAGCGGAAAGCGGACATCTGGTGTGGAAATCAGATTATTAAAAGCATTGAAGTATATGAAAAACACCCAAACCCTAAGTGGAAGCGATAACACACAAAAGAATGGTTCATTTTAGAGCAAATTTTGTTTATTCATTATGTGAAAAATTCTTTGGCAGTTATTTTACATAGTGTCTAATGAAAGCTAGTTGCAAATCAAAGATAATTTTACTATAAGGAAAATTTTTTAAAAATTTAGAAAAAGATAAAGGAGGCTTCGTAGTAATGACAGTAATCAAAAATGATACGGCTGTATTGAAGAACTTTATTAATGGTGAATGGGTGGATGCACAGTGCACTGAAACTTTGGATGTGCCTAACCCGGCAACTGGTGAAGTATTGGCGAAGGTCCCGATTTCTTCAAATGCAGATGTGGAATTAGCTGTAAGTTCTGCACATGAAGCGTTCAAAACATGGAAAAACACTCCGGTGCCGAAAAGGGCGAGAATATTATATAAATATCATCATTTATTGAGTGAAAATCATGAAAAACTGGCGAAGCTGATCGTTCAGGAAAATGGCAAGGCTTACAAGGAAGCGCATGGAGAAGTTCAGCGCGGTATCGAGTGTGTGGAGTTTGCAGCAGGGGCGCCGACGCTAATGATGGGTGAAAGTTTATCGAATATTGCTGAGGACATCGACTCTGAAATGTTCCGCTATCCGCTTGGGGTTGTAGGTGGGATTACACCTTTTAATTTCCCGATGATGGTCCCTTTGTGGATGTTCCCGCTCGCGATTGCTTGTGGAAACACATTCGTGCTGAAACCATCTGAGCGGACACCGCTTTTAGCAAATGAATTGGTTGAGCTGTTTTCAGAAGCAGGTGCTCCGAAAGGCGTGTTGAACATCGTGCATGGTGCCCATGATGTCGTGAATGGATTGCTTGACCATGAGGATGTAAAAGCAATCTCGTTCGTTGGCTCACAGCCTGTTGCGAAATATGTATATGAAAGAGCAGCAGCACAAGGGAAGCGAGTCCAGGCATTATCAGGAGCGAAAAACCACCATATTGTTATGCCGGATGCGGACATGGAAAAGGCTGTTACTCATATCGTCAGTTCGGCTTATGGAAGTGCCGGTCAGCGTTGCATGGCGTGCAGTGCGGTTGTCGTAGTTGGCGACGGAGATCAGTTCGTCCAGGCGTTAAAGCAGAAGGCAGACGAGCTTGTCATCGGAAATGGTTTGGATGACGAGGTTCTCCTCACTCCAGTAATCCGTGACTCTCACCGAGAAAAGGTGCTGGGCTATATCGAAAAGGGAGTGGAAGAAGGGGCGACACTGCTGCTTGATGGGCGGAATGAAATGGATGAATTCAAGGATGGAACCTTCTTAGGACCAACAATTTTTGACCATGTTACCCCAGAAATGACGATCGCAAAGGATGAAATTTTTGCGCCGGTATTAAGCTTGCTGAGAGCGGAGGATTTGGATGAAGCACTTGAATATCTTCGAAAATCCCGTTACGGAAATGGTGCGACCATTTATTCAAAGGATGCAAAAGCCATTAGACAGTTTAGAGAAGAAGCAGATGCAGGAATGCTGGGAGTCAATGTTGGTGTTCCGGCAACAATGGCCTTCTTCCCATTCTCAGGATGGAAGGATTCTTTCTACGGAGACCTGCATGTGAATGGCAAGGACGGGGTGAACTTCTTTACGCGTAAAAAGATGATCACTTCTAGATTTGATTATTAATTGATTGGTTAAACGGGGATGTTTTTTATAAAAGCCTGAAAGTAGGAGGAAGGCAGGAATGACTAAGATTAAACAAGGTGAAGATTTTCTAACGAAGGATCGGGATTATGTCTGGCATTCGATGAAGCCGTACAGTCCGGATAGTACCTTGATCGCTGAAAAAGCAGAAGGGTCGTGGGTGACGGATCATAATGGCAAAAGATATTTGGATGGTATGGCCGGCCTTTGGTGTGTGAATGTCGGATATGGGCGGGAGGAGCTTGCGGAGGCAGCCTATGAACAGCTAAAGCAAATGGCGTATTTCCCGCTCAGCCAGAGCCATATTCCGGCTATTAAGCTGGCGGAAAAATTGAATGAAATGCTTGGTGACGAGTATGTGATCTTCTTTTCCAACAGCGGATCTGAAGCGAATGAAACAGCGTTCAAGCTGGTAAGGCAGTACCACCAGCAAAAAGGAGAGGGCAGCCGATATAAGTTCATCTCGCGCTACCGAGCGTACCATGGAAATTCGATGGGCTCATTGGCGGCAACTGGCCAGGCGCAGCGAAAGTATAAGTATGAGCCGCTGGCACCTGGGTTCCTGCATGTGCCGCCGCCGGATCTGTATCGCGGCAAGGATAGGGTGGATGCTCCGCCAAGTGAGCTGGAATCAGTGAAGGATATTGACCGGGTAATGACCTGGGAGCTGAGTGAGACGATTGCTGGTGTGATCATGGAGCCGATCATTACGGGCGGCGGGATTCTCGTTCCGCCAGACCAGTATATGAAGGGTGTAAAAGAGGTTTGCGAAAAGCATGGCGCCTTGCTGATAGTAGATGAAGTCATTTGCGGATTTGGCCGGACTGGCAAGCCTTTTGGCTTCATGAATTATGGTGTTAAGCCAGATATTATCACGATGGCAAAGGGAATAACGAGCGCTTATCTTCCATTGTCGGCAACTGCGGTTCGTAAGGAAATCTATGAGTCTTTTAAAGGCTCAGAGGAATACGATTATTTCCGCCATGTGAATACATTTGGAGGAAATCCGGCTGCCTGTGCGCTAGCTTTGAAGAATCTTGAAATCATGGAAAATGAGCAGCTGTTTGACCGGTCGAGGGAGCTTGGAGATTACTTGAAACAAAGTTTGGCTTCGCAACTGGCTGACCATCCTTTTGTTGGAGATGTACGCGGAAAAGGATTGCTGGTTGGAATCGAACTGGTCAAGAATAAGAAGTCTAAAGAACCTCTTGAAGTGGACCTTGTAAATAAAGTAATTGGCGGCTGTAAGGGAAAGGGCCTCATCATTGGTAAAAATGGGGCGACCGTTGCTGGGTATAACAATGTGCTGACGTTATCTCCGCCATTGAATATTGAAATGGAGGATCTTCAGTTTATCATCAAAACCCTGACTGATGAGTTGAAGGCGATTCAGTAGAATATTTTTACAACCAACTTTGACACTCGTAATCCTTGGTAGTTTATAGGATTACGAGTGTTTTGCACAATGTCCAAGGAGATTCCAGTATATTACCAGAAAGGTAGATGGACAATGAAAATTGGTGTGCCTAAAGAGATTAAAAACAATGAAAACAGAGTCGCGCTTACACCTGCGGGAGTGATGCAGCTCGTTCAGTATCAGCACCAGGTCTTGGTGGAAAAAGGAGCAGGGCTGAATTCAGGTTTTATCGATGAGCTGTACATGGAAGCTGGCGCGTTGATTGTTGAAAGTGCAGAAGAAGTTTGGAAAAGCGAAATGGTTGTGAAGGTGAAGGAGCCTACACCTGATGAGTATCAATATTTTTTTGATGGACTGATTTTGTTCACGTATTTACACCTGGCAGCTGATCGCGCTTTGACAGAGGCTTTGGTGGAAAAAAATGTCGTGGCGATTGCCTATGAGACCGTACAGCTGCCAAATAGAGCGTTACCATTACTGACACCGATGAGTGAAGTTGCTGGAAGGATGGCAACCCAAATCGGGGCATCATTCCTCGAAAAATCCCGTGGAGGCAAGGGTGTCTTGCTTGGCGGTGTGCCAGGTGTGAACAGAGGTAAGGTTACGATCATTGGCGGAGGTGTCGTCGGCACGAATGCCGCAAAGGTTGCAGTTGGTCTAGGTGCACAAGTGTCTATCCTTGATGTGAGTCCGGATCGCCTGCGTGAGCTTGATGACATTTTTGGCAATAGCATCACGACATTGATGTCGAGTCCCTACACGATCGCAGATACTGTCGCGGAATCGGACCTGGTCATTGGGGCAGTATTGATCCCGGGTGCAAAGGCTCCGAAACTGGTAACAGAAGAAATGGTCTGCCTGATGCAGGAAGGGTCAGTCATTGTCGATGTGGCGATTGATCAGGGAGGGATTTTTGAAACAGCCACGCATGTCACTACTCACGCGAATCCGACATATGTAAAACATGGAGTTGTCCATTATGCGGTCGGGAATATGCCTGGAGCAGTGCCTCGGACTTCAACGATGGCGCTGACGAATGTGACAGTTCCATATATTTTACAGATTGCCGATAAAGGGTACCAGCGGGCATTTGACGAGAATGAAGCCTTACATAGAGGGCTGAATGTTTTAGGTGGAAGAATTGTTTATGAGGAAGTAGCGAAGGCACATCAGATGACGATGATTTAGGAAGTTCTTAAGATTAATTGGACTAAAAGAAAAACTGCCAGAAAAAGAGAATGATTTTCTGTTGTATTAAGGAGGGATTTTGATGACGCTGCAGACATTGACAATCAACAAACAACGCCTTGAACAAAGGATCAATGAATTAGCGGAGATTGGGAAGATCGGTGAAACAGGTGTATGCCGTCTTGCCTTGTCCAAGGAGGACCGCCAGGGTGTTGAAAGGGTAAAGTCGTGGATGGAGGAAGCAGGGCTGACAGCGAGGATCGACGATTTCGGAAATCTGATTGGCCGGTTCGAGCGAGAAAATCCTAACGCACCGATTTTGATGCTTGGATCGCACATAGATTCGCAGCCATATGGCGGACGGTTTGATGGCGCAATTGGTGTTCTTGGTGCTTTGGAAGTCGTGCAAACAATGAAGGAACAAAATATTGTTCCTAAGGTGCCAATTGAGGTCGTTGCTTTTTGCGATGAGGAGGGCTGCCGTTTCAATAAAGGATTGTTCGGAGTCAGGGGCATCCTCGGCAAACTGGAAGAGGGGGAACTGGAACGGGCTGACAAGGATGGAGTCACCAGGAAAGAAGCATTGATTGAGTTTGGGTGTAACCCGGATAAGTTCCAGGAATCGCAATATCCAGAGGGAAGCATTGCAGCGTTCCTCGAAATGCACATTGAACAGGGACCAGTGCTTGAAAAAAATAACTTGCCGATTGGCATAGTCACCGGGATTTCGGGTCCATTATGGCTGACAGTCGAATTAGAGGGATTTGCTGGACATGCCGGTTCCGTACCAATGCCGATGAGGCAGGATGCGTTAGTCGGTGCTGCGAAGGTCATTATTGCCCTCAACGAACTGGCAAGTGAAGATCCAGATGCCCCAACCGTTGGTACTGTAGGGAGCTTGAAGGTCTTCCCGGATTCTCGCAACATCATTCCTGAAAAGGTAAGCTTCACTGTGGATTTGCGAGATATCGATATTGATAGAAGACACAGGCTAGAAGAGCGACTCAGGACGAAAATGGACGAGATTTCGGCCCAGCATGGATTAACATGCAAAATCTCAGAAGATACAAACAGCGAGCCGAGGTACTGCTCCCAAGATATAATGGACGTCATGCGTAGTGAGAGCAAAGAGATGGGATTGGATACAATGGAGCTGATGAGCGGCCCATTCCACGATTCCCTCGCTATGTCATATGTCTGCGAATACGGAATGATCTTCGTCCGCTGCAAAGACGGAATCAGCCACAACCCAGCAGAATACTCAACCATTGACGACATATCCTTGGGTACCGAGCTGCTATACCGAACGACAGTGAAAATGGCAGAAAAAAACAAATAACTTTACCCCTTTAAAGCGATGGGGGTCTGACCCCCGGTGCTTTAGAGCGTTAAAGAGGAGAGGGAGATGAGGAAGGTTGAGCAAGGCGAAGTTTAATACTCTTTATATTTTGTTTAGTGTGATACCGTTTTTGTTGCTTGTGTTTCCTTTGTTTGAAATTGGGAACCGTGCGACTCCGATCGTATTTGGGTTACCGTTTTCGTTTTTCTGGGTTATTCTTTGGATTTTGATTACTTTCATTGCTCTGGTAGTTCTTTATCGTTTCGATCCAGCTAAGGATGAGGAGGAGGATGTCTAATGCCAAGCTGGCAAATCGCTCTCATAATGATGATTATGTACCTGGCCATTGCACTTATTGTTGGAGTTATGGCTGGACGAGGAAGAGATGGCAATTCTCTTGATGAATTTGCTGTTGCAGAAGGGAAAATCAGTTTATTCGTCATGTGGTTCCTTATGGGCGGATCGGTATTCAGTGCATTTTCTTTCCTGGGTGCGCCAGGCTGGGCATACTCAAAGGGAGCTCCTGCATTGTATATCATTACCTATACAGCGTTTGCGATTTTACCATGGTATATCATTGGACCAAAAATCGGGAAAATAGGAAAAAAACATCGTTTGTACACACTTGCTGGATTTTTGAAGGGTAGATTTAATAGCCCTGCAATCGCAGTAATTGTTGGTTTAATTGCTTTGTTTGCTTCGATTCAATATTTAGCTACACAAATGTCTGGAATGGCTATAATATTTAATATCATGACTGAAGGACGAATCCCTTTCTGGTTAGGAGCACTTGTATCATATGGGATTGTGGTTATTTATGTAGCAACTGGCGGCCTGCGGGCTGCTGCCTGGTCAGACGTGTTCCAAGGATTGTTAATGATCATCGTATCATGGGTTGTTGGTTTGGCGATTGTCTATCAGCTGCATGGCGGAACGACAGAAATGTTTGCAAGTATGGCACGTGAAACGCCTGAGCTGCTTCAAATTGGTAAAGAAGGCTCAGCAATGGGAACGGTTGCCTACACTACAACAATTTTAGTATCAGTTATCGGTTTCTTGATGTGGCCTCATTTGTTCTCAAAATCTTATGCTTCCAACTCTCGCACAATTAAAAAGACTGTTCTTGCTTATCCGATTTTCGCATTGTTTTTAATTCCGCTGCTACTAGTTGGGTTTGCTGCTAGAGGAGTTGTTGATGCTGCGGATCTTCAAAGTGCTGACCAAGTCTTGCCTTACTTAATTACCACTGTAATGAACTTGCCTGGGTGGTTATATGGTCTAGTTGGAGCAGGGGCTCTTGCAGCAGCGATGTCAACAGCCGATGCAATCACACATAGTGCATCATTGGAAGTGACGGACGGGGTAATCAAACAAATCTGGAAGAATATTTCCGAGAAAAAGACGTTGTTGATTATGCGGATTGGTGTCTTTGTAATTGGCGCACTGGCTTATTATATTACTGTTTTTGGCGGGCAAGGGTTGATTGCGTTACTTTTAGGGGCATATGGTTCGATTGTGCAATTCGCGCCAGGTGTTTATAGTGCTCTGTTCTGGAGACGTGCAACGACTAAAGGGGTTATTTCTGGATTGGTTGTCGGAACATTTGTGAACTATTACTTCCAGCTTGTGGCGACCTCAACACCTTTTGAAATTCACGCAGGAATTCTTGGGTTGATTTTCAACATTATCATAATGGTAACAGTAAGCTTTATGACAAAGCCACAGACCGAAGAGGACGTCAAACGTTATGTTGATGTAGCTTAATGTAAAAATAAAAAAATCGTCAGGCTGCTCATTTTTAAATGGGTCTGACGATTTTTTCTTACAAGAAAGGGGATTGAAATGAAAGCAGATACCGTCTTCTTAAATGGGGAAGTAATTACAGTCGATAAACAGGACAGGGTTGCGCAGGCTGTTGCTGTAAAAGGAAATCGCATCCTCGCCGTGGGCTCGAACGAAGAAATCCAAAAATATGCCGCGAATGAAACAAAGGTAATCGATCTGCAAGGGAGATCTCTGCTCCCGGGATTAATAGACTCACATATTCATCTGACCATTTATGGAACCAACCTTTTAGGAGTAAGCTGTATTGAGCCGCATGTACAGTCTTTAGATGATCTTTTTGTCGACCTTCGTAAAAAGGCTGCTGAAACTCCACAAGGACAATGGGTCAGGGCCTGGGGTTTTAACGAACAAAAACTAAGAGAAAAGCGTTATCCGACAAGAGCTGAGCTTGATGAAATATCCACAGAGCATCCAATTGTCATCATTCGGACATGTAATCATACTTCTGTTGTAAACAGCAAGGCCCTTGAAATAGCTAAAATTAGCGAAAATACCCCGAATCCAGAAGGGGGAATAATAGAAAGGAATCAAGATGGTACCCTTACAGGTCGCATGATCGAAAACGCGCATATGCAGGTGTTTGAATATGCGAGTTATACGAATGAAGAAATTCGAAAAGGGATTCAGTTAGCCTCAGAGGAATTCATTAAGGCGGGAATCACAAGTATCCATGATGCCGGTGCATATGGAGATGGAGCAGAAACCATCCGGATTATGCAGCAGGCCATCAAAGCGGATGAAGTGAAGGTTCGTGTATACGCGATGATTGGCTCATTAACCAATTCTCACGATTTTGTAAAAAAAATGACCGATGCTGGCCCGATTACCGGGCTTGGTGATGACCGTTTCAAAATTGGTCCAGCAAAGCTTTTTACCGATGGAAGCAGTGTTGGTCCAACAATTGCTACTCGCGAAGGCTATACGCATGACCCTTCGGATAATGGAATTATTTATTACAGCCAAGAAGAGTTAAATAGAATACTAGGATTAGCTCATGAAAAAGGATTCCAGCTGACGGCACATGCACAAGGAGATCGAGCGATCGAAATGCTGCTGAACTGTTATGAAACGGCATTGGCCAAGCATCCCCAGTCTAATCACCGACACCGGATCGAGCACGCTGGGATTTCCTCGCCAGATTTGCAAAAGAGGATGAAAAAGCTGGGAGTAGTAGTAACTCCAAATCCAGTCTTCATGTACGTCAACGGTGATAAGTATCTCGAATACTATGGTGATCGGGTGGATGTGATGTATCCTGCCCGAGATTTTATTGAAAAAGGAATTATAGCGGCATTTGGATCTGATGCACCTGTTACCTTCCTGGATCCGCTTTTGGGTATTCATGCTGCGGTAAACAGGAAGTCCATCGGAGGAAAATCAGTAGGAGAGAACCAGCGCATCGAAATTATGGAAGCGATCCGGGCTTACACCTGGAATGGTGCATATGCAAGCTTTGAGGAAAATATAAAGGGAAGCATAGAGGCAGGAAAGTTAGCTGATTTCGCTGTTCTGGATTCCAGTATATTGACTCAAGATAAAGGTTTAATAAAAGAAATGAAGGTTGAGCTGACGATGATTGATGGGGAAGTTTTATATGATTCTCAGAATCTTTGTGCAGAGGCAGTTTGTGATGTGAAATCAAGAAAATAAGTTAAGAATTATTTCTCGGGAAAGCGCAGGATTTGACTTTATTTTTGCGGTATGTCGTACTTTGGGTAATGATGGCGAATGATGCCGCGAAAAATTATTAATAAAGCTTATGTCTGTTCAATCTGCAAGAGATCAGTAAAAAAGGACAGCAATGTCCTTTTTTGTATGCGAAATTTAGGAACAACAAAATTTAAATAATAAGCAACCCTGTTCCCATCGTAATAAATACAGCCCCAGCAATCGTATACTTCGTTGGTTTCTCTTTTAGAATTACAAAGCTTAAGATCATGGTAAGCACTACACTAAATTTGTCGATCGGATTTACGACACTTACCTTGCCAAGTGCCAATGCGCCGAAATAACATAGCCACGAGAACCCTGTTGCAGCTCCCGACAAAATAAGGAAAATATATGCTTTCTTTGTGATCATCCGGAGATTTTTGAAAGTTCCTTGAAAGAAAACAATACCCCAGGCGAAAAGAAGGATCACTACAGTACGAACAAATGTAGCAACATTTGAATCCACGTCTTCAATCCCAATTTTGGCTAAAATATTTGTAAGCGCCGCAAAAATTGCGGAGAGGATCGCGAGAAAAATATAAGATTTGGTGTTAAAGACCTTCTTCTCCTTATTTTTTTTATCAGTCTTACCTATTAACATAAAGGTTCCAATTGAAATCACGATACCACCCGTTACGACTGTAGCTGTTGCAGGTTCCTTGAGAATCAGAAAGGATAATACAATGGTGAGAACTACACTTGCTTTATCGATTGGTACAACTTTTGAAACATCACCAATTTGTATTGCCTTAAAAAAACATATCCAGGATAAACCTGTCGTCAAGCCTGACAAGACAAGGTAAATGAATGCATGCATCGAAACGGTTTAATGCTGCCGGTTTGTCCAGTTATGATGACCATCAGGAAGGCCATGATCAAGACGACCACTGTCCTGACAGCAGTAGCTAAATTAGAATCGACATTTTCTATTCCAAACTTAGCGAGTATTGCTGTAAAGGATGCAAATAATGCAGCCAACAGTGCTAATATAATGCTCATCTTTTGGTTAACTCCATTTCTGAGTGAGACTAGATTCTTTTTTTTAGTTTGTAAAAGAGTTCCAGGAATATTCTTTTTAATGAAAGAAGCAGGTAATAAAATTCAACTGTGTAATATATTTAAGAATATAAATTTGTTGCTCTAAAAAAGGAGTGATTTCATGTCCAAATTTGTTAGTATTTTCCTCTTAAGTATATTAGTAAGTGTAATCGTCTTTTTTATAGTTGGTTCTATTGTAAGTGGCGGTGGTGATCCTGCAGAAGACGCTGTATTTATGGTAGGGATAATCATTGTGCTTCTTCTTTCATTTTTGATTTCCCAAATCTACTATTTAATCGATTTAATTAAGAAGAAGTTGTGAATTTTCATTTTAACTTACTATAATGAAAAGTGATAAATTTAAAATTTATAATAAGTAGGTGTACCAATATGGCTGACGTTATCACATTACAAGATTCATATAAACAAACAATTCACCAATTAGCCGGACATGGCAATAGGGATGTCCAGGTATTAAAAGAAGCTTTCCAAAATATTGATGGGAGTTTGCTTAGTGATATTTATGGAAGTGGGAAAGTCATTGAAGATTTTCAGGATAAAATGGCTGCCTTGTTAGGGAAGGAAAAGGCGGTCTTTTTTCCAAGCGGAACGATGGCCCAGCAGATTGCTTTGCGAATTTGGTGTGATGAAAAAGGCTTCCCAAAGGTTGCATACCACCCTTTAAGTCATCTCGAGATTCACGAGGAAGATGGGTTAAAGGAATTACATAAAATTGAAACGGTTTTACTTGCTGACAAGACACGTGTGATAGAGCTTGAGGATGTAAAGACAATGGGAGAGGGGATTTCCTGTCTCTTGCTTGAGCTGCCTCAACGTGAAATTGGCGGGCAATTGCCTAGCTTTGAGACTCTTGTTCAAATCTCTGAGCATTGCCGTAACAATGGAATTAACCTTCACCTAGATGGAGCTCGTTTATTGGAAGTCCTCCCATATTATAAAAAATCCGCAGCTGAAGTTTGTGCCCTTTTTGACAGTGTCTACATGTCCTTCTATAAGGGAATTGGCGGCATTGCAGGAGCAATTTTGGCGGGAGACAAAGAGTTTATCAAGAAATCAAAAGTTTGGAAAAGAAGATACGGCGGGGATTTGATCAGCCTGTATCCTTATATCCTTTCAGCGGACTATTATTTTGAAAAGAGATCCGGAAAAATGGGGCAGTATTACGAAGATGCTAAGGAGCTCGCGTATCTGTACAATTCATGTTATGATTTTTCAACTCTTCCGGAAGTTCCTGTTTCAAATATGTTCCATGTCCATATTCCGCATTCAAAAGAGGAAATGGAAGCTATTATTATAGAAGTTCAGCAACAAACTGGTGTTGGCATCACCAATCATTTAAGAGAAACTGGAGAAAATTCCTGTTATTTTGAAGTGAGTTTGGGGGATCGTTATGCGGAGATTCCAAAGGACATTTTGAAGGAAGTATTTAAGCTTCTTGATGACAAGATGAAGCAGAGGTTCCATATTAAATAACCGCATTAGTTACTTTGAAAAAATAAAACGAGCACCAATAAAACTTTATCAAATTTCATAAGGTTATAAAATAAGCAATCCTGCTGAAGCAGAATTGCTTATTTTTATTCTATAAATTCAGTTTTAAATAGTGCTGTATTCGCTTGAATGTTCAAGCTCTGAGTGGATGCCCACAGATTTGAAAGGAATCTCGGCATCATTTGCTGTGATGGCATGATGCCATATCTTGAAAAATAGATAAACAGTTTCAGGTAAGTGCGTGCATTACCAGGAAGGTGAATCTTTTTTGCGTAAAATTCATTCTCCGTTACGGTAGCAAAAGAGCGTGTTTCAAAGCCAGAGATGAACCGGGTTTTTTCACTTTTATATTCATTTTCAATGAAATGAATCTTTTTAATGATCGTTGGGTCGTCTGTTCCATCGTAGTTTGCAAGCCTTGCCTGGTGAAAAGCAGGGACGGAAGCCAAATCATCAACAAGCGATAAAACATGACCATATGCTTTGTCATGGCCTTCGTATAAAGGAGTAAGTTTCAAATCTTCTAGCAGATCCACCAATTCCAGTGTTTCATCTTTTAAATATGGCGGCCTGAAAATTTGCCTCGAAAGTTTCAGCTCATCCAATGATTCACAAACAAATGATGTAAAAAAGTACCATTGTCCGTTGTTATCAAGGCTCAAATCATATGCGATTCCGTCATTCTCCAACAGATAATCCTTAAAACGATCCCCTTTGTCAAAAGTGAAATCTCGCTCGGAGTCCTTGCCCGGTTTAAAGCCAAAAGGAGGTTCAATAGGGACTGCTATTTCTGAAAATAATTTATTCTTCAAGTTGTGACACACCTTTTTATGTATTTAGAATCGTCATAGTAACAGATTTCCCGTTAGTGAGGGTAATGAAAACATGTCATCAAACTTTTATTGGCGTTTTCATATTTATATTGTCGAATTTCACAATGGTTTAAAATAATGAAAGTCCTTGGCATGATAAATCACTATGATGCAAAGATTGTTAAATACGTTTAATCTATTAATTTTTTTAGGACTATTTTATAATATGATGAAGGGGAGGTGAAAAACATGTTGGAAGAAAGATTCGACCGAGTTGAGGGCATGCTTACTCAAATGCTTACAATAGTTGGGAATATCCAAACTCTTCAACAGGAACACGGCAAGAGGCTGGATTCTATCGAAAAGAGATTGGATAACTTAGAAGCAAGAATGGACTCATTGGAAACAAGAATAGACTCATTGGAAGCAAAAATGGATGCCTCTGATGCTAAAAATGATGGGCGCCATAGTGAAATTATGGATCGATTCAATAGATTAGAAATGGATCAGGACTTTATCTGGGAAAAAGCTGCACGTAATGAGAGAGAACTAGAGCTGATAAAAAGAAGGCTGAGCTGAAGATTATTGCAGTCCTGCTTTGTAAAATTAATCTTACTAATTCATTTTATTATCACTATGTTCCTCTTAAAGAGTAATTCTTCCGCATGTTCCTTCCACATAATAATCCTCAAATGAAAAAACAAAACCAAGATAAAAATAAATATGGTCGTGTTGCTGGCAAGTCAATCAGATGGCATAAACCATCATAATCCAGGACAGATTTAATAGAAATTTGTTTTTTTGTGATGCATACGATATTTGAATACCAAACTGGAAAACGTTCAGAGCTATTATTCCTGAACGTTTTTTATAATTAGAATAAGTTGTTTTTGCATAGCAAACTGAGGGATGGAGCTCTATTTTAGTAAATACGTCTATGAAAAAATTTGATATAATTGTCTTAATAATTAAAAAACGTGCAAAAGATAGAAGGGTGATCACATGCATAACCTTCGCTATTTATGGGAGCCTTTTTTGGCATATGGCCAGTTGTTCGAGGTGGAGAGGAATAAAGTGGTTTATCACCAGGGAGAGGCTGGCCGCGGGATCTATTATTTGAAGACGGGGGAGGTTAAGGTAACGCTTCTTTCGGATCATGGGGACGAGCGGATCATTAATATCGTTCCGCCTGGGATGCTGTTTGGTGAGCATGGTGTTCATGGGGAGCCCTATTTAACCAGCGGTACGACGACTTGTGCGTCAAGAATTTATTTTTTTTCAGATGAAGTGATTGCGAAGATCTGCAAGGAACATCCCGATGCAGCAATGATTTATACAGATTCACTCATCTATAAGTTTAGGACGCTCGCAGAAATCATCGCTCACCTGGATAGCCCTGTTGAACAGCAAATGGCTTTTTATTTGCTAAAACTTGTTCAGGAGAACGGGAACGCCTCGATGAATCAGACTGCTTTTTCGAAGTACATTGGCACTTCCCGGATTACCGTGAACAAGATTATTCAGAAATGGAAGCAAAGAGATTACATAGAGCTTAAAAAGCGTGAGATCATCATAAAAGATTTTGATAAAATCAGGGCCATTGCCAGCAATGCACAACAGTAATACAATCATGTAATTTCATGCTCAGCCAACCAGGTTTCTTAAGAAATCTGGTTTTTTTATGTAGTATTTTCGTTTTTGGATGTCAACAACTCCGGCTTCCTGCCATTGTTTGAGGACTTTATATACGGTAATGCGTGTGAGTCCTGTACAGCAGGCGAGGTCTTGCTGACTGATTGGAATTTCGTAATTTTTGAATTCATCACAGATGTTGTGGAGCAGAACAGCTAGTTTTTGTTCTGATGTAAGCGCATTCAAATTAATCCGATCTAAAAGGATTTTCATTTTATGAATAACGCTTTTTGAAAAGAGTTTGAAGAGTTCTGGATGGGCGATCATCAGTTTCCTGAATTCGTCTGAAGAGAAGTGATAGACAACGGAATCTTTGACGGCTATAGCGGTAGTGAAATGTGTGTTTTGATCAAGTGACTGAACGCCCAACAGCTGGTTGGGGATGACGATGTTCAGCATATTTTCTTTTCCAGTGGCTGTTTCAGTGATGATCCGTACTAGCCCTTTATGCAGGTAGTAAAAGCCTTCGCCGTTTTTTCCTTGCTGATAAATGTATTCCTTTTTCCTAAAAAACTGGCGAGTTCCGTATTTTAGATAGGCCTCCCAGTGAAATACATCCTCATAAACCGTAACCATACCATTACCTCCCAAAATCAATTTTGGATTTGAAGCTTTGCCATGATTGCTAATTACTATAATCATAGGTGAAATAAGGCTTAATTTCTATAATAAGTTAGATAATTTAGACTTTTAAGAAAACTAATTCTGAAAAAATGTTAAATAGGCTACAGTTACGTTCAAAATTTAGTATTACAATTCAAATTGAATTTTCAATTAATTTTATCAGGAGGGTGTATATGGGAATAAGGACTGGGGCTCAATATATCGAAGCAGTTAAAGCACGTAAACCTGAGGTATGGCTTTCTGGCAAGAAGGTGGAAAATTTGTTTGAGGAGCCGGTGTTCAAGCAGCCAATTCTTGAAATCGCAAGGCTGTATGATATGCAGCATGATCCGGAATTCCAGGATAAAATCACTCATGTATGTGAAGAGACAGGGGAGAGAGTCAACAACTCGTTCCTTGTTCCTAAGAGCTATGAGGATTTGGTAAAACGCCGTAACGTATTCGAAGCGTATGCAAAGGCAACCTTCGGACTGATGGGAAGAACACCCGATTTCTTGAACGTTGTTGTGACTTCCATGTACTACAATTCCTGGTTCTTTGAAAAATACAATCAAAACTGGGCTGAAAATGTCCGCAACTATTATAAACATCTTCGCGATAACGATATCTTCTTAACACACGCAATCATTAACCCGCAAAACGACCGCAGCAAGACTTCTCACGAACAGAAGGATGAGTTCACACATCTTGGCGCAGTAAAGGAAACACCGGATGGTTTGGTGGTAAGAGGAGCAAAAATGCTTGCGACACTTGCCCCAATCACTGATGAAGTCATCATTTATTCATTCCCTGGCTTTGCACCTGGAGATGAGAAGTATGCTTTAGCATTTGCCATTCCAATTGAAACACCAGGTCTGCGCATCATCTGCCGTGAACCGATGCAGGATGGAACTCGTTCTTTCTTTGATCATCCGCTTGCTTCAAGATTCGAAGAAATGGATGCCTTGCTTGTTTTTGATGATGTAGTCGTTCCTTGGGACCGCGTTTTCTTATATAACAACGTTGAAGCAGCCAACAGGCTATACCCAATGACAGGTGCAGGACAGCAGCCAGCACATCAATCAGGTGTCAGGGGTCTTGTAAAATTGGAGTTCGCTACACAAGTTGCCATGAAGGTAGCTGACACAATTGGTGTTGATGGATACCTAAATGTTCAGGACCAGCTTGGAGAACTTGCACAGTCGCTTGAGTCGATCAGAGCGCTGTTGAAGGTTGCCGAATATGAGCACACCATTACGGAGCACGGAGAAGCGATGCCAGATTATGTAGCTCTTGAAACGATTCGCGGCCTGCTGCCAAAAATGTATCCACGCGCGATTGAAGTCATGCAAATTGTAGGAGCTGGCGGATTATTGATGTCACCAACAGGCGCTGATTTTGACGCTGTTGAATTACGCGAGTCGATTGATAATTACTATGTTGGACGCGAAGGTGTATCTTCACTGGAGCGCGTCGGCATTTTCAAACTTGCATGGGATTTGTGCGGGGAGGCGTTTGGACAGCGTTTGCTGCAGTATGAGCGCTATTACACAGGAGACCCGATTCGCAAGAGAGGTATTTTCTATAACAACTATAAGCGTCAGGCAAAACTCGATATGGTTGAGGAAGCGTTAAAGGGATGTCAGCTGGATAATAAGGAAGCGCTTACAAAATAAGTGCGAATCACAGGAGGAGAAGGTCAAATGAAAGCACATGTATACACTACTTTGGAATTGCCGCAATCGATTGTGGCAATTGGCGCCTTTGATGGTGTCCATCGTGGCCATCAGGCTGTCATCAGGCAGGCGGTGCAAAGAGGCCGAAAGCTGATGGTGCCGAGTGTTGTGTACACATTTGATCCTCCGCCAAGAGTGTTTTTTCAAGGAGTAAGGATGCTGACGACTGTGGAAGAAAAACTATTTAAAATGGAAAAGCTTGGAGCTCACCATTCAGTGGTTGCAAGGTTTGATGAGATGTATGCAAGAAGAAGTGCATATGAGTTCATTGAGACTTTAGCGAAGCTTAACCCGCTTGAAGTCATGGTTGGCGGTGATTTCAGATTTGGGAAGGACCGTCTTGGGGATATTGCTCTGCTGGAAAAGTACTTCCAGGTACGGGTGACAAAGCCAGTGTGCTGCTCAAAGGGAAGTCCGATCTCTTCCACAAGAATCAGGCAGCTGCTATCTGAAGGAGAGGTTCACCTGTCGAATACCTTATTGGGATGGACGGCAGGAAAGTAGGATTCTTGGCGGAAAGCAGGATACCCTGCAGGTGCGAATCTTTTGTACCGGCAGGCTCTAGTATCAATTTTACAAGAATAGGAGGGTACGAGATGAAATTATTGGGGATCTCCGGCACGATCATTGGTGCCAAAACAGGCATTGTCGTTCGTAAAGTGCTTGATGATGTGAAAAAGAAGTATCCGGAAATCGAGGTTGAAATGCTCGATATGATGGATTACGACGTCCAGTTCTGTGATGGACGAGATCCATCGACGTATTCAGATGATACGAGGACAGTGATTGAAAAGGTTTCAAATGCGGATTTCTATATTATCGGAACACCAATTTTTCAAGGGTCGATTCCGGGTGTGCTGAAGAATTTGTTTGACTTGATCCATCCTGATGCGTTCCGTAACAAAGTGATGGGGTTTGTAGCCAATGGGGGCACTTACCAGCATTTCCTCGTGATTGAAAATCAGCTGAAGCCGATTGCCGGCTACTTCCGCGCGTTTGTGGCACCGAGCTATGTTTACGCAAACTATGATCATTTTAACCGGGAGAACGAGATAGTGGATACGGATTTGCTTCAGCGAATTTCGCTTTTAGCGGATGAAGTGGTGCATATGCAAAAATCGCTTAAGGGAAGCTGTGCTGAGGTAGCGGAGTAAATATAAAGTAACCGCAGTGAACCTTTTTGTTTTTAATTACCAATAATAAAGTTATGTAAACAATGGTAAAAACCTATCATGTTTTCTAAATTTATGTTCTTTAAAAAGTAGACAACGCATGCACTCAGTTTTACAAGATTCGAAGGGAGACGAGGAAATATGAAAAGCCAATTTGTTCCGATCAATCTTTTGAAGTTTATTGAGGAAAATAGAGACCAGCTTAAGCCACCGGTGAACAATAAAGTCATCTGGAAGGATGCCGAGCTGATGGTGATGCTGTTGGGCGGCCCGAACAAGAGACGGGATTTCCACGTTGACCCGTCCGAGGAAATTTTTTATCAAATCCAGGGCAGCTGCTATGTAGAGGTCATCAATGGTGAAGGCAAGCGTGAAGTTGTTGAGGTAAAAGAAGGGGAAATGTTCCACCTGCCTGCGAATGTGCCGCACTCACCTCACCGAGTGCCGAATACAATCGGTCTTGTCATTGAACGCAATCGTGCTGCAGGCGAGCTTGAAGATTTTGTCTGGTTCTGCGACAAGTGTGACCACGAGATGCACCGCGCAACCATTCAGCTAACGAATATCGAAGTTCAGGTGAAAGAAGCGATTGCCAGCTTTAACGGAAATGAAGAGCTACGAAAGTGCAAGAACTGCGGTTATGAAATGCCACCAGAAGCGAGTGAATGGAAATGCGAGTAGACTTCCATACGCATATCATTCCGGAAAATTTCACTGAACTCACGAAGCGCTTCAGCGGGGAGAAATGGCCGACGCTAGAGCGAACATGCGCATGCGGTGCCAACATCATGCTGGCAGGCAAGGTGTTCCGCGAGGTGACTGACCAGGTGTGGAGTGCCGAGAAGCGTATAAAGGATATGGAACGTGAAGGGGTCGACATGCAGGTACTGTCACCGATTCCTGTGACATTTTCCTACTGGGCACCTGCTGAGGAAGCAGAAATTTTAGCAAGGGTCCAGAATGATTTCATTGCCGACATTTGCAACCAGTTTCCATCGAAGTTCATAGGGCTTGGTGCGGTGCCGCTGCAGAATGTCGAAGTGGCGATCCGTGAAATGGACCGCTGTAAACATGAGCTGCGCTTGAGCGGAATTGAAATTGGCACGAATGTGAATGGTGTTAACCTTGATGACCCTCAGTTCATTGAGTTTTTTGAAATGGCGGAGCAATGGGATGTTCCTTTGTTTATTCATCCGTGGGAGACACTTGGCAAGGAGCGAATGCCGCGTCACAACTTGATGTACACGGTGGGAATGCCGAGTGAAACGGCACTTGCAGGAGCGAGCCTGATTTTAGGGGGCATCATGGATAAGTTCCCTAAGCTTAAAATCTGTTTGGCTCATGGCGGAGGGGCGCTGCCTTACCTGCTGCCCCGTTTGGATCAAGGCTGGAAGGTTTGGCCGCATCTGCGTTTACTTGATAAGCCGCCGAGCCATTACGCGAAGCAATTTTACTATGACTCATTGGTGAATGAGCCTGTGAATTTGAATTACTTATTGCAGAATTTCGGACATGAGCGAATCATCATGGGTTCGGATTATCCGTTCCTGCTGAGAGAAGTGCCTCCAGGTAAGGTGATTGACGACACGCTTGGTCTTTCAAAGGCACAAAGTGATGCGATGCTCGGTAAAAACGCTTTGAAATTCTTGAACATACCTGTAAAAGTGGGGAGTTGATTTTATGGAGAAGGCATTAGTTACACCTGAAGAACGGCTGATGGAATTAGGCTTCAATTTGCCGGCTGCCCGCCCTGCTGCAGGGAATTATGTGAGCTGCGTGAGGACGGGAAATCTCATTTTCACATCGGGCCAGGGTACGAATGAATACCGCGGCCGTCTTGGCGAGGATGTATCGGTTGAGGTCGGTTATGATGCTGCTAGGCAGTGCATGCTTAATTTGCTGACGGTTGTGAAGCAGGAGATTGGTGAACTGAGCAAAGTGAAACGAATCGTGAAGGTGCTTGGCTTTGTGAATAGCTCGCCTGATTTTACCGACCAGCCAAAAGTGATGAACGGTGCTTCCGACTTGCTTGTCCAGGTGTTTGGTGAAAGAGGCAAGCATGGAAGGTCAGCGGTGGGCATGGCTCAGCTGCCGCTTAATAACGCAGTAGAGGTTGAAATGGTCGTGGAAGTAGAGGATGAGGAGGCTGGTTTGGGATGAATCTGACTCAACCACAGGTAATAAAAGACGCAAAGCTGTTTATCAATGGTGAATACAGGGATGCGATCTCGGGTGAGAGCTTTGATACGATTGATCCTTCGTCGAATAAAAAACTTGCTTCCGTGGCGATGGCCGGTGTAGAGGATGCTAAACATGCAATCGACGTGGCGCAGCGCACATTTGACAGTGGTGTGTGGAGCGAGATGCCGGTTGCGGAGAGGTCGAAGATTTTGTGCAAAATGTCTGATTTGGTTATGGAAAAGGTGGATGAACTGGCACTCGTCGAGACGCTTGATGTTGGGAAGCCGATTAAAGAGAGCCGCGGTTTTGACATTCCACGTGCAGCCGCAAATCTTCGCTTTTTTGCCGAGATGGCGAACTATATCAATCATGAACACTATGACCAGGCGCGGTATATGTCTTACTCGAAATACGCCCCGGCTGGTGTTACAAGTTTGATCATTCCTTGGAATCTGCCATTTATGCAAATGACATGGAAAGCTTCTGCAGCGATGGCAGCCGGGAATACGGTTGTTGTGAAGCCGGCATCATACACGCCTTTGAGTGCCGTGATGCTTGGTGAGATTGCTAATGAAGCTGGTCTTCCACCAGGAGTATTAAATATTATTACAGGTCCTGGAGGCTCAGTTGGCACTGAGATGACGCGAAATCCATCTGTACGCAGGATTTCATTTGTTGGGGACAGCACGACTGGCCGTACTGTCATGCAGAACGCCGCATCCCAACTGATTCCAGTATCGCTTGAGCTAGGCGGAAAGTCTGCAAACATCGTGTTTGAAGATGCTGATTTGGATGAAGCAGTGGCTGGATCAATTGAAGCGATTTTTCGGAATCAGGGTGAAATTTGCCTTGCTGGCTCCCGCTTGCTTGTACAGGAGAGCATTTATGATGTGTTCATGGAGAAGTTTGTTGCTGGTGCCAGGACAATTAAGGTTGGCAATCCGCTGGATGAGTCAACTGATATGGGCGCGCTAGTTTCTAAAGGTCATTTGGAGACGGTCGATGAGTATGTGCAGATTGGGTTAGCGGAAGGCGCAAAGCTTGCGATTGGCGGTAAAAGAGTGACTGGCCTTGGCGAAGGTAATTTCTATGAACCTACTGTTTTATATGATGTCGACAATAAGATGCGCGTCGCTCAAGAGGAAATTTTCGGGCCGGTATTGGTTGTCATTCCTTTTAAAACAGAAGACGATGCAGTGCGAATCGCGAATGACTCGATGTACGGTTTGGCTGGCGTTGTTTGGACAAATGACCTGCGCCGCGCCCACCGAGTTGCTGCCAGAGTAAACGCTGGATTGCTGTGGATCAATTGCTGGTATTATCGTGACCTGCGCACACCATTTGGAGGCTCCAAAGCAAGCGGAATCGGACGTGAAGGCGGAAGGCATAGCTTTGAATTTTATACTGAGGCTAAGACGATTACGATGAAGCTTTGAAAATTTGTTGGCTTATATTGGTAATTTTAGTCGGGTCAAAACCTAAAATTGGTCGTACTGGTGATAAATCGATTCTAACTGGTAATAAAGCCGGGCCTACTAGTAATAAGCGATTTCAAGTAAAAATTAGCAGGAGTAAGTGTTGAAATAAGCACCCTATAAGTATCGATTTGGGTCCAACTGGTGAATTATTGCTCCCAACTGGTGAAAAAACGGCTGCAACTGGTGAATAATTCATTTCAACTGGTGAAAAAACGACTTCAACTGGTGAATTAAGATTTTTCACCAATTTAATTCGACTAATAAATTAAGATACTAATCAAATTAGCTTTAAAAGGGTTGAATTTTAGCTAGGGCTAGCTCATTTTTTCATAACTTTATAGATAAAAAGGAGGGTAAGCAAATGAACAACGTGATAGATCAAATCGCGGATACACTTATGGAGGCGGAGCGCAGCAAGCAGGCTGTCCCGCCGCTGACTCAGCAATATACGGAGCTGAATGTGACGGATGCGTATAACGTCCAGCTGGAGGTTTTAAAGAGAAAGCTGAGCGAGGGGCGCACCGTAATTGGCAAAAAGGTGGGTCTCACTAGTGTAGCGATGCAGAAAATGTTAGGAGTGGATGAGCCGGATTATGGCCATTTACTTGATGATATGAAGGTGGAAAATGGCGCAAAGGTGAAAGTAAGAGATCTTCTCAGCCCGAAAATAGAAGCAGAGATTGGATTTGTTTTAGCTGAAGATTTAAAAGGTCCTAATGTCACTTTCCTCGATGTTCTGATGGCGACAAAGTATGTCGTGCCGACGCTGGAAATCATCGACAGCAGAATAGCCGATTGGAAGATTGGCCTGGTTGATACAGTCGCTGATAATGGATCCTCTGCCATGGTTGTGGTAGGAGATGAAATGGCAGAAATCGATGGATTGGATCTCCGTAGTGTGGGGATGATTTTATCTAAAAATGGCGAGATGGTAGCGACTGGTTCAGGAGCGGCGGCTTTAGGGCATCCTGCTCACGCTATAGCATGGCTTGCTAACAAGCTTCATGAATTCGGAATCTCCCTTAAAGCGGGTGAGTTAATCCTGCCTGGTGCGCTTTCAGCGGCGATTGCCGTTGAAAAAGGCGACACTATTACGGCACAGTTCGGTCAGGTTGGTTCAGTATCTGTCACATTTGAGTAGGAGGTGTGAAGTTTGGCAAAAATCAAGGCAGCAATCATTGGGTCTGGAAACATCGGGACCGATCTCATGTATAAGCTTGAGAGAAGCAAAGTCATCGAGCTGACGGCGATGATCGGCATTGACCCTGAATCAGATGGATTAAAGAGAGCCAAAGAAAAAGGGTATTTAGTCTTCCATAATGGAATTGATGCGTTAAAGGAAAACCCTGATATAGCTGATATTGTTTTCGACGCAACTTCGGCGAAAACGCATGTAAGGCATGCAAAAGTGCTAGCGGAATTAGGCAAGCTGGCGATTGACCTGACACCTGCAGCCAGAGGACCATTCGTCAGTCCGGCTGTTAAAACGGATACTTATCTGGATGAGAAGAATGTAAACATGATTACGTGCGGCGGGCAGGCAACGATTCCAATCGTATACGCCATCAACTCTGTAGCAGATGTGAGCTACGCAGAGATTGTTGCAACCATTTCGAGCAAGAGTGCTGGTCCTGGAACACGTGCAAATATTGATGAATTCACAATCACAACGCGTCGAGGCATAGAGGAAGTTGGCGGTGCAGATAAAGGCAAGGCACTGATTATCCTGAATCCAGCTGAGCCTCCAATCCTGATGCGTGATACGATTTATTGTGAAGTGAAAAATATGGACGAAGCTGCAATCACAAGATCAATCGAGCAAATGATCGAAACAGTGAAGCAATATGTGCCAGGTTACCGCATGAAGCAGGAGCCAATGTTTGATGGTAACCGAGTAACCGTTTTCCTTGAGGTTGAAGGAGCTGGAGATTATTTTCCTGTGTACGCCGGTAACCTTGACATCATGACAGCTGCTGCAACTCGGGTGGCTGAGGATTTTGCTTGCCATATGCTGGAGAAGCAGAATGTAAAAAGCGTCTAGCTTGTAAGATTAAACATGCCAAGACTGTAGTGACAAGCGTCTAGATTATTAGACTAAACATACCAAGACAGTAGTGACAAGCATCTAGATTACTAGATTAGACATACCAAGACAGTAGTGACAAGCGTCCGGATTGGTAGATTAAACATACCTAGACAGTAAAAAGCGTCTAGCTCTATAGAGTTATTTTTACTTAAAGTTGTGTATCAAAAAGTGTCTTACCGAAAGGCTGGGTGAATTTTTTTGAAGAGAAAAAGTGACAAGCCGATTAAGATTACAGAGGTTTGCCTGCGTGACGGCAGTCATGTGATGCAGCATCAATATACGGAGGATCAGGTGCGCCGTGTGGCTCGTGAGCTGGATGATGCCGGAATGCATTATATCGAAGTGAGCCATGGTGACGGTTTGGGTGGTTCGACGCTGCAATATGGGAAATCGCTTGTTGATGAGATGAAGCTGATTGAAGCGGCTGTTAATGAGTGCAAGCAATCAAAGGTGGCGGTGCTGCTGATCCCGGGTATTGGGACGGTCCATGAGCTGAAACAGGCGCGTTCCCTCGGAGCCGAGCTTGTCCGTGTGGCTACACATGTGACCGAGGCGGATGTTTCAGCCCAGCATATCAGCATGGCAAGGGAGCTTGGCATGGAATCATTGGGATTCCTGATGATGGCGCATATGGCTCCGGTTGAAAAGTTGGTGGAGCAGGCGAAATTGATGGAAAGCTATGGCGCGCAGGCTGTGTATGTGACTGATTCTGCGGGAGCGCTTTTACCAGATGAAGTTCGTGAAAGGATTTCTGCTTTGAGAAATTCATTGTCGATTGAACTTGGCTTCCATGCGCACAATAATTTGTCGCTTGCTGTTGCTAATACCCTTGTCGCGATTGAAGAGGGTGCGACTCGGATTGACGGCAGTATCCGCTGCCTTGGAGCTGGAGCAGGTAATGCACAGACAGAAGTGCTTTTATCCGTATTGGACCGAATGGGGGTCAATCTTGGCATTGATATTTATAAAATGATGGATGTTGCTGAGAATACGGTTGGTCCAATGATTCCTAGGCCACAGGAAATTAATAGAGGCAGCCTGGTGTTAGGTTATGCAGGCGTGTACTCTAGCTTTCTGCTTCATGCTGAACGTGCGGGGCAGAGATTTGGCATTGATTCAAGGGATATTTTAATAGAGCTGGGTAAAAGGAAAGCGGTCGGCGGCCAGGAAGATCTGATTCTTGATGTGGCTGCGGAATTGGCAAAAACTCAGAAACTGGAGGTGTAGGGAATGACGATTACAAAGGGAGTCGATCTTGAAATAGTAGAATATCTTTACTCGGCTGAAAAAGAATGCAGAGAAGTCGTGAAGGTAACGGACCGGTACCCGGATATGAGTTTTAGCGATGCTTATTCCATCCAGGAAAAATTGATCGAGAGGCGCGAAAAGGATGGAGCTCGTAAAATTGGTCTGAAGCTTGGATTGACTAGCAAGGCTAAGCAGGACATGATGGGCGTTCATGAAGCAATATATGGTTATTTGACTGACGATATGCTTGCGCTTGAGTGGGAGCCTTTAGATTACTCAGAATTCATTCATCCAAAGGCAGAACCGGAGATTGCCTTTTTTATCGGTGAGGATCTGCAAGGGACGGAGGTGACGGCAGAAGATGTGCTCCGTGTTACTAAGTTTGTTGCACCCGCAATTGAAATCATCGACAGCCGCTACCTTAACTTTAAGTTCACACTCGCTGATGTCATTGCAGATAATTGCTCTTCTTCAAAATTTCTGATCGGCAGCAAGTGGAAGTCTACAGAGGAATTAAACTTGGGCCAGCTAGGAATGGTAATGTCGAAAAACGGACAGGTTGTGCAAACAGGTTCGAGTGCTGCGGTGCTGGGGCATCCGGCTACATCGGTAGCCTGGGCAGTCAATAAACTCGGAGAAGTCGGCAAGGGAATTAAAAAGGGAGATGTGATTCTGAGCGGTGCGGTATCCGAAGCGATTTCGTTTGAGCCACAGGATACGGTTATAGTTCAATTTGCCGAGCTTGGCAGCGTTTCTTTTTCCTGTAAATCTAGCACTTAGTTTTGATAACTAAGTGCTTTCTTTTAAGTTTAAAATATTCAGAATATAATGATAAAATTTACATTTCTATGTTAACCAGTTTACACTTTTACTAAAAAGAAGTGACTATAATCACAGTAGAGACAGCACAGAATATTTGTTTTTTAACAGAATGATAGCGTTTACAATTATATTTTTAAAGGGGTGCGAGAAATGAGATTAAGGAGTTTTGGGCTTACACTTTTAATTTTTGTGCTGATTTTAACGTCGGCTGCGTGTAGCAGCGGTAAAACGGACGCAAAGCCTGCTGCAGGATCTGGTGAGAAATATACCTTCAAGCTTGCGCATATTACCCCAACTGATCATATGTGGCATAAGGCTGCAGAGAAATTCAAGGAAGAGCTTGATAAGCGTTCAGGCGGAAGGATGCAGCTAGAGATTTACCCTGCGAGCCAGCTGGGTACCGAAGCAGATATGGTTCAACAGATCTCATCTGGATCTGTTGATTTTGGATTCATTACTGCTGCTTACATGAGTTCCCGTGCTCCGGCGTTCACTGCATGGTTTGCGCCATATGCTTTTAAAGATTTGGAAGAAACAAACGCTGCTCGTGATACTGAAATAGCAAAGAAGATTCTTGGTACTTTGGATAGCCAGGGTATAAAAGGTCTTGATTACGTTTTTGCCGGAAACCGTGTCATGCTTTTCAAGGATAAGGAAGTAAAGAAGCCAGAAGACATGAAGGGATTAGCTTTCCGTGTAACACCAAGCCCTCCGCTTCAGGATTTTTACAAATCAATGGGTGCATCTCCTGAATCATTACCGCTTCCTGAAGTATACGCTGCCATCCAGACAGGCGTAATCGATGGAATGGACATGGATTTAGATGCAACCATTACGAACAAGTATTATGAAGTTGCTAAATATGGCGCTGTAACGAACCACATGGTTTGGCCTGCGGTTGCGATGATGAATAAAGCGAAGTATGACAAAATGTCGGATGCTGACAAAAAGATTATTGATGAGTCAATCAAAGCGGCAGCAGATTATTCTGCAAAAACTCGAGCTTCTCAAGAAGAAGAGTTTAAGAAGACGTTGAGCGACAAGGGAATGAAAATTTACGAAATCGACCAAAAGTTATTTGAGCCATACATTAAGCAATTTGATGAAAAGTACAGCTCAACAGATCCACTCATCAAAGAATTCATGGACACATTCCGCAAGTAATTGGAGGGAAATACGTGACCTACCTTAGCAATTTGGTAGCCAGTTTCGAAAAGAAACTGGCTATTCTCCTCATGTTTGCAATGGCGGTAATCGTGACAGCTGCTGTTGTATTCCGCTACGTATTTAAAGTTCCTTTGTTTTGGGCAGGGGAAGTTTCTATATTTCTTTTGATTTACATAACGTTTATCGGCGGCAGTCTTGGCTTGAAATATAAAACACAGGCATCTGTCACACTCGTTACCGATTTGCTGCCAAGGAACATCCAAAAGGTCGTAGCCATCATCGCTCATATTTTTATGCTGCTTTTTATGGGTCTCTTGCTGTTTTATTGCTTTAAATGGATCAGTGCACCGACCGTAGCGATCCAAAGGTCGAGTGCGATCCTGCTTCCGATGTGGATTCCGTATGCGATTTTACCGATTGGACTCCTTTTTGCGGCGATTCATTTAATCAGCAATATGTTGGAGATTGCAAGTGATCATAACATGAACAATCAAGTGTCCGAGCTAGTGAAGGACGGTGAAGCCCTATGATGTTACTGGTTGTAGCAGCCTTTATCTTATTTTTAATAATGGGTATTCCGATTTCGTTGGTACTTGGTATGACGACGATTGTATATTTTTTAGTAACAGGTAATACGATGCTTCTGGATTCGACGCCACAGCGGCTTTATTCCGGTATGGAGAACTTTGGTTTGCTCGCGATTCCGCTTTTCATGCTTACTGGTGAGTTAATGAACAGTGGCGGGATTACTAATCGCCTTGTGGTATTTGCCAGGATGCTCGTCGGTCACGTTCGCGGCGGACTTGCATATGTGACGGTCATCGCGAATATGTTTCTGGCTTCCATATTGGGGTCAGCGAATGCCCAGGCTGCGATGATGAGCAAGGTCATGGTTCCTGAAATGGAGAAGGAAGGGTATGATCGGGAATTTGCGTCCGCTATTACTCTAGCTTCTTCGATTGTTGCGCCGATTATCCCGCCGAGCATGATTTTTATCATTTATGGGACACTTTCGGGAACATCCATTGGCGGTTTATTTATGGCAGGGATCGTTCCTGGAATCATTTTTGGTCTTGGGTTTATTGCATTGATTGCCTATCTAGGATACAAGAATAATTTTCCGCGCAGTGAGAGAGCGAGCTTTCCGGAGATTTGGGCTTCTTTTATCAAGGTTATGCCAGCTCTGTTAGTGCCTATCGTAATTACAGTCGGGATTTTAAGTGGAGCATTTACGGCAACGGAATCCGCAGCTGTAGCAAGTTTCATTGCTTTTATCGTAGGGCTGTTTTTCTATAAAGAGTTGAAGTGGAAACACCTTGGGAAGATACTTGTTAACACGGTGATTGGCACAGCTACAGTGACATTTCTGATTGCTATGGCCAATTTATTTGGCTGGCTGATCGCGTTTGAGCAGATTCCGCAACTGATTGCTAATTCGATGTTGTCCATATCGGACAATCCATTTGTGTTCCTGCTCTTGGTGAACTTGTTCCTATTGTTGGTAGGTACACTGCTTGACGGAATTGCAGCGTTGATCATCCTTGTTCCGGTGTTCATGCCGCTCGTGACAGGGTTCCAAATCGACCCGATTCACTTCGGCGTCATCATCTGTATCAACCTGACAATCGGCTTGCTGACACCGCCAGTCGGAACAGGACTATTTATCGTATCATCCATAGCAGAAGTAAAATTCGAAAGACTAGTAAAAGCCGTCATGCCAATGCTGATTTTAGGCATTGCCATGCTATTCGTCATCACCTACTGGGAACAAACCACACTATTCATCCCACGCTTACTAGGATTTTAACACTTCACCGCACTGGGGGTCAGACCCCCGGTGAAGCAACGCGGTGAAGCGGCGGGGGTCTGACCCCCAGTGGTGTAATGCGGTGAAGGGATGGGGTGATGGAATGCCGATTATTCAGGTTCAGGTGCTTGAAGGCCGTAGTGATGAGAAGATCAGGGAGCTGATTGCTGGAATTACGGATAGTGCTGTTCGGACTCTTGATGTTAAGCCTGAGCAGGTTAGGGTGATAGTTCAGCCAGTGTCGAAGAAGTATTGGGGCGTTGGGGGGGTTACGAAGGATATGGATACTTGAAAACTAGGTTTTAATAAATCCCAACTCTTTTAATAGAGTTGGGATTTTTTTATAGAATTTAAAGTTCACCTTGAGCAGGAAATAAAGGACATGAAATTTTCAATAGAGTGGTGTTCAGGTAGGAAACGCTCTTTGGATAAACCGTTGCTGTGTTTTGGGAAGAAATAGGATATTCCTCTTGATTTTGTTGAGTATCCTGCATGAACACTTTTAGACTCTGCAGCTATTTAACGAATTCCCGCAGTCCCCGTTGGATTCCGCAGCTCTTTTACGAAAAATAGTAAGGAACTCATTCGTTTCAAAGATTTTTTTTCGAAATCCCGCAATTACCTGTTTGGATTCCGCGACTTTTTGTCGAAATCCCGCAAGTGATCCCCTCGATTCCGCAAATTCCCCCTGTGATTCCGCAAATCGTTTTCGAAATCCCGCGAACTGGAAAAAACCCGTGTTTTTTTCCAATTTCAAAGGAGAAGCATCACGCCCCTCCTCTACAAATCAAAACTAAAGCCTCAAGTTCCAACTCTGCTGATATTATTTTGAAGTGTGCTGAAATCATAATCTTTATAGTAACTGTTTTTAACAAGAATATTTGGCCCTAAGCAAGATACAGCCGGGCAATGACAGCTCAGTTCTT
This sequence comes from Heyndrickxia sp. MSNUG, assembly GCF_049532715.1. Classification (NCBI taxonomy): domain Bacteria; kingdom Bacillati; phylum Bacillota; class Bacilli; order Caryophanales; family Bacillaceae; genus Heyndrickxia; species Heyndrickxia sp. MSNUG. The sequence continues at coordinate 2,356,245 of NZ_CP150978.1, forward strand.
TGGATAGCGCGGATTCCTGCCACTTATCAAAGGCCTCTTGAAGGTTTGTCGTTTGAATATTTCCAAGCGGGGGTGTATCTCCAAAGTCTGTGACGATTACATCGCCATTAAATATATTTACATTTAACCGTGAGCGGCCATCAGGGTCATTGCGTAATGTTACATTTTTACTGTTATAGAGGCGTTCCAGAAGAAATAAATCTTCACGATTATGACTGCAAGCATAGAATGGGAGTGTCCCGAATAACATCCATACATTTTCATCACGGACATCGAGCAGCTGATGGATGGCTGACCTGATTTCCTCAAGTGATAAGACTTCCAGATCGCTTGCAAAATCACTTGGGTACATAGGGTGAACCTCATGCCTTTGACAGAGCATTTCTTTAACGATTTGATTATGTATTTTTTCCAAATAAGGCAATGTGCGTTTGTTTAACATTGTTTCAGCCGAGACCATAACTCCTGCTTTGACTAGTTCTCTGCTGTTTTCTATCATTCTTTCAAAATATTTTTGCCGCTGCTTATAATCCGGTTTTTTGTCCATTCTTGCGAAACCGCCCTCGACGAAGTCATCGACCGTTCCCCAATTATGTGAAATATGTAAGACATCCAGATAGGGAATGATTAACTCATATCGAGCTAAATCCACAGTTAGATTTGAATTTATTTGAGTACGTACTCCCCGTTCATGGGCATACTTTAAAATCGGGACGACATAATCTTTTACTGATGTAAGTGAGAGCATCGGTTCTCCACCGGTAATACTCAAGGATCTTAATTTTGGAATTTCATCCAGCCTTTGCAGAAGCAATGGTAAAGGAAGGGCAGCAGGGTCCTTCGGTTGAAGCGTGTAGCCTACCGCACAATGCTCACAACGCATATTGCACAGAGTCGTGGTCGTAAATTCAATATTAGTAAGCTGAGGTTTGCCATATAGCACAATATCCATGTAGGCTTCCCAGGGGTCATATTGAGGGGTGATCTTTTTAATGGAAGACATGATTTACTCCTTAGGATCTGTATTAGAAAAACCATTCTATTATAGCCGGTTTTCGGTAATCTTCGCTATTCTCTATAAGGTATTTTAATTCAAGTTTCAATTCATAATTCAATGGTCCCATTTATTAAATAATAGGATTTCATTCAGGTAAAATTCAGAAAAATATGTTAAACTAAAATTAGTAACAGGTCATAATACCAACTTATTAATCAGTGGAATAACGCTTTAACGCATCACCTCGCCGGGGGTCTGACCCCCAGTGAGTTAATGCGTTAAATTGATGGAGGGACTATTTTGTTAACGAATCATTTGGATTTTCGACTGGAACCTAGGATTATGGAGCTTTATGAGGAGCATAAGCTGCGGGCTGAGAAGATTGATTGGGGTTATCATGAGTTTTTGCCGTGGGATAAGGGAATGGATTTTAGGAGAGTGCCATGGGATGAAAGTCAGGTCACATTGCCTGCGCCAGTGATCACAGCGATCGAAACTGCGCTTTTAACTGAGGTGAACCTTCCTTGGTTTACTTCGTACTTAGATCAGACCTTTAAGGGTTCTTTGACTGTCATCAAGGATTTTGTCCATACGTGGACAGCGGAGGAGGACCAGCATTCAAACCTGTTGGAAACCTATTTATTACTAACTAGAAATGTCGATCCTAATAGACTTCATCAATTACATAAAATGACGCTTGAAGGTGGCTGGGATCCTAACTTCCACACACCATTTGAAACGATGGTTTATACCTCGATGCAGGAGCTTGCGACAATGGTGTTTTACTATAATGTCGCCAAGGTTGCTGGTCCGCATGATAAGGATCTTTCTTCCCTTTTGAGGCGCCTTGCGAAAGATGAAACGTTGCATTATGCATTCTATCGAGATGTGATTAAATACCACCTTGAGTTAGAGCCGAATTATTGCTACTACCTGGGCAATGTTATCATGAATTTCCAAATGCCAGGAGCTGTAATGCCAGACTTCGACAATCGTATGGCGATCATTGCAAAAGAGGCAAACTACGGACCCCTTGAATATTTTGATCAGGTGCTTGATGTGATCATTGATTACTGGGATATTGCAAATTTAAGGCCAATCGCTCCAGAAGCGGAAAAAGCGAGATTGGATATCCTTAATTATCATGCAAGATTGAAGAGGGTTAGGGACAGGTTTTATAAGAATAAGTAAAAAAAAGAATCAGCGGGGAACTGCTGATTCTTTTTCTTGAGAAGAATTGATATGGTATAATAAGGTAAAATAAGAAGAAAAAACGAATAAGGGTTTGATCTTTTTTAACGGGCTAACTATTGAATATACCTTTAAACGAGTTGGCCATTAGCAGGTTCATTGATTGGTGTACTAGGTGGATTAATGCTTGGATTAAGCACTTATTTTTTCTCAGTAAAAATTAACAAAAAACAAATAGCATACTCAACAAAGAGTTATTTCAAATTCTCATAGTGCTCATTAAAAACCCTAAAAAGCCTTTCATCGCCACCGCGGTCGGGATGCAGCGCTTTAAGCAGTTTCTTGAACTCTTTTTTAAGAGCCTGCCCGCTAGAATCGGGCTTTAACCCTAACATTTCTTCATAATGAAAAGAGTTTGTACCTGATGCTTCTATCTGCGCGTTCAGCATTTTTTTCAGTGTGCGAACCTTTGATTGTTCAATATGTATACGGGTTTTTGTAAGTTCTAGTTCATCTGCTAGCTTCCGGTTTTCATATTTGGATTTCTCAAGTTGTTCATTAAGACTCTCGGTATGCTGCTGGATAATGAAATCTGTAAGATCCTTAGAAGTAATATTGTATGCTGCGTTCCGTCTTTGAGGTATTTCTGCCTTTATTTTTCCCTCTTCAATCCATCGCATGATCTCTTCTTCGCTGGCTGAAATGCCAGATAGGTTCAGTTGTTCAACAGCCATTTTTATATTCATAGATTTCACTCTCTTTTTATAAAATAAATCAGATAAATCTATCATATCATTTAATTTTTTCAGAAAAAGAACAGCCGTGTGACATTGTATTACAGCTTTAAGCCATCTCATATGGAATAGCTGAAAGCTAATTCTTTTTTCATTGCGTTTGCAATTATTTACGATGTATTGAGTGGTATATATAAAAATGGTAGGAAACAGGCTGAATTAACAGAGCATGTTATTAACTTCTATATGACAAGCAAGACGCATATAAATCTTGATTAAATGAAAAGATACTTCAATAAAATAAAGAACGCGGGATTCTCTCGCGTTCGTAATCTATCATTTTAAATTTATATTAAAAATATTCATGAGTTTTTCAGAATTCTCTTTGGACAGTTCTACATACCATCCACCATGACCCATTACTGCTATATTGCCTGGCAGGATCCATAAACGATATAATATAGATTTTGCATAAGGGTTATCAAAATAAAAAGTATAATCTGCTTCTGAGGATGGAAGTTCAACCATTTTTTCATGATAATCTTCTTTGGTAATTTTTTTGACAAAAGAAATATCTTGTCTCTTTTTTACTGTTCTGTGGTACTGCGAAACGCTTTTTCCGCTTGTTGACTCTATTTTATGAACAACAATTGGATGATAATCTTCAGACCCGTCGAAAGTATTACATCCAGCTAAGAACAGCGTAAACAAGAGAAGGAAAGAAATTGTCTTTTTCATTTTTAACCACCCGAATGTGAGATGATTCATTTTACCATATATTTGGAATTTGAAGTGATTTTATCACTAATGAGTTTCTTATTAATTTTCCTTCAGCTTCATCATAAGAAAGGAGTCGAAAAAATGAACATAAATATAAAAGAAGCTATTGAGGTGCTGGAAACAACGCCTAAAACCTTGGAGATATTTTTAACTGGTCTTTCTGCTGGATGGCTGGAATGCAACGAAGGAGAAGGCAGCTGGAATGCAACTCAAGTAATTGATCATCTCATTGTGGGAGAGAAAACGAACTGGATTCCAAGGCTAAAGTCTATTTTACAAGAAGGGGAAGAACAATTATTTCCTCCGTTTGATCGTTTTGCACATTTAACTGAAAGTTCATCAAAAACGTTGGAAGTTAAGTTCCTGGAATTTAAATCATTGAGAAGTGAAAATGTATCAACATTAAAAAATCTAATTGTGGATGACCAGCAGCTGGCAATGACAGGGTTACACCCTGAATTCGGAAAAGTAACAGCAAAGGAATTGATCTCAACCTGGGTTGTACATGATTTAACCCATATATCTCAGATTATTCGGATTATGGCTCATAGATACAGGGCAGACGTAGGACCTTGGGAAGCTTATTTAGGAGTTTTGAAGAAGTAAGCTGTTAGAAAATCGATATGGTTGTTTTGTTCGTTTCATTTAAATAAACAGATATACATCTTTATTAAATTGCATCCACTTAAAAATGTATAAACAAAACTCTACGGTCAAACCTAAAAATAAAAAGGAGATTTACCGTGAAACCATATGAAATAAAGAATCTGATTATCGATGATGAATCGAATGGTGATGAACATATTACAGCTGATTTTTCACATCAAAGCCTAAATTATAGTATCACATTTAATAAGTCCGACCTTGAATTGGTGAATGCCTGGGTCTTCAACGAAGGAAAGTCCCTTCCGGCAAATTTATCTGAAGAATTGATTGAGATGATAAGAGAAGATATAAGTGGAAAAATCTAGTCGCTGACTAGATTTTTTTTTGAGCTTAACTTGGGAAAGATTCTCAATCATAAAATTTTGCCTCAGCGTAAGACTTTTTACTCACTGTTCCTCTTCTAGTATGTAATTAAATGGCATAAATTCAAGCTGTATTCATAACTTTATTGTTACAAGTATTAAAATTTTCCCAAGTACAGTGTTGGCTGGAGGGGTGTAAATGCTCAAAAGGGTGGATTTCCGCAGAGACCTATCGACGATTGTTTACTTTGTCTTGCTCTTTGCCGGAATTGGAATGTTTTTTGGGAATGGAAGTCTTACATATTTTATTGGAATACTGCACGATTTATATCCCTTGGATGATTTCTTCGTAAAGTTGAAGGAATTAATCATGTTAGCTATTTCAGAGGGCAGCCTTGGGACAACTCGTAACTTTGAAAACTTTGAGAGTGTCGTTCAGGATTTTTTTAAAAGAAGCGTACCGATCATTGTTACTGCCTTTGTTGCTGCTATTCCTTTGGGAATGGCAAAAGGAATCTTTGATTTTCGCAATAAAAAGGGTGCCCTTGCACCAATTGGTAATGGCCTGACATCTTTGATTACTTCATTGCCAGATTTTTTCGTGATTATTGCCTTGCAATGGATTACCCTGTATAACTTCCGCTTTATTGACTGGTTTGGGAATGATCAATGGTACAACTTTATGCTTCCATCCATTTTGGTCTCCTTATATCCATTAATGTATTTTGCCAGGATCACATCTGCTGCACTTTCTAATGAAGAGGGAGAAATGTACATTCAGACGGCAAGGGCCATGGGGCTTACGGAAAAACTCGTTATAAAAAAGCATATTTTGAAAAAATGCCTTGTTTCTATCTTTCAACATATCCCTGTTGTCATGACATATGTTCTATCGAATCTGTTGATGGTTGAATGGCTGCTTGACTATAAAGGGGCTGCCTGGAGGTTTCTGTATGCGATACAGCGAATCCAAGTTCCAAAAAATAATGAATTAGGGCTGGCGGTTGAATTCTCTATGTGCTTTATGCTGATTCTTTTTGTATCTCAAGTACTCAGTACATTATGGCAGCACAAATATCAGGTTGAAAAGAAAAACCCCCTGGTCCAAATACTCACAATTTTCATTAGGTACTGTTTCATATCGGTATGTATCGTGTTCATTTTAATATGTGTTAGCATGGCTCCTCCAGAATAATCCTTTATATCATCATAAAAGAGGATATGTTTCTATAAAAAAGAGATAGGCAGGGAGGGGGAAGATTTTGAGGAGAAATCAGTCTTTGTGGTTAGGAATAAGTATGTTTAGTGTCCTATTATTTTTTGCAATTTTTGGTGATCAGCTGAGCTTTGTCGATTCTAATCCTGCTGACAGCCGTATGCGGTTTTATGAAGATGGATCTATGGCCAGAGCACCCTTTCCTCCGTCGTTGGAAGATCCTCTTGGGACCGACAATGATGGCCGTGATCTATTGAGTTTGTTGATTATTGGTACAAAGGACACATTGAGGTATATATTTTTGATTGCGATCATCCGCTATATCATCGCCATTCCGCTAGCTTTCCTGGCAGCGTCTAAAAGGGGTCTCGCCTATACCATAGTGAATGCCTGGAATTCATTATTCAGCAGTGTTCCGACAGTTTTCGCTGCGATTCTATTATTGATGCTGCCAGAACCTGTTTGGGAATTTGATGTGGACACTACATATTCTATGTATTGGGCCATTCTCCTTCTTGCTCTTATGGAGGTAGGCAGGGTAAGTATGCTTGTTTCGCATGAAATCAATGAGATTTCTGAAAAGGAATATGTAAAGGCAGGAATCATAATCGGCGTTAAACCGCTTAAAATGTTTACCTATTATTACTTCCCAAACATCATACAGAATCTGATCATAAATTTTTGCAATGATTTAGGAAGGATTACACTTTTGATTGGCCAGCTGGCTTTATTCAGCATATTCATCGCTTCCAAAATTCTCATTCTCGAGGGAGGGATGGTTGATATTTCGTCGGCTACATATGATTGGCAGGCACTTCTTGAAAAATCTCGGAGCGATGTCATCAAGGCCATATGGATTCCACTTGTACCAGCTATTGCAATAACGTACACGATTTTTACGTTTAACCTGTTGGGAGAAGGGCTTCGCAAACTATTTAATGTGTATAAAATTTCCAATGATCAAACCTATAAAGATAGATTGATACATTTAATTACGATTGGCATCTCGCCTATTAAAAAACGTAGGGCTGTGCGCTCGGGTCTTGTCAGTATTTTATTGGTTGCAGGAGGAATCGTTATATGGAGCCAATTTAATAAAAAGGAGACAGTGAAGGAAGTACCAATGGATGATCCTGCCATTAGCGAGGAAAAGCCAGTAGAATTAAGTGACACTTATGAAAAGAAGGGTGAGATCCTCGTTCCAATCACAAAATCCACAACAAAAATGGGCGGCTTATATGATGATATCAATTTTATCAAAACCACCATACCGTTAAAAAAATTCACACCTTCCCCTGTATTTGAGACAGATCAAATAAAACTAGTTTGCATGAATAGTGATACTAAATGCCGAGAGCCAGTTTTCTACTTTCCTTCCCCTATAAAAACGGAGGGTGAAGCGATGAAGGCAATAAAGGATCACCTTCCTGTCGATACCAAGGTACAATCAACCCTTGAACAAAATGGAGATAAAATTTACAACGTGTCTAGCGAGATTTTCAGCAGCAGCTATCCATTAGAATACATAGAGGGCATGAGCATAATTTTTAAATTTGATGAAAACAAATGGATTTTTGCGGCCGCAGTGAGGATAGGGCAAAAGAAGTAAGAGTAAAAGTTTAGTTTACTAAACAAACAAGCTGCTGGATAAGGATTCGGCAGCTTCATTTTGTTTTTACCAGCACTATTTTCGCAAAGCTTTTAGTTATCATGATAAAATAGACTAATTAAAGGTAAAAATAACTATTCTTGTAATTTGCTCAAATATATAGGGGGCTTTAAATGGTATGGATTATAGGAATACTATTTGTTTTGTATGTGATTTCCAGTCTATCTACCATTAAACATCAATTAAAATTGATTGCAAAACATCTTGACGTCAAAGAAAAAGAGAACGTTAAGCTGAGCAATGCAGAAATTGAAAACGAATTAGATGACGAATTTAAGAAGTGAAAACCAACTTATCAAAGTTGAGAAAGGGGAAAAGAACGTTGATAAAAGCAATTATATTTGATTTTGACGGATTAATAATCGACACAGAGACAGCCTGGTATGAGGCGTTTAAGGAATCTTTGAATTTTTATCAGGCAGAGCTGCCACTTGAGGAATTTGCCAAATGCATCGGTACAGATGACACTGTTCTGTATGAGTATTTTAGGAAGCAGCTTGGCGAAAGCTGCAATACTGAAGAAATCAAGTCAAGGGCTTATAAGATACATAAGGAGAAAATGGCTGCAGTGCAGGCGCGTGAGGGAGTTAAAGAATACCTTCAGGAGGCAAAAAGGTCTGGTTATAAAATTGCTCTTGCTTCCAGTTCCTCTCGTGAATGGGTCACCCATTTTCTAGGAGAGCTAAGCCTATTAAGCTACTTTGAAGTAATTGTCACCCGTGATGATGTTGAAAAAGTAAAGCCGGCACCGGATTTATATTTAAAAGCTTTGAATGATTTAAACATAATGGCTGGTGAAGCAATCGTTTTTGAGGATTCTTTGAATGGGCTTAATGCTGCTGTAGCTGCCGGATTAAAGTGCGTCATTGTGCCAAATCAAGTAACGGAAACCTTAAACTTTGAAAAACATGCACTTCGCTTGAAATCAATGGCAGAAAAAAGTCTGGTTGATGTCATTAGGCATATAGAGGAACAGGATAACAGCACGCTCAACAATTAAATTAATAAAAACGGCCCCTGTTCTTTCACAATTCCAGTGACTGAACAGGGGCTTATTTTATCTAATTGAACCATGCGGTAAAACGGCATGAACTCCTTTTACCCCATTAACCACTTGTGTGATTCTTAGATCAACTGCCACACTCGCAAGGGCCAAGGCTTCTGTTTTTTCAATTTGGTAGGTTTCACGTATAAATTCTGTCATTTCATTTAGGGCTTGTGCAGCTGCAAGGTTTAAGTCCTCATTGAAACCAAAGGTCACCCAGCCAGATGGAGTAAGAGCTCTCGGCATAGTGAGTTGCAGGTCATCTCTTAAGATTAAGGTAATATCGACTAAATCCATTGGGCATTCGATTGCAGTGCCGGATACTTCTCCATCTCCCTGGGCAGCATGTCCATCACCAATGGAAAAGAGTGCACCATCCACAGCGATTGGCAGAAAGAGGGTGCTTCCTCTGCCGAGTTCTTTGCAATCAATATTTCCTCCACAATAGCGGGGAGGAGAGGTAACATGGACACCTGCTTCTGCAGGAGCGACCCCCATTAATCCGATGAAAGGGTTGAGGACAACACGGAATGGCTGGTCACCAATAATAGTAGTACCAGTCATTCTGTTCGAATTTAACTCCCAGTCCAAACGTATTCTCTCCGAATCAGTTAAGCCGAGGTGGTCATTTTGCCAGCTTGACTTCCCGCCTGCCCAATTCGTTCCGTACCAGCCAGGGACAAGATCATTCAGTTTCACTTCGAGTACCATTCCCGGTTTTGCCCCATCGATTTTAATAGGACCGATCATTGGATGGCGTGGGTCTGCCTCATTTACATTAGATTTGAAAAAATCTCTCTCTTCTTCTTTGGTTTTGGAATAACCCCATTCGATATCAGGAGTTTGCATTCTGATCGTATCACCGGATTTAACGGTAATAATCGGTTCATATTCATTACTAAATGAGCCATGCAGATTTTCATTTTTTATTTCAATCTTATGTATCATCACTCTAGCTCCTTATTAATTTAGTTATAAGAATATTGTAGCACCTTTTTCGAAAGGCGAAATATAGTTTTTGTGCAGTTATTTTTGATGAAAAAAACATCCTTAATTTTAAGGATGCATGGCAAGCTGCATATTTTTTTGGATGAATCTAATCGCGTGATGCAGACTTGAGAAGGTAGAGATTCCATCCAGCCTAATTCCCAGGTTGACGATGGTTTGCGCGATTTCGGGGCGGATTCCCGTTAAAATAACACTTATTCCAACTAATTTAAGTGCTTCGATGACCTTTAACAGGTGGTTTGCCACCATTGTGTCAATGATCGGCACTCCTGACAAATCAATAACGATATGCTGTAAGTCCAGGTCCGTACCATATTGCAGTGCTTTATCCATTAGTTCCTGGGATCTTTTCGTATCGATATCACCAACAAGCGGCAGGACGCCAATTTCTTCAGTTACACGGACGATCGGTATGGAAAGTTCTAAAGCAGTTGCTTCTGCGGCATAAATTCTAGAGGCATAAGTGTTAGAATAAGATAGACTGAGCCAATATACGGCGCGGTCAACGACTGAATCAAAGCGGGAGATGATTTCATAAAAGTCAGAAAGGGAGAAGTTATAGTTAATTGCTTCATCTTTTATAATTTCACCAATTGTATTGCGATAAAACCGGACTTCTTCAATTGCCAGATCCAAAGGCAACTCCATATTTACCAGGAGATTTACCCCGTTTAATCCCCACAATCTCAGGTTTTCATAAGTTTTATCTAAATCTTCGTTGATGGAACTCGCGAATATGATTATAAGATTCTCTCGCCAATTACGCAGAGAGTCATCTATTTTAGTTGAATAACGGTTTTCGTCAGCAATAAATCTCTGGTTCGCAAGAGCTTCTTTTAAGCTATTCAATTTTGCAGATATTTCTCTAAGTGGAATTTTGATAGATGTATTCAAAATCTACCTCCTAAAAAAAGGTTTTTTATTACATATTATAATTGGAGAATATTTAAAAATAAATATTTTTAGTTAGAATTGAAAAAATTAACAAATTTTGAAATAAAGGATTGGGAAAGTTAGAGATTCTCAATGATAAAAAAGTCAGCGAGAATCCTTATTATTAGGGACAACGATAGGGATCGTTTTCTAGCATCAGTAGAAATAACATTCATACTCACTTTCTGTAAGGTTTTAAAGAGATGATGGAGGGGAGCCCAGAGTGGTTCCGTTAGTATGTAATAGTCTATTAAAAATAGGTGAATTAGAAGCGTGGATGCTTTCGAGAGGAGGGTTTTGATTTGAATTTAGAACAAATATTTAAGGCAGGGGTGGCAGGGATCATTTCGGGAGTGATCTTGGGTCTCATTCTAAAATTAGTAGAATACATGACAAACCTAAAAGTATATACATTGCTGCTGAATGTAGATTATTTCCCTGTGCTAAAAAAATTTGAGATCCCAGAGGCAGGGGAATTTGGAATTCATCTTTTTATTTCTATTATATTAGCGATTTTAGTCCAAAATTATATGCGGAAAAAAGCTTGGGGGACCAAAAGGACGAAGCATTTCACAGTCATACTAAGCATCGCAGTCGGGGTGCTCCTATACCCAACCACCATGTTATCCGAAAGAACCCCGGAAATCACCAGCACATACGCATTCCTTTTTTGGATATGCGCCCACGCCCTATACGGATGGGTCCTTGCGACGATGCTAAAGAAAACAACTTAACAAATTAAAGCATTAACGCACTGAGGGTCAGACCCCCAGTGCGTTAATGCTTTAAACCGCCGGGGGTCTGACCCCCGGCGGTTTAAAGTGGTAAAGCTGAGTTGTATTATCGTTTTTTCTTGTTTGCGAGGTCAAGTGGTTGTTTGGTTTTTACGATGGCTTCTAGGGCTACTTGTACGTGGATATTTTTTTCGTCTACGGTTGTGACGCTAGTTACTTTTGCTTTGCGGCCTTTGATTTTTAAATCCTGGCCTTCGGTTGGAATGGTTTTTAGGAGCTGTGTTAATAACTGGTTTTTGTTTTCGAAGAAATGGACTGCGAACATAGTTTTCTCCCCTATATCATTATTTTTAAAAGACAAGTAGTCTCTTTGTAATAGAATATTGATTCAGAGAGAGTTTTAGACCAAAGTTCTGAAAAAAATAGTTTGAAAAAGCGTTCATTCTATTATAGTATTTTCGGCAGTTTTCTAGTTTTAAAAGGAATGAAGAGTGTTCCTAGCGAACACAACTATTTATATATATAGCAAGCAGGAGAGCCATAAAAGCTCAGTAAAAGCTTTCACTGAGCTTATAGTGCTATTCCAGATTACTTTCCTTCATCATCTCCATATAAAATTTAATAGCGTTAAGATAGTTCTCAATGCTAATATGCTCATTCGTGCCATGCATCCTGCTCAGGTCTTCGGATGTTAGCTGTACCGGTAAAAAACGATAGGTATTTTCTGCAATCGTGTCATAATGTCTGGCATCAGAGCCTGCGAACATAAGGTAAGGTGCGATGACTGCGTCGGGATATACATTCTTGGCGCTTTGCTGAATGGATTTGAAGTGCCAGCTTTTTACGGAAGAAACGCCAGAAGCTTCATTTCCGGTGACTGTCACCTTGATATCCTGATCATCTATCGTCTTTACAATAAAATTTTTCACATCGTCTAATGAATCTCCCGGCAGGAGACGAAGATTGATGATCGCTGTTGCTTTTTCTGGGAGTGCATTGTATTGCTCTCCAGCCTGGAAAATCGTTGGGGCGATTGTTGTCCTGATTAAAGCGGCTGAAGCGGGCTGCTGTAAAAGTATTTTTTCAATGACTGGTTCAAAAATCATCTTATTGGCAAACACGTATTTCATTCCAAAGCTCATTTCTGGTGCTACAAAATCAAATAACTTCTCTCCTGCGCCTTTAAGGTCTGCAGGGAACTGTGTTTCCTCAAGCCTTGCAATCGCTCTGGCAATACTCCCGATATTCGTCTCATTTTTCGGCTGTGAAGAGTGGCCGCCGCTGCCTTCAATGGACAATTCTGCAGTTGCTGAACCTTTCTCTGATATGCCGACAACCCCGACAGGCTGGCTGACACCTGGCACCATTTTTTCTACAATTGCGCCGCCTTCATCGAGAACGTACTCGAATTTCACACCTCTTGATTCTAGCCCACTGACAATCTTGCTTGCACCTTCGTCTCCGCCAATTTCTTCATCAAAACCGAACATGAAATAAAGATCCCGTTCAGGTTTATAGTTTTCTTTCAGCAAGTTTTCTGCAGCTTCAAGAATGCCGATTACGCCAACTTTGTCATCCAGCGTGCCACGGCCCCAAATCTTCTCTTCGGCAACCCGGCCTGAAAATGGGCCATGCTCCCATTTTTTCTCGGTGCCTTCCAAAATGGGCACGACGTCATAATGGCTTGTCAGCCCAATGGGAAGCTTATTGGAATCTGTTCCTCTCCATTTAAAAACAAGGGCATACTTGTTTACCATTTCCAATTGGAGCTCTTCATGAACAAGAGGGTAGCTTTCTTTTAAAAAAGAAATGAACCGTTCAAATTCAGCATAGTCAAATTTACTTCGATCCTGGTAAGAGATCGTTTTAAAGGTAATCGCTTTGGAGAGATTTTGAATCGCATTGTCTTCATTTATTGAAGAGAGATGAGTGTTGGGAGCTGGCTGAAGGGTTTTTAACGTTAACGTGTTAAACAAAGTGATGATTAGAAATAACACAAAGAGACCACCAATTATTGAGAGGACCAACTTGACCTTTTTCATGAATGGAACACCTCTTAAACTTGAAATTTATAAAAAAACCTCTGGAATCCCAGAGGCTGCTCACTATACGATTTCAGGTGCCTGATTTTCTGCTTCTGGTTCCGGAACGAAGGCAAGGATCACCATGCCGATCACGAACAGGATCACAAGGCTGAAAACACCCATGCTCGAATTGCCTGTCAGCTGCGCCGTCAAGCCGACCATTAGCGGGCCCATGATGGAAGCAAACTTACCAAAAATGTTGTAAAAACCGAAGAACTCATTTGCGTTCGCTTTTGGAACAAGCTTTGCGAAGTAGGAGCGGCTCAATGCCTGAATGCCACCCTGTGATGTTGCGACCAGCATTGCCAGAATCCAGAAGTCGGTTGTTGTTTCTAGGAAGTAAGCATAAATACAAACGACGATGTAAATGAAAATGCCAACATAAAGCATTTTTTTGCCGGTATATTTCTCAGATAACTTTCCGAATAGAAGCGCGAACGGCCAGGCGACAACTTGTGTAGCAAATAGAATGATTAATAGATTGGTAGAGCTGATTCCTAAATCGGTGCCGTATGCAGTGGACATCGTGATAATCGTACCAACACCATCAATATAGAAGAAATAAGCTAATAAGAATAAAAATAATGCCTTGTACTTCCTGATTTCTTTGAATGTTTTTGCCAGGCGTTTAAAGCTCTGTAAAACTAATTGTGGCTCGCGCTCGATATAATGCTTCTGGTGGACATTTTTAAACATAGGGATCGAATACAGTCCCCACCAAAGTGCAGTGATGATAAATGCTGTTTGGCTTGCCAATGTCACCGAGATAGGAAGAACCTTTGTTTGAGCTAAAATAATGATAGCGATACTAATGATAAAAGGGATCGTGCTTCCGATATAGCCCATGCCATATCCGCGTGCTGATACTCTGTCCATGCGTTCATCTGTCGTAACATCGACGATAAATGCATCATAGAAAACATTGGAACCGGTCGAGCCCAGGACGGCGAGTGTATAAATGACCAGCATCATCAGCCAGTTATCGCTTGGGACAAAGGCCAGCATTGCTGTAAAGGTGACACCGAGTGTGAAAAAGATGGTAAAAAAACGTTTTTTCATTCCTTTGTAGTCGGCGATGGTACCGAGTATTGGACCAATCATCGCTAAAATGAGGGTCGCAATCGCAATCGTGTAGCCGAGATAAGCAGTCGAGTTAGACAGGTTGACACCAGCATTCGTGGCTGTTGCTTTGTAGAAGAGAGGGAATACAGCTGTCGAAATGATGATCGAATAAGCGGAACTAGCCCAGTCATAGCGGATCCAGCTGCTCTCCTCTTTCGTAAAACCTTTCATACTTTGGCCCCCAGTGAAAAATATTTTTATCAATTTACTAATCTCAAAGTTCTAGTCCGAATGACCAATTTCCTTCTTGACCTTTCGAATAACCTGGTGAAACAAACTATATATCCAAAATTCCATCAACAATGCGTCCGTCTGTATTTCCAAGGTCAAGACCTAGCAGCCGCGCAAATGTTGGGCCTTCGTCTACCAAATGCATGGAACGGACTGCAATCCCTGGACGAATTCCTTTTCCTGCTGCGAAGAAAACGGTGTGGTACCCTTCCTTGTCAGGGGAGTATCCATGGCAGGCGTACGTATATTTCTTCGTTTTTGCATCGTGTTTAGTAACTTCTTCGATGTAATTACCGTCAATTGCTTCGCTAAAATAATATCCCCGGGCAGCTTCAAGCATTCTGAATGCATTGCCATCAGCACCTTTGGCATTCGCTTCCTGGCCAGTAATGATTGTTTCTATTCCATTGCTGCTATCTTTCATCAGTTCTCCTAAAAGCTCTGTAACAGCATTTTTCACTGCATGGTCGTTTTCATTCTTCAAATAAATATAGGCCGAACCATCGCAGCTTTTACAATAAGCTTTCCAATCGGTTACCTTGCCGGCTGCACTCGTTTGGATAAGTCCTCGTTCTCTAAATAATACGTTCAATTTGATTACTTTAGACTCATCAAGTGCGCTGTGATCTCCAAGAATTGCAATGGTTGTCTGATCATAGATACCAGCCACTTTTAGTGTATCGATAATCCGGCCTAACCGTTTGTCATGACGGCGTAGTGCAGCTTTAGCTTCATATGATGAAAAACCATGCATATGCCGTTGTGAATCAAGATCAACAAAGTGAATCAGCATCAAACCTGGCTTCTTTGTCTTGATTGTTTCAACTGATGATTCAAGAACGAAATCATCAAGCTCAGGCTGTCTGAGCCCCTTGCGGAGGTGCCCAAACTTAGAATTCATTTCAAGCTGATATAATGGAGTTCCGTTAAAAAGTGAAACCGGAATCTGATGATGCCAAGGCCTATTCGCAAAAATCTCTGGCATATTGTAGTCGATATCCGCTTTCGCAGTAACTGGCCATAACAGGGCAGCTGTTTTTATTCCTGCCTTTTTGGCCTCATCGTAGAGAGTAGTCCCTTTTACATGCTTGCGGTGCCAATACCAGTCTGGGGAAGTTCTGTCTGGCTGGACGAAGGTATTGTTCACGATGCCATGCCGGTTTGGCAGATTGCCAGTAACAATTGTTGCATGGCACGGATAAGTTACTGAAGGATATATCGTATCAACTTTCGTACAATATGAACTTTTGTCGATAAAAGCCTTGAAATTCGGCAGTTTCTGAAGCGAAGGAACATCATGCTCAGAAAGGCAATCGAAAGAGATTACGATCAAATGGTCTGTAAGTTGATTCATAGCAGCCTCCAAAAAGTCGTTCTATAGTATTAATATAGCAGAAGATTCTGGAGAAATAGAGAGAATTATGAATAAATACTCATCTGAGTTGATTGATAAACTTTTATATATGACCGCCATTTATAATTAGCTGTTCAGTTTTCACCTATTGCATTTCTGGGTAAAAATAAAAGGGTACAACCTTAAGTTTGGATAGAAAATAAATGAATGGTAGAATGAAAAACTAGTTCATTAGAAAAGTGTGGTGGCAGAATGAAGGACTTACATAGAAAACATCACTGGCTAGGGAGAATTTTAGCTTCTGACCCAGGAAAAATTCGATTGCATAAAGCTGCCCGAGCAACAATCAGTCTGATTGCTTCAGTGTTTACAACCCTATTTATTTTGCGAACAGCTGGGCTTGCGCTTTTTACTCCGGCCATTGTCTCCGGTGTAGTGGGAATGCTTGGCATCATGGTTGTATTGGACGATACATATACTAAAAAGAAACTAACCACGTTACTTCTCGGAATTTCTGCCATGATCGGTATTACGTTAGGTTCTTTCTTTGCAGGGAACTCAATATACATAGATGTTCTGTTAATCCTATCTATATTTAGCAGCTTTTATTTAACCCGGTTCGGTGTCCGGTATTTTTCACTGTTCATGATTGGATTCATAACGGTCTATTTTTCATCCGTTTTGAAGTTAACAGCTGATCAGATTCCATGGTTTTTTATGGGGATTTGGATCGGTGTCGGATATGCATTTTTGATTAATTTTATCCTTTTTCAGGCAACAGCAAAAAATTTAAAAAGGGGCATTCTTTCATTTCACATCCAAAGTAATCTTACCTTTAACATTTTAATAAAAGGTATTCAGGAAAATGGCTTGAGCGAAAAAGAAAGAGAGAATCTCAGGAAGCATGTCCTCAAACTGAGGGAATATGCGATCGTCGTTTCTGGTTATATAAAAGATGAGGATATTCATGAACTCTGGCCCGGCCTGAGATCTGCAGAGCTGCGTCTATATGTATTTGACACTGGCATGCTGATTGAGACACTGGCAGATTCGATACAAAGATTGAAAAATGCAGAAGCACTTGAAATTGACGAATTAAGACGCTTGCTCGTTTGGGTGATGGAAACTCTTCGTGATGCAGAGGTCCTTGCACATGATTATCAAAATCAGAATCTGCAAGAGGCTGAACTGGCTGTACAGTCACTCAGACTGTTAATTATCGATTTATTTAATAGCGAAGAAAAGCCGGAGGGATGGCTTTTCTTAATTCGCAGGATTGAATCGATCGCTAACCATGTAATCGAAGGGGCCTTAACAATCCAACAATCGCTTCTTGGCAAAAAGGATCTTGAATTTGAAAATGAATTATCTGTAGGTTCAGTTGAAACGGAAGAAAATAATTATGAGAAGATAGATGAGGCAGCAGATCATGTGGCAGGGAAAGAATCAGATGAAAGTGTTGATAATAAAGATCAAGGCCTTAAACCGTCAACCAAAAAAGCTTATCAGGCGTTGGTTGCAAGTATATTATCGATCATTGCTGGGCAATTCCTTTCACCCGGGCAGCCTTATTGGGTCTTGCTGACAGCGTATATTGTCCTGCTTGGTACAGAATCGATTGGCCGGATTTACACAAAGGGAGTCAGGCGCTCTCTTGGTACCGTTGCTGGAGCTGTGATAGGTTTTGTCATGGCAAAAATGCTTTCTGGTCAATCCGTTCTTGAAGTCTTCATGATTTTCGTTGTAGTATTCTTAGCATTTTATTTTATTGAAACATCCTACACTTTGATGAGCGTGTTTATTACGATGATGATTGCTTTTATGTACGACCTTTTGCTTGGAGGAATCACTTTCACTCTGATGAATGCTCGAATACTGGATACTGTTGCAGGTGCTGCAATTGCCTTTGCTGTTTCGATGGTTATTTTTCCGAAGAAAACAACAACAAAAGTATCAGAAACAATCAATGATTATTTTGAAGACCTGAACCTATATGTGGCAGAGTATGTAAGGAGTTTTACAGAAGAAGTAAACGTGAAGGAACTATCTGAACGCGGCATAAATTTGGATAATAAATTAAAAACGATTATGGATGAGGCTGAAACACTTTTGCACCGTCCCGGTTCACCGAGCGATACTACTATTACCCGGTGGATAACAGTGATGTCGGCCATCAATTATTATGCAAAACATCTTGTCGCATCCTCCTATCGAAAAGGATTTGACTACCCTGAACATTTACTAGCTATTTTTAAGCAAATTGAAGAAAAACTGGAGCATAATATCGAGTTAATTATTTCACTTCTTAAAGGTGAAGAAAAGGATGATCCGATTCTTGGATTGGAAAATGAACGAGAGCAGATTGAACGGCTTGCTCCAACCAGAACACAGTCACAGCAGGACTTGATCCATCATCTTTACTATGTTTGGCGGATAAATAAATCGCTTGTGGAGTTAGGAATGGAATTAAATGAAGGGAAGAAGTAAAAATGCTTCTTCCTTTTCTTGTGCTTATACGTTAGGAGGGAATTTCCTGATAGAAAG
This sequence comes from Heyndrickxia sp. MSNUG, assembly GCF_049532715.1. Taxonomy (NCBI): domain Bacteria; kingdom Bacillati; phylum Bacillota; class Bacilli; order Caryophanales; family Bacillaceae; genus Heyndrickxia; species Heyndrickxia sp. MSNUG. Next base: position 2,374,855 of record NZ_CP150978.1, read on the forward strand.
CGAATATATTTCTCTAATAGTCTGGAATAGGAGGAAGCTTGATTGATTTTAAGTGATAAAGCATTGCAAATGGCTGCAATGGCCCATGAAGGCCAGTACCGTAAAAATACGAAAATCCCTTACATCGCGCATCCCGCTGCAGTGGGGTTGATTTTACAAAAGGCCGGTTATAAGGAGGAACTTGTCGCTGCAGGAATTTTACATGATACCGTTGAGGATACAGAGATCACGTTAGAAGATATTAAACGTGAATTTGGAAATGAAATTGCTGAAATCGTTGCAGGATGCTCAGAACCAGATAAATCATTATCATGGGAGGAGCGGAAAGAGCACACCATTGAGTATTTAAAAACAGCCCCTGAAGATATTCGAGTAGTTGCATGCGCTGATAAGCTCCATAACGTCAGATCGATTTCCCAGGATGTCGACCGAGATGGGGAGGAAGTATGGACCAGGTTCAAGCGCGGACTGGAGCAGCAGGCATGGTATTACAGGAATGTTATTGAGAGCCTCGGCGCGGAATCCACTTTTCCGCTGCTGGAGGAATTGAAGATGGAAGTGGAGCGTTTATTTCCTGAAATGTAAGAATCATTTTTGTTTCAAGCTTTATATGTAGAGAAGAGAGGAATTCACAGTGTTTTTTGTCCAAATGTCTGGATTTCCCGGTTCAGGTAAATCCACTCTTGCAAGAAATATATCCAAATTAACAGGAGCTTTGATCATTGATCACGATATCGTAAAGTCTGCCTTAGTACATACACTCAATGAAGCACCGATTGACCCAAAACTAGCGGGGAAAATTTCATACAATATAGATTGGTCCTTAATCGATTTCCATTTGGCACAAGGACAAAGTGTTATATTCGATAGTCCTTGTCTATATGAGGAAATGGTTGAAAAAGGCACCCAGTTAGCTGAAAAGTATGGTGCCAGTTACAAATATGTTGAATGCTATCTAGATGATATGGAGGAAATCAATTTAAGGTTGAAAAATAGGGAAAGAATGATCAGCCAAATCGAGGAAATCCAGTCGGAAGAAGCGTTCAAATTCACGATAGAAAATAGCAAAAAGCCAGCGGGTTATCCGTATCTTGTGGTTAATACTGGACGGCAGATGGAGGATTATATTCTGGAAGCCATAGAATATATCAATTCTTAACGAAAGTTTTCTGTTATCAACAGTAAAGTACAATTTACAGCTTATCTAAAATTAACATTTATTCCGAACAGATTAACAATTTTAAAGGGAGATGCCCAAGTGAATATTTTAATCGTGTTTGCGCACCCTGAGCCAAAGTCTTTTAATGCAGCAATGAAAAATACTGCAGTCACGACATTGATGGACCAAGGACATTCTGTAAAAGTATCAGACTTATATGAGATGAATTTTAATCCCGTCGGGGGCCGGGGTGACTTTTTGCAAATGAAAAATCCTGACTACTTTCATTATCTGGTGGAACAGGCGTATGCATCGGATACAGAGGGCTTTGCCAAGGATATTGCTGAGGAACAGGCGAAAATAAAGTGGGCTGACCTGATTCTTTTCCAATTCCCATTATGGTGGACGGATCCTCCTGCCATTTTAAAAGGCTGGTTTGACAGGGTTTTAGCTTATAAATTCGCTTATGCAGGCGGTCATCGGTTCGAAAAGGGCTTACTAAAAGGTAAAAAGGCAATGCTGTCCATCACAACCGGTGGATCACCCGATGAATATGGGGAAGGATCGCGGAAAGGACCCTTACTAGATCGCTTATATTCCGTTCATCACGAAAAGCTATTTTATTGTGGTCTTGAAGTGCTGGAGCCATTTGTTGGCTGGGGCGTACAGAGTTTGTCAGAAGAAGAACGGGAGCTTTTATTAAAGGAGTATGCTGCTTTGCTTATTGAGATTGATGATGTTCCTGCTTTGTCGTTTTATCAGCCGGTCTAAAAGCACCAAAGTAAAAATGCTAAAAGACAACTGTCTTTTAGCATTTTTACTTTGCGCTATAATAGTTTCTTAATATCTAAAATGGTTTGCAGGTGCATTCCCTCATGAAAAATCGTTCTAGTCAGTACTTGTTCTATCGTATGCATGCCCATTTCAGTAGGAGGGAATTCTTCCTCAAGCCTATTTCCGTATTCCTCTTTGATCTTTGCAGGCTGCTCTTTTAGCAGATTTCTTAATTCTTCAAAAGAAGGCGTCTCAGAAGTAAAGTTTGCAGGTGAACTTCCATAACCAAACCACTCTTTAAATTGCTCAGCAACAGGCGCTTTTTCTTTCGTTAATGCTTGAATCCACAGGTACTGATCTAAATAAATATGCCCCAGGTTCCAGCGGATGTTATTGTTGAAGCCTTGTGGGATGAGGTCTGCTTCTTCAGCTGTTACTTGCTCAACAACTCCCAAAATATAATTGCGAAAAGATTCTAATTGAGTGAATAATACTTCATGTCGTTTTTTCATATTTGTATCTCCCTTAATCTTTTTCTAGCTAAGGTATTCGATAGTAACCTATATAATCCTGCATTAGAAATTGGATAATTATGCTAAACTGATTATTGAGCATAATCATTCTAATTAATAGATTCGTAAAACCCTAATAAAATCTGGATGTAAGGTCAATGGGGTTTTTGGATAGCTGGGCAGATTAAAAAAATGTAAGAATTCATTATCTTGATTGTAAGGACTATGACCAGAACATGACCTCCTAATTTTATTAATGGCGGCGGCTTATCTTTTTGTGGAAAGGTAATCCGACCTGAATGGAGAATAAGTAACATATTATTAAAGGGGTATTTGTTTTTTTAAGTTAGTTTTAATAAAAGTTTGATAAATAACCTAGTGAAAGGCTGTGTTACAAATGGTTTATGTCTTACTTTCAATCATGTTATTTGTTGTATTTTACTCGATTTATAATATATTTAAAAAAGGTAAATTGCCAAGCAACGAATATACTCCTTTTGATGACCTGACTGAGGGGAAAGCAGACAAGGATTAATTTGTATGCAGGCCAAAATACAGAAATCCTTACAACAGCGGTTTAAAAGTGAAAGCTGAGGTATTCACAGATGAGAACTGAAAAAGAAATGTATGATTTGATCTTAGAGATTGCTCAAAAGGATGAACGGATTAGAGCTGTGTATATGAATGGTTCAAGAACGAATCCCAAGGCTCCAAAGGATATTTTCAAGGATTTCGATATTGTTTATGTGGTTACAGAGACTGCTTCTTTCATAAATGATGCAGACTGGACTTCCAACTTCGGGGATCTACTGATGATTCAGGAACCAGATAAGAATGACCATTATGTTGGTATGGCAATGGACTTTGACAGGTCTTATGGTTATTTAATGCTTTTCAAAGATGGGAACCGGATTGATTTGCATATTGAAACGAAGCAAGTGATGATGGAAAATTATCTCCAAGATAAACTTACCGTCGCTTTAATGGATAAGGACAATATCCTTCCAGCCATCCCTGAACCAACAGATATGGATTACTGGGTAAAAAGGCCAACAGATGCATTCTACTTCAGTTGCTGCAATGACTTTTGGTGGTGCTTGCAGAATGTTGGAAAAGGAATCTGGCGAGATGAACTGCCTTATGCGAAACAAATGTTTAATCTTGTCATCCGGGAAAGATTGGATGAGATGATTTCATGGTGGATTGGTATGAATCATGATTTTAAAGTTTCTGCTGGGAAAATGGGGAAATACTTTAAGAACTATTTACCGAATCCCTACTGGCAGATGTATAAAGAAACGTATTCAGACCATAACTATAAGAATTTTTGGAAATCCATTTTTGTGGCGTGCGAATTGTTCAGGAAATTAGCACTAGAGGTGGCAGAAGGTCTTTCTTTCAAATACCTGATCCATGACGATCGAAATATGACTGAATACCTTATGCATATCAGACAATTGCCGGCAGATGCAGAGAGTATCTTTTAGGAAAGTTATTGAAATTTACTGTAAAAAAATATTTACAGTCCTTGGATTTATTTGTTAATATTATAAAAATTATATTCATAGACGCTGAAGAGATGAGTAGTTAAGGTATGGTTTTGTACAGAGAACTCTTGACCGGTGAAAGGGAGTAAAAATCAGCTTAACGAATAAAACCTCGGAGTTTCTTACTAAGCTAATTTGATTAGGGATTGTAAGACGGTTTCTCCCGATAGAGAGATAGGGTATAGATGTACCCGAAAAGGCTGATATAGTGATGTATCGGCAAACTGAGGTGGTACCACGAAGTTTCAACTCTCGTCCTCAAGATTCATAATCTTGGGGGTGGGGGTTTTTTTATTGTTGTTTTTAAGAAAACTAAAGGAATGATACGGAGGGGAAATACATTGCACCCTATGCTCATTGATGTCCCATCACAGTTGGAAACCGAAAGATTAATATTAAGAGCGCCCTGTCAAACAGGGGATGGCCAAATTGTTAATCAAGCCATCAAGGAATCTTATAACGAATTGAAACCATGGATGCCATTTGCCCAGAGCATCCCAGCTGTTGAAAAGACAGAAGAAAATTTGAGAAACGCATTTATTAAATTTCAAAAAAGAGACAGTTTTCGCTTTCTTATTTTCCTTAAGAATACGAATGAATTTATAGGAACAGCAAGCCTGCAGGGAATCAATTGGGATATTCCAAAAGGGGAAATCGGCTACTGGATCAACACCAAATTCAGCGGAAACGGGTATATTACCGAAGCGGTCAAAGCAGTTTCAAACCTTGGCATAGTGGACCTTCATTTTAACAGAATAGAGATTAGGGTCGAATCTACGAATATTAAAAGTCGAAGAATACCTGAAAAATTAGGCTATACCTTAGAAGGAATCCTCAAAAATGATGACCTTTCAGCAGACGGAAAAATATTAACGGACACCTGTATTTATGCATTAATAAATACATAATCAGTATAGAAAGTGAGATTATCATGGGGAAAATCATTGCAATTGGCGGCGGTACTAATGGTGGAGATTTTGATCCTTATCTAGAAGAGAAGATACGGAAATTTATTAATAAGGATCAACCAAAGGTCATTTTTATCCCTTATGCATCAACGGATGATGAAGAGAATTATCAACAATTCTTTAAAATTTATGAATTACTTGGATGTGAAGTAGAATTACTACAGCCAGGATTGGAAAATCTGCTGCTTGAAGCAGATCTCATTTATTTTGGCAGAGGATCGACTATTCAATTAATTGACAAACTAAAAGAATCAAAAGTAATACCCTTTCTGAATCAGGCATTTGAAAATGGTACTATATTAGCCGGGTTTAGTGCAGGAGCACATGCATTATTTACTTTTGCTGGAAGTTATGAAATGGAGATGGGTTATACAATAGTAGAGGGATTAGGATTTGTTAATGGCTGTATCATGTCTCACTACAATTATCAGGATCGAGCAGAAGCTTTTCACAATTTGCTGATAGAAAGAGGATTTAGTGGCATCGGGTTAGATGATCACACGATGATGATTGTAGAAAAAAATGTAGGCTCTTTGTATTCCTCGAAATTGGAATCGAATGGGTATTTTATTCAGAATCAGGATTCAAATCTATCAATTTATACTATTAAAAGTGAGAAAATTGTTATTCCTTTTTAGAGAAGTCTGCTTTTTATGTTTTATAATGTGATAGGTGAATTAAAAGATAAATTTAAATGGAGGACCATCTAAAAATAGATGGTCTCAGACTGTAGACAAACTCGATTATAGTGGGCTTGTCTATAGTTTTTTACCTTGGGTGGGCAGTAAAACAGGTCTGTTGATTTCCGTTCCAGGCGCTTCGCTTTCCGCGGGGCTGGCGCTGAGCCTCCTCGTCGATTCGCTCCTGCGGGGTCTCACCTGTCCAGCTTGAGCCCGCAGGAGTCTGCGCGCCTTCCACTCCAATCAACAGGTTTTCAATAATTGATCTGTGACCTGTATCTTTGTCGACAAGCTGGGACCATCTAAAAAAAGATGGTTTATTTTTTTAAAAAGGTATAGCAAATAAATAATACTTTTAGGTATTTAGTAGGAAGTTTATCAAGTAAACGTTTTCATCTGAAAATTCTAAAAATTATAATTGACTGAATTATATAACTATATTATTATTCTCCTAATAACTTTTTTCTTTCGTATGACGAAAGATGTAAGTCATCTAGAAATTGGGGGGATTCTTTTGTCACAGATGTTAGCTTTGGTTATTGTTGTATTCATTTTATTGGTAGGTGATCTCGTTGCTGTTCGAACGAAAGCTTGGATTCCTTCCATGTTCATTTCAGCTGTCCTGTTCCTGATTGGCTACTGGACGTTTTTTCCGAAAGAAATCGTAGCACTGGCGGGTGTACCATCTGCTGTCGCGGTAATGATGATGTATTTATTGATTACTAATATGGGGACTTTGCTTTCTCTTAAAGAATTAAAAAATCAATGGAAAACCATTGTTATTGCTTTGTCCGGAATCTTGGGAATCATTGCCGTCTTGTTAAGTGTAGGGACACTCATTTTCGGGTTCCAAACAATGGTCGTAGCTATTCCTCCATTAGTCGGTGGTGTCGTATCTGCCTTGATCATGTCTGAAGGAGCAAAAGAGGCTGGCCTTGCCTCACTTTCGGTGTTCGCAATCGTTATTTATGTCATGCAGGGGTTTGCCGGATATCCATTGACCTCTCTCGTATTAAAGAAGGAAGGAAAAAGACTCCTTCAGCAATACCGTGAAGGGGGATTATCTGCAGCGAATGCTGAAGTGGCTGCTGCTGCTGAACCAGCACCAGTTGCAGAACTCAAGCTTTTTAAAAATATGCCGGAAAAATACAATACAGATTTCTTTAAATTTTTCAGGCTTTCATTAGTAGCCTTTCTTGCCTATCAGATTTCAACACTTTTGGCTCCAGTCGTGTCAATTAGTCCGTTTGTTCTCTGTTTGTTATTTGGAGTCATTGCAACAAGCGCCGGATTCCTTGAGAAACAGGCATTGCAAAAGGCGAACGGTTTTGGGATCGCGATATTAGTATTGATGCTCTTTATCTTTGATGGCTTAAAGCAGGCAACGCCAGGCATGCTGCTAGAAATCATTGTTCCTCTGATCGGTACGATTATCCTTGGTGTCATCGGGATGTATATCTTCTCTTTCATTGCAGGAAAAATCCTTAAGGTCAGCAAGGAAATGGCTTTTGCAGTGTCATTGACTGCTCTTTACGGATTCCCCGCTGATTACATCATTACAAATGAGGTAATCAAATCATTGACAGATGATGAAAAAGAACGTGAAGCACTGACAAGCCATATGCTGCCGCCAATGCTCGTCGGCGGGTTCGTAACGGTAACGATCGTATCGGTGGTTCTGGCAGGTATCTTTGTAGGATTATTGTAAGGATAGGGGGAAATGTCATGAAACAACTAAAGGAACGAATTGAAGATCACATTGTGAACATAAGTGATTTTACTGCCACTCCAGGGAAAGGAACCACACGCCTTACTTATAGCCCGGAAGATCTTCAGACACGTAATTATATTAAGGAGAAGATGAAAGAATACGGACTTAAGGTAAGAGAGGATGGTTTTGGAAATATCTTTGGCAAGCTTGAAGGGATTTTAAAAGACGCACCGTCTGTAATGGTGGGCTCTCATTTTGACTCAGTTCCGAATGGTGGTGCATTTGACGGCCCTGCTGGTGTAGTTGCAGCTCTTGAAGTGGCGGCGCTTTTTGGAAAAAATAACGTGACACCTAAATATCCACTTGAAGTTGTCGCACTTGTTGAGGAAGAGGGTTCTAGATTTGGCGGCGGTTTGATGGGTTCGAGAGGAATGGTTGGTCTCCTCAGTGATGAAGATTTCAGAAGCCTGACGGATAAGGACGGGATTACTACTGAGGAAGCGATGGTGAAAATCGGTTTAGATCCAACACTTGTGAGACGTCGAGACCCAAAAACGATGAAGGCTTTTCTTGAGCTGCATATCGAACAAGGACCTATATTAGAAGAAAAGAAGATTCCTATAGGTGTTGTGGAAGCTATTGTTGGATTGACCCAACTGGAGGTTACAGTGGAAGGACAGGCTGGCCATGCCGGGACAACACCGATGGACCGGCGGGCTGATGCCCTTGTTACGGCTGCAAAGATTGTTAGCCAGCTGCCAGGACTTGCGGATGAAGAAGGTGAGCGTACGGTTGTAACCGTCGGACGATTCAATGTATTTCCAAACGGAGCGAATGTTATTCCAGACAAAGTAGTGTTCTCTGTGGATATTCGATCAGGGAAAGAAGCGAATGTATTGAATGTAATAGAAAAAACGAAATCGCTCATTTCTTCCTTTAACGAGAATGGTATAAAGACATGTGTTGAAGAGCTATTATACATCCAGCCGAAAGAATTAAATCAAGGAATCCGCTCTCTTTTAAAAGAGAAAAGTGAAGAACTTCAAATACCATATTGTTCAATCAACAGCGGTGCAGGGCACGATGCAATGGTCTTTTCCGATTACACAGACGTAGGGATGCTTTTCATTCCCAGCAAAAATGGACTTAGCCATTGTCCAGAGGAATGGTCTGATTCAAAGGATATCGCAAAAGCAGTGCAAATTTTTTACGAGACAGCCAAGAACTTAACGGAGGCAGAATGATGATCAATCAAAAATTAAAAGAAGCATTCAAAGAATATAAAGATGAACTTACTGAATTAAGAAGGAAGTTCCACAGTGAACCGGAGCTTTCCTGGGAAGAATATAAGACTACTGAATTTGTATGCGACTATTTAGGTAACTTGGGAATTGAATACCGAAGAACAGAGCCAACAGGAGTGATCGCTGAAATAAAAGGTGGTAACCCTGGGAAAACTGTTGCGCTTAGGGGAGATATGGATGCCCTATCTGTTGAACAGCTGAACAAGGACCTGCCATATGCCTCCAAAGAGGAAGGGAAAATGCACGCCTGCGGCCATGACGCCCATACAGCCATGCTGTTGATTGCGGCAAAAGCATTAAACGAAATAAAAGATGAACTCCCTGGAAATGTTCGCTTACTCTTCCAGCCGGCCGAAGAAGTCGCAGAAGGCGCAAAGGCATTAGTGAAGCAGGGTGCTGTGGATGGAGTAGACAATGTTTTCGGCATACATATTTGGTCGCAGATGCCAACTCATAAAGTATCATGCACACCTGGACCATCGTTCGCGTCAGCGGATTTATTCAAAGTCACCTTCAAGGGGAAAGGAGGTCACGGCGCCATCCCTCAAGCATGCATTGATGCGGCAATTGTTGCTTCCTCATTTGTAATGAATGTACAAACCGTTGTTTCAAGAACAATTGACCCACAACAGGGAGCAGTCCTGACGGTTGGTAAAATGGTCGTAGGCACACGATTCAATGTCATCGCTGAAAATGCAGTGATTGAAGGAACCGTGAGATGCTTTGATCCAGCTACACGCGACCACATTCAAACCCAGCTACAGCATTATGCTGAACAGGTTGCAGCCATATATGGAGCAACAGCCACAGTTGAATATATTCGTGGGACACAGGCGGTTATCAATGATGAGGCCAGTGCGATGCTCGTCCAAAAGGTTGCCGCTGAAGCATTTGGTGAGGACGTAGTATTTAATGAAAAACCGACGATGGGTGGAGAGGATTTCAGTTTTTATCTGGATGAAGTACCTGGGAGCTTTGCACTCGTAGGTAGCGGAAACCCTGATAAAGATACGGAATGGGATCACCACCATGGCAAATTCGATATCGATGAGGATGCACTTGCTACTGGAGCCGAGCTGTATGCTCAGTATGCATGGTCATATTTGAACCAAAAATAGTATGTAAATGAGGAGGCCTATACTGGTTCTCTTTTTTACTTTTTTGTGGATTATAAAGGTAATCTATGCTGCTTTGTTGTATATATAGAATATTAATTAAAGAGGTGATCAAGTTGAATTCGATTAGTTCTCCAATTTCCTGCAAGGTAAACAATGTATTCATCCATGTAAGTGACTTAAAAAAATCAGCAGAATGGTACAGCAACCTGCTTGGAATTCCATATGTATCTGAGAAAGTTGAATCTCCTGTATATAATATCCCTGTTACAAGTGAAACAGGACTAACGCTAGATGAACATTCATTCGATAAAGATTTCAAATTACAGCCATCCGAGCATGTATTGTTTAATTTCTTTGTTTCTGATATTCATGAAGCCTATCAATTTATTAAGAGAAACAATATTAAGGTGGTAAAAGAAATCGAGCAAATTGGTGATTTTGCTTATTTTAATTTTCAGGATTTGGATGGCAATGTATTAATGATTTGTAATTGCTGAAGTATCTTTAATGCAGTCCTAGTAAATAACAAGGCGAACAACATAATATGTTGTTCGCCTTGTTATTTGATGATCAGAAGTGTTATACAGGATGAATCCTAAGCGCCACTTTCTACAATAGTGATTCTGCTCCATCAATATAGACTTCAGTTCCCGTGATGTGTGATGACATATCTGATGCTAAAAAGAATACGAGGTCTGCAACTTGCTCAGGTTTTCCCGATCGCTCTTCGAGAGGCTGATTGCCTTCAGGATATTCCACAGGAATTTTGATTTTTTCCAAATTATCTTCCTGTGGGAAGGTATTTTGCCCGATATTAGTTTCAATCGCACCCGGGCAGATGGTATTTACCCTGATTTTATATTGCGCTAACTCGAGAGCAGCCATTTTACCAAATCCGGCTTGGCCAATTTTAGAAGTACTGTAGGCTGACATGCCAAAATTCTTGTATATTCTGTTGCCATTGATTGAACTGGTTATAACGATACTGCCTCCGCTATTCTTCATATGTGGAATAGCATATTTTACAGTAAGGAAAGTCCCTTTTAAATTAGTGTTGATTGTCGCATCCCAGTCCTCAGAAGAAAGGTCTTCTATTGGTGCAATCACGCCATTAATCCCCGCATTGGCAAATACAATATCGATCCTGTCCCATTTCTCGATCACCTTTTGATAGCTTAGTTGAACTTCATCCGCTTTGGAGATGTCACATTCGCAAATGAGAGCGCTGCCGCCAATTCCATGGATTTCGTCTTTCACTGCCTTGGCGTTTTCTTCTTTTATATCAATCAGTGCGATTTTTGCGCCTTCTTTTGCAAGCTTTATTGCGGCGGCTTTGCCGATTCCCGAACTAGCACCAGTAATAAAAGCAACCTTTTCTTTTAAATGACTCAATCTTGCTGCCTCCCTTTGAAATATGAATTATTGTTACATATGCCCAAGTTGAAGGTTTATAAAACTGGCATCTCTGTTTAAAGCTCAAGGCCACACCTATACATTCTTTTATTTAAATTAAATTCATTTCCATATACTTTTTCTTCGGTACCATATCCATAGATGGTATCATGTAGAACTGGTTTAAAATCTAGGCTCTGTTAAAGCCCAATGTTATTTTTTAATACCTGTTGATTGTAGTGGAAGGCACGAAGACTCTTCCGAAAATGCTAACGCATTTCCATCGTGCGTGGGCAGGTTCGAGGAAGCAAATCAATATCCTGCGGGCTTAGCTGGTCAGGTGAGACCCCGCAGGAGCGAAGTAACGAGCAGGCTCAGCGCCAGCCCCGCGGAAAGCGAAGTGCCTGGAACGAAAATCAACAGACTTGTTTAACAGAGCCAAAATCCAAAATAGGTCCAATAGACACGACATTTTACAAGTCCATTGTAGTGTAAAGTGCAAGTTTCCCAACTTTTCTGGTAAAAAAGGTCGGAATTAGGCTTGTCTAATAATGTAGAAACATTAGGAAATCTAGGTTATATAAAAATGGCTGAATATTCCTTATTATTTAAATCACACTATTTCAGAACCCGAATTATTGTTCAGTGAGAAATAGGGTGCTACAGGACTACTACATAAGTGGTTTATTTATTTCATGGAAAAGGGAGGAATACATTTTGAAAAAGAAACTTATAGTCAATACCGCATTGGCAGGTGCATTGGTATTTTCCGCGGGAGGAACATCTGTATTTGCACATGATGAGATTGGCGGAGGAGTTGAAAAGGGCGATAATCTGGCTGGTGTAGAATTGGCTGTTCCATTGATTGAAGGCAGTAAGAACACAGGCAATCTTCAGGAAGTAGCTGCAGTGCCTTTGAAAGAAATCCGAGAAGGTATAAAGAACTCAACAGGAGATGTATACGCTCATAAAGGGTTTGCTTATTTAGGCACGCATCGAGCAAATGGCGGAGGCGGCGGAGTCCGCGTTTTTGATATGAAGGACCCTTCCAATCCTGTTGAGGTTGCAGCCTTTGCAGAGATCGAGGGCACCTGGCAGGAGAAAGTAATCGTCAAATCTGTAAATACGAAGCACTTTAAAGGAGATTTGGCTGCGGTAAGTGTACAAAAAATGGATCAAAAGGATCCAAACGCCCAGGGAGGTTTCGTGCTTTATGATGTTACAAATCCCCGCGAGCCTAAAAAGCTTGGATTCTGGGAATCTTCTTCGTCAGGAGCAAGGGGCACCCACGAACTGTATTTAACAGTTCAGGGTGATAATGTCTATGTTCTGACGGCTGACTGCTATGCAGACTATTACTCACATGGCGAGAAAATGGATGTATCTATAGTGGATGTATCAAATCCTAATAATCCAGCTACTATTTATCAGTTTAATCCACGTGATTATATCCCTGAAGTAAGTGATGAAAACTATGACGGCTACAACTGGACGGATGAGGAAGGCATTAAGCGAGTTGCATTCGCGCACAGTGTAAAAACAGATGAAACCGGAAAAACAGCTTTCCTTTCATACTGGGATCTAGGCACGATCATGCTTGATATCAGCGATGCGGAAAATCCGGTCTATCTTGGAAGAACCGATTTTGCAAATAATGTTCAAGGAGCAGCACATTCCATGGATCTTGCAAAGGGCGGAACGGTCCTTGTTGAAACCAGGGAGATTTTCGGCCCAACAAGAGAAGGTTTCGAGTCAGCTTACGGATATACGATGATTTATGATATTAAAGATAAATCAAAACCAAAGCTATTAAGCTCCTTTAGAACCGATTTTACTGAAACCATTCCTAACGGAGCGACTGTCCATGATCCTAAGGTTCACGGAAACACATTATATCTATCGCATTACTCAGGCGGTGTCCGAACTGTAGATATTACTGACCCATCCGCTCCAAAACAAACAGGCATGTATATCCCTAGCAAATCAAATATCTGGGGAGTATTCGTTGACCGGAACTATGTACTTGCCTCAGATATCGGCTCAGGGTTGAAAGTACTCCAAAAATCAGGAGGTTCATCTTCTCAGGGGTTGACAGAATAAGATGAATTAGATGAAGCACATTCTCTTTCGGGAATGTGCTTTTTCAATTTTAAGGCAATAAATAAATATCATGATATGGCGGGCTATCGAGCTTCGATTGTTTTAAATAGCCTTCTGCAATTAATTCTTCCAATCCCTTTTCCACTTCTTCCGGTTTGACTCCAAATATGTCAGCAACTTTTACTGTAGAAACCGTCATGTACTTTGGCCGCTTTGTTGATGATTGAATCATAGAATGAACACGCTGAAGTAACAGGTTTTTATCCATTATTATCTCCTCACCTTTTTCTCGTGAAAAATTATCATGATTATGCTAAATAATTTTCCCAGTATTGTAAATATTATTAGGGAATTTAAAGGAGTTGATATGGATGGGTTTTCATGCGCCATTTAAGATTGCCCAATTGGCGGCTGAGCATGGTCAAAAGAAGGCCAATCTGCCATTTGCAAGTATTCTGGTGCTGGGATTTCTCGGAGGTGCCTTTATATCCCTTGGTTATTTGCTTGATATCCGTGTGATCGCAGATCTACCTAAGGAGTGGGGAACATTAAGTTCGCTGATCGGAGCTGCTGTTTTCCCGGTAGGCCTTATTCTTATCATTATAGCCGGTGGTGAACTGTTAACCGGCAACATGATGGCGGTATCGATGGCATTCTTTTCAAAGAAGATTTCAATTGGACGACTTATTAAAAATTGGTTTTGGATCACTGTATTTAACTTTATAGGAGCATTGTTCGTCGCATATTTTTTTGGACATGTAGCCGAGTTAATTTCACATGGTCCTTATCTTGAAAAAACCGTTGCGATTGCCGGTGGAAAACTGAAGGAAGGATTTTTAGCGTCACTTGTTTCAGCGATTGGGTGCAATTGGCTTGTTGGATTAGCTGTGTGGCTTGCGTATGGCGCAGAGGATATTGGCGGAAAGATTCTTGGAATCTGGTTCCCGATCATGGCCTTCGTAGCAATCGGTTTCCAGCACGTTGTCGCGAACATGTTTGTGATACCGGCAGCCATCTTTTCTGGGTATTACAGCTGGCAGGATTTCATTGGAAACTTCATTCCTGTATTCATCGGGAATGCGATTGGCGGCAGTATATTTGTCTCCTTGATTTACTGGATTGCTTATAGGGGAACGATGGAGGAAGGCACCAGCAAAGAAGTAAAAAAGAGACAAGGCAGCGGAAAAGCAAATATGAGAAGACAGGGCATGAGTAAAGCAGGACTAAGGAGGCATGGGAATGAGTGACACTCGTTTTTCGGTAAACATCAATGGCAAGGAATATCAGGCTGTTGAAGGGCAGAAGATTCTTGAGGTAGCAAGAGCAGAGGATGTGTTTATTCCAGGGATTTGCTATCATCCCGATCTTGGAACCATCCAGACATGTGATACGTGTTATGTCATGGTCGATGGACAATTGGCAAGGTCTTGTACGTTAAAAGCAGAGCCTGGCATGAAGGTTGATACAATGTCCGAACAGGTAAAGTCTGCACAATATGAGGCAATGTCGCGCATCCTGAAAAACCATGAGCTTTACTGTACGGTTTGTGATAACAACAATGGCAATTGCACGATTCATAACACTGTTGAGGATATGGGGCTCGCCCATCAAAAGTATCCGTTCGAGGCAAAGCCCTATCCAGCGGATAATTCGCATCCATTTTATCGTTATGAACCGGATCAATGTATTTTGTGCGGCCGCTGTGTGGAAGCATGCCAGGATTTGCAGGTGAATGAAACACTGACCATTGACTGGAGCCGTGAAGTGCCTCGTGTCATATGGGACAATGATGTGCCAATTGATCAATCTTCTTGTGTTTCTTGCGGCCATTGCGTAAATGTTTGTCCGTGCAATGCTTTAATGGAAAAATCAATGCTCGGTAACGCCGGCTTCCTGACTGGAATCGCTCCAAACATCCTCGCTCCAATGATTGATATGACAAAAGAAGTGGAACCAGGCTATCGCGAAATTTTTGCCGTATCTGAAGTGGAAGCTGCGATGAGGAAGGCTAGGATCAAACGGACTAAAACCGTATGTACGTATTGTGGTGTCGGCTGCAGCTTTGAGGTGTGGACGAAGGATCGGGAAATCCTGAAAATCCAGACGAAGACCGAAGCCCCGGTAAATGGCATTTCAACCTGTGTAAAAGGAAAATGGGGCTGGGATTTCGTTAACAGCGAGGAACGTTTGACGAAACCGCTTATCCGTAAAGGTGATGAATTTGTTGAATCAACCTGGGATGAAGCACTTTCGCTGATCGCAGAAAAGTTGACTGGGATAAAAGAAGAGTTTGGACCTGACTCGATTGGCTATATCGCATCGTCCAAATGCTCAAATGAAGAAAATTTCTTATTTCAGAAGTTTGCACGTGGAATTATGGGCACTAACAATGTAGACAATTGCTCACGTTACTGCCAGTCACCAGCTACAACCGGGTTAATGAGGACGGTCGGACTTGGCGGTGATTCAGGAACAATGGACGATATTATTGCATCAGAGCTTGTTATTGTTATTGGTGCGAATCCAGCTGAGTCCCACCCGGTGCTGGCAACACGTATCAAACGATCTCATAAGCTTTTTGGCCAAAAGCTCATTGTGGTTGATTTAAGGGAAAACGAACTGGCTCAGCGCGCCGATCTCCATCTCCATCCAAAGCCGGGAACAGATATCATCATGCTCAACGCGATTGCCAAATACTTTTTTGATCAGGGCTGGGAGGATGCTAAATTCCTTGCGGATCGGGTGAACGGAGTTGAGGAATTCAGGGCTTCGCTGGAAAAATTCACTCTGGAATATGCTGTGGAAAAAACAGGACTCAGCATGGAACAGCTGCTCCGTCTCGCTGAAATGATCAAAGAAGCAAAGTCAGTCTGTATGCTGTGGGCGATGGGTGTAACCCAGCATATGGGGGCATCTGACACAAGCACAGCCATTTCGAACCTGCTTTTGGTTACAGGGAATTATGGACGAACAGGTACCGGCGCATATCCGTTGCGCGGGCATAACAATGTTCAAGGGGCATGCGATTTTGGAACTCTGCCGCCATGGATGCCTGGATATGAACCTGTACAGGATGCGGGTGTCAGGGCAAAGTATGAACAGGCATGGGGCGTTAAGCTTCCAGAAAACCCTGGTTATGACAATCATCATATGGTTGAAGCCATCAATAAAGGCAAGCTCAAAGCGCTTTACCTGTTTGGAGAAGATATGGCCATTGTCGATGCGAACTCAAACTATGTTGATTCGACTTTTGAGAAATTGGATTTCTTTGTTGTCCAGGATATCTTCTTCAGTAAAACCGCTCAATTTGCGGATGTCATTTTACCAGCTGCTCCGAGCCTTGAAAAGGACGGAACCTTTACGAACACAGAAAGACGGATCCAGAGGTTTTACAAAGTGTTCGAACCGATGGGTGATTCCAAGCCGGATTGGATGATTTTCCAAGAGCTTGCGAATCGGATGGGAGCAAACTGGAATTATCAGCATCCATCTGAAATTATGGACGAGGCAGCTAAGCTAGCAACAATGTTTGCTGGCGTAAGCTATGAACGCCTGGAAGAATGGGAATCTCTAGTATGGCCTGTAAAAGCGGATGGAACGGACACTCCACTGCTATATAAAGATAAGTTCGGTTTCCCGGATGGAAAAGCGAGGCTGTTCCCGGTTGAATGGACGATACCGTTTGATCCAGGAGGAGAATTTGACTTACATTTGAACAACGGCCGATTGCTCGAGCATTTCCATGAAGGAAATATGACACATAAGACGGAAGGGCTAATGCATAAGGTGCCTGATGTGTGGCTGGAAATTTCTCCTGAGCTTGCTGCTGAACGTAATCTCGAAGATGGTGCACTTGTTAGATTAACTTCTCCGTATGGTCATGTGGAAGTTCGCGTTATTGTGACTGACAGGGTGAAGGGCAAGGAATTGTACTTGCCGATGAATTCTTCTGAAGATAACGAAGCAGTTAATAGACTAACTAGCAGCTATCACGATATTGTTACCCATACACCTGCTTATAAGGAAATGAGCGTAAAAATGGAAGTGCTTGAAACTACCGGTGAACCACCACTTCCTAAGCACAATCACCGATATGGGAACAGGATTCCCCAAATCAGTGTGAAAGTCGAGGAAAAGTGGCTGCGTTCTGATTATATCCCAATTTCCGAAATCGACGATTTGAAGGAGGGGCATTATGGCGAAACCGATCAGGCAAATTAGCAGGGGTGTTCCTAACCTGAAAGAAGAGCAGGACAAGGCCATTGATGAGATCCTTAAAGCACTGGCTGACAACAAAGAAGCTGTACTTTCTTTCATAGAGTTAACAAAAGAGCTTCATGAAGTAAGTGTGTTTGATTCAGCTAGCTCCTTGCTGAAGCAGCGGAACGACGTAGGCGTGATCGCGATGCAGCAGATCAATCAGCCAGCAGTCCACAATATTATTAAAAGCGGATTCGGATTGTTTAAATTCCTTGGCGCCATGCAGCCTGCCCAGCTGGAAACACTTTTGCAGGGAGTGACGCTTGGGCTGAAACGGATGTCCAGGACAGGCGAAAAAGGCAAGAAACAAAGTATCTGGAAAATGAGAATCAGGCTGCGCAGTCCTGAAATCCGGGCAGCAATGACAACAATGGTCGATTTTCTAGAGGGAATGGGCGAAGCCTTCCTTAAGAATAGGGAAGACCATAAGTAAGGATGGTGTCGTAAATGAAGGAACAAGTTTTTCACGTAGGTAATCTTGATTCGAAGGAAGACGCTGATAAAATCACCCAGGCCTTGCTCCACGTCTGGGGGATTTCCCAAGCCGAAGCAAATGCCCAGCATAAGACGGTTTCAATTAAGTACGATGAACGGATGGCGTCTTCTGACGATTTTGAGCAGGTAGTTAAGGAAGCTGGATTTAATCTAATTAGTGATTGATGAGGTGATTTTGTGAGACTGTGTGAGGTTTGCGGAATAAAAGAGGATTTTGAGGACAAGAATGATGAAATGATCCAAGCAGTCACGCTCCATATTTGTGAAAACTGCCGTGAAGATCGGAAAGTACATTCATTGCCTGACTGGGCGTTTTGATTTGAAGTGAGCAAATTTCCCGATTATGTCTTTAATCTAAATCCAGGCTACCGCCTGGATTTTTTTGTGCAAAAAAAGGGAAAAGGCTTGGCTTAAAAGAAATTATGATAGAAATCGCTTATTATAAAAGGGCACATTGCAAGGGGTATACAACAGAAACGGATTGGTTGATTGTTGATAAGGTAAATGACGAAATTATATTGCAGTGAAATAAAGCAGGATTCACCCGTCATTATTTTGATTGCATTCGTTTTATTGAAAAAGCCAGCTTTCTTAAGGAAAGCATTACGCGAAAGAAAGTCACTATCAACGGAAAGTGGGGGGATCCTCGGCTGCTGGCAATTGTCCATCAGAATGACTAAAAGGGATCACACAGGGAAGCCATTTGGTATTTATAAGTGGTTTTGATATTAATATGCAGGGGAGAGTTTAGGTTGGAATTTTATGAGAGTAAGAGAGATTTGATTATGGTTGAAAGGGAAATTATGAATACGCATCCAGAGTATAACTTGCTGGCGGATGGAAAAAAGCTTTAAAGCGATGAGGATTTGCTTGAGGAGCATGAAGAAGGGGATGGACTTGACAAGGAACGATACTTAATTAAAGTGGGTGATGACTTCATAGGGATCGTTGATTTTATCATGGAAAATCCACGTGACAAAAAACCATGGCTCGGATTGCTGATCATTCGCAAGGATTGGACTCGAAAATCCTTTGCCGGCAAAGCACTCGCTAAATATGAAGAATTAATGAGAGGCAGAAATATTACAGAAGTCAGGTTAGGGTGCTTTTCCGACAATAGCACAGGAATGCAATTTTGGGAGAAGAATAGTTTTCAGAAGGTGGAGGAAATCAATTTTAAGGAAAAACCACTTTGGATTTTAGAAAAGAAGATAGTTGAAGACGGCATTTAGTTGTCGTCTATAACTTGCGAATTTCATTAGAGAAAATTGATAGAAAAAAATTGTATACATGGTATAATTTTCTAGTGTCTTGTACTTTGAGTGTAGGGGGCAACAATTTTGGAACAAAATTTCATAAAGATGAACCAGGGGATCAATAATTGGAAAAGGTACACTTCTTCTTTTTTCCTTTTTATGTTCTCGATGTTTCTTGGTTCCATTATTTATTTTCTCGCACTAATTATTTTTGCGGAGAAAGATGGAAATGATCAAACCTATTTTGATTTCAAGGAAATGGTCGGGGTAAATGTAAGACCGGAATTTGATTTTATTTTTTCGAATCTGACCTATGTCATTTGGATTCTAGGTATGGCCTTATTCATAAAACTCATTCATAAAAGAAAACTTAAAACACTTATTACACCAAACGAAAAGATTAATTGGAAAAGGGTCTTTTGGGGCTTCGGTTTATTTTTCTGCCTTCTCACAGTGACGACAATTGTGGATGCTCTATTTAATCCGCAAGATTATTCGTTAAATAACATTCAGGTTCAGGATTTTCTTTTCTTGTTTTTATTTGTTTTAATTTTAACGCCTATTCAGACAACCGCCGAAGAGGTCTTTTTCAGAGGATATTTGATGCAGTGGTTTGGCCGAAAAGTGTCACATCCTTTGGTTTTATCGATTATTGTTGGAAGCATTTTTGGTGCACTGCATTTTTCAAATCCGGAAATGAACTATTCTGCCTTCTTTGTTGGCAGTGATTATGTCCTTTCAGGTATTTTATGGTGCTACATTACCGCGAGGACGAATAGTGCAGAACTGACGATTGGTGCTCATGCAGCAAATAATATGTTTATAGGCTGGTTTTTGACAATGGATGACTCTGTATTTGGAAAACTTCCATCATTATTTGTGATTGATAATATTAACCCAAAAACCACCTTGCTCTGGACAGTTATTTCGCTTTCTGTGTTCACCTACTATTCCATCAAAAATTTTGATAACAAGAAAACAATAAATGATGAATTGGAACAGGATATTCATAGTTCGTTTAAATAATTGGATGATGTAATTAATGCTTGGAGAGCGTTACTCTGAGGATTGGAGCCGAATAAACATTGTTGTGCTTTTGATTTTGCTGAAAGATGGGGAATGAAAATGGAATTATTAAATAAGGTACTTGAATTAGATCGAGCGTATATCAGTACGTTTACCAATAGACTGGACAAGACATGGGGAACCATATTTTACAATGAAAGGCAGCCTAAATACTATGATGCGAATCATGCTCAGATTAGTAAGGCAGTCGATGATCCAGCAGAGGTAGTACAGGAAGTAAGTGACTTTTATAAAGAGAAGAATATCATTCCAAGGTTTTATATTTATAATCATGAGGATTATGCAGCTTTACTTAAAGAGTTGAATAGTGCAGGATTTCGTAGTGAAGAACTGGGAGGACCAGTGCAACTATGGGACAACAATCTCTCAGATACTCCATTAGGTGAAGACTTTTCAATCGAAAAGGTAACTGAAAAGAATCTTCGAGAAGCAATCGATATTGAGATTACCATCAAAGAATTCGGCGGGGCAATCAGGGAAGAGGCATTAAAGGAAGAAATTAAGCATCCTGGATTTACTCACTTTTTGCTTAGGTATAAGGGAGTCGCATGTTCGACTGCATGTATATTTCATGATGGAAACCAGGCGAGGCTTGAAAGTGTTGCCACATTAGAAGAATACCGTGGAAAAGGCTTGATTGGCAAGTTGATACGCCATATCCAGCAGGAAGTCCATGATGGAGGGTTCAGCCACTTATGGGTGTTCCCAATCAGCGACCCGGTCGAAAAGGTATATAATCGGTATGGATTTAAGACACTGGGAAATATAACCACGATCCATGCATTCGCAGGCGGAAAAAGTATCATGGAAATTCGCGAAGGAAAATAGTGATCATCGTATAGGAACTCTCTTTGGATGAAGAGAGGTTCAAACTGTAGACTAACTCGATAAAAGCGAGCTAGTCTACAGTTTTTTCATGTTGGTTGAAAACTAAAAAGGTCACCACTAAGGCTCCATGGTGACCAAAAAAAGTGAAAAATTTGAAAAACAGGTCACCAATAACGCTCCTTAGTGACCGAAAAAGTTAAATATTGGATTAAAAGTTCATCATTAAGACCTAAGAATTACCTATAGGAAAACTTAGAAAAATAAGACACCAAAAAAGCCTTTTGGTTACCCAGAATAGATAAAAAAACTCTTCTAAATAGCTGCTCGATATTTTCTGCACAATTTCCTGTTATAAAATACTTATCAACTATAGAGGAGAGATATTTATGAAATTCAAAAGCAAATTTTTAATGTTGATGATTTCCTTTGCTACTGCATTCTTTATATCGGCATGTTCAGGGGATCAAGCAGAAAACGCTGGCAAGGAGAGCAGTGGAGATCATAGCAGTCATGCCAATATGGAGCATTCTGGTTCAGGGGAGATTCCTGAAGGTTTAAAGAATGAAGAAAACCCTGCCTATAAAGTTGGCAGCAAGGCGGTCATTATTGAAGACCATATGCCGGGCATGGATGGTGCTGAAGCTACGATAGTTGGTGCTTATGATACGGTTGTTTATTCTTTGTCATATGACCCGACGAACGGTGGTCTAAGGGTTGAAAATCATAAGTGGGTCATCCATGAAGAGCTGAAGGATGCCGGGGATCAGCCATTAAAAGCTGGTGATGAGGCAATCATTAATACGGATCATATGGAAGGTATGAAGGGAGCAAAGGCAGTAATCGATACAGCGGAGCAAACGACAGTATATATGGTGGATTTTACCCCTACTGACGGATCTGAAAAAGTAACAAACCACCAGTGGGTTACTGAAAGTGAACTTTCCTCTGCAAAATAAAAATCATGGTGTTACCCCGATTCCTATGGGATTGGGGTTTGTTTTTTATAGCTGCAAAAAAGAATCTTCCAAAAAAATGCAGGATTGTCTTACCTATAGCCCGGGTATATATACAGTAACAAATGAGGAGGTAAGACTCATGAATAAATTAATCAGAATGGCAATCAAATGGGGACCAGTTTTGTATCCTGTGGTTAAAAAAATGATGAATAACCGAAAATCAACTAAGCTGAAAACAACATATTCCAAGTAAATGACAAGTATGGACTAGAAAAGCTGCACAAGTAGTCAGAAATTATGACTCTTGTGCAGTTTTTTGTTTTCATTGGAACCACCTAAGGTTAAAAAACAGGATTAGATTGTTCCAATAACCTTCATTGAAATCATCCTGGGGTATTAAACGTTTCAAGCTTGTTCCTTTAGTGTATATGAGCTATTTCGATTATAAGATTCATTACTTGATTTGAATAAATCTTAATGTTTTGTAGGCAATGCAATCAGAATTTCCTTTATAATTCATACGATACAGTCAATTCACAAAAGTAAGTGAATCAAATGATAGATTCTTTGGTAATTAGACCAATGGTTCATGTTATAATGGAAAAATGAAACACTAACATTGTTAAAATGTTTAATATATAAGACTGTACATAATGGTTTGCCGCTGGGCAAGGCCGCTTGGTCTATTTAAAGGAAGGTATCTATGATCGAGGATAACATAACGAGAATTAATTTAGATGGAAAAGAATACATACTGATTGGTACGGCCCACGTTTCAAAACACAGCGCGGAGCAAGTAAAGGAAGTTATTGAAGCCGAAAGGCCTGATTCCGTTTGTGTAGAGCTGGATGAACAAAGGTATCAAACGATCACTGAAGGTGCCAAGTGGAAGGAAATGGACATTATCCAGGTCATCAAGCAAAAGCGAGCGTCATTGCTATTAATGAATCTTGCAATTTCTTCTTTCCAAAACCGTATGGCTAAGGAACTTGGAATTAAAGCGGGACAGGAAATGGTCCAGGGAATCGAATCCGCTAAAGAAGCAGGCGCGAATCTAGTGCTAGCTGACCGGAATATCCAGATTACTTTTTCACGAATTTGGGGTAATCTCGGTCTGAGAGGGAAGTCCATGCTGCTCACTCAAATCATCACCAGTATATTCAGCCATGACAGTATTTCTGAGGAAGAACTGGAGAAGATGAAGGAGCAGGATACCATCAATGCCATGCTCAATGAATTTACTGAAAGTTTCCCGCGTTTAAAGAAGCCTTTAATTGATGAGCGAGATCAGTATCTTGCCCAGAAAATTAAGGATGCGCCGGGTGAAAAGATTGTCGCCGTCCTTGGGGCTGCGCACGTACCTGGTATAAAAGAAGAAATTAAAAAAGAGCAGGATTTAAAGAAGCTGAACGCAATTCCGCCTAAATCTAAATGGCCGAAAATCATCGGCTGGGCACTTCCGATTATGATTGTCGCACTTATTGTGATTACGTTTTTTGCAAATCCGAATGCAGGACTTGATCAATCGGTAAGCTGGATTCTATGGACGGGATCACTTTCAGCACTTGGAACAGCTATTGCAATGGGGCATCCATTAACGATTCTTACTGCATTTGTGGCCGCACCGTTCACTGCACTGCATCCATTGCTGGCAGCTGGCTGGTTTGCTGGTCTTGCCCAAGCCCATATTCGTCGTCCGAGCGTTAAGGACTTTGAAACTCTGTCAGAAGACGTATTTAGTGTAAAAGGATTCTGGCGCAATAAGGTAAGCCGGATCCTTCTGATTGTTGTACTGTCAAATATTGGAGCATCAATCGGAACATTCATTGGCGGTGCAGATGTCATTAAAACATTTTTTGAAAACTTCTAATTTAATCAAATGCATCATGGGATGGAATCACTACAATGATTCCATCCTTTTTTTCTAATGTTAGATATATTTACTAGACATTTCAGAATTTTTCGGATAAGTTGTCAGTATAGTTAAATGTATAATTTTAGAAAATAGGGGTGGGTTTTTTTGGTGAATTTTAACAAACCGGATATCGAGAATTTTTATCGCACATTCAATATTCAAGCGTTTACAGTAAGTCCAGATGAAAAACAAGTCGTTTTCAGCACCAATCTTACTGGAAAGTATAATTTGTGGGCAATGGATTTACCCAATCAATATCCATACCCACTAACATTTGTTGATCAGAGCTGTCATGCTTTAAGATATTCAGAAAATGGAAGTTTTATCGTTGTGGGTTTTGATCATGATGGTGATGAAAATGCCCAGTTATATGCACTTCCTCCTGCTGGGGGAGAGCTGGTGGACCTGCGGGTAGCTGAAGGGGAACGCCATATGAATCCAATTTTATCTAAAGACGGAAGCAGACTTTATTATACATCCACTAAAGGGAATGAAATGTATCTAAATATCTATCAATATGACATTGAAACAGGTGAAGAAAGCCTGTTGCTGGAAGGCTCCGAGGCAGCCTGTTTTTTAGTAAATGTTAATGAGGATGAAAACAGCTGTGTGTATGTTAAGCAATTTGCAAATACATATGCGCCGGGCTACGTCCTTCAAGATGGGCAATCCTACTCTCTTACACCAGAAACCGATGATCAGTTCACAGTTGGCGAGGGTGTATTTGTTGAGAGAGACTATTTCTTTGTCACTACGTTTGGCGAAGACTTTTCCTACTTGGCGAAATTTAATCTGGATACCTTGAATTTTACAAAGGTACTTGCTATTGAAAAAGAAGAAATTGAAACGGTTCGATATGATAAAAATTCACAATCCCTTTATTTGTTAGCATCAAAGGGTGTAAATGATTATTTGTACCGATATGAATTAGAAACTGGACATTATAAAAAAGTAGAATTGCCTGCCACTGTCGTCCAGGGTTTAACAGTAGCAAAAAGCGGTAATATCTATCTTTTAGCCGGTTCAGCTGCAAAGCCGTATAATATTTTTCAAAACGAAGCTGGCAGTCCTGAATGGAAGCAGTTGACCAATCTGGCAGTCCCGGGGGTAAAAGAAAATGCCCTTGCACAGCCTGAAGTCCTGACTTACGCATCTTTTGACGGGCTCCCTATAGAGGCATTATTCTTTAAGCCGAAAGAAGAGGCAGATAATGGTCACGTTATTCTGTGGCCGCACGGTGGTCCGCAGGCAGCAGAGCGTAATAATTTCCGTGCCATGTTCCAATTTCTCGTGAATCGGGGTTATAGCATTTTCGCGCCAAATTTCCGCGGATCAACTGGATATGGTCTTTCGTTTACAAAAATGGTTGAAGGAAATTGGGGAGAGGGACCACGCCTGGATAATATTGCAGGACTTGAATACCTATACGAAAATGGGATTGCAGATCGAGACAAAACTTTATTAATGGGCGGCAGTTTTGGCGGTTATATGGCTCTATTATTGCATGGGCGCCATCCGGAGTATTTCAAGGCAGTAGTAGATATTTTCGGTCCTTCCAATCTTTTCTCGTTTATCGAATCAGTACCAGAGCACTGGAAACCAGTCATGAATCAATGGGTTGGCGATCCAGAAAAGGATTTCGACAAGCTCACGGAGTATTCACCAATCACGTACTTGGATACCATGACGAAGCCAATGTTAATCATCCAGGGAGCAAACGATCCAAGAGTTGTGAAGCAGGAATCCGACCAAATCGTAAAAGTACTGCAGGATAAAGGCAGGGATGTAAAATATCTTGTCCTGGATGACGAAGGGCACGGTTTCTCGAAGAAGTCGAATGAAATCCTTGTCAACCGTACCATTCTCGAATTCTTTGACCAATTTGTAACAGCAGACACAGGCAAAGTCCTAGCTGAATAATTCGATCAATGAAAGTATAAAAGCTTGAGGGTCACATTCCTCAAGCTTTTTTCATTATTTTTTATTTACTTGCTTACCGCTTTTCTTCTGGCTTTGTGATTTGGAGTTTCCTACCTCAAATTCTGTACCTAATTCAATATCGTTTCTTTTATCCTGTTTCTCGATACGCTCTCGTGTTTGATTATTATTTTGTCTGCCTTGTTTTGACATTTAGATGTCAGCTCGCTTTCTTAACGTTTTTTTTAGTATGCTCATATCTGAAAAAGCTTAATTTGCAAAGTGCTGGAAATGGATGGCTCATCCTTCTCCGCGGATCACTTTATCGTAAAACACCTGGAATCCATACATTACAAACGATTTTATTAAAAAAATAATGGACAATTGAAGTTTGTTTATTCTTACAAGATAGCCGTAGCCGACTTTTTTAAATAATTCAAGCATGAAAATGGTGAAAAAAGAATCAACTAGGAGATTGACTAATACATACAGGCTGAATTTTTTATAAGTATATTTTAAGATCCAAAATGAACCCACGAAGAAGGGTCCCCAAATTAAAGGGAGTTCACCTAAGACATTAGGTTTGACGTTAACAGGCCACCACCACCATTTTCTCTTCTCTGCGAGCATTCCTTCAAATGTTACATAAATACCCATGAATAAGGCGCCAGGAAGGAACTTTTTAATCGTGCGTTTTCCCAGAAGAGGGAAGGTAAGCCACGGCAATATTGTTAATAGCAAAATGAAAAATTTAGACTTCTTCATTACACAACACCCTTTAAAGGAAGAAATGATTTAATGTTGGATTTTTTTATTATTCCTTAAATCAGGTAAAAGATGAGTGAAGGTCTTGATTAATTTTATTTCTAAGGAAATGAATATAAAAATTGGATTGTATTCCCTTGTTGATGTTAACCATCTGATGAATTGAGCGAATGTAAGCATGCTATTTAATTTTCGCCAAAAAAATTTAGCAAATAAATCATTTCTACTTCCTTTTGACCGTATTTATTAAAATAAGACTTTTTTGAAAGCGTTTGTATTGCGGTCTAAATTTCACTGAAATTTAGGATGCCAACATTATATTTTTTTACTACCAAAATAAATGCCACTAGATTTAAAACCTTTCGAAGAGAGCTCGAGGAAATAAAGGAGGAAGAACTAGGATGATTTCTTTATGGGATGAACATTTATTTTGGCTGGAGATGCTCCAGGATCACGCCTTTTTTGTAAGGGATCATTTATCCCCATCCGAGGTACAGTATGTAAATATGGCACAGCAGTACATTCATTTATACGGAGAGCTTTTAACCGTTTTAAACACGATTCCCCGTACAGCAAATTATTTTGACAGGCAAATGATTGAATTTGCAGGCCAGGTTTGGCCTGTTGCAAAAGGGTATCTTGATTTTGAGGGCCATTTACAGGCATTAAGAATTGATAACAAAGTTAATCTGAATTTATCTCCCTCTTATTTTAATGGGACTCAGATTGAAAATGCAGAATATTTGAGGATATTAAGCCAGCTGGCAGAGGGAAAAGACCCCGTACCTCTCCCACTGCCAGAATTGATGGATCTTTGGCTTGAGGATCAGTTAGGCCACGCAGTGCTATTCGAAAATATGTTAGATCCGATTGAGGTCATGGCGAAAAGACAGGCAGAAGCTTACATTAGCAAATACCAACTTTTTATTGTTCAGAACCATCAGTTAAAAGGATTTTTACGCGTAAAAGAACCCGGTTTTGCACGCCAAAGAGAATTTATTCATGACGTGGGAAGCACCACCCTGGAAATGAATCGCTTTATCATCGGCATGGTGGACAAATTTAAATCAAATAAACTGCTCAACAAAACAGACCTTCGCTTTTTGGAGCATCATTTCCCTGAAACCTGTTATTTCCTCACCAAGCTAAGTTATTATGATCCGAAATTGAAAGCAGAAATCAGCAATTGTTCGCTAGTAAAACCGTCTTTTCATTGATTGGATAAACTATCACCATGGAATCAAGAAAAAGCCCTCTTTTATAAGCCAGGCCCATGATTTTGTTGATCAATTTGAAAATAATTTGAGTCTTTTTGCATGTTAGGAGGGGGAGTTAAAATATGGTATAATTTGCTCGTACAGCAAATTGCAGGGTGGGCAGAGGTCACCTCCATTTCGATAGAAGGGGGGTGATGCTGTTGGTAACTTATGAGGCAATGAATTTGGTTGTGAGTTTCGCGACACTGATCGTTGCCGTAATTGCCATTGGTATTTCTTCAAACAAAAAGAAATAACCTACCCTGCACGCCAATGTTGGAATAGGTTATTTCTATTTTAAGCGGCCGCTGCACTTCAGGCAGCTTGCTGTACACTAGAGTTCCGGTTGCCGCCGGGACTCTTTTTAATTTATGTTGTTTATATGTAAATTATATACATAAACGAAAACATTATCAATTAAAGAGCACAAAGTACAATATTTTTTAGAAATCTCCAGATTCTCACTGGGCTTTAGAAGAGCATTTAGCAAACAAAATCAAAAATATCCGTTTGTAATGTCCATTCCAGTCTACGCACCCACTCTTGCTGGTCCTCCAGCGGCGAATGATCAAGTTTATTTAAAACCTTCCAAACTTTATATAAGCAATAAGCCTTGAGTTCATCAGAAGAAAAGTTAGTCTGACTAAAATGTTGATATTCTTCAATAAACAATGGATTTAATGATTTTGCATATTCTTTGTAATGCAGATGTGTAAACCAGCATACCCAGCTCACATCGGATAAAGGATTTCCCCATTCAGCCCATTCCCAATCCAATACTGTTAGATGATCAGCTTCGCTCAAAAGCACATTGTGCACCCCGTAATCACCGTGGATTAAAACCCATTCAGCTGGCAGATCATTTACTCTTTTTAGAAAATCCATTGATTGCTCAGCAAGCACTTCTGGAACGAACGCAAGATGATAATTCAATTCATTCATATTCGATGTTCTGATTCCGTATGAGTCATTCGCATATTTCCTGGAATGAATGCTCTTAGCAAGTATAGCTGCCATTCTTTTATACAATACTCTAGTTCTTTCTAGATCATTATGATCGACAATGGATTGTCCATTTTGACCTTCGCAAAATTCCGATAAAGTGACCTGCAGGTTTATGGTTTCTTTATGTTCATGCAAAATAGGAGAAATACCCGAATCGTGAAGGAGCTTTAGAGAATTCACTTCATTTTCAATGTCCTGATTATTTGAACGAGCAACTTTGGCCACAAGCGGCGGACTTGTGCCATTTAAAAGAAATGTTTCATTGGTGTAGCCCCCATTTAACCTGACAGGATGGAAATCGCCATATTGTTCTTTAAAAAGCTCTTTTAATAGATCCTCTGTCAAATTTGTCCACTCATTTCTTAATTGAATTTGGCTTAATTATATTTTAAGTACGATGTATGGTCAGAATAAAAGATGCTAATGTGAAAAAATAATGAACTATTTGTGAACATTATGTGACATTTTTTCGTAAATTCTGTTAATATTATTACAAACGAAAAAGTGGGGGAATGAGAAGTGGGGAAGCTTCTTATGTATTTTTATCTGGTAGTCAGCATTTATTGTTTTGTAAGCGGATTCTTAGCATTGTATACGCATGGTTTTCAGCACGCTGTATTATCGCTTTTCCTTGCAGTGTTCAATTATGCGATGTTTTCTCTTTTTAAAAAGGAAGGGAAGCTGCCAAGACTGCGCGTGATCAAGGGGCATAAAGGGGAACTTGCGTAATGCATCGCTGCATTTTTGCAGGTGAAATCTAAGGGGAATTGCTTTCAAGTGGCAAAAATTTTATTGAAAGACTGCCAATAATAAAAAAACAGGCGCTCCGCTTGGAACGCCTGTTTTCCATTTATGTTTAATGTGAATGTCCTGAATACATGACCCAGATTGATCCTGCTACAATCACGACTGCGATGAACGCAGAGTAAAGAATGTTAATATTGTTTGTCACCTTGTCTTCGCCTTCATTGATATGCATGAACATATACAGCTGGATACCAGCCTGGACAACTGCAAGGGAACCGATGACCCACATAATAGCTTTCATCGATAATGAAGTTTGAAGGGCAACCCAAGCAGCTCCTAATGTTAGGATGAGTGACATGAAGAATCCAAGGACATGGCTGATTGGGAAACCTTTTGAGTGATTATCCATTTACATCACCAACCCTCTTAAATATACGAATGTGAAGATGAAAATCCAAACTACGTCAAGGAAGTGCCAGTAAAGACCGAAGATGAATGTCTTACGCGCAGTGATTGGCGTCAATCCGCGCTTTAGGATCTGGATGATCAACAAAGTAGCCCAGCCGATACCAATCGTGACGTGCAAGCCGTGCGTGCCAAGCAGAACAAAGAAGCTTGAAAGGAACGCGCTTGTTTGCATAGTCGCACCTTCATGTACGTAATGCATGAATTCTCGCACTTCCATGAACAAGAAGCCGCCGCCGAGCAGCAGTGTAAATACTAGCCACATCAGCATGCCTTTAATATTGCTGCGGCGCATCTCATGGATGGAAATTCCCATAGTGAAACTGCTTGTTAACAATAGGAAGGTCTGGATCATCACGTCTTTTACAACAAAGATATCCTGTTGTGTCGGGCCGCCGGCATGACGGTGTCCAAGGACACCGTACACACCGAATAAAGTGGCAAAAAGTACGATTTCCGCTCCAAGGAAGATCCAGAAGCCAAGGATGTTCATCCTGTTTTGTTCAGTCTGGTATTCAAGCGGCAAAGCTGCATTGACTTTAGCTGACATGGTTCTTCACTCCTTTGCGTACATTTCTCCATTTGCTTTCTGTTTCAATGATTTCATCCTTGTGCACGTGGAAGCCTTCATCATAATCAAATGAACGGAAAGCAAGACCAGCAAAGATTCCAAGAGCAGCTACACCTGCAGCAATTGTCCACTCGAATACAAGCAGGAAGCCTGCGATTCCGAACACGGCACCCATGTAAATTGGGATCCATGTATTGCTTGGCAAGTGGATTTCTTCAATTTCATCTTCGCTCAATGGCTGGATTTCATTGTTCTTTTTCATATGCCAGAAAGCATCGACCTTTTTCACATCTGGAAGGGAAGCGAAATTATAGTGCTGGACAGGAGTAGCAGTTGCCCACTCTAGAGTCCTCGCATCCCATGGATCATTTCCAATATTGCGGTCTGCATGACGCGCGCTCCAATAGATGTTGTAAACAAGTGCAGCAAAACCAGCAGCAAGAATCACAGAACCGATTGCTGACACCATCATTAACGGAGCAAAGCCCGTATCTGCTGAATAGGTGTAAGCACGGCGTACCGCACCGTCTAGGCCAAGGAAGAACATTGGCATGAATGTGACATTAAAGCCGATTACAAATAGCCAGAAATGCCATTTACCAATTTTTTCGTTCAGCATATAGCCGAACATCTTCGGCCACCAGAAGTAAAGGCCAGCAAAAATAGGGAACACTACACCTGGTATTAATACATAGTGGAAGTGGGCCACTAGGAATAATGTGTTGTGATACTGATAGTCAGCTGCTGCCATAGCAAGCATGACACCAGTTACACCACCGATGACAAAGTTCGGTACAAATGCAAGTGACCAGAGCATTGCAGTCGTAAACTTAATTCGGCCTTTTCTCATTGTGAATAGCCAGTTAAATACTTTAACCCCAGTAGGGATGGCGATTGCCATTGTTGTAATCGAGAAGAATGAGTTTACACCAGCACTGTTGCCCATTGTAAAGAAGTGGTGAACCCATACAAGCATACTTAAAACCGAGATCATGATAATGGAAATGACCATTGATTTATAACCGTAAAGCGTTTTTCTAGAAAAAGTTGAAATGATATCTGACAGCATACCGAATGCAGGCAGAACAACGATATAAACTTCTGGATGTCCCCAAAGCCAAAATAGGTTGGCCCAAAGCATATCCATACCGCCACCAGATATAGTGAAGAAATGGGTACCGAATGTGCGGTCAAATGTCATTAAAGCAAGAGCTACTGTAAAAATAGGGAAGCTCGCTACAATAATGATTGATGTGATGAAAGATGTCCAACTGAACATCGGCATCCTCATCAATGTCATGCCTTTTGTTCTCATTTTTAACACTGTGACAACGAAGTTAATACCAGTCATCAATGTACCAGCACCTGCAATTTGCAAGGCTACTGCGTAAAAGTTGTTCCCGATGCCAGGACTAAATTCCTTGCCTGCCAGAGGGAAGTAGGAAGTCCAGCCGGCATCCGGTGAACCACCAATGATGAACGAAATATTGAAGAGCGCCGCACCGGCTACTGTAAGCCAGAAGCTAAGGGCGTTCAACTGTGGAAAAGCAACGTCACGGGCCCCGA
The DNA here is from genome assembly GCF_049532715.1 of Heyndrickxia sp. MSNUG. Lineage (NCBI taxonomy): Bacteria > Bacillati > Bacillota > Bacilli > Caryophanales > Bacillaceae > Heyndrickxia > Heyndrickxia sp. MSNUG. The sequence continues at coordinate 2,407,208 of NZ_CP150978.1, forward strand.
TTTGCAGCGGAACCACAAAGTTCATAAGTCCAATCAATAGCGGCATCGCAACGAAAAGAATCATGATGACACCGTGTGTGGTGAATACTTCATTATAGTGCTGCGCGTTTAAAAATGTATTTTCAGGAACGGCTGTCTGGCCTTTCATCATCAAGCCGTCAATACCACCGCGGAAAAACATGACCACTCCGACCAGGATGTACATGATCCCGATTTTCTTGTGATCAACAGTGGTCAGCCAATTAGTCCAAAGCCAATTCCACTTTTTAAAATAGGTAAGTGCAGCGATGATCCCAACCATCGTCAGGGCAATTCCGATTTGTGAAGCGAAAATCAATGGATCGCCTGTTACAAAAAATTCATCCCATTTAATGCCCACTATGCTCACCCCCGTGCTCGTCAGTAGTTTCAGATTCTTTATGATTCATATTTTCATGGTTTTCATGATTTGTTTGCTCATTCTTGCCGTTTTTGTTTTTGTAGTTATTTTCATCTTCAAAGATCTTACCTGGCCAGCCATGTCCTGGATAATACATTTCTGGATTTGTGTAATTCTTTGAATTATGGTCAGAATGGTCGACCCATTCTAAGTGAGTGTTTGAGAATGTCTTCCGTCCAAAGTGAGAAGGCTCAAGCATTTTTTCATACTCTGGCAGTGTCATCTTTGGAGCAGTTTCTTTTACTTCTTTAACCCATTTATCAAACTCTTCTTGTGTTTGTGACAAGACTTCAAACTCCATGCCAGCATATCCCTTACCATTGAAGTTCGTATTACGGCCAACATATGAGCCAGGGTTGTCAGCTACAAGATAAAGCTGTGTTTCAGCATGTGCCATCGTATATTTCTGGCCGCCAAGAGCAGGGACCCAGAAGCTTTGCATCGTTCCAGCTGAGGTCAGCTTGAAATCAACAGGACGGTCTTCAGGGATATTAACGTAGTTAACCGTTTCAATTCCTTGCTCAGGATAACTGAAAATCCATTTCCAGTCAGCTGAAGTCACTTTAATGACAAGAGGTTCTTTGTCTTCATAGCCTTTAGGTACTTCATCTATTGCATATATCGTTTTTACCGTCGGAATGGTTAAAGCGACGATAATCAGGATCGGGATAACAGTCCATATGATTTCCAATACAGTGCTGCCATGTTCTTCTGGCGGCTCATATCCCATATTATCCTTGCGTTCTCGGTATTTCCATACAATGAACGCGAAGAGGCCGAATACGACAACCGTAACTAATAGCATCAATGCAATTGAAAAGTTTATTAAATCGAGAATTTGCCTTGCGATCGGTCCTTCTGGATTGAACACGACCATATTATTCTCACAGCCGCTCAATAACAATACGGCGATCATTGAGGTGAGTGAGAGCAATAGAAGTTTTGATTTCTTCATCACTGACTGCAGCTCCTTTCAGATAAAAACCTTGTTCATTATATCACATACTTTTGCTCATTCGTTCACAAAGGTTTCGAAACTACCACTAAAATAGCCGGTAAGTAGTGGCAAAAGGTGTGATAAAAATCACAGCGGTGTACTTATAACAATGATTCTAACATAGAAATTTGTACACCTTACAAGGTAATTGTGAACAAAATATGAAAACATAAAATGGTATTCCTGTGAAATGTTTGTGAAGGGGATTGACGCCAAAAACTCAGGGTTTCTATTAAAGAGGCCCTGAGTTCAAGCGGGGGATACTATTTTAAGATATCTTATTACTTTCAATATAAGTTTCCAGAGCCGGATGAAATTCCTTTTGATAAAGTTTTTTTGGACACATTTTAATTGTGATCGATTTGGAATCGACACTGACCTTCGTTACCAATATGCTGCAGCATCTCGGACATTTTTCTTTGACAAACGATGTAAATAAACTCTCAAACCATTCACTCCTTATTATTTCTTCAATTCCTATAAAGTTACTATGAATTATACAGAGTATAATAAGTTTTTCAATGGTTATTCCGACCAATGGACTAAGGTTTATTTGTGAGTGCATCTATGGTGATAATATGAAAATAAGATTCATAGTGTTTAGCTAATAACGGGATGTATATAGAATTCTTATTTAATAAATAACTAGGTTAATTTACTGTTGATTGGAGGTGAGGGCAATCGACTCCTCAGAAAATTCTAACGCATTTCCATCGTGGGAGGGGAAGGTTAGTGGAAGCTATTCAAAGTCATGAGGAATTAGCGGACCAAGATGAGAACTCGCACAAAGCGAGTATCTGGAGCTGAAATCAACTGTCTAATTTATATAAGATTGGACAAGGTGAATAAGAAGCTTCAATTTTAGAGAGTATTATGAGATTGAAATGGAGAATTTCCGAATCATGTCCAGCATATAAAAATAATCAGAAAACCTCCTATAATATGATCGGGTTTAAATTTTTTATCAGTCCCTATAAAATAGGAAGTGAATAAGGAAAGTACATACTCTTTTAATTTTAAATAAGGGGAATAATCCTTCTTAATAGAATACAGGATATAATTATTATATTAAAATATTAATTAAAATGAAAGCGCTTTAATTTTAAGGTATTAAAAAAATCACCTTTACCTATAAAACATGTATTCGGTTAAAATGATTAAAGTTCAAAGTTTGTTCAATTTTTCACAAACTATTATTCTTACCATGTGATATTCTTTAATTAGAAAAGGAAAAAGGAGTGAGTGTAAATGATTTATTGCGAATTTAAGCCTTTCTCAACTGATACTGAAACTTATACGCTGGAGGTTTTTGAAGAATTAGCGGGTGATGAGTTTGAAGCGATGATGTTCACAGAAAATGATAACATTCCGGCATACATCTGGACAGTTAACTTTGTCATCATCGTGAAAAGAGGTTCAAGATACATCACGGATTTATCCTTTGAAAAAATTCCGAGAAATCCAGTTTGTGAGTGAAATATTTTTTTGAAAACTTTTGTGAAATACTTCACAAATTAACTAATAAAAAACCATCTTATCATCAATGGCTACATACAACACACCAATAAACGAATCCGAGAAAAGTAATTTAGAACAAAATTATATGGAGGTTTTAAATATGTCGACAACAGAAAAAGTGATAAAGGAACAGCAGCCAGCGATTGAAATGGTCGATAGCCTGGTGGAAAAAGGGCTTAAAGCTCTAGGAGAAATGCGTGAGCTTAATCAGGAAAGCATCGATACCATCGTAAAGGAAATGGCGCTGGCAGGACTGGATCAACATATGCAATTAGCAAAAATGGCAGTCGAAGAAACAAAGCGTGGTGTATATGAAGATAAAATCATCAAGAATATGTTTGCAACCGAATATGTGTATCACAACATTAAGTACGATAAAACCGCGGGCATCATCGAGGAAAATGAGCATGAGGGCATGATTACGATCGCTGAGCCTGTAGGGGTAATTGCTGGGGTTACACCAGTAACGAATCCAACCTCAACGACGATGTTCAAGGCGCTGATTTCTATTAAAACACGGAACCCAATCATATTTGCCTTCCATCCATCTGCTCAGAATTGCAGCAGCGCTGCTGCGAGGATTTTAAGGGATGCCGCAGTTAAAGCGGGTGCTCCTGAAGATTGCATTCAATGGATTGAAAAGCCATCCTTAGAAGCAACGCAGGCATTGATGAATCATCCGAGAATCTCACTTATTTTAGCAACGGGCGGATCCGGCATGGTTAAATCAGCATACAGTTCAGGCAAGCCAGCTCTAGGGGTTGGACCTGGCAACGTACCTTGTTATATTGAAAAAACAACCAATGTAAGGCGTGCAGTCAATGATTTGATTTTATCAAAAACATTCGATAATGGCATGATTTGCGCATCTGAACAGGCTGTGATCATCGATAAGGAAATTTACAGCGATGTGAAAAAGGAAATGATTTCAAACAGATGCTATTTCCTCAACGATAAAGAAAGAGAAAAAGTTGAGAAGCTGGTGATCAATGAACATAGCTGTGCCGTTAACGCGGATATCGTTGGGATGCCTGCTTATAAAATCGCTCAGATGGCTGGAGTGGAGGCTCCTGAAGATACAAAAATCTTGATTGCTGAATTGAAGGGTGTTGGCCCGCAATACCCGCTATCACGCGAAAAATTAAGTCCTGTATTGGCTTGCTACAAGGTAAACAGCACTGAGGAAGGCATAAAGCGTGCTGAAGAGATGCTGGAATTCGGAGGTTTAGGTCATTCAGCCGTAATCCACACAAGCAATGATGACATCATTAGGGCATTCGGGCTAAAAATGAAAGCAGGACGTGTGATCGTTAACGCACCTTCATCACAGGGTGCGATCGGGGATATCTACAATGCTTACCTGCCATCTCTGACTCTAGGCTGCGGAACTTATGGAGGAAACTCAGTTTCTACGAATGTTGGTGCAATCAACTTGATCAATGTCAAAAAAGTAGCGAGAAGGAATGTGAATATGCAGTGGTTTAAGGTCCCTTCAAAGATTTATTTTGAAAAAAATTCAACTCAGTATCTCACGAAGATGCCGAATATTTCTAAGGCATTCATTGTAACGGATCCAGGAATGGTAAAGCTTGGGTATGTTGACAGAGTGCTTTATCACTTAAGGAAGCGACCTGACTACGTTCACTGTGAAATTTTTTCAGAAGTTGAACCTGATCCATCAATTGAAACAGTGATGAAGGGTGCAGAAATGATGGCAAGTTTCCAGCCAGACGTCATCATTGCACTCGGAGGCGGGTCCGCGATGGATGCTGCAAAGGGAATGTGGCTATTCTATGAGCACCCTGAAGCCGAATTTCATGGATTGAAACAGAAGTTTCTCGATATAAGGAAGAGAGTTGTAAAATATCCTAAGCTTGGACAAAAGGCTCAATTTGTTGCGATTCCGACAACTTCAGGAACTGGTTCCGAAGTAACGTCCTTCTCTGTCATCACAGATAAAAAGGCAAATATTAAATATCCGCTGGCTGACTATGAATTAACACCTGACGTAGCAATCGTGGACCCGCAATTTGTCATGACCGTTCCAAAGCATATTACCGCAGACACTGGAATGGATGTATTAACACATGCGATTGAAGCATATGTCAGCTGTATGGCGAATGACTATACGGACGGATTAGCGATTAAGGCAATACAGCTTGTGTTCGAATACTTGCCTAGGGCATACCGAAACGGCAATGATGAAGTAGCTCGCGAAAAGGTGCATAATGCATCAACAATTGCAGGTATGGCCTTTGCCAATGCATTCCTTGGCATCAATCACAGTCTGGCTCATAAGCTCGGTGCAGAATTCCATATCGCACATGGACGTTCCAATACGATCCTTATGCCGCATGTCATTCGCTATAATGCAACGAAGCCCAAGAAGTTCACTGCTTTCCCTAAATACGAAAGCTTTGTAGCGGATCAACGCTATGCAGAGATTGCAAGAATTCTTGGACTGCCAGCACGCACGACTGAAGAGGGAGTAGAAAGTCTTGTGCAGGCAATAATCAAACTCGCAAACGAAATGGATATTCCAATGAGCATTGAAGCGAATGGTGTAGACAAGGATGAATTTGAAGCAAAAGTAGACCTGCTTGCAGACCGTGCATTTGAAGATCAATGCACAACAGCCAACCCTAAACTTCCACTTGTATCTGAGCTCGCTGAGATTTACAAACTCGCATTTAAGGGTATATAGATCGAACAAAGAACCAGCTCCATTTAAACTGGAGCTGGTTCTTTTTGTTTACTCTTGATTTTATTTATCAAGGCTGTTAATTTTCAATTCATCACTGAGCATGTTCTCATAAAACAAAAAACCCCGCTCTTTAACAGAGCAGGGAAATGAAGCAATAAAGAAAACGGTATTCTCAGTATAGCACACTGTTTGTCAGTTCCCTAATGTTTTTTTTAAATTGTATAGACAAGCTCCAAGAAGACCATAACAGACGGCCATGATAAACTATAGGATAATATGAATAATTGAGGTGTAACCATTGTGTTAAATAGAAATCTGCAGGGAAAGACAGTCATTATTACTGGAGCAAACAGCGGCATTGGTTTTGAGGCTGCAAAGGATTTTGCTGAAAAGGGAGCGCATGTCATTATGGCTGCTCGCAACATGGAAAAAGGGGAAACTGCGATGAATGCGATTTTAATAGAAAAGACAAATGCTAAAGTTGATTTGATGCAGCTTGATTTGGCCGATCTAACAAGTGTCAGAGCATTTGCGAATGCTTTTACTGCCAAGTTTAATCAATTGTATCTCTTAATTAATAATGCCGGAGTAATGATTCCTCCTTTTGGTAAAACAAAGGATGGATTTGAACTTCAATTTGGAAGTAACCACCTTGGTCACTTTGCTTTGACGGGATTATTATTGCCATTACTTAAAAATACAACTGGTTCACGTGTTGTAACCTTGAGCAGCATTGCCCACAGGGGAGCTTCGATTGATTTTAATAATCTCGATGGCTCTAAAGGGTATAAGGCCATGAAGTTTTATGGCCAGAGCAAGCTGGCAAATTTATTGTTCGCAAAGGAGCTCGACAATCGATTCAAGCTGCATGGGATCAAGACGATTAGTATCGCATGTCATCCTGGTATATCAAATACAAATCTCTTTAAAATGGGAAAATCTGAAACTCCAGGATATATGAAGCGAATTATGAATATCTTTTTCCAGCCTGCCCAAATAGGGGTGCTCCCAACACTGTATGCCGCAACAGAAGAAAGTCTCCAGGGCGGGGAGTATGTAGGGCCGGATGGAAGAGGGAATAGAAAAGGAAATCCAGCAATTGAAACACCTGCGCCAGGGGTATATAACGAAACCACTATGAAAAAGTTATGGGAAGTCTCAGAGGACTTGACAGGGGTAAAGTATCATTTTTAATTTGTTCCATTAGGTGCTGGGCTTAAAAACTCTGGCACCTTTTTATTCGAGGTAACTTAAAAAAGAGGTCACCAACTCTAATGCTGTGTTACGTACCTTGATAACACACCTGTTTATGAAAGGGAGCAAGTTTTTTGAGTCTTTAAAGCAACAAAAAAACAGACCCTCTATAAGAGGATCTGTTTTAGAAAGCTATAATTAAGCTTTTTGAACGTTAGCAGCTTGTGGTCCACGAGCGCCTTGCTCAACGCTGAAAGTTACTTTTTGACCTTCGTCTAATGATTTGAAACCTTCGGACTGGATAGCAGAAAAGTGTACGAATACGTCTTCGCCAGCTTCACGCTCGATAAATCCAAAACCTTTTTCTGCATTAAACCATTTTACTGTACCTTGTTCCATTTTTGTTGCCTCCTAGTGCTATGTGCACAATATGTTACTATCCTTGCCCAAAGTGATCATTAAGACGAAAATTACTATCCTTTACACCGAACAAAAATAATTCTTCTTAAGAATAACAGGTAATGGAACAAATAGCAAATAAAATAAATATAATCATTCTTTTATAGAGCATTGGTAACTATTTTCTGCTGTCAGTATCCATTAATTCAGATGTAATCAGCATTTCCGATCCGCTGCTATCCTTCATATAAAATTCCTTTTTGACCAGGCCGTACTTAGGAGCCCAGTATTGTCTTGATATACTGCTGTCTTGATTTTCCTGCTCTAACACGACCGCCTTTTTGATGGAGCCGATCGGAAGGAGGAGATTCTTATTTGAGGAGACGATTTTCCATCCATTTATAACAGTGCCTTCTGATATTGGGTTTGTCAGGATAGGAGCCTCTTTAAAATCTTTTTCAAGAGATGTAACGGCAGGCACATCTTTTTCATAATACTCGGACTGCTGGTAAACAAGAAAAATACCTTTCTCTGTTAACTTAAATATCTTCAACATGCTTGTTCCACCATTGCTGACAATGGTCGGCAGGTAATTGCCCTGCATTTCGAATACAATTTCTTTTTCTTCGGCAAATTCATTTCCTGTTCCCTTGAAGTATTTGATCTGGTTTTCTGAAGGGAAATAATCCTTTAAAGATATCTTCTGGTCGGACTGTCCAGGCTTAGAATCAGGGCTAGTCGGGGAAGTTGGCGTATCGTTGGTCTTACCTTGGTCATTCGTTACCGGTTTTTCATCACTGTCTCCTGGCTCAGGTTGATCCGTTTGATCATGAGCGGAATTTGTTGGTTTTTCCTGCTCTTGTTTACTATTGGACTGGAAACCGCTGCATCCAGCCAGAGTTATCGAAATTAGCAATATTAGAAATGCTCTCATTTATTTCACATCCATCCTTACAGATTGTTTCACTCATTTGACGAATCTTAACAATGGAAAGTTTCTTGTTGATTTAGAAATGGGCTTCTGATTAAAAAACAGAAATTTGAAGAAGTTAGATATATCCTTTTTACAAAGTGGAGAGATTTAAAACAATGGCTCTGTTAAAGCTGAATGTGGATTTTAAACCCTGTTGATTGTAGTGGAAGGCGCGAAGACTCCTGCGGGCGCAGCTGGTCAGGTGAGACCCCGCAGGAGCGGAGCGACGAGGAGGCTCAGCGCCAGCCCCGCGGAAAGCGAAGCGCCTGGAACGAAAATCAACAGCCTTGTTTAACACAGCCAAAACAATAAGCAGGATACATACTAAAGAATATTTAATAGAAAGAAGGAAGTGACGATGAAAAAATTGGCTGCTCTATTTTGCTGTTTATTTTTCGTGTGGTCAAGCGGTGTTTCTTATGCTAATGAACTTAAAAAGCCTTCCGAAATGCTGGTAGCAAAAGATGAAAAAGAAGGGGTTTTTATCTATGCTACACCCTTTCCTAAAGATGATCTTTTCAGAAACTTTCGAGTCGAGATTGGAAAAGCGGTAGTGGAACCTCTTGATTGGCAAATTTCAACGAGAGAAGAACGAAGACCTGAGTTGCATGTGATTGATCTCAATGATGATGGCAAGAAGGAAGTTGTGGTCATTCTAACTTTAGGAACCGGTACTTGGGTGGTTCAAAAAGAAGCACATATTCTTCAAGAGGCAGATACGGCTAACGGGAAAGCCTTTGAGGAAATGGACATAGACAATCCTGTCCATACGATACAGAGAGACTTCAGGATTACAGCAACGGATAAAAAGATAAATGTTGAGGGGCGCGGACATACTTGGGAAGCAAACAATATTTGCGGTATAACCAATTTTAAACACCGGTTCCCGCTCCATCAATCGGTGAATTGGAAAGTGGAGGGGAAAAACCTCAGTGCTCATGTTGGTTTGACCCTTACCGATAACTGTGTACCAGGAGAATTCATTCTTCAATATAAGCAAAGAGGCGAAATATATATCGCAGAGCGTATCAAAGTGAATTTATAGAACGTTTTTTTGGGTGTAAATTAGGTTACTTGATAAAAATATATTCTTTTTCTTAAGTTAGTCCAGAATTCTATATAAAAAGAATAGTTGGTAGCTTTAAACACTTCATTTTTTCTTCTAAGAAAAATCAATTTACTAATTGAATCGGATTATTAACCAGTTGGGAGCGGTTATTCACCAGTTGCTGATTTTTTTCAACAGTTGAAACCATTTTTTCACCAGTTGAAAAAATTCTCCCTTTAAAAATGTGAAACAAAAGAACCGTCCCCATGTTCCACCGTGATATCATAGGTATGAAGTACATTTTGTGAATGAGTAGGAGTTGTCTTTGAGGTGTACAGTAGTGTGGAGACGTGTATTAATATTATAAATAATGCGAAGAAGATTGTTGTTTTGACTGGTGCTGGAATAAGTACTGAATCGGGAATAAAGGATTTTAGGTCACGGACGGGTCTTTATAAAATGGCTCCTGAGTATATTCTTTCTCTTGATTATTTTTATGATCGGCCTCAGGATTTTTATAAGTTTGCTATGGAGAATCTTCATCATCCAAATGCTCTTCCTAATAAAGGACATGAAATTTTGACAAAATGGGAGAATGACGGAAAAATCCGGCACATCATCACTCAAAACATTGACGGGCTTCATCAGAAAGCTGGGAGCAAAAAAGTGATTGAGTTCCATGGGACAATGAAGACGGCTTCCTGTTTAAACTGTGGGAAAAAGTATTCAATCGAAGAAATGGTTTCAAAAATGGAAGAAAATAAGCATTTTCATGTTTGCAGCAAGTGCGACACATCAAATGAAAGATCCCGGTTTATTAAACCTGATGTTGTGCTCTTTGGAGATGCAGGAGAATGGTTTACAGAGGAAGGTTTTGAATACATTCTCAACCTAATTCAAGAAGCTGATTGCTTACTAGTCTTGGGAACAAGCCTTAAGGTGACCCCATTTTCCATTTTTCCGCAGTATAAGAGCCCGAATGTGCCGATGATCATAATCAATAAAGGTGACACACCTTATGACTTTGCTCTTGATACATACGTCATTCAAGATTCAATTGGTGAAACGTTGTCAAAAATAGATGCCAGTTTAGAATGAAAAAAAGAAGGTGCATGGATTTCCGCATGCACCTTTTTATCTTATCCGATTATTAATTATACGCTCTGGCAACGGGCGTTCCAAGTCAATACTGTTATTTGCTAATTCATCTGGGTTTTCTGTTTCAACTGATTCATTAGTATTATCTTCATCAACTGAATCATAAGTGGAATCTTCCATAACGGGTTCTTGCCTATCGAGTGAGTCTTGGCTAAAATCATTTGTCACAGGATCATTATTCTGTGGTTTTTCAACATTATACCCTGATATTGAACTTGTTTGTGTGAACTCTTTTTCTGCTTTAATTCTTTTCACCTCTTCAATGGCTTCTTGTTCATTTTTGAATGATTTCAGGATGTGCTTTTTCTCCATTTCCATAAATATCACCCTCCAAGGTTTTAATTTTATTATTGATATACCCATTTAAAATACATCTCTAACAAAAGTATAAATTCTTTCTTTGAATGTGATCCCAAGTCATGGTCTTTTTTAACTTCGTTTCTGGTAAAATATTTTTAGAATACATAGAAAACTAGATAAAAAGGGGATTGGGATTTGAAGAAGCGTATTATTTGGATATCCTGTGGTGTGGTGCTTTTGATTATGATTAGCTTGCTTGCGGCAGGGAATTATTTTTACAATGTAGCAATCAATCGAAGTCATGAAGCGGTCGATCTTCATGGTGGCGGGGAAAGTGTTGCAGCTGCTGGTTTGCTCAGCGAGGAAGAGCATCAGGCTAAACTGGAAGAAGTCATGAAATGGACAGAGCAGCAGACTTTTGACATTGTCGAAATCGAGTCAGTAGATGGCTTGAAGTTAAAAGCTCGATTTTTAAAAAATGAACATTCTACCGGGAAAGCTGTCATACTGGCGCATGGATATAAAGGGAACAGTGAACAGATGCCGGGCATCACTAAATATTATTATGAGCTTGGCTATGACATTCTGAAGCCTGATGCAAGAGGGCACGGACTGAGCGAGGGAGAGTATATCGGCTATGGCTGGCATGAACGTAAAGATTATGTACAGTGGGCCGGATTTTTAGTAGATCAAAAGGAAGAAGAGGCTATCTTCCTTCATGGGTTTTCAATGGGTGCGGCAACGGTCCTGATGGCGAGCGGTGAAAATCTGCCTGTTGAAGTGAAAGGGATTATTGCGGACAGTGGCTATACATCTGTGATTGAAGAACTCTCTCATCAATTGAAATTTCTTTATCATTTGCCAGCCTTCCCAGTTATACAGGTGACGAGTGTCATTACAAATTTAAGAGCAGGATACACATTTAGTGAGGCATCTGCACTCGAGAGTGTTAAGAAAAACAAGCTTCCATTATTTATTATTCATGGTGACAAGGATGATCTTGTCCCAACTGAAATGGCTCAGCGTATTTTTGACATGGCCACAAGCAAGAAGGATTTATGGATTGTTTCTGGTGCCGGCCATACAGAGGCATATACGATTGCGGAAGAAGTGTATCAGGAGCGACTTAAAGCGTTTTTAAACGATGCCCTAGAACAGTAGGAGGAATTCCACATGCAGAGTATTGAAAAACTCGGGAAAAGATTTTGGTTTATGACGCCAGTGTCAGAAACAGACCGTCCTATTCTTGGCATGGTGGTTGGCGATGAGAAAACATTAATGATTGATGCAGGGAATTCGAAATCACATGCACAATTATTCCTGGATATGCTCGCCGAAAAACAGGTTAACAACCCTCAGATAGTCGTCCTGACTCATTGGCACTGGGATCACATTTTCGGACTTTCTGCTTTGAAAGATGTGCTATCAATATCTTCAGCTTACACAAAAGCTGAAATGGAAAAGCTCATTCCGTTGTCTTGGTCTGATGAGGCATTGGACCAGAGAGTTTCCGATGGCACCGAGATTGAGTTTTGTTCTTCAGCAATTAAGAAGGAATATGTCAATCACCGAGAAATAAAAATCACTCTTCCTGAATTGACGTTTAAAGACAAACTGGAAATTGATTTAGGAGGAGTTACATGCATTGTGAAGCATGTTGGCGGAGATCACGCATATGATTCAGTTGTTGTATATATTAAAGAAGAAAAAATCCTCTTCCTCGGTGACAGCATTTACCCTGATATTTTTTCTGAAAAAAGAAATTACACCATCGAGCGTACACTTGCACTATTGGAGGAACTTGAAAACTTCGATGCGGAAATTTATATCCTATCTCATTGGAAACCTATTACAAAAGAAGAATTCCGAAGTGAGGCCAAGCTTTTAAAAAGAAGTGCTGAGCTCTGTTCTCAATTTAATGGTGATTTCATGAAAATAATCGATGAGTATAAATGTGAAACGGGTCGAGAGCTGAACGAGGATGAGCTAGAAACAATTGAATTTTTCGTGAATGGCTACGAAATGACAAATGGGCTAAGTATTTGACCTGTTAGCTATAAAAACCTTATCTAATCCGTCTATGGCTGTTACCGTTATCTAAGAATGGGTAAACACTTAACAAACATCAGCTGGACAAAGTATAATTCATCCTTCCTCACATATATCTCTAAAAGACCATCAAAAAGGAGAGATAATGATGCCGGTTGGAATGCACGAAATTACGATGGATATCCCGATTGAAGAGGTGTGGGATTTCGTAAAAGATATGGATAATTGGGCCCCTTTATTGCCTGGCTACATAAGCCATGAAAAACTGAGTGAACAGGAATCAAATTGGACATTCAAGGAAACTGTGGGGATCCTTAAGAAGAAAATAAGTTTGCATGTCACGATAAAGGAATGGATTGAACCGACGAGGGTAACATTCGATTTGAAGGGGATCAATGAGAACCTGACTGGGAATGGATACTTTAAGGCAGAGGCAATGGATAAAAGCAGGACAAAAATGACAGGGTATTTGGAAATGGTCGCTGAAGGAGCATTAGCGCCAGTGATGAACGCTGTGATGAAAACTTCACTCCCAAAAAGCGGTGAAGATCTGACTACTTCGATAGCAGAAAAACTGATGGAACAAAGAGCACTTCGATAGAATTCAATAAAGGAAACAAAGAAATAAGGAGCATGCGTGCAGCATGCTCCTTATTTCTTTTCCACTTTAATAAGCCCATCTTTTCGCACGTCTTTTTCGAAGTAAATGACGACAGTATCATCGAGTTCTAGCTTTTGTCCCGCTGGAAGATGTTCTCTTTTAAAGAAGATGGTTTTACCGTCTTCATCCTTGCCATAGTAACCCGAATCAACAATTTCGGTAATCATGTAATCCTGAGTTGTATATTCGTTTTTTATTGTATTGTCGGCTCTTGTGGCTTCATTCATCTCCAGCTTAAGAAAGATTAATAATCCTAGAAACAATGTCAATAAAAAAAGGATAAAAGCCTTCATATCGAATCCTCCACAGCTTAATACACAAACCATTATATGCATTGTTCCTGTATGAATGACTGTAAAAATGAGCCTATTTAAAAACGAAGGAGATTCTAAATTTGCTATAATAATAGGAATAGCTTCTGAAAATAAGCAATGAATGAAAAGAAAGGTTTTTAATATGCCAGAGAAAAAGAAATTATATGAAGTTGATCTTTATGAGCCTATACAGAAACACTTTTTACAGCAAGGGTATCGCGTAAATGGAGAGGTGCATGATTGTGACTTGACTGCAGTGAAGGGCGAGGAATTAATTATAATAGAATTGAAGCTTAACCTGAATATTGATTTATTGCTGCAGGGAACAAGAAGACAGCGACTGACCGATCTTGTTTACATAGCCATTCCAAAACCAAAGCGAATTTCCAGGCGACGTTGGAATGATGTGCTACAACTAATTAAAAGATTGGAACTTGGTTTGATTACGGTCTCATTTTCCGGAAATCGGCGAAAAATTGAGTTTGTTGTCCATCCAGAGCCGTTCGAACGACGAGCTGTTAAAAACAAGCGGAAAAAGTCTGCGCTCCTAGCAGAAATAGAGGGAAGGAGTGCTGATTACAATATCGGCGGCAGCAGCAAAAAGAAAATCATGACCGCATACAAAGAAAATTGCATACAGATTGCCTGCTATCTCGAAAAGTTGGGTCCAATGGCTCCTAAAGCACTGGCAGCACTGGGAACTGGCGACAAAACACAGTCGATTTTATATCAAAACTATTATAAGTGGTTTGATAGGGTGCAAAAGGGAGTCTATGCCATAAGTGAGCAGGGGAGAATCGAGATTCGCGAAAAACCGGAGCTAGTGAGTTACTATTTGGATAAGCTGGAAGATTAGTGATTACTTTATTTTTTTGGCTCTGTTAAAACTGAATGTTGATTTTAAACCCTGTTGATTGTAGTGGGAGGCGCGAAGACTCCTCCGAAAATGCTAACGCATTTCCATCGTGCGTGGGCAGATTCGAGGAAGCAAATCAGTGTCCTGCGGGCGCAGCTGGACAGGTGAGACCCCGCAGGAGCGAAGCGACGAGGAGGCTCAGCGCCAGCCCCGCGGAAAGCGAAGCGCCTGGAACGAAAATCAACCGTCTTGTTTAACTGAGCTATTTTTTTAAAAATTCCCAAAAATGTGAAACTTAGGGTCAGATGAAACGTAATAAAATATATCACATCTGAATCAGGAAAAGTTTCAAAGGGGGAAATGAAATGAGAAAGTTTTTATTCATAAGTATTTTCTTCATATTGCTTGCAGGATGCTCAAACAGCATGACTGCTAAAGAGGCGATTGAAAAGAACTATGAACATTATAATAATAAAAACTTCGCAGCCTACTTCGATATGCAAAGTGAAAGACTTCAAGAGGAAATGGTCAAAACCACAAAAATGAGCAGGGAGGAGCTTATCCTGGGCTGGAAAAAAAGCTGGATTCCTGCTGAAGTGATAAAGATTGAGACAGAAAGCGGCGGGACTGATGAGGGTACAATCGTCACAGCAACCATCCATTATCCATCAACCCTTCTTAGCCCCGAAACGACCACTAAAACAACTTTCGAACTGATTAAAGAAAATGGAGAATGGAAAGTCGATGAGATCCTAAAAACAGAAACACTTGCCATGCAGTAAGTATTTACTAGACAGTAATGGACGTGAAAGAATTTCATTAAAAGCCATTCGGTGAAACAGCTCATTTTGTATAAAAAAATCAACCGGTGCAATAATCCAACAAGGATTATTGCACCGCTTGAATTCTTTTTAATGTATTAAGATTGCTGAATGGAATAATTGAATATCTGAATTAATAGGAATGGATATTAGTACCCATTCTACTTCTCTTCATTCTACTTCTCTTCATTCGGCTTCTTTTCATTTTGATTCGTTTCTTAACAAAGTTACTGTTTTCCAAGAATTTTTCGAAGTTTTCCGTATAAGTGACCAAGTGGCCAAAACTCATTAATTCGTCATCAGAAATTTTCCAAGAATGATTCTCTATGCTATGCCTTATCACTACAAAGTGTTGAGAGTCAAGTGCATAAATTGGATAACCACATTTTTTGGATTGGTCAATAAAAAAGTAATCCTCTGCACGGTTTACTTTTTCGAATCGTACATCCTTAAATATCTCCTTCCTAAATACTAAAGTTGCTCCAGCAACAGTTTCTGTAACACTATTTACTTCCCCTGGCAGAAAAAATAATGCTTTTTTATTTTTGAAGTAGATATAGTAAGAACTTTTCCCTGCGATCATAACTTCTTTATTTTCAAAAGCAATCATAGCATTAGATAAATAATGGGAACCATAATAGTCGTCGTCGTCAAATTTAGCAATTATGTCATATGTGGATTGAAGAATTCCAAAATTTAAGCAGTCTCCTAAGCTAGCTTGTTCGTGAAGCTGATATACTCTTATATTTGGATAATAACTTGCCTTTTCTATCCATTTATCTAGATTCATCGAGTCTTTATTCAACACAATAATCAGTTCTTTATGATCTAGATTTTGCTGAAGAAAATTCTTAAATACATTATCGATGAATTCTTCTCTCATAGTGCAGGTTATTACTGAAATCAATTTTTCTCCCCCCTTATGATTTTATTAGTTTTTCTAGAAATTCTATTAGATTTATATATTCATTAGATTTTTTTAACGATTGAATGTCTTTTACCAGCTTATTAACCTTGTCCTTGCCGTATCCAGCTGCTTCTAAAATCTTTATATGCCTTATATCGATTTGTAGGAAGAGATTTATCGCGGTTAGGAGATCGACTAAATTTTCTTTAAATCCCTTTAACTCGTTGTTTCTTATAAGCTGGTTATATTCATATAAAATAGTATTCATAGTAAAAAAATCCGTAATTTGTGCTAGTTCTATACCTAGGATCATTACTTCCACATCTTGATGCTTAGATGTGAAAAGCTGAAAATTTTCTATTGCCTCACTCCAGTTACTTTCTCCAATCGGATGTTCCTGATGATAAGTTATTAAATTATCCCCAGCAAAATACTTCGCACCCATTTTATATAGACGGTAACCTAGTTCCCAATCTTCATACCCATATTTAATAAAATCTTCATCAAACATTCCTGCCTCTACAATAAAGTCTTTAGTTATGGATACATTACCGGTTAAAAATGCCATCCACGGAAACTGAAAACCATCGAATTCGTTTCCATATTTTTGGACAATGTGTTGATACCAGCTATCTCTTACAATGAACCAATCTTTATAAGTTTGATTTGAGATATCTAACTTACTTAGGAGCGGGTATGGTGTATTTGAGGAAGGGTGATAATTTTCTAAGCGGTTAGGAATTTTGGTGTTTCTGTTAGCTGCAAGCATGTTAAGAGTGGATGTTTTTGTTTCTGGAAAAATACAGGAAATTATATTCTTAGAATGCATCACTCCCGTTATTATTGCCTTTTTATTATTTTGGTGGTATTGATAATGATTTATAACAAAATCTGGTTCGCATATCATTTCCGCATCTAAAAAGATAAGGATATTCCCTTTAGCTGATTGAATACCTAGATTCCGAACCCTTGCTCTTCCCAAATTTTGTTCATTTCTGATGTACTTATAATGATATGAAGGTTGGTAGATTCCTAGTTCTTCCTGAGTTTGATCCGTTGAAGCATCATCAATAAAGATTACTTCCATTTTTGAATGTTCGAATGTCTGGTTTTCAAGGGAATAGAGAGTAAATAGATTTAAAGGATATCTATTATAAGAAGGTATAATAATACTTACCTCAATGTTTCGTTCGTTTTCTAACAAAGTATCACCCCATCTAATAAGTCTATTTTCTTAAGTTGTCCTGTCGTACCATTTACAATATGAAAGGTAATCCAATGTTGACAAGGCATGTGTACAAGTTATTATCAAATTGATTAATATGCTTAAAAATAAGATGTTAAATAACATATGAATAGTAAATTATTCGAGCGGTTAGAAAGAACCTTATCTTCTGAAATGATGATGATACATTAGATCATGAATAGCTGACATAGCATTTTGTGAGGAATTATTTTGACCAAAATTAAAAAAGAATGCATTTAGGAAAAGAAAGAACGGGAGAGAAAAAATATAAGGAATTATAACAATCGTACATTTGTATCAATTGATAATACTGCTAAAGGCGAAGTATCTTCAAAAACAACTTTTAGATATAAGCAAGAAGGGAAGATTATCTCAGCAACGTACAGTGGAGAAGAATGTGTTTCAACTCCCGAAATCCAGGTTAATGGACGAATAAGGCTATTTGAGAAATGGAAATGGCGTTATAAGAAACTACCTTATTTCAAAAACGGGTGCGATCGTTAAATAATGAATAAAAAATAAAAAATGCTCAGACCTTATAAGGTACTGAGCATTTATTGAGATAATCCGCTTTTGAATATGTTGCTAAATCTATAGCTTATCGCCCTGTTAAATCGAATTTTTTTACTACAATACCAATCCCGTTGATCAAAAAGGGATAGGTTTATTCCTTTTACGAAAATTTATTTTCAACAAGCTTCTTTAACCCTGAAAGCTCAGTTTCACCTACATAGTCTAGAGAGGAAAGGACACTATCTATCAGGAACTTCCTCGGTGCTTTTGATTTCAAAAGTTCGTCCTTGATAAAATCAAGCTTTTCGATATAATCTGTTTGTTTACAATCAAGCTTTTTGAGTTTAGAAATCACACAATAAAGGTTTTTCCTTAATTCAAGATCTTCCGTGCGCGATGTAGGTAGCCATTTTTCCAGAATTTCAGGCGAAATCAGCTGTTCGCGTGCTTCTCCAGCTTCTGCCACCATTTTCATGATCCGATTTACGCTATACCGGACCACTGGTAAAAGATTTGCACTTGTTCCGTGAGCCATCACATAGTACCTTATATTTTGCTGCAACATTCCCTTGAGCATGATTGTCGCATCAAGCAAATAAGGATGTAAGCTTTCATCAAAAAGATCCTTGAACCTTTCATACCCCCATCTGAGGGTCTTCATCTGCCCGATTTCAAGAAATTTCTTCAATTCTTTATCGTTAGAAAAAAATACTTCCTCATACAGAGGAATCAAGTTATTTTCCCTGTTTGTCCTCATTTGTATCTCAATCTGTTTAACCAGGATTTCCGGATCAGAAGGATCCTTTCCAGTGATCAATTCCTGTCGTTCCTTTTCTATTTTTTGAAAAGTGTTTTTAAAAATAGCAATTAACAGCTCGTTTTTGGAGGAAAAATAATTATAAAAGGTACCTTTCGATATTCCGCTGTATTCGAGGATTTCCTGTAATGAAGTGGCTTGGAAACCTTTTTCAATAAATAAATCACGTGCTTTATCAATGACATGCTGTTTTCTATCGTTCATTTTTTCACCTTACTTTCAATTAGACCGACTGTATAAAAAATATACTACATTAAAATTTCTAATTATACAAACCCCTTAACAAAGGGGATTTTTAATGGTTGCAAAAAATGTACCGATGGTATATGCTAGTGTCTATGCAAAAGGAGAAATTATAAAGATCAAAACTTCATAGGGGGAAATTTAATGCAGCAAACACAACCATTTAAGGCTCCTGATCGTCCGCCATACGGAATTCTTGCGGTATTGATTATCGGTGCTTTTATCGCTTTCTTGAACAATACATTACTGAATATTGCTTTGCCATCGATTATGGCAGATTTGGAAATAGAACCATCTACAGTACAGTGGCTTACGACAGGTTTCATGTTAGTCAGCGGAATCATGATTCCACTGAGTGCATATCTCATCCAGAAATTTTCTGTCAGGCGCTTATTTTTAACGGCTATGGGGCTCTTTACTGCAGGTACAATTCTTGCCGGTGTAGCACACATCTTTCCGGTGCTATTGGCAGGCCGTATGATTCAGGCTTCGGGTACGGCGATCATGATGCCTTTATTAATGAACGTCATGTTAGTTAGCTTTCCGATTGAAAAAAGGGGAGCTGCTATGGGTATCTTTGGACTTGTTCTTATGTTCGCACCTGCGATTGGCCCGACTCTTTCCGGCTGGATTATTGAGCACTATGATTGGCGCATGCTTTTCCATGTGATTACGCCAATTGCTGCTACAGTGCTTATCTTAGGCTTCTTCATGTTAAAGGATAAGAAGGAAAAAGTTTATTTACGATTAGATTTCTTTTCACTGATCCTTTCAAGTATTGGTTTCGGAGGATTGCTTTACGGCTTCAGCTCAGCAGGATCAAAGGGCTGGGATAGTCCATATGTCTACGGAACACTGATTGCAGGTGTTATAGCATTAGTCTGGTTTATTTTACGACAATTAAATCAAGATAATCCAATGCTTAATTTCAGGATTTATAAATATCCAATGTTCGCTTTGTCATCTGCTATTTCTATGGTTGTGACTATGGCAATGTTCTCAGGTATGCTGTTATTGCCGATTTATGTTCAGACAGTTCGCGGCATTTCTCCATTGGATGCAGGACTTATGCTGCTTCCAGGCGCCATTGCAATGGCGATTATGTCACCGATCACTGGTCGATTATTTGATAAGTTCGGCGGAAGAGTTTTAGCGATTATCGGCTTATCCATTACCGTGATTACAAGCTATTATTTCAGCAAGCTTTCGCTGGAAACTACCTACACACAATTAATCATTCTTTATACTTTAAGGATGTTCGGAATGTCTATGGTCAACATGCCTGTTTCCACAAACGGCTTGAACCAGCTGCCTGCCCGTTACTATCCGCATGGTACAGCCATGAACAATACCATGCAGCAGGTGGCCGGCGCAATCGGTACTGCTTTATTGGTTACGGTTATGTCTAACCGTGCAGAAGTACATGGCAAAGAGTTAGCCGAGGAAGCAATGAAACATGCTTCTGCAGCAAGCGCACAGCCAACAGCCGCGGCAATAGCCGAAATGAAACATCAAATCGCAATGAAAGCGATGATGGAAGGAATCAATGACGCGTTCTTTGTAACAGTATTTATTTCATTGGTCGCATTGATTTTGGCATTCTTTATTAAACGAGCAAAACAGGCAGAAGATACAATTGGCAGAGAACCTGTCAGCCAAAAATCGACAGCAGAATTAGCGAGAGAATAAGTTTTGAGACCCCTGGATTCCAGGGGTTTTTTCTTTTTCCCTTTATTCTAATATGTAATTATATCCACTATAAATATGGGTTAGGAAAATGGGAAACCTACCTCTAAATAAAATTTATTTTTTATTTACTTTCTCATTTCAGCCAGTATTGCCATTCTAATCTTATAGAAGAAGGGGGAAATCTAAGTGGATAAAAAGAAAGGATCGTCTTCTAAGGATGCCGAAGCAAAATTATTTGGATTAGATGAAGATCTTAGTCTGCAATCAGTCAATTTTGCAACGACAGAAAATCCACTTTTATAATGAACATTTTCGGGATGAAAAGGATGAAGAATAATTATTGAGTTAATGATATGTTTCTTTCTTGACTAGTAAATTGAATACTTGAATATAGATCATAATTAAAAATAAGCCGGACAGGATTGCCCAGCTTATTTTTTACTGTTTGCCACAACGGCTTCTTCTTTATATTGGGTTTTAAATTGTTCAAGCATTTGATTCGAAATCGCACTGTATCCTGAAATGCTTGGGTGTACGCCATCACTGTAAAGATTTTGAAGATTATCACTATTGATGACTTTCGTAGTTTGTACAACAACTGCCGAGGGAGTGTTGTTTGCTACTTCGTAAATCATTAAATTCCATTTCGGCAGGAGTTTGTCTGCCAGGGAATAAAATTGATGGTCGGCTGGCATTGGGTTATACAGCTCAAGAAAGACAATTGTTGCATCAGGATTAAGCTGGCTGATTTTTTCAGAGATTCCTGATAAATTTTCGCTAAAATTTGTTTGCAAACTATCAAATGATTTTAGAGCACTATATAAATCTGCCTTTTTTACAGCTCTAAGCACATCGTTTCCGCCGACATTGACAGTGATGATATCTGCCTCTTTTATTTCTTCATCAAAATTGCCTTCCTGTATCAGCTGGTTTAGCTTCTGGCTGGTGATTCCAATAATTCCTCTGTTGTTTGTAAGGACCTGCTTACCAGTTTGTACATGCAGCTGATCCGAAAACTGAGTAACCAAATTTTCTTTTTCAGCAACTCGATATCCATATATAATAGAATCTCCAAGGGCAAGATGGGTAATTGTCTTGTCATGGGATTCGCGGTAATAATCTAAATAAGTTAGCTTATTGGTATTCGTGACTTTTACTGTGCTTTGTTCCATCATTTTGTTGAGCTTGTACTGGGGATAATAAATCCAGGCAGAAACCGACAAGACAATTAGAAGGGATAAAAGCAGAAGATACTTTATGATTCTCATGATGTTCACTCCTCGATATATTTCTATTTTATCAAGGATAGAGGAAGAAATAATTAGGGGGGTATTTCCAATTTGAAATAGTTTGTATATTCTTGACGAACTATGACATAAATCCGTTGAAATAAATGAATGTTTTCTCATGATAATTTGTTATAATGATAGAATTATTATATTCAAGGAGTACAACTATGTACCAGACTTATTCAACAAAGGAAAAAATCAAACAAATTTTTGTCATGCTGATCCCAATTCTTATTACACAGCTCGGCATGTTTTCGATGGTATTCTTCAATACAATCATGTCAGGTAAATATAATTCATCAGATCTTGCTGGTGTCGCAATCGGGTCGTCAATCTGGAACCCGATTTTCACTGGCTTGAGCGGAATCCTGCTTGCGGTCTCGCCGATTGCTGCTCAGCGTTTCGGTGAGAAAAAGGGGAAGGAAGTCGCATCGATTCTTTCACACGGAATATACCTTGCCTTGATGATCGCTTCACTTGTCATCATTTCAGGGGTTTTCTTGCTTAACCCGATCTTGTCTGTGATGAACCTTCCGGAAAGTGTGAATGAAACAGCTCATGACTATTTAGTCGGACTGAGTTTCGGAATCATTCCCCTGTTCATTTTTAACGTGCTGCGTTCGTTCATTTATGCACTCGGGAAGACCAGGGTGGTCATGTATATCCTGCTGATGTCCCTGCCTGTCAATTTCTTTTTGAATTATGTCCTGATATTCGGCCGTTGGGGCTTCCCAGAACTTGGAGGAGCAGGCGCAGGATATGCGACATCCTTCACTTACTTTCTCATCGCCGGCATGACCGCCATCCTGATTATCACACAGCGACCGTTCTCGGAATTTGTGGGACTTGAGCATTTTAAAGAATTTTCATCTGAAAAGTTTAAAGAAATCCTGAAAATCGGTGTCCCGATGGGGCTGTCTATTTTCTTTGAAACAAGCATGTTTGCAGTTGTAACGATACTAATCAGTAAATTTAATATTACAACAATTGCCGCTTATCAATCTGCCTTGAACATTGTTGCGTTCCTGTACATGATTCCGATGAGCATTTCGATGGCACAAACTGTTCTGGTAGGCTTCGAAGTCGGTGCAGGGCGTTATAAAGACGCTAAGGCATACAGCTGGCTTGGCATCTATTTATCCATTGTGATCGCTGTGGTCGCCGGTCTGCTGGTTGTATTTTTCCGCTATGAAGTCGCCGGGTTCTATTCAAATGAACCGGCCGTCATTACCTTGACAGGACAGTTCCTGATTTATGCACTATTTTTCATGATATCCGACGCCATCCAGGCAACCGCGCTTGCTGCTTTAAGAGGTTATAAAGACGTGAATTTTTCCTTCGTCATCACGCTGATTGCATACTGGCTCATCTGTCTTCCAGTCGGTTATATTCTGGCCCATTACACATCTCTTGGAGCTCCAGGTTACTGGATTGGTTTGACAGCAGGCTTGCTCGCAGCAGGCATATTCCTGTCTATGAGATTGATTTATATACAAAAGCGCCGATATACTGCCAACTTGGCTAATGTTGTTTAATAACTTTGTGATTTCCCTAACGAGTTCGTATACCAATCATAAATAAAGGATTTGCCCAATATAAAGGGTTATATTGAATGAATGTAAAAGAATCATTCATTTGTAGGATCAGATTGCTATGCTTGCAATTTGGTCCTTTTAATTTTTTTGCCTACAATCATTTTTACTTAGAAGGAATTACGTTCCTTTTCATTGAATTTCATTATTAAATGACGCTATTAAACTTGTCGGTTGATTACTTAATGATAAAGTTGAAAAATGGGAGTTCTATTCAACATGGAAGTTTTATTTGGAATAGAATTTATCAAAAAAAACGAAAGGGAGGATGTATTATGAGCAAACATAAGATCTATACAATGAGTGTCGCAAGTGTGTATCCACATTATGTTACGAAGGCTGAAAGAAAAGGTCGTACGAAAACAGAAGTAGATGAAATCATCCGCTGGTTGACAGGGTATAGTCAGGAAGAGTTGGAAGTGCAACTAGAAAAACAGACAGACTTTGAGACTTTCTTTGCGGAAGCTCCTCAAATGAATTCTTCACGGACATTGATCAAGGGTGTTGTATGCGGTGTCCGAGTTGAAGACATTGAAGAACCAACAATGAAGGAAATTCGCTATTTGGATAAGCTGATCGATGAGTTAGCAAAGGGAAAAGGGATGGAGAAGATTTTGCGGAAGTAACAATAATCAAAATACGAATAATGGACTGGAGACAGATACGATGATAAAAGGTTTCGGAGGAATTTTTTGGAGAACTAAGAACCTTAATGAAATAAAAAAATGGTACAGTGACGTGTTGAAGATTGAAATAGAAAATTGGAATGGGACTGTGATTCAACCCCAGTCTGGAAATGAAACTATATTTTCTTTCTTTACCGAAGATGACAATTATTTTCCTACAGATCAACAAGTGATGTTGAATTTCCAAGTACATAATTTGAACCTTACGATTAAGCACCTTGAACATATAGGTATACCTCTTGAAAAGAAAAAGGAGATTAGTGAATTTGGAAAGTTTGTATGGATTAAAGATCCTGAAGGTCGATTGGTCGAGCTTTGGGAGAAATAGCTGGTTGTAATCTTTGCTATTAACTTAAAATTTGTGTTGATCCATATAGGTTCATGATATTTTTTTTGAATTACTAATTGAACAAAAGATTCAAATTAGTAGAGGAATGAAACAAAGATTTTTTTATTCTGTATGTGAGATTAGGAGTTAGATAGATGAGTTGTTTTTTTGTTATTCAAACAGCATAAATATTTTCGTAAGCCAGTCGACCTTAGTTCTTCCCTTCATTTTTCGTCTATTATCCTTATTCTGTGGGCTCTGTAAAAGCTGAATGTTGATTTTTAATATCCTGTTGATTGTAGTGGAAGGCGCGTAGACTCCTCCGAAAATGCTAACGCATTTCCATCGTGCGTGGGTAGATTCGAGGAAGCTATTCAATGTCCTGCGGGCTCAGCGCCAGCCCCGCGGAAAGCGAAGCGCCTGGAACGAAAATCAACAGCCTTGTTTAACAGAGCCATTCTGTTAAAAGAAACACAATGAAAAAGCAGGAATGTCAGCAAACCAGCTTGAATATACGTAAATGGGGGTGTAAGTCGCATGGTAAATCAACCATATTTAAAACTGGTGACAGAAAATTTTCAAAGTATCAAAAAGCTTGCAGATCGTGCAATGGAACAACTGAATATCGATGAGCTTACCTATACACCAAATGAGGAATCAAACAGTATAGCCGTTCTTGTCAGGCATATGAGCGGTAACTTGAAATCGCGGTTTAGTGACTTTTTAACTTCCGATGGTGAGAAGCCAGATCGAAATCGAGACGGGGAATTCGCTGGAACTTACGAATCTAAACATCAGTTGATAGAAGCGTGGAATTCAGGATGGGAGGTTTTATTTAAAACTCTTTCGGGGCTGAAGGAAGAGGATTTGAACAAAACGGTGTTGATCCGAAACGAGCCTCACTCTGTCATGGAGGCGATTCAGCGGCAGATTGTCCATCAATCCAGCCATTCTGGACAAATCGTTTATCTTGCAAAAATGATTAAAGATAAAGAATGGACTACATTAAGCATTCCTAGGGGAAAGTCAGAAAAATTTAATCAGCAGATGAATGAGCAGTTTAAATAGGATCTATACGTCGCATGCATCAATCCGTTATCAGATGGCAGGAATATTAAAAAGCCCCAAGGTGAATTATTTTTCACCATGGGGCTTTTATAAGTCAATGTACTACTGTTTTCCTTGCGCGAAACTTTTTCCACTGGAAACGGATAAAACAGCCGACACAGAATCCGAGAATTGCAATGAATGCTGCCAGGGCCACCATAATCGTAAAGAAATGGCCAAGTCCATTAAGGTTCATGGAATAGGAGATCAGTCCGCCTGCTAAACAAATGACTGCAATAAGTTGATTAAATTGCTGCTGCTCCCAATCTTCAGGAATGTATTCCGATGTAGCCTTTTTCAAAAAGGTTTTCGCAATCCGCATAACCGGGTTAAACCCAAACACTAAACCTAATATTCCCGCTCCAAGCGGTAAAACCAATATCCATTCGAAACCTGTTATCCAGGCAGAAACCACACTTAGTACAATAAACCATTGATTTGTTCTGACAAGAGGCTGGGGAACAGTGCGCAAGTTTGTTTGCATTTTAATTCCAACCTTTCTTATATGTTTTATAGGATAATAAGTATTTTATCTTATTTACGTTCCCTTGTGAAGAAAAATGATCATTTTTCACTAAAATGGACTTTTAGCTGAATTTGGAAAAGGCTCCCTGAATACTATATAAACTGAATGACCGGATTCAGAGTCCGGTACAAATATAGAGAGATCAATGGGGGAAATATGGGAGAAAGCAGAAAAGTACTAATCGTTTTGTTGGCCGCAGGAATTGTTGGATTAGCTGGATGCTCAGGGAACAGTTCAAGGGAAGATGAACTTGAGAAAAAAATAGCTGAGCTTGAAAAAAAGATTGAAAAGGAAAAAGAAAAAACAGAGGATGAAAAAAAAGCTGATGAAAAAGTGGTGGAAGAGCCATTACCTGTTGTCATAAATGTTATTGACCCAACTACAAAAACCGTGATCAAAACCTTTCAACCAGCTGACATGGGATATGGAACAGATATCACAAAATTCAAGGATGAAATTGAAAAATGGGCAAGAGAATTAGCAAGAGGTACTGAGACCGAGGCCGGTTATGATCAACGAATGACTTTGGACAAAATTGGACCAGATGGCCAGGTGATCAAAGGAACTCCTCAAACCATACTTGAAGAAGCGGAACTTGTTGAAAAAGTGATTGCCGCTTCCGAAAAAGGAGGGGATATCGAATTGCCACTCTATGTAACCGCGAGCGGTTACAAGATGGAGGATGTTACCCATTTAGGAGAAGTGGTTGTCGGGAGCTATACCACTTACTTCAATCCCGGTGTTGCAGGAAGAACGAAAAATATCGAATTGTCTGCTGAAGCAATCAATAATATCATTCTTGGATCAGGTGATGTCTTTTCCTTTAATACAACTGTAGGTCCCAGTGATGCTGCTCATGGATACCAGCCTGCAGAAGAAATCGTCAATAAGAAATTGGTTATGGGTATAGGCGGAGGCATCTGTCAGACATCTTCCACGCTATATAATGCAGTTGACCTGCTGGGCGTTGGATATGTTGAAAAGCATCATCATTCTTTAACAGTCGGTTATGTTCCGAAGGGGAGAGATGCCACTGTATCCTACGGAGGCAAGGATTTCAAATTTCAGAATACGACCGGGGTACCTCTTTTACTGAAAGCTGTCATGGGGAAAGGGTCATTGACGGTTGAAGTAAGGACATCCAAACAGTACGAATCCCTGGTGAAAAAGGGAATTTGATCCTTGGATAAAAGGCTTAAAAAATATCCGTCGAAAGACGTAGATAGAATCAATCCAACGGTGAATGTATGAAATATAAAATTCCCTTATTCTAATTATAAGAATAAGGGAGGCGATCAGAATGGAAATGAATCCTCTGATTTTAGAAAGTATGTGGAAAATGAAGAAAGAGCAAATGAAGAAGGAAGCTGATTTTAAGGAAACTTATAAGCTTTACCCCGAATTTGCTCATATCAGAAGTAATTTCAACAAGATGTTCAGAAGGTAAAATAAATCAAAATCCCCTGCCTTAACTGGCAGGGGATTTTTCACGATGTGCGTCTATTCTCATTAACATTAACCAGAAGCCCGCGTTTAATCCAGTATTGAAAGTTATCTTTTGGGAATACGCTTCTGTTTTCAGCATTGTTCATTTTAATGACGACGCTGCTATCTGAAACCTCCAGTACTTTAAGCCTGTCGGAGTTATACATATTTGGCAGAAACCCGCTTTTTATTTCAAACTCCATGTTATTATAGTACTCCATGCACAATTCCTCCTTAATCTTCAGGTAAAATTAGGTTTGCCATCCTGCTTACTTTTATCCAAAAAATGGCTGAAAATATATTTCTATAGCACTGAAGGGTTAATGTTCCTCAATGGATGTTTTTATTAGTATTTATTCCATACTCTCTTGCGGTTTTATATCTGACTTTAATCCTGTCATCCTTGAAGTAAATCCCAATAAAATAATGAAATATCTTAAAAAATCAAAACATCCTCATACAGAAGGCCTCTATATATTTACTACTTCTGATTTTTTAGGTATTTATGAAATGGACACTTCGACAATGTTGTTTTTTCATCATGAAGGAAGTATTGCTTCCATTCAAAATTTTCGTCATTTCCGTAACTGTTTAAATCAGGATGAATCGGGGTGGAATCGTAGTGTTCCAGTCTTTTTCTTATGCTTGCTTTTATTTTCGCTGCAGCAGCTGGTGAAGAATTAAATTCAGTCAGCACCCATCTTGGTGTGATAGCAAGCATGAAGCAGGGGAAATGCCTGCTTTTTCTTTTTTCATGAGCGGGTGTTGCGCAGTACATAAAATATTGCTCACCATGAAAACAAAATTCCCAGGCAGAATCTTCTGGATCAACTGGAATATGGGCTGGCCAATCTGCGAGATCCATTTTTCTCAGACCATTCAGCTGTTCCCAAAACAAATGCTCGTAATCTTCAACTTTATAACTCTCAAACATATTAACGGGTGTTTCGAAAAAAATGATAAGAGAGGTGAATTTCCCAAGGGATCTTGAAA
Organism: Heyndrickxia sp. MSNUG; assembly: GCF_049532715.1. Classification (NCBI taxonomy): domain Bacteria; kingdom Bacillati; phylum Bacillota; class Bacilli; order Caryophanales; family Bacillaceae; genus Heyndrickxia; species Heyndrickxia sp. MSNUG. The sequence goes on from NZ_CP150978.1 coordinate 2,436,060, forward strand.
CCTTTGTATACTCTTGCAGCAGGTTAGCAAGTTCTATGATTGTGGACTGCTTTGTTGGATCTCCTGTAAAGCCAAAACAGAATTGATTTAATGAATGTCCAATCGTAGCTGGTATACAGGGGAATGGTCTATTTTTATTCTGGATTTTTTTAGAAAAAATCTGCAAAATCTTTCTTTCTCCACTGTCCATGCTGTCTATATTTTTATGCAAAATTCGAATGTTTCTCACCTCCATACACTTTTACAGTATTCCGTGGATGGGTGGGTAGGTGAATGTCCATTCGGCAATATAGGCATTCTATTTGGATCAACCAAAGGCATACTCCTTGTACTATTTTCTTCGTTATGAAAATTCTCCTTTATACTGGCATATATATTAAGTGGCTTTTTATTTACATGACATTATCGAAAGAGGTGGTATAAAAATTGACAAATTGGTATGATCCTTACCACCAACATTATCCACAATACCGGCAAAATTCCCACTATGTGCCGCAGCCGCAAGCTCAGCCAGAAGGGTTCAGGCAGCCATACGGAACATCCTTTGCCCAATTCCGTCCAATTAGGCCTTCAACCCAAGATAATCTGATCCTTCCAAGGGGCTTCAAGTACGACATTGTCGCCACATGGGGCGAGGATATGGGAAATGGGGAAAAATTTGGCTTCAATAATGACTTTAATTGCTATTTCGGTAAAAACCCGAATGAGGGCTTATTATGGGTTAATCACGAGTACATTGGCAACTTGGGCATTTTTGTAACAGGGTACAAAGAAGAGGAAGGCGCTCCTCCTCGGACTGCTGAACAAATCGCCGTTGAAAAATACAATGTTGGCGGATCTGTCATCCATATTAGAAAAGACCAGGGCGGGAACTGGCGCATTGTGAAAGCATCCACTTATAACAGACGGATTACAGCAAATACACCTATCAATTTAACAGGACCGGTAAAAGGGCATGCAGAAGTAGGGGGAGCATCTCAAGTAACGGGAACATTTGGCAACTGTTCTGGCGGAAAAACACTCTGGAATACCGCGATGTCAGGTGAGGAAAATTATGAGGGTATCGTTAAGGATTGGTCAGAAAATCCGGAAGTGCCTGGCTTGAATGTCACTCATTATGGCTGGATCGTAGAGATCGACCCTGCAGATCCCCATTCAACACCGAAAAAACATACAGCACTTGGCCGCTTTTCCCATGAAAATGCGGCAATGACTCTTGGGAAAACAGGCAAGGTTGTCGTCTATAGTGGTGATGATGCAAATGACCAATGTGTTTACAAGTTTGTAAGTGATGGTGTTTATAAGCCTGAATTAGGCAAGCAAAATAGTTCTCTATTAGAAAAAGGAACATTATATGTTGCTGATATGGGAGCAACAAAGTGGGTTCCCCTTGATTTAGAGAAGACGCCTAAGTTGAAGGAGAAATTCAAGTCACAGGCTGAAGTACTCGTAAATACCCGAGATGCGGCAAAGCTGGCTGGCGGTACACCATTAGACAGACCAGAGGATTTAGAGGTCCACCCAAGGGATGGCTCCGTATTTATAGCGTTAACAAACAACACAAAGCATGGGAATTACTATGGCCAAATTTGGCGTTTGTTTGAGGACGGAAATGATGCTGAAAGTACTGGATTTTCCTATGAGGTTTTTGCAGTTGGCGGCCCGCAGAGCGGCTTTGCTTCTCCTGATAACCTTATGTTCGACCAGGTTGGGAACCTTTGGGTTACGACAGACATTTCCTCTGATAAACTTAGCCAGGGGGCATATAAATCCTTTGGTAACAATGGTTTATTCATGATTCCGACTGAGGGTCCTAACAAAGGGATAGCTATGCAATTTGCATCTGCGCCTGTCCAGGCGGAATTGACTGGTCCTTGGCTTGCGCCAGATGGTGAAACACTATTCCTTTCAGTTCAGCATCCAGGGGAAGAAACTGAAGATGTAAATAATCCGACAAGCCGATGGCCATACGGTGATATCCCGAGACCGTCAGTAGTAGCGATTTCAAGACAATAACAAAGAAGGCAAGAGGGAGGTACCTCTTGCCGTTATTTATTAGGTTATTAGAATCAAAATCTACTCACTTTTCAATACATTAAAATATCTGGCATCAGGATGGGAGAAGACAATAGCAGTAACCGATGCTTCTGGTTCCATCATGCACCCTTCAGTCAAGTGGATACCTATTTCCTCCGGTTTAAGAAGATTAAACAACTTCTTCTGGTCTTCAAGGTCGGGACAAGCAGGATATCCGAATGAGAATCTCTGACCTTGATACTTGGCAGCAAATCGATCTTTCATTGTCATGTCCGGCGTATCCGGAAAACCCCATACGTCTCGCATCTGGCGGTGGATGAGCTCGGCGAATCCTTCCGCAGACTCCAATGCCAATGCCTGAAGAGCATGACTTTCAAGGAAACGACCCTCATTTTTTAACTGATCGGCAGCCTGGCGTATTCCTGAACCGGCCGTCACCGCGAACATCCCGACATAATCCATTTCGCCGTCACTCACGGGTCTTGCATAATCTGCAAGGCATAATCCTGGTGAGACCTGCTGACGTGGAAACTCAAAGGTCTGCAGTATCTTTCCGGATTCCACTGCGTCATAAATATATAGTTTATTTCCTTCCGATTGAGCGGGGAAGAACTGATAAACAGCAGCCGGCTTAATCCATTCTTTTGATTTAGCTTCTGATAATAGAGATTGGACAACATTGTTGATTTTTAGCGCTTTCTCATCCTTTTCTTTCAGTAAAACTTCCACCTTGCCCTTCAAACCGAGATGGTGGCCAATGAGCATTTGCTGATTGATGTACGGTTCTATATGAGAAAGAGAGTATGATTTCAATAAGTGCCTTCTGGTATCCTTCGGAATATAAACTGGTGCAGTTGCGATTGCTTTAGGACGGTCCAAAACGGCTGTTGCAGAGCTTTTTTCACGAACAAAAGCTGGTTTGAGCTGAGCGGCCTCCTGTTTCTCTTTTTGTTCGATCATGAACCTTTCGTAGCCGTCAGGTTCCCGAAGCTGATTGGCAAGGGATAAACCATTCATTGCATCTTTCGCGTATAATACGAGACCGTCATATTCCCTGGCAATTTTCGTATCAGTAAACTTTCTTGACAATGCGGCACCGCCAACTAAAATAGGGACGTTAATTCCCGCTTGCTTCATGTCATGTGCCGTCAGGACCATTTGCTGTGCTGACTTGACAAGCAATCCTGAAAGGCCGACAATATCAGGCTTTTCTTTTTTTATGGCTTCCACCAGGACAGTCGGTGCTACTTTTATCCCGAGGTCCACCACCTCGTAGCCATTATTGCTTAGGATAATATCAACAAGGTTCTTGCCAATATCATGTACATCGCCTTTCACTGTAGCCAAAAGCACCTTGCCTTTAGTGGAAGCAGATTCATTCTTTTCCATAAACGGTTCCAGATGAGACACAGCAGCCTTCATGACTTCTGCACTCTGCAGTACCTCGGCAACAATTAATTGATTGTCATTGAACAGCCTGCCGACTTCCTTCATCCCATCCATTAATGGTCCATTAATGATATCAAGCGGAGCAGGGTAGGTGGAGAGGGCCGTATCCAGGTCTGGAACCAGGCCTTCTTTTGTTCCTTCTATAATATAGTAAGCCAGTCTCTCTTCAAGTGTCATGTCTGGCAGCGTGCTTTTTGATTCCTTCTTTTTATCCCGATAGAAATCCGTGAACTCAGCCAGGGATTGATCTGTCGTGTTGAATAACAATTCCTCTGCCATTTTAACTTCTTCAGGACTGATCGAAGCGAAGCGTTCAAGCTTTTCTGTATTTACAATGGCGTAATCTAATCCGGCCTGGGTGCAGTTGTATAGAAACACTGAATTCAGTACTTCCCGGCCAACTGGAGGGAGACCAAAGGAAACATTGCTTATTCCGAGAATGGTTTGTGTTTCAGGGAAAGCTTCTTTGATCATCCTGATTCCATCAACTGTTGCTTTGGCAGACCCAATATACTGCTCATCCCCGGTTCCGACCGGAAAAACAAGCGGATCAAATATTAAATCCTGAGCCGGAACTTTATATTTATTCACAAGTAAATCGTAAGAACGCTTTGCGATCTCCAGCTTTCTTTCAGCGGTGACACCCATTCCTATTTCATCAATCGTTCCAACTACAACCGCCGCACCGTATTGGTGAATAAGCCGCGCTACTGATTCAAAGCGCTCCTCACCGTCTTCCAGGTTAATAGAATTAATGATTGCTTTTCCTTGTGAATAGGTAAGGGCTTTTTCAATTACATTGTCATCGGTCGAATCAATGACCAGCGGAACTTTTACCTTTTTGACTACCTCGGGGATAAAATTCTCCATATCCTGAAGCTCATCTCTGTCAGGATCTGCAAGGCAAATATCGATGACATGCGCGCCATTCTTGACCTGTGCTCTGGCAATTTCGGCTGCTTCTTCGATTTTCCCTTCTGAAATAAGGCGCTTAAATTTCCGTGAACCAATGACATTTGTTCGTTCACCGACCATGATGGGCCTTAAGGTTGGGTCGTCGTAAATGAATGGCTCGATACCAGAGACCATATGATCAGGCTTTGCCACTGATTGACGAGGCTGCCGTTCCTGCATTTTTTCGGAAATCGCTTTTATATGGGCAGGGGTCGTGCCGCAGCAGCCGCCTACAATATTAATCCATCCTTCTCCGGCAAAATCAGATAGCTTATGTGCGAGCGTTTCCGGTGTCTCATGATATTGTCCTTCTTCATCAGGCAAGCCTGCATTCGGGTAGCAGCTGACGGCTGACGAAGAAAGGGCAGAAAGGGAGCGCAGGTGTTCCTGCATGAATTCCGGTCCGGTCGCGCAATTCAGTCCGATTGCAATTGGATTCATATGCTGTACCGATATATAAAAAGCCTCAATTGATTGGCCGGCAAGCGTTGTACCCATCGGTTCAATGGTTGCGGAAATCATGATGGGCAATTCTTTTCCACTTTGTTTGAATGCTCTCTGTATACCTGAATAGGCTGCTTTTACATTTAACAGGTCCTGGCTTGTTTCTAAGAGCAGCAAATCTACATTTCCATCGATCAGACCAAGTGCCTGTTCTTCGTAAGATCTGAACATCTCAGCAAATGATGACCCACCTGTCACACTGAGTGTTTTCGTCGTGGGTCCCATTGAACCAGCTACAAATCTAGGTTTCGATAATGAGGATGCCTCGTCAGCTGCTTTCCTTGCGAGTAGTGCAGCAGCCTTATTGATTTCATAAGCTTTGTCACCTAATCCATATTCATCAAGTACAAGTCTTGTGGCTCCAAAAGTATTGGTCTCGACAATATCGGCGCCCGCTTCATAGTATTCCCGATGTATGTTTTCAATTACACCTGGGGCAGTAAGGTTAAGGATTTCATTACATCCATCAAATTCTTCTCCGCCAAAATCTTCAGGAGTGAGATTTGCCTGCTGGAGCATAGTGCCCATCGCGCCGTCCATGATCAGGATCTTTTTCTTCAGCTGTTCAGTTAACGTAGTTGACATTTTGTTTCCTCCTCAGTAGAAGGCTGCTGTATTCGTTGGCGTATTGTGATAATTCAACGCTCATCTCATAGTTCATAAAAGGGGTGATTAAATAGATTCCGTTAAAAAGTTCTGCTGCAGCCTCGATCAGACCTTTTGTAATCGCAATGCCTTCCTTTTTTGACAGTAGAGGCTCATTATTAAATTTCGCCATTGTTTCAAGGATTTCCTGTGAAATCTTTATGCCTGGCACTTCATTGTGAAGGAATTCAGCATTCCTGCTGCTCGTAAGCGGCATCAAGCCAATATAAATTGGGACATCCAGATGCTTCGTTGCTTCGTAGGTTTCCAAAAGCAATTTTTCAGAGTATACCGGTTGAGTAATGAAGTAATCTGCACCACAATGGATTTTCTTCTCCATTCTAAGTACGGCTTTTTCCAATGAGCGGACATTTGGATTAAACGCAGCCCCGACCGAAAAAGCTCCTTTTTGACCAAGATCCTTACCTGAGTATGAGAGACCAGAATTAAATTGTTTGATCATCTCAATCAGCTCAAAGGAGGATAGATCAAATACTGATGAGGCACCCGGAAAGTCACCAACACGTGCAGGATCGCCTGTGATGGCAAGCACGTCGTGCAGACCGAGAGTATGAAGACCCATCAGATGGGATTGCAGTCCAATAATATTACGATCCCGGCAGGTCAAATGCACAAGGGGCCGCAAGCCGATATTTTCCTTAACCATGTGGCCAATGGCTGAATTTGAAATTCTTGGGGAAGCCAGCGAGTTATCTGCGAGCGTCAATGCATCAATGCCTGTTTCCTTTAAAGCCTTGGCTCCTTCAAAAAATCTTATTGTATCCAGTTTGCGTGGTGAATCAAGCTCGACTATCACAGAGGGCCGTTCCTTCACTATTTGATGAAGTGGGGGAGTGGCTCTTATTATTTCAGCTGATTTAACTTCAACCCTGGCTGTTTTTACTATGACTCTCTTATCTGCAAGTGGCTTCAAACCTTTTAACTCCTCTGAAATAGCCCTGATATGTTCAGGTGTCGTACCGCAGCAGCCGCCGATTAGGCGAACACCTTGTTCGCGGAAGCTATGGGCTGACTTGCGGAAATATTCAGGGTTCCCCTCATAATGGAATTGGCCGTCTGTATAGGCTGGCAGGCCGGCGTTAGGATAAGCAGAAAGATATGCCTTCTTTGGCAGCTCTACTTGCTCAAGGCTGGCAATCATATGATGAGGGCCGAGCCTGCAGTTCAGGCCAACAATGTCTGCACCCTTGTCCTCTAATGTATTAAAAACTTCCTGAAGAGGAGTCTGATCCTGCATGATGCCAATTTCCTGTAGTGAAACCTGCGCGATGATCGGAAGGTCTGTTTCTTTGCGGGCAATCGCGAGCACCGTTTCGATTTCTTCCATATCGTAAAAGGTTTCAAGCAGAATCCCGTCAACGCCCTCGAGAAGCAGACAATAAAGCTGCTCTCTGAAGCTTCGTTTGATTTCCTCAATTGGAATGGCAGACGGCCTTATACCCCGGTTACCGCCAATTGTACCCAAAACATACGCTTTTTTGTCCGCTGCCTGGCGGGCGAGCTTGACAGCTGCACTGTTGATTTCTTTAACTTGATCCTCGAGTCCATATCTTTCAAGTTTTATATAATTTGCTGCGTACGTATTTGTCTGAATCAGATTTGCACCTGCATCCATGTAAGCCTTATGGATTCGCATAATGTCTTCGGGATGAGAAACATTCAATTCTTCAATACAGGTACCTGCACCGTAAGAATAGAGAAGGGTGCCAATTGCTCCATCCGCTATTAAAATTTCATTTTCCAATATTTTCAGGAAACTCATCGGATTCCCTCCTTGTAAGCTGAGTGTTTATTTGCTGATAATAAAGCCTGCTCGAAGTCCTTGATCAAGTCATCCACATTTTCAAGTCCAACCGATAACCGCAGCAGGCCGTCGCTGATTCCTCGTTTTTTCCGTTCGTCCTCCGGCATGGCTGCATGAGACATTTTTGCGGGGTAGGAGATGATCGATTCCACTGCTCCAAGGCTGACCGCAAATACTGGCAGGTTTAAATTTTCTATGAACCTTTTTAATTTCTCCGCGTTTTCAAGCTCTAAAGAGAGCACTGCACCTGGGCCTTCAGCCTGACCGCGTTGTACATGATACTGCGGATGCTCAGATAGACCAGGATAATAGACGTTTTTGATAGAAGGTTCATTCTTCAGGAAATGAGCGATCTTAACCGCACTGTCTTGTGACTGGTTCATCCTTACTGATAATGTTTTGATGCCTCTCATTACCAGCCAGGCATCCTGGACTCCGAGGATTGCTCCAAACGAGTTTTGCAGGGAATAAAGCTTATGTCCGAGATCTTCATTTTTAACAACAGCAAGACCGGCCACGGTATCACTGTGTCCTGATAAAAATTTCGTCGCGCTGTGGAGGACAAGGTCCGCTCCAAGCTCCAATGGTCTTTGTAAATAGGGAGTCATGAAGGTATTGTCGACAAACGTATATGCTCCATGCAACTTAGCTAACTTGCTAATTCCCTGAATGTCAGTTACCTTCAGCAAAGGATTAGAAGGAGTTTCTACATATAGTAATCTAGTATTTGGCTTGATCGCCTTTTTGACTGCATCAAGATCTGTCATATCGACAAAAGTATGTTCAATGCCAAAACGATTGAGTACCTGTGTCACCATCCGATAAGATCCGCCATATACATCCTCCGTCACGACAATATGGTCGCCCTTTGAGAATAGAAGAAAGGCCGTCGATATGGCTGCCATACCAGAAGAAAAGGCAAAGCCTCGAGTTCCGCCTTCGAGTTCGGCAATGATTTCTTCAAGTGCTTCCCTGGTGGGATTTAGACTCCTGCTGTAATCGTACTTTCCGAAATGGTCTACAGAATGCTGGTGAAAGGTGGAGGCATGCTGGATCGGCACGCTGACTCCTCCGGTAACTGGGTCTACTTTATGCTTATTATGAAGGAGTCTTGTCTCAAAGGTGTAACAGTCGGTCATACTTTTGCCTCCAGTTCAGCTCTTTTAAAAGCATTTTCTAAATCAGCCAGTAAATCATCAGCATTCTCAATCCCCACCGAGAAGCGAAGCAGACGATCGCAAACTCCAATTTTTTCACGGATATCAGCTGGGATGTCTGCATGTGTCTGTGTAGCCGGGTAGGTGATAAAGCTTTCAACACCTCCAAGACTTTCTGCAAAGGTGATGGTTGATAAGCTCTGTAAAAACGGATTAACCATTGAAGGGGATTTCACTCTGAAAGAAATCATCCCGCCTCTGCCAGGGTAAAGGACATCAGTGACGGCATCATGTTCTTTTAAATAATCCACCAGTTGAATTGCATTTCGTTCATGACGCTCCATCCTTAATGACAAAGTCTTCATCCCGCGGATCAGCAGCCAGGAATCAAAGGGACTGAGCACAGCGCCGCCTCCATTATGATGAAGGAAAAGAGAATCACATAATTCCTGGCCTTTAGCAACGATCAATCCTGCCAATACATCATTGTGACCTCCCAGATATTTAGTGGCACTATGGATAACGATATCCGCTCCCAGGGTAATCGGTTTTTGTAAGAGGGGAGTATAGAATGTGTTATCGACTATCAATAACAGTCCATTTGCTTTTGCGATGTCTGCGATTGCCTTAATGTCAGCCTGCTCCATCAGAGGATTTGTCGGTGTCTCAACAAATAGAGCCTTCGTTTTTGGATTGATGGCTGAGGCGACTTCTTCCAAATCCGCCATATCGGCATATGTACAATTTAATCCCCACTTTTTGAAACCTTGCTCCAGAAGTCTATAGGTTCCGCCATATAAATCCTTGGATACGACCCACTCATCACCATTCTGAAAGAGGGAAAGAATCGTCCAGATAGCAGCCATGCCTGAACTGCAGGCAAATCCGCGGTCACCTTCTTCAAGGTCTGCGATTGCTTTTTCAAGAATTTCCCGAGTAGGGTTTCCTGTTCGGACATAGTCATATCCGCTTGACTGGCCAATTCCTTCATGTCTATACGCAGTCGTTAAATAAATCGGGGGATTTACTGCACCTGTAGCAGTTTCACTTCTATTGCCAATTTGAGCTAATTTTGTCTCAATTTTCACCATTCATCTCACTCCTGATGTTGTTATTCTTTTAGATAAAATAAAAAAGCCTTCTATAAGAAGAAGACTTTGATAAATACGAGCCATTCTCCTTATCTGCCAAGTTATAAAAACTTGCTGGAATTAGCACCTTTTCAACAAATAGTTGATGGTTGCTGAAGCTTCATAGGGCCAGAACCCTCTGCTTCTCTCGATAAGAAATAAATTTATTTAATTGTGAAATTTCTCTAAATATTACAACTTATATTACCTGATGTCAATATTTAATTAAAGCGTTAAAGCGAAGGAGTGCAATAACGGTTTTCCCATTTATTAAGATTCTGTAAAGGGAGGAGGGGGAATCCGCGAAAACTGGAATTACTAAGTAATAATAAATTGATCGTCGGGTGTAAATACCTGCAAGTATCGTGGACTAGTAAACTTTAAGTGCTTTTTCTGATTTTATGATAAAAAAAAGGTTATTTACACTCTGAAAATTCATATTGGATCCAAACTGGTAACAAACAAGAGCCATTGGTTCCCTGAAAATGCTGATAAGAAGAAAACTGGTGCTCAATAAGAGTGATTGGTGAACTGAAAATGGTAATAGGATGAAAACTGGTCAAAATTTTTATGTATCGGCTGGAAAAAATCGCGGAAAATTTCCAGTTTACGGGATTTCGACAAATTTTAGCGAAAACTACAGATTTTTAACGCTTGTTTGGATTCACTCAAGAGTATTTTATCTCTGTAGAAGGCTTCAATAAGAAAATTACATGCCCTTTTGGCTGCATTAAAAGCGATTGGTGACATGAAAGTACTAACACGATGAAAAAATAGGTAACCAATAAAGAATATTGATAGGAAGTAAGTGCTCCTAAGATAAAAAAGGTTGCCCAAAAGAGAAATTACTGCCCGAACGAGTCATCCATCAAATACTAGTAAAATAAAAAGACTGACTCAAAGAAGTTTTTCAACTTTTTGAGTCAGTCTCTTAAAATGAAACTCTATTAATTTACACCAACAGCATCAAATGCTTTCTTAACTGATGTTACTTCAGCAGAAGAGGCACCATACAGATCTGTTGCAGCCTGTACAAGTCCTGCTCTTGCCTGGCTGAAGTTGGTTGAAGATGTGAAGTATACTGTGTTAGCACGGTAGAAAATTGCACCTAGCTTGTCCGTACCTACTCCAGACACTGTCACACCATAATGTGTTCCACCTTGACTTAGAAGATAAGCAGCCTTGTTGATGATTCCGCTGTTTGTATGAACTCCGCCATTATCGGATGTACCAGTATAACGCTTAGAATAGTGGTCAGGATCACCATATTTAGTTGGGTCGCTCATTGAACGAAGAGCATCGCCAGCTGTATTTGGTGTATAGATGTCTTCACCAATCTCAAAGTCTGGATTGTTATTTGTATGGAATTCAAGGATTGTACCAAAGATATCTGAAATTGATTCATTTAATGCGCCTGATTCGTTTTGGTAAACGAGATCAGAACTGAAATCTGTTACAGCGTGTGTCAATTCATGTGCTACGACATCAAGTCCGCCTGAAAGCGGTACGAAAGTGGTTCCATCTCCATCACCATAAACCATTTGAGCGCCATTCCAGAAAGCATTGTTGTAATTTCTGCTGTAGTGTACAGAAGATTTTAAAGCTGCTCCTTTATTGTCATAGGAATTGCGGTTAAACACATTCTTATAATAATCATATGTTTTGCCTGCGTAGTAGTGTGCATCCACGGCAGCACCATCATATTTCGCGTTAAGGTTGTTATCAGCATCCACCCATAAAGAGCCAGGCGTTGTTTGACGATTTTTAGCGTCATACGTGAATACACCGGAACCGCGAGTATTGTCCTGTAGATAATAAGCGCCATTAGAAAGTAAAGTATTCAGTGTTTTAGTATCACCTAGAACACCGACTCCAGAACCAACTGTGTTCGAGCCTGTCAGTGAAGGATCCGTTTTTCCGGCAGTGTCGATCGCATTGTATTTATTGATAACTTCACCTGTTTCAGCATTGATAAAATATTGGTAGTTTCCTGGTTCAGGGCTTAAGAAATTTAATGTTACATGGTATGCATAAACGGCTTTATCAGCAGCAGGGTAGACAACTAGCTCAGCAGTTGGATCCTGCTCATACACAGGCTGGAAGCCTAAATCAGCTTCTGCCAGTGTAACAGCCTGCTTTTGAGATTTTTGATTGGCTTTTTTAACTAGCTTACTGCTTAGCTCTTTGCTTAAAGTCCCTGTGAATACTTGAAGTACGCCATTTTCATCAACTTTGGCAGCCTGTGTTGCTCCCCAAACTGGCACTCCATTATAAACTTGCTGTAAGCGGACCACATCTCCGCCTAGCTTGTCAGCTTCCTGTGATTTCACAATGAAACTATCTGCAGTTCCTAGCTTATATTTTCCCTTCGAATTCTTAAGATAATCAAGCACAACATCTTTGGCAGCCTTAGCTGAAGGATTTGTCAGCTTACCGGCAACAAATTCCGGCGAGCCTTGGCTTTTCGTATACTTGTTTGATTGTGCATCTGAAGATGAAGCTGCAAAACCGGTTGCACTTACTAAACCACTTAATGCAAGACTTGCTGTAAGACTTAAAGCTACGACATTCTTCTTCAAATAAATTCCTCCTAAAAATGTATAATGATAGACTCTAGCTAATAAAAATTAGTAGATTAACATAGTTATACTTTAATATTCTGAACATTGCAACAAATAGATCGGTTTTTGTCGAACTGATAGGTTGGGAAATTTTTTGAGTAAGTATCACTTATTTTAATTAAGTTGAATGAAAATTTGCGAGTTTGATTTAGGTTCAATACCGATAGGATAATTCTAGGTTTAATAGCAAAAATTGTAAATTGAGCAAGAAAAGATAATAAGTAGTATTATTTGAATTAGACAAGTTATTGACTCCAAGTTGCCTTTTTAGGCAAAAATTCAGCACAATCCTTATATAAATACCGGCATAGTAGCAGGGTGAATTTTCTTGGGAAAATTTGATATATTAATATAATTTAAAGGGAGGACCGTCAATGAAATGCGCAAAATTTTATACATTAGCGGCATTCATCATCATTGCATATTTGTTTTTGCCTGAAAATGCATCAGCTCATAATGGAGGGCTTGACGAGCTTGGTGGTCATTTTCGCAGTGGGGATTGTGCCTATCAACTCCATGAGCCAACCCAAATTGCTAAAAGCGCATCAAATATGAAGGACTTAATCAAGTTAATCATGCAGTACAACAGCAATGCTTGTGCAGAAGAATTAAATGAAAGTAAAGTAGAACTTGAAGGATATAATTTTCCGAAAGCAGGGAGTACAGTACAAAACTCTGAACAGACTCCTAGCACTTCAATTGCGTCCCCATCGAAAGGAATACCACAGCTCGGAAAAACATATCCTGCGAAACTAGTGGATTGTATTGATGGAGATACAGCGGTATTTAACATTAATGGAAAAGATTATAAAACTCGCTTTTTATATATCGATACGCCAGAGAGCACGACCGCAATAGAACCGTTTGGTCCAGAGGCAGCTGAGTTCACATGTTCATTATTGAACCAAGGCAACATTACACTTGAAACTGATGGCCGCAATTTGTTTGATAAGTACGGCCGTCTGCTGGCTTGGGTATGGGTAGGGGATAAGCTTCATCAGGAAGTAATTACAAAGGCGGGATTGGTCGAGGATTTCTACGACTATGGAAACTACAAATATGAAAATCGCATTTGGGAGGCCATGGACTACGCCAATTCAAATCACAAGGGGATGTATGCTTCAACAAAGCCACGAAAACAAGAACAAACTAATGAAAAAGCCAGCAAAGGAAAGCAAGATCAAAAAACAGCAGAAGAATCAAAATCTGAAAGCATTGGAATGAAGGGTTGGTCCCTCCTTGCAATACTAATGTTTGCGTTGCTCTTTTACCTCATCAGGAAATGGCGATAGGGGAAGTAACGATGATAAAAGATGGTTCAATTGTTTCATGCCTGTTCTTCAGTATCCCTTACTATGCAGCTTAACCCTGCTTAGGATGATTTGTAATAGGTTTTAACATAAAAATCTGAATAAAACGATCAATTGTATACCACAGCTTGCGGCTGTGGTATTTTATTATCAAGAACTGATTTCGGAATATTAAAAAATTAAAATTCCTGCTGGAGGAAAAAATCGTGTTGGAAAAAAATTTAAAATTGAAGAATTCCATCTGCTTAAACGTGAAATATACAGAAGTAAACGATCAAAAACCTTTTCTGCTTTTACTGCATTTCAGCGGTGGGACCTCTGCAATGTGGAGTGGAGTTGTACCATACCTTCAAGAAGACTTTAACCTGATTATCCCTGATTTACGCGGCCATGGAAAATCTGATCGGCCAGGTTCTGGCTACCATATTGATGATTTGGCCGGGGATCTTCATCTTTTATTAATGGAATTTAAAGTCACCCGATGTCATGTTGTCGGCAGTTCTATGGGTGCAGAAGTTGGCTTAGGCCTTGCTGCTGCACATCCAGAACTAATAGAATCGCTTGTTTGTGAGGGAGCTTTGACAAATGAGTTTGGAGAATATGGTTTGATAGACGGAAATGATGTTGAAATTAAACAAGAAAAAGATAAGCTTCGAAAGCAACTCTCTGAAAGAAAGGACATTGTTTTTCCAAACAAGGAAGAGTATATCCTTTATTATAAAAATCCACTGGAGAAACAAGGGATTTGGAATGAGCATTTTTTAATCTTCATAGAGAGCTGTATGGAAGAGACGGATGCCGGCCAGTATGTCCATTTCTACAAAAACCATGTCAGGAATGAATATATGGAAAGCTATTGGGACTTGAGGTTCGAGGAATATTACAAGAAAATCCGCTGTCCTGTCTTATTTATGCCAAGCGAAGCTGAGTGGAGCGATTTAAAAACAAAGCAGAATCTCTACTATTTTTCCAGTTTACTGAAATCATACGAAATAACTCCTTTAGATCAATCATTGCACGCATATGTTTGGATGCAGATTCCAGACAAAGCTGCTGCAGTCGTTCGAGAGTTTCTTGGAACACAGCTGCAAAAAGTTTAATAAATATCAAGGATGGCGATGCCCGCCATCCTATTTTTATGGAATAACAACTCTTAACAATTTTACAAATTCTTCAGAGTCGTTCATCTGATATAATACTTTTTCATGATTAAATACTGCATAGTATGGCAGGGAGGTGATCTGCAATTCGGGGAACATCGCTTGAGCTTCCTCAACACTTCTTGCTGTCCTGGACTGAGCTTTGTGTATATAGGTATTTGTTACCTTTTCAAGGGACCAGTTATCCTGTTTCTGGCTGTCATCGTGGATCTCTAATACAGCTAATTTTCCTTTTTCCTCAGCAAGCTGATGCTGGTAAGAAATCGTTTGTTCTATTATTACTGGAAATGTATAATGGAATTCTTGATTCCCGTAACTTGCACGTATAATGACTGTCCGAGTACCGGGATAATTATTAAAGGTGTATTGGTTTTTGATCAGGCTGTTGAATTCAGAAATCCCTTGTTCTAAATCATAATTGGCCTGGAAGACTGCTATTTCAGCATGATCTGGTTCCTCTGAAAAAGAAATGTCAAGTATACTGAAGGGCTTGACTGTAAGGGACTGTATATCATGGAACATAATGGGCGGCTCATTTTGGTCGATAATAATGCCAGTCCCTTGTTCAATCCAGTCAAAAATTCCTGATTTATACTCAACAGGTTCACCAGAAATCAGAAGCTGAACCTCTGGAACCTTTGCAAAAGTGGTTGATCCACCATTGTTTTTACCATCTCCATCTGATTGAAACAAGTCAAGTGAAAAAGCTATTACAACAGCTATTATAACGAATACATAAGGAACCCATTTATTTTTCATTCTCGAAACTCTCCTGTACCAATCCTATGGCTATTACTGTATTGGATAGAGATTTTCCATGCAAATTTTGTTCTATATATCTCTTTCCTTTACTGTGTTGTCTTTTAAAATCAATGATGAATAATAGCAGAACGATATATATCCACGTCAACATCAGGCACCTCTCAGATTTACTTTTTATATCAATATAAAATAATTACAGAGTTTTGAATAGATAAATCTCGTATGAGCAGGGAATTTGATTGTGCTTGCAACTGGATTATATTAGTATCTTAGTGAATACATATGGTGGTGTTGCAGTGGAAATTACTAAACATTTACTCCTGAATCTGTCGCTATTAATTGTACTGCTGTTTTTTACACAGCTGGTTATTGAGAGACAGGCATCTGAAAAGAACAGGAATGGCTTGCAAATACTTTATTTTATATTATCGATTTTGATTTGTTTTATTTTTTCAATCGAAACAAGTGACGGTATACGCTTTGATCTGCGACAGGTGCCAATGATTCTTGGCAGCCTGTATACAGGGCAAGGATTTTTGCTTGCTGGGGTGACCATCATCATGCGTGGGTTCATGGGAATTAATGATGGTTTTTGGACATCTGCGGGAGTTTTCACCGTTCTGGCATTTCTACTTACCTGGATGCATAGCTGGTTTTCAAGCCTATCACTCAATCAACGGGTAGGAGTTTCCATACTGGTCACGGTGATCACATCTATGGTGCTGATGCAATTAATCGGTATTATTACTGAACCAATCACACATCCGGAGGCATGGATCAGTTTCCTTGTGATTCCAGCTATCACTTCAGGACTTATAAGTTACTCAATTGAAACAATTCGCCAATCCTTGCTGATCCGCCAAAAGCTGGCTAAAGCGGATAAAATAGAGGCTGTAAGTCATCTCAGCGCAGCGATTTCTCATGAAATACGGAACCCCTTGACGACAGTAAAGGGTTTTCTGCAGCTGCTTGGGGAACAATCCTATCCAGAAGAAAAGAAAAAGGAATTCATCCAGATTGCTGTGAGTGAGCTTGATCGAGCAGAGGAGGTTATTAATGATTATTTAACTTTTGCCCGGCCTGCTTTTGAAAAAGTCGAAGAAATCGATGTGGAAAAAGAGCTGAATCATGTATTGAATGTCCTAAAGCCACTCGCTAATTTAAATGATATCAAGATCAACCGTAAGTATACACCTGGTTTGATTATTTCTGGAGATCGTTCAAAATTTCAACAAGGCTTCATCAATCTCATTAAAAATGGTTTTGAAGCAATGCCAGATGGCGGCGAACTCACAGTACAAACCTTCCTTACGGGGCATACGGCACATATCCTTATATCAGATAATGGAATCGGGATGACCGAGGAACAAATTAACCGACTTGGCGAGCCTTACTATACAACAAAAGGACAGCAGGGAACTGGACTTGGAATGATGGTCACCTTCAGTATCATCCGGGCAATGAGAGGGAAAGTGGAAATAAAAAGCCAGCCAGGAAAGGGAACGACTTTTCATATGAAGTTCTCTAACCAGACAGAAAAGTAAGAGGAATCCTTCTGTATAGTCAGAAGGATTCTTTTTCTATTACATATTCCATTAAAATGGAGTTGGTGAGAACTGGCCCATTGGAAAAGGCCGTCTTCCATGTAATCGAGCGCAACTTTAAACGATATAAACTAGGTTAAAAAATAAACAGTCTGGACAGTATATTTTGCTAAAATTTTTCACAGAGAAGCAGATTGATAAGTTTGTCTTTTCTTGACATTTATATCCAAAGTTGCTATATTAAAAGTAGCAATTTGCACGTGTTAGGCATTATGCAATTTGCTTGTTCTAATGTTTGATAACGTTTGAATGAGGCAAGTAGAGAGGAACTAAACGTTGTGATTTGCTAAATTTAAATCATGGCTTGTTCGGCCGATTTAGGAGGATTTTCTTTTATGAAAAACGGTAAAGTTAAATGGTTTAATGCAGAAAAGGGTTTCGGTTTCATTGAAGCTGAAGATGGCAACGACGTTTTCGTTCACTACTCAGCAATTCAAACTGAAGGATTCAAAACATTAGAAGAAGGCCAAGAAGTATCTTTCGAAGTTGTTGAAGGTGCTCGTGGACCACAAGCTGCTAACGTTACTAAACTATAATTATCATATTTGACCTTATAGTCCAGCCTTTTGGCTGGACTTTTTTATATACATATAATTTACAGTTCGCATGAAACTTTTTCCTTATTCTAATCGTATCTACAATAAATCATTTTTACCATATAAATAGGGGGTACATGAAATGATGATATTTTTAGCCTCCACAGCAGGAGTAGCCATCCTCGTCTCGATTGCTTTTTATAAAAAAAAGGGAAATCATCGTAAGGCGTTACTGAAGGAAAATATACCTGAAAATCTTGGCTTCCTTAATGAGGTACCTTCACAAAAATTACGATCAAAACTAGAACATGCGCTTTCATACGAATATGTGAACCAGGTAAAAATCCGTTTTTTAAGTGAACATCCCGAAGTCAGTGAGGATGAGTTTGAGTGGAGAATGTTTGAATTGAAACGGTACTTTTTGCTGAATTCCATCATGAAAAATACACCGATGTTCAGCGTGAAGGTGGACGAAATCTGGCATGAAATGCTAATGTTCACAAAACAATATGAGGTTTTTTCGAATAAATATTTGGGAAAGATGCTGCACCATACACCAAATCTCGAACCGGAACCAGCACCTCAGGAACGTGCCTTCTTCGATTGGGTATTTACACAGATGTTTGAGGTTACAGAGTATACATGGAGGGCATGGGGCGCCTTCTTCCAAAATCCAATGGATCCAACTGTATTAAAAAATGTTTATGCATTAAATGCGGAAGAGCTAAAACAGCGATATTTTAAAGTGAATAATGAGAATGAAGAGTTGGTAAATTATTTAATTCGCCAGTTAAAAAAGCAGATCCTTGAATCAGAGGAAATGTATATCAAACATAAAAAAGGGAAATTCACTCGTCCAGCAAGATACGGAGATTTATCCACATTATCCATGTGCATGGTATTTTATTCGTACTATTATTTTGATGATTACTGGTTGTACGCAAAAGATTACGCCTATGCCAGCCAAACTCAAGGCACGTCAGGGTGCAGTGCGGTTTTTTGCGGAACGGGTGACAGCAGTCATGATTCCCACGATGGGAACAGTTGCTCTGGTCACAGCTGCTCTTCAAGCTGTTCGTCGAGCAGCTGCTCTAGCTGCGGCGGAGGCTGCTCATGATTTTTTCTTTTTGATAAAAAAATAAAACCTGCCAGATTCATCCCGGCAGGTTGTTTTTATTATGTGAGCAATCCTAAAAATAAGAAAATTAGTCTAACCATCGAATTAAAAATTATTAGTTGAGTAGTAGCTTTTTAATGATGTGCTGCAGATCTCCAGCAGTCATGATCCCTGAAAAATCCAAACCCAGCTGTACTGCCGTTTGAGCCACTTCAGGCCTGATTCCTGTCATAATCGATTGTATACCTAGAAGCTTTAATGCATCCATCAATTTGAAAATTTGATGCGCAACCATTGTATCAACCATTACAACACCAGATAGGTCGAGAACTAAAGTATTGATACCAGCCTGAACACTCTGAGTCAAGGTTGTTTCCATTAACCCCCTTGCCCTTGTCGTGTCGATTTCTCCAATAAGCGGAAGGAGTCCTACATTCTTCGTTATTATTATTACTGGAGCACTGAGTTCCCTGATGAGTGAAGCTTGTGAAGAAAGACGATTCATCATGATTTCCATAAAAGAAATAATAAAAGTTTCAAGTACATAATCAAGAGTATAGTTTAATTTCTTTTCCCACATGAAAACATCTTCAAGGGTGATTTCTAAATCTGTTTGTTTAACAAACTTCTGGATGTATTCCCAGTAAACACGACGAAAAACACCTGAGTTCCACGCAACTTCCGTAAGCTGAGTATTTGATTTAATCCTGTCCGCTGCCGTCTGGCTCGTCCAAGCAGATATGGTTTCTTTCATCTCATCTTCTGTCTGAAATAGGGACTTTGCAACCAGTCTAACATAATGAGAGTTTTGTTCTTTTACCCTGTTCATAACCTCAGGAGGAGCATCAGCAGAATAATCTGAGCCTGTATTAATCTGTTGTCTCTTTAGCCAGTCGTCCGTAAAGTCTGTAGCATGTTCGACAAGGAATTGGTATAAAGCATCAGCTTTTGTATTCATATTTTCTCCCCAGCTTTTTCATTGATTTACTATCTACATTGTTTAAGACTTGATGAGAAAAGTCAATTTTTAATGGGCAAATTATATTTAAAACTTTAATAAAGTTTTTTGGAGATATCCGCTCATGCACTCGCTTTACACGGGGGAGAATCATGTAAAAACCATACTGCCGGCTTTATTCATTAACCACCAAGTTAATTATTAATACTTGCATAGTGAAAAGGAAAATTTAGGTAGATTTCCATCGTGAAATTTGATAGAATAAGAACAAATGTTCCGTCCGGTTTCCTGTTTTTAAATGCACATTGAAAATACGAGTCTGATATAATAGTAGCATTGTAAAAATGATCTTGTAATGACCTACTATATAAATAATTTTTTGATTACAGGGGGGATTGGAATGAAATTTATCCATACTGGTGACTGGCACCTGGGAAAGCTTGTTCATGGGATGTATATGACCGATGATCAGCGCGAGGTATTGAATCAATTCGTCGATTTGGTCGCAGAGGAACAGCCGGATGCTGTTGTAATTGCAGGTGATCTCTATGACCGATCTGTCCCGCCTACCGATGCGGTGGACCTGCTTGATGAAGTACTTTTCAAAATCAATGTTCAGCTGAACACACCGATTGTGGCTATTTCAGGCAACCATGACAGTGCGGAACGGCTATCTTTCGGAAGCTCATGGTATCGTCACAGCCATTTCTATCTTTCTGGTAAATTAACAAACGACTTTAAACCGGTTCATATAAACGGGGTGAACTTTTACCTCGTTCCATATGCTGAGCCAGGTCTTGTCCGCCATTTGTTGGACGATCCTTCGATTCATTCGCATCAGGACGCGATGAAAGCAGTCATTGGCAAAATTGAGGAAAACCTAAATCCGAATGAAGCGAATGTCCTTGTTGGACATGCCTTTGTCCTTGGCGGGGATACCAGTGATTCGGAAAGAACATTATCGGTTGGAGGGTCTGGCTGTGTTACACAAGACCTGTTTAATCCTTTTTCTTTTACTGCTTTAGGCCATCTCCATAGTCCTGACGCGATCAAACATGACAAAATCAAGTACTCAGGGTCACTTTTAAAATATTCATTTTCAGAAGCGAAGCAGCGTAAGTCGATTTCTATCGTAGAAATGAATGAGAAGGGCGGGTTTGAAATGCGGTATCGAACCCTGCAGCCCAAACTGGATATGCGCGAAATCGAAGGCCATATTGACCAGCTCCTTGATCCTTCTTTTTATGAAAAAGAGAATACGAACGATTATTTAAAAGTCACCTTACTTGATGACGGAGCCCTGATTGATCCAATGGGGAAGCTGCGCCATGTATTTCCTAACGTTCTGCATCTTGAAAGGAAAATCGAATCCATTGACCAAAAGCACAAGCAGAACTTTACTTCCATCAGGGAAGAAAAGAAATCGGAACTCGAATTGTTTGAGCAATTTTATCAAGAAATGACGACTGCCGATTTTACCGATGATAAGCGCGGGCTGATGGCTGGCGTGATTGATAAGGTGCTTAAGGAGGACGCAGTAAAATGAAACCTCTTAAATTAACCATGCAGGCTTTTGGACCATATGCGGATACTGAAACGATTGACTTCAGGGAACTTGAAAACAGGACGATGTTTGTCATTTCAGGGAAAACGGGATCTGGGAAGACAACAATCTTTGATGGGATAAGCTATGCAATCTATGGGAAAGCATCAGGTGAGGACAGGAATGGAGCCGATTTGCGAAGTCAGTTTGCCAATGATGATTTACTGACCGAAGTCAGCCTGGAATTTTCACTCCGCCAAAAAACATACTTAATAACGAGGTCTCCGCAGCAGGAAAAGAAAAAGAAGAGCGGTGACGGCTTTACCATGTTGGGTGCTAAGGCAGAACTTTATCTGCTTGACGTGAACGGAGACCCGCAACTGCTAGCATCCAATGTTCGCGAAGTGGATGAAAAAATCAAGGAAATCATGATTATCGACAGTAACCAGTTCCGGCAAATCCTGATGATTCCCCAGGGAGAATTCCGCAAGCTTTTGACATCAGACAGCAAGGATAAAGAAGTCATCCTGCAAAGGCTTTTCCACACTGAAATTTATAAAAGAGTGGAAGAAAAACTCAAAGAAGAGGCGACGGTCCTAAAGAAATCAGTTGAGGACCAGGTAGATAAAAGAAACTCAGCTATCCGTGCCATTAAGGCTGAAGAAAATGATGAGCTTAAAGAATACGTTGAAGCTGGAAGTGTGAATGATGTCTTAATCATGCCGCTTTTAAAGGCAGAAATAGTAGCAATGGGCTTGAAGCTTGAAAAAATGAACATTCAGCGAGCAGAAAGACAAAGGGAACGTGATATGCAGCAGCAGCGGTTATTTGAAGCTCAAACTACAGTTAAGCAGCTGGAAACCCTGGAAGATCTCCGATTGAAAAAAGAAAATTTGGAGGGACAGCAGGAAAGTTTTAAACAGAAGGAAAATGAAGCAGATTTGGCTAAGAAAGCTGCACTGCTTGCAACTCAGGAACAGCTTTGCCATCGTTTAAAGGCTGAATGCGATAGCCTTGCGGAACAAGCGGAGCAAATCTCCAAAAAAATAACCCTGCTTACTGATAAGGTTGATCAGGCTGAGAAAGAACATCAAAAACATCTTGACCGCGAACCTGAACGTAAAGCAGCAGCGGAACAAATGAACAAACTCGAAAATATGAAAGATGATGTACTGGCATTCGCGAGTATTGCTAAAACTGTCGAGGGATTATCTTTTTCGCTTAAAGCTGCTAAGCAAGAGAGAGAGAAGGGTGAATCCACTCTTAAGGCATCGGAAGAGCGTGTAAAGGTTTTGCAAGCTGAAAAAGAAACGGCAGAAAAGGCTCAACTCTCATTATTGGATAATGACCGGAAAATTGAAAAGTTCAGTATTGAGCTGGACAAGCTAAAAAAAATGCAAGCTTATAATCATAAAGTGAATATGGCCAGTCATTCTCTTTCTCAGAAAAAGTCTGCCTTTAATAACGCTAATGCCCGTTTCGAGGATGGGAAAGCAACCGTAGAAGAATTGGAGCAAAAATGGCTTCACTCTCAGGCGGCTGTACTGGCAGCGGCTCTTCACGATGGAACAGCTTGTCCAGTGTGTGGCTCTGAGCATCATCCTCAGCCAGCATCTGCAAACGACGGTTTTATACCAACAGAGGAAGATCTAAAGGCAGCCAGGGAACAGGCATCGAAACTGGATAAGGAAAAAAGATTCGCTGAAAAAGGGTATATTGAAGCAGAAGCAAACCTTAAATCTTTGTCCACGGCTGGCGAAGAACTGATCGCAGAAATCCTAAAGCTCCGCCCTGATTTCAAAACCGACGAACTTGCTGATGTGATCTTGCAAATACAAAGTGTTCAAGAGAAGCTTCAAAAAGAACAAAGTCAGCTTTCTATCAAGGTGAATTCTCTTGATAAAACAACATCTGAAATTAAGAGAATTGAAGAAGGCAAAGAGAAGCTTCTGCTGCAGTTAAAAACGTTAGAAGAAAGCTATCATCAGATGGTGATTCAATATACAGAAAAGAAGACGACATTAGAAAGAATGACAGAAACAATACCAGAAGACCTGCGATCAATTGTGGCTTATGAAAAGAAGCTTAAAGATGCAAGTGACTTGCAGCAGTACCTTGAACATCAGCTTGAACAAGCCAGGAAAAATTTTCAGGATGCGAAGGAACAGCTGGGAACAGAAAAGGCACGTGGAGAAGATGCAGAAAAACGGCTTACAGAAAAGAATGCTGAACTTGTTTCTGAACGAGATGTTTTCAAGAATAAGATGAACGCCCAGGGATTCGAAAATTTTCAAGCTTACCATCAAGCGAAAAAAGATGAACGAGATATTCAAAAGCTTGAAATGGATATACGTAATTATCGTGAAGAGTTTCGATCCGTTTCTGACCGATATACTGAAATGTCAAATATATTACAAAAAGTAAAAAAGCCAGATATTGAAAGTCTCCAAAAAGAATTTGCAGAGCTTAACGAGAAAATTAAACAAGCAGATGAAATCTGTCAGGATTTGAATCTGAAAAAGCGTGATAATCAAGCCATTTTGGAAATGGTTGAGTCATTGAATGAGCAGATGAAGATGCTTGAAGAACGGTACAAGCTTGTAGGGCACCTCTATGAAATTTCTAAAGGACAGAACACATACCGTATTACCTTTGAACGCTTTGTGCTGGCAGCCTTCCTGGATGATATTCTGGCTGAAGCAAATGTTAGGCTTAATAAGATGACAAGTGGACGTTATAGACTTCTGCGTAAAACAGATCGTTCTAAAGGGAACGTCCAAAGCGGTCTTGAGCTTCTTGTGCTGGATGCCTATACCGGCCAGGAACGGCATGTTAAAACACTGTCAGGCGGAGAAAGCTTTAAAGCAGCTTTATCACTGGCATTGGGCCTTGCTGATGTTGTTCAAAACTATGCAGGCGGGGTTTCACTGGAAACAATGTTCATTGATGAAGGCTTCGGTACTCTTGATCCTGAATCATTAGATCAGGCAATTGAAGCACTCATCGATATTCAGAGCAGCGGCCGCCTTGTCGGTATCATTTCCCATGTACCGGAACTGAAGGAACGAATCGACGCACGGCTAGAGGTCATCTCTACCCAAACAGGTAGTAAAACAGAATTTCATTTAATGAATTGATTCGTCTAATATAGCATCATATTTTAAATGATGCTGTATTTTAATGGATGGAAGAAATACAGCAGCAGGGAGATTGAACATGGAATTTGAAGTGCAGAATCTATCATTTTATGTCGTCCAGGTTGAAGGAAAAGGTGACCAGGCTGACAAAAGATATAAACATTTCCAGACATTGAATGAAGAAGAATATGAGAATAGCTCCTTGAAGGATTTCCTTGATGGAGAGTTTGCTAAAATTGTGAAACGGAAGGTTGAACGCCATCCAAAAACGGAAGAAGTGCCTACAAAAATAGGCTACTTCATTGTTGAAGAAGGTCATGACCTCACTTCCAATCCAAACTACAATCTTTTCCACAGAGTTCGTTTCGCGGAATCAAAGGAAGTTTTCCAGAATGAAAGTGAAAAATTCGCGATCGCTTATGTGGATACGAGTGCAGTGCGCGGCGGTGTCTTTATTGTTGCCCGCGCTAAGCTTCGCAAGTTTTTTGATGATTCATTCGTATTTATTTTGAAATGTGATTTCGAACCCAAAGTTGCTTCAATTTCTGATGAGTCTACCTTGATCCGCCAGGTTGAAATGGCGATCACGACGAAAAACATGAAATCAATCCAGTATCCTTACATGCCTGAAGAAGGAATGATTCAGGATAATGAACTGAAAATCAACCAGGCCTCACATGCCCGCTATTTCGAGGATTTCCTGAAATACGTTGAGTATGGACAGTCGATGCCAGAAATCGTGAAGACTCAAGTAATTGAAATGGTAAGAGGGCACATGGAAGAAACCTTCGAACCAGAAAGTGAAGAACGAGAACAGCTTGAGAACGCAATGGAAATATGGGCTGCCAGTGAAAAACGCGAGCTGCAGGAACGCTTCGAACCAGAGCAGGTTATCGAAGCAGCGGCTCAGCTGATCGAGCATACACCTGAGCTAGAACTTAAGATGAAACTCGACCACGTATCGGTAAAGGGCTTGCTTGCGGACTTTGGCGATAGTATTCATCTTGCTAAAATGAACGGGAAATATGTACTTATGATCGAAGCAGACTCCGTTGTTTTTGAAAAAGGATTTTCACCGGTTGAATTTGTTAAGCCTGATGAGGTCGCAACTGTAGTGGAAAGGATCAGACAAAAAGGGTAGATTCAAATTATTAAATCTAAAATTTATTACCTTTGCTCTCAATTTTACATTGGGGGCTTTTTTTATTGTCATAGAATAGTTAATTTGAGTATAATTGGAAAGGAATGGTAGGGACTCTCCGCCAATTAGATTCAGCTATGAAGCAAGCAAAATTCTCAAAAATGGGGGAAAACATTGAGCACTACATATGTTAATTGGGGAGAATCAATCATTAAATTAACTTGGTTAAGTGAACGAAAGCTTCCTCCTCGCGAACTCATTACAAGTGTACACGGTTTTTGTTTTTATGAGCATGATTTAATGTTAGTGAATTTAGACCAACGTGGCTGGGATTTTCCCGGTGGACATCTAGAACCAGGTGAATCAGCGGAGGAAGGCTTTAAGCGGGAAGTGATGGAAGAAGGATATGTATCCGGGGAATGTAAACAAATAGGATATATCATTGTCGATCATTCTGAAAATCCAATTTGGAGTGAAGGCAGCAAATATCCAATGGTGGGGTATCAGGTTTTCTATCGCATGGATATAACGCAAATCCATGAATTTCACGCTCAATATGAATCAGCTGAGCGTATTTTTATAAACCCTTGCACTATAAAAAAATATTATCGTGATTGGCATGAATTATATGAGGAAATCCTAATTTGTTCTTTGGATTTTCCTGGATAGGAAGGATGAGGACTTTGAATATTGTAAAACAAAATAGCCTTGCATGGGATAAGAAGGTAGAGGAAGCGGCTGTCTACACGAAAGCTGTATCTAGAGAAATGATTGAGAAAAGCAGGGCTGGGGATTGGGAAATAACCGTGACAACAGGCAAGCCGGTGCCAAGGAACTGGTTTCCAGTTTCCCTGAAAGGATTAAAAGTACTGTGCCTTGCGTCTGGAGGAGGCCAACAGGGTCCCTTGTTGGCTGCAGCAGGAGCAGATGTAACTGTTGTAGATATCTCGAAAAAACAATTAGAGCAGGATGAATTTGTCGCTAAAAGAGATGGGTTAATGCTAAAAACGCGACTTGCAGATATGACAGACCTATCCTGCTTTGAAGATTCGCAGTTTGATATCATCGTACATCCTGTAGCGAACTTATTCGTTGAGGAGATCTCAAAGGTTTGGAATGAAGCTTCACGTGTTCTAAAAAAGAATGGAATTCTTATATCAGGCTTTACGAATCCTCTTCTTTTCATTTTTGATGATGAGGAAGATATGAAAGGGAATCTGATCGTTAAAAACTCCATACCATCATCTTCACTCGACAACTTAACCGATGAACAAATTGCGACCTATCTGAATTCAGATAGGACGATAGAGTTCGGGCATACGCTTGAGGATCAAATTCAGGGACAAATAGAAGCTGGCTTTGTGATTACTGGCTTTTATGAAGATGATTTTGGCGGCAGAAGACCGTTAGACGAGTATATCAAATGCTTCATCGCGACGAGAGCAGTGAAGCTGTCAATTGACTAAAGAAATTTATCTATTCAAAAAGGTGACCATTCACGAATGAATGGTCACCTTTTATCTTATAGGCTCTGTTAACCAAGGCTGTTGATTTTCGTTCCAGGCGCTTCGCTTTCCGCAGGGCTGGCGCTGAGCCTCCTCGTCGCTTCGCTCCTGCGGGGTCTCACCTGACCAGCTACGCCTGCAGGAGTCTACGCGCCTTCCACTACAATCAACAGGTCTTAAAATCAACATTCAGTTTTAACAGAGCTATCTTATAAAATCATCTCAGACTGCACGTAATGATAAAGAAGCTTAGCTGTATTATCAATTGAATCTTTATGTGTTCTTTCAAAGGCATGTGATGAATCAATGCCTGGGCCGATTAATCCGTGGATAATATCATTTCCTGAACGGATCGCGGCAGATGCATCTGACCCGTAGTATGGATAAATGTCGAGCTTGTAGCCAATTTGATGATCAATCGCAAGCTGTGTAAGCCTTTTTCTAAGTTCATAATGATACGGTCCGCTCGCATCCTTCACACAGATTGAGACAGTATACTCATCTGTCGATTGCCCATCGCCCATGGCACCCATATCTACAGCAAGATACTCAACTGTTTCAGGGGTAATATTGGAGTTGCCTCCATATCCGATTTCTTCGTTATTGGAAATCAGAAAATGTGTAGTGTAAGGGAGTTCAATATTCTCCTTCTTTACCTGTTTGATCAGCTGAAGCAGGATCGCTACACTCGCTTTGTCATCAAGATGACGGGATTTAATGAAACCTGTTGGCAAAATCTGAACACGCGGGTCAAATGAGACAAAATCGCCTACTTCAATTCCTAATGCTTTTACATCAGTAGCATTATGCACTTTTTCATCCAGACGTACTTCCATATTATCTTGATTGCGTTCAGCTTTTCCAGCATCTTTATAGACGTGAACTGAAGTTTGATGCATTAAAATAGTGCCAGTGAATTTTTTCCCTGAAGATGTTTCAATTTCACAATACTCACCTTCAATGGAATTGAAATTAAAGCCGCCGATTAAATCGAGCTTAAGGCGGCCGCTAGGCTTGATTTCTTTAACAATCGCTCCAAGTGTATCTACATGGGCAGTTAACATTCTGTGGTTCTGCTGATCCTTGCCGGGTAAAGTCGCGATCAACCCACCCTTGCGATTCCTCTTTGTATCAACATTTAATTCCTTTAGGTAATTCTCAACATATGTAATCACTTCATTTGTATTTCCTGATGGGCTTGGGATACTGACCAAAGCTCTCAATAAATTCAGGGTCTCTTCTGTGTTTGGATAAGTCATGGAAAAACTCCTCTCTTAAAAACGTTCATATAACTATTATTATAATCTTTTTTTATGAAGCAAAGTAATCAATTTTATACCTTGCTGTACAAATGAAGTTTTTTATAAAAGTCATCTCTAACCAAATCCTTTCATATTTTGTTACGGATGAGCATTTTTGGGGAGGCGATGTATATGAACGGTTATTGGTTCAAGTATTCCTTAGTTGAATGGTGCAGGGAGATGGAAACAAAATTGACTGCTATGAGGGGACAAATGAAGGATCTCAACGATGAAGCAACAATTCAGAAATGGGAAGAAACTCTCATCTCCTTAAAACAAGATGCTGATAAAGCCGATAATCAACCAGATTTATACTCAAAAGCAAGAAACTTATATGAGGACATTTCCGGTGGATCAGGAGATGAATTGGCAAGGCAGCAGGGACAAAGAGCCCAACCTGTTCCAATTGGGGGACATGTTTTGCCGCCTCTTCCGTATGCGTATAATGCACTTGAGCCTGTCATTGCTGAAGAAATTATGAAGCTCCATCACTTGAAGCATCACCAAAGTTATGTGGATGGATTGAACAAAGCAGAAAAAGAAATGCAAAAAGCGCGTGAAAGCGGCGATTTTAGTTTAATCAAGCACTGGGAAAGAGAAGCAGCCTTCCATGGTTCCGGACATTACCTTCATACGATTTTTTGGAGTATCATGAGTCCAGATGGAGGAGGAGCTCCAAAAGGCCAGCTAGGAAGAGCAATCAGTCAATCATTTGGCAGCTTTGAAAAATTCAAGCAGCATTTTACCGAAGCTGCAAAAAACGTCGAAGCTGTTGGCTGGGCAATCCTGGTTTGTTCACCACGAGCCCATCGATTGGAAATCCTCCAGGCAGAAAAACACCAAAACTTAACCCAATGGGATGTAATTCCGCTGCTCGTTCTGGACGTTTGGGAGCATGCCTACTATCTACAATACAAAAACGAACGGGCAAAATATATAGAAAATTGGTGGAAGGTAGTCAATTGGCAAGAGGTTGAACAAAGATATAATAAGGCTAGAACACTTATGTGGCAGCCATTTTAAAAAGACAAGGGTGATGATACGTCACCCTTTTTTGTACTCTACACATAAAAAACTTCCATCATGACAAAACTAAACATATGTTCGGGAGGTGTTTTTATGGCAAATAAGGATTTCAACAAAATTTATCAAGAATACAAAGAACAGAGCCAAGGACAAGCTCTAATCGAGACGAATGATTTCCAGACTGGGAAAGAGCAGATTATAGCTGTCCGCAAGAATGATGATGGGGATATCATTGCATTCAAGACAGAACAAGGCAGGGAATTAGATTATATTACTGCTTTAAACGAAGCAAAAGAAGGAAAGCTGGCTCATGTTGACGTTTTCCATAAATATGGGCGGGATATCATCCGAAGTGAACCAGATGGTATTAAAGAGAACAATTTAGATAACCTGCCTTTATTCTAAAATCAGTATCAAACCTAATTGATTTCCAGGCTTCCGTTGAATGACGGAAGCCTTTATTCATTTTCTGTGTGTAAAGAAAATTACATAGTTTTCAATAACTCCCCACGTATTTACTTAAATGAAATAAAACATAATGTTTTTTAACGCTAATCCAATATCAGATTTACATTTATAGAGTTTAATAGGAAATGGATAATCTATTACAAAGTTATAGGAGGATCAATATGAATAAAAAAAGAATGACTAAAAAAGGTGCTACGGTTGCTCTAGCACTGGCCTTAACGATTCCTGCTTTAACACCTGCAGCTGCGGCTGAAAAAGGCCAAACTAAAATAGATTCTGTGAAATTTAATGGCATGCAAGCCCCTTCAACAATTCAACAAATGGTCCAAACTTATACTCAGGCATCAGTTGATGTAAAGTATAGTGACGGAACTACGAAGAATTTCCCCCTATCTTATAACAGGCTTTTTAAATCAGAAGATAAGGTAGCAACAAACAAAGGCGAAATGATAGCTGCTGGGACACCAATTGACGTAAACGGTGATCCGATCATGGATAATAGCGTTCCTGGAAAACCAGTTCCTTTTGTATCGGATGCTCCAGATTCAAACAGCTTATTAAACCCTATTAACGGACAACAATTTATGGTTACTCATTATGAATACCAGACAATGGATGCTGCTGGAGAGTCTGCATATGGAGTTGTACCAGCTTCAATGTCTCTGACAAAATTAAACCAGGATGAAGAGACTGGGGAATTATCTGCGGATAAAGTGACAAAAATTGATTTTTCTGAAGTGAACGGACTTTGGATTCCTTGTAACGGCTCTTTATCTCCATGGAATACGCATTTAGGTTCTGAAGAATACGAACCAGATGCGAGAAGCTTTGAAAATGATCCTGAATCATCAGCAAGGGTTTCGGTCGAGAGTTTTGCACAGCTTTATTTTGGAGATAAAACTAAGGCAAATCCTTATTTCTATGGATATATTCCAGAAATTCAGGTCAATAAAAAGGGTAAGACAAAAGTGGAAAAGCATTACAGTACTGGCCGTTTCTCACATGAATTAATGAAGGTAATGCCAGACCAGCGAACTGCATTCTTCGGTGATGACGGATCCTATACAACGATGTTCATGTACGTAGCAGATAAAAAAGCGGACCTGTCAAAAGGTACTCTTTATGCAGCTAAGTTTAACCAGACCGGAACAGAAAATGGCGGTTCTGGAAACCTTGAATGGATCAAACTTGGACATGCATCGGATAAAGAAGTCAAAAAGATCATTGACAGCGGCATTAAGTTCAGCGATATCTTCGAAACATCTGATGCACCAAAAGAAGGATTCAAAGCCATTAAACAATATTCTCATGGTAAAACAGAATATCTTAAACTAAAGCCTGGTATGGAAAAGGCTGCCACTTTCCTTGAATCACGCCGTTATGCAGCAATGCTTGGTGCGACATCTGAATTCAACAAGATGGAAGGGTTAACGCTGAATGAAAAAGATAACAAAGTGTATGTTGCGATAGCAGATCAAAGCAAGGGAATGGAAAAAGATACAACTGGAAAGGATCCAGCAGACCATATCCAGCTGCCAAAAATGAAATCGGGAGTAACGTATCAGCTAAACTTGGCTGGTGGTCAAACAGATTGCAATGGAAATACAATCGACAGTAAATACGCTGCTGCATCTATGGAAGGGTTATTAGTCGGCGAAGATATGGCAAAAGCAGACGAATATGGCAATACAGCAAATGTTGATAAAGTTGCCAGCCCTGATAATTTGAGCTACTCTCCAGCAATGCGAACACTATTTATCGGCGAAGATAGCGGAATGCATACAAATAACTTTGTTTGGGCCTATAATCTGGATACAAAGCAATTAACACGAATTTTATCAACTCCTGCAGGCGCAGAATCAACTGGTCTGTTTGCTGCTGAAAATCGTAATGGATTCTCATATATCATGAGTAATTTCCAGCACCCAGGAGATGAACTTGATACAAAATCAATAACAGCAGTAGACAAAGATGAATTGAAAGCTGCTATGGACAGAGAAATCGGCATCAATAAAACTGGCGGAATTGGTTACATCTCAGGCCTTCCTTCCTTTGATGAGGATGCTGATAAGAACCATAAAGATGAAAAATAGATTTAGATCAAGCCTATAAAACCCAATAAATAAGAAAAATCCCTGACAAGATCGAAAAGTTTCGGTTACTTGTTCAGGGATTTTTTGATGATTTCCTAATCGATTTCAAAAATAGTTTAAAATGACAGATTGAACAACTTGTGCTTTTTATTGATTTGTGAAAGATTAGGGACGTACAATAGAGTTAATTATTTGGCTTATTCATGTATTATTCTTTTAAAAGGAGTCTCTCTATGAATGAGAATACAATTGGTATAGATGCAGGCGGTTCGCTCATTAAGATCGCTTTTGAAGAAAAAAGCAGAATTCATTTTAAAAAGTATTCTATTGAAGACCTGGAATCTGCGTTTAATTGGCTTAAAATGTTTGCAGCCAGTAAAAGAATCGTTTTGACAGGTGGAAAAGCAGGAAGTATAAAAGCAGATTTCTTTCAAGAGGCTGAAATTGTAAACGAATTCAAGGCAGCCTGTGAAGGGGCAATGTATTTGATGGAGCAAGAAAAAATCTCTTTGCAAGAAAAAGTCCTGCTCGTCAATATCGGAACTGGCACTTCATGGTTTGTGATGGAAGGGAGTCATTATGAACGGGTTCTTGGAAGCGGGATCGGTGGAGGTACCTTTATGGGTTTGGGTACGCTCCTTGGGGATAGCAGAGATTTTTCCGAGTTGGTTGAGTTGGCGTCAATAGGTACAAGGGGGAAAGTTGACCTCTTAGTCAAAGATATTTATCACCCAGAAGAGCCACCCATTCCAGGCGACTTGACTGCGAGTAACTTTGCCAAGGCCTCAAAGAGCAAAGAGAGCTCTGCAGCGGATCAAGTGGCCGCTGTTATAAATATGATTTCTGAGACAATCACTTTATTATCAGTACAGGCTGCAACCTTACACTCTACTAAGAAAGTTATATATATAGGGAGCACCCTCTCAGGAAATAAGGTGCTTCAATCCTATTTAGAAAAGTATGCTAAAATGTCAGGTCTTGAATCAGTGTTTCTTCAAAATGGTGAGTACAGCGGGGCTCTAGGAGCAAAAAGGATCTGAAATCAGTTGCTTGAACAATTCCTGTTTTAAAGTTAGAGTAATTTTATACATATAAAAAGAAGGTGTCAGCATTTGAGCAAGAGGTATTTTACCATCGGAATGGCAGGACATATTGACCACGGGAAAACGTCGCTGACAAAAGCTTTGACGAATGTGGATACCGACCGTTTGAAAGAAGAAAAGGAACGGCAAATTTCGATTGAACTTGGGTTCGCGCCTTTATATGAGGATGAGGAACTTCAAATATCCGTTGTAGATGTTCCAGGCCATGAAAGGTTTATTCGGCAAATGATTGCGGGAGTAGCCGGAATCGACCTAGTCGTTCTTGTTGTAGCTGCAGATGAAGGTGTCATGCCGCAAACAAGGGAACATCTGGACATCCTTGGCTTTTTGGGGATTCGGACCGGGATTATCGCCATTACAAAAATAGATCGGGTAGAAGATGAATTCGTTGAACTGGTCAAGGATGATATTTTATGTGAGCTGGAAGGCACTGTGTTTGAAAACGCTCCGTTTATGATGGTTGACAGTTTATCGAAAAAGGGAATCGAAGAGTTAAAGAAATTGATTATCGATACCTTGAAGGAACAGGAGATGCGTGATGCGAAAGGCGCGTTCCGTCTTCCAATTGACCAGGTTTTTACCGTTAAGGGACAAGGTACAGTGGTCAGGGGCACTGTGTATGAAGGTACGGTTGAAGAGGGACAGCTACTGAAAGTGCTGCCAGATGGCATTGAAGTCCGTGCCCGTCAGCTGCAGGTCCATCATAAGCCAGCAAAGATTGCATTTGCCGGCCAGCGTACGGCTATCAATCTTTCTGGTGTTTCCAAATATGACCTGGAACGGGGAGAGGTCCTTGTTTCATCCGATCATTTTATTGTAACGAATACATTAGATGTGGCAATTCGCGTTGTCGAAGATTTAGACCATCTTGTGAAGCAACGGACGCCAATTAAATGCCATATTGGTACAGCTGAAGTAATGGGCAGAATCGTTTTCTTTGACAGGAATGAACTGAAGGAAGAAAACGGGGAAATTCTTTGTCAGCTTAGGCTGGAAGAAAAAATCGTGACTAAACGCGGAGACCGCTTTATCATCAGGCGGCCAAGTCCGCAGGAAACAATCGGAGGCGGTTGGGTAATCGACCCGCGCGGAAATAAATATCGATTCGGCCAGCAGACAATTGAAGAGCTGGAAAAGAAAAAAGCAGGCACGCCGATTGAAAGGATCAATGCTGCATTATATGAGGCGAAAAGTCTTACCATGGCAGATTTGATTAAAAGGACGGCACTGGATGAAGAAACATTAAAGTTAAATTTGCAAGATGAACAATTTGTCCAGATTTCAGGCAAGGAATACACGCTTAGCTCTCTTGTAGAACTGATTGAAGAGGACATCAAAGACAAGCTAAAAGAATTTCATGAAGCAAATCCGATGCGCCCGGGACTAAATAAGGCAGAGGTTCTTCAATCACTGCAAAAACAGTTTTCAAAGTCGCTTATCGAATTCATCATTGATTATGGTATGGGGCGAGGTATTTTTTCAAGAAAAGAACAGTTCGTTTCCTTATCAAACTTTGAACCGCATGTACCGAAAAATTGGGAAAAACGGACAGAAAACCTGCTAAGTGAACTGAAAAAAGATGGCTTAAAGGTTGCTAATCTTAATGACTATATTAAGAATGCGGGAATACCCGAATCTCTCGGTTTGGAATTAAAGAGGTTATTGGAGGATCAAGGAAAAATTGTGTTGCTGGATGACCAGTTTGCCTGCCATGGCGAGCACTTCGCAAATGCGGTCCAGAAGCTGAAAAGCCATACAGATACTGAATTTGAAGTAGCAGAGGCTAAGGAAGCAGTTGAATTATCAAGAAAATACATGATTCCCTTCCTAGAGCGGTTAGATTCTCTCGGATATACAAAAAGGGTAGAAAACAAGCGGATATGGAAAAAGTAAATGAAGCAGCAGGTCTAAATGATCTGCTGTTTTTATTGTTATATCTAATTTATTTAAAATTTGAGGAAAGAATATAACAATGGACAACCAAATATAGTTGTCCATTGTTTACATAATAATATTATGCTTTTTCTGTTGATTTAACCTGCAGGGGAGGAGGTACCAGCCAGCCTTTTGTCTTATTTAACTTGAGCATTTTAGCTCCGAATTGAGCTTTTGCCATATGAAATTGGCCGTACATTGTCGCAATGTCTTCTCTGATCGACTGACCAATCATTGTGCTTGCTGCAACTAAGCCCTGAGCAACATCCTTTGAAACCGACGCGCTGATTTCAGGGTCACTGAACCGTGCTCCAGGAGGTATATCCTCCAGGTGAGCCACTGGACGTTCCGGTGGTGCCGGCGGAAGACCAATTCCGTTTGTTTTGAGCAATTCTTCAACCTGGCGTTTTTCTTCTTTAAGGGCCTCAATTGCTTCTAAGACAAGTTTTTTCAAATCCTCATCGCCAATATGGTTAACAAATGTCTGGTAGCCGGCAATAAGACCATGATTTACAGAAAGATGCGTCCATGCACCAAAAACCTCACCATAATGCATCGGTTCATCCTTTGGATTACCACTTAAAATTCCCATGATTGCACCCCTTATCGTATCAATATTCATGTTTTCTCCTTTTGACAGGAAATTGGACACATCTGATATTTTGCTCCAGACGAGTTAGAAGATACATTTTAATATTTGGAAAGTGAAGGGATTTGCATGAGGAAAAGAGAAAATTAAAAAGACCCCTTCAGTCCATGAAGGGGTCTAATAAATATCTCTAATGAGTAAATCACAATTTACTGGCTTTTTATCAAGTTCTCTCGCCCATATGGATAGTTGTCCAATATGGTGAATCTCATGGGAAATGATATGGTTCAACACTTTACGATATGGGAATGTAAATGAGCGTCCGTTCTTACTGTTTATTTCAAGGATTTCATCATCCTTTTGGACTGACCAATCCTTAATAAATTCTTTAGTCATTTCTCTTGTTATCAAGGAATACTCTTTTACCACTTCAAGAGTACAAGAGGCGTCGAATTTTCTCTCACGCACAGGGCTGCCAAGCATTTGATTAATCCATATTTGTTCACAATCAATAACATGGAATAAGGTTTTCAATATACTGCCCATGCCGCCAACACGGTGTTTTGTAAGTTCATGATCAGGTAAATCCTCACACCATTCAAACCAATCGTCCCTGACTTGCCAATTATACAAAAACAATTCGTACATAAGGAATCTCTCCGGGTTCTAAATTTTCTTATATTTTAACATGAACTTGCTATAAATGAGTTATAGAGGAGATGCAAATTACATGAAAATATCAGAACTAAATCCAAATATCCTTTCAGATGAACAGATTACAAAGCTCTTGTTCGGAGAATTTCAAGATGATCAACAGTCAGGGGATTGTATAGTCGTATTGGGCAGCAGTAAAGCAATACAATACAGACTGCCCGTGGCTCTTCAATTATATAAATCAGGTCGTGCTGATAAAATTCTGTTTTCTGGGGGTGTTACCTGGCCGGGCAATAATCTGACGGAAGCTGCTTTATTGAAAAATAAAGCCATCGCAGCTGGTATCCCAGAAGACAAAATTTTAGTTGAAGATGTATCTAAAAACACGAAAGAAAATGTCCTCGCTTCTCTACTGGTTCTAGACCGTTCATGCCCGCTGCATAAAATCAGGCGTCTGCTGATCGTGACGAGTAGTTATCATATCCGAAGAACATATCTTACTTTTAAGACTTATATGCCTGAATGGATTGAATTTACACTATGTCCTGCAGATGACCAAACCACATGTAAGGATAATTGGTTCTTGTCGCCATATGGCAGGGAAAGAGCTGTTACCGAGGCCAAGAAGATCATCGAATATATTAGTTGGGGAGCATTATTGGATGATGAATTATAAAAATGCAATTCTCAGCCAAAAGTTGTAGAAAAGTTACAACAATCAACCGAAGTGGACTACTTTTGAATTTTCTATAATTAAAATAAGAAAAATATGAGGAAGGTGTTCAATATGAACCATTTTATCTGCAATACTTGCGGTGTCCAATATCCAAAATCAATAAATACACCCGATACTTGTTTGATATGCGCTGACGAAAGGCAGTACATCCATCCAGATGGACAGTCTTGGACAACGCTTGAAACACTTATTGATTCAGGGAATTACAGAAATACTATTGTCACTGAAGAGCCTGGCCTGTACAGTATAACAACTACTCCTGGCTATGCAATCGGACAGACAGCTTACCTCATACAAAATCATGGATTCAACTTGTTATGGGACTGCATTACCTACCTCGACGACAGTACGGAAAATGAAATAAAAGCATTGGGAGGAGTAGATGCCATTGCCTTATCCCATCCGCATTATTATTCGACGCAGGTTGAATGGGCTGAACGATTCGGAGCAAGCATTTATATCCACGAAGCTGATCGACAATGGGTCACAAGGCCGAGCGACAGAATCATATTCTGGTCGGGAGATTCTCTTGAGCTTGATGAGGGTGTAACGTTGTATCGTTTGGGTGGGCATTTTAATGGGGGAAGTGTTTTGCACTGGGAACATGATGTGAACAAGCAAGGATTACTTCTTACTGGAGACATCATTCAAGTAGTGGCCGATCGACAATGGGTAAGTTTCATGTATAGTTATCCAAACCTTATTCCATTGCCAGCTATCAAGGTTCAGGAAATGGCAGATAAGGTCAACACTCTTCATTTCGATCGACTATATAATGCATTTCATCGAATTATTAAGGAAAATGCTCATCAATCTGTTCAAAAATCTGCTAAGCGGTATATTGCTGCTTTGGAGGGCAAGTTAGTTAATATGATTTAGAGGAGTTCTGACTGCATGTGAAATAACGCCTGTTTTAACAACACCAGGCGTTTTGCGAGCAAGTGATTATTCACCAAAAATACCTTCATAAATTTTAGTTACATCGTCCCTGAATTTTTCTACTTGGACGATCCTTGCTTCTCTTAAATATTCCCTGCCGTCTACATATAGGACAAGTACAGGTACTGTGAAAGCCATTAAGAATCCTGCGATTTCCTCTACCTTTGCAGCGTTTACTAATCCCATTGCAATTTTTGGGAAATCCTTCATCACTTCCTCAACCTGAGGAAGCAAACCATGACAAACACTTCAGCTGTCAGTTAATACATAAATAAAGCTTACTTCATGATCATTTATCAAACTTTTAACTTCATCCATCGATGTCAATTCATTCATATTTATACCTCCTATTAATACACCATACCCTTTTTATCTTAGGATAGCCTCAGGTTCTTTAATCATACTAAAAAAAGGGTATTGGGTATAATGAAAAAGGAAGGAGTGATCGTATGGGAAATCCATGGAACGAAAGATTCGGAGCAGAGCATTATATTTATGGAGAAGAACCTAATGAGTTCATACACTCGCATGCTTACCGCTTGAAAAATCTTG
This sequence comes from Heyndrickxia sp. MSNUG, assembly GCF_049532715.1. Classification (NCBI taxonomy): domain Bacteria; kingdom Bacillati; phylum Bacillota; class Bacilli; order Caryophanales; family Bacillaceae; genus Heyndrickxia; species Heyndrickxia sp. MSNUG. The sequence goes on from NZ_CP150978.1 coordinate 2,474,551, forward strand.
AAAAAGTCGCAGCGTTTGCGGAAGGTGAAGGCAGAAATGCCGTATTCTTAGCCAGACAAAACCACGATGTAACTGCCTTTGATTATGCAGACAACGGGTTGAGGAAAACAGAAGCTCTCGCTCATCGATATGGTGTAAAGGTCATCACGGAACAAAAGGATTTAATCCATGATGAAGTACCGACAGCAGAATTCGATGCAGCTATTATGGTTTTTGGCCATTTTGATAAAAAGGATCAAAAGACTGTATTTGATAGGGTGCTCTCGAGTATAAAAGAAGGTGGCGTCTTAATGATGGAGGTGTATTCGGAGGATCAGGTTCGTTACAAAACCGGGGGACCCAAAACGGTTGATATGCTTTATCATCCAGTGGATATACTGAAATGGACAGAAGGCTACAAGATCCTTCATTTCTTTTACGGCGAAAAAGAAAGAAAAGAAGGCGAGCTGCATACCGGAATGGGACATGTTGTCCAGCTAATTTTACAGAAGGAAAAAGTTTAATAAACGGTTGAATGATCATGCGATTTCCCTTTGAGGGAGGTCGCTTTTTTACGCAAAATTTTACAGGAATTTCCCATTTTTATGTCGAATTGAATAGTAAGATAAAATTTTTGTGAGGTTTTTAAATGAAATTTAGAATTGAGCGAGATTACTTTTATCAAGCCATAACTGAGATTATCAGGATTGTACCCTCAAATACCAATTCAGCTATCCTAGGCAGCATAAAAATTACTGCCGGTTCAAATGGTTTGACAGTGGCGGCAACCAATCATGACATTTATATCGAAAAAGAAATTCCTCTTTTAGGCAATGGCCGTATGGAAATATTCGAAACTGGGAGCATTGTTATTTCTGCTAAACATTTACTCGAGCTAGTGAAAAAAATGCCGAATATGATTACCATTCTATTAATCGAAAATGAAAAAATAAAAATTCATTCAGAGGAAATAACCATTCTGCTTAGCGGATTTAATCCTGATGACTTCCCTAAGCTGCCGGAATTGACAAGCATGAAATCTATTGAAATGCCGATGCACAGTTTAACCCAAATGATTAAACAAACCTCATTTGCTGTCTCTCATAATGATTCTCGTCCCGTTCTGACTGGTTTGCTGCTTTCCTTTCAAGCAAATAAACTTATGTTTGCTGCAACTAATTCACATAGACTGGCATTAAGCGAGATGGTAATTGCTACAGGAATTAATGGAGCATATATTTTACCATTGCAATCGGCAAAAGAATTGATCAGGATATTCAGCAATTCTTCTGAGGAAATAGCGTTATATATTTCTGATCGCTATCTCGTTTTTAAATCACAGGACATTACCTTTTATACAAGGCTGATAGAAGGAACATATCCAAATGTAACAATACTATTTCCAGAAGAATCTAAAACTACAATCATAATTGAAAGAAATCAGTTCTTAAAAGGAATCGACCGTGCTTGTTTATTTGCAAGAGATTCAAGAAATAACAATGTTAAACTCGAAATACTGGATGATTCAAGACTATTAATATCCTCTTATTCTAGTGATTTAGGAAAAATAGAAGAGGTTCAGAAGATTGAAAGCATAAGTGGTGAAAAGAAGCTTGTTATCTCACTCGATGGCTGTTTTTTAATGGATGCGCTAAAAGCGATCAGTGAGGAGCTGGTAAGCTTAAGCTTCTCAGGTTCAATGAGACCTGTTTTAATTCAGCCAGTTGAAAGCTGCACACAAAAACACCTTGTATCACCTGTAAGGACCTGAATAATTTAGGAGGATTTTAGATGAATGAAATGATTAAAAGCTATGATGATCTGTTGAATATGCTGGACCAATTTTTAAAAGAGGAAAGCAAGTTTGATTGGAATCACTTTTATTCCGATAGGGAAAGAAAGGTTCCTTTCTTCCGGAATGATCCGGACGAAAATGTAGTGGAATACTTTGAAACAGAAAAATTATCAAAGGGGAAAGTTCTTGAACTAGGCTGCGGTCCAGGCAGGAATGCGATTTTCTTTGCTGAAAAAGGCTGTGTTGTCGATGCAGTAGATCAGTCTGAAGAAGGAATAACCTGGGCAAAGGAAAGAGCTTCCGAGAAAAACATCGACGTGAATTTTATCGAGACAAATATTTTTGATTTAGAGATCGAGGAAGGCACATATGATATCGTCTATGATTCAGGATGCTTCCACCATATAGCACCCCATAGAAGGATGGATTATCTTGACTTGGTAAATCGTGCGTTAAAGCCTGGAGGATCTTTTGCGCTAACTTGTTTTGTTCAAGGTGGAGAACTAGGTGGAGCTGAAATATCCGATTGGGATGTATACAGATTAAAAAGCTTAAAGGGCGGGCTTGGTTTTACTGAAGAGAAATTAAAAAGAATTTTTCAGGATTTTGAAGTGGTCGAGATAAGGAAAATGAGAGATGTGTCTCAGGACGGACCTCTATTCGGCACTTCTGCATTATGGACCGCTTTATTCAAAAAACAGTGATAGAGTGATATGAATGGGATATGTCAGTGAACTTAGAGAATTGGTCGGTCATCGACCTTTGATATTACCGGGATCGGTTGTCTTAATTTTCAATCAAGATTCTGAGTTATTACTGCAGCATAGAATAGATGGAGGCTGGGGACTTCCGGGAGGAATAATGGAAATGGGGGAGAGCCTCGAAGAAACTGCAAGACGAGAAGTCAAAGAGGAAACAGGCCTGATAGTAGGGGAACTTAAATTAGCAGGAGTCTTCTCGGGACCGGAGTATTTTTTAAGGGTGGCAAACGGTGACGAGCTATTTTCGGTAACAGCCGTTTACTTCACGAATGATATACAGGGGGAAATAAATATAGATGAGAGTGAATCCGTAGATTTACAATTTTTTAGTCTTGACCAATTACCAGTGGGCCTGACAGAGTCATACCTCAGATTTATAAACCATTACATAAAAGAATTCGTACAATAAGGAGTGAGAAAAATGGATAACTTGTGGGAAGATTTTTATTGCGAAGAGGTTCTGTCAGGTAAAACAAAAGTGGACATTGTGATAGAAACAGAGCATAGTCTGGCTTTCTATCACACTCGTCCTTATTATGAGGTACATATTGTCGTCATACCTAAAAAACATATATTATCATTCATAACCGTGACTGAAGATGAAAATGTAATCTTGCAGGATCTAATTCATGTCATCAGACAGCTTGCCAGCCAGCTTAATGAAAAGCATGGTGCATGCACGATGTCTACGAATATAGGAGATTATCAAAGCAATAAGCATATGCACTGGCACATACATTTCGGGAAAAGAATTCGCGACGAACAGGGGAGAAAGCTGCTTGATCACCAGTCAAAATAATGGTTTTACGTTTGTTAAGCTCCTGAGACTCAGCGAGAAAGAGATCAATCAATACAATCCACTAGCCGGCTCCTTTGCCATCGTAGAATGTAACGGGAATTATTTGCTTTGTAAGAATAAATGGCGAAATCAATGGGAACTGCCTGTGGGCAAGAGGGAGGCAGGAGAGACACCAATGGAATGTGCGAAAAGAGAACTTTTTGAAGAAACAGGTCAGATTGTAAACGGCATGGAATTCAAAGGTTTAGCGATGGTTCGAAACAGTTCAAATTCTCAATTAAAATATAACCCCATTTATTTTACAAGCTTCAACAGTCTTCAACCATTTAGGGAAAATCCAGAAACGTCCGAGATAAGACTTTGGAATTTACAAGATGACCTTCATATAGATGGAGTCGATTTGATGATTTTGGAGAATTTTATTGCATTAAGAGCTGAAAAGTGGGGGAATCATGGGAAAAAATAAAAAAATGAGTGTTAGGCAAATTATATTTGCATCTGCATTTGTTGCAACGGTACTTATAATAGCAGATGATTTGTTCGATTGGAAATATCGGATATATCTTGGTATTTTTGCTGGCTTAACGACTTTAACAGGAATAGGATTAGCCAAGATTCTGTTTAAAGATAAATCATAAAATCAAAAGAAGCACAAAGTAGTCCGAAAGCAGTTCATATTCGGACAGGAGTTTGGATAAGAATCATTAAGCTGTCCGAAAGCAGTTCATATTGGGACAGGAATTTGGATAAGAAACATTAAGGTGTCCGAATGCAGCTCGTATTCGGACAGGAGTAAGGATTAGAAACATTAAGCTGTCCGAATGCAGCTCATATTGGGACAGGAATTTGGATAAGAAACATTAAGCTGTCCAAATGCAGCTCATATTGGGACAGGAATTTGGATTAGAAACATTAAGCTGTCCGAATGCAGCTCATATTGGGACAGGAATTTGGATTAGAAACATTAAGCTGTCCGAATGCAGCTCATATTGGGACAGGAATTTGGATTAGAAACATTAAGCTGTCCAAATGCAGCTCATATTGGGACAGGAATTTGGATAAGAAACATAAAGCTGTCCGAAAGCAGCTCATATTCGGACAGGAATTTGGATAAGAATTAATAAGCTGTATGAAAGAAGATTGTATTTGAAGAGGATTAATGAAAAGAAAAAAGCAAAAGGACCTCATTTAAAATTGGTCCTTATACTGCGGCTGCCGAAGGATCATAAAAATTACAACTAGATTATGATTTTGAACATTTAAAAATAATCGTAGTAGGAATCGCCGATACCTTCGCGTAGTTATACCATCTATTCTCATGTCTTGTTTTTAATTCTTCTGAATAACGGACATCCTCAACCATTTTTTCAATTCGAAATCCGTTTTCAATAAGTGTATTTATGTATGTACAAATTTTATATTGCTGCATAAAAGCAGGATGGTTCCATGCTTCGTGATCGTAAGAGCCTTCCTCATGATAGGATTTATCAAGCATAAGCCCTAAGTCAGTATTTTTCACGCGGCTATATAGGGGGTGCTCCCAGCTGAAAATGAAAATACCTCCTGGCTTAAGGTATTTGTGAATGTTTTTCAGAGTCAGATCAAGATTCGTTGTCCATCCCAGCGCGAAAATCGAGTATACCATATCGAAATATTCATGAGGCAAACCTGGATCTGATTCCATAGATGATTCAAATAAATGAACATCCGTTTGATACAATAAATCTCTTGCGGCCAAAATTTGACTGCTTGATAGGTCTAGACCCCAAATCTCACCGGCATTATTGTCATGCATATATTTTATCGAATGCCCGCTGCCACACCCAATCTCAAGCAGCCTGAGACCTGCAACATTTCCAAACAAATTCAATTCATCCTCAGTAGGGGCAAAGGGACCATACTCCGGAAGAGCAGTCCTTCCATAAAATCGAGGAGCCACTTCATCCCAGCTCTTCTTATTTATCCTTAAAGTATCAATTTGCAATTTTTTTAACCTCCATATGCTTTTTAGACAATATTCTATATCAACGGTCATTTTCCTTCCTTTTTCTTTTTGGCTCTGTTAAACAAGGCTGTTGATTTTCGTTCCAGGCGCTTCGCTTTCCGCGGGGCTGGCGGTGAGCCTCCTCGTCGCTGCGCTCCTGCGGGGTCTCACCTGACCAGCTGCGCCCGCAGGACACTGAATAGCTTCCTCGAATATGCCCACGCACGATGGAAATGCGTTAGCATTTTCGGAGGAGTCTACGCGCCTTCCACTACAATCAACAGGTTTGAAAAATCAACACTCATCTATAACAGAGCCTACTTTTTTAAAGGGAGTATGAAAAGAAATTGTGTAATTGATTTCAAAAAGAAGCAATAAACAGCTTTCAACTTTGCAAGTGTTATGATAATAGTAAGTAAAGGAACTAAAGGGTAGTGGTTTAATAAATGTTAACTGCAAGTATTCACGGATTTATTTTATCTTTTGGCTTGATTCTCCCGTTAGGGGTGCAAAATGTCTTCGTCTTCAATCAAGGTGCAATACAACCGTCCTATAAAAAAGCTTTGCCAGTAATCCTGACTGCATCTATTTGTGATTCTGTCCTGATCACTCTTGCTGTTTTAGGAATATCCGTCATCATTCTAAAAATCAGCTGGCTCAATACACTACTCTTGTCGGCGGGGATATTATTTTTAGTTTATATGGGTTATGTTACCTGGAAAAGTAACCCCCATAGCAATTCAATAGAAAAGGCATCATTTACGCCTAAAAAACAAATTGCCTTTGCAGCCTCTGTTTCCTTACTAAATCCACATGCAATTATGGACACAATCGGTGTGATCGGAACCAGTTCGGTTGCATACTTCGGTGCCGATAAAATAGCCTTCACACTAGCTTGTATTTTCACTTCTTGGATTTGGTTTTTATCGCTTGCGTATGTTGGCAGGCAAACAGGACGTCTGGAGAGCTCTGCTGGGTTTCTAGCACTCTTAAACAAAGTGTCAGCCTTAATCATGTGGGGGACAGCAATATACTTAGCAATTCAACTTTTAAACAAATGAGGTGAAAACTTAATGAAGTTTGCCGTCATAACTGACATACATGGCAACGCACCTGCATTAATTGCTGTTTTAAATGAAATCGATAGAATGAGAGATATCGAACATATTTATTGTTTGGGAGATATGATTGGGATTGGCCCAGATACTAACGAGGTATTGAACATTTTATTTTCGAGAAGTGATGTCTCAATGATAACCGGAAATCATGATGAAGCTATACTAGCCCTTATAAAAGGGGAAAAGCATCCTGAAAGTCATTTACATGCAAGAGAACATCATCAATGGATTGCTAATCAAATGGATCAAAGCTATGTTCCTAACCTTGAAAAACTACCTAGAATGCTGAAGGTAAATATCGAGAGTCAATCAATTATATTTACTCATTATCATATTGACACCGAGAGGATGAATGACCATATTAGCCAGGATCCTTTCAGTTCGATTGTTGAACCAAGCCTGTAAAATATGAAGACTTTGTTCTCTACTAATCAGGAAGATGCCATTTTTTTTGGCCATCATCATCCATTGCACTATTATAAAGGGGAAAAGCCCCTGTTCGAGAACCCGGGGTCTTTGGGCTGCACATTTGAGCCTTCTGCCCCATATGCAATCGTAAATATTGAAAGCAGCAGGATCGAGGTTGTTTTCGAAAAAGCCATTTATGACAATAGAACCTTTCTGCTGTCTTATGAAAAACTGCAGGTTTCAGACAGGGAATTCATTTTAAGCGTTTTTCATGGAAATCAGTCCTGGAAATAATAAAGCTGCCTTACCAAGATAAGGCAGTCATATAAAAAATTGTATAACAAAAAGAAATTACCTTCTTCTACGATTAGTTAGAGAAAGTAATTCTTTTTTTAAAACGGTGTTCTGCTCGCTGATTGCGCTCAGTTTCTGTTTTATCTGATCTAGTTCAATATGGATCTCTTTAAGGTCACCTGAAAGCAGTTCAATCGTTAGCATTAATTTGTCCATGTCGTTCTTTCTTTCTTGTTTCTCAATAGGAATATTTAGTTTTGATAAAAGAGAAATGGTAGAAGGGTTTACAAGATTCTTAGCCATACTCACCATCGAAGCTAGGTTTTCTTCTGTGATAACCTCTCCTAGATCCTTTAAAGGTGAAGAAGTGGAAGGATCGCTTTTTGGCAATTGCTCAATCTGCTGTATTTCCTTTTTCTGGTCTTCTTGAAGTAAACTTTCCGTAAAATTAACGAGCTTCTTTAAATCAAAAGATTGACCGCCATCTTCATTTTGTTGTTTCCGCTCATCATTGTTAGCCAATGTTTTCATCACTGCCTTTCTTTTGTTTTTTTATGTGTCTCCCCGGAAAATGACCGGTCCATCCGGGGAGGCAGTAAGGGGTTCAGGTGTCAAATCTCAAAGAGATTAAGCTCCAGCGTTAATTACAGCGGCGATACATCTTACAAGGGTTGTTTGTTGCTGTTCAGTGCCTAGCAATAAAGCAACAACCAAAGCAAGAGACATCAATAGTACAATCACAGCAGTTGCAATCATCTTTCCACCCCCTTTCTTTATGAAAGATAGGTAAGATCCGAACCTTACATTTACAACATATGAAAATATTTTGGACATGCCTCAGCTTGTACCCTATTATTTGTAAAATGGACAGCCTATCTTTAAAATGAACCTATAACAATCGTTACCAATCTAAATTTCTATAATGTCAAAACTTTAACGGTTAATTACAATTTCAGGAGGGATGACAATTGTCCAAACCAATCCATTTAACATCTATCCAAATTGTGCAGCTCGACTCCATTAATAAAATTAAGAAAGCTGTTATTGATGGTTTTTCCGAACCTGTTATTTATGGTGTTCACGGTGGTGTGAAAGAGTTCTATAAAGTTAACCCCGAAACAGAATACCCATCGACGCTAGACCATATTGTTGCAGCTGCTGGGGGCTGACTGGTCGGCACCCTTTCTGGAGCGCTGGAAGCGCGCCAAATACCTGCAACACCCGAAAAGGTTAAAGCAAAGGTACAAGGAATCATCGAAGCACCTGAAGGAGTATTAAAGATTACAAGAATCAACTGCCACTTTGAATTAAAGATACCTACAGGAAAACGTGAAGCTGCCGAGAGAGCCCTTTCCGTATTTGAACGGAGTTGTCCCGTTGCTCAAACACTAAAAGGGAGCATTCAATTCGCTCATACCTGGGAATTAGAAGAGTATTAAATATAATAAAATGGGTCCTCATCTTCTGCCGAGAGGACTCATTTTTTATGTGAAGAAGGCTAAATCCCTAATCTGTACAATATTTTTAAAAATAGCTGTCACGATTTCACAAATCAGCCGACTTATAATTTAGAGTATGGAAATGAGGTGGCGGAAAATTTGAAACCGGTAAAAGAAAAACAGGTAATGGAGTGGTATGAAACTTATTATGAAGACATTTATCGTTTTATCCTGTTCATGATTGGAGACCGGCAATGCTGTGAAGACTTTGTCCATGACACTTTTGTGCGGGCTTATACATCGTTTGACCGCTTCGAAAACAGGTCAAATGAGAAAACGTGGCTATTCAGTATCGCGAAGCACCTGGTTATGGATGAAATACGAAAGCGAAGGCGGAGAAGGATTTTTGCTGCTTTTATCACAGATAAAGACATCCCATCTCCATTTGATATGGAGCAATATGTGGCAAACCGTGATGCCGTGGAACGAATGCTTGTTGCTATTCAATTGCTTAAACCCGAATATCGTCTGGTCATAACCTTGAAGAAAATTGAAGAATGTTCGACAAAAGAAATTACTGAAATCCTTGGCTGGTCCGATACAAAGGTACGAAAGACATTATCGAGGGCAATAGCAGCTTTAAAAAAAATGGATGTTTTAAAAGGAGGCAGTCAAATTGAACAATCATTTTGATGAAAATTGGAAGATTCTAAAGCAAGTCAAACCACCTGCATCCAAAAAAGAAGCCATTCGTAACCGGATCACCCATTCAATAAGTAATAAAACAAAGGAAAGAACTGTTTTAAGAATCTTTGAATGGAAAAATGTAATGCTTACGAGTCTATTTTTATTGATTTCAGCAGGTATTCTATTCCAATTGCAATACAACTATCAAAAGAAGGAAGCACCAGATTCCTCTGCAAGCAAGAACGCTCAATTCACATGGAATGCAGCCAAAATTTATGGTGAGGAATCTGAAGATGGCTATGCGTTTTTTAAAGAGGGAAGCTCCATACCAGTTGGTTATGCAGATATAGTAACAGAAGAAGAACAAAAAAAAATAACCAGCACAGGTGCAATGTATGTGGAAAAGGAACTGGAACATTTCCCTTATCCCACAACCCTCTATATAGAACATGTGAAAATGACAGATGTTTCACTGCGGTACCATTTCTTCGTTAAAGCTGAGAATAAAACAACGCATTTCAGTTTTGACTTTCCAAAGCTTGAATATGCGGAAATATTTAATTTTATCGCTACATTGAAGTATAAGAATCAAAAGCCATACATCCATGATGAACAGCTTTATGCTACACATGGATATGACACTCTCCCTTTCCCTGTTGGATTGAACCCTGTAGAGAAGAATGGCCACACTGAAAAATACATTTGGGAAAATGCAAGTTTGAAGGAATACAATAAATACCTGAATAAAATTAGATCTACAGGTGAATGGGAGGAAAAATCAATGGGGGATTCATCTCATATTTTCACTTCCGTAACTGGATATGAAGTGGTAAAAATAACACTGAATGGAAAGAGGATCAGCTACGAATTTACTTATCCAGAGCAGGGTGAATAAGCTGCGTTTTCGCAGCAGCTCTTATCTTAAAAATGGAGGAAAATGCAATGGTTAATATAGTATCTGTAACCCAGGGAGAAGAAGATACACTACATCATTTAATGCAATTTTATATATATGAGTTTACGGTTTTTCAGGATATTAAAATTGAACGAAATGGGAAATATACGCCTTTCGACTTGATGCCTTACTGGACAGAACCGAATTTGCATGCATTCTTTATAGTTCATGAAAACGAACTTGCAGGCTTTTCGTTAGTAGAAAGCGGTAGTGAAGATCAGCCACATATCATTCGGGAATTTTTCATTTTGAGGAAATTTTACCGCAGGGGATTTGGAAAAGCAGCAGCAGTTAAGCTCTTTGACATGTTTCAAGGAAAATGGAGCATCACGCAAATTGAAAAGAATGAACCGGCAAAAGCCTTCTGGAGAAAGATTATTCGTGAGTACACAGGCGGTAACTACACAGAAAGGTCCGATAACCGCAAAAGGTCTATTCAGGAATTTGATACGGCATTAATCCTAAAATAATGGTTGCAAATCTTAAGTACAGTTGCATATAATGGTAAAAATATCTAATCGATGAAAAAGAGAGTAGTTATTCAATGTCTGCTGCAGCGAGCCGGGGATGATGGGAGCCTGGTGAGACAGAATAATGAAGCGCACTTTTGAGATGCCTGCCTGAAATCAGTAGGGCAAGCCGGAGAGCTTCCGTTATCAATGCAAGCAGGTTCCTTTTATGGAACAATTAGGGTGGTACCGCGGGATTTAACTCTCGTCTCTTTTAAAGAGACGGGAGTTTTTTATTTTATTTGGGAGGTCTTGGGATGATGTATATAAAGAAGTATGCAGAAGTCATCGTATCCGGGTTAGATGATAAGCTTACGATCCAGGAAGTAGAGCGTCTGATTGAAAAACCTAGATTTATAAATCAGGGTGATCTGGCTTTCCCATGTTTTCAGCTTGCAAAGATTATGCGTAAGGCTCCTTCAAAAATTGCGGAAGAACTCAGTCAAAGATTGCAAGGCGTGAGCATGGACCTTTTTGAAAAAGTGGAACCAGCAGGCGGTTTTGTGAATGTGTTTTTAAATAAAACCAGTGTTGCTCAAGATGTTTTGAATAATATTATTGAGCAAAAAGAACATTATGGTGATTTTTCAATAGGACAAAATGGTATTGTTGCTATTGATATGTCCTCCCCAAACATCGCAAAGCCATTTTCAATGGGGCACCTTCGGTCAACAGTGATTGGTCATGCAATCGCTCTAATACTAGAGAAAACTGGCTACAAGCCAGTTAAAATCAATCACTTAGGGGATTGGGGAACACAATTCGGAAAACTGATCACTGCTTACAGGCTGTGGGGTTCCGAAGAAACAGTGAAGAAGAATCCATTCAAAGAATTACTGGCCCTATATATAAAATTTCATGTGGAAGCAGAAGTTAATCCCGAACTAGAACAGACCGGCCGCGACTGGTTTAAAAGACTGGAAGATGGTGACGAAACCGCATTGCAGCTATGGAAATGGTTTAGAGATGAATCACTGAAGGAATTCTCAAAGATATATCATTTGATGGGGATTGAATTTGATTCATTTGCTGGGGAAGCCTTCTACAATGATAAAATGGATGAAATCGTTGAGCATCTGGAAAAAAGCAAACTTTTAGAGGAATCTGCTGGAGCACAGGTAGTTATGCTTAAAGAAGAAGAGCTTCCTCCATGCCTGATAAAAAAATCAGATGGTGCCACTTTGTACGCAACCAGGGATCTGGCAGCGGCTAAGTACCGGTTTGATCAATATCAATTCGTGAAATCTTTATATGTAGTAGGAAATGAGCAAAGCCTCCATTTTAAACAGCTAAAGGCAGTACTGGCAAAAATGAATTTTGACTGGAGTAATCATTTGGTTCACATTCCATTCGGCATGATCCTGAAGGATGGAAAGAAAATGTCGACCCGGAAAGGCAAAGTGGTTTTATTAGAAGAAGTTCTGAATGAATCGATTCAGTTAGCATTGAAAAATATCGAAGAAAAGAATCCATCACTGCCTGCAAAGGAAGAAACAGCAAAAATGGTTGGTACAGGCGCCATCATGTTCCATGACCTAAAAAACTTCCGTATGAATGATATAGAGTTCTCTCTGGAGGATATGCTTAAGGTGGAAGGCGAAACTGGTCCATACGTCCAATATACAAACGCTCGCGCACAATCAATTTTGCGAAAAGCGGCATGGAGCGGCAATCTTGAAGAGTTCCGGTTGAACGGGGAAGCAGAATGGCCTGTCATTATTGATCTTCTCAATTTTCCGGCAGCAATCTGTCGTGCTGCTGAAAAATACGATCCCTCACTAATCGCAAAATATGTCCTTGATCTCGCACAAGCCTTTAATAAATATTACGGGGAAGTCCGCATCCTTGAAGAAAACGATGAAAAAGAATCAAGACTGGCACTTGTATATGCAGTCAGCATTGTACTCGAGGAAGGTTTGCGATCGCTGGGAATCAAAGCACCGAAGGAAATGTAGCGGAAAATTAAGAGCCTCAGACAATCGCTGAGGCTCCGATTTTGATAAAAACTTTTTCCTGGTAAGAACTTTTTTTAAACAGTGCAATAGCATTTAATATTTAGAAAGTATTAACCAAAACACTTTCAACTCCTTAATGGAGCTCCTCATACAAAGCGAATATTTCTTGTTCTGTATCGCTGTACTTGATTTCAACATTAGTTTCTTCAAAGAACCATGTATCATTGGACTCGACAAAAAAGGTAATTCCATCAATCTCTTGCTGTTGGGCAGCAATAGACGGAGTTTCCCGAGCGAATGCAAGGCTGTACCCTTTGTTCTTGTCACCAAACCCGGCATATTGAGGGTAAAGGCGGATGTAAAACGGCTTTGGTGTATCAAATTCTCTCTCAAACCATTTGTATGCGTTTTGATCAATCGAGATTGTCATTTTTGCACCATCCTTTCGTTAGTTTTATTTTAAAGCCCTCAAGGACTCTGCGTCGGTGCTTTATGTCACAGTTATACTGAAGTCATGAAAGTGTCATAAATGAGAAAGATTGATTTTCATTCAAACTTAACAGTACTTTTCCAAATCGCCGAATGCTGCTCGTGGAATGCGGTTTGTAGTAAATATTCATTTCAATGTTTAATGAGAATTTTTTCTACTGAGGAAATTACACTGTTTAAAAACCTTCAAAATTGAAATTGGAAATTATCGATGATTATTTCCAGTTCGCCAGAATAATTGTGAACTTCGCCAATATATTTTTCGGGGGAGTAAATTTCACTATAATTTTTAATAAAATTGAGATTCTTGAACGCTGAATTACCTTACCAATACCTTTTCCAAACAAAAAATCCCCTGCAAATGATGCAAGGGGATCATAATATCATTCAAATTATACAGTTTTTTCTTTTTTGCGAATTGCTTCTGGGATGTAAACACAATATGGTTCGCTTCCCATGTAATCTCCTGTTACGGCATATGTTCTTGATCGTGACCCGCCGCAAACATAACGGAATTCACAAACACCGCATTTTCCTTTGTAATTGTCAGGGTTGCGAAGATCTTTAAAAATAGGCGACTCGCGGTAAATTTCAGCTAGAGACATATCCCTTACATTCCCGCCAACAAGCGGAAGCAAACCGGATGGCATGACATCTCCTGTATGTGATACGAAAACAAATCCATTCCCATCATTAACACCTTTTGGAGCCCTTTTTAGTCCATCAATGATAGAAGCCATATCCTTGGTCAATGTATCCTCATATCGGATTTCTGAACGATCCACAGCTTTTTCCCGTGCTTTTTGCTGGAATACAACCCGTCGATAATGCTGTGCAGCGGTTGTTTTAATATCAAATGGAGCCATCTTACTAAGTTCATAAAGCCAGCGGAAAACCTTCTCATGTTCTGTCGGTGTCAGGCAAGCATCAAGTTGCCCGCGGCCAGTTGGTACAAGCAGGAAAATGTACCACATGACGACTTTTAGATCCTTCATCAATTCAGCCATTTCCTCGAGATACTCGAAGTTATATCGTGATATAACCGTGTTTAACTGAAGTGGCATGTTAAGCTCATTCAAGTATTTAACTTTTTCAATCGTTAAATCGAAAGAACCGGGGGTACCCCTGAAGTGGTCATGAATAGTTGGATTCGGGCCATCCAGACTGAAAGCCCATCGTGATAATCCTACTTCCTTTGCTCGCAACATTCTTTCTTTTGTCACATTGTCAGTTGCGCTAGGAGTAATGGAAACTCTCATGCCCTTTTTTACAGCATAATCAGCAAGCTCGAATAAATCTTCTCGCATCATACAGTCACCACCAGTAAAAACAAGCATAGGGATGTTCATCTCATAAATCTGGTCAATCAGTTTGAACCCTTCCTCGGACGATAATTCCATGGGATCTGGCTTGTTCTGTGCATCTGCCCGGCAATGTACACACTTTAGCTGGCAAGCCCGGGTTACCTCCCAAATTACGATATACGGATTCTTTTTAAAATTAATCGGTTCCTGTTGTTTGAGTTCTTGTCCGTGCATATTAATCACCATGCTTTCAAAGTTATAGCTTTATTATAAAAATCTTAGCCTTAATCGCATGTAAGGAATGTTACAATACAACAAACCTGCAATTAAAAACTTACAATTCACTAATTTAGGGGCAAATGATGAGAGATCAAATATGATTAATCGCAGCCAGGAAGTTTGGATATGAGAATGGAACATTAAACACAGCCGGTTTGCAAAATCAAGTATATGGAATATGTCTCAGGTTAAGATGAGCAGACCGATACGTTGAAGAGGATAAAGATTATAATATGAATGAAACTCTGTATTCGTTGTTCTTTTTAGTGATAAAAATCTGAAATTTCCGATAAAAAAATGAAACTTACCCACACTTCAAATCGTCTACTTAATGGATGAAATTTTGCAGGCGAAATGAGGGGTGCTTGGTGAAGAAAACAGTGTTATCATTAACTGGAGCAGTTTTAATTCTGCTTATCATCAGTGCCATCGCTGGATATTGCAAATATAGGCCAAAACCATCTGAACTCGAGGTTTTAGTAAATAACCAGTCTGCAATTGCAGAACCCGGAACATATTCATTGAACAAATGGGGAAGAACGGCTGCCGATGATACATATTCTGATCCAGTTACACTTGTACTTAATGATGATCCGATCGTCGTTGCCCCTACAGAAGAAATTAAACTTGAATTTGAAAAACCCCCTGAAACAGTTAAGTATTATTTATGGGATGTTAGAACAGGAAAGCTTGCATATAAGGGTTTGAAAGGCTACCCGCTTAAGCTAGAGGATTCCAACGTTGAGTCGGGCGATTATGCCATGGAAATCCGGGCAAAGTGGGAATATGGCTATGTCCTTTATAACACAAGGATTATCGTCTACAATGACACAAAGTGATATATAACCACTTATTTCCGTCCCCACGTGAAGTAAGTGGTTTTTTCTTATCATTTTGTCATGAATATTTTTTTCTGACCTAGCAATACTAAAACAGTACCAAAATTATTTGGAAAGAAGGGAATATACATGACAGTTGGAGCTCAAGTGAAACAAACTCTTGCTGGATTAAAAAGTGCTCAGGCTAGCTTTGAAACCTTCGCTCTTGGTACTGAAAACCAACAAGCAAAACAGCTTTACCAACAGGCGGCTACTCAAACCCAATCCATCATTGACAGTATACAGCCGCGCCTGCAGCAAATTGAGCAGGAAGAACCACAATATAAATCGTAATCCAGGGAGGGCAGGGTGAACCCGCCCTTTTCCTGTACATATGAGTATGAGGTGAAGATTGATGACAGTAGCTGCAAATGTTAACCAATGTCTATCGACAATAAAAGGAATCGAGGCTCAAATATCCTCTCTAGCTTTAAATACAAACATTGAAGAAGCGAGCAGGGTCTTCCATGAAACGATGATGGTAATAGATGAAATTAAATTGGATTTGGAACAACGAAAAACCGAGCTGGAAGTCAAAGAGCCCCAATACAAAGGCTAGCTTAGGAGTGGAATGAATGTCTGAATGGATGCATATCATCGTCCGATCAATATTATTCGTCGTTACATTATTTGCAATCACCAAGCTTGGCGGAAAAAAACAGCTTGCTGAGCTTTCATTTTTCGAATATGTTTCAGGAATCACCATAGGCAGTATTGCCGGAGAGGTTATCATGGGCCTCGAAGGAAATATGTTCCATGGAGTTTTAGCTGTTATAATATTTGGAGGATTTACCTATCTTGTCGATGTTCTTTCAATTAAAAGCAAATCCTTCAGGGATGTAATTGAAGGTAAAGCCACCGTTTTGATTAAAGACGGAAAGGTTCTTGAAGAGAATATGAAAAAAGAAAAGTATACAATCGACGAACTGAACTCCTTGCTTCGGCAAAAGAATGTCTTTAAAACAGCCGATGTAGAATTTGCGGTACTTGAGCCAAAGGGAGATTTAAGTGTTCTTCTTAAAAGGGAAATGCAGCCAGTGACACCTAAAGATCTACATTTAAATGTCGCTCCTGAAAAAGAGACCCATACCGTTATCATGGATGGTGAAGTATTAAACGATCCGTTGACAGCAGCAGGTAAAAATCGCGGGTGGCTTGAGATCGAATTAGCGAATCTAGGAGTTACTTTGGAAAACGTATTCATTGGACAGGTTGATTCTTATGGAGAATTGACGATTGATACATATGATGATCAACTTCAAGTGCCATCTCCACAGCCAAGGAAGCTGCTTCTAGCTATGCTAAAAAAATGCCAGGCAGACCTGGAATTGTTCGCATTGGAAACAGATTCAATGGAAGCTAAGCAAATGTATAATAAAAACTCAGTAAAACTACAGAAAGCAATTAATAAGGTAAAGCCATATTTAAATTAGGGCAAATGTGAATGTAAGCTATTACCGGAATAATCAGAGGCAGATACCCAATACTAAATATGGAGGAACAAAAGATTCCTCTAATCTAAAAAGGGGTGCTGCCGAATGAATCGATCCGCATGGATTTCCACGTTAATGAGATCAAATATTCCTCAAAACATGATGAAAACGTTCGGATATAAAAGAAAAAAGAATCGCTCAATGACCTATTCTTTGATGGGTGTCGCAGTAAGTGCTGCAGCCGCCTATTTATTTAAGAATCGAATGGGCGGAATGAGGCAGCTTTTCCAAAACACTGATAAGCAAGCAGGATTTAATAGACCGATCTCTCCTGGGCTGACCGAATTCGCAAAGGAAATCACTTCAGGAATGAACACTAAAATGAGTGGTTCAAACCCTGGAGGATCAGGATTCCATTCAACGACTTCTACTAGTCCGGAGAGCAGCCAGATCATCAATCAAATTGCTTCAACAGTAAAAGAAACAGGGAATGGCCAGGGGATTGATGAACTGGCAAACAAACTGATAAAAAACAACTTGTAAAACCGAAAAACCCGCTTATGCAGCGGGTTTTTTTTTGTTGAATAACATGATCCATTCAAAAAGTTTCACTTATTATTAAAAATATTAGTCCATTCTTCCCTTGAGTTTACAAATGTTTAGGACAGGTGGCATATAACTCAAAAATTACAACAAGATTAAACTTGTATTTCAATAACATTACAAACATGACATTTTAAAGGAAAAAAGAGCCTTTAATTCCTTATATTAATAAGGTTTATGGCTCTTTTTTCATTGAAAACGGTATTTTTACCAAAGGAAAACTATTCCTATACAGGCAAATATTATAGATTCAAAACTCATTTGATAGACTCTAGTATAAATTTGTAACAGAAATCAAAGGAGTTGCTCAACATGAAAAAACAGCTTATGACGGTGGCTGCAACGGCCGGATTTTTATTTACATCATTTAGTGGTTCTGCAAGCGCACATGAAAAATTACATACTGTTCAATCAGGTGATTCTTTGTGGAAGCTTTCTGTATCATATAATGTTGCTATAAATGATATTAAAACATGGAATAAATTATCCACTAATACGATCTATGTAAATCAAAGACTTTCAGTCCTTGCACCGCACAGCCATACATCAACAACAAGCGTAAGCACAAATACAACAGAATCCACATATGTCGTGAAAACAGGCGATACTTTATGGGGAATATCAAAAACATATCGTTTATCAATTACTAAATTAAAATCTTTAAATGATCTTAAATCCGATACCATCTATCCGGGACAAAGGCTGAAGGTTTCTGGTGTGTCTCCCGCTACTGCAAGTGCATCTGCATCAAGCACATACATTGTCAGGAGTGGAGACAATCTATCTACCATTGCTGCTCGCCATAATTTATCGCTATCAGTTTTAAAATCTATTAATAATCTTAATTCAGATGTAATTTATCCTGGCCAAATCTTGAAATTGTCCGGAGCTGCTGCTGCTCCTGTCACAACGAATGTAGCAAACGCAACCACTACAGTGACGGCTACGTACTCAACAGCTTCTAAGGTAGATGCATTAATTTCTGAAGCGAAAAAATATATCGGTGTCCCTTACGTTTGGGCAGGCAGTACACCCTCTGGTTTTGACTGCAGCGGATATTTGAATTACGTGTACTCTAAAGTCGGGATTACAATTCCACGCACCGTTGAAACAATCTGGAATGCAACAAAACCCGTTTCATCACTGCGAGCAGGGGATTTAGTATTCTTCGAGACGTATAAAACTGGCCCTTCACATGCAGGGATTTATATTGGTAACAATAAATTTATCCATGCTGGTACATCCAGAGGAGTCGAAATCAGTGACATGGACAATACGTACTGGAAACCGCGTTATCTTGGAGCTAAAACTACATTTTAAATAATCTTTTACCTCTACCCAAAGCCTTAAAAATTCAAACCTCCTTTTTGGAGGTTTTTTATTCAAATTAAATAATTTCATGATCTCTATTAAAAATAGAGGAAAGATTAGTTTAAATTTGTAAATCCAACTGTTTTTAACGTATAATCCAATTAAAATCTTATTTACTAAAGTGCACTTGGAGAATTCGTACACTTTATATATATAGTGTGCTTGTACATAGTGAATTCTGGTGAGTTTAATGATTTGGAGGCTTAGATGAAGTGAGAATTCCTATATTAAAATTAAAAGATTATTTATTAGTGTCTATACAGGTTGAATTGGATGACCAAACTGTTCTTACTTTTCAAGAGGATTTGTTAAACAAAATTAAGGATACTGGTGCAAAAGGGGTAGTAATCGACCTTACTTCAGTAGATATGATCGATTCATTTATCGCAAAAGTATTGGGTGATGTCATTGTCATGACTAGTCTTATGGGTACAAAAGCAGTGCTGACCGGAATCCAGCCTGCTGTTGCAATTACCTTGATTGAACTCGGCATAACATTGGATAATGTTCACACTGCCTTGGATCTTGAACAAGGAATTACGATATTAAGCCATTTGTTAGAGGGTTAGCCATATGACAGAACCAATTGTAATTAATATTAATAATGAATTTGATATAGTACTCGCCCGCCAAAAAGGGAGAGAAGTTTCAAAGGAACTGCAATTTGGCGGAGTTGACCAGGCAAGAATCACGACTGCGATATCGGAGCTTGCGAGAAACATCTATTTATACGCGGGCAGCGGACAAATTACGATCAGTGTATTGGAAGAGAGCGGCAGAAAAGGAATTCACATTTCAGCTGTCGACAATGGTCCAGGCATAAATGATATCCGCATGGTTTTGCAGGATGGATATTCAACTTCCGGCGGCTTAGGTGCAGGACTTCCTGGTGTTAGACGTTTGATGGACAGTTTTGATATCGATTCCATGCCGGGATCCGGAACAACAATTTCTATTACTAAATGGGCAAGGTAAGCGATAAATAACATGAAGTTTAACAAAATCCATCACGTAGCAATAATATGTTCTGATTATGAAAAATCAAAGGGTTTTTACGTAAACGTCCTCGGGCTTGAGGTGATCTCAGAGGTTTTTCGAGAGGATAGGCGGTCATATAAACTTGATTTAGCTGTAGGGAACCACTGCCAAATCGAATTATTTTCATTTCCAAATTCACCTGAACGGTTAAGTTATCCCGAGGGAGCCGGTCTGAGGCATCTCGCTTTTGAAGTTGAAGATTTACCTTTTTCAATTAATCATCTTAAAGCTTATGGGATTACCGTTGAACCAATAAGGTATGACCCTTTAACCAAAAAGCATTTCACTTTTTTCACAGATCCAAACGGACTGCCAATAGAGTTGTATGAAGCTTGATAATTAATCCCCGAAAAATCCCTCTCTGTAAAGTACATTAAGCATTATTCATTTAATATCCATAAAAAAGGATGTTCTGCGGCCCGCGGAACATCCTTTTATTTATCTAAACTGTCCACTGTTTCAAAACCTGCTGTCGTGCCGTTTCAATGATTTCTTCCTCTGAAGTATCACGATCAGCAATTACATTGGTCAAATAATTTTTGCCTTTAATATCAATTGTAACAGTCACTTCTCTCATTTCACATTTTCCTTTCTGTTTATGTTTTTCATGATGGTTTAAATAAAATTACCATGTTATTCTAAATACCAACTTACATGCAAGAATAAACATGTGGGACATGGGTTTGCGGGAAAAAAATTTACGGTATTTTACATACCCTGGATTCAGAACCATTTGACCTGCGACAGGCGCTCTCAATAAAATTGGAGAGTGCCTGTTACTTTTTAGTAAAAAAGGAAGGAAAATTTTTACTTTAAGTTGAATAGAGTATAGAGAAAAAAGAGATTAGAAAAAGGGGATCGATTGTTTTGAGAGAACACAATGCAGACCGTGCAGGAAGCTTATTGGTGACGACAGCCGTTATCTTGCTTTTTGCCTCTGTGCCAATTGGTATATTTTTAGTAGCCTTTATTCACCAGTCCTTTTACTTGAAGAATAACTACTTGTTTTTTGACACTCCTATGTCTTCCTATGTCACCATGGTAGCAATGTTCTTAATCATAGCAGTACTATTGATTTTCATTGCCATCTATTTATTTAAGTCGTACGAATCAAAAAAACGCAGCTTCATTTTAGTTCTTTCCACTTTGATCACTATTGTAATCACCATAATTGGCGGTTACCTGAGCCTTGATAATTATTTTTATATGGATAAGGAAGGGCTGTATTATGATGATCTCTGGGGACTGGAAAAAACGGCCTATTCATGGGATGAAATTACAGCAATGAAGCAGATCAATAAAAAGGAAAACGGAACTTTAAGTCCTGAGAAAGTCATTTTCACATATGGTGAAGATAAAATTGAATTACCATTGACCCATAAACTTCGCAACGAAATCGACCCTGTCATCGGTTATATCGAAAACGCAAAAGGGGTTAAACTCGTCTTGGAAACCCGTACAGTTGAATAGTAAAAAAACCTTTCATAAAAGTATGAAAGGTTTTTTTTCGTCCAATTTGTTATCACCCTAAACGCTTATCAGGGTTTCAGTCTAATTAATTTTCAGGCAGAGGGCATAAAAATCATTAACGGCAGAAGCGAAGTGACTTCGCCAGAATTATTGTGAACTCCTCCAGATAATATGTGAACTTCGCAAAATAAAAATTCACTTGTTAAAAATCAGGTATTCCAGCAAACTAAAACGAATGATTTTCACAAAAAAACATCAAAACCCAGACACTAACGCCTGGATTCTTTAAGAAAATATTGAAATGCGTATCCAAGAATTGAGAATGAATAGATGATACCGAAAAAATAAAGGGGCTTTAAACGTTCTAACCTGTAGATGTTCATCTTTTTAAACATGGAACTGAAAGGATACGCTAAAAGAAAATCGATCACAAAATTGACCCCGAGATATTGCCATATATTCCCGTAAGCAAGGCGGAACACCCACAGATTAGCTGCAATGAAAGGACCAAAGGTAAAAGATAAATCATTGATTATTTTTGATCCCAGTCCCCCCGTCACTCTCCAAAGCTTATAAGGATTAGACAAGATTAATAAAATCGCCACCTGCGATGTAATAAATATGGTTACCGGTAAAAATCGCTTGAAGGAACGCTTTGGGTATAACAATAATGATGACCAGGATAAGAGTACCATTCCAATTCTAAAAATATTTAATAGCATGGATTGCTCCTTTCAAGTTTTACAAAGACATGTAATTCCATGCATAGTTTCTCCATTTATTACAAAATATAAAAGTGATGAAGGAATCTTTTACGTTGTTTTAATTCACAGATTATGTTAAATTTAACCACAGACACGACTTTTGTCCTATTAAGGAGAATTGTGCCATGATTAATGAAGAGGAAAAATTGATATTTTTAAAAGAACTTGGACGTCTTATCGAAGATTATAACAAATGTTGTGATGACCTATACCAAGAGCAAATTTATGAAGATATTATGCATCTAATCAGCGTGATCAATTAATGCTATTTATCTGAGTATGATAATTCATTCCTGAGTACTATTACTTTGAAAGTGTTCATATCGAAGAGTCCATATAGAATCATATAAAGTTAAACTGCTTCAACGATTTGAAGTGGTTTTTATATTTTTCTATACAAATTATTTAGGGAAGGTTATCATAAACAAAGATACATTTTCCAGGTAAGGACTTTTTGGGGAGGTAAAGGGAAAATTGGTAAACGAGAAACTGCAGGAACTTGAGCGAAAAATACACGAATATGAAAACATCTTATCAGAGATGGCTGCACCAGTCATTCCTTCTATCGTTCCTGAAACGATTCTAGTTCCGATTACAGGTTTGCTTCGAATGGAAAGATTCGACAAAATCCGCGAAAAGCTGCTGCATTACATCCATGATAAGGACATTGAAACGGCCATTATTGATCTTACAGATATAACAGGGGAACGAGTTGAGGACCTCTGTCTTGAAGAAATAGGAGTAGAATTGCAAGAGATGGCAACATCCATGGCCCTTATGGGGGTCAGAACCTTATTTGTAGGTATGAACACTGAGCTTGTAAAGCGTATGGTGCTTGCTGGCATTAAATTAGATGCGCAATCATTTTCAACCTTCCAGTCTGCATTAAAATTTTTAATGAAGGAAAAGGGTTTGGAATTCAGGAAAATAGAAGAATAGAGAAACCCCGCTGCTAAACTGCCGCGGGGTTTCGCTATTCTTAATCCTATTTAGTTATTCGGTTCTGATGGAGTTGAAATTTCTTCGAGTGCCTGGCTTGCTTCATCGTCAAGCTTTTCAGTTACTGCTAAATCTCCTAATGAAACAATACCGATCAGCTTTCCATCTTCGACAATAGGCAGACGGCGAATTTGGACATCTGCCATTAAGTCAGCAGCTTCCTCAGCCGTCATATGGACAGTGCCCCTGACAGGGTCCGTTGTCATTACTTCAGAAACTGGAGTATCAAGCGACACATTCGATGCAACTGCCTTTAAGACGATATCTCTGTCAGTTGCAAGACCAGTAAGCTGTTCACCCTCACAAATAGGGATAACACCTACGTCAAGATCCTTCATTTTTGCAGCTACTTGATGTATTGGTGTATCAGGAGTACAAAATTCAACATTTGTTGTCATTACTTTTTCAATATTCATCGTTATTCCTCCTCGTTTAATCGACACTTAAGATTTACCCGATGATGAAAAAAGCAAAACTGTTAGTTTTTTGTAGTTTGACTTGGTAGAATAGAGAAAATAGTAATATTCTACAGAGAATAACGGGGGGAAGGCCATGATTGACTTAAGAAGCGACACTGTCACTAAACCAACAGAAGAAATGCGCAGGGCTATGTATAATGCTGAGGTTGGTGATGATGTCTACAAAGAAGACCCTACAGTAAGGGAACTCGAAGAGACAGCAGCAGACATACTTGGAAAGGAATCTGCATTATTTGTAACGAGCGGAACACAGGGAAACCAAATCGCTGTCCTTACACATTGCCGCCCAGGGCAGGAACTGCTTCTTGAGGCAGAATCCCATATATTCTATTATGAATCAGGTGCTGTTTCAGCCCTTGCTGGAGTTCAAACTAGGACAATTTCAGGAAACCGCGGTGCGATGGATCCCAAAGCAGTTTTAAGTGCCATACGCAGTGAGGATATTCATTATCCAGAAACAGGATTGATTTGTCTCGAAAACACCCATAATCGTGCAGGAGGAGCTGTTATTTCTGTTGGCAATATGGAGGAAATACACAGTATCGCTAATGCCAACAAAATTCCTGTCCATTTGGATGGAGCACGTCTGTTCAACGCAGCTGCTGCAGCAGGCGTAGATGTTAAGGAATTTACGAAAAGTACTGATACTGTACAAATTTGCCTCTCAAAAGGTTTAGGTGCTCCTGTAGGGTCTTTACTTGCAGGAACCACCGACTTTATCCAACAGGCCAGAAAATGGCGAAAACGCCTTGGAGGCGGAATGAGACAAGCAGGAGTAATTGCTGCACCTGGTCTGATCGCCTTGACAAAAATGAAAGACAGGCTTGGTGAAGACCAATGGAATGCCAGGGTTCTCGCAGAAGGAATTGAATCCATTCCTGGCATGAAGCTGGCAAGCCAGCCAGAAACAAACATTGTCGTCGCGGATGTGGCAAATTTAAACATTACTTCCGACATTTTTGTTGAAAGACTCCGCGCAGAAGGAGTTATTACAGGAACCTTCGGAGCTACCCATGTTAGGTTTGTTACCCATTTTGACATATCAGAGGATCAGATTCAGCAGGCCATTGAAGCTATAGCGAGAGCAGCGCGACAATAAAAAAAAAGCTGGATGATCTTCTCAATCATCCAGCTTTTTTGGATTTACTTTAAGACTAGCACGATGCTTTTACATTTCCATCATATAATCTGCAGTTCGGTCAGTACAGCAAAACTCAGGGAAATTTTAAAAATATGTAACCCACAAATTTACCTATGCATCGTCCACATTCCAATGTCTTTGAATCCCAGCCGTTTATATATACGGCCTGCCTCTGGATTATCATAAAACAGACAAAGGATTTTGCCTTCATTCATAACATCAGTGAACAGCTTCTGCATAACAGATGTCGCAAGTCCTTGTCGTCGATTATCTTTATGTGAACAAACACCTACAATCATCGCTGACATTGAATTTTCAGCAGCTGTGGCTGCAGATGCTACCATTTTTCCATCTTCCTCTATATAATATGTCCGGCCTGTTTTATTTTCCATTGACTCTACCATTATTTTACGTGCGTTTGGATTAGGAAAAAATTCTTCTATACTTCTTCTAAGCTCTAGTATTCTGTCCACGTCTTCAATTGTAGCTGTCTTAACTTCTTGTGTCGTTTCACCAATTAAGTCTGCCGAAGTACACTCTGCAAAATAAGTAACTTGTTTCTTGCCCAGGTTCAGACCTTCAATGCCTTCGAATTTTGCAACAAGCGTACTTTTTCCTGACAGAAATATCTTATCGGGATAAGATTTCATTATTTCAGCAAATCCCTCTGCAGGCAGTGCATTCTCATCCTGTGCATAGGGGATAAAAGAATTGTGAAAACGAAGCAAAACAGACTTAATTTCACCCTCCGTATCTAATTCCCCCCATAGCTCCTGCGTTTCCGAATCGTAGCCAAATGCCTCTATGTCTCCAATGATAAATAGATTAATAGATGGCTCATTTTTCAAAAAAGCCATAACCTGATTATTGTCTTTCTCTGTAAGTTTTCTAATCATCCCAATTTCTCCCTTAAAATACCTTTTAAGTATCTTATTTTAAATAGGTATATTTTTCAAGTGGTATTTTGAAAAATAAGGAATCTTTGTTAACAAACTTTAAGCCTATCACGGTTAATACGGGCTCCGACCGGAGAGGGTTTCCTCATTCGGAAAGTTAGTAAAAAGATGCGTAATTTGATAAGCCCATATTATAAAGGTATACTTGGAATATGTTTTTTTAAGAGAGTTGCAGAAATGGGGAGATTAACAATGTATATTGTCCATTCAACCGTAAACGTGCCTGAAGGAAAAGTTGATGAAGTTATATCAATTTATCAAAAAAGATCTAGATTAGTAGATGAGTATGAAGGCTTTATCTCCTTCCAATTACTGCAAAACGAACAAACACCATCCGAATTAACAGTCCAGATTTCCTGGGATACAAAGGAACATTATATAGCATACATTACAAGCGAAGCTTATAAGAAAGTTCACGAGTTAGAAAAAAATTACCCTGACCAGGAGCTTGCAGCCATAAGGCCAAAGGTACAAAGATTTATGGTGGTGGCAAAATGAATCCTGTTGCGATCAATGAAATTATTGATGAGGTCACGGAAGGAATATATCGAGATTATCCTGTGCTTCTCGAAAAATATGGAGAACAGGGTAGAAAGAAATGCCGCGAAGACAATGAACACCATATTAAACATCTCCAAACAGCTTTATCCATGGGGGAAAATCAATTTTTCATTGATTATGCACACTGGTTGAATGGAATCCTAACGTCAAGAGGTATGAAAACTGACCACCTCGTAGACAATTTCGAGAGACTTCAGTCAGCATTCAAAAATTATTCAGACGAAAATTCTGCAAAATACATCAGAATTCTTGAAGGTTCTATTAATTCATTAAAGCTAACTGAAACTCAAGAATAGAAATTTGGTGAAGTTTATTGGAAAAAGGAATTGCGCTTGCTCAGCTATTGCTTGAAGGAAATCAAGAGGTTTCATGGGAACTGATTGAAGAAGAACGGAAAGCTAATCGAGATAGCTTATATATATATGAATCAATCTTTACGGCTGCCATGAGGCACATCGGCTATCTGTGGGAAACCAATAACATTACAGTTGCTGATGAACATCTCGCTTCTTCAACATGCGATTTCCTGCTTGCGCGCTATCTCTGGCAACAGAAAAGAGATCATCACATTAATTCTATTGGGAAAAAAGCAATGTTTCTTTGCGTTGAAAATGAACAACATTATCTCGGACTTAAGATGACAAGCCAACTATTCAGTGAAGCAGGCTGGGAAACAAGATTCCATGGTCCAAATTTGCCGCTGGAATATGTTAAAAAAGCTGCGGAAGAATGGAAACCGGACGCAATATGTATTTCTTTTTCTATCCTTTATCATGCTGAACATCTGGAGCCATATATCAAAGAATTAGAAAAACTGCCAAATCGGCCAGCCATCATTGTGGGTGGCAGACTGCTTGAAAAATATGAATTTGCCCGCCATGGATCGGACAGGACAATGTTCATGAAAAATCTGGAGGGCGTGAAAATCTGGCTTGACCGTCATCCTCATGGAGTGAAAACGAGTGTCGGCTATTAAATTTTTGCCTCAACCATATTTCTTAATTGATCGGGATTTTCAAATCCTTGGTTATTCAGATAAGAGTAGGGAAGTTTTTGTTATCAGCAGTAGTTTTTTAGAGCTTGTCGATTGGGAAAGCAGATCCAAAGCGGAAAGGCTGCTTGGAAATGCGAACATAAGGGCAGAGGGTGAACTGATCATGAAAACTTCTGAATCACCTTACGCACTTGTTGACATCAGCATAAACTGGGAGGGCGATGAGGGCCATATTATCTGCATCGAAAAAGATCATCGCCTTGCAGAATTAGAAAGCATTGTGGAGAAACACCGATTAAGACTGGCAGAGACGAATCTCGAACTTCTGGAAAAGAAGGAGCAAGTTGAAAAAACGTTATTCGAAATAAAAAATCTATCCTGCCCATTTATTAAACTGACGAAAAATGCTGCACTTGTGCCTCTCTTTGGTAATTTGGACTCTGAGCTGATCAGACAGAACGAAGAACGTGTCCTTCATAAAGCACAGGATGGAGGTCATGATGAAATTCTGTTTGATTTTAATGGTGTTGGTGAACTTACCAATGATGGAGTAGAAACCTTCATTTCACTCATAAAAGAACTTCAGATCATGGGGCTCCATCCAAGCATTATTGGCATTAAACCAAATCACGCTTTATATCTAAACCGCACAAACTCCAAACTTGATGTTCCATTTTTAAATAGCTTAAGTAAAGCCTTTAAAAGATCTTTATAACAAAAAAACACTTCGATTGGAAATCGAAGTGTTTTTTTGTTTTGGCTCTGTCAAACAAGGCTTTTGATTTTCGTTCCAGGCGCTTCGCTTTCCGCGGGGCTGGCGCTGAGCCTCCTCGTCGCTTCGCTCTTGCGGGGTCACACCTGACCAGCTGCGCCCGCAGGACATTGATTTGCTTCCTCGAACTTGCCCACGCACGATGGAAATGCGTTAGCATTTTCGGAGGAGTCTTCGCGCCTTCCACTACAATCAACAGAGGTTAAAATCAACATTCAGCTTTAACAGAGCCTTTGTTTTATGGAAGATGATGAAGGTATTTTTTCTTAACGGTCAGCTAAGATTATGAAACCCCTATTTGCTTGCAGAGTATAGAATGGTTCAACTGGTTGGGTTCTTGATAGATATTTTCAAAAAAGGAGCCATTTTTATCCCGTATTTGGCCAACCTAAATGCAGACTGAATTACCGATTCGACAAAAAAACACCTAGTTTCCCAACAACAACCGAACAATTTTTTCCATTTTTATCATAAATAATATTCTAGTAAGACAATATAATCAGTATTTTTGTATCCTTTATACTATAGAAGGAATTAAACTATTATCACATTTGTATAACAAGGAACTTATAAACATAACTGGAAATTAAGCTTAAAAAAATGTTCCAAATCATTGCAGTACAAGCATGATCTCCCTACTTATTTCCCAATTAAAACCCCGGGATATGTGTTGATATATGCAGAAAATTTGAAATATACTTAACTCGCAGCCAGCAAGCTGCCAAATTTTTCGTAGGTGAGAGGAGCAAAAGGATGAAGAAGAAAAGAATACTCGGCTCTGCAGTACTTAGTTTGGCAATGGGAGTTTCCATGTTTGCAACAGGGGCTTTTGGCGCAGGATCGTCAGAAAGCCAAGATACTTATCGAGTTTTAATTCAGGGTCCGAGTTCCGAAAAAGCGAAAGTAAAAGATCAATACGGAGAACGCTGGAATTTTGGCAGTGAAGGATTCACAACTGAAGTGAACGGAAAACAATACCAGGCACTTCTGAATAACAAAAATCTAAAGATTAGTAGAGTTGAACAACTTACAGTCGATGGCCGTGTCGATGCAAAGGGGAAAGGGAAGGATGACTACACAATTCAGTCTGCATATCCTTCTGACCAGACTCCTTGGGGGATCCAGGCAATCTACAATGATAACAATATCACTTATACGACAGGTGGGGATGGAATCAAGGTTGCTGTCCTGGACACAGGCGTAAACCGTAATCACATTGACCTAACTGACAATGTCGAACAATGTAAAGATTTCACTCAGACTAGTTCCTCGATGGTAAATGGCACTTGTACGGACCGTCAAGGACATGGAACGCACGTTTCTGGTACTGTACTGGCAAATGGGGGATATGATGGAGCAGGTGTTTACGGTGTAGCACCAGATGCAGAGCTTTGGGCCTTTAAAGTATTGGGTGACAATGGATCTGGTTATTCAGACGATATCGCTGGAGCAATCCGACATGCGGCAGATGAAGGTGTTCGTACAGGCAGCAAGGTTGTTATCTCAATGTCTTTAGGCTCTAGCGGAAAAGATTCAATGATTGCTAGTGCGGTAGATTATGCATATAGCAAGGGAGCTTTAGTCGTTGCAGCAGCTGGCAACAGTGGTCCTAGTGCAAATACGATCGGCTATCCTGGTGCATTGACAAATGCGATAGCGGTAGCATCACTTGATAACACTTTCGTAAATGGTACGCATAAAGTTTCTGATTTTTCTTCTCGCGGCAACCCAAATACGGATGGAGATTATTACATCCAGGAAAAGGATGTAGAAGTATCAGCTCCTGGTGGTGGTATCTATTCAACTGCAGTTGATGGAAACTATACGACAATGAGCGGAACATCCATGGCAACTCCACATATTTCAGGCCTTGCAGCGAAACTTTGGTCTTCAAACAAATCATGGAGCAACTCTCAGCTTCGTTCTGAAATCCAAAGACGTGCAAAGCTGTATGATATCAAAGGCGGAACAGGAGCAGCTACTGGCGATGACTACGCTTCTGGATTTGGTTTCCCACGTGTGAAATAGTTATTAAAATCTACAAACGATGCCAGCCATCCGGGTTGATTGATCCGGGTGGCTCTATTTGAATGAAACAATCTAAAAAGGCAGGCAATAAAGAATTTTTAAAAAATGGTACTTTTGCACTGTTTCAAAAATTGGGAAAGATGGTAGATTAAAAAGAAAACGGCAGGTGAATATATGCAATTCGGTCCACTTATTAAATTTTACAGAATACAACAGGGCTTAACGCAAAAGGAACTAGCAAATGGCATATGTTCGGTTCCGCATTTGAGCAAAATTGAGAGCAACGCAAAGGAAGCAAACGAAGAGACAATGGGCTTGCTTCTCGAAAGGCTTGGAGTGAATATTTCTTCTATTACCGAAAATGAAGAACTTATTAAACAGCTGGTAACGGAGTTAAACGAAAAAATTGATTACTATCTCAATGATGAAGCCGATCACGTAATGGAAGAACTAAGAGAGTTCGAGGGCATCATCCCATTTACTTCAAACTTACATACATATGAACTTAGTAAATATAGATACCTGATTTTTAAAGAAAGGCTTCCACAGGCACAAAAACAATACGAGCTATTGAACAAACAGAAGAATATTTTTTCCCAACCTCAAATGGCTTTATTTTCCTATCTTTATGCTGTATGGTTATTAAAGAAGGGCATTTATAAAAAGGCAGATGAGCTCCTTGATTCCATCGGGAAAGATTCTAAAATTGAAATCTCTAGCGGTGAATTGTTTTATCATAGAGCGATCGCGAAAACCACATTAGAAGAGCCAGGATATGCGATTTATTATGGAAAGCTTGCTCTGCAGGAATTTATGGAAGACCATAACTTTAAAAGGATACTTCACGCTATGATGCTGCTTGGCATCAATTACACCCATTCTAAGATCTATGAGGAAGCCCAGGATTGCTTCAAGCATCTGATCAGGAATGCAGAATTATTGCAGGCTACCCAACTGTTGCCTGAAATTTATCACAACATGGGCTATCTGCAAAAGAAGCTTAAAAACTTCGAAGAAGCCATAGTCTTCTTCGAAAAGAGCAAGTCAATGCAAAAGAAAAACACTTCGCATTATCTTATAACACTTTATTCCATGGGCGAGATTTATATCGAATTGAAGAGCATCGAGAGGGCCAGGGAGGCTTTCCAGGAGGTACTTCACCTTGCCAAAGAACTTGAAAGTCGAAAGTATAGAATTCTTGCAAACTATTATTTAATGACGTTCGATTCACCTGAAAAGTCGCTTGCTTATTCGGAAGATAAAGTGATTCCTTATCTCGAAGAAAGTGATGGCAAAAGCGAAGAATTAATTGGATTTTACAAAATGCTGTCAAACCACTATCAACAAATAGGTCGGTTTGATCAAGCAGTAAAATATATTGAAAAAATCAATTAAGTGGAGGAATGTAAAATGAAAAAGAAGTTAGTTGCTTTGCTTTCAACTGCAATCGCTTTAGGAGTTTTATTTGCGAGTTATCCCCCAATCCTGCCTCCAATCTGATTTAAAGAAAAAAAGGCCTTTTTGGCCTTTTTTTGTTGGAGAAAACTTGATTAAATGATTGGCTGTGTTATTAGAAATCTAAAATCAAATTTAACATAGTAAGATATATTTACCTTGCATTAGAACTAAACTTGAACCCCAACAGCTGAAAATACATCTTTTTCCCTAGAAATAAGTAATTTCTATCTAAAAGTTGGGAAAATATTCTTTGCGCATTTCTACCCCCAAACTCCTGATATAATAAACGAACTATGTTGACGAAGCCGGACATATGCGATAATCCGGCTGAAAAAACAAGGGAGGTTCGGTATGGGAACGATTAGCATGAATATTGACGACCTGTTGGAAGAAACAATGGATATCGCCGAAGATGATATAAGTTTTGCACTGAACCCTATTGAAATTGATATCTTGCTTGAGAGTACTCGTCACTGGTAAACATATACTAATCCGCCCAACATGTTGGAGCGGATTTTTTATTGGTTACACAAGAACATATGTACTATAATAGTTATATAATACATAACAAGGCAGGTGGAAGGATGGATAATGTAATAAAGATTCCTGTCAGAGCTTTGGCAGAATATGTTTACAGCAGCGGAAGCATTGAATCGGGATTCAGGACAGCCACTTCTTTCACCGAAGGATCAAGGATTCATCGCGAAGTGCAGAAGACTTATCATGAAAACGACCAAAGTGAAGTATTCCTAAAAACAGATATTCTTTTTGAAGGTCTGAATTTTATCATCGAGGGCAGATGTGATGGATTGCTATTATCAGACGGGCATATCACAATTGATGAAATTAAGTCAACTTCTGGAACCCTTGAATACATAAATGAAGATTCTAATCCAGTTCACTGGGCCCAGGCAGAGTGTTATGCATATATGTACCTGCAGGACCATGACATGGAAACCATAGATATACAGCTCACATATGTCCAAACAACCACAGGGGAAATAAAAAAATTCCAAAGAACGAGATCACGTATAGAGCTTGAGAATTTTATGATGCATCTTATTTCGACTTATGCACCATATGCTAAACTGGTATATGATCACAAGCTTACCCGTGATTTAAGCATAAGGGAATTAAAATTTCCTTTTAGGGAGTACCGTAATGGTCAGCGGCAACTTGCAGGCTCTGTCTATAAGACCATTTTAGATGGACAGACGTTATTTGCCAGTGCGCCAACAGGCATTGGGAAAACAATATCCACTATTTTTCCATCTGTAAAAGCCATTGGGGAAGGGATATTACAAAAGATCTTTTATTTAACCGCAAAGACAACTACCAGGCAGACAGGCGAGGAAGCATTCAAGCTGATGGCGGATCATGGTCTTGAAATGAATGTTGTGACCATTACAGCCAAGGATAAGGTTTGCTTCACAGCAGAAGGAAAATGCAGCAAGGAATTTTGTGAATTCGCGGATGGCTATTATGATCGAATCAATGGAGCTATTCTGGATATCCTTGGCATTGAAAAGTCGCTGGACAGGGCCAGTATTGAAAAATATGCAAGAAAACACAAGGTTTGTCCGTTTGAATTTTCTCTTGATCTTGCTTATTCAGCAGATGCGGTCATTTGTGATTATAATTATATTTTTGATCCGAAGGTTTCGCTGAAAAGGCTGTTCGATGACCAGAAAAAACAGACCGTCTTGCTTATAGATGAAGCACATAATCTCGTTGACCGAGGCAGAGAGATGTATTCATCCGTAATAGAGAAGATTCATTTTTTGGAACTAAAACGAGAGTATAAAACGAAAAATAAAGCTGTATTTAAAAGTTCAAAAGACATTAATGATTTCTTTATTAAAATTAGAAAAAAGGCAGAACCAGCAAAAACAATCGTATTCACGGAAGTATTCAAGGAATTCAACGAGTTAATAGAACAATTCATCGAGCATGCGGAAAAAGAATTGCTGAAAGGAATGCATGGAGAATCAGCACTTCTGTTAGATACCTATTTTTCTGCGCAACACTGGCTTCGTATCAGCAAGCTGTTTGATGATCGCTATATCCTTTATGCCGAAATCGAACGAAATGAAGTTGTTTTAAAGCAATTTTGTTTAGATCCTTCTCACTTGATCAGGCAAGCTGGGAAGCATTTTAAGGCACGGGCATTCTTCTCAGCCACGTTAAGCCCAATGGCATACTATAAAAATATGCTCGGAGGCCAAGCAGAAAATTACGTTGCATCCATTCCATCGCCGTTTTCAAAGGACCAGAACGAGGTTGCCATTCAGCCATTATCTACAAGATACCATGACAGGGAAAAGTCAATCCAGCCGATTGTTAACACGCTAAAACAAACAATTAAAAGCAAACCGGGGAATTATTTGATCTTCTTTCCATCTTATCAGTATCTTAATTCTATTCTGGAAGAATGGAGCATGCTATCGGGTGATATTCCGACCATTGTCCAGGGAACCGGAATGGATGATGATCAGCGCACGGCTTTCCTCGATAAATTCCAGGCCGAAAATGCTGGCATGCTTGTAGGATTTGCAGTGCTGGGAGGGATTTTTTCAGAAGGGATCGATCTAAAAGGTGACCGTCTGAATGGAGTGATTGTTGTTGGTGTAGGACTTCCGCAGATAGGCTTCGAACGGGATCTGATTAAGCACTATTTTTCCCGTACAGGTAAAAATGGATATGATTATGCTTATGTATATCCAGGGATGAACAAGGTTCTTCAGGCAGGGGGGAGACTGATCCGCTCTGAAACAGATACAGGGACAATTATACTTATAGACGACAGATATCTGCAGGGAAAATATCAAAGTTTGCTGCCAGAACTATGGCGGGATTTTTCAATCATAAAATGACTAAGCGCTTCGAATTGGGAGTGCTTTTTTTGCTGTGAAAAAATTTCGAGAAAATTTTAAAGGATTCCAAAGCCAAATGAACGAATCTACCGTCTAATGGTTAGAAAGGCAGTTAAGGAGGTGGCTTAGCAGTTGGATTTAATTAAAAAAGCTCAAAAAGGAAATGACAAAGCATTTTTAACACTCTTTCAACAATATGAGCAGGATATTTACCGCATGGCGTACATCTATGTAAAAGATCAGAATGACGCTCTCGATGTGGTACAAGAAACAGCTTATCGTTCATTTAAATCAATAGAAACATTAAAGGAGCCAAAATATTTCAAGACCTGGCTGATGAGGATTGCCATCAGCTGCTCACTTGATATCCTGAGAAAAAGAAAAAATGTTGTTCAGCTTTTTCCAGAATTCGAAGAATATATTTCGGATCGGGTCAATGAAGATATCATTTCAGAAATCACTCTTAAAGATTTGATTAATCAACTGGAGGATAACGAAAAAAGTGTCATACTTCTGAGATTCTATCAAGGTTTGACCCTGCAGGAGGTTTCAGAGACGCTCAATATTCCTTTGGGTACGGCAAAAACTGTCTTATACAGAGGTCTGAACAAACTAAGGAAAAATTTGAAAGGAGATGAAGCAAATGAACGATAAACTGATAAAAGAAATGAATAAGATCGAAATCCCGAGAGAGCTTAGGGAACGCAGCAAAATAGGAGTCGAAAAAGCAAAAAGGGAAGTTCCTCGGTCCAACAAGCAGTGGTACATCTTTGCAGCACCTGCTTTAGCTGCAGCAGTAGCTTTGTCCATTGCCGGTCCTGGACTGCTTTCAAATAATTCACCAGAAAACCCTGTCATCAAAACAGTTGAATACAATAATACTTTTGATGTATCAGACCCAAACAGGCTGGTTGGCTGGGCAGACTCTGTATTCATAGGAAAGGTAGTTGAACAATCCGGGACAAAGTCATTGGCCGGATTACCTGAAACTCAATTTAAGGTAGAAGTAATGGATACGATTAAAGGGGATATAAAAGGAACGGTTATTGTAAATCAACAGGGCGGCTATGAAGGCAATGAATTGATTCTAGTAGAAAATGATCCGTTACTTGAAAATGGTAAAAGTTATTTATTTATTACTAAATATTTAAAAGATGAAAACTGGCATACGCTTGTACCGGTATATGGAGATATCGAAATCACCAATGAAAGTCAAAAACAGGAATTAATCGAAAAATATCAAAAGGCATATCAAGAGCAAATTCCATTTGAATAAAAAAAAAGACCAAATACTGTTTGGTCTTTTAATCCTGTGTAACAATCTTCCTCGTTCCTTCTTCTAAAATCTGATTACAGCACTCCTCTATTAATATCCCATTATTTAAAAGCACTTATTTCTGAAATTACTTTCTTCAAAACATCTATAGATTCAATTGGTTTGTCTGCATAATTAAGGCTGTGTTCAGTACCAGGTAGTAAAACGGAAGTCATATTTTCTATCATGGCAAGTTGATCAAATCTTTCTTTCATGTAGCATGGATCCTGATCGCCAATGATGCAAAGCCCTGGCTGGGTTGATGTAATCATTTTGTCAAAAACCCCGTCTAGATGCAAAAGAGGTGTCAACCAAATTACACGTGCATCGGCAAATTCGTTTCGCTGTATGATCGAAGACAATGCGATTGTACCAATTGATTTTCCAATCAAAGTGTAATTTTCATATGTGCTGGTACTTAACACCTGATCCATCACAGTATTTACATCTATGGAAATTTGTTTGATGTGCTCATCTAGTTCCATAGCATTTGATTCTTCTGTAGTATAGTCATAGTTTACGTGAAGAACATCATATCCTTTATTCAAAAATACGCCAGTTGAATAATGAAATAGAGGTCCCTGAACGGTGTATCCTCTGCCAGGAAACATGATCGCCAATTGACCAGTAGCCTGCTCCGGCTGAAAAAGCTGATAGCTAACCGGAATCTCCTTATAACCAAGGACAGTTTTTTTCGAAATTTTCATATGATCTTCCTCCTAAATGTTTTTTTCATTATACAGTAATTTTCATAAATTGGTATATTTTTCTTTTTTATAAAACCTTAGCCGTATTAAAAGATAATTCCTCTGCCTGTTAAGAAGAAATAATGACTGCTTTAAAATGAACCTATCCTCAAATGGAGGAGATCAATTATGAAAAAGTTAATTGGAAGGCTTTGCTGATTTCAGATAAATGAATAGACAGCCATACAATAACAATGTTATGTAAATTAACGTTTATTATTTGACTCTCTTTTATAAATCATTGATTTGAAAGACCTTATTATTTCATCCATGTGTAAAAAAGAGAGTTGTATAGGTTCTATAAAAGCTGCTTTTGATCAAAAATTCACTAGGTCACCTAATATTACAAAACATATGAAAAACTAGTCTTCAATAAGATATAGTGGATAGGTTAAAACAAGTATTGAAAAAATAGGCTACCAATACGGCCTATTGGAAATGAAAAAATACATATATTGTAAAAAAATAGGGTGCCAAAAAGGCGTATTGGATCCAAAAAACACATATATTAAAAAAACGCGGTGCTAATAAAGCATATTGGATACTTCAAAAAACAAATATTGGAAAAACAGCTTACCAATACGGTCTATTGGATACGAAAAAACGCATATATTGGAAAAACGCGGTGCTAATAAAGCATATTGAATACTCAAAAAAACAAATATTGGAAAAACAGGTTACCAATACGGCCTATTGGATATGAAAAAATACATATATTGGATAAATGGAATTCCAATACAGCATCTCGATTAGATATTAAACCAAAAAATGGATAGAGAAGCCTCAAAAAGGAAGCTTTTTCATTTATAGGTTTCTTTTTGGTCCGAACCAATAATCAAGTGTGTTAAAATTAGAGAATATTCGAGTAAATGGGGGATAGGAGTAAACATATGGAGTTATTAAATCGACTTAAAGAATATATCGATTCTCAATACCGATTGCCTACTGGAGCAATCGGTTCGTATATCGGAGAAAAAATGGTGAGACAGCATCAGCCGGAAACCATATGGACACTTGAATTACTAGAATTTAAAAAAGAAGAAATGATACTGGAACTTGGCTGTGGGGCGGGTTATGCCATAAAAAAGATTCTTAAGAATGATTCTGTTGAATATATAATCGGTCTGGATCTTTCGGAGACAGTTTTAAAATCTGCCAGAATGAGAAATAGGCATGAAATAAATAAAGGACGGGCAAGATTAGTTCAAGGGAATGTGAAACAGCTGCCTTTTGAAAATCAGCAGTTCACAAGAGTTTTTAGCATTCAATCCATCTATTTTTGGGATCAAATCGAGGAAACTCTTTCAGAAATATACAGAGTTCTTATACATGAAGGTAAAATGGTCCTAACTCTGAGCAACGGAAAAGCTGGCATTATGTGGAACGGTATTAATGAAATGGTCGAAAACGAGGTCATACCACATATGAAGAAAATAGGCTTTAAAAACATTGAAACTGTTAGGGGGCCTGACTCTAGGCAATACCATACAATAGCCATCATAGGAGAAAAGTGACTGAGCAGCAGCTATCCAGCTGTTGCTTTTTATATGAATGGAAACTGAAACTTTTGTAATGCCAGTACGTAAATAAATAGCCTTCTTCCAATAAATGATTTGGTTTCAAAAGAACCTTTATTGTGTAAGAAGATATTATGCACTTGTAGTGAAGGAGATGTATATTATGAAAAAGTTTTTTAAAAGAATACGGCTGATTTTTAAAGTGAAGAAGTTTCTCCCTTTTCTAATAGAATTTTTTACATCCAGTACAGTGGCAGTTAAGAAAAAAATCTTTTCGGTTGGATTAATACTCGGATATTTTTTGTTTCCATTTGATTTAATCCCTGATTTTTTTACATTCATAGGCTTGGTCGATGATGTGGGTGTACTTTTGTTAGTATTTCAACAAATCATAAAAATGGCTCCAGATGAATTAAAGGATAAACATGAACTTAAAGTGTAATTTAGATTGGCTTATATTTTTAATTCAGAAGATATGTCTGATATAATTCATTTAAAGGACAAGTGCACCTATTCATGTACCTTGTCCATTAAGATTATATAGATCATCATTACAGATGATGGGGGAATGAATGTGCATAGAAGCAAATACTTATATACATTTTTAAAGGGAAGAACACGTGATTTAACTGAAGAATGGTACAAGAACATTGATAAAACGAAAACAGCAGGAGTTTATGCCTCAAACGATCCAAAGGTCATCGAGGCCTTAAAGGACCAGAATCATGAATTTCATCTTCACTTTATTGAGGTCTTTAATAAAGGGGAGGTTGAATTTTTTGAGGAATTTGAACCCTGGATCATTAAGATTGCCAGTGACATTGAACATATTAATACACCGATCCAGTATGTCATAAGAGAATTCAAAAATGTCAGGAATCAGTATTTCGACTATGTAAATAAGTTTGCAGAGTTAAACACAGAAGTAACTAGACAGGAAAGAGATGCATGGTTTGAGATCATTCTTAAGGAATTTGATGAAGTTATTTTAAGATTCATTGAAGGGACATATAAATACTCTCAAAATGTATTGAGAGCCCAACAGGAAATGATCAACGAGTTGAGTGCACCTGTTATTTCATTAAGTAATCATCAGGGATTGCTGCCATTGATTGGCGATATTGATACTTCAAGAGCAAAGATGATCCTCGAACACACTCTAAAGCAATGTGCTGACAGAGATATCCACCATCTTTTCGTAGATCTTTCGGGTGTGGCTATGATCGATACGATGGTAGCACATCAATTGTTCCAGCTGCTTAAGGCATTAAAACTCATAGGAGTCAAAACAACTCTGTCAGGAATTAGACCTGAAATTGCCCAGACAGCTGTACAGCTCGGACTCTCTTTTGATGGTACAATGATCAAAAACAGCCTGGCCCAAGCACTTGACCATACAAAATAACAAAAAAACGGCTTCCCATTTAGGAAGCCGTTTTTTATGTTAATTTGTTATCCAAAAACCTTAAGCCATCATATAACGATCTTCTCGGAATCCTGCTTTATCCTGTACAATCTCATCTACTTCTGTACCTTCAAGTGTTTCTTTTTTCAATAATGCTTCTACAAGACGTTCAAATTGAGACTGGTGGGCATTGATGATCATTTCAGATCTTTCAAGTGCCTCCTCAAACAATTCCTGCATTTTTGTTTCTTTTAGACCTTTGCTGAAAGTGAGGGAGAAGCCTTCCTGTAACAGGCCAGTATCCACCATTTGTTCAATGATTTGTTTTGCCTGCTGTACATCACCGCTGACTCCTATACTATGTTCACCAAGGAACATTCTCTCTGCTACTCCTCCTGCTAGTATCATTGCAATCCTGTCAAGGAGGTCACTTGTCGTTGAAAGCTGAAGTTCCTTAGGAATTGGCGCTACGTAACCAAGTGCTTGTCCGCGAGGAATGATCGTTGCTTTACGAACAGAACCTGGCTTTGTTACTGATGAAACAAGAGCATGTCCTGCTTCGTGAATTGCAACCCTGCGCTTTGTGTCTTGATCCTTAAGAGTACGTGAAGTGCTGCCAAGGATTGTTCGATCGAGTGCATAATCAATATCACTTTTTGAAATGAAGTTCTGCCCATTTCGAAGGGCACGCCTGCTTGAAGTTTCAAAGAGTGAGTGCAATTCTGCACCGGAAAAACCAGAAGTGCTTTCTGCAAGATCATCTAATGATGCTGCTACATCAGATGCGAGGTTTTTTCCTTTAATATGGATATCGATGATTTCTCTTCTGCCTTTCGTATCAGGAAGAGGAACATTGAATGAGAAATCAATCCGGCCAGGACGAAGGAAGGCATCATCCAACATATCCTTCCGGTTCGTAGCGGCAATAAAGAGGATGCCATCGTTCGCATGTCCACCGTCAAGCTGAACTAGTAGCTCAGTCAGCGTTTTTTCACCTTCTTCGCCACCATTAGGCTTTCTTTTTCCGGCTAATGCATCTACTTCATCAATAAAAATCACCTTAGGGCCTTGTTGTTTCCTTGCGCTCTGAAATAGACTCCGGAC
The DNA here is from genome assembly GCF_049532715.1 of Heyndrickxia sp. MSNUG. Lineage (NCBI taxonomy): Bacteria > Bacillati > Bacillota > Bacilli > Caryophanales > Bacillaceae > Heyndrickxia > Heyndrickxia sp. MSNUG. The sequence goes on from NZ_CP150978.1 coordinate 2,515,211, forward strand.
ACGAGAAGCACCAACTCCAATGAACATTTCATTGAATGCTGAACCACTTGCGGAATAAAAACTTGCATTCATTTCACGGGCGATTGCCTGGGCAAGCAATGTTTTCCCTGTTCCCGGTGGTCCATATAATAAAATTCCTTTAGGCGGTTTGATTCCCATTTTTTCCGATTTCTCTGGATCCTTCAAGATTGATAGAGTTTGAAAGATTTCTTCTTTCATTTCATCCTGAAGTCCGCCAACATTATCTAATGTAATTGAAGGAAGAGGAGTTGGTTTGGAAACACTGTTTTTCATCTTATTTCCTGTACCGAATCCGCCAGCTTTCTTTTGGATGACATATACAGCACCCATCAGCAATATAAGGATACCGCCAAGAATCCATGCTCCAAATTTGCTGTTATTTGCATATTCATAGCTAATATTATTCTTTTCTACTAATTTATCTACCATTTGGCTCCCAGGAGGTACTTGGGAAACAAATGTGGAATCTTTCGTTTTTAATACTAGAGTTCCATCTATATTTTCAGTAAGAGTTGCGGTTTCACCGTCTAGACTCTCAACTGTATTTACTAATGATGAAAAAGGTACTGACACTTTTTCGTCAGCCTTTTGTACTATAAAAGTTGCTGCTATCGTCAAAATAACCATAATCGCCGCGAAAAGCGGAAGGATCTTAGAAACAAGTTTCAAATTTGAATTCATGCTTTCAGCTCCTTTTTAAATCTATCTACCATTATAAGTAATAATCCCGTGTTATGAATGGGTAAATTGAATGAAAGGGGCTGGTAAATATATGTAAACATTTATAATAAGGTTTATAAAACCTCTTAAAGCGGGTATAGAGCAGGATTTTAATTTGTCTATTGGGAAAATAATTGTGAATAAATTGTGACAAACAAATCCACATGGAAATTTTTTCAAAAAATCACCAAAAGCATCTTGAAACTTTTGGAAGTTCTCGATAGGATGAAAAGAGATTAGAGTTTACATTATGCAAAAATTTTCTGCATCAGGAGGGGTCTGTTTGAAGGGCTGGAAAAATCCCTTATTATTAATATTCGGGATAGGGATATCAAACATTGGTAACTGGATATATTTTGTAGCAATCAACTTATTGGTTCTGAAAATAACCGGATCAGCAGCAGCTATTGCAGGGCTGTTCATTATCAGGCCGCTAGCAATACTATGTACCAATACATGGGCGGGCAGTGTAATCGACCGGGTGAATAAGCGAAAGCTCATGGTTTACATAGACTTAATAAGAGGACTGCTTATTGCCATCATCCCATTCTTTTCATCTTTAATTCCAATCTATATCATTATGTTTTTAACTAATGTTGCTGGAGCTTTTTTTGCTCCTACTTCTGAAACATATATTACTAAACTGGTGCCAGCTGAAAAGAGGAAACGGTTCAACTCGATGTTTTCGTTCGCAACTTCAGGTGCAATGCTGGTTGGGCCAAGTGTCTCCGGAATATTGATCATGTACGGCAGCATCAATACAAGTATATACATAAACGCTGTTTCTTTCTTTTTTTGTGCAGCCGCTATTTTCTTTTTGCCTGATGTAGATCAAAGTTCAGACAATGGGACTGCAAGAGATAGGATTACGATGACAATGATTGTAAGCGATTGGAAGGCTGTTTTTAATTTTGGCAAGACAGCGATGGGTTTCATGCTTGTATTTTTGATATTCCAGTTTATCACTTTAATCTCGTTCGCCCTAGATTCTCAAGAGGTTACTTTCATACAGCAAATCGTAGGCTTATCGGAGAAAAACTATGGATTATTAGTCAGTCTGACAGGAGCTGGATATGTAGCAGGTTCTTTTGCAGTTTCAACCATTGCCAATAGATTATCCATACGGATGCTGATGGGAATGGGATCGTTTCTTACTGTATCAGGTTACCTTTTATTCTATATCTCGTCATCTGGAACGGTTCCACTGGCTGTATTCGGGTTTGTTCTTATAGGATTCTTTTCTCCATTTTCATTCACAGGGTACAGCACTTTTTTCCAAAATAATGTGCCAGTGGATTTAATGGGACGATTTAGCAGTGCCTTTGCGTTTTTTCAGGCGATGATCCAAATCATCCTGACCCTCGCTTTGGGTTACTTGGCAGAACACTTGGATTTGCAGACAGTCACCGTTGTGTTCGCTGGAATCGGCGTACTGCTCGCAGTATTTCTGACATCAGTCGTTTTCCTCCAATCAAAGCAAAATTTATTTGCTCTTGAGTCAGAAACAAACCTCACTGAAAATGGATAAATCAAAAGCTGTACAGATCAATATGAACTGTACAGCTTTTTTATTTGCCTATAAAACAATAATGGAAGAAATGGATAACAACATCATATTTTTGAAAGATCATTAGGTTCTTCACAGTTTATCGTTTACCATATTCTAACTTCAACAGAAAAATCGCCCTCAAATAGGGTCTTTGGAATTATGTATAAACACACATCAATTTTTATTCCCCCACCATCCCTTAGCACGGAAAAATAACGCGATGGCTGCTCCAATCCCAAACATTAGGAAAAGGGCATATCCGTATCCAAATCTCCATTTCAACTCTGGCATGGATTCAAAATTCATTCCATACATTCCAGCTATAAAGGTCATCGGCAGAAAAATGGCACTAACAAGAGTGAGTGTCTTCATTATTGAGTTTGCATGGTCTGATTTCAAAGTCATCTGCAAATTAAAGATACTATCAAGTGATTCCTTGAATGAATCAAGCGCATTGACTACCCTCGCATAGCTATTATTCAAGTCTTTAAAGTACAAAGCTGAATCCTCATCAACAAACTTCAATTCTTTTCTAGAGATCGTTGTCATTACCTGGTCCTGGGCTTCAATTGTTTGCCTTAGCTCGTGGAGGGATGACTTCCATCGATGGATACTTCTGGGAATCTCATTTTCAAAAGGCCTATCAAAGACATTCCGTTCGAGTTTCTGAATGTTATCTGCAATTCTGTCGACCATTTTTAAATCTATTGAGGATACTTTATCAAAAATATGGTAGAGCACCTTGCCGGAGGTTTCCATTTGTTCAGGATGTTCGAAAAAGAGCTGTTTAAGCTGGGCTAAGAGATCAATATTTTCCTCTTCCTTTGTTATGACATAGTTTTCACCAATCAATATGGTGATTTTTGCTTGTGTATAGTCATCTTGTATAGCAAACAACGAGATAATGGCTTCGTTATTAAACACATCAATCTTTGGGATATCACTGAATTGCTCTAATCCTTTTTTGGCAAGAGGGTGAATATCCATCTTGCTGATAAATTCGTCGAATCTGTCTTTATTGGAAGGATCGAAATGAATCCAAATAGTATCACTGGAAGAAGAGGGAAGGGTATATGCTTGCTCCTTCTTCACATTTTTACTTGTCACATCGTAGTGAAGCATAAATAATACAGCAACCTTTCAGATTTAATTGTATATAGAAATTCCCATCATAAAGAATATATATCCATTTCAAAGGAATTGAGTTTTTAAAAATTTTCACCCTTTTTAAAACCATTGTGTAATTAGATTTTCATCTTGAGGGATAAATATCTTTTCATTTAACAATTGAACTATCTTTTTCGAAACAAAAAATGATAACCATTGCGATACATAAAAATCTGGAAATTGCTGAAAATACAAAGGATTGCAGAGCTGTAAAATCACTGTATATTTGCTTGCTGCCTCGGGCATTCCGGCACATAAAGGAGTTGAGATCTTGTTTCATGCCGCAGTTTTAGCAGGAGGAGTCCTGCTTTCATTTAAATTGGGCAAATGGAGAATGTGGAAGGAATTCTTGCCAACATTTTATTTCTGGGCCTTATTTAGCTGCTTCTATGAATATATATCCTACATCGGCAACAAGCATTTATGGGAATTTGAAAAGAATTTCATCAGTCTTTTCGTTACGGAGAGCTTATACACATTTGTGTTTTATCCAAGCATGATCATTCTGTTTCTTGGAAATTTCCCACATGAAAAAACGAAAAAAATTTACCATTATCTCAAATGGATTTCGTTATCTTTATTAATTGAAAGTATTGCACTAAAAATCGGTTCCATACGGTTCTCCAACGGGTGGTCGATGGCATGGGAAGTTTTCTTTTATAGCACGATGTACCCCATGCTGCGCCTTCATTACAGAAAGCCATTAGCAGCACTGATATTATCGTTCTTCTTTGTACTCTTTTATTTAATCGTTTTTGACTACGACCTAATTTGAATCCGTTTTTGGGAATAGTTTCATAAAAGAGGCCGCAAACTTTAATAAGGCAAATATGATGGATGAGGTGTAGGGAATTGTTTTACATGCAGGATAAGGAGCGGCGACTGATCGTGCTGGCATTGTTAGGGATTGCTCTTTTTCTATCACCGTATTTTATTTTGGGAGAGAAAGCTCATATCAGGGTCCATGACAATCTCGATTCAAATTTGGCATGGTATAAAGTACTTGCTGAAAGCGGCCAGATAACAGGTTCTGTCACAGCGGAGATCCCACAGGTGATAAATGGGTTGCCCCGGAATGCATTAGGGACTGAATTTTCATTGATTGTTTGGCTTTATTATTGGTTCCCGACTATGACTGCATATGGTTTCAGCCAGGCAATTACAAGATTCACAGCATTTCTAGGCATGTATTTACTATTAAAAAAACACTTCATCAAGGATGAAAAATGGGGGATTATCCGTGTAGGCACCTCACTAGCCTTTGCGCTGACTCCTTTCTGGCCTTCCGGAATGTTGAGCACACTTGGGATGCCATTGGCACTTTGGAGCTTTTTAAATATTAGGAATGGCGAACGGAATTGGACCAATTATCTCGTTTTAACGGCTCTTCCATTCTATTCAAGTATCGTCCTTGGTTTTTTCTTTTTTCTTAGTGCGATGGGCGTATTCTGGTTTTTTGATATTTTAAGGGGGAAGGGATGGAACTGGCGTTTTTTTTTAGCAATCGCTTATATGACTTTTGTCTATTTAGTCACTGATTATCGACTAGTCTATTCGTTTTTATTTGATGATGAACCGAACAGCAGGGATGAATATTTTCATGCGAGGCTTACCTTTGGACATTCTGTCAGGCTGACCATTAAAAATTTCATTTACGGCCATCATCATGTGCATACCATCCATACACTGATTATTTTGCCTGTCATCGTCATTGCCTTTATCTTGATATGGAAAAACCGTACTTGGAAAATAGAAAGGACCTATGTCATTCTGTTTGCACTCAATTTCCTTCTATCCGCATGGTATGCCTTCTGGTTTTATAAAGGCTGGCTTCCTCTTACGAAAAGGTTCCACTTTTTGGATACGTTCAATTTTGCCAGATATCATTTCCTGCGGCCGCTGATTATCTATATCTTGTTTGCGGCAGGACTAAGAATTGTTTGGAATGAAGGAAGACTGTGGAGAAAAACAGTTCCGTGGCTAGTTGGTGCGCAAATATTATTGCTCTGTTTTACAAATGAAGAAATCATCTATAAAAAAAAACCGAGTGTTAGGGAATTTTACGCTGAGGAACAATTTCAAGACATTAAAGAGTACATCGGCAGATCACAAGATAGTTACCGGGTTGCGAGTATCGGCTTGCATCCGGCAATTGCTCAGTATAATGGCTTTTTCACCCTTGATTCGTACAATAACTTTTACCCGTTGAGCTATAAAAAGCAGTTCAGAGAAATCATTGCAAACGAATTGCAGAAAAATAAAAGGATTCGTGTTTATTTTGACGAATGGGGCGGCCGCTGCTATCTGTTTACGGATGAGCTCGGAAAGCATTATTTGTTTAAAAAAACATCTAAAAAACGAATCATAAATCTGAAGTTGAACTTGCAGCCATTTAAACAGATGGGCGGGGAGTATCTATTCTCATCCGTACCTATCGAAAATGCGGCAGCAAATGGACTCCACCTGGACAAAGTGTTTTCGTCAAAGTCCAGCGCCTGGAAAATTTACCTCTACGAAGTTTTATAGCAGCTAGGAGGATGCAGCAATGAACTTTCCCATATTGACCATCGTAGTCCCTTGTTACAACGAGGAAGAAGTACTCCACGAGACGATTGAACAGTTAAAAACAATCCTGGATGAATTGGTTTCAAGCACAAATGTTTCAGATAAAAGTAAAATCCTTTTTGTTGATGATGGGAGTAAGGATCATACCTGGAATATGATTTATAAGGAATGTCTCAAAGGTGAATATGTAAAAGGCTTGAAGCTATCTCGAAATGTTGGGCACCAAAACGCATTGCTTGCAGGTCTTTTTACAGCAAAAGATGCATCAGATTGCCTCATTACGATAGATGCAGACCTGCAGGATGATGTAAATGCTATAAAAGAAATGGTTTGTAAGTATAAAGAGGGTTACGAGGTCGTTTATGGTGTTCGGAGCAAGCGAGACAGCGATTCACTTTTTAAAAGGGCCACAGCAGAGGGATTCTATAAGGTAATGGCTAGACTTGGAGTAAAACTAGTTTTTAATCATGCAGATTTTCGGTTAATGAGCAGGCGAGCTGTAGAAGAGTTACACAACTTTGCTGAAGCGAACATGTTTTTGCGAGGAATTGTTCCGCTGATTGGATTCAGCTCAACTTCGGTTTTTTATGAAAGAAAGAAACGCTCTGCGGGAGAGACGAAATATCCTTTAAAAAAGATGTTTGCTTTCGCGTTCGATGGCATCACTTCGTTTTCCGTTACACCAATCAGGTTCGTCCTGCTTGTTGGATGTATTTCGTTTTTTGTCAGCATGGCATTTGGTGCGTATTTTCTTGCCTTGAAATTTTTTGGCAACACTCAGCTTGGATGGACGTCATTAATCACTTCCATCTGGCTGATCGGCGGCCTGCAGCTAATTGCCCTTGGACTGGTAGGTGAATACATAGGCAAAATCTACAAGGAAACAAAACGAAGGCCAAAGTATATTGTCGATATTGATTTATTCAATCTTCCTGTATCAAGGAAGCTGATGAATACGGAAGGGATGGTCTATGAGCCACTTGACACTGAAGCTCGGAAGCTGTCTGAAAATAACTAATAAGCTGGCAAATAGGCTGATGCGCTCACTTAACATAAATCCAACTTTCCTGAAATTCCTCCTTGTCGGCGCACTAAATACCTTCATTGGCCTTGGAATAATGGTTTGTTTGAAGAGTGGGTTGCAGTGGCCTTATTGGATTGCAACCTTTACGGGTAATACTGCTGGTGCAATGGTGAGCTTCTTCTTGAACAGGGTGTTCACCTTTAACAGCAAAGTTTCAATTAAAGAGGGAGCTTTAAAATTCGCTGCAGTGATCTTAATTTGCTACCTATTATCCTTCTCAGTCAGCAAATTTCTCTCTAACCTAATTGATGGCCAGCAGGACTTACTCTCTAATGATAACCTGGCTATTATATTGGGAGCTGGAATATATACAATTATGAATTACTTTGGTCAAAAACTGTTGGTTTTTCAATAGTGATTTCAAAAAGGCAGCCGAAACAGCTGCTTTTTTAGTTGACTAAAAATGCAAAAAAGGATAAAAAGAAATGAGGCACATTGCAATTTTTAAAAAAAGAGGAGCTTTTGATTCATGAATTTATGGGAATTATTCGTAGCATTTATACTTGGCTTAGTAGAAGGGTTAACTGAATTTGCCCCGGTTTCGTCTACTGGACATATGATTATCGTAGACGACCTGCTGCTTCACTCAAAGGATTTATTTACAGAGCAAGTGGCAAATACTTTTAAAGTCGTGATCCAGCTAGGTTCCATTTTAGCTGTGGTAATTGTGTTTAAAGACAGATTCATGAATTTATTGGGCTTAAACAAAAAAGAGTCTTTCGGAGATTCGACTGGCAGATTAAGTCTGTTAAAAGTGATTGTTGGGTTAATTCCAGCAGGCGTTACAGGAGTGTTATTCGAAGATTATATCGATGAACATTTGTTTTCTGTCGAAACAGTCATCATTGGCCTGGTGATCGGAGCCGTCCTGTTAATTATAGCAGACCGTCTTCAGCCTAAAAACCTAAAAACAGAAGATGTTGACCAAATCACGTACAAACAAGCTTTTGGTGTAGGCCTATTCCAGTGTTTAGGCTTATGGCCAGGATTCTCTCGATCAGGTTCCACAATAGCCGGCGGAGTCCTGCTCAGCATGAGCCACAGGGCTGCATCTGACTTCACGTTCATCATGGCTGTTCCAATTATGTTAGGAGCCAGCGGGATATCACTTCTGAAAAACTGGCAGTATTTCTCGATAGACGCTTTGCCATTTTTTATCGTAGGTTTCATTAGTGCGTTTGTCTTCGCTCTGATTTTCATCAAATTCTTTTTGAAATTGATTAACAAAATCAAATTGGTTCCATTTGCAATTTATCGAATCATTTTGGCTGGATTGATTTACTTTATATTCTTGCCATAATTAAAAGGAAAAGGCCCAAAAGCCTTTTCCTTTTTACGTTTCGCAACATCCTTTACCAGCGGTGTGCTTTCGCATTGCCTCGTGCAAGAATGGTATTTTTCGATACCTGCGTCTGGCCATTTACTTGCGAATTTAAACGCTTGCGCCTTGTCCAAGTGTGGTGGAAAAGTTCTGAGTGCGGATCCAAATGATCTTTGTAACTCATACAATCACCTCAGGAATGGATTTTTGAAACGCTCGATATTCCTAAGAACATCACATATAGCGTTTGTATTATCATTGAGCAATATACACTTAAAGAACATATGACAAATTTGAATTTGGAGAAAATAAATACATACATATCGAAAAAAAGAAAACTTTTTCACTTTTATTGTAACTTTTTACATTTTTCATCGTATTAAACAATGTGAGAAAACAATCCAATCCATCCATTTTTACATTGGGCATTTTTTAAAGGGTCTATGTTGATTTTCCAGCACCAGGTGATTTTACTTGTGATCGCTTGAATAATTTAACATAACCTAATTTCAAAAAGAAAAGGGGAGCAACTATGTCGAAATTTGCCCTTGAGGTAAAATCTTTAACAAAAACAATCGGCAAAAAGACTATCGTTAATGACGTAAGTTTCGAAGTGGAACGCGGAGAAATATTTGGGCTTTTAGGACCGAATGGAGCAGGAAAAACGACAATTATTCGTATGATCGTCAGCCTGATCAATCGAACTGGCGGTACAGTCATGGTAAATGGCCATAATTTGGACGAGTCATTTACATTGGCAATGAATGAACTTGGCGCTATCGTTGAGAATCCCGAGTTTTACAAATACCTCAGTGGTTACAAAAACCTTCGACATTATGCTCGCATGGCTCTTACAGAAATAAGTGAAGAACGAATCGAGGAAGTAACAGAACTAGTGGGTTTGCAGCATGCAATCCATGATAAAGTCCGTACATATTCACTCGGTATGCGCCAAAGATTAGGTGTAGCGCAAGCAATTTTACATAAACCTTCGATTTTGATTCTTGACGAACCTACGAACGGTCTTGATCCACAGGGAATCAGGGAATTCCGCGATTATTTGCGATTGTTGGCCAGCCAGGGGACCTCTGTATTGGTTTCTTCTCACCTGTTATCTGAGATGCAGCTGATGTGCGATCGTTTTGCGATAATTGAACAAGGCAAGCTCATTCATATTTCGACGATGAATGAAAATGAAGATTCACAAGCGAAAGCTTTGCGTTCTGTTGAGATGGAAGTTTCAAATGAAAACCTGGCATCCAAACTCTTAAAGGAGAAAATGCCGACTGTTAAAATATCTTCCATGAAAGATCACCGGATTATTCTTTCTGTTGAGAAAGACGCTATTCCTGAAATCAACAAGCTGTTGGTTATGAATGAAATTGATGTTTTTGAAATTCTGAATGTGAAAGCAACTTTGGAAGATCGCTTCTTGGAAATCACCAATAAGGATAAAAAGGAGCAGATGGTATGATTGCACTAATCCAAAATGAATTAATGAAGATTTTCGGCAAAATGGCTAGCTGGATTTATATGATCGTCATAGTAATGGCTGTTTTAATTGCCGGTATTATTTATATGAAGTTCAGTGGTGAACCAAACCCTAACTGGCGTGAGGATATCCAGGCAGAGATCAATATGCTGGAGAATAAGCTGCCATCTGCACCAGAAGAAGAAAAACCTTTGATTCAGACACAAATTGACCAAAACCAGGAATATCTGGACAAAGATATTGATCCTACAGCCAAAACTAATTGGCACTTCATGAATGAAGTTGTGATTGGTGTGAGCTCACTGGTAACGCTTTTCGTCGTTGTAGTGGGCAGTGCAAATGTCGCTGCTGAATTTTCAGATGGAACAATCAAACAGCTCCTGATCAGGCCTCACAGGAGATGGAGCATTTTGCTCTCCAAATATATCGCTGTCATCATATACGCTTTGCTATTGGTTGCAACACTGGTTGTTTCAGGATACTTAATCGGATTGCTGCTGTTTGGCAGCGGTGATTTCAATATGAAGATATTCGAAGTGACCTTAGAGGGCAGAAAGGAAGCAATCGTTGGCCCTCAGTTCTTTTTGAAGATGCTTTACTATTTGCCAAGCTTGCTGGTTATCATGACAATCGCCTTTATGCTTTCAACTTTATTTAAGAGCCAGGCATTAGCAGTTGGCATCGGCATTTTCGTCCTGTTCTTTTCATCCACTTTAGGCGGTATCATTTTGATGCTTGCGGATAAATATGTCTGGGCGAAATTTTTAATCTTCCCGCATTTGGATTTAACCGTGTATGCTCTTCAGGATAGAATCCTCGAAGACATTACACTTCCAGTCTCACTTTCTATCCTTGCTTTGTATTACACAATCTTTTTGATTGTAACATTTTTCTTTTTCCAAAAAAGGGATATCAGTATTTAAGATAGAATTTTTAGAGAGCGGCATTTGTCGCTCTCTTTACATTTTGGCTATGTTAAATTGAACAGTAGATTTTCGCTCGAGACACACGCTTTTCGTGTGACATCAGGTGTTAAAGATCAACATTCACCTTTAACACAGCTTACTTTACATGAGAAAGGGGCAGGGGATATTTGAACCCGCTTTTATTGGATTTTCCAACCGAATTTGAAACGGACAGGCTGTTGATCAGGATGCCATTGGCTGGGGATGGAGCCGTGACATGTGAATCAATTAATACTTCATTGCCCGAGTTAAAGCCTTGGATGCCATTTGCGCAAAAGGAACAAACGATTGAAGAAACTGAAATCAATATCCGCCAGGGATACATAAACTTCTTAAATAGAACAGATTTACGATTGCTTGTCTTTAAAAAGGATACAGGTGAATTTATTGCTTCTTCGGGCTTGCATCGAATAAACTGGGATATACCGAAGTTTGAAATTGGGTATTGGATAGACACTCGCTACAGCGGGCAGGGATATATGACAGAGGCAGTGGAGGGGATTACTGCCTTTGCAGTTCGTGAACTCAAAGCACGGAGAGTTGAGATAAGATGTGATTCACGGAATGTAAAAAGCAGGGCGATCCCAGAAAGATTAGGATTTACCCTTGAAGGTATATTGAAGAACGAATCTATTTCAGTTGATGGTGAGCTCAGGGATACATGTGTTTTTGCGAAGGTGTTTTAGGTTTTCAATAAGATCGTTCCAAAATTAAAAGAGCAGCCATTTCGGCTGCTCTTTCTCATGTCTACTGTCCTTGCCAATCCCTTAATTTGTCTATGATCTTATCGCCCGCCTTGCCGGCGTCTTCCTGCATTTGATCTAAGACCTTCTTCCATTTTGGTGCTTCATCTCTTAATCGATCTTCAACCTGGCCTGCTCGCTCCTTTAATTCCTTCTCAAGCTTAGACGCTTTTTCCCTTATCGCTTGTTCTGTTTCTTTATAATCAATCGTTTTACCAGATATGCGAGTGTTTACAGATTCAACATCGAATTCCTCAGGTTTGATATGAGGAACCGATTCTTCCATAATCGAACGGTAAATCTTAACAACATCCTTTGAACTGCTGCTTGAAAGATAATGTTCGCGATCTGTCTTATCATAACCTAGCCACACTGCACCAACCAAGTTTGGTGTATAGCCAACAAACCATTGATCTTTCGTTCCATTAATGTCTGCGTAAGGAAGCTGCGTAGAACCTGTTTTTCCTGCGATTTGGGCATCATTTAACTTTGTACCTTTTCCAGTACCAGTCTCCACTACATTCAGAAGCATCGAAGTCATTTCATTTGCTACTCCTTTTGATGTGACCCGTGTGGTCGTTCCGTCATGCTCAGCAATGATTTTGCCAGTAGGCCCAACAATCTTGGTTATCAAGTGAGCATCATGCCGCTTACCTCCATTTGGAAAAACGGAATAAGCTTCAGCCATTTGAAGAGGGGAGACACCATTATGCATTCCGCCTAAAGCCAGCGCCAGGTTCTGGTCTTCCTTTTCAACCTTGATGCCAAACCTTTGTGCTGAATCGATTCCCTTTTCGAGGCCGATTTCATTTAACAGCCAGACTGCAGGGAGATTGATTGACTTCTCAATCGCCTCATACATCGGGACTTCTCCCTGGTATGTGTCAGAGAAGTTTTTTGGACTGTAGTTTTTAAAACTCATCTTCTTGTCTACTAGCATTGAATCGTAGTCATAGCCTTCCTCAAGGGCAGGTGTATAAACGGCCAGCGGTTTCATCGTTGATCCCGGCTGGGCCTTTAAGTGAGTAGCCCTGTTGAAACCTCGAAACACTTTTTCCCCACGGCCGCCAACCAATGCACGTACTCCACCGTTCGCTGGGTCAAGTAATACTGAGCCGCTTTGTACAAGCACATCACTTGCACGATCTGGAAACAGATAGTCCTTGGTATATACATTTTCAAGACCAGATTGAAGATTTTGATCCAATTCTGTGTGAATACGGTAAGCCCTCGTCATAATTTCATCCTGCGTCAAGCCGTATCTGCTTGTCGCTTCATCGAGAACTGCGTCAACATAAGATGGATACTTACGATCCGCAAGGCTTCCACCGCCATCTTCAAGTTCGATTTTCTCTTTTTTAGCTATTTTATATTCTCCATCTGAAATCATGCCTTGCTCTTTCATTTTAGCTAAAACAACATTCCTGCGTTTCATAGCTCCATCATAATTATTGTATGGATCTAGTGCCGAAGGAGCATGAAGAAGACCTGCAAGCATCGCAGCTTCACTGATCGTTACATCCTTAACATCCTTGGCGAAATACTTTTTGCTTGCGTTATTAATACCAAAAGCCCCGCTGCCGAAATATACCTGGTTCAGGTACATTTCAATGATTTCTTCCTTTGAATATACCTTTTCAAGTTCGACAGCTAAGAATAATTCTTCTACCTTGCGCTTATAAGTTCTTTCAGGTGACAGCAGTGCGTTTTTTGTTAACTGCTGTGTAAGCGTACTTCCGCCGCCGGTTATCCTGCCTGCGAATAAATTGCCAAAGAAGGCCCGGGCTATACCTTTGATATCAAAACCACCATGCTTGTAAAAACGTTCGTCTTCAATCGCAACCACTGCATTCGGTACATATTCAGGAATTTCTTTAATTGAAATTCCGCCTGTCCTATTTGTCGCTAGTTTGCTTGCTTCATCGCCGTCTTTGTCGTAAAGGACAGTTGCCTGGCTAAGACCATCCTTTAATGATTGGACATTGGCTCTGCTTGCAATGAATGCAAACCATAGAATGGAAAGTAGGATAAATACTAATAAGATCAATAACAAAATTTGTGTAAGGTGGCGTCTCTTCCAAAATCGGAGGATAGCATCCCAAAACCGCTTTAATAACTGCATAGTCGATCTCCTTTTAAATTGAAGCTTTTGTGTAGTTTTCTGTGCTGGTAAAATAAGGTTGGGAACCGAATTTATCTTTATATTATAAATGATTTTCCCATTCCAGCAAAAGCGGAAGCCTTTCTGGCAAATACTGCTTACATCATTAGTATTTGTAAAAAAAGAAAAAAATTTAAATAAAATTGAAACAAAATATGAAGTTAAGCGACTTATTACGGAATGGGGGAGTGATACGTGGAAGACAACAGGCTTAATATAAATGAAATTTACGATTGTTATCATCGGGATGTTTATCATTTCGCGCTATATTTTACAAATAACAAACAGGAAGCAGAAGACATTACACAAGAAACTTTCGTAAAAATCATGAAGTCGATTTCAAGCTTAAAGGATCCAGAAAAGCTAAAAACCTGGATTCTTTCTATTGCAAGAAATACTGCAATGGATTTGCACCGAAAAAGGAAGTTTGTAAGCCTGTTTCCTGAATGGGTATTCGATAAGGAGAAAGACTCTGTTACACCAGAAGACATGCTGATTCAAAAAGGCGAATGGACGGAGCTTCAAAACGCTTTGTTAAAACTTAAACAACAGTACAGGACAGTTGTTATTTTACGTGGGTTAAAAGAGCTTAGCATCAAAGAAACGGCAGAGATCCTTGGCTGCAGTGAGTCAAAGGTCCGGGTGGATTACCATCGGGCACTGCAGCATTTGAAAAAGCAGATATTAAAAAATGAAGAAGGGTGGGGACTGAAAGATGGACAATCGTAAATATGAGTCGTTTGACCAAAGATTCCTCGCGCCTTTAAAGAACAGGCCAGACATTGATCCAGATGAGAAATTTGTTGAGAAGCTCAGGACTGAGATCACCGAGGGACAAAATCAATTAAAACAGAACATTAAACCTAAATGGCAATGGCCGATTCTTGTGCCAATGGCAATGACCGTAATCATATTCTCAGTTTTGGCAGCATCATTCATAGGGGTTAATACAAATCAAGAAGATTCGAAGGTTGCGGATAAAAAAGAAGTTATTAGTGAGGATCACGATAAAGACGAAAATGGTAATGAAAAGGAACGAAATATTGATCAATTAATTGCCAATAATGATGCATACCAAACCATCTATCAACAGGTGTTCAAAGTTGTAGGCGCGCCAACACCAGGAAAAGAGCTTATTTACTATTTCGATGCTTTGAAAAAGGGAGATCAGGATTATTTGAAAGAAAAACTAATCTTTGAATTTTATGACCAGCCTGTGGAGGAAGTTATTAAGTACTATCAAAATGCCGATTTTTCGACTCTGGCATTAGAAACCATAAATCGCGATGAAAACGATACAATATTAAATGTTAGTTACTCCTTTACTGATGCAGAAACTGGAATGAAAGTACGAAGACGCTTATTAATTCAAAACTGGGACTCAAAGGACCTAAAAATTAGTGATGCTGTCTCTCCAGCTGATCTCAATGAGGAAAAAGATCAATTGGTGAAGGAAAAGGTAGAATTTATAGAACATGCTTTTAAAATTGGTTTATCAAAGGAAGCAGCAAAAGAAATCTTTGGCTCAGAATTCACCGAGATTGAAAATTCGGATGCAGAAGATGGCACAAAAAAGTATTGGACTTATCAATATTTGGTCGAGCCAGGAACAACCAGCGACCTTGACCAAGATTTCATGGTGGACTTTCCAAATCTTATAAACCAAAAAATCGGAGTACTATTTTCGATTGGCTGGTCATCAGAAAATAAGGCTTTGAAAATGTCCATCTTCTATACTCAGAAAGGAAAAGTGATGATAAAGACTTTAAGGCCAGACGGAACGATGAATGAAGTGGAACAAAAAGCTGGGGAAATCATATATGATACTACAGCATTCCGGCTTACCGAAGAAGAAAAAACTGCTTATAACTGGTTTAAAGTTGATCATGATCTCGATAATCTGAAAAACTTGTCTCCTATTAGTATTGCAAAGCTATACGTTCAGGCAGATCTGGAAGGAGATGCAGAAACTGAATATGCATTCTATACGACAAGACCAGAATATGTTATGTGGTCACAAGAAGAGCATATTAAATTCAGCGAGAGTGACCGAACAACTGCTGCACAAAAGCTGTCTGCTCTTGGGGGCATCCAGAATGGGAAGTTTGTTGAAACAAGTGATTTTGAAGGATATATAAGCTTTGAAAATGCAAATGGTTCGCAAGGGTTCAGGATGATAAAGGATCCAGATGGCATATGGAAGGTGGCCTTTATGGCAATCCAATAAAAAAGGCAGGAGGAACGGCATCAAAAAAATCACAATGGGTGAATTGTTCTTACTTGTTCTCTATGGATACACATGTTTAATTTTATTCGACCGACAAATCGAAGTAATATCGTAAAATCTAAAATAGGGTTAGGGATTAGAATATTCCGAACCCTTTTACCCCCAAACAAGTTGACATAATAAAATTATGTTAAATAACAATAAGAGAAACTCATTCTCTATTCCAGCATATCTCCAATGGAAATTATTGCATATTGGCTGATTATTAAGCTATTATTATTTAAAGATATTTGGGGGTGCATTCATATGGAAATTTCAGAGATTTATAGTGACTTACCGATACTAGAAACAGATAGACTTTTACTCAGGAAAATAACTGTTGAAGATGCAGAGGACATGTTTGTATATGGTTCAGATCCAGAGGTATCAAGATATGTTACCTGGAACCAGCATCAAACACTAACGGATACGAAAGAATTTATCGATTTTATATTAGACCAGTATGAGGCTGGGAGAATAGCCCCTTGGGGAATACAGTATAAAGAAACAGGAAGATTGATCGGTACGATTGACTTCGTCTCATGGAATCAACATCATCAATTTGCTGAAATTGGCTATGTCATTGCGCGGGAGTACTGGGGAAAAGGTGTTACAACAGAAGCAGCGAAAGAACTGATCAGATTCGGTTTCGAAAAAATGAATTTAGTCCGGATACAGGCAAGATGCTTCGTGGAAAACATCGGCTCGGAGCGAGTAATGGAGAAGGCAGGAATGAACTTTGAAGGCATTATCAGGAAAGGGATGCTCATCAAAGGGAAACACTGGGATTTGAAGATGTATTCCATTCTTAAGGAAGAGTATGATTCTATAAAATAACATTTTAATAAGTTATCACCTAAAAGAATAATGGCATGGATATTAATATCCATGCCATTTAAAATTCCACTGTTATCACTTTTTCTTTGTTTAATTCTTTTTTATTATTATCAAAAACCTTACTTGTGGTAATCGAAAAGGTTTTGATATCTGATTTTTCAATAATAAAGCCTAGATTTCCTGCTTTTTTTTCTCCAGGTTTGAATGGACCATTCAGTTCTTCCAGGTAGATTTCTTCCTCCCAAGTTTTTTGCTCACCAAGGTCTGTATCTATTTGCGCAATTGGAGCGAAGTTCAATGATTGTTCAGAAGTGTTCTCGACTTCTACGAAAACTTTTACAAAATCAAACTTCTCCTCATGGGTGTAGCTGTGAAAAAAGTCCACCATACTATATGAAGGACGATAATGAATGACTTTTGCTTCTTTAATCGTCAATTCCATTGGTCCAACCTTAACTTTATCCCCTAAATTTTTATAAGCAATTAATTCGGCTTCGCCTTTTTCATCAGACACAGTATTGCCCATCACGACTAGCTGGCGATCATCTGTTACCTGGGGATTTGGGACATACTCACTGGCTTCCTTTCTGGAAGGAGGACTTTTCTCTTCAGATTGATTTGTTAGAGGATTTGCACTTTGTTTTTGATCCGAGGTCTCCTTTTGATCATGTTCCTGAGTACAACCTGTAAGCGACGTTAAAATCAGCAAAACAATAAAAAATTTCTCATATGACACCTACCAGCCTGAATTAAACTAGTTTCCCCTGCCGTTAAGGGAGGGGAAACTAGTTTAAAGTTATTTGTCTTCAATGACAATTTCTTTATTTCCTTTTTCCAATAAGCTGAAAACATGCTTGGCAAGATCTGTGTTTTCAATCTTTCCTGCAAGGCGCTCTCTGCTTGGACCAAAAGCATAAACGTTAACATCTTCACCTGTATGCCCGCTTGTTGTCCATCCGGTATTTGATCGTTTATTTATAATCTCTTCAATCGCATTATCAATCTCAAGCACCTTTTTCTTAGCAGCTGCCTCTTTGACAGAATTGATTTCCTCTTCTGTCAAATCAAGGCCGATGTACTTTTTAAGCGTTTCTTCCACATCCGCATTTCCTGCAATCTCTTTTGCCATGAAGTCAGGAGTTCTTTTGAAGGCTTTGATTGGTTCAGTAAACCAGTTGTAAATGCCATCTGCACCGATTGTAAATCCTCCGGTAGAGTGGTCAGCAGTTGCTATGACAAGGGTATGCTTATCCTTCTTGGCAAATTCAACAGCTGCTTTGAAGGCCTTTTCATAATCTTCCATTTCACTCATAGCACCCACTATATCATTATCATGGGAAGCCCAGTCGATCTGGCTGCCTTCCACCATCAGAAAGAAGCCATCTTTGTCTCTATTAAGTCTTTGAATTGCTGAATTTGTCATATCTTCAAGAGAAGGATGATCTTCAGTACGGTCGATCATTTTTGGAAGTTCTCTTGGAGCAAATAGACCTAAGATTTTCCCATTTTTGTCTTTTTGCATCTCATCTTTAGTTGAAACAAAACTATACCCATCTTTCTTAAATTCCTCGATAAGATTTCTGTCGGTCCGGTCAAAAAGATCGGCTCCTCCGCCTAAAAGAACATCAATCTTATGTCCGCCATTAATCAATTCATTATAATAGTCATCTGCTATTGCATTCATATTTTTACGATGTACGTCATGTGCACCAAAAGATGCTGGTGTAGCGTGAGTAATTTCAGAGGTAGCAACAAGTCCTGTTGCTTTACCTTTTTCTTTTGCAGTTTCTAAAACCGTTTTAACTTCCGACTCATCATTATCAACGGCAATAGCTGCATTATATGTTTTCACACCAGCAGACATAGCTGTTGCGGAGGAGGCGGAGTCTGTAATATTCTGCTCCGGATCGTCTGCATAGGTAGATTGTTGACCAACAAGATATTTATCGAACTCTGTCTTCTCTGCATACTTTGTGCTTGGATCATCCTTTAAATACCTGTAGGCAGACGTATGAGCAGGCCCCATACCATCCCCAATCATGAAAATAACATTTTTAATTTCAGGACCATCGTGATGATGTTTCCCTTTAGCCTCAGCAGTAAAAGTACCCGCCAGGCTTCCTATCGCCAATGAAGAAATGACTGCAAAAGGTATAAGCTTTTTTTTGATGTTCTTCTGCATTTCCTTATCCCCTCCAATTGCTAGATTTCAAGATTCATTATAGACTATTTTTAGAAAATTTCATTTTTTAACCAAGATTAACATTCTTTGTAATGAGGCAGTATATGAGAGGATTTACATAGAAGGTATCACATTTCAGAACTATAGAATCGTCTTTTTGATGGACAAATCATCATTTTTATAGTGTGATAGTATTGGAAAAATCGAATATTGATTAAAAATCATATAATTCATGACGAAAGATGTGTTTTTTAAATAAAGAAAAATCCAAGTTAAAATTGTCTGCAATATCATGCAGATGGATTTAGGTACTGATACAATTAAAGAAGGAGGTTTTAAATTTGCTAAAGATTTTCATTACGCGTCATGGGGAAACCTTGTGGAACGTTGAGAAACGGCTTCAAGGATGGAAGGATTCCCCACTTACTGAAATTGGAATAAAGAATGCAGCAGCTCTCGGAGCAGCACTTGAGGAAACACCCTTTGATGCTGTCTTTTGTAGTCCGAGTGAGAGGTCTGTCCATACTGCCAAATTAATAGTGGGGAATCAGACGATACCTTTTTACCTGGAGCAAAAATTAAGAGAAATTAATATGGGAGATTGGGAAGGCCGCACACAATCTGAAATTGAAGAATCTGATGGCGATTCATTCCACTCGTTTTGGAATACTCCGCATTTGTATAATGCTAAAACTGGAGAAAACTTTGAGGATGTTCAGCATAGGGCTGTGGAAGCAATCAATGAAATCAAAAATGCACATCAATCTGGTAATATCTTATTGGTTACCCATACAGTGGTCATCAAATGCTTGCTTGCCTATTTTAAAAATCTTCCGCTGGAAAAACTATGGGAACCACCGTGCATTCATGATACAAGCCTTACTGTGATTGAAATCAGCCAAGTACCTAAAATACTCCTTGAAGGAGATATTTCCCATAAGAATGTGGCATTCATTTAAACTAATACATAAACTATTTTTAGACAGAAACTGATGTCCAGTTTCTGTCTTTTTTAGGCTTTGTTAACCAAGGCTGTGGATTCGTTCCAGGCGCTTCGCTTTCCGCGGGGCTGGCGCTGAGCCTCCTCGTCGCTTCGCTCCTGCGGGGTCTCACCTGTCCAGCTAAGCCCACAGGAGTCTACGCGCCTTCCACTACAATCCACAGAGTACTATTATTAACCTTCAGCTTTATCATAGCCTTTTTATTGAGTAGTTTTGATGAAAATTAGGATTGTGCTTTCTTGCAAGCAGGGGTAAGATGTAAGAGGTGAAAAAAGAGAGGAGTTGGTATTGTTGGGTTATTCAATAGAGCCTGATCCCGAGAGGCGCGGGGAAGTCGATCATCTCTTAGAATTGATATTATTGAATGCTGCAAGACTATCAACTCTTGTAAAAGGTAGTTGGCTTCCTCAATTATAAATGAGGAGGTTTGTAGAATGCTCGAAATTTTCAAAAGCAATGACGCGAGACAGCTGGAATCTGTAGAAGAGATATCCAAAGGCTGCTGGGTCAACATGGTACACCCAATTGAAGAAGAAATTACAAGGGTAGCAACTGAAACAGGTATTGCCATTGATTTCATCCGTGACGCCCTTGATGATGAAGAACGTCCAAGAATTGAAAAGGAAGAAGGCAATGTGTATATCATTGTCGATTATCCATATATTACGCACGATGAATCTGGATTTCCTATTTACGAAACGATTCCAGTCGGTATTGTCTTGACTGCTGGATGTATCATTACAGTGTCATTAAAAGAGACACCGGTACTGAATGAATTTAGAAGCAATAGGATGAAGGAATTTTTTACCTTTAAAAAGACAAGATTTGCACTTCAAATCTTATATGTCATTTCCATCTATTATTTGCGTTATCTGAAACAAATCAATAAGAAGACTAACGAAATTGAGCGTGAGCTCCACCAGTCTATGAAGAATAAAGAATTGTATGCGTTCCTCGCATTGGAAAAAAGTCTTGTGTACTTTACGACTTCCTTGAAATCCAATAAAGTTGTACTGGCGAAAATCATGCGTTTCAATTACTTGAAAATGTATGAAGAAGATAAGGATTTGCTTGAAGATGTCATTATCGAAAATACACAGGCGATTGAAATGGCTGAAACCTATAGCTCCATTTTAAGCGGAATGATGGACGCGTTTGCTTCTATCATTTCAAACAATCTTAACATGGTCATGAAATTTTTGACATCCATTACGATTATTCTTTCCTTCCCGACCATGGTTGCTAGTTTTTTTGGCATGAATGTCAACTTGCCATTCCAGCATCACCCCATGGCTTTCTTTTTCGCCCTGAGCCTGGCGGTTTTCCTTGCAGGATTAACAGCATTCGTTTTTTGGAAAAAGAAATATTTTTAATATTGAACTTCGTCTGGACATCCATATCCAGGCGTTTTTTAGTCTAAAAATCTCTCTATTAACATATTCATTTGGTAAGGAAAATGATTAGGGTGATGCTATGAGTTCCTTTTTATTGAATGTTTATAAGAAGATCGTAAGTGGTTTAATCATCATTGTTTGTATCTTTAGTTTGTTTCTGGCTGCTGGATTTATTTCATCGTCGAATATTACATTTTTTAAATTCAAGGTGAATGGAAATATCGGAGCTGATTTATTCCT
Organism: Heyndrickxia sp. MSNUG; assembly: GCF_049532715.1. Lineage (NCBI taxonomy): Bacteria > Bacillati > Bacillota > Bacilli > Caryophanales > Bacillaceae > Heyndrickxia > Heyndrickxia sp. MSNUG. The sequence continues at coordinate 2,536,919 of NZ_CP150978.1, forward strand.
TAGGATTATCAGCTATGAAAACCCATTGATTGGACATGCATTATCAGGGGTTAATCCCGATTTCTCTATTATTTCAACAGGTTTCAAGCTTATTACGAATATAGAGATGAATGATCTTAGGAGTCTGGTAAGGAGTGAAATTCCTGGGTTCATGTCTTTTGATTCGAACTTCCTGATTGCGGATGAAGGTGTGGATTTTACAGATATACCGAACGAATCGGCTCCACCCATGGATGTTTTGCTTCAGGAAAGAAATATGGCGGCTAATGAATTGAAGGAGCTGAACAGTGGCAATGGACCAACGGGTGCTCCTCCTTCTGAAAAATCCGTCTTTATCTATCACACACATAGCTGGGAATCTTATTTGCCATTACTCGGACTAGACGGAGCAGAGAATGAGAACGATGCGGTGGATGGTAAAACAAATATTACCATAGTAGGAGAGCTGCTAGGGAAAGAGTTGGAGAGGAGGGGAATAGGTGCAACTGTTGATAAGACAAATATTGGGCAGGAGCTTAGTAAAAAGGGATGGCTTTCCCCTAGATCTTATGATGTCTCTAGAACTTTAGTTAAAAGCGCGATGGCTGCTAACGATCACCTGGATTATTTTATCGACTTACACCGTGACTCTTTCAGAAAAGATTCTACAACGGCAGTAATTAACAATAAACCGTATGCAAAACTTGTTTTTGTCATAGGGGAAGAAAATAAAAATTTTCAGCGAAACGTAAAATTTGCAAATGAACTGCATCAGTTTCTGAATAAAAACTATCCTGGGATCAGTAAGGGAGTTTTACCTAAAAAAGGAATAGGTGTAGACGGTGTGTACAATCAGGATCTTAGCGGGAACTCATTAGTTGTCGAGGTAGGCGGTGTGGATAATAATATGAAGGAGTTAAAAAATACCGTAGAAGCATTAGCAGAAGCAATCAGCCAAATCTATTGGAAGGCTGAAAAAGTAAATGGCCAATAATCTTGAAAAGTATTTTTGGCTGATTTGGATGAGTGCAACTACTTTAATGTCCTATTTATTTTTTTCTCTGGCAATTACGATTGCTTTTTTCCTGGCAGGTCTTGCTATGGTCTGTAAAAACATGATTGAGGATTATCTAGAAGTGTACGAAGATGAAACTGGTGAATAGTTTTCAGCAAAAAAAACCATTGAGGTGACCTAAGAAGTCATCTGCAATGGTTTTTCTTATTCTGCTCTTTTCTATTTAAACCAGCCCTTTTTTCTAAACCATAAAAACATTGTAAGACCAATGATCGACATCGTGAACAATGCACCGAAATAGCCATATTGCCAATTGAGTTCCGGCATGTTCTCAAAATTCATTCCATAGATACCAGCAATGAAGGTAAGTGGCATGAAAATCGTAGTGATTACGGTTAGTACCTTCATCACCCTATTTGTTTCATGTGAATTCATGGAAAGGTAACTGTCCCGAATATCAGTCGTAAGTTCGCGGCTGGCCTCTACTTTTTCTCCAAGCCTTAATAAATGATCATGAATATCATTAAAGTATACCTTTCTGGCCAAAATATCTGCAAGCCTGTGAGAGTTGATCATCCGATAAACAAGGTCACGCATCGGAGTAATGGTATGCCGTAATGAGAGCAGCTCATGCCTCGTATCAAATAAATCTTCGAGTAATTCTTCCATGGACCGTCCAGCTGAATTTTCATCAATCTCATTTAATAAATCCTCGATTTTATATACAAGCGGAAAGTAATTATCTACTATCTTGTCTATAACATGATATAGCACAAGGGAGGGATCCCAGTTACCAGGTGTTTTAGTCAGTTCCAGCCGGCTCCAAACATCATCGATTTCACGGTTCATTTCCATATGGAAGGTGATGATGTAATTCGTGCCCAGAAACAAATCGACCTCTTCTTTATCCATTGAATCAGCGTTAAGTGCCTGGACAACAAAAAAGTTATAATCATCGTAATAATCGAGCTTTGGCCGTTGCAGCGTGTGAATGCAATCCTCGATCGCCAAAGGGTGGAACCTGAGCGGCTCTTTCAGATATTCTATTTCATCTGGAGTGGGCTCATTAAAGTCAATCCAGTACCAGCGATAATCTGCTGATATCAATTCAGGTATACTAATGCCAGTCCTTATTTCATTGGACTGGGTAATTGCAATGCTTCTGATCATATTGTCTCCTGATAAGCTTTTTCTTTTATCTTATAAAAATTTGCCAAGAATGAACAGCAAGAGCCACTGGGGGTCAATTCATCTTCCTAACAGATATAATGCCGCCATAAAATTACTACAATAATATAAATGCCATTAAAATCGAGAAAATTGGGGAATAATGAAAAAACTGCACAATGATATATACGGGAATGCTGTCCATTTTTCTGAAACACTGATTCTACCATTATAAAATAAGGCAATCATATAGATTTATACAAGACCCATTTCTATGTCATTAGAAGAAAAACGAAAGTAAATCATGATAACTATTGGTATGATAGTAAGAAGGAATTCCTTCACGGCTTTTATATTATTGTTTCCAGTAATTAACCTATCAATGCTACTGATTGCTAAAAAAGGAGGAAATAAATGCTGCATCACATAGAAATGAATGTATCAGACTTAGACAAAACGATTGAATTTTGGGAATGGTTTTTATCAGAATTGAATTATAAAAAATTTCAAAAATGGGATAGAGGGATTAGCTGGAAATTTGAGCATACATACCTTGTCTTCGTTCAAACAGAAGAGAGATTTCTTGAAGCTGGATATCACAGGTCACAAATAGGATTGAATCACCTTGCATTCCATGCGCAGTCAAGAGATCAAGTCAACGAAATAACACTGAAACTGAAAAATATGGGCATTCCCATTCTTTATATGGACAAGCATCCATTCGCTGGAGGCGGGGATCACTATGCGGTATTTTTTGAAGACCCAGATCGTATAAAAGTAGAGTTGGTTGCTCCATAAAATACTCATTTCACAAAGGGAATAAACATTATATACGGAAGATAAGTAGAGACCTTACAGGAGCACTTTGTTCATGAGTTAAATTGCGACATCCATTTCATCAGAGCTTTTCTAAGAAAGTACCATACTAAATTCTTCCATTATAATGTATAATCTATTAAAAATTCGAAATGGGGAACATGGATGTTTTCATTTAAAGTCGATGAAGAAATCGAAATTGAATTAATGCAGCAGCATCACAAGGAAGAATTATATGCATTGATCGATCATAATCGTGATCATCTTAGGGAATGGCTGCTATGGGTGGATAAAAGAAAATCTGCTGAGGACCTTGAACCGATCATCCCAATTTGGATAAGAAATTATGCTGATAATAACGGATTTGATGCGGGTATTCGGTATAATGGAAATTTAGTAGGGATGATAGGACTTCACTACATTGACTGGAAAAACAAGAGTACGAGCATTGGCTACTTTTTATCAGAAAATGCACAGGGGAAGGGTATCATCACAAGATCAGTTTCTTCCTTATTGGATTATTTATTCGCTCAAATGAAACTTAATCGGGTTCAAATTCAATGTGCCGTCAATAACACCAAAAGTATAGCGATCCCCGAAAAATTAGGTTTCTGTTCTGAAGGGGTTATAAGGGATGGGCAATGGTTATATGACCACTTTGAGGACCTAGTTACATACAGTATATTAGCAGTCGACTGGCAAAATAAAAAAAAGTAAGCGTCCGCCACTTGGCGGGTTTTACTTTAAAAATTCTCTAATAGAACGCGTAATCGTTACCTAAAGGAAAAGGGCACGTATATTTTACTTTTCCGTGCCCTGTTAACCGAAATCATCTAATATCTCTTCACACTATTTTTTCTTCATTCCATGCTTCCTCTGGCATTGGAATTTTTCAGGAAACTGCTTTTTGATCCCTCTTGATAAGGTGTCAGCGAATTTTACCATGTGATCTTCACCCTGGTCATATGCAGTAATATCTGCACCCCAGTCTTTTTTCAATCTTGCCGTTACTTGATCAGTAACAAATTGCAGATGCATGTACAAATCTTTTTTGAGTTCTTTTTCGTTGTAATTAGGGTTTGCACTGCTAAGGAATTCAGCTAAATCATCAGCATTTTTGTACCATTCAGTATTATATTTTTTAAAATTTGCCTGATCACCAGTTTTCGCGGCTACAACCAATTTTCCAGCAATGGCGATATGGTCCTTTAATAGAGCTCCTAACTTATTTCCTGCTTCATCACCGTAGTACGGTTTGATGGCATTTCCGATGTCCTCTTGATTTTTCATTAGTCGGGCTAGTACTTGATCCTGATCCTCCACGCCAGCCAGGTTGCTTTTAACATAATCCCTCGTCCACATCACGTGGTCAATCCAAAGCTTTCTCATCCCGCCCTTTAATTGTGCAACTGCATGCCAGTTACAATGCTGATGAGTTCTTTCGTTTCCCTCAGCATTTGCTGTGATTTGGGGAAGCCCGATACCAATGGCCATTATTATCACGATCACTTGCAAAAATAGTTTTCTCACGATATCTTCTCCTTTATGGTTAAAATAAACATTTGTTATTTTGTATTAAAATACATATTTCATTCCCTTGCCTGCACATTTTCTATTTCTCCTTCTTAAAATAGAGAGGAGGGATCGCAATGATTTTGAATGAAAAGTATTTTAGGCCATCCAAAAGTGAAGCAATAAATATTCTGAGATTGCCGCAAACAAGTTCACCAATACAGATGCAGGAACTACTAAAAAGCCCTTATGAGACAGTAATCCATTTTTTCAGTGTGATCCGTGAAGCTGAAAATTTGCTTCCAGGGAAAATGGGTGGGTGTGGGACGGTAGGAATGGCTAAGGAGCCTTTTCCAATTGCATATCAATTTTTATCAAAAGATTTCCATACAAAGTTAAGTTATAAAGACTTCCTTAAGCTTTTCGAGGGAATCGGCCACATTAACTTACTTAAATTGATACCTTTATCCAATGACCAGCTTTTTTATGAAATTGAAACCATAGAGGGGTCAGACAAACAAATCACCTATTTTGGATATTATTATGGTTTTATCAAAACTGTGAAGGATGCGGATGGCTACAAAATCGAGGGAATAACTCACACAGGAGAGGACTTCCTGTGCGCTGCTTACCATGGGTGGGCTCATGATGCAGAAGCGAATGTCGATGTAAGGTATGGTGAATGGTGTCATTTGATTAAACAAAAATACCCGATGGTAAAACAGGAGTTTATTAAATACAATGAATTCCTTGGTTATGATGGTCAGTACTATATGATTGTTTTTGTGGAATTGACAAATGGGACGGATTTGGAAATTGGACAATTTGTATGGAAGAGCGGCAATTGGGCTAAAATCCATTTCAACCCAAAGGATTGCTTATCAAGAAAGCAGATAGCAAGCTACTTTTGGTAAATTTCATTTGCTTATATCAGTGCACTGATTCTAGAAGCTTTGAAAAGTACAAATCAGTTATCAAGTTTGAAACTCAGTTACATTAATTATTTTTTCAGACAAGTAACTCACAACTAAATAATTCGTCTACTTAAATACAATCAGCAAAGCATATTACGGGATGGGAATGAAGAAGATGGTGTTTTCTATTGTTTTTCTTATTGGCATGGCTTTACCTTTCATTTTCTTTAAAGCAAAAGTAAAATGGCTCAAATGGCTGCCCGGAATGATATTTTTAATTTGTACATTGGGGATGGGGGTAAAAGTTTTACTTTTTCCCGCGGCTGAAATGGCTGTGTTGGGCGAAATCATCTATTTCATGCTGTTAGGAACTGCAGCGCTTGGAAGTTTTATCAGCGGTGTAATCATTTATTTCATGAAAAAGAAATCATTATAATTACGGCCCATCTAAAATGGCCGTTTTTTATTTGGCAGTATTGGAAGGAAATAAGCTTTTTCAAAAGAATATATTAAGATTTAAAGGTAAGTAATCAATAATTGCTATTAATGGGGGTTAATAATGGAAAGAGTAGATGTAGCATATGCTCTCATTTATTTAGAAGATGAAAAGAAGATATTGATGGTTAATAATGTTGGCAGCGGCTGGTCTTTACCTGGCGGGGCAGTTGAGCCTGGCGAAACACTGGAACAGGCAGTCGTAAGAGAAGCAAAGGAGGAAACAGGCTTAGTCATTGAAGTTGTTAACATAGTAGCAATCAATGAAAGGTTTAGGGAGGATAAAGGTGTACATGCATTATTTTTCACTTTTAACACAAAGATTGCAGGCGGAGATATTGCCATAAACGATGCAAATGAAATATCGGAGATTGAATGGGTTGATTTCCAGACTGCGAATGCATTAATGCCATTCCATCCTAAAGGAGTAGAATTCTTGCTTCAGAGTTCGGCTCCATACCATTTTCAAAGATAAAATGAGGTTGAAAGCATGAAAATTGAAAGCATTATTTTGGAACTAAAAAACTTAAAAATCATCCAGGACTGTTGGGATTATAAAAAGCTAAGCGGTGGAACTACGAGTGAGTTATACTTGCTTCAATCTCGATATGTGATAAAAAAGAATGAACCACAAGTTCTAAAAGCAGAAGCAGTGTTTCTCGAAGAGTATTCAGAGATTCAATTATTACCAACGCTTATATATGAGGAACCAGAAAATAATTACATAGTCTATTCCTATATTAGAGGTGAATCGATCTATAAAAGAAAATTCAAAAGGGAATTGTTGATTGAATTAGTACAAAACATATTCAATCATTATAAGATTGTCGAAACCGAAGGAGTTTGGGGCTGGGCAGATGAACCAAGTTCTACATGGAAGGACTTTTTACTCCATAGAGCCAGTGGAGCAACTACTATTCTTAAAGGTTTCCTTTCAGAAGAGGATCATGAACTTATTTATACTTTGATTAATAAAAAAGGAAGCAATACAATTAACCAGCCATATTTGCTTCACGGTGATTGTGGTGTGCATAATTTTATATTTGAAGAGAGCAAATTGACCGGTGTCATTGATCCAACACCAGTAATCGGGCCACGACTTTATGACTTGATTTACGCATTTTGTTCTTCACCGAATGACTTGAAAATAGAAACGATTGAAGCCGCAGCCAATACTCTCCTGGAAGACACCAAGAATTTGTATGAAGATGTACTCATAGGACTTTACTTACGCATCGCAACTTGTATTAAGCATCACCCTGCGGATTTTGATGACTATTTGAATGCATGGGAATTTTGGAAAAGACAGATAAAGCAAGAAAAAGAAGCCTTATAAACGTTGTTCTTTTTCTTGCTGCATTTATTGCTCTTCATCATGTGGAGCCGGAGTCTCAGTTTAATCACGATATTAATAAAAAGTTTATAATTAGGGTAAAGAGTATAAGAGTTTGTTATTCTAATGATGTTAAACAATAAGGAGGGAAATGGCATGGGAGAGTGTAAAATTGATCACAGCCATGAAGATGTAAAGAATAAATATGAGTCCCAGATGGGATTTCTGCCTCACGATATGAGTGATTTATTCAACAACTTTTTTGAAGAAGAGCATACCCAGGACATATTGAATGAAGTATTTCATTTACTAAAAAAGTATGACCTCGTGACAGAGGAAGAGAAAAGTGAACGTAACAACAGATTATATTTAGTTTTAAACAATGTTTAAGCAAAATTCAAGGGGCGAAAAGCTCCTTTTTTTGTGTGTTAATTTCAGAATATTCTTAGTTTAAATTATCGAAAAAATACCTATTGTCAGCTATAACCAGAAGGAGTAAAATTAGGTGGATATTTCGAAATCCAAAATAATTTTACTATTTTGAAAGAAGAGGAATGTATGCAAAGTCCTTCTGAGATAACAAAATGGAATGAAAAGAACAGTATCATTAATGGTGTAGCCTCGACTATCGTCATGAGTATGAGTAATAACTATTTTGCGCTGTTTGCCATAGGTGTCCTTGGAGCTACAAATTACCAGGTCGGTTTGATCAGTTCACTGCCTCAAATTATTGGGATGTTCGCGATGATCCTCGGTACAGCGATCATGAGCAGACTTCAGGAAAAGAAAAAATTCACAGGACAATCCATTTTTTTCACCCGCTTGTTCTTGATTGGAATGTTTTTTGTTATCTACCTGCCTGTTGAATATAGGGCTTGGATGTTCGTATTGCTGGTTGGTTTAATGAATTTGCCTGGTTCATTCGCAATGCTTAGCTGGCAGTCCTTTATAGGAGATTTAGTGTCTGACAGCAGAAGAAGCGGATTTTTCAGTGAGCGAAACAGAGTCCTGACCATAGCTGGCATGATCACGACATTGATGATAGGCATTGCCCTGAAATGGTTTGATAAAGTGAACCCGCTCCCTTACCAGATTTTATTTTTGATGGCATTCGCGTTTGGTGTTGTAGAAGTTTTTTATTTAAATAGACATATAGAACCCCAGAGAGAAGTAAAAACTGAAAAAAGTAAATTCAACTTTGGCTGGGATGCCTACAAATACAAACCATTCATATATTTTCTGATTTGCGGATTATTTTTTAATTTTGCATGGCAGCTGGCATGGCCGCTGTTCAATATTTACAATATAAAAGTAGCTCATATGACCGGTTTTTGGATCAGCATTATTACCGTCGCCAATCAGATTGGTCAAATTATTAGTTTTAAATGGTGGGGAAGGATGGCTGACAAGCACAGCAACGCGAAAATGCTGGCATTTACAGCAGTGGGAATGGCCACTGCACCGTTCTTGACCATCCTATCGACAAATATGTATTATTTAACCTTTGTTAACTTTACATCAGGATTATTCGTTTCAGGTACAGTACTCTTATTGTTTAATCAGCTGCTTGAAGTCACCAGGGAGGAAAACCGGGGGAGTTTCATCGCACAGTACAATATCATGCTTGCCATAATAGGCTTTATCGCGCCACAGGTCGGTGTCTACTTGCTCCATCTTAGTTCGGTTGAAACTGCTATGAACATCGCGTCCGGATTGCGTGCATTAAGCGGAGGGGTTTTTCTATTTTTCTTCCTTTATATGAAAAAGCAATATTTCACAAACAAGATCGCTGTACAAAGAACATAAGAAAAGCGCAAGCGCCTTGGTCAGCCCCGATAAGCGCTGGCCGACTAAAACCGTCACGTCCTGTGGCAACGTCGGCACTAGGACATCGAGTCAGTCGAAGGGCCGACCGGTGAAGTCGTTCTTTGACTTCACCTGAGCGAACCGAAATCGAAATGTGTAGCCGACTGCCCAGAAACGCAGAAACTGGAGGCTCCGACAAAGAAGCGCTCTTTGCTTCTGCCGGCGGAGTTGAAGTTTCGGAGTTTCTAGGAGGCGAAACTAGACAAGCGACTCGAGGGGCTAGGCGCTGAAGCTGGACATTTCTCAAAGTGAATTTTATACTTTTTATACTTTAAAAGAAGGAGCCATAAATCTGGCTCCTTTCAGACTGTAGACAACCTCGATAAAAGCGAGCTTGTTTACAGTTTTTTCATCTTGGTTGGGAAGTAAAACAGGTCTGTTGATTTCCGTTTCAGGCGCTTCGCTTTCCGCGGGGCTGGCGCTGAGCCTCCTCGTCGCTTTGCTCCTGCGGGGTCTCATCTGTCCAGCTTGAGCCCGCAGGAGTCTACGCGCCTTCCACTCCAATCAACAGGTTTTCAATAACTGATTTGTAATCTGTATCTTTATCGACAAGCTGGAAGGAGCCATTAATCTGGCTCCTTTTTTCTATACATGTAAATTTAAATATCTAATATCTTTTCTTAATTCTTAATCAGCTGCCTGCATTGCTTCTCTGCCGTTTTTGAATGGCATTCACACCCATGACGACAGCAATCAGTTCCTCATTTGATAATATATCTGTATCGTTTTTCAGCTGATAGGCGGGGGAAGCAAAAAAGCCGCTAATTTTTTCAAAACTTGCGACGGAGATGTCACCCTCTAAAACCTCATATTCATTCGAAAAAGCCTCAGAGGTTATCGTAAAAACACCGCGGCCATTTGCATCATATTCAAATTTCTTCGAAAAAAGGGAGAACTTAGAACCGAGAGAACCCAACTCGTTTTCCTGACTGTCGTATACCCTCCATTTAAAGCCCAACATCGGAAATTTCCCGCTAATTATCAATTCTCCTTTAGAACCCAGTACGTCTATTCCTGAACTGAACGCACTCCTTAAGTCGAGTTCACCGACAATTTCCTTCACTTCATTATAGATTTCCGTTCTGCCTGCAGAGAAAAAATTATCTTTAAAATAGAGTATATTATTATCCATTTTACACCTGCCTCGTGAAATAAAAGCTTATTAAAGTTACTACATGTACCTTTACTTGTTAAAAAAGAGAATCGTATTAATGATATTATATAATAATAGAAGGAAATTTTGCTTTTTTAGGAAGAAAAAGTAAATGGTAATCCTATAGTGAATAAAGTGAGCTTTGGTGCAGATGAAGTCCATCAGTGGGCACTAAAATGCATTTCATTTACCTTATGAGCAGGGGATCATGTTTAGAAGGAACAGATTTGCCGCTTAAGTTACTACCGAATCAAAAAGAGGACTCCTAAGTGCAAAATCTATAGGATAGGCTTGTGATAGCATTCGCTATTACTTTGTTAGCATTAAACTTTATAGTACTCACTGTTTAATTTTATTAAAGTAATCTATATAAATAGCAGTGTTTTTTTCACCATATAAATTCTTAGTGAGCTTTTTTAGATTATTGAAGGGAGAGTTATATGAAAATGAAACATGCACTAGTGATTGGCGGAACTGGAATGCTTGCTCCTGTTTCTTTATGGCTATTGGATCAAGGGTATAGGGTATCGGTGATTGGACGGAATCCAAATCGTTTGGAAAGATTAAAAGAAAAATCAAGCCATTCCGATCTTACACCGATCAGTGTAGATTATCGTAATATTGGGGAACTAGAAAAAAGAATTGCACTGAGCATACAGAAAAATGGCATGTTCGATTTAATCGTTGCATGGGTGCGCACAGATGCAGAAAAGGCTCTCAAAAACACGATTCAATTAAATACAGTTCCTGGGCATACTTGGGAATTAATACACATTCTAGGGAGTGGCAGAAATCTTGCCGAGACGAAAAAAAAACTGCCCATTCCTGATGATTGTATTTACAGACAAGTGCAACTCGGATTTAAAATAGAAGGAAATCAGTCAAGATGGTTAACAAATGAGGAGATTTCTTCAGGGGTGATAGATGGAATTCATAACAGCGACGCGGTTAATATAGTCGGTATGGTCGGGCCATCAGAAAAACGTCCATTAGCGTGATAGCATCTTGTTAGGGATATTAGTTGGGATTTGTTATAATCTATTCAAACGAACGATGACATACATAATGGAGTGATACCCAATGAAAAAAGCTTATGAAAAACGTAAGATTTACACCATGAATGAGGACGTAACATTCATTGGATTTGGAGCATTATCAATTGGAAGAGACTGGGGATTGGCAGATAAAGAGCGTCCGGATGAAAAAGAAGCTGGTATCGTTTTAAATTCTGTGCTCGATCTTGGCATCAACCTTGTCGATACAGCCAGTGCTTACCACCGGAGCGAGGAGCGAATTGGCAATTCGATTTCTAACAGGCGCACCGAATATATTTTAGCTTCAAAATGCGGTGAACATAATGATGAACCTTCTACCTTCTACGATTTTTCTTATAAGGCAATCAAGGATTCTATTGATCGAAGTTTAACCTTGCTGAAAACGGATGTCATTGACTTGATGCAAATCCACTTTGGACCAGAACCTGAAAAAGTGATTGCTGATGGAGAGACGGTCAGAGCGATGAAAGATGCACAGAAAGAAGGGAAAATCCGCTATCTTGGTGCCTCAATTGATGGGGAACTCGCAAAGCAATGCATCTTGTCTGGGGATTTTGATGTTATGCAGATGGAATATCATTTATTGAACCAGGAAAATGAAGACAACATCAAGCTTTGTGAAGAAAAAGGACTGGGAGTCTTAATCCGGACAGGACTGGGACGAGGGCTGCTGACCTCCAGAGCATTACAGGCAGAGTTCAAACCGGCAAAGCTTGAGCAATTGCTTGAACTCGTAAAGAATGATGGAGACCTTCTCTCAACCCTTGCATTAAATTTCCTGTATGAAAACAAAGGCATTAGCTCCGTTTTAATCGGAACCAAAAACCTTGACCATTTTAGAAAGAATATTGAACTGCTTGAAAAGGATTTTGACAAAGAATTACTGGCACAAGCAATCACGATTGGAACGAATTAATGAATTCCCGGCCTAAACCTCAGGCCGGGAATTTTTTGCTGACATGAAGTCAAAAAGAGTTAGTCAATAAAGGAATTAATTCGATCATTGGCGAATAAACCTAAAAATAATTTAATTGGACAGGTTGTGCAGATGTATGTTGATAATATATTTTCTCCTTGCTTATTTGATTGGCAGCTTGATGGCAGGATTCTTTGTTGTAAAGGTCCTTGGCAATAAAGATATCAGAGTGGAGGGAAGCGGAAATGTTGGTGCCAGGAATGCAGGACGGGTTCATGGCAAGACGTCTTTTGTGCTAACTTTCCTGGGAGATGCCTTAAAAGGAGCACTTGTCATCCTTGCAGGCAGATACTTTGGTTTTACCGATGAAATAATCCTTGCAGGGTTAGGATTTGCTCTTTTAGGCCATATCAAGCCAATTACGCTAAAGTTTAAAGGCGGCATGGGAATTTCAACATTTATTGGAGGGATGCTTGCCTTTGAACCATTAATAGCAATCTTCCTTATTGCTGGCTTTCTATTGTTGTATCCTTTAGTGAAAAGCTTTACTTTTGCAGGCTTAGGGGCGTTCATTCTTATTCCTATCACTTTACTTTTCCTTGAAAGCAGCTGGGGGATTTTTCTCATGTCAGGTATACTAGTTTTAATAATATTGTACGTACATCTGGACGATATTAAAGAAAGATTAGATAACAAATCTAAATAATTTCCGATCAGAGACAGTACAAACGCTGACAACCATTCAACTTGTCTGCATATAGTGAAACAAACAGACATTTTAGGAATGGAAGGATTGGTTATATTGATTAACTGGAGCGTAAGGTTGAGGAACAAAACCTGGGTAATCGCCTTTGTATCTCAAATTATGATTGTCACACAAATGGTTTTAGAAGGAATGAATTTGCTGGGCTGGACTTCATTTAGCTTATCAGACCAAGTTCAAAACAACGTATTGATGCTAGTAAATGGTATTTTCATCATTCTCTCAATGCTTGGAATTGTTCAGGACCCAACTACAAAAGGGCTAAAGGACAGCGAACGGGCAATGTCATATAAAAATCCGAATTAAAAATAAGCAAAATGTTTATAGAATACACATGTTGAGGTAAAAGGTAGAATAGGATAAATTATCCAATTCGAAAGGAGCCTGTATATGTGGAACTGGATTATTCTCTTGGTCATTGTACTTGCAGCTTTTTTATTAATAGAAGAGTTGAGCCAATTTTTTTGGCGCAGATATTTAAGAAATCCAACAGAATCGAAGAGTTCAAGATTGTCAGATTTTATGTCAAGAGCAAAACAAATGAAGCAGAAATACAGGAAGGATCCTTCGCATTAAGATGAAAGATTCTTTTTTAATATAATTTGCCTGGTTTCATTATTGAAATTTAGGTTTGGATAAATTAAGATTAAGTTAGAAATTCAGAAAATTTAGAAATGAATTTAGGGAGATGAATGAATGAAAAAAGCTATTCCGGAAAACTGGTGGAACCAACTAAAGCTACCTGCAATCGCTGCGCCGATGTTTCTTGTTTCAGGGCCAGAACTTGTAAGCGCTTGCTGTAAAAACGGAGTGATTGGATCGTTTCCGGCTCCAAATGCGCGGCCGATAGAAGTACTTGATGAATGGATGAGCAGCCTGAATTCTGAATTACAGGAGTTAAGAGCAAAGGAGCCTGACAGGAAGGTAGCTCCCTGGGCCATGAATATGGTCGTACATAGCTCTTATAGCCGGCTTGAGGATGAATTGGAATTGTTAAAGAAACATAAGCCACAACTCGTCATTACATCTTTGGGCAGTCCCAAAAAGGTAGTGGAAATCGTGCACGAATATGGAGGGCTCGTATTTTCTGATGTCAGCGATGTGAATTTCGCAAGGAAGGCGGCAGAAACTGGAGTAGATGGTCTTATTTTAGTTGCGAGCGGGGCAGGCGGACATGCCGGGGAAATGAACAGCTTCGCATTTGTAGATTCTGTCAGGACTTTCTGGGATGGGATCATAGTCTTGGCAGGTTCGATTTCAACTGGAAGAGGAATTTTAGCTGCTCAGGCTGCAGGCGCAGATCTCTCTTATATGGGAACAAGATTCATCGTTGCGACTGAAAGCATGGCAAATGATGAGTACAGGAATATGCTAGTTGACTCCACCCAGGAAGATTTAATCTTGACTGATGCCTTTTCCGGGGTAAAAGCCAATATGTTAAAGCCAAGTATTATTAAGGCGGGCTTGGATCCAGAAAAGTTAGCGAAAAAAGACAAAGTTGATTTTGATGCAATGCAAAAGGAAACAAACGCTAAAGCATGGAAAGACATATGGTCAGCAGGGCAGGGAGTAGGCGCCATTCAAAAAATTGAGTCAGCTGCAGAGATTGTTGATCAATTAGAATCAGAATATTATGAGTCCCTGAATAAATTAAAAAATAATGCGAATAAATTGAATCCTTTTCCAATAAAATAAAAGTGCTTTCATCGGATGCTTAGGTGTCCGATGATTTTTTATTTTACTTATGGATAAAGTTTGGTAAAGTTCGATTTAAGCAATAAAGGAATAATTCAAAATAATTATACAGGAGTTGGATTTAGTTCTGCGTATATAGAATATCATTCGCTGTTACTCACAATGGAAACAACATAAATCGATAAAAAAGAGTATCCATGGTACAATGAAGTTTAATATTCAATACACGAATTCATTGTTTGTTTTCCTTGGATTCAAAAGGAGACTGATAACAATGCAAAAAGAAATTCAAAGCCTTATTAATGAAGTTAACACTTCCGGTGCCCATATATTTTATTATTTTCACGACCAGGATCGCTATATTAATAATTTGATAGCCTATGTCATGTCTTCCCTAAAGTTAGGGAACCATGTAATGATCATTGAGAATGATCGGTTCATGCCAATCATTCAGGAAAAAATCAAAGAACAGTTTAGTGAAGAGCAAATAGACATGATCCATACAATAAATAATTATGACTTTTATTGCTACCGCAGCAACTTTCATAAAGAAACGATTCTAAAATATTTAAAAGATATGATTACCCCCTACCTGGAAAAGAAACTGCCTATCAAGACCTGGGCACATGTTGAATGGAGAGATCAAGAAGAGATCTTCCACGCTCTTGGAGAGTATGAGCAAGAGGCAGATCAAATGCTGCAGGAAACTGATTTCACAACAATCTGCGCATATGACGCAAACAGAGTACCACAGACCTTGAAAGATATCCTAATGGATTGCCATGACTATTATATGACGGATGAGTCCATTAGCATAATAAAAAGAAACAAAGCTATAACAAAATGACGATCAATATAAATGTAGAGCATCTGATACAGATGCTCTTTTTCTTATAAGACAGATCAAATTAAACTGACTTCCGTTCTATCAAATGGAACGGAAGCACTATTTTATCAGCGAAATCTATATGGTTGGATTTTTCGACAAATGCATTAAAAGCAGCAATACCCAACTGCTTAGCAGGAATTTCAATCGTCGTGATATTCAGGATTTCCGATACAGGATGGTTATCAAAACTGAATACCGCAATGTCGTCTGGAACCTTCAGGCCAATCCTATTTGCTTCAGAGATTAATCCTGCAGCGACCTGATCATTCCCAACGAGAAAAGCAGTTGGTTTTTCATCCCACTCTATATACTTCGCAATCACTTTATTGCCATCTTCTATACTCAAACACTGACCCAGAATCCAATCACTGCAAAGCATCTCACCTAATTCCTTAAGTTTATGTTTATATGCAGCTATTCGTTTCTGACTGTTTGTTCCTTCTAATCTGCCGAGACATATGGCCACTTTCCGATGCCCTTTTGAAATAAGATGATCCAAGCCAAGATTAAAGGCTTTTACATGCTCGATCGACACGGAAGGGAATTCCTGCTGGTCTGCATCTTCACATAAAATGATTGGCCCACTATCTTTATATTGTAATAAGATATCAAACGGAATGGCCCGTGAGCAAAATATGATGCCATCAATCAGTCCACCACGCAATTGTGCTAGTGCATCCAACTCTTTATCACGTGTATAATCCGTTTGAAAAAGCACCAGCTGGACGTTATGCTTCTTAGCTTCCACGGCAATTCCTTCAAGAAGCCCTGAGAAATAAGGATGGTTGATCGTAGGCATCACGATGCCAACCATATTTGTTTTTCCTTGAGATAAGTGTACAGCATTCAAGTTACGGCTATAACCCAATGTCTCAATTGTTTTTAAGACAATTTCTCTCTTTGTTGGACTTACATACGGATGGTTATTAAGCACCCTGGAGACCGTTGTAACGGATACTCCTGCAAGTCGGGCAATTTCTCGGATATTAGCCATTTTCCAAAACCTCACTCAATTTATATAAATTGCTTGACCTGAAACGCGTTCCACAGATTAAAGTTGCTCTTAAGTAATGAAAAGGAGTGATTCACCATGCTTTCAGGTTTAACAATGCTTGCTGCTTTATGTTTATTAGAGATTATTTTAGCAAAAATCGCCTTAGGAAATGGCAAAAATGAAAAATTTAGTTTCGATGAATTTTATGATTTACAACCAGCAGATAAAAGATAATGACCAGGCGGAACAACGCTGCTATTTTTCTGGCAGCGTTTTTTAAATAGGTACCATCAAGTAAAGGTGGTCACTATAAAGTCCAACTTGACATTTATATGGAATAATCTCTATGCATTTTTATCTCTAAATAAAATCGGGAAGAGGAAAAGTAAAAGGGAAGCAGAATAATATGTAGGTGGGCAGGATAAGAAATTCACTCTATTTGAAACTTTTTCCTGCAGCTTCCGTAAATACTAAAGTCAAATTGAAAGAGGTGAAAAAAATGAGCAAAACGAAGAAGGTTATGGCTGGGATATCGGCAACCGCACTTATAATGGGACTTGTGGGCTGCAACAACAATCAGCAAGTCGCCCCAGACCGGGAATGGGATCCGGATGAATCAGCATCTGATGATCAAGATTGGAGCACGGATGACAGCCAGGAAATACCGCCTGTACCAGAGGGAACGAATTGTTCTGACTGGGAGTGGGATGAAGGAGATGGTGTATGGGAATGTGATGATTCTAGATCACCATATTTTGGACATTACTTTTTTGGCGGAATGTTCTTTGCAAACCGTTCCTTGCTATATAAAAGCAATGATTACATGAAATATAAAAATAGTTCCACCTTTAAAGGCGCAAGACTTGACAGTAATTATAAAAACACTTCGCCAAGGGGAAGCTCTGGATTCGGAAGCGGATCAAGAAGCACGACTGGCGGTTAAAAGGAGAGTCTTAACATGAATCTGTATTTAAATTTTGCAGCCTATTTAGGCTTAGGATTGCTTTTATTATCAGCCGGTGTAGGCTTGTTCGTCCTTGCCACTCCAAAAATCAAGGAATTTACGTTAATCGGCCAGAGGAATGTTACTGCAGCTTTGTCACTCGGCGGGAAAATGCTAGGACTTGCAATAGTATTAGGCGCAGCAGCAGAGTATTCTATTTCACTGTTGGATATGGCAATTTGGGGCTCGATTGGGATTTTCACTCAAATCATTGTCTTCTTTGTTGCTGAATTAGTGACTGTTCGTTACAGTCTTCAAAAAGCGATTGAGGAAGATAACCGTTCAGTAGGTGTCATCTTGTTCTCATTATCATTGGCAGTTGGCTGGATTGTTGCAAAAAGCCTCTCATATTAGAAAGAAGGTTCTATTCCTATGAAAAAGCTGACCTATTTTATCCATAACGGGAAAGGTGATTATGAGCCATTTTATGAATATACCCTATCGAATGTTGGAATTGATGAGTTGTATGCCCGCCAGCTTTGCACTTATTTTATTATAAAAGGCAGCCAGTATGAGCTCATTTCCAATGAAATGGATGGGGATGAAGACATTCTTGTCCTTGAGGATCGTGGGAGGAACAACACTGTCATAGATGAGAAAGCATACCGCGGGCAGGGAATTCATGTGGAATTCCGGCTATTTAAAGAAAGTGAAAATTACAAGCTGCTGACGGCAGTCCCTTGTAAAACACATCTAGACGTAATCAGGTACCTCCTCAAAGATGTAACAGATGTTCCTGGCTATGGCCAAAAGGCCGTTACCTCTACAGAAATCGATGAGGATCGCGGAGTATATGTGCTTTATGTAAAAGACCTTGACGATAACAGCATGGAATAGGAGGGCATTCCATGGAGAGCTATAAAAAGGAACGCAGCAATTTTTATAATCAAATAAATAATTTCTGGCCTGATTTATACGGAGAAGAATATGCTCTTTTTGATATTTCAGCCATTGATGAGCCTGATCTTCGAGAGATCAGGCTTTGCACACTTAGGGTAGGCAAGATTTATTTCAAAGCCGCAGAGCTGTTAAGAAATGTGGATGTTCAAACTTTTATTGATTTGGGTTTTCCAAGGGAAACCTTTGATTTCATCAGGCTTAAAACCATTCCATTTGAAAGCGTAATCGCCAGGCTCGATCTGGTCAAGAACGGTGATTCATACAAATGCATAGAAATTAATTCAGATACTCCTACCTTCATAAAGGAATTATTTTATGTAAATGGTCTTGCTGCAAAAAAGTTTAAGCTAGAAGATCCCAATGAGGGTATGGCCGAACAATTAGGTAAAGCTGTTCGAAAAAGTGTCGCAGAATCAGCAAAATGGCTTAAAGAGGATGAACCTTATGTGGTTTTCACAGCACATGAGGAAAATATAGAAGATAAAAACACTGTATTATATCTTATGGAGCTGTATAGTCTTCCTGCAAAATTCATTCCTTTACATAAGTTAAGAATTGTACCTGGCAGAGGGCTATATGATGAAAATGGAAGGAAAATAAATATTCTTTATCGCCAAACCTTCCCAATCGAAAGCTTGATTGTAGATGAGGACAGCTCAGGTAATAAAATTGGCCAATGGCTGCTTCAGCTTGTTCTCGAAAATAAGCTAGCAATCATCAATCCACCGTCAGCTTTTCTCCTCCAAAACAAAGCAGTCCAAGCAGTAATTTGGGGACTCCATGAAAGCAGCGATGTTTTTTTCAATGAGGAAGAACATAGCTGGATTCAGAAATACTTTCTGCCAACTTACTTAGAGCCTGATCCCTTCATTGGTAAAAAAGTACCTTATGTTAAAAAACCGATTTTCGGCAGGGAAGGAGATACAGTCCAAATATTCGGCCCCTCTGGCAATCTGTTAACTGAAGAAGATCAAAAGACTTTCACAGATGTACCATCTATTTTCCAGAGGTTTGTAAAACTGCCTCAAACCTGTTATTTATGCGAAAAAGGAAAACGAAATGGACATAAGCTTATCGGCAGCTTCTTAATAAATGGCAAGCCATCTGCAATCGGTTTTCGTGTCGGCGGAGAAATTACCAATAATCTCTCCTGTTATTTGCCAGCAGGGCTGTCCAGAGAGTAAGGGGGAGCACAGATGTGGATATTGCAAAAGTTTTTTTCTAAATTAATGAAAATCAGCCTTTGGAAACTGATCTTGATGGCACTTATCGTCATTTTTTTAAGCAGTCTGATCATCAAGACACTAGAACCTGAAACCTTTCCAAGGTTCATGGATGCCTTATGGTGGACAATGACTACCGTTGTCACAGTAGGTTATGGGGATTTTTCACCTAGCAGCGATGTAGGCAGGATTTTTACAATGCTGCTTCTTTATACTATTGGCATAGGAGCAATGGGCGTCATTATTGGAAAAATTTTCGAAAGCTTAACTCTATATAAAAAAATGAAGGAGGAAGGAAAGTTGGCTTATAAAGGGAATGGGCATTATATTCTCATTGGGTCCTCACGGGATAAGTTGACAAATGTCGTCGATGAAATACTTAATTCTAACAAAAAGTGTGATATTGTAATCGTTGACCATAGCAATGAGTCACCTGTTCAGCACGATCGTGTCCATTTTGTAAGCGGAAACCCGGCTGAGGAAGAAGTGTTGATGCAGGCTAATATTCTTGAATCGAAATCCGTTGCAGTCTTTACAGACGATCGAATTGATTTGCCTGAATATGCAGATGGAAAGACACTATTGATTGCTTCTAGAGTTGAACATATTTCTAAGCATTATCATAAAAATTTATATACCATTGCTGAAATTATGAAGGAAAAACATATCGCTTTATTCGAACATGCAAACGTTGATGAATTTATCTTATCTAATGAATCCGTTTCAAAACTAATGGCACATGCAGCGATTTTCCCTGGATCAAGCAGGCTTTTCAAACAATTACTCAGCAATACAGAGGGAGAAAACTTATACGAAATTGTTAAAAAACCTCATTGGAATACGTATAAGGAAGCCGCTATGGAACTATTTGATTTAGGAGCCACACTCATTTCAGATGGCCACGCTCTCGATGTAGCAAGGAAGCATAATGAACATATTCCGGACGGGACAAAAATGTTTGTTATTTGTAATGAAGAGACGTATAAAAAAATTAGCATATAGGCATTTATTCTTATTTTAATGAAAATGTAAAAAACATCCCTTTTTAAGTTTAAAAAACATTCATACGGATATAATAATCACGCAAGGTTAAATTGCAATTTTTTTAAAAGGCTAGGAGGCAACAATTGTGGAACGTGGTAAGGTAAAATGGTTTAACAGTGAAAAAGGCTTTGGATTCATTGAGCGTGAAGGCGGCGAGGATGTATTCGTACACTTCTCAGCTATCCAGGGCGAAGGTTACAAATCTTTAGATGAAGGTCAAGAAGTTACTTTTGAAGTTGAACAAGGTCAGCGTGGCCCACAAGCGACAAACGTACAGAAAGCCTAACTAAGGATTTCTAAAACAGACTCACATTGCGGAGTCTGTTTTTTTGATGTCAAAAAATCAAAGCTAAAGAAAAAAGGAGGGTGTCCCAAAAGGTATAAACTTTTGGGATACCCTCCTTTTATAGGTTAGCTTCTGAAATTGGTCCGTTGATTTCCGTTCCAGGCGCTTCGCTTTCCGCGGGGCTGGCGATGAGCCTCCTCGTCGCTGCGCTCCTGCGGGGTCTCATCTGACCAGCTGCGCCCGCAGGACTTTGAAAAGCTTCCTCGAATCTGCCCACGCACGATGGAAATGCGGTAGCATTTTCGGAGGAGTCTACGCGCCTTCCACTACAATCAACTCTTATTTGACCTTTTGAGTCAGCCTCTTAACTATAGTCCAAAAAATGAACTAATAAAACTCCGCTTTTTTAATTTTTTGAAAGACGGAACGGGAGAAAACAACGCCTTGTTATCCTCCATGACTGCTTCTTCACGATGTGCGGCCGCCTGCTGCATGCCCTCGATGATCTCGTTAAGTCTGGCAACCTCGGTCTGCAGGTCTTCAATTTCCCGTCTATGCTGCAGAATCTGATAGGAAACCACATCATCTGCTTTCCCGTTTAACTTGTTTTCAAGGTAATCCATCCTCTGCAAAAGCTTTTCAACTCCTGCATCAGTTTGAGGTAGAGCTACTGTCGCTTTTCGCGGCTTTTTTCCTTTCAACTTTAAATCCTGCAACAATACCCCATTGTTCAGCTGCTCCTGAATATCCTTAAGTACCTCTATGCTTTCCTCTGAAAATTGATAATGCCCTAATTCAGTCCGTTCCATCTGAAGGTTCGCCTGCTTTACCCACCGCTGAATGGTACTCGGTGAAACTCCAAGCATCTTTGCCACTGCGCTAGTATTCATCCTGATCCCTCCTTGTTATTAAAAGGTTTCGATGCTGATTTCTTTTATCCTGTACAGGTGACAAAACTAGTTTTTATTCGGCAAAGAAAGTGTATTTATAACAGGATTTTCCCGTCAGCTGTCTGGAAACAAATTAAATAAATGCATGAAATCATAAATAGCGATAAGGGGATGATTTATCGAATCCAGTACATTCGCAAGCAAGTTTATCGATCATATTGATTTCATCGAAAAATTTTATATGAAAATTGCGAAACTTTTTCTGGTAAACGATGGTAATATTGTTATAAAGAAGGTAAAGGGTGAGATAAATATGAAATTCCAGATGTTAATAAGCAAGCCAGTAATCATTACAGTTATTTTCGGACTTATATATGTTGGATTTTTGCATATTAAAATCATTCATCATGGAAAAATGGAGGCGCCACAAAATGCAGATTATATTATTGTGCTTGGTGCCCGTGTGAAGGGGACAGTTCCCTCATTGGCACTTCAGGAAAGGATTGACAGTGCCGCTGAGTATTTAAAAGAGAATAAAAACACCATTGCCATTGCATCTGGTGGCAAGGGGCGTGGGGAAGAAATCTCTGAGGCTGAAGCTATAAAAAAAGAATTAGTTGCTCATGGTATCGATGAATCCAGAATCATATTAGAGGACCAGTCGACCGACACATACGAAAATATCGGCTTTTCAAAAAAACTCATCCCTGAAGGTGCGAAGTCAGGGTTGTTAGTGACAAATGATTTCCACATTTTCAGGGCTAAAATGATTGCTGCAAATGAAGGTCTTGATTTAAGCGGCCTTCCTGCCAAAACTCCAATACAGGCAGTAGTAAAATCTTATATTCGTGAATACCTTGCCTTAACAAAGTATTATCTCAAGACCTTATTATAGAAAACACAACGCTATACTGCCCTATGCAAGTGTGAATCGATTTCAACTAAATGAGGTGAATAGATGAATACTATAGCCATCATCATGAATGTTTTAACTTGGCTTGCCCTTTTCATCATGATTGGGAGAATTTATAAAAAGCAGGAAATGAAACCAAAAATATGGAAAGTGCTCATTGTTGTTTTGGTAGGTTTATTCTCTTTTTCTATTAATATCCCAGTTATGGAACAGCAGGTGAAATTAGCTATCCTGCCGCTTGGTGTCTGGATCTTATATTGGATTTACTCAAGAAGGAACGAGGGCATGAGCTGGAGAAGATACCGTCAATATGCCTGGATTGGATTTATTGCGAATTACTTTTTTCTCATAATGAGTTTGTTGATTATTTTTATCCATGGCTGGATTTATCCGAAAGACGAAATATCCACCTATATTTCCGATTTACAAGATTCATCGATCATTAAGACACACCCTTCCGGCCAAATTGTTAGTCTTGATCAGGAAGCACTGTTTTCACAGTTAAAAGAAGCAACCAGGAAACCTGTCTATAGTGAGAAATGGTATTATGAAACCTATGTAAATGCAGAGAATGAAACCAAAATAGACGAACGATTCCCGTATCAGCTTACAGGTGTCACACCTAAACAGGGAAGCGGAATCTCTTCCATTATTTTTATAGAACAGAATGGTAAAGGAATATTAATTTCCCAAGGACAAGAACAATTTTATTTCCAACTTGATGCCCCAATATTAAAGGAGGCAAAGTAGGATGTCTCACAAGACCAAGCTCATTGCCCTTGCATTTGTTGTTGTATTTTTGGCGGCCTTTTTTGGTTACTGGTATTATCTCTCACCCCCTGGAAAATTCCCAAACAAGCAAACGGCTATAGTTGAAATGATGGATACCTTTCCAGAAGCAGATATTAAAGAGATACAGGACGTAACATTCCTTGATATAAAACATGTTTATGTTCCTTTTATCACTAATCATGAAGGATATGGATCTAGTTTTTGGCAATGGGAGCAGCATGAATGGAAATTTGTAAGTATCGATACAGGATCTACTCCGAGAATTTGGACAATAGACCCAGAGAATCCTGCCTCGACTTATATCATTTGGAATTTCCATCCCGACAATCATCTGACAAGCCTGACATTCTACTTAATGAAAGAAAGAGGTTATTCTATTTCAGACGGAAAACAAAACTATCAACCGGAAGTTGAAATGAAACTCAAAACGAATATAGAAGATAAACCATCATATGGAAGTATTCAGCTGCCGAAGGAATGGCAAGATTTTATCATATCTGAACGCCATCTAATGGAAAGCCAAAGTACTGAACCACTTTTTTCAGACTGGTTCCAGCCTCCTCAATACAACTTTGGGTGGCGATCAAAGTCAAAGAATGGTTCTGAGGATTATCCGCCGTATCCTCAAAATAATAACGGGTTTGGCACGGGGGATTACTTTATAGAATTTATGAGATATGTAGATAAGGAAGATTTATATTGAAATAAAAGAGATAGAGAAAATATTTTAGCAGCCATTTTAAAAGGATCGAGCAGATACAGGCTCCATTCTCGGGCCCTTCTTATTTTAGCTGAAACCTTTATGCGTTAAAATTCGTATTATTCATTGAAAAGTAAAAGAAGGTGGGGCATCATGGATAATAGGCTATTTGTATTAATCGCGAACATAATAGGCGGAATCATTATATTTTATTCACTTAGTTTCCTTTTTTCAGGTTTGAATATTGACTCAGTATTTCTTATCGGTATTTTTCTTTTTCTCCAGCTGAGTTTTATTACTACTCTACAGTTCAATTTAATGCATAAGGTCAATAAACTTGAAAAATATCAATCGGAACATGAAAATAAGAGGGGGGCATAACATGAAACCGATCTTAAATGAAGTAGGAACCATTTTCATACCAGTCAGCGACATTGAAAAGGCAAGAGATTGGTATTGTGATATACTTGGTTTTCCGAATGATGGAGAGATATTATTTGGCCATCTATATGTTCTGCCAATGAAGGGTACAGGCATAGTATTAGACAGCAAGATTTATTCAGAACAAACTATTTTTCGTACCCCGGCATTTCATTTAAACGCAACTGACATTCAGGAGGCATATGAATATTTAAGTGCCAAACAAGTCGATTTGGCTACTGCTGTTGAACATGAACATTGGTTTAATTTCAGAGACCCTGATGGCAACCACATAATGGTTTGCAAATGCTGAGTTCTTTTCCTTACCAAAGTGTTTGTTATTAAGCAAAGATCTAGATTTCACAATAAAAGGAGATTCATAAATGTTATTAAAGCGACTAATAAAACTAACTGCCATTGTGAGCTTATTTACACTCGCACTTGGATTTGCCATGCCGGCCTTTGCTTCCAGTGATAATGATGATGATAGCATCAACGAAAAATACGGCCTTCCGATCGTTGTATATGGTGAGGCTTTATCAGAAAAGCAAAAAGCGGAAGTACGTGAATTACTCGGTGTGAGAGATTCCGCAAAGGTTAAAGAAATTACTGTCACCGGTAAGGACCTTGTTACTTATATAAAAGGCGATGAACATTCCAATATGTATTCTTCTGCAAAGATCACAAGGAAAGATACAGGCGAAGGTCTGGTCATCAACCAGGTAACACCTGAAAATATTACGGAAGTTACGGATGAAATGTATGCGAACGCATTATTGACCGCGGGTATCCAGGATGCAGTAGTGGATGTAGCTTCACCAGTTAAGGTTAGCGGACATTCAGCATTAGTGGGGATTTACAAAGCATACGACGAAGGAGAAGGCACAGCATTAAATAAAGATCGTACTGAGGTAGCGAATGAAGAGTTGAACCTTGCAACCGATTTGGCAAAAAAGGAAGGTCTTGATCAAGATAAAGTCAGTGAACTCCTGACAGAAATCAAAAAAGAAATCGCTGCTCAAAACCCGGCAACCAAAGAAGAAATCGAGAAAATCATCGATGAAAAATTAAAGACGCTGCAAATACAGCTCAGCCCTGAAGACAGGCAGCTGCTTGTGGATCTGTTCAACAAGATGCGTGACCTGAACATCAATTTTGATAACGTCCAGTCCCAATTAGAGGATTTATCAAACGATATTCAAAAGAGGATCGAGGAAGCAGTTGGAGATAAAGGCTTCCTGCAGTCCGTATCTAATTTCTTTAAAGAGTTATTTGAAAGCATTAAAAATATTTTTTCTTAAGCCAATTTCATAATCTTCGTTGCTAATGAAAAAAACTGCCTATTTCTCTCAAATAAAAACAGAGGACTCATCCTCTGTTTTTTATTTTTCTATTTTCAGCATTCATTTATAATGGAATAATTAGAACATTAACATAATTTGAAAAAGGGAGTATTAAATCAATGAATATTCGACAAGCGGAAGAAAAGGATGCTGAGAATTTTGCTAAACTCATTCAGGATGTAGAAAATACATCTGAATATATGCTTTACGGACCAGGAGAGAGAGCCTTTAATCCCGAAAGCAAGAAAAAAATGATTACAGCTTTTCAAGCTGAGAAAAATTCTGCTATATTTGTCGCAGAAAAAAATGAAGAACTTCAGGGCTTTTTAATTGCCAAGGGAGGGAGTGCAAAACGGAACCTGCACACGGCATATCTCGTGATTGGGATCCTTGAAAAACATAGAGGCACCGGAATTGGCACGAATCTTTTTGAAGAACTATTTAACTGGGCGAAAGAACAGAACCATCACAGGCTGGAACTTACGGTTATGAGCCATAACGAAGCCGGAAAGAGATTATATACGAAAATGGGTTTCGAAGTAGAAGGTACAAAGAGGCACTCCCTTTTAGTAAATGGAAAATATTTTGATGAGAATTATATGTCAAAGCTTATATAGACACACAGAAAACCAGCACATGAGGAACCGTGCTGGTTTTCTTATAAGATAAGAAAGTATAAATTTCACTTCGAGAAATGTCCAGCTCCAGCGCCTAGCCCCTCGAGTCGCTTCGGTCCTGCCAATGAAGTCAAAGAACGACTTCACTGTCAGGCCCTCCAGCGCTTGTCGGAGTTAACCAGTCGCCTCCGCTTTTCGAATTGTCTAGTTTCGCCTCCTAGAAACTCCGAAACTTCAACTCCGCCGCCGGCAGAAGCAAAAAACGCTTCTTTGTCGGAGTCTCCAGTTTCTGCGTTTCTGGGCAGTCGGCTTTACATTTCGATTTCGGTCCGCCCAATGAAGTCAAAGAACGATTTCAACGGTCGGCCCTCCGACGGACAGGACGTCCTAGTGCCGACGTTGCCGCAGGACGCGGCGTTTTAGTCGGCCAGCGCTTGTCGGGGCTGACCAAAGCGCTTGCGCTTTTCTTAAGATTGATGCGCTTCCCATTCTTCTCGTAGAAGTCCCATTTTAACCGAATCATAATATTTGCCATTATAAAGTCGGCATTTTCTGATACGAGCTTCTTCTACCATCCCAAGTTTTTTCCCAACGGTGATCATTCTTGCATTTCCCGACCAGGTCGTAAAACCGATCCTCGGAATAGGGAATGTGGTAAACAAGTGCTCAATCCATACACGCAAAGCATCTGTTCCATACCCGCCATTCCAATACTCTGGAAGATAGATGACAATACCGATTTCGAGCCACTGTGAGGTTTCATGCTCCCAATAATACGTAACCATGCCAATGATATCGTCATCGACTTTAATCAGATATTTTCGGTCATACCCTTGATGGATTAGATTTGTCATCTGCTCTTTAAATTTATCAAGTTCAATTCTTTTTAGAGGGTAGTATGGAGCATCCCATTTCTTCCATTCTGGATGTTCATCCTTGTGGATAAGTCCCCACCAGTCTTCCAAATCCTCTTCAGTAAGCTTGCACAAATAAACTAATTCACCAGGCAAAACGTCCGGGCTTTGCATTTCCAGGACCTCCTTAAAGGTTTTGAGCCTAGAATCTTATGCATAATTAATTCTCTTTAACTCTATTATTTCCTGCATGCAGTCAAAAATACCAGTAAACTTAAACATACAAAAAAAGACGCTTTAATCAGCGTCTTTTAGTTCATTGCTTCGTCATCTATAAATGCTTTTTCCTCAATAGCGAAAAAATTAAGTCCGGCGGCGATTGCGAAAGCTCCTCCAAGTAATACAAATGTAGTCATCATTATGTAATCGCTCCTGTCAAAAATATTTTTGTTTAGTTATTTATATTGTTCCCAGATTGGAAATCTATTAAACCACTTATTACAAAAAAATGACAAAATAAATTGATTACCTAGCTTTTTGTAATAAAGGAGAATTTCCATATGACTATTTAAAGGACTTAGTTTCTGAAAACAGAATTTTAAAAGGAGCGTTTTCATATCAAAAACACATAACTTCTTAAGTAAATAGTTATTTTAAAATGGAGGAGTATATCATGCATCATTTAAGAAGCAAAAAAATCGACCGGGAATTAGCATTAGAAATATTAAATTGGAAATATGAGAAACCGTATGAACTTTATAACAATGAAGTCAATGAAGAGTCATTATATGAATTGCTGGCGAATCCTTATACTGCTGTAATCGGTGAAAATGAATATTTAACAGGTTTTTATTGTTACGGTGAATCTTCCCAGGTACCTGCCGGGCGGCCTGCAGGTGTTTACAAGCTGGCAGCCATAGATATAGGTATAGGCATGAACCCTGAGGTCACCGGAAAAGGGAATGGAAAACTCTTTTTTTCATTTGTATTGAGTGAATTGCAGAAATTGTTTCCTGATAAGAATATGCGGCTAACTGTAGCTGTTTTTAATGAAAGAGCCATAAAATTGTACGAAAATACAGGTTTCATCAAAGAAGGAGAATTCCAAAGTAGTGCAACCGCGTTCATAACTATGGTAAAGAATTAAAAAAGTAATGCGTTATAGCAAGTGGGGACTTTTTTTAAAAAAGCTTAACAAATTATTTGAAAATGTTAAATACTCCCTATATAATGAAAAAGCTGTGTGAAATTCCAAGTAGATTTGGATACTCATAAGCGATATATATAGAATGAAGGGGAGAACAAAGATGAAAAAGTTTTGGATTTTACTTTCAGCGATCACATTCGCAATCGGGTTGACAGCATGCTCAACAGATAAGGAAAAGGAAGCACAACCTGAAAAGAAGGAAACAGAAGAGGCTGCTAAACCAGCTGCAAATCCTAAGAGCGCAATGTATAAATTCTATATGAGTGTCGTAAATGCAATTAATGAGGCTGACGCTGACCTAAGTGCATACGAAGGAGAAGAAGATCCTAAAGCTCAAGCAGAATTAAAAGCAGCAGCAAGTGCTTCTGCAGCAAAAGTCGCTTCAAATGTTGAAGGCTTGGAAGTACCAGCAGATTTGAAGGATCAGAAAGCGGATCTTGAAGCTGCAATCAAGGATATCGCAGCATCTTATAATGCAAAAGCGGAAGAGCTGAAAAAAGATGCTCCAAACATGGAAGCTGCTGACGCGACATTCGCACAAGGTGAAGAAAAACTTGGCGCTGCATTTGAAAGCGTAGGAATGAATAAGCCTGTATTATCTAAAGAACTGTAATTAAACTTTACAAAAGAAGCTGTGCCATTTTGGCACAGCTTCTTTTATTCTGGCAGTTCTTCTTTTTCTTTAGTTGCACTAGCTGAATCCGTATTCTTCATATTAAAGTAAGTATCCATAACCGCTCTCCCAATCTTCAAATTTGCACGATTGTCTACACTGCCCTGATATGCCCATGGTACCATGACCGCCATGGCAATTTCAGGATTTGTTGAAGGGGCATAGCCGACAAGACTTAAATTCATCGTTTGGACAAGAGGCTCATTTTTTTTGCGCAAAGGGCCGTCATAAAAAGCTTCTGCTGTACCTGTTTTTCCTGCAGGAGAGTAGGGGGCATCACCAAAAAATCGGTATGCTGTACCACCTGGTTCCTGCATCACTTTTTTAAATCCTGTGTGAACACGGTTGAACCATTCTTTCTCCATACCCACTTCATTAAGGACTGCAGGGGGATATGCCATAAAGACAGGTCCAAGGTCGCTGCTATTGGATGCTGGTTCGCGAATCTCCTTCACAATTCTTGGCTGCATCCGCAAACCGCCGTTGGCAATGGTTGAAATATATTGGGCAAGCTGCATATTGGAATACGTATCATACTGCCCAATCACAAGATCTAGCACTTTTCCAATAGGATAATTGACGCCCTTTGCGCCTGTCTGTTCATTGGGCAGGTCTATTCCTGTACGGATTCCAAGCCCAAATGAAGCGAAAGAGTTACGGATTGTATCCCAAACTTCGGGCTCTAGATTTAGAGGTTTTTTATATTGGTATACTCCTTTGCCGATTCTGATGGCTGTGTGGAACATATATACGTTCGAGGACTTTTTCAGCGCATCAATGTCATTCAGTACACCTAAATAATTATAAGATTTCTTAATTGGTGTACCTGCAATTTCAAGAGCCCCATCATCAAAACTTGTCGTTGAATTGATTGCTCCGGCTTTGTAACCGGTCAATACAGTAGCTCCTTTAACAACCGAACCAACGTTGAAAGTGTTTAATATATTACCTAAGGCATCATCTTCAAGGTAATTTTCTCCGGTTTCCTGATCTTTAACGATTTTTTTACCCGCCATCGTCAAAATTTCTCCAGTGTGCGGATCCATTAATACAACATAAGCCCTATCTAATAAACTGGTACCAGGTGAACTTTTTGCCGCCCATAATTCCTTCTCGATCACTTTCTCTACAGCAATCTGCAGGTCGATATCCAGACTCAATATTAAATCCTTGCCCCTTTGTCCTCCAGAGACAAGCTCCTTTTCCAACAATTCGCCTGCCTTGTCAGTCACGTTGATCACTTTTTCTTTTTTCCCCTGAAGCACATCTTCATATTCGAGTTCTAAATAGCTTTTTCCAACTCGGTCATTGCGAGTATAGCCCCTTGACATGTAATAGTCGATTCTGTCAGCTGGAAGTCCCTCAATCGTTGTCGTAACTCTGCCAAGGACTGGTTTAAATGTATCATTATATAAATACTTCCTGTCCCAATCTGTCGTAGCGTTCACTCCTGGAAGCATATCAAGGTTTTCATTTACTGCTGCAAATTCCTTACGGGTTACATCCTCATTCTTGATAACCTGGGGTGTGAATTTATATCCACTATTCATGATCCTGAAAATAGCTAATACCTCAAGATCCTCTTCCGTTAGATCAGCTAGATGTTTATCTGTAATTCTATCAAGCTGTATTTTATATAGATCTTTGTCTTTAAGTTTTTTATCTTTGAATAATTCCATTTCTTTCTTTGTAATCAGTTTCTTTGCTGCTTCAGGATTTCTAATCATCCAGAAGTCCTTTTTATCACGTTCTTGAATTTTATCCGTTTTCTGGTGGATGAGTTTTGCGAGGTTTTCTGCCACCATTAGCATATCTGTTTGCGAGGCGCCTTCATTCGTATAAGTAATCGCATTAATGGGCTTGTTGTCGACGATCACTTTGAGATTTCGATCAAACATTTTGCCGCGTGGAACGGGATTATTGACCGTTACATCTTCTTTTCGTTCGATTTCTCGCTTAAAATCCTCTCCATGGACTATTTGAACAATACCCAGCCTAAGAATCAGCAGTGAAAAAAGGAAAAATACAGAAAAGAAAAGGATATTCACCCGGAGTGGGGTTTGATTTTTCTTTTTAGGCAAGCATCTCACATCCTATGAAAATATATTTCGTTACCATCCATTACCAATAGTCTACATAAAATTTCCATAAGATGTAAAGAAAAAGGAATCCTATTCCAGAAGGATTCCGGTATTTCTAATATGCTTCTTCAGGGATTGGTATTAGACTGCTTATACTAGGTATTTTTCGTTTTTCAATATTAATTTCTTCGGATGAATAAATCATTACTACCATTTTTCCGCGGTAGGACTTTGCTCGTATCAAAATAGGCTGATTGTATCTGTTTTTAAAAGTGAAGTCGGGACCATACCAGCTAACGGTTGCATCACGTCCTGGCGGGACATATGGTACTTGTTTAGAATGCGAATAGCGCTCAAGAATTTTCATGCCAGATCGATCAGCTGCATTATACAGGGTTGAAGAAACTTGACAAATGCCTCCGCCGATTCCTTCAGAAAGTTCTCCCCTGACGATGATGGGTGCAGGCTGATACCCCCTTGATGCTGTCCTTTTGCCTACCACTTTATTAAAAGAAAATGTTTCTCCTGGAAAGACAACATGGTTGTTTATTGCTTCAGAAGCTAAAGCAATATTATGAGACCGCTCGATATTTCCGCTATTAAAGTAAGTTATGTAATGCCCAATAAGTCTAGTACGGATATTCGCGATTATTTCACTGTCAACTTTCGGATGAACCGGTAGTGTCGGGACAAGAATCTTTGATGAGTGGGTATCGAAAAAACTGTAAGTGAATTGTTCTTTAAACTTTCTTTGATTTAGCATATATCCGACCTCTTCAGGAATGATTCTTCCGTAATCGTCCAAACCAGCATTTACGGGCTGCTTCGTGACTTGTCTGGCAAGCTGATTATTTAATGTTTCAAGCATTGTGTCATTTAATATAGGATATCCAAACCAAGGTATGGAGAAATCAGAACGGTGAACTTCAGCTACAGGTTCCCCGTCCCAGTAAATAGAGATTTTATCATCATTTTCAATGTTACTAGTGCTAAACAACAAGCCAAATATCAGTAAAAATTTCAACTTTTTCACCTCCCAATTTATTATGCATTAGCTGATTGTTTTTAATGTGTTTAAATTCTTGTGGGTTTTTATGGAAAGGGGGAAGGAGATAAAAATGGTTTGGCGAAAGTAAAATTAAAGTTTATTTTGAAAGAACAATGAATGGATAATTAACGATGAGGATCACATTGTCTTTACTTTCAAATGAAGATTCAAGGAACCTATTTGAATTCGAAAAGAAAAATAAGGATTACTTTGAAAAAATGGTACCTCCAAGACCAGATTCTTACTTTGAATTTGAAAGCTTTAATACCATTCTTGAAGGTTTATTGAAGGAACAGGCTGAAAATAAATCACTGTTTTATTTAATAAAAAATGAAGCTGGCAACATTGTCGGCAGAATGAATTTAGTCGATATTGACTGGCATTTAAAAAGTGGGGAGGCTGGATATCGTATCGGGGAACACTCCGCAGGAAAGGGGGCAGCCTGCAAGGCCCTAAACTTGATGGTGGAAGAAGCAAAATTATTAGGAATAAAGGAAATCAAAGCAAGGACAACACTTAATAATATTGCCTCTCAGAGAGTATTGGAGAAATGCCATTTTCACAAGCTTTTTGTTGATGCGAATAAATTTATTCATTATAAACTTAATTTAAAAGAGAACTTTTCTAAGAAAAGTTCCATTTAAGAAAGATCTCTTTTCTGCACTCCAGCAAAACGGAGTATTCAGACTGTAGATAATCTCTAAAAGCACTGTGTCTACATTAAGTTAGTCTGTATTTTGATAAGGGCTTTCACGACCATGTAGAGCGACAATATTCCGTTGAATGGTCATTATAAGGGCTCTTTTGACCATCCAGAGGGATAATATCTCGTTGAATGATCTTTGTAAAGTCTCTCATGACCATAAAGTGGGACAATATCTCATTGGAAGGTCTTTACATAGAAGCTCATGACTTCTCATGCGGTAAATCATTCAACGAATGCTCATAAGTACTGTACTTTTGTCGACAAACAAACTTAGCACTCCAGCCTGCTGGAGTGCTGTTTTCTTGCAGTTAAAAGATATAGATGGCTTACATTTCTGACCGTAAATCCTTATAGGCTTCACCCCAATATGAACCCTGCTTTAAATATATAAATCCCAATCAAAATATCTTAATTTTTCTTAAGAAATTATTAAGAAAATACCTTCTTTCTTTTTGGAAGAGGTTGGCATATAATTAAACTGTATTAACAATAATAGTACACTTAGTACAGATTGGGGGTCATTATGTTTGAGCTTGACCTGAGAAGCCGAAAGCCGATATACGAGCAGCTTGTTGACAAAATGAAAGAGCTGATCATAAATGAAGTGCTCAAACCTGATGAACAATTGCCATCCGTCCGCCAGCTGGCTCAACAGCTGACGATTAATCCGAATACAATACAAAAAGCATACAGGGAACTGGAGCTACAAGGGTTTATTTATTCACAAAAGGGCAAGGGGAGCTTTGTGAATCCGATAGACCTGGGAAGGGACGCCGATAAAATTATGCAAGTAAAGCTGGAACTTGAAAAGCTGTTGCTGGAAGCCCTATACCTTGGGGTCCCTGCAGATGAGCTTCATACTTTAATTAACGAATTAGACGCTTCAAAAGGGGGAGGCGAGTAAATGATCCAAATGATAAATGTTCATAAAACATTTGAAAAACATACGGCTGTTAAAGATGTAAATTTGACGGTTGAAAAAGGTTCGATTTATGGGTTGATTGGTTCCAATGGGGCAGGGAAGACGACCATTATCAAATTGCTCGCTGGGATTTATAAACAGGATTGCGGAGAGGTAATCCTTGATGGAAAAGAAATTTATGAAAATGAAGCATTGAAGGAAAAAATAGTATATATCTCCGACCAGCCATACTTTTTTCCGCAATATACGGTCAAACAAATGGCACAGTTTTATAAAAG
The DNA here is from genome assembly GCF_049532715.1 of Heyndrickxia sp. MSNUG. NCBI lineage: Bacteria > Bacillati > Bacillota > Bacilli > Caryophanales > Bacillaceae > Heyndrickxia > Heyndrickxia sp. MSNUG. The sequence continues at coordinate 2,571,381 of NZ_CP150978.1, forward strand.
CATTTACCCATCCTGGAATGAAACTCGATTTCAAAAATTAGCAGAAGTGTTCGAGTTTAGCATGACTAAAAAAATCCAGACTTTTTCTAAAGGGATACAGCGTCAGGCTTCATTTTGGCTTGCATTATCGACCATGCCAGAAATTTTGATCCTGGATGAACCTATGGATGGACTTGATCCAGTCGCAAGGAAAAAAGTGAAGAACCTGCTGATCCAGGATGTAGCTGACAGGGAAATGACCATTCTGATCTCATCTCATAATTTGAGGGAAATTGAAGATATTTGTGATCATATTGGGATTTTACATAACGGCACGCTCTTGCTTGAAAAGGATCTTGATGATCTTAAATCGGACATTCACAAGGTTCAAATAGCATATAAAGGGGAAACTCCTGTGCAGATTCTCGAAGAGTTAAGGATGCTGCATTGCGATAAAAGGGGGAGCGTTACTCTATGCATCATAAGAGGGCAGGAAAAAGACATTGAAACAGTCATCCGTAAAACACAGCCAGTCATCTTCGATATGCTCCCATTGACATTAGAGGAAATATTCATATATGAAATGGGGGACATTGGTTATGCCATCAAGAACATCGTTGTTTAATAAAGAGATGAATCTTCAAGTAAGCAGAAGTGTAGGCTGGATATCCGTAATCTATTTTCTCGGCCTGTTTTTTGCCTTACCCCTCAAAATCATGATGGAATACACCGGTGATCATCAACGATATTTATCTCCGGTAAGAAGCTTGTTCAATTTTGAATTCGGCATTCAATTAATTATGTTTCTATCAGTTCCAGTGATCCTTGCCGTATTTCTTTACAGGTTTTTACATGTTAAGCAAGCAGCTGATTTAATGCACAGCCTGCCAATAAAACGAGAGAAAATTTATCACTTCTATACATTGATGGGATTTGCCTTTTTAATCGCTCCCGTTTTACTGATTGCATTTTTGACGTTAATTGTACACAGTCTGTATGATCTGAATATTTATTTCCAGCTTTCAGATATATTCGCATGGGCGGGAACTGTCATTCTCTTTAATAGCATTTTCTATATGGCTGGCGTTTTCGTAGCGATGGTAACAGGAATTTCTGCAGTCCAAGGTGTCTTAAGTTATATTTTGCTTCTTTTCCCTGCAGGATTTTCACTCTTAGTAGTCTATAACCTGGGAATGATGCTTTACGGCTTTCCAAGTGATTACATCCAGACGAGAAATATCGAAAACTTCACACCCATCACACATCTGGTAAGGATGGAATCACATAACCTTTCTGTAAAAGCAATATTGCTTTATACGGTCATTTTAATAGTTTTATATATACTATCCTTATTCATCTATAAAAAAAGGAAAATTGAATCCGCTTCTGAAGCAATCTCCTTTAAAAGTTTAAAGGTAATCTTTAAATATGGAGTTGCGTTTTGTTCTATGCTCCTTGGCGGAATGTATTTCGAAGCGATGCAAAATCAATTGAGCTGGATGTTGTTCGGATATGCTTTAGGCGGCACGATTGGATACTTCGCTGCTGAAATGGTCCTGCAGAAATCGTGGAGGGTTTTTGGGAGCATTCGCGGTCTTGCCATTTTCGCAGCTGTCATGGTGGCTTTCGTCCTGGTCATCCAATCTCTTGCACCATATGAGAAACGCATTCCAGCCTTAAATGAAATTCAAAATGTTACACTTTCTAACGCTGTTTATTACTACTCAGACGAGGAATTTGTCCCTAAACCCTTACATCAGAAATTAAACATACAGGCCGTCAGGGATCTTCATGCTGAAATTGTAAAAAATGAAAAGGTTAACGAAGCTGATATGAAATCAAGCGAGGTTGTTCTGTTTAAGTATAAACTGAAAAATGGAAGCAGGGTTTTACGTCAATACAGCATCGACAGGCTGGATTACGAAGCCGAGCTAAGGAAAATCAATGAATCCCTTGAATATAAACACGCAACAGACCCAATTTTCAAGGTGCATAGTAATGAAGTCAAATCAATCAGAATCATAGAAAACAGTCAAGATAACAGTTTAAATATAACAGATCCAAATGATTTGACAGAAGCTCTTGAAATCCTGAAAAAGGAAGTCGAAAACGATCCTTATGAACCTGATTATTACACGCGCGGGAATCGATCATCTATAGAAATAAAAATTGGCTTCAATGATTATATTCACACAGATTTAAAACAATCCTATTCTAGTTTTATTGACTGGCTTAAGAAAAAAGACATGCTTGACCAGGCTTTGGTCACTGCAGATGATCTTGAATATATCGTTGTCACCAATGAGGTCATCCAGCAAGAGGAGCTCAAGGAATACCCAGAGCCGGAAATTTTAGAAAAAATCATATCCAATAATCATTCATTTAAAATAACTGAACACAATCAGCTTCAGTCTGCTATTGAGAATGCGGGCTACGGATGGTTCAATGAAGAACCATATACTGCAGTCTTTGTATACAAGAACGGGAATTATAAAGAAATTCGCAGTTTTAGTAAAAAATATGTTCCTGACTTTATAAGGGAGCACTTTAAGTAGCACGGTAAGGGGGATAAAAATGGCTTACATTGACTTTGACGAGCTGTATAGAAAACATGAGAAAAAGCTGCGTCATATCGCTTTCAGCATAACAAAAGACAGTCACCTGGCTGAGGACGTGGTGCAGGAGACCTTTATAAAAGCTTTTAAAAAAATGGAAACGATTGTTGAAACAGATAAAATTAGCGCCTGGCTTGCTGCAATTGCCGGTCGTACAGCCATTGATTTTTTGCGGGCTGAAAAGAGAAGAAAATGGCTGCCTTCTGACCAATCATTAATGGAGCAAATTTTTAGCGACCAGGATATCAACCCATCCATCGAAAAAGAAGTTGAAATCATCCTTTTCAAAGAGGATATTCAGCATTTGCTCTACAAGTTAACGAATGAATATCAAGAAGTACTTGTCCTGAGAGTTCAATATGGCTTAAAAGAGGAAGAGATCGCTTCCCAATTGAACTTAAAATCCGGGACAGTAAAGACTAGGCTTCATCGTGCCAGAAAACAGCTGAGAAAAGTCATGACAGAAAAATATCCTGCCTAACATCTTTAGGCGATTTCTAAAGAGATCGCCTATTTTTTTTCGGATATTAACTGGGAATTTTTTATAAATATTCAATTTATTAGCATGAAAAGGGGTGCCATATGATTTCGATCAAAAATTTAAGTCACGACTTTGAAATTGGGAAGAGAGGAAACAAGACAATCATACCTGTACTAAGAAATGTTACCTTCGACGTAGGGAAAGGTGAAATCGTTACGCTCGTTGGCCGCAGCGGCTCTGGAAAGTCCACGTTGCTTAATTTGGTCAGCGGTTTTATTAGGGCAAAAGAAGGAGAAATCATCATTGATGGAATGGCAGCATCCTCAATGAATGAATCAAAATTCGCCGACTTCAGAATTGAGAAACTTGGCTTCATTTTTCAAAGCTTTCAGCTCATTCCCAGCATGACGGCTTACCAAAATATAGAATTGCCTCTTGTTTTAAAAGGGATAAATGAAATTGAGCGAAAGAGTCGGACCGACGACATGCTGAAAATGGTTGGATTATCAGATTACAAGGATCATTACCCAGGAGAACTATCAGGTGGTCAACAACAGAGGGTGAGCATTGCGCGGGCACTGGTCGTAAATCCGCCAATCATTTTGGCAGATGAACCTACTGGAAGCCTTGATTCAGAGACAGAAGAGGATTTACTGGAATTCATCATCAAACTGAACGAGGATTTGGGCATCACTTTTTTAATCATCACTCATGATGAAAAGGTCGCCAGGATTGGGCATCGCACCATCGAACTAAGAGATGGACGTGTTTTAGAGGAGGCAATGGCATGAAGCTGAAGGATCAATTTCAATTCGTACAGCAAAATATGAAAAAGAACAAGACTCGGCTTTTTATGACGATCCTGGCTACTGCCATGAGTGTTACTTTCTTAATTGTGCTTGCATCCGTCGGATTCGGATTACATAAATCGATTGTGAAGGAAACGATGGAACGCAGAATCGTTACCGAAATAGAAGTGCATGGAAAACAGGAAGAAAGCGGGGAATATCGTCAGCTGACGAACAAAGATGTAAATGCCTTTGAGAAAATTGAAGATGTTAAGGCAGTTATCAGGCAAAAGAGGTTAGCTCAGACTCCGATGTACGAGATCGGACAGCATCAAACTTCTGCAGAAACCGTCGTAGCACATATGCCCTCGGAAACAAAAGCTGGGCTTGAGCTTTCAGAGGGCAAGCTGCCAGTGGCTGAAAATGAAGTAATTGTTGGATATCATTTTGTTCAGAGTCTAGTTCCTAAAGATGCAGATCCAGAAAATCTTTATGATGAAAAAGGAGAAGTGAAAAATGAATCCCGTTATAAAGAAAGTCTTGTAGGAAAAGAGATTACCTTGAATGTTGTAAAACTTGAGGGAGATAATGAAGTACAGAAACAACTGAAGGTTATTGTAACAGGGATTCGTAAAAAGCCAACAAAGGAATGGATGTACGATAATAGTGTTTTCGTATCAGAAGGAATCCTGACACAAATTGAAAATTTCACCGGCACACCTCGTGGAATGATGAAAGATCCAAATAACCCCGATATGAAAATCCCTGAAATTAAGAATGATCAGTATGATTTGGTCAAAGTGTATGCAAAAGATCTTGAGTCTGTTAAAGGAATTTCTGATACATTAGAGGGCGACAATTATGGAGTTTACTCCGTTGTAAATGAATTGAAAGAAGTAAATATCATGTTCACGATTGTCAAGACAGGACTTATTTTCATCGGCACAATAGCTGTCCTGATCGCTTCCATTGGCATATATAACACAATGACTATGGCTGTTACTGAAAGGGCTCCCGACATTGGAATCATGAAAGCTATTGGGGCAAACCCAAAAACAATTAAGAAAATATTCTTGCTCGAAAGCAGCTATATCGGCTTAGCAGGTGCAGCGATTGGTACAGTGGTTGCCTATATCATTAGTTTTGTTGTCAATTTCGCACTACCAATGATTATTGAACAGGCATTCGGTGAGAAGCCGCCAGAGGGGCTAATGTTCAGTTATATTCCTTTATCACTTCCTATCATAAGTTTTATCATATGCTATATAGTGACCATACTTTCCGGATTACGTCCAGCACAGCGTGCAACAAAAGTAGATGTATTACAAGCTATGAGAAGAGAACTTTAACTAATAAGAACCAGCAAAAGCTGGTTCTTATTTTATTTTCCTATAAAGTAAAATTTTATTTAAATTTATTTACTTAATTGCTAAAATCAAATAAGCTCTCAATCTATAATTTTATAAAAATTGAACGAAAATCAGATTAGTACGTCTTATATTTAACAGCATTTTTAATGGAGGTAAGTGAATGGCAGGTAATATGATAGAACTTGATTCTGTATCAAAAAAATTCGCAGAACAAACAGTCCTTAAAGATGTAACCATGAAGGTTAGAGAAGGTGAAATTGTCGGGTTATTAGGTACTAATGGATCTGGAAAAACCACAATGATCCGGTTGATGAATGGAGTCATCACGCCTACAAGCGGCCGTCTTTCTGTTTGCCGCATGGATCCTCAAATAAATGGTGATGAAATTCGAAAGATCAGCGGAATCCTCACGGAAAACGCCGGCTTATATCATGAAATGTCTGGTATTGACAACCTGACATTCTTTGCTAAGCTTTATGGTCATTATGATAAAAAACAAATTGAAAACCTGCTGGAGGAGTTCGAGCTTACCGATCATCAGCATAAAATGGTTGGTACTTACAGTACAGGGATGAAGCGAAGACTTGGCATTATAAAGGCTATTTTGCATCATCCTAAAATTCTGTTTCTTGATGAGCCAACAAATGGATTAGACCCGGAAGGAATTAAGCTGGTCCTGCAATTTATAAAAGAGCTGAACGAGAAGCAAGGGACGACGATCTTTCTTTGTTCGCATATTTTGCATCAGCTTGAAAACGTGTGCCAGCAATATTTATTCTTGAATGAAGGGCAAATCATTGAGTCAGGGAGTTTACTTGATTTACAAACAAGGCATGTAAGTCAGATCCTTTTAAAAGTTGTAACAAATCTACATCCTGTTGAAAATCAATATGGCGGTCATCCTTTCACAAAGGTGGGCGTGAATACCCTTCAATTCATCTTACCATCGAAGGAATCGATTTCTCCTCTGCTGGAAAAGATCATTCGAAATGCATGGGTGCACCATGTAGAAATAGAAAATAATGATCTGGAATCGATATACTTCAAGATTCGAGGTGAAAAAAATGAATAAACGCTTGATTTGGCTTATTGCTTCAAAAGATATTAAAGCAATTACAAGCTCAGTTCAGGTCTGGCTGGGGTTAATTTTACTTCCTGTTATCTTTTCAGTCATCCTTCCATTAGCATTTATTTTAGCTATTAAATATCTTCCTCTTACATCACCTGAGTTCACTGATTTGGTCGATAATATACTGAAAGGCCTCCAGGAAACGAAAGCGGGAGAATTCATCAGCAGCCTGCCTAGCATGAAGCACCAAATCATCTTTGTGGTCATCAATTATATGTTCGGCTCCATCTTTTTGCTGATCCCAACTCTAAATGCAATGATGATTGCCTTGCATAGCTTTGTCGGTGAAAAGGAAAGAAGATCGATGGAAACCCTGTTATTTTCACCGATCACGGTAAAGGATTTATTTTTAGGGAAAGTATTATCGGCATTTATCCCTGCCATTGGAATAACTTTAATAAGCTTCGTTTTATTTGGAATGATCACGATTAGTCTTACTTACAATATGTTTGGCTTTCTTATTTTCCCGAACACAAACTGGCTTATTCTGATTCTATGTGTAGTACCTATGATTACAATCATGACGATTCTAGTGAATGTGTTTGTATCTGCAAGAGCGAAGGGCTTTCAGGAAGCCCAGCAGATGGGCGGACTTTTGATCCTTCCGATCATGGGCCTATTTGTTGGTCAGGCAACAGGGTTTTTAGTCATGAATCCGGTGGTTCTGTCATTAATTGGATTTATTCTTTTAATTATCAATCTTGTGCTTTTAAAATTAATGACTAAGTACAACGATCGCAATAGGTTATTCGAGCAGCAGATTTAAATGAATACTGTGCATGAATAGGTTGGCATCCATTTGAAAATCCTAATCCTATCTATGATTTTCAGGGGGATGGGCTATGTCTGTTATTGTCATTCAAACATTTGAAATCAAGCAGGAAAATTTTCCTGCTGCAATTAAAAATTTACGGATGATTCAAAGCTTCCGAAATGAACAGTATGATCATCGGATTGAATTGTTATCGCCGATTTCAGGTGAAGATCATACATATGCACTAATCTCAACTTATGAAGGATTAGCGGAAATGGAATTGCAAAATAAAAAGATGTTTGAGGATGAAGAATATAAAAAGTTGATTGGCGAATTCTTCCTGGAAAATATCGTACAGGGAAGCATGTACACTCAAATGTACAGAACCATGACGGGCCTTAAAAATGATTCTGAATCCGAAAAAAGCAAAAAATAAATTTTTCAAAGCCGATTCGTACGAATCGGCTTTTTTTCATTAGCCCATAATCGTTAATTTGTACATAAATAAACTTCATTACTCGAATGATAATATGTGTTGAAGGAGGTAATGGGCTTGGATTTCTTTTTTCCATCAAGCAACTCTTGCAAAGGGTCTGCTCCTAAAGAAGGGGATTTAAAATGGTGGCAGCTTTCATTGATTGGAGTTGGATGTACGATAGGTACGGGTTTTTTCTGGGATCCGCCATTGGTATCAAAATAACTGGACCATCTATCGTTATTTCATTTATTTTGGCAGCAATCGGAACTTATATTGTTTACAATTTATTAGCTAAAATGACTGCTGAGGACCCGCAAGAAGGTTCTTTTTGCTATTATGCCAATAAAGCTTACGGAAAATGGGCTGGCTTCAGCTGTGGATGGAATTATTGGAGCTCAAATATCCTTATTATGGGCAGCCAATTAACAGCACTTTCGATATTGGCTCAATTTTGGTTTCCTAAAGTGCCTTTATGGATATTTGCGTCGGGATTTGCAATATTGTCCATAGGAGTGGTGCTAACCGGAAATAAAGGCTTTGATAAGGTGGAAGATTTTCTTGCTATTGTTAAAACAGCAGCTATCATCATGTTTATTATCATTGCCATTGCTGCGCTAATGGGCTGGTTCAATTTAGAATCGAAAGAACCGGTCATTCCAAAATCAACTCACAAATTATTTATTGATGGCTATAAAGGGTTTTGGTCCTCATTGATTTATGCATTCTACGCGTACGGAGGAATAGAAGTAATTGGACTAATGGCGACAAGACTTAAAAAGAAGGAGGATGCGCCAAAAGCAGGGATCATCATGCTTATTTTATTAATGATCATATATGTTCTTGCTCTTGGACTTGCGGTGATCATGGCTTCACATGGTGCATTCAATGAAAAAGAAAGCCCCTTTGTTACAGCCCTTGACCAATATCACCTTAGCTTCTTCCCACATGTTTTTAATGCAGCCATTATCATTGCAGGTTTTTCAACAATGACTGCTTCTTTATTCGGAGTGACCACATTATTGGTAACCCTTGCGAAAGACGGAGATGCACCAAATGTTTTTTCAAAAAAATCGAAAGGTGGAAGCAATTGCCTTTGCCTTCACTATTGCTTGCGATTGTTGGATTAATCGCGTCCATAGTAACAGCCCTGCTGCTGCCAGGGAAAATTTATGAATATATAACCACTGCAGCAGGAATCTTGATTTTATACAATTGGGCATTTATTATTCTTTCCGCTCTTAAAATATTGGAAATGAAAGTATGGGGAAAATTCACTTCTTTCTTAGGCATTGTATTAATTCTTGCAGCTGTAAGTGGAACACTGATGGAAAAAAGCATCCGGATGGGTTTCTTTGTCAGTTTATTTGTGGTCGTTGTGATCGGTATAATTTCAATTGTTTTACAAAAAAAGATATGGACAAAAGAAAGTTAAGCATCTTATATAGCTATGTCGCAAGTATCTTACAAAAGGGGAGGGAAAGGGAGTATTATCCATAAGGTACAATACAAGGATCCCCGGTAATAATTGACCTCGTATAAAAGCAACAAAAAGGACCATCTTATCTGATGGCCCTTCTTTCGCTATTCTTTTAAATAAACTGTATTGGATTTCTCTGCGACTTTCAGTTCATAAAGTTCAAAAACAATTCCATAAATGAATGAGGTTAAAAACATCGATCCAAACATGTCGAGGATATAATGCTGTTTTACAAAAAGAGTTGAAATAATAATCAAGGAACCAATCACAGGTACAAAAACAGAGTGAAACAGATGCTTATTCCGAATGTTAATATTGCCAAGAAGGATAGCGAATGTCGTTAAAACATGGATGCTTGGAAATGCATTATAAGGCTGGTCATGACTATAAATCATTCGAACAAGATTCGTTAAAATGCCATCCCCGGACACATCCGGACGAGGAACTGTTGTTTGAAAATAAAAGTAAATCACAAAACAAACTAATTCACCGATAACAATTACACTCAATGTCTTGAGATAAACACTGATATCTTTATACCAAAAATAAATCAGGTAGCCCAAAATAAAAGCGTACCAAATAATATAAGGCAGTATGAACACAGGTATAAAAGGAATCATAGTATCTATGTGTGTAGAAAGGATGACAGGATCACGAGGATTTGCATTTAAAAGTTTATATATGAATCCTAATGCTGGCATCACCAGCAAAAATAATAAATATGGAGTATCCTTCATTTTTGCTCTCATAAAATTTCCCCTTTAACTTAATTGGTCATGGTCTATAAATACCACAAACTATCAATCTTAATCCAAAAGAAGATATATAACACTTTTCTGTAATATTAAATGTGAGCGATTATGCTATAACACCTATATAGACGACAAAAGATACACTTTAGTTCCATTTTCCCAAAAAATAAAGCCTTTCTCAAAAAGAGAAAGGCTTTATTTAAGTGTCCCAGAGAGGATTCGAACCTCCGACCTACAGTTTAGGAAACTGTTGCTCTATCCTACTGAGCTACTGAGACAAGATATAATTTTGACGACTCAATTATTATATGATGAAATGAATAATATTTCAAGATGATTTTTAATGGAAAATAAAAAAAACATTCAAGAAGAGCTCATTTCTCCTTCTTGAATGTTTTTAAAATTAAGCTCAGTTATACAAGGCTGTTGATTTTCGTACCAGGCGCTTCGCTTTCCGCGGGGCTGGCGCTGAGCCTCCTCGTCGCTTCGCTCCTGCGGGGTCTCACCTGTCCAGCTACGCCCGCAGGACATTGAATAGCTTTCTCGAGCCTGCCCACGCACGATGGAAATGCGTTAGCATTTTCGGAGGAGTCTTCGCGCCTTCCACTACAATCAACAGGTTATAAAAAACATCAATGGGCTTTAACAGAGCCTGAAATTAATGTTGTTTCCTATGGAAAAGTCCCATTACCTCTAAAGTTTCAGTAATGTTCACAAAAGCTTCTGGGTCGATTTCTTCAATCAGTGTTTTGACTTCGGTAAGCTCATATCTGGAGATCACTGTAATGATTACATTACTTTTTTCGTTTGAGTAACCGCCAACTGAGTCAATGACTGTTACACCTCGATAAACATTCTTTAACAAATGCTGTTTAACTTCTTCACCTTTTTTGGTAATGATCATTAGGGTGAGTTTAACATGATGGGTATGAACTTTGTCTATAACTTTACCAAGAACAAAAATGGAAACTAGTGTATTTAATGCTGCGTCCCAGCTAAATAAAAATCCTGATAACAATATTACGATCGAATTCATTGCGAATAACAAGGTTCCCATAGGGAAATCTTTTCGTCTTGTCAAAAGCATTCCGACAATATCGAAACCGCCAGATGATCCCGATGAACGGAAGATAATCCCTATTCCTAATCCAGCAATTGCGCCGCCAAATATAGAAGATAGTATTGAGTTTTCTGCCAGAGCAACAACCGGAATAAAATAAAGGGTTATTGAAATGGTCAAAACGGATAGTATTGTATAGAAAATAAATTTACGACCTAATTTAAAATAACCAAGTATCAGTAATGGAAAATTCAAGAGAAAATTAAATATTCCTGTGTTAATGGAGGTGAGCATAGATAAAATGATTGAAAGGCCGCTTATCCCGCTGCTCATAATACCATGAGGAATAAGAAACAGATTAAATGCGAATGACACGATTGAAGATCCTATTATGATTCCTGCTGTTTTCACAAGTGCACCCTCCAAAAAACATGTTCGTTAGGAATATTATATAGATGAAAAAATAGAAGTGCATTTAAAAGTTTATTTTAAATTCATGAACAATTTTGATTTAGCAAGCATGATTACAACAGATAATTTATGTTTACCAATGTTCTTGGCAAAAATGTAATCCCTTTTCATAACAAAGAGAATACAAGGGAAAATTATATAATACTTGGAGGTGATGAAAAATTGGATCAAGATTCAATCCGGGACCTGGTAACTGTAGTGGATGAAAATGGAATCCAAAGGCAATATGAAGTAGAAGCACTATTTGAAATGAAAGACGACTCCTTTGCATTGCTCCGAGATCGAGAGGGCACTGTTCTGATGAAGGTGGAAGAAAAGGGAGGCGAGCAGTATTTAGTCGGTTTGAATAACGATATAGAAAAAACCAATTTGCTTGATGCCTATCAAATTGCTGTGGATGCTGCGCCAGCAGAAGAATAAATTCATCGGTCGTCCATAAAGGGCGACTTTTTCTTTGAATTAGCAGGACATTTACTCGCTAGAAAAGAAATGAGTATTAAGAAATATAGAATGATTCATAACAGGAGGATATATGGACTTTCCAGAATTAGAAACAAACCGTCTAATACTCAGAGAAATTAACGAGGATGACGCAGAGGACCTATTTAAAAATTTTTCAGATGATCGTGTTATGCAGCACTATGGCTCGGAAAAGATGACTGAGATTGAAGAAACTGTTGGGCTCATTCATTCATTTAAAATGAATTATAGTGAAAATAAAGGATTTAGATGGGGAATTCAAATAAAGGGTCAAAGTCGATTGATAGGTACAGTAGGATTTCATGCCTGGTCTTCAAAAAATAGGCGAGCTGAAATTGGTTATGAGGTCCATCCAGATTACTGGGGAAAAGGATATGCTCAGGAATCCATTAGCAAAGCATTAGAATTTGGTTTTAAAGATATGAATTTAATGAGAATAGGTGCAATTGTATTTCTCGAGAACCTTCAATCAAATTCATTGCTTATGAAATTGGGGTTCCAAAAGGAGGGTGTTTTGAAGAACTACATTATTCAAAAAGGGCAATCATATGATACCAATGTTTATTCTAAGGTGAAATGTTAAAGGAAAGATGATCATGCACCTTTCCTTTTCCTTTAATGTATATTTTTCTTCTTGAATCTTCCGCCTCGGACTTCTGCAATGTTGCCGACAGCCAGGAAAGCAGTATCATCAAGCTCTTCAACAATCGATTTTAATTTTGCTTCTTCAAGCCTTGTAATGACACAGAAAATTACTTTTTTGTCATCCCCTGTGTATGCTCCTTCACCATTCAAATATGTAACCCCACGGCCAAGACGAGCCAGGATAGCTTCGCCGATTTCCTTATGTTGTTCACTGATAATCCAGGCCGCTTTTGATTCGTCCAATCCGGCCATCACGACATCAATCGTTTTGAACGCAATAAAATAAGTCAGGATCGAATACATTGCTCGATCCCATCCAAAGACAAAACCAGCTGTTCCAAAAATAAAAATGTTAAAGAACATGATGATCTCACCGACGGAGAAAGGCAATTTTCTATTTGCCAGGATTGCTAATATCTCCGTTCCGTCTAACGACCCTCCGTAGCGGATAACAATCCCAACTCCAGCACCCAGAACGATGCCGCCAAATACTGTCGCTAAAAGGAGGTCTTCTGTAAAAACAGGTACCTCGTGAAGGAAACTGGTCGTCAAGGATAGAACCGTGATTCCTAATAGAGTGGATAAGGCAAAAGTTTTTCCAATTTGTTTATAACCGATAAAAAAGAAAGGAATATTGAGAATAAAGATAAATAGGCCAAGACGCAATCCTGATAGATGAGAAAGGATAATCGAAATACCTACTATTCCGCCATCAAGTATCCTATTTGGGACAAGGAATTCCTCAATTCCTACTCCCATTAGCACAGCACCTAATATAATAAAAAGAATTCTTTTAGCAAGCTTCGTTTTTGTAATGCCTTTATGCTGGTATTGGACAAGTACTTGTTCTGGTATACTGTTCATTTTCTCCCCCTTAAACATTTCTATTATTGAACATGACGTGCTTATCTTAATACGTGGTCTTAGATTAATTTTATCATATTTTCGTGTTCCTAAACGAATTAAAGCTTGAGAGCAGGCAAATTATCAGTGTGGAATGATAATAAAAAGGGTAGAAGAAAGGGAAGTTAATCATAGGATTACTATTACTTTCGAAAAGGTGTTGTTGCTCTTTGAATTTGACGTTGGCCATCGGTCTCTTCCTGCTGGTTTTGTTCCTAATTGGCATCATCGGCATCAAAATAATTAAAATCCCCGATATATTATTATATATTTTGCTCGGTCTCGTTTTATCCGCTTTTCTTGATGAATCCAGGGTTATAGAGGCTGCTGGAGAGATTGGTTTGGTTCTGTTGTTTTTTCTGCTAGGTATGAAGTTCTCCGTTAACAGGCTCATCCGTAATAGCGGGAAAGTATGGAAGGGCGGTTTGCTTGACGCTGTCCTTGGGATCATTGTAACAGCAGGAATAAGTTATCTTTTCGGCCTTGACTGGATTTCATCCTTAATCGTGGGAGGGATCGTTTACGCTACAAGTTCTTCCATCACCGCTAAACTCCTTGAAGATAAAAATAGGACTGAAAATAAAGAGTCAGAATTTATGCTCCTCATTCTTGTTTTTGAAGATTTGATTGCCCCTATTCTTGTTACTGTTCTGATCGGCCTTACGGGTGAAGGCTTTACAATAAAGGATTTCTTATTCATCATTCTGAAAATAACCTTGCTTGCCGGAGTAGCTGTTTTCTTCGCAAGAGTAGTGTTTAAGAAAGCTGAACCGATATTAAAGGACATAAAGCAGGATGATATTTTCATCGTTTTAATTACAGGAATTGCTTTAACGTATGGCGGTATCGCTATGTTCCTTGGTTTATCTGAAGTAATAGGTGCTTTCCTTGCAGGAATGATGCTATCGGAGTTATCCATTAAGGATAAGGTTGAGAAAGTCGCTTTGCCAGTACGGAATATTTTTCTTCCTTTCTTTTTCCTGAATTTCGGGCTCCATATTGAACTGACTACTGATATACCTCATGTAGGGTTACTTGTTGTCCTGATTATTTGGTCATTGGTTCATAAGCTGATTGTCGGATATTTTGGCGGACAATGGTATGGCCTGCCGAGAAGCTATTCATTAAAAGCGGGTTTATCGTTAACGCAACGCGGAGAGTTTTCAGTAATAATCGCAGCACTAGCCACTGGAGAATTAAAGATGTTTGCGAGCATCTATATTTTGGTGATCGCCTTCATTGGAACCATACTGTTCCAATTAGCACCGAGACTCAATAAAATAATTGTTGAAAAAGTGAAGGAGAAGACAAGCTGAAAATATATTCACTTTGTTACTTAACAAAGCAAAAATTGGAAAATCCATACACCACTAAGACCTTGTTACTTAAAATAGAGAAACTTGGAAAATCCGAAAATCAATAAGACCTCTTGGTTATCTAAAAAAAACAAATATTGGAAAATTCACACACCAATAAGACCTATTGGTTACTTAAAAAAGAAAAACTTGGAAAATCTGAACACCAATAAGGTCTCTTGGTTACCTAAATAAACAAAAACTGGAAAAAGAAAGCACCAATGACACCGCTTGGTTCCACACAATGACAATTATTAGAAAATCCAGAACCCAATATGATTTCTTTTTCTCCTAAAGAGGAAATTTAGACTACCTTAAGACCTCTTGGTTATAAAAATGACTGGAAAGAATGGTTTTGAGAAGCCACAAAGAACAGTAGCAACGGTTTCTAATAAAGCCAAAATATTTGTTAATAAAAAAAGCATTAAAGGGAAATCATCCTTTAATGCTTTTAATTATTTTAATATTTCCTTCACTCTGCCAACCTGTCCATCTTCAAGCCTGACCTTTATGCCATGTGGGTGAGTACTTGAATTCGTTAGGATGTCCTTTACAACTCCTGCTGTAAGTTTACCCGATCTTTGATCCTCTTTTAGAACAATATTCACTTTTAGACCTGGTGTGATGTCCTTTCGGTTTTGTCCGGTCATTACACACCCATTTTTCTGCGCTGGTTGCTGACTTTTTTCGTCTGCTGGCTCTTCATTTTCTTTGTTTGGTCCATGTGGTTAGAACTGCCTTTACCACCAGCTGCGTTTTTCTTTTTATTTTCAAGCTGTTGTTTAATTGCTTCCTGCAAGCTTAACTTTTTCTTTGGTTCTTCAGTATTGTTTGTCATTTTGAGTGCCTCCTGGACATTATTTTTTAGTAAATACAGTATAATCCTTTTTAGATAAAAAGGAAATGAGGACCTTTCATATATGGTCTCAGACTGTAGACATTCTCAAAAAACAAGGTTGTCTGCAGTCTTTTCTATTTAAGTTGATCTATAAACCTAGTCTGTTCATTTCAATAACTGATAAATGATTTGAATCTTTGTTTTATAAACCGGAACATTAAATATAAGGTCTTTCTATTGTTCTAAAATTTTATTGGCTACAAATGGTATGAAGATTCACCTAGTCTCGAATTAGATAATAATTAATCCAACGCAAAAAAAGGAGTCAGACTAACTGCATATTTAATTTTTCCATTTTTTGCATTATTATTAATGTAAAACATAATGGGGACTGATTAGATTTGAAAAGAACTATACTCGTTATTTTGGGTTTGCTTTTAGTAGCAGGGGGGGTTTTTATTTTCCAGCGAGAACGGGAAGAACGCTATGCAGGACAGAGTTTTATACCAGAACGCTCGAAAGATGTTCCTCTATATAAAGGATTAAGCCCTGATGGAAGTCCTGAGTATGTTATTGAAGGTGACCAATGGGAGGAAATATTGGCTTACTATAAGAAGGTTCTCCCCGAACACGGATGGGAAGAAGTCTCTATCCAGTCCTCTGATAATCATAATGAGGATGGGGCTGGCTTCATGTCCACCTGGCATAAAAAAGAGCAGAAATGGGAGTTGTATATAGGAGCAGGATATTTTAAGAATCAGAATCAGACCGAAGTTATATTTGATAAGAGAGAGAGAATGATTGCAACAGCATGGATCAAAAAACAGCCTGAGTCAATCTGTATTAACGAACAGCCCGAGCGAAGTAAAGATTGTTTTAAAATAACCGATAAAAAGACCATCAGTGACATTATTTCCATGATAAATGGAGCCTTAGACCAGAATAAAGAAAGGACTCCTTATGGAGGAAAAAGTACAATAGAAGTGGGTTCTTTTCATATTGAAGTCTATTATGATCTAGATAAGGGAATATATCTCGTGTCTGATAAGGGTACAAAATGGATGAAACCAGAGAAAGAGTTCTTTGAATCCACCCGAATATCAAAGGAATATTAATAAAGTTGCTATAACAAAAAACATCGGTCATTCAAGCCGGTGTTTTTTCACGTAAAGATCATTAATCACTCAATCATTTGCATTTAGCTGCTTAAAATGAGTAATATCTTCCTAGGCCAACGTAATTATTTTTGTATTCTCTAACAAATATCATTAGCTTGAGAGAAGATAATTTTTAAATAAAAGTGTATTCTATTGTTAAAACTGGATTTGACATGATAATTCGAGATCATTAATTAAACGATTAGAGTTTAAAAAGGGAAGTGACCATGGTGAATTCAATTACAGCGGTGGCTAATGAACTACAGCAAAAATCCGAACAAATATCAAAGGAAATGGTCGAAAAGATCATCGACAAGATCGGGGTTGAAATACCACAGTTAGAGATCAACCAGGCGATTGAAGTCTATACTGAGTATTTAGGTTTTCTGGGCGAAACCATTAAAAAATCTGATGAAACAACTCCTGAAGCATTGCTTGAATGGAGCAGAAATAATGGGGAACGAGAAGCAGCAAAAGGGGGAAGAATATCTGACATAATCCTCCGTTATCCGCCAACAAGACTTGTATTCATTGATAAAATGGCTGAGATTTGTTTAAGACATGACCTTAAAGTCGAGGACATAATTTGGATTAATAAAAGAGTAAACAACATGCTGGATATAAGCATTAATGAAACTGTATTTGCATTTGAAAGACAAAATTCAAAACTCATGAAGGAAGTACAGGACGAAGTTAATATCCTTTCGACTCCTGTTGTCCCCGTTCAGGAAAATATCGCGGTCTTGCCACTTGTTGGGAAGATGGACCATGACCGGGCAACTCTTATCATGGAACGTGCTGTACCCTTAGTTGCCAAACAAAAAATACAGTGTCTGATCATTGATTTTTCAGGTATTGTTACAATCGATGCTACAATTGCCAAGCATGTATTCGATATCCATAATGTGCTCCGACTGTTGGGAGTGGACTCCATCGCTACAGGGATGAGACCTGAACTGGCTCAGGCTGCTGTAGAAGGAGGCGTGGATTTCTCTAGTATTAAAACGTTCTCAACTGTCAAACAAGCAATCGAAAGTATTAATAACAATAATTAGTCTTATAATTCACACCTTGATTTAGAAAAGGAGTTTGGAGGACAAGTTTGGAAAAAAAACAACCCGATATAAAACTGATCGCACTGGATATGGATGGAACGCTATTAAACGAACATCACGAGGTTTCTGATGAAAATAGACAGGCAATCAAAGATGCTGAGAAAAAAGGAGTTAAAGTTGTTCTAAGTACAGGACGTAGCCTGAAAACAGCAAAAGATTATGTTTTATCGCTGGAGTTATCGTCCTACCTCGTGACTGTGAACGGGAGTGAAATCTGGGGTCCGGATGGAGAACTTGTGGAACGGACTCCCGTCGCCACAGAGCATATCCAATGGATGCATGATCTATCCAGACAGAACAACGCGAAGTTCTGGGCAATCAGCACCGAAAATAACTGGAACAACGAAATGCCAGAAGATGTCCTTTCACAAGAGTGGCTTAAGTTTGGCTTCCACATCGAAGAAGATGCCATTCGTGAAAAAGTGCTGAAAGAGCTGGAGGCTAAAGGCTTTTTTGAAATTAGTAATTCAAGCCTGGTCAATATTGAAGTAAACGCAATAGGGATCAACAAGGCAAAAGGTCTGCAAAAGGTTTGCAGCCTGCTTGGTATTTCAATGGAAAATGTTATGGCAGTCGGCGACAGCTTGAACGATATTGCCATGATTACCGAGGCTGGATTAGGCATCGCAATGGGCAATGCACAGGAAACAGTTAAAAAAGCGGCGGATGACATTACAGGAAAAAACACCGAAAACGGAGTCGCGCAAGCAATCAAAAAATGGGTTCTCTCATAATACTAAAGAAGCAGGTCAGCCCTGCTTCTTTTTTTGTATTGGTGAAAGAGAAATGTTCCAAAAAGGGTACATTATAGGTTTCTTAAAAACAAGGCTCTATTAAAGCTGAATGTTGATTTTTAAACCCTGTTGATTGTAGTGGAAGGCGCGTAGACTCCTCCGAAAATGCTAACGCATTTCCATCGTGCGTGGGTCCCATTCGAGGAAGCTCTTCAGTGTCCTGCGGGCGCAGCTGGACAGGTGAGACCCCGCAGGAGCGAAGCGACGAGGGGGCTCAGCGCCAGCCCCGCGGAAAGCGAAGCGCCTGGAACGAAAATCAACAGCCTTGTTTAACAGAGCCAAATACAAAAAAGAAATAAAAGCGAACCCATAAAGGATTCGCTTTAACATCTAAATTAACTAATCGTGCTGTTCTTTGCGCCGGATTGCACAACTGCAACTTTAAATCCTTTTGCTTCAATCTCAGCAATTTGAGCATTTTCTCCAGCCACTTCAACTACGGATTTTCCATTAACTGCTTCAGCAACAATTTTCTCAACTGTTGCATTCTCAATTCCTTTTCCAATATGGATCGCTTGAGGGGCTGAATGCCTGACAAACACATTACGGATTTTTACATTATCTGCGTGATTTTCACCGCCAAAAACCCTAATATCATTGTTTGCTTTGATAAAGCCACTGACATGGACATTATTGAAAACCACATTTCTCGAGCGATATTGAATGGCGATGACCGGCTCGTCCCCATAATCATATTGTGGATCTCCGATGACATAAAAGTGATTCACTGCAACATTTTTATATGCTGATATTACCATCGCGCGAGGGGAGGAATTTGCGTATAAATCAGTATAAATAGGATTAATTGAAACGATATTGGCTGCTTTTATGTTGATCGCCGTTTTGGATTCCGGATCACTTTCCTTATGATGACCAATGTGTCGGAAATTATAGGAACGGTTATCATTTACAGAAATATGGCCAATGATGACAACATTGTTCGCAGCAGATGAGGTATGGTGGGCTTTTATTTCTATGCCGCCAAAACATCTTGCGCTTGAATTGTTCAATAGCCAAACATTTCGTGAACCATCATCAATCTCGATTCCATTCGAATTTGAAAATCCTTTTTTATGAGCCCTGCCGCTAGGATCACACATATGGCTATTTGAGATAAAGATATTATCACTATGATGGGTGGTGATACCATCATCACCAAAACCATAACCCGTAAGATTATCCAGCCAGATATATTCACTGCCTCCGCGGGCACGATAGCCGTCACCATAATAATTGTAGAGAGGGGAGGATATATCAAAGCAATGAAGGCCCGGATTGATTCCTTCGATATCCTTTACCCAGCCAAATTTAACATTCGCATATAAGAGGCAGCTCGAGTGATTCCCCCATGTACTGGTCTTCTCCACGTTTCCAAGGCGCTCTACATTCCAATCAAGAGTCATGCCTTTTACATAAATATTCCGGTTACCTGTCCGGTGATTTCGATTCGTAACAAGCCTGGTGCCTTTAGGTGCAGATTCATGCAGTTTTATCGTCGTTTTCCCTTTACCCGCACCAACTAGGGCAGTCCAGGAAGGGAGCTTAATTTCTCTTGTGACAAAAACGCCTTCAGGTATGAATACCTTTACACGCCCCTTGCCAAGAGCCATCCGGAAAGCTTCGGTACAATCCTTCACTCCATCACCAACTGCTCCATAATCCTCAATATGAACCTCTCGATTCATTTCAGTTAATAGATGATTATACTCATCGTTTAAAAGTTCGATCCATTCTGGATAGACATTCCCGTTTTGATCCACGATCGTATCATAATGGTCAAATTCGTCGAATGCTGATTTAGTCAGAGCAACTTTTCTTAAGGTCGCTCTGAAATTAGTGAATAAGGATGATATAACAGTCGAAGTACGGGCAAGCGCAGGAGAATAATCCTTACTCGCTTCAAGAAAAAGAGCCTTTGTTTCATTTACTAAATCTTCTATATTCGATTCTTTTCCAGTAATTTTTGAGATTAGTTGCCCATTCATTTTAGGATTGTGATTTCTTTCTAATTTGATCATCGTATTCCCACCTTTGTAAAGCTGCTGCTATGATTATTATTTCCCGCTCTCATAGCTGATAACCTTTTCAAAAGGAATTAACGTATCCTTTTATGTTAGGAATTAAATCAGGTATGATAAAGATGTGTTTCATTTTTTGGAACAAGGTAATTATAGAATGGAAGAATTCTTTTGATTAGTGGGGGATTTGATTGATCACATTAGGACCACGAGTTTTAAAAACAGGGCTTGCTGTGGTGCTCGCTTTATATATAACAAAATGGCTGGGCTTGGAACCTCCTGTATTTGCTGCGATTGCCGCTACTTTTACGATTCAGCCCTCAATTTACCGATCATGGAAACAAGTGATGGAACAATTCCAGGCGAATACACTAGGAGCAATTATTGCAGTAAGCTCAATTTACTTGTTTGGCAACAGCCCAATCGTCATCGGACTTGTAATGGTCATCGTCATTATTATAAGTTTAAAGCTTAAAATGGAAGGCTCGATTTCCTTAACATTGATTACAGTGTTAGTCATGATGAGTTCACAGGAATTCCAGGGGATTGTCGCGGCTGGGAATAAATTCATTATTGTCCTTGTCGGGATGGGATCGGCATTTTTAGTGAATCTCATCATCTCTCCACCGAATTATAATAAAAATTTCAGCGAAAAAATGGATTCAAGTTTCAGGACTATGTCATTGCTGATCCGAACTGCAATATCGAATGAATTGACTGAAAAAACATTCCAGAACCAATGGAGTCAGCTTAAAAAAGATGTATCCAAATTAGAAGACCTTTACAAAACCCTTGATGAGGAACGCGAAAAAATTTCGAAGCTCAAACCATTAGATGTCCGGGAAATAGTCGTTTTTAAACAGATGCTTGCCTGTCTGCAGCAGGGCCTTAAGCTTCTTGATATCATTGAAGATCATTTTTTCCAGAGTCGGCCTGAAATAGAGGAAACGAGGGAGTTCGATCACCATCTTGAAGAATTGATCAATTATCATGAAATGATCTTGCTGAAATATACGGGAAAAATCAAAGACATCGATAAGGCAGATCTCCTTGAAGAAAGCGGTCAGTTCCTCGAAGGAATCATGGAGGATACGATTTATGAAAGAGAACATAAACTCCGCCTCGTGATTATTGGCTCAGTTATCTTTGATTATGCATTCCAGCTTGAACGCTTAAATGATTTAATCGATCAGTACCAAAAGAAAAAACAGCATGTTGAAAAAGCAAGCTTAAGAACGATTCTTAAGAATCCAAGGGTTTTATTAAAAAAATGAGGGCCAATATGGTCCTCATTTTTTTAATAAACTCTGTTAAACAAGGCTGGTGATTTTCGTTCCAGGCGCTTCGCTTTCCTCGGGGCTGGCGCTGAGCCTCCTCGTCGTTGCGCTCCTGCGAGGTCTCACCTGACCAGCTGCGCCCGCAGGACATTGAATAGCTTCCTCGAATCCGCCCACGCACGATGGAAATGCGTTAGCATTTTCGGAGGAGTCTACGCGCCTTCCACTACAATCAACAGGTTTAAAAATCAACATTCAGCTATAACAGATCCTTTTAATAAAACAATTAACATTTTCTCAACCACAAAAAATGCATATGTATTTTTCTGTTAATTCCTTAAAATTAGAGAGGGTCATTTATATGGCGCTTCTGCTAGATGGATAAAAAAGTATTATATACCTATAAAAAACATCTATACCAAATCTTTATTTTTCCCTATAATCATTATAATTGTGCCAAAGGAGAGCTTCCCAACATGACTACACAGACCTACACTCAATATGAACTGATCCATAAAAATGAGAATAAATATTTTTGGATTGTATTATGTATTAGTATTGTATCTTATCTTCTTTTTGCTTTATCGGTTGTTGGACTTCTCGTTATCGTGGCGTTTATGACGGTCTCACTTTTGCTGCATGCTTTGATGATCGGCCACATACGGTTGAACGGTGTGAAAATTGGTGCGAATCAATTTCCGCTTATTCATAGTACGGTTGAAGATCTTTGTGTAAAGATGGACTTCAAACAAATACCGGATATCTATGTTATGCAGTCAGGCGGCGTACTTAATGCTTTTGCGACACGTTTTTTTGGCCGTAATATGGTGGTCGTTTATTCGGAGATCTTTGACTTTATGGAACAGGGTGCGGAAGAGGAACTTAATTTCGTTCTTGCTCATGAACTCGCCCATATTAAACGGAATCATCTTGGTAAGATGATGTTTATACTCCCATCAATGTGGATTCCCGGAATCGCTGAAATGTACCTGAGAGCTTGTGAGTTTACGTGTGACCGTTATGCGGCTTACTATACCGGCAATTATTCTGCAGCCAAAAACAGTTTGACAATCCTGGCCATAGGTAAAACAATGCATGGTAAAGTCAACAGAGCTGAATATCTTGATCAGATCAATAACGAGAAAGGATTTTTTATCTGGTTAGCTGAAGTGTTATCGACACATCCGCCGCTGCCAAAACGGATTAACGAAATTAGTGTGTTTTTTGGTGAAAGGGACCAAGTTTTCATCCATAATAAAAAATCTAAGTCATCAATTGTATTCGCTGCTGCTTCATTATTTCTTTTTGCAGTTTTAGGTGCAGGCGGCTATTACGCAATGAAATTATTTGATTCGGAATCTTATTTAAACGAAGAAAATGGGTGGATGGAAGAAGGGGATTCATCCCCTTTGATTGAATCTGTTGTCGATGGAGACCTGTCAAAAACGAAAAAGTTAATCGAGAATGGCGAAGACATCCACACTATAGATTATAATGGTTATACGCCTCTAGATTGGGCTATTAAGGACAGCAATGAGCCAATGGTAAAACTTCTACTGAAAATGAAAGCCGATCCGAACTTTGAAACGGATTACATGATGACTCCTTTCATGACGGCAGCAGAAGCAGGGAACCCATCTATGATTAAATTGCTTCATGAAGCAGGCGGTGACCCTGACTACCAGGAAACGAGCGGTGGTTACACAGCACTTACTTATTCTGTTTTCAGCGGGAATATGGAAGCCGTTAAACTATTACTTGATTTTGGTGCAGACCCCAGCTCCAAAGATTATTCGGGAATGACTGCTCGAATGCACGCCTTGCAATCAGGCGAGCAGGAGATTGCAGATTTATTAAAATAAATGCATATAACAGGAGGAAAATAATCATGAACAGACCTGCAGGATTTTGGGTAAGAGTAGGGGCATCCATTTTAGATGGATTGATTATCGGAATACCGATTGCCATCATTAGTTATTTAGTTACAGGCAGTGCCGAGGATAGTGGATTTTCATCTACTCTTAATCTTCTCTATACTCTGCTTGTCCCTGTCGTATGGACAGGATACACAGTTGGCAAGAAAATCGTCGGCGTCAGAATCGCTAAAGTCAATGGAGAGAAGCTTGGCTTTGGTACAATGCTGATGCGCACAGTTGTATCTGCCCTAGTTTATCTTTTAACTTTGGGGATCGGTGTCATCGTCAGCGCGTTCATGGTGGGGCTTCGCAAAGACAAAAGAGCGATTCATGATTTTATTGCTGGAACTTATGTAACATATGAAAAACCAAATGAAATAAATTACGAACAGAAGGTAATGTAAGGGAAGACGTCTGGCGATGCCAGGCGTTTTTTCTTTAGGAAAACCAGGTGATATACTGACCATTAATATGATATATTGAAAAAGATTGGTGGTCACAAATGAAATTTTTAAAAAGAAAAATAACAATTCTTCTGTTCTTTATCGTCATATTCGCTTTCCTGAACAATACAAGCCTATTTTCGTCCAATCAACAGGAGCCACTCTTGCTAGCACACAGAGGAGTTGCCCAGACCTTCAAAATGGAAGGAATCACTGGAGATACTTGTACAGCTGAACGCATACATAAGCCTGAACACGATTTTCTGGAAAATACTATCCCTTCAATGGAGGCAGCATTTGTAGCAGGAGCAGATATCGCAGAGCTTGATATCCAACCCACCAATGATGGTGAATTTGTTGTTTTCCATGACTGGACCCTGGATTGCCGTACTAATGGCAAGGGGCTTACAAGGGAGCAAAGCCTTGCTGAATTGAAGGGGCTTGATATCGGTTATGGTTACACCGCTGACGAGGGAAAAACCTATCCGTTTCGTGGTAAAGGAATTGGTATAATGCCTACGCTCGATGAAGTATTAAAAACTTTTTCAGGAAAAGAACTGCTGATCCATGTTAAAAGCGATGACCATGAGGAAGGAAGGCAGCTGGCCAATTACCTGAAGCATTATCCTAAAAAACACTGTAGAACATCTTTCTGTTTATGGAGGCGACCAGCCTGTAGCTGCATTAAAGGCAATGTTGCCTATCACTCGTGTTAGTTCAATAGAATCGTTGAAAAGCTGTTTTTTGCCTTACCTGGCATTCGGCTGGACCGGAAATGTTCCGGGATCATGCAAAAATATCCAGCTGCACATACCAGAAAAAATAGGCCCCTGGCTTTGGGGATGGCCGGAAAAATTCGTAGACCGAATGGAAAAAAATAATACAAGAACAATCCTAGTTGGTGGAGACGGCAGGGACTTCTCTAAAGGATTCGATACAACTGAGGACCTTGAGCGTCTGCCTGAAGGTTTTTCCGGGGTTATCTGAACAAACAAAATTCAAAACATCGTACCAGAGGTTAAAACCGGTCATTAACATCTATCAAGAGGTGAGGAAATGGGACCAATATTTTTAGGCATTTTAGCAGCTTTCTTTTTTGCGTTTACTTTCGTGCTGAACCAGTCGATGGAATTATCAGGCGGAAGCTGGATATGGAGCGCGACATTAAGGTATATTTTTATGGTTCCATTCCTGATGGTGATAGTGCTGGCAAGGAAGAACTTCAAACAATTAATCAAGGAAATGAAAAAGAGTCCAGGTGCATGGTTGCTGTGGAGCTTTGTTGGCTTTGGTTTGTTCTACGCACCATTGACCTTTGCAGCAGCATATTCACCAGGCTGGCTGATTGCTGGGACGTGGCAAATTACGATTATCTCTGGCGCCTTGCTTGCCCCTTTTTTTTATGAAACTATCCAAACAAACCATGGAGTGATAAAAGCGCGGGCTAAAATACCTTTTAAAGGTTTGAGTATGTCAGTGGTCATTCTTTTAGGCATCGTCTTAATGCAATGGGAGCATACAAGTCAGATCAGCCTGAAAGTGATGCTTATGGGCATAGTACCTGTATTGTTCGCCTCATTTGCTTATCCATTAGGAAACCGCAAAATGATGGATGTGACAAACGGAAGGCTGGATGCCTACCAGCGAGTTTTGGGAATGACGCTTGCAAGTCTGCCCTTCTGGATTATGCTGTCATTATTTGGGCTGTTTACGGAAGGACCGCCAACTTTGAATCAAAGTATTCAATCCCTCCTGGTAGCGATTAGTTCAGGCGTGATTGCTACTGTTCTGTTTTTCAAGGCAACCGACCTTGTGAGGGGAGATATGCAAAAGCTGGCAGCTGTCGAAGCAACCCAGGCGATGGAGGTTCTGTTCGCTTTGGCAGGTGAAATTGCCATCTTATCGATCGCCCTTCCCTCAGTACTTTCATGGCTGGGTATCATCATCGTAATGGGAGGTATGGCCTTGCATAGCTATCAGTCTCACAGAGAAAAAAACACAGAGGTTAACAACCGAGCAAGCGCTTAAACATCAATACTAGTAAGCTATCAATTATATAAGAGTTATTATGGAAATGGGGCTTGGACATGAGGAATAGAAAGGTCAAATTGACAAAACAAATGGCTAACGCTATTGTCCTTGCGGAGGCAGAATGCCTAAGAAGAAACAGCCAATCCATTTTGCCTGTACATTTATTGATTGGCTGTCTGGAGCAGGACTCATTCACTGTAAAAGAGGCCATACATCATTCTGGAATAAATGTAAATGCAATAAGAAATACAGAAACTCCAGCAGAGGTTCAAAATTCCGATAGTTCTCATGAACATTTTAATATGCCTGTCAGCTTAGATACTAAACAGGTACTAGAGGAAGCCGTCGGCTATATGGAGGGTTACAATCAGATTTTTTTAAATGAAGGGCATGTGCTGAGAGCATTAATTAATTCAGGCTATATTGAGGATTATTTAACTTTGGAACAAAAACAATACCTCCTCTCAAATGCTACTGTTTCAAGAGACATGATGGTGGATTTAACCGAATACTCCTGTTCAGAATTAAAATATCAGAACATCCGAAAAGTCAGGCCAGCTGATTCTGAAAAATTAATCCAGTTTGTTGAAAATGAATTTTCAGGAAGATGGACTGAATCAATTAAGTTAGGGTTGAATAAAACGAAACCATCGATTTTTATAGCCACGGATCCTGCAGGAGCCATTATCGGTTTTGCAGCGTACGATGTTGGAAACCAGGAAGGCTGTTTCGGTCCAATGGGGGTGGCCATGAGCAATCGATCTGAGGGGATCGGCTACACATTGCTGCATCAATGCTTATATGAAATGAAGATGCAAGGTTACACCAAAATCATCATTGGCGGGGCAGGTCCAATTGAATTTTATGAACGGTCTTCCAGTGCAAAAGTCATTCCTGTAAGCCAGTAAATAATATATTTTACATCTTAAGGACCATTTTTGAATGGTCTTTAATTTTGTCATTAAAATCGCCTGATTGGAGTATTAGGAGGCTCCAAGACACTTCGAAAAATAATTGACATTTTTAAAAGCATAATTTGGATAATTGAAGCGTTTATTCGTACACTTATTGAGAAGGTTAGATTAGTTTCATTGAAAAAGGGTATTTTTAAAAAGGTAAACACCTTAAAAAAGAAATATGCATAATATTTCACATTGTTTGCATTTTTATGTTATATTAATATTTAAAAAATTCCCACTAGTCTTAGGAAGGTGACACAATGACATCAGGAATCGAAGTGAACGACAGCAGTTTGCCATTGCGTAAAGACGTAAAAATGCTTGGAAACATCCTTGGGGACATTCTTGTTTACCATGGTGGAGTTGAATTGTTTGAAAAAGTAGAGAAGATTAGAGCTATGTGTAAAACGCTAAGGACTGACAATGACAGCGAAACTTATACAGCATTGAAAGATGAAATCTCTAAATTATCTGTTCCTATGCGTACAAATATAATCCGCGCCTTTTCAGTCTATTTCCACTTAATAAATGCAGCTGAACAAAATCACCGCATACGTCGGCGCCGTGACTATTTAATGAAATCAGAAATTAGTGCCCAGCCAGGCTCCATCGAAGCAGCAATCCTTTCATTAAAAGAAAACCAAATAACCTCTGACATTATCCAGGATGTACTTAATACGATTTCTTTGGAATTGATTATTACTGCGCATCCGACAGAAGCTACAAAGCGTTCCATATTGGAAATACAAAAAAGGATTGCTGACATTTTGAAAAGCCTGGATAACCCAATCCTGTCAAAAAGAGAACGAGAAAAGATTGAGGAAAGCTTGTTTAACGAAGTTTCTGTCCTCTGGCAAACAGATGAATTGCGTGATCGAAAGCCTACTGTAATCGATGAAGTAAGAAATGGTCTATATTATTTTGATCAAACACTTTTCGATGTTTTACCTGAAATCCATCAGGAGGTTGAAACAAGTCTAAAAGCACATTATGCTGAGCACGAGTGGGAAGTTCCGCACTTTCTGCGATTTGGCTCATGGATTGGCGGCGACAGGGATGGCAATCCAAACGTCACACCTGAAGTCACATGGGAGACATTAGAGCGACAAAGGAGACTTGTACTAAAAAAATACAAGTCCGTTCTAGTTGATTTAATGAAACGCTTCAGCCAGTCTACAACCCGAGCAGCTGTAAGTGATGAATTAAAGCAATCCGTTATACAGGACGAAGAGAAATACTTGAACGAGGATCAAAAGTGGACAATTGATGGTGAAATGTATCGCAGGAAATTTGCTGTCATTCTAGAAAGGCTCCGACAAGCAGGGAAATCTGATATAGGCTATAATACTGCAGAAGAAATGCTAGAAGACCTTATGATCATTAAGCGAAGCATCTATCTTCATCATCCTGCCCACCATGAGCTGAAAACCTTGCAAAAGTTTATAAGCCAGGTACAGCTTTTTGGTTTCCACCTTGCTACGCTTGATATCCGTAACCATAGTGGTGAACACGAAAATGCAATTGCGGAAATCCTGCGGAAGGTTGGAATCTGTAAGGATTATCCATCCTTATCTGAAGAGAAGAAACTGGATCTTTTAGAGAAAGTTTTAGCCGACCCGCGGCCGTTGCTGTTGCTGCATGAGGATTATTCAAGCGAAACACAGGAAATGCTTAAGGTTTTCGAAATGATCAAACGAGCACATAATGAATTTGGAAAACGCTCGATCACAGTATACCTTGTAAGCATGACCCAATCGGCAAGTGATCTGCTTGAAGTACTAGTACTGGCAAAGGAAGCAGGCATTTACAGGCTTCATGCGGACGGTACATTTGAAACTGACTTGAATGTAGCACCTTTGCTTGAAACAATTGATGATTTGACTGCAGGTCCAAAAATCATGGAGATCCTTTTCAATATGCCTGTATACCGTGACCATTTGAGAAAAATGAATGATCAGCAGGAAATCATGCTGGGTTACTCGGATGGAAGTAAGGATGGCGGAACATTGACTGCTAACTGGAAGCTTTATAAGGCTCAGCTTGAAATTAATGAGATGGCGGAAAAATATCAAATCGGCCTGAAATTCTTCCATGGTAGAGGGGGATCTTTGGGACGTGGGGGCGGGCCATTAAACCGAAGCCTTCTTTCACAACCGGTAGAGACCCTGGGCCAGGGGGTTAAAATCACTGAGCAGGGAGAGGTGCTTTCTTCGCGCTACCTTCTTAAAGATATTGCTTACCGGAGCCTTGAGCAGGCTACCTCAACCATGATGAAAGCAGCTGCCAATGTTCTGAATGAATCAGAGCAAGGTCATTTGCGCGATCATAGATGGGTGGATGCAATTGAAGAGATTTCTGCTGTTTCCTTAAAGAAGTATCAATCACTTGTTTTTGAGGATCCAGATTTTATCACCTACTTTAATCAGGCGACACCATTACAAGAGTTAAGTGAGTTGAATATTGGCTCACGACCGATGAGCAGGAAAAATAGCAGCAAATTTGAAAATCTTCGTGCGATTCCGTGGGTATTCGCCTGGACACAAAGCAGGCAGTTATTCCCAGCGTGGTATGCAGCAGGAACAGGGTTGGAAACCTTTGCTGTAAAAAGCCCTGAAAATATTCAGCTTCTGCAGGAAATGTATGAGGAATGGCCCTTCTTCAGGAGCACGGTTGACAATCTGCAAATGGCGTTGATGAAAGCGGATATAACGACTGCTAAGGAGTATTCTTCACTTGTAGAAGACAAGGGAATAGCGGATAGAATTTTTGGCAACATTGTCGAGGAATTCGAAAGAACGAAGAATGTTTTGCTTATGATTACTGATGATGAAGAACTTCTTGACCATACACCAAACATCAAGGATTCTGTCCACCGACGAAATCCTTATGTAGATCCACTTAACTTCCTTCAGGTTGAATTAATCAAGGAACTTCGTAATGTTGAAGATCCAGACGATGAACTTCTCATGCAGGTTTTGTTAACCATAAGCGGAGTGGCTGCTGGTTTAAGGAATACAGGTTGATACAAAGCACCAGCCAATATTAATATGGCTGGTGCTTTTGTTATTGTAATTGATTTAAAAGTTGCAGCAGGTGAAAAGGAATTTTTATGATATATTTCCCTTCATCATCACTTTTATTTGATTGTGCTTCACCCTAGCAGCTTTAAGTGCCGTTCCGTTGTTATTTTGGTGAGCAAGTCATGATTTAAGGAATGAGCCATATTTAGAGTAAGTTCAAGGACCTTGCGCATTCCATCTTTATGCCCTTTTTTGATCGCAAGGCCGTCGCATTGGATTTCACTATCAATGCTCAGTTGATTTTCATATACAGGGTATTTGATATGTCCAATTTCATGCCAGATGATCGCTTCTTTTATTTCTTGATCAGCACAGAAAGCTTGATAGTCATACACCACGATGTACCAATCATACGGGGCTTCAAAAGATTTATAAAACAGGGTCAAAATACGGGAATCAATATTCCAGACATTCAGCCATTTTTCATTTTTCAATCCAAAAACATTCATGATCGCTTCTTTATTTTCCAAAACAGCTATGTTCCACTCGAGACCGTACTTTTCCTGATCCAGCAATTCACCGATGCATTTCAAAAAGCAGCCCCCTTCGATAATTAGACTTGTTATCATTGTTAAATATATTAGGTATTCTTAATCAACATGTGTAAAATAATAATCAACAAAGTTCGAACCTCACTGGATGGAAAGGGGTGAGTCATTTGCTATGCTCACAAATATATTTAACGGTGCATAGAAAAATCGAAGGCAATGAACAAAAATATGAAGAAAACAAAGAAGTGATCAGAATATATGATGACAGAATAACGACAGCCTCCGAGCATTTTCAATTAAGAGACATATTAGACATATCCTTCAGAAATATCTCAGATGCTAAAGGGTTTCTTTATCTGCATACAACCAGAGGCCTTTATTCTTATGTAACTGACAACGAGCCACAACAGTTAATGAGAATTTTTAAAGAGCTAAAGAAACAAAATTAAGGCAACTACATATTACAAACAAAAAAATCACACTCTATATACAAAGGGTGTGATTTAATGCTTTCTTCCACATTGGAGATTATTGGACAGTTTCTCCTGCACAAAACAAATGTCTTATCTACCGTCTCACTAGAAGAGTTAATGAAAGCAGAACGGAATTATCATGAAATATTAAGAAGCTACTGGCACGAGAAAAATTTCTTAACTGCAAGATGGTGGTTTCTGGTCATTCTTTCGATAGTTCCTGCACTGATTTGGTGGATGGTTGTCGATAAAAAGAAAGTGATCGAAAATACTGCATTTGGTTTATTTTACGGGGTTTCAGCCATTTTTTTGGACTCTATTGGAAGCAACGCAATGGTTTGGACTTACCCAGTCCGATTAACACCTTATATTAACCCACAGTTATATCCGTATGACGTTGGAGTTGTTATCATCCCTTTTATGCTGGTGTACCAAAGGTATAGCTCTTCCTTAAAAAAATTCATCATTGCCACAGGGATCCTTTCCTTGTTTCTCGCATTTGTAGCAGAGCCTTCAATGGAATTGCTTCATATCTATAAAGAACTTACCTGGAAACACATATACTCATTCCCAATCTACTGGTCATTAGGGTTGATATGCAGGGCAATCATTAAGAAATTCAAATCATTAGAAAACAAAAGCAAGCTGCCTGGCTCGGTATAAACATTACTAGCCAGGTTTTTTTATGGTAATCTAAATAAATTAAGGGAGTGGAAATATGACGAGTTTTACTGAAAAGGTAATTAAAGTGATTCAAAGCATTCCATCAGGCAAGGTGATGACATATGGACAGATTGCAAGGGCAGCAGGGAGTCCCAGGGCAGCCAGGCAGGTAGTGCGCATCCTCCATTCAATGTCTGAAAAATATCATCTTCCTTGGCATAGAGTCATTAATTCAAAAGGAGAAATCGGGTTTGATGATGATGAAATGTTCTTCACACAAAAGATGATGCTTGAAGCAGAAGGAATAAGATTTACTAGCAAAAAATCGATTTCACTTGCAGAGTTTCAATGGAAAATGGATTATGATGATTTCATTTAATCATTGTGAAAGTCCATGTTGATTCTTAAACCATGTTAAATATAAAGGATAGCAATAGCTGAGTTAACACAGGGAATTTTTGAAAGGGATTAATTGCTTTCACTTTTAGAAATAGGCCTAATGGGATTGGCGCTATCATTATAGTAAAATATAATTATAATGATATTTTAAAACGAAAGCATAGGTGGAGAATTTGAACGGAACAATACATACAGCTCTAGGAGCCGCAGCTGGATTTATAACAGCAAACACATTACAAAGCGATCCGCCAGCAACCTTGTTTTTAGTAGTGGTGGGAGGAATAGCAGGTTTACTGCCTGATGTGGACGTAGATGGAAAGTTAAGTAATAAGATCACCTTATCACATAAAATGATCAGGTTGGTCGCGCAGTTAATCGGTTTTTTAATGATTCTTTATAGTTTCTTTGAAGGCGGCAGTTCAGAAAAATGGCTTGGAATATGCATTGGGACGGGTATGATCGTTTTGTCATCCTTTTTAACACAAAGGAGGATGCTTACAGTAACAGGTGTAGGTGTTCTCGCAGGAGGAATTTCAATGCAGGAAAGCTGGCTAGTTTTGCTGGGTATCTATATCATCATTGCATCCTTTGTGCCTCATCGCAGCTACACACACTCTATTGTTGGAACTCTATATTTCGCTGCAATAGCGACAAAGTTCCAGGAATCAATTGGGTTGGAAGGGGTTTTCGCCACATGCATGTTAGCCTATGCCAGCCACTTAATTGCCGATATGAAGGTGCTGCCCTTTAATAAAAAAGGAGTTAAGTTCTTTTTGCCGTTATCATCCAAAGAATTCTGAGCTAATTGACAATTAACTGTCATCGAAGCAAAACCATTTATAAAAAAATAGGCTCTAAGAAAATAGGTCGCTTGTTAAAGCGACCTATTATTGTATTTCAGTGAAGCAGTTGCACTTGCATCTGCTGGTATTTGATAATTAACTGATCGAGCATTTGGCTGATATTAATCGTTTCCGGGCTATTAAAACCACTTGCAACGCCGAGTTTAATCATTTCCTGTCTATAAGACTCAATTGTCATTAAGAGATTTTCTTTCGCAGCTTCCATTCAATCGACCTCTCTCTCGTGTTAGACAAATCCTTATATTTTGATTATCGACTATTAAATGTAATTTTTTACAGTTCAAAAGGTTTTTACAGCAAAAAAGAGAATTTAATATATCTGATTAAAAAGGGGGAGTATAAGTGAGAATTGCTGAGGGTGTGGAAATGCTAAATTTAAGCCTAAAGGCTTTCGGGGATGACGGTGTATTTAATCCAACCTTGCTACGGGATGGCCAGTCTGCCATATTGATAGATACCGGCCTGCCCGGGCAAATAGGTGAAATAAAAAAAGAACTTGATCGTGTTGGCATGCCGTTCGAGAGCTTGACAGCCATCATTCTTACACACCAGGACATAGATCACATTGGAAATATTGACTTGATTTTAAATGAATTAAAAATTGATGTATACGCACATCAGCTTGATATTCCCTATATAGAAGGAGAAAAACCATTACTGAAGACTGATCCTTCCAAGATATCAGCTGAAGAGTGGGAAGCATTACCGGATCCGATGAAACAAATATATTTAAATCCGCCAAAAGCAACGATTACGAAAGCTTTAAATGATGGTGATGAACTTCCTTTCTGCGGTGGCATACAAGTGATTCATACCCCTGGGCACACTCCTGGGCATATCAGCCTTTACCATAAGGTTAGCAAAACAATGATAGCAGCTGATTCGATGTTTTGCTTTAATGGTAAGCTGAGAGGACCGATTGCACATGTTACTCCTGATATCGAACAAGCTGTCCATTCACTGGAGAAATATTTGGCTTACGATGTTGAAAATGCAGTAAGCTACCATGGAGGACTTGCAAGCATTGACGTAAATGATCAATTAAAACATCTGATTGACGAAGGAATGCAAGCAGTTGTCATGATGAAGTAACCCCGTTAGAAAAAACATTCTTTTACCAATGAAGATTTAGTTTTTCGTCAAAGTTGCAGTTTTTCGATATTTTTTTGAGATTCCTTAATTTGAATGGAAGACGCGAAGACTCCTTTTTCAACTGCATGGTTTAAAACCCTTAATAAAGACCATTCATCGTGTTGTTATTTCACTGAATGGTCTTTATTTCTTTTATGAAATAAAACAATGGTGACGACAACCTTGTTTTCAGGATTTATCTACCGTTTGTAACACCTTTTTAAAAAGGTGTTTTTTTATGTCTAGGCTCTCAAGCTGATTGTTGAATTTAAATACCCTGTTTATTGGAGTGAAAGGTGCGAAGACTCCTCCGAAAATGCTAATGCATTTCAATCGTGCTTGGGCAGATTAGAGGAAGCTATTAAGTGTCCTGCGGGCTCAGAGTCAAGCTAGCGGAAAGCGAAACGCCTAGAAGGGAATCAATAGCCTTGTTTAACAGATTCTAAATCTAATTAAACGATTATATCTTCCTCCATTAGGTATCTCTTCTCACTTAAATATAATCTTTACTTGGCCGATCGAGTTTATGAGTTAGGGTAATTGCATAAAATTTATCTACATAAAAAATGAAGATAAGTCAAAGCGTATATAAGAGTTGTTTGGTTTTATCCAATAAAAAAAGGGAAAATAAAGAGGAGTATAATGTATAGCGAGGTACTTTATGGAAATCCCACTATTAGAAAAAGAAATAAGTGGCTATATTGGCCGTTTGCTGCGTGAAAATTTCGGTCGTGGACCCGGGAATGTATTTTGTACTTTTTCCAGGCCATTTGTCACCGTATATATTACAAACTTTTTATCACCTATGGAAAAATCATTGATCGGGAACAGGCAAAGTGTTTATGTCCAAAAGACAAGAGATTTAATGATGGAAACATTAGAAACAGAAATTAGAGACTTTATAGAAACAAATACAAAAGAAAAGGTCAAAGAATTTTATTACGACTGGAATCTTGATGGTAAAACCGGGATGTTTTTGCTTATTCTTGAAACGGATCCAAAATTTAAAGATGAAACTTTTTCAAACAAGGATTTAGTTCATAAGGAAATCATAAATGTAAGTATAGAAGCGGAAAAACCGCCTCAAATGGTCTCATCACGTCTCCTTAATGATCGAACATTGGTTATTATCAGAGAAGGAATCCTCGTTAGCATTGAAAAAGAACTAATTCAAATAGGATTTCCGGAAACCCTTAAAATTGCCAAGAGAAACCTTGAAAAAAGATTAATGGATGAGCATAAAGCTAATTTTGAGAAATTGCTATCTGCCCAAATCATTGATCGATTTGTTGACTGGAATTTTGATCAGGATAAAAGTTATTCTTTATTCATTCTTAAACCATAAAAGAAGATAAGATTTACTTGCTTAAACAGGCAGCTGATGTTATGATACACTATAGGGTAAAGATTAAAACTCTTAATCTTACTTAAGTTTTAACTTAAATAAAATTTTATATAAATATTTCTGATAACAGTGAATGGGCAAAGTACCAGACATAAGTCAGAAAAGGATATGACAATACTCCTTTTCTGACTTTTTTTATTGCCATTTTTCAGAAAATAAATGATAAAGGAATGATTCAGCATAATAATGGACATGTGCAAAAATAATTTGATTAAATGTATAGATAATTTCATTAAGGAAAAACAGCTAATCAATTCGGAAATGCAACAGTCAAATACGATTAGAAAGAAAGAGCTAGAGGCATTTTTAGAGGAATTTGCAGAAAATGAAGGTATTGAATACCAGAAGAATTGTGCACCAGTTAAAACGAAATATATTTTTTCAATACAAGGCCAAGATGCTGAAATTGAATTTTATTATAGATATGGAAATTATTATACAAGACACAATATTACGATTATATAGGCTGTTGCTCTATCGAGCAGCAGCCTTTTCATTTACATTTTCATTAAGGAGATATTGAAAATGACTGTTGGATATAGGATAATTTTGTCATTGCTTTTATAAGGGGTGTGAAAGATGGAATTATCATTTAACCGGTTTTATGAACACTATCTCGAATTATGGAAAACTTCTAATCTAGCAGAACTGAAAGGGACTATTTCTCCGGAATATCAAGCCAGGGAGATTGCAGGGGGAAAAGTTTTCGATTTTGGCTATGATGAATCAATCAGGGGATGGGAACAGGGTTTTAAATTCGTTATTGAAAATAAAGCAAAGTGGGACTTGAAGGAAGTATCAAGGATATCATTACGCGATCATGAAGTAATGTCGATTCTTTCAGCACAGCTTGTCATCGGTGGCCAGACATTAGAAACAGGCAATTTATTTTTCCAAACCTTTGCTTATGATTTTGGCTGGAAGCTTGTCAGGAGTTATATAGAAGCTGGCATACCAATTGACCTGATGTCTAAAGCACACCTGACACAATAATGATAAAATACATACAGTAGAATTTTTTTCGAATGGCAGGGAGGTACTCATGAATGTTGCAGTAAAAGCTTTATTAATCACGATCGGTACTCTTTCCATAGGACTGGGAGTAATCGGGATTGTAGTTCCTCTCCTGCCAACCACTCCACTTATGCTGCTCGGTGCTGCTTGCTATGTAAAATCATCAGAGAAGCTTTATCAAAAATTAATAAAAAATAAATGGCTTGGTGCTTACATAAAGGATTTTCGTGAGAAAAAAGGGATCTCCCGCAAGAATAAAATACTGAGTCTCAGTCTGATGTGGTTATCAATTGGCGTAACTGTATTGCTCAAGGATGTTAGTTTCTTGTTTGACTCCATTCTGATTATTATTGCAGTGACCGTTAGTGCATATATTTTATCGTTTGACACTCTTTGAATATAATCAGCAAAAGAGGTAGACAGCATTGTATGAATTCCAGCATGAACGCGAACGGAAAGAAAAGATTTATAAAGCGTATATCATTATTTTTTGTGCAGCAGCTTCACTATCATTCATATTTGGTTTATTCTGGGGAAATACTTCCCATCTAAGGTTAGCTGCCAATTTCGTTT
Organism: Heyndrickxia sp. MSNUG; assembly: GCF_049532715.1. Lineage (NCBI taxonomy): Bacteria > Bacillati > Bacillota > Bacilli > Caryophanales > Bacillaceae > Heyndrickxia > Heyndrickxia sp. MSNUG. The sequence goes on from NZ_CP150978.1 coordinate 2,608,758, forward strand.
TTTCTATCATCATTTTTGTTTACACACTTAAAGGTAAAACATGGGCAATTTTCTTGCTTAAACTTTCTGTATGGATGAATCTATTAATCCTGGTCCTAATGGCTGCTGTATGTATAATCAGTTAAAAGCTGGTGGTTTCCTGCTGCACTAAAAATGGCATGAAAGAATCAATATCACCGACAAACTTAGTGACCCCTGCAACATGATAAAAAGTACTTGTCTTATCAAACTCGTATATATCATTATTGAGCGAATATAAATATACTCTTTTCCCAAGGCCAAGAGCAATTCCCATTTCAATATGGCTTCCTTTTCCACCAGGCAGCAAAATCACCAAAAAGTCTGATTTTCTCACAGCACTTAACTCACTTTCACCAATGGAAGCCAGTAATTCCATAGAATCTGCACGATCATTTATCGTCCAATCGTATGTATGAGAAAAACCCTCCATTTTAAGCTGAGCTGCCATTACCTTGACCATTTCACTATTTTTAAAACTAGATGCAATATAAAATTTCATGATTCCTCACTCCTTAACCACATATTTTACCATTATGTTTATCTTTTCGTGTCATTTTAATAGAAATAGCAGGAGAGTGATTAAAAAGATACGAATATATTTTATAAGGGACTTTGAGACTTTCAAAGACTTCTAATTGATTAAAATTATTAGTTAAAATTAAGGAGGAATTAAAATGGATAAAACAAATACAAAAAATGAATTAAAATCTTGGATAACATCTTTGGTATTTGCTGCACTCATCGCCTTTTTGGTAAGAACCTTTATATTTGCACCATACATAGTTGAGGGAGCTTCGATGGAACCAACCTTGCATGATCACGAAAAAATCTTTGTAAATAAATACAATTCCGTTAGTGATCTTAAACGGGGTGACATCGTGATCATTAAAGGTTCGAAAGAAAACTATGTCAAAAGAGTCATTGGATTTCCTGGGGACAAAATTGAGATGAAAAATGATGAACTGTTTATTAACGGAAAAGCCTTTAAAGAAACTTATCTGACAAAAAACCGAAAAATTGCTAATATCAGCGGGTTAAGACTGACGGGGGACTTTGGGCCACTTACAGTACCAGACGGCAATCTTTTTGTCATGGGAGACAATCGCTTACACAGCATGGACAGCAGAAATGGGCTTGGTTACATCGAGCAGAGCAGCATTATCGGCAAAAGTGAATTTGTCTACTTTCCATTCAAAAATTTCCGTGAGATCGAATAAAGCGGTATTGCAGGAAAAGGAGCAGACTATATGCTTGAAAAATTCCAGATGAAAATGACTTCCTTTAATGAAGATAGAATGATCAGAGTTTATCTTCCTGAAAATTACATAAATCAAACTACAAGATATCCAGTTCTATATATGCACGATGGCCAAAATGTTTTTAACGATGACGATGCGATAGGGGGCCATTCACTTCAGCTTGAAGAATTTTTATCTGAAAACGAAATTAAGCTGATTGTTGTGGCAATCGATCAAAATAGCGAAGAACGAATGAATGAGTATTGTCCATGGAAAAATGGTCAGTATAGCAAGAGAATTGTTGGCCGGATCGACCCGACTGGAGGAAAAGGCAAGCAGTATATAGATTTTATTGTGAATGAACTTAAGCCCTTCATAGACAAAAAATACCGGACCTTAAAAGACCAGAACAGCATGGCAGGCATTTCGCTAGGGGGACTTATCTCCACATATGCAGCGTGTGTTTATCCAAATATTTTTCAGAACGTAGCGGTATTATCGTCAGCATTTTTCCGGAATCAAGAGGAAATTGAAAAGCTATTAGAAGAGGCAGATTTGTCGCAGCTTAAAAAATTTTACATAGACTGCGGCACGAATGAAGCCAAAACTGACAAACTGATAAGCAAGGAATTTGTGAATTCAAACCATGCAATATATGAAATTTTTAGAAAAAAAGATATTCGCGTTAAATTCAATCTATTCGCAGATGCTGAACATCATTATTTATATTTTAGACAGAGAATTCCCGAGATTTTCGAGTACTTCTGTACAAAAGATGAGTGATCTCCAATATAAAGGATTCATATGTTCAGAGTGTTCACAGAGATAAGAACAATGTCTAGGGTAAAAATGAAAGAGCAATAGTTATAACCTATTGCTCTTTTCACGTAAACTTTATTGTTAATGATAATCTAATTAATATGTTCAATATATTCTTGAAATTGGGCATGAGAGACAGGCTTTTCTTCAAAGACTCCTTCACGCATCAAATCTATAAATAATCTTGAAAACACAGGATCCCATTGGACGCCTTTGCCTTCTTCAATAATTCCCAGAGCTTTATCAAAGGACATGCCTGTTCGATAGGGCCGGTCAGAGGTCATCGCATCAAATGCATCAGCAACTGCTATTATCCTCCCAAACAGCGGAATCGCATCGAAGGCTAGTCCCATTGGATACCCTAACCCATCGTAACGTTCGTGATGATACATCACACCTTCAATCACCAGGTCCATCTCTGAGAACCCTTGTACTTGCTTTATAATATAAGCACCTATTTCAGGATGTTTTTTTATTTTGGCGAATTCATCGTCTGTAAGTTTTCCGTCTTTAAGAAGTATACCATCAGGGATGCCTATCTTGCCTATATCATGGAGGATGGCTGATTTCTTCAAAAGTGATAGATTATTTTCCGAAAGCCCGTACTGTTTTCCTATTGCCAGTGCGTATGCCGTTACTCTTGTAGAATGTCCAGCAGTATAGGGGTCTCTTGCATCCAATACCGCAGACAAGCTCTCAAGGAAACTCTCAAACATTAATTGCTTCTGTTCATCCCGATCCTTGATCGCCTGTACCATATGATTGAAACCGTTGACTAGTCCAGCAAATTCATCTGAATACAGATCCTGTGTCATTGTTAAGTGGCCCTGTTGTATTTTTTTCATCGATTCTTGCAACTGTACGATTGGCTGGTGGACATCTAAAAATAATAGCTTTGCTCCGAAATAAGCAAAAACCAAACCTAATAGGATGATAAAAAATGCCCAACTCCAGTAATTTTGGGCTGACTCTGCCAAAATATCCAGCTTCACCTGAGTTGCAAGCCCAAACAATAGAATAGGAAAAACAGTGATATAGAGAAAACTCAACTGGAATTTTCGCTTTATTGACATGACCAGTTTTCCTTCTTGGGAGAGGGATTTGTTATATTGTTTCTTAGATATAGCAGCCATTTCGCTCAGCAATGGCTGGATTGCTTTTATCGTCAGGAAGAATTCAATGATTGCATGCATTCCTGCAACAAGGACTGCACCAATGACTGCGAAGAAAATATAAATATACGGTATATGCAAAAGATTGTAACGAATAAAGAGGATGCTCAATAAAACCGCCGGAATTGATAAACCAAAGAGATGAGGTCCCATAATCCGTCTGAAGGTCATAATTGGAAAAAGATGCAGTTTTCCAAAGGCAAGCTTTAGACTTGCCAGATCTTTTTGATCATGTTCGAATACTTGTGAAATTGGTTTTATATCTTTGGAGAAGGCTCGGTATTCAATTAATGCCATTGATATAAAAGAACTCAATAAAATGATTCCCATATAATAGAATTCTGTTATTGATAGTGTTAGAGTAAAGAAAATAAAAACTCCTCCAACTCCCAGAACAGCAAGTGTTGAGCCAAATAGATAATTATGAAATAGCTTTTTCCTAAATGTTAAAAATGCTTCCACACGCCTATCTCCTATAAAAGAGTATTTTTGTTAATTATTAACTAGAGTCCAATTTCTGTAAAGAAGATTTCCGAATAAGAGTATTAATTTCAAGAGGATTATCGCGTAATCGTAGCGAAATCTTGTAAATAAATCTTTTTTGAAGGATGGATCAATGTATGAAGACCATTGGATTGATAGGCGGAATGAGCTGGGAATCTTCCGTTGAATATTACCGGATTATTAATGAGGAAATAAAAAAAAGGCTTGGCGGGCTTCATTCTGCTAAGTGCATATTGTATAGCATGAATTTTGAAGAAATTGAAAGATGCCAGTCACAGAACAGGTGGGATCAGGCTGGTGAAATCCTTGGGGAAGCGGCTGTAGGTCTTGAACATGCAGGAGCTGATTTTATTGTAATCTGTACAAATACCATGCATAAAGTAATCGACGTGATTCAAAAGAAAACGTCACTCCCTATTCTGCATATTGCTGACGAAACTGCTGATGAAATCCTAAATCAAGGCTTGAAAAAGGTTGGGCTGCTTGGCACTAAATATACGATGGAGGAGGATTTTTATACATCAAGGATTAAAGACCAAAATATAGACATTCTCATTCCTGATGAAGAGGAAAGGTTGACAATCAATCAAATCATTTTCAATGAATTATGTCTTGGAAAAACCGTTCAATCATCTAGAGAATACTTTAAGGAGGTCATACAAAAATTAGTCGCCGAAGGGGCAGAAGGGATTATCCTAGGCTGTACCGAAATTGGTTTGTTAATTAAACAAGAAGATGTTGATGTACCATTATTTGATACTACACTGATTCATGCTCTTGGTGCTGTTAATAAAGCGTTAAGTTAGAATATTTTTACCAAATCAATAAAGGAAATAGGAGGTACTTCATGTTTGAGCATTTCGAAGTAAATATATCTACATTGGATAGAAAAAGAATGGTAAGGGTTTACCTGCCAAAGAAATACGATGAAAATAAAGAAAAGAATTATCCCGTGCTTTATATGCATGATGGTCAAAACTTATATAAAGATGAAGATGCAAGCTACGGTATGTCATGGGGTATTTCTGATTATCTTGATAAAAGTGATATAGAAATCATTGTTGTCGGTATTGATTGTAATGATGGGTATAAAAGGCTTGATGAATATTCTCCATGGTCAAGCTCTGAAATGCGGAACATTTTCGCACCTGAATTAGATGGGATCGGCGGAGAAGGGAAGCAGTATGTCGAATACATAGTAAATGAGCTGAAACCCTTCATTGACGAAAAGTACAGGACAATTCCTAATGAATCCTCGATGGCTGGCAGCTCAATGGGTGGCTTGATTTCTACATACGCGGCGTGTAAATATCCAAATATATTTAAAAAAGTTGTATCAGTTTCTTCAGCTTATTGGTTCACACAGGAGGAAATTGAACAGCTGATAAAGGATAGTAATTTATCATCCATAGAAAAATTTTATCTTGATGTCGAAACAAATGAATCCTCAGGTTCAATCGACAGCCTACGGTATATCGAATCGAGTGAATCAGTATATTCCTTACTGAAAGAGAAAGTTAAAGATATTAAATTTGTCATTGCCGAAGGTGCTGTCCATAATGAGCTGGCATGGCGTGAACGAGTACCTGCTATTTTTAAATACTTATTCGAATAAAAAAAAGGACCAATTGTTTATTGGTCCTTTTTGCTACTTCCATTCTCTACTGGCACAAAATAACTCTCCTTGCGGTAAGCGACGGCTTCCATCGTAGCGATTAATTCTCCATTGCTCTCCACATGGACTTTGTACCAGGCTGTTCGGTAGTTCTTTTTTTCTTCAGTGGCCGAGGCGGTAACTACAGAACCTAATTTACCAGCTGCCATATAATTTACTGTTGTTGTAAGTCCCACAGAGATTCTTCCATAAGAGTTACAGGCAGCCTGAAACACAAAATCAGCCAGGGCAAAGGTAACAGCTCCATGAAGTGTTCCATGCATATTAAGCATATTGTCCTTCACTGACAATTCTGCCAACGCTGAGCCTTCACCAAGGTCCACTAGTTTTATGCCCAGTGATTTCGCGTACGAATCTTCCTGCAGCATTTTTTTAATTTCATCCTTGTATTCATGATGAATTTCAGTTTCGTTCACCTTATTTTTCATTTTTAGCCCTCCACGTTTTTTGTATCAATTCGATATCCGGAAGGGTGAATCCTTTAAAAAACAAATAGAAACTTAAATGTAATTATCCAAGGGAGCGTAAAAGGACGGAGGGATTAATCTTAATTTATAATTATTTGTAGTTTAAAAGCATTCGTGAAGTAAATGAATGGAGGGGCAGCGGCCGTAAAGTAATATTTATGGAAAGGGGCATATCTGAATGATGCTGAGCATCTTTAAACCAATTGTACATTGCTTTTCCACCAACCGAATTGGCTGAATGAATGGTAATGCGATTTGCAAAGAGCTTCTCATCAACCATGATTTTAACCAGCAGTAAACCATTTCTGCTTGGGCTAACCAAGTCGTGATCCAAAGAGAGGTGTTCGATTTCAAAATTCTTCAATAGGGACAAACATTCATCTATTGTTTCTGCCAATACGTATCCTTCTGGCGGTTTACGATAATCATCCAAGAAAACATTAATCTTTTCCATTCTTATTCTCCTTCCCTAAACAGGGGGTGACTAAGAAAAGTCTGTAAACCCTAGATTCATGTGTTCTCTTAACCCTAACACACTTTTAGACAAATGGATACATATCGACTTGGGAAAACGTTCATTTTTTTACTTTATTCTCCTTGATCCCTTAATATTCTAAGAATTTTTACAGGGTTCTGAGGTTATTAAACAGACACCGCCGTATTGGTAACGGTGTCTGTTGTTGTCAGTTGTTCTTTTTATTCAGAAAAGGTATAACACTGTAAAGAATTGAAGGTTTAAATAAACTTACAGGATGAGCCTTTAAGTGTAGGACATTCATGAACTGTCTATATATTTTTTCATTATGTGAACATGCCAGCACAACATTTTTAACATACTTTTGAAGTACGGAAAGTCCGATTGGTTTTTCACCGGATGTATGTCGGAACCTAAAATCTTCAGTCAAAGCAATCAGCCATGGGACCTCAATGATCTTGCTGATTTTACGATGGAAATCTTTCGTTAATTTTTCCTTTGTCTTGTATGTCTTGAGCATCTTTCTCAATATTACTGCTTCCATGGCTGCAATGCTCATGCCTTGCGCAAAAACAGGATCGATTCTGCAAAAAGAATCTCCCATCACAAGCAAACCAGCAGGGAATTGCTTCAATTTATGATAATGGTACCTGCGTAAAGCAGGGAAACGATAAATCTGAATACTTGATTCGGGAACAGCGGTTTTTATGGCTTCATATAAATCAGGTTGATCAAGATTTTTAGCGTACTGCAAAAATGCTGAATGGTCACTAGGCAACGATTCAACTCCATAGCCTAAGAGAGTAACTAAGTGGCGACCTCCTTCAATTGGCGAAATAGTACCGCCGCTGCTCTGCTTTGGAGGATTTGGATAGATGAGAAGGCTATGCCAGTTATTTGCTCCAACCCCAAGTTTCCCAAAAATCATGCTCGCGTAAAATAAATCAATGTTTACTTCTGTTTTCTTTGGCTTATTAAAGCCCAACTGTTCCAGCCAATTGGACGTTAAAGAAGCAGCACCTGATGCATCTATTACTAGATCACCAGGAAGATCCCATTGCTTGCCATCATGTTTTTCTACAGTTAGCCCACTAATTTCTTTCTTTTCATTTAGAAGAAGCTTTTTTACTTTACATCCATACCGAAAATCAATGTTTGGAATTTTCTCCAAGCTTTTTTGAATATGACCTTCGAGAAAGGGGCGGCTTTGCTGGATAATTGACAACCCAGAATGAAACCTTTTTTTCTTCCAACCATGATGAAACCATAGTAAATCTTGCGCAAAATCAGAAACAGTTGATCCTTCCTTAACCATTTCATCAATAATCCCCGGAAATAATTCTTCAAGTATTTCTTCTCCGCCCTTTAGTAAGACATGTCCCTGAGATCCTTGTGGCACTCCTTTGCGTAAGGTATTACTGTCGATTTTTTGATCTTTTTCTAATACAATCACTTCTTCAAAAAACTCAGATAATACCCTTGCTGATAGCTTCCCAGCAATGCTTCCACCAATGACAATGGCTCTTTTTCCTTCTATATTGTTTAATGACATCCCCAAACCCCCGCACACACACTCTATGTAACTCTAGCTTTTTAATGTTCCTTTATTGATTTATCTATCATGCAGTAATAAAGAGTTTATAGTAATATTACTAACATAATAGGGATAATTTTACCTAATGGGATGTAGAAAGGAAAGACTTTCAAACATAATAAAAGAGTTTCAGAAAGATATAGGATGGAAAATAAACGACGAAAATGCATGGATTCCCAGATGAATAATTACATGCCGCTAAAGACAGAAAGCGCTGAGGCAGCATAGGAGTTAAGCTGCAGCAACTACCAAATTGTTTATGTGGTATAGTTTTTAAGAGGTCGGTAGAGGCTATCCTACCTAACCATTGATAGGAGTTTTTTTATGTTAGAACAACATTTTGATAAGATACTGAATGTCAGAACGACTGGAGATCAGAAAGGTTTTAATACGTCTCTGCATTACCACAAATATGAACCAACACCTTATGCCGCATTGGAATCTTTCTTCAAGGATTTTCATCTCAATGCAAATGACACAATTGTCGATTTTGGATGCGGTAAGGGAAGGTTAAACTTCTTTCTTAATTACCTTTTTAACACCAATGTAATTGGAATCGAAATGAATGAGGCTTTTTATTACAAAGCAATTGAAAATAAAGATCGGTATTTGAAGTATCACAGAAACAGAGAAGAAAAAATTCATTTTGTTTGCAGTCTGGCTGAGGAATATAAAATCAGGCCATCAGAAAATCGCTTTTATTTTTTCAATCCTTTTTCGGTACAAATTTTTATGAGTGTGGTTAAAAACATCTTGCTTTCTATCGAGGAAAACAGCAGGGAAGTAGATATTATCTTATACTACCCATCAGAGGATTATATTTACTATCTGGAAACACAGAGCCCTTTTACGATGGTAAAAGAATATAATCTGCCTGACCAGAATCCGAATGAGCGTTTTTTGGTGTACCGCCTGTCTTTTGAATAAAGGTATAAAATAACTTAGCCCCAGTATTTGTTACTGAGGCTAGGTTTGTTATTTTCTTGTATTTTGCGGATGGTCATCATTTGCCAGTTCGGCTGCTTTCGCATTCAATTCAACCTGCTCAGGAGATTTACACCCTGGAATTACGGCTGTTACGGCAGAATGTTTCAAGCACCAAGCTAACGCCCAGGTAGCCATCGGTATTTCATGGGGTACTTCCGTCCGGCTTATTTCTTCAACTTGCTTTAAAAGACTCGCTGTTTCTTCAAAATCATGCTTTGAACGAACATCGTCACTTCTAAAAACGGCACCTGGCTTGTACTTACCGCTCAAATAACCGCTGGCAAGCGGGACCCGTGCAAGCACTCCAAGATTTTGCCTTTCGCTAGAAGGAAAAATCTTATCCTCAGGCTTTCGATCGAGCCGATTATAAACAACTTGAATAGCTCCCACATTTACATTAGATGCGTGATCTGTTTGGTAGCTTTCTTCATTCGACCTGAGGGAGATTCCAAGGTGACGTATTTTCCCTGCCTGTACCTGCTTATCAAGCATCGTCCAGAGCTCATCGTTGTTAAATTCTTCATCAGTACAGGAATGGGCCTGATAAAGGTCTATGTATTCCGTTTGTAAGGATTTTAATGATGCGTCTAGCTGAGAGAGTACATCGCTTGCACTCCAATGTCTAGTCCGGTCAAAATTATTGTGAAAATGGTGACCGAATTTCGTAGCCACAATCCATTCTTCACGCTTGCTCCGGCTAAGATAGTCCCCAATCAGTGATTCAGATAGGTGATCTCCATAGCACTCTGCAGTATCAATGAAATTGATTCCGGTTTCGCTGCCTTTATTTAAGATGGCATCGACCTCATATTGAGTAAATTCCTTTCCCCATTCACCTCCATACTGCCACGTACCAATCCCAACGACCGATATGTCCAAATCCGTTTTTCCTAACCTTCTGTACTTCATCCTATCACCTCGTAAAAGTATATAGATCAATCATAACATGAGTTCATTTATTGCTGAAACTTTACGAATTTTAAAGGATTCTGCCATCGTAAGAAGAATTACTAAAGATTGGGATACTGAAAGAGGGGGAATGAATTTGGAAGAGAAAGTGTTGATAGCAATACAAGATGATTATCCTGAAGACTTTGCATGGTGCTATGGCTGCGGCAGAATGAATGAACATGGACATCACTTTCGAACCGGCTGGCTTGAAGACAAAACGATGACGATTTACGCTCCAAAACCAGAGCATATGGCATTGCCAGGCTATGTTTACGGAGGGCTGATTGGGTCACTGGTAGACTGCCACGGAACTGGCTCAGCGGCTCTGGCACTGCACAGGAAGAATGGACATGAGCCAGGGGATTCAGCGGAACCGCCTAGATTTGTAACTGCTTCTTTACACGTTGATTTCCTGAAACCGACTCCGCATGGTACTGTTTTGAAAGCAATTGGCACTGTACAGGAAATCCACCCTAAGAAATTTAAAGTAGAAACAGAGGTATTTGCAGGAGATATGCTTTGCGCAAGGGGAGAGGTTGTTGCTGTTGTGATGCCCAGCAGTTTTACGGCAAAGGAGCAGCATAACTAGACTGTAGTTGTTATGTTTTTGTAGATTAACCCAAAAAACCCAGAATATTACATTCTGGGTTTTCTGATCCTCTATTATTTTACGGGTTCTAACAAAGAAGTAGGCAGATATCCTTCATCACTAGATTCTTTCATTTTTACCTTCGTACGGCGTATGTCTCTTTCAAGGATTTCAACTTCACTATCTTGTTTAATTTCTTTCACCTGATTTTCACTCACGATTTTATCAACACCATCAACGTCGTTTACCTCTATCAATTTATATAATTCGTCATAAGCTTCTGGAGTCAGCGCCAGATACGCATCCGTTTGGACGATTGCGTTATCACCTTTTTGAAGAGTACTGTCTTTAACTTCTTGCTCGCTTTTTTTATAAGTATCCTTCATATTCTGGATGATTACTGGTGTTTCCTGTTTAATTTTCTCCGCTGCTTCTTTTGTTTTTTCACCTGTTACTGCAGCTGCGTTTTTTGTTTCTTCTTCTATTTGTTTTGCACTTTGCTCTGCATCTTCACTGCTGCAGCCTGACCCGATCAGGATAGTCAAACTGAGGGGAATAGCCAGATATCTTATAGAAAAAGGCATTCAAAATATCCTCCTTTTCATGTCTGTTCTTTTTAGTAAAATACCACTCGCTTCTTTATATGAAACATTCATCCTTTTCCAAAAATAATCACCTTCAACAATGTCCTGTTCAATCGAATGCATCCAGGCTACTTATCATATTGTTCAGTTTGCTCAATCCTTATTTTCGTATCGACAAAGTATGGCAGTTTTATAATAATTAAGATAACAATCTGTTTTTTTGAAGGTGAGGTAATAGCTTGAGAGAGAATAAAGTCGCAATTGTTACTGGCGCCAGCCGATTGAAGGGTATTGGTGCTGCAATATGTCGCGAGCTGGCAGCTGCAGGCTTTGATATATTTTTTACTTATTGGACTGAATATGACAAAGAAATGCCCTGGGGTATGCTGAATGAAGAACCACAGGAACTAAAAGATGAACTTGACAAGATGGGTGTGAAATCTTTCTGTATGGAATTGGATTTGACCAAGGAGGACTCACCACAAAAGCTTATTGAATCACTTACTTTAGTTGGGCGACACGCGGATGTTTTGGTGAACAATGCGGCCTATTCTACGAGCAATGACTTTACCAATCTGACACCAGCAGAATTGGACCGGCATTATTTAGTCAACATTCGGGCCACAACACTCTTGAGCATTGAATTTGCAAGGAAGTTTAACAAAGGTACTGGCGGAAGAATTATAAACATGACATCGGGACAATTTAAAGGTCCCATGCCAGGAGAGCTTGCATATGCCACAACAAAAGGAGCAATCGATGCATTGACGATAACTTTATCGGCGGAATTGGCTTCAAGGGGCATAACCGTAAATGCTGTCAATCCAGGCCCAACCGACACAGGATGGATGGATGAAGAGACAAAAAAAGCACTGTTGCTGAGGTTTCCATTTGGGCGAGTAGGAAAGGCTGAGGACGCAGCAAAACTGGTTAAATTCCTGGCAAGTAAAGAGGCTGATTGGATTACTGGTCAAATTCTTCATTCAGAAGGTGGATTTTTAAGATAATGAATTATTTAATGTGGGATTAGAGGGGAAAGAAGCATGGATACGCAAATCATACCGGCACCTATCGAGGCTGCAAAGAGATTTATTAAAGATCGTTTCCCATTATGTGATGCCGCACTGCTTGCAGGCAGTGTAGTCAGGGGGGAAGCAACACCAACCTCAGATTTAGATATAGTGATTTTTGATTGTAAAGTGAAGTCACCTTACAGGGAATCATTAAGAACATTTGGCTGGCCAGTAGAGGTTTTTGTCCATAATCTCCATTCGTATAAAATATTTTTCGAAAATGATGCTAAAAGGGCAAGACCAAGCTTGCCAAGGATGGTATCTGAAGGAATAGTTCTCAAGGACAGCGAAATATTGCCAGCGATCAGAGAGGAAGCAGCAGTCATAATCGAAAATGGGCCTGAATTGTGGACAGAAAAAGAGATTGAAATGAAGCGCTATATTATTACAGATACACTTGATGATTTCATCGGCTCAACAAAAAGAGCTGAAGAACTCTTTATTGCAAATGCCTTGGCTGATCTTTTACATGAGTTTGTGCTAAGGACAAATAAACATTGGATTGGAAATTCAAAATGGATGTTCAGGGAATTAACCAAATTTGATCCACACTTTGCAAACTGTTTTGTTCAAGCCTTTGACAACTATTATAAAAATGGAGAAAAAAATCAGGTCGTCGAACTTGCAGACTCCATTTTAGAACCGTTTGGAGGTCAATTATTTGAAGGGTTTTCGATAAAGTAAACAAAAGCAGCCAAGCAGGCTGCTTTTTTCTTTATATTTATGAGAATTCAAGCCCTGAAAGAAAATAGAAGCAGGAATGCAGTTATTCCTTGGACACATATGCTTAACAGTGCAAAGAAAATAATGATTTGCTGTTCTGAAAGAATCGTTGAAGGCAACCCGCAAATAGCGGGATTCATGACAACCGCACCTGCCATTGTACCCATAATCGCACCAATTCCGCCATTATAAATTCCCGCTATCAATGTTTGTGCATTCAACAGCGAGCCAAACAGCCATCCTATTCCTATTCCCAGCAATAGATTGAGCAGACCAGTTATTTCAAATTCAGCAGGAAAAAGCAAAAAAAGGTTCAAAGAGGCAACAAGACTTAATGTGCTGCTGGAAGTCTTAACCGAGATATAGCCAAACCTGTCGTTGAATAATAACTTGGACTTACTCAGTACAAAATATAGCCAAACACCGAAGGCAACATTAATAAAAGTGGTAGAAATTAAGATGATTTGCATTGGAGACCTCCATCTAACCCCTGTAGGCAAAGGCAGCCACTAAGCAAAAGCTGCTTATGATAAATATTTCGATCATCAACAAGAAAAGAATTCCCTCAGAGGCAGCTGCTCCGATCATTGGAGCTATAATTCCCATCATTAGTCCGTTAATATACCCGGTCAATAAGGTTTGGTAGTCAAATAGGTTGCCAAAGAAGATGCCAGTTAGACTTCCAATTATCACTGCAACAAGGGTAGCCTCAAGAAAATACAATGGATAAAGATTGATGAAAATGAGCCCGGTACCAAGTGCCATTCCTCCCCCGGCAACCATGGCGATATTCATCCCCAAATGAAAACCGATTTGCTTCCTTCGATTGTAAAGGTAAATATACAAAACGTATGCTGATAAAAAATTCACTGGATAGAATACTACAATCCATTCCGGCATCAAATATCACCTCACGTTCAATGTATGCAGAATGGATCCAATAGTGTTTCAACACTTCTCCATTTTCAATAGTAATTTGGCTGATTTTTTCCCGTACGAAATAGAAAAATTTCAGACTCCACCCCTTTTAATTGTTGTTTTCCAATATTGTGTTGAAAGGAGGGGGTTTTTAGAAAAAACAGTTGAAATAAGAAAATATAAAGAAATTCAGAATAAAAAAAGCTTCCCAATTATAAAATGTATGATAAAATAAATTAGTTCAAAATCATATAAATCCGTCTTTACGGAAGAGGTTCTAGCTACCCTCTCAAAAAAACTAAGGATAAACAGTACTGCTGTCTTAGTAGTGCTGTTTTTTTCCGTTTAAAAGGAGATTTTTAGAATGAAAAATGAAAAAGCTGTAGTTGTTTTCAGCGGCGGCCAGGACAGTACCACTTGTTTGTTCTGGGCGAAGGAGCAATTTGCAGAAGTAGAAGCGGTAACCTTTGATTATAACCAGAGGCACCGGACAGAAATTGATTGCGCGAAAGAAATAACGAAAGAACTCGGAATCAGACATCATATTCTTGATATGAGTCTGTTAAATCAGTTAGCACCTAATGCACTGACAAGAGATGAAATAGAAGTGAAGGACGGGGAAGATGGAGGCTTGCCGTCAACCTTCGTACCAGGGAGAAACTTATTGTTTATGTCTTTTGCAGGTGTGCTGGCAAGCCAGGTAAATGCCAAACACATCGTGACTGGTGTTTGTGAAACAGACTTCAGCGGATACCCGGATTGCAGGGATATTTTCATTAAGTCGTTGAACGTCACATTGAACCTTTCGATGGACGAGAATTTTGTCATACACACGCCTTTAATGTGGCTGAATAAAGCGGAGACTTGGAAGCTCGCAGATCAATTGGGTGCTTTTGATTTTGTCCGAACCAAAACCTTAACTTGTTATAACGGCATCATAGCTGACGGATGCGGAGTCTGCCCGGCCTGTCTATTGAGAAAAAAGGGGCTCGATGAGTTCCTGGAAGGAGCTGTTTAATCATGTTCGGTTTTCGTATTGTAGAGCAGCTACAAAAAATAGATCAGGATATTAAGAGAGAACAGTTAAAATATCATTCAAAACGTGTGCTTGTCAGCAAGGAGTTCACCTTTGATTCTGCTCATCACCTTCATGCTTATGAAGGGAAGTGCAAGAATCTGCACGGTCATACCTATAAAGTTATTTTTGGGCTGAGCGGCTTTGTCGATGAGCGCGGCCTGATGATCGACTTTGGCGATATTAAAGAAATATGGAAATCAAAAATTGAAATCTATCTTGATCACAAATACTTAAATGAAACGCTTCCTCCGATGAATACAACTGCCGAAAATATGGTGGTATGGATTTATGAAAAAATGGCAGGAGCCCTTTTAGAAAGACAGGATCTATATGATGGCGCCAGAGTGGAGTTCGTTCGCCTTTATGAAACTCCTACAAGCTATGCCGAAGCGAGACGGGAGTGGATGGAGCTTGAGTAAGATACCAGTTATCGAAATATTTGGCCCCACCATCCAGGGTGAAGGGATGGTTATCGGCCAGAAGACCATGTTCGTGCGAACCGCTGGCTGTGACTACTCGTGCGCATGGTGCGATTCTTCTTTTACATGGGATGGGTCGGGAAAAGATCTGATCACGCAGATGACCGCCGAGGAAATTTTGGCGCATTTGCAGTCGCTTGGCGGCGAAGGCTTTTCATATGTAACGATATCAGGCGGAAACCCAGCTCTCTTAACCAATTTATCTAGTTTGATTGCTTTGCTAAAAGAGAAAAACATTAAAATTTGCCTGGAGACCCAGGGCAGCAGGTGGCAGGATTGGTTTTTACAAATCGATGAACTTACACTTTCCCCAAAACCGCCAAGTTCAGGAATGATTACAGATTATAAAATTTTGGATACTATCATTGATCGTGTTCAACATCAGACAGACCAAAATGTTAGCTTGAAGGTCGTTGTCTTTAATGATGCTGATTATGAGTACGCCAAAACAATCCACATGAGGTACCCGGAAATTCCATTCTTTTTACAGGTTGGAAATGATGATATTACTACTGCAGAAGATGAGAAGTTAGTTTCAAGCTTACTTAATAAATATGAATGGCTTGTTAATAAAGCAATGATGGACCATGACCTGAAGAACGTCAGGGTCTTGCCCCAATTGCACACGTACATCTGGGGAAACAAAAGGGGAGTTTAGATTAATAGGAGGGTAGAAGATGAGAATCTTTTTTTATTTAATTTCGATCATTACCGCAAATGTTATAACCGCGGCCTTTGCGCCGCTTCACTTAGGAATGTTCATTGTGCCAATGGGAACATTGCTCATTGGTGCCACATTTATTTTCCGTGACCTTGTCCAGAATAAATATGGCCGTGCCATGACGTATCTATTCATCGGTGCAGCACTTGTACAATCAGCTATCGTATCTTACATTCTGGGAGATACACTTTTAATTGTATTTGCTTCCGCATTGAGCTTTGCCGTAGCGGAAACGACAGATACTGAAATTTACACAAGGCTGAAGCTGCCAATGAGCTGGAGAGTATTTTATAGTGGTTTGGTTGGGGGACTGCTTGATTCCGTTATCTTTGTTGTTATTGGCTTAAGCCCGATCGGAGCAAATTTCCTTCCTTGGGAAGCAGTGCCTGCAGCCATCTTAGGACAGGTGATTGTGAAAACGCTCATTCAGGCAATTGGCGCGATGCTGTTGAACCCTATAAGCAATATATTCAACAATAAAGCTGTTTCAAATTAAAATGACAGAAGGTGCTGAATGAAAATTCAGCACCTTCTGTCATTTTATCTTACAATCAATGAATATGTTCTTGCCCCATACCTCCGCCCATTACGAATAATAAAACACCAACAGCAATTAATAAAATAGCCCAGACCAATTCGAAATTGACTAGATACTTTTTAAATTTGGCTATTCCTAAATGATAGACTGACAGGGAAATAACAGTCATGGAAGTTAACATAACCATTTCATGCACGATCCATAATGGCACAAGGTCCATGATGCTTGAAGCTTCAAGAATAAATGGTGCAAATAAGAGCCCTGATCCATGTGTGGATGAGGCCAGGAATGACCAGAGGATTAGCTGCCCATAACCTACATTCAATCCGCCAGCCCACTTGAAATGGCGGTAATACCGAAACAGCCTGTATATACCATAAATAACGATGAATGCAGCTATAGATAAGTGAACAGTGCCAGCAGGCAAATGGAAACGTGCAAATGTCTGAGCGGCAATAACAAGCCCGTCTCCTAAAATTTGGCCTGTGGCAATTGGAATGATTGCATAAAACAAAACACGTTTTTGACTTCTATGAATGGCTAAAAAGACTGCGAATAACCATCCCATTGCAGGGTTAATGCCATGAAATGCACCAAGGAGAGCGGCTGCGGCCATCTGGCTTTTATATGAAAATACACCTTCCAATTGTATTCACTCCCGCTTCACGGATAACAAAAAGTGTCGGTAGAACAATCTCCGCCTTCAAGCCTGATTTGGTGAGCTCTCATTCCTTCGAACTCAATTAGAAAGTCTGAATCTATTTCCATGCCACCCTCAGGTTTAATGTTCACTTTTACCATAGCTCCATGGATTCCATCAGGATAAAATTGTTCATCCCACGCCTTATAAAGGGAGTTAGTAAAATAAGCCCGCTTCCCATCCCGGCTTAATTCGACCATCTGTGGTCCTCCTGTGATTTGCTTACCAGATGGGTGGGGGAAAGGTGTTGCTATGCCGCCAATTTTAACAGTATCAATATGTTTAGGGTTAAATGGATCGCTGACATCATATTGAATTAATTCTCCAGTTCCCCAACAGCTCACATATAAAAATTTGTCATCAAGCGAAAGGACCATATCCGTTACCAATGGTGGAACAGCTCCAATATCTTTTAAAGCAGGAGGAAGCTGGTCAGCTGGTGTTGGGACTGCCGGTATTTCTATAATTTTCTTTGCCTCCCACTTCCCGTTTTCTCGATACCAGACCCAGATGGAACTCGCTAGATTCGTTACATCGACAACCACGCTTGCAAAACCATATGTCCTGCGGGGATTATGGGCAGGCCTCAATTCAAGAACCATTTGATGCTGGTCTCCAAAATCAATTTCCTGAATATGGCTTCTGGTGCGGCTATCAAAAAAATGTATGCTGTGACCATATTTCCTTTGCAGCAGTGCGTCCAGGTTCAATCCATTTTCAAATAAATCCGGAGTCGCCCAACCGCTTGATACAGTCACATCATGAGCAATATGCCACCAGAAATCATATGCATAGTGCTGTGGACCCCGGTCCATCTCCCAGGCACCCAATACATTAAAATTGAAATGATCAAGAAGGAGTATGCCGCCAGGTCCGCCATTACCTTCGGCTGCACCAAGGGCACTTATGAAAATTCCTTCTGGACCACAGTGGACCGTGTGAAGGCGGCTGTAACCAGTCCGTTTTTTAATTTCTTCAGGCTCAATCGTTTTGATGATTTTTGGTTTTCGGGGATCAGGCTTTGTATCAGCTATATATATACGTGAGGAACGGATCCCGGGAAGAACTAAGTACCTCCTTTCCAACTGTGGATGAAAAGCGGTTGGGCACAGCGCCGAGCTGCAGGCATTCCAGCCGAAATGGTGAAGCTCATCATCCCCAACACCAGGTAAATCAAGTTTATAAATGAGTTTTCCGTAAGAAGGAGAAGCGGGATCAAGGTCAACAACACCAATTGCATCTGGATCTAACAATGCTACATAAGCTAAGTTTTCGGGTGGTGCATCCATAGCTGAGCGGGGAGAAGGATAAAATGAGGGATCAGTACCAAATAATTTAGTCACAGATGAATCATCCTTTCTTGTTGGCAGTAAAGGAGAACACTATAATTTATTTGAATCCCTATGGTTTTAGTCGCCTTTTTTTTGTGGACTGCCAGTTTTTTCTTATTAAGAATGAGCAGTTCCAGATAATTATGTCTTTTAATCCCTTAATGTAATCCAATATACAATTTAAAACTCAAAGAAAAGATGCCATGAAATGTTAGATAATTAACCGATGACAACTTCATCCGAAAACTAACTATCGGTGCGAAAACAGCCAATAAAAAAAAAGGGGCATTAGACCCTTCTTTTAAAATATAAAGGTTGTTTAACTGCTAACTCCTTTTATCCTGGGAAGCTCTGGTTTCCTTATTTTCTTTTTTGATGGTGATTTGGAAACCATTTCATTTTCACCTTCCATATTATCGACTAGTTCGTTTTTTATGATTATAATCAGCAGGAAAATAATCAGCAAAACTGTCAGCGAGCTTAACGCGATATATGATGCATACTTCAGCCACCAAAAATTTTGTCCTGTAAGTCCCGCTAGTTCGTTCGTGATCGACTTTTTATAATGGGTATTATAAAATGTTTCTTTATGTGGTCCCCCAAGGAAAAGAGAGAACATGGCAAGACCCATCAGAATTTGCATGGTTTGGAGGATTTGCTGTACAAACAATAATGCCAGTTGAGGTTTAAGATGGGGCAATATTTGCTTTACTATGATATGCCATTTGCTGCCTCCTAATAAATAGGAGCTTGTTACAAATGACTTCGTTTTTATTTCCTTAAGAAAATCCGTTGTAAAGAAAAAAACAGTAGGAAACCCTAATACGAATAGGACAATCAACTGATACTCAACTTTTACGATAACTGGAACATCATTGTAACCAAAAAGGTATCCATTCATTAAAAACACGCCGGTCAGAAGGACTGGTACGTACTGAAATGGCAGGAAAAATGCTTTGATAAAAGGTTTTAAAGCAGGCATCCATGTCTCGACCAAGATTCCCATTAAAGTACCAATTGCTACTCTAAGAAAAGAGACAACAACAAGCGCAGCAAATGTATATTTTATTCCATCAATAATTAACATCAAGTTATCCCGTCCATCACGGTCTGTACCCAGTAAGAAATCTTTACTCGGAGGGTAGGGAGGGGCCTTTAATGTTTTCCCATTCTCATCCTTTAGTTGGTGAATCATGGTTCGATAATCTTCAGGACCAATATAGTCATATAAGACGCTGGCAATAAGCATCACCAGGAGAATCGTTAAAGAGATTTTTGTTTTTTTATATGATTTTAGCCTCATAGCTGAATTTCACCTCGTTTTTTGACAACAGTATATTTAACGATCATTCTGACCAAAAATTCAAAAAGAATGACAGGGGTGATCAACATAAAAATCGTGGATAACAGCAACACAATTTGTTCACCCAAAAACACCTGGTCTAATAAGATTGAAGTAAACGCTTGTTCATAATAATACATAAACTCTACCAAGACTAGATTAGAGAGCAACATGTAAAGAATCGACCTGAATTTGAGTGTGAAAACAGGAAGCAAATTTCGCAACATGTGAACAATATACAGATACCCTCTCGACAGCCCCTTGGATAAGCCCACTTGAATATATAATTCCTCCTCTTCATCCCCCATGGCCTTCAAAAGAAAGACCCCAAATAAAATTGCAGGCAGAAATGAAATCACGATGACAGGAAAAGCTATAGGCTGATTGGAACCAAGTCCGTACATCTTAAAAATTTTCATATTATATTCCTGATAGAGAAAGATATTCAGCATATTAATTGCAAAAATAAACATAAGGTCAGGGAGTCCCTCGAATAAATCGAGGAATATCCTCAGCTTTCTCCTTAATTTAAAAGTTGACAACATAATAGTAAAAGCTATAATACTGCCCACAACAATAATAATCACAAGGGAAATACCAAGGATCGTATAGGAATAAAAATAACCATCCAGCACTTGTGAATTTGTCATATAATCTGATATGCTTTGTAACTTGAAATCATTTAATTGGCTAAGGACTTCTTTAAATTGCTTATAAAATCGATTGAAGGACAAGCCTAAATGTTCGCCTTGCTTTTTCCCTAAATCGAATAGTGAGACGAAAGATAGAAAAAATCCTATTCCCAAAATAAATGTTGCGAATAAAAACAGGTAATACGCTGCTTTGCGAACCGCTGCAAATAACATCAAAATCCCTTTTTTCATATGGATGAACTCCTTTCAGACTTCTTTAAGTTCTACAAAATGGTAAAAAAAACCTTTTTTAGTGATAAAAAAACTCCATTCTGGTGAATGGAGTCAGATTGTAGACAAACTCGATTAGAGCGAGCTTGTCTACAGTTTTATCTTGAATGGGAAGTATAATAGGTCTGTTGATTTCCGTTCCAGGCGCTTCGCTTTCCGCGGGGCTGGCGCTGAGCCTCCTCGTCGCTTCGCTCCTGCGGGGTATCACCTGTCCAGCTCTAGCCAGTAGGAGTCTACGCGCCTTCCACTCCAATCAACAGGTTTTCAATAACGATATGTGACCTATATCTTAGTCGACAAGCTGACTCCATTTTTGTGAATGGAATTTTCTTTATACTATCTATAAAGTTTTTTCATGACAATTTTCTTAATCGTTTTCCAGGGCAGCAGTTTTTTTAATAAAATGGTTTTGGCAACACCTTTGCCGATAGGGTATCTCAATTCACTTCTACCGTCCACATCACGAGCAATTCTTACAACCAGGTTGGCAACCTCCTGGGGATCTCCATATTCAGGTTCACCACTCTTTAATTCATTCATGATCGCTTCCTTATAGTTTTCATATGGCGATTGATCCTGTAGTTGTATAGTTTCAACGCTTGACCAGATATTCGTTTTATAGGACCCAGGCTCTACCAGTACGACATCGATACCAAAAGGTTTGAGCTCAAGTCTTAAACTTTCACTGAATCCTTCTAATGCATACTTTGAGGAGACATACGCGGACAGTC
Organism: Heyndrickxia sp. MSNUG; assembly: GCF_049532715.1. Lineage (NCBI taxonomy): Bacteria > Bacillati > Bacillota > Bacilli > Caryophanales > Bacillaceae > Heyndrickxia > Heyndrickxia sp. MSNUG. Next base: position 2,630,391 of record NZ_CP150978.1, read on the forward strand.
CAGGAAACCCAAACGTGCCGCTTATACTGCTCATGTTAATGATTTTCCCGGATCCTAGGGCACGCATAGAAGGGAGGACTTCTTTGGTGACAGCAACTGCCCCAAAGAAGTTTGTCTCGAACTGCTGGCGGTAAGCTTCGATTGGGAGTTCCTCACAAAACCCACCCTGAGCGAAACCAGCATTATTCACTAACACATCCACTGATTGTAACTCCTGCACATATCCACCAAACTCCGCTATAGAAGCCTCTGAAGTTACATCGAGCGTTACCACATGTATTCGCTCCTTGACATTTCCATCTGCTGCTAGCTGCAGCAGACTTTCCGCTTTACTTTGATCCCTCATTGTCGCATAAACATAAAACCCGGATTTCGCTAATTCGATGGCTATCAGCTTACCAAAGCCGCTTGATGAACCAGTTACTATTGCATTTTTCATTTTGTACTCCTCGCTGCTTTAGCCTTTTAAATATATTTTACATAGAAAAAAGTGGATTGCACTATTCATGCATGTATTTTTATCTGCTAAAAGGAAAGACTGTTCTGTTGTGGATTTTCCTAAAAAACTTCAGGAGTAAAAATAATGAGAAAAGATGAAGCATTTAATCTCTTATGTTTAATCGAGGCTGTTTACCCCTTGATCATCATTAACAGTGAAACAGTCACAAGGTGGCTAACTCTTAGTGACATGCTGGATTACAACGAAGTACGCGCTAAATTGCATGTACATATTCAAAATATGCCATACCCTCCAAGGCTTTTTGACATAGCTGTATTTAATAGCAGGGAAGGTGACAGTCAAGATTTAATGAAAACAGAGATAGAAGAGACTCATTGTGACGAGCGGTTTGAACCATGGCAGAAGGAATATTTCATTAGAAATCAATAATTGTTTTAAAAAAATGCGAATCCTTAAAAATAAACAGCAAATAATATTACCTGGTACTAAGTAAAAAAAACGCTATATATTAAGGTTTTAAAGATTATTTCCATCGAAACATGACATTTATCATGTGTCACATATGACACCTGATACTGCACAAAAGTGTTTCCCTTGTTTATAATTTGGTTAATTAACAAATCCGAAAGGGGATTTTAAACAAGATGGCAACTCACAACGCAAAAGAACTAAGAAAACAGGTCGCCCCTTATGAAAGTTCAAACACAAAAGCTAGTATCATTCAAATACTGAATACGGTAGTACCATTTTTGGCAATGTGGTTTTTGGCCTATCAAAGCCTTTCTATATCTTATTTGCTGACACTGGCTATTTCCGTTGTTGCAGCAGGCTTCATGATCAGGATCTTCATAATTTTCCATGACTGTACACACCATTCATTCTTTAGAAACCGTACAGCAAACAAAATTGTTGGAACGTTAACCGGAGTTTTGACATTATTCCCTTACAGCCAGTGGGGACATGAACATTCAGTCCACCATGCAACAAGCAGCAATCTTGATAAGCGCGGCACCGGCGATATTTGGGTTATGACGGTTGATGAATATTTGGCTGCACCATTATGGCAAAAGCTTGCTTACAGAATGTACCGCAATCCTTTTGTAATGTTTGTATTGGGACCAATTTATATTGTATTGATCACTAACCGTTTTAACCGAAAGGGAGCAAGACTTAAAGAAAAATTAAATACCTATCTTACCAACGTTTTGATTTTTGGAATCTCAGGCTTGCTGATTTGGGCAATTGGCTGGGAATCATTTTTAATGGTAGAAGGACCGATCTTCTTCATAGCAGGAATGTTTGGCATCTGGTTGTTCTATGTACAGCATACCTTTGAGGATTCTTATTTTGAAGGAGACAAAGAATGGGAATATGTGAAGGCTGCTGTTGAAGGAAGCTCTTTCTACAAGCTGCCAAAGGTACTTCAGTGGATTACAGGTAATATCGGTTACCACCATGTTCATCACTTAAGCCCGCGTGTACCGAACTATAAGCTTGAAGAAGTTCATAATAATACTAAACCATTGCAAAATGTCCCAACGATCACTCTTTCTACAAGCTTAACATCCCTGCGCTTCCGCTTATGGGATGAAAAACAAAAGCAGTTCATTGGATTTAAAGAAATGAAAGCTTTAACAACTTCAAACAAAATAACGGCTCATACAAAGCCGGAACTATAAAAGCAACTCCCCTTATCTCAGTACTGTTTATTTTGTAAAGCTTAAACGGCTTTGCCACAAATGCAGACTGGAGTGAGGGGAGTAATTTTATGTTAACTTGGAAAATTATGATATTTTTATCCATTTATTATCTGAGGAATTGCTATAATCTGAAGTCGATATGATAAGATAAAAAGATCATTAATGAACGGGATTATTATGAAGCAGAGGTTTTTATCATGTTTAAAAGGTTTTTTAATTCACTAAAAAGCACAGGGATCTCTCCTTATATTTGGACAATTCTCGGAATATTGCCTTTTTATTTCATCTGGCAATTACCATCTACTGTGGGAAAAGTTGTTGGTATTATCCTGACATTGATGTTCTTTCTAGTTTACTGGCTGGCATTCGTATCCAGAGGCTGGACAGTCTATTTATGGACATGTATTTTAATAGGAATTTCAATTGCCTCAGCCAGCTTATTCAGCTATGTATATTTCGCCTTTTTCATCGCTTACTTTATAGGCAATTTAAAAGATCGAATTCCGTTCCTTGTACTGTATTTCATTCACTTGGTGGGAACATCCATCGTAATAAACTTGGAAATTGTCTTTAAGGAAGATTTTTTTATCAAACAGCTGCCTATCATCGTGATCGTCTGGATCAGTGTCATTCTCCTGCCCTTCAGTATTTTTAACAAAAAAGAGAGAGGCCAGCTGGAAGAGAAGCTTGAAGATGCCAATAAGCGTATTTCTGACCTGGTGAAAATAGAAGAGAGGCAAAGGATTGCCAGGGACCTGCATGACACATTAGGACAAAAGCTTTCTTTGATTGGACTAAAATCTGATTTAGCCCGTAAATTAATCTATAAGGATCCTGAACAAGCCCGAGATGAATTGATGGATGTGCAGCAAACCGCCAGGACTGCCCTCAATGAGGTAAGGAAAATGGTAGCTGAGATGAGAGGAATCCGCGTTCGCGAAGAACTGATCCATGTGAAGCAAATCCTTAAAGCAGCCGAAATCAAGTTCATTGGCAACGATGAGGACTTCAACGTGAGCAATGTCTCGCTGCTTTCAGAAAATATTCTTAGCATGTGCTTAAAGGAAGCGGTAACCAATGTGGTTAAGCACAGCAAAGCAACAGTATGCTCAATCACCATAAATCAGACTGAAAATGAACTGATTGCAGAAGTCCGTGATAACGGAAATGGCAAGATAACGGACGAGGATTTTAACAAAGGCAGCGGTCTGCTGGGAATGAGGGAGCGACTCGAATTTGTGAATGGTACACTTGATATTTTTTCAAATGACGGTACAACGCTCTTTATTAAAATTCCTAAAGTATTAAAGCAAACTGACAGGGAGGACCTGATATGATTCGAATTGTAATTGCGGAGGATCAGCGCATGCTGCTAGGGGCCTTAGGCTCACTTCTTAGTCTTGAGGATGATATGGAAGTGGTGGGAAAGGCAAGCAACGGAGAAGAAGCTGTCTCTCTTGCGCGGAATCTGCAGCCTGATGTTTGTATCATGGACATTGAGATGCCCGGTAAGACCGGTCTAGAGGCTGCAGAGGAATTAAAAGAACTAGGCTGCAAGGTAATCATACTAACAACATTTGCACGGTCCGGTTATTTTCAGCGGGCATTGAAGGCTGGCGTAAGCGGCTATTTATTGAAGGACAGTCCAAGCGAAGAGCTGGCAAGCTCTATCCGCAGCGTCATAGGCGGAAGACGTGTTTATGCTCCTGAATTGATGGACGATGTATACAGTGAGGAAAATCCGCTGACCGAAAGGGAAATGGAAGTGCTCGAGCTTGTCGCCGATGGGAAGAATACAAAAGAAATCGCCGGCCAGCTAAGCATCACCGCAGGGACGGTCCGCAACTATATCTCAACCATACTGGATAAACTCGAGGTTACAAACAGGATTGAAGCCATCACCCACTCGAAGGAAAAAGGGTGGTTTAAATAACCAGACAGCGCAAAAAAGTGCCTGAACCGTCATGTTCTAAAAGACATGTGGCCAGGCACTTTTCATTTTACAGGTGTTATCTCGTTCAGCTAAATTCCTTATTAGAAAATTTATTTATAGAAGACTTTGTCGATGTTGTATTTCGCTTTTAAGGTATTAATGGCATATGTTTCATAGATTTCCCTGTCCATCGGATCTTCAACAGTACATACAGCGATTTTGTGTACCTCATGGCGATGGTTTTTGACAGGAGAAACTGTATCTTCAAAATGCTTTTTAACACGCGGTCTAAGTTTTCGTGCTTTCCCCACATACATCAACTCATCATCAGCATTGAAAAACATGATGATTCCGCCTTTATCCCTTGGAATACGGTGGTAATCCGTAAATCCATATTCACTGCTGATTACTGCTTCAACCTTTTCACCTAGCTGCTTGCTTCTAGTAATCACAACATCAGGTGATGGCAATTCGATCTTAATCAATTCAATCACTTCCTATTCATCAATTAGTAAATCGTACCACATGCCAATTTGAAAATCCACATATATTATCTTACCCAATAAAAAGACGCCTGACCCTTCCGCTTTATCACACCACCGCACTGGGGGTCAGACCCCCAGTGCGTTAATGCGGTGATAGGTTACGGTTATTTGATACATAGATTAAATTCGTTGGAATCGTCTCTTGCTATTTTTTCAATCTAAAAGCAATAATTAGAAGGATGGTTGGGAATATGAAGAATATACTTTCCACCGATTAAAGAAAGCAGGGATTTTATTTGAAAAACTTTTTATCATTAGGCATTTCGGAAAAAATTGCGGAAACGTTAAAAATACATGGGATTACAGAACCGACACCAATCCAGGAAAAAGCGATTCCTTTATTAATGGATGGTAAGGATATTATTGCCCAATCACAGACTGGAACCGGTAAAACGTTCGCATTCGTTCTGCCGATTCTAGAGAAACTGGATTCAGCCAATCCAAACATTCAGGCCCTTATTGTCACTCCGACAAGAGAGCTAGCCTTGCAAATCACTAATGAAATACAAAAATTAATTGAGCATATCGAGGGTGTTAACATCCTTGCTGTATATGGCGGACAGGATGTTGAATCCCAGTTAAAGAAGCTGAAGAAAAATATCCATATTGTTATTGGCACTCCTGGAAGACTGCTGGACCATATTCGCAGGGAAACTGTCGATTTTTCAAAAGCGGCGTTTCTCGTTTTAGATGAAGCGGATCAAATGCTTCATATTGGTTTTTTGGATGAAGTAGAAGAAATTATCAAACAAACACCAAAGACGAGGCAAACTTTGCTGTTCTCTGCAACAATGCCTGATGAAATCCGGAAGCTCGCAAAACATCATATGTACAAGCCAGAGAACATCCAGATAGAAAAAACCCAAGCACCATTAGCAAATATTAAACAAATTGCAATCAGTACGTTCGACAGAGCGAAACAAAACGATTTAATTGAATCATTACGAATGTATCAGCCTTTCTTAGGGGTTATTTTTTGCCGGACAAAGAGAAGAGTCAGCAAGCTGAATGACGCGTTAAAAGCGAACAATTTTAATTGCGATGAACTTCATGGAGATCTTTCTCAGGCAAAAAGAGAGCAAGTCATGAAAAAATTCCGTGAAGCGAAAATACAATACTTGATTGCTACGGATGTAGCGGCCAGAGGTCTCGATGTCGAAGGTGTCACACATGTATTTAACTACGACATGCCTCTTGATACGGAAAGTTACATCCATCGAATCGGGCGTACAGGGAGAGCTGGAAGTGAAGGAATTGCTGTAACTTTCTATTCACCAAAAGATAAGCCACTGTTGGATATGATTGAAACCGATTTGAAGCTTCAAATTGAAAAGAAAAACTTTGGCAATGCGCGGCATGCGGAAGCAGGGGAAGACGCTCCAGAAGAAAACAAAAGATCTGGAAATAGGATAGAAAAACGAACTTCAAGTAATCGTGATCGCAGAGACGAAGACAATAAAGGGAAAAACACACGGTCAAGACGTTCTAACAGCAGCCCTCAAGATAGAACTGGCCGTTCACGTAGTGTTGAGAGAGATCATAGAGGAGAAAAAATCACTACAGACAGATTCAGCCGCGGTGATTCAAGAGCAAACCGGAGCAGAGCGGGGGAAGATCCATCCCGCAGAAACAGAGACGAACGCCCTCGGAAAACAAATGAAAGAAGAGAGCCAAATCGAGCTGATCGAAACCGGGAGCAGGAAAGACCACAAAGGGCCACAAATTCGGGTTCAAGCAGATTAGCCGGTGAAAGAAAAGAAAGCTCAAGGCGAAATGAGGAGTTTGGAAGAGGCAAACGAAGCGGGCACAATGAAAATCGCGACGCAACACCACGTTTCGAAAGAAAAAGCGGGGACAGACCTTCAGCCCAGACACGTTCTGGCTCAGGTAGAGAGGGCAAACAACCTTCACTACAGGGTGAACGAAGGAACAATGGGACAAACAAAAAATCCGGATCACAAAACCGCCGAAGTAGATAAAGTTAACAAGATGGTTATTTAGACTTGAGAAAGACTTCTAACTGTGTTGTCATAAGGGCTCTCATGACTATTCAGCTTAAAAATCTCGCTACGAAAGGTCGTAACAGAGGCTCTCATGACCATTCTGCTCAAAAATCTGTGTACGAGTGGTCATAACAGGAGCCCTCATGACCATTCAACTAAAAAATCTCGCGACGAAAGGTCGTAACAGAGGCTCTCATGACCATTCTGCTTTAATATCTGTGTACGAGTGGTCATAACAGGAGCCCTCATGACCATTCAACGCAATAATCTCGCTGCTAACGGTCATAACAAGGTCTCTCATGACCATTCAGCTCTAATATCTGTGTACGAGTAATCATAACAGGGGGCCCTTAAGACCACTCAACTCAAAAGTCTCGCTGCAAATGGTCGTAACAGGGGACTCTCATGGCTATAAAGCAAAAAATTTTTTTGTTTTTTTAATTAGTAGTTAATGATGCATTCTCAACAAAGAAAAAAGACCGTGTTAACACGGTCTATTTTCTGTTTAATGCTGTTTATTCGGAAGCTTGTCGCTTGGATTATCCTTACCCTGTCTTTTTTTGTTCTGCTCATTTTTCTTTTGATTTTCATGCAGTTTTTGTACGAACTCATGAGTATTTTCCATAGCTGTACCTCCTGTTTTAAGATGGCTCGTCGTTACTTTTTCCAATAACATTGGAAATCATTCAAGCAATTATTCAAAGTGAAGTTTTTTTATAAGAGATATAAGGGAAGAAGAATTACGTCATAATAAACCAAGGATTATACCAGGAGTGAATACAATGCAACTAGAAGATATTTTCAGCAACCTTCCTACACTTGAAACCGACCGACTGATTTTAAGAAAAATCACAATGGATGATGCAGCCGATCTCCACCTATATGCCTCTAACCCTGAGGTTTCAAAATACGTGTTTTGGGAGGCTCATCGTACACTAAGTGACACCAAAGATTATATTAGATTTATTCTGGATCTTTATGAGAATGGAAAACTTTCTCCATGGGGGATTGAATTCAAAGAAGATGGAAGGCTGATTGGCACTGTTGATTTTGTAAATTGGCAGCCAAATCACAAGTCTGCAGAAATCGGTTATGCGCTATCAAAAGACTATTGGGGAAAAGGAATCGCCACGGAAGCAGCAAAAGAACTCATTCATTTTGGTTTTACTAAAATGGATTTGGTCAGGATACAGGCTAAATGTCTGATCGAAAATTCTGGTTCAGAAAGGGTTATGGAAAAGGCGGGCATGACTTTCGAAGGTATTTTAAGAAAGTTCATTTACATAAAAGAAGCTCATTATGATGTGAAAATGTATTCGATTATAAACGGAGACGCCTGACCCAGTAAAGAGAAGGCAGGCGCCACAAAGTTATTGTTTCTCAAAAATATAGATTTTGGCGTTTACCGGCCTGTTGAATTTCGGGCCGGAAAAGCCTCTCTTCAACAATTCCTTCCTCATGAATATCATGATGCCTCCATGACCGACAATCAAAACGTCCTCTTCTTGTTCAAGCACCTGATCCAGCACCCGATTAATTCGCCGAACTACCTGCTTTTTACTTTCTTTTTGAGACTTATGACCGAGAAGCCAGGCAATCCTTATGAGAATAATATGAAACCACAGCGGCAGCCTAATATCAGAGCCTGCTATCGGGTAAATTGACATCTCCCGCAAATCCTCCAAATAGACAATTTTCCCTTCAAAAGCTCCCCGTGCTGTCCGGGTGGCTCTTGGCAAATCACTTGAATAACATCTCTTCCATAAAACTTTGCACAGATCTATTTCCGTTTCCTCGAGTTCTGACTCATCATATTCCTTTTGCCACTCAAGCAGCTCACTTGATGAAACCATCTTATTTGGATACCCAAGTGTAACCTTGTAGTGCCTTAACAACCCAATCTTCATTTCATACACCCTAACCTTAAATCAATATTCTGATGATCTCTACATACATAATTCTTCCTCGGACGTTTGTTTCCTTTATTTGGGGTCTTTTTTATTGACTAGATTGCGTGTGAATTCACGAAAACATTAACGAATATCCAGTTGAGGAAGAGACTCAGTGTGCTGTGCTGTCAGCGGTCTGTAAGGATTTAAGAATCCACGAGCACTCCTTTCAATACCGATATCCCATTCAATATAAGAAGAAGCTCAGTTCGATAAAAAACTTGATACTGTATCCTTTTCGTATTACTATTAAAATAATAACGTAAACGTTTACGTAAAAAGGTGTGATGGCGATTAACTACACTATTAAAGATGTTGCAAAAAAAGTGAATGTCTCGATTGCTACGGTCTCCAGAGTACTTAATGGTCAGGGAGGTTATTCAAAGGCAACGGGAGAAAAAGTGCTTATGGCAATCAAAGAACTTGGATACCAGCCGAATGCATTCGCGCGTGGATTAATTAACAATAAATCCAACACGGTCGCAATCCTGTTCCCTGAAGTGTCAAGCCAATTCTCATCTAAAATCCTCAGAGGTGTCGAAGAGGCGGTCCATGCTTCTGGATCAAGTGTCATTGTCTGTAATACTGCCTCACACGGTCAGCGGACGGAGAAGTATTTGGATCTTTTAGCAGAGAAAAGGGTGGATGGAATCCTTTTTGTCAGTGAAACCATTACGCAGAATTATTTTGATAAACTAGAATCCATGAAGATACCAGTCGTCCTGATTGCAACAGAATCTTATCTCTATCCAATTCCGTTTGTTAAAGTTGATGACAAACATGCTGCTTTTACTGCCACTAATTATCTAATAAAAAAAGGGCATACAAAAATCGGAATGATCAGCGGCAATAAAGATGATGTTATTGCTGGTCAGCCCCGTATCGAAGGCTATAAACAGGCTATGATAAGCATGGGGATTCCCGTTAGCGAAGAAAATATCATTTATGCAAAAGGCTTTTCTTTTGACGACGGAATGACGAATTTGCCGCTGCTATTGAAGCAGTTCACTGATGTAACTGCTGTTTTTGCCGCAAGTGATGCTATAGCCATGGGAGCGATCTCAGCTGCTTATAAACTCGGGATCAAGATTCCTCAGGATTTGTCCATTGTCGGATATGATAACCTGCCAATTGCAGAAATGGCTATTCCTCCGCTGACAACAGTTGCACAGCCATTAGAAGAAATGGGAAACGTGGCTGCCAATATGCTATTTTCAATGATGCAGTCTGGTCTAAACGGTGAAAGCAGGATTATGCCGCACACGATAGTTGAGAGAGGTACTGTAAGACGCTTATAATTTTTACACGTTACGTAAACGTTTACTCAAAAAAACATAAATCTGGAGTGATTTCCTTTGAAAAAACAATGGTGGAAAGAATCAGTCATTTATCAAATATACCCGCGCAGCTTCATGGATTCTAATGGTGATGGAATTGGTGATATTCCTGGCATCATTTCAAAATTAGATTATTTAAAGGAACTTGGCATTGATGTCATTTGGCTTTCACCTGTCTTTAAATCTCCTAATGATGACAATGGGTACGATATCAGTGATTACCGCGATATTATGGACGATTTCGGAACGATGGCTGACTGGGAATTACTTTTAAAAGAGATGCATGAGCGCGGACTGAAACTGATCATGGACCTTGTCGTTAACCATAGTTCAGATGAACATAACTGGTTCGTTGAATCTCGTAAATCAAAGGATAATCCATATCGTGATTACTATATTTGGAGACCTGGAAAGGATGGCAAGGAACCTAATAATTGGGAATCCGTATTCAGTGGATCTGCATGGCAATATGACGAAACAACTGAAGAATACTATCTGCATCTTTTTAGCAAAAAACAGCCTGATTTGAACTGGGAGAATCCAAAGCTCCGCCAGGAAGTATACGATATGATGAAGTTCTGGCTCGATAAGGGAATTGATGGTTTCCGAATGGATGTCATCAATTTCATATCTAAGGTCGACGGTCTTCCTGATGCGCCTAATCCAGAGGGAAAGCCTTATGTATCAGGTAGCAAATTCTTTATGAACGGCCCAAAGATTCATGATTATCTTCAGGAAATGAATCGTGAAGTTTTGTCTCATTATGATGCCATGACTGTTGGCGAAATGCCTGGAGCATCAGTTGAACTCGCAAAACTTTATACAAACGAGGAACGAAATGAAACCAATATGATTTTTCAATTCGAGCATGTAGATTTAGATTCAGGGCCAGAAGGCAAGTGGGATTTAAGGCCATTGAAGCTGACTGACCTTAAGAAAAGCTTTACTAAATGGCAAAATGGTCTTGAAGGAGAAGGCTGGAACAGTCTTTATCTTAACAATCATGACCAGCCAAGGATGGTCTCCCGGTTTGGCAATGATCAAGAATTCCGCATTGTATCTGCCAAGATGCTGGCTACCTTCCTTCATATGCTGAAGGGAACACCATATATTTATCAAGGCGAAGAAATCGGCATGACAAATGTACGCTTTGACTCGATTGAAGAATACCAGGATATTGAAACCTTGAATATGTACAATGAAAAAGTGATCCAAAATGGAGAAGACCCAGCCAAGGTAATGGAGTCCATCTATGTTAAGGGTCGCGACAATGCACGAACGCCTTTCCAATGGGATGGAACAGACCATGGCGGATTTACGACTGGTACTCCGTGGTTGAAGGTAAATCAGAATTATAAAGAAATTAATGCAAAGTTAGCGGTTGAGGATGAGCATTCAATCTACCATTACTACCGCAAACTGATTCAGCTGCGCAAAGAGCATCCAATCATTGTACATGGAAGCTATGAAATTCTGGTGCCTGAGGATGAAAACGTGTATGCATACACAAGAACATATGAATCACACACATTGCTTGTTGTCTTGAATTTCTCTGCACAAAACCAAACTTTTGAAGTCCCAGCTGAGCTTCAAGGCAAGAAGGACGAAATCCTGATCGCCAACTATTCAGGACATGAGACTTTACAGACTACAATCGCTTTAAAACCGTACGAAGCAATTGTTTATCAGATTCATAACTAAGTTGAGGAAGGCTGTGAGACGCAGCCTTCTTTTTTTATAGGCTAATATCGAAGAAAACTCACTTAAAAAAAACTCGAAATCTTAGACTAAAGTCGTAGAAAATATCAAGCTTCTTTACGAGGAAGGATTTTCTTCAAAATTTTATGATGAAATCAGAAGAAAACTTAGGAGGACTTGATGATGCTAAAAAATAAAGTAGTAATGATTACAGGAGTGACACAGGGGCTGGGCAAGGCTTTGACCCTAACTTTTGCAAAAGAAGGCGCTAAGCTCGCGGTATGCGCACGAAGAAAAAAGAGCTTGAAGAGGTAAAACAGGAAGCTGAAGCTATGGGCGCCGAAGTGCTGGCGGTTGTCGCTGATGTTTCTAATCCCCGTGATGTAGAAAAATTCGTTGCCTTAACAGAAGAAACATATGGCCGCATTGATGTTTTGATTAATAACGCTTCCGTTCTTGGTCCTAGTCCAATGCCGCTATTGCTCGACTATCCTGAAGACGATTTTGCTGAGGTAATCAGAGTAAACAGCATCAGTCCATTTCTTGTAGCGCGGCGTGTCCTGCCAGCCATGCTTAAGCAAAATGCAGGCTCGGTTATCAACGTGACATCCGAAGCCGGCAATGTTGGCTATGCTGGATGGGGAGCATATGGAATCTCTAAATTTGCTGTTGAGGGACTGACTGAAACATGGGCCGATGAATTAAGTGAAACGAATGTCAGAATGAATATGGTCGACCCAGGCGAAATGAATACTGAAATGCATGAACTTGCTGTACCTGAATGCGATTATGAGCTAGCGGATCCTTATGATGTAGTTGACGTATTTCTATTCCTTGCTTCAGATGCCTCCAAAGATATAAACGGCCAGCGGTTCCAGGCACAGGAATTCGTAAAGGAGGGGCAATGATGCAGAGTAAAGCAGAATCAATAGCCTATGACTTTTATCTTCCGTCTGAACTCAATGCAACACATCCTCCGGAGCGAAGAGGAATACGCAGAGATCACGTAAACATGATGGTCCTTGACAAGATTACAGGCAGTGTAAAACATGACAAGTTTTTTGAACTTGACCAATACCTTAATCCCGGCGATATTCTTGTGCTTAATAACAGCAGAACAATTCCTGCCATTTTAAAAGCAGATTGGCATAGAAATGGAAAGCTAATTAAGAAAGAGACTGAAATAAGGCTTGCAAGGAAAAAGAATGATTCTGCCTGGGAAGTATTAATCGTTGCTGAAGATGTCAAAGCGGGTGACCAATTCTGCTTCGGGGAAAACCTGGTGGCAAAAGTGATTGGCGAAGTTTTTAAATCACCATTGAAAATAGTCCATTTTTCGATTCAGGGAAGAGATCTTATCGAAGCCTTTTATTCAATAGGCGAGCCAGTCAGGTATGAATATATTGAGCAGCCATGGAAGCTGGACTACTATCAGACCGTGTTTGCCAGTCAGCCTGGCTCCGTAGAAATGCCCTCAGCCGGAAGAGCCTTCAGCTGGGAGCTTTTGTTTAAGCTGCAGCGTAAAGGTATCAAGATAGCTTATTTGCAGCTTCATACAGGTCTTAGCTATTTGCTTGATGATCATTATGAACACTCACCAGAAGACCATTATGAAGAATATGTAATAGCTCAGGAAGATATGAAGGCAATAATGGAGGCAAAGTCTACAGGCGGAAAAGTTGTTGCCGTTGGTACGACAGTTGTACGCGCATTAGAAACAGCTAAAAAGACTTCAATTTTATCAGGATGGACAAATCTGTATGTGAGTGCCGAGTATGAACTGCAGCTGGTTGATGGAATCATCACTGGCTTCCATGAGCCTAAGGCAAGCCACTTAGATATGCTTACCGCTTTTGTGAAGGAGAAAAAACTATTTTCAGCCTATACAATTGCAATCAAAAAGAATTATTTATGGCATGAGTTCGGTGATATCAACTTAATTATATGAAAAGGAGTAAAAATATGAGAATCCACCATTTCGCACTGGAAGTGAAAAACCTCGAGGCTGCGAAAGCTTTCTATGAGGAATTACTTGGATTTAAGGAATATTTGAGAACTTCTTTTCAAGATGAGGAAATCATATTTTTAAATCTTAATGGATTTTTGATTGAGCTTATAGCAAATAATCTAAATAGCCAAATAAATGAAAATATCCATCTTTGTTTTGAAGTGGATGATATCGAGGAGCAAATTCGCAAGTTAGCAGAGTCTTCACTGTTGCCAAGTGAAGGTCCATATTCCCTGGAAAACGGCTGGAAGACTGTGTTTTATCAGGGAACTGACAATGAAATCATTGAATTCATACAGACATGACACGAAAAAAGCAAATGTTTTTATTGACATGAGCTACAACGTTAAAAAAGGAATGAAAAGAATCCAAAGATTTTTTTCATTCCTTTATTTTTTTATGTCCCATTTTTTAATTGCTGATAAAAAATTCAGCCTGTATTTCAGCAACAGAGTATAAATCAAGAAGTATACAATAAACCCGAATATGATAAGATTTACGATCATGCCTAAGAAAAATGCAGCACCGACATGCATACTTGTTCCAAGAATTGCACCATGATGTGGCATGCCTGCTGCTGATGGGAACATGCCATATGGGAACAGCGTCTCTCCTACAATTACATTCAAATAAAATAAGAATGGGAAAAGCCAAATAAGGGAAACCCCGCTAATAAAACCAGCAACCGGACTGCCTTTGAAAAGTTTAGCACTTGCTGTAGAAATAATCGGTCCCATTCCAAAAGAAGGAACAAAATGAATCAAGAAACCTAAAGTAAACCCTAGAGAAATATTATGTGCGTTGTCTTTTATCCTGAATAGTCTAATAAGAAGAAATTTTATTCTGCGTAATAGTTTATTGATCATAATTCACCAGCCCAAAAATAGTATACAATTTGATGAATCATTTTAATAGTTATTTTTTAAAGCATATTTTAAGTTACTGTTAATCATTCTTCTAATAACTTTAAAATTTTCTTATTAATCGCCCTTCAGAATGAGATATAATGATATAGTTCACCTATATTTTTGGCGATAATTATATTTATTAAACATGATTCATGCCATGCTGGGGTAAAAATAGGAAAAGGTAAGGATGAAAAAAATGATTTCGGAGAGCGAGGACAACTAATGCGGTTTACAAAGATGATTCCAAATATGTTTACGTTAGGAAATCTATATTGTGGTTTTCTTTCAATAGGATTTGCTGCTAACGGCCAATTTAATAACGCAGCTATATTAATATTGATTGGCATGATGCTAGACAGCATGGATGGAAGACTTGCCAGAATGCTGAAAGCAGACAGCCAGCTCGGAAAAGAGTTAGATTCACTTGCTGACATCGTCACCTTTGGCGTAGCGCCATCATTTTTAGTGTATTATACATACTTCCATAATTTCGGAATTTTAGGGACTCTTGTTGCGGGACTTTTCCCTTTATTTGGAGCATACCGACTAGCAAGATTCAATATCAGTACAGATAAATCTTCACTGAACTATTTTATTGGCGTACCGATCACTGCTGCAGGTGGAATCATGGCGATTCTTACGTTATTTGGGGATTTAATACCGAACATTGTAACTACAGTAGTATTTACTGCGTTAGGATTTTTAATGGTAAGCAGAGTCAGAATTCCAAGTTTCAAAGAAGTACCGCTTCCTAAGTACGGAACGATTGTTACCTTTTTCCTCGGTTCCATGTTATTCGTAATCTGGAAGGGAACATATGGGCAATTCCCTTATCTGATCTATATAGCAACACCGCTTTATATAGCTTATCTGGCCTATCGATTTGTGAAAGGGAAACATAAATCAAATATTGATTAAGGTTGGAATACTAAATTAAATAATCGAGCACAAAAAAAGCCTTTGCTTGATAGCAAAGGCTTTTGGTTTGACCTTTAATCTCTTGAAGCCTTATTGAAAGCACGAGAGATGTCTTCTTTCACATTTCCAGCTGTTTCTTGCAGTTTTCCTTTACCTTTATCAACTCGGCCTTCTGCTTCCATTGATTCATTGTCAGTAAGTTTGCCAAATTGCTTTTTAGCTTCTCCTTTGACTTGGTCAAAAGCGCCTTTCGTTTGATCGTTATTCATGATTTTGCCTCCTTTATATTGTGTATATTCTCTTATACCCTTCAGAAATGAAGGCAAACTAACTATAAAATTGTTTTTCGATGGGGAGGCAGCAAGGTGAAAACACAAATAATAGAGGTTTTAAAAAGGATAGAGCTTGAATACGACGTAAAAATCCTTTTTGCCTGCGATGCCGGCAGCCGTGCTCTGGGCTTTGCCGACCATGGCAGCGATTACGATATCAGGTTTATTTATGTTCACAAGCTAGATTGGTATTTATCGATAGATCAAAAAAAAGATGTACTTGAAGTGCCTAAGCAAGACGCCTTGACTATTGAAATAAACCCTCTATTGGATATGAGCGGCTGGGAGCTGGCTAAAACATTAAGGCTCTTCAGAAAATCAAATCCTTCCTTAATAGAATGGCTTCAATCCAAAGAGGTTTATTTACAACAGTATTCAACAATTGAAAAAATGAAAGCCATGACGGGGAGTATCTTTTCTGAAAAGTCCTTTATCATCCATCACATAAACATAGCGAGGAGAAATTTTGATGTGGGACCGGGTAAGCAGGAGAGAAATATTAAACTATATCTGTACATCCTTCGATCCATCCTGTCTGGGCTATGGATTGTAAAGTATGGTTCTGTGCCACCTGTCGAATTCCCGGAACTAATACAAACACTTTCTCCAGGAAGAGTGAAGGAGGCTGCCTTAAAAATTTTAACAGCCAAGCAAGCGGGAGAACGACTCCAAAATGACTTGGACTTAAGCATCATTGATGATTTTATCATTAAAGAAATAGAATTCCTTGAATCATTTGCTAAGCAGCTTACCAAGAAACACTCTGATCCAACTAAGACACTTAATCAAATATTCAGGGATACATTAGAAGAAGTTTGGATCTAGATGATCCTCAAAGTTGCGTATGAGAAAAGCTAGCCTATGGTGCTGAAATCGCTATGCACTTTTCACATAGCTTTTCCTGAAACAATCGCATGATTCTTTTTCGCTAATCAGAACCTATTGAAAACAAGGCTTTGTTCACCATCGGTTTTCGCACGGACATATTCTCCGTCAGATGCAGCAAATATTACAGCGTCGCAGGGTTTCATTTGAATATGACGCTCAGTACATTTACTCCTACGTGAATCTCCAGCGCGCCCTTTGGCATGATCATATTTAAAACTTAAACCTAACAAAGGAAATTACTTTAAAAAGTAAATTTAAATGCTTTTCAAAGTAATTTATATTGCTTTTTAACGTAAAATGATTTACTCTTTAAAGTAAGGAGGTGGAAGTGATGGAAAATATTAGATTGAATGTAGCTTTGTTGCGTAAAAGAGTTCCGAATCTCACGACTGCTGCTAAGTCAGTAGGATTAAGGCCAGCTACTGTTTCCAATTTATCGACTGGCAAGATTCCCGTGGGAAGGGCCGAAGTACGAACGATTGTCGCACTTGCTGAATTAGCTGGCTGCACATTGGATGAACTGATTTTAAGAGGGGAGAGTGCAGAAATGATTGAAACAGGGATCAAAACATTGGATTTATTCGCTCCAATTTCAAAAGGAGGGACTGTTGGACTTGTGGCACGCCCTGGTATGGGCCAATTGGTAGTTCTTGCAGAAATGTTGTATCGGCTTAAACGGGAAGGTTACATAACTATCCTGATAAAACCCAACGGGGATCATCCAGAAATTAATGATGTAACAAGTGATGTTGATTTTGTAACTGATTCTATCGATGAGACCTATCAAGCTATGATCTCATCTGGTGTAAATAAGGATTTTGTCTTAACAGCTGACAGGTCTTTTATATTATCAGGGGATATGTATAGCTTGCAAGAAATGCTTGATGAAAAAGGAATTTCTACTGTTACTACTTTTCTAGTTGATTTACAAGGAGAGGCTGTTGATGAGGATTTGCCATATGGTCCACTTGACACATTATGGCATTTTGATGCAGACCTAGCCGTCCGCCATAAATATCCCGCGGTAAACCCGATCTACTCAACTTCATCCATCTTAGAGGGATCCTATTTAGATCCCGTTCACCACAGTATCCAGCAAAGAGCACAAAAATTGCTCCGCAGGTACCGAGAACTGCGTTCATTAGTAAATGTCCATGGACTGGACCGTCTACCTGCTGCAGAGCTTTATATCTATCAACAAGGTGAAAAACTAGAAGCATATCTGACACAGCCGTTCTATGTAGCAGAGACTTTTACAGGTAAAAATGGCGTAAGGATAGGCCTTCAAGACACATTGAATGATGTGAGGAAAATCCTGGACAGTTCAGCAGATGCATACAGTGTTGAGGAACTAAGCTTCATCGGCCAGATTAAATAACAAATTTAACAAAATTCAAAGCCCAGTCTACGGACTGGGCTTTGCCTTTAATACTCGCAGATGTGCAATATCTTCAGAACATAATTTGATTAATAATTGGTGATCTAGCCGCCGCTAATTTTAAAAACCCTCTAAAACGTATATCAACAGCCAATCTTTTCAAAGCCTAATATATAAAAGCCAGCATATACACATGCTGACTTTAAAAGTTAATAGCGGCCAATCTGCAGCTGCTTATAAACTTCCTCTCGCACTTCTGTTAAAGTTTTTGGATGAAGGAGTTTACTTGTACTGATTTTTAAATAGGTCTGCTCATCTATGTATCCTTCCTGCTGAAGTTTATCAAGATGAGGCAGGCGGAAGTTGCCAATCGGCAAATATGCAAGGTACAGCTTTTGCTCATTGAATTCCAAAGAAATTTTTATCCCTTTTAACACTGGGTAAAAAAAGGACGAATAATCTTGTTCAATGATTAAATCATCTTTATCAGCAGCTTTAACGTAAGGCAGTGTTGTCGGAAGCGAGATAAAATAAATCATTTGGTCGTATGAATAATGGAGATCTGAAACTTTGAAACCAAATTTCGAGGTAACTCTTTTCGTATACTTTTTCATCGAAAAATCATAGAAGGGTCTGCTGGTTAAACCGGCCGTCATCAGAAAGACAATTACTGCCATAATGAACGTCATTTCAATCAATGGTAACGAACTCCTTAAAAGAAACTACTGTATTCTTGCCTGCATTTTTTGCCTTATAGAGAGCCTGGTCGGCTGCATCTATTAACTCGTTCTTAGTCACAATGGCTGAATGATCTGTACAAGCAGTCCCAATACTTACTGTTAAAGTACCTTTGGGCTGTGTTTCTTCGCCTGGAAATTTTGCAAGTTCAACATTCAGACGAATTTTTTCAGCAATCATTTCTGATTGCTCCAATGTTGTTTCAGGAAGCAGGACGACGAATTCTTCCCCTCCAAAGCGGAATGAGAAGTCACCGGGCCTCAGGGTATCAACAATTACTCCAGCAAGCTTCATCAAAACTTCATTTCCAAGCAGGTGGCCATTTTTGTCATTAAAGACTTTGAAAAAATCAATATCAAAAATGATTAGCGAAAGCGGCCCACGCTGATTCCCTGAATGAGGGAAGTGATCCTCTAGTATAGTCTGGAAGGCACGCTGATTCAGCAATCCAGTTAGTCCATCCCTTAAAGCCATTTCCTCAATTTGTTCGTACAGGCTAGCATGATCGAGAGCAATCGCAGCCTGGTTTGCAAGTGGAATGATAGATTCTGTATCCATCAAAGTTATTGGCCGTTTATTGACAATATTATCAATAAGCAGGATTCCTATATTTTTCCCTTGATTAATAAGAGGGATAACGGCAAATTCATTCGTTTGAAAAAGTTCATGAATAAGAATTTGCGAAGAATCATTGTTATCGATCTCTTTAACGATAACTGCCTTCTGACTGGAAAGTGCCATCCCAAAGACATTTTGTTCATCATAAGGAATATCAAGGGATTTTAGAATGTCATTTAATTCTGGGTCTGTAAAGTTGCTGTCGAAATTGTGCTCAATCAAATCCCGGAGCTTTAATTTGTCCTCAGAAATCTTTTCCCACACCTCATAGCCCTTTTTTACATCCATTGGCCCTACACCAACAATCCCTCTTAAGGATTTAGACTCGCTGGAAAAAAGAAAAATCATCGCACGGTTAAAGCCAAGTCCATGGCCTGCAGTAACAGAAGTCAATATAACTTTAAGCAAAAGATCCTGTTGAAGAGTACGCTGCATAGTTGTACTGACCTCACGGAAAACTTGCAAATGCTTGGATTGTTCCATCAGCATATACATCCACTTATGGTGATCACGCTTCTTTTTCAATAAATATTGTGATACATAACCTGAGCCTGCACCAATTGCTAGGTATGAAGCCAGTGTAAGCAGGGAAGAACCTTCTGTTTGCGCAACTGCCAAAGCTGCACTGAATACGGCGGCGATAATCCCGCCAGGTAATTTATAAGAATAACCCGAGATGCCAACAAAAAAAAGAAGCATCCATTGTATATGGTATGTCCCATAAACCTTAATAAATATTTCTACCAGTACAAGTGCAGTTAAGGAAAAAATCAGTTTATTCATATAAGCGCTTACATTAAAGCGTAAGAAATTAGCCATAATAGCCAATACAATGGTTACAGTGATTAGTAAAAAAAACTCAACCAGAGTGCTCACTCCTATTAGATATCTTATCTCTCATTTTACTACTATTTTCTAAAAATGATAGGTCATTTTTACCAATTTTCATTAAACTTCTTATCTCGATCATTTTTTTACAAATCCTTCAAGAACATAGAAATATCTCATCCCACAAAAATAGCTTCTGCAAGAATGCAGAAGCCTGTTTGTACAACTGTAATTTAAGATTGTGTACTAGAAAGATCTGGAAGTCTCACTGGGGTGTTAAGAGATAAATGGTCGCGATACGATCGATACGAGACAATAGTTTGATTATGAGAATGAACATCTAACTGCAGGATTTTAGATTTATTAGTTTCTAAATAATATCTTGTCGCCCCTTGCACCAATTCATAAAAAGACAATGTAGCTCCTAGATAATGTTTTTCCACCATTTTTGCATCAGGGTTGTTCATGATATACTCAGCGATTTGCTGCACCGAGGCAGAAGAGGTCCCAGTCATTGAATAAACCGTTTCTTTTGCTTGTCCATAAGCTTGATTCAATGTCTGTTTAGCTTTATTAATAAAATTATTGATTGATTGGTTCATCAAATCCCTCCATCACAATGGTATAACATATGTTAATTAATATACCCCTCAATCATAAAGTGATTCCTCTTCGCCGCTAAATTTCCTCTTAAAATACCATCTGAGAAAAGGAGGTACAGCAAAATAAATGAAAAACAGCCTGAATAATTGAAATCCAGTAACCATCGAAAGATCTGCATTAACCTCATGCGCAATAATACCCATCTGATCCATTCCGCCAGGAGCTAAACTCAGGAAACTTGTTACGATTGAGATATTTAAAACGTCTGTAATATAGATGCTAATGGCTAAAGAACCTGTAACAAGAACAAGTCCGCTTAGCAATGCAAGAATAATAGACGTTGTTTTCCGTTCCAATTTTTCCGGCTTTAGCAGGAGGCCAATATATCCACCTATCATGAATTGAGAAACGTCAAGAATAAATGAAGGGAGAAGGGGTCCTTGGAACCCCACGTTCATTAAAAGGGCAGTGCCCAGAATAGGGCCTAACAAAAATGGAGTAGGGAACTTTAGTTTCTTCCCAATCAAAGCTGCCACTATACATATAGCTCCAAACAGGAAAACGACCGCTGGTGAAACAGTACCCTTGACAATATTGTTCATGACTAAATCTGTATGTTTCATATTAAGTACGGGACCGAATATGATAAATGGAACAAAAAAAACGATCATCAATAATCTGGATACCTGAAGAAAGGTTACGGTAGTAATATTAATCCCCTTATTTTCCTCAGCAAATATGATCATTTGCGAGAGACCTCCTGGGATGCTGCCGGTCAATACAGTTGGGTAGTCCACACCAGAAAGCTTAGAAATGAAAAAAGCCATTAGTGCTGCGGATGAAACCAGCAGAATGGTCAAAATAAGCATCATAGGCAGATTCGTTAGAATATTTATAACGGCTTCCCTGGTAAACGAAAGGCCAATAGAATATCCAACTATGACTAAAGCAGCGTCCCTTAAATAGGATGGCCAATAAAAAAAAATACCTTTAAATCTCGAGGTAATTAACATCGCTGACATCGGTCCGAGCAGCCAGGGAATAGGAATAGCAAGATATGAAAATATTAAGCCACCAATAAATGCAAAGATTAACGCCCAAAAAAATGCCATGCGTTTATTTTCTTTAATCAAATCTGCACCTTCTATATATGTATTTTTACTAGTTGATTAGCGTTTTATGTTAGTTCACCCAAATTGTGGTAACATCATTATATCATACAGCGATATCCAAAAGGATGTTGAAAACCACTTAAAACTGCATACCATCATAATTGAGATTATTCATAAAGGGAGATGAGAACTTGAACTATAAAATCAATGATTTCAAAGAATTAAGGGCCTTGGTTGGGGAGCCAAGTGAACTTGCCAAACGAAAGGTCATTAGCATTATAGATGAACATTGCCGGAAATTTTTAGCGCATTCACCTTTTTTGATTTTATCCACAGCTGATTCTTCTGGTTATTGTGACGCTTCTCCTCGAGGCGATGCACCCGGTTTTGTAATTGTATTAGATCAAAAACGTATCGTCATTCCGGAGCGGCCTGGAAATAAAAGAATGGACTCATTAAAAAATATTTTATCAAATCCAAGTGTAGGATTGCTGTTTCTTATCCCTGGAATGCCTGAGACATTAAGAGTAAATGGGAAGGCAAGCTTAACCCTTGATCCTATCGTGCTTGAGAAAATGGAAGCCAGCGGAAAGAAACCGATACTGGGCATCGAGGTTGAGGTTGAAGAATGCTTCATCCAATGTGGAAAAGCGTTAAAGAGATCTGGTCTATGGACTCCAGATTCATGGACAGAGCAACATTCTTTGCCATCGGGTTCAGAAATCCTTGCAGCCCACTCCAGGCTGCCAGGAACATCAGTTGCTGATATACAAACAAGACTGGAAGACGGCTACAAAAACCGGCTTTATTAACGGAGGCAATGATGAGAATAAGTGAGATCAACCATCTGCTTTTTTCAGTATCTAATATTAATAGATCGATAGAATTTTACTTGAAAGTATTTGACGCAAGGCTGCTCGCCAGCGGGAATTCTACAGCTTATTTTGATTTGAATGGCATTTGGCTTGCCTTGAATGAAGAAAAAAATATTCCCCGGAATGAGATTCACTCGTCCTACACGCATATTGCGTTTTCCATTAAAGAAGAAGAATTTGATCTAATTCTCAATAAGTTAGTAGATTTGGATGTGGAAATTTTACCAGGGCGTGAAAGAGACGATCGAGATAAAAAGTCGATCTATTTTAAAGATCCAGATGGCCACAAATTCGAATTTCACACTGGTACACTAAATGATCGGCTCAATTATTATAAAGAAACTAAACCACATATGAATTTTTATTAGAAGCAGGTGCAGACATGGAGAAATGGGTACAGCAAATCATCAATACTAAACGTGGGAATTTCGAAATTTTTGTAAAAGGCAGTGGTGAACCGATTTGTGTCACTCACCATTATTCAGAATTTAATTCTTCGGGAGATTATTTTGCAGACGTATTTACAGAGCAAAATCAAGTGATCCTCGTAAATTTGAGGGAAGCAGGGCAATCAGCAAAAGCCGAAGAGCCATATCAATTAAGCATGATAGAAGCAATATTGGATCTTGAAGGAATCAGGGAAGCTTTAAGTATACCAAGTTGGAGTTTTGCGGGGCATTCGACCGGTGGTATGCTTGGAGTTTTATATGTCATCCATTTTAGCCAGTTGCTTGATAGCCTTATCATTGTAGGGTCCGCTGCCAGGGAGTATTCCTCTTCAGAAGGATGTATATATAATAAACTGCACGCGGATTTTGAGCTTATGCAAAGCTTGATCGAAAAATTGAAGCATACAGGCTTAACCGAAACTGAAAGGAAAGCAATCACCAGGCAAAGGACCATGCTGTCATTATTTCGATCTGAACTCCATGATGAATATTTCAATAAAAAAATATCAAAAAAATTGTCTTCCAAACGATTAAACTTTTTCTCGAGGGAGGCATTGATTTTCGATGTCACTCGACAACTGCATAAGATTACTGTTAAAACTCTGATTCTTTGTGGGAGGCATGACGTCCAATGTCCGGTTTTATTTTCCGAAGAAATGAAGCAGTTGATTCCATCTTCAAAACTACATGTATTCGAAAACAGCAGCCATTATCCGTTTTTGGAAGAAGAGTCGCAATTTAAATCTGCAGTCAGAAATTTTTTCCAATAAGCGAGGAGCGCAAAAAATGAAAATAAAAACTGAGGAAGATCTCATCGAATTGATCAAGCATGACGAATGGATGATGGAAATTATTAAAACCGCAAGCACACTTCACTTACGCGATTGGTGTGTTTGCGCCGGGTTTGTCAGGTCTAAAATCTGGGATACCGTCCACGGTTACACTGTGAGGACAGAACTGGCAGATATTGATGTCATTTTTCACGATGAACGCTTTATAGATGAAGGCAAGGAAAAAAAGCTTGAAGCACACCTTACTGAAGTTCATGGAGGAGTCCCATGGTCGGTTAAAAATCAAGCCAGGATGCACTTAGTAAATCAGCTTCCGCCATACTTGTCTTCATCTGACGCCATTTCGAAATTTCCTGAAACCTCTACAGCCCTTGGTGTGAAGATAAACGATAAAGGAAACCTGACCATAATCGCACCTTATGGTCTACATGATGCTGTGTCATTGAAATTAAAACCAACTCCGTTTTTTAAGTCATCAAAAAAATTAATGCAAATTTATAAAAAAAGGCTTGAGACAAAGAACTGGAAATCCACTTGGCCAGGACTAAAAGTTGAAAATGGATAACAATCAATCTTAAAAGAGGTGATTTAATTTAATATGAAAAATAAGAAAAGAGTAATGAAATTCTTTGGAATCCTGGCACTGCTCCTCGCCATTTCCGCTGGCTTTTATACATATTCTGTTTATAAATCGGTCACAGAGACAGTGGAAACAATGCATCAGCCACTTGATCGGGAAAAGTCAGAAAAAAGGGAAGAACAATTATCTTTCCAGAAAAGAGAACCATTTTCTGTGCTGTTGCTCGGTGTCGATGAACGTGCAAATGATGGAGGAAGATCTGATACGATGATCGTGCTGTCTGTAAATCCAAATAAAAAATCAGTCGAAATGCTCAGCATTCCTCGAGATACAAGAACAACGATTGCCGGCCTCGATAAAGTATCCAAAATCAACCATGCATTTGCCTACGGAGGAGCCGAAATGGCGGTTGCGACAGTTGAACAATTCCTAGATATTCCAATTGATTACTTCATAAAAGTCAATATGGAAAGTTTTAAAGAAATAGTGAATGCTTTAGGAGGGATTACCGTATTTAATGACTTGGATTTTGCCTATGGCGGAACGAATTTTCCTGCTGGTGAAGTAGCATTAGATGGGGACGATGCATTGAAGTTTATCAGGATGCGGTACGAAGACAAACGTGGTGATTTCGGCAGACAGATCCGCCAGCGTGAAGTTATTAAGGCAATAATAGATAAAGGTGCCAGTTTTACATCACTTGCAAGGTATAATTCGATTTTAGAGGCCTTGGGCGATAATATCAAGACCAACATGACGTTTAGCGAAATGAAGGATATCCAGCAAAATTATAAGGATGCCAGAAAACAGATCCATCAAAATGAAGTGAAGGGGGATGGACAAAGAATTTACGATGAGGAGTTCGGGAAGGAACTATATTTTCTTGTTGTGCCTCAAGAAGAGCAGCACAGGCTTCAATCCCTTTTGAAGAAGCATCTTGAAATAGAAAATAGTTAGTAAAAAATCCTTTTAAAAACTACCATAAACAAAGCTGCCTCCCGAAAGGCAGCTTTATTTATGGCATTCTTTTTCCTATAACTTCGTTTAGCCGATCTGGGTAATTGGTGAACATTCCTGTAACGCCCCAATCTAAAAGCATCTCCATATCCTCTTTCTCATTTACTGTATAAGGATAGATCAGTAATCCGGAATCCCGGACCTTTTTTACATAGCCAGGGCTGATGGCAGTGTAATGCATTCCAATCCCGACTGCATACGCCTTGATTTTCGCCACTTCCTCATTCGTTATGATGGCGGGTGCATAGTATGACAATAGCTGAATTAAGGGGATGGACTCATCCATCTGATGGATTTTTTTCAGGCTCTCTGCACTGAAAGACTGGATCATGATCTTGCCAACAGGCTGATTCTCCCCGACAAGATTGTATTCATGCAAAATATCAAGTAGCTTTTCTTCCATTCCAGGATAGAATTCTGGAGATTTAGTTTCGATATAGTACCTCGCATTAGGACCCATTTGTTCAATGATCTCTCGCAGAGTTGGCACCTGAAGACCGAGATAGTCCGGCTTTGCCTTCTGGGGGAAAGTTTCATTAAACCAGGATCCTGCATCAAGTTTCTTTATTTGTGCAAGAGTGAAATCCTTGACCATGCCCGTTTCTCCTGTGGTGCGGTCAAGTGTTTCGTCATGCATCGCAATCAATTCTCCGTCCTTCGTCATCTGGAGATCAATCTCTATATAATCTCCTTCCATTATGGTACCAAGTTCATAAGCCGGAAAGGTGTGTTCTGGTGCATGTCCAGAAGCACCACGATGGGAAATATTAATCGGTTTGAATGGTCCAAAATGAGAAGGGCTTTTTGCCAAGGCTGATTCTGCCGGTAAAAAGAGGATACAAAAAAGACCAATTGCCGCAATTCGATAGATGTATTTCATCTCCTCACTCTCCTCTTCGTGTGAATTCATAGCTGATTTGATTGGGAGACCTCTAGAGAAAAAGGTAACATTTAGATAAAAATTTTTATTAGAAATTTAGCTGGTGTAACTATTATTAACAACTTTGCTCTTAATATTTATGTTCTTTTCTTAAGGCAGTTTTACGATAAGCGTGCACTCTTATAGTAAAGAAAGCTTCAATTTTTTTGATAACTTTTCACTAATTTTTTAAAGTCTCTGTTAAACAAGGCTGTTGATTTCCGTTCCAGGCGCTTCGCTTTCCGCGGGGCTTGCGCTGAGCCTCCTCGTCGCTTCGCTCCTGCGGGGTCTCACCTGACCAGCTGCGCCCGCAGGACTTTGAAAAGCTTCCTCGAACCTGCCCACGCACGATGGAAATGCGGTAGCATTGTCGGAGGAGTCTTCGCGCCTTCCACTACAATCAACAGGTTTTAAAAACAACATTAGGCTTTAAAATAGCCTTTTTAAAAAAAGGCTAAGCCAAACGGCAATGCTATTTCCAAACCTTCCACCAATTCCGTTTATGTTGTTTTGAAGCAGCTGTTTCACGGAAGCTTTCGACCATATCTTTAAACATTTCGTCGCGCTGCCTGATCTCTTTCCGGAATTCTTCGCGTTCGGTTTTAATGGTTTTTACAAAATACTCTCTTTCTTGCGTGAGGATCTCATTTAAATTCGAGAGTTCTTGATTGGTTGCTTCACGGCTGTTTGATACATAATCGGCAAGAATTTTAAATTCCTCAGCTACGGTTTCTGTTGTTTCGTTCAACCGTCCAGACAGCACTGATAATTCCTTGTTCGTCCCGGAGGTCATTTTTTCAACTGAACTTGCCAGTGAGGCGATCTTCTCATTCGTTCCTTTTGAAGTCTTTGTCAGGCTGTTTGCCAGGGAAGCAATCTTTTCGGAAGTCCCTTTTGAAACATTCGCAATGCTTCCCGAAAGGGTATTTATTTTTTCAGAGGTTCCCTTCGAAACCTTCGCAACACTCTCAGTTAGCTTGGTAATTTTGTCTGTCGTTCCTTTGGATGTTTTTTGGATATTTTCCGAAAGCTGGGCAATTTTTTCGGATGTGCCCTGTGAAGCTTTTACGACACTTTCAGAAATTATGCCGAACATTTCAGTTGTGCCTCTCGATACTTTTGCAATGCTAGTGTGTAATTCAGAAGTACCCTTCGAAACATTCGAAAGCTCCGAAGAAATGGTTCCGAGTGTATCGGAATTTTCTGCCGAAGTTTTTGTCACTGTGTCTGTGAGTTCTTTAATTTGTTCGGTAGTCCGTTCACCGGATTTATAAATCGAGTCGGAAATCGTTTTGACTGTCGTAAAAGTGCCCTTGGAAATTTCCTTTTTAACTTCTTCCAGAACCTCTTTACGAATGCCGTTCCTGATCTCCGCTTTTACTTCTGCAATTAGAGTTTCTTTATATTGCTCCATAGCAGCCATAAAAGCTTCATAACCTTCTTCATTTTGTGCGTGAAGCTTGGCAGGGACACCCGGTTCAATCATTAATGCACTTGTATCTGAAAATGGCTCAGTTACTGACTCAGGGTCATTTCCCAAATGTCTTTGCAAAAGGTCGCGAATCATTTCCTTGCTTAAATTTTTATCGCGCATCTGCTTGATTTTCATCAAAAATTCGATCTCCATATCTGTATAAAATCTCGCGCCTTGTTTAGTCCGCGGTATGATTAGCAACCCTGTAAGATCCTTTTCCCATTGTCTGATGGTTCCAGAGGGAACATTAATTTTCTTGGACACCTCTTTAATTGTATATGCTTTCATGAATTGAGTGTCAGTCATCGTGCACATTCCTTTCTGTTAATAGTTTTAAATTAATGTGTTACAAATAAATTCCTCATTGATATTCCAGTTTTCCTGCATGGTGACAAAAGCTATCAAAAGTAGTGGTGTTTCACCATAAGATGCAAAAATCACACATTGTTCGCACAGCTTTTGGTTGAATCAGATTGATTAATACATTATTTCTGGATGCAAGGTGGAATTTTTGAAAATACAATGCAAAAAACATATGATTTAACGTGATGATTTTCATGATTTGATTTACAATAGGTAGGCAAGCTAACATGGAAGTCCGAAGGGGACAAACATAAAAACATTTCAGAATCAGTTTGTCGAAACCGTTTTGATTCGTTAGCTTTTCGTACATATACATGATTTAAGCTAAGGTACATTACATACTTTCTGGAGGCGTAGAAAATGTCAGAGGTAAAAGTCCGGATTGAAAAAGACTTTTTAGGAACAAAGGAAGTTTTGGCTGATGCCTATTACGGCATTCAAACATTGAGGGCCGTAGAAAACTTCCCAATCACAGGATATAGAATACATAGTGAACTTATTAAAGCGATGGCGATCGTCAAAAAAGCAGCTGCACTTGCCAATATGGAAACTGGAAGACTATATGGCGGTCTTGGTGATGTCATTGTCAAAGCCGCAGACGAGATCATCGATGGAAAATGGCACGATCAGTTTATTGTCGATCCTATTCAAGGCGGAGCTGGAACATCCATTAATATGAATACAAATGAAGTAATCGCCAATCGCGCTCTTGAACTGCTCGGTGAGGAAAAAGGGGATTATTTCACATTAAGTCCGAATTCGCATGTTAATATGGCTCAATCAACAAATGATGCTTTTCCTACTGCGATCCATATTTCGGTCCTTTCATTATTGGACAAACTGCTTGATACAATGATTATTATGCGAGAGGTCTTTTCAAAGAAAGCGAGAGAGTTCGATTCCGTGATCAAGATGGGCAGAACACATCTGCAGGATGCTGTGCCTATTCGACTTGGACAGGAGTTCGAGGCGTATACACGTGTCATCGAACGAGACATCGAACGAATCAAGCATACTCGCGGCCACCTTTACGAAGTAAATATGGGAGCAACGGCAGTTGGAACGGGTTTAAATGCTAATCCAAAATATATTAAAAATGTCGTCCGCCATCTGTCCGAAATTAGTGGTTATCCATTAACTAACGCAGATCATTTGGTTGATGCCACACAAAATACCGATGCGTATACCACTGTTTCTGCTGCCTTGAAGGTATGTATGATGAATATGTCAAAAATCGCTAACGATTTGCGATTGATGGCTTCTGGTCCACGCGTAGGTTTTAATGAAATCATCCTGCCTGCCCGCCAGCCAGGGTCTTCGATCATGCCAGGAAAGGTAAATCCAGTAATGCCTGAGGTCATTAACCAGGTAGCATTCCAGGTCATTGGCAATGACCATACGATTTGCCTTGCATCTGAAGCGGGACAGCTTGAACTGAATGTTATGGAACCGGTCCTGGTGTTCAATCTTATTCAGTCGATCAGCATCATGAACAATGGATTCAAAGTATTTACAGATCATTGTTTAGTGGGTATTGAAGCGAATAAAGAAAAGCTGGAGAAGGATGTAGAGGGAAGTGTAGGCATCATCACAGCTGTCAATCCGCACCTTGGTTACGAAGCAGTTTCAAGAATTGCACGCGAAGCAATCCTTACAGGAAAATCAGTCAGGGAACTATGTCTTGCATACGATGTATTGACAGAAGAAGAACTAGATTTAATCCTTAATCCATACGAAATGACAAACCCAGGCATCGCAGGGGAAGAACTTCTGAATAAAGACTAAACACTGTACCACATTAAAGCGCTGGGGGTCTGACCCCCAGCGCTTTAATGCGTTAAATTAACTGTCTAGAGTTTGAATACTTTCTATTTTAGGTACTTGACTTATTCGAACTGATAGGGCGAAAGCTCCGAGAAAGAAGGTTGCTATTCCGGCACCAATTAACACAACTGGAACACCAATGAGCTTTGCCAGCAAAGCACCAGCCGCTGGTGCAACTAGCATCGAAAAGGTCTGGAGCGACATTGCTGAGGCTGAAACCCTGCCCATTATTTGTTTAGGGGTTTCCGATTGAAGAATGTATCCATATGGTACTCCCTGAGCTGAGCCAAGAACACCAAGCAGGAAAGCACCCGCCATCCAGCCAATTTTCGGCAGTTCAAATACTCCTTTTGCACCAAGACCGATCAATAAGATAAATACACCGCTGAACAAAGATGCCCCGGCCATTAATTGAATCGGCCTCAGCTTCCAATTGGTCCATTTGCCTAGCAGCAATGCCCCAACCACACTTCCGAATCCAACTGAGCTGATCAGCCAGCCGAAATCCTCTTTTCCAAAGCCAAGCTTCTGAGCAATAAAAACAAACAATCCATCATATAAAAAAATAATAAAAAAGGCGATAGAGGATAAGATGATTGCTGCTTTTAGAATGCGTGTTGAAAAAATATGGTGAATGCCTTCGGAGAAATCCTTAAAAAATGATGGTTTCTGAACTTTTTGTTCCAAATTATTTGCTTCTTTTTCGATTTTTGGAAGATTCATTAAAAATAAAACAGCAATTAAAAAGCCGGCTGCTTCAAAAATAAAAGGACTTTTCACTCCAAATAGCGCGATCAAACCTCCCCCGAGCGCAGGTCCGATTATTTTCATTGTATTGACTGAAAGCTGACTAAGTGTAACTGCTTCAGGGAGCTCATCCTCAGGAACGGTAAACCTGATGGCACTTTGCCTAGCTGGATCATATAGAGCAGCCACGGTTGCTTTCAGGAAGACAAAAACTAACAAAATGATCAGGTTCGGCGCAAAAAACAGGCCTGCTACAAAAAGAATCCTGAGCAGGAGGCAGGAGATCATCAGCATTTTTTTCGGCAGTCGATCGACAAACACACTCGCAAGCGGCCCGATTATTACCCATGGTAGTCCTAGGACAATAATGACTGAGGCAATCGCTGCTTCACCAAGTCCCCAATGATAAGCGACAATCACTTGTATTGCTACAAAATCAAGCCAGTTCCCCAGATCCGAAAAAACCTGTGCACCGAACAGCGAGCGATAAGCTTTATTTCCCAATGGCTTAAACATTCCAGCATTCATTTTTTAGCCTCCTATATTTCATTCATTAATGCTATTTTCCTGCGTTCAAGCTGTTTTTCCTCTAATTGGGAGGGATC
Organism: Heyndrickxia sp. MSNUG; assembly: GCF_049532715.1. Classification (NCBI taxonomy): domain Bacteria; kingdom Bacillati; phylum Bacillota; class Bacilli; order Caryophanales; family Bacillaceae; genus Heyndrickxia; species Heyndrickxia sp. MSNUG. The sequence continues at coordinate 2,661,991 of NZ_CP150978.1, forward strand.
CTGGCCAACAGGCATATCGTTGTGCTCCATCGCTTCGAGCGACTCGGTAATCCATTGCAGTTCAGCTTCCAGCTTAAGCTCTGCATACCTGATTGCCAGCATTCCTACACTGTTGATGTATGATGTCTTATTCTGCTTCCAGTTCTTAATGTAGCTGAGGAGCTCTTTAGATTCTGATTGTCTTGCTCTAAGATGGAGGCAAAGAGTTCCCAAATTCATTTCCTTATGCCAGGCTGCCATTTTCATGAAAAGCTCATCCTTGATCACTGGAGGAGCAGGTGTCTGTGCAAGCCAATTTTCCAGCTCGCGCCAGCCTTTTCCTGTCAAATCATACAGCTTCTTCTTTCGGCCATCCTTGTCTTCCTCAAGAGTGGTGATGTATCCTTCTTCTTCGAGTTTTTTCAGCTTCGGATAAAGGCTTCCGTAGCTTAAACCCCAATATAAACCCGCAGCTTTATGTTCAAATTCACTCTTAATGTCATAGCCGGAGCTTGGACGGAAGCTTATAACGGCCAGGATAGAATGTTCAATTGACATGATTATTTTCCCCCTTAATGAATATATATCAATTTGATATATCATTATGATATGTCAATCGAAAATAATTGTCAAAAAATATTCAGCCCATTTTATTTATTCGGAAAAGGCTGTTTTTTTGTTTCAGAAAGGGGAATTAAGCCTGTAAAAGGAAAAACATCGCCAATAACTTAGCATCTATAGAACAGGAGGAATTAAATTGGCTTTTCGAAAACCGCAGGAAATTGCCCAACTGGCTGTAGACGCGGGTACCTACAAAGCCTCCATGCCTATTAAGAATATGCTGGTGCTCGGCTTTTTAGGAGGAGCATTTATCGCTTTGGGGTATTTGCTTGATATCAGGGTGATCGCTAACCTGCCACATGAATGGGGAACATTCGGTACTTTTCTCGGGGCATCTGTTTTCCCGCTTGGGTTGATTTTAATCCTGCTTGCAGGCGGGGAATTACTGACAGGAAATATGACCGCAATTTCAATCGCGAGCCTGGCTAAGAAAGTGACTGTGAAAAAATTGCTTAATAATTGGTTCTGGATTACAATCAGCAATTTTGTCGGAGCTCTGTTCGTTGCCTATATTTTTGGACATGTAGTCGGGTTGACCGAAAATGGCCCATTCTTGGATAAAACAGTAGCGGTTGCAGGAGCAAAATTAGATGACAGCTTTTGGGCCGCTTTTTTCTCTGGAATCGGATGTAATTGGCTTGTAGGATTGGCAGTCTGGCTTTCATACGGAGCATCAGATATGACAGGGAAGATCCTGGCGATTTGGTTCCCGATTATGGGCTTTGTAGCAATTGGTTTTCAGCACGTTGTGGCGAACATGTTTGTAATCCCAGCCGCCATTTTCGCTGGCCATTACAGCTGGACTGAATACTTCGGAAACTTTGTGCCAGTTTATTTAGGAAACGCAGTTGGAGGAGGCGTTTTTGTTGCGCTGATGTATTGGATAAGTTATAAATCCCAGCTGCAAAAAAAGACAGCACAGCCAGAAAATCAAATTACGCAGGCAAACGCACGAAAAAGAGCTGCAAGATAATTTTATAATACAAAGGGAACCTCAGCATAAGAGGTTCCCTTTGTTCATTTTAATAGACCAAGCGACTTCAAACCATTATAAATTCCGGAATCGGTTACCTCAGTGGTCTTGTGTTTTGCATGCTGAAACAAATCCGGATGGGCATTCCCCATTGCGAAACCGTCACCAACTGCGTAAAGCATTTCTTTATCATTCATTCCATCACCAAAAGCAATAGAACTTTCACGTTCAATGCCTAGTCTTTCTAGCAAAAACTCAACTCCCACGCCTTTATTGACCCTGTCCCTGATAACATCAAAGCAATGTTCCATTCCCTCTATATTTACCTGTGATAAATGTATTCCCTCATCGAATACATAAAGTTCATGTCCCAATCGGCCATTCGTAATGATGGTCATACCTAAAATACCATTTATGACCTGTTCAGTAAAAATATCATTTTTCCGCAGATGAAATTGTTTAAGAAAAACCTTCACTAAAACGGAATCAAGGTCTGTGAGGTAATTTTTTTCGGAAGTATAGAGCACCACTTCATGTCCGTGTTCCTTCGCAACATCGAGAATGTATTGGACTTCGCTAGCTTGCATAGGCTCAGCAAATATGGTTTTCCCTTCATATATCCCAAGGGCACCGTTGTATCCAATAAAAGAGGTGATTTTCAGCTCATCAGCAATTTCCGAAATTTCATGGATCGGCCGGCCAGTCGCAAGCACAACCTCGATATGCTGTTCCTTCATTTCCTCAATTGCGCTTTTAGTCGACTCTTCAATTGTATCGTCAGGTCTCAAAATCGTACCGTCGATATCCAAGAACAAAATTTTATAGTTGTGCATGCCAAGCTCCTATCTGAAAAATTATTCTTATCTATAGTTTTACATAGAGGGAAGAAAGTTATCAAACATTTAACTGCAGGCATGCTTGTTTAATGGAAATCCACAAAGGGTATGATTAAAGTAAGAAAAAAACAAACTGAAAGGGGAATTTCATCATGTTATGGACAATAGCAGCTATATTGCTGGTTCTTTGGGTATTAGGATTGATTTTTCATATTGCCGGAGGAGTTATTCACATACTCTTGGTAGCCGGACTAATCTTAATCGCATATAACGCGATCAAGGGACGAACTAGGGGTTCCAGATATTGATAATTGTACAGTGGCATCTTGCCACTGTTTTTATTTTGAGATAAGAAAGAAAACTCACTTCGAGAAATGTCCAGCTCCAGCACTTGTCCGGGCTGACCAAGGCGCTTGCGCTTTTCTTATTGCTGCTAAATGACTAGTTAATAAAAATTCATTCAACGATTTTCATTTATTGTAAATTAAAAGCCATTCCCTTTCTTTTCTGTTCATATTCATAATAAAATAAGATAAAAACTGGTACAGGGAGTGTGGAGTCCAATAACAAATATTAGACAGATTTCAGAGGCTTTATCAGGGCGTACACCCTCAATTCTAGGCCATGATCAATTCTTGAAATTCGCAGTTCTCTTGCCGCTGGTCGAAGTGGATAATGAAGTCCATGTATTATTTGAGGTACGCTCATTGACGTTAAGAAGGCAGCCCGGCGAAGTATGCTTTCCAGGAGGGAAAATAGAAAAGGGGGAAACTCCACAAAAAGCTGCAATCCGTGAAACTTCAGAGGAGCTTGGCATAAAGGAAAGCGATATAATGGATATCATCCCCTTGGACTATATGGTTTCAGCTTTTGGGACAATCATCTATCCATTTGCTGGAACAATTAAGGATACTAAAATGATTTCCCCAAATGTGGCTGAGGTTGGTGAAGTTTTCACTGTTCCATTATCCTTTTTTAAAAAGAATCAGCCAGACAGCTATAAAATTAATTTTCAGGTAGAACCTGAGGATGGCTTCCCATTTGATTTGATCATTGGCGGTGAAAATTATAAATGGCAAACCCGGACAATGGATGAATATTTTTATAGGTACAACGGCAAAGTCATTTGGGGACTGACCGCAAAAGTACTGACTCATTTTATTGAATTAATGGATTTCATTAAAAGTAATGAAGAAGGCACGTGAAAAATCACGTGCCTTTTTTGCATTCACGAAAGCTTAATTTACAAAGTGCTTACCTAAAGCATTATCTCGCAAAAATTCTTTTTTCATTAAACTTTTTCATTTTTTTTAAAACACCGACGATTTATCCATTTTCTTACCAGTACATATAAATCATTAATGAAAATCATCAAAGAAAATATTATTCAACAAATAGTTTTTATTTAGCAGATCGATAAGGGGCCAAATCTACTATTTCTTTGTAATAGACCAATTTTATGGGAGAAAAGGTTGCTAATGGTAGATTTATTATTTATAATTTTAAGATAATTATTAATAGAAAGTTGGGTCAAAATGAAGCTATACATATCTGTAGACATGGAAGGGATTACTGGATTGGTAGATTATACCCATGTAGATTCCTCAAAGCACAACTACGAACGTGGCCGTAAAATCATGACTCAGGAGGCGAACCATGTCATCACCGCTGCTTTTGAAAAGGGCTGTGAAGAAGTAATCGTCAATGACAGCCACTCCAAGATGAACAATCTCCTGATTGAAGAGTTACATCCGGAAACTCAGTTGATCACAGGAGATGTCAAACCATTTTCAATGGTACAGGGGCTGGATAATAGCTTTGCTGGAGCTGTTTTTGTTGGTTATCACGCGAGGGCTTCAATGAAAGGCGTAATGTCACACTCGATGATTTTCGGAGTACGCCATATGTACATAAATGATGTTCAAATTGGAGAACTAGGCTTCAACGCTTACGTTGCAGGTTATTACGGCGTGCCTGTCATCATGGTAGCAGGGGATGATGGCGCTGCCCGAGAGGCGGAAGCACTAATACCGAATGTTACTACTGTGGTTGTGAAAGAGTCGATTTCAAGATCAGCAGCCAAATCACTCACTCCTGCAAAAGCCGGGCAGCTTCTAGCTGAAAAAACAGAACTAGCCCTTAAAAACAAAGATAAAGTGAAACCGCTTACTCCACCTGAACATCCAGTGCTAAGAATCGAATTTTCCAACTACGGGGAGGCTGAATGGGCAAATTTAATGCCAGGAACTGAAATTGAAGAAGGAACAACGATTGTCCGTTACCAGGCAAAGGATATTCTAGAAGCCTATCAAGCTATGCTTGTCATGACAGAGCTTGCGATGAGAACTACTTTTTGCTGATCATCGAAGTTAATTCACCAAGATTATTGCATTTAGACGAGATAAGGAAGTGAGTAAATGCTCGGATATATTGTCAAAAGACTAGGGGCGATGGTCGTCACTTTGCTGGTCATCATTACCTTAACATTTTTCCTGATGCACTCAATCCCTGGTTCACCTTTTAATGAAGAAAGGGCCACAAGCGAGGCAGTGCAGAAGAACCTAGAGGCCTATTACCATTTGGATGAACCATTGTACGTTCAATACTTTTTATATTTAAAGTCTGTTGCGGCATTTGATTTCGGGCCTTCAATCAAAAAGTCCTCACAGACAGTTAATGAAATGCTCGGAAGGGGCTTTCCTGTATCGTTTGAACTTGGAATGGTCACTCTCATCGTCGCAATCTTTTCTGGCATCTTATTAGGTATAATTGCTGCACTTCGCCACAACGGTTTCATCGATTATATAGCCATGTCGATTGCCGTTCTCGGCATATCCGTTCCAAACTTTGTCATGGCAACCCTCCTGATCCAGCAGCTTGCAGTCAACTGGGCAATTCTCCCTGTAGCCACATGGTCAAGCCCAAAGCATATGATCCTGCCGACACTGGCGCTTGCGACAGGTCCAATGGCCATTATTGCACGTCTGACACGGGCCAGCATGCTGGAGGTTCTTACCCAGGATTACATAAGAACTGCTAAAGCTAAAGGATTATCACCTGTAAAAATCGTGTTCAAGCACGCATTGAAAAATGCTTTACTGCCAGTAGTAACCATTCTCGGTTCATTGGCTGCAAGCATCTTGACAGGAACCTTTGTCATTGAAAAAATCTTCGCAATCCCTGGTATGGGCAAATATTTCGTTGAAAGCATTAATCAGCGTGACTACCCAGTCATCATGGGGACGACTATCTTTTACAGTACGGTATTGATCATGATGCTGTTCCTGGTTGATTTTGCATATGGAATTCTTGATCCAAGGATCAAACTGCATAAAAAGGAGGGACGATGATGGCACTTAGGAAAATTCAAGAAACACACGAATCATCAACAGTTCCCGACGAATGGTTTGTTCCAAAAAAGATAAATGACTCTGATGCCGAGGCCGTAGTAAGACCGAGCCTGTCGTATTGGCAGGACGCCTGGAGACGACTCTTGAAAAACAAACTTGCGATGCTGGGATTATTTTTCTTATCCTTCCTGTCCTTTATGGCAATTTTCGGTCCAATTATTTCCCCTCATACTATGGACCATCAGGACCTGATGAATCAGAACTTGGCTCCATCAAGTAAATACTGGTTCGGAACAGATGATTTAGGAAGAGATGTATTCACCAGGACATGGTATGGAGCTCGTATCTCCTTATTCGTTGGGGTCGCAGCCGCACTTATCGATTTTTTAATCGGAGTCATCTACGGTGGTATTGCTGGCTATAAAGGCGGCAGAACCGACCATTACATGATGAGAGTAATCGAGGTACTATACGGACTGCCATATCTGCTCGTTGTTATTTTGATTAGCGTAGTAATGGGCCCAAGCCTTGCAACGATCATCTTTGCACTGACTATAACCGGCTGGATTGGAATGGCTCGAATTGTCCGTGGACAAGTCCTGCAAATCAAGAACTATGAATTTGTACTAGCATCAAAAACATTTGGAACAAAAACTGGCCGGATCATCCGCCGGAACCTGCTGCCAAACACAATGGGCCCAATCATCGTGCAAATGACTCTTTCTGTACCGTCAGCCATTTTCGCTGAAGCATTCCTTAGCTTTTTGGGCCTTGGTATCCAGGCACCAATGGCAAGCTGGGGTTCAATGGCTAGCGATGCGTTGCCGGTCATTTTATCAGGAGACTGGTGGCGCTTGTTCTTCCCGGCGTTCTTCATCTCAATGACTATGTTTTCATTTAATGTTTTAGGTGATGGGCTTCAGGATGCACTTGATCCGAAGCTGAGGAGGTAAGCATCATGGAAAAAGTACTTGAAGTAAAAGACCTTCACGTTTCTTTCAAGACATTTGGCGGAGAAGTAAAAGCGGTCCGCGGTGTCACTTTTGATTTACATAAAGGGGAGACCCTCGCGATTGTTGGAGAATCCGGATGCGGAAAAAGTGTGACTTCCCAGAGCATCATGAAGTTAATTCCTGAGCCGCCTGGAAAATTCGATGGTGGTTCAATCATTTATAAAAACAAAGATTTAACGAAATTAAAGGATTCCGAAATGAGGAAAATCCGCGGCTCCGATATTTCGATGATTTTCCAGGACCCAATGACTGCGCTAAATCCTACTCTCACTATTGGTGACCAGCTGACAGAAGGTATACTTCAGCATATGAAGGTTTCAAAAGAGCAAGCAAAAAGAACAGCTATTGAGATGCTTGATTTAGTAGGAATTCCTAGTCCACATGCCCGTTTAAAACAATATCCGCATCAATTCAGCGGCGGGATGAGGCAGAGGATTGTCATTGCAATGGCCTTGGTTTGCCAGCCGGAAGTGCTGATTGCGGATGAGCCTACGACAGCCTTGGATGTAACAATCCAGGCCCAGATTCTTGAGCTTTTCCGTGATATTCAAAAGAAAACAGGTGTCTCGATCATCCTGATCACACATGACTTAGGAGTGGTTGCCCAGGTGGCAGACAGGATCGCCGTCATGTATGCTGGAAAAATCGTCGAGACCGGCACGAGGCGGGAAATATTCTATAGCCCGCAACACCCTTACACTAAAGGATTGTTAAACTCAGTGCCTCGCCTTGATGTAGAAGAAGCGGAGTTGATCCCAATTGGCGGGACTCCACCGGATTTATTCTCTCCACCGGTTGGATGTCCTTTTACGGCGAGATGCCCGTATGCGATGGAGGTCTGTGACAAGGTATATCCATTCCAGACACAGCTTTCAAGCAGCCATGAAGTCGATTGCTGGCTTCAGGATGAACGAGCAAAAATATTACTGGCAAACAAATAACCTTGTTCAATCAGGCGTAAGCCTCTTTGATATAAATTTTCACATAAACTTAAAGGGGGAAACAGAGTGAAGAAGTTTTTGACAATGCTGATGGCAGCCATGCTTGTATTCACACTTGCTGCATGTACTGCAAATGAGAGCACAGGCAAAGAAACAGATGGAAAAGACAAAGGGGACAAAGATAAGGGCGGAGAAAAGGTCCTTTATCTGAATAATGGCCAGGAACCAACTTCATTTGATCCACCAATTGGTTTTGATTCGGCATCTTGGAGCGCTCTGAACAATTTGATGGAAGGTCTTACGCGCTTAAATGCTGAGCACCAGCCTGAAGAAGCGACTGCTGAAAAATGGGATGTATCCGAAGATGGCAAAACATACACATTCCATATCCGCGAAAACGCAAAATGGTCGAATGGCGATGACGTAACAGCTAATGACTTCGTATTTGCATGGAAGCGTCTTTTAGATCCTGCTACAGGTTCTTCTGCAGCATTCCTTGGCTACTTTATTGAAGGCGGCGAAGAGTTCAACAGCGGCAAGGGATCGGCTGAAAATGTAAAAGTTAAAGCAGTTGACGCTAAGACTTTTGAGGTTACTTTAACAAGTCCTCAGGCATATTTCTTAAGCGTTATCGCCAACCCTGCATTTTTCCCAATCAATGAGAAGGTTGCAAAGGAAAATAAAGAATGGTTTGCAGAAGCAGATACATTCGTTGGAAACGGACCTTTCAATCTTGCCAGCTGGGAGCATGACACGAAATTCGTTATGGAAAAGAACGAAAAGTATTGGGATGCAAAAAATGTAAAGCTTGATAAAGTTGAGTGGGCGATTGTCGACGATACTAACACTGAGTACCAAATGTTTACAGCGGGTGACCTTGATGTTTCGGACGTTCCTGCTGAACTTGCTGACAAGCTGTTTAAAGAAGGAGACGTGAAGGTTGAAGACCAGGCAGGAGATTACTTCTACCGCTTCAACGTTACAAAGGAACCTTTCCAAAACGTGAATATTCGTAAAGCATTTGCTCTTGCTGTAGATCAGCAAAAAATTGTTGATTTCGTAACAAAGAATAAAGAAAAAGCAGCTTATGGTTTCGTTTCACCTGGATTTAAGGATCCTTCTGGAAAAGACTTCCGTGAAGCGAACGGCGACTTCAATAAAACGGATGTTGAAGAAGCAAAAGCATTATTGAAAAAGGGTATGGAAGAGGAAGGATACACTGAACTTCCTGAAGTTACTTTAACTTATAGCACTAGTGATGTTCATAAGAAAATCGCAGAAGCTCTTCAGCAAATGTTCAAGGAAAGCCTTGGAGTAGAAGTAAAGCTGGCTAACATGGAATGGAATGTTTTCGCTGAAGAACAGAAAGCACTTAAGCATCAGCTTTCCCGCAGTTCTTTCCTTGCTGACTATGCAGACCCAATCAACTTCCTTGAAAACTTCCAGACAGGTCACTCCATGAACCGTACTGGCTGGGGAAATCCAGAATATGACAAGCTGATCAAGGCTGCTAAAAATGAAGCTGATGAATCAAAGCGTTTTGAGTTAATGTACGAAGCAGAGAAAATTCTTTTTGATGAAGCACCGATTTTCACTGTTCATTTCTATAACCAAGTTTACCTGCAAAACGAAGCTGTAAGCGGCGTTGTTCGCCATCCAGTTGGCTATCTTGAATTGAAATGGGCAGATAAGAAGTAATTTCTTTACTTTTATTTTCTAGCTTAAACGCTGTACTTTCTAAGAAAGAGGTGTCCGTCTTGGATCGCCTCTTTTTTACTAATTGAGTTTTCAGCCGTTCAAATAGATGTAGTTTTTAAAATGTGGAAATAACTTACTTAATGCAACAAAGTATACGGAATATAGAAAGAGTCTTACTAATACATACTCTCTGAGGATATACATATTGATAGCATAGTAATATTAACAAAAGGAGTCGATCCATCATGTTAGTCAAGCCTGAACGACTGAAAAAAGGGGATACAGTTGGCGTGATCGCCCCTGCAAGTCCTCCCAATAAAGAAAATCTCGAACGCGGATTAAAATTCTTTGCAGAGTTAGGTTTGAATTATAAACTCGGAAAATCACTTTACCTGGAATATGGGTATCTTGCTGGAAGTGATGAAGAAAGATTAGCAGATTTGCATGAAATGTTTCAGGATGATGAGGTGAAAGGCATCATTTGTGCAGGAGGCGGATATGGAACTGCACGCATTGCCTCAGCAATCGATTATAAAGTCATCAGCAGAAGTCCTAAAATCTTTTGGGGCTACAGTGATATAACTTTTTTACACACAGCCATACGGCAGCAGTCAGGCCTTGTAACATTTCATGGTCCGATGATTGCTTCAGACATTGGAAAAGAAGAAGCCAGCCTGATTTCCAAGGAACAATTCAAGCAGCTTTTCCATCCTGCAGAATTACGTTATACCGATACTATCTCAGAACTGGATGAACTGGTTTCAGGGACAGCAGATGGAGAATTAGTAGGAGGGAACTTGTCGCTGCTTTCAAGTACGATGGGGACAACATTTGAAATTGATACAGCGGGGAAAATTTTATTAATTGAAGATATCAATGAAGAGCCCCGTGCTGTGGACCGAATGCTGAACCAGCTATATATGGCGGGCAAGCTTCAGGAAGCAGCAGGGATCTTAGTTGGCGATTTCAATAATTGTGTACCTGAAAGGGAACTGTCTCTTACTCTCGATGAAGTACTCCATCATTATATTAAACTTGCTGGAAGGCCAGCGTTAAAAGGCTTCAATATGGGGCATTGCTCTCCGCATATTGCTGTTCCATTTGGTACTCGAGCACAAATGGATACCGCTAGCAAAACTCTCACTGTCGAGAGCGGGATTAATTAAAAAAAGACTCTGTTAAAGTTGAAGGTTGATTTTTAACCTGTTGATTGCAGTGGAAGGCGCGTAGACTCCTCCGAAAATGCTAACGCATTTCCATCGTGCGTGGGCATTTTCGAGGAAGCAAATCAGTGTCCTGCGGGCGCAGCTGGTCAGGTGAGACCCCGCAGGAGCGAAGCGACGAGGAGGCTCAGCGCCAGCCCCGCGGAAAGCGAAGCGCCTGGAACGAAAATCAACAGCCCTGTTTAACAAAGCCTAAAAAAAGGGGATATTGATATGATCATTGAAAAAATTGAGACATTCCGCACAGCTGTCCCTTTAACCAAGCCTTTTAAAACGGCGCTTCGCACAGTAACAGTCGCAGAAGCAATCTTTGTTAAAATAAGCTGTGACAATGGGATTGCAGGCTGGGGAGAAGCTCCTCCGACATTGGTCATAACTGGAGACAGCCTGGCAAGCATTGAATCTGCAATCAATGATGTGATTAAACCACTCTTATTAAAAAAGAATCTGTTAAACTATGAAGCTATTTTCCAGGGACTGAAGTCAGCCCTTATTGGCAATTCCAGCGCAAAGGCTGCAGTTGATATGGCATTATATGATTGCATATCCCAGAATTGCAGTTTACCACTTTATCAATTCCTCGGCGGTTATAAGAAAGAAATAGAAACTGATTTTACTGTTAGCGTGAACAGTCCTGAGGAAATGGGTGAGGATGCAGTTGCTTATGTGAGCAACGGATTCAACGTCCTGAAGGTGAAAGTAGGTATAGGTGAAATAGCAACAGATATCGCCCGAATTCAAGAAATCCGACGCCGGATTGGCAATGATATAAAAATCCGCCTCGATGCTAACCAGGGCTGGAAGCCAAAGGACGCAATCAGGGCAATCAGGAAAATGGAGGACATGGGCCTCCAAATCGAAGTGGTCGAACAGCCAGTAAAAGCTGATGACCTTGATGGCCTTAAGCAGGTCACAGATTCTGTAGATACATTGATTATGGCTGATGAAAGTGTATTCAGCCCGAAACAGGCATTTGAAGTAATAAAGCGAAGAAGCGCTGACCTTATCAATATTAAGTTGATGAAATCAGGTGGAATTTACCAGGCTCAAATGATTAACCAGATGGCAGAAACAGCCGGTATTGAATGTATGGTTGGCAGCATGATTGAAACACGCCTAGGAATCACTGCCGCAGCCCATTTTGCAGCAAGCAAGAAAAACATCACCCGTTTTGATTTCGATGCTCCGCTGATGCTGGCAGGCGAAGTGATAGCAGGTGGAATTAAGTATAACGGAAGGACCATTACCCTTCCAGACCGCCCGGGCTTAGGGATTGAAGATGTAATGATAGAAGGAGGAGTAATAAGTGGAAAGCAATAATGTATGGCTAGTCAATGTTCCGGTCGCAACGTTATGGACTTCTTATGATTCTGCAAGAGAAATAGACCAGGATGCAATCTCCGGTTCACTCGACCTTGTTTCATGGCTTGAAAAACTGACATATGAACCACGGCTCCAATTATGTGACAATAACCTAGTACAATCACAAGTACTTTTTGGTCAGGAAGTTCTCATCATCGATGAATTCGACGGCTGGGCACATGTTGTTGTTCCTGACCAGCCATCTGGAAAGGACGAGCGCGGATATCCTGGCTGGATTCCCAAGTCCCAATTAATCCAGCAATCTGATTGGTACATAAAACATGGACCAGTTGTAGTAGTGACTTCGAAAACTGCTATGCTATTTTCTGAGAAAGATGAACAGATCATGGAATTAAGCTACCAAACCATGCTCCCTGCCATTGAACATAGTGGAGATCGCATCCGTGTTAAAACTCCAACCGGAATTGGCATTTTAAAAACAGAAGATGTCGTTCTATATCCTTCTGAAAATAAACTTACAAAACGGAATGGGACAGCTATTATAGCTGCCGGTGAACAATTTCTAGGACTACCATATTTATGGGGCGGGATGAGCAGCTATGGTTACGATTGTTCCGGTTTCAGCTATAACATGTGCCGCGCCAATGGTTATATTATCCCGAGAGACGCACATGAACAGGCAGCAGAAGGTATAAAGATCGATTTATCTGATATTCAGCCAGGTGATTTGCTTTTCTTTGCGTATGAAGAAGGCAAAGGAAGTATTCATCATGTAGGGATTTATTATGGAGACGGAAAACTGCTTCATTCACCTAATACTGGAAAAAACATTGAAATTATCTCGCTTGAAGGAACCATTTACGAAAAAGAACTCTGTGCAGCAAGAAGGTACTGGATGAATACGGGGGAATAAAAATGGAAAAACAAGTTTTATTGAGTGTAAAAGATTTAAAGAAACATTTCTATATGGGTAAAAATGAAATCCTAAAAGCGGTTGATGGGGTAAGCTTCGATATTTATAAGGGTGAAACCTTCGGGCTTGTTGGCGAATCAGGATGTGGCAAGTCTACTGCAGGAAGGACGATGATCGGTTTATACGACAGAACCGATGGAAAAGTCATCTTTAACGGAAAAGATGTCCATTCAATGACCGAAAAGGAAAGATTTCAGTTTCATAGGCAAATGCAAATGATTTTCCAGGATCCTTACGCATCTTTAAACCCGCGTTCAACCGTCAAGGAAATCATCTCGGAACCAATGGAAGTCCATGGCCTTTACAAGGATAAGAAAGAACGTCTTGAGCGCATTTATCAGCTGCTTGAGGATGTAGGGCTTAACCGTGACCACGCTAACCGGTATCCCCATGAGTTCAGTGGGGGCCAGCGCCAGAGGATTGGCATCGCAAGAGCACTTGCCCTGGATCCGGATTTCATTATTGCTGATGAACCGATTTCTGCTCTTGATGTATCTGTTCAAGCCCAAGTAGTCAATCTTCTTAAACGGCTGCAGAAGGAAAAGGGATTGACCTATTTATTCATTGCACATGACCTTTCAATGGTAAAACAAATCAGCAACAGGATTGGCGTTATGTATTTGGGCCACATCGTGGAGCTTACAGCAAGCAATCAGCTGTACAAGAAACCGCTTCATCCGTATACACAGGCATTGCTATCAGCCATTCCAATACCTGATCCAGATATTGAAGATAAGCGTGAAAGGATTATACTTGAAGGAGAACTTCCTAGTCCAATGAATCCTCCAAGCGGCTGTGTTTTCAGGACACGCTGTCCGCAAGCTATGGAAATATGTGCGAAGGAAAAACCTGTATGGCAGGAAATAGAGTCGGATCATTATGTTGCTTGTCATCTATATGATGAGAAGCTCTCTGACAGCCAGAAAAAAGAAGTCCATTTAAATATCAGATAAGGAACGATTGATATGAACATAGAGCAACTTAAGCTGAATGTTTATAGTGAACTCGCCAGGTGCAAGGGCCGGGCGAGTTTGTTTATGGAGATTGAGGGCAAGATTATTGAATTTAACAGTCAAGAAGTTTACCAATCTGCCAGTTTGATTAAAATTCCGATTCTATACGAAGCACTCCGACAAATTGAAGCTGGCATCATCAATCCTGATGAACATGTGAACATAAAAGATAGTGACAAAATCGGTAACACCGGTGTCCTGCAGGTCTTACATGGTGTTAAGTCCTACACCATAAGAGACTTGCTTACTCTTATGGTGATTGTCTCAGATAATTCAGCTACAAACCTGATCATCAATCTCCTGAGTAAAGAATCCATAAATAAAACGATTAGAAGTTTATCCATGTACAATACGATCTTGCAGCGTAAAATGCTGGATTTCCAGTCTGTAAAATCAGGCATGGATAATTTCACCACAGCAGCAGATATTGTGAAATGCTTGAAAGAAGGTGTCACAGGGACTGCTCTAACAAAAGCTTCAAGAGACATATTTCTATCCATTCTCAACCAGCAGCAATTCAGAGAAAAATTGCCAGCTTATATGAATGAAGAGTATATAACAGCAGGAAATAAAACAGGTGAATTGCCTGGAATCGAGCATGATTGTGCGGTAGTGATCTATGGAAACACCAGGGCTTTTGTCGCAGTGCTAATTGACAACCTCGCAGAGCCTGAAATTGGAAGGTCAACTATCCGACAAATAGGGAAGCATATTAACGACTTTATTAGAGGCGATTCGACAATATAATAAGCAAAACACTATCATGCGATATGATATTAATATCAACTGCTAGCAAATTGCTACTATTGTAAAAAACTTTTCTGTAAATAAAAATTAGGTAAATAGACTTATTCTTTTGGACATTTTCATTCCATAAGTAAATTTCTCGTTTTTAAATTTTCCTTATATTAAATTGAGGTTTCAAGAAGACAAGATGACAGTCCGACCAATTCTTGCATTCATCACTTGAAAGAACGAGGAGCACAGAATCCTCGTTCTTTTTCATTTACATTGTTTTTTCGATTAATTTTATTTTTTCTCTTTTGAGGCTAAATTTTAACGACCATATTAAAAATGTGGTTCCTGCAATAATGTACATTAGTCCTCCAAATAAACCTACAAGTCTCGGACTAAACCACTCTAATGCAACGCCGGTGAACAGCATAGAAAAACCGATGATCGTGTTGGAAATCGTCGCTAAAAGACCAAAGTACAGGCCATGCCATTTTGCCGGGATTGTATCCATTGCGACCGTATCAAGGAGTGTGTTACCGATGCCGCTGAAAATGGCCGTCATGCAGAATAATATGGCGGCCAAACCAAAGAGTGCTGTTTGACTGATTGTCGCTAAAAATAATCCTTCTCCAATTAAACTTAAAAAGGAAAACAGCAGATATCGTCCTTTTATCAGTTTTGAAAACAGCGGGCTTATGATCAGACCCAATCCAAGAGAACTGTAAAACAACCCCACTCCTAAATCCGCTTTTCCGAATGTCTCCACGGCATAAACACTCAAAAGGACATTTTCAATGCCGTTAATGAGCGGAATGACCATCTCAAATACCATTAACAAAATCAAAAAAGAGGACGAAGCTAAAACGGGCCATAAATCACCATACTTTTCATTTTTAACTTTCCTGAATTTTTCCGTTTTCGTTCCAGATTCCAATGTTGGCAGCGTCGAAAGTATCCATCCAGCCAAAATAAAAGAAACAATGTTGATCCCGAATGCAGCTTTTGCTCCTAAAAAATAAGAGACGATGCCGCCACTTAAAGCACCAATGACTAAAACGAATCCCATTAAAACCTGTTCCCACGCATTTACTTCCTTTAAAGCTTTGGGAGAAACGATGGCTGGTATGCTGGACTTACGCACAGGCGAATAAATAGCTTCACCAGAGGCCAGCAGAAACGAGGATGCATAAACAATCCACATGTCCTCAGGACCATTGATCCACAGAAATGACAGGGCGATCACCGCTCTTGAAAGATCTGTGGTAATCAGGACTTTCCTTCTTTCAAACTTTGACGAAATCTTGCTGCTTAACGGACTGAATAGAAGAAAAGGAATCATTCGTAAGGCCATGGTGATTCCGACAGAAAGGCCAGAACCAGTCATCTGCAGGATCAGCGAAAGCAGAGCAACTTGGCTAAAACGATCGCCAATTCCATTAATAATACCTGCTAAGAATAGTTTCCGATAAGAAATTTCTGATTTTAACGTTTTAAACATTTTGTCCTCCACTAGATTAGATGCATAACTAATTAGATTTAAATCTAATTAGATTGTATTCGAAACTCTCTGAAAAAGGAATCATTTTTTTATGGTCGTTTTTCGGAAAAATTTTTGCTTTTAGATTTGGAGTATACTTTAAAGCCATTTCAAGAAGAAAACAGCCTTTAGAAAAGAGCATTATTAAAAATCATTCTTAATACCTCTTCCGAAAATCTTTAATGAAAATATAAATCAAAAAATCCGCTCCTATTTTAAGCAAAAGGTGTATTCATTAGAAGTAAAATGTTTTATAATGATTTTCGTATTTCCGAAACTTTGAATTCAAGATGACAATATCTTTTTTTATACAGGGGGAATGGTAGATGAAAATGAGAGTTTCAGCAGTCCAGTACCATCTTCATTCGATTAGATCGTTTGAGGAGTTCGCGCTGCAATGTGAGCATTATATTAAAACAGCCCAGGAATACGGTTCGGAATTCGTACTTTTTCCTGAGTTCTTCACTACACAATTGCTGTCAATCGGCAGTGAACAGGGAACAAGGCTGACCATTAATGAACTCCCTGGCTTTACTGAACAATATTTGAACCTGTTCCAGAATTTCGCTTTGGAAACGGGTATGCATATCATTGGCGGAACGCATGTGATTGCTAGAGAAGGCAAACTTTTTAATGTAGCACACATGTTTTATCCAGATGGAAGGATTGTAGAACAGGCGAAGCTTCATATCACACCAACAGAAGTTAATGAATGGAATATGAGTGCAGGAGAAGATTTCAGGGTATTTGATACAAAGAAAGGACGAATTGCTCTTTTAACTTGCTACGATATTGAGTTTCCTGAAATCGTCAGAATGGCAAAGGCGAAAGGGGCGGATGTGATTTTCTGTCCGTCTTGCACTGATGATCGCCATGGCTTTCATCGAGTAAGATATACAAGCCATGCACGAGCGGTGGAAAACCAAATATATGTAGTATTGACTGGAACAGTCGGTGCTCTGCCTACAGTAGACTTCATGCGTGCTAACTTTGGCCAGGCGGCAGTGATCACGCCTAATGACATACCATTCCCTCCGCAAGGATTGCTTGCTGAAGGTGAACTGAACAATGACATGATTGTAACAGCAGACCTTGACTTAGAGCTGTTATATGAAGTGCGAGAACGAGGTTCAGTTACAACTTGGCGTGATCGACGCACAGATCTTTACCCAGACTGGGAAGAAGCAGAAAAAATCTAATCCGATAAGGAGCAAACATGATGGAATACATTCGCGTCTCAAGTATTGAGGACCCGCTGTTCACTAAACTCCATAATTTGATGAAAGACGTTTTTCCTCCTGAAGAGGTTCTCGAGTTCGATTTATGGAAGGAGCCGCTTGAAGATCCAGGTATCCGTGTTTTTGTCGCAGTGCATGAGGATGAAGTAGTTGGTGTTACTGAATATCGCTACTATCCTGACTGGAATATTGCAATGACTGATTTTACGATTGTCGGCAAGCCTGGGCTGAGCCTTGGCCGTTTCCTGGCAAACAAACGCATGGAAGACCTGCAAAGCCTTGCTGGTGAAAAAGGTGTTGAATTGTTTGGCATGTTTGCAGAAATTTATGACCCTTATCAAAAAAAGGACCATGATTTCGGCGGGGTGAAAACGATGGATCCGTATGTTCGCCGTGAAGTGCTATCTCATTTAGGCTATAAGCGTCTTGACCTAGAATATGTTCACCCATCCTGGGAGAATGATGGGGAAGCTGTCGAGGGATTAGATCTTTGCTTCATGCCTGCAGACGATCATACAGTTGAATTGCCTGCTGCATTAATTTCTGATTTCCTGACAACCTACTATTCTGTTTTGGAAAACAAGCCGGAAAAATGGCTTAAAATGGTTGACCAGCTGACGAAAAAAGATACAGTAGCTTTATTGCCTTTATAAAAAGCGCAGACAGTCGAATCTATTTGATTCGGCTGTTTTTTTATTTGGCTCTGTTAAACAAGGATGTTGATTTTCGTTCCAGGCGCTTCGCTTTCCGCGGGGCTGACGCTGAGCCCGCAGGACACTGAATAGCTTCCTCGAATTTGCCCAAGCACGATGGAAATGCGTTAGCATTTTCGGAGGAGTCTAAGCGCCTTCCACTTCAATCAACAGGGTTAAAAAATCAACTTCGGCTATAACAGAGCCTTTTATTTAAAAGTCTCTTTATTTGTTTTAGCTAGCCGATTTTTCTATAATAAAACCTTGACTACACATTCTGAAGGGAGTCTTCATATGGAATCTTTAAAAGGAAAAACAGCCTTGATTACCGGAGCTGGCAGAGGGATTGGCCGTGCAGCAGCATTGGCACTGGCAAAAGAAGGGGTCAATATAGGTATGCTTGGCCTTACTCTTGCAAATTTGGAGAAGGTTACAGCTGAACTGGAGGAATATGATGTCAATGTCGCAGGAGCGGTTTCAGATGTGTCTGATATAGAGTCTGTACAGCATGCGGTAGAGCATATCACCTCTGAATTAGGACCGATCGATATCCTGATCAATAATGCAGGTACCGCTAAATTTGGCGGATTCCTTGAACTTGATCCACAAGAATGGGAAAAAATTATTCAAGTGAATTTGATGGGCACTTATTATGTGACCCGCGCTGTGCTGCCTGGTATGATCGACCGTAAAACAGGCGACATCATTAACGTTTCTTCAACCGCAGGGCAGAAGGGAGCACCAGTTACCAGCGCCTACAGTGCCTCAAAATTCGGCGTCCTAGGCCTTACTGAATCATTGATGCTCGAAGTGAGGAAGCATAATATCCGCGTCAGCGCACTTACACCAAGTACGGTGGCCACAGATCTTGCAATCGAATCAAACCTGACGGATGGCAACCCGGAAAAAGTCATGCAGCCTGAAGATTTAGCAGAATTAATGGTCGCCCAGTTAAAGCTGAACCGCCGCGTATTTATCAAAACAGCAGGCATGTGGTCGACAAATCCATAAATTTGTAGTTTGAAACGAGTGTAACTGCTAAAAGTTATGCTCGTTTTTTCTTTTATAAGGGTAGAAAGTATAGTTTCCATCACAAAAATGTAATGCTAAACATTTCCAAATAAAGTATTATTTAGTCAGAGGTGATTAGGGATGATCATTAGGGAAGCAACGGAAAATGAATTACCTGTTATTAAGGAACATAGAGTCACAGCTTATGAGGAGTATGCTAAGTTACTTCCAGATAGTCATTGGCTAGCATTAAAATCTGCGATCACGGCTGACATTGATACATTATCTAGTGCAGAATTATTGATAGCTGAATAAGGAGGAAGAATTCTTGGCAGCGTAGCATTGTTTCCTGCTAAAACGGACGCTTATCAAGGATTCGTAAAAGCTCAGGACTACCCTGAAATCCGCATGCTTGCCATAATGCCAGATGCTCGGAAAAGGGGCGTTGGAAGTGCATTGATAAAAGATTGTATTGCAAGATCCAGAGGCAGAAATGCAAAATACATTGGTTTACATACAGGGGAATTTATGACCGGTGCAATGCGGCTATATGAAAAAATAGGATTTCATCGAGTTTCTGAATTAGACTTCGTTCCAGCCCATGATGGAATTGTCGTTAAGGCATATAGGTATCAAATCCAAGAATAAGTGTACAACATTATAAATTGAAAAAGGCGCGAACCAATCGGTTTGCGCCTTTTTGATTCCTCCCAGACGGATGTGTCCTTCTGGAAAAGACACCAAATAACAGTGATAGGACCTGGTACTAAAACGAGGATTTTTACATAAGAAAATACATGCGAAACACCTTAAAATCATCATTATTATATTAAAAAACGACTTCGTTATCCTGATATACCTTTAATGAAAACAAAAAAAAACGGCTATTGCCGTTTTAGAATGCATATTGAAAAATCCCAAAATATAAAGGAAAAACAAAGAGCAAACCACTAAGTTTAGCACCAAGAGGCATTTCTTTATCTTCTTCCTCCAGCCCAAAATCCCCAGCGAATCGATCCGTAAAAAAAATGGTAAATAAGATATCCCACAATAAGCCAAGAATAAATACTAGCTTCCACACAATCGGGGTAAGCATTTCCGTTCCAGTCACATAACCGAATAAACCAAACCAGGTAATAATCGATATAACAAAATCAAGACGAGTCACATTATTCTTGTATTTTCCTTTAATCAAAAACCAAATTGCTGTTGTACCCATGAAGCCAAGATACATAAGCCATAAAAAGTCAGCCATTCTGTTAACCTCTTCATCTATAAAGTATGTATTTCATTATAATGGTGAAAACCCACGATGAAAATAGAAATTTGTCGAAAAATCTATTGAGCTACAACATAGATATATATTGAACTTCTTTATAAAATGTGTAAAATTACACTAAACGGTTAAAATTGGATTTCAGGAGAACAGGAGGATTAAGATGGAATTCATTCCTAAAGAAGAACAGCGACGGATATTCCGCAATGAGCTCTATAACTTAAAAGAAAAGGGGTATGTAACAAACGAGGAATACAAAAAAGTTTCTGAAGCACACAATGAATATTTTTCATCCATACTTGCACGCGAACAGAAGGAAAAAGAGTCGGCAATAAATGAACAATCAGCCAAAACAGCTATTGTTCAGCCTGTTTCTGAAAAAGAAATGAAGGTACAAGTAACCAAAATGCCTGTGAAAGTAAAACCGAAGAAAACATCTGAAGAAATACGAGAACGAAATATTTCATGGTCGCTGAATATAGGAGTCATTATGCTGTTGATCGGAGGCTTATTTGTCGCAACGAGCAACTGGGAAACCATGACTCCCTGGATGAAAGCCGGATCGATCGCACTTGTTTCTGCTCTGTTTTACGGGATAGCTTTTGTCAGTTATCGAATGTTAAAGATAGAAAAGACTGCCTTTGCATTTGTCGTGTTAGGAAGCTTATTTTTTCCAATTTTCACCTTATCGCTCGGCTGGTTCGAATTGCTTGGATCTACTCTTAGCTTCAACGGAGAAGGAAGATTCATTTTAGGTTTTATAAGCAGTTCCGTCCTGATTCCTGTTTACACTTTACTGGCTGAAAAATTATCATCAAGATTATTCGTGTGGTTTGCTTTCATCGGATCAACAGCCGCCGCGGCTTATTTATTAAGAGCAATCGGTCTGGATGCAGATGGTTTTTATCTAGGATTAATGATATACAACTCTCTGCTGATTGCTGGATATCATTATCTGAAAAAGAAAGAATTGTATACCCTTTTTACCAAGGAGCTTGCTTTCTATTCACAGGCTAACCTGATCTTATCTACATTATTAATGCTTATTTTCTTTGAAAATCACTTTTTTTACGGATTCAATTTGATTATGACTGCTGCCATTTATCTTTCGATGATTTTTGTGAATGGCCGTAAAGAGTATCATTTTGTTTTCAGCGCGATGATTGTCTTTGGAGCCTATCAAATTTTAGAAAATTGGAATTTCCGAGAAGCCAGCGTCATCGGCTATGCGCTTCTCGGATTCGTTTTCTTGCTGCTTCCCAAATTCATTAAAGATCAATTCGGTTTGAAGAGAGTCTTTCAGCTAACAAGCGCAGTTGTATCTGGACTCGCTTTTATCATGATTACGGCAGAAGGGATACTGTTGCATTCGCAGAATCCATCTCTTACACTTTTTGCAGCATATATGTTAATCGCAGTTAATTTTATTTATTTAGCGAACACTCATAAAAGCATGATATTCTGCTATCTTAGCCCGATCTTCCTGGCAGCGGCCTTGTTTGAAGCGGTTATGAAGCTGCATACCTGGGTCGATTTCCCAACGTTAATCTTACCGATCTACTTTATTGGATTCATTTTATTCACCGTTTTCGGATGGAAGCTTAAGGTCAAAAAACTAAGGGTCATTCAAAACAGCTCCAGAGATGTAGGTATGGTCATCATGTTTTTCATGATGATTGTTTCTTTCGCCATGTTGCATTGGCAGGAACTCGGAATTAAATTTTTCTTAACAGGTATCTTATTTTACCTAATGCTCAAAATTGAAAGCAGATCTTTTTTACCTTTATTTGCGCAATGGGCAGCACCCATCTCTGTTGGTCTATCAGTCGCTGCATTCTGTGAAGAAATCAGATCTCATTCAAGCATTTATGATGAATTTACAGGAATACCAGGAAATTTCGCAATTGCTGGGCTGCTTCTATTAGCAATCAGCTTCATTTTGAAGAATTTCAAGGAAATTAAATTGGCTGAAAGTACATTCTACAGCTCACACTGTTTTTATGCTGCAGCCTTATTTTTCACATTTACGGCGCCGATTTCTAGTGTTATAGGTGAATCACTTGTATGGCTTGGCGGCATCCTTATGTCAATCATCCTCTTTAAAACAACAAAGGATGTTATTATTTCCTATCTGACTGGTATTATAGGGCTTGTTTGGTACATCATCACCTTGAATTCTATAAACGAGGAATTTTATGATTTAAGTGCCACTTCAGAAACATTTCTCTTCCTGGGAGGAGGATGGCTGCTTCTCGGTGCAGCAGCAATGCTTTTACAGAAAGAAAAAGTTCTCGCGACCGGCCTTGCCTGGGTAGCTCATGTCTACTTGGCTCCTGCCTTGATTCTTTCTTATGTAATATATGAGCAAGATGGAGTTTGGAGCTATTTGGTGGCTACTGGTGTCTATATCTCCAGCTTGTTGTTTGTTAAGCAAGAATGGAAAGTGAAAGCCATATTGTATGGCGCCTTCACGACGTTATTTTTATCAATTAAAACAGGATTGATATATTTTTCAGATGAAGATTTTGGCTATTATGCCTTTTTGGCCACAAGTATCTTAATCGGAATTTTCTGGTTCACCGCTAAAGAATCTTTTAAGCTAAGAACCGTATATTATCTTGTTCCTTTTTCACTTCTGGGCATTGCCAGCTTCATGGTTACCTACCCCTACAGCTGGTTGCTTTTTGGGATGACCGTTTTGTATGCTGTTGGAACATTATTCTTGCTCCATCGAATCAAATGGGATTTGCTCAAACTGTTACCGTTGCTGATGATTTTCTATGCATCAATCCAATTGATCTACCAATCAAGGATTGATGTACTATTTGAGATCGTTCTTCTTGCTGCTTTCGGTGTCTCACTGCTGATTGCAGGAGGGATATTCTATTCCAACCTATGGGAAAATGGCAGCGTTTTTGGACTTAAAAGCCTGGATTCTTATACTATTGTTTCGTTTTTCTTCATTGTTTCGATTTCTGTATTCAAAACAGAAACCTTTTGGGCTCAAATTGTTCATGGCCTGCTAATGTCCGGAGCTTTCTGGCTTCAGCGAAAAAGAGTTCACATCGACTTGCAAATGGGCTTCACCTTTATTGCTGGGGCATATCTGCTGGTTCCATATTACGCCTCCGTTGAACAGTTAAATATCCCTGCTTTATGGCTTTGGGAAGTAAATGTTCTGCCATTTGTTGCGCTTGTTATCTTCTTGCGGTTTGTCACTAAAGGGAAATGGGAAACCATCACCGGCTATATCGAATGGGCCATCCTGATCATTGTTTCACTGGTGCTTATCAGAGACGGCTTAACGAGTAATACCATATATGACGCCTTAATTCTTGGATCCTTATCTTTAATCTCAATGCTGGCAGGGATGTGGCTGAGAGTAAAAGCATATTTCTTTGTTGGTGCAGGAGTATTGCTCCTCAATGTCATCCTCCAAACCAGGCCGTTTTGGGGAAATCTTCCTTGGTGGGGATATCTGCTCATCGGCGGCTCCATTTTAATCGCCGTTGCGAGTTTCAATGAATGGAACAAGCAAAAGGGAGCTAAAGGAGAAAAAACATTCATCATGACCTTAAGAGAGAAATTCAGCTCAAAATTTAAAACTTGGAATTAACATATATTAAGGCTGGTAAGGGGAGAGGCATCCAATCCATTACCAGCTTTTTTTATATAATGTATAGTAATGGGAGATGAGTTGTGGGAATATTAGATAAGACATGGTTGTCATTCTCATTGCCAGTATAGCAAACAGCTGCATTTCTTCTGAATATCTGTTACTATTCATTAAAATATGGGTATCACATCAGCTAAGGAGGTAATGAAATGAGGGATGTAACACTACTGAATATATTCGAACACCATATTGCACAAAAATATGTAAAGCGCTCAGGTATGGCGCATGCTATTGCCGTGGCATATCATGCTTTCCATCTTGCTAAAGAACATAAGGTAGATGTTGATATCGCTGCTAAAGCAGGTTTTTTGCATGATATCGGACATTTCACTTGGTATAGAAATGGGAAATGGGACTACGAATTATATAGAAAAAACGATATCCATCCAATTAAGGGAGCAGAGAGGGCTCACAAACTCTTAATCCGTCTCGGCGAAAACCCCGTGCAGGCGAAAGCCACTTCACTTGCAATTCTTTTCCATACTGACTCCTTTTTGCCATCAAATGATATCATCCGCACACCACTCCAGCAAGTCGTAAAATGGGCTGATGAAAAAGACGAAGAGGAAGGCGGAAACCACCACTACAGAAAAATCAGCAATGAACGGGCAAGAGAGAGTATTATTAGGCTCGACGGCATGATTGACGCAGAATTAAGAATGCAAAAAGAGAAGAAGCTGCTTTCTTAAAACGATATTGGAAACTTGATAGTCTCTCCATAAAATATGCTCCACCTCTTTTTGCCAGTTTATGTTAAAATAAAAACGAATATTTCTTAATGAAGAGGTGGGTAAATGTTTAAGAGAGTTGCTTCAGATGTATTAGGCTTAAGTGATGTTGGAAGTGTAATCAACCCGGCAGATTATGATAAAGTCGATGCTGATGATTATGTAATGCATGAGGATAACGAAAAGATCTACTTCTTGATTAAATCGAAAACAGATGAATATTGCTTTACAAATAAGGCATTGATCCATTTAGACGGGACAAGCGCTATGAGCAAAAAGCGAACATTGTACCGCTATAGTTTCAGTGAACACAAAATTACGAATGTCCATCTTGAAACCGCAGGCACCGTCGACCTTGATGTTGAGATAAAATTCGTCATCGGTTCCACTGCATTTTCAATTGATGTGCATAAAAAGCACATAGAAGAACTGAAGGATTTATATAAAGCTTTAATCCGTATTGCCGAAATTAACAGAGAAAATGAATTTTCAATGGAATATGCCCAGCAAAGCTTGAACCTTGCGGCGACTACATTAAGCAGAATTGCAACAAAAGAAGAGAGCGTCGTCAATGATTTCAGGGATTTGAATGAAATGGCCTTTAATTGGCTGATGAATTCCCGAAAAAAATACAATGTCAAAGATTTCGGGTTTGTATACGAGCGATATATAAACAATTAAATTATTGAACCGGCGCTAAAAATGGAGCCGGTTTTTTTCTTATTTAAGGCTCTTTCCACATAATCAGCACCCAATTATTTCCACATTTATGCAATTATTCATGCTAATATAAATATAGTAAATAACATGTGTCAAGGAGGCTTAAATATGCTTTGGTTAATCCTTATTTCTCCGCTGATTGTATTAGTGCCGATTGTTATTTATTTTGATAAAAAGAAGGGGATGGGTGACCCTAAATTAGATTCAGAAAACCACCGGATTGAACAAGACTTGGCAAGAAATGAATCCTCTTTTATTGACCCAGGAGGGAACGGCCCAGCTCAATAAAAAAAGCAGAAAGCATCGGCTTAAGGCCGATGCTTTCTGCTTTTTTTAAGTTTTGCACATCATTCATCAAGCCTCTGGATTGATAAAATTTCTCTTTTGGCGAAGCCTGTAAAATTTCCATACATCCTTAATGATGATCTTTATAACTGAATATAGCGGGATTGCAATAAGGATGCCAATGAAACCATAGATTGAACCTGCCGCAATCAATAAGAGGATAACCGTTATTGGATGGATATTCAACTTTTTACCCATTACCTGCGGGGTAACAAAATTGCCTTCGAGCTGCTGTACCACCAGTAGTACGACCAGGACCTTGAACATCATCATCGGACTTGTTGCCAGCGCTACAAACAGAGCTGGCAACACACCAATGAGTGGACCAAGGAATGGAACAACAGTTAAAAACATGGTGAAAATCGCAAGGAGCAGGGCATAGTCCAGTCCGATTATTTTATATCCAATGTACATAAGAGTTCCATCAACAAGTGCAATGATAAACTGTCCAGTTACATAAGTGAAAAGTGTTTTATCAATATCCTTAAGAATTTTATTACCTTCCTGTTCATGCTCATTCGGAATCAGTTTTATAATATATGGCCTTAATTTTTCCTCATCCTTCAAAAAGAAAAATACAAGGAAAGGAACTACTACTAAAACAGTCGCTACACTGGTGAGTAATGAAATAATCGATATGACATTTTCACCAAGATTATTTGATACTTTACTTAAATAAGTGAGTGCTTTTTGTTTTACGTCATTTGCATTTACCATTTCAAACTTATTATCTTTCATTACTTTTTCCGATTCCTTTGTGACTTCTTCTATTCTTTGAGGAAAGTTTTCAGTGAGGTTGCTGACTTGCTCACCAACAAGCGATCCAGCGAAATAGAAAAAAGTTGTGAAAATTCCTATAAATACAGCAAAGACGATAAGAATACTGATCACCTTTGGCATGTATTGATCAAGCCATCTAACAGGCTTTCTCAAAATGTAATAGATTAATCCTGAAATTAGAACCGGAAAGAAGATCGCAATGATGAAATTCTGCACCGGCCAGACAAAATAATCGATCTTTCCAAATAAAAAGATAATGAGAAGAACTAAAATGATTCCTGATGCATATTTAAAAAATGGTTTTTGAACCCACATTCCTATTCCCCCTGATTATGTATGTACTTCCTTATTACTTCCCACAAATTTCGCAACTATAAACAAAAGTCGCAATGTTGTCATAAGATGTCCATGCCGACAATAAACATATTAAAAAGATTCAAGTTTTAATTTTTTATTATCGGGTAAATATTCTGGTCAACAGAAAATAGAATTAACAGCATATAGCCACTGGTCATCTTCTGTGTAAAGGGGTCTCTGTATGGTTGCAATCGAAGAGCATCTAATATTTATTAAAGAACTAGGGCGTTTGTTTGATGATTACTCACAATGTGAGGATGAGAAGCTGAAAATTGAAATATATAAAGATATTCAGCTAATTGGGGAAGCTATTCGAATTGGAAATTGAAATAAAATAAAATAAAACCCGGCAAACCGTAAATACATGGTTTGCCGTTTTTATTTTAGTTTAGGAAAATCCTGTCCTGTACTGTCATATATATGAAACAAGCATATGAAGGAGGAGGTTACAATGAAGATAGACCTTTCAAAAGAACAATATTTGACCCTTGTCAAATTGCTGCAGCTAGGCAATTGGCCGATCGGACTCACAGAAGCCGACCATACTCTGGCCAGCAAGGCAGAAGAACTTGAACAGTACATTTTCTCATTAGCCCATGATTTTGAAGCAGGTGACCAAATTTACTATGATAAAGCGGAAGAATATTACTATCTCTCAGAAGCCTTGAAGGAAAGTGTTGAAGCTATTATTGATGAGTATGAGGAGGATGTTTTCTGGGATCAATTGACTCACAAGTTAGCAACGATAGATCTGAAGCGCGAAATCAATATCCATGCACCAATCGAGGAAAAAATCAATAGACTCTTTCAGCTGAAGGCACGTTATGAAAAATACTTTCTGGAAAACGGTTTGGAAAATATCGATATACTATAAAACGAATCCGGCCATATGCACTTGGCCGGATTCGTTTCATTTTATGAAGAATCGCGCTTTTTCAGATATATAATCTGCAGCGAAAACAAGGACTAAATAACATAACAGTAATAAAGTGAGATCGGTGTAATGAAAAAAACTCATGCTAAGCTTGAATTGCTGTCCAAGTCCGCCTGCACCAACAAAACCAACAACAATTGTTGTGCGCATAATCACTTCCCAGCGGTACAGGATATATGTCAAAAAGCGGGGAAGTGCTGCCGGCAATACACCGTAAAGCAAAATTTGCAGCCGTCCAGCGCCACTGGAAGCCAAGTTCCGGACTGGTCTTGAATCAAGGTCTTCAATCACCTCTGCACAAAGCTTGCCGAGAATGCCGAAATTATGAAGAGCGAGAGCAATAGCACCTGGCAGTATTCCCGGCTTGAAAATAAAGATGATCATCATGGCCCATACAAGCTCAGGTACAGCACGGGAAAATATATATATACTTCGGATAATACCAAACGAAATCCAGCCATGCCATTTTTTCGCCAGGGTAATCGAACCATTCGCGACATTTCTGGCTGCTGGGACCACTGTTAGAAGTGCCGCGATTGTCGCAAAGCCGGTAGCCATTACACTCATTTTCAATGTATCGAAAGTAAGGTCAATTGCCGTTTTCCAGCTGTCCAAGTTTAAAAATGCAGGATTCTCTTCTCCAATACCGAGAAGCCCTTTGAAAAATTTACTTGAATACATAAAGTTTTGTTGCGAAAAAAGAGTGGAAAGACTCGCTTTTTCCAAGATGAAAATTGAAACCCAGGACCCAGCACCAAGCAGAAGCAAAGCATAGACAGAGGCAGTAACAAAAGTGATTTTTCGTTTTTTCCGAACCTTCATTGTACCAGCCTCTTTCTTAATTGATTGCTCCAGACATCAATGATGATCACCAGGGAAATTAAAAAGAACATGAAAGTCCAGACTTCATTGTAGTGAAGGTCATCTAAACTAAGCTGAATTTGGTATCCGAGTCCGCCAATGCCAACAAAGCTCATGATAGCAGATGAACGAACCGCACATTCAAATCTGTACATGGCATAGCTTGTAATACTCGCTCTGGCCATCGGCAGATATCCATACCATAGAATTTGAAGTCGCGACGCACCTGCTGCCTCGAGTGCTGTAATTGGTTCTTGAGGAACATCTTCCAGCATTTCTGCAAAAATCCTGCCAAGTATACCACCATAAGGTATGGCCAATGCAAAAATTGCCGCAAATGGTGACAGGCCGATTGAGGCGACAAATAGCCATGCCCAGACTAGTTCATGTATTGCCCTCATAAATCCTAATTGCCCTCTAAAAAAAGCTTTCATAACCTTTTTAGTCTTTGTTCTCTTAATCAAAACTCCTGAAGCGGGGATGCCATACACAAACGCAATGATCAATGCTAAGCTCATGCCTGCTGCAGCATAAGAAAGAGTAGTCCAGCTTGATTCAACCGCAAGCAGCAATATGTCACTTGATAAGTCAGGGTGAAAGAGTGCTTCAATCATTTGTCCTGCTGTTTTCAGCCCTCCGCTATGAATTAAATCAAAATTCCACTTCACTGAAAACAAACTCCAGAAAAATAATAGAAATAGGATCAGAGAGAGAATCTTGCGCTTATGGAGATCAAATGATACCCAGTTCTTCTCCATATCAAGATCGCTCCTTCAATTTATACAAGCTTGCGATGTGATCATCAGAAACTGAAGCAGAGGGGAGATCAAAGAAAACCTCGCCATTCTTCAAGGCAATCAGTCTATCAAAATATTTTTTAGCGTATTCTACTGAATGCAAGCTGGCAATCAGTGTCTGTTTTTCCTCAAGTGCAATTTCAACTAAAAGTTCAAGGATATCTTCAGCACGCGCAGGATCAAGTGAAGCAACAGGCTCATCTGCGAGAATGACTTCAGGATTTTGGACGAGGAGACGGGCTAGGGCTACTCTCTGCTGTTCGCCGCCGGAAAGTGTAGATGTACGTTCATACAATTTTTCCGTAAGACCTACACGCTCCAAAGCACTGATTGCATACTCCTTTTCCTGAGGAATAAGAAGGGAGAGGAGTGACTTAACTACTCCCCAATCACCAAGGCGTCCAGCCAATACATTATGGATTACCGGAAGCTCACCAACCAGGTCAAACTGCTGGCGGATGATGCCGATTTTTTTGCCCTTTTCTTTTGGTCAGCTAACTCTGATAAAGGCCGACCATCAATATTGACCGTACCCCGATCCGGAACCAAAATAGACGCTAATATATTCAGCAGAGTCGTTTTCCCAGCGCCACTCGGACCAATCAGAGCAATTAGTTCACCTTTTTTTACGGTAAAAGAAAGGGAAGATAAGGCTATCTTCCGCTCATAATGTTTTGATATTTGGTTAAGGTTAATAATTTCCTTTTCTAAAGCCATTTGTTCCACCTACTTGATGATCTTTAGTTCCTTCGCGACCTTTTCAATCGCTTTATAGTTTTCATTGTTCGTCTCTATGAATTTATCAGTCTGCAAAAGCTCCATAATTTCATTATCTTCAGCCTTCATTGAAAGAATGGCATCTTTTATTTTCTTTTTCGTTTCCTTATCAACTTTATTGATAGTCCAGTTATAATCCAAATATTCAGGTGTTGTATAGAATACCTTTACCTTTGATTCATCGACCTTGCCTTCTTTTACTGCAGCTTCCCAAACTGAAATGTTCAAAGCGCCAGTCTGGAATGCTCCTGATTCAACAAGCTTGTAAGTTTTATCATGAGATCCAGAGTAATTTGGAGCACCATCAAGATCCTTATCAGGTTTAATTCCCGATTCCATCATGAAATAACGAGGCATCAAGTGGCCTGAAGTAGAACTCTCGCTGCCAAATGTAAAGGATTTTCCCTTTAAGTCCTCGAGACTATCAATATCGAGGTCGTTTTGGGCAATAAATACTGATTTGAATTTTTCATCAATCGGTCTTTGGGCAAATGCTTCCGCTTCGGGGACAAGACTTCTAGCCTGCACACCTGTAAGTCCGCCAAACCATGCCAGCTGGATTTCACCCCGTTCAAAAGCAGTCACAAGTGCGGAATAATCGACAGAAGGAACGTATTCCACGTTCAATCCCGTTTTTTTACTTAAATCTTTCGCAAAGTCCTCCATGCTCCTGTTCAGGTCAGCGGCATTCTGATCCGGAATCGCACCAATTTTAATGGTTTCAGATTCTTTCTTGGTTTGAGTATTTTCGGCATCATTACCTGAACAACCAGTCAAGGCGAAAATGACCATTAAACTAATTAACATTATTATTTTTTTCATTAGAAAATCACCTTTCCATAAACAAATTTTATAGGCTCTATAAAATTTATCAATAACGATGAAATAACTCAATACTTTTTATAAAAAATTCTGCTTAGGGAGTTAATAATCCATCCGTCAAACAAATAAATAACTATGTAACCATTAATGTAATCCGTTTTGAAAAATAGGCTTATAGATGCTTTTATGAGATCGAAACCCATTTTGATTTGCGAAAAGAGGAACATAAGATCCCGGCAGGTAAACGAATTCCCATATTTTTAATTAACGAGCGCAAATTTAATCAATCAATTATCCAATCCTGCAGGTAATAATAAAACCTGCTGGCAAAACCAGCAGGCTTAAATAATATCTATAATTCGGATTTCCCAGCCCATTCCTCTACATTCCAAACCTTCGTTACCCAATCTTCATAGAAATCAGGTTCGTGGCTTACAAGGACAATCGTACCTTTATAGGCTTGTAATGCACGCTTTAATTCTGCTTTTGCCGTAATATCAAGGTGGTTTGTAGGCTCGTCAAACAGCAGCCAGTTGCTTTCATGCATAAGGAGCTTTGTCAAACGGACCTTAGCTTGTTCTCCACCGCTAAGCTGATTAAGCGGACGTGAAATATGTTCATTTTTCAGACCGCTGCGTGCAAGTGCGGCGCGTACCTGGTGCTGATCCAGGCTAGGGAACTCACTCCACAGATCATCGATAGGGGTGATGTTTGCCGCTTTTACTTCCTGCTCAAAGTATGAAGGGAACAGGAAATCTCCACGCTCTATTTTCCCGCTTAGTGCAGGTATTTTTCCAAGCATTGTTTTTAATAATGTTGATTTACCAACACCATTCATGCCGACAATCGCAATTTTTTCGCCGCGTTCAATTGTTACTGACAATTTTGGCATAAGAGGGTGTGTATAGCCGATTTCAAAGTCCTTGCCTTCAAAAACATAACGGCTGCTTGCCCGTGATTCTTTAAAGTCGAAAGTAGGCTTAAGGGCTGTTTCTGGACGGTCAATTCGCTCCAGCCGCTCAAGCTGCTTCTGACGGCTCTTCGCACGGCCGGTAGTGGAATAACGCGCTTTATTTTTCGCGATGAAATCTTCTTGTTTCTTAATGAATTCCTGTTGCTTCTCGTAAGCATTTATATGTTGATTCTTATTGATTTCAGCAAGTTCAAGGAATTTTTCATACGTTGCCGTATAGCGTGTCAGCTTTGAAAATTCAAGCTGAAAAATAACATTGGAAACCTGGTTCATGAATTCAGTATCATGCGAAATCAAAATGAAAGCATATGGGTATTCTTTTAAATATCTTGTAAGCCAATTGATGTGTTCCACATCAAGATAGTTTGTTGGCTCATCCAGCAAAAGAACCTTTGGTTTTTCCAGCAATAGCTTGGCAAGCAGAACTTTCGTACGTTGGCCGCCACTTAATGCAGATACATCACGGTCAATTCCGATTGCGTCTAAACCAAGTCCTCGTGCTGCTTCCTCCACTTCAATATCGAGGGAGTAGAATCCGCCTGCATCCAATGCGTCCTGGATTTCAGCCATTTGTTCGAGCAACACTTCTAGTTCCTCAGGGGAAGCGTCAGCCATTTTGCCAGTCACTTCATTCAATTCTTCTTCTTTTTTAAATAAAGGAAGGAAAGCATCCCGCAATACATCTCGGATCGACTTTCCCGACGTTAATACAGTATGCTGGTCCAAGTATCCGTATTCCACCCCTGGTGTCCATTCAACCTTTCCAGAATCATGGATTAATTGGCCGGTTATAATATTCATCAATGTTGATTTACCGACACCATTTGCACCGACCAAACCAACATGATCTTCAGCTAAAAGGCGGAAAGAGACATCTTTAAAAAGGGTACGATCCCCAAAAGTGTGACTTAAATTTTCTACATTCAATAAACTCATGATAAAGTCCTCGTTTCAATCTATTTTTAATGGCATTAATTTAACAATCACATTCCTTAATCATACTAAAATCTCTGTCTTTAGACTAGCTTTTTATAAAGAGGAGAATCTGGAAACACCTTGTGTACATGTGGCGGAAACTTCATCGATCTTTATTTAAAACCCATTATAGTTACAGGCTGTATACTATTACAGTTGTACAAGAAGGAAAATAACACCTCCTAAACCATTTGTCTTCCGTTCCTTAATCTTACCTCTTCCGTTTAGTAAAACGCTGAAAGGGGTATTTAATTACTAACTAACTGATTTGAGGTGTTTTTCATGAAAGTCAAAAACAGCTATTTATTTACCAAAGAAGATATGGTCAATCCTGAACTTGTGCCTGAATGGGTAATCAGGGAATATAAGAATTTTCATGAGGTCGTTACAAATAGAGAGTTCCCATGCTATTTCGGTATGTCAGCAGAGAAAAAAGGGGAACTTCGCTATTCATATATCAGCAAGGATAACTGGAATGAATTGCCTGGTGCCATTGAGGAGTTTATCGCTCTTTTTGATGAAAATAAGTCCTTGATTCGGCATGGACTTTTTGTATTCGTCGAACCAGAAGCAGAAGAAAAAACGATTGAATATTACCGCGAGTATTTCTGGAATGTCCTTCAATTTTTGCATGAAAAAGATACAAAGCCTTGGCCTGCTGATTATCCTACGGACCCAGACCATCATCTCTGGGCATTTTCATTCGCAGGAGAACCTTTCTTTGCATTTGGCAACGCTCCTGCTTATAAACAGCGTAAAACCCGTGACCTTGGCAATAGTCTTGTAATAGGTTTTCAGCCGCGTCGAATATTCGATGGTCTTGAAGGGACTTCAAAAGGGGGAATCATGTCCCGTGAAAAGGTTAGGGAGCGAGTGGAAAAATGGGACAACCTGCCGAAGCACCCGAACGTAAGTCACTACGGCGATCCCGAACACAGAGAATGGAAGATGTATTTTATTGGCGATGACAGCAAGCCGATGGAAGGTAAATGCCCATTTCATCATAAATAAGCATAAGAGACTAAATCCCAAAGGATTTAGTCTCTTTTGTGTTTGAAATCTTCGAAAAGTTCAATTAATATAATAGGAAGATAATTACATATTAAAGATTGGATGATTTCATGAAGTTAAATAGATTTACCATCGTTTTTGGCACCTTTGTATCCGTCACAGGTCTACTATATTTAATTGGCTATACCTTTCAGATCACACTCCTGATCTTTCATCACCAGCATAATCAGACAGCTGAAGGTTTCACTTCAGAGTCCAGATCATTATTGCCTTTCATAATAGGATTGGGTGCAAGCTACATTGCTGAAAAGATTTACTTAAGCAAAAAATATGACTTTTCAAATAAAAATTGACATCCATTTATTTTCTATATATAATCATCAAAAAATAGTAACGTTGACGAGGATCAGTAAAATGGAATGAAGCCTTTTCCAGAGAGGGAGCTGAATGCTGAAAAGCTCCTATTGGCCGCCATTTGAACCTGCCTCTGAGTTCCGGATCGGATTATTGAAGATCACGGCGGATTATTCCGTTATCATTTCGAGATAAAGCAGTGCTTTATGATTAGGGTGGTACCGCCAGGCCTTGGCCCCTTTGGGATCAAGGCCTTTTTGTGTTTCTTTGAGATAGAGCAGCGTTATTTACAAAGTTTTTAACAAAATTAATGTATATAAAAGACGGGGTGCAGACATGGCTAAAGAATTTGTTAAAGAAATTACATCAATGGATGAAGATTTTGCTCAGTGGTATACGGATGTTGTGACG
The DNA here is from genome assembly GCF_049532715.1 of Heyndrickxia sp. MSNUG. Taxonomy (NCBI): domain Bacteria; kingdom Bacillati; phylum Bacillota; class Bacilli; order Caryophanales; family Bacillaceae; genus Heyndrickxia; species Heyndrickxia sp. MSNUG. The sequence goes on from NZ_CP150978.1 coordinate 2,696,944, forward strand.
AAGGCAGACTTAATTGACTACTCAAGCGTAAGAGGTTCCATGATCATCCGTCCATATGGATATTCACTATGGGATAACATCAAAAATGAACTGGACTCCCGCATTAAAGAAACAGGACACGAAAATGTCTACATGCCACTTTTCATTCCTGAGAGTTTATTGCAAAAAGAAAAGGATCATATCGAAGGATTCGCACCAGAGGTTGCATGGGTGACTCATGGCGGATCAGAAGAGCTTGCAGAGCGACTGGTTGTCAGGCCTACTTCCGAGGTGCTTTTCTGTGAGCATTACAAAAACATCATCCATTCTTATCGAGACCTTCCAAAACTATATAACCAATGGGCAAATGTCGTGCGCTGGGAAAAGACAACAAGACCTTTCCTGAGAACACTTGAATTTTTATGGCAGGAAGGACACACCTGCCATGCGACAGATGAAGAAGCTCTTGATGAAACTGTAAAGATGCTGAAGGTTTACGCTGATGTATGTGAAAACATCCTGGCGATCCCAGTTGTACAGGGGCAAAAAACCGAAAAAGAGAAATTCGCAGGCGCTAAGCTTACTTATACAATTGAAAGCCTGATGCATGATGGAAAGGCATTACAGACAGGCACATCGCACCATCTAGGTGACGGGTTTGCCAAGGCGTTCGGGATACAGTATACCGATAAGGAAGGACAGCTTCAGTATGTTCAGCAAACATCATGGGGTTTTACAACAAGGGTCATCGGGGCAATGATCATGGTACATGGAGACGACCGGGGATTAGTCATTCCTCCAAACGCTGCCCCAACGCAAGTCATGATCGTGCCAATTGCACAGCATAAAGAAGGCGTACTCGATTTTGCCTACGAACTAAAATCAAAACTTTCAAATGTTGCGCGTGTAGGCATCGATGCAAGTGATAAAAAGCCAGGGTGGAAATTCAACGAATACGAAATGAAGGGGATTCCAGTAAGGCTTGAGGTAGGCCCTAAGGATATTGAAAAAGGCCAGGCAGTATTGGCAAGACGGGATACAGGAGAGAAATTTTTCGTATCGCTCGAGGATTTAGAAACAAAACTTCCTGAATTACTGGAGGATATCCAGCGAAGCCTGTACGAAAAAGCTAAGAATCATCGTGAGGATAAAACAAACGCCGCTCTTAATCTTGATGAATTTAAAACAGTCCTTGAAAAAGAGACAGGTTTCATTAAAGCCATGTGGTGCGGTGATCGAGCATGCGAGGATAAAATAAAAGAAGAAACGACAGCAACATCTCGCTGCATTCCCTTTGAACAGGAACAAGTAAGCGAAAAATGTGTATGCTGCGGCAAGGAAGCTGAGAAAATGGTCCTTTGGGCAAAAGCTTATTAATTTATAAAGCAATCCTTTTTTGGATTGCTTTTTCCTTTTACTCCTAGAAGATTTTTGAAACCTTTATTTGGAAAAAACGTCTATTAAAAGAATGGGGGCTTATAATGAAAAAAATTCCTGCACTATTTCTTACATTAATCGGTTTCATCATCTTAAATTTGTATTTTAATCTGATTCCAACTTTACTGCCCAAAAATGATATTTTACGTTTTTTCCACTTGCTTCTGTTTTTTCCTTTAGCCTACATAGTTGCACGTAAACTAAATAGGGAAGGGATGGCCTTGTACGGAGTTGTTTTTTACAAGGGATGGTTACGAAATCTATTTTTAGGCTTTTTCATCGGCTTTAGTTTCTGGGCAGTTTTGTTCAGCTTATATTTTCTGCTTGGAAAATATGAATTTATTGGGTTTGCTCCTTTATTAAACGCAACAGCCAACATTTTTGTCATTCTCATAGGATTCGGTTTAGGCTCGTTAATCAACGACATGATCGTGAGGGGGTATTTAATAAATCAATTGAAGGGTAAGATTCCTCTCCCAGTGATATTCACAATTTCCTTGATCATTTACACATTCGATGATATCTGGAATGCTGGATTTAGTGTTCAAAACACTATTTTTTCATTTGCATTGGGCTTAAGTTTGACCTATAGCTTTATCAAAGCAAATTCTATTTGGGTCGATACCGGTATCCATTTCGGATTGAATGTCCTTTATGGGCTATTCTTCGGCGTGTCTCAACAAATAGGCGGAGGAATATTGTTATTCAAGGAAACTTCAACTTCGAGCAATTTAACCATTTGGCTGTCGACTTTTCTTTCACTGCTGATTTTATTGACCGTGTTCTTGTTAAACCGGTATATCATTGTTTACAAACCTGGAGCTAGAAAAAGCATGGATGAGACTCGCAAAATAGACATATAAGAGAAAATATTCGAACATTCAAAATGTAAATTTATGCCTCCGTTTGATATAATTGGATTGGGTCAGATTTGATTTACAGACAAGACATCCACATTCCATATATTATTGAATAGGAGAGGATGCAATGATGAAAGCAACAGGAATTGTCAGGAAAACCGACCAGCTAGGCAGGATCGTTATTCCAATGGAATTAAGGAAAAAACTGAGTATTGGAGAGAATGATCCACTGGAGATTTTTGTTGATGAGGATATGATCGTCCTAAAGAGATATCAGCCAGATTTAACATGCCTTATAACAGGAACAATCAGCAGTGATAATCTGTTGCTCGCTAATGGAAAGGTAATTTTGAGTCGTGAAGGGGCGAATCAATTGATTAAAGAATTGCAAAGTTACCTAGCTGCAAATTAAACAATATTTTAAAAGCAGTCCTTTTGGGACTGCTTTTCTAAATAGATAAGAAAGTATAAAATGTCCTTCGAGAAATGTCCAGCTCCAACGCCTAGCCCCTCGAGTCGCTTGTCTAGTTTCGCCTCCTAGAAACTCCGAAACTTCAACTCCGCCTTCAGAAGCAAAAAGCGCTTCTTTGTCGGAGTCTATAGTTTCTGCGTTTCTGGGCAGTCGGCTACACATTTCGGTTTCGGTCCGCCCAATGAAGTCAAAGAACGACTTCACCGGACGGCCCTTCGACGGACACGATGTTCTAGTGCCGACGTTGCCACAGGACGTGGCGGGATTAGTCGGCCAGCGCTTGTCGGGGCTGACCAAGGCGCATGCGCTTTTCTTAGGTCTATAGGTCTTCTCGATAGATTGGCATGCTCATGCAGCGAGGGCCTCCACGACCCCTTGATAACTCGGAGCTTGGAATTTCAATTACTTCAATGCCATTTTCTCTTAATAAATCATTCGAAACATAATTTCGATCATAGGTAACAACAACACCTGGAGCGATTGCAAGAGTATTTGAGCCATCGTTCCATTGCTCACGCGCCGCAGCTATTTCGTGGCCGCCTCCGCAAGGAATCAAAACAAGCTCCTGCAAATTCAGGATTTCTTTCAACGTCTCAGTTAAATTTGAGCGCTCTTTTATTTCCAATCTCTCTGGGTCCTTGCTTTTTTCTAGAATATATATTTTCATTTTACCATTCGGTCCTTCAATCCCATGATGAATTGTGAATTTTTCCTGGTCAACCATTGTAAAGACGGTATCGAGATGCATATACGCTCTTAATTTTGGAATCTCAATAGCAACAACCTTCCTGATTGTCCCATTCCTGGAGAATATTCGTTTTGCCAGCTTCTCGATGGCCTGTGCAGATGTTCTGGCGCTTACACCTATTGCGATGACTTCAGGACTGAGTACCAGTTCATCCCCGCCTTCAATCGGGTAATACTCTTCACGATCATACCAATGTGGAATGTCATGGACAGAAAAGCGAGGATGGTGATTTATAATAAAATCCATAAATAATGATTCTCTTTTTCTTGCTCCTTCACACATTTTATTCAGGGAAATACCGTCGCCAATCACCGCAGCAGGGTCACGAGTGAAATAAAGGTTTGGCATAGGATCAAGAAAGAAAGGATAATAATCTTCCAGAAGCTCATGTAAATGAACTTTTTTTTCATTTTGAATTTCAGATTTTAACACTCCAGACATCACTTTTCGGATCATTTCCTCTGTAGAAAATGAATGAAGATATTCTTCAACTGTCTTCCTTGAGCCGTTTAAATTTCTTTTGCTCTCATTCAACAGCTGGTCAATAAACTCATGACGCAAATCATCTGTACTTAACGCTTCAGCCATAAGTTTTTCCAAATAAAGTACTTCTACTCCACGGTTCTTTAGCACTTCGGCAAAATAGTCATGCTCTCTCTGGACTGCAGGTAAATAAGGGATATCATCGAAAAGGAGCCTTTCAAGGTACTTCGGCGTCAAATTTTCGACTTCTTTACCTGGCCTGTGAAGAACTACAGTTTTTAACCTTCCGATTTCGGAAGTTACATGTAAAGGGTAATTCATATTATTAGCCTCCCATTTTCGGTATCTATTCTCTATGAAAGAAGGAGGGAGTGATCAGTATGTATATCGAATCCGAGATATTCCCACTTCCCCCGCCAAACTGCTTGGCTGCAGACTGGCTCCTTTTTCTATACCCTAATCGGTTCGAATAAACCTGAAATATTAAAATTAATGAAGGTTTTTGCGATATCCTGCGCAAAGAGGGGAAACTAAATTGAATGATTAAAAAAACTTTTAAAAAATGGAAGCGTTTTCTGTCCTTCATAGATGTACAATCTATGTAAATGTGTTAAAGTATATCTTGTGAACACTAGAGGTATCACGGGAACAGGATGAGAGTTATTGTCCTCCCCATAAAGACAGTTGTATCCAATATAATGACATGCCTAATTTGACGGCAGAAAGGGGATTTACGATGTCTAGCAAAGGTCTTGAACAATTTTTAAATGAAAACTTAGAGGATTTAAAAGGGAAGGGTTTATACAATGTGATCGACCCTCTTGAAAGCCCAAATGGACCAGTCATTACAATCAATGGAAGAGAATTGATTAACCTCTCTTCAAATAATTATCTGGGACTGGCTACAGATGAAAGACTAAAAAAAGCAGCTACAGAAGCGATCAGTAAATATGGGGTTGGAGCAGGTGCTGTAAGGACAATTAACGGCACACTTAAGATTCACATCGAGCTAGAAGAAAAGCTGGCTAAATTCAAGAAAACAGAAGCAGCCATTGCTTACCAGTCTGGATTCATGTGCAATATGGCGGCTATCTCTGCGGTAATGGATAAAAATGATGCGATTTTATCAGATGAGCTGAACCATGCATCAATTATAGATGGCTGCCGCCTATCCAGAGCAAAAATAATTCGTTTCAATCATTCAGACATGGATGACTTGCGCGCGAAGGCAAAGGAAGCAACTGAATCAGGACTATACAATAAAGTCATGGTCATTACAGATGGGGTTTTCTCCATGGATGGAGACATCGCAAAATTGCCAGAAATCGTTCAGATTGCTGAGGAATTTGATTTGATTACATATGTGGACGATGCACATGGTTCAGGAGTCCTCGGTGAAGGCGCAGGTACGGTGAAACATTTTGGCCTTTCTGATAAAGTTGATTTCCAGATTGGTACATTATCCAAGGCAATTGGCGTAGTCGGCGGCTATGTTGCAGGAAAGCAAAACCTGATTGACTGGCTTAAGGTAAGAAGTCGTCCGTTCTTATTTTCAACCTCACTGACGCCGGCGGATGTAGCTGCCAGCATAAAAGCAGTTGAAATTTTAATGGAGAGCACAGAATTAAATGAACGTCTATGGGAAAATGCGAACTACCTGAAGGATGGCCTGAAAAAACTTGGATTCGATATTGGGTATTCTGAAACACCGATTACTCCATGCATTATTGGGGATGAAGTCAAAACCCAAGAATTCAGCAAACGCCTAAACGATGAAGGTGTGTACGCGAAATCAATCGTATTCCCAACTGTGCCACGTGGGACTGGCAGGGTAAGAAATATGCCTTCTGCTGCTCATACGAAAGAGATGCTAGACCAAGCTATCTCTACTTATGAAAAGGTCGGCAAGGAACTTGGAATTATTTAATAGCAAACAGGGCGGCCGGTTATTTAAATTGCCGGCAGTCCTTTTTACAGCAACAATCAGGAGGAATACATAGAATGAAGAAAATAATAATTACCGGTGCACTTGGCCAGATTGGTTCTGAATTGACTGGCAAGCTGCGCGACATATATGGCCAAGACAATGTAATCGCCACTGACATCAGGAAGACAGATTCCGAAGCTGCAGTCAATGGTCCATTTGAAATCCTTGACGTCATGGACGCCAAATCAATGGGCGAAATCGCTAATAAATATCAAGTCGATACAATCATGCACATGGCTGCACTATTATCGGCCACAGCTGAAGCGAAGCCCCAATTTGCCTGGAATCTTAATATGGGAGGACTCATGAACGCACTAGAAACAGCAAGGGAGCTAAATTGCCAGTTCTTCACCCCGAGCTCGATCGGTGCATTCGGACCTAGCACTCCTAAGGACAATACGCCTCAGGATACGATCCAGCGTCCAACGACTATGTATGGAGTGAATAAGGTCGCTGGTGAATTGCTTGCAGATTATTACTTCCAGCGTTTTGGTGTGGATACAAGGGGAGTAAGATTCCCTGGCTTGATCTCTTACGTAGCACCTCCAGGGGGCGGAACAACTGATTATGCTGTCGAAATTTACTACGAGGCGATCAAAAACGGAACATATACTTCCTATATCGATAAGGGAACGTATATGGACATGATGTACATGCCTGATGCACTTAATGCGATTGTGGATTTGATGGAAGCCGACTCTTCAAAACTGATTCACCGCAATGCATTCAACGTTACAGCAATGAGTTTTGACCCTGAAGAACTTGCTGCGGAAATTAAAAAGCATATACCAGCATTTGAACTTACCTATAATGTCGACCCAGTTCGCCAGGCGATTGCTGACAGCTGGCCGAACTCAATTGACGCTTCGGCTGCTGCAGCAGAGTGGGATTTTAAAGCGAAGTACGATTTATCCCGAATGACAGCAGATATGCTGGATAAATTGCGCCAGAAACTATAATAATTAACGAAAAAAGGTGAAATCAAATGATTTCACCTTTTTACATAGATTAATTTGTCTTTCTTTTCAATAACTTTGCCGATGATAGCAGCATGGTTTAAACCCTGTTCCTTCAAAGCGCCCACATATTGCTCTGCTTCCTCTTCAGGCATTGAAACAAGCAGGCCTCCCGAAGTGATGGCGTCACAAAGGACGAGTTGTTCTTCTGATGAAATTTCATCATAGACTACATCATCCTTAAGCCATGCGTGATTTGATTTCGACCCTCCAGGAACTATTCCTTTTGCAGCAAGTTCGTATGTACCTGTCAAAACAGGAACCTGTGACAAAGTAATTTCGAAGCTTACATCGCTGCCACGTGCAATCTCACTGCCATGACCGAGAAGGCCAAAGCCTGTAACATCAGTAACTGCATGAGGGTTGAAGCTTTGCAATGCTTCAGCTGCAGATTTATTAAGAAGTGCCATTGTTTCTGTCACTTCCTGCTTTTGTTCAGCTGTTACAGCACTGCGTTTAATGCCAGTTGTCAGGATGCCAACTCCGATCGGCTTAGAAAGGACTAATATATCTCCAGGCTTAGCTCCGACATTTTTCCAGATTTTATCCGGATGGGCAAGACCTGTAACAGATAATCCGAACTTCGGCTCCTGGTCATCTATCGAGTGGCCGCCAACTGTTACAGCACCAGCTTCTTTTACTTTATCGCTTGCTCCGCGAAGAATTTCAGCAAGAAGATCAGGACCAAGTTTTTTCACTGGATAACCTACTATATTCAGGACTGTTTTTGGTTCTCCTCCCATTGCATAAACGTCACTGAGTGCATTGGCAGCGGCAATCTGCCCAAACATATAAGGATCGTCCACAATCGGGGTAAAATAATCGATCGTTTGGATTAGAGCAATGCTGTCAGTCAATTTATATACACCCGCATCATCGGATGTTTCATGACCGACGAGCAGTTCAGGAACTGGCTCCTGTTTTGGTAAAAGACGCAAAACTTGCGTCAAGTCCTCTGGACTGATTTTGCATCCTCAGCCAGCTTTTGTCGACAAGGAAGTCAGACGGATCTTTTCATGTTCACTCAACTTTATCACCTCAGAAAAAAGTATACTCTTTCTTATTTTGAAAATCACCCTTAAGCCACTATTATTTGCATCAGAATAGACTTTACACTAAAATGGCAGTAAATACTTATATAGAAGCTAACAGGGGGAGTTACTGTGGAAAAATTTCATGTTACCGTCAAATTTTGCATGCTTTGAAATTACGCACCTAAAGCCGCGAGTTTCGCGGAGGAGCTATTTACCCATTTCCGAAGCCAGATCGAAAAAATGGAACTTATTCCAGCCTCAAAGGGCGCTTTTGAAGTGACCATCAACGGTCAGTTATTGTATTCCAAGCTGGATACAGGGGTCTTTCCCGATTCAGATGAAATCATAAAACAAATGGAAGCCCTAAACTAACGCCTGGCAATATGCCAGGCTTTTTTCAACCCTTTACCACATTAAACCGCCGGGGGTCTGACCCCCGGCGCGGTGGTGCACTAAAGTGCAGGCAAAAAGCTAGAGTTCACTGGATTGGAAAATCTTTAACCATGTAAATAATGATATAATGAACAATGTATGATTGCTATGGGGGTTACCAGTATGAAACACTTATTAAGGCTGCTGCCTGCAGTACATGAACTGCAAAGGCATCAACGATTTACTGAGATCGTTGATCAGCATGACGCTGATCCAGCCCATTTAACGGAAGTCATTAAGGACGTACTGTCAAAGAATAGAGAAGATTTGTTAAATGGCAAGTGGAGTGGCCGCGAACCAGGAACAAATGTATTTGTTGAAGAATTTTTTGATATTGTATATGAAACTCTTACACAGAAATTAGACTTTACATTAAAACGAGTTATTAATGCAACGGGCACTATCTTACATACGAACCTAGGAAGGGCCAGGTTGAGCGAGACTGCTATCAACCATGTTGTAGAGACAGCCAGGAACTATTCAAATCTTGAATATAAATTGCATGAGGGCGAACGGGGGTCTCGACATAGCCATGTAGAAGCTCTTGTTAAAGAGGTTACAGGAGCAGAAGCAGCAATGGTAGTAAATAATAATGCTGCAGCCGTTTTTATTATCCTGAGTGCCCTGGCTAGAAATCAGGAAGTAATCGTTTCTCGCGGGCAATTGGTTGAAATAGGCGGTTCATTCAGAATCTCTTCCATAATGGAAGAAAGCGGCGCCAAGCTAGTTGAAATAGGGACAACCAATAAAACACATCTGCATGATTATGAAAAAGCAATCAATGATGATACAGCAATGATCCTTAAAGTACATACAAGTAATTTCAAAGTAATTGGCTTCACTAAGTCCGTTGAAACAGAGGAACTGGCTCAGCTTGCCAGCCGTCATGACAGGGTTATTTTCTATGAAGATCTGGGCAGTGGCGTTCTTTATGATTTCAGGAACGAAGGAATTGGCGAAGAGCCTGTTGTTGGTGAAGTATTGAAAATGGGTGCAGACATCGTATCGTTTAGTGGCGACAAGCTGCTTGGAGGTCCACAGGCCGGCATTATCGCGGGCAAGAAAGCTTTTATTGATCAATTGAAACAGCACCAGCTGGCAAGAGTGGTGCGTGTCGATAAAATGACTCTTGCTGCTCTTGAAGGCACACTAATGGATTATTTAAGGGGAACGAAAGGACGAAACAATATCCCAACCATACGGGATCTGATTGTTCCCTTAGAAGAAATCAAGGATAGGACAGACGCGTTTGTTAAAAAAATCAACGATTTTGGCGGAGAATTGAAAGCAGAGCTACTAAAAAGTACAAGCCAGGTTGGCGGGGGAACAATGCCAGAAGTAAAGCTGCCAACTTTTATTGCTGCCCTGACCCATAATAAGCTCAGCTCGGAACATATTGCCAAATGGCTGAGGACTGAAGCTAGTCCTGGGATTATCGTACGGATCCAAAAAGAAGAAATTCATATAGACCTTAGAACTGTCACAGCCGATGAAGAAACCCTTATACTAGAGCGGTTAAAAAAAATCAAATAAAAAATAGGGGCTGCCAGTCGCTTCGGCAGCCCATTTGTTTTAAAAATCATGCCCGGAATTATGTTTTTGGCGGGTATGATTGCGGTTCTTAACTTTTTAGATCCGCTTAATGGTGCAGGCTGGCTGTCCTGGTCACCTTTAGGTGCGTTTTTGCGCATGTCTTTAGAGTCATTCTTATTCATTAGCTCATCCCTCCTGAATTTAGCTTTAGATTTTCCGGCGAAATTATACTGAATAATTTATTTATAACTGTGCAATTTAACGGTATAGATTTAACTACATCAGGAGGAAATCACATGCCTTATCATAAAGACAAACAACAATCGTTCCAGGCAGCACAGCAGGGGTTTGAAGATGCACAAGAATTGTTTGCTGAAATTGTTCGTGACAGCGCCAGCTATGGACATCAGCTTAAGCATTTGAAAACCGAAGTTAATGAAGCATTCCAGCAAATCGAGAATGCTTTAGAAAATGCCTCAGAGCATCAGCGTGCACAGCTTGAAAGATTTCAGCAGGACTTAAGAAGTATTGTTAACGAAGTCAATATGGAATCATAATAATCAGATCGCAAAATAAAGGTAAATGCCATAATGAAAGCGGAAGGGAAGCCTTCCGCTTTTTGTTTTACTGGTTCTTTTTACGTTTTTTGTTATTTTGTTTTTCCATTTCAGTTAGAGGTTCATTTGCCATTTCTTGATTAAAGCCAGCACCCTGTCCCTGCGCTTTTGCAGCATTAGCACCTGGAATGACATGATTTGCCTTTCTTTTCGCCATTTATCTCACCTCCGTTAATCACATTTTTCCCCATCCAGGCTTTCAAAATCCCGTGTATTTATTTTTGTAATATAACTTCGACAAGAACAATTGTTATAAGAAAACGAAAATTCTTAAAACTTTCAGAGCCTTTTGTATGTTTTAACTGTACTAACATTATTTAGCATAAGGAAAACTTATCAATCACAATAACTTTCTTGTTATTTACTTATATAGAGGGTTATATTAATATTGAATTGTAAGAAAAGTTAGGATGACGAACAAGATTCAAACTTTTCGACAATTACCTATATTTAGTTTATGATTGTTTTCGTAGAAGAAGGGGGTAAACATATGTCAAACCATGATGTTTTTAACGCCCGCAGTTCATTTGAAATTGACGGGAAACGCTATCATTACTACAGCTTGGCAGCACTTGAAAAAGCTGGAATCGGCAATGTATCTAAATTGCCTTACTCCGTAAAAGTTTTGCTTGAATCCGTGCTTCGCCAGCTTGATGGCTTTGTAATCACAAAAGAGCATGTTGAAAATCTTGCAAAATGGGGAACTAGCGAAGTAAAGGAAGTAGATGTGCCATTCAAGCCATCACGTGTCATTCTTCAAGACTTCACTGGTGTACCTGCAGTCGTTGACCTTGCTTCATTAAGAAAAGCAATGGCAGACATGGGTGGAGATCCAGATAAAATCAATCCTGAGAAGCCGGTTGACCTTGTTATTGACCACTCCGTTCAGGTTGATAAATACGGAACTCCTGATGCACTGAATGTGAATATGGATCTTGAATTTGAACGAAATGCTGAACGTTACCAGTTCTTAAGCTGGGCACAAAAATCATTCGACAACTACCGTGCTGTACCGCCTGCAACAGGTATCGTGCACCAGGTAAACCTTGAGTATCTTGCAAGCGTTGTCCACGCTGTAGAAAATGCAGATGGAGAATTCGAAACATTCCCGGATTCATTGGTTGGTACTGACTCGCATACAACGATGATCAATGGTATCGGCGTACTTGGATGGGGCGTAGGCGGTATTGAGGCTGAAGCTGGAATGCTGGGACAGCCATCATACTTCCCAGTTCCTGAAGTAGTTGGGGTGAAATTAGTAGGCGATATGCCGAACGGCTCTACTGCAACAGACCTTGCACTAAAAGTGACACAGGTACTTCGCAGCCAAGGCGTTGTCGGTAAATTTGTCGAGTTCTTCGGTCCTGGGGTAATGTCACTTCCGCTTGCTGACCGTGCTACTGTTGCAAACATGGCACCAGAATACGGCGCGACTTGCGGATTCTTCCCAGTTGATGGAGAAGCCCTTGATTACATGCGTTTAACAGGACGTTCTGAAGACCACATTAAAGTGGTTGAAGCATACTGCAAAGAAAACGGACTTTTCTTTGATCCATCACTTGAGCCAGTCTATACTGACGTTGTTGAAATCAATCTTTCTGAAATTGAAGCGAACCTTTCTGGACCAAAGCGTCCTCAGGATTTAATTCCGCTTTCCCAAATGCAGAAATCCTTCCAGGATGCGTTGACTGCTCCAGCTGGAAACCAAGGTTTTGGCCTGAGCAAGAAAGAAATCAATAAAGAAGCTGTGGTAGAATTCAACAATGGCGATTCTACAAAAATGAAAACAGGTGCAATCGCTATCGCTGCGATTACAAGCTGTACAAATACATCTAATCCATACGTACTTGTTGGAGCTGGCCTTGTTGCTAAAAAAGCAGTTGAACTTGGAATGGAAGTTCCTAAGTTCGTAAAAACTTCTTTAGCACCTGGTTCAAAGGTAGTAACAGGATACCTGCGTGATTCTGAATTACTTCCTTACCTTGAAACTCTAGGATTCAACCTTGTAGGTTACGGATGTACAACATGTATCGGTAACTCTGGACCATTGAAGCCTGAAATCGAAAAGACAGTTGCAGAAAGCGACTTGCTTGTAACGTCTGTCCTATCCGGTAACCGTAACTTTGAAGGACGTATCCACCCGCTTGTAAAAGCAAACTATCTGGCTTCACCGCCATTAGTAGTAGCTTATGCTCTTGCTGGTACAGTGGATATCGATCTTCAAAACGACCCAATCGGAAAAGACAAAGACGGCAACGATGTATTCTTTAAGGACATCTGGCCATCAACTGCAGAAGTGAACGAAGTGGTTCACCGCGTTGTAACACCTGAATTGTTCCGCAGAGAATATGAGACTGTATTCAGTGATAACGAAAAGTGGAATGAAATCCAGACAAACAGCGATGCACTTTATACTTTCGATGAAGATTCAACTTATATCGCCAACCCTCCATTCTTTGAAGGCTTAACTCCAGTAGCTGGAGAAGTTGCTCCACTAAACAGCTTGCGTGTAGTGGGTAAGTTCGGTGATTCTGTAACAACTGACCACATTTCTCCTGCAGGTGCGATCGGAAAAGATACACCAGCTGGAAAATACTTGCGTGAAAAGGGTGTAGAACCACGCGACTTTAACTCTTATGGATCACGTCGTGGCAACCATGAAGTTATGATGCGCGGAACATTCGCAAACATCCGTATCAAAAACCAAATCGCTCCTGGCACAGAAGGCGGCTTCACAACTTACTGGCCAACAGGAGAAGTTATGTCCATCTTTGATGCTTGCATGCAGTACAAAGACAATGGAACAGGTCTAATGGTTATCGCTGGCAAAGATTACGGTATGGGATCATCCCGTGACTGGGCTGCTAAAGGTACTAACCTATTAGGCATCAAAACTGTCATTGCTGAAAGCTTTGAGCGTATCCACCGTTCTAACCTTGTATTGATGGGTGTATTACCACTTCAGTTCAAGGATGGAGAAAACGCTGAAACTCTTGGTCTTTCAGGTAAAGAATCATTTGATGTTCAAATCGACGAAACTGTTCGTCCGCGTGACATCATCACAGTTACAGCTACTGACGAAGACGGTAACAAGAAAACTTTCGAAGCTCTAGTACGTTTCGATTCAGAAGTTGAAATTGATTACTACCGCCACGGAGGCATCCTGCAAATGGTCCTTCGTGACAAGTTAAAAGCATAAGATCAAGAACCCCCTAATTTTCGGATTAGGGGGTTTTTTTATGCACTAAAAATTATGGCCTAAACGCTCCCAAATCTTTTGCCAGAGTTAAAAGGTGGTCCTTTAACAAGTAATTTAATTCCCTCAACCAGGAAGAAAATGATCCAAACTGGTGATAAATCACAACCTACTAGTGATAAAACCAATTCTACAAGTAATATTCTTAACTCAGCGGGAATCGATTGCTATTTTATCAATTTACTTAAGCTAAATAGAACTCTGTTAACGCTCTAGTGCACTTTCATTCAAGTTTAGTAGCAAAAGTATTGAAAAAAATCTCTTTTTTTCTTTCGAACTACAAAATCCACGCAAACTTCCTATTAATCGACATCTTCTCCTATTGATATTATTTAGAAAAAGGTTATGTTAAAGATAAAAGGATAGACTGAACCGAGGGAGTGAGCTATATGGGTCTAATATCTATAGTTGCTAGGGAAGATTTTATTTCAATAGTTACGGACATCGGAAATCATCATCGGATGGGAGATAGTATCAGTATGAAAGAAATCATTCCTGATACGGCCTTCATCGCTTTTTCAGGTGATAAGGAATACGCAGACATGGCAGCTGCCGCAGCTGATACTTTGGTCAAACAAGGGTTTACTCTTAAAGAAATTGCTGAGTCCATTCAGTCTTCCTTCAACAATGGAAGTTTTACTTTTCAGGAATGCGAGCGCACCTTTGAAGCAGTGCTGGCAGGTTATTCGCAATTTGGAGAAGCGCAGTATCACATAATCTCTAATACTAAACCGATGGAATCCTATTATCCTGGCCAAGGGGAAAGTCTTTACTATGCAAACGGTCATGAACCTATGCAGTTTTTGGAAAGGTCCTTAATGATGCATGGCATGGGGACCATCAGCCAAGCCCAGGCGGCCCAGGCCTATTTTCTTCATGAAGCGTCAGAATATATTCCGAATGTAAATAAACAAGCTTGCACTTTTATACTAAAAAAAGCAAATTAAAAACAGCCTTAATATCAAGGCTGTTTTAATTTTGCTTTTAAAGCGCATATTGCAGGATAAAGTTGCCGAGGAATAATAGGGCAATCATATATAGGGCAGGCTGGATTTCCCGTCCTTTTCCCATCAATAGCTTCATCAGCGGATATAAAATGAATCCAATTGCCATGCCATCGGCAATACTGTACGTTAATGGAATCAGTACAATGATTAGCAGGGCAGGGAAGCTCTCAAGTAAATCATCTAATTTAATATGAGTGATATTTTGAAGCATCAAGACACCAATCAGGATCAATACGGGTGAAACAGCACTTTCCGGTACAAGCTTGATTACAGGAATCAAGACGATTGAAGCAAGGAAAAGGATTCCTGTAACAATACTTGTTAATCCAGTACGGCCTCCGGCAGCTATACCAGCTGCGCTTTCCACAGAGGAAACAGTTGGGCTAGTTCCAAATACTCCTGCTGTAGCGACTGAAATCGCATTTGCCTGCAATGATTTCTTATACTTATCAGGTTGATTAAGCATTTTTGTATGTCCGTGAATCAAACCTATATTCTCAAAAATAACAACCATCGAAAGCGAGAAGGCAGTCAGCCAAAAAACGAAATTGCCAGCTTGCGCGAACGAAAGCTGTCCGAATACAGAGGTGTATTCTGTGAATGAAGGCATACTCCATGTCATTCCTTTACTCTCAAAATCTCCGAAAACGATGGATAGAATTGAAGTGAAAACTATGCTCAACAGCAAATTCCCCGGTATATTTCGAATAAAAAGGACGACTGTTACAATCAAACCAATTAAAGTGATAAGTGCCGTAGATGTACTTAAATCGCCTATAGCAAGCAAAGTATGATCAGAGCTTGTTATGATTCCGCTATTATCAAATCCAATCAGAATCAAAAGAATCCCGATTCCAACCGTTATTGCTTCCTTCAATGAATCAGGAATCGATGCGATGATTGCTTTTGCCAGGGGAGTGAAGGCTAAAATCATAAATAGAATACCTGATACAAATACCATTGCTAAAGCCTCTTGCCAAGTAAAACCGCCTGACTGGACGATTGTATAGGTAAACATGGCATTCAAGCCCATTCCCGGAATTACAAGAATAGGTGTGTTTCCCCAAAATCCCATGAGAAAACAGCCAGCAAATACAGTCAGGATGGTAGCGATAATACCTGCTTCAAGAGGAATTCCAGCTGCTGACAAAATAGTTGAGTTAACAATAATGATATAGACTACTGTAATATAAGAGATAAGTCCAGCCGACATTTCCTTTCCAATCGTTGTATTATGAGCATTTAGTTGAAAAAACTTCTCCATTTTTAACTCCTCTCCATAAAGGCTCTTTTCAAAATCCTTAGACTTTATATACATTAAAAAATTCTTCGAACAATATCAGACTTAACATCTTTGCTAAGCAAGATTGAACCAGTACAGCATAAAGTCGCCTAATGCATATCTAAAAATCAAAATCCATGGTGAGAAAACAGTCTTTGCAGATATAATTTTTTGGTTTTGGAACGAATGAAAATATCGTACCATAGACTTTAACCATATTTAAAATATATAATTAATATACAAATCATACTTTTTACATATAGAGAGGTTTCCATGGATATTAGACAAATGCGTTATTTTATTGCCATAGCTGAGGAGAAAAACATCACCGCAGCTGCCAACCGGCTACATATGTCACAGCCACCACTAAGCCTTCAATTAAAGCAAATGGAAGAAGAATTGGGAGTCATGCTGGTGGAACGGAATGGAAAAAAGCTTGAGCTGACAGATAAGGGCAAGGTGCTGTACAGGCATGCTCTGAATATTGTCCATTCATTTGAGGAAGTAAAAAACGAATTGCAGGAGACGGATGAGGGAAGGAAGGGGAATTTGTCAATCGGAATTAACACGCTTTCTGTACCAGAATTCCCTGATTGGATTGAACTCTTTCACGCAGCCTATCCACTCGTTTATATTCGAGTCGTTCAAAATGATTCTGCCTATTTAACCGAACTGGTTAAAAATCGTTTAATAGAACTCGCCTTAATCAGGCTGCCGCTTCCAAACAGGGATGTTAACTATCTGCATCTATATAATGAACCTTTTGTATTTGTTTGCAGGAAGCAAGGCGAAGAAAGTATAACCATTGAAGAAATCAGCACCTTTCCACTCATTCTTCCGAGTACAGAGGGGCTTGGAAGCTTTAATATTATCCATGAAGCGTTCAGCAGGGAGCAGCTGCCGCTTAACGTTGTTTGTGAGTGCTCAGATATGAAGGTACTGATGGAGTTAGTCTCTTCTGGAATAGGATCCACAATCGTTCCTAAATCTGTTTTTCAGACGTATGGCCATTCCAGCCTTTTTGCGAGGGAAATACAAGACTCAGTCCTTAAATCTTCTGTTGGTCTTATTTGGCTTAAGCAGCACTACTTATCACAGCCAGCTAAGCATTTCATCGATTTGATTAAGGAACAGCTTGATTTAGTTGAAGGATTTAGTGAATAAAAAGCAACCTGCAAACCGAAAATAAGCATAAACATTTTTCGGATTGGGAGGTGCCTGTATTGAATTTTTTCGAAGTGATGAAGGATACATTTGTACCTTTTATGGATGGCGAGAAAAAACCCCTGCATGTGGGTGAGGTGATGAACCTCTGGTTTTACCTGCATGGAACCGAACAAACACTTCGTTATGACCAGCATGCGTTCAACTTGGCACAGGATCCTGAACTTAAGGAAAAGATTGCAGATATTATCGAGAATGTCCATAGACCGATGATCAAGGAACTGACCCAATTTTTCAAGGATGAAGGTATACCTCTCCCTGATTTAGGTGCAGAGAAAATCATTGGGGATTTTCAGGCGCTTCCTGAGGGGGCAAAGATGAATGATGAAGAAATAGCAAACCTGATTGCTTATAATCTCGTTGTCGGAATTACGGCAGCCACGAGGGGAATAACAGAATCAGTCAGAGCGGATGTTGGCTATTTATTTGCTAAATATCATATGATGAAAATTACTTTTTCCTTAACCTTCAAAGCCCTCATGCAGGAAAAAGGGTGGCTGAGAGTTCCCCCATATTACATCAGCGGAAAACAATAAAAACAGCACCGGGTGCTGTTTTTATTGTTTTAAAGCTATTCTGTCAAGCAAGATTTTCTCTCGTTCACTCGTAATTCCCGCTTTCCAGCATACCTCGTCAATGGGCTTTGCTTTAAGCCAGTCGTGAACTTCACGGATTGTTTCCGCTAGAGGCCTGAAACTGAGACCAGTTTGTAAAGCTTTATCAATATTTATATGGAATGCACCGCTCCAGGGTTCTGTATGTTCAGGTCCTAAAGGAGTTTTTTCTGGAAGCCATAATGGCATTTCTGTCCATGGAGCTACTTTGTTTTCGAGTAAAAAATCTTCATCAGCCCATAAAAGTTCGGCATTGGTGCCTGCCACTTCTTTACAAGTTAACAAGACGTCCTGTAGCAAAATAGGCTTCCCAGTCACATTATATGTACCTGTGCATTTTTCTTCCATCATTTTCAGTATCCAAATGGCCAGGTCCTTCACGTCGATTAATTGGACGAACGAGCTCTCAGGGTTACCAGGAGCGAGTACTCTGCCTCCTTGAGCAATCCTGTTCACCCAGTAAGGAAGTCTGTCAGTGTAGTCATTCTCGCCAACAAGCTGGCCTGCACGTATATTAAGCACTTTGCCTGGCAAGTTCCTGTCAGCTTCCTGTTCGCAGAGGGTTTTAAATTGACCGTAATATTCCAGGACAGGAGCTGCCGGATCGCTTGTGAGTCTATCTGCTTCTTCAACTGACATTGATTGAACATGGTAATTTTCATTAATTCCTTTTGGAATCCAATCTTGATAGACAGAAATACTGGATACAAAAGCATAAAATTCCGTTTTCTCTTTTAAAAGAGAAGTTAAGTTGCTTACAGAACGTGGAATCAGTCCCGAAGTATCCAGCACGGCATCCCACTGACGGTCTTTCAAGAGTTCCAGACTGCCATTCCTGTCGCCAATCAAAATTTCAACATTTTTAAGTACATCGTTGTTATTTCCCCGGTTAAAAACGGTTATCTCATGACCACTTTTTAGTGCTTCCTCTACAAATGCTTTTCCAAGAAAACGGCTTCCTCCTAAAACGAGGATCTTCATAATTTGTCCCCTCCAAAGGTTTTCTTTTAACATACCATATTGTTAAAGTATTTAGAAAATTTTAAATTAGACATTTAATATACAATATTTTCATGAAATATCATTGGTTTTTGTTTGCTGATTGAAGTTTAATTGCTAAAATGAACTTAGTTTAGAAATGTCTTGATGGCATGAAAGGGGATCAGCATGGAAGAAACGTACTTACAGTCAGTCAGATATGATGGTGAAACGCTATATATACTTGATCAGACTAAGCTGCCTCAAGTAACAGAATTCATTGAGGTAACAAACATAGAAGATGTGTGGGATGCAATTAAACAGCTGAAGGTAAGGGGAGCGCCCGCGATTGGGATAGCGGCTGCATATGGATTGGTACTTGGAATTAAAGATGCACCTGAACAGGACTTTGACTCATTTTATCAATACTTTAATAAACAGTCGGATTATCTGGCTGGTTCAAGGCCTACTGCTGTAAACCTGTTTTGGGCACTTAAAAGGATGGATGCTCGAGCTAAAAAAGAAAGCGGTAAGCCTGTTGCAGAAATTAAGAAGGTACTGACGGAAGAAGCCCACTTAATCAGGCAAGAAGATGAAAATGTGTGCAGTTCAATTGGTGAAAACGCACTAACCTTATTTAACGATGGCATGACAGTACTGACGCATTGCAACGCGGGCGGAATCGCTACTGCTCGTTATGGGACTGCCCTTGCACCCTTTTACCTGGCAAAGGAAAGAGGCATTGATATTAAGGTGTTTGCCGATGAAACCCGCCCATTACTTCAGGGTGCGCGCCTCACTGCCTGGGAATTGATGCAGGCAGGAATTGATGTCACGCTGATCACTGACAGCATGGCTGCAATGGTCATGCAAAAAGGGATGGTTCAGGCTGTAATTGTTGGCTGTGACCGGGTAGCTGCGAATGGGGATGTTGCTAATAAAATCGGAACGTATGGTGTGGCTTTGCTGGCAAAAGCACACAACATCCCATTCTATGTTGCAGCGCCGCTTTCTACTATTGACTTAGAAACTGCAACTGGAGAAGAAATACCCATCGAAGAGCGAGCTGCAGAAGAAATTACTGCCGGCTTTGGAAAATCTACTGCACCAGAGGGAGTCAAGGTTTTCAATCCAGCCTTTGATGTAACTCCACATCATTTGATCACGGCAATCATCACTGAAAAAGGAATTATGCGTGGAAATTACAGTGAAGAATTGCCGCGATTGTTCCAAAATTAAATAAAATTCATGCCGGGAGCTTCCAGCCCGGCATTTTTTACATTTATGACGAGTTAAGAGTCACTATTAGTGTCTTAAATGAAACCATGTCTATAGTGAATGGAAGACATGGTCAGTGAGCACCAGCAAGTCAGTGCATTTTTCTATGGAAAAAATTACTTAGTAAATTCACCTAAAAGGTGGGTAAACATAGAATACGATTAAATTTTCAAAAAGTTGTAATAATTGCAACCGTTTCGGGACATAATTACTGTTAGAATGATGATAAAGGATGGTGAAAAAAATGAGGAAGCCTAGAAAACGTTCTTTCCAAGAGCTAGTAATGGAAAATAAACGCCAACTTATGAATGACCGTGATGCACTCGAAAAAATCGAGGCAAGATTAGAACAAAAACGTATGGGGAAAGCAGAGTAAATTTCATACATTACCATAAATGATTCCTCTTTCTTTAGGCAAAACTTAAGATAGAGGAGGGGATATTCATGAGCAATCCAAAAAAGGACAGCAAACATTTCGTTCCTAGCCACCTTGGCACACAGCCGCGAGGTTTTGGCGGTAACAAAGGGAAGAAAATGCAGGATAAGTCTGGTGAACAGCCACAGCTTATCCAGACAAAAGGTGAATAAATGTATGGAAAATGCCTGCCAATTCAATGGCAGGTTTTATTTTTCAGATAAGAAAAAGTGTAAAATCAATTCGAGTTTTGTCGAGCTCCAGCGCCAACCCTCGAAGGGACTGACAGTGAAGTCGCTTTTTGACTTCATTTGCAGGACAGCCACTACGATGTACTAGTGCCGACGTTGCCACAGGACGTGGCGTAGTTAGTCGCCGTTCCATTAACAAGGCGATTGCGCATTTCTTATATCCACTGTTTTCCGCTTATAATCATAAAGAACGGTCGCATACTATTGATGTACTTTTTAAAAGGAGGTACTAGAATATGGCAAATAACACACCAAAGCCAGACGACCGTAGTGATAATGTGGAAAAGCTGCAATCCATGATCCACCATACAATTGCAAATATGGAGGATGCGGAAGCTGCAATGAACAACTCAAGCCCTGAAGACCAGGCTAGAATTGAAGCCAAGAATGAGCGCCGCCGTGAAAGCATTGATGCGTTCAGAGCTGAAATCAAGGATGAAGCTCATAACCAGCAACAATAAATTGACAAGCACATGTTAAAAGTGGATGTGCTCGAAAAGACCTGCCCTTCAAAAGGCGGGTCTTTTTCCGTTTATGTGAAAGTGTGATAAGATACGAATTGTATACTAAAAAAAGAAGTGATATTTATGCAAAAATATAAAAACAACCTTCCACTAGATGATCAAATGAAATTATGGGAACAGGAATTAGAAGAAAATGGTTACATACGTGACGATGCGGCTTTGATAACAGCTATAAAGAATTTATCTAATAGCAATCAAACCCTTTTATTATCAAAAGTCCTTACTTATGCTGCCCAATCCAGATCATATCGTAACGGATATGATTCACTCGTTCTTGAATGGCTGAGAAAGGCGATTGAAGCTAATCCAGCCAACACCAAGGCAAAGAATTTACTTGCGAGCAATCAGTGGAAAAACAAGGGGCATATCTTTGATCAGCTTGTTTATCCGAGGATCAGGGAAACGGACAATCGAGCCCTGAAAAAGAAAACTGCTGAGCAGTATATAACAATCTCACAGCAATTCTTATCTGCAGCAGAAGACGAACTAGCTGAATTGAAAAGTCCGCTTTTAGAGCCCGGTTCTTCCGTTGAGAAAAAATTCAATAAGTTAATTGATTTATTGGAAAACGCTATTGATGAAACCGCAGCGCTGTTAAAGGCAACAGAACTATATGAAGAATCAGTTACTGGTGTTTTCCATACAGCAGTTCATTATGAGGAAATCAAAGTAAGGCTGAAAAATTTAGATGAAATAAAACTTTTATGGGAAGCGGAATTCGCTGACCTGTTACAGGGAAAGAGCCAGGGTGACATAGACCCTTTGACGGAACTGAATAAGATGGTGGGCTTGAAATCAGTAAAAGAAAGGGTCAATGATTTTTACCGATTTTTAAAATTTCAGCAGAAGCGAAAAGAGCTTGGACTGAATGCAAAGGACGACCAAAGTCTCAATATGGTTTTGACTGGGAATCCAGGTACAGGGAAGACATCTTTGGCAAGGCTGCTTGCAAAAATCTATCATCAGCTCGGCGTATTGCCGCGTGAGGATATTATTGAGGCAGACCGGTCACAGCTCGTCGGCGCTTATGTTGGACAAACCGAGGAAAATGTCCGTAAATTTGTAGAACAAGCACTGGGAGGAGTATTATTCATCGATGAAGCCTATAGCCTGAAGCGAGAAGGACAGACAGGGAATGATTATGGACAGACTGCAATCGACACTCTTGTTTCGTTGATGACAAGCGCTGAATATGGTGGCAAATTCGCAGTCATTCTTGCAGGGTATCCCGAAGAAATGCGGCAGTTTTTAGATGCGAATCCCGGTTTAAGAAGCCGTTTTCCTCAGCCTAACCTCATTCATCTTCCTGACTATTCAAACGATGAGTTAATGCAGATTGCAGAACAGGCTGCAAGGGATAATGATTTTGCCCTCACGGAAGAAGCAAAAGTTGAGCTTAAGGATCGGATAGAAAAGGAACGAGTGGATGATACCTTTGGGAATGCCCGGACCGTTCGAAATCTAATCCTGGAGGCCATTTTCAAAAAAGGGGCCCGGCCGGTCGATGATACGGATCTCTCCGCATACACCCTGTTGGAAAAAGAAGATTTTGAATCAGCCCCTGCAACAAATACTGACAAACCGATTGACAGACTCGAGGCACTTGTTGGTCTGGACAAGGTAAAATCTGAGGTGACTACCTTAATTTCTTTTGTTAGAATGCAGCAACTAAGAAGAGAGAAAGGCCTTCCAGGTGTTCCGGTTCAGCTTCATTCTGTTTTTACAGGGAATCCCGGCACTGGGAAAACAACGGTTGCGAAAATATATGCAGAGCTCCTGAAGGAATGCGGTATGCTTAAGCGCGGGCACTTGATCGTCAGCAGCCGGGCTGATTTTGTTGCGGGTTATGTTGGCCAAACAGCAATAAAAACTAAGAAAAAAATCCGGGAAGCACTTGGCGGCGTCCTCTTCATCGACGAAGCGTATTCCTTGCTGGGGCAAGCTTCAGGTGACTTCGGCAAAGAAGTAATTGATACTCTGGTCGATGAAATGACTCGCCATAATGAAAATCTTGTCGTCATTCTCGCGGGGTATCCCGCTGAAATGGATCTTTTACTTGAAAGCAATCCGGGACTCCGCTCAAGATTCAAGAAATTTTTTCACTTCCCAGATTATACTGCTGAGGAACTGCTCGTAATCATTAGGAATTACGCAGAAAAGTATGAGTATAAACTGGCAGAAAATGCTGACCCATTTTTATCAGCTGAGCTTTCAGAAACTGATTTTAATGGGAATGGCAGATTCGCTACAAATTTAGTAGATGAAGCGATACAGGCACAGGCTTTTAGGTTGATGGGAACAGGCAATGGAAAAAGCCTGGATGAAAATGCTTTATATTTAGAGAAAAACGACTTTGAAGCAGCACTAAATAAAGTAAAAGGGGAATAATGATGCACATTTCTTCTAAAGAAATCGAGGTACGTTATGCAGAGACTGACCAGATGGGAGTCGTGTACCACGCAAACTATTTAATCTGGATGGAGCTGGGAAGAACTCAGCTGATCAAGGAATTAGGCTTTAATTATGCTGAAATGGAGAAGGATGGCATTATCTCACCAGTCATCGATATCCAGGCTTCATATAAAAAACCGTTAAGATATGGACAAACGGCAACAATTAAAACATGGGTGGACGAATACGATGGTTTCCGCTCTGTTTATAAGTATGAAATTTATAACGAGGAAGGTGAGCTTGCCCTTATAGGAAGCTCAAGGCATGTACTAGTAAAAAGGGAAAATTTCAGGCCGGTCTCGTTAAAAAGGACTTACCCTGACTGGCATGAAGCATATATGAGTGCGAGAAGACAGCCTGCAGAAGAAAGTGAGAAGGTCTAATTGGCTTTTGGGATAAAGCGGGAAGAACTTAAGCTCTGGAAAGAGAAAGTAAAGAGAGGGGAGATCGCCTTCCTAACTCACTACTGGATTGATGACCGGTTTCCAGGCTGTTCAACTGTGACAAAGGTCGGCTGCAGGGATGTTCAAAAACTTGCTGAATGGGGCAGGAAATATAGTTTGAGGCCAGAATGGATAGACGACAGAAAAGCTGATTACCCTCATTTCGATCTATTCGGGGATACGCAAGCAGAAGTACTAAAAAATGAAGGGCTTGAAAATAAGCTCCTAAATAAGAAAGGCGTAAGCGCCTTGGTCAGCCCCGACAAGCGCTGGAGGTCCTGACAGTGAAGTCGCTTTTTGACTTCATTGGCAGGACCGAAGCGACTCGAGGGGCTAGGCGCTGGAGCTGGACATTTCTCGAAGTGGAATTTATACTTTCTTATCTTATAAATAATAAATGAAGGCAGGCGCATAATGCGGCTGCCTTAATCTTTTACAAACTTTAATTCTGGCTCCTGGCCGACTGGGTGTAGATCAACAATTAAGTCATGACCGTCGAAATACCAGATATCTTTTTCTTCAATATAATAAGTCACATCATTTTTCTCCGTTTTAATTCCGATGTTATCCGGTTCTTCCTTGGAGACGCCTAATGAAAAGCCTTTTTGAACTGTACTGAAACCGCCATACCTGACAAAGAATCGAAGGTACCCTCCGGCAGAAAGGTCCATCTCCTTCTCATACCAGGCTGCAGCATCATCTTTGATTGTAATTTTCATTTCGTTCACCTTCCTTTGCCGATAAAAGCATTATAACACAGGCGATGCCCAGCCCATCAATTAATGCTCTTTCGCATCATGGGCCAGGCACCTGCTATGTTATTTTTTTATGAAATGGTACATATGATTCATAATTTCTGTATATTTATTTTTTGCATCTGCCAATCCGAATTGTTCAGCTTCAATGAGGGGGACAACCTGATAGTGTCTCTGCCTGCTGCTTGATACAAAAGTAGGCATGAACTCAGGATTTCCCAAGACTATTTCCGTTTCTTCCGGTGTTACTTGCTTTGTTATTTCTATTGTGGCGAGCCCGCCGATATCTTTATAGTCCCACATCTGCCCGGATAGAAAATTGCCAAGGGAGTATACGACCAAAGCTTTTCTTCCATCGGCTGCTGTCAGCCAATCCATAGGCTGCAAAACATGCGGATGATGCCCAAAAATGATATCTACACCCGCATCAACGAGGAATTGGGCCAACTCTTTCTGCTCATCTGTTGGAAATCGCTGATATTCATTTCCCCAGTGAATACTCATAACCACGATATCCGATTGTTCTTTTGCGGTGCTGATCTCAAGCTTCATCATTTCTCTGTCTATCAGGTTCACCAAATAATCTTTGCCTAAAGGAACGGGAATCCCATTTGTTCCATAAGTGTAAGACAAATAGCAAACCTTGATTCCATTTTTAGTTAAAATTCGCAGCTTGTGCTGGTCTTCTGCATCCTTAAATGAACCAACATAGGGAAGTCCTGCAGCTTCCATGTGACTGATTGATTTCAGAACTCCTTTTTCAGATTTATCGAGTGCATGATTATTGGCATTTGAGACTATATCCACTCCTGCGTCAAGCAAGGCATCTCCTACCTGCACAGGGCTATTGAAGCTTGGATAGCTCGACAAGCCTAATTCAACTCCGCCCAGAATCGTTTCCTGGTTTGCAAGGAGCAGGTCAGGTTCAATAAGCTGGTTTTTTACATATCTAAATATCGGCTTAAAATCATAGCTGTTGTTTGAATAAGCATCTTCATATACAGTGTCGTGAATTAGAATATCGCCAATGGCTCCTAATTTCACTTTCTCAATATAGGATTTTCCAGAGACCTCAAAGCTCCTTTCACTATGCGCTTTTTGGCTTTTCACTTGCACATTTGGCTCTTTTGCTTCGACTTGTTGATACATTAGAAACATTAAACTTGTGGCTAATATCCCCAATCCTGCAAAAATAGATAATCCGAAAGCAGTTTTTCTATTCTTTTTTCTCATGACGCACTCCCCGGTAGAAAACTGAGGCATTTTTATTTTTTAGCCTCTATGGATAATATATTATAATTACAAGGCGAAATGTATAGATTAAAGGAGAATTTTCGCACTTTTGTCATAATTCGAGGACATTTGCGCTCAATATGCATCGAATTACAAATTTAAAGGAAGGTGAGATGCCCTTGTTTGAAATTACCGGGAGCGCGCTCCAAATTTTACAAAATGCGATTATAAAGGAAAGTGATGATGGAGAAAAGCTTTTTGTGAGGCTCACTATGGGAATCGGCTGAGGCGGCCCTCAGCTCAAGGTCGCTCTGGAAGAGCAGCCATTAACGAACGATAAAGTTTTCGATTTTAAAGACGTATCCATATTAATTCATGAACAGGATCATGTTTATTTCAATCAAACAAAACTGGATTATATTAGAGATGTATTCGGGATGGGGAAGTTTACTCTTATAAAAAAATAAACGCGGGTACCAAGCGAGGTATCCGCGTAATCCTGTTATTCGTTTACCAATCTGTTTGTTCCAAAAAATCCAATAGCTCATCCAGGTTGTTAATTCTAATCACTGAATCCTTCTTGTTCATATCTTGCAAATCAGTAATGAATTCCACCACGAAGTCATTTGGCGGCATTACCTCAGCAGTGGTTGTCGTGAATATATAATGGTCCGTAGACATAAGCACTTCTTCCATTCAAACCGCCTTCTTTCCAGGTTTTCTTACTTTCATTTTATCAATTATATTGATGGTCATTCCTCAATTAATTTGACAATATTTCGACTAATACAAAAAGGGATGGCATACATCTCCAAGTTCGTAAAAATTCAGATTGAAGGGAGTTCAAACGAAAACCTTGTTCGTCCAAGCTTAGAGCTTACTTTTAGCCTTCCCCCATGCTCTTCGATGATTTGCTTACAAATAACAAGTCCAATTCCCGTGCCATTTTCTTTTGTTGTATAGAATGGAGTAAAGAGTTTTTCTGCTCCCGTTTCTGCTAAGCCAGCTCCATTATCAATTACGCTGAATTTCGCAAATCCATTAAAATTCTTTACAGCTATCGCAATTTCACCGCGATCTACATCACTTTCCTCAATCGCTTCAAATGCGTTTTTCAGCAGATTTAAAGCCACCTGTTTTAGTTGTTTTTCATCTGCCCATACGAAAACTTCCACATCCGGAACCTTGACTGTCAACTCAATTTGCTTTAGCAATGCTTCACTTTTAAAAAGGCTGATGATTGCTTTTGTAAAAGAGTTTAAGGAAATTTTGTTTTTTCCCGAAGATCCAGGTTTGAAAATGGATAAAAATTCACTAAGCAAACCATTCGCACGATTAATTTCTTCTAAAGCAACATCGGCAAATTCAGATTTTCCTATTGTTTGCATTTCAGGCTTTAACAGCTGGATAAACCCCTTGATTGTTGTCAGCGGGTTTCTGATTTCATGTGCGAGTCCTGCTGCTAATTTGCTTGCAGAGGCAGCTTGATAATCATTTATCACTGCCTCGAATTTTCCATTCAGCTGCTTTAGCATCTGCTGTTTACTAAGAATTTCTTTATCCAGCCTGTCACACTCCTGTTCCAAACTAGACTTTCTTTCTTTTAAAGTAAAAAGGTCCAAGTGAGTTTGCTGAAAATATAAGGAACCGGAATATGTAAATGGTTTGCTTTGTTTGCTGTCTGTTCCTGTCTTTTTCGGTGCAGGCTTGTTGGTTAGGGAAGCAGGAGGATGGATTAACATTTCTTGTTTTGTGCTTTTAATTTCGTGCTTATTTTTCTCAGCAAGCCATAGGCTTCTATATGAATTTTGCATGATATCACTTCTCTTCTAAAAAATATTGGATCATAACTTTGTTAAAAGCCATCCTTGGGCAGAACATCAAAAATTCTATTCATTATTTTGTAGTTTACCTATTTTCGATATCTTTCGAATTTATATGACATTTATGTTTAGATTATACCAGCTTTTTAGATTTGTTTGTAATAAAGAACAAAAAAAATCTTATTAAGAACTTTTTTGTCACAAAACCAAAGGAGATTAACATCCATTTCTGGCCCAAACATGAAAGCACTAGACATTGTCCGCAAATAGAAAGCCGGCAAACCATATGGTTTGCCGGCTTTCTATTTTATAGCCATTTAATTTTTGGTTCTGTTTTATTGCGGATGCGGGTAATATTGGCCCGATGCCTATATATGACGAAAAATGCAAGAACGGCAACTACAATAATCAACGGAACATCCCTGGTAAAAAGGGCGTAAATAAAGGTTGCAATCGCAGTTAGCATAGAGGATAAGGACACATATTTTGTTATGTACAGACTTATAAAAAAGAATACGAGCATGAATAAAAATAATAACGGTGCATATGCAAGCAGAATACCACCTGAGGTTGCAACTGCCTTGCCACCGCGAAATCCTGCAAAAATTGGATACATATGGCCAATTACTGCGAAGACACCAACAGCTAGCATATGCATATCTGCTTCAAAAATAACTGGTAAGAATGCTGCCAGAGTTCCCTTTAATACATCAGCAATACTGACCGCAAGTCCAGCTTTTACCCCTAAAGTACGGAAAGTATTGGTTCCTCCTAAATTCCCGCTGCCATGTTCACGAATGTCTTTTCCAAAAAACAGCTTGCCTACAATTAAGCCGGATGGTATCGATCCAAGCAAATAAGCCAGGACAATAATAATTGCGTTTAATGCCATGAAATATTCTCCTTTAAAGATTTTAAGGTTCTTTTATTTTACCATGTTCTATTAAAAACTCCATGCAAATCTTTAATATAGACTGTTTTCGCCTTGATTGCTGCTATTTCAAAAAGCTATTGGTTGCTAAGTAAGTTTATAACTCACTTAAATAGTAAATAAGTATAGTATTAAAATTAAGGAGTACTATCATATGGGGATTGCTAAAAAATTATTTAAAAGCAAAAAGATGCTGATTCTGCTCATACTAGCATTGATTGTTGGAGTGACAGTCTACCATAATACACATAAGGAACTGCCCGAGGGACTTTCTTATGAAGGTAAAATCCATAACGTCAAGGATGTCCGGTTTTTATATGATTTAACCTACACAGGTCAAGATGGCGAAAAGAAATTCGAGCAGGAGATTTTTGATACTGTTCTAAAAAGAATCGGAGAAGCTGAGGAATTTATCGTTTTGGATATGTTCCTTTTTAATGATTACTACAAAAAGGATATGGGCTATCCAGAAATCAGTGAAAACATTAGTGAAAAATTGATTGCCCAAAAAAAGAAGCATAAGAATTTGAAAGTTGTCTTTATTACAGATGAAATCAATCTTACTTATGGATCCCATAAATCTGATACCTTGAAGGAATTGCGTGAAAATGATATTGAGGTCATCTTCACGAAACTAGATCCGTTACGTGATTCCAATCCATTGTACACCGGCATTTGGAGAGTATTCTTCCAATGGTTTGGCCAGTCAGGGGAAGGCTGGATTCCGAACCCGATGGCAAAGAACGCACCAGATGTAACTCTAAGGTCTTATCTTGAATTGCTGAACTTGAAAGCGAATCACCGAAAAGTCTTTGTAACGGAAAAAACAGCGATCGTTGCCTCTGCAAATCCACATGATGCCAGCGGATTTCACTCTAATATCGCATTTGAAACGAGCGGAAATGTCATCGGGGATATTTTAGAGTCAGAGCAGGCCGTGTCGGATTATTCAGGCGGGGGCAAACTCCCTGAGTTTTCAGCTGATGAGGAAACAGGGAAAATAAAGGTACAGGTTTTGACAGAAGGCAAGATATTCAAGCATCTTCTTGATGAGCTTAAGAAGACAAAAAAAGGCGAAAAAGTCTGGATCGGTATGTTCTATCTTGCCGAAAGGAATGTCATTGACGAAATTGATAAGGCTGCAGACCGCGGAGCTGAAATAAATATCATTCTTGATCCAAATACAAATGCTTTCGGCAACCAAAAGTCAGGTCTCCCAAATATACCAGTATCAGCGGAAATGCAAAAGCTGGGCAGCAAGAATATTCATATCAAATGGTATGATACCGGGGAAGAACAATACCATACAAAAATGATTTATTTTGACCGAAAGAATGAAGCAACTCTCCTTGGCGGCTCAGCCAATTTCACGAGTAGAAATCTCGATGATTTCAATTTGGAGACAAACCTAAAAGTTACCGCACCTGCTGGTAGCCAGGTGATTAAAGACGCAGATCGATATTTCAAGCGAATTTGGAATAATGAGGACGGCAAATTCACCCTTGAATACGAAGAAAAAGAAGACACGATGACTCCATTTAAATATATGATCTACTGGATTCAGAAAATCCTTAGATTTACAAGTTATTGATATTGCGGCTTCCTTTTTGAAAGCCTTTTTCAATTGGCTGCTAGTGAAGAAAATCAAATAGTCGACTTGTTATTAACTTTACCAATCATGTAAAAACCCCTTCTCATTTCCAGTTTCTTTCAGTACGATAGTTAATAGGGGGGGAATCGTATGGCAGAGCTTAAGACAAATGAATCAAAATATATATCAAAAAAAGTCATTTTAGCGGGTGTTATTTTTTCCGCTTTTTTAATAGCTTCAAGCATATACTTTTTGCTATATCCTTTTGCTTCTAAAGAAAAAGCGGAATACTTTAAAGGAGAGTATCCGATTATTTATAACGGTGAGCAAACTGGTAATGCTTTAATTCATCAAAATACAGTTTATGTTCCGCTTGATTTTCTGAAAAAACTTGATGAATCGATTGTATTTGATGGCAATTCCAACTCGGTGATTTTCACCACGGCCGACAAGGTAGTGCAGATGCCTACAGATTCACTTACGTATTTTATTAATGAAAAATCTGTAAAGCTCCAGATGACGCCTATCCATTCGAAAAATGGTAAGCTTTATGTGGCATTAGATCCGGTCATCAGCTATTATCCTCATAAATATAAAATCTTAAAAGAAACGAAAGCAATTCTTTTCCAAACAGATGGAGAGAAGATGAGGCAAGGTAAGGTTACAGGTGAAGATGTCCATCAAGAAGAGCTGCGATTACGTTCAGGTCCAGGTCTGGATTATCCCTATACAGCACAAACAGCAAATGGCGAAAGACTCTATATAGAATCTGAGAAAGATGATTACTATTTCGTCAGAAAGGACAACGGCGTGGCAGGTTATTTACATAAAGATTTTACCATTCCCGGTAAAACAGAGAAAATATCAGTTACAAGGAAAATTCCTCCTAAAAAGTTGCCTGATTTGGCAGGTCCCATCCATTTAACCTGGGAGGCTGTCTACTCCAAAAATCCGGACACGGAAAAAATACCTGAAATGCCAGGCGTGAATGTGGTTTCTCCAACGTGGTTTCATCTCAATGCAGCAGATGGTGAAATAAAAAGTTTAGCTTCTGCAGAATACAGCAAATGGGCAAGGGCAAAAGGTTTCCATGTATGGGGACTCTTCACAAATGCTTTTGATCCGGAAATGACACATGATGCTTTCAAGAATTTTGAAACGAGAAAGAAAATGATCCGACAGCTGCTCCACTACTGCAATATGTATGAGCTTCAAGGTATTAATTTGGATATTGAAAATGTCACCCCCGAAGATGGACCATTAGTGACTCAATTTGTCAGGGAAGCTTCACCCTATTTCCGTGAAGCGGGGCTCGTTTTGTCACTAGATGTAACCTTCCAGTCGGAGAGTGCGAATTGGTCCAAATTTTACGAAAGGGAGAAGCTGGCACAATCGGTCGATTATATAGCTGTTATGGCATATGATGAACATTGGGCAAGCTCACCAATTGCCGGAAGCGTTTCATCGTTGCCATGGGTAGAAAAAAATTTAGCAAACTTGCTAAAGGTTGTGCCTAAAGAAAAGTTGATCCTTGGTGTGCCATTGTATACCAGACTATGGTCAGAAAAGGAAGCAGAGGATGGCGCAATAGAAGTTAGTTCCAAAGCATTATCAATGGCAAAGGCTAAGGAATGGGTAAACGACAACAAGGTTGTTGTAAAATATGATCCTGAAAGCGGCCAAAATTACGCAGAACATTATGATCAAAAGGATAAAACGAATTTTAAAATATGGCTTGAAGATGATTTGTCCTTGAAAAAACGTACTGAGCTGGCTAAAAAATACGACTTAGCAGGTATCGCCACCTGGTCCCGTTTTTTTGCCGACAGTTCAGCATGGACAGCATTAACATTTGCCGATGAACAAAACGTAACAAAAAAATAATTGATAATGGAGACTATCAACATGAAAACTAGTCTTTCG
Source organism: Heyndrickxia sp. MSNUG (assembly GCF_049532715.1). Lineage (NCBI taxonomy): Bacteria > Bacillati > Bacillota > Bacilli > Caryophanales > Bacillaceae > Heyndrickxia > Heyndrickxia sp. MSNUG. Next base: position 2,729,521 of record NZ_CP150978.1, read on the forward strand.
GCAATCCAATGGATGGCTTTTATCATTGCAGGTTCAATCGTCGCACCCATCGCCATCGCGGATATATACCATTTGAATCCTGCCGAGACTACTGGAATGGTCCAGCGTACAATGTTTGTACTTGGGGTATCCGGTCTGCTTCAGGCTTTACTAGGGCATAGAATGCCCATCAATGAAGGGCCGGCGGGGCTTTGGTGGGGAGTTTTCACTATTTATGCAGGCTTAAGCACCACGCTGTTTTCTTCCAAAATTGAAACACTTCAGGCACTTGAAGGGGCGATGATCGTTAGCGGGCTTGTGTTTTTTCTATTAAGTCTATTCAAACTGATCGAAAAACTGGCTCAATTGTTCACGCCTGTCGTCAATGGTACATATTTGCTCCTGCTGATTATCCAGTTAAGCGGTTCTTTCATGAAAGGCATGATGGGACTGGGAGGCGATATGAATCAAATAGACCTTAGAGTCGCATCGTTCAGCCTTGTAATGGTGGCTTTAACTTTCTATTTATCCAGACATCGAATCAGGTGGGTAAGCCAGTATTCAATTCTGATTAGCCTTTCTGCCGGTTGGATGCTTTATTCATTACTTGGTTTAGGGGAAGGTTTACATTCTTATAAAGGCCCAGCATTTGATCTGCCTGAAATTTTCGCGTTCGGTAAGCCGGTATTTGACACTGGCTTGATGGTGACCTCAGTTTTTATCACCTTCTTGTTAATCACAAATATGCTTGCAAGCATCCGGGTTACCGGACAGGTCTTGAAAGAAAAAGGAAATGTTGAAGGAGAGCTGCGCTATCGTGCAAGTGGGTTTACCGCAGGAGTTAACCAAATTCTTGGAGGTGTGTTTTCGGCAATTGGTCCTGTTCCTATTTCAGGAGCAGCTGGTTTTATTGCTACGACCGGAATCACGAAGCTGCTTCCATTTGTGATCAGTTCTCTCTTGATCATTGCCGCAAGCCTTTTACCCGGTTCAATGTCATTCTTTGCTTCGCTGCCGGCACCAGTGGGGTATGCAGTAACTTTTGTCATTTTCGCAAATATGATTGCGATTGCTTTTTCCGAATTCGATCGTGAACCAGACAAAAATAGATCAAGACTTGTCATTGGAATCTCATTACTGGCAGGAGTGGGTGCTATGTTCGTCCCTGGTGAAGCCTTCCGTGATGTTCCGCCTGCACTTGTTTCGCTCCTGAACAATGGATTGATTCTTGGAACATTGATTGCTGTCATCACAGACCAATTTACCATGGGCAGAATGAAACCCAACAATAAAGCGTGAAGATGTAATAATTTGAAACGTTCTACCTTATTCGTTTAACGTTTTTTTTAGTGGATCGATGCAAGTATTTTCATTTATCGAAAGAAATTATAAGTAATAGGCAAGTTTATGTCACCTTTCAATATCTTAAGTTAAAATGAAATTGGGATAAAAATACATTCCTAGGAGTGAGTGGCACATGGCAATTGAGAATCCAAGCCGAAATGAAATCGGGAAAATCTTGAAAAAAGCGAAAACTATCGCAGTAGTCGGATTAAGTGATAATCCTCAGCGCACCTCATATATGGTGTCACAGGCAATGCAGGCATCAGGCTACGTAATCATCCCGGTAAATCCGACTGTTGATGAAGTTCTGGGAGTCAAGGCAGTGAAGTCTTTAAAGGACATTGAGGGCCACATCGACATCGTCAATATTTTCCGCCGTTCAGAATACCTTCCAGAACTTGCGAAGGAGTTTGCCGAAATCGATGCTGATGTTTTTTGGGCACAGCTTGGTGTGGAAAATGAAGAAGCTTATCGTTTTCTAAAGGAAAAAGTCTACACTGTCATCATGGACAGATGCATAAAAGTAGAACATGCAATGACTAGATAATTAGGAAGCGTGGGGATATATGTTCCCACGCTTTCCCTTTTGTTTAAGACAAAAATCCGCCATAATGGAAAGAAACATCTTCGTTTCAAGGCAGGGATTTTCTATGGAGTTTTTAAACAAGCAGCTCGCCCAGGAAATTGTCGATCGGACAATGAGCATCCTCGGCAGGAACATAAATGTGATGGATAACCGAGGAGTCATCATTGGCTCTGGCGATAAAAACCGGATTGACGATTTCCATGAGGGGGCAGTCATGGTGGTTGATAAGGGACAGGGCTACGCTATCAGCGATGAAGAGGCGGAAAAGTTGAATGGTGTTAAAGCGGGTATCAATCTTCCTATAACGTTCGAGGGGAAAATTGTTGGAGTCATCGGAATAACAGGACCACCTGATGAAATTATTAATTACGGCGAACTTGTGAGGATGGCCGCAGAGTTAAGCCTTCAGCAAGCTGTACTCATGAATGAAATCCAGTGGGACGAACGGTTGAGGGAAGAGCTAGTCAGCCAGATTATTCATTTTGAAGGCACATTTGATTCTCTTTTTCTTGAACGATCTAAACGTCTGGGAATCGACTTGCAGCTGCCAAGAACAGCGATGGTAATATTAACTTCCGATCGCAAAAAATCTTTTTCCTTTCTGAAAAGCAGGCTGGAAAAAGAAGATTTATATTTGATGCAGCACGACAGGATTGTCATTTTAAAGAAAATCCCTTCAGGAAACAATACAAATGAATTGGCTTATCTGAGAAAAATTGCTGAAGACTGGCATAATGGTATGAAAGAGTATTTAAAACTGGATGTAAAAATAGCGATTGGAGAATATCATGAAGGACTTTCTGGCACAGCGAAATCCTTTCTTCAGGCATCTAATACACTTATAGCAGGTCTAAAATTAGATGCTGATCAGCACATTTTCACTTATAAAGATTACTATCTACCTGTTTTTTTACTTGTAGCATCAAGGGATGGACTGACCGAGGATTTGGATCCACTCGTCGAGGTTTTATCAAAAAAGGACCCAAAAGGTGAACTAACGGATACATTACGAGTGTATATTGAAACGAATGGGGACATGAATGGCACCTCACAACAACTATACATCCATCGCAACACATTAAGGTACAGGCTGGATAAAATCACTGAAATCACTGGCAAGGATCCCCGAAAAACTGCAGATTTGCTACACTTATATATAGCTCTAGTAAATAAAGAGCTGAAATAATTGTGCTTTTGCACAAAAGACCTGTACTATTACAGGTCTTTTTTTGATCGTTTGTATAATGAAAAGCGATCAGATAGCGCTTACAATTATATTACAACAAGATACGAGGAGGAATTACATTGGATATACAAGTAAGCGCTTTCGGCGCGTTAGTAGCTCTTATTGTCGCAATTTTTCTTATTCTTAAAAAAGTATCGCCAGCTTACGGAATGATTGCAGGCGCCCTTATCGGTGGACTTGTGGGCGGAGTCGATGTCACGAATACCGTTACTTTAATGATGGAAGGTGCTAAAGGCATCATTCCGGCAGTTTTAAGAATTCTTGCTGCAGGTGTGCTTGCTGGTGTACTGATAGAATCAGGGGCAGCAGCCGTAATCGCAGAAACGATTGTTAAAAAAGTAGGAGAAACACGGGCATTGCTTGCACTTGCAATAGCAACTATGATCCTTACAACTGTTGGGGTATTCATCGATGTAGCGGTAATTACCGTATCACCCATCGCATTAGCGATTGCAAACAGAGCTGGCATCTCCAAAACAGCTATTTTGCTTGCCATGATCGGAGGCGGTAAAGCTGGCAATATCATGTCGCCAAATCCAAATGCAATTGCTGCAGCGGATGCTTTCCAAATACCATTAACTTCTGTTATGGCAGCTGGAATAATCCCCGCCATTTTCGGCCTAGCGGTCACATATATTTTAGCTAAGAAGCTAGTAGACAAGGGGTCAAATGTAACTGCACAGGAAAGTGAAACGCAGCACAGCGGAAAGCTCCCGCTCATTTTCCCGGCAATCGTCGCTCCGTTAGTCACGATCATCCTGCTTGCTCTTCGCCCGTTGTTTGATATCAATATCGACCCAATGATCGCCTTGCCAGTCGGAGGGATTGCAGGTGCTCTGGCTATGGGCCACATTAAAAAAATTAATGATTATGCTGTTTCAGGTTTAGGAAAAATGTCCGGTGTTGCCATCATGCTACTTGGGACAGGGACCCTTGCAGGAATTATCGCAAATTCCGGTTTGAAGGATGTTGTGATTAATAGTTTAGAAGCTTTAGGTCTGCCTGGTTATGTACTGGCTCCAGTTTCCGGTATCTTTATGTCAGCAGCAACAGCCTCTACAACCGCAGGCACGGCTGTAGCATCACAGGTATTCGGATCCACCATTCTTGAAATGGGTGTCACAGCACTAGCAGGTGCGGCAATGGTCCATGCTGGTGCAACTGTTCTTGATCACCTGCCACACGGAAGCTTCTTCCATGCAACAGGAGGCAGTGTAAATATGGAAATCAAAGAACGTCTAAAAGTAATTCCTTACGAAACGATAATTGGTTTAACTTTAGCGATCATGTCCACATTGATTTTTGGAATCTTTAAGTTTTTCGGATAGGACATTTTCACAATCTTATAGAGTTAGTCAATTTTGATAATCCGGTTCCAGCAATGAAAGGAGAAGCTGCGCATGAAAATCGTAATAGCACCTGATTCATTTAAAGAGAGCTTGACTGCACTTGAAGTGGCCCAGGCAATAGAAAAAGGGATGAAAAAGGTTCTTCCTCATGCTGATTTTATTAAAGTTCCCATGGCAGATGGAGGGGAAGGAACTGTCCAATCTCTAGTTGATGCAACAGGGGGGAGGATCATTTCAAAAACGGTCACAGGACCACTTGGAGAACCCGTCGAAGCATTTTTTGGACTATCTGGTGATGAAAAGACCGCAGTAATTGAAATGGCTGCCGCTTCTGGTCTGCATCTTGTTCCATCTGAAAAAAGAAATCCTTTAATCACCACTACAAGGGGTACAGGTGAATTAATAGCAGCCGCTCTTGATTTTGGAATCGAACGAATCATTATTGGAATTGGCGGCAGCGCTACAAATGATGGCGGATCCGGCATGGCAAAAGCTCTCGGCATTAAGCTTCTGGATTCTGAAGGAAACGAAATAGGTGATGGCGGTAGAGCACTTAGGGACATTGCCGCAATCGATATGTCCAATATAGATCCTCGCGTGGCATCTGTTTCGATCGAAGTTGCATGCGATGTCGATAACCCGCTTACTGGCCCAAAAGGCGCTTCGAGCATATTCGGACCTCAAAAAGGGGCTAACCCTGAAATGGTAAGACGTTTGGATGAAAACCTAATTCATTATGCTCAAATGATTCTCAGCGATGTGGGCAAGGATATCGAAAAGATTCCTGGCGCCGGTGCCGCCGGCGGTCTTGGAGGAGGCTTAATGGCTTTCCTGTCGGCAGAATTAAAAAGTGGCGTAGATATTGTTCTTGAAGCGACGGCACTTGAAGACAAGCTGAAGGATGCAGATTTTGTCCTTACCGGAGAAGGAAAGATTGATGGACAGACGATTTTTGGCAAAACACCAATAGGAGTTGCGAAAACAGCAAAAAAATACAATATTCCCGTGATCGCTATCGCAGGCAATGTAGGCTATGACAGTCATGTTGTCCATGAACATGGAATAGATGCCGTTTTTAGCATTGTACCTGGTATTATCCCACTGACCGACGCATTTGAAAATGCCAGTGTATATGTGGAAAGGCTGGCTTCAAATCTTGCATCTGTCATTAAATTAAGTAAATAACAAAAAAGCCGCAAGCTGTGTGAGCAGCATCGCGGCTTTTTTACGTTTAGTAAGGATTGTAAAAGGTTATTGTTGATTAACAAGCTCCATTGATTAATCGGAAATTAATAGTCCAGCTCAGTACAGTCAAAAAGAAAAATAAAAACACCTATAATTAAGGTGCATTTCGACAAAAAATGTATTTGAATTATGAATATGCACATAGTAAAATGAAAGGTGCTCTAACAGAAGCGCAAGTATATACACATAAAAACTCTATTATAACACTAACACAGATGAAAATGAATGTCAAGTATAAGGGCACGAATATTGGGAGTGGATTTTCATGGAAGAAAAGCAGCTGATAAACCTGGAAACTGAACAGAACCGTGTGGATTTTATCATAAAGGAGATCGATAAAAAAGCGGAAAAATGGAATGAAAGTTCTAGTGGTGTTGGCTCTGATGCTCTCCAGCTCAGAAAAACATTCTGGGAAGACGTCACTGTGAACTTTGATGAATCCGATGATGTCGAAGAAACATTCACCAGCATCAAACAGCAAGCAGCACTCCTTTCAGAGCGTGAACGTACACAATCCCAAATGATCAAGCAGCTGAAAACTTTATCCCGTCTTAGATTTTCCCCCTATTTTGGCAGGGTTGACTTTAAGGAAAAGGGTGAGAGCCAGACAGAGAAAATATACCTTGGAATCGCTTCGCTAATGGATGAAAAAGAAGAGAACTTCCTTATCTATGACTGGCGTGCACCGATTTCTGGGCTGTATTATGATTACTCCCCAGGACCAGCTAACTATAAAACTGATATTGAAACGATCGAAGGAACAATGGAGCTTAAACGCCAGTTTGTCATCAAGGCAGGAAAAATTAAGGCAATGTTTGAAACTGGTGTAACAATCGGTGACGAGATGCTCCAGGAAGTATTAGGCAACAATGCTGACACACAAATGAAGACTATTGTAGCGACAATCCAGAAGGAACAAAACCAGATTATCCGAAATGACTCCAGCAGCCTTGTTGTAGTCCAGGGGGTTGCAGGAAGCGGAAAGACCTCCGCGGCCATGCAGCGGGTAGCATACCTTTTATATAGATACAGGAATATTATAAAGTCAGAAAACATCATGCTTTTCTCCCCAAATCCGTTATTCAATAGCTACGTAGCCACAGTACTGCCTGAGCTTGGGGAAGAAAATATGCAGCAGGCCACTTTCCAGGAGTACCTGGCTACTAGATTCGGAAGTGACTATACACTTGAGGATCCTTTTGAACAAATGGAGTTTTTATTAGAAGCGGAAAAAGATGAATCATTTTTCGTACGTAAAGACAGCATCCGTTTTAAATCCAGCATGGATTTTAAATTCCTTTTAGACAGATATGCTGAAAAAATATCAACGGAAATACTCCCCTTTAAAAACATAGGTTTTAAAAAGCGGATTATTATTTCTAAACAGGACATCGCTGCCTTTTACGAATCCATTGACAAAACTATTTCGTTACCAAACAGGGTCCAGCTCGTTAAAGAGTGGCTTATCAAGGAATTGAAAAAGAAATCCAAAATTGAACAAAAACAAGAATGGGTAGAAAGAGAGATTCAATTTCTTGAAAAGGAGGATTATCTCGAAGCTTTTAAACAAAGCCAGCAAAAACAGGGTGCAGCAGATGATACCTTCAATGATTACGATCGTGAACAAAAATGGTTAACGGAAATGGTTGTAAAAAAACGTTTTAAGCCGCTGTTTAACTCTGTTAAAAAACTTAGGTTTGTTGATACAAGAACCATTTTTATTGATTTTTTTAAACATGGTCACGCACAAAATGAAGTTCTTCCAGATGAATGGGAAAAATCATGTGCTATTACAATCAGCAATTTAGAAAAACGTTTCATTGCTTATGAGGATGCAACTCCATTCTTATATTTGCAGGACTTAGTGGAAGGCAGAAAGTCAAATACATCGATTCGCCATGTATTCATCGATGAAGCACAGGATTATACACCATTCCAATTTGCCTACATCAAAATGATGTTCCCATACAGCAAAATGACACTGCTTGGTGATATTAACCAGGCAATCTATTCAGGACCTACAGGAGCTCCAACCATTTTAGCGGAATCTGAACTCGATTTTGGAGAAAAAGAAACCTATCGATTGACAAAGACATATCGTTCGACGAGACAAATTGTTGAATTCACTCGCCAGTTGATTGATGGAGGAGAATTAATTGAACCATTTAACAGAACTGGCCCTAAACCAGTGATTGTCCAAATTGAGGACATGAATGATCAAGTAACCAAAGCAAGTAAATTAATTGAGAAGATGCAAGAAGCGGGGCACAAAAATATTGCAATCATCTGCAAGACTGCAAAGGAAAGCAAATCAGCCTTTGAAGCAATCAAACAAAGGCATGATGCCAGACTGATTGAAAAAGGTACATTAACATTTGAATCAGGCATTAATGTTGTACCAGCCTATCTTGCTAAAGGTATAGAATTCGATGCTGTCGTGATCTTTGATGTTTCTGAATATCAAAGAGAAGAAGAGAGGAAATTGCTGTATACCGCCTGTACGAGGGCCATGCATGAGCTGTTCGTTCTTTCAGCAGGGTTTAGGAGTCCATTGCTAGACAGAGTGAATAAAGAAACATATGTCATACAATAATATCCATGTAAATTTTTTATTGATTGTATCCTCATTTTAAAAACTTGTTTAAAACGTTAAAAGCTCATCCGTCCTGGATGAGCTTTTTTTGTTGACCAGGGAATTATAAAATTTTTCAGGTGTGGATAACTCAAGCCGGATTTGCTTATTCCAGCCCCCGCGCCTAGCCCCTCGAGTCGCTTGTCCAGTGTCGCCTCCTAGAAACTCCGAAACTTCAACTCCGCCGGCAGAAGCAAAAAACGCTTCTTTGTCGGAGTCTCCAGTTTCTGCGTTTCTGGGCAGTCGGCTATACATTTCGATTTCGGTCCGCCCAATGAAGTCAAAGAACGACTTCACTGGTCGGCCCTTCGACAGACACGATGTCTTAGTGCCGACGTTGCCACAGGACGTGGCGGGTTTAGTCGGCCAGCGCTTGTCGGGGCTGACCAAGGCGCTTGCGCTTTTTGTTCCTTAACAAAAGCTGCCATATGTTTGATTTTCGGGATACCTAGGTGCTCATTTCTACAGTTCCTTTTATCAACAGCTTTTTGAAAAAACCTTTTATCTAAACAATTGAAAAATACTGCCTCGATATTTTTCGGTTTCCACTTTATTTGTTCTTGCTTGCTGCAATGCAGAATTGACATCAATCAACCCATTGCCAAAATCAATATCTTTACCCTTTTCGCCTAGATCGATTGCTGAGTTTATTATGATATTGATCACCTGAGTATTCGTTAATTCAGGATTTGCTGACTTAATTAAAGCGGCAAGGCCTGCTACATGCGGTGCGGCCATTGAGGTACCGGACAAGGAAGCATATTGCTTATTAAAATAGGTGCTGGGAATATAGACACCTGGAGCAGCAATATCAATGTACTCACCATAATTCGAAAAGCTGGCCCTTTTTCCGTCATAATCGACAGCCGCGACGCTCAGCACCTCAGGATAAGCTGACGGATAGGTTGGCTGATCTGAGCCGTCATTACCCGCTGCTGATACCATCACAACATTTTTTGAATAAGCATATCGTACAGCTTCTTCCAGCACTTGTGAGGGCTGGTAATTTCCCAGGCTGAGGTTGATGACATCTGCTCCATTGTCGACAGCCCAAACTATGCCTCTTGCAATATCAAACGTCGTACCATATCCTTTTGCTCCCATTGCTTTTACAGGCATTATTTTATTGAACCACGTTATGCCTGCAACACCCTCATTGTTGTTTGTCTCTGATGCAATGATTCCAGCCACATGTGTCCCATGTCCATTATCATCATCCGGCTCATTATTTTCATTCAGTACGTTATATCCTTTTACAATCCTGTTTTTCAGTTCCGGATGATCAAGATCCACCCCAGTATCAACAATTGCGATATTGATCTCTTTTGATCCGCGCGTAATATCCCACCCTTGTTCAGTTCCAATTACAGGTAAGTTCCACTGATAATTTTCCTGATAAAGCAGATCGTTAGGCAAATTAACTTGATTTTGCATCAAAATAAAATTAGGCTCGACATATTCTACATTCGTTCCCTCTTTAAAATAATCAACCATTTCAGGTGTTTCCATCACCGTCGACCTAAAAATATAGATCGAATCGAAATGCTTATTTACTACCCAGCCTTTAATGTCACGGGTAATTTGGTCAATCTCATCAGCACTTGGTTCATTTAAAAAATCGACCGTCACCTCGTGATCATAGTAATGGCTTGTATCTTTTTGGTTATGATGAATTCTCGTAACCTCTTGCTGTGTGTCCAACTGCTTCTTTATTCCTTCTCCCATTTGAACATTATTGATTTCAACCATATGTTGGCGGCCAGCCCCTGTTTTAATCATCATCCGCTGGCCTTCTGATTGGACAGAAGCCCCATTATGATCGGCTTTGATATCATCTCGCCTGAAGATTCCGCCGGCTGTAAGTGCTAAAAACAAAATCAAAGTTGCACCCAGGACAAATACCTTGGTACTTCTCATATATATGACCTCCGTAAAAAAGAGAATTTGTTCTTATGTTGCTGTACGATTGCTGATATTAATGGCGGGAATCACTGGGAGTTATTTTTTTCAGCCGTCTATCATTACGTGTTGGCGCTTATAAAGAAATGGATTGAATAGGCGGAATCAAGGAGCTGAATCACGATATTGCATGATTGGCGTTCTTATTCATTTTGCAACTATCAACGAAGACTTCTTTCAAAATTGTTATAGAATAGATTGTGCTGTAACCACAAAGTTTATGAAGAGGTGCCGATAAATCCATAAAAGATCTTATTCAAGTGTCCATTTATTTGATTTTTTATGACAAAATTCCATTTAATTCTTTAAATCCGTTTGCCAAATCCTAATTAATCGCTACAATTAAGCATAGACGCCATTCTTATGGTAAAATAAATATAGAGAACGAGTGTTCTCACATGTGATCTGGAGCACTTTTTAACACCTTACTATCTACAAAGACGAATACTTAATTAATTCATTGACACTATACATAAAAACCGTCAATGTTGTTTGCAAGAAATGAAAGGGGTATGTTTGTGGCAAGAAATCAGCAAGCTTTTGATTATAATGATGATGCCATACAGGTACTAGAAGGCTTGGAAGCCGTCCGGAAAAGGCCTGGTATGTATATTGGCAGTACAGATACACGAGGGCTTCACCATCTCGTTTACGAAATAGTTGATAACTCTGTTGACGAAGCACTTGGCGGCTACGGAAATCAAATTATCGTTAAAATTCATAAAGATAATTCTATAAGTGTCCAGGATAAAGGACGCGGGATGCCTACAGGAATGCATAAGCTTGGCAAGCCGACACCGGAAGTCATTCTTACCATATTGCATGCAGGCGGTAAATTTGGACAAGGCGGATATAAAACGAGCGGCGGCTTACACGGTGTAGGTGCTTCTGTCGTAAACGCGCTTTCAGAATGGCTCGTCGTCACCATTAAACGTGATGGATTTGTTTATGAACAGCGTTTTGAGAATGGCGGAAAACCAGTAACCACTCTTGAAAAAATAGGAAAGACAAACCAGACAGGTACAACGATTCACTTTAAGCCAGATCCAGAAATCTTTTCGACACTGACATATAACTATGACACTTTATGCGAGCGTCTTCGTGAATCAGCTTTCTTATTGAAAGGGTTAAAAATAGAAATTATTGACGAACGTCATGATGCCAAGGATGTTTTCCACTATGAAACAGGAATCCAGGCATTTGTTCAATATTTGAATGAAGAAAAGGATGTTCTTCATCCGGTAGTCAGTTTCGAAGGTGAATATAGCAAGATTGAGGTTGAGTTTGCATTCCAGTTTAACGATGGATACTCCGAAAATGTTCTTTCGTTTGTCAATAATGTCAGGACGAAGGATGGAGGCACTCACGAAGCGGGTGCAAAGACAGCAATGACCAGGGTATTCAACGAGTATGCCCGCAAAGTCGGACTGCTGAAGGAAAAGGATAAAAACCTGGAAGGCGCTGATATTCGTGAAGGTTTGGCCGGGATTGTATCAGTTCGCATTCCTGAAGAGCTCCTTCAATTTGAGGGCCAGACGAAAGGAAAACTTGGTACAAGTGAAGCCAGATCAGCAGTTGACTCTGTTGTTTCCGAACACCTTTTATATTTTCTTGAAGAGAATCCGGATATCAGTACGTTGCTGATCCGTAAATCAATCAAAGCATTCCAGGCACGTGAAGCAGCACGTAAAGCGCGTGAGGATGCACGCAGCGGAAAGAAAAAGAAACGCTCCGATGCAATGCTTTCTGGAAAGCTGACACCTGCCCAGTCTAAAAATCCAGCAAAAAATGAACTTTATCTTGTAGAGGGAGATTCTGCAGGCGGTTCCGCGAAGCAGGGACGGGATCGGAAGTTCCAGGCAGTACTGCCTTTGCGAGGCAAGGTTATTAATACTGAAAAGGCCAAGCTGCAGGATATATTCAAGAACGAGGAAATCAATACAATCATCCATGCAATCGGTGGCGGAGTTGGTACCGACTTTAATGTAGATGATATCAATTACGATAAAATCATCATCATGACAGATGCTGATACAGATGGAGCCCATATTCAGGTTCTGCTTTTGACATTCTTTTATCGATATATGAAGCCGCTTATTGAGGCTGGAAAAGTATTCATCGCACTTCCACCGCTATACAAGGTAAGCAAAGGTACTGGCAAGAAAGAAATCATAGAGTACGCATGGAGCGATGATGAGCTTCAGGGAGCGATGAAAAAGGTCGGAAAAGGCTACATGATCCAGCGCTACAAGGGACTTGGTGAAATGAATGCCGACCAGCTGTGGGAAACGACGATGGATCCAGAATCCCGCACATTGATTCGCGTGCGAATCGATGATGTAGCACGAGCTGAACGAAGGGTAACAACTCTGATGGGTGACAAGGTTGAACCTCGTAGAAAATGGATTGAATCTAATGTCGCATTCGGTCTTGAAGAAGACGGCAATATACTTGAAAATGAAAATATTTCAGTTGCAGAGGAGGTTGCTGGCGAATGAGTTCAGCAGAAAAGTTCCGTGACCTTCCTTTAGAAGATGTATTAGGCGATCGTTTTGGCCGTTACAGTAAATATATAATTCAGGAACGTGCACTTCCTGACGCAAGGGATGGACTAAAGCCTGTACAGCGCAGGATATTGTATGCCATGCACGTAGAAGGCAACACGAGCGAAAAAGGGTTCAGGAAATCCGCAAAGACCGTCGGTAACGTTATCGGTAATTACCATCCACATGGTGATACCTCCGTTTATGACGCAATGGTGCGGATGAGCCAGGACTGGAAAGTACGTAATTATTTAGTTGATATGCATGGAAATAACGGGAGCATTGACGGTGATCCTCCTGCCGCGATGCGTTATACAGAGGCAAGATTATCAGCAATTGCGGGCGAATTATTAAGGGACATTGAAAAGCGGACAGTGGAATTCATTCCAAACTTTGATGATACTTCCAATGAACCTACAGTACTCCCTGCCATGTTCCCGAACCTTCTTGTTAATGGTTCAACAGGTATTTCTGCTGGTTACGCAACCGATATACCACCTCATAATCTTGCTGAGGTAATCGATGGAGTGTTCATGCGAATGGACAACCCAGCCTGCACGATCGATGACCTCATGCAGGTTATTAAAGGGCCTGATTTTCCAACTGGGGGAATCATTCAGGGTGTAGAGGGAATCAAGAAGGCCTATCAGACGGGCAAGGGGAAAGTCATTGTACGCGGAAAGGCTGAAATCGAAGAAGTCAGAGGCGGAAAGCAGCAAATTGTCATCACTGAAATTCCATATGAAATTAACAAAGCGAACTTGGTCAAGAGGATTGATGAATTCCGTCTCGACCGAAAAGTAGAGGGTATTTCAGAGGTCCGTGATGAGACTGACCGAACTGGCCTTCGTGTTGTCATCGAGCTTAAAAAAGAAGCAGATGCAAGCGGAGTCTTAAACTACCTATATAAGAATAGCGATTTGCAAATAACCTACAACTTCAATATGGTTGCGATTAACAAGAAGAGACCTGTCTTAATGGGCCTTGCTGAACTCCTTGATGCATATATCGACCATCAAAAGGATGTCGTAACGAAGCGTTCACAGTACGACCTTCAAAAAGCAAGAGAGCGCCAGCATATCGTGGAAGGCCTCATGAAAGCTCTTTCCATCCTCGATGAAGTGATTGCTACGATTCGCGCTTCGAAGGATAAGCGTGATGCAAAGGATAACTTAATCAAAAAATTCGCTTTTACTGAAGTTCAGGCTGAGGCCATTGTTTCCTTGCAGCTATATCGATTAACAAATACGGATATAACAGCACTTCAGGCTGAATCAGAGGAGCTTGCCAAGAAAGTAGAAGAACTTTCTGCCATTCTTGCAAGTGAGAAAAAGCTTTTAGCAGTCATCAAAAAAGAATTAAAAGACGTGAAAAAACGATTCGCAGATGACCGCCGCACAAAAATAGAAGCAGAAATCGAAGAACTCAAAATTAACCTTGAAGTACTAATTGCCAGCGAGGATGTAATCGTAACGGTAACCAATGACGGATACGTGAAACGGACAAGCCAGCGTTCTTACGCAGCTTCCAATGGCATGGACTTTGCAATGAAGGACACTGACAGATTAATGTCACAGTTGAACATGAATACGAAGGATGTCTTGCTGTTATTTACCAATAAGGGCAGCTATCTATATTTGCCTGTCCATGAGCTGCCTGATATTCGCTGGAAGGATCTTGGCCAGCATGTAGCCAATATTGTTCCGATCGACAGGGATGAAGAAATCATCAAGGCTATGCCAATCAGTAACTTTGACCAAAATCTATTCCTAGTGTTTATCACTAAGAATGGTATGGTTAAAAAATCTGAATTAAGTTTGTATAAAGCACAACGTTACTCAAAGCCTTTAACTGCGATCAATGTGAAAGGTGATGACCGTGTTGTTGATATACACATCACGGATGGAACGAAAGAATTATTCCTAGCTTCATATCTTGGTTATGCCCTTTGGTTCAATGAAGAAGAGGTTAGCCCAATCGGTGTTAGAGCTGCTGGGGTGAAAGGAATGAATCTTAAGGATGGCGACTATGTTGTTGGCGGTAAAGTGATTGATGGTGGCCAAAGCCAGTCAATCGTTGTTGCTACACAGCGTGGAGCAGTGAAAAAGATGAAACTCTCTGAATTCGAAAAAAGCTCTCGCGCAAAACGCGGAGTGGTGATGTTAAGAGAATTGAAATCAAATCCGCATCGAATTATCGGTGTAGAAGCTGTCCGAGACCAGGATGAAATTTTCTTCCAAACGGAGAAACAGCATATTGTATCAGTAAAAGCTGGTGAACTTCGCTTTAATGACCGCTATACGAACGGTTCATTCCTAGTGGATGAAAGTGAAACCGGAAAGCTAAACGAGCTCTGGAAAGTCGAAAGTGAGCTGCCAGCAGATAATCAATAATTTTTCTTTTAGACACAGGTTAATCCTGTGTCTTTTTTGTTGGCTGTCTTCTGTTTATACTCTTGTTTAGAAAGCAGCAAAAAGATTACGAAAAGAGCCTTATTGTTGGATATTTTTATATACAGTGACAGTCTTGCATCCCGCGGAGGAATCGGTAACAAACAATTTGGTTTGAAACCCTTTGTTATTTCCGAGGGTTTTATGCATTTTTTTACCATTAATGGGCAACTTAACAGTATATATTTTGGAGGGATGCACATGAAGAAGGAGCTACTGCTGACATTCGCTGCTTTCTTTTGCATGTCATTAACTGCGCTGACCGGTGTATATGCTGGAGAGTCGCACGATAAGACAGTTACTGTATCAGAAGACAAAGTGGATGTCACAGGGGATGGAAAAAAGGATACCATTTATGTAAAAGGCGTGCCTTTTGAAGAAGGTGCACAGTTCCTAAAAAGAATCTACCTTAAAATCAAGGCATCGAACGGGAAAACATACAAAATTGAATTAGAAGGCGGGTATGACCCTTCAACCACTTTCCGGGATCTGAACCATGATGGGGTTAAAGATATCTTTGTCAGCATTCCAACTGGCGGCAGTGGAGGACTATCGAACTTTTTTTTATACACTCTGAAAGATTTTAAAGTAACTGATATCACTGTTCCTGAACCATTAACAATTAATAGCCAGTTTGAAGATGGCTATAAAGCATCCATCACGATTGAAGAAACTGGCCAATCTTACAGCTTTGACTTAAGTGACAGGAAAGAGGATTACGAGCGGCTTGGTCTTTACCAGGACGGCAAATTGAATGAACCAACTGAATTAATGGTCCTTCCTTATGGACTATTAAAGCCAGTAAAGGGAAAAGAAAACCTTTATTGTTTAGCTGGCAGTCAGCGAGTCAACGGAGCATATAATGCGGATGGCGTTGCGGAAGTGGAATCGACCTGGTTTTATGAAAAGGGCAAGTGGAATTTGGTCAATACAAGAGTTAAAAGCTTAAAAACTCCATAATGTAGGCGCCTGTAACGTATTGGGCTCATTTTGCATAGGCTATGAAAAAAAGGATTCTTTTTTTGAAAGGAGCCTTGGATCATGAGCAAATTCAAACCTGAAAAGTTGAGTGTGAAGTATATTCCACCCGCAACAGATTTTGAACCCGTTGACAGCAGGAAATATACATTAACACATTCTGATACAACCGGTGAACTATATTTAAGCATTGGGAACATATACGATTACCAAGCCATTAACTATAAAATGCGTGATGAAGTATTGGCTGAATGGATAACCGTTAATGGTGAATATTTGCTGTACGGAAAAGCATATGTCAGCAACGGGGAATTTGATAAAAATCTGTCCAGGATTCGATATATGATCTTTAAAAAAGAAATGGATCTGGCTTTAACCGGCATAATATATGGAGACAGAGGCTTTTACAGATACTATCCTTGGCTGCTTGACGTCCCAATTTATGTCCAATTTGCATCGGTTTATCCGGAATTTAGTGAATTAGTATATTACGGAACGCCCAGAAAGTACTTATATTTAGCCCAGAGAAAACGGGTCGACAAAACACAGGTTTAACCTGTGTTTTTCTTGTTAAACCAAGACTTGAGAGGGAGGAGGCAGAAACCAATCATGTAAAACTATTTCATTCCTTAGACCTTAGTAAAGTGAAATAAGGTTTAGCTTATGATCATTAAATAAAAAACAATCTAAGAAAAACAAAATGAAAGAGCAGATATTTACATAATAATATTATGTAAACTAATTTAATAAAAAAGGAATTAAAGATATAGAACTAGATATTAAATTAAGCTGGAATGCTTTAATTGACAGTTTCAATAATTTTTAAAAAACAATAATAATTAAAAGTTAATAGCAAGCTGATAAAAAACATGGAAACTTGATATAAAATAAAAGGAATTTTAAGTTCCAACTGAATTAAACTAAAAAACAAATTAATAAGTTGATTAACGATTAGAAAATAATATATAAAAAGTTAGTGATAAAATATGCAAAAATAAAATAATTAACTAAAATTAATCATTTCTTAAAAATTTCAATTTCATCTCACTAACTTAAGTATACTTAGTGATTGAGATGATTTGTATTAGCATTTATAGAACTTCCTAGAATTTATGTTATGTAAACTAGGAAAAATATAATTTGAACTAATGGATTTACTATCCCCCTCTTTATCTTTAATGTCCGTTGAAGTGAATCTGCCTACATTTCTTCTTATTAAGTGTTCCATAGCAATAACCTGGGTTACTGCTCAAAAACCCTTGCAACTTTTTGAAAAGAATTTATCTTCTTAAATAATTCTTAAAGAGAATTTACCTACCTTAGTTTTTATAGTTTTTTTGCATATTAAGTTTATTGATTGTATTTTTTAGATCCTCGTTTTTAAAATGTTTAAATATAGTACCGTTACATTTCAGAACTACTGGAAATCACCAAAATGTGTTCGGTTCCTTTCTTTCCCCCTGGTTTACATATTTGGTAATCACGACACAGGCTATTTATCCTTTTCTCCAAAACAGGTGTTATGTACAAGTTCACTGCAAGATACATCATAAACTTCCTTAATTGTTTAC
Source organism: Heyndrickxia sp. MSNUG (assembly GCF_049532715.1). NCBI lineage: Bacteria > Bacillati > Bacillota > Bacilli > Caryophanales > Bacillaceae > Heyndrickxia > Heyndrickxia sp. MSNUG. The sequence continues at coordinate 2,747,403 of NZ_CP150978.1, forward strand.
AGAAAACAAAAAGCAGGACTACTTTCAATAAGTATTCCTGCTTAGCAAAATCATGCCAAACTGGTTGGCGTTGTTAATCTATCTGCAAACACTTAAATCATTTATCCTTGCGGTATAAGTATATCTGCTGGCAGTCCAATTCGAACCCATCTGTCTAGGCGTAATTTCTAATAATAGATATTTAATTTAGCTCGGTCCGTTTTCTTAATAAGCCTGAGTGTTTACTCGCTGATTGGTACATCAATCAATAAATTTTCTTGGTATATGAAAAAAAGCAAAGCCATATTGGCCCTGCTTTTTACTTGACTATTACTTTCCCAACCATTCCTTCCTGGAAATGGTAACGACATATCAGTTCATAAGTACCGGCCTGTTCTGGTTTTACGGAAATGCTTTTTTCTTTTCCTGGCTGGACCTCGGTGTCAATTCCAAGCTTTTCCACTGTAAAAGTGTGCTCTTTCTTGCCTTTGTTTCTCAATATTAACGTTGTAGTTGTTCCGTTTGGAATCGTGATAACTTTAGGATTAAAATAAACATCATTCAATTCTACCTGAATCGCATTCACATTCTCCATTGGTTGGGTTACAATACCGAATTCGGCAAAAACACTGAGTGAGCCTGTAGTTGTCACAACCATAACCATTGCAAGAAAACCGACCAATCCTGTAATCCACTTTTTCAAAGACATTCGTAATCCCTCCTTTCCTAAACATTATTTTTTTCTAATTTATAAAAAATTATCACTCTAAATTAGATCCAAACTTCCTTTCAAACAGTAACCTTTTTATCTGAGTAACATCTGTTTCACCAAAGGCATACCCACCATGTCCTCCTGGGAATCTTTCAGGCCATTCTTGTGCTCCCTTAACTTCGATTTTAACTCTGCTTACATTGTTCCGAAAAACAAACTCCTGCACGGCTTCTGCAAATGAGAAGCCAAAAACTTAAGACCATCAATCTTAAGAGTTGATTGAATTTCGCTTTTAAGTTTAAAAACAACTAGATTAACAAATCATTTTTCAGAAAAACAAAAAAGGCAACACCCATAATAGGTCCGTTGCCTTTCTAATTGAATGGTTAAAAAAACAAGCCACCTATATAGCGTTTAATTAACCATTTTAAATCGGTGATACTTTTAATAAGAATTATTTAAAAAGCCCAATTAAATTTATCTTCTACTATGGCATTTGTGGTTTTCCACCTGTAAGGTGAGCATCGAACATGTCAATTATTTCTAAGAATCTATCCGCTTCACGGAACACATGGTCAGCCAATAATGGATGAATGATACTCTTTATTTTGCACTGCTCAATTAAATCACGGGCCGTTTTCTTGAAATCTCTTAGAGAAGATACTGACACACGATTTTGATCCAGGAACTGATCTAATAAAGGAACTGTTTGTGATTGCGGTTTCATCGATTCTAGGTCTCTTGCTTGATACATGAGCTGATCAAAATCGTTGCTGAAATTACGTGCTATATCAATTAGTTTTCTTTCGGACGGATCCAGCAAATGACCAATAAATTTTGCATGGTCGGCCATAATCCTTAAGAAGAAAACATTTTCTTTAATAATTGCATCAGGAAGTGGTTTCAGTTTACCTTCGTTTAGTTCAATCAATCGTTTTCGAAAATAATTCGCTTCCCTGCTTGTGTGATCAACTAATAGCGGAAAATTATTTGCCCCTGGCAATTTACAGGTTAGAATTAGCCCTAGCACTTTTCGTTTAAAGGCAAAAATACTTGCTGCCGCCTGCTGCACTTCTGAATTAAATCTTCTTATTTGTTCAGGATCTGTTTGATTGGTAAAAGAATGAGCTGTCTGTTCAATGCTTTCAAATAAACGGTAAAATTGATTTGCTTCTTGGATAAGTTGAGTATCCTCTGCTCGAAATCCTAGCCGAAGAAATAAGGAGTGTTCCTTCATGATCCTCGACCAAAAACGAATTTCATTTAACGATCGCTCAACAAACAATAAAGATGTAACGCCCGTATCCGCATGTAATAAGGATTCATCTTCATTCATTCCAATTCCCCCTATAAAGAAATTCATTCGCTCAATTCTTATTAACAAAATCATTCAAATATACCGATTAAAAAATAGCTTTGCTCTCCCTACTTAAATAAATTTATTTTTTAAAATTTCGTATTGCGAAGTATATTCAAAATCTTTAAAATAAAACAGACTGCATTTTTACATCAAGCTTAAGGGAGACATTATGAACCGCAAAATTTTTCTTTATGTAAAAGCTTTTTCCGATTTAGGAACCTTTATGGATCTAATAGCAATAAATGTTTTAATGTATGCAGCTACTGGAAGCTCAGCTTGGCTGGCGGCCACTATGGCAGTTCGTACACTCGGCGGAGTAATCTCAAGTTTATTTTCCGGGATACTTGCCGACCGCTTTGACCGCAGGAAAATAATGATTTGGACTGATGTATTCCGTGCAGTCATTATCCTGAGTTTGATTCCATTTCCAAATCCAATTATGATTCTGATCGTCTGTTTTTTAATTGGATTGACAAGCAGCTTTTTTGCAGTCAGCTATAGTGCGGAGATTCCGCAAATCTTTGGTCAGGATAAGGTACTTGAAACGAACGCTTTAATCTCGCGGTTAACCTCGATCAGTTTAGTTTTTGGTTTTATCGGTGCTGGGGTGATAACTGATTTCCTCGGATATCAGATTACCTTACTGATTGACGCGGCGACCTACATAATTTCTGCAATTGTTTTATTAAAAATGAAATGGGAAACGACAGTCCCAGTAGAGAAAATTGCCATAGCTAATGGATTTAAAGACAAATTGTATACCATTGTCAGGGATTTGAAAGAAGTCTATTCATTTATCATGCTGGCACCAATGCTTTTAATGATTAATATCGTTTTCCTTGTAGGTGCTTTTGCTGGTGCTTCGCATAACTTAGGGATTCCGTTATTGGCAGAGAATATTAATGCTGATAAGCAAAGCTTTTATTATGGCTTAATCTGGGGTGTATGGGGGATCGGTTCTGTGTTGGCAACTATGATCTTGCCTAAGTTACCATCACTTACAGGAAAGCGTCTCTATTTTACTTTCTTTATCTCTGCAATGCTTATGTCAGCAGGCTTTATCACTTTCCTATCCAATTTAAATCTCTGGATTGTTTTATCCTTTGCCTTCTTTACAGGTATTTTTGATGCATGCTTCACTACCTTGCATGCTACCATCTTACAAAAAACGGATAACCATATTCGTGGAAGAATCTTTGGAGTCGGAATGCTGTTAAAATCCTTAGGGTTTGCTCTCGGATTTGTAGTCGCACCTATTTTACTTGAAGTTTTATCACTGCCTGAAATGGTATGGATTTTCCACGGAACTTTGATTACCACAAGTATTTTTGTTATGAATTATGCCATTGGCATTCAGAAGAAGGCTGAAGGAGTAAACCAGAGTTTGTGATAAATAAAAGCCCAGTATTGCTGGGCTTTCGCGATTTTTTGTCTATTTTTATTAATGTGACAGCGGAATTTTTTATTATTCTCCTGCTTTACTGCTATCCATAAATACACGAGTGAAATCCTCTATGAATGCTGGAATATCCGCTTCCATACCAATCCAGTCGAGAGTTTCTTCCGGCTCTGGCTCAGGTTTTGGCCGGAAATCAGCCATGCTTTTGCCTCTTGCTCCTCCGAAAAGTTCAATTCTCACTCTCCGCGGCAAATATTTTACTAGATCCGGATTTACAAGTGCACTTAATGTTATTACATCATGAAGAGGTGCACCCGGAATACCAGGGACATTCTTTTTATATGCTTCAAAATAATAGTCATACACTGGTTTGATCAGATCCTTGAATGGTGAACGGCTGTTCTCGGCTAGATAATCGATTACACTGGGAGGAATAATAGCTTTATTGGTAATATTCAATGGATGCAAAAACACATTCCTGGCCTTTTCAAGGACTTGATTGGCTGCAATAGGATCAGCGTAAAAGTTCGCCTCGGCTTCAGCAGTGACATTTCCCGGTACAAGGAATGCTCCACCCATAATGTAAATAGCATTGACATTCTTAAAAGCTTCCCGACCGTAGAGAATTAAAGGAATTGCAAGATCTGTCTGCCTCCCTACTCCAACTATAACTAGATTATTGGCGTATTGTTTAACAATCTCAAGAATCTTGTTGATGTCATATACCTTTACCTCCCCTAAATCTTCAGGAGGTCTAATTGGTCCCAATCCTTCAGGGCCATGGATTTCCGGATAAAAGGTAGCTAGTTCTCCTGACAATGGTCCCGATGAACCTGCAATGATTGGAATGTCTTCCCTTCCCGCTAGTTTAAGTAAATAAGCAGTATTATTGATTACCTGTTTCTTAGTTATATTTCCGTATCCAGCCACAACACCTACTACATTTATTTCCGGATGTAATAGTGCGTACATGAGTGCCAGTGTGTCATCCACCCCGGAATCCGTAAACAACAGAACATTATACATAGCTTCCCCTCCTGTGATACCACCGTTTTCATTATATGACACCTGCTGTACCATTCATTCACTTTGGTTTTTAGTAAGGGCACTTCACATCTATTTTCATAAGTTAGGAATCTCCAATTAAAGAATAAAATGCCCCAAAAAACAGGACCGCTCCTGTTTTTTTGGGCATTTTATTTAAAGCTTTCTTGTTACGAAATAGTCTTTACTTCTGGCATAAGATCGTCTGCCTGCCATCTTGCTCACTCTCTTCAAAGAACAGAATCTTCCAATCGCTGAATTCCTTCAACAATTCATTGGATTCAAGTTTGTATTTATCTGAGATTGTTTGGTTCACGGTTTCAGTATCAACCTTATAGAAGGTCTCCATAAAAAAGAATCCCTGATCCTTTACTATTTCTTTCACTTTCGGAAAAATATTTCTATCTAGATAATATGTGATCACTGCTAGATCATATTTACCTTCGAAAACAATACCGCCAGTCACTGACATATCTGCTACTAATGCGGATACTTTCAACGCGAACCGATCAACTTGCTCACTTATGTATTTGACAGCAACTTCCGAAATATCAACTGCGGTTACTTCAAAACCCATACCAGCGAGAAAAATGCTGTTTCCACCCAGTCCACAGGCAATATCAATTGCAGTTTCCCCCTTTAGGTTCTCAGCAATCTGCCTTAGCCTTTCATTTGGTTCCGGCGGATTCATATATTCATTTTGTCTAAGTTTATTTGAATACTTGCCATTCCATTTATGCTTAATATCCATAAGGTCCCCGTCCCCTAAAAAGTTTTTCTATGAGTATATTATACTTTAAAAATCAGTTCTTCCAATTGGCAAAAAAACAGCCATTCTGCTATTGCAAAATGGCTGCTTAATATGCTATTCACCTAAATCTACATTATGATAGACCTGCTGCACATCCTCCAGATCTTCCAAAGCATCAATCAGCTTTTCAAATTGTGCCTGTGCTTCTGGATCGAGTGTGATATCATTTTGAGCAAGCATTGTGAGTTCCGCTACAGTAAATTCAGTAATTCCAGCATTCTTCAACGCTTCCTGGATCGCATGGAACTGGTCTGGCTCTCCGTATACGATTACGGCGTCTTCTTCCTCGATAATATCGCGAACATCGACATCAGATTCCATTAAAATTTCAAGCACTTCATCAGCTGTTTTGCCTTCAAAGCCGATTACTGCTGTTGCATCAAACATATACGCTACAGATCCACTCACTCCCATGTTTCCGCCGTTCTTTCCATAAGCGGCACGTACATTTGATGCAGTACGGTTCACGTTATTTGTAAGTGCGTCAACAATGATCATTGAGCCGCTAGGTCCAAAGCCTTCGTAGCGAAGCTCATCGTAACTTTCTTCTCCGCCGCCTTTTGCTTTTTCAATAGCGCGGTCAATGATGACTCTTGGTACATTGTAAGTCTTTGCTCGTTCAAGGACGAATTTCAAAGCCTGGTTGGATTCAGGATTCGGTTCACCCTGTCTTGCTGCTACATAGATTTCAAGTGCGAACTTTGAATAGACACGGCTTGTGTTTGCATCTTTAGACGCTTTTTTCTCCTTGATGTTATTCCATTTACGACCCATATATCCCACTCGCTTTCAACTTATATCAGTTGACTGCAGCTCAATAACTATCATAATAAAATAGTCTTTTCTACAGCCTTTCACAGATAATATTATACCTTAAAAGAAGGATTTGTTAAGAGGGAACTCCCACTAAATCACAGTTTCTCTTTTTATCAGTTCATTCGCAATCAATTGATAAGATTTGATCCGATCTTCCGGTGAATAGGTGATTGTCACAATCATAATTTCATCCGTTTTATATTGCTTTTGCAAATCTAGCAGCTTATTTTTGACTTGATCAGGATTGCCTATGATCATTTTCTTCTTCATTGTTTCTAATGCTTCTTTTTCAGGTTCTGATAGCTTATATTGTTTTACATCCTTTATAGAAGGCACGCCCGAATGCCCTTCTCCTTTCCCCCGTTGAATGCTCCATACGAGGGAACTCAAGGCGATTTCTTCAGCAAGTTCAGTTGTCTCTGCACAAAATGCTGTAACTGTGAGGATTGTTCGAGGTTGCCTATTACTCCCATTCTTGAATGCTTGATAATAGCAATCTAAAATTTCCGCAGCATCCTTGTCGCTCATAAATAATCCGAATGCATAGGCCATCCCATATTCTGCTGCCAGCATAGCACTTTTCTTGCTGGTCCCTAGCAGCCATGGGACAGGAGCAATATCCGGTATTGGAGCCGCATTGATTTTTGCAAACTCGCTGTCTTCAGGATGATCATTGTAGATAAAATGAAGCAAGTCCTTTAGCGATGCGGGCATATTCCAAACATTCTGGAGAAAGTGATCGGATAATGCGCTTGTTACTTCTGCTGAACCCCCTGGGGCCCTGCCAATTCCGATATCAATCCGATCTGGAAACAACGTAGCCAGCATATTGTACACTTCTGCGATTTTATACGGCTTATAATACGGCAGTAAAACTGCACCAGAACCTATACGGATACGGCTTGTGGCCGCTCCGATGTAACTGAGCATTACTTCAGGTGCAGGACAGGCTAATCCTGGCATATCGTGATGTTCGGCAATCCAGTAACGTTCATAGCCCAGTTGTTCTGCAGCTTGAGCTAATTTAACAGATTGTTCCAATGCTTCTTTTGTACTCTGATTAGACGAAATTGGCACTTGATCCAGTATACTCAGTTTCATCGTTTACTCCTTTTTTTCCAGCAGTACTAATTTGAAAATCCCAACTTGTTCGCTTTCATAAAGATTGGTAACAGAGGTTGAATACTCCACGATTCTTCCTCTGAACTCCAGGTTGCTCTCAGGCACTATTACATCAAACTCACCCTCATATAACAGAGTTGTAATATCGTGATATTCATTACTTGTCACCTTAAACTCTATTGAAATTTGAGTAAATCCATTTATATTACTTTCTTCATACTGACTTACCAGGATAACTTGATCATTAAGTATTATTTCCTTTATCATCATTTAGTTTAGCCCCTTTCCAAGCAATGGCTGGAACCTATTTTATCATTCTGTTTTTGAGCAATCAAAGAATCGGTTCGGTAAAAAAACCCACCCAAATTTGGGCGGGAATCTCTTAATTATATTTTGGCTAAAAAGTCTTCCATAGCCCTTACAAGCTCAGCAGGCTGTTCATACATGCTCATATGGCCTGCGCCTTTAATCAATACCTGTTGAATATTAGGTTTTTTAATTGTAAACGCCTTATCAGGAGGAATGATTTGATCCTGTTCACCCGCCACTATAAGAACAGGCACTTCAGAATCTTCAAGTACGTAATTTTGGTCCGGCCTGTCCCTCATTGCCAGTAATGCGCTCACAACGCCCTTAATTGATGTAGACATTCCAATTTTTACAGTAGTTTTAATATCCTGTGCATTTACCTCTGAATTAGCTGGTGAGAAAAGCTTTTGAGAGAGTCCATGGATGAACGAATCCATCCCTTCTTCAAGCACTTTCTTTGCGTTCGTTTCTCTGCCTGACTTAGCTTCATCTGAATCCGGATTGGCTGTGGAATGAATTAACGAAAAACCATTTAAATATTGCGGATATCGCTCAGCAAATGCAAGAGTGATATATCCTCCAAGTGAGTGGCCAAACATAGTTACATCCTCAAGTCCTAATGTATCCAGTAACTCCTTTATCAATCCTGCCATATCTTCAATTGAATTTTTTTCAAATCCCATTGTAGACTCTCCATGTCCGGGTAGATCTATGGCAATAGCTCGATAATTTTCAGAGAGATCAGGCAGCACCTTTTCCCAATATAGCTTGCTTCCTGCAAATCCGTGAATTAGCACGATTGTTTTTCCTTCACCTTTATCAAAATAGGATATTGCTGTATTCCCAACTTGTATTTTTTTGGATTCCATATCATTTGCTCCTATCGTTTTGTAATATTTATTTTATTCCCTTGTACGAATTTATTAATCTCTCCGCAGCTCCCACTTTGCAAAATATTGCGTTTGAACAGGTAGAAAGGCTGATATTACCACACCTCAAGCTCCTGTTTCTCTGTTACAATTTTAAAGTTGAATAATCTCAGGGGGACTCTGATATGAAAAAACGCATCCTGCTCCTAATGATCGTATTGGTTACCTTCGGTGGAGGTTTTATATCTGGAGTACTGTATTCCAGCAAAAAATCTACGGCTGAAGATGTACTTTATACTATTGGAAATACTCCTCAATCAGTTAAAAACCTTGAACTTAAAGCTGCTCCAAAGGCAAAAACACACAATCCAAAGGTGCTGATTGGCTATGTTCAGGACTTCCGCAATCCGGATGAGATCGACTATAAGAACCTGACGCATGTGATATTTTCCTTTGGCCATCCAACAGTCGATGGCAAACTCCTATTAAACGGTGACCAAGCTCTAAAAAATTTACGGGCAATTATTTCCAATGCAAAACAGCATGATACTAAGGTTATTTTAGCAATAGGCGGCTGGTACCATATAAACGGCGGCGAATCCTATGATTACTTCAAAGCTGCTATTTCCAACGAGAATTCCAGAAAAAAGCTAGTCAATGAGCTTGTTAGCTTGGCAGATCGAGAAAATCTCGATGGAATAGATATTGACTTTGAACATCCACGCTCAAAGGATGATGCTCGTTTCTTAGCTGCATTTTCAAAAGAACTAAGTTCCTTGCTTCATCCGAAAGGCAAAGAGCTATCCATAGCAGTAAACGCTAAGGTTCATAGCGTGACGGGCACCGAAATTCATTCTGTCGTATTCGACCCAGAGATGTTCCAGTATTTCGACCATGTCAATTTAATGGCATATGACGGCCAGTGGGATGGCGAGTACAATGCCGCCAATTTATCTCCTTACTCTTATTCTGCTAATATTGTTTCATATTGGTCGAATCTTTTTGATCGATACGGTTTTTCGAGGGAAAAGCTTGTGCTAGGTGTTCCTCTTTATGCGCAGCCTGAGGATTCCGCTATAAAACAGGTTTCCTATGAAGCTCTTATCAATAATAATCCTGCAAATGTTAATAAAGACAAAGTTAGTATGAATGGTACTATCTATCATTATAATGGGCATTCAACACTTCAAAAGAAAACAAAATTAGCGCTGGACCAGAAGCTTGGCGGAATGATGCTGTGGGAAGCTGGCCTCGATGCTCGAGGCCAAAATAGTGCGACTACATTGATTGCTAGCGTATTAGACAATAAAGATGACATACGCTTCTATACAAAGAAATAGCTAAACGAAGCCATTTAGGCTTCGTTTTTTTTGCCTCTGTCATACATGGACACAGATTTGCACCGCTTGAATAAATTAGCAATAAAGAATGTTAGGTGGTGCAACCTGCATGGAATTACCGACTATTTTAGGCGGCCCTATTTTACGAAGAGCTGAGCCTTCCTGTATATATATTTGGATCGCGTTAAGCCGGAAGCTGGAAATCGGCGCTGAATTGTTTCACATCCTTGAATCAGAGACCACTGAAACTGTTCAATATCTTCCACTGGACATCGGACTTGAAACTAAGACAATCAAGGCTGGAGATCAACTATATGTATCACTTATAAAAATAATGCCTAAGGACAAAGCTTTTCCTCCATACACACTACTCGGCTATAATCTGTTATTTAAACGCGGAGTTCTTCATCGCGACTTAGGAAGCTTTGATTTACTAACACCTGGACATACGGATGCAATTGTATATGGCAATCTCAAGTATCCTGCTTTTTATATAGACTATAAGCATGAAACAACCAGGATTCTATATGGGTCATGCCGGAAACCGCATGGCAATGGAAATGATGCATTTTCAGCTGCTGATCTATTGTTGCACGAGCAGTATCAAGATCTATCTGAACGCCCTAGTGCGTTATTTTTAATGGGTGACCAGATTTATGCCGATGATGTGGCAGACCCGCTCATTCCTATTTTAGGTGCTGTCGGCAAAACATTGTACGTTAACCAGGGAGCTACCCTTCCGGAAGGATCCTTGATAAATGATTCACTCTCTCCACGGCTGAACAAAATAAATGGCCGTCAATACCTGATTGAACATCTGGCTAAATTCACGACTAGAAATGGAGATAATCATTTAGTCTGTTTCAACGAATATGCCGTAATGTATTTAATGGTATGGAACCCTGAACTCTGGCATTATGTACAGGAAAATGAACTGCTGCTTTCTTTTCAGCAAGTGATCGATCGAGGCATGCTGCATCTTAAATTTGATCAAGACAAGAAAATACGAAAGAAAGAGCTAAAAAAACTTAAAGCGAGATATGAAGAGCAGCTTGATCACCTTAGAAATTTTATCCCATCCGTTTCTGCCGCCAGAAGGGTTATGGCGAACACACCAACATATATGATCTTTGATGATCACGACATAACAGATGACTGGAATATATCACCGGATTGGACTGAATCCGTCAGCCATTCACCTCTAGGTCAGCATATCGTAACAAATGGATTGGCTGCCTACTGGCTTTTTCAGGGTTGGGGGAATGACCCAGAAACTTTTGACCAGAATTTTTTGAAATCCATCCAAAAGTACATCGAATCAAAAAATAGTCAGTCCGAAGAGTATTTATATGGTATTAAAATGTTATCCGAGTTCCAATCCTGGCATTTTGTGGCCCCGACTATCCCAAAAACGGTTTTCCTCGACACCCGTACACAACGGGAATTTGACCCGCGCCCTAAGCCAGTTAAGCTTTTGAATATAATAGAGGAAACCACTCGGACTCCCTTTTTGATCAGCAATGAAGCATGGGACCAGATCACTCAGAAACTTAAGGCAAGCGGCTGGAAGAATAATACACCGCTGAATATAGTCTCTCCTTCACCGGTTTATGGAATGGGATTAATAGAATCCTTCCTTCACAAATATGTTTATCCTTTTAAAGTACTCGGAATTCCAGTCCAGACATCCTTTGATTTTGATTCATGGAAATACAACGGAAAAGGGTTTAATTCTTTTATAAGAACTGTAAGCAAATGGAAGCCAAGCTACTGTGTTTTGCTTTCAGGAGATGTTCACTTCTCAACTCAAGTAAAATCTGAAATTCAATATGATAATGGCGACAAATTATTCTTTTTCCAAGCTATAAACAGCCCCATTGTTAATGAAAGCTTTACTGGCATTTGGGGTGGGCTTATGAAGACAGTCATGTGGTTCAATGCAAGAAAACGAAAAAAATACACTCTTCATCGCCTCTGTGACCAGGAATATAATTTAACTTTACAAACGCAGCCGCCAAATAAAACCTCCAATCATTTATGGACTGAAACCATTCAATATCTTCCATTTGAGGATAACAGCATTATTGAAACCACAAACTCCATCGGTTCATTAAAAAATAGAAAAGGAAAAATTGAAAACACACTTTTGATCGGTTCAGAAAAAGTAAATAGTGCCAGTAAAATTTTATTCAATTTACCAATGAGAGAGTAATGTGACATTTTTTAAACTGATGAAGCGGACTCACCTTTTTCCGATGTCACTAGTTTTTTTGAATAAGGGAATAAAAAGAAGGCACCCTTAACTACTTCCAATATGCTGTCTTGATTTAAGTATGCAAAGGCTTCAAAATCTTAATTTGATACCGACAAATAACCCAGGAGAACTTTCTCCTGGGTTTCCTGTTTATAATTTTTGGTGCTTTTCGCTTCAATCACAGAGTTGAAAAATATCACAGTTTTTAATTTAGTAGATCCTTATATCCCGATTTGCTCAAACTCCTTAATCTTCTCTAGCCTTTCCACAAGCACCATGCATTTCCGGTCCCCAATTTCATATATATACATTTTATGGCCATTTTCTTTCAGAAGCTTCTTAAATTGGATTTCGCCTATTAGATCATACCCTTTGGCTAAATCCGCGATTTTCTGTAAAATCTGTTCTCTGCTTGGTTCGTTAGTAGAGGCTATTTTAATAGGAATGGGGATTCCTTTAATCTTAAAAGTTACTAAAATGACGCTATCCAATTAAATCAACTCCTTTCAAAACCAATTCGACGCATTTTATTATTTTTCCTCTATATATAGTTATTTCTTTGTCGCAACTAGTAAAAAGCTCTGACCTTTAAAACTCTCAACCTCATCACCTGAAAATGCGATTGAAAAATGCTTAACCATTGAGTCGGTAGCTGCTTTCATGAATTTACTTAATTCGGTTTTATCCTTGTCAGGCAAATCCATCATCTTACACCATGTCTCATAATGAAATTTCTTATCAAAAGTGAACATAGAATCCGTATATAAACCGGCTTTTTCAACTTTTAAAATCCATTCAGATTTTTTATATGCCCTAAAATGGCTTGGATCTCTTTTCTTTTCAACTGTGTTATAAAACTCATCATATTCGTTGTTCTCAGGCGCGACATTATCGACAAGAACAAATAGGCCTCCTGACTTTAATACCCGAAAAACCTCGCTTCCGAAACGGTCTACTGCCGAAAAATGATGGGCCGCAATCCGGCAAGTCACGACATCAAAAGATTCATCAGGAAAAGGTGTTTTTTCAGCATCCCCCTGAATGAAATCAACATTTTCATGACCGTTTAAACGTATAAACCGCTCAGCCTCATTAAGCATATCTTCAGTTAAATCTAATGCAGTGACCTTTTTAAAGTAAGGGGCAAGAGCATTCGCTACATGTCCTCCGCCTGTAGCTAAATCAAGAAGATTCCCAAAAGCCCCGTTATCTTTTACAATCTCAACAACTTTAGCCAAATCCATTCCTTTAGCGTGGGATTTGCTTGTTACATAATGGCTTGCATTTTTACCGAACTGCTGTTGGACCATCTCTTTTTCGCTCATCCGGATTCCTCCTGTTATCCTCATGTCACCATAATAACAAATAAAGGAAAAGTTTGGAATTAACAAAAAGAACGGAGAGCAATAAAGCTCTCCGTTCCTTTCTATTCCTCTTCATTCACCATTTCATCAAATGCAGCCGATACTTTTTCAAACTCTTCATCTGAGTCAATTGCCGTAAAATCGCCTTCTTGATCGACTTTTAAGAAGAAGATATCGATGTCTTCATCAGTTTCTTCCTGTAGATCTTCTACAAAACTGACAGCAACGTAATCTGTACCTTCAATGGTAACTGTTCCAATTACCTCAACTTCATTTTCCTCTTCATTTTCATCACTTATTGTAAAAACTTCGCCAACTTCGATTTTATCCATCATCCAGTCCCCTCTCAATATATTGTTACTCTCAGAAATAGTATATCTTAACTTTTTATTCCCGATTCAATGATAAAGGTAACACAAGTTTAGTGATTCTCTAACAAAAATGAATGAATCTCTGCTTTTCGCTCCTGAAAAACTTGTTTTCCAAGCTGCTTCATTTCTGTCATAAAGCTAATATCATCAAAAGGAATTTCTTCTGTTAATTCACAATTAATTCGCAAATAGTGACCCTCGAGTAAAAGACGGCAATGGTAAGTAACGGACTCAGACGACAAATCCATTGCGAGATCCAGAAGCTTTGGGGTGACCTTCAGTGAAGGAAAATGAAACGGCAGCCATTGCCGGACACCCCAATATCTTTCTTTTTCCATTTGAAAATCGATCCTTTGCTGTCCAGTTCCTATAGATAGGATTTTAATATCCGTAAGCTGAGCTTTGAAATGGTGTAAAGCCTCTGTCACACATACCAGCGAAGGATTATTTGCCCATAGACCTCCATCAATCGACATGTATTGATTGTTTACATTGTTGGGTGGAAAGTAGATCGGTGCTGAACAGGATGATAGAACAGCATCCCATAATTTAACGTTTAACACCTCTTTTTCCGAGAATCCATAATCTGATCGATGAACATACGGTTTGCCATGCGTAATATCAACTGCCGGTATAATCAGAGGCTTACTTATATCCCCAAGCGCTATTTCACCAAACGCTTTTTTCAACAGCCTGCGCAAGTATCGATCACTATAAACGCTCTTGAATAGCCCAACCTTTGCTTTACGCACAAAGATTTTCTCCCCATAAGTAAGATAGCTTTCCATCACTTTATCCATTTTTGTATTTAATGCAGCAGACGAAGCTATAATCGATCCCGTACTTGTCCCGGCAATAACATCGAACAATTCTGCTACCGGCACTTGGTATTCTTCCTCAATCGCCTGTAAAATCGCGATAGGGAATACACCTCTTATTCCACCGCCATCTATGCAAAGCATTTTCATGTTAATCCCCCGATATTACTCATTGTCATTAACAGCCTTCCCTAATATGGAAACAATATAATTGTATAAATATAAAAGCAGAGCCGATCATAAACGATCAGCTCTGCCCTTTAGCAACTCTTATGAAACTTTTTCTTTTTCACGGTCAAAGGTATATTCTTCTTCCCAATACTCTGCATTTTTAATGCCTAGCTTCTTCGAATTGAAAACTGGATCCAGACCTTGCTTTTTCTGCGCTTCGTAATCTTTAAGTGCAATTAAAGCTGGCTTTGCCAGAAGGATAATGGCAATTAAATTCAGCCACACCATCAACCCTAGACCGGCATCTCCCAATGCCCACGCAAGGGATGCTTCTTTGATTGCTCCGTAAAACGTTGCACCCAGGATCACAACCTTAAGAATGAACATCGGGACTCTTCCATCTCTTCCCCTAAGAAGGTAAGCGATGTTCGTCTCAGCCATATAGTAATATGCCATGATGGTAGTGAAAGCGAAGAAGAAAAGGGCCACAGCGACAAACCCAGCACCGAATCCAGGAATTACAGAATCGACAGCTGCTTGTGTATAACCAGGTCCAGCTTCAACTCCAGATAAGTTTTCGACAATGAATGACTTTCCATCAGGACCAACAGTATTGAACATACCTGTAAACAGAATCATGAATGCTGTTGCTGAACATACAAACAGAGTGTCGATGTAAACCGAGAACGCCTGTACTAAGCCTTGCTTTGCAGGGTGTGAAACCTCTGCAGCAGCTGCTGCATGCGGGCCAGTACCTTGTCCTGCTTCATTTGAGTAAATCCCTCGCTTTACTCCCCAAGCAATGGCGCTTCCTAGGATACCACCAAACATGGAATCAGCACCGAATGCACTTTTAAAAATAAGAGCAAAGACAGCAGGCAGTTCAGTGATGTTCATAGCAATAATTACTAATGAAACCAAGATATAGCCTAGTGCCATAAAAGGAACTGTATATTGGGCTACATTCGCAATCCTTTTAACACCGCCAAAAATAATTAATCCTAAAAGTGCAATTACAATGAGACCAGTAACACTTTTGCTGACCCCAAACGCGTTCTCCATGCCAATTGCGATAGAGTTGGATTGGATGCCTGGCATCAATAGAGCCATCGCTAATAGAGCTGAAATGGCAAAAGCGATTGCAAACCATCTGATTCCAAGGCCTTTTTCGATATAATATGCAGGTCCGCCTCGGTATAAACCATCTTGCTTAACCTTATAAATCTGTGCAAGAGTTGACTCTACAAATGCACTTCCAGCACCGATAAAGGCAATTGCCCACATCCAGAACACTGCACCAGGGCCTCCCATTGCAATCGCTGTTGCCGTTCCTGCGATATTACCAGTTCCAACACGGCCTGATAAAGCAATAGATAAGGCCTGGAATGACGAAACACCCGCAGCAGAACTTTTCCCTTGAAACATCAGCATTACCATGTCTTTAATGTGTCTAACTTGTAAAAACCTTGTCAAGACGGAGAAGAGCAAACCGATTCCTAAAATGATATAGATGACCGGTGTACTCCACAAAATCCCATTTAACCAATTCACAAATACTTCCAAGTGAATCCCCCTTTACAATTTTAAAATTCTTTCTATTTAGAATTATATGATAACATCTCTTGTGGGACAATTAAAATGTGATGTAAAACAGTACACTATTTCTTCATCTGTACAAAAACACACCCTTTTACCTAAGTAAAAGGGTGCTTCTCCCATTTGTATTCAGTTAGTTTATGATTTCACTTCACGCAGTATGGGAAGTGTACAGCATCTAAATGAACCACCAGATTTAATGATCTCCGTTATATCCACTTCAATAACTTCAAACCCTTTACTCCGGAGCTTTTCATTGACTCCTTTGTTTACAGGCAGGCTGAAAATATGCTTGTTTCCAACTGACAGAACATTTGTTCCGAGAGTGAATTGTTCTTCTTCCGTCACATCTATAAGTTCATATCGGGAACTGAATAATGTAATGTCCTCCTCTGTCAGTGCCTTTCGATAAATGAGCGCCACATCTGGAGATACTACGTTAAAGACACAATCCAAATGAAGATATTCTGCTTTGAAATGGATTGCCTTTACTTCAAATTGCGGCAGTAATCCTTGTAAATGATTCACAGCATTTTGATTTGTACGATTGCTCAGACCAATATAAATAGTTTCGCGATCAATGATGACATCGCCGCCCTCGATTTGGTCACCAAGTAAATTGTAATAAGAAATCCCCTCGTCCTCGAGCCATTGTTTCAAAACATCCTCTTCACCTTTACGGATATCACTTGCCATTTCAGCGACAAATATGGTCTGTCCAAGAGTGAACCCTATATCCCTTGTGAACACCTGCTCAGGATACTTTTTGTGATATGGAAGCAATATGACCTCTGCGCCGTATTTTCGGAGGGTACTTACAAAATCATTATGCTGTTCTAATGCTCGTTCAATATGTATTCCTTCATCCTTGAAATGTTTCTGCGTTTCATTTATCACTTCTCTAATCGTCATATACTGCGGCTGGCACAAAATGACTTTTTTCAGCACATCGTATTCATTTATTACAAACCCTTTATTATCTGCCTGGCTGTTCTGTTCCATATTCATTCCTCCTAGTCAATTCGTTCATAGGTTTTCCTTATTTTTACTTAATCATTACTATCAAACCAAAAGTTCGGTCAGGAATTCTTACACAATTACTGACGTTGAAATGAAAATACTTTACGATTATGAAAATCCAATACAAATAAAGGAAATGAGGCTCAGTCGATGAAAAACCAAAATGACCTGAGTTTAGCACAATTAATTGTACTGCTCGACGTTTTGAGGGATGAATTATATGAGGAACTGCTGAAAAGTCGAGGAAACCAGGCTCAAACCATTTTAAGGAGCGTACAAAACGAAAACAGCTAAAGGAGGAATATAAAAATGTCCATGCACTTACGATCTGCTATTGAAAAACTAAAGGACCATTATGTACATTATTTGTTGAAATCAGGTTTTACAGATGCATCCGAAGATGAATTAAAGACATTCACTATAACCGAATTAAAAAATCTAACAAACAATTATTCAAAATAAATTAGAATAGATAAAATTCTTTTGTTAAACCGAGTTTCATGTGAGAAAATATAACATAAACTAAATTAAAAGATTAAAGCGTGGTGAAACATATGGCAAACGAAGTGTCCTATAAGGAAAAAAAGGTGATTACAATCGGAATAGTAAAGGAGTTAACTGGCCTTTCAGAACGGCAAATCCGATATTATGAGGAAAGAAAATTAATTTTCCCTGACAGGACGCCAGGAGGAAGCCGAAGGTATTCATTTGCTGATGTTGAACAATTAGTCGAGATTGCAAATAAAATAGAAGATGGAGTCCAAACATACGAAATCAGGCAGGAAATGATCCGTGAAAAGAAACGCAATGATGAAGCAGCCCATAAAAAAGATGATCCAGGGACAGCTGAATGCACGCTTTGGAATAAAAAAATATTAATTTATGAATCTTTTCAAATTCCAACCCCCTTTGTGGGGTTTTTTCTTTTTGGCTCTGTTAAAGCTGAATGTTGATTTTCAATTCCCTGTTGATTGTAGTGTGAAAACTAAAAAAGCGAAAACAATGTTAGATTTCCTTACACGAATATAGAAACCTTACAAAATACATGCGAGAATACAAATTACATTCAAGTTTTTGAAAGGGGAGCCATTATGGATACTTTATTTTTAATGAACAGTCTTTGGGTGATGATTGCCGCAGTACTTGTTATTTTAATGTTGGGAGGATTCATCCTGCTGGAAACAGGATCAACTCGGATGAAGAATGCTGGCCATATTGCCGGAAAAACCATATTAACATTTGGTATTTCTTCCCTTGTGTTCTGGGCTGTAGGTTATGGGTTAGTATTTGGAGCAGGGAATTCAATCATAGGTTTTTCTGACTTTTTCTATTCCGGATATGATATCGAGGGCCTTGGCCTTTCTGGATCTGTTTTCTTTTTATTCCAGTTAGCTTTTGCTGGCATTTCATTAACGATCGCATTTGGCGGATTTGCAGAACGAGCGAAACTATCTGTATACCTGGTATTCGCATTACTATTTTCTGTTTTAGTCTATCCCTTCATCGCCCATTGGATTTGGGGTGGCGGCTGGCTGGCTGAACATGGCAAACAGGACTTTGCCGGCTCCACCGTCGTCCATCTTACAGGAGCCATGGCAGCACTCGCAGCTACGATTCTATTGAAGCCTCGAATGGGAAAATTCAACAAGGACGGTTCAGCTAACAACATCGAGGGACATAACCAGGTCTTCACCGCCTTAAGTGTCTTGTTGCTTTGGGTTGGCTGGTTCGGCTTTAATGCTGGGAGCACTGTTTCTGTTGACGGAGCATTCTTTGGCTTTGTAGCACTCAATACTAATCTTGCAGCCGCTGCAGGAACAGTCGCAGCTATGTTGATTTCCTGGATTGTAGTCGGGAAGGCAGATGTACCTATGATGCTGAATGGAGCTTTAGCTGGGCTGGTAGCTATTACGGCATCATGTGCATTTGTTGACACTTGGGCTGCTGTTGTGATTGGCCTAATCGCTGGAATCCTTGTATTCTATAGCATTCGTTTCTTTGAAAGCAGAAAAATCGACGACCCAATCTTTGCATTATCAGTTCATGGTACGGCAGGTGTTTGGGGTACTTTATCAACAGGATTTTTCGCAACACCTGAGCTGGCTTCTGTTGGAAAGCCTGGTCTATTTTATGGAGGCGGTTTTGAACAATTGGGAGTCCAGGCAATGGGAGTAGCAGCATGCGCGGCATTCGCTTTCATTGTTTCATATATCATTCTGGCAATCATGAAAGGATCAATGAAGGGATTGCGCGTCACAGAAGAGGAAGAAATCATCGGTTTAGATATGAGTGAACATGGCAGCTACGGTTATCCTGAACTTGTTCATACTGTATTAACAAAAAACGGAGAAACAGTTACAACAGGTACGGGTGTGAACACACAAACTGTACAATTGAAATCACAGCAGCCATCTATAAATTAATTGACAGACGTATAATGTAACGGCGGTCCCTTTTTCGGGGCCTGCCGTCTTTTCTATTTTATGGTTATCGGGAGGAAGAATGTCAGATGGAATTTACAAGTTATGAGCAAATAAATGATTTTCGCTTACAGGGAATCGCGCTAGCCTCACGTAACAATCATGAGCTGAATGATTTTCACGACCAGGTTTACGAACTTGTTATTTCTTTAGCTTTAAGACGTATGAACATAAGTTATGGCGATCCTCCCTCCTCTTTCACTTTCTTTGTCATGGGAAGTGCTGGCAGGTTTGAGCAATCGATTTGGAGTGACCAGGATCATGGAATTGTATTTGAGACTAATAACGATGAATCAAAAAAATATTTTATTCATCTAGGCCATGAAATATCCGATGGTCTTGAACGAGCTGGGTACCCGAAATGCTCGGGCGGAGTAATGGCAGGCAACCCATTATGGTGCAAACCTATGACAGAATGGAAAGCACAAATCCATAAGTGGACAGCTGAATCCTCCTGGGAATCGATCCGGTATTTATTAATTTTTGCAGATTCCCGTCCACTATACGGAACGACTTCTCTGCTCATGAGTATAAAAAAAGAATACTCTTCATCCATTGAAAAAGAGCACCTAATAAGAAGAATGCTGCAAAATACGATGCATATTAAAAAAGGAGTTGGTGTCCTGGGACAGCTGCTGGTCGAAACCCATGGGAACTTTTCCGGCTCAATCAATCTTAAAGACACAGCCTTCTTTCCTTATGTAAATGCCGCCAGACTCCTGGCATTAAACGAAAAAATCACAGAAACCTCAACGCTTTCAAGGTTAACTTTAGTTTCACAAAATGCGATGCCATCAGACAAGAGCATTTTTTTTGCAAAAAACTTTTCGAGACTGCTAGAATTCCGCCTGCTTTATGGCAATCATCATAATTACGAATCGGGTCACTATGTAAACGGAGACAATCTGACAAAATCGGAAAGAAAAGAGTTAAAAGCATTATTAAAATCAGGCGAACTGCTGTATTACAATGTCAAAGGCCAGATTGAAAAGGAAAATCAATATGGGAATGAATGATATGGTCCGCTTTGTGAGACAAATGTCTGGCAAACTGGGTTCGAATATATATGCAGGATTACAGCCTCAAACAAACGCTCAGCAAATTTCATTTATCAGGCAGCTGCAAAAAGAAATGAAACAAAAAAACAGCCTTGATTGTCCTTTGAATGAGTTGCCAGTTATCGTCTTTGATTTAGAAACAACGGGATTTTTCCCTGAGAAAGGAGATAAAGTGATTTCCATTGGAGCAATTAAAATGACCGGGAGCAAGATACATGAGAAGGACGTATTTTATTCTTTAGTTAAAACAGATACCTCCATTCCAATAGAGATATCGAAATTAACCAATATTGATAATGGACAGCTTGAAGGGGCTCCAGAAGCAAAGGATGTTCTGATAGACTTCTTTAATTTTATCGGCAGCTCCATATTGGTTGCACACCACGCAAAACACGAGCAAGCATTCATGAAAAAAATTTCTTTAGAACAGCTTCGAGTAAGTTTTGAACACCGAATCATAGACACATCATTTTTAGTCAGGTTAACAAATCCTGTCATTCATCCATTGCCATTGGAACAGCTCTGCAATGACTGTGGAATTGAAGTGACAGATCGCCACCATGCATTGGCAGATGCGAAAATGGCAGCTCAAATATGGGCATTTTTTCTTAAGAAAGCACAGCATCAAGGCTACAATAATCTTCGGGAAGTATATGAGTATCTTTCAAGGCAAAGATAGATTTCTCAGCTTCCCTATTCTTCCTCATTCTTTCTTCATATTATGATCTCAAAACATATTATTTTGATTAACGAAAGATAATTGGTACTATTGATTTGTAAAACCGCAGGGAATAGTAACTATCATTACTGCTTATTTATTTTTCAATGAAAGTAGATGAAAAAATGACAAATGGAAAATCATTAAACGACATTAAATATTCTGTACTTGATTTGTCTCCGATTCTTAAGGGGGGCACAGCATCAGACGCATTTAAAAATACACTTGACCTAGCACAACACGCGGAAAAATGGGGCTACAACCGTTATTGGCTAGCAGAGCACCATAACATGCCTGGCATTGCAAGTTCTGCAACATCGGTGGTAATAGGCCATGTGGCAGGAGGGACTTCCACAATCCGTGTAGGATCCGGCGGAATCATGCTTCCTAACCATGCCCCACTCGTAATAGCAGAACAATTCGGGACGCTGGAGTCACTTTTCCCTGGGAGAGTCGACCTCGGACTTGGACGGGCTCCAGGAACCGACCAGGTGACCGCATACGCTTTGAGGCGCGAACGCCGAAGTGATGGACAGGATTTCCCTGAGCAATTAGACGAACTGCGTGCTTATTTTAATCCGGAATTGGATTCACAATATCGGAGTGTTCGGGCTATTCCTGGCGAGGGACTTAACATCCCAATCTGGCTTTTGGGTTCAAGCGGCTATAGTGCCCAATTGGCTGGTCAGTTAGGTCTGCCGTTCTCATTCGCCAGCCATTTCTCACCTGAAAACACATTAGGTGCCCTTAAACTTTACAGAAGAAGCTTCCAGCCATCAGATGTTCTTAAAGAGCCATATGCAATGGTTGGAGTGAATGTAATCGCTGCGGACACAGAGCAGGAGGCTCAATTCCTTGCTACATCCATGCAGCAGCAATTCCTGAATCTGTTCAGGAATAATCCAAGCCCACTACTGCCTCCTGTTGAAAATATGGACGAACAGCTTAGTGAATATGAAAAGATGCTGCTGGACAGCCGTATTGGCTCATCAATCGTGGGTAGTCCGCAAACAGTAAAAGAAAAGCTACAGCAGTTCCTGGATGACACTCAAGCGGATGAAATGATCATTAACGCTCAGATTTTCAATCATGACTCAAGGCTGAAATCATTTGAAATTGTATCTAAGATTTTTAAAGAGATGGACTAACTTGACAGTTTTGCTCAAAAAGGAGAAGAATCCTAATATGGATTCTTCTCCTTTTAAGTTTATTCAAACGTTTTATTCTTGCTATACATAAATCTAAGCATGGCTGCTGCCGCAAGTCTGCTTGTAATATCACGGAAATCCTTTGATGGATCAATTTCTACGATGTCCATCGCTTTTACTTTTTCATGAGACGCAGAAATTGCAATACTTGAAAGCAGTTCCCTGCTTGTGATTCCGCCTGGCCCAATCGCCGGACAACCTGGCGCAAATGCCTGGTCTACTACGTCCATATCAACAGATAAATAGATTATGTCTACTAGTTTAGATAATCTTTCTAATTCTTTTTCTATGATTGAGACGATTCCAGTCAATTCAACATCTGCCATTGTATAGACAGAAATACCCTTTTCTTTTGTATAATCATGATATTTCTTAGCATTGGCAAAATCACGGATACCAATCTGCACCAAATGCTCCCCTTTTAAATAACCGCCTTCAATAAGGCTTCTGAATGGAGTCCCATTGGTCCTTCCACCGTCCTCTAGATTCCTTACATCATGATGAGCATCCCATTGGATAACACCTATTTTACCGAAACTTTCCTGAAATGCGCGGATAGAAGGATAGCTGACTCCATGGTCACCGCCAAGCATGATATACCGGTCGCAAGCATTTTTATCAATCATTTCTTTCACACTGATATGGAGGCGTGAAAGGGATTCCTCCATATCAGTTGGGTGGATCATTACATCACCAAAGTCTATGATTCTCACATCTTGGAAATCAGTATCACGCTCTCCTGAAAAAGTTGAAAAACTATTCAGACTCGCTCTGATCGTTTTCGGGGCATCCGATGCCTGAGATAAAGAGATAGATGTTTTGGAAAAAGGGAGACCAATCAATCCTATCTCACCTTTTTCACCTTCATCATATTGAAAAAGACACTCATTTACCTTTGTGACATATTGGTCTTTAAATACAGTCGTTTTACCTGGCTGAAGATAGCTGAATTTCTCCATAAGGCATCCTCTCCCACAGTTTGTTTCCTGAATGATAGACGCTTTGTACGTGATTCACGCCGAAGTGGTAAGGAATATATTTATAGTTTGGAATATCCCAAAGAACAAAATTAGCATCCTTTCCTGTTTCAAGCGTGCCAGCTTCCATCCCTTTTCCGATCGCATGAGCTGCATTTACTGTGACAGCATTCCAGATTTCCTCTGCAGACATTTTAAGCTTCAAAGCAGCAAGCGACATAATTAACTGCAGGTTTTCCGTTACACAGCTTCCAGGATTGAAATCAGTTGCCAATGCAACCGCTGCACCTTCGTCAATCATTTTTCTCGCTCGTGCATATTGGTCTTTTCCCAAGTAAAAAGTAGTGCCAGGAAGAAGTACCGCCACCGTATTGCTCTTGCTTAATCGATCAATGCCTTCGTCTGAAGCAGCAACTAAATGGTCTGCACTTACTGCTTCTAGGTATGCTGCCAATTCAGCTCCACCCAAAGGATCAATTTCATCTGCATGGATTTTCAAGCCGAATCCCTTTTCCTTTGCCTTTTGTAAAAATTGTCTTGATTGCTCGATTGTGAAGACACCTGTCTCACAAAAGATATCAACGAACTCTGCTAGTTCATATTCTTTGATTTCATCAAGTAACTCGGCCATTTCTGTTAGAAATTGATCTTCTTTTCCCTTATAGGCAGGAGGTACAGCATGTGCCCCCAGAAACGTTGAAACAATTGAAATGGGATACTTTTCTTTTAGTCTCTTAACAACCCTCAGTTGCTTTAATTCTGTTTCTGGATCCAATCCATAACCGCTCTTCGCTTCGAAAGTGGTAACACCATGGGAAATCATTCTTTCCAAATGGAAAGATGCCTTTTCAAACAGTTCTTCCTCTGTAGCATTTTTAGTTGAAGTAACTGTAGATAAGATTCCACCACCCTGAGCGAGGATTTCTAAATACGGCACTCCCGCCTGTTTCAAGGAAAGTTCATGTTCACGAGACCCTCCGAAGACTAAATGCGTATGCGGATCAACCAGGCCAGGGGAAACGACCTTTTCATTAGCATTTACACGTTCTTTTGCACTAAATGTAACGGCTTCCGCTTCAGGGCCAAGCCAGGCAACTTTCCCGTCAATTACCCCTATAGCCGCGTTTTCCATGATATTAAGCTGCTTCATTTCCTGGCCCTTCAATGGCCTTTTAGTGCCTTTTGGTAAAATAAGCTGTCCAATATTGTGTACAAGTAAATCGAATTCCAATTCTGCTCCACCCTTTCTTTATTCATATGTGATTCGATGCCAAATTAAGATGAACTCCACTCTTCTCATCTTGATATCTGAAATTTATGGAAGCATTGGGATATCGACACCTTTTTCCTTTGCTGTTTCGATTGCCTTTTCATATCCAGCATCAACATGGCGGACAACACCCATGCCCGGATCTGTAGTCAGTACTCTTGTTAGGCGTTCTTCGGCGAGGTCGGTGCCGTCTGCCACTACGACCATTCCTGCATGAAGAGAATAACCCATACCAACACCGCCTCCATGATGGACAGAAATCCATGAACCTCCGGCTGCAACGTTTACAAGCGCGTTCAAAATTGCCCAGTCCCCAACTGCGTCACTGCCATCCTTCATTGATTCAGTTTCACGGTTCGGAGAGGCAACTGATCCACTGTCCAAATGATCGCGGCCGATGACAATCGGAGCCTTTAATTCTCCCTTGCGCACTAAATCATTGATTGCGAGACCCATTTTCAAACGGTCACCATAACCAAGCCAGCAAATACGGGCAGGCAGTCCCTGGAACTCGACTTTTTCCTGAGCCATGTCAATCCAGCGCTGGAGAGGCTCATTTTCTGGGAATAGCTCTTTAATCAGCTCATCTGTTCGGTGAATGTCTGCAGGATCACCAGATAGAGCTGCCCAGCGGAAAGGTCCTTTACCCTCACAGAAAAGCGGGCGAATATAGGCAGGTACGAAACCCGGGAAATCAAAGGCGTGCTCCTCACCATTGTCCTTAGCGACTTGGCGGATATTGTTTCCATAGTCGAAGGTGACCGCGCCCCTGCGCTGGAATTCAAGCATAGCTGCTACATGCTTAGTCATAGAGAATGATGATTGCTTTACATATTTCTTTGGATCTTCTTCGCGAAGTTTAGCAGCTTCCTCCAAAGAAAGGCCAACAGGAATATACCCATTCAAAGGGTCATGTGCAGAAGTCTGGTCCGTCACGATATCAACCTTGAAGTTTCTTTGAAGCAATTCAAGATGCAGCTCAGCTGCATTTCCTACTAACCCAATCGACAGCGCTTCTCCCTTATGCTTTGCATCCTTTGCCCATTCAATCGCTTCATCAATCGAATAGGCGATGCGGTCACAATAACGTGTATCAATACGTTTTTGAATTCTTGCAGGATCAATTTCCACTGCGATACAAACTCCCCCATTCATCGTTACCGCTAATGGCTGGGCGCCACCCATTCCTCCTAAGCCTGCTGTCAATGTGATGGTGTTCTTTAATGACCCGCCGAAATGCTGCCTTGCGACTTCTGCAAAGGTTTCGTATGTCCCTTGCAAAATTCCCTGGGAGCCAATATAAATCCAGCTGCCAGCAGTCATCTGGCCATACATCATTAATCCTTTTTGGTCAAGTTCATGAAAATGCTCCCAATTTGCCCATTTTGGAACCAATACGGAATTGGATAATAAAATCCTTGGAGCAGCCTTATGTGTTTTAAATACAGCAACCGGTTTTCCAGATTGAATCAGCAATGTTTCATCGTTTTCAAGGCGGCGAAGCGTATCAACAATTGCATCAAAAGCATCCCAGTTCCTTGCTGCTTTCCCAATACCGCCGTAAACGACAAGCTCTTCAGGATTTTCAGCCACCTCAGGATCTAGATTGTTGTATAGCATCCTTAATGCTGCTTCTTGCTCCCAGCCTTTACATTCAAGTTCAAGACCCTTTTTTGCTCTGATATTTCTTTTAGCTTCGATTGCCATGTTTCCCACTCCTTCTTTTACTCTTAAATATAGATTATTAGATTTTAAAGCTATTAACTTTCCAGAACCAGGGTTCCTTCATCCTTTGTTATAGCTGTCCATTGCCTATTATTTTTTTTTAGCCATTCAGCAAGCCTCTCAATGTCCTCTGAAAAGATGCGGTCTTCTGTGATAGAAGGGACAATCTTTCTAGCTTCCTCATAAAACCCTCTTGTTTGCGGTGACATTTTATCGACTCCACGGTATTGGACAGCCTGCAGAGCACAGATACATTCAATTGCCAGTACACGCCTGACATTTTGTATAATATTATGGGCATGACGCGCTGCAATAGTTCCCATACTTACATGGTCTTCCTGGTTTGCAGAGGAAGGGATGGAATCAACACTGGCTGGGTGTGCAAGCGTCTTGTTTTCTGAAACCAATGAAGCTGCACTATATTGCATGATCATGGCCCCGGATTGCAGTCCTGGCTGCGGACTTAAAAATGGCGGCAAATCGTTTAACTGGGGATTTACAAGTCGTTCGATCCTCCGCTCAGAAATACTTGCAAATTCTGCCATAGCAATTTTCATGAAATCCATTGCAATTGCTATTGGCTGCCCGTGGAAATTGCCGCCAGATATGACTGTTTCCCCTCCATCAAAAATTAATGGATTGTCTGTCGCAGCGTTCATTTCAATTTCCAGTTTTTCTTTTACATAATCGAGCGCCTGCCAGGAAGCACCGTGAACCTGTGGGATACACCTCAATGAATATGCATCCTGAACCCTTTTTTCTCCTTGCCTTGTCATAAGCTTGCTGCCTGACAGCAGACCTCTCATACGCCCCGCAACATCCATTTGCTGCTTGTAGCCGCGCGCCTCATGGATTGCAGGATGAAATGCATCAATAACGCCCTCCAGACCTTCCATAGTAAGAGCAGCAATCCACTCAGACTGGTAGGCAATATCATTTGCCTCGATCCAGTTCACAACCCCCATTGCTGTCATCGCCTGTGTACCATTAATCAACGCCAATCCTTCTTTAGCCTGCAAAACGATTGGCTCAAGGCCTTCCCGTTTGTATATTTCTTCTGTCTTAAGTACCTTGCCATTGTAAAAGACCTTACCTTCTCCAAGAAGGACAAGCGCCAGATGTGATAAGGGGGCAAGGTCACCCGAAGCACCAAGTGAACCCTGTTGAGGTACGACTGGATGAATCTTCAGGTTGAGAAGCTCTGTCAATCGCTGGACAATCACTGGTCTAATTCCTGAAAATCCTTTGATAAGTGCATTAAGACGAAGTAAAATCATGGCTCTCGAGACCACCTCAGGGAACGGTTCACCTACTCCGCAGGCATGCGATCGGATTAAGTTTAACTGCAGGGCATTTACATCATGTTCCTCAATGATGACGTCACTGAATTTCCCAAAACCTGTATTAATTCCGTAGATTGTACGTTTTTCGGCCACAATTTTGTCGACCGCAGCCCTGCTTTCTTCAACCTTTCGCATACTGTCGGGACTAATCGTGACAACTTCACCCTGGTAGCAAACCTGTTTAATTTGTTCCAATGTTAATGTTGACCCTGTTAAAACAACCATTGACCCTTACCCCCTATTTAATAGATAAAATAAAAAGGAGACGACAATGGCATACTTAAACCATCATCGCCTCCTACTGACTTGTGTACTATAGGCAATGTACAACTATATGTGATTGATTCCCAAGCCTACCGTTTCGTGCTCTGAGCCTTTAACTGGAGCGCCGATTGTTCCATAAAAAGCGACGGCAATCCATTCTCCTTCACTATTGTCGGGGAAGGGAGTTCCACGGACAACTGCAAACCGAAGGCCAACGGTCCTGCTCATCTCGCCGATAGCAAGATGGCCTCTCGTTACTCCTTCCATTCCTTCCATGATTGCATGGTACAGCGCATGGGTCTCGCGGTACAAATTGGGATGAATGAGTCCGTGGCGCTTGGCTGCTGTTTCCACTGCGGAAATCACTTTTTGCATATTCATCGATCCAACTTTGCCAATACAATAATTAGCATCCTTTAATGAAGCACTAAAAAAAGCCATTTCTTCTTCAGTTAATGATGCAAGCAGGATCGCTGTTTTACCAATCGCTATTCGGTTCCCCATAACAAACCCCGTTTTCTGAATTTTAACTATTGACTAATAACTAATATTAATTTTATGTGTCCCACCCGTCTCTGTCAATGATTTTGGGAAATTTTAGTATTCTAATATAGTAGTATGATGACACACTAAAGCGTTTGATTTAATGATTCTTTTAAAGATTGGCTCTGTTTTACAAGGCTGTTGATTTTCGTTCCAGGCGCTTCGCTTTCCGCAGGGCTGGCGCTGAGCCTCCTCGTCGCTTCACTCCTGCGGGGTCTCACCTGTCCAGCTAACCCCCGCAGGAGTCTTCGCGCCTTCCACTACAATCAACAGGGTTTATAAACAACATTCAGCTTTAACAGAGCTTTAAGAAAAAAAATCCATAAAAAAAACGCAATACCACATTTCAGTTTTTCGAAAAAGCAATCATTCACCGTTCAGTTTTTAAAACCCTTCTGATTGGAGTAATGATCAACTAGAAAAAACAGTAGACAAACTTAATTTCCCATGTTTGTCTACTGTCTGAAACGCCATTTGGTTTTTATTTATTTCTTGGCTTCAATCCATTCAGCAAGACTGAATAAGAAACTGTAAATTAAATTGTATGCTTCACTGATTGTCATTTCTTCCTGGTAGCCCTCTACACCATTTAGCGCAAAATTAAGACTCCAAATCCCTTCATTGGAATCAAACATTAAATCAAAGCCTTCTTCATTTCCCAGAAGGTTTTCTTTTAAGTAGGATTTGATCACAGGATCATATTTCTTTTGAAGCTTAAGTCCTAGCATGACATCATACGTCCCGAAAACATCATCAGCCTCAAAGCTTACTGCATCAACACCTACTATTTCCCACCACTCTGACTCGGCATACAAAAATTCATTCTTATGCTTTTTGAAATAGGAGATCGGCTGCTTAAAGAAATCCGCGGATTCTTCTCCGAGGAACTCTTCTGTTTCTTTGTCTCCTCTCTCCAGATAAGCACCATTAAATCGGTATTCTGCCGGCAGGACTCTAATGGGATGTTCAACTCCTGCCAAAAGGCCATTTCGGTCAGCATATTCTTTTTCTTCACTATGTAATTCAACGGCATCTTTTGCAGATGCTTCATTGATTTTCTTGGCAAGATATTGCTCCACTTGTTTTTTCAGCATATTCTCTTTACCTCCACTTTCGTTCAACTTCTATCTGAATCAATTTTTATATTGAATGTTTATTAAAAAAATAGCAAATATTCTTCTTCATTTTTTCCATATTCGAGAAAGATTTTCCTGCTAAATAGTCACATCCCCATACAAAGCAGTGCTTTTCCCCATATCTTGTTATTATCATCACCACTCTATAAGAAAGGAGATGCTAAAATGAATTTCCATCATGAGCATGATCATGACCACGACTGTGGATGCAAGAAGAAGAAAGCGAGGAATAGGCACAGGGATTGGCATAAGCACAACGATCACGATAAGCACGACGATTGCGATAAGCACGACGATCGCGATAAGCACGACGATCGCGATAAGCACGACGATCGCGATAAGCACAGGGATTGGCATAAGCACAATGACTGCGATAAGCACGACGATTGCGATAAGCACGACGATTGCGATAAACACAGGGATTGGCATAAGCATAAAGACTTCGATAAGCACGACGATCGCGATAAGCACAGAAATCGGGATAAGGATTTTCATGACTGTGGATGTAAAAAAGACAGAGACAATGATGATAATGAAAAACATTCCAGAAGCTGTGTATGTAAAAAGGTCAGAGACATCAATGATGCCCAGCATGAAGTGGAACGAAAAAAACATGGCTGCGATGTCAGCTGTGACAGATCAATTAAAGAGTTGCTGAACCAATGCAAGCACTCAGGCTTGGATACAATTCCGTTTAAATTATTGTGCGGCTGCAAGGGAGATTGCGAGACATTTGTCGGTACGGGAGTAATAAAAATGGACGGCTGTTTTTTTGATATCCGCTCTACATTTTTCCGTGTTGTCGATTTTGTAAAAGGCTCCGATTGCTGTGCGATTTTGGAATTGTTATGTCCAGAGCGCTGCGAAGGAAAGCATCATGGAATTGAAGGCTTCATCAGAACCGGAGCTTGTTTAGAAGTAGATTTAAAAGATTTTACTGGAATTACCTGCTTCCCTCCTGTGAATGCAAAGAAAATGGACCCAAAAAAGATTTTGTGTACAGACAGCAGGAAGAAGTCAAGATAGGGAAAATCTATTCTGCTTTCCTGGCAGGATTGCATTCCCAATGCTTTCACAATTGACTCCTCCTAATTAGATTGGTTGAGACCCCGCTTAAAGCCAGTGGGGTCTCTTGATTTACCTTGTAATCCGCACTTGTCCCGAATTCTCTTAATATGAACACACATAATGTAAAAATATGTGATTGCCCTCTATCATTCGTCTATGCCATTGCCTTTGAACTGGCATATAAAATAGTAAGTCAAAAGAAAGAAACTGAAATATTCTGTTTCTTACTGCTTTTGATTATTAAAAAAAGGAGTGAATAAAATGAAGAGAAATACAGGTTGCAATTCTCAGCATGGCTGCCCGCCACAACTTCAATGTGATGAAGCAAAAACTATTCGGGTAGATTGCGATAGTGATGCCTTTCATCCGTATGGCAATACTTTAAAATATCCAGTCGCGGATATTCCTGTTGCACTGTCCGAAGTAGAACTTCAAGTAGAAGTAGAATCTGATATCTACTTGCCAACTGCTGCAAAGGAAATCAAACATATGCGCAGGAACGTTTCCCTGACGCAATGCAAAGCGATCCGTTCAGCAATGGATTACAAAAAAGTAAAACTCTATATTTCTGGTGTTGTCCACAAGAATATCCAGTATGTAGAGCAGTGCAGCGGTGTGCTGAAAGATTTCAGTGTAGATGTGCCATTTACCTGCAGCCAGGCAGTTAAGGTCTTTAACTATCCTGATTATGAGCACCTCAGCCAAAAGAACACAGTCTACGAAAGAAGATTCATTGATAATAAAGGCCACGGAGCGGACCGTTGTACTTCTGGAGCATTTACGTATGAATACTACAACGAACCTATCGAGTGCAAGCTGCTTGCTTCTTTCGTCAATGATCTAGACCTTTACAAGGATTTCGATAGCTGGGGAAGATTCAGCCGTATTACTGAAAAAATGGAAGTTGGCCTATTCTTTAAATTGCTGCAGACGCAACAGGTTAACTTAGGATCTTCATATCCATCTAAAGAATACGAAGAGTCTTCTTCTTCTTCTTCTTCTTCCTCATCTTCTTCTTCTGCTGAGGCAGGTTATGACATGGAGTCCCAGCCAAAAAGCATGAGAGATAGAATGTCTGAATTGCACAAGCACTACGAAGGCTAATCTAAAAAAGGGTGTCTCTTTTCGCGGCACCCTTTTTTTCTTTTATGGTAAAAGTAAACTCTTTAAGTCTACACATTGCTTCTGGTATAAATCTATTTTCATACTTGCTGTACCCTGGACCAATACCTTTTCATTATTAATAAATTGTTCGCTCCAAACACAATGTAAATTGGCCAGGTGAAAATGAATTTTCTCTGTCAAACTCTCACAGTATTCTCGATGGTATCCTGAATCCTGCCCACAGGAATCTGTGAACATATATTCTTTGCTGTTTTTCCAGGACAATTCCGGTTGATGACCCCATTCTACCTTGATGATTTTCTTCCATGGTATATGAATTTTTACTGAGTGCATTGCTCCACAATCATCTTTACCTACATAATCAATATCTAAAAGCAAGATACCCTTAGTAAAAAGGTTTGCAGAAGGAAGCAGTACTTCAACATCAATCGAGTGGAGTGAGCAATCTACTTTCGAAACTGAGGCAATTGCTCTTGATAATTGGAATGTGTCGAAAATGTCAATTTCCAAATCAACATTGGCTAAATGTACCGGAACTCTCACTTTTGTACCGGTTATCTCATAATCGATTCCCCTGTATGCCGCGGGAACAAGGTTCATTGATTCTTGCTCTTCTTCGGAGTCTAGCTGATCCTGCTCCGACTCGTCATCATCCTGCTCAAATTCAATGTCTTCTGTATCTTCTCCAGACTCATCACCCGAAGATAACCATTCTTCCGACTCTTCCTCAATGAAGCTTTGTTCATCAAAAGACGATTCTTCATAATATGAATCCTCGCTTTCATCCTTTGAATCATCAAGCACTTCTGTTTCCACATTAAATTCAACAACATCGCTTGATTCTTGATCATCGTCTTCTTGAAAAATCCTTGTCCTTGATGCTGAAGACTTTTCCTGAATACTTTTAATGGGTGGCGGAGCGAGGATTAAAGGTATTCCAGAAGTTTTTCCTTTTGCCCGTAAACGATTATTATTTTCAGGTTGAATTTTGCCAAGATCATGATCGATTTCTTCAAAAACTTTTTCCATGTCGATTTCACTAACCTGCTGCCTTGCGTTTTGTCCACGATTTGTCCAATTGCCTTGAAGTAGATTCACATCATGAAAGGTTCGATTTCCATTTTGCATGTTCTCTGGAAGGTGCTCCATTCAGTGCATCCTTTCCCTAACCTCCCTTCTCCCTTTCTGAAAAGCAGTGTTAAAATTGGCTGTATATTTCCGACCTTAATAGTGCCATAACAACCATTCGCTAAACATTGCCTTAAAAAAATACATAAAGGGGCATATACTATTGAATGCTTAGTATAATGCCCCGCAAATTTTAAATCATTTTTATTCTGACTCGTCAAAGTAATCTGGATCATTTGTTGCGGAAGAAACGCGGATTTGCTGGTTTTGCAGGACTTTGACTGTGAAATCGATAACCATTTTTTCTTCGATCTTCTGGAAAAACCCTTCATCGATCGGTGATGTTGTCGGAAGCGGCTGACGGTCAATTGCCTCATCCCATTCAATGATTTGGCTGGATACCAGTTCACAGAAAGGCAATTCATTATAGTGCTGCGTGCTTTCTTGGTGGAACTGAGATAAATCGCTTGTCAGCAATTCGTCTTTTTCCGGGAATCCAGTAGGCAATGGTTTTGATACAAAGAAATCAAATTCCTTGCGATTGTTCACTTGAGGCATTACTGGCTTTGACAGGAAGTGTTTGATTTCAGCAATTACCTGGAATGGAATATCTACTGTAAAAGAGTGCAGGTCAGAAGCTACAGACGATGATGAAGAAGCTTGAATATCCTGGCTAGGGCTTGCATACTGGATATTTTTCCTGACAAATCCTTTAATGAATAATTTATTTGTCGGTAGCAGCAGTCTGCATTGAGTTAATTTAATTCTCTTCTTAATATCCTTGATTTCCAATACCGGCTCTGGAAAATTGATGATCGTATCCAGATTCACTTGAAGAGTTAACTCCGCTAGCACCACCGGAACTTTCGTAACAATTTTCCCAAGGCTAACATGTGGATGATGATGGTGAGGCTTGCAATCAAAGTGATCTTTTGATGGCGCACACTCGTAATCAGGCTTTTTATTTTTATCTAACATACATGGCTCCTCCTTAAACTCCTGAGAGTGAAGATGTTCTATCCTATGCACTTTGAATTTTTGGGTCTAGGCATTAGCCCGTAGGCATAAGCGGAATTTAGGGTGAATACCCATTAGATTCCCTTTAATCCTTACACTGTACATGCTTCGATTCATCCTCAAAAAATTTTTAAGTTTTTTTTGCTTCTATTGTCATTATCAAATCCATTTTGAATTGCATATAAAATCATAAGCATACAAAAAAGCATGCCGTTTTCAGCTTTGAAATCGGCATGCTTTATAGAAATCTTATTTACTTATCGAACTACTACGACTTATAGAGCTTGAATCCTTACTTGCTGTTTTTGCAGTACTTTAATTGTGAAATCCAACATAGACTTCTCAACGATTGTTTCGAATGTTCCTTCCTCAAATGGACCATTACCTGGCAATGGATAGCGGTCAATTGCTTCATCCCACTGAACAATCCGGCTGGAAATCAGCTCACAAAATGGAAGCTGATTGTAGAACTGTTCACTCACTTGATGGAATTGGGATAGGTCGCTGGAAAGCAATTGATCTTTTTCAGGGAACCCGTGGCCCAGATTTTGTGCTCTAAAGAAATCGAATTCGTTCCGTGTATTGAGATCTGGAATGATTGGATTTGTAAAGAATTGGTCTGGTTGAATATTTGTTACACACTCAAATGGTACATCTACAGTCAGGGAGCGCATCTCTGATGCTACGCAGTCACTCTTGGCAGTTGGGCAAGGTGTTGCATACTGAATATTCTTACGGATGAAACCTTTAATGAACAGCGGAACCGGTCTAGTTAATAATCCATCTTCACCAACAGTGTTTCCACCCAATAAAAGTCTGCACTGTACAATTTTCACCCGCTTTTTAATATCCTTGATTTCAAGTACAGGATCTGGGAAGTGAATATTGGCAACCAGATTGCTAGTTACACGAATTTCCGCTAGTGTAATAGGCAATTGCACAATTGTTGGTCCTGCGTCTACCAATGGTGGGTTAACAGTAACATTCTCACATTGCTCCATAGACGCTGATTTATTTATGTTGACACAACCATGAGAACCTTTATGATTATTAGTCATTCTTTAATTCCTCCTTGTAATTTCTTGTACAGTTTATCCTATTCTTCTAAGTCTTTTTGGCATAGATGAATGTAGCGGTGCAAACGCGGATTTTTAAAAGAATTG
Organism: Heyndrickxia sp. MSNUG; assembly: GCF_049532715.1. Lineage (NCBI taxonomy): Bacteria > Bacillati > Bacillota > Bacilli > Caryophanales > Bacillaceae > Heyndrickxia > Heyndrickxia sp. MSNUG. The sequence goes on from NZ_CP150978.1 coordinate 2,782,981, forward strand.
AAGAATTAGGCACCTTTTAATTGGGTACGTGCACAGATGCCCATGCCATATGCATAGTATTCAAAAGGAGGAGGATAAAATGAACAAATATAATTACTTTGCAGTTGATATAGGCAACAGCTGGTATAAAGTTTTGGCCTCTGATCAAGGGGAACTGTCAGAATACCAGCTGCCAAACGCCATCGCCCTATATGATGATGAATTTTATGAAAAGCCCTATGACGAGGAAGATATAGACCTCGAGGAAAACTTGATTGCAGAGATAAAAAGCCCGGCAATCATTAACAAGAGAGAAGTTTTTTATGCAGGAAAAGCCGCTGCCAAGCAAAGAAACGTCAGCTTGACATCAAGCAACAACCAAAAAGCAGATGAAGATCGCACATATGTCCTTCTTTTTGCAGCAGCAGCCTACCACGCTTCATTAATTAATCCCGAAGACATTGAAATAAATTATTCAATTGATCAATTAGCCGTATCTCTGCCAACTACACAGTATAAGGAAAAGAAAGATTTATTGAAGCAAAGGTTAATAGGCAGCCATACAGTTATACTCCATAAGGTCCCAGGCATTCCAGAGCCTAAGGAATTGACTGTAAAGCTTCAAATCAAGGATGTCATCGTTGGTGCGGAAGGAGCCTGTGCTTATTTAGGCTTAATTCGGGATATCGACACATTGGCCATCAAGGATGATAATCTGGTAAAGGATTCACGAAAAGGAATCATCATTGGTGACCTTGGCGGTGACTCTGTTGATTTTGTAGGCATCAAGAATAATAAGCCGGTCGCTTCTGTTGAGGGAGACCATTTTGGAATCAATTTATTCCTGGATACCATCATTAAAAAGGTCAGCAAAAATGAATTATACACTTTTGATTCAAGGTCTGAACTTGAAGAGAAATTATACGCAGGACAGTCAGAATGGTATGTAGAACCTTTCGCCGGGGTCAGAAAAGATATTAGCAAATACGTGATACCTCAATTAAAGATCATGGCTATCAAATATCTTGAACACTTTGACCGTGCCAGGAGCAGTTCCAGTGAAATCAAAGGTGCGTCCCGCTATATCGCAGTAGGCGGAGCTGCAAAGCTTGCCCAAAAACAAATTCAGGAAGCTGCAGTAAGATGGTCAGAAAAAGGCCGTCCAATCGACCTGACTTTTCCTGAAAACCTGGAAAAATTGAATGTCTTCGGCCTCATGATTTTAGCCAAAATGAACCAACTTAAAAAACAACATGAGAATACCGAGGAATTAATTTCCGTTGAAGGATGATCGGTATGTCAAACACTTATACGGATTACCACAATAAAATCGCGATAACTGTCCCTGAACGATATATTGATGTTAAAACTGGCGAGTCATACAGTGTCTCACCAAAAGTCATTGAACAAGTAGAATACCATGCAGATAACAGCACATTGAACCATCTTATTATGTCGGCTCTTCATCAGTATCTCACTCCTAAACCTATTTTAAATGGGGGTTCTGCTGAAATACTGCGGCAGCTTGCAGATATCAGAGCAATACTCGAAAATGGTGTATACCAAATTCATCCTTCTGCTCAGCCAAAGTATCGAAAAGATCAAACTGCCGCTGCTAAGCTTCTCGACATGAAAGAAATTGAAGATATCCTTGATGCATTCGGCGGGTAACTAAATTAAAACAATCAAGGACGGTACATTTGTACGCGTCCTTCATTTTGCCTATTCGTATCATACAAACAATCAAGTGATTATTACTTTTTTTGAAGCAAACGAAAAATGAGGGAAAGAAGTTTTGGATAGTTTTTTTCGAAGAATTCATGGTCTGTGGCAACGGCTTTTTTGTTATAAAACTCAATTATTTTTATAGCCGTATCTCTTTTTTGGTTTACAGGGATATGGAAAAAGTCAATGACAGGTGAATAAGTTCCATCTCCGGCAGGGAGCAAATATCCAAAAATCAGATCTCCTTCACGAGGCTGGTGGTAAATCTCATTATAAACCGCTACAAGTTTCTCTTTCATTTGAAAAACATCAGTAACGACAAGAACCCTTTCTCCAGCAATTTCTTCAACATAGTAGAATCCAGGCATCGTATACTTCCATTCACTGATGATTCTATGCACCTTCGGCCTTCTTCGTCTTTTATATTCCGGTGATTCAAGATAATGCTGAAAAATGGTCTTGCTGCTATTACGTACACGGTGACATAGGGTCGCCCACGAAATAAAATGAGGAATCATCATGGATGATAAGTCATCATCTTGGTGCTTTTCTTCTATAAAATCATCTATCAAATCCAGCAAATATTCTCCGTAATACTGATCCGCATAATAAAAAAGCTCTCCAAGTTCGTCAAAAACCACATCCTTTAATTTTTCTTGCATCGAAATAACATTTTTCTCAATGAACATTAATTTTCTCCTTTCAATTACTTAGTATCACATCCATATCGTAGCACAAAAATTTATAAGAACCTGGGTAATTTTTGTCTGAATTTTTACATATATCAGGCACTTTTCGATCGAACTTTTGGAAAGAAAACCATTGGAAAGTATTTTTGAATCATCAAAGTTCATTTTTAACATTATCATCAAATTTTAATGAGAGCTTTGTCAAAACATGCTCATATTATACTTAGCAGACATTATTTCCAAAAGCTTAGTGCCGCCAATACTGTTCCCTTTTTCATCTAATGCCGGCCCGAAAATTCCTATGCCAAACCGATTTGGTACAGAACCCATGATTCCGCCTGAAACACCGCTTTTCGCCGGAATACCCACTCTAACTGCGAACTCTCCTGAAGCATTGTACATTCCGCAAGTCACCATGAATGTTTTACAAAGCCTTGCTACGGATGCAGGAATCAACCTGAGATTTGTCCTCGGCTCCACTCCATCCATTGCTAATACACATCCGATTCGTGCCAGGTCAAGACAATCCATTTCAATTGCGCATTGCTTCGTATATACTCTTAGCAATTCCTCAATATCTTCATCAATTACTCCATGCTGTTTCATAAAATAGCAAAGCGCCCTGTTTAAATCAGAAGTTCTATATTCTGATTCGGCAACTTCTGCTGAATACCCGATTGCAGAGTTGCCTGCGAGCTGTTGAATGAATGTAAGGATTCTTTCAAAACGTTCTTCTTCATTTTTTCCTTTAATCATATGCGTAACGGCCAGTGCCCCAGCATTGATCATCGGGTTCAATGGTTTGGACGGGCTAAATTCCAATTTAACGATTGAATTGAAAGGGTCACCGGTCGGTTCATAGCCAACCTTACTAAAAACCGCTTCTTCACCATAGTCCATTAATGCAAGCGCAAGTGTAAGCACCTTAGAAACACTTTGAAGAGTAAGCTTCTGCTTTACATCCCCGGCAGAAACACACGTTCCATCATCATGAAAAATAGCAACTGAAAGTTCTTCATGATGCGCCTTCGCCAAAGCTGGTATATAGTCAGCCACTTTTCCCTTCCCGGTATACTTTTTTGCCTCCTGAACAAGTTCATTCAATTCTTTTGTCGTTCTGCATGGCATGAAATATTCCTCCCTGACTTATCTCATTTAACAGTTAACCCGGCACACATATTATTGCCATTTTAGACAAGAAAAAAGACGATGCATTAACATCGCCTTTTTCATGCAGTTACAACTAAAACCTGCCAGATTTTAAAATGGAATAAATGATCCAAAGGAACATCATAAATGCGATGAAAAATCCAATCTCAATCGCCGGCACGCTAGTCAGCATGGTATTATTTCCAAAGGTTGCCCCCACGATCAGGCCAAGAACAACAATGCTGAATGCAAGAAGTGTTAAACTGAATGAAACCTGGTTACTGATTCGATCAAATTTATGAAGAATCCTGTTAATTTCTGAAAGACTGATTTCAAATTTCAAATCTCCCTTGGACGTCTGGTCTAGTACATCCTCCATTTTTTTAGGGATATTGGTTAGAGTATCTGTAAAATCGTCAGCCTTGTTCCAAAGCCTTTTGCCCATTTTTACCGGGTCATAACGTTCTCTCATGAGCTGTTCGCCATATGGCTTGGCCAGCGCAATCATATCCAGGCTAGGGTCCATTTCAGAAATGATGCCTTCAATTGTAACAAGTGCCTTCCCCATCATCGTCATTTCCTTTGGCAAAATGATGCGATGTTCCTGAGCAGCTGAAAACAGCTCCTTGACGGTCAATCCTAAACTCAGGCCCTCTTTAGGAGAGTGGTCAACCATTTTTCTGATTGCTTCCACATCATCATAAAAGTGCCTTTCATTTATATCAGAAGGAACGTACGCCATCCTGAAAATAGCTTTTACAATTTGATGAGTATCCTCCTGCATGATGCCCATCATCATAGAAGATGAATCATACCTCATGCTTGCGGAAAGCCTTCCGACTTGTCCAAAATCGATGAATACCAGCTGTTGGTTTTCAGGGATATAGAGAATATTTCCAGGGTGAGGATCTCCATGAAAAAAACCTTCTCTTAATATTTGGGTAATAAAGGCACTTACCAGTAAATCCGCAATCTTCCGCTTTTCATCTATTGTGGCAGCCATTGTGTGCAGTTCATTCAGCTTTATACCATCTATCTTTTCCATAGTAAGGATTTGGTCGGTCGAATAATCATGAAAGATCTCCGGGACTTTGATAGATTCACACTTTTCGAATTGCCTCTGAACAATGTCGGTATTACGAGCTTCTTCAGAGTAATCGAGTTCCCTGCGGATCGACTCAGATAGTTCTTCTACCATCTCGGTTATATTGTAATATTCAGCCCAGTCATATCGCTGTTCAATTAGTTTTGAAAGATCCATAAGAATTTCGAGGTCTGTATACACAACCTGCCTGATGCCTGGACGCTGTATTTTGACCATGACTGTTTCTCCGGATGGCAGGGATGCTTCATGAACCTGACCAATTGAAGCTGCGGCAATACATTCTTCATTAAATGATTGAAAAACTTGATCCACCGGCCGGCCAAAATCCTGATTGATTTTCGCTTTTATCTCTTCTACAGGAACAGGCGGAACCTGATCCTGCAGCATTTCTAATTCCTTAACGATTTCAGCCGGAAGCAGGTCACTCCTTATACTGAGCAGCTGGCCAAGTTTTATGAATGCCGGTCCTAATTCCTCCAGCATGCATCTGATCCGGTACCCTGCTTCTTTCGTATTTCCATGCTTTACTTCAGCAACGATCCTATCTTTTAAGGAAAGAACCTGAAACAGCCCTACCTCTTCCAGAACATAACCAAATCCATACTTTACTAATATTGATGCTATTTCTCTATATCTATTCAACCTTCTCAAACGCTCTGTCAACATTCCGTCACCTGCTATTATTTCACGTCTTTTGAAAAGCCAGGAGGAATATTTTCTATCCCTTGTTCCGTCTGATCCAAATCCGTATTTGATTTATTGTTTCGCAGCTGTGTCAATTCCTGCTGAAGCAAGACAAGCTGTGCCTGGACAATATCTAATTCTTCCCTTGTCACAAACCCAAGCTCCCTCAGCTGACTTTTTGCCATTTCCCTGAATTCCTTGTCCCACTCCTCGCTTTTAGTTTCTCCTTTTCTGAATAAATCATCAAATATGGTATCTGCCTCTGTTTGTGTCATGCTGCCTTTTTCGATCAACTTCATAAAAGTATCATCAAGCTTTTCTTTGCCTGCAACTGCCGCACCTAGCCCTAGCAGAAATCCGCTTTTTATAAAACCATTCATGATAAGATCCTCCCTTTATATAAAACTATTTCCATACCTTTACCCCAAAAAAGAGGGCGTTATCACCCAATAAAATAAAAAAACACCCGCTTTAACTTAAAAGCAGATGCTGTGATCTTTCTTCTGAACCCTTTTTCCACGCTGAAAATCTTATATTTATCTCTCATCAATTCTTGAAAAAACTCATGTCCCTGCTTTCACAATATTGAACTTCTCCAGATATGCCCAGTTTTGCGGAGCAGGCAAACTCATTTGCCAGTAAGTAGTTCCAAATAATTGATAGAGGTCAATTTGTCTGTATTTTTCTATATAACTTCTAATATCTTCAAACCATACGATATGTTCTTCTGTCCCTTTCCAGTATCTGAACCATGGAGATTTTGCCGCCTGGTCGAATTGAATGATCGAGCCAGTTGTTATAGCAAGATTTTGCGCCTGAAGTACCGAAAGAGATTTGGTCTGGTTCGTCCCTACAACCTTATCATTCCCATACAGTCCAAGTGCAATTTGAAGTTTGTCAGCAGGAATCAAACTCAAAGAGTACCGGATGACTAGCGCTAACCACCATAAAGGAGTTATCGGATCTGGCGGGCCACCAGGATACCCATAATCAATCGTCATTACTGCAACCAGATCAGCTATTTCTCCGATTGCTTTATAATCATAGGCTCCGATAATTGGGTTCGTTGGAATGTCCTCTGTCTTAGCATGGACATTCACATGTAAAATCAGAGTTCCCATTGCGACTTTCAATTCACGCAGAAATAGGTTGAAATCCTCCCTTTGTGGCGGAGGAACGAACTCCAGGTCAATACTTATACCGCCAAAACCTCTCTGATTTACCAGGTTGACAAGACTTGCTATCAAGTTTTTCCTATACACAGGATTGCCTAGAACTGTACCGGCAAGCTCTTTGCTGAAACCATCAGGAGTTGTATTTTGCAGAACTAACATAGGGATGACATTCTTTTCCTTGCTCTTCGTTACATATGCTGAATCATCTATTATCGCAAAGGCGTACCCTTCATTGGTAAAGGTATAGTTAACGATCGCAAGGAAAGTCAGCTTTGGCGCTAATGCATCAAACCAGCTAAGGAAGGATTGAAGAGAACCCGGTACAATGAAGCCAAGTGTAGCCATCTGTGGTTTTATTGGTGAAGGAATATTTATATTTTGTCCAATATACATTCGGTTCGGATCAAGACCAGGATTTGCATTCATAATGCTAATGACCGTTGTACTGAATTGAATGGATAGCTTCCATAAAGTATCGCCAGATTTGATTTTATAGAATCGGGTAATCGGCTGAAGATCAGGAATATAAAGGGCTAGACCAGGAACAATTAAATTCGCGGAAGGCAGCCCGTTCACATTTACGATGTTTTGGATTGTCACTCCATAGGTTTTAGCGATGGACCAAAGATTTTCTCCTGCTTTTACTACATGTACAGCCATCTGATCACACCTTTATAATGGTCTCTATAATCATCATATGGTAATCAAGATTGTATTTATTACAAATTTGGCGGAGCACTTACCATATACTTTGCTAAATTATAACGTGAGGTACAAAACTACACACTGAAAAATTAAAAATACAGGAATTATTTCCTGTCAAAAGCTTTTACAGATTGAACCTAACACAGATTTCTGCAATAATACACAAAAAACAGGGTCCTTATTTTAGGGACCCTGAGTAACGCTAATTATCTCCATCGATCGCGTCCATCTGAACGATTCCTGAATCTTGCAGAATGGCAGGCATCGCATATCTGATAAGGAGATTCTACATGGATTCCCTTACCACAGTGCCTGCACTTCTTTTTATAGTTTTTGACCTCAGTCTTTAGAAATTCGTGAACATCATCACTTAACCCAGTACGAAGCCTTTCCCAGTAAACAGCTTCCGTTTTGCGGCCAAGCTTATATAAGAACAATAGATGGAGGCCAATCGCTTTATAGGATAGCTCGAGCTCCTCAAGGCTTGCAGTTTTGATTACGGGTTCTGGCAGCTCTGTATCTGCTACGATTGCCTTGATTGTTTCCAGCCATTGATCAATTAGCGCCGGCTCTCTTGATGAGAATGGCAGGTGCAGGAAACCATACAGATCCATCATAGGCAGTCTTGCTTCAATTTCAGTGTCTCTCACATACTCATACAGTTCTCGCTCTTCTGAAAGAGAGGCTTTTTTTGTTCCCTTTGGACTTTCGAATTGGTCCCATAGTTCAAAGAAAACTGCAAGAGAGCGGTGATATTTTTGAAACCTTTCAAAGATTCCTGATGTCGGTGCTATTGAAAATATTGCAACAGGCTCATCCCCTTTTTCAAGAAGCTTTGCCATTATATTGATATCCGACGTAAATGCAACTTTTCCTACATCATAAATTCCTTTTCTTCCAGCCCTGCCTGCTATTTGCTTCACTTCCTGTGATGTTAGGCGCCTTCTTCTTGTTCCATCAAATTTCTCATTTTCTAAAAACACAATTCTCCTGATTGGCAAGTTAAGCCCCATTCCTATTGCATCGGTCGCCACTATCACAATCGTTTCCCCTTTTACAAAACGCTCCATTTGCTTCTTTCTCGTCTCAGGGGGCATGCTGCCATAAATCATGCTGACCTGCCTGCCGCTATTTTGTAATTTCGATGCGTTTTCCAGTACTTGCCTTCGTGAAAAACAAACTAGTGCATCACCTTTTTTCGTATAGTTCAGGCTAAACTCCTTGTTCTCCACCTGGAGAGGAATGTCTCGTGAATACTCATAAATCTCCATTAAATTATCTTCAAGCAGCTCCATCATAATGCTTTTTATGTTCATGCTGCCAATAATATGAACTTCTTCCGCATTGGCTTTAGTAATTGCCTTATACCAGGAAAATCCGCGGTCCTTATCGGCAATCATCTGAGATTCATCGATCACTACAACATGATAAAAATCCTTTTCGTGAAACATTTCAACGGTGCAGGAAATATGTGCAGCTCCCTCGACAGGCTTCTCTTCTTCACCTGTTTTCAGAGAGCATGGAACTCCTTCAGTGTTCAGTTTTTCATACACCTCAAGAGCCAGAAGCCTAAGCGGCGCCAAATATAATCCGCTTTTTGCTTCTTTCATTCTTTCAAGTGCGTGATGTGTCTTCCCTGTGTTGGTTTCCCCGATATGAAGGATATACCGGACATTCCTCCGAAGTGAAGGATTGTATTCCCGGCCGAAAATATCTTCAAGCATTCTTGCCTCTTCTTCTTTTTTCCGCTTTCGTTCAGCCTCTTCTTCTTCTTTCATGCGTATCCTAGCTTCAAGATCCCTTTCATAAATCTCACGATGGATCATTTCATCAAAAGGAGTTTCTGCTAAACCTAAAAGATCACTAATGTATTCTTCATGCAGTTTATACAGATAACCATCTGTATATGCTAGCAACATATCGCGGATAATCCTTTTTAACTCTTCCTTTGAAAGCTTATCATCTACCGTTTTCTCATAATCACTCATTATATCTGCTGGAAGACCTAGCAGTACTTGTTGAGAGCCAATATCCTCAAAAAACTTAATTACCTCTTTTTCAAAGTAATACTCGTACGTTTCATATTCAAAATAATGTCTTCCCCAATGTGTGGTCTGATGGATCTGGCCGGTCAATTCATCGAAGAAATCTGCTAAAACGCTGTAATCATCTGGTTGAAATGAACCCTCTTCTGTCAATTTCTGTTCAAGCATAAATGTATCGATATCCTTGTATTTAGGGTTTTCTTTGAAAATATGGAATAAATCTTTTGCAATATGGTACCTGATCTTTAGGTAAGAGATTTCCTGATACTTTTCCAGTGTAACTCTGGCATTCTGACTGATTTTCTCACGAATAAGTGCCTTCTCCTCAAGGAGCTGTTCTTCTGCTTCTTTTTTCAAAAATTTTTTCTGGCTTTTTCGTGCAATTCGTCCCATGTTTGATTGTCGAAAGCAGACTCGATCCAGGTAAAAACATTAAAAGGATTGTAGTCCCTCATCTCATTTCTGAAAAGCTTATTGATCAGCTTGCGGTCAACACCCTCGACAACAAACCCTCTCTCACTTAAAAATGCCTTCTTATCGCGCTTTGAAAAGTCATTCGTTGATTTAGTAAGCCAGACATTCAGCCAAATGTGGCTGATATAAGTTTTTCTTTCCTCCAGATACTCCTTAAATGAAGGGGGATATTCATGCTCACCAAGAAATTTCTCAAGATCTTCCTTTACCTTGTTTTTTGTATGTTCAACTGACAGCTGATAAATAGTATCGATTTGGTCCATATGTAAGCCCCTTGATTGAATAGAATTAATAATTTGCAGCGTGCTAATAATGACAACTTACGGTAATTGATTGGTTTATTGGTTTATTGAAAAGGTACATTTAAAGTATCATGCTCTAAAAATCATGAAACCATCATTTCCTTCTTAGTACAATGCAATGTTTCCCAAAGATCCGCAAAAAAGAGGCCGCACAAATTATTGTGCGATCCCCTTGATTTCCATTATTCACTGAGTTAAAGGACATGCCTGAATAATTGTGCTTATGCGTTCTTTACCTTCAACATTTTTACGACCCGATTTAATACTTTCTTATCCTCTTTCGTTACGCTCTTCGGCTTAATCGGTGAAACAGGCTTAATTTTTTCTGTATTTTCCAAGCAAAGAATTTCAAGATAAAATGCTGTACTTTCCCGATTTCCATTTAAATATCCCTTGAGGATTTTCATTTTATCCGAAGTTCCAGTAAAATCACTCTTGTAATCCCATTCGATTTCATTTGCATATTTAGAATCCATTCTTTCTTTTAAAGCCAGCGCTTCTGAAACAGCATCCTGCGGCGTTGTGAAATATGACTGGGTTCTCCTTAATCCCTTTTTCGTATTGCCATCGCCCGCTTTTGCCTGATAAAGTTTAACGATCATTTTCCTCATCCTTTCTGGTTTTGGTCTCACGCCTTCTCATGGTTAGTCGTTACACCAGAAGACCTAAGGATTTCATTCATATACATAGTATACCCTGTTTTCCACCGTTTACCTATTAATAAGGTGATTAGTTTAATATCAGAGGCTTCTTACCACGTTGCCCTGGAGCAATTCTTTCTCATCCTAAAATATTATGCTCCTTGACTTATTCCTATGACATTTTTCTTTCAGTGCACTTTTTTTTGACACTAATCAGATTTATTAATGACTCGGTTCTGTTTAATTTAATTTTTACTTTTTGTATCTGTTAATTTGGCTCTTAGCATGAACTTTGTTGCTTTCTCAACGAAAGTAAAAACCAGCACGTGGATTTTTACGAGTTTTAATGTGAATTTTGTTCAGAAGCCTCCTCGAAAAAGCCCAGTTACCTTAAACAATGCGGAAACTCATACTTGTTCGAAAAGCTACAATCAATGCGAAAGTGAGTATCTTCATTGGAAATCAAGCGACTCTTTTCAATTACAACGAAAGGGTGCCCCAAGATACTTTTTGGGACACCCTCAATTTGATGATACAGGAAAAGAAAATTATACCTATAAAAGTAACGCTATTTACTGGTTTTTATTTTGTTGATACTGCAACCTTCTCCGTGCTTTGCCCATGGCGGATTGTAGCTTGTGCTGCTGCTAATCGGGCTAGAGGCACACGATATGGTGAACAGCTTACATAGTCAAGCCCTGCGTTATAACAGAATTCAATTGAACTCTTTTCGCCGCCATGCTCACCACAGATTCCGGTTTTCAGACCAGGTTTTGTTTTACGGCCAAGGTTTACGCCAGTTTCAACCAATTTGCCGACTCCTTCACGATCAAGCACCGCAAATGGATTTTCAGGCAAAACTTTTTGTTCGATGTATGCCTGCAGGAATTTACCTTCTGCATCATCACGGCTGTAACCAAACGTTGTCTGTGTTAAATCATTTGTACCAAAGGAGAAGAAATCTGCCTCTTCAGCAATTTGGTCAGCAGTCAATGCAGCTCGTGGAATTTCAATCATCGTACCTACTGTATATTCAAAATTCTTTCCTGTTTCTTCTTTAATACTTTGAGCTGCTGCATTAACCAGAACACGCATTTCCTTAAGTTCATTTACATGGCCTACGAGTGGAATCATGATCTCTGGCTGGACTTCAATGCCTTTGTCAGCTAACTTCGCCACTGCGTAAAAGATTGCCCTTGCCTGCATTTCATAGATTTCCGGATGGATCATGCCAAGTCGGCAGCCGCGGTGGCCAAGCATCGGATTGAATTCATCCAATTGACGGACTTTCTTTAACAATGCTTCCTTTTCCTTCAGCTCTTTAGACTGCGGGTCAAGGATTTGCAGCCTGGTAATTTCAACGATTAGTTCTTCTTTATCAGGCAAGAACTCATGAAGAGGCGGATCAAGCAAGCGAATTGTCACTGGCAGTCCCTGCATAACTTCAAGGATACCTTCAAAATCTTCTTGTTGCATTGGCAGAAGCTCATCCAAGGCTTTAGTTCGCTCTTCATAATTTTCAGCAAGGATCATTTTCTGGACAATCGGCACCCTAGTTGCATCCATGAACATATGTTCAGTACGGCATAATCCAATTCCCCCAGCTCCGAATTCAAGCGCCTTTCCTGCATCTTCTGGATTATCCGCATTTGCGCGGACACCAATCTTGCGCTCTTCATCCGCCCATGAAAGAAGAAGCTGGAATTCATCAGAAAGTTCAGGTTCAATCATCGAAATCTCACCAAGCATGATTTCTCCTGTTCCGCCGTCGATCGTGATGATATCGCCGTGGTTAACCACAACCTCACCAACGCGGAATTTCTTCTCGTGAAGATCAATCTTCATAGCTTCACATCCGCAGATACACGCTTTCCCCATACCGCGGGCAACAACAGCAGCATGGCTGGTCATGCCGCCGCGGCTTGTAACCACAGCCTGGGCAGCAATGATACCGTGGATATCATCAGGAGTTGTCTCCGGACGAACTAAAATGACCTTTTGGCCATCATTTGATAGCAGCTCAGCTTCATCCGCATCGAATACGACCTTTCCAGTAGCAGCACCAGGTGAAGCAGGCAGCCCTTTTGCGAGCTGTTTCCGTTCAAAGTTTTCATCAATCCTGCGGTGTAGTAGCTGATCAAGCTGTTCAGGATCAACGCGAAGCAGCGCTGCTTTTTTATCAATAATGCCTTCTTCAACTAGTTCTGCAGCAATACGGATTGCTGCCTGTGCAGTTCTTTTTCCAGTTCGGGTTTGAAGAATGAATAATTCACCGCGCTCTACTGTGAATTCGATATCCTGCATATCTGCATAATGTTGTTCAAGTACTTTGCAAGTATCTACAAACTGCTGGTAAACCGCAGGCATTTCATCCTTTAATGTCTGGATCGGCTGTGGAGTACGGATACCCGCAACAACATCCTCTCCTTGTGCATTGATTAAGTATTCACCATAAAGAATATGTTCACCAGTAGATGGGTCCCTTGTGAATGCAACTCCTGTTCCGGAATCGTCACCCATGTTTCCAAAAACCATGCTCTGGATATTTACTGCTGTTCCTAAATGAGAAGGGATCTTGTTCAAGCGGCGGTAAACAATTGCTCGCTGATTGTTCCATGAATCAAATACTGCATTGATTGAAAGGAATAATTGCTCTTTTGGATCCTGCGGGAAAGGCTTCCTTGTATGCTTTGTCACGATATTTTTATAGCCTTGGATGACTTCCTTCCAGTCTTCTGCCGTCATTTCAGGATCGGAACTATAGCCTTTAGCTTCCCTGGTTTCCTCTAGCAGACGTTCAAAGAAAAATACATCAACATCCAGCACAACATCACTGAACATCTGAATAAAGCGGCGGTAAGAATCATAAGCAAAACGTGGATTATTTGTAAGCTTAGCCATTCCCTCAACCGTTTCATCATTCATTCCGAGGTTAAGGATGGTATCCATCATGCCTGGCATTGAAAATACAGCACCTGAGCGCACGGATACAAGCAGAGGATTTTGGGGATTGCCTAGCTTCTTGCCTGTTTTCTCTTCAAGTTCTCCAAGTGCCTCAAGCACTTGAGCCTGGACTTCAGCAGTAATTGTTTTGCCTGCATCATAATACGCGTTACAGGCTTCAGTTGAAATCGTGAATCCGAAAGGGACTGGAAGCCCGATTCGAGTCATTTCCGCCAGGTTAGCACCCTTGCCTCCAAGAATTTCTTTCATGCCGCTGTTTCCTTCATTAAAGAGATAAACAAATTTAGACATTAAGTAAAACTCCTCTCACTTTTTAGAATATCGAGAATTAAACCGGCTGTTTCTTCGATTGCCTTATTGGAAACGTTGATAACCGGGCAGCCAACACGCTTCATGATTTTCTCTGCATAATCCAATTCTTCTAGTATCCGTTCATAGCTGGCATAATTCGCCCTCGATCCTAATCCCAGGGCCTTAAGCCGCTCTGTTCTTATCTCATTTAATTTATCAGGAGAGATAATCAAGCCAACGCATTTGCTTCTCGGGACCTGAAAAAGCTCATCTGGAGGCTTTACTTCAGGGACAATCGGAACATTTGCTACCTTGAATCGTTTATGAGCAAGGTACATGGAAAGCGGAGTTTTTGATGTGCGGGAAACGCCCACTAAAACGATATCCGCACGGAGTATTCCACGTGGATCCCTTCCGTCATCGTATTTAACAGCGAATTCGATCGCTTCGATCCTGCGGAAATAGTCATCATCAAGCTTTCTCATCATTCCTGGGCGATGGTTAGGCTCTTTGTTGAACTTTTTTTCAAAAGCATTCATGAGCGGATTCAACAAGTCAACAGCATAAATGCCCTCTTCCTGTGCCCTCTTATCGAGATAAGCCTTTAACGCCGGCACGACAATCGTGTATGCAATGATGGAGTGCCCTTGTTTCGCAACCATGATCACATCCTCAATGTCCTCTTCGTCCTCAACGTACGAATTCCTCCGTATATCAACCTGGCCGCCATTAAATTGTGTAGCAACAGCTTTTACTACAAATTCTGCTGTTTCTCCGACTGAATCGGAAACTACATAGACAACTTCCTTCATATCCAAAACGCGCTCACTTCCTAGACAGATTTTTGCTCTACTATTTCTAAGTAAATCTTTGTAATCGTGGTTTTTGTAATCCGTCCGATGACTTCATATGTATCTGGTTTTTCTTTGAGTTCACGGACGACAGGGAGTGAATCAATTCGGTTCAGGACAAGCTTCTTAGCTGCCTGGAGCATTGTCTCCTCCGGTTTTACAGTAATGATATTTGGCATTCTTGTCATGATGACGCTTACAGGAAGATCCTCCAGGTTCTTGTTTCCGATGGCCGCCCTGAGCAAATCCTTCCTTGAAATAACTCCAGCCAGGCATCCATCTGAATCTACCGCGTAAAGCGTACCCACATCCTCAAGGAACATCTGGACAATAGCATCATAAACTGAGGCTGATTTTTGCACGACAATTGGGTGACCTTTATAATCATTGACCTTCAGATCAAGAAAGGCTGTAGCTTTGAATTGTTTCTCTTTATCTTTGTTAAAAAAATAGCCCACTCTCGGCCTTGCCTCTAAACTGCCAGCCATTGTCAATATGGCAAGGTCAGGTCTTAGCGTAGCCCGAGTCAACTTCAGCTTTTCTGCTATCTGTTCCCCTGTAATTGGACCATCTTCCTTGACGATTTGAACGATTTCTTCCTGCCGTTTTGTTAGTTTAATAGAACTCACCACCAACTTACCTCCAATAATAATGATGTAACATTATCAAGGAATTTTTAAATGTGTTATCCTTATTAATTTATAGTATATAACATTTAATGAAAAATCAAAAGAAAAGGTTTTATTAATTCTCAAATTCTTTTAAAATAAGCAATTTATCATACTTTAAATAGGCTATACTTATGGCCGCATTAACATTATATATAAAAAAATTCCCCTGGATAAACAACCAGGGGATACAATTAATCATTTATATTCAGATCAAGAGTGACCGGGCAATGGTCACTTCCCATAACAAAACATTCAACCCCGGCATCTATGATTTCAGGGGCAAGCCTTTCAGATATAATAAAGTAGTCAATGCGCCAGCCAATATTTCTTTCCCTTACCTTGTTCATATATGACCACCATGTATACACTCCTTCTGCTTCAGGATATAAATGGCGGAACGAATCAACAAAACCATTGCTCAGCAGCTCTGTCATCTTGCTCCGTTCCTCGTCCGTAAACCCTGAATTCCCGCGGTTGGGTTTAGGGTTTTTCAGATCTATTTCATTATGCGCCACATTCAAATCGCCGCACAGGATGACAGGTTTATTACCGTCCAATTCCAAAAGGTATTCCCGGAGTTTGTCTTCCCAAGCCAATCGGTAGCCAAGACGGGCAAGATCACGCTGTGAATTTGGTGTGTAGACATTCACAAGGAAAAACTGCTCAAATTCAAGTGTGATCGCACGGCCTTCGCAATCATATTCAGCAGACCCAATTCCGTATCTGACCGCTATAGGCTTTTTCTTTGTAAAAATAGCTGTACCGGAATAGCCTTTTTTCTCTGCGTAGTTCCAAAACTGATGATATCCCTCTAATTCGAGATTAATCTGGCCTTCTTGAAGTTTCGTTTCCTGGATACTAAAAAGGTCAGCATCTGCCTCTTTAAAATAATCCAAAAACCCTTTGCCCGAACAGGCGCGGATTCCATTCACATTCCATGATACTAATTTCATATTCTCTCTGTTCCTCTCAGTTATTGTTTTCTTTTACCGTTCAGATTCTTAACAGAGCCCAGAGTTATTGCAATAAAGATAGCATTTAAAGTATTAGCTCTGTTAAACAAGACTGTTGATTTTCATTCCATGCGCTTCGCTTTCCGCAGGGCTGGCGCTGAGCCTGCAGGACACTGAATATCATCCTTGAATCTGACCACGCACGATGGAAATGCTTCGGAGGAGTCTTCGCGCCTTCCACTAAAATCAACAGTTTTAAAAAACAACATTGGGCGTTTACTCAGCCAAAGTATTAAATAGATTAATGATTCTATATCAACCCTAGCATTATTCTTTTATGAAGCCTTTAAATTTTACTTGTATCAATTACCTTGAATCATACTTACCTACAAGTCTCGAATGACCCCTTCTATTTTAGCAGTCTTCGATAATTGATTCTAATATCGCGATTCCTTTTACAATATCAGCCACAGGAGCATTTGCGAATGACAGCCTGAAATGCTGGAGTTTCTGTGTGGCATAAATTCTTCCCGGATTAATGAGGACCCCCTTTGCAAAAGCTTTTCTATATAAATCCGCTAACGATATTTCAGGATTCATTTTAATCCAGATGAAGAAGCCGCCTTTAGGGGCCTCCCAATCCGCGTAACGTCCTAAATGAGTTGCAACAGCAGCAAGTACCGCATCTCTCCGCTCTCTTAACTGCTTTCTCACGTTTATTAAATGTCGGTCATATTTCCCGCTTGACAGCCATTCTGCAGCAACTTTTTGTGAAAGGGAACTTGAGCCATAATCCGTTTGCATCTTCAAGTCAGCCAGCCTGTCAATAACTCCCTGAGGCCCTGCAATCCATCCAATCCTTAAACCGGGATTAAGACTCTTAGACAGACTTCCAATATATAAGACATTTCCGTGTTTGTCATATGACTTGATTGGCGGCGGGGGCGGTGAATCAAGCCATAGATCACCATATACATCATCCTCAATGATCGGAAGCTGAACCTTTTCCGCGACCTGGATCAGTTCTTGTCTCCTGGCATCTCCCATCAAAGCACCGGTCGGATTATGAAAAGTCGGATGGCAGTATAGCACGGATTTCCTATGGTCCCTCGATGCTTGAATCAAATTAGGCACTATCCCCTCCTGATCCATGGGGATTCCCTGCAGCTTCATGCCAGCCGATTGGAAGGTCGATAATGAATAAATATAGGAAGGATTTTCGAGAAATACAGTTGATTCCCTCTGCAATAAACCTATTGATATGAGGTGCAATGCCTGCAATGCACCTGATACAACAAGAATGGAGGATGGCGGCGCTTCGATACCTTTTGGTTTCAGGTAATTGCTTATTGCTTCTCTAAGAGCGGGATTTCCTTTTGGATCTTCATAGCCGAAAGGCATAAGTTCCTTGCCAACCTTCGAGATTACTTCCTTCATTTCTTCAAGCGGAAAAAGATCCTTTGAAAGCTCTCCCTTGCTCAGCTGAATCATGTTCTCATCCGATTCAGCAAGATTAATAGCCTGGACAGTGCCCAAGCTTGCCTGATGGGTGCCAAGCTTGACCTGTTCATTCCAGTTCACAGGGGCATTTGAACGCATGAGAGTCCAGGTATTGTTTACTACAATTGTTCCTGCTCCGAGCTTCCCTTCAACCAACCCTTCAGCAGTAAGTTCATCAAGCGCCGTAACAACCGTGCTTCTGTTTACTTCAAATTGCTTAGCAAGTTCACGCTGGCTGGGAAGCCTGCTTCCAACTGGCCAAGTTCCATTCATTATTTGGTCTTTTATATAATTGATAATCATTTGATATTTTGGTGCTTTCATCTAAAGGCTCCGTTCATTTTTAAAGGTAATTGGTTGGTTTTTATACTTCCTGATTGGTTGGATACATTTTACCAAGACCCGTTTATATTTGAAAGAAATAACCTGATACAGGTTTAAATTGGATGGTTTTTATAGAGGTGATGTCGCTTGAATATAAAAATTATGGCTGCACATGCGCTGATTATTCTCTTTTGGGGTTCAGCATTCGCCGGTATACGGCATGGTCTAGAAGGATATTCACCTGAACATTTGTCGCTTCTAAGGCTTCTGGTTGGTTCCATTGCCCTTGTGGTTTATGCCGGAAAGACAAAAATGAAATTACCAGAATTAAAAGATTGGCCTATTATTTTTTTATTTGGATTTCTTGGATTTGCGGTCTATCAGACTGCTCTTAATATTGGTGAAAAGTCTGTCAGTGCAGGAGCTGCAAGCCTGCTCATTTCTACATCACCAGTCTTTATTGGTTTATTAGGAAGGATTTTTTTTAAGGAGCGAACCGGTAAGATGTATTGGCTGGGAGCTTTCATCAGCATAGCTGGGATTCTCCTTATTTACCTGGGCTCAGGCGGAGAGCTGGAGCTCGGTTTAGGTGTCATGTTGATTTTGATAGCTTCTCTATCCGAATCACTTTATTTTGTATTACAAAAAGAGTTCTTAAATAAATACGGGGCGCTTCCTTTTACAGCCTATACGATATGGGCTGCGACTCTTCTCATGCTCGTATACACACCAGGTTTGGGGGCACAGCTGGCTGAGGCTCCTGTCGGGGCAACGGCAAGCGCCATATACCTTGGATTATTCCCTACTGTGATCCCATATTTCGCTTTAGCTTACATTACAGCTAAATCCCGAGCTTCTGAAGCAGCAAGCTCATTGTATTTAACGCCTGCTGCTTCGTTCATCATCGCTTGGATATGGCTCGGTGAAGAACCGACAATGACGACGCTGTTCGGTGGACTGATCACTCTCATCGGGGTGTCATTTACCTACCTCAAGGTAAGCAGGAAAGAAATTGAAGAAGCAGAGTCATCATGTTAAATGTCATTAGCTTTTATTGATAATAGATCTTGTGTTTCATGGATGGTTCATTCAAGCATAAAAATATTTTATAAATCAAAGGATAGCTGTTCTGTTTCTCCAGCCTTTTTTGGTGCCAGGGCAGCACTTTCATTGTTTATTTTCTTCTCAAACTGGAGCTTGGCATTCTTGTTCATTTTTACTGCATCCACCATGGGTGTTTGATACTCTAGCTTGTAAAAGCCTGGGTATAGCCACGGTTCATGTATGAATTCAGCAGGTACATTATTTAATTCAGTAACATATCTGCGAATGAATGCTCCGTCGGGATCGTGTTGTTTTCCGAATTTTATTGGGTTAATCCATTTCACTTTATGCTGTTCAAAAAAACCAGCTTGCTTTTGTACATAAAAGTTGTGAATCTCCGGCTCGTAATCCAAAAACAACTCAGCCAATGCTATTGAAGGTTTTCGGCAGTCCAGCTGCAATGTATTGCAGATAAAAGAAATGACCATTGCCCTTAAATTGAAATTTAACCAGCCGGTTTTATAGACACTCCTCATCGCTGCATCTATTATCGGGATTCCCGTTTTCCCATCTGACCAGCGTTTGTACCATTCTTCATTCCATGTTTTCTTGATTGCGCTCATTTCTGCACTTACCGGATATTCTTTTGCAAATTGAATAATTTTTGCACGGGCATACAGCTTTGATAAGAACTCTTCAAACTGGCGCTTTTCTTCATCACTGCAAGTTTGAAGC
This sequence comes from Heyndrickxia sp. MSNUG, assembly GCF_049532715.1. Lineage (NCBI taxonomy): Bacteria > Bacillati > Bacillota > Bacilli > Caryophanales > Bacillaceae > Heyndrickxia > Heyndrickxia sp. MSNUG. The sequence continues at coordinate 2,802,987 of NZ_CP150978.1, forward strand.
CGTTCAATGGTCTTTTGATAAATCATCCGCTCTGAAATATTTCCCCATGTCAGATATGCCGAGAGCCTGCTGGATGATAAGGATGATGGCAGAGGTTTGTTGTGGTTGATGATATAATTCGCAAATCGATTCTCCAGAAATGATTCCAGCGTTTCTATTGCTTTTATTTCACCACCCTGTTGACCAAAACGAATCTTGCTGCCATTCATCTTAAAGTTTCGGAACCTTTTAATATCAGTAAAAAGAAGTTCAGGTATACATGTAGGTTTCTGTATCCTTTTTGGAACATCGATAATCGGTTTCTTAAGATTGTCTGTCCACCGGCTTTTAAATCCCTTTTCTGAAACATTTTCAAATTCCATACCATAGGTGAACAATTTCTGGTTATTTTCATCAACCCATTGGCTGATGCGGCTTCTTAAAATCGTTTGGCTATGGGCAAACAATGTGAGCGATCCATATTTGTTCAGCAGTTCCGATAGCACAGCCTCCATTTCACTAAATGCAAAAAACAACTCTCCTCCGAGTTCCTGGATTTGCACTGACAACTCTTCCAGGCTTTCAAGGACAAATTGAAAATGACGGGCAGAGAGCTCGGTTTCACTCCAAACAGAAGGTTCAACCACGTATAAAGGCAAAACCTCCCCGATTTTGGCTGCTTCTGCCAATGGCTGATGATCAAATATTCGTATATCTCTTTGAAAAAGAACAAGATTCATCGTTAATCACTCCATTTTTCAATCCACATATACCCTTTACCCATTAAATAAAATGGCATCCCAAAATGGCTGCCATTCATTTATTCCTAATTAAGTACTTCTCTTAAAAGGATTCCAAATACAATTCCCAGAAACATCGATGTTAATGTTCCAAGCAGAAAATATTCCGCCCAGTCGCGGTCATCCATCTGCTTGAAACGTGCGATTGATTTGGCTGTCACGATGAAGGCGATTGCGGGATAAGAAGCATAATATGTAAGAAGGATGACGAGCAGGCGTTCTATATAACCAATCAGCTTCCCACGCGATAAGTCATGTTTGTTGAAAATCATATAACTGTATTGTTCAGACAGCCCTCTTTCTCCATTGCTGTTTTTAAGGTAATCGCTTTCCTTCAGGTCATTTTTAAACGTATATTTCCCCTCAAAAGTTAGAAGCTGGCCTGGCAGGGATCCGAGCAGAATCCTGATGATATGTCCACTCACTGTGGTTCCTAAAATTAAGATGATCACAAGGAACAAAATTGTGTTTAGCTCCCCAATCTCGCCCCCTTCTCCCATAAGGAGTTCTGAAAGTCTATCAAAAATTGAAACTAGCGGGATTTTATAAAATAACTGTAAAGCTATTAAAATCATCACCAGATGCAATAGCTGGTCAATCCCAAAAAACCATAATTTATTTAAGTTTTCACTGTTGGTATATTGATCTACAAGCTTAATTTTAAGCAGGTCAATAAAAAAATGAGTACCTGTTATGAAAAGAACTGGCCAAATGATTGCTGTTAAAGGGTCAGTCCCTTGTTCATTCAAATACCATGCTAATGACAGGACGGCAGCATTAACAATTAAATGGTGAAACAAGTGTTTTTTAATATTCTTCAGTTTGTCATTCACCATGTTATCTGTCTGCAGGTAAAAATCCGCTATTAAATGCGCAATGATTAAACTTAATAAAAGCATGCCGACCCCTTTCTGCAGATAAAGCCTATAGATTAAATACATCGTTCAACAGACCTTTTACATGCTTTCTAATATTTCCTTCTAGCAAATCCGGATTACAAGCCGTCGCATCCCCAAACTCCTTTGTTTGAAGCGAAGCCAATACGCGGGAAACTTCTTGATAACTGCCAAGCACGAGTTCGCTGTGGCCCTTTTTATAGTGACTATATATAGTAGGCGCAGACCTTTCAAGCAGCTCTGCGATCACATTTTGCTTTTCATATACCAAGTACAGGGAACACACCAGCCGCTGGACATCCGTTTGCTGCTTGCTTAGCGCATTCTGCAGTTTTAGCATGCCATTTAGCAACGTTACTAGTTCATGCACATGTATGTTTCCGTCTAAGTCAAAATGAAATGTCTCTCTTTCCTTTTGCTTTTTCAGGAAATCATTTGCGAGCCTTGCTTGTTTCACTACTGGATGAATCCACTTTTCAATATCGATTTCCTCTATACTTTTATCAATGCTGCCAAAAGCCATTCCAAAATACGGCTTATTGTTCTCAAACTTCCATAGACGACTAATGAAGAACGCGGTTACAAAGGCTGTAGCATAACCCTCCGCGAGGAATATAAGCTCATCGCCGGAACGGTGCCGAACCTGAATATGTCCATAACCATGAAACCACTTATTAATCCATTCCTCAATATCAGATAAATAAGAGCTCAGTTTCTCTCCCAGCTCAGCAGAAGAAGATTTAGATATATCCATTATAAAGATTGAAGCTGGCTGCATGGCCATTCCACCTAACATTAAATTAATTAGACTAACAGATATAATTTTATATAAATTAGATAGTATAGTCAAATTTATTCAATATTAGACTTTCCAATAAAACTATTTTATACACATCAGTACACTTTCATTGTAACAAGAGCATACGTTCGACACAATGGGTAGAAAAGTACAAAAAAAGAGCCACAAGGGCTCTTCTTTCATTTCCTATTCTTCAGTTACAACAACCTTTTCCATTACATCGCCATTGCGCATAGCCTTAGCAGCTTCCAGACCAGAAGTAACCTTTCCAAAAACAGTGTGAACACCATTTAAGTGCGGTTGTGATTCATGTACTATAAAGAACTGGCTGCCGCCTGTATCTTTTCCTGCATGCGCCATAGAAAGCGAGCCTGGTACATGTGTATGTGGGTTGCCTTGCGTTTCACATTTAATTGTGTAGCCAGGACCGCCTGTTCCCGTTCCGTTAGGGCAGCCACCTTGGCTGACGAAACCTGGAATAACACGGTGGAAAGTCAAACCGTTGTAGAAGCCTTCGTTGGCAAGCTTTTCAAAGTTTGCAACTGTTCCAGGAGCCTCATTTGGGTATAGTTCAAATTCGATTTTCTCACCATTTTGCATCTCTATGTATCCTTTTTTAGCCATGAAAATCATCTCCTTATGTTAAAATCACTGTTATCATAACACTTTTTTAAATAAAAATGAAAGTCATGTACCCTTCAATCGTTAAAAATGTATTTTCCGCCCTGCTTTGTGTTAAAATAAAAGTGCCTCTGCCGGACATTCGCTTGTTGCGGGACACTTAACCACTGTACGGACGGCAGGGGCCCTGCTATGCAGGAATAAACTCAATGAACAAAACCTTAACGGAATTCTTCTGTAAGGTTTTTTTATATTCTTTCTTTATGGAACTCCCTCTCTTCAGTCATTACCTCTTCCCTTAACTTTGAGGTCTAAATGACCGAATTACCTCTCAATCAACCTTAAAATACAAATTCCCGGCAATAAACTTCATAAAAAGAATTTTATATAATTGGTATGTTTAAAGTCTGGTAAAATGAGAATTAACTATAAAAGTACATACATGGAGGGTATATGTTAAATCAATTAGAATTTAAAAACAAAAAGTGGACGATTGCGTTTGCTTATACCCTGTTTGGACTTTACGTGATCATTGCAGCGGTACTGTTATTTTTCAGCCCATACAGGCAGGCTGCCTACGAAATCAATACTTCAGGAACACATCCATACAATATTATTCCTTTCAAAACGATCAGCAATTATATCAAAGCATCCTCCCATATCAACCAGAATATCTGGATATCGAATCTTTTTGGCAATGTGCTTGCTTTCCTTCCTATGGGCTTCTTTCTTCCTATGCTCTTTAAAAGGTTTAATGGCATCTGGAAAACAACATGTGCAGTCTTTTTAGCGACATCTTCAGTGGAAGTCCTGCAGTTTCTGACCCGGGTAGGCAGCTTTGATGTGGATGATATCATCCTGAATACAGCAGGCGGCATCATCGGCTACCTTTTATTTGCGATGGTTTTCAGGATTATGCAGAAAAGGGTGAAAGAATAATATGATCATTACACCGCTTAGAAAGGATGTACATCCACCCTGGGATTTGCTTCTACTGGCAGATCCATCTGAAGATATGGTTTCAGCTTATTTAAAAGGCGGCTACTGCTATGTTGCAGAATTGGACAATTCCGTTGTAGGGATAATCGTTCTGTTTCCAAAGTCGAAAGTTATAATTGAAATAAAGAACATAGCCGTATCAGAATACTTGCAGGGGAAAGGAATTGGCAGCAAGCTGATCAAGCATGGGATTGAAGCTGCAAAAGAAAAGGGCTTTAACACTGTGGAGATTGGGACCGGCAATTCAAGTATTAGTCAGCTAGCGCTGTATCAAAAAGCCGGATTTCGGATTATCGGGATTGACCATGACTTTTTCGTTCGCCATTATCCCGAACCCCTCTACGAAAACGGAATCCAATGTCGGGACATGATCAGACTTTCGATGCAAATTTAAAAGGCAATCCTTTTACAACGGGATTGCCTTTTCATTACTTCAATTTTCCAAGCAAAGCTGGTATCTCTTTATAGATGCCCACAACTTCATCCATCTTCATTCTGACAAGCCCGCTTGAAGAAGGAGCAACAAAATCAATCGTTCCAGAGACTTCTGATTCTTCTTGCCTTCCCCAATGCAGTTCTTTCTTGCCGCTATATTGCTGATATACTCCCTTGCCGACAAAACAAACGATTTTCGGATGGTACGTTTCTATTTTCCGCTTTAGCTCCTGCTTGCCATGAAGATATTCTTCTTTAGTTATTTCATCCGCAGCTTTAGTTGGTCTTGCCACGATATTTGTCATCCCGTAGCCTAACTCCAACAGCTTATAATCTTCCGTTGTCACATACTTTCTTGGTGTAATCCCTGATTCAAAGAGAATCCTCCAAAACCTGTTATTAGGGTTTGCATAATGATGGCCGGTTTCGGATGAACGGATACTAGGGTTAAACCCCACAAAGATGACATCTAAATTCTTGCACAGATGATCAGCAATCGGTTCCATGGCTCCCCCCCTCTAGCTTCAATCATTTTCTATTGTGGTATACGGCCTCACCAATACCGAGGTGGCAATTCATTATTTTTACAAATTCCTTTGAAAATTTTCAAATGAAAAAGAAATTCATCATAATACATTGCTTCGGCACTTTCAAAAGAATAAGCATTTGAAAGGTTATCTAAAAGTTCAGCATCTATACTTTCCTCAAGCCCGCTGAGCCACATTTTATAACCGTGTCTTTCATAAACATTCGATAAGCCAGCCCAATCAAACATATCTTCAAGTTCATGCTCTTCCATTCTATCACTCCTCTGTATTCACCTCCATTTTTCCAAAGTACATCGTACATTATACTTAAAGTAAAATCCGGAATGATGACAAAATGTGACGAAAGCTCCACTTACCTGCTAGAAAAAGCCGAGTTTACTTAACCCGGCTTTTTGAAAGTGTATACTTAGCATCCGCTATACGTTCAGGATGAGTATAAACGTTTAATGATCGATTTCGGATGAAACCGATTGTCGTGATGCCAAGACTATCGGCAAGCTTAAGGGCGAGCTCAGTTGGTGCTGACTTCGATAAAACAATTGGACATCCTATTTTTGCGACTTTCAGTAAAATTTCAGATGAAATCCTCCCGCTGAAAACAATCACTTTATCATTGATTGGGATATCATTCTTCAGGCAATGACCATAAATTTTATCCAGGGCATTGTGCCGGCCGATATCCATCCTTGAAACCACAGGCCCGAATAAATTGCATAAAGAAGCATTATGGACTCCGCCTGTATTTTGGAACAAGTCAGCAGAGTCCTGCATCTCCTCCATCAGTCTAAAACAATCCTCAACCTCGATTTCTGTTTTAACTCCATGAAGCTTTTTTGCCGTAAGAGCATCGTTGGCAAATACAAAACCTGAGCGGCTTGCTCCGCAGCAGGAAGTTAAATAGCGCTTCCCCTGAAGGTTTTTATAATAAGGATTTTCTCTATTGGTTTTCACATGTACGAAACCCTCTTTTTCCTGGATCCATATATCTTCAATATCAGTGAATTTTCTTATGATCCCCTCTGAAGCAAGATAGCCAATGACCATTTCTTCGATGTAGTCGGGGGTACAAACCATCGTCACAAATTCCTGCCCGTTCACCTTAACCGTGACAGTATATTCGGTCACGACACTGTCTACCATTCTTTCGGCCTGGCCATCTCCAAAACGAAGAATTTCCCTTTTGACTTCGACTGGTTTCATAACAGCCATTCCCCTCTAATTAAAGTTTTCCTAACAGTCTTTTACTTTTAACCAAATTCTGAAGCATTCAAACTTGCAGATTCTCATTAGGAACCTTCATTGCACTGTCTTTTCGTTAAGATAAAAAACAGGCAGCGAAGCTAGTAAGCCTGCTGCCTGCTCATTCTCTTGCAATTACCTCTCGAGCGTCCCATCCTTGCTTTGGTGCAAATCCTGGTCTTCTGGAAGCTGGGTCGTCCTCTCTAGCCCGCTCGTATCTTCCCCCATCCCTTTCAGGAATTCAAAAAGCAATGTAAGAGCGCGGTTGATCTCAGGATCCTTCAATGATCTGACAATATCAAAATAGCCTAATTTATCATCGTTATCCTTGTATTCTGCCACTCTTGCAATCCCAGAATTCAATTTCAGCAGCAGCGGTTCGAGCTGCTTAACATTGATGGTTCCAAGAACGCCGACCATTAGCAACAGATTCTTTAACGTATTTGTAGCCTCTGGTTTGTCGGCAGCATTCACCAATACATTTAAAACTTTGTCACCCTCGCTGAATAATCCGCTAAGCAATGCCAAAACTCCACGATCATGCATATGTTTCATGACATCCAGTGATTGTAAAATAGCATCCTTGTTATCTAATAGGGCACTCTCTACTTCTTCGAGATCCATCTTTCTTTTTTGGTCCTCTGACAATTCGATATGCTGAATTTTAGTTATTGCTTTAGCCATGCTGAGTCCGTCCCTTCTTCACAAGATCACCAGGGAAAATATAATCCGGTCGTGCCCACTTCTTCTGCACCTGGACGCCGATTTGCGGCTGAGGATTACCGTATCTGAAATTATTCCTTGGTAAAGGATTAACACCTTCATATTGCAGTATTTCCATTTTCGCTTTTGTCTCTTTGTATGCCGGGGTGTCAGTGTCCTTGTCACCAAAGCTGCTTGTAAGAAGATTGATCGCCGCATCCCCCTGGTCATTCATTGGCAGATAGACTTCTTTACCTGTCACTCTGTCTGTAACTACACATCTGACCTTTACGTTGCCGTATGGCGATGTCAACCTTACGAGTGTGCCATCCTTCAATCCTCTCTCCTCAGCAAGCTCTGGAGAAACTTCCAGGAAAGTTTCAGGAGTTTTTGAGGTAATTCCTTTCGATTTATACGTCAAATTCCCTTCATGAAAATGTTCCAATAAACGTCCATTGTTCACATGAATATCATATTCTGCACCATACTGCACAGGGATCGACCATTTTACCGGGTGAAGCCTTGCTTTACCATCCGGGAATGGGAAACCGTCTAAATATAGTACAGGGCTGTCGGTACCATCTGGATTTACCGGCCACTGAAGGCTGTTGTAACCCTCCAGACGTTCATAAGAAACACCAGCGTAAATCGGCATCAGGCTGGCAGCCTCCGCCATGATCTCAGCCGGGTGCTGATAAGTCCACTCTGCGCCAAGACGATTTGCAACTTCCATCAGGATTTCCCAATCAGGCTTCGATTCGCCCATCGGCTCGAATACCTGATATAAGCGCTGAATCCTTCGTTCTGTATTCGTAAATGTTCCTTCTTTTTCAAAGCTGGGACTTGCAGGCAATACTACATCGGCAAATTGGGCTGTTCTGGAAAAAAATACATCCTGAACTACGAAGAAATCCAATTTTTCATAGGCTGCGTGCACATGGTTGATATTTGAATCAACAAGGCCCATTTCCTCGCCTTTGATATATAGAGCTTTTAATGTACCGTTATGCATGCCCTCTATCATGTCATGATTATTGATTCCCGGTTCTGCCGGAAGTTTGGCGCCCCATGCCTGTTCAAATTTTTGACGTGCAGTATCATCGAATACCTTCTGATATCCTGGCAATGAATCAGGACTGCTTCCAAAATCTCCAGCCCCCTGTACGTTATTATGGCCGCGAAGAGGGTAAGCTCCCGTTCCAGGACGGCCATAATTGCCTGTTATCAACAATAAGTTGGAAATTGCTGTACTGGTGTCACTGCCCCCAAGATGCTGTGTAACACCCATAGCCCATAAAGCACAAACACTCTTCGCTTCATGAATATGGGTTGCTATATCAATTAATGTTTCTTTGGAAAGGCCAGTGGTTTTCTCTGCATACTCCAAGGTGAATCCTTCCAGGCTCTCAACATACTCTGAAAGACCATTCACTTTGCTCTTTAAAAACTGCTCATCTGCCCAGCCCTGGTCTACGATATACTTGGTTACAGCTGAAAGCCAGATTAAGTCGGTTCCTGCTTTCGGTCTTACAAACAGGTCAGCACGATCAGCCATCTCATGCTTCCTCAGATCTGCAACAATGACTTTTTGTCCATTCAGCTTTTGAGCCCTTTTCACTCGAGTCGCAAGGACTGGATGAGCTTCAGATGTATTGGAACCAATGATAATAACTAAATCAGAGATAGCAATATCCTTAAATGAACCCGCATCTCCTCCATAGCCAACAGTCCTGAACAGCCCAACTGTAGCCGGAGTCTGGCAATACCTTGAGCAATTGTCGATATTGTTCGTGCCAATAACAGCTCTAGCAAGCTTTTGCATTAAATATGATTCTTCATTTGTACATTTTGAAGATGTGATAAAACCAAGTGAGTCTTTACCGTATTCACTCTTAATAGCATTGAATTTGTCAGCGATCAAGCTAAGAGCTTCTTCCCACTCCGCTTCTCTGAAGCTGTCTCCTTCACGTATCAGCGGCTTCGTAAGACGTTCTTCACTATTAACAAAATCCCAGCCGAACTTCCCTTTTACACAGGTTGAAATCCCATTGGCAGGCGCATCTATTTGAGGTTCCACTTTTAGGATCTCACGGCCTTTCGTCCACACATCAAAACTGCAGCCTACACCGCAGTACGTACATACTGTTTTGGTCTTCTTAATTCTTGAGTCACGCATTGCTGACTCCATATCGGAAATAGCCAGGATGGACCCGTAACCCGTTTCTACCCCCTTTGTGATTTCAATCATCGGACGGAGCGTCTCTTTGGCGATTCCAGTCAGGAAGCCTGCTTCTCCTTCCATTCCTTTCTCCATCATTGCATTACATGGACATACCGTTGAACAATGGCCACATGACACACAAGAAGATTCATTGATTGGAACATCGTTATCCCAGATCACACGAGGACGGTCACGATCCCAGTCAATTCTTAGAGTCTCAGTAACCTGTACGTCCTGGCACGCTTCTACACATCTTCCACACAATATACATTGATCAGGGTCATACCGGTAAAAAGGATTTGAATTATCTTTTTCATATGGTTTGTGATCGAATGGGATGCTCTGGTGATTTATTTTCATTTCTTTGACTGTGTTATGTACCTCACATGTCCCATTATTGTAGTCACAGACCGTACAGTATAGTTCGTGATTAAAAAGAATTTTATCCATTGCCATTGTTTGTGCCTTCTTTACTTCAGGCGCGACTGTATCAATGACATCACCATTATTCATCTTGGTGGAACATGATCTGACCAGTTCCCCATTCACTTCTACTATACACGTATCACATGTCTCGATTGGTCCCAGGCTGGGATGATAGCAAACGCTTGGAACTTCAACCGAGCTGTCTGAAAGGTATTGAAGGATTGTTTGATTTTCTTTAGCCGTCACTTCGGCCCCGTTGATTCTTACGTTTATTTTGCCAGACAAAGCCTCATCTTCCTTTCTTCTATAAAATCGCTCTATTCCTCACTACCCTATCCCATAAGAACCTTAACCACTTTTTTTGAGATTAACATCAAAAAAACCCTCCAGAAAATCCGGAAGGTTCTCAAAATATCAAATTATAAGAAGCGGCATGATTCGTCACCAGCTGCCTCTGAAGCTAAAAAATAGAATGATTTACCGCTTTGTAAAGTCTCCTTAGCAAATCCAAAGTTATCTAAGAAATCAACTTCATCTACCACGATAATGGTGGAGGCAAAAAGCAAAGCCTGCAGGTGAAACAGAGAAGTTTCGATCATGAATGTAATTGACTCTGCTGATCTCAGTCCAGCTAATACAGCAAGTCTTCCTCTTATCCCAAGTGTTTCATATGCATATTCAACGCTTTCAGCCGTCATATCTGAAATGGAAGCCGCCGTATTGATGAGATCGCTCCAATTCTCGTCAAATACGAAAGCACTCCAGTAATATCGGCCGTTATCAGCCTCTCCGCCCTCCTGCAAAAAATTGATTGTTAAAAATTGCTCGTCCTCATTAAAAGTATACACGCACTTCAAATCAGTCATGAATTCCCTCCCGGAAGAAATGAATTTAGTGTGCCTCAAACTGATCTCGTTCATGATTGCACTGCAAATGACATATTAAAGAATGAAAATCAACAAATAGTAAAATACTTACAACAAGAGTTCGCCAAATGGGAGCTGAGTTTTATGCAGAATAAACGATTCCACTTAGTACTTTTGTTCATCGTAATAATCATTTTTATCTGGTCGGCCATCAAGCCAGTTTCTTATTACTCCTGGATTTTGGAAGTTGCACCAGCAGTTGCTTCAATTGCCGTTGTTCTTATTCTTTATAAAAAGTTCCGGTTAACAACCCTTTCCTACACCATAATCGCATTTGTTACCATCCTTATGTTCATTGGCGGACATTACATTTATTCAAATGTACCGCTTTTTGATTGGCTGAAAGATATATGGGATTTAAAAAGGAATCATTATGACAGGTTTGGCCATTTCATGAAAGGCCTGATAGCAATCGTGATCCGCGAAATTCTTTTAAGAAAAACCTTGCTCTATAATGGACGCTGGCTGAATGGGATTGTGATCTCAGTTGTTCTGGCAATTGCCTCTCTTTATGAAATCGTAGAATGGATTTTTGCGATGCTGACAAAAGGAGGCAGGGCTTCGAAGGACTTTTTAGGGACACAGGGAGACATTTGGGATACACAATGGGATATGGTGTTAAGCTTTGCCGGCTCTATAATTGCGTTAATACTTTTAACAAAAATGCATGACCATTTGTTAAAACGGGAAATAGGATTAAATCCAAATAAATTAAAGAAGGAGGAAAAAGAATGAAGAAGGAACATAGAGAAAAAATGAACCACACTGACGAAGCTGAACAAAAACACAGCATGGTTTGTAACGATCAGCTATTTTTCCAGGAGTTGCGGATAGCAGCTGAGGAAGCAGAAAAAGATTATGACGAACAGGATCATTTAAAATCTTGATATGGTTGAAGAAAGGGCATTATAAACCAGCTTCCTTCGCTCGTATTTTAAAAAAACCATTAAAAAAGAAGGCACACCAGATGGCGTGCCTTCTTAAAATATTCTAATTCATGAACCGGTCCCTTTCGGCAGCTTCTTCTGCGCGTTGTGCTTCACGCCCTTCATACCAAAGTTTGATATGAGTGAGGATAGAAAAGACAAGGAAAAAGTTCATTGTCCAGACACTGACAAAAGGAGCAATCCCGCCGAAATCAATGGCCTCATATTGCTTTATTCCCATAACGATGAACGACTCGATAAAAACAAGAACAAAACCGGCCACACCAGCAATCGCCATCCGCATCATAATCACCATCAACCACCTTATCGTTGATTTATCAGATTATTTAAATAATACGACTTATTATCATTAAGTGCAACCATTTTGTTCATAAATTTGACTAATTTTAGTTATTGAAAATTATCTTCTTAAGTTTTTTTGCTTTTGCATGATCTCATATGACTTTTCGATAATATCTGTCAATACATCACCTTTATATATTCTGCCAATCTTCGTATTTTCCTGATAATATTCAACAATCTCTTCGAGTTTATCTGATGTTTCTTTAGTCACTCTGACATTCAACTGAATTCTCTGGGCATCATTCATAGAATTAATTCCCCCTCCAATTCCTTATGTATCAAGAAAAAATTTCACTCTATCAAACTGCTAGCATATGGATATCATGTAGATATTTGTCGCTAACAACTTGTAACGAAACCCATTTTAGCACATTCAGCACATAATAACACTTTCTTATCCTTATTTACTGTTTTCCCATTAGCAATCAGGGGTATTTCTCTAAAAAAGACTTGGAGACGTGACATGGAATTAACACAATGGTCATACACAAAAAGATACAATATTAAAGCCCAGTTCAAAGAGTACCCTGATTCTCTTGTCATGTTCAGGCGGGTAAAAAACTACTATTTCGTCTATACAGTCCAGTGGTCAATGAACGATCCTTTTGTCACGAAAAACGCACTTGAGGAGATGGAGTGGCTGCTTAATAGAGAATTAGGTACCGAAGAAGATTATCGGCAAAGAAAGCAGTTTCGAAAATGAAGTTTAGTTTTTACAAAAATATGAGGGAATCTTCCACTTCTTCAAAGGGAAATCAATTTTGAGTTATTTCCATTGAGATTACATCAACTATAAAGTCGATCAGCTATTTGCTGACCCTTTATCTACATAAAGCTGGTTACTCGCTCTGAAAAAAGAGGATTCGGACAAACTATGTTTCCTATATCCTGTCAGACCGATTCTTTCTTTTTGACAACTTTGCTGCGGTTGCTTCAATTTTTGACCGAATGGAGCGTGCTTTCTGACAGCATTGTGGCTGTTGCCCCAAAACTTGTCCCAATCACCCTTGCTTTCTGACAGGTTTGCGACTATTTCCTCAAATCCTGTCCCAATGACGGTTGCTTTCTGACAGCTTTGCGATTGTTTCCTCAAATCCTGTCCCAATGTTAGCTGCTTTCTGACAGCTTTGTAGCTTTTTCCCCGAAACCTGTCCGAATGGAGCGTTCTTTCTGACAGCTTTGTGCCTGTTTCCACGAAACCTGTCCGAATGAAGCTTGCTTTCTGACAACTTTGCTATGGTTCCCTAAATTCCTGTCCAAATACCATCAACTTTCTGAAAGCTTGGCCGCTAGCTGAAAGCTAGCGCTTCAAACGGAAGTCAACATCCCTAATTCTCATACAAACAAACGAAAAGACTGTACACAAGCCTGATTTCCATCGACTTTGTGTACAGTCTGCCCTGAGCACATATATAGGTGCTGGGTTCCAACTTCCATTACATTTTTTGGCAGAGGTAATTCTGCTTTTATTTTGCAGAAACTATTGCTTCCCAATCAATTGTTCCATTCTTTATTTGTTCACGTTTTTCCTTATTCATGATATCAGCCGGCCTTCCGCCTTTTGGCCAGTCTCCCTCATGCCCTTTGAATTCAGGACGATCATGAGAAAGAATATACGCAGCTACATTGATGGCATCTTGATCGGACAAAGTGCCACCCTGACCTTTAGGCATATTTTTTTGCACATAACCAGCCATCTTTGTTAATCTTGACATTCCTGCGCCATCATTAAAGGATTTTTCTCCCCAAACTGCAGGGCCCGAAGTTGGACCTGTTCCTGATCCATCTGCAGCATGGCAACTCGCGCAGGATTGTCCATAAAGCTTTTCTCCATCTTGAACACTAGGTACTGGAAATTTCTTAGGCTCTTTCGGTGCTCTCCAAGGAAGTTCGGATCCAGCAGGTACCCCTTCTGACATATATTGCAGGTATGCAATCATGGCACGCATTTCCTTGCTGTCAGTTGGCAGCATCTTTCCGTTCATGCTTCGAATCATGCAGCCGTTAATCCTGTCTTCAAGCGTATAAACTTCTCCTTCACGAGGCCTGTATTCAGGATAGACTGCTGAAAGGCCCACCATAGGCGCTTCTTCTTTAACAATTCCGCCATTGGCGTGGCAGCTTGCACATGATAGATTATTACCAACATACTCATCAGCTACATTATTTGTTTCCATCATTAATTGATGACCATATTTAATACTCTCTCCAAGTGGACCATCTGGAACATCTTCCATGCTCGGCGGGTTAAATTCAATACCCGTTCCCGCTGTCATTGATTGTTGTTGGGGCACTGCTGCGGTTTCAACTGGGGCTAGGTCCTGGCTGATTTTCCAGCCAACGAAGAGTGAGCCAAAGATTAAGAATCCAATGATAATTGCTAAACTGTTTTTCATTTCATTTCCTCCTTATGTAGTATCAGGTATCTGTATTTTCTATATACCTATTCTAGTATAGGTAATCCCTTTATTTTTATATTAATTATGTATAAATAGTGAATAATATAGTAATAGAAAAAGAGCTGGAGTTTATCCAGCCCTTTTAGTAAATAACTCTATTTTTCTTTTACTAAAAAGTAAAGGAACCATACCGCATGATTTTGTTCATCAAAAGCAGCACGCCGAAAAACCCTCATAATTGCCTGATCTGTTGCACCATCTGCAATTTCATGATAAAAGTCGACAGTCTTTTGTTCATCATTTAGCGATGCTTCCAATCCTGCAAGGTAATTTACAGCGCATTCTTCTGTCATTTGAAGCTGTGGCTGTCTGCCTGTAAGTGATGTATAAATTTGCGAGAATTGTTGAAGATGTTTTTTCTCATCATTTAAAATTTCATTGATTCGATCACGCTGCACAGCATTTGGCGCCATTTGGGCAAGCCTGGCATAGCATTGTGTCGCAGTATATTCACCGTTAATGGCCGTTGTAAGATCATTGATCAGTTTTTCATTTTGTCTGTAATGGTAATAATATGGATACATGTCGTACCTCCCCAAACTATTTTAAATATTGTATGGGGGGGTTGAATTCGTGTGCCTGTTTTTATTCCAGGTTAACACCCTCGAACTCAACAAAAATGCCTTTCAAATATTTTTTCTCTTTTATTACCTTGATGCCTGAATCCTTCATGTACCTGCCTGTGTCCCGGTTCAAGTGACAGCCGTCGCAAAGCTTTTTCCAAGCAGGAGTCAGAACATCCTGCAGCGCAGCAAGCGAAGCAGATTCTGTTCTCACATGTTCAAACAAAACAATCCTGCCGCCCTTTTTACATACTCTTTTTATTTCTTTAAATACTGTATGAGGATCTTGCACAGAACATAATACAAGCGTTGCAACCACCGTATCAAATTCCCCATCCTTAAATGGCAGAGATTCAGCCACACCTTGATGAAAATGAACGGGGATTCCAATATCACGCGCCTTCAGTTTTGCTTGTTCCAGCATGTAAGGATTTGGTTCGACCGAATCTAAACTCCCTACTTTTTCAGGAGAATAAAAAGGAAAGTTGGCTCCTGTTCCAGTCCCAATTTCTAGCGTCTTTCCTTCCAGCCCTGATATTATTTTCTTTCTGATATGTGCAATCCATCTTTTTTCAAGTGGTCCCATAACAGTGTCATATAAACTAGCAAACAATTTCGCCACAGAAAAACTCCTTATATGTCAGTTTTTCTAATTATAATAAAAAAAAGGCCTGAAAAGCTATTTGCTTAACCTGGCACATTTTTTATTACCCGAATTTTTGTGAAGCTGCCATTAAAATCCTTTCTTTTACCTTCTGTTTAATAATAGAATAATTTCTCTTTAAATCTTCGCTTAGACCAAAATGAAAATTGATTTCATATGGCTCTACACCAATCAATAACCCCTTCTTTAAGCTTAAAGCATGAAAAAGATGAAAATTATGAGCAGCGATACCCTTTTCCATCATGGTAAGCTGTGTGAGGGGCATTTCATAAATACTGCCTTTTTTGCTGCCCATTTGAACTGCATCAAGAATAATTAAAAATTCGCCATCTTCAGCTTCGGCTAGGCAATAATCTACATCTGTTTCGCCGATAACAAATTTGATTCGTTTGTCGTTATTTTCCGCCATCAGGTCTTCTGCAAGATAAACTCCGATCCCATCGTCCTGCATCAACACATTGCCAATCCCCATAATAAGCATCTAAAACACCTTGATCGATTTTATTTCATGTCCGGGTCTGTATACATGTGTCGCGCATGACATACATGGATCGAATGTACGTAAAATTCGTCCTAGCTCGACGGGATTTTCCGGATCATGGAGCGGTGTATTCATTAAAGCTAGTTCCGCTGTTCCTTTAGAAGACTCATCACTTGCAGAGAAATCCCATGCAGAAGGAGTGATAATTTGATAAAAGGAAATGACCTTGTTTTCGATTTTAACCCAATGTCCAAGTGAGCCTCTCGTCGTTTCTACCAGTCCTGCTCCCTGAGCCACATTGGGTACTTGCCATTTCTTTTGCACATGTGTCCCGGGAATGATTTGATCAATAAGAATCTTCATAATTTCTGCAATTTTCTTGGCTTCCAATGACCGTGCAATCGTTCTGTCCATAGCAGAGATTCCGTTACGGTACTCGCCGCTCAGCCAGAGCCTTGAAAGGGGGCCCACTTCCATAGGGACACCCTTGTAACGCGGAGCCTTAACGAAAGTGTATGCATCTTCTTTATCCATATCAGGTTCCTGCATTTCTTCAAATGGGCGTGTTGTTTCATTCCCTTTATACCAGGAATAGCGTATTTTTTCTTCAATATACTTTGAGTCAAAAGCTTCTGTTTTCCCTTTTAAATATACTAACGGCTCCGTATATAAGGTTCCTAGCTCTTTATAGTCATTGAATGCACCAAATGATAAGAAATTTCCAGGCCCGCCGCCAAGATTAAACAACTCCGGATAATATTTAGCAACCGTATACGTATCTGGAATCATTTTGTATTCTATAAAATAACTAACCTTATCAAGGACTGACTTAATATGAATGATTTTTTCCGCATCGGCAGGAGTTGTAAAACCTCCTACGAATATCCCGTGATTATGAGGCGCTTTACCTCCAAATACAGCCAGCATCTGATGTGCAAGCCTGCTGTAGTTCAGGGATTCAAAGTAATGCGCAGCCAGTGAATCATTAATTTCCTTTGGGATCCTGTAATCCGTATTCTCCGAAGTGAACAGTGGATATTTTGGAGGCATCTTTACGTAATCAGGCAGTGAATATTGGTAAAAATGCCTTAGATGATTCTGTAGGAATTCACAGCAATGAATGATGTCACGGATATATCTGCCTTGATCCGTGACCTCAACGCCGAGAGCTTGCTCAAGTGCCGTCGAAGAGGCAACCGAATGAGCAGTTGAACAGATTCCACATATCCTTTGGGTCAAATAAATCGCATCAAATGGACTGCGGCCAACCATCATCTGCTCAAAACCGCGAAACATTACTCCTTTCGTTTTGGCATTTGTGACGGCATTTTCTTCAACTGTAACATCAAGTTCAAGAAACCCGCTTAGCCTTGTAACAGGATTTATGACTATTCTTTTGCTTCCGGACATTTTCCCTACTCCCTTGTTGTGTTGTATGAAATGAATGGTGCCATTCTATCTGGAAAACCCGATTGCGCACAGCCAATACAGGTGCTTGCCCCTATCGGCCAATTAACATGACCGTTCCATTGTCTTGTCGGACAATCAACACGGGTCACCGGGCCCCGGCAGCCGAGCTTGAATAAACAATATGGTTCTCCAAGCGTTTCTGAAAAAACTCCTTTATCAAAATAATGTCTTCTCGGGCAGCGATCATGGAGTAGATCACTGTAAAACATCTTAGGCCTGCTTTGCTGGTCAAGTTCAGGCGGACCATAAAGGAGCAGGTGCGCAAGCGTTCCGAGGAACCAGTCTGGATGAACAGGACAGCCTGGAAGCTTGATTATTTTCTTGTTGCCGAGAACTGCTTGCAGGCCTACTGATTGGGATAAATTAGGTCTTGCTGCAGATGGTCCACCATCAACGGCACATGCGCCAATGGCAATGACAGTACTCGCCTTTTCCCCAAGCATCTTTGCTGCCTGCAAGCCTGTGAGCGGCTTACCGTTTCGAGTGCCAACCAGATGAAACATTCCCTCGTTTTTCAGCGCAACTGCACCCTCCACACCGAGAATGAAATCTTCTTCCCCATCCGCCATTTCAAATAATCTGTTAATGGCCTGTTCGCCATCCGCCACCATCATGCTGTTACTGTAGACTAAGTCAACCATCTGTGTAATCGCATATTCAAAATCCGGCTGAAAACCATTCAAAAGCGAGATTACATTTCCAGAGCAGCCGTTCAGCTCTAGCCAAACAAGCTTCTTCCTTTTTAACTGGCCAGATTGAAGCCCATTTTGTGCAGCTTCTAATAATCTCTTGGAAATCGCCTCATTGGTCACGGATTCAGGAGGTAAAATAATGTTTTGTTCGCTCATGACACCAGCCTCCCAATCGGTTTTAGCTGAGCTAAAATCCATTGCTGTCCAGCATGGCAGCTTGCGAATTCTGCAGTCCAGTCCTTGCCCGCTGACAGTCCAAAGTGAGTCGCCAGAGACCAGGCCGCATTATTCGTGACATCATATACGACACCATTCACCGCAACATAAGCTGGCATCCCGTTCAGTCCGGTGAATTGGGCAAGTTGCTCTTTCGTAAACGTTTGGCCATTAGGATTGCTTGGTTGAGTAAATGGAATTCCTGGCTGTGGCTGGATTCTTGATGGTTGAGTTACTAGGTATACTGGATGGTGCTGGGAAGATAATTGACTTGCAGGATACGCTAGCTGTGTATGTGTTAGTGGTAATTGAGTAGTTGGGAATACTGGCTGATATTTAGACGGAGGTATGTGAGTTATTTGGTTTGCCGGATGGTTCTGGGATAGTGGATATCTTTCGCTTACTGAATGGCCTGTCTGTACTTCGTTACTCCTTAATCCCCCCTGTACAGGTATTGTATCTGTCTGAAATTGCTGGTACGGGTGAATAGCTTCGGGGTTACTCTGCTGCAATAGAGCTTTATTTCGTTCATTTTGGAGAATGGCTACAAGGTAATGTAAATAAGATACTTTTTGGCATAACTGATTCAACGCTAAATTTCGTTCTCCTGGATTTCCAGTTGCGTAAACCAGCTGGATTATATAATTTAATTCTGAAAAAGTTACAGCAATCTCGCTGTCGATCAACTGATGATTTGCCATTTTTAGCGAACCCCCTTCTGGGGAAGTTTTAGTGTTATGATTCCTTTTGTCATCTTATTCTAATAAACTATTTTTATTACAAAAATGGCAGGTGAACGCAAACCTTCGTGATGAAATTTTTTATTGTCTCGAAAGTTGAGGAAGAAAACTAGGAAAAATCAAGGAAAATCGATGACACCCAAAGCATGTAAAATTATATCTACCATAGGAATTAGCTTTTCAAGGCTTAGACTCTTTTTCTACACAACTGTCATTTCTTCCCTACTCTTTCCTGTTTAATGCAACAACAGTAAAGAGACAGGCAGCCATCAAAAGCCTGTCTCTCTTATTCATGTTAAAATTTATGGCTTCAAAACTACCTTAATGCAATTATCCTTGCGGTCATTGAAAATATCATATCCTTTGGCGGCGTCTTCGAGAGGAATCCGGTGGGTGATAATATCTGTCGGATCAAACTCGCCGTTAACCACCATGTCAAATAGCTTTGGCATGTAATGAACGACTGGTGCCTGGCCCATTTTCATGGTAATGTTCCTTTCGAAAAAGCGTCCAAGCGGAAACAGATTGTAGCGTAACCCATAGACTCCGGTCAGTTGTACCGTTCCAAATTTGCGCACAGCTGTATGTGCAATCTCAATTGCGGAAAGCGTACCGCCCTGCAACTTCAATTTTTGTTCAACCTTTTCAACTGCGGATTTCTTCCCGTCCATCCCAACACAATCGATGACGACATCTGCTCCGCCTTCTGTCAGGTCCTGAAGGAATTTCCCTGGGTCATCCTGCTGAGTAAAGTCAAAAATTTCAACATTATTTGTCGATTTCGCGTGCATGAGTCTGTAATCAAGATGGTCAACGGCAATGACTCGTTTTGCGCCTTTTATCCAGGCAAACTTTTGCGTCATTAATCCAACAGGCCCACTGCCGAGGACGATGACAGTATCTCCTTTTTTTACTCCTGCATTCTCGACGCTCCACCATGCTGTTGGAATGACATCTGACAGGAAAAGGAGTGATTCGTCTTCGAGCTCACATGATTCAGGCACGACAAAAGATGTGAAATCTCCATAAGGTACCTTTAAATACTCTGCCTGACCACCCGGATGGTTACCGTATTGCTCGGTATACCCAAAATAACCTCCGGTATCCTTGTATTCATTCGAGTTGTCACATTGGCTTTCCATTTGATTCTGGCAATAAAAACATTCACCACAAGAAACGTTAAAAGGGATAACGACACGATCCCCTTTTTTCACCTTTGTAACGCCTGGCCCAACTTCTTCCACAATACCCATCGGTTCATGGCCGATGACATATCCTGGACGGAGAGGCATATTCCCTTGGTAAAGGTGAAGGTCAGACCCGCAAATAGCTGTAGAAGTAATCTTGACTATCATATCTTTTTCGTGTTCAATCTTAGGTGCTTCTACATTTTTCACTTGTACATCCTTTGTACCTTGATACGTAACTGCTTTCAATTCACGCCACCCCATTCCTTTATTTACATTAAAAAGAATTCCCTTGATGTAAAATAAAAAACATGTTTGGCAGCTTTTCCAATATTTAGCTTCATACATAACTTTCTTTTTATAATGCACCTTATAAAATGGAGGTGTTAAATATGGACCAAAATCAGCCCGGAAATGAGAAGCTTCCTGATTTTAAGGAAATGAGCGATCGGATCTTTATCAATCCTTACTCTGGCCCCCAGCTAGTAGTTAAAACGAATCTCGACCCGAATGACGCGACAGATGAAAATCCTTATTTTAAAAATGATAATATGACGGATCCCCAACAATTCAAGGAATATTTCAAGGAGTAGATAATGGAAAAAACACAAGCATATTTGCGCGAAATTCTATCTGATTATACTGAAAGCTATCCCCTTAGCAAAAAAATCTATCAGCGGATCGAAGAAGGCAATTACGCATCAGAAGGTGAATTTGTAAGAAATCTTACAGCGGAAGAAATTGAATTTTTGAATAAGATTCTCCCCGAAGCAATTGAATATGCGAAAAACGAACTGGATGAAAAACGGGCACACCAATTGAATGAAGTTTATGAATTACTCTATTAATACCAGGAAGGCACTTGCTCCTTCCTGGCACCTTTTTGAATCAATTCCAATTGATTTTATGTAGTTTCCCTCTTTCAAAAAAATCTTCTCTCAGTATCCCAATTCACTAGTTATACAACTATTTTTAAGCCCCATTAAAGAATTTTCAAACATGATTCATCACACTGTGAAAACGATTGATATATAATCTAGGTATTCATTTTAAGGAAAATGACAAAAAAACCTGTATTTCCGTTTTAACAATGCATGTATATAAAATTCAAACATCGGAGGACAAAAATGAACAAGCTCGGAGGCTTTATTTTTAACTTTAAGAAAACGATCATTTTAGTTTGGGTCGGACTTATCCTATTTTTAGGTTTTTTCGCCTTACAATTGCCTTCGGTTTTAAGCGGCAATGGATTTGAATTTAATGGTGAATATAAGCAGACTAAGAATATTCTTGAGAAGGATTTTGGTCAGCATAGGGCTTCAATCATCATCCTTTATGAAAAAGAAAAAAACATTACAAAAGAAGATTGGGTTTCCTTTATTAAGGAATCTTTCAAAGATGCTGCAAAGGCTTCAGGAGCCGTGGATAGTGTGTCACCATTTCAGCAAAAAGGTATGATGAAGGAAAAAATAGCGTATGGACTTTTATTTTTTGACAAAGATGCTTCCTCAATGGGGGAGGATATTAACGGACTTCGCGAGGTCTTAAAGGATGAGAATGGGATAAAGGTATCAATTACGGGTGAGCCCGTGATCGTTAAGGATTTAAACCAGGCTAGCCAGGATGATCTTGCAAAAGCTGAGATGATCGGTCTGCCAATCGCGTTGATTGTACTGATACTTGCATTTGGAAGTATAGTCGCAGCTAGCTTGCCACTTTTGGTCGGGATTTTTTCGATACTTAGCACAATGGGGGCAGTATATTTTTTCAGCTACTGGTTCGACTTGACGATTTTTATCCTTAATATCATTCCAATGATTGGGCTGGCATTAAGTATTGATTTCGCTCTTTTATACATAAACCGATTTAAGGAAGAAATTAATAAGCAATCTGTTAAGGATGCAATCATCACTACGACCGCAACCGCAGGACGTTCAATAATTTTTTCAGCGATGTGCGTGTTTATCGGCCTTCTCGGCTTGATGTTCATCAAAATAGACATTTTTCAGAACGTAGCAATCGGTGGCATGACGGTTGTATTCATATCTTCTCTATCTGCCATTACATTCCTCCCTGCAATCCTTGGCCTATTAGGTAACAAAGTTCACTCCTTAAGTGTATTAAAGGTGAAAACGGACAAGCCTGGAATATGGAGCACTTTTGCGCATTTTGTTATGAAAAGGCCAGTTATTATGACGTTTCTGGCTCTTTGTTTATTAATTACCGGATTGATTCCCATTAGACAAATGGAGTTAACTGTACCTGGGGTTGATGCGCTGCCTCCGACTTATGACGCTAGGATAGCCTATAATAAATTCCAGGACGAATTCGTAGAACAAAATAAAAGTACCGACAAGGAAGTAAAGGTAATTCTAAAAACAGAAGGTAACGTTTTATCAGAAGGAAATGTTAAAAAACTGCACACCGTGTTAGGTAAATTAGAAGAAAGCAATGATGTAGAGTCCGTGGATTCGGTCTTCTCATTATCTGGAATTGATGACCCTGCTGTATTTTTTGCGGCTGCATCTCAGGTGAACAGCCCTGTCACGCCGGTAATTGACAGGTTTATTTCAGAAGATAAGATGCTTGCGAGCGTTTATTTAAAAGAAACTTTATCTGCACAAGAAGCGCATGATTGGGTTAGGAATGCTGCCGATAAAGGGTATGATGTTTCACTATCGTTCGGAGGAACTCCAAAATTCGAACAGGAAATCTTTGATGAGATTTTTGAAAAAGCGCCAAAAGGTTTGGCTTTAATCCTTATATCTACCTTTATCATCTTGATGATTGCTTTTCGGTCCGTGCTCATTCCGCTTAAGGCAATTATCATGAATATATTAAGCTTAAGCGCAACCTTCGGAATTGTCGTCTGGATCTTCCAGGATGGTCATCTTGGAGTAGAACCAACAAATATAGCACTTGTCCTACCAGTGTTTGTATTTAGTCTTGTCTTTGGTCTTTCGATGGACTATGAAGTGTTCCTGATTTCACGTATTCAAGAAGAATATCTGAAAACAAAAGACAATAATTATGCAACCTTAACCGGTTTGATTTCTACTAGTAAAATTATATCATCCGCGGCAGCAATAATGATTGTCGTTACAGGCGCATTCGCTTTTACAGGAGTTGCTCCAGTCAAGCAAATGGGAGTTGGAATCGCACTGGCAATATTTATTGACGCCACCGTGATAAGAATGGTACTAGTTCCCACACTGATGAAGCTGCTTGGTGACTGGAACTGGTGGTTTTTTGGACTTAAACCATCTAAAGACAAAAAATTCGGGCATTAAAATTAAGACACAAAAAAACAGCAGAAGCCTGCTGTTTTTTTGTATGATAGTAAAAATTATCCTCTAGCTGTTAAAGTTTTTTCATCTTCAATGGTTTCTTCCCCCGTTTTTTCCCGGTGGTAAATCGCATTGATTTCACCGCCAAGGACAAGCGCGAGCCCTGTAAGGAATAACCAAAGCATCAGGACAATTACACCGCCAAGGCTGCCATAGGTTGCTGAATAGTTTCCAAAGTTGCTAACATAAAATGAAAATCCAAGGGAAATCAGCTGCCAAACGACTGTAGCGAAAATGGCACCTGGAATGACATGCTTGAATGGAAAATGCTTATTTGGCGCAATCCGATACAAACCTGCTATTACTGCTACCATTACGACGAATGCAACAATCCAGCGGACAATACGGAAGATAATTTCAAATTGTTCTGGGATATGAATGATGGATTGAACTGTATCTAATAAAACTTTCCCGAATACTGGTAGCAGCAAGGCTACAACAAATGCAATAATCAAACCAATTGTCAGCATGATCGATGTAAGTCTTGCCTTGATGAAGGATCTAGTTTCCTCCACATCAAAAGCGATATTCATTGCTTTCATAAATGCATTCATACCATTTGATGCTGACCAGATTGTTCCGATAATACCGAATGTCAGCAAACCCCCGTTCCTCTCACTGACAAGTTTAACGACATTA
This sequence comes from Heyndrickxia sp. MSNUG, assembly GCF_049532715.1. Lineage (NCBI taxonomy): Bacteria > Bacillati > Bacillota > Bacilli > Caryophanales > Bacillaceae > Heyndrickxia > Heyndrickxia sp. MSNUG. The sequence goes on from NZ_CP150978.1 coordinate 2,827,325, forward strand.
TCTCGTAATAATTGTGCTGATTCTGATGGGAGCAATTTGTTTACGACATCAATTGCTTTTTGAGGATCGATATTTAAATAAGGAACAATTGCAATTAGCAGAATCATCATCGGAAACAATGCAAGCATATAGTAATAGGCCTGCTGTGCTGCCAATCCAGTTGCCCGGTCTTCTTTTAACTCACCTAGCAGACTCTTTCCATAATGCATAATTTTCTCTTTCATTTACGACTCACCTCTCGTTGGACATCAAGTATGCTAGTCTTTTCCCCTTCCTGATATGTTTTAATCATGATAATAAATCCAGCACGCCCTAAGATGCATAATTGTCCATGCAAAAAAGGCCATTTCTCGGAAATGGCCTTTGAAGTTTTTGTTAATGGCTCTTTTGGTATTCATTTTTGCTTTTAATAAATTGATTTGCTTTCTAATATTTCATTTTAAAACAACAATCTTTTCGAAAACAGTCTTATTTATCATCATCTACATACGGATCATGTTCAAAAGCCGGAAGGTCTCCAAAGGATGTCATAATCCCTTCCTGATCCAGTTCATCTTCATATTTTTCATGCTGCTTGTTTGGGTAGACAGTGATTTCTTTACCAGTTATGTCATTGCCTACAAAGTTTTCAAAGTCTTCAACGTAACCGACATTTTCCTCTGATTCAATATACGTATCATTATAATTGTCCTGAGGAGTGACAAAATCTGATGGAGATTCCGATGTACCCCAGCTAGATACTTCCTGCCAGGAGTCCTCAGCATCATAAGCCACATTTTCATCCTTGTTATCAAGATCAAATTTCCCAAAAGGAGGCATTAACACTCCCTCTTCTATAGGACGATTATGAGAAACAGTTCTGTCTGGTGTATGTTCGATACAGAATCTTGTTTCTGGTAAGGCTTCAAGTCTTTCAAGCGGAATTTCTCGGCCGCATGCCTCACATTTCCCATATGTTCCTTTGTCTATTGCCTCCATTGCCTTGTTAATATTCTGGATTTGATATTCTACATGGTCGTTTAAGGCAATGTCTTTTTCCCTCTCATATAATTCAGTTCCTTCGTCACCTGGATGGTTGTCATAGCTAGAAAGCTCACCCATTGATTCATGAAAATGTCCACTTCTTAAATCAAAGTGATCATTACTGTCCAGATGGGATTCGAGATCTTTTTTATTTTTGAGAAGCTCTGCCTTGAATGCCGACAGCTGCCCATTTGTAAGCATATCAGCTGCTCCTTTCTTGAAAAAGCGGTTTTTCTTATCTTGCTGCAAACTGTCTAATTTAATAAAAGGTAATAAGTGTTATCTTTTCCGCCAGTACCATTTTTGCCACTGGGTTCATAAGATATATGACAACTTCCCAAAAATAATAGGAGTGATGCCAATGACTTTATTTGTTAACGGATTTGTTTCTCCTCAAATTTACAAAAAAAACGAGGAAATAATTGAACTGAGCAACCAGGAAAAATTTCATCTTAATTTTTTGCAAGAAGTATTGAATGAACAGCAGAAATTAAATAGTGAATTATCGGGAAGCGTTTCACAGTTCGACAACACCCTTCAGCAAAGCCGCAAGGAACAATATTCAAATTTCATGGAGTTAGTATCTGTTCTGGCTAGACAGGAAAATTTATCAGAAAAGGTTATTGAAAATATCTCGGAACATAAAGAGTCCACAACAGAGTTAGATGAAAAGCTAATTAAGCTGGAAGAAATGCATGAACAATTTACAAAATCATTCTTAAGCAAGGAATTAACAAGCCAAGCCCTTCTCGACCAGCTCGCCTTCCAGGAAACAATGATACAGGATTTAAATCGAAAGCTAATTGAATATGAGGATGTAACAAAAGCACTCGTCATTCAAGCGAAGAAACAAGAGGAACTTCATGACTTGGTTTTAAAACAAGCGGATTTACAGGGAATCTTCCATCAAACTATCATGGATCAACTAGGCAAGCAAGATGCAGTAGGCGAAACAATCACAGACCAGCTTAGTGAAATTAAAGACTCAATTTCAATGAAAGCCAATGCTATAATCGATAAAATAGAAGAGCAATATTCTAAAATCACCCAGTTCTTCCTGAATCTAATCTTGCCCAACATCCATCAAAAGAAAATAATTAAAGGAAAAACCTTTAAAACCACCAGTATAAAGAAAGACTAAAAATAAAGAAAGACTAAAAAAGCATTGGCATATGCCAATGCTTTTCAAATATATGTTTAGTCCAGAATAGTAACTTTAACTTGTTTTCTTCCCCATGCAAGTGCATCATCTTGAGTCGGTACGAATACATCGATACGGTTGCCTTTGATTGCTCCGCCAATATCCGCAGCTGTCGCATATCCATAACCTTCGACGTGAACTTTTGAACCCAATGGAATCACAGAAGGATCTACAGCTATAACCTTTGCATCTGGGTTGGTTTTCAGATTTACACCCGTTTTAGTAATTCCTGAACAACCTTCACAGCTTGCAGTGTATGCTGTAGCTTCAACGGTGATTTCCTTTGAAGAAGCTGGTGCCTGCACCGTTTTTGCAGGTACTGCTGACGCTGCAGCCTTTGCTGGTGCCGCAGTGTTAACTGCTGCTGGCTGAACAGCCGCTGCTGGTTTCGCCTTGATTTCTGTAGGCATATTTGTGTAAACGGCTATTCTCATGCCTGGACGAATAAGATCAGAAGATAATTTATTCCATTCTTTTAGATCATTTACGGATACTCCATATGCTTTTGCCATATTCCAGAGTGTATCTCCTTCTCTTACTTGCACATACTTAATAGGAGATACTTCTAGCAGGTCATTTGGATGAATAACATCGCTAGTTAGGTTATTCCATTTTTTTATGGATTCTACAGATGTGTCGTATGTTTTTGAAAGACCCCACAATGTATCTCCCTTATGTACGACGATTTCCTCTGCCTGTGCTTGTGCGCCGGCAGCTCCAGAAATTGCCGCGACAGCAACCAATGATAATAATGATTTTTTCATTTGTTTGCCTCCCATCGGCTAATTTATATCACGTGAATTATCGTAACATAGAAATTCCGGAGAAAAAGAACAGTGAGATGTAAATTCGATTACGAGAATAACAGGAATATAACGGGAATATGTCATATTTACTGAAAATTCTGTAAAAATAAACACTATTAAGGATATAATTTCATTTTATTTACATATAGTCCTATATTTTTCTAATTTATCCAGGTTTTAACTGAACGTAATAATTGCGTGCATATAAAAATCTAGGTCTACCATGACATTAAACATCTCAATGACTTACCTTTTTTACTTGTTAGTAGACTTTTGTTTAAATGAGCTTTACCTGAACCAAGTTGAAATAACACTTTTCGTACTGGCAAGCAATTAAATTCCTGAGTCCTGATTCGCAAAAAACATAGTGAAGGTTCATTTAATCCATCCACTGAAAGTTTATGTATCGATCTTTATCTACTCCGAATCGTTCCATTTATCGCCAAAATCCAGCGAACTGCCGTTAGATACAAGGATGTTGGTCAGATTATCTTGGCCAAAAAATAAAAATAGCTAAAACCTCCAAAAAGGAGGTTTTAGCTATTTGTTACGTTATCTTTTCAACCTTCACTGCACATGCTTTAAATTCCGCTGTACCAGAAATCGGATCGTATTCATTCAGTGTCAATACATTGGTCGGAACCTCGGACCAATGGAAGCTCATGAATACAAGTCCTGGTACCACCTGGTCTGTGATTTTCGCTTTCACTGTCAATGTTCCTCGTCTGGAGGTTACCCTTACAATTTCACCATCTATAATATTTAATTCAGATGCGTCTTCAGGATGTATATCAATCGTTTCCTCAGTCTGTTTAATCTTAACACCCGAAGCATAATGACGTGTTTGAGTATGCGTATTGTATGACTCATACCGCCTTCCGGTAGTCAGTGTAAAAGGAAATTCCTTGTCAGGCTGTTCAAGAGGCGGTGTATACCCGACTGGGACGAACGATGAACGTTTATCGTTCTCCTGTCCTGTATAAAATCTTTCGTGGAGAATTTTAGTGCCAGGATGGGTCTCATCAGGGCATGGATAATGGATTCCATACTCCTTATCTAAACGAGCATAGGAGATTCCTCCATACATTTCCCAGGCCAGCTCCCTCACTTCATCCCAAATTTCCTCGCTTGATTTGTAATGCATTGTATAGCCCATTCTTTCCGAAAGCTCACAGAGGATTTCCCAATCTTCTTTTACACCTTCTCGTGCATGTACCGCGGTGCGGACACGCTGGATTCTTCTATCTGTATTGGTGTATGTTCCATCAACTTCTCCCCACGACTTTGCGGGTAATACTACATCTGCCATCTCGGCCGTTTCTGTCATGAAGATATCCTGTACGATCAATAAATCCAGTTGCTCTAAGAGAACCTTTGTGTGGTTCATATGCACATCTGCAAGAAGCGGATTTTCACCTATGACGTACAAAGCTTTAATTTCACCAGTCTCAATCTTGTCGAATGTCCTCGTCTGTGTATCGCCAATTTTTTGACTGATGTCTACCTTCCAGGCCTCCTCAAAGCGTGAGCGATAATCATCCTGCAAAAGACTGACGGCACCAGTCAGCTGGTTAGGGAGACAGCCCATATCACCGGCACCCTGTACATTGTTTTGCCCCCTTAATGGCATGATTCCAGAACCCTTCTTGCCGATTTGTCCTGTAAGCAATGCCAGATTGGCAATATCAAACACGTTGTTGACACCGCAATGATGTTCTGTGATTCCCAGTGTATAGGCAATCATCGATTTACTTGAGTTTGCATACAATCTTGCAATCTCCATAATATCCTCCGGTGGGAGGCCTGTAATTTCCGATGAGAATTCCGGAGTGTATCTAGCTACTTTCGCAAGCAATGCTTCAAACTCATCAGTATGTTTTCCAATAAACCCCTTATCGTACAGATCTTCAGTGATGATGACACGAATCATGGCATTGATGAGTGCGATATCAGTTCCAACATGAATTTGTATATGCTTGTGGGCAGACTTAACCATGTCAATTTTTCTTGGATCGATCACAATGACCTTTAATCCAGCTTTAGCGGCTTTTTTAATTCTGTTCCCTATGATAGGGTGGGCCTCTGTCGTATTAGAACCCATTAGTAAAAGAACTTCAGCTTCATCTATATCTTCAAGAGTATTAGTTGGGAAACCGCTTCCAAAAACAGTCGCCAGACCGGCGACACTAGGAGCGTGTCAGGTTCGGTTACAGCCATCAATATTATTGCTCCCGATTGCTGTCCTCATGAATTTTTGTGTTATATAATTTGATTCGTTGGTGGTCCTTGCACAAGCAAACATGGAAATCGCATCGGGTCCAAACTCTTTTTTAATCCAAGCAAGCTTGTTTGATATGAAATTATAGGCTTCCTCCCATGTAACATTTACAAGCTTGCCTGCTTTTCTGATCATAGGAGTCGTGAGTCTTTCTGGAGCATGGACATACTGATAAGCAAAAGCACCTTTCACGCAAGTTTGACCTTTGTTGACAGGCGCTTCTTTATCGCCTCTAATTTTCATAATCTTATTATTTTCCACTTCCAATATCAATCCGCAGCCCGTTCCGCAATACCCGCAAACAGTCTTAATTTGGCTGGTCGATGTCATTCCTTCCCCTCCCTGCACTTAATGGTATTAATAGCTTCCTCACTTTAAATAGTAGTCTAAAATTTGCCAGTAATGTTGAATATTCCAGAGAATTTTTTGTCATATTTCCAACATTTTATCGACATGAATTTTCAATACGCATGTTTCATTTTTAAGCTATGAAGATAGTATTCGTTATTCGAAATTTGAATCTGTGTTTACGCATCGTATATAGGAAGGAACAGGAAGGAACGGAAATTCACAAATGCTTTCCTCTGCCGTTGAAAAAAGAAAATAAAAAAAGGCGAGAAATAAGCTCGCCTCTAACAATGATACTATGCAATTTTTGCTGGCAGCAAAATTTTAAAGGTTGTTCCTTTATTTTGCTCACTTTCGATATAAACCTTTCCATTATGGCTTTCAATAATCTTGAAACTAACCATTAGGCCAAGTCCGTTTCCATTTTTCTTTGTTGTATAGAATGGCTCACCAATCTTTTTAAGGGTCTCTGGAGGGATACCGACACCAGTATCCTTTATGGAGATAAGCACATTCTCTTCCTGGATCTCTGTCGTAACCCTTAAATCTCCACCATCGGGCATCGCTTCAATACCATTTTTAATAAAATTAAGGAACACTTGCTTAAGTCGATTTTCATCGCACTCAATTTGAACGATATCCTCATCTGCATCGAACTCCAGTTTGACGTTTCTCTTTCTTGCTTCAAACTTGAGCATCGAAACGACATTCTGCACAATCGGGATAATATTCTTTTCTTCAAGCTCAACAGCTTTTGGTTTAGCCAATACCATGAATTCCTCAACAATATTATTGACTCTGTCAATTTCATCAAGAATGATTTCAAGGAACTCCTGGCGCTGCGGATCTTGTTCATCCATTTGAAGGAACTCAGCGTACCCCTTCATCGAAGTCAGAGGATTCCTTATTTCATGTGCCACACCAGCTGCCAGTTGACCAACTGCTGCCAGTTTATCCTGTCGATGCAACATTTCTTCTGACTTTTTCTTCTCTGTAATATCATTCCTGATGGCAAGGTACTGATAGGGTTTGCCATTTTCATTCAGAAAGGGAACGATCGTTGTATCCACCCAATAAAAGGAGCCATCCTTTGCCCTGTTACGGATTTCACCCTTCCAAACCTGCCCGGAACCAATCGTTTTCCAAAGGTTTTTAAAAAATTCTTTAGAATGCAAGCCGGAATTTAGAAGGCTATGATCGCGACCAATCAGCTCTTCCCTGGTGTATTTAGAAATCTCACAGAACTTTTCATTAACACTCTTGATAATTCCTTTTTCATCGGTAAACGCTACAATAGACGATTGGTCCAATGCAAAATTAATATCGCTGACCTCTTTAAGAGTTTCCTTCAGACTCGCTTCTGCCTGCTTCCTTTGTGTAATATCAGATCGAATAGAAACGTATTGATATGGCCTCCCCTTACTATTCAGGAAAGGGACGATTGTAGTGTGTACCCAATAAATCGAACCATCCTTGGTTCTATTACGAATTTCACCCTTCCAAACTTGGCCAGAACCAATTGTTTTCCACATTTCCTTGAAGAATTCCTTTGAATGAAGCCCAGAGTTCAAAATAGAATGATTCTCTCCTAGCAATTCGGCTTCACTATATTTGGAAATCTCGATAAATTTATCGTTAACGTATGTTATATTCCCTTTCGGATCGGTGATTGCAACGATCGCTGAAGCATTCAAAGCATCTGTAATGTCTTTCAAATTGGTGTCAGAGACCGCCAGTCTTTTGCTAATCAAGGCACTTGAACCTATCAAACCCGCGAGAATCAAAACTGAAACAAACACGATTATATAACTGATTAAAGATTCAGGTATACCCGACTGTACAAAAGACACATTCTTGTTATATATGGTAGAAGCCCTTGAAAGCAGGAAATGACCTTCGGCAATCGCAGCCGTTACTACTAAAGCACTTAATGGCTTTATCCAGCCATGGTTGCCTTGTGTAAAGCTTTTGGAGAAAAAAAGCATCCAGAAACAAAAGTAAAAGGAAGCGAAAACAATCCCCAAAGCAATTATTAATATGATTGGATCGTAAAAGAAATTCAGCTTCATTGAAAACATACCAAGCATGTGTACAGCCAGGACAGCCAGCATCATAAAAAAGCTGCCAGTAAATAAGTTAGCCTTGTTTACCCTTTTTCCGGTAAGCGTATAAAAGGCCATTGCGGTTAAGGAAATGCCCAGGATAATAGAAAAGATTGTGATTGGAATTTGGTATGAAGCAGAACTATTTAGATTAACAGCGAGCATCCCAAAAAAATTCATTACCCATATTCCTATACCAAGCGAAAAAGTCCCGCCCAAAAAAAGAAACCGTTTATTCCGGTCAGAGGATTTAATAAGACTGAATAAATCTAGAGCTGTATACGAAGACATTACCGTCAATGTTATGGCCACAAGCAACAAAATTGGATTAAAGGATAATTCAGGATTATCCATTCAGGCATCATTCCCTAATTAGAGTTTTCATATCGATTGTAAGTTAAAATAGCACAGATTAAAAGGGGGTATAAAATAATTTGTAATAAGTTTGTCACTTTTAGATATTGACTCCGACTCTTAATGGGTCCATTCAAACTTCCCAAAATCGCTTCAAGCATTTAACTTTTTAAAATCCTCCCTTTTTCTTAAACACAGGAACAAAAACCTATTTTTTATGTTTTCTTAAAAAAAGTCTACACAAATTCTTTTTTTATGTTTATACTGTACTATAACAGGTTAAATAAAAATTAAATTGTACTATAAAAGGAGGAAAACAAGTTATGATGAGTCCAGTTGAGTTTTTTCGTAATTTACCAAAGAAGGTTTGCCCAGAGTGCGGAGAAGGAATGCATGAGCAAGCAGAATCTTATTTAATGGAATGTGATCGCTGTCTATCAAAAAAAGAAGAGTAAAATCCCCCTGAAAAATGAAAATGGACTTTACGGATGTGAATCTTAATTAACTAATTTTTTTAGAAAAGGCACCTTGAGAGAAGGTGCCTTTTTTACGGCAATTTTAAGACATCTCGCAGCATTTAATGTATAATTTATCCATACATATAAGGAGATTTAGCAATGGCTTATAAACTTTTAGCTGGTCGTATTATGGAAGTCTACCCCGATTTGAAAATCGTTAAGTACGAAAAAAATAATTTTGGTCAAAATAATGACGTACTCATAATTAATGACCAACTTGTTTTCCGCTTTCCCAAGTATGAAGATGGCATAAGAAATCTTGAAAGAAAGTATCACTATTAAAAATATTAGAAGATAAAATTACTGCTGCTATTCCCTCTCCAATATACACTGCACTAGATGACAAGCAAGCTGGTAAGGTATTTTCAGGCTACAGGATGCTTGATGGGAAACCCATGTGGAAAAGGGATATGGAGGGTTTGAACCAACAAGGATTAAAAAAATTGGCAAGCCAGCTAGTTTCCTTTTTAATTGATTTACATTCAATACCTATCGCGACTTTACAAACTGTTATACAACAAGATGAAAAAAATTCTCTCAGCGAAATAAAAATCATGTTTGCTAAACTTCAAAATAAAGTTTTTCCGTATATGAGTAAGGCATCCAAGGAAACTGTGTACTTTGAGTTTGAGTCATTCATTGAAAAAGAAAGATTAAGGGAAACTAAGACAAGCCTTATCCATGGGGATTTTGGAGCTTCCAACATATTATGGAAAGTTGAAAATACTGAGATATCAGGGATAATTGACTTTGGGGCGAGTGGATTGGGTGATCCAGCCTATGATTTCGCAGGTATTTTGTCTAGTTATAGCGAGGATTTCTTCGAACAATGTATCCGGTTATATCCTGGAGGAAAGGAAATTAAAGAAAGAGTGTTGTTTTATAAAAGCACCTTTGCATTACAAGAAGCCCTGCATGGAATTGAAAATAATGATGAGCAAGCCTTTAAAAATGGCATCAAAGCATATCTTTAAATAATTCTGCAGATTTCTATATTTTAACCACTAAGTTTTGTATATTAACATACATTATGAAACTCGAATTTTCACTCAACAGGAAATTTCAGCTTCACCGTTCCCTATATAAAAATTTTTTGCTACTCGTCAAAGATGGAAAGATGGAACGGTCCTTAATCATCAAATTTTCTTTATTAACAAAATCATTTTTACTACTTGTTTTTATACAGGCAAAAAAAAGAAGCCCCAATCGGAGCTTCTCTTTTTAACATCTTAGGAGACCCAACCATCATCAGCCTAAAACACAATGGTACTATTGAGTTGTAAAATCCTCATTCCTATAGCCGATGTGTGTTTGTTCCGCATTAAAGGTGTCTTTTCATAAAAAGGTATTCCCTGATTTTATGAAGACCCTTTACAAACACATTTTCCAGTATAATCACCGAGAGACTCATTATTCCTGTTCATGATATTTTATAGGCTGCTTTTACTTACGGAAAAATTGCAGTACTCCATACAGCCAACAATCGATGATTCAGACTGTTTGCTTGTAAGATTCCAGTAATGCTGCATATGGTTTTTATTCATCTTTCGTTAACGTTTTTAATCAGTTTGAATTAAGTCTATCTCCAAAAACGGTTAATAAAGAACTAGTCTTTGTTTACACGTTTTCTTTTGGTCAAAAGCTTCTTTCCAGCGTACCTAAATTGAATAAGCTGATTTTCTGCTTTTGCCCATTTGATCAAGACCTTCTGAAAGAATGAATATTAACCTAGTGACAAACATTGAAAAGAAATCTTCCAAAGAGTATTTTGTTATTCCCGCGAAAGATAGAGCGCTTACAAAAAATCTTTGAAGGAATAAACCTTTTCTTCGTTCACTACGGAACGAACACCTTGGTTGAGCCTCCTAAGATGTTAAGCAACTTCTTTTTACACTTTTATTATACCACCCGCTACTCTTCATGAAACCTGTTACTTATGTCAAATTGGTGTCAAATTTCTGATTTTCTCTCTTTAGAAATGATACGTATAACCCTTTCCCATAATACAAAACATATCTGTATCAGGGGGTGAACTTTTATGACATATAACAAAGAGGAGAATATCCCGAATGGAAAAGGTGCGCTGAAAGATACCTACACACCTAACCAAAGATTTGTCCCCGGAGGCTCAGTTGATGAGCATCGGGACATTGAAGCCGCAAACATTTTACTTACTGGTGATGAAATAAAGCAGCAAAATGAAAATTTATAACAATGAAATGAGGTAATGAGAATTGGATATGATTGATCCCAAAGATTTACAAAATGGTGATGAGGTATATGTTATTTATAGGAATCCGCATGTTCCAACAGTTTCAAACATCAAAGCTGCTGAAATTGTTCCGCACCCAAAAAATCCAAATTCCCTTGCTCTTTTTTTGAACGAAACCTTTCATGTCATAGAAGATGATGACGCCCTTTTCTCCTCACACGCAGCGGCGGAAAAAGCTTATCTCGACGCAATGGATCCCTTTCATCAATAAAGCAGGCTCAATCCCCTCTCTTCAGCTTTGTGCTGGAGATTTTTTTATTGTGCTGGTTTTGCATTGATTGTTCCTTTTTGAAACAGATATTGACTTCCGCTACAGACGATCCAATCTACAGTGTTTAACATTATAGAGTGAAAGGAATAAAGTTTATGAAAAGAGTACTTAATAACGTTGGCTTTATTAGCTATAATTTCCATGTTTCATTAAAGAGAATGGGGGTAAAAAAGTATTGCAAGCCATCTTAAAGAGGAGGAATTGCTGATGAAGATTTTATCTGCATCATCTAAACTCATTTTTGGCTCTGCATTTGAAAGAGGATTTGTCTATCTAAAGAAAGGCATCCTTACCCCCAACAAAGTAATTAGACGCGGAAAGCTTTAAATTGACAAATTCTCTTTCACTCCTTAAGGAACGAAAAGCACACCCGTTGAGGTGTGCTTTTCGTTTGTATAACAATTTTTTTTTTTGTTATTGGCTCTGTTAAACGAGGCTGTAGATTTCCGTTCCACAGGGAATTAAAAAACAATATTTAGCTTTTACAGAGCCATGTTATTAATAAACAGGTCTCTCCTGCTATTTTTAACTATGGCCGGTTTGTACTTGCATTTTTTTATGGTCATTTAAAAGCAAGACTGTCAAAAGAACTCCTATTAAGGTGAGAAGAGCGAAAAACAAATAAACTGCATATATGTTAAATTCCTCAAATATAATGCCCCCGATAAAGGTAAAAAACCAATTGCCCAGTCCATTGCCCACCGCAGAGTAAAATGTAACAGCCGTTGCCGTCATTTTTGAAGGTGTAATCTCCCTGATATATTGCAGCCCTGCCGGTATAAATAATCCAAGTGAAAATCCTTGAATGATTGCCGAGAAATAAATAAGAGTTAAACTTGGTTCAGTAAAATAAAATATCCATCTTATTAATGATACTAATGAAGCAATTAAAGCTACCTGAAGCAACCCAAACTTGCTGATCCAACCGCCTGCCACTCTCATAAATGGAATTTCGGATAACACAGCAATCAAAAATGCAATGCCAATGCCTGTGTATGTTCCTCCTCTATCCTCTACAAATAAGCTAAAATAAAAGTTATTGGCAAGGTTTGGCCCGAAAATTAAGAATGTCACAGCAAGGAACACAAGGAATCGTTTCATTCCCATTAACTCCTTCATACCCTCCAGCATTCTACTAGGTGTCTCAGCAGCTTCTTTTGGCATTTTAACAGAAAGAACTGCTGCAATCAGCAAGGTTATGAAAAAACTATAAAAAATCACCTGAGGATTCCATTCAGATAATTTCCCCATTATAAACACAGCAATACCGAAGCCAAGTGAGCCAAACAAGCGGATATTTCCATAATTCAAGCCAGCTTTGCTAGTATATTTTAACGAAATGCTATCCGATAAAGGGATAATGGCACTTTGAAATAATGCAAGAATGATTGCTATGAGAATGAATAAGAAAAAACTTTCAAAAAATAAATATCCAAGTGCAGCAATTCCTGTAATTAGGGTTGTAAACGTCAACAGTCGATTATGAAGATTTTTCATATCCGAAATCATGCCCCAAAAAGGCTGGAAAAAAATCATGATGACAGGGCCGATGGACAGAATGATTCCTATTTGATATCCATTCAAATTTTCAACTTCACTTAAATACACACTCAATAAAGGAAATAAACTTCCGAATCCAAAGAAAACAAAAAGGTAGAAGCCTTGCATTGAAATGATATCTCGTTTAACTCGCGTTTCCATTAATGTCCTCCGTACTTTACAAATTGTAGAGTTATATTTTACCACTATTTAAATATAAGAATAGTGTATTGAAATAAAAGGGTAATAAAAGAAAACATAAAGCGTTTTCATTTGGTGATTGTCATGGTAAAATAATGTTGCTTTGAAGTGATCAGACGTCTGCTCATTAATTTTAATGTTTATTTCAATTTGCACTACATGAGGCGGTGATTTTATGAAAGAAGTTGTGTTAAGTTTACTTGCCGGTTTATTAGTCGGGGTTGTTTTCAAGTTTTTAAAACTGCCGTTGCCAGCGCCGCCAGTTCTTGCCGGAGTACTTGGAATTGTCGGGGTATATTTAGGAGGATTGGCTGGGGACTGGATTTTGAATTATTTCAAATGATTTTATTAAGGCTTTAACAGCTAAAAAAATCCACGGAGATCCGCGGATTTTTTGTTTATTATTATAAGGCTTTTTGCCTGAAAATTGGCTTTGCTGATGGAATGCTGTTGCTGCTCGTAGCTTCTCCACGTTTCGTATTAAGGTAAATATATATGGAGCCTACGAAAAATGCTCCGCCGATAATATTCCCTATCGTAACAGGCACTAGATTATATAAACCTGAAGCCAGACTGATTGTTTCAGGATGCGGAATAAGAAGGGCGATAGAAAATAAAACCATATTTGCGATGCTATGTTCAAACCCTGATACTACAAATGCAAAGACAAGCAGCAGCGTAACCCCGATTTTTGCTCCATCTCCTTTTATGTGCAAAGGAATCCATACAGCCAGGCAAACAAGCCAGTTGCAGAGTATTGCTCGAAAAAATAACTGGTAAACCGGTGTGTTCATTTTCATACTTACCGTTTCCATCATATACTGGGATTTTTCCGGTGAGGAAAATAGGCCTGAAAGCATTATGATTACAGCAAAAAATACAGCTCCTAAAAAATTCCCAGTATAACAAGCTATCCAATTTTTTACCGTATCCATCCATGAAGTAGCTTTTTTTAATGAACCGATTGTCATCATCATCGTATTGCTAGTGAATAATTCTGCTCCTCCATATAAAATTAGCACAAGAGCCAGGCCGAAGAAAATCGAGCTTACAATTGGAGTTCCCGGAGAATGCAAATCATAAAAGTATTCACCCAGCCGATATGAAACCATGATTCCAAAACCAATATATACACCAGCTAGAGCTGACCGCAACATATACTTCGTTTTTGATTCATTCAGATAGCCAATCTTTTTAAGTGCAGTGTTCACTGCTTGGTCGATAGGCTGTACATCCATATGAAAAACCTCCGTTTGTGAATAATATCACAATTAAATTATGTCTTAATCTTATACCTTTAGCTGCCTTTTGTTAATAGATTTTGCCATGAACTAATTTTGACAATTATTGAAGCGTTTTCAAATGGATGCAGCCCCGGTCTTTTAGAATTCAAATGGTTTATGGATGCTGTTTTCAGTACTTTTACTGACTTTCATTCTTTCTGATGTAGGGGATTCCCTCATTATTTTAGCCTATTTTTGTATAACTTGTGGCTTTTCATTCTTGTGAGATGATTTTAGCAGCAGGCGCTCATACCCCTAAGCCTTCCATGTCTTGCTTTAAACACAGGACTTTGAATAAGAATCCACGAATCAGCACCACGCAAATCAAATGTTTCAATGAGTCTTTCCCTTTTCGCTCTTGTTAACATAGGAAAAAGACAATAAAGAGATGTTTGATAAAGTATGGGAAAAAGCCCTCTGATAAAAGGGCTTCTCCACTTAGGCATCATAATTTATAACAGTGCCATCTAAATGTTTTTTATCCATCTGGTTCAGTAGTTTACGGTTATGCTTTGATTCAAAGATAATATTGAAATCATAATCGGGCGGATATAGTTCTGCTGCAGGAATATTAAGCTTTAGACGCTTATAATTCACCTGAATCTTTTCGCTCTTGATCTGGACAATATAATTCCCATTTACGTCTGGTCCTTTATAAATGATTCCAAGTTCACCCATTGTGGTTACGTGTACACTATCACCCATATCATATTGCGTTACCGTCTTTTTCTCTGCTGCAGGCCCCCTCCTTTGATGCTTATTCACTATAATCTGCTGTTCCCTCCCTTTTAAGGCAGAAGGGTCATCTTCAAATAAGACAGTATAGTCTTTTTCTGCCTTATAAGTTATTTCATGGGCTCTTTCAATTAATTTTGGATGTATGCCTAACTTTAAGGCAATGGCAAAAGCCTGGCTGTCCCCACCTTCCCCAATCCGTAAGCGATATGTTGGCTTAAGGGTCTCGAGGTCAAATTCCATTGATCCATTCATGAAATCTTGATGCTGATCGGCAAATTCTTTTATTTCGCTATAATGAGTAGTTGCAAACAAGGTTGCGCCTTTGTTGTTAAGGTTTTCAAGGATTGCCGTGGCCAGCCCCATACCTTCGCCTGGATCGGTACCAGAACCTAGTTCATCAAGGAGGACAAGCGTTTTATCATTCGCTTCTTTTAAAATTTCAATGATATTTACGATTCTTGAACTGAATGTGCTAAGATTCTGTTCAATACTCTGTCCATCCCCTATATCGACAAGGACTTTATGAAAAATTCCTGAAGTACTTTCCTCTTCAACAGGCAAATGCAGCCCGCACTGAGCCATTAAGACAAGCAATCCAGCTGTTTTTATGGAAACCGTCTTACCACCAGTATTGGGCCCAGTTATAACCAAAGCTTGATAATCGGAACCAATTTCAATCGTTAACGGGACTGCTTTGTCACCAAGCAGTGGATGTCTCGCATCCTTGAACATGATCATGGAACCGTCATATATTTTGACCCGTTTCGCATCAATCGATCTGCAATACTTTGCTTTTGAAAATAACACATCATAATGGACCATTGTTTCGATGGCAAGGCGAATCTCTTTCTCATTTCCTTCCGCCATACCAGTCAATGATATTAAAACTTTTTCAACCTCCGCCTGCTCTTCAGCGTATAGCCATCCCATTTGCTCCTGGAAAGCGCCAATTTCTTCTGGTTCAACGAAAAGTGTCGATCCAGAAGCAGATGTATCGAGTACAGCTCCCTTCACTTTTGTCCGGTATTCCTTTTTAATCGGGATCACATACCTTCCATTTCTCTGGCTTATGACCGACTCCTGTAAAAAAGGTTTCATTTTCCCCGATTTAAGGGCCTGATTAAGTCTTTCCTTTAAACGTTCCTCCTGAATTGCTATTTGTTTGCGGATTTTTAAAAGCTCTTTAGTCGCATAATCATCTATTTGACCGTTTCGGATACATCTTTGAATCTCTGCTGCCAGCTCAGGCAATTCTTCAATTCCATAAACATACGAAGAAACTCTTGGAGCACAATATTCCTTTTCCTTCATAAACCTGCGTATTTTATTGCATGTTTCAAGAAAATTCAATAGCATGACTAACTGGTCTGGCCTAAGTGGGATCCCTTTATGGAACCCTTTCAAGACTAATTCCATACCCTCAAGACCATGAATTGGAACGCTTGAACTGATTTTCAGGATCTCGATTGCCTCTGCCAATTCCTCCTGCCAGGAGGTAATTTGCTTTGCATTCACAGAAGGCAGCATATCGTTCACTTTTTTGCGCCCAAGCTCTGTCATAGCGAAGCTTGAGATCATTTCTTTGATCTTAATAAATCCTAAGACGTTAAATGTTTGTTCGTTCAATTTATTTTCCTCCTTAAAATAAAACCGTATTTGATTTACACACCAGGCACTCACTTTCAGTGGTGTTTCCGGTGATACCGCATCAATCGACTGCCTTCCACTCCAATCAACATTTACCTTTAATACAGCCAAAGGTAAAGATTGCTGATTAGCAGATGAATGTATAGATGGAACGCAAAAAACCGCCATGGAACAATGTCCAAAGCGGCTTTAAGAATGCCTGGCGATCCTTCCGCCAGCATTTTCCCATAAAAAAAGCTGTGTACATGTACACAGCTTATGCTTATGGATATCAGCATGCTTTACTATGTTCATTGTTCTTAACCCTCAATCCCGAACCATGGCTAAATAAACCTTATAAAGGCCATGATTAAAAATATTCCGGATTGACCGTATAAAGTTAACGGATTAGTTAAGAACGACACCTAACATAAAACATACTCCTTATAAATAAAATCTTTTCTTCATTAGAATAACTCCTAAAAAATGTAAAGTCAACCAGATTCATGATATTTACCTTTTATGGCATGCCCAATTTAAGTTTGTTTTTACTAAAACCTTTATCAAAAAAGCGGATTAAAATTTGTTCACATTTTCCCTGTTGACCTGATGTTTATATTTCATATAAATAAAGTTAAACAAAGGACTGCAATGGTGGGGATGGTGTGGCCGGAAATAATGACCATAAGAGATTTTCTTATGAAATAAACGAACTATTAAATGTTTCTGAAAAGATCGTAAAATATAAAAAAGGAAATTTTTCATTTAGAGAAGGCCAAGAAGCGCCTCATCCGGCTTAGCAATAGCTACGGCATTAAAAAAGAGGATGGCATCTGCATAAATGTTCCAATCACTAATCAGGATCTGGCTAATTATTGTGGAACTGCCAGGGAAAGTGTAAGCCGTATGATTGGAGATTTACGGGAGGAAAAAATCCTTTCCATTAATCGAAAAAGAATCATCCATCACAACCTGCAATTTTTAAAACAGGAGATTGGATGTGAAAATTGTCCAGTTGAGTTTTGCAACATAGACTAAACATCCATGTTATACAATTTCCTTTCGGCGAGTACCTTTATTCTTTTCAAGACTAATATCTAATTACAAAAAAGTTTATGGCTGAAAGTAGCCTCATAATGTAAATTATGTTAATGCAAACTTTCCTATTTAACATAGTTCACACAATGTCCATATGATTTTCCTTACGATTCTTATATCTTATAAGGGGGAGGTTTGTGTTATGAAAAAAATATATATCATCAGTTCGCTTATCGTGCTAATAGGGATCACAGCTGGCATTTCCTTTTTCCTAATAAGGGATGCCAATGCTAAGATTCCAGACGACATTACGCTCGTTACAATGGGTGAGAAGAATTATACTTTCGGGGAACACACTAAAAAAATCAAACTTGTAGAGTTTATTTATACCCACTGCCCTGATATTTGCCCAACGACTACACAAAAGATGAATTTACTGAGGAAAGATTTAGTCCAAGAGGGAGTCTTTGGCGATAAAGTACAGTTTGTCACCGTGACTATTGATCCCTACCGAGATACCCCTGAAGTATTAAGGACATATATGGACACGTTCGGACTGGAGAATGACGGGAATTGGCTCTTTCTCACGGGAGACAAGACAAATATTTTAGAAGAACAACAAAAAATCAAACAGGTAGCTGATACATTTAAATTTCAATACCGTGATCCTGGCAATGGTTTTTACGTGCACAGTACATTTACTTATTTAATTGACGAAAACAATAAATTCATAAAAAAATTCCCTATGGGTGAAGAATTCGATAAGGAAAAAGTATTCAAATCAATTATGGATGAATTATAATATGAAAAAAGCGGTGTTTGCACACCGCTTTTTTTATTTACTATGATCGCAATAAGCTGTTTTTTATTGGCCGTTTTCAGCATTGGCTGATGTTGACTAGCTTGTCGTATTGACACACAATCATCCGAAATGGCCGGGCTATTTTAGTGTGAATTTACAGTGGTGGGATGTTTCTCTGTCTTTTGCAGGGAGAAAAATTCTGATTTTGGCTTAGTGAAGCTGACTTTAATCCCTGATTCTTTTAGTCGGTTAACGAAATCAACCAGCTGCTTTTTAGCCATTTCAAAAACTCCTTTTTTCCATCTTTGTCTATTATTATTTTACATGAAAAATATGAAAAATGTGTGAAAACGAGCAAAAAAATTGACATAGTTTAAGAAATTTTTAAACGACCATAAACTAATTCAATCTTTATACTCTTTTCTTTTAAAATGGCTGTTACTTTCTATCTATTCACCCTTCAATCTGGCGCATTTTATTAACAACATCTTTATCCTACTCTCGCCTTTTCCCATTTTGAATCAATTAAAAACTCTTTTTGTATGTTAAGTTTATTTATTACTCTAATATTATCCTCTGGAACCTCCACAGAAAAAGAATTCGCTACTGGCAGTCAAACATGTTATAATCTTTGGGATATATATTAATGGAGGCTATTAAATAAATGATTACAGTTCAAAATGTAGGCTTGAGATATGGTGACCGCAAGCTATTTGAAGACGTTAATATTAAATTCACTCCTGGTAATTGCTATGGCCTGATCGGAGCAAACGGTGCAGGCAAATCAACATTCATTAAAATACTATCTGGAGAAATCGAGCCGCAAGCTGGCAACGTATCTTTGACTCCCGGTGAACGCCTTGCAGTTTTAAAGCAAAACCACTTTGAATATGAAGATGTAGAAGTACTGAAAGTAGTAATTATGGGTCATTCCCGTTTATATGAAGTAATGCAGGAAAAAGACGCCATTTACATGAAAGCAGATTTCACTGATGAAGATGGCATGAAAGCTGCCGAATTAGAAGGTGAATTTGCAGAGCTTAACGGTTGGGAAGCTGAATCGGAAGCAGCGATCCTTTTAAAAGGTTTGGGAATTGGCGAAGAACTGCATGATAAGAAAATGGCTGATATTGGCGGCGGAGAAAAGGTTAAGGTACTTCTTGCACAGGCTCTTTTTGGTAAGCCTGATGTACTATTGCTTGACGAACCTACAAACCACCTGGATATCAAAGCGATCCAATGGCTTGAAGAATTCTTGATCAATTTTGAGAATACTGTCATTGTTGTATCCCATGACCGACACTTCTTGAATAAAGTTTGTACGCATATCGCTGACCTTGATTTTGGTAAGATTCAGCTTTATGTCGGAAACTATGATTTCTGGTACGAATCCAGCCAGCTTGCACTTAGAATGCAGTCGGATACAAACCGTAAAAAAGAAGAGAAAATCAAGGAATTGCAAGCCTTCATCGCAAGATTCAGTGCAAACGCATCTAAATCTAAGCAGGCTACTTCCCGTAAAAAGCTTCTTGATAAGATCTCTCTGGATGACATTAAACCATCCTCCCGTAAATACCCATATGTCGGATTTACGCCAGACCGTGAAATCGGCAATGACCTTTTAAGAGTCGATGGTTTATCGAAAACAATCGATGGTGTAAAAGTGCTGGATAATATCAGTTTTATTATGAACAAAGATGATAAAATTGCACTTGTCGGAAAAAACGAACTTGCGGTTACAACATTATTCAAAATTCTCGCTGGTGAAATGGAGCCTGATAGCGGAAGTTTCAAATGGGGTATTACAACTTCACAAGCTTACTTCCCTAAAGATAACTCTGAATTCTTCGAAGGCTGCGACTTAACTTTGGTTGACTGGCTACGTCAGTTTTCCCCTAAAGACGACAGTGAAAGTTTCCTTCGTGGATTCCTTGGAAGAATGCTTTTCTCTGGTGAAGAAGTTCTGAAGAAGGCAAGTGTGCTTTCAGGGGGAGAGAAAGTCCGATGCATGCTTTCCAAAATGATGTTATCTGGTTCAAACGTCTTGCTTCTTGATGAACCTACAAACCACTTGGACCTTGAATCAATCACCGCGCTTAACAACGGAATGATTAACTTTAAAGGTGCTATGATTTTTTCTTCCCATGACCATCAGTTTGTTGAAACCGTTGCAAACCGAATCATGGAAATCACTCCTGCAGGCCTTGTAGATAAGCAAATGACGTATGATGAATACTTGGAGAACCAGGAACTTCAAAAGCAAATCGCTGAAATGTACGCATAATTTATTCAGAAATATCAAGACCCCCGGAAGTATCCGCGGGTCTTTTTATCATGCTGTTCCTTTGTTAACAGTAAATTTGCCTGCAAACACGAATTGCCTATTGGATTCCTGCTCAAAGGTTTCTCATTTACACCTTTTTCTGCTTTTTTCGTGAAGACGAAGCGGTTCTGCTGCCTGATTCGCTTGTAGTTGTACCCTGGCCCTCAACTTGTGGAGAATTCAGTCCAATGGTTGAAGGATCTTTTTTACGTTTTGCCATTGTGGCACCTCCCGTTAATTTTGATCATGCCTTAATATTGTCTTGCCACAGGAATATTTTATTCTTATCACGGACAACTTAAATTGGTGAGGAGGTGTGAGTTATGGCTAGAATTGGTGTAGAACAATCTTTAACAAACGTTTCCGCTGCTCTGCGTGAAAGAGGACATGAAGTTGTTGACCTTCGTCAGGAAGCTGATGCTCAAGGCTGCGATTTCTGTGTAGTGAGCGGAACTGATTCAAACGTCATGGGTATGCAAGATGTGTCAACCCAAGGTTCGGTAATTGAAGCAAGCGGCCTGTCTGCAGACGAGGTATGCATGCAGATCGATCAAAAATCCGGAAACATTCAATAGTTCAATCAAAGCTGCCGCTGCACGGCAGTTTTTTTTTATTATCCATCTCCCTCTCAATGACTTTTTCACTAACTTGTGATTTTATTGTGTGCTGCATCATCGATAATTCGATATAATCAGTTATGTCATTCATTATAAATAGATTCATAAACTTTGCAGCTATAGTAAAATGGTTTTTTATGAAAAAGCGTGAAGCATCTTACACGAAAACAGGATGAATAGGCAAACAACCTGTTCTACACATTTTTTTAATAGGCTTCTACGAGAGGATGTAACAATTGAAGAAATTTATTATCTTTTTTTTCATAGCCATATCGCTGATTATCACCGGCTGCCAAACCGATAAGAATAATGAGCAAAAAGAACTTACAATTTCTGCCGCAGCTAGTCTTCGTGAAGCTTTGGAAGAAACTGGACAAAAATATATGGAGGATCATCCTGATGTCAAAATCATTTTTAATTTTGGCGGATCAGGGTCCCTCCAGCAGCAAATTGCTCAGGGTGCTCCTGTTGATTTGTTTATATCTGCAGCTGAGGATAAATATAATCAGCTATTAGCAAAAGATATGATTGATAAAAATCACAGTACCCAGCTTTTAGGAAATGAACTAGTATTAATTGTTCCAAAAGAAAAACAAAACATTGAATCCCTTGATGATTTGCTTAAAACCGATATTAAAAGAATTGCCATTGGCACGCCAGAAACGGTACCTGCAGGGCAGTATGCCAGACAAACATTCATTTCAACAGGATTATGGAGCAGGCTGGAATCGAAAATCATTAACACAAAGGATGTCCGCCAAGTGTTATCCTATGTTGAAACCGAAAATGTCGATGCAGGGATAGTCTATAAAACAGATGCGATAATTTCTGATAAAATAAAGACGATCCCAATTTCCGGACACGGTTTGCATGATCCAATTATATATCCTGCAGGTGTAATCTCTTCTTCTAAAAATGCTGATGAATCAACTCAGTTTTTCGAATTCCTGAAGACTCAAGATGTAATGGATATTTTTAAAAAATACGGCTTTAAAGCAGCATTGGATTGATTATTAATGTACAGTGATTTTTGGACACCGATTAAGCTTTCACTTGAAATCGCATCAATATCAGTCATTATCGTTTTCATTTCAGGTATATTTGCGGCAAGAATCTTATCAAGGAAACGATTTTTCGGTAAAACAGCTGTTGAAACAGCCTTGACCTTACCTCTAGTCTTGCCGCCTACAGTAGTAGGATTTATTTTGATTATCATCTTCGGAATTAACAGCCCTGTTGGCCGGGTGATAGAAACTATATTTGGAAGCCAAATTATGTTCACATGGTGGGCTGCAGTCATTGCATCATCTGTGGTGGCCTTTCCACTTATGTATCAATCAGCAAAGAGTGGATTTCTTTCGATTGACCCAGGGGCCGAGGAAGCAGCGAGAGTGGATGGAGCTGGCGAGTGGAAGGTTTTCCTGTATGTGACATTACCGCTTTCCGCGAAAACCCTCGTTACAGGATTGATCCTCAGTTTCGCAAGGGCACTAGGGGAATTTGGTGCAACGCTTATGTTTGCGGGTAATCTTCCTGGTAAGACACAGACTGCTCCAACAGCCATTTATGTTGCGATCGAGTCGGGAAATATGGAGGCTGCGTGGCTCTGGGTAATTGCCATGGCGGGTATATCATTTATCATGCTTTTTTCAACTTCCCTTATAAAATCCTAGGCATTCAAAAGGGGTTGCCTGCATAAAAATAAGAGCCATGGGTCCCATGGCTCTTATTTTACTCAGTTAATTGGAATTGTCAGTCTAACTGGACTTGCTTTTTTCTTTTTGTCCGCACCGACTAAGTCACCAGATAAAATTTCAATTTCGCTAAGTCCATCTAGTTCATCCACAATAAAACCGACACTCCCTTTTTTCATTTGACCTGCAGCAATTTCCCCATTCAATTCCTCGAGGTAAAAATCATCTTCCCATGTTTTGTGAATGGATCCATTGACCTTCATTAACGCGACAGGAGCGAAATGATAGTTTTCTTTAGAAGTATTTTCAATTTCGATTCCCATCTTTACGAAATCGAATTCTTCTTCATGTGTATATGGATGAAAAAAATCAATCATGCTGTAGTCAGGTACATAATGGATCAACTTAATATCGTTTATCGTATATTGGATCCCTTCTAATGTAAAATGCTTATTTACTTTCTTGATTGCTTTTAAAGTGAGTTCCCCTTTACGATCAGTAACTGTGTCCCCTGCCTTTTTCAAAGTACTATCATCTGTTACTTGAGGATTAGGTACATATTTATTAGGGATTTTCGGCTCCTCAGATGCTTTAACCGCCCCATCTGCTTTACTTCCTTTAGCAGGATCCTCCTGAGCTGCTGCGGAACAGCCGGATAAAATTGAAATAGCTAAAAGGAACGAGAGATATTTTTCCATTGAGAAACCCCTTCTCCAAGAAATTTCCCGCCGTGGCCTTGGCCCTGGCGGGAGATTTAATGTCTATTTTCTTTTGCTATTTTCAAGGATATCAAATATATTCTTTGCATTGTCCGTGTTGTCAATTTGTCCATAAAAGCGTTCTTTCCCAGGTCCAAAAGCAAATACCGGAACATCTTCACCAGTATGTCCTCCAGTCGTCCATCCTGTGTGGGAACGGTCATCAAAAATCTTTTCAATAGCATTGTCAATTGTTAATACCTTCTTTGTAGCTGCTGCATCTTTTACTGACTGGATTTCTTCTGTTGTTAAATCAAGTGCAATATATTTCTTTAATATTTTTTCCACTTCAGCTCCTTTGGCTATTTCTGCAGCCATAAAGTCAGGCGTTCGTTTAGCAGCTTGGATTGGTGTACCAAACCAGTTATATTCACCTTCTGCACCGATTGAGTATCCGCCAGTAGAATGGTCAGCAGTTGCAACAACCAAAGTATGCTTATCCTTCTTCGCAAACTCAATAGCTGCCTTATATGCTTGTTCAAAGTCCTCCATCTCGCTCATTGCACCCACAATATCGTTATCATGGCCCGCCCAGTCAACCTGGCTGCCTTCCACCATAAGGAAGAACCCGTCTTTATCCTTATTTAAACGTTCGATAGCAGAATTAGTCATATCTGCAAGTGAAGGAGTGCTTTCTTCGCGGTCAATCATTTTTGGCAGGCCGCCTGGTGCAAATAAACCTAGAATCTTATCGTTTTTGTCGTTCAGCATTTGGCTGCGATCCGTAACATAGCTGTAGCCCGCTTTTTTGAATTCTTCAGTAAGGTTTCTGTCCTGACGTACAAAATTGCTTAATCCGCCACCTAGCATTACATCCACTTTATGTTCGCCGTTAATCATTTCATCATAGTAATCATCCGCAATCGAATTCATGTTTTTCCTTGAAATATCATGCGCACCGAAGGAAGCAGGAGTTGCGTGAGTGATTTCAGATGTAGCAACGAGTCCAGTTGCCTTGCCGTTTTCCTTTGCTGCTTCTAGTACTGTTTTAACTGGTTTTTGATCATTATCAACACCGATCGCTGCGTTGTATGTTTTAACCCCGGCAGACATCGCTGTTGCTGCCGCAGCAGAATCAGTTACATTCTGTTCAGGATCCTCTGGATATGTCATCTGATTTCCTACAAGATACTTATCAAATTCAGTCTTTTCCATTTCAGGTGTATCAGGGTTGTCCTTTAAATAACGATAAGCTGATGTATATGTATTACCCATGCCGTCACCGATTAAGAAAATGACGTTCTTAATTTCTGCACGGTTATCACTTACTTCCTTTTCCGCTTTTGCATGAAATGTCCCTGCTAAGCCTCCGAACGCTACAGTAGAAATCACAGCGATCGGAAGAATCTTCTTTTTGAAGTTTTGTTTAATCATCATTCCAAGACCTCCAGTTAGGTTATTCAATCCACCTCCCACTATAAAGACAGTCTATTAATCTCTCATTAACTGAATGTAAAAGATGGTTAATTAATTGTTACATCCCCCTTACAATCTTGTCTTATGAGAGAAATCATTTCTGATGAAAATAAAGGCTGGATTCGTAAACATTGTTGCTTTTAGAGTAGGGTTGATTCAAACGTAAGGATGCTCGCTTTCCGCGTGGAAGAATGCTGAAAAACTCAAGTTCCTGCTTTTTCCTCATTGAATTGTTCACGGGCCTTTCCTCATAACAACTCGATGCGCTTTTTTCTCTTCAAGCTGTTCTCGGACGTCTTCTCATAACAACTCATCGCGCTTTTTTCTCTTCGAGTTGTTCTCGGACCTTTCCTCATAACAACTCGTCCCGCTTTTTTCTCTTCGAGTTGTTCTCGGCCCTTTCCTCATAACAACTCGTCCCGCTTTTTTCTCTTCGAGTTGTTCTCGGACCTTTCCTCATAACAACTCATCGCGCTTTTTTCTCTTCGAGTTGTTCTCGGACGTCTTCTCATAACAACTCGTCCTGCTTTTTCCTTATGGAGTTGTTCTCGGACCCGTGCTCAATCAACTAATTTATAATTGTTTTGCTATCAAAACAACAATCTTTTAAAAAACAGCCAAAATAAAAAAGCAGGCCATGATTACCTGCTTCGATACCTTCTATTTCTTTTTTGTTTTCGGTTCAATACCAAAACACCGACAGCAAACAAAAGCAATATACCGCCTACAATAGAGTTAAGTGACAATACCCCGCTCTGTTCTGCCTTTTGAGCAGTATTCTTTACTTCTAGTTTTTTCTTAATTATCGGCTTCAGTTCAACGGTTTGAATAACCTTACCTTCTCTATTTTCGATATTCAAAACTCCATTTGAGTCAACAGTTCTATTGCCTTCATCAATTGGATCAGTCAAGAAAGTATCCGCGCTATATGTGAATTGCCGTTTGCCGCTTGTGAATACTTCCCCCTTTTTAACCTGAGAGGACTTAAAATTCGAGAATCCATAATCAAACAGCTTAATTGTGTCATCGTAAATTTTCTTTTTATATTCTGATTTCAACAGGATTGCAGTTAATTTAAGCGGCCCATTTTCTGCAGTAGTCGCCAATGTTTGCTTGGACTGGTCAACAAATCCCGTCTTTCCTCCGGTAACTCCTGGATAGGGGATTTCTCCTTTCAGCATCCGATGGTGAGACAAAAGAGTTGTGTCCCAGGATTCTCCATCCCATTTCATCTGTTTTGTTCCAAAGATTTCGCGAAAATCCTCGTTTTTCATCGCATAATTCAGGATTATCCCTAAATCCTTAGCCGTCGTATAATGATCCTCATCGAATAAACCATGCGGATTTACAAAATGTGTCGCCTTTACACCTATCTCGGATTCCAGAAACTCATTAACATGTTGCGAATACTTTTCCATCGTCCCATCCAGATGAATTGCAATTGCCATTGCAGCGTCATTTCCAGAATTAATCAACATACCCTGTATAAGCTTCTTTAAAGTCACTTGCTCACCTGGATTTAAATAAACCCTTGTTCCGTCTATATCAAATACTTTTTTACTTACTATTACTTGATCATCCAAATTCCCTTTTTCAATTGCATAAATCGCCGTAGCAATCTTAGTGAGGCTTGCAGGATACATTTTCACCTCTTCATTTTTACCGAAGAGTATCGCACCCGACTGTGTGTCCATTAATACAGCAGCCTCCGATGTTAGATCAGCGGCACCAGCTTCAGCAAGTACAGGTTCATTTAAGTTAAAAATTCCAAACATGATCAAAATAGAAAATATCAGCCATTTCTTCATTCAAACACATCCATTATCCCAGTATCCGAATTTAATTTTAGCAAATATCCAACTAGATTTCTGCAAAGTTATTGAATTTTAATAATAATGGAATATCTATGCATTGAAGAGAATAATCAGCAAAATACCATTGAACTTAGAGGCAAAATTAGATTAAAAAGGAGTTAATTATGAATGTAATTAACAGTAGAATATTGCAAAAACTATCAATAAATTAGAGATACAGATTGATATCTCCTTACAGGACTGGTAATGAACCACAAAGTAATACAAGCCCATCAAGAAAATCTTGATGGGCCATTAATATTGACGTGATTAAATACTTTGGATTCAAGATAGGGCACATATATCTCATCTTTGGCTAGAGCTGCCCTATATTCTCTTTTCAAATGACGCTCTGCATCAAAAAAACTCTCGTATGGCCCTAATTTATCATTGTTGCTTAGCGAAATGAAATATTCCTTCCCTTCAGCATTAATCATGAATAAATCTCTTTCTCGATTTTCATAAAGACAGCCATTCTTTGATTCCTTAAGGTTATAGACATTTTTGACTGCATCCTGACGGATAGGGCCGAGAGGATATGCTTCATTTATGTAACGAGTGAATGCTTCACCGTTCATCGAACATCCAGCCGCCTTTGCGTGACCACCACCGCCAAACTCTCCTGCAACAGCTGAAACGTCTACATCGTCGTGTATGGTCCTGAAACTGATTTTCTTGCCACCCAAATTGATAATGGATATATAATCCAGATGAGGGAATTCTTTTCCTGATTCATTACCCAATTCAGAATGATAGAATTCAGCATGTACAATCCCTCCATAAAGTCCATTTGTGTTTGTGTAAATCTGTACAATTTCACGCTTCTTCCTTCTAATATATCGATCAATTTTATCTTCTTCCATTTCCAGCAGTTTTTGCTCGAATTCATCAAATTCAAAATGCTCTCCTGCCTGGAGACGCGGAACAATCCGACCTTCAAAATCTTCTATCGATATCATAAAAAATAAATCATTTAAGTTTTTCGCCTTGTAATTTTTGAGAATATCCCAGTCCCATGTATCATACTGCCTGACCAGTTCTACAAATTCATCTATTGATCCATTTTTTTGCAAATGGCTCTCATTAACTAGATATTCATATACCAGCGAAGCAGCACTTGTGAGCGTCCCGTTTTGGTCCTCCACTTTAACATCGCCCCATGGGTAATCATTGAAATGCAAAGCTGTTTTATGGTGGTCAATCAGCTTCGCTTTACCTCCAGCTAAAACAAATTCATTTATTTTTTCAGCGATCTCATCATTAACAGAAAGATCAGTAATGAACAATAAATCTTCTCTCTTCATTTTGTCATTCATACTTTCAAAATATCGTTCAACATGAAAGTTTAGCCCAGAAACCGAATTATATCGAATGTCCACTCCTTCTCCAAAAGCAAGCATAAAAAGAATTCCGCAGGCAACTCCGTCCAGATCATTATGTGTGAATAAACGGTACATAGCTTCCTCCTTACATTTTCTCTAATTTATGGTTTGTTAACTGGTTTCAGTCTATTCTCTTTTAAAAAAACACCGATAAACCTGAAAAATTTAGACAAGTTCTTTATATGGACGAGCATAAATATTAAAAAAGGAGGTGAAAATATGCATTTCTTCGTTGTGAAAAAAAGTGCATTATACTTAGTTGGTGTCCTAGCTCTTCTTGCTATAATCGGATCATTTTGGATGAACTTCAACTCTGATGCCACTCCAGCTATTAGCCAGCAAAAAGATACAATCCGGGAGATTCACCTGGTAACCGGTGAATTTAAATCATCTACAGAAGATGGTAAAGAAATTGAGGCTTACCGTTGGGATCCAGGAACCATCTTTGTTGAAAAAGGAGAAAAAGTCCGATTAAAAATTTTAGGGGTTAATGGTAAGGAACACCCATTCATTATTGAAGGTACAGATATTAAAGGGATCGTTAAAAAGGGGGAAGAAACAGTCGTTCCTCTGCAATTTGACAAAGAAGGAACCTACCGACTTATTTGTATGATACACACTAAAGCAGAAAATAGCGGTCCGATGATCGCTTACATTGTGGTTGATTAATATCTTCCTTTCTAAGAACAGGATTCCACATCCTGTTTTTTCTTTTTCTTCATCTCCCCTTCTACTCAATTTGACACAAAACATACAAAACAATACATCCATAGTGGCAACGTTTCCTGATAGTATAAGTTATCATACCTCTTTTTATATAACAGCACCAACAAAATCATATATTTATATAATACAGTTTCCTCAGGAAATATTTTTACAACGGATTAATTATTGATATTCACATATTGTTCATCTTTTCACAATATTGTCACACCAAAACTGTTATAGTCGTAGTATGATGAAAGTGTGGTAACTGTTATATAAAAAATTACTTCTGAGGTGACTTGAAATGGAACAGTGGAAAGGCTTTAAAAACGGTACTTGGCAGGAAGAAATCAATGTTCGAGATTTTATCTTAAATAACTACACTGAATATACAGGTAATTCAAGCTTTCTGGCAGGAGCCACTGAGGAAACAAACCTTTTATGGCAGCAGGTCATGGAATTAACAAAGCAGGAGCGCGAGAATGGCGGAGTTTTGGCAATGGATACAGAAGTCGTGTCAACAATCACCTCTCATGGTCCAGGTTATCTGGACAAAGCAAAAGAAAAGGTTGTTGGCTTCCAGACAGATCAGCCATTTAAACGCTCCATGCAGCCATTCGGTGGCATCCGCATGGCTAAGGCTTCATGTGAAGCATATGGTTATGAACTGAATAAGGAAGTTGAAAAAATCTTCACAGATTTTCGCAAGACACATAACCAGGGTGTGTTCGATGTTTATACAAAGGAAATGCTCCAGGCACGGAAAGCTGGTATCATCACTGGGCTTCCAGATGCTTATGGACGAGGACGCATCATTGGGGACTACCGACGTGTTGCGCTGTATGGTGTTGACTTCCTTATGGAGCAAAAGAAGAAAGACCACAGTTTGACAAGCAGTGTCATGACAGAAGACACTATGCGCCTCAGAGAGGAAGTCTCAGAACAATACCGTGCATTAAATGAATTGAAAAAGCTTGCTGAAAGCTATGGCTATGATATTTCTAAGCCGGCTTCTAACGCAACAGAAGCTTTTCAGTGGATTTACTTCGCTTATCTAGCTGCAATCAAAGAACAAAACGGTGCGGCAATGAGCCTTGGCCGTGTGGCATCCTTCCTGGACATATTCATTGAACGCGACCTGCTAAACGGCACTTTGACTGAACAAGAAGCACAGGAATTGGTCGACCACTTCGTCATGAAGCTCCGACTTGTAAAATTCGCAAGAACACCTGATTATAATGAATTGTTCAGCGGTGACCCAACCTGGGTAACGGAATCAATCGGCGGCATGGCGCATTGCGGCAAGTCACTTGTTACGAAAAACTCTTTCCGATTCCTTCGTACATTAGATAATCTGGGACCTGCTCCGGAACCAAACCTGACTGTTTTATGGTCTCCTGGCCTTCCAGAGAACTTTAAGAAGTATTGTGCGGAAATGTCGATTAAAACTAGCTCAATACAATACGAAAATGATGACCTGATGCGCCCGGAATACGGCGATGACTATGGTATCGCCTGCTGCGTATCAGCAATGGAAATCGGTAAACAGATGCAGTTCTTCGGTGCACGAGCAAACCTTGCAAAAGCATTGCTCTATGCCATCAACGGAGGTGTTGATGAGAAGCTCAAAATTCAAGTGGCACCTGGTTTCAGCCCGATCACAAGCGACGTTCTCGACTATAACGAAGTCATGGCAAAATTCGATAACGTCATGGAATGGCTCGCAGGCCTTTATATCAACACTTTGAACATCATTCATTACATGCATGACAAATACAGCTATGAAAGAATCGAAATGGCGCTCCACGATACTGAAGTCCTTCGCACTATGGCAACAGGAATTGCCGGATTAAGTGTCGTAGCCGATTCCTTAAGCGCGATAAAATACGGGAAGGTTAAAGTAATCCGCGATGAAAATGGCATTGCAGTTGATTTTGTATCTGAGGGTGATTTCCCAAAATACGGAAACAACGATGACCGTGTTGACAGCATTGCTGTTGAAATTGTTAAAACCTTCATGAAAAAATTGCGCAAGCACCCAACTTACCGCAATTCATTGCATACAATGTCAATTCTTACAATCACTTCAAACGTTGTATATGGTAAGAAAACTGGAAATACACCAGACGGCAGAAGGGCTGGCGAGCCATTCGCTCCAGGAGCAAACCCAATGCATGGCCGGGACACAAAAGGAACCCTTGCTTCCCTGTCTTCTGTCGCAAAACTACCATATAGCTATGCTATGGATGGAATCTCAAACACCTTCTCCATCGTTCCAAAAGCGCTTGGAAAAGAGGAAGAAAGCCGCACAAGCAATCTCGTATCCATCCTCGATGGCTACGCAATGAAAGATGGCCATCATTTAAATGTTAACGTGTTTAATAGAGAAACTCTAATGAATGCAATGGAACACCCAGAAGAATATCCACAGCTGACCATTCGTGTATCTGGCTATGCTGTAAACTTCATCAAGCTGACACGTGAGCAGCAAATGGATGTAATCAACCGTACTTTCCATGAATCTATGTAATGAATAGCCGTATGAAAGCGGCGGAGAACATGGAGTTCCCTCATACTCTCCAGGAACTCCTGTTTTACCAGAAAGGAGCAATCATCATGAACGGAAACATTCATTCTATTGAAACATTTGGCACTGTCGACGGACCAGGAATCCGCTACGTTATCTTTACACAGGGGTGCCTGCTGCGCTGCCAATTTTGCCATAACGCAGACACCTGGGAGATCGGCACTGGCAAACAGGTGGCTGTTTCCGAAATCATCGATGATTTAACTACCTATTTACCATTCATTCAACCATCAGGCGGGGGCATAACTGTCAGTGGTGGTGAGCCATTGCTGCAGATTCCGTTTATTACAGAGCTTTTCAAGGAGTGTAAAACGCTAGGTATCCATACTGCTATTGATTCATCAGGTGGCTGTTTTTCAAGTGCGCCCCTCTTTCAGGAGCAACTGGCGGAGTTAATGAAATATACTGACCTAGTCTTATTGGATTTGAAGCATATCAACAGGAAAAAGCACATTAAACTTACAGGCATGGCTAATGACCATATTCTTGAATTTGCCCGCTACCTCTCAGACCTTCATATTCCCATTTGGGTACGGCATGTCCTTGTACCAGGAGTGACAAATGATACCGAGGACCTCACTCTATTGGGAGAGTTTATTGGCACCCTTGAAAATGTTAAAAAGGTAGAAGTTTTGCCGTACCACAAGCTTGGTGTTTACAAGTGGGAGGCTCTAGGGCTGGAATATCCTTTAAAGGACGTTGAACCTCCTGCCGATGCTGAAGTTGAACATGCATATGAATTACTGACAGCCTGGGTTCGAATAGTTTAATAGGTTATAAAAAACAGCAGACAAAGTTGTCTTGCTGTTTTTTTCTGCACACCTTTTTGATATTTATCAAGTATGATTAAGATATCAGCTGCAGGTGGAGGAGTATTCTCGATGTATCAGTTTTTCAATGAAATCAGCCAGTTCTTAAGCCGTCCATTTTTTACACTGGTTAACCAAACAGAACAAATTCCTATTTTGGCGAGTTTCTTGCTGGGACTGGTCGGTGCCCTAGCACCCTGCCAGCTGACAGGAAACCTTGGAGCCATCACATATTATGGGAATCGCAGCCTGCAAACAAGAAGTCAATGGGTTGATATAGGCTACTTCATCCTAGGAAAAATCACCGTTTTCTCTTTGCTTGGAATGGCTTTTTGGTTGATCGGCCAAAGCTTCCAGGAGATTTTGCCTGGCTTTTTTTCATTGTTCAGGAAGCTTATGGGGCCATTATTCATTCTGATTGGATTTACTCTTATCGGCGTATTGACACTTAATTGGCTAACTAGGTTAACATCGCTCTTGCCAAAATGGAAAGGAAATGGACGAACTGGTTCTTTCTTAATGGGAGTAAGCTTCTCAATTGCGTTTTGTCCCACCATGTTTTCGTTATTCTTTTTCACCCTTATGCCCATTGTACTTAGCTCGTCATACGGGGCTGCTTTGCCGTCAATTTTTGCGATTGGCACCTCAATTCCTGTCATCATTTTCGCAGGGATCATTTCATTTATAGGTCTTGATGGTTCCTTAATGAAGAAAAGCCGCAAATTTGGCATGGTTATCCAGAAGATTGCAGGGTATATTTTAATCATACTCGGAATTTTAGATACTATTACCTATTGGGCATAGCAGAAAAAGGCTGGCACCGTGTGTCAGCCTTTTTCTTTATAGGTTAATCTTACTATAGATTCTGTGATTTCCTTCCGTTCTAAATCTGCAATTTCAGAAGAAATGATTTCATCCTTTGTCAGTTTGTCAATCGCTTCGTGTTCAGCATAATATGCAAATTTCCTCAAAGTCTCCATCTGTTTCTTCTTTAATTCTGGATATTTCAGATATAATTCATCCATCTCAGCGACCGCTATTTCCATTTTCAATTGATATTTATTCACTAATTCCTCAGACACAGTTTTTGTTATATAGTATTTTCCTTTTGCATCCTTCATTCCTTTAATAGCATTTTCATATCTGTATAGCTTGGCAAGAATCTGTTCATATTCAGAGTGACTCTCTTCTTTTTTATTGATACCCAGAAACGAAATAAGAGGCTTTATAGAGAGCCCTTGAACTACAAGAGAAAAGAGAACAACACTGAAAGCAAGAATCAGGAGGTCTTCTCTTCCCTGAAAATCTCTGGGCAGACTTAAAACCAAGGCAATTGACAATGACCCTTTCAATCCTCCCCAGTTAAGAATATGTTTCCATTTCATACTGAAGCTATTAATCGCCACCATACTCACATATACAGCCGCACTTCTAGCGATCAGAACAATCACTATAGCCGAGATGATCAGCCACCATTTATCATTGATATCAATCCTTGTGATTTCTAAACCTACCATCAAGAATACCAGCGAATTGGCTAATAAAGCCGTAACATCCCAAAAATTATTAATATTTAACTTTGTAGTTGGGCTCATCCCGATACGGGCACCATAGTTTCCGAATATCAGAGCCCCTACTACCACTGCTATGACGCCCGAGGCATGAATACTTTCTGCAATCAGAAATGATCCATAGAACAACAAAATACTAAAAATTATTTCTAAAGGATAGTCATCGAAGTATTTGGTCAGTTTAGAAAACCCGTAGCCCATAGCTCCTCCAACCATTAATCCTAAAGAAATCACTCGTACGAAATCCCACACCCCCATTCCAAGACCTGACCAGCCTGCATCCAAATATGAGACTAATGAAAATGCAGAGATTTTAAATAAAACAACTGCTAATCCGTCATTAAATAAGCTTTCTCCTTCA
Source organism: Heyndrickxia sp. MSNUG (assembly GCF_049532715.1). Taxonomy (NCBI): domain Bacteria; kingdom Bacillati; phylum Bacillota; class Bacilli; order Caryophanales; family Bacillaceae; genus Heyndrickxia; species Heyndrickxia sp. MSNUG. The sequence continues at coordinate 2,861,801 of NZ_CP150978.1, forward strand.
ATGACTACTGCAAGTCTCTTTTTAACACCCACACTTTTAAATATAGAAAGAACACTGACTGGGTCGGTCGCGCTCATAAGGGCACCAAAAACAAAAGCAGCTGGCAAAGATAAGTCCAGGAAATAATATGCAGAAAAGCCAACGATCAGAAACGATATTAGTGTTCCGCCAAAGGCCAACACAAGAATAGGCTCTTTATTATCTTTTAGATGGGAGAAGGGCAGCTTTAAGGATGCCTCACCGAGCAACGCAGGCAGAAATAAAGTAATGATGACAAAGTTAAAAATTTCCCCTTCTGTAATAAAATTTTTTAATGGCTCAAGTATAGGAATGTTCATTAATCCAATCAATGTACCTATGATAACCAACGCTATTGGATAAGGCTGTTTAACCTTCTTTGCAATGGCCGTGATCCCTGCTGCAATCATAATCAGGAATAACGCTGTTTCAAAGATCTTATGCAGATCCAATTCATCCATATAAACACTCCTTTACATAAGAATTCTTGTTTTAATCTTTCCCTTATTCTTGATATGTAAAATCAAGCTAAAGAAAATTTTCATTGACAAAAAAATTTGAAAATATTAAAGTCTATATGTAAACTAAAATGCATATAGGTTAACAAAGGGGAGAACAATCGAATGACCAAACAACAGCTGAAACTAAGAATGATGATTATCACCGCTTTATTTGCCGCCATTATCGGTGTTCTGGCTCAAATGACGATTCCTCTTCCGGTTGTACCGATCACTGGGCAAACCTTGGCAATCGGTCTGGCTGCGACTATACTAGGATCTCGTTATGGCACTATTTCAGTTCTGCTTTATCTATTTATCGGCGCAGTTGGTGTACCTGTTTTTGCCGAATTCTCTGGCGGTTTTTCAAAGCTTGTAGGACCTACCGGAGGATATCTCGTTGGTTTTGTCCCAGCGGCCTTCATCATTGGCTGGGTGCTTGAAAAGACTTCTTTTACTTTTATGAATGCCTTGATCGGAAATATAATCGGTATGCTGATCACTCTTATTTTTGGAACAGTCTGGTTAAAGATCGCACTTGAAATGTCATGGACTGCGGCATTCACTAGCGGCTTTGTGCCTTTTATCATTGTCGGAGTCATTAAAGCTGCATTGGCTTCCTGGATTGGAATCATTGTCCGCAACAGGCTTGAAACAGCGAAACTTCTTGTTCCACATTCAAATCTCACAAAATCTGCATAAGCAAAAGCCATGGAACAAATCCATGGCTTTTCTTTATTCAGGCAATATTCATATTCTCCTTGTACCCCGGCTCGCAGTAAATGCATACTGTTTCATCATAATCAGTTGAATTAACGTCTTCCCCATTGTATTCAATACCGCACAATGAGCACTCAACCATCACATCGCCGGCATCTTCTGCAGCTTCAGTAATGGAATCATTCACCTTCAATTCCCCGATCCATATCCCGCTGATATTTGACATTTCGGTTTCTATATATAATTTAGCTGCTTCCTCTGTTTCCCAAACACCATGGTCCCACAGCATCTCTTCAGCACTTCCTGAATTGATCATTAATCCATATACTGTTTTCATTTTTGCTACCCCTTTCAATAGGCGCATTATTTGAAGGATTGTCCTATATAATTAGCCCTTTTTCCATCTTTTGAAACCACACACCCAATAACAATCTTTGGAAATGAAACCTTTTAGATCATCAATACGTATAGGATAAAAGTTCAAATTGATTACTGCATTGGAATGACATATACTTATACAATGAGCTGGGATATCGGAGGTGAAGGCATGCTGCTTGAGGTGTACACCCAGTCCATGGATGCGACTGGATTATATAGCGTTTATTTGGCCTTGCTGTTGAGCATGTCAATTTCCGCCTTCTGGATTGTAAGTGATACCTATTTCACTGAATCCTATATAGTAAATATTAAATTCAAACCATCTGTTTCAGAAACAGCTTTTAAAAATCAAGCTGATCTGGGTCTGAGAATCCAGCTGCTGCGACTTAAACGGATAAAAATAAAAATAGATCCAGGTGATGATGATAATTCATTTTTCTCTCTTATTTACTGACAAAGATCAATTTCAGGAGGAGAAAAATGAAAAAACTTTACACAATCATTTTATTACTATTTACGCCAATGTTTTTAGCAGGATGCCAGTCAATGACCAATGATGGCTCTTTTTTTCAGTCAACATTTGTCAACCCATTCGCATGGCTGATTCACAATTTTGCCAGCCTAACTGGTGGCAGTTTTGGATTGGCGATTATTTTCATTACCATAATGATAAGATTAATCTTAATGCCGCTTATGCTGAAGCAATATAAAAACCAGCAGAATATGAAAGAAAAGATGGAAGTCCTTAAACCAGAAATGGATCAGATTCAAAAAAAGATCAAAAGTACTAAGGATTCCGCTGAACAAAAGAAATTACAGCAGGAAATGATGGGGTTGTACCAGAAGCATGGCGTTAATCCCCTATCTGTTGGCTGCCTGCCAATGCTGATACAAATGCCTATATTAATGGGACTCTACTATGCAATAAAAAGTTCTTCCGAAATTGCAAGCCATTCATTCCTATGGTTCAATCTGGGGCATTCAGATATATGGATTACTGCCGCAGCAGGAATAATATACTATTTGCAATTTAAAGTCTCTCAATCGAATATGACAATAGAGCAGCAAAAGCAAATGAAGTTCATGGGGCTGATTTCACCAATTATGATCGTCATGTTCTCTTTGAACGCTCCATCTGCCCTTCCGCTTTATTGGACAGTTGGCGGGATCTTGCTCATTGCCCAAAATTTGCTGGCAAGAAAGATGTACGGCGGCCAAAAAAGTCAAATCAAAGTCGAACAACAAATATAATCTTATACACTGTAGCCAGGGACATGCTTTCCCTGGCTTTTTCATTTCATACAGGCTGAGTAAAACCTAACTTATGATTGTCCAAAAAAACAATCAGTTCCTTTACTTACACTCTTGCAAAAGTTTCGCCAGCTGAAGTAAGAAACGCGGAATATCCTGGATGTTTACTTTGAACTCTGGGAAAATCGTTTATTTTCAATACAGCCCTCCAAAAGAATTTTTATGGTTGACATATATTTTTACAGGAAGTTATACTTTTAGTTAATGATACTTGAAAGGAATGGTAAAGAGCCGATGAAGTACTAATCTTATTTTCTGCCCGATTTTTCGAATATGAAAAACGTGTTGCCCGGAAATAGGATTAGTCTGCTCATTTTACCATTCCATATCGATTTAAATGCAAGCCTAAGCATGCTGTCATTTTCAGTATCATGCTTTATTTTGTGTACAGTAAATCTTATGCGAATGTTTTGCAGACCTCCCGGGTAACTACAGGGAGGTTTTTTTAATGGATATAATACTCACCTTTAATTAATAAGGCAAAAAAAGAAAGGTGGAGTTTTTATGACATTGTTGAAAATAAGAGGTATTCAGAAGAGCTTTAATGACAGGACGATCATCAAAAACGCAGAATTTGAAATCAAGCAAGGGAGCAGGATTGGACTTGTCGGAAACAATGGTGCTGGCAAAACAACTTTAGCTAATATTATTTATGGGAATTACTTGCCAGATGCCGGATTTATTGAAACTTTCGGCAGCACGGTAAACATGGGTTATCTTAAACAATCAACAGAGTATACAATCAATGAGTATCAAGAAGCCCTCTCCAATTCAGAGTCTAATCTTTTAATGCACTCCAGCCATCTAGGACTTATTAACCTCCTGGAATGGGATGAAAATCAGCTCGCGAATTTAAGCGGGGGTGAAAAATTAAAACTCTCACTTGCAAGAGTATGGGCGGACAGACCTGAATTATTGATACTTGATGAACCAACAAACCACTTGGATCTGCATGGCACTGAGTGGCTAATTAAAGAATTGGCTGGGTTTAAAGGATCAGTCATCATTATCTCTCACGATCGGTATTTCCTTGATCGGACAATTAATGAGGTCATTGAAATTGAAGATGGAGTAACCAAATGGTTTAATGGTAACTATTCTGCTTACCGCAAAGAAAAACAAAGACTTTATGAGATTCAGCTTCATCAATACGAAACACAGCAAAAATACAAAGAACAAATTCAACAGCAGATTGCCAATTTGAAAAATTGGTCGGAAAAAGCCCATAGGGATTCTACCAAACAAGGCAGCAGTTCAGAAAGAAGACAAATCGGCTTTAAGGAATACCATCGTGTTAAAGCAAAGAAAATGGATATTCAGATTAAATCCAAGATGAAACGATTGAATCAGGAGCTTGAAAAAAATGAAGTTCAACAGCCAAAACAAGCAGCTAACGTAAACTTTCAATTCCAGGAAAGCAAGAAACGCGGAAAAAGGATATTAGAAGCATCAGGACTGGAAAAATGGTTTGGAAATCGTTGCCTATTTAAAGAGAGTCATTTTTATATGAATCATTGTGAAAGAATGGCGATTATCGGTGTAAATGGAAGCGGAAAAACTACACTTTTAAAAATGCTCCTAGGTGAAGCGGAAGCTACCACTGGTAATATGTGGATAAGCGAATCGGTAAAGATTGGATACCTGAGCCAGGATGTCTCGGATCTCCCTTCTGCCAAAACAGCGTTAGAGTACACAGGATTGACTGATCGCGATGAACTTCGCAAGGCCAGGACCATTTTTGCGAACATTGGCTTGAACGAGGAAAAGCTTAATGTCCCAATCGGCAGTTTGAGCCTCGGAGAACGAACTCGAATAAAACTGGTCTTGATGCTCATGAATGATATTGATCTACTGATCCTTGATGAACCTACTAATCATCTTGATTTAGCCAGCAGGGAAAGTCTGGAGAAAACTTTGATGGAATTTCAAGGCTCGATGCTAATTGTTTCGCACGATGTTTATTTCCTGAATAAAATCAGCGAAAAGCTCCTTATAATCGATGGTGAAAAGATTACCCGAAAAGAAACAGGCTTAAAGGAATTCAACCAGCCTGCCCCTTCTTTTTCCAGTGATAAAGAAAGAGAAGAACAGCTCATTGTCCTTCAAAACGATATTACTGCTGTTATTGGGCGGCTTTCTTTTATGAGCAAGGATAATCCTGAATATGAAGAGCTAGACCAAAAACTTTCCTTATTGATGATGAAGAGAAAAACGTATACACAGAAAGAAGGGTAACTCAGTATACCACGCCCTGAACACAAGACCTCTTTCGCACATAAAGTTTTTGCTTGGCCGAATATAGGAACATGAATGAGAACACGAGTCCTTTAATCATTTTTTCAAATTCTTAGCCATCTTTCATAAAGGAATAAGCACCATATGGCACATCGGTAAATTGCCGATGTGCCATTAAATTTACACCGGCTATATTCTTTTCATCATATCCTGTAATGTTAGTTTCACCATTGGCCATTCTTCTTTAATGATACTAAAAACAACAGTGTCTCTTACATAACCATCAGCAATTACCCGATGTCTGCGGAGTACGCCTTCCTTTTTCGCGCCAAGACGAGAAATTGCTGTTTGGGAACGAATATTTCTAAAATCCGTGCAGAATTGGACACGATTCATATCCATCTCCTCGAATGCATACTGCAGCATCAGGAACTTCGTTTCCGTATTAACTCTAGTCCTCCAATAATCCGGATGGTACCATGTCCAACCGATTTCCAGGCTTTTGTGGGAGCTTGACACATCAAGATAACGGGAGCTTCCAATCATCTTGCCACTTTCTTTATCTACCACTACGAAAGGCATCTGGATACCTTTTTCTCTTTCTGCTGTGGCAGCCTCGATTGTCAGTTTCATATCTTCCTTGCTCTTGATTTTTGATGCGGTGAATTCCCAAATTTCCTGAGCCTGAGCAACATTCCATAAATCATTTAACTGCTCCATTTCCATTGGCATCAATGTAACGGTAGGACCCTCAAGACTGATCTTCTTTTTCATTCTCCATCACTCTCTCAATGCTTATATATGCCTTTATCATATCACTGACGAATTACAACCGAAAAGACTACTTTCACAATGATTGATGTTTTGAAATGAATTTTTTAAACAAATCGAAGACAAAAGAGGAAAGTGCAGGAATCCTGATATGAACTAGAGATCATTTTTACCAGGCAAGAGCTCTCAATGCCAAGGTTGCACAAGGCCCGCTGAAAGCGAGCATCCTTTCGTACCCGGCAAAAGATTCTTTCTCTAGCAAGTGGTCATAAGCAACCTTCAGAGACCGTTCACCCCGCTTCTTCACACACGAATGATTGTAGACTAAAAAATGTCATGTTAAATTGATCCACCAATATGGTCTCTAGGTTACTTAAAAAAACATATTTTGGAAAAACGGATCTCCAATAAGCCCTCTTGGTTACTTGAAAAAACAATATTTGGAAAAACTGAACACCAATAAGAGCTCTTGTTTACTTAATCCAAATAACTATAGGACAAGTTACGAAAACAACCTAAAAAAAGGCTGCCGCATTATCTGCGGCAGCCTTCCTTATTAGTTAATTTCTTCAAAATACTCTTTGTAGTAACCGCCTACTTTACCGGAGTTATCTACTATGAAATAAAATTCTTCTGTTTCATTTTTAACATCATACACTTTTCCATTAGTGAGCTTGTTATTAACAATGTATTTTTTTGCATCTGTATGAACGCATTTTAGTTTTTTGTTCGTTTCGCGTTCGTGCCAGTTCTGGTGAATCATTTGCTGCCACTTCCTTTACTTTATCTAATACTCTTTAGTATAAAGAAAAGGCAATCTATTTAGCAATAGTTAGCTTGCATTAGCTTCTTCACCCGCGAGTTGGAATCCGCGTATTTCTGATTGTTTAAAAGTAATAGTTTCACCCGTGATCACATTTTTTAAAGTTATATAACAAACATCACAAATAATATCTTTGCGAATATACTGTAAAAATGAGAAGCGCTCGTTATTATAAATCAATTCATAAAATCCGTTTTTTGTTAATCCGTTCATGTTAATCTCCTCTTTCCAGGATGTATTCATCTTGGTGTTGGCTGTGTCTTTATATACCACCATCCAAGCTTGTATTAAACATCCCAATAAAAAAAGATTATATTTCGCTAAAGACTGTTAAGCGGCAATATCAAATCCTCACCTTCGTTTTTAGCTGAATTTATTGCCGTAGATACTTCATAACCTTCCATCAATTCTGCCTGGTAAGGGACAAGTAATTTCTTCAGTTCATTTGTCTCCTCCATCGATCGGTCAAGCCACATATCCAGCCTGTCTTCAGGAAGGATGACGGGCATTCTGTCATGGACATTTCTCGTTACATCATTTGGAGTAGTTGTGATGATGGTGCAGGAGGTAATGTTCTTTCCATTTTTACTCCAATTTTCCCATAGCCCAGCCAAGGCAAATGGCTTCTTGTCTTTCATCCCAAATCGGAAGGGCTGTTTCTGGCTCCCTTCTTTTTTCCACTCGTAAAAACCATCAGTGAGAATAAGACAGCGTCTTTTTTTCAAAGCATTTTTGAAGCTTGCCTTTTCATCAACTGTTTCAGCTCGAGCATTTATCATTTTATATCCGATTTTTTCTTCCTCCGCCCAAAACGGAATGAAGCCCCATCTCATTTTCACACCTTCCCTGCCTTCTCCATTATGGAAAACAGTAAAAATATCCTGTCCGGGGGCAATGTTATATCGAGGTTCGAGATCCCCATAATATTCAAAGTTAAACTGTTCTTGCAGCGAATCAATGGATTCAAATAACGAAAACCTTCCACACATAATCGTTCCCTCCATCATTAACTTCCTTTTTGTATTATAATTCCCTTCCATATGAGGTAGTAACATCCGTTCTCATTCGAATAAATAACTCTAATATTTACTAAGAGAACTGACAGTTATATAGAGAAAAAAATAAGCCAGTGTTCCCTGGAGAACCACCGGCTTACTTATATATTTGTCGTATCCATTTTCTTTTTTGGCTTCATTCTTAAGGCTAAATTTATTGCCACAAGGATAGGAATAAGCGAAGCAATCGTAAAGCCAAGTGCATAGCCTGGGATGCTTTCAATTAGGACCCTCTCGCTGATGCTCATTCCCATAAAGCTTATTCCGATTCCATCACCATCTACGTGTTTGATAACGGTCCATAATTCAATCCCTTTTTCCAGGAATAATATGCTTAAGATTGACAGTACGATCACTATCAGCCACTTCATTTGAACATACCCCCATAGTCCTGCATTGAACTTCAAATTGCAGGTGTATACACTATATTATAGGGAGTAATATTGATAAATAATATATCAGCAGTGCAGTTGTAACAAAATGTTCAAAATGATATTTTTTATTTCGTAATTTCACAAAAAAATTTTGCAAATCAAATAAACATCATTAACAATGCATATATCAATACTTTAAATTTTCGGCTCTGTTAAACAAGGCTGTTGATTTTCGTTCCAGGCGCTTCGCTTTCCGCGGGGCTGGCGCTGAGCCTCCTCGTCGCTTTGCTCCTGCGGGGTCTCATCTGTCTAGCTTTAGCCCGCAGGAGTCTTCGCGCCTTCCACTACAATCAACAGGGTATAAAAATCAACATTCAGCTATAACAGAGCCAAATTTTTATATATTTTTAAGCTCCTGAACTACTTCCAAAGCCTGCTCCCTAAGCTTGAACTTCTGTATTTTCCCAGAAGCTGTCATCGGATAGCTTTGAGTGAACTCAAAGTATCTTGGAATTTTATATTTTGAGATTTTTCCCTGACAGTATTCTTTCATTTCAGAAGCGCTAGCCGTTTCGCCTTCTTTTAAAATTATCCAGGCCATGACTTCCTCACCATATACGCTATCCGGAATGCCTACAACCTGAACATCCAGCACCTTAGGGTGTGTGTAAAGGAATTCTTCAATTTCCCGAGGATAAATATTTTCTCCTCCCCTAATGATCATGTCTTTTAATCTTCCTGTAATCCTGCAATAGCCGTTTTCATCCATGACAGCTAAATCTCCTGTATGAAGCCAGCCTTCTTCATCGATCGCCTCTCTAGTTGCATCAGGATTCTTATAATACCCCTCCATAACAAGATATCCACGTGTGCAAAGTTCTCCCTGGACTCCCCGTGGCACTTCTTCCGTTGTACCAGGCTTAACAATCTTTGCTTCAACATGTGGCAAAGCCTTGCCGACTGTTTCCACTCTCAATTCGAGAGGATCGTTTGTTCTAGTCTGGGTTATAACCGGAGACGATTCGGTTTGTCCATAAGCGATTGTAATTTCTGTTGCTCCCATTTTTTCATTGACAGCTTTCATTACCTCAATAGGGCAATTAGATCCAGCCATAATACCTGTTCTTAATGTTGACAGATTATATTTATCAAAATCATTGTCATTCAATTCTGCGATGAACATGGTCGGCACACCGTGCAACGCTGTACACTTCTCTTTTTCTACCGTTTCAAGAACGACTTTAGGATTGAATTCCTGTACTGGCACCATTGTTGCCCCTACTGTGGCACAGGCAAGTGTCCCCATCACACAGCCAAAGCAATGGAAAAATGGCACTGGAATGCAGAGTCTGTCTTGATCTGTCAGTTTCATAGCTAACGCTACATTATAAGCGTTATTGACAATATTTCGGTGAGTCAGCATTACACCTTTAGGAAAGCCAGTTGTACCAGAAGTGTATTGCATATTAATTACTTCGCTTTGTTTTAGTGTTCCCATCCTTCTGTCAAGCTCGTCTTCTGAAACATCATCCGCCATGTCAAGGATATCCTGCCAGCTAAATGTCCCTGGAAAACGTTTATCACCCATCACAATGACATTTTTCAGGAATGGAAGTCTGCCGCTTTCAAGCTTGCCTGGCTCGCTTGTTTTAAGCTCTGGAACAATTTCATACAACATTTCAATATATGAAGCATCTTTAAAGTGTTCCATTAAAATAATTGTAGTAGAATCGGATTGCCTTAAAAGGTACTCAAGCTCAGCAGTCCGATAATTGGTGTTTACAGTTACAAGAACAGCGCCCATTTTTCCAGTGGCGAACTGGGTTACCACCCATTCAGGAGTATTCGAGGACCATACTGATACATTTTCTCCCTTTTGCACACCCAGCTTCATCAATCCTCTGGCCGCTTTCCTGCTAAGACGATTAAATTCTGAATAACTCATTCTCAGGTTTCGGTCAGCATAAACAACAGCTTCATGATCAGGATAGCTTTTGGCCTGAACCTCTAATAATTCACCAATAGTGTATGGCAGCAAACTTTCCATCTTTAAACCTCCTAATTAAGATAGATATGTAAACGTTTACTATAAACTATAACACATATGTTTGAATATTCGATATTTTAAAAATATATTCCTTCCTCTTTCATAAAAACAATAAAAAAAGCAGGGATTTTTCCTGCTTCGAATCAATATCATGCCAAATATATGTTATTCCTGTACCCTTGCCTCTTAAAAAATAATAGAGCCACTTTTGAGGATTATGACTTTTGAAGCTTCATTAAAATAATTTTGATATCAAGTAAATGACTCCTGCCAGGAGCCAAACGTACGTAGCTGGTCATATTGGAGGAAAACCGGAAAACTTGCCTGTTTCCTCTTTAGCTTTAGCTGTACGCTTTGATCCGATGCCTCAGGATCCGCCTGCACAATGATTATTTTTAGTTTTTTCTTCCATCACTTTCACCTCATTAGTTTTTATGTTCTCACCATCATTTATCAAGATAGATAAGAAGAGGAAAGCGCTGCTCTCCTCTTCTTATCTCTATTAGTGTGTGTGATGAACTGCACAGCGATTTGGCCCGATTTCCAGTTCCATCGCTTCATCTGCAGTAACATCTTTTACCCCGCGGTTGATTGCGACAATATCTTCAAAATTTGGAGGTGTATCACTCGATGCCGATTGTGCAACGTGGTCGACAAATTCTTCAATTGTCTTGCCTTCCATCATTTCATTTTGATTTCGGATTAACCCTAACTGACTTCCAATGAAACCATCATCATTGACTTCACCATCGAAGTCAGCATAATGCCCTGGCAATACGATTACATCATCAGCAATTTGAGAAACCTTGCTATATACAGTATCGTATAGGTCCTTTGCCCATTCTGCTGCTTTACCGCCTAAATCAGGGCGGCCGAGTCCGTTTACAAAAATAGTATCTCCTGAGAAAAGAAGCTTATTATTCACAAAAAACGAAACACTGCCAGGGGTATGACCAGGAGTCTTAACAGCTAATACTTCAAGGCTAATACTGTCGAATTCAATTTTATCATGTTGCTCTAAAGCTTCAAAGTTAAATACAGCGCCTTCACTCTTCATAAGGTAATATTTTGCCCCTGTCAATTCAGCTAGCTGCTTTCCGCCAGACAAGTGATCAGCATGCAAATGTGAATCAACAATGTGAGTAATTTTTACGTTTTCCCTTTCAGCCACTTCAGTATACCTGTCTGTGAATCTTGAAGGATCAACGACAAGTGCTTCATTATCGGATAAAACCATATATGATAAGCAGCCCTTGCCAACACGAATGAATTGCATTACCTTGATTTGATCATCCTTATAAACTTCGACAGGATATAAATATTCACTCCATGATTTCATTCCGCCTGAAAGATAAGAAACAACAAATCCTGCATCGGAGAGCATTTCAGCTACCATTACGGAAGATCCTTCCTTTGCGCAAATGACAACTATGTCTTTATCCTTTGGAAGCTGGTTAACAACTTCATCCACACCGTCAATCAATTCAAAATAAGGAATATTTAAATATTGAATGTTACTTCCTTCAACCTTCCAGTCCTCAAAATCCTTTTCATTTCTTACATCAAAAATAAAGAATTCCTTTTGGTTAACAACCCACTCATTTAATTTTTCTGCTGTAATTGCTTGCATACCCATTGATATTCCTCCCTGAATAACTTTTCATATTATTTATGTGTCGGGTATTCATTCCTCAACGGAATACCCTTATGGGTATATAATAAATCAATGATATTTAAAATGCAAACTTTTTTTTATTAATAATGTGGTGATGATGAATTTAAGTGTTTTTGTAAACTTAGTTCCTGTCACACTCGATTTACAAACTCTATTGGAATGATGCAGATGATGGGAGTCACCTCCGAAGTTGATATTGGTTGTTACTTCGTGCGTCGGTATATTGGAGGAAGCCATTCATTATCCTTCTGAATAAACAGGTCGGTGGAGACCTAAGTAAAATGATTCTTATTAGGTTTCATTTCCACTTCGCTGGCATTACTGCCACCGAGGAGACCACAGGCCGCACGCACAGAGCAAGTGTCTGAAGCGGAATAAACAGTTAAGATTAACGGCGCCTATTTATGAAAAAATAAATGAAAAATTTACTAAAAAAAAATCTTCATTATGGGTTTTCAAATCCTTAATAAACCATTACAATGAATGAAACTATATATATAGTTTGAAAATTCAATCCATTCTACCGAGGAGGAATGCAAATGAAAATTATGAGCAATGAACAATTGGTGGTCTCGTATCGTGATGCATTAAAGTCGGAAAGTGATAAAGAATGGGCAAAGATTTTAAAAGTAGAAATTTCCAAAAGAGGTCTGAAACCGTTTAAGAACCGTTGATTGAAACATGAAGCCAGAAGACAATAGTAAAAAAATCACTGCCGTGTATCCACGGCAGTGATTTTTTTTATCCTTGCAAAAGCAATGATTCTGGATCTTCCATCAGATCTTTTATTCGTTTTAAGAATGTCACTGCTTCTTTGCCGTCGACAATTCTGTGGTCATAGGACAAAGCAATATACATCATTGGCCTGTTTTCCATTCTCTCTTTATCAATCGCTACTGGGCGCAGCTGAATTGTATGCATGCCAAGGATTCCTACCTGAGGCCCATTGATGATTGGTGTAGAAAGCAGTGAACCAAAAACTCCACCATTGGTGATTGTAAAAGTACCACCCTGGAGATCTTTTAAGGAGAGTTTGTTTGTCCGAGCTTTTTCAGCCAATTCGTTTATATCTCTCTCGATCTCTGCAAAATTCTTTCTGTCAGCGTCCCTGATTACCGGAACAACCAGGCCTTCATCTGCAGCGACAGCGACACCGATATCATAGAACTTTTTCAGGACAATTTCATCACCCTGAATCTCAGCATTTAAATATGGTGTTTTCTTGAGGGCTGCTACGACTGCCTTTGTGAAGAATGACATAAAGCCTAAGCGTACATCATTTTCTTCATAAAAGCGGTCTTTCCATTTCTTCCTTAATTCCATGACAGCGGTCATGTCCACCTCATTGAAAGTAGTCAGCATCGCAGCTGTTTGCTGAACCTCGACCAGTCTATTGGCAATTGTCTGGCGCCTTCTTGACATTCTGATTCTTTCCACAGACTTACTATCTTCGGAATTGACTGGTACTGTTTGTTTTACATTGTCCGGCTTTTTGACTTCGGTTTTTTGCTCAACAGTTTGTCCCGCTTTATAGGAATCCACATCCTGTTTCCGGACTCTTCCAAGTGGATCTTTTGAATGAACCTGGCTTAAATCAATTCCTTTTTCCCTAGCTAGCTTCCTTGCAGCCGGTGAAGCAATGATTCTTTCACTGACTCCGTCAGCTGCTTCTTTATCCTGGCTTTCTGAAGCTTTGTCACTATGTGACCCTTCAGATGGAGCTTCGCTGCTGGCAGCAGATTCATCAGGAGATTCCGCTTGCTTTCCTGTTTCAGCTTTTTGCCCACCATTCGACTTTTCCTCACTATCCGTGCTGCCTGCTTCACTAACAACCGCGATTGTCTCCCCAACCTTAACCGTGTCCCCTTCTTCAGCCAGGAGATCAGTTAAAACGCCATCATAATCTGAGATGATTTCTACATTAACCTTATCAGTTTCCAATTCAACAATATATTCACCTTTTTGAACTTGATCACCCTTCTTTTTTAACCATTGGGCAATCGTTCCCTCTGAAATTGATTCTGCTAATTCAGGAACTTTAATGTCTGCCATTTTAAATTCCTCCTCCATTCGTCCTTGTCAATGCATCGTTCACAATTCTTGCCTGCTCTAGCTTATGAATATTTGGATCCCCTTCAGCAGGACTGGAACGTCTTCTGCGTCCTATATAAGAAACGGTTATTCCATTTGGTGCTGCCTCATTTATTCTTGGTTCAACGAATGTCCAGGCTCCCATATTTTTTGGTTCTTCCTGGACCCAGAAAATCTCTTCAAGATTTGGGTAGAGTTTTAGTTTTTCTTTTAGCGAATCCATCGGGAAAGGATATATTTCTTCGATTCTTAATACATGCAGCCAATTATGATTTGCTTGATCAATTTTCTCCGCAAGATCAATGCTTACTTTGCCAGTGCACAATACAACTCTCTTGATTAGGTCAGGATTTTCTCCAAGCCCTGGCTGTTCATAAATGGACATAAAGCTGCCTTCACTTAATTGTTCGGGAGATGCTGCAACTAATGGATTTCTTAACAAACTCTTCGGAGTCATCAAGACAAGCGGACGGACTGCCTCTTGCTTTAAGATTGCAGCTTGTCTCCTTAGAATATGAAAATACTGTGCTGCAGAAGATAGGTTTGCAACTGTCCAGTTATTCTCCGCTGCAAGCGTTAAGAAGCGTTCAACTCTGCCGCTTGAGTGCTCAGGTCCCTGTCCTTCATATCCATGCGGCAGAAGCATGACAAGCCCGGATTTTTGTCCCCATTTAGCTCGGCCAGCGGCTACAAATTGATCAAATAGTACCTGAGCCGCATTTGCAAAATCACCATATTGTGCTTCCCATAGTACAAGCGTTTCAGGAGCAAAGACGTTATAGCCATATTCAAAACCGACAACAGCCGCTTCTGATAAAGGACTATTGTGAACTGAAAAGGATGCCTTTGCGTCAGGCAGATTATGGAGGGGAGAAAACTGCTCTCCCGTTTCACTGTCATGTAAAACCAGATTTCTTTGGGCGAATGTTCCACGTTCAGAGTCCTGGCCAGTCAGCCTTACTGGAGTTCCATCTTCAACTATAGAAGCAAAGGCCAGCGTTTCTGCAAGTCCCCAATCAATTTTTCCATTTTCTGATAAAGCATCTTTCCTGCGCTGTAAAATTTTCTCAAGCTTATTGAAGACATTAAATCCTTTCGGCCATTTCAGCAGTTCTTCATTAATTTTCCTTAATGAATCCAATGGCACGCTTGTATCAATCTGTGGAATTCCCATTTCAATCACTTCAGGGATATCAGGTTCAGCCCGGACTTCCTGCTCTTTTTTCGGAACCTTTTCATATGCGCCAGACAGCTTAGCTGAGATACTTTTCTCAATATCTGAGTATCTCTGTTCTGACAAAACACCTTCCTGTAAAAGTTTATCACCATAAAGTGTTTTAACTGTATGATGATTGTTAACAAGCTTATACATAGCAGGATTTGTCGTCATCGGTTCATCCATTTCGTTATGTCCGAAACGGCGATAACCAATCAAATCGATTAAAAAGTCCTTACCGAACGTTGCACGATATTCAAATGCTAGACGTGCTGCCATTATACATGCTTCTGGATCGTCGGCGTTTACATGGATGATTGGAATTTCGTATCCTTTAGCAAGATCACTTGCATAACGCGTAGAACGGGAGTCCATGGATTCTGTTGTAAAACCAATCGTATTATTGGCAATCACATGGATGGTTCCTCCTGTTTTGTAACCATTCAGGCGGCTTAAATTTAACGTTTCTGCGACAATTCCTTGTCCCGGAAACGCTGCATCACCATGGATAAGGATTGCAAGTGCTTTTACAGGATTATATTGCGCATACCCCCGCAGGCTCCGGTCATCCTGGGCTGCTCTCGTAAATCCTTCAACTACTGCCCCTGCAAATTCAAGGTGGCTTGGATTATTAGCTAATGTCAGCCTTGCATTAGCAGTACTTTCCGATTTAATTTTCCGGTCAAGTCCGAGATGGTATTTAACATCACCAGTCCAGCCAAAATTGATTCCAATCGAACCTTCTGAAGGGACTAGCTCTTTATTAGGTGCATGCTGGAATTCTGCAAAGATCATCTCATATGGCTTGCCTAATACATGGGCAAGAACATTTAATCTACCTCGGTGTGCCATTCCAATGTTAATGGTTTCCACTCCATTGTTAACTGCATCCGCTACCACTTCGTCAAGAAGCGGCACAATTGCATCCAAACCTTCAATCGAAAATCTCTTCTGTCCTACAAAAGTGCGATGCAGGAATTTTTCAAAGCTCTCTACTTCTGTTAAACGCTCAAACAGACCGATTTTTCTGTTGTTTTCAAGATTAGGAATTAATTGTCCCGATTCAACCTTCTGCCTCAGCCAATCTTTTTCCGTCATTTCATTAACATGATGGAATTCATAGGCGATTGTGTGGGAATATACTTTTCTTAAGTGATCAAATGCTTCTAAGCCATTTTTAATACCTTCTGGTGCATTTGGACATATAAGGCTTACAGGGATGTTCAGCAAATCAGATTCTGTTAAACCCCACTTTTCCAGATCATTTAGCTTAGTATCGTTTGTATTAAAAGGCAATGGATAAATCTTTGCGTATAAATGTCCGTATGACCGGATATAATCAGCATATCTTAGGGCATTAGCAATTGTTGCTGGTGAAATCACTTCATTACCTGAGGTAATAGATACAGATGGTTTTGTTGAATGAGCGGACTCTCGGTTAACATGCTGATCAAAATATTCTCTTATTTCCGGCTCTACTGATGTGGGATCGTCAAGGAACATTTCATATAGTTCCTCAACATACCCCTGGTTGGGACCATAAAATCCTGGCCATTCTGATCCATTGCCGGCAATTGGCTTCGTCAAAATAAAACCCCCTTACCAAATCTAAAGTCATTTAATTAGCCATTTTCCAATCGAAAACAGCGTTTAATTATCTGTTACCCTGAGCAATCTAAAAATAACGGTAAATTCCAAGAATCATATTATTATTCAGATTATAAAACGGTTACAATATTATTTTAACATGATACTTCCATTTAACCAAAGGTTTTGACTACCATAATAGTGAAAACTAGATCTCTGATTAATGCTATAGTAAAAAAGTTTCAGAAGTGAAATTGGGACAAAAAAAAAACCGGTTAATCCGGTTTTTGTCCATTAAAGGCTCATTAGGGTCACATACATGTTTTTAGGGGCAAATAAATTGTTCCGTTTTTCAATTTGGTTTGCTGCAATCAGCTCGCTTGAATCCACTGGCAATTCTGTATGAACGCACGTTATAGATTTTTGGAATCTTGTTCCAGCATTAAAAATATCCACTCCGTCATTTGTAGTGAATCCCACATTCTCTTCATAAAGTGATAAGCGGTGATAGCCATTTTTCGATTCGCTCATACATCCTCCTCCTATTTCTTATTCTCCTTCTTAACAATATATTAATTATTCAGATTTTTTAGTGTTTAATGACAAAATAAAGGGAAAGCACCGTTAAAATGCTCTCCCTTTTACATATCCTTTTTTTAAAGAATCTAAACCGCTGTCGAATCAGAAAATCGAATTTGCAAAGTTTTTTCCAGTTCCGCAATTGCAGCTGGATCGTCCCCATCAAGTTCTATAAATGACCCATTATATTCCTGCAGCGCATGTTCATATCTCGGATCATAGTAGTGTACAAGCAGGATTTCTATTAATTCCTTATATTCCCGATGTATGAGCGCACTTTCTAGTGAGGCAGCAATATCCTGTTTTCTGATTCTCTTAAGAAGTTTAGAGACTTTTTCATTTACTTCTGTTTCAAACCATTCCTGTTCCTTGAATGGCAATACATACTCATTAAAGATCCTTTCCACTCTTTTCGGAATTGAACTCTTGATTAGGAAGTGGATACCATTCACCTTTTTTTCCAGAAGTTCATCCGGCTGGGCGGCACGGCCGATTCTTTTGCTTTCTGCCTCAATTATAAAATATTCTGAGCCCTTTATTTCATTCAACCGATCGAAAAGAAGCGCATCGAAGGTCTTTTGGTTATGGCCTTCTCCCATGCCAATCATCCCAAAAATTGAACCACGATGATTAGCCATTTTTTCCAAATCAACTACTGGAAAGCCTTTCTTCTGCAGAGTGTGTAAAATCTCCGTTTTCCCCGTCCCAGTCATGCCATGCAAAACAACTGCTTTTTCAGGGAGCAGCTTTGGGGTTTGTTCTAAAATATACTCCCTATAAGCTTTGTATCCACCCTCAAGACGGAATGATGGAATCCCTGCGTATTCCAAAAACGAGGCAACGGACCGGCTTCTCATCCCGCCTCTCCAGCAATGAACCACAGGTTCAGCCCCAGTTTTCTTAAGGTCCTTTATATCACTGAGCAATTGGGGCAGTTTCGGTGAAACAATTTCCATCGCTCGCCACTTTGCAGCTTCTTCCCCTAATTGTTTATATATTGTTCCTATTTCTTTTCTTTCTTCATTGGAAAACAACGGGATATTGACCGACCCAGGAATGGCTGATTCATGGTGTTCTATTGGTGCCCTTACATCTACTGGGATAAATTGATTTGAGTTTAAAAATTCTTGTACTGATATGTCCTTCATTATTCTGCTTGACCTCCATGGTCGAAAAGTGAAACCGCCATCTTCCTATTTTATCGAAAATGGGCCTGATTTTCACTTTTAATATCTTGTATTCTCTTTATCCTACCATATTTGAGGCAGAAATAAAAAAAAGACCACATAGCATCAAGCATGCGGTCCACACGGGAATTCTTTGCCAATCAAAGTGCTGATTGCGCGGCAGAAGTCTATCCATTCCTTTGGGAAAGAATCAATTCCGCCACTTTCATACTTATTTCCCCTAGTTTCAAGTTTTACAGACCAGGTTGTTCCATCAACAATAATTCCCTCTGCCTGGTAATCTTCCTGCCATTCCCAGCAATTAAATGAGTATAGCTGCTTTTTGAAGTGCTCCACGCTTCCAGGCTGGGGTGCAATAAATGAATCTTGGGAAAGGGAATCCAAATGCCATTCAAAATAAGTGAAACTATTCTTTCTAAAATCCACTTTTATTCTCCGCTCGGGACCCGGATATCCATACAGAACGACAGTCAGCATTAACGGCTCACGTTCAGGCCTTATTGATACGATGCCATCCTTCAGTGAAAATATCTCTTTATTTTTACTGATCAACGATCTTATAAATGCTTGCTCAACAATTTGCTCTTCTGTCCGTAGATAACTTGTTTGCTGTTCTATCATTTCCTTGTAAATGACAGGAATTGTCGCAGTTCCCATCTTTACTAGTATATCGAAAATTGCTTCATAGATTTTCATCTCTTTCATCTTCCTTTATGAACAAATAAATGTTTATTGCAAAAAACTAAATCTATTGTTAATAAATTTCTTTTTAATGCCTTATTTTCGAATTCCATAAATTAAGTATAAACAACAATCACTTTTTTTTACTGTAACAAATCTTACTGTTCAAATAATTACTCCTTTTTGCTTTATTAAAAAGCCAACTGTGGTTCTTGCAAACTTCACTAAAACTACACATTGCGGTTATTTCCTCATGATCAGCACCGAAAAGCGGTCTCATCAGTGGGAAAATCTAAGGACCGGCTTATAAAAGTATTTGACAAAAAAGGTCAGGATTTGCAACTTCCGGCAGCAACTTGTTTTATTTTGTCTTATCCTGCGCTTTCCCGAGAAATAATTCCTAAAATAACTGAATATTCCCATAAAAAAACTAATACTTTTATAAGGTCACGGATTAAGGGAAAAGTATAGGCAACAAAAGGTTTTGAAATCAAGAAAAAAGGAATAAATGATAAAGTAAGCTTTTTATAACGGTAGAACCATGATATTAAACATACAGGAGTGTACACAATGATCGATTCAATGGCGAAGCAATTTGAAAAACCTAAAGGCTTACTTGGCAAGCTTGCAGGAACAATCATGTACTTTGAGAACCGTAAAATAAATAGATGGAGTATTAAGAATCTGCAGATTCAAAAAAGAGACCGTATTCTTGAGATAGGTTACGGTCCAGGATACGGAATCAAAACAATGCTAAAAGAATACCCTTTAATCGAGGTAGATGGCATTGACCTATCAGAAAAAATGCTAGAGGAAGCATCAAAAAGAAACCAGAAATGGATCCAAACTGGAAAGTTAAAACTTGCAAAGGGTGATATAGTCAGTTTCCAGCCAGAACAGCATTACACCAAAATACTCTCTGTTAATAACTATCCATTATGGGATCAGCCTCTTCAATCTTTAAACCACATTCATACCTTAATTGATAAAGGCGGGAAAATCGTGCTCACGGTCCAGCCCAGAGAAGAGGGTTCAACAGATCATACAGCTAGAAAGCTTGGTGAGAAAATCAAGCAAGACTTGCTTCAATCTGGTTTCAAGCATCCTGTAGTTTCGTATAAAAAAGTTAGGCCTGTCCTCACAGTATGTGTTACAGCAGATAAGGAATAGCCGCTGTCTTCGGACAGCGGCTATCGTTTCTATTTATTCACCATTTCAGCAGCATGGATTAAATTTTGAATCTCTTCATATTTCTCTTGTTCAAAAAGATCAATCACTTTACTGCCAACGATTACCCCATCGCAATACTTGCACACTTCTTGTATCTGCTCTTTATTAGATACTCCGAATCCCGCCAAAACAGGTACTGAACTCAGACTTTTAACTGTTTTTAGGAATCCAGCAAGATTGCTGCTGAATTCATTCCGTGTACCGGTTGTTCCTGTCACGGTAACAGCATAGATGAACCCTTCAGACTTTCCCGCAATCTCCCTTATTCTTTCAATTGGAGTAGTTAATGTTACCAATCTAATAAGTGTGAGACTTTCTTTATCCAGAAAGGGCACAATTAATGCTTCCTCTTCAATAGGCAGATCAGGAATAATGCAGCCGGCAACGCCTGCTTTTTGAGCATCATCAGCAAATTGTTCATAGCCGTAAGCGATGAGCGGATTTAAATAGGTCATCAAGATGAGCGGAACACTTACTTCGTCTTTATATGTTTTAAGAGTATTCAAGACTTTCTTTAATGTCGTTCCTTCCTTTAATGCACGGATACCTGCTCTTTGTATGGTCGGCCCATCCGCAACAGGGTCAGAAAACGGAATGCCTATTTCAATCGCATCTGCACCGCTATCCTGTAAGAACAATAATTTCTCCCTTAGGCTTTCCAGCCCACCATCGCCTGCCATTATATATGGAACAAATACTTTTTTCCCTTTATTAGTAAGAGCTGTTTGAATTTGATCCATTACTTACTCCCCCTGCTCTATCCTGAATTGTATGAACATCTTTATCACCGCGGCCTGACAAACAAACAACCACGCTCTTGTTTTCGTTCAGATCACCTGCGAGCTTCACAGCGTATGCCACCGCATGCGCACTCTCTAGGGCAGGAATGATTCCTTCAAGTCTTGATAGAAGTTTGAATGCATTAAGTGCTTCTACATCTGTGACAGCCTCGTACTTTACTCTGTTTATATCATGCAAATAGCTATGTTCAGGTCCGATTCCTGGATAATCCAAACCAGCCGATATCGAATGGGCTTCTTGTATTTGTCCATCTTCATCCTGCAAAAGATACATCATCGCACCATGCAGTACACCAGGATTTCCTTTTGCAAGCGAGGCAGCGTGTTTTTCTGTAGTCAATCCCAATCCAGCTGCCTCAACTCCAAAGATACTCACAGTTTCATCTTTTAAGAAGGGATAGAACATCCCAATCGAATTACTACCGCCACCAATACATGCTACCAGCGCATCGGGCAGTTTCCCTTCTCGCTCCAAAAACTGCTGCTTTGTTTCTCTTCCTATTACACTCTGAAAATCACGAACCATCATTGGGAATGGATGTGGCCCCATCACAGAACCAAGGATGTAATGGGTGTCCCGGACGTTTGATACCCAATAGCGCAGGGCTTCATTCACTGCATCTTTTAAAGTACCGCTGCCAGCGTCTACGCTGACAACTTTGGCCCCTAGAAGTTCCATCCTAAAAACGTTTAGCTGCTGCCGCTTAATATCCTCTTTCCCCATAAAAATCACACATTCAAGATTCATCAATGCACATACTGTTGCGGTCGCAACACCATGCTGTCCAGCTCCTGTTTCAGCAACAATTTTTCTCTTTCCCATTCTTACAGCCAATAATGCCTGACCAACGGTGTTATTAATCTTATGAGCCCCTGTATGGTTCAGGTCTTCCCTTTTTAGATAGATTTTTGCCCCTCCAGCATGTTTGGTGAGGTTTTCAGCAAAAAATAACGGAGTCTCCCTTCCGACATAATCTCTCATTAGCTGATTCAATTCGACACGAAAACTCTCATCTTCTTTAGCCCGATTATATTCTTGTTCTAGTTCTAACACTGCTTGCATCAGCGTCTCAGGAACAAATCTTCCGCCATATTTTCCAAAATGACCTTTTTCATCTGGCATACTATAAGTACTTATCTCCATTCCTTATTCCTCCTCTATTCCTTTTGCTTTATTTATAAAATCCTTGATTTTTGACAAATCTTTTTGCCCATCCGTTTCCACACCACTGCTTACATCGACCATAAAAGGCTGGATTTTGCTAATCGCTGCTTGAACATTGTCACCATTGAGGCCACCCGCAAGGATTACATTTTGCTGGAAGGCTCCTATCCCTTCTGCAAGGTTCCAATTGAAACTCATGCCATTTCCTCCATGAAACTTTTCAGGCGGGCTGTCCAGCAGCACAAAATTTGCCTTTAATTTCTTAACCCTTGTTAATTCCTCGCCTGGTGAAACTGAAACAGATCTAATAATCGGTAAATCGATATTTTCATAAGCCTCCATTTGCTCTTCACCATGAAGCTGAATATGTGTCAGGCCTGCTGTCTTTGCTGTTTGCACGATTGTTTCAGCATCTTCATTCACAAAGACCCCAACTTTCCAGACAGATGCCGGAAGTTCATTAATAATTTCCTTAGCATCCATTACAGGAATTTGCCTTTTACTTTTGGCAAAAACAAACCCAATAGCATCTGCTCCATGCTCTACAGCAAATTTAGCTGCTTCCTGACTTTTAATTCCACAAATCTTCACCTTCATATCAATAGCCTCCGATAGGAACCTTGAATTCCATAAAAGTCCGCTCAACATCAAGTGATTTCATGAATGTCTCGCCTACCAATACTCCGTTCGCACCTGCTATTGCAGCTGTTTGGACATCCTCTCTTGTTTTCATGCCACTCTCACTGATCAAAAATGCACCCGACTTCTTAACAAGTGGTCCCAATTTCATTGTCGCTTCAAGGTTGACTTGAAAGGTTTTTAAATCACGATTGTTTATGCCAATCAGGGGTGCATTCAATTCAACCGCTTTTTCAAGATCTTTTTCATCATGAATTTCCACCAGGCATTCCAACCCTACAGATGATGCATACCCATGCAGCAGACCCAATTCTTCTTTACAAAGAGCAGCAGCTATCAGCAATATCACATCTGCACCTGAATACCTGGCAAGATCGATTTGGAACTTATCGATGATAAAATCCTTGCATAGTATCGGAATGTCAACTGCCTCTCGTACTTTTTTGAGATCAGAAAAAGTACCTTTAAAGCCGATTTCATCCGTTAAGACGGAAATTGCCGAGGCACCCGCCCCTGCATAAAGCTTTGCTTGCTCTGCCGGCATCAGCTGAAGATTAATGTCTCCTTTCGAAGGAGACGCCCTCTTGAATTCAGAAATAATGGCTACTTCCTCTGTGTTGCTTAACTTCTCTATAAGGGATCGTGGTTTAAAGAAGGGTTGATGTAATTCGTGCTTAGATAATTTACGTTCTTCTACTTCTATTCTTTTTCGCTCGATAATTCTCTCGAGAATTGTGCCCTCCATTATCCCACCGCCTTTCTTGTTCTGTTGCTTAGCGCTTTTAAATTCTCAAGCTTTGCCAGCGCTCTTCCCGAATCAATACTTTCTGCCGCAAGGGCAATTCCCTCTAATATGGAATCAGCCTTGCCTGCTGTAAAAATTCCAATTCCAGCATTCAAAAGCACGGTATCTCGCTGAGGACCTTTTCTGCCTTTTAAAATCCTCGTTAATATTTCTGCATTTTCCCCGGCATCGCCGCCGAGTATATGGGTGTTGTCATAAACCCGCATACCTAATTCCTCAGGATGGAGCTTCAGCCTTTTCAGTTTCCCATCAGCTAATATAACGAGTTCGTTTTCTCCCGCCAGCGAAGCTTCGTCCATTTGACCTGCTCCATTTATAACAACAGCTCTCTTCCTGCCAAGATTGGCAAGGACTTGAGCAAATTGATCAAGCAAATCTCTCCTATAGATTCCAAGCATCTGATAATCCAGGTTAACTGGATTCGTGAGAGGTCCAATGAGATTGAAAATTGTTGGGATTTTCAATTCTCTTCGCACCTTCATAATTTGCTTTAATTTTGGATGGATATGGGGAGCGAAAAGAAATGCTATACCGTTAGCTTCTAAAATTTCTTCAATTAATTCTGTATCTAAGTCAAGACGAATTCCGAGTTCTTCCAGTACATCAGCACTGCCAGTTTTACTCGAAACACTCCTATTTCCATGTTTAGCAACCGTAACTCCTGCACCGGCAATCACAAACGCTGACGTTGTACTGATATTGAAGCTTTTTGATCCATCCCCCCCAGTCCCACAGTTATCAAGGACACCTGGAAGGTTCTTAGTGAAATTCATAGAATGTTTTATGATTTCTTTAACAAGTCCCGAAATCTCATCGGCAGTTTCCCCTTTTGCCTTCAACCCCGTTAGGAAAGCAGCAATTTCACTATCACTAATGTCTTGTGTGAAAAATTCCTGAACAGCAGCTTCCATTTCATTTTCTGCTAGCGATTTTTTTCCGAGTAACTTTTCAAGATAAAATTTCATATACCTTTTTCCCCTTTCTGATTTCATCTAGGAAATTCTTTAGAATTTTTTTACCGCTTTTCGTTCCTATCGATTCAGGATGGAATTGCAGACCAAACAGCGGATACCGTTTATGCTTGATTGCCATGATTTCGCGATCATCCATTGATTCTGCAAGAACCTCAAAATCTTCAGGCAACGTTTCACGATCAATTACAAGAGAGTGATATCTCATTACCTCGATATACTGATGCAATGAACTGAACAGGATCGATTCATTATGTTTGATTTTTGATACTTTGCCATGCATGATTTTATTCGCCCTGATCACTGACCCTCCAAATGCATATCCAATTGCCTGATGGCCGAGACAAATACCAAGAATGGGGATTTCCGGAGCGAATCTTCTTATCACTTCTACACATATCCCAGCTTGTTCTGGCCTTCCAGGACCTGGGGATAGAACGATGCCATCCGGAGCCATTTGCTCGATTTGGGTAAGGGATATTTTGTCATTCCTAACAGTTGTTACGTCCCAGCCGTGTTCACTTAAATATTGATAAAGATTAAAGGTAAAAGAATCATAATTATCTATTAGCAGAATCATTTGCTGCCTCCAAAAGAGCTTTTAATTTGTGATTCGTTTCTTCAAATTCTTTCTGTGGATCAGAGTCATAAACGATTCCGGCTCCAGCCTGGAAATATCCCAAGCCATCCTTGACAACCATCGTTCTGATTGCAAGGGCAAAGTCCATGCTTCCACAGGCAGAAAAATATCCTATCGCGCCTGAATAGACTCCTCTTTTCTCACTTTCAAGCTTGTTGATAATTTGCATAGCACGTATTTTTGGTGCTCCAGATACCGTTCCAGCCGGGAGACAGGAGGCAAGTGCTTCAATCGGATGGATTGAGTCAAGCAATTTACCTCGCACTTCTGAAACAAGATGCATCACAAACTGAAACCTTTCGACATCCATAAATTTTTTAATCTCTATACTGCCTATTTCGCATACTCTCCCCAAGTCATTCCTGGCAAGATCTACAAGCATTTTGTGCTCTGCCAGCTCTTTTTCATCATTCTGTAATTCAGACTCTAAAGTTTCATCTTCTTCGAATGAAGTCCCTCTCGGTCTCGTGCCAGCTATTGGATTGGTTAATATGGTTCCTGAATGATACTTCACCAGGCTTTCAGGGGAAGACCCAGCCACTGCGTAATCATTAAAGTCTAAAAAATACATATATGGTGATGGATTATTGACTCGTAATCTCCGGTAAAAGTTAAATGGGTCCCCTTCTGCTTTTGCAATCAGCCTACGCGATAATACAACCTGAAATATTTCACCTGCTTCAATTAGTTCCTTAGCCATTGCAACCAATTCTGTAAATTCTTCCTTCGACTTTGAAAATTTGAAATCAGTTACGGAATAATACCCTTCCGTTGATATTTTTGCTGGTGTATGAATCTCCTCTCTTCGCTTTTTAAGCCTATAAACGAGATCTTCTGTTGATTGATTAGAGATGGGAATACCAATTAGATATAATTTTTGTTTTAAATGATCGCACACGATAACGTGATCAAAAATCATTAGATGGGCATCAGGCATCCCAATCGTGTCTTCCTGCAACGTCCCAATATCCTCATAATTCCTTATGAAATCATAGCCAATAAATCCAACACCGCCTCCGATAAATGGTATATCCAATTTGTTCTCAATTTGAGGCACATATTGCTGTAGAGCTTCGGTAAAACTCCCTATTTCTTGAATATTGCCTTTCTCGTTTTTAACAATTGTTTTCCCGTTCGTGCTGATTAGCTCAAAAACGGGGTTGCTGCCAATAAATGAGAACCGTCCTGATTCTTCATGTTTATGAGAACTCTCCAATAGAAACTTTTTGTTGCCGGAAATTCTTTGGTATAAAGAAATTGGCGTTACTGTATCTCCTTCAAGCTCTTCTATCATCAGTTCATGGGTTTGTATGTTCATTGATATCCTCCTTTTGGAAATAGCTCTGTTTAAGCTGGAATGTAGATATTTAATACCCTGTTGATGTAGTGGAAGGCACGCAGACTCCTTCTGGTTCAGCTCCAGCCCCGCGGAAAGCGAAGCGCCTGGGACGAAAATCAACAGCCTTGTTTAGCAGAGCCTTGAAAATAAAAAAGTCCCCTATACATGCACAAATATTGTGCTGTATAGAGGACGATTACGATTGGACCGCGGTGCCACCTCATATTGGAGCAGATAAAGCTCCCTCTCTTCAGGTACAGGAAAAATCAAATGGATTTTCGGTATACCCTATCCTTTTAACGGCGGAATCCCGGGCAGCCCTACTGCATTTCAAGCTGCCTCTCGCAAGGCCATTCGGCAGGGATGTTCGCGCCGGTTCTCACCATACCCAGCTCTCTGTACCGAAAATCCTCTGCTTACTCTTCTTGCTCATCGAGTTAATAATATTAAGTTTTATAAAAGCTATTTCACATTCGTTTATTCTTGGAATTTCACGCACTTTTTTTAGATTGGTGCTTCTTTGAAAAATTTCTTTGGAACACCTTTTTATTCTTAAGAGAGCCTATACATTTTGCTCGTTTAGTACCACCAAGAACCGTTTTTTCTTGGTTACGTTCTATGTGCGCCTCAACCTTCCCAATGAAAAACTCTAAATCATTGACGATAAAAGATGAATCAAAACAAAAAGGGTCCCCCGCCTTATATAAATAAGGACGAGAGACCCGTGGTGCCACCTTGTTTAGCCGAAATTCGGCTCACTTAACAGCATCGAGCATGAAAGAATGCTTAATGCCTGCCTTTTGTAACGATAAGGCCTTTTCGCCAAAGCCTACTGCCCGATGGGGTTCGGTTTGGAAGCTCGGAAGTCCATTCGCTGTAACAGCCACGCTGATTCTCACCACCCATCAGCTCTCTGAAGTACCCGTTTCAGTTACTACTCTTCGTCAACGCTATACGTTATATTGTTTTTTATAATAAAACGATTAATTCTAAAAGTCAAATAAAATTTATTTTTTTCGATTTTTCTGTTTTAAGAGTCCTTGGAGATTTTGTTTCCAATCCTCCGCCAATTCATTAACCTCCAGTAATTTTCCAAATGCATCATAATCGTTTTTTTGATGAAAGAATAATTCATTTGCACGTAAAACAGAGAAGCTATTTTGCTTTCTCTCCAGCAGGTTAATTCCTGAATCGGAATAAACCACCCCTTCTTCAAGCACCCTAAAGAAATAGCCTGTATAACAAGTTTCGACAACCCTTTTTAACAGCTGATGGGTGTCATTGTTTTTCGAAATTTTAGAGCATGGGATTCTACCTTGAGAAATCTGCACAATCGCGTCTCCAAGACGATAAATATCTCCAATATATACATCAGCTTCTTTCATTCCTGGAGCTGTAATATTTTCGCCAAAAGAGGGGGCATTGAGGTCCTTGCCAAATTCAAGTGACCACTGAGAATAATGCTCTACAGGGTAAAAACAAACAGCTCTGTCTGGTCCCCCGTGATATTCTGTAGCTGCAACTCCATCTCCTTGAAGTGCCTCAATAGAAAGGAAGGCTTCGGACACTCCTTTTTTTGCGATTGCTGACTGTTCCTGTGTACCATTCCAGTTCTTTACCTCTGGCAAACCAACATTTAAAAATAAAATCTGAGCCATTCTCCTGTATCCTCCTCGTAGTCATTCATTCATTTTATCGTTTTCCACCAAATTTTACTATTAGGTTTTACCATAAAAAAACATCTGTTTTTCCCCTCACAAAAGCTCACACTAAAAATAGTTTGAAAAAAGGCAGGTTTCGGACATGAATTATATTGAAAACTTGTTTCCAAAATCTGAAGGAATCCAGGGTAAGAAAGAAAAGGATTCCGAAAAGGATAATGTTAATAACCAGAAGTGGGCCATCATTTCAATCTCATCTATTCCATTAGTCATGACACTTGGAAATTCAATGCTTATACCCGTACTTCCAGTTATGGAACGTAAAATGGGGATTTCCGCATTTCAGTCTTCTTTAATCATAACCGTATACTCCATTGTAGCAATCTTTCTAATTCCAATTGCGGGTTACCTGTCAGATCATATTGGCAGAAAAAAAGTAATCATTCCGAGTCTTATCATTACTGGAATTGGCGGTCTTATCTCAGGATGGGCTGCATGGAAAATGAATGACGGTTATTGGATTGTTCTTATTGGCAGAGCGCTGCAGGGTGTTGGTGCAGCAGGGGCATTCCCGATTGTTTTGCCATTGGTAGGAGACATGTTTAAGAATGATGACGAGGTAAGTGGCGTACTAGGTGAAATAGAAACAGCCAATACACTTGGTAAGGTTCTAAGTCCAGTCTTAGGCTCCTTCCTGGCTGGGTTTATCTGGTTCCTTCCGTTTTTATCCATACCAGTTTTTTGTGCGATTTCCATTGTCATGATGATTTTTATGGTAAGGAGCCCTAAAAAGAAAGAAAAACCTTTGCCTTTTAAAGACTTTTTAAAGAAAGTCAAATTGATCTTTACCGAAAATGGCCGTTGGCTTTACGCCATCTTTTTTATTGGCGTCATTGTTATGTTTGTACTATTCGGGGTATTGTTTTATCTTTCAGATATTCTGGAAAACAAGTATGGAATCAAGGATCTGCGAAAAGGTTTGCTATTGGCACTGCCCTTAGGCGCCCTTTGCCTGTCTTCCTTTATAACAGGGAAGAAAATCAAAAAAAATATGGTCTTGATGAAATGGATTACATTCAGCAGTTTAGTTATATTAGGAATTGCCATTGCCCTTTTGAGCTTTTCGAAGGAGCTATGGTTCATCATTACAATGTTTCTGATTGCTGGAATAGGAATCGGCGCAAGCCTCCCTCCTTTAGATGCGCTCATAACTGAAAGTATTGAGAAAGAGGAGCGGGGAACTATTACATCCATCTACAGTTCAATGAGATTTATTGGGGTTGCAGCTGGTCCTCCTGTTATTGCATTATTAATGAAAAATTCAAGTAAAATCATCTTCATTTTGTTAACAACGTTGAGCATCGCAGCTGCATTAGCAACGTTCATCGCAATTAAACCCGATAAAAAGGGAGCGTAAAGTAAACGCATTGGGCTGGCTCCAATGCGTTTTATCTTTGCAACTTGAGGTTATCCAAAAAATTAGCTATTTCGCTGTTAAATTCAAGCCATTTTTTCACGGGAACCTGATGTGAAACTTTCCGGATCAAAACAGTCTTAAATTCGGCCAATACCCTCTCATAAGTACGGAGATGCTGGTTTATAAAATCCCTTGAACCGTAGATCAGCAACAAAGGAACAGATAAGCCCTTTAACCGCTCTAAGCACGAGTAGTTCAGAGATTCTTGATAAAAATGAAACCACGTGCCGCGGTTGGTTTTCAACATATGATTAATCAATTCTAAACGATATTCTTGCTCATGGGTGTGCGCAGTGGCTATTACCTTTGCCAGGATATTAGGTGAATTTTTAACAAAAAACATACCCATTAAATGTTCATATTTTAGAGCAGGCGATTCCACCTTTGCAAATCCACCTGAAAGAATTACTGCAGCAGTCCGGACAGGATAGGTCAATGCAAATTCCTGTGCGATGCTTCCTCCTGATGAATAACCGCAAAGTACGACCTTTTCAACACCTAAACTATTTATAAGGTGCAGGATTTCGTCCGCGTATTTCTTTATACTCACTGAACTTGAAAGGGCTGTGGAATCGCCATGTCCGCTCAAGTCAGGCAAAATCACTCGATACTTATTACTCAATGCTTTTTGGAAACGAAACACTTTTCTTCCCATACCAGGCGGATGCAAAAAAATAATCGGCACTCCAGCACCAATATCCTCGAAAAAAAGATCGCCATAAACTAATTGACATTTTGGCAACCACAATCAACTCCTTCTGCATTTATCCTCTTATGTTAAGGCAAGTTTAGTATTGCCAATTCACAAACCGACTCATGCAAAAGAACGTTCTTACCGTGACATTGCCTTTCCGGTATGGTATTCTTTTATTAATAAATGGATAAAAAACTGCCAGTGTTGGCCCACCGGCAGTTTTGCAATAGCCTTTCCCATGGAGGATCGGCCATAGTACTAGCTGGACCTCTCCCTCAGTATAAGATCAAGGGAGGTCTATTTTTTTTGGCTAAATGTTAATATTGCGAGGACAAGACTGGCAAAGGTGAACATAGCCATAAAGGTCTCGAACAGCGTCAAAGGCATCACCCCCTTTCAGCGGGGCTAGCCGACCACCCTTGAGATCCGACTATTGCCATTTAAGTATAACATAACCTTGTCCAAAATAAGAACACCTGTTCTATTTTTAGGAAAATTAGGGCTAAGATACTAGATGTTACCTTCATAAGATCTAGTATCCCCCCTAGTTATTCCGCTTTTATTCTGGGTTTTCCCGGATCACAATCAGGCATCTGCAAAGAGGATGCTTCCCCAACTTTTGTTAAGTAATAGCATTCCTCCCTGAACATATGGTCAGCCATTAATGGAGCAAAGCTGCCTAAAGCCTGCTCAGTCAGTTCAAGTTCTTTTAACTCATCCAAAAATTTCATGAACAGCTGAAGTTCCAATGTAACGTCTGCATTCATTTTTTGAAGGGCAGGAAATGCTGTTAAATTCGTGCGCAGATAACCTGTCATTTCCACTGCCTTCAAATAAAAATCTTCAAAATGCTTCATGTATTTTTCACTTCTTGCCTTTAATCGCTTTTCAACCTGATCGAGATTACTCTGAATGGCTCCCGCATGACCTGCGGCGTCCAGCAGCCAGACGGTATGATGGTGAAGTTCATGAAAAATAGGAGGTATCTGACCCTTTTTCAAGTATTCTAGTACTCTAATATATTCTTCGACCTCATTCACCATATGATTGACAAAAGTAGGCCCAAAATGAATTTTCACATTGCCTGTGAGCATTTTTGCGATTAATTCCAGTTTGAATTCTCGGATTTTCTTTGCCTCTTCATCTGCCCTCATACTCAAATGGACCAGATCTGTAGTCTCAATCCTTCCTAAAAGCCGGTCAAAAGCATTAATGAAATAGTGCGCGATCTCTATCTCTTCCTTTTCAACAGGCGCTAGTGCAGCGTGTAAAAATCTCGCATGGTCACCAAGTACCTGGAGCCAGAATCGATGTTCAAATAGAGCAGCTTCCTTAAAGTCTTGAACCATTCCACCTACTCCCTTCTCAGTCATCTCATAAAATCATATCTGCAGGATTGCATAAATATTCTTTAAAAAGACTCTGACAAGGAAAAAGCCGGCAGATTATTTCTGCCGGCTAGCTTTCTAGTTGTTGACTGGTTTCTTTAAGATTCCCAGCAGGATAGCTGTTACAGCAGCACCCAACAGGATAGCTGCAAGATATAATAACCATGCCCCATCAACAAGGGGCACTACGAACAATCCGCCATGTGGAGCTCTTAATCCAATGTTGAACATCATCGAAAGTCCGCCTGCTACTGCTGAGCCGGCCATTACAGAAGGGATGACCCTTAATGGATCTGCTGCCGCAAAAGGAATGGCACCCTCAGTTATGAAGGAAAGTCCCATGATGTAGCAAGCTTTCCCTGCATCTTGGTCTTGCTTTGAAAATTTATTTTTAAAGAATGTTGTGGCAAGAGCGATACCAAGTGGAGGTACCATACCTGCTGCCATAATCGCTGCCATCGGCTCATATACTCCGTTAGCAAGCAGGCCAGTGCCGAATACATAAGCAGCTTTATTAATTGGACCGCCCATGTCAAATGACATCATTAATCCAAGCACAATTCCAAGCAACACCGCATTCCCAGTCCCAAGTCCTGAGAGCCAATCAGTGATAGCCTGATTCAGGGCACCTACTGGTTTGTTTACGAGGAAAACCATAAGGAAGCCCGTCAAAGCAATACCAAACAAAGGATATAATAAAATGGTCTTTATACCTTCAAGAGAATTTGGTAAACCGGCAAATAACTTTTTCAAGCCTAAAACAAGGTAACCTGCAAGGAAACCGGCAATCAATCCGCCTAGGAAGCCCGCACCACCAGTAGCTGCAAGCAAACCGCCTACCATACCAGGAGCAAAACCTGGTCTGTCCGCAATGCTAAGGGCAATAAATCCTGCAAGTACTGGTACAAGCAGACCAAAAGCCCCGCTTCCGCCACCAATGTCCATGAGAGCTTTAGCGATTGGATTATAAGTTGGGTCTTCAGGATTGAACGCGTTATAGCCAAACATAAACGAAATTGCGATTAAGATCCCGCCGCCGACAACAAATGGAAGCATATTAGATACACCATTCATTAAATGTTTATACACACCGCCACGGCTTTCTTTCTTTTCAGGGCCTTTATTTCCTGATGCCTGATATAATGGGGCATCTTTTTTTACAGCCTTCTCAATCAGGTCCTTCGGTCTCCTGATTCCGTCAGCAACAGGCACCTCAATCAACGGTTTACCTGCAAATCGTTCCATTTCTACCTTTGTATCAGCCGCAATTATAACTGCCTCAGCATTTTCAATATCAGAAGGAGTAAGGACATTTTTCGCGCCACCGGATCCGTTTGTCTCAACCTTGATGTCCACTCCCATTTCAGCTGCTTTTGCCTTAAGGGAGTCTGCAGCCATATACGTATGAGCAATGCCTGTAGGACATGCTGTAACAGCTACAATGAATTTTTTATTCGTACGCTCGACTTTTTCTTCAGACTCATCCTTGTCATAGCTATTGATGATTTCTAATACCTCATCCTCATTTTTAGCACTCTGCAATTTTTCACGGGCGTCTGCTTTCATCAAAATCGTAGACAGACGTGCAAGTGCTTCAAGGTGGGTATTGTTTGCCCCCTCAGGAGCAGCGATCATGAAGAAAAGATGGACTGGCTGGCCGTCCAAAGACTCGTAATCGATTCCAGATTGTGATCGGCCGAAAACAATCGCAGCGTCCTTTACCACGGAAGTCTTTGCGTGTGGAATTGCAATTCCATCACCTACACCTGTTGTACTTTGTTCTTCGCGTTTTAAAATTGCGTTCTTAAATGTTGTGCGGTCAGTAATCTTCCCTGCCCCTTCGAGAACACTTACAAGCTCATCTACTGCATCAAGTTTTGTGTTTGCTTTCATTGTTAAAAGAATCGTCTCTTTAGTAAGCAATTCTGTAATTCTCATTTCTCTTCCCCTTCACTAGCATTCTTGTATTTTTACTTCTGGCAAAAGCTTTTCTACTTTTTCATCTGTACATAATCCAATGGAAAAGGCAGTAGCACTTCCTGAGGCGACACTGTAACGGAATGCTTCTTTGCGATCCTTAGTTTTCATGTAACGAGAAAGGAACCCTGCAACCATAGAATCCCCTGCACCAACAGAGCTTTTGACTTCTCCCTTTGGCACAGATGCGGTATAAGCTGTGGATTCGTTAATATATACAGCTCCGTTTTCAGCCAGAGATACAATCACATTTTTAGCTCCTGCTTCGATAAGCTTCTTCCCATAGAAAATTGCCTCTTCAGTCGATGATACCTCTGTGTTGAATAACTGGCCTAATTCATGGTGATTGGGCTTGATTAGGAATGGGCGATATTCGAGCACCGTTTTTAGCAAATCGCCTTCTGCATCTACGATGACTTCTGCGCCTGTATCCTTGCAAATTCGGACAATTTCCTCATAGATTGTCCCTGGCATGCTCGATGGAATACTTCCAGCAAGCACGAGGAAATCTCCGTTTCCAATTTGTTTGATTTGCTCCTTCAATAAACCTAATGAAAGAGAGGATATCTCAGGACCGCGGGCATTGATTTCTGTTTCTGTATCTGCTTTCAGTTTAATATTGATTCGCGTGTCCCCGTCGACTTTGATGAATCCTGTGTAAATTCCTTCCCTATTAAGAAATTCCTCGACATATTTTCCAGTAAAGCCCCCCAAAAAGCCAATAGCCTTGCTTTCCATTCCCATAGAGCGTAGAACTCGGGATACGTTGATTCCTTTCCCGCCTGGGAATTTCGCTTCATTTTTGCTTCTGTTCAATTCACCGAGTACGATTTCATCTGCTTCGACAATGTAATCTACAGAAGGATTAAGCGTTAATGTGTAAATCATGGTGTCACAACCTTTATTGAAGTTTTACTAGTATATTGACCTTTTATTTCATCATCCAAGGTGTTTGTGATGATGGTGGCTTCATGTAAATCTGCTATTTTGGCAAAAGCGATTTCCGAGAACTTCGTATCGTCCGCTAGTACAAAAACCTCACGTGACAATGACATGGCTTTTTGTTTGATCATTGCCTCTTCCTGATCAGGTGTGGTATAGCCAGAATTTGGATGAACTCCATTTACACCAAGAAAGCATTTATCGAATCGATATTGCTCGAGGCTGGCTAATGCGCCTCTTCCAATGATGGCATTTGTCTTTGGCTTCGCATAGCCCCCAATGACATATGTTTCGATATTCCTTTCAAGAAGTTGTGGCAAATGCATAAGCCCATTCGTCACCACTACTATGTCTTTTGCTGGAAGGAAATTGAGCATCTCCAGAATGGTCGAGCCTGCATCAAGGTAAATACTGTCCCCTTCTTCAACAAAACTCGCAGCATATTGAGCAATGAACCTTTTCTCCTGAAGGTTTTCGGCTGATTTTTCAACCATACTTGGTTCTTGAAGCTTACCTCTCAGTCTTGCTGCCCCGCCATGAACCCTTTTAAGGAACTTTCCTTCTTCGAGGACTGTTAAGTCACGTCGGATAGTAGACTCTGATGCTTCAGTTAAATCAACTAATTCCTGTATTTTAACGATTGGCTTTTCTTTAATTAATTGTAAAATGAGCTGGTGGCGCTCAGGTGTCAACATGAGCCTTACCTCCTATGTGCTTCGTAATTTCATATTAATGTAATCGATTTCAAAAATCAATCATTTTCTTTCAAAAACAATCACACTTAAATAAAATCAGTCACATATTTGAACGTTTTTGATTGTTTTCTGAAAACAATACTATCTATAAAAACCTATCATTTAAAAAGTCATGTTTCTTAATTCACAAAGAAAAAAGCACAAAAATTCGTGCTCAGACTGTTGACAAACTCGATGAAAGCGAGCTTGTCTAGGGTTTTTCATCATGGTTGGGAAGTAAAACAGGTCTGTTGATTTCCGTTCCAGGCACTTCGCTTTCCGCGGGGCTGGCGCTGAGCCCGCAGGACATTGAATAGCTTCCTCGAATCCGCCCACGCACGATGGAAATGCGTTAGCATTTTCGGAGGAGTCTACGCGCCTGAAACGAAGGTCAACAGGTTTTCAATAACTGATCTGTGACTGGATCTTTGTCGACAAGCTGAGCACAAAAGTTTGTGCTTTCTGAATTGCTGTATCATTCTTTATTGCCTTTGTTATACTTATTGGTGTCTTACAGCCTTCTCAGAATTTACCGAAATATCCACCGCTATACATAGTGAACCGTTTTAATATGATGGATATTGAAATATAACTTGGATCCGCAGGCTGTAATAAGCTCAATCATATTATTTTCAATCGTTTTTAGCAGGCCAATTTTATTTCCGTTACTTCCTAAATCAATTACGATAATTTTCCCTGTTAATTTTTTTAACTGTTCTTCAAAAGTCCGAGCAAGCGGCATCTCGCTCGGATTTACTGGCAACAGCTTCTTATCTATTGAATATGGTGTTTGGTTATAAGGATATGGAATCAGCCATTTTAAATGGAAGAATGGAATAAACATAGTTTGGTAGACTGGGGAATAAAAGACAAAATAGTTTGTAAGGATGTTGGTAATATATCCATGCAATGATAAATTTCCAGTAACAAAAATTTCAACAAATACCCCCTTGGCGTTAGTCAAAGTCTTCCGGTACGAAATATCCTGTTCACTAATGATGGGTATATCAGGAATAACAGAAATTTCCTGTTCACTTTTAACAGATAGTTTGAAATTTTGCATGTGGTTAATAGGAATATAGATAAAATCCGTTCCATTATAAATGACTAAAATATCCAATCCCGAATCGATCAATACTCCTTTATGTTTCTTATCTCCTGAGATTTCAACTTCAACTTCCTTGCCATGATATTGTGCTAACAAAGTCATTCATTTTTCCCTCCTTTCCTTAGCCTAGTAACCATTGTGTCCAGACATATAAACTAAAGAGACTAATCAATAGACCAGCAGGTATTACCAGAATAGTTGCTTTCAAGTATTGGCCCCATGATAAGGGGATTTTATTTTGTTTCAAGATAAACATCCAGATTAACGAAGCCAGTGTCCCCATAGGCAGGAGCAAGGACCCTATATCAGCGCCGATTACGTTGGCTAAGTAGGCTACTTGTAAAGTTTGTGGATCAAGTCCCATCTCAGTTAGGGAAATTGTACCGATCATCACTGACGGTAAATTGTTGAATAAATTAGACATGACCGAAAGCAGCAAACCCATGATAAAAATAGCATTAAAGCGGTTTTCTGACACTGAAGAGCCCAATTTTTCTACGGTCATCGACGTAAAACCCGTATTATGAAGCCCATATATGATGACATACATTCCAAAAGCGAAAAAAATGATGTGCCATGGTGTCTTTTTCAATATATCCTTTGGCCCAATTCCTTTATGTGCCCATCTTAATGATATGAGCAGTAAAGCACCAATGATTGAAGGAATTTCTGTAGGGATATGAAACGGAGCAAGTACAAAAAAACTAATTCTCGTAAGGACAACAATCACCATGGAGATTTTAAACAACTTCCAATCTATAAAGTTCGCTTCGCTTGATACCTTTGATAAGGGATGATATGGCTTTTGCGCAGGATCATTTGTAACCATATGACCGAGCAACTCAGGTGAAATTTGAGGTATTTTCTTTGGGACACTTTCCTTAAAATATAAGTAAAACAAAAAAGTAATAGCTATGATTCCGAGCATCGATGGAATGAACATCAAAGCTACATACGTATTCAAATCAAGTCCAACTATATTTAAGGCAATTAAATTGGCTAGATTACTCACACCAATAGGTGCACTAGAAGCTGTCGCAATCAATGCACCAGAAAGCAAATAAGATATCTTCTGATGAGGCTTTACTTTTAATATATTTAGAGTTTGTAATATAATTGGAGTCGTAATCAGAATGCTTCCATCATTATTAAAAAACATAGTCATTAAAAAACAGAGTAAATTTATATACCAGTAGAGCCTGATTCCAGATCCCTTCGCTTTCCTGGCAAGATTAAATGCTGCCCAGCGAAAAAAACCGATACTTTCTAGAACAATGGACATGACAATTGTCGACAAGATCGTAATTGTCGCACCGCTAATCATTCCCAGTATGCCCCAAATATCTAAAAGAGGAACAATACCTGCCAAAAATAGAATCGCTGCACCTAAAATGGTAGGTAGAGATTCATTTATACCAAATGGCCTCCAAAGAATGAATAAGACAGTAATAGCAAATACGATTATTGTCAGGGAAAACTCCAGATTAAGCATTTTGCTTCGCCTCCCTGTCCAAACTAGTCTGGCTTAATCCAGTATTTTCACTAGGAAACCCCTTCGGGAGCACAAGACGTCTTCTCCTTTTAAATTCTGCATATTGCAGAATTTCTCCAAACGGTACTTCGCTTGCAATTGTGCCCTCTTCCGTATTAATGCCTGATGCTGGTTTAATAAAAACATATAATAAACAGCCACAAACTAATAGAAATAACCCTATTAACATTTTTTCGCCCCCTTTCAATTTCAGGTCCCTAAACGGTGAAAGATTCTAGGACTATCCACTGCTTTCCAATTGCGTTGTCCTAGCAGAAATGGACCTTGTCCGCCCTCCTTCTTCTATTTTTGCCAATCCACATTCAAACTAGATAATTGACTCACAGCATCTATCAATAGAAGATATTTGTTACTGCATGATACGTAACGGAAGCGCTCTATGTACTAATCTTTTAGCCTTATTATTAAAACTTCCACGTTTGTCCAAAGAAAAAGATCCGAATCTAGTTTATACATTCATAAACTAATCTTCGGATCTGTTTTCATCTTTCATGCTCTATCAACAAAGGGTTTGATTATATCTTCCTTATTTATCTTTCTTGTTCTTGTCTTTAGATTTTTCTGTTGATTTTTCTTTAGATTTTTCTGCTGATTTATCTGTTGATTTATCTGTTGATTTTTCTTGCTGAGCACTTTGCGCTTGGCCAGCTTCATTTGATTGACTGCTTTGTTTATTCTGGTTTTCTTGCTTGCCTGCTTCATTATTTTGATTTGCACTCATATAGCTAATGCTGCGAATGTGGAAATTGAAAACACTGACAATCTCATTATTAACAGTTAATAATAGATAGTCATCATAAATCTCAGTTAACATGCCTTCTACTGATTCAGGTCCGCCTCGATTAATTTTTACCCAGCGGTGTTTCATATTTCCCAAAACTGATTGAAAACTTTCCTCTTTAATAAAAGTTGGATTTATATAACCCTCTGCCGTTGGAGTCAAATCAGAATAGTCTTTAGTATCCAAGCTTACACTTTTTACATGTTCTGTTTTGTAATAAATTACTCCCTCCGCTTCGTTATATAATACTAGATGATCTGGCTGTACAGCCAAAACTTTTCCTGATCTTGACTCAGGACCACCCCTGTCCAAGCGTACTGTTCTACCTACCATTGATGATAGACGGCTCATTTTATCCATACTAAATTCCCCTCTCTAATAAATTAATTGATATGTACTGCAATTATATGTGTCATGCCATGTTATTGAACTAAGCATTCGCCTCTTTTCTACAAATTCCACTAGTATCTATCAGCTGATTACTAATCTATGGGACAAATTAATTAATTTTAGAAGAATAAATAGTCAAATTCACTAAAAGAAAACAGACACAAGGAATATTCTTTTGAAGGGAAGTTTAAAAGAGGAGGTTGAATTAAATAGCATACAAATAGCATTCGCTACCGGGAACTTGTACTTTAAAAGCTCCTTAGGATAGGTTTTTAGGAAGGAGTCTTTCACTTTCTAATTATAATCAACAGCAAATAAGTATTTTATGAATAAGCGGTAAAAACAGCCTGCATAACAGAAGATTTATTATCATCAGTTTTGAATTAATAATAAAAAAGGCAATTTTTCAAGAAAAACAAACTAACAAGTTAATAATTTATAGCAACCGGCAGCGAAGGAAAAAAGAAACAGCCCGTGGATAATCCACGAGCTGTTATCAAGACCCTATTTTAGCCAATCAGATTCTGGCTATGGTTGTTTACTACTTCCAATACCTTTGTTGTCTGTTCCATATCACTTTTGCAAATTGGGCAAGCGGGGACATTGCTGCTCTTAAAATTGTCGCGAACCCAGCAATTGCAATCATCAGAAGTACATACCCATATTTTCGTTTCAGCCGTTACGATCTCTTCAGGTGGTTTTCTGCCAAATGCCATTTCCTCACGCTCCTATATAAGTAATCGACGATCCATTGATAAAAAAATTCATTCATTATAAAAAGCCCGAAAATTAAACTTTTTATAATAAATGAATTATGCGAAAGTTGATATCTATTTCATTTTACCACACTTTCTTATTTTTACCAAAGAAGAACCCTCAAGCGTTGCCCTTAAACAACAGTTACTATTATATGCTTCACTACAAAATTTTATGTAAGTTCGTTCAAATTTTAAACCTATTTGGAAAATAAGTTGTACACCTGCATATTCCCGAATAGAAATAGTACAAGCAAATCGTACGCTTTGGCTAATGGAGGTCGTTACATTGAACGTATTTTTAGGGTATATCTTTCTTGGATTATCGCTGGCAGCTCCAATTGGTCCTGTGAATGCTGCACAAATCGACAAGGGAATAAAAAGCGGATTCTTTCAGGCTTGGCTCCTGGGCCTGGGTGCTTTATCAGCTGATATTGTCTATATGCTTACTGTATATCTTGGAGTGGTAAAATTTCTTGAGACTACATACATGCAGTCTTTCCTGTGGCTGTTTGGTTTCTTTGTTCTGATGTACACAGGAATAGAGACAATCCTGAATTCCGGGAAGATTGTTATGGAAAACAGAGGCAGCGGATCAGGGTTCAAATCATTTTCCACAGGGTTCTTAATGTCCATCTCCAATCCTTTGACGATTCTTTTTTGGCTTGGAATATACGGATCTGTGCTTGCGAAGACAGCATCCACCTACGGAACTGGGGAACTCATTATATATAGCTTTGGCATCATCACAGGACTCATCCTATGGGATATTGTCATGGCCGCCGTATCAAGCAGCTTTCGGAAGTTGCTTACTACTCGGCTGCTTACCTTCATTTCCATCATTTCAGGAGTTTCATTAATTGGCTTCGGCTTGTTTTTTGGTTATCAGGCATTGAAGCTCTTCTTTTAATAGGAAACAAGATTGGAGTGTTAGCCGAATTGACTGACATTCTTTGACTTTTTGTCTAATTTCTTGATTGTTATCGACATTTTCGATATATAATAGAAAAGACAAAATTAAAAGGATGATTTTTTCATGGATATTACAGGACATACTGTTCAATTGCTTGAAGATCCATTCGGCCTTCTTCAAGGACACAGATATGAGTTTTTTTTAGATATCAATGTGGATGAGGAAGATGAGCTTTATACAGAGAAAGGTATACTGTTAAAAGTAATTTTTCTCGTGGATGGTGGCGAAGGCCGCATTCTTCAAAATTATTTCATTGAAGAGGAAACAGAAAAAGTACTTGAGTTTGACCTGGAAGATGAAGAAATTGAAGCAGTGAAAGCATATTGCATGCAAAACCTTGATGCTGAAGTAGAGAACGAATCAAATTAAAAAAGAGCAGTAAATGCTCTTTTTTAATTTGATATTATACCTGAGCTGTTTTTCCCTCTTCGACAATGTGAAAAAGGAGGTGTGCCAAATGGTGTACAGGCCCGTATTCCTCTTCGCTCAATTCCTCATTGAACTCCAAGTCATTCAGGTACAGAGCTGAAAATTCATAGAAGTCCTTCAATTCGAAGCCATAACAGTTGGATGGCTCTTCACTTTCTTCCTCATACTGAAGCACCAGGTAAGATTCTTTCCCCGCTTTATCTTCTGCATCAAAGAATACAAAAAAACCGATATTTGTATCCAAATCAAATAAATGGCGCGTTCCACCTTCTGTAGCTGTTTCATATTCTTCACCACTTAACTTCTGGACAACCATTGTTTCTACTTGATCTTCTGCGTGAAATTTTACGTTAAATGTTTTCATGATTACTGCAACTCCTCTTATCTGCTTTGGGTATCTGGCAAAAATATGTATTGCCTATAAAAATTACGGGCTGAATTTCCAAAAGGCCAAGTCTATCAATTCCGTTTTTGACGAATACATTTGGACTTCAAGACGAATCCTTACGATTCTTTAACTCTTGTCATCAAAGTAAATATGCTCTGCTTCTATCTTTCCTCCGATTGTCAGGATACCATATGAAAAATCCTTTTGTCTTCTTTTATCCGTAGGAGAACCAGGGTTGAACAGCAGGATCCCGTTTGATTCCTTTTTTACAGGAATATGTGAATGACCATAGACAATACAATCTACCTCATCCATCATAAAAGTGTCCACTGCCCTTCTTTCAGTTGTTTTGCCAGTGCCGTGTCCATGAACTACACCGATTTTAAAATCTCCTGCTCTTAGTATTTCTTTTTTATCCAATAATGTTTTCAATTCCGGGCTGTCCACATTCCCGGTTACACCAATTATTGGCGCATATTGTTTAAGCTCATGAAAAAATTCCGTGGTCTGCCAATCACCGGCATGGATAATGTAATCTGCAGTTTCCAAATCCTTTACCATTATGCTCGGAAGATGCTTTGCTTTTTTGGGCATATGAGTGTCAGACAATACCACGATTTTCATTGTTGACTGTTCACTCCATTCCAATCCCATTTGTTGTTATGTTACCCTTCATCGATGTTCTTAACCATTCTCGGAACTTTTATATTCAGTCACATCAAAGTAATCATTTGTATCTTTGTAACCATTAACTTCAATGTCCAGGTCATGGAAGTAACGATGAAGCTTTAGCAAAGCCTTTTTATCTCGTCTTCCTCCTTCAATTGTTTTTGCATATTCAGATATTGCATTGAAATCCGCTTGCAAATCGCCATTATCTGTTTGAATGTCTTTAATGATAGAATTGATTTTAGCCGCGGTCTCCATTTGGGTCTCCCATTTTACCGAATCTATTCCGCCCCAGCCAAGAGACTTGTTG
Organism: Heyndrickxia sp. MSNUG; assembly: GCF_049532715.1. Taxonomy (NCBI): domain Bacteria; kingdom Bacillati; phylum Bacillota; class Bacilli; order Caryophanales; family Bacillaceae; genus Heyndrickxia; species Heyndrickxia sp. MSNUG. Next base: position 2,904,863 of record NZ_CP150978.1, read on the forward strand.
TATTTTTGATGGAACCTTGAAATAAAACTTCCGACACTCTTAAAATCCTTGTTGGCTGAATCTTGTTGAAAACTAGCAATATCCTCATTTGCATCTTTACTGGCAGCCACTGCCTCGTGGATTTTCCTGGCATCCTCATTATTTTTTGCATCCCAGCTTGAAAAGCCAACATATAATCCAAAAGCCAAAAGAAATAACGCGGATGGTACAATCGTCCGTTTCCATATACTTTTCTTTTCCATGCTGCTGCCTGCCCCCCTGTTATCATACTTTCAATCAAGGAAAACAAAATTACCTAGTTCTTATATTATTTGACAGCTGGATGGAAATACCTTTTTCAATTTTTCATTTTAACTTCAATGCTGATTTCCATCTAAAATTCATGTAAACACAAAACCAGGTACATGCACTGCACCTGGTTCATTTTTATACCCTTTTATATTCTTGAATATAATATGTGATTAATTCCTCAAGCAATTGATCGAGCGGGATAAAGGCAAATCCAAGCCGCTCTGCTAATGAAGTATCAATCGACCAGGATCCTGGCAATGAATATGGAGAAGGATTTTCTGCTGTAATGCTAGCATCAATCATTGCTTCTTTTCCACCAAGCTTAACAATTTTATCAATAAGCTCACGCAGGCTAATGTCACCTGCAGATCCTGGATTGATTGGTCCCTTATAATCGGATGCACCTATTTTCAATAAAAATTCAGCAGCTTCATCTGCATGGATGAAACTATATCGCAAATCAGAATTCTGAATTCCGATTGCCTGGCCTGAAAGAATTTTATCAACATGGAATTTTAATCGTTCTGAATAATCATCAGCTGATACTACGATCGGAAATCTGACAGAAACAGCATCGAAATAACCAAGCTGATGAAAAACAGCCTCCGAGGAGCGCTTAGCTTCCTTGTAACCTTCGTATCCAGGGTATTCCTTGCGTGTTTTATAGATAATTTCATATGTATTGGCATTAAAGTTCTCTTCTTTATGCAGTGTTCCAAATTCATAGACAGCTTGTGTTGATGTAAAAATATACCGCTTAGTTTTCCCCTTCAGCACTTCGGCCGTATCCCGGGCCTCAATGGGCGAAAAGCATGATTGGTCGTATACCACATCCCAATCTTTGTTTGCAAATGCAATTCCCATGGTATCCTTTTTTTCACGGTCTATTACAAGCCGTTCAACTTGATTGCCAAAAGGATCATTCTTTGTACCTCTTGTAGAGATTGTTACTTGGTCTCCGTTTTCAATCAGTTTTTGAACGAGCTTTTTGCCAAAATACTGAGTCCCACCTAATACAAGAACTTTTCTCATTCACACTTCCCCCTTTATCTCTCTATTTTATTCTGCAGCCGAAACAATTTTCCCTTTTAAATCGAATAAAAACCGGCCAAGCAGTTTGCTGGGCCGGTGGATGAATTATTATGCTTGCTTTTTTTCCTTTGCTTTCGGCTTTGCGGCTTTCTTTTTCTTTACTGGCTCTTTTTTCTCTGGCTTAGTTCGGTCGATTGATGCTTGGAGTGCAGCCATGAGGTCGGTGACATTGGAAACAGGTTCTTTTTCCGCAGGTGTAACGATTTCTTTTCCGGTGCGTTTTGCCTCTATTAGCTCAAGCAAGGCAGTCCGGTAATCATCATGATATTTATCTGGATCAAACTCTGTTGTCAGCTGATCAATCAGCATAATGGCCGTATCGAGTTCTTTCTCCGTTACTTTATCCTCAGAGGGAACATTTGGTACGTCTACTGTTTTTCTTACCTCATCCGGGAAATGAATTGTTTCCATGACAAGCGTATTATCATACACCCTTATAACGGCCAGTTGTTCTTTAGCCCGGATCATGATTTTTGCGATTCCGACTTTTTGCGACTCTTCAAGCGCTTTTCTTAATAGTGAATAGGCCTTTCCTCCACTTTCGCTCGGCGACATAAAGTAGCTCCTTTGATAGTAGATTGGGTCTATCTCAGACATTTTTACAAAATCGATGATTTCGACTGCTTTATCTTCATTTTCTTTTTTTAATGCTTCCAAATCTTCATCATCAAGAACGACAAATTTGCCTTTTGTATATTCATAAGCTTTCACGATATCTTCATTTTTCACTTCCTTATCACAAACAGGGCAAACCTTCTCATATTTTATTGGAGAGTTGCACTCCTTATGAAGCGTCCTAAGTTTAACGTCTTTATCTTCAGTTGCGGCATGGAGCTTGATTGGGATATTGACAAGGCCAAAGCTGATGCTCCCTTTCCAGATTGTATGCATGTTCTTATCCATCCTTATTGTTTTATTACTAATTTGGTTTAGAAACGGTTTATCATTCGTTAAAACTTTTCCCAGCAGATTAGTTTGTTGATAAACAGGGACAATATAAATACGACTTGTGAAAGGATGGAAATGATGCCGAAACCAATGCTCCCTACTCTGGCCTTTGATATCCCGAAAGGAGATGAATGGCGTTATGAAACAAAATTTGACGGGTTCAGGGCTGTTTTATCATGGGATACTGAGATTGCGCTGACCAGCCGGAATGGGAAGCCGCTAATTCCAATTTTTCCAGAAATCATGGAATTCTTGCTTTCCCTTGAGGAAGAGTTCAAACCATATCTCCCGCTAGAAATGGACGCTGAGCTGGTATTTCTGGAGAATGAATATAAAGCAAATTTTGGTGCCATTCAAGTTAGAGGAAAAATGAGGTCAGAGGAACGGATTGGCCATATTGCCAAAAAGAATCCATGCAGATTAATGGTATTTGATCTCCTTACACTTAAAGGCACAAGCCTAATAACTGAATCATACGAAGAACGGCGATCCATGCTGGAAACTTTATTCATAGACCTTAAGCTTCCACTGGCACCTGATACCGGAAGTCAGGAATTAATTCAATTAATCCCGAGCGAGAAAGACCTTGATAGATTATGGGAAAAAATAGTGTTATTTGATGGTGAAGGGATTGTGGCTAAGCGAACGAACAGCATATGGGTGGAAGGCAAACGGACTCAAAGCTGGATCAAAGCGAAGAATTGGAAATATGTTTCATGTTTTGTGACTGCATACGAAAAATCGAATGGTTATTTTTATATTTCTGTCTACAAGGCTAGTGAGATACACTCAATTGGCCTTGTCATTTTCGGTTTTAAGCCTGAAGAGAAAAATGCACTCCAGCAAATTATCAAACAAAATAAAAGCGATGAAGACAACCAATACATTTATGTTGAACCCGGGATTTGCCTTGACGTGAAGTATTTGGAAATTTATGAAGACCAGCTTCGCGAGCCGCATTTCCACCAATTCCGATTCGATTTGTCTCCCGATACCTGTACATATGAGAAGTTTGTTCTTCAGCAAAAGAACCTGCCGCCAGATATTGAAATCACTCATCCTGAAAAGCCTCTATGGGAGGAACCTTCAGTCCAGAAAATCGACTATATTCACTATCTAAGGGAAATCTCTCCCTATATGCTTCCTTTTTTAAAGGACAGGCTGTTAACAGTCATTCGATATCCGCATGGCATGTTCGGCGAAGCCTTTTACCAAAAAAATGTCCCTGACTATGCACCGGATTTTGTGGAAACGGCAATGTCAGAAGGAATTGAATATATCGTTTGCAACAACATGAAGACCCTGCTGTGGCTCGGAAACCAGATTGCCATAGAATTTCATATACCTTTTCAAACAATCGCGAGCAAAGGGCCTGATGAAATAGTCTTTGACCTCGACCCTCCATCAAGGGAGTATTTTCATTTAGCAATCAGAGCAGCTCTATTCATTAAAGAAGTCTTAGATGAATTAAAGCTCATCAGCTTTATTAAGACATCCGGAAATAAAGGGCTTCAGGTGTATATTCCGCTCCCTGACAGCACTTATAGCTATGCCGATACCAGGTTATTCACTTCTTTTATCGCACAATATCTAGTTTCAAAGGAACCAAATTCATTTACGATTGAACGGCTGAAAAAGAATAGAGGCAACAGGCTGTATGTAGACTATGTGCAGCATGCCGAGGGCAAAACAATCGTCAGCCCCTATTCTGCGAGGGGCAAATCTCACGCTGGCGTGGCGACTCCTTTATTTTGGGATGAAGTTACCGAAGTTTTACGAATTGAAGATTTTCATTTAGGGACAATTCCACAAAGAGTCCAGAAGCATGGCTGCCCGTTCCGGGACTATTTCGCTGCAAAAGCAGAGCAAAATTTTGAACCCGTGCTTCAGATCTTAAAAGGGAAAAAATAAGCAACAAAAACCTCCTGATATTTAAACTCAGGAGGTTTTTCGGGAAAATCGACAAACATGAAAATGTTTTAAAACTGGTTGAGATATTTTTTCGCATGCTCTTGCAGCAAGCTATAATTTTCATCTTCATTGAAATCTTCCTGCTCCAGTATCTCCCCTACCATAACTTCCTCATCAAATTCAATTTCTAGCTGAGCAGAGTACAAAAAAGTTGCGTTACCGATCAAATCAATCGTGTAGACACCATTTTTTTCGTGGACAGAACATTGTACCATTCCGCCATTGTTATAAACATTAATCGGCTGTTCAAATTCATTTTCATTCAAAAGGCAAGTAACTAGAGTTGATGCAGACATTGCTGTGCCGCAGGCATTTGTAAAGCCTACTCCACGTTCGAAAGTATTGACGTATATACTTCCTTTTTCAAGCAATCTGATAAAACTTACATTAACTCCATCTGGAAATAAATCATTCGGATTGTTTAGCTTTTGGCTTATTTCTTCCTGCAAATCTGATTCTAATTGCTCTTTGCTGACAATGGCAGTTAGATGCGGATTTGGAACTGCCAGTGCTGTAAAGGTCAACTCTTCCGATAACTGAGGGAGTTTTCCCTGAATAAGTGTTTCTTGATCTAGATTAAGCGGCAAATCCTCCAATTTAAAAGACACTGGAGATATCTCCACTTGATAGGTTGGGATATCGATAAAAATTTCCTCATGCTTTTTCACTTTAAGATTAGCTTTCAATGTTTCTATTATCGCTTCATCCCTGCCGAGCTTTTCACAAACATATCTTCCGGCACAGCGAAGTCCGTTTCCACACATAGAGGCCTCAGTACCGTCTGAATTAAAAATGCGGTATTGCGCGTCTGCTACCTTGCTGTTACGAATAAACAAAATGCCATCAGCACCAAGTGAAGTATTTCTGTCACAAAGCGCCAAAGCCAAATCCCGTCTTTTGAAATCGTCCAATTTATAGTTTCCTTCGGTTTCGTCTATCAGTAAAAAATCATTATTAGAACCATGGCATTTTATCAAATCGATTAACATCTTCCTGCCCCCAAATTCCTTCTTTATATTACAAGATGCCATAAATGGTGGAATTGTTCAATAAGGAACCCTATTTTTAAAGACAAATATAAAGACCAGCAAACGCTGCTGGTCCTGTAACATGATATTTTTTATGAAGCCATGTTCCTGCATGCTTCTGCACATTTGAAGCATGCATCCGCACACCTTTGACAATGGTCATGGTCATGCTGCTTGCATTCATTTCCGCATGTCTCACAAATTTCTGCGCACAATCCACAAATCTTTTTGACGAAATGGCTGTTTGTCTGCATTGCTGTAACAGCCATGCCGCAGATTTCGGCACACTCCCTGTCTAATCTGATACATTCAGCCATCATTTTCACATTCTCTTCTTTCAGGCAAGAATCAAAACATACATTACAAGCTTCAATACACTCTATGCATGCCTGTATACAATCTTGATATTGCTGATTCTCCATAAAACATTACCTCCTTGAGTATCTTACTTATTTGTTAACCTAAATACCCGGAGATAAACGGCTATAACCAAAATGGATAAATATTCTAATGATTATAGTATTGGTAATAATGAGCCACTGCTGCAAATACAGCAAGCCGTTCGGAATTCGTTAAACTATAATCAAAGGTCAAAACCGGAGTATTTCCATCAATAAAAAAGTGTGACCACTCCAGTGGCATCCACCCTTTTTGAAGCTTAAAAACCTCCATGCCATACGCATTGATGAAAAATAAATCGGAATTTGCCCCTTCTAGTTTTAATTTTTTCCCACCCTCTACGATAGCAGTACTTGACTTCTTTTTCGGATAAAAGAATCCATCGATTTCACCTTTCTCGTTAACCAGCTTTGTTTTTTTAGGATCACTAAGCAGACGTCCTATCTGGTGCCCATGCGCATCATAAATCCCAAGCTGTTTCGCCATCCTCTTATCGATAAAAAAAGGAATGATCCATCGCCATTGTTTTATTTTAATCTCTTTCAATTCACCTGCCAGCATGCCATCAGGTGTAAAAAATAACAGCCTTATGCAAGGGGCAGGCGCAAAGGCGATCATTAAATGATTTTGCGATAAAAGATTCTTTTCGTCATAAAGACTTATAGATTCCCTGCTTTCTTCAGATCGGTTTCGATATAAAAGATAGCTATTATATTGTAAAAAACATACGGCCAAAAACGGAATTGCAACAACCATTAGCGGGATATCCCAGGACAACAGGAGGCTGACAGCCAAAATAATGGAGAGCATTCCTGCGGAAACAATAGAACCGTTTAATCTGATATTGGCTGCCTGCTGATAATATTGCTGGATACTCATATCTATTATCTCCTTGAAGAAAATCTGTTTCGTCATATTAATTCTATTAATCAAGGAGATTAAACATTCTACCTTTTTCAATTGTTGGCTCTGTTAAACACGACTGCTGATTTTTTTTCCAGTCGCTTCGCTTTCTGCGGGGTCTCACCTGTCCAGCTGATCCCGCAGGACTTTGAAAGGCTTCCTAGAACATGCCTACGCACGATGGAAATGCGTTAGCATTTTCGGAGGAGTCTACTCGCCTTCCACTACAATCAACAGGGTTTAAAAATCAATATTCTTCTTTTACAGAGCCAAATTGTTAAATAAATTCACTTGGAGAGGAGATCAATCATTCACTAGGATAAATAAAAAAACCATTGAAAAGGAGGGACAGATTCATTTATCTGTCCCTCCCTTTACAATTATTTCAAGGTCAATGCATTAACAGCATTAATTAATCCATGGCCAGCCTTTTCATCGTAGCCAGGCTGGAATACATCATCAGCAGATTGTTGGATAATCGCTTTCACCTGTGCCGGAGAAATTTTATCCTTTCCATATTTTGCGATGATTACACCAGCCAAAGCCGCGGTTTTCGGTGCTGCCATTGAAGTTCCACCTTTTCCTCCATAACCGTGGCCAATTACTTCTTTGGTTTTAGGATCTAAGATTGGCACTGTACTAAATGCTAGATAGCTGTTATCCCTTCCGGCACCTGTAGCAGGATCATAGTTAGGTCCAAGGTCGCCGCCAGGAGCCATTACATCAATTTTACCAACACCATAGTTAGAGTAAAATGCAAGATTTTTCAATGCGCCACCTGCGGAAACTCTGATCATTGTCTGGCTGCTAGGGCTTCTATGTGTTGCACCCTTATCATCACCAGAAAGTTTTCCGGGACTGCTTAAGTCCAGCGCATTGTTTCCAGCTGAACCAACAACAGTAACTCCCTTTTGGATGGCATACTGGATTGCGCGATTGAATAAATGTACGTCTGCCACGATATCTTTCGTCGCATAATCTGGATTTTGGAACCAGTCATAGCCGCCAAGTGACATATTTACAACATCGACGTTATCATCCGCTGCTGTCATTAATGCATCTGCAATATGCGCAGTTTCCGCTCCGCCTGTTGGACCAAATACCCGATAAGAAGCAACCTTCAAATCAGGACCAACTCCGAGGGCTTCACCTTTTGCTGCAATCGAGCCGGCAACATGTGTGCCATGGCTATTCTGATCAATCGGATCATTAAACCCGGGAACAAACGACTTTCCGCCTGCGTAGTTATCCTTTAAATCTGGATGATTATAATCAATTCCTGTATCTATGACACCAACAACTATGTCATCTCCTGATAGCGGCTTTCCAGTACCTCCAGGTATTTTCCATGAAGCTCCGTCATTTGTTACTTGTTTAATGTCCCACATAAATTGGTTGTAAAAATCAGCACCTTCAGTTAGGTCTTCTGCCGTAACAGTCTCTGATTCAATTGTTTGTTCAGGGTAGACAATATTCTCTGCACCAGCCTCTAAAACAAGCGAGGACTTTTTAACTTCATTCAAGAAGTTAGCATTTTTAGAAGTTACCTTTACAGCACCAAGCTTGTCCAATTTATCTTCTATTTGTCCGCCAGCTTTTCTGATTGCATCTGCATATCCTGCCGGAAGATCCTGTTGGTCCTTAAATATGACTAGATATTTATTTCCAGAAGTTTCTGCTTCACCTTTGGTTATTCCTGCATTTAATATGGTGGCAGCACCTAAGAGTACTGCGAGCGTACCAGCAAAAAGTTTTTTTCTCTTCGACATAATAACCCTCCTTTTTTCTTAATTTTCATTATATTTAAAATTTGAATTTTCTCAATATAGTTTTATCGACACTCGGAATGCTTATAAAGTAATAAATTTAGGTATATTTTATTATTAAAATTCAAATTTATCTTCTGACGATGAACTAGCAATAAGGTGAAAGAATCATTTATAGATTCCATAAAACTAAATATTTCGACAATCCATGAATTAAAAACAGTTCTTACATCCTATCAAACAATTAAAAAACCTGATCCAAAAGGGATCAGGCCTAGAGAAATATATTTAATCGGCAAGTTCCTTGTTTTTAAAAACAGCAACTGCACAAGCAAGCAATATAATGATCAGCAAGAAGGTAATGCCAATGGCAAACCATATGTTATCTGGCCATGTATCCAAGACAAGTACTTCAGTAGCATATTGCAGCAGCTGTGTTGGACTCCACTGCATCAGATGTGAAAAGGTACTTCCAATCAGATTGATTATGATGACAATGGCAAGGGAAACGGCCCCAGCAGCACCAGGTTGGATAAAAACAGAACTACAGAATATAACAATAGTCACAACTAAAGTAATCCATATACCATACAAACTGAATGCTGACATAAAATCACCAAATGGGATAAAATTAAATAAAACCCCTGTATAATACCAGCTTGCCAATAAACCAAAAAACAAGGAGACCATTATTAAAATTACGGCACTTGCCCATTTAGAAGAAAGATAGGAAATATAAGAAACGGGTTTAACAAGAATCATTTGCGCTACTCCGCTCTTCCTTTCACCAGCAACCACCCCCATCGAAGATAACGCTATGATTAAAATACCGATTGTCTGATATTCTCCCAAACTCATGATAAAAACTTCATTTGCAGAGGGTGTTGGGATTTCAATGACTGCTCCCTCTGGTAAACCTCCTACAGAATCCAATATTTGAGGCATATAATAAGTAGTCAGCGGGTCCATGACTCCAAGCAATATAAAGGATACCGGGATCCAGATCCATTTATAATTTCTTGCCATCTCCATAAATTCTTTATTTATAAGGGTAAACCACTGACTCATTTTCCCACCACCTTCATAAAAACATCTTCCAGACTGATCGAATTGATTTCATATTTATATAACGGCCAATCATTTTGCACTGCCATTTTCAGGACCAGCCCTCTTACTGCATGGAGATCATTCACTAAAATACTCGCTTTATTACCTTCAATTTGTATGGAAATTACTTCAGGATGGTCATTTATGGTATTTATATAACGTTCTGGGCTTTCCTGGAACATAAGGTCAATTTTTGACTGCTGGTACTTTTCTCTAAATTCGTCCATCGTCCCGGATTCAATAATTTCACCTTTATGCAAGAATAATATGCTTTCACACACTTCCTCTGCGTCATTAAGGATATGAGTGGAAAATAAAACGGTTGCTTCCTGTTTTAGCTTTTCCAGCAGCTCGAGTACTTCTCTTCTTCCTAAAGGATCAAGGGCAGAAACAGGTTCATCGAGCATAATTAATTTAGGACTGTGAATAACCGCTTGTGCGATCCCGAGACGCTGTTTCATCCCTCCTGAGTACTTGCTTATCCTTTTGTTCCTCGCTTCTGTAATACCTACCAGTTCAAGAAGCTCTTTTGAACGTTGTTTAGCTTCCCGGGTGCTTAACCCTGATAATTTACCGATATATTCCAAAAACTCACTACCCGTCATCCACTCATAAAACACAGGGTGCTGTGGAAGGTAGCCAATCAACTTCCTGATGTTATCCCCCTTCTCTTTAGATTCGAAATATATATTTCCATGTGAAGGCTTTAATAATCCTGACAGCATCTTAAGAGTAGTTGTTTTACCTGCACCATTTGCGCCAATTAACGCTACGCATTTCCCCGCTTCAAGTTCAAAATTCAGTCCTTTTATCACCTTGGTACCTTTAAAGCTCTTCTCCAAATTCTCCACATGGATTAAGGTCATTAATGGTTTCTCCTTCCAAATACAAAATACAGGATGGGTCCGAGAAGATTTATAATCAGTATGACGATTGCCCAAATCCATTTAGGTCCATTCGTTTTTTCTATTTTTATTAAATCGACCAGTGCAACAATCAATAAGATTCCCTGAATAACCAGTATAGGTGCGGCCAAAGACCAGTTTACCGTTTCTAATAATTCCATATTGGAGTCCCTCCCCATTTGATTCTATCCATAAGACGCACAAGGATAAAAAACGTTCAAAAAAAAATCCGGCAAATTTATGCCGGATTCAGCTTGTCGAAAAAGATACAGATTACAAATCAGTTATTGAAAACCTGTTGATTGGAGTGGAAGGCGCGTAGACTCCTGCGGGCTCAAGCTGGACAGATGAGACCCCGCAGGAGCAAAGCGACGAGGAGGCTCAGCGCCAGCCCCGCGGAAAGCGAAGCGCCTGGAACGGAAATCAACAGACCTGTTTTACTTCCCAACCAAGATGAAAAAACTGTAGACAAGCTCGCTTTTATCGAGTTTGTCTACAGTCTGAATCCGGCAAATTAATGCCGGACTTTCTTTCTTTATAAAAGCCTGAAAATAAAGGGGATTTTGTACTCCTGACCTTCATAGGCCTTAATCGCTCTAACAATGGTGAAAACTGCCCCTAGCACACCCACTATCCACAGCATGAACACTCCAATCAGCAGGATAACGAGAATCCCGCTCACGATTCCATAAACAGTATAAGAAATAAAAAAGTTCATATATTCTCTTCCATGGTAATCGATATAGCTGGAATCGTCTTTCTTAAGAAGCCAAATTACCAGTGGCCCTAAGAATGCAGTAAAAAAACTAATCACATAAATCCCGGCAGCCAGCAGCCGTTCATCGTTTTTCGGCATGTTCATTTCCCCTTCCAAATTCTTATATATAACATTACGGAAAATAACGTTAAAAGTTTCATTAATTCTGCGTTTTTATCTTAAATGAAAAGGAATAGGCTGCAGCCTATAAAATTTTTCTGCAATGGTGTCAAATACCCGCAAAACTGATAAAATGATAAAAAAACTTCATAGGATAGGATATAAAATGAACCGAATTTTACTTAAGAACGCAAATGTAATACCAATAACTACTGATCCAAAGTCTAAATGTGATGTACTTATTCTTGATGGGAAGATTTCAAAGATAGGCTATGACATTGCCATGGAAGCGGGAGACAAGGTTATTGACTGTACTCATGGTTATTTGCTTCCAGGTTTTATAGATGTCCATACCCATTTAGGGCTTTATGATGAGGGAACTGGCTGGGCAGGTAATGACGCAAACGAAACAATTGAACCGATGAGCCCTCATGTAAGGGCAATTGATGGTGTCTATCCTCTTGATCCTGCATTCGGAGATGCGATTAAATATGGGATCACAACCGCCCATGTCATGCCTGGAAGTGCCAATGTCATAGGTGGAACTACTTCAGTCATAAAAACTGCAGGTAAAAACATCAAAAACATGATTATTCAAGAGACTGCAGGATTAAAAATTGCGCTTGGTGAAAATCCAAAGAGAATCCATAGTATGGGAAACAAGGATTCAATTACCCGGATGGGAATCATGGGTATGCTCAGGGAAGCTTTCTATGAGGCAATGAAGTCAGATAATCCTGACTCTCTGAGGGTGAAGCCATTATTAAAGGCTTTAAAAAGGGAAATACCGGTTCGGATTCATGCTCATCGTGCAGATGACATCATGTCAGCCATCCGATTGGCACAAGAATTCAATTTGGATATACGGATTGAACACTGTACAGAAGGTCATCTGATTGCCGAAGAACTAGAAGGATTAAATTTAAAAGTATCTGTCGGTCCAACACTTACCCGCCGATCTAAAGTGGAGCTCAAGAACAAGAGCTGGAAAACCTATCAGAAATTGACGAACCATGGAGTCGAAGTATCTATAACGACAGACCATCCATACACTCCAATCCAATACTTGAATGTTTGTGCCTCAATTGCTGTACGTGAAGGATTATCGGAACAAAAAGCGCTTGAAGGGATTACGATATTGCCAGCCAGGAATCTTCGGATTGAAGAGCGGGTTGGCAGCATCGAGGCTGGAAAAGACGCGGATCTGGTTTTATGGAGCCATCACCCATTCCATTTCAATGCCAAACCAATTTGGACAATGATAGATGGCCAATTTGTTTATCGAGAATAGTCGAAAAGCCTCAAAACCCGTGTAGATTTTTGGCAAAAAAACGCAAAAAAAAATGGTGAAAAACCTATTTTCTTTTTCAAATATTTTTAGTATGATACTCTTTGGAAACACGTTAAAAATAATTTAATAAATGATAGTGATTAGGGAAGGCAAATGGTGCGCCACCAGTATCCTGGTTCTAGTGGGTTCGATTCCCACCCCGAAATTTTTTAGCAATACAAAAAATTTCGAGGGTGGCCGTGTTGTTACATTCGCACGGGATAGGACTGCCCTGCTTTGGAGGGATACAAATGCTCAAAAAACGTGATGTTCATGACAGCCATGAACTATTTGAGCTAATGGTGCATCCGGAGGTCTTCCCTTTTGTGCGCCAAAAAGCTTATTCTTATGATGAGTTTGTCTTTATTACAAAACAGACAATTGAAGCTGAAGAAAGAGGCGAGCTGATTTCTCGAACAATATTGGACGAATGGGGAGCCCCTATCGGAACAATTAATCTTTTTGATGTTCAGGACGGTGCCGGCTTTCTGGGTACATGGCTAGGCAAGCCATACCATGGAAAGGGTTATAACAATTTGGCGAAGGATGCATTTTTCCAGGAACTTTTTTATGAGCTTGGGTTGGAAACCATTTTCATGCGCATAAGAAAAGTAAACATCCGGTCTATTAAAGCTGCCGAAAAACTTCCATATGTAGTAAAAGCTAATGAAACTCGACAGGCAATCTACGAACAGCTTAATGCAAATGGAGATCTTTATGATTTATATGAAATTCCTAAAGACCAATATACCTTATATTTAAAAAGAACAGCTCCGCACGAAGAAGAGAATGTACAATTGCTTGAAGCGTAATAATCATACTAAAAACCGCCCTGATTTCAGGGCGGTTTTTTAGTTCATTGGATCCTGGGCATTCAATTCTTCACGGTCTGATAATGAGGCTTCCGATAAAAACGCTTCCAGTTCGACATCTGTTAAGGTTTCATACCTTCCGTCTTCAAAGAAAATCTGTGTCTGGTTTGGATTGATCCTGTTTAAATTAAATCCTGTTCCCATCTTTATCACTCCTCGCTTAAAACGCAGCTAGATTTCCGGGTGGTATTCACAAAATCATAACAATTATTAGATAATTTCATTTATTAAGTATTTTTATTTGATACTATTTTGCCCATCATTAAGGCCATTATTCTTTTATTTTTGTTCTTTTATTACTTGCCTGTTGATTCAATCAAAATTGCATTACCTTGCAATTTCAAAAAGCCTCTCGTCCAAATCAACGTAAGCTGTAACCAACATATTTTCGGCTAAATTGATACTGTTTCCCATTCATGGTTTCGCTCCAGCTCCATTCAGCAAGGTTCTACAACAACAATGCTCAGTAACACCACTATAATAGTTTATACACGCAAGAATTAGTTTACATAACACTATTATTATCTACTTATTTTGTTAGTTCGAAAAATAAGCTTCTCACTACATACGTCTTATATAATTCGAGCTTCCGTTTTTCAATTGGATGCTTAGTGATTCCCATTTTCTTCAATTCCTTAATATACCAACCTTTTGACCCTTCATATGCCATTATTAACCCCCCTAAAATGGTTTTACTCCCTATTTATATGCAGCTTAGGAATGAAATTGACGGTCCCAAATAAGTAATGGACCTCAGACAATGGGAGAAATGATAAAAAAAAACGCCTTAAAAGGCGTTTTTAATTGTCATATTCCCCTATGAATTTTTCCGAGTACATCTTTGCCGCCTGTTACTGGAATAACGCTGCCTGTGATAAAGCTGGATTTCTCATCTGCAAGGAAACTAATTACCCTTGAAACATCTTCTCCAGTACCAGGCCTGCCAACTGGTACTGAATCATCCTTTTCTTTTAAGGATTCAATAATTTCTTTTTCCTTCCATTCTCCAATAATATCACCGGGGCACACCATATTGGCTGTAATGCCATGCTCTGCCTCTTCTAACGCAATTGTTTTCGTTAAAGACGCAAGGCCTGATTTTGCCGCAGCAAAGGCTGATCTGAATATCCATCCAGGGGCAGATTCAACACGTTCAAACCCAACGGTAATAATTCTTCCCCATTTCTGCTCACGCATATAAGGAATAAGCAGGTTTGATAGATAGAAAACCGCATTTAGATTCCCATTGATTAAGTAGTCCCATTCCTTGATTTCATAATCCGCCATCTTTTTTCTTTCAGAAATATACGGTCCTGCGTTATGGACGATAATATCAATAGACTTGAATACCTTAAGGCTTTCAGAAACAAGATTTTCACACTCTTCATACAAGGTGATATCACCTTTAATACATATATTTTTTGTCCGGTATCGACTAGTCAATTCTACGGCAAGATCTTCTGCTTCATTCTTGCTGCTCCGATAATTAATGATTAAGTTAATCCCTTCGGCAGCAAGCTGCATTGCTGTTCGTCTACCTATACCGGTTGCACCTCCGGTAATTAGAGCAGTTTTATTTTCCACAACCTGTACCCCACAATTTATTATATTCACTTATCCCTATACTAAAAAGAAGCTAACAGATTTGCAACTTTTAGCTAAATAACAGACATGTTAATCCACAATTATTAACAGCTGGGCATGTTATTGCATAGGATATCAATATCGAAGTTGGTCTGCTGGAAAGGCGGGATAAGATGTTTCCATGGAATTTATTGCCATTTGATCAGAAATCACAGAAAAAGTTTATGGAAATGAAGCCAGATGAAATAGAAAAATATGTACAGCAAATGATGGGAAAGGTTTTTCAGCCTAATATGAGTGGAGCGCTCAAGCCTGAAGAATGGATAAAGGAGATGGAAAGAAATACAAAGGATCCTATGAAATCCCCGAATCATCTACAGTCAGAAATATTTGAAACACATGATTTCATTTTCATCAGGCTGCCACTGAAAGAAGAATCCTGGAAGTCACAAATGAAATTGTATTATACCTCAAACCAAGTCATCATTGAACATATACCAGAGGTATCCGATAAACACACCTTGATTTTGCCAGCTACCGTGAAACGAAAAGGGGCATCTGCAATACATCGGGATGGGGTCCTGGAGCTAAGATTGCCGAAAAATGTGGATATGCAGTTTTCCGAAATAGATATTCTGTGAATATGCAGGTCCATTATGTGCAAGCTAATAGAAGAATATTTTCGCTAAAATATGATTTCCTCATTTGGGATTGGTCATGAAACACACAAAAAAGCCCAATATATAGAAAAACAGCCCTAATTAAGGGCTGTTCTCCTATTCGAACAATTATTATTTACTGATGAACATTTGAGTCCAATAATTGCCTGATGCAACATGTCCTACACCGATATGAGTATAACCAGAGTTTAGGATGTTTGCACGGTGGCCTTCACTATTCATCCAGGCTTTTACTACTGCTTCTGGAGTTGGCTGTCCCATAGCGATGTTTTCACCAGCTGAACGATAAGTGATACCAAACTTCTTCATCATGTCAAAAGGTGAACCGTAAGTTGGGCTTGTATGGCTGAAGTAGCCTTTGCTTTGCATATCTCTAGACTTTTCTCTTGCCACTTTGCTCAATGCTGTGTCAAGAGCAAGGGGTTTCAACCCGTTTTTAGCTCTCTCTTGATTTGTTAATTCAACCACTTTTTGTTCATATGCACTTACAGCTGGATTTGTTGGTGCTGCAGCTGTCTGTTGTGCAGGTGCTTTAGCTGGCTGTTGTGCAGGTGCCTTTGCTGGCTGCTGAACAGTCGTCGGTGCTGGAGCTTTAGCTTGCTGTTGAACATTTGTTTGAGCAGGTTGCTTCGAATTGAATTGATAGTTTTTCAAATATTTTTGAAGAATACTATTAATTTGTTCATTACTTAAATTTCCACTTTGATAATAGTAAACTTTTGATTGAACTGTCGCCGCATCTGCTTTATTCATTACAGGATTTGCTGCTAGTAAGGCTGCAGCTGCCGCAATTGATAGGATCATTTTTTTCTTCATTCTCGAATTCCTCCCGAAAATTTAGTTTGTCTCTCTCTTGCATCCTAATCATATCATGGCTTTTTTGTAATAAACCTGGATGTTATTGGAAGAACTATTATTCTTATAATAATAATCATTGTAAAAATTTGCAAAATGAAAGAAACCTAGAATTTTCAAGGGGTTGAGGGCAAATTGATATCTCCATCTAATTTTGATGGAATTTCCAATTTACTATTGCCTGAACCAGCAATACCAGAAATGGGTAAAAAGTCGTGATTGACAGCCTTTCAAACGCACCTTAAATATTACAATCTTTTCTTTATCATGACAAAAACTAAGTAATATTACACAAAAAAAGCGGCTGGGGCCGCCTGAAGTAATAATATTTTCACTAAACAGTTTTTGATAATTCATTAGCTACAAAAAAACTTGATTAATGTCCGTTATGTTCTTTTTCTTGCTTAGTATCCATTTCCATATCTGCTGAATTATTATCTTCTTCCGGTTCACTAGGATTTCCAACTATAAATTCTATTTTAGGCATATTGTGCATGCTTCTCGCGGTTACATGAGAAATGATATAGTAGGTACCCTCTTCTGAGAAAGATTTTTTTAGTCTGTAGATGCCATTTTCACTATGACCTGCCATTACCTTTTCATGATCCTCATCATGGGAACGCCAAATTTCAAATTTGACTTCATCTGCATCCTTCACTGCTTCCGCTCCATATGTAACTTTTGCCTCGAAGGTTATTTCTTCATTCACCTGGGCTTTTACCGGATTAGCTGTCAGCTGCACATCAAGAAATTGAGGTTCTTCTTCCACATCTTGCTGTGAACAGGCAACTGAAATTATACTTGCAACTACAATGATCAATGACATCCAAATTTTTTTCATTATGTTGTACTCCTTATCTGAAATAACTAAAGTTTTATCATATATTGAATGTGTTGGCTGTGCTAAATTCGACTGTCGATCTTACTTCTGTCACTCGCTCCAACCGACTCAGTTTTGAAATACCGTGACACAGCCAATGTGTTAGAAGTTGTGTTACCCTTTATTTATATAAGTAATATAGGGAAATAAAGCTTAACAGTTGTTCCTTCACCCAGTTTGCTGGCAATTTCCATTTTCCCCTCATGTAATTGGACGATTTTATCAGCAATAGCTAGTCCCAGGCCGGTTCCCCCGTCTGTCCTTGACCTTCCTTTGTTTACTCTGTAGAAACGGTTCGTGAGGTTTTTAATATCCTCTTCCGGAATGCCGATTCCAGTATCTTTTATTTCCACCAGACAGCTATATGAATGTTTTGAAAGGCTAATGGAGATGTTGCCTTCACAATCTGTATAGCGAATGGAATTGTCGATGAGGTTTTGGAAAATCTGCTCCATTCTTCCCTCATCGCCATTGATTACAATATCCGGATCCAGTTCAAGAGATAAGGCTATCTTTTTTTCTTCTAGTGCAGGACCATATTTAATAACAAAATCCTCTATTAACTGAGCGAGAGAGAAAGGGCTTTTTATCAGTTTGTATTCATCCGCATCCAGTCTGGATAAATCAAGGAGATCAGCAACAATTTTCACCATCCTGCCCGCTTCCCTGTTGATCAGCTTCAAATACTTCTGTTGCTCAACTGAGTTCGTAATCATTCCCGTTTCAAGAGCCTCACTATATCCTTTTATATAACTGATCGGTGTCCTCAGTTCATGAGAAACATCAGCAAGAAATTCTCGCTTTTTTTCATCTTCTTTTTGTATGGATTCAGACATATGATTAAATGCTCTAGCCAGTTGGCCAATTTCATCTTTCGATTGGATGACTACCCTTGCTGAATAATCTCCTATAGATACCTTTTCGGCTGCCTCCTTCATAGCAGCAAGAGGCCTCGTAAGCTTGTGGAGCATCTTGAACCCAAGAAAGGCAGCTATTACGATGAATGTCACTCCTCCTATTAGCCAGAGAAACGAAAAGTCTACCGTCAATTCTGATATTTTAGCCAGGGGGACATATAAGTAGATAATTCCTTCAAGCCTGTTATTATCCAGAAGAGGAATTGCCACAGAAAGGATTTTTCTGCCAAACCTCTCTTCGAAGCCTGATTTAAACACAGGTTCCCCGTTTAATAGCTGTTCACGCTCTTCCTTGCCAATCAAAGTTTCGTAATCAATAGCATAGGGCAAACAGGCGCTGAGTTCCTTGGGATTGCTTACAAGGAAAACTTCAGATTCAGATTTTTCGTTATACCACTCAATCCTCTCTTTTAGTTCATTCGTCAATGGCCCCCCAGTATAATCACTAGCCAGCCTGTTTCCTTCCTCAATAAGGGATTTTTCAACAATATCTACATATAGCTTTTCATAAAAGAGATAGGATAATAAAAATGAATACAACACTGTCACTAATATAGTAGCAGTAACCGTCAGCCATAGTTTTTTAAACAGGCTATCCGAAAAAGAAGTCATGATTCCGGCACCTCAAATTTATAGCCCACACCCCAGATTGTTTGAATATAGTCGCCTGTTCCCAGTTTCATTCGAAGAGTCTTTATATGGGTATCAACCGTCCTTAAGCTCCCCTGGTAATCCATACCCCATACGAATTCCAACAGCTGTTCTCTGCTTAAAGCATGTCCCTGGTGCTGGACAAGAAATACCAGTAATTCAAATTCTTTCAGTGTAAGAGCAACTGCATCACCTTCCACGCTAACGCTTCTGCCCTTTTTATCAATCGTAATTTTTCCAAGGCTCACTCTTTCTTCATCATTTTTGGCATGTGCAGTCCTTCGCAGTACTGCATTAATTCTTGCAACAAGTTCACCTGGGCTGAAGGGTTTTACAATATAGTCATCGCCGCCAAGCTGCAGCGCCCTCACTTTATCCCATTCTTCCCCTTTTGCAGATAAAAAAATGATTGGAACTTGCGAGAACGCTCTAATCTTGCTGCCCACCACATAACCATCTTCAAAAGGCATCATGATATCTAAAATCACCAAATCAAAATTCTTTTCCTTCATGCTTTTTAGGGCATCTGTGCCATCTGAGGCATGAACACAGCGGAAACCTGAATTTTCAAGGTACATTTGAACAAGATTGCGCATATCTTCTTCGTCGTCAATTATTAGAACATGAATGGGATTCACTTTTTATCTCTCCCTTGTAACTATTTGAAACGGTCCTTTTCCAACCCTAACCGTTTTTTCGACATTTAAATTTTCAGGATTAACAATATATAAATCATTGCTGTCATAGCCAGCAATGATTAGTTTATTATCAAACATCTCAATTTCGAATGGATTTGCCCCTACTTTTATTGAGGCTTTTATCTCCCCATTCTCTCCTAATTTATATAACATGTTAGATCCATGGCTTAGTACGTATATGCTATCCTTATCCTTAATAAAATTAACTGGCATAGCAGGGGCAGCAATCTCTTTTTTCAATTTACCGCTTTTCAGGTCATATACGTGGATTCGTTCTTCCACTGTCGTACCTTCTCCATGGCCTCCGATCCATAGTTCTCTTTTTTGCTGGTTCAATAATCCGCCTGCTGCTGCAGCGTGAATCTCAAATCCTGGCAGTTGTACTTTATTCTTCATGTCAATAATACTTAACATTTTATGATTGAAACTTATTACATATAGTTTTTGCTCATTCTCAAGAATTGTCAAAGGGTCTTTTTCCGTTTTATTCTCTTTTATTTCTTTTCCTTCAAGGCTGTAAAATCGAATACTATCTCTTTCCTGATCAGCTAAAGCGATTTCCGAACCATTCTGAACTAATATTCCGTTTACGATTCCTTTACCAGTTTCCCAGGACCCGATTTTCTTCCCTTTGCTTAATGAATACAAATCTACAGAATCCAGTGTATTTCCGTAAAGAAGCAATGTATCTTTGTTTGGAAAGATCATTCCGCCTATATACGGCTTGTCCACTTTCCAATCTGGAAGCCGCATATCCTTTTCCAAATCATAAAAAGAAATTGTCATGTCTTTAATGTTGATTGTAGAAATAAAAGACGATTTACCCGGAATCGGCTCAAAAGTATCAAAGGAACATCCGGTTAAAAATATAGTGAAAGCAGCTGTGACCAGCATAAAAATTTTCTTCATATTTTACTTCCTTTCTTTCACTAGTATCTCATAAAATTATATCTGTAATATGTGATAAATCTATGAAATCGAATCCCAGTGACCTCTATTTTTCTGCGCAATAAAAATGCTTGCCATTTAAAACGGCAAGCCTGAAATATGTATCATTATTTGACCAAACTAGGTTTTTTAATAGCAATTTTTTTTAATTCTTCAGTGAGTACCTCCAGCTCCCATGGACTGTCTGACTCAATAATCAATTGGTCAAACAATAACATAATCTTAAAAAAAGAATCATGGAAACCACCTTTAAACTGAATAGTATCAACTGTTACCAGGCAATTAAGATCATTTTCTTCAATCCAGCATCCTTTAACCAGAATATCAAAGATTCTGTCGAAAGATACTTCTTTTTGCACAAGTTCTAACTCCACGCGGCTAAAAGCTGACATCAGAATTCCTCCTTGCTGCTAATTGTCGAAATCTTCTTTCCTTAATTTAACCATTTGTTTTTCAGGCTTGCAACACATTTATATAAATGTGGATCTTTTAAGATGATGTTTCTTTTATAAAGATTGTTTTCGCATTGATTGTTTCTTTTCGAACAAGTACTTGTATCTTAATTATTAATGGTATCGTTGCTTTTTCGAGAAGACTTCTGAACTAAATTCACATTAAACTCGTAAAACCAAGGTGCTGATTTTCACTTGAGAATGCAACAAAGTTTAAAAAAGACTTTAGAAGTGCATAAAAAAAATAGAGACAGTGTGACTGGCTCTATCATCTGTAATTCTTATTATTGTGTAGGTCCTTGCCAGGACATCATACCGCC
This sequence comes from Heyndrickxia sp. MSNUG, assembly GCF_049532715.1. Classification (NCBI taxonomy): domain Bacteria; kingdom Bacillati; phylum Bacillota; class Bacilli; order Caryophanales; family Bacillaceae; genus Heyndrickxia; species Heyndrickxia sp. MSNUG. Next base: position 2,926,337 of record NZ_CP150978.1, read on the forward strand.
TTGCATGTTAATCACATTAAAACCTTGGTATTCAAGGAACTGGGTTGCTCTTGAACTGCGGCCGCCTGAACGACAAACGATAACGTAGGTTTTATTCTTATCAAGTTCATTCATTCTGAACTCTAGAAGACCAAGTGGAATGTGTAAAGCTCCAGGAATGATCCCTTCTGCTACTTCACTTACTTCGCGAACGTCTACTACTTCAAATTCATTTTTTCCTAATCCGTTTTGTACTTCTACAGGTGTCATCTGACGCATTTTTACTTCCCCCTTTAGTATTTACCAGGCGCTCATGCCGCCCTTTACATTTGTGATATTTTTAAAGCCGGCTTTCTTTAACAACTTGCTGGCCTGGCTGCTGCGCATACCGCTCTGGCAAATCACTACAACGTCTTTATCCTTTGATAATTCGCCAGTTTTGCTGCCTAACTGTTGAAGCGGAAGGTTTTTGAAGCCTTTGATATGATTGCCTTTGTATTCTCCAGGAGTCCTCACATCTATGAATTGTGTTCCAGCCTGCTTTGTTTTCATCATTTCGCGTAACTGATCTGTTGTAATATTATTTACTCCCTTGGTCGGTGCAAGTCTGCTCCATAAAAACGCTGCTGCGAGAATTACGATCAATACGTTCATTACTACATCCATTCTTTATACACCTCTTTATTCGAGTTTTTAATTTCAACAAAATACCTATATGGGTATTTTAAGTGACAAAAATGTACTTGTCAAGAAAAGAAAAAGATTATTTTCTGCTCTTGACAAGTAGCTCAACTGCTTCATTTACTGCCTGTGAAGTTTCTCTGCCTTGATGCAAATCATTTATTAGGCATTGCTCAAGGTTTTTGCTGACAATTAAAGCAATAGCCCGATCAACTGCTGAACGAATTGCTGAGAGCTGAGTGACTACAGATTTACATTCATCCTGCTCTTCAATCAGGCGAATACTTCCTCTTACTTGACCTTCAATTCTTTTTAAACGATTTAAAATCTCTTTATTGTACTCCATTTAGCCACCTCCTATTGTGATGGGCCTGTAATTGTATACCCTTTTACATTGAAACCATATTTTTTTAGGAGTCTTGCACCAAAATTCTTTTCTACTTCGTTGGAGGCAATGATGACAATCTGCTGGTCGGGTATTTCTTTTATATACCTTTTTAGATATCCGCAAGGGATGTTGATTGCTCCAATGAAAGGATTATTTGCTGAGTCTTGATAATCACGAAGGTCAACAAAAACCGCATCCTTTTCCTTAGGATCAACTGCTGGCACATTTCTTACTGGAACGTATCGGTTGAAATATAAAGTAACGAAAAAGAGACTGATGATAATACCTGTGAGCAATTACTTTTCACCTCTTGTAATATCTTGTTCATTAGTGAACTTACAATAACTATAATATACCATAAGGGGTATAAAAGCAATAGAAATACACGATCAATTTATTAATATTCTTTAAAATTCAAATGAAATAAAAGGAGGAGAAAAATCAGCTCTCTCCTTTTATCAAATATCATAATATTTCTATCCTCTTATTCCCCGCTGTTTTTAATTTCTTCTGTTTTCATTATGTGCATTTGAATAAGCAAAATTTTACTTTCATGTGATATAGATGATTCAAGGATTCTCTTTGTAGCGAGAAAATATTTTTCCATTAACGTCCTTCTTGCTCTTGGATGTGAGTTTTCATCTCTTAAATCTCTTGCTATAGCTTCTTTAAGTATAAATTCAGGACTTTCTTCCGCCTCCAATCTTCGGTTATTCCATAGCTCCCTGTATTCCTTCAATAATTTATCATAAAGCTCTGTTTGCATAGTTTCGCCTCCTGATTCAAATGGCGGTACAAACCCACTCTAGTATATTTACATAAATCCGCTTTACATTGCAAAAAATAAAACTAAATTACAAAAAGGAGAGTGCAAAATGAGTACCCCATACCGATGTCCTAATTGTAAAACAAACCGTACAAGATTTAATATGATTACACAAGTACCGCAAGCAGTTAAATTAAACCCACAATCTGGTGAAGTTGTTGAACAATACTCTAATGACCAGCTTGAACCTTTTCATCTCCCTTACCGGGGGCCAGAATTAAAAATACAATGTGCTGCTTGTGGATTGGTAGAAGATGAAAAAACCTTCGCAAAGTTTGGTGAGCATTAATCTTTGCTACTGATTCACTTTAAAAGTTAAATACGTTTTTTAAAATTTGATTACGATCCAATCTTACAATAAAAAGAAATGCATTTGCGGATGGTTTAATTTTGAAAATCAAACAGGTTTACAGGTTACACCAAAAAAAAGCTTGATTTGGTGGTGACCCCACAAAGTTAGAGTTTTTATTATGCAGCTAATTGGCTGGTTTGAGTTCGGTATTGTATTGGACTTAAACCAGCCAGTTTTACTTTAATACGTTCATTATTGTAGTAATATATATACTCCTCTATTTTCCTTTTCAGCTCTTCATAAGGCACTAAGTCTTCTCCGTAATACATTTCTTGTTTGAGAATCCCAAAGAAGTTTTCCATTGCCGCATTATCTGCACAGCTTGCTTTTCTAGACATACTTTGAAAGATTTTATTTCTCTTTAATGTTTTTACCCAGGTATTATGTTGATAATGCCAACCTTGATCCGAGTGTATCGTTGTACGATATTCTGCTTCGTCCTTAATGATTTCAATAGCTTTATTTAATGGCTCTAAAACCAGGTCCAATGTTGGTCTGTTGGATATACCAAAAGAGATAATTTCACCGTTGTATAAATCCATTATAGGACTTAAATATAGCTTTTGGTCATCAGTACATTTAAATTCGGTCACATCCGTTACTAGTTTTTGCAGGCGGATAGATGTATTGAATCTACGATTCAAGCGGTTTTTGGCTACTTTACCAACTGTACCTTTATATGATTTATAACGAGATTTACGTGTGAATTTTTCACATTTTAAATTCAATACACTCATTATTCGTTGAACCTTTTTATGGTTAATCACATACCCTTGTCCTCTTAACTCTAAATAAATGCGACGATATCCGTATTTACCCTCGTGCTTTTGAAATAGATCAGTAATTAGTTCCTTCCACTCTTTATCTGGATCATCTTTTTTCAATTGCTTCACTTGATAATGATAAGTTGCTTCTGGAATATCTACTACTACTAATATATCTTTTAATCTGAATCCTTCTTCTTTGAGTTCAAATGCCAACGCTGCTTGTGCTTTTCGAGGAAGGCATTCGGATTCTCCTGAAAAGCGTTTAACTTTTTTAAATATGAATTCTCTAAACGTAAAAGTTCATTTTCACGTTCTAATAGTTCTTCACGAGATAACTCTATTTCTTTTTTTAGTGATTTTCCTTTATGATTTTTAGACATAGAAGGCCGCCCTTTCGCTTTTTCTTGCAGGCCCTCTATACCCTTCTCTAAGAAGGTTTTGTACCAATTGTTAATTAATGAAGGGTTGTTCATCTCAAAAACAATCGCAGTATCTTGGTAAGAAGCACCTGTCTGTTTCATAAAGTTTAGTACATTTAACTTAAATTGGACAGAGTAAACTTTTTTAGAATGCTTCCTACGCAGTCCGTCTTCGCCAAATTCTTTATAAGCACGAACCCATCTCCTAATTTGAGATTCAGCAGGGATACCATATTTTTTAGCTAATGATATATAGCTTATAGTACCTTCTAGATATTCCTTTACGATTTTTAATTTAAATTTTCCACCATACTTTGCCATACAAAAACACCCCAGAAGTTAGATTGTAACTCTAACTTCTGGGGTGCAGTACCTTTGCTCAAGCTTTTTTCTTTTGATTTGATGAGTGTACCTTGGAGTACGCAACGCACGATGGAAAAGCGGCAGGCACATTTGAAGGAGTCTCTCAATTCGCTCCAATCAACTTATTATCAATGTTTTACTTTCAAACAATCCATTTCAAACAACAGTCATTAGAATACCGCGTTTTATTTTGTTGCTTTCATTCCATTATCTTTAAGAAACTGAACAGAATCTATCTTCCATTGTTCGTTTGGCATAAATCGCACAAGTTTTATTAGACCTGTAAAATTCCTGCCGCCCACCCCTTTTATTTGCCAGTTAATTTCAACTGGGACAGAAAGGGATAGCTCATCCGTTATATCCTCATGTGGCAATACTTCCATTCGGGAAATCCTTACATTATCAATGCTTGGAAGTATTGTATCCCAGTCCTGCTCCTGCAGGGATATATACGAAACAATTTTAGGATCCTGCTGTTTAATTCCTGCAATAAAGGCGTTAATCAAATCATATGGATCAGTTTGTTCCAGGTATAATTCAAGCCTCCCAGCTGCCTTCAAAATCATTAACTTATGGGAAAGGTCCATAAAATTCGTCCGATGAGTAGTACTTCCATAAAAATGGATACAAAAATGACCGGGAAAGTTATTTTTCAATGCCCCTCCCCCATGAGGCATACCATGCATTGAAGCAGCTATTTTCATTTGCTCGTCTGAAATGACAAGGATCGCCCGCCGCTTCCAGCTCCATTGACCATTATAGATTTTTTTCATGATTGCTGTATCTTCAGAGGTGAGTGGCTGTACATCAGCGTGATTGCTTCCTGCTCTCCGCTGGACACGAAATTTCATTCCAGTTTCCAAATCGACCACTGTGAACTTGCTGTATTTTGGTAGAATGTCATTGACCTCTTCCCATTGGTACATCTGAACCTTTTGATTACCTGATTGCTTTTTGGCTTCAATGCCATATCCATTATTAATTAACAAGATGCTGAGTATAAAAAGGGTCCTCAATGCTTTCAAATCGCTCAACTCTTTTTCTTTGGCTTTAAAAAAATCGCTACATGAAAGTTTTTGCGTTTTCTCTTTTTACTATTCAGGTTGGAAATTTTTTTAAAATGGCTCTTTTCGTAAAATGCTGTTATTGTTCTTTGAGGATACTTAAAACAAAATGATTCTCGGAAAGCCACGTTTTTTTCATTTTAAATTCCTTTTAGGAAAGAAAGAGGACATATTGGTGACCCCTTTTTCCAATATCTGTTTTTTTAAGTAACCAAGAGGGCTTATTGAATATCATTTTTTCCAATATCTGTTTTTTTAAGTAAGCAAGTGACCTTATTGAGTGGCGTTTTTTCCAATATATGTTTTTTTAAGTAATCAAGTGGCCTTATTGAGTGTCAATTTTTCCAATACCTGTTTTTCCAAGTAACCAAGAGGTCTTATTGAGTATCATTTTTTCCAATATTTGTTTTTTAAGTAACCATGTGGCCTTATTGAGTACCGTTTTTCTAATATATGTTTTTAAAGGTAACCAAGAGGCCTTATTGTCGCCATCTTTTTCTAAGATTTCACTATTCCAGGTAACCAATAGGCTTCATCGTCAACCTCTTTTTCCATTATTTTCCCTTCCGAAAAACCAAGTAAGCTCTTTTAAAAAAAGAAAAAACCCAGCATTGCTGGGCTTAAGAATCAATCTTTCTTATGGTTTGAAACAAATTCCTTTGCTTTATCGATTGCAATCGGAATGGCTTTACCGTCATCATAGTGCTCTTCAGTGATTAGTGCATTGGCAATCTCGATTGCTTTTTCCCGTACATCTGGGTCTAGATTTTTCATGGATACAGGGTAATCATTCTTTGTCCAAGGCATGACACTCATCCTTTCCATTGAAGATACTATGTTTTACCCAGTGTGCGGATATTGAAACAGAATTATTCTTCTAGGCAGCGCAGCTTTGATTCTATTTCGCTCCAATCTGTAACCTGGCCAATAAAAACAAGGTTTAGGGGCATTTTCATATATTCCTTCATATATAGTGGCATGCCATATGAATATTGGAATAAATCTGGATACTCCGATTGGCTGAATAAGATGTAGCCTTTAATCCGATAAATCGAATCAGGTAATGACCGTAAAAAAGCTTCAAAGTCATTTTGTCTTATAGCGTTCTTAAATTGGAATACAAAAGTACTCAAACGCAAATCGGTTTGAACATGTGCCTCTTTTCGATCGGCTTTTTTAGAAGCTGACATCGTTTGAAGCATATTCATCGGGATTTTTGAGAATGAACTCAAAATGCACTTGGCTTTTGGATTTAAAGACTGAATATCCATGTTGGTTTTCGCTTGCTCCGCATCAGTCATCATATCCGATTTATTGACGATCACTATATCAGCATGCTTTACCTGCTCAAGCAAAAGCTGCTGCACTTGTGGATTGAATGTATTCCTGTTTAACCACATTGTGCCATCAACCGTAGTTACAATCCCTTTCATTTCAAGCTTTTCAGCAAATAAAGGAGATAGTACCGCATCCAGAACTTCAACTGGATGGGCTGCCCCCGTTGTTTCTATGTAAATTGCATCAAGAATATTATCGAAAAGTAATCCCTGTAACTGGGATTCCAGTTTATCCTGGATTGTGCAGCAAATACATCCTCCCAAAAGTTCTTTTAAGGGCACATCTGTTTCTACAGCATCTGAATCTATTGATACATTACCAAGTTCATTCATCATCACAGCAATGGACCTGTCATTAGATTTTTCATACTGTAAAATCTGTTTCAATAATGTGGTTTTTCCCGTGCCAAGGAATCCGGATAGGATATAAACCTCTGTCTTTTTCATATAAATTTCCACCTAACTTTTTTGGATAGAACATGGAAAATCTCCAGCTGGTGCTGGAGATTTTTTTATTAAAACTATTTGATCTGATTATTTACTCATTTCCTGCTTAAGCACTTCCACTGCTTTTTTAATTTGCGGATCTTCGTTTTTGATCTTTTCACGAAGCGAATTCATTAGCTCAATTGTTGAAGTACCTTTTAATACTCCATTTTCTTCAAGCTTCTTTGATTTTTGGAATGCAACAACCGCAGTTTTTGTCTTTTCATCAAAGAATCCATCTTCTCTTCCAGGATTAAAACCGAGAGCTTTTAGCATTTTTTGTGCAGCTTTGACTTGTTCAGAAGCAACAGAAACTTTTAACTCAGCTTCTGGATCGATGAATGGCAATGAAGCGTATTCCGGCAATGGTACCTCAAGGTCTGGCTTGATCCCTTTTTTATGAATCCAATTTCCTTCAGGTGTCAGCCATTTATCTGTTGTGAACTTCATATTCGATCCATCTGAAAAATCTTCTGCTCTTTGGACAGTTCCCTTGCCAAACGATTTTTCTCCAACAAGTGGCACACCAGCTGATTCACTTACTGCCCCTGCGAGTATTTCGGAAGCACTCGCGCTTCCTTTATCGATGACTACAACCAATGGAAGATTGTTATTATTCTTGTTCTCAGAAGTATATTCTTCAATATTTCCTTTTCGGTCCTCCACTTTGAACAAGATTTTCCCCTCTGGTACGAAGAGGCTGGAGATTTTGACAGCCTGATCTAACAGGCCTCCTGGGTTTTGCCTTAAATCAAGGACAAGACCTTTCATCCCTTCTTTTTGCATATCATTCAGTACGTCTACTAACTCAGTTGCAGTGTTTTGCGAGAAGTTGGTGATTTGAACTTTAGCAATACCATTTTCAAGCATCTCACCATAGACTGTTTCGATTGGAATCGTATCACGAGTAATTGTTACATCTACCGGCTGCTTTGCACCCTGGCGTAAAATAGATAATTTAACATCTGTTCCTTTTTCTCCTCTAATCAATGCCACTGCTTCGGTAGAGCTCATTCCCTGAATACTCTTTCCGTCCACAGACAGAATTTTGTCCTCTGGCTGCAATCCCGCTTTTTCAGCTGGCGATCCTTTTAAAGGTGTAACGATAAAAATATTTCCTTCTCGTTCCTGGATTTCGGCACCAATTCCTTCAAAGGAGGAAGAAAGGCTCTGATGGAAACTCTTTGCGTCTTCCTGGCTCATATAATCAGAATATGGATCATCAAGAGATTCCATCATTCCGTCTATGGCACCATTGATCAGCTTTTCCTGATCAACATCCTGGTAATAATCATTTTTTAAAGTGTCATATGCATCATACAGTTTTGCAAATTCTTCGCGTTCCCTGATAACCTGCACCGCGGGCTTGTCTTCTCCGAAAGCAAGCGCAAAGGTAGTGATACCTGCTGTTAAAAAGACTAGAAAAAACAACAGCATTGCAAAGTGGAACTTTTTAATCCGAAGAAAACTGTTTTTGGTCTCCGTCTCTGGTGTCTTTTCTGGACTGTTCATTCCTTCTTTGTTTTCTTCATTAATATTCTGCTGATCCAACCCTTTTCACCACTTTCAAATCTAGCTTAAAATCCTTAATGATTAGGATAACATTTTTATAATAAAATTAACAGAAAAATAGGCAAGGTATCCGGTACATAAAAAAGCAGCGGTCTTAAAGACCGCTGCTTAAGCATTCTATTCTACATCATAACCCTGATCTTCTACTGCTGATTTCATTCTGCCTACTTCTGCTTTTGAACCGTCATATTCGACTTCGGCAGTGCCTTCTGAAAGAGAAACGATAACGCTTGCCACTCCGTCAACACCCATTAAAGCTGTTTTAACTGCCTTTTCACAGTGGCCGCAAGTCATGCCTGATACTTTTAAAGTTGTTTTTTCCATATAAATCTTCCTTTCATTTTATAATTTATAACTTAATCCGCTTCAATCGAAGGGAATTAGTCACCACAGAAACTGAGCTGAACGCCATTGCTGCTCCTGCAACCCAAGGAGCCAATAAGCCAAGAGCAGCAATAGGAATACCTGCTGAATTATATGCCAGCGCCCAAAACAGGTTTTGGCGGATGTTTTGCATCGTTTTCTTGCTTAAATTAATCGCTTTCGGAATCAGCGTCAATTCTCCTCCGAGAATTGTCAGGTCTGCTGCCTCAATGGCAACATCAGTTCCTGTACCGATCGCTATTCCGATGTCTGCAATTGCAAGTGCCGGGGCATCATTTATACCATCTCCCACCATTGCAACCTTCTTGCCTTTAAGCTGAAGCTCTTTAACATGATTGGCTTTTTCCTCTGGCAATACTTCCGCAATGACATGCTCAACGCCAACCTGGGCAGCAATCGCCTTAGCTGTGCGGGTATTATCCCCAGTCAGCATATATACTTCGATACCAAGGTCCTTTAGTTCTTCTATTGCTGCCTTTGCTGATTCTTTGACAGTATCTGCGACTGAAACAATTGCATTTATTTTGTCATTAATCGCTATCATCATAGCTGTCTTGCCTTCTGTCTCCAATTGTTCGAGCCGATTTTCGTAACGATCAAATTCAATGCCCTCTTTTGACATTAGCTTTCTGGTACCTACAAACACTTTTTCGCCATTGATCAATGCAGATATGCCATGACCTGGTACAGCAGAAAACTCATCCATTGGGAGGACCTTTACACTTTTCGAGTTGCCATATTCTACGATTGCGTCTGCAAGCGGGTGTTCGGATGCCTTTTCTGCGGATACAAGATATTGAAGTACTTTTCCTTCTTCACCAAAAAACTCAATATCAGTTACAGTTGGCTTCCCTTTTGTAATTGTACCCGTTTTATCCAGAACAATAGCATCAATTTTGTGGGTCGTTTCTAAATGCTCTCCGCCTTTAAATAATATGCCGTTTTCTGCGCCTTTCCCTGTCCCCACCATAATAGAAGTAGGAGTGGCAAGGCCTAATGCACAAGGACAGGCTATGACAAGTACGGCAATAGCTGTTTCAAGTGCAGATGCAAAATCTCCTGGAATCACTGCAAAATACCATACAAGGAATGTGACAATTGCGATTGCGACCACTACAGGAACAAATATCCCTGAAATTTTATCGGCAACACGCTGAATCGGCGCCTTGCTTCCTTGCGCATCCTCGACAACTTTAATGATTCCAGCTAGTGCGGTATCTTTTCCAACCTTAGTCGCAGTCATGGTTAGCGTTCCATTTTTATTGATTGTAGCACCAATTAACGGATCACCTGTTGCTTTCTCAACAGGAATGGATTCTCCTGTAATCATTGCTTCATCGACTGCTGATTGGCCAGATACGACTTTTCCATCCACAGGGATCTTTTCACCAGGTTTGACGATAATTATATCGTCCACTTTTACATCTTCGATTGGAATTTTGATTTCCTGCCCATCTCTGATTACAGTCGCTTCCTTAGCCTGAAGGCTCAATAATTTTGAAATCGCTTCTGTAGTTCGGCCTTTTGCTAAAGCCTCAAACAGCTTCCCGACTAAAATCAATGTAATCAGGACGGCACTCGTTTCAAAATAAAGATGTGGATGGTAATGGAGGTTTCCAATCGTTTTGATCGCTTCCGCCAGACTGTAAAAATATGCCGCAGATGTACCGAGCGCGACAAGCACATCCATATTGGCACTCTTATTTTTAAGTGATCTATAGGCACCCACATAAAATTGTCCGCCAATAAAAAATTGCACCGGTGTCGCTAACAATAGCTGGAACCACGGATTCATCAATAATTCAGGCATTGGGAGTCCGGTATCCCATGGCGCATGGCCAATCATTGTATAGAGAAGCGGAAGAGATAATAGAATCGAGATCCATAACTTCCTTTTTTTAGCGTTAATTTCTTCTTCTTTTTGCTGTGCTTTCGCTTCACGCTGGATTTTTTCCTTTGCGTCATATCCAAGGCCCTGGATTTTGCCGATTATCTTTTCTGTTGACAGAATGGCACTGTTAAATTCAACAGAAGCCGATTCAGTAGCGAGATTGACATTGGCTGAGATCATTCCATCCATTTTGTTAAGAACCTTTTCGATTCTCGTGGAGCATGCAGCGCAGGTCATACCAAAAACGTCCAAATCTACCTTATCATTTCTGACACCGTATCCCAGGTCGTTTATTTTGTTAAAAATATCATCAGGATTTATTTTATTTGTTTCATATATGATTGAAGCATTTTCCATCGCCAGATTTACTGTTGCGTCCACACCATCCATTTTATTCAGGATTTTTTCAATCCTCGTAGAACATGAGGCACAAGTCATGCCGGTTATTTCGATGCTTAATTGTTCTTTCAAGATCTACACCCCGCTTTGTTTTCCGATAATCATTCTACAATTTCGGATCCGTTAATTTTTACTGTTCATCTCTGCTTCAGAACACAAATCAGCAACATTGTGCTTTTACACGACTGAACACATTCACTTACTTAACTCATCTAAATTAATTTAAAATAATACTTTAGTTAACATAGCCTACGTTTTCTTATATTTTTACTATACCCCAGTATAGTATATTTAATCAACTAAAAAAATTGTTTATTTTTAGTTTACTTTTTTTTGCTGTTTCATCAATAACAATTGTCACTTATCAGATAACATTCATCTCTTTTGTTTATTGCTTTGTATTTAAGCAATCCATTATAAGGATCTATTTGCATCTTTATCCGAATACAACTATTTTATTGATACCTTTAAGAGATGTAATAGTCAAAATATAATTTAGCTTTCATTTCTCATGAGCCAACAAAAAGAGCCTTCCAGCAGCTGGCAAGGCTCTCCATTCATTAGATTTTTTTCACATTATCGAAGTATTCTTCCAATGTCCAGTTGTTTTTGTAGATCTCTGCAGCAGCCTTTATGCCAACATAACGGAAATGCCAAGGCTCGTACATATAGCCGGTAATGCCTTCCTTGCCTTTTGGGTACCTTAAAATAAATCCATACTCATGGGCATTGTGAACAAGCCAAACTCCTTCTTTAGTTTTAGCGAATTTTTCATCAAGATTAAAGTCATTTGTCCTGCTGGAGATATCCATCGTCAAACCTGTTTGATGTTCACTGCTTCCTGGTATTGCTACTGCTTCTAGAGCTTTTTCCTTGCCAACTCTTTTAATTTCAGCATTAAAAATTGCATCCTGGCGTCCATATGACCGATACCCGGAGACAGCGGCTAATTCGATTCCATCGTTTTTCGCTCCAGCAAACATTTTTTCAAGGGCAACAGCGGCCTCTTGTCTCATTAAGCTTTTCTCAAGCTTTGCATCACCAAACGAGAAAAGTACATTAGGGCGGACTAAATCACCCGGGATATAGTTTGCCGGCAACCCAAAAACTTTATTAACAAGGGATAAAGTATTTTGTGGATTTTGGATAACATTTCTGCCATCTGCATTTTGAATGACATTGAAATACGAAGCTTCAAGCGTCAGTTCATCATCTGCAGGCTTGTCCACATTTTCTTCATTTTCATTCATGTTATCTTCTTGTGGATTAGGATCACTAGATATATTCTCTTGTTCGTCAGCTTGCTGTTCTTGTCCAGCAAATTTTTCTCCAATGTAAGGGATCTTCTTTAAATAAGTTTCTGCAGGTGCACAGCCTGCCAATAATATTGGCAATGTGCATAATAGTAAAATCTTCTTCATTTTATCCACCAATCTTTAGCTTTCTGAGGCAATAACACCATTCTATCATTTTTTAAAACAGTTTCGTATGGCCTTTTTTTCCATTCATGTCCTTTTTCATGTTGAGGTAAACGGATACTCACCAACTTGCCTACGTAAAAACCCTTTCCACAGTAGGAAAGGGTTTTCATGCTCACTTACTCTTTAATTACGGCTTCTAGTGCAACTTCAATCATTTCGTTGAAAGTTGTCTGGCGTTCCTCAGATGTAGTTTCTTCACCGGTCAGGATATGGTCACTAACAGTAAGGATTGATAGAGCCTTTCGATCGTATTTTGCAGCCAAAGTGTATAGCGCAGTTGTTTCCATTTCTATCGCAAGAATTTGGTATTGTGCCCATTTTTCTAAATCAGAATTGTCATTGTAGAACTGGTCAGCAGTAAATACATTCCCAACTTTAAGATTCAGGCCTTTTTCCAAACCAGCGTTATACGCTTTATACAGCAGGTCAAAGTTGGCAGTTGGAGCAAAATCCACTCCGCCAAATGTCATGCGGTTCATCTGTGAATCAGTTGAAGAGCTCATTGCTAGGATGACGTCCCTAACCTTTACATCCTTTTGAATGGCACCGCAAGTACCTACACGAACAAGGTTTTGTACATTATAGCTATTCATTAGTTCATTTATATAGATTGAAATGGAAGGAACGCCCATTCCAGTACCCTGAACGGATATCCTTTTGCCTTTGTATGTACCAGTGTAACCGAACATATTTCTTACTTCATTATATAGCTGTGCATTTTCAAGGAAAGTTTCAGCAATATATTTCGCTCTTAAAGGATCGCCTGGAAGCAATACCGTTTCTGCAATTTCATTTTCTTTCGCACCAATATGTACACTCATAATAAAATCCTCCATCCTATGGGTTGCTACTACAAAACTATACCATAATATAGCTGCTCAGGAAAATCTTCAGTTTCATGACAATTTTGTAGACGGGAATGCTAGAAATAGCATTGCCAATGCTATTGCAAAAAATTCTTACACCTTATTTTTAAAAATTTCGCTCTTTAAAGGAGAATGAAGAATGGGAAAGAAACACCGCAACCGGATCAATTCACCTAAGAAAAACAACCATATCTCGCCTGAAGCAATTATCGCAGAGCAAGAAGCACACGGAAAAGAATATTCCGCTACTGGACGGAAAAGCAAAGCATAGAAAAAAGACGATGGAGCGCTTAGCTTCATCGTCTTCTTCCAATAAGTTTATTATGATTTAGCAATACCGTTCCACTGCCCCCTGGATTTTCTGCTTTAATGATGGCAGGTCAGAAGCATGGACAGTCATCCGGACATAGGATTCGTCCATTCCCATTGCCTCTGAAAGGAATCCGCCAAGACCTTTAGCCTTGCGGTCAACTTGCATTAATACTTCTATTTCATTTTCATTATTCGGATACAAATTAAGCTCCAATTCATCCAGCTTGCCTCTGAAAGGACCTGAAACCGGCACAAACTCGAATTCCTGGACAAATGGCAGATGTCTGCGGAGATGTCTAGGTGCTTCTTCGCATTCCGCCTCTCTCAAGCGGAAGCCCAGATCGCTGACTGCACTGAAAATCCCATCCATCACTTGGTTTGGAATAACAGTTAAATAATCTTTATCCGTAGGGTCAACAGCATTTTTAATATCCAGACCTGTTGTTACCCAAACCTTTGTCCTTCCCATTGACAAAGGCATTTCCATTGGAAGCCTAAATGAAAACGGAATTTCTTTTGTTTCATTTTCCTTAATCACGAAAGACTGAGTAAGCCTGAAACGATCAATTTGAGCAGTTGCAGTGTATTTTTTATCATCTGATTCCTTTATATAAGTTGTATGTAAACTTAGATAGATATCATCAATTTTCTGTTCAGTGCTGCCGCCGCGAATTTGAACAACTCCACGTATTTCTTCTCCTGGCATAACGCGATCTTTTTCAAGCCTTGTATCAACCTTCGCTGCCCCGATTCCAACACTGGCGAACACTTTATTAAATAACGACATTTGTTTATCCTCCCTGAATTCTTTTTTAAATTCATGACTATGTATACGTTTTTCTTTACTTAGAGTTTCACACTTCTGAAATTTTTTTAAAAATTCATTAGAGAGCACATTTTCCCACAATAAAAAAGGCAGACCCAGTTGAATCCACCTTAAAAATATTTAGTTCTAGTCTATGTCCTGTTCTTCATCGATAATGCACTTTTCTATAAGATACTCAAAAGTGATATCTGCCAATTCTTCAAGTTCCTCTTCTGTGGGAACGTATCCCCTTTTTACAAGTTCATGAAAGAAAAATTCAGCTATTTCCTCTGTATCAATAAAAACCTCAATCTCTTTCACAGATTCGCCCCCCTTTATTCAAATGTATGTGAAGCATGCCTGTTTCATGCCAAGCATAGGCTTTAATTTTTGTATAGGTTCTAACTAAATTGGACAAGCATAGAATGAATTAAACTTATCAAGGAGTTGATTCGCGTGGAGAGACTGGGTACCCTGGCTGAAATGTTTGTGGAGGATGTAAATAAAGATGATAGTGCAGTACTTGAGTTATTCGGTAACATCTTGAATTTTTTATTTAAATTCTTATTAGTGGCTGGAATTCCATTTATGCTTTATGTGCTGCTCCAGTTTTTCAACTTGTTTTAAACATGGCTTTTTCCATCATTATTGACGAGGATCGATAACTTGCGCAGAATTACTCTCATAACGTGAGCATATTCTTCATCATTAAACCATTTATATAAAATTCGATAATCGTTATAAATATCAAGCAGATTATCAATGGTTGTTCGTCTTTGGTTAATTTTCCGTAATTCTTCCTTTTCGCCTGCCCGTGACGGAGAAGTTTTTTTCTCGAGATTGACCGATGGCTTCACTTCTTTGTTAGAAGAAAAGAGCAGGCCCAATTTCTGAATGAATGTTTCGGCACTTTCCGAGTCCGCAACAAGCGTCAATTCTTCCTCACCAGCTTCAAGCCATTCGCCATCTTTAATCCTGGAAAGTTCGTAAATAACATCTTCCCAGGCATCTTCTTTATATCTCCAAATTTCAGTTCTGAATCCCACAACTTTAAAAAGGTCTGAACCATACCCTTTTACCTGGACCAAATCCCCAAAGAAATATTTGTATTCGATATCGATTTGCTCCTTTTCCATAAGCTTCCCTTCATATTCGGACAGCATCTGTAAACTGGTTTCCAAGTACAGACCCTCACTTTTGTTAATCTCATATACATGAAGTCCGTCGAGCCACTTCACATCTGTCACTTTCCCCACAGTCCCATAAATAGTGATCACGACTGTATCACCGATGTTAAATTTAGGTTTCTTCCGTTTTTCCATTTCCTCCATCCTCTCAACGATGAGTCGTGAATTGTGATTACAACAGTATATGCATTATTCTGAAAATCGTCACGCCCAGATGAAAGGAAGGATTTATTGTTTTAAGATAATAAAAAGGTTATTTAGAAGCAAATGCAAAAGTTTAAGCTGTTATTAGCTACATCACTGATGCAATTAATCATTGTGAATCAGTTAAAAATAAAAAAACTCCTGAATACAAGCACAGGAGCCTTAAAAAAATCAATTTAGCTTTCCGAAATCAGGTATTCTTCCCAAGCCTCATCAAAAACAGCCATGCTTTCCAGATAGTGGCCGTTTAATTCAAGATATGAACTGATTTCATGATAATCAGTAGCATTTTTAGGGAAAGCAAGATCATTGTAAGCATCATTTGCAAACCTGCTGATTGCATCCTTGGGAGCTATGGTTCGATACTTCATCAAAAAATGGTAAAAGCTTTTATACATATATGAACGCCTGCCTATTGTTAAAATTGTTAAAGAAATGCACTTTTCAAATACTATAACGGATTGTGACCTGGCCCGTCTACCTTAATGCAAAAGTGGTAAATCGGTTTCGGTCAAGCCAAACAATAATTAGGTGAAAAAACAAACAGATTGTTTTACATTAAAAAGAGCACCTTCAATTTAGAAGGTGCTCTTCAGCTTGTTGACAAAGATACAGATCTCGGATCAGTTATTGAAATCCTGTTGACCTTCGTTCCAGGCGCGCAGACTCCTGCGGGCGCAGCTGGACAGGTGAGACCCCGCAGAAGCGAAGCGACGAGGAGGCTCAGCGCCAGCCCCGCGGAAAGCAAAGCGCCTGGAACGGAAATCAACAGACCTATTTTACTTCCCAACCAAAATAAACTGTAGACAAGCTCGATTTAATAGAGGTTGTCTACAGTCTGAGAACACCTTCAATTAAGAAGGTGCTCTTCAGCTTATTGCCACCTGGATGATTTTGCCATTTCTAGCAGCGCCCAGATGATATTGAACATCAGGATGGCTACCGTTATCGGTACAGCATGCAGCCAATTCATGCCAAATTTTTCCTTGATCACTCTTACATAATATCCGCACATAAACAGGACAAACATTGCTGCTACCAGCATGATCGATAAAGCGATATACATGTTCTCACCCTTTTCCCATTTCGATACTCCCCTGTCTATTATAAGTAGGCAAAGGAAGCAGGATAAACAGGAATCATGAAACTTTTGTGAACGATATGTTGTTAATGGTAATTTTTATCACATCGATTATTAGGAATTGATGTTGCGAAAATTGCCAATCAAGACATTATTATGATGAAAAATCAAAGTAATTTCGTTTGAGCAGCCTTGGATGCGCCATCAGTTCTTCGAACGTGACCACTTTATTGAGGTTCTTTGTATTGATTAAAAATAGCTGATCTTCTATTTCTTTTATGATCAATTCTGTTTGATAAGTCATTTCACAATCCAGGCAATGAATTGCTGGGGTTTCGTCGATCTGAATTGCATTTGACCCATCAGGCAGCTCCCAAAAAACACTGTCAGTTATTGATTTGACATTCCCGCTGCTGCACCACTCACATTTTTGCATCAGGCAACCCCCTATTCTTTGGAAGATGGGACAGCTCCTTGCCCATCAAGTCCTTCATTTGTTTTATTCAACTGCGATTTAAATTTCTTTTCCTTAAGTTCATCTCGTTTTTCCCGTTTATCCTTCAAGGATGCATGATTAGGATCGACCTCATATTGTTCCCTTCGATCTAACCGGCGCAGCCCTTCTGGAATAAGGTTAAATTCACTGTCATTCATGATGGCGGCAATCCCAGTATTTGATTTCTTGTTTTCATAATCAGGGTAAACCTGTTTAAAGTAGCCTTCAGCTCTTCCAGGTATATAATTTTCAGGCTCCGGATAGGAGGTGATGACTCCTTCAAAGTTACGGAGAACTACTTTTTCAGGACTTTGGGAAATCAAGTAATTCGGCTGCAAGGAAATTTTCCCTCCGCCTCCAGGAGCGTCAACGACAAATGTCGGAACTGCATAACCGGAAGTATGTCCTCTTAAGCCTTCGATGATCTCAAGACCTTTTGTCACCGGGGCACGGAAATGTCCGATGCCTTCGGACAGGTCACACTGGTAAATATAATATGGCCTCACTCGAATTTTCACGAGGTCATGCATGAGCTTTTTCATGATTGGGACGCTGTCATTGATTCCAGCTAGAATAACAGATTGATTACCGACCGGAACGCCCGCGTTTGCAAGCATTTCACATGCACGCTTTGAGTCTTCAGTAATTTCGATAGATGTATTGAAATGTGTATTAAGCCAGATAGGATGATATTTTTTGAGGATTGAACAAAGCTTCTCTGTAATTCTTTGAGGAAAAACAACTGGTGCCCGAGTTCCGATCCTGATGATTTCCACATGATCGATTTCGCGCAGATTTTTCAAAATGTATTCCAGGATATTATCATTGATCAGCAGTCCATCTCCGCCAGAGATTAATACATCCCGTACTTCTGGAGTCCGGCTGATATACTCGATCGCTGCATCGAGCTGTTTCTTTGCCACACCCATTCCGATTTGCCCTGAGAATCTTCTGCGTGTGCAATAGCGGCAATACATAGAGCATTGATTGGTAACAAGAAATAAAACCCTGTCAGGATAGCGGTGAGTCAAACCTGGTACAGGTGAATCCTCATCTTCATGGAGAGGATCTTCAAGGTCATACTTCGTTTTGTAGATCTCCTTGGAGATTGGAACTGATTGCATCCTGACTGGACAGCGCGGATCGTCCGGGTTCATCAATGATGCATAGTATGGTGTGATATTTAAAGGAATGGTTTTCGTGGAAATCCTAACTCCTTCTTCTTCTTCAGGCGTGAGATTAATCACTTTCTTCAAATCATCAAGTGTCCGGATCGTGTTTGTCAGCTGCCAAAGCCAATCATTCCACTGCTCCTCCGTTACATCCTTCCACAGTTCGATGTCCTTCCAATGTCTCGAAGGTTTATATAAAGATTGTTTCATCTGATTTCCCCCTTAAGTAATTTGTACATATAACTAATGCAAGTTACGTGCCAAAATTACCGATTGTTCTGAAAAATCAATAAAACCTATCCCTATCATAGAGTTGGAAGAATTTCGGGATAAAGATCCCCTTCAAAAAAAGAAAATAACCTGCTGATATTCCGGCAGATTAAAAGAGTCAATATTTTATATAGTGGTGCAAAAATGCAATAAAATCTTCTCAGTCATTTAACTTTTTTAATTTGTATTGAAGGGTCTGTCTAGGAATATCAAGAAGTGCAGCAGCTTTCTGGATATTGCCATTACAAGCTTCAAGAGCATCTGTGATGAGTTCCCGTTCAAAATTCTTAAGCTGCTCCCTTAAAATGAAGGAGTTGCTTCTTACAGGCTTTAGGATTTCATCCATGGGTGTCATGTGTTTGAGCATCACCGGCAAGTCATTTTCAGTAAGTACCTGGCCCTCGCAAACATTCATCATATATTCAATCGTATGCTTAAGTTCCCGTACATTCCCAGGCCATTGATGGCCTATAAACACTGCCGTAACCTGATCATCCAATCCTGTAATATGTTTTCTAAGCTTCTTGTTATAATGGCCGATAAAGATTTGGGATAGATATAAAATATCTTCCTTCCTCTGTCTTAACGGCATTAATTCAAAGGTCAGCACATTTAAACGATAAAATAAATCTGTCCTCAGCTGGTTTTTTTCCATCGCATCCCCGGGATATACATTCATGGCAGAAATGACCCTGACATTTACAGAAACTACATTGGTGCTGCCTACTCTTCTAACCGCTCCATCCTCAAGGACACGAAGAAGTTTTGCCTGAAGGTCAATCGGCATTGAATTTAATTCATCAAGGAAAAGAGTTCCCCCATTCGCAAGTTCAAATAGACCCGGCCTGTCCACCGCCCCCGTATAACTACCCTTTGATGTGCCGAATAGGATACTTTCGAGAAGATTCTCAGGAATGGCTGCACAATTCTGGGCAATGAAGGGCCCTGCTGAACGATTCGATGCATTATGAATCGATTGGACAAAAAGTTCCTTTCCAGTACCGCTTTCTCCATACACGAGAATCGGAGAGTCGGATTTTGCCAGTTTCTCAGCCTTCTGCTTGATTTGTTCGAAATTTTTATTTTTCGAAAGCATATCACTGAAGGTATAGGCAGCCTGCTGCTTGAGTGTTTTTCCGCTCCGGTGCTTTAGACTTTTGTGGACCTCTACAAGACGTTCAGACAGCTGCTTGATCCGGGAATAATCCTTGGCAATTTCTACAGCGCCAATCAATTCCCCCTGGACAAAAATTGGCAAAGTGGTGTTGACTGTTTCTATTTTTCTCCCATGCAGGTTGACGAACGACTGAGTCTCATTAAAGATCGGCTTTTTTGTCTCGATTACTTTCAGAAGCGTGCTCGATTGCTCGTTTAAGGATGGAAAAACAGATAATAAAGGCTTGCCGATGACCTCCTTTATATCTAGACCATCATGCTGTGCAGCCACTTCATTATAAAATATCGTGATACCGTTAGTATTTACGACATGGATTGCTTCATCAATACATTTTAAGATTGCGCTCAGTATTTCTTCGGTTACATTGGAAATTGAATTCAAATTTATCACACTCCCATATTAAGTATATGACAGTGTGCCGAAAAACTGTCTAATTACTGCCTAAAATTTGGCGGTGATGCCAAATCTTTCACCCAAACATTCATGTCTTCGATTTTATCATAAATAAAAACATTGTTAACTAGTCTGCCCCTGTAAGCATAGTGAAGCTGATAAAGAACGGCATTCATTCCAAAGGATAACGCCCTGGCAATGGAATAGGCACAATATATTCCATTTTCGACCAGTTCCTGTTCGAGACGATCAAGTAATATTTTCATCAAGCCATGCTTCCTGTGTTCTTTTAGGGTCGCGCAATCAGTCAATTCTGCATTTTTATAAAATAAATTCACTTCCGCTGATGCAGCGCTTACCACCTGCCCACCATGAATAAAGCCATAATAGACAGTCCCCTCAAGCATGGTCTGGACAATATAATCAGGTTTATTTAGTGGGGTAGGGTAAATTTGAAAAACAGATTTATATAGTTCTGAAAGGCCAGCCGCGTCTGTTGCTTCCATCTTTTTCAGAACGTATGCTTTCGGAGGAGCGATTGTCTGCGAGGGTTCTTTCAAATGATAGATGCTCTTGATGATCCCATCTTCCTCCGTCCAATGC
The DNA here is from genome assembly GCF_049532715.1 of Heyndrickxia sp. MSNUG. Taxonomy (NCBI): domain Bacteria; kingdom Bacillati; phylum Bacillota; class Bacilli; order Caryophanales; family Bacillaceae; genus Heyndrickxia; species Heyndrickxia sp. MSNUG. Next base: position 2,947,292 of record NZ_CP150978.1, read on the forward strand.
GTACTGATTTTTCTTTCATCAGTTAAGAATCTAGAAAAGAAAAAGCAATCAGAGCCGAGAAAGTATCCATCAATGCTTGCTTCAAATCGGTAGCCGCTTTCAAGCAGCTGGCTAAAATGTTCTTTTCTTCCCTTAATGATCAGTTTGTCTGCATTTTCATCCTCTGCGATCTTTTCTGCTTTTTCTAACATGCTTGATAAATTACCTAGATAATCATCAACCCTAATCCTGCGGTTCTGCTTGTCTAAGTACAAAGTCATTCTATATTTTGCTTCAGACACTACCAAAGTTTTACCTGGATGCATGAACAGCATCCCCCTTTACTGATTATATAGTTGAAAAGCCTGGCCCTTGGGCCAGGCTGCCAGTCCTATCAATCAAGCTTGAATGAAACAAGTTTCAGTTCGGTCATTTCCTCAATTGCGTATTTAATCCCTTCTCGTCCTGTTCCGCTCATCTTCACTCCGCCATATGGCATATGGTCAACCCGGAAGGTGGGAATGTCATTGATCATAACACCGCCAACATGAAGAGATTTTGTTGCTTTAAAAGCTTTATTAAGGTCTTTTGTATAAACACCTGCCTGCAGACCGAACTGAGAATCATTGACTTTAGCAATCGCCTCATCAAATTCTCTAAAAGTATTGATGTGCACGACAGGCGCGAATACTTCCTCACATGAAATCTTGTCGGTTTCTTTTGCGTTAAGCAAAATGGTAGGATACAGTACCTGTTGGTCACTGTCACCGCCAAGTGCGAGCTCAGCGCCATTTTCAATTGCCGCTTGAATCCATGACTTTGCCCTCGTTACATCATTTGAAGTAATCATGGCAGAGATATCAGTTTCCTCATCAAGTGGATTTCCCACCTTGAGTTTTTTCGATTCCTCTATAAATAAAGCTGTAAATTCTTCGGAGATTGACTCATGAACAAAAATTCTCTGTATTGAAATGCAAACCTGACCCTGATTTGAAAAAGAACCAGTTACGATTCGAGGCATCACTTTTGCCAAGTCCGTTCCCTCATCGACAATTAAGGCAGAATTTGAACCAAGTTCGAGAGTTACCTTCTTTAAACCAGCATTTTCACGAATATATTTTCCTACTTCAGGACTGCCGGTGAAGGTAACTTTCTTTACCCTGTCATCTTTTATTAATACATCTCCGACACTTTTGCCGCTTCCGGTCACAACATTCAGCGCCCCAGCGGGCAAGCCAGCTCTATGGAAGTAAGATGCGATTTTATATGCAGAAAGAGGTGTTTGACTGGCAGGCTTAAGAACAACTGAATTACCTGCTGCCAGTGCGGGACCGACCTTGTGTGCAACAAGATTCATTGGAAAATTGAACGGAGTAATTGCTGCAATCACCCCAAGTGGTTCCTTGACAGTATAGGCTATACGCCCTTCTCCACCAGGAGCGGCATCCAGAGGAACCGTTTCTCCGTGAATTCTCCTTGCTTCCTGTGCTGCGAAGCTATAAGTCATGATTGTGCGGTCTACTTCTCCCCGGGCAGCCCTTAAAGGCTTGGAGGATTCTTCCGCTATAATCCTGGCGCACTCTTCACGTTCCTCTTTTATGAGATCTGCGACCCCCTGTAGGATGTCGGCCCGTTTGAATGCCTCCATTTCCGCCATCGTCTTGGCGGCAGATTCAGCTGCATCTATAGCCCTCAGGACATCTCCGTCGCTAGCAGCTGCGACCTCCGCGATCTTTTCGCCATTAAATGGATTATATAGCGGAAGATACTTTTCCGTACCTACAAATTCTCCATTAATCCATAACAATTTTTTCATCATTTATCCTCCTATTGCTTGCAGCAATCAATAATTGCCGCTTCAAGTACATCAAAGCCTTCTTTAATTTGCTCATCAGTTATGACGAGAGGAGCCAGCAGCCGGATTACATTTCCATACAATCCAGCACTCATCAAAATTAAGCCTTGCTGGTGCGCTTTATTGAGTATCTCTTGGACCAGCTGCGAATTTGGTCTGCCTTCTCTGTCAAAGAACTCAATCGCGCACATTGCTCCAAGTGAGCGGACATCACACTTCACACCAGACCAGTCAGCAAGCTGTCCGAACCTATCCTTAAACCTCTCCCCAAAAGAAATTGCTTTTTCAAGCAGCTTCTGCTCATCTATCATTTTAACTACTTCTATCGCGGCAATACAACCAAGAGGGCTTCCGCCAAAAGTTCCCCCAATCTCTCCAGTGCCTGCTGAATCCATGATTTCCGCCCTGCCTGTTACTGCACTGATTGGCAGTCCTGCAGCGATAGACTTTGACATGGTCATCAAATCGGGAACCACATCAAAATGTTCCATCGCAAATAATTTCCCTGTCCGTCCGAAGCCCGTCTGGATTTCATCTGCAATGAACAGGATGTCATGCTGTTCACAAAGCTTTTTCACGCCTTGCACAAAGGTTTTTGATGGGATGTTAAAGCCGCCTTCCCCCTGAACAGGCTCCATAATGACAGCAGCAATTTCCGTTGGAGGTACCTCACTTAGGAAGAATGTATTAAATTTATTAAGCATATAGGCATCGAGGGCATCGGATGTCATGCTGTTTTCCTGAGAATACACAGGATATGGCCATTTATATGTTTCTGGTGCGAAGGGGCCGAACTGGTATTTGTATGGCCTTACCTTGCTCGTTAGTGACATCGCCATATATGTCCTGCCATGGAATCCACGTTCAAATGAAATAATCCCTTTTCGGCCTGTGAATTTCCTTGCTATTTTTACTGCATTTTCTACAGCCTCCGCTCCGCTGCTTAAGAAAAATGACTTTTTATGATGGGTGCCGGGAGTGATTTTATTCAGCATCTCTGCCAATTCAATATAAGGTTCATACATCATGACATGGAAACACGGATGAAGATAGCGATCGATTTGCTCATGAAGGGCTTTTACGACTGCTGGCGGGCAATGGCCGACGTTAAGCGTTCCAATGGCTCCGGCAAAATCAATGAAAGTATTACCGTCGATATCTGTCAGTAACGCACCTTCCCCTTGTTCAGCAAATGTTTTAATGGTGTTAAACGGTCCAAATGGTACGTTCTTCTCTTTTCTCTTCAGCAAATCGATTGCTTTCGGTCCTGGAATCGCGGTTTTTATTTTTATATCTCCCACTGGATAGTTCCCCCTCAATATAATTCAGTGACACCGCACCACTCCAGAAGCGTCAATGCAATAATTTCAGCCGCGTCAAAAACATCTTCAAGCCTGATATATTCATTCGCCTGATGAGCGGTTTCCGTTACTCCTGGCCCAAAGACAACGACAGGCACCCCTCCAACCTTTGAAAGTATTCCTCCATCGGTCGCCCAAGGTGAAGCCTCAATTGGCGGCAAACTTTTTTTCACATTTTTATAACTTTGTGACAGTACATGAATCAATTCATGTTCTGGATCAAGGTCCCCTGGAAGCCAGCTTGCTCCAAACCATTCCAACTCTGCCACATTATCTTTTAACCATGTGTCGTCAGCACAAACGCTGATTAAAGCCTTTTGCATTTCATGCTTTGCGTTTTCCTGGGTTTCATTCGGCGCAACACCCATCCTTCCCTCGATTATTGCGAGATCCGGAACCGATGAAGGCCAATCCCCGGAATGGATTTTTCCTATATTGATTGGAATCGGAATCGGAATATTCCGAAATAAAGGATCAGTTATTCTTTCGTTTCTATCTGATTCCAACACTCTCAATCTTTCGATAACAAGCATCGCTTTCTCAATCGCGTTGACTCCTTCATACCTGGTTCCGCCGTGGGCAGCTTTTCCTTTTACAGAAATGCGGAACCACATTGAACCCTGCTGCTTAGGAAATACTTTAAAGTTCGTTGGCTCTGGAATAATCGCTCCATCCGCTTTATAGCCGCGTAAAACGGATGCCAGAGTACCAGCACCACCGCTTTCTTCTTCGATGACACTTTGGAATATGACATCGCCTTTCAACTGGATGCCGGCATTTTTGATCGCTTCCATTGCCATTAATAGAGCAGCCGTGCCACCCTTCATATCTGTTGCCCCTCGCCCATACAATTTGCCGCACTCGATATGGCCGCTATATGGATCCCGTTCCCAATCCTTTAGATCTCCGGCAGGGACCACATCGATGTGGCCATTTAAGATCATGGATTTGCCTCCGCCTGTCCCTTTCATAACCCCGATTGCATTTGGGTTTCCTCTGAAGTCCTTGCGGTCAGAGCAAAATGCAGGGTGGGAAGTCAGGTCATCACCGCCGATTTCCCATATATCCATTTCAAGACCAAGCTCTCGACATTTTTCGATGATCACTGCCTGCGCTCCACTTTCATTTCCCCTAGTGCTTCCCTCCTGTACAAGCTTTTGCAATAAACGTGTTCCTCTGATTCTATTTTCAGTAATATATTTCCGTACTTTTTGATCAGCAGAACTCACGATATCAGCTCCTTTTAATATTCGATGACTCGGATGTCTTGTGCGATGAAAAAATCACATGCCGTTTTGGCTGTAATGTCAGCAACAGTATATGGAGCGAATCTCTCAGTCAAAGTTAACGAACCTTCTATTATCTTAAAAACAGCAAGGTCAGTAATCACAATGTCTACACAATTTGATGCTGTCAATGGCAAAGTACATGTTTCTACTATTTTAGAAATTCCATTTTTGTCAGTATGATTCATTAATACTGCTACTTTCCTTGCTTTTTGTGCCAGTTCCATTGCTCCCCCAATTCCGGGTATTTTCTTTCCCGGAACAATCCAGTTTGCGAGATCCCCTTTTTGGCTTACTTGCAATGAGCCAAGAATGGTGAGATCAACCCTTCCTCTCCTGATCATCCCAAATGCCACAGCACTATCACAATAGGAAGCACCTGGAAGTACCGTAACCGGAAAACCTCCGGCGTTGCATAAATTTTCATCCGCAAATTCCTTTTCAGGAGACTCTCCCATGCCGATAATTCCATTTTCTGCGTGAAACATGACATTCAAGTCGGCAGAAAGGTGATTTGGAACAAGTGAAGGTATGCCGATCCCTAAATTGACTACCATTCCTGAAGATATTTCTTCGGATGCCCGTTTAGCCATTCTATTCCTGAGATCTACTCCCATGCCCATTTCCAATTCACTCCTTCTGAAGGAATAACCATATCGACAAAAACTCCAGGTGTCACAATTTCCTCGGGATCAAGGCTGCCAAGTGGCACGATTTCCTCAGCCTCAGCTATAGTGAAATTCCCTGCCATAGCGACAAGCGGGTTGGTATTTCGTGCACTTTTATCAAATACAAGATTTCCATACGGGTCAGCCTTCTTCGCATAGACGATTGAAACTTCTGCAGTCAGAGCTGTTTCGACCAAATAGTCCCTGCCGTTCAGATTCATTGTCTTTTTGCCTTTTGAAACAAAATCATGGTCGACACCTACATCGGTTAAAATAGCACCAAGGCCCATTCCCCCAGCCCTGATTCTTTCTGTCAATGTTCCCTGAGGCGAAAACTCCACTTCCAATTTCCCGTTAGTCATCAGCTCGCCGGCCACTGGGTTAGAACCAATATGGGAAGCGATGATCCTCTTAGCCCTTCCCCGGCTGACAACTTTTCCAATTCCGATTTCAGGGAAACCAGTATCATTACCAATCAGTACTAGGTTTTTAATATTTTTGTCAAGAATACCGTCAATAAGGCTCGGCGGTGAACCGACTCCTCCAAATCCACCAAACATCAATGTCATACCATCGTGAAAGTGTTCCATCGCCTGCTCCAGTGTTCCAATTTTACCAAATGGGTTTTCCATGTTAATTTTCAACTCCATTTCCTTCTGGCAATCCTAGTATTTTATATGCTTCAGCAAAAGTGGATTTCAATAGCGAAACCAATTCATCAATTTCTCGTTTTGTAATTGTAAGAGGTGGTGAGATGATAATCGCATCCCCAGACAGGCCATCGAGCCCTGCACCAGCCGGATAAAGCAGTATCCCTTTATCTCTTCCGGCTTTTACGAGCATGTCGGTTAGTTTCACGCTTCTTTCGAACGGTAACCTTGCTTCAGGAACCTTGACGAATTCCAGTCCAATCAGCAATCCCTTCCCCCTTACTTCACCGATAAAAGGGAACTGTGACTTCAGTTTTTTAAGTTTATTTTTCAAATACACCGCTTTTGAATCTACATTTTTAAAAATCTCGTTTTTTTCCAAATACTCAAGTACGGCAAGCGCGGCTGCGCACGATTGCGGATTGGCACTGAGTGTATGACCGCTCATCACAATTTTTGAACCGTTAATTATCGGTTCCATGACACGGTCGCTCGCCATTGTCGCTGCGATTGGCGCATATCCAGCTCCCATTCCTTTTCCCAGGGCCACGATATCAGGAATGACACCCCACTGTTCGCAGGCAAGCATCGTTCCCGTCCTTCCGAATCCTGTCATTACTTCATCAGCAATGAACAAAATATTGTTTTCATCACATATTCTTTTAATTGTTTTATAGTAGCCTTCCGGCGGGGAAATTGCGCCGCCTGCAGCCCCGATGACAGGCTCGGCGATGAAGGCAGCTATATGGTCAGCTCCAATTCTTTTAATGGCAGCTTCAAGTTCACTCGCACACATATAACCACATTCTGGAGGAGTGCTTTGATAAGGGCAGCGGTAGCAATATGGTGGTGATATAGAAGGGAATTCTTCAAGCAGGGGAACAAACCTCGCCCTTCTTCCGGGATGCCCTGACATCGACAAAGCTCCCAGAGTAATTCCATGGTAGCTGATCCACCTTGACAAGATTTTTGTTTTTGACTTGATCCCCTGTTCCTGCCAGTATTGAATGGCAATTTTCAATGCCGTTTCAGTAGCCTCTGATCCGCTGTTTACAAAGAAACTCCAATTCAGGTCGCTCGGCATGCTATCTGCGAGTTTTTGTGCCAGCCTTTCTGCGGGCTCACTTGTGAATTGTGACCTGTACACAAATGAAACTTTCTTTGACTGTTCATGCATAGCTAAAATGATTTCTTCCACCCCATGTCCGATATTTGCTGTAACAGCCCCGGAAGAAGCATCAAGATATTGTTTTCCATCTTTGTCAAAAAGGTAGACTCCTTTGCCATAGTCAATTTCTGGGTAGCTTTCATCCAGGGCAGGTTTGATCAAGTAGGACGGCTTCATATTCTCACTCCATTTCACCGCAATCGAATTCAAAAAGTTTGGACATTCTGTAAATTGTATGAAATGAAAGCCTAAATCTTTCATAGAGATCAAAAATTTAGCGATGACATGCAGGATTAAAACCTTTTTAAAGGCTCCATGAGAAAACCTCGTTCCTTGGATAAAAACATATAAACCCAAACGCAAAAAGACACCTTCAAAAGGTGCCTCAGCTTTGTTTAGGATTATTCTTTTTGCTCAATAAAAATTTCAGTCTCCCTATCGTATGCTTTTACCGAAGCAAAAGCTCCAATTGGTACTGTTGCGAAAGGTTGGACATGGCCAAAATTCACGTTTGCAATTACAGGAATATTCTTCAATTCTTCCTTGCTTGTGATTATCTTTTTTAACGCTTCCTCTGTGATATTAGAATTCTTTTGGAATCGTCCGATTAACAAAGCCTTTATGGATCCTGCATCAGGAAGGTGCAGCAATGATTGAAGATCTCTGTCAAAGCTCCGTGAATGGCTTTCTTCGTCATCCTCAATAAACAGGATGCTGTCTTTAAGCGAAGGCATGAATTCAGTTCCCTGCAGGAGGTTCATTGTACAAAGGTTCCCCCCGATAATCTTTCCCTCGGCTTCGCCCTCTTGAAGGATTGTATACCCGCTTTGTTCGTGAAAGACCCGATTTTCCTGGTCGAGATACCATGCGTCGTCAGACCAAACTGCTGAAGGATTTAATTCATAAGGAGCATCATTGGTAACAGCATCCAAAAATGATTCAAGCGTGTATTCAAATCCATGTTTTACGCCAAAGCTGGACAGGTGAGGACCTGAATAAGTCACCAGTCGTGTTTTTTTAAAGATAGCCAGCTGTAAAGCAGTTATATCGCTGAATCCGCAGAAGACTTTTGGGTTTGAAGCGATCAGGCCATAATCTAAATATTTTAAAAGCTGGTTGCAATTGTAGCCGCCAATCGCTGTTAAAATACCTTTTACATTTTTATCAGCAAATGCCTCATGCAAATCCTCAATTCTTTCTGAAATCGACGAACTGAAAAACTCATCATGTGCCTCTGCATTTTTTCCGAAAGTCACCTTGAATCCCAGATTCGTTAACCGGTCTACTGCCAGGTTAATTTGGGCTTCCTTTAATATGATCATGCTTGTCGATGGTGCAATAATCCTGATTTCATCCCCGGGTGATAATTTAGGTGCAAACATTGTTACCCCGCCTCTTCTCTTTTTATATAGTAATTTTACCAAAGAAGAGGCAAGGTGTAAGTAAGTTTAAACCAGGACTGGTTCCATCCGCTTATTTGTTTTTGACTTTTCAATAATATCTGTCGCGATCCATACACCGCATGCACTTGCCTGAGCCAGACCTCTTGTAATTCCTGCTCCGTCCCCTCCAACATACAGGCCATTTATTTCTGTTTCGAACCTGTCATTGAGCTTTGGTCTGGCAGAATAGAATTTTGCTTCCACACCATAGAACAAAGTGTGTTCTGATGCGAGACCAGGAGTGACTTGATTCAATGCTTCAGTCATTTCAATCAAGCTCTTAAGTGTATTATAAGGAAGGACAAGCCCTAAATCTCCTGGAACAGCTTCCTTCATCGTCGGCTCTAAAAATCCCTCTTTGATTCTCTTTTCTGTGGACCTGCGTCCCTTTAAAATGTCGCCATATTTCTGGACAATCAGCCCGCCATTTGAAAGACTGTTGGCCAAACGTGAAATTTCGTGAGCATACTCATTCGGCTTATCAAATGGTTCAGAGAATGTGTGCGAAACGAGCAGCGCAAAATTAGTATTTTGGCTGCCTAATTTGGGGTCTTTATAAGCGTGTCCATTAGCCAGCATGATTCCTGAATGATTTTCTACTACTACATGGCCAGAAGGATTGCTGCAGAAAGTCCTGACCGTGGTCCCAACAGATGTATTAAAAATGAACTTGCCTTCATATAAATGCTCATTAATTTCTTCCATAACTACATTTGATGTTTCAACCCTAACCCCGATATCGACCTGGTTGTTGATCATCTTTAAGCGTCTTTTTTTGAGTATCTGCGTCAGCCACTTTGATCCGTCTCTACCTGGTGCAATAACGACTTTATCCGCAAAGATTTTTTCTCCATTCTTGAGTTCAACACCCAAGACCTTGTGACCGTCCTGAGTTTGTTCAGTAATAAGGTCCTCAATCTCTGTCTTGAAGGCCATTTCGACTTTTTCTTTTAAGTATTCAAAAATATTCTTTAAAATTTCAAGATTTTGTTCGGTTCCGAGATGGCGCACCTGAGCCCTTAGCAGCTTCAATCCTGCAGCATACCCCCTGCGTTCAATATCACGGACTTTGTCTGTCATTGGATCTGTTATGTTTTCTGTAGCTCCATGTTTAAGATTGATTTGGTCTACGTATTTAATTAGTTCAACAACCTTTGAATCAGGAAGATAATCCGTCATCCAGCCGCCAAACTCGCTTGTTATATTAAATTTACCATCAGAATAAGCACCTGCTCCGCCAAATCCATTCGTAATTGAACAAGCTGGCAAACAGCCCGCAAAATCCTTTTTCCCTGCAGGCGGCGGGCATTTTTCAATTTTCTTTTGTAGAATCGGGCAGTTTCTTTTATAAATATCGTGTCCTTTATCGATAAGCAAAACGTTTGCTCCAGGCATTTTTAATGTTAATTCGTAGCATGTAAAAATTCCTGCTGGTCCTGCTCCAACGACGATTACATCATAGTTCGTATTCATTTAAGTATCCCCCGCCTAATTGTTTTTTGCTTAACCCTTGGTAAATATAACAAAAACGCTGTATATAGTCAACGCAAATCACGAACTTTTAACAAAACCAAGGTTTGAACGTTCGTGTTTTATGAGGAAAACTTTATATTCTTAAAACTAAAAAAAGACTGCCCGTAGCTGCGGCAGTCTCTCATGATCAAAATGATTCTATATAGTTTTTTCAGCGTTCTGCCGAATTACCAGATGTGGGTGCAGCAGGCGCCGATGATGATTAACAAAATGAACAATACTACGATTAAAGCAAAACCACCATAACCATAGCCGCATCCAACTCCAGCTACTCCTGCATAAGGGTAACCTCCATGGCACATAGTACCTTGCACGCCTTGAACTGGCATAGGGGCATTATCGTATCCGTACATTAAAACCACTCCTCGTTTGTTTTTGAATTGCTTTCCCTTTACGTTATGATATGGGTACTTGACCCGATTGTGCATTAGCCTATTTTTTTTAATTTATGAATTGTAAAAATAATTTAAAAAACTCTTTTCTTTAGTAAGGAAATAAGGTAAATATGTGATATGCAGTTTTCGAAGGAGTTATCTCATCATGAAAAGTACTAAAATAAAAATCTTAAGTGTCATGATTCTGACTGTTGTTATCTATATAATGATTTTACAATCTGAACATTATTTATCAGAGGATCTGAACGTATACAAAAAGATTGAGGCAGGGGAACCGTTTAATTACTTAATAATCGGTGACAGCATCGGCAGGGGATCTGGCGCGGAAAGAAAGGAATTGCGATGGTTCAATCAGCTTGAGGTACAAATAAAGGATTATTCGGGCTCAAGAGGCAGGCGCCATTTGGTGGTCCAAAGCGGCGCAACGGCATTCGAAGGACTTTACAAAATGCAAAGCTCCCCAAAACTACAGAATATGGACCTCATTTTTATCGTTTTTGGTGAAAATGACAGAAAATTCATGGATCCAGAGGAATTTACTTTTTTTTATGAAAAGCTTTTAAGGAGTGCAAAAGAGCTTAACAAAGGCGCAGAGATCATTACAATTGTCGAAAGTCCTTTGAAGCAAGAACCCTTTGCGGACGCAATTAAGAGGATTTCTGTACACTACGGGGCTAAATGCCTTGATATGAGAATCCCTTTTAAGGAATCTGGAATGCTTACCGAGCATCTCACTTCCGATATGGTCCACCCAAATGGGAATGGATACCGGTTATATGCCAATTCTGTCTTCGAATTAATCAAAAAGAATATAAGGAACGAAACGGACATTGCGAATTACCCAAAACCTATAACCAAGAATGATTATTTTTATTTGGCAGAAAAAGCAGATGTTGCAGATCAAAAAGGCTTTAAATCTGATATTGGAAGCTATGTCAGCAGAAAGCCTGGAGATTACCTAGAATATGAATTCGATGGTCCAATCATTGGGGTAAATGTAATCCGGAGTGAAATCGGCGGGATGATGAATGTCTACATAGACGGAGAATTTGTCAGAACCCTTTCTACCTGGTGGCCATTTTCGCGGGAACGGCACTTGTATATTGCAAGCGGCCTGGAGGATGGACACCACTTAGTCAGGTTCGAAGCGACTGAAGATGTGTCTATAAGAAACACATCACACAATTCATTGCTGCAAATTATTTCAATCATCGTGGCAAAAGAAAAAGAAAGTTAATAATATTTGAAATTGAAATATACCCTGAAAAAGAGTATGTTACTTCCATAAAAAAGAATAAGGAGAACCACATGAAAAGTTTATTGAAAAATTTTATCAATGGGATTCTGACCATCGTTCCAATCATTCTAGTTGTCTATGTAATATATAAAACCTTCATGTTTTTAGACAGCCTGCTTGGAAATGTGCTGAAGCCACATTTCCAGGATAGTTATATTCCTGGGATCGGTCTCCTGACTACTTTGATCCTGATTACCATTTTAGGATGGCTATCCACCCGCTTCATTACTGGAAGCATTATTAAACTGATTGACAGACTGCTTGAGAAAATCCCTTTTGTTAAAACAGTGTATTCAGTCATAAAAGACACGGTTCATTCTTTTCTTGGTGACAAGAAGTCCTTCTCAAAGGTGGCATTGGTTACTGTTCCAGGAACAAAAATGAAAAGCCTTGGCTTTATCACAACCGAAAATTTGGAATCCTTCTATGAACCATTATCCGAGCATGTAGCTGTGTACATTCCCCAAACATTCCAGGTAGCCGGTTTCACTTTCCTGATCCCGAGGAATGAAATTGAAATTATTGATGTGAAGCCTGAAGATGCAATGAAGTTCATCCTTTCAGGTGGAATGACTTCAAAGAATGCTGAAAACACAAAAAGTGAAAATAGCCGCTGAATGGACAGCGGCTATTTCCTTAATCGGGGATTTTTCGAACCGTTTACTTAAAAGTCACTTCCAAGATCGGAGTGGACCCTCTTTCTACTTTCCCTTCGGTTAATAAGTTTAATGAAGCCGCCTGATCAGTGTTGGTAATGATGATCGGTGTTACAGTGCTTTTCGCCTTCTCACTTATTGTGGCCATATCGAAGCTTACCAGCTTGTCTCCAGCCTTTACAGAATCACCCTGCTGAACATGGGTTTCAAAGCCTTCACCCTTTAACGAGACTGTTTCCAATCCAATGTGAATCAATATTTCCGCACCATTTTTAGCTCTGATGCCAACTGCATGCTTAGTCGGGAAAATCTGCATGATCTCACCATCTACGGGTGATATAACAATGCCTTCTGATGGCTCAATCGCAATGCCATCCCCCATCATTTTTTCAGAGAATACTGGATCTGGTACAGAATCGAGATTGACAGCATTGCCGCTCAGCGGTGCAAGAATCTGTATTGTTTTTACTGGTTCTTCTTTCTTCCCAAACAATTTCTTAAACATGACGTTCATCCTTCCAACTTCCTATTTATCTTGATCCTGGAATAGCCTTAGATACTCCTCATAGCCTTCTTCCGCAAATTTCTCCTTTGGCACAAACCTTAATGCAGCTGAATTGATACAATAACGAAGTCCCGATTCACCTGGACCGTCATCAAAGACATGTCCCAGATGTGAATCAGCCGTTTTGCTTCTCACTTCTGTCCGAACCATAAAATGGCTTAAGTCTTTCTTTTCAATGACTTCTTCCTCTTCGATTGGTTTTGTAAAACTCGGCCATCCGCAGCCTGCATCAAATTTATCACGTGAACTGAATAATGGCTTTCCTGAGACGATGTCAACATAAAGACCCTCTCTTAAGTCATTCCAATATTCATTTCGGAATGGAGGTTCCGTTCCGTTATTTTGGGTTACTTCATACTGCATTGGAGTCAGCCTTTGCTTTAACTCCTCCTGGTTTTTCTTCATTATTCTTTTCCCCCCCAGTGCCTCTGGATAAATGCTTCTCTTCCGGAACCTTTTTGATATGAATTGTACCTTTCCGGATTTTTTTATAAAATCCCTGGTGGTAGGTCTCTGCAGGATAAAATTCTTTAGCTGGTAAAATCTCCGTTACGATCGGCTTTGAGAACCGGCCGCTTTCATTCAGTTTCTTTTTCGATTCTTCAGCTTGCCTCCGCTGCTCTTCACTATGATAAAAAATAGCGGTTTGATACGATTGGCCGCGATCGTAGAACTGGCCTCCTGCATCTGTAGGATCGATTTGCTGCCAAAACAGTTCAAGCAGCTTACCATAAGGATATACAGCTGGATCAAAAGTGATCTGAACTGCTTCATAATGTCCGGTTGTATCTGTACAAACCTCTTCATATGTAGGATTTACTGTCGTGCCGCCAGTGTAGCCGGATTCAACACTTATAATCCCTGGCTGCTGGTCAAATGGTTTAACCATACACCAAAAGCAGCCTCCGGCAAATGTGGCAAGCTCCCGGTTATCCTTTTCCATAATCACACCTCTTCCTTTAAGGCTTCTTTCGTATAATGACGAAAAAGCACTCTACTCAAATACTTATTCCCTATTGTATAACTTTTAAAGCAAAAAACACATTCAGAAGTCTTTTTCTAACACATCAAAAAAACCTCTTCCGTAGAAGAGGATACAGACTGTAGACAAACTCGATTAAAGCGAGCTTGTCTGCAGTTTTTCATATTATGTGGGGAGTATAAAAGGTCTGTTCATTTCCGTTCCGGTCGCTTCGCTTTCCGCGGGGCTGGCGCTGAGCCTCCTCGTCGCTTCGCTCCTGCGGGGTCTCACCTGTCCAGCTGCGCCCGCAGGACATTGAATAGCTTCCTCGAGCCTGCCCACGCACGATGGAAATGCGTTAGCATTTTCGGAGGAGTCTACGCGCCTTCCACTCCAATCAACAGGTTTCAATAACTGATTTGTTACCTGTATCTTTGTCGACAAGCTCAAACATTTTCCGAAGAAGAGGTTAAGTTTATTTTCCTTTGAATTTGGTTTTTTGGCGGATTTCTTTATTGATGTTTTTCCAATGGCGTTTTTCATCGGCTTGTGCCTTTTTATCGACCTTCCTGTCTATATAGGCAAGCTCTTTTTGCAGCTTTTTATAACTGCTGAACCGATTCTCATCCAACACCCCTTCATTGATGGCAGCCCTTATCGCACATCCTGGTTCGTTATTATGGCTGCAGTCACGGAACCTGCAGGAAGAGGAAAATTCTTCAATATCTGCAAAGCTTTCGCTGATTCCCTCATCACTTTGCCAAAGCTGGACTTCCCTCATTCCAGGTGTATCGATAAGCACGGCGCCGCCGGGGAGCTGGATCATTTCGCGGTGTGTAGTCGTATGCTTTCCTTTATCATCGTTAACCCGAATTTCCTGGACTACCTGTTTTTGAAAACCAGTCAGAAAGTTGACCAGACTTGATTTCCCTACACCCGATGACCCGATAAGGGCTACTGTTTTGCCTGGGGATAGGAATTCCTTCAATTCCTCGGTGCCTGTATTCTCCAGCACACTTACGGCTATCACAGGCACACCAAGAGCCACAGCAGCTACCAGTTGGATTTTATCATCGAGCTCAGCTGTTAAATCTGCTTTACTTAATATGATTACTGGATTTGCTCCGCTTTCCCAGGCAAGAAGCAAGTATCTTTCAATTCTTCGCAGGTTCAAGTCATCATTCAATGAATTGACGATAAAAACTGTATCTATATTGGCAGCAACAATTTGCTCTTCTGTTACCATGCCTGCAGCTTTACGTGAAAATTTGCTTTTTCTCGGCAATATCCCGTGGATGGCGCCTTTCTTTTCTCCTGGTGATGTTTTTATCACGACCCAATCCCCAACAGCGGGCAGGTCTTCACGATTTACAGCATCGTAAGTCAGCCTGCCTGCAAGAGTACACAAATATTCACCCTCATCCAGCCATACCCTGTACAAATGCTTATGCTCTAATGCAATCCTCCCAAGCTCATATCCTTTAATCTTAAATTCTTCAAAATGACTTTTAATTTCTTCTGTCAAACCAAATTGTTCAAGTTTCATCATTATTATTTTTTTCCTCCATCATGCTTATAAAATATAAAAAACCACAGGCACACACAGCCCATGGTTTTAAGCATGTAGACAAAAAGACATTAGTCAATTGATCCGCTTAGGTTAGTGGGCTGTGCAATCAGTAATAGTCAGCTTTAAAACAATTGATAATTTTCTCATTGCACTCCACCTGCCTCTCGTTTAATTAATTATAGTATATGGAAATTCATTCCTGTTGTAAAGCCTATTTTTTAATGAAAATTGCGGTTTATGACTCATTCACACCTGACATGCCCATTTTGCATAATTTAGAGTGGAGAACGAACACATTAGGAGTGAGGGGTATGGCTCATAAAAGAAACCAAAATGATTACTTGCATAAAGCTACTATGTATTCATTATTGGCTGACTATTATAAATACCTAGATCCAAATCTGCATGTCATGTATTATCATAAACACCTTCGAAACATGAAGAAAGCAGTCCAATTAATACGCTCAGACACAGTCCCTGCACGACCGGAAACCACAATCCCAGGCAGGCTGCGTTTTTTGCATGCTGCTCCTGACGTGAAATTAGTTGATATCTATATCAATGGAAGCAGAGTTCTGCGCGACTTTGATTATAAAAATAACAGCAGCCACATGCAGCTTGCTCCAGGGAAGTATCAGGTAGATATCTATCCTGCCGGTAAAACGGTATCGACGATCATCAGCAAAAAAATCACAATTGAGCCAGCAAGAATTTATACGGCCGCTATCAGTGGTCCTGACACAAAGTTAAGATTGCTTACTTTTGAAGACCAGCCAATGACACCAATCGGTGAATCAAAGGCAAGGTTTATCCACCTGTCCCCGGATGCGCCAGCAGTGGACATTGCAGGTGAAAATGGAGGAATTATTTTCCCGAATGTTTCATTCAGGCAAGCCACGACATATTTAGGCTTGACTCCAATGACTGTCACACTCGAGGTAAGAGTAGCTGGTACGAAGAACACTGTCATGACGATACCTGATGTTAAGCTAGATCCGAATAACTCATATTCAATAGTGGCTGTCGGGACGGTAAAAGGTGAACCGCCTCTCGAGGTTTTGCTATTACAAGGCTGATTGCCTAAGGCCGGACCACCGGCCTATTTTCATTTCCAATTCCTTTGACAATATAATCACTTTTTTACTATAAAAAAAGACACTCCACACAGGAGCGCCTAATTAGCAGGAACGAACAACGTGAATTTGATGTTGTCTTTTATAAGATCGAATTCATTTACCTTTACCTTAATGTCACTTTTAAGCTTAAGCCTCTGCATAGATACATAAACTCTTTCCTCTTCTGGCTGTATACTGACTGCTTCAGGAAGGTCGTAGCTGTCGCGGACAAATTTAAGCACTGTTGAAACTGGCAGGCGCAGACGGCCAACAGAAATCGATTTCTGATTCAGGACCAGATCCCCGTTTTCCAAAGCTTTTGGTTCAAATGTTAGTCTTAATTCCAATTCTTCACTGAAAAGCGGAAAGGTTCCATAAAGTTCTACTTCATCAGTAAGCAAAACCTGATAATCGATTTTGCTGTTCTTTCCTTCTTCTTCAATATAATGATTGATCACTCTGTTCAAATCACGCTTATTTGTTGCCACTTTGAAAGCGACATCCTCCGAATCCTGGATGTTTTTAACCGGCTCCATCTTTGAATCTTCAGCAGGTGACGCGATCAGGATATACAAAAATAAAATTACTGCGGCGATAAGCCCTAATGATATAAAAAAACCAATCTTCCATTTGTTTTTCATAAAACTATTAACTCCTCTTCCCTATCTATTTGCGGTCAATTCTCTTGGGAATCAACCACTTCCTGACTCAGGATTCCATATACCCTGTCTGCAATCAATTGATAGCCGCGGTCATTTGGATGAAAATAATCAGTATAAAGCAAGTTTTCTTCATTGTTAAGGAAAATATCATGAATATCGACAAAATAGGCATTACCATCCTGATCGACCAATGATTGACTTTGTCTATTCCATTCGTCTACAATCTGGTTCATTTCTTTTACATCAGCAAACCAATTGTAAAACGGATTATAAAGTCCAATCAAAACGATTGGAGCCTCTTGATTCTGCTTTCTGATTAAAGTGAAAATTGATTGCAGCCGCTCCTTAAATATCTGTTGTTCAGCTTTGAAAAGATTCAATTTCAGGCTGGAAAAATTCTCTTTCACCACCTTCATCAAGTCGTTACCGCCGATCGTCAAAATAATCAAGTCAGCATCCTCGATAGAAGCATCTATTTCTTTGCTTTTTAGCCTTTTCAGCAGCTGGTCTGCCCTGTTACCTCTTACTCCAAAATTTTCGAAATTCGCATTCCTGATGGTCTTTTCCTGTTCAAGCTGCTGAGCTAAATAAGGGATATAGCCTCCTGAGTTGGTACTGTCACCCACTCCCTGTGTAAGCGAGTCTCCGGCAGCCACTATATGTAAATCCTTCGGAAAAAATGAAGAAGGCAAGGCATCCTTCAATTCCAATCCAGTTTCCTTAACTTTATTAAGATTCCCTTTTTGCAAGCTCTCAAACGAACTGCAAGAGACTAAAACAACGGCCAGAATAAAATAAAGTAAGGTGAGTTTTTTCTTCAATCCAGTTCACCTGCCTTTAAACGTATTCCTATTATAACAAATACGTCCCAACCTAAAAATTTTTATGGACATTGTTCTTATATTAAACAAAAACAAAAGCAAAAAAAACAGGCCAATTTGATGGCCTATTGCAGTGCTTCTATATCTTCTATGATTTGTTCGAAAGGAACTTCTTTCAGGCCTGTATAATATTTCCTCATGTCACCATTCTGATCTACAAGATAAAAATCAGTTCCATGAATAACCTGGTCACCTGATTGTGGTTTTTTAACAATCGTCTTGAAATTTTCAAGTGCGAATTTTTCTATTTCTTCCTGAGAGTAGCCAGTTAGGAAATGCCAATTCTTGAAATCTACATTAAACTTCTTGCCGTATTCAGTTAAGACCTCCGGCTTATCTACAGTAGGATCCACACTAAATGAGACAATTTCGACATCCTCAAGGCCTTTTTCTTTTATCATGTCTTGAAGCTTTGCCATATTAGCCGTCATCGGAGGACACACGTCCGCACAATTAGTGAAAACAAAATCAGCTACCCAGACTTTCCCTTTAAGATCCTTTTTGCTAAAAGGCTGACCATCCTGGTCGGTAAACTTGAAATCTTCGATCGGATAGTTCTTGGCATCCTTTAGTCCGCTATTTCCACATCCAGCAGCAAGTGCTATCACCGCTGCTAAAACAAAAAATAAAATACCCTTTTTCATACAATCACCTGCATTCTCTCTAATTCTGTCCACAATCATTCTAGCAAACGTTTTTGAGAGAAGAAAGAAAAAGATATGCGAAAACAGTCAAAATAATTGTCGCGACTTAATGATTGCCCTCAGTACTTTTGGAGTTTTTCATCGTTTGGAAAAAATCCTTTATGAATTCAGGATAATTGAAATTAACAGCCACTTTATGAAACGGGAATTCAGCTTTGTCTTCCATGTTCCTGAAATCTCCAATGCTTTGGCCAAATGCTTCGCCAACATTCACGATGACTTTTACTGGTACATCTCTGTATATGATATGATCTTCATTAACAACCGCCCAGAGAGTAAGGACATCATGCAGCGGGGCGCCAGTCAATTTAGGAGTCCTACTTTTATAGAATTTATAGTAGTAATCAAACATCGGTTTTACAAGTTGTCCAACCTTGCTTCCGACAGCGTGATAATAAGCATCAAGCTCATTGATCAAAGCGGGTGTAACAATTGAGCCGCTAGTCACATTGAGAGGAATGATTTTCACCCTTCTTGCTGTCTGATTCAAAACTATATTGGCAGCATACGGATCACCATAAAAATTCGCCTCTGCAACGGGTGTTACATTTCCTGGTTCATTGAATGCGCCGCCCATCAGGTAGAATTCCTTCACTTTTTTCATCGTCTCAGGATACAGGATAAAAGCTGTAGCCAGAGAAGTAAGTCTGCCAACATTCACGATGATGATTTCATTAGGATTTTGTTCGATGACATCCTTGATTCCATGGAAGTTCTCAAGCGAGAGATCTATATCCATTTCCGGTATTATAGGGCCTAAACCTTCTGTCCCATGAACGTCTGGATAAAATTGCGGCGGATTGCCGGTTAGCGGCAATTCTGCACCAGCGAAAACAGGAACATCACGAATGCCAGTAAGTTCTTGGATATAGGCTGCATTCCGAAGGGCGTCCTGTTTGGAAACATTTCCATAATCAGCCACAACACCAACAATTTTAATTTCTTTATTGAAGAACGCATATAAAATGGCTAGATTGTCATCAATCCCAAAATCACTGAAGAACAGCACTTTTTTTACCATAACTGACACCCCCTTTTTATGTATATTGAGGGTAATGAAAAATGATGGCAAAAATTTAAAAGCTCCTGGATTTACTCAGACCCTTCTATTAATAATGGGACCATGATCTCAAAGGTTGTACCTTCACCTTTTTTGCTGGATACCTTAATATGCCCTTTCATCCGTTCAACAATCTGGTAACAGACCATCAATCCCATGCCCGTACCACGTTCCTTCAGAGAATAAAATGCGGTTCCCAGTCTTGAAAGCTCATCCTCCGTCATGCCAATGCCAGTATCCTGAATAATGAAAACACCATATGAACCTTTTTTTCCAAAATCAAACTTAACTTGCCTCCGTTCTTCATCGCCTCTATGCCATTTTTCAGGATATTGATCAGAACCTGCTTTAATTCATTCTTATTGCCCCTGATTTTCATATCTTCTTTAATTTCAGTATGTAAAGAAATATTCTTAGACATCATTGCATATGAGGTCATCAAATCCATCACTTTTTCTGCCATATCCCTGCTATCAATAACCTCCAGCTTGTCAACATCAGGTTTTGCCAGACTCAAATAATCATTTATGATGGTTTCCGCTCTGTTTAACTCCTCTATCATCAGCTTTAAAAACATATGCTCTTCATCACTCATGTCTTTTGCAAGAAAAATTTGCAGAAAGCCTTTGACGACTGTCATCGGATTTCTGATTTCATGTGCGACGGATGCAGCAAGCTGTCCAATCGCATTCATTTTTTCCGCCCTCTGGAGCTCCTGCTGCAGTTTGGTTCTTTCGAAAATATCCTCCATCGTATTAATGGCTTCTTCTAAAAGCAGCGAATCACTTTCATTCATTGATGATTGTCCCAGTTGCTTAGACGCCGCGGAAACCCGTTCAAACAATTGCGAAAGCTGAGCAGCCATTTCATTAAAACGATCACTTAACAAGCTAAGTTCCGACTGGTCTTGAACTGGGAGCCGGACATTGAAATTGCCCGTGCTGATTTCCTTGATTCCATAAAACAAATCATTTACGGGCTTCAGCACCCTTTTCAGTCCCCAATTCAAAGTAATAAAGACCAGAAAAATAATGACAGTCAATTCTATCAGCAAAATTTTCAGTATTTCCGTTTGATTGTTTCTGATGATCGCAGCCTTTGCATCGATGCCAAGAATGGCAACCACATTTCCCTTCTCATCCATAATAGGAGAAAAGGAGGAAATCCATGACCCATATTGATCTTTGAAAATCCCTGTGCTTGTAATCGTTTTTCCTTCCTTTGCTTTTCTGAAGGCATCCATGAATTCGTTCCCCGCATCATAATACATAAGTGATTCGAATGAATACTCTTTGTAAACGTCTGATGCTGCCAGAATATATACTTTATTATTAGGATAAATATCAGGCAAAACCAGATAGGCTCCGAGAAATGAGGCATTGTTGTTATTTACCATTGTAAGAAGTTTCACCAGACGCATACTGGCAGGATTAGCGTTATTTTTCATTTCTGCCGCTATCTTTATATCAGCAGGAGAAAGTGTAGAAGACCAAAGGCCAGCTACTCCTTCTACCCTGTCTTTCATGTGGGATTCCATCTGTTTAGCCTGGAGGTAAAAACTGCTTCCTATGGTCGACACCACTACGAGTGTGGTGATCATAAAGGAGAACAGCAATATTTTATTGAACAATGGCATGTTTTTTATATTAAGCTTCATAAGTGAATTGTCACATTCCATTCGTTTGAAAAATGAATTACTGTGAGTATTCGACGAAATCTTCTATAAATCCTGTTTTCAGCCTCAAAAGAAAAAGGTCCTGAACCCATAATGTTCAGGACCTTGCCGCTTTGGCTTTAAAAAATAATATAATTCTGTTTCAATCTATTACTCATTAACTTTAGCTATGCTATGTATTTATCAAACCGAAATGGAGAACCTTATTCAAAATAATACATAAACCCGATTGCGCCAACACCTGTATGTGTACTTATAATTGGTGTAGTGTCCTCAATGTCTATATCTTCATAACCTGTTGCTTCCTGGATTGCCTCCTTAAGTGTGGCGGCCAACTTCAAACCCTCGGCGTGAACGAGGCCAACACCTTTGATTTTCTTGCCTTTGACATCCTCCGAGAACTGGTTTTTTAGATATTTAACAACCTGCGAGTGGCTCCTCGCCTTGGAAACAGGTGTGTATTCTCCACCTTCAAGCGAAGCAATAGGTTTAATGTTCAATAATGAACCGATCAATGCCTTGCCTTTTCCAATCCTTCCGCCCTTCACTAAATTTTCGAGGGTATCAACCACTACAAAAAGACGAGTCTGTTCCCTGACAGCATCCAACCTGGTAAGTATTTGTTCTACACTCTTACCCGAAGATGCCATTTCAGCTGCCTCGAGCACTTGAAAAGCCAATGCTCTTGAAATAAATCTCGAATCGACTACATTCACTTTGGCAGAAGTCATTTGCGCCGCACTTTCTGCGGAACGAACCGTACCGCTCATCCCGCCAGTCATATGGATTGAAATCACTTCATACCCCTCGCTGCCCAACTGGTCATACACTTTAAGAAATTCCCCAGCAGGTGGCTGTGAACTTTTTGGCAATTCAGGAGAAGCTTTCATTTTTTCGATAAATTCCTTTGGAGTAATATCAACTCTATCTAAATAGTTCTCTCCATTAATGGAAATGGATAAAGGCACTACGGTAATGCCCATTTTTTTAATTAAATCATCACTTAAATCACATGTGGAATCTGTCACAATTTTGATTTTAGTCATAAATTCACATCCCTATCAAAAAACACTATATTTATTATACATTTTCTTTTTAAAAAAATAAAAATATTAGTTGCTATTACATCTATCCCCCGTGCTAACAAGATGTTTTGGGTACAGCCTATTGTCAATTTCCACCTATATCCCTCACTGGATCGTTATACTTTTTGGAAGACTCTTTATCAGATAATCACAAAGTGAATCCTAAGGGGAGAAATTCAGAGAAAAAGTATGCCTATAAAGAATAAAAGCGCCTATCCAGGCGCTTCAAAGGTAAACCATTATGCGTTATTTTTTAATTCGGCCGACTTAAATAACTGTTCGTAATCTGGCCACTTTATTGCTCTTTTTAAATATTCCTTGAATGAATAAAATTTCTTGGCGTTTCGTTCCTGATAGATCGATGTGATGAAAGTTTGCAAACGGACTTGGATCATAAAATAATAGGGGCTCTCTTCCTCCAATACAGGAATATCAACGACTTTAACCTTCTGTCCAACAACGTTTTTGAACTCTAGGCTTTTGAATAGCAAAGTATCAATCCTCTTTTACACCCGTTTGATTATATTATACCCCAAATCACGGTCGAAATGTGTCTGTTTGTGCGGATAATAAAATTTTTTTACTGTCCTTCTGACTTACTTTAAGATATTGATAACGGGGAGCCAGATAACCTGCTTTTTGTTTTCCGACATCAGCATATTCGGGGCAGCATCATCCCAGAAAGCCTGTTAAGAAGCCTTTTTGATCCAATTGGCGTCTCTAACAGGAGACGCCCTCGTTCTATGCCGGTCACTTCACCAATTACAACAGACTCTGCCCCCTCCGGAAATTCTTTTAACATATTCAATATACTGAGTTTCTCCTCATCAGAAACAATTAAGATCGCTTTACCCTCATTAGCTAAATACAATGGGTCAAATCCAACCAGGTCACACATTCCATGCACCTGATCCTTTACAGGTATACTTTCTTCTTTAATGACAATTTCAAGTGAAAAATCTTCAGCAATTTCTACTAGAGTAGTAGCAAGCCCGCCACGTGTTGGATCACGAACAATCCTTACCCCAATGGAATTTTCATATACTTTTGCAAGCATATGGTTTAGAGATGCGCAGTCACTCTCTATCGGGACATTAATTCCAAGTTCACCTCTTGAAGTAAGGACAGCAATTCCATGGTCACCGATTGTTCCAGTAATAATGACAGCATCACCTTCTTTAAAATGAAGGCTGTTGCCGCGTTTTCTATCCATGGCTCCTATGCCTGTAGTATTAATATATACACCGTCAGCGCTTCCTCGTTCCACCACTTTTGTATCACCGGCAATAATTTTCACCCCCGCCTTACAGGCTTCTTCCGCCATATCTACAGTAATTTTCTTAAGGTCGGCAATGGGAAATCCCTCTTCTATCACAAAGCCGCATGTCAGGAATAAGGGAACTGCACCACTTACAGCCAAATCATTGACGGTACCTGCAACAGCAAGCTTTCCGATGGATCCACCCGGAAAGAATAAAGGCTTTATCACAAAAGAATCGGTCGTAACGGAAATATTGCTGCCCGGAATCTCCAGAGTAGAAGCATCGTGCATCGACTCCGTTTTATTCCCAAATGACTTTACAAAGACCTCCTTGATCAATCTATGGCTTAACTCACCGCCATCACCATGAGCTAGACTGATTACTTTTTCCATTATTAACTCTCCCTCATGAATTGATAATGAGCAGAACAGCTTCCTTCAGCCGAAACCATACATGGACCAATCGGGTTCAAAGGCTTGCATGCCTTGCCAAATAAGCTGCATTCATTTGGAGATATCACCCCTCTGATCACTTCTCCGCACCTGCACTTTGTTTTTCTTGGTTCCCCTGGGTTAACCTTGAATCTCCTTTTCGCATCGTATTTGGCGAATTCTTTCTTCAAGTCCAATCCGCTGCCAGGAATGATTCCTATACCTCGCCATGCTTCATCGCTAAATACGAAATACTTTCGCATCCACTCCTGGGCAAGGAGGTTCCCTTTTTTGGTCACAATTGCTTTGTGATCGTTTACGATTTTTATCTCATTGCTGATGGCCAGATTAAGAAGTTTGTAAATTCCACTAAGCAATTCGGCTGGCTCAAATCCCGTAATTACTCCTGATATCCTATATTCCTCCGCTAGATAGCTATAAGAATCCTCCCCTATAACGATAGATACATGTCCTGGAAGGAGAAAGCCGTCGAGCTGAATTTCCCCAAGATCAAGCAAATGACGAAGAATGGGTTCAACAAGCTTTGTTGTCATCCACACACTGAAGTTTTCGAGTCCTTTTGATACAGCTTCTTCAACCAGCAGTGAGAGGATCGGAATCGTCGTCTCAAACCCTACGCCTAAAAAAACAATTTCCTTTTCTGGTCGTTGCTCAGCAATTTTTATTGCATCAGTTGGCGAATACAATACACGGATATCCTTTCCTGCTGTCTTGGCGGACAGCAGTGTTTGTTTAGATCCCGGCACCCTCATCATATCTCCAAAGGTGCAAATGATTCTTCCCTCCCCTTCTGCCAATGCAATCATAGCATCAATAGACTTCTGGTCTGTGACGCAGACAGGGCAGCCTGGGCCGGAGATTAAATTAACTTCATCTGCTATTGCCTGTTTAACCCCTGACCTAGCAAGTGCCATTGTATGTGAACCGCATACTTCCATAAATGCCGGCTTTCTGCCATGTATCCTGAAAAATTCCCTGGCCTTTTCCTTTACAGCTTCAGCCAAAGGCCTGCAAATCTCGGTACTAGAAGATTGCTTAAGGAGTTCTAACATCTATGAGATTCCTCCATTCCGCGACGCTTTGTCTAGCGTATTCCTCATCAATGATTGACATTGCCTGTCCCGCGTGTAAAATGACATATTCACCAAGTTTTACTTCCGGAATAAAAATGATTCCCACCATAGTAGTCGTTCCCAATACATCAACTACCGCAGTAAATTCATTCTTTTCTATCACTCTTGCAGGAACTCCGACACACATGATCATTTCCCCCTCTTTGCAGCCGCCACAATTAATTGCCCTAAACTCAAGCCCCCATCATTACACGGAATATTCCGATGTGAATACACCTCAAATCCCTTTCCTGCAAGTTCAGCCTTCAATCTCGTAAGCAAATATTTGTTGTGGAAACTCCCGCCTGATAAAACAACCTTCCTTGTGCCAGATCCCTGTTTTAATTTCAGCTTTTCCATCCCGGAACTAATTGCCTGGATTATCGTTTCATGAAATCTTATACATATCTCACCGACTTCTTTCCCATTTAGGGAATCACTAGAGATCTGCTTAAGCATCAAGCTAAAGTCATATCTTAATAGCCCATTTATATCTTTAATCTCATAAGGATATACAGAGTCAAAGCCAGTATCCTCTTTGGCAAGCTCTGAAAATTTTATTGCCGCTTCTCCGTCATATGTTGAATATGTGCAAACTCCGCATATTGCGCTAACTGCATCAAACAGCCTGCCGCACGTACCAGCCAGCGGACTATTGATTTCCTTTTTAATCATGGCCTTCAAAATATTCAGCTCATTTTTTTTCTCAGGAAAAAGTTGTCCAGAAATTTCTTCTCCTTCACTACCTAAAAGACTCATTAGCATGGCTGCAGCATTCCTCCATGGTTCTCTTATGGCCTTTTCTCCTCCTGGCAATGGCGTGTAAGCCAGTTGAGCCTTCCTCTCAAACTCTGATTCATTGCCATAAAGAATCTCAAACCCCCAGATCTGTCCATCTGAACCATAGCCGGTACCATCTAGAATTATCCCCAAAACATCTCCATCGAGTTGATTATCAGCCATGCAGCTGACCATATGAGCATGATGATGCTGAACCTCGATGATTTCAGTGAAAGGATAATCTTTTACTAATTTTCTCGTATTAAATCCAGGGTGCAGATCGATGGCTGCAGTTTTAAATGGAATTTGGATCCAGCTTAATAAGTGGTCCAGTTCTGATTTGTAATAATCAATCGTTTCCATATTCTCCAGATTGCCAATATACGGACCAACAAAGATTTGATCGTTCCTGCCAATGGTAAAAGCAGACTTCTGCTGCCCGCCAAATGCAACGATTCCATTTACATTCGCATTAGAACTCAAAGGGTCCGGCACATACCCTCTTGACCTCCTAAGAAAATCTCGCTGCCCTCCTGATATCTGAATTACTGAATCATCAACCGGGTGAAGAATCTCCCTGTTATGGGTTAAATAATAGTCAGCTATTTTATTTAGGTAATTGATCGCTTGGTGATCATGGTATAAAATTGGCTGTCCAGAAGGATTGGCACTGGTTATGACTAAATAATCCAATTCACTATGCTTTAAAATGAGATGATGAAGCGGTGTATATGGCAGCATAACACCTACAGTAGACATTCCTGGCGCAATTCCTTCAGCTAAATAAACACAAGGGCGTTTTCTTAATACAACTATTGGAGCTTCGGGACTTTCAAGGATATTTTTTTCTTCATCGCTGAACATCGCGATTATCTTTATTGCATGCAGATCCCTGGCCATGACTGCAAGAGGTCTTGCTTGGCGCAATTTTCTTTTCCTTAATAGTGCGACGGCTTCCTCATTACCAGCATCACAGCAGAGGTGATAGCCTCCCAGACCCTTGATGGCAATAATCGCGCCTTGCTTTAATAGCTCGGCTGTTTTCCGAAGCGGATCCGCCGAGATCATTTCTCCATCAGAGTTTAAAAGTGTTACTGAAGGTCCGCACTTTTCACATGCGATTGGCTGGGCATGATGCCTTCTATTTATTGGATCCTCGTATTCTCTCTGGCAATCAGGGCACATCGGGAAGGATTTCATTGACGTATATGGCCTGTCATACGGAAGTTCGTTTATGATCGTATAACGCGGTCCACACTGTGTACAATTAATGAACGGATAATGAAATCGTCTGTCATATGGATTATCCAGCTCTTCAAGGCATTCCTCACACACTGCTGAATCCACTGGCAAAACCAGCAAGGAAGACCCAGAACGCTCACTGGGAATAATAAAAAATTCATCGTAGCCAGCTACTGTTGCCGGTTCAACGATTATTTTCTCGATTTTGGAGAGTCTGGGAGATTTGAATTCCATGTCAGATAAAAAAGATAGTATATCCGAATCCTCTCCTTCGATATGAATCTTCACTCCGTCCATATTATTCTGGACTGTCCCTTTTATCCGATGTTTTTTTGCTAATTGAGAAACAAATGGTCTGAATCCGACTCCCTGGACTCTGCCCCTGACTACTGCCTTCAATGCTGATAGCATGATTGATAAGCCTCTTCGATCCAGCCATACCATCGATCGAGCCCTTCTTTTGTTCTTGCCGATACAGGAATGATTTTCGAGTCAGGATTTATCCCTTCCAGATCTCTCACTGCCTCGTCAATTCTAAAATCGAGATAGGGCAGCAGATCTATTTTATTTAATAGAACCAACTCGGTCCTCCTGAACATTACCGGATATTTAGGAATCTTGTCATTGCCCTCTGGCACACTTAATACTGCAACCT
Organism: Heyndrickxia sp. MSNUG; assembly: GCF_049532715.1. NCBI lineage: Bacteria > Bacillati > Bacillota > Bacilli > Caryophanales > Bacillaceae > Heyndrickxia > Heyndrickxia sp. MSNUG. The sequence continues at coordinate 2,975,363 of NZ_CP150978.1, forward strand.
TATGCTTCTGCCCAAGGTCATATCCAGATGGACATACAAGGTTTCCTACATTTTCAATAAATAATAAATCGGTATTCTCAAGATCGAACTCAGGAAGTGTTGCTGCAACCATCCTGGCATCAAGATGGCATCCTCCATGTGTATTGATTTGAACTGCTCTGGCACCAAGAGCCCTGATCCTGTCTGCATCTCTCTCAGTAGATAAGTCCCCTTCGATAACGGCTATACGATATCTATCAGATAAAACCCTGATCGTTTCTTCTAATAGCGTTGTTTTACCTGCCCCTGGTGAACTCATTAAATTAATAACTAGCGTTTTAGTGGACATGAACAAATCCCGGTTATATTCCGCTGCGATATTGTTATTTGTCAGAACGTCTGTCCGCAATGTAATTTTCATTACGATTCCTCCCTTCGTATGATAAAACTTGAAGGTTTTCACCAGAGATAATTTTTCCAGAAGGCATGTCACAGTCTGGGCAAAAAGATATCCGATTGTCAGGAACGTACTTTTTCTGACAAACGACACATTCGGCAACAGCCTTTTCGATCTCGATGATAAGCTGGGAACTATCTGAAAGAAAATGCTGATTTTGTACCTTGAATACCTCAAATGCCATCTTCAGGGCATCCGGCATTGCATTGCAGATTTCCCCTACGGTCAGTTCTACCTTTTCAATTTTTATGATTCCATATTTCACCGCATCATCCTGAATCATCTGTAAAATGTCATACATTAAAGACATTTCATGCATAAGATCAACCCTCACAAAGAACCTTCTGTTGCCGATTGGCTCAAAGACGAATCATCCTTAAGTTATAAGTGTTCTTCTTTAAATCCTATGCCTGTTCCTCATTAGAGATGTGAATGTTTCTTTTTATAGAGTACAAAAAAGCTGCCAGATTAAAATCTGACAGCTGAGCTTGTCGACAAAGATAAAGATCACAGATCAGTTATTGAAAACCTGTCGACCTTCGTTTCAGGCGCGAAGACTCCTCCGAGAATGCTAACGCATTTCCATCGTGCGTGGGCAGTTTCGCGGAAGCTAATTAATGTCCTGGGGGCTCAGCGCCAGCCCCGCGGAAAGCGAAGCGCCTGGAACGGAAATCAACAGACCTGTTTTAATTCCCACCTAAGATTAAAAAATGTAGACAAGCTCGCTTTAATCGAGTTTGTCTACATTCTGGCAGCTTGCTTTTATATTTCTTCTTCCATGTCACCATATTGCTCTTGCGATTCATGTTCTTTCTTCAGTTTCCGTCTAAAGACAACCTTAGAAAGGTTAATACTGATTTCGTATAGAAGAAGAAGTGGAATCATCACGAGAAAGTCTGACATGAAATCTGGTGGAGAAATGACAATTGCAATTACGATAAGGACGAAGTACGCATACTTTCGGATTTTAGTCAGCACATAAGGATTGATTACCCCGAGTGAAGTTAAAAACATAACGACGACAGGAAGTTCAAACAGAACACCAAATGGGATTGTCATGTTCATGATGAATTTAAAATATCGGTCGGCCGTAAAGTTCGTTACAAGCATATCTCCGCTTAATTCTACAAGGAAGTTCAAGACATTAGGAAAGATAACGAAATAACCGAATGCGAGACCGACTACAAACAAAATGAATAGTGCTGGAATGTAAGATAATGATATTTTTCTCTCATTCGGCATGAGAGCCGGTTTTACAAACAGCCAAATTTGCAATGCCAAAACCGGTATTGTTCCAGCAATCGCGATAATGGTGGCCAGCATAAAGTAAATCCATATGATATCACTCGGACCTAAAACAATCAGCTTTACATCCAGGTCACGAACAAAGTAATGATAAATATCTTCTACGAAGTAAAAACCCACTCCAAAAAATACAATGAATGCTACCACCGAAATAATGAGCCTATTCCGAAGCTCATCAAGATGATCTACAAGATTTAATTCTTTATCTTCCATACCAATCCCCTGCCAATTCCATTTGCTGCTTTTTTTTAAATTGTTGAAGTAAGGCATAAATTCCAAAAGGACTAGCTTTGTAAAAATGCCTTAAGAAAAAAAGATGTAAGATAAAAACATCTTACACCTTATTTAGTGATTTTCGAAATTTCCTTTTTTTCGTCTTCAAACTCTTCCATAACGTCACTTGTCAATTCACGAGTTGATTTCTTGAATTCGCGAAGAGTCTGGCCAAACGCACGGCCTATCTCAGGAAGCTTTTTTGGTCCAAAAATAATCAATGCTAAGACAAGGATTAAAATTAATCCAGGAACTCCGATGTTTGATAACATATCAACATCTCCTTTTCATATAGTAAATCTACTATGATTATAGTACTTTTAATCCCCAGTTTGGAGAAATGCAGTGAAAGTTCATAAGAATTTCACAAAGTATGCCAAAACCTAATGTTATTTCACAGTTCCTATTTTATATTATCTTTCCTTTATTATCTATTATTAATATTATACCAATAAATTAAACAGCTGATTGTCCTTGTTTAATTCCATGAATGAAAAGCCTTTTCTTTCCATACTGGCAATCAGCCTAGTGTAATCCTTCTTATCTTTCAGTTCGATGCCGACTAGTGCAGGGCCGCTTTCTTTATTATTTTTCTTCGTGTATTCAAATCGTGTAATATCATCTCCAGGGCTTAGAACGTCATCAAGGAATTCTCTTAAAGCACCTGCGCGCTGAGGGAAATTTACAATAAAATAATGAAGAAGGCCTTCATAAAGCAGGGAGCGTTCCTTTATTTCCTGCATTCTGCTGATATCATTATTTCCCCCGCTTATAACACAGACAACTGTTTTCCCCTTGATTTGATCCTTTATCATGTCAAGAGCGGCAATAGGCAATGCTCCTGCTGGCTCAGTTACAATCGCATGTTCATTATATAATTCTAATATAGATGTACAAACCTTGCCTTCAGGAACCTGAACTAGATCTTCGACATTTTCCCGGCAAATCTCATATGTTTTACTGCCGACACACTTAACTGCAGCACCGTCAACGAAGGTGTCAATGTGCTCTAGTGGAAAAACACTATTGTGATCAAAGGCTGCGCGCATCGAAGCTGCTCCGCCTGGTTCGACCCCGATTAACTGTGTAGAGGGAGATACACTTTTTATGTATGTACTCAGGCCTGCCAATAATCCTCCGCCGCCAATGCTGGCAACGACAAAATCTACTGATGCCTGGCAGTCATTCATTATCTCAACTGCAACAGTTCCCTGTCCGGCAATAACTTTTTCATCATCGAAAGGGTGTATAAACTCTCTGTTTTCTCTTTCTGCACAGACTCGTGCCTCCCGGTAAGAATCATCAAAAGTATCACCAGTCAGGACGATGTCTACATACTCACGCCCAAACATTTCTACCTGGCTAACCTTTTGACCTGGAGTTGTTGCTGGCATATAGATCTTCCCATTAATTCCAAGCTGCCGGCAGGCGTATGCTACACCTTGAGCATGATTGCCCGCACTTGCGCAAACCACTCCATTTTGGAGTCCCGATTCCCAAAGAAGTTTCATGGCATAATAAGCGCCACGTAATTTAAAAGATCTCACATGCTGCAAATCTTCGCGTTTCAAATATATTTCTGCTTCGTATTTTTCTGAAAGCCTCTGGTTAAATTGTAACGGTGTATGGGCAACAATGTCTTTAAGATGCCTATAGGCTATTAGAATATCCTCAACATTCACCCATTTTTTCTTTATAGTTTCTTGTTCCATATTGTCACCCTCACTTCTCCAAAAATATTAATTCGTCCATTATAACATGTTTTTTTGAAATCCTGATCGAATTTTTAAAATATTTAAAATCTTACCGTGTCTGATTGAATAGAATGGTAGTAAACTAACATATAATAAGGAAAATTTGTTGGAGGGAATAATGAATGGAATTTTCATTGAACAGTTATGATGGGGCTCTGCCTGTAGAAGTAACGGTGGATGAGGACAATGGGAGGTACATGATCCGCAAAAGTGACACGAGCGGTGAATTCTTCAACAGTCCCGTGGAAATGGTAAAATGGATTCGCGCAAATTTTCGTCCTGATGATTTTTGTATCCCTGCCGAATTTACACAGATGATGGATAGCCTTGCTCAATTCGAATAATTGAACGATGAATTTCATCCAGCCAAATTTCCTTGCACTTAATTAGAAATTAGACGGCAGAAAACCCCTGCATTTATTCATATTTGCAGGGGTTTTTCACTGTGAAAATTATGATGCGATCCGCTTTACCTTCCTCGAGTCGATAATGATATCACGAACAAAACCAGCAAGTTCGATTAACTCTTTATCCTTATATTCATGGCTGTAAATAGGACGGCAAATGGTGACTGTAATTTTCGCTGGTTTAATCAGCCTGCCATTTTTCTCAAAAACATCCGCTGTTCCCTCTATCGAAATAGGAACAATCGGAACACCAGAATCCTTTGCAAGCCTGAAGCCCCCTGCCTTGAAAAGTCCAATGGGCCCGCCCTTGCTTCTTGTTCCTTCAGGAAAAATGACCAGAGAATGTCTATTTTTCAATAATTCTACCCCAGACAAAATCGACCCTGCTGCTTTTTCACGGTTCTTCCGGTCAATAAAAACGCACTGAATAGCTTCCATCCAGGAAGAAAGAATGGGTACCTTCTTAACTTCTACTTTTGAAATAAAGCCAAAAGGTTTATCAATACTGCTAATCAGGACGGGTATATCAAAATCCCCCTCATGATTGCTTGCAAAAAGAACAGGACCATCCGGAATATAGTGGCTCCCTTTAACGTTTACTTCAGCCCCAGCTAATGCCAGGAATGTTTTAGACCAATTTTTAGGTGTCTCATGAATAAGAAGATTTTTTTGTTCAAGCTGCAAATCTGCCGGCAACTTTTTTATTCGTGAAAGCTTGGGTATACTGCAGACGAGATAGCCGCCCATATACAAAAAACACGCAATTAATCGAAGCATTGTTTCCTCCTAAGGTTTTTCTGTAGACATTATAATGGATTTCAGCAGGTAAAACTATATGAATCGGAAAATACTTCATAAAAAAACAGCCCATTTTGCAAGGGCTGTTCATCCATTATTTTCGCGTATAGATCAAGAACTCATAGTCATATGGATTTTTATTATCTTTCAAACCTTTTTCCCTGGTTTCCAGCTGCCATTTATCGATGTCAAATACAGGGAAATATGTATCCCCTTCAAACTGCTCATGAATCATCGTGAGATACAGCCTGTCCGCTTTAGGCAGGACTTCCTTGAAAATTTCTGCACCGCCAATGACAAAAATCTCGTCAGCCTTTTGTCCTGCGTATTCAAAGAATTCATCGATTGAGTTCATTATTACACAGCCCTCAGGACGGAACGACCCATCCCTTGTTATGACGATATTCTCCCTTCCTGGAAGAGGCTTTCCAATTGAATCATACGTTTTTCTGCCCATAGCGATTGGGTGTCCCATCGTTACTCGCTTAAAAAACTTCAGATCCTCAGGAAGTCTCCATGGGAGCTCATTATGAAGTCCGATTACGCGGTTTTCATCCATTGCCCAAATAAGAGAAATCATACACTTACAACCCCTTTAATATGTGGATGTGCTTCATAATTGACCAGCTCAAAATCTTCAAATTTAAAATCAAAGATTGATTGTACATTAGGGTTGATTTTTATCTGTGGCAATGGTTTAGGCTCGCGTGTAAGCTGAAGCTGAACCTGCTCTAGATGATTTGTATAAATATGAGTATCTCCAAATGTGTGGATGAATTCCCCTGGTTCAAGATCGCAAACCTGTGCAATCATCAAAGTAAGCAGTGCATAGGAAGCTATATTGAATGGAACTCCTAAGAATACATCAGCCGACCTCTGATATAGTTGGCAGGAAAGCTTGCCATCCGCAACATAGAACTGGAACATACAGTGACAGGGTGGCAAAGCCATTTTATTAATTTCGGCAACATTCCAGGCATTGACGATCATCCTTCTGGAATCTGGATTTGTTTTGATTGTATGGATTAATTCTGATATTTGGTCAACCGTCTCCCCATCTGCCCCTGCCCATGATCGCCACTGATGGCCATACACAGGTCCAAGGTTCCCATTTTCATCGGCCCAGTCATTCCAAATGCGGACACCATTGTCCTGAAGGTATTTAACATTCGTATCCCCGTCAAGAAACCAAAGTAGCTCATGGATAATAGATTTAACATGTAGTTTTTTTGTGGTAAGCAAAGGAAATCCATCCTGGAGATTAAACCGCATCTGATAACCAAAGGTGCTGATTGTACCGGTACCTGTCCGATCCTCTTTCTTTACACCGGTTTTCAATACATGTTCACATAGTTCTAAATACTGTTTCATGAATTACCCTGCCTTTCAGACAACCATTTATTCCTTCTATTTTAGCAAATATTAATTCGAGTCGAAACCCACTCACTTAAAACAAAATATTTTTTATTGATTAAGCTGATAAAAAAGAAAGACCGCATGAAGGATTTCATACAGCCCTTAATTTAGACTTTTAATATATTGATAGGTTTGGGGTGCGGCCTGCTGTAAAAGCCGGGTTGGCATGCCGCCAATGTAGAACATCGCAAAGCTTTCTGCGAAATACTCTTCCGGATATTCCAGAAAATACGCCCGCCCTGGGAACAACAGGCGGCTTTCTTGTCGCCAAATCTTTAAAAATTGGTCTTCCTCTCTTATTCCTCCATAAACATGGCGGTCAAGCGAATGAGCCAATTCATGCAATTCGAGATTGACAGAGCTGTGTCCCTTACCCTTATCGCTGCTGCCAATTTTCACAAGCACCGTCCTTGATCCGCCAATCCCTGGTACTTGGTCCCAGGTGCGATTAGTTGTGTAGCCTCTGGGAATGACACCCTTCAAATGCCGTGCTGAAGGATTATCCGTCAAATTCCCTTCAAATAATTTGACTCTAATATTATGATTAACAGCTTTTTGCAGCATTGAATCAGGCAGCATCGCAATCCTGTTAATAATGCCAGCAGCCTCTTCCTGGTTAAAATCATCTTCAGGCAGGACGATCATCTGTCCTACGAGACTGACAGTTTCCATATCTATTAAATGAAATAAAATGGAATGTTTCGGGAATTCATTGAGAAAAATGCCATCCATATTTGCGTTTGAGCTTCCGAGCAGAGTAAAGGAAAGTAAGATAACAATGAAAACCTGTGCTATTTTCCGCATTGATTATCTCCCTTTCCTGAGGTGTAATCCAGAGAAGTAAAATAGGGCCCGATTAAGGAAAACCGAGGGTAGTAAACTATTAAAATTATAACATATGGAGCCTTGTCTGTTTGCTGAGAATTTTAGGAAGGGACCTGACACGAAGAAGTCACTAACAGAAATGACTTGTACGCAAAAAAATAAACCCCATTCAATAAAGAATGGAGTTTGTCTATCATTTAAACATCTAGCCCAAAATTCCGGCATAGTGCAGCTAGTCCACCTGAAAAGCCGCTGCCGATTGCGTTAAATTTCCACTCGCTGCCGTGGCGGTATAATTCGCAAATGACAACTGCTGTTTCAACAGAGAAATCTTCACCAAGATCAAACCTCAGAACTTCCTGCCCATCTTCTTCATTTACCACTCTGGCAAATGCGTTTGAGACCTGGCCAAAGTTTTGACTTCTTTGTTCGGCGTCATGGATTGTGACGGCAATGGCAATCCTGTGGACATGCGATGGTACCTTGGAGAAGTCGATCATGATTTGCTCATCGTCCCCGTCGCCTTCACCTGTCCGGTTGTCCCCAGTATGCTCGACACCCCCGCTCGGATGCTGAAGCTGATTATAAAAAATGAAGTCGGAATCCTGCTTGCACTTTCCATTTTCATCTGCTAAAAAAGCGGAGGCATCAAGATCAAAGCTGCTGCCGCCGGTATAGCGATTTGTATCCCATCCCAGGCCCACAATCACACGCGTCAGCCCTGGGTTCGTTTTTGTCAGATCAATCCGTTGACCTTTTGACAGGTTGATTCCCATTCCATTCACCCCTCAATTTAGTAGCAAAATTTTTTCATTAAATAAACATATTAAGTATAAGAACGAACTACTTCGCTTAATCCCGAAGCAGTTGTTCCAGTGCCGACAGCCGCGAACTTCCACTCATTGCCATGACGATAAATTTCACCGACAATCAAGCTTGTCTTGCCGCTGTAGTCTTCAGTTAAGTTGTACTTAATTAATTCCTGATTGCTATTCGGATTCACGACCCTGATAAATGCATTGCGAATCATGCCAAAATGTTGCTTACGCTTTACTGCATCATAAATATTTACGACGAATACTAGCTTTTCAACATGACCGGGAACTCTGCCAAGTTCGATTGACACTTGCTCGTCATCTCCATCGCCATCCCCTGTTAAGTTATCACCGGAGTGAATGACGCTGCCGTCCTTGCTTTTGAGGTTACCGAAGTAGATTACATCGTTATTATTTTGCAATTTATCATTTGCACCAAGCATGATGACAGATGCGTCACAGTCAATGTTCGCTCCGCTGCCTCCGCCTCCGAACAGACCGCCGAACAGACCTCCGCCTCCGCCGCTCTTTTGGACAGGGTCCCAGCCTAGACCTACCATAATTTTAGAAAGTCCCGGATTTCCTTTTGTTAAATCAACGCGCTGACCTTTTTGTAAGTTAATAGCCATTTCCTTCACCTCTTGTAAGTATTTTAGTAGATTTATTTATCAGGCTCTTTTCCGATTTTTTACTTTAATGGGCGATTACGGAAAGAGCCATAAAAATGAGCAGTGATTTTTATTGCTGCTTCATTTTTTTAAAATTTTCCTGGAGCTGCATCAAGCGTTTTGTACCTTCTTCTCTGAGTCGCTTGTTTTCTTCCTCGATGGACTTTGTTTCCTGCATGCCCTTCATGATGATATTCCAGCTTTCTTCGATTGTTTCAATTTTAATGCTCGGAGCACCTGAAAGACGGGCAATATCAACACTTTGGCTAGAGATGTTCTGTGCATTCCTTACAAGCATCTCATTTGTGCGGCGGTCAAGCTCATTCATGGAATCTGCTACAAGTTTCTGTCTTTTGGCTGCCACAGCCTGAATCAAGCCGTTCTTGAAAATAGGAATTGTTGTAACAAACGCTGAATTAATTTTCCCGATCAGCTTTGTGTTACCTCGCTGCAGCAGCCTGATTTGCGGAGCCGTCTGCAAGGCGACCATTTTAGCCATTTCAAGATCATAAATTCTTTGTTCTAGCAGCTCAATTGCATTACGAAGAGTATCAAGCTGCATGGATGCCATCTGGTCACCTGCAGCAGCCTTTGCTTCAAGCTGCGGAAGTTCGTTGGATTTAAGTTCGTTCAGCTTAAGTTCGCCAGCCACAACATACTTTTCAAGCGTCATATAAAATTGATAGTTTTGATCATACATACGTTCCAGCATGGTTGTTGATTCAACCATCTCACTTTGGTATTTGGAGATTTCCACATAAACATTATCAATCTCCCTGCCCATTGTCTGGTACTTGCCGAAAAGCTTTTCAACAAGCTTCTCGCTTTTTTTGAACAGCTTGCCAAACAAACCTCCAGATGTTTTCTCAAAATCCTTCTTATCGAAGCGATCCATGATTTTGCCAAGCTGCTTCAAAAGTTCTCCGGAATCTTCAACCTTAGTCGTCCGCATATTGCCAAGGATCTGGTCAGAAAATCTGGAGATTTCAACTGCTGGCTCTTTACCAAACTCGAGGATTTGAATCTGGTCACGCTCATCAATGCTGCGTGCAAGATTTTGTACCTCCGGCTCGTTTCGGAGGGCAAGCTTTAAATCCGAAACCTTCGCTTCGGATAATCTATCGTCAGGATTCGCAGTTGCAAGGCTGATATCTTGATTCTGTGTTTGGTTCATCAAGTCAATCTCCCCTTAAATTTTTTAATATACCTTGAAAAAGAACTTTCTTTATGATCGATGGTTCTTTGAATTCCTGTTCAAAAACCACATCCTCGAGCCAATGTGAATCAAAAGCACTTCCATCGATAAAATTCTCGATATCATTATGCCCAGGAGGATTGTATATGACCAGGTCAACGCCAAGCTGGTTCATCAATAACAACAGTGCGGCATCAGATCTTGTCATCGTCCCATTAAGTTCATTGTTGTATAAAATCAACTTTGGAATTTCCTGGGAATAATCGAACTTCTGCAGCATCTTTAAAATATTTTCCGGCACCTGCATAGCCTGGGTGAAAAGATAAATTCTTAACTCCTCTTCATTTTCATGATGCAGCGGCTTTATTTTAGGACGAGCGCACAGGTTTTTGATGGCTGCTGCCAGACCCTTCTGGAGACCCGTTGGCAAGTGATTATACTTCCAATAATGAGTGTCAGCCATCTTATCGGGATCTAACAGTCCGTCCATCCCTAATGCATTTCGATAGTGAAAGCGGAAATCACTATTGGCACCTGATGAAAAAGGAAAGCTCTTGATGAGCACTGCATTCTCATATCCCATTAAGGCGTGAAGACGATCCCAATATTCCCGGCGGCTCCTGCTGACGCCATTAATTTTTGAGAAGAGGGCAGGAATTTTGACTGTCCCATTCTTCACTTCAAAATTCGGCCGTATCATTGATTTTTCCCTGGCAAGCAAAAACAGTTCATCATAGGTTGTCTTCAAAGTTACGGAAGATGGCTCATAGTCTCTTAGCTGCCACGGCTTATAAAGGCCCGAGCCCTCATGGTTCAAAATGTTCTCGATTTCTCGGGATGCCCTGTAGGCAACCGTTGCCGTTCGCTTTCTCTTTTCCACTGGAAAGGGCTCAGCAACCTTCTTTTCAGGAAAAGAATGAACAAAAGATTGCTCTTTTTGAGGATCTGAAAGTGAAAACACATCATTTCCTTCAGGAGTGAAAGAAACAATATCACACCCAATTTTCATTAGGAAATAAAGGAAGTACTGATGGCTTTTGTTGAAATTGCCATACCATAGGAAGCCTGGCATGTTGTTCTCAGGATTTACATTCTTTAATGGTGTCTCAAGATGATTGTACGACCACTTAATGACATCAACTAGAATTCTTCGTAACTCTGGGCTCTTCAATCCGCCTTCCTCGGTGCCGGCAAACAATTCGACCATACCGATTGCTGCCTCCCTGATTTTCCTGTGAATAAGCGAATTGCTTGAAGATATAATCAATTTTTCGCCATCCAGGAAGGCGACAAACCGATTTATAGAAAGATTCTGTTCTTTATTGATATTAATAATTTTTTGGATTGACTGGAAATGTGCATTATCAATTGTTTTATCTAGTGAATCTTCACTTAATAAGCTAAGGCCATGTTTTTGCACATAATCAAACAGCTGGTTATAATATTCATCTTCGTCAAGAGGTATGCCAATGAACCTGGCAAGGACCTGGCCAATGTGCAGGGCTGTCCCCTCTTTCCTAAAAAGCTGACGCTCACTTGCCTTTTTCTCGACAATGCTTAACCAATTGTCATATGTAACAGGTAATGTATGTATTTGTAATTGGTTGATTGATGGATACATAAAATCACTTCCTACTAAGAGAGAAAGTCAAATTTCCCATTTATAAACATAGGCCTCTTTTGTTCCCCATTGTTTCCGACTGTGAGAGAACAACAAATAAAAGTTACAGCCTTTATTTACCATCATAACATACATAAAGCTCATTTTTCCCGTTTTGTAATAGCTAGTACGGATGAAACCGTCTAAAAGTTTCATAAACCCTCAGAATTACAGTTTTTTCACCTTTATTCTTGTCCATGCATATAGTTGAGTACCACGATCAGGAAGGTGGACTTCACATGCGTTTCTTATATAAAAGGCCCCCCGCAGAAGAACTGCACATGGAAATCCGGGATGTCCGGCAGGCAATGTGCTCCGGTGGCCTCGTTCTCTTTGACTTGCTCTTCTATTCATTCATATTTGCTCTTTTGATCATGCCGGTGCATGCAGGATTAGTTCATTTTGGCACCTTGTTCTTATTCATGTACGGGTCATTTGCATGTCTGTTTTTTATAGTCCGGAAGGCAATGCATAAGCTCAGCAATTTTAAAAATTACCGTTGATTATGACTCTTATTTTTTCTAGTATTTCCTCTCCAGCTAACGCCCCTCGCTGCTCTGTATCAATATAAGTCAACAATCCATTGTCATTGGCAAGTTCGCCATGAGCAGGGATAAAACTGTGGTCACATTTTACCAGGAGGTCTTCATCCAAAAGGGAGTCTCCTGCACCAATTAATGTGCTTATTCCTTCCCTCTCTTTTACAAAGGATACCGCTTCTCCTTTGCTGATTGGGTTAGGCATAAAATAAAGTTTCCGCCCCTGGTAGGAAACTTTCCAGCCATATGCAGAGGCCGCTCTCTTAAATTCCCATATCTGATGAGGTTCAAGTTTTTCCTCGAGCAGATAATATAGGAACAGGCCCTCTGCAGATTTTAGTTCACCATTGACATGGAAAAAATCCTTTTTTAGTATTTCCTTCAATTCTTCAATAGAAGCACTTTCCTTTTTCAATCTTTCGGAAATTCCTTCACGCCAATCTGGAAGAGGATTTCCTTCATACAAGATCTCGGCTCCATTAAATGTGATTGCATACTTTACAGGAATATGCTCCTCAAATATAAAAATTCGCTTAAACTGATTCGTCGTTCTGGTCGTTACTGGCACAAGCAATAGATCCTGCGAAATTTCTTCGAGCTCCTCAAACGCTTTCTGTGTCATGAAGGCAATAGACTTGCCTTCCTTTTTTTCGACCGCACGCAGTTGGCTATCAATAGATGGACCTAAATCTTCAAGTGCCTTCCTTGAATAAATGATGGTCCTGTCCAGGTCGGTTGCAAACATCATGATGCCTTACCCCTTTAACTGCTTTATTAGGCCGCAGCAGGCATAATCCATATTTGGATAGTGCACGAGCTCGACCTCTTTCTGTTTTGCAAGCAATAATATATGCTTGATATCCGGATTGTGAAAATCCTTGATGAGGATCTTCCAGGGAACTCTTCTCAAAAGCACTCTTGTCGTCTCCCCAACACCAGGCTTAATTAGGTTAATATTTCCAATCCCATACTCATAGGCTATTCTTTTCACAATCTCCAGCCCTGTAAAATCTGCCTTTTTCCGATTCACCATATTCCTCCTTGCTTCTTCTTCCGCAAGAAGGAATATGGAGGGAAACTCCTGATTGATTGTTTCAAGAAAGTCCTTTGAGACATCAATATCTTCAAATTCTTTATAGTATTTTGCTCCATGAAAATCGTCAGGCTTTATGAACTCCTCATTCAGCACTGTCCTGCTGATCAGGCCTGAAACAGTGGAATTCAGGCATGCGCTTGGGAGCAGGAAATCCTCTCTTGTCCCGTAAATGGTTGAGCAGCATCCCGGATCTGCAAGAACAGCGATATTGTCATCAAGAACAACTCCGTTTTTATCCTGAAATTCCTTACAAGATTTTTGCAGCTCACGTGAAATTGCCCCTTTTCCAGTCCAACCATCGATAAACTGAATCTCCATCCCCTGATGCCTCGCCAAGATATAGCGGAGTGCATTTTCATCCACTCCTTTTCCCCTGATTATTGAAATGCTGTAATGAGGGAGGGTATCTCCATATTTATCCAAAATATATCTTTTTATCAATGCGCCAATTGGGGTGCCAGCACGCGCCAATGATACTAGAACAACATTCTTACCCTTGCTATGATAGATTTGCTCAGCCACTATACCTGTATATAATGCAACTCTCTTTTTATGTGATTCGAGCAGGTCCCAGAAAAGGTCCATATATTCCTTGCCCGGCTTCTCTTCAATAGGAAGCGATTCACTGTAATGGCCGCCAGCTTGAATTTGTTTCTCTCTGACCCCTGACGAACCTTCCAGGTTAATGCCAGATAGGTCCTTTAGAAGAAAAGTGACATCTTCTGCTTCATAGGAACCGAACAAAACATCATTCATTATTTTTCACCATCCTGCTGTGAAAGAAGACCAGATTAATCGTTTGGATGCCAGTTCTTTGAAACTCCTTCAGCATAGGTTCCAGCCATTCATCCGGAACCTCTCTTTCGAAGAAAATAAAAACTTCTTCGTACTGGAAGGGAGCGACATTATACAAGTAATGCTGAATCTCTAAATCTTCCGGATTCGGGAATGCCATTCCGTACCTGGCCCCATAACCTTCCTTGTTCACGATGTGGATGGGACTTCTGGTTGTTGACTGGTAGCTTACATCCCCCCGCATCAGTGCAGCCGTTTTCATTGGGAAGTACATAAATTCTCCTGTGCCTATACACAATACCCTTTTTCCTTGTGACATTGGGGAAAGCTTTGCTGCCACATCCAAAAGAATTTCATCAAGTAAATTTCTTGCTGTTTCATCCATTCCAAATCTTCCACTGGAAGCAGCATATGGGATTTCTTTTAGTTTGGCCCCGTGAAATCTTGAGCTTGGCACGGGTCTTATTTGATCGACGTAATGCTTTTTCACCCTTTGTTCAGGTATTCCAAATGTCTCATGGTCTGCATTCAACTCAGATTCTGGTGAATGACCCGATATGGTAAATTTCCCTCTTAATAGACTTACACAATTGATGTTGATTCCTAGTTCATCTTCAAGCTTCTTAAATTTGTGTACATCTTCGTCAGAACGCCAATCAAGAATAGAAACAACTGAGTAGACATCACGCGGAAATTCCGCCTGGATGGAACGGATAATATTAATGGCCGTCTTCCCTGTGGACATTTCATCATCTACCAGGACAATTTCCCTTCTATTATCTAATAGATTCCTTGAAATATAGCAGCGGTGAGAAGTGGCGTGTGAATGCTCTTCTTCGAACGTAATAATAGGATCTTCGTTAGAGATCATCTCCCTTGTGGTGTGAAAATAATCCGCCTTCTTGAATGCGGAAAAGAATGCTTGTCCAAGGGCAGTCGCGGTCTCCGCAAATCCAATGATAACAGGTGACAGCTCTGAAGGTATGAATGCTTCTGGCACATTAGGATTCTCCTCTGCAAATTCCGCCTGAAGATTGAACTCCTTGCTTAGTTCCATACCTGTCGTCTTGGCTGCATATTGTGCTGCAAGGAGCGAGCCAGTTAGCAAACCCTTAGAAGGGATTATAGGCAAATGTTTTCCTAATATTTTGCTCACGAACAAGAAGGAACGTTTTTTATTCCGCCGTGCAGCCATGATAAATAAATCCTCTAACGGGAGGCTATACGGATTTTCATTAATTTCTAGTTCAATCGAAAGGTTATCAAGAATTCGATATGCATATTTCTTGTTTGAGTAAATCGATGTTTGTGATTCCATCTTGAAGCACCCCATATACCTGTGATTTCCGTAAAATCTTTTGTGCCCAGTAATAGTGCGGTTTTATTTCATTCATTTTATTGGCAAAGGCACTTTTCCTAACGCCATTGTGGTTATCTGCCTCATCCACTATACTTTTTGCGTCAATGTATTCTTCGTAGCTGACAGCATTCAATGCATGGACTGTTTTAATGTGACTCGGATGGATAATCGTTTTCCCAGTCAGCCCATTTGCTATGTCCATCAAAATTTCCTGGATCAAGCCATCCATATGCCGGTCGATCAATTCAGCACGCCATTTTAACCCTTCTTGGCCGAATGCAGTTTTAAATGGAGTCTGCCTCAATTGTGGTTTTAACATTCTTTGTGTAGAAGAGAAATACTCCCAAACTGGACCGGAAACAACATATGGACTGTCATAACGGAGGAACACATTCACGATATCTGAAATACAGTCACGGATTACGCCTATGTCCCATACTGTCGTATCTGCATTTCTTCTGATTCCATATAATCCGCTGAAATCCGTTGCACCAATCCTGACATTCAAAATCAGCTCCCGGTAGTCGTCCACCACAGATTTGATGGCAAGCAATTCTTCCAGCCTTGTCTCTTTTTCTATGATTCTTTTTGTTTCCAGGATGGGCATCGCATATAAAAGTGACCCATCAGCATTTAAGTTCTTAATATACTTTAAAATCCCCTTGCCTGAAGCAGGTTCGAATTTAGGTATGACGATGCCAGTGAGCACATTAAATGCATCCCCTGCTAATTCTGCAAGATGTTGAAGTTGTTCCAGACTGCGGATTCTTACAAAAATCAAAGGCAGCTCATCTTCTGAAAAAAAACCTTTGCCAAGTGCTTCTTTAAGGTGCTTCAATTCCGCCACCAATTGCATTTCTGCTTTATCCACTTCATGGTCGGCGATTGAATCTTCAAGACAAATCACCATCGATGCAAGACCATCATGCTTCTTTACCAGCAATTCCTGATGAATATTTTCTCTGGTAGCAGGCATGTAAAGAGTCGCACCAAGGGCAAAGGCTAATACTTCCCGATCTGTATATTTATTAAATTTAGTTGGTTTGATGAAAAACAGGTTTTCCAATTCTTTTTCATATAAATTTGAAAATAATTTCACGGAAAAATTCCCCTTTTGGGCGTTATAGATAAAAAGAAAGGGAGCAGACCTAGGTCAGTTCCCTAAAAAAATAATATTTTTTATTGTACGTTTTTCTGCTGCTCATTTTCTTCCGCTTTTTTCTTATTCATATAGTGGACAACGAATGTTGCTCCGAATGTTACAAGTAAAAGAATGAAGAAGTAAATGTGATCAATATGGAATCCGAAAACGCCTGCAAACATTTTTGCAGCGATGATCAGGATTAAGATGTAAGCAGTCGTTTCCAGCTCAGGTACGCGTTCAATCAATTTCAGGAATACACCGGCAACTCCACGCATCATCAATACGCCAAGCATACCGCCGAGCAATAACACCCAAACTTCCTGGCTGATACCAAATGCCGCGAGAACACTGTCAACAGAGAATGCAATATCCATTATTTCAACAGCTGCGACCGTCCCCCAGAATGTGCCGAATAAACGGATAAGAAGCCCGCCCTGCTTAACACCTTCAACTTCTTCGATATCTGGCTCTTCACCTTTTCTCTTATCCATGAAGTATTTAATTGACAGCCAGGCAAGATAGCCGGCTCCAATTACTTTTACCCACCAGAATTCGATCAAATAAACACCAATGCCAATCGCGATAAAACGGAACGCATAGGCTCCAAGCAAACCGTAAAACAATGCTTTCTTTCGCTGTTTCTCCGGTAAGTGCTTAACCATTACAGCCAAAACAAGTGCATTGTCGGCCGACAATAGACCTTCCAGGATCACCAGCGTACCAATCAATCCCCAGCTGACCGGATCCGTTAGAACTCGAACCCACATATCCCAATCAAAAAACTGGGCATAAGTATCTATAAATCCTTGTAATATTTCAGGCATTCTTGTAGTTCCTCCCACTATGTTGAATATATTCTCTATAGAAAGACCCGGCATCGGCCGGGCCTATCATAATCTCACTTATATAATTTTACCCTACTTGCAGCCCAAAGTCTGTAGCAAGTGCTGCCAATCCGCCTTGGTAACCGCTGCCGATTGCGCTGAATTTCCATTCGTTGTTATGGCGGTAAAGCTCTCCGACAACGATTGCTGTTTCGATTGAGAAATCTTCCCCAAGATCATAGCGGATTATTTCTTCATTCGAGCCAGCGTTCAAAATTCTCACATATGAATTAGACACTTGGCCAAAGTTCTGGCGGCGAGCTTCGCCATCATGGATAGTGATAGTAAAAGCAACGCGTTGAACTTGTGCTGGAACTGCTCCAAGATCTACGGTGACTTGTTCATCATCACCATCTCCAGCTCCGGTACGGTTGTCTCCTGTATGTACGACAGAACCATTTCCGCCAGTCGTATTGTTGTAAAATACAAAGTCAGCTTCAGAAGTCACTTTGCCATTATCTCCCAAAAGGAAAACTGACGTGTCAAGGTCAAAATCATTGCCGCCATCATATTTATTAACATCCCATCCGAGGCCGACTACTACCTTTGTCAAACCAGGGTTTGTTTTAGTCAGATCGACTTTTTGGCCTTTTGATAAACTGATTGCCATTTTTTCTACCTCCAAAAATTTATTTCGTTAGTTTTTACGTTTTAATTAGAAGAAAGGTTTCATTTTGCTATAAATATTTTTTCACAAATCCTTTTTAAATTCAAATATATCAACTTTTCCACTTAGGCGGTGTGTTTTTGGCCCAGAAAATTGTTCCCAGTTCATAATGTGTCTGGAAACTATCATGATAAGTATGGTAATGGAAGTTAAACCAGAAGCCATCTTTTGGCGGCTGGTCTCGCCTTACGTGAAAACGGATGATGTCTTTGCCATTGTCATCAGTAATGTGGAAAATCTTCTCTGATTCCCCTCCACCCGGCATCTCGGTGATTCGAAGAGAATTTAATCTTTCTCCAGGATACTGGACAGCTACCATCTCAATTGCCTTTTCAATATTGGGCAGGATCGTTTGCCGGAACTCGTCCTCAATTACTGGTCCGATCTTTTTGCCAAATTTCTGAAACGATTGCATTTCAGCTTCCTTCATTGCCCTGTCTATAAATTTATCCCTTTCGGCCTCCTCATCAAGAGGAGAATCAAAAGTATCATAGTATGAAGTTTCAGCAGATGCAGATTTTTCAGCCCGGTCTGTTGTTGTCAGGAATCCATTCGCCTGGGCAGGTGAAACCATCCCAAATGTAAAGATAGAAATCAGGACGACTAGCGATTTGCGAAGCCATGCTGGCATGTGGATCACTTCCTTTATGTATTAGAAATTTGATTTTCAGTTAAACTATTTATGCTGTTTTCATTTTAAATTACTGCTATTTAATGTTCTTATAACAAAATATCCGAAAAGAGTAAAAAATATTTATAGCATTATTATAACTTGTTTATACGTAAAATTGGGTAAAGGGTTTCAAATTTTTCAAAAATGGTTATAAGGAAATATTAGGGCATTCTTTTCGTGTATTTATAAGGAGGTTAAATTGATGGAGTGGGGTATTGTTGCAATAAGTTTCATTATGCTTGCCTATTTTGTGTATTTGTCAATAGCAGATTAAAAAAGTAAGGTCATAAAAAAGAGTGAGGGAATTTCCCTCATTCTTTTTCGATAACTCCAAAATGGAATTTTGCTGATTTCCGGCGGTTTACTTTAAAGCCAAATTCATCAAATCTTGTGCTTCGAAAATGATCCTTAAGAATGACACGTTTCTTCGCTACCCGAAGGGCATGATCCATCATCTCTTTAGATAGCCCCTCATAAACGGCAAAATGGCTTAATCCTCTGATTCCGTCTGATTCAAAAATCGATTCATCAAACATGGGATCAAAATAAACACAGTCAAAGCTGTCATCATCCAACTTTTTCAAAAAATCATGTGAATATTCATTTACAACATTTATGTTTGCCATCGCCTGATTAATGGCTTCGTAGCCGGAATCCCAGCTTTTCAAGCCAGTTTTAACAAGATAAGACAGTTCCGGCCGGGCTTCTACTCCCGTTACATAACCTCTCGTTCCAACTGCATAACTAGCTACAATGCTGTCTGACCCAAGACCAAGTGTACAGTCGAGAAAGCTCATTCCTGCTGCCAATTTCCCACTCTGAATGAGAGGATCGTTTTCACCATTCATCAGCCTTTTAATTCGGAACATTGCAGAATTCGGGTGAAAAAAGAATGGCTCTTTTTCTCCGAACGGGTAAAGTTCCAGACGTTCTTTGCTAATAACAAGGCAATGATCAGAGAGCTTTTCTTGTATTGCGAAGATCGATCTTTTCTTTCTTGGAACAAATTCCGCATTTAAATCATCAGCAATTTTTCTGGCGTGGGCAGTTATTTCTTCATTCGTCCTGCCCGCTGTTGTCACAAACACCCTTAACACCTCAAATCATATTAAAAAGACATAATTATCCAGAGGAAAAGAAAAAGGACGTCAAATGACATCCTTTCAGAAAACTTTAGCAGTTCGCTTCAAATGCAGAAATCAAGTTATCCATAATTGCTTCCATCGGCTGGCCTTCGATATCATGGCGTGGAATGAAATGAACGACTTCTTTCCCTTTTAACAATGCCATTGATGGTGATGATGGCTCGATGTCTGTAAAATAGTCACGCATTTTAGCTGTAGCTTCTTTATCCTGACCTGCAAACACTGTTACAAGATGATCAGGCTTCTTTTCACTTCTTAATATTGCCTGTGTAGCTGAAGGACGAGCAAGGCCAGCAGCACATCCGCATACAGAGTTAACCACAACCAGCGTAGTTCCTTCTGTGTTCTCAATGAATTTTTCTACTTCTTCAGCTGTCAGTAATTCTTGAAATCCAGCACGTGTCAGCTCTTCACGCATCGGTTTTACCATTTGTCTCATATATTCTTCATATGCCATTGACATTAAAGGATCCCTCCCTACAATAATACAGTTTTAGCATACTATATTTTCAATGTTCAACGCAATAAAAGAACAATATCAAGAATGGACAGGATGCTCTGCCACTGTTTCTTCAAATGAATCGGTAACTGCTCCTTTTGATGAGCAGGATACTAACCTTGCATACTTTGCCAAAGTACCCCTTGATGGCAATGCTGGAGGGTTCCACGTCTGTTTCCGGACAGCAAGCTCAGCATCACTTAAATCAACGCTTAATAGCTTTTCCTCACTATCTATGGTGATTAGATCTCCATTTTTTATCAGGGCTATCGGTCCGCCTACCTGAGCTTCAGGGGCAATGTGACCGACTACAAGTCCATGGCTTCCTCCTGAAAATCTTCCATCTGTCAGTAGGGCTACACTTTCTCCAAGGCCTTTTCCAACAAGGATGCCAGACAGGGAGAGCATTTCTGGCATTCCCGGTCCCCCTTTAGGTCCCTCATACCGAATAACCAGGACATCCCCAGCGACAATTTGGTTTGCCATAACCGCTTTTGAAGCTGATTCCTCATCATCAAACACTTTGGCAGGCCCCGTCATACTCTTTACCTTTAAGCCTGAAACTTTGGCAACTGCCCCATTAGGAGCCAGATTTCCTTTAAGAACTACTAACGGACCGTCTTTTCTTAAAGGTTCGCCTACTGGGTGGATTACTTGCTGACCTGCTTTTAAATCAGGAAATTCCTTCAAGTTCTCTTCGAGCGTTTTTCCAGTAACGGTCAGACAGTCGCCATGCAGCAAGCCTTCTTTTAATAACAGCTTCATTACCGCAGGGACACCGCCTGCTTCGAATAAATCCTGCATCACATACTTGCCGCTCGGCTTTAAATCAGCAATATGAGGTACTCTTTCTTGTAGTCTATTGAAATCCTCAAGTTTAAGATCAACCTCAGCACAATGGGCAATTGCCATTAAATGGAGGATGGCATTAGTGGATCCGCCCAGTGCCATGACAACTGTAATCGCGTTTTCGAACGCCTTCTTCGTTAAAATCTGTCTTGGACGGATGTCTTGCTCAAGCAGTTGATAGACGGCCTTACCTGCTGTGAAACAATCATCGTGCTTGGCTTCTGTTTCTGCCGGATTGGAGGAGCTGCCTGGCAAGCTCATTCCAAGGGCTTCAATAGCACTCGCCATTGTGTTCGCAGTGTACATTCCGCCACAAGAACCGGAACCTGGACATGCATGGCATTCGATTTTTTGAAGCTGCTCATCGCCAATTGCACCCTTGTTGTATTCACCGACCCCTTCAAAGGCAGAAACAATATCAATATCTTTCCCATCCAATTTCCCTGGTTTGATTGTCCCGCCATAAACGAATACAGATGGCAGGTCAATCCTGGCAATTGCCATCAAGCATCCTGGCATATTCTTATCACAGCCTCCGATTGCAACAAACCCATCAAGACTTTCACCCTGTACAACCGTCTCAATCGAGTCTGCGATCAAATCCCTGCTTGGCAATGAATAACGCATGCCATCTGTACCCATCGATATCCCGTCAGAAACTGTAATTGTATTGAAAATAAGCGGTGCGCCACCTGCTGTTCTTGCACCTTCTTTTGCCTTTAAAGCTAGTTTATCAATATGTATGTTACATGGAGTTACTTCGCTCCAGGTACTTGCAATGCCAATCATTGGCTTTTTAAAGTCCTCTGTACTAAAGCCAACTGCCCTTAACATCGCCCTATTCGGCGCCTTTCTCGCATCATCACTGAATACATGACTCTTTATCCTTAAATCCTTTTCCATTGGATCTACCTCCCGATTTTTTATTCATTACAATAAACCTTTTTAAATTCAATTGCAATAATTTTCGAAAAATTATAATAATGTAAGCGAATTCATTTATATATTAAGAAAAAGTACCTATTAGTTCATTGAAAAAAGCAGATCAAAATTTTAGAAATTAGATCGTCTTTCGTTTTTCTTAGTGACTTACGAAAAATAGCCAGGATGCAAATTGCACCCCGGCTGTTTTGTTTACATAATAATATTATTACTTTCTCGCTTCGGTCATCTGCTTCCATACTGATCCTTTTGCTTCCTCACCCAGTTCAATTCGGACTATTGCCAATTTCACCTGCATGCTAACTTCAAATTCCGGATCATTTTCAGCTTCTTTTAGAGCAGGGAGTGCTCTTTCGTCTCCAACCTCATAGAGGAACATCGCAGCACGCCAGCGTACAAGCTTGCTCGGATCTTTCAATGCCTCCATCATTTCATCCATCGCTTCAGGATGGCCAAGATCAGACAAGCAGTCCCCAGCGGTCCTTCTCACTGTGACAGTTTTATCCTTTAATGCTTTATATAGCAGCGGCAGCGCTTCTTTTTCCTCGATCATACCGAGATAAACTGTTGCCAGCCTGCGAATGGATGCCTTCTCATCATGCAGCGCTTTTTCAAGCAGTTGCAAATCCTCAACAGTTGGATCCTCCATTTGCTCTAGAAGCTGGTACCTTATACGCCAATCTGGATCATCCAAATCGTCTGCTTTAATTCTTATTTTTTTCTTCGCAGATTTTATTTGTGTTTCCTGCGCAGGATTTTGTGCAACCATCACAAGCTCCTTCAGTCTATCAGGAGGATAGGCTGCGAGAAGTTCTTCGACCACTTCATTTCCTACCTGTTCAAATTCGCCGTATCTGACTCCAAGCTCCTTCCACCTGCGGACCATAACGATATTATCCTCAGGAGACTGGACTTCTCCAATGCTCTTTACAAAAAGATCAGGAAGGCCGAAGCGCTTCTCTTCAGTTCCATCTGTTAATTTAACTTGCATCGGAATACCTTTGTACATCTGAACTTGAACTTTAATTTCTCCAAAATGCTCATTTATTTTTGGTGTGCCATCGCTTGACTCCTCAGTTTCCTGACCAAAGGCTTTTCTCACCTCAGGTAAAATAGCCTGCCAGTCAAATTTCGCATTCCTCTCTACTGCAAGGAAATCTGCTACATGGTAAACACCTTTCACACCTTTGATGTCGAGTATATTAACAATAACATCAGGTGCTCCGGCTGCAGCATCCTTCTTGTAATTATTGCTTTTGCCCATAGGAAGCTCTTCATCCAGATTTATTTTCATTGTATTCGGACTCGGTGTTGGTTCAATCGATAAAATTTTCACATTCCCACCCCTTTGTAATTATTAGGAATGAAGCCATTTTAACATAACATAATGTGGATAGCATCGAGAGTCACTTATCATGGGTAAGCAATTTTAAATACACCTTCCAGCTAAATTCAACAATTCCTGTGTTGATGTATTAAATATAGTTACATGTCGTGGATTTCACCCTTGTAACAGAAATACTGACTCAGAAGGTCCCATTCACGACCTTTTGAGTCAGCCTTTTTACTCCTCTTCTGCAAGTTCACTTAAATAACTCCATCTTTCAATCAAATACTCAAGCTTTTCATTCAGCTCAGCCTCTTCATTTACCAAAGCCTGTCCTTTTTCAAAATCGCTGCCGATATTCGCCATCTCACCCTGGATTGCTTCAAGACGATTTTCAGTTTCGGCTATCTTATCATCAATTTCTTCGTACTCTTTTTTATCCTTGTAGCTCATTCTCTTTTTCTTCGGCTTTTCAGCAGGTTCTGCTTTTTCTTTCTTTGAAACAGCAAGATCAGCTGCTGGCTTTGGACGCTTTTCAAGATAATCTGAATAATTGCCAAAATAAAGTGCTGTTCTGCCTTCGCCTTCAAGCACCAATACCTGATCAACAACCTTATCAAGGAAATAGCGGTCATGGGATACACTTATGACAACTCCGGGGAAGTCTTCAAGATAGTCTTCCAATACAGTCAAAGTCTGGGTGTCAAGGTCATTCGTCGGTTCATCCAGGAGCAGGACGTTTGGTTCTTCCATTAATAGTTTTAACAGATACAGCCTGCGCTTTTCTCCGCCTGAAAGTTTCCGGATAGGAGTACCATGAGCATAGGGAGGAAACAGGAATCTTTCAAGCATTTGCGCAGCTGAAATGGTCTTCCCATCAGTCGTATGGACAATCTCCGCCGTTTCTTTCAGGTATTCTATCACTCGCTTATTTTCATCCATATCTTCGTTTTCCTGTGTATAATAAGCTATCTTGACGGTTTGTCCTGTAATGATTTCCCCTGAATCCAAATGAATTCTGCCAGAAAGGATATTCAGCAAAGTTGATTTACCTGTGCCATTTCGGCCAATGATTCCCAATCTGTCGCCACGCTTTACCAGCAAATTGAACTGATCTAGAATGACCTTGCCATCATAATTCTTGGTAGCATCTTTTAATTCCAGCACCTGTTTACCCAGTCTGCTTCCACTAAGTGAGATTTCCAGTTTTTCAGATGACTTCACATTTGAAACCTCGTCGTCAAGCTGATCAAAACGCTGGATCCTTGCCTTTTGTTTGGTCGTTCTGGCTTTGGCTCCCCTTCTGATCCATTCAAGCTCCTGCCTGAATAAGTTCTTCTTTTTTCAAAAGATGCAGCTTCATTTTCTTCCCGGATTGCTTTGGCTTCAAGGAAACTCGCATAGTTCCCTTTATAGCTATATAACGATCCTCCGTCCAACTCAAAAATTCTGTTCGTCACCCTATCCAGGAAATAACGATCATGCGTCACAAGTAAAAGGGATCCTGAATATCTCGATAAGTAGTCTTCAAGCCATTTTACTGTTTCATAATCAAGATGGTTCGTAGGTTCATCAAGTATTAACAAGTCTGGTGATTCTATTAAAACTTGCGCCAGTGCAACACGCTTCTTCTGTCCACCTGATAGCTCATGCATTTTCTTCGAGAAATCAGTGATACCCAGCTGCATTAAAATCGACTTTGCTGCTGTATTTGCATCCCATCCATCTGAGCTGTCCATCTGTCTCTGCAATTCAAAAAGTTTTTCCTGCAGTACATTGTCTTCAGGCTTGCTGACCAAATCAGATAGAACCAACTCATAATCCCTCATCAATTTGAGGATTGGCGCATCCCCGCTGAATACTTGATCAAGGACCGTCCGCCCTGGTTCCATTTCTGGCTGCTGTGAAAGATAGGAAATTTTATAGTCTTTTGCAATTATGATATCTCCTGAATCAGGCTGGTCGATGCCTGCGACAATTTTAAGCAATGAAGATTTTCCTGTACCGTTCACTCCAATAAGACCAACTCTTTCACGCTCACCAATCGTAAAAGAAATCCCTTTGAATAATTCTTTTTCCCCGTATGTTTTCGTCACGTTCTCAATCGTGATCATCTTCATGCCTTACCATTCCATTCACTGTAAAATTGTGCAAGGAAGCTTTCCATGAATGCATGCCTTTCCTCAGCAAGCTTCTTTGCTTGTTCAGTATTCATTTTATCTTTCAGCTTCAATAATTTTTCATAAAAATGATTGATAGAAGAACTATCGCCACTACGATATTCTTCCATGGTCATATCTTCCCTGACAGAAATGCCAGGATCGAAAATCGGGTGTCCTTTCTTGCCCCCATATGCAAATGTCCGGGCAATCCCAATCGCCCCAAGTGCATCCAGGCGGTCTGCATCCTGGACTATTTCAGCTTCAAGGCTGTTAAGTTCAATCTCTCGGCCCCCTTTAAAGGAAACCGTTTCGATACAATTCTTTATTAAATCGGCAATATCGCTCTCAAGCTCAAGTTCTGACAAAAACGAATCCAGCTTAGACCATCCGGCTTCTTCTGACTCGTTCAACTTTTCATCAGGTATGTCATGAAGCAAGGCTGCCATTTCTATAATGAACCAATCTCCTTTTTGTTCTTTGCTCCATATTAAACGGGCATTCTTCCTGACTCTGTCAATATGGTGCCAGTCATGCCCGGATGAATCCTTGCCTAATTCTTTTTTTACAAATGCCTCTGCGGCTTCAATCTTCTCTCTCATTTACTGCACCTACTTTCCTTCGGAAACTATTTTACCATATAGAATGCAACCGACTGTAGATATGTATTTTTACCATGGAAGAACGGATTTGCATAGGAGTCTAACCTATAGAAACATTCATTCCCCTGTTTTCTTGCCATACATTATTCCAATGGACATTGTTGTATCATTCATTGCCCTATTCTCCTGTTATGCCTTGTTCCAGAGGGCCTTATTGAATCTTGCACCGCCCGATTTTCATGCCACTCATATTCTAATGTAGATTTTTAATATTTCCAAAAAGAAAAAGTGCCAATTGGCACTTAAACGTTTGCGTTATTCCAGCTGATACCTATGGTATGTTCCCCAGCATGAACGCCGATGACTGCTCCTATAGGGCAGCTTTTGAATTTAATAGATGGAAATTCGTTTTCCAGCTGGGATTGCCAGTCGTCCGCTACCTCTTTATGCAGACCGTAAAGGATATAAACTTCTTTAACCTTATGCTTTTCTTGGGATGACCTTAAATAATCGAACATTTTTTCCCGTGCTTTTTTGTCGCTTCGCACTTTATCCTTTGTATTTAAGCCGCCGTCCTCGATACTGATGATTGGTTTAATGCTCAGCATGCTGCCAAGGTAAAACTGTAATCCTGACATACGTCCGCTTCTATGGAGCTGCTGCAGGCTGCCAACCATTACATACGTTTCATTTGAATCACGCAATATCTCCAGCTTTTCCTTAATCTCTTCAATACTTGCACCTTCTTCTGCCAATGCAATGCCCTTCTTTAATTGGGATGTCAACGGAAATGTTAATATCTTCGAGTCGAATGTAATTACAGGGACATCTACTGATTGAGATGCCTGTACGCTCGAAGCAACTGTTCCGCTTAGCTTGGCAGAGACAAGAATAGAAAAAACCGCATCATAATCTTTTGCCAGCTGCTCGTACAATTCCATGAAAACCCCTACAGGTGGCTGTGATGTCTTGGGTGGTGTTTTTAAGCTTTTTTTATCTTTCGTATAATTCTTCAGCAGTTAAATCTTTCCCATCTAAATATTCTACATTGTCTAATACTATGGTCATTGGCACTTGATATACATCAGGGTGATTTCTTAGTTCTTCATCTAAATAAGCTGTACTGTCAGTTACCCATGCGATTTTTTTCAAACGCTCTCCTCCTTTTATAAAATGGCTGTGTAAAACTTGTCTGTTGATTTCCGCTCCAGGCGCTTCGCTTTCCGGGGGGCGTCAGGTGAGCCTCCAGGAGTCTTCGCGCCTTCCGCTCCAATCAACAGGTGCTAAAAAATCAACATTGTACTTTAACACAGCCTACAAAATAAATGTATTTCTTCATAGTATTACTAGATTATTCTGAAAACTACAGACAAATTCCTGCCTAACATGGCAGGAAACAATGATTCTATTGAATTTTTAAGACAATGAGGCTTTGAGCTTTACCAAGGATTGAATCATATAACCAATCATTTCTGTGAGATCGTCAATCTGATTCTCGTAAATGAGTCTGTTAAAGGAGATTGATGCTTTATTCTTTACATGGGATGAGTCCACTAAAGCGTGAATCTGGGCGATTTGTTCAATCGCCCGGCCAGATCCCCAAATCTCTTCTAAAACAGTATGAATCTTTTTGTAAAGACTTGATTCATTACGATGGATCAGTGAAAAGTGAATAACGACTATACATCCTGCAAGGTGCGTGGCATGCTTCAGGTCCATTAGCTCGGCAGAAAGATTTTCGAGACCCGCCTCGAGTGTCATAGTCGCAGTGACACCTGAATGTTCATCACCTGGCAGACAGCATGTTATTTCATATTTTCGCGACAGCTTTGCAGTGTTAATCCAGTCATTTCGGTCCATGACCAATATTTCGCCACTTAAATCTCTGTCATAAATTTCGCCTTCGATCACGACTTTGATATTTTCAAATGCTGTCGGGTCAAACATGAATTCCCACTCCTTCTTTACCTAAAAGAGACCTACTGCGTTTCCATCCTCATCGACATCCATATTAAGGGCAGCGGGAAGCTTAGGAAGTCCAGGCATTGTCATTACTTCACCTGTCAAGGCCACGATGAATCCTGCACCTACAGATGGCTTTAATTCTCGCACTGTAATCGTGAATCCGGAAGGCCTTCCAAGCTTTTGCGGATCATCAGAAAGAGAATATTGCGTTTTCGCCATACATACTGGAAGAACTCCCCATCCATAGGCTTCAAACTCACTAAGCTGTTTCTTAGCTTTTGGTGAAAATTCTACTCCATCAGCCCCATAAACCTGGCTGGCGATTGTCTGGATTTTCACTTCCAGAGGGTCCGACAAGTCATATAAATGGGCAAAGGTATTTTCGCTGCTGCTGATCACATCAAGCAATGTTTCAGCCAGTGCCAGACCTCCAGCTCCGCCCTTTTCCCACACTTCAGTCAGCGCAGCCGGAATTCCTGCATCTCCGCATAATTCCAGTAATGTATTTGTTTCAAGCTCGGTATCAGTTATAAATTTATTAATCGCCACGATATACGGAAGACCGAAACCGGCAATTGTCTCGACATGCTTCTTCAAGTTCGTAAAGCCATCTCTTAATGCCTGCACATCTTCTTTTACAAGCTCAGTTTTTTTCATCCCGCCATGCATTTTGAGGGCCCTTATTGTAGCGACAATCACAACAGCAGCAGGTTGGATTCCAGCAGTCCTTGCCTTGATATTAAGAAACTTTTCCGCACCCAGATCTGCCCCGAATCCTGCTTCGGTTACCACAAAGTCTGCAAGCTTCGAAGCCGCATCCGTCGCTATTACACTATTACACCCATGGGCAATGTTCGCAAAGGGTCCGCCGTGGATCAATGCAGGTGTATGTTCAATTGTCTGAACAAGATTCGGTTTTACTGCCTCCTTGAGCAGAAGTGTTAACGCACCTTCAACTCCGAGGTCTCCAACAGTGACAGGCTGCCTGTTATAATCATAAGCTACGACCATTTTTGCCAGCCTGCGCTTTAAATCTTTCAAATCGCTGGCAAGGCATAGAACCGCCATAATTTCAGAAGCCACTGTAATATCAAAGCCGTCTTCACGAGGAACTCCCTGCATGGGTCCTCCAAGACCAATGACAACTTTTCTTAAAGCGCGGTCATTAAGATCAAGCGCTCTTTTCCAAACGATCCTGCGCTGATCAATATTAAGCTGATTGCCCTGCTGCAGATGATTATCAATCAATGCTGCCAGAGCATTATTGGCGGTTGTAATTGCGTGAAGGTCACCAGTAAAGTGCAGGTTGATGTCTTCCATTGGAAGAACCTGTGCATAACCTCCACCCGTTGCGCCTCCCTTGATCCCCATTGTCGGTCCTAAAGAGGGCTCACGCATCGCGATCATTGTTTTTTGGCCGAGTCTGTTCAAAGCATCTGCAAGGCCGACAGTCACTGTGGACTTTCCCTCTCCAGCTGGAGTCGGGTTAATTGCAGTAACAAGAATGACCCTACCGCTTTCTTTCGTTTTAAGTTTTGCAAGAGCTTCTCCTGAGAGCTTAGCCTTGTATTTTCCAAACAGCTCGATTTCATCGGCATCGAGAGCGAGCTTAGCTGCAATTTCCGTAATTGGTTTCATTTTACTTTCACGAGCAATTTCAATATCTGACTTAACTTGAATATTCGTTTCCATCCACAATACCCCCAGATATTCTATATATGCTTACCAATTTATATTCTACCATCTCAACAAAGCGATCAGGATAAAAATATTCATATGACACAAAAATATCCCTTTAGTCAATTGCTCCGTCAAAGAATTCAGATTATAATAAACTTTATTACAATTCGAGCTGCTTTTTAAAGGAGGTTATCTCATGCCAATTAAAATACCATATCATCTTCCTGCAAGAGAGATTCTGGAGAAGGAAAATATTTTCATCATGGATGAAGGCCGGGCTGCACAACAGGATATCCGTCCTCTCAATATTTTAATCCTTAACCTGATGCCAGAGAAAGAGAAGACAGAAAGACAGTTGCTGCGACTGCTTGGGAATACTCCTCTCCAGGTGAATATCAATTTCTTAAAAACAGCTTCATATGAATCCAAAAACACATCAAGTTATCATCTGGAAGAATTTTACCAGACCTTTGAACAGGTAAAGGAAAAAAAGTATGACGGGATGATCATTACTGGGGCACCTATTGAACTCCTCGATTTCGAGAACGTGGAGTATTGGGAGGAACTCACGCAAATTTTAAGCTGGACAGATCAGAACGTTACCTCCACCTTGCATATATGCTGGGGCGCACAGGCTGCATTGTACTTCCATTATGGAATCGGAAAATACGAGCTTCCAAAAAAGTGCTCTGGGGTATACATGCATCATGTACTGGATAGGAAAGCGAAACTCTTGAGAGGGTTTGACGATGTATTCAAAGCACCACATTCCAGAAATACTGATGTATCAATTGATGAATTGATGAAAAATAAGGATCTTAAGCTGCTCGCCTCCTCAGAAGAAGCAGGGCCCTTAATCATCTCATCAGCTGATGGCAAAAGAATCATGATTACTGGACACTTGGAATACGAAGGTTCAACATTAGCCGAAGAATACGCCCGCGATAGAGCAAAAGGGATTTCAATCCATATGCCTGAATATTATTTCCCCAAGGATAATCCTGTTGAGACGCCGTTAAACAGCTGGCGGTCGCATGCACACTTATTCTTTTCTAATTGGCTCAATTATTACGTATACCAGGAAACACCATATGTTTGGGATTAACAGCAAAGAGAGGCATCGTGGTCGATGCCTCTCTTTTGTTTATGCTTGAGGAGCATAGTATACTTCCTCAAATGGCTGGACAACGACAAATCCTTCACCGCTGAATTTCATTTGTATCGATTCTCCGCTTCCTCGGCCAAGGAAGGTTTTTAACGAAATATCAGTGACGAAATCGGGCTGCAAATTCCCTGACCATGCCACTGTCGCATTTGGATCTGTATATACGGGATTATCCTCGCTGACAAGAAGTGTCAACGGTTCATAATGAGACGTAATTGCTACCATTCCTGTTCCCTCTAGCCGAACATTGAACAATCCTCCTGACAGCATTCCAGCCACTCGCCGCATCAATTTGATATCCCAGCTGATGGAAGGTTCGAATGCAAGAAGATCATTTCCGTTAACAAATATGGATTCGTTCTGAAGGTATAAAATCGATATTTTTTTCCCTTGGTCTGCCAAATAAAGCTTCCCATTTCCGGTTGCTTTCATGAGTGAAGTACCCTCACCTGTCAAAGCTTTCTTGAACATCTTTCCCAGACCATGCTCGAGAATTCCTTCTCGTTCAAACTTGATATTTCCTCGGTAAGACACCATTGCCCCAGCTTTTGACCACACCTGTCCATTCAAGTTGATTTCCAGCATTCTAGGAGTCTCAATTTCGAATAACCCTTCCCCTTTATCCTGCTGTTTTGTATTACTCACAAATTCCCCGATTGAATATCGACTCATTCCCTTTTCCTCCTTACTTATTCAGTTGAAACATAAAGACCCACATAAAGGAAAGTGATTGTTGAAGTTCGCTTGGCAGTGATCCAAGAACGAGCTGTTCCGCAGCCTTTTTATAAACCCCATACTCGCCGACCTTCTTCCAGCCATTTTCAACCGCTAGCCTTTCAAGTTCCCAGGGCATGATTGTATTGCAAATCACATCATCGCCATATAGTCTTTGAAAGCTATTAATTCTTGGACCCGCTGTCGGCCCTAAAATGCCAATGCAGGCAAAGCCATCTGGTTTCAATATCCTGGCAGCTTCGTTTAATGATTTATATGGGCTTATTGTCCATTCAAAGGAATTGATCGCCATAACCGCTTCAAATGCGTCACCCTGAATTCCGCAATTTGATAATTCCGCTTTATGAAATACAATATTTTTATTTCGGGGATTCTCCCGGGCTTTTTCCAGCATTTCATCCGAAACATCGATTCCTGTGACTTTATATCCTTCTTCTGCTAATTTCTCTGATCCAATTCCATCTCCGCAGCCCAAGTCGCACACAGCGGCGCCTTCTGGAACGTATTTTTTAATGAAAGAGACAATATCTTTCCTGCTTCCTGTTTCCCACATCCCCCTGCTTCGGGAGTTCCAGGACGATGCCATTCCGTTCCATTTTTTCTCTGATTCCAATTCCCAATTGAACATATCCTCTTGTTCACCTGCCTAGTTTCTATTAACTGCATCCTTAGTTATTTCGTGATAAAAACATAATTTCCTTTTTAGTTTATTTTTCAAGATAAAGTGCAAGACTAGAAGGATGAAAGGAGAGGATTTTATGGATCCAGAGCAATTAGTTGCGATTCACAAAAACCATGCCGGCGAGATCATCAGCTTCCAGACCTCAAGCGGACGGATTATTTCTTATCGAAAGGCTTTGAATGAAGCGGAAGCAGGAACCATAACTGGAGTTAATATCAATGAGACTGATGAGGGTTCTGCATCTTTGGTTTCCGCTGATGGGCTAGAGCTAAATCAATTTCCGGATATATACTAAAAAACACCTGACGGATGTCAGGTGTTTTTTCACTCTTCTTCATTCTGCTTCTGGATTGCCCTTAACTCTTCTACTCGGGATTCATCTTCTTCAAAGTATTGAACGAGGTCCCCAATCCTGTCGATTGCGTCCCAGCTTAAATGATGTTCAATTCCTTCAACATCATTGTAAATATTCTCATCCTT
The DNA here is from genome assembly GCF_049532715.1 of Heyndrickxia sp. MSNUG. Lineage (NCBI taxonomy): Bacteria > Bacillati > Bacillota > Bacilli > Caryophanales > Bacillaceae > Heyndrickxia > Heyndrickxia sp. MSNUG. The sequence continues at coordinate 3,008,303 of NZ_CP150978.1, forward strand.
AACGCCAATCACCTTAAGTAATTGTTCCAGCAATTCATGGCGGTAAACCAATCGCTTGCCGGTCTTAATTCCCTTTGGTGTCAGCATCAGGCCGCGATATTTTTCATACACTAAAAATTGATCCTTATCAAGCTTCTGGACCATCTTGGTTACCGAGGAGGGATGGACGGATAATGCTTCTGCGATATCCGATACACGGGCATAGCCCTTCTCTTCTATCAAAATATATATTTGTTCAATGTAATCTTCCATACTGGGTGTTGTCATCCCTTGACCTCCAATGCTTAAACAATAGCCATATTAAAGTGTACTATAGAAGAACAGGAGTGACAAGGCGCTATCCTTCTTGCTTGATTGGCTGAATTGCTAAATCAAACTTTAATTTTTTTTCCTGCTCGTCCCAATATAGCATGGCGGCAAACGGTTTATCTTTTCCCTGGAAACCTTCAATGACATCCGTTTTACCTTCTGCTAACAGTTTTTTGATATTTTTTTGGGTAACCGTTTTACCAAGGATCTGTTTGGACAGCGTGAAATCACATTTTGTTTTCTGATAGTTAGAACAGCCATAAAAAGCCCCTTTATCGACTACCATCCCATCACACTTTTTGCATTTGCCGAGGCTCGTGCTTCTTCGGGCACCGCCGCTCTTCTTCCCAGGTACGAAGGCACTGGTCAATTCCTCTGAGAATGTCCAGCCCGATGACCCTTCAGATGTTTCAGCTACAAGGTGCTTTATCATTTTAGAGGTTTGGTCAATAAATTGTTTAGGTGACGCTTCCCCCTCGCCGATTTGGTGCAGCCGCTGTTCCCATTTTGCTGTCATTTCAGGTGAGGCAAGCACTTGTCCGCCAATGGCAGCAACGAGGATTTTCGCTTTGGCTGTTGCATAGACGAGATTCTTTTTAACATCAATATAAGCGCGGTCCTTAAGCATTGTAATGATACCTGCCCTGGTTGCTTCAGTTCCAAGACCTTCTGCCTTCATCAGTACCTTTTCGAGTTCTTTATCTTCGATATGTTTTCCAGCTGTTTTCATAAGTGTTATCAACTGGCCTTCTGTCAGCCTTTTGGGCGGCTGTGTTTTGCTTTCCTTTACTTCAGCTTTCACTACATTGCCGGTTTCTCCTTGTTGAACTGGCGGTAACTCAGGCTCTTTATCTGCTTCTTTTTGCGGAAGAACTTTCTTCCAGCCCTCTTCCAGCTGAACCTTGCCTTTTGAAATAAATTCAGCCCTGCCATCGACAACGGTTTTTATCGTTGTATACTCCGCGGCATATGGTCCATAATGAGCTGCTATCAAGGTTCTCGCAAGTAAGTCATAAAGCTTTTGCTCATCTCCTGACAGCCTGCTCAGGTTAGGCACCTGTTCCGTCGGGATTAGGGCGTAGTGGTCGGTTACCTTCTTTTCGTTCACATACCGCTTATTATTTTTTATTGACGATATCGGAAGAGGAAAAAAAGGTTCATAATCAGATATTGCCTGCAATTTGTTTAAAATTGCAGGAAATCCTTCAGCTTCTCCTGGTGTAACATACCTGGAATCTGAACGAGGATAGGATACAATTCCTCTTTGATAGAGTCCCTGCAGGATATCCAGTGTTTTTTTCGGCGACATTTTAAAACGGCGGTTCGCCTCAGCCTGTATCGCTGAAAGGTTGTACAATAATGGAGGAAGGAATTCCTTTTTCTCAGAATTCACTTCAGCAGCAATAGCCTCTTTCCCATTACAAAAAGCGGCAATCTTATCAGCCATTTCCTTAGAGGAAATTCTTGAATCTCCGTCTTTCTCCCATTTCCCGCTGTATTTTTTGCTATTGATATTAAACTTCCCTAACACTTCCCAAAACGGCTCAGAGACAAAATTTTCTATCTCCATCTCCTTCTTGACAATCAAGGCAAGAGTGGGAGTTTGTACCCTTCCTACTGAAAACACGTCCGAATATCCCTTCTTCTGAAGGAGAATCGTGTAGAGCCTAGAAGCATTCATTCCCACAACCCAATCAGCACATGCCCTTGTATAGGCTTCAAAATATAAGTTTTTAGTATCAGACTCGTTTAGTAATTTCTGAAACCCCTCTTTTATTGCTTTTGGAGTAAGCGAAGAGATCCAAAGTCTTTTCATCGGTTTCGTGCATCCTGCAAGGCGGAGAACGTTCCGGATGATCAGCTCACCCTCTCGCCCAGCATCTCCTGCATGAATAATCTCCGAAACCTGGGGATCTGAAGCCAGTTTTTTTATAATGGTGAATTGTTTTGCTTTCGATTTAACAACTTCATATTTAAATTGCTCTGGAATTATCGGCAAAGTTTCGATTGACCACTTTTTCCATGAAGGGTTGTATTTTTCTGGGGAAGACAGCTCAGTTAGGTGTCCGATCGCCCATGAAACATATGCCCCTTTCGGAAAGATGTCATTAGGCAGGATTTCTATGAATCCTTCCCTTTTTTCGTTTTAAATACGGAGGCCAGCGTCCTGCCCTGGTCAGGCTTTTCCGCAACAATCAGTTTCATATTCTCCTCCTGTGTTACATTAATAAGCTCTTAGAATTAGTCTAGAATTCTATTTTATATGTTCGTCGCCATTAGCGTAAAGGACTTTTATCTCAGGATAAACCAGACAATAAAGAATTCTACTGATAATTAAACAGGCAGCTGATTCCTCAGCTGCCCTCTAAAAATTATTTCTCAAAAGGTTCAATTGTGTTTTGGTCGTTGATGTACCACCGATCCCTGGAAACAACAGCGGAGACTGTTAAGATTAAAGAAGGGACTTTTTCTATCCGGATCACTATAGCCCCTATCAGCTGATGGAAAATGACAAAGGACTCACCATGTGAAAAAGCTGCCCACTGCGGCCCCATAAGGGCAATCGACCGGATGATGTCCTCTTTTTCTTTTGCTTCAAGGGAAAGATGCGGAGAAAAAATAATGATCCAATTCTCATCGCCAATTGAAAAACGGTACATGCCCTCACCCTTTTATAGATCTTAATAGACTATTAAAAGATATGAATGGGTCCCGTGAATTATACCCCTACGATGGAATCATTTAAAACCCTGGAAATCCGCAAACCTCGGTTCAGCCTTAAATCGATTAGCGTATCTTCTGACTTGATCAGGGCCCTTAAAGGCTCATATGGATCAACCATAATAATCGTGCCTTCTTCACCACTGCTTAAGAGCACACGGCGGCCAACAAGGCTGTCCATTATCTTAAACAGGAAAACCATCATTATTTTTGGATCAAACTTACCAAAGACATCATTTTGCATTTGCGAAATGACGATGTGGAATGGTTCAGCCTGATGATAAACCCTGGAAGATGACATCGCATGGTAAACATCAGCTATTGCGACGACTTTAGCAAGCTTGTCTATTTTTTCGCTCTGCAGATGGAAGGGATAACCTCCGCCGTCCTCTCGTTCATGATGCTGTAGGGCAATTAATGCCACCCGTTCGTTTATTTCTGGAATATCCTGCAGCAATTTATAACCATACACTGTATGGCGCTTCATTTCTCTGTATTCTTCCTGAGTCAGTCTGCCAGGCTTATTAAGGATAACCGAAGGCACTCTTGCTTTACCTATATCATGAAGGGTAGCTCCAAGTGAAAGGTCAAACAATTCTGTTTGGCTCAAATTCAGCCACTTTCCAATTAATGTTGCAATGATTCCGACACAAACAGTATGTCGGTAAGTATATTCGTCTTTACTCTTTAATTCATAGAATAGATGATAAATATGTGGAATCTCCGCAGCTTGTCTGATTGCCGGCATAATATCATTCTTGATTTCGTTAATCGGCACCACACCCGTTTTGGCAACGATATCAAATATTTCTTCCATTTGTCTTGACGCAGCATTAATTTTTTTGGCAACTTCATCTAGACTGCTAATTACCTTACGTTGTACTGGCTGGCTCTTATTGACATCACTATTTCTTATAGAATCTAATAACCTGTCTATTTCCTGATCTGATAAAGAAGTTAAAGCTGAGGGAGCGGCTTTTTTCATTAGTACCCTCCTATAATCGCTATAATTCGGCTTCAGATTATACTCTTTCTAATGGAACATAAAAAAAGAAATCCAGCCCTGATAAGAAAATAATAACAAATTTTTCCGAAAATAGGAATGGGAGAGATGTAAAAATCAATTTATTTATAATTTATTAAATTTTTAGATTATTGCAATATAATGCGCTTTCATTTCTTGACTGTTAAGTGCCCATTATTGTATATTTAATACATCATTTAACAGTATATATTTGCCTAATGGATGAAAAGCAAGTGTATCCTTTAGATGATAATATACAACTTTGACACAAGCTTTGTGTCTCGAAAGACATGGGAGGAAAGTTTAGCATGCAAAATGGTAAAGTAAAATGGTTCAATAATGAAAAAGGTTTTGGCTTCATCGAAGTAGAAGGCGGAGACGATGTTTTCGTTCACTTCTCAGCAATCCAGGGAGATGGCTATAAGTCATTAGAAGAAGGCCAGGAAGTTTCTTTTGAAATCGTTGAAGGAAACCGTGGACCACAAGCTGCAAACGTAGTAAAACTATAATTTAAAAATGTTGAAGGCTGGCGCTCGACGCCAGCCTTTTTTGATATTTATGAAATCCAAATACTTAATTAAGTCTCTTTCCACAGGACTTGATCAGGTTCCCGACAGTACAGTCAGTAATACAGAATTTATGAGCAAATCTTTTACCCTTTTCAACCTGGTGGTGCTTTTTCAAAAAACAGCCGTTACAATAAGTACTGAGCAATGTTTCTACCTCAGCAAGGATTTCCTTCCGCGTCAAACTCTTCCCGCCTTCCTTTCCCATTGGCTTTATAATATTTGCATTTTACTGTTGATGAATTTCCCTTGGAGTGCCTGTGTAGCTAATTTATCCGCTTCTTTATTTTCTTTTCTGCCAACGGGGTTATATTTTGGATACAGGCCGAGATTCTTTATTTTATTCTCTATTCGGTCCAGCCAGCGGTTAAGAGTTTCTTCATAGCAAGGCCATTCTCCTTCGAGCTGTTTAAGAACGACCTGAGAGTCTCCCTTAAATTCGCATGACATATTGCGGACGCCCATCTCATCCAGTATTGTAAGCGCAAAATAAAGAGCAGCATACTCAGCTTCATTATTCGTTTCAAGGTCTTCAAATAATTCATTGGCACGCAGCCTGTATTTTTTCTTGCCCTGCTTAAAATAAATGATTGCCCCAAGCCCTGCCTTATTTGATTCCCTGTCAAAACCGCCGTCAAAATAGACAGTTAGGTCATGAGGTTCCTCTTCTACTTCAGCAAGGAGCTTCCGCATCTCTTTCATACTCCATGAAGTGCCGATTTCATCTATGAAGTTAATCTCACCTGCCTTGCCTGATCTTTCGAGCTCTTCCCCGGCTTGCAATGCATGCTCCCCATCAAGGAAGTCAGAGCTGAACAGAATGGTTTCTATTCCTTTTGCTTTAAATTCCCACTCTAATTTATACTTCATGATTTCACCCTCACCATCTCCTTGGGTCCTGAGTCCTCCCTGGCATTTGGATTATTTTTATTTATCTTACCCATTTTGTATGCCAGTTACAATGAAAAGGTTGCATATTACCTCGGTTGCGAAATTGCATTTTTTTATATTCAGGCAGTCCTATTATGATACACTATCTATTATCTGTATAAACAACCAGGAGGGGTCTTATTTGATCGAAGTTTACATTGACGGTGCGAGTGCGGGCAATCCGGGTCCCAGCGGAGCAGGCATTTTCATAAAAGGAGAAGGGAAAGTATACAGGCATTCAATTCCTCTTGGCGTCATGTCTAACCACGAAGCTGAATATCATGCATTTATAAAAGCATTAGAAATTTGTCTCGAAAAAGGTTTCCGCGTAGTTTCATTCAGGACGGATTCTCAGCTGGTTAATGCTGCCGTGGAAAAGGAATTTGTAAAGAATAAACTTTATGCTCCCCTTTTGGAAAAAGCACTTCAGCTTGCTGGACAATTTGACCTTTTTTTCATGAAATGGATACCTTCTAGTGAGAATAAAACAGCAGATGAGCTTGCCAGGAAAGCCATCAGGGAGAACAACATGAAAGGAACTCAATAATAATGAAAGCATCCACGTTTGCAGATTTAAGCCTTCTATTTGTTGCGCTGATTTGGGGTGCAACATTTGTTCTTGTCCAAAATGCCATTTCATTTCTTGAACCACTCTCTTTTAACGCTGTACGCTTTACAGCAGCTGCTATTCTCTTAGGTTTCTGGCTTGTTGTTTTTGAACGTGAACAGCTGAAAAAACTTGATAAAAAATTGATGTTATCTGGCATGATGTTAGGTTTTTTCCTATTCATTGGATATGCGTTTCAAACGCTTGGACTCCTATATACCACTTCTTCAAAAGCAGGCTTCATTACAGGTCTCAGCGTAGTCCTTGTTCCCTTGCTCTTGATAGCGGTCTTGAAGCAGAGGCCGGGAATCAATTCGATTGCCGGGGTTGCTGCTGCCACTGCAGGATTGTATCTTTTGACAATGTCCGATGTATCAAGCCTTAATATCGGTGATGGTTTTGTCCTTATTTGTGCAGCGGGTTTCGCTCTCCATATATTGTTCACGGGAAAATTCAGCAGCAGCTATCCTACACTGTTCCTGACAACGGTACAAATTGCGACCGTAGCCTTTTTATCTGCGATTTCTGCTGTTTTTTTCGAAGATTGGAGTAAGGCTTTCAATCCAGAAATCATTTTCTCAGGAAAAGTAATTACTGCCTTATTGATTACTTCTGTTCTTGCTACGGCACTTGCATTCTTCATCCAAACCAATTTTCAAAAGCATACGACAGCGACTCGTGTAGCTCTTATTTTTGCAATGGAACCGGTCTTCGCTGCGATTACAGCATTCTTCTGGGCTGGAGAAAGACTTACATACAGCGCACTCATGGGCTGCGGCCTCATTTTTGCAGGTATGATCTTTGCTGAATTGCCTCCACAACGATTCGAAAGTCTGCTTAGAAAAATATATCCAAAAAAAGAAGCTGACTTCGAAGCATGATTGCTTTGAAGTCAGCTTTTTTATACAGCCAATAATTCAATCTCTTTTACAAACTGCAGAGCTGCTTTGCGAGAATGTATTTTATTAGAAGCGAACGTTTCCAGCAATGAAATATAAAAGCTTCCGTCAAAATTCTTTTGAGCTTTAAGGGTGATTTCGATTGCTGCATTGGTGATTTCATCCGTAGAATCGGTATAGTGCTGGCCGAAATAAATAAACCCAACCGCATCTTCACGCAACTGAAACCCTTTGCTCTTTAAATGAAGCAAGTAATCTTCAACTGTCCGCACTGACTTAATCAATCCTCTCTTCAAGCCATCTTCTAATAAAATCTTACCGCATAAGTCGAGGATTTTCTACCGTTTTTTTGTAAGATGGTATCCAGCAAATCCCATCAGCGCACCCAAAAGCGCACCCCCAAGTACTTCTTTTGGCTGGTGTCCAAGCATTTCCTTCAAAGGGTCAGGTGATTTTTCTTCAAATTCAACCGGATCATCTTCGTGAATTTTATCGATCAATTCATCCAGGTCATTCACCTTAAGGGTCAGCTCGCCTGTCTGCCTTCTAATGCCCTGTGCATCGTACATGACGATCATTCCATATACCAGGGAAAGTGCGAAATCTACTGTCCGCACCCCTTTTTTAAGAGCGATATAGGTAGTAAGTGAAGAAACACCAGCCGAATGGGAACTAGGCATACCGCCTGTAGCCAAAAACAAATCAGGCTTCCATTCTTTCGTCTTTGCATAATGAATCGGTATCTTTAAAGCCTGAGCCAGGCCAATACTTGATAAAGCAATAATTACACCTTTATTCATTAACTGTCACCTCCATGTTATTTTGAAGAAAAATGAGTGCTTTTATTCTTGGCAGTTCATAATAAGAATCAAGCAGTTAGTAGACAACCTATAAAGGTTAATTCACTTTTTCAGGCCATCTTAAACAAAAAAATTCAGGAGGGATGAATGATGAGCAAAAAACGAAACAGAGGAACACAGGCACCTGGTGTCAATCCGCAAGGCTTTGGACAGGATGCAGAGTTTGCTGAAGAACCAAAGTCAAAGCTCGAAAATGCAGCTAAGAAGAAAAATACTAAGTAAGATACTGAGATTTTTGTCTAGTTCAGCCAAAACAAAGCAATAAAAAAAACGGCTGTTGTCAGCCGTTTTCTTTTTATGCATACATCGTGTCGTTTTCAAATAACCGGTGCAGTCCTTTTAGCTCGACTTCGCTGAACTTGGCCAGCACTTTTTCTCTGTCGATTCTGAAGACCGCCTCATCGATACAACATTCCACCGGCACATCGCATTTAATTTCTGCAAGCTGCCTGCTTAAATGCAGCATCTCCATGTCTGCCTCAATCTTAGCGCGCTGGGATTTAGTCAATTGATGCAGGTTTGCAATGACTCCATCTACATTGCCATGGTCCTGAAGAAGCTTCAGCGCTGTTTTTTCACCAATCCCGCGGACTCCAGGATAATTATCACTAGGATCCCCCATGAAAGCTTTCAAATCGATCATTTGTTCAGGCCAAATTCCTTTTTCTGCAAAAAGTGTTTCACGATTGTGGACGACATAGTTTCCATAACCCTTTTGCAGTAAAACGACGGAAACACGGTCATCAATCAGCTGGAGTATGTCCTTATCACCAGTCAGGATCGAAACTGAATCAACCTCGCTTGCCGTTCTTGCGATCGTTCCTATGCAGTCATCCGCCTCATATCCCGGGAGGCCAATGTTAGGTACATCAAGAGCTTCAACGACTTCTTTCACAAGGTCAAATTGAGGAATAAGCTCAATTGGCGCCTCTGGTCTGTTTGCCTTATATAAATCAAACATTTCTGTGCGGAATGTCTTGCTTCCCATATCCCAGCAAACAGCTGCGTGGGTAGGTTTAAATGTTGATATAGCAGTAGCAAAGTGTTTAACAAAGCCGTGAATTGCGTTTGTCGGCACACCTTTAGAATTTATCATGAATTGCCCGGAAACGGCTGTGGCATAAAACGCCCTGAACAACAATGCCATCCCGTCTATAAGCATTAGTGAAGTCTTATTATTATTTTCCAAGCTGAAACCTCCATTAATCATAAATTTCCGAAGCCTCTTGCCTGTTCAGCAAGCGCAGCATGTGGTTCAACCTGTCTATTATACCATGAATCTGGAGCTGTTTTTCTCAATCTATCAGCTCCCTGCATTTTCCTTTTTCACAGGATTTTCTTCATATGATACCCAATCGCTGTAGCTTCCTGCATAAAGCCTGACATTGCTGTATCCCGCTTTCTTCAAAGCAATGTAGTTTGGAGTCGCAGTTACACCAGAACCGCAATAAACAATAATCGGCTTATTTTTTGCAATATCTGCAAACCTGTTTTCCTGTTCAGTTTTTGATTTAAAAAACCCATTTTCAAGACCTTCCATCCACGGCTTGTTTATCGCCGTGGGGATATGACCAGCAATTCGGTCGATTGGTTCCTCGATGCCGAGATAGCGCTTTTGTTCCCGTGAATCAATAAGCTCGGTATCCTGATCCCCATTCAGAACAATGTCCTTTACATCTTCATAGGAAGCCAGTATATCCTTGTTTACAGAAATAACAAAATCCGCTTTATCATATTTGGGAATTTCATGTTCAACTGGATATCCCGCATTCTTCCATGCTTGAAATCCTCCGTTAAGTATATAAACCTTTTCATGTCCAAGATACTTTAGCAGCCACCAGAACCTGGAAGCATATGCTCCTTCTTTCGAGTCGTAGGCAATTAATATCGTATCATTACAGATTCCCGACTCTTCAAGCTTTTTTTTCAATTGATCCTGCTTCGGGAGAGGGTGCCGTCCTCCATGTGTTTCAACTGCACCCGAAAGATCTTTTTCCAAATCGAAATATACTGCTCCTGGGATGTGCGCCTGTTCATATTGTGCTCGCCCTGCCTCCGGTTCGCCAAGCTTATAGGTGCAATCAATGATCCTGACATTCCTGTCAACCAGATGGTCCTTTAACCATTTGGAATCCACTTGATAATGCATGAAAATCACTCCCCGTTTACCTGGCTTTCTCTGGCCATTAATTTTTTAATATTTTCTCTTGGATTCCAGCAGTCAAATTGATAATGCGTCTTCGTTTCAAAGCCCAGCCTTGCACAATAATACTTCAGACTGTCGCCGGATTTTTCCGGCCTGAAATGAATGCAGGTGGCACATGCATGAAAACGGCTATTCATCATACTTTACACACCTTTATTGATAGTTTTTAATCTTTTCCAATGATGTTTTAACTATAGCAATTGAAAAATTGTCCCCAAGGGCTGAACTTATTCCCTCAAAGTAGTCATTGATCTGCTCCGCCATATCATTCCGGATGCTTTCGAAAGCCAAATTCATTTCATGGATATAATGTGTTTTAAGCCTAGTATTTTCTGTTTCAAGATACTCTCCAGCAGGAGACTGTAGCTGTCTTTCCACTTCATCGCTCATTAGTTTCTTTTCGTTTTTCTCAAAGAAGGCTTTTGGATTTTTAAACATCCCCAATGCCTTTTTGAACTGGGTGCGGTCAAGGTGCAGGAATGCTGTTTCAAAATCCAGGCCAGTATAAGGGGCATTTTCAGATAAAGACAAGGACAAAGCCTGATTGATTTTATTTATTTCAGCAAATATGGATTGCTGGAATTCTTTTAAAAGCCGATCGATAAATGCCTCTATTCTTAACGAAGTTGCCCTCATCTCCTGGGCAAAGTCATATCCGATGCTTCCAATCAATTCATCCAGCGCACTTTCCAATGCTTTTCTTAGATTTCTGCCATCGTCTTTCAGCAGCGCCGGATTAAAGGATTCCTTGAAGAACTCTCCGAATCGTATAAATACTCTTCGGCGGATATAATAAGTTAATTCGTCGGCTTCCTGTTTCAGGCGACTTGCAAGAAGTTCTGTTGTTTTATTTGCTAAAATGGACAGCATTTTTTCCTGTTCCGCCTGAAGTTTTTCACGTTTTTCAGCTTTGGCCGCTTTGTCTTCTTCCGCTGAAACAATCATTTCTTCCATTAACATGACAGCCTGCTGCCATTTTGCCTCACCAGCATCTGAAGCCATAGTCATAAGATCATTTGTGATAAATGAATAAAAGGCCTGCTCAAATCTTTTGAAAAGCGGGTTCTCCCTAATCTGGAGATCCAGTTTGGCTTTTAAGCCCATCAAGCTTGAAACTGGGAAAAGATGCGGTTTCCTGATTCCGTATTGAACAAGTTGTCCCTCGACATATTCGAGTACTGCTTTCTGTTCTTCATCTGAACTTGCTAAATCGACTGCGTTGACAATAAAGAACATTTTATCAAGCTCAAAAGTATCTTTCACCCTTCCTAGCTGGATCAGGAATTCCCTATCCGCTTTTGAGAAAGCGTGATTATAATAAGTTACAAATAAAATAGCATCTGAGTTCTTAATATAATCAAAGGCAACGCCGGTATGACGTGCGTTGATAGAGTCTGCACCAGGTGTATCTACTAATGTGATTCCTTTCCTGGTCAGCTCACAGTCATAATAAACTTCGATCCATTCAACAAAACAAGACTTTTCTTCTTCTGCCACATACCCGCGGAAGGAATCAAGATCCACAATCAGCAATTCACCAAATTGATGATTAAAATGAGCGAATCCTTTTGCAAATGCCTGCAGGAAGGAGAAGTGAGTTTTTTCAACGGCACTAAATCCGTTATCATCCCACTTAAGGTTGTTGATTTGTTGTATTGCATTATCTAAATCTGTTGATCGCTGCCCAAACAATCCGAGCGAACGCTCAACCTCTTTGAGCAATGCGGCTGCATCCTTTATTTTCACGACCACACTTCCATGTGGATGCTCTGATGTGACTGGTTTTATTTTATTGATTGCGGCCGTTGTAGGATTAGGCGAAACAGGGAGAAGCCTTTCTCCGACCAGTGCGTTTGCAAATGATGATTTACCAGCGCTGAAAGCTCCGAATAACGCGACTGTGAATTCTCTTCCCTTAAGCCTTGCAGCTTTCTCTTTTAACTCTCTGGCAATTTTTTTCAGGCCAGGAATTCCCTCAATTTCAGAAGATGTAAAAGCCAGTTTATCCACTAAAGACTGCTGTTTATCTTGATATTCATCAATAGGACTTACATGTTTTTCACTTTGTGGCTGTGTGACAGCGATTGTTTCGGTCTGCTCAACTACGGTCTCGGGAACAGCCGGCTCAAGCTTTTCAATCACCTCTGGATCATCACCCAAAGGTGTGAAGATGCTGAATTCTTCCTGGCTGTACGCATGGGCAGCTTCTCCATACAGGATCTCGGACACCATCCGCCTTTGCCCATTTAGCTCCTCTTGTATTGCCAGCATTCCATTCCATGCGGCAAGCTGAGCTTCAAGTTTCCCTTCCTTATCGGAAAGTGCATGCAGTTCTTCATCGTCATTTACTTTTACATTTTCGATAAAAAGTTCTTTAATAGGCTCAAGTTTCTTTCTTACGAGATTTTTCAGATTTTCCGCGACATCATTTGTGTAGTTTAGTACATACTCTCCTGATAATCTCGCACCTGGTTTAATAGCGTCTTTTAATAATTCGATATCAAAATCGACCTTAAATCCCTGTGCTGCTTTCAAAAGATCCTGCGTGATAATGTCATGTTTTTTGAACAGTTTTGTTAAAAAGTCTTTTATATGCCAATCAAGCTGGGATTGGACTTTTTCATTGAGATCATTGTAGAAGCTTTCCAGCCTCGACAATCTTTCCTGTTCTGTTTTTTGTTTCGAGAAAAACAACCCTACTTTAAAATCAGGCTGATTTGCCTGAAGAAAAGCCTCAGCAAGTGTTCTGGTTTCGAATGGCATCAAATAAGCATTTTTCAAGATATCATTGATTCCTGAAATAAACTCTTTTTCAACATTGCGTTCATTGATCAGCTGATCCTTTTTAACTCTTAAATTCTCAAGCTGCTCCGGAATCTGCGGCCTTTCGTTTTCCGAGATCTCTTCGAGAATCACTTCAAACTCCCTCAGCTTTTCTTCGAATGTTTGAAGCAAATGTGCCAAATGGTCTTCTGATAACTTTTCCAATGACCTGAAAATCGAGACTGGGAGGATTTCTTTTCTTTTGTCCTTGCGTTCTTTGATGAAATCGCGAAGCTCGCTAAATTGATTATTAGGTCCCTCTTTATCCCTCAAGCTTGTATAGAAAATGCCAGAGTGCTTCACACCCCAACCTGCAAAGGACATTTCAACACTTTCCTTAAATTGTTCAAACGAAAGCTCAGCATCCTGATGTTTATCAATTTGGTTAATGATCAGATACAGTTCTTTTCCTGCGTCCGTTAATTCCTTAGTGAACATGAAGTTCAGTTCCGACTGTACATGATTGTAATCCATCACATAAAAAACGATATCTGACAGATGCAATGCTGATTCAGTTGCTATTCGGTGAGCATCATCAGTGGAGTCAATGCCTGGCGTATCCATGATCACGGCATCTTTGAGGAATTCAGCTCCGTTATGGCTTATTTCAATTGCCTCTATTTGATCACCGTCTTTGCAATATGATTTAACCGTTTCATAATCATATGGCGCCGGGTATAGCCGTGAACCTCCTTGTCTAAAGAAAACCTTAGCATATTCGCTTCCTGATTTTATCCGCACTAAATTTGCGCTTGTTGGAATGGGACTGGACGGCAAAATATTCTCGCCAATAAGCCTGTTGATCATGCTCGATTTCCCTGCGGAAAAGTGGCCGCAAAATGCAATCGAGAATTCTTCTTCAAGTGATTTCCTTCCCAACTCCCTAACCTTTTCAGCAATATCCTTATCCTTATTGGATTGTATTAGTTTATAAAGTGATAGTATCTTTCCAAGAAGTTTTCGATCTTGCTGTGCTATTGTCTGGACCATTCTATATACCCCTTGTGACAAATTTGTGAATGACTTTATTTTATATGATTTTTCGCGCTTTTCCTATAATTACATTTTCGAATTAGATTCTTTTCGTAACCTATACTTCTCTTGAAATAATGTGAAGGCAGTTTTTTTTGGTATTTCATTGTTAATTTTGAAAAATCCCTACAAGAAACATAGTCATGCTAAATTGTTTCATTCTGAGGATTACTATTAAAATATGCACAAATATAAAAACCCGGACCTGGGCCCGGGCTTGTTCTAATTGAGAATCTATTTTTTATTGTGGTTTAAGTACGTTGCTTAAAACATATTTCATAATGAAAGAATAAGCTGCTATAGTGGACACGACTAACATAGAAACCATTAATAACACCATCCTTATAGTTCAGTATTAACTGAGAACTGTTTTCATCTTTAAGAAAAGTGTATCATCAATGATTATCATTTTCAATGGAAACTAGCTAATTGTCACACTTATTTAACAAATTTGGTACGAAGCGTCCGTGCTTACCGAATTCATCGTCATATTTTGTTAATTCTCTCAATGCTCTTTCTTCTGCTGGAATGCGAATTGAAAGAATCACGATATTCAAGATGGTAAACAAAACTAAAGTGAAAACGGCATTGAACATAAGCGGGATAATGATCAATTCCAAAGTGACGATTAAATAGTTCGGATGCTTGATGATTTTATAAGGCCCTTTTTTAACTATGTCCGCTCCTGGAAGAATAATGATTTTTGTATTCCAGAACTTCCCCAATGAAGTCAGTGCCCATATTCTCATCACCTGAGTAAATAAGAAAAGCGGAAGCAATATTGGCCAATATAGTGATAAACTTTTGTGAAAATATATTACTTCAAAAATAAAGAAGATAAAAAAGGATGTGTGGATCAAGATCATCGCAGGATAGTGCCCCTTACCAAATTCAATCGCTCCTTTGTTCTTCATCCACTTTTCGTTCCTTTTAGCAATGACCAGCTCTGTCAATCTCTGGAGAATGATAAATCCTATAAATACGAAAAATGTCATTCTATTCCCACCTCAAAAGCAGTAATTCCGAACTAAAGCCAGGCCCCAATGCAGCTGCCAGACCAAGGTCACCAACGCTTGCAGTTTTCATGAACCTCCTTAACACATAAAGGATTGTTGCAGAAGACATGTTCCCGAATTCCTTCAAGACATTCAGCGAGATTTCTGTCATCGGTTCTGGCAAATTCAATGCTGAAACATACGCTTCAAGGACTTTTTTGCCTCCCGGATGAGCGATAAAGTGATCTAGGTCGGCCACACCATATCCATTTGCCTTTAGAAAGCGAAGGACATTTGGCTGGAGCCAATTCTCGATAATCGTTGGAATGTCTTTTGAAAAAACAACGTATAGTCCTTCATTTCTTATATCCCAGCCCATCACATCGAGCGAATCCGGCATCGTTGTTGATTGCGTCCCGATGATTCTTGGTGCTGATTGTTTTTTTGTCAACTGCTCATACCCGGAATCCTCACCGCAAACAAGAGCACAGGCTACACCGTCTGCAAACAACGATGTTCCAATCAAATTACTTTTAGACCTGTCGTTTCGCTGGAAGGTTAAACTGCAAAGTTCAATCGAGAGAACAAGCACTTTTGCTTTCGGATACGCAAGACAGTATTCATATGCCCGCGAAAGTCCAGAGGCTCCACCGGCACATCCCAGCCCCCAAATTGGAATCCTTTTAGTATATTGTGAAGAAGGCAGGATATTCATAATTCTAGCTTCAATGCTTGGGGTTGCTATTCCTGAGCTGCTAATTGTAAAGATTGCATCTATATCCTGCAAAAACACTTCTTTTTGCAAGAATTCATCATTTGCCAAGCAGTTTGTGATTGCTTCTGCTCCTAGCTTTACAGCTGTTTCAATATAAGCATTATTCTTTTCTTCGAATGAATGGTCTTGCTCGAACCATTCCAGATTTTTGGCAAAATGCCTCTTCTCGATCTGTCCATTCTGGAACACCGTTAGCAGTCTTTTTATATCATTGAACGATTCTTTAAATAGTTTTTCAGCAAACTCCATTACCTCTTCTTGTTCAATTGTATATGGCGGCAAGGCTTCTGCTGCGGAAATAATTCTTGGCATATCGCTACTCTCCTCATCTATATGTACGGTTACTTTTTCCATTTACCCGAAGAGTATGCAGTCAAACTAATGATTGGTCTTTATCAATTTTAAAGCAAAAAAAGACTTTCCCCTGTGAAGGAGAAAGCCTAATGTTTTGAAGGAGTTGCTGTGCAAATCCATTATACAATGCCCTTATCGCAGGAACATTATAAAATCATTACCAGTTGACATTCAAATCAAAAACCATGGATCGTCATGCCGCCATCCACAAATAAAGTTTGTCCGGTCACATAATTTCCTGCATCAGAGCTTAAGAATACTGCAGGACCAACGAGCTCCGGCAATTCACCGATTCTTTTAAGTGGCGTGACTGCCAGGATATCATTCACATATTCTTCATCAGATAGAAGCTTTTCAGTCAGTGGTGTTTTAAAATACCATGGACCAATGGCATTGACATTTATACCGTATTGCCCCCATTCCATCGCAAGCACTTTTGTCATCTGAATGAGGGCAGCCTTTGTCGCAGCATAGACAACTCCCGTTCTTAAAGCAACATGGCCACCGACAGAAGTAATATTGATGATTTTGCCGCCTTCTTTCTGGTCTTTCATGACCTTGCCGGCTTCCTGAGACATCATGAACGCAGATTTCAGATTCGTATTCATAATTGTCTGCCATTCCTCATCGGTCACATCCAATGCCTTAGAGCGAATATTCATTCCTGCGTTATTCACGAGGATATCGATTTGATTCCATTCTGATTTTACTTCGGCAATTGCCCTATGTACTTGTTCCCTATTTGTAACATCCGTCGGCAGGATCAAAGCCCTTCTGCCCAGGTCATCAATTGCTGCAGCCGTATCCTTTAAGTCCTCCTCTGTCCGCGCAAGCAAGGAAACATCAGCCCCTGCTTCTGCAAGTCCTATCGCAAGCGCACGACCTATTCCTCGCCCTGCACCTGTAACTACAGCGGTTTTTCCATCAAGTTGAAATGAAGGCAAAAACATAAACATCACCTTTCCAAATTTTAAATTATCTTTATTTTACCACAATTAATTTTCCGGTGAGTAAACCATGCTTCAACATAGCAAAAGCACCAGATTTCTGGTGCTTTGTAGTAAATAAAGCCGATTACTTTTCGTTGGATTGCTTTTGAACCTCAATCCAGATTTTCTTTTCTGCTGCACTTCCGCATTTTTTACAAATTTTGATTTCATCATACAAAAGACGGCAATGGTCACAATAGAATTTCTCCACTACAATCACTTCCTGAAAAAAACATTTTCTACTAGTTTATTAACGATCATTAAATTTGGTGAGCAGTTATTAATAATTTCCGCTTTTAAAGTTTGTCAATCAGTTTTGTCACACCAGAGTGTTAAGTCCGGCTCACTTGCTCATGCATTCACATTTCCATTTTCACAGATTATTCACATTTACCTAGCTTGTGATGTGACTTAAATCACTGTGTTTATAGGTTTTCACCATTAACATAGTAAATATGGCAGGTATGAACAATTTGTGAACTGAATGAAACCATATTTACGTTTCCTGATTGTTTTGTATTATGAAAGTGTACTTATTAAATTTAATTACTTACTTATTTATTCGAAGGGAGTGACCGGGATGGCACAGCCTGGGATCGGGAAGAAGACGAACCCAAAAGTGGAAGAACAATCTTCTTTGAAAGGAACACTTGCATCTGTTTTCTTGTTGGGTTTCTTTTTAATCATTACTTGGGTAGGCGTATATTTTTTATTTTTAGATCGTTTCTAACAGAGACCAAAAGGAGAGAAAGAAGCTATGCACATTCATAAGTTTGAAAAAATTTGGCTAATATTCGGGATCACGACACTTCTCGTTTTCCTTTCAGTCATCGGGGTCAGCGCGTTCTATCTTGGCAATCAGCCGCCAAGCTGCCTGGCGACGATAAATCCTGAAAAGGTTGATACAACCGCACCATTCGACAAGCCTGGCCTGAAAAAGGTTGAAGGCAAAGAATGGGATTATGAACTGGTTTATGTTGCTTCTGCTTTTTCTTTTAATCCGGCAAAGGTTGAAGTTCCTTTAGGTGCAAAAGTTAAAGTAATTGCAACAACAAAGGATGTCATCCACGGATTTGAAGTGGCGGGAACAAACATCAACATGATGCTTGAGCCTGGATTCATCAGTGAATACGTGACTACTTTTGACAAGGCTGGCGATTACCTGATCGTTTGTAACGAGTATTGTGGTGTTGGCCACCATATGATGTCTTCTAAAATTGAGGTGGTAGAATAATGAGTACGAATACAGTAAATACAAGAGTTGACCGTCGTGATGGCAAATTGGCAATGGCTCACTTTTATGTAGCATTCATTGCCCTCGCAGTTGGAGGACTTGCAGGCTTGCTGCAGACGCTTGTCCGTTCAGGAAAATTCGAATTACCTTGGGGAATCGGATATTATCAGGTTCTTACAGTGCATGGGGTCGTTTTAGGCCTTGTATTAACAACCTTTTTTATTATGGGCTTCCAGCTTGCTGCAGTGAGCAAGACTTCTGGAGCATTGACTGATAAACAGCGTTTGATTGGCTGGATTGGCTTCTGGCTCATGACAATTGGTACTGTTATGGCCGCTGTTATAATTCTTTTGAATAAAGCATCTGTTCTTTATACTTTTTATGCTCCTTTACAGGCGCACGCACTTTATTATGTAGGTCTTACACTTGTTATTGTCGGAAGCTGGATTGACGGTGCCGCATTGATTATGGCTTATGCATCCTGGAGAAAAGCTAACCCTGGTAAGCCTAGCCCGCTTTTGACATTTATGGCAATTGTTAATACGCTTTTGTGGATTGTTGCTACTATCGGAGTAGCTGCAACCGTATTGTTCCAACTGCTCCCTTGGTCTTTAGGACTGGTAGATCGCGTTGACGTTTTAGTGAGCCGTACACTTTTTTGGTACTTTGGCCACCCGCTTGTTTACTTCTGGCTATTGCCTGCCTATATGGTATGGTATGCGATTGTACCAAAAATCATTGGCGGAAAGATTTTCTCAGATTCACTGGCAAGGATGTCTTTCATCCTGTTCCTGCTGTTCTCAATCCCGGTTGGTTTCCACCATCAGCTAATGGAGCCTGGGATTGACCCTGCTTGGAAATTCCTTCAGGTTATCCTGACATTCCTTGTCATCATTCCATCATTGATGACAGCTTTCTCGCTTTTCGCAACTTTTGAGATGTTTGGTCGATCCAAGGGTTCTACTGGTCTATTTGGATGGGTGAAAAAGCTTCCTTGGGGTGATGCACGATTTGCGGTTCCATTCATCGGAATGCTTGCCTTTATACCTGCAGGTGCAGGCGGCGTTATCAACGCTTCCCATCAGCTGAATCAGGTTGTCCATAATACAATTTGGGTAACAGGACACTTCCATTTAACACTTGCAACATCTGTAGTCTTGACGTTCTTTGGGATTTCCTATTGGCTGATTCCGCACTTAACAGGAAGAGTTCTGACTAAGGCAATGAACAAGTTAGCCATTATCCAAGGTATTGTCTGGGCGATCGGTATGACCTTCATGTCAGGGGCAATGCACGCAGCTGGTTTAATTGGAGCCCCTCGCCGTTCATCCTTCTCAACATATGGCGGAGCTGAAAAGGCTGCAGAATGGATCCCCTACCAGGTTGCACAGGCAGTCGGCGGTTCTATCCTGTTCCTTGGAATTATCTTGATGCTTTATATCTTCATCAACCTTGCATTCTTTGCACCTAAAGGTGAACAGGAATTCCCAGTTGGAGAAGTTGCTGACGAAGCAGAAAAGACTCCGATGGTATTTGAAAACTGGAAACTGTGGATTGGTATTACAGTCTTATTGATTCTTTTCGCTTATACGATTCCGTTCATTGACATG
The DNA here is from genome assembly GCF_049532715.1 of Heyndrickxia sp. MSNUG. NCBI lineage: Bacteria > Bacillati > Bacillota > Bacilli > Caryophanales > Bacillaceae > Heyndrickxia > Heyndrickxia sp. MSNUG. Next base: position 3,028,237 of record NZ_CP150978.1, read on the forward strand.
ATTCAGAATGCACCAATTGGATCAAAGGGATATAAGTTCTTCTAGGAAGATTATGCCCTAGTATCTTGGTCAACTCTAGTTGGCTGGGATTATATAAAAAGCACTTCACTAATCAGATAGTGAAGTGCTTTTTAGTTTCCTGGCTGGCAGTGATATATTTACAGCTACTACGGATATGACAATTAGCAGTGAGCCTATCAGCTGCAGGATTCCCGGTCGGTCACCGTAGACTATTACGCCAAGCAAAGTGGCAATAACTGGCTCAAGTGTAGCAACAACTGCTGCAGTACTGCTTTCTGTTCTTTCCAGTCCCCATGAGTAAGCAAAATATGCGAGAACTGTAGGGAAAATCCCAAGTCCAATGACATACAGCCACGTACTTCCGTTGAACAAAATGCTCGCCTTGCCAGCAATACCGGTAGTCGGTATCAGAGCTGCCGCAGCTACAATGAAGGTATACAATGTGACAGTGAAAGGATGATATTTCCTAAGGGCCACCTTTCCGAAAATACTGTAAAGTGCATATCCAAATCCTGCCCCAAGACCAATCAGAAGGGCCGCAGCTGAAAAAGATGCTCCTTCCTGGCCGGTGATACCAGCAGCGAGTGTACAACCTATTATCGTCAGAGCTATCGCGATCAGTTTTTTTCGATCAATGCTTTCCTTCAGGAAGATAAATGACAGGACAGCCACAAATGCTGGCGAAGTATAAAGCAATGCAACGGCAATCGGAATATTCATTAGCTCAATTGCCGTAAAATAACACCAGTTAAAAAAGACGATGCTCAATATCCCAGTCCCGATAAAAAGAGGTAAATCTTTTATACGAATCTTAAGATGGTCGCGGTATGCTGCAAGACCGACAAGAACGAGAATGCCAGCCGCAGTCACAACCCTTACTGTGACGATTTCCATGGCACTGAAACCAGCATCTGACAAACCTTTAACAAAGAAACCAATCAAGCCCCACATTGCAGCAGCGAAAGCAATCATTAAATATGGCAATTTCTTATACATACGTACACCACACAGAAAAGATGGCAGGTACCTGCCATCTTCGTTTTTTATACTAAATGATAAACTTTATTATATTTTGCATACAAGTAATCTACTAAATATTTAGCATTAAGCCCTTCTCCAGTAACATCTGTTAGGATTTCAAGCGGCTTTTTCATTTTTCCATGCTGGTGCACCTTCTCAGTCATCCATTCCTTCACTGGCAAAAGATTACCCTCTTCCAGCAATTCTTCAAAGTTCGGCAAATCTTTAAGCATCGCATTTTTAAACTGGGCAGCATACATATAACCTAATGCATACGATGGGAAATACCCAAAGCTCCCGCCTGCCCAGTGTACGTCCTGAAGTACACCCTGTGCATCATTTTCCGGCCTGATGCCAAGGTACTGCTCATATTTATCATTCCATATTTGCGGCAGGTCCTTTACCTCGATCTCATCATTAAATAACCCTTTTTCTATTTCATATCTGACCATTACATGAAGAGGATACGTCAGCTCGTCTGCCTCGATCCTGATTAAACTTGGTTTCGATTCATTGACCGCACGATAAAAATCTTCTATTTCCACATCGGAAAATTGTCCGTTTGAATATTGCTGGAGCAAGCTGTAATTATGTTTCCAAAATGATTTATTACGGCCGACAAAGTTTTCATAGAAAAGCGATTGAGATTCATGGATGCCCATTGATGTTCCTGAGCTCAACGGTGTACCGATCAAATCCTTCGAAATGTTCTGTTCGTAAAGGGCATGACCACCTTCGTGAATCGTTCCGAATACCGCTGTCCTGAAGTCGGACTCATCATATTTTGTCGTTACTCTAACATCACCAGGATTTAGACCCATCGCAAATGGATGCACCGTTTCATCCAATCTTCCCGCATCGAAGTCATAGCCCATTTGCTTTAAGATATCCAGGCTAAAAGCTTTCTGTTTTTCTTTCGGAAAGTTTTGGAATAAAAATTCGGTCTCTGGCTTAGCTGCTGAATTTGAAATTTGCTGGACAAGCGGTACGATTTTTTCACGTAAATCGCCAAATACTTTGTCAAGCACTTCAACTGTTACGCCTGGCTCATACATATCAAGCAGTGTATTATATTTATTTCCTTCAGAACCCCAATAATGAATGAACTTCTTGGTCGTATCTACTAATTTTTCGAGGTAAGGCCTGAACATATCAAAATCAGACATTTCCTTCGCTTCTTCCCAGACTGTTTCAGCTTTGGATTGAAGAATGACATATTCCCGGTACTCTCTTGCAGGTATTTTCTTATTACGGTCATAGTCTTTTCTGCACTCTTCCAAAGTCTTGCGGGTGATTTCTGATAGACCTGTTTCATTTGACAGTTTCGCTATGTATGCAGCCATTTCTTCTGAAGTCGACATATTAAATAATTCCGATGACAGGACACCAATTACTTCTGAACGCTGTTCTGCACCCTTCTTCGGAGCTCCAGTCCTTAAATCCCAATAAATTAAAGAAAGCGCCTCTCCATAGGCAGACATTTTCTTCACAAAATCCAAAAATTCCTTTTCTGTTTGATTCGCCTCATTCATCCATTTCACCCCATTTTTCTCTTTCTCACTCATCTTATCATACTTTTCTGATATTTTGGTTTACGAAAAATAAAAAAGACTATTTGGTTTACAATGCAACTTCAACAGCTTTATGTTGGATTGAATCAAAGGTATTAACAAGATACCATGTTGGCTGAATTAATGGTCCTGATCACCTTAATTGTTGATTTCCGTTCTAGATGCTTCCTTTACAGGTGGTTTTCGCTGACTCTCCTGCGGGGTGCAAATAAACTCTCAAGAGGATCATTTCACCTCAGATCACACCCGAAACACATATCACCCAGGTATCAAGCCTATCCACTCCATTTCACATGCTTTTAACAACATTGAACTTTTTCAGCTCAAAAATAAAAAACAACAGGCATGCCTGTTGTTTGGATGAAAATTAGGTATTTTCCAGATTACTTATTTAGTTTTTCCAATAGCCACTCGCCAGGTTTCTGGTCCTTCTTCTAGATACTCCCATGAGAAAACTTCTGGACGTTCCATCATAAACTGGTATTGCAGCGGCCTTGGATCATGATCATTGACAATCTGCATGAATTCCCCAGGCTTTAACGCATCAAAGTTTTGAAATATAGTAGGATGCTTTTCCCTTGGTGCATAGTCAGGTACGTTGATAATTACGCTAAAAGTCATTTTACTCTCTCCTTTTTGTAGCTTATTATCTTTACATTTTTATTATAGAAATTACCGATTACATATGAAGTGAGCGTGGTCACTGATTTACTATGATATTGTTAATCATTAAAATAATTGAATACTTAAATTAGCTGTAAATGCATTCTTGCTACTATTTTCCCTTTCTTCCTTCCCGCACCTCTTATCGGGCACATAGAATCAATCTGATATAACAAGGAGATTTCCCCTTAAAAACCGAACTATATTATTAGGAGGCGAGGTCAATGAAGGAGCTTGTCGGCAGCTGTGAGCAATGTGGAAAGGAAATCTTTTGTCTTGACGGTTTTTTGAATGGAGTGCATACGCCAGATGGCAGAGTCCTTTGCTTTGAATGTGAAGATAAAGAAAGATCAGAACCAAAATGAAAAATCCGCAAAGCTTGTGCTTTGCGGATTTCCCTTTTAGTCCTCGTCTACGGCCAGGTCTTTTACTGGCAGTGGCTCTTCTTCTTTATGAGTAACCTTGCGAAGATTGAACAACGCTTTGATGCTGAACAGCGCCAGGGCTGCAACTCCAATCAAGAAAATGGAGTCAGGAATCGCTCTTAGTGTCAGCAGCGTTTGCACTGTATCCTGCTGCAGGAATTCTGCTGAACGGGATGCTGCATAACCGTTGAAGAACGCTTCTTTAATCTGTAAATATCCAACTGGCAGCAGCGATAGGAATACCATGCCAGCGAGCCCGAAATTCAGCATGATGACAATGAATTTTATCCACTTGTCGCTCCATTTCTCCGGCTTTACAATATTCCGCAATGAGTAGACTAACACTGCTCCTGCGAACATTCCGTATACACCCATCATCGAAGCGTGACCATGGGTAGGAGTCAGGAATTGACCATGTTCGAAGTAGCTGACTGCAGGCAGATTGATCAGGAAGCCAAGTACCCCTGCCCCTACAAGATTCCAGATTGCTACAGAGATTAAAAACCAGAATGTTCCTTTATAAGGAAAGTCTACCCCGCCATCACGCATCATTTTATATTGTTCATATGCTTCTAAAATCAGCAGTGTTAATGGAATGACTTCTAAAGCAGAGAACACTGCGCCGAGGGCGATCCAGACTTCTGCTGACCCGTTGTAATAATAGTGATGTCCGATACCGATCACTCCTGCTCCCATTAGCAGGATCAGCTGGAAATACAATGCTTTGACTGTTGACTTTTTTGTAACAAGCTTCATCTGGACCATTAAGAATCCGATGACTACAACTGCGAATACCTCAAATATTCCTTCTACCCATAGATGGATGATCCACCAGCGCCAGTAATCAGCGAATGTATAATGTGTTCCTGGATTGATCATGAAGGCAAAGAAGTAAAACGCTGGAACTGCTATCGCTGAGTAGAACAAAAGATGGATCAAGCCGCCCTTATCAGACTCCCGCTTCAAGCCGCTCTTAATTCCGCGATATACAATATACAGCCAAATCAGCATACCGATTGCAAGAATGAACTGCCAGATGCGTCCCAGTTCGAGATACTCCCAGCCCTGATGACCTAAGAGGAACCAGTTGTTTCCAAGGTAGCCATTAGCGCCAAGCCACTGACCAATCATGCTGCCAGCTACAAGGACTACCAAAGCCCAGAACAGAATGTCGACCAATAATCCTTGACGTTTCGGTTCATGCCCGCCTACAAGCGGTGCGACAAAAATACCCATTCCAAGCCAAGCTGTTGCAATCCAGAAAATCGCCAGCTGCAGATGGAATCCTTTCGTAATGTTGAATGGGAGGATATCATGGATCCACTTCATTCCGAAGAAACTGTCCGGTTCGATATAGTAGTGTGCAAGAAGCGCCCCAAACATCGCCTGGACGAAGAACAGCACCGACACCACAGCAAAATATTTACCTGTTTTTAATTGTGATGAGGTTAATGGCTGCTTCCTTAAATCTAATTTTGGAAACTTCCCTTCTGTATATGCTTCCTGCATTCCAAGGTGGTAACGATAGAACACATACAAGATAATTCCGACAAATAATATCAGGATGGTTACGCTCGCACCGCTCCACCAAACGGCTGAGAATGACATTGTGTTGCCTGCATCTTCATAATATGGCCAGTTATTCGTATACGTAATTTTATCATCAAGTCTTTCAGTACTTGAAAGCCATGCAGTCCAGAAGAAGAAATCTGAAATCTGTTCAATTTGGTCTCCTTTTGAAACCCAAGCTCGATCCCCTGCCGGCATGTGCTTTTCCTGGATCAGGCCAGGTTTAAGTCCCCAATGGTCTCCTTCTGTAAAAATCCCATGATAGAATTCTCTTACCTTACTATGTCCGTAAATCTGAGCATCAGTTAATACCAGTTTGTCTGTATCGGGTACATAACGATTTTCACGCATTTCCTTCTTTACATTGTCACGAATGATTGCTTGTTCATCCTTGCTTAATTCTTTAAAATCCTTTTCGTATTTTTCATGTGACCGGAAGTCCTGCATTCCTTCTGTGTATATTTTCAACGCTTCCGCTGTATAGTCAGGACCCATATAAGAGCCGTGGCCCAAAACGGTACCATAATCCATCAAACCATACTTTTGGAAAACAGCTTGCCCTCCCATGATGCTTTCTTTCGTTAAAATGACTTCTCCGTTCTCGTTTGTTACTTCAACCGGCCGTGGAGCCATTTCTTTAAAAATCCAGTATCCCCCTGTCAGGAGCACTGTAAAGCTAAGTAATAATGTAATAATGAGTACGGATTTCAACAGTGAGTTCCTATTCTTCTTCACCACTGCTTTTGTGGTTGTCCCATGCTGGATTTCCATTTCCATACATCCCCTTCCTGTTTGATTTACACCTTCATTTTAAAAGCAATCGAATGATTATTTTGTGAAGTACCGCATCTACTAGGTGTGATTTTTCCCACAGGAATGAGAATAATTTTCAAAAAATCTTCAAAATATGATTCAGGTCACTTAGCCCTTCTTTTTCGGTTGATAAAATCATAGTAGAAACTTAATTGAAGGTAGAGGAGCAGATTATTATGCATATATCCCAAATCAAGCAGCAGCTTAGTGAAGTACCTATTTTTAAGGAATTATCAACTCAGGAATTGGATACAATCGTTGAAATTGCCCAGCCAAGGTTTTATAAAAGCAAAATGTACGCATTTATGCAGGGTGATACTCTGGATCGGGTTTTTTTTATAAATTCAGGAAAAGTAAAGATTTATAAAACCGATTCATCGGGGCGTGAACAAATTGTCTCAGTGCTTGAAACCGGTGAGATGTTCCCACATGCTGGTTTCTTCAGAAAGGGACAGTACCCTGCACACGCAGAAGTAATGGAGGATTCACAGCTGATTGTTATCCCCATCAACAAATTTGAGGAAATTCTTGTGGCTTACCCATTATTATCGATTAAATTGTTCAGGGTGCTGGGAGAGAAAATCGTGGACCTACAGGCCAGACTCGAAGAGCAGATTTTGCATAATACGTATGAGCAAATCATCATGCTGCTCCTCCGCCTTTGTAAGACAAATGGTGAGAAAATGAAGCATGGATTTAAACTGACCACCCATTTTACGAATAAAGAGTTTGCTAATATGATTGGAACCTCTCGTGAAACAGTGAGCAGGACCATCAATTATTTAAAGAAGAAGGATTATCTGAGCGTGGATGACGATGGATGTTATTTAATCGACCATGAAAAATTGCATCAAGAATTATTTTAATAAGTTCTTTTACGAATTCCTCGTCAAGATTCAGTCAAAGCCAAATCTAAATTTCTTTATCATCTAATGATTTACGAAAAAGATTTTCTTAATTGTTAAGTGATGCTTGTCACAGAAGAACTAATTGAAAATCAATATCATTTAAATAGATGAATTTACTGAGGAGCTGAGAGTAATGCAACATAAAACGATTGAACTAGATGTAAGAGAGGATATCAATAACAAGCTGGAGCCCTTTCAAAAAATAATGGAGGCTATTTCAGAGCTGCAATTAAACGATATTCTAATACTTCACGCACCATTTAAGCCTGTTCCTTTATATGGAGTTATGAAGGCTAAAGGCTTTGAACATGAAGTCGAAAAGATCGATACAAAGCATTATAAAATCACTTTCACTAAAAAAGGAGGAAAATAGGATGATACTCGACAACCGGGGACTAGAACCTCCACAGCCTATGATGAGAACGCTGGCGGCACTTGAAGATCTTGGTAAAGGGCAAACACTTGTAATTATAAATGATCGCAGGCCGATGTTCCTGTTTGAACAATTAGATGAGCTTGGATATATCTATTTGACTGAACAGCAGGACGATGGGAGCTATAAAGTTACTATATCCCGAAAAGCGGGGTGATCACCATGTTCAGCCAAAGCAAGGGAAACGAAACAAATATCAAGCTGCCCTTTTCTTTTATTGCTTTTAGTATGTTCGCCATGGTTCTTTCACAACTTCTCCTATTACTTAATGGGGAACAGTTGATATCAGGGACATACCGAATTCCAGCTATCTGGTCTGCTGCCCACTTGTTTATACTTGGATGGGCCTTAATGGTCGCCATGGGGGCTATGTATCAGCTTGTGCCTGTTGCATTCTTGACTCCTATCTGGAATGAAAAATTCGGGTTTGCCCAATTTTCAGTGACAGCTGTAGGAATCGCTGCATTCGCAGCTACTCTATACATTAGTCCACAGGATGCATTGATTCCGGGAATCCTGACTTTAACCGGAATTTTAATGTTCCTTTTCCAGATGTTCATGACCCTTAAAAGCCAGGCTAAACCAAACATACTTACGCTGTTTGTAGGCTCTGCCCTTATTTCTTTGCTGGCAGCGGTTATACTTGGCATTATGCTTGTCCTTAGCATCAGAACAGGATTTGCATCAAACCATTACCAGGTTATCTTCAAAAGTCATTTAGTCATGGGAACGGCAGGCTGGTTTACTCTGTTGATTTTCGGTTTTTCGTATAAAATGGTTCCGATGTTCTCACTTTCACATGGTTATTCGATGAAACCGGCTCCCTTTATTTTCACTATTTATTTTTCTGGCATTATCGCATTATTATTATCAATTATTTTTAACAGCCACCTGATTCAAAGTACAGGAACGTTCTTGCTGTTTGCCGGTTTTCTGCTCTTCACTTGGCATATAAAAAAGATAATAGATAAACGAGTGAAAAAGAACCTGGACCGGCCGTTCATGTTTGCCTTATTGGCAATTGGATGTGGCGCAGCAATTCATTTATTAACATTTGTAATCAGCGCGGCGGGTCTGCTTCCTAAATTCGCTGGACCCTTGCTCTTCTTATATTTGATTGCCTGGATTGCTTTCAGCATTATCGGATACTTGTATAAAATTGTCCCCTTTCTATGGTGGACATATAAATACAGCAAGGAGATCGGAAAACAAAAGGTCCCTTCCTTAAAGGAGATGATGGATGAAAGAATGGCCCTGCCTCTTTTCATCTTGTTCACTGCCGGAGTATTCATCCTTGTCTTCTCCTTCACAGCAAAATGGATGTATTTATTTTACCTTGGCCAGGTACTGCTTTTGATCGCTGCGACTTTATTCAGCATGACAATTGCCAAAGTGATAAGAAAATGAGGAGGAATTTCAGATGACAGATCTAAAAAATAAAATTAGAGAAAATTTAAAAACAGTTTATGATCCAGAATTGAATATCAATGTAGTCGATTTAGGCTTAATTTATGATATTGATATACCTGAGCCAAGAACCGCAAAAGTACTAATGACACTTACAACACCTGGCTGCCCTCTCCATGACAGCATTGTGAGCGGCATAAAATACTGTGTTATGGGCATGGAAGAAATCGATCATGCAAACGTTCATTTAACATGGGAGCCTGCCTGGACACCGGATATGATGACAGAAGATGGTAAACGAATGCTTCAGGGATCGTAAAAAGGCAAAAAAAACGCTTGTGTAATCAAGCGTTTTAGCTTGTCGACAAAGATAAAGCTCACAGGATCTGTTATTGAAAACCTGTTGATTGAAATGGAAGGCAAAGAAAAAACTGTAGACAAGCTCGCTTTTATCGAGTTTGTCTACAGTCTGAAACGCTTGTGGAATCAAGCGTTTTTCATATTTATTTAGGGTTTGAAAGGCCAAATGACAATGCCTGGCGAAAGTTATTTTCTGCCTCCTGCAAATCGGCAATCTGAGCTTCATCTTCATTTCTTAAAGCTTCAGAGCTTGAAGAAAGTGCTTTTGAGATTCTATGGAAATCAATAAAAGAATAATTCATTGCCATTCCTCCAATCGTTCATAGATACATGTATTTTATTCGCCAGTCAAAAAAATTATTCCAGAAGAACAAGCTAAAAATTATAAAAGCTTTCTTCATAAAGATGGAGGCTCGATTACACCCAGTTCCAGGTTTACATTTAGATACCTGCTATATTACAAGATGAGCAGCATCAATCCTTACCTAATTTCCCTTTCGCTAGATAAACACATCCATCAACGTTTAGCTTCAGAGGCAATAATTGCAAAATCAAGAAAAGCCGCATCCTGATGGAGGCGGCTTCTCTTATTAACTTAACAGATTTATCAGGGAAAAGAACCGTTTTACTTATCAACCCGTGGCGGACGCTTGCCCCAATATTGGTAATAGTCTGTCCGGATAAATCCATTGAAAAGCTTTCGCTTCTTTGTTGCTGGTTTTCCATAAATTTGTTCAAACTCTTCATTTGAAGTAAGCATATAGATGGACCAAGTATCAAGAGGTGAGAATGTCCTGCCCATTTCCTTGTACATTTCCTCCACTGCTTTTTTCTCACCAAGTCGCTCGCCATATGGAGGATTGCCCACAATAACTCCGTATTCCTTTCTTGTCGTGAAATCCTGGACTCGCATTTGCTTGAAGTTAATAAGATCGCCTAGCCCTGCCTCAAAAGCATTCTCCTCTGCAATCTTGACCATTCTGTGATCGATGTCCATTCCGCTTATATCTAGCGGCTGGTCATATTTCGCCAAATCTTCTGCCTCAGCCCTGACGTCGTCCCAAATAGATTCAGTTATCAGGTTCCATCCTTCAGATACAAATTCACGATTGAAGCCTGGTGCGATATTTTGGCCAATCAAAGCTGCTTCAATTGGAATTGTGCCTGACCCGCAAAATGGGTCGACAAATGGTTTATCTGGAGTCCAATTTGTCAGCATAATTAGGGCTGCAGCCAGTGTCTCTTTTAACGGGGCTTCCCCCTGATCTGTACGGTAGCCGCGCTTGTGGAGCCCGCTGCCACTTGTGTCGATTGTCAGCGTTACGACGTCTTTTAGGAGAGCTACCTCTATTTTGAACAATGGACCGTTTTCTTCGAACCATGTCGTTTTTTTATACTGCGTCCTCAATCGTTCAACGATCGCTTTCTTCACGATTGCCTGACAATCCGAAACGCTGAAAAGCTTTGATTTCACTGATTTCCCTGATACAGGAAACTCTGCATCTTCTGGCAGAAGTTGTTCCCACGGAAGGGCCTTTGTTTTTTCAAACAATTCATCAAATGTATAAGCTTTGAATTCACCCACTTTAATTTTGACCCTGTCAGCCGTGCGAAGCCACATATTGCTGCGAGCGATGGCTAGTGCATCTCCCTTGTATGTAATCTTGCCGTTTTCAACTTCACATTCGTATCCGAGGTCACGTACTTCCTTGGCAACAATCGCTTCAAGCCCCATTGCAGAGGTCGCGATCAAATCAAAGTTCTTCATAATTTCACCCTTATATCTGAAATAATTTTCGTATGTAACTTATACTTAAAATGCCCAACACCATTAAATATACATAAAAAAAGCTCTCCTTGCAAAAGGAGGGCTTTAATAAACACTCATACAAATCCATTAATAACGTTCTGTAAGCCATGTTTTGTACCTTTGTACTGCAAACGACCATGAGTCTCGTACTCAGGTGGTAATCATCTATCTACAGATGATGAATCATCTGTCCTTCTCTTCGTTGAGTTCCTCCAAGAAGGTGCCCCTACCATCGTTTGGGTTTCTCGCTCGTGGGGTTTACCTCGTTCCACCCTTCGCATTTCTGGGAAGGCTCCGTCACTGTGGCACTTTTATAGGTATTCATGCCATATCGTCGCCGACTTAGGCATTTTCCCGGCCGTCAACCGAGTGTGAACCCGGCTGCCCTGGCTTATGAATTGGCCAGGCACGAACACTACAGGCATCTCAGCCTGTGCGAGCATGGACTTTCCTCTGCAGCAAAACTGCAGCGATTACCCGAACGTTATTAACAGCTTCATGAAGTATTATATTTAATATTGACATCAAATGCAATGGTAATACATTTCATAATCTAGCAGAAACTGGTTTAATCGTAGAGTTTGTCACCAAATACGTGTTTCTCAAGATTTGACAATCTTTTAAGAATATCAAAATTAGTAGTGCCTGCTGCCTGCGTACTTGGCCGGCGTGACGTTTCATCAAGCTGCTTTTTCAAGCGAAGATTATCCTGCTGCAGTTCCTCTATCTCCTGCTGCATCAGTTCATAATCTTTGATGATTAAATCAAGAAACTTATCAACATCTTCTGGCTTATAACCACGCATAGCTGTTTTAAATTCTTTTTCCAAAATATCTTTAGCAGTTAATTGTAATTTATCGGATATCATTCCATTCACCTCAATATACCCCTATCGTCTAATTTATTTTTTCAAAAACACAGCGATTTGTCAATTTTTCTTTTCGTAAGCTTCATTCTTTAACATAGTAACCTTATTTTACAAATTGAAAACCAGCCTATAGACTACAACTTTACTCCACATAAAGGTAGAAAAAAGGATACTAACAATTACTATTTTTTTCTTTGGCTCTCTTAGAGGTCTATGCTTTTTTATGAATGTTGATTGGAGCGAAACAATCAAGGTTAACAAGTACATTTACACAAATCAAAGATATTAGTTAATCCTCAATTCACGTTAAAATCCCTGTTTTTTTAATTGTTCTTCTTCAACAATCATTTGAAGATCATACATAGTAATCAATCTCACTTCATACTTGTTTGTTTCTCCGAATTTTATTGCTGTTTCATACATAAACTTGGGACTGCCTTCTTTTTCAGGGTCATACAGAAGAATCATCACATCACTTTTTTCTACAAAAAACTGATTTTTCAGCCTGAACTGCCATGGTTTTTCATATGGTTTCCGTGATATCGAATCTACATGGTCCGCACCCGCTAGAATGGATTCATACCACTCTTTGTTAGCCTCTTTCCAAGTTTCTTCCTGATTTAGGAAGGGAGTGAACACAGATAATTTCAGGTCTGGATATTCCTCCTGTAATTCTAACACAACTTCGCCTGCCCATAATTCAATACCAAGCTGCCCGCTGATCATTACCCATTCCAGGCCTTCCTCAACTAGAGGCAGCAAACTTTTTTTGATTGCAATTTTTATGTACTCAGCTGCAGGATGATTACGTTGAAATATCCCAAGCTCAAAAGGCTTATAGCCAGAAATAGCAGCGACTTTTACCATTATATCTCCTTCAGGTTTGATTTTCAGGTATTTCGCGAATGCCATACAATAATGATTTTATTTATTCAATGTATTCCCGTGTTAGATCACATATTAATCTAACCAGCGTAAATATTCCCTGAAAATTTTCAAAGGGTTTTAAAAAAACAAGGGCTAAAAAGCCCTTGCAGAAGTTATTTTACCGTCCAAATCCCATTCCTGGTCCTGGTCCTGGTCCCATTCCCATTCCTGGTCCCATTCCCATACCTGGTGCTCCACCAAATCCTGGGCGCGGCCTTGGGCCAATTGGACCAACACCTGGGCCTGAACCGCCATAGAAATTCTGATTTGTTACCTGGTTCACTGTTGACTGTGTTTGCGGGAAATAATGGACATGATCGTAATTAATATGGTTTACATTTGTAGTGTGAGTCGGATGAACGTGTGGAACCACATTATTAACATAATTATGGTTTACACAACATTTAGTAGGATGAACTACAGTTGGCAATACATTTGTCGGTTTGCAGTACATAGTGCATAACTCCTTTCCTATAGACTTATTCTTTACATTATCAGCCTATGAAGAAGCAATGCGTCTTGTACTAATGAAAACACCTATTTTTCAGGAGAATCTGCCGTCAAAGAGAAAAATAAAATATTAAAGGAAGGTGTAAAAATTGTCCTTAAGGCCACTGAAAATAACAGCAATAAGTGTAATAACAACAAAATAGAGAACCAAAACCGCTTTATACATTTTACCAGCCCCGTAAAAATTATTAATTTTTTTGTTCCATACAATTTTACATTTTACAATGTCAGAACGGTTCATACAACAGGATATTACAGGTTTATTGCTGGAAAATGTTAAAATTTTGTTACAATTCAAGTTATCATGCCGAAGGGTGTTGTATTTACGGTTTATTTTGCCGAATCCTGCGCTTGCCCGGGAAATGCTTTTCGGGAAATTCTTATGATTCTTTTCTTAAGTTCTTCATTAAAAATCATGTCCTTTTTTGTAGTCTCCGCATCACTTATGTGGATGGATTCTGCAAGCCGGCAATATTCTAATGCTAGCTCAAGATCCTTTTCCCTATGCTCAAAATATTTGGCAAGCTCTATGCATGCTTCCTTTCTGTCTTTACTTGTCCCTTTTTCAGCACTTTCTTTCCACAGTGAGACGGCTTTTTTCCAGTCCTTGTTACGTTTATATTCAGCTGCCAAGGCATGCTTGGCAGCTGCTTCATGTTCGTTTCCTAACTCAGCCAGCCCGCTGAACGTTTGTTTAGCTTTTTCCGATTCTCCCAGGTAGGAAAACCAGCGTCCAACTTCGTATGTTTCTCTTGCAGATTGAGTTTTGTCCCTTCCTAAAAGCTGAAAGGTCAGATGTGTATATAGCGTTAATAGTGACAGGATGTCCGTTTCATTATGCTTGATTACTCCAAGCAGCCCTTCTGGATTCTTTCTTTCCAAGAAGTCGAAATAAATCATTGGTGCGAGGAATCCAGGGATATCATCTTTTCTTTCCAGGCCAAGCACTTCCTGTTCAACAATACTTAACTTCATTCTCTCAATTTTATGCTTCCACATCCGCCTTGCTGCATGGTAAAGGTCAAAGTGGCCATAGGCAGGCAATTTGGGAACATGATCCCTTACCAGAGTGTGCCTCGTTTTGACCTGTGGCCAGTCAAATGCCTTACCATTATAGGTTACCAGGGTAGTATAATCGGCATTTTCAAGGAAACTTTGGTAAAGAGCAACTTCGGCACCTGGCTGTGGAAGAATATGCTGTTTTAATTTTATCGAATTACCTGATACACTTGCATGTCCGAGCAAAAAGATCGTGTTGCCCGCCCCGCCGCCAAGACCAGTCGTTTCTGTATCAAAGAAAACAAGATCTTCCGGTTTATGGCCTGAAGCTGATAGTGGATGTCTCGTTTCTTCAGTATTCCAAAGGGAAACCGCCTCCAGCAAATCACCGAATTGGTAGCTGCCATGCTGGTAATCGAGCGGATAGCTGACTTCCCTTACCAAACAGTACTGGTCATCAAAATAGAAGGGGGAAACAGATTCCTTTTCCCATACATCGAGAAACGGAATTTCTGGAGTATCCTGAACTGGTGTCATTTCAGCTTTAGTTTTTTCACTTCCGCTTTTAATATGAGGTTTTAGGCGGTTCAATTTATTCTTAAGACTCATTTTCCCCCTCCTTCTTTAAACTGCTGCTTTAAGGAACATATTTAAAATTTTAACGACATCATTCTTTGAATGGATTGACGTCGTATCTGTGCCAATACATGAAGGACAGCCGTCCGAGCATTGGCAATTCATTACCATTTGTTTTGTTTGTTCCAATATCGCTTCTATACCGGAATAGATTTTTTCACTCAGACCTATACCACCCGGGTAACGGTCGTAAAAAAAGATGGTAGGTTTCTCATTATGAGCAGCTTTCACTTGCGGTACAACATGTAAATCGGATGGATCACACATGACAAATAAGGGTGCGATGTGCTTTAATGCCTGAGAAGTGCCGATCAGGCCCTCTTCAAGACGATCTTCATTAAATTCAGACAGCTCTTTATTCAGTGAAATCCAAGCGGAACTTGTATGCAATTCTTCTTCTGGTAGAAAAATGGGGCCTGATCCTATATTTTCGTGTGTTTCAAATCTGATTTTCTTAAATATGGTTGCCATCGCTCTTACGCTGACATCTCCATAACCAATTTCGGTTTCTTCGTTTCCTCGATGCTTGTCCTCTTCCAATACACTTAGCTGGACTGCAAGATTGGCATCTGTGAAATAATCGACATCCACTTCACGCACAAATGCTTTCTTCTCGTCCCAATCGAGCTTTTCAACCTGGAATTGAATTCCCTGATGCAGGTAAATCGCTTCCTCATGTAACAGTGTCATAGCTGAAAAGGTATCCATCTCACCAATGACTTTTACATTCGCAACATCAGATTGGTCGATGATCACTACGTTTTCCTGCGATGCTGATCTAAGACTGATGTTATGGGCCGGAAAAGCATCATTCATCCAATACCATTTGTCACCGTTTTGATGAAGAATCCGTTCCTCTGTTAAATACTCTAAAATTTCTTCAATTTCCGCTGCACCAAACGTTTCTCCTTTTTTAAATGGCAGTTCATATGAAGCACATTTTATCTGGTCGATCAGGATGATTAAGTTGTCGGGATTAATTCTAGCCGTTTCCGGACTGCGATTAAAAAAGTAATCTGGGTTTTGGATGACATATTGGTCAAGAGGGCTAGAGCTTGCCACCATGATGACAACCGACTCTCCGTGCCTTCTGCCAGCCCTGCCAGCCTGCTGCCATGCACTCGCGATTGTTCCCGGGTACCCGTTCATTATGCATACCTGAAGCTGTCCGATATCGACTCCTAGTTCAAGCGCATTCGTGCTGACAACACCGTATATATCGCCAGATCTTAGACCCTTTTCAATTTCACGCCTTTCAGAAGGCAGATACCCTCCTCTATAGCCCCGGATCGCTTTTGGTCCGAGCTTATGCTTGACTAGTTCCTGGAGATAGGTCAGCAGTATTTCAACTCTGACTCTGCTGCGAGCAAAAACGATTGTCTGAATTTTATTTTTCAAGAACTCTCCTGCAAGACGTCTGGTTTCAAGTGTAGCACTCCTGCGGACGTTAAGCGGTATATTTACGACAGGCGGGTTGTAAAACAAGAAATGCTTCCTTCCTGAAGGTGCGCCGTTGTTGTCGATCAGGACCATATCCTTTTCAGTCAGTCCTTCAGCAAGTTCCAGTGGGTTGGCAATTGTTGCTGATGTGCAGATAAAAACTGGATCACTGCCATAATAATGGCAGATTCTCTTCAGCCTTCTGATCACATTCGCCACATGGCTGCCGAATACTCCCCGGTAAATATGCAATTCATCGATTACAACATATTTTAAGTTTTCAAAGAGCGACACCCACTTTGTATGGTGCGGAAGAATCGCTGAATGGAGCATATCAGGATTCGTGATGACAATATGGCCCGCCCTCCTCACCTTTTGGCGGATGTTTGATGGTGTATCACCATCATATGTATAACTATTGATCGAAAGCTCAGCCTCCTGGATCAATTCATTGATTTCACTTTTCTGGTCCTGTGCCAGTGCTTTAGTAGGAAACATGTATAGTGCTCTTGCATTAGGATCATTTATGATCGACTGGATCACCGGAAGGTTATAGCAAAGCGTTTTTCCTGAAGCCGTTGGAGTAACCGCAACAATACTCTGTCCACCCATGATTTGCTCATAAGAAGACCTCTGGTGAGTGTAAAGCCGAGAAATGCCTCGTCTCTCCAAAGCATTTTTCAATATTTCACTTAAATCCTCTGGCATCTCATCAGTCTGAGCCTCTTTTTCCTCTATCGTATGCCAATGGACTATATTTCTCTTAACAGATTCACCGACTTTTAATTCTGTTAAAATCTCTTGCAAACTTTTACGCACTTTCATTTCGTTCACCTCGTTATTCCTATTTTAGCGAATAAACGTTCGTTGCAAAAGAAAAATGATAAATAATTGTTACTGCTATTTTTTGGTACAGAATTTTGAATTGATATTCCAGTTATTTTCCGCATACTTCTGCATTTCAGGGAGTGATTTCCGTGAAAAGACCCCTTTCAATATGAAATGACAATGCCAAGTGTTTGTTGTATGTTAGACTGTGGTAAACGTGCTTGTTAATTCCAAATAAAGATTAACCATTCACTCAGTCTTTTGTTAAAATAGTATGAGATAAATAAAGTATCAACAATGGAGTGTTTCTTTTGAATAAAATAGATATTAAAAAAGTGCTTTCAGGCTTCTCGCTTTTCAGAGACCTGGATGATCAAGATTTAGAAAAAATTGTTGAAATATCGATTACTCGGGAATGGAAGAAAAACAGCCATGTATTCCTTCAGGGAGATCCGCTTGAAAATGTATATTTTATTAATGAAGGGAAAGTAAAGGTTTACAAAAGCGATGCCAATGGACGGGAGCAGATTGTTGCAATTCTAAAAAAAGGAGAAATGTTCCCACATGTTGGCTTTTTCCGCAAAGGCGGTTATCCTGGCTATTCAGAAGTGTTAGAGCATGCGAGCCTTGTAGTCGTGCCTATTTCTCAGTTCGAGAAGGTCCTTGTAGAGAATCCTCATTTGAGTATTAAAGTATTTAAAGTGCTTGGAGAAAAAATTGTTGACCTGCAGGAAAGACTTGAGGCACAAATTTTGAATAACACATACGAACAAATCGTGAAACTGCTGTTAAGGCTTGGAGAGCTGCACGGAGAAAAGCAGGAAAACGGCAAAATAGTTTTAAAGTCCGATTTTACAAATAAAGATTTGGCAAACATGATTGGAACGACTAGGGAAACAGTAAGCAGGACCCTAACCAAAATGAAGAAGGATGGGCTAATTTTTAACGACCATCATGGAAATATGATTTTGGATACTGGGTTATTGAATGAACTTATTTAATGGACTGCTTCTTCAAGAATACACAAACCCGCTGCACTAATGCAGCGGGTTTTTTTATTATATTCTTTTATTCTGTCTTGCTTAATTGCATCATTGTTTCCATATCTTCCTGAGCTGTTGTAATCAGTTTCAAATTAAAGGTATCCTGAAGCACCTGCATCACACCTTCAGAAATGAACTCAGGCGGCTTTGGTCCAATACGGATATCCTGAATGCCCAAGCTGAACAGTCCCAAAAGGATGGCTACTGCTTTTTGCTCGAACCAGGACAGCACGATGCTCACTGGAAGTTCATTCACATCACATTCAAAAGCGTCTGCTAACGCTTTAGCAATCTTAACGGTGGAAACCGAGTTATTACATTGACCGAGGTCAATGTATCTTGGAATATCCGTACCCGGAACGACTCCGTAATCAACATCGTTAAAACGGAACTTACCGCATGAAGTAGTCAGAATTACTGCCTCCGGAGGAAGCGATGTTGCAAGCTCACGGTAGTATTCGCCACCTTTTCCTGGCGCGTCGCAGCCTGCTATGACGAAAAAGCGTTTTATCTTTCCCTCTTTCACTGCCTGGATGACTTCCGGTGCGAGACCTAGCACCGTTTCGTGATGGAAACCTGTTACTAACGTTTCTTCAGAGTCCATATTGGCTTCTGGAAGCTCCATTGCTTTTTCAATCAACAAGGTGAAATCATCATTTTCAATTTTCCTTACATTTTCAAGCCCTGCCACTTCGTATGTAAACATACGGTCAGCGTAGGACCCTTTAAT
This sequence comes from Heyndrickxia sp. MSNUG, assembly GCF_049532715.1. NCBI lineage: Bacteria > Bacillati > Bacillota > Bacilli > Caryophanales > Bacillaceae > Heyndrickxia > Heyndrickxia sp. MSNUG. The sequence goes on from NZ_CP150978.1 coordinate 3,047,218, forward strand.
TGGCATAACGCAGTTTGTTGTCGCCAGAATCGCACCTGGGAATTTTTCAAACAGCCGGCGCTGGTCAAACCATGCCTTCCCGATGTTCCCTTTAAGGTGCGGATATTTTTTCAATGCTGGATAGCCATGGGCAGGCAGCATCTCTGAGTGAGTATAAATATTAATGCCTTTTCCTTCTGTTTGTTTAAGCAGCTCCTCAAGGGCGAATAAATTATGCCCTGTTACAACGATGCACTTTCCTTCAATCTTATTCTGGCTTACACGAACCGGCTGTGGAATGCCCAAACGGCTAGTATGAGCTTCATCAAGCATTTCCATTACACGCACTGCTGATTGGCCAACTTTCATAGCCATATCTATATGCTCCTGAACATTGAAGTTGGAATTAGTCAATGTCATATAAAGTGCTTCGTGAGTTGTTGCGTCTACAAACGGGTCTGTATGTCCAAGCTGGTTAGCATGTGTCCTGTATGCTGCAATCCCTTTTAAGGCAAAAATAATTGTATCCTGCAGGCTTGCAATTGTTTCATCTTTTCCGCAAACTCCTACGACTTTACAGCCGCCAGTTGGTGTCTGTTCACATTGGTAACAAAACATGTGTATACCCCTCTTCTGCTTAATTTACTGTTTCAGCATACAAAGGAACACAAAATGGTTATGTGACCTAAATCACACTAAAGGCATTTTTCACAAAGTGTTCATAAAACAATTGCGGAAAACAGATAATCATCACCTTTTGGTTTTAAAAGATCATGCAGGAAAGTGAACAAGGACATTCCGTCCCTCATATTCTATTATAAGATACTTGCAGAGGAGGAAGAGACACGATGGCACCTAACCATCCTGATCGCCCAAAAAGACATGAAGCCCTAGAACAATGGTTTAAATCAATGAATCATATCATGCAGGAAAAACCTGTAAAAGGAATATTGCAAAGTATTGATGATTTCTTCAAACAGCCCTTCCCCTATTCCCCAATTCATATTGACTTATATGAAACAGACACAGAATATGAGGTAACAGCTGAATTGCCTGGTATTAAAAAAGATCAGATTTCCATCGACGTGATCAACAATTCGTTGACGATAACTGTAAATAAATCTGAGTCGTCTACAGAAGTGAACGATATCAATCAATCACAGAGACACAGGTCCTCAATGCAAAAGTCAAGCAGGACTATACCCTTTTCACAGCCTATTAACGAGAGGAAAATACGGGCTTCCTATATCGATGGGCTGCTCAAAATAAAAATTGCTAAGAAACCAGGCAAGAAAATAGATATTATAATAGATCAAGACTAAAAAAAGCAGGCAATCGCCTGCTTTTGCTTTTACACTTTAAACATTCCGCCGAGCCCTTTAACCAAAGACGATACCTGAGTCACCGCATTCATCATCTGACCTGCAGTGTCTACCATCTTATTGACATCAAGATTTCCGTCCTGGCTTTTAAATGAATTCATGATGGATTGCAATCCTGATGGCTGCTTTGGCATAAATGCCTGCTGTGGATAAGGATTGTAATTTTGAAAATCAGCCTGCTGGCTGTAGTATCCATAAATCGGGTCATCCTCTGGCTGGAGCGGATTTTGAAAAAGCATTTTTGAATAATTATTCTTTGGTTGGGCAATTGAATATTGCTGGTTCCATTGAGGATTTCCCTGCATATATGGATTGGTTGGGTATTCCTGCTGTATATATTGATTATGCCAATTTCCCTGTATGCTGTTCCATTGAGGGTTTACATATTGTTGAGGGTACGGCTGCTGCCGGTTCAAACCTTGAATGGTTCCATTCCAATTATTAGATCCTTGATAATATTGATTTTCCCAAAACTGTTGCTGATAGGCATGCGTCTTGTTCCTGCGGCCAAACATGGGCGAACATCCTCCTCCATAGATTCATTACTATATCCTATGATGTAGTCGCCCAGATGGTGATAGAGATTGGAAATGCCTACCGCTTTTGTCTAAACATGAAATTAATTGTCGGAAGTTTAAATTTTTGAAAAATAAATGACAATTCAATTTTCATGATACGATGAAATCAAATGATGGAGGAGGATGAAAGATGAACGTTCACGAACTTAAAAATCTCTTTGCCCAAACAAAAGAATACACTCCGGAACATGTGAATGAATTGCTCGATTTCACAAAAAAATCGTATATTCAAAATGAAATAACCATTAATGAATACCGGAACCTTGTTCGTGAGCTGGAACTACAAGGAGCCTTCATTCCAGAAGATCAGAAAGAGTTTTCTATTTAATTATAAAATTTAAAGCTGACTCAAAAGGCCATTGAATGAGACCTTCTGAGTCAGTTATTTTATTTGTGTAACTTTCTCTACAGCCAATATCAGACTTTGCAAAATAAACTCGACAGACTGAATTTGGTCAAGAAACCTCTTCCTGCTGGTTTCCGGAAAAAATGCTTGGACAGAAATTACCTCTATATAATCAGCTGCGGTTTCGATTTGACTTGAATGGAGATTTTTAGGTTTATGCTCAATAACCCAATTCGTCGCTGCTTCTTTCCAAAGTATTGCAGTCTCTTTCACCTCGTCTGCAAAAGGCTTAACCTCTGTATGGAAATCCCCCCTGGTGCCTTCCTGTTTTGAAAACTCATATCGCCTTAGAGCGCTCTCTGAATAATTGATCAATTTTTCAGATAATTCTATTATTTGCTGGTGCTGATCCATTTTTTATTCCTGCTTTCTTTAAATTAACCGATTGTTATAAATATGGAGACCAAATAAAAAGTAGCCTATTCATAAATGAAAGCTACTTTAGATTGCATTTTATTCTATTATATATTAAAAACCTAATTCAAGTTTTAAACCTTTTGTATCAGTTATCAACGGAGCGTTGCTGTATTTATAGGCTGATAAGTCCTTTTCAAGTCCATCGAGTACAAGTTCAATTTTCTCCAGCCGCTCTGTCTGAGCAATGCACATGTCTGATCTAATTCCAGTCAGTGTATCTTGTAAATTGGCATCAGCGACTTCCAGGTTATGAATCATATCCGTCAATACCCCTAAAATTTGTTTCTTTTCGATTCCTGCTCTCATACACAATCTCTCCTAACATTGATTAATTTTAAGGTCTGTCAGATGAAGTCCTGGCGGCACTAATTCGAATAGAAAAAAATAAAATATATAACTCATCACGTTCTTACTCTTTAATTCTCCCTTGATACTTATCTTCCTTCACACCTGACAAAACTAGAAGGAATTCGGCAAACAAAGTGCTTTTTTATTACAAGGATTACATTCTTCGACACCTGTGGCCCGCATGAAAAAAGTCCAAATGAACAAACTAATCTCGGGAGGTGTTTTTATGAATAAGAAGCAGAACAAAAAAGTGCAGAATCCAAATAATACATCTGAGAAAAAAGCAGGCTATGGTGACAAAAAACTTGACGGACCAAATCGTCCTGCAGAATGACTAAACAAAAGCAAGGGGCTCCCTTGCTTTTTGTTTTGGATTTTTTAACTTGTGGTAAATATATCCTTTAATGAGACTAGTGCATGAAGTTGTTTCTGTTTTTGGAGGTACCATTTAGTCAAATGAGTCGGATGTCTATGTTTTATTTCTTTCTCAAGCCATTTATGCTGAAACTTCCTCTCTTTATACCAGTCCCCTTGTTCATGGTAATGGTGGCTGATGATCGGGTAGGTGCACCTTAAGTAAGGAGTGTCTCTTCTTTTGTAATTCGGAAAAAATTTCTCATAATCATGTCTTGAAGCGGTATGTTCTGTCCTAAGGGCAAATTCAAGAAATAAGGGATATTTTCGCTGATCAAACAAAATCGATGCCAATCTTTTTCCAAGGTCAATCCTTTTATTTACAGATTTGAACCCATTAACACTTGCTCCATAGAGCTCCCCATCACAAGTAGGAAAAAGAACAGTGCTAAAATGGAAAAAATCTTCAAATGAAAACAACCAAGTGTTAAACACCCTCTTCTTAAAGACATGGTGCAAAATCACTGGTTTATGAATCACATTTTGCTCGTTAACAATTAACGCGATCATCAGTCTTTTCTTGTCCCTTGTTTCCCAGAATCGTTGCCATTCTTTCTCCATAAAGGAGGATACATCAAGGAATTTTAACAAGTGAAACATTGGAGTGTTTTTTTTCGTCGAATAGTTGTATAAAAGGAGCTGTGAATAGGCATCACGGAAAATCAGCCAGTTTGCCCTTTCAAATGTGAGGAATAAACGCTTCCTGATGGCGGGATCGATCATTTTCGGAAACCATTCTCCCTCCAGGTCGCACATATTATAGCCGCCGTTTCTTGATACCATGCTTGCCAGAAAAGCCCAGGTCATTTCTGGAGTCTTTAAATAATATTGGAGATACGCATTTGTCCTGGAAATATTGTCTACATTATATTTTTCTGTCTCACCCTTGATTTTTTGAATGACTTCATATTCATCATCTGGCAGCTGATAATATTGGGGATTTTGGGTTATTGACACACCTTTTCTCTTCCTTTACTTTAGGTTCTTTTTAGGGTGAATTTAAATGGGGCTTTTTATTCAACCATAAAGTCATCATATTTGGTATGATAAAGTGTAGTTTGTGAGGTGGTAAGCTTGATTTTTAATTATCCAAATGGCAAAAGGTACAACCCAAAGCCAGAACAGGCTGTTAAGATTAAAAAAGAAAAAAACACAGCATACAGCAACCGTGGCATGACACTGGAAGAAGATTTAAACGAAACCAACTCTTATTATCTTGACAGAGCGATTGCAGTCATTCATAAAAAACCGACTCCAGTACAAATCGTAAATGTTGATTATCCCCGCAGGAGTGCGGCAGTCATAAAAGAGGCATACTTTAAACAGGCCTCCACTACTGACTATAATGGTGTCTACAAAGGAAGGTACATTGATTTTGAAGCGAAAGAGACTAAGTTCTCGACGTCTTTTCCATTAAAAAACTTTCATGAACACCAGATTGTCCATATGAAATCAGTGCTGGATCAGGGCGGCATTTGTTTTGTCATCCTTCGTTTCTCTACTGAAGAAGAGGTTTTCCTTCTGGAAGCAAGCCATTTGCTTACTTTTTGGGATAGAATGAAATCTGGAGGTAGAAAGTCGATTACTAAGGAAGAAGTCAAAGATTTCGGCAATCAAATCTCTCTCGGGCTTAACCCAAGGATTGACTATATTAAAGTTATAGATTATCTTTATAAGCTTAGTTAGTTTTTTGTTAGTAAAAATCGCATATGACATAGTTTTTTAAATTGAGGATTCGTTCTCTTTTCGTAAAAGTCACAGTCAAAAACATTCTATAACATCAAATTATGAAAAGAGTCTTAAGGTTAGAAAGGAAGGAACATTATATGGCACAGAAACCGCAAACAAGAGAGGAGCGGCGAAAACAGCTGGCATCCAAAAATAATAATGCTAAAGGCAATAAAAAACAAAAAGGAACCTTCAAAAAGATTTTCCTTGCATTGATTACCCTTGGAATTATTGGCATGCTAACTGGTGTAGCTGTCTTTGCTTTTATGATACAGGATACTCCTAAACTTGATAAAGCTACTCTTAAAGATCCAATATCTTCAAAGATTTATGATAAAGATAATAATCTTGTGACAGAGGTCGGTTCAGAAAATAGAGACTATGTTGCCTACGAGGATATTCCCAAACAAGTTGAGGATGCTTTCATTGCCACAGAAGATGTCAGGTTCTATAAGCATAACGGTATTGATGTCATCCGCTTGGGCGGAGCGGTAATTGCCAATATCACTCATGGTTTTGGATCTGAGGGTGCTTCGACGATTACACAGCAGGTAGTGAAGAACTATTTCCTCGGATTTGAAAAGACCCTTTCAAGAAAAGCACAGGAAGCATGGCTCGCATACCAGCTAGAACAAAAGTATACGAAGCATCAAATTTTTGAGATGTATGTCAATAAAATCTATATGTCTGAAAACAGTCATGGTGTTTTAACAGCTTCAAGGATCTATTTTGGCAAAGACCTGGATGAACTTGAGCTTCATGAAGCAGCGCTTCTTGCGGGAATGCCTCAAAGCCCTAATAACTATAATCCGTTCAAGCATCCAAAAGAAGCAGAGCACCGCAGAAATATTGTACTATCATTGATGCACCAGCATGGATTCATTTCCAAGGAAGAAATGGAAAAAGCACAGAAAATACCAGTAGAATCCACGCTAGTTAAGGAAGAAAATCGTAAAAAGAAAGATGAAAAACCATTTGACTCGTTTGTCGATATGGTTATTGATGAAGTAGAATCTCAAGGCGATTTTGATATCTTTTCCGACGGATTAGAAATCTATACAACCCTTGACCCTAAAGCACAAACACATGTAGAGAACATTTTGAGTTCGAATGCTGCAGCAGAATTCCCTAATGATGAAATGCAGGCAAGCATCACACTGCTTGACACAAAGACAGGAGAAATCAGGGCGATTGGCGGAGGCAGGAACCAAAAAGTTCAAAGGGGACTTAACTTCGCTACCGATATTAAAAGGCAGCCAGGATCGACAATTAAGCCTATTCTGGATTACGGCCCGGCTATTGAGCATTTACGATGGGGTACTTACCATATGCTCGAAGATAAGCCTATGACCTATTCTAATGGAGAGCCAATCGGAAACTGGAATGACAAGTATAACGGAATCATGACAATGAGAATGGCATTGGCCAAATCAATCAATATTCCAGCACTTCAGGCATTCCAGGCAGTTGGAGCCGAAAAAGCGCGGGAATTTGGAACTAATCTCGGATTAACGCTAAATGATCAAATTTATGAATCAGCTTCAATCGGTGCACATGAAATTTCACCAATCGAAATGGCAGGAGCATATGCTGCATTTGGCAACAATGGGTTCTTTACGAAGCCCTATGCTGTCAAAAAAATTGTCCTTAGAGACAAAACAGAGATTGATATGACACCTGAAACTGAAGTTGTCATGAAGGATTATACAGCTTTCATGATCACTGATATGCTTAAGACTGCAATTACTTCTGGTACAGGTGCAACATATGCAAATATCCCAAGTCTACATGTTGCTGGTAAAACCGGAACCACGAATTACACTGAAGATGAAATAAACAAATGGGGCATCGGTTCTGGCGGTGTGCCAGACTCCTGGTTTGTAGGTTATTCAACCAGATACACAGCATCTATATGGACGGGATATGAAAATAGAAAGACAGCATTATATGGTACGGAACAAAAAATATCGCAAATGCTCTTTAAAGACTTAATGTCCTATGTTTCCCAGGATGTTGACACTCCAGATTTCACAGTTCCAAAAAGTGTAGAACGAGTGAAAGTGGAAAAAGACACTATGCCTGCGAAGCTTGCAAGCGAATATACACCAGAGGATCAAGTACTTTATGAATGGGCTGTTAAAGGAAATGTTCCGAATGAAGTCTCCAAGAAGTTCGACAAAATCGAGTCTCCTGGCAAACTGGAAGCCAAGTATGATGAAAAGAAAAATGAAATCATCTTAAAATGGGATTTCAAGCAAAAGGACAAAAAAGATATTAGCTTTGTAGTTACTGCATCACTTGATGAAGGTCCTGAACAACAACTTACAACTACCTCCGAAACTGGATTGAAAATTGCAAATCCAGTTCCAGGCGGAATTTACTCATTTAAAGTAATTGCTGTCAGAGGTGACCAACAATCTGATCCAGCCGTAGTGACTATTGAAGTACCAGAACTACCAACTGAACCAGAAGGTGACGGTACTATCGACAACGGTAATGGTAATGGTAACGGTAACGGAAATGGTAACGGTAACGGAAATGGCAATGGCAATGGCAATGGCGACGGAACTGGTGATGGTACTGGTGATGGGTCTGGAGATGGTACCGGTACTGGTGATGGTACTGGTACTGGTGATGGTACCGGGGATGGCGGGGATGTTTCCATTCCTGGTTTTTAGGACCTATGCTTTAGAATATCTAAAATCAAAAGAACGCCCTGACTTAGTCAGGACGTTTTTTGATTTTAGATAAAGCCATATTCTTGGCAAACAGCTTCTCCTGTTCAGAAAACAGTTCTGCCAATTGTACGTAAGAGTGATAAAGACGCGGCTTTGTCTCAATGAAATTAAGCCTTTCCTGGACATTTACAGGCTTAACAAGATAATCATTGATTTTCCCATTAACCTTTTTACCGTTTGAAATAAATAGGTATTCATTGAAAAGCTCTATTGAGTCATTCATTATTGACAATACCTTTTCGCCTTCTCTATTTTTAAAAAAGCCTTCGAGAGCAAGCTTTGATTGCTTCCACTTTAGGATTATATTATGGCTGAGTTCCTCAATCTCTGCTAAAGGACATTCTTTTTCCACTTAGTCTCTGCTCCTCATACGCTTCTTTCCCTCTCTGCATATCTCAAGCAAAGGACACGTCTCACATTTTGGGTTTTGCGCTTTGCAATGGTATCGCCCGAAAAAAATCATTCGATGATGAGTAATAGACCATTCGTCTTCTGGAATCTTTTTCATCAAAGTTTTTTCAACTTCCAAAACTGAATCCTTCCAGCGGCAAAAGGCTAGTCGCTTACTGACCCTTTCAACATGGGTATCCACTGCTATTGCTGGGACACCAAATGCAACTGAAACAACAACGTTAGCGGTTTTTCTACCTACACCAGGGAGCTTAGTCAATTCATCTCGATCGGAAGGAACTACTCCGCCGTATTCATCAATAAGCAGCCTGCAAAGATTTTGGATGTTCTTGGCTTTATTGCGATATAGCCCTATTGATCTGATATCTTGCTGCAGCTCCTCCAGAGGGACACTCAGGAAATCTTCGTGTGTTTTATATTTTTCAAATAATCCTTTTGTTACTTTGTTTACCAATGCATCTGTACACTGAGCCGACAACGCTACAGCTATGACTAGTTCGAAAGGATTTGAATGAACCAGCTCACAATGGGCATCGGGAAACAATCTGCCCATCTCATCAAGGCAATATCTTATTTCTTGCTTATTTAACATTGACTTCACCCGCGCTTTTAAAGTGATGATGGCTTAAACCTGATAGGTTGAGAGCCAGCTAAATAATACTGATCAAGCCTCTTTTTAATGGGATTTGCAAAAAGAGCCTGGATAAAAAAACGAGAGAATGAATTCTCTCGTAGAAGATTACTGTTCAAGCCAATTATAAAATGGCACAGGATTTGGAGAAACCTTTGGTTCTTCTTTCCCTGCTTTTTGCAGGTTCTGATGCTGCCTGAATTTTCTCCCATAACTTTTAGCTTGTTCAATCGTTTTGATTCCATTTTTCTTCCATTCAAAAAGAATTCGGTCTATGTACCGAAAATTCAGCTTGCCCGATATGACAGCTTCCCTTAAAGCAGCCTTAATGATAATCGGGTCATGGTGATCATCGTCCATCCACATCGCCAGAGTCTCGCATTCAAAAGGAGATAATGGCCTGCCGAACTCCTTTTCGAAACAAGTATATAAGTCCGTTTCTTCTTGTCGGACAAGAAGCTCTTTTTCTTTCTTCCGTTTGAGCATGAATTGATCAAACAGCTTTTCCCAGAGTGGCTCCAGTGAATATTTCTCAAATCTGATTCCGTCTGAAGAATCGCCATCATTAATTGATATAAACCCTCTCTGAATCAGTGCTCGGAGCAAATCTGTACATTCGAAGGCTGATATCGTCATGTTGGCAGCAAGTTCCATAGGAGTAGGAAATTCGTTTCCTTTTTCCGAAAAGTAGAATACATGAAGTAAAAGTGCTAATTCTTGTTCGTTTAATCTCATTTCTTTGTACTGTGTAAGCAGTACAGCAGGAATGGTAATATTCCCTTCCTTCAGCCAATCTAACATATCTGCTTTTTTCATTCCGGACACCTCTTTTCATAGTATAGCATGAACAAGCCCGGCTGGTAATAAAATAGAAAAAGATTAAAAAGGGAAATTAGTCGAAAAATAGCAAAAAAACATGAAATCGGATGTTCCAATAAGAGCTATTAGAACAATGAACGGGAGAAAAAAGCATTATGGATGTTCCAATATGGGTCATTGGAACAATGAAATGATGAAATATGCATTATGGTTGTTCCAATAAGAGTCATTGGAACAATGAAATGATGAAATATGCATTATGGTTGTTCCAATAAGGGTCATTGGAACAATGAACGGGAGAAATAAGCATTATGGATGTTCAAATATGGGTGATTGGAACAATGAAATGATGAAATATGCATTATGTTTGTTCCAATATGGGTCATTGGAACAATGAAATGATGAAATATGCATTATGGATGTTCCAATAAGGGTCATTGGAACAATGAAATGAAGAACAAAGAATGATTGATAATAGAGATATCCACCTGCCAATGTTAAATTTTGAACACCTATGCACTTCCTATAAGTTTTGATTATCAATAGCCTTCCTTGTTGTTCATTTTCTCAGCACTATAATAATTTTGAACAATAAGTGCTCCGTGAAAATCTGTTAACAAAAAAGCCCGTAAAGGTACTGCACCCCAGAAGTTAGAGTTACAATCTAACTTCTGGGGTGTTTTTGTATGGCAAAGTATGGTGGAAAATTTAAATTAAAAATCGTAAAGGAATATCTAGAAGGTACTATAAGCTATATATCATTAGCTAAAAAATATGGTATCCCTGCTGAATCTCAAATTAGGAGATGGGTTCGTGCTTATAAAGAATTTGGCGAAGACGGACTGCGTAGGAAGCATTCTAAAAAAGTTTACTCTGTCCAATTTAAGTTAAATGTACTAAACTTTATGAAACAGACAGGTGCTTCTTACCAAGATACTGCGATTGTTTTTGAGATGAACAACCCTTCATTAATTAACAATTGGTACAAAACCTTCTTAGAGAAGGGTATAGAGGGCCTGCAAGAAAAAGCGAAAGGGCGGCCTTCTATGTCTAAAAATCATAAAGGAAAATCACTAAAAAAAGAAATAGAGTTATCTCGTGAAGAACTATTAGAACGTGAAAATGAACTTTTACGTTTAGAGAATTCATATTTAAAAAAGTTAAACGCTTTTCAGGAGAATCCGAATGCCTTCCTCGAAAAGCACAAGCAGCGTTGGCATTTGAACTCAAAGAAGAAGGATTCAGATTAAAAGATATATTAGTAGTAGTAGATATTCCAGAAGCAACTTATCATTATCAAGTGAAGCAATTGAAAAAAGATGATCCAGATAAAGAGTGGAAGGAACTAATTACTGATCTATTTCAAAAGCACGAGGGTAAATACGGATATCGTCGCATTTATTTAGAGTTAAGAGGACAAGGGTATGTGATTAACCATAAAAAGGTTCAACGAATAATGAGTGTATTGAATTTAAAATGTGAAAAATTCACACGTAAATCTCGTTATAAATCATATAAAGGTACAGTTGGTAAAGTAGCCAAAAACCGCTTGAATCGTAGATTCAATACATCTATCCGCCTGCAAAAACTAGTAACGGATGTGACCGAATTTAAATGTACTGATGACCAAAAGCTATATTTAAGTCCTATAATGGATTTATACAACGGTGAAATTATCTCTTTTGGTATATCCAACAGACCAACATTGGACCTGGTTTTAGAGCCATTAAATAAAGCTATTGAAATCATTAAGGACGAAGCAGAATATCGTACAACGATACACTCGGATCAAGGTTGGCATTATCAACATAATACCTGGGTAAAAACATTAAAGAGAAATAAAATCTTTCAAAGTATGCCTAGAAAAGCAAGCTGTGCAGATAATGCGGCAATGGAAAACTTCTTTGGGATTCTCAAACAAGAAATGTATTACGGAGAAGACTTAGTGCCTTATGAAGAGCTGAAAAGGAAAATAGAGGAGTATATATATTACTACAATAATGAACGTATTAAAGTAAAACTGGCTGGTTTAAGTCCAATACAATACCGAACTCAAACCAGCCAATTAGCTGCATAATAAAAACTCTAACTTTGTGGGGTCACCACCAAATTCACGGGCCTTTTCTATTTGATGCTTATGGATATAAACGGTTCAATAAACGAGGGAACGGAATAGATTCGCGAACATGCTCTACCCCGCTGATCCAGGCAACAGTTCTCTCAAGTCCTAATCCGAATCCTGAGTGAGGAACGGATCCAAACTGGCGAAGCTGCAGGTACCATTCATATGATTCAAGCGCCAAGCCATGCTCTTCCAGGCGCTGCTTCAGCAAATCATAGTCATATATACGCTCAGAGCCACCGATGATTTCACCATAACCTTCTGGCGCAATTAAATCAGCGCACAGGACTACATCATCACGGTCAGGAGCCGGCTGCATGTAAAACGGTTTTAAAGAAGTTGGATAATGCGTGATGAAAACCGGCTTTTCATAAGCTTCTGCAATGGCAGTTTCATGTGGAGCACCAAAGTCATCTCCCCACTGAATATCATCAAATCCTTTTTCATGCAGGAATTTAATTGCATCATCATAACTGATCCTTGGGAATGGAGCCTGGATGTTCTCCAGCTTGGAAACATCACGTCCTAATGTTTGCAATTCAATTTGGCAATTTTTCACTACTGATTGAACGATATAAGATACATACTCTTCTTGCACTTTTAAACTGTCTTCAAACTCATAAAATGCCATTTCTGGTTCAATCATCCAGAATTCAATTAGGTGACGGCGTGTTTTTGACTTTTCAGCACGGAATGTCGGACCGAATGAAAATACCTTTCCAAGTGCCATTGCAGCTGCTTCCATGTAAAGCTGACCGCTTTGGGATAAGAATGCATCCTCTTCGAAATATTTAGTATGGAATAATTCTGTTGTTCCTTCAGGAGCACTTCCTGTTAAAATTGGAGGATCCACCTTAGCAAATCCTTGCTCATTGAAAAATTCATATGTGGCACGAATGATTTCATTACGGATTTTCATCACTGAATGCTGACGTTTTGAACGCAGCCATAAATGGCGGTGATCCATGAGGAACTCAGTTCCATGTTCTTTTGGTGTAATCGGATAATCAGTTGCCTGATGAATAACTTCAATTCCATTGACTTGCATTTCATAACCTAGAGCTGATCTTTCATCCTTCGTAACTGTTCCAGTTACATAAAGGGAGGATTCTTGAGTGATTGATTTCGCCAATTGGAATACTTCTTCGGCTACCTCACTCTTAACCACGACTCCTTGAATAAAGCCTGTCCCGTCACGAAGCTGCAGGAAAGCAATCTTTCCGCTCGAACGTTTATTTGCAACCCAAGCTCCAATTTTCACTTCTTTTCCTTCATATTTATGGACTTCTGCGATTGTTGATTTATTCACTAATTGTTCCCTCCAAAACTAAACAAAGCTGGTAGTATGTATTGTTTTCATTATACATTTGCCCATAGGCTCAGGCAACACTCAAACTTAGAATACGGAGAATCGTTTAAGATTCTCCGCATATTTGATTATGATCGTCCATTTACAAATTGATGAATGCGGCTAATGGCTTCCTCTAATTGATCTAAGGAAGTCGCATAGGAGAGACGCAGATTATCGGGTGCACCAAATCCTGAACCAGGCACGACAGCAACATTTGCTTCTGTCAGCAATACTTCAGCAAACTCATCAACATCCTTGCATCCGCTTAGACGTGCTGCCTCTTTGGCATTTGGAAATAAATAAAATGCTCCCTGTGGCTTGACACATGAGAATCCTGGGATTTCGTTTAATTTAGCATGAATGATTTCAAGTCTTTCTTCAAATGCAGTTCTCATCATTTCTACAGCTTCCTGGGATCCATTGTACGCTGCAATAGAAGCATACTGGGCAGGAGTTGTAGGATTGGATGTACTATGGCTTGCGAGGTCGGTCATTGCATTGATGATCTTGTTGTTACCAGCCGCGTAGCCAATTCTCCATCCTGTCATAGAATGGGATTTTGATACACCATTGATGATGATGGTTTGCTCCTTTAAATCTTCAGAAATTTCCGCGATAGAAACATGCTGGGTATTTCCATATATTAATTTTTCATAGATTTCATCTGAAATAATTAAAATTCCTTTTTCAAGGCAAACATCGCCGAGAGCTTTCAGTTCTTCCCTAGAGTAGACCATTCCTGTTGGATTGCTTGGTGAATTGATGATTACAGCTCTAGTCCTGCTGGAGATTTTCTCTTTAAGCTGTTCAGGCGTGATTTTGAAATAATTTTGTTCAAGCCCTTCAACATAAACCGGGTTTCCTCCGGCGAGCTTGACTTGCTCTGGATAGCTTACCCAATATGGAATTGGAATGATTACTTCATCACCATCGTTCAGAAGCACCTGGAATAATGTATATAGGCCATGTTTTGCGCCGTTCGTGACAATAATCTCATTGGGCTTATACTCTAGCCCCTGGTCACGCTTTAGCTTTGAGGCAATTACCTTTTTTAATTCCGGAAGTCCGCCTGAAGGTGTATACTTTGTAAAACCTTCATTCATGGACTTCACAGCAGCATCGATAATATGCTGTGGTGTATTAAAGTCAGGCTCACCTGCTCCGAGTCCAATCACATCTTTCCCCTGAGCTTTTAATTCTTTTGCTTTTGCGGTAATTGCCAATGTTGAAGAAGGAGTGAGAGCTCCCACTCTGCTGGCTAACTGGAATTCCATCCTTTTACCTCCCAAGTATTTTAAGAATTGCAGATTTTCTGCTTTCATTTTTTCATTTAAACGAAAACGAACATTTTTTTCTAACCTTCCGCTGAATGTGATCATTTGGAATCAAAGTAGCATTCAGAGTAAACGGAATGAACAGCAGCTGCAAAGCTTGCTATAAAAATTCTTATAAATTATCAATAGCCCTTAATTTTTCTCCAGTATCGAAATCAACATAATAATAATTAATTGTATCGTTGGTGTTACGGTAGTAAATCTCCCATGCCGGCCTGTCCGTCTTTTGAATTCTGGCCATGCCAAGCCTGACTTCTACAATTTCATTGGGATTCTTTTCTTCATATAGTTTATTTAAAGCTTCTTTTTTCGTGATTCCATTTTTAGCATTTCTGGTAAGGACTTCACGATTTTTTTCATTGATCCAGACATATACTTCTTCCTGCTTGGAGTTTTTGCCTGTCATTACATAATAGGTTTCTTCGCCGCTATATAGGCTGAACTGACTGAAATCTTTCAAGTTTGTCTTCTCTTGGGCAATTCGCACAGCCTTTTCTTCTGCAGCCTTTAACGGTTCGGTGGCATTTAAGTATACATTAATCAGAATTCCCGAAATGACGACAATCGTGAGAACACTGAATAAAATCCATTTTTTCACAATATCCCCTTCTTTTATGCAAGCTCTTTTGGTAAGGATTGAGCACATATATTAGTGCCTAGCAGCTTTCAATGCTCCAACTCTTTATGTACGATAAATTGTAAATACTGCTTTTTCTTTGTCTTCCTGGTCCAGTGCAAGCCCAAACATAAGGTCATCATGTTTTAAGGTTCTGTTCAGGGCATCCACAATTTTATATAAATCGGGACTTTGCTGGATTTTCACTGTTGTTAAAACTTCGATTTTGCTTTCCATCCTGGAATTCCTCCTCTTGAAACAACAATTTTTGTCATTAATATGTAAGTGTATAGTAGGCAACACTAGAATCACAATACTCATTATATCAGGAATATAGCATCACTGGTAAGAGTATAACTATCAACAATACATTTCTAGTCCACACACATGAATGGCTGCGCATAAATTGCGCAGTTTTTTCTTCGCATAATTCATTCGCTTTAATAAGTGCTTGATTACAAAGATTCTTTAGATAGAAAAAATTACTCCTTTATAATTCAATCTTTTAGAAAAGAGAATTTAGTAAAGAACCATTCGAAAAAATACTTTATTCTTTGTTCATTATGGTAATGACATCATAATTTGAATTAGTAAGCTTAATTGTAACAGTACCATGCTTCTTGGTGAAATATACGTCAATCCATGCTTCATGCAGCATTTCTAAAAGTGCAGGATCAGGTTTTTTTGTACTTGATTTGAATATTATAGCAAGCTGGGGATCAAGATGTTCAATTAAAAGATCGGAAAAAGATCCCTTTTCAGCATATTGTGGGAGTTTGACGATATTGACATTTTCAAGCGGCTTCTCCAGGAATACCTGCTCAGCTTTTTGGCTGGCTGAACGAACATAAAAAATCTGATGATGGAAAAATTTAAACGAAATATCCATTCCTTCATTTTCATCGCTGCCATCAAAGATTACCTCTGCAGTCAAACCAGGCATCAGTTTATGAAAATCTCCCTGCTCCCAGCGAATTACCTTAACCTCAACCGGAATGAAACTTTTTGACAGTGACTGATTCGCTGACGCTCCTGTGACAATCTGCCGAACGTTATACTTCTTTATATAATGCTCGAGATTTCCCTGCCCTTCACTGGATGTCAGGATCACTGTTGATATGTTTTTAACTTTAAATAGGCTTAGCAGCCGGTCAAGTTCTTTAACAGTTCCCTTTCCACCTGTATTTAAAAGCATATTTTCTCCATTGGCATGCTGAATAAGTGAAGCTTCACCATCACTTAATGAAAAAAAGGTGAAAGCCGATTCATTTCTTTTCAGGTGGACGTCCACCCCCTCTACTTCAACAGGAGCAGAAGGAGATTCAAAAGGTATATAATACCAATTCATAAATACCAAAAACACGAAGATCAGCTTCATGTACACTCCTCCAATTACTTCTAGCTATAGAGTGTGTCATTTACCTGAAAATATCATAGCCAATCGTAAATAAATTCAACGATATGTGATATTGACCCTTTTTTCACTTTCACTTCTGGAATGGATCTTAGAAATGCTCGTCCATACGACGTCGTTAGCAGCCTTCGGTCAAAGATAAAAATCATGCCTCTGTCAGAGGATGTCCGGATCAGCCTGCCAAATCCCTGTTTAAATCTCAGGATTGCTTCAGGCAAGGATAATTCTGAGAATGGATTGCCTCCGTTTTCTTTTATTAAAGCACACTTTGCTGCTGTCAGAGGTTCATCAGGCGGTGAAAATGGCAGCCTGACAATAATAAGGCAAGAAAGATCCTCACCCGGGATGTCAACCCCCTCCCAAAAGCTGCTGGTTCCAAATAAAATAGCTTTGTCAAATCTCTTGAAGTTCCTTGTCAGCCTCGTCCGGCTTCCCGCGGTTATCCCCTGGGCAATGAGCACGAACTCTTCGAGCAGCCCGCTTTCTTTAATCAAATCATAAGTCTTTTTCAGCATTTCATGGGAAGTAAATAATATTAGCATACGGCCTTTCGTCGCCTCCGCAATAGAGATGATATGCTCTGTAATGGCCGCTACATATTCATCATTTGACACTGATTTAATATCTGGCAAATCGTCGGGAACTACAAGTTTCACCTGAGTTTCGTATGAAAAGGGTGATGGGATTTGTTTTTCAAGAAGCGGTGTTTGAATACCCAATTCCTTTTTTATAAATTCAAATGATTGATTTACCGACAGAGTAGCTGATGTAACAATGACACTTCTTTTTTTGTTGAAAAAAATGTCTGCAATATCATCCGCCACATAAACAGGGCGGGCAAATATAGTAGTGGAATTCTGCAATGCTCTCAAGTCGGCTTCAATCCATCTTACATATTTACTGCTCGTATCAATGAAAACATCCTTGGCTGTCTTTCGTATATCTTCTAAATCAGACTTCACTTGAACGACTTCCTCTAATAAAGCTTGATGATCCCGCGAGAGCTCCAGAGATATGTTCATCGCTTCTTTCAGCCGCTGTCCGAGGGCGTTTTCCAGATCCTTTATTAAGAAATAGAAGCGCTCGGCAGTGGTTTTCAATGCGGTCCAAATACGGTTGTTATGATCTGGAGCAAGACTTGTATGAAGCTTGCTGCCATTTGACTTAGACTTGCTTGTTTTTCGTGCATACATTCCAGCAAGCTTAAATAATTCGTCCGTTTCATAACCCAGGTCTGCAATAAGCTGACTTATCTCAAAGGTATGCAAACGGTTCTCAGAATGATCGACGCCGGCAGATCTCATAATCGACTCTAATTTGTAAAAAAGCTGAGTCTGCTCATAATGCCCAAGCTGGTTTAGCAGAAGTCTTACAGCCATATAATCAAGCGATTTCCCAAAATATTTTCCCGCTGCTTTTTCGAATTGGTGGCCTTCATCAAGCACAGCATATTCGTATTCAGGTAATGACCTGCTGCCCGTGACAATGTCGGCCAATAACATGGAATGGTTTGTAATTAAAATGTTGGCTCCCTTTGCTTTTTTGAGGGCACTTTTGTAAAAATCATGCTCGTCCCATTGCTTCGTTTGCAGGAACATTGTACGGTCATATTTAATCTTATTCCAAAAAAGCATGCCACCGCTGGACAGGTTAAGTTCATCGAAATCGCCTGTTTCAGTTTGGGTCAGCCAGACAAGAATTTGCATTTTCGTCAATGCAGTATCGTAATTTTCCTCAACTTCCTTAAGTGACTGCTCAAACCTTGCCATGCTGATGTAATGGCTGCGTCCTTTAATAAGCGCTGTGTTTAACTGGCAGTCGAACATAGCTTCAAGCTTAGGAATGTCATTGGATAAAAGCTGCTCCTGCAGCTGAGTAGTATAAGTGCTGATAATGACCGGTTTATTGTTTTCCAGAGAATAAATAGCAGCTGGCACCAAATATCCCAGCGACTTACCTACACCGGTACTCGCCTCGATCAGGGCATGCCCATCCCTGGAAAAAGCCTCATATACTATGTCCATCATTTCATATTGGCCTTGGCGTGACTCGAACTGTGAAAATGCTTTGTGCAGCAGATGCTGTTTTTCTGCATTTGTGCGCGGATAGTCTACTTTAGCTTGAACAGTTTCCACTGTGGAGATTTTCTTTTTTAATGCAATTCCGCGAAAGACATCGATATCTCCAGGCAATATTTCAATTGTGCTCTCTTTATGATTCAGGGCATCATCAAATAGCAAATGGAGATCGCTTTTCAGTCCCTCGGACAGTTTTGCCAGCTCTTTTAATGTAACAT
Source organism: Heyndrickxia sp. MSNUG (assembly GCF_049532715.1). Lineage (NCBI taxonomy): Bacteria > Bacillati > Bacillota > Bacilli > Caryophanales > Bacillaceae > Heyndrickxia > Heyndrickxia sp. MSNUG. The sequence continues at coordinate 3,066,202 of NZ_CP150978.1, forward strand.
GGGGCAGAGAATTCAGAGCCTCTAGCATGATTAAAAGAAGTTCTGCAGTGACATATGCGTCACTGTCTGCTTGATGTGGCCGATCATGTCTAAGGTTCTCCTTTGCAGCCAGATCAGTCAATTTAAAGCTGTCAGCTGTTGGATACAGGATCCTTGCCATCTCAACAGTATCGAGTACAGGACCATAAAATCCTTCACAGCCGGCATTTAATAACTCGTCCTGTAAAAAAGAAAGGTCAAATAATACATTATGAGCCACAAAATAAGCGTCTTTAAGCATTTTTGTAATTTCGGAGGCAATTTCCGAAAATAAAGGCGCATCCTTGACCATTGAATCAGAAATACCTGTAAGTTCTTCAATGAATACAGGGATATCCTGCAATGGATTAACCAAAGAAGCAAATTGGCCAGTAATCTTACCGTTTTCGATCACAACCGCTCCAATTTGTATGATGCGATCCCCTTTTTTAGGGGAATTGCCCGTCGTTTCTAAATCTATTACAACATATTTTTGGCTCATTCATTTACACCTCTAACATTCAGTCAAACAAAAACGTAACATAAAAAGAAAAAAAGCGAAAGCAGAATACTGCATCAGATATGGCTTGGAAATAAAGCTCTTGTTCATTATTTTTCAAAGTTTCCTGCAAGGATATGTATGAAAAAACTCCCGACGACGCGGGAGTTTTTTTATATCGTTCATATGAACGGAAAATAACAAGTGAAATTTGTTGCCTATCATTTGGGATTATTGAAAAATCGTTCTTTCAGGTTCGGCGTAAAGCATTTCAACAATCTGGTTATTTTCATTCATCAAGGCTACTTTCGGCTGGTGAGTCGCTACTTTTTCTTCTGCCACCAAAGCGTAAGAGATAATAATAACTACATCACCCTCATGGACCAAACGTGCCGCAGCACCATTAAGACAGACTACACCACTGCCTCTTTCGCCAGGAATGATGTAAGTTTCAAAGCGAGCACCGTTATTATTATTTACGATTTGTACTTTTTCATTAGCAACCATACCGACAGCATCCAAAATATCACTATCAATCGTTATGCTGCCTACATAGTTCAGATTAGCTTCAGTAACTCTTGCTCGATGTATTTTAGCATTCATCATGGTGCGAAACATGGAATGAATTCCCCCTAATAAGTTAAGTTATTCTATTTCTAATATTATATTGTCAATCAGCCTGGCTTTAGAAAATCTCACTGCAAGAGCGATAATGATTTTCCCACTCAGTGTTTCCAGCTTTTTCAACTCAGGATAAGAATAGATTTCTATATAATCAACTTCCGCATCGCAATGATCAGTTATATGTTTGTTAATCAGCCTGACGATGTTTTGAGGATTACGCTCTCCGCTCTCAATAGTTGCTTTTGCTAATTGAAGACCTTTATTTAGTTCAGGAGCCTGTGCGCGTTCTTCTTTTGACAGATAAACATTACGCGAACTTTTGGCCAGGCCATCATCTTCCCTGATCGTATTTACAGGTACTAATTCAATTGGAAAGTTAAAATCCTTGATCAGACCTTCTACTACCGCAACCTGCTGTGCATCCTTCAACCCGAAATAAGCACGATCAGGCTGAATAATATTAAATAATTTCACTAACACTGTAGCAACACCATCAAAATGTCCTGGTCTTGACTTGCCGCAAAGAACATTTGTCCGCTGCTGAACGGTAACTTTGTTTGATGCTTCTTGAGGATACATTTCCTCTGCAGATGGATAGAAAATAAAATCGACACCTTCTGCCTCAGCTGTTTTGTGATCCCTGTCAAAATCCCGAGGATACGCATCCAAATCCTCTGTTGGGCCAAACTGAAGCGGGTTCACAAAAATACTCAGCACCAAAATATCATTTTGAGGGCGTGCTGTTTTCATAAGTGACATATGGCCTTCATGCAGAAATCCCATCGTTGGTACATATCCGACTGTATGCCCCTGAGCTTTCAGAGCGGTCATTTCCTTCTGCATTTCAGCTATTGTTGTGATGATTTTCATTCTCTTCCTCCATACAGTGCCTGCAATTCCTCTTCCTTCATTGTAAAACTATGCTTATCTTCAGGAAAGGCGCGCAGCCTCACTTCCGCTACGTACGAATTCAATCCTGAAGCGATCATTTCATTTACATTTGTATATTGCTTAACGAATTTAGGAACACGTTCTACTCCATAAGTGATAATGTCATGGTAGACGAGCACTTGTCCATCTACATCCATTCCTGCTCCAATACCTATTGTAGGAATCGTCAAGCTTTCTGATACTTGTTTTGCAAGCTGTTTTGGGACACATTCGAGCACAACAGCAAAGGCTCCAGCCTCTTCACATTTTTTCGCGTCCTCTATCAGCTTCATTGCAGCCTCTGCACTCTTGCCCTGTACTTTATACCCTCCAAGTACGCCAACAGACTGAGGAGTCAAGCCCAGATGAGCCATGACAGGCACTCCCGCACTCGTCAATGCCCTAATATGATCAATGACTTCATCGCCGCCTTCAACCTTTACGGCATTTGCACCGGTTTCCTGCATGATTCTTGCCCCGTTAATAAGCGTGTCTTTAATTGATAGATGATAACTCATGAAAGGCAAATCCACGACAATGAACGTATTGCCAGCTCCGCGCCTGACTGCTTTTGAATGATGAACCATGTCCTCCATCGTGACTGGAATTGTCGAGTCATATCCGAGTACAACCATGCCTAGAGAGTCACCGACAAGAATCATGTCAGCTTCAGCCTGTTCAGCATGCTTAGCAGAAGGATAATCGTAGGCAGTCACCATGACGATTTTACTGCCGGTCTGCTTCATTTTTAAGAAATCAGTCGTTTGTTTCATTTTCATTCCTCCCTTTTCTTAAGAGGCGATAAAACAATTGGTCAATACTGGACACTAAAAAAGGACCCATCTATGCCAGAAGGACCCTTTGAAGCCATGTACTTGTTTCATCCCTCTGTCCCAGTCCGCTAACGGATCCAGGCAGAACTATTTTATTATTTTGTAAGAAAGTCAGGTGCAGTTCTTGCGATACCGCCCAGAATGATTATAGCAAATGGCTTATATTTTGGCTACTTAACAATATTATTCATCTATTTGTATATCAGCTGAATAGATATTATGGACTTTCCCGGTTGAATCTTCTATTAACAGGACACCATCCTCGGTAATGCCAATGGCCTTACCCTTGATTTCCCCAGTTAACGTTCGTGCTGTAATTGCCTTGCCGATACTGACAGCATAGCTTTCCCACATCAATTTTATCGGGAAAAACCCTTTCTCCAGATATAGTACATAAAGCTTTTCCAGCTTTTCCAAAATTGCTCGGATCAGCATTTCCCTGTCGACGATGCTTTTGCTTTCAATCGAGAGAGAAGATGCAATATTTTCAAGATCAGCAGGGAAGTCCTCTTTCTTTGTATTCACATTGATGCCGATACCGATAATGATTGAATTAATTCGGTCAGCTTCCGCCTGCATCTCCGTCAGTATACCTGTAACTTTTTTTCCATTAATCAAAATATCATTCGGCCATTTGATTTCCGGTAGTAAACCTGTGACTTCTTCAATGGCCTGGACCACTCCTACCGCGCTGATCAATGTCAGCTGGGGAGCTTTTGGAATAGGCAAATTGGGCCTGAGAATGATGCTCATCCATATGCCTGTATACTTTGGAGAGTGCCATTTCCGGTCCATCCTGCCTCTGCCTGCAGTCTGTTCTTCCGAAATCACGACTGTTCCTTCTTCCGCATTTTCATATGCAAGTTTGTAGGCGATTTTCTGAGTCGAATCGACACTATCATGATAATGAAGATGTCTGCCCAAAAAATTTGTTTTTAGGCCTAGGTTGATTTTATCAGCACTCATCTCATCGGGAATAGAAACAATTTTATATCCTTTTCTTCTCACTGCTTCGAATTCAAACCCTTCCTTGCGCAGTTCTTCGATATGCTTCCAAACTGCGGTCCTCGAGCAGCCGGCAATATCCGCCAAGTGCTGTCCAGACAAAAACTCAGATTCGGTATTCGTAAAAGCCTCTATCAATTTTTTTCTGATTTCAGATTGCTCAGCCATACCCTTATTTTCTCCTTCTCATTTTGAACATCCCCATAAATTACAGCCTTTTCAATTTCCGCTAATAGCTCTTTTAGCCATGGGCCAGGATTTTTACCATGCCAAGCCATCAGGTCATTTCCTGTTACATTCAGTTCATGCCTTTCCTTTATAGGAAGAGAGTTAAATATCTGTTTAATTCTGTCTGTGCTGTTGAATTTTTCAGGAAACAAGGTCCGGTATACCCTTTCACAGCTTAAAGCGTTGTTTAAGCCTGCCTTGTATACTGATTCCTCATTCCATTCTTCACCCAAGCGGAATAATAACAGGGAAAGGAGTTGTTTTAATAACTTAATCTTCTGTACCGGAAGCTTCCAGCCTCTTAAGAAAGCATCAATTTCACTGCCATTCAATTGCAATTCATATAATAACAATACCCATGTTTCATTTAAATCAAGTTCTGATGAAAGCCTCGCTGAAAATTGGGTTAATGGCTTTTCATGATGAACCAAGCCAGGCAAGTATTGATACATTCCACTTTTCACCAGTAGCTCTGCAGCTTTCGCACGGTTACGACCAAGGAGTATCTTTTCAAATTCGACTGTTTTTCGTTCTACTGCGATATTTTCAAGCAAATTACAATGCTTCTGCAAAGATTTAAAGGTATTGTCTTCAATCGAAAAGGACAATTGTGAAAGAAACCTTACAGCCCTTAGCATTCTTAATGCATCTTCCCCAAACCGTTCATCTGGATTGCCTACTGTCTCGATCAGCTTTTTATTTATAGATTGCCTGCCTCCAAAGGGGTCGATGATATTCCCGTCCTTATCCATGGCAATCGCATTCATCGTAAAATCCCTGCGCTGCAGGTCTTCGGTCAGCGATCGAATAAACAACACTTTGTCAGGCCGCCTGAAATCGGAATATCCTGCTTCCGATCGAAAAGTTGTAATTTCATATGGAGTACCTTTGTAGTGGACTAGAATCGTTCCATGCTCAATCCCTACATCGGTCGTTTTAGGAAAAATCTTTTTCAATTCATCTGGCAATGCGGAAGTGGCGATATCTACATCTGCAATTTCGCGGCCAAGTATATGGTCTCTGACAGAACCACCAACAAAATAGGCTTCATAACCACCGTTCTCAATCAAATAAAGAACAGGGACAGCTTTTAAAAAAGGATTGCCAATCATCGTCCATCCTGCCCCACTAATTGATAGTAAATGTTTTCATATTCAGAAACGATTTGTTCAGCACTAAACCTTTTTTCGGCACGTTCAATGGAATTGGCTGAGAACCTGCGGTGTATTACTTCATTCGATAAAATTTCAACAGCCTTCTCGGTAATGGTCTTAATATCCCCTAGCTCGCAAATATAGCCTGTTTCCCCATTGACGATGACCTCAGGAATTCCTCCCACATCAGTTCCAATGCATGGAACCCCGCAAGCCATTGCTTCAAGAGCCACGAGACCAAAACTTTCTTTCTCAGAAAGCAGGAGCATCAGATCGCTTAATGAATAAAGCTCCTCTACTCGTTCCTGTTTTCCAAGGAGTAAGATCTTATCACGGATTCCCAGTTCACCAGCAAGATTGCATACAGTCTTCATTTCCGGGCCATCTCCAACAAGTAAAAGCTTTGCGGGTAAATGCTCTGCAATTCCAGCAAATGCCTGGATCACATCTTGAACCCGTTTTACTGGCCTGAAGTTGGAGACATGTATGACGACTTTTTCGTGCGGAAGAATTCCATATTCCTTTCTCAGTTCGCTGGAATCTGTACGTTTATTAACTCTCGTATCAATGAAGTTATATACACACTCAATGGTTTTTTTTGGTTTAATCAGTTCATGGGTCTGTGAAATCAATGAATTGGACACGGCAGTTACATAATCTGATTTCTCGATACCGAATCGTATTGCATCTGTAAGGGATGGATCATAGCCCAGCACTGTAATATCGGTTCCATGAAGGGTTGTCACGATTTTCAAATCGCGTCCGCTCATTTGCCTGGCTAAAATGGCACATACTGCATGCGGAATTGCATAATGTACGTGCAGAACATCGAGATTTTCCATAACAGCCACCTCAGCAATTTTGCTAGCCAAGGCAATGTCATACGGCGGATATTGGAAGACAGAGTATTGATTTACCTCTACTTCATGTGAAAATATATTATGATACATTTTCTTCAGCCTGAATGGCAGGCTTGAAGAAATGAAGTGGATTTCATGTCCTTTTTCTGCAAGAAGCTTGCCAAGTTCAGTTGCAACAACACCTGATCCGCCAACTGTAGGGTAACAGGTAATTCCGATCTTAAGTTTTTTCATCTTTTTTCCCCTAACAAATCCTTGTGGATTAACAATGGTTTTTTGGACATAAAGCCCTCGGCAAATTGCACACCGACCTCCTTGCCGAATAACTTTTCTCTTGCCTCTACACTCTCGATATATCCATTAACGAGAGGGGTATCAAAGGTCGACTCCCCCTTGGTAAATTGGCTTTCATAAGCATTTAGTGCTTCTATCTTTTTTGTCATTTCATTAGAGATATCTACAACAAAATCAGGCTTATGGAAACCATTAATCATATAAAAATATAATGTATCAGGCCTGTGGGAGGGTAGCTCCCTATTTTCATCGTATTTTCTTACGGCGGCCGAAAAGACCGCCTCCTCAACAAGGCGAGCGCAGCTGCCATGATCAGGATGACGGTCATCAAAATAAGGTGCAAACACTATCGCAGGACGATAAAACCTGATTATTCCCACGATTTTCTTTATGTATTCTTCCTTTAAAAACAGTCCCCTATCAGGCAAATCAAGCGCTCTTCTCACCTTTACCCCGAGAATTCCTGCAGCCTTTTCTGCTTCCTGCATCCTAATTTCAACGGTACCGTTCGAAGACATTTCAGCTTTTGTTAAATCACAAATTCCAATTCGTTTACCTTCACTAGCATATTTGGCAATTGTTCCACCCATGCCGATTTCCACATCATCTGCATGGGCTCCAAATGCCAATATATCAAGCTTTAGATTTCCCATCATCATCACCTTGTTTCTTTTCGACTATATTCCGCCAGTCGAGGTCGCCCCGTTCTATACCTTTTATTAAAATTTCCGCTGTTCCCATATTGGTCGCGAGCGGGACAGAATATACATCACACAGCCTTAACAATGCAGTCACATCAGGTTCATGAGGCTGAGCGGTAAGCGGATCCCTGAAAAAGAAAATCGCATCCATCTGGTTATTGGCAATTCGGGCACCAATTTCCTGGTCCCCTCCAAGAGGACCCGATTGGAAGCGCTCGACTATAAGACCAGTTGCTTCAATTATCCGTAATCCTGTCGTCCCAGTCGCATAGAGTTTATGATTTTCAAAAATTTCTTTATATGCAACCGTGAATCCCACTAAATCATCTTTCTTTCTATCATGGGCGATTAAGGCAATATTCATGGTCTCTCCCCTATTCAATAATATTCTCTAAGCCGTATACAAAAGAATCCATTTTCACCACTGTATCCACTGCGAGTTTTACTCCCGACATAAAGGAGCTCCGGTTATAGGAATCATGGCGAATTGTAAGGGTTTGTCCATCCGCCCCGAACATTACCTGCTGGTGAGCAATCAAACCTGGCAGCCTCACTGAATGGATATGCATGCCATCATAGTCAGCACCCCTTGCTCCTTTAATGGTTTCTTTTTCGTCTTTATGGCCCTGGATTTTCGTTTCCCTTACTTCGGCAATCATTTGTGCAGTCTTAACAGCCGTGCCTGATGGAGCGTCCAGTTTTTGATCGTGGTGAAGTTCAATAATCTCTACATCCCTGAAATACCGGGCTGCCATTTGCGAAAACTTCATCATTAATACTGCCCCAACTGCAAAGTTAGGAGCAATTATGCATCCCGTTTCCTGTTCTGTACACATCCGCTCCAGTTCACTTAGATCATCTTTAGAGAAGCCAGTTGTTCCCACTACAGGTCTAACCTTATATTTCAATGCGGTCCTTGTGTGGAACATGCCTACCTCTGGAGTCGTCAAATCGATAAGAACATCAGGCTCGATTTCCTGGAGGCATTTCTCGAAATCTGTATATACCGGTGCCTCACTTTGAGGGAAGCCATCGATTTCTCCTAACTTCTTTCCTTCGTGCTTTCGGTCAACTACAGCAGCCAGTTCATAATTCTCCGTGTCGAGCACAAGCTGCACTGCTTCTCTTCCCATTCTTCCGCGAGGGCCAGCTATAACTATTTTAACGTTTTTCATATATGTATCTCCTTTAATTTAGCTGTCTTTACGAGTCCAGCGATCTTTATCTCTAGTGTTGAACTTAGCCATGACTCTGTCATGCGCAGTTTCTAGATCAATATTTAATGAGTTGGCAAAACAGATCATGACAAACAACATATCTCCCAGCTCTTCTTCAACTGTTTTTTCTTCTTCATCGTGTTTCTTGGGTTTCTCTCCATAATAATGGTTCACTTCTCGTGCCAATTCCCCAAGTTCCTCGGTCATTCTTGCAAGCAAAGCCAGCGGGCTGAAGTAGCCTTCCTTAAACTGGCTAATATATTGGTCCACTTCCTGCTGGAGGTCTTTAATAGATTTATTTTCACCCAAGCAATTCACCCAACCTTCATATGTATGCTATTCTATATCGATGTTAGCTCAATGTAGAGGCTTTGACAAATATTTTTGATTTACGATGTCCTGTAACAGGAACTTTTCTTCAGATTTTCTGTTTTTTTGTGCAACCATATCCGTATTAATGATTTTTCCTTCTGTTCTTACTATTATGCCTTCATTCCTTTTTTCCGGACATTCACTTTTAGAGAAATTCGATATAATAAGCATGTCAATGAACTAATGCGAAAATAGCTCCCCGTAAAAGATTGCCCTTGTGACTTATATTTTATATAATAAAATCGCTTTGACTGCTAGAAATATGCATACTCTTGGGAGGTATCATTTTGCTCTATGGCTTAAAATTTAAAAATATATTTTTCATTCTGCTTGGTTCAGCCATATTTTCTTTTGGGCTTGTCCACTTCAATATGCAGAACAACCTTGCAGAAGGTGGTTTTACAGGGATTACCCTTATGCTTTACTTTGTATTTGGATGGTCTCCTTCCATAACGAATTTATTGCTGAACCTGCCGCTTTTTTTCCTTGGCTGGAAACTGCTCGGACGAAGTGTCTTTATTTATACGATTATCGGTACAGTGGGTGTATCCATATTCCTGGGAATCTTTCAAAAGTATCAGATTGAAATGCCATTATACGAAGATTTGTTTTTGGCTGCACTGTTCGCTGGTGTCTTTATCGGTATCGGACTTGGAATTATCTTTCGTTATGGTGGTACGACAGGCGGAGTCGATATTATCGCCAGGCTTGCACAAAAATACTTTGGCTGGACAATGGGCCGAACAATGTTCATGTTTGATTTCGGCGTAATAACTCTATCGCTTATTACATATTTGAATTACCGTGAGGCGATGTACACACTAGTAGTTGTATTTGTCGGAGCGAGAGTCATTGACTTCATGCAGGAAGGTTCTTATGCTGCAAGAGGGGCAATGATCATATCTGATAAAAATGATGAGATTGCCGCGAAAATAATGAAAGATATGGACCGGGGTGTCACCAGTTTAAAAGCAGTCGGTTCATATACGAAAACAGAAAGAAACGTACTATACTGTGTTGTCGCGAAAAATGAGATTGTACGACTGAAGAGTGTGATTAATTCAGTAGACCCCCATGCGTTTGTTTCCGTCACGGTTGTCCATGATGTGCTTGGTGAAGGGTTCACGCTTGATGAAAATAAACTACCTTTAGAAAGATAAAAAAATCCGGACATATTGTCCGGATTTTTTATTCGTTTCTTGTCATTCCTGTGTAAATTAATACTAGACGTAATAATTCTAGAACAGCCACTGCTGCTGCAGCAACATAGGTCAACGCTGCAGCATTAAGGACTTTTTTAGTTTCTCTTTCTTCATCATTCCTAATGATACCGGCAGATACAACCTGGTCCATTGCACGATTAGAAGCATTGAATTCAACCGGCAATGTGATTACCTGGAACACAACCGCAGCCGCCATGAAGAGAATGCCCAACAATAGCATTCCGCTCAGATTTGCAAAAATACCGATCATAATCAGAATCCACGAAAAATTGGAGCCAATGTTAGCCACAGGTACAAGTGCTTGTCGAAAACGAAGGAATGCATAGTCCTTGGCATCCTGGATGGCATGGCCTACTTCGTGGGCCGCAATGGCAGCGGCGGCAACAGAATGGCCAAAAAAGTTTCCTGAAGACAAACGCACTACCTTAGAACGCGGGTCATAGTGGTCACTTAAATATCCTCTTGTTTCCTCTACTCCCACATTGTACAAACCATTATCATCCAAAATTTTACGAGCCACTTCTGCTCCAGTCATCCTTGATGAAGAAGCAACTTTCGAATATTTCTTGTATGTGCCTTTAACTCTGAATTGCGCCCACAGAGGAATTATAATGATAATCGCGAAGTAAATTAAATACACCCAAAAACCTCCTAACAGCTCATGTTGTTTTTTCTATTGTATAAATGCTGATATTCGGTGTCAATTTTTCCGCTCTTTTTGAACCTTCTTCGACTTTTGATTGTCTCCTTTGTATTTTCTCCATCCTACATAAGACAATGTAAGAATGATGATGCTTCCAGTAGAAATCATCACCCACCAAAGCGATGGATCCGCTTCATCCTCGGTCATTTCATCAAAAATAGTCTGCAAATCAGATTCAAGTGCTTCAAGTTCTTCCTGGCTTGAAGCTTCAGATAAAACCTGCGGACGATACTGATCTATGAAACTTACCTTAGCGTCAATTTTTTGGATTGTCTCAGGATTTATGTCGATCTTCATGCTCGGATAAATGACATTATATAAAGACAGAAATGAGTTAAGGTTTGAATGAAATTCGTCGTTATTACCTTCACTTGCAGCTGTTTTTACGTCGTTGAATACCGTCATGATTGGTCCTTCCATTTCAGTCCATAACGGCTGGTGAGTAGATGCAATAGCATCTATGACAAGTCTGAATTTGGTGACCTTGTTCATTCTTTCATTATGCCCCATTTCAGCATTTGCCATTGCTTCAATTGCTTCTTCATGAGCAACGGTTATAATTCTAAGCTCGTCCATCGAAAATGGCCTGCCATTCCCTGTAACCGTAAGAAACTCTTCTGAAAAATGCTTGAGGATCCTGTTTGCATCATCATAGCGATGAAGCTTGGCCATTTGCAGTGCTTCATCAGAAATTTCATCAAGCTGTTCAACAGGCGACGTTTTTTCGGCATATGCTGCTAACGGCGCGAGCATGAGCAGCACCGAAAATAATAAGAAAAATTTCGCTTTCATTCCTGTCCCCCCTCTAAATACTATTAAAATGTATGATAGAGTGGACAAGGTTAGACCAGAATTTAAGTCTTATCGGAATGTTTTTATAGACAGGGAAAATCTGCCTGTACGCAGACCGAAATAATATCCCACGCCAATTGACAGAATACTGAGCCAGAATGTAAAGTAGCCGATTTGGTCCATGTATAAATCTAGCGAATGGTACCTTGGCATCATCATGAACACATAGTCAATAATTTCATTATGCAGGACAACTACAGCAGCCACAATCAGGTGCCACGCCTTCATTCGGTAAAAAGGTGCATACAGCACACCCTCCACTGCCATGGCAAAGTGCGAGCCCATTAGCATTAATCCAATCCAGTCGAGATGTCCGGAAACAAAAAAAACAAGCATATTCATCACTACAGCCCATATTCCATATTTGAAAAGGCTGACAATGGCAAGGGCCTCCATTAGCGGCCAATTCCTTCCCATTAAGAAAGCTGCCAAAACGAATACAAAAAATAGACTTGCCGTCGGGCTGTCCGGTACAAAAAGCAAAAATTCAGGCGGTGTGTCTACAAGCTGCCATTTATACCAGTAGTATCCATAAGCAGTCCCAAGTACATTGACCCAAAATAATAACCAAAGTACAGATTTATTGCCCAGTAAGGGATAGATTATCTTTAACATCTTGTCTCTCCATTCCAAAGTTTTCTATTTCTATTATTACAGTTTAAGGATCAGAAACCAAGCATGCAATCTGTCAATATATTATATAAGGCTATATTATAAAATATATTTTATGGATGAGGATTACATAGGAAGTTATAAAAATTCTTCTATCTGAAGAAAATAAATCGTCTAGTCCAAGATCATTTTAATCTCAGGGATTGAAGTTCAGTAATCCTCCTCATTCACAGTAGAGCCATAATCCCCGTAAAAAAAGCCTGCAAGTTATCCTTGCAGGCTTTTTGTTCTTATTTACTTAGACCGTCAATGAATTCAGAAAGTGTCTTTAATTCTTCATCAGTTCCTTTAAAGACAGCAGGCATATTACCTCTACCTTCTTTCGCAACTTTAGCGATCTCTTCTGCATTCAGCTTGGTAGCAGCAAGACTCGGAGCTGTAGCTCCTCCTCCAAGTTCTCCACCATGACAAGAAGTACATGTTTGGGCTTGGGCAATCTTATAACCATCAGAGTTCTTATCGATTTTTACATCAGATATCTCACCCTGTTTCTTCGCTGCTTCCCAGTCATGGGTTGCAACGGATTCCCAAGTAAGATAGAAAATTGAAGCAATTGCCAAAAGCATGAAACCTGTTGCAAGCGGACGTTTTGACGGACGGCGTTCAGGGCCGCGGTCAATAAACGGAGCAAGCAATAACGCACCAAAAGCGAGACCAGGTATTACCATAGCCCCGATCACGGTATAAGGACCAGATGCATATGAATATTTTAGCAATTGATATAAGAATAAGAAATACCAGTCTGGCAGCGGAATATATCCTGTGTCTGTAGGGTCAGCAATCCTCTCAAGCGGAGACGGATGTGCAATTGTTAAGCACAAGAATCCAATCAGGAAAACAGCTCCAACCATCCATTCTTTCAACAGGAAGTTAGGCCAAAACGCTTCCGTTTTGCCAGGGTATTCCGAGTAATCTTTCGGAATATTAGGCTTGCGTTCTGCAGGAACACGAGAGTCTCCTACGAACTTCATACCTTTACCACGATGCATCGAGCAATCCCCTCCTTTTTCCAAATCGTTGGGCGAATTTCCATCCGCACAACACTTTCATTCGATTATTACAATGGACCAGAAATACCTTGCTTACGAATCATCAAGAAGTGCGCTCCCATTAAGCCTAAAAGTGCTCCAGGCAAGAAGAATACGTGGATCGCAAAGAAACGAGTCAAGGTTTGTGCACCAACTATTGTTGAATGTCCAGAAAGCAGAATCTTAACATAAGGTCCAATCAAAGGAACCGCGTCAGCAATCTGCAATGTAACCTTTGTTGCAAATAACGCTTTCATATCCCATGGAAGCAAGTAACCTGTTAAACCTAAGGCAAGCATAATGAAGAAAATTAAAACTCCAACTACCCAGTTCAATTCACGAGGTTTTTTATAAGCTCCCTGGAAAAACACGCGAAGCGTATGTAAGAACATCATTACAATGACAAGGCTCGCACCCCAGTGGTGCATACCGCGGACAATTTGTCCAAATGCTACTTGATTTTGAAGATAATAAACAGATTCCCATGCATTCTTGATGTCCGGAACATAATACATTGTCAGGAACATACCAGACAGGATCTGTATTACAGTAATGAAAAACGTCAGACCTCCAAAGCAATAAACGAACGCGGAAAAATGATGCGCAGGGTTAACATGCTCAGGTACTTCATGGTCTGCAATATCGCGCCACATAGGCGTAATATCTAAACGCTCATCTACCCAATCGTAAATTTTGTTTAACAATGATTACGCCCCCTTCCGTGGTTTGGCTTTTCCTACATAAAGCAATCCATCTTTTTCTTTTGTTGGATATACATCCAATGGTGCCAATGGCGGTGTACCAGGCACGTTTGTTCCATCTTTTTCGTAACGGCCATAGTGGCAAGGGCAGAAGAACTGATTAGGATTCTGCTTATCTGTATTCCATGCTACAACACAGCCTAAGTGTTTACATACTGGTGAAAGGGCAATGATTTTCCCTTCTTCATTTTTGTAAACCCATGCAGTTCCTGTTTCTTCAGATTCATACCATGCATCTTTTTGTGTAAATGTAAAATTGACTTTTTGCGGTTCATTCGTTATTTCTGCGATTTTCAATGGAGTCGCGATGAAATCTCCCGCTTCTTCTCCCTTAAGCACAGGATCTACGGCAAATCGGACCATTGGCATCAGCATCCCTGCAGCCATGAAACCGCCTACACCTGTAAGAGTATAGTTTAAGAATTGACGTCTTGAAACACGATGCTTACTCACGCTATTCCCCCCTCTATTCCCAAGTTAAGTCCCCAACGGACATAATTTAAACACATTTTAAAACTAGGACATAACCATGATATATCAATCTCATTACAAAATCAATATAATACTATGTTGAAAACATTTTTCGCAGAGATAAACCATAAAGGCTTATTCCTCCTGCTCCCATTTTTCGGTGAAAAGCGTTAAAAGCTGCTTAACCTGGTCCTCGACAATCGAAACTTTCTGCTGGTCCTGCATATGCTCAAGTGGGAGCGATGGCAGCCATAGGAGCGTTCCTGACATTTCATTCTCCTGTTGTCTCCAGCTGCTGTCGGAGGTCACAAAAAACAGATGCTTGAACTGCTTGTCCAATAAAGTTTTTTCCCATTCCTGCAATGTTTTAAGATTTCCAGAATGGCCTTTAATATACACAAAAGCTGGCAAAAGGAAAATGCGGCCCTTAAATTGTTTTTCAAGCTGTCCCGTAAGAATTCCAATAAACTCAGCCATTGATGCACTTTGTTTCATGTCACTATCAAAAGAAACTGGCATTAACGGTATGATAGCCGTATCCACATATTCTGCCGCCTTTTGGTACATTTCAATGTCTGCAGCAACCCACTTCATATAACCAACTCCATCTATCAAATAATCCACTATCTATAATATCATTACTGAATATAGTTTTCGAATGGTTTTGAAATCGAAGGCAAAATAAAAAGCCTGCTATCAAAGCAGACTATGATAAATTAACTGCGCCTAATCTTTTTAATTGTTCGGTCAGGTGCGCAAAGGCTTCCTGGTCCTGGCTATCCAATGCTTCATCAATCAAGTGCAGCAGTTTGTCTTTCTGGAACTTCTGAATGCTGTTCTCTAGGAACCGTTCCGCTACCATTTTGTCACTCTCACTGATATGAAGCTGCCCTGGCATATAAGGATTTTCTTCCAATACCGCCGCAAACTGGTGGGCTTTGTTTGAAGCATGGAAATTTAGCTGGATATAAATCTCTTCTTCCCTGTTCAAACGAATATCATGGAAAGACTTTTCCGCGTCTGTCGTCATTACATTTTCTTTAAAGAACCGGAATGGAACTTCATCTACGCAATGGGTCGACATAACTAATCCCCTAGGGCAATACTGCGCATTTTCAACAAAGTGGACTTTCTCCATCAGCTGATCATGGCTCATCAAGTAGTTAAGGATCCAAACACATTCCCGCCTTTTAAGCTGATAATGGTTCAAAAACCAGCGGATAAAATCCTTCTTCTCGTTGACAGATACAGGGGTTGTCATTTTTGAATCCCTCCTCTGCTTAACTCAAATATTTTTTGATTACTGATTTTCCGATAACCGATCCAACAGCTCCCGGAATTCTTCATTGCCAGGTTCTTTTTCAACTAACTTACTAAAAATTTCGGCAGCCTCGTCCATTTTTCCTTCTTCAATTAAAAAATATCCGAAATCCGTTAAAAATTCTTTGTTGTCTTTAAAGAAAGTATATGCTAGATGGTATTTGTTTAATGCCTGTGAAAAATCTTCAATGTGCTGATAAGCAACCGCCTCATCCCAAAGAAGCTGTGGTTCTTCTTCTTCGTTCAGGTCTGCTTCATGGAGCAGGTCCAATACGTCTTTGTGACGTTCCTGCATCAGCAATAACTTATTCAGGACAAGTACACATTCTGTAAATCCAGGGTCAAGTGCAATGGCTTCTCGCAGCAATTTTTCTGCAGCTTCTTCATCAGGCAGCTTAAGTGCCAGTTTTCCGCCATAGAAATATAGTTCCTTATTGAAGTCATCCTGATCAATGCCAAGTTTGACAGTTTCAAAGGCTTCCTCGATCATTTCTTCCCGTTCATATGATTTTGCCAAATATAAATATAGGGAATGGTATTCTGGATCCAAAGCCTTTAGCTCTTCAAATTTTTCGATTGCAGTTTTGTTATAGCCCGCCTGCAAAGCTGTAAAGGCAAATCCGAACAAAGTATTGATTTCCAATTTTTGATCAATAGCCTTTTCATAATAATGCAGTGCATCTTCAAATGAACCGCCGGCACTCAGCGTTTCTGCCATGCGCTGATTAAGATTCACGCCGCCGATTTCTTCACTGGATTTTAGCACTGTCTCATAATACTGTATTGCTTCCCATAGTTTACCTTGATGTGAATAAAGCTCACCAAGAGCAAAGTCAATCACTGGCTCTGATGGAAGTATTCTTTTGGCCTCAAGAAGCTTATTTTCACTTACCTCATATAAACCTTCCATTTGATAAACATCGGCTAACAGCAGCAAGGCCTGAGGAAATGAGGGATCATCTGCTTTTACCTTTTCAAGGGAAAGAATCGCTTCCTCTTCCTTCCCTAACTCAATCCATGTTTCAGCAAGCAAAACATGCAATTCTCCTTCATCTGGATAACTTTTCAAAAGGTTTTCCAGCAATGCACCCGTTTCCTCCATGAATCCAAAGCGGAAAAGCTCTTCTGAAAGAAGAAACTTTTCTTCATCACTGCCATTGGCCAATATATCCTGGTAGGCAGCCATTGCCTTTTCAAGTTGTCCATTTTCAATAAACGCAGTTATTTCCTGTACTTCAGCCATCTATATCATCCTATCTTTTAGTTTCGATCATTTGTCGATTTTTTACCAGGCGCTCTTTATCTTTTACTTGGTTGCGTTAAAATTGTCTGTTGATTTCCGCTCGTGGCGCTTCGCTTTTAGTTCCGATCAACTGAGTTAGTAAATTCAAATTAAACATTAACACATTCTTATACCTGGAGTATTAATCAGTGATTATCTGTAAAAAAACCTGGTGTATTAATTATAACATTCTCTCCCTTACCAGGACGATAATAAACGTCGCAGCCGGCTCGAATGACTTTTCCCTTGTCTACCGTGACAGCCAGCTGCTGAAAACAGGTTGAGAAAAGTCCATTTTCATCAAGCATGGCAGTTTCATCATTTTTCTGGTAGAAATTATAACTTAGCTCGCCGCCGCTGTGTAAGTTTGATTTAGCTGGAATTATACCAATTTTCTTCAGAACAGCTCTCCGAATAGGACTTAACTCTGCTAATTCTTCATAAACAGC
Source organism: Heyndrickxia sp. MSNUG (assembly GCF_049532715.1). Taxonomy (NCBI): domain Bacteria; kingdom Bacillati; phylum Bacillota; class Bacilli; order Caryophanales; family Bacillaceae; genus Heyndrickxia; species Heyndrickxia sp. MSNUG. Next base: position 3,083,698 of record NZ_CP150978.1, read on the forward strand.
AGGAATTCCTTCTCTTTTCATCCGCTCTGCCCAGACATTTAGCTGCAGTTGCTTCTCTTTTTTATTTTTACAGTCTGGAAAAACTGGTATGATCGGGCTGTTATAGGGAAACATCGCTTCTTTGACCCACCCCCACGGGATTCGGTCGAGCTCATTCATATCACCTATTTCCAAAAAAAGCGCCGGAATTTTTGCCTTTTTGCATTTTCTGACAAAAACCGGATTCAACAAACGAGCGGGAATGCTGATCCCAATCACGTAATCGATGGGACTGTCCATCAAATCACTTTTAGCCTGCTTCAATCTCAGATCCAGTTCCCGCTCATAAGGCACCTTAACCGCTGTTAATACAAGAGTACTCCCGCGCAAGAGGAAGTTTTTCAGAAAATAGTCTTTTCTTTCTTTAAAAGGCCCGGTTAACGGGAGATTAGGGTCAAAGAGGACATGGGTAGGGGTCATTATATAAGCATCAGCATCCATTCGCATATAGTTATACTGATTGAAGGAAGGTCTTGCAGAAATAATCCGCTCTCCATCCACCAGCAAGCTGGTATTTGATACTGCTTGTCCTTTTAGCACATGGGCATTCTCAATTATATATGTCATAAAACCACTCCTTAATCGGTCTTATGACAAGCTATGCAGAAAACTTAGGATTATAACGGTTCTTTTCATTTATCTGTTTTGTAAAAACTATTGTGTTTAAAGTAGTGTTGCCTGGAACGTAAGGATGCTCGCTTTACGCGCAGATGCATGATGAAAAAGCTTAAGTGCAGCGATTTCATCTTTGAGGTGTTATAGGACCCTTGCTCATAACTACTCGAGACGCTTTTTCCTCGTCGAGATGTTCTCGGACCTCTTCTCATAACAACTCGATACGTTTTTCCCTCGTCGAGATGTTCTCAGACCCGTGTCCCAATCAACTTATTTAAATGTTTCGCGATCAAAACAACAATTTTTAGCCACAGGTTAAATTTATTGGAAAATCGTTATTTCGTTGTCAGAGTAATATTTAAATCTGTACTTTTAAAGGAGTATTTAGGAATTCAGAAACTTAAAATACAGCAAAAGGCCATCCTATAATGCAGGATAGGCCTTCAATGGATTTTAAATGACCATTTCTAGAATTTCATTTTAAAGAATTCAAGTCCTCGTAGAAAGCAGGATATGATACTGCTATTGCCTCACTATCTTCAAGATATACTTCTTCGCTGGATATAAGGGCAGCAACTGATAGCATCATGCCTATCCGGTGGTCACCATAGGTTGATACATTGCCACCCTTTAGGTTTGTTTTGCCTTCGATGATCATACCGTCTTCTGTTGCTTCAATTTTAGCGCCAAGTTTGGTTAACTCATTCACCACTGTATCAATCCGGTTTGTTTCTTTCACCTTTAATTCAGCAGCATCCTTAATGACCGTCTGGCCTTCAGCTTGTGTAGCGAGCAAGGCTATTACCGGTATTTCATCAATCAGCCTTGGAATTAATTCTCCTGCCACTGTCGTGCCTTTTAGCTGGGAATATTTAATTCTGATATCACCCGCCGGTTCAGCTGAACTTTGATCATCATTTTCTATTGACAGGTCGGCTCCCATTTCTCTTAGGACATCGATAATGCCAGTTCTTGTCGGGTTTAAGCCTACATTCTTCAGCACTATCTCACTGCCAGGGGTGATCGCTCCTGCAGTCAGGAAAAATGCGGCTGAAGAAATATCCCCTGGTACTTCAATATTCGTACCCGTAAGCTCTTGTCCTCCACTAACAATAACTTTATCACTATGTTGCTCGACACTTCCGCCAAATTGCCTGATCATCCGTTCAGTATGGTCCCTTGTCTTAACTGGTTCTATGACAGTAGTTACCCCTTCTGCCTGTAATCCTGCAAGCAAAATAGCTGATTTTACTTGAGCACTGGCCACCGGAAGTTCGTATGTAATACCCTTCAAATTCTTGCCACTAACAGTCAGGGGCGTAAATTCTCCGTTGTTTTTGCCCGTAATCTTTGCACCCATTTCAGATAACGGTATCGTAACTCTCGTCATCGGCCGTTTCGCGATCGATTCATCACCTTCCAGACGAGTATCGAATGAAAGGCCAGAAAGGATGCCCATAAGCAGTCGGATTGTTGTTCCTGAGTTTCCTACGTATAATGTGTGATCGGATCTCCTCAGCCCGTCCAAACCTTTCCCATGTATCGTCACTTCACTGCCACTCTGTTCGATTTCCACTCCGAGACTGCGAAAACAAGATATGGTGCTTAAACAATCTTCTCCAGGCAGAAAATTAGTCACCTTCGTCATTCCGTTTGAAATTGAGCCGAACATAACAGCCCTGTGAGAAATCGATTTATCCCCTGGGACTTTAATTTCACCTTTTAATGAAGTTGATTTGGTTAGTAGCTTTTTCACTGACATACTTCGCTCCTTAATCTGCAATAGAAGTACCATAGTTTGTATGTTTTTGAATGCATTTTTGTGCATTGACGCGGTCTTCAGGTGTTTGAAAACTTATCACAAGCACTCCATATATATCTTCCCTTGTTTCAAGAATGCGGATATTGGTAATGCTGATTCTTTCTTCAGCAAGATATCCTGTAATCTCGGAAATGACACCTGGATAGTCAGGAACATCGACAAATAAATCATAAAAACTAGGAATGGCTCCCTTATCACGAGCTGGCAAGCCGTCCCTGAAATTTTTCGCTGTATCGAAGTAGCCATAAATCAAACTTTCATCGCCAGCATGCAACATTTCTTTAACACGGTCCATCTCAGTTTGCCATTCATTAAGCAATGAAAGAAGTACAGGACGATTCTGAAGCAATATGTCTCTCCACATTTTTGGACTACTTGAAGCAATTCTTGTAATGTCCCTAAAACCGCCTGCCGCCAGCCTCGTTATAAGTACATTTCCCTCATCTGCCCTGGCAGCCTGGTGCACAAGGGAGGCTGCGATGATATGAGGGAAATGACTGACTACCCCAGTGAGGTAGTCATGCTCTTTACCGGATACAATGAGAAATTTGGCATTAGTACCGGACAACCATTCCTTCAGCTTTTCTGCAGCATCGTTCTGCACTCCTTGTATCGGAGTCAGAAGGTAAAAGGCATTTTCAAAAAGAAGTTTCTTTGCAGCTGTTATACCACTTTTATGGGAACCAGCCATTGGGTGCCCGCCTATAAACGCAATGCCCTTTTCTGTTAAGCATGAGGCTTTTTCAGCAATATACCCTTTGGTACTTCCTGTATCAGTGACTAGAACATCTTTCTTGAGCGGCACTTTCGCCAGCACCTCAATAATCTTAGCAGCTGCTTCCACAGGGGTTGCAATGATAATTAAATCAGCCTCTTGTGCTCCGGCTTCGATACTCGCGGCTGCTTCATCAATAATCTGCATCATCTTTGCTAAATTGACTTGATGTTCATCTGCATCAAAACCGATGATACTTGATTCAGGATGCTCTTCCTTGATGCATAGAGCCAGCGAGCCGCCAATCAGTCCTAATCCAATGATAAATACGCGGCCTTTCAAAATGCATCAACGCCTTTATTTAGAAATTACTGTATTAACACGTAAATATTCTTTTATTTTTTCAATTACTCCTGCATTTTGCTCCCGGGAACCGACTGTAATCCTTACACTGGTCGGGAATCCGAGTGCTTTGCCTGAACGCACGATAAACCCGCGTTCAAGGAGAAATTGAAAGACCTCTTGCCCGTCTGTGGCAAAATCAATCAAAATGAAGTTACCTTGGGAAGGATAATATCTCAATCCAGTTTCGTCACAAAATTGATAAAACTGTTCAAGTCCTGCCATGTTTTCCTGTTTGCATTTTTCAACAAAATCCTGATCCTCTATTGCCGCAATAGCTGCTGCTTGTGCCAGCGTATTAACATTAAAAGGCTCCCTGGCAGGTTCTAGTGCTGCTATAGTTTCTTCATTGGCAATTCCGTATCCAACCCTTAGGCTGGCCAGGCCATAGATCTTTGAAAAAGTCCTTAATACGATGACATTTTTATAATCCTCAAGCAACTTAAGGGAATCGTGGAAGTCATCTGCAGAAACATATTCGAAATATGCTTCATCCAGCACGACTAGAACATCCTCTGGAACTTGGGAAAGAAAAGCCTGCAAATCCGCTTCTTTTATATAAATTCCAGTCGGGTTATTTGGAGAACATAACCAGACGACAGCTGTTTTCTTATCAATAGCAGCAAACATTGCTTCTAAATCATGCGCGCCATCTGTTAAAGGAATTTCCCTGATTTCGCACCCCTCAATTATCCCATTGTGTTTATATTGGGGAAATGTAGGAGCAGCCATAACTGTATTAGTTTCCGGAGAAAGCAACCCACGTGATATCATTTGAATGATTTCATCAGATCCGTTTCCAAGAATAAGTTGTTCGGGCTTCACTCCCAAATTCTCTGCGAGCTTTAGACGAAGGTCTGTCGCATAGCCATCAGGATAAATGGACAATTTACCAGTAAAATTAGCAATCTCAGACTGCACTTTTTCCGAACAGCCAAAAGGGTTTTCATTAGAAGCTAATTTCACAATGTCAGAAAGTCCATACTGTCTTTTTACTTCATTAATTGATTTACCCGGCTGATAGGGAGTTAATTTTAACAACTGTTCTTTCCATCTCATCTTATCCACCTCATCTAAACTACTCTTTAACCCGTTATCTAATTAAAGCAATAAAGGATATGTGTTAATATTACACTTTTAGGTGCTGAATAAAAAGTAAATTTTTATAAATCCGGCCTTAATTGCTCGGCGCCATCGAGATAGATATGCTTAATATCCTCCGGGTCAAGCTCCGTATTAATGTGTATCATGAACCTAATACACATTTGAAGTGATTCAGGAACCGACAGTTCCTTCATGCACATTACTGGAACATATGTCCAGCCCTCGATGTTCCTTAAAGCTTTCGCAGGAAAAGCAGCGTTAACGTCCTCTGTTGCGGATATAAAAATGGAGGCTACATCATTTGGGGAAATATTATTGGCACTAATCGCCGTTCTAAAAAGCCTTTCTGCTGCAGCAACGATTTCTTCCTCAGCGTTTTGATTGACCGTTATGGCGCCCCTTACTCCTCTAATCATATTATTCCCCCTCTTCCATAAATTTCTTTAAGTTGTTCAGCAATACGTTTTCTTCCACTTCCGAAACGACAGGGTGGCCGACCTGCTGCAGAAGCACAAAGCGAATAGTGTTTCCTACTGCTTTTTTATCCTGTTTCATCCTTAGGAGCAGGCGATCGACCGAAAGGCCGCTTGGCAATGATGTTCTATACCCAAGGCTTTGCAGCCACATTTTAAATTCTTCAAGGTTAAAGGCAAGTTTGAGCACTTCCCTGCTTAATTCAATGGCAAATAACATGCCTACAGCCACTGCCTCACCATGTGTTATATTTCCGTATCCAGCTTCCGCTTCAATCGCATGACCGAGTGTGTGTCCGAAATTCAAGTAGGCGCGAATCCCGTTTTCATATTCATCCTTTGCCACAACCGACCCTTTAATTTGGATACCCTTTGATAAGAATTCCAGCATTTGGGGATACTCAATACTTTTTAATGAATTGATTTCTTCCCTTAGCCAATGATAAAAACCTTCACCTGATATAAGTGAATGTTTTATCACCTCAGCGAAACCAGATCTTACTTCCTTTTCGGGCAAGGATTCTATAAATTCCAGGTCATAAATGACTGCTTCTGGTTGATGAAAAGCGCCGACCATGTTTTTTCCTAATGGGTGGTTGATTGCAACTTTTCCTCCAACCGCACTGTCATGGGCTAATATCGTAGTCGGCACCTGGATGAACCTAATGCCTCGCATAAAGGTTGCTGCTACAAAGCCTGCAAGATCTCCAACCGCTCCGCCACCAAATGCAATGATCAGAGACTTTCGGTCAAGTTTATTTTCAAGTGCTGCAGAAAGACAGTCGTAGTACACATCAAACGTTTTTGCCTTTTCCCCGCTTGGAACTATTTTTTCAATGAATCGTTCCAGGCCAGAGTTTTCCCTGAAGTATGGGAGATAAAGGCTTGCAACCGTTTCGTCCGTTATGACCATAACGGACGTATACCTATCTTCAGCTCCATTACAAAGCTCTCCCAGCATCCTGACTGCTCCATGTCCTATGTTTACAGGATAGGATTTAGTGGTTGTATTTATTTTTATCTGCTGCATACTTAAAAATCCCTCGCGGTTCTTCTCTGCTCCTCTATTGAAGCTAGCAGCGTCTCGAAGCGATCAGAGTAAAATTGTTCTACAAGCGCTGATGCAAGTTCCCATGCTACAACATTTTCCGCCACAACTGCTGCTGCTGGTACTGCACAGCTATCCGATCTTTCAATGCTTGCAGCAAAAGGTTCTTTAGTGTCGATATCGACACTCATCAATGGCTTGTAAAGTGTCGGAATCGGCTTCATCACTCCGCGGACGATAATAGGCATCCCGGTTGTCATGCCGCCTTCAAACCCGCCTAATCGGTTTGTTTTGCGATAATAACCCTTGTCTTCCTCCCAAGCTATTTCATCATGAACCTGACTTCCAGGCTTTCGTGCAGCTTCAAATCCTATACCTATTTCTACACCTTTAAAAGCATTTATGCTCATAATAGCAGAGGCTAGCTTGGCATCAAGCTTCCTGTCGTAATGGACATAGCTGCCCACACCTGCTGGCATTCCTTCCGCTATTACTTCAACGACACCGCCTATTGAATCGCCATTTTTCTTAGCATCATCAATCGCTTCCATCATCTTCAAGCCTGCTTCAGAATCAAAACAGCGTACCGGTGATTCTTCTGTCACTTCCTTCAATTGTGAAAGGGATGAAAAATCCTGGTTTCTTGCTTTTATGCCGCCAATTTCCACCACATGGGCAACTAGCTCAATACCAAGTAAACTTAATAATTTTTTTGCTGCAGCACCTGCAGCGACCCGCACTGTCGTTTCTCTGGCGGACGACCTTTCAAGGACATTTCTCATGTCACGGTGACCGTATTTCAATGCACCATTTAAATCGGCATGCCCTGGACGTGGTCTGGAAATCTTTCTCTTCACTTCCTCAGGAGAATGTTCATCAAGTGGTTCCTGTCCCATTATTCCTGTCCAGTGCTTCCAATCATTATTCTCAACCACTAGTGCGATCGGAGATCCAAGTGTAAGGCCATGTCTCACCCCAGAGGTAATCTGCACCGTATCTTTTTCTATTTGCATCCTTCTGCCGCGCCCGTGGCCTTTCTGTCTGCGTGAAAGCTCTTCATTTATGTCTTCAGCTATCAGCGGCATACCAGCAGGCATACCTTCTATAATGGTTGTGAGCTGCGGTCCGTGTGATTCTCCCGCTGTTAAATATCTCATACGCTTTCCCCCTTCAACTCGCTAAAGGATTTGTTTTAATATATCATACAGTTCAACAGAAAAATAGCAATAAATTAATTATTTCGAAATTTACCTTGTACTATTTTTGGAATGAAGCCATTTTATCATGAAGGGAATAGACTCGCAAAAAGTCAACCTCCATTTTTAATAATCCGGCTAAAAAATACAAAAGAGAGCACGGATTACCGGCTCTCCTTGCTATTTCTTTCTGTAAAAAAATGTTTCTGCAGTTTCGAATCCGTAAGTATTTGGGTTGAAAATCTGTTCTGTGCTGCCCACAAAAAGAATTCCTCCGGGCTTAAGCGCAGCGCTGAATTTTTGATAGAGTTCTTCCTTTGCTTCTTCAGTGAAGTAAATGAGGACGTTTCGGCAGACGATCAAATCAAATGGTCCTCCGAAATGATCAGCCAAAAGATTTTGTTTTTTAAACGTAACCGTTTTTTTGATTTCATCCGACACTTTAAAATATGAACCCTCGGCGTTGAAATACTTGTTTACAATCTCTTTTGGCACCTCGTTCAGCGAGCGCTCTGAGTACACACCAAGCTTCGCTTTTGCCAATACATTCTCATCGATATCCGTCGCAAGGATTTGCAATCTAGATAAAGGCACATGTTTAGAAAGGACCATCGCCAAAGTATAAGGCTCTTCCCCTGTCGAACAGGCAGCACTCCAGATTTTAGGGTTTGAATTATTGGTGATAAGTCCTGGCAGTATCGTCTTATCTAAGACATCCCATCTTTTCCCGTTTCGATAGAACTCTGATACGTTAATGGTCATTCGGTCCAGAAACTCGTTCAAAAGTTCATGGTTATTGTTTAAAGCCTGAAAAAATTCGTTAAAAGAAGCAAAGCCCTTTTTCTGATATAGAGAAGTTAATCTCCTCTTCATTTGCGCTTCTTTGTACAGCGCGAGATTTATTCCCGTTTTTTGGTAGACTTTTGTGATGAAATTTTCATAGTCACACGGCATCTTTGTACCCCTTCGTAAATAACTGAAAAAGATTGATATTCCCATTATAGCGGATTTAAAGTCATTTAGAGAGATATTTTTTACCGTTAATCTCTGTTGAAATTGTCTGTTGGTTTCCGCTCCAAGCAGTCATTTTCCGCGGGTAGGGCGGGTGCTCCTTCAATAACAATCTTTTAGGAAAAAGTCCAAAATAAAAAGGGCACTTGTGGTTACAAGTGCCCTCGTGGTTTTTAGTAAACCCACTCGTTGACTAGTTTGCTGTACTCAGCCAATTCTTCTTGCTTAAAGAATAATCCGATTTCACGCTCAGCGCTCTCAGGTGAATCGGAACCGTGAATGACGTTCTTTCCAACTGTTACGCCGAAGTCTCCGCGGATTGTTCCAGGAGCAGCGTCTTTAGGATTTGTAGCACCCATCATCTGGCGAGCAGTTGCAATAACATTTTCACCTTGCCATACCATTGCAAATACAGGACCTGAAGTAATGAAATCTACTAATTCGCCGAAGAATGGACGCTCTTTGTGTTCGCCATAATGCTCTTCAGCAAGTTCTCTTGGGATGTTCATTAGTTTTGCGCCAACTAGCTGGAAGCCTTTCTTTTCAAAACGAGCAACAACTTCACCAATTAGGTTACGCTGTACACCGTCAGGCTTGACCATTAAATACGTCTTTTCCATGAGTTCCACTCCTAATTCATCTATGTATGTGAACCGCTTACAAAAGCAACCCTTGAAAATAGTATCATTTTTTTGAAAAATTCGCAACTTGCTAATACTTGCGTTTTCCAATAAATTTCGCAATATCCTGCAATGATTTTTTCGCTTTGTTTGGCGGGAGTTCACCGAGAATCGACAGCGCCTTATCCAGATAGCGATCACTTAGGTTAAGAGATTTTTCAATCGCACCGGAATCCTGGATCATGTTAAGGATTTCATCAAGCTCCTGCCTATCCATATTTTCATGGACTGACATAATCTTCGTACGGATTTGCTCATCCTCCATCGCATACAAGACTGGCAGTGTGATGTTACCTTGCAGCAAATCACCGCCAGCTGGTTTTCCAAGTTCTTTTTCAGTACCTGTAAAATCCAGGACGTCATCGGTAATTTGAAAAGACATTCCAACATAGTAGCCAAATTGATATAATTTGCGGTGGTCTTTTTCCGGAACTCCTGAAACAACTGCACCAAGCTGGCAGCTGGCAGCAATCAGAAGTGCTGTCTTCCTTTTTATTCTTAGCAGGTAGTTGCGCAGGTTCTGGTCAAAATTATATTTATCTTTTATTTGCTCGATTTCCCCCACACTTAATTCGACAATCGTATCAGAAAGTATTTGGTGAGCGAGTGGATTTTCGATTTTTGTCATTAGCTCAAGTGCCCTTGCAAAAATATAATCCCCAGTGTACATGGCGATCCTGTTATCCCATTTCGCTTTGATGGTAGGCTGACCCCTGCGCAATTCAGCATCATCAATGACATCATCGTGTACGAGGGAAGCCATATGAATCAGTTCAAGTGAAACAGCAACATTCTTGATCACATTTATATCATAGTTGCCAAATTTGCCGCCAAGCAGCACGAATACAGGACGGATCCTTTTACCGCCTGCCTTAAGCAAATGCAAGCTTGCCTGCCTGAGCAGATTTGATTCCGCTTGAATTGTCTCTTCCAGTTCTTTCTCAATCAACGTTAAGTCCGAACTCAAATATGTATACAACAGTTTCATTTTCATAATATCCACCCAGCTTTTGCATCCTGTCCCGGCTCTAGTGAGGCAGCAGCCAGTCGGCTTACACAACCATAAAGTCTGCCAGGTAGGAGGGATTTTTTATGCTAGTGGGCTGTTATTTATCAATAATAAACAATCTCCCATAGCTATGTATTAAAACGTTAATTACTCTTATCGCTACCAAACTTAGTAAACCATGATATATGCATATATGATAAACCGTTCTGCAAGCTTTTTTCAACGCCTGGCAGTGCGAAAATGCACATACATCGAAAAAAGCTTAATTAAAAACAGGCTGTCCTTCCTTGCCGAGCGAATAAGAAAAGGGCAGCCATGATCGTCTATTAATGTTTTCGGCCTATATGAACAGCGGCCACACCGCCGCTATATGGTTTATATTCTACATTCACAAATCCTGCTTCAGAGAACATCCGAGCAAGTTCTTTCATGCCAGGAAAATCCTTTGCTGATTCCTGAAGCCATGAATACTCTTGATAGCTCTTAGCGAATAGCTTGCCAAACATCGGCATGATAAACCTAAAGTAAAAGCGGTACACCTCTTTGAAACCAGGCAATGTAGGCTGAGAAGTTTCAAGGCATACAGCCATCCCACCGGGTTTCAGGACCCTGTGCATTTCCCTCAGTACCTGGTTATAGTCGGGCACATTCCTTAAACCGAAACCAATTGTCACATAATCAAAACTATTATCTTCAAATGGCAGCTCCATCGCGTTGCCATGAATGAGAGTCGCTTGATCAAGTTTACGATCTATCAATTTTCCTTCGCCAATCTTCAGCATGTTTTTGCTGAAATCTAGTCCGACAACACTGCCTTCCTTGCCTGCTGCCTCTGCAAGGGCAATTGTCCAATCAGCTGTTCCGCAGCAAACATCCAGGGCTTTAGCACCTTTTGGGACATTCATTTTTTTCATTGTGTCATTACGCCATTTAATATGCTGCTGAAAGCTGATGACGGAATTCATTTGATCATAATTTTCATATATTTTTTCGAAGACACCATGAACTCGTTCTTCTTTCGATTGCTGCATTTCTTTTACCCTTCTTCCGCGAATTTTTTAGACATGGACTGATGCTGGCCAGCGATCAGCTTTAACCTGTCAGCAAGCAGGCTGTTCATTCCAGGAAGCCTGTTTAAAGCTGTATCTATCATCGTCAATGAAAATTCAATATAACGAGTACATATTGATAATAAGTATTTTTGCTGTTCATTAGATAGTTCCGTAGAGCTTTGATCCACTTTAGGCAATGCGATTTTTTTTAAGACATCAAAAACCAGCGATTTACCCGATTGGAGGAACTTTTTTTCTTCTGCAATCAATCTTTTTACAAATAGCCAGTTTGCAGTTAGATCATGCCATTCTGCAGCATGGAAGTGATCCGCGATTTTCCCAAGCAGTGTGGATTCAATCAATTTAACACTGTGCATCAATTTATCAATTGCTTCTGCTTCTTTTTGATAAACCGATATCTTATGCTCATTAATTTCCTTTACACCTGCTGCCAATTGCTTGATCATTTCAATGTCATCTGTTTCTGCAAGTAGTTTATAATAAAGGCCACTAAAATAAATGCCTGCAAGCACTGTTAATTGGCGGTTTTTATGGCTATCGTCTTCTTCACCTGATTGTGAGTTCTGAACATGCTCATGGGTATCAAGGGCAATTTGCAGGAGCATTGCGGTCACAGTATAGTTTTCAATTTGTTCCTGCTTTACTCCATACTGATCGAGTAATGATATAAGCAGCAAGATCTTATCATCATCGATATAAGGAGATTTTACATGCTCCAGCAAATAAGGATGCGAAAGTTTCTCGAGAAGAAGATCTCTGATGCCATCTAATTTGTTTTGTAAGTCTAGCAAATAAATCACCCTTGTTCCCCTTATTTAAATTGGATTGCCGGCAGCGGGCCGAAATTGTCGAATTAAGAAAAGCGCAAGCGCCTTGTAAAAGGAACGGCGGCTAACTACGCCACGTCCTGTGGCAACGCCGCCGTCAGCACATCCTGTGCATGCCCGACAAGCGCTGGCCGACTAAAACCGCCACGTCCTGTGGCAACGTCGGCACTAGGACATCGTGTCCGTCGAAGGGCCGACCGGTGAAGTCGTTATTTGACTTCATCGGGCGGACCGAAGCGACTCGAGGGGCTAGGCGCTGGAGCTAGACAAAAATAAAACAGACATAAAAAAAGCGCCTATATAACTTGTTTGCAGTTGTACCGAACATTCCAAGGCAGTGACAATTATATCATAAATGATATTAACATGGACGTGATATTATAAATTAAAAGCCAGTTACCGTAAAATGAGCGTATTTTGTAACAAATTAGTTAAAGATAGACTATTTATCTCTTTTCGCTTTCAATTTCTCCAAACGGTGTCACGATTTTGGCATGCCCTCTGATTTTGATTGCAGATGTATGCTCTGTAAACTGTGCGATCATGACCTCACCTTTATCAAGCTTTTCAGAATGATGGAAACGAGTATCCGTTCCTCTTGTAAGCCCAATCACATTCACTCCATCTTCAATAGCCTTTATTACTACGTAATCCGTGTTTACACTTGGTTTCTTATCCATTATTATCCCCCTTACAGGAAAAATAAAGCATCAAAAGGCTAAAAGAATTACTTTTAGCCATGATTACCATTTTAACCTTTAATCAATGACAGGATTTCTGCACGAGCGTTTACATCTTCAGCCAAAGTACCGCGTACAGCAGAAGTTACCGTTTTCGAGCCCGGCTTCTTGACCCCTCTCATTGTCATACACATATGTTCTGCTTCGACAACAACCATCACTCCATGAGGGTCAAGCTTTTCCATAATCGAATTGGCAATTGTGGACGTAATCCTCTCTTGAAGCTGCGGTCTTTTTGCTACTGCTTCAACCGCCCTGGCAAGCTTGCTTAGCCCTGTCACCTTTCCGCCTCTTGGAATGTATGCAACGTGTGCCTTTCCGAAGAATGGGACCAAGTGATGTTCACACATAGAGTAAAACGGGATATCCTTAACCAGTACTAGTTCCTCATGATCCTCACCAAAAATTGTTTCGAAATATTCCTTCGGATCCTGGTTCAAGCCGGAGAAAACTTCTTCATACATTTTGGCTACACGTTTGGGTGTATCAAGCAATCCTTCACGGTTTGGATCCTCGCCTACTGCTTCTAATATTAAACGTACCGCTTCTTCAATCTGGGCACGATTGACGTTCGACATCTGCATTTCCTCCTATGTCAATAAATCTGATTATAATCGCGCATATTAATTAAGCTATTTGATTATAATATTTTCATCTTAGCATATCCATTTCAGTCCAAGCAAAAACTTTCCCTTTCGCAGGCAAACAAAAAAGGCCGCGATCAGGTCGCGGCCTTTTGCTTAAGCATACGCTCAGTGCGTCGTATGTAATTATTTCACTGCATCCTTAAGCGCTTTGCCAGGTTTGAAAGCAGGCACCTTGCTTGCAGAGATTTCGATTTCGTCGCCAGTTTGTGGATTGCGGCCTTTACGGGCAGCGCGCTCACGTACTTCGAAGTTACCAAAACCGATTAATTGTACTTTGTCCCCATCTTTTAATGCATTTAAGATTGAATCAAAAACAGCGTCAACTGCTTTTGTTGCATCCTTTTTAGAAAGCTCACCAGCTTCTGCAACTGCATTGATAAGTTCTGTTTTGTTCATGCCATTCACCTCCTCCCAAAGATATCCCATTGCTCAGAAAAAAAGCATTGTACTACATTTCTAAACAAAACAAATGAATTCTATACGTTGCATGAAGATTTTATTCGCACAGGTCGTAAAAAACCGTGAAAATGAAATCAATTTGCCTTAAATCCTTATTATATAAGGGTTTTAAAGCAACAACGCTAATTCTGTTAAAAGATTATCACAATGTATTCTTCTTATCAAGATAATTTCAAGAAATAATGGGAATCTTTTCATCTTTGAAACATAATTGTAATAAGTTAACCCTTTTTACTTACCCCGTCGAAAATAATTCAAACATTTAATCTAAATTTAAAGGCCAAAAAAATCAAACAACGATTTCTGCTCCAGGCTACCCCTTTCCTCGGGACTTCCATTGATCCCGCAGTAGAAAAATACCCTCCACTCCAATCAGCAGTTATTAAAATCACAATTGATATTTAACACAGCCGTAATGAAGATTAAATCGTAAAAAAACTTAAATCAACTAAGGGCATTTTCTCCGTAAATAAAAACAAAAAGACTCCCATGAGGAGTCCAATTATAAAATGATTGCAATTAATCCGCCAGATCCTTCGTTTATGATTCGTTCCAGCGTTTCTTTTAATTTATAACGTGCATTTTCAGGCATTAGGCTCAGCTTGGCTGAAATACCTTCACGCACAATTGAGCTTAAGCTTCTGCCAAAGATATCTGAATTCCAAATGGACAGTGGATCATCCTCGAAGTCTTGCATTAAATATCGAACAAGCTCTTCACTTTGCTTCTCTGTGCCAATGATTGGCGAAAATTCTGACTCGACATCTACTTTAATCATATGGATTGATGGTGCTACAGCCCTCAAACGGACTCCAAACCTGGATCCCTGACGAATGATTTCCGGCTCTTCCAGGCTCATATCAGACAGTGACGGAGAAGCGATTCCGTATCCTGTTTGTTTAACCATTTTAAGAGCATCTGAAATCTGGTCAAATTCTGCCTTGGCATATGCGAATTCCTGCATTAGCTCAAGGAGGTGATCCTTACCGCGAATTTCCACTCCTACTATTTCTTTGAGGATTTCATCGTATAGGTCATCAGGAGCATACAAATCAATCTCAGCCACTCCCTGGCCCATTTCAATACCGGCTAGGCCAGCACGGTCAATGAACTCGAAATCACTGAATTGATGGACAACTCTGTCGACATCTCTCAGCCTTTTAATGTCTTTAACTGTTTCTTTCACTGCTTCTTGATAGCTTTCACGCAGCCAGTGATTTTCACGAAGCACCATTACCCAGCTAGGAAGATTGACGTTCACTTCAAGGACAGGGAACTCATATAGTGCTTCTCTCATTACATTGAGTACATCAGATTCTCTCATGCTCTCAACACTCATTGCGAGCACTGGAATATCATATTTATCAGCTAGCTGAGCTCTCAATGTCTCTGTATGCGGATGGTAAGGCTGGGCACTGTTGATCACAATGATGAACGGCTTACCAACTTCCTTTAGTTCTTCAATTACTCTTTCTTCCGCTTCGATATAGTCCTGTCTTGGGATTTCCCCAATTGTCCCATCTGTTGTGATTACAACTCCAAGAGTAGAATGCTCTTGAATAACCTTCCTTGTTCCAATTTCTGCAGCTTCGTGGAATGGAATTGGTTCTTCATACCAAGGTGTATTGATCATTCTTGGGCCATTCTCATCCTCATAACCCTTCGCTCCAGGAACGGTGTAGCCAACACAATCTACGAGCCTGATATTGACATCCAGGCCTTCATCCACGTGCACGGATGCTGCCTGGTTAGGCACAAACTTCGGCTCAGTCGTCATAATAGTTTTACCTGCGGCGCTTTGAGGCAATTCATCTAGCGCCCTTGCCCTGTCTGCCTCATTATTAATATTAGGTAAAACCACCAGCTCCATAAATTTTTTGATAAAAGTGGATTTGCCAGTACGCACCGCACCAACAACACCCAGGTAAATATCGCCGCCAGTCCTCTCGGCAATATCCTTAAAAATATCTACCTTTTCCAAGTGATCCCCTCCCGATCATAGAGTTAGTGGGAATAATATCATCCAAATTAGTAATCTGGGACAGTATATATTTATGATGTTGTCCTATATCGATATGACAATTATTTATTTTTTTACCTCCTTATTTTTTATTCACAAACAAAAGACTTCTAAGTGTCCTTTTATGAGAACAGTTGATTTCTTTTAAGACAAAGGCTCTATTAAACACGGCTGTTGATTTTCGTTCCAGGCGCTTCGCTTTCCGCGGGGCTGGCGCTGAGCCTCCTCGTCGCTTCGCTCCTGCGGGGTCTCACCTGTCCAGCTCAGCCCGCAGGAGTCTACGCGCCTTCCACTACAATCAACAGGGTTTAAAAATCAACATTCAGCTTTAACTGAGCCAAGACAAAAAAAAACCCTTCTTCTACAATATATTTTGCAGAAAAAGGGTTATGACTATTTCTCTAAAAAGATTGGTTCACTCGTGCTCTTATCAATAGTGTATGGATGTGAATACGCAGGTACAAACATCGATTCGTTTACTAGGATATGACGGATATCTTCGCCCTCTTTCAGATCAAGCTTTGTTGATTTAATCGCCTGATAAAGATCACTCCTGTAATCAACGAAGATTTCTCCATCAGTCGATATGATGAAATGAAGGTTTTGGTTAGTAAAAGGGCTGGTTGCAACAGGTTCTTGTTTATAGCCGATCTTTTTAAAATCCAGCGTATAAATATTATCCGCTATTTGATGTTTGAAGGGCGGATAACCGTTCGCTTCAATTCTCATTTTGATTTCACGGATGGTTTCTGCAATTCGTAAATCCAGCAATTTAACCGTAGGGTTTTCCTCAACATCAACGAGGACATATTGGAATACACCACCGTTTTCATATGCATTTCCTGGCGGTTCAGATAAATATTTAGGTACAATTTTTTTAAACTCTATAGGATACTTTTGATAGATTGGTGTCTCAGCATCCCTTGTTTTAATTGGCAAAATACCGCCATTCGCTTCCTGAAATTGTTTCACAGCTGACTGTACACTGTCCATTTGATCTTTATAAGGAACTTGATTCTGAACAAGTTTTTCTTCCGGATACATGCAGCCTGTCAATGTTATCAAAACAAGGATGAATGGCAGAAAGAAACGGAATTTATTCATTAATACCAACCCTTTAATCCTATGTATTTTATTCGCTCGTCGGGCCGCTGAATACAACAAAAAAGATAATCAGCCCAGCAGTGATCATTAACAAATAGGCAATGACCGCCGTAACAACCTTAAAGAAACCTTTTAGCTTAAATCTGCTCAAATAAATCGCAAGCAATGAGGCAATCATACAGCCCATGCCAATAAAAGATACATACATCTTTAATAATGCCGGTGACAAAATAAACCCCTCCCTTTTCCGAGAAGTATTATAACATAAGCGGTGATCAAATTAATATTCCTAAAATACTTTAATTAAAGCATTCAACACGGCACTTGTATAGGCACCATTGATCTTTTGACATAAAAAAAGCTGAAGTAAAGAAGGGGCGGACAACTTTACCTCAGCCTATATTGACTAAATACCCTATCACCCAGTTCAAACCACCAGTTTGCTTCGATGCATTTTATGCAAACAAAAAGGAAATCGCATCCTCGAATGCCTATTTTAACAATATTATTCTTCGAAAAATTTTTCTGATCAGTTTTTTCCGCCAAGAATGTCAGCTAAATCTTCCATTTCATGTGTTTTCTGCCTGGACATTAAATCGTCTACCGCGTCCTTTGGGTTAACACCATTGAACAGGATGTTATAAAGCGCATTTGTTATAGGCATATTCACGTTATACTTTTCAGCCAGCTGGTGTGCAGCCTTGGTTGTCCTTACACCCTCAACAACCATTCCCATATTCTCAAGGACCTCATCGAGGTTTTGCCCCTTGCCGAGCAGGTTACCCGCCCGCCAGTTGCGTGAGTGGACGCTTGTACACGTCACAATTAAATCCCCAATTCCCGTTAAACCTGAAAAAGTCAAAGGACTCGCACCCATCTTCACTCCCAGGCGTGCTATTTCCGCAAGCCCCCTAGTGATCAGGGCAGCTTTAGCGTTATCGCCATAGCCAAGACCATCGGAGATACCAGCTGCTAAAGCAATGATGTTTTTCAGGGCCCCGCCAATCTCGACACCTATTAAATCAGGGTTAGTGTATACTCTGAAATTATTGTTGATAAATAAATCCTGGATTTTTTCAGCAGACTCCATAACTTTTGAAGACACCGTAACCGTGGTTGGATGACGCAGACTGACTTCTTCAGCATGACTCGGGCCAGAAAGCACCACAACACTTTCAAGCAACTCGGCTGGCATTTCCTCTTCAATCATTTCAGATATACGCAGCAAGGAATCGGGTTCTATCCCTTTGCTTACATGGACAATCAGAAATGAATTGGCGTGGACATCTGTCATTTTCCTTATTACTTCACGAATCGCCTTTGTTGGAACCGCCATAATGACAGTTTTTACCCCAGTTAATGCCTCTTGAAGTGAAGAATATCCAATGATGGTTGCAGGCAGTGTAATTTCGGGAAGATACTTTTTATTGGTATGCCGCTGATTGATTTCGTCTATTTGGACAGGATTTTGCCCCCATAGCCGAACTTCATGTCCATTGTCAGCAAGGACCATTGCCAATGCTGTACCCCAGCTTCCGGCACCGAGGACAGCAATTTTCTCTCTCTTCCGTTCCATTTAAACCACAACCTTTTTATTATTTTCTTTCTCTGGCAAAAATCTTAATCGGAGTACCTGTAAAATCAAAGGCATCCCGAATCCTGTTTTCAAGGAAGCGCTCATAAGAAAAATGCAATAACTCAGGTTCATTGACAAATACAACAAATGTCGGCGGCTTAGTTGATACTTGTGTAGCATAGTAAATTTTAAGCCTCTTGCCTTTATCTGAAGGCGTTGGATTCATTGCGACAGCATCCATGATCACTTCATTCAGGATGTTAGTCTGGACCCTCATCGCATGGTTTTCACTAGCCAAATCGATCATCGGCATCAATGTATGGATACGCTTCTTCGTTTTAGCCGATAAGAAAACAATCGGTGCATAGCTTAAAAATTGGAAATGAGCGCGAATCTTTTCCTCAAATTCCTTCATTGTTTTTTCATCTTTTTCAATGGCATCCCATTTATTGACGACAATGATAACAGCTCGTCCAGCTTCTTCAGCATAACCTGCAATATGCTTATCCTGCTCGATTATACCTTCTTCTGCATTGATGACAATTAGAACAACATCTGAACGCTCAATTGCCCTTAAAGCTCTTAAAACACTGTATTTCTCGGTTGTTTCATATACCTTGCCCTTTTTTCTCATACCAGCAGTATCAATAATAAGATATTTTTGCCCATTATACGTTACCTGAGAGTCAATCGCATCCCTTGTCGTTCCAGCGATATCACTGACAATGACACGTTCCTCGCCGAGGATGGCATTCACTAACGAGGATTTCCCAACGTTCGGACGTCCAATCAAAGAGAATTTAATCGCATCTTTATCATAGTCATCATCCTTTGGATTTGGGAAATGTTTTGCCGCCTCATCAAGCAAATCCCCTAGTCCAAGGCCATGTGAGCCTGAGATCGGAAAAGGTTCGCCAAACCCTAGAGCGTAAAAGTCATAAATCATATCTCTCATTTCAGGATTGTCAATTTTATTGACTGCCAGCACTACTGGCTTATTCGAGCGGTAAAGGATTTTCGCCACTTCTTCATCAGCAGAAGTGACACCTTCTCTTCCGTTCACTAGGAAGATAATTACATCTGCTTCATCAATTGCAATTTCAGCCTGCTGGCGGATTTGATCCAGGAAAGGTTCGTCTCCTAAGTCAATTCCTCCAGTGTCAATAATGTTAAAATCATGCGTCAGCCATTCAGCTGAACTGTATATACGATCCCTTGTTACTCCAGGAATATCTTCAACGATCGAAATACGTTCACCAACGATTCGGTTAAAAATCGTAGACTTGCCGACATTCGGACGCCCAACGATAGCGATCACTGGTTTCGTCATGAACATCACCCTTTCAAATTCTATTAATGCAGGTCATAGACCTGGCCATAACAATTTCAAACTTCACAGGTTCTCATCATTAGTTAAGGCTCATCCTTTTTCGCTTCCTGGTAGACACAGTCAGCCCGGGGAAACAGCCTTATAAAATAAACCCTTCTTAATATACAGAAGGGTCTGGCTTAATCAGTTTATCAAAAGATGCCGTAAACAGGCAATGAAAACATTTCCTGTCAATGTTTCACAATGATAAAAAGCTCCTCTGTGAGCGCGTGTGCAATTCCATCAAGAATAGCTTCAAGGTTCGCTGCTACAGTTTCCATCTCTTCTTTCGTATCACAATGGAACACGGCCGTTCCTGATGGTGCTTTCTTTGGGTTTGTAGTGATGACGGCAAGTATAAGCTTCTCTATCATCATTTCCCCCCACCTCCTGCAGTACTCTTCTTCTCAGAAGGCATCCTGATTGCATTTTCCAGGGTAGGAACATCACCAATGACACAAATTGCCCTTTCGATATTCCGTTCTTGAGGCAGAACGAATATCCCAACTCTCCCATCATCTAAATCCCTCTTTGCCAGCGGCACAAGCGCAGGAGTTCCAGAATCGCGGTACACTCCAAGTGCTGTGGACAAATCATGAAGTACCGCTTGTCTCTGGCCAAGATTTGCGATTGTGGAACGTGCATTCATATTTTTCGGTTTTAGAATAAATCCCATTCCGTAACTAAGCACTTCCTTTTGCCGTTCAGGAAGACCTATGTTCATAATGTAAATATTATCCACATATAGTCCCGCACCCTCGAATCTCGGTTCAACATATTCAATCTCAACAATATCTTTCAGCTTTCCACCAGACATTAGCAGTTTGCAAATAAAGACTGCCACAATCGCACCGATTATTCCTGCCCAAATATTGATTAGAAGGTAAGCAAGCGTGCTGACAAGAGAAGTAAATATAACAAGATAATTCCTGCTTTCAAAAGCGATTGCAATCCCCTCAATATATGTCTTGCCTCTAGAAACAAGCTCATAGCTGTCTAGTTCAGTGAGGGTATTCCTCTCCATATTCCTCACTTCCCTGAACTGTGAAGCTGCGAGTGTCAAAAAGGTGATTGCCGTAAATTCTTCTTCCATAATGGCTGGTCCCGCAACAGTACCAAGCCCTGCAGCAATAAAACCAAGTGCAACATGGATGATCTTGCCATGCAAATATGTTGGGTATTGACGATAATCTGTCCGAAGCATAAAAAGCCTCGCGAGTGTTCCCGTCGCAATCCCGAAAACGATAGGCAATGTGTATTCATTCATGCAGTTTTTGTTCCTCCCGTTCAGCTTGATTAAGCGTACTCCTAGACATAATACCTATCGCCATTTCAAAACCTGACCAAGTTATCAGCATAGCTAAAGAAATGATCAGAATATCCATAAAGGCTAAAGATGATATTGAATAAGGAAAGTTAAATTGCCAAAGGATCATTGAGTAAAGTATTTCTCCTTGCAAAAATCCTGAAATCAATGCCAAACCCCGATTGTATTTGTGCTTCTGTAGTAAGAGTGCAAGATAAAAGCCAATTGCCGCAATCATGATTTTTCTGTCAAATAGAACCCAGACCGGATCATACAATTCAAAAAGCAAAAAACTTGTATATGCCAGCATGATAATGAATGAAGAAAGGTATAAATAAAGAAATGATCCTTTCTTCTTCTTCCTTGTCTCTATAAATAAGAACATGGCAATTGAAAATGCAGAAAGGTGCAAATCAAAAATAAACAAATGAATCTTATATGGTGCAGCTACAATGACTGCCAAAAGCCAGAAAGCCAATTTCATCCTAGCGGGATTTTTCTTATCCATAAAAAAGGTAGCCCAAATCCACGCCATCCATGCCAGCCAATAAAAATATAGACCCTCCATTATTCCCCTCCTATCATTTCCATTATGGCAATTGCTTATGTAAATTAATCTTTTTTGCATAAACTTTTTGCACTGTCCCATGTTAAGAAAAGGGGAATCGTTTTGAAGGTTTGCGGGGTTGCTTTCAAATCCTGGGGAACTGGTCAGGACTCCTCTTCTTTTAAGCTTATTTATCCTTGCTGCTGAACCTTAACTGGTTCATAGGTGCAGTATTGTACAAAAGACAGGCACACGTTGGGAGCCTGCCGTAATAATGGCATTTGAGTTTCATTCTAACCACACATTGTCGGAGGTGTAAAAATGGGAAGAGACAGACAGGAAAAGAAGTTAAAGAAAAGCGGACGCGTGGAATCAGATCGTGACCAGGCATTGCATTACCCAGGAGCAACTAAATTGCAGAGCCCTGAAGAAGCAAGATCTTTAAATGATGGTAAGTATAGCTGAATAGCGTAAATATTTAAGAACCCTGCAGAAGTCTGCAGGGTTCTTTACATTCAGCGCTGGCTAAACGTTTTCGTATCAATTCCTCTTTGTTCAAGCCAATGGTATGTATCCCCAGAAATCACTAGAGGAATGTCTCTGACCTCTTCAATTGTACTCGCACCCAGAGCGGCCATAATCATTGAAATCTCCGTTTTTATTAATAGAATTTCCTCAATAAGGCTTTCCGTCCCGTTTTCAAGCAGGACTTTAAGCAAATAACCTGCTAATGCCGTCGCATCTGCGCCCAAAGAAAGAGCTTTTACAATTTCTGCGCTACTTTGTAATCCACCCGATGCAATCAAAGAAATTTCCGGTGCAGCTGCTTTACATTCGATAAGTGAAGCGGCAGTTGGTATGCCCCAATTCTCAAAAAAAGTCAGCATTCGGTCCCTGCGTTTGTTTTCAATTGCAGCGAAGTTCGTGCCTCCATAACCGCCAATATCAATATTGCGTATGCCTGAGGAAGCAAGTTCAAAAGCAGTTTCGGCACTCATACCGAATCCAACCTCTTTAACAATTACAGGAACTCCGAGCCTTTGCTCAATCTCCATAATTCGCTGCAAAGCCCCCTGAAAATCACTGTCACCCTCAGGCATGGTCAATTCCTGAATGACATTCAGGTGAATTTGGATACCGTTAGCTTCAATCATATCAACTGCAGTTATTGCCTGGTCTACCGTTGCTTCACTGCCCAGATTAGCGAGAATAATCCCATCTGGATGCATTTCTCTTACTACCTCATAAGTCCTGCGTTCTGCAGGATCTTTCAAGGCAGCCATTTGTGATCCTACTGCAATAGCAGAACCAGTCTCCTTTGCAGCAATTGCAAGTTCACGGTTAATTCGATAGGTTCTTTCTCCGCCGCCGCCTGTCATTGCGTTGATAAAAATTGGCGAACTTAATGAAAGTCCGCCAACTTGAGTCTGCAAATTTATTAATGCTAGATTGGTATCAGGCAAGCTTTGGTGAACAAACTTAATATCGTCAAAACCAGTAAGCCGTTTTTGGCCTGTCTCAAGGGCATATTGAATATGGTCCCATTTCCTTTTTGATCTTGACACTATTTATCACCATTATTATTTTAGATTCTTTAGCTTGTCACCGATCATATCACCTAAACTGAAACCTTTTGATTCCTCTGGAAGTTCGTAGTCAAAAGCTTCATTGCTTTCTCTTTCTTCAAACTCCTTCATGCTAAGTGACAATCTTTGATCAGCTTTATTTGCTTCAAGCACCTTCACCTTAACAGTCTGTCCTTCTTTCAGAACTTCATGCGGAGTGCCGATATGTTTATGTGAAATTTGTGAGATGTGGACGAGACCTTCCACTCCCGGGAATACTTCTACAAACGCTCCATATGATACGAGACGTTTGACAGTACCTTCGAGGGTGCTTCCTTTTGGAGCTTTTTCCTCGATGTCAGCCCATGGTCCAGGCAGCGTCTCTTTAATAGATAATGAAATCCGCTCATTGTCCCGGTCAACGCTCAATACCTTAACCTGAACTTTCTGGCCTTCCTCAACGACGTCAGATGGCTTTTCAACATGCTCGTGTGAAAGCTGTGAAATATGAACAAGTCCATCGACACCGCCAATATCAACAAATGCGCCAAAATCAGTGATTCTTTGTACAGTTCCTTCAATTACCTGTCCAGCTTGGATTGCGGAAAGCAGGTCCTGTTTTTTCTTTCCTTGTTCCTGTTCCACAACCGCACGGTGAGAAAGAATCAGGCGATTTTTTTCCTGCTCAAGCTCAACAATTTTAAAGCTGAGCGTTTTACCCTTATAATCCGAGAAGTCCTCTACAAAGTGTGATTCAACTAGTGATGCAGGCACAAAACCGCGTACGCCCAAGTCAACAACCAGGCCGCCTTTCACAACGTCCTTAACCTCTGCTTCAAAAACCTCGCCACTTTCAAATTTCCCTTTAAGCTGATCCCATGCTTTTTCTGCATCTACTTTTCTCTTTGAAAGGATCAATGCTTCTTCTTCAACCTTCTGGACTTCAAGCTCCAATACATCGCCAACAGATACTGCATCTTCAGCCTTTTCCACGTGTAGACTTGATAGCTCGCTGATAGGAATGATTCCATCTAGTTTACTGCCCTCAATGTCAACAAGGACTTGCTTTTCTTCTACTTTGGTTACCTGGCCTTTGACACGGTCACCATTTTCAAAATTTTTAACCTCGATTTGATTCATATCTTCTGACATATGTACTCCTCCTTAATCCATGACTGCTGCAAATTTATGCTTTTGTGGCGGCTTCACCACTTTGAAAAACAACATAATTAAACTACTAAGTGAAAATTCTAAAAATATCTCTTCTTAATAACTTCTTACAAACAGGCATTTTTGTCAAGCAAGAAACATTACTTATATTGTGTTATCAGCTTTTGGATTTCACTCATAATCAAGTCGGTTGCCTGTTCAGCATTCACCTTGTTAGCCCTGACAGAATCCATATCAATTGGCTTTCCGTATACTACTCTTAATTTAGTAAATGCTTTGTACGGGCCGATGATCGCACAAGGCACAACATAGGCTTCTGACCTTAGAGCAAAGAAGCCTGCTCCTGCAAGTCCCTTGCCCATTTCACCTGTCTTGCTTCTTGTTCCCTCTGGAAACAATCCTAAAACCTTTCCCTCTTTTAAAATTCCAAGTCCTTTTCTTAATGCTTCCCTGTCACTCATTCCCCTTTTTACAGGAAACGCATTAACCTTACTTACAATTTTCCCAAGTACGGGTACTGAGAAAAGTTCATCCTTTGCCATGAAATGAACCGGTCGTGTTGCCGTGATTCCTACAACGGGAGGGTCAAGGTTAGCAATATGGTTAGCACAGAGAAGAACTCCTCCTTCTGAAGGAATGTTCTCCTTTCCTATAACCTCAATACGGTAAATTGGTTTGAGTAAGGCATTTACAACTGATCTAGCAAATGAATAAAACGTCAATGTCACCCGATCCTTTCAAGCGCCAATTCCATTATTTTTTCAACCACATCTGATATTGACAATGATGTGGTATCGATTACTACCGCATCATCTGCCTTTTTCAATGGTGCAACCTCGCGCTCAGAATCAATTTTATCCCGTGCGGAAATCTCAGCTTTCAACTGTTCCAAATCTGACTGAAATCCCTTCTGGGTATTCTCGGCATGCCTTCTCTGGGCTCTTTCCTCCACACTTGCCAGAAGGAACACTTTTACTTCAGCATTCGGAAGTACATGAGTACCGATGTCCCTGCCATCCATCACTACTCCGCCGTCTTTCGCAAACATTTGCTGCCGTTTCACCATTTCTTTCCTAACCTGCTCATGGATTGAAGCATACGATACTTGATTAGTCACCTCCGCAGTTCTGATTTCGCGAGAGACCTCGATTCCATCAAGTACAACTTTTTGCCCCGCTTCTCCTGGGAAAAGTTCAATAGCAGTATCATTCAAAAGACTGATCAAGTCTGTTTCATCATTTAAGCTGACGCCTTCTTTTAATGCCTTATATGTAAGTGCACGGTACATAGCCCCTGTGTCAATGTATACATATGCAAGTTTTTCGGCTACAATTTTCGCAACCGTACTTTTCCCCGCTGCTGCAGGCCCGTCAATAGCAATAGAAATTCGTTTACTCATATTTCCTCCTGGTACAATCAATGTTGTTGCAATATATTTTCTCTTTTATTTTAACACAAAATTTAATTATTCCTCTTTAATCATTTCATTTTTTAGTGAACAAACCGAATTTAAATTATGTAAATTGATAGAACGATTCAGCTTATCTGTCTAAACAGCGTCAACATTTAAATAATACACATCGATGTTAGATTCGCCGATTCCTTTTTTAACGATCCACATTTCCAAATAAAAAAAGCAGGCATAAGAATCGCCTACTCTTTGCTTCGTATTGAATTCAAGACCTCTGAGTGATTATCGTCAGTTACGCCTTCATATTGGGTAATTTGTTTTAGCTCTGGAAATGCATTGAATTCATGAAAAAACAACTGGGCAATAATTAAAAAGACAAACTGTATAATAGCAATCTTAATTAATATTCTTTCAAATGACTTCATATCTTTTGCTCCTGCAGCTATTTTTCTTTTAGTATAGGAACAAAAGTTAAAAATTATTCGTATTTAGACTGGAAGCCCTTTCTTTTTCATAGCTAGCTGCCTTTCAAAGCAAAATCGCAAAAGCATCTGTCGTTCCGTTCCAGTAGCCTCGCTAAATTGTACAGACGCTTTATTCATGGGTCCTTGCCCTTGAATGATGCGGATTATCTCACCACGGAATTTCCTGTATTCATATTCTCCACTTTGCATAGGAAGGACAAACCAGCATTCAATCTTCATCCCTGGCTTCAAACTGCTATTTTTGCCAATGAGCAACGCAGCACCACCTGCACTGATATCATCAGTAACTGTCGTGAATGGAGCGAATTCACCATTAATCGAATGCACCGCAACATCTACGGACGTTTCAACGCGTACA
Organism: Heyndrickxia sp. MSNUG; assembly: GCF_049532715.1. Lineage (NCBI taxonomy): Bacteria > Bacillati > Bacillota > Bacilli > Caryophanales > Bacillaceae > Heyndrickxia > Heyndrickxia sp. MSNUG. The sequence goes on from NZ_CP150978.1 coordinate 3,110,469, forward strand.
TATTGCCTGCGCTGAATTTTGATCAGATGGTCTTTTCCAGGATAAGATAGTACGACCATTGGAATGTTCTGCTTAACCCTTCCTTTGACGTCTGTCTCAAAGTAGAAGTGAGAACCCGATTCAGTGACAAAATTCGCCTTTAATGGCGTTCCTTCTAAAAGAAAAACGGTCCTGTTCGTGTTCATGTTAACAGGATAATCAATATAAAGGTCACTGCCTTTTTGTTCTACCAATTTACATTTATACTGCTCTAAATTTTCTGAGTATTTATGCTCGAGGATTATTATATCGCCGATTTTAATCATTGCTAGCCACTTCCCCACATGTTTTTCCCTATGTCTGTTAAAATTGTTGCATTGCCTATAAAGACTAATTCCAACAACGTGTTTAGATCTCGGTATTTTCTATAAAATCGTTAGCCATTTTTCTATAAATACTATGTAATCATTATGACACGGGAGGATTAATTGGTGCAATAGTCCTTTATAGGATTCATTTTCCTTTTTCTAAACAAAACAACCTGTAATGAAAAATACAAACTTAGATTGAAACAATAGAAAAAAGGAAAAAGGAAAAGCGGTTGCTTTTCCTTTAGACTACATCCTCATAAATCGGTTCAGCATTATGCAGTTTCTCTACCTTTTCCTCGGTACCATCTTCGGCATTGATATAAATTCGGTATGTGTCCTCTCCTAAAACTCCAAGGATTTCATAGCACAAAACCTCTGCATTCAGATCATTTAATATAATTGCCTTTGTCTGGTCCATAATTTTCAAGTTCGGGTTTATTTTCGTCTTTGCTTCTTCAACTGAAATTCCTACCTCAGGTATTTTCCTTGTTTTATGGGATTTCAGATAATCCTCAGCTGAAAAACCAATTATTTCACCATTATCAAGGGCGACTTTCATTTTAATAGCGTCAGGGTAGATTCTGATTCCATTCTCGTTGCCAACGAAAGTAAAGACACCAATATTATCATATTGTGCACTCTCGAAAAGATCCAGATTCGTAAAATTGTTGTCCTTCAAAAAGGTGATTGCCTTATTTGAAGCGTCATTAAGGCTTATTACTTGTTTTTTCACATCTCTATCAAGAAGGAACCAAATAGGATAGCCGCCCTTTTTCGTAATGTCCATGCTCGCTTCTAAGTTAGTTTTCGGATTCAGTATGGAGACACTGTAGAAACCGTAATCAGATCCTTTTCCATTCTCTTCTACCTTTACTTTTCCATCATTATCAAGTGACGCATATCTTCTGGTAATCTTAATCGCATCGTTTTTAGAAATCTTTTTGCCTTGCAATTTTTTAAAGTTTTCATCCCTTATTTGCAGATTGATTTGCGCAGGGCCAAAATCAGTTTCAGAGTAACCTTCTACTGTTTTCTCAACAGTTTTAAAGCCGTCAATGATCGTATTGTCCGTTTTTCCCTTTTCCGTCGCCAGAGCAAGCTCTACATCCATCCACCTCAGGTTATTCTTCAAGACCATATACTGAACTTGTCTTAAGTCCTGCTGAATTTCTCCAGATTGTTTATACAATGTTTTCAGCGTGCCGTACTCTTTTTCTGTCAACGGCTCTTTATCTAGATCGCGTATTGCCGCTTTATAACTAAAATTACCTATGTTCGCTAAAAATTCTTCTGTTTTATTAAACGGCAAAAGCGTTAAAGGCAGCTGGCCTACATCACCGTGTGCTTGGGAAGTGATTTTCCATACCTCTGCCAGCTGTGGAGATAATGAACTTCTTGAATTCATTGCCAGTGTTGTACCGATTTTGTCATTCAACAAGTCAATTTGATAGGTCAAGTCATGAAAGGCTCTTTGGTAATTATTTTCAGCATTAATGAGAATCGCTGTTTTTTCCCGGTGCTCCTGATAACCCCAATAAGCTGTTCCTGCTATACCGATCACCAGGACAGCAATGGCTATTCCTCTTAGCAAATCAACTCACCTCTATTTACAAAAAATATGTTTTCCGATCTTTTTAATTTGCGGCCTGGACCAAATCCAAGCGCTTGTTGCGGTATCTGGATTGAAATAATAGATTGCATTGCCTGTAGGATCCCAGCCATTAATAGCATCAAGGACAGCCTTCCTCGCCGTCTCATTAGGAGTCAGCCATATCTGACCATCCGCAACCGCTGTAAATGCTCTAGGCTCAAAAATCACTCCTGAAATTGTGTTTGGAAATGTAGCGCTGTCAAGACGGTTCAGAATGACTGCGGCTACGGCCACCTGCCCTGTATATGGCTCCCCCCTGGACTCGCCGTAAACGGCATTGGCCATCAGCTGGATATCATTTTGAGAGAATCCATTTGGTGTACTGGCTGCAGGCTTTGAAGCAGGTGTCTGCGGTTTACTTTGATTAGACTCTCCGCCCCAAGCAATTTTGGCGTTTGGAGTTGCTTTTGCCAGTTTCAGTTTTGTTTGCCATCCAGCAACACCGTCAACCTTCATCCCGAATTCGTACTGGAAATTCCTAAGTGCCCAATAAGTTCCCCAGCCAAATACTCCGTCAATTTTCCCGCTGTAAAAACCTATATGCTTAAGACGTGACTGAAGCTCAATTACATCGTCCCCTACTGACCCTTGCTGTAAGACTTGGCTCGTAAAGGCATCAGCTCTTTGCTCAATCCCGCTGAAGCGTATAACTGTCAAAATCAATGCCAATGCGGCCATCAATTTCAAGATTGACCGATAATTCTTCATTGCATGCAACCCCCAAGATGTGAACTTTAAAGATTAACCCTATTTTTTGTAAAGAGATAACTTTTATTCCACAAAAAGAAAAAACTCTCCATTTTTAATGAAATGAAGAGTTTTTATATAGGATAATGCTTTTCGATATGCTTTAGAGTCAGGATCCTTGCTTTTTTCACTTTTCTTAAACCAAGCCACCATAAGAAAATCATAAAAGGAACCATAAGCAGAAGCCAGTTTTCCTTTGTCATCAGAATGTAATCATAGATTCCATGCAGGGCAACAGGTAAAGTTAACGAAAGTACAACCCATTTTTTTATTGAATGCTCGGAGAATTTTGCCTTGCCTATATAGTACCCCATAATCACACCAAACAAAGCATGGCTGGATACAGGCAGCAATGCTCTCCCGATTGCATCCTGAAGGCCATTCGCTACAAGGTAAAAGATGTTTTCCGCTGAAGCAAAGCCTAATGACACCGATGCACCATAGATAATTCCATCGTATGGCTCATCAAAGGCTATGTGCTGAAAAATCGTATAATAAAGGATAAACCATTTAAAGAATTCTTCCAAAAGGCCAACCGTTCCAAATGCTTTTATAAAGTCCCCTTGCAATAAGCCTTCAGCAGCAAGAACATATTGGATGAACATAAGTGGAAAAACGAGCAGTGCACCAAAGATAAAGGTTTTGGATACTAGTGAAAGGGGTTCTGAATCATATTGATCCTTTAAATAAAAGTAGCTTAACAGTGCCAGCCCGGGAGCGACACCAGCAGTAACTATTCCCAGCATGCGCTGACCTCTTTTCAATTTGTTTTTTTAATCGTATCATGATATTAGAAGAAAGAAAATGGATTATTATTCTTTCTCGACAGGTGATTCGGAGGTAGTAATCTTGAAAAAAAATATTTTATTAATTCATACTGGCGGAACCATCTCGATGAGCGAAGATACAAGCGGCTCCGTCAAGCCGGGCACAAACAATCCATTAATGGAAGGGACAGGCCTTCTTTCAAAGCTCGCCAATCTCGTTGTAGAGGAACCGTTCAATCTCCCTTCCCCACATATTACACCAAAAGAAATGATGCAGTTAAAGCAATTAATCGAACAATACGAGCAAGCGGACACTATTGAAGGAGCAGTTATCACTCATGGTACAGATACGCTTGAGGAAACAGCCTATTTTTTAGATCTGACAGTCCAGGCTAGTTTCCCAATCGTTGTTACCGGCGCAATGCGTTCAAGCAATGAATTAGGATCAGATGGTCTTTATAATTTAATTTCTTCAATAAAAGTAGCTTCAAGCGATGAAGCTAAGGGACAAGGTGTATTGGTCGTATTGAATGACGAAATTCATGCCGCACTGAATGTGACCAAGACACACACGAGCAATCTATCCACATTCCAGAGCCCTCAGTACGGCCCAATAGGAATTGTGACTAAAAGAGGTGTCCATTTTCATCACACACCTACGAAACATGAAAACTATTCAATCACTGATGCCGACAAGAAAGTCGTACTGATAAAAGCCCATGCCGGCATGGACTCTTCGCTGCTGAAGGCTATACTTGGTCTGGAGATTGATGGAGTCGTGGTTGAGGCATTGGGTCAAGGGAATCTTCCTCCAGCTGCACTTGAGGGTGTGACCGATTTAATAAAAAACAACATTCCTGTCGTGATTGTTTCACGAAGCTTTAATGGAATTGTGCAGGATATATATGGGTATGAAGGCGGCGGAAAGCACCTTAAAGAACTGGGCGTCATTTTTTCAAATGGACTAAATGGACAAAAAGCCCGTATCAAGCTGCTTGTCGCTCTTGCAAAAACAGATAAAATGGAAGAAATTACTGAGATGTTCATGTTTTAACTATACATTGAATGCCTGGTTATAAAGCATTTATGTATTCTACCTATTTCATTATATATACCAGCAAAACAAAAAAGGCGGAAAAAATCCGCCTTTTTGTTTTGCTTATTTAAACTCTCTGAGAAATCGCTTCTGCTATTTGCCCTCCATGGAACCGGCCATTCTCAATAAAGATTTCATTTGCATTATTCCCTGCTGCAATTACCCCAGCAATGAAGATTCCTTCGACATTCGTTTCCATTGTATCGGGGTTAAAATATGGCCGACCTGTATCCTTCTCAATTTCCACACCCATTTTCTTTAAAAATGCATGATCGGGCCGATACCCAGTCATTGCGAAAACAAAATCATTTTTTTGCTTTACAGTATTCCCGTGATGTTCATAGACAATATGGTCAGCTGTTATCTCTTTTAATGCGGCGTTAAAAACCATGTTAATCATTCCGGTTTTGACCAGTGCCTCAAATTCGGGCAGCACCCAGGGCTTTATGCTTGGAGAATATTCTGATCCTCTATAAAGGACGGTAACTCGAGCACCAGCCTTCACCAATTCAATCGCAGCATCAACACTGGAATTTTTCCCGCCAATTACCGCCACATCCATATCAAAAAACGGATGGGCTTCCTTAAAGTAATGAGAAACCTTCGGCAAATCCTCACCAGGGATTTGCATGAAATTTGGATTGTCATAGTACCCGGTCGCGATGATTATATTGGCAGCAGAATATTGCCGCTGATCTGTGGTAACGTTGAAGCTTGATTCTCCGGCTTTCGTGATTTCCGTGACTTTTTCATATTTATTAATTCTCAATTCTTCCCTTTTCGCCACTTCCCGGTAATAGACGAGCGCCTGATTCCGTTTTGGCTTGTGATTCTCAGTAATGAATGGCACTTCACCTATCGCAAGCTTCTCACTGCTGCTAAAAAAGGTTTGATGAGTTGGATAATGATAAATCGCATTCACGATATTGCCTTTTTCAATTATTAACGGATTGATTCCTTTTTTCTTAAGCGCGATTGCTGCAGCTAGACCACAGGGGCCACCGCCAACAATAATTGTTTGTTCTTTATTCATGTAAGTCTGTTCACTCCTTAGTAATCTATAGACAACCACAGTTTATGGTGAATAGAAAAAAATCTCCTATCTTTAAATGATAGGAGATTTTTGCATAAGATTCAATGAAGAACCTTTTATTAAATTAATGTACAAGCATGGAAGTTCTAAATCCAGCCTCTGAAACGGCTTGCTTCAGCCATTTTCCTGACACCAACCATATATGCAGCAAGGCGCATGTCTACTCTGCGGGTCTGTGCCGTTTCATAAATACTGTCAAATGATTTTACCATTACTTTTTCAAGTTTTTCTTCCACTTCTTCTTCAGTCCAATAATAACCTTGGTTGTTTTGGACCCATTCAAAGTAGGAAACGGTAACGCCGCCAGCCGAAGCTAGTACATCCGGTACGAGCAGGATGCCACGTTCAGTTAAAATTTCGGTTGCTTCTAGAGTTGTCGGACCATTTGCAGCTTCAACTACGATGCTTGCTCTGACATTGTGGGCATTTTCTTCAGTAATCTGGTTTTCTATTGCAGCTGGTACAAGGATATCACAATCCAGCTCCAGCAATTCTTTATTTGTAATTGTATTATTGAATAGTTTAGTTACTGTCCCGAAACTGTCGCGGCGGTCCAGCAAGTAATCGACGTCAAGCCCGTCTGGGTCATGCAGCGCTCCATATGCATCAGAAATACCGATGATTTTTGCGCCTGCATCGTGCATGAATTTTGCCAGGTAGCTTCCAGCATTTCCGAAGCCCTGCACTACGACTCTGGCACCTTCAAGTTCGATTCCTTTTTTCTTCGCTGCTTCACGTATACAAATTGTTACCCCTTTTGCTGTAGCTGATTCCCGTCCATGGGAACCCCCGAGAACAAGCGGCTTGCCTGTAATGAATCCTGGAGAGTTAAATTCATCTATACGGCTGTATTCGTCCATCATCCATGCCATGATCTGTGAGTTAGTGAAAACATCAGGTGCCGGAATATCCTTTGTTGGTCCGACAATCTGGCTGATTGCACGAACGTATCCGCGGCTTAATCTTTCCAATTCTCTGAATGACATGTCACGCGGATCGCAAACGATTCCACCTTTACCCCCGCCGTACGGAAGGTCGACAATGCCACATTTTAAACTCATCCAGATTGATAGCGCTTTAACTTCTTTCTCTGTTACGTTTGGATGGAAACGTATTCCTCCCTTTGTTGGACCCACTGCATCATTGTGCTGCGCCCGGTAGCCAGTAAAGACTTTAACAGATCCGTCATCCATTCTGACAGGAATTTTCACTGTCATCATCCTGAGCGGCTCCTTTAAAAGCTCATACACCTCTTCAGGGTATCCGAGTTTTTCCAAAGCCTTATGAATAACAGTTTGTGTAGATCGTAAGACGTCATGTTTGTCTTCTTTATTTGGATTTTCATTACCGTTTGCGGCTACCATTGATAAACCTCCTAAATCACTTTTGCGGATGTTGTCTGCTTTCATGGATTAGTATACACCTTTGGTTATTTTATGCAAGAAGAAAAAAACACTTTTCAGCATTTTTTGATCACTAAATGTAAACGCTAACATTTTAGGCCTGATGGTTATTGGGCGGATAAAAATTGACTGAATAATAAGACTTTCCCGGGATGCTAATTCATAAAAAAAGCCGAAGCTCTTCTCCACTATTTTATAAAATAGTGGACAAGAGTTTCGACTGCGTTTTCTTCCATAATCTCGTTCCCGTATTCCAATAATCTATGGATACTTAAAATAGAAGGCACACCATATTCAGCCATTAATGAAACGGCTTTGGCAGCGTCTTCGGCTAAAATCCCATTCATTAGCAAATAATAGTGACTCTCCATAAAGTGGAGGCTTCCACCTTGAATCCCTGCCTGGAAAAGTCTGTTGGCAAGCTGTATCACATCTTCAATATTGTCAAACTCAAAAAGAATATCATCGCTTCCATCGACAGTAACCTGCATTTCAATGATTCCATCGTCGAACTGTTCCTCGTCTTCATCCTGCTCGATCATGGTCACGATCATCACCATACCCTGGGCATGAAGTGAAAATATCTCTACCGCAACCGCCCCTAAGATTTCTAAATCAAATTCCTCGCTGGCTTCTTCAAGCATATCGTGAAAAAGCTGATGCCATTTCAGCGAGTCCTTCCAAATGTCTTCCTTAGTCAAACCCCTGTCAGAAAGGTCATCAACTGTAAGAAAAATCTTTATCTTGTTGTTTGTTAATCGTTCCAAGCGCATAATCATGCCCCCTGCCATCGACAAAGCTCTTGTTATAGATTATGAAATTATTGCAGGTTGGTGAGTTATTTCAATTGATCAATACGCTTTTTTAACCATTTCTCCCATTCCATCCTTGTCATGCCCACAATGTTTTCTTTATAAAGTTTACGCTGCTGAAACTGCATGGAATCTATTGCGATACCCCCTAGGCCAATCTGAAGGTCAGGGTAATTTCCGCTAATTTCTTCAGCAAGCTTCAGTACTGCTGATCTATTCTCATCAAGCGTACAAGATAAAAATAAAAATTTGGGCCTGACTTTATCAAGCACAACTTCTAGATCATGTTCAGCAACACTTGTACCAAGAAACACCACCTCAAAACCTTTACGCCTCAGGAACATCGTAAAGATCAGCAAGCCCAGCTCATGTTTTTCACCCGGCCCGCATACAGCAACTGCTTTAGGAAGAAAAGAGCTATGTGGAAATGAATTAGAAAGGCTTTCTATTCTTGAGCGCAAAAAGGAAGAAGCAAAATGCTCATGTGCAGTCGTTATTCTTCCCTCTTCCCACAAATCCCCGATTTTAATCAAAATAGGTCCAAGCAAATCAATAACTGTTTTGTCAATTGTAAATAAACTAAAGGCCTGATTGATCAATTCATGTGCCTGTGCACTGTTAAAGTTCAAAAGTGCCGCCAACAGCTTGTCTCCTAATTCTTCCAATATATCTTTTTTAGGAGGTTCGGCTCCTTCAATAGCAGAGCTGGAATTCTCCATCAATGAAATGGCCTGGCTGATTGTAAAACCTTGATTCACTTTCGAAATGAGCCACCTTAATGTTCTCAGGTGCTCCTCAGTATACAATCGATGTCCGGAATCATTCCTGACGGGTGCGATCATTTGATATCTCCGTTCCCATGCCCTCAGAGTTCCTGGCTGGATGCCGAGCATATTTGATATTGCTTTAATATTATATTTTCCCTCGCTTGTTCCCATCATCATTCCTCCGTGTAACCACATTACATCACCGATTATACCCCCCTTGGATAACGGTTGTAAAACCTCAATCTGCTAATTTCCCTTTGGCAGCAAGGTAATTAAGTGTGTTTCAGCCCTTGCCCCAAGTCTTAATGGAACTGTCGTTGTCCCGTATCCATTGCTCGTCATCAGAGTAGTGCCATTTTTCTTTTTAATTCCGCCTAATTCATATGGACCAAACCCCAAAATTCTTATCTGCCCGCCATGCGTATGGCCGCTTAATACCAAACTTATATTATGGCCGGGTTCTAAACGGTTAACAATTGCTGGATTATGACTAACGAGGATGTGAAAACCATTCGGTTCTGCATCCTGCATAGCGAGGTCCAGTCTGCTTTTGCCAAGACTTAGATCATCTATTCCTAAAATGAATAAAGTATCACCAGAGCTCGACTCAAATTTAACCGCGGTGTTATCCAGCATTTTCACACCTGAATGAAAGAGCAGTGAATCCAGTTCATGTGAATTGAATTCGTAGTCATTATTGCCCCATACAAAAAAAACGGGGGCAATGGATTTCAATTTTTCAATATTGATTGACACTTGATCAAGACCGACGCCCTTCTCAGCAAGATCTCCCCCAATGATAACTAAATCAGCCTTCTCTTTAGCTTCCTCAATGACTGAATCAGAAATGATGCGCTTGTGGATATCCGAGATAAAAAAGAGTGTAACAGAGCCAAAACTAGCGGGGAATTCCTTAAATCGCAGTTCGTGCTTCAATACCCTGTCCCCAAATGCCTGCCGATACATATATAACAGCAAGAAGCCGCCTAAAATTAATATTGCCAGTAAAAAGTATATCAGTACCATTTGTGCCTCCTGCAAATCCGTAATCTAAGTTCCATACTCCGTCCTTAATAGGCTATGTGAAATCATACCACATAGAAAACAGAAACTGAAAGAAACACACGTCTGCTATATCACGAAAATAATCAGCAGAAAAAAGTAGCGTATACTTCCAATAGTTAAAATTATATCAGAATCCACCCCATTTTTAACCTTAAGTGTTTTAAAAACAGCAGGCTCCCGTTTCGGATCTGCCCTCCCATTACATCCATGCCGGTGATGAGCGCAATTTTCCCTGAAAGGTATTCTAAGGGATTTAAAATGAATTCAACGATAAAACCATCTGTTCAACGGGCAGAATAAGGGGGGAATTCGGCTACCAAATACAATCAAATAGAGCATAACACCAGCCTGCAGATTTTAAAGCATAAAAAAACCTCCCATACAAAAATGTATGAAAGGCCCTTGTGTTTATTTCTGTGCGACAGAATCAAACTTCATGAATATCGAGTATACGGAAACCAGAGTCTTCAAGCTTTTTGACAAATTTATCAATATTGTCCTTCTTTTCAATCTTCATGACGATTCTGCGGACAAGCTTATCTGTTTCATCGAAAGTTACTAAGGAGATGATATGTTCATGGAATTGGTGAGCAATGTCAGCCAGCCTTGCAATCCTTCCTTCTGTTTCTACGGAAGTAAATGCGATCCTTACTCCTTCTCTATGCACCCCAAATGCACTCTGGAATTGGTCAAGTACATCTGAGCGGGTAACAGCGCCTTGAAATTTCCCATTTTCATCAACTACTGCAAGCAATGGAATGTCCTTAAGTTTTACTAAGGTGGTTTCGAACATTTCACTTCCATGCAAGAAGTGATCCTTCAAAGTGACAATTTCCTTAGCAGCAGTATTGTTGAGATATTCCTCTTTCTTGTCTCCTGCCTTAAAGAAGCCATGATAAATTCCATGCCTTGTGACAACACCGGCATATTTATCTCCATCCAAAACTGGAAGACCATCAATTTCATTTTCGTCAAGCTTTGCCAATACATTTTGCAATGTTTCATCTTGCTGGGCTGTAATGCATTTGTACTTAGGAATCATGATACTTTTAACAAACATTCAATTCACCTCTGGTTTAAAGTACTGCCATATCTTATATATTTCAACAAAATTATAAAAATCCCTGCTGTAGCTGAGAAATTTAACATTAAATTAATTTTTCCTCATAAAATGAACTGAAGTTTATATAGAGGAGGGCTTTATTTGTCTACAAATCGAAAAGTTTGGCACCCTTACTCCAGTCCCTTCGACCCCTGTCCGCCTATCAAGGCTAAGACATTTTCAACACCGCCTAATTTATATTTAGGCTTCCAGCCGCCTAATTTGCCTCAGTTTACACCTATGCAAGCACTAAGAACGGGGACTCTGTGGAAGGTTTTCTATGATACCTGGTATTCTCCACTCGAAGCTCCAAGGGAGGACGATCTCTTATGAAGCAACTCCCACAGGAATTTTACGCAACAATGGAACAATTGCAAGCTGTAGATTTTGTCTTAGTTGAACTCACACTATATTTAGATACCCATCCAGATGATTTTGAAGCAATCAATCAATTCAATCAGTTTGCAAGGGAACGCAAACGACTGAAAAAAGTCATTGAAAGCAACTATGGCCCTTTAATGCAATACGGTAACAGTTATTCAGGATATCCCTGGGATTGGAACGAAGGACCGTGGCCTTGGCAGCTCTAAATGAATTAAGGAGGGGGTAAGGAAGATGTGGGTATATGAAAAAAAATTGCAATACCCCGTAAAGGTCGGCACCTGTAACCCCATGCTCGCCAAATTTTTGGTTGAACAGTATGGCGGAGCTGATGGAGAACTTGCTGCAGCATTACGATACTTAAATCAAAGATACACGATTCCAGATAAGGTGATTGGATTATTGACGGATATTGGGACAGAGGAATTCGCCCATCTCGAAATGATCGCCACGATGATTTACAAATTAACCAAAGACGCAACACCTGAACAGATGAAGCAAGCTGGTCTGGATGCGCATTACGCGAACCACGACAGCGCTCTCTTCTATCATAATGCAGCGGGAGTTCCTTGGACAGCTTCCTATATAGCTGCAAAAGGTGATCCTATCGCTGATTTGTACGAAGATATTGCTGCTGAAGAAAAAGCAAGAGCAACATACCAATGGATCATTAATATGAGCGATGACCCTGATTTAAATGATGGTCTGAGGTACCTGCGAGAGCGCGAAATCATTCACTCCCAACGTTTCCGTGAGGCAGTGGAAATACTAAAGGATGAGCAAGGAAAGAAAAGAATATACTAAGATTGCAAGAAGCATCCATCACCGGATGCTTCTTATTTATTTTCATGGTACAGGTTAATATCATATGTTTTTTTCATCATTTCAAATACGACATGGCGATTCTTCCACTCTTCTTCCTTCTTCCATAAATCCTTGCTTCGGTCGACAATCTCACAGCGGAGAGCATGATATTCTTTTTCCGCTTTTTCCCGCTTTTCTTTTAATAAAATCATTAATCCATAAGTCCCTACGGTCAAAATTAAAAAATATAAATTTGCCGAGTTCTGGACATAGACAGAAAAGATTTCAGCAAATGAGTAGGAATATGGCTGCATCACTGTTACATACAGATAATAGAAATAGAGGGTTATAAGTCCAATCGTTATCCAAACAGATAAAAGATGCCTCGATTTGTATTTGTCAAACTTCCTTTTTCGGTCAATTAGATTATTAAGCATTTTCTTCGTTGCATGATCTGTTCTGTCATCCAGTTTCGTGATTTCTGGTTCCATTGACAAGTCCTCCTCTTTACCTTCAATTAACTTTTCTGTTTTTGTTGGATTTTTTGTTACTGAACCAAACATTAAGAACGTGAATCCAATGAAAAGCGACAAGAAACAAAACAACTTTATGCGATAACAGCCTTACATTAATTTATGAGCTTGTCCTGAACGATATGATAGGAAGCTAGAAAACAAAAAAATTAGTGTTTCTCTTGCAAAGATCACTATCCATAAGTTGAATACCCTTTTTCCAAAAATAAAAAAAATGCACCTACATTGTTAGTTTGGTGTCTAACAATGTAGATGCAGTTCAATCCGGCTAGTTTTTAATTGGTATTTTCAACACTTGTCCTGCCTTAATTTCATTACCCTGAATATTGTTGGCGTTTTTGATAATAGGGATACCCTCTTGCGATTTATAATATTTCATCGCAACCCTGAAAAGTGTTTCACTTGGTTGAACCGTATGGTAGATGATTTTCTCCTCGCCACCTGCATTAGCCGGTGGCGCTTGCGGAGCTTCGGCAGCAGGCTGTTTCGTTGTAGTTTCCGAAGCAGCAGTTTGCTCTTTCGTGCTAACTGCATTTCCAGGTGTATTTTTATCATTGCCACTTTCTGGGGCAGGTGCAGCGGCCACACCAATATCCTCAGGTTCTGCGATTTCCTCAATTGAGGGAGAATCTTCATCGTCCGAGGAATCTTTAGCTTCGCTACCGCCTCCACTGCCGCTCTCTACATCGATCAGTTCAACCCCAGCTCGCTCTTTCGTTATATCCAACGGCCCTTTCGAACCATCAAGATAGGAAATGATGCTGAAAAAAGTGATTGGCAGAAGAATGAAAAATAATGCCATTAACCTTATTACAGGGTACTTCACCTTCACCTTCGTTTTCTTTTGCTTTTGCCTGTGTAATTCGCTCCTTGGTGGGAGCGTTTCTTTTTTATCAACAGCCTGTTCAGCTTTTCGTTCAACCCTTTTTCTCAGGCGCTCTGCCTGGTCCCTAATAGGTTTTTCTCTATTCAACGTCAGTACCCCCATTTGCTGCTCCAGCCCTGAATTTAATCATAAGCCCTAATAAGAAATCAATGATAAAGTGCATGACAATCGTTACAAGCAAGTTGTCAGTCTGCATATAAATATAACCAATAAAAAAACTCAGCAATATTATATTTAGGAACAAGAACCAATTGAACAAATAGCGGTAATGGACTACTGCAAATATGATGCTCGTTATTATTAAGCCGGCATTTGTCTGGATGATTCCCCTGAAAAGGATTTCCTCGCTGACTGCTACCATGGCCGCAACCATTGCTATCTGCAAAATTGTTTTATTTTTAAAGATTCGTTCGTTCAGACCTCCGTCGTCATAATAAGATGGAGGAAGATATTTCATAAGCAAAACATCAACAGTTACCACCAGGATTCCTGCTCCTAAACCGACTGTAAGGATACTAAGATCATTCCAGATAAACAAATTTTTGAATTCATTTAAACTATCAAACAATATCATACCTAAAATGACGGAAATCGTTAATAGTAATATTTGAGTAGCAATTAAATGAAAAAGCAGTTCTTTTTCAGTGAGTACCGCTACTGTTTCCTTATATCGTTCCTTCATCATATTCGCCCACTTATTCTAAAAATAGATAACAAAAATGCATTCATTATCCTGTTTAGTGTTTTGTCAAAAGGGTTTTAATAACAGAATAGAAGCCAGTTCCTGTTTCCAATTAATACTCACAGGTTCCTCAGCTGCTACTTCACTTTGTTTGTAGTGGTTCATGTCTAGCCCACATAACGTGCAGCAATTATCCGGCCTTGTGATGATCTGTTCATTAAAATGCGTCAGAATTGCTGCTCTTTTACAATCCTGCGAGTTGACCCAGTTGAGCATTTGCTTAATCTTGTAGTTTTTAACCGACAAGCGGCCTTCTACAGTATTGATAAAACTGCTTTTATCTTTAACATAATCAATAACTTCCAGGCTTGAAAGGTAATCTTCAGCAATCCTCCATTGAATTTCAGTAAATCCGCAAAACGCTATGATTTCTTCTTCATACTGTTTCACATCTGGATAACCCACCTTACGATCATTAAGGAACGCAAAGAGTCTTTCTATTTGAATATGATCAGGCAGTTCTCCCTCAGCCAGCTGAAAAGCAAGCTGCTCATCTCCAGGAGAATATAGCAGCACGGCGATGGAATCCAATCCATCCCGTGCAGCACGGCCAATTTCTTGCACATATGACTCAATTTGCATCGGCATATGGAAATGTATTACATATCTGACATTCTCTTTGTTTATCCCCATCCCAAAAGCACTCGTCGCACAAATAACTTCCAGCTGGCCATGAATGAACTGCTGCTGAATCAATATCCGGCTTTCAGAATCCAGCCCCCCATGGTAAGCCATCACTTTTCTGATTCCCTGTTCTCTCAAATAAGCAGCTGTTTGCTCAGCTATCTTTTTACTGGAAAAATAAATGATGCCAGGCCCTTTCAAATATTTAACCAGCTCTATTGTTCGTTCAATTTTTTCCTGAAAATGACTGACATGTTCAACTGCAAGTGAAATCGATGGACGATCAACAGAATATACAACTTCCCTCCAATCGCTTAAAAGAAGTTTATCAGCAATATCCTGCCTTACCTCTTCTGTAGCGGTAGCAGTAAGTGCAAGCGTCAGCGGTTCTCCAATCTGCTTCCGAATGATACCCAGCTTTAGGTAATCTGGCCTGAAGTCATACCCCCATTGCGATATACAATGGGCTTCATCTACAACAAACAAAGATATATTCAAATCTTTTATCCGATTAACCACAATGTCTAAACCCAGCATTTCAGGAGAAATAAATATAAATTTGTAATGGTTTAGTCTTTCAATGGCTTTTCCCTTCTGCTGATGTGTCAAAAAAGAATTTAAAGCGATGACCCTTTTTTCCCCCATCGCCATCATTTGTTCCACTTGATCCTGCATTAGAGACAACAAAGGCGAGATAATGAGCACCTGCCCGTCAGACAAGTAGCCTGGAAGCTGATAGCATAGGGACTTCCCGGTGCCAGTCGGCAGCATCGCAATCGTATTCATTCCTCCAAGCACCGATTCGATTGCTTCTTGCTGCCCAGGACGGAAATGATCAAAATTAAAATATTTTTGTAAATAGTTCTTCAGTTCCATTCAACATCACCGTATTTTGCAAGAACAAGCCTGATCTCAAAATAAGAGACATCCACCACTTGTTCTCTGATTTGCTTTAATCTTTTTGCTCCAATTTTTCTTGCAGCTTCCAGAATCCTCTTTTGTTTCTCTGGCAAAACATATTTTTCAATTTCAAAATCCTTTACGGAGAGAACAATTTCAACAATATGGTCTTCAACCGTACTTTCTTTAAGGTTTCGTACAGCTGCTATCTCCTCAAGCGAATAACCTCTCTGAAGCATTTTAAACGTTTTTTCAGTAGATTGGGTTAAAGGAACCTTTTGTTCTGGCTGCTTGATCAATCCATTTAAAAGCGGAAAATTGGCAGGATCATTCATGATTTTGTCTAACATAGCATGTAAACTATTTAAAAATTCAAAATGATATCTTTCTGGCTCTAAACCAGTCAATTCAGCAGCCTGAACGGCGGTCAACCCAATTTTCTTAAAGCCCGTCAGCCTTAATACGATCAGCTCCGGCCTGCTTTCCTGATTTTCCAGAGTGGCAGTCAATTCCTGATACAGCCTTTCTGCAAGCTGGTATCTGTCCTCGCTCTGCTGCCTAATATATTGTTTAACCCAATGGAGAGTTTCCTTTTTATTGCGGACAGGAATAAAACTCCGTTCACGATGGACTAAATTTGAACTTACTTGAATAAGCAGAGTCAGTCTTTCCCAAAACGATTCTGTAACCTGGTGATACTTCCAGCCATTTAAAAAAATAGGTAAAGGACACTCAGCCAGCTTAAGATCCAATTCCTGTATCCCACTGGAGGTTAGAACAACTTTTGTTTCAGCTATCTCTTCAGTCAGCCCGGACTCAATGAGACTGTTTACTGCCTTTTCAAGCTGTCTTCTTGTTATTGAAGGATAAGAATAAAAAAAAGGTAAAAGCTGATATAGATGGGCATCTTGAATTGTTTGGGATGACCTCTTACCTTGAAAAAGATGAAATAAGGAATAAATAGTTCGTTCTCCATTAATTTTTTTAAAAGATATAGGATGACTGCCTCTAGGTATGTAATTTGCATAAAATCACCCTTGCTGAAAATAGAATTATTACCATGGAATTTCTTTTCTTTCCTATTGCAGGAAAATATTATAGATTTATTTTAACATGAAAATGAAGAAGAAAATGTTTTATTTTCAGCCTTAAAATCCCGCAATGCCTTATGTGATAAGCATTCTCAATACTTTTTTTATTGAAATGTTTGCGATACAGTTTTACAATAGGTATGAGGAATACGTTTTCACTTTTTCAGGAAGACGATTTATTATTGTTAAACATTTGGGAGGAATTAGATCATGGCTAAGTACACGATTGTTGACAAAGAAACTTGTATTGCATGCGGAGCTTGCGGTGCAGCTGCTCCAGACATTTATGATTACGACGATGAAGGCATTGCATTCGTAACACTTGATGAAAACGAAGGTATCGTAGAGATTCCAGACGTTTTAATTGACGATATGATGGATGCATTCGAAGGCTGCCCAACAGATTCAATCAAAGTAGCAGATGAGCCATTTAACGGAGATGCTACTAAATTCGAATAATCAATACATAATTCCCGCTTTCCGGCGGGAATTTTTTTGTCGGCAATTAGATTTCATTCTTTCTCCATGCATCTTCTCATAGAATGCTGCTGTACTTTAAGAATATGAGCATTGGAGTCATGGGCTAGTTATTAAGGCCATATAAAGACAAAAAAAGCAACGGTGCAGGCCGTTGCTTTTTATCTATTTAATCTCTGGTGAGATAAATTATGCGTTTTTAAAAGATCGCTGTCTTTCTATCCATGTTTTCATTCTAGTGAACATCAGCATGAATACAATCGACATTAAAATACCTTTAACAATATTGAAAGGCAAAATACCGGCCACAATAAGTTGTTTTGTTTCCGGGCCAGACATTGCCGGCATATTTAAAAATAAAGTATATGCAGGAAGAAAAACGAAATAATTCAATACGCTCATCAAGATTGCCATGCTGACTGTACCTGCAACAAGGGCAAATGTCATGCCTTTAGTAGTTTTCAGCCTCTGGTAAAGGTAATTGGTTGGAAGGATGAACAACACGCCTGCGACAAAATTAGCAACATGGCCAACAGGGACACCTGTTTCACTGCCAGTCATAAAATAATCAAGCATGTTCTTTAATAACTCTACTAAGATTCCCGCAGCCGGACCAAAGATCAACGCAGCAATCAATGCAGGAATATCGCTGAAATCAACCATTAAAAACTTGGGAAACGGAGGCAGCGGAAAGTTCAATAACATAAGTACATAAGAAATACTGCTTAACATCCCAATTGAAACCATTGCTTTAACACTAAACTTTTTCATAATCCTCTCTCCTTATAGAGATCCATCTCACATAAAGAAGAAAGATTCAGCATTCACACACCCATACACAAATAAATCCCCCAAGTTTTATTCTTGAGGGAGTAGTGTTAAAGGCATGCTTAATAAACGATCAAAACCTGCATTTTTTGAACGTCTGCAGAACCTCCATCTTCTCCCATCCAGACTATACTGTCGGCTTTGGAATCGCACCAAATCCTGCCCCTAAAGGCTCGCGGGCTTAGAGAAAAAAGATCTCATTACCGCCGATCGGGAATTTCACCCTGCCCCGAAGATAGACCATATTTAATTTTACAAACTTATTATACTGAAAAAAAGAATATTTGTGAAGCTGTTTGCTTGTGACGATTTTATGTCTGCTGCAATCTCCATCCTATTCTTCCATCATATTGAATATGATGAATTAAGTGCGATTAAAAAATAGCAATATCCGAACTTTTTAATCTTGTGGCCCTCTCCACATGAGAGCGTTTTCACAAAATCCTGAACATTTTTGTCATTTGACAAAAAAATATTCGTTTTGTAAAATAATCAGAATATTACATACTTTAGTTTAGGGAGTGAGTGCAGAATGTTTCAGATATTAGCAACGGATTCAATAAAAGAGGAAGGCCTCCAGCCGTTACTAGAATTGGAGAACGCACAGGTTCATATGGACAACATTGATTCTGAGAATATCGATTTAACAAAAATTGATGCCCTCTTGGTAAGAAGCGCTACAAAAGTCAACCGTGAATTGCTTGACCGCATGCCTTCGCTCAAAATTGTCGGCCGGGCTGGAGTAGGGGTGGATAATATAGATATTTCAGAGGCCACTAAAAAAGGGATAGTCGTTGTAAATGCTCCAGATGGTAATACCATTTCTACTGCTGAACATACTTTCGCAATGATGGCTGCACTTCTCAGAAATATTCCACAAGCACACTCCACTGTAAAAAATGGTGAATGGAAAAGAAACCAATATATCGGCAGTGAATTGTACGGAAAAACATTAGGTATTATTGGAATGGGGAGAATCGGTTCTGAATTGGCCAAGAGGGCTAGAGCCTTTGGAATGGCTGTAAAAGTTTTCGATCCATTTCTGACGCAGGAACGAGCGGGTGTATTGGGAGTACAACTATCTACATTTGATGATTTATTGCCACAAGCAGACATTATTTCCGTCCATACTCCATTAACAAAAGAAACGAAAGGGCTGCTAAACGAAAAAACTTTAAGTTTTACCAAAAAAGGTGTTTACCTGCTGAATTGTGCAAGGGGCGGAATTATTGACGAAATCGCTCTTGCTCAATTCATTGAAAAAGGTCACGTAGCCGGAGCTGCACTAGATGTTTTTGAAGTTGAACCTCCAGGGAATCACCCTTTGCTTAATCTGGATTCAGTTATTGTAACTCCTCATTTAGGAGCATCAACAAAGGAGGCACAATTGAATGTTGCCACCCAGGTCGCAAAGGAAATCAGGACCTTTCTTGAAAACAAACCAGTGGCCAATTCAATTAACCTGCCGGCAATGTCCAAAGAAATTTACGAAAAAATCCAACCTTTTCACCAGCTTGCCAAAGAAATGGGGAAAATCGTTTCAGAATGCCACAATAAAGGGATTAGCGAGTTGACGGTTACATATTCAGGCACCGCGGCCGAGCTGGAGACCACCTTCCTTACAAAAGCGCTCTTGTCTGGTTTCTTCCAAAACCGCATCGATGTAACTGTTAACGAAGTAAACGCCATCCATGTCGCTAAGGAACGCGGAATCATGGTTGGAGAGAAAATCACCGGCGATACATTCGGCTACGCGAATACAGTGACAGTTACAGCCCTTGGTGACGGAGAAACGTTTACAGCAAGAGGGACATACATTGAACATTACGGCCCAAGAATCGTTAATCTTGATGGTTTTAACATCGACTTCCACCCATCAGGCAACCTTCTTTATATCCAGCATATGGACCGTCCAGGGGTTATCGGGCATGTAGGGAAAGTTCTTGGCGATCATAATGTCAATATCGCAACAATGCAGGTAGGAAGAAAAGAAGCAGGGGGAGAGGCCATTATGGTCCTTTCATTCGACAAGCCGCTTCAAGAAGATATGATTGAAAAACTAAAATCATTAAAAGATATCGTTACAATAAACAGCATCATACTTCAATAATGGCTCATTAGTAATCTTTGTTGGTTTTAATAAGTTGATTTTTAGACAAACTATTTGGATAAAAACCTAAATAAAAAAACCTAATGAAATAACAAGTTCTTCCTATTTAGCCTGTTCAGACTGTAGATAAACTCGATAAAATTGGGTTTGTTTGCGGTCTTTCTTTAGGTTGGAGAAGTAATGGAACTGATATTCTTCGCTTTCCGCGGAAGAATTATTAAAAATTCCAACCATGAGGAATCAAGAAACCTAATTGGCGTCCTAATTTTCCAAATTTTATTCCATTCGGGTATCCAAAAAGCCTTATTGGCGCCTTTATTTTCCAAATTTTGTTCTATTCGGGTATCCAAGAAGCCTTATTGGCACCCTTATTTTCCATATTTTATTCTATTTAGATATCCAAGAGGCCTTATTGCTGCCCTCTTTTCCAATTTTACGCTCTTTCAGGTAACCAAGAAGCCTTATTTGCTTCGAATCAATTTACCTCTAGCCTCCGGGTCTGAGTTTTACACTTTCTGCTTTCGTTATCGATTTGTAAAAGTGGTTCGAAATATGACCATTTTGAACCACTTTTGTACACAAACAGAACAAGCCTTAGTTTAAAGACCTGTTTTGTGCAGCTACTATTTTTACCCTAATGGATAAGCCTTTCGTTCACCTTTGCTAAATGTCATAATTTCATTGTATCCCACTTCTTTAGCAAGCTTCAGCGCCTGGTCATAATCAGCACCCACATGCTCGGGTACATGTGCATCAGAGGAAAGCACTATTGGGATATTTTTATCATGGCACATCTGGAGGAGACGCTTATCGGGATATAAGGTTTGTGTTGGCTTCCTCAATCCTGCTGTACTGATTTCAACACAAGTTTTAGATTGCGCAAGAGCTGTTGTTGCTCTATCATATTGATCCAGCAGGAAATTTTCATCAGATGGAACATATTTAAAGATTTTGACAAGGTCAATATGACCGATAATATCAAATAGATTTGACTCTGCAAGGGTAACAACCTGGTCAAAGTATAATTTATACACCTCATTGATATCCCTTTTATCCCATTCCCGCCTGTATTCGGCAAGATCGATCCCAAAGTCGCCGATCCAATGGATTGAACCAATAACATAGTCGAAGTCATAGCTTTTTATGAACTTTTCCATTTCCTTATGTTTACTTGGCGTATAATCCATCTCTATCGACATCTTCACGTCAATATTATTTGACCAAGCATCTTTAAATAGCTGAACATAATCATCCATATCATAAAAGCGCCGTTCATCCACCCAGCTGTTCCGAAGAATATCTGCTGTCTGGTAAAAGTGATAGGCATGCTCAGAAATCCCAAAATGCCCAATCCCCTGTTTTTCGGCAGCAGTGGTGAATTGTTTTAAATAATCCAGGGTCAATGTTCCTCTTTCCAAATGGTTATGGTAATCCGTCAGCATTTCATTTCCATCCCCCTATAGGATCGTTTTCCCTATTATACTTTCACGAATTAAAGGGGACAAGAAATAACTATCTGGTGATCAAAATTTGCTGAGGCTGGATTACGTCTGTAGTTAAGTGATTCAAAGCTTTGAGCTCTTCAACGGATGTTTTGGTCTTTGCGGCAATCGAATGCAGAGAATCTCCTGCCGACACGATATAACGATCTTGTTCTGTAGCATTAATTAAGAGAATGTCACCAGCGGCAATTCGAAAATCTTTTATATTATTTTTCTGAGCCAAAGAATCCACCGAAGTCTGGTACTTTATTGCGATCGACCATAATGATTCCCCTTTTCGCACTACATGCTTCAAGGATTCCACAACTTCTGAAGATGGGGCTTTCACTGTTTCCTGACTTTCCCGTTTTTCCTGTTTTTCTGGGCTGCCTATTTGGATATCATCAGCCATTCGGAGCTTCGCAATTGTTTCCAGAG
The DNA here is from genome assembly GCF_049532715.1 of Heyndrickxia sp. MSNUG. NCBI lineage: Bacteria > Bacillati > Bacillota > Bacilli > Caryophanales > Bacillaceae > Heyndrickxia > Heyndrickxia sp. MSNUG. The sequence continues at coordinate 3,132,617 of NZ_CP150978.1, forward strand.
AGTATGCCTCCTGTTTTTCAAGGGCTGTGACTGGCTGTCCAATCGCTGCATCCCCAAGTGCGATGACTGGATTGACAGCATTTTCTTTATCGTAGGTCCACTTTTCTTTATGGATTTCAAAGTGGAGATGCACGCCCGAAGAATCACCGGTATTGCCCATCTCCCCAATAACATCTCCCTGTTTTACAGTTTGCCCTTCAATAACCTTCCTTTTATTTAAGTGAGCATAAACCGTCTCTAAATTATTCTCATGTTTGATAAACACAACATGTCCATATGTACCAGAGTAGTAGGACTTTGTGACCACACCATCCGCTACTGTATGTATAGGTGTCCTGAATTCTGAAGCAATATCAATTCCTTTATGGTGACCATGACGTGTACCATATACGTCTGATACTACACCTTCAGCTGGCCAAATCCAATCTGAAGTCAACTCCGGGATATCCAGCATTTCTGCTTGAGAGTGCTTTCCGCCGAGAAATAGCAAGCTGACACAGAGTGCCATTAACCCAGCAATGAGCAAACGCTTTATGTAATCCTGCATTTTCTTCCTCCTTAAATTTGTACTCCCTTTCCATCACTATGACAGGCTGTACGAAAAAAGAACTCCAATCGATGGAAAAGCAGCAGCTAAAAAAGCACATTCGTTATATTTGGTGATAATATGCTTTTTTATGCAAAAGAAGGAAAATTCATAAGCACAGTGTTTAAAATTTGTCAGTTAGTTTTAGAAGTTTCGTTAACGATGAACGATTAAAAAACTTAGCCGACTATTTCTTCGTGGAAAAAAATAGCCATAAAAAAAGAAAGGCTGGCTAGCCTTTCTTTTCTTTTATTCAATTACTTTTTTATTTGGAGCTACTGGTACGGGTATTGAATCGTTCAGTTTAAATGGACCAATCTGATTTGTTCCAGCATTTTCAAATTTCACAGATTGATATCCAAATTCTTTTGCAGTCATCAGAATAGCCTCGAGATTCGGTAAAAATTCGTTATTCAAAGCAATCTTATTATCTAAAATGATTTTGAGTTCAGTATGATTTTCTTCGGGTTCTATTTTTGCGGGCGAGAATTCTTTTGGCAATGATGCTGTTAGCTGCAGCTCTTCAATATCCCCACGCATTTGTTCAAATGCCAGCATGATTGAGTCAAATTGCTCTTTGGTTGGAACGAGGAACGGCTGTTTATTGCCATCCTGCTGGTAGAACATATATGCATGCATCTCATTTTCTGCCGGAGTAATGGGACCCTCTTTTAAAACACCATAATTACCCAAATCCATTCCTGGTTTTTGCTCAGTAGTAAAGGTCAGCTTATCGATTCCCTTCCCTGATAAATTCCGGGACATGGCATCTAGCAGAAGCGTGCTGGATGTGCTTCCATCCTTATAAGGGTGGTCAGCCTTTACATCCATGTTCAAAGTTTTGGAGGTTTCATTATATTTATAGGTAGCATCCACTGGATAAAATTCGCTTAACCCCCACTCTTCTTCTTTGAGCTTGGGCATTGTCTCAGTAAAGCTGTCGATCCAAGGTTTGCCCTCTTCTTTAGGAACAGTCGTGGTTATAGGAACAAGAATCTGTCCATTTTGATCAGGAATTGCATAGGTAAGGACTTCACTTTCCTGACCAACAAGCTCTTCCTTATACAAAGCATTCAGGCCGGCATATGGATTTTCAGCTACTTTAGCAGTAAACTCATTTTCCGTATTCTTTTCCTCTGTTGTAGTGTCCATCCTCAAATTTTGATCTGCCTGATCTGTTGTCTTTTTCGCGGCACTTTCTTTCTTGGACGTATCCATATCCATCGCCATATTCGACTCAGAAGATGACTTGCTGTTCATACTTTTATCTGCGGATTGGTTCCAATCCATCAACCCAGGCGAAAGAATGAATGTAAGGAAAAGCACAGCTGCCATGGCGGCACTTGGGATGACCCAGGCCGGCATCCTTCTTTTCTCGACTCTTTGGGCAATGTTTTGGTAGATGTCACGAGGGTCGCGATGATCTTTTATCTTAGGCATCTGGCCGAGGATTTCTTCTAGCTGCTTATCGCTTAACTGTGACTTTTTCACTAGTCATCCCTTCCTTTTCGATCATTTCTTCCATCAGTTTTTTTAACGTTTTTAAAGCACGGTGCTGTGTCGTTTTAACCTTACTTTCCGTCCAGGCTAACGCTTCAGCTGCTTCCGTAATCGTTAAGTCATGAATATACCGCATGATAATGACCATTCGCTGATCAACCGTACATTGATCAAGGCACTTGTACATCATCTGAATCTCTTCGCTTTGAAGCGCAAGTTCCTCAGGAAGCGGCTGGTCATCCTTTACCTGTCTTGCAGACATATCGAACGATTCGAGCAAGCGCTGTTTCCAGCCCTTTTGCTTGCGAAAATGGTCAATCGCTACATTTTTTGCGATTGAAAATAACCACGTTTTTTCACTGCTTTTGCCTTCGAATCGGTCATAAGCTTTCAAGACACGGATATACACTTCCTGGACAAGGTCTTCAGCCTGCTCTTTGCTTTTTACCATATAAAATAAAAATTGAAAAACGTCATGATGATATTTATTATATAATTCATCAAAAACGGAGTTCATTGGTCGCCTCGCCTCCGTATTCATAAGATTAGTCGTTATGTAAATAAAGAAAGTTTCATAATAACTATATTATTTTTAGATTGGAAATGAAAGGGTTTTTCGAAATCAAAGTTCTCATTTCACTGAATACAACGATCATGGACGAGAAAGATTTTTTCGAAGAGTATAGTTTAAATCAGTTTTTTGGCAGAACATTTTAGATTCTCTGTTCATTTGCCACATGTGCTTCGTTTTCTGCGGTCAGACAAGCGAAACTGTTCCTCGCTATGCACGCTTTAGGATAAAAATGCGAAAAGGCCCATCCCTATCAGGAATGAACCTTACATGAAATATTTCAACGAAAAATGTTCCTTGTGAATCAAGAATAGTCGGCAAGTAATCCTATTTTATTCAATATTTCGAGGGATAAAAAAGGAAAATGTCGTTCCATGTCCGAGTTTGCTTTTTACCGAGATATTTCCCCGATGAGCCTCGATGATATTCTTGGCAATCGCAAGCCCTAGACCAGTGCCAGATATGCCACGAGTCCTTGATTTATCAGCCTTATAGAATCTTTCAAACAGGAATGGCAGATCTTCTTCAGGAATACCGGGACCCTGGTCATTTACTTCAATATATAAACCGCGCTCATCGGTCCTTCCGCTGATCAAAATAGAAGCTGAATCTGGCACGTGCCTGATGGCATTATCAATCAAGTTAGTCAAGACCTGTTCAATTCGATCAGGATCAAAGCGGAAGTTTGACTCATCTGTATCGAGCTGTACGGATAAATCAATCCCCTTTTCCTTTGCGAGACCATGAAACTTTCGGATCACTCGGTTTACGTATGGTTCAATTTCAATTGATTCCACAGAAAGGAGAATATGTCCTGCCTCCATGCGTGCCAAGTCCAGCAGCTCATTGACGAGCCTGCCCATCCGGAGAGATTCATCATATATGACTTTGGCCATTTCCTTCTTTTCTTCATCAGTCTGGGCGATATCATCGACAATCGCTTCACTGTAACCCTGCATCATCGAAATCGGTGTTCTGAGTTCATGTGAAACATTGGCGATGAAGTCTTCCCTAAGTTTGTCCAGCTTCCGCTCTTCTGTCATATCCCTGACAACAGCCACAGCCCCACGGATAAAACGTTTATTATATAGCGGGCTGACGATGATAACCCACGTACGTCCCTGTGCCGAAATTTCTCCTACTTGCTCTTTTTCCGTATTTACTGCAAGCTGGAATAGCTCCATTACTTCTGATGGAACGGCATCATTATTCTCAGAACCAAGACCCTGTTCATAATACCAGTACCGCAGGAACATTTCTGCCGGAGGATTGGTGATCAGGATGGTTCCATCCCGGTTGAAGGTTATTACACCATCTGCCATGCTGCTCAGTATACTTGTCAGCTGCTCTTTTTCCTGACTAAGGGCATTCATATTAAACTTCAGCTGCCTGCCCATTTGATTGAAGGCGGTAGCTAATTCCCCGATCTCATCATGCGTAAGAATTGGTACTTTCGTATCAAATTTCCCTCTCGCCACTTCAAAAGCTGCTTCACGCATTTTACGAAGTGGGGCCGTTATCCGAGTTGATAGGAAAAACGCAAAAATTGTCGTAAGGACGATAGCAACACCCGCTGCCAGCAAAATGAATTTTGTCGTCAGCCTAGTTGTTTCTTCCATCACTTCAAGTGATTGATAGATGAAAACGGCTCCATTTCCTTTTCCATTTTGATGGAGCGGGACACCAATCATCAAAAATTTTGTATCATCCACCTGGCTTGAAACTTCTGGCAATGAAGTAATAATATCGACGGTTTTGTTTTTATTGAAAACCTCGGCCAATTCCTTGTCTTTCATAAAAAATGAAACAGGAACATGGGCTGCAGCGTCATCAGTTCCAGGGGAATAAAAGTACGTATTTTCATTTCTTACAACCGTTACCCGGGAATCGTCATCGACCATTTCCCAAGCAATCTCTAGTCCTAATGCTTCCTCCTGGCCTGGATGATCTTCGAGAACCTTGGCAATTTTCTCAGCAGTATCGGTGAGTCCTTTACGCGTTTCATTTATATGATAGTTTTCAAAAAACTCCAGCAGCATGACTGTCAGGATAAACAATACAAACGAAACTAACAGAAGGATGGTAATCCAAAGCTTACCTACTACACTGCGCCAAAACATCATTCATTGACTACCTCGAATTTGTAGCCAACCCCCCAGACAGTAACGATCATTTTCGCAGCCTGTTCAGATACTTTATTTAATTTCTCGCGCAGCCTTTTAACATGTGTGTCAACTGTACGCAAGTCACCGAAAAATTCATAATGCCAAACTTCCTTCAATAATTGTTCCCTGTCAAAAACCTTATCTGGTGCCTTAGCCAGGAAATAAAGGAGTTCATATTCCTTAGGGGTCAAGCTGACTTCTTTTCCATCAGCTGAAACCCTATGAGCATCATTATCAATTGTTAAATGAGGGAAAACAATTACGTCTTTAGTAGTCGTTTCCGTCTGAAGATAGCTTGTGCTTGAAGAACGTCGCAGCATTGCTTTTACACGCAGGACTACTTCACGCGGGCTGAATGGCTTAACAATATAATCATCTGTACCTACCTCGAACCCTTGCACCCTGTTCACTTCTTCACCTTTTGCAGTCAGCATGATTACTGGAGTAGACTTCTTTTCCCTCAAATCACGGCAAACCTCTAGTCCATCCTTGCCAGGCATCATTAAATCAAGAAGAATGACATCATAATCATTGGCAAGCGATTTTGCCAAAGCTTCGTTGCCATCTTCCGCTTCGTCTATAATATAATTCTCTCTTTCAAGATACATCTTCAATAAACGTCTGATTCTTTCTTCATCATCCACTACTAAAATCTTAACGTCTTTTTCCATAAGGTATATCCCTCCCTGCGAATATTTTACATAAACATACGTCTTCTTGCCATGATTTTTTAAAAAATGCCTTCACTTTACGCAGTGAAGGCATTCAAAAATTTGACACATTTTATGAACCTGCATAAGAATGCAAGCCAGCAATGACTAAGTTTACAGCTACCAGATTAAACATGATGATTATGAATCCGATCACGGCTAGCCATGCAGATTTCTCTCCATGCCATCCTTTTGAAAGGCGGAGATGAAGGAAAGCGGCGTAGAATAGCCATGTAATCAATGCCCAAACTTCTTTTGGATCCCATCCCCAGAAACGTGTCCAGGCAATTTGGGCCCAAATCATCGCAAAGATCAGTCCTCCAAGTGTGAAGACTGGAAAACCGATCAAGACTGAGCGGTAGCCAATTTCATCAACAAGGTCAAGATTGATATTTTTCGTCCATGGCTGCAGGGCTGCAGCGATTCTTTTCCTTAAAATTGCTCTTAACACCACATATAATACTATACCCGCAGCAAGAGACCAAATAACAGTATTTAATTTTTTAGCGTTTATAATTGCAGGTGTTTCAAATGAAGGCTCGAAACGATCTTTATCTGTAAGCTCAAATTGATGCGGGCCAACTAGTGCCGGAACAGTAAATTTCTCTGTTGCAGGCTGACCTTCTTTATTAACATAGTTAAAGTTCGCTTCGTAATCTGTCGCAGCGAAGTAGCTGGATACAAAGACGAATCCAAGTGTGCTGATCAAGCCAAACAATACAACTTCAAGCCACAGAGTACTTTTACTCTTCTTTGTCTGGTCAACACTTCTGACGAGATAAATCAAACCGGCCGCGAAGCTGATGGCTAGAATTGCTTGACCTATCGCTGTAGTTGTTACATGGATATGGAGCCAATAACTTTGCAGCGCAGGAATCAACGGTGTAACATCCCTTGGGAACATGCTGCCATAGGCAATGATCAATGCCGCTACAGGCAAAGTGAACAAACCTAAAAGTGGCGTTTTGTACATAAAATAAATACCTATAAATGCCCCAACCAAAGCCATTCCAAAGAACGTTGTGAATTCAAACAGGTTGCTGACCGGTGCATGGCCAGAAGCAATCCATCGTAAAATAAAGAATGTCAACTGAGACAGAAATCCTGCGATTGTTACAAAGATACCAATTTTCGCCCATCTATTAGGGCCTTCTTTCTTGTCAGCATGTCTCTTATCCTTGATTGCGCCTCCAAAAAATAAAATGCCGACTAAATAAAGGATAAATGCTGCAAACAGGAAGTTCGAGCTTAAATGAACCATTATTTTCCCCTCCTTATTCTTTCTTATCTTCCGCCAGCTGGTCTTCAGGGACACCGATTCCCGAATCGGCAAATATAGTATCTAGTTCCCTTTTTAACCCGTGCCAGTTCTTATTAGTATGGGCTGCTGTCCAAATCTGGCCATTGACCCTCCTGATCCATAATCGACGGTGGTTCCAATATGCTCCCTGGACAACCCCTATCATGAATATTAAACCGCCAAGACCGATAATCCATAAAGTGAGGTCTTTTCGCACAGTAAGTGCTGTAACATTTTTTGTTTCAACGCCATTGAATATCATCTTATATTCATTGTTGCCCATCGGCTCGATTGTCTTTCTGATCGCAACAAAACTAATTTCACCCTTAGGTTTTTCTGGTGAAAACATTTTGAAGATAAATGCAGGATTATTAGGAATACGTGACTTTGTTGCCGGCTCGCCTTCTGCATTGAATTCAAAATCAGGAAAATAGCTCATGACCTCAACTTTATAACCATTTCCTAGATCGTAATTCATCTTAGGATCATATAAGTCTACTTGGACGTCGCCAAACTGTTTACCAGTTTTTTTATTTTCAAGCTTGAATGCCATCATGTTCATTTCACCAAGCTTATAATCGACCTGGTACAGACCGAACCCATCAACTTTGAGTGGCTTGTTAACCTGGATTGACTGGTCTCGGACTTTTTCAAGTTCTGGCTTCTCTCCTGGAACTGTGTCACCCTTTTTTTGTAAAGCGTGGCATTCGTTTGATAGTTCTTCACTACAGTTCCGACTTTATTAATTGCATCCTTAAAAACTTCGTCGTCTTTATCTTTATCATAGACTTCAAAGATGAACTGATTATTCTTTAAAAAATATTGCCCTTCTGTGCCGGGAATTGCTTTTGTTTCCCCTTCCCTTAACCAAAGGATTTCATCAACATACATTCCCGGGACGAAGCGAAGCATTCCGCCAATCAAAAAGATAATCAGCCCTAAATGGTTGACATATGGACCCCATCTGGAGAAACGATTCTTTTCTGCGAGAATGTTTCCGTTTTCTTCACGGATTTTATATCTCTTTTGAGTTAAATGGTTTGTAATCTTACCCATAGCATCATCTGACAATTCACCATCCGACACACTGAACATCCTCTGGCGCTTCAGAAAACTTTCATGCCTAGAAACTCGCTGTTTAGTAAGCGACCTGTACAATGGGACTACTCTGTCCAGACTGGCAATTAAAAGTGATGTACCCAGTCCAGCTATCAAGAGCAAGTACCACCAGGAGCTATAAAGATTATGGAACCCTAATTCATAATAAAGTTTTCCTAACCATCCATACTTTTCTTCATAGTATTCCCCAGCTGGCATTAATGGAGGTATATACATTTCCTGTGGAAAAATCGTACCAAGTGAAGAAGCGACCAAGAGGGTGATGATCAGCGATACCCCCACCTTAACTGATGAAAAGAAATTCCATATCTTATCGATAACAGTCTTATTATAAGTCTGTGAACGGCGTGCGCTTCCTTCGTAACGCATATCCAGCAACTGCTTTTCTTTTTCCTTTTCTTCAAGAACTCTCCCGCAAGATTCACAAAGAATGGTACCATGTGGGTTTACATGGCCACATTCACATTTTACATCGTTCATTGTAAAAACTCCCTGTTCCCCTTACTTTAAGGTTTAATCTGTTCCATGAATTCACGGACTGTTTCTTCTGTTAATTCCCCTGTATGGCTTTTGACAACATTGCCTTCTTTGTCAATCAGAAAAGTGATTGGCAGCGGATTGATCCCATAGGCAGCCTGGACTTGTCCATCCTTGTCAATCATCACTGGGAAATTAAGTCCTTTACGCTCGATGAATTTGTTTACTACCAATTCTGTTTCACTTGAATCTATTGCCAGAACCTGGACTCCCTGGTCTTTAAATTGCTGATACTGGTTTTCAATATTAGGCATTTCCCGTTCGCAAGGCTTGCACCAAGTAGCCCAAAAATTCAAGAAAACTCCTTGTCCTTTATATTCTGAAAGCCTGTGTTTATTGCCATTCATATCAATAAGGACAAAATCAGGAGCAGGCTTGCCAACTTCAATTTTCTGGTTCTTATCTTTGTTCATATTGGCGTACAATGTATACGCTACTGCCGCAGCCAAAACCGCAAGTATAATGGTCCGAGTGAGCAGACGCTTTTTTTTCATTTTTAAACCTCCTACCGTATTCCCCATTATATCATTTCACAAATACCTATGTTGGAAACTCTTTATGATTTTTTTAATCCAAGCACACGCAGCTGTTTTACTTCATGATGAGTAAGCTCTCTTATTTCACCTGTTCGCAAGCCATTCAGTGTCAGGAAACCATATTTTTCTCTCTTTAGCTTCAGGACTGGGTGTCCGATGGCCTCGAACATTCTTCTAACCTGCCTGTTTCGTCCCTCGTGGATGGTAATCTCTACAATTGCGGAATCTTTCTTCTTATCCACACTTAATAGCTTTGTCTTTGCTGGAGCCGTCTTTCCATCCTCTAGCATAATCCCTCTTGCAAGACTTGTCAGCTTTTCTTTTGAAGGGATGCCTTTTACCTTTGCAACATAAACCTTCTCGATTTCATTGCTTGGATGCATAAGTATGTTCGCAAATTCACCGTCGTTGGTAAGTAAAAGTAAACCAGAAGTATCATAATCTAGCCTTCCGACCGGGTAAATCCTTTGTTCAATAGTTTCAAAGAAGTCTGTTACTACTTTTCTGCCTTTATCATCCTGAACGCTCGAAATGACTCCTCGCGGCTTATAGAATAAGAAATAAACCGGCTCTTCTCCCTCGATTTGCACTCCATCGACTTCGATTCTGTCGGAAGAAGTTACTTTACGTCCAAGTTCTTTTACAACACTGCCATTTACTTTGACCCTTCCTTCAAGGATCATTTCTTCAGCTTTTCTTCTTGATGCAATGCCAGCGTGGGCAATAACTTTTTGCAGTCTTTCCATGAAGGTCACTCCTAATAGTATCAATTAACTATTCCTTAGTTTTAATATCTAATCCATCCTTATGAATTATGACATAACTCGCGCTGTTTTCAAAGTAAGCAATTCCCTAAAAAATAAATTATATCCTGTTAAACTTGACTGATAATTTCAAAATTAACACTTAATTTTAATACGGCCTAAATAAAAAAGATACCCGCTGGAGAGGTATCCTCATGAAAACATTATGGTAACAACTATAATAGCTGTTGCAATGGCTACTGCATCTGCCATCAGTCCTACTTTTAAAGCATCACCCATCTTCTTGATCCCAACAGCACCAAAATAAACAGTTAGGACATAAAAAGTGGTGTCCGTACTACCTTGCAATGTAGCCGCAAGCCTGCCGATATAAGAATCCGGCCCATACACTCCAATCAGGTCACTCGTTATTCCCAAGGCTGCAGTTCCGGAAATAGGCCTGATGATGGCAAGCGGAACAATTTCAGCCGGTACCCCTATCTTCGCAAGTCCTGGCCTGATTGCATCAACCATTAGATCAAGAGCACCTGATGCCCTGAAAACAGAAATGGCAACCATCATGCCTACTAAAAATGGAATAATCGAGACGGCCATTTTGATTCCTTCTTTTCCGCCTTCAACAAAACTTTCATATGTCGGTACTTTTTTTAATGTTCCATATATTAAGATGAAGCCGATCAAGACAGGAATGAACCATAGCGATATAGCTGAAACGATTTCCATATTCATTTACCCCTTTTGGTTCTTCTATAGTAAAAATAACGGTCTATGAAAATGGCAGCCACAGCTGAAACGGCAGTAGCTACCAGCGTCGGGCCTACTATATCGGTTGGATTCTCTGAATTGTAGTTCATTCTGATTGCAATGACAGTAGTCGGAATCAAGGTAATGCTTGCTGTATTAATTGCGAGAAAGGTGATCATCGAACGACTAGCCTCTTTTTTCCCGCCATTTAATTCTTTAAGTTCTTCCATCGCTTTAATCCCAAGTGGTGTTGCTGCATTTCCAAGTCCAAACATATTTGCAATCATATTCGAAAGGATATAGCCCATCGCGGGATGATTTGCAGGAACTTCAGGGAATAATTTTGAAACAAACGGTTTAAATAAACTTGAAAGCTTCAAAAGCAAGCCAGACTCTTCAGCAATACGCATCATGCCCAGCCAAAAAACAAGAATACTGATTAATCCTATACATAATGTTACTGCTTCCTTTGCACCGGTAAATACTGCTTCATTGACTTCAGCCATTGTTCCGTTCACCATGGCAAAGCCAAGACCAATTAACGTCATGATCACCCAGATGTAATTAACCATGTTGATCCATTCCTGTCATCGAGGTAAAGATATTTTTAAAGAGATCAAATAATGAATGTTCTTTTTTCTTTTCCATTTTGTAATACACCGGCAAGCTGGCAATCTTCTTTTCATCCAGATAGACATTCGCCTTTCCAGCCAGATTATCATTACGCTGATCTGCTTCATCCTTTGGCGCTTTTTTTAATTTATATTCTACTCTTACAAGATCTTCTTCTTCAGTGGTTAGCGGATAGTCAAAAGAATGATCTAAATAAATCATATTCTTATAGTAGGGATCTTTTATGCCTTTTATTTTCCCTTTTGCCAGAATTTCTGCAATATCATAATTGTCATATGCAGATTCAAACATTTGAATATGATCATTCCAATCATCCGGAGCATTGAGAGTGACAGCAATCAATTCAAATCCATCTTTTTCGGCTGTTGAAACCAATGTCCTTTTTGCACGCTTTGTATAACCTGTTTTCCCTCCAGTACTGTGGTCATATAATTCAGTCAGCAGACGATTTTTATTTTTCCATACTCTGTCCCATGATTCTGTTGGATTAGGTGCTCTGTGGACTTTAGTACCCGCAATCTTTTTATAATACTCATTGTTCATTGCGTAACGGGTTAGCAAGGCCATATCATACGCTGTAGAAACATGATTTTCATGATCATCAAGGCCATGGGGGTTTGCGAAATTTGTGTTTTCCATTCCGATTTCTCGGGCTTTTTCGTTCATTAGGAAGGCAAATCCTTCAAGGCTTCCGCCAACATATTCTGCTATTGCTACGGCTGCATCATTTCCAGACCTCAGCATCAATCCGTAAACCAGGTCCTCCAGCTTTATTTTTTCACCCGGTTTTAAATAAATCGATGATCCCTCTGCATGAGCAGCCTTTTCGCTTACCTTGACCATGTTATTCATTTTCCCTGATTCAATTGCCAGTATTGCCGTCATGATTTTGGTGATGCTGGCAATCCGGCTTACTTTATGTGCGTCTTTTTCAAATAACACCCTGCCAGATTCCTGTTCTATCAAAATAGCACTGCTGGCACTAACTGAAATAGAAGCCTGTGCAGTACCAGGAACACTGTATAGCATTAGTGCGGTGATTAACAAAATGATTATCCATTTCCTATTCATTGATAGACCCTCGTCTCCTTTGGCAGTTTGTACAAGTTTATGCAGGACAAGGCATGATATGACTACAAGCTTCGGGTTATACTTTAAGTCAATTGGCATAAAAAAAGAAACAGCTGTATAAAGCTGTTTCTTTCTGACTGCAGACAAACTCGATGAAAATCGGGTTGTCTGCAGTCTAATTAAATTGTTTGGATGGTAAATGGAGCTGTTGATTTTCATTCCAATCAACTGGTGCCAGGAGCCAGCATCCGACCATTAACACAGCCTTTTCAATAATTATCGGGATTGGAGCATCTTTGTACGGTAATCTGTTTCGTAGTACTCCAACTCTTCTCTTATTCGCTGAAAGCTGCCCTCGAGGCCCAGCAGCAGCTCGCTTAATTCTGCAGATACTGGCTGCCTGAACTTTATAGCATTCTTCCCTGTATATGCCGACCTGCTATCCTCATACCACACATCACTTTTTGGAGAGAAGAATTCTTCAATGCACTGGTAATAAATCCTGTATAGTGTTTTTTCTGCAGCAGCCTTTGAAAATACTTCGGCCTGCAAAATGACCTTACAAGCATCGAGACCTTCTTCGCAATATACCGTCAGTTTCCTCAGGCTTGAAAGAATGGATTTATAATATTCTTCATTAGTTTGTTGTCCCTGTTGAAGTCTGGCAAGGGTTGTTTCGTTCAGAAATGCTTCCAGCTCGTGCACGCTTTTCGCCAGAAATTCCTTAACTTCTTCAATTTGTGTTTTAACGATTGTATTACCCAAAATAACACCCCCAATGGATTTTCATCAAACTTTTTTAGACTGGCTGGACAATATAATCTAAAGGCGAGCGTACTTCAAAAGCTCCTTTTTGTTCAATGCCCTCAATAATTTCAGGAAGCTTGTTAAAATCAAGACCACTGAAAATATCCGCGAATTCTCTTTGCACATTAATATATACCCTCTTACGATGGCGATATCCGGGATTTTTCAATAAAGCTGCCAGTGCAACAAGGTCTCTTAAATGAACTTCCCTTGATCCGGCCTTGAACGCTGGATCTGCTTCAAAGGGTGTGATGCTGCCAATCAATTCATCAAAATACCTGACATACAATACATGCAATGTTTTTTCTTTGCCGTCTTCAACAAAGGTGACTTCACTCCGGTTAAAAAAATCCTCAGACGTATTTGATTTCTCTTTTTCAAGTTCATACCCAACACATTGCTTAATAAGCATGTTATTCCTCCTGATGGACATTCATTCTATCAAAATAGATATGTATAAAGAAAATGCCTTCGATAACGAAAAGCATTTCCATTTAATAATTATTTAAATTTTATCATAAATTCTAAACTTTGTGCACAAAAGCTAGATATCCATATCAATCGTTTCCTGGAATTTTTCAAAGAAAAGATCTGCATCATCCTGGATATCATCTTCGTCAATCTTTTCAGGAAGCGGCGGGAGTTCCTTGATATTTTTCAAGCCGAAGTAATCAAGAAATTCCTTTGTAGTGCCATATAAAATAGCCCTTCCTGTTCCTTCCGCCCTGCCAACCTCTTTAATCAGCGCCCTGGAAGATAGGGTATGCAATGGTCTTTCTGTTTTCACACCGCGTATCTCTTCAATTTCAACCCTTGTGATTGGCTGTTTATAAGCTATTATCGCCAGTGTTTCAAGAGCTGCCTGTGATAGATGGCCGGCACCTGGTGATTCTACAAGTTTTTTTAAATAATCGGCATGCTCTTTTTTCGTGGCAAGCTGAAACACACCTGCAAGCTGAACGATCGTAATCCCTCGATTATCATCCTTTTCATATTCTATCTGCAATTCAGCCACAATCTCATTAGCCTTCAGTTCCTCCACGTCTAGCACTGCCGCTATTTGCTTGAGACTCAGTCCCTCATCTCCCGCAGCAAATAGCAGGCTTTCCAAAATACCTTTCCACTTAACAATTTCCAAGTTTTTTACTCCTTTCTTGCAGTCATAAAGATCTCAGCAAAGTTCTGTTCCTGCTGCACATCGATTTCCTTCCTTTTTATCAATTCAAGGATTGCCAAGAACGTAACGACAATGTGTTCACGATCAGAATCCGGGAACAAATCATTAAAACTCGTCCTCGTGCCCCTCGCTTTCAGGAAGTGGATGATTTCATCCATTCTTTTTTCAATAGATATTTCCTGCCGGGCAATTTTCGTAGACATCGGCTTCTGCAATTTCTTTCTTCTTAAAAGCTTTTGAAAAGCTCCAAGCATATCGTATAAAGAAATATTCAGGTCTGTATTTTCGGTTTTTATTTCCTTCGCATATTCAGTCAAATCACTCGGTGGCTTCGTATAGATAAGGCCTCGCTCTTGTTCGAGTGACTTTAAATCACTTGCGGCCTCTTTGAATTTTTTGTATTCGATCAGCCTTTCTACTAGTTCATTTCGCGGATCTTCCTCTTGTTCAAGCTCAAATTCATCAATGAGTTCTTCCTCATGCTTTGGAAGAAGCATTTTGCTTTTTATGGCCAAGAGTGTTGCTGCCATCACCAAATATTCACTTGCGACATCCAGCTGAACTTCTTTCATTGCATGGATGTACATGAGATATTGTTCAGTAATTTCCGCTACAGGTATATCGTAAATATCAATCTCCAGCCGATTGATCAAGTGCAGAAGTAAATCCAACGGGCCTTCGAAAGCCTCGATTTTCACATTATATTGCATCGTTTCCCACCAAAATTCCTATATTGAACTGCATCATTATATAAGTATAGTGGATTAGCATAAGGTTATCCATTACTAATTTCTATATGAATTTTTAAAATTCCTGATAAAACAGGGACTATCGCCCAAACCTTTAACTTAGTTTCGTCATATGCTGAAAATGTAAAGTAGGCTATTTTACTATCAGGAGGTAATGTGCATGTCAGATAAAAAAGGTCATGGATGCCACGGACTAGGAGCTGGTTTTGCTCTTATCGTAGTGCTTTTCATATTGCTAATCATTGTAGGTGCAGCCTGGCTATAAGGATATATGCCAGCCATCTAAATAGCACCCCACTATTCAGTGCCCGGCATCTGCCGGGCGTTTTCTCTTTCTTTTACTTTATGTAAGAATAGAGAAAAGCACCTTGCTATCTTTGTTATACTTTTGGCTCTGTTAAACAAGGCTGTTGATTTTCGTCCCACGCGCATCGTTCTACGTGCCTTCCACTACAACCAACAGGATTTAAAATCAACATTCAGCTATAACAGAGCATTCTTATAAAAAACACTACCTTCGTACATCAGTTTCTAATTTTATGAACCACTAAATTGTGCTAAGCTAGTGTTACTTGATGGGGGGGTTTTTAATGACTAAATATCCAAGATCATATATACAATATCTCGCCCATTTCCACGGAGACAGGGATTACTTTGAGTGCCACGAAATCCTGGAGGAATATTGGAAAGCGACGGATGCAGGCAATAAAAAATCCATCTGGGTTGCGTTCATCCTGCTGGCTGTATCAAATTACCATTACAGACGCAATAATTATGCTGGAGCGATAAGAACATTAAGAAAATCACTAGAAATTTTTTCTCTTGATGAGCAGAGCTGTCTGCGTTTAGGCCTTAATCATGAGGCTCTGATGGACATATTAAAAAAACGAGAGAAGAATTTACTGAACCAGATTCCTTATTTAAGTTATAACCTTCCTATTACAGATATGGAGGTTGTAAAGCTTTGCCAGGAGGAATGTAAAGAAAACGGCTTTAAATGGGGAGCTAAGAGTGACCTTAATGACGAGGAATTGATTAACAGACATTCTTCAAGAGACCGGAGCGAAGTCATAGCAGAGCGTAAAATGGCACTGGACGAAAGAAAAAAAGAAAAAAGGCAGTGATTTAACATCCACTGCCTTCCGCTGTATTTCCTTCTTGAATGCACTTTTCAAAAAATGCTATGGTTTCATCATTTGCTGATGCCTTCCAATCAGGAAACATCTCCTGGAGGGCATTGACCATCCTTTTGCCAATCCCCTGATGTCTATGAGATGGATTAACGGATATATGCTGAATCTGCATTATTTTTGGATCAATGAAGTTCACACCTAAAAGCCCGATGATGTCTTCATCTTCCTTCCATAAAAATAACTGCCAGGATTCGTCTGTTTCGTAATCCTTCATCGTTTGCTGCAGCTTTTTTAAATCCTTTTCATTAGGCATGAAAGACAATAGACCCATCGCAATCTTTTCGAATGCCTTTTTATAACGAATTAACATAAGTATCCCTCATTAGTGGTTTGACGGTAGTAATGGAATGATAACATGACCATTTTTTCCATTTTTCTTCTAAATTAAACCTTTATGCCCTATTCACTGATAGAGCCTAAATAAGCGAATGTGAAAAAAGCCTTTTAATAATATATGCTTTTAAGCAGTTCAGGTTCATACGATGTTGCAATTGATAATATCATACATAATCCAGGACGATTCTTCAATTAATTTTCTGTTCCTATTGTCCAGGAACAATATATAACCAGTAATAAGCCCCCCATGCAACAGCCATCAGCAATAAAAGCATAAATAACATCGAGTTATTTTTCTTCATACGGCATCCCTCCCAAACTGTAATTCTACAATAAGGCTGGGCAATTAGCCAATCTTTAAAATAATCAGCTCCGACTAAAAAAGCTGCAAATGCGCAGCTTAATTTTTTATTTTTTCTTTAATAGGCAAGTCTAATTTTACCATATCCTCAAATGTTTCACGGCGGACCACTAATGTATCCTTTGCGTCTTCAAGAAATACAACGGCAGGACGAGGCAAACGGTTATAATTATTAGCCATTGAATACCCATAAGCACCTGTGCAAAAAACAGCCAATAAATCCTGGCTGCCTGATTTAGGCAATGGAAGGTCCCAAATTAACATATCTCCTGACTCACAGCATTTTCCAGCAATTGATACTGTCTCTTCAGGCTTGTCCATCACCCTGTTCGCAAGGACCGCTTCATATTTTGCCTGATACAATGCCGGACGGATATTGTCACTCATGCCACCATCAACCGCAACATATTGGCGGACATTCGGAACATCCTTCCTCGAACCTATACGATAAAGTGTCGTACCGGCATCCCCTACAAGAGAACGCCCAGGTTCAATCCAAATTTCAGGCATTTTCATTGAATAGGAGGCAGCCTGTTTTTTAACCTCTGCGATAATTTCCACAACATACTGAGCTGCAGGAATCGGATCGTCTTCATTTGTATAACGTATCCCAAACCCTCCGCCAAGATTAAGAACCTTTGATTCGAATGAAAGTTCGTTTTTCCATTGATGCAATTTCTCAAAAATTTTCTGGGCAGCTAGTATAAATCCAGTCGTTTCAAAAATTTGCGAACCGATGTGGCAGTGAAGACCCAAAACTTCAAGGTTATTATCCTTCAATGCGCTTTGCATCGCCTCATCAGCCTGTCCGTTCTGCAAATCAAAACCAAATTTTGAATCTTCCTGACCCGTTAAAATATAGTCATGTGTATGGGCCTCAATCCCAGGGGTGACGCGAAGCAACACCTTCATTTTCCTCTTTTATCCCTACAGAGGCCTCGCAGCATTTCTAATTCATAAAAATTATCGACTACAATGCAGCCAACATTGTTTTCAATCGCCATGATAAGCTCTTCGCGGCTTTTATTGTTTCCATGAAAATGGATTCTTTCAGTAGGAAAGCCAGCTGCAAGCGCAGTATACAGTTCTCCTCCTGACACGACGTCCAGCGATAGCTCTTCCTCATCCGCCAGCTGAACCATGGCCACAGTTGAAAATGCCTTGCTAGCATATGCTACTTGAGCGGTAATTCCCGCATTATCAAATGTTTTTTTAAAGCTTCTTGCCCGTTCCCGTATTAAAGCTACATCATAGACATATAGTGGGGTTCCGTATTTCTCAGCCAATTGGACTGTATCAACACCGCCAATTTCTAAATGTCCAAGACGATTAACTTTTGCAGTTCCTTGAAATTCCATGCTGTCCCCTCATCCCTTGACAATATATGACCATTTTCGTTCATTGTTAGTCTGCTAAACGATTTTCACTCAGATCGAGCAATCCTGAGAATCTGTAATCAATCGAGCAAACTCTTGATGTTAAGTTTTTGCTCTGTTCACATTAACAACAATATTTAGAAAAAGTCTAATAAATAAATAGACAGTTCAGTCGTGAACTGTCTATTTTTTTTGCTTTAAGTCTTTAGTAAATTAAAAACACTTTACCATATTCTATTGGAACGTGCAATTGGAACTTGGTCATGAATTTGAAGGCTGTTTATAACGATTTTTAGCATGGACGATACTCGGCCTGATTTTGGAACCTGGAACAGCCCTCCTGATAATAATCTGCATGAAAGCTATTGGATGAAAAGGCATGAATGGCCACAGATAAGGGGTATTCAAAGACTTGATATTTGCGAGCATCAGCAGCCAAACTGTAGTGCCGACCATAAATCCAGGAACATGGAAAAGTGCTGTAACAATCAAAAGAAATACCCTGCCAATTTTATTTGCAATACTTAGCTCATAGCTTGGGGTCGCATATGTTCCGATAGCAGCCACTGCTACATACAGGATGACTTCGGGTACAAACATCCCTACATCAATGGCAATTTGACCGATCAGTACAGCAGCGATTAAACCCATAGCAGTTGATAAAGGCGTCGGTGTATGGATGGCAGCCATCCTCAGGAATTCGATCCCTCCGTCCGCAAGCATAATCTGCAAGAAAATCGGGATATTGGATTTGTCATTTGGACCAATGAAGTTAATTTTTTCTGGCAGAAGATCTGGATTCTGGACGAATAAATACCATAGTGGCAAAAGCAAAAGCGACGCGAGAACTCCTAGGAATCTTACCCATCTGACCATTGTCCCGACTGCTGGCGACTGCCTGTATTCCTCAGCATGCTGTAGATGGTGGAAATATGTTGTTGGTGTAATAATGACACTTGGAGATGTATCCACGTAAATCAACACATGCCCTTCCAGCAAATGGGTTGCAGCAACATCCGCACGCTCGGTGTATCTAACGAGTGGATATGGATTGTAGCCTTGTTTAACTAGAAACTCTTCAATTGTCTTATCTGCCATCGTAATTCCATCGATTTTGATCGTATTTAATTCCTTTTTGATTACTTTTATTAAATCAGGATTCGCAATATCCTTGATATAGGCGATGGCTACATCTGATTTGGAACGCTCTCCAACTTTCATCATTTCAAAACGCAGATTTTCGTCCCTAATTCTTCTTCTCGTCAAAGCGGTGTTTACAATAATATTTTCTACAAAGCCATCCCTTGAACCGCGGACTACCTTTTCAGTGTCTGGCTCCTGCGGCTGTCTTCCTGGATAACTACGTACATCGACAACAAAGGCCGTCCTCTCACCCTCGACCAAAATAACAATTAAACCTGATAAAACCTGATCAACCAGCTCATCCATTGTTTTAATTGTCTGTACGGATTGGTGCGTAATCCTATTCTCGACAATCATCTGAAGGTGCGTGGACAGCTTTTCATGGTCATTGATACCAACTAATTCTTCCACAATATGAATGATAAACTGAGTATCACATAAACCATTCACATAATAAAAGTGAACCTCTTTTTTTAGGATTTTCAGCTTTCTGACGCCAAGATCAAAGCTGTCTTCCAATCCTACCCGCTCTTTCATGTATTTTTCAGCTTCATGCAAGGAATCCGGTATAGGCAGCATATCGTGTTTATTCTTTGGCATTGAATCCGCTCCTTTCAAGGATGATTTCCACTGCTTTCTTCGTGATCGGTGCCCCGCGTTCGTAATGGTCGCGGCGAGCCATCTTGCCAATATCCCCAATCCCTATAATCAGAGGGACATTTAACTTATCTAAACAGTAAACCGTATCGCCATTGATCCTTCCCCGCTCCAGTTCCGGAAGTCCATGTTTATCAACTCCATATGGGGTAAGCTCTCCATCCCTGTCGATGCAGAAATCCACCTTGCTCCACTCTGCCATATGAGTTTTCGAAGCTACAGCAATGACTCCAAGTACATGGATATCCTCATGCTCGGCAACATATTTTAACGCCTGTTCACCTGCGCCCTCTCCAAGGAAGCCACTATCATCAAACATTACTAAAACAGGATCATTGGCTGCTTTTTTGATCAGGTTTACAAGACTTGGCCCCGAAAGGACGGACGGATTGCCATGCGAATGAGAAATACATCGCCCGCCAACGTCAGCTGCGACTCGTTCTACTGCTCGTCTGGCATAGTCATCGCCATCTGTAATTAAGATCACATTCCGTTTCTCGGCCATTCAATGCCGTCCTTTCTGATCCATCGTTTTTTTTACCGGCCGACAAAGTATATCCAGTGAAATAAGGAACCGAATACTTTGCCTAGAACAATTGCCATTAACAATATTTCAAGCTTGTCATCTACGCGAATTCTTTTTGCCAAAATAGGCAGTACATTAAGAACTTCTGTCAAAGCTGCCGCAAGCATGCCGACAAATATTCCTCCGGCCAAACCGAGCGGGATTGCCAAATACGGAGAGAAATTCAGTATAGGATCCCGAATGCTCCCGGCAGTTCCCAACAGGGCACCAAGAACTACAGACCATTCATACCATGAAATCAGGTTCATTGTTTTTGTCAATTGGGTAAGCCTTGGAATCACTCCCAGCACCGTCAAAAATGCTACAAATCCTGAGCCTACCGCCAGCCCGCTTGCAAGTCCCACCAGCATGATGAATAACACACTAATGATCATCTACGTGCTTCACGTTTTCCTTATTCTCATGGAGGATTACATATTGATCGAGCGATTGCTGGTAGTTGAACATTTCCACCTCGAGCGGGCTAGGCTCTTCATTAATCCTTTTTTTGAATACATGATTGAAAAATAAAATCATACCTAGACCAATTCCGATTGAATATGGAATTTGAAAGAGAAGAGGCTTTTTTTCCGTCTTTCCCGTCAAGATTGTATAAATGCGCTCCTGAACACTTTGCATGCTGACGTCCTCATGAAAATTCATGATAGTAAGGGCGGCACCGAAAAATAATAAAAACCATACAAGAAAGAAATACGGGATCGACATCCCCTTTTTTTTATAAATCACTTCCACAATAGTCTGGGGCGGCCCTAATGCCTGGACTTCATATTCAGGAAATTTTCCTGTGATAAACTTAATCACCTTCATCACATCAATGATGTGGATATGATCCTTAGGTGTCACCTTCAGGACCTGCAGCATAATAAGTTTGTCATAGATTTCTTCGCCAGCGATGATTTGCGCAATATCCTTTAACAAGAGTGATTCTTCTGGTTTGACTTGAACTCGATTGCGCATGCGAATATAAATCGTTTTTTCCATCAGATTCACTTCCAACACATTGTTTTCCTTGTATATTTAGTATGTTTAGCTGATGTTTTTTCATGAAGTCCAATAATTGGTTATGATAACGTTTTTTTGGCAATGGCTCTGTTAAACAAGGCTGTAGATTTTCGTTCCAGGCGCTTCGCTTTCCGCGGGGCTGGCGCTGAGCCTCCTCGTCGCTTTGCTCCTGCGGGGTCTCACCTGTCCAGCTTTAGCCCCCGCAGGACATTGAATTGCTACCTCGAATCCACCCGCGCACGATGGAAATGCGTTAGCATTTTCGGAGGAGTCTTCGCGCCTGGAACGAAGGTCAACAGGGTATAAAAATCAACATTCAGCTATAAAAGAGCCTTGGCAAAAAAAAAGCCGCATGGATATTAAATATCCATACGGCCTTTCATTTGCTGAAGTATTTTCTTTTCGAGTCGTGAGACCTGAACCTGGGAAATCCCTAGCCTCAATGCTACCTCCGACTGAGTCTGGTCTTTATAATATCTCAGGTACACAATCAGCTTTTCCCTCTCATCAAGTTCATTGATCGCTTCTTTCAAAGCGATTTTATCGAACCATCGTCCTTCTTCCCCATTATCGATCTGGTCAAGCAGGGTGATTGGGTCACCATCGTTTTCATAAACAGTTTCATGAATGGAAGCAGGTGTACGGCTAGCTTCCTGTGCCATGATTACTTCTTCAGGAGAAAGCTGGAGATACTCCGCAACTTCATTGACAGTTGGTACCCTGCCAAAATTCTTCGAAAGCTCATCTTTCGCTTTCCTGATTTTATTACCGGTCTCTTTCAATGACCTGCTCACTTTAACAGTACCATCATCCCTGATAAAGCGCTGGATTTCTCCAATAATCATTGGAACCGCGTAGGTAGAAAATTTTACGTCATATGAAAGGTCAAATTTATCAACCGATTTCAAAAGGCCAATGCTGCCAATTTGGAAAAGGTCGTCCGGGTCATACCCTCTGTTGAGGAAGCGCTGGACGACAGACCATACAAGGCGCATGTTTTTTTGGACAATCAAATCCCTGGCGGCCTGGTCTCCCTGCTGGCTTCTCAAAATCAGTTCTTTGACTTCATGGTCCTTAAGATACGTTTGGCTATTATCGTTTTTTACCTCCACATCCATAGGCAGAACTCCCTTAATTGCACAGCGCTTTGCTCTTTGACAGGTGCTTTTTCAAACGAATCTCTGTCCCAAAGCCGGGCTCTGATCTCACTTGTACTTCGTCCATGAAATTTTCCATAATCGTGAAGCCCATCCCTGATCTCTCAAGTTCAGGTTTGGACGTGTATAGAGGCTGCATCGCCTC
Source organism: Heyndrickxia sp. MSNUG (assembly GCF_049532715.1). NCBI lineage: Bacteria > Bacillati > Bacillota > Bacilli > Caryophanales > Bacillaceae > Heyndrickxia > Heyndrickxia sp. MSNUG. The sequence goes on from NZ_CP150978.1 coordinate 3,155,542, forward strand.
ATCGATATCAGATATACCAATTCCTTCATCCTTAATCAGCATCTCAACGGTACCTTCCTGCAATAAAACAGAGATGTACACCATTCCTTTGGCATCATTTTCATATCCATGGATAATCGAGTTCGTAACCGCTTCAGAAACAACCGTTTTGATTTCAGTCAGTTCATCCAAAGTAGGATCCAGCTGCGCAATGAAAGCAGCAACGGTTACCCTCGCAAATGACTCATTTTGGCTTAACGCGCTAAATTGAAGATTCATCTCATTCTTCATGGATCAAGCAACCCCCAATCTCTCTAATGCATATTCTTCAGTCGGTTCAAGACGAATAATCTTAAATAACCCCGACATGTCAAATAACCTTTTGATTGGCGGCGAGATCGCACAAACGACCATTTCTCCATGGAGCTGTTTAATTTGCTTATATCTTCCTAGAACTACACCAAGGCCGGAACTATCCATAAAGGAAAGATGCTCAAGGTTTAAGACAATGTGGCGGACATTTTCATTCTCAAGGGCTTTTGTTGCCTGCTCGCGAAGCTGGTCTGCTGTATGGTGGTCCAACTCACCGCTAATTCGAATACATAAGACGTCATGCTTCACTTCCATATCAATGTTAAGACTCACTATCCAAGCCTCCTTATCTGGTATAGTGAGTCAATTCTCTATTTCACAATGCAATTCCTTCTTAAGAACAAAACTAGTGTGAATTCGCTAAAACTAGATGGAATGACAGAGCATTCGACAACCCTTTAATTAGGATAGTATGTTCCATTATTTTAAGGCAGTTATCTTTGGACAGCTGATAATATTTTGTATTAAACAAGTAAATGATCGCAGTCAATTAGTTAATATTGCTGCCAACTGGTGGAAAACTATTATTTTTGGCTTCCAGCGCGTGTAAACATACCAAAGGAACGTTTATATAACGTCCACCAGTTCGCTTTTTCTACTTTTGTATCCGCAACAAGCTGTGTTTCAGCCAAAACTTTTCCGTTTTTAACCAGTTTTAGCGTACCTACCTTATCGCCTTTCTGAACTGGTGCTTTTAGGGACTTATTCAGTGTGATTTTTTGTTTTACATCTTTGATGTCTTCTCCTTTTTTCGTTAACAGTGAGACACTTTCAGATGTCACCGCGTTTACCATTTGCTTATCGCCTTTGCTGATTGCTGCTTTGCCAAGCGGATGACCTTTTTTGAACATAGGATGAGTCTGGTACTGGCTAAATGCATAATCCAGCATCTTCGTCACCTGTGCATTCCTTGCTTTGGAAGTAGGAGCTCCAAACACTACTGCGATTGCGCGCATACCTTCCTTTTGAGCAGTGGCAGTAAGACAATATTTCGCTTCATTTGTAAATCCAGTCTTCAAACCATCGACGCCGGGATAGAAACGGACAAGTTTATTTGTATTGACAAGCCAGAATTTCTTGTCTGAATCCTCGCGCAGGTAGTCTTCGTATGTTCCGGTGAATTTTGTGATTTTTTCATATTTCAATAGTTCTTTTGCCATCATGGCCATATCATATGCAGAGCTGTAATGGCCATCGACAGGCAGTCCTGTCGTATTTTTAAAAACAGTATTCTTTAGACCTAATTCCTTTAATTTATCATTCATCATTTTTACAAAAGCTTCCTCAGATCCGCCGATACGTTCGGCCATTGCAACAGCTGCATCATTGCCAGACCCAATCGCAATTCCTTTCAGCATCTGCTCAACGGTCATTTCTTCTCCTGGCTCCAGGAAGATTTGGGAACCACCCATTGAAGCTGCATACTCGCTTGTACGAACCTTCTCATCCATTTTCAGCCTGCCCTCATCGAGAGCCTCCATAATCAGAAGCATGGTCATAATTTTCGTCATGCTTGCAGGTGGAAGCTTTTCATGACTGTTTTTTTCAAATAACACTTCTCCAGTGTCTCGCTCAATCAATATTGCCGAGCTGGCTTCATTTGCAAGGCCTGGGTCCCCTTCATTGGCATATCCTTTTGGTACTATAAAAGCAGTGCTCAAAATACTTACAAGCAGTAAACTGGCTAACTTTTTCAGATTCATGGACATAACCCTCCTATCTTTATAGGGTCTATTTTTTCCAATGAATCCATTTTTATACAACTGAAAATCATAAAAAAAGAAGTGAAGGGAATCCCCTTCACTTCTTTCAATAAATTATTCGGTAATCTCTTCGTGTACCAATATTGGTGCATCAACATGTTCACTTGTTACTTTGATATTTTCATACAGCATTTCCCTTACTTCGTTTACATCTTCAAAATTGCTGTAGATCGTAAGCAAGGACTCGCCTTGTTCTACTTTGTCACCGATTTTTTTGCGAAGCATAAGGCCAACAGCCAAATCAATCTCAGATTCTTTAGTCGCTCTTCCTGCTCCAAGAAGCATTGCCGCTGTTCCAACTTCATCAGCTACGATTTCAGCAACATAGCCTGCTTCTTTCGCTTCAAGTTCAAAAGTGTATTTTGCCTGCGGAAGCCTGCTTGGATCATCGACTACAGATGCATCGCCACCCTGTGAGCTCAAGAAAACCTTGAAGGTTTCAAGGGCAGAGCCATTTTTAATGACTTCTTCAAGCATGCTGCGAGCATCACCAAGAGAGTTTGCTTTTCCAGCAAGGAATACCATATGGCTTCCGAGTGTCAGACAAAGTTCAGTTAAATCTTCAGGACCTTCACCCTTTAGAGTATCGATCGCTTCTTTTACTTCAAGCGCATTTCCGATTGCGTATCCAAGCGGCTGGCTCATGTCAGAAATGACTGCCATCGTCCTGCGTCCGACATTGTTACCGATTCTGACCATCGCTTTGGCTAATTCGCGGGAATCATCAAGTGTCTTCATGAATGCGCCTGCGCCAGTTTTAACATCCAATACGATAGCATCTGCACCTGCAGCAATTTTCTTGCTCATAATCGAACTTGCAATCAAAGGAATGCTGTCAACCGTAGCCGTTACGTCACGTAATGAATACAGCTTTTTATCAGCTGGGGTTAAATTTCCGCTTTGGCCTATAACAGCAATCTTATTTTTGTTAACAAGATTGATGAATTCTTCATTGTCGATTTCAACATGGAAGCCTTCGACGGCTTCAAGCTTGTCAATTGTTCCGCCTGTATGCCCAAGGCCACGCCCAGACATTTTTGCGACTGGAACACCAAGTGCAGCAACCAATGGACCTAATACTAGAGTTGTTGTATCACCAACACCGCCTGTTGAATGCTTATCAACCTTGACCCCTTCTATCTGGGAAAGATCAATTTGATCGCCTGATGCCACCATTGCCATTGTCAAATCAGCGCGTTCTTTTTCAGTCATTCCCTTGAAAAAAATTGCCATTGTAAGAGCACTTACTTGATAATCAGGAATTGTGCCTGCAGTGTAGCCATCAATGAAAAACTGGATTTCTTCCGTTGATAATTCATGTCCGTCACGTTTTTTTTCTATAACGTCAACCATTCTCATTATTATCACCACTTATTAAAATTTAGCCGGGCAGCAGCTATTCTTTATTTTTACCCTATTGCTTTAACAATCTCGTTTACTAATGTGAGGAAGCTGGATTTTACTTTTTCAGTTGTTTCAATTACTTCATCATGGCTTAATGGCTGGTCCAGAATGCCTGCAGCCATATTAGAAATACAAGAAATGCCAAGTACGTCTAAACCAGAGTGTCTTGCAACGATTACTTCAGGTACTGTAGACATACCGACTGCATCTCCGCCCAATGTACGTGCCAATCTCACTTCAGCAGGAGTTTCATAAACAGGTCCTGGATTTCCAACATATACGCCTTCTTTAATATTGATATTGCATCGTCCCGCTACTTCTTTCGCAATACCTCTTAAATTTTTTGAATAGGCTTCGCTCATGTCAGGGAAACGCACGCCAAAACGTGAATCATTAGGCCCAATCAAAGGGTTTGTTCCCATATTATTGATATGGTCAGTGATGATCATTAGATCGCCAGGGGTAAAGCTTTCATTCACTCCGCCTGCAGCGTTGGTAACAATTAGCTTTTCAATCCCTAACTCTTTCATGACACGCACTGGAAAAGTAACTTTGTCCATGCTATATCCTTCGTAATAATGGAAACGGCCCTGCATAGCAATAACTTCCACACCGCTAAGCTGTCCGCATACTAGCTGGCCTGCATGGCCCTCAACAGTGGATACCGGGAATCCCGGGATTTCATTATACGGAATCTTCACTGGGTTATTGATATCGTCTGCAAGGACGCCCAGTCCAGAACCAAGGATCAGCCCAATTTTCGGCTGTTGTTGCAGTTTGTTATTTATGAATGATGCTGCTGTTTGAATTTGATTGTATTCCATGAAATCCACTCCTTATTTCAATTCCTTAAGGAAGCTAATGCCGTGTTCAGGCATCTGCACCTCGAAGTTTTCCGCAACTGTTGCTCCGATATCAGCAAATGTTTTGCGGACTGGCAATTCTTTACCTTCAGCCATTCCCTTAGAATACACTAGTAGCGGCACGTATTCCCTTGTGTGGTCCGTTCCATAATGAACTGGGTCATTTCCATGGTCCGCAGTAATGATGAGCAAATCATCCTCTTTTAACTTAGAAAACACTTCAGGAAGGCGTGCATCATATTCTTCGAGTGCTTTTCCGTATCCTTCAGGATCGCGGCGGTGTCCGAATAAGGCATCAAAATCAACAAGATTCAAGAAGCTTAAACCTGTGAAGTCCTGATCCAAAGTTTCGAGAAGTTTATCCATTCCATCCATATTTGACACTGTACGAAGTGATTCAGTCACACCTTCACCGTCATATATATCAGAGATTTTGCCGATGGCCAGTACATCTAGACCAGCATCCTTCATTTCATTCATCACTGTTCTGCCAAATGGCTTTAGCGCATAGTCATGGCGGTTGGATGTTCGCTTGAAGTTCCCTGGCTCGCCAAGGAATGGCCGTGCGATGACTCTTCCAACCATATATTTTTCATCCAGCGTCAGTTCCCTGGCAATTTTGCAAATTTCATATTGTTCTTCAATTGGTACGATTTCTTCATGAGCGGCTATCTGCAATACAGAATCCGCAGAAGTGTATACAATCAGATTGCCAGTTTTCATATGTTCTTCGCCAAGTTCATCAAGGATTTCGGTACCGCTTGCAGGCTTATTTCCAATGATTTTTCTTCCTGTACGGGATTCTAGCTCTGAGATCAACTCTTCAGGGAAACCATCAGGGAACACTTGGAAAGGAGTTTGAATATTTAGTCCCATGATTTCCCAATGGCCTGTCATTGTATCCTTGCCGTTTGATGCCTCTTCCATCTTTGTGTAATATGCCAATGGTTTCTGAGCAGGCTGAATCCCTTTGATTTCTTCAATATTGCTAAGGCCCAGTTGGCCCATATTCGGCATTTTTAATCCGTTCATGTGTTCAGCGATATGACCTAATGTGTGTGATCCTTTATCTCCAAACTTTTCCGCATCTGGTGCTTCGCCAATCCCCACGGAATCCATGACGATCAAAAACACCCGCTTATATGTATGCGACATTTTTTCTCCTCCTTAGAGTTTGAATGCGTTTTCATCATATTCACAATTTTATGTTACCCTTTTTAGTTTAGGATTATCTAATGCGTTTTCATTTGTCAGAAGTCTGACATCTTCATTTTACTAAAATAAACTAAAAATACAAGTAAAAAAACTGGCTTTTTGGCCAGCTTTTTGACAATTCTATGAAACTATTAAGCTCTTGGATGAAACTTTGTGTAAACATCCTTTAATCTTGTCTTTGTTACATGTGTATAAATTTGTGTAGTCGAAATATCAGCATGTCCAAGCATTTCCTGGACAGCCCTCAGATCTGCACCATTTTCAAGTAAATGCGTGGCGAAAGAATGGCGCATTGTATGTGGGGTGAGTTCCTTTTCGATTCCTGCTTCCATGGCCAGGCGCTTTAATATCTTCCAAAAACCCTGTCTCGACAATCCTTTGCCGTGATGGTTCAAGAACAATGAGTCATCACGATGTTTTTTTGAAACAAGCTTAGGTCTGCCCTTTTCCAGATATTGCGCTATTGCGTCTGACGCTGTTTTGCCGATCGGGATAATCCGTTCCTTGCTTCCTTTTCCCATACAGCGGACAAAACCCATTGTTAAATGGACATCCGCAATTTTAAGGCCGATTAATTCACTGACTCGTATACCTGTTGCATATAGCATTTCAAGCATGGCTTTATCGCGGTAGCCAAAGTGATCAGTCAGCTTAGGGCTTTCAAGCAGAGTTTCAACCTCTTCCATACTGAGAACCTTTGGGAGAGAACGCTCATGCTGCGGACTCTCAATATGAACGGTTGGATCATGGTCCACTGCTTTCTCGCGCAGCAGAAAGTGATGAAAAGCACGAATAGATGCAATATGTCTGGCAAGTGTTTTTGAAGATTTGCCGGTATCTTTTAAATGGCTAAGGAAATGGACGATTTGCGGGCGCTGGACTGAGTTTAAATCTTCCAGCTGCTCAACATTCTTTAAATAAGTGATATAGCTATTCAAATCTCGCTTGTAGGATACGATCGTGTTCTTTGAAAGTCCTTTTTCTACTAATAAAAAGTGGATAAAGTCATCAAGCCTGTCTTCCATTTATATTACTCCCCATTCAGATAAAACAGTAACAGCCGTTCCAGCATGCCTCCATCCTTTTGGACGGTTGTGCCCGAAACTTTTATGGCTGCTCCTTCAGGTGCATCATACCGGTGGTAACTCTCATATTCTTCGTTAATCCACATGATACCATAATAGAATAGGATTGTGCATCCAGTGAACAATATAAACACTTTTAAAGTGTGCATGATCAGCCCAAACCAGGATTTCATATTTTCTGCCCCCGTAATTGGTTTAATATGATAAGCTACCGTTTTTTCAGCCGGCCATACTTATTCTTATTAATCTGTATGCCAATTTGGACAAGAAATATACCTGGCAGCCGTTTTTTAAGCAAATAAAAACCTTCTCTCTAAATGAGAAAAGGTTATTTTATCATTCCGTTTCAGCCGTTTCTTTTTCCTGGCATCGGTAACAAATGCCATGGAATGTCAGGCGGTGGTCTTTTATCTTAAAATTCCAATCTCTTTCAACGATCTCTTCTACATCCTCAAGAAGATCGTCCTGAATTTCATCAACAGCGCCACATTCAATGCAGACAAGGTGGTGATGAAAATGGGCAGCGCCTTCCTGGCGGAGATCATAACGGGACACACCGTCCCCAAAGTTTATTTTATCAACAATTTTCAGTTCAGTCAGTAATTCAAGCGTGCGGTATACTGTAGCCAATCCGATTTCAGGAGACTTTTCTTTTACAAGCAAATATACATCTTCTGCACTTAAGTGGTCTTCTTCATGTTCAAGTAAAACGCGTACGGTTGCCTCGCGCTGCGGCGTTAATTTATAGCTGGACGAATGCAGCTGTTTCTTGATTCTATCAATTCTAGTTTCCATTTCTTACTCTCACTCCCCCGCCACTGTCCTTTCATTATATCAGAAGGGTATTGAGAATCAAAATAAAATTATTACAAATAAGAAACCAGATTGTTTATCATTTAATAATAAATTTAATTAACTGAATTTATAACTGCTTTTAAAAGCGTTGGCGACAAATAAGCTTCCACCGCTGCCGCTGCTGCTAGAAAGATAATTGCTGCAACTAAAGAGAATATATAGCGAAAAAATTGCGGCATGATTGGCTGGGTGACTTTCTTCATGAATTGGTTTCGAATCATTTTCAACGAAAAGGTTACTGCCATTGCCGCAGTAATTATGAATACAGGAATTATGATGAAATTCTGTGGCAGGATGGATACAAAGGATAATAAGAAGCCGTCCCAGCCCATCTGGTTAACAAGGAAACCGACCGTAAATCCTACAACCATGCCCTTCATGAACAATAGAATTAATATAACAGGAAGACCAATGATGGAAACACCTAAAATCCAGATGAGCCCAATGAATTTCCCGTTATGTAAAAAACTTTGCAGAAATAAATCCCTGCCATCTGCAACCTTCCCCGTTGCTGCCTGTCCAAAAAATTGTGATAAATAATAGAACAAATCCTCTTTTTGAGTGAAGCTGAGGCTGTTCACAATTACTGCCCCGAAAATGACTCCCATTAAAAACAGGACAATTACAAAAAGATAGATTGAGGAATATTCTCGAAAATGGTTCGCTGCGACGTCCTGGTACTTTCTCTTCTTCATCACTCTTCCTCCTGCATATTGGTTAATACAATCATATGCCCGGACTTGTTATCTATGACTATGAGTGATGAATTTTTGAACTAGTTTAGTAATTGATAGTTTTAATAAAAAAAATCCAGCCTTCTTAGACTGGATTTTAAATATCAGCTATCTTTCCGTACTTGCCACCGCCGCCTGCTTTGAAGGCTAGCTGGCCAGAACGCGCTTTATCGATGATCGCAGCCGTCTTTTCTGGAATGACCTCTTTTAGAGAGTCAAAAGGCACTGAATGAAGGATCGACATCTCTGTGCCGAAATGGTCGAGAAGGCTTTCAAGCATTTTCGGCCCAAGCCCAGGGATGAAATCCAAAGGTACCTGATGTATGTACAGCGGCCTATACCCTTTGAATACTTCCTCCGTCTTTAATTCGGCAATCCTGTCTGCAACACCCTTCACCTTTTTAAACGATCCGCATTGACTGCAAGCTTCCTCATCTGAATGGATGTGTGTGAAACACTCGGCACATACTGTGCGATGGTACTTCCCCAGCTGTGGGTCGAGACCGTAATTGGCCTTAATACGTCTGCCTCCTTCCTGCTTCAGTGCCAGTTGCAGCTCACGAAATGAAGGCTGGTCCATTTCGATTTTCTGATATTCCCTTGCGATTTTTGCGAGAGAATGGGCGTCTGAATTAGTCAAAAAGGAATACCGGTGTAGTTCTGAAAGCTGATCCGCCATCATTGTATCAGCGCTTAAGCCCAGTTCGATTCCATCTATCAACTCCGGTTCGAAAACTTCAGAAAGAGATTGCTTTACTCCTTTGCCGTAGAGGCTTTTAAATGGAGTAAATACATGAGCTGGGATGAATATTCCACCAAGGGATTTTACCTTTTTTTGCAGTTCTCTGCCTGAAATATAAACTCTTTGTGAGCTTAAATGAATATTTTTCAAGTGCAGCGAAAGCCATTCTGAAAACTCCCTCATTGTTTTCAAATACGGAAAGTAACATAAAACATGAATCGGACCATGTGTATCCTCATCATTAATTTCCAATTCCGAACCTGGAATGATACTCATCCCTCCGTACATTAACCCGCCATCAGGATGCTCCAGCAATTCACCAGCAGCCAGCAATTCTTCCATTTCCCCGAGAACTTCAGGCGAGTGGCTGTCAATGATGCCAATCATATTAAGACCCTTATGGTCCCGCGCATGGCTAATTATATTACTGAATGTGAGGGTTTTTGCTCCTGTAATCTTTACCGCTCTGCCTGATTTCGTTCTCCCGATATGGATATGGAGATCAACAAAATAATCGCTCATCTATTTACCCAACACTTCTTGCAGCTGTAAATATTGGACTGCATAAGCCGTTTTCGCGTCATATATTTTTTGTTCTTTTATTAACTGGATCGCCTCTTCAAGTGTAACCTCGATAAGATTGACAAATTCGTCTTCATCGGCAACTGCTGGGTTTTCCTTTTTTGTCAATCCAGTTGCCTTATAGACATGTATGATTTCATCTGCAAAACCTGGAGAGGTATAGAATGAGATGAGCCATTCCATCTGTTTGCATTCGTATCCTGTTTCTTCCTCTAGCTCACGCCCAGCGCAAACTACCGGCTTTTCTCCGCTTTCCAGCTTTCCTGCAGGAATTTCAATGATGGTCCTTTCCAATGCCTTCCGATATTGCTCGACCATAACGATTTTATTTTCAGCTGTTACAGGAATTACCGCCACGGCTCCAGGATGCTTGACGATTTCTCTTTTGGAAGTGTTACCATTCGGCAGCTCCACGTCGTCTACCTGCAGGCTGATCACCTTCCCGGTAAAAATTCGCTCCGTTTTCAACGTTTTCTCTTCAAGCGGTCTCATTATTCCTTCACTCCTGTTCTAATCCGAGTTCAAATGCTCATACATTTTACCATATTTAATTGAAAGGAGTATGCAGATGAAGATTTACATCCATAATCATGGCGTTACCCTTACAGGAAAGGCTTGGGAAATCAAGCGGAAACTGAAGGAATACAGCGTGCAGCACAAACTTGTCAAGGACTGGGTCAACACGGTCAATAAAACAGCCCGCCATCCTGATTAGTTGAACCCACTCCCTTCCTTTAGCTAAAATAGAATCAGCATTAGGAACGGAGTGATTTTTTGAAAAAACGTCAATTAGGTTCATCTGATTTGTTTGTAAGTGAAATCGGACTAGGATGCATGTCACTTGGGAGTGGCCAGATAAAAGCGGAGGCAGTGATCGATGCTGCACTCGAAGAAGGCATCAATTATTTTGACACAGCAGACTTATATGATTTTGGAAAAAATGAAGAAATCGTTGGATTAGCATTAAAAAATGTACGAGATCAAGTCATCATAGCAACCAAGGCTGGAAACCGATGGACTGACGCAAAAGACAGCTGGACATGGGACCCTTCCAAAGAGTACATCAAGGAAGCCGTTAAGCAGAGTTTAAAGCGGCTTAATACTGACTATATCGACCTCTATCAGCTGCATGGGGGAACCATTGAGGATAATATTGAGCAAACGATTGAGGCTTTTGAAGAGCTAAAAACTGAGGGCTTTATCAGGCATTATGGAATTTCATCCATCAGGCCAAATGTTATCCGTGAATATATTGATAAATCCAATATTGTATCTGTGATGATGCAGTATAGTATTCTCGATCGACGTCCTGAGGAAGAAGCTTTACCTCTGCTGCAGGAAAATCGGATTAGCGTTGTCACAAGAGGAACTGTCGCTAAAGGGCTGCTTAGTGACCGTATGCTTAATAAAGCAACTCAATCCATCAAGAAAAACGGCTATCTGGATTACAACGTCGATGAATTACAGGAGATGCTGCCGGCATTAAAAGAAAAAATGGCTCCCCATAGATCTTTAACTGAAGTGGCCATTCAATATAATCTTGCGCAGCCTTCAGTTGCATCTGTCGTAGCTGGCGCAAGCTCCCCTGAACAAATAAAGGAAAATGCAAGAGCGGCCAATAGCCAGCCTTTGTCTGAGGAAGAGCTTGAGCTGATCAGGTCACTGACAAAAGCTAATAAGTATGACCAGCACAGATAATTTTTTCTGAAACTTGAATGAAACTTGAGATTTTTAATAAAAAGGAACTCCTTTCGTGATGAAATGTTCACTTAAGGTGTTCCTTTTTATTTTTTTAGCATGGCTGAAGAGTAACGGCCTGGTAAACATAAGATTTCTCAGGTGTAATTTTTAATTAAGTTATTGACGTGAAGTTAATTCCGCAGGATTTTGTCGAAATCCCGCAAGATCGCCAATTATTTCCGCAATGAATCATCCTAATTCCGCGAGATTTTGTCGAAATCCCGCAACTTGGATATCCCGTGCCTTTTCTTCCAATTCTGTAATCTAATAAGCGCCTGGAACAGCATCCCAGGCGCTTTCACTTATCAACCTTATTAAATTTCTCTAAGCAAGCATCAGCATCAGTATGGTATAACACTTGCATGCAATGCATATACTCCTTTGCCCTTTAGCGCCAGGTGCAATTTATATCTTGATCAAAGCGGCCGCCATTGCAGTGCTTTTTGCTCTAATTCCTTCACGATTGGAGACTTCTCTGTTATATAGGAATCTATATCATATTCAAACTTTTTGGCTGCCTTTTCCTTTACCTCTGCATACCTATTTGCCTCTTTTGGATGTTCCCGCAAATAATCTCGGAAGACCAAATGCTGATGCAATTCAGGATTGCCTTTTTCGTAGGCATGCAAATGTACTTTCCGGACGCCATCTTCATTACTGTTCTGAAAATAGCGCCTGCCCGGGATGCCGTTCTCACCCTTAGCCTCGTACCCGGCAGCCACAATTTGTGGTGTTGCCTCTTCTACTTCCGCCAGCTTGTCAGCTGCCAGAAGAATGTCTATGATTGGCTTTGCACTGAGGCCTGGCACTGAGGTACTGCCTATATGGTAAATGTCTACAAAAAGCGGTTGAAAAATGTTCGAAAGAAGCTGCTTCTCTTTTTCGAAAAGATCTTTCCATTCACTTTGATATGGTATTACTTCCACTCTTCTTCTTGTCATTTGAATTTCTTCCAATCCATTTCACTTTCTGAAAGCAGCTCTTCAAATGATTTGTTTTTTTCTCTTAAGCGCTGCTCTTCTTTTTTACGCTGGATCTCGGCCTGTTTTTTCTGTTCTTCCTGCTCCTTTAAATCCTTTTGCTGAGCTTTGAGCTTTTCCATGATATCCTGATTCAGCAAATCACCCAGCGTTGCTGGCTTATCCTCTTTTTTGATCGGCTGCTGACGATTTTGCTTCTTTTTCTTCACTGTGAATCCCTCTGTTCATCATTTTTTTAAAATTGGCTGTGTTAAACAAGGCTGTTGATTTTCGTTCCAGGCGCTTCGCTTTCCGCGGGGCTGGCGCTGAGCCTCCTCGTCGCTTCGCTCCTGCGGGGTCTCACCTGTCCAGCTCAGCCCGCAGGAGTCTACGCGCCTTCCACTACAATCAACAGGGTTTAAAAATCGACATTCAACTTTAACAGAGCCTAAAAATTATACCACCGAATTCTATCAAATTTAAATAACAGTGGTTCGCTTTCACTTTTTAACCCCCAGAATATGAACTGCTGCTGATTATTGTTGAATTAATGCTGCTTATTAGTAAATTTTAGCTTCTTGCTGGTGAATGGTCTGCAAAAAGAAGGAACGCCTGTTGGAAGACGTTCCCGCTTTGTTTAATATGCATCTAAAATGACTGAATCGTCTACCTGTAATTCAGGCTCTGTCGATTTTATGACTTCATCAACAGTATAGCCTGAGGCTACTTCAATCAGCTTCAATCCGAATGGTGTTACATCAATAACAGCCATATCGGTAATGATGCGGTTGACCACACCTTTTCCTGTCAGCGGAAGGCTGCAATCTTTTAGAATCTTGGCTTCTCCATTTTTATTTACATGTTCCATGATAACGATAATTTTACGTGCTCCATGGACAAGATCCATTGCACCGCCCATTCCCTTGATCATTTTACCTGGAATCATCCAGTTTGCAAGATCACCAGATTCAGAGACTTCCATTCCGCCGAGGATGGCAATATTGATATGGCCGCCGCGGATCATCGCAAATGACTCTGCTGAGTCAAAGTATGCGGAACCTGGTATCGCTGTTACCGTTTCTTTTCCAGCATTGATCAGGTCAGGGTCAACACTCTCTTCAGCCGGATATGGCCCAATGCCAAGCAAACCGTTTTCAGACTGCAAGACAACCTGCTTGTCTTCAGAAATAAAGTTTGCCACAAGTGTAGGCATCCCGATTCCTAGGTTTACGTAAAAACCGTTCTCGATTTCTTTTTCAGCGCGGCGCGCAATTTTTTCACGGACATTCCCTTTGTTTGTTATCATATGCCTTCTCCTTTCATGATCAGCTAGAGTTAACTTTTCACTGTCAGCCTTTCAATCCTCTTCTCCTGATTCCCTTCAATCAGTGACTGGACATAAATGCTTGGTGTATGGATAGAGTTTGGATCTAATTCCCCAGCTTCAAAGAGGTTCTCTACCTCAGCAATCGTGACTCTTCCCGCAGCAGCAATCATCGGGTTGAAATTCCTCGCCGTTTTATGGTAAACGAGATTGCCCATTCTATCGCCCTTCCATGCCCTGACAATACTGAAATCTGCGGTCAGTGCTTCTTCGAGCAGATATTCCTTTCCATTGAACATTCTAGTTTCTTTTCCTTCAGCGATTGGAGTTCCCACCCCAGCAGGTGTATAAAATGCAGGAATTCCTGCACCACCTGCCCTGATTTTCTCAGCAAGTGTCCCCTGTGGAATAAGCTCAACTTCAATTTCACCTGACAATACCTGTCTTTCAAACTCTTTATTTTCCCCTACATAGGACCCTACCATTTTTTTAATCTGTTTATTTTTAAGCAGCAATCCGAGTCCCCAATCATCTACACCACAGTTATTCGAAATGATCGTCAGATCCTTTACCCCTTTTTCAACAAGGGCCAAAATAGCGTTTTCCGGTATTCCGCAAAGGCCGAAACCGCCAACCATCAATGTTGCGCCATCATGGATATCCGCTACTGCTTCTTGAAAGGATGTACAAATTCTTTTCATTCGTTGCTCCCCCTTTGTATACAGCCAGTACATGGGCTTTCAGTTACCCGACAACCCCTGGTACTGGATTATTAGTATGGTAAAAAGATAAGTAACACACCAAAAACTTATGCAAGCTCTACTACAGTAGCTACGCCTTGTCCGCCGCCAATGCACAGAGTAGCCAGACCTGTCTTGGCATTTCTGCGCTTCATCTCGTGAATCAGCGTCACCAGGATTCTGGCTCCGCTCGCTCCAATTGGATGGCCAAGCGCAATCGCACCGCCATTTACGTTTAAATTATCCTTATTAAAATTAAGTTCACGATCGACGGCCAATGATTGCGCCGCAAAGGCTTCATTTGCTTCAATTAGCTCCATTTGATCGAGGGACATTCCTGCTTTGTCCAATGCTTTCTTAACCGCTGTAACTGGACCGATTCCCATAATGCTAGGATCGACGCCTGCACTAGCATTGGCCTTTATGACAACAAGCGGCTTAAGACCAAGCTCCTCTGCCTTTGCCCGGCTCATGACCACTAATGCAGCGGCTCCATCATTGATTCCTGAAGCATTTCCGGCCGTCACGCTGCCATCCTTTTTGAAGGCTGGGCGCAAACTGCCGAGCTTTTCAGCTGTTGTTCCCTTTTTCGGATACTCATCTGTATCAAATACAAGTGGGTCGCCCTTACGTTGCGGGATTTCAATCGGCACAATTTCATCCTTGAATTTCCCTTCACCTATTGCTTTTACAGCCTTATCCTGGCTGGCTGCCGCGAATTCGTCCTGCTCGCTGCGGCCGATTTCATATTTAGAGCATAGATTTTCTGCCGTCACACCCATATGGTAATCGTTGAACGCACACCACAGACCATCTGATATCATGCTGTCAACCAGCTTCTGATCACCCATCTTAAATCCGTCGCGTGCGTTTTTTAATAGATAAGGTGCCTGGCTCATGTTTTCCATACCGCCGGCAACAATGATTTCTGCATCTCCAGCAATAATGGCTTGTGCCGCCAAATGGACCGCCTTCAATCCAGAACCGCATACTTTATTAATCGTCATAGAGGAAGCGCTTTCAGGAAGTCCCGCTTTTATCGCAGCCTGCCTCGCCGGATTCTGGCCAAGTCCTGCCTGCAGAACATTGCCCATGATCACTTCATCAACCTGATCCGGCTGAACGCCTGCCTGCTTTAGTGCATCTTTAATTACCACGGCTCCAAGTTCCGGCGCAGAAATGTCCTTCAAACTTCCATTAAAGCTGCCGATCGCGGTTCTTACCGCCGATACGATCACTGCTTCGGTTTTACCCAAACTGCTCACCCTTTCTCTGTTTTCACATGGTATTAACTTCTATTGATTTTATTAAATCCCTTTTATTTTATCAAAATTTTTGTTATTCTTGCATTTTTAAAAATTTTCTATTTAAAATGGAGATATGTCATGAGGAGGGGAAAATCATATGCTAATGCTTCCTGAAAAGGTTGAAATAATCGAGGTTGGACCAAGGGATGGACTTCAAAACGAAAAAAGCTTTGTTCCCACTGTAACAAAAAAAGAATTTATTTACGCTTTAAAGAATGCTGGTCTTAAAGAGATGGAGCTGACTTCATTTGTATCGCCAAAATGGGTGCCGCAAATGGGAGATGCCGCTGAGATTGTTTCTGATTGCCTTGACGGTTCTACAAGGAACATCGTCCTTGCCCCTAATAAAAAAGGCATCGAGCGTGTCTATATGACCGATTGCCAAGCGGTTGCCGTTTTTGTCGGGGTCAGTAATACTTTCAATTTAAAGAATATCAATAAAACAACTGAAGAAAGTCTTGCTGAACTACTGCCTTTGATTGCTGAGCTTAAGGCACAAAACTATTTTGTCCGCGCATGCATTTCAACCTCGTTTTATTGCCCGTATGAAGGCAAGGTCAGCGAGGATGCCGTACTCGCACTTTGTGAAGAATTTGTTCAGGCTGGAGTCGATGAGCTGAGTGTTGCCGATACAATCGGCATGGCTGCTCCTCATGAATCATATTCTTTATTTTCCAGATTAAAAAAGGCATACCCAGATTTATTATTGACAGCCCATTTCCATGACACAAGAAAACTCGCCCTCGCCAATATTTTCGCCGCCCTTCAGGCAGGAATAACCCGGTTCGATACGTCTGCCGGCGGTCTCGGCGGCTGTCCTTTCGCTCCTGGTGCCGCTGGAAATGCTGCTACTGAAGATGTGGTATATATGCTTCACAGGATGGGGATCGAAACCGGGGTCGAACTCGACAAACTGCTCCAAGCAATTGAAATCATTAAACCCCATATTTCCAGGCCGATTGAAAGCACTTATTTTCGCATGAATTCTGTAAGCGTTTAATTTTTTTGTATAAGCTCCCTCCCTGATACTCATCTTAAAGGTGAAGGATCTTGAAGAAGGGAGAATTTATCATGAGCCAAAAACGCGATAAAGGATACAGCCAGCAAGGAAAACCTAAAGCAAATAATGTTAAGCAGCAAATAGCGGCAGAAGATCTGGAAAAAGCGACCCATCCTACAAAACGCCAGAATTCTCAGCAATAAAGAAATGCGGAAGCGCAACGGCAGTTTTCGCAGTTCAAGATTTGCCCGCAAAACCACTTACCAACCGGCAATTTACTGACCGCATTCTTTGCGGTCTTTTTTATGTTTGTCTTTTTGTATCTAATGGTAGAATAAAGAAAAAAGCATTCGGAGGGTTGAGTGTGAGAAAGGCGTTCCGTGTTTTGTTTTCATTTTTGCTCGTACTTGCCTCTCTTGGGGTTTATCTCTCAAATAAAGTGATGTTTCTGAAAAGGAAGGCTGATGAAGAAATATTCACCCGGGAAAAAGAAGCTGGCCATCTTCGCCCTGAGGAATATGAAGCCTTGCCTAAACGGGAGGTTTCAATCCCCTCATCATTTGGCTATCCGCTTAAAGCTGTTCTTGTCGAACCGCACGATACCAACAGATATATCATCATAGCGCATGGAGTGACGCAGAGCAAAACGAATTCAGTCAAGTATATGAACCTTTTCCTTGAAAGGGGCTTTAATGCTGTCATATACGATCATCGCCGCCATGGTGAATCCGGCGGAAAGACGACAAGCTATGGCCACTATGAAAAATTCGATTTGAAATCGGTTGTTGACTGGCTTAAAGAAGAAAAGGGATCTGATTTGTTCCTTGGCATCCATGGTGAATCCATGGGGGCTGCTACACTCCTCCTTTATGCTGGAATAATTGAAGATGGCGCTGATTTCTATGTTGCTGATTGCCCATTTTCTGATTTCAGCGAGCAACTCGCCTATCGAGTGAAAGCAGAGGTAAAGCTTCTGCCGACCCGGATTCTGCTGCCAATTGCCGGTTTGTTCGTGCGCATTCGTGACAAATACTCACTCAGTGATGTTTCACCTATTTCGGTCATTGAAAACATCCAAAACCCTATTCTTTTCATCCACAGCCGCAAGGACGATTTCATCCTTCCGTCCATGACCGAGGCATTGTTTGAGCAGAAAAAAGGCCCGAAGAAGCTTTATATGGCAGAAAACGGACTTCACGCCCAGTCTTACAGCCAGAATCGCGTGGAGTATGAGAAGGTGCTTGACGAGTTCCTTGAAGAATATGTATTTGTAAATGATCGAGATTTACATGGTGACTTTTCAATGAGTCCTGATGTCTGACGGTGACCAGCACATTATGGCTGTTAAGTTGCTATCTGATTTTTTCTCATAACAACTCGTTGTGCTTTTTCTCTTCGAGTTGTTCTCGGGCTCCTTCTCATAACAACTCGATGTGCTTTTTTCCTCTTCGAGTTGTTCTCGGGCTCCTTGTCATGATAACTCGTCGCGCTTTTTCCCCTTCGAGTTGTTCTCGGGCTCCTTCTCATACAACTCGATGTGCTTTTTTCCTCTTCGAGTTGTTCTCGGGCTCCTTGTCATGACAACTCGTCGCGCTTTTTTCTATTCGAGTTGTTTTAGCGCTCATACTCCAATCAACTTTTACTCATTGTTTTGCTGGCAAAACAATACTCTTTGTAAAAGAGCCTAACGTAAAAAGGCTGGCTCCTTTCGGAACCAGCCTTTTTACTGTTTTTCTCCCTGACGGTCCATCTCTTTACCGTCCGCCCCCAGCGCTCTTACTTCTTTATAATCGCCTATAGCATAATAATAACGTTCATTTCCCTTTTCGATGATGTTGATCTTGGTGAATTTTCCGTCGGCACCCGCAGCTTCTACCGATCGTATATCCGGGTTGACAATCTTTCCAAAAACAACGGGAAGCTTGTTATCCAATTTGCCATTTTCCTGATAGGTATGAAAAACGTCTGCATATAAAATCATGAAATCATTCTTATAATAAGTCCAGTGGTTATGCCCAGCATTTTCCCAGCCATCCTTTTTGCTGCCTTTAATATAGGCAACTGCCAGCGCATCAAATTTGTTGGTCCCATCCTTCTGTTGGGTTGTGTAAAAGACCAGCCAGCCATCCTTTACCTTTTGCTTGTGCACGATTTGTTTGATGTTGAACGGAATATCATTTTGGATCGCTTCTCCCGCAGTCTTATATGTGCACGCAGAGAGCAGAAGCACGCACATGGCCATTATGGCAGCTCGCCGCAATTTCTCCATAGTTCTCCCCCTATCCTTTTGCACCAAACGATTTATGTATCAAAAAAGCCTCTCTCTTATTTAACCTTTTTTCCAAATTATTGTAAAACAATAACCCTTGCTTCTTTGTTCAAGCCTTGGTTCTATCAAAAAAACTCATGCGCGGATTAAGATATTCACTTGAGCTCTTTAACTGGAAACAACCTGCTGCTGCACTATAATCAAGCGTCATTTGTTCATCAAAAAAGACTTCTTTCGCTCCTTCAATTAATACAGGTATACCATTCGTTTCTATTTCAATTTCGTTTTGTTCCTGTTCACTTTCGAGCCAGAGGGCAGCTACCCCATTCACTGCACATCCACAGCCGTCTATATCGTATTTCAGTTTTAAATATCCTTCTTTTCCTGAAATTTTTTCTTTCAGCTTATCAGCCGCAGCCTGTGTGATCTTCATCTTCATATCCGCCTGCACTCCTTCCTGATTTTTTATATTTTGGCCCTGTTAAACAAGGCTGTTGATTTTCGTTCCAGGCGCTTCGCTTTCCGCGGGGCTGGCGCTGAGCTTCCTCGCACGATGGAAATGCGTTAGCATTTTCGGAGGAGTCTACGCGCCTACCACTACAATCAACAGGGTATTAAAATCAACATTCAGCTTTAACAGAGCCTATATTTTAACATAAATAATCACCTTATCTGATGATGAAGGGTGCTTTCCCTTACAAAATAGTCTTGCAATTTTCTTGGTTAGCTTATACTATCAAAGTTAATTGTGACAATTTTGTGAAGGAGTGTTTTTTTTGACTAAAGTACAGATTAAAGTAAATGATAATGGATCATTAAGGATTACTGGCGATGTAGAATTATTGGACGGTGCCGGGAATAAATTCGAAACAAAGCCGGCTTTTTCGCTTTGCCGCTGCGGCATGAGCAAAAATATGCCGTTTTGCGACGCTTCCCACAAAGGGAATTTTGAATCAGTCGTGCGTGCTCCTCAGCCTGATGAGACTGAGTAATAGTGAGAGGGCAATGGGTTTCCCATTGCTCTTTTTTTATGGAGCAAATCCTCTCTTGGTCACCATTCATCCGCATGCCGGACATCGGCAATGGCTGAAAGCTGAATGCGATGGATTTCTTCAAATTTGTCCACGATATGAAGCTTCAGGCCGAGTTCATTCCAGTAATGGATTTTCCCGATTACCAGTTCATACTTCCGCTGACGATAATAGGTGATGCTGACCGGACGGTTATATTCCATCGCTTCGAGGATGGTTTCATTCAATTGTTCGAGCTGCTGCTCATCCAGCTGTTTTTCTTTTTCATATCTGTCTTCATGTGCCCAGTCCCGTAACAGCTTTACGTGTTCAGGAAGCATCATGGACGTCCATTTAATTCTTCCGCGGTCACGAATCATACGATTTCCTCCCTATTATCATTTAGCCTTTATGGCCTCCGACCAGCGCGGCGCGATGCCTTGCTGTACCAGCCGCAGTATAAGAAACGGCCCTTAGCAAAGCTGCCGAGCCATACCGGCTGCGAATTCGGTCCATCACATAGCCAAGTTCCTTCTTCTTCCATCCATTCTTCTCAAATAAACTCAATTGAAATTCGCTGTCAACGACAAGGTTTCCAAGTGAAATCGCAATGCTGCGCACCGTTTTTCCTGTATAATTCTCAGCAAATAGCTCCAGGCAGACACGATACAATTCCATTGTGACGTTCGTAGGTTCTTCTATCGTCCGTGAACGGTGGAAGCCTCCGCCGAATTCATCCTGGCTGTAGCCAATCCCAAAGCTAATTGTCCGTCCTGCTTTCCCATGGTTCCTTGCCCGGCGTGCCACTTCCTCGCACATTTCAAGAATGACATGCTTGATTTCCTCTACCTCTTTATAATCTCGAAGCAAAATCTGGCTTTTTCCAAAGCTGATCTGCCCTTCCATGATCGGGGCACCGATATCCGAGAAATCAATTCCCCATGCATGCCAGTAAAGCTGGTTGCCCATGACTCCGAATTTTTTCTCCAATTTTTCAAGGTCATAGCGTGCAAGCTGACCGACTGTGAAAATCCCCATGCCGTTCAGCGTTTTTTCGACACGGCGGCCTATTCCCCACATTTCGCGAAGCGGCGAGACATTCCACAGCTTTGTCTGTACGTCTTCATATGTCCACTCGGCAATTCCCTTTTTCTTCGCGTCAAGGTCAAGGCATAATTTTGACATCAGCATGTTTGGGCCAATCCCGATTGCGCAAGGAAGCTGGAACTCGCGCTCGATATCATCTTTGATTTTTTTTGCTATTGAGGCAGCGTCTCCCCAAAGCTTTGAAGCTCCATCTACTTTTATAAAGCTTTCGTCGACACTGTAGGTATGGATCGCTTCCTTTGGGACGTAGCGATTGAATACACGGGAGATTTCAGTGGAAATTCTCAGGTACGTTGACATTTGGGGATCAACGACAATAATTCTCGGATCATCGGGAATTTCAAACTTTCGCGACCCGGTTTTAATGCCAAAGTCCTTTTTTAAACGGGGCGAGGCTGCCAGCACGACGCTTCCCGGACGGTCGAGGTTCCCGACCACAGCCAGGTAGCATTCAAGAGGATCAAGATCGAGCATTACCGCGGAACAACTGGCATAGAAGCTTTTCATATCAACACAGAGAATTTTGTTTTGCGGCATTTCGCTGTAATCGACCATTTTCTGTATCTCTCCTTTCTGCTTAGTTTATGTTTCGTTTCCAACAAAAGGAACATTTGTTCTGTTTTATTATACCCATAATATTAAGCGAATATGCGTTCGGTTTCAATGGGGAATTTCCGGTGTAATGACTTAATTAAGGTTTATTTGGAGGGCCATGCCAGAGCTGGACAATTTTACAGGAGGCTGTTTTCAGCTGGCAGTTGAGAGTATAATCAAGATGAGAGGTGCGAATTATGGATAAAAAACTCATACGCAAAATGGTCCAGAAGTGCTTCGTACAGTATCGGCATGATGAATCACTGCCGTTCGGTGAAATGGAATTCGAAGAAATATATGAGAAGCTTGTTAAGCTAAAAAATGAAGATCCTGAGGCCGATTTACACGAAATCATCAATGATGCTGTTTATGAATTTTTGGCTACATAAAAAGGCTGCCCCAATGAGGGACAGCCAGAAAAATTATTTTACTTTAATATTGGCATCACCTTTAACTTTCGTTGCATAATCGGTTATTTGCAAAGTGATCAGCCCGGGGGCAGGGTTTTCTCCGAAATAAGGAATCAGTATTTGCTGCTCTCGGACCCCCTCAGAAGTCAAAACTGATAATCTACCGCTGCCAATTTGCTTTCCTTCTGAGTCAATCGCGTGTTGAAAAGGTGCTCCCCGGTCTCCAAGATAGGTGAATTTCAGATCCTCGCCTTCCCTTTCCACTCGCAGAAGACGACCGTCGCGTGGTCTTTCGATAATCTTCAGCTGATCAGGGTCGACAACAACTGTCAGTTCGTCCTTATCGAGCGCCCTTATTGAACTGAATTTCAAATAAAGTTCTTTTGGATTTTTAAAGAAGTTGCTCTGAAGATAGACCTCCTGCTTATCAGCACTAATATGGGAAGCACTTATTCCATTTGCGATTGTAGCCCATTCCTCGCCGCTCTCATCAACGATACGAAGGTCTTCGATCGCGAAAATCTGCTTAGTGTTTTTCTCATCAAAATCAACAGTAACACCAATCCTGGTTGGATAAATTGATACCTTTTCAACTGTTACCTTCTGGCCTTCAAAGCTGACCGTTTTATTTACCTCAATGATTTCTCTCTTATCCTTGTAGGCTTCCTTATCAATCGAGAAAGGAAGAACCCATGTATCAGCAAGTTTATTACGCAGCTCTCCGGTTTCCGTTCTCCCTTCAGCAAGCCGGAAGCTCAACTTCATATTTTCAGGAGCGACCTTTCCATAAAAGTAATAGGTCATTTCGTGAACAGACTCCCCTTTTTTTTGTAAATCAATAGGTCCCATAGAGAAAGAGGAGCTTAATTCCAATTCCTTTCCTTTGGCATCGGTAAGCTGGATCTTATCAATCGCAATCTCTTTGTGACCCGCAGAGGAATCAATCTTATAAAACAGCACCATCATCTGCTCATCGACAATCGCTGAATCCAAGGTGATTTTCAGGCCCTCATGTTCATCTGACACGCCGATTTTCTGGGCAAAGTCATTTTCGATTGCTGCCGTCAAGCCTTTATCAAAGCGAACTAACTCCACAATTTTTTCCATGCCCGGAATCGATGTGACATAGGAGGCGAAGGTTTCAGATGTCCTGAGCAAGGCTGTAAAAGCAAAAATCAGGATGGCGGCAGATGCTAACGTCCTCATTAGCAGCAAATTTTTCTTTTGCTTTCTTTTCCCTTTGGTTATTCCCGCTGAAATCGCTTGGTCCAGCTGGATTTCAGGAATGTCGATATTTTCGAGAGCAGCCTGCGCCCTGGTCAACCTATTTTCTTCAGCATTAAGCATAGCCCAATTCCCCTTTCTCACCCAGCTGCCCGCGAAGGTCCTTCAGCCCTTTATTAAGCCATGTCTTCACAGTGCCTTCCGGACATTCAAGAATATCGGCAATCTCCTTGATTTTAAAATCATGCACATACTTCAATTCGATGACCTGCCTGATTTTTGGTTCAAGCTTGCCAATTACTTCCTCTACCTCTAGCCAATTTGACTGGTGTTCCGCCCCCATCAGGCTGATAAAGTCATCGCTAACGAGAACGCGTTTCCGTTTCTTCAACTCATCATTGTAGTAGTTTAACAGGATCCTCGTAAGCCAGGTTGTAAAATACTGCGGCTCCTTCACCTTTCGGATGGACCGGAACGCCCTGTATGTGACTTCCTGCAATGCCTCAACCGCGTCATCGCTATTCCTTAGGTAACTCAGGGCAATCCGGTAAAGGCGAATTTTATGGAGCTGCATCAGCTCGTAAAATGCTGCTTCATCACCTTTTTTCGCCCTGACGACCAATTCTTGAAGCTCCAAAGTGTCTCCCCCTAACTTTGTATCTAACTATTAGACCTGGAAGCATGAAAAAAGTTTTAACATTTTCAAAAAGATCTTTAAATATCTGTATATTTCAATTTGGCTGAGTTTATGGCTCAAAATAAAAACCGCCAAACATGTTGCGGCGGTTTCGAAAGGTTGCTATTTTTTATTGAAGGCCTTCCTGCCAATGCGCTCAAAGGCGCGTGGAAAAAGCGCATAAAAAACGCTGCCTGCATTCATCCAGCGCGGGAGATTGATTTCCCTGGTCTTTGTCAGCATCCGGTCGACGACCTGTTTTGCTACATAGTCAGGCTTAAGCATGAAGGCTTTAACATTCTTAACATACGTACCCTGCTTATCGGCAATATTAAAGAAATTCGTTTCAATTGGCCCTGGATTGACAGACGTCACATACACATTGTCATCGGCCAGCTCCATGCGCAGGCTGTTCGTATAGCCTAGAACAGCATGTTTCGTTGCCGAATAGACACTTGATTTTGGCGTGGCTATCTTGCCGGCCTGAGAAGCGATATTGATAATATGGCCGCTGCGCCGCTCCTTCATCCCTGGAAGCACCATGGAGGTACAGGCCATCAAGCCGATGACATTCACATCAAACATCGATTTAATTTCCTCGACTTTTGCTTCGTGTGCGAGGTCAAAAATCCCGAAACCAGCATTGTTGACCAAAATGTCCACGTGGCCTAGTTCGCCTAGGACCCTAGTGAACACTGTCCGGATGGCGTCGGGATCCGACACATCCAATTGATGGACATATACTTTGACTGAGTGTGTTGATTCCAATTCTTTTTTCATTAACTCTAATTTTTCAATACCTCTCGCAAGGAGTACCAGATTCGCTCCCCGATGGGCACTAACCCTGGCAATCTCGGCACCGATCCCCCCGGAAGCGCCAGTAATGATAATATTTTTTCCTGTTAACGATGACACAAAAATTCACCTCATTTGGCTGTGTAAACGAAGGCTGTTCCTTCTTCCCTGACTGAAATTGCCTCAAGGGATTGTAAATAATCAAGCTGACCAACTGTTTCGGAAATGGTTAAATTCAACTCACGCTCGTAGACTGATGGAAATAAAAGCTTGCATATTTCAAAGACGGTAAGTTCCTTGCCTTCAAGCATTTTCCTTACCTGCATGGCCCTATCATGCTGTTTGGCAAGCCTTTTTTCAATTAGTCCATGCAATTCTGTAATCTCCGCTCCATGCCCAGTGTATACAAGTCCTATCGGATACTTCAGCAGTTTCTTTAGCGAAGCATTATATTGCACGAGCGGCTTAGGACGCTCTGATTCGCCTGGCAGAGGCGGCTCAAGCAAGGGGTTTGGCGAAATGCCTGCAAGGATGGTATCTCCTGCAATCATGACCCCGTCCTTCTCACGCAAAAGGACAATATGGCTCTGTGCATGTCCGGGAGTCTCAATTACTCGCCAGCCAGGGAGAGCAGGTGGAAAGTTGACCTCCGTTACTGTACCCGATAACGACCGGTCACATGAAAACACTAAGGTCTTTTGCATGACTTTAAGGGATGGCAGAAAATATTGCTCGGGAATTCCAAAATGCACAAAAAGCTTTTCATAAAATTTCTTATGTACACTTTCAAACTCAGGAGTCCTGTTGATCCATCTTTCATTAAGCGGGTGGCCGTATACTTCAAGTTCAGATGACAAGTAGTCAAGCAAGCCAACATGATCAGGATGATCGTGTGTGAGGATGACCTGCTCGATATCCTCAGGAGTAAGCTTAAGCTCCGCCAGCTGGGATTTAAAGGACTCCCAGGCATCCGCGGTTTTTGTACCAGCATCGACGAGTGTCAGCCTGTCTCCTTTTATTAAGTAAGCATTTACGTCACCAACCGGAAAAGGAGTCGGCAACGTCAGCTTGGCAATTCCATCTTTCCATTCTGCCATTTCATCTCACCTCAAAAATTATATTTATATAAGGTAAACAACATGTTTGTTTAAAAAATTAGTATGTAAGAAGTCATATTTACAAGACACAGCATTTTTTCAATATAAAAATAAGTTTACCTTTAAAGCTGCCAAATGTCATTATTTACAGATGGTATTTTCAGAAAAAACTAAAAATTAAACAATTTCCTCTTGACATTAGGGTTGTCCTTCTTGCATAATCACTATTAAATTTCATGACTTTAAAAAGCACTTGAGCAAGACGAGTAGACAGGAATGGCGCAAGAGAGTGGAGTCCACCGGCTGAAAGGCTCCGCCGCCCTCTTCCTGTTGAACCCTACCTTGCGAGCTGTCAGGCAAACCTGGCCGTATACCGGCGTTATCGGATTGTGAGCTGCATTTTTTTGGCACTGGCCGAAAAAGTGAATGAAGGTGGTACCACGGAAGCATGGCCTTTCGTCCTTTTATGGATGAAAGGCCTTTTTATTTTTACAGCTGAAAATATCCAGAAGCAATAAGGCTGTTAAAAAGCTTAAAAAATATTGGAGGCGACCTTGATGAAGAAGCTTGTTTTTGTTGGGGCAGGTTCGATGGCAGAAGCGATGATTTCCGGTATAGGAGCAAGCGGGCTTCTCCCGGGAGAGCATATGTGGTTAACGAATAAGCAGGATACACACAGACTCCAAACGCTGGAACAAAAATATGGGGTAAGGACTACGTATAACTATGATGAACTTTTCTCTGACGCGGATACAGTTGTCTTGGCGATGAAGCCAAAGGATGCCGCCATGGCGATTGGGGAAATTAAATCCTACCTGACTGATGGGATGCTCGTCATTTCCGTTTTAGCGGGTGTATCAATTGCGGCAATCGAGGCTGCTGCTGGGGCCTCACTCGCAGTAGCACGGGTGATGCCAAACACATCAGCTGCGATAGGAAAATCAGCGACTGCATTGGCAGTAAATGAGAATGTGACTGGTGAACAAAAATGGCGTGTAAAAGAGCTTTTCAATACGATTGGGCTGACGGCGATTGTCGAGGAATCACAACTTGATGCAGTTACCGGACTTTCAGGCAGCGGTCCTGCCTATATTTATTATCTTGTCGAAGCGATGGAAAAAAGCGCCGTAGAAATCGGACTTGAAAAGCATACAGCCAAACAACTCATCATCCAGACATTGCTTGGGGCAGCCGAAATGCTGACAAAATCGGATAAAGAGCCATCACAGCTGCGCTTTGAGGTTACAAGTCCGGGCGGTACAACCGAAGCAGGAATCAGCATACTCGAAAAGCATGGGGTACAATCTGCTTTTATTTCATGCATAAAGGAAGCTACAGCCCAATCAAGAAAACTTGGCAGCTTGCTCGGAAGCGAGCTTGCATCCGCAAACCGCCGTTTCTAAAATTGCAATCTATCCCTCCTTTTCTCTACAATGGAGAAAAACACGAGGGATGGATGGCAATGCTTTTGATTTTACTTACTCTGACACTCATCATCTGGATTGCAGCGACAATAGACGCGGCCATCGGTTTCAGCAAGCTAGACTCTTTGGAAAAAGCAAAGGAGATAGAAACTGGGCCGCTGTTAAGCGTCATCGTAGCAGCCCGGAATGAAGAGAAACATATTCAACTCAGCGTTCAAAGCCAGCTCGTGCAAACATATAAAAATGTGGAATGGATTCTGGTCAATGACCGTTCTGATGATACAACAGGCCGCACGATGGATGAACTCCAGAAAATAGATTCAAGAGTCAAGGTGATCCATCTTACCTCTTTGCCTGAGGGCTGGCTTGGTAAAAACCATGCCCTATATGAAGGATATCAGCAGGCATCTGGCAGCCGGATTTTATTTACGGATGCAGATGTCATGTACAGCCCGGAGGCTTTCGCAAAAGCTGTTGGCTATTTTGAAGAGCATGAGCTGGATCATATGACTGCCGCGCCAGATTTAAGTGCAAAACCGTTTTGGCTGAAAGCGTTTGTGGCTTTCTTTTTATTTGGATTTTCATATTATAAGAGACCTTGGCTCGCCAATAATCCGAGATCCAAAACAGGAATCGGGATTGGGGCGTTCAATATGGTCACAAGGGATGCATATGAAAAAATTGGGACACATGTACAAATCAAGATGCGGCCAGATGATGATTTGCAGCTCGGCAGGAAGGTAAAGGAAGCAGGGCTAAAACAGCGGATGGTGACGGCCCTGAAACTAATTGAGGTAGAATGGTACCCAAGCTTAAAAGAAGCCTTGGCAGGACTGGAGAAAAATACGTTTGCGGGACTGCATTATCGGATCAGTATGGTGCTATTTTCTATTTTTGGGGTCTTTGTTTCACAGGTCGTTCCGTTCTTTACGATTTTTTCTAATAACAAGGCCATTGCCATGCTGAGTGCCATCAATCTTATTTTCCTAGCAATTTTGTATACGATGGTCACGAAAAGAATGACCCGCTTTTCACCATTGTTGTTCTTTGCCCTTCCTTTTACGGCGCTGCTCTTTATTTTTTCAATCATAAGGGCAAGCTATTTAACCTTCAAAAGAGGCGGTATCATCTGGCGCGGAACAAAATATACGCTTAGTGAGCTGCGAAAAAAAAATGACCTGTGAGTACATTTTTTCCTTTCTGAAGAGAGCACTGTTATACTGAAAATATATTTTGCATTACGAAATAAAGGAGGCTTCTTGTTTGGAAACGAAATTATTTTCACCTTATGAAATGAAAGGGCTCACCCTTAAAAACCGAATTGTCATGGCTCCGATGTGCATGTACTCATGTGAAAAGGAAGATGGCATCGTTACTGATTGGCATGTCGCTCACTATACGAGCAGAGCCATTGGACAAGTCGGCTTAATCATTCTTGAAGCAACTGCTGTCACGCCACAAGGACGTATTTCCCATCAGGATTTAGGCATTTGGAGCGATGAACATGTTGCAGGGCTTACAAGATTGACTGAACAGATTAAGCAGAATGGTGCGGCAGCGGGCATACAGCTAGCTCACGCTGGCAGAAAAGCTGCGCTGCGTGATGAAATCATCGCTCCTTCTGCCCTGGCTTTCGACGAAAATTACAAAGAGCCAAAGGCAATGACAGTTGAAGAAATCAAAGAAACTGTCGAGGCCTTCAAGCTTGCTGCCGAAAGGGCAAAAAGTGCTGGCTTTGATGTGATTGAAATCCACGCTGCACATGGATATCTAATTAATCAATTCCTATCACCTCTTACTAATAAACGGGAAGACGAGTACGGAGGTTCTCCTGAGAACCGATTCCGCTTCCTGAGAGAAGTTCTTGAAGCGGTTAAAACGATATGGGACAAACCATTGTTTGTCAGGGTTTCAGCTTGTGATTACCATGATGAAGGGCTGACAGGCGAAGACTATGTAACAATTGGCTCATGGTTGAAAGATTTAGGCGTTCATTTAATCGACGTCAGTTCAGGAGCAGTTGTTCCCGCGAGAATTAACGTTTATCCAGGCTATCAGGTCAAATTAGCTGAAAAGATCAAGCATGGCGCGGACGTGGCAACTGGAGCCGTAGGCTTGATTACGACTGGAATCCAGGCAGAAGAAATTCTTCAGAACGACCGTGCCGATTTAATTTTCATTGCACGCGAACTGCTCCGTGATCCTTACTGGCCGCGCACAGCAGCAAAAGAACTTGGAACTAGCATCGAACCGCCTAAGCAATACAGCCGTGGCTGGTTATTTTAATACTCTTATAAAGCCGGCATTTAAAATGCCGGCTTTATTTATTCATCACGCAGGAAAAAAGTTGTGAGGAAAA
Organism: Heyndrickxia sp. MSNUG; assembly: GCF_049532715.1. NCBI lineage: Bacteria > Bacillati > Bacillota > Bacilli > Caryophanales > Bacillaceae > Heyndrickxia > Heyndrickxia sp. MSNUG. Next base: position 3,185,171 of record NZ_CP150978.1, read on the forward strand.
ATACAATGTTCGATGGGTAGAATGATGACTTCACAAGACTTAGAGACGAAAATTTTCTGCATAAGCAGGAATCTGTTTTTTTACACTTACCTTTTAAAAATTCAAAAAGCCCAGCTGCAACTCAATGCACGACTGGGCCATCCTCTTACGAAACTTTTTTCAGGGTAATCTTGCGGTACATGCCGCCAAACATGATGCCAACATCGGATAACAGCGCAAGCGCAGTTCTTTTGCGCTGATAAAAGGCTTCAAAGGAAACACCTATATCTGTTCCCAGCACCTTGATCACATGCCTTAATAATTTTTTTGAGCGTGATAAGCCTTTACCTGGTTCTGCGAACTTATCGAAAATTAAGATCGTACCATTTATACGGCACACTCTTGTCATTTCATCAAGGGCTCTGTTGCTGTCAGGGACGACCGACAGGATTAGGCTGCCAACTACATAATCAAAACTCTCGGATGGGAAATCTAACTGTTGTGCATCCATCTTCAAGAAATGAATGTCTGAATCCGCAAATTTCCGCCTTGCTTTCTGAAGCATGTCTTCTGAATAATCTATCGCTGTAACGCTGAGTTTTTTATCTGGCAGTCTATCAATATCAGCACCTGTCCCAACCCCGACAAAAAGAATCCTGTCTCCCGGCTGGAATTGTACATCAGTAAAAAGTTTTTCCCTTGCCCGTGAAAATGGGCCCGCATCGAAAATCCAATCATAGATTGGGGCCCATCCTTTATAAATGATCGCGTTCCATGAATTATTCATTGCATCCCTCTCCAGCTCCATTTTTTTATCTTTATAGTCACGGAGTATAAACATGGAAGATTGATTACCCTAACCACACGAACATGTTTTTTTTATTTTAAAGGCTACTTGATTACCTAAAGAACAGAATTTGGTAAAAGCGGCCGCCATAAAGCTTCTTGGTTACCTAAATCAATCGAATTCGGAAAAAATGGTCGCCTATATGGCCTCTTGGTTTATTTATCTTTCACCTTCAAAAGCCTTAGCCCGTTCAGTGTAACGATGAGCGTTGCTCCCATATCTGCAAAAATAGCAATCCATAAGGTGAGCCAGCCTGGAATGACGAGCAGCAATGCGAACAATTTAACGACAATTGCGAATGTGATGTTCTGTTTGATAATGCTCAGTGTTTGGCGGCTTAGTTTTATTGTAAACGGCAGTTTTTTCAAATCATCCGCCATTAATGCGATATCGGCAGTTTCTAGTGCTGTATCTGTTCCAGCCCCGCCCATTGCTATACCAATAGTCGCTGCGGCTAGTGCCGGCGCATCATTGATTCCATCGCCTACCATTGCCACTTTGTTGTGTTTTTTTTGCAATTCTTTGATGAATGACAGCTTATCTTCAGGGAGAAGCTCTGATTCTATTTCTGAAACTCCTGCTTCCCTGCCAATCGCTTTAGCGGTTCCGCTGTTGTCTCCAGTAAGCATGATCGTTTTTTCAATGCCCAGTTCGTGAAGGCGGGAAATGACTTCCCTGCTTGATTCTCTTACCTCATCCGCTACGGCTATTATGGCAAGCATTTCAGAAGCCGTCCCGACAGCCATGACTGTCTTCCCTTCATCCTGCAGCAGGGAAATTTCTGCGTTAAGATTTGATGGAATTCCAGTGCTTATGATTCCATCAAGATATTTAGGGCTGCCGATATAATATGTTACTCGATCTACTGTCCCTTTTATTCCTTTGCCAGTGACCGAAGTAAATTCCTCAATGACTGTATCCTTGAAAGTGATGTTGTCACTTTCTGCCTTGCGGACAATAGAAGCAGCTAGCGGGTGCTCTGATTTGTTCTCAAGTGCTGCAATTACTGATAATAATTCATTACAATCATATGAAGACAGCACTTTATAGTCCGTAACGGCTGGTATTCCTTTTGTTAATGTTCCAGTTTTATCAAAAGCAATGGCCTTAAGCATGCCCATTTCTTCCAGATAGACTCCACCTTTGATAAGCACGCCATTTTTCGCTGCATTGCCTATCGCGGTTACAATCGAAACTGGGGTTGAAATAACAAGTGCACATGGACAGCCGACAACTAGCACGGCCAGCCCCTGATAAATCCACTCGCTCCAATCAGTGCCAAATAACAGCGGAGGAAAAATGGCTACCAAAAACGCGACAAGGATAATGATCGGGGTATAGTACTTAGCGAAACGGTCGACAAATGCCTGTGAAGGTGCCTTTTCTGCCTGTGCTTCCTCCACAAGATGAATGATCTTTGCAATGGTGGTATCGTCGACCAATTTAGTGATTTTCACTTCAAGAAGGCCTTCTCCATTCAGTGTTCCTGCAAAAACCTCATCGCCAGGATTTTTCTCGGCAGGAACCGATTCTCCTGTAATTGCTGCCTGGTTGACGGCAGAGAAACCGGCGACTACGTCCCCATCCATAGCGATTTTCTCTCCTGGTTTTACGACCATGATGTCTCCAACAACAATCTCATTGACATTCACCAGGAATTCCCGCTCATTCCTTCGTACAAGTGCTTCTTTTGGAGCGATATCCATCAACGAGCGAATAGACGCTCTTGCTTTATCCATTGAATAGCGCTCAAGCACTTCGCTAATTGCAAAAAGGATGACAACAACTGCACCTTCGCTCCACTCCCCAATGATCGCGGCACCAATGATAGCAACCGTCATCAATGACCTCATATCAAAATCAAGCTTTAATAGATTTTTTATTCCGGTTTTAAAGAGTGAATAACCGCCTACAAGAATTGCTCCTAAAAATGAAATTATTGCAGGAAGGCTTTCCTCTCCTTCATTTATTTGAAAATAGTACCCCGCAATAATGAATAATAAGCTAATTAGAACAGTGAGGTTTTCTTGCAAGAATGGTTTCTTGTTTTCAGGTACAATTTCTGCTTCATCTGGATATAACCTTAAATTCTCAAACGCTCCTGCCTTTTCGAGTTCTTCAATGGAGGCATTGCCATAAACGGTTAATTTGGAGGCACCAAAATTTACTTTTGCATCAAAAACACCATCCAGGTGTTTTACGTTCTGTTCGAACTTTCCGGCACAGCTAGCTCAGGTGAAGCCCTGTACGCGGTAAATCGTTTTTTCTCCTTGTAGTTCTGCTGCTTCAACCACTGTTCTCCATCTCCTTTTGATGTTCAAACGCTATGTGGATTAATTGTTTAACATGATCATCGATCAATGAATAAAAAACCAGCTTTCCTTCTTTACGATATTTTGCGATGCCGAGATTTTTTAAAAGGCGTAAATGATGCGATGCCGTCGCTGTCGATGCATTTACAATCGAAGCTACATCGCAGACGCACAGTTCTTTTTCAACATATAGGGCGTATGCAATTTTCACCCTCGTCTCATCTGATAAAGCCTTAAAAATCCTAGCTGCTTCAAAAGTATTTTGTTCATTCACCTGCGCAGCCACGCGGTCGACTTTTTCCCGGTCGATGCAATTTACCTGGCAGACATCTTGTTCCTTCATTAGAACCCCTCTATTCATTCAAACGATCATTTGATTATAGGATATTCAAATAACCTTTTGATTGTCAACAAAAAAATGGAAACCAGGAATTTTTCCTGATTTCCATTTTCTTAAGATTAGATTATTTTCTCGCCCAAATGTTTAAATTAAACACAATTCTTAACAATTTTAACGGCCAATATTTTTATATTATATCCTGTCATCCCAAATCCTCTTTAATATCGTCTTTTCATCTGACACCACAAGTTCAAAAACATCTGGATTCGTCATTTCCATTAGGCAGTCATATCCGAAGCTTTCATTGAAATATCTCATAAGCAAGGTGGTCATATTGCCATGGCTGACCAGCAAAATATTTTCATCATTAGAACACAGGATGTCCTCTAGCAATGATTTTGCTCTTTCCATGCCTGCTGTATGTGATTCTCCACCTTCGAACACTAAATCGAAATCATCAAAACTTTGTTTTAGCTTATCGCGCCAATCTTCAAAGCTAACCGTACTCAAGACTCTTTCTCCCAGCCTGCTGTCTTCAATGATATTGATTTTCTTTGAATCAGAAAGTGGTTTAATCGTATCAATCGCCCTTTTGAACGGGCTCGAGAAAATGAGGTCTATCTCCTTTTGCTTAAAAAATTCAACCAGCGCTAGTGCCTGCTTTCTCCCCTGCTCTGTCAGAGGAGCATCTATCGGCTGGCCTTCCGCACTCGCATGCCTGACGAGATATACGGTTTTCATTATTCCACCCCTTTAATCAGGCAGTCTTAAGGAGATGCCGATTTCCATAAAATCCTCAGATATGACCGTATTTGAAAATGCCTTCCCTGCCTCCGCCTCAAGCTGCTTCCAGTCGTTGCGGTCATATCGTGAGCTGATGTGTGTGAGGCACAGCTTTTTTGCCCTGGCTTTGAGAGCAGTATCAGCGGCCTGCAGAGTTGTAGAATGAAAATATTCATGCGCAAGAGCTTCTTCGTTCGCTGAAAAAGTAGCTTCGTGTATCAGTAAATCTGCGTTTTCTGCGAGGAGAACAGCATTCTCGCAGACTCTCGTGTCACCCAAGATCGTCACAATCCTGCCTTTTTGGGGCGGTCCTACAAATTCTTCAGGTTGAATGACTCTTCCATCTTCCAAAATTACTTCTTCACCGTTCTTGATTCTTTTGTAGTCTGGACCTGGCTTGACTCCCGCGGCGGCAAGCCTTTCGGCGAGAAGGGTCCCAGGACGGTCCTTCTCCACAACTCTATACCCATATGAAGCAATTCCATGCTCAAGGAGCCTGGCTTCTACAGTGAATTGGTCGTCTTCAAATATAAGTCCTTCCTCAATCTCGATGATCTCGATTGGGTATTTCAAGTAGGATTTACTAATTTTCAGAGATAGTTCGATATATTCCTTAATTCCTGATGGACCATAAACTGTTACCAATGATTCTCCACCTTGGAATGAACGGCTTGAAAGTAATCCTGGGAGTCCGTAAATGTGGTCCCCATGCAAATGGGTGATAAAAATTTTTTCAATCCTGCGCGGTTTAATGCTAGTATGTAAAATTTGATGCTGTGTAGCTTCTCCACAGTCAAATAGCCAGACTGCTCCTCTTTCCTCGAGCAATTTTAACGCGATCGAAGTCACATTCCTCAGCTTAGCAGGAACGCCTGCCCCAGTCCCCAGAAAAAAAACATCCATTTTTAAAACCGCCTTTCATGCAAAAAGCCCGCTGGTACTTGGGCTGGTCATTTCTTTGTTCCTTCCAATATATCACAAGAGACCGTGGTTTGTTAAAGATACCATATAAGGCAAATCTGCAGATTTAACACAATGGGCATAGTTCCAGTCATTTGGAAGAAACTAATTACAGTTCAAACAGTTGCTAATTGTTCACGAAACCGATAAAATTTTATACTTGTAAAGTGTTTTTATACATATTGAGTAAATTCATATAAAGAGAGGTCCTATATTGTGACACACACTGATAAACCAACTGCTTTAATCATGATCTTCGGGGCTACTGGAGACCTTGCGAACCGTAAATTGTTCCCTTCCCTATACAATTTGTTTGAAAAAGGAAAATTGGACAAATTCGCAGTCATAGGTGTCGCCAGACGTTCACTATCAAATGAAGAATTCCAGCAGAAGGTTAAAGAATCTGTACAAGAAAATCATGAATCAGCAAAGAATATCGATGAATTTGCATCTAAATTCTATTATCACTCCCACGATGTTACTGATTCAAGCTCCTATGTAGCTCTTGGAAAGCTTGCTGAAGAAATGGACAGCCACTACGGACTTGATGGAAACAGAATCTTCTATCTTGCGATGGCGCCTGAGTTTTTTGGAACAATTGCAGAGCATTTAAAGAAGGACAAGCTTACAGATGTTTCAGGATTTAAACGTCTCGTAATTGAAAAACCATTTGGACATGACCTTGAGTCAGCAAAAGTTTTAAACAAACAAATCCGTACTGCATTCTCGGAAAATGAAATTTATCGTATTGACCATTATCTTGGTAAGGAAATGGTCCAGAACATCGAAGTCATCCGATTTGCCAATGCAATGTTTGAACCGCTTTGGAATAATCGCTACATTTCAAATATACAAGTTACTTCAAGCGAAACGCTTGGCGTTGAAGAACGCGGACGCTATTACGAAAAAAGCGGCGCGTTGAGGGACATGGTCCAGAATCATATGCTGCAAATGGTTTCATTGCTCGCAATGGAGCCCCCAATCAAACTAACAACAGATGAAATCCGGTCTGAGAAAGTTAGAGTGTTCCGTGCCCTTCGTCCAGTAAAAGGAGAAGAAGTAAATGAATACTTTGTTCGCGGTCAATATGATAAAGGCCAGATGAACGGCGGAGAAGTACCAGCTTATCGCAACGAGGAAATGGTCGATCCTGAATCAAACACGGAAACTTTTGTTGCCGGAAAATTAATGATTGATAATTTCCGCTGGGCTGGAGTGCCATTTTACATCCGTACAGGTAAAAGAATGACAGCTAAGTCTACAAAAATTGTGATTCAATTCAAAGATATTCCAATGGATCTATACTATCGTCCGGAAAAAACGGTTAATCCTAATCTTTTAGTGATTCACATCCAGCCAGAAGAAGGAATTACACTTCATCTGAACGCTAAAAAATCCGGTCAGGGAACAGATGCAACACCGGTAAAACTGAACTATGCAAATAAGGGCATTGACGGCCTTAATACTCCTGAAGCATACGAAAAGCTGTTATTCGATTCACTTCGCGGAGACGCTACTAACTTTACCCATTGGGATGAAGTCGCGCTTTCCTGGAGCTTTGTCGATAACATTTCAGATGTTTGGGAAAACACAAAAGAGCAAGCCTTCCCTAACTACTCATCTGGCACTATGGGTCCAGACGCAGCAGATCAGCTGCTTGAAAAAGATGGATTCTTCTGGTGGCCTGTTACTGAAATTGATGTTGAGAAGTGCTAATCAAACTATAATAAAATCCCGCCTGCCGAAGCTGCAAGCGGGATTTTCATATCTGCTCATCCTCCGAAAAATAAATCAAGAATATTGGACCCTGCAGATGCCTGTTTATTATAAAACTCTGAATAACCACACTTCCTGCAGTACACGACCACGAATTGATTATGTTGTATATCGAACATCTTGGACAATCCAGCACCGGTCATGGCAACTTCCTTTTCCCCTGCATCCCTGCTCCCGCATTTTACGCAGCCGCTTTCGATCATCTTTCACATCTCCCTTTTTACGATTTAAATTACATACGGTTATGGAAGTATTTGGTTTCGTTTTATTTAGTATTGACTTTAAATAAGCAAAATAGAACTGACAACATTAAAAAAAAGAGGCGACTAAAAGGTCGAATCTAATCGACCTTTTGAGTCAGCCTCTTTCCTTTATTATTCCATCCATTCTGTATGGAAGATTCCTTCTTTATCAATGCGCTGATACGTATGCGCTCCGAAGTAGTCTCGCTGCGCCTGAATCAGGTTAGCAGGCAGGGTTTCAGTTCTGTAGCTGTCAAAGTAAGACAGTGCTGCAGAGAAGCTAGGAACTGGAATACCGTTCAGCACTGCAGCAGAGATAATTTCACGGAGTGACTGCTGATAGCTTTGGGCAATTTCCTTGAAATACGGATCAAGCAGCAGGTTTTTCAAACCTGGATCGCGGTCATAAGCTTCCTTTATTTTTTGAAGGAATTGCGCTCTGATGATGCAGCCTCCGCGGAAAATCATGGCAATTTCACCATAGCTCAAATTCCAATTGTATTCTTCAGATGCTGCTCTCATTTGTGCAAAACCCTGGGCATATGAGCAAATCTTGCTTAAATACAATGCCTTGCGAATGGATTCAATGAAAGCTTCACGGTCGCCTTCAAAAGGTTTCGCTTCTGGTCCAGTCAGCACCTTGCTTGCTTCAACGCGCTCTTGTTTCATCGCTGATATAAAGCGGGCAAAAACAGATTCAGTGATGATTGGCAGAGGCACACCAAGATCAAGCGCACTCTGACTTGTCCATTTTCCAGTGCCCTTTTGACCGGCAGTATCCAAAATCATGTCAACTAAAGGTTTTCCTGTTTCTTCATCCTTTTTAGTAAATATGTCAGCAGTAATTTCGATTAGATAGCTATCCAACTCACCTTTATTCCAATCGGAAAATACTTGATGCAACTCTTCTGCACTGAGACCAAGAACATGCTTAAGCATAAAATACGATTCGGATATTAATTGCATATCTCCGTACTCGATGCCATTGTGGACCATTTTCACATAATGGCCTGCTCCATCCGGACCGATATACGTTGTACATGCTTCCCCATTGACTTTAGCAGAAATGTCCTGAAAAATAGGAGCAACTAAATCATAGGCTTCCTTCTGTCCTCCAGGCATGATGGACGGGCCATGCAGAGCACCTTCCTCGCCGCCGGATACGCCTGTTCCGATGAAGTGAAGTCCTAACTCACTCAATTCCTTGTTTCGACGCTGTGTATCGGCAAAAAATGTATTGCCTCCATCAATGATGATATCTCCTTTTTCAAGATATGGTTTCAACTGTTCGATTGTCGCATCTGTGGCTGCACCAGCTTTAACCATAAGCAAAATCTTGCGGGGCTTTTCAAGTGATTGGACAAATTCTTCAATCGTGTAGGTACCGACGAGATTTTTTCCTTTTGTTTCAGCCAGCATTTCATCCGTTTTCTCTCTAGAACGATTATAGACGGATACAGAATAGCCTCTGCTTTCAATATTCATCGCCAGATTCTTGCCCATGACTGCAAGACCTATAACTCCGATTTGCTGCTTTGACATTTTTCCAACTTCCCTTCTGTCTAAGACCAGGTTTTTAAATGCATACTCTATAATTTAGCAATGATAGATTTGGGTTGCAAACATTCAGACCTGTGCCCTTATTTATTTTGACTTAACAGCTTTCTGATAAACATTCTATTTATCTTTTCTCTCTTCATTGTCCTGCAACCTGCGGTCCTGCAGGAAATCTTTACTAAAGCTTGTATCTGTTCCTTTTGTTTCTTCAGGAAATTTATTTTTAATTTGTGAACCAGCACTCTCAATAATGCTTTTGCCATATTTCTCTCTCAACAGGCTCATAGTATTAATCAGCGGTTCTTTCCTTGCATCCTGCTCAAATGAGAAAAGATCCAGCTGTTTCACTGCTTGATCCGCTTCAAGAAGATCAGTACCAGTAATGCCCAACAGTCTTACCGGGTCCCCGTTCCAATGCTTAAGGAACAGTGTTTTGGCGGCAGCAGCAATTTCATCCTTTTTAGAAACAGGATTTTGGAGCTTCTGGCTCCGCGTAATGGTCTTCCTGTCCTTAAAACGAATCATGACACTTATATTCGTTGCCACCGCTTCCTTTCGCTTCATCCTGGCCGCTACTTGTTCAGAAAGCCTTTCAAGCACCTTCAAAAGCTCAACCTGGTTTGATACATCTCTCGGCAAGGTTGTGGAATTTCCAATACTTTTAAAATCATAGACTGAATCTGGATCGACTACCCGATTATCCTGGCCATTAGCTCTTTCCTTCAGCCTTATTCCGTTAATACCAAGCAGACCTTTCAGTTGAATGTCATTTGCCTCAGCCAAGCAGCCAATTGTGTTGATTCCGATATTTTTTAGTTTGTCCGCAGTTTTGCTTCCTACACCATGCATCTCTCCTGCCTCCAGCGGCCAGAGAATCCTCGGGATGTCACGTTTTCTTAATACCGTTATACCCATGGGTTTTTTCATATCGGAAGCAGTCTTAGCGAGAAATTTATTAGGAGCTATCCCAATACTGCATGGAAGATCTAACTGCTCTAGAATTCTTTTCTGAATGCTTTCTGCAATCTGCAGTGGAGAACCAAGCTCGGAACAGTCTGTGATATCCATATAGCCTTCATCAATCGAGACAGGCTCTACGAGCTCGGTGTATTGACGCAATAAATCAAACATGGCAGCAGAGGCTGATCTATAGCGTTCGAAATTCGGTTTTTTTATGATCAAGTCCGGGCATAGCTTCTTTGCCTCCCATAAGGGCATGGTTGTCCTGACGCCGAATTTTCTCGCCTCATAGCTGCAGGTTACAATAATCCCCCGGCGTTCCTCAGGATTCCCTGCTATTGCGAGCGGTTTCCCCTTTAAGTCTGCATCATATGCCATTTCAACCGAAGCATAGAAACTATTCATATCAACATGTAAAATAACCCTGCCTTGTTTCGGATACATCTCTTTCATGTCAGCCACTTCCCAAATATACGTTCCCTCTCATTTTATCAAAAAAGCCTGAGCAATACCTATAAGATGATCATGCAGCTGCCATTCCTAACTGGACAGATCATGAATTGATTCTTTTATAACCTTCCGCTCACTTTTATAAAATCGTTTGCTCATTGCAGCTTTTACAACGCTCTGCCAAAAGTTTTTTCAATAGAATTGCTCTTCCATAAAAGATGATACCGGATGTGAATTTTATGTGAAAAAAATTAAAAAATTAAAGAACTTAATGTAAATGCCGATATAAATACATACACAGGTAATATTTTTTAATGCCATTTATGCTAAAACGGAGGAATATTTATGCAGCATTGGTCTATCGGAAAGAAGTATGGAAGCGTTTTTATTTTTATTATGATGATTTTTCTAGGCAGCTTCGTCTATCTATCGACAGTGCTTAATAATCTGGCCGGAGCGATCGACCAGGCTGAAGATAAAAGCGATTATGCCATCATGATCAGCGATATGGGTTCCACTTTCCGGCAAAAGTATATTATCATTACAGATTACATAACTGAACCAAAACCAGAGCTGCTGGCAATCTATAAGAAGGAATCGGACAATTTCAATGAGTCTGCAGGAAAGTTGAAATCAAATGTTAAATCCGAGGAAGAAAAAGCTTTATATAATGCAATTATCAATACAGACAAACATATGGACAAAGTATGGGAAGAAGAAATATTGGCTACTGTAGAAGATTTCAAACAAAAAGGTGAACAGGTGGATATCTTCACTCAAATCAGCCTTGCCAATAAAGCTGAGACCATTCGGGATATGAATATCGATAAACTGAATTCCCTAAGAACTATCATTCTTGATGATCGAACAAAAATCATGAAGGAAACTCATTCATCGATCGCCTCCATGGTCCAGAATACATTTATCATTATGATCATAGCATTCGTCATCTCGTCGATTGCAATGTATTTTGTATCCCGAAACATCAGCAAGGGCTTAAAAGATGTGGTAGCTTATTGCAAGAAGCTTGCTGCCGGCGAATTGAATGTAAAGGTACTAGATACTAAAAGCAAGGATGAGGTTGGCCAGATTATTGCCGCTATGAACCAATTGTCCAGAAACCTAAAGGCATCAATCTCCAGCATCCTGTCATCTTCTGACCAGGTTAATGAAATGTCGAGAAATTTAAAGCTTAATGCAGAAGCAACGACTGAAGCGAATAACGAGATCACTTCTTCAATTATGCAAGTTGCATCGGCATCTGAGGAACAAGTAAAAATATCCGAACGTACAAATAATGCCGTCGAAAATGTTTCTTCACAGTTATTAGAGGTCACTGGATCGCTTAAAGAAACTCTTTATACGACATCTGTATCAAAGGAGAAAATTGAGCAGGGCAAACAGTATGCATTTAGCGTTACTGAACAGATGGATATGATTAATGAAAAAGTAAACGAATTATCGAATGTGATCCATTCACTGAAAAATAATTCTCAGGAAATCCATAGAATTATTGAGATTATTACTGATATCTCTAATCAGACAAACTTGCTTGCACTTAACGCTGCAATTGAAGCAGCACGGGCCGGTGAACATGGTAAGGGATTTGGCGTCGTAGCACAAGAAGTCCGCAAGCTCGCTGAACAATCAGCCGGAGCGGCTGAAAGCATCCGCAATATTCTTGAACAGACCGGGAAGGAAACTAATCAGGCCGTAAATGTCATGGATGAAAGCCAGGCGACCGTATTGAAAGGAAATGAACTTGTGGAAAAAGTGGCGATTACTTTTACTGAAATCGCAGAATCGATTGAAGAAGTAAGCATGAAAGGAAACCAAGTAAGCGAAGCAGTAGTAAACGCGAATGAAAAAATGGAGTTTATGGCTCAATCTGCAACTGAAGTGATCACTGCATCATCAAAGTCTGCACTATTCCTTGAACAGGTTGCTGCCACAACTGAAGAACAAAACGCAACAATGCAGGAGCTCTTGGAATCATCAGGTAAACTTTCCAGCATGGCAGAGGATTTGCGAAAATCGTTTTCAAGCTTCAAGTTATAGATAAATAAAAACAAGGCTGGTTCACATTGAACCAGCCTTGTTTTTATTCAATTAAAGTTAAAATCATTTTCTTAATTATGTAATTCATGCTTCTCTTTTTGCATATATTCCTTGATTTCCTTAATACCTTCAAGTGACTGTATCAGCGTTTCCGGATCTATGACCATGATCATACGTTTATCAAAATTAGCAATACCTGTAATGAATATTGTTTTTTGATAGGCAATCAGTCCTGGCTGCTTCAAATTTCCAGCTGGAATTTCCAGAATTTCCTTAGCATCCCTAACTAAAGTACCAATTGAAATATCAGCTGTCTGCAAAACAATCAGTCTAGTTTTTTCATCAGCTTGTATATCACGGCCATAAAGGACTTTTTCTAAGTCAATTACAGGAATCAAGTCGCCCCTAACCTTAGTAATCCCTGTGACATAATCGGGCATATGAGGAATCGCTGTCATTCCTTCAAGCTTCTCTATCGAAATGACATAGAGGATTGGGAAAGCATACTCTTCATTCCCTGCCTGAAAAACTACCGTCTTATTGGTTTCAGCCATGGAGTTCACATCCTTTGTAAAATTTCTGTCTATTACTCTATCAACAATATAACATTTTATTCCTGCAAGAGTAAGTAGCAATTGGAAATAACAAAAAAGGACTTCCATGTTGGAAGCCCTTTTAAGTCTTATTGTGCAGCCACTTCTTGAATTAAAGCAATGACCATTTCTCCAAGCTTTTCTAGCTCTTCGATCGGCATTCTTTCATTTGTTGTGTGAATTTCTTCGTAGCCTACAGCAAGGTTAACAGTCGGAATGCCGAAACCTGCAATTACGTTAGCATCACTGCCGCCGCCGCTGTGCAGCAACTCACAGCTTCTGCCGATTTTAGCTGCCGCTTTTCTTGCCAGTTCAACGACAAGATCTCCTTCGCCAAATTTAAATCCTGGATACATCACTTGAACATCGACATCCGCTTTGCCGCCCATTTCTTGTGCAGCAGATTCAAATGCTTCCTTCATTTTCTTTACCTGAGCTTCCATCTTTTCAGGAATCAACGAACGAGCTTCGGCAAGTATTTCAACATGGTCACAAACGATATTCGTTTGAGTTCCACCCTGGAAACGTCCAATATTCGCAGTAGTTTCCTCGTCGATACGACCTAATGGCATTCTTGCAACAGCCTTTGCAGCAATCGTAATGGCGGACACACCCTTTTCAGGAGCAACCCCTGCATGAGCAGTTTTTCCATGAATTACAGCGGCAACTTTTGCTTGAGTTGGGGCTGCAACAATAATATTGCCTACCTTGCCATCACTATCAAGCGCATAACCGTATTTTGCTTTTACCAAAGACGGATCAAGAGCTTTTGCTCCAACAAGTCCTGATTCTTCACCTACCGTAATGATGAACTGGATTGTTCCATGCTCGATTGATTGTTCCTTTAAAACCTTTATCGTTTCAAGCATGACTGCAAGGCCTGTCTTATCATCAGCTCCCAGAATCGTTGTTCCATCAGTGACTACATAACCGTCCTTAATGGAAGGCTTCACGCCTTTGGCAGGAATGACCGTATCCATATGCGAAGTAAAGTAGATTGTATCTACTCCCTCCTTTGTGCCATTCAATGTACAAATCAGGTTTCCTGCTCCATGTCCTGTCACTGCAGTCGTGTCATCCTCGATTACCTCAAGTCCTAAATCAGTGAATTTCTGCTTCAGGACGCGGGCGATTTCTGTTTCGTATTTCGTTTCAGAGTCAATTTGGACTAGCTCCAAGAACTCATTTAATAAACGTTCGTTATTTATCATCTAAGCCGACCTCCAATTATGTATATACTATTTGAGTATACCGTTAAATGAATTACAACAGCAAATACAAAATATTAGAGCGGGATATTTCCATGTTTCTTGCCCGGCCTGTCCTCTTTCTTAGTGCGCAGCATTTCAAGCGCCTGTATCAGCTTGATCCTTGTATCGCGTGGATCGATAACATCATCCACCATACCCTGGCTTGCAGCCACATAAGGATTAGCGAATTTTTCGCGGTACTCATCAATTTTCTGCTGCCTTGTCTGTTCAGGATTCTCACTATTTTGGATTTCCTTTGCAAAAATGATATTCGCCGCTCCTTGTGGGCCCATAACAGCTATTTCAGCATTTGGCCATGCAAAAACAAGATCAGCACCAATTGACTTACTATTAAGAGCCACATAAGCACCGCCATATGCTTTTCGTAAAATGACCGTAAGCTTAGGAACAGTTGCTTCTGAATACGCATAAAGGATTTTCGCACCATGGCGTATGATTCCTCCGTGCTCCTGCTTAATTCCAGGGAAGAATCCAGTAACATCTTCAAATGTGATAATTGGGATGTTAAATGAATCACAGAATCTGATAAATCTTGATGCCTTGTCGGATGAATCGATATCCAGTCCGCCTGCCATCACCTTTGGCTGGTTGCAAACAAGACCAACTACCTCACCCTTAATCCTTGCGAGACCAATGACAATGTTCTTCGCAAAATCCTTCTGTATTTCCAGGAAACTTTCGTTGTCAACCACCTGCTCAATAACCTTGCGGACATCATATGGTCTGACGGCATCAAAAGGGACAACATCGGTTAAATCTGGTCTATAATCATCCTTAGAATCTGCTACAAGCCGCGGCGGCTTTTCTTCATAACTTTGCGGCAAATAGCTTAACAGCAGTCTAACCTGCTTTAGTGTTTCTTCTTCCGATTGTCCATGGAAATGAGCATTCCCGCTGATTGTATTATGCACAATTGCTCCGCCTAAATCCTCAGCGGAAATCTTTTCCCCTGTCACAGTTTCAATAACCTTGGGACCTGTGATGAACATTTGGCTTGTTTTCTCGACCATGAACACAAAATCCGTGATTGCCGGAGAATATACCGCTCCGCCTGCGCATGGACCCATAATGACGGAAATTTGAGGAATGACTCCTGAATAGATAGAATTACGATAAAAAATCTGTCCATATCCATCAAGAGATACAACGCCTTCCTGAATTCTAGCACCACCTGAATCATTCAGGCCAACAAATGGCGCTCCGTTTTTAGCAGCCAAGTCCATTACATTCGCAATTTTTTTTGCATGCATTTCACCAAGTGCTCCACCAAATACAGTGAAGTCCTGAGAGAACAAATAAATTGGACGGCCGTTCACTTTCCCATATCCTGTTACAACACCATCCCCAGGGCCTTTTTGGTTCTCCAGTCCAAAATCAGTGCTGCGGTGCTGTATGAACGGATTCAATTCCACAAAGGTTTCAGGATCAACAAGCAGCTCAATCCTTTCACGTGCAGTCAGCTTGCCTTTTTCATGCTGCTTTTCAATCCGATCATCTCCGCCACCTAGCTCGATTTCCCTGCGGCGATCGTATAGTTCATTGATCTTTTCATATATATCAGGCATTTTTCTCCGCCTCCCTGTCTTTCTCACATAATTCATAAAGAATGCTTCCGGTTGATTTTGGGTGCATAAAAGCTACCAGTGCGCCTCCTGCTCCCTTTTTGGGAACATCCTGTATCATTCTGATGCCATTTTCTTTCATGTCCTTAATTCGTTCCTGAATGGATTCCACACCTAATGCAACATGATGGATGCCTTCTCCTCGTTTTTCAATGAATTTGGCAATCGCGCTTTCCTCTGAAATCGGTTCCAAAAGTTCCAGCTTGGTTTCCCCTGCTTTAAGAAAAGCTACTTTTACCTTTTCGCTGTCTACTTCCTCAATCCCAATCAATGGCAGCTTCAGCACATCTGTATAAAATGGGAGGGCATGCTCAAGAGATTTGACAGCAATTCCGATATGGTCGACCTTTTTAATCATGTGATATGCCTCCTATTACTATTCGAATATATTTAATCATTTTATTATTCGATATAAATGTCACAAATCCTTCTTATTTAAATATGGTTTTTAGATTGATTAGAGAATAAGGGATTGGCATAATATTAAGGATAGGTATAATAAATATTCTTTAACTATATTTTTCACACTATCATAAATAGCAGCATTGGTCGCAAATAGAATCTCATTTTGAAACATTTTCTCGAGTTCTGTCACTGAAACATGGAACATCCCCAAGTGACCTTTTCTGAAGTTAGTTCACCATATTGGTCAGAATTCACACCATATTGATCAGAATTCACTCTACTTGACCAAGAATTATATTACCGCTTTAGGCTCAATAGCTTGGATTAGAAAAAGAGTTGTTGATTTCCTCAA
Source organism: Heyndrickxia sp. MSNUG (assembly GCF_049532715.1). Lineage (NCBI taxonomy): Bacteria > Bacillati > Bacillota > Bacilli > Caryophanales > Bacillaceae > Heyndrickxia > Heyndrickxia sp. MSNUG. Next base: position 3,201,678 of record NZ_CP150978.1, read on the forward strand.
TGGGATGTAAAATAAGAAGAGGACAAAAGCGATGGAAGGGGGAAATTTTCATGCGTAAGCCAAATACCAGGAAGGTAGTAGTCTATATCATGCTTTTAACTATGCTTGCTTCAACCCTTCTTATGGGCCTGTCAACATTCTTATAAATTTCTATTTTTAAACCATATAAAAAATTTAAGGACTGTCAGATGACAGTCCTTTTTTATTTGCTTATAGCTCCCTGCTCCTTACCAAGTTCCAGAAAACTTTTGGAGGAGGATGTAATGAGTATTTTTGTTCCTAAAGGAATGTATTCATATAATGATGCAACAGCTTCATTTTGGATACGTACGCATCCCTGGGATATTTTTTTTCCTATGCTTGAGGGGTCATTTGTTCCATGAATTCCATACGTTCTTCCGTCGGTATTCTCAGCATCAAAACCAATCCATCTGCTGCCTAGAGGGTTTTCCGGATTCCCCCCAGGGATATCCTTTTTGCGGTAATATGGGTTTTGCGCCTTGACTGTCACTGTAAAAAGTCCTTCTGGAGTTAAATCTTCGGTTTTTCCTGTCGCGGCTGAAACAATCGTCTGGACTCTATTCTCGTTAATTAGCGCTACTTCATTTGTCTGCTTATTCACGATCAAAAATGGATCTCCTGGCAAGGGATTTGGTCCTAGAGGCCAAATTGGCGAAAAGACAATGGCAGCTAGCAATATAGAAATAAAGCCTGGCATAATGTTCCCTCCGTTGTTTATTTCTGTTAGGTTGCCCCGGATGCTTCCTTTTCATGCCCATTGTGACTTGTTTTTAATCCCTTGAAGGACCTTTTCAATAAAAGGAACTGCTCCATCTCGTTGACAAAATGCAGCAGTGCTGCACGCGACTCAAATTCCTCTCTCGTTTTTGGAAGTTCCATATTCTCAAATTCAGCCTTCATTCTCATCAGTTTTTCAAGATGGAATAATACTGTATTGCCAGGATTGATTCCTTTTGAAAGAGTCTCAACAAACTCTGCTACCATGGTTCCTTGTTGAACTTGTCGTGGAATCGAAGTAATAGAGGGCAACACCCGTTCAATAATTTCGAATTGTTTTTCCCTGATTCTAAAATATTGATAATATAAATTTTCATCTCTTAAAAAATTATTTTCCACATCCAGAAGTGCAAGAGCCTTTGCCTTCTCAATCAATCTTGCTGTTTCGGTCAATTCTCTGCCATCCCAGCTGCTGTCATTATTCTTTATGTAGATGGCGATTTCGCTGAAAATCTTCTTGAAATGCCTTTCTATATCCCGCTGGTATTCTTCAAGTTTATTATCAACGCTGGGCATGTAAAAATTCATGATCAAGGCAACCCCGATGCCAATCGTGATAATCCCAAGTTCATTCAAAAGCAAAACGGAAGTTACATTTCCAGCCGAATAAATATGCATGATGATGACACTGCTGGATACGACACCTTCTTTGGCGCCAGCCACTACGACCGTCGGAATAAAAAAGAGCAATAGCAGCCCAATGACAAGTGGATGGTACATAATCCCTTCAAAGAAAATGGCTGAAAATATCATAGCGATGATACAGGCGAGGAACCGATGCCAAGATGCCTGAAGTGACCGTTTCTTAGTAACCTGGATGCAAAGGATCGTCAAAATCCCTGCAGATACAAAATTCCCGAATCCGAGATACTGGGCAATCATAATGGATGCTGCTGTGCCCAGCGCTGTTTTTAATGTGCGGTAGCCTATTCTAAATTTCACCTTTATTTCTCCTAATATAGAATGCTTAAGCGGCAATTACACTGGGCCTTATCCTGACCCAGACATAATAAAACAAAAAGATGACCATACCTTATAAGATATGGTCACCCTCTAGTTTAGCAGAAAGGCAAAGCATTACAAAAGCAACGCTTGCTTTCTAGAGCATTTTTTCAAGGAACACTTTTGCTCTCTCGCTTTTCGGACTGCCAAAAAATTCTGCAGGCGGAGCATCCTCAACCAGCACACCGCCATCAAGGAACAATACTCTGTCCGCAACTTCACGGGCAAATCCCATTTCATGTGTGACAATTGCCATTGTCATACCCGTATGAGCAAGGGACTTCATAACCTCAAGCACCTCTTTAACCATTTCCGGGTCAAGTGCAGAGGTTGGTTCATCAAAAAGCATTACTTCAGGGTTCATTGCCAGCGCGCGTGCAATCGCTACACGCTGCTTCTGGCCTCCTGAAAGTCTGTTTGGATATTCATTTGACTTTTCGGAGAGTCCGACCTTATCGAGGAGTGCTAGACCGTGCTTATCAGCCTCCACCTTTGACATGCCCTTCACTTTGATTGGTGCATATGTCACGTTCTGCAGCACCGTCATATGGGGGAACAAGTGAAAGTGCTGAAATACCATTCCAACATTTTCACGGACTTTCTTGATATTTGTTTTCTTGTCGGTAACATTCTCCGAGCCAATAAAAATTTGGCCGCTAGTTGGCTGTTCAAGCAAGTTCATGCAGCGAAGGAAGGTTGATTTCCCTGACCCTGAAGGTCCAATGATCGCAACTACTTCGCCGTTTTCAATATTAGTAGTTATGCCCTTCAAAACCTCCAGCTTGCCAAAAGATTTATGAAGATTTTGTACTTTAATCACTTTGTCTCATTCTCCTTTCAACTGCCTTGCCGATAAATGTCAAGGAGATGACCATTAGATAATAAATGAGGCCTGCAAAGATCAACGGCTCGAAAAATCTGTACTGCTCACCGCCGACAATATATGATCTGCGCATAATATCATCTACTGCGATGACCGTAACAATCGCAGATTCCTTTGTAAGGGTAATGAATTCATTCATCAATGCTGGCAGGATATTCTTCATTGCCTGAGGCAGGATGATATCCCACATCATTCGTTTGTTAGGAACGCCTAGTGCCATGGCTGCTTCCTTCTGGCCTTTATCTACAGCTAAAATTCCCGCACGGATAATTTCAGAAATATATGCTCCCGAGTTTAAAGAGAATGAAACGACAGCTGCTGTATAAGCGGCAATTTCGAAGCCGATTATTTGTGGTGCGCCATAATAAATGATCATCAGCTGCAGGATGAGCGGAGTACCACGAAAAATCGAAGTATAAAGATCAGCAAACCAATTCAAAGCCTTTGATGAACTGATTTTGAATATGGCAAGGATAATGCCAAATGCAAAACCAAGTAGGCCTGCAACCAATACAATTTTAAGAGTTACGCCGATTCCCTTTAATATATATGGCAATGAAGGGAGGATGGCGGTGAAATCCAGATTCATATTATTAACAACCCTCTCTATCTATTTCATGAAGGAGAAAGGCGTTCAGAAGACATAACCATTCTGAACGCCTGTTTTTTATTCTTACTTCTCTCCGCCAAACCATTTAACAACTAGCTTTTCCACTTCGCCATTTTCCATTTTTTCTTTAAGTACTTTATTAAATTCATCTGTCAGCTTGCTTCCCTTAGGGAATGCAATGGCAGAACCTGCATCTTCTTCGCTTTCTTCTTCAATAGTGAAACCTGAAAGATCCTTATCATTCTTGAAGTAGCCTTCTGCCACAGTATCTTCGATAATGGCTGCATCAATACGTCCTGCCTTGATTTCCTGAATCAATTCAGGGATTCTTGTACGCTTTTCCACTTTAATTTTTACTGTTTCGCCAATTTCTTCTGCCTTGCCTTCCTGGATAGAAGCTAACTGAACACCAACTGTCTTATCCTTCAGATCTTCAATTGACTTGATGTTGCTGTCCTTTGCTGAAACAATCATATGCTTAGCTGTATAATAAACATCTGTAAAATCTACGCTTTTTTTGCGCTCCTCAGTAGGCGTCATACCAGCCATAACAAAATCAACACGGTCTGCCTGAATTGCTCCAATTAGACCATTGAAATCCATATCTTTAACTTCAACCTTATAGCCAAGTTCCCCGGCGATCAGGTTTGCAAGGTCAATATCAAAACCAATGATCTCATCACTCTTAGCTGTTTCAACATATTCAAATGGAGGGTAATCTGCTGAAGTACCCATTGTTAACACTTTCTTTTCTTCACCGTTGCCACTTGCATTTTCTTCTTTTTCTTTTGATGATGTGCCGCAAGCAGCCAAAACACCCATAATTAAAATACTGATCATAAAAATAGATAATGCCTTTTTCACTTGTTTTCCTCCTATAACTTTTAGAAAATTTTATATTTTTAAAATCAATAAATATATTATTATCTGAAACCTTATAGCTTTTCAAGTAAGATCTATTGATAATAAATATTCAACATAATGCATTTTAACACATACTCATATTTATGCAATAATATTTTTAAATATAAAATTAAAAAACAAAAAAAGAATCCCAAATAGTATGGGATTCTCAAAATTAAATTATACTTCTTCACAATATTCTTCAAATGCATTCTGAAGTTTATTTACCACTGCCATAGGATCATGTCCCTCAATCTCATGGCGCTCGATCATGGTAATTAACTTTCCATCCTTCAGCAAGGCAAAAGATGGGGATGAAGGAGGATAACCTGTGAAATAGCTTCTTGCTTTTTCAGTTGCTTCTTTATCCTGTCCAGCAAAAACGGTTACTAGATGGTCAGGACGCTTATCGTAGTGGAGGGAATGCGCCGCAGCTGGGCGTGCAATGCCACCGGCACATCCGCACACGGAGTTGACCATCACAAGTGTTGTTCCCTCTTTTGCTAATGCCTGTTCTACATCTTCACCTGTCGTCAGTTCTGAATATCCTGCTGCCACTATTTCCTGGCGTGCTTGACGGACAACATCATTCATAAAAAAATTGAAATCCATGCTCATATAAATTATCTCTCCTCTGCTGGAATCTATCAAGTACATGGTTATATGATAACAATTAAATAAAAATTTTCAAAGTATGTTTAACTCTTCCGTATTCAGGGAAATGTATCAATACAGCTAGATCCATACCCCTAAACTCCCTAGATGAAGGACAACGGCATAATTACCGTTGTCCACTTTTTTTGAAAGTAATGAAAGAAACAGGCTGTCCGCCGCTGGGCAGCCTATTTTTTTGAATTGAAATAGGCATTGAACAACTCTTCAACAGCAGAGGCTACAGGCCTGCTCCCTGAAATGACTTCGTTTTCCACCTTAGGGAGCATGAGTTTTATCATTGGATGTTGAAAGAAATTCGCCTGCAATTGGTCAATAACCATATCGTTCAGCCACTCTTTTGCCTGGCTTCGTCGACGGTCAGAAAAGGCGCCGCTTTCTTTTGTACAGCTTTCAAAGTTTGAAATGGTATGCCAAACCTCCTCCATGCCTTTGTTATGCAAAGCGGAACAGGTCAAAGCGACTGTCTCCCAGCCTTTTGTGGCAGGCTGTAGAAAATGGAGGATACGGTTATATTCTTCTTTCGTCTTCCTCGCTATTTGTTCATTTGGACCATCTGCTTTATTAACAATAACAGCATCTGCCAGCTCCATTATTCCCTTCTTCATACCTTGAAGTTCATCGCCAGCACCGGTGAGAACGAGGAGCATGAAGAAATCGACCATATTCCTGACAATTACCTCGCTTTGGCCTACCCCTACAGTTTCGACTAGAATCACATCAAAGCCAGCAGCTTCACAAACAAGCATCGTTTCACGGGTTTTTCGATGGACCCCACCGAGCTTTCCTCCTGAAGGAGAAGGCCGGATGAATGCCAGGGGATTTCTTGCAAGATTTTCCATCCTTGTTTTGTCCCCCAGGATGCTCCCTCCGGTCAAACTTGAAGTTGGGTCGACAGCCAGGACTGCAACTTTGTGTCCTAGGCTGCATAAATAGGTTCCAAAGCTCTCAATAAAGGTACTTTTTCCAGCTCCCGGCACACCTGTGATCCCTATTCTTACCGCAGAACCTGTATCTGGCAGAAGCAGCTGCAGCAGATACTGCCCTGCATGAAAATCTTGCTCTGCATTGCTTTCAATCAAGGTGATTCCCTTTGCCAGTGCAGTTCTGCTTCCACTTTTAATTTCGTCGGCGAGCTTTGAGGGATCAAGCTTAGCGGCACTGCTTTTTTTTACGAACCGCCCTGTTTTTCCCGTGTTAACCTTGCTGGACACTCCTGTGTCAGTCACTCCTGGCTTCACTATACTCGAAAAGAAATCTGCCTTTTCCGGATCGAACCATTCAGGCTTTTTCTCGTCTGCCATTATTCGGACACTTCCTCGTAGCCCAGGCGATCATAGATTGTTCTCAAAACCTTCTGGGCCGCTGCTGGAATAACAGTGCCTGGTCCAAAAATCGCACTTGCGCCGTTTTCATACAGGAATTCATAATCCTGTGCCGGGATAACACCGCCGACTATGACGACAATATCTTCACGCCCCAGCTTCTTCAATTCCTTTACTAGCAGTGGAAGCAGCGTTTTATGTCCTGCTGCAAGGGAGCTGATTCCAATCGCATGGACGTCATTCTCGACAGCCTGGATTGCCGTTTCCTCAGGAGTTTGGAACAATGGACCGATGTCGACATCAAAACCCAGGTCTGCAAAAGCGGTTGAAATGACTTTAGCACCGCGGTCGTGACCATCCTGACCCATTTTAGCAATCATAATACGCGGTCTTCTTCCTTCATTTTCAAGGAATTCCTCTGTCATTTGCTGCACTTCGGCTATCTCTTCTTCATTAGTGAATGCAGAACTGTAAACGCCGCTGATTGACCGAATAATCGCTTTATGCCGGCCTGCTGCCTTTTCAATCGAATCGGAAATCTCTCCAAGAGAAGCACGCACCCTTGCTGCCTTGACTGCCAGTTCCAGGAGATTGCCCTCCCCTGTTTCGGCCGCATCTGTAAGTTCCTTCAACGCGATTTCAACTTTTTGATTATCACGATTTTCTTTTAAATTCTTAAGCCTTTCGATTTGTTTTGCCCGGACAGCAGTATTGTCAATATCCAGGATTTCAAGTGGATCTTCTTTATCAAGCTTATATTTATTGACCCCGATGATCGTTTCTTTTCCAGAATCGATTTGTGCCTGGCGCCGGGCTGCCGCTTCTTCAATCCTCATTTTTGGAAGGCCTGTTTCAATTGCTTTGGCCATGCCTCCAAGGTTTTCAATTTCTTCAATATGCTTCCATGCACGTTCGATCAGCGAGTCAGTCAGGCTCTCGACGTAGTAGCTGCCTGCCCAGGGATCGATCACTTTAGTAATGCCGGTTTCTTCCTGAAGAAACAGTTGTGTATTGCGAGCAATCCTTGCAGAAAAATCAGTTGGCAATGCAATTGCTTCATCCAGTGCATTCGTATGGAGCGATTGAGTATGGCCCATTGCAGCTGCATGCGCTTCAATCAAGGTGCGGATGACATTATTATAAGGATCCTGTTCTGTCAGGCTCCATCCGGATGTTTGCGAATGAGTTCTTAACGCCATAGATTTCTCATTTTCAGGATTGAAAGTTTTGATCATTTTTGCCCAGATGAAACGGGCTGCTCTCATCTTGGCTACTTCCATGAAATAATTCATGCCTATTGCCCAGAAAAATGACAACCTTGGTGCGAACGAGTCAATATCAATTCCTGCTTTCAGGCCTGTCCTCACATATTCTAAGCCATCAGCAAGGGTGTAAGCCAATTCGATATCAGCGGGTGCTCCTGCTTCCTGCATATGATAGCCTGAGATACTGATTGAATTGAATTTAGGCATGTACTTTGACGTATATTCAAAGATATCTGCAATAATTTTCATCGACATTTCTGGAGGATAAATATAAGTGTTCCTCACCATATATTCCTTGAGAATGTCATTTTGGATGGTTCCAGACAATTTATCCTGTGTTACTCCTTGTTCTTCCGCTGTAACAATAAAAAATGCCATGATCGGCAATACTGCCCCGTTCATTGTCATTGAAACAGACATTTGGTCCAAAGGGATCCCATCGAATAAAATTTTCATATCCAAAATTGAATCGATCGCTACTCCTGCCTTGCCGACATCTCCCTCAACACGAGGGTGGTCCGAATCATAGCCACGATGTGTAGCCAGGTCGAAAGCAACGGACAGCCCCTTTTGTCCCATTGCAAGATTCCGCCTGTAAAAAGCATTGCTTTCCTCGGCAGTCGAGAATCCAGCATATTGCCGGACAGTCCAGGGACGATTGACGTACATGGCTGGATACGGTCCTCTCGTATACGGAGGTAATCCAGGTTTGCCGTCAAGATGCTCTGCTGCGTTTGTATCTTTTTTTGTATAAACTGGCTTCACTTTAATTTGTTCATTTGTCTCGAATAACAAAGCATCTATCGTTTGGCTGATTTCACGATCAATTTGCTCTTTGTTTACTGGCTTTTCATTCCCAAACAATCTAACTTTTGCAAAATCAGGCTTTTGCATGTGAGCTCACCTCCATATCATGAAGCAATGAAGATAGAATCTGATACGCATCGCTTCTTAGATGAATAAAGTCTATAATCCCAGCTGCCTTCCAATCTGCTTCATTCCCATCAGGCAAACCTGCTAAATAAAGCTTTGCTTCTGGATGCTGTTTTTTTATCTCATCTACAAGTTCAGGCCCGAGTATTGCATAATCCGAACCATCTCCGCTAATGACATATTGTGAAATATTCTTAGAGTTAATAAAATCGATGGCAGCCGCAGAATCTTTAAGCTCACCGCTTCTAACAGAGTCTATCCCGCCGGCGGCAAGCAATCCTGTTATAAAATCTGCTCTTGCTTTATGTTTTTTCAGTTCCCCTAAACAGATTAAACCGATCGAAGGTTTCATACCAGTTACATTTGTGAGTTTTTCTGCCCTGAATCGCAATTTTTCATATGGTTCCGATAATCTTTTCGGTATTAAAGGGCTAAAATTTCTAGTTGTTTTCAATTGTACTATTCCACTAGATAAAGGTTTCCCAGCAGAGAACATTGCCATGAAATCAGCGAGCGTTTTATCGCTAAAGACTCTTTCAATCTCTGCATAAGCCTGTTCACTGAAATGTTCGGAGAGATTTGCATATACATTGGTTCCGATGATGCTTTTTTTGCGCTTAAAAATGTCTTTTTCGCGCTCTTTAGCAATTTGGTCGATCTGCTCCTGCAGCCAGCCAATTTTGAGGACTTCCATTATTCCACCCTTGCTGTCAATTTCGAGGAAAAACTCCCATGCCTTTTCTGCGAGCTGCCTGGTAAGAGATTCAATGTACCATGATCCACCTGCCGGATCAGCAACTTTTTCCAAATGCGCTTCGGACTTCAGGATTAGCTGAGTATTTCTGGCCACTCTCTCAGAAAACGTATCACCATGCCCTAAAGCTTCATCGAATGTTCCAGTTCGAAGGTACTGTACTCCGCCAAGAACAGCTGCAAAAGCTTCATTGCCAATTCGAAGCATATTTACGTATGGATCAAAAACGGTTTTCGTGAACAAAGATGTCTCTGCTGAAATTTCCATTTTACGTTCTTGTTCTCCTGCTCCAAATGCCTCAACTGTTTTATTCCATAAAAGACGGGCAGCCCTTAGCTTTGCTGTTTCCATAAAGAAATTGGAGCCGATCGCAAAATGGAAGATCATTTTTGATAACGCTTTCTCCAGCTTCCAGCCTCGATCCATTAATTTTTGCAGAAGATAAACACCAGTTGAAATGGCAATTGCAAGTTCCTGAACAGTATTTGCACCGCTATTATGATAGGGTGAAGTGTTCACTAAAACAGTTTTCAAGCCAGGCAAAAGTTTATTTGCTTCTTCTAGATTTCTTGACCACTCGCTAAAGAACTGTTCTTCTTCTATTGGCAGTGCTCCTGATAAACTCGCTTCTGCAACTGGATCAACAGCGACAAAACCTGTAATGTTCATATCCGTTTCAGCTTTATTTTTCGCTTGAATTAAAGCAGCAAGCAATGGCGCCTGAAGGTAACCGGCGTCAACGCTGAATGGATAATCACTTTTGAATTTCTCAAAAAAAGACACTAACTTTTTGCTATCTGCAAACAATACCGGTCTCACTTCAAACGAGACAGCTGTTTGCCCTTTTGCTAGAGCAGCTGATATTTTTTCTTCCAGTTCCTCCAGGTTTGTATAAGCTAAACGGTTTGCGATTTGCCATGGTCTCGACTGATAGCCTAGTGGATCATTCCCACGCCTGAAATCTCCCTTCCCTGGAATATCAGCAATCGGATCCTCGATGATATCTTCCAGTGTATAGAGCGGTTTGAGCATAAATTGTTCGTATGTATTTGTATAAAGAGTATCGATTGGTTTTCCTTTTAACGATGCTAACGCTTTTTCCCGCCAATCTTCCAATGAAGCATTATTAAATTTCGTAGCTTTCATGTTTTCAATGGTCATTATTCAACTGTCCACTTTATTAGACAGCCTGCCCCCCTTCATACATAAATTGCAATAAAATTCGCATTTTTCTTTCCCTCTTTATTTTAGTACACGATGGCTGTTCTAGCAACGAAGTGCAACTCAATATAAAAGCCGCTGCTAACCGAGCAGCGGCTTTTAATATTATTTATAGTGGGTCATACATATTCCCGCATAATATTGCAAGTGTAAAAAAGAGCTATTAATAAATTGACGTTGTCTCTTTAGAAGTATGCTCGAGAATTTCTTTTACTCTCTGAAGGAAACGGCCGCAAACAAGTCCATCAAGTACACGGTGATCAAGTGAGAGACATAAGTTCACCATATCTCTGACAGCAATCATGCCATTGTTCATTACAATCGGACGCTTAACGATGGATTCAACCTGCAGGATGGCAGCCTGCGGATAGTTGATGATTCCCATAGATTGGACTGAACCGAAAGAGCCAGTATTATTGACAGTAAATGTACCGCCCTGCATGTCGTCTGAGCGGAGTTTGCCAGTGCGTACTTTCTGGGCAACCTCAGTAATTTCACGAGCAATACCTTTGATTGTTTTTTCGTCTGCGTTTTTGATAACAGGCACAAATAATGCATCATCTGTAGCAACAGCAATAGAAATATTGATATCTTTTTTCTGGATGATCTTATCTCCAGCCCACATGGAATTAATCTGCGGATATTCCTTGAGCGCCTGAGCAACTGCTTTTACAAAGAAGGCAAAGAACGTTAAATTGAAACCTTCTTTTATCTTGAAATCATCCTTGATGTAATTTCTGTATTCAACCAAATTTGTGACATCCACTTCCACCATTGTCCAGGCATGCGGCGCTTCATGCTTGCTTCGAAGCATATTAGCCGCAATTGCTTTGCGGATTCCTGTAACCGGTATTTCGATGTCTCCTGCAGCTACAGGGACAGATGGGGCAGGTGCAGATTGAACTGCGGCTGGCTGCGCTTCGGTTGAAGGCTGTGAAGCAGCCGGTTGAACCGGTGCAGCTTCTGATTTTTCAGCTGGCTTGGCAGCAGATACCTGTGGAATATTGCCAGACTCAATGACTTTCTGCAAATCCTTACGGGTAATCCTGCCTCCTGCACCGCTGCCTTTAACCTGGGAGAGATCGATGTTATTTTCCTGTGAAAGCTTCAGCACTGCTGGAGAATATCTAGTTTTGCTTCCTTCATTCACAACATCAGGTGCTTGAGCTGCATCCCCAGCAGAAGACACTGCTTCTCCAGATGTTTCAGGAGCTTTATCAGTGCCTCCTCCTTCTATTTCGATCGTGCAGATGATTTCCCCTACTGCTAATGTATCTCCTTCACTTGCAATCAATTCCTTGATCGTTCCAGCAAATGAAGATGGTACTTCAGCATTGACCTTATCAGTCATCACTTCTGCAAGCGGATCATATTTATTCACTTTGTCCCCAACGGAAACAAGCCATTTGCTGATTGTTCCTTCCGTTACACTCTCGCCTAATTGGGGCATTTTGATTTGTTCGATAGCCAAGGTTGACCCTCCTTCTCCGACTCATTCAGTTTCAGATAGAATAATATTAGAATTCAGCAAGTTCTCTCATAGCCTTTTCGACCTTATCAGGATTAATCATGAAGTACTTTTCCATGGTTGGCGCATATGGCATTGCTGGAATATCAGGACCAGCCAGCCTTTTGATCGGCGCATCTAACTCGAACAAGCAATGTTCCGCAATAATAGCAGCAACCTCACCCATGATGCTTCCTTCTTTATTATCTTCAGTCACAAGAAGGACCTTCCCAGTTTTCGATGCAGCTTCAATGATCGCTTCCTTATCCAACGGATATACAGTGCGAAGATCTAAAATATGCGCTGAAATTCCATCCTTGGCAAGCCTTTCAGCAGCCTGAAGCGCAAAGTGGACTGCCAACCCATAAGTTATGACAGTAATATCTTCACCTTCACGCTTAACATCAGCTTTCCCGATTGGAAGAACATAATCATCTTCTGGAACCTCGCCTTTGATTAAGCGATAAGCACGCTTATGTTCAAAGAACAATACTGGATCTTCATCTCTGATTGCCGCTTTCAACAATCCTTTTACATCATACGGAGTTGAAGGCATAACAATTTTCAAGCCAGGCTGGTTTGCAAAAACTGCTTCCACAGACTGGGAATGATAAAGGGCACCATGGACTCCACCGCCATAAGGTGCACGGATAACCATCGGACAGCTCCAGTCATTGTTGGATCGGTAACGAATCCTGGCAGCTTCCGATATAATCTGGTTCACAGCTGGCATGATGAAGTCGGCGAACTGCATTTCAGCGATTGGGCGCATTCCGTACATAGCCGCACCAATCCCAACGCCTGCGATTGCCGATTCAGCCAATGGAGCATCAATGACACGATCTTCGCCGAACTGGTCGTATAGACCTTGAGTCGCTTTAAATACTCCACCTTTTTTACCTACATCTTCCCCGAGAACAAAAACTCTCGGATCTCTTTCCATTTCTTCCTTGATCGCTAATGTAACTGCATCTATATAAGAAATAACCGCCATTTTTGCTCCCCCTTACTCTTCAGCATATACGTATTTTAAAGCATGTTCTGGCTCTGCATATGGTGCGTTCTCAGCGTAATCCGTTGCTTCGTTCACCAATTTCATGATCTTGTCATTGATTTCTTTTTCTAATTCATCAGTCATGATGCCGTTTTCTTTAAGGTAAGCACCAAAGGTAATGATTGGGTCATTCGTTTTTGCCTTAGCAACTTCATCAGGAGCACGGTAGCTTCTGTCATCGTCATCTGATGAGTGAGGAGTCAGACGGTAAGAGACAGCCTCGACTAAAGTCGGTCCCTCTCCGCGGCGGCCGCGGTCTGCAGCATCTTTTACAACTTTGTAGACTTCAAGTGGATCATTTCCATCAACAGTAAATCCAGGCATACCATAACCGATGGCGCGGTCAGAAACCTTTTCAGCGGCAACCTGCTTCTCATATGGTACAGAAATCGCATATTTATTATTTTCAACCATGAAAATGACGGGAAGCTTGTGTACTCCCGCAAAGTTTGCTCCTTCATGGAAATCTCCCTGATTGGAAGAACCTTCTCCGAAAGTCACAAAGGTTACAAGATCTTTCTTTTCCATTTTACCGGCAAGGGCAATTCCTACCGCGTGAGGCACCTGTGTCGTAACAGGAGAAGAACCTGTAACAATTTTGTTTTTCTTTTGTCCGAAGTGACCTGGCATCTGACGTCCGCCAGAGTTAGGGTCTTCAGCTTTGGCAAAACCGGAAAGCATCAAATCTTTAGCCGTCATGCCAAAGGTTAAGACTACACCCATATCCCTGTAGTAAGGGAGAACATAATCCTTTTCGCGGTCAAGAGCAAAAGCAGCTCCTACCTGTGCAGCTTCCTGTCCCTGGCAGGAAATTACAAACGGAATTTTCCCTGCACGGTTCAACAGCCACATACGCTCATCCAGGCGTCGAGCCAATAGCATTGTTTCATACATTCCCAAAACTTTTTCATCGCTTAAGCCAAGTGCAGCGTGACGATTTTCTGCCATTATTATACCTCCCAAATGTTCGTATAAGGCTCTTTTCCTTTGAAAAGAGCACTGTGAAATTCAATATTTTCTAAGAAGGCTCTTTTCATAAGCTTAGCTGCTATCCAGCACAAAAAGACTAAACTAAAATACGAAGAATAACCCTCATTCCGAGTACAACCTTTATGAATGAATCGCTTTTCCATCAACCGCAAGGGCAGCTTCCCCGATTGCCTCCGATAATGTCGGGTGCGGATGGATTGTATGAGCAACTTCCCACGGTGTCGCATCAAGAACTTTTGCAAGGCCGGCTTCAGAGATCATATCTGTTACGTGCGGCCCAATCATATGGACGCCAAGAATGTCATTCGTTGCTTTGTCGGCAACAATCTTAACAAATCCGTCAGATTCTCCATAAACGAGGGCTTTGCCGATTGCTTTGAACGAAAATTTGCCTGTTTTGACTTCGAATCCTTTTTCCTTTGCTTCATCTTCAGTCAATCCGACGCTGGCAGCTTCCGGTGAGCTGTAAATGCATTTTGATACTAATGTATAGTCAATCGGATGTGTATCAACACCTGCAATATGTTCTACCGCAACAATGCCTTCATGTGAAGCAACGTGGGCAAGCTGTAATCCGCCAATCACATCGCCGATTGCATAAATATGTGATTCTTTTGTCTGGAAGTATTCATTCGTTTGGACAAACCCTTTTTCAAGCTGGATTTCTGTGTTTTCCAGACCGATACCTTCAACATTTGCCTGTCGGCCAACCGATACAAGTATCTTTTCTGCCTCGAAATCCTTTGATTCTCCTTTAAGTTCTGCACTAATTTTCACCCCGTTGCCTTTAGTAAGGGTCTCAGGCAGAACTTTTGCGCTCGTAACGATTTTTACGCCTTTTTTCTTCATCGCACGCTGCATTTCTCTCGATACTTCTTTATCTTCGGTAGGAACAATACGGTCAGCATACTCTATTACCGTTACCTCTGTTCCAAAATCAGCTAGCATCGATGCCCATTCAATCCCGATTACGCCGCCTCCGACAATGATGATGGATTTTGGCAGTTCCTCCATGACTAGCGCTTCATCCGATGTCATGACGTATTGACCATCTGCCTCCAATCCAGGAAGAGTACGTGGTCTAGAACCAGTCGCTACAATTACATTTTTCGGGATAAGCATTTCATTTTCTTCACCGTTATTCATTTCAACGGAAATCGTGCCAGGCATAGGAGAGAAAATGGAAGGACCAAGGATTCTTCCCAAACCTTCATAGACGTCGATTTTGCCCTGTTTCATAAGATGCTGAACACCTTTGTGAAGCTGTTCAACGATCTTTTCTTTTCTTTCCTGCACCTTAGCGAAATTGACACCCACCTCACCTGTTGTGACGCCGAACTCCTCACTCTTCTTTGCAGTTGCAAAAACCTCTGCACTTCTTAAAAGAGCCTTACTTGGGATACATCCTTTATGAAGGCAAGTTCCACCAAGCTTTCCCTTTTCAACGATGGCCGTTTTCAAACCTAGCTGTGAAGCCCTAATAGCTGCTACATACCCGCCTGTTCCGCCTCCGAGAATGACTAAATCATATTCTTGAGCCATATGTATTCCCTCCTCTGACTACAATATAATAAGAATAAAAAATACTAAGTCCACATAAATGTCCAGCTTGAGCGCTCAGCTTCCCGAGATTGCTTCGGTCTAGCACGGTGTGGCTGTTAGACGAGTTCCCCATTTCAAAGCGCTTCGCTTTTCGTTATCTCCCTGGATACTCTTTCACGTCTTCTTCCCCGCGAAGGATACGGAGCGCTCCTTCTGCAAGTGCCTGTAATTCATTTTCTCCTGGCTGGACGATCACATCTGCGATCCAATTGATCCGTTCTGAAATTTCATGGACAAATTCTTTTCCATAAGCGAGGCCCCCAGTCAGGACTATCGAATCTACTTTACCTGCAAGCACTGCGCTGGCTGACCCAATTTCCTTCGCTACCTGATAAGCCATTGCTTCATATACTTGCTTGGCTTTCGCATTGCCTTGCTTAATCATTTTTTCAACCTTTACTGCATCATTCGTCCCAAGATAGCCGACAAGTCCACCCTGACCTACCAGTTTCTTCATGATTTCCTCACGATAGTAGTCGCCGGAAAAGCATAGGTCAACGAGGTCACCAGCTGGAACTGTGCCCGCGCGTTCGGGGCTGAATGGACCATCCCCATGAAGACCATTATTCACATCAATAACTCTTCCTCTTTTATGGGCTCCAACAGTAATACCGCCGCCTAAGTGGGTGACGATCAAGTTAAGTTCTTCATATTTTTTTCCAAGCTCCTTCGCAACCCTGCGCGCAACAGCCTTTTGGTTCAAAGCATGGAAAATGCTTTTCCGTTCAATGAGTGAAAACCCTGAAATACGGGCAACTGGATCCAGTTCATCAACTACGACAGGATCGACAATGAAGGATGGGATATTCAGACCTGATGCAATTTCATAAGCAAGGATCCCGCCTAGATTTGATGCATGCTGTCCAGAAAAACCAGTGCGTAAATCTTCTAGCATTTTATTGTTCACTGCGTATGTTCCGCCTTCAATTGGCCTTAGCAGCCCGCCGCGCCCACAAACAGCACTCAATTTTGAAATGTTGATTCCTTCAGTATCAAGCGTTTCAAGTATCGTATTCTTCCTGAATTCGTATTGATCGATGATGGTTTCATAGGAGTTAATGACTGATGAATCATGACGGATTGTTTTCTCAAAAACGGAAAGCTCATTGTCAAAGACTCCAATTTTCGTTGATGTAGATCCTGGATTAATAACTAGAATCCGATATTCTGTTTGATGCACAATTAAACCTCCAATTTAGATAACCGACTTACATGGCAATCCGTAAAAACGTCAATTGCAATTATTTAGTAAATAACAGAGGCGCCGAATGAAGCATTCAGCGCACTCTACTTATGACTTTCAATTAACGGCGGCTTAAAATGTGGTGGCCATTCTGCAGGAATTGACTGCGAGAATTGCGCATTCTCTCGATACGCTCCTCTGCCATGCGGTCAGCCGCTTTATAAGTAGGAATTCCATCTCTTTTTGCAATTGTGATGACTTTTTCAATATTATTGTAAATAGTTTCTACCTTTTTCATTGCTCTTTCTGCGTTATAACCGTATAACTCATCCGCTACGTTGATTACTCCGCCTGCGTTGATGACATAGTCTGGTGCATAAACAATGCCCATTTCATGGATAATATCGCCATGTTTAGTGTCTTTAAGCTGGTTATTTGCAGCACCTGCAATGACCTTAGCTTTGATTTGCGGAATGGTATCATCATTGATGACAGCACCAAGTGCACATGGAGCGTAAATATCGCATTCAACACTGTAAATTTCGTCCGGATCCACCGCTCTTGCACCAAAATCCTCAACCGCTCTTTGGACTGCTTCCTTGTTGATATCTGTCACGATTAACTGCGCGCCTTCTTCATGCAGGTGTCGGCAAAGGTTATATGCCACGTTTCCTACACCCTGGACAGCAATGGTCTTTCCTTCAAGAGAATCAGTGCCGAATGCTTCTTTAGCAGCTGCCTTCATCCCTCTGTAAACGCCATATGCGGTTACCGGTGAAGGATTTCCCGAAGACCCGAATGCTGGTGAAATACCCGTAACAAAGTCTGTTTCCTCATGAATTAAATCCATATCCGCAACAGTTGTACCTACATCTTCTGCAGTGATATATCTTCCGTTTAAGCCCTGGATATAACGGCCAAATGCACGGAACATTTCTTCGTTTTTATCCTTGCGAGGATCACCGATGATTACTGTCTTTCCTCCACCAAGGTTAAGGCCTGCTGCAGCGTTTTTATATGTCATACCCTTAGCAAGACGCAGAGCATCCTCGATCGCAGCTTCTTCAGATGCGTAAGTCCACATGCGTGTTCCGCCAAGTGCTGGCCCAAGAGTTGTGTCATGGATTGCAATAATTGCCTTTAGGCCTGATTGTTTATCCTGGCAAAAAACTACCTGCTCATAATCATACTGTTCTAGATACTTAAAAATTTCCATTTCTAATTCCTCCCCGGTTTATGTAAATTATTTAGCTGCAGAGCATAGGGCCAGCGCAAGTGAAAAAAGCTTACTTTCAGCTGTATCCGCTCTTGATGTTAATACGATTGGGGCCTTCGCACCTGCAATGACCGCTCCAACCTTTGCATTCGCAAAATAAATCAATGATTTGTATAATACATTTCCAACTTCAATCGCTGGGACTAATAATATATCAGCCTTTCCGGCTACCTCACTTTGAATTCCCTTGTGTTCAGCAGCCAATTGTGAAACTGCATTATCCAGGGCCAGAGGTCCATCGATTTTACAGCCTGTAATCTGGCCGCGGTTATTCATCACCGTTAGTGCAGCTGCATCAAGTGTTGCCTGCATCGCTGGATTAACTACCTCTACTGCCGCTAAAGGAGCAACCTTCGGTAACTCAATCCCAATCGCATTGGCTATTTGAACAGCGTTCTTAACAATCTGTACCTTTTGGTCAAGATCAGGCGCAATATTCATTGCAGCATCTGTAACAATGGTGAACCTGTCATAGCCAGGGATTTCAAAAACGGCTACATGTGAGAGTACCGCCCCTGCCCTGAGCCCGTATTCCTTGTTAAGGACAGCCTTTAAAATTGAAGCTGTTGGCAGGTTACCTTTCATCAACACATCGGCTTCATTTGCTTTGACAGCCTTCACTGCCATTTCAGCAGCACTATTATTATTTGGTGCGGAAATGATTTCAATCCCAGTATGACCATTCAGTTCTGGGTGCTCGGATGATATCATCTTGTATATTTTTTCTTCATTGCCAAACAAAAGAAAGTCAGCAAGATTTATTCTGGCAGCCTCAGCGACCGCTTCTAAAACCTCGGAATCTTCCGCAGCAGCGACTGCGACAGTTTTCCTCTTGTTTTGGGATGCCTTAGTGATAAGTGAGTCTAATTTCATTCCTGGCTTCAACCCTTTCTTTCGATGCGCATCACCCGAGAAATTAAGATGCAAGAACTGTGCCAACTTTAAAATAGTGAAAACGCTTAACTTTTCCCGAAAAGTATCATGCAAGTTTTTTCATAGTATGAAATTTATTGCATGCCATCTATTTCAATACCGTGTTTTTCGAGTTTATAATACAAATTCCTAACAGATACTCCGAGTTTTTTTGCTGTAAGGGTTTTATTGCCATTAACAGCCTCCAAAGTGTCTCTGATGATTTTCGCTTCGAATTTTTCCATTTGCGAGGAAAGAGTTTCTGTAAGGATAAGAGAATCCGCATACTCTAATTTTCCTTTTGGTTGACCACTTTGCAACTCGGGGAGGTGCTGCACTTCAATTATTGTTTCATTATAGTTTAAGAAGATGATTGCCCTCCCCAGGACATTTTCCAGTTCTCTTACGTTTCCTGGCCAGTCATATTCCATGAGCTTTTTGACAGCCCCTACCGAAACACCTTCAACATTACGCCCATAATCCTGGTTAATTTTTCGGATTAATTTTTCACATAGCTCTGGGATGTCTTCCTTCCTTCTCCTTAGCGGAGGAATATGGATTGGCATCCTGTTAAGTCTATAATACAAATCCTCCCTGAAACTCCCATTTGCAATTGCTTTTTCAAGATTCATATTAGTCGCTGCTATCACCCGGACATTTATTGAAACCGGCTTCGAGCCGCCGACACGGACAATTTCTCGTTCCTGCAGAACCCTTAACAGCTTTGCCTGGGTATTGGCTGGCAATTCACCGATTTCATCCAGAAAAATACTTCCATTATTCGCCTCTTCGAAAAACCCTCGTTTCCCGCCTCTTTTGGCGCCAGAAAAAGCACCTTCTTCATATCCAAAAAGTTCACTTTCAAGCAAAGATTCTGATATCGCCGCACAGTTTACTCTGATGAACTTATTGAATTTACGGTCACTTGCGTTATGGATTGCATGGGCAAAGAGCTCTTTACCCGTTCCCGATTCACCTCGCAACAAGACAGTTGCAGGAGTTTTCGCACCCAGCTTGGCCTGCTCGATTGGAATCGTCATTTCTTCAGTTTGGCCAATTATATCCTCAAACGAATACTTCGCTTCTAAAGTCCTGATTATTTGCCTTGCCCTGCTTAGTTCACGGTTCAGATTTTGTATTTCAGACATGTCATGGATAACTCCAACACTGCCCTTCAATATACCATCAACAATAATTGGTGCTACGTTAACAACGACTTCTTTTTTATTGGGCCCTACTCGCATTGCTGTTCCTCTAACCGGCCTTCTCGTCTTGAGGACCTGCATATGCATACTTTCGCCTTCGGATATGTCCGCCGTCGCAGGCTGTCCGATTACTTGTTCTTCCTTTAGACCGGTAATTCGGGTATAAGCAGGGTTTATGAGGATTCCCCGGCCATCTTCATCCACCACTGATATGGCTTCATCACTGGAGTTAATGATTGCCTGAAGCATGGTCTGAATTTCTTTCAGGTTTGTTATTTCCTCTGCAAGGTTCACAACCTCAGTAATATCCTTAAATACTGAGAAAGCACCGATCAACTGATCATTTTCATCTAAAATAGGAATTCTGGTCGTAATGATTTTCGATCCATTCGCAAGGATTAATTCCTGATTCGTTTCAACCTTCCTTGTGTTCAGGACTCTAGGCAGCTTACTTGAAGGAATGACCTCAAAAATTTGCTTCCCTTCAGCATCCTCACTTAATGTGCCAATGATTTTTTCAGCACTCCGGTTAAATAATGTAATAATGCCCTCTGTATTGATGACAACCATGCCATCTCCGGTAGAGTTAAAAATCAGGTCATGTTCGTATGTAACTTTTCTAAGGGCTTTAATTAACCCTTCCTTTTCCTCGAGAAGGGAAGCGATGAGAAAAGCAACACTGCCCGGGATCAACACTGTGCTTTTCTCCCTAGCATCCCTCAAATCACGGAATACCTTCTCATCTCCTGTTACCTCGATAATGATGTCAAGGTCTTCAGATATATATTCCCGCCAGTCTGTACCTGTTTGGATTCCAGCTTTTTTGGCAGCGAGGATTCCGGGTGCTCCAGAATTGATATCTATGACAGCGGCAACTTCCGCTGTTTGTTTAAAGATATCAAGTATTGCAGTTCCACCCTTGCCTGCTCCAACAATCATTATTTTTTGCATAATATCCCCCATGAATCCGGAAAAAAATTTCATAGTTAGCAAACATAGTCTGCAAATTTCTTCATGATTATTGTAATTCTTTTTTATTGGATTGACAAATTTCTTAATTATTCAGACATGAAAAGGTAAATTTTTTGAAGTAGTTTAAAAATCTTCTCAGCTAAATACCCTATCTTCCTCCTATCATTCACTAAAATCCAATCGTTGCGGAAATTGACGCGGTTTATTATACTCAAAAAGAGAATACTTTTTATACGAAGGGATACCACCTATGACCAGGATCATTGCACTAATCATCATGTTGATACCGGGATTCATTGCAGCATTAGGAATAAAATTAATGCGTGATATGGTGTTTGGAATTTTACAGCCGCCCATTCCAAACTTATTTATCCAATTCATTCTAGGATTGCTTTTCTTTGCTGCGGGCCTAGGATTTATCGCCGGGTTTATCTTGCACCGCGACCGTAAAAAGAATAAAGTGCAGGCAATTTTCCGCATTCCAGATAGTAGTAAAAAGCAAAACAGGCCTTAATCAGGCCTGTTTTATTTTATTTTTGATTGTCTTTGCTTTTGCCGGGTCGTCAGTAATAACAGCACTGCAGTTTATTTTAAACAACCTTTCAAGCTCTAAATCTTTATTAACGGTATAGGGCCTAACCTCAATACCGCTCTCTAAGGCAGCTTTAACAATCTCATCTGGGGCAGCCCTCCAATGAGGATGGAAACCCTTGGCACGGATTGATTGGGCGTAAATCCATGGCATGTAGAGGCCTTCTGACAACAGAGGAGCAATTTCAATTTCCGGGGCAAGTCTGTAGCTATATACAATGCTATAATGATTGAAGGATGAAATGATGATTTTTTCCGATAAGTTAAAATCCCTGACCATTGAAATAACCTTTTCTTCCATGCCTTCGTATGGGATGATGCTGTTTTTCAATTCGATATTACAAACCAGGTCGGTTTCAGACAGCCATGCAAGCACTTCTTCAAGCAAAGGAATGGGTTCTTTCTTGACTATTGTCTTTTGATGGAAGCCAGCATCGAATTTACGTAAATCCTTGAGATTGTAATCCTTTACGAATCCAGTTCCATCAGTAGTCCTATCAATCTTTTCATCATGGATGACGACAAGTTCTCCATCCTTTGTCATTTGAACATCCAGTTCCAATCCATCGGCCCCTGCTTTCGCAGCTTCCATAAATGATTTCATCGTATTTTCTGGATAAGCGGCAGCAAAGCCGCGATGTGCTAAAATAAGAGTCATAAGCAATCCACCTTATTAAAATTTTGGAGGTAAACATGAAACCATTAAATATTTCTGCAGAAACAGCCATCAAGCTTTCAGAAAAGCTCGGCATGCCCATAGAACGCATTATGCATATGCCCCAGCATATCCTGCTGCAAAAGTTGGCAGAACTTGATCAGGATAAACAAAAAGAAGAGGAATGATTCGAAACGCCAGCTGGCGTTTTTTCTTTACATATAGTTCTTCCATGATAATACGCCGACCCGTAAAACAGCAACTTTTCAGAAATAAAAAACATCCTGCTTCATACCAAGAATCTGTACAAAAAAGGATGTTTTATATGGAATAAGTGCTAATTATGGCCTAACTCTTTCAAGAAGCTTTATGCTCCAGACGCAGCTTGTCAGCGACCATTGCGATGAACTCGGAATTGGTTGGTTTTGCTTTTGACATAGAAACAGTGTAACCAAACAATGAAGAAATGGAATCGATGTTCCCCCTGCTCCATGCCACCTCAATTGCATGACGGATGGCACGCTCAACACGGCTAGCTGTCGTATTGAATTTCTTCGCGATATCAGGATAGAGGACTTTAGTGATCGAGCCAAGAAGTTCAATATCGTTATAAACCATTGATATAGCTTCACGCAAGTACATATAGCCTTTAATATGGGCAGGTACGCCAATTTCGTGAATGATGCTTGTAATGCTTGCATCAAGATTCTTCGGCTTCTGTTCAGAAGTCGATCTGCCATAATTAATGGATGAAGGCTTTCTAGTCATCGTTTTTGCTTTGCCACTTACTTGACGGATATGCCCAGCGAGATGGTCCATATCAAATGGCTTCAAAATAAAATAGGAAGCACCAAGTTCAACAGCCTTTTTCGTTACATCTTCCTGGCCAAATGCTGTCAGCATAATGACATTCGGGATGATGCCTTTCTTCATTTCACGCAGCTTTTCGAGGACTGCAAGTCCATCAAGGTGCGGCATAATGATATCCAATAACATAACATCTGGATCTGTATCTTCAAGCATTTCCAAACATTCCTGACCATTATGTGCAACACCGATAATCTCCATATCATCCTGCGAAGAAATGTATTCTTCCAGAAGCCCCACTAATTCTCTGTTGTCGTCAACGACGCATACTTTAATTTTGTTCACTGCTTGGTTCCTCCTCAAATCCAATTATGATCACAAATTTCATATTCTCTAAATTCTATTCTAAATGACTAATTCGACAATGCAACAGAAATTCCTCTTATTTTTAATTTTTTCTTAAAAAAGTAATATTTTCTAATAAATGCTCCTTTTTCCTTTGTTTTTCGACTTATTTCGATAGTTGACAAAAAAACTCCCGTTATTTTGTCGAATAATCGTGTAAAATACGCTCTTTCCATGAAAAAAGGCGGCAATCGCCGCCAAGTTTCATTTCGTTAACTAGCCTGTTCTCTTGGTTTTTCATAAATGTCAATTCCAGCTTCATTCAACATCCATTCGATATGGACCCCATAACCACTGGTTGGATCATTTACAAAAACATGAGTGACAGCGCCTACAAGCTTATTATCCTGGATGATCGGACTTCCGCTCATTCCCTGTACAATTCCGCCAGTTTTTTCAAGTAACTCAGGATCCGTCACTTTAATGACCATTCCTTTAGTTGCCGGGAATTTTTGAGGGATAGTGCTGACAATTTCTATATCAAAAAGATTAACTTCATCGTTGTTTACGACCGTCAAAATTTTAGCGGGCCCTTCCTTTACCTGATGGGAGAGAGCTATTGGAAGTGGCTTATCAAAGATACCATTTTTAATATCCCTATTCAATTCGCCAAAAATACCGAAAGGACTGTTTCTCTGTATGTTTCCAATAATTTCATGATCTGATGAAAAGCGGGCTAATTTTTCACCTGGATTTCCTTTTCCACCTTTTTCAATTGAGGTGACTGTGGACCGGACGATTTGTCCATCTTCAACAACAATCGGCTTTTTTGTATCCATATCGGAAATAACATGGCCCAGTGCACCATATTTTTTGGACTGAGGATGATAAAATGTCATCGTGCCAATTCCTGCTGCCGAATCGCGAATGTACAAACCGAGCTTATAAGTGTTTTCGTTTACATCTTTTTTCGGTTGCAGATGAGTTGTGATTTTTTCATTTTCTCTTTTAAGCACTAAATCCAATGGTTTTCCATCTTCTCCTGCCTGCTTTACGAATGGACCAACATCCGACATCTTTTCAATTTGCTTGCCATTGATTTCTGTAATGATATCGCCTTTTTTAATTCCTGCCGTTTCACCTGGTGATACCCTGCCCTCTTCCGCCTGTACCTGATGATGTCCGACCACAAGGACACCAACCGTATTCAGCTTTACTCCTATGGATTGTCCGCCAGGTATCACTTTGAAATCCTTCAATACATTTACATCGACTTTTTTTACTGGGAAACCAGCCAGCTCAAGGACCATTTCATCTTTGCCATGTGCCTTCGCTTCTAATGATACGGTGTCACCTACCTGGTTCACATTGATGCTCGAATTTTCTATCGGAGCTGAAACTTGAACAGCATTTGCAGCAAAATCAAGTTTTTGCCCCTCAAACAAAGTTATATCTCCTGGAATAGATAAATATTCATGTACTGGTTTTGCAAAACCTAAAGCAATTAATGAAACAAGGAGAATTCCACCAATAAATTTTCTGAGAAAATCTTTTTTCAATCCATTCACTCTCCTCGCTTCTAGTCCACACACACATATTGAAAATGGCTACATCTTTAATTTTGCCTTGAGTTGGCGCATTTATAACCAGTATAAAAATAAAAAAGCTACCCTTTATGGATAGCTTTTCAAGTAGCAGTCTTCATATTTTGGGCAAGCTTCAATAATTCTTCCGCATGCTGCTTTGTTAAGTCTGTAATTTCCACGCCTGAAATCATCCTGCCAATTTCCTTGACCTTTTCTGAGACAGTAAGTGGTGTGACAGAAGTTTTTGTCCGGCCATTTTTAATGATCTTTGCAATGTAAAGATGTGTATCTGCCATCGCAGCCACTTGAGGCAAATGGGAAATACAAAGTACCTGAGAGCCTGTTGAAACGTTATAGATCTTTTCAGCAATGGATTGGGCAACGCGACCGCTTACACCAGTATCAACTTCATCAAAAATAATTGAAGTAACTCCCTGATGCCTCGAGAAGATACTCTTAAGCGCGAGCATAATACGGGACAGCTCTCCTCCTGAGGCAACTTTTGATAAAGCTTTTAATGGTTCACCAGGGTTTGTAGATATATAAAATTCAACCTTATCTGCACCATTCTTATGGAAAACCTCACCATTTGACTCAATTCTGAGTTCGAAAACAGCTTTTTCCATATAAAGCTCCTTAAGTTCCTTATGGATCAATTTTGTTAGTTTCTTGGCCCACCTTCTGCGGGTATCCGTTAGATTGACAGCTTCAATTCGCAGGTCTTTTTTCAGTGATGCCAGTTCTCTTTCCATCTGGACAATGTGCACTTCTTTATTTTGCAAGGTCTCGATTTCCTCTTCGATTTTGGAAGCATACTCGAGAATTTCCTCAATCGATTTCCCATATTTGCGTTTTAACTGGTTAATTTCATTTAACCTGTCTTCAATTTCGTTCAAACGCTGCGGGTCGTATTCTAGTGAATCCAGGTCATTTCTGATTGTTCTGGCAGCGTCTTCTAACAGGTAAAAACTATTTGCAACAGATTCTGCGACAGACTTATAAGCCGGATCCAAATCAGCAGCTGTTTGCAGGTTGTCCATTACGAGCGCGATCCAGTCCAATCCTTTTTGTTCACCCTGAAGTGCAGAATAACTTGTTTGGATACTATCGAAAATCCTTTCGAAATTGCCAAGCTTCTGCTTTTCCTCTAACATCTCTTCGTCTTCATTCATCCTTAAGTTTGCAGAGAGGATTTCATCATGCTGAAATTGAATCAAATCCAGCCTATGAGCCATTTGCTGTTCATTTTCACTAAGGCTTTTCAGTTTTTTCTGCATTTGTTCAAACGAACGAAAAACATGCTGATATTCATTTAAAGCGGGGAGAATTTCTTCAGCGCCAAATTGGTCAAGAAGATTTATGTGCCTTGTTTCGTCCATCAATTCCTGGTGCTCATGCTGACCGTGGATATCGATCAGTGAAGAGCCCACTTCTCTCAAAACAGCTATTGTTACAAGCTTTCCATTAATACGACAGACACTTTTTCCGCTTGCTGAAATATCCCTTCTTAATACGATCATGCCATCTTCAATCTCAATGCCAAATTCAGCAGCCTTTGAGTAGCATGGATGATGTTCCCCATCGATAAAGAACAAGCCTTCTATTTCTGCCTTATCTTCGCCATGGCGAACGAACTCAGCAGAACCCCTGCCACCAACCAACAGATGAATCGCATCAATAATGATCGATTTCCCTGCACCTGTTTCCCCAGTCAGTACTGTCAGGCCTTTATTAAAAGAAATTGATAAAGATTCTATAATTGCGAAGTTTCTGATCGATAATTCATTTAACAAGCAACCGTCACCTCATTTATAGCATATCAAGAAACCGATTTGTGACAAGCTCCGTATCTTCAGGAGTACGGCAAATAATCAGGATTGTGTCATCTCCACAAATCGTGCCAAGGATATCTTCCCAATCGAGATTATCGATCAATGCTCCGATAGCATTAGCGTTGCCTGGCAGTGTCTTCATGACTAGTAAATGTCCCGCCTGATCGATCCGTACAAAAGCATCCATCAGTGATCTTTTTAGCTTTTGCAAAGGATTGAAGCGCTGATCAGCTGGCAGGCTGTATTTGTATCTACCATCGATTAAAGGCACTTTCACGAGATGAAGTTCCTTAATATCACGGGATACCGTGGCTTGTGTTACATTGTAGCCGGCAGCTTTCAGCCGATCAACAAGCTCATCCTGAGTTTCAATATCTTTACTTGCGATTAACTCACGTATTTTTATGTGGCGCTGGCCTTTATTCATTCTTATCACCCCTGGATACATCCGAAACATTCTTTTATTATTTATACTCATATGTTAGCCGATTTCTGCAGATTGTACAATCATTCGTGGTTTTTCAGCAAAACCTTCTGTGAGAAATTGACAAAGAGATGAACTTTTAAGCTCTTCTGCAGGATCATTCAGAGATAAAAAACAAAAGAAGAACAGGCTAGTTGCCTATTCTTCTTCCCTAGTTTGTTTTGACTTCAATTCATTATGCGCCTCAGCTACAACTTCATCAGATGTTGAATTCAACCTCAGCTCACCCTTCTCTCCAAGCTTTCCGTTCCACTGAAGATGAAGGAGAAATTCAATGTTCCCATCCCCGCCAGTGATTGGTGAAAATGAAAGATCGAAGACGTCATACCCTTCACTTAATGCAAAGTCAACGATCCTCTCGATTACTTCTATATGGACCTTCCTGTCGCGGACAATCCCCTTTTTGCCGACTTGCTCTCGACCTGCTTCAAACTGTGGTTTAACTAAAGCGACGATATCGCTTCCTGGCACCAATAAGGTCTTCAAAACAGGGAGAATCAACCGTAATGAGATAAAAGATACATCAATGCTCGCAAAATTCGGGAGGCCCTTTATGAGGTCTTCAGGTTTCACGTAGCGGAAATTGGTCCGTTCCATCACTTCTACACGTTCGTCCTGGCGCAGCTTCCAGGCAAGCTGGTTATAACCAACATCCAGGGCATAGGACATTTCTGCTCCATTCTGGAGGGCGCAATCCGTAAATCCGCCAGTAGAGGCTCCGATATCAATCAGAGTCTTGCCTTTAACCTCCAGGTCAAAAACCTTCAATGCTTTCTCTAGCTTCAAGCCGCCTCTGCTTACATACGGAAGGACATTCCCCTTTACTGTTAGTGGAATATCACTATTTACCTTTTCTCCTGGCTTGTCCAGCCGGTTTTCATTGGTGTAGACAAGCCCTGCCATGATTGTCCGTTTCGCCTTTTCTCTTGTTTCGGCAAGACCACGCTCCACGAGCAGCACATCTAATCGTTCTTTTTTGATTTTCATTTGTTACGCCCTTTTTTGTTTTTGTCTTGCAAGCTTTTGAATCCGCAAGACAACATCATCTGTTGTCATTCCAATTTCCTTTAAAAGTTTATCAACACTGCCGTGTTCAATGAATTGATCCGGTATTCCCATTCGGTCAATTTCAGCTTTATGGTAGCCGAGTTCCTGGGCTGTTTCAAGAATGAAGCTTCCAAATCCGCCCTGAAGGACTGCCTCTTCAATTGTTAAAATCGGTAAATCTTCATTTAGGATGCCCGTAAGCATTTTTTCGTCCAGTGGTTTAATGAACCTTGAATTGATGACCCTGACTGAGATACCCTGCTTACCTAGAATATCAGCTGCTGCAAGTGCCATTGGAATCGTTGTTCCGAATGTCAGGATTGCTGCATCCTCACCCTCACGGATAACTTCCCATGTTCCGATTGGAATCTCCTTTAATTCATCGTCCATAGGAACTCCCAGTCCATTGCCCCGAGGATATCTCATTGCGATTGGACCATCATCATATTTCATAGCCGTATATACCAAATGTTGTCCTTCATTTTCATCCTTAGGCATCATCAATACCATATTAGGCAGATGTCTTAGGAACGCAATATCAAACACTCCCTGGTGTGTCTCTCCATCAGCTCCCACAAGGCCTGCGCGGTCAATCCCAATAAAGACATTCAGGTTCTGTCGGCAAATATCGTGGACGACCTGGTCATAGGCACGCTGCAGGAAAGTCGAATAAATAGCAAGGAAGGGTTTCATGTTTTGCGTCGCAAGCCCGGCAGCAAATGTTGTGGCATGCTGTTCTGCGATTCCAACATCAATCATCCTGTCAGGAAATTCGCTTGCGAAGCCCTCTAGTTTTGAACCCACCGGCATAGCAGGAGTGACAGCAACAACCCGGTCATCACTTCTTGCAATCTTCCTCACAGTCTCACTGACAAGCTTGCTCCATGCAGGCGGAGCATAATCCGGCTTCACAAAGTCACCAGTTTCCATTTTGTAAGGTCCTGTTCCGTGCCACGTGCCGATTTTATCGTTTTCAGCAGGGTTATAACCCTTCCCTTTTTTTGTGATCACGTGAAGCAATACCGGCCCATCCTGTTTTTTTGCATAAGCCAGGTTTTCAAATAAATCCTCATAATTATGGCCGTCTACCGGACCAAGGTAAGTAAATCCTAATTCTTCAAAAAAGATCCCTGATACAAATAAATACTTTAGGCTGTCCTTGATTCTCTCTGCAGTTGCCGCAAGCTGTCCGCCAATAGCCGGCACTTTTTTCAGAAGCAATTCAAGCTCATCTTTAACCCAATGATATTTCCCTGCAGTCCTCAAACGGCCAAGAACACTGTGCAATGCGCCTACATTGGGTGCAATCGACATTTCGTTATCATTCAAGATGACAATCAGTTTCTTTTTTTCATGGCCTATATGGTTTAGGGCTTCAAGAGCCATGCCTCCTGTTAGGGCACCATCTCCAATAATCGGTACGATGTGAGAATTCTCGCCTTTTAAATCTCTGGCAATCGCCATTCCCATTGCTGCAGAAAGGGATGTAGAACTATGGCCAGTTTCCCAAACATCATGCTCACTTTCAATCATCTTCGGGAAACCGCACAAGCCCTTGTATTGTCTTAGCGTATCGAATTGGCAAGCCCTTCCTGTCAAAATCTTGTGGACATATGACTGATGTCCGACATCCCAAAGAAATTTATCCTTAGGACTGTCAAAACACTTGTGGAGGGCAATTGTCAATTCAACTACACCAAGGTTTGGGCCAATGTGTCCGCCAGTAACCGATAGCTTTTCGATTAAAAACTGCCGAATCTCCCCGCTTAATTCTTCCAGTTCCTTATTAGATAGATTTTTTAAGAAGGAAGGGTCTTTTATTGATAAAAGATCCATTTCGGACCACTCTCTTTCATTTCTGACTTAATAATCCGGATATATGATTATCTGTTTTTCCAAAAAAGTTGTTAGTAATAACATATATTAAGTAAAGAACGGTTTTCAAGCTAAACCATTAAATATGTATAAAAAAGCTGTTAACACTATCGTGCTAACAGCCAATTATAGCACATGTTTCCAGCTTCCTCAACGGCAACGGCAGTCTAAGCTTAATAGTTGCGTAAGCCGATTAAATCAGCAATTTCTGCCAGTACCGCAACATTAAGTTTGGTCGCAGCCAATGCTTCTTTTGCGCTGTGCAAATGGTTTTCGAGTGCATCTTTTGCACCAGCAAGGCCAAGAAGCGCAGGATAAGTGCTCTTATGGTTTTCTGTATCGCTTCCAACTGGTTTACCAATTAATTCCTCACTGCCTTCAAGATCGAGTATGTCATCCCTGATTTGGAATGCCAGGCCAATGTGATAGGCAAACTTGGACAAGACAGCCTTTTGTTCAGCAGCAGCTCCTGCCATCTCTGCACCAGCAATGATGCTATATTCCAAAAGTCTGCCTGTCTTGTTGATATGGATATACTCTAATTGTCCAAGAGACAGTTCTTTGTCTTCACCTTCCATATCGGCAACTTGACCGCCTACCATTCCGATTGCGCCTGCTGCCTTAGACAACCCTTTAATCAATGACAATTTCACTTTATCAGAAACGTATTCATCAGGGATATCAGCGAGCATATTGAAGCTCAGTGTCAATAACGCATCACCCGCAAGAATGGCAGTTGCCTCACCAAAAACTTTATGGTTAGTCAGCTTTCCTCTTCTTAAATCATCATCGTCCATGCTTGGAAGATCATCATGGATAAGGGAGTATGTATGCACCATCTCTATCGCTGCAGCTGCGTCCACCCCCAGTTCAGGGTCTTTGCCAAATGCGTCAATCACTGCGAAAAGCAAAAGTGGGCGAATTCTCTTACCTCCAGCTTCAAGTGAATAAAGCATGGATTTTTTTAGGTTTTCTGGGGCTTCTAGTGTCCCTACAGCTTCCCTTAGGCGAGCTTCGACTAAAGCCTTATATTTATTTGTGAATGATTCCAGTGAAACAGGATGCAATGCTATTCCTCCTCATTTATGGAGAAACCTTCAGTCCGTCCATCTTCTGTAATGATCTCAGCAAGCTGTGATTCTACATTCTTTAGCTTATCATGGCAAAGCTTCGAGAGCTCCATTCCTTCTTTATAAAAAGAAATCGCTTCTTCGAGAGGAACATCTCCTTCTTCCAGCTTATCCACGATGCTTTCCAATTGTTCCATAGCCTGTTCAAAGGTTAATTTTTTATCTTCTGCCATCATTACCACTCTCCTCAATATCAGTTACGACACATTTAAAGCTGCCATCCGAAAGCTTTACATATATTTTCCGCTCCGGTTTAACCTGGGCGACTTTCTTAATTAGTTTTCCATCCTCAGTATAGGCAAGACTGTAGCCTCTATCCATGATTTTTAGCGGACTTAAAGCTTCAAGGGTTGAAATCACTCCATTGAATTCTTTTCTCTTTTCAGAAACGACTGCAGCCATCGCTCTGTTTAATGCCCTTGTTACCCGCTGATGTTTATCTGCCGAGATTTTCTTCAATTCCTCAGGGTGGCTGCGAGCCAGTCTTTTCCTAAATCCATTATGTGCTTCAAGTTTAAGTGAGTAGAGTTTTTTTGCTCCACGGGTTAGGGATTCAGTCAGCTTGTCCACTTGCTCAAGCTTTTGCTCATATAACTTCCTCGGATAGCGGAACGCATAAGAGCGAATCAGCCGCTGATAGCGCTCCTGCTGAAAGAAAACCTTTTCCCTCATCGCCCTGAGAAGCCTCGTTTCCCGGTTCATTACGCGTTCAAGCAACTCCTGGATATGGGGTACTGCCAGTTCTGCAGCCCCTGTAGGCGTTGGCGCTCTCATATCGGCCACGAAATCTGCTATCGTAAAATCAGTTTCATGGCCAACTGCAGATATAATCGGTATTTTTGAAGCAAAAATTGCACGGGCAACAGCCTCTTCATTGAAAGCCCATAATTCCTCAATTGATCCACCGCCACGGCCAATGATAAGGACATCGACATCATTTCTTTCATTGGCTTTTTGAATAGCCTTTACAATTGATGGCGCCCCCTGATCTCCTTGAACCAAGGCCGGATAGATCAGTACCTTTGTGATAGGGAATCTTCTTTTT
Source organism: Heyndrickxia sp. MSNUG (assembly GCF_049532715.1). Taxonomy (NCBI): domain Bacteria; kingdom Bacillati; phylum Bacillota; class Bacilli; order Caryophanales; family Bacillaceae; genus Heyndrickxia; species Heyndrickxia sp. MSNUG. The sequence goes on from NZ_CP150978.1 coordinate 3,234,142, forward strand.
ATCGTGGTTAAAATATCTCTTATGGCAGCACCAGTTGGCGAAGTAACGATACCTACTGCTTTAGGATATTTTGGAATTGGCATCTTGTATTGCGGAGAAAAAAGCCCCTCTTGCTCAAGCCTCTTCTTTAACTGTTCATAGGCAACGAATAAATCGCCTACGCCATCGGTTTTCATTTCTTTTATGTATACCTGATATTGTCCGCTTCCTTCATAGACAGAGATTTCTCCACGAACCAATACCTTCATCCCATTTTCAGGCTTGAACTTCATGTTACGATTTGCACTGGAAAACATCACTGCCAGGATTCGCGCTTTTTCATCCTTGAGCGTAAAATACATATGCCCGCTCGAATGACGCTTAAAATTTGAAATTTCTCCTTTTATGAAAACATCCTGGAGATGCGGATCAGCATCAAATTTTCGTTTTATGTATTTGGTTAACGCGTTGACGGTGAGATAACGCTGATTATCCATAGAAAACTCCTTTAGCTAAACATATAATGCAACATGTTATACAACTGTTCATGTCTAATTGCGACAGTATGTCTATTACTGAAAAAACTAATAAAAAACTGCCCATACCTATTATAAATTTAGAATCTCGATTCGTCACTTAACAATAGCGAACTTTGAGCTTCCAACTATAACAGATATAGACAGTATCACACCTTAGATATTTGAATTTTGAAGGTTATTCAGGTGATTTTTTGCAGATTTTAATGTATTGTACATAAGCATTGTGATTGTCATTGGTCCTACGCCGCCCGGTACAGGTGTGATATATCCGGCTTTCTCCTTAACCTCTGCGTAGGCCACGTCCCCGCAAAGCTTCCCTTGCTCATCCCGGTTCATGCCGACGTCAATTACTACTGCTCCAGGCTTTATATGATCTGCAGTGATCAAACCTGCTTTTCCAACAGCTGAAACAACTATATCAGCTTTTTTGGTATGCACCGCAAGATCCTTCGTCTTCGAATGGCAGTATGTAACTGTCGCATTTTCTTTTAAAAATAATTGGCCTGCCGGCTTGCCTACAATATTGCTTCTGCCGACTATCACTACATGCTTCCCTTCAAGGTTAAGTCCTATTTCCTCCAGCATGACCATGACTCCGTATGGAGTACATGGCAAAAATGCGTCCTGCCCCGTCATCATCCTGCCAATGTTAAGGGGATGGAAGCCATCTACATCTTTTTCTGGAGAAATTGCTTCAATTAGATTTGTTTCATTGATATGGGCTGGAAGCGGCAGCTGGACTAAAATTCCATGAATCGCCTCATCATTGTTCAATTCATCGATTTTAGCCAATAATTCGTGCTCTGTTATCGAGGAAGGATACTCAATCAAAACATTGTGCATCCCTAATTCTTTTGCCGTTTTTTGCTTGCTGTTAACATATGTTCTTGAAGCCTGGTTATCACCAACCAGAATAACAGCCAGCCCAGGAGTGAAATCCTGTTTTTTCATTTCTGTTACCTGGTCAATGATTTCCATTTTTTTCTTTTTAGCGATTTCTTTTCCATCAATAATAATAGCAGTCATACTTTTTCTCCCCCTAATTGATCAGGGAGGGTCCAACCTGCCTCTATAATGGTATTAGGAAATGCTCTGCTTCACCTTAGACAGAACTCCATTTACAAATCGGCTTGATTGGTCATCCCCATATAATTTAGCAATTTCGATTGCTTCATCAAGAACGACATTTACTGGCACTTCATCATTGCAGTACTTCAATTCGTATACGGAAAGGCGCAACAGGTTACGATCAACAGCAGCAAGTCTGTCAATCGACCATTTTTCTAAATAAGCTTTGATTTCCTCATCAATTTCCTCTTGGTGCTGAAGAGTTCCGTATACAAGTTTATCGAGGTAATCATCTCCCGCTTCTTCTTCCAATACATGCTCGATTGCGTCCGATGCTTCTACCTTGCTTATATCAATCTGGAATAAGGCCTGTAGGGCCTTTTCTCTTGCTGTTCTTCTTTTCATTCTATTCTTAGCTCCTTTATGGCTTGTCTGATTCTAACAAAATAATAGCATAACATAACTCATTGCGCATGGTTTCCTATTATTTTTCACTTTTTAGAAAAAGTTAATCAAAACAATGGAAAAATCACCATAGCGAAGCTAAGAAATCCTTACTGGTTATACCTATACTCCTGTTATTTGCTCAAGTCATTTTAGTAATAACAACAATTTTTCAGGAAATAGCCTTAAATATCACTTGCCTATTTCATTACAAAAACAAAAAAACCAAAGGCACAGAAAATATGCCTTTGGTTCCGCTATTAAACTTCCTGTTCTACTTCTGGTTCTACTTTTTGGTTTTCGAATTGAATACCAACGACATGGATATTGACTTCAGTTGCGTCAAGCGCTGTCATGTTCAATAACGCCTGGCGGATGTTATCCTGGATTTTCTGAGCAACCACAGGAATGGACACACCAAATTTCATCACGCAATATACGTCGACCTTGATTCCCTCTTCAGCAAGTTCAACCTTTACACCTTTGCCGTGATTTTTCTTTCCAAGTCTTTCAACGACACCCGCAGCAAAACTGCCACGCATTTGCATTACGCCTTCTACTTCAGATGCAGCAATGCTTGCAATGACTTCAATTACTTCAGGTGCAATTTCTACTTTTCCTAAGCCGTTTTCATCATGACTCATTTCAAGTAAATGTTGCTGTTCACTCATGGCTAGACCTCCTATTATTCTTCTTTCATTAAATCGTGTGTTTCTAAGAATTTCGTATTGAATTGTCCTTCCACGAATTCCTCATGGTTCAGCAGCTTAAGATGGAATGGAATCGTCGTATGGATCCCTTCTACCACAAATTCGCTGAGGGCTCTCTTCATGCGGTCAATCGCTTCTTCACGGCTGCTTCCGTAAGTAATGACCTTCGCGATCATTGAATCATAGTAAGGCGGAATCGTATAGCCGGGATATGCCGCTGAATCTATTCTAACACCAAATCCGCCTGGAGGCAGGTACATTTTAATTTTGCCGGCAGAAGGCATGAAATTTTTCGCAGGATTCTCTGCATTAATTCGGCACTCAATTGCCCAGCCGTTAAATTGCACATCTTCCTGATTGAGGTTCAGCCTTTCTCCTGATGCAATTTTAATTTGTTCCTTGATTAAATCAACACCAGTAACCATTTCTGTTACAGGGTGTTCAACCTGGATGCGGGTATTCATTTCCATGAAATAAAATTTGCGATTGCGATAATCATAAATAAATTCTACCGTGCCAGCACCAGTATAATCAACAGCTTTAGCTGCTTTTACAGCTGCTTCACCCATTTCAGCCCTGATTTCACCATCCAGAGCAGGAGAAGGTGTTTCTTCAAGCAATTTTTGCAGGCGTCTTTGGATTGAACAATCGCGTTCACCAAGATGGATGGTATTCCCGTAGTTATCTGCCAGTACCTGGATTTCTACATGTCGGAAGTCTTCGATATACTTTTCGATATAGACTCCTGGATTTCCAAACGCAGTCATTGCTTCCTGCTGGGTAATATTGATTCCCTTTATCATTTCCTGTTCCGTTCTTGCCACACGGATGCCTTTTCCGCCTCCACCGGCAGTCGCTTTGATGATAACTGGATAACCAATATCATTAGCAAGGCTGACAGCATCGTCTGTACTTTCAATGATTCCCTGTGAACCCGGTACAATCGGTACATTCGCTTCCTTCATCGTTTCCCTTGCAACATCTTTCGTCCCCATTTTCTGTATTGCTTCTGGAGTTGGACCGACGAAAATGATATTGCATTCTCTGCAAAGTTCAGCAAAATCGGCGTTTTCAGCGAGGAAACCATATCCTGGATGGATGGCATCGCAACCTGTCAATTTTGCTACGCTAATAATATTCGTGAAATTTAAATAGCTGTCCTTTGAAGCTTTAGGACCAATGCAATATGCTTCATCAGCAAGCTGCACATGAAGTGATTCTCTGTCTGCTTCCGAAAAAACTGCAACTGATTCAACTCCAAGCTCCCGGCAGGCACGGATAACGCGCACTGCAATTTCTCCTCTGTTGGCTATCAATAATTTTTTTATCATTCTTATCGCTCCTTATTCGGGCTTGACCAAGAATAAAGGCTGGCCGTATTCAACAAGCTGCCCGTCTTTTGCAAGAACTTCAACAATTTCTCCGTTTACTTCGGCTTCAATTTCATTAAACAGCTTCATAGCCTCTACGATGCACACAATGGAATCCTTGCTGACCTTTGAACCTTCTTTTACATAAGCCTCTGCATCAGGAGAGGAAGATTGATAGAAAGTTCCAACCATCGGAGAAACAATTTTATGTAAGTTTGAAGTATCCTTTGCTTCTTCCTGCTTCACTTCCTGAACAGCTGCCGGTTCAACCTTAGGCTCTTGCTTAACTAGTTCTTGTACAGCTGCAACAGGCTGTGGTGCAGGGGTTGCAACAGTCTGCATAACCTGCTCAACCATATTTTTCTCTGCTCCACGCTTCTTCATTTTTATTTTTGACCCTTCATACTCGTATGAAAACTCGTCTATGCTCGATTGATCTACCAATTTAATTAACTCTCTGATTTCTTGAACTTTTAACATTTTGGGCACCCCTTGTCCATTTCATATTTAAGACTAGATACTAATACTATACGATAATACCATGTGCAAATTCAATATGTTACGATAATCTTCTCTCTTACTTGCCTTTCTCATTCATTTTAATATTTTCTGAAAAAAAAGTGAATTCATTCGACAGGAATCGCAATATTTTTAGCGAATATTACATTTAGCTTGATTTAAAGAGGAGAAGACACTTAATGAAAAATATTGAAGAAATTAAGATAGAGGATCTGGCAAGAAAGAATTCATTGATTGTTAAAGCCACTCTGGTTTCTGTCATACTGGCAGCTGCAGTTGATACTGCAATGAAGAAAGACCTTGCTGTGATTCTTTCTATCATAGCAGGCGGGGGTGCTGGAGTAGGGATAGTGGCAACCCTTCATTATCTCAAGAAGCTGACCACCTTCATCCCATATCTATCTATTGTTATCGTCTCTGGAGTATTATTCTTGATCATGGAGACGAGTGTTTCCCCTACTGCTTATATATTGCTGTATTTCATTCTTGCTACAGCAGCCATCTACATGGACCGGAAAATTCTTTTGCTGGGTTCAGGACTAGGATTTGCGATTATTACAATTTTCACCTATCTGCACCAACATGAATTGCCGCTTGAAACTAAGAATTATGTGACGATTTACCTGTTGTATATGTTGATTACCGTCATGCTGAGCTTCCAATTTTCCATTTCCAATAAGCTTGCTGAGACAATCGTTTCTGCTCAACAAGAGTCTGAAAGCTTATTATTGAAAGATTTAGAAACAAGAAAAATCATTGAGAATAATACAAAAAGCATATCAAACCTGATTGATGATGTAAAATTAATGAGCCGTGAAAACTACGAATCTTCGATTGAGATGACACATTCAGTTACGGAAATTTCAGCGGGAATCCATATTCAATCAGATTCAATCGTCGACATAACCCAGACTCTAGAAAGTACCAACCATGACATATCTAAGACATCTACACTTGTGGAAAAGCTCCATCAGGATGCAATGTCTGCTGAGAGGGTATCTGATAAGGGCGATGAATTAATGAGGAGGCTGATTAAAGAATTGACCTCTTCATACGAAAACATGAAATCCGTGAACCAACATATCATGTCGCTTTCTTCCCTGGTGAAAGAAACATCCAGTTTTGCATCCGATATACAAGGGATTGCAGCCCAGACAAATCTACTGGCTTTAAATGCTTCCATTGAGGCAGCCCGCGCAGGAGAAAGCGGCAAAGGATTTGCAGTAGTAGCGGATGAAGTAAGAAAGCTCGCAGACATCACAAGCTGCACTGCAACCCAGATAACGGACAATTTAAAGAGCGTCATGATTGATACATCAAGGACGAAGGAAGGCGTAAACTTCACTGCTGAAAAGCTCACTCAAAACCTTGAGCTCGCAGCAGAAACAATGGAAGCATTCGATACGATTCATCTCGTATTTAAAAATTTGAAAAGCGACATTTCGGAGCAGGATACATTCACGAGAAACATCCTTGAATCGTCCATTGCAATTGAAGGCACAATCGCGAGGTTCAGCTCAGTCATTCAGCAGGCCAGTGCCGCACTGGAGGAAATTTCATCAGCAGCACTTGTGCAAAGCAAGCATCATGAACAGCTATTTAAATCAGTAGAAGTCGCGCATGAATCATTAGATAATTTATTGAAATTACATCAAAATTAAAGGGAAAGCAGCCGCTTTCCCTTTTTTGTGTGTATCTTATTTAGATGGTTCAAATGAAACGGCTACAGGCTGTAAAGATCCAAGTTCTGTCCTTACCATCTGGATGATTTCATTTGCTGCAGAAGCAGAGTGATCTTTTGCTTTTACTGTAATCCTGACGTTTTCGCCATCTGCACGAACCAATGCATCTTCATATCCCATAGATTTAATTAATGTTTCGAGTACTCCTTCTTTTTGTGCAATTTCATCCAGCTGGTTCATCTTTTCAACCGCATCGCTGCGTTGTTCGGCAGGAAGGTCAGTTGAAGCGACGATTGTCTGAAGGTCTTCCTTCATTTTTGTCCGCTTTTCTTCAAGGTTTATACGCAAAGCTTCAAACTTTTCATCGCTGGCAATTCCTGAAATCACAGTTGATCCATCCTTCGATTCAGTTGCTGCAGTCTCTTTATTGTCTGCCTGTTTCTGTTCTACCCCAGCAAGGTCAGCACTCTTTTGCTGCTCAGGTGAAGTGATATAGTACACAGAAAGAACGACCACTAGGCTTAGCATTGTCAATAACCATACAGTTTGCTTTTTTAATAACATCTATTAATCCCCCTTAGATTTTTTTGGCATTACTGCCACGCGGTGATTTGGAACATCCAGTGCCCTTGTGACAGCCTCGATGATCCATTTTTTGATTTGTATATTTTCAGCTCCCTTTGCCACAACCAGGACACCTCTAATCTCTGGTTTCTTTGTCTCCAGGACAAGTGGAACCTCTTTTTCACCATTCCGTACCAACACAAGCTGCTCATCCTTTGAAGCATCCTCGACTTTTCGCTTACCGCCTTCACGGTCGGTTTCGTCCGTAGTCTGGGATTGGATGGTGGTGTTTTTTTCAAGTACTTTTTTCTCTGTTGCATCCACGTTGACAAACACTGTTACATCCCCTACGCCGTTTATTCCCTCCAGCATTTCTGTAAGCTGGGCTTCATAGGCTTCTTCATAATCGGAAATGACGTCATTTCCAGCACTTTTTTTCTGGCCGAATACTGCAGTATCTTCCTCAGGTCCAGCTTCCTTCGCTGCTGGGACAACTGCATCAGCAGGATTTTTATCACCGAGTATATTTCCCATTAGCATGATGGCGGTACCGAAGAGGACTACTATCATCAAATACTGATATTTGCCTGTTTTCTTACCAGGCGGCCCATCTTTGCTCCCCAATTGCTTTTTAAGCCAAGTCAAAGGACCTTTTTCATTGTCCATGTTCGTCACTCCCCCTTCTATCATGATTTGAATAGAGCTTTCAGGAACGTTCCATTTTTCTGACAGAAGAGAAGATATTTGATCTGTATTCTTAGAGGTTTGTTTTGATGGAAGGGGTGCGTCTGTATCAATTTCTACTTCTCTTACTACTGCCACAGTCTCTCCCTCATTTTCTGCTTTCTTAACATGTACGATGACATATTGCAGGTTTTCTGGGAAAGGCCGCTGATCCTGATCATTTACTTCAAGCTCGATATTAGCAATTTCCATTCCTTGCTGCTCCATCAACTCCTCCTCTGCGGCTGTTTTCAATTGGACAGCCATTGTTTCTAAAATATATGCATGCTGGGATGCTTGTATTTCTTTTTTCTGAAATTCTATTGAATTTTTTATATTTTCTTCTTCACCATGACTATTAAATTGGCTAATCGAAGCGATTGCTGTTTCAAAATCAGTTGTGAAGATCTTCATAATAGGTGAAAGGATAATCGCAATCAAAATCAGGCCAGTTACGATCTTCGTGTATTTCTGGAAGCTTGAATTCGGCAGCAGCATATCCAGGACAGTTGCCAGGAGGATAAAAATGATGATATTTGTAACCCACTCTTTTAAAAAGTCCATCCTTCTCCCCCTATCTCACCATCATCGTTAAATTTCCAGCTGCGATAATGACTGTAATCGTCAGGAAAAACATCAATGAGACAATTCCCAAGGCAGCAAATACGTATATGATGCTTTTACTGATGATATCCAGGCAAGTAATAACAGGGCCTCCGCCTAATGGCTGCAGAATTGCTGCTGCGAACTTATAGATGAAGGCAACCATCAAAATTTTGACGGCCGGAAATGCGGCAATGAGCAATAGAATTGCCACTCCTGCAAGGCCAACTGTATTCTTCAGCAGCATCGATGCACTGATGACAGTATCCGTTGCATCGGTGAAAACCCGACCAATCACAGGCACAAAATTCCCTGTTATAAATTTTGCCGTCTTTACGGTTACGCCGTCTGTCACAGCCGCAGATGCCCCTTGTACTGATATGACTCCAAGAAACACGGTCAACAATATTCCGAGCAGGCCGACACTCCAATTCCTCAGCATACTGGCAAGCTGCGTAACTTTGTAGTGCTCAGATAATATGCTGACAATGCTAAGAAGTGTCGACAGAAATAAAAGCGGCAGTACAACATACTGGATAAACATACCGCTCGTATTCATCATAAAAATGATAACCGGGTGGAAGAAAGCTGCCGATATCAATCCTCCAGAAGTCGCCATTAATGCAAGCAAGAGTGGTATTAAAGCAAGGATGAATTGAATCATAGTCCCAATTGCATCATTCGTGTAATCGACTACCACATGAAAGCTATTAAGGGCAATAATGATTAAGACCATGAACACGATCGAATAGGCGACCTTACTGATTGTGCTTTTTTCAAAGGAATTTTGCAAAGCCTGGAGAAACATACTGAAGACAGTAAGCAAAATCAATGAACCAAGAAGTTTTCCATTAACAATGAATTCATGAAAGGCAAAATTCACGATGCCTTTAAACCAGGCCTTCATCGAAAACTCTTTTTCTCCGCTTATAAAATCATATAAGCTGCCTTTCTGGCTTTCTGGCAAATAACCGTCATATTTATCGATGATATCCTCCCAAAACCCCTTAAGCTCATCGATATTTAGATTCTCAAGCTGGGATTTCGCAATTTGATCAGGATTTATCAATAGATTCGAGTCCTTTTCTTCTCCTGCAGCTTGTACAATCGGACTAAAAAAAAACAATTGGATAAGAATGATGCTTAGAATGAACTGCAGCCGCTGCTTCATATTTACACCTCTTCATACAAGACTCTAAAATCAGCCCGGGATTAAGCGAATAATTGTTTCGATCATTACTGTGAGAATTGGGATTGCCATAGCAAGAATCAGGATTTTTCCTCCTAGTTCAATCTTTGAAGCGATTGCCCCCTGGCCTGCGTCTTTCGTAATTTGGGCTGCAAATTCTGCAATATATGCTATCCCAATGATTTTCAGGATGGTTTCCACGTAGACAAGATTCACACGAGCATTTGCCGCCAGCTTTTGGATCATAAATATGATTTGGTAGATTTGATCAACAAGGAAAAGAAAGATTGCAGAGCCTGTAAAAACGATCAATAAAAATGCAAAGTTAGGCTTTTGCTCTTTCACAATCAGCGCTAGAAAGGTTGCAATGAGTGCTACACCAACTATTTGAAGGATTTCAATGGCAAAGCCCTCCCCTACCCTTGAAATAGGAATACAGATTTAATTTTTTGAAAGAGATCATCAACAATTGAAGCGACCATGAAAAGTATATAGATGAATCCGAACAATGTTACCCATTGTGCATATTCCTTTTTTCCTACCTGGTCGAGGATTGTGTGCAAAAAAGCAACGACGATGCCAACACCTGCGATTTTAAAGATAATATCCACTTCTAGACCCATCTTGTCCTCCTCCTAAACGCTACATCAATAAAATGATTAGTAATAAGCCAGATAGAAACCCGATGCTTTTCACCATTTTTTCGTATTTCATCTGTCTTTCGCAGGCATCTGTTTCTTCTCTTTCCAGATGTGAAATCGTAAGCAAAATTTGTTTTTGCTGAGAATGCCTGTCATGTCTTCCAAGTGTCTCGCCGAATTGTTTCATGATCTCAAATTCGCCCTGTTTGAAGGCGGTTAATTTCCAGACCTCGGATAAACTTTCTTCCCATGCAGACTTTACAGTCGTTTCGGATTCAGTTAATTTTTTTGAAAAGGCTTCAAAAAACCAGGACAAAGGTTTTGAAAGCTGTGCTGCAAGTTTCCTTGATGCTTCGTGCAGAGGAGTGTGCCCATACATGATTTCCGCTTCCAGTGACTGCAGTGCCGACTTCAATAGCCGCAGCTGCCGTGGTCGTTCACTTAAATGTCTGGATGCCTCAAAACCTGTCCATGTTGTGGCCAGAATAATCATCACAGCACCAATTATTTTCACCATTTATGTCACTCTCACTTTTTGCAGGATTTCTTTGCCATTAGAGTCTTTTATCGAAGTAATTGTACCTGGCCCGGAAACCCTATTAAGCTCAACAAATCGATCAAAAATCCCCATCTCCAGAATTGGTTTGAGGGTGGGACGCTTTTGAATATCCTGAAGGGAATCGCCGTGGGTTGTCATGATCAGCTTGATCCCTGCATTTACCGCCTCGAGAATCGCATCCCCATCTTCCTTACGGCCAATCTCATCCACAACCAGGACATCTGGGCTCATTGATCGGATCATCATCATCATTCCTTCGGCTTTAGGGCAAGAATCGAGAATATCTACCCTAGGCCCAAAGGTGAGCTGTGGAACTCCTTTTACACAACCGGCTATTTCCGACCTTTCATCGACAATGCCTGCTTTAAGCGGAGGCAGCTTCTTTTGCTGCACTCCACTGGAAATCAGCCTTGCGATATCTCTCAACAATGTTGTCTTTCCAGTCTGAGGCGGGCCTATGATCATCGTATGCTTCCAGCCATTTTGATATAAAAAGGGCAAGAGCGGTTCAGCTATCCCGATTTTTTCCCTGGCGATCCTAAAATTAAATGAAGAAATATCCCTGATGGCTTTTACAGAGCCATTTTCAAGTATCACCTTGCCCGCCAGCCCCACTCTATGGCCGCCTGCGATTGTGATATATCCCCGTTTCAGTTCTTCTTCCAATGTATACATTGAAAAATGTCCAAGCTTGTTCAAGAGCTGGACAGCATCCTCGGGGGGAATGATATACGGCAAGAATTGCGGTTTGCCTCTTACCGTTATTTCCAGCGGACGGTTGATCCTGATCCGCACTTCTTCCATCCCGTCTTTGTCATTAGGAGGCACTGTATCCAGCAATTCAGCAATCCGTTTCGGCAAAAAAGAGAAGATATCGTCCATAATTGATCCTCCTGACATACACTTAATTAATATGTATGCCTGCTTGGCCACTTTATGACCGCTAGATTAATGATTATTGCAGGAGTAATCAGAAAGCGATTAGTAAAAAATAACCCTCATGAAAGGAGTTGAAAACCATGAATGAGGATCATCAAAAATTCCAGAAGGTTCAAAGGGATGATCGTGCAACATACCTTGGAGGTACAAGAAGCCTGAAGGAATCCCCTATGACTGACCCGAAGTACAACAACAAAAACGATACGGATAAGGCACCTGGAGCCGGCGAGTAACAGGTATGCATTGTTAAACTTCGAGCATTCCTACTGTCCTCTTGTGATGGAAATAAAGAAACAATCATAAGAATAGGAGAAGAGGAAAAAGCTTGGAGGGATAAAAATGGCTCAAGGAATATATTCTGGATTCAGGGGAGCAGAGATTGGCAGAAGAATCACAGTAAACGGTGAAGGCTCAGTCATGGCAAGCCCAAATAAGGCAACTGCAACACTTGGAGTTCGAACAGAAAATCCAAATCTCCAAGAGGCACAGGCGGACAATGCTAAAATTGCTCAAGATATTGTTACAGCTCTTGTTAGTATAGGAATTCCAAAAGACGATATCAAAACCGCAGATTATAGAATTGATCCTATTTATACGTATGAAGACGGCAAACAGCTATTCCAGGGATACCGGGTTACACATCTATACACAATAACAATACGCAATCCTGAGCAAGTCGGTGTGGTAATCGACACGGCTGTTAAAAATGGTGCAAATGAGGTAATGAATATCCAATTTACTGTTGCTGACCCACAGGCATACTATAACCAGGCTCTATCCCTTGCCGTTATTGATTCTTATAAAAAGGCTCAAACCATTGCGAGAACGTTTGGCATCGCCACCCAGCCGCAAATTTTATCCATTACAGAAGAATCCCAAAAAGCAATACCCGGTCCTTACCTCGTTGCATCATTCGAAAAGAGCTCAGGCAGCGGAACACCAATTGAACCAGGAAAACTAGAGATTAAAGCTACCCTAAAAGCCACTTATACTATTGTTTAGCTTTTGATAAAGCCGGGCGCAACCTGGCTTTTTCTATTTTGCTTTGCTTAATCCAACTGGTGGTTTGCGTTCATGGCACTCCGCTTTCAATCATCTGCCCGGACAGACTAAAAAAAATCGCCGCTGACACAATTTGTTTGTACACTTCTAACTGCCTATGAGGTAAAATACCCTTATACGTATTATAAGGAGCGATATTCATGAAAAAGATCTTAGCAGCAATTACTTTTCTATTGTTAATTACAGGCTGTTCCTCTGGTACTTATAAAGATGTTACAGTTGATGAAGCGAAGGAAATGATCGACTCGGGCAAAGTGGAAGTCCTTGATGTCCGAACTCCAGAAGAGTTTGCCGCAGGCCATATTCCTGGGGCGAAACTAGTGCCTTTGCAGGTTCTTGAAGAAATGCTCTCAGAGCTTGATAAAGAACAAAAATATGTTGTTGCATGCCAGAGCGGAAACCGTTCTACAAAAGCAAGCGGAATACTGACTGAGAAGGGATTCAAGAATATATACAACATGAGCGGCGGAATGAATGAGTGGAAATATGATATTGAGCAATAACCTGGCAAGCATCTCGATTAATGAGGTGCTTTTTCTTATACCAAACAAAAAAACCTGCCAAAAGGCAGGTTTTAATATTAAGCACGTGATACGTAAGATGAATCAGTTGTGTTGATGATCAGTCTGTCACCCTGGTTGATGAAGAAAGGAACCTGAACAGAAAGACCAGTTTCCATTATTGCAGGCTTTGTTCCGCCGGAAGCAGTATCACCTTTAATTCCCGGTTCTGTTTCAGTTACTTCTAGCTCAACAGTGTTTGGAAGTTCTACCCCAAGAGTTTCGTGGCCGAATGTCATAATGTATACTTCCATGTTTTCCTTAAGGAATTTCAATTCATATTCGATAGAATTCCCTGGTAATTCAATCTGCTCATAAGATTCATTATCCATGAACACATGCTGGTCTCCGCTAGCATATAGATATTGCATTTTACGGTTTTCAATCTGCGCTTTTGCTACTTTTTCACCTGCGCGGAAAGTTTTTTCCTGGATTGCTCCAGTACGAAGGTTACGAAGCTTTGAGCGTACAAATGCTGCACCTTTTCCTGGCTTTACGTGTTGGAAATCAAGTACACGCCAAATACCATTATCCACTTCGATTGTTAAACCAGTACGAAAATCGTTAACTGAAATCATTGTTTGTCCTCCTAATGTCTCTTAAAGTATGATGAGTTCTTTTGTAGAATGTGTCAGGGACTCATTATGGTCTAATTTAATCACGGTATCGTCTTCAATTCGTACTCCGCCAAGGCCAGCGATATAGATTCCCGGCTCAACTGTCACAACCATGCCTGGTTCAAGTATTGTTTCAGATCTGTACGAAAGTCCAGGACCTTCATGTACTTCAAGACCGATGCCATGTCCAGTTGAATGTCCAAAGTATTCTCCATATCCTTTTTCTGTGATGAAATTCCTAGTCAGCGCGTCAGCTTCTTTGCCTAACATTCCAGGCTTGATCCCTGCCATGCCTCGAAGCTGTGCTTCAAGAACGATGTCATAGATTTCCTTCAGTTTGTCAGCTGGCTTGCCCACTGAAACTGTACGCGTAATATCAGAAACATAACCTTTATAATAAGCACCATAATCAAGGGTAACAAAGTCGCCCGCTTCAATCACCTTGTCACTTGCCACACCGTGTGGCAGGGCAGAACGGTAGCCTGATGCAACGATAATATCAAACGAAGAAGAAGTAGCTCCCTGCTTTCTCATGAAGAATTCTAGTTCATTCGATACCTCCAGCTCTGTTCTCCCTGGACGGATAAACTCAAGTATATGTGTAAATGCAGCATCTGCAATGGCTGCTGCTTCCTTTAATATCTTAATCTCTGAATCGGTCTTAATCAAGCGTAACTTTTCAATTTCTCCCGATACAGGGACAAGCTCAGCTTCAATTGCCTTTTCATAGGTTTTAAACGCTGAATATGTAACATGAGCTTCTTCAAATCCCAGCTTCTTAATACCTAGGTTTTTCGCCTGGGCCGCAACTTCATCCTGGATAAGTCCTTTATGAAGGACAACATCGTAGCCTTCGCATTGCTTAGCTGCTTGCTCTGTATAACGGAAATCAGTAATGAACAATGCTTTTTCATTAGTGATTAACACCATTCCAGCTGAACCAGTGAATCCAGTCATGTAACGGCGATTAAATTCGCTTGTTACCAGCATTCCATCTATACCGAGTGTTTCAAAGGTTGCGCGCAATTTTTGTATCTTTTCCATAACCTTATTCCTCCCCTTTTTCTTCCCTTTTAAATGCTTCTAGCGCCAATTCGTAGCCAATCAGGCCAAGACCAGCAATTTGTCCTTTTGAAACAGGAGCTATGACAGATTTATGCCTGAATGCTTCTCTTTCATAAACATTTGAAATATGTACTTCGATAACGGGACAATTTATTCCTGCTATCGCATCCCTGATGGCATAACTATAATGCGTAAATGCCCCGGGGTTGAAAATGATGCCATCAACACCCGTATCTTCGGCCTCATGAAGTTTGTCGATCAATTCTCCTTCATGATTGGATTGAAAACAAATAACTTCCAGCTGTGATTCTGCACCCAGCTCAATTATTCTGTTCTCCAAATCCTTCAGCGTCTTGCTGCCGTATATAGCCGGTTCCCTTTTTCCCAGACGGTTTAAATTGGGACCGTTAAGCAAAAGTATTTTTCTCATACACAGCTCCCGTAAAAAAAGAATGTTCATTAAGAACATTCTAACATAACTAAATTCGTGAAAACTACTTAGACATGCTTAAGAAGTAACCTCTTTATGTTTTTTCTCTCGGCTGCGGACTTCCTGTTCCTCATAGGAAATAGAATAGCCAACAAAGACACCAAAGAGGATATAAAAACATGCTGACGTAATTAAGGTGTTCTTTGACAGGTCCCAGAACGGCTTAATCCCAGGGAATATTGGATTCAAAACATAAAATACAAGCAAAAATAACACTAGTCCATAAGCGGCACCTGCCCATATGGATTTAATTTTTCTCATTGCTGCATAATAAACGAGTGCGGCACCGATTGAAAAAAGGCCGATTGCGATGATTGAGATCACTGTACCTAGCCACTGCTCTTTCCATTTCCCTAATGCCCATGGCTCGAGAATGACATTTGGACGAATCTCCGTAAAATTGAAAATATAGGCTAAGTATGCCAGGGCACTCCAGAATATACCGCCACATAATCCAGTGATAATCGTCATCGTGAGGAAAGACATAGGTTTTTCCCGCTGATTTTGTTCAAGGTTTTCATGATTTTCTGCCATTAGTTGCACCTCCGTTTATAGTATGTCCCGGAGCAGAAAATCAATTGCATGAACTGGATAAAAATGTTGCGATGAGCTCAGAAAGCATATAGTGGTTTAGGGTTTTTTTTAGTAAAATAAAGTTAAGGTATATAAAAATCCCTTTGCTGATTTTTTTAAGATATCGTCCTTAACTATAGTGATAAGCTTTTCTAGTCATTTATTTGCTTGAAACAAATTATAACTTTCAATCTCTCGTTTAAAGCGCTTCTAAAAAAGGAAAAAGAAGCAGGAGAATAGTATAAAACCGAAGAAATTGTATAAAGTAAGCGTTAGCTAGTTTAAAAGACTAAAAAAATGCTCATGATGCTTTTAGGGAGGTGGCTTACTTTGAATAATCGAACTTCTAAGTATTTGGTTACAGGACTCATTGTCCTTTCAATTATCGGAATAGTATCGAAATTGATAAGCGATCCTGTTGGTGTTATCAAAACCCTTGCTGTAGTCGCATTGGTCGGTGCAGTGATTTATTATCTAGTAAGACGTTTTTCTGGAACCAGCCCTGGAAAGCAGCAACAGCGAGCATTTTTAAAAGCAGCAAAGCGGTCCAAGAAACGGTTCCAGGCAAAAGAAACAAGTTCTTCAACTAAGCGCTCTAAAATTAGGTCACTGGCATCTGCACGGAACAAGAAAAAGGATGCATCTCATTTAACTGTCATTGACGGTAAAAAAAGCAAGAAAAAAAATCGGGCTTCGTTTTAGCCCGATTTTTTTAATAGCACCAGGATTTAAAAAATTTATCAGCGTTCATTTTACCTAGTTCGATCAGTTCTAATTTTTTTTCTTCAGTCAGCTGAAATTCGGTCGTCAATGATCCTTCAGTCGGTATGAAAATAATATTTTTTGCATGCTTACGCGAAATATATCTGGAATCATGCGCATCCTTCATCGTTTCAAACAAGGCATCGAACATTTGCAGGGCATTTTTGATTTTGTTTGTTGGCTGCTGCGTTATATGAGGGCTGAGCTTTACTCCGAGTACCGGCCGTACTTTTTTTACATTATCCTTATCAAAGAGCCACATCGGAAAATTGCTCAATACCCCACCATCCACAACGATATTCGTACTGATGCGGTCCCTTAGTTTCACCGGTTCAAAAAAGAATGGCAGACTGCAGCTCATTCTTATTGCCCTTGCTACAGGAAAAGTTCTTGGGTCGATACCGTACTTTGGAAGA
The DNA here is from genome assembly GCF_049532715.1 of Heyndrickxia sp. MSNUG. NCBI lineage: Bacteria > Bacillati > Bacillota > Bacilli > Caryophanales > Bacillaceae > Heyndrickxia > Heyndrickxia sp. MSNUG. Next base: position 3,251,216 of record NZ_CP150978.1, read on the forward strand.
TCATCAGGAAGAATCAATAATCTCCCATTCGTTAAATCTGAAGCGATGATTCTAAGTGCATCCGGAGCCAAATCACCGAATGTCCGCAACCCTCTCGCGGCAAGTGTTTCTGCGATCCAACATTCCAGTTCATCTCCCTTGTATAAACCCATACGCCAATATACAAACAGCCATTTCGTCAGTGCTGAAGGGATAATTGTTTTTCTTGAGTCAAGAAATTTCCTCAGGTTCAGCTCACCAACAAGGCTTGCCATTTCTGTACTCGTATACCCGGCAGCAAGCAATCCCGCTACCAATGATCCAGCACTTGTTCCAGCTACCCGCTTAAATCTGAACCCTCGTTCCTCAACTGCTGCACAGGCACCGATCAACGCAAATCCTTTGATTCCTCCGCCGGAAAAAACGCCGTCTATATACATATGAGCCACTCCCGTCGATGTAATCCCATTGTTACATCTTTAAGCGCACATTTTGTAAAATAGTACGGCGTACAAGTTAAAAATTTTCATATTACGTGAAGTATTGGATCTCCGCTTCGGGGAAGAACGAATGAATATAACCGCGAATCGTGTTTTCAAGATCCTTTGCTTCATCTGTCTGATATACATATTTTCCGATTCCGTAGCGTCCCCATTTGTACTTTCGTTTTTCTTCATCCATTTCCAGCTTGGATTTTGGGTAACGTTTTTGAATCACATTTTTAGCTGGTTTTGTGAAACGGTGCTGAATCAGTTCAAAGCTCAAGCCTGATAGGTCGACACCTTCGAGTGAATGGCTAAGCCTTTCAAACAATTCATGGTATCCTTCTCTCCAACCTTCATGGATATAAATCGGCGCAACGATAAAGCCTAGCGGATAGCCGGCTCCGGCTACCTTCCTTGCTGCCTCAAGCCTTTCGTCAAAGGAAGATGTGCCTGGCTCAAAGTTCTTGATGACATAGCGTGCGTTTACACTAAAACGGAATCGCGTTTTACCATTATGCTTGGCATCCAGTAAATGATCGACATGATGGTATTTTGTGACGAATCGTAATTGACCGTATTCTGTTTGACCGATGAATTCAATTGTTTTCTTCAAGGCAAGAGTCAAATGGTCAATACCGACAATATCGGATGTACATGCCGCTTCAAACCGTGTTATTTCAGGCTTTCTTTCATCCATATATTTTTGCGCCTGTTCAAAAATTTCATTAAGATTGACATATGTACGAATGTACGGCTTACTTCCAAGTGTTGTCTGAAGGTAACAATAATGGCAATGCCCCATACAGCCAGTGGCAAGCGGTATCGCGTATTCCGCTGATGGTTTTGATGTATCGAATTTCAGCGTCCTGCGTACACCTACTACAAGAGTTGATTTCGCATTACGATACTGCTGTAATTCGTTATCACCTGGTATACCGCGGACCTGATTATGGGATGTAGTTTCCCTGATTTCGAGACCCATTTTCTCAAATTTCTCTTTCAGTTCCCTGCCTAGCGGATGTTCAAGTGCTTGTGGCTCGATATAAACCAATTGAGGTACAAAGGGTTTCATTTACATGCCTCATTTCATTCCATAATGTTTTACAGTTATTATGGGCAGAAATGCAAAAAGAGGATGGGAAAAATATTTCCATCCTCTTTAATATTCCCCGGCTAAAAAACAAATAGGACAATATAATAAAAAAACATGGTAGCAAGGCCAACCGGAACTCCAAACGCCGCCCATTCCTTGCTGGTGATATTCAGCTTACCTGCAGAGATGATATTAGGGATATTTCCTGGAATCAGCATTCCTCCGCTGATAATAAGTCCGAGTAAAACAGCTTGTATGGTTTCACTATCCATAGCAGGACTGATTTCAGCAGCGGCAAGCGTAGCATTATCCAATATCGCTGATATCATATTGATCCAGTACAACAGTGTTGGAGAAAGCCCGATAACATACTCATTAATAAAAGGTTCGAATCCATGCCCAAGAAATGTGAGCCCCATGACGAACAAGTAGATTTTTAATGAACGAATGATAATTTCATTGTATGATTCAGACTTAGTGACAGACTTCAGTCCATTTTTTGCTTCATGCGGATTTACAAGAATCATCGACATGATGCCGAAAATTATGATGGCAGGCAGCACTTCGGCACCAATTAATTGCAGCAAATAAAAGAAGTCCTCATTCAATTTACTTATGGTGATGGTGGCCAATGGCTCACCAATCGGGGTTAAGGCAGCTCCCAGCCCAATCGAAAAACAAGCCAAGACGGTAAAACGAATTTCCGATTTCCGGTCTAACGGGAGGACATTGACGATAATCACAAGAACGATCGCCGCGATTATAGCAGTAATAATGCTTGAAGCCAAACCAAGAATGACCACTGTTAACGCAAAAAAACTCGGGGAGTGAGTAACCTGCTTCCCCATAAAATCGATTTTTCCATAGGTTTTTGAAACCATTTGGTGAGTAAGCCTGCGACAAATACAGCAATTGTGATGATAATGGGGTCCACAAGTGCTTTTCCAACTAAATGCTGATTCAACTCCCCGCTAATGGCTGCCGCAGCAATACCCATAATAAATAAAAAAATCTCCAAATTATGTTCCACCATTTTAATTGTAAAAGGCAAAAACAATACCATAAGTAAAATTACAGCTAAACCAATCATTTTCCCCAGTCCTTTATCTATATAATCGTTTCTATTATAAAAGTATTCTTAAAATTTTGATAGTTTTACGTTTTATGTTCTTATATATAGGTATTTGGACCGGGGAAATATTTTTCAATCAGTAGGATTGAGTTATCAAAAAAGAGCATAAAAATACCACGGCACTGGGCCGTGGTACATTCTTGTTTTTTATAATCCGCACTTCAACTGTGCATTACAATTTGTACAAGTGTTGCAGCCGCCGATTTCTTTTACTTCGCCTTTGCGGCAGACTGGGCAAGTATTGCCGACTTCAGAACCGATCGTAACGTTGGTAGAACGCAGTTCATGGATTGTGTCGACTAATACAACATGCTGTTTTTGCTTTTCCTTTTTATCGATTTGCTCTTCCATAGTGTTCTCTTCCGCTTTTAGCGTCAGAACCTGGGAATCGCGTGAGCCATCAACATAAACAGTTCCGCCTTTTGCTCCGCCTTTATACAAGCGTTCGTATACCTTTTCGACCTGCTCAACACTGTAGCCTTTTGGAGCATTGACCGTTTTACTGATCGAGCTGTCGATCCAGCGCTGGATGACACATTGTACATCAGCGTGTGCCTCAGGAGCCAATTCCATAGCAGACACGAACCAGTTAGGCAGGTTCTCAGGATCAGCATCCGGATTGCGGTCAAGGTATTCCTGTACGATATCCGCCTTCACTTCAATGAACTTGCCAAGACGGCCGCTTCGGAAATACGAGAATGAGAAGTATGGTTCAAGTCCTGTAGATACGCCAACCATTGTTCCAGTTGATCCCGTTGGAGCAACAGTCAGCAAGTGAGAGTTACGAATTCCGTTTTCAAGAATAGAATTGCGAATATCCTCCGGCATCTTTTTCATGAAGCCAGTGTTTGAAAACGCAGTGCGAAGTCTATTTGTTTCTTCTGCAGTTCCGCCCTGCAGGAATGGGAAGCTTCCTTTTTCGTTTGCAAGTTCTACAGACGCACGGTATGCAGATGTAGCAATCGTTTCGAAAACTTCATCAACCAGTTTGTTTCCTTGTTCGGAGCCGTATTCAGTTTCACAGTAGATCAGGAGATCGTGAAGACCCATAACACCTAGTCCTACTCGACGTTCACCTAATGCCTGTCTCTTATTATCCTCAAGGAAGTATGGAGTCGCATCGATAACATTATCCTGCATGCGGACACCTACTTCTACTGTGCGTTTTAATTTTTCGAAGTTAACAGTCTTTGTATCCTTGTCTGCCATTTCTGCTAGGTTTACTGCAGCGAGGTTACAGACACTATTTGGTGCGAGAGGCTGTTCCAGTTGTTATCCTAAAGGCTTTTTATCCTCTAGTTCTAACGGTTGTTTTTTCCCGTTAGTTCAGCATATCTTTTCATTACATACCTTCTTCATAAACAAGAGAAGTTCTTTTCTTCCTTGATCTTTACCAAAAACAGCTTTAGAAATCACCCTTAAATCCTTAACCCCATATAATCTTTCAATTTCAGTCGTCATTTCATGAATGGTAGTACTAACCTTATTAAGTGGTGTACTAAGAACAATATCTGAATGAGTTATTGACCATTTAATGACAAACTGTTTGATTTCCTCATGGATAACTTTTCTATTATTAACATACTCTTTGGTAGCAAATCCAATAGCATTTTTACCTGCACATACTTTACCGCAAAACTTCTGATTAGAAGTAACCAACACCTCAAACTCAAAATTGCAAATTAAGCATTGTCGTCTTACTCTTGGCGTTTTAATTTTACCTTACTGAGTAAGACCTGATTTTCTGAGACCTTCTAACATTCTTCCTTTTACTTCGTTGTTAGTATTCCAAAGTCTCTTGGTATGCTCACCAATTTTTTTCTTTGCGATGGGTGTATGTTTAAGGTTGTAGTGCCCATTTAATTTACCTGAGAGTGATTTGTTTATAGTAGTATTTTCAGAATTTATCCATTGAGTTATAACTGAATTAAGTGAGAAAGGCATCACCTTATAAATCTTCAAAAGTTCTTCATAAGAAACTAATTCACACTTAATTCCAAATAGGGTATTAATCTTTTCTAAAGCTTGTCTGGCGTTTTTCTTTGCATCAATATTTCTTGATTTCATCTCAATAATTTCGAGCAAAGATCCACTTTCATCAAAGATAAAAAAATCCGGCTTATATGTTTTATATCCAATATCATAGGATTTAGTTTCATATTTCCAGCGAATCTTATGATAATCAAGATACAGGGCGTATGCATATTCATAGGAGCTCCTCAAGAAAAATCCTTTATAATAGCCAGCATAGCCTCTATTCATATAAACTCTCTCCAATTTACGATTCGAATTTCAAGTAATGTAATGTTGCGGCCTCGTGGATGGATTATATTCTGCGAAGCAGGTTCACCATCTATGCGTTGCCCCTGACCAGGCTTTTAACCCTGGCCTTCGGTTCGGATTCCCATCTCAGGGTTCCCGCTTTATTCCGCAATTTTTAACGTGAGGCAAACTAAGCTGCTCTACCACACGGGTTGGTCGCTACAACCTTTTGTCCGTAAGCCTGTGCATTCGTCATATCATTGGCATTGTCGATGAAGAAAATGCCTGGTTCTGCTGAGTATGTTGCACAGATATTAATTAAATTCCATAATTCTTTAGCTTTAATTTTTCTGTAGGTGCGTACCTTATAGCCTAGCTTTTCCCACTCGCGTACATCGCCTACTTTATGCCATTCTTCATTATAAATCTTCATTGTCTCAGGATCATAGCTTTCAACATCAGGGAAACGAAGTTCATATTCCGCATCGTTTTCAACTGCATCCATAAAATCTTTAGTCAACGTTACTGAGATATTCGCACCTGTCAGGAATTCGGAGTTATGAACTGTATAAGTTCCGCCTGTTTCAAGTTTTTCCTCAGCAGCTTTGACAATATCAGCGCTGAAGCCGCCATAACCAGGAATATTTTTATAATTTACTATTCCCTGATACATTGCTTCTTCTTGCAATGTAAGTGGAGTGAATTTCAATTTCTCTTTCGCTTGTTTTTTGATTGATTCATCCTGCGTGTTTTCAATCAGGAAGCGAAGGATTCTAGGATTTTGCATTTTTGATATGATGAATTCTACAATGTCAGGATGCCAATCACTAAGCATGATCATTTGTGCCAGTATGTTGCGTTGAATCGTTAATTCAACTCTCCAGGTCGCCCCAGAGTTCAGACCATATCTTACACTCATAATTGAGTGTCCTCGCACTTCGGAATCACTTGATTCCTACTCTACTCACTTCCGCTCACTAGCGTGTTTTCGATGGTCGTTGAACCTTCTCCATTTAAGGAGCTTGGCTGCTGATTGTCTTTATCCACTTGCTGTTTTCGAGCATTCACGCTTACCGTTTCCAGTTACGTTGTAGCCAGCAAGTCAAGTAGATGTTATTCCACATCATTAAAGATTTCCCAGCAATTCACGAGGTTTATTATAGACGAGGCACGTTATGCTGCTTTACCACGTCTTGACCCACCCTGCTCAACAAGATGTGTCAGCTTCGCAATATCATCCAGCCAGGAAACCGATCCGGATGATTTTCCATTAACACCCTTTGCAAGTGTATTTCGAGGTCTTAGCGTTGAACCGTTCGTTCCAACTCCGCCGCCGCGGCTCATGATTTCCATAACCTGTTTGCGATGTTCTGAGATACCTTCGCGTGAATCTTTTACAAAAGGCATTACGTAACAGTTGAAGTAGGTAACATCCGTATCTGCGCCTGCTCCGTATAGAACTCGCCCTGCTGGGATGAAGTTCATTGACACAAGCTCCTGATAGAACTTTTCGAACCATTCCTGACGCTTCTCTTCTGTTTTTTCAACAGCTGCAAGCCCTGTCGCATTACGCTTTGCGATTTGCTCGTAAAAGACTTCCAGCGGCTTTTCAATGACATCCAATGAACGTTTGATTACCCCTGTAGATACTTCTTCGGGATCATCCAGCACGCCCCGGAATTCTTCATCGACCAGTACCTTTGCAGTTTTGCTTTCCCAATCAATATCTAGTATGAATCCAAGTCCTCTGGCGGGGAATTTCGGATCCTCCTTGATGGTGAGGACAACGAAATCTCCGTTTGATAGAGTTATTTTTTCAGTATCTTTAAAAGTATAGCGGTCCAGCATGACAAGTCGGGATACGCCTTTGTGGGTTAATTTCATATCAGGTGTGATGGGATGAACCTGTTGGAATAAACCAATATCCTTGTTCAAACTCTCAACATTCAGGCTCATTTTTTGTCCAATGGTAACAGACATTTCTACAACTCCTTCTAAGGTTTTAAATCATATCTGTATTGTTTTACTAGAAGTATGTAATTCTAGTTGCTTTCTTGAATTACCCTTACGTTATCATATCGAAACCTCAAAAATCAATATATAGTGTATTTTAAATTTTCGACAATACTATATATGGTGTTTGGTTCAAAAGAAATTAATTTTGTCAAAAACGAAATCTATCAAGAAAGCGAGAGAAAAAGAGAGAAAGATAGATATCAACCATTAAATGATATAAAACAACAAATTTCGAGGGTTGCACTTTTGGAGCAGAAATCAATCCCTTGAAAATACTGGTTAAAATAAAAAAAGCGGATTTCCGCTTTTTTTTATCTTTTAAAATTCCACTCATCTGATTCATATTTATCTTTAGCGAGTTTGTTAACGTATTCTAATTCTGATTCACTCAATGTGTAAGGCTCCAAATGAATTCCAAGTCCATCTTCAAATCCTGCCTTGAACGCTTCCTTGGCCTCGTCGATGGAAATTGTCCGGCTGCTGATCTCGTTGATTGCCACCGCTTTCGTCTTGAAGGCCTTTTGCATTCTCTCTTTTACCCGGTCATTCGGATATTTAAATAGACTGAATAGCTTATCCTCATCAAGATCAAGCAAGATAGATCCATGTTGAAGGATAACCCCCTTCTGCCTAGTCTGAGCACTTCCTGCAACCTTACGTCCCTCGACAACAAGTTCATACCAGCTCGGTGCATCAAAGCAAACCGCTGAACGGGGGTTCTTTAAAGCATCCTTTTCAGCAGATGTCTTGGGCACGGCAAAATAAGCCTCCAATCCAAGCTTTTGAAAGCCTTGTAAAATGCCTTCAGAAATAACCCGATAGGCTTCAGTCACTGTCTTAGGCATTTCAGGGTGTTCTTCTGTAACGATTACACTGTATGTAAGTTCATGCTCATGCAGCACCCCCCTGCCGCCTGTAGGCCTGCGCACGAATCCAAGTCCGTGCTGCTTCACTGCTTCCATATCGATCTCTTTTTCGATGTTTTGAAAATAACCTACAGACAACGATGCTGGGTTCCATCCGTAAAAACGGATGACAGGAGGAATTTTTCCAGAACCATGCCAATCCAGCAGCGCCTCATCAAGAGCCATATTAAAAGACGGTGAATTGTCACCAGAATCAATAAATCTCCAAACTTCTTTTTCCATGCCATTACCCCATTTTCTAATATTTGCGGTTAAGATTTTTTAAGTCTATCAAATTAATTTTCAAATGCAAAGCAGCTTGTTTTTAAAATCCCTTTAAGAAAATTGCTAATTTCCTTTGCTCTCAGGTCGGATGGCTTATATAATTGTAAGTGGCTCAGCTAAGCTTGAAAGGAGAAATATGTTTTGGATACACTTATTTTTTTAATCGTCCTCACAGTTGCGGTAGTCCTTTACTCTGTTTTCATGTATTTTTACCAGAAGAAAATCGTGAAGACTTTGTCTGAGGAAGAATTCAAAAGCGGTTATCGCAAAGCTCAACTAATCGATGTCCGTGAACCAAATGAATTTTCTGGCGGACATATTCTTGGAGCAAGAAATATCCCTCTAACCCAAATGAGGACTCGCTTGAAAGAAATCAGGCCGGACAAGCCCGTATATCTTTATTGCCAGAGCGGATCCCGAAGCGGCCGTGCTGCACAGATGCTTTACAAAAAAGGCTACAAGGATCTGTATCATTTGGAAGGCGGCTTCAAAAAATGGGGCGGCAAAGTCAAAGCGTAATAAGCTATACACCCATAAAATCACCCCTCTGTTTTTTGGCAGAGGGGTTTAGCTTTTTTTCATTGAAGGGTCACTACTTTCCCTCTTTTCTCTTTTAATCTCCACTTTGGTTAAAGAATCCGATCGCTTCGATACATCTTCTCTAACGGCATCCACTTTAGCACTAAATAAGACTGCAACAGTATAAAAAAGCCCTGCCTTCCTCGGCAGGGCTTCAGTATCTTATGCTTTTTGATAACGTAAAATTGGCTTCCTTGCAGCCGTCGTTTCATCGAGGCGGCCTACAACTGTAGAGTAAGGTGCTTCCTGAACGATTTCTGGATTTTCCTCTGCTTCCTTGGCAATCTGGATCATCGCATCAATGAAGGCATCCAGAGTTTCTTTCGATTCTGTTTCTGTTGGCTCGATCATGATCGCCTCTTCCACATTTAATGGGAAGTAAATTGTTGGCGGATGGTAGCCGAAATCCAGCAGGCGTTTTGCGATATCAAGCGTGCGGACGCCAAGCTTTTTCTGGCGCTTTCCGCTAAGGACGAATTCATGCTTGCAGTGCCTGTTGAATGGAAGATCATAATACTCAGCAAGTCTTCTCATCATATAGTTTGCATTTAATACTGCATATTCTGTTACAGCCTTCAAGCCATCAGGACCCATTGTACGGATATATGTGTAGGCACGGACATTGATGCCAAAGTTGCCGTAGTATGGCTTGACCCTGCCGATTGACTGTGGACGGTCATAATCAAATTTATATTGTCCATCCTGCTTCGTGATGATTGGCTTTGGCAGGAATGGAATTAAGTCAGCCTTTACGCCGACAGGGCCAGATCCAGGTCCGCCGCCGCCATGAGGGCCAGTGAATGTCTTATGAAGATTCAAGTGAACCACGTCGAAGCCCATGTCGCCAGGACGTGCTTTTGACATTACAGCGTTCAGGTTCGCTCCATCATAATAAAGCTTTCCGCCAGCACTGTGGACAATCTCAGCCATTTCAAGGATATTTTCTTCAAAAAGGCCAAGCGTGTTTGGGTTCGTGAGCATTAATGCAGCCGTATCCTCACCGACAACCTTTCTTAGGTCCTCTAAATCAACTAAGCCATTTTCATCAGATTTTACAGTGATTGTCTCAAATCCTGCCACTGTTGCTGAAGCAGGATTCGTTCCGTGAGCAGAGTCGGGAACAATTACCTTAGTACGCTTGTCATCGCCATTTGCCTCATGATAAGCACGGATCATCATTAATCCTGTCCATTCGCCATGTGCACCAGCAGCCGGCTGAAGAGTTACTTCGTCCATTCCCGTGATCTCAATCAGATGCTCCTGAAGGTCATACATCAGCTCAAGAGCACCCTGGACTGAACTTTCATCCTGCAGTGGATGCAAGTGTGCAAATCCATTGAAACGAGCAACGTTTTCATTCATTTTTGGATTATATTTCATCGTGCAAGATCCCAATGGATAGAATCCGGAATCCACACCGTGATTACGCTTTGAAAGTGCTGTATAATGGCGCATGATATCAAGCTCTGATGCTTCCGGAAGTTCAGGCTCCTCTTCACGCAGGAATCCTTCTGGCAAAAGCTCTGATAAATCTGCTTCCGGAACATCCATTTCCGGCAGGCTGAAGCCGACACGGCCAGGTGTGCTTAATTCAAAAATGAGTGGCTGATCTTCCTTATGCATTGATATCCCCCATTTCTTTTACAAACGCATCTATTTCTTCTTTAGTTCTCAGTTCAGTGACTGCAACAAGCATATGCTGAGCTAATTCCGGATAATCCCGTCCCAGGTCATATCCGCCGATGATTCCTTTCGTCAGCAGCTGCTGGTTGATCTCCTTAACTGGCTTATTCAGCTTAACAACGAATTCATTGAAGGATGGGCCCTCAAATGCGATTTCAAAACCATTTTCTTTAAATGCTGTCTTCGCATAATGAGCCTTTTGAATATTAGATACTGCCATTTCACGAACGCCTTTTTTGCCAAGCGCAGTCATGGCAACTGACGCAGCAAGGGCATTCAATGCCTGGTTAGAGCAAATATTGGAAGTCGCCTTATCACGGCGGATATGCTGTTCTCTCGCCTGCAGTGTCAATACGAATCCGCGTCGTCCCTGGTCATCCTTCGTTTGGCCGACCAGTCTTCCTGGAACCTTTCTTACAAGCTTGCCAGTTACGGCAAAATATCCGCAGTGAGGGCCTCCGAATGCTGTTGGAATGCCGAACGGCTGAGCATCTCCCGCAACGATATCAGCACCAAATTTTCCAGGAGGCGTCAATGCACCCAGTGCCAGCGGATTGCTCGATACCACGAACAACGATTTATTATTGTGAGTAATTTCCTCAATATTCTTCATTGGTTCAATGCGTCCAAAGAAGTTCGGATACTGCACAATGACCGCCGCAGTATCTTCATTGGCCATATTACCTAAAGCATCAAGATCGGTCACGCCATCCTTGTAAGGAATTTCTTCGACGTCGATGTATTGCCCTTTTGCATAAGCCTTAACAACGTCCTTATATTCCGGATGGACGGCGCTAGAAATTAATATTTTCTTACGCTTCGTATGGCCCGCGCTAAGCATAGCCGCTTCTGCTAATGCCGTGCCGCCGTCGTACATGGACGAGTTGGCCACTTCCATGCCAGTCAATTCACAGATCATCGTCTGAAATTCAAAGATGGCCTGAAGCTCACCCTGAGAAATTTCTGGCTGATAAGGTGTGTAGGCAGTATAGAATTCCGAACGTGATAAAACATGATCGACGATTACAGGGATGTAATGGTCATATACACCTGCACCGATAAAAGAAGAATTCATTTTCAAATCAGCATTTTTGGCAGCCATTTGCGCCAATTCTTTCATCAAAGCTGTTTCAGGCTTGGCTGGTTTAATATTGTATTCCCCGGCAAAACGGACTTTTTCAGGAATATCGCTGAATAATTCATCAATTGATGAAATGCCAATGCTTTCTAACATTGCGTTTTTATCACTTTCAGTCAGCGGTAAATAGCGATGCTTCATATTTTCTTTCCCCTCTCCGGCTTTTTACTTTTTATCTCTTTTATAAAAAGGTGTCGCTGAAACAGCAGCTTTTATACGCTTGCCGCGTATTTCAACTTCCACTTCATTTCCTAACTCTGTTTCTTTGGTATCGATTAATGCAAGACCAATATTTTTCTTGAGGGTAGGAGATTGAGTACCGGTAGTAACCTCACCAATTTGGACATCACCTTTGTATACTGGATATCCGTGGCGAGGTATACCTCTGTCAATCATTTCAATTCCGACCAGCTTTCGCGGCAGGCCGTTTTCTTTCTGCTGCTTAAGCGCTTCTTTGCCGATGAAATTTTCTTCTTTATTCAATTTAACAGCAAAGCCGATTCCTGCTTCAAGCGGACTGATTTCATGCGTCAGCTCCTGACCATATAAAGCAAGATTAGCTTCAAAACGAAGTGTATCTCTAGCTCCCAATCCACAAGGGATTACGCCAGCACATTTTCCTGTTTCAAGAATATCCTTCCAGATGCTGATGACATCTTCAGCTTTACAGTAAATTTCGAAACCATCTTCACCTGTATATCCTGTTCTTGAAACAAGTGCTTTCTTGCCATTTAAATCTACTTCCTCGCTGAACTTGAAAAAGCCAATTTGGCTAAGATCATGTTCATTGGCAAGTTTTTGAAGAACATTTTCGGCTGCTGGTCCCTGAAGAGCCAGCTGTGCCATTCCTTCTGAAAGGTTATCAATCTCGACGTCAGCACCGAGATGGTCTTTAAGCCATTCGAAATCCTTTTCAATGTTCGATGCATTGACAACTAAAAGGTAATGGTCATCTTCCATCTTATAAACTAGCAAATCGTCGACAGTGCCGCCATTTTCATAGCACATTGCTGTATATTGAGCACCGCCATTTTTAAGTTTTGAAACATCATTTGTCATCATTTTTTGCAAATAGGCAAGGCTTCCGGGACCTTTCACTTCAATTTCACCCATATGGGAAACATCGAATAAGCCTGCTCTTGTCCTTACAGCTTCATGCTCTTCCTTAATGCTTGAAAACTGGACAGGTAGCTCCCAGCCTCCAAAGTCAATCGTCTTTCCGCCATATTCCTTGTACACATCAAAAAGCGGTGTTCTTTTTAATTCAGTCATTTATGTATCCCCCTTTGTCCTGTGCCTGACAATTCAGCAAACAGCCATGCAATACATGCCCCGCTGGAAAAATCCAGAGGCATACCAAAAAAGGACAGAGCACCCCCTCTGAATTCGAGTAGGTCCCTGTCCTTTCACCTGAAAGTTTACCTGTAAAGGCTTTCCCCTTTGGTGGCTTCCACATATAAAAGCGCTCTCCAGAGATGCGTCAAACAAGAGTTCTTTTGCCTGAGAGATTCACAAAGAATTGCTTGCTCCTTCGGCGCTACGGCAGTAGTCTCTCCCCTTGTCATCATCCGCATTTATATAATTTTCCAAAATGGGCATGCTAAACCATATTACACATAGCTGCAAACTGATTTTAAAACTATAAAGTGACAAATTTCAAAACATTCAAAAGCTAACTTCATCCTACCATTAGACAGCCGGGTTCGGCAATACATTTATATTTAAAAAGAGGTGCGAAAATGACCGTTCAAATTAACTTTGATTCCTCCTGGCAGGACGAAATGGTTGATCGAATCGAGAACGATGGTCCATGGGGAAACTGGGAGCTTTTTAAGCTTGCCATAGAAATAGAAAAACATACCATTATTCCAGAATTTGAGGGTTTGCAGGCCCCAGTTCATTTACCTGAATTGACCCCTTTGCCTCACCAGCTTGAGGTCGCCAGGCAGGTTGTCGAAAATATGAATGGCAAGGCGATTCTTGCGGATGAAGTAGGCCTGGGCAAAACCATTGAGGCTGGCCTTATTTTGAAAGAATATATGATTCGGGGTCTTGTTAAGAAAGTCTTGATCCTTGTTCCCGCCTCTCTCGTTTCACAATGGGCGATGGAACTGAACACTAAATTCCACATTCCTGCAATTGCTCAGCGAAAAAGTTATGTGTGGGAACAATGTGATGTTGTCGTTTCCTCCATCGATACAGCAAAGCGGGCACCTCACTGCGAAATCATTAATAATTTAAATTATGATCTCATCATCATAGATGAAGCTCATAAGTTAAAAAATAACAAAACAAAAAACTATGAATTTGTTCAAAACCTAAAGAAAAGATTTTGCCTGCTTTTGACAGCCACTCCAATCCAGAACAGGATTGAAGAAATCTTCAATCTCGTATCCTTGCTAAAGCCAGGTCATTTAGGAAGCGAAACTGCTTTTTTTGATAAATACAAGAAAGACTCCAGGTCTGTTAATGATGATGAGCACCTCAGGGAACTAGTAAATAAAGTCATGATTCGCAACCGTCGCGCCGATACAGGAATCGAGTGGACAAAGCGGCATGTAGAAACAATTGCGATTGAGTTTTCAAAGGAAGAACGAGATTTGTACGATTCTATTCTAGGTTTGCGAGACTCAGAAGGCGGACTCGCTTCCAGCCAGTTCTCATTGATGACATTGCAGCGGGAAGCGTGCAGCAGCAGGGAAGCTGTTTTTTATACTTTGAAAAATATGCTTCAAAGGCAGGAAAACCCATCAATCGCTTTCCAGGAAATTATTGCGGGACTTATCAAGAAAGTCGAAGCCGTAACGAAGAATTCAAAAGCTGCAAAAGCATTGGAATTGATCCAAAAAATAGATGACAAGGTTATCATATTTACCGAATACAGAGCGACACAGCTCTACCTTCAATGGTTTCTTAAGCAAAACGGCATCACTTCCGTTCCATTTCGCGGAGGTTTCAAAAGAGGTAAGAAAGATTGGATGAGAGAGCTATTCCAGAAAAATGTCCAGGTCTTAATAGCTACTGAAGCTGGAGGGGAAGGGATCAACCTGCAATTCTGCAGCCACATCATCAATTTTGACCTTCCATGGAATCCAATGAGACTGGAACAAAGGATAGGCAGAATCCATCGTCTTGGACAAGAGAAAGATGTGAGAATTTATAATTTCGCGACCAAAGATACTGTGGAAGAGCACGTCCTTAAGCTTTTATACGAAAAAATACATCTATTTGAAAAAGTGATCGGTGAGTTAGATGATATCCTGACAAAATTAGAATTTGGCAATATTGAAGATCATTTGGTTGATATTTTTGGCAGATCTTCCTCAGAAGGCGAGATGCGGATTAAGATGGAAAACCTTACGTCCATGATCCAGTTCGCTGAGGAAATGAAGGAGGGTAACCAGCGTGCAGCAACAGGAAATCCATAATTTTCTTGAGAGATACTTTACGGCCAATAATTGCGAAATACATGAAAACAATTCAGGCTATATGACAGTCCAGCTGACAATTGAGCTGGACAAGGAGTTAATGAACCGCCCTTTTTACTGGCATTATCTTGAGAAGACTGGCGGCGTCCCAAACCCAATGAAGCTGACCTTCATTACAAACAGGCAGCAAGCACCGGACAATGTAAAAGGCGAGGTGATCCACTTCGGATCTCCGCGTTTGCATCAAATTTTTGATTCAACAAAAAATCTCGCAGGATTTATCCGGCTATATGAAAGTAACAACTTAAATTTTGGAGTGCAAACACCGTTAATTCCGTGGATTGGTTTAAATATGAAAATATCCTACCAATGCGACAGGAAGCGGGATCTATTTCAATCAATTGGGCTTCAGCTAATCAATGGGAGGATGGTTGAGGATTTTCATGACAAGCTGTTAAGACTGCCGATGAAGTCGAAAATTCCGGATTATGCCTATACTTTGTCTCCGCTGATTAAGCCGAAAAGCGGCTTGAACCGTATCCAAACTTTCTTAAACGGGAGGATTGAGCAAGAAGATCATTCTTGGGCAGAGGAAGCCAGGACACGGTGGAAAAAAGATTTAGATTTATTGCATCACTTCTATGAAGATAGTGAAGAAATATCTGAAAGCTTTGAAACTGAAAAAATGGCGTTACAGGAGCAGTATGAACCCAAAATAAATATTTCGATTGTAAATGGCGGCTTGTTTTATTTGACTGAAAAAGCAATCTAACAGAATGCTCTAATTTGGACATTAAAGATAGAAAGAACAAAAAGCGCAAGCGCCTTGGTCAGCCCCGACAAGTGCTGTCCGACTAAAACCGCCACGTCCTGTGGCAACGTCGGCACTAGGACATCGTGTCCGTCGAAGGGCCGACCAGTGAAGTCGTTCTTTGACTTCACCTGAGCGAACCGAAATCGAAATGTATAGCCGACTGCCCAGAAACGCAGAAACTGGAGACTCCGACTAAGAAGCGTTTTTTGCTTCTGCCGGCGGAGTTGAAGTTTCGGAGTTTCTAGGAGGCGAAACTAGACAAGCGACTCGAGGGGCTAGGCGCTGGAGCTGGATTAAGCACATCCGGCTTGAGTTATCCACACCTGAAAAATTTTATAATTTCCTAATCAAAAACAAAACCCGGACTGGTCTTTCAGCCGGGTTTTACTGGGTTATCTTTTCTTCTTTATACTGGACATCAACAGAAAAGGCAGAATTCCAAACCACCTGTATAGAAAGGTTGCTTCTGCTTCTTTTTTTGCCTGTTTCATTTTTTTCTTTCTTCTTTTGGCTGATCGATGTACTTCACAAAAGTCTGGGTAATATATTTTACATAATCATTTGTTTTCATGTTTACACCTGCCTTCTTTCGATAACAAGTATAACCATCTCTATTCAATTCATACTAACAATAATTTCCTTTACAATTTCCGAAACGGACTTTGATGTCGTATCAATTTCGTAATGTGCTGTCTGGCGGTATAGTGGCAGCCTGCTGCTGTATAAAGATTGCGCTGCTTCTAGCTTATTTTCATGCAGCAAAGGTCTTGAGTGATCTCCTTCCAACCGTTGAAGTATTTCACCGATTTCCGCATATAAAAAGATAACGGTTCCGTTGCTTCTCATTTGACGTCTATTTTCTTCAGCTAATACTACGCCTCCACCGGTTGCTATCACTGCATCATATTGTGGCATCGTTTTTAATACAGCCGATTCAATTTCACGGAATTTAGCTTCACCGTCGCTAGCGAAAATATCATTAATTGATTTTCCAGCAGCTTCCACAATTTCAAGATCAGTGTCAAAGTGGGTAACGGTTAATGCTTCGGCAAGCTTCCTGGATACTGAAGTTTTGCCAGCACCCATGAAGCCAATTAAGTAAATAGCATTCATCTAAAAATCCCCTATCAATTTCTTTCTATCCATTTTACCATCCTCCCCAATTGCTTGTCATATCTGCCTGTTCCTATGGCTTTCTCTCCGCTCTTAAGCTTCAATGTAAATGTTATTTCTTCCATATTTTCCGAAAGCGATGTTTTATTAAATATCACTGTACCATTCTTAAAGTTAATTGTGCCTGTTGTCGGTAAACGATCTGCAATCATCATCGACTCTGCCTGCTTTATTGAACAAAGCATATAATACTCTTCCAGCCGAATCACTTTTGTTTCCTTGGAAAATCGCTTCTCTGCCACATACTGTTCCGTGACCGTCAGCAAAAATAAAGACAATAGTATGAGGAAAATCAATGTTAATGGGTATATGAAGCCTTTTTCATTTATGACGAAACCTCTCCTACTTTGATATAATTTTGAAACTTTGCAAAATGCTTAACTCCCTTAAGATCCGTAGCGGTCATCTCGAATCCCTCCTCTATCCTTTTAAACCGAAAACTAGAAAGGTTTTGCAATAAGATTTCATGACCTTGAAAATCTACTCTTCTCCGTATGCTAGTGCCATACTTTTCATAAAGAATTACCTTTCCATCAATTTTCATCATGATGTTCTCTGGGTTAACTGTCATTTCGTCAGCAGAGCGTATTTCCTTTTTAACCTGGCTGCTGAAGATTTCCCACTCCATCCTGCGTATCCCACTCTCAATCAGTCCATTATCCAGGATCACTCTCATGCCAACTGGAAATGCCGAAGCAATCATTAAAAAAGTGAGCAATGACAAGAGCATTTCAATGAAAGTGAAGCCCCTGTCATTCAACGAGGGCACATTTCTCATTCTCTTTTTGATTCTCACCAGCATAATGCACACATACCTCCCATGATGAACTGATATCCTCCTTGTAGACAGCTACACCGAATAATACTCCATCCCTTAAAACACTCCCCCTGCCCGATTCTGATCCGGTAATTTTTATATACATCAGCTCGTCAAATAACACATGAGCAGCCGCAGCATCCTCTCTTAGCTGCACAGTTTGGCTGATAACCATTAGAGCAAATGGGAGAATAACGGATGCAGCCATGACAAAGGCAGCCAGTGAAAGAATCATTTCCGCAAGAAAGTAACCATCACTCTTCTGTAACATAGAATCTGCCCTTTCCAATCAAAATCATCAGCTTGTACGTCCTGTTTCTTATTTTTATATAAAGTGAACCAAAACCATCGATATTCCCGTCTGGCATATATTGAAAATATAAACTCATCGACCCTTTCACTATCTTTATATCAGGCGAGTAATGCCTTTTTATCAAATATGCATCACCATATTCATTACTCCGAATATAGTAAAAATTATTTTCCGGCATAATATGGACGGCTATTTTCTCTTGATGGGAAATGGCATACTGCTGTGCATAAAGAAAGTCTGATTTCAATTGAGCAAAAAAGAGGTTCTTTTCAAGATTTGCATCTTGCGGAGTGAATATGAAGATTGTGGTTGAGCTGAGCATGAAAAGTGCTGACAGGACGACCAGCATTTCCACCAATGTAAAACCTTTTGAGTTATTCATATCCTATTGTTTTGTAACTGCACCATCTGACGAAATCTGAAGCAGAGATCCATCAGGGCATTTTCCTTCAGCACTTTTCAAATATCCGTCAGCTTTTAGCTCATCAAAGGTTGGGGTTTTATTATTATCGATTTTATAAGCCTGAACCTGAGCCTCTACTGTCTTCATATAGGCTTCGCAGCCCTTCGTATTAATATTGGAACTATGCTTTGAAATATTAGGTACTGTTATGATTAATAAAACAGATATCACCAACAATACAATCATCATTTCAATTAATGTAAATCCTTTTTGATTTTTCATTTGTTTAATACTCCTTTTAAAGATAATTTATATTCCTTGTAGCAACTGGAACATTGGAAGCAAAATCGCAAGGTACAATGATATAATCAGCAGTCCAATAAAGCTGTATAATACCGGCTGGATGATTTTCATTGTTTTTTCGGTCCTTTCTTCCAGCTGATTAAGACAATGCCTGCTGTAAAAATAAAGCTCTTGGTCCAACTTGCCGTTTTTTTGGCCATGGCGGACAATCCTTGCCAATTCGTCTTCAAAAAACGGGTATGCATCTAAGGCGGCATCCAAATCCTGCCCCCTGGAAAGCTTGTAAATAATCCCCTTTCCTATTTCCATTAAGAATGGTTCGTGCCGATTGTTCTCAAACACTTTCAACGCGTCCAAAACTGAAAGGCCCCCTGAAAATAAATAGCTCAATTGAACCGAAAAAAAATGGGTATAAAAAAGCTTCAAAAGCTTGCCTGCCAGAGGCACACTTGTAAGCTTTGCTTTTTGTTCAATAGGAGAGAGCTTTTTAAAAACCAATAAGTAATAACCTATGGTCAAAATGATTAATGCTAACACGGAGTACAGAATAAATGGAAATATGGAGGCGGTTGAATAAATAAACTGCATAAATAAATTAGGGGAGAGGTTCATGTCGGTAAAAAGCGAAGTGAATTTTGGGAGCAGGAGCCGGTCAACGAAGAAAAATAACACCCCAGTCAGCATCACAAGAAAAAGTGGATAGGAACCAATCTTTTTCAATCGCTGAAGGTCACTTTCCCTTTTAAGCACCATTTCGCTGCCTTCTTTTACAGCATGAGCCAGACCTCCATGCTGCTCTGCAAAATAAACATAGCTAACTAAATCCTTATTAAACTTAAGCTGTTCAAGTATCAAATACAGTGGATACCCTTCACGTAATTGACCAAGACTATTTTTTATGTCATTCTTTCTTTTCTTCTCAAGATAAAATGTTAATGACTCAATCGCTTCTGCTAATGGGTAGCCACGGGCCAATAATTCACCTGCCCTTTTCAGGAATCGGGCCTGTTCCTCAACTGGCCATTTATTATCCTTCATTGAGCACCCACCTTTGGTATTCTGATTCCTTGATATAACCGAGCGCAATTCCTTTTGTGATGGCGTCTTTTAATGTTTTGTAGTGGTAAGAATGTGGTTCTCCTCTTGCTTCTTTAAGTACAGCTATAAGATCCCTTCCTGTAAGAATCTCAAAAACATTCCCCCTTTTTCCGCTTCCAGAAGAATAACAAAATGGTGAACAACCATCATCACAGTATCTGCATGTCAGCTCGACAAGTCTTTGGGCCGTCACGGCAATGAGCGTCTGTTCAATCTCCTGCCAGTTGATGCCAAATTCGATCAGCCTGTAAATCGCTCCTTTAGCATCCCGGGTATGCATCGTGGTCAATACAAGATGGCCAGTGAGCGCGGCACGGACAGCAGTTTCAGCAGTCTCTTTATCCCTGATTTCTCCAACCATGATAATGTCCGGATCATGCCTCAATATCGCCTTCAAGCCTGCAGAGTAGGAAATGCCAGCCCGTTCGTTCACTTGGACCTGCAGCACCGTTTCACTCGGTTTTTCAATGGGATCCTCAAGTGCAATAACATTGCGGTTTACGATTTCCGATGTTTCAGACAGCATTGAATAAAGGGTCGTGGTTTTGCCGCTTCCGGTCGGACCAGTGAAAATAATAAGGCCATGCGCATGCTTTAATAATGAGATCAATTTTTTGGATGTTTCCGGGAACAAGGAAATTTGAAAGGAAGGGATTTGATTTTGCTGCGGGAGTAATCGTATTACCATACTTTCATTTTTGTAGGCTGGCAGGGTGGAAATCCTTAAACCTATTTTTGTGTCGAGATATTGATAGGTGTAAGCACCGCTCTGCGGCCGTCTTTTTTCACCAATATCCATGGATGCGGTGAATTTAAAGTGTGAAATGAGCCGGTCGCAATCCGCTTGTTCAAGCGTAAAACGGGGGAGGAGCTGGTTCCCAAGCCTGAATTTGATGAGTGTGTCTCTTTCACGGGGAATGATGTGGATATCAGAGGCTCCGCTTCTTAAAGCATCCTTTAATACATTTTCTGCAAGTTGTTCAATTGACTTTACAATAGGTATGCACCACCTTTTTCGTTATAGTAAAATATTTCGCTAAGTCCTTTTCTTCTCCTGCCGATAATTTTGTTTAAATGTGTATAAAAAATGACAAATCGAATTATACTACTATCGTACAACAGCAAGCATTGATTAATGGGCTATAGCCAAGCGGTAAGGCAACGGACTTTGACTCCGTCATGCGTTGGTTCGAATCCAGCTAGCCCAGTTAGAACGAACATTCCTGCTAAAAACGAATAACGGTACCACATAAAAATCGGAAGCGTTGCGCTTCCGATTTTTCATTTTATTTAGCTATCCCTTTCAAAGCGTCAGGGTTAAATCCCACGATCAGCTTTTTCCCGTCTGTCAATATTGGCCTCCTCAGAAGCTTTGGTTCATCGACCATCAGTTTCAGTACTTCAGATAAAGGCAGGTCTTCAAACTCTATTCCTAATTTTTTATAGGTTCCCCCTCTAGTTGCAAGCAGTTCATCGAGACCATCTGTAGTCAATGATAAAATTTGCAGCAATTCATTTTTCGTCGGAGTGTCTTTGAACAAATGACGTTCTTTAAATTTCACACTGTTTGACACAAGCCATTTTTTTGTTTTGCGGCAAGATGTACAGCTTGGATAGGAATAAAATATCAATTCTTTCATTCGTCATACCTCCTGGCTAATATTTTTATTGTTAATTACATTGTATAACTTTTGTATAACTTTTGTACACTTATTTGTCATCATTTCGCCATTTAGTTGTGAACATTTTCTAAACATATAGTTTAAACAGTGTAAACCTTATTTTCCCCTGTATTATAATAAAGGCAAAATAGTGGTCTGAGGTGAACTAAGATGGAACAAACATTAAAAATAACAAGCGTCTTGTCTGACCCAACTCGTTATTATATTTATCAATACATTACAAAGAGGCATAAAGATGTAACTGTTCAAGAAATAGCAGATAACTTTGATATTCATCCGAATGTGGCACGTCTCCATTTATCTAAGCTGGAAGATGTAAATATGCTTATTTCCGAAACGAAAAAGACTGGCAAAGGCGGACGGCCTAGCAGGCTTTACCGCCTCTCAGATGATGTGATCCAGCTGCACTTCCCATTCAGGGACTATCAGCTGCTATCAAAGATAGCCATGACAACGATGATGTCATTAGGGGAAGCTGGAAAAAATGCTCTATACTTGACTGGTAAACGCTTTGGGGCTGAATTGATGGATCAGGAAATTTCCCGACATCCGCAGATTCCTGAAGATATGAGCTTTGAGCATAAGCTTAATGCAATCAAGAATGCGGCGACGCTCGCGGGATTCTATCCTGAGTTCGAAGTGAATGACGAAAAAACAAAAATCTATTTCCAAATCTTCAACTGCCCTTTCAAAGAAGTTGCCATAGATCACAGTGAGACAGTCTGCAATATGCATTATGAGTTTTTGCGAGGAATGTTTGAATCTCTTTTTGGAGACATCGAGCTGATTGAAAAGGAAAATATGTTCACTGGCTGTGACTCATGTTCTTACCAGGCTGTTATTGCACAATAATCAATCCTTGTTTACTTTTCACTCCACTATACTTTATAATATGATAGTGATGGACTTGTAGGGTAAAGGAGGGATATCTTTGGATCGTATGTACAGAGTTTTAGGATTCTGGACGGGAATCTTTGCTGTGATGTTTTTCTTAGGTCACATGTATACGACGTCCTTGATTTTCTTTGGTCAAACTGGATTTTTCTTGCTTTTAAGCTATTTGAAACTGTCCGAGCGTATGTATATTTACGTATTCGGCGCATACTTAACTGTTTTCTTTGCAGGATTTACTTACTGGACAACATTTATGATGCCACTTGGCGGAGCGGGACACTAAACCTATTCCCCAATAAAAAAAGCGATGGATTCCCATCGCTTTTTTTATTTGCTGATTATTTTAACGGATTCCTCTCTCATCCCCTTGCCCTGGATGATCACATCAAATGATTGACTGATGCTGCCAGGCATGATGAGACTTCGTATAGCCCTATTCTTTTTGCTTGTTTCTGAAAAGGGGTTTGGATCATAGTGGTTTTCCAGCTCTTGCAGAATGCCAATCGACAGCAGGAATTCATCCTGTCTCTTTTTTTGCAGGAAGCTCAAGCCATACTTTTCACCCTGAGATATCAATGCATCGAAATGGACATGACTCGTTATATCCATTTCCCCAGGCATCTGCAGGACATCGTGATACATTTGATGCTGATAATATCCCCTGAGACTTCCCTTTTTTCGTGAAGGTTCCATCCATTGTTCTTTTGTATATCCATAATCGACAGTGATAATGATCCCTTTTGATAAGGTTTCTGCAATGGATTTTATGAATCCCTCCATTGCCAGAGGTATTTCAATCCGCTGACCTTCGATAAGTTCAATATTTTGTTCTTGTAAGAATGCAATTATCTCTTCATTTTCAACAGGAACGAATTTTTCAATCAACTGTTCATTTTCACACGTTATAAAGACTTCCTGGATGACATCTTGTCTTTTTTCAATTACATGAACAGGGAAGGCATCGAACAATTCATTTGAAAAAACAAGACCCTCATTCATTCCTGAATCAGCGTAGGTCGGAGCATGAACCACATGAACATTGTCCAGCCGGCCCAAAGCCTCCGATTGCAATTCCCTGTGATAAGGACTTTCCTCAACTATGTAATATGTAAGAGCAGCATCACTACATTCATTCCAGCCTGAAATGAATGCACGAGCAAAACGCCCATTTCCCGCACCAATTTCACAAATAAATGGCGGAAGGTCTAAACTCCCAATGTTCGTAGCAAACCATTTGCCTATTAATTTTCCGAAAATATCTGAAACATTGCTTGTAGTATAAAAGTCTCCGCCTTTGCCAATCTTTTGGCGATTTTTTATATAGTAGCCTTTTGAAGGATGGTAAAGCGCTAACTCCATATATTTAGCATAAGAGATCATTTTATGTGGGGATGAAGCAATAACCTTGCTGATTATTTCTTTCATAATATCTCCTCAGACACAGTTTTTCACTATTGACATAGTGTTTTCTTTATTATATTGTTTTAATTAGTAGCTTAACTATATCCCCTCCCATGATATGAATAGAACATCCCCCAGAAAAGCCCTTCTCTAAGAGAAGGGCTTTTCTAGTTTGAAAGTTAAAACCCGTTTAAAAATGGATTTGTGTCCATTTCATAGCCAATTGTTGTGGCTGGTCCATGTCCTGGCAAGACTTCTGTTTCTTCAGGCAATACTAAAAGCCTGTCATGGATACTTTTAATTAGCTGATTATGGTTTCCACCTGGCAAATCAGTCCTGCCGATACTTCCATTGAAAAGAGCATCACCAGCGAGAACAAAATTGTCATCAGGGAAATAGATAGAAATGCTGCCAGGTGAGTGCCCAGGTGTTTCATATACGGAAAAAGAAAAATTGCCTATGGACATTTCTCCTTCATCTGTAATCAAGTTTTCTGCCGGCCTTGCTGTGATCATTTCTTTCATCATAAAATGCCTCGATCCATTTAATGCAGGATCTGTAAGCCAATCCTTTTCCCTTACATGAACATATACCTTAATTGCGTATTTATCCCTGATACGGTCTACTGCGCCTATATGATCAAAATGGGCATGCGTTAGCAAGATAGCTTCAGGCTTTAGTTCATGCTGTTCAATTATTGTTGTCAGCTTTTTTGGATTATCCCCAGGATCAACGATTAAACAAGAATTATTTTCATCAATGATCAGGTAACAATTTGTCTGCAATTGCCCAAGTGGAATTTGTTTCCATTTCATATATAAATGCCTCCAGCTTCTATTGAAATTATCATTATACTTATTCTACACTATTGTTGTATAAGATTTAAGGATTTGCCAAAAGATCTGTAAGGAGCATAAACATTGGATAAAACAATAGGGATCGAAGCTAAACCATTTATCTCAGAACTGCCAGACTTTTTGCAGTTTCTTCATTCAGTTGCGCCTCCCCTTCTCGTTCAGGGTCATTTATTTATCTATCCGTCTGGAAACCTTGCCGATGAGGCAGCTGAGCTGCTGCATGATGCAGAGTTATTAGAAGAAATTCATCCTCTTATTAGAATAACTGAAGGCAAACCAGGAGCTGACTTTTTCGATTATGGATTTTATGCTGATGGTGCATCATTTATATATATTGATCAGTTAACAGCTTTCAAAATAAGTGGTTCAGACAATAAACAAATAGAGATGGCATTACTGCAAATAGATGAGCACTTAACTTTTAAAGCACCAGGAGAGATTTTTTTCATAGCGAAACACTATAAAGAGCTGATTATGGGTATAGTAAGGGCATATAAAGTTAAAGTTGAATTTTTAGACCTCGACAAATGATTTAAAAAAATATACAATAAAAAACGAGTGTATGCTTGTAATTACATAAACAGGCTGCCGCCTAAAACTTCAACAAAAAGGCTAAATGCCTGCCAAATATTTAATGAAGGGGGCTTTATCATGGGATTGGCGATTATTTTCGCTTTAGTTACGCTACTTGCCGGCTATGGAACATTTACGGCGCTTAAAAACAAAAACCTTCTTGGAATTGTATTCGCTGGAGGAACATTCTTAGTACTTGGCTGGTTCACAGTCATGACAGTCCTTAACCACGGATTCCCTGTTGCGCATCATTAATAGAAGGCATTAAAAAGACCACCGTTCAGGTGGTCTTTTTTTATATACAATAAAGATTATTTCAGAAGCTCGTTAACCCGATCTACTTTTTCATGCATCTTCCTCTTTACATCGCGCCGGTCATCAATCCGGATATTTGTCGCCACCCTTAATATCCCAGCGTTGAATGGTGCCTCATGGATTGCTTGAATAACCTCAAACAATACAGGCAGCTCACCCTCAATCAAAGTATTCATTGGAGTCAGCTGGAATTGGATTTTTCCTTCTTTTTCATACTCCTTGAGAATTTTTTGAATGTCTGCTACATAGGAACTTACACTAGGTGTCTGTGTACCAATCGGTATAACTGTCACATCTACTATAGCCATTTGTTTCTCTCCTATTGAATTATTTGACGAGCTCAATTATTTCCTTTGTTTCAATGTTTAATACCTTATCGAACTGAAATCCTGTAAGGCACATTTCGCCAGAAGGCGAGCAGGATATAGGCTCATTGGGCTGGCCTGAAAAAATAATCTCCTCTTTTTGTGTATCAAGGTTTAAACGGATTAGATCAAAGCCATCCTGATAAATATCTGCCTCTCCATTATGAAGGGCACGTAAATATAAGATTTCCTTCCCATCATTCATTAAATCATAAAAAGGAATTATCCAGCCAGAAAATGATGTTAGAACCGGTGCATTAAAGCTAGCTGCTGGTTCAAGTCCCGGTGCATAGATTGTGTAATGTGCAAGCTCAGAATCTTCATTTTCTTCGATCCTGACTGTGATCAGATTCTTTCCCATCGCATCAAACTGGTATAAATCCTCAAAAAGCTGCTCAGTTCTCAGATTATCAACTGATAATACCTTTAATGGTGCCTGCAATGCCATACTTTGTTCCTGCCACTCCTGAAAAACAAGTTCTTCGTCAGAAATCCAGCGAACAAATGGCTCTGGAAGATCAAGCTCCTTTAGCTGCTTCTTATTCAAGTCCAACAAAAAAGTACTAAAATCCCAATCTTCTGTAAAAGCAGAAACCGTAAGCAAATCCATATTAAATGGATTCCATTCAAAACTTAATTCATAAGAATCTATGTTTGCCGAAAAAATCTCTTTGCCTGAGAGATCGATGATCGTCAAAATTCCAGTATTTGTGGCAGCACCATGAATTAAAATTTTCTTTTTATCAGGACTTATCTCAGCCGCAATAATGGGATTTTCACTTTTAAAAAGCATATTCGCTTTTCCTGAGCCAAGATTATAGGAATACAGTGCAGAACTCTCGCCCTTATTTGCAATATATAGGATAGATAGATTCGTTAGCCAGCCTGCTGACTTGTAAAACTCTTCATCCTCTTCCTGAATTGGTATGATACTAGCTCCTAAAAAAGAAGTTCCAGGTGTTTCTTTTAGCCTGTCCAAGTCATGCTTAGCTCCGGCATGGATTGAACCCTCCATATTCTGGGAGCATCCGGAAAGACTTGTTGCAGAAGTGAACAGGATCATGAATAGCAATAACATAATAGGCTTTTTGTATGTATTCTCTCTGTCTCCTTTCACCACTACACCACCCTTACGATAAAAACATTGTATTTATTTGTACGTTAAATACTACCCAAATGTTTCATACAATTACGTTAAATCTTTATTTGAACCTCTTTTGGTAGACCATGCTGATATTTAAGCATAATAA
Source organism: Heyndrickxia sp. MSNUG (assembly GCF_049532715.1). Taxonomy (NCBI): domain Bacteria; kingdom Bacillati; phylum Bacillota; class Bacilli; order Caryophanales; family Bacillaceae; genus Heyndrickxia; species Heyndrickxia sp. MSNUG. Next base: position 3,278,459 of record NZ_CP150978.1, read on the forward strand.
GTTCCCTTTTACACTTACAGATTTACTTTCAACAATAACCTAGGGAACAAAGCATAATTCCGATACAGATAAGATACACTCATGTCCAGGAAAATACAATCGTTATGACAAATAAAAACCTGCGCCAAAGAGCACAGGTTTTTATTCGATCTTATTCTTCACTCTTAGGGAAAGAGCCTTTGCTGCCTGCAGACTTATCATAGAATCTCAACAGGTCCCCGTAAATGATTTTATCGGAGTATTCAAGTTCATTCTTTGCTTTTTCCATATAAGGTTCACAGCTGTTTTTGTCTGTAGGTTCACCAGTTGCTTTATCATAGCAGGTTTCACGTGTAAAAACACGATCCTTCGTGATAAAGCTGCCATCGCGAAGTACAGCAAAATCAAGGCGGTCCTTAGAGAACAGGTCTGAACCAAAATCAATGTCAGACTTTGTATCAATTCCAAGCAGGTGCAAGATTGTCGGCTTGATATCGATCTGGCCGCCAACAGTGGAAATGGTCTTTCCTTTTTGTCCCGGAATATGGACAATCAAAGGCACCTTCTGCAACTGAGTGCTTTCAAATGGCGTAATCTCTTTGCCAAGGTATTCACTCATAGCTTTATTATGATTTTCGGAAATCCCATAATGGTCTCCGTATAATATGATAATGGAATCTTCATAAAGACCCTCATCTTTTAATTTTTGTACAAAAAGCTTCAAAGCCTCATCCTGATAACGAACTGTTGGAAAATAATTATTTACTGTTTTATCATCGGAAGTATACGGCTGAATAAATCTGTCTTCCTCACTCAATTCAAATGGGAAGTGATTAGTCAATGTAATGAATTTTGAGTAGAACGGTTTTGGCATTTCCTTCAAATGCTGAACAGATTGTTGAAGGAAGTCAACATCCTTCATTCCCCATCCTACTGAATTCTCTTCAGTCACTTCGTAATCAGGCAGCGAATAAAAACGCTGATATCCTAATGATTGGTACATAATGTCCCGGTTCCAGAAACTCTTATTATTAGCGTGTAGAGAAGCTGTATAGTAACCGTTTTTGTTTAAAATTTCCGGAGTAGCCGTAAATTCATTCCCCGAGTGAGTAAAGAAAACTGCGCCTCGGCTCAAAGGATAAAGTGAATTTTCAACCAGGAACTCTGAGTCTGATGTTTTACCCTGGCCAGTTTGGTGATAGAAGTTATCAAAGTAATAACTGTCTTTAATGAAATCGTTTAGGAAAGGAGTTATTTCCTGTCCATTTACTTTTTGGTTAATCACAAAGTTCTGTGTTGATTCCATAGAGATAAGAATAACGTTCTTGCCTTTCGCTGCACCAAACATCTTATCATCAGGCGGCAAATAGTTTGCTCGAACATAATTGTCGATATCGGCTAATTCGCTGCCGTCAGCCATTGCTCGCTGTGCAGATGATTTAGACTGTAAGAACGCATCATAAAGATGGTAATTGTAAGTTCCGATATTTTTTACCAGCATTTCTCTGTCGAACGTTCTTGTTAACAGCTGTGGACGCTCTGTTTCAGCCATTCCAAGATTGAAAAAAGCGATCGCGATCGCGACGAGGAAGAATGCTCTGCGATCTACCTTGGAATATTCTCGGTATCCCATAAATTTCGGTTTAATTTTTAATAGGACGGCTAAAATGATAAAGTCAGCAAAATATAATAAATCACTGAAGTTGATCAATTCGGTGACACTGCTTCCCAAGTCGCTCATGTTGCTCGTCTGGAATAAGACTGGAATCGTCAGGAAGTCATTAAAAAAGCGGTAGAACACAACATTCGCGAACAATACTGCGGATATTATGAAACTTGTAATCAGCACGTAGCGCTTCTGGTTCTTCTCCTTCATGAACAAGCTGATTCCGAAGATGAACATCAGGAAGCTTAAAGGATTTATGAACAGGATAATTTCCTGTCTCCAGTTTTCAATTTTAATATCAAAGCTAGTTTTATAGGCAATATAAGTTTTCAGCCATAGCAGGATTGTTGCGATGGCAACAATGGATGCTTTTGACCATTTAGGTGTTTTCATTCATTCACTACCTCCCTGTTATTAAATAACAGACATGGGAATTTTTAGGATAAATAAACATCTGCTTCAAGAATCAAACATAATCTTAATACTTTTTTTACGAAAAAGCAAACCCAACTTAAAATGCAAAATGTATAATCCATCAATGTGATTTTCCACCATTATAGACGATTCAAACCTCAAAAAGTTTCACCGCTGTCCAAATTCCGAAAATTGGAACTTTTGGCACAAATGAAAACAGGGAGTTTTCTCATAGATGAGAAAACTCCCTGTCATAAGACTTAGGATTGATAAATTTTATTCTTAACCAGCCAAGCAGCGCCAATCACACCAGCATCATTTCCTAACGTTGCGATACTAATCTCAGTGGACTGAGCAACTCTTGGGAAAGAATTTCTTAAGAATTGTTCTTTTACCGGATTCAGGAGGACACCCCCTGCTTTAGATACTCCACCGCCAAGGACGATTTTTTCAGGATTAAGTGTATTGGCTATGTTTGCGAGAGCAATTCCCAGGTGCAATGCAACTATGTTGATTACCTTAAGGGCAATTGCATCGTTTCTTCTGGCAGAATCGAATACATCTTTTGCAGTTACAAGTCCTGTTTCTTTTAAAACGGCAACAAGCTCACCGCTCGATGGTTCTGCATCCATAACTTCTTTCGCAATCCTTACAATACCGGTTGCAGAAGCAATGGTTTCGAGGCAGCCCGTTTTACCGCAGTTGCATGGTGCCCCACCTTCAGCTAATGAAGTAATATGGCCGATTTCCCCTGCAGCACCGCTTATTCCATGGACAATATCCCCATTGGTGATGACGCCTCCGCCGACCCCCGTACCTAAAGTTACACAAACAAGATCCTTCGCTCCATTGCCAGCACCTTTCCACATTTCACCTAGTGCGGCACAATTAGCATCATTATCGATTACAGCCGGCAATGAAGTTTCTACTTCAAGTAAATCCTTTAACGGATATGGTTCTCTCCACCCAAGGTTTACCGCCTCAAAAATAACCCCTGAGGAAAGATCGACCGGACCAGGTGCTCCCATGCCAATCCCAATAACTTCACTTTTGGAATGACCTAATTCTCCCAGCTTTTGATCAATCGATTTTGCAATATGAAGGGTGATATTTTTCCCGTCGTTGGAAACATCGGTTGGTATTTCCCATTTATAAAGAATTTCCCCATATAAGTTTATAAACGCCAGTTTTGTCGTTGTACCACCTAAGTCCACACCTATTAGCCATTTTTCAGCCATCTTGCATCACCTTTTCTTATTTGCAGTTTTTTCTTTTTCCAGCTGTATCTCATGTCTTAACAGCAATATTGCAGTCTGATAAACATTTGTCTCGATCAGTTGGGAATTAAAAAGTTCCTTCAATTCTGACTCCATAAGCTCTAAATCAGAAACTCTGTCGCCAATGTAAATTATGGTCCCGAACTTTTTCAGGAATTGCTGGATTTCATAAATCGTTTTCAACGGATTCCCCTCAATGTTTGTGAATATAAGAGCATGTCTACAATACTTAAGTATAAAGGATATAAAGAGCCTCCTCAAGTGTGCTGGAGAAGATTTTATCATAATTTATATTTCTTTTATTAAACTGTTTCAAAGCAGATAATATCAGTTAACCTATCGGCTCGAATTACATGTTTATTTCATTTGCTAACCTTAATCCCCCAAAAAACTAAAAAGCAGCCGAGGCTGCTTTTCTTCGTTTCGCATTATTAACGATCCGGATCCTGCGGATGCAAAATTCGCGGACGCCGATTTTTCAATGGGATTGGTGAACGCAACAGGACGTCCCGGAAAGCCCTAAGGTTAAACGGTATGAACGGCCAGAGATACGGAACGCCAAATGACTTCATCCTTGCGAGCATGATGATGAACAGGACAATCCCAATCAAGAACCCGTATAGTTGGAACGCAGCTGTTAAAATCAGCAAAAATAATCGTACAAGCCTGTTGGCAAGGCTCATTTCGTAGCTTGGAGTCGCGAACGTGCCAATTGCTGCTATAGCAAGGTATAAGATGACTTCATTAGTCAGAAGGCCAACCTCTACCGCAACCTGGCCAATCATCAATGCAGCGACAAGTCCCAGTGCAGTGGCCAGTGAGGTTGGAGTATGTATTGCTGCCATCCTCAGGACATCTATGCCGATTTCGATCATGAAGAATTGTAAAAACAATGGGATCTGACCTGGATCATTTGGACCTATATAGGAAAGCTTATCCGGCAGCAGTCCAGGTTCTACTGCGAATAAATACCACAGCGGCAGCAAAAACAATGATGACCATACTGCCATGAATCTAACTAATCGCAAATATGCTCCAACTATTGGTTTATTTCGATATTCCTCGGCATGCTGCAAATGATGCCAGTAAGTTGTAGGCGTGATAAGCACGCTTGGCGATCCATCAACAATAATACAGACATGACCTTCATATAAGTGTGTTGCTGCCGTATCGGGCCTTTCTGTATACCTGACCGTCGGAAATGGATTCCAATGACGGCCAGCCATAAATTCTTCAATTGTCTTTTCTGCCATTGGAAGTCCGTCAGTATCAATTTTGCTGATGTCGTCTTTTACCTTTTTGACCATTTCGGGGTCAGCGATATCTTCAATATAGCAAACGACAATATCAGTCTTAGAACGCCTGCCAGCCTGCATGTATTCCATTCTTAAGGTGCGGTCACGGATTCTTCTCCTGGTAAGAGCGGTATTAAATACGAGTGTTTCGACAAAGCCATCTCTAGAACCCCTTACAACTCTCTCGGTATCAGGCTCCTCTGGTCCCCTGACAGGGTAGGTCCTGGCATCGATCAAAATCACTTCTGTGATTCCATCAATCGCCAAGGCTGTTGGACCTGCAAGCACCATATCTGCTACTTTATCTAAATCATCAGTTGTTTCAACTTCTACGTATGGTATATACGTTTTTACCATTTTTTTCAGAGTGTCTACTTCTAAGGTCCCTGGCTCCAGCTTGGCCAGCAATTGCATGATAAATAATAAGATATCATCCTTTACAAAACCATCAACCAGGAACAGCGCCATATCTCTGCCAGCATATTCTACATCAAGCTGAATGACATCAAAACTTTTGCCAATACCAAGTTCTTTTCTTAGGAATTCAATATTTTCTTTTAGGTTTTCTTGTACAAGATGCTTCTTTTTCTCTGTCATAGCTCAATTCAAACACCTTTCATCCCAGCAATAAACCATTATTTTCCTGACTATTTCTTCACCATCTTTGCCCAAGAATCAATAAAACATACTTAATGCATGTCTTAAGAACAAGGGTCATATAGTGTTTATACCGGACAAACTAATATGAACGTTGAGAGGGATATGCATGAGGAAACGTTTTTTATTTTTAGGAATAAGCGCAATGGCAATCGCAGCTTCTGCTATCGTGTTTCAGCTACAGCTGTTCAAGTCTATACAGGAAACGATCACCTTCTTCCCAATAGATGAATCTGTTCACTATCAAACTGCAAATACTACGTTAACTCTGTTAAAAGATAAAAAAAATAATCAGCATCAAGTTGATTGGAAAGTAAACTCTGCACTAGATCGGGAAGCTTATTTACGACAGGATTTAGGCTTATTATTTATCAATGGTCTTTTAAAGGGCAAGATGGCCAAATGGGAACAGGATACCTCTGATCTCTCACAGGGAGGTATCATTTCAACAGGAGAAAGCGGAAGATATGATGCCATCACCTTTCATTACTCAGAGCTGCATGGCAACAGCGATAGAATTTCAAGTTCGCAACGGATGTCTGAGGATAGACTTTACGTAATTGATTCACAATTCAGCCCACTCAGTTCCTTCAGGGTTCCTAATAGCAAGGAAGAGAGGGAATGGAAGCAAGTCCTTGATCGAAGTACGGAAAACAGGCTGAATAAAAGTCTACTGAAAGCTGCAAAAAATTATGGAGTTAACCTCTCAAACTACATTGCCATCCCTCTATATGAAATCCGTAAATATGAAGATCAGCCAATCATGGGGTATTCACAGAGAGAAACAGCTAATATACTCGGAAGGCTGTGGGAGGGATTATATAAAAATTACTACCTTGGCATAAAAAAAAGCGACGGTACTGTAGTCGACTCTCTAGACAGTACCATTCCGCTCATTTTAATTTCTAAGGATAAAAGTCATTTACTGGCAGTATTTCAAACAAAAGATGGTGAAAGCATTATTCTGAAGCAGCTGCTTTAAGTAAACCCTTGATTTGACTCAATGTTTTCTCGTAATCTTTCTGATCCGGTTTCAGTTCCACTGCCTTCTTGACATATTTTTCAGCCTCTTTGTAATTTTTTTCATCAATATATATAAGTGCCAAATTATAAAAAGCTTCGTGGAACTCAGGCTCCATTTCCACCACTTTCAGCAAATGGCCTTTTGCTTCCTCTAGGCGGTCTTGCTTAATCTCCGTATAGGAGAGCAGAAAATATGTCTCTGCAGAGGGATTTGTTTCTTTCGAATATGTGGACAGCAATTGATGTGCTTTACCATACTCACCAGCCTTAATGTGTTGCTGGGCAAGCACCAATACTGACCGTTCATCAACGATGTCAGCTTTTCCGCTGAAACCATATTGCAATGACAAAAAAATCAAAGCGCTTGCGGCAGCCAGGAACCCGAGTTGCAGCAATGGGCGCCTTTTCTTTGGCAGATGTAAAATGCCCGCAGCTGCAAAACCGCCAACCAGCCCGCCGATATGACCTGCATTATCTATTCCAGGAATCGTAAATCCAAATGCAAGATTGATTCCAAGCACAACAAGAATATTGAGCCCCAGTGTTCTCCAGAATAATCTCGGATTGCTGACGCCGAAATACAACAAGGCTCCAAAACAGCCAAATATTGCTCCACTAGCTCCAGCAGATAGATTGGGGCTTAATAAAAAACTAGCGAGCACACCTGTGAAGCCTGCAACTAGATAGATTATTAAAAATCGGAAATTCCCATAAAGCCGCTCCACCATTGTTCCTAAATAATACAAAGCCAGCGTATTCATCAACAAATGAAGAAGTCCTATATGAATGAAAATGGGTGTGAAAAAACGCCACCATTCACCTTCAAGAATAAGAGGATTGAATTTAGCTCCAAATTTAATCAATGTGGATGAATTTGTACTGCCCCCAGCGAATTCCATGACAAGAAACACGACAATTTGGATGGCAATAAAAAGATAAGTGAAGAATGGTTTGCCATAATTAAATACTGATTGTTCAGCCTTAGCTCTGTTCAATGCTGTTGATAGGGCTTTTTTCTTTATTGTTTCTATATCGTAATCTAAATAATCACCTGTATATACCAGCTCTGCATTTGTGCCAAAATGCTCCTCTATCCGATTTACCCCATCCGCTGCATTTGCCCGGTCTACTAATATAGATGTAACACTGACTTTTGGTTTGTCAGGAGATTGAAAAGGTTCCTTCAACCTGAACTCATAATCATCTACTGGTGGATAAGAACTGAAATAGAGATTCAATAGCTTTAAATCTCCTTTACCCAGCTTTCTGCGGATGCTTTCCCCATTGTCTGCTGTCATTTCGATATCTCTTTGGAGCCAATTGCTCCAATCAATATTATAATGAAGTAAGCGAATGACTTGAGCTTGCTTGTTTTCTGCTTTCTCCAGCCACAGCTCCTCCTGGCCCTTTGACAGCTGCAGAATGCGATACCCCTTTTGGTCTATCAAGAATTCTGCGGTCTTCCAAAACAAATATTCCTCCAAAAAAGCCAACTTCTCCCCTACTTTCTTGCCTAATGACGCGGCTATAAATTTATTATCAATATGTATATGCCTTATGTTAAATTATCACTAAAAATATTATAAACTAAATATTATTTCCTCACATATCAAGAGGCCTTTATACCACCTGCTAAACTCAGATGCACCTGGTCCGTTTATTCCAAATTAAGATGCAGACCTTTGAATAAAGCAGAAAAAGACCTCAAAGGGTCTTTTACTGAAAATCTGAAGGTCCTGAAAATACAGATTGAAGCATTTTGCTCCTTACACCAGGCAATCCCATGAATGAGCCAACTGCGACCCTTCGCAAAAACCTGTTTCCGAGCAATACATTCATAACCCTGTACCTATTTTCAAAAAGAAAATATCCGGCAAGACCAACCATAAAAATCGAAATCATTTTCCTGACCATTTAAATCCCTCCCCTTTTATTTTGGGAGAAAGATCGAGTTTTTATCCCGATGGACAAAAAAAATACCTTCCAATAGTTGTGTATATATATAATAGAAGAAAACGGTTTCATTTTTTCCACAGAGGCTAAGCATCAGGAATAAAAATCAACATCCTTGTTTAACAGAGTAAACAAATAAAGCTGCCAAGAACGGCAGCTTTCAAAACCTTAACCTTTTAACACAGGATCCATAACTTGTTTCAGTATATCTACAGAATGATCGAATTTCTTTTGCTCCTCGTCATTTAGTGATAACTCGACTATTTCCCGGATACCGCTACGGTTCACAATTGCAGGGACTCCTATATAAATATCATTGTGTCCATATTCACCGTTCAGCTGAGCGGAAACAGTCAGGATTGAGTTTTCATCATGTAGAATGGCTTTAGTTAAACGGACAAGTCCCATCGCAATCCCATAATAAGTTGCCCCTTTTCGCTGAATGATATGGTAAGCGGCGTCTCTTACATTCGTAAAAATCTCTTCCAGGTCATCGTGTTTATAACGTTCTTGATCCTTCATCATTTTTTCGATCGGTTTACCACCGATGTCAGCATGGCTCCAGACTGGTAATTCGGTATCACCGTGTTCTCCAATAATATAAGCATGAACGTTTCTTGTATCAACTTTGAAATAGTCTCCAAGCAAAAATCGGAATCTGGCTGTGTCTAAGATTGTCCCTGAACCAATGACACGTTCCTTTGGCAGGCCAGAAAATTTCCAAACAGCATATGTGAGAATATCAACAGGGTTTGTGGCGACAAGGAAAATCCCATCAAAGCCGCTTGCCATTATTTCATCGACAATGCTTTTAAATATCTTCGTATTTTTTTCAACAAGGTCCAGTCTTGTTTCACCCGGCTTCTGATTAGCTCCGGCACAAAGAACGACCAAGTCAGCATCCTTGCAATCTGAATATGAACCAAACCATATTTTCGTTTGTGAAGGTGCAAAAGCCATACCATGGTTTAAATCCATTGCATCCCCTTCAGATTTCTCCTTATTGAGATCTACAAGAACGAGCTCTTCTGCCACTCCTTGATTAATCATTGCAAATGCATAGCTTGACCCCACGAAGCCAGTACCTACCAGGACAACTCTATTAACACGATTTTTCATATCGGCATCCTCCTTAAATTCGGCTGCTTACTATTTCCATGTTTAATATAGTACATTAATTATGAATCCTTATGTATCACCGAAAACGTTATCATTATAAACATTTTGTTACAAAATAAGCCCTTAACTTTATTAAGATAAAACAATATATATAATCATTCCCATATTAGCTGCTGCAAAACCTGATAAAAAATTCACTGCATCATTGTTTACCCGTTCATGTCCTGTCAATTGAGCAGTTTTTTTTGAACAATGCATTGTTTTTTCCGTATGCAATCCACACTCTACACATTGATACCCTGCCTGCAAAAAAGCACCAAGTAAGGTATCCACGAAAGAGCCAGCTAATCCTAAAACAAAAATGGCCACTGTCCAATCGAGGTCAAGATTAAATAACAAATTAGCAGCAAAGGCGATCAACAAAGAGCCCGCAGCTGCTGCGAGTGTTCCAAAGCGTGAAATTGCACCAGACGTTCCCCTTGGAACCTTCTTAAATCCTCTGATTGATATCGGATCACTTTTGCTTAGAACACCTAATTCTGAAGCCCAAGTGTCAGAATTAGCACTGGCAAGAGAAATTGAAAATGCCAGCATCCAAACAGGATCTGGAAACAAAATATTCATTAGCCCAGCAATGGCAGCTGTTCCTCCATTAGCAGCAACCTGTGCCCAGTCTCTGGCCGATCCTTTTTCATGCACTTCACCAAGGTTTTCCTTTCGCTTTTGCTTATACTTAGACAGCAAACTGGATGTCACAAAAAAGATACCCAAAAGGATCAATCCCTTTATTCCAAACCCTGACCAGATGAATAAGCCGGTAACAAAAGCAGAGACTGTTCCAGATAAACTGAGGAACTTAAAATAAAAAGAAGCTGCGGCAACTGTGGCTATAAAAAATGGGATGATTAATTGCTCAGCCCCCAACTTTAATAACCTCAACATTACTGATAATTTTACTTACCGGAATATCATGAGATTCAATGGGGATCCCTGATACTATTTGACTTTCAAAGGCCAAAGAAAGACTGTTTCCCTGATAGTTTGCCAGAAAACGGTCATAGTATCCTCCCCCAAACCCGAGTCTGTAACCTGTTTTAGAAAAAGCCAGCCCTGGAACAATAACTAAATCAATCTCATCTGGTTTTACTGTTTTGGTCTCAGAAACAATTGGCTCAAAAAGTCCGTAATACACTGATTCAAGCTGGGAGAACTGGGTCAACTCACGAAAATCCAATGCTCTCGACTTTGGTTCACACTTAGGTACAACAATCCTTTTCCCTTGTTCCCATGCTTTCCTGATCATTTGCCAAGTATCCACTTCAGGAGTTTTAGAAATAGTAATAGCGATCGTTGAAGCCATTTTCCAATATTCATCCTGATAGAGCCGCTGGGCGATTCGGTAGGATAAATGCTCATATTGCGGTAAATTCAGTGCTGACAGCTCTTGTCTTATCATTTTACGAAGTTCTTTTTTTGCTTCCACTTTTTCTTCCTCCAATGGTCACAAAGATATGATCTTATGTATAAACTTTACCATTAATTACTTCATCTCGCTCGGAAAAAAAGCAAAGAAAAAAGCAGCTGGGAAAAATCCCGCTGCTTATTTTGTTTCACGGTGTGCAGTTGTACGTTTTTCTCTTGGGCAATATTTCTTTAGCTCAAGACGATCTGGGTTGTTTCGCTTATTTTTTTTAGAAATATAGTTGCGATCTCCGCACTCTGTGCAAGCTAATGTAATGTTTACACGCATGTAATTTCCCTCCAAACTAATTCAAGCTAGGTTCGTGCATACGACTTTTCTATAATATCACTTTTTGTCGGGAAATGCTAGTGTGTTTTTTAAAAGCATATGATTCAAATTAATTACTGTATTTTTCTCTGTTCCTTCTATTGACCAGCAGCTGCTTTTTTGAGTTTCCCTAGGGCCCATTTCCAAATCCAGTGAAAAAAGACTGGCCGCTGCACCCTTTGCCATAGGCTGATAACTAAGTACACCTGACTCACGGCAACTCCATAGGCGGTCGGTGCTTAAATTCCAAATCGGCTGAACCGTACATTGTTTCATTCTTCCCGTACTGTTCATTCCGTTTACCAGATAAATCCTTTTATCGGCAAAATGATAGATAACATCCTCGCTTGGGGAAACAAAACTGAATTGATCGTTCGCTGTTTCCGAGTACTGCTGCATCAAAATCAACTTTGCATCCTTGCTGTTTCTAGAATGGTTTGTAACAAAAATATCAAAAAACTCTACCTTTGAATGAATATTAGGCTGTCTGATTTTTATAGATATTTCTTCTTTCGGAAGCAATTTCTCCCTTGCATCATCAAGCCAATAAACCTTACCGTTAACCCATAAACCTGGTGAAAAAATCAAGGATTTCCTGCAAATGACCATTCCATCATCTTTTTCTGCATGAAGATAAGCATTTATATTCAATTTAAACCCTCCTTTTCGCAAGAATGCGTTATTAATAAATCTTGATACAGATCATCTGTCGCCTTTGCGTTTTTTGCCCAGCTGAACTTTTCTCTGACTGCGATTTTCCCATCTAGGGCTATTTTGTTTGCCAGCTGTTCATTTGCAAGGATAAACTTAATGGTATCAACCAAACTTTTGACATTTCCTGGTTCCATATAAAAGCCTGTTTTTAAATTTTCTGCCAAACCCTGCAGTCCACCGGTTTGGGCAATGATTGTCGGTTTACCTGCTGCCAGTCCTTCAGCGGCAGCAAGACCAAATGGTTCATATAAGCTGGCAAATACGGTCAAATCCGCTCTTTCTAAAAACCCTTTTCGGATTCCATCCTGAATAAAGCCAATAAAATAAACCGAGTCTTCTAATGATAAATCTTTAACCTTCTGCCGATAGGATTCTAGTAATGGACCATTCCCCGCAATCACAAAGCACAAATCCGGAATGGTTCCTTTCAGGATTGATGCGGCCTTTATCAATGTCTCGAAGCCTTTTTCCTTAACGATTCTTCCAATCGAAAAGATCACCTTTTTCCTATTAATAAAAGGATAGATTTTCTCGACATCTATTTCTTGAAGACTTACTTCCTCCATAATTGACCCATTTGGAATGACTGAAATATTGTTTTCTGGTTCTCCGAAGAGCTGCTTGACCTCGTCTGCCATATAGGCACTGCATACAATTACCTTTTCTGAAGCATGGACAAGCGCCTTCTCCTTATCAAAAACAAATTGCTGCAGCTCGGTGAATATCCCTTTATTCCGCCCATATTCCGTGCCATGGATTGTAGCGGCAAGTGGAACCCCTAAGGATCTACTTAGAAATTCCGCTGCAGGACCGGTCATCCAATCATGAGTATGGACCACATCCACAATGGTATCTCGTGCAATGGAAAGCCCTAGGTTGGCTGCTGCTAAATTCAGGCCGCCAATCCATGAAATGAAATGTGAGTCTTGGTCATTTAGGGGGACAACCCGGTGGATGTGCACACCATCCTTCTTTTCATAGCCGGGTGCACCATTTGCCATTGAAGAAATAACATGGATTTCATAATTTCTTTTCACAAGCTCGATGGAAAGAGCATGAACATGTCTCGCAAGACCGCCAACAATATGGGGTGGATACTCCCATGAGAGCATAAGAATAGATTTCTTTCGATTTGTTTCTTTCCTCTGGATCACTTCTTGGTGCTCCCTTCGATGTTCTCATAATACGTGTATGTACTTACCTTTTCAGTCCATTCAGGAGATGATGTTAAAGGATGCTTACAACGTTCAGGAGTTATCGATTTAACATTTAATATAATTGGATTTGATCTAAGCATAGGAAAAAAATCTTCCTCATTTCGCTTTATACCAAGTTCAACTTCATAATTCCGTTTTTCACTTATCCCTTTAAATAGCCAACTGGATACACTTTTCCGCAAAATCACTTCAAGTATGACTGTTGAATGCATAGTACCTTCCGAAGTGGTAATTTCATACAGCCGCAATGACTTTACAGTTTTTGTTTCTGGAAGATTGAAATAATCGGCCATGAGCTTGACCTTTTCATCCTGCAGCTTCCAAAAAACAAATAGCTGGTCAGACGAAAGGATTCGCGCAGAAAGATAGTCAGATTCCGAAATGGAAAAATTATTGTGCTTCGCCACGCTGCACCCCCAAATTAATAGTTTATTGCTTATATTGATCATATATTCTATAAATTTATGTTAGCATTTTAACTACCCTGCTACAATGAACGCAAATTGTCGTAATTTGCACCCTATTGCTTTATCAGCAGAAGAACGAGCAAATAATTTTCTATAGTCAATATGTATTACAAATATGGTCTTTAATCGACATGCTTTACAACGACTGGAAATCATATTATGACAAAACTATCATTTTTTTTCAGGAAAAAAATATAAATCGAAATTTCGATTTTGGAATGGTACACTAACTTTATGTGTTTTAATTACAGCTAGGGAGGAATTACAGATGGGCTATATAATTTTAAGCCTGATTGCCTTGGCCGCTATCCTTTTCATACTTTCTTTCTTTTTAAAAGATCCGTATAAGGAACTGCGCGAAGAAATTGATCAGCTGACAATCCAGCAGATTCAGGATCTCTACCAAATTAAAAAAAAGCTGAAAGTACTCGAAGAAGAATTGCTAGTCAATGATTCAATCCTGGATAAACGATCTTCTTTTAATACAGGAAAAAAGCAAATCCACGATATCATTAGAAATCAAGTATGGTCACTTGCCCAGCAGGGAATGGACCTTAATCAGATTGCAAAGCAGTCTTCACTTTCGACTCAGGAAGTACAGGAAATCATTAATGACTTTGTTGATAAAGGACAGATCGTATGAATAAACGGACAGCACAAGCATTCGCACTAGGGATTCTGTTTTCTGCCATTTTCCTTTGGGCAGGAAGCAGTGTGATAGCTGATAAAGGTACAGAGAATAAAGTAACTGTATCCAATGCAAAACAGCTTCTCGAAACTAAAGGTTACAAAGTAATGGACAACGATGAGGTTGCAAAACTCAACGAGAAAAGTGCAGCAGCAAAAACGGAAAAGACAAAAGCAGAAGCTCCTGCTGAAAAAGCTAAACCCGAAGAGGTAAAAGAAGAGAAAAAGTTCACTCTTGTTATTGCTGGCGGCATGACTCCTGGGGACGTAGCAGTTATGCTGAAGAGCCAGGGAATCATCGATGATGAAGATAAATTCGAACGATTCCTGATTGATAAAGGCTACCACATGAAGGTCCAAATTGGGCGGTATGAATTAACAGGCGGCATGGATTATGACCAGATTGCAAAGGTAATTACGAAAAATAGATAATATCCTATAAGATCTTCCTTTGAGAACCCATCCGACTGCAGACAAACTAGGTGAAAATCCAGTTTGTCTGCAGTCTTTCTTTATCTGTCGGTTAGATGGGTATGTTGATTTCTAGGCACTTAGCATTCCATTTACTGTTCATCCAAGTAATCAAGAAGGTGTATTGATGTCCTGTTTTTTCAGAGTTTTCTTTTCAGGGTAACAACAAGGCTTTGGGTGAGGTATTTTTTCAGTTTTTGTTCATTCATGGAACCAAGAGGCCGTATTGGAGATCTCTTTTTCCAGTCTTTAGTTCATTCATGGAACCAAGAGGCCGTATTGGCGTCCTCTTTTTCCAGTTTTTAGTTCATTTATGTAACCAATAGGCCTTATTGACCTCCTCTTTTTCCAGTTTTTAGTTCATTTATGTAACCAAGAGGCCTTATTGGCGTCCTCTTTTTCCAGTTTTTAGTTCATTCATGGAACCAAGAGGCCGTATTGGCGTCCTCTTTTTCCAGATTTTATTCATTTATGTAACCAATAGGCCTTATTGGCGTCCTCTTTTTCCAGTTTTTATTTTATTCATGTAACCAATAGGCCTTATTGGCGTCCTCTTTTTCCAGTTTTTGTTTTTCAAGGGAAACAAGAACCCTTATTGCTGGACCATATTAACGTGTCAGTATTCTGTGTGCTACATTCATGTGTGAAAAAGAAAGTAAAATAGCTTCAAAGTATAATTTTGACTATTTGCTAGAGCAAAGAGAGGAGACACGCGCAGTTAATCAAGTGGAATATTAATATTAAAAGACAAATGGGATTTCAAATGAGACCATTCCTCACCCCTTTTGTCTACAAAAAGAAAGGAACAGGGAATTCCCTGCTCCTTTCTTTTTATATTATTGGTTAAGGTCATACCTTTTGCCTTTAACAAGGTAGAAAACATTTTCTGCAATGTTTGTAACATGGTCCGCTGCTCTTTCAAGGTATCGGCTAATGAATGATAGCTGAGTTATTTGTGCCAAATGTTCAGGCTTACTTTGTGCAAGGGTCAGTAAATCCTTAATTGTCTGACCATAAAGCTCGTCAACCTGATCATCCATTTGAGCAACCTGTTTTGCCTTGCCTAAGTCCTCATCATGGTATGCTTCAAGTGATAATGTCAGCATTTGCAGTGATAACTGGTGCATTTGCTTGATATGTTCAATCGGTTTTACTAGCGGTTCATTTCCAATTCTTATTGTGGATTTTGCTATATTCACTGCAAAGTCTGCCATTCTTTCGATATCAGTCGCAATTTTGATGGCTACAATGAGCCTTCTTAAATCAACGGCTACTGGCTGCTGCTTTGCAATCAATAAAATTGCAAAATCATTGATTTCTTCTTCAAGAATATTCGCATCAGCGTCATCTTCAAGGATTTTTAAAGCTAATTCAATATCCTTATTCTCTAAAGCCTCTAGTGATTTAGTCAGTGCGTTTATTGCAAAATTCCCAAGCTCTAGTAATTTAGTATGCAATGTTTTAAGGTCTTCCTCGAACTTCCCTCTAACCACCATCTAATCCTCATCCTTCCAACTGAATTATATGAAAATCAACCGAAACGTCCAGTAATATAATCTTCCGTCCTCTTATCAGAAGGAGTGGAGAAGATTTTATCCGTATCCGCAAATTCAATAACTTCCCCATTCAAGAAGAAAGCAGTCTTGTCAGAAATACGCGCTGCCTGCTGCATATTATGAGTAACGATAATAATGCTGAAATCTTTTTTCAATTCCTGTACAAGCTCCTCCACCTTCAGTGTTGATATAGGATCAAGCGCTGAAGTAGGTTCGTCCATAAGGATTACATCTGGTTCGATAGCAAGGGCACGGGCAATACAGATACGCTGTTGCTGCCCGCCTGAAAGGCCATATGCATTCGAGTTTAATCGATCCTTGACTTCATCCCAGATCGCTGCACCTCTCAAGCTTTTTTCTACAATTTCGTCGAGTATTTTCTTATCACGAATTCCATGTATTTTTGGACCATAAGCGATATTTTCATAAATGGATTTTGGAAACGGATTTGGTTTTTGGAATACCATTCCCACGCTCGTTCTTAAATCTTCGACCTGAAAGGATTTATCAAGAATATTTCGTCCCCTGTATAAAATTTCACCAGAAATCTTTACTGTAGGAACCAATTCAACCATACGGTTCAACGTCTTAATATAAGTTGATTTACCGCAGCCAGACGGCCCGATAATTGCTGTAACTTCATTTTCATTGATCGCTAAATTAATATCTTTCAAAGCATGGCCTTCACCATACCAAAGGTTAAGGTCTTTTGTATCGTATACAACCTTTTTATTATCCATATTGCCCGCGTTCTGTTTGTCTGCTTTTAAATTTGCTGCTGTCTTATCTGAAACTACTGACATATGTTAACCCTCCCAGACTAATATCTTTTTTGAAATTTATTACGAATCAAAATGGCAATTGAGTTCATCACGAATAAAACTAACAGTAAAATAACGATTGTTGCTGCTGCAAGGTTTGCATATTCAGCGACAAGCGCCGAGTCAACTGTCCAATAGTAAATCTGTACAGGCAAAATCGTAAATTTATCAAAAATTGTGTCTGGAACAGGTATTAACAGTGCAGGTATTCCAATTACAACTAATGGTGCAGTCTCACCAATCGCACGGGATAATGCAAGAATGACACCAGTAAGAATACCTGGTATTGCAGCAGGCAGGACAACATTTTTAATGGTCTGCCATTTTGTTGCACCCATTCCATAGGAGGCTTCCCGTAAAAATTGCGGTACTGCTCGAATAGCTTCCTGGCTCGCCACCACAACTACTGGAAGTACCAGTAAAGCCATCGTTAAACCGCCCGCAAGTACTACAGAACCTAAACCAAGCGTCCTGGCGAAAACAGTTAAGCCGAGGATACCAAATACTACAGAGGGAACACCAGCAAGGTTCGAGATATTTGTTTTAATAAATGAAGAAATACGGCCTTTTGCTGCATACTCTTCTAAATAAATTGCTGTTCCAATACCTAGAATCATGGTTACTGGAGCTACAACCAGCATCAGCCAGAAGGTACCCATTATTGCTCCCCAAATACCGGCTCTCTCAGGGTCAGTGGATAGTCTATTTGTCAGGAAATCCATGTTGATCCATGGCAAGCCATCCGACAATACACGATAAATCAGGACAACCAGCACGACAAGGCCGAATAATGTTGCCATGAAGAAAAGTGCTTTTGCCAGGTTATTGGCTAATAAACGTGATCCCATCTTTTTATGAACTTGTTTTGCATCTACGTATTTCATTTTAATATTCCTCCCTGAACCTGCGAGAGATATATTGAGCGACTAGGTTCATGATCAGCGTGAAGACAAACAAGGTCATGGCTACGGCATAAAGGCTGTAATATAAAGTCGTTCCCGCGGCCGCTTCTCCTCCGGTTACTTCTACGATATAGGCAGTCATAGTCTGCATCGATTGTGTTACATCGAAGGTGAAGTTTTTCGAACTTCCGCTTGCAATCGCTACAATCATCGTTTCTCCTATCGCTCTCGAAATACCAAGCACAAAAGAAGCAATAATCCCCGATATCGCTGCAGGTATAACTACCTTCCAGGTTACTTCAAGCTTTGTTGCACCTAAAGCCAAAGCACCCTCTCTCATTGCGTTTGGCACAGAGCTCATTGCATCCTCTGATAAAGAAGCAACCATCGGGATGATCATAATACCCATTACAAGACCAGGGCTCAGAATGTTGGTAGGTTCAAGACCTGGAATAAACGACCTTAAAAGAGGTGTAACAAAAGTGAAAGCAAAAAAACCATAAACAATAGTAGGAATACCAGCTAAAATTTCAAGAATCGGTTTTAAAACTCTCCTTAATTTTTCAGAAGCATATTCACTCAGGAAAATAGCTGTCATAAGTCCCACCGGGATCGCGACGAGCATCGCAATCACAGTTGAAATAAGAGTTCCGGTCAGCAACGGCAAGACACCGAAGACAGCATGATCACCCAATGGTTTTAATTTCGTGCCTGTAAAGAAATCTATAAAAGGAACGTCTTTGAAAAAGGCGATTGTTTCCGTTAATAAAGTAAGTACAATTCCAATTGTCGTAAAAACAGAGATTGCTGCAATTCCAAATAAAATTTTAGGAATGAATTTTTCAGTGTAATTAGTGACACTTCGAGTCTTTTTCTTTTCTTGTATCATATCACGTACATTCAGTTTTTTACCGTTGTCGTGAACTACGCTCTTCGCCAAGTGTAAAACCCCTTTCATCCTTCTCATCCAAGGAAGAACTCTTTCCCTTATAGTACCCCAGGGAAACAAATATATTTTTTTAACACACGCAAGAAGATGAGAAGGTTAGACCTCTCATCCTCTTAGTAAAAAGGTTTAAGAATTTACTTCTTTAATCCATTTAAAGTATCAAGAGAAGCTTTGATATCCTCATCAGATAAAGGAGCAAAACCAGTTTCTGCAGCAACATCCTTTGCATGCTCCATTGTATAGATTGCATAATCAAGAACTTGTGGCTTATTCTTAGCCTGGTTCACGTTCAAGTATGTGAATACTGGACGAGTGAATGGTGCGTAATCGCCATCTTCTTTGATTGTATCTAATGAAGGCTCAACAGGACCCTTACCAAAGTCAACTTTAACAGCAGAAAGCTTGTCTTTATTGCTGTCATAGTATCCATAACCGAAGAAACCAATTGCATTTTTATCTTTTGAAACAAGATCCACTAAAGTTGAGTAATCTTGCTGTAGATTGATGTTTCCAGGAAGTTCTTGCTCTCCTAAAATGTTTTCAAACATGAATTCATATGTTCCGTGATTTTCGTTCGGGCCATACGTTTTGATTTCTTCATTTGGGAAATCGGCACGTACATCTGACCATTTTTTCTTTCCAGCGCTTGCAAGGAAGATATCTTTAACTTCTTGTTCTGTAAGTTCAGTAGCCCAGTCATTGTCTTTATTGATTACGATTGTAATACCATCAAGCGCAACCTTCATTTCTTGTACATCAATGCCAAGCTTTTCAGCTTCTGCTTTTTCTTCATCTTTAATTTGTCGGGATGCATCATTAAAGTCTGTACCGTCTTTAACAAGGAATTTCTTAAAGCCAGCTGAAGTTCCGGAGCGGCTTACTTCAACAGAGACATTTTCTTGTTCTCCCATATAATCTTCAGCCATCCGTGCCATGAAAGGATAAACAGTACCAGAACCATCAATAACAACACTGCCTTCAAGTTCTTCACCATTTTTACCTTCGTTATCTCCACCACCGCAAGCAGCAGCAAATACCATAAGAGCTGCAAGCATTGAAAACAGGCTCATTTTTTTAAGACTCTTCATTCCTTAATTCCCCCTACGAGATATGGTTGTTGTGTCCTACAGACTAAGAATAAAGCTTTTCTTTTAACGCTGTTTTAACTGAATGTAAAGGTTTTGTAAATTTAACTGATAAATGTGTGAACTTTTCTTAAAGCAGGTATAAATTCAGGCTTGCCCGCTTGCGGTTAGTATACCCAGCGCCTAAAAAAAAAACTGCCCCAAAAGGGACAGTTTCCGTTTTCTATTGTTCAATCTCCGCTTCAATTTCTTCCAGCAGTTCAGCGCCTTCTTCTTTCTTCTCTACTTCCTGGTTGGGCTGTTCAGGATTCATATTTCCTTCCATCCGCTTCTTTTTAAGCTCGAAGTACGTATCAAGTACCCTGCGCCCAATATCATTGTTCGCATGGTGTCCCTGGTTTCCTTCGTATGCCCATGGAACCATTACGGCCAAGGCAATTTCGGGATTCTCACTAGGTGCATATGCAACAAGGCTCAAGTTCATTACCTCAGGAGGAAGCTGGCCTTCAGGAAACTTCACTGGTCCATCATAGACAGCCTGTGCAGTACCGGTTTTACCTGCTGGCTTATATTCCGCATTATAGAAGGAACCGTATGCCGTTCCACCCTTTTCCTGCATAACTCTCCTGAAACCTTCCTGTACTCTGTCAAACCATTCTGGTTTTGCATCGACTTTATTAAGAATGACCGGTTCGATTTCTTCCAGCACAGGACCAACTTCATTATTTTTCATAACCGGTTCACGAATTTCTTTCACGATTCTCGGCTGCAGACGATTTCCGCCATTCGCGATCGTTGAAACATATTGTGCAAGCTGAATCGTTGTGTAGGTGTCATACTGGCCGATTGCAAAGTCAAGTAATAGACCTGGCCTGCGTTCCATTCCTTTAAAACCAATCATTTCATTTGGCAAGTCTATGCCAGTTCTCGCTCCAAGGCCAAATTGGCTGAAGTAATTCCTCATTGTATCGAAGGCTTCAGGTTCAAGATACAATGGCTGATCATATTGATAATTACCTTTACCAATATTGATTGCTGTCCTGAACATATAAACGTTGGAGGATACTTTCAATGCATTACGGTCATCAAGTGTACCCAATCCTGCTTTCCAGGATTTCTTTGGATTTGTTCCTTTAATTTTGATCGGTGTATCATAAAATGAAGTACCAGGCTGGATGGCCCCTGTCTTGAAGCCTGTCAGGATCGTTGCTCCTTTTACAGCTGAGCCTACGTTATAAGACGTGGTAAAATTACCGCTTGCAAAGTCCTGCATAATGGTTTTCCCCGTCTTCTCATCCTTTTCAAGTTGTTTTCCTGCAAGTGTGAGGATTTCTCCTGTATTCGGATCCATTAATACTACAAATGCCCTATCTAAAAGACGGGTTCTTGGCTCCTGTTTTGCTTTTAGTAATTCCTCTTCAACGATTTTCTCAACTGCTAACTGCAAGTCCATGTCTACTGTCAGAACAAGATCCTTGCCACGCTGACCATCGGTAATTACCTTTGTATCAAGTACATTTCCCGCTTTGTCAGTAATGTTTTTGACCTTTGCTTTTTGACCATGCAGTACATCTTCATATTGCTGTTCGATGTAACTAAGGCCAACCCGATCATTCCGGCTATAATCCCGTGAAAGATAATATTCAAGCTTTTCTTTAGGCAGCCCTTTCTCAGAATCACTTACTTTTCCAAGAATCGATTTCAGCGTTTTATCAAAAGTATATTCGCGCTCCCAATCTGTAGTTGTATCTACGCCAGGAAGCATTTCAAGGTTCTCACTTACAATTGCGAATTCTTCAGGAGTAACATCCTTTTTGACGATTTGCGGAGAAAGTGCATATCCACTGATTAGTTCACGGAAAATCGCAAGGATTTCTAAATCATCATCTGACAATTCTTTTAATTCCTTTTCTGTGATCCGGTCCAGCTGAAGATTGTAGATTGCCTTGTCATCCAGCTTTTTTTCATCATATAGATTCCATTCTTCTTCCTTTATTTTTTCCTTAGCTCTTTCTTCATTCCTTAAAATCCAATAATCTTTTTTGTCTCTTTCTCTTACCTTTTTCAAGTCTTCTTTTGTATCTTTTTTAATCAGCTTTGCCAGGCGCTCAGCTACCATGAGCATTTCCTTTGTATCCGTGCTCTGACTTTTTGTATAAGTAATGGCCTTGCTAGGTGTATTATCAACTATTGTTTTCATATTCCGGTCATACATCTTCCCTCTTGGAACCGGATTATTTACAGTAACATCTTCGGTACGTTCAATTTCTCTCTTAAAATCTTCCCCATATACAATTTGAACAATGCCCAGCCTTAAAATCAGCATTGAAAATAACATAAAAACGGCAAAAAACACCATATTCAGCCTGAATGGCACATGCGTCTTCTTCTTTTTCTTTTTATTCAAGCCTCTCCCACCTCTTCAGTCTGTATGTCCGTGCAATAGCACTAACCTATATTTTATCGAAAAAACTCGATTTTTACTATCATGAAACAACATAAGAAATTTTTCCCAAAACAAAAAACCGGGAAATCCCGGTTATGCTGGAGCTTTTATATGGATTTGCCTTATGAAAAAATAAATGAGGGTATGCCCGCTTCCAAGAATAACGAGCAGAACTGGGATGATTTTCTCCTCTTTGAATAAAGCAATAGCACCTAAAAATAACACGATTGAAAAGATACGGCCCATGTTCAAAAATAACTCTCTTACTACTATATATTCGATTCTCATTTCAGCAGCCTTCCACCCTCTTCCTATTACATCGTAGGTCATGGAGGAATAAGGCACCAGTAGCAACGGATAAGCAACTGCAATCAGAGCCGCATATAACAACAAGCTGAAATAGGTTGGATCAAAAACAATTAGGAATATCGCAAAAAAAAGCATAAGGCCTCCAATAAGAATGGCTCTTTTCCTAAATTCCTTTTTCAGCATCCTTGATACGAAGAAATAAGCCAGAAATGAGAAACCAGAATTTATAAGCCCATATGTACCGAGGGCAAGTTCACTATCAGTCGCAATGAAAACGAAAACCGAAACAATGAAGACAAATACTCCCTCCCTTAGTCCCTGGAAAAAATGTGCGTTTGTAATCATCCGCCAATTCTTATCATGTTTTCTCTCCGTAATGATCCGCTGAAACCAATACTTTCCATGGGCTGGCCTTCTTTTTAATGAAAAGCTCAATAAAACAGCTACAGCAAACAGTCCTAGAGAAAGACCGAATACGACTGTATATCCCGTGAATTTTTCAAGTCTGGAAATAATTAAACCAGCTGCAAACGGACCAATCATTCCTCCTACAGATCCAAGAATCCCTAGAAAGCCATTAAAGAAATCCCTTGTCTCTGGTTCTGTGATTTCAAATGTAAGCACGTTATAAGCAAGCCAATAAAAACCATAGCCAATACCCAGTAAAGCACCTAACAAAATCAAATAATCGGACGCTCTTGTTCCTACATACAGTACAGTAACGTAAAACAAAGCTAAGAATATCACTCCAATGCGGAGCACAATCACTCTGTCTACTTTTTTAGCCCATCTGCCTGCAAGGATGAAGGTCAATGGCTGCGCCACCACAACTGATAAATTGTATAATCCTAAATCGGCAAGCTCTCCAGATTGCTTCCATAAGTATATATTTACAAAGGTATTAGAAAGGGCAATGCTCAATGAGTACAATCCCCCAATAATCAATAGGAGCGTTAAATCCTTTGTAAGTTCAATATCTCCTAATAATTTTTTTACTTTGCTCATGATCTACTCCCCTTTTCTCTAGGGTAGTTTCTAACAAAGTAAACAGCGTTATGCAGTTTTTTGCCATTGTAATTAGGAGACATGTTCCGGGCAGACCGATAGTAAAACAAAAAAGGCTGCAAATGATTGCAGCCTTCCCTTTTAGGATAATATTACTTTGCAGCGTTGTATCGGTTGTTAACTTCTTCCCAGTTTACAACATTCCAGAAAGCACCGATGTATTCTGGTCTTCTGTTTTGGTAGTTCAGGTAGTATGCGTGCTCCCAAACATCAAGTCCAAGAATAGGAGTCTTTCCTTCCATTAAAGGAGAGTCCTGGTTTGGAGTACTAGTCACTTCTAGTTCTCCATTGTTAATTGCTAACCAAGCCCAGCCAGAACCGAAGCGAGTTGTAGCAGCTTTTGAAAATTCTTCTTTGAAGCCTTCGAAGCCGCCGAATTTTGAGTTGATTGCTTCAGCTAATTCTCCAGTAGGCTCGCCGCCACCATTAGGAGAAATTACTTGCCAGAATAAAGTGTGGTTAGCATGTCCGCCGCCGTTATTGCGTACAGCTGTGCGTGCAGCTTCAGGAACTGCATCAAGGTTTGAAATAACTTCTTCAACAGTTTTAGAAAGAAGCTCTTCATTGCCTTCTAATGCGTTATTAAGGTTTGTTACATAAGTATTGTGGTGCTTAGTGTGGTGAATATTCATTGTTTCTTTGTCGATGTGTGGCTCAAGTGCATCGTATGCATACGGTAATTGTGGTAATTCAAATGCCATTTTTAACATCCTCCTATGTATCGTGGTACACTTTACCGAACAAATCTATCTTATTATTCAGACATTAGAATTGTTCTAAAAGCGCTTCATCATTAGATTACCAGAGAACGGTAATCGATTCAAATAAAATGCTCTAAACCAACGGAATTAAAATCCCCGATTATTATATGTTTTATACTTAAATCTAACGGGATATTGAAAATAGGGACAAAATTCCCGAACGAGTAAATCAACATCATGGCACATATTTCCTCGGTTTGACATCACCTTTCTTTACAATAATTAAGTTTTCGAAAAATCGTCAAAAATACACAATTGGCTTTCTGTCAACGATTTAAGTCGCAGCAAGCTATCTTGACACCCATATTATCCCAATATCTCATTGACATCATATTATTAATTCTTTTAAATCAAAGGTGTAGAGGCATAGTAAGGAGACGATCGTGTTGGACAAAAACATTTCATTATATAGTTTAATTTTACAAAACTTCATTGATAAGGAAACGATCCAAAAAATTAAGCCCGACACAATACTATTTCAGGAAGAAGAAAGTGTGAACCATGTTTATGTCATCTTGAGCGGCAGTGTTTCAGTGGGTCGTGTACATGTGAAAGGCAAGGAATTCATCCTGAAGATTTTAAATGGTGAAGAAATGGTCATTGACTATGAGTTGTTTAAACATTCACCGCGTTATCATTTTTCTGCCAAGACACTTACTGAGTGTGAAATTCTCATGATTAAAAGAGAACAATTCGAAGAATTTATCATGAAGGATCAAACAGCAATGAATGCACTTGTCAATTGGCTTAGCACCCGCTATTTAAAAGCACAGATGAAATGCCAGGATTTAATTATGAATGGCAAAAAAGGCGGACTTTATTCGATTCTAATTCGTTTAAGCAATAGCTATGGGGTGATGACTGACGATGGAATCCTGATTGATTTGCCACTCACACACCAGGAGCTGGCCAATCTTAACTACGGAACCAGGGAGGTAGTACAAAGAATGCTGAAGGAATTACGTGAGAAAGACATCATTTCATATGACCAGCTCAAGTTTACTATAAAAAATCTTGCTTATTTGAAAAGAGAAGTTGATTGCCAGAATTGTTCATCCGAGATTTGCGGCCTCAATTAAAGAAGAAAAATCGTGCTGTGCAGGCACGATTTTTTTAATAATAAGGCTGTTTTAAACTTGTCTGATGATTTCCGCTCCAGACACTCGCTTTCCGCAGGGCGTCAGGTGCTAAAAATCAACGTTGTCCTTTAACACAGCCGATAATAAAAATTTTGCTCATTACCTCCCTGTTAGAGAACAAGGATAAAGAAGTAAATCAGCATGACAGCCTGAATGATTCCCTTAGTAACCACACTGCTAACAAATCCTATCACTGAACCAAAGCCAATTTTGACTGCATCGTTTAAATTTTTCTTATTTACTACAAGTTCTGCGAGTGCTGCGCCTAAAAAAGGACCAATGATAATTCCCAGGAATGGGATTACAAAAGGACCGACAAGCAATCCTATCGTGCTCCCCCAGATGCCTGCTTTGCGGCC
The DNA here is from genome assembly GCF_049532715.1 of Heyndrickxia sp. MSNUG. Taxonomy (NCBI): domain Bacteria; kingdom Bacillati; phylum Bacillota; class Bacilli; order Caryophanales; family Bacillaceae; genus Heyndrickxia; species Heyndrickxia sp. MSNUG. The sequence goes on from NZ_CP150978.1 coordinate 3,304,579, forward strand.
GCCATATTTTTTCACACCAATTATATTTGCTATATAATCAGCGCCAAACAACAGAATGACAAACAATCCCTGTACAGTCCAGAATATCCAGTTAAACGGATCGAATGAAAAAAAGACTCCATACATTACAAAGCCACCCATTAATAAAAGGACACCCGGCAAAATTGGAAAAACCAATGCTGCAAAAGCACCTGCGAATAACAAACCGATGATTGTCCAATAAATATAATCCATCATTTGACCATTCCTTCTCAAGCAAATTAAACCCTGATTCGCATATTAAAATAAGCAAGGGCTTCCCCTTGCTTATTTTACCACTATTTCTGATCTCCCAAAACGTATTCAGCGATATTAACTGCATGATCTCCAATTCGCTCAAGATTGCTGATAATATCAACAAAGACGATTCCTGCCTGTCCAGTGCATTGTCCTTCATTCATTCGCAGGATATGCTGCTTTCTAAGTGTACGTTCCATACTGTCTATTTCATTTTCTTTTTTTATAACGTCTGTGGCGGCTTCAAGGTTTTTCTGATCCAATGTCTGCAATGCCTCTTCAACGGTCTTGACTGTAAGACTGAACATAATTTCAAGATCGTCCATTGCTGAATCAGTAATTTTCACTTTATTAGCCAGCTGATATTCAACCAGTTCAAGGATATTTTCAAAGTGGTCTCCGATTCTTTCAATATCGCGGACAGTGTCAATCAGCATACTGTGTTCTTCGGACTCATGCTCAGATAATGAGCTTGTTGCTAAATCTACTAGATAATCAGTTATCTTGCGATCTAAATTATTGATTGCTTCCTCAAGCTGAAATGCACTAGCGGAATGTTTTGTGTTTTTCGTCTTTAAGAATTGGTTCGTTTCTTCAAGACCTTTCAAAGCGAACTTACCCATGCGCAGCACTTCCTCCTTCGCCTGGCCAAGTGCGATTGAAGGAGACTGTTCAATAAACACTGGGTCGAGGTGCTGTGCTTTATAATCGATGATGGCATCTTCACCAGGAATAAGCTTCGTAACGACGATCGCCAAGCCAGTGACAAACGGAAGCTGGATAAGTGTATTGGTTGAATTGAAGATTCCGTGAGCGAACGCTATCGTCATTTCAGGATTTAATCCCAGGCTGTCCCTGATCATTTCAATGACATAGGTAAAGGGGCTCAGCAGGATCAAGAAGATCGTTGTTCCAATAAGGTTAAAGAGTACATGTGTTGCTGCAGCTCTTTTGGCAGCTACTGAGGTGCCAATCGCCGCAAGGATAGCCGTTATCGTTGTTCCAATATTATCTCCAAATAAAACTGGTAAAGCACCATCAAGATTGATTAAATTCTCAGCATGCAAACCTTGGAGTATCCCAATCGTTGCGCTTGAACTCTGGACAATAACAGTAAACAACGTTCCAATGAGAACTCCAAGTAGTGGATTTGAGCTAAGTTCAACGGTTAATTCGTGAAAAGATTCCAGAGAACGCAGAGGTTTCATCCCTCCGCTCATCAATTCCAAACCATAAAATAAAGCACCAAACCCAAAAACAATTTGGCCAACATTATGTATTTTTTTATTTTTAAAGAAGAATAAAAGAATTGATCCTAACGCAATAATTGGTAAAGCATACTCACCTACATCTATTCCAATGATGAACGCTGTGATCGTTGTACCAATGTTTGCTCCCATAATGACTCCAATTGCCTGGCGCAGCGTCATAAACCCCGCACTTACGAGTCCTACTGTGATAACAGTCGTAGCTGAACTGCTTTGCACCAATACCGTAACAATCAAACCTGCAAGTACACCCATTACCGGATTGGTGGTAAAACGATCCAGTACATCTCTTAAGCGCTCTCCTGCTGATTTTTGCAGACCATCACCCATGAATTTTATGCCATATAAGAAGATTCCAAGGCCGCCAAAGAATTCAAACAGCATTTCTTGTAAATTCAATTCCATTATTCCAACCCCTTGATCGATTTCGACAAACATCTACAAACTCACATCATTATGAAGTAATTATTAATTAATAGTAAATGGTTTATGAATCGAATTTACAATACCTTAACATTACAAGTCTATGTTACAAAATTGTTACAAACTTACGTTGGATTACTTGTACAACCCCAGGCGAAAACTATAAAATAGGAAGCGTGAATCTATTAAAGGACGTGGATCGATGAATATTTTTACTCAATTTGCAAAAAGCATATATTCACCAAAGGATATTGCGTTATTCCGCTTTCAAGGCATTGGAAAAACGATTTTATATGTATTTCTGCTAACCTTAATTTCAGTTATTCCAGCTTCTTACTACACCACACTGGCAATCAATGAAGCAGTCAATACCGCGAGAGAAACACTGGAAGCGAAATTGCCCTATTTTTCTATAGAAAAGGGAGTACTTAAATCAGAGATCAAGGAGCCTCTTACCATTGATAATGGAAGTTTTACAATCATTTTTGATTCTACTGGCGCAGTAGAACAAGAAGATATGGCAGGAATGGAATCTACCTTGGCGATGCTAAAGAACGAAGCTGTTTTAGCAGCAGGAGGGGAAACAAATTCATTTCGATACAGCTTGATTAATGATGGGACAATATCTAAACAGGATATTATCAGCATGCTCAGCAGTGCATCCTCCTCCCTTCCTATTTTTATTGGTTTAATCATTCTTGCCATCTATGTTTTTTCTAGCGGAATGAAGTTCATTGAAATTTCTATTCTCTCTGTATTCGGTCTATTATTAAAAAACCTTGCAGGGAAAAATCTTCAGTATAAACATTTGTGGAGAATGGCCGCTTATAGCATCACTCTTCCTACCTTATTTTTCACGATCATGTCATTGTTGAAAACAACAGTTCCTTACAGCTTCATGATTAACTGGTTTGTTGGATCCATGATGCTATTGCTGGCTATTAAGGAAGTTGCTACACCTAAAAAGAATTTGGATTAAAACGCCTCTTGGCGTTATTTTTGGATTTCTGTATCGAGAGTGGTTGTTAAAAGTCCTCTTATGACAACTCATTTGGATTTCGGTGTCGTGAATGGTCGTTATAAGCCTTCTCATGACCTTTCATCTGGATTTCAGTGTCGCGAGTGGTCGTTATAAGCCTTCTCATGACTATTCATTTGGATTTCGGTTTCGCGAGTGGTCGTTATAAGCCTTCTTATGAGAATTCATCGAGCTGGTTTCGTAAAATATTGCTAATAGAATAGAGGTTGACTTCCATTCTAGGTTACTCGCTTAATACTTGTAAGAATTAAGAAAAATCACAAGTATACAGCCAACCATTGTTTTAAAAAATCGACTTGTTAATGCTCTATGGTAAAGTTCATAGTTGATTTTTAAAATCTTCTATAAAAATAAGCAGAAAAAAATCTATTAAATATGTTCTCAACTCTATTTTTCCTGCATAAGTTTTGATATAGGCTCTTAAAGGGAGGAAAATCCTATGAAAAAACTTGCAGGATTCATGTTTCTAGTAGTGATCGTATATGCCATTTATAATGATTTAAGCGCAGGCACACTGCCTGCTGCAAATATGCAAAAGATAGAAACGGTTGATAAAGTAGTCAAAAAACAGAAAGAGGAGAAAGAAACGAAAAAAACAAATAGCATTCAATACTTTGAACATGAGGTAAAACCTGGAGATACCGTATTATCTGTACTGGACAGCAACTCAAAAAGCCAACTCGCAGTGCCGATATCAAAAGCTGTTGCGGATTTTAAATTACTGAATGACGGTACAGACCCTCAAAAAATCAAGTTTGGCAAGACATATAAATTTCCGGACTACAGCGAAAGAAATTAGCAAAGGCTAACAATTATAGTCTTTCCTTGTCAATATGAACAAAAGATTGATAAAATGAGGTTGTGCATCATTTGAAATTAAAAGATGAATTCCATTTTTTAAAGGAGCGAATCACCGTTGAGTGAAATTATACATCGAACCAAAACCCGCCCAATTAAGGTTGGGAATTTAACAATAGGCGGCAACAATGAAGTTGTCATCCAAAGTATGACAACAACAAAGACACATGACGTTGAAGCTACCGTAGCTGAAATCAAACGTCTCGAAGAAGCAGGCTGTCAAATCGTCCGCGTTGCTTGTCCAGATGAAAGAGCCGCGAATGCAATTCCTGAAATCAAGAAACGCATTAATATTCCGCTTGTGGTCGATATTCACTTCGATTACCGTTTAGCTTTAAAGGCAATTGAAGGCGGAGCAGACAAAATCAGGATCAACCCAGGTAATATTGGCAAACGAGAAAAGGTAGAAGCGGTCGTGCAGGCTGCGAAGGAACGCGGTATCCCTATCAGAATAGGTGTTAATGCAGGCTCCTTGGAAAGACGCATTCTAGAAAAGTATGGATACCCTACTGCAGATGGAATGGTCGAAAGTGCATTGCACCACATTAAAATTCTTGAGGATCTGGATTTCCATAATATCATCGTTTCTATGAAGGCATCTGATGTCAATTTAGCCATTGAAGCATATGAAAAGGCAGCTAAGGCGTTTGACTATCCGCTTCATCTAGGAATTACAGAATCAGGCACTTTGTTTGCGGGAACAGTAAAAAGTGCTGCTGGACTTGGAGCGATCCTAAGCAAGGGAATTGGAAACACTGTAAGGGTTAGCTTAAGTGCTGATCCTGTTGAAGAAGTAAAGGTCGCAAGGGAATTATTAAAGTCATTTGGCCTTGCAGCTAATGCTGCGACACTTATTTCATGTCCAACTTGCGGAAGAATTGAAATCGACTTAATCAGCATTGCCAACGAGGTAGAAGAATACATCTCAAAAATTAAAGCCCCTATCAAGGTAGCAGTCCTTGGCTGTGCTGTAAACGGCCCTGGTGAAGCACGTGAGGCAGATATCGGCATTGCGGGAGCAAGAGGGGAAGGGTTGTTATTCCGTAAGGGAGAAATAGTCCGTAAGGTTCCTGAAGCGACAATGGTAGAAGAATTGAAGAAGGAAATTGATAAAATTGCAGAAGAAAAGCTGCGTGAAGCGGCAGAAGCGGCCGCCACTGTCCAACAATAAGTAAAGGAAAGACCCGGGAAGAGAATTACCCGGGTCTTTTTATGGCATTTTTAATCCCGTTAAAAAAACGGCAGGATGAAGATGCCAATTAAAATCGAGATTACCCCTATTCCAATTGCCCAGCTTCCGATGGCGGAGCCTCTTCTGCGGGCCATGAAGCCAAGGATAATCCCAGCTGCTCCGAAAAGAACTGGTAAAATAAACAGCGACAAGATCGAAAGGGCAAGAGCTGAATAGGCAAGCCCTCTTCCTCCAGTTTCAGTTTCCTCATCTGATCCTCTTCTTATTAAAGGTGCAGGTGCAGCAATTTCAGCCGCTGTTTCTTCACGGTAATGTTCATCACGTGCAGGAGCGGCGATTTCTTCCGCGGTCTCTTCTTGATAAATTTCATCACGCGCATCTCTTACCGTTATAACATCCTGCTTAGGTTCAGTGATATATTCGGTACCTATCTGTTCTCGTTCTTGGTCTGCCACTTTAATCCCTCGCTTTCTTTAAGTGGAGCATTTATTATTGTTTGCTACATTGCCGTTTTTCCTCATGGCAATGTTTTACTGAATGAAAAGTATTTCTTTTGCGCCGTCTGTTCATTTGGTAAGATTAAGGAAAGATACTTTTTAAGGAGCAGCTGAATGAAAAGACGTTTCGGTATAGATATTGATGGTACAGTCACCTGTCCCACTACATTTGTTCCATATTTAAATGATGCATTTGGATTGAATATTACGCTAGATGACATTAAGCAATATGACTTTATGCCTCTGGTAACGGTCTCTGAAAAGGAATTTTATGACTGGTTCAAAAATATGGAGCCTGTCATTTATTCACAATCCCCTCTTGCAGCAGGAGCTAAAGAAATCTTGAAAAGATGGGAAAAAGAGCACGAGTTGTATTTCATTAGTGCAAGAGACAGCCACTTACTGGACATAACAAAGGAATGGTTTACCAATCAAGAGCTGATGTACAATGATATCCATTTAATTGGTTCACATGATAAAATCGAAGCTGCTAAGAAATATGATGTCGATATTTTTCTTGAGGATAAGCATGATAATGCGGTGAATCTCCATGAAGAATTAAACATCCCTGTATTGTTATTTAATACACCTTACAATCAAGAACCAATTCCTGATGGAGTCATTCGTGTAAACGACTGGAACGAAGCCCACGGCTGGGTGCAAAACTGGATAAAAAATAATTAAAAACGGCCTGTTTCCAGGCCGTTTCAGCTTGTCGACAAAGATATATGTCACAGATCAGTTATTGAAAACCTGTTGATTGGAGTGGAAGGCGCGCAGACTCCTGCGGGCTGAGCTGGACAGTGGACAGGTGAGACGCCGCAGGAGCGAAGCGACGAGGAGGCTCAGCGCCAGCCCCGCGGAAAGCGAAGCGCCTGGAATGGAAATCAACAGACCTGTTTTACTTTCCAACCAAGATAAAAAAACTGTAGACAAGCTCGCTTTTATCGAGTTAGTCTACAGTCTCAAAGGCCTGTTTCCAGGCCTTTTTTTTATAAAGCTGTTATTGAACACATTCAGGGCAACGCCCATAAATTTCAAATTTATGTCCCGATATATCATAGCCTTTAAAGCTAGCTTCAATATTTCGCATCGGGCAAGTTTCGATTTCCTTAGTTTTCCCACAGTCAAGGCAGATAAAATGATGATGATGCTCTTTGTGAGAGCAGGTGAACCGAAAATGCTTTTCACCAGAAAGCTCAGTCATTTCAAGAATTCCTAAATCTACAAATACACTTAAATTACGATAAATGGTATCGAAACTCAAACCAGGATAGTTCTCCTTCATTTGTTCCAATACATCACGTGCAGTTAAGTATTTATCATTATCAGAAAAGAGCTGGAGCATGTCCTCCCGTTTACCGGTATGCTTAAACCCTTGTTCCTTGAGAAGGTTCATTGCTTCTAGTACGTTCATGAAATCACCCCGTTACACTGATCTTGATGATGCACGTTTCTTAAGCCATATAGCCAAGACAAGAATAAGTACTGCGATCATCACGATTGTTCCACCTGGCGCTAAATCCAGGTAGTAGGATAGGAAAAGACCGCCTAATACAGAAATTTCGCCAAAAAGGATGGAGAAAAAGATGGTCTGCTTAAATCCTTTTGCGAACCGTATGCTGGCAGCAACAGGCAATGTCATCAGTGAGGAAACTAGCAGGATGCCGACAATCCTCATCGATGCAGCAATGACTAGTGCTACCATTACAATAAAAATAAAATGAAGCGTTTTTGCAGCGATTCCAGTCGCTCTCGCATATTCTTCATCAAAAGATAACAGGAATAATTCTTTATATAATAAAACAACAAGCAAAATGACAAGGATACTTATGATGGCAATTGTCCATAGGTCCATCCTGCTTACAGCACTGACACTGCCAAATAAATAGCTGAATAAATCGGTATTGAACCCGTCTGCAAGAGAAATGAAGATGACTCCTAACCCGATACCACCAGAAAGGATGATCGGAATCGCCAATTCCTGGTAATGTTTATAAACTGTTCTTAGTTTTTCAATAAATAATGAACCCGTCACCGAGAAAGCCATTCCCATATATAACGGATTAACTCCGCTGAATACCAAGAATTTCTTTTCAAGCAGTAGACTTGCCGCAATTCCAGCAAGTGTTACATGGCTAAGGGCATCTGCTATGAGCGAAAGTCTGCGGACGACAATAAAGACACCCAGCAAAGGAGCGATCACTCCTATAATCATTCCAGTTAAAAAGGCATTTTGCAAAAATTCGTATTGCATTAAACCGCTAATCATGAATGGGCCCCCTCGTGATGGTGGTGATCATGAGTCAAAACATGAACATCGTGCCCATAAATTTCTGACACCTCATTGTTTTTTAGCTGCTCAAATTCCTCAGTACTCCCGTGAAAATGCATATTTTTATTGAGGCATGCCACATTCGTTACTTTATCGGAAATCGTGCCAATATCGTGAGTAACCAGAAGCAATGTAATGCCATTCTGTTTATTTAACCTTTCTAGCATTTCGTAGAACGAATTCACATTTTCAGCGTCGACACCGACAGTTGGTTCATCAAGAATCAGCAATTCTGGATTGCTAACGAGAGCCCTCGCGATAAAGACTCTTTGCTGCTGTCCGCCGGAAAGCTCACCAATATTACGGTCCATGAATTTTTCCATCCCTACAGATTCAATTGCCTGCTTAATTTTATCATGGTGCTTTTTCTGTAAGAACTTAAAAAGACCAAGCTTCTTAGTCAATCCACTAGCCACTACCTCAAAAACAGTTGCCGGGAATCCGGTATTGAAGGAGTTAGCCTTTTGGGAAACAAAACCGATTTTATGGTGCTCCTTGAATTTTCCTATTTCCTGCCCAAATAAACGAATCGTACCTTTTTGCGGCTTAATCAGACCAAGCATCAATTTAAGCAAGGTCGATTTACCCGATCCGTTCGGGCCGACTATCGCCAAAAAACTACCCTTTTGGATAGACAGATTTATATTTTCAAGTACATTCTCTTTATCATATCGATAAGATAAATTTTGTACCTGGACGATATAATTGTTATTGCTCATTTCATCACCCACAAAATAAGAATCATTACGATTTACAAGTAGTAGTATATCTTTATCCGTTCAAATTGTAAACTATCTGATTTTTACTCCATTCACATTTCGAAGACATTCAAAATTAAAAGTAACAAAATTGCAGTCAAGATAAAAGGTTAGAACAGTGTATTATTTTTCTGGCAAAGAAAACTGTCACTTTTTCCATTCCGGGCTCATACCTTACTATGGAGGAGTGATGATCTTTGGCTATTTTTGAAAATATCATTAACCATAAAATAAGTAATATTACTGCTGATGAACTGCTGAAATATGCCTCACAATTTCAGATTTCAATCACAATGGCGCAGGCACAGAAAATTGCCGGATACTTACGAGGAAAAAAAGTCAACATTTTTGATGATTCAGAACGTAAAGCGTTGATCAAAGAGATTGCCCGTATCACAAGTCCAGAAACTGCCCGCGAAGTTAATAAGCTTTTCGTGAAATTTACGAAATGATGGAAATCACGCCCATAATACATCGAATTCAATCATAAAACAAAAAATTAAAAAGCTGTGGAGTTCTCCACAGCTTTTAACTTTGTTATTTGTTTTAGCCATTCATAATTATATCAAGCAGATTTTCTTCAAACTGCTTGCTTTTAAGCATGGCTATTTCATGCTTATATGGTGCTTTTTTGTTATTCTTATCCTCTCCAACAAAAGGAGTTTCAAGAATTTTCGGCACGCTGATAAGCTGTGGGTGATGAACAATGTAGCTCAACGCATCAAAGCCAATATGGCCGAACCCAATGTTCTCATGGCGGTCTTTTCTCATGCCTACAGCATTCTTGCTGTCATTGATGTGGAGCACTTTCAGCCTGTCCAGTCCAACGATTTTATCGAACTCATTCAGGACACCATCAAAGTCCTCAATGATAGGATATCCAGCATCATGCGTATGGCATGTATCAAAGCAAACTGAAAGCTTATCATTGTAAATGACGCCATCCATAATCATCGCGAGCTCTTCAAAGGATTTTCCGCACTCTGATCCTTTTCCGGCCATTGTTTCCAAAGCGATTTGGACATTCTCTTTACCTGTCAAAACCTCATTGATGCCCTCGACAATTTTTTGGATGCCTTTTTCTGTGCCTGCTCCGACATGGGCGCCCGGATGCAGAACGATTTGCCTGGCACCAAGAGCCTCTGTGCGCTCAATTTCGCTCCTTAGGAATCTTACACCCAGATCAAATGTATCCGGATTTTCGGAATTTCCAATATTGATGATATATGGTGCATGGACAATGATTTCATTGATGCCATGCTCTTCCATATGCCTGTGCCCTTCTTCAATATTAAGATCCTCAATTTTTTTCCTTCTCGTATTCTGAGGTGCTCCCGTATAGATCATAAAGGTATTTGCTCCATATGAGACGGCTTCTTCACTTGCTGCTAGCAGCATTTTCTTTCCGCTCATGGAAACATGTGAGCCAATTAACATTACTGATCTCTCCCTAAAACATTTACAGTTTGTTTATTTTTTCTTATTTAAGCGATTTTGACGTTTTTTAATTTTATCCATTTCCCACTGCATCTTTTTCTTATAGCCTGGCTTGACTTTTTTAGGTTTTGAAACAAGCGATTTGGCCACCGCTTCACCTGGTGTTTCTTTTTTCTTTCTATTTTGGCGTCTGTTCCGCTCTTCAATTTCGGTAAATTCGCCTTTCTTCATATCGATGTTTTTAAAGGCGATACACATTTTTTCGAGGCGTACTAATGCATCTTCATCAGACTGTTCATATACCGTCAAAGCGATTCCCGAGGCACCTGCACGTGCTGTACGCCCAACCCTGTGGATATAAAAATCAAGGTCTGTCGGCAATTCATAATTGATTACATGACTGATTCCCTGAATGTCGATTCCCCTTGCAGCAAGGTCAGTAGCAACAATATATTGAAATTCCAGGTCTTTAACCTGCTTCATGACTCTTTTACGCTCACGTGGACTTAAATCCCCATGAATTCGGCCAACCTTCATGCCTTTTGAGATTAATCCGTCCGCTATCTCGTCTGCTTTCTTTTTCGTATTGGCAAAAACAATCGCAAGGTACGGATTAAATGCCAAGAGCGCAGAATGGACGAGTCCAATTTTGTCCCTGTGTCGAGCTGGCAGCAGAAGATGTTCAATATTCTCAGCTGTTGCTTGCTTCGGATCTACTTGTACATATTTAGGGTTTTCCATGTACTTCTTCAAGAAAGGCTTAAGCTTTTCAGGTATGGTTGCAGAAAATACTAACATCTGAAGCTTTTCTGGCATCCGTGATGCAAATTGGTCAATATCTTCAATGAATCCCATATCAAGCATTAAATCCGCTTCATCCACGACCAGCATGTTAGCGGTGTGAACAAACAGTGCATTTTCCTTTACAAGGTCGTTAATCCTGCCTGGGGTGCCGATTACTATTTGCGGCTGTGTTTTCAGCTTCTCAATCGTTCTCTGCTTATCAGTGCCGCCAATATAGCAGCGTGCAGTAATTTTTTCTTCCTGAGGTGCATGTTCAGCTATCTTGAGAACTTCATGGTAAATTTGATTTGCAAGCTCCCTTGTAGGAGCTGTGATGATAGCTTGGACCTCATTGCGGGAGGCATCAAGCTTGTTCATGATTGGAAGAACGTACGCATGTGTCTTCCCTGTTCCAGTCTGTGACTGGCCAATAGCGCTATCACCTTTGATAATTGTCGGAATCAAGCGTTCCTGGATTTCAGTTGGCTCATAAAAACCAAGTTTGTTAACGGCATCTATAATGAATGGCTTAAATTCATATCGATCAAATTTCGTTTCAGTCATTGTTTAACTCCTTTTTACCCTTTTTCCCTATACTGCAGGGAATTCAGCCCGTTCCGTAGGCTGGTCTCTCAGGTTCATCCTGTAATTATAATAAAGATTGCAGAAAATCTCCAATCAGTACTATCTTAACCTTTCCTCATGAAAAAACAAACCTGTTTCGTGCCGAATACTAATTTATTAAACCAAATCTGAAGCGCTGCATACTCTAATAGGAGATGATTTATTTAGAAAGGAGGGGTCAGAATGCTACAAGGACCCCGTATGAACTCTCGCGGAATGCAGCCTCATCATTTCATGGGTCCAGGATATATGGGACCACCTTCCATGCCTCACCGCCAAATGTACCCAAACCAATTCGGCGGGATAAGGCCTGGAATGCAACAGGGGCAATTTGGACCAAGGATGGGCAGAAATCCGCAATCTAGACAGGGTGGCGGAGGTATACTTGCTAAACTTCTCGGAAAAGGCGGCAGAGGCCAGAGTAATGCTATGCCTGGATTTATGTCCCAAGGAACCGGAACAGCAAGAGCGGCGAGCTCTGGAGGTGGAATCCTGAAAACCCTGACAAATCCTTCAGCACTTAATGGATTCCTTAACAACACACAGCAGGTTTTAAAGACTGCGCAGCAATTTGGACCAATGATCCAGCAATATGGTCCTCTTGTCCGCAACATTCCCTCGATGTGGAAGCTGTACAAGGGACTGAAGGATATGCCTGATGCAGAAGAACAAAAGGAACAAGGAGACATCACAGTAAACAAAGATACAGCAAGTGTGGAGAAAACTGCAAAGTCAGCTCCAACACAACCAAAGAGTAAACCAGCAGGCAAGAAAAAGGCTGCTAGAAAGACTGGGCCCAAGGGTTCATCTTCCCCAAAATTATTCTTTTAGCAAGGTGTAATTAGTAAAGTCATTCCTTTACTGAAAGTCGCTTTTGTATTCTTTCTATAAGTTTTATATAATAAAAGAGAGAATTAGAGGTATTCGCAGGAGGATGACTCAATGAATGTAATTAAAATTTCACCTCGCGGCTATTGCTATGGTGTCGTCGACGCTATGGTCATTGCACGTAATGCTGCATTGGATAAAAGTTTGCCGCGGCCAATATATATACTTGGGATGATTGTTCACAACAAACATGTTACGGATGCATTTGAAGAAGAAGGCATCATCACATTGGACGGGAATAACCGTAAGGAAATACTTGAAAAAGTTGATGGCGGGACTGTTATTTTTACAGCCCACGGAATTTCCCCTGAAGTCCGGGAACTCGCTAAGAAAAAGGGACTCGTTTCAATTGATGCGACGTGTCCAGATGTAACCAATACCCACAACTTGATCCGTGCGAAGGAAAAAGAAGGCTTTGAAGTTATATATATCGGGAAAAAAGGCCACCCAGAGCCCGAAGGTGCAGTTGGAGTCGCACCTGGAATTGTCCACCTGGTAGAAACTCCATCAGATGTTGAGGCACTGCAATTGCAGGCAGAAAAATTGATTGTTACAAATCAAACAACTATGAGCCAATGGGATGTGTCCGAAATCATCCAGAGCGTGAAAGAAAAGTACCCTCATGCAGAGGTGCACAAAGAAATCTGCATGGCAACACAGGTGCGCCAGGAAGCTGTTGCTGAGCAAGCTGGCGAAGCGGATGTCCTCATCGTCGTCGGCGACCCAAAAAGCAATAACTCTAACCGCCTGGCTCAGGTTTCAGAAGAGATTGCCGGAACGAAAGCATATCGGATTGCAGATGTATCTGAATTGAACATCGAGTGGATCAAGGATGCCAACACCGTCGCTGTCACTTCTGGTGCATCTACTCCAACCCCTATCACAAAAGAGGTCATAACATTCCTTGAACAATTTGACCCGGCAAACGAAGCTACGTGGATGAAGGAGAAAAAAGTTCCTTTAAACAAGATTCTGCCGAAGGTAAAAAAAGCTGAAGCAAGCTTATAAATAACCAATAAAAAGCAGCCTGGATGTCAGGCTGCTTTTTTCTTATCGTATAGATGGCAGCTGATTTAAACGATCAAGAGGCCAATGGATTTTAATTTAAATAAATGTAAAAGGATCTGTCCCGATTTCTGATGGAATGAATTGCACCTCATAACCTTTCTCCCTGCAAAGCTTCTCCATAACAGATGCTACGCCTTTTTTCATTACCTTTTCCACGTTGTGTCCTGGATCGATCATGTTTAAACCGGACATCATGGCATCATGTGCTGTATGGTAATAAATATCTCCTGTTATATAAACATCTGCACCGCGGAACTTGGCCTGTGAGTAATACTTATTACCATCTCCGCCCAGGACAGCAACTTTTTTCACCTTGGAGTTTAGGTCGCCCACTACACGGACTGTATCTACTTCCAACACTTCTTTTACGCGCGCTGCAAATTCGCCAAGAGTGGTTGGTTCTACATGACCAATCCGTCCCAGACCTAGCGTCCTTTCTTTATTTTCAATGCGGTAAACATCGTATGCAACCTCTTCATAGGGATGTGCCTTGATCATAGCTTGGAGCACCTTTTTTTCGATGCTGAGAGGGAAGATAGTTTCAATCCTTACCTCGTTGACTGCTTCAAGCTTTCCCTTTACGCCTATATGGGGGTTTGTATATTCCCCTGGCAGGAAACGTCCCTCTCCGGCTACAGTAAAAGAACAATAGCTATAGTTGCCAATTGAACCAGCCCCAGCATTTCCAAGAGCCTCCCTAAGCTGTTCGGCATTCTCAGCAGGGACAAACACCACAAGCTTCTTCAGTGAATCTTCATACGTTGGAACTAACACTTCAGAATTTTGTAATCCCAGCGCTTCAGCCAGCAAATCGTTCACACCACCCACAGCAACATCGAGGTTTGTATGGGCGGCATATACAGCAATATCATGCTTGATAAGCTTTGCAATTATTCTTCCGGCTGGAGTATCCGTTGCAATTTTCTGCAGGGGCCTGAAAATTGGTGGATGATGAGCGATAATTAATTTAGCATTTTTTGCAATTGCTTCATCTACCACTTCCTCGTTCACATCAAGAGCTACCAGGACAGTTTGCACGGGCTGGTTCAGCGCTCCAATCTGAAGACCAATTTTATCTCCTTCCATCGCGAAAGCTTTTGGAGAGAATTGTTCAAAAAGCTGGATTACCTCATGTCCATTAACTTTTTTCACTTTAGTACCTCCTCTGCCATACTGATCTTTCTTTTTAATTCGATTCTCTTGCTCGCTGTTTCTTCATTTTGTACTGCATCATTAAGCTGGCTTAAGATCCGTTCCCAGTTTTTCTTTTCTTGGTTCCATTTTTCTTTGAATATCAGTGATTTCTCTCCCATTAAAAATGGGCCAAACAAAATCCCTTCTTCTAGATTCTTATGTTGATATGGCCTTAAAGGCTCTCCTCTTTCAGCAACTAAAATCTCATATATTTTTCCATCTTCTTTAAGGATTTCTTCTTTCATTAACACCCATCCATTATCGATCAGCCAGCTGCGGACTGAGAAACTCCCGACATTGGGCTGAAGAACAAGTCTATTCACTCCATCAAGCTTTGTTTTACCACGATCGAGAATATTTGAAATAAGCGTTCCTCCCATACCAGCAATGGTAATGCAGTCAACCTCCCCAGGTTGAATCACGTCAAGACCGTCACCCTTACGGACAGAAATCTCTTCTGCAAGATTTTCAGAGTGCACCTGCTCAAGCGCAGATTGATATGGTCCTTCTGCCACCTCGCCTGCAATGGCTACAGGTACAATTCCCTTTTTCACTACATTGCATGGCAAATAGGCATGGTCGGAACCAATATCAGCCAGCCTTGCACCTTGAGGAATATTATTTGCAACGGCTTCTAGCCGGTTAGATAGCTTTTCAGCATTCATTCAAGTCACCTTCTAAATCGTATTTTGCTTTTATTAGTATATGAAATGCTCCTGCCCCTTGTCCAATCATGCCTGGATTAAATTAAAAGGCCCTTTGCTTTTGCAAAGAGCCTTTCATGGTATTACTTCATTTTTGAAAGGAATTCAGCCATTTGTTCTTCTTTACCAGCTGCCATTCCTGGAGGCATGTTGCCCTTACCATTCGTAATGATGTCTTTGATTTCATCTTTAGAATATCTGCCGCCTACACCTTTTAACGAAGGACCAGCACCACCTTCATACTGTTGACCGTGGCATCCTGCGCAAGTTTGCTTGTAGAACTCCTCAGGATTCACTTCAGCAGTCTCCTCAGTCTTTCCGCCGCCTTCTTTTTCTTTCGCTAAGTCTTCGGAATCTCCAAGTCCTTTGAAAGAAAGCAGGAACATTAAGCCGATACCCATTACCATGATCAATACGAATGGAATGATTGGATTACGATTCATCATATACCCTCCCTTATGTATAACATCACTTTTAAATAATAATTTCAAGCAACTATTATTTTACTTGAAAAACGTTTACAGGAAAAGCAAAAAAGCAAACTTTGTCACACTTGTTCACAAATTAGACAAAAAACCCCATCAAATGATGAAGTTTTTGCGCAATCACTCATCTTTACTATTTCCAACCTAACAGCCAATTAACCTAGCGATGACCATTCTTTGTACCTCGGAAGTACCTTCGCCGATTTCAAGCAGCTTTGCATCTCTCATATAGCGCTCCACTTCATACTCTCTCATATATCCATAACCTCCATGGATCTGGACAGCCTGATCAGCTACTTCCATGGCGATTTCAGAAGCGTACAGCTTGCACATTGATGCTTCTTTGGAGAATGGGCGTCCTTGGTCCTTCAGCCATGCTGCCTTGTAAACCATATTACGGGCCAATTCAATTTTCATGGCCATATCAGCAAGTTTGAATTGAATTGCCTGGAATTTAGAAAGTGACTTTCCAAATTGTTTTCTTTCTTGAGAATATTGCAGCGCTTTTTCATAAGCAGCCTGGGCAACACCTACTGCCATGGCTCCAATTCCGATTCTTCCCCCATCAAGGGTAATCAGGAATTGCTTGAAGCCTTCCCCTTTTTTGCCTAGAAGGTTTTCAACCGGCACTCGAACGTTTTCCATTACTAGCTCGGTTGTATTTGATGCATTCAATCCCATTTTTTCATAGTTATCAATTACTGTAAAACCAGGAGCATTTGTTGGAACGATGATTGCACTGATTTCTTTCATTCCATTATTGTCCCCGGTGATTGCAGTCAATGCTAAATGTTTTGCATAGCTCGCGTTCGTAATAAAACATTTGCTTCCATTGATCACATACTCTCCATTTTCCACTTTGGCTGTCGTCTGTGTGCCTCCAGCATCAGATCCTGCATTGGGTTCTGTCAATCCAAATGCACCAAGAGATTCTCCTGTACAAATAGGCTCAAGATACTTTTGCTTTTGTTCCTCTGTTCCAAATAGGTTAATTGGAGCACCGCCAAGAGAAATATGTGCTGAGTAAGAAATCCCAGTAGAAGCACATCCCCTGCTCAACTCCTCTGTTACGATCGCGAAACTTACTGTATCGGCTCCTGCCCCGCCGTATTCTTCTGGAAATGGAAGCCCCAACATTCCAAGCTCACCAAGTTTTTTGAAGATTTCTGTCGGAAACTGTTTTGTTTTATCTCTTTCAATTGCTCCAGGAGCTACTTCTTCCTCAGAAAACTCTCTAATCGTCCTTTTAATCATTGCCTGTTCAGATGTTAAATCGAAATTCATTTCCATCCCCCTTAAGCTGTTGTATACGTTTACATTTTTTATTATAAAGGTGAACAGACAATATTCTCAAGATTTAAAAACTTTTAAACATTTAATAATTATATAAATATAGTAATAAACAGAATGATTATGCCAGCAATTCCGGAAATTTTAAATGAAATCATTTTCCATTTCACACCTGCAATGACCCATAATAAACAATTGGCGATGGTCACGAAATAAAGTATGTATGTATTGTCAGGAAAGGAAATTTCTGCAGCCTGAATTGTAATGATCAACAAAATCAGCGCGGTGGCAAGCAATGGGATTAATTTTAAATATGAATTGGAGATTAAGTAAATACCTGAAATTAGGGAACTTATTCCAAAAAGAATGATAATGGTCATTTGCAAAATGAGAGATAATTCAGTAAAATAAAATAACAATACTGAAAGCGATAACAATCCAAGTAAAAAAACAGTTAAGATTCTAGGCAGCTCAAACTGGATCTTTTTAGAAGCTGGTTCGGCTTCTGTTATGCCCTCAGTATATAGATTCAAAAGAAAATCACAATAGTGTTCTGGCAGCATTCTGTTTTGTTTCCAATAGTTAATTTCATTAACAATGATTTTCTTGCGCTGATCGTCCATCGATTGCACTTCCTGTCTTAATTAAATTGCCGTTTCAATGAGTTACTTATATAAAGATATGAGTAGCAAAATGAACCTTAAAAAAAGGAATAATTTACTTTTATTTTAAAAAGTAAATTATTCCTTGGCAATCCTATTCTAAAAAGTCTTTCAGACGTTTGCTTCGGCTTGGGTGCCTTAACTTGCGAAGTGCTTTGGCTTCAATTTGACGGATACGTTCGCGTGTAACCCCAAATACCTTGCCCACTTCCTCAAGTGTGCGGGTACGGCCATCATCCAGACCAAATCTTAGTCTTAAAACATTTTCTTCACGGTCTGTGAGCGTATCAAGGACATCTTCAAGCTGTTCCTTTAATAATTCATACGCAGCGTGTTCTGAAGGAGAGGTAGCATCCTGGTCTTCAATGAAATCCCCAAGGTGTGAATCGTCCTCTTCACCGATTGGTGTTTCAAGGGAAACAGGTTCCTGGGCAATCTTTAAAATTTCACGTACCTTTTCTGGCGTAAGATCCATATCTTCACCAATTTCTTCAGGAGTTGGTTCGCGGCCTAAATCCTGAAGAAGCTGTCTTTGAACACGAATCAATTTATTGATTGTTTCAACCATATGAACTGGAATTCTGATCGTACGTGCCTGGTCAGCGATAGCGCGTGTGATTGCCTGACGGATCCACCAAGTAGCATAAGTACTGAATTTGAAACCCTTACGGTAATCAAATTTTTCAACCGCCTTGATTAAACCCATATTTCCTTCCTGAATTAAATCAAGAAATAGCATTCCACGGCCGACATATCGCTTAGCTATACTTACTACAAGTCGAAGGTTTGCTTCAGCAAGACGCCTTTTAGCTTCTTCATCGCCTTCTTCGATTCGTTCTGCAAGATTGATTTCTTCTTCTGCAGACAAAAGATCCACACGCCCGATTTCTTTTAGGTACATCCTTACAGGATCATTGATTTTGACTCCTGGCGGGACACTAAGGTCATTTAAATCGAACTCTTCATCATCTTTGGAAAGCTGCTTTATATCTGGATCCTCTGATTCATCACTTTCTCCAACAAGTTCAATTCCCTGCTCTCCAAGGAACTCATAATATTCATCCATCTGGTCTGAATCAAGTTCAAAACTTGAGAGCCTTTCAGCAATATCATCATAAGCAAGGACACCTGTTTTTTTACCCAGTGCAGTTAACTGGTCTTTAACTTGTTCCACTGTCACTTCATTTTCTGTGACCTCTTTAGAACGGGCCGACTTTTCAGCCATTTGTCCCCCTCCTTCCAAAAATCAAAAACAATCAGCATCGGGATTTATAGAGTCTTGCGTAAACTAATAATTTCTGCAGCGATAGACGCTGCACGCAAGAAGTCACTTTGTCGTTCTGCCTGTTTTTGTTCTGCCAATTTTTCCTTTATTTTTAACATTTTTTGATAATTCAACACTTGCTTGATATAATCAGATAATTCCTGATCACTGATTTCCTCGTTAAGAGGCATCATCTCGATATCAGCAACGACCCTTTTTAGCTTATTATCCTGAAGGTAATTTAAGAACGCACTTGGATCTGGGTCATGTCCTTTTTCATAGTATGCAAATAAATAAGTAATAATAGCCTGATGTTCATCAATGTTCAGTGTGTTCCCTTGAAGCATATCCTGCACCTTATAAGCAATATCGGCACTTCTCATCATGTGAGAAATCAAACGCCTTTCAGCAGTATGGTATGCAGGTTTAAGCTCCGCTTTTCGGCTGAACGCCACTGGCTTGTTTTCCGGCTGGGCTTGCCCTTTAGGTGTTTGGGTCTTTTGGTTCCTTGCCTGCACCAGTTGGTTTTGCTGCTGGACAAGTGCTTCTAGTGAAAGCGAAAACTCATTGGCAACCTGCCTTAAATATAAATCTTTTTCAACGGCTTTATCTAATGCACTAATTTCTTTAAGTACTTCTTCGATATATTGAAGGCGATCTCCTTCATGCTGAAGGTTTTTCCCTCTTCGATAATATATTAATTTAAATGCCATCAAGGTAGCGCTCGAACCAATTATATCGTTTTTGAATTTTTCCTCGCCGTGGACCTTTATGAAATCGTCGGGGTCCATGCCATCTGGCATAAGTGCGACTTTTACCGTAAAACCTGCCTTGGACAGCATATTGGAAGCCCTATAGGCTGCTTCAATACCTGCTTTGTCCGAATCATAACAAATCGTAACGGCTTGAACATTTCTCTTCAACAATGAAATATGCTCTTCAGTGAGAGAAGTACCCATCGTTGCTACGCCATTTTCAACACCGGCCCGGTTAGCGGAAATGACATCGGCAAACCCTTCGAAAAGCACGGCTTGCTGCTGCTTCCGGATCGAAGGCCGCGCAAGATGAAAATTATACAAAACTTTGCTTTTGTTAAAAATTTGTGTTTCGGGACTATTTAAATACTTGGGTTCTTCGCCCCCTAGAGTTCTCCCGGAAAACGCAATTGTATTTCCTTGATGGTCCACAATTGGAAACATGATTCTGTCCCTGAACCTGTCAAAATATGTTCCATCTTTTTCTCTTTGTATGACTAATCCTGCTTTTTCAATTAACGCCAGTGAAAATCCACGTTTCTCAAGCAGCTTAGATACAAAATCCCAGGATGGAAGTGCATATCCAATCTGGAACCGTTCAATCGATTCCAGAGTGAAGCCCCTGTTAAGGAGGTATTCCAGAGCATCCTGACCTTCTTTTGTATTTACCAGCAAATGATGATAAAATTTACGCAATAGATCGTGAGCTTCAATCATCTGCTTAGAGCCTTCAGGCAATTGAGGCCCTTTATTAGTTAAGGGACCATCCAGCTGCAGTTCGATATTTGCTCGTTCTGCTAGTTTTAAGGCGGCCTCCTGGAAGGAAAGACCTTCCATCTCCATTAAAAATGAAAAAACATTGCCGCCAGCACCACAACCAAAGCAATGATAAATTTGCTTATCGGGTGAGACTGAAAACGAAGGGGAGTTTTCCCCATGAAATGGACAGAGCCCAAAATAGTTTCTGCCCTGTTTTTTTAACTGGACAAAATCACCAATGACATCGACTATTTCAACCGCCTGCCGGATTTCATTTACTTTTTCCTCGGCAATCCTCTCTGCCATATGCATGACCTCATTAGTTGTGATTCCTTGAACATATCTTAAAATTCGACAAAAGCATGCTCAATTCCTTTATAAATTTTTCTCTGTCTTTTTCGGTAAAAGGTTTCGGCCCTTTTCCGTAGAATCCGCGCCTTCTTGCCTTAGCGGAAAGATGCCTTAATTCAAGCGCAGTTTGTATACCTTTTTCTTCAAATAAGTTTCCCCTTGGAGAGATGGCATAAACCCCTTTCGCAAGAAGGGTAGAGGCAAGACCGATGTCCTGCGTCACTGCAAAATCACCTTTCTTTACGTGATTCATTAAATAAAGGTCTGCAGCCTCCTTATGTGAATCGACAAATACCCAGTTTAGCCCTTGGAGATCATTCTTCATATGGGCATATGAAGCCACAAAAATCACTTCGATTGAAAACTTCAAAGCAATTTCGACAATTTCTTTAATGACCGGGCATGAATCTGCATCAACAAAAAGAGTCTGATTGTTGATTTCACTAGTATTAATTCTACATCACTCCGGATTTTCCTTCTTAGGGACTATATTTTTTAAAAAGGGAATTTTGTCGAATTTTTTCATGGTCAATATCTTGACAACTGATAATAAATAGTTTATTCGTAATCTGTCAAGTCTAAACCTAAACAGATACATTTTTATCACAATTTTTTATTATAGTATAAGAAAGGGTATTTTGCCATTATTTTTTCTCGAAGTTTCAGGCTATTTACAAACTAATACCACTTAATGGAAGACATTATTTTAAAACACAGTTCAAATACATTCCAAAAGAAAAGCACATACGCGAATCTATATGTGCTAAGCGTCCATCTTTTTGTTCCGGACCATGTTCAGAATTACATTAGCTGTTTCTTCAACTGCCTTATTTGTGACATCAATGACAGGACAGCCAATTTTTTCAACCAGACCATCGAAAAATTCAATTTCTTCCTTAATCCGTTCAATATTGGCATAAATAGCTTTGTCATTAAGGCCAAGAGAAATCAACCGTTCTCTCCTGATCTGGTTAAGTTTATCTGGGGAAATTCTTAACCCAAAACATTTTTCCTTTGGAACAAGGAATAGCTCTTCTGGAGGGTCAACCTCGGGAACAATTGGAACGTTTGCCACTTTATATCTCTTATGAGCAAGATATTGGGATAAAGGTGTTTTCGAAGTCCTCGAAACACCAACCAGAACGATATCCGCCTTCAAGATTCCCCTTGGGTCACGACCGTCGTCATATTTTACGGCAAATTCAATAGCTTCAACCTTTTTGAAGTAATCTTCATCCAGTTTCCTGACCAATCCTGGTTCATATAACGGAGTTTCCCCGCTAAGGAGCTGTATTTGCTGCATCAAAGGGCCAATTAGGTCACATGCATTTACTCCTTCTTTCGCGGAGGACTCCATCAGATATTCACTTATTTCCGGCTTCACTAGAGTATAAGCAATCATGCCGCCGTCTTGCTTAGCGAGGGAGACAACTTCATCAATATGTTCTTTATCCTCAACATAAGGATATCTTTTTAAGGATATATCTGCATGTTCAAATTGGCTGATAGCAGCTTTTGTAACAAGCTCAGCTGTCTCGCCGACAGAGTCAGAAACCACATAAATTATTGGCATTTTTTTCATTTTTGTATCCAGCCCCTTCAATATTTGCTTCTTATTCCTCTGCCAAGGCAACAAAGGCCTTCGTAATGTTCGTCTTCGTCAATCTGCCGACAAGTTCAAATCCTTCATCGGTATCTTTAATGATTGGAAGTGCGTCAATCTGCTTTTCAATTAATTCCTTAGCTGCATCAATAAGCAGATCTTCCCTGCGGCAAACAGTGATGTTCGGCATCCTTGTCATAATGATATTAACTGGCAAGGTGGTCAGCTCTTGTTTGCCAATGCTCGCTCTCAATAAATCCTTACGAGAAAGAACCCCTACTAGCTTCGAAGCCTTATCCACTACAAACAATGTCCCAACATCCTCCAGAAACATTGTACAAATTGCATCATAGACCGAAACATTTTCAGGCACTACAATCGGGATTGACTGATATTCTTTCACAAGGATTTTCTTAAGGTTCTCAGAAAGCAGCTGAGTACCTGTTTTGCCAGTATAAAAATAGCCTACACGCGGCCTGGCGTCCAGATAGCCTGACATTGTCAGGATGGCAAGGTCCGGCCTTAATGTCGCCCTTGTCAGATTCAACCTGTCGGCAATATGTTCCCCTGTGATTGGCCCATTATCCTTGACGATCTGCAGGATCTGTTCCTGGCGCTTATTCAGTTCGATTGTCCTCACCACCTAACGGAAGTATTTGGCTGATTAGCCGCAATTTTATGTAATATTGATGTAATACGCTATTATGGCTTTTAAGAATTCAAATTCAAGTTGTACTAAAGGTAAACAAGACCATTAAGCCCACTTGCGTAATTCATTACTTTGATTTGAAATTGTAAGAGATACACCTTTTATAAAATCATTATATCCTACTCATTCCAAATAGAAAGTAAGTATTTTGTTATTATTTAGAATAGAGTCAAGAAGTGGCAGCTTTGTTATTTTCGAAGTGCCTTCCTTAAGCTGGAAGGCACTTCGATGATTACTTCACAATAATATCGTTGACTTTGGCAAGCTTCATGATGAGGACTGCCAATGCCGCCATCTGGTTCAATCGATTCTCCTTGATTTCCAAATTATCGGACATAACCATTGTATTATCAAAGTACTGATTGATTTCTGGTTTTAAAGAAACCAGCAGCTGATAATACACGGAAGCGTCTACACCATTTTCCGTCTTTCTGCCAAGCTCTAGATATTTATTATAAAGATTTTGTTCATGCTCATTCTCAAACAGCTCTGGGTTGATGTCACCGAGAACTTCTTTTTTGCTGGCGATATTAAGCACCCTGCTTAATGCCTCCATACTCTCCTTAAATCCTTCGTCCGAGCTTGCTGACTGCAATGCATCTGCTTTCTCAACTAATTCAGAAACGGTTCCGATTTCCCCGCCTAGTACCGCGTCGATGATATCATAACGGATTCCGCGTTCCTGCAGAAGGTGCTTTACGCGAAGTTTAAAGAACAGTATTAATTCATGGTAAACTTCTTCTTCAGACCGTTTTGCAATTCCTGATTCAGAAATCAAACTCAAGGATAGACCAACAAGGTTTTCAACTGAGATCGGCCATCGTTTTTCAATTAACGTTTGGACAATTCCTGTTGCCTGTCTTCTTAAAGCATATGGATCCTGGGAGCCGCTAGGGATAATACCAAGTGCAAAGAAAGAGATGATCGTATCCAGTTTATCAGCAATAGCCACTAGCGCTCCAGCAGGTGTACCTGGTACAGAATCTTCTGCATTCCTAGGCATATAGTGTTCATTGATCGCAGAAGCAACTTCAGGGCTTTCACCTTTTTGTAGAGCGTATTTCTCTCCCATAAACCCTTGCAGTTCTGGAAACTCATATACCATTTGTGATACTAGATCGAATTTACTGATTTGTGCAGCTCTATCAGCAGCCTTAATAACTTCAGGAGCAAGCTCCAGTCTGTCTGCAACTAAATTGACAAGCTTACGAACACGCTCAGATTTCTCAGCAATTGTACCGATTTCTTCATGGTATACAATCGTCTTAAGTTTATCCAAAGCAGTTTCAATTTGCAGTTTTTGATCTTCTTTATAGAAAAATGCAGCATCAGCCAATCTTGCTCTAAGAACCTTTTCATTACCACGTGCTACTTTTTCGATATGAAGGTGATCGCCATTCCTTACGGTTACAAAATGAGGAAGCAATTTTCCTTCCTCAGTTACCGGGAAATAACGCTGATGCTCCTTCATTGAAGTAATAAGTACTTCACTTGGGATTTCCAGGAACTCTTCCTCAAATCGGCCGTATAATGCAGTCGGATATTCAACCAGATTATTAACCTCTTCGAGCAAATCTTCATCAACAGGAATTGTCCAGCTGTTTTCTTCCTCGATTTTTTCAAGTTGTGAAAGGATGGCATCCTTTCGTTTTTGGGCATCAGCGACCACATACTGTCCTAGTAATGTTTCTTCATATTCTTCAGGGCTTGTTATCATTACTTCATCTTCTCCAAGGAATCGATGACCTCTCGTGACCTTCCCTGTATGAACTCCAGCAATTTCGAATGGAATTACATCGCTGCCGAACATCGCCACCAGCCATTTTATTGGCCGTACGTATCTCATATCTAAATCTGCCCAGCGCATATTCTTTGGAAATGACATGCTCGTGATGATCGGTTGTAATTCAACAAGCAAAGCGGAGGTTTCCTGACCTTTTATGAATTTGCTAACATGGGCATATTCAACACCATTGATTTCTTTGAAGAAAATATCTTCAACCGTCATTCCCTGCCCGCGTGTAAAGCCCATTGCCGCTTTTGACCACTCTCCTGTTTCAGAAAGAGCAATTTTCCTTGCAGGACCCTTCGCTTCCTCCACGCTGTCTTCCTGGCGCTCATCTACATTCATGACAACGACAGCGAGCCTGCGTGGTGTTGAATATAAGTTAATGCTCTCGAATCCAATATTGTTGTTTGTTAGCCAGTTCTCAACTTTGGAAGCAAGCTGGTTAATGGAATCAGTAATAAATCTTGCAGGCATTTCTTCTAATCCAATTTCTAGTAAAAGATTGCGCTTAGTCATTTTCAACCTGCTCCTTCCGTTTAATGATTGGGAAACCTAGTTTTTCTCTTTCGTCATAGAACGTCTTCGCTACTTTTTTGGCCAAGTTTCGGCAGCGAGCGATATAGCCCGTTCTTTCGGTTACTGAAATAGCACCGCGTGCATCAAGGAGATTAAAAACGTGCGAGCATTTCAGGACATAATCATACGCAGGATGCACAAGTCCAGCTTCCATTTGACGATGGGCTTCCTTTTCATAAATATTGAAAAGATTGAAAAGCATTTCTTGATCTGAAGTCTCAAAGGTATATTTCGAATGCTCATACTCAGGCTGACCGAAAATATCCCTTACGGTAAAACCATTTGTCCACTCTAAATCAAATACATTTTCTTTATCCTGGATGTATGAGGCAAGCCTCTCGATTCCGTATGTGATTTCAACTGAAACTGGTTTGCAATCTAATCCTCCTACTTGCTGGAAGTAAGTGAACTGGGTAATTTCCATACCATCAAGCCAGACTTCCCAGCCAAGGCCAGCACAGCCAAGGGAAGGGTTCTCCCAGTTATCCTCAACAAAACGAATATCATGTTCTAGCGGATTAATTCCTAATGCCTTCAATGATTCTAGATAGATTTCCTGGATGTTGTCAGGAGAAGGCTTCATAATTACCTGGAATTGGTGATGCTGATACAGCCTGTTTGGGTTTTCTCCATATCTGCCGTCAGCAGGCCGGCGGGATGGTTCAACATACGCCACGTTCCACGGTTCAGGTCCAATCGCTCTCAGGAATGTATAAGGGCTCATCGTTCCAGCACCCTTTTCGACATCATAGGCCTGCATAAGGATGCAGCCTTTTTCAGACCAGTGTTTTTGTAATGTAAGGATCATATTTTGAATATTCATCTGAACACCTCCGAATTATTATATAACTTTTATATTAATTACTTTGTTAGCTAGAATATTGATTTTCGCTCCAATCAACAGAGACCAAAAAAATCACAATAATCATTATCACAGCTTAAAATAAAAAACTCCCGCCCCCTATGCACATCATTCATGCATAGGGACGAGAGTTACCCGCGGTTCCACCCTATTTGCTGCCAAAAAGCAGCCTCTTTAAGAAAATGTCGCTCCAGAATGCCTTCCTTAATTTTCTGCAATCCGGCTCACACCAAACCCGGACTCGCTAATACAGAGCGATTAAGTACTCTTTTCCTTCTCAGCAACATATGTAATTTTAATTTGAATAATATCGAAAACATGTAATGATGTCAATAGTTATAGCCTGTCCCTAAATGAATCCATCTGGTCAAGGAATTTTCTCGTTTTTAAGTAAAGACCAGAATACTCATCATAATAAGCAGAAATGACCTTTTTGAGCTCTGCCTTTGTTTCAGGCTTGACTGAAATATTTCCGAGGCGGTTCAGGTCAAGCAGATAAAACAATCGGAGCAGCCTTACTGTACCAGTAGCTATTTTGAACCGGTAAGGATCTCGTTCAAAGCAGCGATGGCAAATCAAGCCGCCTTCCTTGATGGAAAAATGAAATTCACCTTCCGTACTGCCACAATTGGCACATCTGTCTAAAACAGGATACAATCCCTGGACATTCAGCATTTTCATTTCATAAATATTAGTAAGGATTTCAAGGTCATAACCTTCATTCATATAATTAAGCGTCTGGAGTAAAAGTTCAAATAAAAACGGGTTTGACTTTCGATCCTCCGTAACTTTATCAGTCAAATCTAAAATGTAGCTGGCATGTGCTGTCAGGAAGATGTCCTCACGAATCGCTCTCATAGATGAAATCATTTCACCCTGCTGCAGACCTCCAAGCCCAGTGCTTGCATGGAACAGATACTGACCATACGTAAAAAGCTGGGTGACGGCAGCAAGCCTGCTATTAGGCTTTTTTGCACCTCTTGCCATCACACCAACTTTCCCGAATTCTCTGGTATATAAAGTTACAATTTTGTTTGTTTCGCCATAATCTGTTGTTCTAATGACGATGCCTTCACATTTCTGCAGCATCAGCAGTCACCATCCATTACTACAGACAAACCTATGAGATTGGAAAATCAATTTGTGCTAGTTCTTCCTCCTGATAACCGGGTATTTCTTGATTGTCCTTCTCTAATTCCTTAAAGAGAAGATAAGTGTCAATGTTACCTGTTTGCGAAAAAACCTTCCAGGTAAAATCCAACATCGAAAACCCCACCTTTCAATTTTTCACTAGCATTTTTGTCCCAAATCCTTATGAATATCATAGCCTGTCAATCAGATTTTCATGTTACGAAAAAATTGTAAAACAATCTTGTGTATAAATTTCAATAATCTTTAATATGTTAATGATGGAGCATTTGCCCAACAAGCTTAATACTCATCTTCTCGGAAACCATAATCACGCAAGTGCGAAGCCTTATTTCTCCAATCCTTCTGTACCTTCACCCATAACTCAAGAAATACCTTTGACCCAAGCAGGTTCTCAATATCCAGACGCGCCCTTTTGCCAATTTCCTTCAGCATGCTTCCCTGCTTGCCAATAATGATTCCTTTTTGAGAATCTCGTTCAACAATGATCGTTGCCATGACATGGACCATATCCTTTTCTGCCTGTCTTTCCATCTTCTCAATGACTACAGCCGTTGAATGGGGAATTTCTTCTCTGGTCAAATGCAGTGCTTTTTCTCTAATTAATTCTGAAACAATGAACCGTTCAGGATGGTCCGTTACCTGGTCTGCAGGATAGAACTGTGGCCCTTCAGGCATTTTTTCTTTTATTTGCTCCAGCAGCTTTTCAATGTTGTTGCCTTCAAGAGCAGAAATAGGCACAATTTCAGCAAAGTTGAATTTCTCTTTATATGAATCGATTAGTTCAAAAAGTTTGTCTGGATGAATTAAGTCAATTTTATTAATGACCAGGAATACTGGAGTTTTAACATTTTGCAGTTTTTCAATGATAAATTCCTCTCCGCGCCCGTAACCCTCCTGGGCATTGACCATGAATAGTATAAGGTCGACTTCTTTTAAAGTATTTTGAGCCACCTTCATCATGAAATCTCCCAGACGATGCTTAGGCTTATGAATTCCTGGAGTATCAATGAAAATCAACTGTGAATCTTCTAGAGTAAGAACGCCCTGAACCTTGTTTCGTGTCGTTTGCGGCTTATCACTCATAATAGCGATTTTTTGGCCAATTACCCTATTAAGAAATGTTGATTTACCAACATTCGGCCTGCCAATGATTGAGATAAACCCAGATCTGTGTGATTGATTGTTTTGATTGCTAAAATTCATTTTGTAATTCCCTTCTCCACTTAATTTTACCCTATTTCAACTGAGATTTCATCGTTTGTAGCAAAATTGAAATATAAAATTTTAAATTTTCTAAAAACTAACTCGCAGTTTTTATAGACTGTTATGTCATTTTACTTAAGTTTTTGTTTGTTTTCAAATTCATTGAAACATTTGCTTACACAATATCATCAATCTAAAGAACAAAAAGCGCAAGCGCCTTGGTCAGCCCCGACAAGCGCTGGAGAGCCGACCAGTGAAGTCGTTCTTTGACTTCATTGGGCGGACCGAAATCGAAATGTATAGCCGACTGCCCAGAAACGCAGAAACTGGAGACTCCGACAAAGAAGCGTTTTTTGCTTCTGCCGGCGGAGTTGAAGTTTCGGAGTTTCTAGGAGGCGACACTGGACAAGCGACTCGAGGGGCTAGGCGCTGGAGCTGGATTAAGCAAATCCGCGTTGAGTAATCCACACCTGAAAAAATTTATAATTTCCTACTCAAAGAAAAAGTTGTCCTTTGCAGGACAACTATAAATGGACTATGGCTAAAATCCTGGGCAGAAAGATGATCATTCCAATGATCACACTTATGATTGCAAAGATCAGGACAGCTCCAGCAGAGATATCTTTTGCCTGCTTCGCAAGCGGGTGAAACTCATCAGTATACAAATCTACAGTCCGCTCAACAGCGGTATTCATCATCTCCAAAGCAATCATTCCTCCGATTGCGAGCAGTACTGCGATCCATTCTGATCTTGTAATAGAGAATGCGAATCCAGCTAATATGACGAGAACAGAAATGCATATATGAATCTGCATATTCCGTTCTCCGGAAGCTGCAGATGCAATTCCTTGAAACCCAAACCTGAACGAAGAAACCAAACGATTTTTCTTCCGTTTATTAGCGTGCAAGCCCGTAACCATCGAGAATTTCTTTTTGTCTGTCAAACATCCTTTTCTCGTCTTGCTCGTTCATATGATCATACCCTAACAAATGAAGGAATCCATGGACAGAGAGAAAACCGAGTTCCCTCATGAAGGAATGATTATATTCTTCTGCCTGCTCTCTTGCTCTAGGAACAGAAATAATGATATCCCCTAAAACCCGAGGTATGTCTGCACCTACAACCTCGATCTCCCCTTCTCCCATCTCCTCCAAAGCAAAGGAGATCACATCGGTCGGCTGATCTTTATCACGATATTCCCTGTTGATCTCCTGAATACGTTCATTCGAGACAAATGTTACAGAAAGCTCACTTCCTGCCTGAATATTCTCCTTATCAGCAGCAAAATTCAGCAATTTTTCAATTTCTTCTATCTCTTGCTGTGCCAATTCATTTAATTCATCTAAGAAATCAATTTCTAGTTTCATGCTTGCTTCACCTTCTGTTTATTCATTTCTGGATATTCGATCCTTGAATGGAAAATCCCCTTGAGTGTCTCACATAGTGTATCAGCAACTGTATCAAGCTCTTTAAGCGTTATGTCACATTCACCTAGCTGCCCATCCTGGAGCCTGTCAGCAATAATATTTCGCACAAGTGTCTCGATTTGCTCGTGGGTAGGATGCGCAAGCGACCGAACAGCCGCTTCTACACTGTCTGCAATTCCAATTACTGCTGACTCCTTTGTTTGCGGCTTTGGTCCTGGATATCGAAAATCCTCTTCCTTTACATCATGCCCGTTTTGTTTTGCTTTGTGGTAAAAAAATTTTAACAAAGTTGTTCCGTGATGCTGCTCAGCGATATCAATAATTTCTTTCGGCATCCGATGCTTGCGGAGCATTTCAGCTCCATCAGTCGCATGGGCAATGATAATGTTTTTGCTTGTTAACGCTGGAAGCTTATCATGCGGATTATCCATGTTTATTTGATTTTCAATAAAGAACTGAGGCCTTTTTGTTTTTCCAATATCATGGTAGTAGCATCCCACCCTTGCCAGAAGCCCGTTTGCCCCGATCGACTCACAAGCTGCTTCAGAAAGATTGGCAACCATGACGCTGTGGTGGTAAGTACCTGGAGCTTCCGTAAGGATTTTTCTCAAAAGCGGATGATTCGGATTGGAAAGCTCAATCATCCTCAAGGTAGACAGTATGCCAAATCCAGCTTCGAAAAATGGCAAAAGGCCAATTGTTAAAACAGCTGAGGTAATTCCAGATAGGAAGGCTGCTATTAAGTAAAAGCCATATTCCATTCCCGAGTATTGGCTGTTCCTAAGAAAAATGTTTGAAACGATGATGATTAAATTGATAACAGATACAAATAATCCTGCCTGGAGAATTTTCGAGCGCTGATTTTGTTTCTGCAAAAACAAAATAGCCGCCAGCCCGCTCGCAAGAATATAGATACCCACTGTTACATTCAATGTCCCGGTAATGCCCTCATTGAAAATAATTGTTCCTGAAATTGCCAAGACGACCGTTTGGAACAGTGCCAAGCGCTCATTGATTAATATTTTAATCAGCATGGCCCCCATCGCCGCCGGAAAAATGTAACCAACCTCTGAATATTCAAATTCCTCGAAAATGCTAACTAATTTCATCAAAAGTATAGAAGTGATGAAAATAATACTGAAAATTAAAAGGTACTTTTGTTTTTTATCAGCGTTTTCCATCTCATTAAAAATAAAATAAAACGCAAACAAAATGAGGGATACAATCATGGCCAGGCCGATAAATGGTTTGTATGAATTTTCACTTTCCAGCAGTCCCACAAGCTGAAGTTTCTTATAAATGTCCCTGCTGATTAACTGCCCTTCATCCACTAGGATTTGCCCCTCAAGTATCCGGACAGGTTCTACTCCATCCATAGCTTGCTGCCGCAATTCCTCAGTCGCATCGGAATCGTAAAACTCGTTCTGGACAACGGCATAACGACCCATCTCTATGACTGCATCCTTTAAATCGCTGTTTAAGCTTGTATATTTTAGTTCTTCTTCCAAACGTTTTTTTGCATTTTCAACTTGATCCGCTGGAATCCGAGAATCCATAACCTTATTGATCGCAGTAACAGTTAAATCTTTCGCTACTGCCAGCTCCTCATTCGCCGACTGAAGTAAAGTAATGAACACTTGGTCGGATAGACTCCTTGTTTCACTTTCTGTCAATTTAGTTTTCAACGCAGCAAGCTTTTCATTTGTGGTAGGTTCTTTAGCGGCGGTATCCTCTGCCTCATTATTGTCCAAAGCATCTTTTTTCTTTTGGTTTATTTTTTCCTCTGCCTCATCATTCACTTCATTAACAGAATCAAAAATAGAAGTAACCAGGTCAACCCGGTTTTGGGTATATTCCTTTTTGACTGAATATACATCTTTAACCTGCTCAACTGCTTCCCTGCGGCTTTTTTCTGTACTTTCTTTATCCTCGATTGTAATAGGCGACCTGATGGTCTGCTCTGCAACAGAGAACAGCTCCAGGTTTAGTTTCTCAGGCTTTACATTGCTGTACATGGCAGAATACATAACGATGCCAATAATCAAAAATAATAGAACACGGAAAATTTTTATATTCAACAAGTTCAGTATAGCAGTTAACTGGATCTGCAGCTTATCCATTTACAGCCCTCCTACTATGGCTTTTCAGAAGCCACCAGAGTTTACTGGGAAAAATAACTAACTTTCTGTTCCATCATATCAGGTTTTACATTAACTTTCATCTCCATTTGACAATAGGGGATGAAGTTGGTTCATACGCGATTGAATATGACTATTCATGACATATTTATGGCCATTTACATCCCTATGTATAACTAAAAGTCCGCCTTGTAAAGCAAGAGCGGACTGACAGTGGTTTATTCAAATTTTCCGTATGCTTCTATAATCCGTCCAACGAGTGGATGACGTACAACGTCTGCCTGTTCAAGATGCACAAAAGAAATTCCCGCAACATCCTTCAAAATATTCTCAGCGGCGACTAATCCAGACTTGGCTCCTTTAGGCAAATCGACTTGAGACGTATCACCCGTGATGACCATTTTCGAACCGAAACCAAGACGAGTCAAGAACATTTTCATTTGTGCCTGTGTTGTATTTTGGGCTTCATCCAGGATGACAAAAGCATCGTCAAGAGTCCGTCCACGCATGTAGGCAAGTGGTGCAATCTCGATTGTTCCACGTTCAATCAAGCGCAATGTATGTTCTGTTCCTAATATATCATGAAGCGCATCATATAATGGGCGAAGATATGGATCCACTTTTTCCTTCAAATCCCCAGGGAGAAATCCCAGGCTTTCGCCTGCTTCTACCGCTGGCCTTGTCAGGATAATTTTTGACACAGTCCCATTTTTGAGTGCATTCACAGCCATCACTACTGCCAGGTATGTTTTTCCAGTACCTGCAGGACCAATGCCAAAGACCAGGTCCCGACTTTTAATTGCATTGATATAATGCCGCTGGCCGAGGGTTTTTACCCTTATGGATTTTCCTTTAACGTTTTTGCTTATTTCTTCATCAAATAAATCCTTGAAATATTCAAGCGTTCCCTTTTCAGCCATCTGGATTGCATACACCGTTTCCCGCTGGCTAATGCTGATCCCTTTCCGTATGACGGCAAGAAGATTAACCAAAACGGCTTGTGCCTGCTGCACTTTATCCTCTGGCCCGGAGATTCCGAGTGTTTCCCCACGGGTGACGATCGAGACACCAAGCTCCTGTTCAATTAGCTTAAGATTCATATCCGCGTTGCCGAATAAGGAAATTGCTTCATTTGAATTCGCAAGTTGTATTTCCATTGTTTTTAAGTCTTCTGTCATTCTCAGTCTCCTTGGATAATTGGTTGTCCTACTGCTATATCTTCAATGATTGTAAAATGAGTTATTAGGTTTACTTTATCATTCTCGAATGATTGATGTAAAATTTTTTCCCCTTTTATAATAGCATTTTCAGGAAGGTGTTTTTTTATATCTTTTCTTGCTAATTCTTTTGCACTTTCGATCGCTTCTTGTTTAGTATAGATTCTCGTCACTTGTTCACGTTCTCTTAGTGTCTTTTTTTCAACAGTAAGCGGAAGGTTCCATTTAAAGAATTTCACTCTCTTCTCGTTCACTTCCGTTTCATATTCAGAGAACTCTGTCTTTCCAAACCCCCAGACCGGCAGAACTTTTCCAGCTATTTTTAGCGCATATTTACGCTTCTCATTACCGTTAAAAACCTGAAAGGTACTTTTAAGTGGCAATTCTACCTTTGTTGAATACCATGTCTCGCCAAGGATCTCTCCAGATGCTGCTACAGATTTTAAAGCGTCCTCTTTCCCATAAACCCCTGAGACCAACAGCTGTCCAGGTAATACATAATCATTCACCTTTACAACAGGTTCGCCTTTTTCTACAAAAATTTTTACAATTGCTGCTTTTCTTTTCGCTACCAAATGCCTTGGTCCGATAGCCTCCGCCTTCTTTGGCTCACTCTTTTCGACTACTTGAAAATGGTATGTTGTCCCCTTCAATTCCACACCAATCCAGGTAAGTGCTCCTATTTGATCTGTTAACACTCTCTGAATACTTTCTACATTATCTATCGAAAACTGCAGCTTGCCGACACTGATCCCCATCTTGTCCAATTCCTTACGAATCTGATGTTCTGTTGCAGGGCTTGCACCTTTTATTTCTATTCCCCAAACCATGTTGGAAAGAACCATGATTAACGCAAAAAACAAACAGGCACCAAGTAAAAAACCACTGTTTGTCCATAATCTTCTTAAAAAGAAAGGGCCCCCAGCCCTTTCTAAAAACCTGATTTTACATTGGCTGTCTCTTGCTGGAATCCTCAGTTTCTTGACATCCTGCAGGTTCACATAAAAGGTAACTGTTTCTGAGCCATGCTTTCTCACATTCCAAATGGAAACCTCATTACGTGTCAACTGGTTTAAAAATCTCTCAATGCCTTTTCCGGTCAGCTTGACCTTCACCGTGCCAGAAAAGATGTGAATCCATTGATTTTTCATTGGTCTCCCCCTCGTATCAGTCAGTTACATATTGCACCTGATCGATTTTTCCTTCTAATAATATTTCCTCGGGTAAAATGGTCCTGATGACAAAGGCTTTGCCCTTTACCAGCAGCTGTCCGTTTTTTATGAGCAGCCGGACTTCGCCATCGGAAAACGCAAGCAGACCCCGGTGATTTTCAATATATATATGGACTTGCCCAATCATCGTGATTCTAGGGAGATCCATCATGACATCTTGAGGAAGATCCATTTTCTGTGTCATCCATTTACGTACATACTGGCCCCATTTTTTTGCCATAAAAAAAAGAACCCCCTTTCATCTCATATGTATGAGAAAAAAGCAGGTTCTAGCACCATTTTTCACTTATAGAAGCATTCCTTTTTAACTGCTGTCGCTTGCGAACGTTAAGGAGCGGCAGCAACAGACGAACAATGGAAATTTTTCAGCGTTCATCTTATATAGCGCAGATAAAAGGTTTATAAGATCTCTGAACTTTTGTACGGCTGGGTCATGCCCTTAATACCTGTCTAATCTCTTCTTCCTGGGCTGTACGGCTTTTTAGCGCGCGGCTGGCCAAGCACTTCTGCCCATATTAAACCCTCTATCAGCCGGTCTTGATCAGGCCGGAAATCCAGTACAGGCTCTTCTTTATCGCCAGTATGACGCGGACTGACAGCAGCATCCTCAGTGGACAATCTGCCTCTGTCAGCAGTTCTTGGCTTACTCTCACTCATTTCAGCCTGCCGCTTTCTTTCCTGATATACTTTTTGAATGCTGCTTGCTTCCACAGCCTCTCCCGCAGTTTTATCCGGTTGAGGCTTGGCTGCTCGGCTCTGGACAGGACGAGGTTCACGGCGAGACTCACGTTGTGCTTTTACGGGACCATCCATACCCGCAGGCTTGCTGGCAGGTCGTACTGGCCGTGGTGGCTGGTTGTTGTGGCCTTTGCCTTTAGCTTTATTAAAAAGGCTCGACAGAATGCCGATCAGGACGAATATTACAAACGGGTTACCTATTAAATCAAACAATCTTTCCAGGAGGAGCCCCCCTTTCTTTTAACGGGTTCTCTCGTCAGTTGTTATTATTGTCATCTTTCTTTCCGCCAGAAAGCTTACCGATGGAGCCTCTCATATCCGTGTCAGCAGAAATGTTCTGGATGTTCATATAATCCATCACACCAATATTGCCTTCACGAAGCGCTTCCGCCATAGCCAGCGGTACAGTTGCTTCCGCTTCGACCACTTTTGCTCTCATTTCCTGAACGCGCGCTTTCATTTCCTGCTCTTGTGCCACCGCCATAGCACGGCGCTCTTCGGCTTTGGCCTGAGCAATTTTTTTGTCAGCCTCTGCCTGTTCTGTCTGAAGTTCTGCTCCAATATTTTTACCGATATCTACATCCGCAATATCAATGGATAAGATTTCAAATGCTGTTCCCGCATCCAATCCTTTTGAAAGAACCGTTTGCGAAATCATGTCTGGATTTTCCAGCACTTTTTTGTGGTTATCAGATGAACCAATCGTGGAGACGATCCCTTCACCAACACGCGCAACAATCGTCTCTTCTCCAGCACCCCCGACAAGCCTGTCAATGTTTGCTCTTACTGTAATTCTAGCTTTCGCTTTAACTTCAATCCCGTCCATGGCAACCCCGGCAATGAAAGGAGTTTCGATCACTTTCGGATTTACGCTCATCTGCACGGCCTCAAGGACATCACGCCCAGCAAGGTCGATTGCTGCTGCTCTTTCAAAAGATAATTCAATGTTAGCACGATGTGCCGCAATCAAGGCATTTACTACTCTGTCAACATTACCACCAGCAAGGTAATGGCTCTCCAGCTGGTTAGTCGTTACGTTCAGACCCGCTTTGTGTGCTTTGATCATCGGATTGATAACTCTGCTTGGAATTACCCTTCTAAGCCTCATCCCGATCAAGGTGAATATGCTGACTCTTACACCAGCAGCTAATGCGGATATCCAGAGCATCACTGGAACAAATGTCAGTAATACGCCGAGTAGAATTACCGCGAGTACGATTGCAATTAAAACAAATGCTGTTCCTGCTTCAATCATTTTTGTGCCTCCTCAATTTTTATTAGATGATGTCAACTAAACGTTCGCAAATAAATAACATTGTGCTTTATTGACTCCATCGAAAGCAGATTAAACTTTTTACCATGAAAAATGGGACACTGAATTGAAAGAGCCTTTATTCAGGATTTTTAACTTCTCTGACCACAATCCTTGATCCTTCTGTCTTTATAATCCTTACTCTTGTCCCCTTAGATATGAATGCGCCTTCACTTACAACATCAATGCGCTCATCGTCTACCAATATTGTTCCTGACGGCCTCAGCGGTGTCAAAGTGATCCCCTCAACCCCAATAAGCTCCAGCCTATTCTTATTCGAAACATATCCTTTTTCCGTGCTCGTTGAATCTGTCAGTATGATTCGCTTGAATAATTTCATCCTTTTTCCAAACACCCTTATCATTAGAATTGATAGAAGTATAGAGGCACTCAGGGCAATCAATATCGATATCCCCATATGGACCATATTATCTGAAGCGATAAAAAAGCTGGCAATTACGGCTACAAACCCGATTGCTCCTGCTATCCCACCAGGAATGAAAAACTCCAGCAGAATCAGCCCAATTCCCAATGCGAATAAAATCACTGTTTCAAAGCCAGCGAGACCGGCGACAAGATGACCATAAAAAAATAATAGCAACGATGTAAGCCCAGCTAAACCTGGCAAACCAAATCCCGGTGAGTAAAGCTCCAGAACAAGGCCCAGACTGCCGATGGTGAGCAAAATCGGGATGACAACCGGATGCGTCAGAAACCTTGCAAGCTTTTCAGCGAACGTTTCATTCACATTCCTGATTTCAGCATTGTCATAACCTAGCTTATCTAATAATTCATCCAGATTTTTTACAGTCCCTTCAGAATACCCAACCTCTCGCGCCTGTTCTGCAGTCAATGTGAGCAATTTCCCCTTGCCGGCACCTAACTCCGGCAGGTCGATACTTTCATCAGCCATAGCCTGAGCATAAATCGGATCGCGCCCGCTTTCGACCGCTGCACTCTTCATTGCAGCAAACCAATAGGATTCAGCCTTTTTACCTGCAGTATTCCCCTGCTGGTCGATTATGGCGGCAGATCCCATCGTTGAACCAGGAACCATATAGATTTCGTCAGTGTTTAGAGAAATGTAAGCTCCTGCTGATAAGGCTTGCTTGTTTACAAATGCAATTGTTTTCACTTCTGTGCCCGTTAGAAGCTTGCCAATGCCACCTGCAGCATCCACAGCTCCGCCGGGAGTATTCACATCAAAAATGATGGCATCTGCGTTTGCATCCTCTGCCTCATGCACCGCTCTTTCCAAAAAGGCAAGCAATCCTTTTTCGACCGTTTCTTCAATAGGTACGACGTAAACTACTTTCTCTTTCGCATCTGCGGTATACGGTTTGATCAGCCCGGCCAGTGACAAAATAACGATCAGGCTGGCAATCACTGATTTTATTTTCAATTTTGCACCCCCATTCACAAAAATAAGGCCATATTGGTATTACGTAACCGCATCCAGAAAGGTTTCATAATTTTATCAGTTTTAGTCAAGGTTGTTTTGTATGTTTTTATTGATTATGCTGGTTCTTTTCGTATACTTATTGCTTATCATTCAAAAAAACAATTTTTAGAAAACAGCCATTAAAAAAGTCCGCATCGACAAACTTATTCATATTTTATGCACTAAAATGGCACTATAATTACCTTTTATGAATAAGCATCAAATAGTCGTTACCTTAGACAAACATTTATATGTAATCCTAACCTTTTAGTGTATGCTAAAAAGGCCGTAAGAAAATCTTACGGCCTTCGAGCTTTTATGAAAGGTGTTGTTGTACAAGTTTATTAACGAGAGATCCGTCTGCTTTACCTTTTACTTTAGGCATAATGACAGCCATTACTCTACCCATATCGGCTTTTGATGCCGCACCTGTCTCTGCGATAGCGTCCTTGACGATTGCCGTCACTTCTTCTTCGCTAAGCTGCTGTGGCATGTAAACCTCGACATGCTTTAGTTCTGTTTGTATCTTTTCAACAAGGTCTTCACGACCCGCCTTTTCAAATTCCTGGAGGGAATCTTTGCGTTGTTTCACTTCACGAGAAAGTACAGTTAACTCTTCTTCTTCGGAAAGCTCCTGTTTGCCAAACTTAATTGCTTCGTTCTGCAAAGAGGCTTTGATCATCCGAATCGTAGTGAGTCTGTCCTTTTCTTTGTTCTTCATCGCTTGTTTCATATCATTATTTAAACGCTCGAGCAGACTCAATTTGATTCCACCCTCTCTTAGAACTTGCGTTTTCTAGCAGCTTCAGACTTTTTCTTACGCTTTACACTAGGTTTTTCGTAGAATTCGCGCTTTCTAGCTTCTTGGATAGTACCTGATTTAGATACAGTACGTTTGAAGCGTCGAAGAGCATCTTCAAGCGATTCGTTTTTACGAACGACAGTTTTAGACATTCTCTTTCCCTCCCTCCGAGCACAACACACTAACACCAAAACACATGGAAACCATGTACCTTGCAATTATAATATAACAGCGCCATGAGGTCAACTGTAATTAGCCCATGTTTTAAATAATATGCATATGTTGAATTTTATCCTTCAGGAAAATTTATATGCATGTCCAGCATCGCCCTTCATACATATTATTGAAAGGGTGAATGTGATGGTCTATCTATTATTTTTTCTTTTGTTCCTGGGTATTTTTCTAAGCGGAATGATGTTATTAAGAAAAGGGCTTTTTCAGCTTTCGGCAAGCAGGATGAAGAACTGGCTCTCAGTCATGACCGATACTCCTTTAAAGGGACTCATTGCCGGAACAGTTGTTACAGCTCTTTTGCACAGCAGTTCCGCAGTAATGGTAATCACCATTGGGCTGATCTCAGCTGGTTTGCTTAAATTTTCACAATCAATAGGAATCATTCTCGGTTCAAACATCGGGACAACATTTACACTAGAGCTAATAACTTTCAATATAGATGGATTCATTGTTCCATTAGCTATTATCGGTGCCGTGCTGCTTGTTACAAAAAATAGTACATGGAAAAATTTTGGCGCGATTTCCTTTGGGATTGCAGCAGTATTTGCTGCCATGCGTGGCTTCACGTTCCTGGCAGACCCAGTGACAAGTATCCCGATCGTGGAAAGTGCTCTCGGGAACCTAAACACTAGTCATGTGATCAGTATTCTAACCGGCACGATTGTCACTGGGCTGATTCAATCCAGCACCGCAATGACAGGTATCATCATGGGCTTCCTTACAGAAGGAACGCTAAATATGGATTCAGCCATCGCAGCCATGCTAGGCGCAAATATAGGAACATGCATTACCGCCTTGCTTGCTTCGATCGGAGCCGGCAGAGAAGCAAGGCTGACTGCCTATGCCCATGTCTGGCTGAATGTTGCAGGCGCAGCTGCCTTTTATCCGTTCATTGATCAGCTAGCTGGCCTTGTCCCCCTCACCGCCCAACGCGCTGAGGTCCAGCTTGCACATGTAAGTGTAATATATAATGTCATTGCTTCAATGCTGGTTCTTCCTTTCGCTGAAAAATTCGGCAGAATGGTCGAGTTTGTACATGGAAAACGGATTAATTAGTATTAAAAGCTTGTCAATTTGAAAAATAAATTTAAGCATTTCCTCGATAGCCTTCTTATATTAATCGAGGATAGCGGAAAGCACTAACAATTAATTGCTGTTTTTAGACAATAAAAAAAAGAGCTGGCATTTTCGCCAGCTCATTTTTATTAAACTGCAGCCTCTTCAACTACATTTTCATCCTCTAAAACACGGATAAATTGTCCTTCATTGAATGGATATCCTGCTTTTATTATCTTAACCTTCACAATTTTACCGACCATGTCTTCAGCAGCAGGGAAAACTACTTTGAGGTAGTTATCTGTATAGCCCACATATAAACCACTATCAGGGGCATCCTTGTAAATCTCTTCAGGAATTACTTCTAATACCTCATTCTCAAACTGAGAAGCATATTCCTTCGCCAGCTGGTCTGAAAGCTGGATTAATTGGTGTACACGTTCGTTTTTAACATCCTCATCCACCTGGTCTTCCATTCTCGCAGCAGGAGTTCCCGTACGTTTTGAATATGGGAAAACATGAAGTTCTGAAAACTGATGCTTCTTAATGAAATTATACGTTTCCATGAATTCTTCTTCTGTTTCTCCCGGGAAGCCGACGATGATATCAGAAGTTACTGCAAGCCCCGGCAATACTTCTTTTAAACGGTCGAGGCGCTCTCCGAAGAATTCCATCGTATATTTTCTGCGCATTCTCTTTAATACTGTATCAGAACCAGACTGAAGCGGGATATGCAGATGACGTACAACAATATTGGACTGGTCAATTACTTCAATTACTTCATCAGTAATCTGGCTGGCTTCAATTGAAGAAATACGAAGACGCTTTAAGCCGCTAACCTGTGCTTCTAAGTCTCTAAGAAGAGCTGCAAGGTTATAATCTTTCATATCTTCTCCATAGCCGCCTGTATGGATGCCTGTAAGGACGATTTCCTTATAGCCAGCATCTACTAACTGCTGAGCCTGGCGGATAACTTCCTGTGGATCACGTGATCTCATAAGGCCGCGTGCCCATGGGATAATACAGAAGGTACAGAAATTGTTGCAGCCTTCCTGAATCTTTAATGAAGCTCTTGTACGGTCCGTAAACGCTGGAACATCCAACTCTTCATATACGCGGTTCTTCATGATATTCCGGACAGCGTTAATTGGCTGTCGCTCCTGCTTGTACTGTTCAATATACTCCAGCATTTTTACACGGTCCTGTGTTCCGACAACGATATCAACTCCAGGAATCGCCATGATTTCTGCAGGAGATGTTTGTGCATAGCAGCCGGTTACACAAATAACACCATCAGGGTTTTTCCTCACAGCTCGACGAATGACCTGGCGGCTTTTCTTGTCTCCAGTATTTGTTACTGTACATGTATTAATAATATAAACATCAGAGATTGCTTCAAATTCTACTCTCTCATATCCTTGTTCTTTAAATAACTGCCAAATGGCTTCTGTTTCGTAATGATTAACCTTACAACCTAATGTATGAAACGCAACTGTAGGCATTATTTTCACCCCAATAATTCAAAATGATAAGAAACAGCAGAAAGTGCATATAATGGTGCTGTTTCTGTACGCAAGATGCGCGGTCCAAGACC
Source organism: Heyndrickxia sp. MSNUG (assembly GCF_049532715.1). Classification (NCBI taxonomy): domain Bacteria; kingdom Bacillati; phylum Bacillota; class Bacilli; order Caryophanales; family Bacillaceae; genus Heyndrickxia; species Heyndrickxia sp. MSNUG. Next base: position 3,346,575 of record NZ_CP150978.1, read on the forward strand.
ACAGGATACAAAGCCGTTTGCAGCCAGATTGGAAACCTCCTGAGAGGTTAATCCGCCTTCCGGACCAAATACGATCAGGAGGCTCTCGCCTGCCTGCATTTTCTTTAGGGTTGAAGCAAGGGCTGATGTTTCTCCCTCCCTTGCTTCCTCCTCATAGGCAATAAGCTTATGCTTATACTTGCTGCTGGCATTAATAAGTTCTTTGACACTAAGCGGTTCTGTTACATTGGGAACTCTGCTGCGATGCGACTGTTCTGCAGCTTCCTTGGCAATCTTTTGCCACCGTTCAATCTTTTTGGCAGCTTTCTTGCCATCCCATTTGACAACCGAGCGGGATGCAGTGAAGGGGACAAATTCATAGGCACCAAGTTCTGTGCCCTTCTGGATTATCAATTCGAGCTTATCCCCTTTAGGCAGACCGCTCGCGATAACAACATTGACCGGCAGCTCGGAGGTCCCTTCTTCCCATTTTACAACGTTTGCCACAACCATTTCATCGGTAATTTCTGCAATAAGGCAAATCGCGCTTTTTCCCTCTGGCAAAACACAAATAATTAGATCCCCAGCCTTCATTCTCATGACACGTACAATGTGATGATAATCATCGCCACTAATAATGAATTGATCCTTGCTTCCCTGTCTATCAATAAAATAACGCTGCACCACAGCACCTGCTTTCCAATCGAAATGAAGCTGGATATCTTTTCCTAAAAAAAGACAGAAAAAAGGGGCATTACTTGTTCCCCTTTTCCCTAGATTATTTCTTTTTGCCTATGATTGCAACCCAGTCTTCCATTGCAATAATTTCTTCAATCTCAAAACCAGCGTTGATCATCGCATCCTTAACAACTTCTTTTTTCTGCTGAATGATTCCAGAGGTAATGAAATAACCGCCATTTTTCACAATTTTGCCGGCATCATCCGCAAACCTGAGGATCACTTCAGCGAGAATATTCGCGACAACTATGTCTGCACCATCTGCTACACCATCTAGAAGGTTGTTTTGGGACACTGTTGCAACTCCCTGAACTTTGTTTAGTTTAATGTTCAGTTTCGCCACCTGAACTGCTACATCATCAAGATCCATCGCTTCGACTTTTGAAGCACCAAGCTTTGCAGCCGCAATACTAAGGACTCCAGAACCAGTACCGACGTCTACAACCCGGTCATCTTGTTTAACGGTTCTTTCCAGTGCCTGGATGCACATAACTGTTGTCGGGTGTGTGCCTGTTCCGAAAGCCATTCCAGGATCAAGTTCAATGATCAGTTCATCTGTATTTACTGGAGTATAGTCCTCCCAGGTAGGAACAATCGTGAACTTTTCGGAAATTTTCACCGGATTGTAATATTTCTTCCAGGCAGTTGCCCATTCTTCCTCATTTACTTCACTGATTGAAACCTTGTTCATTCCGATATCGATATTGTAGATAATCAGGTTATTAATTGCTTCTTTGATTTCATCAACTGTTTCTCCAAGAAAACTATTCACAGGGAGATAAGCTTTGATGATGACACCTTCTTCAGGATAATCGTCTGGATTAAGTTGGTATATTTCGCCGAACTGGTCCTCTCTTTCCTTCACAAGCTCAAGTGGATCTTCAATCACTACACCACTTGCGCCTGCCTCGTGCAGAATATTTGAAATCGGCTCAACCGCTTCATTCGTTGTCAAAATGCTGATTTCAGACCATTTCATTTACACCAGCTCCATTCAATTAATCACCTTTAAAGGCTCTTTTTACTTTTGAGAAAAAGCTTTCTTCATGCTCCCCAATCGGCGATTGGCCGCTGACTTCCGCAAATTCCCTCAATAGCTGTTTTTGCTTCTCTGACAGCTTTGTAGGTGTAACAATACGGACAAGAACATGCTGGTCACCTGTACCATATCCACGGACATTTGGGACTCCCTTGCCTTTTAAGCGGAATTTAGTCCCAGTTTGAGTGCCTGAAGGGATTTTCAGTTTTACCTTGCCATGCAGTGTAGGCACCTCAACTTCGTCACCTAATGCTGCCTGGACAAATGTAATCGGCATTTCACAATAGATATCATCGCCGTCACGTTCAAAGAATTCATGGGATCTGATGTGGAAAACAATATAAAGATCACCAGAAGGTCCGCCGTTAATACCAGCTTCACCTTTTCCGGCAACTCTTAACTGCTGGCCATCATCGACACCTGCAGGAATTTTTACATGGATTTTGTTTCGTCTTGTCACTTTTCCTGTACCGGAACATGTTGCACATTTTTCCTTGATTTCTTTGCCGGTACCATTGCAATAATGGCAGACACGTCGATTGACGATACGACCGAACGGTGTGTTTTGTTCAACGTTCAGCTGGCCGCTTCCGTGGCAATGTTTACAAGTATCCACTTTTGTGCCCGGCTTTGCTCCTGACCCGTCACATGTATCACATGTTTCTTCTCGAGGGATTTCAATATCCGTTTCCTTGCCGAATACAGCCTCTTCAAACTTAAGCGTCATTGTATATTGAAGGTCAGCACCCTGCCTAGGCGCATTGGGATCACGACGTCTGCCGCCGCCTCCTCCTCCGCCAAAGAAAGAATTAAAGATATCTTCAAATCCTCCAAAGCCGCCCCCAAAGTCTCCCCCGCCAAAGCCCTGGTTAGGATCAACATGGCCAAACTGATCATATTGGGCACGCTTTTGGTCGTCGCTCAGCACTTCATATGCTTCTTTAACTTCTTTGAATTTTTCGTCTGCTCCCGGCTCTTTGTTGATGTCCGGATGGAATTGTTTAGAAAGCTTTCGATAAGCCTTCTTTAGTTCATCCTTAGTAGCCGATTTGCTGACACCAAGGACTTCATAGTAATCCCGTTTGCTCATGATTACCACTCCCGAATCTTTTCACATAAAGATAATTCTAACATTCCCGTATATTCAAGTGCAATATTTAAAAACATCTATTATGCGTTATTTTAGTAGTCATAGTTCTTTGTCGTCGCTATAAACAAAAAGCCAAAGCCAAGTATGACCTGACTTTGACTTTTTGTGTGTTAATTGATTATTTATCGTCATTTACTTCTTCAAATTCTGCATCAACGATGTTGTCGTCTTTAGGTCCGTCTTGTCCAGGTGCACCTTGTTGCGCCTGTGCTTGCTTAGCAGCTTCTTCATAAAGCTTCACGCTAAGGTTTTGGACGATTTCCTGCAATGCATCCTTCTTAGTGCGTATTTCTTCGATGTCGTTCTTCTCGATTGCTGCCTTCAGCTCATCTTTAGCATCGGTTGCACTCTTGACATCAGCATCGTCCACTTTTCCTTCAAGATCTTTTAAAGTCTTTTCAGCTGTGAATACTAGCTGGTCAGCCTCATTGCGAAGCTCAACTTCTTCTTTAAGCTTTTTGTCCGCTTCAGCATTTTCTTCAGCTTCTCTTACCATGCGATCGATTTCGTCGTCAGAAAGTCCAGTAGAAGACTTGATAGTGATTTGCTGTTCTTTGTTCGTACCAAGGTCCTTCGCGCGAACGTTAACGATTCCGTTTTTATCGATATCAAAAGTAACTTCAATCTGAGGAATTCCACGTGGAGCTGGCGGAATGTCAGTCAATTGGAAGCGGCCAAGAGTTTTATTGGCAGAAGCCATTGGACGCTCACCTTGAAGTACATGGATATCTACAGCAGTCTGGCTGTCTGCAGCTGTAGAGAACACCTGGGATTTAGATGTTGGAATTGTTGTGTTGCGGTCAATTAGCTTAGTGAATACGCCGCCCATTGTTTCGATTCCAAGTGAAAGCGGAGTAACATCCAGCAAGACTACATCCTTAACATCACCAGAGATTACACCGCCCTGAATTGCCGCACCCATTGCTACAACTTCATCAGGGTTAACGCCTTTGTGAGGCTCTTTTCCAGTTTCCTTTTTGATTGCTTCCTGAACAGCAGGAATACGAGTTGATCCGCCGACAAGGATTACTTTATCAAGTTCAGAAGGGTTCAATCCTGCATCTTTAAGCGCCTGGCGAGTTGGTCCCATTGTACGCTCTACCAATCCAGCAGAAAGCTCTTCAAATTTTGCACGAGTCATGTTCACTTCTAGGTGAAGCGGTCCTGCTTCTCCTGCTGTGATGAACGGAAGAGAAATCTGTGTAGAAGTTACACCAGATAGATCCTTCTTCGCTTTTTCAGCAGCATCCTTCAAGCGCTGAAGAGCCATTTTGTCTTTAGAAAGATCGATGCCATTTTCCTTCTTGAATTGCTCTACCAAATAGTCAATGATTACCTGGTCAAAGTCATCGCCGCCAAGACGATTGTCACCAGCAGTAGCTTTTACTTCAAACACACCATCGCCCAATTCAAGGATGGAAACGTCAAAAGTACCGCCGCCAAGGTCATAAACTAAGATTGTCTGATCTTCATCCATTTTGTCTAAACCATAGGCAAGTGCAGCTGCTGTTGGCTCGTTGATGATACGCTCAACTTCAAGACCAGCAATTCTTCCTGCATCCTTGGTTGCCTGACGTTCTGCATCATTGAAATATGCAGGTACTGTAATTACAGCTTTAGTTACAGGCTCACCAAGATAATCTTCAGCATAAGACTTCAAGTATTGAAGAATGACAGCTGATAATTCCTGAGGTGAGTATTCTTTCCCTTCAGCTTCAACTTTATGGTCTGTACCCATGTGACGCTTGATTGAAATAATTGTATTAGGATTTGTGATTGCCTGACGCTTAGCAACCTCACCTACCTGGCGCTCGCCATTTTTAAAAGCAATTACAGATGGTGTAGTTCTGTTTCCTTCTGGATTTGGAATAACCTTTGGCTCGCCGCCTTCAAGTACGGCCACACAAGAGTTAGTTGTTCCTAAGTCAATACCGATGATTTTACTCATATTTATTACCTCCTAGCTGAAATATGTAACCGCAATTATTGATTCACTTTTACCATTGCTGGACGAATTACGCGGTCCTTAAGCATATAGCCTTTTTGGAACTCTTCCACTACGATGTTAGAACCGTAATTTTCATCTTCAGCCTGCATTACGGCCTGGTGAAGATGTGGATCAAATTCTTTGCCAACAGCCTCGATTACTTCAACGCCCTCATTTTTAAGAGCATCCAGCAAGCTGCGGTAAACCATTTCGACTCCCTGCATAAGGGATTTTGCCTGTTCGTTATCTACTTCCATCTTCATTGCTCTATCAAAATTATCAATAGCTGGGAGCAGATCAGTGATTACGCTTTGTGCTCTATATTTAGCGCTCGCTTCAAGTTCAATCCTTGATCGGCGGCGGAAGTTATCAAAGTCAGCCTGCAGGCGCAGGTAACGGTTGTCAGCATCCTCAAGTTTCGCTTCCAATTCAGCAATTTTAACCTGAACTGGGTCTTGCTCCTGACCAGGAACCTCTTCAGTTTGTTCAGAAGCTTCATTTTCAGCAAAAACCTCTTCAACCGTCTCTTCTTCCAACTGGCTGTTCAACTCTTGCTCAGTGTTTCTTCCTTCTGTCACGTTAACTCACCTCCCTTAAAGATTGGCGGCTTAGCCGCTGATTTTTTCAGGCAATGCCCACAGTACATTATTTCAAAGAAAGTCCCAGAAGTACTCTGGGCTTCATCAGAAAACACATAACAATTCGGGATGGAACAGGCTGCTCCACCCTTAATCAATATTTCCATGCCTATTTATTTTGATACAGCTCCGTCAACACCTTTGATAGATCCGTGCTGATCAATTGGAGCAGGCTTATTACGCGTGAGTATTCCATCCTCGTTGGACCAAGCACAGCAATTGTACCTAGTTTTTCAGCCCCCATCGAATAGGTAGTTGTAATGAGGCTGCAATTTTCCATGGCGGAATTATCATTTTCAGTGCCGATCGTTATGTTGATTCCAGCAGGATTTTTCCTGATTAGCTGATATAGTCCATCCTCTTGCTCAATCATGTTCATAAGACTGCGGATTTTTTCTACATCATTGAATTCAGGCTGGCTCAGGATATTGGTCTTGCCTCCGAAAAACACCTTTTCGTGTGCAGGCATGTCCAAAGTATCGGTTATCGTATTCAGCAGCAAATCATAGCTGCTTATATGCTGACGCAGCAACACGGCAATTTCCTTATAAATCTTTGAGTTAAGATTTGTAAGGGGAACCCCTGCCAAGCGTTCATTTAGAATATTGACCATTTTCTCAACATCGGAAGGATCAACACTTGTTGGAAAATGGAACATCCTATTTTCCACATGTCCTGTATCGGTTACGATAATCGCGATTGCAGTATCCTTGTTCAACGGGACAATCTGGAGCTTTTTTAATTTATTGTCCTTTACAGCTGGTCCCAAGACAATCGAAGTATAATTGGTCATTTCAGAAAGGATTTTTGCTGATTTTTGAACAATCTTTTCAAGCTCGTAAATTCTTTCAGCAAAAATAGAATTAATCGCAGCCATATCTGAATGATTCAATTTTTGCGGCAGCAGAAGGTTATCAACATAATAACGATACCCTTTCTCCGAAGGAATTCGGCCTGAAGAAGTATGGGTTTTTTCAATGAAACCTAAATCCTCTAGATCTGCCATTTCATTTCGGATGGTAGCCGAACTGAAGGTTATTTCCTCTTTTTTCGACAAGCTCCTTGAACCTATCGGCTGAGCTGAACGAATAAAGTCATCAACAATCACCTGCAATATTAGCACCTGACGATCTGTTAACAACATCATCACCTCTGTTAGCACTCTATAAGAACGAGTGCTAATTCTAAAAATAATTTATCAATAAACGCTGAGGATGTCAATGATTTGATACCCCAATGAACGATTGAAAAACTTCGTTACCGAGCATCCGTCCCTGCCGAGTTAAGAAGATACGTTTATCATCCATTTTTAACAGTCCTTTTTCAGACCATTCATTGATTTGCTCAGCAAACAGTTGCATTGGATTTTCTTTGAATTTTTCCTGAAAATGTCGAATCGATACACCTTCTGTTTTCCTTAACCCCAGGAACATTTCCTCTTCTATCTTTTCCGCGCGAGTGACTTGGTGCGCATCCATGATTGGCAGTTCATCCTTCGAAAGCGGCTCCATATATTTTTTAAGCGGACCGTAGTTGGATTGCCTCATGCCATTTACATAGCTGTGTGCACCAGCGCCAAAGCCATAGTATTCTTCGTTATTCCAATATGTTAAATTATGCCTGCTTTCAAAACCAGGCACAGCAAAATTGCTGATCTCATATTGATGCAGACCATGAAGCTCCATCTGCTCCATCAGCGTTTCATACATTTCAGCTTCTGCATCTTCACCTGGAACAAGAAGCTTGCCCTTTTGCATCAGGTTATAAAAAACAGTTTTGGGCTCGATGATCAGGGAATAGCCTGAATAATGGACAAGTCCGAGACCTAGTGCTGTATGAATGGATTCTATGACGTCCTGCTTCGTCTGGCCTGGCAGGCTGTAAATAAGATCCACGCTGATGTTTTCAAATCCAACGGCTTTTGCATTGTCGATTGATTCAAAGACATCCTTTGCACGATGGCTCCTGCCAATTCTTTTAGGAGTTCATCGTTGAAGGTTTGTACCCCAAAGCTTAGTCGATTAACTCCAGCATCCTTCAAGATGGTCAGTTTTTCCTTTGATAGATCCCCAGGATTGGCTTCGAAGGTATATTCCGTATTTGTATCGATTCTAAGCTGATTTTGGATAGTCCCGACCAGTTTTTCGAGTTGCATCTCATTTAAGGCAGTCGGTGTCCCGCCACCTACAAACACCGTTTCAAGAACGCTTTGATCCCCTTTTACGGTAAGTTCCATTTCCTTTTCTAGCGATTGCAAATATTCATCAACAGGCTGCCCTTTCATAAATACCTTGTTAAAATCGCAATAATGGCAAATATGGTGGCAGAACGGGATATGAATGTATGCTGCTTTCATTTATCAATCACTTCCTAAGAGGCATTCGCCATGATTTCATGAATAACTATTGAAAAAAGAGGCTAGATACACTTGCATCCACAAGTACATCCAGCCTCCCTTGCTATTTTATTTCTTCGGAGTGGTATCGTCCATTTTCAGAACGGCCATGAAGGCTTCCTGAGGAACTTCAACAGAACCAACCTGCTTCATCCGTTTCTTACCTTCTTTTTGCTTATCAAGCAGCTTTCGTTTACGTGAGATATCCCCACCGTAACATTTAGCCAGTACGTTTTTGCGCATAGCTTTAATCGTTGAACGAGCCACGATTTTTTGACCGATTGCTGCCTGGATTGGAACCTCGAACTGCTGCCTGGGAATAAGATCCTTCAATTTTTCAACAATGATCTTCCCGCGTTCATATGCGAAATCATTATGAACGATGAAGCTCAAGGCATCTACTTTTTCAGCATTCAAAAGGATATCCATCTTAACAAGCTTAGATGGTTTATAGCCAATCAATTCATAGTCAAATGATGCATAGCCTTTCGTGCTTGATTTCAATTGGTCAAAGAAATCATAAACGATTTCGGATAACGGGATTTCATATACGATATTTACACGTGTTTCGTCCATGTATTGCATATCGATGAAAATGCCGCGTTTTTCCTGACAAAGCTCCATGATTGCACCGACATAATCATTAGGAGCCATCATTGTTGCTTTTACATAAGGCTCCTCAACGCGTGCAATCTTTTGAGGGTCCGGCATGTTTGATGGGTTATCCACCTTCACTTCAGAACCGTCCGTCATGATCACATCGTAAATTACACTTGGTGCCGTGGTGATAAGATCAATTTTAAATTCACGTTCGATCCGCTCCTGAATGATTTCCATATGAAGAAGTCCAAGGAATCCGCAACGGAAGCCAAATCCTAATGCCTGGGATGTTTCCGGCTCAAACTGCAGTGCTGAATCATTTAGTTCAAGTTTTTCAAGAGCTTCTCTTAAATCGTTGAATTTAGCACTATCAATTGGATACAAACCGCAATATACCATTGGATTCAAGCGGCGATAACCTGGAAGCGGTTCAGTTGCACCGTTCTTTGCATTGGTGATTGTATCACCGACACGCGTGTCGCCAACATTTTTAATAGCTGCTGTTAAAAATCCTACATCACCAACAGTCAATTCTGCTGAAGGAGTCGATTTTGGAGTAAACACTCCTACCTCTGTCACTTCAAATTCCTTGCCTGTCGCCATCATCTTGACTTTATCACCAACCTTGACCGTACCATCGACCACTCGAATATAAGCTACAACACCACGGTAAGCATCATATAGAGAGTCAAAAATCAAAGCTTTCAAAGGTGCATCGGGATCCCCTTCAGGAGCAGGAACCTTCTCAACGATTTGTTCAAGGATTTCTTCAATCCCAATTCCAGCTTTTGCAGACGCAAGAACAGCTTCAGAAGCATCCAAACCGATTACTTCTTCAATTTCATTTCGTACCCTCTCAGGATCTGCACTTGGTAAATCGATCTTATTGATAACCGGCACAATCTCCAGGTCATTATCGATGGCCAAGTATACGTTCGCCAATGTCTGAGCTTCGATTCCCTGTGCGGCGTCGACAACTAGTACAGCCCCTTCACATGCAGCCAGGCTTCGAGACACCTCATAAGTGAAGTCGACGTGCCCTGGAGTATCAATCAAATGGAAGGTGTAAACTTCTCCGTCTTTCGCCTTATATTTCAATTGCACTGAATTCAATTTAATTGTAATTCCGCGTTCACGCTCAAGCTCCATGGAATCTAAAAGCTGATCCTTCATCTCACGAGATGTCAACGCATTCGTTTTCTCTAGGATTCGGTCAGCCAATGTGGACTTACCATGGTCAATATGGGCGATAATCGAAAAATTTCGTATTTTACTTTGTCTTTTAAGTCTATCTTCTCTGTTCATTGCGTTTCACTCCTACTATACTCGCGCATGTACACTATTGTTGATTATATCAGCAGGAATATCAAGATTCAATGAAAAACGAAAAGTGCAGTCTTCATAAATATTGGATTAACCGAGATTTTTTAATCTTAGAAACAAGAAAATTGTATGGTTTACTTTCTAATATAAGGCAACGGGTTGTTTATGTACTAAAACGTTCACTGGATATTTATATACTTTTCAATAAAAATTGAAGTGAAAGGATGTGGATCATGTTTAAAAAGAATCGCTCAGAACCAGAAGATTAAGAGTCATGAAAGCATTGAATTATCGGATGGAATTGCCGGATAAGGACAAGCAATACTATTTAAATCTTCAAAAAGGATTCGAAGGTGAGGTTTTGTTTGATGAATATCTTCAAAGAATAGAAATTGAATCTTTTATTCTTAACGATTTACTATTTGAATTGAACCATTCACATTTTCAAATTGACTCACTGCTAATTTCACAGGACCACCTGCATCTATTCGAGGTGAAGAACTACGAAGGAGAGTTTTATTTTGAAGGTGAAAAATTCAAAAAGATTAACGGAGTCGAAATTAAAAATCCTATGCTTCAGTTAGATAGAAACGATTCTCTTTTCAGGCAACTAATGCATAGTTTCCATCTTAAAGTCCCCATTAGAGCGTACCTCATATTTATCAATCCTGAATTCACTTTATACCAGGCACCCCTCGACCGAAGAATCATACTGCCAACCAATCTAAACCGTCTAATCCAACAATTTGATACCCAGAAGTCGACTTTGAATAACCAACACGCCAGACTGTCTGAAAAATTACTATCAAACCATTTAACGAAATCCCCTTTCAGCAAAGTACCCGAGTACGATTATAACGAGCTGCGAAAAGGAGTGTTTTGCGAGTCATGCGGTACGGTTATGAAAGAATACCGTCCGGTAATAGTAACATGCCAAAAATGCGGAAAACATGAGAATACGAAAGACGCTCTATTACGAAGTATTGAGGAGTATAAGATCTTAAATCCAACTAAAAAGATATCTACGAATACAATCTATGAATGGTGCGGGGGTCTTTTTCCGAAGAAAATAATCAACCTCATATTGAAGGGAAATTTCATTGTATCAGGTTACGGACAATGGTCATATTATCAATAATTTATTTTTGTTTTCCCCAATGGTTGGCATTGGGGACTTTTTTTATTATCAAGGCTCACTTCAGGGCCATTGGCGAATTAATTTTCCGTAATTCAGGGCTTTTGGGGTGCAATAGAGTTAATTCGGGATCCTAATTTCCATTATCTTGCTTTTCCAGGCGCTAATAGGCTTCATTGGATATGCAAATTTCCATTATCTTGCTTTTCCAGGCGCCAATAGGCTTCATTGGATATCAAAATTTCCATTATCTTGCTTTTTCAGGCGCCAATAGGCTTCATTGGATATCAAATTTTCCATTATCTTGCTTTTTAAGGCGCCAATAGGCTTCATTGGATATCCGAATTTCCATTATCTTGCTTTTTCAGGCGCCAATAGGCTTCATTGGATATCCGAATTTCCATTATCTTGCTTTTTCAGGCGCCAATAGGCTTCATTGGATATCGAAATTTCCATAATATTGCTTTTTCGAGTGCCAATAGGGTTCATTGCATATCCATTTTTCCATAATATTGCTTTCCCAGGCGCCAACAGGCTTCATTGGAGACCTATTTGTCCATAATCTTTCTTTTCCAGGTGCCAATAGCCTATATTGGTGATTCGTTTTACCATAATCTTAATTTTCTAAGTGCCAACCGTCTTCATTGGTTATTTATTTTTCCATAATTTCACTTTCAAAGAAGCTAATCGGCTTTTTGGGTAACCTGTTTTGCTCCGCCACCGGTTTTTGAGGCGCCAATCTGTTTATTTGATAAACTATTGTACCCCCCTTGCTTTTCCATGTGCCACTCAGCTTCATTTTTCAGCTAATTTTTCTCCATCCCCATTTTTATCGATCCTACAAACCGAAACAGCGGGCTCTCACCCGCTGCTTCTACTTCCCTGTTATTAAATCTACTGATTTTTCAATTGCTATTGATATTCCTTCTGCGAGTTTTTTGCCTATTGATGAGAAGAAATTGAATGCTTTCATTTCCTCTAGTTTTTTTCTTTTTTGCTCGAGGTCATGGCTGGAAACGTCATTACCCAATATCGCGCTCTTAATTGAACCATCTTCTTCTTTAATGGTAAAAGCACTTTTGAATTCCGGATCATCATAACCCTTCATTTTATGGATTCCTTCATTTGCCTGCTGCATGCCGAACAAAACGGATAGGAACATTAAGGAAGCAAGCATGATGCTTTTCAGCATAAACATTTTCATCTCGATCACCTAGCCAACTATTTATTTCTTATCCGGCGGCTGCTGTGCAGGTGCCCCAACACTTTCTGCCTGCCAGTAAAATTCGCTGAAGACATCAGCCAGTGCATCTGCTGAACGGTTCAACTCTTCAAACGTATTATCTACCCCGCCAAATTCAATTAAAATTGCATTTCGCGATAAATCCTGGTTGAATTTACCATTTGTAGTTGCGCCCTTTTTCTCGACGACTCCCCTGCTAAGACCTTTGCCATATTTTTTATCCAGAAGATGGTGGAGCTCTTTCGCTAATGCAAGATTCTTTTCATGGTTTGCATTTTCCCCACCAATGACAAATGCAATTTTTGCATAGGATTTCCCATTAATTTGAATCGTCGTTTTCTCTTTACGGTACCCGTCCCGGTGGATATCGATAAAATATTGCAGATTCCGGTCGCCAGTCATTGCGGCTTCGACTACAGGCCGTGATTCCTGATAAGCTTTTCCAAATCCGAGGCCCTTCTTATTCAAATTGGCCATTACATCTGTTTTATCAACAGTGGTTCCGATTCCACGTTTCTCTAGTCCTGCTTTCAGCTGATCGCCCACTTTAGTGACATTCACTTTTGAATGATAGGCTTTATCCGGGTCTGTTACACCCTTTAAGTACGGGAGATATGATTCTCTTGTATGTGTAAAATAAATATATACTGCTTTCCGTCCTCCAGTAGTTAATAGGGGGGCACCTGTATCGTTCTGCGGGGCAGGTGGAAGCTCATCGGTATTTTGCAACGCAGCCTCCTTGTCCGCTTTCAATATTTCAACAGGAGGTGCAGATTCCATTGGCATATTCGTATAATTAGTACCCTCACCAGCCACAAGTATTTTCCCATCAAACAGTGAGAATCCTGGCAGTTCCCTTCCGAGCAAGCTCCTGGGGTCATCAAGATTAATATTGGTAGACAGTTTAAACATCACTGTCGACAGCTTTGGCGCTTCACTGTCTTTAGGCAGCGCTTTTAAGAATTGGTGGTTCTCCCACCCCATCAGCGAGAACAGCAGCTGGCCATTCAAATTCATAGCCGCTTCGTTAACTGAATCGGACGATATTCGATATTCAGGACGGAGTGAAGTCATGACTCCACTGATTGAAAAAATCCCAATGAGAAAGAATACAAATGCTAGGGCTGCTTTTACCAAATGAGTACCTTGAACTGCTACAATTATTCCAGATCGTTTACTAAGTCTCATTGTTCCACCTCTCTGCGCAAGTCTAGTAAATGTTATGACTTTGCTAGAGAAGATAGAACCAGTAATCTTATCTTAATCATTTTGAAATAATCGTTTAAAATTCCTCTTTGAAAATCAATTATTCCTAATTTGAATTCGCTGGTTTAACTGAAGTCTGGGTTTGATCTTTTTATAAAAAAAATGGTCCATTTAAATAATCAAAGTACAGGAAATAAATACCACCTAATGTGTATACATACCTGTATTTTCCTGATCAATGTTTGAGTGGAGGGCAGAATTAAGCCCGCCGGCTATTAGATTCGCCATATCCTCAATGAAAACATCAACCTCTTTCGGTGTGACCATCAAATTATGACCTAAAGGAGATAGTACTTCGTAAATCAGCTTGCGTTTTTCCTCGTCTTCGAGAGTGCCTATCATTCCTAGGAAAGTTTGACGGTGCTGAGTTTCTGGCAGATCCTCTTCGGTAAGCTTCTTTCTTTTTCCGAAACTCATTCCCGCTGGAACGAGTGACCTCGAAGGTTTATTTCCTTCCCTCAATTCCTTGCCAAAATGCTTAAGGATAAAATCTATCGTATCACTTGTGATTGATACTGCATCAACAACAGTTGGGACGCCGATGGCAATAACAGGGATTCCAAGAGTTTCCTTACTCAACTCTTTTCTTTTATTCCCCACGCCAGAACCTGGATGGATGCCAGTATCAGAAATTTGAATCGTCGCATTGACTCTTTCTATTGATCTTGAAGCTAGTGCATCAATCGCGATAACAAAATCAGGCTTTGTTTTTTCAACAACCCCAAATATTATGTCTGATGTCTCGATTCCGGTAAGGCCCATAACTCCCGGAGATAGCGCACTTACTGGGCGGTATCCTTCTTCTACATGTTCTGGCTGCAGTTCGAATAAGTGCCTTGTAACAAGCAGATTCTCGCATACAAGCGGACCAAGGGCATCAGGGGTTACATTCCAATTCCCCAAACCAACCACAAGGCATGATGCATCCTTTTTGATTCCTGCCTGCTTTAGGAACTGAGCAAATTCCGAAGCAAAAACCTTTTCTACCTTTCCTTGAAGCTCACTGTCCTGCTGGCGGATCCCGACAACCTCAATCGTTAAATATTGCCCCTGTTTTTTGCCAAGGTTTTTTTCACCCTCAGCTGTAACCTCTACTAGCGAAATTTTTATATCATTCTCTTCTTTTTCTTTAATGATCACGCCTTCAATGTGTGAAAGATTTTCCTGTGAATGGACTGTTGCTGCCTGGTCTGCGAGCACCATTTCCCTTGCCTCAACTGCCAGGTCAGTCCTGATTGAATACATGCTCAAGTCTACCGGTTCCTTCATTGTCGCATTCCTCCACATACAGTTTGGCTGTTGCCAGCATACTATTGCCTATCTTTTCCTTTTACATAAAAAAACATTCACGATACACTAGAGTTAAATTAAAGCAGAGTATTGCATTATTAACCCCTATTTGATAAAATATCATTTGTTCTTAATAAATAAGAAATGTACTGGAAATGTCGAGTTCCATAAAATCTCGATGCTTTTTTAGGAGGTGAACGGAATGCCAAACATTAAATCTGCAATCAAACGTGTAAAAACTAGTGAAGCGAGCAAAGCTCAAAACATTACTGTAAAATCTTCTATGCGTACAGCAGTTAAAAAAGCAGAAGCAGCAATCGTGAACAACGATACTTCAGCAAAAGTTTCTTTTGCTGAAGCAGCTAGCAAGCTTGACAAAGCAGCAGCTAAAGGTCTGATCCACAAAAACGCAGCTTCCCGCAAAAAAGCCCGTTTAATGAAAAAATTAAACGCTAATGGCTAATTTTAAATGCTAATAAAAAAACGACCTTTATGGTCGTTTTTTTATTTTGTATTATTATTTTCCAGTGAAATTTATTGGTAACAAGAAATTAAACACTATTTTCTTCCATTAATCTGAAACAGGATCATTTCGATCAGCATTTCTTTTCTCATTCCGCCTGTTTTCATTTGGTAATCCGCATCTGCCAGCAGTTTAATAATCCTCATCAATTCTTCATCCGAAAATGAACCTGCCTGTCCTGCAGCAAGTTTTACTCTGAATGGGTGAATTTTTAGTGTTCCCGCTATCTGTTGCTGGCCGTATCCTTTTCGTGATAATTCCTTTACTTGATAGATTAGCCTTATCTGACCAGTAATGACTGAAAGGATCTTAATCGGTTCTTCGTTTTGTTTTAATAAGTCATAATAAATCCTCAATGCACCTTCAACATTCCGATGGACAACCTTGTCTACCAGGGTGAAGATATTTTGCTCAAGCGAGCGAGCTGTTAGCCTGTCGACTATTTCTTTGTTGATAGAACGGCTTTCTCCTGCATATAGGGCCAGTTTATCTATTTCTGAAGTGAGCATGAACAGATTTGTTCCAGCTAACGACAATAACAGTTCAATCGCATCTTTTTCAATTTCAACACCACTAAAGGTTGCTCTTTCGTTTACCCATGTAACTAATTCTTGTTCGGTTAACTTCTTAGCTTCAATAACGGCAGCTTTTCTTTTTAACTCTTTGGTGATTTTCTTTCGTTCATCCAATTTTTCATATGGTGCTGAAAAAACGACAATTGAATATGGTGCAGGCTGTGAAAGATATTCCTCAAGCTTTCCAAGATTATGTTCCACCTTCCCTTTAGACTTTTCTGAAGTTAAAAAGATAGGGTTCTGAAGGATAACCAATCTCTTCTCTCCCATGAATGGGAAGGTTTCCGCATCTTCCAAGGCTGCTTCGATAGGCGTTTCTTCTAAATCATAGACGGATAAATTAAAATCCTTTTCTTCATCATCAAGTACATGTTCAATTAACAGCTGCTTGGTTTCATTAATTAGGAAAGCTTCTGTTCCATACAATAAGTAAACGGAATCGATC
Organism: Heyndrickxia sp. MSNUG; assembly: GCF_049532715.1. Lineage (NCBI taxonomy): Bacteria > Bacillati > Bacillota > Bacilli > Caryophanales > Bacillaceae > Heyndrickxia > Heyndrickxia sp. MSNUG. Next base: position 3,362,901 of record NZ_CP150978.1, read on the forward strand.
TGTTTTTTGCTTATTTTTTTCCAAATGTCCAATACCAATGTCTTTCGCTCCGATCGTACAGTTTTGCCATATACCTATCGTAAAGAAGCTTGGACATTTTGACAAGCATTCTAAGGGAATTGGCCGCGCCTTTCCGGACCAATTCCCCTATTTATATTGAACGCTGGAATATAAGGCCTAGGATACTTATATAACAGCGGTGCATCGAAGTTAAGATTATTTTAGCCCCAAGCGGGAAAAGTATTTGTGACAACTCTTGTCAAATTCGAAAAGCGAAGTGCTTTGGTAAGCCCCGAGAGGCATACAAGGATCTGCTTGGAGGCATTTCCCAGCTCTCACAGCGGGACGGCTTGCGAACGGGAGGCCAGGCGCTGGAGCTGGACAATTTTCAGGATGCATTTTACATCATTATTCAAAATATAGCTTGCAGAAGAATACTGGATTTTTCAAACCAAATCGCTTATACTATTAAGGAAATAGGGGGGTTTTGACTGTGAATCAATTTGAAGAGAATGTCCAAAGCAATCGCAATGACGCTGTTGACTCAGGTGTTGGATTCGGAGTTTCTTTTGGTTTCTTTGCAACAATGTTCATTATTGCGACAGTCGTGCAGTTAATCGGTAGTTAATCACGGCTACATAGGATAAAGTTGCGGAGACTGCATTTTATAATGCAGTCTCTTTACTTTTGCTAAAGCCTCGCTGTTCTTTGCTATATCCTATGGAACCTGGGTGAAAAATGTTCCTGAATCGCCCTTAAATCTGTATATTATTGCACCGGATAAATCGGTTCGAAATATACGGATTTCTTGTAAATTTAACCTATTCAAAATCTCTCCGCTAGGATGACCATATCTGTTCTTTGCCCCGACTGAAATTACAGCATATTCTGGTTTAATGCTTTCGATGAACTCCTTGGAGCTTGAATATTTGCTTCCATGGTGTCCTGCCTTCAAAACATCAATATCAAGGTCAGCAAAATTTTTTAATAAAACTTGTTCACCATCCTTACCAAGATCACCGGTAAAAAGCCACTTTTTCCCGCCAATATTGGCTAAGAGAACGATAGATCTTTCATTGCGGTCCCCAGAATTACCCGATGGATTAAGAATGTGGAAATTCCCTTCCCCTGAATTCCAGCCAGTTCCTGCACCCGCCGAATAAATAGCTGTTCCTTGCCCCAATGCTTTCTTGATGATGTCCAACTCGAGAGTTGATCTTTCTGTTTCCCGAGGCAAAAGCAGCTGCTTAATACGAAGTTCATTGAATAGAGCTGATGCACCTCCGATATGATCTGCATCACCATGAGTCAGAATTAACTTATCGATCTTGCCAATCCCTTCACTTTTTAGCAGCGGAAGGACAATGTTCCTTCCAGGATCATACACTTTCTTTCTTTTCTGCCAGTCTTGTTGTTCAAATGCCAAGACACCGCCTGTATCAATGAGATAATTCCCCTTGTTGAACGGCATCCTGATTAAAATGCTGTCCCCCTGCCCAACATCAATGAAGATGATTTTACCGTACGGATTTATATAAGGAATGATGATTTGTACCAGGAGCGGAAGGATTGGGAGTATGTAATGCCAGCGCTTTGGCTTTAACCTCTTCGATATTGTTTTTTCCAAAAGGGTGAAAAATATCGGAATCAAAATTATTTCCAAAACCAAGATGCTCGTTTCTGGCTTGCCTATGATGATGGAGGAACCAGGTATTTCAGCAAGTAAAGCTGATATCCGGTTTACCTGATGAATGAGTTTCTCGAGTAATGTTACGTATAAGGCTGGAAGGCTTTCAAATAAGGAATAAGTTATGTAGGTGACCAGCAGCAGCGGAAGAATAATGAAGGAAAATAGCGGTACGAATAGAAGGTTTGCAAGCACGGATATAAGCGATATTTCATAAAAGGAAGAAAGAATGATTGGCAAGCTCGCTAGTTGTGAGATAAAAGATGCGGCTGCAGTTTGGAGGGGAAAGGATTTAAATCCGGTAAGTATCTTTGGTGCTGAGATTATTAGGGAAAGGCTGACTAAAAAAGAAAGCTGGAATCCTATGTCATAAATAAGATAAGGCTCACTGAAGGCCATCATCATAAATGCCATTGAAATGGCATCAAGCGGAGTAAGCTGCCAGCGATGCCGCCTTGCACTAATCAATATCATTAGCATGGCTGCCGCTCTTAATACCGGCGGTGCCAAACCAGTTACTACTGAATAAAGCGGAAGGAAAATCAACAGCAATAATTCTGTTTTTTCCTTTGTAATACCGAGTCTGATACAAGTAAAATACAGCATTCCAGCGAGTAGTCCCACATGCAATCCAGATATAGCCAGCAAATGGACGACACCTATTTTCTGGTATGCCCTTTCCGTTTCAGGGTTAAAAAGATCTCTGACCCCAAACAATAGAGCAGCTGTAAGTGCTGCTGTTTCTTCTGGTAAATGCTCTTCCATCCTGGTTATTTCTTTCTGCCTGAACCTTTTTAAGGCATTCACCATTCCACTCGATGTATTGATGCAATGTTCTGCTGGCAATCCTTCTACATTGACAACCCAGTAGATTTGGTTTCGATTCAAATAGTTTCGATAATCGAAAGCGTTGGGATTTCGGGCTTCAGGGGGAATCTCGAGACTGCCAGAAGCCTGACAAGATGTTCCCGGCACCAACTGCTTTTTTATTTTCTGTTTCTCATCTTCCGTTTTGATCCTGTACCTGACAGCCACTTTTTCCTGACTGGGGTATAGTTTTGCATAGGCAAAAAGGAGATTGCCGTCGATTTTAATTTCATCTTCAAAGAAAATCAAAAAGTCTTTTTCATCACCTGATAAATAGGTAATCATGTTTCCTTTCTCCAAAGATCCTGCAGCGACGTAGATAGCAAAGCAAATCCCTAGCAGTATTAACATAGCTGCAGAAAACTTTTTATCCAATTCAGGAAGATGATCGCCAGCAAGAACAATCCTCCATATATGAAGTAATTTTCAAGCACGGTTAACAGACCTAATAATGAGAAGACTGCAAAGTAAAACAATTGCCCTTTAATATGGAATTTGCTGTCAGGCTTCATGACCATCTTATGTGACTCTTTTCTATAAGGAATAAGTATCAGCACTACATCATCATTGTTTTGATAAGTGAACAACTTCGACATCTCTGAGAAAAATTTCATTCCATTTATTTGGATAGGCGCTGCGGTAAACCACTCTGATTATGCCGGATTGTGCCAGGGTTTTGGCACATTTTTCACAAGGCTCATGAGTCACGAAGGCTGTTGCTCCTTGCAATAAGCCTCGATCAGCATGCAGGACCGCATTTTCTTCTGCATGGAGAGTCCTGATGCACCTTCCTTGCTCGTTAATCAAACAGCCTACATCTTCACAATGGTCATGTCCGTGAATCGACCCATTGTAACCAGTCGATACGATATGCTTATCTTTAACAATTACACAGCCAACATGCAGCCGAGGACAAGTTGAACGTGTCCCGACCTCCTCAGCAATATCCAAAAAATACTCATCCCAACTCTTTCTTCCCATGCTGTTTTCCCCCTTAAAATGGCTCTGTTCAATTAAAGTTTGAAAGCAACTTTGTTTATGAAATTTAATCCTGCAGTTATGACGTAATAAATTCTTATACTAATAATTCTAATGCTAATATTGGACGAGTTCAATTTGTATGCCGATTATTTTACAGAAATAAGCTCCTTCAGTTTCTCGAACGTCTTATCACCAATTCCGCTGATGTTCTTTAAATCTTCGATTGTTTTATATGGTCCATTCGTTTCGCGGTTTTCAATTATTGCTTCTGCTTTAGAAGGTCCGATTCCAGGCAATGTTTCTAGCTCACTCGCTGCAGCTGTATTGAGATTTACCTTCTGTTTATCTTGTGTTTGCTGGCCACTTTGTAATGGAACATTACCCTCTTTGCTTTCTCCCTTTCTAGGAACATAAATCACCATCTCATCACTCACATGCATGGCAAAGTTAATTGAGGCTGCTTCCGCGTCTTTCGTTAGTCCTCCTGCCAGTTCGATGAGATCGATCACTCTGTCATCGGCTTCAATCTCATATACTCCAGGCTTAATAACAGCCCCCTTAATATCAGCCATCATAACAAGTGGTTTTTGTTCTGGTACGGATGCTTCATTTTTCATTTCCTCGGTTAGTTCATTCTTGACGGTCAGTTCTTCATCTACTTCTGTAAGCTCCCCTTGGAAATCGATAGAAGAATAGATGAAAAATATTGCTGCTGCCATTCCTGCAACAATATATAATTTATGTTCCTTGATCCAATCCATATCGGAATCAACACCTTTCTAATGTCATATTCTAAAAATTAAAATCATATGGATATAGGAGAATAAATGCACGAAGGAGGGAAGGGTTATGAATATAGGGATAATAGGCACAGGGAATATGGGGAGAATTCTCGCCGAAGCTCTCATTGATGGGAATGCCGTTTCCCCTTCTTCAATGATGATTACAAATAGAACCTTATCCAAAGCATTAGAGATCCAAAAAATATACCCTGGCATAGCAGTGGGACAGAACGCTATTGAAGTAGCGCAAAATTCAGATGCCGTCTTTATTTGTGTTAAGCCGCATAATGTATGGGATGTGCTTCAGCAAATCAAACCTGAGCTGAATAAGGAAAAATGCCTTATCTCGATAACCAGTCCTATTAGCGTGGAACAACTCGAACGAGCTGCTGATTGCTCAGTCATGAGAATTATACCGAGTATTACCAATAGGGCACTTGCAGGCGTGGCGCTCTTCACTTATGGGGATCAGTGCGAAACTAAATGGAAAACGTATTTTCATACATTATTTGAAGAGATTGCAGTTCCCGTTGAGATCGAAGAGAAGATTACGAGGGTTGCGTCGGATATCGTCAGCTGCGGGCCAGCTTTTTTTAGCTTTCTTGTACAGCGTTTTATTACAGCTGCCGTGAAAGAAACTGAAATCGACCAAGCAACTGCCACAAAACTTGCCAGTGAAATGTTAGTTGGATTAGGTGAGCTGTTAAGTAAAAACCATTATACTTTGCCTACTTTACAGGAGAAGGTTTGCGTAAAAGGCGGAATCACTGGAGAAGGAATCAAGGTGTTAGAAAATGAAACTGGAGAAATGTTCGAGAAGTTATTCCAGGCAACACATAAGAAATTTGAGGAGGAATTGGAGAAGGTGCGGGAAAAATTCGGTAATGATTAATTTCTCCATCAGCTTTTGAAAATCCTGCTTGTTTTAAAAATTTTATTCTGTTCGATTACTGAACCAGTAAACAATAAGGCTCCCATTATTTAAAATGGGAGCCTTATTTTCAAGGTTTGATCATCGCAAAAAATATTCTCTCTGCTTCAGGCTTCGGAGCTTCTAATAAGTAGTCTCCCGTAACTTCAATTTTTCTGAAACCGGCCTGCTCCAAGAGTTCTACATAATAACCTTCCGGATATGTACGCTGAAAATGTACTTCATCAATTCTGTCATACTTACCTGATGGTTCATCATAAACAAAGAAAGTGAGTTCATGTTCAACACTATAGGCTGCTTCCCCAATATAGCTGTTCCATATATAGGTGATTTCCTCATCATCCCAAGTAAATGTTGCATCTGCAAATATATGATCCATTTTATAAACCGAATGGACATCGAACAAGAATAATCCGCCTTTCTTTAAAAGGCGGTAAACTCCATTAAAAGTTTGTTTCACTGCTTGTTCGTCTTGTAAATAATTCAGTGAATCACAAAAGATGCCGATAATATCATAATCACCTAAATCGTCAAGCTCGGTCATGTCCTGCTGAAAAAACTGGATTGGCAGGCCCAGCCCATCAGCCTTTGACCGTGCAACCGACAGCATATCTGATGATAAATCTGCCCCAGTGACCTCAAATCCTTCTCCGGCAAGTTTCACCGAGATTTCCCCGGTTCCGCAAGCAAGATCAAGCAGCTTCTTGCCTTTGATTGAATATTTCTTTGTGTACTCTTCGATCATCGTAACCCATTTATCATATGGGACATCCTGCATTAGCTGGTCATACAAATAAGCAAATCTTTCGTAAGACATTAATTGAGCTCACTCTGTACATTCTCGATTGGAGCATCTCCCCACAGGCGCTCGAGATTATAGTAGCTTCTTTCTTCCTTATGGAATACATGGACCACTACATCTCCAATGTCAATCAAAACCCATCTTGCTTCGTCGAACCCTTCCATCCTTTTTAGGTCATAACCTTTTTCCAAAGCCTTTTCCCTGACTTCACGGGCAATAGCTTGTACTTGCTTATCAGAATTTCCGTGGCAGATAATAAAATAATCCGCGATCAAGGAAATTCCTTTCATGTTTAATACCATAATATCTTCTGCTCTTTTATCATCAGCGGCTTTTACCGCAGTCATCAATAATTCGCGTTCGCTCATCTAATCAACCTCCTGAATTTTTTACAATGCTGTTATAAGCTTTAAATGTATCTGGAAAAACTGGCTGGTTCTTTTTCATTAAAAACTGAATTGTATTTTTCATGGATTGAATCAATGCCAGATTCAGGTCTTCAGCAGCCATTGATCTTACTTCTTCAACACCCGGAAAGTGACGGCCAGGCTCAATATAATCTGCCAGATAGATGATTTTATCGAGCAGTGTCATGCCAACTCGTCCTGATGTATGATAACGGATTGCATCCAGTACTTCGTCATCGGTAATTCCCGCTTCTTTTTCTACAAGGTAGGCCCCGACAGGAGCATGCCAGAGCTCACCATTGTATTCAAGCAACTCTTCTGGCATTTTTTGCTCAATAATGATTTGCCTCATTTCCTCTTTGGGCCTGAATTTGGCATAATCATGGAAAATTGCGGCCAGTTCTGCCTTTTGCACATCTCCACCGTACTGATCAGCGAGTTTGATTGCCGTTTCCATCACACCGATTGTATGCTCGTATCGATGCTCCGTAAGCTGCACTTTTACGATTTGAAGCGCTTGTTCACGTTCCATATAAATTATGCTCCTCTATATATGCCCTGACAGGTTCCGGAAGCAAGTAACGGATGCTCATCCCTGCCTTTACCCTTTTTCGGATCATGCTCGATGAAATGTCCATCTGCGGTGTTTCCACGTGAAGGATTTCATAATCAGATTGATCGGGATAAGATGGTCTGCTGACGCCAACAAACTTGACCATTTTAAGCAATTCTTCAATCTTATGCCATTTAGGCAAATATTCGACCATATCGCCGCCAATGATAAAGTAAAACTCATGTTCTTTATACATATCTTTTAATATTTTCATCGTTTCATACGTATAAGATGGACCGGTCCTCTCAAGTTCTGCGGTCTCAACCCTGAAATCAGGATTATCCATGATAGCAAGTTCCAGCATGGCAAGCCTGTCAGAATTACTGATAGGCTCAGTGACGCTTTTGTGAGGCGGTACCTGGTTAGGCATGAACCAAATTTTATCAAGTCCCTGTGCATGAAGTATTTCATTTGCAATCACTAAATGCCCAGTATGAGGCGGGTTGAATGTTCCGCCTAAAATGCCAATTCTCTTCAATCCGTCACCTCCCAGTTATTTTACCGTGGAAGAACCAATTGCTTGTTTTCGCGAGATTCTTTGTAAAGCACTATAGTATTTCCGATTACCTGAACTAAGTCAGCTTTTGCGCCGCGTGACAGCTGCTCAGCAACAGTGTCTCTGTCATCCTCACAATTCTGGAGGATACTAACCTTGATAAGTTCTCTTGCTTCTAGGACTTCATCAATTTGCTTAACCATATTTTCATTTACCCCGCCTTTGCCAACTTGAAAAATTGGATTAAGGTGATGGGCTTTCGATCTTAAAAAACGTTTTTGCTTGCCTGTTAACATGAAAATCCTCCTAAATGTCTTAAAACATTTGCTTTCATTCTTTGTGTATCAGGGAAAATGCCTGTCCATTTTTCGAAGGCGATTGCTCCCTGATACACAAACATATCGATTCCATTTTGGGTTGCTGCTTCGTTCAGTGCAGCATCCTTTAATATTTTTGTCTTAAGCGGGTTATAGATAATATCACTCACTAGTGCCTGTGATGAAAGGTTCCCGAGTGAGAGTGGGGAGATATCAACTTCTGGTACCATTCCTATTGAAGTGGTTTGGATGATAAGCTGATACTCTCCAAGCAGCCTTTCAGCGTTTGCTCGATCTAAAATGCGAGACTGGACCTGATACGGACACGTCGCAACTAATTCCTCAGCTTTTTCTAATGTCCGATTAAAAATATCAATCCTTTTAACCCCAGCTTTGGCCATAGAAAAATAAATGGCCCGCGCGGCACCACCTGCTCCTATAATCAAAGCTGATCTCTCTTTAAAATCAGCGGCGTGTCCTTCCAGTCCCTTTACAAAGCCAGGTCCATCCGTATTATAGCCCGTAAACAAGCCGTTTTCATTTTTTACTGTATTAACAGCTCCAATTGCTTCGGCCAATGGATCGATTTTATCAAGAAGCGGCATGATTTTAGTTTTATGCGGGATTGTTACATTGAAACCACTCGCTCCTAATGCCTTCAATCCTTTTACAGCATCCTCGAGATCATCCTTTAATACGCGGAACGGAAGATAACTGGCATCGATATCGTACAGCGCGAATAAATCATTGTGCATGGCAGGAGACATTGAATGGGCGATCGGATCGCCAATGACACCAAACATTTTTTTCATCTTTTTCTCCCGCCCTTTCCATCAACACTTTAATAGCCGGCACTTTTAGCTTAAATTAAAGACCTTCTTAATAAAACATGTACCCCTTTTGGAACATAAGCTGCGATTTTCGCACCTGCTTCATTCACTGTCACCCAGCCAAGACCGGAAAAAACAACATCAGTCTTAGGTTCTTTTATTGTAAACTCATGACGAACGAGCTCCGGGAACTCATCCATTTGTTCACGACGAGGCGGGGTCAGAAGTTCTCCCGCATGGTTCTTATATAGCTCATCAGCATTTTCGAGCTTTGTTCGATGAATGTTGATTTCATTTGGCAAATAGCAGGCAAAAGACCTTCTGCCGCCTGAAATGTAATCAAACCTGGCAAGGCCCCCGAAAAATAAAGTTTGGCTTTCATTTAACTGGTACACCTTAGGCTTGATTTCTTTTTTAGGAGTAATCAACTTCAGGTCTCGTTTATCTACATAGTGTGCCATTTGATGATGATTGATAATTCCCGGTGTGTCAACGATTGCTTTTCCATCAGCCAAAGGAATTTCAATCATATCCAGGGTGGTACCTGGAAAATGGGAAGTAGTAATGACATCGCCTTCCCCAGTTACTTCTTTTATGATTCGGTTTATAAAAGTAGATTTCCCTACATTTGTACAGCCAACAATGTATACATCCTTGCCATTTCGGTATTCATCGATGGCAGCTGCTGCCTCTTTAATATTCAATCCTTTAGATGCGCTGACAAGAAATACATCGATAGGATTGAGTCCGAGTTCTCTGGATTCTTTTTTCATCCAGTCAATCAGCTTTCTTTGTTTTACGGATTTTGGCACAAGATCTGCTTTATTTCCGATAAGCATTACTTGGTTACTTCCGGCAAAACGGTGGATCCCCGGCAGCCAGCTGCCATTAAAATCAAAGATATCAACAATCTTGACAATAAGAGCATCTCTTTTTCCAAGCTCATTCAAAATTTTCAAGAAATCATCATCAGTAAGGCTGACATCCTGAATCTCATTGTAATTCTTTAATCGGAAGCAACGCTGGCACACTACGATTTCTTTTTCCAATGATGAAGGCGGGGCATATCCCAGCTGCTCCGGATCTTCTGTCTGTATTCTCACACCACAGCCTGTGCAGGCAAATTGTTCACTCAATGCTTAGTCCTCCCAATTCAGCTTGCCTTGTTTCCTGAACCAATCTAAAATCCTTCTTTCCACTTTTCGGTTGAATTTCGTTACAAACCCATCGGTCTTTGCAACCGGAACAACAAGAATTGTATGAAAGCCGCTTCTATTGCCGCCAAGGACATCAGTCAGCAATTGGTCACCAATCACGACTGTTTCATCTTTCCGCAATCCCATTTGCTTTAGAGCTTTATTAAACGCACGGCCCATAGGCTTTCTAGCTTGAAAAATAAAAGGTATTTGAAGGGGATCGGAAAACGACTTAACCCTATTCTCGTTATTATTTGAAACGATCGTGACAAGTATTTCATTTTTCCTCATATTATCAAACCACTCGATCAGTTTAGGAGTCGCATTTGGGCGGTCCCATTCAACAAGTGTATTATCAAGATCAGTAATAATGCCCTTCACGCCTTTTTTCTTTAAGCTTTCCGGCGTTATATCAAATATACTTTTCACATGCTGGTCAGGCAAAAAATGCTTTAGCAATTTCATTACACCTCATTAATTTAGAACTATCACACCGTTAACATCATACCCAATTTTATCTTCGCTTTCAAAGCAAACATTTAAACGATTAAAAAATAATAGATATAACAGAGTAGGAGGTCGACAAAAAACAGGTAAAAACCATCCTTTTTCGATAAAAATCAAAATATTCTTTAAAAACCCAAAAAACTTTTCGACAAAATCCAACAATTTCCAATGTTGTGGATAACCTTATGCACAATATACACATTGATTCTATTACTTTTTTCCCATTTATAAACAAATTAATCACAGGTTATCCACTGATATATGTGGATAATTAGAACGGTTGTTCTCAAAGTTTCATTCTGATAGAGTAGTGATAGAACAAATTAGCTTACAACTTTATGCAATATACAACTGGTTTATTAGTATCCTTTTGGGGGTGAATGACTAGAATGCGTAAACTTTCGGACGAACTATTGATTGAGTCTTATTTTAAAGCAAGAGAATTAAACCTTAGCTATGAGTTTATTAGATTGATCGAAACGGAAATCCATCGGCGGTCATTATCTAACCGGATTAAAGTTTCATCTTAACAGCCCCAAAAGCGGGCTTTTTTTTTTGGATATTTTCTAAAAGAATTTTGTATTTGGTATAGTTTTCTTACAAATCGTTTTCTGAAGAGGAAGTCGCCAGACCCAGGCGCATCCTCTTCAGGCATGGTTCAAAAACCAGGAAAGGCACAGTGTGTATCTGTGCCATGGTTTGTCAGTCTTGTCCCTTTAAAGTTCCGATCTTTTCACCATATTTTATATGATATGGCGTCACGATGTTGGGAAGAAGGCTGAACGTATTTTTTTCAAAAAGTAAAACAACTGTTGAACCGAAAGTGAAATAGGCCATTTGTTCACCTTTATCGAGGTTTTCGCCATTATGGGTCGTTTCGATTGAATTAACAAACATGGCTCCTACCTTAACTAAGGCAGTCATGCCTGATTTATGCCTGATTTCTGTGATCTTTCGATAGTTTTTGGATAGCGGGAAATCTCCATACCTTAATCCTGTTTTGTTAACGGGATAGGATTTCACGCCTAGAGTCCATTGATCCGTCACTGTACCGGATAAGGGACTATGAATGCGATGATAGTGACTTGGACTAAGGTAAAAGACCATATAGGTCCCCTGTTCATACCTGGCCATCGACTCATCATTGCCCAGCATCTCTGAAATAGAATAAATCTTTCCTTTGACCTTAATTGTTCGGTCAGCCTCAATCTCTCCAATATCTTCGATTACAGCATCAACAGGGCTAACTACGGAGTCAGGACCCTCATCAATTTCCCTTGCTCCTTCCTTAAGATTTCTGATGAAGAAATCGTGAAGGCTTGGATACTCATGAATCGGTTTTTCCATTTCATCCTGGTTAATTTTATAAGTCTTTGCAAATGAAGATACAATCCGTTTGCTCCTTGGTGATTTTGCAAACCTCTGCAAAATATCCGAGGACCACTTTCCGTTTGTCAATTCGATGAGCAGGCGATAAATACTTTGAATCAATGATAATACCTCCGATATATTAAAAGTATCTTTACGAAAAAGCATAATCGGCTTAGAATTATATATTATTATATAATAACCCAAGGTGCTAGTTCTCTTTACCTGTGCCACTTTTCGTTAAGGCATTTTCGCAAGGATTGCTATTATTCGAAAACAAATGAACCCCTGTTTTTTTAAGATTTCGGGCAATCCTTTGAGAGATAACAATATTTAAACATGCCTTCCAGCCATTCAAGCAACAAGATAATCGAAAAGTCCTTAACTGTGCGGCTCTTCCACAAGTTTGATCGTAACTGATCTTTTCAGTTTCAGATCCTTGATAAGGGAGTCTGACATCCATGCAGGAAAAGAGTATGAACCTTTCCATAAATAAGATCCATGCCTGCAATGTTGGGAAAATAGTCTTCCTTAGAGGAGTGAAATGCATGTTTTTACAAGATGTATTGGACGTAACGGTCAAGAAATTAAAATCCCAGACTGCCAATGTCCTTACGCTGGCCAACCTTTCCTTAGGCGGTTTTGCGATCATAGTTGGCATCAATGGCAACTTGAATCTAAGTCTCTTGCTTATTTTCATTGCCGCGCTGGCAGACCGTTTTGACGGAATGGTTGCCAGAAAACTGAACATTGAATCCGAATTAGGGAAGCAATTGGATTCCATGAGTGATATTATATCATTTGGCGTAGCACCTGCACTATTAATATATCAAGGGATTTTATCTGACTATGGGGCACCAGGCTCCTTCTTTATCGTTTTTTACATTGGCTGTGGAGCATTCCGCCTTGCGAGGTTCAACATTTCTGAAAATAACGGTTATTTTACAGGACTGCCAATTACAGCTGCAGGCGTCCTTGCTACCTTAAGTTTTCTTGCCATCCCATATGTGCCTTCACAGACCTTCATATTTATCATGATGATACTCAGCTTTTTAATGGTCAGCCCTTTTAAGCTGAAAAAAGTATAAAAAACCCAGCCTCAGTAAAGGCTGGGTTTTTGCTTAAGGTTTTCTAGTCTTCCTATTTCAGCTCACTGCTTCTTTTCAGGCACGAAGATTATACGATTGCTTTTCGAAGACTATGAAGCAACAATATCCTTACTCAGTTAAAGCCAAAAATTCTTCCACATCCTCTACACACATGCGTACTGCCTTCTCCCAAAATTCCTTTTTCGTTAAATCAACTTTTAAATGTTTTTGCGCCAGTTCTTCCACACGCATTGAGGCAGAATCCTTCAGCAGGGCAATGTATTTCTCTTCATAGCCCTGCCCTTCTTCCTGGGCCATCGCATAAATGCCGAGTGAAAATAAATAACCGAATGTATATGGGAAGTTGTAGAATGGAACTCCGGTAATGTAGAAGTGGAGCTTGGAAGCCCAGAACAGCGGATGATATTCTTCAAGCGCTCCTCCATATGCTTCTGTTTGTGCATCCTTCATCAACTCATTAAGTCGTTCTGCATTTACTACTCCTTGCTTTCTTTCTTCATAAAATCTTGTTTCAAATAAGAACCTCGAATGGATATTCATTAGCAGTGCTACCGAACGCTGGATTTTATCCTCTAAAAGACTAATTTTCTCTTCTTTTGAGGTTGAGTTTTTAAGAGAAGCGTCCGACACGATCATCTCTGCAAATGTTGAGGCTGTTTCCGCTACATTCATTGCATAGTTGCGGTTCAATAAGTGAAGGTCCCTCATAGCGTACGTATGGAACCCATGACCTAGTTCATGTGCAAGAGTCGAAACATTCGATGGCGTACCAGAGTAAGTCATGAATATTCTGGATTGGCTGCTTTCAGGGAAGAAAGTATGGAATCCGCCCGGCGCTTTTCCAGGACGGTCCTCTGCTTCAATCCAATTGTTTTCAAAAGCCATTTTTGCGAAGTCAGCCATTTCTTTGCCAAACTGGGCAAAATTATCAACGATAAAGTCTGCCCCTTCCTGATAGGACATTTTCGATTCCGTGCTTCCAATCGGGGCATCAAGGTCAAACCAGCTTAACTTTTCAAGCCCCAGAAGCTTTGCTTTCCGATTAAGGAACTGTACAAATGGCTCTTTATGGTCAGAAATAACCTCCCACATTGCATCAAGTGTTTCTTTTTGCATCCTGTTAATATCAAGAGGTTCTTTTAACACATCATCCCAGCCCCGAAGCTTATACACATTCAATCTAAAGCCCGCCAGATGGTTCAAGGTTTTAGAATAAAAATCTTCCTTCTCCCCCCAGGCTTTTTCCCACTCTGTGAAAATTTCCTTCCTGACAGAACGGTCTGCATCGGATAGTTTATTGGCAGCCTGACCAACTGATAAGTCTCCATCTTTATATGTAATTTTTGTGTTGCTTACTAGCAAGTCGTACAACTGTCCCCATCCATGATAGCCATCTACACTTAGAGCATTAATAGCAGATTCTTCTTCTCCGGATAGTTTTTCGGCAGCGCGCTTACGACGTTCAGTCAATACAAAGTTTAATTCATTTAAAAGACCTGATTTTACAAGTTCTTCCCAAACCTCTGGTGAAAAGCTGGCAAGTTTTTGGTCAAAAGCAGTCAGTGCGTTCTGCAGTGATGCGCTTAGTTCAGTCACAGTTGCCCTTAATTGGTTCGCTTTTTTATCCTGAGTATTCTGTGCCTCTAAACAGCTGACGAATGCTCCCGCCTGCCTTACCATTCTGGCAGCTCCATCAAACAGCTCGACAAGGCTTGTCAGTCGCACGCTCCCATCTTGATGCTCACTTGGGTCCCACTTCTCCACTTCTTTCTTAAACCCAGCTATTTTTTCGGATGCAGCCGACATATGGGCTGCGAATTCAGCTGAATTGCTTCCTCCTTCGAAGAACACATCTAAATCCCAAACCTCTGAATATGTATTTGCCATCAAAATATCCCCCTTTATTTCTATTCTTTTATTATAATGTTATTTTTCTAAAATTTCTATTTTTTCACAAGTTAGTGGATCATTGTTCGCTTTTCACGCAACAAAATAAGGCTTAGCCTGAATTGGCATAAGCCTTGTTTGTTTATTATGAACAAAAATACCACCAGCCGCCGAATAAGAGGACAATAACAAACAGGATGATGAATAGGGCAAACCATGCGCCATTCCCACCGTAGAATCCAGGATAGCCTCCATAGGGCACTGGATAAGGGGCAGAACAACAGTATCCGTATGGCATACTTTCACACTCCTTTTCTGTTTCCTATTATCAGCATATGGAATGCTGTCCATTTTGGTTTGGGCACTGTCAATATTTCCTTTGGCAGTATTAAAGAGGTTCAATTTTACCTTTGCCAAAAAAATAAATGCATAATTTCTTCATACTTATCATGTAAAATTGACTCAAACACTTTTTAACAAGGAGTCATGTTAATGGAAACCATTCTTCTCGTTGATGACGAAACACGGATGCTTGACCTGCTATCGCTATACCTGACCCCTCTTGGATATAAGTGCGTCAAACAGACTTCTGCCCTGGATGCGATTAGTTATCTTGAAGAAAATCATGCTGATCTCATACTGCTTGATGTCATGATGCCAGAGATGGATGGCTGGGAAGCATGCACGGAAATCCGCAAACATTGGGATATTCCAGTTATCATGCTAACAGCAAGGAGCGAAAAGCCTGATATTGTAAAAGGGCTTAAAATCGGTGCGGATGATTATGTAACAAAGCCCTTTGATGAAGGGGAGCTGATTGCCAGGATTGAAGCTGTCCTTCGGAGGAATTCAGGGAAAAGTCCAAATCTCAGTTTCAAAGGTTTGAATCTGAATATGGATTCTTACGACCTTTTGTATAATGGGGCTTCCATCCCCTTGACTCCGAAAGAATTCTCCCTTCTTAATCTTTTTTTACTGAATCGGAATAAGGTGTTTACTAGAGAACATTTAATATCAAATATATGGGGTTATGGTGTTGCTACCGAAGACCGGACAATTGATTCACATGTACGAAATTTAAGGGATAAGCTGAGGAAAGCTGGATTTGGTGCCGATGATTATTTAATCACCGTATGGGGCGTAGGTTATAAATGGCTTGAAAAAGCAGATCGCTGATTAATAAAGGTTTCATTCATATTTTTCCGGATAAACAGACATAATAGTGACGTTAACATAGGCAGGAGGAATATGAATGGATAACTTATATGAAAAACTGGGTGGAAAGGAAGCAATCACGAAAGTGGTCGATGTTTTTTACGAAAAGGTTTTAGCTGATGAAACGGTTAACCATTTTTTTACGGAAACAGACATGGAAAAGCAGCGCCGGCACCAATCCCTGTTCATCAGCTGGGCTTTAGGCGGACCAAACCAGTATTCAGGAAAAAGCATGGAGCTTGCACATAAAGGAATGAACCTTAATGATGAACATTTTGGTGCGATTGCCAATCATCTGGCTGCAAGCCTGAGGGAGTTCAAGGTATCGGAACAGGATATTAATGAAGTATTAGATAAGCTGACTACGATGAAGGAGGATATCCTATATAAATAGTTTAATTTTATAGACATACAACGAAAAAGGAGAGGCCGTTCCTCTCCTTTTCTATTTGTAAATGATAGTGGACTTCCATCATGCGTTATTTGTTCAATTCTTTTGGCAGATTTTGAAGGAATGTAAGCATTAGAGTCAAGCCTTCTCTAGTATCTTTTTGTGTCACTGCCTTCATCATCTGCATGGAGGACATAGGTGCTTTACCTCTTGTGTCTTCTTGAGCATTATGGAATGCAGTAACCATACCTTCGACAAGGTCAATTGCGCCAAGCTGTACAAAGGTATCTGCAAGTTCGACGCCTTTGATCGCCTTTTCAACCATGTCTGTAACCATCGGTCCAGTCATGGCACCTTTTATCGCTGCAGCCATATCAGCAAGCTGTATCAATGACTTCAGCACTCCGGTTTCTTCCATGCGTTTTACTTCCATTAATGTACGCTCAAGGTTTTCTGCTACTTCAGGTAATGCTTTTAACAGAGAAAGAGTTTCTGGCTGAAGAAGATCATCAGCCATCTCAACCATCTTCACGCCAGTTTCAGCAATTGAGGAAACCATTTCACCAGTAACTGCGGTCATTGCTGCATCTGTAAAGCCCACGAGTTTATGTTGTGCATTCTTTTGTGCTTGAGGTGTTTCTGTAGCCATATTAATCACCCCTTCTATAAAATCCCTCTGGCATTTAGCCAGTATAGCTCGTTATAGACAGCCTTGAACCAGTGAAGCAAATCAGATGTTGCTGCTGGCTGGGGCGGGTTATTGTAATCAAAGGTAATCATGCTTGCATCCTCAAGGCTATTTTCAAGAAAACACGCCACCTTACCGTTGTATACAGCTGTCTCTGGACGTCCGCTAAGCCTGCTCAAAATGTTCGCAACAAGAGATTCAGATTGATAATGTGCTGTCGACCCCGCCTTGCTGATCGGAAGATTCGTTGCATCCCCAATGACATAAACATCATCCTGCCCTAGCATCTTCAAAGTTGTGCGGTTTGTTGGGATAAAACCGGATTCATCACCAATACCTGAATCGATTACCGCTTTTGCCCCAGTATGTGCGGGAATTGTGATAAGCATGTCATATTCGTGTTCTTCGCCATCCATCGTTATGGCAACTTTCCGCTTTGGATCCACTTCTTCAAGATTGAAGAATGTTTCGTATTTTATATCTCTCTTGTCAAATTCAGGCTGAGCCCATTCTGCTACTGGCACTAAAGAATGAATTCGGCCGATTGGGTAAGCATATTTAATCTCAATATCTTTGCGTCTGCCATTCTTTCGGTAATAATCATCGAGCATCAACGCAAGTTCAAGCGGCGCAGCTGGACATTTGTGAGGAACATCGATGGTGATGAGTATTTTTCCCTTTTCCATTGCTGCAAGGTCATCACGGAGACGTTCTGCTCCATCAAGTGTATAAAAATTGTGTGCCCCCTCCCTTAAGCCAGGAACACTGTCAAAATCAGGGTGTGAACCCGTAGCGATTACCAGATAATCATATTGATATTGTTTCTTACCTTTAACCATTTTCTTCTCTACATCGATATTTTCGATTTCATCATACACAAGGTTTACATGTCTATGCACCAATGATTTTTGTTTCCGGATGAAATGCTCGGATGGCTTTTCATTGAAAGCAATAAATAAATAACCTGGCTGGTAAATATGCTTTTCTGTATTTGAAATGAGGGTGACTTCCACTTTACTCTTCTTAATCTCTTCTCCAAGCTGGCGCGCAAGCCTGTTTGCAACCATTGTACCCGCGCTGCCTGCTCCTAGAACCACGATTCTCTTTGTCATTTCATTCACACCTTTTTAATGAAGTCGTTGATGCAGGCTGTTTTCATTTTCAGGCTATAAAAGAGCCCAATGATCAAAGCCTATCAGTAAAAATTATTTCGCTTTTCTTACTGCGATTCTAAATTCATCGCCTTCATTTTCTGAGTAAGCAATTTCGTGGCCCATCTTGTTAACCCACTCAGGAATATCCACTGCTGAACCTTTATCGGTAGAAATTACTTCAACTACATCTCCAACTTGCGCTTTCTTTATCCCCTTTACTAGTTCCATTAACGGTCCGGGGCAATATGCACCTCTTGCATCGATTGATTTAGTTACCAAAACATCACTCATGATTTATTCCTCCTGGATAGTTGAAATTTATGTTAAAATAAGAAAAGATTTTTTATTTTCGTATGAAGGGGAAAAGGTGGAAGGCCTGCACGCCATATCACTTTTTCCTGCTTCATCAGCTTACATCGTAATCACTGTAGCTCCCTGAGTCATTCCGAGGAATTTGGTTACCCCAATCACTCCATCAAACACATCGATCATGTCTTCCTCTTTCCAATCCATAATATCCATTGCAAGCGCACAGCCATAAATGTTGAGTTCTCCCATATCTTTGCCCTCCTGCAAAAGTGAATCGAACAATGGGATTTTCTTTGCAAGCATTTCCTTACCAATTGTACCTGTAATGAAATCAGTATTTTCAAAGCTGTCTTTTCGGAAAGATTTCAAAGCATTCATCGTGACAAAAACGTTCACAGTCATGCCTGACATTGATGCAACTGATCCTACAAGTGCTCCAGCGTGAAGCTTTTCAAGGTCTTCAGACAATAAAATAACCGCTAAAGATGGGGCTTGCTGTTCCATAATTTATTTCCTCCTAAGAGATCGTATATTTACCTTACACATTAATTATACCTATACCCCTATAGATATGTCTGTTTCTGTTATGTGAACGTTTTTCATCTAAAAAGTGACAAAACAAGCCCTAGACAGAGGTAACTATTGTATTACTCTAAAGTGTAATTGGTTTAAATTTCCAAAATAAATTATTTGGTCGGACAGACACAATCTTGCCAGTCTTCTCATAGGAATTTAGTATAGGCGAAAGCCTTAAAAAGCGGGGGTGGAAACATGTCTGGCATACTTACAGCGCTCGGCTATCTAGTTAAAGAAGTTATTCTTCTTGTTTCATATGTTAAAAACAATGCATTTCCTCAACCGTTATCTGCAAGTGAAGAGCGAAAGTATCTAAGGTTGATGGCAAATGGGGATCCGCACGCACGTAATATGCTGATCGAGCATAATCTCAGGCTAGTCGCCCACATTGTGAAAAAATTTGAAAATACCGGTGAAGATTCAGAGGATTTAATTTCAATAGGAACAATTGGACTGATCAAGGCAATAGAAAGTTATTCTGAAGGTAAGGGCACAAAACTGGCAACATATGCAGCGCGGTGTATCGAAAATGAGATATTAATGCATTTGCGCGCCTTAAAAAAGACTAAGAAGGATGTTTCCTTGCATGATCCAATCGGTCAAGACAAGGAAGGGAATGAAATTTCATTGATTGATGTCCTGAAGTCTGAATCTGAGGATGTAATTGACACCATTCAGTTGAATATGGAACTCGAAAAAGTAAAGGAATATATCGATGTCCTCGATGAGCGTGAAAAAGAGGTAATCGTTGGCAGATTCGGCCTTGATTTAAAAAAGGAAAAAACACAGCGGGAAATAGCCAAAGAATTAGGAATATCCAGAAGTTATGTATCCCGGATTGAAAAAAGAGCATTGATGAAAATGTTTCATGAATTTTATCGGGCTGAGAAAGAAAAGAAAAAGAATAAAGGGCAGTAGCAGCTTGACCGTAACATTGACTCCGACCTTTTCTCCCTTAGTACACTCCATTAAATAAATCCTTATTAAAAGAGCATCAGCCACACTGGCTGATGCTCCTTTTTTGCGCTTATTCCACAGTGACTTCTGCAGCTACGATCAAACCAACAGCGCCGCAAATAACCAATCCCATGACGATTAAGAACATGCTCCACACCCCTTTATGCCTCTCCCATGTTTACTCCAAATTTAACATATAAATACGGTGTATAAAGGGTCCGGATGTGAACATTTTGTTACTAATCATTCGATTTCTTTTTCCTAAAAATAAGCGTTAACAGCAATATATGCAATGACATACGATTTCCTCCCAACTTAGGTTGTTAGGTGGTATCTTTCTCCACCCATAGGCTAGCCAGTCTTCTTTGAATTACAAAAATCATTTTCTTTCCACCTTTCTTAGTTTATTATTTCAAATGAATTAAAATGGGCGGATCATTGCCTGACGGCTTCTGTTTTCTTCCATCATTTTTTCTACCATTTCGTTATGGCGAATTTCTTCTAAACTTATTTTGCGTTTGTTAATCGTAATCGTGAAAAATAAGATACTTAGGGTCATTTTAGTCACCTCCTTTAAAACGGGCGCATCATTGCCTGACGGCTTCTGTTTTCTTCCATCATTTTTTCTACCATTTCGTTATGGCGAATTTCTTCTAAACTTATCTTGCGTTTGTTAATCGTAATCGTGAAAAATAAAATACTTAGGGTCATTTTAGTCATCTCCTTTAAAACGGGCGCATCATTGCCTGACGGCTTCTGTTTTCTTCCATCATTTTTTCTATCATTTCATTATGGCGAATTTCTTCTAAACTTATCTTGCGTTTGTTAATCGTAATCGTGAAAAATAAAATACTTAGGGTCATTTTAGTCACCTCCTTTAAAACGGGCGCATCAATGCCTGACGGCTTCTGTTTTCTTCCATCATTTTTTCTACCATTTCGTTATGGCGAATTTCTTCTAAACTTATTTTGCGTTTGTTAATCGTAATCGTAAAAAATAAGATACTTAGGGTCATAATCTAGTCACCTCTTTCTAGTGTCAAGTTGCGGTGTCAAGCCACTTTGACTTCTAAGCGCACCACAAAAAGCCGCAAGGAAGTATCCCCTGCGGCATAAATAGGCATAGAAAAGCCGCAGGGCACAATTCTCCCTGCGGCATGGATGTATTAGTTGTTAAAACAGCTTAAACAATCCAGTCCGTTCCGGTCGAATGTGTAATACGATATGAAGTTTCTGAGTTATTCCAATATCCAATCATGATCATTTCACTCGACCTCCTTCAAGATTATTTTGCTCACATTGGTAAGTATATCCACTTCCTAATGATTTGTAAACATTTTTGTGGTCTTTTTTTCCAAAAAAGTATTCGTCAAATTGTGCAAAAAAAAAACGCCCAAAAAATGGACGTTTACTTTTTCATTAAAAATTCCTGGCCTTCTTCCGATTCAACCAACTGGCTCCTGCATTTTTTTGCGATTGTGAAGAATAAAATCGATCCAGCAAGAAATACCATGGAAGCTCCTATTGCTATATAAATATCTGTCATGACTTTTGTTTCTGACGGGATAATAGTACCTAAATAAAAAAACACGCCAACTGTCAATAGGACTGTAGCGAACTGTTTATAATCTACCATTTTTTCATAGATGTGCTTAGCGTTCAATTCAATCACCTACATAATTTGTCTTAACCACATCCCTACTTTAACATATTTAAACCTTAATTTATTATGTAAATATTGGGATTTGAAATATCCGGGGATATTACCGAAATGTTATCGCATATAAAAAGCCCCTTATTTTATAAGGGACTCAGACGGTAGACAAACCCAATTAAAGCGAGCTTGTCTTCAGTTTTTCATCTTGGGTGGGAAGTAAAACAGTTCTGTTGATTTCCGTTCCAGGCGCTTCGCTTTCCGCGGGGCTGGCGCTGAGCCTCCTCGTCGCTTCGCTCCTTTGGCGTCTCATCTGTCCAGCTGCGCCCGCAGGACATTGAATAGCTTCCTCGAATCTGCCCACGCACGATGGAAATGCGTTAGCATTTTCGGAGGAGTCTGCGCACTTTCCACTCCAATCAACAGGTTTTCAATATCTGTTCTTTGATCTGTATCTTTGTCGACAAGCTAAGCATCTTATTCTATAAGGGACTTTGACCTCAGTAATTTACAAATTCCAATTCCTAATCATTTCATTAACGATTTCAAAAGAATTCTTTGATGCTAGTTTTGTGAATTCAAGGAAGTTAACATCTGCAGATCCATCGGCCTGATCAGACATAGATCGGATGATGACAAATGGAATCTCATTCATGCTGCAAACCTGTCCAACAGCAGCACCTTCCATTTCTGTACAAAATCCTTGAAGCTCCTCATGAAGAATTTTGACTTTATTCCGGTCAGCGATGAACTGGTCTCCTGAGAGAATCCTACCGCTGACAATCTTTTTATCCTGTACAATCTCTTTACTTGCTGAAATCGCCAGGTCAACTAATTTAGGATCCGCTTTGAAGACGGAAACCTCAGTGTAAGGAATTTCACCAAGCTTGAAGCCTAATGCGGTTACATCCATATCATGCTGCAGGCAATCAGTTGAAATAACAATATCCCCGATTTTCAGCTCTGGATTCACTGCTCCTGCGACTCCTGTGAAAACGATATTGGAAGCTGCAAATTCATCAATTAAAATCTGTGTGCAAACACTGGCATTTACTTTCCCTACTCCTGATTTGCATAGTACAATGTCATAGCCATTAAAAGCTCCCACATAAAAAGTAATGCCTGCTTTTTTCTTTTCATCATAATTGCTCATGGCATCCAGGATGTGCTGGATTTCCTCATCCATAGCACCAATAATTCCGATTCTCATACTCTTTACCTCCAAGTTAAATTACATAGATTGTTCTTTATGGGATTTATTCAAAACTTATACTGTCAGCATTTTTGACATGCGGTTTGCTTCAAAAAGAATTTTTTCTTCATCGATGGTTAAGAATTGGCGATTCTCCATGAGTTGCTTCCCTTTGACATAGACATCCTTTACATCTCTGCCCGACCCTGAGTATACAAGATGGGATACAGGATTATGTCGCGGGTAATAGAAGCTCTGATTTGAATCGATTACAATCAAATCCGCATCCTTCCCCTTCTCAAGGGAGCCAATCTTATTTTCCTGCCAAACAGCGGAAGCTCCATTAATTGTCGCCATCCTCAATGCCTGGACAGCGTTGACTGCAGTAGCATCTTGTGCCATCCCTTTATGGATTGTTGCTACGGCTTTTATTTCTTCAAATAAATCAAGGTTGTTATTTGACGCGACACTGTCGGTTCCAAGGCTTACTGTGATTCCTTTTTCCATCATGTTGCTGACAGGAGAAATTCCGCTGCCAAGCTTCAGGTTACTGATAATATTGTGTGAGATTTTCACATCCTTGCTTGCAAGAATATCAAGATCTGCCTCATTAACATGCACAGCATGCGCAACTAAGGACTGTCGGTCAAAGAAACCAAGCTTGTTCAGGTGTGCAACAGGTGTTTCGCCAAATTCCTCAATATTTTTGTCTACCTCAAATTTTGTTTCAGACATATGTGTATGCAGCGGAACATTCAGCTCAACCGATTTTTCGATGATTTGGGAAATATACTCTGGTGAACATGTGTAAGGAGAATGGGGGGCCAGCATCGTTGTTATTCGGCCATCTGCACCATAATTCCAGTTCTTCGCAAACTGCGCAGCTTCATTTAGCTTGCTTTGGCGGAGCTCCTCTGAGCCAAAACCGATGACACCTCTGCACAATACACCTCGAATCCCAGCAGCTTCAACAGCTTTTGCAACTTCGTCCATATTGTCATACATATCAACGAAAGTAGTCGTCCCCGTACGAATCATCTCAAGAATAGACAAGTATGCTCCCCATTTTGCATGTTCAGGGGTATATTTAGCCTCAAGCGGCCAAATTTTCTCTTCTAGCCACGTTTGCAGGTGCAAATCATCAGCATATCCCCTGAGTAATGACATCGATGAATGGCCATGGGTATTTACCAATCCAGGCAGGACGTAGTTACCTTTAAGATCAATTTTTTTTCGTATGCCGAGAGATCCTCAGGCGATTTGCCGACATAAACAATTCTTTCATCCTCAAATCCGATTGCCCCAGATTCGATCACTTCGTTTTCCGCGTTACAAGTAATGATTGTGCCGTTATATAATAACGTTCTTGCCATATTAATCTCTCCTATGTAAAATCACTGTTTTTGCATGTGTTTGGTATTATGTACTAGAATTAGATCAAACCCTCGCAAATATGCCCATCATTTTAATTTATCAAAAAACGTTTTATTTTTATAGAGATTTTGCTATTTTTTATTTATAAGTATAAAAATCAACTTTGGTATGAGGAGATTTATTATGGAATTCCATTTCGACTTAATTGAAGATAAGGTAGAATTTTTTGAAGCAATTGACTTAAAAACGCTTGAAAAGAATATAAACAAGCAAATAGAAATCAATAAAGCCATTATGCTGACAGTACACAATGTTTCTCATCAAATGCACATCGACGATAAGGGGAGACTGTTCTATTCAGCGGTTGTCCATTTCAAGGCAAAAAAGTAAAGGGGCCCCTCTCTCAGGACCCCTTTATCCAGCCTAACGCTGTCGATTATCGTTTATCGTTTTGGATCAATTCTTCTACCTTTACCGGCTTCCAGCCCTGGCCATCAACCCATTCTATAGCTACCCTGTAGGTTTGATCGCTGCCTTTTGCAGAAACAGTGCCTAATGCTGTATTTGGTGCTCCATTATTCTGATTAAACCAAACCGTCATATTGTTTTTATCAATTCCGGTAGCATAAGAGTATGCCAAGATCATTTCTTGCCAATCTACCGAATTCTGGTCAAAGACGGGAGCATGTTCTCCAGACTGAGTGGTTCCGACTGGCTGCCAGCCCGGATTCTCGATTGTCTGTTTTACATTTGCATCACTTCCGCCTTCAGTCACCACAGGATCGCCTAGGTCTTCACTGTCTTCTGATTCTGCAGCACCTGAATCATCTGCAGTACCATCATCCGATTGCTCTTTCTTTTCTCCATTCTTATCTTCATCGGCTTTTTCACTGCCGTTGTTATCCTTGTTATCCTTGTTATCCTTTTTGCCTGAAGAGGCAGCGTCTTTTTCATGTTCTGAAGTAGCATTTTTGTTGTCCGCTGCTTCTTCATCATTACTGAAAAAAATGTTTACAGAAACAAAGACAATTAATAAAATAACGACAACAATCAAGGTATTTAAAATAAGGTTGGTTTTTCTTCGCTTTGCCCTTGTTCTTGAACGGGCTCCCTCATTCAGGTTGTCATAATCATTTTTCAAGGTCTTTCCCTCCCTTATAAGGTTGTCAACATTCTACCATGACTGAACACAAACTTGAAGGATTTTATCTTTATCTAATTAGTTACCAGCCAATCAGCCCTCAGGTCATGAGTCATTCCTGATTATAGTCATAGACGGCTTTTACTATATCAGCAAACAGTGGATTCACGCCACCTTCATCATCTGGCACTCCTAAATTAACTGCAACAAGTGCATATTTTGGATTTTGATATGGAAAATAACCTGCAAACCATTTGTTGTGAAGCTGCTTTTTCCCATCGTAAATTCCAGTCTCTGCGGTTCCGGATTTTCCAGCCACAGCATATGGCAAATCCTTGAACCACCTACCTGTTCCATGTTCATTTACAACTACTTCCCTCAAAAGCTTTTGGAGCTTCATTACTGTATATGGTGATATTCTATCTCCTTTAAGCTTTTCCTTTGGAAACTCGGTCATTTCCGCACCATTCTGGTACTGGATCGATAGAACGGACCTCACCATATCCTTTTCTCCTCCGCGCGCAATCGTCGCCATCATATTCGCAACGGCCAATGGAGATACCCTTACCTCATGCTGTCCAATTCCGGATAAGGCTGAAAAGTTACGGTCCTTTCGGGCATCCTCGGATACAAAAATTCTGCCTTCCTCTTCATCCTGCATTTGCTGAAAGTTTTCCAGGTGGAATATATCCCCTTTCCAGCCTACACCACCTTTAACTGAGAGCATTTCTGCATATCTTTCCAGAATGGTTGGATCTTTCTCCTGCAGCTCTCTGGCGATATCTCCGAATGTACGGTTGCAGCTTCTCGCAAAACTTTCAGTAAAATTGAGCATTCCATGATCGTATTTCAAATCAGGTTCTCCATTTAACTTTTTGCTGCAATCAAACTTCCGATTTGGATCATCAAGCCCGGAATCTATTGCTGCCGCCGCGACAACCGTCTTAAATACTGAACCAGGGATGTGCTGCTTAACCATCATATTCTCTATTCCCTCGTCGCTAAATGGCGCTTTCTTATTGATTTCCGGCCTAGATACCATTGATAGCACGCTATTGGTTTTGATATCGAGCAATACTACTCCGCCTTTTTTTATGTCATACTTGTCTACTGCTTCTTCGACAATCATTTGAAGATCCTTATCAATCGAGGTCTGCACGTTGATTGGATAAAACGGATTCGCCGGTTCAATATACTTAACATTAATTCCAAAAAGCGGTGCTCCTTCACCATCCACATGGTAGACAAGCTTCGATTTCCCTTCTGCTACGAGAAATTCATCAAAGCTTTTTTCAAGGCCTGAGAGGCCAATCAATGTCCTCGGAAGGAAATCCTTCTCCCCGTATCGTGATTTCAGCAGGCTCTCGTTTTCACCAATAATGCCAAGCAGCTGAGCCGCAGGGATTTTATCCAATGGATACTTACGCTCAACAGCAAACACACCGGGGATTTTCATTTCATTAATTGCATCCATCTGGCTTCTGGTGAGAATCACAGGATCCGGATCACCGTACGCAAAGGGCTCCTTTGATTTTTCTACCGCATTCTTAAGTGCATACTCCGATACACCTATTGTCTTAGCAACCTGATGTACCTGCCAGTCCATCTTTTTTAAGAAAGGGAAAAGAACAAGGACCGATGACGTTTCATAGGATAAGGGATTACCGGAACGATCAAGGAAATTTCCCCTGCCATTGTCAACCACCATTTCCTGTGATCTTTGCTTGACACTTGCCTCTATCAAATTAATTTCGTGCTTTGAAAATGATTCTGTATCAAGAAGCTGCAACTCTGCCAGCCTGAACAGAAGCAGGCCAATGCCGGCAATACAAATGCTGATCCAGACAATCATTCTTTTCCTGCGCATAAAAAACACCTCGTCAAAAGTTTTGACGAGGTTTCGAAGTTTCAAACTGTTAAATTAGAACAGCATGAATAAATTTATTATATTGCGTGAACGTGTATTTACTATTTACTGCATGCTTGTTTAAAAAGCCTACTTAATAGATGTGATACGGACGCTCATTTCACCGCCAGGAGTCTGAACGGAAACTTCATCTCCAACTTTTTTACCCATTAAGCTTTTCGCAATCGGAGAGTCATTTGAAATTTTCCCTTCAAATGGATCTGCTTCAGCACTACCTACGATGGTGTAGGATTCTTCATCACCATCAGGAAGCTCTACGAAAGTGACAGTACGGCCTAAGCTAACTGCATCTGTACTTAATTCGCCTTCCTCAATGATTTTTGCGTTGCGGATCATATTCTCCAGAGTTGTGATACGGCCCTCAACAAACGCTTGCTCTTCTTTTGCAGAATCGTACTCAGAGTTCTCTGAAAGATCACCAAAGCTGCGCGCAATTTTTATTCTTTCAACAACTTCTTTACGTTTAACCGTTTTCAACATTTCCAATTCTTGTTCCAGTTTTTCTTTCCCAGCTAATGTCATAGGAAAAACTTTCTCTGTAGCCAAAATCCTTCACTCCTTCTAGTCTTCACAATTCCCCAAAAAATAGATTGTGTAATATTATATTATGTAACCTGAAAAATATACAGGAGCGCGTCCTTTTTAAGGGCGCGCATTAAAAGAGAGTCCAAAAATGGACCATTAAATTAATCCGGACTAATAGAAGCACTGATTAAGTACTTCTAAGTCCAGCTTTATCTATGCTATTGTGTCACAAAAATGATTTTTGTTCAAGAATTGTTTGAATTTTTGTTACCATTAGGTCGATTGCGACATGATTATGGCCGCCCTCCGGAATGATAATATCTGCATAGCGTTTAGTAGGTTCAATGAACTGGTTGTGCATTGGCCTTACCACATTTACATATTGTTCAATGACTGAATCCATAGAACGGCCACGCTCTTTGATATCACGAAGCAGTCTGCGGATAATGCGCAAATCTGCATCTGTATCTACATAAAGCTTCATATCCATCAGGTCCCTTAATCGCTCATCTTCAAGAATCAGGATTCCTTCTAGAATGATGACATCCTTCGGTTCCACATCAATGATTTCACTTGACCTTGTGTGGATTGCATAATCATAGACAGGCTTCTCTATTGGTTCATAGCGAAGCAGTTTTTCGATATGCTCTATTAGAAGATCATTGTCAAATGCCAGCGGATGGTCGTAGTTAGTCTTTAAACGCTCTTCCATTGGCAAATGGCTTTGGTCTTTATAATAATAGTCTTGTTCTAACATCAGGATAGAATGGCCTTTAAAGCTATCAATGATCGCTTTCGTGACGCTGGTTTTCCCTGAGCCGGAGCCGCCGGCTACACCAATTACAACAGGCTTGCGGTTCATCTCTTACTTCTCCTTCCGCATCATGTTATTTGGGTAGACAGGCTTGTCCATCTTGAACTTAACGATTTGCAGAGGATGGCGGGCAACATCAAGTTCATTGCCGTCTTCATCCCAGATTTTTTCAACCACGTGGGTAAAGTTCTCGATTTCAGGTCCAAAGAATTCAACTTCATCGCCTGGCTTAAAGAAATTTCTTTGTTGAAGTGTCACCATTTGGTTTTCATTATCATAATCAAGCACAAGTCCAGCGAAGTCAAATGTAGTCTTCTTGCTATGGTTTCCAAACATTTGCTCTTTATACCCAGGAACTCCCTCGAAGAAAGCAGTTGCTGTCTCACGGTTCGCACATTTATCAAGTTCTTCAAGCCACTCCTGCTTAATGACAAAGTTCTCTGGATCCGCACAATAAGCATCAATCACTTTACGATATACACTTACAACAGTTGCAATGTAGTGAATAGATTTCATTCGGCCTTCAATTTTAAGGCTGTCAATGCCAATCTCGATCATGCGAGGGATTGATTCAATCAGCTTAAGATCTTTAGGGCTCATTGCAAATGGTGCATCGCCTTCACCGAACAACGGGTTTTCTTCATTACCTTCCTGTGTGTACAAATCGTAATCCCAACGGCATGACTGGCAGCAGCCGCCCCGGTTTGAATCGCGTGCAGTCATATGATTGCTTAAAGTACAGCGTCCAGAATAAGCAATACACATTGCACCGTGGATGAAGGTTTCGATTTCGATGTCAACTTTTTCCTTCATTTCCTTGATCTCATCTGCACTAGTTTCCCTTGCAAGAACAACGCGTTCCAGGCCTTCTTCCTTCCAGAATTGAACAGCCTTCCAGTTAGAAAGTGATTGCTGCGTGCTCAGATGAACCTCGATTTCAGGAGCAACCCTGCGGCATGTTTCAATGATTAATGGGTCAGCCACGATAATACCGTGAACTCCTGCTTCCTTTAATCCCATTAAATATTCTTCTAGTCCATCTATATTTTCATTATGGGCAAAAATATTAGTCGTAACATATATCTTCGCGCCGTATTTCTTAGCAAATTCGACGCCTTCTTTCATTTCCTCAAATGTAAAGTTATCTGCGTTTGAACGTAAACCATACTCCTGGCCGCCAATAAATACGGCATCTGCACCATAATGAACGGCAATCTTCAATTTTTCAAGATTTCCTGCTGGAGCAAGCAGTTCTGGTTTTTTCACAATCACACGTTTTCCGTCAACAATCTGTGAAATCTTGTCTGTCACTGCTGTCATGACGCTACCTCCTTATATTCTAACTTCTAGTAAACAGTCTCTTTAAAGAAGAATCCAGTATCAAGCGGGCGGTTTGGCGGCTGAATTTCTTCCGCTGCAGCCAGCAGCCCCTCTTTTTCATCTTCGTATTGGTCAGGTTCTTCTACAGCCAAATCAATCGCTTTGCGGTAAAGCTTCGTTACTTCCAAAATATATTCTGGACTCTTAAGAATTCCATCAATCTTAAAAGAATCGATCCCTGCTTCAACAAGCTCTGTCAGCTCATCGATAATACAGATATCATTTGGGCTCATGATATGAGTTCCATTTTCGTCTTCAAAAATAGGATATTTGTTTTCACGCTCTTTATCATGAAGGAACATATTTTGTTCCTTTTTTCGGTTTTCGACTTCCATCGCCTTGCCCTGATATTCGAAATAATGACCAAGAAGCGGGCGTTTGGATTGGAACATGTTCATCATTCCGTGAACCTGGACCTCAATCTCTACCTCTGCGTTTTCCTTCATTTCAACAATCGTATCCATATTAATTTCTCTGGCAAGTACGGCCCTTTTTGCACCTTTTCTACCCCAGTAATTGCATGTATACCAGTTTGTGCCTGTTGTTTCCGTACTCCAGTGCAGCTTCAAGTCCGGTGTGTGTTCTTTAGCAGCCATCAAGACCGCGGGGTCACCAAATATAACAGCATCCACATTGATTTCCTTTAAGAATGTCAGATACTCTCCCAGCAACTCAATCTTTTCATTATGGAAAAGTGCGTTCATCGCTACGTAGACTTCCTTGCCTTTGGAGTGTGCAAGTTCTACTGCTGTTTTTACATCGTCACGTGAAAATTCACCAGCAAGACGAAGTCCAAATTTTTGTTCTCCGACAACAAACGCATCCGCTCCAGCTTCAGCTAAAGGAATAATATCATTTACACTGACCGGTGTTACCAATAATTCAGGTTTCTTCATTCCGCTCACCTCTTCTTACTAACCGCTACACCATCGCCAATCGGAAGTATGATCGTATCATACTCTGGATGACTGGACAGCCAGCGGTTGAATTCATCTATTTTTTTCACAAGACTGCGAATCCTCTTGCTTTCAATCACCTGATCATCATAAACATGGCCCTTGAAAAGCACATTGTCAGTAATGATCACCCCTCCAGGCTTAAGTAACCTGGAATAAATTTCAAAAAATCTCCTGTACTGGCCCTTGGCCGCATCAATGAAAATGGCATCGAATGGAGCATATTCGCTGACTTCCTGTTCCAGCTCCAATGCATCTCCTTTTACTTGGACAATTTGTCCCCGCAACCCTGACCGTTTGATATAATCTACAGCCAAATTAAAACGTTCCTCATCCCGTTCGAGTGTCACGATTTTTGTTGCGGGAAGAGCAAATGCCATCCTGAGTGCTGAGTAGCCAATCGCTGTGCCTACTTCAAGAATCACATCAGGCTGCTGAAGCCGCAAGAGCTGAAGCATCGTTTCAATCCCTGCTGGCTCCATGATTGGGACTCCATTGGTTTCCGCGAACTCTTCCATTTCAGCAAGCAAGCCCTGTCTCGGCAGTATAAGAGAGTCTATATAATCCTGCAGCTTTTCATTTAGCAAGCTGCCCTCACCTCTATTCAATGGCTATAAAATTAGCCAGTGTGTAAATCTATATTGCCCCAGGAAAATAGACCTTGGAGCATGAAAAAAATAGCGTTCACAGGATAAGAGAGGCAAACTTCAGTTTGCCAGAAACCTAACAAACTGCTTCTTCAGCCAGGTTAGGCCATAACTCTTAATTCTGTAATGCACGCTATCATCTCGAGAAAAAAACACTTGAATTATTTTACCACAATAAGAAGGGAAATGCTAATCTTTCTGCATCTCCCTATAGGTATTACTATTTTTTGCTTGTGATATGTTCATTCTTTTTACGATTGTGCTCTTCCAAAGTCTTAGAGAAGAGAACCTCACCAGTAGATGTTGCAAGGAAATACAAATCGTCTGTGTCAGCAGGTGCCAGTGCCGCTTCAATTGACACTACACCTGGATTGGCTATTGGTCCAGGAGGTAATCCTGTGTATTTATAGGTATTGTAAGGGTCGTCGATTTCGAGATCCTCATACAGTACCCGGTCTTTATGTTCTCCATGGGAATAAAGGACAGTCGGGTCAGTTTGAAGCATCATTCCAGCTTCCATTCGATTGTAGAAGACGCTTGCGATTTTATCGCGATCAACCTTTTCAGTTGCTTCTTCTTCGATCAGCGATGCCATCGTCATCACCTGATGGGTCGACATTTCTTTCTCTTCCATCTGGCCTTTGAAATCACCCAGTACTACCTTAGTTTTACTGAGCATGACCGTCACGATTTCTTCGACCGTTGGCTTCTCCGAATAGAAAGGATATGTCGCCGGGAATAAATAGCCCTCTAGAGGATATTTGACCTTTTCATTCAAGATTTCCTCTGTCAGTACATCAGGATATTTCCCCATCATTTTCTTTACAAATTCTTTATCGTTCAGCTGTTTAAAGATTTGTTCCTGGTCCTGCTGTGTTTTTTCAGCAATGATTCCAGCAATTTGTGACAGTTGTTTGCCTTCTGGTATTGTGATTTTCATGACCACGTCCTGCATGACTTTCCCCGTTTTTAAACTTGAGATGATTTCAGGAATGGTCATGGAAGGATTCATTTTATAATCTCCCGCCATGAAACCGGACTCATTCTTAAACTTCACGTAATATTTAAAAATCCTGGCATCTTTAATGACACCTTTGTCCTCTAGTATTTTTCCAATCCCACTAGTGGACGAACCGATTGGAATCGTTACATTGATATTTTTCTTGCTGTTTTCATCAACGGGCTTTAATGCGGATTTTATATAGTAATAACCGCCTCCGCCCAAGGCACCAATCATTAGAATCGCCACGATGGCAGTGATGAAAACAATCCTGCGGACAACCCTTGCTTCTTTCTGCTGCTCGATTAATTTCTCAGCAATTACATTTTTTTTGTCATTATTAGAGTTATTTATATTTTTCTCGTCAGACATAAGCTCCCCCTCCAGTCACAGGGCTAATCACCTGGATACTCTCTATTTTCACATCTCGCACCATTATACTATATTTTATATTTTTATTTGCAAATAATTACGAAAAAATACCTCAAGCGACAAATTAACCTATCATCCGACAAGAAAATCATAAAGAAATGGCATTCGATTAGTTTGATGATTTTTTTAAAACTGCTTATTAACTTGAATCCTGCTTCAGGCGCTGGCTTATAGTGGGGATGACATTCACGAGTGAAATATCACCTAAGTTATTCTGGGAGCGTACCCATCACCATTCAGGAGAGAAATATTCCGTTGAGATGTTCTCGGCGGGATTCGCCTTTTGCGAGAAAAAATATAATTTTAATTATAAAACAATAGAAGCTGGTGTAATGCCTGCAGTAGTTTTGAGAGAATGCCATTTGTAAACGTATATAAAAAAAGACCAGGCCGCATTTAGCCTGGTCTCTAGCATGGTTTATTCTTCGTCTTGCTCAGCAAGGAACGTTTCAAGCATTTCTTCAATCATATCCCATTCTTCATCAGTTTCGATAGGCATCAATTCGCCATCCTGTTTATCTTCAGTTGGCATAAATGATGAAGCGTGGATTTCAATTTCCTCATCGTCGCTTTCATCTGCACCGATTGGATAATATAAAACATAAGACTTGCCGAACTCTTCAGAGTCAAATGTAAAAAGCACTTCACATAATTGTTCGTTACCGTTTTCATCTACTACTGTAATGTTGTTTTCTCCGTGATCCATTAAAGTCACCTCATTTAATTTTGGCTATTAAGATAGCCTTGTAGAATCATTACTGCCGCCATTTTATCAATGACTTTTTTACGTTTTTTTCGGCTTAAATCTGCCTCCAGCAAAACACGCTCTGCTGCTACTGTCGTTAAACGCTCGTCCCAAAGAATGACAGGAACCCCAAAACGTTCTTCCAATTCACGGGCAAAGAATTGGCTGGCTTCGCCTCTGGGTCCGATTGTGCCATTCATGTTTTTAGGCAATCCAACGACAACTTTGCTGACTTCGTACTCTTTTATTATTTTACCTAATTCATCGAAACCAAACACATTTTCTTCTTCGTTTATTTTCAATGTTTCAAGTCCCTGAGCAGTCCATCCAAATTCATCGCTCAGTGCAACGCCGACAGTTTTTGAGCCGACATCCAATCCCATCGTACGCATTTATTTCCCCTCTCGGTGGTTCCTTAAATAGGATTTAACCAATTCCTCGATAATTTCATCCCGTTCCAGCTTGCGGATGATATTGCGGGCATCCCGATGGCGGGGAATATAAGCCGGATCGCCAGAGAGCAGATAACCGACAATCTGGTTGATCGGGTTATATCCTTTTTCCTGCAATGCTTCATAGACCTGCAGCAGGACTTCATTCGCATCATGCTCAAAAGGCTCTTCGGGAAAATTAAATCTCATCGTTTTATCAAACGAGCTCATCGAATGCACCTCACTTCTAAAAATGGAAGGCAAAATCTTCTTAGATTACCTTCATTCTACACTACTTTCCCTTTATATCAAATTGATTTAACCCATTCTTCGGCAAATTGAATCGCATTGTCGAGTTTTGATGGGTCTTTCCCGCCAGCTTGAGCCATATCTGGACGGCCTCCGCCGCCTCCGCCGCAAATGGATGCTGCTTCCTTGATCAGTTTTCCTGCCTGGTAGCCCTTGAGTATCAAATCATCTGTTACAGCAGCAATCAAATTCACTTTGCTTCCATCTGTCGTTCCAAGAAGGATGACAGCTGAACCCAGTTTTTGCTTCAAATCATCAGCCATATTTCTCAGGCTGTTCATATCAGCAGCCTGAACACGAGCTGCAAGCAATTGAACACCATTCACTTCTTTTACTTTAGATGCAAGGCTTCCTGCTTCAATATTACCCAATTTTGCAGCAAGAGATTCATTTTCGCGCTGAAGCTGCTTCATTTCAATCAGCATTGTATCAATTCTGTTTGCTACTTCCTTAGGAGCGGTCTTTAATTTTACAGCTGCATCTTTCAGGATCGCAATCTGATCGTTCAGCACTCTGTAAGCTGCCTCGCCTGTCACAGCCTCAATCCTTCGTGTTCCCGCACCAATACCGCCTTCAGAAACAATCTTGAATAATCCGATAACAGATGTATTAGGAACATGGCAGCCGCCGCACAGCTCTAAGCTGTAATCTCCAACTTTGACAACGCGTACGATATCGCCATACTTTTCGCCAAACAGAGCCATAGCTCCCATTTCCTTAGCTTCAGCAATTGGTTTTAAGCTTATATCCACCTGGATGCTTCTCCAAATTTTCTCGTTCACGATTGCTTCTACCTTTTCTAGTTCTTCAGCTGTTACCTGGCCAAAGTGGGAGAAGTCAAAACGGAGTCTGTCAGGTTCAACAAGTGATCCAGCCTGGTTTACATGCGTTCCGAGAGTATCTTTTAATGCCTGATGAAGCAGGTGTGTTGCAGTGTGGTTTTTAATGATTTTCGCGCGGTTGTCCTCGTCAACTTTTGCTGATACTTCCAAACCGTTTGTGACTGTGCCTTCTTCAACCACTGCGTGATGCAGGTTCTGTCCATTAGGAGCTTTTTTGACATTTATTACAGATAATCTTACTCCATCAGCTATAATCGTACCTTTGTCAGCAATTTGTCCTCCGCTTTCTGCATAGAAAGGAGTGACATCCAGGATAAAGTGGATTTCTTCACCAGCAGCTGCCTCTTCTGCAAACTGTCCGTCTTTCACTAGTGCAACGATCTTGCTGTTTGATTCAAAAATATCGTATCCTACGAATTCGCTGCTAACTTTAATGTCGCCAAGAACTCCGCCCTGGACCTGCATGGATCCTACATCCTGTCGTGCAGCCCTTGCTCTTTCACGCTGAGACTCCATCTCGACCTCAAAGCCTTCATGGTCAACCTTCATGCCCTCATCTTCGGCATATTCCTCCGTAAGTTCAACCGGGAAGCCATAAGTATCATAAAGGCGGAAGACATCCTCGCCCTGGATCATGCCGCTGCCTTTTTCCTTTTCTTTCTTGATAAGATCAGAAAGAATTGCAAGACCTTCATAAAGTGTTTCATGGAAACGATCTTCTTCATTTTTAATGACCTTTTGGATAAAATCGGTTTTTTCTTTTACCTCTGGATAGAAATCATGCATGATTTCACCAACTACAGGTACTAATTCGAACATGAACGGACGGTTGATGTTCAATTTTTTTGCATATCGGACAGCGCGGCGCAGCAGTCTGCGGAGTACATATCCTCGGCCTTCGTTTGATGGAAGAGCACCGTCGCCGACTGCAAATGCTACCGTACGGATATGGTCAGCAATGACCTTGAATGCTTCATCCTTTTCCTTTGAAACGCCATATTTTTCACCGGAAATCTCTTCTGTACTATTGATGATCGGCATGAACAAATCAGTGTCAAAATTGGTTGGAACGTCCTGGACAACTGAAGCCATACGCTCTAAACCCATTCCTGTATCAATGTTTTTCTTCGGTAGCGGAGTGTATGTGCCATCCGGATTATGGTTGAATTCGGAGAATACAAGGTTCCATACTTCAAGGTAACGATCATTTTCGCCGCCAGGATATAATTCCGGATCTTCAGGGTCATTTCCGTATTCTGTTCCTCTGTCATAGAAGATTTCTGTATTCGGTCCGCTTGGTCCTTCGCCGATATCCCAGAAGTTTCCTTCAAGGCGGATAATACGTTCTTCAGGAACCCCGATTTTTTCTCTCCAGATGTTGAATGCTTCATCATCTTCTGGATGAATTGTTACTGACAGCTTTTCTGGATCAAACCCAATCCAATTTTTATCCGTAAGGAATTCCCAAGCGAATTCAATCGCTTCAACCTTAAAGTAATCACCAATTGAGAAGTTTCCAAGCATTTCGAAGAATGTATGGTGGCGTGCAGTTTTGCCGACATTCTCGATATCATTTGTACGGATTGATTTCTGTGCGTTTGTAATTCTTGGATTTTCAGGTACGACCCGGCCGTCAAAATACTTCTTCAAAGTCGCAACTCCGCTGTTAATCCATAGCAGAGATGGATCGTCGTGAGGGACGAGTGAAGCACTTGGTTCGATGGCATGGCCCTTTTCCTTAAAAAATTCAAGATACATTTTTCTGATTTCAGAACCTGTTAGTTTTTTCATATACACAACCTCCTAAATCGGTCAAAATTAAGCATTTCAGGGATTTTAGGCAACAAAAAAAGCCCTCATCCCTGGACAGGGACGAGAGCTTGCTCGCGGTACCACCCTGATTATGAACGCGGAAAACGTGCGCCCATCTCTCAATAACGCCTTAACGCGGCTGCTACGGCAGGTTTTTCCTGCACTCCGGAATAGCCTTCTGTTATCCTTCATCGGGAATTCTTCCAGCCCATGGAATTCCTCTCTTAACGATGGTCTATAACATACTCGTTCCTTCTACATTTTGCTAATTATTATTCTATAGCCGAATTATATATAGCAGTTTTCAGTTTGTCAAACGACTTCGTAAAATTTATGTCGGCCTTTCTTTTTTTCTTTCCAAAATAATATGGTCTTTCGCATGGATAAGGGCAGCTCTTAATACTACTAGAACCGGCACAGCAAGAATTAATCCTAGAATCCCGCCAATTTCTCCCCCAGCCAGCAGAGCAAACATGATCATGAGCGGGTGCATATGAAGACTTTTTCCAACAATTAAAGGAGATAGGATATTTCCTTCTAAGAATTGCAGAGAGAACACAATCGCTACGGAGATCAGCACCATTTTTACCGACATGGTTGCTGCGATAATAACTGCTGGTACAGCACCGATGATTGGCCCGAAATACGGGATTACATTCGTGATGCCGACAATCGCCCCCAGCAGAAGTGAATATTTTATGCCGGCGATCCAAAAAAGATCGTTGACAAGACCCCGATCACGAGGCATACAAGCAGCTGCCCGCGTATATAGCTTCCAAGCGACTTGTCAACATCATGAAGGAACTTTGTCCCCGACTGTCTCCACTGCCGCGGCGTGACATACCATGCCGCCTTTTTCATTGCATCGAAATCTTTCAGCATATAAAAGGCAATGAACGGAATGACTGCTATCGTAAGGATTGAATTGATGATATCCATCAGGAACGTCATTACGCCGGCAAGCACCCCATCCAGCCAGGTCTCCATCCGGTTGATGCCATCCTCGATCCTTTCATGGATGCCAGCGGGCCATGACGAAGTCTGGTCCATGATGTTATTGACCATACCTTTATACTGCTCCGCAAAATATGGTGCATTTTCAGCAAGATCCCTCAGCTGATGAATCAATGCCGGTATTCCTTTGTAAAAAGCGAAGCCCATCCCGCCAAAGAACAAAATATAAATGATCAGGATTGCAATTCCGCGATGGAGCCCGCGCTGATGGAGGCCTTCCACTATCGGGTGAAGCAGATATGTAATGAACGCCGCGACAGCAAATGGAACAAAAAGCGTAAAGAGCACTTCCAGGACAGGCACCCATAATGCCTGGAGCTTGACAAAGATATAGAGAACAATAAACAAAAGGAGAAGAAATCCAAGCCGGTAATACCATTTCATCTGGATATTCATCCGTTCCACCATCCTACCTGTTTATTCTTGGAAGAAAGAGGGGCGATTATACATTTTTAGCCCGAGTCCAGATCTTTATATAGCGATGTTATTGATTTTATAGCGAAAAACGCTTTTTTAAAGCGATAATTTAAAGAATATAGCTAAAAAAAATTTTTTATAGCGAAATTTTCTTTGTTATAGCGAATTGGAAATTTCGTCTTATTTTTTCCAACTTGAATACAAAAATCCCCTGCATAAAATACAGGGGATAGATTTTATTCTAAAATAAAGCTCTCGCCACTTTCTTAGACATCCTTTTCATTTTCCTTCCAGACATCATATTGTTGTTGGAAGCATAATTATAGGCTGCCATACCAGCGCCAAATGCAATAACGGAGGTTAACATTTTATTCATGTGTTTCACCTCTTCAATTTATTTTACATGCCATATTGACGTTGATCTTCATCAAACAAGTCGTCAAGGGAGCTTAATGTTCCATCCTCCTCGACCTGGTGGGTATGGATTAGACCTTTGGATAAAGACAGTTCAATAAAGCAATTCCAGCAATAGTATTGGTTTATTCCAATTTTGCCGATATCCTTGCTTCTGCAATTGGGACAACTTAACATACAGGGACACCTCATCTCGATTTGACAGTGACGATGATGGCATCCTTTCCGATTGCAGGCGGACCAATGGACTTGATCACACGCTTTCCATTCGTGATATCCGAAAAAAAGCCATCCGTTAATTCGTACCCTACAATCGTTCCCAATTCTTCCATGAAATATACGTCGTCTACTAACCCTAGCTGCTCTCCTTCCTCAGAAAGGAGCAGTTTCCCTGCAAGGCTCTGGTTGTGTACAAATGTATATTCAGGTTCTGTCTCCATAGGTTCCAATGCTGATAGGTCTTTTACCATGATCCCATCGCAGCCAAAGGAAGCAACATTGGCTACCTTGACTTGACACATTTTCTTAATGAACGCACCTTTTTTAACAAGTAAGCCTACTACGCTTCCATTGCTTGAAATGCTCACATCACAAACTTCGCCCAGTTTTTGCCCACTTGCCAATTCATACACAGGAAGACCCTTTAATCGTGAAAATGTCCGCAAAAGTGTGTCCCGCCTTTCCGAACATTTTTAGTTTCCGCTCTAATCCTGGAATTCATGAGGTGTAACGTTTTCCATCAGGCTTGAAGATTTTGTTCCTGAAGGGTTTTAGGGAACTGCGCCACTGGTGACAAATAGAGACATATCTCCCGAAAGGCTTGGATTTCTGCTCCTATGGCCTAAAAAGTCTTTTTAATAGTCTGCTCAATACTTCAACTGGTATTAAATTGATCCTAACTCGTATTATAATCGAGCCAACTCGTATTAAATCGATTCTAACTGGTATTATCAAAAAAACCCGCTATTTAATCAGCGGGTTTCAGATATTTTTCAGCTTCCACGTTCCTCCATGAAATCGTATGGAGTGACATTCTCCATGCCAATCATCGGGTCTGCGTTCTTAATTATTTCTAAGTAATTAATTCCCTCTTCATTTGCACTCTCTTTTGCCCCTAGATTTACTACCTTCCGATCAGAAGAATCAACAGAAAAAATCTCTTCCTTTGCTTTTTCTTCTCCACCAATCTCAGGAAGCATCTCAACGAGCTTTTCGACTAGTGTTGTATTCCGCTCTGTATCTTCTCCGCGTTCAATTCCCATTTTCAAGGCATCCTCTTCGCCTACCAGAATCAGGAATTGTTTGCTTCTAGTAATCGCAGTATAAATCAGGTTCCGGCGCAGCATTCGGTAGTAGCTTTTCACGACAGGAAGAACGACAATCGGAAATTCACTACCCTGGGATTTATGGACGGAACAGCAATACGCATGCGTAATTTGTGATAAGTCTGGCCTGTTATAGGTGACCTCAATGCCATCAAATGAGACAATTAGCTGGTCTTGTTTTTCGGTATTTTCCTTTGCGTAAAAAATAGCGACTACTTCTCCCATATCGCCATTGAACACATTTGCCTCAGGCTGATTCACAAGCTGCAAAACTTTATCGCCAATCCTGTATTTAATATCTCCAAAAGCCAGTTCTTTCCGCGAACCATCGGGATTAGGGTTAAACAACTCCTGCAAAAGCTCATTCAAACGGTCAATTCCCGCAGGTCCTCGGTACATCGGCGCAAGGACCTGGATATTCCGCGGTGAATACCCCTTCTTCTTTGCATTGGCAACGACCTTTTCGACTACCTGGGGAATCTGGTTCGTATTGCATTTGATAAAAGAGCGATCAGGCTTCTGTACGGAAATATCACCTGGAGATTTCCCTTTTTTAATTTGGTGCGCCAGTTCGATGATGGATGATCCTTCTGCCTGACGGTAAATATCCGTCAAACGAACCGTTGGAACCCTTCCGGAATCGAGTAAATCTTTGAGCACCTGACCAGGTCCTACAGAAGGAAGCTGGTCTTCATCGCCAACCACAATTACTTGAATATGGTCTGGCAGTGACTTGAATAATTGATGTGCAAGCCAGATATCAACCATTGAAGTTTCATCAATAATCAGAAGCTTGCCCTCCAGAGGCTGGTCCTCGTTATGTTCAAACCCTGATGCTCCATTCCAGCGAAGGAGCCGGTGGATCGTCACGGCAGGCAGCCCAGTTGATTCAGTCATTCGCTTTGCGGCGCGGCCTGTAGGG
Organism: Heyndrickxia sp. MSNUG; assembly: GCF_049532715.1. Lineage (NCBI taxonomy): Bacteria > Bacillati > Bacillota > Bacilli > Caryophanales > Bacillaceae > Heyndrickxia > Heyndrickxia sp. MSNUG. The sequence continues at coordinate 3,404,243 of NZ_CP150978.1, forward strand.
GCGGCAAGCAGGAATGGATAGGGTTCTTCTTTTTTATAATCCTTAGGATCCAGTGAACAGCCATGCAATTCGGCATACAATTCGACAATCCCTTTTATGACAGTGGTCTTCCCAGTTCCTGGTCCTCCTGTCAAAATCATCATCGGCGACATCAGTGCTGTCTGGATCGCTTCCTTTTGGCTTGGACCGTATTGGACCCCCAGTCGTTCTTCCAGATTACCAAGGGCAAGCAGGAATTCCGATTCAGGAAACTGGTTTTCATATTCTGTCTGTTCAAGGATTCTTTTAATATTTTTCACAAGCCCTCGTTCTGAATAATAAAGGGATGGCAGATAGATTTTCTGTTCCTCGGCAATCAGCTTGCCTTCTTCACCTAACTGAATCAATTCTTTGGAGATATCTGTGAACTCAATCTCGATATTTTGGTTGTCTTCTAAAAGCTTTTTCACATCGACCAGTAATGACTTCGCTTCCATAAAAACATGCCCGCCTTGTAAGCTCGAACTTTCAAGAGTATACAGGCAGGCAGCCTTTATACGGTCTGGATGATTGCCAGTCAACCCAAGCTGGCTCCCAAGCTCATCCGCTCTCCCAAAGCCGATTCCTTCAATGTCCTCGACGAGTTTATAGGGATTGTTCTGGATCACTTCGATTGCCTGCTCTTTATATACCTGGTAGATTTTCATCGAGAGCTGCGGACCAAAGCCATATTGATTAAGTGCCACCATTACCTGTTCAAGTCCCTGGTGCTCCATCAGTGTATCGTATAAGTCCTTAGCCTTTTCAGGTGCAAGCTTTGGAATCTGGTCAAGTACTGAAGGGTTCTCAATAATTCTTGTTATCGCCTTTTCTCCAAGTGTTTCCACGATTTTCTCGGCTGTTTTTTTACCTATTCCCTTAAAGAGTTCACTCGATAAATAGCTGACGATGCCCTGTTTTGATTGCGGTAAATCCTTTCGAAAATGAGTAGCCTGAAATTGTGTTCCGAATTTCGGATGCTCTTTCACTTCACCAAAAAATATGTAGGTTTCCTGCTCGTGGACACGGGGGAAATAACCAGTAATGACCGCTTCCTTATCCTCATACTGTTCATTCGTTTCCTCGACCCTGATCCTTAGTACTGTGTAAAGGTTTTGTTCGTTATGAAAAATAGTGACAAGGTGCTTTCCCTTCATGAACTTTCCTTGCTCTGAAAACAAATCAAGCGAGTCTTGCTTATCCAATGGATTTCCCCCTTTCTGCAGATTCATGTGTATTACTGGAGATTCTGCCCCTCAATCAGCTTTTTGCCATGTCCAGCCAGCAAGTGATCTGGCTGAACTTTTAAGGCGCGATTGAACATTTCCAGGGCTTTTTCGCCATCTTCCTTAAAACCATAAGCAACCCCTAAATTATAAAGAGCATCGGCATGCAGTGCGTCTAGCTGCACTGCCATCTCAAGGCTAGTAATCGCTTCGTCAATAAAACCTTCTCGAGCAAGGCATAATCCATACTGAAAATGCGCTTCCGCGTCATCTTCAAGGAGCTCTGTGCTTCTCTGTAAATAAGGAAGAGCAAGCCTGCTATTCCCCATCTGTGCAAGGCTCATTCCTAGCATGAAGTAATTGTCTCCTGTTTCGAGACCTTTTTTCATTGCCAGCTCAAACATGTTTTTGGCTTCTTCGAAATTTTGCGCATCATAATAAACGCCGCCTTTGCTGTAATAGGCAGTGGTGGCATCCTTATCAAGGGTGATTGCCTTATTGTAAAAGTTCAAAGCTCTATCGGTATCACCAACTGCAGTCAGTACGTTCCCGAAATTTATGTATGCTACAGGATCAGCTGGCTGGGCTTCAATGGCTTCCATGAATGCCTGAGCCGCTTCCTCCCATTTACCTTCCTTCATAAACTGGATTCCTGCCTGGTTTTTATCCATTTTTTCCACTCCAATCTCCATGCAAGTATATCATAAACCTTCGCCTTTTAAGTTACCCTATGTTCATGCAAGAATCCCCGGCGAAGCTAAGTCGCCGGGGATGAATTCAAGATTATTATCCGACATAAGTCAATTTGCTGCCATCCTTGAAAATCTCGTCAATCGTTCCGCCTCCAAGGCATTCTTCGCCGTTGTAAAATACGACTGCCTGTCCAGGAGTCACAGCCCGGATCGGTTCTTTAAATAACACTTTCGCTGTGCCATCCTCTTGCATTTCAACAGTCACTGCATTGTCTGGCTGGCGGTAACGGAACTTAGCTGTACATTCAAAGGCCTTTGGTTTTGGCTTGTCTGAAACAAAGCTGATATTGACCGCCGTGATGCTGTCAGAATAGAGCAGTTCATTATGGAAACCTTGCTCGACAAGCAGAACATTGCGTTCTAAATCCTTGCCAACGACAAACCAAGGTTCACCTGATCCGCCGATTCCAAGACCTTGGCGCTGTCCAATTGTGTAATACATCAGACCGTCATGTTTCCCTTTTACCTCACCGCTCATCGTCTCCATGTTTCCTGGCTGGGCTGGAAGGTAATTGCCGAGAAATTCTTTGAAATTTCTTTCGCCGATAAAGCAGATGCCTGTACTGTCTTTCTTTGTAGCAGTGGCAAGACCTGCTTCTACTGCCAATTCCCTGACCCGCTTTTTCTCCAGGTTCCCGATTGGGAAAAGGACTCTTTCCAACTGGCTTTGGTCGAGCTGGTTCAAGAAATAAGTCTGATCCTTATTCTCATCAAGGCCGCGGAGCATTTTCCGTTCACCATCGCGGTCTTCCACACGTGCATAATGGCCCGTTGCAAGATAATCTGCACCTAGATTAAGGGCATGCTCAAGAAATGCCTTGAATTTGATTTCCTTGTTGCACATAACATCAGGGTTTGGCGTCCTGCCCGCTCTATATTCATCGAGGAAATAAGTGAAAACCTTATCCCAATATTGTTTTTCAAAATTAACTGCATAATAAGGAATGCCAATTTGATTGCAGACACGGATTACATCCTCATAATCCTCTGTTGCCGTACAAACGCCGTTTTCATCCGTATCATCCCAGTTTTTCATAAAAATACCGATGACGTCATATCCCTGCTCCTTTAAAAGCAGCGCAGCTACTGAGGAGTCGACACCCCCAGACATCCCAACCACCACTCTAGTATTTTTTGGTGATTTTCCCATTATGCTTCACCTCTTTTCTTTCAAAACTATTTTCCCTGACTGTTACCTTTTTTTCGTCAGCCTCTGTACAATCTTAGCTGTTTCTTCTGCAGCTTTTTCAACCTGAGCTTTTGTATTATTTAAACCGAAACTGAAACGGATCGAATTGGTTAAACGGTCAGATTCCTTTCCGAACATCGCTACGAGCACATGAGAAGGGTCAATCGAACCAGCCGTACATGCGGAGCCGCTTGATGCAGCTATGCCAGCGAGATCAAGATTGACTAGCATCGCCTCGACATTCGTTCCCGGAAAGCTTAAGTTTAAAATATGCGGCAGTGAATTTTCAAGCAATCCGTTCTGATGGAAAGAGATTCCGCTCGTATGAAGTTTGTCAATGAACACATTCCTGAACTCATTATAATCAGTACGTTTACTTTCTAGTTCCTTTATAGATAGCTCAACAGCTTTACGGAAGCCAGCAATCGCAGCGACGTTCTCAGTCCCTGCCCGTCGTTTCCGCTCCTGTTCACCGCCAAACACCTGACGGGCCAGCTTAATTCCATCACGGATATATAGAAAACCTATTCCTTTTGGTCCATTGATTTTATGGGCCGAAACGGACATAAGGTCTACCTGCAAATCATCGACCCTCATTTTTTCAATTCCGTATGCCTGTACAGCATCCGTGTGGAAAGCGGCCTGGTGTCCCGAAAGCAGTTCACCGATTTCACGGATTGGCTGGATTGAGCCAACCTCGTTATTTCCATGCATGATCGTTACGAGGATGGTGTCTTCCCTTAAAGCCTTGGCGACTGTCTGCTCAGAAACACAGCCATTCTCATCGACAGGAAGATACGTAACCTCAAACCCACGCTTCTCCAGTTCTCCACAGCTGTGCAAAACAGCATGGTGCTCAATCTGGCTCGTAATGATATGTTTACCCTTTGTACGATTATTTTCCGCATAACCGATAATCGCCAAGTTATCTGCTTCCGTTCCACCGCTTGTGAAAATGATGTTATTTGCTTTCGTACCAATGCTGACTGCAAGTTCATGCCTAGTGTCATCCAGGATTTTGCGTGCTTCACGGCCAAAATGATGGATGCTTGATGGATTGCCAAAATCAGCTTCCATCACTTTTACCATCGCGGCTAAGACTTCAGGATGAATCGGTGTAGTTGCAGCATGGTCCAGATAAATTCTTTCCAAAATAATACCCTCTCTTCAGAAGATTTTCACTGTAAAAAACTAAATATAAAACATATAGGCGTCCGATTCGCCAAAGTTATCTGTATGGTTTGCAAGATCTTCGATTGTAGTATTATCAAGTACATCCTTCACCGCGTCCCTGATTCGCGTCCATAGCTCACGCTTCGCAGGTTCCTCGTCCTCGATTCCCTCTACAATGCTAATCGGGCCTTCCAACACACGGATAATGTCACCAGCCGAAATTTTTGAAGGCAAGTCTCCCAGAATGTAGCCGCCATATGCACCGCGAACACTTTTAACAAGACCTGCATTTCTTAGCGGAGCGACTAATTGTTCTAAGTAATGCTCTGATAAATCATTAGTATGCGCAATTGACTTTAGGGAAATAGGGCCTTCCCCATATTTCTTGGCAAGTTCAATCATAATCGTGAGTCCATACCGGCCTTTAGTAGAAATTTTCATAAAAGCACCTCTATTTCATTGTTTACAGATTATATATTTATGCCCCATGCGGCATTTATAATTAAATTTTAACAAAATCCTCAGTTAATAGGTAGGCTTTTGACATTATAGCACAAATTGCATGTACAATGCGCAAGTGTGCCGTTCGTGTTATTGTATAGATACGAATATATGTTTTATTGGAGCGATGGATATGAATCTTAAACCTCTCGCTTTCAGGATGCGCCCCCGGACGATTGAAGAAGTGATTGGCCAGTCGCACCTGGTAGCTGAAGGAAAAATTATAAATAGAATGGTCAAGGCAAGGCAGCTGTCTTCAATGATTTTATACGGACCGCCCGGCATAGGTAAAACTTCGATTGCTAGCGCAATTGCCGGCAGTACGAATTTCGCATTCAGAACACTTAATGCTGTAACGAATAATAAAAAGGATATGGAAATCGTTGCTGCAGAGGCAAAGATGTCAGGAAAGGTCATATTGCTGCTTGATGAAGTACATCGCCTTGATAAAGCGAAACAGGATTTCCTGCTTCCGTACCTTGAAAATGGAATGATCGTTTTGATTGGTGCTACAACAAGCAATCCATATCATGCTATCAATCCGGCGATTCGCAGCCGATGCCAGATTTTTGAGCTTAAACCACTCGAGCCAAATGATATAAAAGAAGCTTTAAAAAGAGCGATTTCAGATGAAGAAAGAGGTCTAGGAAACTTAAATATCTCGATATCAGAAGAAGCGCTTACCCATTTCGCAACAGCTTCTGGCGGTGATGTCCGAAGTTCTTTGAACGCCCTTGAGCTTGCAGTACTGTCTACTGAACCAGGTGAAAACGGAGTAATCATTATTAATGAAGGAACAGCCGAAGAGTGTATGCAGAAGAAAAGCCTCGCTCATGATAAAGATGGCGACGCCCATTATGATGTGCTTTCGGGTTTTCAGAAATCAATCCGAGGCAGTGACGTTAATGCCGCTCTTCACTATCTTGGAAGATTAATTGAAGCTGGCGACCTTGTGAGCATAAACAGGCGACTTTTGGTCATTGCCTATGAGGATGTTGGACTTGCCAGCCCCCAGGCTGGGCAAAGGACCCTGGCGGCAATCGAAGCTGCGGAAAGAGTAGGTTTCCCCGAGGCAAGGATCCCACTGGCAAATGCGGTTATAGAATTGTGCCTATCGCCAAAATCAAATTCTGCGATTGTCGCAATTGACACAGCAATGGCAGACATACGCTCAGGGATCAGCGGCGAAGTACCCGACCATTTACGCGATGCCCATTATAAGGGAGCAAAAGACCTGGGCAGAGGCGTCGACTATCTTTACCCGCATGATTACGAGGGAGGATGGGTTAAGCAGCAGTATCTGCCTGACAGAATTAAGAACAAGGTATATTACAAGCCAAAAAAGACAGGTAAATTCGAACAGGCATTGGCAATGATCTATGAAAAAATCACTGGTAAAAAATAAGCGGATGGGCTGTAATTGCCCATCCGCTTTACTACTCATAATTCATTCTTAATCATTCACTCGCTTAATCTCTACATCCTTTAAAATCTCTTTCACAACGTGGCTAGCCATGATCAGTCCTGCCACCGAAGGTACAAAAGCATTTGAAGATGGAGGCATCTTCGCTTTTCGTATTTCCGCATTGTCGTTACCTACCTCTTTTCGTACGTCCTCTCTGATCACAATTGGGCTTTCATCAGAAAAAACTACTGGTATTCCCTTTTTGATACCTTCTTTTCTCAGGCGTGTACGAATCACCTTTGCAAGAGGGTCAGTATGAGTCTTGAAAATATCCGCAATCATGAAACGGGTAGGATCCATCTTATTTGCAGCACCCATACTTGAAATCATTGGAATTCCCCGATTAAGACATTCCTTGATAAGGTGTATCTTATAAGAAATCGTATCGGAAGCGTCGACCACAAAATCAAGTCCGTAGCTGAAAAATTGTTCATACGTCTCTTCCGTATAGAACATCTTTAAGTCAATTACCTCACAGTCAGGATTGATATCCTTAATCCTGTCACGCATCACTTCAACCTTAGGCTTTCCAACAGTTGAAAGCAAGGCAATCAGCTGCCTGTTTACATTTGTTATATCAACATCGTCTTTGTCAACAAGCACGAGCCTTCCAACGCCTGACCTTGCTAGAGCTTCTGCGGCAAATGAACCAACCCCGCCGATTCCTAATACTGCCACAGTACTGTTTTTCATTATATCAAGGCCTTCTTTTCCAATGGCCAATTCATTTCGCGAAAATTGATGAAGCATTCAAACTCACTCCAAACATGTATTAATTGGTGTTAATAACTATACCCGCTTTTGAATATAACATACTCAACTTTAATTTCAAGTATTTTTATAGGAATTAAAGTATTTGTGTTCTTTCTGGGGATATGAAAAATAAAAAAACCATGCGGTTCGCATGGTTTTCACTTGAGTTATGTAGGAAGAGTCCCAATCGTGCCGTCGTTTTGGGTGCCTTCGTCTTGAACCCGCTCTCAGCAGGTGGGTGCCCTGTTCCGGATTTCTGTAAGTCCTCTAGCCAGAGGCATTTACGCGGCCCGAAAACGCGGACTCCCGAAGGAAAAATGTTAGGTCAAAACTTCAGGTTAGACAACGAACACATCAGGACTCTTCATCTGTTGTTAGTATAATAACACAGGCTAAAATGAAGTTCAAGGAATTGACCAATGGATATTATTGGTCTTTTTTTACATTTAACGCCAAATGAAGCTCGTCTAGCTGTGCACCGCTGACTTCTCCTGGAGCATCAGTCAGCAAGTCGCTTGCGCTAGCAGTTTTCGGGAACGCAATTGTGTCGCGAAGGTTCGTTCTGCCAGCAAGGAGCATGACCATTCTATCCAAGCCTAGAGCAATTCCGCCATGTGGTGGCGTTCCATATTCGAATGCTTCAAGCAGGAAGCCGAACTGTTCAACAGCCTGTTCCTTGGTGAAGCCAAGTACAGAGAACATTTTTTCCTGGATGTCACGTTCGAAAATCCTCAGTGAACCACCGCCTAATTCATAGCCATTCAATACTAGGTCATATGCCTGAGCTTTTACCTTAGCTGGATCGCTGTCGAGCAAAGGAAGGTCCTCACGCACTGGCATCGTGAATGGATGATGAGCTGCAAAATAACGATCTGCTTCTTCATCAAACTCCAAAAGCGGCCAGTCCGTAATCCAAAGGAAGTTGAACTTGCTTTGGTCAATTAGTTCAAGCTCTTTTCCAAGTTTTAAGCGCAATGCACCAAGTGAGTCTGCAACGACACTCTTCTTATCGGCAACGAACAGAAGGAGATCGCCTGCTTCGACATCGAGCTTTTCTTTAAGAGCCTGCTGGTCAGCATCAACAAAGAATTTAGAAATTGGCCCTTTAAGTCCATCCTCTTCAGCCTTAAGCCACGCAAGACCTTTCGCACCATAGACACTCACAAATTCAGTAAGTGCATCTATGTCCTTACGAGAGTAGTTTGCTGCTGCTCCTTTTACATTAATGGCCTTTACCTGGCCGCCGTTTTCGACTGCTGATGCGAACACCTTGAAGCCAGAATCTTTTACTGTCTCAGAAAGGTCGATCAATTCCATCCCGAAGCGTGTATCTGGCTTGTCAGAGCCAAATCGGTCCATCGCCTCATCAAAGCCCATGCGTGGGAATGGTGCAGGCAATTCAATGCCTTTAACATCCTTCATAACCTTTTGCATCATTTTTTCTGCCAGCGCAAGGATATCTTCTTGGCTCATAAAGCTGGTTTCAATATCCACCTGTGTAAATTCCGGCTGGCGGTCAGCACGCAAATCTTCGTCACGGAAGCAGCGGGCAATCTGATAATAACGCTCGAATCCCCCCACCATCATTAGCTGTTTGAATAGCTGTGGTGATTGCGGAAGAGCATAGAATTCACCAGGATGAACACGGCTTGGAACTAAATAGTCTCTAGCTCCCTCGGGAGTGCTCTTTGTTAAGATCGGTGTTTCAACATCCAGGAATTCTTCCCCATCAAGGAAATCACGGATTGCTTTCGTCACCTGATGCCTCATTTTAAAGGTTTCGAACATCACCGGGCGGCGAAGGTCCAAATAGCGGTACTTTAAACGGACATCCTCTGAAACATCCGTTTTGTCAGCAATGATAAATGGAGTTGTTTTCGCCTCATTGATGATCGTCAGCTCTTCTGCCTGGATCTCAATTTTACCTGTTTTAAGGTTTTCATTAATCGTTCCTTCGCCACGGGCAATGACAGTTCCTTTCACGTCGAGGACATATTCAGTACGGACTTTCTCTGCAAGGGCAAGAGCCTCTGGTGAAACATCCGGATTAAACACGATCTGGACAATACCCGTTCTGTCACGCAGGTCGATGAAAATAAGTCCGCCCAAATCGCGGCGCTTTTGTACCCAACCCTTTAATGTAACTTTTTCGCCAATTGCTTTTTCTGTTACTTCACCGCAAAAATATGTTCTCCCAAACATTTAAACTCCCCCTCTATTTGCAAATCTCCCGGAATTTGTCGATAAAACCTTCAAGCGGCAGTTCGATTTGTTCTCCATCTGCCATGGACTTTAGGTTTATTTTATTTTCTTTTAATTCATCTTCCCCCAAAACAGCAACATATTTGGCATTCAATCGATCGGCAGCCTTGAATTGAGCCTTGATTTTCCGATCGAGATAGTCCCGTTCTGCTGAGAATCCAGCGGCTCTCAATTTATGAAGCAGTCCCACAGTATAATCTTTCGCTGTATCTCCTAGGGAGACAAGATAACAATCGATCTCTTCTTTTACCGGTAGCTCTACACCTTCTGCATCAAGAGCGGCCAGCAGCCTTTCAATGCTTAAAGCAAAGCCGATACCCGGTGTTTCTGGCCCGCCAATTTCTTCGACCAGGCCATTATATCGTCCACCGCCGCAAAGCGTTGTGATGGCCCCGAATCCTTCTGCATTGCTCATGATTTCGAAAGCAGTGTGATTATAGTAATCCAGGCCGCGAACGAGATTTGCGTCCACTTCAAACTCAATTCCCAGATCAGTCAAGTATTTAGTGACCTTTGAGAAATATTGTGCTGAATCATCAGTTAAATAGTCGATGATCGATGGAGCCGATTTCATCAATTCGTGATCTCGGTCAGCTTTGCAATCCAGAATCCGCATCGGATTTTTTTCCAGACGGTTTTGGCAATCGTTGCAAAATTCTCCAATCCGCGGTTTAAAATGGTTTACCAGCGCCTCACGGTGTGCCTGCCGGCTTTGTTTGTCTCCGAGGCTGTTTATGACTAATTTAAGCTTCTTTAAACCAAGCTCCTGGTATATGGACATAGCCAGAGAAATTACTTCTGCATCAATGGCTGGATCCGCACTGCCCATGGCTTCGACGCCAAATTGGACAAATTGGCGGAAACGTCCAGCCTGTGGGCGTTCATACCTGAACATCGGTCCCATGTAATAAAGCTTTACAGGCTGATTTGCGTGTCCAAACATTTTGTTTTCTACAAATGAACGGACAGCTGCCGCCGTTCCTTCTGGACGAAGAGTCAGGCTCCTGTCTCCTCTGTCTGTAAAAGTGTACATTTCTTTTTGGACAATATCTGTTGTGTCCCCTACACTGCGTTTAAATAATTCTGTATGTTCAAAAATTGGTGTGCGGATTTCACGATACTGGTATCGTTCACATAGCTCTCTAGCTTTCGCTTCAATAAGCTGCCATTTTTCAGCCTGGCCTGGCAAAATGTCCTGTGTTCCACGCGGGATATTAATTTGATTCGACACAGTGCATCCTCCTTTTTAATTCACTCTAGTTATGTACGATTCATTTGGTAAACTGTTGACTCAATGCGAAACTATCCTATTTAAAGAAATACAAAAAAGCCCCCAATCCCTTGCTATAATAACAAGGGACGAGAGCTTTGATTCCCGTGGTGCCACCCTAATTGAAGGCGCCTGAACGCACTTCCTCTTTAACAGTTAACGCCTGAGTACGTCCTCTCCTACTAATGACTCAATTGCCATGGTTCAGAAAAGATCCTACGGAGTGTTCATTCACAAAGTCATCATGCAGAAATGCTTTCAGCCAGGGCATTCCCTCTCTGGGCATGTGTTTCTCAGCTACTGTGCTCCATCAACGGTATTATTTCGCTATGATATTTTATTTATATTATATTACGGAGTCCATTTTCGATTGTCAAGAACAAAAAGTGAAAGCGCCTTGTTCCGTCCCACTAGGCCAATAGCTGGAATTGGATGAAACAATTCACGAACGTTCAAGCTGTTTTTTTAATTTTCTTACGTCACGGAGTGAAAGCCCGAACTCAGATGCTAATTCCACAACATGAGAGCCTTGTTCCTTCTGGATAAAATCATGAAAATCGACGCCAAATAATTGATTTTCTCCGAAACTGGCCATTCCCTTCTCACTAAATCGCATGTAATCACCTTCCATTCTTTATTCCTAACTATTCTTCCCATCCTTTTAAAAATTTTTCATGAAATTTTATAAAGTTAATTTTTCTCTGTTAAATCCGATATAAGGAAAAAGACCTCGTGATTTTGCCGGTAAATTCCGGTAATATATTTTTAAAGATATATTATAGGGAGGGAGAGCATTGCCCAAAAATAAAATGGTTCCAGTCATCCTTTGCCTTTTGCTTATTTTCGGGAGCCTGCCAGCTTTAGAAATCGCAAAAGCGGATAATGGAAGACTGACAATTACTGCTACAAGCTTAAATGTCAGACAAGGTCCCGGCTTAAGCTACCCGGTTGCGGGCTCGGTTAAAAAGGGAGAAAAGTATTCAATCATTAAGCAAGAAGGTGATTGGATCCAGATCAATCTGGATGGCAACAAAAAGGGATGGGTTGCAGAATGGTTTACTGAAATGCAAGCCAATGTACAGCCTGCTGTTACGCAAATCCCAAGGAGCACGCCTGGAAGCGTAACCGCCAACGGGCTGAGAGTCAGAAAAGGTCCTGGGACCGAATTTCAAGTTATTGGGTCTTTGAATAGTGGACAAGCTGTAGAAATAGTGAATTCCAATAATAAATGGACCGAAGTGCGCACCTCAGCAATGCAGGGCTGGGTAGCAAAGGAATTTATCATCACGGTTCAAGATAGTAAAGAAACTGGTACTCCAGTAAACAATGGAAACTCAATAACCAAAAGCGTAGTTACTGCTGACTCTTTGAATGTACGTGAAAAGCCTTCTACTAACGCAAAAACAATAGGATCCTTAAAACGCGGAGCAGAGGTTTCCGTATTTTCTCAGTCTAACGGCTGGGCTGAAATTACATATTCAGGAAAAAAAGCGTGGGTAAGCGACCAATTTCTTAAGGTGAACAAAAACACACCGTCCGATAAAAAGCAGCCATATTCACCTGCAAGCCAATATTCAGGCACTGTAACAGCCTCACAGCTGTATGTAAGGAACCGCAATGCTCTTGACGGCAAAGTGATCGGTACTATCACCCAGGGACAAAGCTTTCAAATCATAGAGGAAGTGAATAACTGGGTAAAAATCGAATACAAGCCTGGCAAAACAGGATGGGCAGCTGGGTGGTTTTTCGAGAAGACGAAGAACGGACCAGTCATTAGCCCTAATCAGCCTGTGAAGAATAGCAGTGTTAATATCCTGCACGATGGCACCAACATCCGTAAAGGACCAAGCACTGGCAGTGCGGTGGTCTCCCGTGCAAATCAGGGAGATGCATTCGAGGTAATCAGCGTCAAGAATGATTGGTATGAAATTTCACTGCGCAATGGGACAACAGGCTTTGTGGCAGGCTGGATTGTTTCCATTCAGGGCAACTCAGGACAAATAGAAAAACCTGGCGCAGAGATGCATACAAAAAATAGGACAATCGTAATCGACCCAGGCCACGGGGGCAGGGATAATGGAACAACAGGTGTAAGAGGAACGCTGGAAAAATCGCTGACATTAAAAACAGCCCAGCTTGTATATGACAAGCTTAAAGCTTCAGGAACGAATGTAATCATGACCAGGAATAATGATTCTTACATATCACTCGGTTCCCGCGTCAGCACAGCACATTACCAGAATGCCGACGCATTTATCAGCCTCCATTTTGACAGCACAAATGACCGCAGTGTAAGAGGCATGACTACCTATTATTACAATTCAAACCAAAAGCCTTTAGGAGAGCAAATCCATTCATCGGTGATCAGCAAGACGATGCTTAAGGATCGCGGCACTCGCTTTGGCGATTACCATGTCCTCAGGGAGAACAGACAAAACGCTATCCTTGTGGAATTAGGGTATCTGAGCAATCCAGCAGAGGAAATGCTAGTTAGTACCTCTCAATACCAGCAAGCTGTTGCAAATGGTATCTTTGATGGACTGGCGCGCTATTTTAAGAATAACAATTAATCGTTTTACCGAAAAAGAAGGGGTCCCACACAATGATTGCGGGATCCCTTCTTTATTGTTCTTATTTACTGTCAATGATTAATGTTACTGGGCCATCATTAGTAAGCTGAACGTCCATCATCGCACCAAAAACACCAGTACCTACCTTGATTCCTTTTTCGTTAAGGAATCGATTGAAGGCTTCATAAATGGAAAGTGCATGTTCCGGTTTTGCTGCATCCATGAAGTTCGGACGACGGCCTTTACGGCAATCACCGTACAAAGTGAACTGTGAAACGGAAAGAATCTCCCCTCCTACATCAAGAAGTGAAAGATTCATTTTCCCGGCTTCATCTTCAAAGACTCTCAAATTTGCAACCTTTTCTGCAAGAAATGCTGCATCTTCTTCCTTGTCTTCATGCGTCACGCCGACAAGGACAACAAATCCTTTCGCAATGGAGCCCGTCACTTCACCCTCCACTGTTACTTTAGCTTCTTTGCTACGCTGTACTACTAAACGCATTTGTGACTCTCCTTAACTCATCATCCTTCTGACAGCATAAATGTCAGGGATTTGTTTAATCCGGTCTACAACCTTTTGTAAATGGTTAACATTATGGATTGCGATGGACATATTAATTGTCGCCACTTTATTTCTGTCAGATTTCCCGGAGACGGCCGAGATGTTCGTTTTTGTTTCATTAACAGCCTGGAGAACTTCGTTAAGAAGCCCTCTCCGGTCATATCCGCTGATTTCGATATCAACATTATATTCTTTCCGATCATTCAGAGCTGTTTCCCATTCCACTGGAATCAGTCTTGCCTGGGCATCGTCTGTATGGATATTTGTACAATCTGAACGGTGTACCGAAACCCCTCTGCCCTTCGTGATAAATCCTACTATCTCATCCCCAGGAACAGGATTGCAGCAACGAGATAGGCGTATGAGCAAGTTATCAATGCCAGAAACCCTGACACCTGACTCCCGCTTTTTGACAGGAGAAAAAGCCTTAAGTTCTGAAACAGCGTTCGCTATATCTTTTTCCTGCTCAAGATCACGCTTCTTGCGGAGCTTCTCTGTAAGCCTGTTTGCTACCTGCAATGCAGTGATTCCGTTGTAGCCGATAGACGCGAATAAATCTTCTTCATTCGTAAAATTAAATTTTTCCGCAACCTTTTTTAGGCTATCAGAAGTAAGAATCTCTTTGACATCAAAATCCATATTACGAATCTCTTTTTCCAATAGCTCCCGGCCTTTTTCAACATTCTCATCCTTTTGCTGCTTCTTGAAAAATTGGCGGATTTTATTCTTAGCCTGTGAAGTCTGGGCAAGCTTCAGCCAATCCTTGCTCGGACCATATGAATGTTTAGACGTCAAAATCTCAATGATATCGCCAGTTTTTAGCTCGTAATCAAGAGTGACCATCTTGCCATTGACCTTAGCACCGATTGTTTTATTCCCAATTTCCGAATGGATCCGGTATGCAAAGTCAATTGGCACAGATCCTGCAGGTAATTCGATTACATCACCCTTAGGAGTAAAAATAAATACCATATCAGAGAACAGGTCAATTTTAAGAGATTCCATGAATTCCTCTGCATTGGCAGTATCGTTCTGGAACTCAAGGATTTCCCTGAACCATGATAGCTTGGTCTCAAAGTTGGCGCCTTCTACCGGCTTCCCTTCTTTGTATGCCCAGTGTGCCGCCACCCCAAATTCAGCGATTCTGTGCATTTCATCTGTCCTGATTTGGACTTCAAGTGGGTCTCCCTTTGGTCCGATGACAGTTGTATGCAGCGACTGATACATATTTGGTTTTGGCATAGCGATATAATCTTTAAAACGGCCTGGCATTGGCTTCCAGCAGGTATGAATAATCCCCAGGATTGCATAACAGTCCTTGATACTGTTTACTACAATCCTCACAGCCAATAAGTCATAAATCTCATTGAACTGCTTGTTTTGCAGAACCATTTTTCGATAGATACTGTAAATATGCTTTGGTCTTCCCGAAATTTCAGCTTTAATTGAAACCTCATGAAGCCTTTCTTTTACCTCTACAATGACTTCATCCAAATATTGTTCACGTTCCGCACGCTTCTTCTTCATCAGATTGACAATCCGATAGTACTGTTGCGGATTTAAATAGCGCAATGCTGTATCTTCAAGTTCCCATTTGATTTTTGAAATACCCAGTCTGTGTGCCAGAGGTGCGAATATTTCAAGAGTCTCATTTGAGATCCTGCGCTGCTTTTCAAGCGGCAAATGCTTTAAAGTCCTCATATTATGAAGACGGTCTGCAAGTTTAATCAGGATGACCCGGATATCTTGTGCCATCGCAACGAACATCTTCCGGTGGTTTTCCGCCTGCTGTTCTTCATGCGACTTGTATTTAATTTTACCCAGCTTCGTAACGCCATCAACAAGCATCGCCACTTCATCATTGAACGCATGTCTTAAATCATCAAGGGTAACCTCTGTATCTTCAACGACATCGTGAAGAAAACCAGCCGCAACCGTTGCTGGATCCATTTCCAGGTCAGCAAGAATTCCCGCTACCTGGATTGGGTGGATGATATACGGTTCCCCGGATTTTCTGAATTGGTCATGATGAGCCTGTCTGGCAAACTCATATGCTTTCATTACCAATTTCACGTGTTCATCATTCAAATATGATTTAGTACAGTCAATGACTTGTTCTGCTGTCATTACCTGGTCATTCGCCATAGGATCACCTAATTTTTATTTCATTATATTAACCCGCATTTCTTCATACGGGATTTAGAGAAAAATCGACTTATATTTTAAAAAACCATTAATATAAATAATGATTCTTATAATGGATTGTTACTATTATCAAAGAAAAAATCAAAGATGTAAAGAGAAAGGAAGATATTTTACAGCAGAAATTAAAAAAATTGTCGAAAGTTATAATAATTTGATGATTATCATTCATTTTTAAGTTTTGGCTCTTTTAAATAAGACTGTTGATTTTCGTTCCAGGCGCTTCGCTTTCCGCGGGGCTGGCGCTGAGCCCGCAGGACATTGATTTGCTTCCTCGAACCTGCCCACGCACGATGGAAATGCGTTAGCATTTTCGGAGGAGTCTACGCGCCTTCCACTGCAATCAACAGGGCTTAAAAATCAACATTCAACTTTAACAGAGCCTAAGTTTTTGAACTTTAGTTTTTAACTTGACTGTGGATTTCTGCTTCAGGCATTCGCTTTACGCTAAAAAGAAATAGGAAAAAGTCCAAGTGCCAACTTTCACAAGGTAAAATTCATCCTTAAATAATGATGAAAAAACTCTACTTCCCGTTTCTCATGGACAAATTCTTCTCAGAGCGTCCCGCAAGCCCACTCGTGGCTTTGCTCCTGGGACTTGCATAATTTGGTATGTAAACCCGTTAAACATACACAAGAATAACAAAAGGGCACTTCGGAGTGAAGCGCCCATTCTCATTAATATTGCATCAAGGTTAAGATATCGTATCCATTCAATTTTTCACGTCCATCAAGGTAAGTCAACTCAATCAAGAACGCGATTCCTGCTACGACTCCGCCAAGTTCTTCTACTAGTTTAATCGTTGCATCAATTGTTCCGCCTGTTGCAAGCAAATCATCAGTAATCAGTACTCTTTGTCCTGGTTTGATTGCATCCCTGTGAATTGTCAATACATCACTGCCGTATTCTAGACCGTAATTAACCTTCACCGTTTCACGAGGAAGTTTGCCTTCCTTGCGCACTGGAGCAAAACCTACTCCAAGTGAATAAGCAACCGGGCATCCAATGATGAAACCGCGAGCTTCAGGTCCTACTACAAGATCAATTTGCCTTTCACGTGCATAAGCCACGATCTGGTCAGTTGCATATCTATATGCCTCGCCATTGTCCATTAAAGTTGTGATATCTTTAAATTTAATGCCTGGCTTTGGCCAATCGGGAACGATTGTGATGAATTGTTTCAAATCCATTGAATAATTGCCTCCTCATTTTTCACCGACTCCTGAATGAGCTGATCAAACCAACCCTTCAATTGCTCATATGATGAATAGAGCAACTCATTTTCAAGAGTAAATGCTTGCACCTTGTGCTGATATGTTGTGGATTCAGTTAAATCCCTTTTAGGGACATCTTTTTCAAGTGAAATAAACCCATTGTTTATTTTAACAAAATCTAGTTCAAAAAACACCTGTGACATGAATTCTATTGTTTCTTTTGTCCATCCGCGATGCTTTGCCAGCTCACCGCCATAACGTTTCAGGTCAAATGGGCTTTTCTTGGAAAGAAAAGCATAGAACCATTTGAAGTGTTCCCTTGTTGGCATCGTAGTGAAAAACTCGCTATTTTCTTTATAAAAGTGGACATAGATTCTGCCTGGATTTTTGCCCGACAATAATTTTACCAGAAGTTCTTTATATGGCGGAAGGTCCAGCAATACGACATTTGATAAATCGATCTCCAGATTTTCTGCTTCTTGCTCAGAAGAAATCAACAAAAGAGAATCTCCTAAAATAGCAGAAAATTTATCCTTCAACTCAGCATTAAAAAGAACCCATTTAACATTTTCACCTAAAATCATTTCAGGAAGTTTCTCAATTCTTTTAAGTCCTCTGAAATCGAATAGCTGCCATGACGTTACAGCAGCGTCCCTAAGAAAAAGCTGGGGTTTCTTGATATTATTCCACTCATTGATGGACAACTCTCCGATAACAGACATTTTCGAGCTTGGTGAGATGTGGTCATGAAGGTGTCCGAAGCCAAAACCGATGCTGTCGATCGTTTTCCCGGCATCCTCAAGAGAAAGCTTCAAATGTGACTGGTCCGATCCAATTTTCCTTAGTGTGGATATATTCGCTTCTTCAATAAGCACTTTCGGCTTTGGATTACTGACGCCATATGGTGAGAGCAGTCCAAGCTCGTTGATGGTGGCAATATTTATCTCATTGATGCCAATTTTAGCATCAATATGGGATACAGGAATGAGGTCTTCGTCTTTAAGCTGCTCCTTAGCCAGCCCATTAAGCCTCTCCCTCAGTTCATCCACATTATTAAGTTCCAATGTCATCCCGGCTGCCATAGGATGGCCTCCAAAATGCGGCAGGATGTCTCTGCAAGTAGATAGATTTTTAAACAGGTCAAACCCCGCTATGCTTCTAGCTGATCCTTTTGCCTGCCCTTTTTCTTTGTCAAAGCTCAGGACAATCGCAGGCCGGTAATATTTTTCTACCAGCTTTGATGCCACAATCCCGATAACACCCGCATTCCATCCCTCTTTACCGATAACAAGAACAGAATTATCCTTCACTGGATAATAGGTTTCCACTTCATTGATGGCTTCCTGGGCGATTTCGGCCACAAGGTTCTGCCGCTCTTTGTTTAAGGAATCAATTTCTTCAGCAAGCATCATAGCTTCTTCAGAATCTGATGTCATCATTAACTGTACCGCAGGATCTGCACTGCCTAACCGTCCAGCAGCATTCACCCTTGGTCCGATTAAAAAACCAATTGTCTCTTCATCTATTGCCGATTTCTCTGTTTTGGCAAGCTTTAGTAATGCATGCAAACCAGGTGTCTGGCTTGTTTTCATTTGCGCGATACCGCTTAAGGCAATGAGCCTGTTTTCACCGAGCAACGGGACAAGATCAGCAATTGTTCCAATCGCAGCAAATTCAAGCAAATGCTCAGGCAGCCTTCCCAGCAGTGCATGAGCGACCTTTAGCGCTACGCCTACACCAGCTAAGTCCTTGAATGGGTAGGCACTATCCTCAAGCTTTGGATGGATGATCGCAAAGGCATTCGGAAGTGCAGGCCCTGGTTCATGATGATCCGTTATGATGAGATCTATGCCAAGATCCTTTGCTACCTGGGCTTCATGTAGGGCGGAAATGCCCGTATCAACTGTTATGATCAGGCCTATCCCTTTTTCAGCCGCCATTTTAAAAGCCTTTTCGGTCGGGCCATAGCCTTCTGTGAAACGGTTTGGTATGTAGTAATCGGCATTAGCCCCCAATTCATTCAGGGCTTTCATCATCACCGTTGTACTGCTCACACCGTCTGCATCGTAATCACCGAATACTAAGATCGGCTCCTGTATTTCTATTGCTTTGTTTATACGTGCTACTGCCTTGTCCATATCTTTTAATAAAAATGGATCATGGAAATTGCTTTTTTGTCCAAATAAAAAATACCGGGCATCTTCCACGGTATCCAGTCCGCGATTGACAAGCAGAGAAGCAGTCAGATGGGTAATATTGAGTTCTTTTGCGAGTGACTCTGTTTTAGACTGGTCAGATTGCTTTACAATCCACCTTGATTTTGGCTTTAACATACGTTCACCTCTCAGCTTTTTTATTATACAAAAGCCTTGTCCTTGTTTCAATGACAATGAATGCTAAGAGTGTGGAACTATTTTTGATTAGGCTATGATAAATTAGCTGTTGGTTCCGCTTCAGGCACTCGCTTCCCGCTCCAATCACCAGGTGGTAGATATCAACATTGACTTTAATTACAGCAAAAAAAATGACAGCTGAAAAAGCTGCCATTTTGTCTTTCACTCAATGAATATCCTCAATGCCATGCAATGGTTCTTCCTGAGTTATATGATTTTCCTTAAGCTGATGTTCTAACGCCTGGTTTTGCTTCTTTAAGGTTTTGACCTCACGCTGTAGGACAAACATCCTGAAGAGTCCGACTGACCCTACAATGATGCCTCCCATTAGCACTGAGCCTAAAATAACCAGGATCAATGGCCATTTTGCTTCGCCAAATAAATAGTTAACTGTTACTGGTTCTACATTGATGACGGCAAATACGGCCACAATCAGTGCAAAGGCGATACCAAGCAGCAGTGTCCATTGAAATTTCATTCTCCTCAACCCCTTTTTTTCTATTGAATGTCAATGTTATCCTCGAAACTCCCATCCTCGCTAAAAGGATTTATATGGACGAAGACATTTTGGACATTCATGTTTTCCATAAGCTTCTTTTTGACACATTTACCTATTCTATGCCCTTGTTCAACTGTGATATGTGGATCCACGGATATTTTCAAATCGATGATCACATAATGTCCATGTTCCCTCGCATGTAACTCATCCAATTTTTTCACATCTGAAATAGATCGAACAATAGTTTTGAATTCTTCTGTATCTTCCTCATGCATTACATGATCAAGAGTGTTATGAATCGATTCCTTGCCAAGTGTCCAGGCCATTTTTATGATGAAGATGGCTACAAGCAATCCTGTTACTGGGTCAGCATATTCAAGCCACCCAATCCCCAGCTTCCCGCCAATGACCGCAGCGCTGATTCCAACCAGGGCAGCGAGCGATGAATATACATCAGACCGATGTTCATAGGCATTTACAATCAAAGCGTCACTATTCAATTGTTTACCTAGCCTGTATTTATACCTGAACATTCCCTCTTTTACGATGATTGAAACGATGACCGCAACAATTGCAATCGATTTTGGTGCCTCAATAGGCTTAAAAAAGGATTCAATTGCAGACCTGCCAATTTCCACACCTACCAGCAACAGCAGGACGGCAACAATAATAGCAGCGATCGATTCAGCCTTTCCATGTCCATATGGATGGTCCTCATCTGGCGGAGCTTTCGCTGCCTTTAGCCCAATGTAAACAGCAAGTGAGCCAGCAACATCCGAGGCAGAATGCACCGCATCGGCTACAAGCGCTGTACTGTTTGCGTAAACACCGATCACCCACTTTAAGACAGCTAATAAAATATTCCCAACTACACCAACCATGGCAGCAAATTCCGCTTTTTTAAATCGCACATCTTTTTCCAATGGTATATTACCTCCCAGCTCCACAATTCATATGTATACCGGCAAGAAACCGACGCAATTAGTCTTTCGGCATTCCTATTATTTTATCCTGAAAAATGGATGTTCTAACCAAAAAGAAAAATACCACGGTTTCCCGTGGTATTTTACAAATACATTCATTTATACTTGAGGCTCGTCTGAGTATACTTTCTTTTCTTTATAGGTATTGATTGTGCCCTTCTTCTTAAGCTCTTTATTTTTCCAAACGTACCAGAGCTGAGCTGCGATAAATATAGAAGAATAGGTACCCGCAATCAAACCGATAAGCAATGCGAATGAGAAATTCCAAATGGATTCGCTGCCGAAAATCAGTAAAGCAACTACAGTAATGACTACGGTTAAAACAGTGTTGACCGAACGTCCCAGCGTTTGGCGCAAACCTGTATTAACTACTTCTGCAATATCTTCAGGAGTCTTCAGGCGCTTCTTCTTCACCATATTCTCCCTCATCCTGTCAAAGGTAACAATCGTGTCATTAATGGAGTAGCCGACAATTGTCAGGATCGCCGCGATGAATGTCAGGTCTACTTCCAATCGTGTAATACTGAAAACAACAATGACTAAAAATGCATCATGAAGCAATGCTACAATTGCTGCAAGGGCCATGTACATCTCGAATCGTACCGTTACATAAATGATGATGCCGATTGAGGCAATAACCAGGGCAATCATCGCATTCTTTGCCAATTCTTTACCAATTGTAGGGGAAACTGTTCCGACATTCGGCTCAGCACCAAATTCATCTTTGATGTGCGATTTAAGGGTCGAAATTTCTTCCTTGCTTAACACACCTTTTAATCTTGCTACCCCTACTTCACCCTTATCGCCAGAGATGACGATATCATCTGTTTTGATATCTACCTTTGCAAGTTCCTCTTTTACCTGCTCAGCAGTGAGTTTGCTGTCTGATAGAATTTCAATTCTTGTACCGCTGGCAAAATCAATTGCAAGGTTAAGTCGGAATATCAATAATGCGATAAGTCCAAGACCTAGGATAATGCCTGTTGCCATGAAGAATTTGTTTCTATGTTTAACAAAATCAAAACGATCGAATTTTGTACGCAAATCCAATGAATCCAAGCCTTCGGAAATATCATGAATCTCTTCATTCTTAACTCCGAACCACCATGGCTTATTTTTGAATAAACCACTGTTAACCCACAGGCCAAGGAATAGGCGTGCGCCAAATACTGCTGTGATGAAGCTTGCGAGAATACTGATTATCAGCATCGTCGCGAAGCCTTTTACTGAGCTTGTACCATATGCAAACAATACGATTGCAGCAAGAATAGTCGTCAAGTTAGCATCAAGGATCGTTGACAATGACCCTTTGCTTCCTGCATCAAAGGCGGCCTTGATATTGCGGCCGATCTTTAATTCTTCTTTAATCCGTTCATAGGTGATAATATTGGCATCTACCGCCATACCAACCCCTAGGATTAAAGCTGCAATACCCGGAAGCGTCAATACTCCATTCATCCAATCAAAGATCAACAAGATGAGGTAAATATAAATCGACAGTGTTACTATTGCTATGAAACCTGGTAAACGGTAATAAAGAAGCATAAATGCAAAAATAACGATAACACCTATTATGCCCGCGAAAATCGTCTCGTTTAATGCCTGTTCACCGAATTTCGCACCAACAGATGTTGAGTAAGTTTCATCAAGCTTAACTGGAAGCGATCCAGCATTAAGCAATGATGCAAGCTGCTGGGCTTCTTCTATTGTGAAAGTTCCTGTTATCTCAACATTTTTCTGATTTAAAACACGATCAACATTTGGATTGGAAAGGAATCTTGGATTTGGCTTCATTCTTTCTGCCTTATAAGAATCTTTTCCCTCCTCAAAATCAAGCCAAATAATAAGCTGGTTTTCAGGAGCCATGCTGTGTATTTCTTTCGTGATCTTACCGAACTCATCCCCGTCTTTTAACGTAATGGAGATACTTGGCTTATTTTGTTGGTCAAAGCTTTGCTTCGCTCCATTTTCAGCCAGGTCGCTTCCGTCCATCATAATCCGGTCGTTAACGTCACGGAATGTCAGGTTTGCTTCGGTGGAGAGGATTTCTCTAGCCTTACTCTGGTCTTTTACACCAGCAAGCTGAACACGAATCCTGTTATCTCCTTCAATTTGTATATTCGGTTCACTTACTCCGAGAACGTTAACCCTTCGTTCCAGGGCGTTTGCTGTACTCTTTAAAGTTTCCCGGTCAACTTTGTCGCCTTTTTTCCCATGTAGGGGTGTAACTTCATAGAGAACTTCAAACCCACCCTGAAGGTCAAGTCCTAGCTTTATATTGTTCAAGATATTCTGGGTCGTTGCACCCATGGCACTTCCAATTAGCAAAACTAACAAAAAGAAGACCACGATGCGGCTGCGTTTTACCATTATGTAGAAATCCTCCTTATTTTGCGCACAAAAAATCATGCTGCCAGGCAGTTAAAAACATTAAGACTACAGGAAACATATGAAGGCAACCAATTTATAGCATTTTAATTATGTATCAGATTAAAAAAACTGTCAATTAAGCTTTTTGGGATAATGAAAAACTTTTAACTTTAAGACGAAATGATATAAAAAATCCGCTCCAGGAATTCAATACAGGAACTTGTCTTGACTTAAAGGAAAAAGAGCGAAAAATGGATCTATGAATACCAGTCTAATTATTAGGAATATTTAATAAGAACTAATCCTTATTTAAGCAGCTGCTTCCGCTCCTCTTCATCATCCATCGCAAAATCCCCCATCTTAAAGGCTTCTACTGTAGTGAAGTTCATCAAATCTCCAATTTTGACAGATAGTATATCAGCTACAATTTCATACAGATGAATATCTTCCTTCAATTTCTTCCATTTTTTTTCGTTAAGTAATCCCATAAATCTTTTTCGCTTACTTTTTCATAACCGAAAATCTTGAATTCTTCCACCTTGCTTTTCAAAGCTGGCTTAATTTCTTTGTAAAAACGACCATACTGATGGCTTCGGTCCATCTCTTTGCCTCCCTGTCCCAAATTCTAGTCTTTTAAATGCTCTAACCTGTCATGCTTTGTCCACTTTCCTGCATATAGTTAATTGTATATGAAATAAGCATTTTTGAGAAGGCAGGGAGCGGAATGTCGAAGTTTTTAAAAGGAACCTTTATTTTACTGATAGCCGGGCTCGTAACAAGAGTGCTTGGTTTTATAAACCGGATAGTCATCGCCCGTTTCATTGGTGAAGAGGGCGTCGGCTTATATATGATGGCCTTCCCGACATTGATCCTTGTCGTGACCATTACACAGCTGGGCCTGCCTGTGGCCATTTCCAAAAATGTAGCAGAAGCTGAAGCAAGAGGAGATTATGCTAAAATCAAGAAAATCTTAGTCGTCTCTCTTGCTACCACAATCTCTTTATCCATAGTCTTTACGCCAGCCTTATTATTCCTTGCTCCCTACCTTTCAAATACTTTATTTACAGACCCGCGGACTCATTTGCCGCTCATGGCCATCGCCCCTATCGTACCCATAGTGGCT
The DNA here is from genome assembly GCF_049532715.1 of Heyndrickxia sp. MSNUG. Taxonomy (NCBI): domain Bacteria; kingdom Bacillati; phylum Bacillota; class Bacilli; order Caryophanales; family Bacillaceae; genus Heyndrickxia; species Heyndrickxia sp. MSNUG. The sequence goes on from NZ_CP150978.1 coordinate 3,428,769, forward strand.
GTATCCTCTGTCCTTCGCGGATATTTTCAGGGAAGGCAGAATATGAGGCCTTCTGCCATCTCTCAAGTAATTGAACAGCTCGTCCGCATCACCCTAATCGCTGTATTGACAAAAACATTCATGCCTTATGGAATTGAATATGCTGCAGCGGCAGCTATGGTGGCATCAGTGCTTGGAGAACTTGCTTCACTGCTGTACTTAATGACGACTTTCAAACTGAGAAAGAAATTCCGGCTAAGGAAAAATTTCTTTCAATATGTCCATTCAGGGAAATCGACCTTCAACGAATTGATGGGTATTGCATTACCGACAACTGGATCAAGGATGATAGGATCCGTTTCCTGGTTCTTTGAGCCAATCGTTGTCGCCCATAGCCTTGCAATCGCAGGAGTGGCAGCCGTTGCAGCAACTAAACAATATGGTGCACTTACCGGGTTTGCAATGCCATTGCTTTTGCTGCCATCATTTATTACCTATTCCCTTTCAACTTCTCTTGTTCCCGCGATAAGCGAGGCGAATTCTAAGAAAAATGGAAAAGTCATTGAACATCTTTTACAGCAATCGTTACGCTTTTCTTTGCTGACTGGCGGATTGTCAGTGGTTGTGCTGTATGTATTGGCTGAGCCTTTAATGACCCTAATGTATGGTACATCGAATGGTTCCCAATTCATAAAGCTGATGGCACCGTTTTTTCTTTTTTATTACTTTCAGGGACCTTTGCAGGCAGCGCTTCAGGCATTAGACTTAGCACGTGCTGCCATGATTAACAGTCTAATCGGGAATGTAGCCAAGACAGCTGTCATATTTTTACTAGCAAGCCAGCCTGCATTCGGGATTAACGGGGCTGCTCTAGGAATGGTAATGGGAATTGTATTGATTACCCTCCTTCATTTCGCCACGATGCTGAAGGCTGTTTCCTTTACCTTTTATGTAATGGATTATGTAAAAACATTTGCTGTTATAGCGCTGGCAGGATTGGCAGGTTTTCTGCTTTGGGATGTTTATGGGGAAGGCACTTCCCTCGCCGTGAGAATCCTCATAACAGCAGCGGCCATTTCCGTAATCTATATTTCACTGGCAATGGCGTTAGGTCTGATTAAAAAGCATGAGGTTCGCAGAGTTCTCTCAGTATTCACTTCTTTCTTAAAAAAACCATTATTTAAATAGGTGCTAACCTCATCTTTACGTCTTTATGTCCAAGTATTAAATATAACGCATTAGCCCAATTCAAAAAACGCGGTTTGTGCTCCACGTTTTTTGAATTGGCAATGATATCAGGTATTATTCTTTTAGATTTTTGAAAGATGGATTATTGATCAATTAAATCAACATAAAACTTCCCATTTTGAAAACTGCAAAAAGATATTTTTCCAGGATCATCATGTCCTTTTTTCCTAAGCTGTTCTAAAAGCCATTCCTTTTTCTTGTCAATTAATTTAAGATTATCTTCCTGAACCTCACCGTCAATTATTAGCGGCAGCGCAAGACTGCCATTATCCTGCTGGCCTCCTGATTGACTTCCCTGGTTTTTTTGAAAAATGGACAACTTTCCAGATGGCTCCAAAATAGCAAATTCAACGTCGGCAATATTTCCTACATCCTTTTCTCTCAATTGAAGCAGCAAATCATCAAAGTTATACCTCTGTGCTTTCATTGCATGTTCATCAATTTTCCCGTTATTGACAATAACCGTGGGCTTACCGTCCACTATATCCCTGAACATCTTGCTTTTAAGAGAAAAAAGTGCCAAAGTAATCTGAATAATGACCAAAATAATGATTGGCAGCAAAGTATTGATTAATGGATCTTCTGTGTTTTCGATTGAGAGAGAAGCCATTTCAGCAATCATGATATACACAACAAAATCCAAAATGCTCAATTCTCCGATTTCCCTTTTGCCCATCAATCTGAATATCACGAGGATCAGCAAGTAAAGGAGCAAGGTCCTAAAAAGAATGATCATATATTCTTCCACTTTTCTCCCACCCTTCACAATGCATTCCACTATAGTGTTATACCTGGAATAAAAAAAATACTACTATTTTTCTGGAAGCAATGATATTTGCATGTTCTTCCACTCTCTGATATATCAGGCGCCGAGAAGGCTCTCAGGCCCGCCCGCGGTAATCGAGTGCCTTGCCCGAAAGTCAACCAATGTGAGCAAAGCTAAATAAAAAACTAATTCTATTTCTACATTTCCCTGAATATGCTTGTACTAGGCAATTCCCTGTTTCAAGGTTCAGATTAGAAAGGAGAGGGGTTAATGGAATCCAGGAGTTTAGGAAAGGCCGTCCTATACGGTGTGATGGCAATATTTTTATTGGCAGTCGTAAGCAGTTTTATATTTTCTCTTCTTTTAAAATTCACTTCAGTCCAGGAGTCTTCGCTTCAATACGTAATGACATCCATCTCTTTTTTATCCATTTTTATTGGCGGTTTTATTACTGGGGGGAATGGAAAGCTAAAGGGGTGGCTGATTGGCGGATCAACAGGTCTCGTTTATTCCCTTATTATCTTTTTGTTTCAATTTTTAGGATATGACAGCTTATTCACCTTTGAGCAGCTCATCTATCATACATGCTATATTTTAACGGCAATGATGGGTGGTATTTTAGGAGTCAACATAGCAGGCGGAAAAAGCGCATAAAAAAGAAGCGGACCGAAATCCGCTTCTTTTTTCATTACTTTGCAAGCATGTCGCCCGTAGATGCTGTTACATCACGGATGGCAGCGCGATCATATGTAAGACGGCTTCCGTCTCCACACTTTATGACAACAGTGCCTTCATCAAGTGCATCGACAAATCCATGTAAACCGCCGATTGTAACAACCTTATCTCCTTTTTTCAGGTCGCCTTGCATTTGCTGAACCGCTTTTTGCCTTTTCTGTTGAGGACGAATCAGTAAAAAGTAGAACAATGCAAACATCAGCAGCAGTGGGAATACTGTACCTATTAAACCTTCCATTCATTTCCCCTCCTTTCACTATTACAAGCCAGGTTATTAGAAATTTTTAGCATTCGGCTTATTAAATCCATATTGCTCAAAGAACTCTTCTCTAAAGTCGCCGAGACGGTCTTCGCGGATCGCCTGTCTGACCTGCTCCATTAAGTTTATCAGAAAATAGAGATTATGGTAAGAAGTTAATCGAATTCCAAAGGTTTCATCTGTTTTAATCAAATGGCGAATGTATGCCCTGCTGTAATTTCGGCAAGTATAGCAATCACAATTTGGATCCAGCGGTCCAAAATCACGTGCAAACTTGGCGTTTTTCACTACTAGTCGGCCCTCGCTCGTCATCAATGTACCATTTCGGGCAATCCTTGTAGGCAGAACACAGTCAAACATATCGATGCCACGGATCGCACCATCAATCAATGAGTCAGGTGAACCTACCCCCATCAAATAACGCGGCTTATCTGTTGGCAGCCATGGTGTCGTAAAGTCAAGCACCCTGTTCATGACATCTTTTGGTTCTCCAACCGACAATCCGCCGACTGCATAGCCAGGGAAGTCCATCGACACAAGATCCTTGGCGCTCTGTTTCCTCAATTCCTCATATTCTCCACCCTGGACAATCCCGAAAAGTCCCTGGTCCTGTGGACGCTTATGAGCTGAAAGGCAGCGCTCGGCCCAGCGAGAAGTTCTTTCAACTGACCTTTTCATATAGTCATATTCAGCTGGGTAAGGAGGGCATTCATCGAATGCCATCATGATATCCGAACCTAATGCATTTTGGATTTCCATCGCTTTCTCAGGAGAAAGGAACAGCTTGTCTCCGTTAAGATGGTTGCGGAAATGGACGCCTTCCTCTTCAATTTTCCTAAACTCACTTAAAGAAAACACCTGGAAACCACCTGAGTCTGTAAGGATTGCACGGTCCCAGTTCATGAATTTATGCAGGCCGCCAGCCTCTTGTACGATTTCGTGTCCTGGTCTCAGCCAGAGGTGATAGGTATTGCTCAGTATGATTCCTGCTCCCATTTCCACTAATTCCTCAGGTGCCATCGTCTTGACGGTTGCCAGTGTACCCACAGGCATGAACACAGGCGTTTCAAATGAGCCGTGTGGTGTATGTACGCGCCCAAGCCTTGCCCCTGTTTGCTTACATGTTTTTATTAATTCGTATCGGATTGCTGACAATTGATATAAGCTCCTTCCATTGGTTAAACCAAAGCTGTTAAAATTTCTGTTTTATCTCGTTGAAATGTTGTTGCACATTAGGACTTTAAAAAACTCAAGAAGCGAGTTTATAAAATCAGCATCGCATCACCAAAGCTAAAGAAACGATACCTTTCTTCCACTGCCTTATTATACGCATTGAGGACATGATCACGTCCTGCTAAAGCACTGACCAGCATAATAAGTGTTGATTTAGGCAGATGGAAATTTGTAATCATCCCATCGATTGCCTTAAATTCATATCCTGGATATATAAATATATTCGTCCAGCCACTTTCTGATATAAACTTACCGTCGTTTGCTGTGGCAATCGTTTCGAGTGTTCTTGTAGACGTTGTCCCAACTGTGATGATCCTGCCTCCGTTTTCCCGGACTGTATTCAATAGCAAGGCTGTTCCTTCAGTAACCTGATAGAACTCGGAATGCATATCATGTTCTTCAATAGAATCAACACTTACAGGCCTGAATGTGCCAAGGCCTACATGGAGAGTGATAAAAGCAATATGGACTCCCATTTCCTTAAGCTCTTCCAGCAGTTCCTCTGTAAAATGCAAGCCCGCCGTCGGAGCAGCTGCAGAACCCCGTTCTCTTGCATAAACAGTTTGGTAACGGTCCTTATCTTCCAGCTGCTCTTTAATATATGGGGGCAGCGGCATTTCACCAAGCTCCTCGAGAACCTCATAGAAAATCCCTTCATAAGAGAACTTCAGTTTCCTGCCCCCATGTTCAGCCTCACCAGTGCAAACAGCTGTTAAAATCCCATCGCCAAAAACAATTTTTGTTCCTTCCTTCACACGCTTCGCTGGCTTAATAAGCGTTTCCCACTCATCACCTTCAACCTGTTTTAAAAGAAGGACTTCAATTTTCGCACCTGTATCTTCCTTCAATCCGAACAGCCTTGCAGGAAGTACTTTTGTATCATTCAAAACAAGGCAATCGCCAGGCTGGAGATATTCTTTTATATTTTTAAATTTATCGTGTTCAATATTGCCGGATTCTTTATCCAGAACCATGAGTCTGCTTTCAGTTCGCTGTTCCAGCGGAGTCTGAGCAATCAGTTCTTCCGGCAGATGAAAATCAAACAAATCTACTTTCATGATGTCACCCTTACTATTTTTTCTAGTGTCTATGTTTAACGTACCTGTTGGTGTTCGCCCCTGACGCTCGCTTTCCGCGAGGGCCGATGACTGTCTACGCAGTCTATCAAATAAAAGTTTCAGCGGAATTTACCGATAAAGTAAAAAATCGCAGATAATAAAACGCTTAATATGATAGACGTAACAAATGGGAAATAAAATGTTGCATTGCCCTTTTTAATTATTACATCACCTGGCAGTCTGCCGAGGTTAATAAATTGCATGATAAATCCGATTACAAAGATTACTGCTCCCGCAATCATCACGAACTTTGCTGCACCTGTCAACGCTCAGGCACCTCCATTTGGAAATGTCGGTACACAGCCTCCGTTACAATTCTTCCCCTTGGAGTCCGCTGTAGAAATCCAATCTGCAGAAGATATGGTTCATACACATCTTCAATGGTCTGCGACTCTTCTCCTATGGTGGCGGCGATGGTCTCTAACCCAACTGGGCCGCCGCGGTATTTTTCAATGATCCCTATTAGTAATTTATGGTCAATATGGTCGAGGCCTAAACGGTCTACCTGCATGAGTTCCATTGCTTCTTTAGCCAAAGATTCCTCTACCGCTCCATTGCCGCGGACCTGGGCAAAATCTCGAACGCGCTTTAACAGGCGGTTCGCAATTCTCGGTGTTCCTCTCGACCTTCTAGCAAGCTCTTGGGCCGCAAGCCAATCAATTTCTGTTTCAAGCAGTTCCGCTGTCCTGACAACAATATCAGTAAGCTGGCTTTCATTATAGTATTCCAATCGGCTTAAGACTCCAAACCTGTCTCTTAAAGGAGCAGATAATGAACCAGCACGCGTAGTCGCCCCAACAAGCGTAAATGGCGGAAGGTCCAATCGAACAGAACGAGCACTTGGTCCCTTTCCAATGACAATATCCAGACAAAAATCTTCCATTGCTGGATAGAGCACTTCCTCAATGGTTCTAGGAAGCCGGTGGATTTCGTCTATAAATAATACATCACCCGGTTCAAGCGCAGTCAAGATTGCCGCGAGATCCCCTGGCCTTTCAATTGCAGGTCCGGAAGTTGTCCTAAGGTTGACTCCCATTTCATTGGCGATGATGGCTGCAAGTGTCGTTTTCCCCAATCCAGGAGGACCATATAGTAAAACATGATCCAGTGTTTCACGCCTCATTCTCGCAGCTTCGATAAATACTTCGAGATTGGCCTTCACCTTATCCTGCCCGATGTATTGCCTTAGTGTCTGAGGCCGCAGGCTCTGCTCAAATGAAAGATCCTGATCGCCGGCTTCACTGGAGATAATGCGTTCTTCCATCTGTTTATCACCCTTTTATTAATCTTGGTTTTATCTTAAAAGCTTCTGCAGTGCCTTCTTAATATATTGATCTGTCGATAACTTTTCTTTTCTCAAATCAGGTGCGACCTTACGAATTTCCTTCTCGGAATAGCCCAGAGCCTTGAGCGCAAGGACTGCCTCATCAAACTCAGTCGACAGACTTTCAGCCGCTGCAACTTCCTCAGCATTAAATAAGTTCGGGAAAAAGTCCGGAACCAAGTCATGCAGCTTTCCTTTTAAATCTAAGATCATTTGACGCGCTGTTTTCTTTCCGACTCCTGGGAATTTCACAAGGAAAGCTTCATCTTCGTTTTCGATTGCATGTACAACCTGTTCAGGCTCTCCTGAAGCAAGTATAGCGAGTGCCCCTTTCGGACCAATTCCTGACACATTCAAAAGTCGTGTGAAGAGGGCTTTTTCCTCCCTGCTCTTAAAACCATAGAGAGCAATGAGATCTTCCCTGACATAATGATATGTATAAATACGAATCTCTTTTCCAGTTTCTTTTGCAAATACAAACGGGTTAGGTGTCATAATTTGATACCCAATCCCATTATTTTCAACTACTATATATTCAGGCCCGACAAAGTCGACGCTGCCTTTAATAAACTCGAACAATATTCTCGCCCCTCTGCTTTGCTGTAACTCATTTTACCATACAATTTTTAATGAGTTGTACAAAAATATGCTAAAAGGCGAACGTATGATTTATTTTTTATTTTTATACCAGCACACAGCAACAGGGATTTTTTCTGATTACATAATGAAAGGGCCGGTTCATCCCGGCCCTTCATTGCTTTTCCAGCAAAGTATATGGTTTAAATGTCTCGAGGACTTCTTCGTAGCATTGTTTATTCTTGATCGGTATTCCTTTCTTCAATTGATCCCTCTTAAAGCTTTCAAGCCTCCCAAGGTCAATTTGAAAGAAAGATTGGATAATATTTGATCCATCGGGCCTGCCATTAAAAATAGTTAAGACCCCCTCATCAGACAAGCCAAAATAACCATTCGCCTTTAATAGAGGGGAGATGTCATCAATGTCCTGTCTGAATACAGCTTTGTTTTTTTCCATATCAATAAGCTGCCAATCATCATATTTTGCCCAAAAATCTTCCATGGACCAAATTGTTTCCAGGACTCCTTCCTCACTCATTTCTCCATCTAAATAAACTCTTTGCAAAATGATTTTGACCTTAAGAGGTTCATTGATTTGCTGGTCCTTAGCTTCAGGCTTCTCAGCAAGAGCAGGTTCTGTGTGGAGTGCCAAACCATAGCCAGATAGACTGATTAGCAGCAGTGCAGCGATACTGAATGCATTGAACTTATACCTTGAACCCATTGCTGTCCACCTCACTTTAATTATTAATGGTTTTTGAATGAGAAAAATCAAAGAATGAAGACTTGTTCACAAATAGTTTAGCCAAAAAATGTTTGTTTATCCTTTTAAGAATTTTGTCTTTTTTATGGCTGTTTTTTCACACAAGCGAAGAAGGCAAAGCATTTGCTCTGCCTTCACGGTTTTATCTCTGATTCAGGTTGATACTTTCACGCGGATTGCCGTTTTTTCTCTCGTAGTCAATGTTTCTTGTCCGGCTGAATGTGCCTTCATCCGTGGTGATTCTAAGTTTTCTGCCTTCAATATAAGGCTTAACAGCATTTTGGATTTCCTTTTTTGTCTGCTTTTCCTTAGACTTGTCTTTATAAGACACGGCGATTTCTACTTCTTTGCCAAACATAACAGACCTTACTTTATCAACATTGTCTACAGCAGCTGCTGCTTCGCCAACCTTTCGGGCCATTTTGTTATCTTGTTTGCTATTTCTGTAAACCTTCGCTTTGCCGCTACCTCTTTTATCATCCAAATGCCCGTGATAATTCGTATCACCGTGGCTAAAACGGTTATCCCTTTGAAAAAAGTTATGATCGTGGTCTGAAAGCGGGACAGTCGGGTTAGGCGGGTTGCCATTTTCATCCCTTGACTGGATCTTCATTCGCTTTTGCTCTTGAGCGACACGGCCCTCTTTGCCAAAGTTGTGGTCAAAGATTTCAGTCACTGGACCTTCCCGATCATCCATTACATCGACTTCATTACCCTTTTCATTTGAATAATAGCCTATTGGCTGAGCTGGATTGGCGTTTCGGTCCTGTGCAGCATTTTCATAATTGGCATTACAGGCACTCATGCCAAACACCAGCAGGGAAGCTAACGGAAGCATTAGTATCCTCTTATCCAAACGAATAACCCCCATTCTGGCTAATCTGAGCATTTAAATGCTCATTATTAGAGTGTGGATAGGCTGTGTGTTTCATTCTGTCAGATAAGACCAATAGGATATGAAGAAAAGCGCAAGCGCCTTTTAAAAGGAACGGCGACTAACTACGCCACGTCCTGTGGCAACGTCGGCACTAGGACATCGTGTCCGTCGAATGGCCTGACAGTGAAGTCGTTCTTTGACTTCATTGGCAGGACCGAAGCGACTCGAGGAGTTAGGAGCCGCAGCTAGACAAGCGACTCGAGGGGCTAGGCGCTGAAGCTGGCCATTTCTCGAAGTGAATTTTATACTTTCTTTTCCCTTACAGAAACAAACGATTATTTCAGTAACAATTTTACCTCCTCTTGAAATTGCTGCCTTTGCCGGAATTGGCTTAAAGTCATATTAACAATCGGTGCAGTTCTGTATGGGTTTGAATCCTCATCATCTCTGATCAGTCTATTCCATTCTCTTAATAAATCGGCTGGATACAAAAGTCCGTATAAAAATGCCTCGTTATTTAACCAATTATTCAGGTGGTTTATTTCTGCTAGCGCTGAAAGTTTCCAATCCAAAAAAGGCAAGATGCGATTTGCGTATTGAAGCATGTCACATGCAGTCGACCCAATACTGATTAAATCATAATCAATTAAGTACAATTCCCCTTCACTCGACCTCAAGAAGTTGTGATGAGCAACATCTCCATGAAGGATGGCAGGTTGATTTTCAGCCAGGTTGTTTTTTAACTTAACAAATCCATGCAATGAAAAATTGGCCCATTTTAAAAAATCATTTGTCATCTCTTTTTTTACGTGATAATTTATCTGCGGTAAATTCCTCATAAAATCAAACTTCCGCTGATGCCATTTTCTAATTAGATCCGTTTTAGGGAGCAAGGTTGTATAAGAGGAGGCAAGATCCCGGGTTTTATCATGAAATTTTTTTAAAAGATCAATGCCTTCCTGCCTATCTTGATCATGTCCATAATGAAAGGGTATTTCATTGGGCTGAATATATTCCATGCGACCATAATATACGTTCTGGAAGTAAAGTGGCTGATTGTTGTCCGTATAAAAACAATACGAATGTTCAAAGCCTGATTTCCTTAAAGATGAAGTAAATGTCTCCTGAACCTTTAACTTTCTTAATTCTTTATAGCCTTTCAGGATAAATGAATCATTCTCCGTTCGGACAAAATATACATTTCCCCTTAATTTCTTTAATTCAATGATATTCACGGCGAGTTCTTTTGATAAATAGGAGAAGAGACGATTTTTGAACAAATCGTCTCCCCCTCTCTTGATGTTAATATTCATCGCTCTCATCATCAAAACGAGGCATTCCAAACCCTGGACCCATCGGACCCGCTCCATAAGGATTCATGAAGCCCTGTGGTCCCATCCCCATTTGATAACCAGGCTGCGGCTGTAAATGGTACATGCCAGGTCCGGCCGGATATCCTTGTGGTGCATGAGGAGGATAACCCGCTCCCATTAAACCGTAAGGAGTGCCCATTGAACCTCCGCAACCACAGTCATTTCCCATCCCCTTTACACCCTGCTTAGGGAACAATGGCGGCTGCTGCATTCCACCTACCTGCGGCATTTGTGGTGGCATTTGATTTTCCATCATTCCACCCACTTGCGGCATTTGATGCGGCATTTGACCTTGCATCATTCCGCCTACTTGTGGCATCATCGGCATTTGACCTTGCATCATTCCGCCCACCTGCGGCATCATTGGCATTTGGCCTTGCATCATTCCGCCTACTTGCGGCATCATTGGCATCTGGCCTTGCATCATTCCGCCTACCTGCGGCATCATCGGCATCTGGCCTTGCATCATTCCGCCTACCTGCGGCATCATCGGCATCTGGCCTTGCATCATTCCGCCTACCTGCGGCATTTGTGGTGGCATCTGATTTTCCATCATTCCGCCTACCTGTGGCATCTGATTCTCCATCATTCCACCTACCTGCGGCATTTGTGGCATTGGCATTTCAGATGATTCCTCATCCATCATGCCGCCGACTTGAGGCATCATTTGATTATCCATCATTCCGCCCACCTGTGGCATTTGGTTATCCATCATTCCACCTACCTGTTGCTGGTAAGGCATCTGATCTTCCATCATTCCACCGACTTGAGGCATATATGGCATCGGCGGATAACCATGAGGCATTTGCCCATATGGAGGACACCAGCCAGGACCAGGCATTACTGGAGAGATCGGCGTTCCATAAAAAGTAGGCCCTGCCTCTGATTCAGGTGATACCTGAGGCTGCATATTTGCAGGCATATTTTCATCCTGGGCAGGACTTAATGGCATTTGCATGTTCTGATCAAATGACGATGATTCCATATCTGCCATTCCCATTCCAGGCATCATACCAGGGTATTGGCCAGGATACATCGCTCCCTGCACCTGAGGATACGGCATCATCTGCTGAGTTCCTGGGTAACCATATCCAGGACCCGTCATGGATGGGGCACCAGGATAACAATTATATGGATAAGGGATCATTGGCTGTTGGTAACCTCCTTGGATGAATGGCATCATTGAAGGTGATTCATCCATGAAATCATTCTTTTCAATTTTAATATCAGGTTTAATTTCCGACTTCACGCTTGGTTTCACTTCTGCTTTTGGCATTGGCTTCGCTTGAGGTTTAACCTCTGGTTTCACTTCAGGTTTGATTTCTGGGAAAATATTCTCTGGCTTTGGCGGGAGCTGCGGCTTGAGCTGTGCTTTGGGCTGTTCTTTAGGCTGTGCCTTTGGCTGTTCTTTGGGCTGTGCCTTTGGCTGTGGCTGTGGCTTTGGCGGGAGCTGCATGTTTGACATATTCAACATGTAGTAATTGTTGATATCGATTTCAGGCATGATCTGTTTCGGCATTTTAGGGGTATATGGCTTCACTGCTTCTTCTTTTTTAATTGGCTTAGGTGCTTCTTGTTTTGGCAATTCCATTTTTGGAATTTCCATTTTTGGCTGCTCTTTTACTGGAGCCTCCTTAGGCACTTCCTTCACAGGTGCCTCTTTCTTCACTTCAGGCATTGATATAGGTTTCTCTTTGGCAATCGGCATTTCCTTTTTGCCACCCATATTGATTTTTGCTTGAGGCGTTCCACCGGAAATTGGAGCTTCTTTCTTTATATTACCTCCACCAGTTGGAACTTTTATTTTCATACCGGGCATAATCATATCAGGGTTGCTGAGCTGAGCATTCATCTTTTTCAGCTCTTCAAAGTTCACGCCGTACTTCTTGGCGATCTTCCAAAGAGTATCCCCTTTCTGTACGATATGGAGCTTCATTCTGATTCCCTCCTATGGCATAAGTCCATATATTGTATGTGGGTGTGGGCATTTTGCTAACAATCTTCAAAAAAACTTATGCTTCACTAGTTATAAATATGTTTCAACAAGCGACATTAAGCTTTTCCTAAAAATAAAAATTCCTCCCCAATCGGGAAGGAATTCGTTTTAAGATTGATGCAGCATTCGGTCTAGAGCAAGCTTTGCATTTTCCGATGTGCCTGATTCCACATTAATGATATTGCACTCCTGCCCTTCCATAATAGAATCAAGGCTCCATGCAAGATGCTGGAGGTCAATCCTATTCATCGTCAAACATGGACACATATGCGGGTTTAACGAAACAATATGTTTATCAGGATGCTGTGCAATCAGGCGGTTCACTAAATTCATTTCCGTGCCGATTGCCCATTCCGATCCTGTAGGTGAAGCTTCAATTGCGTCAATAATATAATTGGTCGACCCAGCCATGTCAGATAGCCGGACAACCTCGTGCTTGCATTCAGGATGGACAATGATTTTCATATTCGTATTTGTTTTACGAACGTTTAAAATATTTTCAACGGTAAAATTCTCATGGACAGAGCAATGCCCTTTCCAAAGAATGACCTTCACTTTCTCGAGCGGCCCTTCAAACTCGAGGTTGTTCTCAATGGGATTATATACAGCCATTTCATCTAAACCAATTCCAATATTGTAAGTTGTGTTCCTTCCTAAGTGCTGATCAGGAAGGAACAGGAGCCGTTCCTTTTGGGTAAAAGCCCATTGCACCATTTTTTCAGCATTGGAAGAAGTAACTGTGGCACCGCCATTTTCCCCTACGAAGGATTTAATCGCTGCAGTGGAATTTACATATGTCAATGGAAGTATTGTATCGCCAAACAACAACTGAAGGGATTCCCATGCCCGCTCAGTCTGATATATATCGGCCATATCGGCCATCGAGCAGCCTGCCCTCATGTCTGGCAGGTAGACTTTTTGATTGTCCCCCGTGAGAATATCAGCCGTTTCCGCCATAAAATGAACACCACAAAACACAATATGCTCAGCGTCCCTGTTCTCTGCTGAAAGCTGGGCTAGCTTCAGTGAATCACCAGTAGCATCAGCAAATTGTATGACTTCATCTTTTTGATAATGGTGTCCAGGAATGAATAGCTTCTTTCCCATTTTCGCTTTTATATCCCTGATCAGGGCTTCCAGTTCCTCTGCAGACATGTCCCTGTATTTTTCAGGAAGCATTCTGGCTTTCGATTCAAGCGCCTCCAATAGATTCATGAATTCATCCCCTTTTTATTCCGGTATCACTTTTGCACTAATATCCAGCGACTTAACAGAATGCGTCAGGAAGCCGAGCGAAATATAATCTACTCCGCAATTACGGTAGCTGTGCAGATTTTCAAGAGTGATGCCGCCAGAAGCTTCTGTTAAAATCTCTTTTGGAACTGTGCCAATCCATTCTGCGATTTCTTCCGGTGTCCTGTTATCAAACATGATGCAGTCGGCCTTTGATTCTATTGCTTCCTTAAGCTGGGCTTCTGTCTCAATCTCCACTTCCACCTTTACCATATGGCCGAGACTTGATTTCACTGTTTCTACAGCACCGCTGATTGATCCTGCAAATGAAATATGATTATCCTTAATCATGACAGCATCATATAATCCATAGCGGTGGTTGTATCCGCCTCCACATCGGACAGCATATTTTTCAAGCATCCTTAAACCAGGTGTTGTTTTTCTCGTATCACAAATTCTTGTTTTTCCGCTGTCTAACACGGATAGGGCTTGATGCGTTTTCGTCGCTATACCGCTCATCCGCTGCACAAGATTAAGAACAACTCTTTCTGCTTTAAGCAAAGCGGAAATTTTGCCGGATATTGTCGCAATCTCTTGCCCCTTTTTCACATGTGCCCCGTCCTTAGCTATTAGATTGACCTGACAGTTTTCATCCATTAAACGGAATCCTGTGTTGATCACCTGTTCTCCACAGAAAATCCCGTCCTCTTTTGCAAGGAAAACCATACTTCCTGTTTTTCCATTTCCGAATATCAACTCACTGGTCACATCACGGTCGCCAATGTCTTCAATAAAAAATTGTTCAAGTAGCAAGCGAAGTTTGATAGTATTCATGCTTCCCATCCTTTACTTTTTTTCGTTGGTGGACGATCCGTTTTTTCATCCAATTCGCATTATCTTCATTTGGAAAGTCATCCCTGAAATGACCGCCCCTGCTTTCTGTACGTTCAAGTGCTGATTCTGTGATCAGGCAGGCTGTAATGTACATAAAGAACTGTTTAATTTCAGCAGCCGACATTTGCTCAAGAGGAGCATCCATCCATTCATCGAAACTGAACTGCTCAAGCCATTCCTTTTGGGCTGTCAGCATTGCTCTTGTCCGAACAATCCCTGTTCGGTCCATCATCGTTCTTTTTAATTCTTCAATTTCAGGTAGCGTTCCCAATGGACGATATAGTTCTATCTTTACAGCATCAGATTTTTTAGTATTTTTATATACGGCCGGAGTATGATTAATCCATTCTGCAAGTCTGCTGCCAATGAACATCCCTTCAAGCAAAGAATTGCTCGCTAACCTGTTCGCGCCATGTATCCCTGTGCAGGCGACCTCTCCAATTGCATATAATCCTAGAATATTCGTGCGGCCCAGCAAATCTGTTTTCACGCCTCCCATGATAAAATGGCTGCCAGGCACAACTGGAATCAGACCCTTATCAATCTCCACACCATTCTCTGCGCAAAGCTGGCTGATGGTCGGGAACCGAATGCCGAAATCCTCAATTTCAGTAATATCCAAGTAGATTTGAATATCCTTTTTTAAATACTCATAAATGGTTTGGGAAACGATATGCCTCGGAGCAAGATCCATTAAGGGATGAATATCTCCCATGATCCTTTGTCCCTCACCAGTGACGAGGACTGCCCCTTCTCCTCTGACAGCCTCGGAAATCAGACCTCTTGTACTGCCATTCACATATAGAAGCGTCGGATGGAATTGGATGAATTCCATATCTGCCAGTTCAGCACCAGCTATATAAGCAAGTGCCATGCCATCACCGGTAGCGGTTTCAGCATTTGAGGTAAAAGAATAAAGCTGGCCGCATCCCCCTGTTGCAAGAACTACGTGGTCTGCATAATAAACTTCATTCTCCCCATCCGAGGTTTTTGCTTTCACTCCTATACAGGTATCCATTTGGTCATTTAAAATTAATTCATAGACATAAACCGACTGCTCAATCGAAATATTTGAACCGAGGTTAGAACTAAAGAAATCCACCATATGCTTCCCAGTGGCATCACCGCCGCTATGGACGATTCTCTTCTTGCTATGCGCAGCTTCCAAACCTAGTTGCAGCCTTCCATCCTGATCCTCATCAAATCTGCATCCTGCCTGCCAGATACCTTTAATTAAATCAGGTGCTTCTTTCGTCATTGCCAGCACAGCTTCTGCATCATTATGGTGGCCGCCGGCTTCCAGCGTATCCAGATAATGGAAATAAGGATCATCGTTGATCCCGATTGCTGCAGCAATTCCTCCCTGCGCCAAATAAGAGTTACACGTATTCCGCTCCATCTTTGTGAGAATAATCACATTTAATGTCTTTGTTAATTTATTGGCTAATTGCAACGAGGCAATTCCGCTGCCAATGATGATTACATCTGTTTGTTTCATAGATTTGCTGCCTCCTGGGTTAACAGGTGTCTTGACATATATATTTACACAGTTTTACACTGTTGACAAGAACTTTTAACATTTAACTATTTTTATAGCTTTTAATTAGTTGGTTACATGGAGTTTATTTAATATGTCAAATGGATACGGAGACAATTATGAAATATTTCGATTATGCTGCAACATGCCCGCTTGACCGGGAAGCAGCGGAGATTTATATCCAAGCAGCAACTGAACACTTCGGTAACAGTCAGAGCCTCCATGATATGGGCAGTACTGCCGAAAATATATTGGAAGTTTGCAGACGGGAATTCTCCAATCTACTTGATGTAGAAAGTGCGGGTATTTTTTTTACCAGTGGAGGCTCTGAATCCAACTTTCTAAGTATAATGGCCCTGCTTTCTGCTTTAAGAAAAAAAGGCAAACATATCATTACAGGTGCAGCTGAGCATTCATCAGTCTATAATCTTATGAAAAAGCTGGAGACAGAGGGGTGGGAAGTCACTTACCTTCCTCTAAATAGAAAAGGGCAAATTGAATATGACAGTGTAATAAAGGCTGCCAGGAAAGAAACTGTGCTCGTCTCTATCCACCATGGAAACCCCGAAATCGGCACGCTGCAGCCACTTGAAGCAATCGCCGCTTTCTGCAAAAGCCAAGATGTTTTGCTTCATAGTGACTGTGTACAAACTTTTGGCAAAATTCCTATTGCCTCCATAGCCAGGTCCGTTGACGCACTTTCTATTTCCGGCCATAAATTTTACGGTCCGAAAGGAACTGGGGCTGCTTATATCAATCCCAGGCTTGCATGGAAACCTTTGATTGCTGGTACAGCTCATGAAAAAGGATTCAGGCCAGGAACTGTAAATATCCCCGGAATTGCAGCGATGACAATGGCAGCACAAAAAGCCCATTTGATAATGGAAGCGGAAACAGTACGTATGAGGAAGCTAAGATCCCTTTTCCGGGAAACATTATCAGACATGACAGACAGGGTTCAAATATTTGGGGATGATGAAGCTTATCAGATTCCAGGTATTCTTGGTATGAGCATTAAGGGAATTGAGGGGCAATACGTAATGCTTGAATGCAATCGCAAAGGGTATGCTATCTCCACTGGTACAGCGTGTCACACAGGAATGGTTTCACCGGCGAAAACGATGACAGCAATGGGCATAACAGGTAAAGAGGCAAAAGAGTTTTTTCGAATTTCATTTGGGAGAGAGACAAAAGCCGAGGATGTAGAAGCTCTTGCAAAAACAATTGCCGAACTCTCCTTACATGCCTCCGCCTTTTAAATTCCTCTTTATTTATGGTAAAATTCTCAAATGAAGAGATAGAAGGAGAGGATCGGATTTATGAAGGAACCTACGAAAATCCTCGGGGACGAGCGCCGCGCATTTATCCTAAGCAGGCTGCAGGAAAGCAGGGAACCAATTACCGGAAGTGAGCTTGCATCTATAACAAATGTAAGCAGACAGGTCATCGTTGGCGACATCACCTTGCTAAAAGCCAGGAATGAACCAATCATTGCAACCAGCCAGGGTTATATTTATATGCATGCCTCAAATCCAACTGGAGCGGTAAGAACCATTGCCTGTTCCCATACTCCAGAACGGACAGAGGAAGAACTAATCCTTCTCGTCGATCATGGTATCACCATAAAGGATGTCAAAATCGAACATCCAGTCTATGGAGATTTAACCGCTTCAATCATGGTATCGAATCGATACAAAGTGAAACAATTCATGGAAAAAATCCGTGCTACTAATGCCTCTTACTTGTCAGAACTTACAGAAGGCATCCATTTGCACACAATCTCCGCGCCAACAGAAAAAGCGCTGGATGAAGCAGAAGAAGCACTTAGAAAAGCGCATTTCTTGGTTGATCTGGAGTAGAAACAGAGGCGTATTTATGGGAAAGGTCTGGTATCGCTTTATTGGAACATCGTCGAGGCGGTTTTAAGGATTTGAAGTATTCCAATCACCTTTATTGGAACATCGTGAAGGTCTTTTTCGGTCTTTGGATTGTTCCAATCACCCTTATTGGAACAATGTGATGGCTTTTTTCAGTCTTAGATTGTCCAATGATCCTTACTGGACAATCGGCATCCTGCTTTTCCGCTTTTGATTGTTCCAATGCCCCTTATTGGAACATCGGCATCCTGCTTTTCCGCCTTTAGATTGTTCCAATGACCACTATTGGAACATCGGCATCGTGCTTTTCCGCCTTTAGATTGTTCCAATGACCACTATTGGAACATCGGCATCGTGTTTTTCCGCCTTTGATTGTTCCAATCACCCTTATTGGAACATCGGCATCGTGCTTTTCAGCCTTTAGATTGTTCCAATGACCCTTATTGGAACATCGGCATCGTCCTTTTCCGCTTTTGATTGTTCCAATGACCCTTATTGGAACATCGGCATCGTCCTTTTCCGCTTTTGATTGTTCCAATGACCCTTATTGGAACATCGGCATCGTCCTTTTCCGCTTTTGATTGTTCCAATGACCCTTATTGGAACATCACCATGCCGTTTACAGGCTTTGGATTGTTTCAATGATTCATTTTAAAACTACATATTGCTGATTTTTACAGTTAAAGGATTTTGTTACCTAATCCTCTTTTAACAACCTAAAAAAAGATCCATCATTGATGGATCTTTTTTTAGATTCTGTGGCTTGTGTAGCTTCCGAGAAGCTTGACACTGCAGCCTAAGGCTTCGAGTTCAGCAATGGCTCCAGGAATCAGTACTTCATCCATCTTCAAATTAATATCAATGATGAAAAAGTACTTTCCTAGCCCGGTCTTCATCGGCCTTGATTCAATTTTTGACAGATTGAGCTTTCTCCATGAAAAAGCAGATAACACTTGATGCAGAGCACCAGCCTGGTCAGAAGGCAGGGTGATCATCAATGTGGTTTTATAGTCATCAGATGGTTTAAGGCTGATGGTGTGCCCTTCCTTCGCAAGAATAGCAAACACAGTATGATTATAGCTGTAATCATGGATGTTTTCTTTCACCATGGCAAGTTCATATTCCTCTGCTGCCAAACCATTCGCGATTGCCGCGATGTTCATCTCTGGGTGGTCTTTTACATAATTTGCAGCGGCTGCCGTTGATGCCATATTTTCCAGTGGAGTTCCCTTGAATTCTTTATGAAGAAATTTATGGCACTGTGCCAGTGCATGAGGATGGCTGTATATCAGTTCAGCCTTATTCCATTGATCTATGTTTGCTTTATGGACAAGCAGATGCTGCCTGATTGGAACAACTGCCTCACCAGCAATAACCAATTCAGACTCATGGACCAAATAGTCAATTGTTATATTCACGGAACCCTCAATCGAATTTTCCAGCGGGACAATCGCTGCATCAATCTCGCCTGCAGCTGCCGCATCCATACATTCAGGGATGCTTACATAGGGAGTCCTTTCAGCATCACTGAACAGCTGGCGTGCCGCGAAATCTGTAAATGTCGCCTTCGGACCAAGATATCCAATTTTCAAGCCAATCCTCTCCCCCTGCAGCCAGTACAATTAAGCACCGGAACCAAGCACTTCTACTTTCTCTACAAATTCCAGCCTTTTCAATCTTCCAAGCAGTTCGTCTAATTCGACTTTCATTTCAGTAACATTCAAGCTCAAAGTAACGTTCGCTCTCCCCTGTAACGGGATCGTCTGATGAATGGTCAGCACATTACAGCCAGAAGCCGCTACAATACCTAACAGTTCCGACAGAGTTCCCGAACGATCTTCGAGCTGAAAAAAAAGTGTAATGATGCGTTCTTTCACAATTGTATGGAATGGGAATACAGTGTCACGGTATTTATAAAAAGCACTACGGCTTAAATCCACCCGCTGTACTGCATCCCAAACTGATTCTGCTTTTCCCCGTTCAATCATTTCCTTCGCATCAAGCGTTTTCTTCATCGCTTCAGGCAGCACATCTTCCCGAACTAGGAAAAACTTTTTATCCAATTGATTTTGTTTCATGTTTCCACCCCATCAGAAGTGCGTAAGCGCCTGATCAGCAAAGATGATTTTTATATAGATGTACAAGGCCTACTCAACAAATTCAAATTCATACTCAAGAAGCTTAACTGTATCTCCGTCTTTTGCTCCTCTTTCGCGAAGGGCATCATCTATACCCATTCCACGCATTTGACGGGCAAAACGTCTAATTGACTCTTCACGTGAGAAATCAGTCATTTTGAATAGTCTCTCAATGCTATCACCGGAAATGACAAAGGTACCATCCGGTTCACGGTCAATTTGGAATTCTTGTTCTGCTTTTTCATGCTTATACATAACACGGTTAACTTCTGTATCTTCTTCTTCCACTTCTTCGATAAGAGGGAACTCCGGAGTCTTTTCAACTAAATCGGCAACTGAAAAGACAAGTTCACGCAAGCCTTCACGTGTGACTGCAGAAATTGGGAAGATTGGATGAGCATCGCCAATCTTTTCTTTAAACACTTCCAAGTTCTCTTCTGCATCTGGCATGTCCATTTTATTCGCAACGATTACCTGCGGCCTTTCAGTCAGCCTTAAGTTATATTCTTTTAATTCATTATTGATTGTTAAATAGTCCTCATATGGATCACGGCCTTCAGTTGCAGCCATATCGATAACGTGGACGATGACTCTTGTGCGTTCAATATGACGCAAAAATTGGTGGCCCAGGCCTACACCTGAATGTGCTCCTTCAATAAGGCCAGGCAAATCAGCTAGAACGAAGCTTCTTCCGTCTTCTGTTTCCACCATGCCTAAATTCGGAACGATTGTCGTAAAGTGATATTCAGCAATCTTCGGCCTTGCCGCAGAGACTACAGATAATAACGTGGATTTTCCAACACTAGGAAAACCGACAAGTCCTACATCAGCAAGAAGCTTCAATTCCATGACAATGTCTTTTTCCTGTCCTGGCTCTCCCTTTTCAGAAAGTTCAGGTGCCGGGTTGGATGGAGTTGCAAAACGTGAATTTCCGCGTCCGCCGCGTCCGCCTTTAGCGATGACAGCCTGCTGGCCGTGCTCGACCAAATCCGCAATAACTTCTCCAGTTTTCGCATCAGATACAATTGTTCCAGGTGGAACCTTGACAATCATATCCTTTGCATTTTTACCGTGCTGATTTTTAGACATCCCATGCTCACCGCGTGGAGCCTTGAAATGCCGCTGATACCTGAAATCCATCAATGTGCGGAGTCCTTCTTCTACCTGGAAGATTACATTGGCGCCGTTACCGCCGTCGCCGCCGGCTGGACCGCCGTTTGGCACATATTTTTCACGACGGAAAGCAACCATACCATCGCCACCGTCGCCGCCTTTTACGTA
This sequence comes from Heyndrickxia sp. MSNUG, assembly GCF_049532715.1. Classification (NCBI taxonomy): domain Bacteria; kingdom Bacillati; phylum Bacillota; class Bacilli; order Caryophanales; family Bacillaceae; genus Heyndrickxia; species Heyndrickxia sp. MSNUG. Next base: position 3,449,976 of record NZ_CP150978.1, read on the forward strand.
AATTTTTACCTGATCGACAAACATTATGTCATTACCACCTGTCTGATTTTTGTTAATTAAAATGATTGACGGTTTAATACTCATCAAAGAAGATCAGCATTTTTTATGTTTCCCTAGAGTGAATCCATAAAAACTTCAATCGTCAATTCGCCATCAATTACCCCGTCTGAAATGACTTTCATTCCTTTATTGGGCTTATGGGCTAAAAAGTTTTGAATACGATTTTTATCATTTATTATTCCGCTAAAATCAAAAAAGAACCCAATACCATTATCCTGTGGATCGATTGTGACGGAAAGATGATTTTCCTGATAACGTTCAATTGAAGAATTCAGCGTTTCAAACAGCAGCTCTGTCCAGCTAGCCAGCTGCTGATCATCTAGTCTGTGGAAGTTTTGGGAGTCCATCACTTCATATTCCAGCTGAAAAAAATGATTCTCCCAATTGCAGGTTAACAACTTTGAGGCAAATTGAGGAAGATTTAAATTAGATAGCTTTGCATCCTGCCTGGCTTCCATGATAATTTCTTCAATGATATCTTTAGCCCGATCCACTTTGTTCAGAGATAGATTGCCTTTAATTAATTGAAGCTGATTCATCCAATCATGGCGCGCATGGCGCAAAACCTCGATTGTATCCCACTCTTTTTTCATAAACATACTCCCTACTCATAAGACTGCTTGGTGTTAGTATAACAAAAAAGCCATACTGCGTAAGTAATTATGTATTATAAAAAGCTTGCTCTTTTAACCTTAACTGTTGATTTCCGATCCAATCAACAGGATTTATAATCCCTCATTAATGGTTAACAGAGCGAAAAAACAAGAAAACCCTAACCGCAGTGGTTAGGGCTTCTCTTTGGCTTACGCTTCTTGAGCTGCAGGATAAACACTTACTTGCTTGCGGTCACGGCCAAGACGTTCGAATTTAACGACGCCGTCAACCTTAGCGAATAGAGTGTCATCTCCACCTTTACCCACGTTTACACCTGGGTAGATTTTAGTTCCGCGCTGACGGTAAAGGATAGAACCACCAGTTACGAATTGACCATCTGCACGCTTAGCGCCAAGACGCTTAGAGATTGAGTCACGTCCGTTCTTAGTTGAACCTACACCCTTCTTAGAAGCGAAGAATTGAAGATCTAATCTTAACATTTTGTTCCACCTCCTACTTTTTGAAGGTTAATTTTATGTGCTTTCCGTACTCTTTTTCCATCGATTGCAATGTAATGACCATGCTTTCAAGGAGTAATTGGATTTTCTCCTGTGTTTCCTCCGGCAAATTGTCGGGGATCTCACAGCGGAGAAAACCATCCGCGCCTTGTTCAATGTCCGGGGTGACACCTGTCAATCCAATGATGGAATTGACTGTCCCAATCGAGATGGTCGAAACACCTGCGCAGACAATGTCACTGCCATGGGCAGCGAATCCTGCATGGCCGCTAATCGTAAACGAACGGATGCTTCCGGATTTTGTACGATTAATCGTTGCACGAATCATGGTAATCCGCCTTAATTAAGCGTTGATCTTTTCGATAACAACTTTAGTGTAAGGCTGACGATGACCTTGCTTTTTACGATTGTTCTTTTTCGCCTTGTACTTGAAAACGATGATTTTCTTTTGACGACCATTCTTTTCGACTTTAGCTGTTACAGTTGCGCCTTCAACTACTGGGCTTCCAACCTTAACAGTATCGCCACCTACAAAAAGAACCTTGTCAAAAGTTACAGTTTCGCCTTCAGCAGCGTTTAGCTTTTCAATGTAGATTGCTTGTCCTTCTTCTACCTTTACTTGCTTGCCGCCAGTTTCGATAATTGCGTACATTCCATTGCACCTCCTCATTAGACTCAGACTCGCCATCAGCAGGCGTTTGCCAAAAGCAAAACTTAAATACCTGATGCGTGCGGTTGTAGCACGGGTGCTACAAACAATAACATTAAAATACTATCACATGCCGAGCGAAAGTGTCAACACAATAATAGATGTTTATATTATAGCATATATAATTCATTTCTGGATGTTTTTTAAGATTGCTCTGCTGAAGCGCCGAATTTCATAATTTCGTAATAAGGCCGCTCCGCATTTGCAGTCGTGAATTTGATCTTCATTCCCAAAACGTTTTCAAGCCTGGACTTATGGATACCGGCTTCTCCGGAAAAATGGTCAATGACCTCTCTAGTCGCCGAAATAAGGACAGCTTCATGATCCGTCCCCTTATATTCCCAAAGCTCTCTCTCAAGACGGTAGGCCATTGTTTCTGAACTGAGCACCTTACCCGAACCACTGCATGTGCCACAAGTTTCAGTCAAAGTTTCATCGAGAGATTGCTTTGTCTTTTTCCTTGTCAGCTGGAGGATTCCGAGTTCCGTAAAGCCGACAATCCTCGTTCTGCGATCATCATGCAGCAATTCTTTGCGGATCACATTCAGGACCGTATCCCTGTCCTTGCTCTCCTGCATATCAATGAAATCAATCAGGATGATGCCGGCAAGATCCCTGAGCCTCATCTGTCGTGCCGCCTCCACTGCCGCATTCATATTGGTTTTAATGACAGTATCGCGTAAATTTGTCTTCCCGGAAAACTTACCTGTGTTGACATCGAAAACTGTAAGAGCCTCAGCATGGTCAATGACCATATAAGCACCTTTTTCCAGCCAGACGATTCTCTTCAATAACCGCTCGATTTCCTGCTCTATTTTATAAAAAGAGAAAATATTTTCTTTGCCATTGTAAAAGCTGACCGTAATCCCTTCCTTATTTAGAGGATCCAGCTTCTTCTTATATTCCAGGCTGTCCACAATGACGGAGCCTTCTTTCATTAGTGAAATAGCTGCAGTGGCTTGTTCATAAAAATAATCCCGGCTATAGACGATTCCAGGCTTTTTCATTCCACCTGACAATGTAAGCATTTGTTGATATTCAGACCGCTGCTGCTCGAGTTCATTCGCTATGACCTCCTCGGCCTGAGTGAGGCTTTCAGTCCTGAAAATCAACCCTTCACCTGCTGTTATCAGCTCTTTAGCAAACTCCCGCCATCTTTCCCGGATTTCTGGCGTTTCTGCTTTTTTGGATACGGCAATATATTTGCCATTCGGCATGTACACCAGATGTTCACCCGGTATTTCAATAATTCCCGTCAACCTCGCACCTTTTGTCCCTGCTGCATCCTTTTCAACCTGGACAAGCAGCTTTTCACCCTGATGAAGGTAAGAAGAAATAGACCGGTTCGCCTTATTTTCATCCTCTGAGAGCACATGCCCAGGAAGCTTATCTCGTGACAGGAATCCGCTCACTTCTTCTCCAAAATTCACAAATGCCGCATTCATGCCGGGAATCACTTTTTCAACGATCCCAAGATAAATATTGCCGACAAGAGATTGCTGGCTCGGCTGCTCGATATATATTTTTTCAACTGCACCATTTTTGATCAAGGCGAAGCGTTTTTCTCTGGATATGATATTTATAATTAACTGTTCCATGGACTCTCCCTATTAATTAGACTCTGTTAAAGCTGAATCTTGATTTTTAATACACTGTTGATTGTAGTGGAAGGCGCGTAGACTCCTGCGGGCTCAGCTGGACAGATGAGACCCCGCAGGAGCGAAGCGACGAGGAGGCTCAGCGCCAGCCCCGCGGAAAGCGAAGCGCCTGGAACGAAAATCAACAGTCTTTTTTACAGAGCCATTAAATAAAAAAATGCAGCGGGAAAAAGCTCCCCGCTGCATTTATTATCCTATGTCAGTATGTGTAAAGCAAATCTCCTATTTTAGCAGACATCAGTTTTTCACTGAAAAAAGCATGAAGCAATTCATTCTCATCCATTACCGTCTCTTTGCAATTTACTTTCTTTATTATGATTGGATGCTTACAGCCTCGCTGGAACTTTTCGAGGACCTGCCCCACCACTTCATTTTCTTCTACGTTGATTGGTTTAAGCTGCCTGAAATCTGCCTGTTTTCCATAATACCTTTCCATAAGAAACCTCATGAAAATAAAGCGCCTTTGCTTCCATTCATAATGAAGTGAAAAAGCCAGAAAACCGATGATAACCCAGACATTCAGGGTCAATGGCGCAAGGATCATAAGGACGATTGAAAAAATAGCCAGCGAACCTATTGATAAATATATAGTCCGAAGATGCGCAATCTGGAAGGAAGAATTCATAGAAAAAAGAATAAAAACAAGTTTACCTCCATCGAGAGGCCATATTGGCAGCAAATTGAACAATAAGACCATCCAATTGTATTCAATGAACAGGGAATGCCACTTTTCAGGAAAAATGCCATTCAGATATAAAATATAGGCGAGCCCGATCATCCATAAATGCTGAAGTGGTCCCGCCAGCACGACAATAAGCTCTTCTTTCAATGGCCGATTCCCATGCTCATCCATTTCAGCAACACCGCCGAAAGGCAGCAAGGCTATTTTTTTAATTCTCCACGAAAAAAAAGAGGCTGCAGCACCATGTCCCATTTCATGAACAAAAATAATCAGCAGCACCATCATCAGCTCTATAAAATGCGCGGTTGCGACAGCAAGGGCAATGACCATCCATAATAAAGGATGTATCTGTATTTTTCGTAATAATTCAACGGTTTTATTCAAACTTAATCACCTGGACGGGATCAATGAAATCATCCCCTTTTTTTATTGCGAAATAAAACGATCCCTTTGTACCGTCAGTGCTGTCCATAGCTGTCCCAACCTTTGTGCCCTTTGAGATATATTCGTACAAATTCACATCAATTCCGTCTAAGTTCCCATACCATGTTTCACTCTTGTCTGCGTGCTGAACAATGACGGTTTTTCCAAATCCATCCTTCATTCCGACAAAATGGACAAGTCCTTCATTCATCGCCTCAACTCCCGCACCCTTCCCAGTTTCAATCATGATCCTTTGACCGTTGTCTCCGAAATCCTCAAGAATCCTTCCGGAAGCCGGCAAAGCATATTCATTTTGTTCAGCCACTTCCTGCTTGTCTTCCTCACCGGTATTTTTAGCCGGAAGAAGTGCCATTGGTTTTCCAAATTGCTCTTCGTACCAGTCAGAAACAGCAGCGAACTGGAATTCCTGTTCCATTGTTTGCTTAACATAGCTTTGAAACTTTTCTGCTTTTTCAGCTGGACTTCGGAAAAGAATTGCGATAACTAATACCAGGCATGCCGAAGCAAGCACTTTAAATAAAAACACTTCTTTTTTGAATAATGGATGGTTCCCCTCACCTGGTCCAATATCATATGACGGAATCCGATCAAATCCGTGCCGTTCCTCCTCTGAATAGAACAATCGGCCATGGTTCATTTTATCCATTCTTTCCCGCTCTTTCTTCCTCTTTAACATTCTTTTGCGGACATCATCCGATCTTGAACTCATCCTATCCCCACCAATCCCCTTGTACTCTAAGTTAGTACAAGTTTATGACCTGTCCAACAAGAGTATGACAATTAGATAGTTTATTCAGGAGAAGAGTTATCAGGCCGGAATTTGAATGAAAATAAAAAAAGCACCCGCCCGGTATGCATGGAATGCAACCAGGTTCAGGCACTTTTTACTAGCGGACGCCGAAAAACTTCTTAATTTTAGAGAATACACCTTTATTTTCAGTATCAAGCTGCTGCAATGGAACGGATTCGCCAAGGATTCTGCGGGCAATGTTCCTATAGGCTATAGACGCTTTGCTGTTTGGATTCAAGGCAATCGGTTCGCCGTGATTCGATGCCTTGATGACTTCATCATCATCCGCGACGATTCCAATCAAGTCAATTGAAAGATGTGTTGTAATTTCATCTACATCAAGCATATCGCCATTTTTCATCATATGGGTGCGGATCCGGTTGATGACAAGCTTTGGCGCTTCAACATTTTCTTCTTTCTCAAGCAAGCCGATAATCCTGTCTGCATCCCTGACAGCGGATACTTCAGGAGTTGTGACAACAATCGCCTTATCTGCACCGGCAACAGCATTTTTATAGCCTTGCTCGATTCCTGCCGGGCAGTCAATAACGATATAATCATAGTCTTGCTTCAATTCATTGACTAATTTTTTCATTTGTTCTGGCTGGACGGCAGTTTTATCGCTTGTCTGTGCAGCTGGAAGCAAATATAGATGGTCATCAAAGCGCTTATCTTTAACAAGTGCCTGGTGAATCTTGCACCTGCCTTCGATCACGTCTACCAGATCATAAATGATCCGGTTCTCCAGCCCCATAACAACGTCTAAATTACGCAAGCCGATATCTGTATCGACCAGGCAGACTCTTTTGCCTTGAAGGGCCAAAGCTGTACCTATATTAGCAGAGGTCGTTGTTTTGCCGACTCCGCCTTTTCCGGATGTAACTACAATCGCTTCTCCCATTTTAGAGCCCTCCTTCAAATCTAGTTAAATTAGGTCTTTTTCGCATTAAAACTTGCAATCTATCAACGACAATCTGTTGATTATCAGATATGTAAGCACATTCCATAACCCTATTCTCTTCATCGGGCACTTGGTCTGGAGCACGGTTGATGCAATCACTGATTCTTAATTGAGACGGTTTCATAACTGATGCCGCAATCACTGCTTCATCATTCCCTTCAAAACCAGCGTGCGCAATCCCTTTAAGAGTGCCCATAATAAAGATATTTCCCGTTGCCTTAACTGTGCCTCCAGGATTGACATCTCCAATCAGCAGCAAATCTCCGACTATTTCAAGAATCTGGCCTGAGCGAATAACCTTTGCCACAGGGACAATTTCTGTTTCCTGTCTTTCCCGCTCAGCTTCTTCCTTTGTAATCACGTTCGTTTCAAGATCCTCAACGATTAAATTCCTCTTTTGGCGAATCAGATCCTTCAACTCTTCCTGCTGTTCCTGAGTAAGATATCTATTTCCTGCCTTCACCTTTACGGACAGCAATTGCTGTTCCTCTTGGACACGGGAGGAATTGGACAGCTTTCTGTCGAGTTCTTTTTTTAATTCCTCGTAGGAGCAAGTATCATCCAAATGGAGCGTGAGTCCATCTTTCGTCCCTTTAATTGTCACATTTTGTGTTTTTTTCATACGGATGTTCACCTCAATGGTAAAAGAAATTCGACAAGCATCCGTCAAATTCCTTTATTTGAATAGGCAGGATAGAGATTTTTCTCAATCATTGCGCAGCCTGTCAGCAGCATTTTCGAACTGCCTTTTGAATGGATATGCGGCCAATACGATAAATGCAAGGTTCAAGATCAATGTTGGCACAAACCTAATACTGACATAGGTCGAAAAGTCCAGATTCGTTATATTAATCAAATGCATTAACTCGTAGACCCCCACCTCAAGAAGGGCAATGCCTATGATTGTCAGGGCAGAAACAATCAAAATATTTATCTGCAGGATCCTGAGCAAATTGGCAAAAAGATATGCTATGAATGGGAACAGGAATAGATAGATCCCAATGATTTCTGTATATACAACATCAAAAAGTAGACCAAAAATTAAACCATATAAGATTCCATGCTTAGGGCTTAAATAGGCCGTCAAAAACAGGATGCCGGCCATTAGGAAGTGAGGCGCAAGAACGCGGTCACTATTAAATAATTCAGCTGGGAGAAGTTCGACAAAAACACTTTCCAAAATAAATAACAGGGCGAACAGGGCAGGCAGCAAGAAACGGATCAATTGCCTTCCTCCTTGTCTTCGCCATCTTCAGTAAAATCGCTGAAATCAACAGCAGCCATTGATTTTTTAACGACCATCACATGCTCCAGATCATATAAATCAGCTTCTGGTTTGATATAGGCTGTTTGATTGAGGCCAAATTCATCAGGTACTACCTTTACAACCTTACCAATTGGCAGATCTTTAGGGAAAACTCCACCCAAACCTGATGTAATGACGTTCTGTCCCTTTTTCACCTTGGCGTCATAAGGAAGTCCTTTCAATAAAAGAAGTTCCTTTTCCTTATCATAGCCGTCAATTGTACCATGCAGCTCTTTTTCTCCCTGCAGGAGAGCGGAAATGCGGTTTGTAGGGTCCAGTGCGCTGACCAGCTGTACAGTTGATGAGAATGGAGTCGTGCTTTTTACTTTACCAATCAATCCCCTGGCAGTAATCACGGCCATATTTTTTTCAATCCCCTGGGATTTGCCTTTATTGATGATAATAAGCTCGTTCCAGCGATCAGGGCTTCTGGCAATCATCACAGCCTGGATTGGTTCAAAGTCTGAAAGTGACTCTTTTTTATCTAAAATTTCCTGAAGCTCCTCGTTGTCTTTTTCAAGGGAATATACTTTAGCTTCAAGTCGGGCCATATCATCAAGTCGTTTCTTTAATTCTTTGTTTTCCTGATATGTATTTTGCAAGTCTTGAAGGTTTTCAAATAAACCGGCAACATAATGCGCAGGTCTGGAAACAAGGGATTGAACCCAGCTAGTTGAATCTTTTACGAACTGCTCGGGCCAAGTCAATTCTTCCCTTTCCCTTAAAGAAAAGCCAATCAATGCCACGAGGACTATAATGCTCACAAGCAGCATTATCAGGCGTTTGTTAAAAAAGAACTGTGGCATGATTTACACCTCTACAATCTTAAAAATTATGATGACAAGAGAGCAGGGAAGTAGGATGGATTCCCGCTTCCCCTCTCTTTTTTTATCTTGATTCTTTTGCTTTATTCTTGAAAAGATCGATATGATCCAATGCCTTGCCTGTCCCGATTGCGACACAATCGAGAGGATCTTCGGCTATAAGTACCGGCATTTTTGTTTCTTCGCTGATTACCTTATCGAGATTGCGCAGCAAAGCGCCTCCTCCAGTAAGGACGATTCCGCGGTCCATAATGTCTGAAGCAAGTTCAGGCGGGGTCTTTTCAAGTGTTAACTTAACTGCATCGACAATTGCATATACTGTGTCATGTAGTGCTTTCGCAATTTCAGCAGCAGTGATTTCAATTGTCTTAGGAAGACCTGTCAGTAGGTCGCGTCCGCGGATTTCCATGTTTTCGATGCCTTCAGCGTCACCAGCTGAACCAACTTCCATTTTAATTGTCTCTGCTGTTCTTTCACCGATCATCAGGTTATACGTCTTGCGGATATAATTGATGATTGCGTCATCCATCTCATCGCCAGCGATACGAACCGATTGGGATGTCACGATACCGCCAAGTGAAATGATTGCCACTTCAGTCGTTCCGCCCCCGATATCCACAACCATGCTTCCAGTAGGCTCCCAAACTGGAAGATTTGCACCGATTGCTGCTGCAAACGGTTCCTCAATCGTAAAAGCATCCCTTGCCCCAGCCTGGCGTGTTGCATCAATGACCGCACGTTCTTCAACAGCCGTGATTCCCGACGGCACGCAAACCATGACATATGGCTTACCTGCAAAAAAGCCTTTATTTTTGGTAGCCATTTTAATATAATACTTCATCATCGTTGCCGTTGTTTCATAATCAGCAATAACCCCGTCCTTCATAGGTCTTAAGGCTACCACATTTCCTGGTGTACGGCCGATCATATTTTTAGCGTCATTACCTACTGCAACGATATTCTTAGTATCTGTTTGAAGTGCCACAACGGAGGGCTCTCTCAAGACAATTCCTTTTCCTTTTACATAAACGAGTGTATTAGCGGTCCCTAAGTCGATCCCTAGGTCTCTAGTTCCAATTCCAAACATGGTTGTATCTCCCCTTCTGAACATAAATGCAATAAAAGAACAGGCAATCTATTTACAAAGTAAGATGATTGTTTTTTTAGCAGATTTTTTGACAAAAAATTTAATTGTGTCCGCAAAAATCATAAATTATATTATATCTCAACGTCAATCAAAATCCTAGTATCATACATACCCTTTTTCCTTCAAACTAACATATTTATTTTCCCCAATGATTAAATGGTCTAGCAACTCAATTCCGACAATTTTCCCCGATTCAGTCAACCGCTTCGTGACCTCAATATCCTCCCGGCTTGGAGTTGGGTCTCCAGAAGGATGATTATGGACACATATGACCGAGGCAGCCGACCTGCGGACAGCTTCCTTAAATACCTCGCGTGGATGCACGATCGAGGCATTCAGACTACCAATGAAAATCGTCTGTCTGTGAATGACCTGATTTTTTGTATTTAAATAAAGACATACAAAATGCTCTTGGGTCAGGAAGCGCATATCGTTCATCAAGTATTTTGCGCCGTCTTCAGGCGAACGGATGACATAGCGTTCATCAAGAGTATGGTTTGCTATCCGTCTGCCAATTTCAACAGCAGCAAGGACATGGATCGCTTTCGCTTGTCCAATCCCTTTTATTTGCGTCAATTCTTCAAGAGTAGCATCTTTTAACAGACGAAGGCCCTCAAACTGGGAAAGCATGCGGTTTGCAAGCTGCAGGACTGATTCTTCTCTTGACCCTGTTCCGAGCAGCAGGGCAAGCAATTCATGATTCGACAGGCTCTGGGGACCGTTTTGGACAAACCGTTCCCTAGGCCGTTCGTTTTGCGGATAATCTCTGATCATTAATGAATTTGATGACAATTGGTCTTCCTCCCAGTCAATAAATTATGACGAGGGAAGTGTAGAAGAAGTTTCTGTGGCATTCTTTTTAATAAGGAAGGATGTAACCGATCTTTTGAAGCTCCCGAATCAATCTTGATACAGGCAGCCCCATAACAGTGTAATAGTCACCATTGATTTCTTTGACAAGCATGCTTCCAAATCCCTGTATTCCATAGCCGCCTGCTTTATCAAATGGTTCACCGCTCTTTATATAGGTGTCAATTTCTTCATCTGACAAATCCCAGAACGTCACATCTGTTTTTTCATAAAAACGCATTTCCTTCTCTGGAGATATAATGGATACCCCCGTGTAAACTGAATGGGTATTTCCAGACAGCTTCCTGAGCATTTGAAAGGCTTCCTGTTCACCAACAGGCTTGCCCAGGATCTCAGCTTCATGGACAACAACTGTATCCGAACCTATAACGAAACAATCTGGATAGTTCGCAGCCACAACAGCTGACTTTCGTGATGCCAACTCCATCACTGCTTCCGCAGGGCTTAATTCCTCACTAAAACTTTCATCAGCATCGCTGCTCGAGATTTCAAATTTCAAGCGGAGGTTTTCAAGAAGTTCTTTTCGCCGTGGAGAAGAAGAGGCTAAAATGAGGCGTTGCATAAAATCACCTTTCTTTTTTATTTGCATCTAAGGGAGATACAAACTAATCGTAACAAACTTCCACACTGCAAACAATCTCTAGTATAGACTCTTTTCGTAAACTTTGTGGCTTTTAAATAATTATTTTTCTTAAAATTGATATTTTTTGATATAAATTGCATTTAGGCTGCTTAAATTGAAGACTTTTTATTAAAAAGGCTCTGTTAAACACGGCTGTTGATTTTCGTTCCAGGCGCTTCGCTTTCCGCGGGGCTGGCGCTGAGCCTCCTCGTCGCTTTGCTCCTGCGGGGTCTCACCTGACCAGCTGCGCCAGCAGGAGTCTTCGCGCCTTCCACTACAATCAACAGGGTTTAAAATTAATATTCAGCTTTAACAGAGCAATTTAAAAAATACGAATTCAAATAGCGGTTAACCCAAAATATCAGCATAAAATTAGAGCTTTCAGCCAAATGCCGAAAGCTCTGTTAATTTGCACAATTTCCCGGAAAATATTCTGCTATAAGAATTCTCATATTAAATGAAGTTGATTATTTAACAATGGATGAGTAGGCGGAGAGGAATGCCAGCAAATTCGTTTGCATTTCAGCCAGCTGTTTTCCGTCTTTTGATTTTTGATAATCCGCAAATGATTTGCTTGCTCTTTCAATGCTGGCTTTAGTCTTTAATATATTTTTGTCCTTAATAGTCTTGTCGGGAATCTCACTTAACATGACCTGATACTCAACCATTTTTTTCTGGGTTTCAGGCGTTGCTGCATTTCCACTTGATAGAATAGAATATATCTCAGGAGCTTTCTCCAGTAATTTAGCTTCCTCAGCTGTTACTTTTTCTGCCATGCCTCCTGATATTTCAACCGGCTTCGCAAACACCTCTACCCCTTTTGACTTAAGAGCGTTACTAATTTCTTTAGCTTCCTCGATGCTGCCTGCCATTCCTAAGTAAATAGCAAACTGTCCATTGACCGGAAAGATTTCAGCCGATATTCCCTGTCCTGCCAATAGACTCACGCGTTCCTTTGCTGCGTCCTCAGTAGTGAAAATTCCGTTTTGCACAACAAATGCAGGTATGCTAGTTAGTTGTGCAGAAACACTTCCTGCTCCTTTATCCTCGTCTGTTTTTTCCGGAGCAGGATTTACCTTCGAAATTGCCGGTACAGCTGGATCAGTATCAGCTGTCACAAATTTCAAAATGGTGACACCAAAAACCGTTCCAAGCAATACAGCGAAAAAGGTCGTAATAAAGATGGTGGAATAAAGACGATTCTTGCGTGAATTTTTCGGATTCCAAACTGAAATTCCAATATTTTTCTTTTGCTTCTTAGGCTGTTTTGGCGCAATCTTGTATTCCTTCACAACCTCTTCCTCAATAGGGTCTGGCAAAATCCAATCAAAGCTATCATCCGCTGATTCCTGAGAAGCTGCCGATTCATTCAGTGCATCATCTCTATCACTTTGGACAAATTGGTTCTCGTCCACTTCTTTTATAGAATTTTTTTCGCCTTTCAGCGGTTGATCCTTGCCATTAATCTTGATCGTTATCGTCCTTCCTTGCTTGTCCAATACTCGTACCTCCTCCATACCCGTTCCTATTTTGCTTCATCCTATCATACAGGCAAAAAAAAATAACAAGACTTTTGTCGTCTTGTTATAGAATGCTTTCGTCAATTTTTTTAGGAGGTTAATGTTCGTTGCTATCTTCTTCTGTTAAAAATACATCAGGCTCCATAATCTCTTCACTTTCAGGCTTTTGGTCTGATGTAACATTATCATCAGAATAATCGCCAAAGGTAGGGAATGGATTCCGTTTGTTGGCTGGTTCAGGGGTTTCCACTTTAGGATTATTTTCCTTCAGATCAACCAGCCCTGGCAGATAAAAGATATTTATTGTAAGGGTCATCTCAAGCTTTTCTTGCTCATCTGACAGGGACATCAATTCCTCTGGTCCACTAAATGCAATTGATTCTACCATTACAATCCTTTTTGAATTTTCCAGAGTATCGATGAATTTTTCCAAATCAAAATAATTATCAGCATTAACAACGATCGTCGCTGATGTTTTTGCTAATCCCTCAGGCATATTTAATGATTCTTTCTGATTCTCATTTGTGGTGGTTTCGGAATCCTCCTGATTAGCAGATTGCGCAGCTTTTGATGAGTCTTCTTCTTGATTTGCGTCAATTTGGGCAGCTAAGTCGCTTGACTCACCTTCTGTGAAATCAATTGATGCGATATAACTATTTGAAACAACCTCAGCCTTCTCAAGGTCCAGAACAAACTGCTCAATCATCGGATCTACTGGAAGTAATGTTTGCATTTCCGCTGTACTGCTGAAATCACTTTCCTTCCCTGAAGCAAGACGGGCTGCCAGTGCTTCACCTAGCTGCTGCTCAGATTTCAACTGGCTTTCCTTCAACGATAGGCTGGTTTTAAGAGGATTCAAATAAAAAAGAAAGGCTCCACAATATAGTAACACTGCCAGGAAGGATGAGATTAGAAGGATGATAATATGCTTTTTTTCCAGTCGGAGGCTCATGGCTCATTTCCTCCTTCTAAAGCTGACTCCCTGTTATGTTTATAATACTGCGCTTTGAAGATGATCTTGTATTCAGCACTATATCTAGGTAGAATTTTTTCTTTTTCATTATTATTTATAGTGCCAGATTCGCCTGCTGCTTTCTCCTCTTCCATTGTTACAGCCCTAATATTTAATAGTGATGCTTCCTCGACCCATTCAGATTGTTTCAACGAACTTAAATAAAAAGCTGTGTCTCTAGTAGCATCAAATTGAATTGTGATCCGGACTGAATCGGAATTACTATATTCAAAGTTTTGAATAAATCCGCGCTCCGGAAGCAATGAAATGATATTTTGCATTAATGGCACTGTTTCGACAGGATATTGTTCAGCCCATTTTAGAGCAGTCTGAAGCTTTACTGCCGCATTGCCTGCTTCGACATCTGTCATTTTTGCCTGTTGTGCATCGTTCAACTTTTGAAGGGACACAATTTGCTTGTCAATAGACACCATTTTGCTGTTATACCTGTTTCCCTGTATGTAAATGATCGATGAACTTACTGTGAAAAATAATATAATTAAAATGGCAATAATAAGCTGTGAAGACTTTTTATGCTCTCTCTTAGGTAAAAGGTTAATCTCTACCAGCATCATTACACCTCTTTTAATCCTAGCCCGAGTGCCAGATTGAAGGCTCTGGGCAATTCTACAGCATCGGAATTCTGTATCTTGATTTTTATTGTATCAACAGGAATTCCAAACCTTTCTTTCATATCACTTAATACTCTATCAAGCAAAGGATGATCGCCATTTACTAATATGCGCGAAACCTCATTTTCCCCCTGGGTCAACGAATATCGATAAAAGTCCATGAGCTTAGCAATGTCTCGATAAATTTCTTCGAGTTGGAACGTCAATTCAGCAATTTCACCTTCATACACTAGCTCCTGGCTCGTCTGATTGTCCCTGCTCCTCTTAACCTTCCAGCTCTCCTTAAGATCACCAGGAATATGTCGCATGAAAACCGGAATCTGTTCCTCAAAGACGCACATACTTACCACATCAAGATCAAATTGGACAGACAACAGGATCTCATTCCTAACGGCCATGTCACTTTGGTGATAAAGACGATAAATCGCTAGCGGTGAAATATCAGCAGCTACCGGTTTAAGCTTCACGAATTTAAACAGGTCAGCGTACTCTGTAACATATTTCTCAGGAGCCGCAAAAACCAAGATTTCCTGTTTTTGTTTTTCAACACCGAGAGAAATCGTATCAAATACAGGATCCTCAAAGGGCAAGTGAATGCTTGAGCCAAGTTCTAAATACAAATAACCATGAATTTCATCTTCTTTTACATCAGCTGGGATTGAAACCTTTCTGATGATGACAAGCGAATCAGGTACGGTAAACCGGATTTCCCTTTTGGCAATTTTCCATTCAGCAATACATTCATCCAGAATATTCACCAATGTGTCGAAGTCTTGAATTTTGCCGTCCGTGACAATACCTGAAGGCAATAAACGCTGGCCATAATGATGTGGAATAACCGGGTTCTTCTGCTTTAGCTCAACGTATCGAATCGAATGGTCATTAAGTACAAGATTGACAACTTTGCTTCTGCCGGAAAAAAAGAAAATGCCATTTTGAGAAACTCCTTTGAATATGACTGTTTTCGCATGGAAGATTGGTAGCAACATAACTCCGAAAAAAGCTTTTATTAAAAACCAATTATAAAAAAATCAAGATACCATTCTACGATCTCCCTGCCAAAAAAATAGGCAGTCAAAGTTCCAATGGCAATGAATGGACCAAACGGAATGGCCTGCTTCTTTTTTACGAAGCCAAGCAACATGGCAATGATACCAAAAAAAGCGCCATAAAAAGTAGCAAAAAAGAAGGATAGCAGCATGGTCTTGAATCCTACAACAAAGCCAATCAAAGCGAAAAGCTTTACGTCACCACCGCCCATGCCTCCCCTGCTAACGAGGGCAATCATTAGGAGGAGAAAAAATCCTGCAGCCGCCCCAGCAAAAGAATCCCACCACGGCAATAGCGGAATAAAAAAACGCTCTACCGCAAAAATCCCCGCAAAAACAAGCAGAATCTTATCGGGAATGAGCATATAAGCAAGGTCAGACACAGTAATAATGATGAATAAAGAGATAAGCGTTACCGCGATGAGCAAATCAGCACTCCACCCAAGCAAGAGGCAAGCATTAGCAAACAGCACACCAGTCAAAAGCTCAAATAAAGGATAAACGGGCGAAATGCCGACCTTACATTGTCGGCACTTCCCCCTCTGGATTAAATATGAAAATACCGGAATCAATTCTAGCGCATTTAATTGGTGTCCGCAGTTTGGACAGGAAGAGCGAGGTGCTACGATTGATTTCCCTTCTGGGACTCGGAGGCCTACTACGTTGTAGAAAGATCCTAGGGTGATGCCGTAGATTAAAAAGATAACAACTAATATATTCATTATGCACCTACAAACCTAGTTTACTGCTCCTCTTTTTAGGTCTTTAACAGCTACAGAGGTTTTTGTCTTTGTTTGAACTCCTCTTGTTGCATTAACCAATTTAACTGATTCTACTTTCCCGCCTGCTATTTTTACAAATGAAACATTTGTGTCTGTCAGTGAAGAAACCTTTTCTGTACCGCCTTTTATATAACCAGCATCAGTTCCATCAGGATCTGAGACAGGATCTAAGAATTTCTGATCCTCTAAATAACCAAGAGTTAGAAAATGAGTTCCTTCCTGTAAAGTGGCATCCGTAGTTAATGCTAATTTTGCAGAGCTAACCATTTGTTGAGCATTCGCAACATGTGCATCTTTCTTGGAGTTATCAATCAGTCCTCCAATACTCGGTACCGCAATTGCACTAATAATCCCTAAAATAACAACAACAGCCAAAAGTTCAATCAGTGTCAAACCTCTTTGATCCTTCAATCCTTTTTTAATAGCTTTTAACATTTCCAACTCTCCTTTTAGTAAATTTATCCCATGACAAAAGCAGTATATATTAATAAATATTATAATTGATAGAATTATAAATTCATATAAATAATGTGTTATTAATTGTCGTTTTTAGTAATAATTAATTAACATGGTTAAATATGTCGAACATTGGAACCATGATGGATGTGACGATAGTTCCGACTAATGATGCGAGAATGACAATCATGATCGGTTCTATCAATGATTTTAATTGGTCGGTGCTTGTGTCTACTTCTTTTTCATAGAAATCGGCTACTTTGCCAAGCATGGCATCGAGCGATCCTGTTTCTTCTCCAATTGAGATCATTTGCGTGACCAGTGGAGGAAATGCCCAGTGCTTGCGCATAGGTCCTGTCATAGATTGCCCAATTTCAAGCGAATCACGGGATTCTCGAACGACTCTGCCAACCACTTCATTCTCAACAACATTTTCAACTATAGAAAGTGCCTGAAGAATTGGTACCGAACTAGAAAAGAGTGAGCTAAGGGTACGAGTCATTCTCGCAAGAACCGCCTTTTGCAGCAACTTACCGAAAATCGGCATTCTTAACATTGCATAATCAAGATAATATTTTGTCTGTTTGTTCTTCTTCATTGCTGTTATAGAAGCTACAATACCTATCATGATAAATAAAATAAGCCACCAGAAGTTCTGCATGAAATCACTGGCTCCAAGGACAAATTTAGTAATCGCGGGCAGTTCTCCTCCAAAATCCTCAAACATGTCGACAAAGGTAGGAACAATATACACTAGTAAAAAGATAACAACTGCAATCGCAATAAATCCAATTACTAAAGGATAACTCAAAGCAGCAATTACCTTTTGCCGTGTGTTATGCTGCTTTTCATAATGGTCTGCCAGACGTTCTAATGTATCATCCATATTTCCGCCCGCTTCCCCAGCCTTGACCATATTAATATACATCGGCGAAAAAATTTTGCTATGCTTTGCCGTCGCCTGTGATAACTGAACCCCTTCTCGTAACTCAGATTCGATATCCAACAGTGCTTTCCTTAAAGCTTTGCTATCGGTTTGCTGAGCTAGAATCTTTGTGGACTCTACTACGGAAACGCCAGCTTTTAATAGAGTGGCAAACTGCCTCAAATAGATGACTAAATGCTGCAGTTTAACAGGATTTCCAATCGTTATATCTTTTGTCAGCCAGGTTTCAGGAACTTCAGTAATTTCAGTTGTCCTGATTCCTTCCTCCCGAAGCTTTTCCAACGCTTCACGCTTTGAACCAGCCGTGATCGTGCCTGATCGTTTTTTCGTCCGGTCCCGTCCGGAATATTTAAAGCGTGCCATATTACACCAACTTCTCCTGTAAATATGGTTCAGCAATTTCCTTAGAGATGATTCCCTGCTGAACAAGCTCCTTGATGTTCATTTCCAATGTATGCATGCCATAAATCCTGGAGGTTTGCATGATGCTGATAATTTGATGGATTTTTTCATTCCGGATTAAATTCGCCACAGCAGCATTATTGATAAGAATCTCGGTAGCACTTCTGCGTCCTTTTTTATCCACTGTAGGGAAAAGACGCTGGGAGATGACCGAGACTAAGACAGAGGCAAGCTGGATACGGACCTGAGCCTGCTGGCTTGGCGGAAAAACATCTATTATTCTATTTATTGTGGCCGGCGCGCTTGAGGTATGTAAAGTCCCTAATACCAAGTGCCCTGTTTCAGCAGCTGTTATTGCTGTCTGAATTGTATCCAAATCTCTCATTTCTCCTACTAAGATGACATCTGGATCCTGCCGGAGAGCGGCCCTTAAGCCATTGGCGAAGTTATTTGTATCAAAGCCAATTTCACGCTGGTCAATGATGCTATTCCCGTGCTTGTGCAGGTATTCAATCGGATCCTCCAATGTGACAATATGCTTCCTCATCGCCATATTCATATACTGAATCATCGATGCAAGTGTAGTCGATTTTCCGCTTCCCGTCGGTCCGGTCACTAGTACCAATCCCTGTGGCTTTTCAGAGATTTTCTTCAAAATTTCCGGCAATTCGAGTTCTTCCAATGTAGGAATCCTAGTAGGAACAATTCGGATCGCAAGCGAAACACAACCTCTCTGATGATATGCATTCACCCTGAATCTGGAGATGCCCGGAATACCATATGAAAAATCCAGTTCACCCTTCGACTTGAAATGTTCCCATGATTTTACAGGAATAATCGCTCTTGCCATTCCTTCTGTTTCATCGGGTGTAATAGTGTCAGATCCATATCTCCTAAGATCTCCGTTAATCCTCATGACGGGAGGAATGCCGACAGTAATATGTATATCAGATGCCTTAAGCTCAAAACCAGACCGGAGCAAATGTTCAATTTTATCCTTCATTGTTTCACCTCGCTTATTCTGTTATGGCGACTCTCAAAACTTCTTCAGTTGTAGTGAGCCCTTGTTTAACCTTTAGCAAACCATCATCAATTAGAAAGATTGTCTTATTTCTTACCGCTATCTCCCTGAGGGTAGTTACTGGTTCCTCATTCATGATGGCTCTGCGTAGTTCATCGTCGACAGCCAAAACCTCATGAACAGCAATTCGGCCACGATATCCAGTCATATTACATGAAGAGCAGCCTCTCCCTTTCCAAACATTTTCGATATAAATTCCTCTTTTTGAGAAAATATCGATTTCTCTTTTGGTCGGTGCATGTGTGTCTGCGCAATCACGGCATACTTTTCGAACAAGACGCTGGGCAACAACACCGCTTAACGAAGATGCGACCAAAAATGGTTCTACCCCCATATCAATCATCCTAGTAACCGAGCTTAGGGCATCATTCGTATGCATTGTGCTTAGAACAAGATGACCAGTCAATGATGCTCTAACCGCTACCTCAACTGTTTCCTTGTCGCGGATTTCACCCACCATGATTATATTCGGATCCTGACGCAAAATAGAGCGTAGTCCAGCTGCGAACGTCATGCCTACATTAGAATTAACTTGTATTTGATTTATCCCTTCGAGCTGGTATTCAACAGGATCCTCGATCGTGATGATATTTACCTCTTCACTATTAAGCTTGTTCAGTGCAGCATATAAGGTAGATGATTTCCCTGAACCGGTTGGTCCGGTAATCAACACAATCCCATTTGGCTTGGAAATCATATCTTTAAAACGGGAAAGATTGTGTTTGTTGAATCCGAGCTTTTCAATGTCATTCAGTGTACTGCCCATATCCAGGATACGCATGACGACTTTTTCGCCAAATACAGTTGGAAGTGTTGACACCCGCAGGTCAATAGGATGAAAGTCGAGATTTGCTTTAATCCTGCCATCCTGGGGAATACGATTCTCAGTAATATCAAGATTAGCCATGATTTTTATTCTCGCGATAAGGACGTTTTGCATATACTTTGGCAGTACACGTTCAATCCTTAAAATGCCATCAATCCTGTATCGGATTACAACTTTCGTCTCCTGAGGATCAATGTGGATATCACTCGCCTTGCTGGCAGAAGCAATTGAAAGCAGTTGATTAACAAGCCTTATGATTGGAGAATCTGCTTCTGTAAGTTTTTCCTCCTGAATCGGATCTATAGCGGGACTGTTGATACCGATTAAATCCTCAAATCCTTCATTGCTATCATAATATTTATTGATCGCACGGATTATATCATCTTTGGTCGCTATTGCTGTTTCGATATGGAAGCCAGTCGACAGCCTGAGGTCATCAACCGTGATGAAATCCATCGGGTCAGCCATCGCCACATACAGTTTCTCTCCTTCTTTCTTTAAGGGAATGACAAGGTTACGTTTGGCTATATCTTTAGAAATAAGAGTAAAAAGAGTCGTATCGAATGGGTACCGATATAAACTTATATGCGGAATTCCAAGCTGAAACTCAAGAACTTCAATTAATTGCTGTTCAGTAATAAGTCCCCGTTGAAGCAAGGCATCCCCAAGCTTTTGCCCCTGTGCTTTTTCAGCCAAGGTGTCCTTAAGCTGCTCCTCAGAAATCATGCCTGTTTCTACTAATAAATCACCAAGCCGCTTTCTAATTTGTCTCATTTTTTTATCGCTCCCGACATCAATGCTTACTTCGGCTCTTCGTTCGGCTTCCCAAATAAACCGCCATCGTCTTCATCTGCATTGTTCTCTGTTCCATTCTGGCTATCACTCGATTGCTGTGCCTCATTACCATTTTCCTTAGGTTCAGCAGGGATGTTGTCAGATGCGTTTTGCCCGGCATGTTCTGTTTCCTCTGCTGAAGGTACTGCTACCGTATCTGCATTTTCATCTGCTGTGGATACTGTCGCCTGAGCTGCCGGTGTAAGTGCCACTATTTCTACCCTATGAACTGGGGGATAAAAATCTTCGGATAACAATTCAGATTTTAGCAGCTCACCTTTTTGATTATAAGTTTCACGAAATACCTTTACTAGAATCCCAGCACTTCCTTCTACTTCAACCGATTTTTGGCCCTTCTCAAGGAGCGGTGAATATTGCTTGATTGTCCTCGGCTCAAATTCCTGCTTGTCCGCAGTACTGATGCTGTAATTATACAAAAGCGGAATCCCTATTATTGAAACCTCCAATTCACTTGCCTTCAAATTGAATGCCATGGAATACGAAGAATTGTTAGGATTATAGAAAAGTAAATCCATTTTCTTATCGAAATTAACCTTTGCCTCAAACCCAGCCTGTATATTGTCAGGAAGCTGACTGCCGATATGCCTTTCAGCAATCAAAAAATTAGTAGGCATGAGTGCTTGATAAATCGCCGTAGCAATCTGGCTATATGTATAAGAAGATATATGGTTCATTTCATTTTCCTTAACGAATGCAGCAAAAGAAAATTGAGATTCAGGAGCAATCTTGATTGCTGGGTAAAGTTTAGTAAATTCCTGGATTTCTTGATTTTCTTCTGAAAGTTTTATGGCAACTTTAGAAATTATTTTAACCCCTTCTTTTGGAAGATAATTTTCCAGACTAATTTCAGTCGTTTGTACAAAATTCTGTGCGGCTAATAGCAATTCTTTTTTTAGACTTTCATTATCAAGATTGCTGATGAGCGATGTTGGAATTTGCGGCAGTTCATCAATGACGTCTTTTTTCATCTTAACGAGCACTTTATTCTGCGCTCCATTTACAGCTGATGCAATCGATTCATCTATTAAAAAATCATATTCAGCGGCAGCAATTGAAATGGTTTGCCCTTTATAAGACAATATAATCTCCGCATTGGAAACCCATTCGCTCCTTTTCGCTTCCAGGGCGGATTTTGCTTCTTCCTGCGATTTACCCGAAACATCCATAGTGCCAATAAACGTTTTTTCTGAGAATACTTGATTAGCAGAGGACCTTAAACTTATTGCCGATACACCAAAGTAGGTGAAGCTAAAAATAAACAGAGAATAAACAGAAACGATCAGAGATAGTTTAAATATTTTTCGCTTTTTCATTTATTTTGTCCTCCCCGATTCCGATATTAGAATCCCTCTGAATAAACAATAGGTTACGATTGGCTAGTTGCATACATTTCGTGTTCTTCAACTTCATTAATCCACTTCTCGTCATTAAAGTCTTTTTGACTTTCAAAGTTAATAACCGGTATATCATCAAAGTCAGTCAATGGTAATTTATTTCTTTCTTCCAAGAAAGAGATGTCTTCTTCCAAATCTATTACCTGAAGATTTGGAAGAACTTTTGGTACTATTTCATCTTCATGAGACCTAATCAGGCTTCCTTGTTGAGTTGCAATCTCAGAGGAGTTATCACTTTCAATAGTATTACGATCCAGATTGTCATTCACATTTAGCTGTTCAGAACCTTTTACTGTGACAATACCAACTGAACGGCTAACCATTATATATCCAACAGAAAACGCCAGCAATACCATAATTATCAATGCTTGCCAAGGAGGAGCAATCAAACAAAAAACTAAACCAAAAGACCCGATAAGAAAGGAAGAAAGAATAACAATTATTTTCTCTTTCCGGTTTAGCCCTAAAGAAATATATTTTATCCAAACCAATGCCAAAACTGCCGATATTAACAAAAGTAAAAGACTTTTCATTGTCTCACTCCATACGTTTATATGTGATTATTATAGCCCGCCAATTTTCAGCAATATATCGGACTATTAACTTATAAAATAACAATTTTCACTCTTTTATATTGTATAATAAAATTACTTGATATAGTAGACGGAGGAAGAATGTCTTGGGAATAAAGTTGGATGAAGAAAAAGGACTTACTTTGGTGGAGGTCTTATTATCTATTGTATTACTTGTTATTATTTTGACCTCTTTTGCCAGTTTTTTTACCCAGTCAGCAATGTTCGTCAAAAAAAATGAAGATAAATTAAGTACAACTCAGACTGCCCAGCAGATTGTTAATCAGATAGAAGTCAGTTTGTCAAAAAATGACGTGAAAAGCAGCATTGTATGTGCTACATTACCTTGCATTGTGGAGAAGAACGAACTATCCAATCTTTTAGGCAGCCCTATTGCTAGTCCATTTAATATATCGGCAGAATTTGCTGATAGTGTAGAAGGTTTAATCAGAGTAAAGATTTCTGTAAAAGACTTAAATAACCCCGAAAGTTCATCTGAAACATTTACTTATATAAGAAGGTGAGTTAATGAATAACCAACGTGGACTGACCTTAGTTGAAGTGCTCGCTGCGATTACCATTCTATTTTTTATATCCGCACTTATTTATAGTGTTTTTTTGGGATTTAATAAAAACTACAGCCACATATCCGAAAAAAACAGCATGGACCAAACCGCTAATATCATTCTTGCAACAGTTAAACAACACCATCTCAAATTTGACAAATACAAAATTTCCTATGATGAGAAAAAAAGGGCTGCTTACATCGGTGAAAAGGCAGCTGATAAACTTCTGGGAGATTCCAGGTATGATGTACAAATAGAACTTGGCTATCCTGATGAAGTAGCTATTTCAGGTTCGAAAAATATAGATTCCTCGTTGCCTCTATCCATTCATATAACTTTAAATGATAAAACAGGACAAACCTATGAAGTTAAAACGATAATTAAGAGATACTAAGGGAGGGTTAAGTGATGAAAAATGAAAAAGGTTACGCACTCGTTCTCGTATTACTAATCATCACGATCACCTTTGTATTTGCTCTTTCCATGAGCGGAATGGCCCTTTCAGCTAGAAAACAATTCAATAAAACGGATGAAGTTAATAAAGCAACAGACCTTGCCGAGATGGGGGTGGCTCATTATGAGGCAATACTTACACAAATAGTGAATTCGTCAAACAAGGAAGCAAAGAAAAAAGTTGAAGATGCTTTCGAAGAAGCAAGCAAGAAATCAGGAAACATCATTCCTGATTACGATGAAATCTTCTATTCTGCACTGGTGAAAGGAGTGTTAAACAATAGCTATTTGGCCATGACCGTTGAAGGAAGCAATTCGTATGATGTAACATCACCTTCTGTCAAAAAAATATCAGATGACAATATTTCGATTTCATTCAAGACTAAAGGAATAACAGCTGGTGAAAAAAAAATACTTGAAAGCACAATCCTTATCGTAAAAAATGGCGGCGATTCACTAGTTGGAGAGTCAATTCCTACAAAAGATCGATACATGAATTATGTTGCCTATTCGATCGACTTAAAGGGTAATGGGTCAGATAAGGATGAGTATTTTCCCAATTCTACATATTTCGCTAAAGATATTCAAATTCGAGGAAATAGAATTATTGCAGTTCTTGGAAATGCTTTTTTTAATGACAACATTACATTTAATGGTGGAGCTGACATAATAGTTTTTGGTGATGCTGTTTTCAGGCATGAATTTAATAAACCAAATAATGCCTATACATTTTGCGTTACCGGAAATACCTATTTAATTAAGAATGATACACTTATTCCTTATACATCATTTCCAGGAACAACAGGAGTATCCTGCCCTAAAGCAAACGATAATCCTTGGTCCATAGACCTTAATAACGGAATTGAAGTTAAATACTAAAATGTAAAGGCTGACCCAATCGGGTCAGCCTTATTTTACATATTCAGCAACCCGGTTTCTTCCTGATCGCTTAGCCCCGACATATAATGCACGATCTGCGTGTCTAATTAATGCAAGTGAATCGTCTGCATCCTGAGGTGCTGTAGCGACACCGATTGAAGCGGTTATATCAACGAAGATTATTTTTCCGTTTGCGTCCATGGATTGAAGCAAGGCAAATGGTTCGCTCGCAATCATAAGCCTGATTTGCTCAGCAAGCTTGAATGCATCACCCTTCATCATGTCTGGAAGCAGGATGACAAATTCCTCTCCCCCGTATCGGGCTACTGTACCGATGTCCCCGATCCGTTCTTTCAATCGGACTGCAAGTTCACAAAGAATCTCATTTCCACTTTGATGCCCATATGTATCGTTTACTGATTTAAAATGATCAATATCAAGAAGGATGAGTGACAACAGATCTCTCTCGGAGTTTTGTAACTTTTCAAACTCGCTTGTCAGCATATTTTCAAAGTAGCGATAGTTATAAAGTCCAGTCAGAGCGCATCTCTCGCTGTTTTCTTTTGTTTTTTCATGGTGCCTTGCGTTCTCAACCGCGATGGCAAAGTGGGAACACAGAATATCGACGATCATCAGCTGAGATTTCTCAAATGCCCTTTTTTTGTTTGCCGCCAGAACCAGGACCCCTATTACTTGTGCGTTCCTGACAATCGGGACACTTAAGATGCTTTCAACACTCGGCGGTATATACCCAGAGTTGATCTGCTTCCATTGCTTTTTGGAATGGAAAAGCACAGGCTTTTTATCAGCCCATACAAGTCCGCTGATTCCCTCACCCTTTTTTAAAGGGGCAGCTACCGGTTCGAGAAATTCTCCATGTTCCACCTTATAGATTAGTTTTAACTCTTTATTATTGACGACATCAAGAATATACGCATAGTCTACAGGAAGCATTTCAATCAGCTTTTGGACGAATAAATCTATGACTTCATTTGCTTTCAGCCTTTCAGCAAGCTGATGCCCGATTTCTGCAGCATTCTGCAAAAACTCGTTAACTTTATCACTGGAATAGTAGAGACTTAGAATTATTGACAGGCTCGCAAACGGAATTCCTACAAATAGCAGCGAAATGATTCCCATCTCTCTGTATAACTCATAAAGCACGAAACCAATTGGGAAGGTAATCAGGGTCGTGATCGATTCCCAGATAAAATCCTTACCAAAGTAAGGTCCTTTAAGTTTAAAAGCAAAAGCTTGAATAAATATCAAAATGATTGTGTTAATCACGAAGTTACTTATTCCGTATATAGTTCCAAGTACAAGTATAAATGGATTTTGCGCAAAATTTTCTCCGTGAGTCCCGCCTAGAGCATAAAACACTAGGCCGCTGAGCAGCGATACAATAAAAAACATCAGCGAATTCAGTGGAAATTTGTATGCATCGGTCTTTTGGAGTCTCAACCTTGTTAAGAGAATAACAACAGAAATTTGAATTAAAATCATTTCAACAAATAATCCATAAGTAAGAAATACGGACATCGATACCCATTGGATTAAGAAGATTGGCGTATTATTTACAACCATCGGCATTGAAGCCACGACAGCCGTTAATAAGAGGAATGCCAGGACACCCCAGATCGATCCATCTATAGAAGGTGGATAGACCTCATACGTCACCCAAATACCAACCGGCACGGTTAACAGCCAGGCAAACCAAATTGATTTTTTCACCATTGGAGCAATTTTCATCTATCCACCCTCCCCTCATCAAGTGTAACGATTTAGCAAAGCAAATTTGCTAAACGTCTCAAAAAATCCCTTAGGTAAAAAGTCATACTTTTTAAATAGTTTAGCAAACTTTTTGTCGAATGTCATAATTTTCTTATTTATTTTTTAGTAGTTGACTGATCAATGGCTTTACCTCTGACAGAAAATAAAGTGAACCTGTTACGAGCAAAATTTCATTTCCCTTTAATTCCTTTATTTTTTGTTCAAGATAAATTTCATAATTATGAGCTATGGTCATATTGTCAGCTGCGTTTCCAGCTTCCATTAACTCTTCTGCTTTAGCTGCTCTTGGAAAGTCAAATGTCGTAAACGTTAGGGAATCCGCCGTTTCTTCTAGAATGGCAATCATCCTGTCCAATTTCTTGTCTGTGAGAGCAGCAAATAGAATGCTAATCTTTTTATCGGCATATCTGGAGTTTACTTCACTGGCAAGAGCAGTTATTCCTTCCTCATTATGTGCACCGTCAATCAAGACGAACGGTTTTTCAGACAATACCTCCAGCCTTCCAGGCCAGTAAGCCTTTTTTAAACCATTCCTAATATGTGAATCTTCTATGATAAAGGAATAATAATTCGCCAGGAGCTGGGCTGCCATGACAGCTAAAGAGGCGTTGTCTACCTGGTGTGCGCCAATCATCGATGTCTCAAGCTGCTCAACTTGGCTGAACAGGCTTGTAAAAGTAAACTTTTCTCCATCTTTCAATGAACTTCTAGAACTTGTAAAAAATTGTTCCCCCAAATGATAAATAGAGGATTTCTTTTCAGCTGCTCTGTTACGAATTACCTTTAATGCCTCTTGCTGCTTCACACCTGTAATGACGCTTACACCATTTTTAATAATACCTGCTTTTTCAAAGGCGATTTTTTCATAGGTATCCCCAAGAATAGCCGTGTGGTCGAGACCAATACTTGTAATAATCGATAATAACGGATGAATGACGTTTGTGGAATCGAACCTTCCCCCAAGGCCAACCTCGTAAATAACAACGTCGACAGGAGAGACTTTGGCAAAGTAATAAATTGACATAATCGTAATGACTTCAAACTCTGTTGGACCACCTAATTCCGTTTGATCCAGTTCATCCGCCAGCGGTTTGATAACATTCACAAGCTGAATAAGGTCATCATCACTGATTGGCTGGCCGTTAATGCTGATGCGTTCGTTAAACTGCTCAAAGTATGGAGAGGTAAATGTACCTACCAGGTAGCCGGCTGATTCCAGGATGGAACGCAGGAAAGTGACAGTAGACCCTTTCCCGTTTGTGCCGCCCACATGGATGGTTTTCATCCGTCGTTCAGGATGCTCCAGTCTTTCCAGCATCCATTCCATTCTTGTTAATCCCGGTTTGATCCCGAGCCTAAGTCTTGCATGGATCCAATCTACCGCTTGTTCATATGTATGGAACATTCCTGCACCCCAATTCAAGATGAAGACGAACCAATAATGGTTCGCCTTCAATGTAAAATTTCTATCTTGTTATAAGTTATCCTCTTAGCTCATTGATGCGCGCTTCAATAGCAGCACGTTTTTCAACGTAATCCTTTTCTTTCGCGCGTTCTTCTTCAATGACCTTTTCAGGAGCTTTTTTTACAAAGCCTTCATTCGCAAGCTTTTTCTGGACACGTTCAACTTCTTTATCCAGCTTCTCTTTTTCTTTTTGTAGGCGGGCGATTTCTTCATCGATGTTAATCAGTCCCTCAAGCGGCATGATGATTTCCAGTCCTGTTACTACTGCTGTCATCGCCTTTTCAGGGGCATCGACTTCAAGTCCGATCTGTAGATTTTCTGGATTACAGAAGCGGACAATGTAACCACGGTTGCTTTCAAGCGTGTTAAGAGTTTTTTCGTCTTTCGCTTTCAAGAACATATCAACCTTTTTGCTAAGCGGTGTATTCACCTCTGAGCGGATGTTCCTTACAGCCCTGATTACTTCAACGAGCAATTTCATATCATCAGCAGCTTCGCTATCGGTTAATGCTGGATCAACCTGCGGCCAGCTTGCTGTTGTAATCGATTCGCCCTGGTGAGGCAGGTTCTGCCATATTTCCTCCGTAATAAACGGCATGAATGGGTGGAGCAGACGCATTGTGTTATCGAGTACATAAGCAAGAATGGAACGAGTCGTCTTTTTCGCTGCTTCATCTTCTCCATATAGCGGAAGCTTAGCCATTTCAATGTACCAGTCACAGAAATCATCCCAGATGAAGTTGTACAGCACACGGCCTACTTCACCGAATTCGTAGCGGTCTGAAAGTCTTGTCACTGTTTCGATCGTTTCATTCAGCCTGGTTAAAATCCACTTATCCGCAACAGATTTTTCACCACTCAAATCGATTTCTTCATATTTCAATCCGTTCATGTTCATTAATGCGAAGCGGGATGCATTCCAAATCTTGTTGGCAAAATTCCAGGTTGCTTCAACTTTTTCAGTGCTGTAGCGAAGATCCTGTCCTGGAGAGCTACCAGTTGTCAAGAAGTATCGCAGTGAGTCAGCACCGTATTGATCGATGACATCCATCGGATCAACGCCATTGCCAAGTGATTTACTCATTTTGCGGCCATCTTCGGCACGAACTAGACCGTGGATTAAAACATCCTCGAATGGTCTTTGACCAGTGAACTCGAGTCCCTGGAAAATCATACGGGACACCCAGAACGCGATGATATCATAGCCTGTAACTAATGCAGCTGTAGGGTAGTATCTCTTATAATCAGCTGCTTCCTCATTTGGCCAGCCCATTGTTGAGAACGGCCATAATGCAGAACTGAACCAAGTATCCAATACATCATTATCCTGATTCCAATTTTCAATATCTGCAGGCGGTTCATGGTCAACATAAACTTCTCCAGTTTCTTTATGGTACCAGGCTGGAATACGATGGCCCCACCATAGCTGTCGGGAAATACACCAGTCACGGATATTTTCCATCCAGCGAAGATATGTGTTTTCGAAACGCTCAGGTACAAAGTTGACCTTATCTTCTTTTTGCTGAATAGCGATTGCTTCATCGGCAAGAGGCTGCATTTTAACGAACCATTGTGTCGATAAATACGGTTCGACAACTGCGCCGGTACGTTCTGAATGTCCAACTGAGTGCATGTGTTCTTCAATTTTGAATAAAACACCTTGCTCCTGAAGGTCCTTAACGATTTGCTTGCGGCATTCAAAGCGGTCCATGTCTTGGTATTTGCCGGCATTGTGATTCATGCTGCCATCCTCATTCATGACAAGGACTCTTTCAAGATCATGACGGTTGCCGATTTCAAAATCATTCGGATCATGTGCCGGAGTAATTTTTACTGCTCCAGAACCAAACTCGATATCTACATAATCGTCGCCAACGATTGGAATTTCGCGTCCAACGATTGGCAGGATGACGGTCTTGCCGATTAGATGCTTGTAGCGGTCATCTTCAGGATGTACTGCTACCGCTGTATCGCCAAGCATCGTTTCCGGTCTTGTAGTTGCTACTTCAATATGTCCAGAACCGTCAGCAAGAGGATATTTCATATGATAGAACGCACCTTGTACATCCTTGTGAATAACCTCAATATCAGAAAGAGCTGTTTTTGCTGCTGGATCCCAGTTGATAATGTACTCACCCCGATAGATGAGGCCCTTGCGGTAAAGTGAAACGAATACTTCTTTAACAGCATCTGAAAGTCCTTCATCCAATGTAAACCGCTCGCGGCTGTAATCAAGTCCCAGGCCAAGCTTTGACCATTGCTTGCGGATATGCTGAGCATACTCCTCTTTCCACTTCCATGTTTCCTCTACGAACTTCTCGCGTCCTAAATCATATCGGCTGATTCCCTGGTTACGAAGCTTTTCGTCCACCTTCGCTTGTGTTGCGATCCCAGCGTGGTCCATTCCTGGCAGCCAGAGAACATCGTAGCCTTGCATCCTCTTCATGCGAGTTAAGATGTCCTGGAGAGCTGTATCCCAGGCATGCCCAAGGTGAAGCTTTCCTGTAACGTTGGGCGGCGGGATAACAATCGTATATGGCTTCTTTTGTGCATCATCTTTCGCTTCGAAAAATTTGCCCTTGATCCACCATTCATAACGGCCCTGTTCAATCGCAGAAGGATCGTATTTAGTAGGCATTGATAAATTCTCTTCCATCGTGATTCCTCCTAAAAAATAAAATAAAAAAACTCCATTCGCCGTAAAAGGACGAATGGAGTTTGTTCGCGGTACCACCTTTTTTTCCAACATGGGAAAAGAATCAATCCTACATGCTGGCTCTTGAGGAAATAACGGTTCTTCACCGTCGCCTGTTAATAGGATAAATGCTTCCGTTAGCAGGAGAAGCTCTAGGGCGACCTTCCATTGATTCAGCTTAGAAAACCTCGCAGCTAATGGTTTTCCTCTCTTAAAGCTAAATGATAATGTACTCTTCCCTGTCAATGCTATTCACTTTATTGTGTTTTTGTATATTAGTTATACTACCCAAAAAAGGGGAATGACGTCAATCATCATTTCCTATTTTTTTATATTTTATACTTTTTGCATCATGCTGTTCCATTTATTAGCACAATTTAGGCAAACTGCTCATAGAATAAAAAAGGAATATCTGTCTGTTTGGAGGGATGGAGATGAAGAGACGAAGGTATAATCCATATACACTCCCGAGGTGGGCCAGAACGGCTCGAGGCATCTGTGCTCAATTAATCTTTCCTTTTTGCATTTTCCAAGGATTACGGACGCTATTTTTCCCAACGACTTTTGATGTACTGCTGTTATCAATCTTTATCATGATTGCTCTGGCGATAAAATTTGAAATCTTTTAAGGAGCCTCAGGGCCTATTTTAGCTCTGGGCTCCTTCTTGTTGTGCTTGCTTTGCTTGCTGTTTTTGTTTTTCTATTTCATCTATTTTCGTTACAACATATCCAGTATTGCTTAAAAGCCAATATTGCTTCTGCAATCTTTGGACAAACTTCCTTTCATCCAGCTCCGTCTTTCGCTGATGATAGGTTTCAGCTACACGGATAATCCCCGCCGGGAATGCCAGATAGCTCATAAATAACTGCATCTCATCCTCTCTGAAAGGGAAATATTTCAGGTAAGCGTAAATCCAATCAATCGAATCATCAGAACGTTTTGGCAGTGTTTTTAACGACCTAGATACAAATGGGAGCAGGTCTTGAATTGGCGAACCTTGCCTTGCGTTCTCAAAATTAATGAAATAACCATATCCTCTTTCATCGAACAAAAAATGTTCCGTTGAGATTTTCCCATGCAGGATGACGGTCCTCGTCTTTTTTGATCCTTTGTTTTTTCATGCCAGCTCTCAAGCTTTTGTTTGGCAAACTGGATCGCCTGGTTGATTTGGCTGAAATACAGGCAGAAGGCTAATTCAAAAGGGGACATATATACTCTATTTTCACAGCTCTCAATAAACCCATTTATAAATTCCTCTTCTTTTTCCCATTCCTTCAAGGTTTGTTCATAGTGTTCCTTTTTCAGCTCGGGACTGATTTCAAGCTCCTTTGCTGACAAAGTATGCATCCTCGCCAATTCCCTGAACAGCTGCATTTGCCTTTCTGATTGATGATTCTCCTTAATTTCATTCGGTATCCATGGCATCAGATAGTAAAGTGATTTATTATGCAAAATGGCATACCTGCCATCATTCGAAGGATATACAGGAACAATCCTGTTAAAGCCTTTTTGGTAAAGTGTTTGAATATGCTTAATAAAATCCGTGCCTTCATATGGATGGATTTTTTTTAAGGCAAATGTGCCCGTTCTTGTATAAATCTTTTTAATTTTGCCAAAATCCTCAGCAAAGTATGGCTCAACCGGATAATGCTTTAATACTTCTGCTTCTTCCTTTAAAAAATTGCGATCATCCATTGGATCTCGCCCACTTTCTTAACTTCCTGTAAATATGCTTAAAAATGGATTTGAGCAGGTGTCAGACACACCTGCCCACTAAAAAAGCTGAAGCAACCCTGGCCAGCACCCAAACCAGCCCTGACAACTAGCTTTTCGGACAAGGCGTTGCTTCTAATTTTTGTTTTGCTGAACTTGCTAAGATTGTTGTTTTGAGCCTTGATTATTGATGGTGCACAGCTACTCCAGGTACATATAAAACCTGACCTTCTTTAACTTCATGGTCAATACTCAAATGGTTCACTCGCAAAAGCTGCTGTACTGGCACATCATAACGCTCAGAAATAGATTGGAGCGAGTCGCCTTGCTGCACGATACAGACTCTTATTTTAGCAACCACCGCTTCTTCTTCTTTTCTTGCTAAAAACTCGGCGATCGAAATACCTTTTTTCATATTCGGCTTTTTCTTTTTCATGACTGGGGAAGATGAGCTTTCTTCTTCAGCCTCCTGGACTTCTGCAGGTTCGTTCACTTCCTGCTTCGTCTCCTCGATTTCAACTTCAGTTTCCTGTTCAGCCTCAACCTCGGTTTCTTCAGCTGGTACATTCTCATTCCTAAAATCACTATAGGAATATTCAGGAACGGCCTGTAAATGACGCTGTTCCTGCAATACAGGCTCCTCAGCCTTTTCCTCTGCACCCGTTTTTCTCGCTTCCGCACGGAATGGTGCATATAATTCTTCTTCGAATGTATTTTCCTCGTCCTGATTCAAAGCTTCATTCTGCTGGACAAATGAATATGCTGGTGCTTCTGGAAAGTCGAATTCAGCCGCATCTTCTTCATTTTGGTCTTCGGCAGTAGGTTCTTCTGCTCGCTCTTCACGGAAGCTGAATTCGAGCTCCTCAGCTTCATAAGCAGGTTTCTGGTTTTCTTCGGTTTCATGCTGCTGTTCACCATATAAGCCTGTAATTGCCAGATCAGCATTCAGCTTCAAGCGATCCTTTTCCGGAAACACGTAATCGAAGGATTCTACATTGATATTGATGTCATAAATGCTTTCGATTCTGTTTTTCGGAATGGTGATATCGACTGGAAAGCGGTGCAGGAATTCATATACTCCCTCATCCCTCTCCATCACAGAATGCACGAACTTAAGAGCTGGGATATGGTCTTCTGAGTTCTCTTGCTGATTTTCATGGCATGTATATTCCCCAGTCAATTCCAGCGATCCGCGAATGGATACATATTGCTCGCTTTCCTGTATCGTTATATTCGGATCGAGTGAAATCGAGACAAGCTCTGCGACTTCCTGTCCTCTTTGAAACCATACTGACTCCTCTAACGAAAATCGCAGGCACGATTGATTTCCCTGAGACAAAGCGACTCCTCCTTTCATTCCTTAAGCGTAAAATCACTATGTCATTAACACTTTATGAGTCTATATTTGCTTTTATGATAATTTAGACCATTACTTGCGTGAGTTAATATAAAAAAAGAATACGATCAGGTAAAAATAAAATCATTTTTAAAGAGGATTAACATTTATAACTATACTTTGTAAATAAATTGATTTTCAAAGTAAGAAGAGCTGTACTATTTAAGGGTATTCCGAAAAATCAATAGTTAGGCTGTTAAAGGAAGCATTGTTGCTTTAAATGAGGTCATTTATTCCGGAATTTTTTATTTTATTCCGGAATTCGTGGCATTTATTCCGGAATTTTTTATTTTATTCCGAAAACCATGCCATTTATTCCAAAACTTTTCATTATTTTCCGAAATGCCCTGAAGACCGACTAACTTCCCAAACCAAAAAAAGACACTCTTCATATCGAAAAGTGTCTTTACCGTATTATTTATTTTGCAGCTTGGAGAAGGCTTTCTCAGCAGCTTCAATTGTTTTTTGAAGGTCTTCATCTGTATGGGCAGTTGAAAGGAACAAGCCTTCAAATTGTGATGGCGGGAGGAATACTCCTTCATTAGCCATTTCACGATAATAGGAAGCAAAAAATTCAAGGTTTGATGTTTTGGCAGCCTCATAGTTGATGACATTTTCATTCGTGAAGAAGATGCCGATCATTGAGCCTGCACGGTTGATAGTATGAGGGATATTATATTTTTCAGCCGCTGCTTTCAAACCTGCTTCAAGGATGTCAGCTTTCCGTTCGAATTCCTTGTATGTGTCTGGTGTCAGCTGGCTCAATGTTTCAAGTCCAGCAGTCATTGCCAGAGGATTTCCGGAAAGAGTTCCCGCCTGGTAGATAGGGCCGCTTGGAGCGATTTGCTCCATGATTTCTCTTTTACCGCCGTAGGCTCCAACAGGCAGTCCGCCGCCGATTACTTTGCCAAGGCAAGTAAGGTCAGGTGTGACATTGTAGTAACCTTGTGCGCAGTTATAACCCACGCGGAATCCAGTCATGACTTCGTCAAAAATCAATACTGTCCCATACTGGCTTGTGATTTCACGCAGGCCTTCAAGGAAGCCAGGGACTGGTGGGACAACGCCCATGTTGCCTGCAACTGGCTCAACGATTACACCCGCGATATCATCGCCAAATTGTTCAAATGCATAGCGGACGCTCTCTAAATCATTGTAAGGGACTGTAATCGTGTTCTTTGCTACCCCTTCTGGAACACCTGGGCTGTCAGGCAATCCAAGCGTAGCGACTCCTGAGCCAGCTTTGATGAGCAGTGAATCGCCATGGCCGTGGTAGCAGCCTTCGAATTTAAGAATTTTGTTTCTGCCTGTATAACCCCTTGCTAGGCGAAGAGCACTCATAGTCGCTTCTGTACCTGAAGAAACCATCCTTACCATTTCGATGGATGGAACGCGGTCAATGACTAGCTGAGCCAGTTCATTTTCTACCAATGCAGGCGCTCCAAAACTCGTTCCTAACTCTGCTACCTTCTTGATTCCTTCAACAACGCGATCGTTTGTATGGCCAAGAATCAGCGGGCCCCAAGACAGAACGTAATCGATATATTCATTGCCGTCGATATCGTAAATCTTCGAACCCTTTCCTCTTTCCATGAAGATTGGATCCATGTTCACTGATTTAAATGCACGGACAGGGCTGTTGACCCCTCCAGGTAAGATTTCTTTTGCTTCTTTGAAAGCTTCAATCGATTTATCATATGAGCGCATTTATATCCCTCATTTCATTTTTATAGGATCTGTAAAACAGGAATGTTGGTTTTCGCTCCAATCATCAGGATTTAAAAATCAACATTAGCATCTAACAGATCCTTTTTGTAAAGGGTGCAAAATAGAGTGATCTTATTGTTCCTTCAGCCAGCGTGCAGCATCTTTAGCATGGTAGGTAATGATCAGGTCAGAGCCTGCGCGTTTCATGCCTGTCAGCATCTCCATCACGATGCTTTTTTCATCAATCCAGCCGTTTTGTGCGGCAGCTTTGACCATGGAGTATTCGCCGCTGACATTATAGATCACGAGAGGTAGATTGAAATTATTTTTAACATCCCTGACGATATCAAGATATGGCATGCCGGGTTTCACAATCAGGAAGTCTGCTCCTTCCATGACATCTGACTCAGCTTCACGCATTGCCTCAATACGGTTTGCAGGATCCATTTGGTAGGATTTGCGGTCACCGAACTGCGGAGTGCTTTCGGCAGCCTCACGGAAAGGTCCGTAGAATGCAGATGAATATTTTACAGCGTAAGACATGATCGGCACGTCCTGGAAGCCTGCTTCATCCAATGCAAAACGGATAGCTGTAACGAATCCGTCCATCATATTTGAAGGCGCGATGATATCTGCACCGGCTTTGGCCTGGCTGACAGCTGTCTTACCAAGCAATTCAAGTGATGGATCGTTAAGAACCTTACCGTCCTCAATGACGCCGCAGTGTCCATGGCTTGTGTATTCACACAGGCATGTATCCGCAATGACTACCATATCAGGGAAATCCTTTTTAATAGCACGAGTCGCTTCCTGGACGATCCCATGGTCATGGTACGCCTGGCAGCCTACTTCGTCCTTTTCATTTGGAACGCCGAAAAGGAGGACAGATTTAATACCAAGAGATTCTACTTCGGCCATTTCTTCTTTCAGATTATCAAGTGACAAATGGAAGACTCCTGGCATCGAAGATACTTCATTCCTAATGTTTTCTCCCTCGACGATAAACAGTGGATAAATTAAATCTTCAGTGCGAAGATAGTTTTCACGGACCAGGGCACGCATATTCGCAGTTTGACGAAGACGGCGGTGGCGGTTAAATTCAAGGTTTTTCATGTTTTATCCTCCAGTATGCGGATTTATTTTCAAGTACTCAATAATGCTTTTCAGCATCTCTTCAACGGTATATTTTTCAGGCACAGCGTGGACAGTCAATCCCCATTCCTCTGCCTTACGCATTGAAACGGGACCGATACAGGCCACGATACACTGATCAAGCTCTTTTTGAAGCATGTGAGCTTCTACTATTTCCATAAAATGATCAATAGTAGAAGGGCTTGTAAATGTAAGTATATCAAGTCTTCTATTTCTAAGCATCTGAATCAGCTTATCCCGGCTATCATCAGGCAGGTACGTTTCATAGATGACAACCTCATCAACTATAGCACCGTGTTTTTTCAATGTGGCAGCAATATAATCTCTTGCAAGATTTCCTTTTGGAATAAGAACACGTGAACCCTCACGGATGTGAGAATGAAATTCTTCTACAAAATCTTCAGCAACATAATGCCCAGGTGTAAAATCGACCCTAACACCCGTATTTTCTAGAACCTGCCTCGTTTTATCGCCGATCACGGCAACCTTCGGAAATGGTACAGGTGTATTCATTAAAGAATAAAAGGTTTCCACAGTCACATTGCTCGTAAAAATGATCCAATCGTACGTATGTAAGTTATTCATCATTTCATAGAGTTCGTCTGTTGCTGCGACAGGCTTAAAGGCAATTAGAGGGACTTCCACTGGAATCCCTCCAAACTTAGCCACTAACTCGGAGAAAGACTTTGCATGCGCCTTTCCCCTTGGAATCATGACTGTTTTATTTTGCAGCGGCAAAGACGGAATCATTCAATCTCAAGCTCCTGTTTAACCTTATCAATCAAGTCCTTCGCGCCTTCGCTGATCAGTTTTTCTGCAGCAATCTCGCCCATCTCTTCAGGATTTCGGCCTTTGACTTGTTCTTTAATAATCTTTTTTCCATCTGGTGAACCTACTAAAGCTGTCAAAACGATTTCTTGCTGTTCATTTATATAGGCATATCCTGCGATTGGAACCTGGCAGCCGCCTTCCATTTTATTTAGGAAAGCTCGCTCTGCTCTTACAGCCGCACTCGTTTCAACGGATGTGAATTTTTCAAGCAGCTGAAGAAGCTCTTCATCGTCACCTCTGCATTCAATCGAAAGTGCTCCCTGGCCCACTGCTGGCACACAGATTTCGGGATCAATGAATTCAGTTATTGTTTCATCAGCCCAGCCCATACGCTTCAGTCCAGCGGCAGCCAGAATAATTGCGTCATATTCTTCTGTCTCAAGCTTGCCTATCCTTGTATCAATGTTACCGCGAATCCATTTCATTTCAAGATCAGGGCGCTGTGCTAAAAGCTGAGCACTTCTGCGCAGACTGCTCGTTCCGATCACAGCACCAGATTTTAACTCGCTGAACGATACATTTCCTTTCGAAATAAGGACATCACGATGATCCTCGCGGAATGGAATGCATCCGATCACGAGACCCTCAGGCAGGACAGCAGGCATATCCTTCATGCTGTGGACAGCCATATCAATTTCCTTGTCCAGCATCGCTTGTTCAATTTCTTTAACGAATAGGCCCTTCCCACCAACTTTGGAAAGCGTGACGTCTAAAATCCGATCTCCTTTAGTAACGATCTCCTTCACTTCGAACTCGAAAGGAGCCCCTAATTTTTTTAACTGCTCGATTACCCAGTTTGTTTGCGTCAATGCTAATTTACTCCGTCTTGAACCAACGATAATTTTTCTCATGACAGCCTCCTTTTATTGATACCAAAAATGAAATGATGATAATTTTCCGAAAAGAAAAAAGTTTATTAATACAATCAGGAAGGAAGCGATATTCCAAAGAGCAAGCGACTTCCCATATACTTCTCTGCCTACCCTCAAATATAGGTAAATGCTATAAACAGCCAAAACCACGAATGAGCCTATTAATTTCGCATCATACCATTCAAGATCAGGGACCTTGATCCATGCCCATTGCAGCCCAAGAATCAAGCTCAGGATAAGCATCGGCACTCCAATGACATTCAATATGTATGACCAATAATCAAGCCTGGTCAGATCGGATATTCTCCATAACAGCTTTCCCCATTTTTTCCTCTTTAAAAGGTCATATTGAATGAGGTAAAGCAAAGAAAAGACAAATGAAATCGAAAAAGCTCCATAGCTCAGGATCGCCATCGTGATATGGATCAGCAGCAGTTCTGATATAAGCTGTTCAGAAATGACATTAGAATCATAATGCACAGGCGCAAAAGTATGGATGGCCATAATGATGAATCCAAGTATATTTGTAAAAAAGACAATGAAGTCTACCTTTAATAGTTTGTTGATTGCGAGGGACAGTGTGACCAGGACCCACGCATAAAAGTAAAGCCCTTCAAAGAGGGTCAGTACAGGGAATCGGCCAGTTTCGACCATATAATAAAATAGGAATAGAGTTTGAAAACCCCATACAAATGCAAGTAACCAGAAGGCAATTTTGTTCGCCCTCCGGTTACTGTTAAGAAAATCAATAAAATATAAAAGGACACTTGCTGCATAAACAACAATGGTCATTTCATGAAGGCGGGTAATAAAAAGATCTCCCATAAGCAGAACCCCTCTTACGACTGTAGGGAAGCCTGAGGCGAAGGTACTCCGGCCTGCCTGGATTCTGATGTTTTCATTCCCTCTTGTTCAGCGACTAGCTGTTCAATATTAAAGATCTTGACAAATAGGTCAAGCGCCTCGTCGGCATCAGGGCCAGCTGCAAGCTCTTTAGCCTGAAGAATTGGATCCTTCAGAAGCTGGTTGATGATGCTTTTTGTATGCTTGTTAAGGACCTTCATATCCCTATCGGATAAATGCGGAAGCTTTCTTTCAATGCTGTTCATTGTCTCTTCCTGGATGGCAAGAGCTTTCACTCTTAGTGCAGAAATGACAGGAACAACTCCAAGAGTGTTCAGCCATTGTTTGAACTGGACGATTTCACTTTCAATCATAATGAGGATTTTCTCTGCTGCTTTTTGGCGTTCTTGCAAATTCGCTTCGACAATTCCTTCAAGATCATCGATATCATAAAGGAATACATTTTCAAGTGTAGCAATATCAGGATCCAGATCACGCGGCACTGCAATATCAACCATGAATAATGGTTTTCCTTTGCGTTTTTGCTCAACCTTGGCAACCATATCACGCGTGACAACAAAATCCTTCGCTCCAGTGGAACTGATTAGGATATCAGCATCTGTAAGCGCACTCTGAAGCTCATCAAGCGTCTTGGCTTTGCCTGAAAATTTTGTTGCCAAATCTTCGGCCTTTTTGTAGGTACGGTTAATGACGGTAACCTTCTTTGCTCCATTTGCATGGAGATTTTGGATGGCTAGTTCGCCCATTTTGCCGGCACCAAGAATCAGTACATGCTTCTGGTCAAGAGATCCGAAAATCTTCTTTGCAAGCTCAACAGCTGCATAACTGACTGATACTGCATTCGCACCGATTTCTGTTTCGGAGTGGCCGCGCTTAGCAAGCGTCACAGCTTGCTTAAATAGCTGGTTAAATACAGTCCCGGTCGTGTTTCTCTCAAGTCCAAGCATGAAGCTTGAGCGTACCTGGCCAAGAATTTGAGTCTCGCCCAGCACCATTGAGTTTAACCCGCACGAAACCTTAAATAAATGCTCGATTGCTCCATCTTGTTCATAAATAAACAGAAATGGCGTGAATTCAGCCTGCGGAATCCCGAACCATTCAGATAAAAACTCTTTTATATAATATCTGCCTGTGTGGAGCTGGTCCACGACAGCATATATTTCTGTACGGTTGCAAGTTGATACTATGACATTTTCAAGAATGCTCTTTTTTGCCTGAAGGGCACTCATTGCTTCTCCAAGATTCGCCTCGTTGAATGTCAACCTTTCGCGGATTTCGACAGGGGCAGTTTTATAATTTAGACCGACAACTATAATGTGCATATATTAATTGACACCCCCAAATAGAAATTGCATAATTGGCTAAGGAAATTATACCATGAAGCCATTTTCCTTTTTGCTAGAAATGTGAACAACTAGTGAACACAATGTGATATAAATTACATAAATATAAGTTCATTTTACAAGTTGTTTATTTACATAATTACCTTACGAACAGCAAATAAACATACTCCCTAATGTACCTTATCAAAGTTTGTCGATTAATTCAAGTGAGCCTTATTGGAAGTGGTGAAAGAATGAAAAATCAGAGAATGATCCCAGGAATGATATTAATCGGGTTTGGCATTTATTTTTATCTTCAGCAGGCAAACATAACCCTTTTCAAGGAATTTTACACGTGGCCTACTCTCCTTCTTATTGTAGGTGCTGCCTTTTTGGTACAGGGCTACTGGGGAAAGGATTATGAAGCGATTTTACCAGGAGTGATCCTTGTTGGATTAGGTGTCCATTTTCATGTCGTCAATAAGTTCGAATTATGGCCGGATCATCTTGGAGCATTTATTCTAATCATTGCCCTAGGCTTTTTACTTCGATACCAGAAAACAGGCAATGGCTTGTTCCACGGAGTTCTCTTTCTTATTTTAGCAGGACTGCTGCTATTTTATGACCGGATTACAAGCTGGCTTGGTTTGCTGGAAAATGGTGTTGCAACTGCATGGAAATTCTGGCCAGCGGCACTGATCTTGATCGGTATCTATCTTCTGTTTTTTAAGAAAAAATGAGTGAATCCCGCATCATTATAATGGTGCGGATTTTTCATTTCTACTCTATTATTTTGAAAAGAAGGTCCTCAATTTGCAATTCAATTACATCCCTCCCATATTAAAAACGCGGTCCATCTCTGGACCGCGTTTTGCTTTATTTCATGAAAGCTCCAAGAACAGACCAAGCCTTATCCTTGCCTTCCCCTGTTTCGGACGAGAAAAGGATGATGGTGTCATTAGGGTCAAGATCAAGAGTCTCTTTTGTGATTTTCAAATGCTTTTGCCATTTTGACTTTGGAATCTTATCCGCTTTAGTCGCAATGATGATAACTGGAATATCGTAATGCTTAAGGAAACCATACATCATGACATCATCCTTGGATGGCGGATGTCTTAGGTCCACAATCAGGAGCATCGCTTTTAATTGTTCTCTTGATGTGATGTAAGTTTCAATCATTTTCCCCCATGCTTCGCGTTCTGACTTGGAAACTTTTGCGTATCCATAGCCTGGAACGTCAACGAAATGAAGCATTTCATTGATCAAATAAAAATTCAATGTCTGGGTTTTTCCTGGCTTCGAAGAAGTCCTGGCGAGACTTTTCCGGTTCAGCATTTTATTGATAAAAGAAGATTTCCCTACATTCGACCGTCCGGCAAGGGCG
This sequence comes from Heyndrickxia sp. MSNUG, assembly GCF_049532715.1. Taxonomy (NCBI): domain Bacteria; kingdom Bacillati; phylum Bacillota; class Bacilli; order Caryophanales; family Bacillaceae; genus Heyndrickxia; species Heyndrickxia sp. MSNUG. The sequence goes on from NZ_CP150978.1 coordinate 3,491,779, forward strand.
AATTCCGGAAGAGTCGTTTCCGGATACTGGTTCGGCCTTACAGCACTGATCACTATTTCTGCGCTATTTACTTTCATTGAATATCACCGCTAACTAGAGCGTGCTTAAGTACTTCATCTAGATGAGAAACTAACACAAATTCAAGCTCCTTACGTACACTTTCAGGAATGTCGTCAATATCTTTTTCATTATCTTTAGGAAGAATAATCTTTGTCAGACCTGCCCTGTGGGCACTCAATGATTTTTCCTTTAGGCCGCCGATTGGCAATACGCGTCCCCTTAGAGTTATTTCTCCCGTCATTCCTACTTCCCTGCGAATCGGCCTTCCTGATAAAGCCGATACGAGTGCAGTAGCAATGGTAATCCCTGCAGAAGGTCCATCTTTAGGAACAGCACCTTCTGGGACGTGGATATGAATATCATTCTTTTCATGGAAGTCCGGATCGATGTCCAGATCCTTCGCTTTTGAACGGACATAGCTAAATGCTGCCTGAGCAGATTCCTTCATGACATCTCCAAGCTTTCCAGTCAGTACAAGTTTGCCTTTACCCGGGGATAGCGACACTTCAATTTGAAGTGTGTCACCTCCTACAGTAGTATAGGCGAGACCAGTTGCAACGCCGACCTGGTCTTCGAGTTCTGCCTGACCATACCTGAACTTAGTCTTGCCAAGGAATTCTTCCACATTTTTTTCATTTACAACAACACGTTTTTTCTCTCCGGATACAACGATTTTCGCTGTTTTCCGGCAGATTGCTGCCAGCTGTCTTTCCAGAGAACGTACACCTGATTCACGAGTATAATAACGTATTACCTTCGTGATTGCGTCATCCTTCATTTGCAGCTGTGACTTGGATAGACCATGGTCCTTGATTTGCCTTGGCAGCAAATGATCTTTGGCTATATGCAGCTTTTCAAGCTCTGTATATCCCGCAATATTGATGATTTCCATTCTGTCCAGCAATGGACCTGGAACAGTCGAAAGGTTGTTTGCGGTCGCAATGAACATGACCTTAGAAAGGTCATATGGCTCCTCGATATAATGGTCGCTGAAGTTGTGATTTTGCTCAGGATCCAGCACTTCTAGCATAGCAGCTGAAGGGTCCCCGCGGAAATCACTCGACATTTTATCGATTTCATCTAACAGGAATACAGGATTGATTGTTCCTGATTTCTTCATTCCCTGAATGATCCGGCCTGGCATCGCGCCAACATAAGTCCTTCTGTGGCCGCGGATTTCAGATTCATCACGGACACCGCCCAGGGAAACACGTACAAAATTCCTGTTCAATGATTTTGCAATTGATCTGGCTAGACTTGTTTTACCGACTCCCGGAGGTCCAGATAGGCAAAGGATTGGTCCTTTTAACGAGTTTGTCAGTTGCTGGACAGCAAGATACTCAAGCACGCGTTCCTTAACCTTCTCAAGTCCATAATGATCCTTATTCAAGACTTTTTCCGCTTTGGTAATATCAAGGTCATCATCGGTTGCCTTCGACCACGGCAAATTAACCAGCCACTCAATATAGTTCCTAATCACTGCACTTTCAGCAGAGGTTGTCGGGACTTTTTCGTAGCGGTCCAATTCCTTGAGGGCAGTTTCTTTTACATGCTCAGGCATTCCTGCAAGCTCAATTTTTTCGTTAAGCTCTGCTATTTCACCCGTCTTGCCTTCTTTTTCGCCAAGTTCTTTCTGGATCGCTTTCATTTGTTCACGCAAATAATATTCCTTTTGCGTGCGCTCCATTGACCGTTTGACACGCTGGCCGATTTTCTTTTCCAGACCAAGTACTTCTTTTTCATTATGGATGATTTCAATCACGCGGTTAACGCGTTCTTTTATATCAATCGTCTCTAATATTTCCTGCTTTTCTTTTAATTTCAAAGGCAGGTGGGAAGCGATGATATCAGCCATTCTTCCTGGCTCTTCGATGTCAGAAACTGATGCATACGTTTCCGCAGAAATTTTCTTGGACATTTTTATGTATTGTTCGAAATACTCAAGCATTGTCCTCATTAATGCTTCATCTTCGACATCCTTCGTTTCCCTGTCTTCAAATGTTTTCAGGGTGCAGGAGTAGTAGTCTTTTTCATCAAAGAGTTCAATGATTTCAGCTCTTGCCAAGCCCTCAACCAGAACACGGATTGTTCCATTCGGAAGTTTTAGCATCTGTTTCACACGAGTGAGTGTACCCACCTGGTACAAATCCTCTTCGCCTGGTTCATCTATAGATATATCCTTTTGAGTCGTAAGAAAGATCAAATGGTCATCCACCATAGCCTTCTCAAGAGCCTGTACAGATTTCTCCCGACCAACATCTAAATGAAGCACCATTGTCGGGTATACGAGAAGACCGCGAAGCGGCAACAGAGGGACAGTGAGCTCTTTTTCGTTCGCCATGATATTGCACCTCCAACATGCATTGTAACATTCTATAAGCATTTAAATACTTTGTTGTTCAATTCTATCGTATTTATTTTCTAGTGTCTAATATCAAGAGCAGAAAGAACGGTTTAATAATGCGACTTCTAATTGTTAGTATCCTGATATTACGCTAAAAATATGTCTGTTACTCTGCTTACAGAATGAATGTATAAAAATTTTCTTTTGATTGTCGTGTTTTGGAGTATTCTTTGCTTGATACTTGCCCATGGAACGGTTCCAGTTTGAGGAACAAGTATTTTTTGAAAAAAATTAGCATAAGTTGCTTAGTGATTCCATTTGCAAAAAAGTCCCTGCTCCAATTTTACGATTAGAAATATAGCTCATTAAAAAAGAACGCATTACGCGTCCTTTTTTTAATCCATGTTTAGCTCGTTTCCTTTTTCACAAGATCTGGAGCAGCTGAAATAATTTGTTCGCGTGGATGCTCCTTAAGCAAGGCGATTTCAAATACCTCATCCAGGTGAGTAACAGGGATGATTTCGATATCTGTAATTTCATTTAGGATCGTCTGCACGTTTTCTTTTGGAATGATGACCTTTTTGGCTCCGGCTTTTTTCGCCGCTTTTACCTTTGGATAAACTCCGCCAATAGGCTTTACATTTCCATGAATGCTGATTTCTCCTGTCATCGCAACTGTATTATCCATCGGTATTTTGTAAATCGCTGAATAAATACCTGTAGCCATCGCAATTCCTGCTGATGGACCATCTATAGGAGTACCGCCTGGAAAATTAACGTGAATATCAAATTCATCAGCAGGGACACCCATTGACCTTAGGACTGTAATGACATTTTCAATCGAGCCTCTTGCCATACTTTTTCTTCTGATCGATTTACCCTGTCCGCCGATACTTTCTTCATCAACAATTCCGGTAATATTGATGGACCCTTTATCCTTTGCTTTGATAACCGTTACCTCAATTTCTAAGAGAGCACCAGTATTCGGTCCATATACTGCAAGTCCATTAACGAGTCCGACCGCAGATTTTTCATTGATTTTACGTTCCATCCTTGGAGTAAGCTGGCTAGAATGGACGACCCATTCGATTTCCTCTTCCTTGATGTATGAGCGCTCTTCCGTTATAGCCAGTCCCGCCGCAATTTGAACCATATTGACAGCTTCGCGTCCATTGCGTGCATAGTTTGAAAGAATCGATATCGCTTCTTCACTCATCGTCAGATTTACTTTATCGGCTGCGTTTCTGGCTACTTTAGCAATTTCCTCCTGACTTAACTCACGGAAAAATACTTCCATACATCTTGACCTAATGGCAGGAGGTATTTCGCTTGGAGTCCTTGTCGTTGCACCAACAAGTCGGAAATCCGCAGGCAGTCCATTTTTGAAGATGTCATGGATATGTGTTGGAATTTGTGCATTTTCTTCATTATAATAGGCACTTTCCAAAAATACTTTCCTGTCTTCCAGGACTTTCAAAAGCTTGTTCATTTGTATCGGATGCAATTCACCAATTTCATCAATAAATAAAACCCCGCCGTGCGCATTAGTTACCGCTCCTTGCTTTGGCTGCGGTATACCTGCCTGTCCCATCGCTCCTGCTCCTTGATAAATCGGATCATGGACAGAACCAATCAACGGATCGGCAATTCCTCTTTCATCGAATCTTGCTGTAGTTGCATCGAGCTCAACAAACACTGAAGAAGATTGAAAAGGAGATTTGGAATTCTGCTTTGCTTCCTCAAGGACAAGTCGGGCAGCCGCAGTTTTCCCTACACCAGGAGGCCCATAAATAATGACATGCTGGGGGTTAGGTCCGCAAAGCGCAGCTTTTAATGCTTTTATTCCATCTTCCTGTCCGACAATGTCGTTAAAGCTGGAAGGTCTAACTTTTTCGGCTAAAGGCTCACTAAGAGATATCGATCTCATTTTCCTCAGCTGTTCCATTTCCTTTCTGGATTCCCGGTCAATTGATACCTTTTGAGTTCGTTGATTACGTAACAGATTCCAGAAATACAGCCCGATGATAATCCCAAAAAACAGCTGTATGAATAAGGCGATTCCGGTCCAACTCAAATAAATTCCCTCCCGTAAGTTGATGACTATTCGCTTTACCCTAGTATCCCCTTGACCGAGTTGGAATAAACAATATTTTCAAGTGAATTTTCCCAGTCATTATCCCTTTAAAGCGCCGGGGGTCAAACCCCCGTCACATCACCGCATTAAAGCAGTGGGGGTCTGACCCCCACTACTTTAATGCGGTAAAGAGATGCAAAAAAGTCCGGTGAGTGATCACCGGACTTTTAATGATTATGCTGATGTTCTTTCGTCTTCTAAAACCGTTCCGTCTTCTAGCACTAGCTTTGGCGGCATGTTGTTTTCGACTGTTTCTTTTGTGATGATGCATTTTACGATATCATCACGTGATGGCAAGTCGAACATGACGTCAAGCATGATGCCTTCGATGATTGAACGGAGTCCGCGGGCACCTGTTTTACGCTCGATTGCCTTTTTTGCAATTTCGATAAGGGCATCATCTTCGAAATCAAGTTCCACATTATCAAGCTCAAGCATCTTTTGATACTGCTTAACAAGCGCGTTCTTCGGCTTAGTCAGGATTTCAACCAGCGCTTCTTCATCAAGCGGAGTCAGGCTGGCGATTACTGGCAAACGGCCGATGAATTCTGGAATCAAACCGAACTTCAATAAGTCTTCAGGAAGCACTTTTGACAGTAATTCCTTCTTGTCTAATTCTTCTTCTTTCTTATCAGAGCCGAAACCAATTACTTTTTGGCCAAGGCGGCGTTTGATGATTGATTCAATTCCATCAAATGCTCCACCGCAGATGAATAGAATATTCGTTGTATCAATTTGGATGAATTCCTGATGAGGATGCTTTCTTCCACCTTGTGGCGGAACACTTGCAACTGTTCCTTCAAGAATTTTCAATAATGCCTGCTGCACGCCTTCACCCGAAACATCTCTTGTAATAGATGGGTTTTCGGATTTTCTTGCAATTTTATCGATTTCATCGATGTAGATGATCCCTTTTTCAGCTTTCTCCACATCATAATCTGCAGACTGGATCAATTTCAAAAGGATATTTTCTACATCTTCACCGACATAACCAGCTTCAGTAAGCGATGTAGCATCCGCAATTGCGAAAGGAACATTGAGAATGCGGGCAAGAGTTTGCGCAAGCAATGTTTTACCGCTTCCTGTTGGCCCGATCATGGCAATATTACTCTTTGAAAGCTCAACATCATCGATCTTACTGTTCGAGTTAATACGCTTATAATGATTGTAAACGGCTACGGACAAGTTTTTCTTAGCCTGATCCTGCCCAATTACATACTCATTAAGGATATCGCGGATTTCCATTGGTTTTGGTACATCTTTAAATTCAACTTCTTCTTCAGTGCCCAGTTCCTCTTCAACGATTTCCGTGCATAATTCAATACACTCATCACAGATGTAGACCCCTGGCCCTGCTACTAACTTGCGGACTTGATCCTGCGTTTTGCCGCAGAAAGAACACTTAAGCTGCCCTTTTTCATCATTAAATTTGAACAATGCCTTCACCCCTTGAGAACTTCTAACAATATATAAAGCTGCAATTCATAAGCAAACGAAAAGTTAAGTAACAGTTTTTCTGCTTCGGTTGAGCAGGTATGTATTGCATTGTAACACATTATGCCAAGGTACAGGAAATAATAACCCTTGACATGGACAAGTTTCGTGCTTATGAACACTTGTGAAAATATATGTACTAAATCATCTTAACCATAAATGGTGTCATTAAATCGGCAGATGGGAAATTGCTAAAAAATTATGTATGTATATAACGTTGAACTTATGTTTTTATTGTAGAAAACAAGGCACGATCTCTCGCGCCTTGTTTATGATAAATCTTAATTCTATTATGCAACAGTTTTGCTGTTTTCTACAAGGAAATCAACAGCTTTCTTCAATTGAAGATCGCCTTTGATTCCTTCAAGGCTTCCGCCTAGTGCAGCTTTGATGTTATCAACAGTCATGTTGTACATTTCAGCCATTTTCTCAAGCTCTGCATTCACTTCTTCATCAGTTACTTCGATGTTTTCAGCTTTTGCGATTGCTTCAAGAGTCAGGTTTACACGAACGCGTGTAGCAGCTTCTTCTTTCATCTGGCCGCGAAGAGCAGCTTCGTCTTGACCAGAGAATTGGAAGTAAAGCTCAAGGTTCATACCTTGCATTTGCAGGCGCTGTTCGAATTCGTTGATCATGCGGTCAACTTCTGTGTCGACCATTGCATCTGGAACTTCGATTTCAGCGTTAGCTGCAGCTTTTTCTACGATTGTGTCACGTACGTGATTTTCTTTCTGGTGCTCTTTGTCGTGAGAAAGACGATCTTTGATTTTAGCTTTAAGAGCATCTAAAGTTTCAACTTCTTCATCTGCATCTTTAGCAAACTCATCATCTAGAGCTGGAAGTTCTTTTCCTTTGATTTCGTGAATCTTAACTTTGAAAGTAGCTGGCTTTCCAGCAAGTTCAGCTGCATGGTACTCTTCAGGGAAAGATACCTCTACATCTTTTTCTTCGCCAGTAGCAGTTCCAACGAGTTGCTCTTCGAAACCAGGGATGAATGAACCTGAACCAAGTTCAAGCGAATAGTTCTCTGCTTTTCCGCCTTCGAAAGCTACGCCATCAACGAAACCTTCAAAATCGATTACAACAGTATCGCCTTCTGCAGCAGTGCCTTCTTCTTTAACTACTAGCTCTGCCTGCTTCTCTTGCATTGTTTTTAATTCATTTTCAACTTCTTCATCCGTTACGTTTGTATCGAATGCTTCAACTTCTAACCCTTTGTATTCGCCAAGCTTCACTTCAGGCTTAACAGTTACAGTAGCCTTGAAGATCATGCTCTTGCCTTTTTCGATTTGTTCCACATCGATTTCAGGACGGTCAACTGGCTCAATTCCAGTTTCAACGATTGCATTTGCATATGCTTCTGGAAGAAGGATATCAATTGCATCCTGGTATAATGATTCTACACCGAAACGTTTTTCAAACATTTGGCGTGGCATTTTTCCTTTACGGAAGCCTGGTACATTTACCTTCGTAACGACCTTTTTGAATGCAGCGTCTAAACCTTGGTTTACTTTTTCTGCATCTACTTCAATTGTTAGAACCGCTTGGTTCTTTTCTAATTTCTCTAATTTTGCAGACATACAGTTCCCTCCAACAATAATCTATTGTCATGTTTCATTCGACGATGAATACTCTTGTTAACCAAGCAATATTCCAGATTAGATGTAAAATAGAATGATTTTTACATAATACAACCACTACATTATAACACAGGTTTATTTCGTTTCAACAGCTTGGGCTATATTATCGGATAAGAAATTTCTTCTAGCATCCGGATAAAAGCCAGAACCTCACCCGTTTCTTTCTCAGAACTAGTATACAATTCAGCAAAAGACTCAAGAGATTCATCAAATCCATAATATTCATTCGCCATAAAATGATAGGCAGCTGCCCATGCCTCTGCTTCTCCGTTTGGCAAATCAAACGGATATACCAGAAAGAAATGCCTCTCAATTAAACTTAATACATTCTCAAATAGAACGGGGTCAGCATTCTCTAATTCGTCCCCGAGTATTTGGATGACATCATTCATTGCGATGTAATCCTTCAGGTCTGGAAGTCTTGAGGGAATGAACGATTTTTCCCAGCCGAATTTACGGACATCGGTCTCTTCTGCATATTCCTGTTCTTTCAATATATTAAGGAGCATTGTTTTTTGAAAAGGGTGGCCTTGTTCTGATGCTAAGTACTCTTTTATTTCTTTTATGTAAGGACGGATATTTTCTTTTGTCAGCCTTGCTGCAATCATTACCTGTTCTTTTGGATCCTGCAGATCGAATAGGCCCAGAGAGACTCCTTCTGATTCCACTTCAGCCGCTTCTTCCATTTCTGGTCCGCTTTCGAGCATCCTCCTGCCAAATTCAAGCATTCTTGTAAAATGTTCCTGCTTATCTCCGGGAATTTCCTTTTCATCAAGAAGTGCTTCTATAGTAGAAACTATTTCGTCATATTCATTCAGCTGTACAAGAATCATTAAGTATAAATCGATTACTTGAATGTAATCACCCAAGCCGCTTCGGAGCATTTGAGCCGCAATCTGTTTGGCTTGCTTTAAAGATCCGGCCTCAAAGTTAGCCAGGACCAGCCCCACATAAATATCGCTGTTTTCCGGGTCATGCACCAGAGCCTGCTCAAGAAACTGGATGGCATCCCTGTATTTTTTCTGTTTGAGGTAATCAAGCCCCTTCTCTAACAGGCGCTTTTCCAGACCGGGAAACAGGATCACATTGTCCTTTTTCGAATCCCGCTTATTCATAAACATACCGCCTTACTATCGATTTTATTGGAAAATCCCCTAATGTTGTTTTACGGTTTGACTGTTTCTATGCTTCATGTTGTTTGACCTGAGTTGATGGGAGTGCAAATCAACTTATTAATCCGACAAAGTCTTCGAAAACAACCAAAATGAACGATTGAAAGATTTAAAGAGTTTCAAAACAAGCTTTTTATTGAAGTAAGTTTAGCATGAATTATTGAAAAAACAAAAAGATTCACAAGCTATGCCTGTGAATCCGTCTGTTTTTCATCCAATTAGTTACCTTTTCTGTAATTGATCTTCTTCATAAGCTTTAATGCTATCTTCCATCTGTAATGTCAATTCTATTTCATCCCAGCCATTCAGGAGCATATTGTACCAGTATGGATGAATGTCAAAAGTAGTTTCAAATCCATTTTCGTCAGAAACCGACTTTGTTTCTAATGACACCGTCAATTCATACGGCTGATCCCCGGCTTGCTTTAGTAGATAGAAAACTTCATCTTCTTTTAAGACAATCGGGAGGATACCATTTTTTAGACAGTTCTGGCGAAAAATATCGGCAAAAGAGGGAGCTATCAAAACCTTGAAGCCAAAATCCTGCAAAGCCCATGGAGCATGTTCCCTTGATGACCCGCAGCCGAAATTCTCATTTGCGATTAAAATGGATGCACCTTCATTTTCCGGGTGGTTGAGTTCAAAATGCTCATTCAGCTCTCCATTCGGTTTAAAACGCCAATCATAAAACAGGAACTCTCCGAAACCAGTTTTCTCAATTCTTTTAAGGAATTGTTTCGGGATGATCTGATCGGTATCAACATTTGTCCGGTCCATTCCTACAGCTTTTCCGGTCCATTCTTTAAAACTCGACATATCAGGCTCCTTTCTGCAGGGCTCTATTCATAATTCTTGAAGGTTTGCGGCCTTCCAATCCAAATAATTTTCCATTTGACCCAAGCTCTTTAAATCATGGCTCCAACCATTGATCTGACATCGACAAAGCGTCCATGAAGTGCAGCTGCTGCTGCCATTGCAGGACTGACAAGGTGGGTTCGTGCCCCAGCTCCCTGTCTCCCTTCAAAATTCCGGTTCGATGTTGATGCACAATGTTCTTGCGGTCCTACTATATCGGCATTCATGCTCAAGCACATACTGCATCCAGATTCTCTCCATTCAAATCCTGCATCAATAAAATGTTTGTCAATTCCTTCTGCTTCCGCTAATTTCTTTACATTTTGCGAGCCTGGAACGACAATTGCCTGGACTCCATGAGCTACACTTTTCCCTTTGATTATTTCAGCAGCAGCCCTGAGATCCTCAAGCCGGGAATTTGTACACGATCCAATAAAAACTTTTGTGACTTCCACATCTGCGATTTGCTGTCCTTCCTCAAGACCCATATATTCAAATGCTCTCTGGACGGACTTTCTCTCAGCTTCCGTTTCACATTCATCCAAAAATGGAACTCTTCCTGTGACAGGGACTGTCATGGAAGGGTTCGTACCCCAGCTGACCATTGGGGCGATTTCGTTTCCATCAACCGCAATGACATGATCGTATTCTGCATCCTCATCTGACGCAAGCAACTTCCAGTCAAGAATCGAATCCAGGAAATCATCACCTTCGGGAACATATTTCCGTCCGTTTAAATAAGCAAACGTTGTAGCATCCGGCGCGACAAGTGAGGCCTTTGCCCCTCCTTCAATCGACATATTGCAGATTGTCATCCTCTCTTCCATTGACATTCCCTTGATGACATCTCCGCAGAATTCAATTACATAACCTGTTCCAAAGTTGACACCATATTTGCTGATGACAAAAAGAATGACATCCTTTGCGCTGACTCCCGGTCCCAGGTTTCCGGAAACCTCAAGTTTCAACGTTTTAGGCTTTGATTGCCATAAGGTTTGCGTCGCAAGGACATGCTCAACTTCACTGGTGCCTATCCCAAACGCCAGGGAGCCAAAAGCTCCGTGTGTGGATGTATGGCTGTCCCCGCACACTATGGTCATCCCTGGTTTTGTCAATCCAAGCTCAGGTCCGATTACATGGACGATCCCCTGTTCAGGACTATCCAGATCAGCTAGTTGTATTCCGTACTCCAAACAATTTTTCCTTAGCGTATCCATCTGGTTTTTAGCTACCGGATCATGTATCTGGCTACGATTGATCGTTGGAACGTTATGGTCCATTGTTGCAAAGGTAAGATCTGGCCTCCGTACTGGGCGGTTTTTCATTTTAAGTCCCGAGAAAGCCTGCGGGGAAGTTACCTCATGGACAAGATGCAAATCTATATAGATGAGGTCCGGCTTACCTTCCTCCCGGTGAACAACATGGCTTTCCCAAATTTTATCGATGATTGTTTTTCCCACAAGCAGCCTCCTCTTTTTTTGAAAAATTCAGATATCGTTAAGCATAAGCACTCATTATATTACAGATTGCTTCATGATCGAGCAGGACGGCTTTAATTTCCTCAACCATTTCCTCCGTAGTTACCGGAACATTCCCAAAATCGGCAATATCACGAGTTCTGCTTCCAGCATCTAGCACCTGGATTACCGCATTTTCAACCGCTTCTGCTTCCTCTTCCATTCCGAATGACATTCTAAGCATCATCGCTGCTGATAGAATCATCGCAATTGGATTCGCCGTGTTCTGACCAGCGATATCCGGAGCTGAGCCATGGATCGGTTCATATAAGTATGGACCATCAACAGATACACTTGCAGATGGCAGCATACCAAGCGACCCAGTCAAAACGGAAGCTTCATCACTTAAGATGTCGCCAAACATATTTTCAGTCACGATGACATCGAACTGTCGCGGGTTCTTAATGAGCTGCATGGCCGCATTATCAACAAGCATATGCTCCAGCTGAACCTGAGGAAAATCCTTTGCCACCTCTTCCGCCGTCTCCCGCCACATTCGACTTGATTCCAAAACATTCGCTTTGTCCACCGAGGTCACTTTGCCTCTTCGGCTGGATGCTAATTTGAATGCATAGCGGATTACTCTCTCGATCTCTTTTTTCTGGTAAAATAGCGTATCTACGACAGATGCCTCGCCTTTTTTCATCGTTCTTTCACTCGGCTTGCCAAAGTACAGCCCGCCGGTCAGTTCCCTGACTACGACCATATCAGCCCCTTCAATCACTTCCTTGCGAAGCGGTGATACCCCGGAAATACTAGAATAGTATTGAACCGGGCGAACATTGCCGTACAAACCAAGGTCTTTCCTGATTTTCAGCAATCCCTTTTCTGGGCGGAGATGTCCCGGCAGCATATCCCACTTCGGCCCTCCTACTGCTCCTAACAGTACTGCATCACTTGCTTTGCAAAGATCGATTGTCTGCTGCGGAAGCGGTGTGCCGAACTCATCGATTGCCCCTCCGCCAATATCTCCATATAAGAATTGAAATTTATGTCCATAAAGCTCACCTACTGCACGGAGGATGCTGACCGCCCCCCTGCTTACTTCTTTGCCTACTCCATCACCTGGCAGGACTGCGATCCTTTTTTCCATAACATTCGCCTCCATTTTTTATATGGTATTTTCATTACTTAACCATTCACTGCGATTTTTTTGTTTTCTTCCATATATAGAACCCTATTGACTGCGTTTAAATAGGCTTTTGCCGAAGCTTCCAGAACATCCTGTGCAAGGCCTCTTCCGCTTGTCTCCGTTCCTGCAAATCTAAGTTTTACATATACCTGGGCAAGAGCATCCCTTCCTGCGCCAACTGATTGGATTCGATAATCAAGCAAATTGGCAGATTCCTTCAAGCATTTTTCAAGCGTGTTATATAATGCTTCAATACTTCCTGAACCAGTAGCTGCTTCCTGGATCAATTCGTTTTGACAGCCGGAAAGAGAAACGGTTGCCGTAGGTACCTGGTTGGTTCCATACTGCACCTGGATTGAATTCAAGCGATAATATTGCTGTTCCTTTGACAGCGTTTCTTCAAGGATGATCGCTGCCAAATCTTCATCTGTCATTTCCTTTTTACGGTCTGCCAGTTCCTTGAATACCGCGAATAAATGGTTGATATCCTGGTCTGGTACTGCCAGGCCGATTTCATTCAGACGATTGCGGAATGCGTGACGGCCAGAATGCTTCCCAAGAACCATCGAGTTATTTTGCAGGCCAACCAGCTCTGGTGAAATGATTTCATAGGTTGTTTTCTCTTTTAAAACGCCATCCTGATGGATTCCCGATTCATGGGCAAAGGCATTTCTTCCTACCACTGCTTTATTTGCTGGAACCGCCATCCCTGTGAGTTTGCTGACCAGGCTGCTGGTTCTGCTGATTTCCTTTAGATTCATTCTTGTCTCGGCTTGGTAAAAGTCTTTCCGGATATGAAGGGCAACAGCGAATTCCTCTAGTGCTGCATTGCCAGCTCTCTCTCCAATCCCATTGATTGTTCCTTCTACCTGAGAGGCACCCGCTGATACAGCAGCAAGAGAGTTGGCAATTGCCATCCCCAGGTCATCATGGCAGTGTGCCGAAAGTTCAACTTTACTAATAGAAGGAACATTCTCTTGCAAATACTTAAAGATATTGCCGTATTCCTTTGGCGAAATATACCCCACTGTATCAGGTATATTAATGACCTTTGCTCCTGCCTTGATCACTTCTTCTACAATTTCCGCTAAATAATCAAGTTCTGTCCGGCATGCATCCTCTGCAGACCACTGTACTACGGGGAATTTAGAAGCCGCGTATTTTACAGTTTTTACAGCTGTTTCAATCACTTCTGTTTTTGTCTGCTTAAGCTTATGAACCCGATGGATAGGTGAAGTGGCAATAAACAAATGTAGTCTTGGTTCCGCACCATATTTTAAAGCATCCCAGGCTGCATCAATATCAGATAAAACCGATCTTGCCAACCCCGTTACAGAGCATCCCTTGATTGCTCGGGAAATTTCAGCTACAGATGCAAAATCTCCTTTTGACGCAGCAGGAAATCCTGCTTCAATAATGTCAACACTCAGCCTTTCCAGCTGTTTCGCTATTTCAAGCTTCTCGGTAAAATTAAGATTCACCCCGGCCGATTGCTCTCCATCCCGCAATGTTGTATCAAAAATCTTAATTTTTCGCACTGGCAGCCACTTCTCTCTGCTTTTGTTTATTGACAAAAGGCATCATCTTTCTCAGTTCTCTGCCAACCACTTCAATTTGATGTTGGTTTTCCTTTTCGTTGATTGCGTTAAAGACCGGTCGGCTGGCCTTATTTTCAGCAATCCATCCCTCTGCGAATTTGCCCTCCTGGATATCCTTCAGAACCTTTTTCATTTCATGTTTCACCTGGTCATTAACAACTCTAGGTCCGCTGACGAAATCTCCCCATTGTGCAGTGTCTGAAATAGAATAACGCATTCCTTCCAGTCCGCCTTCGTACATTAAGTCAACAATCAGCTTCAATTCATGCATCGTCTCAAAATAGGCCAGTTCTGGCTGATAGCCTGCTTCAACTAGAGTTTCAAATCCTGCTTTTACTAACGATGTAAGTCCGCCGCAAAGGACAGCTTGTTCCCCGAATAAATCTGTTTCAGTTTCTTCTTTGAATGTCGTTTCCAATGCACCTGCTCTTAGGGCACCAATCGCTTTCGCATAGGCCAGCGCCAATTCCCTGGCCTCCCCTGTTACATCCTGATGGACTGCGAACAACGCCGGAACACCTGCACCTTCCTCGTAAGTCCTTCTGACAAGATGCCCTGGACCCTTAGGCGCAACAAGTAATACATCACAATTCTCCGGGGGAACGATCTGGTTAAAATGAATATTAAATCCATGTGCAAACATGAGAGCCTGATTTGTCAGCTGAGGTTCGATTTCTTCTTTGTAAACCGATGTCTGAAGTTCATCAGGCAAGAGGATCATGACCACATCTGATTGAGCCACTGCCTCAGAAACAGCTTTGACCTCAAAGCCATCCTCCTCCGCCTTTTCCCATGACTTTCCTCTTCTAAGACCAACTACGACCTCAACACCGCTGTCCCTTAAATTTTGCGCATGAGCGTGCCCCTGGGAACCATATCCCACAACCGCCACTTTCTTTCCGTTAAAATAAGTCTCGTTTGCATCACCGTTATAATACATTTTCGCCATTTTTCGTCTCCCCTTCTTAACCGCATATTATTTTGGAATTTCACTACGTTACTTGATTCTGCATCTGAATTTGGTTTAGGTACTTAATTGCAGTACGAACTGGTTTAACACGCTTTTTAGAGGTGCAAAAAAAGAATTCATGTATGATTCAAAAGCAATTACCCATAGAGCCTATACAAACGAAAGAGCTTTTTGCTGGTTACCAGGCTGGTAGCCTCTCGGAAAAGCTGTAGTGCCGGTCCGTGCCATTTCTCTTATTCCATAAGGTTTGATTAATTCGATAAAGGCTTCGATTTTTTCTGATTCACCTGTTAATTGGATGATAATGCTATCCTTGCTGACATCAATCACTGAAGCTCGAAATGGCTCAATGATTGAATAGATTTCTGAACGGTTATGCGGCAGTACCGGAACTTTCATGAGTACGAGTTCCCTTGCGACAACTGCCTGGTCGCTGATATCGGCAACCTTAAGGACATCGATCTGCTTATTCAGCTGTTTTGTAATCTGTTCTGCCATTCGATCGTCTTCAACATGGACAACGCATGTCATTCTCGAAACACCTTCATGCTCCGTCGGGCCGACTGAAATGCTTTCGATATTATAATTTCTTTTCGTAAACAAATTGGTAATCCGGTTCAGGACTCCCGGTCTGTTCAAGACAGTTATTGTGATTATTCTTTTCATTTCTTAACACCCACCATTTCGTGGATTCCCTTCCCTGGGGCAATCATCGGATACACATTTTCATCAGCATCAACCCTGAAATCCAGAAGAACAGGTTCACTGTTATTTAATACTTCATCTAGCACTGCATGGGCCTCGGCTTCCGAATTGATTTGATAGCCTTTGATGCCATAGGCTTCTGCCAGTTTTACAAACGAAGGCTGAACTGGATTTTTGCTGTGAGAAAATCTCGACCCATAAAAGATTTCCTGCCACTGCCTTACCATCCCCAATGCTTTATTATTAAAAATAGCTATTTTAATTGGCAGCTGGAACTCGGCTATCACAGCAAGCTCCTGTGTTGACATCTGGAATCCCCCATCGCCAAGTACGGCAATCACACAGGCTGATGGATCTGCCAGCTGGGCACCAATGCTAGCCGGAAGGCCAAAGCCCATGGTCCCAAGTCCACCTGAAGTAACCCAGCGATCAGCATTTTTGAATTGATAATATTGAGCTGCCCACATTTGATGCTGGCCAACATCCGTTACGACAATCGCTTCCCCGGCTGTTTTTTCGTAAAGGAGTTCCATCACCTTTTGCGGCTTGAGCACGTCGGTGTTCTCGTAGTAGTATGGGAAATCTTTTTTCCAGGAAGAGATCGTTTCCACCCATTCATCCTGTTCAGGCGCTTTAGTGTCTTGTCTGACCAGCTGGCTTAGCGCTTCACGGGCATCCCCAACGACAGGTATATGGGTGTGGACGTTCTTGCCGATTTCTGCTGGATCAATATCAATATGCGCTACCCGTGCGTTTGGAGCGAAATGATTCAGATTACCCGTCAGCCTGTCATCAAACCTCGCCCCGATATTAATCAATAAGTCACATTGATAGAGGGCCATATTTGCAGCATAGCAGCCGTGCATGCCTGCCATCCCAAGGTACAGTTCATGGCCTGCCGGGAAACCTCCTAATCCTAAAAGCGTATGGACTACATGCAGCTTCTGCTGTTCCGCATATTCTTTTAATAAGGCGGACGCTTTGGCATGCAGTATACCCGCCCCTGCAAGAATGACGGGACGCTTCGCTTTACTTACTGCTTCTGCCAGCTTCCTCACCTGAAGTAAATTTGGTTCAATTGTTGGCTGGTATCCCGGGAGAGAGATTTCCTGCTCCTGAAGCTCCTCCGTCAGTGCTGCTGCAAGGTCCTTCGGAAAATCAATGACTACCGGACCCGGCCTGCCGCTCGTCGCAATATAAAATGCTTCTTTGACGATTCGCGGTATGTCCTTTGTGTCCCGGATTTGATAATTGTATTTTGTAATCGGAGTAGTGATCCCGAGTATGTCGGCCTCCTGGAAGGCATCCGACCCAATTACACCTGTTGCCACCTGGCCTGTGATTACTACGAGAGGCAAAGAATCCATCATTGCATCTGCCAGGCCAGTAATAATATTTGTTGCACCTGGCCCCGAAGTCGCAATCACCACTCCTGGCTTCCCGCTTATTCGCGCATATCCCTCCGCTGCGTGGATCCCGCCTTGTTCATGCCTTGGCAGGACATGAAGAATTTTAGAATCATAGAGTTTGTCATAAATCGGGAGGACAGCTCCTCCTGGATAGCCAAAAATGACTTCAACGTTTTCCCTCTCCAAAGCTTTCAAAAGTAAATCAGCGCCGCTGAGACCAGTGGCCAGCGGTTTCTTTTCCTTCAAGGCAGCTTCCTGCACCATTTTTACGAATCCCCCCTACTAGTTTGTTTTCGATTTCAAAATCGCTCTAATCATGATGTTATTTTTCCAGGTTCTTTTCATTGGCTGAAATTACTCTAAGGTAACCATTCTAGATAAGAGCTTTCTTCATAATAAAAGCGCAACCGCCTTGGTCAGCCCCGACAAGCGCTGGAGGGCCGACCGGTGAAGTCGTTCTTTGACTTCATTGGGCGGACCGAAGCGACTCGAGGGGTTAGGCGCTGGAGCTGGACAACAATATAAAAAAGCCTATTCCATCTCCATATGCCTGGAAAGACCAGGCAAAGGGATGGAATAGGCTTTGTCTCCTGTTCCACGGTACCACCCTTCTTCACGCATGAATGCGTGCGCTCGTGACAGCATCTGCTGCCGATTTTGATAACGAGTGTGATCGACACTCGGCCGGTTTTACTGGGAATCCCTTTCAAACCGGCGCTCCAGGGTGAGTTCATTTTATGCGGCATCACCGGTTCTCAGCATTCCCGGCTCTCTGTCCATGCTTATCGCAAAAAATTACTTGTCCCTGTCTTCGCTTTGTCCTTATGAAGCTAGCTGACTTGATGTGCTTCTTCTTCCTGATAAACCTGAACGCCTTCCGCCACAACCTTTGCCCGGAACTCACGCAAGATGTTCTTCGTGTGCTTTCCTGGGGTTCCCTCTCCAATGACTCTGCCATCTACTTTTACAACTGCAATGACTTCTGCGGCGGTTCCAGTGAGGAATACCTCATCCGCAGTGTAAACATCGTGCCGGGTAAATGGTTCCTCCTTCACCTCATACCCAAGATTGCCAGCGATTTCAATGACTGCATTTCTTGTAATTCCTTCTAATGCCCCTACATAACCTGGAGGGGTGAGGAATGTATTCCCTCTGATAATAAAAACATTATCTGCTGAGCCCTCAGCAACATATCCTTGGTCATTCAGCATGAGTGCCTCACTGACATTTGCGAGATGGGCTTCAATCCTTACTAGGACATTGTTTAAATAATTAAGTGATTTAACTTTTGGGCTAAGAACGTCTGGCCTGTTCCTCCTCGTTGCAACTGTCACAATATCGAGCCCTCGCTCATACAATTCCTTCGGGAAGATCGCAAGTGGTTCTACGATAATGACTACATTAGCGTGAGGACATTTATACGGGTCTAAGCCTAGATCGCCGACTCCTCTTGAAACGACGACTCTGATATAGGCATCTCTTAATCGATTCCGTTCCACTGTTTCTACAACCAGATGAGTGAACTCTTCTTTAGAGTGGGGCATATTCAGCATAATTGATTTTGCCGACCGATATAGTCGGTCCATATGTTCTTCCATCCTGAATATATTGCCGCTGTATACCCGAATTCCTTCAAAAACACCGTCTCCGTATAGAAAACCATGATCATATACAGAAACTTTAGCATTTTCCTTGGTGACAAACTCACCGTTTAAGTAAATCCATTGATCGGGCACAAATAACACTCCTTTAATGATTAGACGCTTTAAATAGTTAAAATTTAAATTTAAAAAAATACAATTTTACACAATCGGAAATTGAAATAAAACTGTCTTTCATTCTGGCTGCAGCCAACTTGTTTTTTTTATTTGAGGATTATCTTACGCCCAAAATGAACCAGCGTCAACAGGGTTTTTCAAAATTGTTTGATAATTTTGATTAATTAGTTTATTTGTATCCGCTTACATTGTTGATATATTCACATTTATAAAAAGGAAAATTTTTTTTAAAAAATAGAGGATTTTATCTTGAAGGAGTTAACTGCGAAGTTAATACGAATGAGATCTGATATTTTTAAGACTCTAGAAAAATAAAAAAAACTCACCTTGCAGCAAGGTGAGTTAAGGTATGTAGTTTAAGTGGCGTCCCAGGAGAGATTCGAACTCCCGACCGCACGCTTAGAAGGCGTGTGCTCTATCCAGCTGAGCTACTGGGACAAATATGTTTTTTAAAGACAAGATTTATTATATTAGCCAAACAACTAAATGTCAATAAATAAATTAAACTTTTTTTGAGGGGGAGTAATTAATTCTCCCCTCAAAAAAATATTATAGTTCTTTTATGCATTTTTGGGAAGGGTAAATTCCTGTCTTAGTTCAGCCATTTCTCCATTTCCATAGTCATGGATTTGGAGTATTGCCTTTCCATCTTTGAGTTCAAGTATGACATAGGTCCTTTCCTTCCTTGTCCGCGGCAGCCTGATGCTGCCGGGATTAATAAAGAGGACATCATCTACCATTTCAGCACCCAATATATGCGAATGGCCAAAACAAACAATATCTGCCCGAAGTTCTTTAGCCTTATAAAATAAATTTCCAAGAGTCGATTTGACTGAGTAAAGATGCCCATGGGTAACAAAGATTTTCAGTCCATTTATCACATGAAGATCTTCATCAGGAAAGTTTCCGAGAAAATCGCAGTTTCCCCTGACGGATCTGAAATTTTTTATTGCTCCGTCATCTTCAGCAAGTTCTGAATCCCCACAGTGAATCATTAAATCCGCATCCTGTCCATGACACTTCTCGATTCCCTCAAGCAATTCCCCAGAACCATGACTGTCACTGACAATCAGGAATCTTACACATCGCTTTGTTGCCGATCCTTTAATGACTTTTCAAGCTGATTGATCGCTTTTGCCCTGTGGCTGATCTCGTTTTTCTCTTCAGAAGTCAGCTCAGCCATTGCCTTCCCTTCTGACTCAACAAAAAACACAGGGTCATAGCCAAAGCCATTAGAGCCTCTTCGTTCAAGAAGGATATGTCCTTCACAAGTACCAAATACAGTTACCGTTTCCTTCCCAGGTTCGGCCATTGCCAAGGCACAGCAAAATCTGGCAGTCCGCTCGTTTTCTGGCACATCCTGAAGTTCAGCGAGAACTTTGTCGATGTTCGCTTCATCATTTTTTTCAATTCCTGCATATCTTGCAGAATAAACGCCTGGACGTCCTTCAAGCGCGTCCACTTCCAGGCCAGAATCATCCCCAATGACCATGACGCCGAGCACCTTTGAGATTGTCTCTGCTTTTAAAACAGCATTCTCCTCAAATGTAGTACCCGTCTCATCAACGTCTTCGAGCTCTGGATAATCAAGAAGCGTTTTTACTGTCATTCCCATTGGCAGAAAAAGCTTCTCAAAATCCTTAGCTTTTCCAATGTTTTTCGTTGCAATTATTACTGTATTCATCTTGAGATCTCCCCCTATCTCTTTTTGGCACTCGCAATCTTCGCTGCCAATTCTTCTCCAAGAGCTTCCTTCTGCATTTCAAAAAGCTCCATGATCCCTTCCTGTGCAGATTTCAGCAGTTCCTGAAGCTGGCTGTATGAAAAAGTTGCCTCTTCTCCTGTACCCTGCAGCTCAACAAATTCGCCATTCCCAGTCATGACGACATTCATGTCTACATTTGCCTTAGAATCCTCAACATAATTCAAATCTACAACTGGCTGACCATTCTCCAGGATGCCAACACTGGTTGCAGCCAGGAAATCGGTTAGAGGGAAACCAGAGAGTTTTTTCTGCTTGCTAAGCCTGTAAAGAGCCATGGCCATCGCAACATATGCTCCTGTAATGGAAGCAGTGCGTGTTCCGCCATCTGCCTGAATGACATCACAATCAATCCAGACTGTACGCTCCCCGATTGCCTCAAGATTTACAACGGCTCTCAAGGCTCTTCCAATCAAGCGCTGGATTTCCATAGTCCTTCCGGAAATTTTGCCCTTAGCCGCTTCTCTAATATTCCTTTGCTCCGTAGCACGCGGGAGCATGGAGTATTCTGCCGTAATCCAACCCTTTCCTTCTCCGCGCATAAATGGCGGAACTCGATCCTCTATGCTGGCAGTACAAATGACCTTTGTATCACCTACAGAAATCAATACAGAGCCCTCTGGATGCTTTAAATAATCTGTTTCAATATGTATCGGCCTTAATTGTAAGGGTTCACGTCCATCAAATCGCATTTATTTTTCCTCCTTTGCATTTATAAAAGGCAGAACATTAACCGCTGCCCCAATAACAATAAATAAGAGGCAGCAAAATGCCTGCCTCTTCATATGTCTTTATTTAGTATACCAAAATCCCGCTATTAAAAACTACCAGTGTTAACTTTTTCAGGTCTTGTAACCGGCTCTGACAGCTTCTCGCCCTTCTCTGTCAATACATCCGCCTTTCCCTTCACCGTTAGAGCCACGCTCTCAACACCAGTTTGCTCCGTCAGGGAAAGCACGAGAGAATTCAATACATGCTCAGAAACCATTTTTTCTTCAAAGCTGCCATAAATCGATTCATTAAAGTTCAAAGTTAACTTACCGTCTTCTAGCTTAGGCGTATCCAAAAGTTTTACATCTGACTGGAACTCGGATAAAAGATTGGATGCATAGGCAGGTCCTTCAACAAGCTCGTTTACAATCGCTGTAATATTGTCTTTAAAGTCATTATTGACACGTCGAGTTACAGGAACATAATAATACGCGCCTTCTTCACCCCCTACATAGTAGACTGTCACCGCTTTAGTATTTGTGATATCAACAACATCAGAGTTATCCATGTTAATGCCATCAGCTCTGCTCAATTCTTCGCCAATTGGCGTGCCATTCACAGGCATTACCTCTAGCGGCGTACCATTCAGCTGCAGCTTAACATCCTTTACACTCTCGAATTGAGTAAGAGTCCAGGTTACAGCCTGTAAAATCCTCTTCTCATCCTCTTTTTTGTAGTTTGCAAATTCTTTAGAGAAGTCAACTGTAGCTGTGCCATCCTTGATGTTAACCGTCACTTGCGTATCTGCTGGCAGGACTGCACGGAATCCATTTGGCAGCATTTGCTCAACAGGTCCGTTGGCTACCAGGTACTCTAGCGCCTGCTTGGCTACACTCTCTGTCTTGGGAAGATCCATTGCCTGGGATACAACATAACCATTTTTGTCAATCAGATAAAGTTCTGTCTTGACTGTCGTTTCCACTGCTTCTGTTTGATCCTGCTTTGATTGTGCGGAGGTATTCTCATCGACCGCTGCTCCATCCTCCGTGAAGGTTACATCCTGCGGTGGATCAATTTTCTTTTTCTCCTCGCCCCCAAATAACCCGCAGCCTGACAGGAACACTGTAGTTGCTAATGTCGCTGCAGTTACGAAGACAGCTTTATTATTTTTTGACATATAAATCCCTCCAAAGACAGTTTGTACTATCATGTATACGAGCTTCGGGATTTTTTAGACCGCCTTTGGAAAGATTTTTGTACAAACCTGCTGCTCGATTTATTTTTGGGGAGAGATATGAAATTTGAACCAGCTTTTCGGCAGACATACAAAAAGGCCTCCATTCCGGAGGCCTTTTTCAACCTAATTTAATTTTTTCCACATGCTCAATCGGAATTTCCAGCCATTGAGAAGCAATTCGGGCAAAGATTGTCCTAGAGCCAGTTATATAAAAGGAATGCTCAGGCAGCTCTTCTCTTTCGGCAAACATATCGTTATGCCCTAGAATCGTACTTACCTCCCGCGCTGTTTCCTCACCTGAACTTATGACCTTTACTTGATCGCCCATTACATCTTTTATAAGCGGCTCAAGCAGAGGGTAGTGAGTGCATCCTAATATCAATGTATCAAGCCCTTTACTGATCAAAGGCTCAAGTGTCTCTGTTACGACTTTTTTTGCAACATGACCGTTGTATTCCCCACTTTCAACAAGCGGGACGAACTTAGGGCAAGCAAGGCTTTCTACAAAAGTTTTGCGATTGATTGCTTTTAGGGCATGTTCATACGCTCGGCTTTTTACAGTACCTTCAGTGCCGATGATCCCAATTTTGTAATTGTCCGTTACCTTTATCGCAGTCCTGGCCCCTGGCTGAATCACACCAAGCACAGGAATCGGCAGTTCATTCCTGATTTCTTCAAGTACTACAGCTGTTGCCGTATTGCAGGCAATGACCAGCATCTTAATATTCTTTTCAAGCAGGAATCGGGTCATTTCCCAGGTGAATCTTTTCACTTCTTCCACAGGGCGAGGCCCATACGGACATCGTGCTGTATCGCCCACATAGATGATTTGTTCATAAGGAAGCTGCCGCATCACTTCTTTGGCAACCGTTAACCCGCCCACACCTGAATCAATGATTCCAATCGGTTGGTTCAAAAAACTCGCCTCATTCTCCACGCATTTCATGATGTAATTTTGACAGGCTGTTCTTCAGCGATACGATTTCGTCGCCGGAAAAGTCCTTCAATACCTCCTGTAGGTAAAGCTGGCGCTTCTTGATCACTTCATCGATAATCCTTTCACCTTCCTCAAGAAGATGGATACGGACTACACGTCTGTCATTCGGATCCTTGACCCTTACTACAAGATCATTTTTTTCCATGCGGTCCACTAAGTCGGTTGTTGTACTGCAAGCCAAAAACATTTTATTCGACAGCTCGCCAATTGTCATATCCCCGTCCTCAAACAGCCATTGCAAAGCAACAAACTGAGGAGGAGTGATCGTGTAATTACTGAGGAGCTCACGGCCCTTTTGTTTTATAATCCCCGATATGTACCTTAAATCTTTTTCAATATCAGCAACCGTGTCCAGTTCCTGTTTACTTTGGATATCTTCAAGTTTCATCCATCACAACTCCTAAATAAATGCATTCGCCATTTTTATTGCCGTTAAAACTTGATTTCCAGACCGACAAAACTTTTTTATTATTTTCCTATTGCCCTTATTTTCTACTTTTTTCGAGCAAATTTCAAGACAGAATTCATTTCCATACATTGAGTGCTTCTTAATCTCCCCTTATAAACATCTAACCGGCCTCCCAAAAGGTTGGCCGGTCTAGATTAAAGTTCTAGCTCTCCCATACGCAGGAGCTCTACAACAGCTTGGGAACGCCCCTTTACACCAAGCTTCTGCATGGCGTTTGAAATGTGGTTCCGAACCGTTTTTTCGCTGATAAATAATTCACTAGCGATCTCTTTTGTTGTTTTGTCTTGGACTAACAGTTCGAAAACTTCTCTTTCGCGTTTAGTGAGTAATGGCTTGTGAGTATATTCATTTTCCTTCAAGTATTGTAACCCTCCTTGCCTTCGCCAGCTGTGAACTGCGGGGTGGGTATAAATTTAGTCAACATATCTTATGTGAAGGAAAGAATTGAAGTGACAACATTTCAAGGGCTTATTACTCTTTTTTATAAAAATGTTCAAAATTTATTTCACAACAGACTTTTTGCTCTTCGAAAGCAGGTGGCGCATCTCATCTGACCAAGGAACACCCTTGCCCGTCCTCTTGGAAATCTGAACGATTGTTCCCCGTCCTGCAAGGCAAATCAATCCGTCTGCCTTCTTCCCCATGTAATGCAGATCTACAGAAGAATTGCCGATTGAATTTGCTTTCACATATATCTTTAAATCTTCATCAAAATAAATCTGGCTTAAATAATCACATTGCAAATCCGCAACAACCGGAATCGTTTCATTTTCTGGCTTAACCCAGTCTTGCATGAACCCCTGGCTTTTGAAAAAATCGATCCTCGCCATTTCAAAATAAGTAAATGGAACCGTATTATTCAGGTGGCCAAACATATCTGTCTCAGAAAATCTGACCTTCACGTCATGATAATACTCAAACTCTTCTTCCCAGCTTACGATGTCGTCGATATAATTGGTTTTCTTCATGTATTAGCCTCCTGGTTAACTGAATGAAGATTCATTCTTTTCTTTATTATAAATATATTTAGTTTTTTTGAAAACCCTTAGCATCTCTAGGCAACTATGCCTAATGATAATAAATTTGTTTTCCAGGAAAAAATCGAATGATAAGGCAGAATTCTTTTTGCTATTATTGTAGGGTTTACTTCAAACACTTTTCGTTAACTTTTTCTCTTTCTCAACGAAAGTAAAAATCGTAACATTGGTTTTTACTAGTTTCAATGTGGTTAGTTCAGGAGTTTGCTCGAAAAGTGCATGGTTTTAAAAATGCGAATAAATATTTCTTCAAAAAAAATCATCCATGCGAAAACGTTGGAAAAGAACCATAAAAAATGCCTCCCTCTCTGTTTAAGAGAGGGAGGCATTTTTCATTAAACCTGGTCGCTTCCGAAGAAGTTTTTGAATGCTTGCAGAGTTGTATCACGGTTTAGAGCTGCAATTGAAGTAGTCAATGGAATTCCTTTAGGGCAGGACTGAACACAGTTCTGGGAATTACCGCAGTTAGCAAGTCCTCCGTCTCCCATGATTGTTTCAAGTCGCTC
The DNA here is from genome assembly GCF_049532715.1 of Heyndrickxia sp. MSNUG. NCBI lineage: Bacteria > Bacillati > Bacillota > Bacilli > Caryophanales > Bacillaceae > Heyndrickxia > Heyndrickxia sp. MSNUG. The sequence continues at coordinate 3,517,306 of NZ_CP150978.1, forward strand.
GCCTTTGTTCAGTGCACCTGTTGGATGGGCGTTGAACAAACGAACCTGTGAAAGCGGCTGCGGTCCAATGAAATCAGATTTACTGTTAACATTCGGACAAGCCTCAAGGCACACACCACATGTCATACATTTAGATAGCTCATATGCCCATTGGCGCTTCTTCTCAGGCATACGTGGTCCTGGTCCAAGGTCGTATGTTCCATCGATCGGAATCCAGGCTTTAACACGCTTCAAAGAATCGAACATGCGGCTGCGGTCAACCTGAAGGTCACGCACAACAGGGAATGTTCTCATCGGCTCTAACCTGATTGGCTGTTCAAGCTGGTCAACCAGGGCAGAACATGACTGACGAGGACGTCCATTGATGACCATTGAACATGCGCCACATACTTCCTCAAGACAGTTCATGTCCCATGCAATCGGAGTTGTCGCTTCACCCTTTGCATTCACCGGGTTACGGCGAATTTCCATCAATGCGGAAATCACATTCATATTCGGACGATATTCAAGTTCAAACTCTTCCTGATAAGGGGCTGAATCAGGAGTATCCTGGCGGCTTATGATAAAACGGACAGTTTTTTTCTCTGACATGCCAATTACTCCCCTTTCTTCTTAGAATAATCGCGCTTGCGCGGTTTGATTAATGAAGTATCAACATCATCATAATGGAATGCTGGAGCAGAATTTGAATCTACAAACTTAGCCATAGTTGTTTTCAAGAAATCCTCATCATTACGATCAGGGAATTCAGGTTTGTAGTGTGCTCCTCGGCTTTCGTTACGGTTGTAAGCACCGATAGTGATTACACGTGCTAGCTGAAGCATGTTTTGGAGCTGGCGTGTGAACACAGCACCCTGGTTGCTCCATTTTGCTGTATCGTTAATGTTAATACGCTTGTAGCGCTCCATTAATTCAACAATCTTCTCATCTGTCTTCAATAGTCTGTCGTTGTAACGAACAACCGTTACATTATCCGTCATCCACTCGCCAAGCTCCTTGTGAAGGACATATGCATTTTCATTTCCATCCAACGACATGACGTTGTTCCACTTGTTCTGCTCCTGCTGGACGTGCTGATCAAAAATCGCAGAAGAAACAGCATCAGAACTCTTTTCAAGACCGTCAATATAACGAATTGCATTTGGACCTGCTACCATACCGCCATAAATAGCTGACAATAATGAGTTTGCACCAAGGCGGTTTGCGCCATGCTGAGAGTAGTCACATTCCCCAGCTGCAAATAATCCAGGAATGTTCGTCATTTGGTCATAGTCAACCCAAAGTCCGCCCATTGAATAGTGGACTGCAGGGAAGATTTTCATAGGAACTTTTCTAGGATCGTCGCCCATGAATTTTTCATAGATTTCAATGATGCCGCCAAGCTTGATATCAAGCTCTTTTGGATCCTTATGTGAAAGGTCAAGATAAACCATGTTCTCGCCATTGATTCCTAGCTTTTGGCTAACGCAAACGTCAAAGATTTCACGTGTTGCGATATCACGAGGAACAAGGTTTCCATATGCAGGATACTTCTCTTCAAGGAAGTACCATGGCTTACCATCTTTATACGTCCATACTCGTCCACCTTCACCACGAGCAGATTCACTCATTAGGCGAAGCTTATCGTCGCCAGGAATTGCTGTCGGGTGGATCTGGATAAATTCACCGTTTGCATAATATGCGCCCTGCTGATATACAATCGCAGCCGCAGAACCTGTGTTGATTACAGAGTTAGTTGTTTTCCCAAAGATAATTCCAGGGCCGCCAGTTGCCATGATAACAGCATCTGCAGCGAACGACTTGATCTCCATTGACGTGAGGTTTTGAGCCGTGATTCCCCGGCAAACGCCATCTTCATCAAGTACAGCACCAAGGAATTCCCAGCCCTCATATTTAGTAACAAGGCCAGCAACCTCATGGCGGCGTACCTGCTCATCCAATGCGTATAAAAGCTGTTGTCCGGTAGTTGCACCGGCAAACGCCGTACGGTGATGCTGTGTTCCTCCGAAACGGCGGAAGTCAAGCAAACCTTCTGGAGTACGGTTGAACATTACGCCCATACGGTCAAGAAGGTGAATGATTCCAGGCGCAGCTTCAGCCATCGCCTTTACAGGAGGCTGGTTCGCAAGGAAGTCCCCGCCGTAAACCGTATCATCGAAGTGCTCCCATGGAGAGTCACCTTCACCTTTTGTATTTACTGCACCGTTGATTCCGCCCTGTGCACAAACAGAGTGTGAACGTTTCACCGGTACAAGAGAGAACAGCTCAACAGGTGTTCCTGTTTCAGCCACCTTTATTGTAGCCATTAAGCCAGCCAAACCGCCGCCGACTACGATAACCTTACCTTTACTCATCGTGACTCACTCCCTTAAATCCATGTCTGTCTTAAATTCCGATCAATTTATACAAATGCCAAGATTGCGCGTACTCCCACGATGGAAAGCGCAATGAATACTCCAATAGTAATGTAAGTGGAAATCACTTGTGCACGAGGCGTTACAGTGATGCCCCAGCTTACGAAGAAAGACCACAATCCATTAGCAAAGTGGAAAGTAGTTGAAATGATACCGATTATATAGAACCAAAGCATAAACGGAGAAGATAGAATGGTCTCCATCATCTGGAAGTTCACATCAGAACCAAAAGCAGCTGCGATACGAGTTTCCCAAACATGCCAAGCTACGAAAATCAGGGTGATGACACCTGAGACACGCTGCAGCATGAACATCCAGTTCCTGAAATAGCCGTATTGCCCTATATTGTTCTTAGCCGTAAAAGCAATATAAAGTCCGTAGATTGCATGGAATAATAGTGGTAAAAAGATAATGAAGATTTCTAAAAAATACCTGAAAGGCAGCTGCTCCATGAAATGAGCCGCTTTGTTAAATGATTCTTCTCCCCCTGTAGCAAAATGGTTGACTACAAGGTGCTGCATAAGGAAAAGTCCTACTGGAATTACACCCAGCAAAGAATGCAGCCTCCGCCAATAAAACTCTTGTTTAACTGCCATATGTATACCCCCCTTGAAATTTGGCCGTGATGTACAGGCTTTTCTCCCCTATTAAACTGACAGTTTGATTAACCCCAACATCATATTACAAAACAAATCTTACAATTATGTGACATGTTCATTTTACTCCCATCATAATAGAGCGTCAAGAAAACGGATACATAAAAAAGTTTATATAGGTAAAATTTTTTAAATATATTGATATTGTAAAAATGCCACTTTCTAATTATTTTAACGTCGGTTAGAGTATATTAAAATAATAGTATTACCTTTTAGATGCCAATGAAATAAATTTCCCGGATGATTAAATTTTAGCTTGTAAAGAATTGGGTATGGTATAAACATGGAAAATAATTATAGAATCTTTCTTGCCCATCTAAAATTTAACAGATTATTAATTTAGAATCGCTGGTAGTTTTTTTGGCAAATTGTTTATAATAGAGTAATAGAAAGAGGGGAGAACATGAGTGAATTAACAACTTCAGAGCAGCAGACTGAAAGCGAGCCACTTTCCGTTTCCGCTTTTGGGTATGAATTAGTCAGAGAAATCCTTTTGCCAGAACTGCTCGGCAAGGATACTGCTGAAATACTCTATTGGGCAGGTAAACGCCTTGCCCGCAAGTATCCATTATCGACACTGGACGAAACAATCCGCTTTTTCCAGGATGCAGGCTGGGGCACCCTTTCAGTTAAGGAAGAAACAAGAAAACAATTGGTGCTGGAACTTGGCAGCGAGCTGATTTCCTCTCGGTTAAAACATAACGCAAACTCCACATTCCAGCTTGAAGCAGGGTTTCTCGCACAGCAGATGGAATTGCAGAAGAATGCTACAGCCGAAGCCTTCGAACACCCCAATAAGCGTTCATTCCGAATCCAATTCACTATTAAATGGGATAAAAATGATTTTGTTACTGAATAATTTTTTCTGAACCTTGCCGGAAGATGAAGACTAGTGGCTTCGGCAGATGGGTCCAAAATGGAATTTCAAAAAGAAAAGTAACATGGCCAGGGCTAATCGCTCTGGCTTTTTAGTGTATTTTATTTACACCTTTATAGTAATTTCAAGGGCAATATCAGCTAATTCTTTTTAGGAGATTTTAAATGAAAGAATGTCTCTTTATCTTTAGGCATATGATAGACTCGTCCTTTCGTTGCTCCAGAGAATGGGAGGTTTAAAGTAGAAAGCAAATTGCCTGATGATCTTGAAGTTGGTAACAGGAGAAAATCCTTAAGTTCTTGATTCGTCATTGTTGGTTTGATTAGTAGAAAATAGTCCAGAACTGCACTATGATGTGCTGCCTTAGATCGTAGCAAACAGTGAGGACAAACCCATATCCATTTCATTCTCTTCATTCCAAAATAAGAGCACGATGGACATTGTACACCCTTTTGGAGATCAGCGGGTGAAAGAGAGTATATCTTGAGGATATCGGGATGAAAAGGAGAATGCTTTTTCACGAGGGTTTTGGAGATTTTTTTCAGGTCTTTATCTTGAAAAAATTCGTTAAAATGATTTGTATCAATTTTCATTATACGATCAACTAAAACATCTCCTTTTACAACATACTTGTAAAGAAAGGGGTCATCCGTCTTAATTATTGTTGAAGAATTACTGATGACAACAAGAGTATGAATCAGGGGCACTTTAAAATTATTAGCTTGAAGCCACCTATTGAAATGCCACTTTTGTTTATTCACCTGAATGACAGGATGATCATATGCCTTTTCTTTATCTTGTTTTGTTTGGATCATTTGCTCAGAATCTTTTTCAAACAAAAGGGCACCGGAATGATTTTTGGTCTCTATTAGAAGGAAATATCGACGGGTTAGAATGAGGGTATCAATTTGAAACTTCCAGGAATCATCTGTTAGCCGCAAATCACGAAGGATCCAATAATCTTTTTCAGGTAAAAAACTTAAACGGTAGTCGGTATTAAGCTCTCCCTTATATCCTGACTTCCATCCTTTATAATCATCCTTGATTAATGGCAGTTTAGAATTATGATCGTATAGTCTGTTAATAAGTGCTTCAAGCTTTCTGAGCCTGATTGGGTAATCCCTATCTTTTATTATCAAAATAGACCTCCTTGACGCTGTTTTTTCTAATTTTCTTTAAAAGAAGGTCAAATTCCTGCCAATATGCCTGAGATATTATGAATTTTCTAAGGCAGAAGAGCCTTTCATACTAAATTCATTAAGTGAAAATTTTTTTCACCAGTTGAACGAACTTTTTTACCAGTTGGATTAGATAATTCACTAGTTGGAAAGGTTTTTTCACCAGTTGAAGCAAAATATTTCACCAGTTGAGAATTCTTCTCCTATAAAACACCCTACCAGCTAAATTTTTAACACAGCCCCACTCCTAAACAACGAAAAAAGCTTCCCGGAATCAATCCCGGAAAGCTTTCACCCATTTACTTCGTTTTAACCGACTCAGAATACAACTCAAACGCTTCATGCAGTGATTCTACCGCATTCACCATCTGTTTTTCTTCGATCACCGTGGAAACCTTGATTTCCGATGTGCTGACCATTTTCACCTGTACGCCGTGGCCTTCTAAAACTTCAAACATTTTTGCGGCTACACCTGGGTTTGATACCATGCCTGAGCCTACAATGGACACTTTAGCCAGGCCTGTTTCTGATTCAATTGCTTTATAATTCAATAATTCCTTATTGCGTTCTAATACATCTAAAGTTTCTGGTAAATCATTGCTTTTGATTGAAAAAGAAATGTTGGCAGAATCTGCTTCTGTCCTGCTTTGGACGATGATGTCAACATTGATGTGGTTTTGAGCCAATGTTGTAAAAATGGTTGATAGTCCCTTCATTGATGTGCTAACTCCAAGGACTGATACTCTTGTAATTTTGTCTTCAAATGCCACTCCACGAACGATTAAATTCTGTTCCATCCCAATTTCCTCCTCGATGATCGTACCTCTTTCTTTTTCCATGCTGGATCTTACCTCAATTGGCAGCCCGTAGTTCTTTGCAAATTCCACCGCTCTTGGATGGAGAACGCCCGCTCCCAGGTTTGCCAGCTCAAGCATTTCATCATAAGAAACACTTAACAGCTTCCTTGCACTTTTCACATACCTTGGATCTGTCGTGAATACACCCGTCACGTCAGTATAGATATCACACTTATCTGCCTTTAACGCTGCTGCCAATGCTACTGCTGTTGTATCAGATCCGCCACGGCCAAGTGTCGTGATCTGGCCATCATCCGTCACTCCCTGGAAACCGGCTACAATAACAACTTTGCCATGCTCAAGGTCGTTTTTAATTCTGTCCGTTTCGATATCTACAATCCTGGCGTTACTGTGAACATCCTCTGTTTTGATTCCAGCCTGCCAGCCTGTATAGGAAACAGCTTCAATACCCATTTGCGCGAGAGCCATAGAATACAAAGCGATGGTTACCTGTTCACCTGTCGTTAAAAGCATATCCATTTCTCTCCTAGATGGAGCGCTCGAAATTTCATTAGCCATGTCAACTAAATGGTCTGTCGTTTTCCCCATCGCGGATACGACAACCACGATGTTATTTCCATTTTGCATTTCTTCAACAGTTCTGCTGGCAGCGTTCTTGATTCTCTCAACAGTGCCAACAGAAGTTCCTCCGAATTTCTGTACAATTAATCCCATTTACCTTCCCCTGCCTTTTCCTTCTTATTTCTGCCTCTATAAAGAGCTTCATGGCAAAATCCGCATATGTATTTTCCCCTAAGGATGTTTTCGCATGACATTCAGATGTGAATATGGACGAAAAATCCTTATAAATACAAAAAAGCAATGAGAGTGTCTCCCATTGCTTGATAAACGCATATATACGCTGCAACATGAGATAGCACTCCAAGATGGCAATCTTGACAATCCAGCGTTTATTCAACGAAGGACCAGCGGGAAAAAGAATAGGCATTCCCCCACTTCGGCGACCATCCCCTTTCAAAGCCCTTCACAGAATCCTATAATTCTCCTGGCTCTTACTCTTGAAGCTCGCACCTCTATCTTCACTTTAATGCTCTAAAGTGATAGCTATATGAAATTTTTTCTTATTATAGCACACTAAAAAATAGATTGCTACCGTTAGTTCTGCAATTTAGTAAACAGTTCCTGCGCTACAATGGACGGCAAACCAGCAGCAATCAATTCCTCAATGGAGGCTTCCCTCATTTTTTTCACGGATCCAAAATGTTTCAGCAGCGCCTTTTTACGCTTCTCGCCAATACCAGGGATATCGTCAAGCAATGATTGAAAAGCACTTTTCCCCCTGAGCTGGCGGTGGAATGTAATTGCGAACCGGTGGACCTCATCCTGGATTCTTTGCAGCAGGTAAAATTCCTGGCTGTTCCTTGGCAGGCTGATCACTTGCAGTGGATTGCCGTATAAAAGCTGGGAAGTCCTATGCCTATCATCTTTTGCCAGACCCGCGATTGGAATATCGAGGCCAAGTTCATTTTCGAGTACATCACGGGCAGATTCGATATGCCCCTTCCCACCATCGATGATAATCAAATCAGGCAGGGGAAGATCTTCTCTCAGGACTCTTGAATACCTTCGCCTTACTACCTCCCGCATCGACTCATAATCATCCGGTCCTACTACAGATTTGATTTTATACTTACGGTATTCCCTTTTTTCAGGCTTGCCGTCTATAAAAACAATCATAGCGGAAACAGGATCGGTCCCCTGGATATTCGAGTTATCAAAAGATTCGATACGGTGTGGCGTGTAAATGCCCATTTGAATTCCAAGATTCTCGACTGCCTTGATTGATCGTTCTTCATCGCGTTCAATCAGTGAAAACTTCTCAGTGAGAGCGATTCCGGCGTTCTTTGAAGCAAGGCGGACAAGATCTTTTTTCTGGCCTCGCTGCGGCTTTAGCACCTTTACTTCAAGCAGCGCTTCGGCCATTTCCGTATCAACGCCTTCAGGGACGAGAACTTCCTTCGGCTTGAAATGCTCATTCTTCGAGTAAAATTGGCCTAGGTAAGTGAGGATGTCTTCTTCCGGTTCATTATGGATTGGGAACATCGAAACCTCTCGTTCAATTAATTTTCCTTGCCTGATAAAAAATACTTGAACACACATCCAGCCCTTGTCCACGACGTACCCAAACACATCGCGGTCGGTAAAGTCAGTCGAGGTCATCTTCTGTTTTTCCATTGTAGCCTCAATATGAACAATTTTATCGCGGAATTCCTTCGCTCTTTCAAAATCCAGTTCTTCAGCAGCCGCGGCCATTTTAGCTGTTAAATCAACTTTAATATCTTTAAAGCCTCCGTTCAGGAAGCGGGTAATTTCATCTGTGATTTTTTTGTACTCTTCCTTGCTTACATCCTTTACGCAAGGCGCGAGGCACTGACCCATATGATAATAGAGACAAACCCGGTCCGGCAGCGTGGAACATTTCCTTAGTGGATAGATCCTGTCCAAAAGCTTTTTCGTTTCATTGGCTGCCTGGACATTCGGATATGGCCCGAAATATTTCCCGCTGTCTTTTTTAACCTTGCGGGTGATGATCAGCTTTGGATGGCGTTCTGCAGTCAGCTTGATAAATGGATAGCTCTTGTCATCTTTTAACATGACATTGTACTTAGGATCATATTTCTTGATCAGGTTAATTTCAAGGACAAGTGCCTCCATATCTGAGGAGGTAACGATATACTCAAAATCTTCTATTTCATTTACTAGACGCAGTGTCTTCCCATCATGTGAGCCGGTAAAATATGAACGAACCCTGTTTTTCAGTATCTTAGCTTTCCCAACATAGATGATGGTCCCCTGCCGGTCCTTCATTAAATAGCATCCTGGCTGTGCCGGGAGAATAGCCAATTTATTCTTTATCTGATCATTCATACTGTTCACCCCCTGTTACGGTGTCCATTTATATAAAATAATTTCATTGTAGACTGGATCGAATATTTTTTCGGAGTCGAAACTCTTTATCTTTTCAACTCTCTGATCTATCTCAATTCCCTGTGCCCTAAAGCCATCGACTACTTTATCAGTCAAATACACTGTTTTATCTTTATATAAGCTCTGGTCATGCAGAAATACTTTATACGTATTGATCCTTTTATGTGAATAAGGCATTTTTAAATACTCCAGGACTCTTGTTTCTTCCCATGTATATAACACAAATTCCTCATTGGTCTCCTCAAGAAAACGGGCAAGCTGGTAAACAGCAGGCTCCTCGTTTGCCTGTGTTTTCACAAGGTTCGCTGAAACCATTGCCTGGGCAATAAGAAGTATGAGAATCAATAAACTGCTATAAATACTTGGGTACCTTTTGAAAAATGCAGACAATACTAAGAAGATAAGTATCACTGCCACGGGCAGAATATGTCTGGCCTTATCGATATTTTGAGCAAACAGTGCCCATATGCCATATGCAGACATCATCAAGACACCTAAAGTGAAAGGCATATTCTTAAAAAGCTTACTTTTTGTTCCCGGCCAAAAAATGAATAGGCCGATAACTATATATAATACCATCAAAACATGTGTTCTTGAAAATATTCCCCACCAAAAAATGTTGGTAAACAAGAATATTTTTATTCTGGCAATAATCGATAGGTCATTTGAGGCCGTTGTTCCGCCCCATTCTTGAAAATGGCCGCCAGTAAACCCAAAGGCAAGTTCCAGAAAATTAGCAATTCCGCCTTCTGTCATGATTAGCCCGCCAATCCAGATTAACTGGAACACACCTGCAGCGAGAGTATATGTTAATAGTCCGGAGAATCCAATTTGATGATCTTTCCATTTTTTATAAAAGAGATAAATCATCCCTGCACCCAAAGGAATATAGCTAAGCCTGATCCCCAGGAGTACGCTGAATAAAAACAGCGGCAGCAGCAGCCATTTGCCTGATTTTCTTTCCCAGGCCGTGACAATGCTCCAGAAATACCACCAGAAGACGGCAAGAGCTGCACCTTCCGACATTGGCTGATTGACTATGATCAATGGATAGCTTGCGGTATAAATAATCGCCGCCGCCATAAAGGCGCTCTGCCTGGAAATCAACCTGGATGCGATTAAATAAACCGGAAAGATAGAACTCGCATATATTAAAATATTAAACAGCACCAGAGCTTGACTCGGTTCAGCTACGATGAACTTTGTCAGCAAACCTCCCAGAATAAAGTAAGGATAGCCTGGAAAATGGGGCCGCATCGCCCTAAGGTCATACCTTTCAATTGCAAGCGAAAAATCCACTTGATCCCAGGAAGAAACAAAAGGATTTAACGAACTGAGCTGCAGCCCAAATACATACATTACTACGACCAAACTTACCGCCACTATTGCTGGACTTTTCCATTTGTCATAAGTCAACTTTTTCACCAACTAACTTCTTCATTAAAAAACACTAGAGCCATAATGAAAAATAATAAGGTCTAAACGTATGAAAAAAGCACAAGGAATTTCCCTGTACTTTTTTCTGGAGAGAGGAATCTATGTTTATTTCACCTGCGGTTTCAATACATTTACTTGTTTGTTTTCTGCAGGCTTCTGTTTTTTCGTGCCACGTGTTGAAGTCAGCAGGAAAATGCCTGCAAAGTATCCGATATAAGCAATGACTTCCTCAATGGATGGCATCGAAGAGTAACCGAACAGTGCTTTTAGGAAGATGCCGATATCACCTGATAATAATGGTGCAACTCCGTTGTCACGTACATAGTGTGCATAATCAATTGGATGTTCAGGCATGAACCATGTAATGTCATAGACATGCGGCATTACACTGCCGATCAAGTTTATGTCCTGCATCATTGAAATTGCCTGTACCAATAACCCAGCTGAGATCAGGATGATGAATGCCCCAGTAATTTGGAAGAAGGTTTTAAGCTTAACCTTCATTGTTCCTTTAAAGAACATATATGAAACAACTACCGCAATAAGTGTTCCAGTAAGGGCTCCCCAGCCTTGCATTGCAGCGCCGATATTACCGCCGGTGATTGCAGCAAAGAAGAAAACCGTTTCAATACCTTCACGCAATACAACCAGGAATGAGTGGATGACCATACCGACAATATTTCCTGTCGAGATGAACTTGTTCATTTTCCCTTCCATATTGCCCTTTAAGTCCTTGCTGTGGCTCGCCATCCAGAATACCATTTGCGTTAATAACACGGTGGATACGAGCATGATTCCAATCTTCAGGTAAATTTCGCTGCCCATCGCGGCAAATCCAGTGAATACCACCTGGAACAGGATCGCCACCCCAATACTCGCCAAAACAGCCAGTCCGGCACCCAGCCACACATACTTCGTATACTTAGAGTGGTCCATCCTCTTTAAGTAAGTTGTGATGATCCCGACGATTAACAACGCTTCCAATACTTCACGGAAGGTAATCAGTAATGCTTGAATTTCCATTGCCCATTCTCCCCTCTCCAAGGTGTGGTCAAGCTTTAACCTCTTCTTTTTCTAATGCCGATAAAAACAACTGCCGCAATGATTGCGACGATCAGGATTAACGGAATCCAGTTTCGGATGTTGGATAAATCGGTCCAGTCTTTTTTTCCAGTTCCTTGTTCTTCTACTGATTCTGTAAAATGCCCAACTTCCAGGCTCGCAAGATTGAATTCCTTTTGCAGTGCATTAAGGATTTCTTCCTTATTGCTTTTAAATGCTTCTATGTCAGATGGTTTTTTCCCGACTCCAAAAAGTCCAGGATTGCCAAGTGCCTCAAGAGCAGCATCGAAATCAGCTTTCATTTCCTTATCTAATTCCGCATTGTTTGCCTCTACTTTTGGCGATAAAGCCTGATATGTAGCGAAGCCTTTTGCTAGCAGTTTTTTGGAGGTATCATACTCCTCGAAATTCTTTTCAATACTTTCAAGCCTTCTTGCAATATTCAAAATCAGAAGCTTCTCCATGTTTTCGATTGTAGCTTCTTTATTTTCGTCATTTAAATTTTTCATGATGATTTCTCCAGGCTCAGGTCCCATATGCATATCTGTTTCTTCTTTTACCGTTTCAAATAGGGACTTTGCTGCAGAGAAATTCGGAGGGTTCTCATCAAGTTTCAACTGCATCTCCTTGTAGACCTCTGCCACTTTCTCTTCATTAGGATCTCCATATGAATAAGCGCTGGCAGGCTGTGGATTGCCGTTAATGAGAATCAATATCAGTGAAAAGCAAAAAAATATGGCTTTTTTCATTTGTTTCCCTCCTACAATGATAATGATAATGATTATCATTCCTTATGTCAATCATATTTGATAATCGTCACTTTTTTGTCACTATTATTACTACTTTTATATAGGTATCTATTTTTCGCCGAGTCCCTCTGCACCTTTTTAACCGGACGGGATATTTCACGAATAATAGCCGGGACAACATTTGTCATATATTTTCGAAAAGAAATGAAGGAAGTCCCAGTCGTCCTGACCCTGTACTGTATCGGCACTTCAAGCACCCTGAATCCTTTTCGTACAAGATTCAGCGTCAATACCTGGGCGTAATTATAATCATGGATGATCTCAGCATGTTCAAGGACTTCTCGTGAAAATGCACGCATGCCTGATTGACCGTCATAGAGCCATTTTCTTAACAGCAATGTTTGGAGAAAGGTGAAAAAATAATTCCCCATCCTGCGGTGGAACTTCATCCCTCTTATAGTGCCCATAAATCTGGATCCCATTGTATAATCAGCTTGATTTTCAAAGAGTGGCTTTACAAGTTCCGGGATCTGCCATGCAGGATACTCTCCATCCGCATCGATCATCACCCCAACATCTGCACCAAGATGAAGACATTCTTCCAGCCCTTTACGGACCGCGGCTCCAAGACCGCGGTTCTTTCCAAAACTTATTATATGATCTGCTCCCGCTTTTCTTGCTGCTGAAACGGTTTTGTCGGTAGAGCCGTCGTCAATCACCAATATCTCTACAAGATCAGCACCCTCGAATTTTCGCGGGATGTTTTCAATAACTTCTCCGATTGATTCTTCTTCATTAAATGCAGGCAAAAATACGATTACTTTATTCAAATCATTTCTCTTCCTTCTGTTCTTTTATAGCGTCGGTAAGAACCTTCCCCCGGCTGCTGGCAGGATACGGCGCACCGAGCAGATACGAAATCGTCGGCGCCAGCGATACGAGACTATGCTTTTCCTGAACTTTATTCCCTTTGGCAATATGGGGGCCGTGCATGAAAAACGGCACAAATCTTTCACCTTCATCAAGGTGGCCGTGACCGCCTATTCCGTCAGCCTGGCCATGGTCTGCACAAATCACAAGAGTGGTATTTTCCATTTTCCCCTCCTGATCCAGCCATTCTACAAAATCCTTAATGAGTGCATCTGCCTCTTCAATTTTCTCAATATAATCGTCGTACAATACTCCACGGCTATGACCTACCTGGTCTGTCCCAATCATTTGAACAATAAACAGGTCCGGGTCCTGCTCTTTCATGATCTTCCTTGCTCTTGCAAGCATATTGGGATCTGCTTTGTCTTTATGCATAACGGCCGTGACAGTTTCGACATCACTTCCCATGGAATCTACTAAATGGGCAATACCAAGAAGTCTTCCTCTTTTGCCAACCTTCCTTAGGGAATCAAAAATGCTTTCAGTCTTAATCCCAAGCCTCCATACCATATTTGAAGTAATTCCATGTTCGAACGGATACGTCCCGGTGAACATGGAGCTAAAACAAACAACCGTACGCGCAGGATATACCGTTTCCATATTCAAATATTCTGTTCCGTTTTCTTTTAACCCGTCTAAAAATGGAGTGTTTGCCTCATAAAAGCGCTCTTTCCTCATTCCATCGATCACAATCACAATCACTTTGTCCGACAGACCGTTTTCGGGAATTTCAGGTCCATCGTCCTTTGTAAAGGTCTCGTAAGCCTTTGGCTTCCAATCGAATAGGTACTTGTGGAATATAAAAGCAAAAACCAAAATAAAACCGTAGAATAATCCTAATTCCACAAGTGGAATTCCTTTATTAGCTAACAATGAATTAAAGGATAGTTCCCAAACTGACAAGAGGAGAAACACTTTCTGAAGCTGTTCCTGAGCATTTCCGCTAGTGGAATCGCTGTTTTTCAGGACAAGCATCCAAAATCTCGTGAAATTCAGCCAGGATGTCCCAATCCTTAAATGATAGTAAAAGGTACCCCAGAAAAAGACTGTGAAGAAAAAGTAAAGCCCTGCTGCGAAAAGTAACAGGCTGATATTTAGACCTGGCCAGATGATGATAAAAGTAACGAATGGAATCCATAGATAGTTTCTCAAAAAAAGTGGAAAATCATAAATAAAATACATGACGAATAATGGAATTACCGTAAGAAATGCCAGTAAGAAATCCACTGTCATCTCTGGGCTGCCAAGATCGCCCAAATGAAATAACAGCATGGTGCCGACTGTAAAAATCGGTGTAAACGGTTTTCCTTCGTTAAGCAAATTCCAGCATCGTGCAGCGAATTTTTCAAATTTAGATGCGCTTTTCATTTTGAACCTTCTTTCCCCAAAAACCATTTCTTCTCAGCTCTCCAATCATGTGAGCAGGAGAAGATAGAATTAAAATTAAACCTGATAGATAAGAAAATATAAATTTAAAGCTGTGACTTAATAGAGCGGCTGTGTAAGCATCCTTTCCTCCAATCCCTGTTAAGACTAGAGCGGCTGTCATCACTGATTCGTATGTAGAGATGCCTCCTGGAGTGACTTGGAAAACCTGTCCGCCCACTGTCAGTGAGTTCACCCATATGCTATTAAAAAAGGGAAAAGACAGCTCCATAGACTTTAGAATATTCCAGAGTACAACACTTTCCAACGTCCAGCTGCCTATTATAAGCGGGAGGATAAATAGACTGTTTTTTTGATTCACTGCAAGTTTTACCATAGTCAAATGTTTATGAAAAAAAGCTGGCATGTACTTTTTCATTGTAAACACAGCAAGAAGAATGAAGCAAAGTACACCTGCAGCAATCCATCCTGAAAAATCAGCTCTAATTTCTTTCCCCATGAAAAATAATCCTGCTCCGCTGAAAAAGAGCAATACTGCCATATCGATCAATCTCATTACGACCACAGAATGTGCAGCTTCATCCAAAGATATTTCTTTTTCTCTTGAAGCGAGTATTCCCGCTCGCAGTATGTCCCCTGCTTTTACTGGGGTAATATGATTAATGAACAAACTTATAAAGACTCCTTGAACACAGGTGGAATATCTTACAGATTTATATATATAGATTTTCCAGGCTAAAGCTCGAAAAAGGAAAGCCAGTCCATAAGCTGCACAGGTCCACCAAAAAAGGGAAGACCCAAAGAATCGCTTGCCTTCATTCCATAAATCTTCTATATGAAAATATCGGAAGGTTAAGATGGCAAAGACGACCACAAAAACAAATCCAGCCAGTTTAAAGTATTTTTTCATTATTTTTAGCCCAGCCTACTGTTTTCGCCAGCCCTTCCTTAAAAGAAACCTTTGGCACGTAATTCAGAAGCTCTTTTGCGCGGGATAGGTCAGCCCAAGTAGCATTTACATCTCCCTTGCGAAAGCCTGAGTAATTAATTTTCATATTCGGGAAATGATCGGCCAAACCTTCGACCAGCTCTTCTATCGACACTGGCTGTGAAGAACCAATGTTGATGATATTTGTTCCTTTTCCGCATTTAATCGAGGCATATATTCCTTCCACGCAATCATCGATGTATGTATAGTCACGGGATGTGCCGCTTCCAAAGACAGTGATTTCCTCATCCTTCATCAGATGGCTGATAAACTTGGATATTGCCATATCCGGTCTTCCCCATGGGCCGTAGACAGTAAAAAAGCGAAGAATTGTCATATCATACTTGTACATACTTGCAAACGCATGGCAAAATGATTCAGCACCAAACTTGGCGGCAGCATAAGGAGAAATGACTTTGCCTGTTGCCATTTCTTCCTTTAACGGTTCATTAGCCTGGTCACCATAAACGGAGGAGGATGACGCGAAAACGACATGCTTTACATGTGATTCTCCAGAGAACTTCAATAGGTTGGCTGTCGCTTTAATATCATAATCCACATATTCTCCTGGAGCTTCCAAGGAATAACTAACACCTGGCAATGCTGCCAAATGGACAACACAATCGGCATTAAAAGCAGCAAAAACATCAAGAACCTCTTCTGCATCTTTTAAAAGGCTCAACTCTTTAAACATAAAAGAGCCAGCTTCTTCAATGAAAGCCAACTGCTCTCTTTTCCTCTGCCTTGAATAGTACGGATGCAGTTCATCTATAATTAACACTTCATGCTGAGCTTGAATTAACTTCCTTGTTAAATGAGAGCCGATGAATCCCGCTCCGCCTGTTACTATTATTTTCACCTGCTTAACACCTCAATATCTGTTGTCTGACCCTTTTATATTATAGAGAAAATCTGAGGGTTAGTAAAAAAGGGAAAAACCTTGTCATCCATACAAGGTTTTTCCGTTATCTATTTATTTTGCTGCATCAATGACAGAGTTTAAAGTCGCTTCCAGCTCTTTCATTAATGCTTCAGCTTTTGCTTTATCTTGCGATTTAACCGCATCTAAATATTTTTGGGCATTTTCCGAAAGAGTTGCAGATTCAGTATCTCCGATTAGACGTTTAATGTCTTCGCCGATCATATCGATGAATAAAGCACCTTCAAGAGCAGTGATTGCACCTTTATCCTGACCGATATTCTCTACACTTTCCTCATATTCATGGAGGGCAATTTTTGCGAACCCTCTAACTGCGGCCTTATTTACTGCAGCTGGATCGATTGTTTTAACATCTGTTTCCAGATTGAATTGCTTTTCAATAATTTCAGCTTCTTCAGGTGCGTTCTTAATTAGATAGCTAGCATTTGATTGATGGAATGCCCATCCTTCTGCCTGTTCCACTTTTGCAGCTTCTGCATCTTCCTTCGCTTTATCAGCAGCTTTTGTCGCATAGCCATTTGGCAATGCAGCAGTAGCAAGGTAAAAGGTTTTCATTAACGTTTTATCAACTACTTGTTTTCCGAGCTGGAACGCTAATTCATCATCCGCTTCAACAGCCTTTTCCATTTCTTCAAAACCGCCTGAAATCGCATCTCTCATGTTCGTGCCGTATGCATCATCACGCTTTTGGACAGTACCTTCAATAATAGCATAAAATTCTTTTGCCTCTTCAATCTCTTCTTTTACTTCATCTTTATTGCCCCAGTTTTCTGCTACTTCATTGAATTCATGTTTTACTGTTGTATAGAATACTTTCTGCATTAACTTATCAAAAATTTGTTTAACCACTACTTTATCCATTGAACCATCTTTGCCTGCCTGAAGTGCAGTTGTAATATGCTGATCAATTGTATCTTCGAATTCCTGATCTCTTTGTTGAACTAACGCTTGAAGATTCTCATTATAGAGAGTTGTTACTTTATCAAAGTCTACTTCTTTACCCTCTTTTGCTTTTTCCAGTTCGGCGACTGCTTCCTGGAAGACAGCACCATATTCAACTTCTTTCTCTGCAGCTTCTTCGTGATCTTCTTGTTTTACGGTTTCTTCCTGTTTTTTCTCTTCAGGTTTTGATGCGTTATCATCCCCAGCACCACAACCTGCCATTACAGTACTTGCCATAATGAAGCTAGCAAAAATAATTTTTAAATCTCTTTTTTTCATGATAGTAAACCCCCATTAAGTATGTATTTAATTTATAATTTTAATTGATAATGGTTTTCATTTGACAGTTGTAATTATAAGCGAGAATGATTATCACTGTCAACAAACTTTCTGAATAAAAGTATGGCAAACTATTGAACATTTAATTTCCTAATTCATTAGGAAATACTTCACAGAAAGAACAGGCAAATAAAAAAATCCCGCCTTCATATGAAGGCGGGATTTTAGTTTCATGATTAGATATGTTGAGAAAGTCTGTCAGCAAGTGCTTCTTTAGGCTGGAATCCAACTACTTTATCTACTTGTTGTCCATCTTTAAGAACAAGTAATGTTGGGATGCTCATAATGCCATGTTTAGCTGCAGTTTCCTGGTTGTCGTCAACATCAAGCTTAACGATTTTAACTTTGTCGCCCATTTCTGCATCTAATTCTTCAAGAACAGGAGCGATCATCTTACAAGGTCCGCACCATGGAGCCCAGAAGTCAACAAGGACTAAGCCTGATCCTGTTTCGTTTTCAAAAGTTTGGTCTGTAGCATGTGTAATTGCCATTTGTTTGCCTCCTAAGTAAATCTGAAATAATAACGAAAGTATATCATCGTTTACCAATTGATGCTATTTATTTGCTCTCGTTGTAATTTACCCTTTTCAACTATGAATATTCCTTATAAATACATTTAGTTTCAACATAAAAACGGACGCGTTTGACGTCCGTTTTTAGTTATTATGCATTCACCTTAAGCTTCTTGAACTCTTCAGTAAGCATTGGAATAACTTCAAACAAATCTCCTACAATGCCGTAATCTGCCACTTTAAAGATATTTGCTTCCGGATCTTTGTTGATCGCTACAATTACCTTTGAATTGGACATACCAGCAAGGTGCTGGATGGCTCCGGAAATACCTGCCGCGATATAAAGGTCAGGGGTGACTACTTTACCTGTTTGGCCGATTTGCAAAGAGTAATCGCAGTAATCAGCATCACAAGCGCCACGAGAAGCACCTACAGCTCCGCCAAGTACATCAGCTAGTTCTTTTAGCGGATTGAATCCATCAGTGCTCTTCACTCCACGGCCGCCAGCGACTACTACTTTCGCTTCGGAAAGGTCTACACCTTCGCTAGCCTTCCGGACGACATCCTTAATAATTGTTCTTAAATCCTTGATTTCAGCTGATACAGACGAAACGTCACCTGACTTGCTTTCATCTTTTTGAAGTGGAGCGACATTGTTCGGACGGATCGTCGCAAAAATAAGGCCATCTGTAACAATCTTCTTTTCAAATGCTTTACCAGAATAAATCGGACGAGTGAAGACTAAGTTTCCTCCTGCTTCCTCAACACCGATCGCATCAGAAATGAGTCCAGAGTTTAATTTACTAGCAATTTTAGGTGCCAGATCTTTTCCTAATGACGTATGTCCAAAAATTAGTCCTTCTGGATTTTCCTGTTCAATCACTGCCATTAAAGCCTGTGAAAATCCGTCAGGTGTATATTGTGCAAGCTTTGCATCCTCTACTGCAACAACTCTGTCAGCACCATACTGATAGAGATCTTTTCCTAAAGAACTAACTGAGTCACCAATTAATACACCTACAACTTCTCCGCCCTCAGCAACTGTTTTAGCTGCAGCAATTGCTTCGAAGGATACATTTCTTAGTGAACCGTCACGCGCTTCTCCCAATACCAATACTTTTCTTGCCATTTGATTTACCTCCTGCGTATTTATTCTTCCTGTATTGTCTTAAACGACTTTCGCTTCTGTATGAAGCAGGCTGACAAGTTCCTTTACCTGATCGGCAAGATCGCCTTGAAGGACTTTTCCTGCCTCTTTTTTAGGAGGAAGATAAATTTCAATTGTCTTTGTTTTCGCTTCTACGTCATCTTCTTCTAAATCCAGGTCATCCAGTTCAAGCTCATCTAGCGGCTTCTTTTTTGCTTTCATGATACCTGGAAGAGATGGATAGCGTGGCTCGTTAAGTCCCTGCTGTGCTGTTACAAGAACTGGAAGACTTGTTTCAATTACTTCTGAGTCTCCTTCTACATCTCTTGTGATCGTTGCAGTGGAACCATTGATTTCAAGCTTAGTAATTGTTGTTACATAAGGAATTCCAAGCTGGTCTGCTACTCTTGGTGCTACTTGTCCTGAGCCGCCGTCGATTGCGACATTCCCGCCAAGGATCAAGTCTGCTTCTTTATCCTTTAGATATTCAGCAAGGATTTTCGCAGTCGTAAATTGATCACCATTCTCAACGTCATCCTCGATATTGATCAGTACTGCTTTGTCTGCACCCATCGCAAGTGCTGTGCGCAGCTGCTTTTCCGCTTCTTCGCTGCCTACTGAGACAACAGTCACTTCACCGCCATGAGCGTCTCTTACCTGTATTGCTTCCTCAATCGCATACTCATCGTATGGATTGATAATGAACTCAGCGCCGTCTTCATTGATTTTACCGTTTGCGATTGAAATCTTTTCTTCTGTATCGAATGTCCTTTTCATTAGAACGTAGATATTCATTATTTGACCTCCTAAGTATTCAAACATTTTAGCTGTTCTAAAGATTGAAATAATTTATATTAAAAAAATATTTACTGCTAAAAGGTTTGCTTATTTACCTTTGAAATCCGGATTTCTTTTTTCAAGAAAAGCCTGAATTCCTTCCTGCCCATCCTCTGAAAGGAATACATCTCCGAAGAGCTTAGCTTCTTCCTTAACTCCCATATAGAAGGAATCAGTCTTTGAATGGTTTAAAAGTTTAATAGCAGCGCCAATGGAAACCGGGCTTTTCTTTGCAATCTTCCGAGCCATATTGTATGCGTTTTCAAGCAACTGTTCATCGGGGTATGCGTGGTTAGCTAAACCGAATTGCACTGCTTCTGTACCCGTTATTGGGTCACTTGTAAACAGCATTTCTGCAGCTCTTGCAACACCTACATAGCGTGGGAGACGCTGGCTTCCTGCAAATCCAGGTATTAATCCTAGCTGCAGTTCCGGCAATCCCAGCTTAGCGTTTTCCGCTACAAGACGGAAATGGCATGCCATGGCCAGCTCCAATCCTCCGCCTAATGCTGCGCCATGGATGGCAGCAATAATTGGCTTCGGAAAATATTCCATACGTTCAAATAAGTCCTGGCCATACTCTGCGAGCTTCGCAAAATCTTCACCAGTTTTAATGGTCGTGAATTCTTTGATATCTGCTCCTGCAGAGAAGAATCTTCCTTCACCGTGGATCAGTACCACTCTGATCTCCTGATTCCCCCTCGATTTCGTCGAGCACTGATGAAAGTTCTCTCAGCAATCCTGACGAAAGTGCATTGGCTGGCGGACGAGTAATTGTAATGGTTGCAATCCTGTCCTCCGTTGACCACTTAAGATATTCCACGTTTTCCCCTCCCTTTTTTATTAAGGCTGTATTTCGCAAAGCAATGGGTATTCTCTTTTTTACGAAACAGCCTTACTATGTACTCCTCACTCACCAGCGGCTTTACCATGGGTAAAATGCCGAAAGATTGCGATAAGAGCCTAATTAGAGGACCGGTTTGGTGTCCTGGTAACCACAGCCGTTAATCAGAAGCTGATGGACTGCTTTTGCCAGGTCTGGAAGATTGTATTTCTGTTCATTCATTACCCATGAAGTGACAGTTTCATCAACCGTCCCAAAAATCATCTGCCTTGCAAGACGCAAATCAAGGGAGCCAGAAAACTCTCCATTCTCTATGCCTTCCAAAATGATTCGGTCAATCAGCATTAAGTAGCCTTTCAGCACCTCGTTAATCTTATGCCTGAGATCCTTATTCGACTGCCTTAGTTCCAGCTGGGTTACAATTGCAAGATGCCGGTCTTTGGAAAGCATCTTAAAATGCGTTTCCACCAACATGTATAATTTCTCTGTCGCGGTTGTTTTTCCTGCAATTTTTTGTTCGATGTTTTCAACGAAATAACCCATTTTCTCCTGGAACAGAGAAATCAGAATGTCTTCTTTATTCTTAAAGTACAAATAAATTGTCCCATCGGCCACTCCAGCTTGCTTGGCTATTTTAGACACTTGAGCCTGGTGGTAGCCGTTTTCAGCGATAACGACAACTGCTGCGTCAATTATTTGCATGTATTTCGGCCTGTTTTTTTTCATTACTTTCACTCCCGCTCCAGGAAAAGCACAAGCATTAAAATGCTACAGTGACACACTCCCGTTTACGATTTTTATCTGCAAATAGTTTACTGAATGAATCGTCATTCATATTTTTATAATAGTATCCAGTCACATTTCTGTCAAGGAAATGTGTTTCATTTGGACAAGCCCTAATATCCAAAAAGAAAGAGCCGATTTAGGAGCCGGCTTTCAAGTTAAGCTCGCTTCTGTTCATCTTCCTGTCTTTTTGCTTTTTCTTCATCTACAAGTGCTCTGCGCAGGATCTTCCCGACAGCTGTTTTCGGAAGCTCTTTTCTAAACTCATAAAGTCTTGGAACCTTATAAGCTGCCAGGTGTTTCCTCGCATACTCATTAAGTTCAGACTCTGTCACTTTAGCGCCTTCCTTAAGCACAACATACACTTTGACTGTTTCGCCACGGTAAGGGTCTGGTATGCCAGCTGCGACTACTTCCTGGACCGCAGGATGTTCATACAGCACCTCTTCAATTTCCCGAGGATAAATATTGAAACCGCCGGCGATGATCATATCCTTCTTCCGGTCGACAATGTAGAAATAACCTTCGTCATCCATATAGCCAAGATCTCCGGTCAATAACCATCCGCCCCTTAGGACTTGTTCCGTTTCCTCCGGCCTGTTCCAATATCCCTTCATAACCTGTGGCCCTTTTACTGCTATTTCGCCGATCTCTCCTTGAGGCAGCGGTTCGCCGGTTTCCATTGATAGAACGACAGAATCCGTATCAGGCCAAGGAACACCAATGCTTCCTTTTACTCTCTTTTTGTCCCATAGGAAATTTGCATGTGTGACCGGTGATGATTCTGTTAAACCATAGCCTTCTACAAGCTTTCCCCCTGTAACTTCTTCGAATCGTTCCTGCACTTCGACTGGCAGAGGGGCTGAGCCGCTTATGCATGAATCAATCGATGACAGGTCGTATTTTTTTAAGTCAGGATGGTTCAGCAGACCAATATAGATGGTCGGAGCACCTGGGAATAAAGTAGGCTTCTGTTTCTGGATTGTCTTCAATGTCGTTTCCGGATCAAATTTAGGCAGCAGGACCATCTTCGACCCTTGCATGACTGATAGAATCAGGACAGCCGTCATTCCATACACATGGAAGAATGGGAGGATGCCAAGTACCGTTTCTTCTCCCGGCTTGCATTTATAGAGCCATGCATTACACATCGCTGCATTCGCAACCAGATTTTTATGCGTCAGCATAACGCCCTTCGGAAATCCGGTGGTTCCGCCGGTGTATTGCAATAATGCCAAATCTTCTTCAAAATCGAAGTCATACTCTTTAATCTGACCGGCAGGCTGCTTCATAATTTCATTGAAAAGGTGATTCTGGCCTTCATGCTTGACGTTTACGATAATTCCATATTGCTTCTTCTGGATGAATGGGTAGACAAGGTTTTTAGGGAAAGGAAGATAATCTTTGATAGCGGTTACAATGACATTCTCTAAATCCGTGTTCGAAATAATTTTAGAAACCCTCGGGAATAAAATATCTAAGGTAATGATTGCTTTGGCGCCAGAATCCTTCATCTGATATTCCAGTTCGCGCTCCATATAGAGTGGATTTGTCTGAACGACGATTCCGCCCGCCATCAGGATTGCATAGTAGCTGATGATTGATTGCGGAGTATTTGGGAGCATGATTGCCACCCGATCTCCTTTTTCAATTCCCAAAGATTGCAGATAAGCAGCCAATTTTTTCGCATAGTTATAAACCTGCTTATACGTCAGTTCCTTTCCCATAAAGTGTATTGCGACTTTTTCAGGAAATTTCTCTGCAGTATGCTTCAAATAATTCTGGACTGTTGCTTCCTGAAGATTCAGTGTAGCAGGTATCTCCGGTGGATATTGCGATAGCCATGGCCTGTTTTCCAACATTCGTTACCCCCTTATTTAAAATTTTTTGAAAATTCTTTTGTTTTCCTCATTATAATATAATGGTCTTTTTATGACAATTAGAATAGTTTTTTGTAGGATATTTGGTCTATAGGGCATGTCCTGACGAAATATCCAGATTGCGCTTTAACACAACATAACTTTTCAACATGCTTAAGGGTTACAGTAATTTTCACCGAAAAAAGAAGAACCGCCAAATAATAGGCGGTCCCAAAAAATACTCTAAGTAAAAAACATCATATAGATAAAGCCGACTAACAGGAATACTCCACATAGAATCAGCAATATTTTTGCCAGTTTTTCCATCTGATCATTGTCCTCCTGTTATATTCCCGAACCGATTATATAGGACAGGCCAACCGAGATCACCATGGAAATGAAGCCAACAGCACGATTATCGTTCTCGATTTCCTTATCAATATTGAATTTTGGAGTCAGGAATTCAAAAATAAAATATCCAATCAAGAGCAGCACAAATCCGTAGACTCCCCAATTTATCATAGTCAGCAATGAGTCATGCTGATTGATAGAGTGGCGAAAGATATTGGCCACACCGAAAATTTTTCCACCCGTGGCCATTGCAACTGATATATTGCCCTTTTTTATTTCATCCCAGTTGCGGTATTTCGTCACTAATTCGAAAACAGCCAGGAATACGACCATGCAGAGAATCGCCACACTATAATAACCCGCTGTCACAACAAATTCATTTTCCCAGAAGTGATCCATATCCCATTCTCCCTGATCTTAATTAAAATTAAGTTCTAGACATATTATAAGGTTAATCCCCGTGATTTTGCATTCTTTATTTTAACTCAGTACGGCAGACTGGCAAAAGTGAATTTCTTATTTGAATTCCACCACTGTAACACCAGTTCCGCCTTCTCCTGCATCACCGAACCTGATTTTTTTAACTGAACGGTGATTCTTTAAGTACTCCTGAACGCCTTGCCTTAACGCCCCTGTCCCCTTACCGTGAATGATGTTTACACGCGGGTATCCTGCAAGCAGGGCATCGTCAATATATTTTTCAACTCTTATAAGAGCATCCTCGTAACGCTCTCCACGGAGGTCCAATTCGAGACTTACGTGAAAATCTTTCCCTTTTACTATCGCAACTGGTTTAGTTTCAACAGGCTTTGGAGAATTGATATATTCCATATCCGATTCTTTGACTTTCATCTTCAGTATGCCGATTTGAACCTGCCATTCTTTATTTGAAACGCGTTCTAACAGATGACCTTTTTGATCAAAGGTTAAGACCTTCACCTCGTCACCAGGTTGATATTCATGCTTTCCTGCCTTCGCTTTGCCGCCTTTTTTAACCTGCCTTAACTCAGGGGCAGCATCACTCAAGCGACGTTTGGCATCAATTAATTCATGCTCTTTAATTTCTGCTCCTTTTTCAAGGCGGAGCTTGCGGAGCTCACGAATGATTTCTTCTGCTTCATCCCTGGCCTTTTCCACAATTGCAGCCGCTTTTTCTTTGGCCTTTTCTGCAAGTTCGTCTTTTCTGTCATAATAATCAGCCATCTGCTTTTGCAGATCCTTATGGAGATTTTCAGCATCTTTAAAAAGCTGCTGAGCTTCTTCACGGTCTTTTTCAGCCAGTTTCCTGCTTGTCTCTAGTGAAGCAATCATATTTTCAACTTCATTGCTATCCTCGCTGATATATGATCTTGCCGTTTGGATGACTGATTCTTTTAAACCAAGTCTTTTCGAAATTTCGAAGGCATTGCTTCGGCCTGGGACACCAATCAAAAGCTTATAAGTCGGGCTGAGCGTTTCTAAGTCAAATTCCACACTGGCATTTATAACACCTTCACGATTATATCCATAAGCCTTTAGCTCCGGATAGTGAGTGGTCGCAATCACCCGCGCACCGCACTTATACACTTCATCCAAGATGGAAATAGCAAGTGCCGCGCCTTCCTGCGGATCCGTTCCAGCGCCGAGTTCATCGAATAGCACCAGACTGTTATAATCCACTTTGTTGAGGATTTCCACAATATTGACCATATGGGATGAGAAAGTGCTTAAGCTTTGTTCAATTGATTGTTCATCACCGATATCTGCATAAACAGATTCAAACACAGCCATTTCAGACCCATCAAGCGCAGGAATCTGCAACCCTGCCTGGGCCATCAGTGTGCAAAGGCCAACTGTCTTCAGCGTAACCGTTTTACCCCCGGTATTCGGGCCGGTAATAACGATGGTCGTGTAGTCCTTGCCAAGGGCGACGCTGTTTGCAACGACTTCATCAATCGGGATTAATGGATGCCTTGCCTTAATAAGATTGATACGGCCCTCATTATTTACAATTGGCTTAGAACCTTTTATCCTGCTGCCATACCTTGCCTTAGCAAACATAAAATCAAGCTCAGCCATTATCTCAACAATTGCCAAAAGTTCATCATGATATTCCGCAGTCATTGCAGACAGTTCAGATAGAATTCTTTCTATTTCCATCTGTTCTTTAACTCTGATCGTCTGCAGTTCATTGTTCAACTGAACGACAGTCTGCGGCTCGATAAATAATGTTTGCCCTGATGAACTTTGGTCATGGATGATGCCGCCGTAATGGCTTCGGTATTCCTGTTTAACAGGGATGACAAAACGGTCATTTCTGATCGTGATGATCGCATCTGACAGCATTTTTGCAGCATTGGAGGATCGGATCATGCTCTCGAGCTTCTCCCGTACCCTTGACTCTCTTGTTCTCATCTGTTGACGGAGAGACCTAAGTCCGTCACTTGCACTGTCCAGAACCTCGCCGCCTTCATCAATTGCATTTTTAATGGATTCCTCTAACTTAGCGAGCACAATAATTCCTTCAGAATAGTTTAGTAAGATGGGAACCTCTGTTACCTCCTGCAGGTCCTCGATGAATCGCTTCATTTGTCTGCTAGCATGGACCGTGCTCGCCACCTGGACTAGTTCAATCGGACTGAGCATCCCGCCGATTTGAGCTCTTTTCGTATGCGGTCTTATATCGTGGATGCCGCCCAGAGGAACATTCCCTTTTATCCTGAGCACTTTAGCCGCTTCATCTGTTTCTTCCTGAAGCCGTGATACTTCTTCGAAATCTGCAGACGGCATTAAGGTTTGGGCTTTTTCCCTGCCTAGTGCGGAATGTGTATGTTCGATCAGCTGATTCCTGACTTTATCAAATTCAAGTGTTTTCATGGCTCGTTGCTGCACAAAATTTCCTCCTTCTTCTCAATCGAAGGTTCTCTTTTAATAAGGTTCTTTTCGTAAACTTTGTTGTTTTCTCTATGAAAGTGAAAATCGGCACCTGGGTTTTTCCGTGTAGTTCAGAAATCTTCTCGAAAAAGCCTGATCCCTTTATAAATGCGAATACAAGTACTTGAGCGAAACCAACAAACAATACAAAAAAGCCTTTAATATCGATAAATCATATTGTTGAGAGTCTATATAAGAAAATAGATTTTACTTATGTCGGTCATGCAGGAAGTCAAGCAATCCATTCAGGTCTAATGCATTCAAAACCGAGGATTCCTTGATCCAGCCCTTTCTTGCTGAGGTAACGCCTATCCCCATATGTTCGAGTGTATCTACTTTATGAGCGTCTGTATTAATAACGATTTTCACGCCTGCATCCTGAGCTTTTCTTAGATATTCCGCTGCAAGATCCAGCCTGTTAGGATTAGCATTCAGTTCAAGTGCGGTATTAGTATCTTTAGCCAGTTCGATCAGCATATCGATATCCACGGGATAACCCTCACGTCTGCCAATCAGCCTGCCTGTCGGATGGGCAATGATGTCAACATTGGCATTTACCAAAGCCGTTTTCAAGCGATGCATGATTTTTTCAACAGGCTGTGAAAATGACGAATGGATGGATCCAATCACCAAATCCAGCTCAGCTAACAAATCATCCTCAAAATCAAGGGTGCCATCCGGTAAAATATCCATTTCAATTCCTGTCAGGATTGTAAAATCATCAAATTTTTTATTCAGTTCCTTCACTTCTTCAATTTGTTTCCTTAATCGTTCTGGCGTAAGACCGTTCGCGACCTTCAAATATTGGGAATGGTCGGTAATGGCCATATATTTATAGCCTCTTCTGATACACTCCTGAGCCATTTCTTCAATTGAATGTCCCCCGTCACTCCAGGTTGAATGCATATGAACATCACCTTTGATTGCGCCAAGGGTAATCAGTTTTAAATCCTCTTTATATAACTCCACTTCAGAACCGTCTTCGCGCAGTTCAGGCGGAATAAAAGGAAGCCCAAAATACTGATAAAATTCCTCTTCGGACTCAAATGTCGTTACTTCCCCTGTTTCAACATTTTCCACACCATACTCGCTGATTTTTTCACCTTTTTCCTTTGCAAGCTGGCGCATTCTGACATTGTGATCCTTCGAACCCGTAAAATGATGAAGTGCAGTTACGAATTCTTCAGGAGAAACCAAGCGGAAATCAACATTCACATCATAATCCAGTCCAAGTGTCACAGAAACCTTCGTATCTCCAGCCGCAATGATTTCCTTGATTTTTGGCAGTTTGACTAGCTCTTCTTTAACTGCTGCCGGGGTTTCTGAAGATATGATAAAATCGAGGTCTTTAATCGTTTCTCTCAACCTTCTAAGGCTTCCTGCCCGAGAGAACCGGTCTATTCCCTCTATCATTTGAAGATGGGACTCAATTAATTCTGCGACTGGCAGCATATATGCCAATGGCAGACGCTCTGGCCTTGTCCCAAAGTTTTCGATCGAAGCGAGAATCTTTTCTTCCGTTTTCTTGCCAAAGCCTGCAAGATCGCGAATCTTCCCTGCCTTTGCCGCTTCTTCTAAATCATGGATGCCCTCAATACCTAGCTCTTTGTAAAGCTTGGCTATTTTTTTGCCGCCCATACCCGGGAGCTGAAGCAGCGGAATCAATCCGCTAGGTACCTCTTCCTTTAATTCTGCAAGCTCTGTTGAAGTACCTTTTTCCATATATTCCAGGATGACAGAAGCAGTACCTTTACCAATCCCTTTTATTTCAGTCAGGTCCCCCATTTCCGACATGCTTCTTTCATCGGCTTCAAGAGCGGCTGCTGCTTTTCTGAAGGCTGAGACCTTGAATGGGTTTTCCCCTTTTAATTCCATATATATAGCAATTGTTTCGAGCAATTGGACGATATCTTTTTTATTTGCTGGCATAATGCCCACCTGCCTTTTCTTTTCTATTCCGGAAGCAAAGAGATTTATTCCAGAAGAGGTCGATTGTATTCTATTTTATAGAAAACAAGCTTCACTGTGAAATCAAATGAAGCCTGATTACAAAAAGCAGTTTGTCATCTAGTATTGTTACTCTTTCCGTTTTCGCCATATAAGCTGGATTTGTCACTAGTAATATTCCCAAATACGAAAAGGCTTTGTCCTTTTTTATCATTATGTCAAAAAAGCCTGATAAAAGAAAAACTTCTCCGCAACAGAGAAGTTATGCAGCCATATATTCAATCCATAGTTGTTTTATTTGCTGTGAAAATACCGGTGTATTTTTTATGATATTTTCGGCAAGAATTGAATCGTTCAATGGGTCCTGAATTGCCTGAATTGGCAATAGTGCAGCTATGTATAAAATGATGAACATGACAAGATAGACTTCGACTAATCCTAATATACCGCCGGCCCAAACGTTCAGCTGATGAAGGATTGGCAGGTTTGCGACAAAGTCCAGCATGGATCCAATAATTTGGAGCAAAATCTTTACAGCGAAAAAAATAGCTGCAAACGCAATTGCCCTATAATACGCAGTTTCGAGATTGGTATTATCAAAGATGAGATTTAAGGTAGTATTACTTCCGAGATTAGGATACGGAATCCATAATGTCAGCTTTGGTGCGAGTTGTTCGTAGTATATGTATGCAACAATGAAAGCTACAATAAATCCAACGAGGTGGATAGTTTGGAGAATGAATCCCCTTTTAAGTCCTACAAAAAAGCCAATAACCAAAATAGCTATAACCGCGAGATCAAGCATGCATAAGTTCAGTCCTTTAACCTTTTAATTTCCGCTTCGAGCGACTCAACACGATCTTTCATTTTTATGTAATCGTTAACGGCATTCACTGCAGTTAACACTGCTAATTTATTAATATCAAGTGAAGGATTCGCTGAGCTGATTTCACGCATTTTGTCATCTACCATTGAGGCTATGAGCCGGATATGGCTGGTGCTTTCTGTACCGACTATGACATACTGCTGTCCAAATATATCCACAGTCGAACGATTTTTTTTTATGTCTGACAACATTTATGCCCCCATTCGTAAGAATCCTATTCTATACTATAACATGAACGCAAATGACTGGGAAGTATTTGCCTGTCACATACATATGAATTTTGGAAGATAATGTCTAACTTTGAAATAATCCAAACAGGGAGTGTTTAACCATGGGAAATATCGTCCTGCAGAAAAAACCGGAAGAAATCAAAAAGATGAAAGAGTACTATAGTAAATTTTTGATTGATAAGCTTCCTCCAGGCAGCATTTTCGCTGCAAAAACAGCTTCCTGTGCAATAACAGCTTACAAGTCCGGGAAAGTACTATTCCAGGGCAAAGACGGCGAATCAGAAGCAGCTAAGTGGGGGACAGCTGTTGAACCTTCCGCCAAGAAGAAGACGGGCACAACCTCATCTCCATCCCATTTACCCAGCAATATCAGTGAAATGTCAATCATCGGATCGGATGAAGTCGGCACCGGAGATTTCTTTGGCCCGATTACAGTTGTTGCAGCATATGTCAGAAGAGAAGATATTCCGATTTTAAAAGAACTCGGGGTACAGGATTCAAAAAATTTAAAGGATGATAAAATCATTGAAATCGCAAAGCAGCTCGTAACTTTTGTTCCACACAGTCTGCTTACCCTTCACAATGAAAAATACAACCAAATGCAGATGAAAGGCATGTCACAGGGCAAACTGAAAGCTTTGCTCCATAACCAGGCAATCAATCATGTCTTGGAAAAAATAGCGCCGGAAAAACCTGAAGCGATCCTGATCGACCAATTTGCGAAAGAGGAAATCTATTACGCTCACTTAAAAGGACAAAAAAATATCATGCGGGAAAATGTTTTATTCAGCACCAAGGCTGAGGGGATCCATTTAGGAGTTGCAGCGGCATCCATGATTGCACGGTATGCATTTGTACGCCACTTTGAAAATTTGAGCAAGCGGGCTGGATTCACGATTCCTAAAGGCGCTGGTGCCGGAGTGGATAAGGCAGCTGCCAGGCTAATTCTTGAAAAGGGTCTCGATGTTTTACCTGAGTTCGTGAAGCTGCACTTCGCCAATACGGAAAAAGCGAAGAAGATTGCGAGGGTATAAGACTATATCTTTTGTGAAATTGAAAAAAACCTTTGTTTTTTCCAGTTTGCGGGATTTCGACAAAAAGTAGCGGAATGTCCAGTTTTTTTTGCGGAATGTCGAGGCATTTTTGCGGAATAGAGGTATATATTGGCGGGATTTTCGAGGCATTCTTACGGGATACAGGCATATTCTTGCGGGGATTCGTTCTGAAGTTACGGAAAAAGTTTTCAAATAGCAAAAAGGCAGCCCGCGGGCTGCCTTTTAATTTTTTAACCTCTTAGTACTGCTCCTGTCTGTTCTTCAAGAGCCTTAAGCACTTTATTGTGTGCTTTTGCAATATCTTCATCAGTCAATGTTTTTTCTGGATCAAAATATTTCAATGAGAAGGCAATGGATTTCTTGCCCGGCTCCATTTTTTCACCTTCGTACAGGTCGAATACCTGAACTTCTTTTAACAGCGCTCCTCCTGCTTCCGTAATGACCTTCTTTAGGTCACCTGCAAAAGTTGCTTTTTCAACTACAAGGGCAATATCCCTCGAGATTGAAGGGAAGCGAGGAATTGCTGTGTATTGAAGCGGCGATGTTTCTGCCTGCAATAAGTCTTTAAGCGATAATTCGAATACGTATGTTTCTTTTAAATCCATTGTTTTCTGCATTGTTGGATGAACCTGGCCAATGAATCCAATGACCGTACCGTTCAATGTGATTTCAGCTGTACGTCCAGGGTGCATTCCTGCAAGCTCTGCTTTCTGGAAGCCAAGTTGGCTTTCTAGTCCTAGTTTGGCAGCAAGACCTTCTACGATTCCTTTAAGGACAAAGAAGTCGACCGGCTTCTTTTCACCCTGCCATGGATGGCTTTCCCATAGTCCTGTAATCGCAGCTGCTAGGTGCTCTCGCTCTTCAGGAAGTTCATCATTGCTGTTCTTTAAGAATACTGCTCCTGTTTCATAAACAGCTACACTATCATTTTGGCGTGCGATATTGTATTTAAGCACTTCAAGCAGCTGTGGAACGATGCTCAGTCGCAAAATGCTGCGGTCTTCACTCATCGGCATTGCTAATTTAACAGGCTCGCGTTCATCTAAAGCATATTGCAGCGCTTTTTCTTCACTTGTAAGTGAGTAAGTAACCGCCTGGTAAAGACCTGCACCTTCCATGAAACGACGGACAACCCGACGCTTTTTCTGATACTCAGAAAGGTGTCCTGGTGTTGATGATCCAATTGGAAGAGTTGTTCTCAGGTTATCATAGCCAAATAAGCGGCCTACCTCTTCAATTAAATCTTCTTCAATGGTGATATCGCCGCGGCGAGTTGGAACGGTTACGGAGATGGTATCATTATCGACAGCCGTTTCAAACTTCAGGCGGTTAAAAATATCCTCAACCTGCTTCATTTCAAGGTCTGTTCCCAAAACTTTGTTGATTTTTTCAAGAGTTGTTGTCACAACCAAAGGTTTGATCTCAAGTGCATCCGCTTCTACGATGCCTCCAAGGACTTCACCGCCAGCAAGCTGAATCATTAATTCAGCAGCACGTTCAGCAGCCGGGCGCACTCTTTGAGGGTCAACACCTTTTTCATAGCGAGAGCTGGCCTCACTTCTCAAGCCATGGTCTTTGGATGCTTTACGGATTACTCCACCCGCGAAATAAGCAGACTCAAGGAGAACTGTAGTCGTATCGCTTCCTACTTCTGAGTTCGCTCCGCCCATTACACCCGCAAGCGCCACAGGCTCGCTGCCGTTGGTGATTACAAGGTGATCAGCAGTTAATGTGCGTTTCGTATCATCCAGCGTTTCAATCACTTCACCAGACTTCGCGCGGCGGACCAGGATTTCTTTTGATCCCAGTTTGTCGTAGTCGAAAGCATGCAGCGGCTGGCCATATTCCAAAAGAATAAAGTTGGTGATATCAACGACATTATTGTGCGGACGGATACCTGCAGCCATCAATCTAGTCTGCAGCCAAACCGGTGATGGACCAACCTTTACATTTTTAATGACCTTTGCAACATACAAAGGATTATCTTCCTTAGCATCAACGGTTACATTAATATAATCGCTTGCTTGTTCCGAAGAAGTTTCTGGCTGTGGATTTGGCAGTTTAATTTCTTTTCCAAGAATGGCTCCTACTTCGTATGCAACACCAATCATGCTCATTGCGTCAGCGCGGTTTGGAGTCAACCCAAGCTCAAGGATTTCATCATCCCTGTTCAACACTGCAAGAGCATCCTGGCCGATTTCAGTATCCTGTGGGAAATTGTAAATACCTTCAGCAAATTCCTTAGGTGCAAGCTTTGCTTCGATTCCAAGCTCAGCCAAAGAGCAGATCATCCCATTGGATTCTTCGCCGCGAAGCTTTGCTTTCTTGATTTTAAAGTTACCAGGAAGAACTGCTCCTACCGTTGCAACTGCTACTTTTTGCCCTTTTCCAACGTTTGGTGCACCGCAAATGATTTGAACTGGTTCGCCATCGCCAAGGTCCACAAGAGTCTTGTTCAATTTTTCTGCATTCGGGTGTTTTTCACATTCAATTACGTGACCCACTACTACACCGCTCATGCCCTCGTTTAACTTTTCTACGCCTTCAACCTCAATGCCGCTCTTTGTGATTTTTTCAGCAAGCTCATCCGCAGATACGCCAGCTAAATCAATATAATCCTGCAGCCATTTATATGATACCAACATGGTTTAATCCTCCTAATCCTTATTCTTCAACCGAAAATTGCTTTAAGAAGCGGACATCATTTGTGTAGAAGTGACGGATGTCGTCCACTCCATATTTAAGCATTGCGATACGTTCTGGTCCCATACCAAATGCGAAGCCTGTATATTTCTTGGAATCGTAACCAGCCATTTCAAGAACGTTAGGATGAACCATTCCCGCTCCAAGGATTTCAATCCAGCCCGTTCCTTTACATACGTTACAGCCTGAACCTCCACAGATTTTGCAGGAAATATCCATTTCTACTGATGGCTCAGTGAATGGGAAAAAGCTCGGGCGCAAACGGATTTCACGGTCTTCACCGAACATCTTCTTTGCAAATACTGCAAGAGTGCCTTTAAGATCGCTCATACGAACATTTTCATCTATAACCAATCCTTCGATTTGCATGAACTGGTGTGAGTGTGTTGCATCATCATTATCACGGCGGTATACCTTACCAGGGCAGATAATTTTAACTGGACCTTTGCCTTGGTGCTTTTCCATCGTTCTCGCCTGTACTGGCGAAGTGTGAGTGCGCATCAGAATTTCTTCCGTGATATAGAAGGAATCCTGCATGTCACGCGCGGGATGTCCCTTAGGAAGGTTCAGCGCTTCAAAGTTATAATAATCTTTTTCAACTTCAGGGCCTTCTTCAACTGTATAGCCCATGCCAATGAAAAGATCTTCAATTTCTTCAATGATGCTTGTAAGCGGATGATGGCTACCAGTATTAACTGGTCTTCCAGGAAGTGTTACATCAATTTGTTCGGCTGCCAATTGCTTTGCAACAGCCGCTTCTTCAAGCTCCTGCTGCTTCACTTCAATCTGCCCAGCAATTGCGTCGCGGACTTCATTAGCAAGAGCACCCATCATTGGTCTTTCTTCAGCGGATAATTTGCCCATTCCCTTTAATACTTCCGTAATAGGACCTTTTTTTCCAAGATAGGAAACTCGAATATCATTCAATTCTTTAAGATCAGCTGCTGCAGCTACTTTTTCAAGTGCTTCAGCCTGCAGTTCTTTTAAACGTTCCTGCATTTTAAATCCTCCTTCATTTCATACATTTCTTTTTTGAACACAAAAAGACCTCATCCCAGATAAAGGGACGAGGTCTTGGTTATCGCGGTACCACCCTTTTTAACAGGCAATACGATTATGTATTACTTGTTCGCTTCATTAAGATAACGGCTTGTGCCGATGCATCTTTACACTCATTCAGAGTGGTCCCGATGCCAACTCAGGAGGTGAACTTCGCTTGCCTGTTCCATAAAAATGCTCCCAATCATCGGCATTTTCTCCCTGGATGGCCATCATCAAGCTACTTTTCTCCGTCATCGTTTTTGAAATATTATTTTGCTGTTTATTATAGTATAAACAGCGCGCAGTATCAAATGGTTTTGAAAAAAATGCGCCTATTTTGCCGTTTGCAAATAATATAGCAGGATCCCCGCGGCCACTGCTACATTCAAGGATTCACTTTTCCCAAGAATAGGGATATACAGATTTTGCGTTGTTTTTGCCAGCAGCTCCTTGTTTACTCCGCTACCCTCATTCCCAACGAGCAGAGCGAATGATTCATTGCTGGCTGCCTTAGTAAAAACAGAACCGTTTTCAAGTGCTGTTCCGTATACAGGAATATTTTCTGTTGTAAGATGATCAATCCACTCATTGAGGTTGCCGTTAAGGACAGGTAAATGAAAATGGCTGCCCTGCGCAGAGCGGAGCACCTTTGGATTGTAAATATCGACACTGCCTTTTCCAACAATAACTGCATCAATTCCAGCTGCATCCGCTGTCCTGATCATCGTTCCAAGGTTCCCTGGATCCTGAACAGAATCAATTAACAAATACGTTTTCCAGTTCTCAATAGTCTGTCCAGGCTGCCTGCAAACGGCAAAAATGCCTTGTGTTGTTTCCGTCTCAGCAAGCTGCTTGCTAATTTCATCCGTCACGATTGTAACAGGGATATCGCCATAATCCCAGCTTGGCGGCATTTCTGTTTTTTCATTCAGGATGATTTCTTCCACACATTCTTTTTGTTTAAGTGCTTCCTCAACTAGATGGAAGCCTTCAATAAGAAATGTGCCAGACTTATCTCTTTCCTTACGCGTCTGTAGTTTTTTCCATTGTTTAACTTGTGGATTTTTATCAGATTGAATGTACTTCACTCTGGCTCTCCTTTAATATGGATTGTTCAATTTTACTATTATATCTCAAATTCGATACATAATAAAACCAAAATGGTGAATTCTATAATCAATGTTGAAATTTGAAAGGAGTATGAGTAAACAATGAACTTGAACCTTAGAAATGCAGTTATTTCAAATGTTTCTGGAAATACACAGGATGAGCTTAAGGATACAATTGTTGATGCTATTGAAGCTGGTGAGGAAAAGATGCTGCCAGGACTCGGAGTACTATTCGAAGTAATCTGGCAAAACGCTTCTGAAGAAGAAAAGCAGGAAATGCTGGATGCGCTTGAATCTGGATTGAAAAGAAAATAATTCCAACGAATGAACTCCTTAATTTCCAGGAGTTCTTTTTTTGACACGAAAAAAAGGAAGGCCGCAGCCCTCCTTGTGTTTTCCTTATTCAAAAGTTAGTTGATCAACCGTTTCTTTATCAAGTCGTTTAATTACTTCTACAATTAATTTAACAGCATTTTCATAGTCATCACGGTGCAGCATTGCGGCATGTGAGTGAATATAACGCGTCGCGATTGTGATGGACAAGGCAGGAACTCCACGATGAGTCATGTGGATGGCACCTGAATCTGTACCGCCGCCGGCGACCGCATCGAACTGATATGGAATATTCAATTCGTCTGCTAAGTCTGTTACAAAGTCACGAAGACCTTTGTGTGAAACCATGGAAGCATCATAAATGATGATTTGCGGTCCATCTCCCATTTTGCTCAGTGCTTCCTTTTCAGTAACGCCTGGTGTATCTCCGGCAATCCCTACGTCAACACCGAAACCAATATCTGGCTCGATCAGCTGTGCAGAAGTTTTAGCCCCACGTAGACC
The DNA here is from genome assembly GCF_049532715.1 of Heyndrickxia sp. MSNUG. Taxonomy (NCBI): domain Bacteria; kingdom Bacillati; phylum Bacillota; class Bacilli; order Caryophanales; family Bacillaceae; genus Heyndrickxia; species Heyndrickxia sp. MSNUG. The sequence goes on from NZ_CP150978.1 coordinate 3,554,064, forward strand.
TACTTCTTCCTGAACAGTACCCACTCCGTAAACCACGTTTGGATGCTCCTGGCCTTTAAGCTGCTTCAGTACATCGATTGCAATCGCACAGCCAATGCGGTTGTCCCATGCTTTTGCAAGCAGCATTTTTTCATTGTTCATCACTGTGAATTCGAAGTAAGGAACAATCATGTCTCCTGGAACGACTCCCCATTCCTTCGCTTCATCACGGCTTGATGCGCCGATGTCGATAAACATATCTTTAATATCAACCGGCTTTTTGCGTGCTTCAGCAGGCAGGATGTGAGGCGGTTTTGAACCGATCACCCCAGTGATTTCCCCTTTGCGAGTTACAATTGTCACACGCTGTGCCAGCATGACCTGTGACCACCATCCGCCAACTGGCTGGAAACGGATGAAGCCCTTGTCATCAATGTTTGTTACCATGAAGCCGACTTCATCAAGGTGACCAGCAACCATAATCTTGGGTCCGTTTTCGTTACCGACCTTTTTTGCGATCAAGCTGCCCAGACCATCTGTCGTTACTTCATCAGCAAATGGAGTTATGTATCTTTTCATTACTTCCCTTGGCTCACGCTCATTGCCGGGAATGCCTTTGGCATCAGTTAAGTCTTTTAACATCGTAAGTGTTTCATCTAATTTAGCCATTATTTCGACTCCCTTAATATGTAGTTTCGAATCCTATTATACTAAAACGGCAGGTCATTGTACAAAAAATTCTGCTAATATCCTTTGCGCTGCCTATCATAATTTACTTCATTTTTTTGAATATATGCCTGTTCGATTTGATTCTCTTCCAGTCCAAGCAGCTCAGCAAGCTTCATATAGCCCTCAAATAAATGAATGAATTCCTCTCTTGAGCGGGTTTTTCTGAATTCCTGGACCCTTTCATACACTTCAATGAAATGGATGCTCACGTCTGCCCCATCACTTTTCGCTGTGAAAACCGAGCGAATATCGTCAAAACCGCACTCAATGCCAAGTGAAAGAATAAAATGGATTCCATCTACGAATTCCTCTAAAATAATCTCTTTTTCAGATGAAGGCTTCACACTCCAAAACTTGAAGCAGCGGGTTTCATTAGCAAGCTCACCTATTTCTACAAGAAGGGCGAGAACCTTTCTGTCGAATAAGTTTTCCTCCTCCAAGCCATGCTGTGATTCAATATGGCGGTCGAGTTCTTTTTGCATCTTAAAAAGCTTTTCAGTATTCATTCTGATCTCCTTGTATTTGTTAGCATAAAATCCTCATCAATTTAGATAAATATTATGATTTCCTTAAAAAAGTATAAAACAATTGAAAAATTGATGAAACTATTTTGTATCTCATCCGTAAATAAGGAAAGTTAGCATTGGAGGGGCAGACCATGATCCTGCTTTTACGGCTTATCATATTGCTTTTATTCATTTTTCTAATATACAGCGCAGTGAAATATTTATTCCACCCAAAGCGAAAACTGGAGCTGGCCCATGAGCAAAAACGATTCTTTTTCCTTGATGACCTGGACAATGTACGCAAGAACTTCTTGTTGACTTACAAAGGGGTTTTATTTGAAGGTGAAAAATATCTTGGCACCACACAATCCGCTTTTGAAGTCGTCTCCATCTTCATTTGGCCCAAAAAAACTTCTGCTTTGAAGGGACTCGTTCTTGAAGATTTCCAATTCATTGAACGAAAAGTCCGGGAAAGCTACCCTGTTGCCAAAATCGACTGGAAAAGTCCAATCAAGGAATTTATGGCAAATCATGATCAGGAAGATGAATCCTAAATTGCAAAAGCGTCCGGACAGAGTCCAGACGCTTTTTTTTACGCAGATGATCCGAAAAATTCATGCCACTTAATGAAGGCTATTTTTTCCCTCAGCAGATACGTAAACACCAAAATTGCAGCTGCAAGGAAGACTCCTGTAATTACACTAATATGACCAATGTACTCGCCAAACACGGTATAGAAAATCACAAATGGAATATTCGCATAAAGGCTGGCCTTCACAAAAACTTTAAAGTTGTTATTGCGTTTATAGAGGCAAAAGGTGAGCAATTGATAATGAATAATCGGAATCAATCTGAGAAGCGAGACCTGTGCAACAGTAAAATCCCTGTACCGTCCAACCACTCGGTTTTTAAGTTTACTAAGTTTGCTCGTCATTGCCGGAGCATATTTCATTAAAGTGTAAAATAAGATGCTTGCGCCGGTAAGACCTATCAAAGAATATAGGATTCCTGGTATCATCCCAAATAGCAGGCCACCTGCTATGCATACCACTGCCGGCGGAACAAATAAAAATTGACGAAATACGTGAAACAAGATAAAGGTAGCAGGAGCATACCAGCTCCCTGACTCAAAAACAATCAGCAGCAAGGACCAGACGTCTTCCAAATATGTCACCTGCCTAAAAGTCATTCTAGGATGCTATTAAAACATATAGAAGTGCCCAGGCTGTTATGCTAAAAGCTTAAAAATATATACAAAAACACCTGCTTCAATGACAGCAAGCAGGGGAAGTCCATACTTGAATTGAGCATGCTTCGTTTTATGGCGGTAATGCTTCATCCCAGCTGCTGCACCTATTGCCCCTCCCAAAATGGCAACATTCCATAAAGTACTTTCACTTATTCTATAAAGATTCTTTTTTGCGCGTTTCTTGTCTGCGCCCATGATGAAAAAACCGATTGCGTTCATAATAACGATGAGGCCAATGACCATCCATGTTAGTTCCATTCAATTCACGTCCCTTATTTCACATCAAAATTGTTAGTATGTATGCACGCAAAGCGTCTTGCTTCATTATAGCTTAAACAAGAGATTGGGAGGGGATTCTTTAGAGAGGGAATAATCCTTGTTGGAAGAGAGTGGCTTTATTGTTTATAAAATATTGCCATATGCAACAATTTGAACATTGAAAAGACCTTTTTTAATTGTTCCAGTCCTCGTATTCGTATATTGAAGATTCTCTTCATTCGTTCCAATCACATCTATTGGAACAACACACAAGCATTTTTTCCTCCTTCATTGTTCCAATCACGTCTATTGGAACATCGCACAAGCATTTTTTCCTCTTTCATTGTTCCAATCACGTCTATTGGAACATCGCACAAGCATTTTTTCATCTTTCATTGTTCCAATCACGTCTATTGGAACATCGCACAAGCATTTTTTCCTCTTTCATTGTTCCAATCACGTCTATTGGAACAACACACAAGCATTTTTTCCTCTTTCATTGTTCCAATCACGTCTATTGGAACATCGCACAAGCATTTTTTCCTCTTTCATTGTTCCAATCACGTCTATTGGAACATCGCACAAGCATTTTTTCCTTTTTCATTGTTCCAATCACGCCTCATTATTGCTCAGCGCCATTTCTTTTAATTAAAATATTGTCTGCCAATTGATATCAAACCCGCATTATGAATATAAGCGATAATCTATAGCTGATTTTACAACTTGGCTCTGTTAAACAAGGCTGTTGATTTTCGTTCCAGGCGCTTCGATTTCCACTGAAGAATTATGAAAAAGCCCAACTGCCGGCTTTTTCAAAAGCAAATTCTTCTAGGGGCTGGCGCTGAGCCTCCTCGTCGCTTCGCTCCTGCAGGATCTCATCTGATCAGCTGCGCCCGCAGGACATTGATTTTGCTTCCTCGAATCTGCCCACGCACGATGGAAATGCGTTAGCATTTTCGGAGGAGTCTACGCGCCTTCCACTACAATCAACAGGGTATTAAAAATCAACATTCAGCTTTAACAGAGCCTACAACTTAAAAAGCTCCAAAAACAAGAAAAAACCATCCTCATATGAGAATGGTTGATCTTACAAGTGAATTACTTGTTGAATTGGCTTTTTGCTGTTTCAGCTAGTTGAGCAAATGCGTTAGCATCGCTTACTGCAAGTTCAGCAAGCATCTTGCGGTTTACTTCGATACCAGCAAGCTTTAGGCCGTGCATTAAACGGCTGTATGAAAGACCGTTCATGCGTGCTGCTGCGTTGATACGAGCAATCCAAAGTTTGCGGAAGTCGCGCTTCTTCTGGCGACGGTCGCGGAATGCATACATTAGAGATTTCATAACCTGCTGGTTAGCAACTTTGTATAATGTATGTTTTGAACCGTAATAACCTTTTGCTAATTTAATGACTTTTTTACGACGCTTGCGCGTAACTGTACCGCCTTTTACACGTGGCATGTAATTTCCCTCCTATATAAATCGATCGCTCGAATTTACTTAATGTTGTCCAACATATGACGAATGCGTTTGAAATCGCCTTTAGAAACGATTGCAGATTTGCGAAGCTTACGCTTAGCTTTTGTAGATTTGTTAGCAAATAAGTGGCTAGTGTAAGCGTGTGAGCGCTTAAGCTTGCCAGTTCCAGTTTTCTTGAAACGCTTGGCAGTGCCGCGGTGAGTTTTCATTTTTGGCATAGGGACTTCCTCCTCGTTACTTTTCAGTTTTAGGTGCTAAGACCAGGAACATGCTTCGGCCATCCATCTTTGGATGTGATTCGATTGTCGCTACCTCTTTGCAAGCTTCAGAGAAGCGATCAAGAACACGCTGACCAATTTCCTTGTGTGTTATAGCACGTCCTTTAAAACGGATAGATGCTTTAACTTTATCGCCTTTTTCCAAGAACTTGATAGCATTGCGAAGCTTTGTATTAAAGTCGTGCTCATCAATTGTCGGGCTAAGACGTACTTCTTTAGTTGTGATGATCTTTTGGTTCTTACGTGCTTCTTTTTCTTTCTTTTGCTGTTCGAATTTGAATTTTCCGTAGTCCATGATACGGCCTACAGGAGGTTTCGCATTCGGTGCAACAAGTACAAGATCAAGATTAACGCGCGCTGCGATTTCAAGCGCTTCAGTTTTGGTTTTAATTCCTAATTGCTCGCCGTTTTGATCGATAAGACGAATTTCGCGAGCACGGATTCCCTCGTTTAGTAACATCGCGTCTTTGCTAATAATTAGCCACCTCCAGGGTTTTATCGAATACATTGTCAAGGAGAAGAATTACATTGCCAGGCAGAGCCTGCCGTCTTGCTCACACAATGACATACGATATGTCCTTTTTTATTTTGCAATAAAAAAAGCGCAGGCGACAACACCCACACTTACGAAAACAAAATAATTAGACGTTTACGTATTACCTGCTAACAGCACTTTTGCGTCAGCCAGGTGAGAAGCGGGTGCTTCTTCTTTCCTAAAACTAGTATTCAGTTCACTTTTGCTAATATAACACAAAGAAAAAGATGTGTCAAACGATTACTACTTGCGTTAACTGCAACGTATTGTATTTTATCAAATAGATATCCACCCTGCAATACTTTTTATTAAAAAATAATTTAATACCTCTAAAAAAGCGTGCAGTTTTGGTATAATTTCATAAAATACTGATAAGAAAGCTGGTGCAGTTTTGCTTGTAGCAATCATTATTACAGGTGTGATCACGGGCCTATTAGCAGGCAATGCATTAAAATTTTTCAGGACAGGCTATGGCTTTTCAAATGATATCGATAATAAGCCATTATTGCTCAAATCGTGCAGATTCTGCGGCCTGAAAATCCAGCGGAATTATAAAAAAAACCTCTGTCCATCTTGTCTAAAACCTCTTGAATAACAAAATGAGAGAAGCACAGGGCTTCTCTCATTTTTATTACTTCTTCGCTTCTTTCCTGAAAGACTCAAGGAATTCTTCGAAAGAAACAGTTTCTGATTTTTGTTCACCATATTTACGGACGTTGACTCCTTTATCGGCAACTTCATTGTCACCGACAACAAGCATATAAGGAATCTTCTGCATTTGCGCTTCACGAATTTTATAGCCAATCTTTTCATCACGGCCATCAATTTCAACACGGAAGCCTTCTGCCTTAAGCTTCTCCTGGATTTCACGGGCATAGTCATAGTGCACAGATGGTGAAACCGGGATGACTTGTGCTTGAACCGGCGCCAGCCATGTTGGGAATGCACCCTTGTATTCCTCAATCAGGAAGGCAACGAATCTTTCCATAGTCGATACAACACCACGGTGGATAACGACTGGACGATGGTGTTTGCCATCTTCTCCAATATAAGTTAAATCGAAACGCTCAGGAAGCAAGAAATCAAGCTGGACTGTTGAAAGTGTTTCCTCCTTGCCTAGAGCAGTCTTGACCTGGATATCAAGCTTAGGACCGTAGAATGCGGCTTCGCCTTCAGCCTCGAAGTACTCAAGACCCATTTCATCCATCGCTTCTTTTAACATCGCCTGTGCCTTTTCCCACATTTGGTCGTCATCGAAGTATTTTTCCTTGTCCTCAGGGTCGCGGTATGAAAGACGGAATGAGTAATTGTTCATATCAAAGTCTTTGTAAACTTCAAGCACAAGCTCTACTACACGCTTGAACTCTTCCTTGATTTGGTCTGGACGGACAAAAAGATGAGCGTCGTTCAAAGTCATTCCGCGTACGCGCTGCAAACCAGCCAATGCGCCGGACATTTCATAACGGTGCATTGTTCCTAGCTCCGCAATCCTGATTGGAAGCTCCCTGTAGCTATGAATGCTGTTTTTGTACACCATCATATGGTGCGGACAGTTCATCGGCCTTAAAACAAGCTGTTCATTTTCCATTTCCATTACTGGGAACATGTTTTCCTGGTAGTGATCCCAGTGTCCGGAAGTTTTATAAAGCTCCACGCTTCCCATTACAGGAGTGTATACATGGTCATATCCAAGGCTTACTTCTTTATCCACAATGTACCGCTCGATGATACGGCGGATTGTAGCACCTTTAGGCAGCCAAAGCGGAAGCCCTTGGCCAACCTTTTGTGAGTTAGTGAATAGGCTAAGTTCTTTACCTAACTTGCGGTGATCACGCTCTTTCGCTTCTTCAAGAAGCCTTAAGTGTTCCTTTAAATCTTCTTTCTTGAAGAAAGCAGTACCATAGATACGCTGAAGCATCTTGTTGTCGCTGTCCCCGCGCCAGTATGCGCCCGCAATGCTGAGCAATTTGAATTCCTTCAGTTTTCCAGTGGAAGGAACATGCACGCCACGGCAAAGGTCAACAAAATCTCCCTGCTCATATAGAGTCACTTTTTCATCGGCAGGAATCGCTTCAATCAATTCAAGCTTATACTCATCGCCGATTTCTTTAAAGAATTGTACAGCTTCGTCACGACTGACTTCTTTACGAATAATATCAATATTTTCATTGATAATCTTGTTCATTTCTTTTTCAATCGCAGGTAAATCTTCTGGAGTCAAAGACTCCTCCATATCGATATCATAATAGAAGCCGCCTTCAATTACAGGACCAACTCCAAGTTTGACGTTCTTATATAGACGCTTGACTGCCTGTGCCATTAAATGCGCTGAGCTGTGGCGCAGAATTTCAAGTGCTTCCGGATGGTCAGGTGTAACGATTTCAATAGACGCATCCTCCTCGATTGGTCTCTTGAGATCATACGGCTGTCCATTCACCATACCGGCAATGGCTTTCTTCTTAAGGCCCGGGCTGATTGAGCTCGCAATGTCTTCAGTTGTTGTTCCTGCCGGAAACTCCTTTATTGCTCCATCTGGAAACGATATTTTTAACATGTCTGCCATTGGCTTTTCCTCCTTAAAAGAATTGGCGCAAAAACTTGCGCAAAAATAAAAAAACTCGCCCCTGAAACAGGGACGAGTTTGATCACACGTGGTTCCACCCAATTTTACATTCTTTCGCAAAATGGCGACAGAATGACTCTGGTAGAGATAACGGCAGCTGCCGCCAGTCAATACTTGCCAAAGGCGTTCATAACTGGAGTTCAAAGGTGGTAAGCAATCTTTAAGTGTTAGGAAGTTTTCAGCCTTGTCTTCCCTCTCTGGAAACCTTTCAAGAAAGCCCATGTCCTCATCAACACAATGACTTGATTCATTTAGTATGTACGTAATTATAGTTTGTAATGTTTTGAAAATCAAGTGGGCTAACGTATATTTTCACTGTCCTCACTTAAAAAATTTTCTTTATCTAACTCAAAAGCAGAAATCGGGTTAATTTTCACACGCTCTTCAAAAATATTAATAATCGTCCGCACCAGGGGCTGCTGTGCATCCTCTGTATATAAGTAGATGTTTTTTGGAGCAATCGATAAAAGAGGAGCAATCGTTCCAGAGTCGACATAGACTGGATGATTGACAAGCAATTTACGGTCAATCGCTTTAAACAGTTCGCTTCTCTTCATTTCAATAAAATACTGGTCGTAAAACGACATATTTTCATCGATAACGAGGTACAAATGGGCGAGCTGGGGTTTTCGGTCAGCAAGAAAACTCCTCAGGGTATGAACGAATACCTGATATTCCTGTTCCATTTTATACTCATCAATCGCAATCTCCACCCACTGGGAGAGCTGTTCGACATAAGCCTTCAATCTGAATTTCAGAAAAGAATCAAAAGAGAAAGAGATTTTTTCATTAAAAATCTCATTCACAGCTTTTTCAATGTGACCATTTTCTACGAGTCCTTCCATAAATGGGGCGAGCTCCTGCCGGTCACCTTCGAGAACAGAATAAATGATTTCAATGATTTGGTCCTGCTCTTCAACTTCAGTAAAAAGATAAGCTTCCGCCAGTATGGTCCTGAACCATTCCTCCCGCTTCGTCAATATGATGAAATCATAAAAACACCTTTTAGTTCATGAATCATTTCATCTTTATATAATTGATTTGGTATTTGCACTCTATTTCGATCTTCATTCAGAAGAATTGGATACGTTTCCGGCCATGAAGCAAGCCTGGCAATGAAGTGCTGGTACAAACTCCAGGCATCCTGCTTTTTTTGGAAGATGATTTCAATCAACCATATCCCCCCTTTTCAAATAATCCCTGATTATATATATGGGGGACTTGGACAATTTAGAAGTATCAAGGTGCCGGATTATCAGTGCAAAAAAAATAATGCCGCAGCTTTTAGGCTGCGGCATTGTTTTTTATATTCTTCGATTTTTCCCTTCCACTTTCACAGGGTCAGCAAGATATTTGATTCGTTCCATGATTCTCGCTGCTTTCAACTGCTCTTCTTCTCCCCGCTGGCTGTGTGTCAGATGATGTTCCAGCCCTTTCAGGTCAAAATTCGATGTAAAGAAGGTCGGCAGGTTTTCAAGCATACGGAATTGGAGAATCGTCCCGAGGATCTCATCGCGTGCCCAGCTGCTCATTGTTTCGGCACCGATATCATCGAGCATGAGGACATTCGCTTTTTTTATGGCTTCAAGCTTGTCATTTACGCTATGGTCACCAATTGCATTTTTCATTTCACGGAAAAACTCTGGAACGTAGACGATTAGCGAACTGACCTGTTTCTGTGCAAGTTCATTTGCTATCGCCCCAAGAAGATAGGACTTTCCGGTACCAAATGAACCATGCAGGAACAAGCCTTTTTGCTTTTGGCCAGGTTCATAGCTTTCAACGAAATCCTTGGCCATTTTAATCGCTTTGAATCTTCCTTGGTCATCAAGTTCAATATCACCAAATGACGCCTTTAAAATTTCCTTCGGCACGAAAATGCTATTGATCAACCGCGCATGCTTTTGACGCTCATCATGCATGATTTTTTTCTTGCAGCGGTCATATTTAATGTCAATATAATTCCCTTTGATAAAAAGCTCGGGTTCATATCCCTGTATCATGTTTTTACAGGATTCAAGGGTTGGGCAGTCATCACATCCCTTGCTTTGGGTAGTGAACTCATACAGTTTGGACATACTCCCGTCGAGCATCTCGCGGGTTACACGATCTGCGTTCTCGTCCAGGAATTGTTTTACATGATGATCCTGCATCACCTTTTGCTTGATCGCTTCGTAGCGAGTCTGGAAGTTTTGGTTGCTTGCCAGCTTTTTTAACGTTTCGTTTATATTTTGCACCTGAGTCACCTCCCAGATTTAAATTTCTTAAGTTCTTCTTCGAGCTTTTTCTTCTCTATTTCATAGTCATGATCATGATCCGGCGCACCAGCTTGCTGATTCTGTTCACCTTCACTCTTTTTCTCGAACCAATCTGGCAGAACTTCCTTGCGGACAGGTTTACGCTTGCCCCCAGAAGCAGGAGCCTTCTTGCCTTCCGCCCATTCAAGATATTGGCGGTGCTCATTTTTAGCCAGCTGCATTGCTTCATTAACCGTTGAAATTTTCTTCCGGGACCAGTGGCTAGCTATCTTTTCAATGTAGCCCTTTGCCAGCTTTTTATCCGTCTTGAGCATAACATAATCAACTAAAACATTCACCACTCCTGGCAGCAGTTTCTGGTTGAACATTACCTCTTCAATGATCTGTAAATCCGATTTGGATGGCTCCGCACCACCTGAATAATCAATCAGAAGCTGACGTGGAGAAATTCGTTCGAAATAGAGGATCAATTCCTCTTCCTTCGTTTTCGGCTTTGCAATCCCTGCTTTATGTTGAGCAGGCTGAACCCGGTCCAGCAGCGCAGGCAGCTGATCCTGATATTCAAATTGATACCAATCCCGTGCTGCCTTGCGCAATTCATCGATATCAATTTCATTTTCAGCATTGACTGCGCTCAGAACAATATTTTTCATTTTAAGAGCATCTATTCCGTACAGGAAGGCAAGGTTGCTGATTGCCTCCTTCACCTTCGCGGTAAAAGCCTTGTTGGGAATGAGCGACTCTTTCAACCCGCCCAAAAGCAAATCGTAGTTGAATTCACCAGGATCTATCTGGATTTTTGATGCTTCTGCCCGCCCTATAAAAGCATTGCCTTCCTCAGCCTGAAGGTCGACAGCGTAATCCGGATTACTCTTAAGTGCTTCAGGCGGCACTGACAGAAAAACGTCTTGAAACGCCTTGGTGATTTCCGCATATCCAGGATCGGATGCAATAGACTTATCACTAAAAAATCGCTTTAGTCGCAAGAACTGATTCTTGCCAACCTTACGATAGAGATAAACATTTAACATCCCATCAAGGAAAAACTGTTCCGGGGTGAGCGGAGGCTGCAATTCATATATAAAGGAACGTCCATCTTCTCCATTTTTAACAAAAGTCTTTAGCAGCCCCATCCCTTCAAGTTTCTGCCGGGCATGGTAGATTTCCTTGAGGTTCATATCCATAATGCTCATTAAGTTATGATGCGTTACAGACTCAGACCATAGGCGGTTTTCTTCAAGTTCAGCCCACATCGTCATGTAAAGACTTAAGCACACTGACCCAATCAAAGGCTGATATAAGAAGGTTAAAACCTTGCGATCATAATCATGCAACAAGCCGCCCGATGTGACGATATACTGGTCTACAGGCAAAGTTTCCTGCCAATGCTGCGCCATCCAAATCCCTCCTTCGGAACATATTCGATAAAAAAAGCTGAAGTTTCCTTCAGCTCCTTCATTATTTTTTGGGGTTACAACAGAACTTCAAGACTTTATCCAAATTTCCTTAAGGGTTGTTAAGGATTCTCTGGTTTTCCTTAGACTATAAAGAATCTTGAGTTCCTAAGACATTTCAAGTAACTTCAAAAGCTTTTATAACTTCAGGATTGTTCTTTTTTCAACAATTCTTTAAGTTCATCGATAAAGACATTTATATCCTTGAATTGGCGATATACGGATGCGAATCGGACATAGGCTACTTCATCGACCTTGGCCAGCCTGTCCATCACCATCTCGCCAACCGCGTCGCTCTTTATTTCAGATACGCCCTGGCTGCGCAATTCTTTCTCAACCTCAGAAGCAAGATCCTCGAGTTCTTTTAAAGCCACTGGTCGTTTTTCACAAGCTTTGATTAATCCACGCAGAAGTTTTTCGCGATTGAATTCCTCGCGTGTGCCTTCTTTTTTGACTACGATCAATGGAATCTCTTCCACTTTTTCAAACGTGGTAAAACGAAAGCCGCATTCTTCACATTCCCGTCTGCGTCGAATTGATCGGCTATCATCCACCGGCCTTGAATCAAGGACCCTGGTAGAGTTATTTTGACAAGTTGGACATTTCATTTCGATCAGCTCCGAATATTTTGAAATAATGGGTGATGGAAAAAACCTCACAATGCAGGCGCTTCCGCATTTTATTTATCCTTAACTATTATCTTATAAAAAAGTAAGTATCTGGACAAGAGGAACTATACATTTCCATTAATGCCCGAGCCAATATATGTATGCGTACGATCAATTTTTTGATAAAAAAGCACCAATTCATTTTTCAGTATAGGATTAATTCCCGCAGGCGAAAAGCGGTCTGTTGAAATGTGCAGGTCAACTGCGGTTTCAAAAGGCTTAGTCGTTACAACAGTAACGGTCATGAATGAAGGTACCTTTCTGTTAATCTCTGCAGAAATTTCACCATGTTCCTTTGAAACGCTCGTAATCCTGCATGATGGGTCTGCTTTCAGAAGTTCTTCAACTGATTGAAACATCTGATTGAAATTGGCTTTATAATAACGAGTTCTTAATTGTTCGTCCCGATGACTTTCACTCGTTCCGACAAACTTTTGGTAACGTTCTGTAAGGGCTTTTAAAAAAGACATTAAAGGTCCTCCCTTATAATCAATATAGTTACAGTGTACCGTATTTTGATATAAATTAAAAAAGAGGTGTATCGCTACACCTCTTGTTATCATTCGTAATTAAATTATAGAGCTTTAGCTTGTGCTTGTTTCACTTGCACTGGACCCATGCCGCGCGGAAGTTCAATATTCTCGCGAGTTTGAGCACCAAGAGCTTCTGCAATATAGTCAGCTGCAATATTAGGATTCAGATCACCGCATGTATAAACATCAATGCTGGCGTATCCATGTTCTGGGAAGCTGTGAATAGTTAAATGAGATTCAGAAATAATGACAACTCCGCTTACACCTTGTGGCGCAAATTTGTGAAATGCCACTTCGCGGATTTCAGCACCAGACTTCAAAGCAGCTGAAACGAAAGTTTGTTCAATATAATCCATATCATTTAATTTTTCAAAATCGCAACCCCAAAGTTCAGAAATTACATGACGACCCATTGTTTCCATATTCAATTTCCCCCTCTAACATTATTAGAATGAAATCCTTAGTTTCAATGGTATCTTAACTACCACGGGGGAAAGTTAGTCCAGAGAGGTCCTAACCCTTTAAGTAGCCAATTGGTACCGTTATTAAGAAGTTCACGATGACTAGTATACTTTGTTTATATTTTTTTTGCAACACATGAAAACAAAATTTTTTTCATGATTTTTCACGAGATTTTTTCACAATTTCATAGAAACTAAGTTAATAGGCTTTAAGGTACTCCAATTACAGCAAATATAAATAAGCTTGCCGTGACCGGCAAGCTTAAGTCCGTTTTTTATCCAACTTTTACTGTAACAGAATTTAACATTGCATGGGCAACATACTTCGTAAGGTCAACAACCCTGCTTGAGTAGCCCCATTCATTGTCATACCATGCAAGAACCTTGACTTTATTTGCACCGATCACCATAGTCGACAGTCCATCCACGATTGCTGAGTGTTCATTCGTGTTAAAGTCAATGGATACGAGAGGCTCTGTAGTAATATCGAGAATTCCGTTAAGGTTCCCTTTTGATGCTGAGTAAAATGCATCGTTGATTTCGTCAATCGTTACTTCACGTTTCAAGTCGACAACAAGGTCAACTAGTGAAACGTTTGGAGTCGGAACTCTTAATGCCATGCCATGCAGCTTGCCTTTAAGCTGGGGAAGCACAAGAGATAAAGCCTTAGCAGCCCCCGTTGAAGTAGGAATAATCGATTGGCCGCAAGAGCGTGCCCTCCGCAAGTCCTTATGTGGATTGTCGATGTTATTCTGGTCATTCGTATATGCATGCACAGTCGTCATCAATCCATTTTCGATGCCAAAAGTATCATCAAGTACTTTTGCCACTGGAGCAAGACAGTTGGTCGTACAAGACGCATTGGAAATCACATCGTGTTTTTCAATATTTAATGCGCTTTCATTTACTCCTATCACAATAGTGATATCCTCATTCGTACCAGGTGCAGTCAAAATGACCTTCTTTGCACCAGCATCAAGGTGGAGCGCAGCCTTGTCTCTTGAATTGAATTTCCCTGTTGCTTCTATGACAATATCAATCTTCATTTCTTTCCATGGAAGCTCTGCAGGATTTCGGTTGCTTAATAATTTTACAGTTTTTCCATTCACGAGCAAATGATCATCCCCAGGAATGACTTCACCTGCAAATTGACCATGTGTTGAATCATATTTAATTAAATGCGCCAGAGTTTCAGCTGGATAGCTCGCATTGATTGCTACAACCTCAAGATTGTCTTCAAGAATGGCTCTTCTGAAAACCATTCTGCCAATTCTCCCAAAACCGTTTATCGCTATTCTCGCCTTCATTGTACGGCCCCTTCCGAATTAGTGTTATACTTAATAACCACTTTGTATGGTATTAGTATAACATATTGGATTTTATTTGTGCTGATTAAATGCACACATTTTAAATATAAAATAATTCTGACAACTAAAGCGTAATATATCTCTCATATGGAATATTATTTTCTTTTATTTTTGCCATAATCGTTGTGAAATTTGTACTAATACCTACTTTGGTGTACATCCTTCGCTGTGATTCACTTAACAGAGGGCATTCATAACAATCATGGGATAATTAAAAAATACAACAAAAAAAGAGCCATAAAGGCTCATGTAGCTTGTCGACAAAGATACAGGTCACAGATCAGTTATTGAAAAACCTGTTGATTGGAGTGGAAGGCGCGAAGACTCCTGCGGGATCAGCTGGACAGATGAGACCCCGCAGGAGCAAAGCGACGAGGAGGCTCAGCGCCAGCCCCGAGGAAAGCGAAGCGCCTGGAACGGAAATCAACAGACCTGTTTTACTTCCCAAGCATGATAAAACTGGTAGACAAGCTCGCTTTTTTATCGAGTTTGTCTACAGTCTGAAAGAGCCATAAAGGCTCCTATAATATTCCCCAGTCTTTTAAAATATCCATCAACTGAGCTTTTGTATGCTCAACGCTTCCACGATTATCGATCACCGTATCTGCCCACTTTACTTTATCCTTTAATGGCATTTGGGATTTTATTCTTGTTAATGCTTCTGATTCGGAAAACCCATTTCGTTGCATTAGTCTTTCCTGCTGGGTTTCTTCGTCTACATAAACAAGAATGATTTTTTCAACAAGGCTCGTGAGCTTGCTTTCAAAAAGCAGAGGGATATCCATGACAATCGCTTTTTCATTTGCTGCTTCAGCAGTATGCCTCTTTTGCGCCATCCTTTCTCTTACTGCAGGATGGACGATTGAATTAAGCAAATTTCTTTTTTCTTCGTCATTAAAAATAATTGAACCTAATTTCTGGCGATTTATCGTGCCATCTTCAGCTAATATCGATTTCCCAAAGTGGCTGACAATATCATCGTATGCTTTTTCTCCTATATCAACAGCAAGTCTGGCCTCTATATCTGCATCAATCACCGTGATCCCCATGTCAGCAAACATGGCGGATACCGTGCTTTTCCCGCTTGCTATACCTCCGGTTAATCCTATAACTAATGACATTCACTTTGTATTCCTTTCACAGGGCTGTTAAAGCTTCAGCACCCCAATTATGATCAATAGAATTCCTGGGACAAAGGAAAACTTCTGCATCCAGCCAATTTCAGAAAAATGACTGCCAAGTTTCATGCCGGCATATACGAGTAATGAACTCATACAGGCCGCAGTTAAAGCCAAATATCCTGGTGAGAAGCCAAGCATTGCCGCTCCGATCCCAGCTCCAAATGCATCAAGGGATAAGGCAAGCCCCAGCATGACTGCTTCAATGCCATTGATTGTGCCAGATCTGTCAAAATCGGCAGTCATTGGCTTTTTCAGGATGTTGATGACAATCCCAAGTGATTTAATCTCAAAATTAAGAATGATTTTTTCGTGGCAGAGCAATTCCGTTTTGTCCGGACGGAAAAATTGATATAAAACCCATCCTCCAAGAAGGATCAAAACGGATCCGCCCAGCTTTTCGGCTAGCTGAGGGGAAAAAAAGCTCTCAAGAAAATGACCGATAACCATGGCAGCCATCAGGACAACTGCAGAACAGACTGCAATCACCGCTATCGATTTCAGTGGTATTCTCATTTTTCGCAATCCATACGTAAACCCTACACTAAAACTGTCAAGACTGACAGCGAATGCAAGTAAAAGCAGAGAGATTGTTTGTGCCATAAACGGAGCTCCTTCCTGTCAATCGCTACGTTAGTATATGGAAGGAGCCTATTTATGGTGAGAATCAATCTGCCATTATTCACTTATTGGATTTGGGTAAAGTGATCTGTTGATTTCCGCTCCAGGCACTCGCTTTCCGCACGGCCACGGTAGCCTTAGCTTTAACCTGGTGAACTTATTAAATGGCTTTTAAAGCTTTTGGCACCTTGGACAAAAATGGGTTCCCCTGCCTCCAACAACTGTTTTCTCCAGAGGAGTGCCACAAACCTTGCATGGTTCATTTTTACGGCCGTATACAAAAAGCTGCAGCTGGAACATGCCAATCTGTCCCTGGGAGTTAACATATGAACGAATCGTGCTTCCTCCCTTTTCTACTGCTTCAGACAGGGTATTGACGATTTCTTTATAAAGCACTGCCTCTTCCTCACGTGTCAGTGTGTTAGCAATACGTTCAGGATGAATCCTGGCCCGGAATAAGGATTCATCAACGTATATGTTCCCGAGCCCCACAAGGATTTTTTGATCAAGAAGGGCTGGCTTTATCTTTCTATTAGTCTTTTTCAGCTTTTCGGAAAGCCATTCAACAGAAAATTGCTCTGAAAAAGGTTCAGGTCCTAAATCAGCAAGCGGCTGCGATTCAAACTCTTTCCCTTTTTCATATAAATGCATCGTTCCGAACTTCCGGACATCCTTATAACGCAATTCTGTACCGTCGGTAAAGTGAAAAATGACATGTGTATGCTTGTCCACAGGGTCACCGGCATTAAATAATCCGTACTTGCCTTCCATTCTTAAATGGGAAACAAGCGCAAGCTTTTCAGTGTAAAGAATAAGAAACTTTCCTCTTCGGCCAATTTCCTTAATTATTTGTCCTTTCAGGGCATCGTTAAATTGCTCTGCTTCTTCAGGACGCTTGATCATTTTTGGCCAGGACACTGAAACATGCTTGATCTCTTTCCCCGTTGCGAGAACCTCTAAAGTTCTCCTTACGGTTTCTACCTCTGGAAGCTCAGGCATCCGATCCCGCCTTTCTAAACTTATGGTTGTTTCTTCAACATTGTTGCTTTATATGCACCATTTGCGTATGTTAATTAACTTACTTTGCGTCATACCAGGTTGGACCGAAAGCATAATCCACCTTAAGCGGCACTTTTAGTTCAATGGCATTTTCCATCACATCAGGAACAACTTTTTTCAGCTTTTCAATTTCGTCCTTCGGAGCCTCAAAAATCAGTTCATCGTGTACCTGCAGAAGCAGCCTTGTCCTTAGCCCCTCTTCCTTAAGCCTGTCAGCCATATCAATCATTGCTTTTTTTATGATATCCGCTGCGCTGCCCTGGATTGGTGTATTCATTGCCGTCCGCTCTGCGAAGCTGCGCAAATTAAAATTCCGGCTCGTAATCTCAGGGATGTATCTGCGGCGGTGCAGCAGGGTCTGAACGTACCCTTTTTGCTTTGCATCCTTTACGATTTCATTCATGTACTCTTTTACACCAGGATAGCTTTCAAGATAACGTTCGATGAATTCTCCTGCTTCCTTCCTTGAAATACTTAAGCTTTGAGATAGTCCATAGTCGCTGATTCCATAAACAATTCCAAAGTTTACAGCCTTTGCGTGGCGGCGCATATTGGAAGTGACATCATCTTTCCCGACCTTGAAAACCTCCATAGCCGTCTTTGTATGAATGTCCATATCATTCTGGAAAGCCTCAATCAATTTTTCATCTCCAGCAATATGCGCCAGCACACGGAGCTCAATCTGTGAGTAGTCTGCCGCAAAGATGACCCAATCTTTTTCGGAAGGAACAAATGCCTCCCGGATTTTCCTGCCTTCTTCCAGGCGGATCGGGATGTTTTGCAGGTTTGGATCTGTAGAGCTTAATCTTCCCGTCTGGGTTAATGCCTGATTGAATCTCGTATGGACCTTTTCTGTTTCATTATTAACTACTTTTTGCAGTCCTTCAATATAAGTGGATTGAAGCTTTCCAAGCTGTCGATAATTAAGAATTTCTTCTATGATTTTATGTTTTGGCGCCAGTTTCTCAAGAACATCCGCTGACGTTGAATACCCTGTCTTAGTCTTCTTTGCAGCTGGCAAACCAAGCTTTTCAAAAAGGATGACCCCTAATTGCTTTGGAGAATTGATATTGAATTGCTCGCCTGCCATTTCAAAAATCCTTGTTTCGATTTCAGCCAGACGGCTCTTGATTTCTTCTCCCATATTGACAAGCCGATTCATATCGAGTTTTACGCCTTGATATTCCATATCGGCCAATACAAGTGACAAAGGCATTTCAAGGCTGCTAAACAGATCATGCTGGTCATTTTCCCATAATTCGTTTTCAAGCTTTTCTTTTAACAAAGCCAACGCAGCTGCCTTACGGACAAGATGTTCACCGAGTATTTTCTCTTCCGGAATCCTTCGTTTTGCCCCTTTGCCATAAACGGCTTCGTCTGATTGAACACTCAAGAAACCATGCTGTTTTGCAGCTGCAGACAAATCATCAGGATTCTCAGATGGATTTAGAATGTAGGAAGCAAGCGCAACATCAAAACCAGCTCCTTTAAGATGAATTCCGTGATGTCTTAAGCTGACTTCTGAACGCTTTGCATCATAAACAGTCTTTTTACAGGTTTCATCCTCAGCCCATATTTTGAAATCATCAGATTCAAGAGCCAATTTTGCCGGCAAATAAAAGCTGCCTTTCTCACTTACGACAGCAAAGCCAACGATGTCAGCATAATGATAGTTATCCTCAAGCACCTCAACATAAAAAGCACTTTCCTTTGCAAACATTTCCGGGGTAATATTGTCCGCCTGTTCAAACTCAATATCCTCGAGCTCGACTGTGTTTCCTGCTTCAACATCCCCGCCCAGCTTGTCAAGAAGCGAATTAAAACCAAGTTCTTTAAATATTTTCATGACTTTTTCTTTTTCTGAACCTTCATATTCCAATTCATTCAAGCTCACTTCAACTGGCGCTTTTCTCGTTATGGTTGCAAGTTCCTTGCTCATCACAGCCTGTTCTTTAAACTCCGCAAGCTTTTCCTGAAGCTTTTTGCCGCTGACTTTTTCAATGGATTGCAACAGATTTTCAAGTGTTCCATATTCTTTAAGCAGCTTAATCGCCGTTTTTTCGCCTACACCAGGGACTCCAGGTATATTATCTGAAGCATCCCCCATAAGCCCCTTCATATCGATGATTTGTTCGGCAGTTAGGCCATATTTCTCCTGGATATGGGCCGGTGTATACTCCTCAATATCTGTAATGCCCTTCCTTGTGATATTGACAGTCGTCTTATCAGAGCTTAGCTGCGTTAAGTCCTTATCCCCGGATATGACCTTCGTCTCGAAGCCTTCTTTTTCCGCATGCAAGCTTAATGTGCCGATAATGTCATCGGCTTCATAATTTTCCAGTTCATATTGAGGAATACCGTATGCAGACAACAGTTCACGGATAAACGGAAATTGTTCGGATAGTTCAGGCGGAGTCTTTTGCCTTCCGCCCTTATATTCACTGAAGGTTTTATGCCTGAAGGTCGTTTTACCTGCATCAAAAGCAACCAAAATGTGTGTCGGTTTTTCATCCTCCAGGATTTTCATTAACATCATCGTAAACCCGTAGACTGCATTCGTATGTATACCTTTTTCATTGTTCAATAGCGGCAGCGCAAAGAAAGCGCGGTACGCTATACTATTTCCATCTATCAATACAAGCTTTTTAGACATGTAATTCCTCCTCTTTTTAATAGCAACATGCGCCAACAAGTGCCCGTGTTATTTCTTTTTTAATGTAAGAAAAGACCGTTAAATTACTTCCTATTTTATCATGAGAGATGATAGAAAGAAAAATAACGGCCTTTTTGGGCAGCTCAATATTAATTTGTATAGCCCATCAGCATTCGTGCATACGGTGAATTTGATGGCAGGACAATGACGGTTTCACCGTCAATTGTTTTCTTATATGATTCGAGTGTACGGAACATCGTATAGAATTCAGGGTCCTTCGAAAAGCTTTGGTTGTAAACCTTAGCTGCTTCCCCTTCACCTTCACCCCTGATCATTTCAGCATCTGCTGACGCCTTAGCGAGGATTTCCTGTACATTCCTATCTGTTTGGGCAATAATCCTATTCTTTTGTGCGTCACCCATTGAGAGGTATTCCTGTGCCTTAGATTCCCGTTCCGATATCATTCTTGTAAAAACAGACTTTTCATTTTCAGCAGGAAGATCCGTTCTCTTCATACGCACATCGGTAACCATGATCCCATAATTTCCGCCTGCTAATAGTTCATTTACTTTAGCTGTGACTCTGTCATTCAATGAACCTCTGGAGGACTTTTCATCATTAATGATTTCATCATAGTCCAGCTGGCCAAGCTCAGAACGCACAACGGAATAGATGAATTCTTCCATTCTGGATTCAGCGGCATCAAGAGACCTTGCATTTGAAATCATCTTTTTAGGATCTTCAATTCTCCAGATCGCATAGTTATCTATTAACATTCTCTTCTTATCCTTAGTATTGATTTCTGCTTGTGAAACATCATAAGTCATCTGGTATTTAGGCAAAGTAGTGACGCTTTGCACAAAAGGTATTTTATAGTTGAGTCCTGGTTCCTTGATAATCTTTACTACCTCACCAAACTGGCGAACCACTTTATACTCTCCTTGCTTCACAATGAAAACATTGGTGAATATTAATACTAGCAGGGCGACCAGAATAATCAGGAAAAGTCCAAGCTTCGTGTATTTTCTCCAGCTGAATGAACCGCCTGTTTTTTCATTCGAATTAATAACGTTTTGATCAGCCATTATCCTTTTCACTGCCTTCCTTTTCTGACTTAGGCTTTTCAGTCTCCAGCGGACGAATCGGGAAATACTTCATCGTGTTCCCTTCATCGTTCATGATGTATATTTCAGTGCCTGGCAGAACTTGTTCAAGCGTCTCAAGGATAAGCCGCTGTTTTGTGATATCTGGGCTCTGTTTGTATTCCACATACAGTTTGTTGAATACGGCCACGTCGCCTCTTGCACGTTCAATCCTAGCCGCTTTTTCACCTTCCGCACGAGAAATTAGTGCATCTTTCTCCCCTTGAGCTTCATTAAGCTGCTTATTCTGGTATTTCTTGGCTTCATTGATTTTTGTATTCATCGTCTCACGGGCATCCGTTACATCAGTAAATGCCTTACGCACTTCTTTATTGGGCAATTCAACATCCTGGAGCTTAACCCCAAGAACAGAAACACCCATATCGTATTTTTCTATTAGTGATGACAGCAAATCACGCACATCTGCTTCAATTTTCGCCTTACCGGAAGTCAGGGCGTCGTCAATTTTGGAATTCCCGACTATACTTCTTACAGATGCTGATGTAGCATCATAAAGTATTTCTCTTGGATTGTCCGCATTGTATAAATATTTCTCCGGGTCAGTAATTTTCCACTGCACCACAAGGTCAGCAAGCACAATATTTTCGTCACCTGTGATCATTTTCGTCTCATCAGGGAACTCTTTTATTTCTCCATCGTTTTCTTCATAGCCAAACTGAAGGCTGAATGTCTCCTTGGATAGCTTTTCTACACTTTGAATTGGCCAGGGCAGCTTGAAATGCAATCCTGGATCGCTGATGCCATCCTCTACCTTGCCGAATGTCAATATCACAGCCTGTTCAGACTCATCAACGGTATACCAGGTCGTAAAAGCCAGTAAACCTAAAATAATTGCAAGAATCACGATCCCGCTGGTAAGATAAATCTTTTTTAAGCTCGCCATTTTATTCCCCTCTTTCTGCACTTCTGTCTATGTTGGTATTTACGTTACATCCATGACAAAAGTTTCAAAAGAATCATCATTCAAAATAGTTTTTTAGACAATTGAAAAAAGCACAAGCGGGGTCTGCTTGTGCTTTTTTCTAGCTCCTTGGATGAAGGGGTTTTCACTAATGATTGTAGCAACTTAGTGTTAAGAAAAAATAAACCCCTTGTTAAGCTATTGTAAATTTATGCAAATATGAAAAAGAACGAACAATTAGGATCTTCAACCAGGAAACCTCTTATAAAGCCGTACGGTAAACGTTGTCCCTTTGCCGACCTCACTTGTAACTTCAATATTTCCTTTATGGGCCTCCACAATATGTTTTACAATGGCCAACCCTAGCCCTGTACCACCAGAATTCCTGCTTCGGGCCTTATCCACACGATAAAAGCGTTCAAAGATACGAGGAATTTCACTTTTCTCAATTCCAATCCCGGAATCCTTTACAACTATAGAAACCATTTCTTTTTTATCAAATAACGAAATCGTGATGGTCCCATGATTTGGAGAATAGGTAATGGCATTGCTTACCAGATTGATCAACACTTGTTTGATCCTGTCCGGGTCACCTTCAATCACCATATTTCCGCTGATCTGTCCTATTTCGAGGGTAATGTCTTTCTCTTCTGCCTTACCTCTTAAAATTCCAAGCACGTCCGTAATTCCCTGCAACAAGTCCACTTTGCCGATTGTTAATTTGAATCCGTGCTGTTCAATTTTGGATAGATCAAGCAGCTCCTGGATAAGAACCTGAAGACGATCGCTTTCTTTTAAAATAATGTCCAGAAATGCTTCAAGTGTCCCTTTATCATGCATGGCGCCATCAAGCAGCGTTTCAGAAAAGCCTTTGATAGAAGTGATTGGTGTCTTTAACTCATGTGAAACATTTGCGACAAAGTCCTTCCGCATCTGTTCCAGCTTTTTCAATTCGGTAATATCATGAAAAACCAGCAGAATCCCTTTCCAAACATTATTTGTCCCAATAATCGGCACCCCATACACTTCAAAATGGCGGCGTTCGATCTCCAAAGGCAAAACAACTTGTTTACGGACCTTTTGTTCTGTCATGAAAATTTCTTCGACCATTTGGGAAATCTCTTCATGTTCGATCACTTCATAATAAAGCTTATAAAGATACTCTGAAGGGTCTACGCTGAATATTTCTCTATATGGCCGATTAATTAGATTTATATAGCCTCTGCTATCTATCAAGATCAATCCACTGCCCATATTTTCAATCAGGGTAGTTAAACGGTCCTGCTGGGATTCCTTTGCTTTCATTAACTCCTGCAGGTTTCTTGCCAGAATATTAATGGATGCACTGAGCATACCCGTTTCGTCAATATGATCTTCATAAGTCCTTGCGCGGTAATTTCCCTTAGCAAGCTCAATTGCGACATTTGTTGCAGATTCGATTGGCTTTGTATAGCGGTTTGTGATTCTTGTACCAAGCAGAATAATTACAATAAGAGCCAATCCCAAACTGATCGTAAGAATCCACCAAATCTGGCGGTATGCCTTTTGCAGTTCATTGATTTGTGTCGTTAAAAAAACGTACCCTTCTTTTTTATCTTTATGAATGAGCGGCTTCCAATAATAATGAAGGTCATATCCTCCGCCAATTTCAAGATCACTCTGTTCTTTTGGCTTATCTTCAACAACATCACCGATAATCTCATTATGTCTGCTAGTATTTATTGACGAAATTTTGCCAGTATCATAACGGATGTCACCACCCATATCCACTAATGTGATCCTTGCGTTCAAGAGGTCACCCATCCGGTCAATTTCATTTATATCCAGTTTGTCCAAACCGCCATTTTGCTCGATATTAGCTGTTAAAAGGCTCATTTCTATTTTGATCCGTTCATTGAATGAATGAATATAATAATTCTTAAATAACTGGCCTAGTACTAAGCCTAAACCTACCAATACGATGATGATCAGGGTAATAAGGGCAAACAAAAGACGTGTCCGGTATTTTGTCATTCTCCCTTAGGTTCCTCCAGCTTATATCCCAGTCCGCGAATGGTTTTAATATAGGATGGTTTTTTCGTGTTTTGCTCAATTTTCTCACGCAAATGGCTGATATGTACGTCAACAATCCTTGTGTCACCCGCAAAGTCATAATTCCATACAGAACTCAGCAGCTGATCCCGTGTCAGCACTCTGCCTTTATTCCTGGCTAGAAACAACAGCAGCTCAAACTCTTTAGGAGTCAATTCAAGCAACTCACCCATGAAATAGGCTTCATAAAATTCAGGAAGAATCTTCAATTCTCCGATTTTGATTTGTCCTTCATCTTCCTGCTTTTCCTCTACGGCATCAGGAAGAGTCTGCACCCGTCTCAATATAGCTTTTACCCTTGCTACAACCTCGCGAGGGCTGAAAGGTTTTGTCATATAGTCATCCGCACCCAACTCAAGGCCTAGCACTTTGTCAAACTCATCATCCTTGGCAGTAAGCATTAAAATTGGCACGTTTATTTTCTGCTGACGTAGCTGCTTGCAAACTTCAATCCCATCCAGCTTCGGTAGCATTAAATCCAAAATCATTAAATCCGGGTTTTCTTCTGCAGCAATATTGATCCCTTCCTCACCATCCATTGCTGTTACCACAATATAACCTGCCTGTTCCAGGTTATACTTGAGCAGCGTCACGATTGACTGTTCATCATCAACAACCAAGACCTTCTTGTCCATATAAGCCTCCAAAAAAGTTATTACCCCTGTTTTCATCCATTTAGCACTATCTACATTATAATATCAACCTATCAATGAAAATCAAATTTTTAAGATGTAAAAAAGGATATACATTTACATGTATATCCCCGCTACGTTTTAAAAATTTTCCAATGCCCTGCCGTCCATTCGCTGGACTGGATATGGCGGACATACAAGCAGTTTCCCTTTAATCACGGTTTCGTCATTTTCATTCTTGCCGGAAACCGTGATTTCTACTGTATGCTTGCTCTTGATTACCTCAGTTACCTCAAATAGAAACTGGACAGTCCCATAATGATAAACGGGCTTCACGAACTCTATATCCTGTTTTAAAATGTTGCTTCCCGGTCCCGGCAAATATTTCGAAACAGCTGAAGTTATGATCCCATTAAGCATAATCGCCGGAACGATCGGCTTTTCATAAGGAGTTTGTGAAGCATAGTCATGCTGAATATATAAAGGATTCGAATCATTCGTTAATCCTAAATACAAAAGTAAATCTTTATCCTCAATTTTTTCAGTTAACGTCAGTTTTTCGCCGACAGTAATTTCTTCAAGCTTCCTGCCGAGCTTACGTTTTTTTCCAAGCAGCATAGCCTTTACCCCTTTGCAATAGAAGTTTAGATCCTTGCATTCCAATCCCTTGTCCAAAAACATACTTATTAATTTGTGCAAAAAAATCGGGGAATATTCCCCGATTCTCTTATTTCATGCTCTGCCAAAACACAGGCTTTTTAGTAATAATCAGTTAGTGATTAAGCAAGTACTGACATAACATTGCGGACTGCATCAGCAGACTTGTCAAGTGCGGCTTTTTCTTCTGCAGTTAATTCAAGCTCGATTACTTTCTCGATTCCGCCTGCTCCGAGGATTGTTGGAACACCAAGGTAGATGCCTTCATATCCATACTCACCTTCTAAATAGGCAATTGACGGCAAGATGCGGCGCTGGTCCTTAAGGATTGCTTCACACATTTCAACCAATGAAGCAGCAGGAGCGTAGTATGCGCTTCCATTTCCAAGAAGGTTAACAATTTCGCCGCCGCCTTTGCGTGTGCGTTCAACGATTTCTTCCAAGCGCTCTTTTGGAATAAGAGTCTCAAGCGGAATACCGCCAGCGTATGAATAACGGACAAGGGGAACCATGTCGTCACCGTGTCCTCCAAGAACAAAACCTGTAACGTCTTTAACAGACAAGTTTAATTCCTGTGCGACGAATGTACGGAAACGAGCTGTATCAAGTACGCCTGATTGGCCAATTACACGATTTTTAGGGAAGCCTGACTCTTTAAAGATTGTATAAGTCATAGCATCAACCGGGTTAGTTAAAACAACGATAAAGCAATTTGGAGAATGTTTTGCGATCTCCTGGGTAACATTCTTCATGATTTTTTGGTTAGTCTGAACAAGGTCATCACGGCTCATGCCAGGTTTACGGGCAATGCCAGCTGTTACGACAACGATGTCTGAGTCTTTCGTATCTTCATAGTTTGATGTACCAGTAATATTCGCATCAAATCCCTGAACCGGGCTCGCTTCAAGCATATCTAAAGCTTTACCCTTTGTAGGGTTCTCCATTTGCGGAATATCAACTAATACTACATCCCCAAGCTCTTTTTGTGCCAGCAAAAATGCGGTAGTTGCTCCTGTGAATCCTCCACCAATGACTGAAATCTTTTTGCGTTTCAATGACATAAGGCTTCCTCCTCAGAACGAACATATTTTTATGAAGATATAGATTTTTATATAAAGGCTACCCTTAGAAAAGGGTAGCCTTCAAACCATTATTAGCCCATGTTCTTGATTAGCTCATCACCGAACTCAGATGTCTTAACTTCTGTAGCACCGTCCATCAAACGTGCGAAGTCATATGTTACAACCTTAGAAGCGATTGATTTTTCCATAGACTTTACGATCAGGGTAGCTGCTTCAGTCCAGCCAAGATGTTCTAACATAAGAACGCCAGAAAGGATAACTGAAGATGGGTTAACTTTATCTAATCCAGCATATTTAGGAGCTGTACCGTGAGTCGCTTCGAAAATAGCGTGGCCAGTTTCATAGTTGATGTTTGCTCCCGGCGCGATTCCGATTCCGCCTACTTGTGCAGCTAGTGCATCAGAGATATAGTCGCCGTTCAGGTTCATTGTTGCAACAACATCGAACTCTTTCGGACGTGTTAGGATTTGTTGCAGGAAGATGTCCGCAATTGCATCCTTAACGATGATCTTGCCTGCAGCTTCTGCATCAGCCTGTGCTTTGTTCGCAGCATCTGCGCCTTGCTCTTCCTTGATTTTATCATACTGTGCCCAAGTGAAGACCTTGTCGCCAAATTCTTTTTCTGCAAGCTCATAGCCCCAGTTTTTGAACGCGCCTTCTGTGAATTTCATGATATTGCCTTTATGTACAAGCGTTAATGACTTACGGCCTTCTGTGATGGCGTAATTGATCGCTGAACGTACAAGGCGCTCTGTTCCTTCTTTTGAAACAGGCTTGATACCGATACCTGAAGTTTCAGGGAAACGGATTTTATTTACTCCCATTTCGTTTTGCAGGAATTCAAGAAGTTTCTTCACTTCGTCAGATCCGCTTGCGTACTCGATACCAGCATAGATATCTTCAGTGTTTTCACGGAAAATAACCATGTCAGTGTCTTGAGGACGTTTTACAGGAGAAGGAACACCTTCGAACCAACGAACAGGACGCAGGCAGACGAATAGATCCAATTCCTGGCGCAATGCAACATTAAGAGAGCGGATTCCGCCACCGATAGGAGTTGTTAAAGGTCCCTTAATTGCGATTAAGTATTCATTGATTAACTCTAAAGTTTCGCTTGGAAGCCACTCACCAGTTTGGTTGAATGCCTTTTCTCCAGCAAGAACTTCTTTCCAGACAATCTTACGCTCACCCTTGTATGCTTTTTCAACAGCAGCATCAAGAACGCGTACAGAAGCTGCCCAGATATCTGGACCTGTACCGTCACCTTCGATAAAAGGAACGATTGGGTTGTTTGGTACGTTTAAAACTCCATCTTTAACTGTAATTTTTTCACCTTGCATTTTTTTCTCTCCCTTCGAAATCAGTAACAGAATCAAAGGTTAGCAGGCGAGATTGCCCCTAACCTTTTATTTTGGAAGCCAAGCATCGGACTCCTCACTCAACTGAGAAACTAGATCCTTAACTTCCCACACTCTCCTATTACAGCAATTTTCCACTAAAAAGTAAAATATTGCTCCTTATTTTCTAAATTATCTTAATCCGATTGCCACGTATTCCTGTTTTCCAGGTCCTGTATAGTCAGCGCGCGGGCGGATTAAACGGTTGTTGTCATACTGTTCAAGGATATGAGCAAGCCATCCAGAAACACGGCTGACAGCAAAAATAGGAGTGAACAAGTCATGGTCAATGCCCAGGCTGTGATAGACAGAAGCTGAGTAGAAATCAACGTTTGGCGGTAGGTTCTTTTCGCCAGTAACGATGGCCTCGATCTTCGTTGACATTTCATACCAGTGTGGTTCACCAGTAATCTCAGTCAATCTCTTGGACATTTCTCTCAAGTGCTTTGCGCGAGGATCTCCCTGACGATATACACGATGTCCAAAACCCATGATTTTTTCTTTGTTGGCAAGCTTTTCACGGATTGCCGGCTCGACATTCTCAAGCGTACCAATTTCAGTCAGCATTTTCATTACCGCTTCATTTGCTCCGCCGTGAAGAGGTCCTTTTAACGCACCGATTGCTGCTGTAACGCCTGAGTAAACATCTGAAAGAGTTGCGACACAAACACGTGCTGTGAATGTAGATGCGTTCAACTCATGGTCAGCATGAAGGACAAGCGCTTTATTCATTGCTTCTACAGCAACTTCATCCGGTTCTTTGCCAGTCAGCATATAAAGGAAGTTTGCTGCAAAATTCAGGTCTTCTCTTGGAGCTATAGGCTCAAGACCTTTTCTTACTCTTGCGAAAGCCGTAACGATACTAGGCATTTTTGCCTGCAGACGAATTGCTTTCTGGTAGTTTGCTTCTTTTTCCATAACATCGGCTTCATCATCATATAAACCTAAAAGAGATACAGCCGAGCGCAGAGCGGCCATCGGATGAACCTTATCGATCGGATACATTTTGAAATGTTCAAGTACTTCCTTAGGCAATGCCGCGTTCTCTGCTAGCTGTTTCTTCAATTCTTCCATTTCAGCTTGAGTAGGAAGCTTGCGATGCCATAGTAAGTAAATTACTTCTTCAAAACTAGCGTTCTCAGCTAAATCATCAATATCATAGCCAACATAGGTCAGCGTATCATCAATAATTGAGCTGATTGAGGAGGTTGTTGCCACTACTCCTTCAAGACCACGTGTTACTGACATACTCAATCTCTCCTTTGTAGTTAATTTCCCCATATCCCATTTTGTCTGTATGTTGAAAATGCTGTTAACCAACAGCTATCAGAAAAAAGAAATTTCTGACACTTTATAAGCCTACAAGGCTACAGAAAGCCGGTTCACTGCTCCGGCGACAGACCATTATCAGCTGGCAGCCCATAGGTTTGCCAAAATCACCTGAGCGCTTGCTCAGGAAATTCTCAAAAAGAAAATGCTTACATTTTGTTTTATTAAAAAACGCCGTGGAATCTAGCTTCTATACCCTGTTAAAGGATGGAAGCAGTTACAAGTCCTATTATAAACAATTATCTGACATTTGTGAATGAAAACAACTTAAAACAATATAAAATATTATTTTACAAAAAGACTCCATTCTCTTAAAGAGCAGTTTTTCGTCATAGTTATCTTCATCCAGGTAACTTTTTGAATCTTTTATTCGAATGAGTTCCTAACATGAAAATGCAACATCTAAAATTTCGAGGATGATCTGAAAAAGCTATTTAAAAAATTCGAATATTTTCATTGCAGCGAATGCGATCCCTGCGCCAATCAACGGTCCTACTGCCACTCCCTTAAATAAAGAAACAGCAAGAATAGTTCCAAGCACAAGAGCAGTTGTTATATGGGGATCTTCTGCCAGTAAAGTTACTCCGCCTTTTGCAAGCAAGGCTACGGCCATTCCTGAGATAAGTGCAATCCAAGCATAAGGTGACTTAAAAGCCCCTGATAAATCTTTAAAGCCAATATCACCGCTTGCGATTGGTGCTAATACTGCAATAGTAATAACCGTTACACCCCAGTTTATCCCCTTTCCCTGAATGATGGAAAAGGTTTTTGCTTCGAAACCCGCAATCTTCATAACGAGCAAAACCAATACCGCAATAATTAATGACTGGTTTTTGGCCAGGAAAGCGATCGCCAAAAGCGTTAATAAAAAAAGCATAGGTTCAAGCATAAAATTTTCATCCTTCCACGGTTAAAACTATTGTAACATAATTAAAAATATTACACCATTAAAGAGGCAGTCTCGACATATGCTATCTCTTGATTATACTCTGTTATAGTTTGTACCTTCAACGTTGCATCATTTAACTTTCGCTCTTAATAAAGGATTTTTCATTTTCAAGTCGAATCTTTTTTACACATACACCGTATATTAAAGGAAACTTTCCGGAATGCCGGCCAACTGTTAAAATATATACATGGCAGACCGTCTCGGTTCAGTTATTTTTCAAAAGGAGGAAATTGCTTGAATCCCGTTTATTTGTATAGAACGTTAAGGTTTATTCTCGTTATCGGCGCTATCATTGCTGGCGCAATGGCTCTGTTTTATGTCTCAAAAGTTACTTATCCATTCATTATTGGTTTTTTAATTGCCTTCATGATGAATCCCCTTGTCAATTTTCTCCAAGCAAAAGCTAAGATGCCAAGAGCGCTGGCGGTAACAGTTGCTCTGATACTGATCATTTCCGTATTTGCTGGACTTATCACATTGCTGGTAGTTGAAATCGCTTCGGGAGCTGAATATCTGGCAAGAGTTGTTCCAGATCATCTTGTAACACTGATTGATTACATAGAACATTTATTTGCCGCACAAATTATCCCGCTTTACAATCAATTGGCTGGGTTGTTTCAAAACCTTGAAGCAGGGCAGCAAGATTCAATAATGAATAATATCCAGAATGTCGGGGCTTCCATCGGGACAACGGCTGGCAATTTTATTAAAAACTTTTTCGGGAATATTCCTAATATCCTTTCCTGGCTGCCAAATGCAGCAACAGTATTGATTTTTTCATTGCTTGGTACCTTTTTCATCAGTAAAGACTGGTACCGCCTGTCTTCAATGGGCACACGTTTCTTGCCTAATCGAGCCAGAAGCAGCAGCAAGACCGTATTTGCAGATTTGAAGAAAGCTCTCTTTGGCTTCGTAAAGGCACAGGCAACACTGATTTCCATTACTACTGTCATTATCTTAATCGGGTTGTTAATATTGCGTGTGGATTATGCGATAACTATTGCCCTGGTAACCGGCATAGTTGACATCATCCCTTATCTTGGCACCGGAGCTGTTTTTGTACCTTGGATCATTTACGAGGCAATTACCGGAGAAATGAGCACTGCCATTGGATTAGGAATTCTATACATCATCGTCCTTGTGCAGCGGCAGATCATGGAGCCAAAAATCCTCTCTTCCAGTATCGGGTTAGATCCGCTTGCGACATTGATTGCCTTGTTTGTCGGATTTAAGACGATCGGGTTCCTTGGACTGATTGTCGGGCCAGTCGTTCTTGTCATCTTCAATACTTTGCAACGGGCAAATGTATTCCGTGATTTATGGATTTTCATCAAGGGGAAAAATGAGGAGATCATTAAGTAAGAAGGGTTAATAATAAAACGCCAACCATTGGTTGGCGTTTTTAATTTGATGAGCACCAAAGACATGAAAAATTACCGAATCACCTTGATGTTCCCTTTATCAATCCAATTTCGGAAAGCCTTCATCATTAAAACCTTGAAAAACTTCCTCGTTGGCGGGGCCAGCAACAAGATTCCCATAATATCTGTGATAAAACCAGGAGTGAGCAGCAGGGTGCCGCCAACCAATACGCTTACACCATCGAGAATAGCATCCCCTGGCATCATACCTCTTCTCAATTGTTCCTGAGTCTTCCGGATTATTTCAAGACCTTGCTGCTTGGCAAGATATGCCCCAAGGAAACCCGTTAGGATAATCAAAGAGATGGTTGGCCAAACGCCAATTGTTTGTCCGGAGTACAGAAGGACGCCGATTTCAGCTGCCGGTACAAGAACCAAAAACAGAAAAAAATACTTCATTTTCCACCTCATCATATTCGTTTAGCCTGTCTCTCTATTATATGTGCCGCTTTATTGAGAATACAAATAATTGAATTTAATTAGAATCTGCTGGGCACAAATAACGATGCTAAACAAGCGACTCAAAGGGCTAGGCGTTGGAGCTGGACAATTCTCGAAGTGAATGTTCTTATACTACAAAAAAAGGATGGGTTCCCCATCCTTTTACATATAATTATAAAATGCTGGCACGGCCGTTATAAATAACGCCTCTTGCAGAGTCTACCGTGATCACTTGACCATCACGGAATAGCTTCATTGCATTTTCTACACCAACGATTACAGGGATACCAAGGTTAAGTCCAACTACTGCCGCATGGCTTGTCAAACCGCCTTCTTCTGTGATTAATGCGCTGCATTTTTCAAGGGCAGGGACCATTTCACGGTCAGAGCCGATTGTAACAAGGATGCTTCCTTCTTTTACCTTACTTAGAGCTTCCTGCGCGTCTTTAGCGACAACTACTTGTCCGTATGCTGATTTACGGCCGATTCCCTGAGCCTTTGCCAGAACATCCCCAACTACATGTATCTTCATAAGGTTTGTTGTGCCAGCCTCGCCAACAGGTACTCCTGCAGTAATGACAACCAAGTCACCATGAGACACAAATCCACTGTTTACACTTTCATCTACTGCAACAGCGAGCATTTCATCAGTTGTTTCCGCTTTTTGTCCAAGCTGCGGATATACTCCCCAAACTAGTGCAAGTCTGCGGACTACATGATCATTTGATGTTGCAGCGATAATTGGAGCCTTAGGACGGTACTTCGAAATCATCCTTGCAGTATGGCCGCTTTCAGTTGGAGTGATAATTGCATTTACATCAAGATTTAAAGCTGTGTGTGCAACCGATTGTCCGATAGCATCAGTAATATTGTGATCTGTATCTTTACTGCGTGCAGATAATAATTCTTTATGATCCAGTGCTTGCTCTGCACGAGAAGCGATATTATGCATCGTTTGAACTGCCTCAACTGGATATTGTCCTGCAGCCGTCTCTCCTGATAACATGATTGCATCTGTGCCATCAAAAATAGCGTTTGCTACGTCACTTGCTTCCGCACGAGTCGGGCGCGGGTTACGCTGCATAGAATCAAGCATCTGTGTTGCTGTAATAACAGGCTTGCCCAGTGCGTTGCACTTTTTAATAAGGTCCTTTTGTACTAAAGGTACTTCTTCAGCTGGAATTTCTACCCCAAGATCTCCACGGGCAACCATCAGACCATCAGAAACTTCAAGGATTTCATTGATGTTGTCTACGCCTTCCTGGTTTTCAATCTTAGGTATGATTTGGATATGAGACCCTTTGTTTTCTTCAAGAAGCTGACGGATTTCCAAAACATCCTTCGCTCGTCGTACAAATGATGCTGCAATGAAATCTACACCTTGCTCAATCCCGAAAAGAATATCCTGAGCGTCCTTTTCCGTGATTCCAGGAAGCTGTACTGATACTCCAGGAACATTAACACCTTTTTTATTTTTAAGAGTTCCGCTGTTCAATACCTTAGTTTTAATCTCATTATTAGCTTTATCAACGCTGATCACTTCAAGTCCGATCAAGCCGTCATCAAGCAGGATTTTAGCACCAGTGTGCACATCTTCAATCAATCTTTCGTAAGTAACAGAGAACTTTTCCGCTGTACCCACAACTTCTTTCATGGAAATAATGCATTCTTGCCCCGTCTTAAGCTCGATTGCGCCGTTCTCCATATCATTCGTGCGGATTTCAGGGCCTTTAGTATCAAGAAGGATACCTACCTTCTTCCCTGTTTTCTCAGCTGCTACTCTGATATTCTTGATACGTGCTGCATGTTCTTCATGATTTCCATGTGAAAAATTCAAACGGGAAACATTCATGCCAGCTTCCATTAATTCCTCTAACTTATCTACACTTTCACTTGCGGGACCAATCGTACAAACAATTTTAGTTTTGCGCATAAACTGCAACCTCCTGGTTTACTGTAAAGAGATTAAATAGATAATTCTTTTGATAATTTATATAAGTTCAAGTCAACTGTATGCTGCTTGGCCAGTGCTTCAATGATATCATAATCAACCATTTCATTGCTCTCCATTCCTACAGCCCGTCCGCCTTTGCCTTCTAATAAAAGCTCTACTGCCCGCGCTCCGAGTCTGCTGGCCAGAACACGGTCAAATGCAGTTGGTGAACCGCCTCGCTGGATATGACCAAGAACAGAAACCCTGGTATCAAAGTCTGTTTCTTCTTTAAGTTTCTTCGCAAATTCATAACCGTTCATAACGCCCTCTGCAACAATAATGATACTGTGCTTCTTGCCGCGTTCATGACCCTTTTTAAGTCTTTCAGCGATATCCTTCATATCATGAGGATCTTCAGGAATCAGAATCGTTTCTGCTCCTCCTGCCAAACCTGCCCAAAGAGCGATATCTCCAGCATTGCGGCCCATGACCTCAACGACAAACGTTCTTTCGTGAGAAGAAGCTGTATCACGGATTTTATCGATCGCATCAATAACAGTATTTAGTGCTGTATCGAAACCAATCGTAAATTCTGTTCCAGGAATATCATTATCAATTGTTCCAGGCACGCCAACACATGGGAAACCTTGTTCAGTAAGAGCTTTTGCTCCCCTGTATGATCCATCTCCGCCGATGACAACCAGTCCATCAATCCCGAATTTCTTCAGCTGTTCGATGCCTTTTTGCTGCCCTTCCTTCGTTTTGAATTCTTCACTGCGGGCAGAATAAAGGAAAGTACCACCGCGATGGATGATATCACCTACTGAGCCTAATTCAAGCTTTTTAATATTACCACTCATCAAACCTGCATATCCGCCATAAACACCATAAACTTCCACGTTATGGTAAATCGCTTTCCTTACTACTGCACGTACTGCAGCATTCATGCCGGGAGCGTCCCCGCCACTAGTCAATACTCCAATTCTTTTCATAGTCTTTCACCTCATTCGGTATCATCTATGTACAATTTTACATTAAAGCCATTCTTTTCTGATACTGTATTAATCTTATCTTATTATAAACAGAATACCCGGGAATATTTCTAAAATAACACGTAGAATATAGTATCTCAACTGAATCCTTAATATTGACATAAAGACGGAATTATCATATAACTGCAAGCGCTTTATTGAGGGTAAATAGGTTTCATTTAATAGTACCTGTTAAACAAGGCTGTTGATTTTCGTTCCAGGCGCTTCACTTTCCGCGGGGTTAGCGCTGCACCCTCAGGACATTGAATACCTTCCTCGAATCCGCCCACGCACGATGGAAATGCGTTAGCATTTTCAGAGGAGTCTACACGCCTTCCACTACAATCAACAGGGTATTAAAAATAAATATTCAGCTATAACAGAGCCGATATAGAAGAAAAATAAAAACGTGCTTAAATGCACGTTTTATTTTACCCCTATAAATTCATTAGGAAACGAATACTCACCAATTCGTTTATATTTTTCATAACGCTGATCAATGAGAGTGTCCTCATCCATGGATAAAAGTTCAGACATCGAATCTTTCAGGATTTTATCCATATATTTTGCTTGCTGGGCAACATCCCTGTGTGCCCCGCCTTTTACTTCAGGGATAATTTCATCAATCACACCTAAGCCTTTTAGGTCTGGTGCGGTGATTTTCATTGTTTCAGCCGCTTTTTTTGCCAATGTGGAATCCTTCCAAAGTATAGCCGCAGCACCTTCTGGTGAAATAACGGAGTACGTGGAATTTTCCAGCATGTGAATATAGTTGCCGACTCCAAGGGCAAGTGCACCGCCACTGCCTCCTTCACCGATCACGACACAAATGACAGGAACCTTCAGCCCAGCCATCTCAAAAAGATTGCGGGCAATCGCTTCACTCTGTCCTCGTTCTTCTGCCGCTTTGCCAGGATAAGCACCTTTCGTATCAATGAAGCAAATAATGGGGCGCTTAAACTTTTCAGCTTGTTTCATCAATCGCAATGCCTTTCGGTAGCCTTCAGGATGCGGCATACCAAAGTTACGACGGATATTTTCCTTTGTATCCTTGCCTCGCTGATGTCCTATGACAGTCACTGGATAACCATGAAACTTCGCTATACCACCAACAATTGCTTCATCGTCACCAAATGAACGATCTCCGTGGCACTCGAAGAAATCAGTGAAAAGCAAATTAATGTATTCTTGTGTAGTTGGCCTGCTTGGATGACGGGCAATCTGCACCCTATCCCAAGGTTTCATATTTTCATAAATTTCGGATTCAAGCTTTTCAAGTCTTGCCTCCAATTTATCGATTTCTGATGTCAGGTCAACATCCGTATTTTGTGTGAATTCTTTCAGTTCGCTAATTTTTTTTCTTAGTTCAATTACCGGTTTCTCAAATTCTAGTTCTCCTGCCATTCGAATGTCCCTCCTGGCTGATGGATTTCAAGTATTCCAGCTATTTTTTCCTTCAGATCAATTCTGGAGATTACCGCGTCAAGCTGTCCATGCTTTAACAAAAACTCAGATGTCTGGAAATCTTCAGGAAGCTCTTCCCGGATCGTTTGTTCAATGATCCTGCGGCCTGCAAAACCAATCAATGCTCCTGGCTCTGCCAGATTATAATCTCCAAGGGAAGCAAAGCTTGCTGATACCCCTCCGGTAGTTGGGTGCGTCATAATTGAGATGATCAGGCCACCGTTATCACTGAACCTTTTAAGGGCAACACTGGTTTTTGCCATTTGCATAAGGCTTAATACGCCTTCCTGCATCCTTGCGCCTCCTGAAGCCGTAAAAATGATAAACGGAATGGAAAGTTCATCTGCCTTTTCAATCGCTCTTGTAATTTTTTCTCCGACAACCGATCCCATACTTCCCATCCTAAAAGTAGCATCCATGATCGCTACAACCACATCGAGTCCGTTTAACCTGCCTATGCCGGTAACAACTGCCTCATTGAGGTTTGTTTTCTGGCGGTCTTTTTCAAGCTTCTCCTCATATCCAGGAAAGCCTAATGGGTTGCCAGAGATCATCTCCCGATCAAGCTCATGGAAGCTTCCAGCATCCAGGAAGCTGTCAATCCGTTCTGCTGAATTCATTTGATGGTGATAACCGCATTGGATACACACTTTGCAGTTTTTATTGAGTTCTTTTGTATACATGATTTTTTTGCAGTTCGGGCATTTTGTCATGATTCCCTCAGGTACATCCTGCTTGGCTGCTTCAGAAGGAATTGTTGCGTACTTTTTCTTTTTTGTCTTAGTGAAAAGCTCTTTAAGCAAAATAAAACCCCCTCCGTAATCTTGCTAGTAGTTATAGTCAATAGACAATTTTAGTAATAGGCTATGTTAAACTTGTCTGCCGATTTCCGCTCCAGGCACTCGCTCAATAAACAGGTGCTGAAATCAACATCCTCAAACACAGCTTAGTAATAAAGCACTAGTGGCCAGACCACTATAGTAAAAAAGAAAGAGCTGTGCCATCCAAGTATCTTAAGCATGTCCACAAGTATATAACATCTAACAGACAAAAGGTGTTGCTTCATGTCGTCAATTGGTCGACAATTTCCGCAGCGCGCGATACTTTTCCAGGATCAGTTCCTTTTTTTGGCTTGCCAGCGATTCTGCAAGCATACGATATTCAGCCTTTTCAGCAGGTAATACCTGTAGCTGAAGGGAATTATAATAGTCATTTAATATATTCCAAATACGATAAAAAAGGTGATTGTCAGCTATTTCAGCTATTTTTTTGAAGAACTCCTCATCATCAAAATGATGTTCTTCAATCCAGATTTGCAGTCTCTCAAATTCCTCTTTTTGGAATTTGTCAGCTGCAAGATAAAGACAATCTACTTCTATCATATATTTTGTTTCAATAACATCATTTTTTGCTTTTTCATCCTGCAGGATAAAGGTACTTAATAATTGGACCAGTTGGTTACCGCGAAAATCTCGGATGAATGTGCCCTCTCCTCGCCTTGTTTCAATCAGGCCAAGTAGTTCAAGTGCCCTCAATGCCTCCCGAACGGAGGAACGCCCTGCATTAAGGCGTTCCGAAAGTTCACGTTCAGAGGGGATTTTATCTCCAGCTTTCATACCGTCTTTCTCAATCATTTCCCTTAGCTGCCTGACAATTTCCACATAAACCTTTGTGTTTTTTTCAGGTTGTGCCACTAAGCGTTCACTCACCTTTTCCAATGACTGCCAGACGCCTTGTCCGGTCTTTTACCTCTTCAGGATCCACCTTTATACGGGCTACTCCCGTTTCCATCGCCGCTTTCGCCACTGCCGCAGCCACTTCAGGTGCCACACGCGGGTCGAATGGACCAGGGATGACATAATCACTTGAAAGCTCGGATTCATTTATCAGCCCGGCAATTGCGTTTACAGCAGCGACCTTCATTTTTTCGTTGATATGGGTTGCCCTGGCATCCAAAGCTCCGCGGAAGATTCCAGGGAAAGCAAGGACATTATTAACCTGGTTAGGAAAATCTGAACGGCCTGTTCCAATAACCTTTGCTCCAGCTGCTTTCGCTTCTTCCGGCATAATCTCAGGCACCGGATTTGCCATTGCAAAAATAATCGGATCACTATTCATCGTCTGGATCATTTCAGATGTCAATGCTCCAGCTACTGAAACGCCAATGAAAACATCGGCGCCTTTAATTGCTTCAGCAAGTGTTCCCTGAACATTGTCCCTGTTTGTGAATTTAGCAACTTCATCCTTGATCGCGTTCATTCCATTCGGGCGTCCTTCATAGATCGCACCCTTTGTATCACACATGATGATATCCCGAACACCATAAGAGTACAGAAGCTTTATGATAGCAATTCCCGCAGCGCCTGCTCCGTTTGCTACTACTTTGATCTCATTCATTTTCTTGCCAACGATCTTCAAAGCATTAACAAGGCCGGCCACGGTAACAATCGCAGTACCATGCTGATCATCATGGAATACAGGTATATTTGTTTCCTTCTTTAAGCGTTCTTCAATGGCGAAGCAGTTTGGAGCAGCAATATCCTCCAGGTTCACGCCTCCAAAAGTCGGTTCCAGCAGCTTTACTGTTTCAACGATCTTATCTATATCTGTTGTATTCAGGCAGATTGGGAATGCATCAACTCCAGCAAAGCTCTTAAAGAGTACAGCTTTTCCTTCCATTACCGGCAGAGCAGCTTCTGGGCCAATGTTACCTAGACCAAGTACGGCTGTTCCATCAGATACGACCGCAACCATATTGCCTTTCATCGTATAGTCGTATACCGTTTCTGGTTTATCATATATTTCCTTGCAAGGCTCTGCCACACCAGGCGAATAAGCAAGGCTTAAATCCCTGGCATTTGCTACAGGCACTTTAGATTTCGACTCCAACTTCCCTTTGTTTACACGATGCATGTGTAAAGCTTCTTCACGTAAAGTCAACTTAGGTCCACTCCTTAATTTTAAAAAAAGTTGCCTTCTTCAGTGGTCTGACCACACATATCCTTTTCCAATATAACACATCTATTATACTTGTAAAGGTCTATTTTTTCAGGACAACATTATTAACACCAAGTACTTTCCTTAATTCATCCATGCTGTTTTCCGTTATGCTTACGCTGAATTCATTCGACAGCAGCAGCGATTTCTCTGTCTCCTCATTATAGACGATGACAGGAACCGCCCCATGATGTTTTTTCAATAAAGCTTTTAAGTCTTTCATCATTTCAACAGGATTTGATTCTTTGGCGATCCTTAAATATAATACAGTTTTTTCTTGTACTTTTGTCGCTTCTTTTTCAAGATCAAGGACTGATTGGACCACAAACTGGCTTTTCCCATCCCTTTGATCAAACTTTCCCTCTACCAGCGCCATTTTCCCCTGTGTCAACACGTGGCCATATTGTTTGTAAACAGCGGGGAACACAACAGCTTCTGTTTCTCCGCTGGCATCGCTAAGTGTCAGGAATGCCATTGCCTCACCTTTTTTTGTACGGATTTTCTTTTGTTCAGTGATGTAAACACCTAGCCTGGTTCTTCCGTTCATTGGTTGAGAAGCAATTGTTTTTACGCCTGCAGCCGTGAATTCTTTTTCATGAATTGAAACAGGGTGTTTCGATAAATAAACACCTAGCACTTCTTTTTCCAGGCTAAGCTTGTCTTCTATCTGCATCGGATCCACTTCTGTATATTTTGGCTTCAGCGAGAATTCAGCTTCAGCAAACATATCAATCTGACCGGTATCATCAGGCGCAACAAGCTGGGCATGTTCAATTGCAACATCGATCGTGGCGAGAAGCACGGCACGGTCATGGCCGAATTCATCAAAAGCACCCGAATAGATCAATGCTTCAAGTACTTTTCTGGAAGCGGCCTTTTGAGGCACTCTTATGCAAAAATCGAATATATCCTTAAACGGCTTATTTCTTCTTACCTGGAAAATCTCTTTAAGTGAGGCAATGCCGGCACCCTTGATACCTGCCAGGCTGTATCTGACTGCTTCTCCTTCCGGCTGGAAGCTGAACGCACTTTTGTTGATCGAAGGGGGAAGAAGTTTGATACCCATTTGCTGCAGTTCTCTCGCATATTGAGCAATTTTCGTATCATTCCCGATTGCAGATGAGAGCAGTGAGGCCATGAAATACAACGGATAATTAGCTTTCAAATATGCCAGCTGATAG
The DNA here is from genome assembly GCF_049532715.1 of Heyndrickxia sp. MSNUG. NCBI lineage: Bacteria > Bacillati > Bacillota > Bacilli > Caryophanales > Bacillaceae > Heyndrickxia > Heyndrickxia sp. MSNUG. The sequence continues at coordinate 3,594,618 of NZ_CP150978.1, forward strand.
GCAATCATGCTATATGCGACAGCATGGCTGCGGTTAAATCCGTAGTTTGCAAACCTGACGATGAGATCATAAATAGTATTCGCCGTCTTGCTGTCATATCCTTTTCGCAAAGACCCATTCACAAAATGCTCCCGCTCCTGGTCCAGCACTTCCTTCTTTTTCTTAGAAACAGCGCGCCGCAGCAAATCAGCTTGACCGAGAGAAAAGCCCGCCATTTTGGAGGCGATCTGCATGATTTGTTCTTGATAGACAATAACGCCATATGTATTCCCAAGGATATTTTCAAGATCCTTGTGGTAATAATCGATTGGCTGCCTTCCATGTTTCCTGTCAATGAATAGCGGGATATTTTCCATCGGACCCGGTCTATAAAGCGCGTTGACTGCGACGATATCTTCAAAACGGCTTGGCTCGAGCTTCGTCAGAACCTTTCTCATTCCTTCTGATTCAAGCTGGAAAATACCAGTTGTCTCTCCCCTGCTCAGCAGCTGGTATGTCTTTTCATCATCAAAGGGGATATCATGGATATCGAGCTTGCGGCGATTTTTTTGATAAATGGAATGAAGAATTGAATCAATCAAAGATAAATTACGCAATCCCAGAAAGTCCATCTTGAGCAATCCAATTTCTTCAAGGTGATCCATCGAATATTGAGTCAGGAAAACTTTAGCCTGACCTGATTGAATTGGCACAACGTTGGTAAGCGGATGTTCGCTGATCACGACCCCCGCAGCATGTGTTGAGGTATGTCTTGGCAGCCCTTCAAGCTTGATGGCTGTATCCAGGATTCTCTTATTCTTTTGAGATTCTTCACTGAAACTTCTTAAGCCTTCTGATTCCTTTAGTGCCTCTCGAAGGGTAATCCCGAGTTTCGATGGTACAAGTCTGGAAAGGCGGTCAAGCTCTTTCGGGTTCAATCCAAATGCACGCCCGACATCCCTGACTGCAGCTTTTGCAGCAAGGGTTCCAAAAGTGACAATCTGCGCTACATGCAGCTCTCCATATTTTGAAGCCACATATTCAATCACCTCATCCCTTCTGTTGTCGGGGAAGTCGATGTCGATATCCGGCATTGTTATACGTTCCGGATTCAAGAACCTTTCAAAAAGGAGTTCGTGTTCAATAGGATCCACGTCGGTTATGAATAATACATAAGATACAATCGAACCCGCTGCCGATCCACGTCCCGGTCCTACGAGGATTCCCTGTTCCCTGGCATATTTAATGAAATCCCAGACAATCAGGAAATAATCGCTGAACTTCATTTTCTTTATCACCGAAAGCTCATATTTGAGCCTCGCTATATGTTCTGCAGAGGGACTTCCATAGCGTTCCTTCAATCCTTCGAAGCATTGGTATTCAAGCAGTTCATCTGCATTCTGTCCTGGCTGGACAGGATATTTCGGCAGATGCCTTGATTCCATATCAAGCATGACGTTGCAGCTCTCTGCGATTTTAAGTGTGTTTTCTAATGCCTCAGGATACTCCGAGAGCAGTTCTGCCATCTCATCAGCTGTTTTAAGATAAAACTCGCTGCTGCCCAGTTTTTCACGTCCGTCATCCTGCAGCTTATCACCATTCCTGATTGCTAAAAGGCATTCCTGTGCGAAGGAATCCTCTCTTTCCAGATAATGCACCTGGTTAGCGGCTGCAAGAGGGGTATCCGTCTGATTACTAAGCCTTGCAAGCTGAGCTGCTAATTCTTGCTGACCAGGCAAGCCCTGGTTTTGAATCGATAGATAAAAACCATCCTTGCCAAATAATTTCGTATATAACTCCACTGTCTGGAGGGCATTTTCTTGTTGACCGTTTGATAAATAATATTCTATTTCCCCCTGGTTTCCCGGTGTCATGGCATATAGACCTGACGCATAGTGCTTCAGCCATTTTACAGGTATCCCTTCCGGAGACTTCGTTTGCACAGCACTTGAAATTTTCATCAGATTTTGGAAGCCCTGATTATTTTTTGCGAGGAGTACAAGCGGGAATGACTCTTGTTCCTCGATTTCGCTGACAACATCGACGGTCAGGCCAAGAATAGGTTTAATGGATTTTCTAAGACATTCTTTATAAAACGCCACAGTACCATACAATACATTCCGGTCGGTTAACGCGAGTGCGGAAAATCCTTTTGCCCTGGCATCGCGGACGAGCTGCTCAACTGTGGCCGTGCTCGTCAGCAGGCTGTATGCACTATAGACATGAAGGTGAATAAATGTCATTTCTCTCACACCCTTAAAGGTTCATCTTCTATTATTATAGGCTTTTATCTAAAAAAAGAAAATATGTTCTCATTTTGTTCAAGGAACTTTAAAACATATTAAATCGTGTTTGTCCATATGATGAAATACGAAGAAAAATCGATTTTTTATTAAAGGATGTTTTCTATGAATCAGCCATTTATTCCACATTTGTTTGAAGCTTATTTCATTGCGCTTGGTGTTCTGCTGGGCGGCTCGCTGATTGGGGGGCTTGCTTCATTTTTAACAGGGCAGCCTCTGATGACTGAAATAGCCCGTTTCTCGAGCTCCATAAGAATATGGGCAATTATTGCAGCCATCGGCGGTACGTTTGATACAGTGTACAGCTTTGAAAAAGGATTGCTGAACGGGGAAACAAAGGATATCTTCAAGCAGTTTTTATTGATCCTGACAGCAATGGGCGGGGCCCAGACTGGTGCGCTTCTTATCAATTGGCTTACACAGGAGCATGTGTAAAATGAGGATTCCACCATATTACCGCAAGCCAGCATGGCAAAGATTTTTTTCAGGGATGGCAGTCGGCGGCGCCATCAGCTGGTGTTTATTCTTATACATCAATGGTGTTTCAATGGAAAAAAACGCTAAGAAAATACATGAGCAAGAGGATCTTATCAGAGAACTCCAGCGCGACATTAAAATTTGGCAGGATGATTATGCACAGCTGAATAAGAAAAATGAGGAAAAGCTGACGGTTCAGGAGGTAAAAGTCAAAATTGTTAATGATAAAAAATACAAACAATATCTTGATGCGCTGTCCATTTATGAAATTGAAGAACAGACAAAGAGCGAACTTAATGTACTGCTCGCTAAAGATTTAGATTCTGTTTTTAAAAGCAGAGAGCTGATTACCAAGCTGATTGAAAACAAATCAATCCCCGTTAATGACAAAAGATATAAATTGAAGATTAGATCCATGGTTATCTATACATCCGTGACCATCCAAGTAGAGATAATGTTAGATTAATGGAACCCCACTCAGCATAAAGCCCAAGTGGGGTTTATTTATTATTCCTTGCAAGCTTCAATTAAATCATAAAGAACATTTTCGACATCATCCCATGAATAAATGGACGCACCTGCAGCAAGCGGGTGGCCTCCTCCATTATACTTTCTCGCGATCCCGTTGATCACAGGGCCTTTTGAACGGAGACGCACTCTGATCTGATCCTGTTCTTCAATGAAAAACACCCAAGCCTTTATACCAGCGACATTTCCTAATTCACTGACAAGTAATGAAGCTTCAGATGGTTTTACTGAATATTGTTCAAGCAATTCCTGTTTCATTACAACTCTAGCGGCACCATTTTCGAGGAGCTCAAAGTTTTGCAGAATGTACCCATTCAATTTCACCACATTCGGAGCAAGTTCATACATCCGGTCATATAACTCTGTCCTTGAAAAGTTATAATGAATTAATTCACCAGCATATGCGAATGTTTTATTTGTAGTGCTTGGATATAAGAAACGCCCCGTATCCCCCACAATACCTGCATACAGTAATCGAGCTGCCTCATCTGACATCTTGAGTCCTTGTTCCTTGAATGAAAGATAGAACTCATAAATCATTTCACTCGTAGAGCTGGCAGTTGTGTCGACCCATTGCAAATCACCATATGGATCTTCATTCGGATGATGGTCAATCTTGATCAGTTGTTCGCCCAAGCGATAGCGATCATCACAAATACGCTCAGCATTTGCCGTATCACAAACAATCACAAGCGCACCCTTAAAGGTATCGTCAGAGATTGAATCAAGCCTTCTTAAATAATTCAGAGACGACTCCTCTTTGCCAACTGTGTAAATGTTTTTACCAGGAAATGAAGCTTTTAAAACCTCAGCCAATCCCCCCTGGGAACCATATGCATCCGGATCCGGCCTCACATGGCGGTGGATAATGATCGTTTCATAATTTTCAATAGCTTCTAGAATTTGCGCTTTCATCAACATGCTCCTTCACCTTATTTCTATCCTAATTATGAACATATTTATTGGAAAAGAAAAGAAAGTTTTCCCTTTCGTTTTTTTCAAAATCGCAGAGTACAAAACCTCTCTATAGCAATCCAGTAAAATTAGCGGTAAAATAAGAATGATAATAGTAATGGAGGAAATGCAATGCCTATATTCGTACTACTGATCGTACTTTCATTCGTATTCTATATCTTCTATAAAATGAAATATGTCCGCAGCAAGCGTCCTGCTGAAAGGAAATGGCTGTCCGCTAAATCCAGCATCGCATTAGGACTATTCGTTGGATTATTTGGCTTAAATCAGGTATTCCTATTTCAAACAACGATCACTTACATTGTTGCAGCCATCTTCATTATCATTGGCTCAATGAGTATCTGGTCTGGTGTAAAAGCATATAAATTCTATCTGCCGCTTGCAGCTAAGGAAGCAAAAGAGTAATTTAAAAGAAGCCGATCCATTACGGATCGGCTTTTCTCATTGTTTAGGAAATTATAAAATTTTTCAGGTGTGGATAGAGTTAATGCCTGTCTATCAGCTGGCACATCATCATGGCCTTCCCTACTAAAACTCCATCGTTGAATGCTTCAATGTCGACCTTTCCGAACTTCCGGCCAACTTCCAGCACCTTTGGATAAATCTCTATTACACTGTCAATCTGGACTGGTTTAATGAAGTAGATTGTCATATTCTCTACAACTAAATCACCTTTTTTATAGCCCCTTAGCACCCGATTTGCTGCCTCAGTAACAATCGTTGTAAAAACACCATATGAGATTGTTCCAAGGTGGTTTGTCATCTGAGGTGTGACCTGGCAGCGGAAAATATCCTCATCCTTTGTTTTCCCTTTTGTGAGGACCATCTGGCTGGTGACTGTGTCATCAAGAGTTTCCCCTACCTGAGGCTGGCGCTGAATCATTTGCAGCGCTTTTAGGACATCCTGCCTGCTGACAATCCCTTCAAGCCTGTTTGAATCGTCCACAACCGGAAGAACTTCAATGCCTTCCCATACCATCATGTGGGCGGAGGATGCGACACTTGTCGAACCGCTGACAGCCATTGGGTTTCTCGTCATAATTTTTTCAATCATTGTGTCTTGATCATGGCCCATGACGTCCTTAGATGTAATCATTCCGATGACCTTCATATTGTGGTCGACAACCGGAAAACGGCTGTGGAAGGTTTTGTCCTTATGGCGGTACCAATCAGAAACACGATCATTGCTTCTCAGGAAAATCGTATCAGAAAGCGGCGTCAGAATATCCTCGACAAGAATAATTTCCTTTTTTATCAGTTGATCATAGATTGCCCGGTTAATCATTGTCGCGACCGTAAAAGTATCATAGCTGCTTGATATGATCGGGAGCTGGAGCTCATCTGCAAGCCTTTTGACATGGTCCTCTGCATCAAAACCCCCTGTTACCAGAACTGCTGCCCCTGCTCTTAGCGCCTGCTCATGAGCCTTATCGCGGTTTCCGACAATCAGAAGGTTACCAGCCTCGGTATAACGCATCATCGCTTCAAGCTTCATTGCACCAATAACAAATTTATTAAGAGTTTTATGAAGTCCAGCTCGTCCGCCGAGAACTTGTCCATCAACGATATTGACTACTTCTGCAAAAGTAAGTCTCTCTATGTTTTCTTTCTTTTTCCTTTCGATCCTGATCGTGCCTACACGTTCAATCGTACTGACATAGCCTTTATTTTCTGCTTCTTTTATGGCCCTGTAGGCAGTACCTTCACTTACGTTTAGCGCCTTGGCGATTTGGCGTACTGAGATTTTTTCTCCTATTGGCAATTCATCTATATATTGAAGTATTTGTTCATGCTTTGTTGCCAAGACTTTCACCCTTTATAATAATTTTCCGTTCAATGTAGTTCTATCCATATTATATTATAAAGTGTAAAGAGCGCTGATTCAATCGTACCCTTCCCTTTCAGTAACCTTTTGGAAAATGTAACTGCTTATTCGGACACTGAAACTTCTTTTTTTGCTCCCATTGTGCTATGTAAGTGCATAGTTTGGCACTCAATTTGTATTTTTTGCTCATATAAAAAAACTGGCTGAATCATCAGCCAGTCAGGCTTTAGACCAACTCTGAAAATCAAGTTGGTCTAAAGCTTTTTTATTTAATTGATCTATTAAACTAGTCTGTTGATTTCCGTTCCAGGCGCTTCGCTTTCCGCGGGGCTGGCGCTGAGCCGCCTCGTCGCTTCGCTCTTGCGGGGTCTCCCCTGTCCAGCTGCGCCCGCAGGAGTCTTCGCGCCTTCCACTCCAATCAACAGGTTTTTAATAACTAGTTGATACTAAATTTTTGTCGACAAACTGACTTGCTGAATCATCAGCCAGTATACACTCTCGATTTTCTTTTCTGCTTATTATCCATTCTGTTTCTGCCAGTCGGCAGCTTCTTTTTCGGTGTATACAAAAATGCAGCAAGGTTGCCTGCGAATACAAGCAAGGCCAAAAATAACCATGATCCGGCGAATACCGCATCGCTGCCGCCTAATGTAAGGTTCAGCCGAGGCATGGCAATATAAATCATTACTCCGCACAAGAGCAAGTATAGCAGGTATTTGTTCTTTTTCATTATTCCCCTCCTAATAGGTTGTCTTATTTTATATCTATGCAAGATAGGAATAAAAAAGCATTTTAAAAAGAAAATGCTGCACAAAATTGTGCAGCACAATGGTTTATAATTCTATTACTTCCCCTGCTTCAAGAACCCTGCCTTTATTTTTCTTAAGTGAATCGACAAATGCATGTGGATCCTGTTTGATTGGCGGGAATGTGTTGAAATGGATTGGGACAACGACTTTTGCATTGAGGAACTCGGCAGCCAAAGCCGCATCTTCAGGTCCCATTGTAAAATTATCGCCAATCGGCAAGAATGCCAGGTCGATCGGATGTCTTTCGCCAATCAGTTTCATATCTGAGAACAACCCAGTGTCTCCAGCATGAAACACAGTTTTCCCTTCAGCCATGAACAGGATGCCAGCAGGCATGCCTCCATAAATAATCTCATTATTCTCGGTGATCATTCCAGTGCCATGGAATGCTGGAGTCATCTTCACTTTCCCAAAATCGAATTGATAAGCCCCACCGATTGACATACCATGTGTATTTAACCCTTTCCAGCCTAGATATGTAGCGACTTCAAAGTTGGCGATCACAAGAGAATCGTTTTTCTTTGCCAGCTCGACTGTATCTCCAAGATGGTCTCCGTGCGCGTGAGTAAGGATAATGACGTCAGGCTTAACATCTCCAACTTTTAAATCCGTCAGATCATTGCCTGTAATGAATGGATCAATCAAAATCGTTTTCCCATTCGTTTCAATTTTCACAACAGAATGCCCGTGATAAGATACTTTCATATTATCGCTCCTTTCAATTCTCAATAACTAACTTCCACATCATTCACCTATCTCCTGCTTACTTTTCTTTTATACCCAGAGCAGTGAATGATTAAAATCTAATTCGGGCTCTTTTGGAAACATGACATATTTTATTTAAGTAAGGTGCTGCCATTAATAAAAACAGTCTTTTATAAAAAGAACGTTTTACTTTTCATCATCAAATTGCTACTCTCATTATGAGCTATACATATAAGAGGAGGAATATTAATGTCTGAAAGATTGACTGCATTATCTGGCTGGATGAAGGAAAGCAGCATCGATGTCACTTTCATTTCGTCTCCAGACAATGTTTTTTACTTAAGCGGATTTTTAAGCGATCCTCATGAACGCCTGCTAGCTATTGCCGTGTTCCAGGACGCAGAACCATTCATGATTTGTCCAGCAATGGATAAGGAAAATGCAAAAAATGCAGGCTGGAATCTCGAAATTATTGGCTATAGCGATACTGATGATTCAATGGAGCTTGCATACAACGCCATTAAAAAAAGAGTTCCTTCCATTAAGCGTACAGCAATCGAAAAAGAACAATTGAATGTTGAACGTTATGAAAAAATGAATTCCCTATTTTCCGGCTCGGCTTTTGTATCCGCTGAAGAAAAATTAAGGCTGATGCGTATGGTCAAAACAGAAGATGAATTGCAAAAACTTCGTAAAGCCTGTGAACTTGCTGATTTTGCGATTGAAACAGGAGTAAGCGAAATCAGTGAAGGAAAAACCGAGCTTGATGTGCTTGCTGCAATTGAATATGAACTGAAGAAAAAAGGCGTTACACAGATGTCTTTTTCTACTATGGTATTAACAGGTAAAAATGCCGCAGCCCCGCATGGAACACCTGGCCTAACTAAGATGAGCAAAGGTGATTTAGTTTTATTCGATCTGGGGGTAGTCATGGATGGTTACTGCTCTGATATCACGAGGACCGTTGCATTTGGTGAAATCACTAAACAACAGGAAGAAATTTACAATACCGTACTTAAGGCACAGCTAAAAGCATTAGATACCGCTCGAGTTGGTGTTACATGTTCAGATGTAGACCTTGCTGCCAGAAATGTTATCGAAGCAGCCGGCTATGGCGAATATTTCCCGCACCGTCTCGGCCATGGACTTGGCGTCAGCGTACATGAGTATCCATCATTAACGAGTACAAACTCTTTGTTATTAGAAAAAGGTATGGTCTTCACTGCAGAGCCGGGTATTTATGTACCTGGTGTTGCAGGAGTTAGGATTGAGGATGATGTGGTCATCACTGAGGATGGAATTGAAATCCTTACAAAATATCCAAAGGAACTTGTATTTGTTTCTTAATACAGAAACCCGTCTGGCCATTGCCAGACGGGTTTTATTTAGAATGTAACTTACATTATCGATTGTCAACCTTCTCAGGATACATATCGTGATTCATCAGACGGTAATCTGCCATTTCTTCATATTTTGTTCCCGGCTTACCGTAGTTTGTGTAAGGATCGATTGAGATTCCGCCTCTAGGCGTGAACTTACCCCACACTTCGATATATTTTGGATCCATTAGCTTAATCAGATCATTCATGATAATGTTCATGCAATCCTCGTGAAAATCACCATGGTTCCTGAAGCTGAATAAATACAGCTTTAATGATTTGCTTTCTACCATTAGTTTATCTGGAATATAACTAATATAGATTGATGCGAAATCAGGCTGGCCTGTAATCGGGCAAAGGCTTGTGAACTCAGGTGTGTTGAATTTTACAAAGTAATCACGATAAGGGTGTTTATTTTCAAAGGATTCAAGGATTTCAGGACTGTACTCAAACAAATACTTTGTCCCCTGATTGCCAAGCAGTGTCAAATCTTTCATTTCTTCTTCTTTTCTTCCAGCCATTATTTTAGCCTCCTAATTTGGCCGCAAACGCGATATCAGTTCAAATACCCTTCTAGATGCCTTTTTATAAATAAAAAAACCATATCCTCTGGATATGGTTGAAATTATAATTCAAAGCCATAGTTTTTTATAGAGGGTGTCCGCTATGAACCTCTCCCGCGATTACGGGAATGATTATTCATTATTATAAAGCAACTATAATGAAACACTCTCTGAAAGTCAAAGGAAAAAATTGTTCTTGAGAGCTGTTTTTGAGAAGATTCATGTATTTAAATTTAAAAGGAAATCCTTTATTTTTTGGCTGTGTTAACCTTGGATGCTGATTTCTGCTCAAGGTGCTAAAAATCACCATTGTCCTTTAACACAGCCATTTTTTAAAAACAAGGCTGTTGATTTTCGTTCCAGCCGCTTCGCTTTCCGCGGGGCTGGCGCTGAGCCTCCTCGTCATTTCACTCCTGCGGGGTCTCACCTGTCCAGCTAAGCCCGCAGGAGTCTACGCGCCTTCCACTACAAACAACAGGGTTTATAAATCAACATCCGTTTTAACAGAAAAATTCCTGACAGTAGTAATTGCCTCCAAGTCCCTTTTCGTAAATGTGACATTTTCATGTATTTCCACACATTATTTTTACATATGTTCAATTCATTATTTACATTTGTTCAAGCACCTGATATATTATTCATGTAAGTAAGGCATAATAAATTTCGAGTTGAAATTTTATTCTTTATGAAAGCGTTTAATCATAATCTTAATACGGAAAGGGTTTGAATTAGTATGACAAACGAATTAGCGAGAATGATCGACCACACATTACTTAAAGCAAATGCAACTGAAGCAGAGATTGTAAAATTGGCTGAAGAAGCAAAAGAATATAAGTTCGCTTCAGTATGCGTGAATCCAACTTGGGTAAAAACCGCTGCAGAAATTCTTAAGGACGCTGAAGGTGTAGAGGTATGTACGGTAATCGGCTTCCCTCTTGGAGCTTCCACTTCAGCAGTAAAAGCTTTCGAAACAACAAATGCTATCGAAAATGGCGCAACAGAAGTTGATATGGTGATTAACATGGGCGCACTTAAAGACAAGCAGTATGATGTAGTCGAAAATGACATCAAGGCAGTCGTTGAAGCAGCTAAAGGTAAAGCTTTGACTAAAGTAATCATTGAGACTTGCCTTCTTACAGACGAAGAAAAAGAAATGGCTTGCAAGCTTTCTGTCAGCGCAGGTGCAGACTTCGTCAAGACTTCTACAGGTTTCTCAACAGGCGGTGCAACAGTGGAAGATATCGCATTAATGAGAAAGACAGTTGGCCCAGATATCGGTGTTAAAGCTTCTGGTGGCGTAAGAAGCCTTGAAGATGCACAGAACATGATCGAAGCTGGCGCGACTAGAATCGGAGCAAGCTCTGGTGTAGCAATCATGAATGGCTTGTCTTCTAACTCTTCATACTAATACTCAAGATATTTAACATTAATTAAAATATTCATGGGAATGGGGAATGGACGATGGATAAAAACATGCTTGTTGAAAAAGCGATTGAAGCTAGAAGCAAAGCATATGTTCCATATTCTAAGTTTCAGGTTGGCGCTGCAATCATAACGAACAACGATCAGGTTTATCTTGGCTGCAATATCGAAAATGCCTCTTATGGTCTGACAAACTGTGCAGAGAGAACAGCTATTTTCAAAGCTGTATCAGAAGGCGATACTGAAATCAAGGCGATTGCTGTTGTTGGAGACACTGAAGGTCCTATTTCTCCTTGCGGTGCCTGCCGCCAGGTAATTGCTGAATTTGCTACAGAAGACACAAAGATTTACCTTGCTAACCTTTATGGCGATGTGCAGGAAACAACGATCAGCGAAATCCTGCCTGGTTATTTTACATCTAAGGACATGGAAAAAATCGATTAAGTAAATAATATATATAAATAAGGGCAATTCCTTGCAGCCTTTCTGGTATAGGAATTGCTCTTTCTTATTCAAGCTATCCCAAGCTAATAATCACAACTTGCTTGATAAAGGAGGAAAGAGCCGTCAATTAACAATAATTGATTGCGGCATTCATCATGGGAGACGCAGGTTTATTGCTATCAGGTGCAGCACTATTCCTAAACAGCTTAATGCTTCTTGGAAGGGCAAATGCAAAAAGTGTAGCAGTATTTAACTTATTCATCGGGGCTATGCAAGTCATTGTACCTTTCTATTTGATCGTGGTATCTGATCAAAGCAACTGGACAATCTACAGCCTAGCCAGCATATTTCTTTTTGGCTTCACTTACCTGTATGTTGGATTAACACTATTAAAAGACCTTGATGGAAGCGGACTCGGCTGGTATTCCCTTTGGGTAGCAGTCATCGCACTCATATATGCATTAGTAGCCTATGTCCACTTCAATGATATTGTTAGTACCCTTACGTGGCTGATGTGGGCATATCTTTGGTTCCTGTTCTTTTTATCCATGGGTCTTAACAAAAAGATCGATGTCTATATCGGCAAGGTTGCCTTCGTACAATCATGGCTTACTTTAACTTTTCCGGCATTGCTGTCGATGACTGGATTATGGAAAAGCGAACAGGTATCCGAAGCATGGGTTTACCTAGCGATTGCAGCCATCCTATATTTTGGATTCATTACGTTTAAGTTCAAGGTTACTGCAGCCAGAAGAGAAAAGTTCGCATAAGTAAGCTTGCAATCCACTGCTTGATTTTGAATAATTGCCTAAAAAGCAAAAACCGTCCTGCCTTTTACATGGCAGGACGGTTTTTTATATCTTCAAGATTATTTTGAAAGTACATCCGTTAATACAGGCACGACTTGCTTTTTGCGTGAAACAACGCCTTTTAAAGTCGCAGTGTTATTGTTCAGCGTAACGTTGAAAGCTTCTTCAACAGCTGCTGCTTCTTTTCCAAGCGCAAGTGCTGCAGAATCATTTGTAAGAATATCAGTAATAACCAATACGAACAAGTCGAGGTTTCTCTCTGAAATTTTCTTGTTAAGTGCATCTTCAAGCTCTGCCTGGCGGGCAAGCACTTCGTTAACATCTACTGTGTTTACCTGTGCGATTTCAACTTTAGAGCTTCCCATTTGAAACTCTTTCGCGTCAAGAGTAATGAGTTCATCGATTGTTTTGCTGCTTAGATCCGCTCCAGCCTTAAGCATATCAAGACCATATTGATCAGCGTCTACCCCTGCTATCTCGGCTAATTCACGGGCAGCTGCCACGTCTTGTTCAGTGCATGTCGGGGACTTGAACAATAATGAATCGGAAACAATCGCAGAAAGCATAAGTCCAGCAATGTTCTTATCGATTTCCACGTTATTTTCTTTGTACATTTTATTTAAAATAGTTGCTGTGCAGCCAACTGGCTCAACACGGAAATAAAGCGGGTCGCTTGTTTCAAAATTAGCAACACGGTGATGGTCGATAACTTCAACAATCTTTACTTTTTCAATACCGTCTGCACTTTGCTGGCGTTCGTTATGGTCAACGAGAATCACGCTGTTTACTTCTTCTGAAACTTGTCCTACTAGACGAGGTGCTTCAGCCTTGAAGTAATCCAATGCGTATTGAGTTTCCCCATTCACCTGGCCTAAACGGACTGCTTCTGCATCAACACCAAGCTTCTGCTTTAAGTTAGCATAGGCGATTGCCGAGCAGATTGTATCGGTATCAGGATTTTTATGTCCAAAAACAAGTACTTTTTCCATCATGACACTCCTTAATTACAATTTATCACACGGACATTCCTGCTCATTCCTTGCTTGAGCAAGAATCCGTATATCCAATAAATAATATACGCTAAAATGAAATTATTTTAAACAGCTTTATATGAAAATCACGGCGCATTCTATTAAGATGGGCATGATTCTGTTAAACGATTCAAAAACCAAAATAAAAGACCCGGATTGAATCCGGATCCTGAAAATTAGATTTGCTCTAGCAATGTTCTTGTTTCAGAGTATACAAGATCATGTGCTTCAGCAACTGCTTTATAAGTAACATAGCCATTAAGCGTGTTGATTCCCTTCAACAATGCTTCATTGTCAAGGCAAGCTTGCTTGTAGCCTTTGTTCGCGATTTGAACGGCATATGGAACTGTTACGTTCGTAAGCGCGATTGTAGATGTTCTTGGTACCGCACCTGGCATGTTAGCAACTGCATAGTGGACAACTCCATGCTTTTCATAAGTTGGATTGTCGTGGGTAGTGATTCTGTCAGTCGTTTCAAAAATTCCGCCCTGGTCGATTGCGATGTCAACTACCACTGAACCTGGATTCATGGACTGGATCATTTCTTCTGTAACAAGTCTTGGAGCTTTAGCACCAGGAATTAATACCGCTCCAATCACAACATCAGAAGTTTTCACAGCTTCAGCGATATTGTAAGGGTTGGAGATCAGAGTCGTAATATCTGAGCCAAAAATGTCATCAAGCTGGCGCAGTCGTTCCGGATTCAAGTCGATCATTGTTACTTCTGCTCCAAGGCCAACAGCCATTTTAGCAGCATTCGTACCGGCTACTCCGCCTCCGATAATTGTTACCTTTCCTCTTTGGACGCCTGGAACTCCTCCAAGAAGGATTCCTTTTCCTCCGTGTACCTTCTCAAGGAACTGGGCACCGATTTGAGTAGCCATGCGGCCAGCTACTTCACTCATTGGAGTCAGCAATGGAAGAGAATTGTTTGGCAGCTGTACTGTTTCATATGCAATGCCTACAACCTTGTTCTCGATCAGAGCTTTTGTCAGCTCTGGTTCCGGAGCAAGGTGCAAATATGTAAATAGAATTAACCCTTCACGGAAATAACCGTATTCTTCTGGCAGAGGTTCTTTTACCTTCATGACCATATCCTGTGACCATGCTTCTTCTGCACTGGCAACTATTAACGCTCCAGCAGCCTTATAATCATCGTCAGTAAAGCTTGATCCCAGGCCAGCACCTGCTTCGATAAATACTTCATGACCAAAGTTAACAAGGTTCAGTACTCCGGCAGGCGTCATAGCCACACGGTTTTCATTATTTTTTATCTCTTTAGGTACACCGATACGCATTATTGCATACCTCCTATAAATAATAATTGCCTTCCATTTCAGGCCCGCCTCTACTATATCAAATTTCATCCTATTAGGCTCAGTTTTTAAAATGCTTCAAATCATGCATCGATTAATAAAAGTCTAAGGGATAAGAATCATTTCTAGAAAGGACGAGGATGAAAACACTTTCATTTTAGTAGAAAAAATACCATTTGGCAAAACAATTCGTATGAAAATACCTAAAATATACTATTCTGTATATTTTTAATATTTAGCTTTCTTCTATTCATGTGTGAATTTAGCTCAAGGTACTAGCTTTCCGCCTGCCGATCGGAACATATAAAAAACAAGCTGCTTATTAAAACAACAGCTTGTTTCTCATTTTATTGCTGTTCCTGGCCGGTTTCCACACCAGAAGTCATTTGCTCCTGCCCAATCACTCCACTGTTATAGGAGTCCATAATTTGCTGGCTAACCTGGGTGACACCCTGATCATCATAGTCGAATGCCGGCTGGCCTTCACGCTCTTGTTTTTTCATGCAATTTCCCTCCTGCATTATTATGCTTACTAATATAGTTTTCGTTGGATTGTCACAGCTATACTACAGAATCTGTTGTATAATATAGGAAAAGGAGGCGAGAACTATGGCGCTATCTTATAAGAACATATTAGTTGCCGTTGATGGTTCTAAGGAAGCAGCATGGGCTTTTAAAAAAGCCATTGAGATTGCAAAAAGAAATGATGCAAATCTAGTCATGACCCACATCATTGATCTTCGTACATTTGCAACTGTGGAGGCCTATGACCGTACTATTTCAGAACGGGCAAACCAATTTGCCACTGAGCTGATGGAAAGCTACAAGCAGCAGGCAAATGAAGCTGGAGTCACAAACGTAAGTTACGAAATTGATTATGGTTCTCCAAAGGTCAAGATTGCAAAAGATGTTGCTAAAAAATATAACGCCGACCTGATTATTTGTGGAGCGACAGGAATGAACGCGATGGAGCGCTTCTTCATCGGAAGTGTATCTGAACATATCACCCGCTATGCATCCTGTGACGTCCTTGTCATCCGCACTGACAAAGTTAACTAAGATGTTTTTTTTAATATCAAAAGCACGCAAACATGAAAGATTGCGTGCTTTTTTCTTTTTATAAAAGTTCTTTCGCCTTACCAATTTGGGCTTTCACTTGAGAAAACCCTGTTCCGCCCGCACTAGTTCTGCGTCCAACCGCGTTATACGGATTCAAAGCTTCATATATATCATCCTCAAACAAAGGATTCATTTCTTTATAAGCTTCTAAAGGCAAATCTGCAAGATAGCATTGTTTTTGTATGCACTCAAGGACCAGCTTTCCAACTATCTCATGAGCTTCACGGAAGGGGATACCTTTAGTGGCAAGATAGTCGGCAAGTTCAGTCGCATTTGAAAAATCGTTCTTAACGGAGCTTTCCATTGTCTCTTTTTTAACTTTCATCGTCTTAATCATTCCAGAGAATATTTTAAGGGAACCCTTGATGGTTTTAACCGTATCAAACATGCCTTCCTTATCTTCTTGCATGTCTTTGTTGTATGCTAGCGGCAGACCTTTTAAAACCGTCAGCAGACCGATAAGGCTACCATAGACACGGCCTGCTTTCCCGCGGATTAATTCAGCCATATCAGGATTTTTCTTCTGCGGCATGATGCTGCTGCCTGTTGTAAAAGCATCTGAAAGTTCAATGAACTGAAACTCCTGACTGGACCAAAGAATGATTTCTTCACACAGACGTGAGAGGTGCATCATCAAAATCGAGCTTCCTGACAGGAACTCAAGGATAAAATCACGATCGCTGACAGCATCCAGGCTGTTCTCATAAATCCCCTCAAATCCAAGCTTCTGCGCAGTGAAGTAGCGATCAATCGGGAATGTCGTTCCAGCCAATGCCCCTGCGCCAAGTGGGGATAAGTTAATTCTTTTGAAACTGTCAGAATAACGCTGTTTATCCCTGTCCAGCATCCAAAAATAAGCCATAAGATGATGGGCAAATGAGATTGGCTGTGCTCTTTGCAAATGTGTATAGCCAGGCATAATCGTTTCAATATTCTGTTCCGCCTGCTCTATGATTGTTTTTTGAAACTCATTGATCAGTTCGATGATTTCTTCTACCTGAGCTCTTAGATATAAATGCATATCGGTTGCAACCTGGTCATTCCTGCTCCTGGCCGTGTGGAGCTTGCCCCCAGTTGGACCAATTAATTCTGTTAAATGGTGCTCAAGATTTAAATGGATGTCCTCTAGTTTCGCAGAATATTCAAGGTCATTATTTTTTGCTTTTTCCTTTAGCTTTTTCAAACCTTGAATAATTTCGTCAGCTTCTCTATCTGAAATAATATCAGATTGTGCCAGCATCATGGCATGGGCAATGCTTCCTTCGATGTCCTGCTCTGCTAATTCCTGGTCGAAGCCGATCGAGGCACCGAATTCGTCAACCCAATCCTCTGCCGATCCGGTGAATCTGCCGCCCCATAATTTCTTCACACTGTCACCTTCTTGTTCTGAACCATGCTGTGTACGACTGTCGGAAGGCCCCAAAGATTAATGAATCCTACAGCTGCACTATGATCGAATTCATCATCTGCCGTATAAGTTGCCAATTTCTCATTGTATAGAGAATAAGGGGATTTTCTTCCTTCCACAATCGCATGACCTTTGAATAATTTAACACGGACAGTACCTGTCACATGCTTTTGGGTAGATTTTAAGAATGCAGCCAATGCTTCTTGGAGTGGAGAAAACCATAATCCCTCATAAATCAGTTCTGTCATCTTTTTCTCAATGACTGGCTTGAAATGTGCTACTTCTTTAACAAGTGTGATATCTTCCAATTCCTTATGAGCTTTAATTAAAGTCATGGCTGCAGGAGCCTCGTAAACTTCACGGGACTTGATGCCGACAAGTCTGTTCTCAACATGGTCAATTCTTCCGACACCATGCTTTCCTGCAATTGCATTCAGCTCAAGAATCAATTCCGAAAGAGGATAAGCTTTTCCATCGATTGCTGTAGGCACACCTTGATTAAATTCTATTTCAATGAGATCAGGGGTATCAGGTGTATCTTCAAGTCCCGCAGTCAATTCATAAGCTTCTTCCGGCGGCGCCATCCATGGATCTTCCAGAATGCCGCATTCATTGCTTCTTCCCCATAAGTTCTGGTCAATAGAGAATGGGCTATCAAGGTTGATCGGGATTGGAATGCCATTTTTCGCTGCATACGCAATCTCTTCCTCACGTGACCATTTCCATTCACGTACAGGTGCAATAACCTTCAGGTCAGGATTAAGGGCCTTGATGGATACCTCGAATCGTACCTGGTCATTTCCTTTTCCTGTACATCCGTGCGCGACTGCAACTGCACCTTCCATTTCTGCGATTTCTACTAGTTTCTTAGAAATAAGGGGACGAGAAAGTGCAGATACAAGAGGATATTTCCCTTCGTATAAAGCATGAGCCTGCAAGGAAAAAAGTGCATAATCATTTGCAAATTCATCCTTTACATCCAGTACATAAGATTGAACAGCGCCAATTTTTAATGCTTTTTCCTTAATGAATTGAAGATCTTTACCTTCGCCAACGTCCAAGCAGCAAGCAACCACTGCATATCCTTGATCCTTAAGCCATTTAATTGCTACAGATGTATCAAGACCGCCCGAATAGGCTAGTATCACTTTGTTTTCAGTCATTTTATTTGCTCCTTTATAATCGAATATTTATTCACTGATATTAATTTTTATTCATGTTTAATAAATTAACAGGTTTTACGGAACTTTTCAAGATAAAAATAATTGTTTCTTTAAAATTCCTTGAAATGGACATAGTCAGGCAATTGTGGAAGTGAAAATAGAAGTATAGTAGAATAAAAGCAATATGATCGGATTGGGGGCTCCTTAAGATATGGAACAATATTTTCTATTTAACAGCCGACTGGGCATACCCCTGCCTGCTTTAAGAGAAAAATGGGACGAATATGACATTGATACACAGCATGCGATCCTTCTCCACTGGGAAAAAATTCGAGGAAGCATTCCTGACCGAATCGCGGAGCTTGAAAAAACCATAAACCTGAAACAGGCGCAGCTGTCTGATGAAAGTAATTTTATCATTTCATGTGAACTAAACAGCGAGATTGCCGAACTGGCATCCATCATCAATGACCTTTGGCTATGGTACAGGACGCATCAAGACATTACTTCTGATAAAATGCATCAATGATGTTTTAGCATAACTGACGGTGTTTATGTTGAGGGAATAGCCATGAAAAAAGAGCCTGGAATTGGTGGTGACCCCACAAAGTTAGAGTTTTTATTATGCAGCTAATTGGCTGGTTTGAGTTCGGTATTGTATTGGACTTAAACCAGCCAGTTTTACTTTAATACGTTCATTATTGTAGTAATATATATACTCCTCTATTTTCCTTTTCAGCTCTTCATAAGGCACTAAGTCTTCTCCGTAATACATTTCTTGTTTGAGAATCCCAAAGAAGTTTTCCATTGCCGCATTATCTGCACAGCTTGCTTTTCTAGACATACTTTGAAAGATTTTATTTCTCTTTAATGTTTTTACCCAGGTATTATGTTGATAATGCCAACCTTGATCCGAGTGTATCGTTGTACGATATTCTGCTTCGTCCTTAATGATTTCAATAGCTTTATTTAATGGCTCTAAAACCAGGTCCAATGTTGGTCTGTTGGATATACCAAAAGAGATAATTTCACCGTTGTATAAATCCATTATAGGACTTAAATATAGCTTTTGGTCATCAGTACATTTAAATTCGGTCACATCCGTTACTAGTTTTTGCAGGCGGATAGATGTATTGAATCTACGATTCAAGCGGTTTTTGGCTACTTTACCAACTGTACCTTTATATGATTTATAACGAGATTTACGTGTGAATTTTTCACATTTTAAATTCAATACACTCATTATTCGTTGAACCTTTTTATGGTTAATCACATACCCTTGTCCTCTTAACTCTAAATAAATGCGACGATATCCGTATTTACCCTCGTGCTTTTGAAATAGATCAGTAATTAGTTCCTTCCACTCTTTATCTGGATCATCTTTTTTCAATTGCTTCACTTGATAATGATAAGTTGCTTCTGGAATATCTACTACTACTAATATATCTTTTAATCTGAATCCTTCTTCTTTGAGTTCAAATGCCAACGCTGCTTGTGCTTTTCGAGGAAGGCATTCGGATTCTCCTGAAAAGCGTTTAACTTTTTTAAATATGAATTCTCTAAACGTAAAAGTTCATTTTCACGTTCTAATAGTTCTTCACGAGATAACTCTATTTCTTTTTTTAGTGATTTTCCTTTATGATTTTTAGACATAGAAGGCCGCCCTTTCGCTTTTTCTTGCAGGCCCTCTATACCCTTCTCTAAGAAGGTTTTGTACCAATTGTTAATTAATGAAGGGTTGTTCATCTCAAAAACAATCGCAGTATCTTGGTAAGAAGCACCTGTCTGTTTCATAAAGTTTAGTACATTTAACTTAAATTGGACAGAGTAAACTTTTTTAGAATGCTTCCTACGCAGTCCGTCTTCGCCAAATTCTTTATAAGCACGAACCCATCTCCTAATTTGAGATTCAGCAGGGATACCATATTTTTTAGCTAATGATATATAGCTTATAGTACCTTCTAGATATTCCTTTACGATTTTTAATTTAAATTTTCCACCATACTTTGCCATACAAAAACACCCCAGAAGTTAGATTGTAACTCTAACTTCTGGGGTGCAGTACCAATTGCTTCCAAGCTCTTTTTGCTTATAGATCCTTTGTCAATTCCCTTACGACATGTCCGATTTCAGGAATAATCAGTTTTTCCATTGCCAGGCGGACTGCGCCGGTTGACCCAGGTGTAGAAAAGACAGCTCGGTCATTCACTACACCGGCGGCTGCCCGTGATAATAAAGCAGCTGATCCGATATCTTCCTGGTAGCTAAGCATACGGAAAATCTCTCCAAAACCCGGGATGTCTTTATCGAATAGACTTTGGACCGTTTCGATTGTTACATCCCGTTTGGCAATCCCTGTTCCGCCATTTGTCAGGACAACGTCAATGTCCGGATTCCTGCATCCCTTTAGTACTTCTGATTTAATTGGCTCTGCCTCATCTTTAACGATTACGTACTCTACAATCTTATGGCCTGCTTTTTCAAGCAATTCCATCATCAGTTTGCCGCTTTTGTCTGTATCTTCCGTTCTCGTATCGCTGACCGTTATAACCATGCAGCGGACGTGGCTTGGTGCAGCCTGTTTGTGCTCCTGTGTACTCATAATGCTACAGTGCCCCTTTTTCTTTGAAATACCTCATTTGATAGTATTTATGTGCGAATTCGGTGACTCTACGGGTCAATTGATAGTTTGCACCGGCTCCAATCGCCATGCTGATGACTGGCATGCCTTGCAAATGCTTATTGCGGAATATCATAATGGTCATACCCTTGAAGATTTGCTTAATTGGCTGTTCAAGCCATGTAACGTCTGTCAGATCATCATTTCCCTGGTAAAAATAATAATCTTCGGCCTGCTCCAAATCCTTCTTTAATTCTGTCCATCCTAAACTTTGCATCCTGGACGGCATTGTCGCAGTATGGAATACTTTCAAGGCGACCATCATCTCAAATGGTGTATTCACTTCAAAACCGTATGTCATCGCGATCAGCTGTACAACTCTTAGATTGATGACCGCCATGGCAGGCATATCCGCTCCAAGTACCAGCTTGCTGCCGCTGCCTGACATGCCTCCCTGCACAAAGGAATAGATTCTATGGCGTGCTATTTGCTGTCCTGCAATAAACTCCAGCTGCTCGATCGGCAGCTCCCTTAAATCTTGGATTGTCTCAAGGTCAGGCTGAAATACACGGCCTGCAGCAAGGATTCTTTCTTTTGCATCCATCTGCAGCTGCGAGCCCTGGATAAGGGAATGCAGATGAAACAACCCACTGTCAAAGAGAGAGAAAAACCGTTCTTGGACCTCCACAGGCAGCAGAGAAAAGGATCGGTCCAAATATCTGTCATAGGCTAGTTCAAAATCATTCGGCTCATATCCATAAAGTTTGCTTTCCCATAGTGTTAATTCTTCCAATACCTTTTGTTCCCGGTCAGTTAAAGGCATTAAAAAACCTCCAGCGTGTGCATTTTCTTCCAGTATAGCACAAAAGAAAACAGCTATAAAAATACAATAAGGGCAGAAGCTTAAAGCTTCTGCCCTAAAAATGATTACTTAGCTAAACGCACAACATCGCGCGCGATCATTACTTCTTCGTCAGTCGGGATGACCATTACTTTTACAGGTGAATGCGGGTAGCTGATGAACGCTTCTTCTCCACGGACTTTGTTCAAAGCAGGATCCCAGTAAATGCCCATGAACTCTAGTCCCTGCAGGACGCGAGCACGGATAGCAGAACTATTCTCACCAATACCTGCTGTGAAAATGATTGCATCAACGCCACACATACGTGCTGCATATGAACCGATATATTTGTGGATTCTGTCTGCGAATACCTTCAAAGCAAGCTCTGCACGCTCATTTCCTTTTTCTGCTTCGTCTTCGATGTCGCGAAGGTCACTTGAGAAGCCAGAAACGCCGAGCATTCCACTTTCCTTATTAAGGACATTTAAAACTTCGTCAGCATTTTTATCCGTTTTTTCCATGATGTACGGGATTAAAGCAGGGTCAATATTTCCTGACCGTGTTCCCATCGTCACACCAGCAAGAGGTGTGAAGCCCATTGATGTATCGATTGATTTACCGCCTTCGATTGCGGCAATACTTGCACCATTTCCAAGGTGGCAGGAAATTAGACGCAAGTGCTCAACTGGACGACCAAGCATTTCAGCCGCACGTTGTGACACATATTTATGTGATGTACCATGGAAGCCATATTTACGGATTCCGTACTTTTTATAGTACTCATAAGGAAGACTGTACAGGAATGAGTTTTCTGGCATTGTCTGGTGGAAAGCTGTATCAAAGACTGCAACTGCTTGAACATTAGGAAGAACTCTCTGGAATGCACGGATTCCAGTAAGGTTTGCAGGATTGTGCAATGGTGCAAGCTCAGATAGTTCTTCGATTTTAGTCAAAACTTCTTCAGTGATCAACACTGAATCATTGAATTCTTCTCCGCCGTGAACAACACGGTGGCCAACGCCTTCAATTTCGTCCAGGGATTGGATGATTCCAAGCGTAGTAAGCTTATCAAGAAGGATTTTTACCGCAACCTCATGATTAGGAATATCGGTAACTTCCTTGATTTTTTCGCCATTAACAGAGATTGTGAAAATAGAATCCTTAATTCCGATTCTTTCAACAATACCCTTTGTAATAACTTCTTCGCTCGGCATTTCAAATAATTGAAACTTAAGTGATGAGCTGCCGGCATTGATTGCAATGATTTTAGCCATTTTTTCCGCTCCTTTTATATAACAACCTGTTTAAGTATACGTTAAAATAGTACACCTTTATTGTGTGCCACAGGATGCAAATATATCTCTCAATGTTCCATTTAAACACTGTCTATTTCACATTTCAAGCAAAGCTTTCTCAAACCGGAAATGAGTTTTTATTCAGATACTTCTAAGGATTGTAAAAAGTTTCACATAATGATGAATTACCCATTTTCAGAACAAAAAGCTCAGGGCGCCTTGGTCAGCCCCTACAAGCGCTGGCCGACTAAAACGCCGCGTCCTGCGGCAACGTCGGCACTAGGACGTCCTGTCCGTCGGAGGGCCGACCAGTGAAGTCGTTCTTTGACTTCACCTGAGCGGACCGAAACCGAAATGGGTAGCCGACTGTCCAGAAACGCAGAAACTGGAGGCTCCGACAAAGAAGCGCTCTTTGCTTCTGCCGGCGGAGTTGAAGTTTCGGAGTTTCTAGGAGGCGACACTGGACAATTCGAAAAGCGGAGGCGACTGGTAAACTCCGACAAGCGCTGGAGGGCCTGACAGTGAAGTCGTTCTTTGACTTCATTGGCAGGACCGAAGCGTCTCGAGGAATTAGGAGCCGCAGCTGGACAAGCGACTCGAAGGGCTAGGCGCTAGAGCTGGATTAAGCAAATCCGGCTTGGGTTATCCACACCTTAAAAATTTTATAATTAATTTCCTAATCAACAAGAAAAAGAACCGGGAACGAACCGGTTCTTTAAGTTATTTTTCATTTTGCTTATTTTCTTTAAACCAAAGGTCGATTTTATTCAGCATTCGATTTACCGCTGCACCATCTGACAGCTTTGGCAGCTCAGCGAGAAGTGCTTGTTTCGGCGCATTCACTTCAGAGCCATTTTTCTGCATAATCAAGATGCTTTTTGCAGCCTGCTTATTTTTAAACAATGATGCTGGAAGCTGCAAAATCCCCTGGACAATCAAATTCTTCTTAATGAACTCATGCAGTAAAGGAGCCTGCTCACTTTCAAATAATCCATTCGGAATCATAAAAAACAAATAACCGCCAGCCTTAACATGCTTCGTGCTTTGCTCAATGAACATATGGTGGGAATATGTATGTCCTTCAGCTGCTTTCACTTCATAATCTTCTGCCCTTAGGTCATTAGGATAGTAACCGACAGGAAGATCGCAAATAACGGCATCTGCCGGATCTACAAACAATGGCTCAAGGCTGTCCTGGTTAAAAAGTTCGACAGAATGCTTCTGTAAATTGGCATTGACGAAAGCTAATCTGATCAACAGATCATCGATTTCCACTCCGATCGAGTCAATCGTTTTATCTGTCTGCTGGTTAAGAACTGTGGCAAGCAAATTGCCTGTTCCAATGGCAGGGTCTAGCAGCGTGAAAGCTTTCTTATCAATGAATTTACTTACCAAATATCCTATGAACATCCCGACAGAATCTGGTGTCATCTGATGGTTTGGCTGAACGTGTTCCTTCATGCCTTTCAAGATCGCCAGCTGGAAGCCTTTCCTGATATCTTCTTTGGAGAAATCATCAAGCTTGATCTCTTTATATGTTTTTTCAAGCCTTTTCTTCGCTACTTCATTTAATTCAGCTTGAAGGACAGTGCCCTGGAACATATTTTCCCCAGTTTCGGCCAGCGCCTCCAAATATGTACATGCAAGTTCTTCTTTTAAAATATCCGCCGTTGTATTAAAAGCGGTAAATAATTTTTCTACCGGAGTCATACTCACTTTTCTTCCTCCCGATTAAAATAGGTATCTACTATTGTAGCCATGTTTTTCATTGCTTACAAGCTGGATGCACTAATCGTTTTTCGCGACTCCTAGCCTTTTGAGGTTCTTCTACATAAAACAAGCCGCAGAATCCTGCGGCTTGTCATGGCTTGGTTTTATCTAGCTTGCTTAGCAGCTTCAACCGCTGCTTCATAATCAGGATGATCAGTCACTTCACTAACATATTGTACATATGTTACTTTGTCATTAGAATCAACAACAAATACTGCACGAGCCAGCAGGCGAAGTTCTTTAATTGCGACTCCGTATGCCTCACCAAATGAAAGCTCACGGTGGTCAGAAACCGTTTGGACATTTTCAATTCCAGCGGCTCCGCACCAGCGCTTCTGTGCAAATGGCAAGTCAACGCTCACTGTCAATACCTTAACATTATCAAGTTTTACAGCTTCCTCGTTAAAACGGCGAGTCTCTGCATCACAAACGCCAGTGTCGAGAGAAGGTACTGCGCTGATCAGTCTAACTTGCCCCTTAGTATTCTGAAGTGTCACTTCAGACATATCATTTGCAAGAACCTTAAAATCAGGCGCCTGGTCTCCAACTTTCACTTCATTTCCTAACAATGTAACTGGGTTCCCCTTAAATGTAACAGATGCCATACCTGCTCATCCTCCTTGTCCTTTTTATGTACAGTGTAAATATATCTTTAACAGCAAGTTTTTGCAATTATTTTACTGACTCATATGTTAGCATACTGCTATTAAAGAGAAACGAACGAAAAAAGAGCATGACTGCTAAACAATTCTTCTAAGATACTTTTACAAAGCGAAGCTGCCTCCCCATTTGAAAAGGCAGCAGCACCTTAAAATTCAAGTTCTGATTTAGGTCCGTTGTAAGCTGATTGATTATTTTGGTTTTGGTTCTGACTGCCATTCTGGCTGTTTTGATCTTTCTTGGACATCATTTGCTGAATTTTATCCACAGCCTGAGGCGCCAGGTCAAGAATTTTTTCATACAAATGTGTACTTTCATCTAGATGAAGCATCTTCACGCCATGTGAGCTGACAATCAGGAACGCGATTGGCGTAATTGACACACCGCCGCCGCTGCCTCCTCCAAATGGATGCTGTGAACCTCCGGACTGCCCTCCAGAACCGCCAGAACTGCCAGAGCCTCCTGATCCACCCTTCGTGCTTTCCAAAACAAATTCACTTCCACCAGCAGCAAAACCGAAACCTACTTTAGAAACGGTCAGGATCACACTTCCGTCCGGTGTCTCTACAGGGTCTCCTATGATTGTATTGACATCAATCATTTCTTTTAAACTTTCCATGGCAGTCGTCATAAGTCCTTGAATTGGATGGTCTGACATTCCTGTTTTCCTCCTTGTTTAAACGGTATTAGTTTTATCACCAGAAAGTACGGATAATGGCTTTGTTTTAAATTGCGGCCATCCGCCTTTCCAATATTTAACCAGCTTTATTCCTGCTAAAATAGCATGCCCGACTCTGACTTGAATCATACATTTAAAGCTAGTGATCGACACGGCATGCTGAAAACTTGGCGTGATCGACATAACTGGCATATCTTTCAGTTTCATATAATGGCTGAGGACACCAATCAATCCTCCTTTTACAGCCCAAAAGGCTCCCGTTATGACGCCTGTCGCCGCGGCATCTCCCACTCCAACCATGGTGTGCCATTCTATTTTCCTGAGTGTTACTTTTCTTAAAAAACCCCTGATGATTTTGTGAAGTCCTGCAACATGGGTAACTAAATGCTTGAAATCATTTATGCTGTTTAGTAAATCTGTTTTATCAACTTGTGATATTTTTTCTTGTTTCATATTTTCATTTGGTCCTGTGTGGATTTTTTGCTCCGCTACAATCGTGGGTGAATTATCATCAATTTTAATAACCGGGATATCGACCTTATACTTTATAAGCCCTCCCCAGGCTTTTACGGTAATTTTAAGATGATCGTTATCATTGCCGTGGAAATAATCAATAAAAATTTTCACTTTTGTTATAAGGATGATTAGTATAAGTACAGTGAGAAGCAGTAAGGCAAGCAGCACCCATTTCATTATCCTCCACAACCTTTCAGCCTATTATTATCAACCAAAAGGCATAAAAATAAACCTGCCGAAGCAGGTTCATTTTATCGCGGTTCATATATGACGGCTGTATCAGCAAACATGTCATGCAGGCCTTGTTTCTTTTTGGAGAAAGCAACAATTACATACAGAACCATTATTGTCGCCGAAATAAAACGGCCGATCCATTCCCGGAAAATCACGGTCCCCCATGATAGACGATTGCCCCTCAAATCGACAACCTTTAAGCCGAAGACCATTTTGCCAAGTGTCTGCCTATAATACCTAGTCATCAGCACAAAATATAGATAGAACACGACCGCAGTGGCGATGGACACAGGAGAAAAAATTCCCTCTTTTACTAACGGAACGTCCAGGGCACGGAAAACCGGATTAATAATCATCCTGTTAACACTGCCAATCACAATCAGGTCCAGTAAATAAGCCCAAAAACGCATCCAGAATCCCGCATATAAGCCCTCCCACTGATAATGGCCAGCTTCATTTTGCTCAGCAAAAATCCCTTCAGGCTTGTAAGGAGCGGATGATGAAGTATTGCCTGCTGGTATTCGACCGAACTGTTCTGTTTGTTCCCCATTATCCAGGTAAACACTTCGATTACTTACTTTGTCGGCTTCAGCAGACTCTGCTTGAGCAGTTTGTTCGTTAATTCCAACTCTTTCCGTTCTAACCGGCAGTTCAGTTTCATCCTGCTTGATCCCTTCTTGTTTTCCTGAATCATTAACGGTTCTATTTTCTTCTTTATCAAATTCATTCGAATTCATTTTTGTCCCCCCCTATTCCGCATACAGATACATTAAGCGGGGAGAATTAGGCTGGGACAGTATCTTCATTAAACCTGCCATTTCTGTGTCTTTCCCCATGATTTTTTGCGCACTCATGCTAAAGAAGGAACTGATTCCCGTACTTTCCGTATATTTAACTACCTGGGCATCTCCCAATTTTTCATCTTTCCTCACTGCTTCAATGACATCATCAAGATACCCAAATCCATCGATTAAGTTCAGTTCTTTTGCCTGACGGCCGTCATAGATTCTGCCGTCCGCGATTTTCTTGACCTGTTCAACAGACATGCCTCGACCTTCTGAAATTACTTTTACGAAACCCTCATAAGAATTATTGATCATAGATTGAAGGATTTTCCGTTCTTCCTCTGTCATCTTCCTGGAAGGACTCATAATATCCTTGTAAGGTCCGCTTTTGATTGTGTTGAATTCCACACCATATTTTTCGGCAAGTCCAGCATAATTGACACCCTGCATGATGACTCCAAGAGATCCTGTCAAAGTTTCTGGACTGGCAAAGATTTTATCAGCTGGAGCGGATACATAATACCCCCCGGATGCTGCCATCGATCCCATGGAAACATATACAGGCTTCTTAGTATCCTTCTGTATTTCCTTGATCTTATCGTGTATCTCAGCGCTCTCGACGACCCCTCCACCAGGAGAATTGACTCGCAGGATGATCGCTTTAACATCTTCATCTTCTTTTACATATTCGAGCTGTTCCATGAATGCTTTATGGTTATAGAGCGGACTTTCAAAGAAAGACTGGGTATCCCCTGTGTCCTGGATGACCCCGTCAATGGACAAGACAGCGATTTTACTCAGCATATCCCCTTCCTCAATGATTTCTTCCGCAAACATTTCTTCCGATACAGCAAATATGTCATTAAATGCATTTTCAGCGTCGCTGAATGCGAATGTAGACAAAAGATTAATGACTGTTGAAGCAATCAGCAAACCTGCAGCAATACCTAATGCTGCCCATCTTTTACCATTCATCGTAAAGCCCCCTTAAAATTCCTTGTACTTTCAAATAGTTATGTAAAAATGATAAACTGATGTCAATAACATTTATTTTAGCAAAAGATTTCAAAAGTGGGTAAAAATATGGAAAATTACATAATGTTTGGAGGAATCAGTCATGCAAGATCGCCGCAATATTTATTTTTACCATAAGCCCGATACAAAAATGTTGGAAAAAGTTGAGCCTTTATACGAATTGGCAAGACGATATGACTTCAATATTGTTTCAGATTACCGCCAGGCCAACATTATCGTCAGTATCGGCGATGATGGAACATTCCTGCAGGCTGTCAGAAAAACTGGTTTTCGCGATGATTGCCTATACGCTGGTATTTCCACTACTGGCTCCTTGAACATGTATTGCGATTTCCAAATTGCCGATACGGATAAAATGATCGAAGCCATTACCAATTCTCAAATTGAAGTAAGACGCTATCCAACGATTGAGGTCACGATCGATGAGGAAACATCGTTTGTTTGCCTGAATGAATTCAGTGTCCGCTCTGGAATCATTAAAGCATTTGTGATGGATGTATTTATTGATGATATCCATTTTGAAACCTTCCGCGGAGACGGGATGATCGTTGCTACTCCAACTGGAAGCACTGCTTATAACAAATCTGTTAATGGGGCCGTTGTTGATCCGCTGCTTCCGTGCATGCAGGTAAGCGAGCTCGCTTCCGTGAATAATAATCATTACCGCACTCTTGGATCATCTTTCATTCTAAGCGGTGACCGAAAGCTTACTTTCAAGGTTGCCCAAGACGGCAATGACTATCCAATCATGGGTATGGATAATGAAGCATTAAGCATCCAGCATGTAGATAAATTCGATGTTAAACTAAGCAATAAAATCATCAAGACTGTCAAACTGAAGGATAATTCCTTCTGGGAGAAAGTTAAGAGGACGTTTCTATAAAGGAAGAGCTGCGGATGATCCGCAGCTCTTATTTTTTACATTTGCATTTCCTTTTCTTTTTTCCATTTTACAGTCATTGCTGTTCCCAGCTTCGTCCTTGATAGTGAGTAGAGAATCAAAGCAGACCAGATGAAGGTAAAAGCTAAAAGGTGAATGGTTGAGAAGGTTTCGTGATAGACGAAAACTCCAAGTATCAATGTTAATGTTGGTGCAATATATTGGAGGATTCCAAGAGTTGCGAGTGGAATTCTTTGCGCTCCCTTCGCAAAGTATAGCAAAGGAACTGCCGTAGCCACTCCTGCACCAGCGAGCAGCAGGCTTGTCGACCATGAACCAGCAAATAGCGAGTTGGTGCCCTTGAAAAACAAGTAGCCTATATAAATTCCAGCCAGCGGCATAACGACAAGTGTTTCAAGTGCAAGTCCGACCGCGGAATCCACTTTTATCAATTTCTTCGCAAGCCCATAAAGTCCGAATGACCCTGCAAGCGACATTGCAATCCACGGAAATTGGCCATATGAAATGGTCATGATCAGCACTCCAGCCGCTGCCAAAGCAAAAGATACATATTGCATCACCGTAAGTCTTTCTTTAAGAAAAACCATGCCCAGAAGTACGCTTACAAGCGGGTTGATATAATAGCCAAGGCTCGCTTCAATCATCTGATCCGTATTGACGGCCCAAATGTATATGAACCAGTTTATACTGATAAGTAATGAAGCTACTGCCAGGGCCGCAAATTGCTTTTTATTTTTAGCAAAGCCGCGCAAAGTTCCGGTAAATAGGTTCCATTTCTTGTTGAAGAACAGAACAGCTGCTACGAAAAAGAACGACCAAAATACCCGGTTAGCGAGGATTTCATCGGCATTCACGTGGTGAAGAAGCTTCCAGTAAATCGGAAGTACCCCCCATAAAATATAAGAAAAAGCTGCATATAAAACGCCAGCTTGCTGTTCGGTCCTATTATTCATTTGTTGACACCCCTAATCTTTCTAGACTCGAAATAATATCATTATAAGGGGCAAAAGCTGCACTGACAATCTTTTTCTTAAACATAGATTAGGCAAGAGGTGCAAACTGAATAAGTACCTTGGATATATTATTAATCCGCTTAGAATTTCCTTCACTGCATTATTTCTACATGTTCAATTGTCAAAGCTACTTTCATCCATTTAATTGGAAGCCAACTATCCCTAAAAAAAATAACCCCTCAGGGCTATTTCATAAACTAACTGTTCTTATATTTAAGCTGAAAATTATAACCAAAGGTCTCTTCCGCCGAGGATATTTTATAACCCAATCCCGGTTTATAATCTAAAAATATTTTATCAGGCAGGGATTCTATGGATTTCTTTGGAACGAAGAAATTTATCCCGTTTTCATTTATTACCGAATCATTTTCTTGCATCTTTTCTATATGAAGCTCAATGTCAGTAGCAATCGAGCAAGTACCTACAAACTCAGCTAAAATTCTTATTCCTTCGTCTTGATCTAAATCAATCTTCGTCAGTTCGTTTAATGCAGGCTCTCTAATTTCTATTTTCACAGTTGATCATCCTTTCTTTTACTTATATATACCCAAGTTTTTATGAGAAAACAATTGCTGGCACATAGAAAAGCAGGCCTAAACAGCCTGCTTCAGAATGTAGATAAGCTAGATGAAAGCCAGCTTGGCTACATTTTTTTATAATGGTTGGGAAGTAATAAAGGTCTGTTGATTTCCGTTCCAGTCACTTCGCTTCCGCGGGGCTGGCGGTGAGCCCGCAGGACACTGTATAGCTTCCTCGAATGGGCCCACGCACGAAGAAAATGCGTTAGCATTTTCGAGGAGTCTTCGCGCCTTCCACTTCAATCAACAGGTTTTCAATAACTGATTTGTTACCTGTATGTTTGGCGACAAGCTGAAGCAGGCCTTAAAACAGCCTGCTTTTCTCTTTCCTTATTTACTTGCACCTTCTAATTCCTTTTTCCTTAGCTCAATTCGACGGATCTTTCCGGAAGTGGTTTTTGGCAGTTCTTCAAGGAACTCAATCTTACGCGGGTATTTATATGGTGCAGTCAAATCCTTTACATGCTGCTGCAGCTCCGCGATAAGGTTTTCCTGCTCAGGGCTGATGCCTTCTCTCAAAACGACAAACGCTTTGACAATATGGCCGCGAATCTCATCTGGTGAGGCAACGACTGCGCATTCCTTAACATATGGATGCTTAACAAGTGCATCTTCAACTTCGAATGGCCCAATTGTATAACCTGAACTGATGATGATGTCATCGCCGCGTCCTTCAAACCAGAAATAACCATCTTCGTCCTTTGTCGCTTTGTCGCCGGTTACATAGTAGTCTCCCCTGAACTGCATCGCTGTGCGTTCAGGATCCTTATAATAGTTTTTGAAAAGTGCAGGTGTTTCAATATGGACTGCGATGTCTCCGACTTCTCCCGGAGCACATGGTTCTCCATTTTCATTGATGATTTCGACACGGTTGCCTGGAGTTGGCTTGCCCATCGAACCCGGCCTTAATTCCATTCCTTTTGTAACACCAACAAGAAGTGTATTCTCTGTTTGGCCATACCCATCACGGACCTCGACATCAAAATGCTTTTTAAATGTCTCAATCACTTCCCTGTTAAGCGGTTCACCTGCAGATACAGCGCTGTGCAGCCCAGGAAGACTGTAATCGCCAATGTTCTCTACTTTCGCCATTAAGCGATATTCGGTCGGTGTGCAGCATAGAACGTTCACATTGTATTTTTGTAAAAGTGACAGGTATTTCTGAGGCTCGAATTTCCCGTGATATACAAGGCCTGTAGCACCAGTACCCATTACAGATAAAAACGGGCTCCAGATCCATTTCTGCCACCCTGGTCCTGCAGTTGCCCATACAGTATCCCCGTCTTCAATGCCAAGCCATATACTTGCTGCAGTGCGCAAATGGGCAAATGCCCACCCATGTGTGTGGACAACTCCCTTCGGATTTCCTGTCGTACCAGATGTATAGCTTAGGAACGCCATGTCGTCACGCTCTGTGTCCGCCAGCTCCAGTGCTTCAGAAGCAGATTTCATTTCTTCGTCAAGATGAACCCAGCCGTCTATGTTCTCTCCGATGACAAATTTATGCAGATTCTCAACTTCGTCGATTCCGGAAAATTCCTTTGTATATGGAGCGAAGCTGACCACCGCTTTTACATCACCATGTGTTATACGATATTGGTAATCCTTCGTCCTTAGCATTTCGGAACTCGGAATGACAACCAGTCCCATTTTTAACGCCGCAATATATGTTTGATAAGCTTCAATCAGTCTTGGTACAACAACAAGGACAACGTCTCCCTGCTTCAAGCCATATTTCGAGAAAACGTTTCCAATTCTGTTTGCATTATTTAGAAGTTCCCTGTATGTAATTTCCTTTTCATCGCCTTCTTCATTCTCCCATAGGATGGCCTTTCTGTCGGAATCCTGGGCAAAGCGCTCCATCTCCGAAACGAGATTATACTTTTGAGGTGCAATCAATTCTTCCCTGTTCATAATTTTCCCCCTTTAATTTTTAAGATAAATCCCCACTTCTCCATTATACAAAATTATTTTAAAATTAAAAATTATAAGATAAAATTTAAAAAATTAGAAAAGGAGCAGGACGATTGCCCTGCTCCTTGTAGCCATATTATTTATTTTTTGATTAGCGAGAGAATCCGCCACCAAGTTGTTGTTCAGCCATTTGAACTAAACGCTTAGTGATTTCTCCTCCTACAGAACCGTTAGCGCGAGAAGTAGTTTCTCCACCAAGTTGTACACCAAATTCTGTAGCGATTTCATACTTCATTGAATCAAGAGCTTGTTGAACTCCAGGAACTAGAAGTTGATTTGAGCTGTTGTTGTTTGCCATGTGTGTTTCACCTCCTTGTGATTATAGAGTGTGTAGAAACACATGGCTTAATACTGAAGATTAACTGGTAATTGTTCACAAATTTTTAACATATGTGAAAATGATTATTATCGCATTTATGTCTTCAAATTATAATGCTCATGACTAACCTAGAATAAATCATCTATCGGGTCATCTTTTCGTTGTGATGCCGGTGTAATAATGATCCGTTCTGTTCCTTCTACCGCTTTTTGAATCAATTCATCAAAATCAAAGTAGCTCTCAAAGTTCTGGACTTTTTCAAGCTTTGGCTTTGTTTTGGGAGATGCTGGGACGAAGACCGTGCAGCAATCTTCATAAGGCCTGATGGATATGTCATGCGTTTCGATATCATGGGCAATATCCATGATCTCAAGTTTGTCCATGGTAATTAATGGCCTGATGATCGGCGTACTAGTTACTTCGTTAATCGCATACATACTTTCAAGAGTCTGGCTGGCTACCTGACCTAGACTTTCGCCAGTGATGATGGCTAAACCGCCCTGTTTCTCTCTGATAGCGTCCGTAATTCGAAGCATCAGCCTTCTTGTCGTAGTCATGGTATAGTTTTC
This sequence comes from Heyndrickxia sp. MSNUG, assembly GCF_049532715.1. Classification (NCBI taxonomy): domain Bacteria; kingdom Bacillati; phylum Bacillota; class Bacilli; order Caryophanales; family Bacillaceae; genus Heyndrickxia; species Heyndrickxia sp. MSNUG. The sequence goes on from NZ_CP150978.1 coordinate 3,628,662, forward strand.
AGGAACCTGCTTGTGTATGGCTTGTTGAATTTCTGTAAAGGGAACGATATGCAGCGCGAAATGTCCACTTACCTCTGCAAGTTTTTCAGAAAGATCGATGACCTTTTGCTTAGCGCGTTCACTTGTGAATGGGGGACTGAAGAAATGAACACCTTCTACTTCAAGGCCTCTTTTCATGGTTAAATAACCTGCAACTGGACTGTCGATGCCGCCTGAGAGCATGAGCATCCCTTTACCACCTGATGCAGCAGGCAGCCCCCCTGCTCCCCTGATATTCTCAGCTGATATGTAGGCAGCCTCTTTTCGAATTTCAATCTGAAGATTAATATCCGGCCTGCGTACATCAACAGTCAGCCCATCCACATTTCTTAAAATATGGCCTCCAAATGTAGAGTTAATTTCATTCGTATCAAGTTCGAATGTTTTATCAGATCTTTTTGCACTAATTTTAAACGTTTGTCCTTGTTTGTGAATGCTTCTAAAAAGGTCAAGCGCAGCATCCTTCATTTTCTCAATCTCTTTTTCCACTTTAATTGCGGGACTGTATGATTGAATTCCAAATATCCTTTTTATTCGTTTCCCCACTTCTGCGCTGTCTTCGCCATTCAGCAGGATAAACATGCGGTCACGATCTGCCTTAATCTCAATATTCGGTAAATCGCTTAAAGATCTTTTAACATTTTTTCTTAACCGGTCGATAAATTTGTTTCTGTTTCTTCCTTTTGTCGATATTTCTCCATATCGAACCAATATACGGTCATACATCATTTTTTTACTACCTCACTTAGTTGTTTTACAGCCTCTGCTATTGCTTTCACTGTTTGTTCAGCTTCTTCTACTGTATTGCTGTAACTAAGACTGATCCGGATTGCACTTTCAGCCTCATCAGCCGGAACTCCCATTGCCAATAAAGTCTTGCTGGCAGCCTTTTTCTTTGAAGAACATGCGCTAGTAGTCGATACATAGATATCCTTTTCCTCTAGGGCATGGACGAAGGTTTCTGCCTTTATTCCTTTTACCGAGAAATTTAAAATATGCGGTGCACTGTTTTCATGAGGTGTATGGATAGTAATTTCCTTGATTTGGTATATCCCATCCCTTACTCTTTCCAATGCTGCACTCATTTGATTCAGTTTTTCATTTCTTTGTTCAAGCGTCATCCGCAATGCTTTTGACATCGCAACCATGCCAGCAACATTTTCCGTTCCGCTCCGCTGCTTCCATTCCTGATTCCCTCCCGAAAATAATGGGGACAAATGGATTCCTTCTTTAACAAATAAAGCGCCTGTTCCTTTTAATCCGTGAAATTTGTGTCCAGAGATTGTACACAAATGAATCCCGGCATTTGAAAAATCAATCGGGACCTTTCCAACTCCCTGGACGTGATCCACATGTAAAATTGCCTTAGGGTACTTTTTCAGCATGGAGCCAATTTCCTCAATAGGCTGGATTGTACCGACTTCATTATTCACATGAATAATGGACACCAGGATCGTGTCATCACGCATTTCCTTTTCAACTGCTTCAGTACTGATGAAACCAAAGGAATCGGGATGAATATACGTAATTTCAAATCCGAGCGTTTCAAGCTGCATCATTGCATTATGAACGGAGGCATGCTCCACGGCAGTGGTAATGATATGTCTTCCTCGTTCTCTATGCGCCAATGCCACGCCCTTAACTGCAAGATTATTGCTCTCTGTACCACCAGAGGTGAATAATATCTCCGTTTCCTTGACCTTAAGCAATTTAGCAACCTGGCTGCGTGCCTGCTGGAGCAGTTTCTCTGCCTGCCCGCCAATTCTATGAAGAGATGATGGATTGCCGAAAAAATCCTCAGATACTTTTAAAAATGAATTTAATACTTCTTTATAGGGTTTTGTCGTTGCACTGTTGTCAAAATAAATCATCTTCTTCCCCCCTTGTTCAAAACCTTAATGCTAACTAAAAATCTTATCATATTAGCTGTCCATTTAAAATCAATCAGGACCCTCTGCACATGCGACACAGTTTATTATTTCCTAAAACATTCTTATGGGACGGATTGTATGAAAAAGACCCTTAAACTACCTCCAAAAAAACAGGTCTCCTTTTTTGGAGACCTGACAGGTTATCATTATTTTTCAGTAAGCATGACTTCAATCTTCTTAAGTGCTCCTGGTTCAATTTCTTCAATTGAAGTTGCAGCCTGTTCGAGCGCCTGGCGGTAATCATAGTTTCTGAAAAACTCTTCTGCTTCACGCAGGCCACGGTCAACCGATGGGTATCGGCTCCGGTATCTGTTCCCGTATTGAATAACCTTTTCGGCAAGCATGACCGTCTCAACAATTTCCTCTGTTGAAGCTTCCAGCTTCTTCACGGTTAGGACAGCTATTTCCAAATATTGATGAATGGAAGGGATATCAAGCGGTTTCTGATCAAGTTTTTCATTTACTTGATTGATGCTTTCATTCGCATCGTCAAGAAGATACTTATAATCCTGAGATAATCCTGGCATATTGCTTTTGGAGATTGTCCGAATCATTTCCGTAATCTTTTTGGAAAGTTCCTTTACTTTCTCCCTTGCAGCCAATTCATCCTTTCTCAAAGCACTAAGCTTTTCCATCAGTGCTTTTTGCTCTTCCACAAGAGTATCAAGCTGCTGTTTCGCTTCTTCAAGCTCCACCTTTATCAAGCTCTGAGGTGTACTATTATCAGTAATTCTGTGGTCAATCAATTCAAAACGTTTGAGCAGCCCTTTTAATTGCTGTTCTACATTTGTTTGGGCTGCCAGCTCTTTTTCAGAAAGATGGTAGCTTTCCTGAATAAGCTTTGTTTCTTCTTTAAGTGTCTTGCTTTCAGTTATCGCTTTTACGAGTATTTCCCTGGCTTCATGTTCAGTCTTGCTGATGTATTGTTTAGCTGTAACTTCATGTTCGAGAAGATCGAAAAGATTATCGACTTTTTCCTTTAAGCTATGGATGCCCTGCCCAGCTATTTCCACATCGCCGTTTTCAAGCGAAACAATGTATTCAGATAGTTCTTTGCCGATATTCTCTAATTCTGCCTCTGCGTTCAGGTGATCGAGAATATAACCCTGGGCAGACATTTCCTTGACCCCTTCTTTTATATCGCTGACTTGACCGGGGAGCGTTGTTTGGCAATCATGCAGCAGCCCAGGTATCGAATCCATTTTCACGGCAACCTCATCAAGCATTGCTTTGATTATCAGGACAGTTTCCCTTGCTTCTAAGTAATTTCCGTTCTCAGTTTTCTCATCAAATTCCACGAATTTCCCCTGGATTTCTTCAAGGGTAGCTTCAAGGCTTGCTTCCGCTTTGCCAAAGCTGTGGCGGTGAGTCAGGAGGCTTTTCTTGCTTTCCCTGTATTCCTCTTTGAGTCCATCAATTTCTTCACGATTCTTTTCTTCACTGCCGACCAGTTCATTCAATTCGCGAAGGATTTTTTTGATTTTGTCCTCCGTTTCAGTCAGTTTCTGGTCGATGATGGAAAGTGAGTCTTTCGCTTTTTTAAAACGATACTTATCAATATATTCTTCAGCATCAAACAAGTAATCTTCTATTCCCGGAAGCTTCGAAGTAACAAGTTCATCCCATTCCTGGCGCCAGCGTTCAAAAAGCTCCTCAGTTTGCCCTGTCATGTTCAACTGTTTTACTTTTGACATTTCATCCAGAACAGGCCGGTTCATAATCTCAATTTTCCAGGACTCATATCTGTCCACTTCACTGTAAAATTTCCGTTTCCTAAAATACCCTATTAAATAAAGAATTATCAATATAGCAATTCCGCCAATTATGTACTTCATTATTATCCCCCTGGCCTCACAAATTCCAAGTTCTATATCCATATATATAAAATGAATTTATAAATGCGTGTATAATGTATTTATATTACCATGTAAACGACATTTTTTGACTATTAATTTGAGATTTTTTGTTGAAATTATCCGAATTAAGCCGATTTGGCTCTACAGCAAACGAAAAACATTACTTTTGGAGGTGTTTTTATGAGAGACGGACATGTCCATACTTCTTTTTGCCCGCATGGAACAAAGGATACTATCGAAGAGTATATTGAAAAAGCTTTACAGCTTGGCTATACGGAAATCACCTTTGCGGAGCATGCACCACTTCCAGAAGATTTCATCGATCCGACGCCATTAAAGGACAGCGCGATGAAGCGCGATGATCTTGAAGATTATTTTAAAATAATTGAAAAAGCCAAACAGCAATACAGTGGCAGAATCAAGATCAATACTGGGTTGGAGGTTGATTTCATAGAGGGATATGAAAAACAGACTGCAGCTTTCTTAAATAAATATGGACGACATTTAAATGACGCAGTCCTATCTGTACATTTTTTAAAAAATTTGGATGGTAAATATGATTGCCTCGATTACAGTCCTGAAACCTTCAGCGCCATGGTTGACCATTATGGCTCGGTGGAAAATGTACACCGCCGCTATTACCAAACGGTATTGAATTCAATTCTAGCTGATTTAGGTCCGTACAAACCAAATAGAATCGGGCATATCACTCTAGCGAATAAATTCAGGGTGCGTTTCCCTGCTGAGAACAATTTCAGTGTGGAAATCAACAAAATATTAAAGACAGTTTCAGAGCATGGATATGAGCTTGATTATAACGGTGCCGGTACGGCAAAACCTTTGTGCCGTGAACCGTATCCACCTGACTGGGTAATCAAGCAGGCAATTACTCTAGGGATACCCTTAGTGTATGGATCTGATGCACATCAGGCAAAGGAGCTTGGCCAGGGGCTGGGCAGAATGATGCTATAAATAGGAAAACCGGCGTTTATGCCGGTTTTCTCTTAATTATATAAGATTCTTGTAAGATCCCTTTTATAAAAGATAAGACTTCGAAAAAGAGTTTATATATTTATTAATATTTTTTGCTGCTCCAGCTGTTCCACGCAGATTGTTCCTTTTATCCACTGGGATATTTCCTTACTGTACTTATCGGCAAAGTATTGTTCATGCGGCAGAATATGGAGAACTTCGGTCACATAATGAGTATTTAAAAACGGCATTGAAAGCAAAGACTTTAGCTGTAAAATAATATATTGGATAGACAGGTTCCTGAATTCCCCGGTTTCCATGCCCCTTTCAAGCGCCTTTTTAAATAAATAACGCTCTTTCACGTGATAGGTAGACATGATTTCGCGGACAACCTGTGAATCAATCGTCATTTCTCTTAATATAAATCTTGTTAACTGGATATTTTCACACTGAAATCTTAAAACGTTATCAACCATTGCTTTTAGGCATATTTCGGCTCCGCAATCCAGCAACGAAAATGCCTTTTCCAATTCCTCCAGATAGCTTTCAAAAAAGGCAGTAAAACAGTTTTCGAGGAGTCCATTCTTATTTTGGAAATAGTAAGAGATATTCGCTGCATTCACTTCCGCCTTTGCAGCAATATCCCTGACGGATGTCCCATTAAACCCCTTTGTATTAAATAAGAAGATGGCCGCATCCATGATGGCAGCTTTAGAATTTTTCCTCAATCTCCACCCCTCCCTTTCAAAGCGATATCTTACTGTTTACTTTCTGGAAATGTACGAAATTCCCTTTAAAAAAAGCTCGACAAAGTCTCCATTGTTTCGGCTATATTTGATACAATGTATAGTAAAACTTCATGAATGAGGGGGAAAAAGGATGTTTAAAGTCGAAAATTACAGCGAGAGCCGCGATAAAAACTACGATTTATTAATAAAGCAGCTAAAAGCCCTGATCGAAGATGAAAAAAACGCGATTGCAAATTTGAGCAATGCATCTGCATTATTGAACCAATTTCTTGATCGCGTTAACTGGACAGGTTTTTATCTAGTGGAGGATGGAGAGCTTGTCTTAGGACCATTCCAGGGATTGCCTGCATGTGTCAGGATTCCGCTTGGCAAAGGCGTATGTGGAACTGCCGCTTCAAAAAGAGAGACCGTACGAGTTGAAGATGTCCATTCATTCCCTGGCCACATTGCTTGTGATGCAGCATCTCAGTCCGAGATCGTCGTCCCGATGATTAAGGATGGAAAACTACTAGGAGTCCTGGATATTGACTCTCCTGAGACAAACCGCTTTGATGAATTAGATCAGCTAAAACTGGAAAAATTCGTTGAAGTATTGGTGCAGTATATTTAATTTTTTTACAGCTGAACACATAAAAAGCAGTTATCAAATGATATGATAACTGCTCTTTTTATTGAAAAAATGCTTTATTATATGGCTTTGTTCGTATACTTTGCTGCTTTGAATATGTTGATTGGAAAGAAAAGATGCTCACTTTCCGTGCCAATCAACTTATTTATCAAGGATTTGCTTTCAAACAAACCAATTACACAAAACTGCCTATTACATAGACCCGCTTTCCTGCTTGCTTTCTTTTCTTACTGCTTCAAAAGCTGCTTCAAGATCATCTCTTAGATCTTCCCAGGCTTCCAGTCCGACAGAGAGCCTCAGCATATTGTCCTTGATACCCATTTTTTCTCTTGCTTCCTTTGGTACAACAGCATGTGTCATTGTTGCCGGATGCTGGATTAAAGTCTCTGCATCACCGAGACTGACGGCGATTTTGATAAGCTTTAGTTTGTTCATAAATAACTGGGCAGCTTTTTGGTCTCCTTTAATGTTGAAAGAGATCAGCCCCCCTGGCTTACGCATTTGTTTTTGTGCAATCCTGTAGTCTGGGTGATTCGGATCACCTGGGAAAATGATTTCCTCTACAGCTGGATGATCTGACAGAAAGGCAGCAAGTTTTTCTGCGTTATCACAATGGCGGTCCATCCTTACAGGAAGTGTTTTCAATCCCCTAAGAAGCAGCCATGCGTCAAACGGGGACATAACGCCCCCAATATCCTTCTGTGTTGTCATAGCAATCTTGGACATGATGTCTTTAGGTCCGACTGCAATTCCTGCTATCACGTCTCCATGGCCGCAAATATATTTAGTCGCACTGTGGATAACAAAATCACAGCCAAGCTCAAGTGGATTTTGCAGATATGGTGAACTAAAAGTATTATCAACCACAACAGGGATTCCTTTTTCTTTCGCAACCTCCGCAACCATTTCCAAGTCAACCAGCCTCATTGTCGGGTTGATTGGCGTTTCAATATAAATACATGCAGTCTCAGGGGTAATGGCTTCCAATACTTCTTCTCTTGTCGACATCATTGAGAAACTATGGTTAATATCATATTTTTCCTTCATTAGCTGCAGGAGCCCAAAGGTACATCCGTAGACACCCTGCGAACAAAGAATATGATCGCCTGATCTTGTCAACGAAATTAATATTGCTGAAACGGCTGCCATGCCGGAAGCAAAAGCAAGAGCCTTCTCTCCTTTTTCAATCGCAGCCATCCTTTCTTCAAGCATAGCGACGGTTGGATTGCCAAGTCGAGAATAGATAAAGCCATCTTCTTCTCCAGCAAATCGTCTTTCTCCCTGTTCAGCACTGTCAAAGGTAAATGTACTGGTCTGAAATAGAGGCGGAGCAAGGCTTCCCCTAAATTCATCGGATTTATAACCTGAATGGATTACTTCTGTTTCAAAACGTTTCTCTCCCATATTAATCCTCCTGTATTCTTTGTAACCGCTTACAAACCCCATTAACAGAATATGATATTTATCTAAATTATGAAAGTAATTTATCTTCCATAAAAAAAGAAAAAGCACTCACTCCCGAGTGCTCATAAAATCAAACTGATTTTCTTTTTGGACTACCACTTTGTTTTTCCCTGAGTCTTTTGCAAGATAGAGTGCCTGATCAGCTCTTTTAAACAGAGTTTTAGTCGTGTCTGACTGGCCCTTGATCCATGCAGAAACTCCACATGAAATCGTCACGTTTGGCTGAGTATGTTTTTCAACCTTATCGACAAGTCTGTTTGCGATCATGACTCCAATTTCAAGAGGCGCCCCCGGTAAATAAATGGCGAGCTCTTCTCCGCCCCATCTTGCTCCAATATCAGTTCCGCGTATATTTTTTGCAATCTGACGGGCAAGCTGGATGAGCACATCGTCCCCGACCTGATGGCCATATTTATCATTAACACTTTTAAAATTATCAATATCAATTAAGATGAAAGTCCCCTGGGAATCCTCAAGCAACGACAATTTCATTTTCTCATCCAAATATTTTCTTGAGTACAGCCTGGTCAAATGGTCAGTTACAACCATTTTTTCAAGTTCTTCTCGCAGGATGGAATTGGTAAATGCAAGTGTTGAATGATGGATCAGGGATTGCAGCAATTTAAAAGTTTCAAAGGCAAAGTGATAAGGCTTTTCATGCAGAACGATGGCAAATCCTTTCAAATCACCGCTTTGAATCATTGGTACGCCCATTATGGATCTAAAATGGATGGATGAAATCTCATCCTCTGAATCAAAATCTCCAATAAATAATGGCTCCATTTCCCTTTGAATCCGCCTGCCGACATCCGCGATATATTTGGAGGCATGTTTTGAAAAGAAAAAACCGGTACTTCCCTGAAGTACTGAGTAATCATCACTTTCTGAATCGATCATGATGAAGCCAACTTCTTGTGCTTTAAAGGATTTCATTATTTGCCCGCAAATAAATTTCATGGTATCAGTCAGGCGCAAGCTTGTATTAAGCTGATGGGAAGTCTCATTAATCAATTGCAAATCCGCTATCAGCTTTCTTGATTGCTCATAAAGTTTGGCATTCTCAAGGGCGCTTCCAGCAGTATTGGCCAATAACTTAATGAATTCAACCTCATTTTGAGGAAAAACCAGTGAGTCAGGGGAAATCACCTGCAGTACCCCGTACACACCCTGCTTTCCTTTTAAAGGAGCATACATAATTGAATTCCGATCAGCGAGAGAATCCTCAAACTGGATTTGTCCGCTTACATAGGATTGCATTGCAGTCAGGTTCTCGCTATCATATTCTAAATCCTTTACCGGCAAGCCTTCATATCCTTTATGGTCATGTGATAGAAGCAGGTAATAGATGAAAGTAGGGTATACTTCCTTCAATGTAGAAATGATTTCTCCTAAAACGGCGTCCATATCCATCGTTGAATGGAATTTTTCAGTGACACGGAACAATTGCTTATAGCGTTTTTCCTCGGCCATCGCATCTGCAAGGCTGCTGATTTTCTGAACGAAGGAGCCACATTCGCTTGTTACCTTCTCAAAAAAATTGTCCGATGCACTGCTTTGCAAACTCCCATTCAATTGTAAAGCAATCATACCTTCTAATTTTCCCGCTTGATCCATTAGCATCACCAAGTCATATTTTTCAAAGCCAGGAAAAGATGGTTTCATAATGAAAGATCGCTGGCCAGCAGCGTGCTGAACCGCAGCAATGTCAGGACTGATAATTGCCTCTTTTCCTCCTTTTTTTGTCGACGCTTCTAAAATCAAGTCCTGCTTCCATTCTTCAAAACGATAAAAATCAACTTCATCTGCATTCATAAACGGTTTCAGGATCGCAAGCATTTGTGAAAGAAGTTCTGTAAAGGAAAATGAATCTCTGCTGCCGCAGATTAATTCAAAAAAACTGATTTTTAACTTCAACAATAATTCACGTTCTAAAGTTTCTTCCATATGTATCACCTGTTTTTCAATCGCATCAGACAGCGATTTGGATGTGACTCTTATTTTATTAAAAAAGATTGATATCTCGGATCTGGTCCTTTTAGACCAGTCATTCATTTAATTTCATCCCATGGCAAATTCTACTAATTAAAGTAATTATCCAAATTTTAGAAATATAAAACAATTACTATTAATTATATCATATGCATAGTAAAATAGTATGATTTAAAAGGATATTCTTTCAGTTTCATTTCATCTTTTATATAAACTCTTTTCGAATATTTTTTTCAATATCTCTGTTAACCTTTATTGTTGATTTCCAGCCAAGTCGCTTGCTTTCCGAGGAGGACGTTAGCAGAGTCTCCCCGTCATTGAAGCTCGTGCGGAGTCAAAGAAACACTGGAAGCTGTCAAACATAAAAGAATAACAATTTAGCTGCATAAAAGGTCTTATACTATTACGAGAAAACAGCTAAATAAAAATATTACCTTGACTTTCATCATGTTAAAATTATATAATACTCCTTGTGTAAAATATCGCAGCCTATGTGATCAACATTATGTATGTATTTTGTTCCTCAAACTCTTTTGATGGTGTATCTCGTAACCCGCTGCTGCTAGGGCGAAGGTACATGAAAACAAAATACCCATAACTGACCAATCACAATCTGTTTTTATTTTACAAAATAAAAACTAAGGAGGAGTCATTCATGGCTCGTTATACCGGCCCAAGCTGGAAACTATCCCGCCGTCTTGGAATTTCACTAAGCGGTACAGGTAAAGAATTAGAAAAACGCCCTTACGCACCAGGTCCTCATGGTCCTAACCAGCGTAAAAAATTATCCGAATACGGATTACAATTACAAGAGAAGCAAAAGCTTCGTCACATGTATGGAGTAACTGAGCGCCAGTTCCGCAATTTGTTTGACAAAGCAAGCAAAATGCCTGGTAAGCACGGTGAAAACTTCATGATTCTTCTTGAGGCACGTTTAGACAACGTTGTTTACCGCCTTGGATTAGCTCGCACTCGTCGTGGAGCTCGCCAGCTTGTAAACCACGGTCACATCATGGTTGATGGTGCACGCGTAGATATCCCATCTTACCGCGTAGCTCCAGGACAAACAATCACACTTCGTGAAAAGTCACGCAACCTAGATGTTGTTAAAGAAGCAATCGAAGTTAACAACTTCGTACCTGACTTCTTGACTTTTGATGCAGACAAGCTAGAAGGAACTTTCACTCGTATGCCTGAGCGTTCTGAACTTCCAGCTGAAATCAACGAAGCTCTTATCGTTGAATTCTACTCTCGTTAATAGATTGTTCTTAAAACCCCTGACCATTTTGGTCGGGGGTTTTGTTTTTACTTTTGTTCTTGTTATTCCAAGGGTTCCGGTTACATTTTTCGAGTAATTTTACACAAGTTGCGGGATTTCGACAAAAACTCGCGGAATAATGGCGGATACTCGCGGAATGACTATGGAATTTTGCGGGATTTCGACAAGAAGTTGCGGAATCCAAAGAAGAATTAAAGAATTACACCTTTAGCTTTGACTGCAATTCAAAAAACAACCTTATATCCTGAAATAAATACTGTACAAAGCATCATTCCACAACAAAAAACAGCCTCCCTGAAACCAAGGAAGACTGTTTTTTCATTAGGCACTTGCTAACAACGCATCTGCCTTAGTATTTAATCATGAAGTATTTCTTTTTGCCTCGGCGAATGATCGTGAATTGTCCCTCGATCTTGTCTGCTTCACCAAGGACATACGCAGTGTCTGTGACACGATCTCCATTAAGTGAAACAGCACCGTTGCTGACATCTTCACGAGCCTGGCGTTTAGATGGTGAAATTTTGGCTGCAACCAGCAAGTCAACCAGCCCTAATTCATCTTCCCCTTCTACTGTGAAGGAAGGAACGTCTTTGAAACCTTGTTTGATTTCTTCTGCAGTTAGATTTTTCACATCGCCACTGAATAGTGCTGCTGAAATCTTGATGGCCTGCTGAAGTGATTCTTCTCCATGTATGAAGCGAGTCATTTCCTCGGCAAGTGTTTTTTGGGCTTGGCGAAGATGCGGCTCGTCTTGAACTGATTTTTCCAATACTTCGATTTCTTCCTTTCCAAGGAAAGTGAAGTATTTCAGGTATTTGATTACATCAGCATCAGCTGTGTTGATCCAGAACTGGTAGAACTCGTATGGGGAGGTTTTTTCAGGATCGAGCCAAACTGTTCCGCTTTCAGATTTACCAAACTTCGTTCCGTCTGCTTTCGTAACAAGCGGAATCGTCAACCCGTACGCCTTCGAACCTTCAGAAGACATCTTACGGATCAGTTCAAGGCCAGTTGTGATATTGCCCCACTGATCGCTTCCGCCAATCTGTAATTTGCAGTTATGGTTTTCGTATAAGTGGAAGAAATCCATTGCCTGAAGGATGGTGTATGTGAATTCAGTAAATGAAATTCCTGTTTCGAGCCTAGAGGCAATCGTATCCTTTGCAAGCATGTAGTTCACGCCGACATTCTTCCCGAAATCACGAAGGAATGTAACGATATCCATTGAGCCTGCCCAGTCATAATTATTGACCATCAGTGAGCCATTTTCACCTTCAACTTTAAAGATTTGCTCAAGCTGTTTCCTAAGACCCTCAACATTCAGCTGGACTTGTTCAAGCGTCTGTAATTTACGTTCTTCACTTTTGCCGCTTGGATCTCCAATCAATCCTGTCGCACCACCCACAAGTACAATTGGACGATGCCCTGCATTCTGGAAACGGCGCAGTGTCAAGAAAGGCAATAAATGCCCAATGTGCATGCTGTCCGCAGTTGGGTCAATACCACAGTATAATGAAATCTTCTCTTTAGAAAGTGTATCCTTTATTCCCTCTTCATCTGTCTGCTGGTACACGATGCCGCGCCACTCTAGATCTTTTAATAAATCCATTGTTTCTTCCTCCATTCAAAATTTAACCTGGGTCCGGCAGGCTGCTTTTTAGCCAAATAAAAAACGCCCCTGCAATAAATTGCAGGGACGCTATATATGCGTGGTACCACCCGGCTTGAAAACAAATTTGTCTTCCACTCATTAATGTAACGGTTAAACCGGCCGCAGCTACTAAGTCTCCAGTTCACAGGCGGCGCTCGGGGAGGTAATTCATCCTTCTGTTTGTACCGGCTCACAGCACCCGCCGGCTTTCTGGAACATGGACAGAAGCACTACTAATTCCCTTCAAAGCTTTTGCTATAAAGTTAATAATGCATTTTTACCACACAAACATATCCTCTGTCAAATTCGACATAAATTTTCAGAAAAATTGAGATTCGAGCCTTTTCGATTGCTTGTTTATGCTATAATGTATGTGATTTTAGGGGGAATGATACGAATGCAGGAAGAAAAACAGCCTTGGAAAGAGAAATTAAAATCCTTGGGTGCTTTTTTTACGAATAAAAAAACCGTAAAAGGAGCCCGGATTACCTATTCGGTTATCTGGAACATGGTGCTGTTATTGATCATCGTCATCGTGCTTGGTACTGGATTTGCGGGTGGTGTCGGTGCAGGATACTTTGCATCCCTTGTTAAAGATGAACAAATCAGGCCTTATGAGAATATGAAGAAAGACATATACAACTACGAAGAGACATCTGATTTATATTTTGATAACGATGTTTATCTAGGCAAGCTCCGTACTGATCTATACCGTGAGGAAGTTAAACTTGATGACGTCTCGGAGCATTTGGTGAATGCAATAGTGGCAACCGAGGATGAATATTTTTATGAGCATGATGGTGTTGTTCCAAAAGCAATCATGCGTGCTCTCTTCCAGGAAGTCACAAACTCGTCGACTTCGTCCGGAGGAAGTACACTGACCCAACAGCTCATTAAAAACCAAATCCTGACGAATGAAATTTCTTTCGAACGTAAAGCAAAAGAAATCCTTCTTGCGCTTCGCCTCGAAAAGTTCTTCGATAAGAAGGAAATTTTAGAAGCATATTTGAATGTCGCAACCTTCGGAAGGAATGCGAATGGCAGTAATATTGCAGGTGTACAGGCAGCTGCTAAAGGAATCTTCGGCAAAGACGCCAAAGATCTGACTTTGCCGCAGGCAGCTTTTATTGCCGGGCTTCCTCAGAGCCCTTTTGGATATACTCCGTTCAGCAGCAATCATGGAATTCTCAAGGATGAAGCCGGGCTTGAACCAGGGCTTACAAGATTAAAAACTGTCCTTACCAGAATGCATGGCGCTGGATTCATCTCAGACAAAGAGTTCAATGAAGCAATCAACTATGATATTACTAAAGACTTTGTAAAAGAAGTACCGAGTGATAATACGGTTGAAGAATACCCGTACCTCACTTTTGAAATCGAGTCTCGCGCTGTAGAAATTTTAGCAAAGATCCTTGCTGAACGTGATGGCTATGAAGCTGATGATTTAAAGCAAGATGAAGATTTAAGAGCGGAATATCATGCGCTGGCAGACCGCGACCTTCGCCAGAATGGCTATAAAATTTATTCAACCATCAACAAAGATATCTATAACAAAATGCAGGAAACGGCCAAAAACTATGCTTATTACGGCAGTGATAAACCTCAGGAAGTTCCGGATCCTGATGACCCAAATAAAACGATTACGATTACGGAACAGGTTGATGTCGGCGCTGTAATGATTGAAAACAAAACAGGGAAAATAATCAGCTTCGTTGGCGGACGTGATTTTGACAAACAGCAATCGAATCACGCGACCTATACCACAAGACAAAACGGTTCAACCATGAAGCCTTTGCTTGTCTACGCTCCAGCGATTGAATTGGGAGCACTGAGTCCTGGCAGCGTCCTTCCTGACGTTGAGGTATTTTTGAATGGTCCAGGAAAAGCGTGGCCGCACAACTATGACATGAAGTACAGTGGATTAACTTCGGCAAGATATGCATTGACAAAGTCTTATAACGTTCCTGCAGTCCTTGCCTATAAGAACATCCTAGGCCAAAAGCCTGCCAATTTTCTGGATAAAATGGGCTTTTCTAATTTAACAAAAGATGATTATTACAACCTTTCTACTGCCATTGGTTCTTTGCAAGGCGGAGTCACGGTAGAAGAAAATACAAATGCATTTGGTACATTCGCAAATGGCGGGAAATTTATTGATGCCTACCTGATTGACAAGATCGTTGATAAGCAAGGAAACATTATTTTTCAACATAAAGCAGAACCCGTTGATGTATTCAGTCCGCAAACAGCATACTTAACAATCGATATGATGCGGGACGTTATCAGAAGAGGAACAGCAACTGCTGTAAATGGCCGTCTTAAGTTTGATTCAGACTGGGCCGGCAAGACAGGAACCGGGCATGAATATTATGATTCATGGTTCGTCGCTACAAACCCGAATGTGTCCATGGGTGTTTGGCTTGGCTATGACCATAATAAACCACTTGAAAAAACCTATAAAGGCCTTTCATATGGTGTCAGGACTCAGTACATCTGGGCAGATTTAGTGAACGATGCTTATGATGTAGCTCCTCAGCTGGTCGACCCAGCTGAACACTTTAAAATGCCAGGTGGAATCGTCAAAAGAGCATATTGCGCAGTATCAGGATTACTCCCATCAAGCGCTTGTTCAAAAGCAGGCCTTGTAGAATCCGATTACTTCATCTCAAAGTACGCTCCAACTAAAGTCGATGACAGTCTGGTTGAAAGCAAATTTGTTTATGTTGGCGATAAGCGCTACCTTGCACTTGATTCAACTCCGGCAGAGTTTGCCGAAACAGGTGTAATCCTGAATCCTGAGTATATGGAAAGCATAATTGGCCATAAAATAAGAAACCCACAGCAGCTGATTCCTAAAAAGGATGCTTGGTCTAAAATTCTTGTGGCTGATGATAAGCTGAGTGAGAATGGAAAAACACCGGCATCACCAGGCATCAAACTTTCCGGCAATACAATTACATGGGGAAAACATCCTGAAAATGATATAGTCGGCTATCGAATTTACAATGGAAAACAGAAGGTCGGCAGCATTAAAGCAGGAGCAGCCTTAGTATTCAAGGCAGGCAGCGGTTCGTTCTATGTGACCGCCGTTGATATTGCCGGAAAAGAATCTGCACCATCCAATATTGTTGAAATAGGAGTACCTAAGGATCCAAAACCAGCGGATCCTCCGACAGATCCTAAACCTAATGACCCGCCTACCGATCCAAAACCGAAGGACCCTCCGACAGACCCGAAACCGAAGGATCCACCACCACCACCTCCTCCAGGAGATGGAGATGGCAACGGGAATGGAAATTAAAACTTAATTCATACGAGCAAAAACCTGTATCCTTTTGGATACGGGTTTTGTTTTAGAGAATTTTTTTCTGGAAAGATACTGTGAAAATCACGAATGTTAAAGGTGTTCTTTAAAATTTAGTTCGGTTTTTTCATCATTTTGTGTTGAAGAAATTTTCAATGGTGTTATAATGACTATAAATTAATAAGATTCACTCATATAATCGCGGGGATAAGGCCTGCAAGTTTCTACCGGATTACCGTAAATGATCCGACTATGGGTGAGCAATGTCAGGGTGGTATCTCTACCCTTTATTCGCCTGTATGCTTGACAGCCCAAAGGCCATTGCTTCACTCATTTTATGATGTGAATGCATGGTTTTTGGGCTTTTTGTATTTCATTGGCTCACACCTAAAGAGGAGGATTAACATGGAACTGCTAATTGAAAAGATAAAAAACGAAGGGTGCGTCTTGTCATCGTCCATTCTAAAGGTAGACTCCTTTTTAAACCACCAGATAGATCCGCATCTCATGCTAGAAATTGGAAAGGAATTTGCCGAAAGATTTGCTGATAGCGGAATTACAAAAATATTAACGATTGAGTCATCTGGAATTGCTCCTGCAGTTATGGCCGGTCTTCATTTACAAGTGCCAGTTGTTTTTGCCAGAAAAAGAAAATCTCTGACTCTCGTAAATGATTTGATCACAGCCTCTGTCCATTCTTTTACCAAGGAAGAAACCAATGAAATTTCTATTTCAAATAAATATCTATCAGAAAACGATAAGGTGCTGATCATAGACGATTTCCTCGCAAACGGACAAGCGGCATTAGGTCTTATAGAAATAGCGATCAAGGCTAAAGCATCTGTAGAAGGTATCGGAATTGTTATAGAAAAAGGGTTTCAAGAAGGCGGCCGTATTCTCCGAAATAAAGGCTACCGGGTTGAATCATTGGCGATACTAAACTCGCTTGAAAACGGCATAGTCAGCTTTGAGAAATCAACAGAAAGAAAGGCGGAATTGGCGTAATGAAACAGAATCCATTCAAAATTGCTTCATTAGGAATCCAGCATGTATTGGCAATGTACGCAGGAGCAGTTATTGTTCCTCTAATTGTTGGAGGAGCCCTTGGATTAACAGGAGAACAGTTAACTTATTTAGTTTCGATTGATATTTTCATGTGCGGTGTTGCTACCCTATTGCAGGTTTGGCGCAACAAGTTCTTTGGGATAGGCCTCCCTGTTGTATTAGGCTGTACCTTCACTGCTGTTGGGCCGATGATTGCCATTGGCGGACAATACGGCATTTCTGCAATTTATGGCTCCATCCTTGTATCAGGTATATTTGTAGTAGCAATTTCAAAGTTCTTTGGAAAGCTCGTTAAATTTTTTCCTCCTGTCGTTACCGGCTCTGTAGTAACCATTATCGGGATTACTTTGATTCCAGTAGCGATGAATAATATGGCTGGAGGGCAAGGAAGTCCAGACTTTGGTTCACTTTCAAACGTTGGTCTTGCATTCGGGACTTTGCTTTTCATTATTGTGCTATTCCGCTTCTTTAAAGGATTTATTCGCGCGATTGCCATTCTGATGGGATTGGCTGCGGGAACGATCGTTGCCTATTTTATGGGAAAAGTGAATTTTGCAGCTGTAGCAGATGCTTCCTGGTTCCATATGCCATCTCCATTCTACTTTGGGATGCCGACTTTTGAAGTAACAGCTATTCTTACGATGATTCTGGTTGCGATGGTTAGTTTAGTAGAATCAACAGGAGTGTATTTTGCACTTGGTGATATTTGTGAAGAAAAACTGGAAGAAAAAGACCTTTCGAATGGTTATCGTGCCGAGGGGCTAGCGATAATCCTTGGAGCCGTCTTTAATGCATTCCCTTATACAACGTATTCCCAAAATGTAGGTCTTCTTCAGCTGTCAGGGGTAAAGACAAAGAATGTCATCTACACCGCAGGAGTATTCCTTGTGCTGCTCGGACTGGTACCGAAAATTGGTGCATTGACGACCATTATCCCTACACCTGTTCTTGGAGGTGCAATGGTTGCCATGTTTGGCATGGTAGTCGCCTATGGGATCAAAATGCTCAGCAAGGTTGAGTTTGCATCACAGGAGAATTTGTTAATTATTGCATGCTCTGTTGGAATGGGATTGGGCGTGACAGCAGTTCCAGAACTATTTGCCCAAATGCCTTCAAGCATCCGTATACTTACCGACAATGGTATCGTGGCGGGCAGCTTAACTGCCATTGCATTGAATTTAGTATTCAATGTTTTTAAGGGTAAAAGAGTTGTCCAACAGAATACTTTTGCGGAACAGAAGGCTTCTTAAGCCAGACTATCGTCTTACTTATCTTTAAGCTAATAACGAAGTTCAAAAACAAGGCATCGGATTAATCCGGTGCCTTGTTTTTTGCCACCACTATTTCACATACTGCATCAGTGTCTCGGGATCAAAGCCGAGAACCCAATGGCCATTTACCTTTGTCTGCGGTACGCCCATCTGTCCGGTTTCCTCGACTAGCTTTTGGGCTGCAACAGGGTCTAACTGCACATTTACTTCTTTGTATTCTATCCCTTGATCCTCAAGGAATTGTTTCATCATTGTGCAGTACGGTCAAGTATTCGTTGAATAAACCGTGATATCGTTCATTTTGTATTCCTCCTTATAGTTATTATGATGCTTTTAATTATCCCGGTAATATTGTTAATTAGCCTAACCTTTGAATAAATGCATTACTGGGATTTAACTTTGTTTTTCCCTATTTTTAATAAAAATAACAGTCCGAAGTTTATTATGTTCAGGGTAATGAACTGACCATCTTCAAGGAAGGCAGCCATCAATTCCTTATTATTCGCATTTGGATTGTTCGTGATAACTCCATCACTAATGACAGTCCCTATCGGTTGGCCACCACAACCATTTCCACCCGGGTCCACAAAGCCTCCAGCGTTAATGCCGGCAACCCCATTGTTTTGACTAATCAAATCAATTAATCCCTGGCCATAGAAATTGAGCACCAGCGGAAGACCGCCAGTGCTCCTGGTATCAATATTTTACCATGCATCATACTAAATAGAGACAGCAGGTACACTTTATCCTTCACCCGCTCCTGCTTCCTGTATATCTCCCTTGCTTTTCCGATAGATAGCTGACTCCATTATTCCTTCCAAATAACAAGAAATGAAAAAGGTCAACCAGTCGGCACTGATTGACCTCTTTATTAATCTATTTGTGACCTGTAGAAATAGCGAGTATAGCTATCGCCTGCTCTAAACCCAAGAGGGAACCCCATTATTTGCGCTCCAAACAGGTGATATCCAGCAATCTTAAGCTGAAGTGTTCTGTTGCCATCCATAATCATATAACTCTTGTTTGTTTGATTCCAGTTAACAGGGGAGATGTTTTGACTCCATGAATTGATGTTAGAAGCACCATTAAAGTAGTTGTAACCACCAGCTTGGTAGTAGCTGTAGTTAAAGGTCATTCTCATGATAGTTAGTTCCCACCAGTTATTGTCGTACCATGTGATGCTGCCAATACTGGAAGATTGAGTAGTGAAATCAGATGGCTTTCCACCATTATTAATGTGTTCGCCAGGTTCCTTGACCGCCATTGCTGGGTTGTATTTTTCATGGTCATCATCTTTGCCTTCATTATTCTTTCGGTGTTCATTAACATAAGCCTCGAAATCTTCTACAGAATCAAAGTTCAACATAGGTACGCCTTCAGGTAGTTCGCTAGGATCGATAAGCTCTACATTCTCATCCTGTTTGATAATCTCTTTAATTTTCTCCGTCACTTCTTCTTTGGTTGGCTTTTCATCTGGCTTAGCTGCAGAAACCGGTGACACCAAAGCACCAAAGACTAATAATACAGAAAGTAAGCCCACTATACTTTTCTTCTTCATTCTCTCTCCTCCTTATGTCCTATGTCTTTCTATGCAATTATCTAGCAATCTACCAAATTAGTAAATATATTCCATGTTAGGAAAATTAATTTGTTTTACTTTCTAATATTAAACTTAAGGATTATTCAATTCCAAAATAACTCTATAGAATAGACAGAGAAAGTTGGGAAATTTATTGATTTAAAAGAAAAAGAAAAAGAAAAAACCCCAAATAGGGGTTAGTTAACTTTTGCCGTTAATAACTTCCAGAGTTTTAAGGCAATCAAGAACATGGCATAAAAGAAAAAGAAATTGAGCACCAATGCTATAGGGTTGAAATCAAACCCGAACCCCTCATGTAAAGCTAAAGTCTGGGCCGGAATGCCAAATTTTTGAGTTCCATTCACCAATCCGACTGTCGGCAAAAACGAAAATACAAGAGCGCATACCAGACTGGTGTATCGTAGTTTCTTTTTAATGTCCATACTCCCACCTCAAAATCTAATTTCCCTAATTTTAACATGTATTTTAAAAAATGAACATAAGCCATAAGCCGCTACGAGTCAGGTGGCTTTATTGCAACAGTGTCTACTGAAAAAGAAAACGCACAAAAACGCATCTTTTACAGTCAGGAACAAAAACACCCACCACCAACGAATATGCGTCGGGGATGGGTGATATTTCAACCTCGAATGATCGTGACTCCAACTTCTTCTGTCCAATCATTCTCGATGGTCAACTTGATATAATCGAACAACTCTTTTTTAGCAGCTGCGGTTCTTTTCTTTAATGGTGGCCATCATTTCCTCCGAGCGAATTTACGATGGCCTTCTCTTTCTTTTCCAGGGCTTCTTCAAGAAATTAATAATTTTCATCTCCACCTAACAGGCCGATGATTTCATCTAATTTCGCTTGTTTAGCAGCTGGTTCATCCAATAGTTCAAATAATTCTTCTGTCATCCCGAACCCTCCAACCTTTTATAACTTTCATTATACTTAAAAAACAGAAGGCGAACCATTTATCAATTCCCCTATTCAAGGGACAGATTAGAGCCGAATTACTAAGTAAAAAAGGTTTCAGGATATCGGCAAAATAAAAAACCACAGACTCGACTGTGGTTTAACTTTAGAAAGAAAACTTAGTGATCTGCTCTTTAGTATGATTTTATAAAGAGATTATACCAAACTTATTATTAAACGACTTTATCTACTCCTGGCTTCAGCACTCGATTATGAAAACATGAATGAAATGAGGTCTGATTTCATTATCATATATCTCCTGTCTTTCTTTTCCGCACACAGCCATCCTTTTCTAATCCATTAAACTAAGAAGTTTTAGTTTTATTCATGATGCATGAAATCATCAGCAGGCTAATTGTTTGTTCTTTTATGAATAGGGTTACTGACTATACACTACTAATCTTTAATCCTATTGATTTATTAGTCCATAATACACTAAATCTTCATATCGATTTTCTTTCCTAACATGGTCAACAAAGTACCCTTCTTGTTTCATACCTAGTTTTTCCATCACTCTTCCAGAAGCAGGATTCGACTTAAAATAACGAGCAAAAACTTTATGGTATTGCTTTTCATCAAATGCAAATTGCAATATACCTTGCGCTGCTTCTGTAGCATATCCATTTCCCCAAAATTCTTCGCCAATCCAATAGGCTATTTCACCATTCTTAAACTTTTGATTATTCGATAGCGCGATAGCACCATATAAATCTCCTGTTTCTTTATCAGTGACCGCGAATTCATATGATTTATTAGCATTAAAATTATTAAGATGATGCTCAATCCACGATAATGCATCCTCTATAGAGTATGGATAAGGCAAGTACAGGGTATTTTTATAGATATTATAATTATTACAAAGTTTAGTAACAGCTGCTGCATCGGATATTTGAAACAGTCTGAGTTTCAGTCTTTTAGTGGTAATGGTTTTACTTACATCATCATATTCCATTAGAGATCCCTCCCTTAATTACTTGAAAGCTAATTCAACTGCTATTGCTACAGAACAAAGGCGATAACCTTTATTAAGCTATCACCCCTCTTTAAATAGATTTATTCACAATCTTTATCAATAGTCTCGCTTAACGAATTAAGGTTAATTTACGTAAATCCTCCATGTAACCCATTACTACCTCCAGAAATCAGTCCTGTATATCATAAACTTTCTTCAAATATTTGATATTTCACTTCAGAAAAGTTTTGAATAAGAAGGGCTTCATCTACACAGATGCCTGTCCTTTTATCAACCACCATTCTCCAAATTTCATTTTCTCGAAAGGTTTGGCCGTTTAGTTTACTGAATTTGTGGTTCTTTTCCTTAATATGATAAGAAAAATCCCATTCTTCATTAGAATAAATGGCTCCTTTTAAATGCTTACTTGTGAGCCAGGTTCTAATTTGGAAAGATTGTTTTGTCGGATTTTTGAATCGTAAATCTATGTAGTTGTAAAACACACTTGCTCCACTTCCGAATGGCAGCACTCTGCCTTCATCAGGAAAAGGGTCGAAGCTATGATGGTGCCGTTCTACGATTTCTAATGGAGTATGAAGAGCCATCCAATACAGCAGGTTCGCTAGTTGACAGATACCACCGCCGACCCCTGTTTTAACTTCACCCCTTGAAAGCTGCATTCCCTCAATATAACCTTTTCTCTTCGTTGTTTTTCCAACTAATGCCCAAAAAGAAAAAATTTCTCCAGGTCTTATG
Organism: Heyndrickxia sp. MSNUG; assembly: GCF_049532715.1. NCBI lineage: Bacteria > Bacillati > Bacillota > Bacilli > Caryophanales > Bacillaceae > Heyndrickxia > Heyndrickxia sp. MSNUG. The sequence continues at coordinate 3,651,125 of NZ_CP150978.1, forward strand.
ATAATACCATCGATTTTACTGGCTGCAAGCTTTAGGTTAGTGATTTTATTTTCCTGGAGCTTCGGGTCACTATTGCCCAGCTTTCTTCTCAAGAGGGATTGATGCTTCTTGGAAGTGAATGGATAGGATTCCTTCCAATAAGTTTTTGCAAAGTTTTTTTGGTACCTAAAATTATGTATAGATCGGAAAAGCTGCTTTTGGCTTATTCTGAGAGAATAAAAAATAGGATGAATCTCTGAAAGTCTCATATTCCACCTCTGCCTCTATTAGTCAAATTCCATAACTAAATCCTTTTATTACCATTTTAACACAAATGAATCTATTTATTTTAATTTTCAGTCTTTTTTAAACAGTCTAAACAATTTCTCAGCAAAAAAGCACACCTCACCTTTTTGCTTCCCAACTTTCATAGACTTGTGTTTCTAATCCTAATTCACCTTTATTTAACCATTCAAATGCTTTAAGAACCAATGGAGAGGAATTATCTACTGTTACATCACTTTCTGAAACCCACAAAGCACCTAATGAATCATGGCCAGAGAATTGTTCTGGAATTATGAGCTGGCCTCCATTTTTCTTTACCAAGTAGTAACCGCATATACCGCATATATGATGAACCAGTGTAGAATCTCTCCAATTCGTTGATAACATAAAATCAACAATACCTAAGTTTTTTACTATTTCTACCTCAAGACCTGTTTCCTCAAAATACTCTCTTTTCAAAGCAGTAGATAAGCTTTCAGAATCCTCTAGACTTCCTCCAGGAAGATCAAAACGTTTTTTATAAGGTCCTCCATTTTTATTAATCACTAACAGCTTTTCACCTTCGAAATATAGTCCATAAACACCAAATGCCCGATGAAATTTAATTTTGCTGCCCAATAAGGTTCCTCCTTGAAAATTTCTTTTTTATTCATAAAACTCTTTCTGCTGAAAAGATATGAAGGAATCCTTCAATTTTTAATAATTTTACATCTCTAACACTTTTACAACGTTGAAAAAAACAGCTGATTCAATAGGTCGCATTCAACGACTTTTTGAATCAGCCTATATTTTGAATGCACGCTTGCAACAAAAAGAGCGTGAATTGGTACTGCACCCCAGAAGTTAGAGTTACAATCTAACTTCTGGGGTGTTTTTGTATGGCAAAGTATGGTGGGAAATTTAAATTAAAAATCGTAAAGGAATATTTAGAAGGTACTATAAGCTATATATCATTAGCTAAAAAATATGGTATCCCTGCTGAATCTCAAATTAGGAGATGGGTTCGTGCTTATAAAGAATTTGGCGAAGACGGACTGCGTAGGAAGCATTCTAAAAAAGTTTACTCTGTCCAATTTAAGTTAAATGTACTAAACTTTATGAAACAGACAGGTGCTTCTTACCAAGATACTTAGAGAATTCATATTTAAAAAAGTTAAACGCTTTTCAGGAGAATCCGAATGCCTTCCTCGAAAAGCACAAGCAGCGTTGGCATTTGAACTCAAAGAAGAAGGATTCAGATTAAAAGATATATTAGTAGTAGATATTCCAGAAGCAACTTATCATTATCAAGTGAAGCAATTGAAAAAAGATGATCCAGATAAAGAGTGGAAGGAACTAATTACTGATCTATTTCAAAAGCACGAGGGTAAATACGGATATCGTCGCATTTATTTAGAGTTAAGAGGACAAGGGTATGTGATTAACCATAAAAAGGTTCAACGAATAATGAGTGTATTGAATTTAAAATGTGAAAAATTCACACGTAAATCTCGTTATAAATCATATAAAGGTACAGTTGGTAAAGTAGCCAAAAACCGCTTGAATCGTAGATTCAATACATCTATCCGCCTGCAAAAACTAGTAACGGATGTGACCGAATTTAAATGTACTGATGACCAAAAGCTATATTTAAGTCCTATAATGGATTTATACAACGGTGAAATTATCTCTTTTGGTATATCCAACAGACCAACATTGGACCTGGTTTTAGAGCCATTAAATAAAGCTATTGAAATCATTAAGGACGAAGCAGAATATCGTACAACGATACACTCGGATCAAGGTTGGCATTATCAACATAATACCTGGGTAAAAACATTAAAGAGAAATAAAATCTTTCAAAGTATGTCTAGAAAAGCAAGCTGTGCAGATAATGCGGCAATGGAAAACTTCTTTGGGATTCTCAAACAAGAGATGTATTACGGAGAAGACTTAGTGCCTTATGAAGAGCTGAAAAGGAAAATAGAGGAGTATATATATTACTACAATAATGAACGTATTAAAGTAAAACTGGCTGGTTTAAGTCCAATACAATACCGAACTCAAACCAGCCAATTAGCTGCATAATAAAAACTCTAACTTTGTGGGGTCACCACCATTTCACGCTCTTTTTAATCCATTTTAATCTATTAATCTTCCATCGTAGATAGGTCACCAGTAGGGAGATCAAGTTCCCAAGCCTTTAAGACACGGCGCATGATTTTACCGCTTCTTGTCTTTGGAAGCTTGTCACGGAATTCGATTTCACGTGGTGCGGCATGCGCTGCAAGGCCTTTTTTCACAAACTGGCGGATTTCTTCGATCAATTCATCTGATTGCTCATAGCCATCACGAAGTGCGATGAATGCCTTGATGATTTCTCCACGGACTGGATCAGGCTTGCCGATGACTCCTGCTTCAGCAACAGCCGGGTGTTCAACAAGCTTGCTCTCAACCTCGAATGGTCCGACACGCTCGCCTGATGTCATGATTACATCATCGATCCGACCTTGGAACCAGAAGTATCCTTCCTCATCCATGTAAGCGGAGTCTCCGGAAACATACCAGTCGCCAGGCATGAAATAGGATTCATATTTTTGCGGGTTGTTCCAGATGGTATGCATCATGGATGGCCAGCCTTTTTTGATTGCCAGGTTGCCCATTCTGTATGGCGGAAGTTCATTGCCCTGGTCATCGACAATCGCTGCCTTTACGCCCGGAATAGGCTTGCCCATAGAGCCTGGCTTGATTTCCATGCTTGGATAGTTGCAGATCAGCTGTGCTCCTGTTTCTGTCATCCACCAAGTATCATGGATACGGAGGTGGAATACCTTCATTCCCCACCGTACAACCTCTGGATTAAGCGGCTCACCAACGCTGAGAATATGGCGAAGTGAGCTGAGGTCAAATTTCTTCACTACCTCGTCCCCTGCACCCATAAGCATCCTGAACGCTGTAGGGGCACTGTACCAGACAGTCACTCCATACTCTTCGATCATTTTATACCATGTTTCCGGATTGAATCGGCCGCCAATAATGACATTTGAAGCTCCTGCAAGCCATGGGCCGAAGATTCCGTATGAGGTACCTGTCACCCAGCCTGGGTCAGCCGTACACCAATATACATCATCTTCCTTAAGGTCAAGGACCCATTTAGCCGTTTGATAATGCTGGATCATTGCGTTATGGACATGAAGAACTCCCTTCGGCTTTCCAGTCGAGCCAGAAGTATAATGCAAAATCAAGCCATCTTTGCGGTCAACCCACTCTACATCAAGCTTGCTGCTTGCTTCAGATAACTTTTGTTTGAAGTCGATGTATTCTCCTTGGTTGTCAAGATTTTCTCCAACCAAAAGAACGTGCTTTAGATTAGGCAATTCACTGACTGGCACCCTTTCCAAAAGTTCTGGAGTTGTTACCAATACCTTCGCTCCGCTGTCCTCAAGCCTATCACGCACAGCACCTTCCATGAATGCTTCGAATAATGGCCCAACAATCGCGCCAAGCTTGATTGCGCCAAGAACCGCAAAATATAATTCTGGAGATCGAGGCATAAAGATAAATACTCGGTCACCCTTTTCCACATCCGCATATGTCTTGAAGACATTCCCAGCTTTATTGGTCATGTCCTTCATTTCTTTAAAAGTATACTTTTCTTTGCGCACTCCATCCTGATAATAAAGGGCGATTTTGTTTTTTCTGAAACCCTTTGCATGTCGGTCAATTGCTTCATAGGCTAAATTGACCCTGCCTGTTTCGTGCCAGGAAAATTCTTTTTCAGCTTCAGCCCAATCGAATTGGCCGTGAAACTCTTCATAATTTTTTAAATTATGATCCCCTTGTGTTACTGGTAGCGCTTCCACTTTCATATACCCATCCCCCTTGTCTTTTTTATTTAAGATACATTATAGTATAAAAATTCGCTTTTCTCAATTTTTAAAATATTTATATAAAAATATTTAGTTCTATCTTCAAGTCATAACATAGAAACAAGCTGTCTATAGTCGAATGTCATTAGTCGATAGAAAATAATTTTCAAGGTTTTGTTTAGGCCATATTTAAAAGAAACATTAAAATATGACATGGCAGAGGAAACTATTTTACGAAAAGAACAGGCTTTAAAAACAGAAAATTTTGTGAAAGCGCTTTTATCTGTTAGATTTTATGTATAATAGTATTGACGTTTGAATTGTTGACGGGTGGTGACTGAATGGAACATAAAAAGACTTATAACGCAAAAGAACTGAAGACTCCTCATGGCCGTTTAATCATTGAAGGCCCAATTTCTCCTGAAAAACTGGCAAGCTATGAATTTCATAAGGATTTGGTAGCTTTTCGTCCTCCCGCCCAGCAGCATAAGGCGCTAATTGAAATTGCTGGTCTGCCTGAAGGAAGGATAATTGTTGCCCGTTCAGGAGATATGGTTGTCGGCTATGTTACTTACCTTTATCCAGACCCGCTTGAGCGGTGGTCGGAAGGCGGCATGGAAGATTTAATCGAACTTGGCGCAATTGAGGTTATTCCAGAATTCCGCGGAAGCAGAGTCGGGAAAAACCTATTGGTCGTTTCAATGATGGACGATGCAATGGAAGATTATATCATTATCACGACAGAATATTACTGGCACTGGGATTTAAAAGGAACCGGTCTAAATGTTTGGGAATACCGCAAAGTAATGGAAAAAATGATGAATGCAGGCGGCCTTGTCTGGTATGCAACAGACGACCCGGAGATCAGCTCCCATCCAGCAAACTGTCTAATGGCGCGTATCGGGAAAAGAATTGTCCCTGAATCAATTCAGAAGTTCGATCAGCTGCGATTCATGAACCGTTTCATGTATTAATAGGCTCTTCTCGATCAAGCTTTGACTATAATTTTCCTGCCACAATTATCGATAGGAAAACCTTTTTCACTCTTAAAATTACTATTTTTTTCACCAATAGATTTAATTGCTTAACTTGAAAGATACCGTATCATTCAAGGAGGAAGAATCATGATTGTCGAAGAAATTATGAAAAAAAATGTTTCTACTCTTTTTCCAGAAAACACAATTGCAGAAGCGATCAAGCTGATGTCTGACAAAAAAATCAGGCATATTCCTATCGTGGACACTGAGAACACCGTTGTCGGCCTCGTATCAGACCGGGATATCAAGGATGCAGCACCATCTATTTTTCATTGGGATGAGCATAAGCATCAGCTTGACAAAGCAGTTAAAACGATAATGACGACAAATCTAGTCACTGGCCATCCACTTGATTTTGTCGAAGAGATTTCAGGTGTTTTTTACGAACATAATATCAGCTGCATGCCGATCATCCAGGATAAAAAGCTCGTCGGAATTGTAACTGAAACAGACCTTCTTCATACACTAGTTGAATTGACTGGTGCACATCAGCCAGGGTCGCAAATTGAAGTTAAGGTTCCGAACAAGGCTGGTATGCTTTGTGAAATAGCATCTGTTATCAGCATGAGAAAGGCCAATATCCAAAGCGTGCTGGTATACCCTGACCCAAAGGATGAGCAATACAAAATCCTAGTAGTAAGAATCCAGACAATGAATCCTATTGCTGTAATCGAGGATTTGAAAAAAGCCGGACACAACGTTCTCTGGCCGAACCTGCCGGGGATGTCATCATGACCGACCGTTCTGTGTTTGTCTTTTCAGAAGAGCTACTGAATTACCGTTTCAACAGCCACCATCCTTTTAATCAGATGCGCTTAAAACTAACTTTGGATTTACTGCAAAAAATGGGGGCAATTAAGGAAAATCAAATTGTGGCACCCCGTATGGCAACGGATGAGGAGCTATGTCTGATCCATGATCCTAATTTTGTTAATGCGGTGAAGCTTGCCGGCCAGGGACAGCTTAAAGGTGACGCTGCTGAAGGATACGGATTGGGAACTGAGGATACACCCATTTTTGCTAATATGCATGAAGCGAGCGCCCTTTTGGTTGGCGGCACACTGACCGCTGTTGATTATGTGATGAGCGGAAAAGCGGAGCATGCCTTACACCTTGGCGGAGGACTGCATCATGGCTTCAGGGGAAAGGCTTCCGGCTTCTGCATCTATAATGACAGCTCTGTGGCAATTAAGTATCTGCAGGAAAAATACAATGCACGTGTATTATATGTAGACACGGATGCGCATCATGGAGATGGCGTCCAATGGTCTTTTTACGACGATCCGAATGTATGCACATTATCGATTCATGAAACAGGCCGTTACTTATTTCCGGGAACAGGAAACGTGAATGAACGGGGACAAGGGAAAGGCTATGGGTACTCATTCAATATTCCAGTCGATGCTTTTACAGAAGATGACTCCTGGCTGGATGCCTATAAAAATGCCCTTACGGAAGTTGCGGAGTTTTTCAAGCCCGATGTGATTCTTACCCAGAATGGTGCTGATGCCCATTTTCTTGATCCTTTGACCCATCTTTCATCAACAATAAAGATATACAGGGAAATTCCAAAGCTTGCACATGAGATTGCCCATAAATATTGCGGGGGCAAATGGATTGCCGTAGGCGGCGGAGGCTATGACATTTGGCGAGTGGTGCCAAGAGCATGGTCACTCATCTGGCTTGAAATGATTGAAAACTCAAATTGTTATGGCAGTTTGCCACACGATTGGATTGACGAGTGGAAGGATAAAGCCTCTGTGGAACTGGCAAAAGAATGGGATGACCCGGAGAATTTATATCCGCCCATACCACGTAAACCAGAAATCACGGAGAAGAATGCTCAAACAGTTGAAAAAGCATTGTATCCGATCCGATCAAACAAAAAGTCTGAAACCGTATAAGGATTCCGGTGGTAAAACCGGTACTCTTTATTCGGTTTTTTTTATTCTCAACGCTGGCGTGAATAATGGAAAAATATCAAAAGGCCCTTGCACAATAGCAAGGGCCTCCATATTACTTCGTAGAATTTCTATTTTCAATCCTATGCGGCAATACGACGATGTTTTCATCTACATTCTCTTTGTTCATATATTTGGTCAGCAACCGCATCGCAACTGCACCGATATCATATAACGGCTGGACGATTGTAGTCAGCTGCGGTCGAACCATTAATGTCAGCCTTGTGTTATCTGAACTGATGACTTCAAAATCATCTGGAACGCTGTAGCCGCGATCGAAAGCTCCATGGACGACACCAAGCGCCATTTCATCAGAACCGACCAGGATTGCGGTGGGCTTTGTATCAAGCTCAAGAATTCTTTCAATCGCTTCCAAGCCGGAATCATACGTATAATCTCCCTCGATAACGAAATCTTCCTTATAAGCAATGCCAGCATCACTAATGGCGCGCTTGTAGCCTTCAAGCTTTTTATCCTTGTTGATTGGCTCGTGGTGAGGGCCAATGACAAACGCAATTTCTGTATGTCCTTTTTCAATAAAAGCTTGTACTGCATCAAACGCAGCTTGTTCATAATCGATATTTACGGACGGAATTTCGCCAGTCTCTTCAATGGATCCAGCCAGAACGATTGGTACCGGTGATTTTTTAAATTCTTCAACATGCTCTGCTTTAATATTTCCGCCCATGAACACAATGCCGTCCACCTGCTTGCCAAGCATCGTATTTAAGAGGTGCAATTCCTTTTCAATGTTCTGATCTGAATTGCTTAAGATAATATTGTATTTATACATCGTTGCGATATCCTCTATCCCTCTCGCAAGTTCAGCGAAGAACGGACTTGCGATATCAGGGATGATCACACCGACTGTAGTCGTTTTCTTGCTTGCCAAACCACGGGCAACAGCATTGGGACGGTACCCAAGACGGTCTATGACCTCCATTACCTTTTTCCGGGTAGCAGGCTTTACATTCGGGTTTCCGTTGACGACACGTGAAACCGTTGCCATTGAAACATTGGCTTCTCTTGCAACATCATATATAGTGATATTCATCTATTCCACTCCTTCAAATAATAAACGGCGATTTTTCTATAGTTTACAGCAAATATTGCCACAATAATCATTTTTAAGTTTGTGATTATATGTACAAGTATAATTTATGTTATTAATGATACGATATCCACAGCAATCCCGCAATGTGAAGGACTTATTTTGTTAATATTTTTTAAATTGCGGTCTTTATTTAGAACATACTACTTTATTTACTTAGACTTTTTCTGAATGTGAAAAAAATAGATGTATTCGTTAACTTTTTGGCTATTAAGTTAGTGGCTGACTTCTACACCTGAAAGCTCGCTTTCTGCATGAAAGAATGATGAAAGGCTCAAGTTCAATCTTTTTCTTCTTCAAGTTGTTCTTGGATCCTTTCTCATAACAACTCCTTGCACTCTTTTTCTCTTTAGGTTGTTCTCGGATCCCTTCTCATAACAACTCGTTGCACCTTTTTCCTCTTTGAGTTGTTCTCGGATCCCTTCTCATAACAACTCGTTGCCCCTTTTTCCCTTTGAGTTGTTCTCGGACCCCTTCTCATAACAGTTGCACCTTTTTCCTCTTTGAGTTTCCAGCCTTCCTGCCACAAAAAAACCTTCCTGAAGAAAACAGGAAGGTTTTAAACATTTTAGATTCTTACGAATGGAGTAGACTTCAACCCATTCAAGAATTCGTCGAACTGTTTTAGATCCATCTGTTGTGCATTGTCGGATAAAGCTACTGCAGGATCCGGGTGTACCTCTGCCATGACGCCGTCTGCCCCGATCGCAAGTGCAGCTTTGGCTGTCGGAAGCAGCAGGTCTCTCCTGCCAGTCGAATGAGTGACGTCAACCAGTACTGGCAAGTGTGTTTCCTTCTTCAAAATTGGTACTGCGGAGATATCCAATGTATTCCTTGTTGCCCGTTCGTACGTCCGGATTCCGCGCTCGCAAAGGATAATCTGTCCGTTGCCCTGGGCCATGATATACTCTGCTGCATTAATGAACTCTTCAATCGTTGCAGCAAGTCCACGTTTTAGTAAAATTGGTTTATTTACAGCGCCTGCAGCCTTAAGCAGTTCAAAGTTCTGCATATTCCGTGCGCCTATTTGAATGACATCAAGATAGTCAACTGCCGTTTCAATATCAGCCGGATTGACGATTTCACTAATAACTGCCATATCGTACTCATCCGCAATACGTTTGAGGATTTTCAAACCTTCAAGTCCAAGCCCCTGGAAATCATATGGAGATGTTCTTGGTTTGAACGCGCCGCCGCGGAGCATTTTAAAGCCTTTTGCTTTTACTGCTTCAGCAACTGTGGCAACCTGTTCATATGACTCAACTGAACATGGCCCAAAAATAAAGTCTGGGTTCCCATCACCGATTTTTACACCTTTAATATCAATCACTGTATCTTCAGGCTTTTTCTTCCTTGATACCAGAAGCGCCTTGCGATGGTCATCAGACTGCAGCTCAAGGCCTGCCTTGAATATTTCTTTAAAAATGTGTTCTACTGTCGAGCTCTCAAAAGGACCGTTGTTATGCTCCTTGATTAAATTAAGCATATCTCTTTCTCTTACCGGGTCATAACGGTATACCCCTTGTGTTTCTTTTGCGCGGCCAATTTCCTGGACGAGCAGGGCTCTTTCATTAATCAATGATAAAAGCTCTAAATTCAATTCATCAACGCGATTTCTTAGCTGGTCTAAATTTTTACTCATTTTTCCGTCCCGTCCTTTCGAAATTCATTTTAGCCCTAAATCAGATAATCATCAAGAAAAGCAAACCATCGTCCCTTTTCTGTTACAAAACGGTGTCCACGAGAATCTCCACAAAGTCTGAATCTTCTTTATAGCCACAGCAATGTGTGATACTTTAATAATAATAAGGGTAATTATAGCCGAATTAATTTTAATTGTCACGCAATTTTCTTTAATAATTGAACGCTTTTAAGTAATAAAGCATTTTATGAGAATATAAGTTAGAAGGTGCATTGTTTTGCAAGGAAAAGATAAGCTGTTCGCCCTTGATATTGGAACCCGATCGGTAGTAGGAATTATTCTCGAGGAATCAGATGGCCGTCACGAGGTAATTGACATTCTTGTTCGTGAACATGAAGAAAGATCAATGCTCGATGGCCAGATCCATGACGTACTATCGGTTTCTGAAATTATCCAGGATATTAAATATGAGCTCGAAGCTTCACATGGACCGTTAACAAAGGTATGCGTTGCCGCTGCTGGGCGTGCATTGAAAACCGAACGCTCCAAAGCAATTGTCGATATTGTGGGACAGCCTATGCTTTCCAAGCAGGATATCCTCCATCTGGAATTGACTGCTGTTCAGCTTGCACAGGCAGCCGTTGCTGGAGAAAGGAATAATGACAATAGTCATCATTACTATTGTGTCGGATATTCTGTACTTTATTACCAGCTGGATGGAGAAGAGATCGGAAGTCTGATTGATCAGCGTGGAAACGAAGCGTCTGTTGAAATCATTGCGACCTTCCTTCCAAGGGTTGTTGTCGAATCACTGCTTTCTGCTTTGGACAGAGCAGGACTCGAAATGGATGCTTTGACACTTGAACCTATAGCGGCCATAAACGTATTAATTCCTGCCTCCATGAGAAGATTGAATGTAGCACTAGTAGATATTGGAGCAGGTACCTCGGATATTGCCCTTACCGATGCTGGAACTGTGATCGCTTATGGAATGGTACCTGTTGCCGGCGATGAAATTACAGAAGCAGTGAGTGATGAATTTTTACTGGACTTCCCCCTCGCTGAAAAAGCGAAACGAGAGCTTACAGAACAGGAATACATTAAAGTTACCGATATTCTCGGATTTGAGGAAGAAATAAGCAAGGAAGAGGCTATATCCCGCATATCCCCAGCGATCGACCGACTAGCTGAATCTATTGGGGAAGAAATTTTAAAGCTAAATAATTATAAATCTCCTAAAGCAGTCATGCTTGTTGGGGGAGGAAGCCTTACACCTGAATTGCCAAAAAGGCTTGCGAACAAGCTGAACCTTCCTGAAAACAGGGCTGCTATCCGGGGACTTGATGCGATTTCATCCGTCTCTTTCGCCAGCCATATTGAAAAAGGTCCTGAGCTTGTTACGCCAATTGGGATCGCGATTGCGGCCAAAAAATCGCCTGTCCAATACCATACAGTTCGTGTGAATGGCCAGCCAGTAAGGCTTTTTGAGGTTAACAAGCTAACTGTCGGTGATTGCTTACTGGCAGCAGGAATTAAAATGAATAGGCTTTACGGAAAACCTGGATTAGCAATGATTGTCAGCCTCAATGGAAAGAACGTCACGATTCCAGGCAATCATGGCCAGCCACCTGTTTTATTGCGAAATGGTGACCCGTGCGCGTTCGACGATGAGGTGCATGGAGGCGACGAGCTTACTGTTATAAAAGGAGCAGATGGTGCAAAAACAGATTTGACGCTTCATGACCTGATCGGTGAGGTGCCAAAAAAAGCAGTCATGATCAATGGCAGCAAACATGTAGTAAGTTCTGCTCTTACATGCAATGGTTTGCTTGCACCAATGTCAAAAGAAGTGGAGGACAGGGACCATATCACTTTTGAGATGCCAGTAACCATTGAGGATCTATTAAAGGAGCTTAATCTTGCTGAAATTTTAAATGAGGTACGGCCATTTACTATTACGATAGATGGCAAAGTTACGAAAATCCCTGCCTTTACCGGGAAAGTCTATTTGAATGGCATTGAGTCCAGTATTAAACAACCATTTGAACATTTGGATGATATTCGTTTTGAAAGGAGTTCCCAGCCCAACATTACGACAGCTGCTGAAATGTTGAATCTTAAAGTCTCAGAAACATTGCCGGTATTCTATAATGGTCAAGAGCTGTTATTAGCCAAGCAATTAATTGAATTTTACCGTAATGATATAAAGCTTAAACCGGAAGACATACTTTTTAACGGAGATCACCTTACTACCAGACAAAAAAAGCTGGAGCCCTTCATTTTCCAAGATATCTTCAATTTTGCCCAGGTCCAGATTCCAAAGGACAGCGGGCGATTCACTTTATTGAAAAATGGCGCCAGAGCTGGATTTGATGATTTACTTGCGCCAGGTGATGACATTAAGATTGTTTTTGATTAGAAAAGCGCAAGCGCCTTGATCAGCCCCGACAAGCGCTGGCCGACTAAAACCGCCACGTCCTGTGGCAACGTCGGCACTAGGACATCGTGTCCGTCGAAGGGCCGCCCAGTGAAGTCGTTCTTTGACTTCATTGGGCGGACTGAAGCGACTCGAGGGGCTAGGCGCTGGAGCTGGACACTTCTCGAAGTGAATTTAATTTCTTATCCCAAAATAAATAGAAAGTAAAAAAACATCCGATTTGGATGTTTTTTACTTTGCACTTTCTTCCTTTGCAGCTCCCATGCCTTTTGCAGTAATTTTAAAATGCGACGCATGCCAAGCTACATTTGAATTAACAAATAGAATTGCCTGTGGGGATTCATGTTTTATATGGAACTTTTCAGCAATATGATTTGATAGATCGCGTGAATCCTGGACTGTTAAAAAGTATAAATTATCGCTTGCATTTTTCTCGAATTTTGCGAATTCATCGTAGCCAGCCTGGCTGATTGGGCATGTTGTACTATGCTTTAGCATGAAGAACGTTTCTCCAGACTCTACAAGCTGATCAAATTGTTCGATTGTATCAATTTTTTGCATCATTCTAATTCTACTCTCCTTAAATAAAATAAACGGTGAAGTTATCTTACCACTTCACCGTTTTTATGACAAACTTACTGATTCAATTTGCTCTCAGTATCATCGAAAGCCTTTTGCGTTTCTTCAAGCTTTTTCTGGATTTCTTCTCCTGTAGCCGTGTGTGTGCTATCCATTGAGCTCGTCTCTGCCATTGAAGTTGGAACCTCTTGGAGTTCTCCCTCTTCAGCAAAGTCCGCTTCCGTTGTTTGTGAAGCAGTGCCAGCATTTTGCTGATTCTTCATGTCCTTCACTTTGTTGACGATAGTAGAAGATTGCTGTGAAACAGTCTCTTTCAGTCCGCTTGCTTTTTCCTTCGCTACTGAAGCAAGATCAATCCCTTTGCTCTTTAGAGTCGTAGTCTGCTCGTTTAGAGAGCCTCTAAGCTCTTTTCCAGTTTTCGGTGCAAGCAACAGTGCTGCAAGAGCGCCAGCAAGTCCGCCAACGATCGCTCCTGTAACAAAGTCTCTGGAATTGCTGCTGCTTTCACGCATTGAATTATTCGGATCGTATTGCGTATACTGATTTTGTTCTCTGTTTACCATATCTATCTCCACCTTTCTTTAATACCTTGCTCTTTCACGCTGTCTTACAACCATTTGTTCGCCAACCATCTGATCTTCAGTCATCTGGTGGTCAATCTGTGCCGTTTTTTTTGTCTTCCACTTATCCTTCAATTCCAGGAATACGTTGCTCCATTGAACAACCTGTGAAATTTTATCCTTATTCTTATCAAGCTGCAGGTCAACCATGTTTTGAACATTATGGATTGACTGGTTGAAACGCTGAACAGAATTCCCGACATCCTTAACAGCATTAACGACACTGTTTAGGCTTTCTGATTTTCTGGAGATATCATCTGCCAAATTGTTCGTCTTGTGCAGAAGCTCTGTTGTTTCACGAGTCACTCCATCCAACTGCTTCTCCAGGCCATCAAGTGTGCCTGATACACTGTCTAAAGTTGTTTGTAAGGATTTCAGTGTTTTTGAAAGAGAGATTACCAACACTAAAAATGCAATTGCTATTACAGCAACACTTAAATACAAAATTATTTCCACTATTTATACACCTCCGTTAGCATATTACATTTTACCCCGCATAAAGCGACGTAAACCATCTTGTCCAATAAGTATTTCAATAGAGACTGCACCTTTTCCTTCCTGAAAAAGAATATCTTTCTATTTTGTAAGTGTTCTTTCTAATCTTATATTTTTATCCATTTGGAAAACAGTACAAAATTCCCCATTTGGGTTACAATATGGTATGTATTCTATTTTTAATCTTTGCTCTGTTAAACAAGTCTGTTGATTTTCGTTCCAGGCGCTTCGCTTTCCGCGGGGCTGGCGCTGAGCCCGCAAGACATTGAGAAGCTTCCTCGAACCAGCCCGCGCACGATGAAAATGCCATAGCATTTTCGGAGGAGTCTTCGCGCCTTCCACTACAATCAACAGGGTATTAAAAATCAATATTAAGTTTTAACAGAGCCATAATATTAAGGAGTGATTCAGTTGAAAGACCCTCGTATTCAAACACTGGCAAAGAACTTGATCAATTACTCGGTCAAGCTTCAAAAAGGCGAAAAGGTTCTTATCGAAAACTTTGGCCTTCAGCGGGAGCTTGTCACAGCTCTAGTAAAAGAAGCGTATGCAGCAGGCGGATATCCATTCGTCTCTTTGAAGGATCACCAGGTTGACCGTGCATTGCTGATGGGTGCTCAGGAAGAACAATTCGATATGATCGCTGATTTTGAAGCGAATGTAATGAGCAAAATGGATGCATATATCGGTTTGCGTTCAGGTGATAACATCAATGAACATGCAGATGTCCCTGCAGATAAAATGAAAATCCATGGCAATACAGTTGGAAAGAAAGTACATAGAGATATCCGTGTTCCAAAAACAAAATGGGTTGTTTTGCGTTATCCAAATTCCGCTATGGCCCAATTAGCTAAAATGAGCACAGAAGCTTTCGAAGACTTCTATTTTAATGTCTGCAACCTTGACTACGGTAAGATGGATAAGGCAATGGACAGCCTTGCAGAATTGATGAACCGCACGGATAAAGTAAGACTTACAGGACCAGGGACCGATTTAACTTTCTCCATCAAGGATATTCCTGCAGTGAAATGTGCTGGTGAGCTAAATATTCCAGATGGTGAAGTTTACACTGCTCCTGTTCGCGATTCTGTAAATGGTGTGATCACATACAATACGCCTTCCCCATATCAAGGTTTTACTTTTGAAAATGTAAAATTAACATTCAGGGATGGCAAGATTGTCGAGGCAGAAGCAAACGACAGCGAGCGCATCAATAAGATCTTTGATACAGATGAAGGTGCCCGATTCATCGGTGAATTCGCAATTGGTGTAAATCCATATATCCTTCACCCAATGCAGGATATCTTGTTCGATGAAAAAATCGACGGAAGCTTCCACTTCACTCCAGGTCAATGCTATGATGATGCCTTCAACGGCAACCATTCTAATATTCACTGGGATATGGTCAACATCCAGCGCCCAGAATATGGCGGCGGAGAAATCTATTTCGATGATGTCCTGATCCGAAAAGATGGACGTTTCGTGATCCCTGAATTAGAGGGATTGAACCCTGAAAATCTAAAATAGGTACCTATAATAAAAAGGATGCGGCCAAATGGCCGCATCCTTTTTATTATTTAAACAAGTAATTGTTTCTCATATGCTTCCTGGAACTTCTGGATATCTCCTGCACCCATGAATAAAATTACGCCGCTCTCATGATTTTTAAGAACAGAAGTATCATCCTCAGCAATGATTTCAGCACCTTCTATTTTATCTTTCAAATCAGTGATTGAAAGCTTTCCGTGTACCTCACGGGCTGATCCAAAGATTTCACATAGATAAACTTTGTCTGCTTTGTTCAGGCTTTCAGCAAACTCATTCAAAAATGCCTGTGTCCTGGTAAAGGTATGTGGCTGGAAAACAGCGACAATTTCACGGTCAGGATATTTTTGTTTGGCAGCATCAATTGTTGCCTTGATTTCTGTCGGATGGTGGGCGTAGTCATCAATGATAATCTGGTCAGCAATCTTTTTTTCCGAGAATCTCCTTTTTACGCCTTCAAAGCTTTGAAGCTGATCCTGGATGACCTTTGACTCAATGTTTTCATAATGGCAAAGTGCAATAACCGCAAGTGAATTGAGCACATTATGGTCTCCAAAAGAAGGAATCGAGAAAGTGTCATAAAAAGTATTTCTGACAAAAACATCAAAGGTAGTCCCACTCGTCGATTTGACAATATTTCTGGCCTGAAAATCATTTTCTTCCCCAAATCCATAGAAAACGACAGGTACTTTTGCCTGGATTTTCTGAAGCTGTTCATCATCACCGCATGCGAAAATACCTTTTTTCACCTGCCAGGACATTTCCTGGAATGCGGAAAATACATCTTCGATATTGGCAAAGTAGTCCGGATGGTCAAAATCAATATTTGTCATGATTGCGTAGTCAGGGAAATAGGAAAGAAAGTGACGTCGGTATTCACATGCTTCGAACACAAAATACTGAGCGTCCCTGTCACCTTTTCCAGTGCCATCACCAATCAGGAATGATGTAGGCTTGGCGCCTCTCATCACATGAGCGAGAAGTCCAGTGGTCGATGTCTTGCCATGCGCACCGGTGATTGCTACGCTTGTGAAATTCTGCATGAAATCGCCCAGGAACCGATGGTACCTGATGATTGGAAGTCCGTGCTTCATCGCCTCCTGAATTTCTTCATGGGTATCCGGGTAGGCATTGCCGGCAATGATTGTCATTCCGGGCTGTATATTTTCCTTATTAAATGGAAGGATCTTTATTCCAGATTTCTCAAGGGCTACCTGGGTAAAAAAGTGCTTGTCATAATCGGAGCCCTGTACCTGATAGTCCATATCATGGAGAACTTGAGCTAAAGCACTCATTCCAGACCCCTTTATACCTACAAAATGGTAAATAGTCATATAAAGAACCTCCAACAACGTCTGTATGTAACACAGTATATGACAGATATCCTGTTTTGCTCTCATTACTCCTGAACGGTCATTCATCATCCGTCCGTTTGAAGATCAAAAGAAACAGTATGTTTTTATCTATCTGCTTTAATGTATTAAATCATTATAACATCAATTTTATGAATAACACAGTTCCAATAAAAACCGTAATCCTGCATAAAAGCACATTTTCCCTATTTTGGTACATTTAAACACTTTTAATGCAGGCCGGCTGGGAATTTATATTTTAGAAATCCACTTTTTCCAGACGCGGATTTGGCCTGAACTTTCTTCCGGATTTCGCCTGATGTTTGCCGTCCAGCATGACATTGTCACCAGTAAAGCCAATCTTCAGTTTTAATAAGCTGCCGCCAACACCATACATATCGACTGGTACATCATGCTTTTCAAAATCAAGGATTCTCTTTTCGCTGAATCCGCCGCTAACGACAATTTTAACATGGGAAAATCCTTCATCATCCAACGCTTTTCTTAAAGCGAAGATTAATTCAGCATTCACACCGCGAGGGTCAAATGTTCCGAGAAGATGCTGGTTGCGGAGAAAGTACTGGTCAATCATCGTCCGCGAAGTATCTACGCGAACTCCCTTAAGCATTTCCCTGAACTCCCTTGCAACTTTCAATGAATCTGTAATCGCATCATTATTATAATCTACAAGGGCAATCAAATCATCATTGGGAAAGGTTTCATGGTAAGCATGGGTAGCAGCTACGATATCTCCATTAAAGAGCTGGATTAACGCATGCGGCATCGTTCCCATCCCTTGTTTGCCCCACCATTCATTCATGGCATGAGTTGCCTGGGCTGTAGCACCGCCTATATAGGCAGCATATCCATCTCCAGCCTGGGTCGTATAATGGTCATCTCTGTCTCCCATGAAAATGACTGGCTTTTGCTTGCCAGAATAACTTGCTGCTTTGACGACGTTGTATACATTCGTCGAAACAGATGTCCTTCTTGCAAGAATTCCATCGATGATACCTTCCAGATATCCGAAATTCTGGTATGGCCCTGTGATTGTCAGGACGGTTTCGAATGGGGCGATTTTATCTCCATCCTTTAAAGAATAAATCTCCAATTCTTCCGGATTGTCAGCAAATGTTTTTACAAGCGCAATCACTTCATCCGTCCCGCAAAGAACTGCCTCATCCTTTTGGAAAAACTGCATCGTAATAATGTTATCTTCGTGATATTTCTTTACAAGCTCTCTTGTCTTAAGAAAATACACAGCCGAAAACCAGCCATCCCTGATTCTTTCATCAAACTTGAATGTATGATTTGTCAGGCGGCTGATTTTCCCCTGCATTTTCAATTCTATTTCCTTCATTCGAAAAGCTCCTTCAACATCAACCCTCAATAGGGCTCTGGGCATCTATCCTTAGTATAAGGATATGCTAATAAAGAATACCATTAATTAATTGAATGTACTAGTATCCTGAAGCGACTCCAGGTCAGCGGCGGAAATCAACACATCCCGTGGCTTGCTTCCCCTGCCTTCAGATATGAACCCCTGATGTTCCATCATTTCAATTAATCTGGCTGCCCGGTTATAGCCTATTTTAAAACGGCGCTGAACACTTGAAGTAGATGCCCCGCCCTGTTCAACGACAAATTCGCAGGCTTCATAGAAAAGTCCATCTTCTTCTTCTATAACCTGTGCTTTTTTCAGCAGCTCCTCTTGTTCAAACAAAAATTGTGGAGCACGCTGCTCTCTTGCAAATGCCACTATATCATCAATTTCATTGTCTGTCACATAAGTTCCCTGCAAGCGGAACGGTTTTGAAGATCCGTTTTCAAGGAACAGCATGTCCCCACGGCCAAGCAGCTTTTCAGCTCCGCTGATATCAATAATCGTCCTTGAATCGATTTGAGAAGATACTGAGAAAGCAATCCTTGTAGGTACATTAGCTTTAATCAATCCTGTAATGACATCTACGGATGGACGCTGAGTTGCAATAATCAAATGGATTCCGCAAGCACGCGCCTTTTGGGCAATCCTGCAGATTGCTTCTTCTACATCAGCGGGAGCCATCATCATCAAATCAGCCAACTCATCAATGACAATTACGATAAATGGAAGCTTTTCAGAGAACCTGCGGTGCTTGATGGCAAGCTCGTTGAAACGGTTGATATCACGTACGCCTGTATGCGCGAAAAGCTCGTATCTCCGCTCCATCTCTTCTACAGCCCACTTAAGTGAAGCAGTAGCCGCCTTCACATCTGTAATGACGGGGCTGACAAGATGCGGAATATTATTGTATGGAGCCAGTTCCACCATTTTCGGATCTATCAGCAGCAGTTTCACATCATCAGGATGTGCCTTGTAAAGTAAACTTACAAGCATGGTATTGATACAAACACTCTTCCCTGATCCAGTCGCACCGGCAATCAGGCCATGAGGCATTTTTTTCAAGTCAGTGATAATCGGATTTCCAGCAATGTCTAATCCAAGGGCGACCGCCAATGGCGATTCATGTTCAAGGAATGAGCCGCCCTGTAAAATTTCACTTAACAATACAGGTCTGCTTGAATGATTCGGAACCTCTATTCCAATCGTATGCTTTCCTGGGATAGGGGCTTCAATCCTGATATCCTTCGCAGCAAGGCTTAACTTAATGTCATCTGAAAGATTTGTAATTTTATTCACCTTGACACCTGGTTCAGGCTGTACCTCAAATCGAGTAACAGATGGCCCCTGTGTCATATTGACCACTCTTGCTCCTACATTGAAATTCCTCAACGTTTCATTCAGCATATGCTCCTGCTCTGCCAGCCACTCGGGATCAGGCTCCTTGAAAACCGGCGGGCTCAATAGATCAAGCGGCGGGAATTCATAGTCACCAGGTGCTTCTGCTTCGGTTTGGACTGCAGCAGCAACTTCATTCGTAACTGGTACTGATGGAGCAGTCTTTACTGGATCAGCCTGACTATTTAATATTACAGCTTCTTGCTGTATTGGTGCTGGTTGATTGACGAATTCCTGCTTAGGAGCCGTCTGTTCAAATTCATCCAATATACCTTCCTGGGAAACAGACTTTTCAGATATTGCCTGCTGCCTATCCGGCTGGAGAAGAGGTTCCTGTTCAATTACTATAGGTTGTCTATTTGCTTCTGAAGGAGCTGTCTGTTCCAAAGTCAATATTTCTGAATTTGCTGTTGTCTGGCCGTTTTTTTCCTCGTTATAATCTTTTGCGATCGTTCCGTTAGCTTGCTGGTCCGGTTCGGATGTGGCACTAATTTTCGATCTCTCTGCCATAAAAGAAGGATACTTTGATGATTTACGCTCTTCCCATTTCTTCCTATCCTGCTTAAGCATGATAACATTGAATGGAAGCTGTCTAGTCCTTGGTTGTTCAGGTTGTTCAGGTTGTCCTTGTTGTTCTTGTTGTTCTCGTTGTTCTGGTGGTTCTGGTTGTTCAACCCTTTGGTCAGGATAATTAGTTATTTCTGCGGCTGTCTGTTCTACAGTTTGCTTAACAGCTTCTTCCTTAACTAGAGCGCTATTATTTTCTTCATCAAACTCTTGCTGATTTACAGCTAATTCTTCTGTTATCACAGGAACTTTCTGAGAAAGACCAACCTCAAATATCTTATTCAACGCTTCTTCTTCTAATTGAGATTGTTCAGCACTAGTCACAGTTTCTATTTCTGTTTCTGTTTCTGTCTCAGTATCTGCAGCCTGTTGATAATTTTTTTCATCAGGTGCTTCTGCAGGATCTTCCATTATGTAAATATCCTGCTTCTCTGACTCATCTGCACTAACTGTTTCATTCTGTGAAGGGTTTTCTAAAAATCCTTCGGTACGGTTTACTTCAGCCATAGAGCTGACATATTCTTCACTGATGCCAGCGTCTCCGCCTGAAGTTACTTGATTATGTTCGAAACCGCGAAGTTCATATTCGACTTCATCAAGACCCTTTTTATTTTCTTGCTTTGGCTTAATAGGCGGCCTGTTATAGGCATAAATCGGCGAAGGAATTTCCGTTGGTTTAAAAGGCTGCCTGAATTTTGCTGAGCTTTCCTTTCTTGGTTCGTAGCGAAACTTCGAAGCTGTTTCCTTCACAGTATCCCGCTTGAAGCTTTGTGGCTTTTCCTTAACAGTTTCCTTGCGCGGCTTTGCAGAAGCTGCTTTTAAAGGTTCACCTTTCTCCTTTACTTTCAAGGGGCCTTTCTCCTTGAAAAGCGGCTTAATTTCAGCAACTGGCTCAACGTTTTCTGAAGTTACATGTTTTTTATTCACTTTTACAGTTCCACTATGCTCATCAGGAATCAAAGGGAAGCGGAACTGCCCTTTTGGATATTGATATAATACTCTCGCTTCTACATCTTTCTTTCCGTTTCGCTCTGTGTGCAAAGGCTTTTGAACAGATTGCACATGTTCAATATCTACAAGATTATCATCATCATCATTCTGGAACATCGTGAAAATCTTTTTTATCCAACTCAATTTAAATCACTCTTTCTTTCACTTTTCATTACTATTTTAACAGTTAATTCGTTTTTTTCGAGATAAATTGAAAGAATGAGTATTTTTTACGAGAATAAAACAGAGGAAAATAAACTTTCGGCATATGAATTCACCCAAATAATGACAAGCCATGAACATAAAGGAAAAAAGCCCGTTTTTATCGGGCTTTTGAACTAAATACGCCGGTTATTCTTTTTTCGTTTTTCCGAGAATGAAGATTGGTTCTAGTTCACCGTTTTCATAAAGAAAGCTTAAAGCAGTAATCGGCACTCTTCCACTCGCAAAAAAGCTCATTGTCATCTGGGCCAAAATATCATAACCTGTATTGTTTTCAACATCTGCGATAATCAAAACATCCTGATGGGGAACAGCTACCGCCATTGTCCCCTTCATCTGTTTTTTCATCTCATTCAAGAAGCTTGTATTCAATATCCTGCTAGCATCATAACCATCATTGGTATTGAGGAAATAAAAAGTATTATCAGCAACTCGGTCTTCCTTAAACTGCACTGATAGTGAACGGACATTGAACAAAGCTGTTTCACGGACCTGTTTGGCCGTCCAACCTTCTTTTTGCTGAAGCTTTGAATCAATCAGCCTATATGTATTACCAAGATCAAGTGCATAATAAATCCTTGTTTCTGCAGTGTGCTCATCATACAGGAAAGGTACGCCCTCCTCAGCCTCTGCTGGAAAAGAAGTCGATCGCATTACAGGGTAGATATTTTTTTCCTTCCCTGAAAGCTCCACTTTATTTTCCATTGCATTAAGTCCTTCAGATACGTAATAGACAACTTCATCAATCGCCTTTTCCTTCTGATCCTGCCATTTGGCAATGATGCCTGGCAGCGATACAGTGATTCCTTTTCCTGTATGAATATTTTCTATTCTCAGCTGGTCTTTCTCACGGTCATAGGTAAAAGAGCGATCCGGATGCTTCAGACGCTCCTCGAGTTCTTTACGCATTTTTCTGCTATCCATGAATACCCCTCCATTTCTTCAGGAGATTATGCCACTCATTTTACATGAAATTTCCCTCCACCTCAAAGGATGGAGGGAAAAGATTAAGCCAGGCCATCAATAAAGTTTTCGATTTCCTGCTGTGTTTTTCTGTTTTTACTTACAAAACGGCCAAGCTCTTTGCCATTATCATAAGCAATAAAGCTTGGAATACCGAAAACATCCTGCTGGATGCAAAGGTCGATGAAATCATCGCGATCAACTGATATGAATTCATATTCCTGATACTTGCTTTCTATTTCAGGCAGTACAGGCTCAATCACACGGCAATCCGGGCACCAGTCTGCAGTAAATAAAAATATATGTTTACCATTGTTTTTCAAGTCTTCGAATTGTTCCATTGACTCTAAATTTTTCATGGCGCTACCTCCTGGTAAAAATCTAATCTACTTCATATATTTTAAACATGCACAACCAAAAAAGAAACTAATCCGATTTGACTCATGGATATTATCTAAAAAAGGAACGCTGTCAATTTGACAGCGTTCACTTCATTTTCACTGAATTAGCGATTTTCATCATAGCTTCAGCATTTTTTTTAATATTGTCCGTTTCGGTAGTCAGCTTTACCCCGCCTATGCCAACAATCAACTGATATTGATTATCTTTGAGTTTTTTTACCAGCATATAACCAAATTTGCCGCCTTTATTGTATGTTTCATTTACGTCCCATTTTTTTTGCTGCTTCATGGTTGATTCGTAGACGACCTTGCTATCTTCTTTTTCATGCTGATTATAAAATAAAATATAAGTCCTTGACCCGTTTTTAAGAAGTATATTGTTAGGTGATTCATCTGCTACTTCAATGCCAAATGGCATATGATACTCTATATCTTTATTACTATTATTTGTTTTCTCCGGTGTGCTCTCAAAAACACTGCCCACCGCTTCATCCGCCGCTATCTTGTCATCAGAAAACGAGGCAGAGCAAGCTCCAAGGAGAAATACTCCTATAATAACAAGCCCAAATAGCTTTATGAACTTTATCATACTTTTTTCCTCCCTGTAAGGACTAACACTTCTTTTCTATCATACCTTTCTTGGTAATTAACTTACAAGACTTGTACAGTAAAAATTGTTGGAAAATATAACATTTTTCAGAAATTTGTCGAAAGATCTTTTGAAAAGCAAATAGTTATCATATATTTCCTATTACGAAAATTGAGAAAGAGCGGGGGCAGGTGAGACCTAGGTTGAAATGATCTACCATAAGGGGCATTTAGCCAGCAAGAGGCCGCGATGAGGAGACTCACCGCTCACAACGCGGAAAGCGAAGCATGGAACAAATTATAACGACTATTCGGTAAATGATTTTTAGCCTGAATGGTCATGAGAGCCATTATAACGACCACTTGTTAGATGATTTTTTACTCGAATGGCCATAAGAGATTTTTCAACATCACTGCACAACTGAATAAAAAAGATGTCGTGGACCTGTTTTTCCGAGTTTGTCTACAGTTGAAAGACAGTCCATTAGACTGTCTTTTCATCTCGCCCTGTTTGGTATTCGTATTGTCCTGCGAGCAGTTTCATGACATGGAGAAACATTTCGCTTCGATTTACCTGGCCATTTGTAAAAATGCCCACTGCTCCTTCATTTTTACGGACATTCTGTTTATTCGCATATTCTTCCATTACAGGACCTAGCTCTTTACCTGCTAATACCTTCTCGGCAACTTCTTCAGGAAGGAGTAGCCTTGCTCCGCCAGCAATAATTGGCTTCCTCCCTTTAGCGGCCAGTGCTCCCCAATTGCAAAGCAACAGTCCATGCGGGGTCTGATGGACTCCACCTTCAAGTCCTATGCCGATTGGGGCTCCTGCTTTTTCTGCCGCCTCAATCGCCCTGTTAATCGCACCTTTAATCGTTTCTTCGTCAGACATTGGCTGCTCACTCACACCTGATGCTGCGTCAACTGCCATGATATCAAAATGATGATCTTTAAAGGCTTCCTCAACTGCAGTGATTTTAGCTGGATTCTTTGAACCGATTGCTATTTTCATTTTTATCTCCTTCCAAACTCAAGAAAAAGAGGCAGTTTTTCAGCTGCCTCTTACTTATTTTTTCATCAAACAACGTTTGAACAACGTCACTTGCCCCAGCGTCTAGTCCTACTAACCCTTTTAAGGGCGCTTTGACACTTGCCTTAGCTATTGTTTTTAATAGTTTCCACAGTTGTCTTATCGCATGCTTTCACTAGCTTGACAAGCAATTCCTTTGCTGCAGCATAGTCATCAACATGGATCATTGAAGCAGCTGTATGGATGTAACGTGAACAGATCCCAATTACCGCACTTGGAATTCCTTCGTTTGATGTATGGACTCTTCCTGCGTCTGTGCCACCCTGTGAAACAAAGTACTGGTATGGGATATTGTGGGTTTCAGCCATATCAAGAATAAACTCTCTCATGCCGCGGTGCGTCACCATTGAGCGGTCGAGAATTCTTAACAAAGTTCCTTTACCAAGCTGGCCGAATTCATTTTTATCACCTGACATATCATTTGCCGGACTCGCATCAAGCGCAAAGAAAAGATCTGGGTCAATCATATTGGCTGCAGTTTGTGCGCCTCTAAGACCTACTTCCTCCTGAACTGTCGCACCAGAATAAAGCATATTTGGAAGCTGGATGTCCTTTGTCTCTTTTAATAATTCGATTGCCAGGCCGCAGCCATAACGATTATCCCAGGCTTTAGCCAAAATCTTTTTCTCATTTGCCATCGGAGTGAATGGGCAAATAGGAACAATTTGCTGGCCGGGCTTAATGCCGATTTTGATTGCATCCTCTTTGTCATCTGCACCGATATCAATCAGCATGTTCTTGATTTCCATAGGCTTGTTGCGTTTTGACTCATCCAAAAGGTGAGGAGGGATAGAACCGATCACTCCAGTAATCGGCCCATTTTTTGTGATGATCTGGACACGCTGTGCTAGCAGAACCTGACTCCACCATCCTCCAAGTGTCTGGAAACGGATCATCCCATTTTTCGTAATAGAGGTAACCATGAAGCCTACCTCATCCATATGGCCTGCTACCATGATTTTCGGACCGTTCGGGTCTCCTTTTTTCACTCCGAATACACTGCCTAATTTATCCTGTATCAATTCATCTGAATACTGTCCTAATTGTTCACGCATAAAACTGCGCACTGCATGCTCGTTCCCCGGTGCACCAGGTAATTCAGTCAATGTTTTAAAAAGACTTAATGTTTGCTCGTTCATCTCATTGCTCCTTTTCACCAAAAATTTAGATTACCTAAAGATTATGTATTTATACAATGTATTTTACAGATTATTGTTTATGCTTGCCAGTCTTTATCAAGTCATTCCGATTTTTTCTATGCGTTGTTAAAATGGCTTTTGATTTTTACTCCAATCAACATGTGCTAAAAATCAACATTCTCCTTTATCACAGCATAATTCTAATAATTCCATTCATTATGTAGTAATGTGTATTATTTCTTTGCTCGATCATGCTGATTTGTTATGATGTAGGTATCTTTAAATCCATATATAACCTTGGGGGTACTTGACTATGAACTGGAAAATCTTTTTCATTGGTGTCGGTGCTGGTCTGGCAGGTGCTTATGCTGTAAAGGAACTTGCTTCCCAGAAGGAAACTGTTTCAGCAGACAAAGTGCTGCAGCATGCAAAATCAGTTTTTAAAAAATCAGGTCCAATCAGCGGCTCTTGGATCAATATGAACGCAGAATTGTACACAAAGCCGCCTCTTGAATATCAAGTTTACAAAGGTGGAATCTCCCGAAATGTGGATGGCCAGGTAGAGCAGTATGAATTTATCGCTGACGCTTCTACAGGAGCCATTCTCGATACTTATCCTTTAAATTAAGACCTGCAGATGCAGGTCTATTTTTTTCGTTCGATTGTTTCTGTTATTTCGCCTTCATTATCAAATTTAACCGCACGGTAAACTGCATCATGGTAAAAAGTAAACCAGGCATCTTTGCTGATGCCGTATTCCAGCCACTTTTGTTTAGCAGAAATAGAATCCATCGGATAATCATCATAAGCCATTACCCAAAGAGGGTTCTGATGAGCATGGGTCGGCATGATGTCCGCCATGTGAACCACAGTCATTCCTTCGTCCTCAATGATTAAAATGGCATGTCCATCACTGTGACCGCCAGTGTGAATCATTTTGATTGGTCCAAAAGACCACTCTTTCTCAAACGTCTCAACTTGCTGTTCGATCCCCTGCCAATTTTCTTTCCAATATGTACTTTTTGAACGGATATTCGGGTTGCGCATCTCATCCCATTCAATTTTCGAAGTGATGATTTTAGCATTGGGAAAAACAGATACAAGCTCCCCATTTATTACCTTCGTCAACCCGCAGGCATGATCAAAATGCATGTGAGTCATCAATACGTAATGAATATCTTCAGTCGATAAACCCAATTGGTTCAGCTCTGAATCCAAGCTTGATTCCCCAAGAACTCCAAAATTGCGTTTTTGTTTCTCATTCAATTTTCCATTCCCCATACCGCTTTCAACAAGAAAGTTCTTTCCCTCAGCCTGGATCAAAATCGGATCAGTACGCAGTTCAATCTGGTTTTTTTCATTCACATCATATTTGCGGGACCATAACGCTTTTGGGACAACCCCAAACATTGCGCCACCATCAAGATGAGTAACTCCTCCGTTCAGCCATTCGAGTTTAACATTCCGAAGCTTAAGCTTTTCCATATGCATCCCCCTTTTTATTGATTGTAACACCCCAATTCTAAATTTTTAAATAAATACTCTTACTCATACTCTCAATTCGGGCTGCTCTAATACAAATTCACATTATTTTGGTCTAACCCTGTTACAAAAGAAGCTTCTAATATCGAAATTTTGGCGAAGTTCACAAGTATTTTGGCGATATTCTAATTATATTGGTGCTGTTTAAAATTTTATTGGCCATGTTCACAACTTTTTTGGCGAACTGGAAATTATCTGCACTTTTTTCCAATTGCCCCTTAGCAATAGTGCTTCGGCATTGACAAAACACAAAAAACCGATCGATGAACTTCGACCGGTTTTTCGCATTCTTTATTCAGCTATAAATTGAACCTCGCAGCGATAAATCCTGCTGCCTCGGGAAGAAAACTTCTCTTCGTATTCAGTCATGATATTGCCTTCGTATTCGCTGTTATGAAGGTCAAGGCTTACATACTTAAGCAACATGCCATAGTGCGAAAAGCTGACCAGTGAGTATTCAAATAAACCCTGGTTATCAGTTTTGAAGTGAATTTCTCCATTTTTAACAAGGATGGCTTCGTACACTTCAAGGAAGGACTTAAAAGTCAACCTTCTCTTTTCATGACGAGTTTTAGGCCATGGATCAGAGAAATTTAAATAGACGCGGTGTATATCACCGCTTTTAAAGTACTTAGCTAGTTCAGCACCGTTTACATTCATCAGCTTACAGTTTGGGAGATCTGAATCGATTAAACGGTCAAGTGCACTAACTATGACGCTTTCCTGCAGTTCGATACCAATATAGTTAATGTCAGGATTTGCTTTTGCCATTCCCGTGATGAACTGACCCTTTCCGGTTCCAATTTCAATATGGAGCGGCTGGCTTTTTTCAAATGCTGCTCCCCAGTTCCCACGGAAAGCTTCCGGATCCTGGATGACGTAATTTGAGTATTCCTGCAATTTATCTTTTGCCCACGGCTTATGTCTTAATCTCATACTTACACCTCTGTACTATTTTCATTCGTTTCAAACGATATCATGCAACCCATATGTTTTCAAGGTAAAATTTTCTTTGAACATGGTATTTGGCGGATTATCAAACGATTGTTTCCAGACGAAAAGGTCGTGCTAGATGTATAAACGCAAAAAGGAATCCACACTATAATGGTGAATTCCTTTTAAAAATGAAAGGGTGATCAGTGTGCCATTAAGCCACCATGACCAGGTAAATTTATTAAAGGATATATTAAGCAACCAGCAGACTGACTGCTGCGGATCGGTTGCGGAGTATCAGCAGTTGGAACGTCTCATTAAGTCTTTGATGGTCAACACAAATGTTGACGGCAATATAAAATCAATTTTACAGGATGTTTATCACTACAGCCAAAACGGGGTTAACGCCTCGGATTTGGAGCAGCATATCCAAACCAACCAAAATCAATTATCCCAATGGGTAGATGATATTGGTCAGTTTTCATAAAAAAAGAATTAAAAAAGTGCTTTTAAAAATTCAATCCATTTATCCATTTCAGGAATGCGATTCTGGTTTTTGTGCCATTGAATGGACGAAAGCGATTGCGCAAGTGCATACCACTTCATCCTTTGCTTGAGATTTTCTGTCAAGCTGATGCCATACATCTCGAGCCATTCTTCCCATGACTCTTTGGGTATGTATGAATATAGGAGAAGGCCAAGGTCAATGGCAGGATCAGCAATCATCGCGCCATCCCAATCGATTAAATACAACTGGTTGTCTTCAGTAAGCAGCCAGTTGTTATGATTAACATCACAATGGCAAACCACCTTTTCATGAAAGTCGACATTTCCCACGTTTTCTGTAAGAAACTTCATCGAATCTTTCACTGCAGGCTTTGCCCTAAGTTCTTCATCCAATTCCTCGTTTAATGCATGCAGGATCATCTCAGGCTGCAAAGGACTTTTGCCTAGCCTGGTAAGCATGCCTAGCAAAGGTTCAGAGGCATGGATCTTCTTTAAAAGCTTTGCCACCCGGTCATCATTCATATCACCGGGCTTCAACTCTCTTCCATTCATCCATTGCTGTGCTGTTATTACATCTCCGTTTTCTAACCTTTTAGTCCAAACAAGCTTGGGTACGATTCCTTCTGCGGAGAGTACAGCAAGAAAAGGGGACGAATTACGTTTTAAAAACAGCCTTTGTTCTTCATGCTGTGCAAAATAAGCAGCACCTGTTGCGCCGCCAGCAGGAACGATTTCCCAATCCTGTCCAAATAAATGTTCCAAAGTTAGTCACCTTCAATTTATCACTATTTCCCTTATGCTAAAAAACCGGAAATGTATCTAGAAAATATAAATTCACTGTTGTTCTTATTATCGGAAATTAGAAAAGCGCAAGCGCCTTGGTCAGCCCCGACAAGCGTTGGAGGGCCGGCCAGTGAAGTCGCTTTTTGACTTCATTGGACGGACCGAAACGTCTCGAGGGGCTAGGCGCTGGAGCTGGACACTCATCTTAATATAAAAGTTATACTTGGTTAAAAGTAAAAAGACAGCTATTGATAGAAAAATTCACATACAATAGCTATCTTATAAATTTTATCTCCTAGAGGCTTCCTTCGTCAACCCCATGAACCTCAATTTAATATTGTGAAAAAGTTATCATTTGAAAAGAGTGAACAAATTTTTAAGAAATGCCGATAAAAACCGTCTCTCCTCTCGTAATATCTGTGCTGGAAATTTCATTTTCAAGTCCGAACAGCGTAAGCTGACTAAGTACCCCATGACCTCTGCAGCACCGGCACTGGTACAGCCTGCCTTTCGTTGGCAGATCGCTGGGGCTAAACAATATCAAGGATCAATCACTTTGCTGCAATCAGGATCGAGCAAGGTTCCAACAATACCTTATCCCCCTCGATATGGCGGAACGGCACAGCGGAAGCTCTTTCATGGTCAGCAAGGACATTCCAGCTGGCACTTTCAGAAAGCTCCACAAGCTGCTGGGTTAGTGAGGGGTTAAAAAATATTAATATATTTTCCCAACTTCCCAAATGGCCGATGTCTCCAATCGAAATACCAATTAAAGGTGAAGGCAAGGATAAACAGGATATATGCTGGCGAATTTGTTCACTTTCAGAAAATCGGAACGCTGCATTCATTTTTCTGATATTAATGAGCCCTTTTATAAACTCTACATTTTCAAGATTCGCATCTCGCAAGTCCCAATCTAGCCAGTTCACATCATCTGGTGAACGGTAGCTGTTTCCAATCCCTTTTTTCGTCCGAAAAAATTCCTGACCGCTATGCAAAAATGGAATGCCCTGTGAGAGCAGCACGATCGAAGTGGCTAACCTGTGCTTCTTCTTTAAAACGCTCTCGTCTTCGTCCGGATCGCAAATTTTCAGCTTATCCCACAAGGTGTGGTTATCATGCGATTCTATATAATTCACCGACTGTGTTGGCTGCAGGAATAATCCATGTCTTCGCTTTCCGATGCCTATGCTGCCGGCTAGCACTTGTTTGGCAGATTCTATTACACGGTCATTTCCCAAAGCGTAGCCTCTGTCGTATAAATTGAAAGTACTTCCTTTTATCGTATCCCTGAACAAATCATTAAATTGGCCTATTCGTGGCAGCTTTGCCTGATTGGCAATGTTCGCCTTCTTTTCTGGCAGGAGCGGGGTATTGAGATCCCAGCCTTCACCGATGATCAGCGTGCAGCTGTCGATGGCATCCACTGCCTTCCTCACTGCCTCCATTGTCTCCACGTCAAGGATTCCCATCAAATCAAAGCGGAAGCCATCAATCTTGTATTCCTTCAGCCAGTACAATAAGGAATCTATAATGAATTTCCTTGCCATCAATCTTTCTGATGCAAAATCATTCCCTACCCCTGTGCCATTCGAAGGAAGTCCGTGTTCATTATGTCTAAAATAATATCCAGGGACAATTTTTTCAAAAGACGAATCTTCCCGGATGTAAACATGATTGTAGACGACATCCATGATGACCCTTAATTCCAGGCTGTGGACTGCCGAAATCAGCTGTTTCAACTCGATAATCCGATTAACGGGATCTTCGGGATCAGAAGCATAACTTCCATCAGGCACATTAAAATGGATTGGATTATAACCCCAATTATAGGAACTGTTGCGGTCTAACTCGTCTACGCCTTCAAAATCGTGAAAAGGCAAAAACTCAATATGTGTGACACCCAGGCTTTTGATATAGGAAAGTCCGGTCATCATTCCACTTGGACTGACCGTACCGATTTCAGCAGCACCTGAATATGTCCCTTGGCTGTTCACTCCACTGTTTGGATGAATCGTTAAATCCCTTATATGCGTTTCATATATGACAGCATCTGTCGGACTGCTAAATGGAGGAAGATTGACCATCGAGACCTTTGTTTTCTCTTTATCAATAATGACCCCATATCCTCCATTTGCAGTTAAGGCTGTGGCATAAGGGTCGACAGCTTCTCGCCATTCAAGGTTAACGCAGACTAAAAATGTGTATTGGTAAGATTCCAGGTTCCGGTCAACTGCGATGCTCCAGATCCCCTTATCCACTCGTTCCATAGTTATAAGCTCGTGCGTCGTCTCCTCATTTTTAAAAAGCTTAAGCTTTACTTTTGAAGCAGTAGGAGCCCATAGTTTAAATGCTGTTTTTTCCGGAGTAAAATGAACCCCCAAGTCATTGCCGTCATAATAGAATAACTGGTCAAATTCTTCCGTTCGGATCACCGCTCCGATTTGCAGATCCGTTTCTCCGCCATGTTCATCCATTATGGTATATTGGCGCCCTATTACAAGTTCAACACTCGATGTGCAAATATATTTTACAACATGCTCCAGATAAACCTTTTCCTCAATTGCCAAGGGCAAATCAACGCCTTCTCCCTTTATGCTGAACTTATTAGAAGTTCCTTCAAAATAAGTAAATGGAAGCAATACGGTAATATGATTTATTTGATCGAGATAGGCGTTAAACTTCCGTTCAATGGCAATCATCTATTTTCAACTCCTCGGTAGGCCATGCTTCTCTTTTTCCTGAAACTATTTTTAATGCTTTTGGACAAGTTTGGATATGCAAAGGTGTCATTCCAATCACTTCCCCATCCGCATGCGTCAAAACATTATTTTCGGAACGAATTGAAATAGACTTTCCGGTGAATTGTTCTACTTCCCGGAAAAATGTATGCTTTCCCCAAAAGACACTTATGAAGATGATAAGCAGCTTCCATCTTGAAAGATTGTGCACGACAGTGACATCCAGAAGACCGTCATCAGGCAGAGCCTCAGGTGCAATTTTCATTCCGCCGCCATAATATTGCTGATTTGAAACGGTTACAAACCAGGCAGCATCATACTTATACTCCTTGCCATCTACAGCTATTCTAATTGGGAGGCAGCGGAACGTGAGCAATTTTTTTATCAGAATGTACACGTAGACTAGCCTGCCCAACGAAAAACGGTTGAGAAGCCGCTTCATTTCGGATTCATTCGCTTCTTTTGCAACCACGGCATCAAAGCCTACACCCATATTATTCATAAAATATGTTTCTTGTAATTCATTGTGCTGAATTTTTCCGAGGTCAATTAAATGGCTGGCCATTGAATGATTTTCAATTAATAAGCGGAGCGCGGCTGCAGCTTTTTTAGGAATAGCAAAGCCTCTTGAAAAATCATTTCCAGAACCGCCTGGTATGAATCCCAATGACACATTGGACTTATCTGCTATTCCATTCACCACTTCGTGAAGAGTGCCATCTCCGCCTACTGCAGCGATCGTGATCGGCTTACCATTGGCATTAAGCGCAATTGACTCTGCTAACTCTGTCGCATGGCCAGGATACTCTGTAAAAAAGGCTAGAAAGGGGATACAGAATTCGATTAAAATTCCCTCTATGTTTCTCCAAATCTCCCGGCAGCTCCCATTCTTTGCATTTGGATTGACAATAAAATAGATCTTATCCATATGATTCAACCTTTACCCTAATTTTGGTCACCTTGTCTTGGGCTGCTCTCCCACTCATGTCTTCTGATTGAAGTAGTCTGGCAGTATTGTAAAAGAACCTGGGCTGCTTTTAATTGCATATGCTTTAAAGGGGATTTCATACCTCTCAAAGCAGAGAACCACTCATCATAATTTCGTTTTTCGATTAACTGGACACCATATGGCGCAAGCGGATAATCAATAAAGCCATTTCTTGAGAGCAGCAATTTTTGTACAGGTAATTCAACTCCATGCATGTCAAAGAGTGTCTTGACGATTTTTTCGGTTCTGTTAAGCGCGGTTAGAGGATTCAGGATTTTTGTTTGGTTATTCTTCGTCTTCTTAATCCAGAAACGATCCTTCGAGCCCACAAACACAGCATTTTCTTCTGCCTCTATAAAAGAAATGCAAATGGCTGCCCCTGGGGTAATCATGATAAACTCAGCCTCTACTGGAGCTTTTTTTAGTAAGAAAATAGGTTTATATAAAATAAGAAAAGTGTCTGGAAAACGCTGAAGCAAAAATTTCAATGTTGGATCATTGGCGAACTCTTTTCCAATAAACGATTTTTCCGTCAATGTAGAACTAGCCCATTTAAGCTGGAATGGCAGCAGTTGGTTTAGAAAATACTGCTTCAATCCCTCAATTGTTTTGATTTTGTTCATCATCTCTAATTCATGATCGTCTATCATTGTATCTTGATCATCTTCCAGGCTGATTGGAGAAATTGGTTTAGGTTCAGACTGCGGGGTGTCAGACTGACGTACCATACTTTTAATCTTCTGAAAAATGGTACTGGACAGCTCCTCTGGCTGCCCATAGCCAGTTATTTCTTTTGGCTGAACAGGACCGTTTTCCCATTTCTCCTTAATTCCTTCCCATTGCTTAGTCTTTAGACGGACAAATCTTGAAGGATAAAGATAGATATCCTGTGCATAGCGTGATACATAGTCTTGCAGCTTTATTAATTGTGCCATTTAGTTCCCTTCCTTTGAACTTACTCCCCGTTAAGCTTACGAACGGGATGCAAGCGGGAATATTGTAAGTGGTTCATATTTCGGACTTTTCCCTAAATGAGTCCTGTACAAAACGACTCTTTCAGCATAAAAATTTATTTTTTCATCCTTGAAAGGATTTTTCTCTTCGATTAATTTGTATGTAAATGACGACTCTCCAGTCCATTTCCTTGCCAACGTGATGTGAGGGCTGAACGGACGCGTCTCAAGTTTAAAACCCGCAGAAAGGCATGCCGAAAATACATCTTCTCTAACCACGCTTAAGCTCTTTGATTCCTCGAGGCCCGCCCAAAAAATCCTTGGCGAATCCTTACGGCCAAAAGTACCGAGATGATCAATTGCTAATTCAAATTTGAATTGCCTGCTAAGTGCAGAATCAATCAGGTTATTGGCAGCATCCATTTGCGGTGCTCCAGCATTTCCTAGAAATGCCAGGGTGATATGTAAATCCTGAGGGTGAACCCATGTCTTGAAAGGCAATGCTTCCTGCAGTTCGCTTTTAGCTTTCTCAAGTTTTTCTTTAACCTCTGCTGGCAGTTCCAAAGCATAGAAAAAATGTGCATGCTGCTCCATTGACACTATACACCCTTTCTTGTACATGAATTAATTGTAGCAAATGACTTGTTGTTTTGGCAGATATTCCTTAATATGAATTTTAATCCCTACAAGTTGATAGGAATAGTTAAGTTTTTGTATGATAATAAGAAGATAACATTATTTTTGATTGGCCTATAATCAATTATTCACGATTGCGGAAAGACTTTTTTCGTGCAACTAAAAATCTTTTTTAACCAAAACCGATCATATGCGGGAAATAATCACCAATCTATGCAAAAACATTTTTATGTAAATACTAAAGCTTAGGCACATTCAGCAAGGAGGCTATTGCCATGAAAGTTGTCAATAATATCGCCGAATTAATAGGGGAAACCCCTCTTCTCAAATTAAATCATCTGGCACCCGAGGGAGGCGCTTCAGTCTATCTGAAGCTTGAATATTTCAATCCAAGTAAGAGTGTTAAAGACAGAGCAGCCTTTAACATGATCATTACTGCCGAAAACGAAGGTAAGCTTAAGCCAGGGGCCACCATCATCGAGCCAACGAGCGGAAATACGGGAATCGGTCTGGCAATGAATGCTGCAGCAAGAGGTTATAAAGCGATCCTTGTCATGCCAGACACTATGACAATCGAAAGAATCAATTTATTAAAGGCATATGGAGCAGAAGTGGTGCTTACCCCAGGTGATGAAAAAATGCCTGGATCAATAAAAAAAGCTGAGGAGCTTTTAAAAGAAATCCCGAACAGCTTCATGCCAATGCAATTCGAAAATGATGCTAATCCGGATGCCCACAGAAGATCTACTGCACTAGAAATCATTGAAGCCATGAAAGAACTAAAGAAGCCTCTTAGTGCTTTTGTTGCAACAGCTGGCACCGGCGGAACCATCACGGGGACAGGCGAGGCACTTAAGGAGGAATTTCCTGATTTGCACGTGCATGTCGTCGAGCCTGCAGGATCTCCAGTGCTTTCCGGAGGCAAACCTGGCAAGCATAAGCTTGTTGGTACCAGCCCGGGATTCATCCCTAAAATCCTCAATCAGGATGTTTACGAAAAGATTCATAAGATTGAAGATGAAGATGCTTACGAGACAGCAAGAAGGCTTGCAAAAGAGGAAGGCATCCTTGTGGGACCATCTTCAGGCGCTGCTGCTTTCGCAGCCATCAATGTCGCCAAACAGATGAAACCTGATGAAGTTGTTATCTGCATCGCATGCGATACGGGTGAAAGATACTTGTCCAGCGACCTTTTTAGGTTTGAAGAATAAGTAAGAGATTTGTTTAAAGCCTGTCTCATTTAATAAGTACAAAAGCTGCGGGATTCCACACCCGCAGCTTTTTATTATTTTTCATCATCTTTCTCAACTTCATCTTCATCTTCAAAAATGGTACCTGAATGGAGCGTCACTCCGGAGACGATCTCTTCCATTTCAGCCTGGAGTCTTTCGGTGATTTCTTCTCGTTCTTCAGGAGATAATGATTCTTTCGTATAACCGAAGAGATAATTATCCAAATCAAATTCTCTCAGCTTGCACTTTGTGTGGAAAATATTTTCTTGATATACATTGACGTCGACCATGTCGAATTGATTTTTGATATTATCTGGGATATAGTTTTGAATCGAACTGATATCATGGTCGATGAACAATTTGTTGCCATCCTTATCACGTGTAAATCCCCTTACCCTATAATCGATTGTTATGACATCGGTTTCGAAGGAATGAATAAGATAATTCAACGCCTTTAACGGCGAGATCTCCCCGCATGTCGATACATCGATATCTGCCCTGAACGTACTGATTCCCTCGTCAGGATGGTATTCTGGATACGTATGCACGGTAATATGGCTTTTATCCAACTGTAAGACCACATTGTCTGGAAGCGGTCCTGGCGATTCATCATAGGCTTCCTCAGGGACCTCGACAACAGGGCCTTCAGAAACAAGGATCGTCACACTAGCGCCTTGAGGGACATAGTCCTGCTTGGCCACATTAAGTACATGCGCCCCAATGATATCTGATACATGAGTCAGAATTTTCGTCAGCCTGTCCGCATTGTACTGTTCATCAATATATTCAAGATAAGCTTCACGCTCTTCCTTTGTTTTCGTATAACAGATGTCATACATATTAAAGCTCAATGATTTCGTCAGGTTATTAAATCCGTGCAATTCGATATGCTGTGCCGGTGTGAATTTCATCTGTGTTCCCCCTGTTCGGTATTCTGCTATGCTTTGTCTGTGATTGTTCTTAAGACATGGTTTTCAAGCAGGTATCATACTGATTTAAATATTTTTATGATACCCATTCCTGCCAATAAAAAACAAAGCGGCGGCAAAACCTGAATCAAGGGGATTATCGTTTGTGTTTATAAACTGCCAAAAGAAATGCATTTTTCCTATAAAAAAGCCTGCAGCATTGCAGCTGCAGGCTTAATAAAATATTAGATTTGTCCGCATTGCTGCGTAATTTCAGCTTTGAATAGCTCTTGAAGGCGGCGTGTCACTGATCCTGGTTCACCATTTCCAACAGGCTTCCCTTCAATTTCAATAACAGGCATTACTTCGACTGTTGTACCGGATGAGAAAACTTCATCAGCGGCGTAAAGTTCTTGGAGTGTGTATGCTCTTTCCTCAAAAGGGATCTGCTCGTTTTTGCAAACCTCGAGGACTTTTTGCCTCGTAATTCCGTTGAGGATATGGTTATCTGCAGGGTGGGTGATGATCACACCATCTTTGATAATTGAGATATTAGAATGACTTCCCTCAGTCACAGTCTGGCCACGATGTAAAATCGCTTCAAAACAGCCAGCTTCGGCAGCTTTTTGCTTAGATAGTAAATTGCCAAGTAAGTTCAAGCTTTTAATATCGCAGCGCAGCCAGCGGATATCCTCATCCAGGATTGTCCGGACTCCTTTTTGCATAGACTCTTCCGGACGGGCTACCTGACGCGTATAAGCTACGAAAGTTGGCGCAACATCCTTTCCCGGAAAAACATGGTTTCTTGGTGATGTTCCCCTTGTGAACTGCATGTAAACGATCCCCGTTTGCAATTCGTTTTTGGCAATCAACTGTTCCAACATGCCTGCCAAAGCTTCCGGACTGTACGGAAGCTCCATCCGGATTTTTTTCGCACTTTCCACAAGACGATTCAAATGCTCCGTGCCAGTGAACATCTTGCCATTGTATACCCGTATTACTTCATACACGCCATCACCAAACTGATATCCCCTGTCCTCAATATCAACCTTCGCCGAAGCGCGGTCCATGACCTCACCATTAACAATCACATACTCCATCCAATAACCCTCCCCATCACTTTAACGCTTTACATTGCTGGGGGTCTGACCCCCACTGCTTTAACGCTTTACATTGCTGGGGGTCTGACCCCCACCGCTTTAACGCGCTAGTTCGTAAATTGCTTGTGCGTATATTGCTGTTGCTCTTAAGAGATCTTCTATAATCATGTATTCGTCTTTTTGGTGGGCAATATCTGGTCTTCCTGGGAATAGCGGGCCAAATGCTACTCCGGATTTCAATGACCTTGCATATGTGCCTCCGCCAATGGAAATTAACTCTGCTTTTTCCCCTGTCTGCTCCTCATATACCTTTTTAAGGGTTTTGATGAGGAAGTCGTTTTCATCAACATGATGCGGATTTGAGTTGGAGAAATTATCAACCGTAATCCCTTCTGCTTCCAAAACCCCATTAAGAATTTCTTTTGTCTTTTCAAGCTTTGTCGTTACTGGGTAACGCATATTCAAGCCAGCGCGCCCGCCGTTCTCTGATGAAAAGGACAGCTTACCAACGTTAATCGTCAAGTCTCCCGTAATTTCATCCGAAAATGCGATGCCAAGCTCTTTGCCTCGGGAATCCTTGCCCAAATATTTTGAGACAAATTGAAAGAACTTGCCGCTATTCCCGTCAAGGTTCAGCTGTGAAAGGAAATTCGCCATATGGAGACCGGCATTTTTGCCGTTATTAGGCTCCATACCATGAGCAGAAACCCCTTCAAGTTCAAGGATTAGCTTACCATTCTCAACATGCGCTTTTCCCTGGAGTTCATTTTGTTTTTTATAGTCTTCAAAACGCTGGACAAGGTCAGTTTGTCTCTCCTTAACAACCAAACTGGCCTGGGCAAAGTCGGGTACCATGTTATAGCGTCTTCCAGAAGAGAACTCGATCACTTCTGCATCAAAGTCTGTATTTTCAGTTCCTGCAGGCTTATATACTAAATCATAGTCTGCGATCCCTTTTTCAGCATAGATAATAGGAAAATCAGCATCGGGAGCAAAGCCCATCGCCGGCATTTCTTCGTGTTTAAAATAATGGTCTACACAGCGCCAATTACTTTCCTCATCTGTACCGATAATCATCCTTACGCGTTTGTTCAGCGGCAGACCCAACTCTTTAACAATTTTCATTGCATAATATGCAGCCATTGTTGGACCTTTATCATCGATTGCTCCACGCGCGAAGATTTTTCCATCGCGAATTTCAGCACTAAACGGATCACTTGTCCATCCGTCACCCTCTGGCACGACATCAACATGGCAGAGAATACCGACAATTTCATCGCCTTGTCCAAATTCAAGATGGCCTGCAAGGTTGCCAACATTTTTTGCTGTGAAACCATCCTTTTCACCTAATTGAAGGAGAAATTCTAATGCTTCTTTTACACCTTCTCCTAGTGGAGCCTCAGGAGTAACATTTTCTTCATCAAGTACACTTTTAATTTTCAGGAGTTCCTGGGCGTCTTTTATCAGATCTGCTTCTCTTTTTTCTACTTCCTTCATCCATTGGATTGTCGTCATCTTCATACCTCCCACATTGCAATTGTATGTAATCATGTTCTCTTTTGGATGCTATTTCCCTAATGGAGAAACTTTAAGCAGCTCAATAATCTTATTGTACCTCAAATCCGTCTGTTATCTCCTTTATTAAACTTGAATTTATTTTACTCTTAATTGGCTCTTGCCGTAAACTCTGTGGAATTTCAGGCTCTTTTTTTTAGAAAGCATTTTCGGCATTGAAAATATTCAAGCTATTTTTCTTAATTTTCAATCTTTTGTCATATTTAGCCTGTTTAAAGCCATATCGTTAAGTATAAAGAATAATAGGGAGGAGGAAGTGAATCGTCGAGTTATTATTTTTTTGTAAAATACAGTGAATTATCTGGAATTTTATTTTATTTAGCGTTAAAATAGTCCAAAAGGTAGGACATCTTTTAACTGCCTTTTAAAAAGGACGCTAAAGGAGCTGTCTGGAAAGAAGAAAACTACATACTTGAGGATTCGTCTTCAATCAGTTGTCGGTTGCAGGAAAATGACAAGGGGTTTAATAAAGGATAGGGAGTGGTTGTTTGAAACCTTCGACTAACCGGATGATAAACCGCATCAAATCCATCTACATGTTCATATGTCAGAATGGTACTGTCACAACTCAAGATCTTGTAGAGGAGTTTGGGATTACACCTCGAACCATCCAGAGGGATTTGAATGTCCTGGCTTATAACGACTTAGTGAAAAGTCCCAGCCGAGGTAAATGGACAACGACCCAGAAAAAGGTAAAGATGTCATCGTAAATATAAAAAGAAATCGCCTGCATTTGGGCGATTTCTTTTTTTGTATAACACGTAGGTTATTTAGGTTCGTACGTCATGAGCATTTCAAGCTCCTCATCAGTAAGCTCCCTGTATTCACCGAGTTCGAGTGTTTCATCAAGCGCGAGCGGTCCCATAGACAATCGTTTCAGATAGATCACCCTTTTACCGACGGCCTGGAACATCCGCTTTACCTGATGGAACTTTCCTTCTGTAATGGTCAGCTCTATGTCCGAGGTGAGTCCAGATTTTAAAATGACAAGCTCACCCGGCTTCGTTTCATAGCCATCATCAAGGGTGACCCCATTTTTGAATGCGTCAATATCCTCGTCTGTCACTTCTCCATCGATAACAGCAAAATACGTTTTTGGAACATGTTTCTTAGGCGATAAAAGCCTGTGAGACAGTTGTCCGTCATTGGTGATCAGCAAGAGGCCTTCAGTATCCTTATCAA
The DNA here is from genome assembly GCF_049532715.1 of Heyndrickxia sp. MSNUG. Taxonomy (NCBI): domain Bacteria; kingdom Bacillati; phylum Bacillota; class Bacilli; order Caryophanales; family Bacillaceae; genus Heyndrickxia; species Heyndrickxia sp. MSNUG. The sequence goes on from NZ_CP150978.1 coordinate 3,691,835, forward strand.
GCCTGCCAACAGGGAACGGCTCGAATACTTGGTCATCGACTTCAAGAAGGTCGATGACTGTTTCATCACGATTGTCCTCTGTTGCCGAGATGACGCCTGGCGGTTTGTTCATCATCAAATAAATAAATTCCCTGTATTGAATTTCTTCCCCGTTCAATGTCACAGAATCTTTCTCAGGATCGACATGCTGTTTTGCATCCTTAACGACTACGTTATTAACTTTAACGGCACCGTCTTTCAAAAGCTTCTTCACATCTTTCCTGCTTCCATAACCAAGATTCGAAAGAACTTTATCGATTCTCATCGTGAACCTCCTATTTTCTTTTGGGCATTCGCCCATTCCTATTCCACTTTTCAACATAGACTAATATCATACTTTACTTTATAAAAGGCATTTTTCTCACATATTGTTGTTTTCGGGAAAGAGGAATCCTTTGTGAAAAGGCTTTGTTAAAACTTGGCTGTTGACTTCCGCTCCAATCAACAGGTGCTAAAAATCAATTTTGTATTTTAACACAGCCAATAAAAAAAGATTCGGCGGGCATCTCTACATTCTTATCATTATTCAATTCGATATAGTTGGATGGATGCATTTCGAATACAACAGTATGTACGAAAAAGAGCCGTAATTAACGAGGAGATGACCACTATGAACTACCGTCAGCAAGGTCAAGGCTTGTTTATTCCGCTGCCAGGCGTGCCAGGTGGAGGATTTCCTGGAGGTCCTGGAGGAGGATTCCCAGGTGGACAATTTGAGCAAAGACTAAATCGTCTTGAGCGCCAGGTAGAAAGACTAAATAATCAAATCGACCGGCTTGACCGCAGGATTGATCGCATTGAGCGCCGCTTAGGCATCCGAGAAGAAAGCCAGCAGTTTTATTATTGAGATTTTATGTAAAAATGGCCTTCTTGAATGAAGGCCACTTTCTTTTATACCGGCAGCCTCAGCTTACGTTTGATTTTAGTTACACGATCTCCAAATAGCTTGTCCACAAGCTTGGTCCTTAGCCCGAGGTAAAAATAAACCGCTGCTCCTACTAATGCTGAGATTGCAATTATGACAATCGACTGGAACTTTGAAGCTGGAGAAAGGAACTGGACCAGCACTTGATAGAATGCCATCGTAACCCCAGCCATCAAGCCAGAAAAGGTAATGATTAATGCAATCCTTCGAGCGACAAATCCCAAAGGATACCTTGCAAAAGTTTTGATTACAAACATGTTTATCAAAATTGCTGCTGTGTAGCCAAGTGCGGTTGATAGAACGGCTCCCTGTGTTTGAAATAATTTTATCAAAGGGATATTCAAGCTTAGCTTGACCAATAATCCGGTCAGCAGACTTAAAATCGTAAATCGCTGCTCATTGATTCCCTGCAGGATGGCAGCGGTCACCGAATAAAGAGCAAACAGAATCGCAACAGGAGCGTATGTCCTCAATACCTCTGTGCCTAAATCCTTATGCTCATAGAAGACCGTGAACATTGGCTCTGCAAGGAGTGCCAGTCCAACTGTGGCTGGTACAGTCAAATACATGAGCACCTGGAAGGTCTGATCCAGCTGTCGCCTCATACCTTTCCGGTCGTTTTCGACAAAAGACTTAGTGATGCTCGGTACAAGTGTTAACGAAAATGCAGTAGCAAGTGATACAGGAATGATCACCAGCTTATGTGATTCAAAGTTCAAGACAGAAAACGCGGCCTGCGCCTGGTCTTCAAGCCCAATTGAGCCCATAGCCCTGCTGAACGTGATTTGATCGATGAATTGGAACAAAGGATTGGCTATTCCGACAAAAACGAATGGAGCAGCATAAAGCAATATTTCCTTGTAAATATCCTTAAGGGATATATCAAGCGTGCCTTTATCCTCTTTTAAAAGCTCATCAAGATGAGGCTTCCTTTTAAACCAATACCATCCTAATATCGCGAGGCTTCCAAGTGCTCCTATAAATGCGGCAAATGTAGCTACACTCACTGCAGTTACCAGGCTTCCATTTAACCAATTAAGGACGACATATGCACCAGCAAGTAAAAATACAATCCTGACAATCTGTTCAACAACCTGTGATACTGCGGAAGGACCCATTGATTGATGCCCTTGGAAAAAACCACGGATCAAGCTCATAAAAGGAACCACAATCAGCGCAAAGCTAACTGCTCTTATAACGGTTGTAACGTCTTCGACACTAATTTCCAGATCCTTTTTAGTAGAACTAATCGAAATTTCCGCAAGAAATGGTGCTGTAATATACATAATCAAAAAAGAAATAACTCCGCTTGCGAGCATGACAACAAGACCAGATTTAAACAGCTTCCTGCCAACCGCATATTCTTCCATCGCATTGTATTTAGCAATGAATTTTGAAACAGCCAGCGGTACGCCAGCAGTTGCTATACTGATAAAAATCGTATAGGGGATATAAGAAAACGAATAAAGAGCGGTACCATGTTCTTTAACGATGGCGTAGAAGGGAATGACATAAAACAGCCCCAGTACCTTGGAAATGATGGTGCCAAGCGTTAAAATAAACGTCCCTCTTAAAAGCTTTGATGACATAAAATCCCTTCCTAACAGTTACTTTTCACTTGATAAAAAGATTAAGGTTAAAATACTGATTACAAATTTGTATTTTACCACAAACAAGATTAGACACTATGATAATTATCAATTATGGCAGTTTTAATCTGCATTCCCTAGTTTACTCTTCTTTTAAACTAACCGCTACTTTTCTAGATGACAGTTTTCGAGGAGTTTTATGGAAGGAGTTTTCAAAGGTTTTGCTATAAGACAAACCTGAAGTTTCGATTTAATAATTATCCACCATATGTTCTTTAGCAACTCAATTTAATGCTACCTGTTTGAATTTCCTCAATGCTGGCAATGTTTTTAAGAGAAAGATACTATATAATGATAAAGTCGCAAGTTCCTTGATTAGCGATATTTTACAATACTAAATGACACAGTTGGCTGAAGACAGTCCGCTGATAAAAGTGAACTCGAAAAGATGGTGAAAGTATGAAATATGATGTAATCGTCCTCGGCGGCGGACCGTCGGGATTAATGGCTGCCATTGCAGCCGGTGAACAGGGCGCAAAAGTTCTGTTGATTGATAAAGGGGACAAGCTCGGGCGCAAGCTGGCGATATCCGGAGGCGGACGCTGCAATGTGACAAATCGCTTGCCTGTTGAAGAAATTATCAAGCATATACCAGGCAACGGCCGTTTCCTATACAGCGCCCTTAACATTTTCAGCAATGAGGATATAATTGCTTTTTTTGAAGGGCTCGGAATTCAGCTAAAGGAAGAAGATCACGGCCGGATGTTCCCTGTCACAGATAAAGCTCAATCTGTTGTAGATGCTCTCCTTACAAAGCTAAAAGAATTAAAAGTCGAGGTAAAGACAAACAGCCCCGCTGCTGATGTCGATTATAAGGATGGCCAGGTTGAAGCAGTTCACTTGAAAAACGGTGAAAAGATGCACGCTGACAGCATAATAATTGCTGTTGGCGGTAAATCAGTTCCCCATACTGGTTCTACTGGAGACGGATATGCATGGGCTGAAAAAGCCGGACACACCATTACTGGTCTTTTTCCGACTGAGGTGCCTGTCACCTCAAATGAACCTTTTATCAAGGAAAAAGTACTTCAGGGTCTATCTTTAAGAAGTGTTGCGCTAAGTGTACTGAATCCAAAAGGCAAGGCACTGATCACCCATAGGATGGACATGATTTTTACACACTTTGGAATAAGCGGACCTGCTGTTTTGCGCTGCAGCCAATTTGTCGTCAAAGCTATGCAAAAATGGGATTTAAAAGAAGTTGTGATGTCACTTGATGCCCTCCCAGACATGAAAGAAGAAGAGTTATTCCAGGAGATTAACAAGCTTATTAAGGCTGAACCGAAAAAGGCTGTCAAAAATCTGCTGAAAGGGCTTTTGCCCGAACGATATCTCATGTTTTTGCTGGAACGAAACGAAATAGATCCTGCTATGCAGGGCGGCCAGCTAGGCCATGAAAAAATCAGAAGCTTTGCTAAATCGGTAAAACAATTTCAGTTCAAGGTAAATGGTACCCTGCCCCTGGATAAAGCATTTGTAACAGGCGGAGGCGTCTCAGTTAAAGAAGTCGAGCCGCAGACAATGGCTTCAAAAAAAGCCATGGGCCTTTATTTTTGCGGAGAAATCCTCGACATCCACGGTTACACAGGGGGATACAACATTACCTCAGCCCTTGTAACAGGACGGCTTGCCGGCATGAATGCAGCAAAGCATGCTTTACACAAATAAAATGAAAACAGAGCCTGATAGAATCAGGCTCTGTACACAATCATCGCAGAAAAACAGTATATCTGTTCCTCCTCCAATTCCTCTGGCACGACTGCGACATTATACTTAATGTCCAGCAATTTCTTCTCATCCAGCTTCTCGAGAAATCGGTTCATTTCTTGTTCAAGATCTTTTTCATGCTCATGATCAAATACTCTGACCTGGATCAAGGTTAGTCTTCCTTCCTTTTTAACATCCAGTCTGGCCATATTTTCAGAATTTTATAATTACGGAAGCTTTGTTTCTCCGCCCCAGCTCATCATTCCGCCAACCATGTTACGGACTTTGTAGCCCTGCTCATTCATATAGTGGCAGACATTGCCGCTGCGTCCGCTTGAACGGCAAATAAAAATGTATTCTTTATCCTTATCGAATTCGCCCATTCTCTCAGGAATTTCACCCATTGGAATATGCTTAGCGCCTGGAATCATTCCAGATGCAACCTCATCATGCTCACGAACATCAACCATTTCAAGCTTCTCCCCAGCTTCAAGCTTCTTTTGAAGTTCTTCAGTAGTAATCGTTTCAACTTTATTCATAGTAGTAGCCTCCAATTTTTAAGTATCTGAATTTTCTTGTTCGAAAATACATAACACTAATGTATTTTCCCCTATTTATTATAGAAAAACTCGTTTATTTAAGCAAAAAATACACTCTACCGGGTACCGTATTTTAGATATTATTGAATTAGACAGTTGATTTCCGCTACAGCACTTGCTTTCCACGGGGCGTTTGGCGATAAAATTCACCATCGATCATTGGAACAGCCTATTTTTAATTAGAACAAAAGGGCCGTAGATTACGACCCTTTTATTTTGGTTATTTTATAAATTGGACTGCGGATAATCAGCAATACTGCTAACTCGTATCCTGCCTACCGAAATTAATTAGCTACGATGTTTACTAGCTTTCCTGGTACAGCAATTACTTTACGGACTGTCTTGCCATCGATTTGTACTTTGACCTCATCGTCCTCCATAGCGAGCTGCTCTAAAGCTTCCCTGTTCGCATCTGCAGGTACCATCATTTTTGCTTTGATTTTACCATTTACCTGAACAACGATTTCGACTTCATCATCGACAAGTTTAGCTTCATCATATGCAGGCCATGCAGCATAAGTAATGGATTCATTGTGTCCTAGCTTTGCCCAAAGCTCTTCAGCGATGTGAGGGCAAATAGGAGCAATCATTTTAACGAAGCCTTCCACGTATGCTTTAGGAAGTTCTGTTGCCTTATAGGCTTCATTGATGAAGACCATCATTTGCGAAATCGCCGTGTTAAAACGAAGTCCTTCATAGTCCTCCGTTACTTTCTTGACAGTCTGATGGTAGACCTTCTCAAGGTTCGATCCGTCGGTTTCCTTGATTTTCTCATTCAAGCTGCCATTTTCGTCAACGAATAAGCGCCAGATACGGTCAAGGAAGCGGCGTGAGCCATCAAGTCCATTTGTTGACCAGGCGATTGATGCTTCAAGCGGACCCATGAACATTTCATAAAGTCTTAAAGTATCGGCACCATGGCTTTCAACGATTTCATCTGGATTGACGACATTGCCCTTTGATTTACTCATTTTTTCGTTGTTTTCACCAAGAATCATCCCTTGGTTGAAAAGCTTTTGGAACGGTTCCTTCGTGTGGACTACACCCACATCATAAAGGACTTTGTGCCAGAAGCGTGCATATAACAAGTGCAATACAGCATGCTCTGCTCCACCGATATAAATATCGACCGGAAGCCATTCTTTTAATTTTTCAGCATCGGCAAGTGCATGCTCGTTTTTCGGATCAATGTAACGAAGGTAGTACCAGCAGCTGCCACCCCACTGCGGCATTGTATTCGTTTCCCTGCGGCCCTTTTTGCCTGTTTCAGGGTCAACGACATTCACCCACTCATCGATATTCGCAAGTGGAGACTCGCCTGTTCCCGATGGCTTGATGTCCGTCGTTTTTGGAAGGATAAGCGGCAGCTGATCCTCAGGTACTGCTGACATTGTGCCATCTTCCCAGTGGATGATTGGAATCGGCTCACCCCAGTAGCGCTGGCGGCTGAATAGCCAGTCTCTCAAACGGTACGTGACTTTTTTCGTTCCGATGCCTTTTTCCTCTAACCATGCAATCATCTTGTTGATTCCATCTTCCTTATTCATGCCGTTAAGGAATTCAGAATTCACATGCTCGCCATCGCCCGTGTATGCTTCTTCAGCTACATTTCCACCAGCAACGACCTCTTTGATTTCAAGGTTGAATTTTTTAGCGAATTCGTAGTCGCGCTCATCATGAGCAGGTACTGCCATGATCGCACCTGTTCCGTATGAAGCTAGTACATAGTCCGCAATCCAGATTGGCATTTTCTCGCCGTTTGCTGGGTTGACCGCATAAGCGCCAGTGAACACGCCAGTTTTGTCCTTTGCAAGGTCTGTACGCTCTAAGTCGCTCTTGCTCTTGATTTCATCAATGTATTTTTCCACTGCTGCCCGCTGCTCAGCTGTCGTGATTTTATCAACCAATTGGTGTTCGGGTGCTAGAACTGCATAAGTGGCTCCGAATAATGTATCTGGTCGTGTTGTGAAGACAGTGAACGTTCCTTCATGTCCTTCAATGTTGAAAGTAACTTCTGCACCCTCTGAACGTCCAATCCAGTTCCGCTGCATATCCTTAAGGCTGTCCGGCCAATCCAATAAATCAAGGTCCTCAAGCAAGCGGTCTGCATAGGCAGTAATCCTAAGCATCCACTGTCTCATTGGACGACGTTCAACCGGGTGACCACCGCGCTCACTCTTCCCGTCGATCACTTCTTCATTAGCTAAAACAGTTCCAAGTGCCGGGCACCAGTTCACTGCCACTTCATCAATGTATGCAAGCCCTTTTTCATAAAGCTTCAAGAAAATCCATTGAGTCCACTTATAGTATCCAGGGTCAGTCGTATTGACTTCACGATCCCAATCATATGAGAAGCCTAACGCCTTGATCTGGCGGCGGAACGTGTTGATGTTCTGCTCCGTAAATTCCGCAGGATCGTTACCAGTATCTAATGCATACTGCTCTGCTGGAAGACCGAATGCATCCCAGCCCATTGGATGAAGGACGTTAAAGCCCTGCATCCTTTTCATGCGTGAAAGAATGTCAGTTGCCGTGTACCCTTCCGGATGTCCAACGTGAAGTCCGGCACCTGAAGGATATGGAAACATATCCAACGCGTAAAATTTTTGTTTTCCCTTATCTTCAGTTGTTTTGAAGGTTTTGTTCTGTTCCCAGTACGATTGCCATTTTCTTTCGATTTCCTGATGGTTAAAGCTCATCGATTTGTCCTCCTGTTTTTGTCGATTTATTTTAAGGGGATGGAGTTTTGGATATAAAAGCTGCTGCTTGTGCTTTTTCTCCTAAAAAAACAAAAAACTCCCGTCCCTGTAAAAGGGACGAGAGGATATGTAGGATCTCCCGCGGTACCACCCAAATTAGTGTGCAACACTCGCTTCATTCACCCTTAACGCGGAATACGGCAAGCGTTACTAAAGGTTCACGCTCGCGACTCAAAGGCGAGTTCATGATGGTCCCGTCTGGCTTGCACCAACCGCCAGCTCTCTTGCACAGGCTTTCACCACTACTACTCCTTGTCGAAGTCTTTCAATATAGATATAGGGATATTGTAATAAATTTCCCGCCTCGATGCAAGCGGGGATGGAAGAAATGATTTTGGAGGTTATAATATGAGTTTCGAGGTGGATTGGTGTGGGGATTTTCTACCGAAGTTGTACCGCGAGAAAATATTCGGTTATTTATTCAGCTTAGTTCGCGTTAAAAAGCCAGGGGTTTAGCCCTGGCCACGTCATTCATCGGTTTCAATTTTTATTTAGTCCAGATTTAGTTTTGAAAAATTGGAAAAAAACGAGTGGAGTTTCCAGTTTGCGTGATTTCGACAAGAAGTTGCGGAATAAGGACGGGGAATTGCGGAATCCAATCCTACTCTCGCGGGATTTCGACAATATCCAATTGAGAGTATACGGTTTCCTCACCTTGATACCCACTTCCAAATAGATACTCTGCTTCTTAGTCCATACTTTGCCGTAAATATTGAGGCGAAAAATCACGCAGGAGAAATCGAGTTTAATTGATCAGATGATTCAAAGATTCGATGGAAGTGCAAAGGTTTATTCCAGCCCAGTCCTGCAAGCTAAAATCCAAACATCACATCTGCATACCTTGTTATCTAAAAATCATTTCCCCTCTTCTCCACTAGAATACTTCGTTACAATCAGCAACCCGCAAACACTCTTTTTAAATCCAGGCAGGAGTCAAGAAGTTGCCTACAGGGTCTGCCGAACGGAAAGAATTCCTTACAAAATTTCAGATTTGAAGTCTAAATATAAAAACGTGAATTGGTCGAGGAAAGACATCAAAAAAATAACCAAATGGTTATTAAAAAAACATGAACCACTTATCCATGATGTTAGTGTCATGAATATTCCCATTCAAGACCTGAATCTGGGAATCCAATGTCCGAGATGCTCTGTCTTGGGGATGGAACGTATCCACGGAAATTGGTTTTGCAAATCCTGCAGCCACACCTCAAAAGACGCACACATTTCCGCAATTAAAGATTACTTTCTTTTATATGGGAACACCTTATCGAATAAACAATTACGTTTATTTCTTCAAGTAAACTCGGATGATTTCGCCACTCATTTATTAAAATCACCTAACCTCATTTCTACTGGTACTACGAGAAACAGGCTGTACCACCCACCCAAAGATTTCTTCAACTAAAAAAAGACCCCATCCGCAAAGAAATCACGAATAGGGTTTCAAAAAATAAAACTATTCTTTCACAGCTTCCAAAAGCAAATCAACAATGTGAATTCCTCTCATACTAGAAGACATGCCTTCACGTTCGATTCCCAGTTTCATCTGGAGCAGGCACCCCGGATTTGCAGTGACAATCGTTGTCGCATGTGTAGCCTTGGCGTTGACCATTTTGGAGTCCAGCAGCTGCATGGACATTTCGCTTTCGACAATATTGTAAATTCCAGCAGAACCACAGCAGCGATCGGCATTCAGCATTTCCCGGAATTCCACCCCGTTAATAGCTTTCAACAGGGTCCTTGGTGCTGAAGCAGTCTTCATCACGTTGCGCAGATGGCATGAATCCTGGTATGTCACGACTTGGTGCGGCAATTCTAGCTTCACTTTTTCATGGAAACCTACCTCTACTAAAATCTGAGATATATCTTTGATTTTATCCGTAAATTCCTTTGCTCGTTCGTTCCATTCTGGTTCGTCCTTAAGCAGATGGTCATAGTCGACAAGGAAGGCACCGCAGCCGCCGGCATTGGTGATGATAAAATCTACGCCAGTATCCTCAAAGGCTTTAATGTTACGGCGGGCCAGTGCTTTCGCATCATCTTTTTCACCGCTGTGGCCATGAATTGCGCCGCAGCAAGCCTGCTCTTTCGGAATGACAATTTCGCAGCCTGCCAGCTGAAGCAGCTTCATGGTCGCATTATTTGTCTCAAGGAACATCGTATCCATCAAGCAACCGCTGAAAAAGGCGACCTTATGGGTTTTCGTACCGATCGCTTCAAGGTGCTCAGGACGATTTTTCATTTCCTTCATCGTTGGCACCTTCGGCAGTACTTTTTCCATAGTAGCGAGTGATTCTGGAAATAGCTTCATCACTCCTGTACCTCGCGCAACCTTCTGAAGCCCTGAACGCTGATAGAAACCAATCAGTCCTGTAAGTCCCCTCATTCTGTTCTGGTGAGGGAAAAGCCCCTTAAATACAGCTTTTCGAACAACCCGAACCGGCATCGAAAACTTCTTGTTTTGGTTAACAATATCTCGGGCTTCCTCGAGAAGATGTCCATAATTCACACCCGATGGGCAGACAGGCTCACACGCCCTGCAACCAAGGCAGAGATCGAGTGATCTTTCAAAATCCTCATCCGGCTCGATCAAGCCATCGACTACCGCCTTCATCAAAGCGATGCGTCCGCGCGGTGAATGGGATTCCTGATAGCCTGATTCTATATATGTAGGGCAGGTAGGAAGACAAAAGCCGCATCGCATGCAATTCAATAATTCGTCCTGGTTCATTTTTTCCTGAAATTGTGTCTGGATTCTCTGCTGTTCTTGAACTGTTGTCATCTTGAAACCACCACTCGTTTCCTGCTGTCTTTCGCGAATATCTTGCCTGGATTCATGATATTGTTTGGATCAAGCGCTGCCTTCACAGCCTTCATGGCAGCGACCCCTTCCTTGCCAAGCTTCAACTCAAGGTACGGTGCTTTCATGACGCCGACGCCATGCTCACCTGTGATCGTGCCGCCAAACTCAATTGCTTTTTCAAAAATTTCCGCGAAAGCTTTTTCCACTCTCTCCATTTCCTCATGGTTGCGGGAGTCTGTTGGACAGGTTGGGTGAAGATTTCCATCACCTGCATGGCCAAAAGTACAGATATTCAAATTATATTTCACTGCAATCTCATTGATCGCATTTACCATTCTAGCAATCTCGGATCTTGGTACTGTAGCATCCTCTAGAATCGTTGTCGGCTTCAAACGGGCAAGTGCTGATAAGGCACTGCGACGAGCTGTCCTTAGAGCTTCTGCCTCTGCTTCTGTCTGGGCTACCTGGACGGAAACAGCTTTTTCCTCCTTGCACACCTCGGCAATCCGCGCCATATCCCGCTGGACAACTTCAGGAGGACCATCTTGTTCAATCAATAAAACAGCTTTTACATCAGTAGGCAAGCCGATTTTAGCAAAATCCTCCACAACCCTAAGTGTTGGCTGGTCAAGGAATTCAAGCGTGGCCGGGATGATTTTGCTTGCGATGATTTTTGAAACAGATTTCGCTGCCGCTTCAAGATCCTGATAGAGAGCAAGCATCGTCTGCTTTGTTTCTGGAACAGGAATCAGTTTCAGGATCGCTTCTGTAACAATTCCCAGCGTTCCTTCAGAACCGACGAACAATCTTGTAAAATCGTAGCCTGCTACATCTTTGGCCAGCTTTCCTCCTGTCCGGATGATGTCTCCATTAGGAAGGACGGCTTCAAGACCAATCACGTAGTCTCTTGTTACACCATATTTCAATCCGCGCAGTCCGCCTGAATTTTCATTAATATTTCCACCGATTGTTGATATTTTCATAGAACCTGGATCTGGAGGGAAAAATAACCCCTTTGCTTCAACGGCGTTAATTAAATCCAGCGTAACGACCCCAGGCTGCACAGTAGCAGTCAGGTTCTCTTCATCTACTTCAATAATCTTATTCATATGTTTAAAAAGCAGGACAATCCCGCCTTCTGTAGGACAGGTGCCGGCGCAAAGATTTGTTCCGGATCCACGCGGCACAATTGGAATTTTATACTCATTACAGATCTTAACAATTTCTGAAACTTCTTCTTTATTCCTTGGACTCACTACTCCATCAGGCATCGATTGAAAATTAGGTGTTGCATCGTATGAATAGACAAGACGTCCTGTTTTCGTATCGTCAAAATTAGCCGCAGAAACGACGCAAATGATTTTTTCTCTTACTGCTGTTGTAAGCATTATGATATTCCCCCTTGTGAAGATAAATAAATCCAGGCATCTATCATTATGACAGAAGCCTGGGATTATTTTGTATTTTTTACAAATCATTAATTAAGGAATCATCCATGATAAAACGCTATTTTGCAAGAATGTGATAATGCCGACGAGCGTTACCAGGAATAAACTATGTTTGATCGTGAAGCGGAACAGATCCGATTCTTTTCCAGCCAGTCCAACTGCTGCACACGCTACAGCGATTGATTGCGGCGAAATCATCTTGCCAGCAACCCCGCCGGAAGAGTTCGCTGCAACAGCAAGAACTGGATCCATGCCAATTGAAGTAGCAGTAATCTTCTGCAGATTTCCGAATAATAGGTTCGCTGATGTATCAGATCCAGTTATGAATACACCAAGCCATCCAAGGAATGGAGAGAAGAATGGGAACAAGACTGCACCTGTTTTTGCTAGAGTCATACCTAATGTAGTACTCATGCCAGACGCGTTTGTCACATATGCGAATCCTACAACCGATCCAATAGTCAGTACAGGAAACTTCAATTCATTCATTACCTCACCGAAGGTTACTACCCAGTTTTCCCAGGAGATGCCGACAATGAATTTTGTGATGATGGTTGCAATTAAGATCGCTGTTCCGGCAGCACCAAGCACTTCCAGCTTATATACTGCAGCAACTGGATCTCCTGCTGTGTTAATAATGTTATTGTTCAAGAAAGGTACTTCAGGCACAAATGTTAAGGCATGACCAAGTGAGTTGATCGCTTTTAAGACTGCATTTGTTCCCTCATAGTGACCTGTAAGGGCAAGCTTGATTGTCGGAATACCCCAGACTGAAATGATTGCAGTCAAAATCAGGAATGGAGACCATGCTTTGAAAATCTGTGCACCAGTATGTGCTTGCTTAGTTTTTAGTGGCATTTTTACTGCCGCAGTTGCTGCCAGCTCCTGTTCAGCCTCAAATCTGAAGATTGTCTTAGGCTTCCAGAATTTAAGGAAGATCGCAAGCGCAAACAAGGAAACGAGCGCAGAAAGTATATCCGGAAGCTCTGGTCCAACAAAGTTAGATGTGAAGTACTGTGTTGCTGCAAATGAAATCCCTGATACAAGGATTGCCGGCAATACTTCTAAAGCTCTCTTAAAGCCTGCCATAATGACGATTAAATAAAACGGAATGAAAACGGACAAGAATGGCAGCTGGCGGCCGACCATTTTTGAAATTTCCATTGCAGGAATCCCTGTTGGTCCTTCAACTGCGATAATCGGAATCCCAATTGCTCCGAAGGCAACCGGTGCTGTGTTAGCTATTAAACAAAGTCCTGCTGCATAAAGAGGATTAAACCCTAATCCTACTAAAAGTGCTGCCGAAATGGCTACTGGCGCTCCAAATCCTGCTGCTCCTTCAAGGAACGCACCAAATGAGAACGCTACCAAAAGTGCCTGCAAACGGCGGTCTTCTGTGATCGACAGGACGGAATTGCGAATAATATCAAATTGTCCTGTTTTCACAGTCAGTTTGTACAGGAACACGGACGTAATAATGATCCAGCCGATTGGCAAAATACCGTAAACCGCACCTTGTGAAGCTGACATGAGTGCCAGACCGGCAGGCATTTTAAACGCAATAACCGCTACAATAATTGCGACAGCAAGCGTAGTCAAGCCCGCAATATGCCCTTTCATTCTTTTAATCGCGAGGGCCCAGAAGAAATACAAAATAGGAATCAGTGCAACGATTGCGGATAAGGCGAGGTTATCACCTACCGCTGTGAAATTTTGTGTGAACGACATAATTTACCCCCTATTATCAAGTTGTCATAATGAAACAGTTCCCCAACTGTTTGGCCATCCCCTCACCGAGTAATCGCTTACATATTATGATAAGGTCATCTGATGACTAGGTCATTAACATGACTGTTATTTGAATTATAGGGTCCCTTCTACAAATTTTTCAATATCTTTTTTAAAATTTAGTAAAATATATTTATATCTTCATGTGATTTTTTTAACTGTAATTTACCACTTAAAACCCATTTCATGCTGAAAGAATCTTCCCCTTCCCGCAAAAAATTGTATAATGAATGCTAAGAGAACAAACTTGGGGGCTTTATATTGCAATATAAAAAAATCAAACCTAAAAAAATATATGAAGAAGTGGCAGAAGCGATTCATGGCATGATTCGTTCTGGACAACTAAAGCCTGGTGACAAACTGGATTCAGTACAGCAGCTGGCAGAAAACTTCCAGGTTGGCCGCTCCGCTATCAGGGAAGCGCTTACTGCTTTAAGAGCAATGGGATTAATCGAAATCAGGCAGGGCGAAGGAACTTATGTAAGAGAATTCGAAACATCCCAGATCAGCTTCCCTTTATCCACTGCCATCCTGATGAACCCTGAAGACACAGCACATCTATTAGAGGTTCGTAAAATTCTTGAAGCGGGAACTGTCTTCTCTGCGGCTGAGAAGCGCACCGACATTCAGCTGAAGGCTATGGAAGACGCTCTGGAGGAAATGAAGCGCGCAAATGGCAATGAGGAGCTTGGTGAAAAAGCAGATTTGCAATTTCATTTGGCCATTGCCGAAAGTTCGCAAAATCCATTATTAATCAGCTTAATGAACCATGTTTCCGGCTTAATGGGTGAAACGATGAAGGAAACACGACGCCTCTGGCTTTACTCTAAACAAACAACGACAGATCGTCTTCATGATGAGCACTACGCCATTTACCAGGCGATAAAAGAACAAGATGCAGAAACTGCGAGAAGCCTGATGCTAAGCCATATTGAAAGTGTAGAGGATATCCTCCTCAAGTACATCAACCAGTCTAAAGGGAATCCATTATAAATCCATTTTCCATACCTCTTTTCTAGAGGTATGGTTTTTATTTAATAAAAAATTTCTGAAACCCCTTTCAAAAAAATATATTTTTATAGTAGTATTAGTTTTAATGAAGCCATGTGATTTTCAGGTCATCAGATGACCTGTTAATCTCTGTTTATATCAATCGTTAGGAAAGAGGTTGAACAAATGAAGGTAACTCTTTTTGCAACTTGTTTGGTCGACATGTTCCAGAGCAATGCGGGAAAAGCCACAGTGGAACTGCTGGAGAAGCTTGGATGTGAAATCGATTTCCCTGAATCTCAGGTTTGCTGCGGTCAGCCAGCCTATAACAGTGGTTATGTTAAAGAAGCAAAAGAAGCAATGAAATCGATGATCGATACATTTATAGATGCAGAGTATGTTGTATCCCCCTCCGGATCATGCATCACAATGTTCCATGAATATCCACATGTATTCAAGGGAGATCCTGTTTGGGAGCCAAAGGCGAAGAAGCTTGCGGCTAAATCCTTTGAATTAACTCAGTTTATTGTGGATGTCTTAAAGATTGAAGATGTAGGTGCCCGTTTTGAAGGCAAGGTCACATACCATACATCCTGTCATATGACTAGATTGTTAGGTGTCAAAAAGGCACCTATGATTCTATTAAGCAATGTAAAGGGCCTCGAGTTCACTGAGCTGCCTGGCAAGGAGCAATGCTGCGGCTTCGGAGGTACCTTCTCTGTCAAGATGGCGCAGATTTCTGAACAGATGGTTGATGAAAAGGTCATGCATGTTGAAGAAACAGGAGCACAGTATTTAATTGGGGCGGACGCTGGCTGCCTTATGAACATTGGCGGAAGAATTGAAAGGCAAGGAAAACCGATTAAGGTCCTCCATATTGCAGAAGTGTTAAACAGCCGATAATCACTCTAATATAATGGCTGTGTTAAAGTACAATGTTGATTTTTTGCACCTGTTGATTGGAGCGTAAGGCGCGCAGACTCCTGGGGGATCAGCGGCCAAGGTGAGACCCCGCAGGAGCGAAAGCGACGAGGAGGCTCACCTGACGCCCCCCGGAAAGCGAAGCGCCTGGAGCGGAAATCAACAGACTCGTTTAACACAGCCAATATAAAAAAAAATATTTTTCCTGATGAAAAAAGGAGGGAATATTCCGCATGGCAATGAAGATTGGAACGGATAACTTTAAAGAACGTGTCGACAATGGCATAAATGATTCTTTCATGCGCGGCGCGGTTGCTGGTGCCCAGAACAGCATGGGCGTCCGCAGACAGAACGCGGCTGAGGAACTGGGAAATTGGGAAGAATGGCGCAGCCATGGTGAAGAAATCCGCCAGCACGTCCTTGAAAATTTGGACTATTATCTGGAGCAGCTTAGTGAAAATGTAGCCAAACGCGGAGGGCATGTTTTCTTCGCCCAGACTGCAGAGCAGGCGAATGAGTATATAAAAGGCGTAGTTGCCAAAAAGAATGCCAAAAAAGTCGTTAAAGCCAAATCCATGGTCACAGAAGAAATCAGCCTTAACGCAGCGCTTGAAGAGGCTGGCTGTACTGTCGTTGAAACGGACCTCGGGGAATACATCCTCCAGGTGGACGATCATGATCCGCCTTCACACATTGTTGTTCCTGCCTTGCATAAAAACAAGGAGCAGATCAGGGACGTTTTTACAAAGAAGCTTGGCTATCAAAAAACGGAGAAGCCCGAAGAACTAGCCTGGCATGCACGCGAAATGCTGCGCCAGGAATATTTGACAGCAGACATTGGCATCACAGGCTGTAATTTCGCGGTTGCTGAAACAGGCTCCTTCAGCCTTGTGACGAACGAAGGCAACGCCGATCTGGTTACCTCCCTCCCAAAAACCCAGATTACGGTAATGGGAATGGAGCGTCTAGTACCAACGTTTGAAGAGATGGAGGTCCTCGTCAGCCTGCTTACAAGAAGTGCTGTCGGTCAGAAGCTTACAAGCTATATCACTGTCCTGACAGGTCCTCGTGAAGACCATGACGTAGATGGACCAGAAGAATTCCATCTTGTCATCGTTGATAATGGCCGATCAAAAATTCTTGGCGGTGAATTCCAGTCTGTGCTTCAATGTATCCGTTGTGCAGCATGTATCAATGTTTGTCCAGTCTATCGACATGTAGGCGGCCACTCATACGGATCTATTTATTCAGGACCAATTGGTGCAGTATTGTCGCCGCTGCTTGGCGGATATGACGAATACAAGGAGCTTCCATATGCTTCTACCCTTTGCGGAGCATGTACAGATGTATGCCCTGTAAAAATACCGCTTCATGAGCTTTTGCATAAACATCGACAGGTAATAGTTGAGCAGGAAGGCAAAGCGCCAATTTCCGAAAAGCTCGCCATGAAGGCATTTGGACTTGGTGCTGCTTCGCCAATGCTATACAAGCTCGGATCCAAGGTTGCTCCTGCAGCCATGAATCCGTTCACTGTCGGTGATAAAATATCAAAAGGTCCTGGCCCGCTAAAAGCCTGGACAGAAATCAGGGAGTTCCCTGCTCCTAACAAAGAAAGATTCAGGGACTGGTTCAAAAACCGGGAAAAAGGAGGCAAAGAATCGTGACAGGAACCATCCAGAACCGTGAAGCCTTTTTAGATCAACTTGCAAGCTCACTTGGAAGAGGCCGATTATCGAGCGGCGTTAAAGTACCTGCCTGGAAACATCGCCCCCAGGACCAGGTTTTAAACGGAGCCACTCCTGATGAATTGATTGAGGTATTAAAAACTCAATGCCTTAAAATTCATACAAGCCTAGTCATGACTGATTCGAAGAATTTGCCTGAGACATTGAATGAAGTTGTGACAAATTATGGAGGCGGACCAGTCGTTTCCTGGAAGGATGACCGCTTTTCAAAATGGGGACTTGATTCTCTTATGAAAAATGAATGGCCTTCTCAAAAAATTGAAGTTTATGAGTGGGACCATAGGAACGGCGAGGAAAATATCCGCCAGGCGGAAAAAGCGAATGTGGGCATCACAATCAGTGAAATGACCCTCGCCGAATCTGGCACGGTTGTGTTATTCAGTGATAAAGACAAAGGCCGGACAGTCAGCTTCCTTCCAGCCACATATATCGCACTTATTCCTAAGAGCACCATCGTACCAAGGATTACGCAGGCAGCACTAAAATTGCGCGAATTGCACCACTCTGGCAATCAGGTAGCATCATGCATTAACTTTATTACCGGCCCAAGCAATTCAGCTGATATTGAACTGAACCTGGTTGTCGGCGTGCATGGACCAGTGAAAGCAACCTATATCGTAATTGATGACCTATAAGACTTTACCAAACGCTTAAAAGGCCTAAAAATTTTACTAATGAAGGCATGAATGACACTTAAAACAACATCATTGATGCCCTTTATAAAACTTCTGCCATAACCAACCCTGTTATAAAATATGAGCCGGCTTCCTTCAATGGATGCCGGCTCATTTTATTATTGAATCGTATAGCCGCCGTCAATGACTGCAGCCTGCCCCGTAATTCCTTTGGCTGCATCGCTCGCAAGGAACAGAACATAATGGGCAATTTCCTCGACAGCCAGAAGCCGTTTTTGCGGAACGAGAGGAAAGATGACTTCCTCAAGAACCTTTTCAAGCGGGACATTGCGGGTCTCGGCAAGGTCTGATAACTGATTGCGCACAAGAGGTGTATCGACATATCCTGGACATACCGCATTTACCGTAATGCCGTGCTGGGCCGTTTCAAGAGCTGCAACCTTGGTCAGCCCGATGACCCCATGCTTGGCACTATTGTATGCTGCTTTGCCTGCAAAGCCGACTAGCCCATTGATCGAAGCCATATTGATGACGCGGCCAAAGCCCTGTTTTTTCATCACAGGCAAAGCATATTTCAATCCTACAAAAGGTGCAGTAAGCATGACTTTTATCAACAATTCAAATTTTTCCGTCGGGAAGTCCTCGATCATCGACACATACTGCAATCCAGCATTATTGATGAGGACATCGACCCGCCCATACTGCTCAACGCATTTCGCAACAGCCTGTGCGATTTCTTCCTCTTTTGTAACATCACATTTCAATCCTGCAGCCTCAAATCCAAGCTCTAGCAGACTGGCTGCTGCATTCTCTACGGCATCAGCCTGCAAATCTGTAAGGAAAACCTTCCCTCCATGTTCAGCAAAGCTTTTGCCAATCTCATAACCGATTCCCTGAGCGGCACCGGTTATGAGCACTACTTTATCTTTTACCATCATGAAACTCCTTTCCTTTAGGCTAGGTAGAAATTGATTTTATTAAATCCCCACACCAAACGAAAATAGAATAATAGCCAGCACGACACCAAGCGCTGGAACAATAACTGTTACGGCACCGACAGCATTATAAGCGTCCTGATGTGATTCACCGCAAATCGCCCTTACTGTTGTTACTACGTATCCATTATGCGGAAGTGAGTCAAGCGCACCAGAGGAAATGGCCGCAACCCTGTGAAGCGCCTCTGGATTTACACCCATATCCATATAGTGCGGTGCAAGCAGCGGTAGTGCGATTACTTGGCCTCCTGAAGCAGAACCAGTCATACCTGCAATTACACTGACTGCGACCGCAGCACCGATTAGCGGGCTTCCTGGGATATTTGTCATTGCTTCAACAGCTGTCTGGAACGCCGGTACTGCTTTGGCAACGCCGCCGAAACCTACAACAGCAGCTGTATTACCGATTGCAATCAAGGCACCCAGAGTTCCTTCGGAAATCGCCTCCCAGAAGTTTTTGAAGTATTTTCGGTTTAACACATAGGTAGCGATTACCCCTCCGAGAAGTGCAATGATAAGGGCAGACTGTTTTAATGAATCATGGAATACAAATGCGATAACGAGAACGACCAGCAAAGGAATGAGACCCATCCATGGATTAGGCAATGTGCGTTTTTCATTGACAGGATCAGATTCCCTCGAAACAAATCTTTCTCCTTTAGCAACGGCTTTCGTGATCATTCGTTTCAGCCACCAATAACCGAAAACCATCATGAAGACAGCGACAATTAAGCTGACCTCCCAGCCTGCATATGGAGTTGTGTTCAAGAATTCAATCGGAATCCAGTTTTGGATTTCTGGAGAACCTGCAGAAGTCATCGTAAAGGTAACAGAACCGAATGCGAGTGCAGCAGGGATAAAACGTCTTGGAAGATCGGCCTGCTTGAACAAGCTCAGCGCCATTGGATAGACTGAAAATGCAACGACGAACAAACTTACACCGCCATACGTTAAAACTGCACAGGCGATAACGATTGCGAGGACTGCATATTTCATGCCGAACTTTCCGACGATATACTCGGACACGCTGTCAGCTGCGCCGCTATCCTCCATAACCTTTCCAAATATCGCTCCGAGCAAGAACATCAGATACCATGCAGTAACAAATCCAGAGAAACCTGTCATATAATTCCCTACAAAATTGGCTGCGCCTTCTTCGGCCAGCTGCGGAAATAACGGCATCCCGCTAAACAATGCTACAAATAAAGCAGAGATTGGACCGACAATAAGTAAATTCATGCCCCTCATCGTCAGAAAAATTAATAATGCCAATCCGCCAATCAAACCAATCATACTTAGCATTCCTTTTCCCCCTTGTTCATTTAGTAATCTTAAATAAGATAGCCAGCAGTTGTTCCCACCTCATTTCATAAGAATGTCAACGCTTACAAAAAACCTGATAACGAGAAACAATGAAATAAAATTGCTGATAAACAATATTGCAACTTTCGTGCCAACTTTATTTAACAGTCGGATTCAACGTTTATTCTAAATTTTCAGTTATTTAAATCCGGATTTTCGGATTCTATTATCATTTCTTCCATTTAACTTAGTAGAATTCCTTTCAAAAACCTGTCCCGTTTCAATTGGTTTATTACCTTTCTTACAGTGAAAACCTTCAAATAATTTAATAGAAAAATAAAAATCCGAAAACCTGGACACCAATCCGGATTTTCGGACTATAATAAGCCGAATTTATTTAGTTTTTCATACAACGTTGACCTGCTGACACCGAGTTCTTTCGCCACAAAAGCTTTATCATTATTATTCCGGTCCAGACTTTGCTGCAGGACCCATTTTTCCGTTTCCTCAAGAATATCCTTCAGCTTCTTGTTGTTAAATCGGTAGAAAACGTTCTTTGTTTGCAGATAATCTGGCAAGGAATCGAGTGTGACCCGCTCACCTAATGTCAGATGGACCGCAGCTTCAATCACATTTTCAAGCTCCCTTATATTCCCCGGCCAGCTATAGGATTCAAGAACGGCCAGTACCTCATGATCAATTCCTGCGATTCGCTTGCCTAAACGGTTTGTGACTTTCTCGATAAAATGCCTGATCAGCAAGCTCAAGTCTTCTGCTCTTTCTCTTAGCGAAGGCACACTGAAAGGAACGACATTGATCCGATAAAATAAATCCTCCCGGAAGCGCTTCTCTTCTATCATATTTTCCAATGGCCTGTTCGTTGCCGCAATGATCCGCACATCGACGGACACAGACTTCGTTGAACCAATTGGTTCTATTTCACCATCCTGCAACGCCCTCAAAAGTTTTACCTGCATGCTAAGCGGCATATCCCCAATTTCGTCGAGGAACAAAGTTCCCCCGTCAGCGAGCTGGAATTTCCCCTTTTTCCCGCCTTTTTTTGCCCCTGTAAAAGCCCCTTCCTCATAACCAAAAAGCTCTGATTCAAGTAAATTTTCTGGAATCGCACCGCAATTCACTTTTATAAAAGGCTTTTGGCTCCTGCTGCTCAGCTGATGAATGCTGTGCGCAAATAATTCCTTACCTGTACCACTTTCTCCCCTGATCAGGACGGAAATATCGCTATTGGACACAAGCTTCACTTTTTCCTTTAAACTTAAAATCTGCTTGGATTCTCCTAAAATATCATCGAGTGAGTATTTTACCCCGGAATCAATTTTCTGAATGTACGGCTGCATTCGCGTCAGCAGGCTTTTTACATGGCTGTCCATCTTCATCCATTCCTGAGTGTCCCTGAAAAATACCGTACCAAACGCAGCTATGACTTCTCCGTTCTTAATGATTGGAACCCGGTTGGCGATCATGTAATTGCCTTTAATATATTGAAGGTCCGCTAATTCTTCCTTGCCAGTCTCAGCAACGATATGCATCCTTGTATTCTCGATTACCTCTGTCACATGCCTGCCAATCGTTTCTTCCCGGTTAACCTCAAGGAATTCACAATAATTATGATTAATATAAATAATCCTGCCTTCTCGGTCAACGACAACGAGCCATTCGAAGGCATTCTCAACAATTGTTTCTATAATGTCAGCTGGAATATGTAAAAGCTTTGCATTCATTATTCGTCACCTGGTTTTTTCTTTTCATTTTATCATACTTTTCTGATAAATAAGTTTTCCCGTAAGAATCAACCGTGAGAAACGTCAATGATGAATTGCTTTAATCTTTACTTAAATAATATAGAAGTTTCCAGTCGTTCATAAAATCGCGACATCTACCCCCTTTTTCTGTGACTTATATCACTCAGAAATAACTAAGAATTTCTTAAAATATCCTTAAGTTCATTAAAAGGGGGAAATACCATGTTTGTAGCTTGGTTTATTACACTCAGTGTATTTTTAATTTGCATTTATGCAACAATAGCCATTATTGATGGCGTAAAAGAAAAAGATCAATATGATTTAGAATTCTTACAAGCTCAATATAAAAATATAGCCATAAGCAAAAAAATCATAAAGAAACAAATAGCATAAGTTTCAAAAAACAGCAGCATCAAAATATTTTTGAAAATCACCTTAATGGTGGATAAAAAGAAAGGATAGATGAACAGGAGTGTATACCTGGTTACATCTATCCTTTTTTTATGGTTTTTGGACTTTATTTATTCAACTAAACTGCCCCGTTTGTTCAATAAGGAATTCAATAAATAGGAAGGTAATCCTTCCTGTACCAATGCATACTAATTTTCTTTACTCTTTACCACATTCATAACAGCGATTGTCGCTGTCATTTTCTCCATACATCCGTAGCTCCTTTTCCAGTCCACAAACGTTGCAAAAATCAAAGTGTATTTGGGGAAGAATACCTTCTTCAGCTAAAGGAACCCACTCCTGTTCATATAAACTCTTTGTCATTCCATAATCCGTAAAAACAATTTTTCCCTCATTATTCAAGCCATAGTTACTACTGTCTTTTAAATCAAAACAGTCGAAGTCTTGATCTAATATATGTAAAACACGTTCATAAAAATTTGGCAGTAAATATGTATGTTCTTGTACATTTATCTCGTAGGTTTGATTATCCTTGAGATCTAAAGGTCGATAGTATTTTTGTACAGAAATAGATTCATCAACGTAATAAGGTGGAGCGCATAACATATCAAGACCTTTAGCCACCATTGAAGTATATGTATTTAATTCATTAAGTGATTGTTTATATCCAAGTGGATGCTAATGTACTTTTACAACATAATCGGCAATTCTATAAACTTTCCTTGTGGAACCTATACCTACAAAGTTATCATTTTTACAATACGCTTTCCAATTTTGAATTAAATGTTCAAGCATTACTGTTTTTACCTCATACTTCTATGCAGAGTAATAAATACAAAAGTTCTTTCTTTTTGAACTAACCGATGTCAGCTCCCTTATAAGTTTCAAAGCAAACAAACGCTATTTCTTCTTTTGTTGGAAATAGAGTTTTACTACAAAGTATACTATCGCTCCAAATACTATATAAATAATTTTTTGTTGAAATAGTCCTAAAGCCAAAGAGACAAAAAAAATAAGAAATAGTATTAGCCTCTTAATATTTATGTTTTTCAATATTTTTCTCCTTTTATTACCGATATTTTCACCTAATGTATGCCAATTCTTATTCAACAAACCCCCAGTTTGTTGAATAAGTTAATTCTACAAAATAGCGTTAATCTACTGGATCAACGAAGCCGTTATAATGAGTCTGCCTCCCTATAGCTTAGTTAGTCCAGGTAAGGTGATTTGATTTTCTCAACGAATAACCCAGTTTCTTGAACCTTTTTATGTGCTCTAGGACAATCCTTATATGCTCCAATGTACATATAATAATCGTATCCAAAATGAACAAAGAAATCTTTTTTATAGTTTAATTTGCACCAAATTGCATTACGCAATGATAACTTTGCTAACTCTCTAATTTCATGAGTTGATACTCCTTTGCCCACCCACACTTTGGTTAAAAAACTTGAAGTGTTTTGATTTCGAACCTCTTCGGACCATAACTCCAAATCACTTAAATGGACTCGGTTTATTCCCAGCTCCTCCATAAAAGAAATAATGGCGTTCACGTAGTTTGATTCCGTTATTAAATAGTCTTCTTCACTAACTTTAGCTCCTACCTCTGAATAACTAGTCCATTCCTTCTCATCTAGATAATTACCACTTTCATCCCGGTTTAAAGGATTATATTTAGTTACCCTCCAAGAAATCAATTCGCCCACCTACTTTATTAGCTATTTTTAGTAGTTATCGTAAAAGTGGAACAATACTGCATCGATTGTTAAATAAGAAATGAACACAAAAAGAATTATATTCCAAAATGTATCATGTATTTCTTTTCTTCCTTAGCCTGTATTATTTTTGCTGCCAATTCATTAAGATCACCTGACTTTGCATACAATGGTGAAGATATAACCACTTGATAGAATAATGATAAAGATTCTAGTGGGATGATTGTAATTCCACAATAAGCTAAACCTTTCCCTGGGCGATCAAGCGAATGGAAGTAGGTTCTTAAGTTAGATAATTGGTCATATAAGGAATCAATAAACTCATCATCAACAGAAATACATTTGTATTTTAGTGGTTCATAATGAAATTCGCTTTTTATATTAACAACATTATCAATTATCCCAAATTCATGAACAGGCATTTTTATCAGCCTCCTTGTTGAGCTAAACTGCATCGTTAGTCAAAGATACTTTCACAAGTTCCTGTGCCAATACCTAGTAATGGAAGGACTGAAATTAGGATTATGATTAATCCTAAAAGAACCATTCCTGCTTCAAAGGAAATAAGGGAGAAGATTTTCAAATACTTAGGGTCGTTTTTGGTATTTATATATAGAAAAAAAGCACCAATTAACACAAAAAACAATCCTATACCGATACCAGCTAAATTACACATAGAAAACCCCCGTTTATTACTAATGCTTTGTTCAACAGACCTGCACCGTTAATTCAATAAGGCATTCAACAAAAAAGGCGGTTAATCCTTCTGGATCAACGCGCCTTATATTTTAATATCACTTTATAAGTATAAAACTATATGTATGTACCAAAATCCACAACAACCCAAAATGATGAGGCTGATTTAAAACGTAAATAGTAGTTAATTGTCGTTCAACATCATTCTCTCTACTTACATTATACAACGAGATATAAATAAATTATAGACTACTCTTTTTGTAATTCCAATAATATACTGTTATTCACAAATCAGAAAAGGGGGGTATCAGTATGAATGACAAAAAAGATGTTTTAGATAAAGGTCCTTTTTTTCATGGTACTGAAGCAGAATTAAAAATTGGAGATTTTTTAGAACCTCAACACTTATCAAATTACCAAGATAAAAAATCTAACTATATTTACTTTACTGCAACATTGGATGCTGCTAAGTGGGGTGCTGAATTAGCAACATCTACATCAAAAGAAAGAATTTATATTGTAGAACCATTAGGTGATTATGAAAATGATCCGAACTTAACTGATAAAAGATTTCCTGGCAACCCAACTCGTTCTTTTAGGTCTAAATCTCCTTTGAAGATTGTAGCAGAATTAAGTTCATGGGAAAGACATTCCGATGAAGAAATAAATCATATGCTTGCATCTTTGAAAAAGTTACGTGAACAAGGGAAAGCTGTAATATACGATTAATCCTTAAAATTTATATGGTAATGCCTTAAGAGAACCGATTCGATTGCTTTGCCAATTGTTTTTTTGTCTTCGGCTTTTACACACAAAGGCGTGCAAAAGCTGGGGCTTGATTGGTGAACTAAACCACCAATCCCACGAAGCAATATTCTTTCCTAAATTTTCGTCCGTAATACTTTAAGAAATGTTTATACTATTAGCTCATGGACTACGCCACTTAAATACATAAATAAGCCTATTAAAGCCAAACAAAAACCGATAATAAAAGGCCATGGATTATCTTCTTTTTCTCTATCAAAAGTTCCATAAGTTAAAAAACAAAGGATGATTGTTATTATGGAAAAAGCAACATAAATTGGTCCAAAGGCAAAAGATATCCCACCTATAAACAATGTTAAGGTACCGAAAGGGTTTTGTGCCTTGATCCGATTTATATATTCCCTATCTGCTTCTGAAATCCCCTCTTTATCCTCACAATATAATCTCTCTTTGAGTTTTGTAAATCCAAAGAAATCACTTACTTTATTAAAGAATATTCCTGGCATTCGACTTTCAACTCCTGCACGCGAAAAATTTATGTTACGCGAAAGAATTTTTTTACACACCGTTAATGGATCTCTCATTATAATCTCCGCTACAGAAGAACGGCCTTCTGATGATTCCTAGGCTTTTACCTAAATTTAATAATGTATATTTTCTATTTTTATATATGGAAATAAAAGTAAACGACGAACGGACTACAAATAAAGCTCCAAGAACGAGCATTAAGTAATATAAAAACATTGTTTCACTTCCTGAATGTTCAAATTCTGCAACTGCGATAATTCATAAAAGAATCGTGAAAACCATTATAAACCCTTCTGTTTACGTTTCCCCAACAAAAAAAGTTTCACTTCTTTAGTTGTTTTACCTAGTAAAAAGTGAATTAAGATTATAACAAAAATTAATTAATCCTCCCTGACTCTTCATACTGCTTAGAAACTTATAGCTATATCATTAAAAAAAGCAGCCAATTCAGTTAAGAATCAGACTGCTAATTCGTATCTATTTAGTTTTTGAAAACACCTCGTTATTATTGAGATTCGTTTTTACATCAACTGCATGGTGGTAATACATGTTGCATCATTTTCGTAGGTAGAGATTTCTGATTCCACCTGTTTGCCATTGTGCTTGATCGTTACCTGATACTTCTGGTCACGCGGAAGCCACAGATCGATGAAGCCATTAGGCTGAGACTTCAATGTTTCATCAACGATCACATTGCCGTCCATGTCTTCAATATATACATCAAACTCTTCTTCAACCATTTCACCTTGACAACCTGTCAAGCTATGATTCGTTCAAGGATGGGTTTGATTTTCATATGGTGCGATTGAGACGAAAAAGTCCTCTTTAGATAAGTCATAGACCTGCTTGTCTCCCTCACTGTCAGCTATGACCAGTTCGTGTGAGGTGATGGAAGCATTTTCGCTTTTAACCTTGCCCGCGCTGAGATCACTCACCAATTCCTTTATGTTTGGCTGCTGTTTTTCTGTTTTTGCAGATTCTTCTCCGCCATTACAGCCAGATAGCAAACCGGCAGCTAAAAAGGCAACTGTAATAAGTTTAACTTTCAACCCATTCACCCCCTGTCTTTCAAATGATGATTATATCACATTAACACCGTCTTATATTAGACGTAAAATATGCATTTTTTATCAAGAAAAAATGCATAAAATGTGAACAGTAAAAAAGAAGCTGAAGAACTCGTTCCAGCTTCTTTCCTATTCTTTATGCACTTGCTGCCATATTCGGCGCTTCCTTTATTTTACGATCATAAATCACCGTAGTAAAAATACCAATAAACATGAGGCCAATCAGCACAGCGAATAAAATCGGCATTCCATTCAGGTCGACAAGGATTCCGCCCATCAAGGGACCAATCATCCTGCCGCCGGTAGCAGTGCTGTTGACGATTCCCTGGTAAAAGCCTTCACGCCCTTTTGGCGCCAGCGTGTTTGCAATGGTCGGCACTGCCGGCCAGATCAGCATCTCGCCAATCGTCAGGATGACCATCCCTGCGATAAAGCCTGAAAATTGCTGAGCACCGGCCGCAACAGCATAAGAAACCATGAAGATGACCATACCGATGACAATTTGAAGCTTAAGCTTGTTTTGGAACGGCTTGATCAGTTTATTGATAACAGGCTGCCCCAATACAATCAGTGCACCGTTGATTGTCCAGAGGATGCTGTATTGATTCAACGTAATGTTAAGTTCCTGCGTATAGGCTGCAATCGTCGTCTGCCACTGCACATAGCCAACCCAGCAAAGCAGATATCCAATGGATAAGATCAATAACGCATACAGCTTCGTACGGCTTTTTACCGTGCCATTTTCCTGGAGAATGTTCGTTTGTTTGGCAGCGCGTGTATCGATGCTTCGGTAGCCAAAAACAGCAATCATCAGGAAAATCACATACATAACAGCATTTGCCATGAAGATCAGCTGGAATGAATAGGAGGCAACAAGTCCACCTAATGCCGCACCAATAGCCACCCCGAGGTTCTGGGCAACATATATGGCGTTGAATGCTTTTCTCCCGCCTTCTTTCCATACTGAACCTGCCATAGCATACATGGCTGGGAATACGATTCCCGAACCAAAGCCCACCAAAGTCAAAAAGAAAATATATTGTGGCCAACCTGGCCAAAAGGTAAGTCCGATGAGTGAAATAATCGTTATCCCGATTCCCAGCATAATTGACTTGTAGCCGCCAATTTTATCAAACAGGCTGCCGCCAAACAGATTACCAATTACACTGGCAGCGGAATTCAACATTAAAACGATTCCGGCAACCGATAACGATTTGCCAAGATGGTCATGGATATAGATTGTATTTAAAGGCCATAAAAATGAAGAGCCAGTAACATTGACTGCCATCCCGATAACTAAAAGCCAGAGGGCTCTCGGCATAAAAAACGCCCCTTTGCATGTTAAAAATTTCGAATACCAAAGTAATTTTAGTGGTTTTTTTGAAGGGTTGCAACAGGTATTTTCCTCAGGATTTAAAGTGGGAATTTTCTTTTTTTTCGGGTGTGTAAATTGGAAAAAAAAACTGATAATTTCCATGTTGCGGGATTTCGACAGAAAGTTGCGGAATCAAAGAATACCTTTTATTTTTCAACTCATTTTCGAGTTAGTAAACTGGAAAATATCGTTCGTATTTTCCAGTCCGCTTGTAAAAAACGCTTTTCTCTGAATCCTTTGATGATTTTTTGGAGGATTTGTGAACGGAGGGTATTGTGAAAAGCATTGATTACCTTTTCCTGATATGAATTTTGCAGGAAATCTGCACAAAAAAACCTCACTTCTTTTATGAAGTGAGGGGTGTTACAAGTTTATGAAGATTGCCCTGGTTCTGGATGAAACTTTGATTTCACTGGCTGACCGCCACTTTGTTCATATCTCTTTTTCGATTCTTTTACCGGATCATGCTCCATTCCAAGTTCAAGATCCTGGTTGTTGATGCCATTCCGCGTCTTTTGTTCAGGATTATTTTGCTTTGAGCGTTTCTTCAAAGTTTTCCCCTCCTGTTTAATGATCAATCAGAATCATATTGTTTTGTACATTTTGCAACTGCAGCCGCATTCTGTGCAGCTGGTCGCGCTGCTGGGCGTTTGCACTGAAAGCAAGCTTGGCAAGATCATTATAAGCGTCTTCAAGAGCTTGCAGGGCATTCGTATAATCACCATCATTATAATGCTGCTGCATGCTGGCACTTTTATACTGCTCCTGGGCTAAATTGATTGCATCCTCACATTGCTGAAGTAGCTGGTCAACCGATTGACGTGTAGCCAATATTAGACCCTCCTTTACTTGATGCTGAAGCAAAGTCTGCTTCTTCTTTATTTTGTTCACAATGCTTTTTCCTATCACGATTTGGCGATGTTTAATGATTCCAATTATAAGGATGCTGGAAACACAGAAGAAATCCATTAGATCCAGATGGCTTAGTTATCTAATTGCAATTGGAATCCCTCCTTCTAAGTGGTACAATTCCTTTATGAAATAATGGAACTAACCGCAATAAGGAGGTTTCTGTCATGGCACAGACCAACCCTTTTCCATATGCTACAGATGATAAACGATACCATACATGGAACTATCACCTGCGCAATCATTTTGGGCATAAAGTTTTTAAAGTGGCCCTTGATGGCGGGTTTGATTGTCCAAATCGTGACGGCACGGTCGCACACGGCGGATGTACTTTTTGCAGTGCTTCCGGCTCTGGCGATTTTGCCGGAGACAGAGTAGAAGATCTTGGCACCCAATTCAGCAAAATAAAAGAAAAAATGCATACTAAATGGAAAGACGGCAAGTACATGGCGTATTTTCAGGCGTTCACAAATACCCATGCTCCAGTAGAAGTACTGCGGGAGAAATACGAAACGGTTTTACAGGAAGAAGGCGTTGTTGGTCTCTCGATTGCGACCCGGCCAGATTGCCTGCCTGATGATGTCGTTGAATATCTTGCCGAACTAAATGAACGGACCTATTTATGGGTTGAGCTTGGCCTTCAGACCGTCCATGAAAAAACGGCCAAATTAATCAACCGTGCACATGATTATGAGACATATAAAGAAGGAGTGGACAAGCTCCGCAAGCAAGGCATCCGAATTTGCTCACACATCATCAATGGCCTTCCCATGGAAACTCCTGAGATGATGATGGAAACTGCCCGTGAAGTCGCAAAACTCGACGTCCAGGGGATCAAAATCCACCTTCTCCATTTACTGAAGGGAACACCAATGGTAAAGCAATTTGAAAAAGGATTGCTTGAGTTCCTTACTTTAGAGGATTATGTAAAGCTAGTCTGTGACCAGCTGGAGATCCTTCCCCCTGAAATGATCATCCACCGCATTACTGGGGACGGCCCTATCGAATTAATGGTCGGTCCGATGTGGAGCGTAAATAAATGGGAAGTATTGAATTCGATTGATGCGGAAATGAAGCGGCGCGACAGCTGGCAAGGAAAATTTTATGCCGGAAATAAAGTGGTGATTTCAGAATGAAGCTAGAACGCATCCTTCCATTCGCGAGGAATTTGCTGGAACTCGCAGTAAAACCAGGAGATATTGCGGTGGACGCAACCGTTGGGAAGGGACATGATACGATTTTTTTAGCTAACCTGGTCGGACCTGCTGGCAGGATTTATGGTTTTGATATCCAGGATGAGGCTCTCATGTCCTGCAAAACGAAACTTAGAGAACATTACATGCAGGAACGGGTCACTCTTTTTCATACAGGCCATGAACAGATAATGGTGAGCATCCCTCCATTGCATTTTGGAAAAATAACCGGAGCCATTTTTAACCTTGGTTATTTGCCTGGCGGGGATAAAAGCATTGTCACCGTACCGCAAACAACAATCGAAGCCATCGATCAGCTCCTGGAAATCATGGCACCAGAGGGCATCATCGTGATCGTTATTTATCACGGACACCCAGAAGGAGCAGTCGAACGTGATTATCTTCTCCGTTATGTAAAATCCCTGGATCAAAATATAGCACATGTTCTGGAATACAGATTTTTGAACCAGAAAAACAATCCGCCATTTATTATTGCGATTGAAAAAAGGTAATCAAAAAGGGTTTTTCTCCTGATGAGGAACCCTTTTTTTATTGCAGAAATATAAAAACATCATTTATCGATGGATTATATCCTAGTTAGATTCATTTTTTCTCACGTTGGCGGGCTTTTGTTCATTGCTCAAAAGTTTTATTCACGGTTGGAACAATTTTATTCACGGTTGAAACTGTTTTATTAACGGTTGGATTCATTTTATTCACGGTTGGAACCTTTTTATTAACGGTTGGAAAAGTTTTAATACCAGAAGCAGCCCATCACCACCAATAAAAAACAACCAGAGAATAAATCCCCTGGCTGCATCTTTATTTTATAAAAGCCTTCACAACGCCGGAAGGCATCCACTTCTGCAAGGAACGGTAGGCTCGTCCATTTATATAAAAGAAGTAGCTGACAGGACCAGCTGTCTTGATCATTTCGCGGGCGAGTTTCTTGATTCTTTCCTGGTGTCTTACTTTTTCATCTGATAGA
This sequence comes from Heyndrickxia sp. MSNUG, assembly GCF_049532715.1. NCBI lineage: Bacteria > Bacillati > Bacillota > Bacilli > Caryophanales > Bacillaceae > Heyndrickxia > Heyndrickxia sp. MSNUG. Next base: position 3,723,550 of record NZ_CP150978.1, read on the forward strand.
TATACTCCCAGCAAACCGCGATTGATCAGCTTATGGAATTTTTGATGCGGCAGCTTGGATGTATGGTAATCTGCATTTTTCACAAAATGCCTCAAACGATTAAATAGTGCTTCTTCATTTTCATAGTAGAAGCAGAAGTTCAAATCGCCGCCTGCCTTGTCTTCTTCCTGGTCAATAAAATAATCAAGCAGGATGTGAAGGCCTTGTATGTAAGGAAAATATCCACTTCGAATACTATCTGCGTACTCTGGTTGGAAATCATCGCGAAGGGCATATGACACTAGACAGAAGATGCCAAGTGTGGACCCTGTGCAGGCCGAAAATTCATACCATTCCATATCTGGAATATCATTTCGATGTCCGTCAAACCATGTTTGAAGCCTGGGTACACGGTCTTTTACTTCGACATGCTTGTGGATTTGCAAATCACAATAATAATTGCAAAGCTCACCCAGATGCTCCTGAATGTGTCGATAACTAGAAAGCTCAGCTAAAACTTCACGGCAGACTGTTACAAGCTCAATCAGATAGCCTCCATCGTCCTGGTCTTCCCTCTCTCGATAATAATTTTTCAATTGGCTGTCCAGGCTTAGGGAGTCAGCCATAGATTCATGCAAAGCAGCAAAATCAGCGGGATCAAGGGAGGTGCTCCGATCACAAAGATTATCAAGATAATCGCTGATCGTCTGGTAAGCCACTATAAACCTGATCGCCTGCTTATATTTCCCTTTAGCGGTAAGGCTTAAAATTGATCCGCCTTCACAATGGAAAGTCTTGTGCTCGATACTTGCAAGAGCCTGTTTCCTTAATTCAGGGTTTGGGATTTCCTCAGCCCTGCTTTTCCAGTAGGAGAGCTCGCGATGTACTTGCGGCAGGACTTGCCGGTATACACGGTACATTAAACTAAGCGGCATGGATGGAATGATCATGTATACACCTTCACCCCTTTCTAACACAATTTCTTCTTAATACACATATCCAATTGACTTCAGCTGGCTCATGACAAAATCCATCGAGTAATTAAATACTTCCTCACGTTCCGGTTCATTGAAGACCTCATGATAGCATTTCGGCCATTCTTTATAACGCTTTTCAGAAAGCGGAGCATGGTTGAACCATTCCTTCACTGAACGCTTATCTACAATTTTATCGTCTCCGCCCTGGATCAGCAGCGTGGGAACATCCTGTATTTTTTCCATATTTTCAAAGGCAAGTTCCATTGCAGCGGCTAGCTCACGGTACCATCTGATCGACACCTTGGTGATATATAGCGAGTCATTCTGATCAATTGCCAATACATCTTCGTTCCTCGTCGCCATTTCTACCGTTAAGCCAGAAGACATTCGCAGGGTAGGCATGACAATATTAATGCCATGCGAAAGCATATTTAAAAATTTTGAAGGATACTTAACCAATCCCAGGCAAGGTGAAGACAGGATCAGTCCAGCAAGCTCCATATGCTCCTCCTGCAGCAACCTGATGGCAATAAGTCCACCCATACTGTGGCCCAATAAGAATACCGGCAGATTAAAATCATACGCTGCCTGGATCCACTCTTTTACTTCAATGATGTATTCATCAAATGAATCAATATGGCCACGGTTCGCTCTAGTTGTCATACCCTGTCCCGGCAAATCCCCCATGATGACATGAAAGCCGGATGAGCGCCACATTTCAATAAGCCAGCCATATCGGCGATGATGCTCAAGCGCGCCGTGTACCATAACGATAACAGCCTTAGCTTCTCCGTCTGCTTCCCATTTCCACATGACCATTCCCCCAGTTATTACTTTATCTTTGTTGTTAGTATTCCTTCATTTTGTGAATGACAGTGTTTTGCACTACTTATCAAGGTTCTTTAAAAGAACTATAATATATAATTAGATAAAAATAAAAATTAAAGCATTCTATAATCTATTTTTCACAGGAGAGTGTACAATGATCTACCCTTACAAAGGAATAACACCTAAAATATCAAAATCCGCATTTATTGCAGATTATGTAACGATTACGGGCGATGTTCAAATTGGCGATGAATCAAGCGTCTGGTTCAACACCTCCATACGGGGAGATGTCGCACCAACCATCATTGGAAACAAGGTGAACATTCAGGACAATTCCGTATTGCATCAAAGCCCAAATAATCCGCTCATCCTTGAAGACGAAGTTACCATTGGGCATCAGGTCATCCTGCATAGCTGCATCATCAGGAAAAAAGCGCTTATTGGAATGGGATCCATCGTCCTTGACCAGGCAGTAATTGGGGAAGGGGCATTTATTGGAGCTGGCAGCCTCGTTCCCCAGGGTAAAAAGATCCCTCCGAACACACTGGCTTTCGGAAGACCGGCAAAAGTAATCCGTGAACTCACTGAGGAAGATATCCTGGATATGGAACGGATTTCAAGAGAGTATGCCGAAAAAGCGCAGTACTACAAACAGCTGCAAAACAATAAGGAAGAATAGCATTTGCTCTAAAAAAATCCCTGTTCAAACCGATATTAATTTATATACTATACCCGTAAATAATTTTATTTATGCGGGGAGAGCAGGTGATGGATGATGAACCCATTATATTTATCAATCGCGGCCATTATACCGCTGCTAGCTTTGTTTTTGCTCATGATCAGTAAACAAAATAGCATGATAAAATCCATCCTGATGTTCGTGCTCGTTTTCGTGTCAGTGGCTGGGGCGTTTCTGCTGGAAAACATTCAGTCAGCGCATGTTGCAAAAGCTGTTGAGACAGTAAAAAACTGGCTGGACTCTCCGAAAGAAAAATCGGCTCCAACAGCCCAGGATGATTACCAGGTTGAGATCATTCCAATCAAGGAATCCGTTTTAATCGACGCACCGGCAAGTTGGCAAATGCCTGAGCTGCCAAGAGGCTGTGAGGTCACTAGCCTTGCCATGCTCCTGCAATACAAGGGAATATCGGTGGACAAGCTTACATTAGCAAAGGAAATTAAGAAAAATCCAGCTGAATACAAGCTGGCTAATGGCAATATTTATTTTGGCGACCCAAACGAAGGCTTTGTCGGCAATATGTATACCTACTCTGAGCCAGGGCTTGGTGTCTATCACAAACCAATAGCTGAACTGGCTGAAAAGTACCTTCCTGGCAAAATAAAAGATCTTACCGGGGCTGATTTCCTTGAGCTGAAAGTTCACCTTTCCGACAGCCGTCCTGTATGGATCATCATCAATACCGAGTATAAAAAGATAGACGATAACTTTTTCCAGACATGGTACACCCCGAAAGGCGCAGTCTCGGTCACGACAAAGGAACATTCTATACTTGTGACAGGATATGACCAGAAATATGTATATTTTAATGACCCGCTGACGGGTGAGAAAAATAAAAAAGCACCCATGCATGATTTCACGGAAGCATGGGTGCAGATGGGAAGGCAGGCAATTACCTTCCTTCCCTAATGATTAGCCTTTTAATGACTGTAATACTTTTTGCGTTTCATACTCCTTCTGGAAGGAGTATTTTTTTCGACATAAACATCATGCCACACCATGAACATTAACACAGTCCAGATTTTACGGCTGTTGTCTGCTTTGTTCTGGCAGTGGTCATCAAGAAGCTTCAACAAATAAGCCTTATTGATCAAGTGATCCGTGCTGCTTTCCTTGATGATGTTCTTTGCCCATTCGTTCATTTCGTCCTTCAGCCAGTGGCGGATCGGAACAGGGAACCCAAGCTTTTTGCGAGTCAGAACATGGTCCGGTACAACGCCTTCAGCTGCTTTACGCAAAATATACTTAGTTGTATTATTAGCAGTTTTTAAGCTTGTTGGAATCTTAGAAGCTGTTTCAAATACAACCTTATCAAGGAATGGAACGCGAAGCTCAAGTGAGTGAGCCATTGTCATTTTATCAGCCTTCAATAAAATATCGCCGCGCATCCATGTATGGATATCGATATATTGCATTGTATCAACAGGATCATATCCTCTGCTCTCTCGATAAAGAGGCTTCGTGATATCTCTGTAATCATACTGGCCATTGTAAACATGCAGAAGCTCGCTCTTCTCTTTTTCCGTGAACATTTTCGCGTTGCCGATATAGCGTTCTTCCATTGGCGTCACGCCGCGTTCAATGAAGCTCTTTCCTTTCATTCCCTCAGGCATCATTTTTGCAATGCCTTTAAGCATGGATTTTCCAACTCCAGGAATTTTATTGAAGACTTCAAGGTCCTGTGGTTCACGATAAATATTATAGCCGCCGAAAAGCTCATCAGCACCCTCACCAGAAAGAACAACCGTAACATGCTTCCTTGCTTCACGGGCAACAAAGTATAAAGGTATAGCTGCCGGATCGGCTAGCGGGTCATCCATATGCCACATGATTTTTGGAAGTTCATCCATGTATTCCTGCGGGCTGATCACATAGCTGATATTTTCAACACCTAGTTTGTCAGCCGTTTCTTTTGCAACATCAATTTCGCTGAATCCGTTTTGTTCAAATCCAACCGAGAATGTCTTGATTGCAGGGTGATACTGCTTGGCAATCGAAGCGATGATCGAAGAGTCAATTCCGCCTGAAAGGAATGAACCAACCGGAACATCACTGCGCATATGCATCTTCACTGATTCGAATAACACATCTCTGATTTCATTCGTGAATTCATCTTCAGTTTTATGGATTGGCGAAAAGCTTGCCTTCCAGTAGCGCTTGATCTCCATTGGAGAACCAATTTTCTTCGTAAAATAATGGCCTGGCTCAAGCTTGTAAATGCCTTCTGACATTGTATTCGGTTCTGGAACGAACTGATAGGTCAAATAATGCTGCAATGCTTTGTAATCAAGGACATCATTCTCTAATGCAAGAAGGATGCTCTTCTTTTCCGAGCCAAAATATGTGCGATCTCCATCTTCAAAATAGAAGAATGGCTTAATCCCAAAGTGATCGCGTGCTCCAAAAAGGATTTGTTCCTGTTTATCCCAGATGACAAAACCGAACATTCCGCGAAGCTTATCAACAGCATGCTCTTTATAATGGCTGTAGAGAGCAATGATGACTTCAGTATCAGAGTGAGTCTCGAACTTAAGTCCCTCTTCAATTAATTCCTCGCGAAGCTCAAGATAGTTGTAAATCTCGCCATTGAAAATGATCCAATATCTTTCATTTTCATAAGTTAATGGCTGGTGTCCCGCTTCAATGTCAATAATGCTCAGACGGCGGAAGCCAAATTGGATATGCTCATCATAATAATACCCATCATCGTCCGGTCCACGGTGGGTAATGATATCATTCATATTTTTAAACAGCTGCTTTTGTTCGCTGCTGAATTCTTGTGCCTTTTCATGTACACAACCGATAAAGCCACACATTATGTACTTCACCTTCTCCATTTCAGAAAAAATTTATTGTTGAGTCGTTAAACCTTCTAAAAACATACCATCTAATACTACCATTAAACACAAAAAATTTGCAGTAAAATCTCAGGGAAAATTAAGGGAATACTTTATTTTACACCTTTTGGTCTAGATGCAAACCAGAATCTCCATTCTTGCGGGTATTTTGGTCCTGTCTGCCTTTTCAATCCCTCTTAATAAGACGGAAAATAGGAAAGGGAGTTACATATATTTATGCAACTCCCTTTCCTATTTTATTAAGCTTGTGCTTGTGTGCGTAATGCTTCTGCCTTGTCAGTGCGCTCCCAAGGAAGATCAACATCCGTACGGCCAAAGTGTCCGTAAGCTGCTGTCTGCTTGTAGATTGGCTTGCGAAGGTCAAGCATGTTGATGATGCCAGCTGGACGAAGGTCAAAGTTGTTGTTAACAACATCGATTAATACATCTTCGCTTACTTTGCCTGTTCCGAAAGTATCGATAGAGATAGATACTGGACGAGCAACACCAATCGCGTATGCAAGCTGAACTTCAACTTTTTCAGCAAGACCTGCAGCTACGATGTTTTTCGCAACGTAACGTGCAGCGTATGCAGCTGAACGGTCAACTTTTGTAGGATCCTTACCAGAGAATGCACCGCCGCCGTGGCGAGCATATCCGCCGTAAGTATCCACGATGATTTTACGGCCAGTCAGGCCTGCATCACCTTGTGGTCCGCCTATTACGAAACGGCCAGTTGGGTTGATGAAGTATTTAGTGTTTTCGTCGATCAATTCTGCTGGTACAACAGGATTGATGACATGTTCTTTAAGGTTGCGCTGGATTTGCTCCAGGGAAACTTCTGGGTGGTGCTGAGTTGAAATAACGATTGTGTCGATGCGGACAGGCTTGTCGTTCTCATCGTATTCAACCGTTACTTGAGTTTTTCCATCCGGACGAAGGTATGGAAGGATTTCTTCCTTACGCACTAAAGTCAGGCGGCGTGAAATCTTGTGTGCCAATGAAATCGGAAGAGGCATAAGCTCTTTTGTTTCATTGCAAGCAAAACCGAACATTAAGCCCTGATCTCCTGCACCGATTGCTTCGATTTCCTCGTCAGACATGTTTCCTTCACGAGCTTCAAGAGCCTGGTCAACACCCATTGCGATATCAGCAGACTGCTCGTCAATAGAAGTCAATACTGCGCAAGTTTCAGAGTCAAAACCATACTTCGCGCGAGTATAACCAATTTCCTTAACCGTTTCACGAACGATTTTTGGAATATCTACGTATGTAGATGTTGTGATTTCCCCTGCAACTAGTACAAGGCCAGTAGTAACTGATGTTTCAGCAGCAACACGAGCATTAGCGTCCTTAGCAAGGATCGCATCCAAAATTGCGTCAGAGATCTGATCACAAATTTTATCCGGATGGCCTTCTGTTACTGACTCAGAAGTGAACAAACGACGTTTTGTTGACATCTGATTTCCTCCCTCATTTATAAAAAATTGATCGAGACTGTCCCAATACAGACCTCGGTGTGATACGGTACTCATTCCCTATGTAGTATGAAATAAACGCTGAGTTTTTATTAGAAAAATTTGTTTAAACCTCATGCTGAGTTCACTTTTCCTAATCCTACCCATGGGAGCAATGACACCAAAGAAGGCAGATCGACTGCTATCGCTAAAAGACAAGCAGACAGAATACAGAAAAAAACAATATAAAAAACCTCTCCAAATCATGAGGAAAGGTTTTTGCTTTAATCCGCGCCTTTCGCTCTTATCGTTCAAGGGCATTTCCCTTGCGTCAGGTTAGCACCTTTGCCCGAAAAAAACATACCTTTTCAAGGCTGTTATTTCTCGTTTGCAGGTTGCTGGGTTTCATTGGGCCTGTCCCTCCACCAGCTCGGGATAAGAGAGTATCCGTTCAAATCAAAATCATAACGAACCTATAATTACATGTCAATCCTTTTCTTCAGAAAATGTCGATTCATGCAGAAACTTTCACACTTTAAAGCACCCGGGGTCAGACCCCCAACACGTTAATGCGTTAATCCCCTGGGGGTCTGACCCCCAGTGCGTTGGTGTGTTAAAATCCTGGTGTGGAGTTTTACTTGGCTCTTGCTCCGGCCTTCTTCTATATATATGTACATTTTTGTAAAAGAGGGAATTTTTTCGAGCATTAGTATAGATTAATTAGAGCAATGTGCTATACTAATAGCGAGATGTAAACACTTTCAATATATCAATCTTTAAAAAAGGAAGGTATTCTCGGATGAATGTTGTAGGAATTTCCAATGAACTTTCAGCTTTATTAAAAGGAAGCAATATACAGGTACAGCTATCTGTTCCGCAGCTGGTTGAAAAAGTCTTGAATCGCAATGAAGGTCTGTTGACCTCAACAGGTGCAGTGAGAGCCACTACTGGAAAGTATACTGGCCGCTCCCCTAAGGATAAATTTATTGTAGAAGAGGAATCGGTTAAGGACAAAATTGACTGGGGCTCTGTCAACCAGCCAATTTCTGAGGAATCCTTTACGAAACTTTATAATAAAGTTTTGAATTTCCTGAAAGAAAAAGAAGAAGTCTTTGTATTTAAAGGCTTCGCAGGTGCAGACAAAAAATACCGCCTTCCAATACAGGTCATTAATGAGTATGCGTGGCACAACTTATTTGCCCATCAATTATTCATTCGTCCGGATGCAGAGGAGCTGCTTAGCCATGAAGCAGGCTTTACTGTTATTTCTGCGCCTACCTTCAAGGCTGATCCAAAGGAAGATGGGACAAACTCAGAAACATTTATCATCGTTTCATTCGAGAAGCGCGTCGTTCTGATTGGCGGTACAGAATATGCAGGTGAAATGAAGAAGTCTATTTTCTCTGTCATGAATTATCTTCTTCCTGAAAACGGCATCCTATCCATGCATTGCTCTGCTAACGTAGGGCGTGAAGGTGATGTTGCCTTGTTCTTTGGATTATCCGGAACAGGAAAAACTACATTGTCCGCTGATACGAACCGCCGTTTGATCGGTGATGATGAGCACGGCTGGTCGGCAAACGGTGTTTTCAATGTTGAAGGCGGCTGCTATGCAAAGTGCATCAATCTTTCTAAGGAAAAAGAGCCGCAGATTTATGACGCAATCCGCTTCGGTTCTGTACTTGAAAATGTTGTTGTTAACAGTGAAACGCGCGTAGCTGACTATGATGACAGCTCACTGACGGAGAATACTCGCGCAGCATATCCAATCCAGGCAATTGATAATATCGTTGAACCAAGTATTGCCGGTCATCCGAATACGATTGTATTCTTGACTGCCGATGCCTTTGGAGTGCTGCCTCCAATTGCAAGGCTTACGAAGGAGCAAGCCATGTACCACTTCTTGAGTGGCTATACATCCAAGCTTGCAGGAACTGAACGCGGCATCACGTCACCACAGGCAACATTCTCTACCTGCTTCGGTTCTCCTTTCTTGCCGCTTGCTGCGACACGCTATGCAGAGATGCTTGGCGAAAAAATCGATGAGCATAACGCGAAGGTATTCCTCGTTAACACAGGATGGACTGGTGGAGAGTATGGAACAGGGAGCCGGATGAAGCTTGCCTTCACACGTGCAATGGTTCAGGCTGCTCTTGAAGGCGAATTGAACAATGTTGAAACAGTGAAGGACGAAATTTTTGGTCTGGACATTCCTCTTCACGTCCCGGGTGTTCCTGACGATGTACTTCAGCCAGTAAAAACATGGAGTGACGAGGAAGCTTATTATGCAAAAGCAAACGAGCTTGCGCAGAAGTTCCGTGCCAACTTCAAGAAGTTCTCAAACGTGCCGTCCGAAATTGAAGAAAAAGGCGGACCAACTGCATAAACTGTACAACTAAAGGCCATTTCCAATTATGGAAAAGGCCTTTTTTTTGTTGATATATCAGGAGAAAGTTAAACAGTTCTCTTTATTAATGCTTCCCTGTCTACATTTTGCGGAGGTTGTTCCAACCACCTGTTTTCAATCATCAATTTTACGCCATCATTTGCATAATGAAGAATTTCAGTTACTAGTCTTGTGTAATGCCCACCTAAATCCTTTCTAAGACTAGCTCCTATACCTGTTCCGTAACCAGTAACGCTAATAGCAACAAGGCTAGTAGTATGGAACATCATTAGCTTATCTGAAAAGGGTGCGACAATAGATTGTGAAATTGCTGAATCCCATGTGCTTGGGAGCGGCACTCCATCCTCAATTAATATTTCTCTAAATATAGTTTCATGCTTTGCTGCTATTTCAGAACCTCTTTCCATATATCCCCTTACTTCTGATGATTGCGCAGTCTGGGCAAATCCGGCTAAAAATGTCCTGCCAATTGAATTCGTTTCCGTATTTTTAGATATATGGGCAAGTTCCACCGCAGTTAAAGGGCGATGTTTACCTAGTAATCCTGATAAAAATGAGTCATTCTGCAGATATTCAGCTTTTTCCATTGGAGGAATAGTCGGGGAGCGGACAAAGGCCCCCTTTTCAAGAAGCAGGTTACAAGCATCATTATGAAGTTTCATAAACATCTCGGAAGTTTTCGCAAATAAGACTCTTACATCCATCCTAGCCAATACTTCAAGAAACGCAGAGGAAGCTACAGTTCCAGCGGCGGCCATGTATTTAACATATCGCAAAGTGAAAAGGTCTGAATATAAGCGATCAGCTTCTAGGTTAACATCTTCCTGATTGAACCCAATGGGCAATGCGTGATTTTCTTTTACAAAGATTTGTTTGACCTCATCCAGTACAAATTTACAATTAGATAAGGCAGTATTAATAATCCCAATTATATCGGGATCCTCATTTACCTGTGCAAAATGTTGAACTATGCAGTGTGCCATCGAATTCTGCATATATGCCCCCCACAATGCTGCAACCTCAGAGGAAGTAAGTTTAGGGTTATGTTCCATTTTCAACTCATAACTCCTTTATTTTTTTATTTATCTTTTACTGAAAAAGTGAAAATATCCAAACTTAATAATAAAAATAACTACATTCATTATTAGGGATAAGCAATTTTAAACAATAAAAAAACAAGGCACAAAAGATGCCCTGCTCAGTTGGTAGAGTTCAATGAAACTAATTGATATGTCAGTGTTGTTGCATTTTCAGACCATTCGACCTTTTTAATGACGCCCGTTCCTGTCAAGTCACCCTCGATCGTCTTTTTCACTTCCAATGGAATGTCAACTGGATAAAGCCTGTAGCCTTCCTTTTTCAAAGAGAAGAAATTGTTCTCGAGCCGCTGCTCCCGGCCCTTTGTTATGATCATTGTGTTCAACTCTAATGGCATTCCCATCATTCTCGCTCCTCTTCCTGGTCACTTATACATCCATTTTATCATTGCTGTGATTGTGTTTTCATCCAATTCGTTAAATCCTCTACAATTTTCCGGTTCATTACGGGCGGAAAGTAATGAGTATATTCATCAAAATACCAGCTTTCCACGGGCTTGTCCAATTCCTTCAGCCTCTTCTCAATGCGATAGGAATGTTCGATTGAAACATTGTGGTCATTCCTGCCATGAATCAGCAGAACTGGTGCCTTCAGATGTTCAATTTTATACAAAGGTGTCCTGAATTTATACCTTTTCGGATACTTGGTTGGAGTTCCGCCAATAACCCTCTTCATCATTCTCCGCAAATCTTTTCTTTCTACATATGTTAAGGACATATCCGTCACACCGCCCCACGTCACTACGGAAGCAGCCTCAGGAAATTTAATGCCAGTCAGCAACGCCATCAAGCCACCCCGGGAAAAACCAAAGATGTGTATATTATTTACCCAGGGCAAGGTTTGAAGAAGCTGGAAACCCGCAAATGCATCGACACGGTCTTCGCCTCCAAAATCTTCATCCCCTTCTCCTCCCTGATTTCCACGGTAAAATGGCGCAAATACTGTAAATCCTTCGGAAGCAAACTGGGCAATTCTTGCCGGTCTTACCTTGCCGACGTTTTTAATGCCGCCTCGCAAATAAAGAAAGCCTTCTGTCCCGCTTCCGTCCATAGGTTTTGCCAAAAGACCCTTTACCCTTAAGCCCCCAGCGTAATAGGTGACCATCTCCAGATCAACAGCAGGGTTTGGGGATGGGAATTTATATGCCGAGATGATTTGCCCATCATTATTCACTATTACCACTCCTCTAATATGAAATTTTTTCATTTTTGCCACTTGTCCAGATCCAGCGTCTAGCCCCTCGAGTCATAAGCCGACCCGTGATGAATATTCGAAGAAGTTAGTTGCTCCCACTGCTAACACCGTGTCGCAAGGCTGCAGTGAAGTTCATTCAGGGTTGTAGCCTGGCTGAAAAGCTGCCTCCTCGCGGTTCGTCTTATGCCTGTCGGACTTGCCTAGGATGGGCTGACGTCGACGTTGCCACAGGACGTGGCGATTTTAGTCGACGGTCATTAATTTAAAGACGCTTCCGCTTTTCTATGGGCATTCACACATTTTTTCCCGTTTCATACGATATCGTAAGTTAAAATTCAGCCCATTTATGAGGAGGCATTTTTATGAAAAAGTGGCTAAAAGCCGGTTTTGCTTTATTGTTGATTGCTGTACTAATTATACCTCTTGCAGCTTGCGGTAAAGACAAGGTACAGACAGTCAAAGTTGCAGAAGTAACACGTTCGATTTTTTACGCTCCTCAGTATGTTGCCCTTGAAAAAGGATTTTTTGAGGATGAAGGTTTAAAAGTTGAGTTGACTACGACATGGGGCGGCGACAAGACCATGACCGCAGTTCTTTCAAACGCTGCAGATGTAGCTCTTGTTGGTTCCGAGACATCGATTTATGTTTATGCCCAAGGGTCCAACGACCCCGTTATCAATTTTGCTCAATTGACACAGACAGACGGCACCTTCCTCGTTTCCAGAAACAAAATCGATAACTTCTCATGGGATCAGCTAAAAGGTACCACCTTCCTTGGGCAGCGTACAGGCGGAATGCCACAGATGGTAGGAGAATTCGTTCTTAAAAAGCATGGAATTGATCCAAAAGCAGACTTGGATTTAATTCAGAATATCGATTTTGCCAATATTCCTAATGCGTTTGCCTCTGGCACTGGGGACTTTGTTCAATTGTTTGAGCCAACTGCAAGTTTGTTTGAAAAAGAAGGCAAAGGTCATATTGTTGCTTCATTCGGAACGGAGTCTGGTCATGTTCCTTATACCACATTTATGGCAAAGCAAAGCTATATGAAGAAAAACCCTGAAACAATTGAGAAGTTCACTCGTGCCATTTACAAGGCTCAGCAATGGGTAGAGACTCACAGCGCGAAAGAAACAGCTGAAGCAATCCAGCCTTATTTTAAAGATACAGATCTTGCGTTAATCGAAACAGTAGTGGAAAGGTATAAGAGCCAGGGATCGTTCGCAACAGATCCAATTCTAGATGAAGAAGAATGGAATAACCTGCAGGACATCATGGATGAAGCAGGAGAACTTCCTAAGGAAGTCGACCACAAAACTCTAGTGAATACAGAGGTTGCAGGAAAAGTCATGGAATAACACAGGAGGTTGCAGCCCAATGGACTTTTTGACATTAAGGGGAATTCATCACACTTATTTCACAAAAACTTCTGCTGTCACTGCATTGAATGATATTTCACTCGATGTCCAGGAAGGGGAATTTGTCTCTTTCCTGGGTCCGAGCGGCTGCGGCAAAACAACGCTGCTCTCGATCATTGCAGGGCTGATTGAACCGACAGATGGCCAAATCGCACTTGAAGGAAAATCAGTTAAGGATGCTGCTGATAAAACCGGCTATATGTTACAGCAGGATTATTTGTTTCCATGGAAGACGATTGAAGAAAATATCTTTCTCGGCTTGAAAATAAGCGGCACATTGAATGAATCCAGAAAAAAAGACGTCCTGAACCTGCTGGGGCAAATGGGATTAGGCAACGTCGAATCCCTCTATCCTAAACAGCTCTCAGGCGGGATGCGCCAGCGTGTGGCCCTGGTCAGGACACTAGCGACGGAGCCGAAGCTGCTCATGCTTGATGAACCTTTTTCCGCATTGGATTACCAAACAAAACTAAAGCTGGAGGACTTGGTCGCAACAACTTTCAAAGCATTTGAGAAGACTGCAATCCTTGTTACTCATGATATCGGGGAAGCGATAGCGATGAGCGACAGAATCTTTCTATTTTCACCTCGGCCAGGCAGATTGCACAAAACCTTCTCCATACCAGAAGAGTTACGAACTCTTCGACCGTTTGAAGCAAGGAATCACTCTTTATACAATGAATTATTTCAGGTGATATGGAAGGAGCTTGAATCCCTTGAACCAGAAGAATACTGAACTCCTTCACAAGCAGTATTTAAAAGATATACGGCGTGAAAAAAATATCGTACGTATTTATCAGCTTCTAATATTTGTTGCTTTCTTTGCCAGCTGGCAAGCAGCCAGTCAATATAAGTGGATTGACCCGCTCCTGTTCAGCTCTCCTTCAAAGATCTGGAACTTGCTTATCGAGAAGACGCTGGATGGATCACTTGCAGTAAACATTGGGGTGACACTGGCAGAAACTGTTTTGGGCTTTATCCTCGGAACGCTAATGGGTACTGTTCTTGCAGCCCTTTTATGGTGGTCACCCATTCTTTCAAAAATTTTGGATCCATATCTGGTCGTGCTCAACTCAATGCCCAAAGTAGCACTGGGTCCGATATTAATCGTAGCCCTCGGCACTAACTTAACCTCGATCGTGGCAATGGGCGCGATTATCTCGATCATTATTACGACAATTGTAGTTTATACTGCATTTAAAGAGGTCGATCCCAATTACTTGAAGGTATTGCAGACATTCGGAGCAACGAGAACACAATGCTTCCGGGAAGCGATCCTGCCTGCATCGTTCCCGACCATCATTTCAACCCTGAAGGTCAACGTCGGCCTTTCATGGGTAGGGGTCATTGTCGGAGAATTCCTCGTCTCAGCACGAGGGCTTGGATACATGATTATCTACGGATTCCAGGTTTTCAATTTCACGTTGGTATTCCTGTCTCTGTTCGTCATTGCCGTGTTCGCAACACTTATGTATCAGCTGGTCGAGCTGCTGGAAAAGAAGCTTATAAAAAATAATCAGTAACTAAACAACCGGGCAGCTCTGTCCGGTTTTGTTTTTCCAGGGAGATTTAACAAAATTAAACTATTTTCATATGAGACAAAGCAGCCTAAACTCCAGCACAGCCCTATTTTTATTCTAGATCAAACTTCTCAGCTAAAAACTCCAAGCTCCTATTTACCACATGATCTTTCATAATAAAACTGTACTCATCCTTCATCCTTTCAGTGAGCAAATCGCCATTTACAAGGACTGGTCCTGTAGTTTCAAGGTAATCATCCCGCAACACAAGTTCTATTACTTCACCATAGAAAATACGCTTAACAAAAGACCCGGTTCCATCAGCTACCTTGTATTCTCCAATGCTGACAAGGTTCCCTAATATGCCTCCAGTTTCCTCGATAACCTCACGGCGGGCAGCATCTTCAAGAGTTTCCCCTTGCTCAACTTTCCCGCCAGGAAATTCAAGCCCTCTGATGCTGTGCCTCGTCAGCAGCCATGCATCGTTATATCTGCAAATCACGAGGATATGCCTGGGTCTTTTTTCAAAGACGTTTTCCTGGAAAGCAAGGGTGACTATTGCTCCATTCACATCTGTAAACTTCTCCATTAAGTAATCTCCCCCGACTTTAGCATGTCTTTATTATAAGGAATAACGCTCGTGGGGTGAAACAAAATGAATAAACCACAGGCTATCGCCTGCGGCCACGTGGCTTCTATTCTTCAGGAAGGATTCCCATGCTTTCTATATGCTTCTTTGCTTCATCATCTCCGAGCTTGTAGATCATTCCATATGCTTGAACGAGGAGCCGGTCCAAAGCGTCATTTTCTCTGTCATAATGATATTGAACATATGGTACATGCGTTCTTAGGAAACCCTGCCATCCAGTCGAATAGCTTTGTTCAAAAATCTCTCTCAACCCAGTGATTTCTTCCTCACTAGCTTCAATTTTAAAATTCCACGGAGAGGCAGTCGATACGCTCGAAATTTCACCTTCACTAATATTTATATAGTATGTTTTTTTGCCTTCTGTCATGTGGCTCACCTCATGCATATCGTTCCCTGCCTGCATATTTGTTTATACTGAATAACGTTAAAATTATTTATTTTTTCAGTCCGCTGATTACTTTTCAAGCTGGTATTATGTTAAAATGAAAACCAAATACAGATATAGATGCAGGGTGGATCCTCAGGAAAATACTTCAATTTCAAGGCATATTTTTTCCTATTGAGGGTATTTAATAAATATAAGATACAAATGGTTTGGACGAAAGAATGAGAGGTGAAATGAATTGAAACTTATTGATGAGCTATACGAGCTATATCGCAACAAATTGACCGGTGATGAAGAGGATATTGATATGCTGGCTTTTGCCTTTCTCGAGGAAATGAGCCGCGAAGACTTGTTAAAAATTATACAGGACCTCGATAAGCAGGAGCTTTATGATTTGATGGGCCTTTATTTAATCGAGAGCTTAAAAGGAAAGTTTGCTCAGGATGATTTCGGGGCTCGTTCAGTCAACTCATATCCCTCACGCAATATACATTGACCTTATTTTGTAATAGACTATACATACACAGCCGGCTCCCAGCCGGTTTTTTTTTTTGCTCTTTTAACCACCTTTCTCTAAGTGTTTACCTTCGGCTTAAGATTAAATATTAGCTTTTGCATTGAATTTTCAACAAACTACATAAAAAAACTGGCCACATGGCCAGTTTTTATTTTTATCCAAGATAAGCCTTGAACATCCACATATGCTTACGCAGGCTCTTTTTAACCTCAGTCAGCATGTCCGCTGTAGCTGCATCATCTTCCTGTTCAGCAACTTCGATGCCCTGCTGAAGTTCATCCACTAGTTTGGAGAAATCGTCATGCAATTGGCTTACCATGTCTTCTTCCTTTTCATTCCCTTTTGCTTCTTTAATCGTAGACATTTCCAGGCATTCTTTAAGAGTTGCCACAGGCTTTCCTTCAAGAGCAAGAATTCTTTCAGCAAACTCATCTATGATCATGCCTGCTTCATTATATAACTCTTCAAATTTCACATGAAGTGTAAAGAAGTGACGTCCTTTCACATACCAATGATAATTGTGAATTTTAGTGTACAGGACAGTCCAGTTTGCTACCTGCTGATTAACTGCTTGAATTACATCTTTTTTTGCCATAATAGTTCATCCTCCTCATGCTTGTATATTCCCCTGCCGCCACAATTAAAAACATAGAACCCGCAACTTTTTTCCTATGGCAGAAAAGAACATGCTACAATAATTTTGAAGCAAAGGAGGCATTTTTATGTATACAGTTTTAATTATCGCAGTCATCATTGTCATCATCGTATTGGTGTTAAGCGTTGTGACTACATCTAAAGCCTATCAATTTAAACATACCGTCGACCCTGTCGACTTAGCGAATCAAGACAGCAGCAATCCAGAAGCTTCCAAAGTACCAGCCGATGAAACTGAAGGTCAAAAAAAATAAAGGAGCTGGAATCAGCTCCTTTTAGACTGTCGGAAAAAAATATGATATGTTTCTCGATAAGAAAGGAGCATAACGATGCTTAAAAAAGCCATGATCGGTATAATCAGATTTTATCAAGTTGCCATTTCACCATTAAAACCGCCAACTTGCCGCTTCTATCCTACCTGTTCCCATTATGGCCTCGAGGCGATTAAGAGATTCGGTCCTATAAAAGGCGGATGGCTTACGATCGTCCGCATCCTGAAGTGCCAGCCCTTCCATCCAGGCGGAATGGATCCAGTCCCGGATGAATGGCCGTCAAAGAAGAAAATTAAGCCTCATAACCATTGATGACCTGATCGAGCCTGCCTGTTGCCGGATCGATTACCAATCCATGGACTGGTACATCTTTCGGCATTAATGGATGGTTTTTGACGATTTCAACACTGTGTGAAACACTGTCCTTCACATTGTCAAAGCCATGAAGCCACTCGGTTACATCTATTCCTGAATAATTTAACGTTCCGAATGTTTCTTCTGAAACACCCCGTTTTTTCATTTCATCAATGACCACATCCGGCTTCATCCCGCTCATTCCGCAATCGTAATGACCAATGATGGCTACCTCTTCAGCCTTAAGCTGGTAAACAGCCACCAGCAGGCTCCTCATGATACTGCCAAATGGATGCATGATCAGCGCACCGGCATTCTTGACGATTTTCACGTCGCCATTTTTCAGATTTAAAGCTCTAGGCAAAAGTTCAACTAACCTTGTGTCCATACATGTTAAAATCACCATTTTTTTATTAGGGAATTTTGTGGTCGTAAACTCTTCATATTTCTTTTCTGCTACGAATTTTTCATTAAACGTTAGAATTTCTTCAAGCATTTTCATTATGACTACTCCTTTTTAAATAATATTCTCATATTTATAGGATACCGCAAACCGTCTTCTATCCCAAATTTTTTACTTGCATTTACTTCAAACATTTTGTAAGATACAAAGGGTAAATCGTAACCATTACGAATTAATAATTTCACACTTGAATTAGTAAACTAATATCGCTAAAAAATTCGTTTCTAAATCGTAATGAGTCCGTTTTAATAATCAGGGGGCTACTATAATGAAAAGAACTACTTTAATTTTTTCCATACTCATCATCCTCGGCACTTTTTTAGGCGGCTGCGGAAAAGAGTCTGCGGATTCAAAAAAGAAAAATGAAAATCTGCTGCAGGTTTATACAACTGTTTACCCGCTTCAATATTTTGCTGAACAAATTGGCGGTGAATATGTCAATGTTGAAACCATTTATCCGCCTGGATCTGATGAGCATACATTTGAACCTTCGCAAAAAGATATGATGGCACTTGCCGATGCAGATTTATTTTTATACGTGGGACTTGGACTTGAGGGGTTTGTTGATAAAGCCAGCAATACTTTGGAGAATGAAGATGTAAAACTAGTGCCGGTTGCCGAAGAATTACATTTGGAGGAAGACGGACACGAAAATGAAACTGCTGCTGAAGACTCTGACAGCCACGAAGAGGGCAGCCATGATGGTCACGGACATGGCGATGTCGATCCGCATGTCTGGCTAGATCCAATTTACGCAAATGAACTTGCTTTAGTCATTAAAAATCAACTGGCCGTACAAATGCCAGAACATAAAGAGGCTTTTGAAAAAAATTACTCAGAACTATCAGGCAGACTTAATACACTTGACCAGCAATTTGCCGAGGTTGTTGATTCGGCAAAACGGAAAGAAATCCTCGTAGCCCACTCAGCATACAGCTATTGGGAGAAACGTTATGGCATTGATCAAATCAGCATCTCGGGCCTATCAACGACGAATGAACCGTCTCAAAAAGAACTTCAAAAATTAATAGCTCATGCTAAAGACGAAAAGATAAAATATGTTTTAAAGGAACAAAACTTTGAATCAAAACTGGCAAAGATGGTTCAGGATGAACTAGACGCAAAGTCGATGACTCTTCATAACCTGGCTGTACTGACAGATGAAAACATAAAAAACAAGGATACGTATTTTACCCTGATGGAAGACGATATTGCCACATTAAAGAAGGCATTAAATGAATAATATGTGAAAGCCTCCCTTGTTGGGAGGCTTTTTCATTGTCTTAAATGGTATTGATTACATATTTTTCCGAGAAATGAAGAAAATAGTGAAATGCATAAATGCGAAAGGAAGATGAACGATGGATGATATATTAATCGCTCGCTCACTATTTGGAACTACGATGGGTTTCCATATCATTAATGCAACGATAGGTGTTGGACTGCCGTTGATGATTCTAGCAGCTGAGCTTTTATACCAAAGAACGAAAGACGTTGATTATGCGGTAATGGCTAAAAGATGGACAAAGGCATTCGCTGTCACTCTTGGAGTTAGCATTCCTACCGGTACAATAGCCGGGGTGCAGCTTTCGCTCCTATGGCCTGGTTTTATGGAGGTCATTGGGAGAGTTATGGCACTGCCATTCCAAATTGAAATTTATGCTTTTTTTGTAGAAGCATTATTTATGTCCATTTACGTTTATGCTGCAGATCGAATTGCTCCATGGATGCGGATTGTCAGCCTAACACTTGTAGCACTTGGGGCCCTTGCTTCTGCAGTGCTCATTACAAACGTTCACGCGTTCCAGGGGACTCCTGCAGGATTCAGGATCGAAAACGGTGAGCTTGTTGACATTGATCCATGGGCTGCATTCTTCAATCCAAGCTTTGGAGTAACCGCTGTTCATGTCGTTTTTACAGCTTATATGACTGGAGCCTTTATCATTGCCACCGTTGCGGCCTATAAGATGCTGAAAACAGATTTTGGTTCGAGGCTGTATAAGTTCCATCATAAAGCATTGATGGCAAGCTTGATGATTGGCGGTGTCTTTTCCATCCTGACAGCCGTTAACGGCCACGCGTCTGCTCAATACCTGCACGAATACCAGCCTGAAAAGCTCGCAGGAGCAGAAGGACTTTTTGAGACGCAAAAATACGCTCCTCTGGCAATTGGCGGAATCACAGACAGGGAGACGGAATCCGTGAAATGGGGAATTGAGATCCCTTGGGCCCTAAGCTTCCTTGCAGGAAATTCATTTGAGACCGAAGTGAAAGGGCTTAATGACTTCCCGGAAGAACATTGGCCGCCGCTCTTCATCCATACTTTATTTAACGCAATGGTCGGGGTTGGGATGCTGCTGATTACTCTCTCCATGATTGCGTTTGCCTGGAACAAACTATTGAAAAAAGAGAAATTCCCTCGCTTCTTAATGTGGCTATTTGTATTATCAGGTCCGCTTGCGATACTCGGAATTGAATTCGGCTGGATTTTTGCCTGTACCGGAAGACAGCCGTGGAATATTTACCATGTCTTAACGACTGAGGATTCAGCAACAACAGCGACAAATCTCGGCATCCTGTTTGTGCTATTTGCCGCAGTGTATGTATTGCTTGGTGTTATGGAGATTATCGTCCTTCGCTACTATTTCCGTAAAAATACAGTCGCGGATGATCTTAACAGAGCACATCAAAAGGAAATTCCTCTGTATGGGTCAAACACGTGAAAGGGTTGAAAAGTTGTGACTGATGCTCTTACTGCCATAACCGTCTTATGGGGATTTGTTTTTATTTATGCCGTGATGGCCACGATGGATTTCGGTGCAGGTTTTTGGTCGATGGTTTATATCAATAAAACGAAGACAAAGGCAACGAATATCGCCAACCGTTATTTATCGCCAACATGGGAAGTGACCAATACTTTTATCGTTGCTCTCGTTGTCGCTGTGTATAGTATGTTTCCAAAGGCAGCTTACACGCTCGGGACTGTGCTGCTGATTCCTGGTAGCATGATTTTGCTGCTGTTGTCTGTCAGAAGTGCTTTTCTTGTTTTCTCAAACATTGCGGAAGATTATCGAAAAGTGCTCACTTATATTTCTGGAATATGCGGCATCCTTATACCCGGTTTACTTATTAGCGTTTTGCCAATCACTCATGGCGGGTTCGTAGATTTCGCTGCTGATGGTTCCCAGAACCTAAATCTGGTCAGGCTGTTCAGCAGTCCAAATGAATATGCCTTTATTGGTTTTGCTGTCAGCAGCACCTTATTCCTTTCCTCCCTCCTGCTTGCGGATTATTCTAAAGCATCCGATGAAATAGCTGCCTACTATGTATATCGGAGGGATGCGTTAATTCTTGGCCCCATCTCACTCGTGATGGCATTTTCAATCATGCTTACACTAAGAAATGAGGCACAATGGATATTTACGAAAATGATGGAAGATCTTAATATCTTGGTTGCTTCCGTAGTAATGTTCATTATCGGCGGATTGGCCCTTGTCGTACCCTCCATCGGTAAAAAAAAGCTGAGAGGCATGCCAAGACTGGCGGTCATCATGATTACCCTGCAATATCTGGCAGCCAGCTATGTTTATGGAAAAGCCCATTTGCCCTACATCGTATATCCTGAGGTTACCATCCAGTCAGCGTTCACAGATCCAAATTCCTTTCGGGCCCTGTTTACGACATATATCGTAGGCTTCCTGATTCTTTTCCCAGGGTTCGTATACTTCTGGAGCCTTTTCATGCAAGACAAGCGATATTTAAGGCAGAAAAAAGTGAAAGAACACTCCTGATTTACTGCCTATTTTTAGCTCGTATAGGCATGCTGTGAAATTTGCATGCTAATGGTGTATCAACCAAAAAAGGAGTGGTACATCATGGCGAAGGATGTTTTATGTGAGGTAAATAACTGTCAATATTGGAAGCATGGCAACCGCTGCAGTGCGGATCAAATATACGTTGTCAGCCATACAGGCGAAACGGCGGACAGCACCAGAGAAACCGACTGCCATACATTTGAGCCGTTAGAATAGCTTAACTATCAAAAAACATGAAAACACCCCTTATTGCAGGGGTGTTTTCATCATTATTATGCTTCAAGGCTTGCCATTGGGCCAAAGAATTCGAAGTGAATTCGATCTTCAGTAACTCCGAGCTCTTTTAAGGAAGCGTTAATCGATTTCATGAATGGAACAGGTCCGCAGAAATAAAAATCTGCTTGCTCAAGATTTACATTTTCCTGAAGCCATTCTTTCGTTACAAATCCTTCTGCGTCAAAACTGTTGTTCTGGCGGTCTTCTTCTGTCGGCGCATCATAGAATACGAAGGAATTTACTTTTGCTTTTTCAGCTGTTGCTGCTACTTCATCCTTTAAAGCATGTACTTTTCCGTTTGCGGCAGCATGTACGAAAGTTACTTCTCTTTCTGGCTGAAGATCTGCCACAGTGTTCAGCATGCTGACCATTGGAGTCAAGCCAACCCCGCCGCTAAGCAGCACAACTGGTGACTTTTTCTCACTATCCAAGAAGAAGTCGCCTGCTGGAGCACTAATATGAAGGATTTCGCCTTCCTCTACATTACTGTGAAGATAATTGGATACTTTGCCGTCTGGAGTTTGCATACCCGCTTCTTTTTTTACGCTGATTCGGTAGTAGCCTTTTCCTGGTGCATCAGACAGGCTGTACTGGCGGATATGTGTAAACTCTTCACCTTCTGCCTCCAGCTTGATGCTGATATACTGGCCAGGCTTAAAATCAGCGATTGCTCTTCCATCAACTGGCTTTAAGTAGAATGAAGTGATGACTTCACTTTCCTCAATCTTATTAGCGACAATGAAAGGACGGAAACCATCCCAGCCGCCTTTTTGGTTCGCAGCTGCATCATACATTTCTGCTTCCACTGAAATAAAGGCGTCTGCAATCACACCATATGCTTCCGCCCATGCATTGATAATTTCGTCCGTTGCCGCCTCTCCAAGCACTTCTTTGATTGCAAGGAGCAAATGCTTTCCTACGATTGGATAATGCTCTGGCTTGATTCCAAGGCTGCGGTGCTTATGTGCGATTTGGTTTACAACCGGGAGGATCGCTTCCAGGTTATCGATATATTTTGCAGCGGCATAAACAGTCCCAGCCAATGCCCTTTGCTGTCTGCCTTGCTTTTGATTAGCATGGTTAAAAATATTAAGAAGTTCTGGATGGTTTTCGAACATTGTTTTGTAAAAAACAGTTGTGATTTGTTCACCATGAACTTCTAGTACAGGTACTGTAGATTTTATGATTTCAATTGTTTTAGCGTTTAGCATTCCTTACACTCCCTTATGTCTTATCTATTTTGCAGAGGCGTTAACCTCATTCCCATAGTGATTATATAAAATTACACATAGCGAGTAAGTGATGCAAATCACACTATCGCAAAATAGTTAATTTGGGCTAAAATTAAATACCCTCTGTTAAACAAGGCTGTTGATTTTCGTTCCAGGCGCTTCGCTTTCCGCGGGGCTGGCGCTGAGCCCGCAGGACACTGAATAGCTTCCTGGAATCTGCCCACGCACGATGGAAATGCGTTAGCATTTTCGGAGGAGTCTGCGCGCCTTCCACTACAATCAACAGGGTTTAAAAAACAACAATCGGTTTTAACAGAGCCATTTAACAAAAAAAATACAGCACAGTAAAAAACCAGTGCTGTTATCCTAAAATATAATTTTATCTTCAAAAATCGTTACTTCCTCCAGACGCTTCCTGTTAACTTCAAAACCGATTCCTGGGCGATTCGGCAATGTAATGAAACCACCTTGGACTTTAATTTCAGGCTCGATAATATCTTTTTCCCAATAGCGGTCAGAACCGGAAATGTCACCTGGAATGGTGAACCCTGGCATTGATGCTAGCGCGAGATTATGGGCTCTGGATATTCCGAATTCGATCATCCCACCTGCCCAGACAGGAATACCCTTGTCTGCACAAAAATCATGGATCCTCTTTGCTTCTCCTAAGCCGCCTACCCGGCCAATTTTTATATTAATGACCTTGCAGCTTCCTAGCTCGACTGCTTTTCTTGCATCATTAAAGGTTACGATGCTTTCATCAAGGCAAATTGGCGTCGAAATTTTAGACTGGAGCTTGGCATGATCAACAATATCATCATAGTCCAGCGGCTGCTCAATCATCAGCAGGCCATATTCATCCAGACTCTTAAGGCGCTCGGCATCTTCTAATGTATAGGCGGAGTTCGCATCAGCCATCAATAGCAAATCCGGAAACTTCTTTCGAATCTCTGCGATATACTGAATGTCATTTTCCGGGCTGATTTTCACTTTTACACGATAATAGCCCTTTTCTAGATAGCTTTCTATCTGAGTGATCGCAGCTGGCAAATTAGGATTCCCTACGACAACGCCAGAAGGAATGGTGTCGACCGTCCCTCCCATCAGTTTCGATAACGTCTTACCCTCCCGCTTCGCCTGCAAGTCCCACAAGGCTGTTTCAATCGCGGCTTTTGCCATATGGTTTCTTCTGATTGAACTGAACAAAGCAAAGGTTCCCTCGGGGTGTGCAATCCCATTCTCCTTAATCAGAGGGATGATAAAATCCTTAAGTACATGCCAGGATGTCTGAATTGTTTCTTCTGTGTACCAGGGTGAGGAAAAGGCAACACCTTCACCGAAACCGCTGACTCCATCCTTCCCCTCCACTTCAACAATAATTGCTTCCCTTTCGGTTACTGTACCTAAGTGGGTTGTAAATGCCTGCTTTAATGGCATTTTTATCAAAGATAATTTGATTGACTTAATATTCATGGACGCCCCAATTCAAGCCATTCCCGCAGCTTTCGCCTTAACAATTTTTTTGCAGCATTTCTGGGCAGGCTGTCGACAATCAAGATTTTTTTCGGAAGCTTGTACTTTGCAAGCTTTTGCAGGCAAAGCTCGAGTAATTCTTCCTCTAAGTCCTCAACTCCAACCTTCTTAACAATAAACGCAACCGGAACCTGTCCCCATTGTTCATCCTCTGCTCCGATCACACCGGCATCCGCGACACCTTGATGAGAAAGCAGTACACCTTCAATCTCAGCAGGGTAGATATTTTCTCCTCCAGAAATAATCAAATCAGAACGCCGATCAAGGACATACAGGAAACCATCATTGTCTAAATAGCCAATATCCCCTGTATGTAACCAGTGATCACGAATTTTGTCTGCTGTTTCGTCCTCTCTGTTTAAATAACCAATCGTAACATTCGGCCCTTTGACAATGATTTCTCCTTCAGCTCGAGAAGGAACTTCATTCCCATCCTCGTCAACAATCTTAATCTGGTTAGGAAATAATGCTTTCCCTGCTGAACCTAACCGTTCAATGCTGTATTCTGGTGACAGCGTTGCGAACTGTGATGATGTTTCAGTCATCCCGTAAGTTTGAAATACTGGAATTTGCTTTTCGAGACAGTTTTCGAGCATGGGAAGTGGAGCGGGACCGCCGCCAAGCAGCATGCACCTGAAGCTGTCCGGCAGTTTCTCCCCACCCAGCTCATTCAAGATTCTTCTAAGCATAGTACTGACGACCGACATCACCGTAATTCTTTCACTGCGAATATCTTCTATAACCTTCCGTTCATTAAAAGTGTTGTGCAGAACCACTGGCATACCATAAATCTGGCTTCTCATTAAAATAGAATAGCCGCTGATATGGAAGATTGGCACAGTACACAGCCATTTATCCTGTTCATGCAAGCCAAGATTTAGTGCTGATGCTGTTGCACTCCACCAATGATTTCCGTAAGTCTGCATGACGCCTTTTGGATTACCCGTTGTACCCGACGTATACATAATCGTTGTGACATCCTGCATGTCAAATTCCTCGAGGATGACCGGATCAGCGCTTTCGACCTTCTGGAGTTCTTCTATACTGATTGAGTGGAAATGAATATTAATAGAAGCAGCTTTAGTCCTAAAACCCTCTTCATAAATGAGCAAATCTGCTGAAGAGTCATTCAGCTGCCATGATAATTCCTCGGCTGTAAGGCGATTGTTCAGAATAACCGTGCGTACTCCAGCCATTTGCAAAGCATACAAAATGATTGCTGAATCTGCCTGATTAGAAAAAAGCACAGCTGCTGTTGAGTCAGTAGCAAAGCCAAGAGCATTAAGCTTTCCGGTTATATCCTTCGCCTTTTCAAAGACTTCTTTAAACGAATATGTATGTCCTTCAAAAATTAACGCTTCACGATCCGGAGTCAACTCTGACCTTTTTTTCAGCCAGTTTGGCATCGATTCTCCCATTTTGTAACCACCTCTTTGATTTTACATATACCTTACATAATCCTATTTGCATGACGATGGATCATACATCTAACACATTTGCATTTATACGAAAACAGCCTGATGGATATCCATCAAGCTGTTTTTTAGCACATTTAAAATAGACAAAGGATCAAGGGAACCGTGGGAACTGGCCAAAGTCTGGCTTACGCTTTTCCTTGAAAGCATCGCGGCCTTCTTTTGCTTCATCCGTTGTGTAATAAAGCAATGTTGCATCTCCCGCCATTTGCTGAAGCCCTGCAAGTCCATCCGTATCAGCATTCATTGCTGCTTTTAAGAAGCGAAGTGCTGTAGGGCTCTTTTCAAGGATTTCTTCACACCACTTGAGTGTTTCCTCTTCAACCTGGTCAAGAGGCACAACCGTATTGACAAGACCCATATCAAGTGCTTCCTGAGCATTGTACTGGCGGCATAGGAACCAGATTTCGCGTGCCTTTTTATGGCCAACGATTCTTGCTAAGTAGCCAGAGCCGTAACCAGCATCGAAGCTGCCTACTTTAGGGCCAGTCTGGCCGAAAATAGCGTTGTCAGCCGCAATTGTCAAATCACAGACTACGTGAAGGACATGGCCGCCACCGATTGCATAGCCTTTTACCTGAGCGATAACTGGCTTAGGGATTACACGGATCAAACGCTGAAGGTCAAGGACATTCAAACGAGGAATCTGGTCTTCACCAACATATCCACCATGTCCGCGAACCCTCTGGTCTCCGCCTGAACAGAATGCATCATCTCCAGCACCTGTTAGAACAATAACTCCAACGCTGGAATCATCACGTGCATAAGCAAAAGCGTCAATCAATTCCATTACCGTCTTTGGTCGGAATGCATTGCGCACTTCTGGGCGATTAATGGTGATTCTAGCAATCCCATTATAAGTTTCATAAAGAATATCTTCATACTTGCGTTCTGAAACCCATTCTACTGTCATTAAGAAAACCTCCTATTTATGTATTCGACAAAAACTCACTTACTATTGTACCAAATTTTTTCGGTTCTTCCACATGAATTGCATGTCCGCAATCTTTTATCGACAAATGTTTAGCATTTGGAAGCTTTGAAACCATTTCTTCTGCAATGTTACAAAACTTTGGATCCAATGTACCGGTTACCAGTAATGTTTCAAAATCAAAGACCGGCAGCTTGTCCCACCATGAAGGCTGCGCCCCGGTCCCCATCCCCCTCAGGCTGTTTGCAAGGCCGGCCGGGTTATTTTGAAGCCTTTGACTCCTTATTTGTTCCCTGACTTTGGCAGGCAAATTCAATTGTGATTGAAAAAGGGGAATCGACTCCCAATATTCAATGAACGTTTTCAACCCAGCCTCTTCAATCTTTGATGCAAGATTATGGTCCTGTTGAATTCTGGTTTTCTTTTCTGATTCCGTTTTTAATCCTGGAGTCGTACTTTCCAGCACCAGTTTCCTTACCTTTTCAGGATAGAGACTGGCAAAGGTGATGGCCACTCGCCCCCCCATTGAATACCCAAGTAAATCTGTTTTCTCAATTCCCATCACGTCCAAAAGAACTTTCAGATCATTTGCCGCACTCACGATATCATATCGTTCTGCCATTTCAGGGGAATCTGTTTGACCATGTCCTATCAAATCTGCCATTACCAGAAGAGAATGTTTTTCCCATATAGGACAAAACGGCTTCCATGTAGAAGCCGCGCCTGTAAAACCATGGAGCAACAGTAGTGGAAAACCATCTCCGCACTTCTCGACATTATATCGGACGCCGTTTATCATGGTTATCATTGCTTGTCACCTTTTAGCACTAACGTTATTTCCCGGGAAACAGATTTCCACAAATCTCGATGTTCTGTCAGGTTCCGATCTCTCATTGTCTGGACTTCCATCACTTTCAAACCACTTATTTCTTGATTTTGAATGAAAACCTCTTCAAAATGATCCCAGTCCTTTATTACATCGAATTTGCCTTTATACATTTCGACAACATGGCTGAAATCAAGATCCAGCGGTGTGCCAAAGAGCCTTTCAAAATGCTTCGGCTCGTTTGCCTGAGGAAGGAATGAAAAGATTCCGCCGCCATTATTATTAATCAATAAAATATTGATGTTAAGGTTATACATTTTAGCTGCCATTAATCCATTCAGATCATGGTAAAAGGTAAGGTCTCCAAGCACAAGATAGCATGGCTGCAAAACGCTAGCCACTCCCAGTGCTGTCGAAACAATCCCATCGATTCCATTGGCTCCTCTGTTTGCCATCACCTTGATGTTCTTATTATTGAAAAAGAAAAATGAATCAAGGTCACGGATTGGCATACTATTGCCGACAAAAAGAGTTGAGCCTTCCGGAAGCATCTCAGCAAGCTGATGGAATAGTTTCCCTTCACTCAATTCTTCCACCTCTGAAACGGCAGACAATTGTTCCTTGGCAATGTTATTTGCTGTACGCCATGTCTCCAGGTATCCTGAATCGTTTACAGAATCAATAGAACTGCGAACCATATTGCAAAATACCACTTCGTCGCAATATAGCATGTCAGACGCTGACATCGATGGCTCGCGCCAGCCTGCCCCGCCATCAATTACAAATTGGCGGGCATCTCGGTTTTCTTTTATGAAAATGGTCAATGCTTTTGAAATCGGCATCGCTCCAAAGCGGATGATCAAATCAGGCTTCAATGCTTCCTTTGCATCCTCAATCCTTAAAAATGCATCATAGGCATCGATTATATAGCTGCTTTCATGCTCCCCACTCCGCAGTTGTGATAGAGGATCCGCTACAATCGGGAACTTCAGCTGCTCAGCCAGGGCAATCACTTCCTCGGCAAACCCTTTGCTGTCGATTTGGCCGCAAACAATGATTCCCTTGCGATACGCTGAGAAATCCTCACTGATTTTTCCAAAGACCTCATCCGAAAGGCTCAAATGTCCTGTATGTATGTCAACATATCCTCCAGAACGTTCGGCCAAATCAAATAATCTCTCATCCATTTTTGGAATCAGCGGTTCTCTGAACGGGAAGTTCAAGTGGACAGGCCCTGTTGGATAGCTCGTAGCTGTTGCTGCAGCCCTAGCACATACAGTGCGTGCGTACCTGATCATTTCATCTGTCTTTTCCGGCGGCGCCATTTCAACGAACCATTTTACATTTTTTCCATACAGGTGAATCTGATCTATCGCCTGCGGTGCGCCAACATCCCGAAGTTCGTGGGGGCGGTCTGCCGTCAAAACGATCAATGGAACGCGAGAAATGCTCGCTTCGATAACAGCAGGATAATAATTGGCTGCTGCTGTACCTGAAGTGCATAGAAGCGCCACAGGCCTGCATGTTGCTTTGGCAATCCCCAATGCAAAGTAGGAGGCCGAACGTTCATCCACATGCACATGAATTCGCAAATCAGGATGCTCAGACATCACCAGTGCCATTGGAGTCGATCTCGATCCTGGACTGATGACAACATCCTTCACGCCTGATTTTGACAACTCCGCTACGAAAGCTGCGATATATGCTGTTAAACCTTCCTGGTGGCTCATGATTTTTTTCCTCCAAGTGCTGCAAGCATCGGACGGAACTTGATGCTAGTCTCTTTATATTCACTTTCAGCGTTAGAATCCGCTACAATTCCGCAGCCTGCAAACAATGACGCTTCACTGCCCTGGATTAGTCCTGATCGGATCGCAACGGCGAATTCCCCATTGCCGTGATAATCAAGCCAGCCTAGCGGAGCGGCATACAGACCGCGATCGAGCTGTTCCACTTCTCTGATTTTATTCACTGCAGCCTGTTTAGGCAGTCCGCCAAGAGCAGGCGTAGGATGCAGTCGATTCACCAAATGCAGTATAGAAGTACCTTCACGGTTTTTCCCGATTACAGGTGTATACAAATGCTGAATATATTTCATTTTCATCAATTCAGGCTGATCTGGCAGAATGACCTCATCACATGTTTCCTGCATAGCTGCCTTGATCATATCGACAACATATTGATGTTCGATTAGATTCTTTTGGTCATTTAAGAGCTCATCGCCCAATTTCTTATCTTCCTCTGGCGTAGCGCCTCTGCCAATCGACCCTGCAAGACACGCCGAAAACAGGCTTGACCCGTCCTTCTTTACCAGTCTTTCCGGGGAAGCCCCTATAAAGCAGTCGCCATTTGATTCAAAGGCGAAAGTAAAGCTGTCTCTTTGCTCATCAAGCAGATTCTTAAGGACGCTTTCTGCCTGGATGATATCAGTAAAATGAAGACGCAGCTCCCTTGCAAGCACCACTTTTTTCAGCTCGCTGCCACCAAAATCATGAACAACTTCAGTAATCGTTTCTTTCCACGCTTCTGGATTTATCTCAACAATTTCTTTCATCTCAAGTTTGCCCAGTACTGGCTTATGGTTTGACAGAGAAAGGACTTCCTGACGCTCTTTCATGACTTTATCCAATAAAGATAAATCATCATGCTGTGTGCAGACTAAATTGGTTGTAAAGTAGGCCTCACCTTTGATGATGGTCAGCATATATTTTGGCAAATGGAAAAGAGCAGCTGAAAACTTAGACCACAAAGCCGTCTTTTCTTTCAGCGGATCGAAAGAAAAACCGCCAAACAACGATGGTCCTGTGCCATTTACCTTATAAGTATTATAGACAAGCGCGTTTTCCGTGAAGCGCTTCCACTCTTTTTCAACATGAAAAAAGCGGTCAGCATCCTGATCCGACTGTATCTGCGCACATATTCCCAAGCCAGCAATGACGGAATCACCTTCTGGATCCTTCCAGAAAAAGCGTTCTCCTAAGAATGTATCCCTTCCTGAAGCAAAAAAATAAAAAGGATCTATATTATCTATTTTATGGACTTCGCTGACCAGTATAGACTGAGATAGTCCTTTGGCCCGCTCAATCGCATCAAGAATTCCCTGTCTTAGTTCTGTTTCTTGAATGGCAACCAAAAAAATCCCCCCAATAACAGCCTCTCATCTGTTATCACACGTTTAAAAGCTTATTTTAAGATACACCTCATAAATAACTATGTCAATAATAGCAAACTGCTCAAAACTAGTGTTTTCCTTATTATATATTAACACCTTTTTCAAAAAATGTTTCCCGCAAAGATTACTGTTTACCTGGTGCCGAACGCAGGGACATCTTTTCTTTCATATTATCATTAACTTTTCATCTATACCGACTATTTATCCAAGCCTTTTAATATTGAAACCAACATAGCAGTGCCTCTAACAAAATATTCCATATAAAACACCAAAATACTAATTGACAGTACATATGTGAAAATCTACACTTATTATTGTAAGGTAATTTTGCCTGGATGTTAATTACCTTTTTGACAAATCTGGCTCAATTAGATAAAATAATTAGGTTTGATATATTGATATTAAGGGAGAGAATTAGATATGCAACCACAGCTACAGCCTAGTTCTTCACCATCAGTGACTGGCTCTGACTGGAGAGTTTGGTGGCAGCTTACACGGCCTCATACACTTACAGCTGCATTTGCCCCTGTCCTACTGGGCACTGCACTAGCTATAGAAACAAGCGGTATCCATTGGGGATTGTTTCTGGCAATGCTGATTGCGAGCTTGCTGATCCAGGCCGCTACCAATATGTTTAATGAATATTACGATTATGTACGTGGTCTTGATAACGAGAATTCAATTGGGATTGGCGGAGCGATTGTCCGCCACGGCATTAAGCCTAAAACAGTTTTAAACCTGGCATTCAGCCTTTACGGAATCTCTGTCCTTCTTGGTGTATATATCTGCATGAACAGCAGCTGGTGGGTTGCTGCTGTCGGGGTTATCTCCCTTGCTGCTGGATACCTCTACACTGGCGGTCCGCTTCCAATTGCTTATACTCCATTTGGAGAGCTTGTCGCAGGCTTTTTCATGGGCGTCCTGATCATTCTGATTTCGTTTTACATTCAGACAGGTACGATAACAGAAACGAGTGTACTCGTCTCAGTGCCAAGCTTCCTGCTGGTTGGAGCGATCCTCCTGGCAAATAATATCCGTGACCTTGATGGTGACAAGGAATTTGGCCGCAAGACATTGGCAATCCTACTTGGACGAAAAGGAGCAATCAGATTGCTTGCGGGAATGTTCATCATTTCTTATGGCTGGGTGATCGGACTGATTATTACCGGAGTTGTTTCACCATGGCTTGCACTGGTTGCCCTCAGTATTCCCAAGGCAATTAAGGCTACAAAAGGTTTCATTGGCAAATCAAATCCATTGCAAATGATGCCGGCAATGGCAGCAACTGCACAGACCAACACAATTTTCGGATTCCTGTTGTCTATCGGAATTTTCATTGGATTAATATAAGACATGAGAAGCTTCTGCCTTTGGCGGAAGCTTTTTCTATGTTTCTTAAAAGTCCAGGCGGGTATTTAGTATGTATGATTCATTTCATACTAATAAGACCTAAGGATGTGTAAATATGCTGACAAATGAACAGCTTAACGAATTAAAGAAAACACTTATAGATGAAAAAGAAATGTTGAATACCCAAATCGAAGCTAATAGCGAGGAAGGATATCTGGATGGGAGCCAGCGCGAAGCAACAGGTGAATTATCCTCCTACGATAACCATCCGGCTGACAGTGGAACAGAATTATTTGAACGCACCAAGAACTTTGCAATGGATGAGCATCATGAAGCCCAAATAGAAAAAATCGACAACGCCCTGAAAGCTATTGAGGACGGAACATATGGCAAATGTGCAGAATGCCGACAAGAAATTCCATTTGAACGACTTGAAGCTGTACCATATACTCTATACTGCGTAGATCACTCACAGGAACAAAACTTGTCCACTGGCAGGCCTTCCGAAGAGGATGTTCTGGAACAGACTCACAACACAGACTTCGACCGCAGGCAAAATGAAGAAATGACCGATAACCGAAACAGTTTTAAGGATGTTGCGGAATTCGGTACTTCTGAAACCCCGGCCGATTTTACAGGCGATCATAAGGACTATAATAAACTGTACATTGATAACGAGAAAGAAGGAGGTTTCACTGAAGATTATGAGTCATTCAGCGCCACAGATATGGATGGCAGCGATCGACAGGTCTTCCAAAGTGAAACAGAGGAAGAATACGAAGAAATGCTTGATGACGCCGGCATGGAATCACAGCTTGGAGATATCCCTTATAAAGAGGAAGATAGCTATATAGAAGATAATAAAAATGAAGATAAAAACCGATCAAAGTAATTTTTGAAAAGCCATACAAAAAGGCTTAGGTTTATAATCTGAGTTCCAAACTGTAGACAAGCCCAATTAAAGAGGGCTTGTCTACAGTTTTTTCATCTTTTGTGGAAAGTATAACAGGTCTGTTGATTTCCGTTCCAGGCGCTTCGCTTTCCGCGGGGCTGGCGCTGAGCCTCCTCGTCGCTTCGCTCCTGCGGGGTCTCACCTGACCAGCTGCGCCCGCAGGAGTCTACGCGCCTTCCACTCCAATCAACAGGTTTTCAATAACTATTCTGTGACCTGTATCTTTGTCGACAAGCTGAGGTTCTAGTTTATTATCTGAGCCTTTTTGATTTGACTCCCCAAAATTTAACTATGGTTTTTATGGTAAATAAAAGAAGATTATATATACGAACCAACCTAAAAAATTTACAATTATCCCCTACTGGAATTAAAATTAAACTATTCACGGACAGGGAGCTGGTATTTTTGGAAAAATTTAAAGTAGGTATTATTGGGACAGGTTTTGGGGCTAAGGTTCATGCCCCAATGCTGGTTCACCATGTAGGATTCCAGGTAGTAGCAATTTCAAGTGTATCAAGGGGGAATATCGAAGAGGCACGGAATGTCAGTGGAATAGATAAGGTATATACTGACTGGCAGCAGATGCTCGAGCAGGAAACTCTAGATTTAGTAGTTGTTGCTTCTGCAGTAAATTTACATAAGGAAATGGCAGTTGCTGCTTTCAAAAAAGGCGTTCATGTAGTTTGTGAAAAGCCAATGGCTTTGGATACAAAAGAAACAAATGAAATGATTGCAGAAAGAGATCATGCAGGAAAATGGGGACTTATCAACCATGAATTCCGCTTTCTGCCGGCACGAACGAAGGTAAAAGAAATTTTAGAAAGCGGCAGACTCGGGAAGGTCTTGCATGTCCGTTACCTGTGCTCATTCGCTAATTATACTGCCCTTATTTCAAAGCCCCGCGGCTGGCTGGGACAGGAAGAAAATGGCGGAGGAATGCTTGGTGCACTTGGTTCCCATATGATCGATTCTCTTCAATGGTGGCTGGACAGTACATTTAAAGAAGTGTATGGCCAGTTGCCAATCCATATTCCTGTACAGTCCGAACATAACGGAAATAAAGAACTAAGGACAGCTGATGATGCATTCCAGATCATTGGCACTCTGGAAAATGGAACCACAGTAACGGTCGAACTAATTTCTGCGGCACTCCAAACTGAAAACACATGGCGACTTGAAGTATTTGGAACGGAAGGCACACTTGTTATGCTGGACGATAAAAAGGTTCTGATATCCGCTGGAAATTCCCATTTTGAAGAAGTTGAATTAGTGCCTGATCTAGAAGCACCTCCAAGTATGCCCCAAATCGCAGCAAGGTACTATAATGGATTCCAAAGGGCTTTAGATGCACTCCATGCAACTCTGGTTTCCGGAAAAAAACACCCCTATCTTGCCGATTTTGAAGATGGATCTTCCACTCAAAAGGTATTAGATGCTGTCAGGAAATCTGCACGCGAAGGAAAAAAAGCAGAAGTGAAGTAAATATTACGAACTCATAAATACAGAAAGTGACGTGTGCTAATTCACACGTCACTTTTTTATGGTATTAGTTTTTTATTGCATTGGAAACTAATTCAGATTACACCTTTAAGGCAGACTTTATTTCCCATATCTGGTCCGCATATTCAGTAATGGTTCTGTCGCTGGAGAAGAATCCAGACTTTGCAATATTAACGAGGCTCATCTTCAGCCAGGCACTGCGGTCTAAATATTTCCTGCTAACCTCCTGATGGGCAAAAGCATAGGAATCAAAATCTCGCAGGACAAAATATTGGTCATTGTGACCAAGCAAAGAATCGTAGATCTCAGTAAAGTGATTCTCTGTATCCGGGAAAAATCCATTAATCAGCTGATCCGCCACTTCACGGATTCGCTTGTCATGATGGTAATATTCGAGTGAATGGTAACCGCCATTGTTTTGGTAATCCAGCACTTCTTCAGCGGTTAAGCCAAACAGGAAAATATTATCCCTCCCAACCAAGTCTGTGATTTCCACATTGGCACCATCTAGGGTACCCAGCGTCAATGCACCGTTCATCATGAATTTCATGTTACCCGTTCCGGAAGCTTCCTTGCTTGCTGTTGAAATCTGCTCGCTGATATCCGCAGCAGGGAAGATTTCTTCTGCCAAAGACACCCGATAGTTTTCGAGGAAGACAACCTTTAGCTTCTCATTTACAGCCGGATCGCTATTTACCTTGTGGGCAACACTATTAATCAATTTTATGACCTTTTTAGCAAAGTAGTAACCTGGTGAAGCCTTTGCTCCAAAAATGAAAGTCCGCGGATACAATAAAGCTTCAGGATCTTCCTTAAGAGCATTATACAGGTGCATGATGTGGAGGACATTCAGCAGCTGGCGCTTATAAGCATGCAGCCTTTTTACCTGAACATCAAAAATCGATTCATTATCAATTTTTAAACCAGTTTTATCAAAGATCCTGTTTGCCAACCTCAGTTTATTTGCCTGTTTAATAGCATGCATTTTCTCAAGAAAAGCAGAATCTTCACTAAACCTCATTAACTCCTCAAGCTGTTGAGGTGCTGAAATCCATTCAGGTCCAATTGAATCCGAAATCAACCCAGACAATTCGGGATTGGCTTTCAATAGCCAGCGGCGATGGGTGATTCCATTTGTCTTATTATTGAAGCGCTCAGGATATAACTGATAAAATAAATTCATTTCGCGATTTTTTAAAATTTCTGTATGGAGCATTGCCACACCATTGATGCTATGGCTGCCAACAATCGCTAAAGGAGCCATCCTGATCTCTCCATGAGCGATTATAGCCATACTTTCAACCCTGCCCCAATCGCCAGGATATTGCTCCCAAACCTGCTTGCAAAAACGCTCGTTTATTTCCTCGACAATCATGAATATCCGAGGAAGCAGCGGTTTGAATATCCTGATCGGCCATTTTTCTAGAGCCTCCGCCAGAGTCGTATGATTTGTGTATGAAAGTGTTTCAACGGTAATATGCCATGCATCATCCCAGCCGAGCCCTTCCTCATCCATCAAAATCCTCATCAATTCAGGTACAGCGATCGCAGGGTGAGTATCATTAATATGGATGCTGACATAGTCATGGAACTCTAGCAAGCTCTTATTCTTCTTTTTAAAAGATTGAACGATTGCCTTAAGGCTCGCTGCTACAAGGAAGTATTGCTGCTTAAGGCGAAGGATCTTGCCTTCATCATGTGTGTCATCAGGATATAAAAACTCGGAAACCGATTCTGTATCCTTTTTATATTTGAAAATATCAGCATTAGCCGGAAACCTGGATGGTTCCGCATTCCAGAGCCTCAAGGTGTTGACTGTTTCAGTCTGATAACCGATGACAGGCAAGTCGTAAGGAACAGCCATGATCGTCTCAGCATTTAAATGCCTGAACACCAGACGGCCATTTTCCATCCGGCTCTCGATTTCACCCCAAAATGGGATTTCAACCGCATCGTCTGCCTTGCGCACTTCCCATACATGTCCGTGACGCAGCCATTGCTCAGGAAGCTCCACTTGATACCCATCAACAATTTTCTGTTCGAACAACCCGTGTTTATAACGGATTCCACAGCCATGACCTGGCAAATCCAACGAGGCAAGTGAGTCGAGAAAGCAAGCAGCCAGACGGCCGAGCCCGCCATTGCCAAGCCCGGCATCCGCTTCGATTTCCTCCAGGTGGTCCAGATCGATTCCCAGTTCTTCAAGTCCTTTACATACCACTTTTTCAACGCCCAAATTAATAAGATTATGGCGAAGCAAACGGCCCAGCAAAAATTCAATTGACAAGTAATATACCTGCTTCTTTGCGCCTGCGCGGTACAGTTCGTTCGTCCTGATCCAGTCTGCGCTCACATGCTCCCTGATCATATGCCCAAGAGTCTGGAACTGCTCTCGGCTCGTGCTCTCTTCGAAGCTTGTTCCAAACATCATCTCGAGCTTTTTCAAGAAAGTGGTTTTGAATTTGGGAACACTAGAAAACATGCGATTCACTCCTTGAGATGAGATCAGAATACAACTCATTGTATTGTTTAGCTGATTGTGCCCAGCTGTAATCTGTTTCCATGGCATTTCTGGCCAGTCTTTCCCATCTTTCTTCTTGGTGGAAGAGCGATATTGCTTTTTCAATTGTAAACAGCATGTCATGGGCATTGAAATTTTTGAAGGTAAAACCATTACCCTCATCGTTAAACTCATTGTACGGCTGGACAGTGTCGTTCAGACCGCCCGTTTCCCTGACAACAGGAACCGCCCCATAACGCATCGCAATCATCTGGCTCAGCCCGCAAGGTTCAAATTGTGAAGGCATAAGGAATATATCAGCACCAGCATAAATCTGATGAGCCAAATTTTCATCAAAGCCAATATATGCCTTGCATTGTTCAGGATATTTTTCTGACATATCCCTGAAGAATTGTTCAAATTCAGGGTCTCCTGTACCGAGGACTACTAGCTGTATACCAGTCGCCATTATTTCATGGAATACTCCTGTGACTAAATCAAGTCCCTTTTGTTTTGTTAATCTGGTAATCATCGCTGCAACTGGAATTTCGCTGCTTTCCGGAAGTCCAAAAAACCGCTGAATCTCGAGCTTATTTTCAACTCGCAATTCATATGATTCCGGACTGAAGCTGATGGCAAGACCAGCATAAGTTTTTGGATCATACAAATCGTGATCAATTCCGTTCAAAATTCCTGACAGGTCTTCACGTCTCTTTCTCAAAATACCATCAAGCTTTTCTCCATAATAAGCTGTCTGGATTTCATCCTTGTAAGTAGGGCTGACAGTAGTTATATGGTCAGCGGAAATCAAAGCCGCCTTCATGAAATTGGCGTTGCCGAAAAACTCGAGCTGCTCTTCATTGAAATAACGGCTGTCAATGTGCAGCAAGTTCCCGAGAATTTCACGGGGGAAAATGCCCTGGAACTGAAGGTTATGAATCGTGAATACAGAACGGATTAATCCATAGCCAGGCTTCTTATAATATTCTGTCCTCAGTAAAAAAGGGATCATCCCGGTGTGCCAGTCATGGCAATGAATGACATCAGGGTAAAATTCAACTTCTGCGATAAAATCCAGTACAGCACGATTAAAAAAGGAAAAACGTTCACCATCATCATAATGTCCATAAAGCGAATCCCGCTTGAAGTAATATTCATTGTCAACAAAGTAAAAGGTTACTCCTTCATATTCAAGAGTTTCGATACCGCAAAATTGAGATCGCCAGCCTACCTGCACGGTATACTCTTTCATTTTCTTCATTTCAGAGCGGTATTTTTCCGGAATCATCCCGTACTTCGGCAAAATCACCCTTACATCTGCTCCCAGCTTTTTTAATTCCTTTGGCAGAGATCCGGCAACATCTGCCAAACCGCCAGACTTGATGAAAGGGACACACTCCGATACTGCAAACAATACTTTCACGATCCAGTCCTCACTCCCTGAACTGTACCTTTTCTGATGACAGCTGGTGAACCTTCAGGCGCTGTAATCACAGTACCTGCTTCAATGCGTACATCTTTATCGACAATAACAGATTCCAAAATACAGTTCTCCTTAATTTGCGTTTTTTGCATGATGATACAGTTACGGATAACTGTATTTTTCCCGATTTTGACTCCCCTTGCGATGATGCTGTTCTCCACGGTCCCTTCAATCAGCCCGCCGTTTGCTACCATTGAGTTCCGTACAGATGCCTCTTTTTCATAGCGGGTAGGAGGCTCATCCTTGACTTTTGTTAATATTGGCCGCTCTTTTGGAAACAGCTGCTTCCATACTTCAGGGTTCAGCAAATCCATGCTGGCAGTATAATACTTATCGATTGTATCTACCATTAGGGCATATCCATCACATTGATAATAGCAAAGCTTAAACTGGCTATCGATATCTGTTACCACATCTCTCATGGTCGAATACCCTGTTTCATTTCGTGTTGCAATCAAGTCCATCAGAAGGGTTTTCTTAACAAGGTATATGCCAAGCGAAGCTCCGTCCTTCTGTACTTCAGTAATATCACAACCCGATTTTAGATGCCAGTCAAGCAACGGCTGAAAATCCATATTGAAAACAGTATACGAATTGGAGATTAAGGCATACTCCTGCGTGCTGCGTTCGAAAAAGTCAATATTGTCGGCAAAATGGTCAAGCGACCCTATTCCTGGATGATGGGGCTGATCCAGATTAGGCGTAGGGAAGAAAAACAAGCCATCCCTTTTGCGGTTTAAGTCCCAGTTTTTTCCTGATCCTAAATGGTCCATCAGTGACCTGTATTGAAATTTTGGAAAAATCGCCACGCTATTGATGCCTGAATTCACCATATTGGACAGGATGAAATCAATCAGACGATATCGCCCGCCAAATGGTATGGCTGCAACCGATCGGTGAAGAGCCAGTTCCCGGAGA
Source organism: Heyndrickxia sp. MSNUG (assembly GCF_049532715.1). Classification (NCBI taxonomy): domain Bacteria; kingdom Bacillati; phylum Bacillota; class Bacilli; order Caryophanales; family Bacillaceae; genus Heyndrickxia; species Heyndrickxia sp. MSNUG. The sequence continues at coordinate 3,763,261 of NZ_CP150978.1, forward strand.
TCGTCGTGAACGGTTGTTGCGTCTATTACTCCCAATAATTGTTTGTTCATTTCTCTTTCCTCCCGTAATCGGATCAATTGGACTGCAATTCTCCGATTGTCTCTTCCGATACTAAAGTGATTTCATTACTATCAAGTCCCGGTCCAATAATTGTTCCATCAGGCACAAGAACTCCTGGGGATACAATGGCTTTTTCAATCCTGCAATTAAGTCCGATCACCGCATCTGGCATAATCACCGATTCCTTTACTACAGCACCCTTCCTTACGGTCACTCCCTGAAAGACAACTGACTTGGATACTTCCCCTTCGATTTTGCAGCCCTCATTGACTAGAGAGTCCGTCACTTCGCCTTCCGGACAAATGTATTGCGGCGGCTGATTAGGGTTTACAGAATAGATTCGCCATGACTGATCAAACAGGTTCAATTCGCAGTTCCGGTCCAATAAATCCATATTCGCTTCCCACAGGCTTTGAACAGTTCCTACATCCTTCCAATATCCTTTAAACGGATAGGCAAAAAGTTTCTTTTCTTCTTTTAGCATTAAAGGAATGATATCCTTGCCAAAGTCATGGCTTGAATCAGGATTTTGATCATCCCTTATCAGATATTCCCTTAAAACACTCCATTTAAAAATATAAATACCCATTGAAGCAAGATTATTTTTTGCATCTTCAGGTTTTTCTTCAAATTCAGTAATCTTCAATTCAGAATCGGTGTTCATAATGCCAAAACGATTTGTTTCCTCCCACGGAACCTCGATTACAGAAATGGTAGCGTCTGCACCCTTTTCAATATGGTAATCAAGCATCAGTTCATAATTCATTTTGTAAATATGGTCACCAGAAAGAATCAGCACATATTCTGGTTCATATTGATAAAGATAATTCAAATTTTGATAGATCGCGCTTGCAGTACCTGAATACCATTTCACCTCGGATGTTTCAGCGTATGGTGGCAGCACAGTAACACCGCCATCCTTTCTGTCAAGATCCCAGGCACTTCCTATCCCAATATATGAGTTCAGTAAAAGCGGCTGGTACTGTGTCAATACACCAACTGTATAGATTCCCGAATTCGTGCAGTTGCTAAGCGGGAAATCAATGATCCGATATTTGCCGCCAAAAGGGACAGCTGGCTTAGCTAGGTTCTTTGTCAATGAGTGCAGACGGCTTCCTTTTCCTCCTGCCAACAGCATTGCTACGCATTTCTTCTTTTTCATGATTGTTTCTCCCCTTTCTTTTGATAACAGGACGTAAAATCGAAATTCCGAATGGAGAAATATTCATTTCTATAGAATATGGCCTTCCATGGAAGGCTATTTCTTTCGCTTCAATCACCTTTTTATTAATAAAACCAGAGCCTCCGAATGGCTGGGCGTCGCTGTTCATTATTTCTCTGTACTCACCTGGCTTTGGTACTCCGATTTTATAATCGCTGTAAACTTTTTCTGTAAAATTGCAAACAATCACAAGGATTTCTTCCGGGTTCTTTCCTTTTCGAATAAAGGAAAATATCGACTGCTCATGGTTATCAGCATCAATCCATTCAAACCCTTCATAGCTCTGGTCCACTTCATATAATGGCTTTGAACGTTTGTACAGTTTCATTAACTCCTTCACATAAACGTTCATTTTTTGATGCATTTCATAATCAAGCAGACTCCAGTCTAACTGCTCCTGGTCTTTCCATTCAGAGAACTGTCCGAACTCTGTTCCCATGAACGTCAGCTTTTTTCCCGGATGGACTCCCAAGAATCCAAGCAATAATCTGAGCTGCGCGAATTTTTGCCAGTAATCTCCTGGCATTTTATCAAGCAATGACTTTTTACCATGGACTACTTCATCATGTGAAAAAGGAAGAACAAAGTTCTCAGAAAAGGCATAAAGGAGAGAAAAAGTTACTTTATCATGTATATGCTTCCTTTCATGTGATTCTGTCTCCATATACTTTAATGTGTCATTCATCCATCCCATGTTCCACTTGTATGTAAACCCAAGCCCTCCATACTCCACAGGTGCTGTCACCTGAGGCCAATCAGTCGAATCCTCAGCAATCATCAAAGCAGCAGGCTCATAATCCCTTACAGCCTTATTCAGCTTCTTTAAAAAATCCACACCATTGGGATTAGCAGTCTGAACTGAATTAGGCCAGTAGATGATATTAGCCACAGCATCAACCCGAAAGCCATCAATATGATATTTTTCAAGCCAGAATAAAGCACTGGAAATCAGGAAGCTTTGTACCTCTGTTTTTCCCAAGTCAAAATTGGCCGTTCCCCAGACGCGATTTTCACGATCATTTTCATATTGATATTCATAAACATAGCTGCCATCAAACTGGTACAGCCCATGCGCATCCTTGCAAAAATGTCCTGGAATCCAGTCAATGATTACTCCAATTCCATTTTGATGGCATATATCAACGAAATACATAAAATCATGCGGGGTGCCATATCTGCTAGTAACAGAGAAATAACCGGTAGATTGGTAGCCCCAGGAGATATCGAGCGGATGCTCAGTTAGCGGCAATAATTCGATATGTGTGTATCCATGCGTTAAAATATATGGAATCAGCTCATCTGCCAGCTCACGGTAAGTAAGGAAAGAGCCATCTGCTGCCTTTTTCCAGGAACCTGCATGCAGCTCATAGATATACATAGGTTCATCCAGGCTGCTTTTTCTCTCCCTCTTCTGCAGCCATTTATGATCACTCCATTTATAACCTTCGAGAGGATAAACAATTGAAGCTGTGTTCGGCCTAAGCTCTGAAAAAAACGCGTATGGATCTGCCTTTAAAATCCTCTCACCTGCCTGGGATGTGATTTCATACTTATAAATCGCCCCAGAAAGGTCGCCTTCTAGTACAATCTGCCATACACCTTCATTATTCACTTTGTGCAAACCAAAACCGTTGCCATCCCATTGATTAAAGTCCCCTGCCAGACTCACAGCCCTGGCATTTGGAGCCCACACACAAAATCGAGTATATGTATTAGATTCATTTTTAATGACATGCGCACCAAATAAATTGTAACTCTGGTACAAAGTGCCTTCATGGAATAGATGCAATTCAAACTCTGTAGGATTGATTACCAAACCCTTCCACCTGCCTTTATTAGAACATGCTTAATATTTTTGGAAACACCCTTTTTCAGTAGTATTCTAGTTAGCAGCGCGAAATCCTTGTAAACATTTTTTTAATATTTCGACAATAAATCTTAATAAAATATTAATATCGACAAACACTGACAATTGGTAGCGCTTTAATGTACTAAATCTTCCAATTACGCGAATTATGTTGAAGGAAAGTTTACTATTTTTGAAAAGAGAATAATGATTTTTTAGAGGAAACGCTGAAATTTCTTGGGTGATAGAGAGTAATAGCAGAAAAAATATTATTGAAATGATAACGTTTTCATTTCAACTTGTTATTTAGCCTTTCTCATTGAGGCGACTCTCAAACATACTAGTAGGTAAAGAGGTCTGTGGCATTGGCATTTTAAGATACCCATTTAGCAGATAACCAACATCCAGGTAAAAATGTGGTAATAGATGACCAGCGGAATTGAAACTATGTTAACCAGGTTTAAGATGAATGGATATTGACTAATTATTCCTTCAGCCAATTTCGACTTATTAAACATAAAATCAATATTATATACCCTTTTTGGGGGCTTAATAAACCTAATGGAGTTATGTTTATCCTTTTTTTAGAACTTGGCTGTCTTACTTTTTCTGTTGATTTCCGCTCCAGGCACTCGCTTTCCGCAGGGCGTCCGGTGCACCACGTCATCGTTTTGCTCCTGCGAGGACTCACCGTTGCCGCTGATCCGGCAGGCCTATGAACGGTTTCCTCGAATCTTGCTACGCACGATGGAAATGCATTTGCATTTTCTGAAGAGTCGGCCCTCCGCCCCAATAAACAGGTGCTTAAAAACATTGACCTTAATACAACTAAACAGAAAAAAAGCTGTTAGCAATAATGCTAACAGCTTTCCTTATGACCCCTACGGGATTCGAACCCGTGTTACCGCCGTGAAAGGGCGGTGTCTTAACCGCTTGACCAAGGGGCCTTATGGCGGAGAAGGAGGGATTTGAACCCTCGCGCCGGTTACCCGACCTACACCCTTAGCAGGGGCGCCTCTTCAGCCTCTTGAGTACTTCCCCATATGGCTCCGCAGGTAGGATTCGAACCTACGACCGCTCGGTTAACAGCCGAGTGCTCTACCACTGAGCTACTGCGGAATAATAAAATGATAAAAAAAATGGGCCTAAATGGACTCGAACCATCGACCTCACGCTTATCAGGCGTGCGCTCTAACCAGCTGAGCTATAGGCCCTTATGGAGCGGGTGAAGAGAATCGAACTCTCATCATCAGCTTGGAAGGCTGAGGTTTTACCACTAAACTACACCCGCAAAAAATGGGGCGACTGATGGGAATCGAACCCACGAATGCCTGAACCACAATCAGGTGCGTTAACCACTTCGCCACAATCGCCATATTTCAAAATGCATATTAAATTAAAAAAAATAAAGGTGGCTCAGGACGGAATCGAACCGCCGACACAAGGATTTTCAGTCCTTTGCTCTACCGACTGAGCTACTGAGCCACAAATGGCGGTCCCGACCGGGATCGAACCGGCGATCTCCTGCGTGACAGGCAGGCATGTTAACCGCTACACCACGGGACCAAAGTTTTTTTCAAGTGTATTACTTAAAAAAACTTAATTGCGGGGGCAGGATTTGAACCTGCGACCTTCGGGTTATGAGCCCGACGAGCTACCGGGCTGCTCCACCCCGCGACGATAATAAAAATATCTTATTGTTTATGCTCCTTGAGAGCAAGTGCTGTCCCGATCTCAGGAAGCTAATTCAAGCTGCTGCTCGATCGGTACAACTCGCAGTTCATTCAGTGAAGTAACGCTCGTTGCTCCACCCCGCGACGGTAATAAATGCAAATGAAATTATGGAGGAGGTAGAGGGATTCGAACCCCCGCGCGGTGTTACCCGCCTGTCGGTTTTCAAGACCGATCCCTTCAGCCGGACTTGGGTATACCTCCGTGAAATAACAAACAATATATGGTGGACCTTGTAGGACTCGAACCTACGACCGGACGGTTATGAGCCGTCTGCTCTAACCAGCTGAGCTAAAGGTCCATGTTTAGCCTAGATTGAATAGGTTCAACCAGATTGTAAAATTGGTAGCGGCGGAGGGGATCGAACCCCCGACCTTACGGGTATGAACCGTACGCTCTAGCCAGCTGAGCTACACCGCCAAATTAAATTTTCAAAAAGATATGGTGGAGCCTAGCGGGATCGAACCGCTGACCTCCTGCGTGCAAGGCAGGCGCTCTCCCAGCTGAGCTAAGGCCCCATATTATATCAGTATCTGGTCGGGAAGACAGGATTCGAACCTGCGACCCCTTGGTCCCAAACCAAGTGCTCTACCAAGCTGAGCTACTCCCCGATATAGAGTAAAATATTGGCGCGCCCGAAAGGAGTCGAACCCATAACCTTCTGATCCGTAGTCAGACGCTCTATCCAATTGAGCTACGGGCGCATATGATGTTAAATCGAAAATGGTGCCGAGGACCGGAATCGAACCGGTACGGTAGTCACCTACCGCAGGATTTTAAGTCCTGTGCGTCTGCCAGTTCCGCCACCCCGGCTAAGGAACTTTTGGAGCGGAAGACGGGATTCGAACCCGCGACCCCAACCTTGGCAAGGTTGTATTCTACCACTGAACTACTTCCGCATACATATTTTTTTAGAAAAAATGGTGCGGGTGAAGGGAGTCGAACCCCCACGCCTTGCGGCGCCGGATCCTAAGTCTGGTGCGTCTGCCAATTCCGCCACACCCGCATATAAAGTTGAAATGGTGAGCCATGAAGGACTCGAACCTTCGACCCTCTGATTAAAAGTCAGATGCTCTACCGACTGAGCTAATGGCTCGTACGTGTGTAATTAGGTTAAAAATGGTGCCGGCGAGAGGACTTGAACCCCCAACCTACTGATTACAAGTCAGTTGCTCTACCAATTGAGCTACACCGGCAAATGTAATGGTGGAGGATGACGGGATCGAACCGCCGACCCTCTGCTTGTAAGGCAGATGCTCTCCCAGCTGAGCTAATCCTCCATTTGAAACTGCCCGGCGACGTCCTACTCTCACAGGGGGAAACCCCCAACTACCATCGGCGCTGAGAAGCTTAACTTCCGTGTTCGGTATGGGAACGGGTGTGACCTTCTCGCTATCGTCACCAGACATTTTTTAAAGACAATTTCTATTATATCGTCTTTTATGCATTTTGCAAGAGAAATTTTTCATTCCCTCAAAACTAGATAATGTGTAAGAAGAATTAGAAGAACGAGTAATCTATTTGGTTAAGTCCTCGAACGATTAGTATCAGTCAGCTCCACACGTCACCGCGCTTCCACCTCTGACCTATCAACCTGATCATCTTTCAGGGTTCTTACTAGCTTGCGCTATGGGAAATCTCATCTTGAGGGGGGCTTCATGCTTAGATGCTTTCAGCACTTATCCCGTCCGCACATAGCTACCCAGCGATGCCTTTGGCAAGACAACTGGTACACCAGCGGTGCGTCCATCCCGGTCCTCTCGTACTAAGGACAGCTCCTCTCAAATTTCCTGCGCCCACGACGGATAGGGACCGAACTGTCTCACGACGTTCTGAACCCAGCTCGCGTACCGCTTTAATGGGCGAACAGCCCAACCCTTGGGACCGACTACAGCCCCAGGATGCGATGAGCCGACATCGAGGTGCCAAACCTCCCCGTCGATGTGGACTCTTGGGGGAGATAAGCCTGTTATCCCCGGGGTAGCTTTTATCCGTTGAGCGATGGCCCTTCCATGCGGAACCACCGGATCACTAAGCCCGACTTTCGTCCCTGCTCGACTTGTAGGTCTCGCAGTCAAGCTCCCTTGTGCCTTTACACTCTGCGAATGATTTCCAACCATTCTGAGGGAACCTTTGGGCGCCTCCGTTACTCTTTAGGAGGCGACCGCCCCAGTCAAACTGCCCACCTGACACTGTCTCCCGCCCCGATCGGGGGCGTGGGTTAGAATTTCAATACAGCCAGGGTAGTATCCCACCGACGCCTCCACCGAAGCTGGCGCTCCGGTTTCTCAGGCTCCTACCTATCCTGTACAAGCTGTACCAAAATTCAATATCAGGCTACAGTAAAGCTCCACGGGGTCTTTCCGTCCTGTCGCGGGTAACCTGCATCTTCACAGGTACTATAATTTCACCGAGTCTCTCGTTGAGACAGTGCCCAGATCGTTACGCCTTTCGTGCGGGTCGGAACTTACCCGACAAGGAATTTCGCTACCTTAGGACCGTTATAGTTACGGCCGCCGTTTACTGGGGCTTCGATTCAGAGCTTCGCTTGCGCTAACCCCTCCTCTTAACCTTCCAGCACCGGGCAGGCGTCAGCCCCTATACTTCGCCTTGCGGCTTCGCAGAGACCTGTGTTTTTGCTAAACAGTCGCCTGGGCCTATTCACTGCGGCTCATCTAGGCTATTCACCCAAATGAGCACCCCTTCTCCCGAAGTTACGGGGTCATTTTGCCGAGTTCCTTAACGAGAGTTCTCTCGCTCACCTTAGGATTCTCTCCTCGCCTACCTGTGTCGGTTTGCGGTACGGGCACCTTTTATCTCGCTAGAGGCTTTTCTTGGCAGTGTGAAATCAGGAACTTCGGTACTATATTTCCCTCGCTGTCACAGCTCAGCCTTCACGCAAGCGGGATTTGCCTCACTTGCAGCCTTACTGCTTAGACGCGCATATCCAACAGCGCGCTTACCCTATCCTACTGCGTCCCCCCATTGCTCAAACGATAAAGAGGTGGTACAGGAATATCAACCTGTTGTCCATCGCCTACGCCTTTCGGCCTCGGCTTAGGTCCCGACTAACCCTGAGAGGACGAGCCTTCCTCAGGAAACCTTAGGCATTCGGTGGATGGGATTCTCACCCATCTTTCGCTACTCATACCGGCATTCTCACTTCTAAGCGCTCCACCAGTCCTTACGGTCTAGCTTCAACGCCCTTAGAACGCTCTCCTACCACTGACATCAAAGATGTCAATCCACAGCTTCGGTGATACGTTTAGCCCCGGTACATTTTCGGCGCAGAGTCACTCGACCAGTGAGCTATTACGCACTCTTTAAATGGTGGCTGCTTCTAAGCCAACATCCTGGTTGTCTAAGCAACTCCACATCCTTTTCCACTTAACGTATACTTTGGGACCTTAGCTGGTGGTCTGGGCTGTTTCCCTTTTGACTACGGATCTTATCACTCGCAGTCTGACTCCCACGGATAAGTCTTTGGCATTCGGAGTTTGTCTGAATTCGGTAACCCGATGAGGGCCCCTAGTCCAAACAGTGCTCTACCTCCAAGACTCTTACAACGTGAGGCTAGCCCTAAAGCTATTTCGGAGAGAACCAGCTATCTCCAAGTTCGATTGGAATTTCTCCGCTACCCACACCTCATCCCCGCACTTTTCAACGTGCGTGGGTTCGGGCCTCCAGTTGGTGTTACCCAACCTTCACCCTGGACATGGGTAGATCACCTGGTTTCGGGTCTACGACCACATACTCATTCGCCCTATTCAGACTCGCTTTCGCTGCGGCTCCGTCTTCTCAACTTAACCTTGCATGGGATCGTAACTCGCCGGTTCATTCTACAAAAGGCACGCCATCACCCATTAACGGGCTCTGACTACTTGTAGGCACACGGTTTCAGGATCTATTTCACTCCCCTTCCGGGGTGCTTTTCACCTTTCCCTCACGGTACTGGTTCACTATCGGTCACTAGGGAGTATTTAGCCTTGGGAGATGGTCCTCCCAGCTTCCGACGGGATCTCTCGTGTCCCGCCGTACTCAGGATCCACTCAGGAGGGAACGAAGTTTCAACTACAGGGTTTTTACCTTCTCTGACGGGCCTTTCCAGACCACTTCATCTACCCCGTTCCTTTGTAACTCCATGTAGAGTGTCCTACAACCCCAAGAGGCAAGCCTCTTGGTTTGGGCTATGTCCCGTTTCGCTCGCCGCTACTCAGGGAATCGCGTTTGCTTTCTCTTCCTCCGGGTACTTAGATGTTTCAGTTCCCCGGGTCTGCCTTCAATACCCTATGTATTCAGGTAAAGATACTGTTCCATTACGAACAGTGGGTTTCCCCATTCGGAAATCTCCGGATCAAAGCTTACTTACAGCTCCCCGAAGCATATCGGTGTTAGTCCCGTCCTTCATCGGCTCCTAGTGCCAAGGCATCCACCGTGCGCCCTTTCTAACTTAACCGTTTGACAATAAATTGTCGTGGTTGATTCTCTATTAAATAGAGAGAAAAACTAAAATGGCGATCACTCGGTTTTTCTTGATTCTTCTTACTTACGATTATCTAGTTTTCAAGGAACAAAAAAGCTTTGAGGCACTTACTCCCTCAAAACTAAACAAACAAGCGGTCAACTGTACGAATTCGCTAGAATTCGTTTACGAACCAAAAGGTTCGCATTCCGATTGCCATTACGGCAATATCCTTAGAAAGGAGGTGATCCAGCCGCACCTTCCGATACGGCTACCTTGTTACGACTTCACCCCAATCATCTGTCCCACCTTAGGCGGCTGGCTCCAAAAGGTTACCCCACCGACTTCGGGTGTTACAAACTCTCGTGGTGTGACGGGCGGTGTGTACAAGGCCCGGGAACGTATTCACCGCGGCATGCTGATCCGCGATTACTAGCGATTCCGGCTTCATGCAGGCGAGTTGCAGCCTGCAATCCGAACTGAGAATGGTTTTATGGGATTGGCTTCACCTCGCGGCTTCGCTGCCCTTTGTTCCATCCATTGTAGCACGTGTGTAGCCCAGGTCATAAGGGGCATGATGATTTGACGTCATCCCCACCTTCCTCCGGTTTGTCACCGGCAGTCACCTTAGAGTGCCCAACTGAATGCTGGCAACTAAGATCAAGGGTTGCGCTCGTTGCGGGACTTAACCCAACATCTCACGACACGAGCTGACGACAACCATGCACCACCTGTCACTCTGTCCCCCGAAGGGGAACGCCCTATCTCTAGGGTTGTCAGAGGATGTCAAGACCTGGTAAGGTTCTTCGCGTTGCTTCGAATTAAACCACATGCTCCACCGCTTGTGCGGGCCCCCGTCAATTCCTTTGAGTTTCAGCCTTGCGGCCGTACTCCCCAGGCGGAGTGCTTAATGCGTTTGCTGCAGCACTAAAGGGCGGAAACCCTCTAACACTTAGCACTCATCGTTTACGGCGTGGACTACCAGGGTATCTAATCCTGTTCGCTCCCCACGCTTTCGCGCCTCAGCGTCAGTTACAGACCAGAGAGCCGCCTTCGCCACTGGTGTTCCTCCACATCTCTACGCATTTCACCGCTACACGTGGAATTCCGCTCTCCTCTTCTGCACTCAAGTTCCCCAGTTTCCAATGACCCTCCCCGGTTGAGCCGGGGGCTTTCACATCAGACTTAAGGAACCGCCTGCGCGCGCTTTACGCCCAATAATTCCGGACAACGCTTGCCACCTACGTATTACCGCGGCTGCTGGCACGTAGTTAGCCGTGGCTTTCTGGTCAGGTACCGTCAAGGTACCGGCAGTTACTCCGGTACTTGTTCTTCCCTGACAACAGAGCTTTACGACCCGAAGGCCTTCATCGCTCACGCGGCGTTGCTCCGTCAGACTTTCGTCCATTGCGGAAGATTCCCTACTGCTGCCTCCCGTAGGAGTCTGGGCCGTGTCTCAGTCCCAGTGTGGCCGATCACCCTCTCAGGTCGGCTACGCATCGTCGCCTTGGTGAGCCGTTACCTCACCAACTAGCTAATGCGCCGCGGGCCCATCTGTAAGTGACAGCCGAAACCGTCTTTCAGCTTTTCCTCATGAGAGGAAAAGGATTATCCGGTATTAGCTCCGGTTTCCCGAAGTTATCCCAGTCTTACAGGCAGGTTGCCCACGTGTTACTCACCCGTCCGCCGCTGATCTTCAAAAGCAAGCTAATGAAGATCCGCTCGACTTGCATGTATTAGGCACGCCGCCAGCGTTCGTCCTGAGCCAGGATCAAACTCTCCAAAAAAGAGTTATGAGTTAGCTCATAAAGTTAAAACGTTGGCTCATGTTCTTTCTATATAATAGAAGAAACACGATCATTTATTGTTTGTTGACGCTTGTTTGTTTAGTTTTCAAAGAACAAGTTAGTTAGCTTGTCGCCTAGAAGCGACTTTATTAATATATCATGTCGATTTGTTATTGTCAACAACGTTTTTTATTTTATCATTTGTTAAAAACGATGTTGTTTATCAAATCTTGTTGCTCTCTCAAGCGAGATTAAATATACCATGGATAAAATATGTTTGCAATATAATTTTTAAAGAAATTTTACGAGTTAATATTTTTTCAAAACTTCCCCTACTTTCTTCTTATTAAATGTTTTATTAATAATTTTCTTTCCCTGTTCATATAATGGCTTGGACAAACTTTATGACGAGGTGATTTTGCTTGCTTCAATCATTCGCACTGTATCTATCATTATTCATGGCAATATTCCTGTTTTCTATTTCTTATATTGAGGCCATTAAAATTGCAAATGCCGAAGGAAAAGTTCGTGGCGGTACCTTTATTTTCAGCACATTATGCGCCTTTTTATTTTCTCGGTTCACATACTTGTTCATATAATGCTTCTTTGGAGTTTTGGTTATTTTTCCTTCATGCTCAATCTAACAGGATTTTTGCCTGCAAATTTATTATAAAATTAATAACTATTTAATTTTAACAGCCAATAAAAAAATCCCCTTACTCGAGGGGATTTTTTCTCATATCATTTCTTCTCACTCTTTAATTTATGAATCACCATTTGTTGTAATGCATTCAAGTCATCCCACACATAAGCCAATTCTACAACTTCCTTACCTGCAATTTTATCAGTTTCTTCGCCTGCTTTTACTGCCAGAAGACTTTCATAGAATTTAAGGCTTTTGTTTTCTTCAAGGACCCATACAAGCATTGATGTATAATTATGTTCCAGTAATTCATTTACTCCTGCCTGAAGTAGTTTCAATCCCAGTTTCTCTCTCTGATACTTTTTAAGTATGTAAATCGCGTATAGCTCTCCATCTGCATTGAACTTTTCTGTGCGTTTTTTTCCATAGGAAGCAAATCCGACTATCTTATTTTCTGTATTTAACGCGACAAATACAGGTGAAAGCTGGGAGGTCTGAGATAAACTCTTCTCCCACAGCCCTATTCGATCCTCAATATTTAACGAATCCAAATACTCCTGACTAATGATGCCAGTGTATGTTTCTTTCCAGCTTTCAATATGTACCCGGGCTATGCCCGGGGCGTCTCCTACTTCCGCTCTCCGTATATGCATACGCATCTCCCCTAACTTGAAATCGAATTTATCTCTGCTCTTTTTTTCAGCTTCATTTGCCTTTCATCAACTAAAAATAATGTTATTCCAGCAATAACAACTAATCCACCTGCTATTTGAGTCAAAATAACATTTTCTCCAAGCAGGTAATATGCGAGTATGGTCGCTCCTACTGGTTCAAAAAGGATTGCCATTGAGATAATTGATGCACTCAGCCATTTTATTGACCAGTTGAATAGCGTATGTCCGAGTAAGGTTGGAATTAAAGCAAGAAGGATGAAATAGACCCAATCACTTTTAGGATAAGGATAGAAGGTTTCTCCAGCTGCAATTACGTAAAAGAACAATGTAATTGAACTAATGCTATAAACAATAAATGTGTATGTTATAAGGGACATTCTTTTTCGCACTGTTTGCCCGAATAGCAGATAAACAGTGACCAGGGCGCAGGCTGCAATTGCCAGGAAGTCTCCGAACAGTGCACTTCCGCTAATTTTGAAATCACCCCAGCTGATAATCACACTTCCGCCAATGGCAATAAACCCGCTTAGAATGGCTTTTGCAGATAATTTTTCTTTGAAGAAAACATAGGCTCCCGCAAATGCAAATAAAGGCTGCAGGGTTACTAACACGGTTGAACTGGCTACAGAGGTGTAGTTCAAAGATTCGAACCATAGAATAAAATGAAAAGCCAGGAAGACTCCGGATATCCCAGTAAATACCCAATCCCGTTTCGTAATAAGACGGAGTTCTGAAACATATTTTAAAAGAAATACCGGGAGCATAAATAAGACTGAAAAAAGCAATCGGTAAAAGGCTATGACTCCCGAAGGGGCAGAAGAAACTTTTACTAAAATAGCTGATGTCGACACTGCAACAACACCTATCGCAACTGCTAAGTATGGATTAACTTTTGGTGATTCCATTACGATTCTCCTTTTAATCAGAAACAATATTTAATTTATATGTATTCTACAATGAATTTCATCTTTTTTCTTATAAAATCAAAAAATAAACTGAAATGAGTTTATTTATCATTAAATAGGGAAAGAAAATACATCTTATCAGGGCAGGAGATATCACATGTTATATTCTATGGATATGGGAATTTTAATTAAGTTGGGAATATCAGCTTTTTTAGGCCTGGTTATTGGACTTGAAAGGGAGATAAAAAGAAAACCTGTTGGATTAAAGACTAGCTTGGTCATATCAATTGTCAGCTGCCTTTTAACAATTGTATCAAGAGAATCAGCATACATGTTCCCTGGAGATGAAGATGTAAACATCACAATGGACCCGCTCCGTCTGGCTGCTCAAATTGTATCAGGAATAGGATTTCTTGGTGCAGGTGTCATTTTGAGAAGAGGGAATGATACAATTTCGGGCCTCACAACCGCAGCAATGATTTGGGGAGCAGCGGGAATCGGCATCACAGTCGGTGCAGGATTTTACTTAGAAGCGATCGCCGGTGTTACTTTATTGATAGTTAGCGTCGAGTTCATTCCATTTCTTATGACATTCATAGGACCAAGACAATTAAGAGAAAAAGAAATTCGTTTGCAATTTAATGTGAACGGCCGTGAAAGCATTGCAGAGATTATTACTAAAATTAAATCTGAAAAAATCTCACTAAAAAATGTACGAATTAAAGATTTAGCAGAGGGAAATCAGCTTGTTCAATTAATAGTGACTGTCGACTTCCGCAGAAAAACCACCGATGTTTATGAAGTGGTTTCCTTAATAGACGGGATCAACAGAGTAGAAATCGAAAGTTTGTAGTTAAAAAGCCGCTGTTGAGTGGCTTTTTTCTGTTTTATTAATAAATTTTTTCTTGCATGTCTGCAAAGTTGGAGATATAATTTTTCTTGTACCTTATCTTATTAGATACGGGGGATTAGCTCAGCTGGGAGAGCGCAACGCTGGCAGCGTTGAGGTCAGGGGTTCGAGCCCCCTATTCTCCACTTACAAAAAGAGAGTGTCCAAAAGTATAATCTTTTGGGCACTTTTTTTATTTTTTGGCCAAGTAAAAATGGTCCGTTGATTTCCGTTTCCAGGCGCTCACTTTCCTAGGGGCTGGGCTGAGCCTCCTCGCCGCCGCTCTAGGTGCGCCTGCGGGACATTGATTAGTTTCCTTGACCCTGCCCACGCACGATGGAAATTCGGTTGCATTTTTATAGCCACTATTATACTGATGTATTAGACAACTTAAATAAATCAGACACAGATAAAACATTTATTAACTTCTATTCACCAAATTCTTTAACTACACTCCTTGCAGGCAGCATAAAGTGCAATATCAATACATCCCATGGGTGGACCCGTAAGTACTTAACCTTGATTGCCACAGAAATACCGTAACTAAAAAGGATAAGCCCAGCAATAGAAAAGGGAACTTGTATTTTAAGTTTCATTTTATCACTTCATATCTTCCAACTTGGATAATGAAATTAGTTTAAATCAACCACGGAAAGCATTTAAAGCAGATATTTCCATGAAATAGAGAACAAAGTACTGGTGGCTTAGCGTACTTTCCCATGCTCTGATGAAGGTAGTAAAACAAAAAAGTGCCAGTTCCCCGATGATCAGGCACTCTATAAATCATGCTCCCATAACCCAAGCATTCCTTTAGCAGGAATGAAGCTGTCCAGCGTCTTTATATTCCTGACTTCCCAGACATACCCTCCCACTTTATAATCACCGAGGAAAAAGTCATTGCCTGACACGATTCTTCCATCCTCCAACACGGCCCATGTCTCATTATTTTCCACCACACTCAGACAATTTTCAAGCTGGCAGGTGGCAATGATCATGCCAGTTGGAAGCTCATCGGCCTTGTACCCATGCTTTAAAAGCAGCGACTTGACCGCCACATGGCTGCAGACTGCCTTATCGACTTTCTTACTCGTATGGATTGCAAGAGGGCCACGATACTTCGTACTCCATGACCTCGTTTCATATTGAGCCTCACGCAAGACGAACAGACTCGCCCAAGGCTGAATCATCGATAACACCTTCATTCCAATCACCCCTTGCCTCAACAACTATTTTGTCTATAGCATCTCCCGGCAATCCCACAAAAACACGGGGGAGGTCATCCAGTCTCAAAAAATCACCTATTCCTGATAATCATGGATACCCATTATGATGGGGCTGTTGAAAGAAGAATTCCAGCCTTTGACGTACTACAAAATCAGGACATGGGGACGGTTCTTGTGTCCCGAAAAATTCCTGTTTCCTGGTTATCAATTATATAAAAAATCCCACCTGCATGTCGGAAAATGATAAATTTAAGGGGAAGCCTCATTTAGCTTCCCTTTGTTAATCTAGCAGTTATAAGCTTCATTCAGCTTTTATTTCGACTCCCGAATGGGACAAGAGAACCGTCCCTGAGTCCCCGGCGATTCCTTTTCATTTTCTTTAAAAAGAAAATAGGATGAATCGAATGAAAACGATCCACCCTATTTGAATGACTATACTGCTTCTAGATCTATATAAGCAATCATTATTATTAACGGACTACAGTTGGACCAACTAATACTCCTGGGCTTTCCCCTAATGCCAATTTGCTAATATTAGCATAGCTAACCTGCTTATACGCTTTTAGTAACTGTTTTAAATCAGAGAATTTATCGTCAGATTTAATTTTTTCAATTTCCCCATGATAGACAGATAATACATATTCATCTTGAGACTTTGGATGAAATTCACTTGTATCTTCATCCATTAATAAAGAGCCCATATATTGATAACCATATTGAAATTGACGAGTCAGTTTAATGATTCTAATGAATTTTTGATAGATAGATGGTTTTTTTGTATTTAAATTTTCGATAGCTGTTAGTGCATTTTTCAATTCGTTGTAACTTGATGCGATTACCATATCATTTCTCCCCTTTGATTTATATTAATCCCATGGTTTATTTAATGTAAGTTTGGACACGAGTTCTTTATTTTGTTCTCTTTTTAGTTTGCGAATTTTTTCACGTTCTTTTCCGGTTTCATAAAGAAATTTTTCTTCCTCTGTTTCTGGAATGACGGCTGGCACTTCTATAGGTCTTTTATTTTCATCCAGTGGAACAAAAGTCAAAAAAGCTGTAGCTGCAATTCTTCGATTTCCAGTTTCAAGGTCTTCAGCAATCACTTTACAGAAAATCTCCATCGACCTTTTTCCGGTATAGCTGACAAATGATTCAATACAGACCGAATCACTTACTCGGATTGGTTCAAGGAAATTTACGGAGTCTGTAGATGCCGTAACACATTCCTTTACCCTTGAATGCCTACGAGCGGAAAGCACTGAACAAGCATCCATCTTCTTCATTAGAACTCCACCAAACAATGTATGATAATTGTTCAAATCGTTAATGAGTACTTGGTCGGTTTGAACAACACGCGTTTCTTTAACCTTTTTTGCTTCCAATTATGATCACACCCTATATAAAATGCTTGAAGCGTTAGCAACTTCTGCATTAAAGTTTTACAAGACAATTATAATATGACCACAGTTGAAAGATACAATGCCGATAGCATATGGTATTCATAACAAAATCGTATGGAAGCGCTTCTTGATATGTGCATGAACAAAAAGCGCAAGCGACTCGAGCTGCTCAAAGCTAACGCTTCTCGCAAGATACCCTAAGAAGCGAAATCGGTGATGAAAACTGGCTAGGTGCTGGAGCCGGACTAAGAAAACCCATATAATTATCCACAACGAAACTATTTTATAATTTTCTAGACAACAAAAAAGCCTCCCCAAACCTGGAGAAGCGTTCAAATAATGGATTCAATTTATAGATCATGACATCGATCAGCTGTCGATAGCTTTACTTTTGCAAATCGGATAAATTCATCGAAAACCTGGGATAAGTTAGAATCCTTTTTCCAGATTAACGCTAGATTCCATTCAATTTCCGGATTGGTTACATTTATTGCTTTAAAATCATTTTTCAGTTCCAAACATGTACTCTCAGGAAGTAACGTTATGCCTATATCATTAGCAACCAGTTCCTGAATAAATTCCAATTGTGATGTTTCCGAAATAATGATTGGTTGAAATCCAACTTCTCTGCAAGCAGAGATGATAAGATTTCTTAACTGAAACTCCTGGTTGAACATAATAAAGCTTTCATTTTGAAGCTCATGCAATGGTACTTCCTGTTTCTCGGCAAGACGATGAGATGAGGGTACAACTAGTTTTAATTTCTCTTTCACAAACAAATACCTGTCTAAAGTTTCATTTTCTTCAGAAAGAACGACTACCCCAAAATCAAGTAAATCTTTGACAATCTTCTCCTCAATCCGCTTAGATCCATCCTCCTCCAATTGAAATGTTATCTCTGGATATTCTTGATGGAACGAGGCAATAAGTTGTGAAAAAAAATCGAATTGGTAATCGTAGGGAGTCCGATACGGACATTTTTCTTTTTTAACATGAGCATATTATCAAGTTCTGAATTCAATAAATTCAACTGTTTTTCAATTATTAATGCATGTTTTTTTAGTATACGACCTGCATCTGTTTCTATCATCTTTTTTCTTGTACGAATGAATAGGGGTGTACCAAGTTCATCCTCCAGTGATTTGATGATTCTACTGAGGGCAGGCTGGGTAATGAACAGATTTTGTGCTGCAGAAGTAAAATTTCCAGTACGTGTAACTTCGATAAAACAATTCAATTGTTTCAATTCCAATTAAATCAATCACCTTATATACATTTTTAAAGATAATTTAGTTTACCATACTTTTGAATTCAACAACTAACTAGAAGCATGGACCCGCTCTTGTAAACCTGAACAATTTAGCACTTCAATACCTTTAACATTTTCTGTGATTCATCGTTCCTATAAAAACGGTAAACAAAAAATCTATCATAACTAAGTCACTAACTTCTGGAACATCTTTAATGACATTAGGCAAGAATTTAACTTATTTAACTCAGTTTTCTAAATGGATTTCCTCTGGCTGATTCACCATCCCCCAAGGAGACTCTGTATAAAAAAACTTGTGATATTAAACTAAACTTTTAATTAGAAGGAGATAAACATCCAGTTTTTTAATTCGGAAGAGCAGGAACCCAATGTTCATATTCTTCCGTTAATATGTGATACGCCTGCTGAGAATTTTCAAGGCGATGGAGCCGAATCTAAAAAGGCAACTATTACCTTTGTTTCAGAATAAATCCACCTACAGGGCTCAATTCTTTAACATTCTCAATTAGGATACTGCTTACCCATTCAAATAGCGAAGTGATAGGCTATCCTGAGGAACCAAAGTAATAATCTTAATAATGATTTTCATTTGTTATAACATAGTCGTTCTACATTAAAATGCAAAACCCCTCCTAAATAGACTCTTTATAAATAAATAAAAGAAGATCATGTCAAACAATAAATTAGTGTTTGGTATTTCAACTTCTCTTTTAACCTATTACAATTAACGGAGGTTGAATTGGATGGTGATCTGTATTGATATCTACATAATGATTCTCCACCTCTTTTTCCAGTTCTTCCGTTATTATCTCCCTCCTGGCTATTAGAGATTAGGATAACAATTTTCATAAATTTTATTTGTTAAATGTTCCTGGATAGATAAATATATTACCGTTTTCTTACTCATTTTTATTAGGGAATCATATATGATTGGAAAAATTAAATATATTTTCTTGATAGGAAGATGCATTACAGAAATAGAACAGGAGTTAAATAGGGAATTCATACCGTTTGAGATTCCCTATTTAACTTTTCTAAAAAACATACTCCAAATAAATTTTCTATCATTTTAATGGTTATTTTTTGAATCTAGTGAGATCTCTCAACACGAGCACTTAAAATGTCTTCTGTTGTGATTTCAAGTAATTTCTCCAGGAAACTTATTGTTCCTATTATATTTTCCTCAGTTTTTACGTTTTCCATTTTCTTATCAGCTATCAAATCATTAAGAACTTTTCTGAAAGCATTGCTTTTTATTAGCCACTCTCCAATCAGTTCCTTTGTTGCAGATCTTTCAAATTCATTTTTCACAGCAAATAAACTCTCTCTTTTTGTTTCTATTATAGTAATAGCATTTAAATCAGAATTCATACGTATCTTAAAATATCTCTTTTCACTATTATAATAATTTTCATTTCTTAACCGAAAATACTCTACACCTATAGTGATTTCGTAAAAAGAAGCTGTCTCTGTAACATATTGAATGTCTTTCACTTCAACATTTTTCAATAGATCTAGATAAGTTTCTATACCATAATGAGTATTTATCATTTTTGCATCCAATACATTCATGAACTTCACATCCTTTTCTACCATCATATTCATTGTTTTCATTACCATTTCACAAATAATGAGCTATTTTTCTTCACATTAAATGTGACAGATGTAATTCTGTTAGTTTTTTTCAACAACATGTCCACCAAATTCGTTTCTTAATGCAGCTACCACTTTACCTGTAAAAGTATCGCTGTCTAATGAACGATAGCGCATCAAAAGAGACATTGCGATAACAGGAGTGGCTGCTTGTAAATCTAAAGCTGTTTCAACTGTCCATTTCCCTTCACCAGAAGAGTGCATAATCCCTTTAATTTCATCTAGCTTTGCATCTTTTGAAAATGCACGTTCAGTCAACTCCATGAGCCATGAACGAATAACTGAGCCGTTATTCCACACTCTAGCCACTTTTTCGTAGTCAAAATCGAACTTGCTTTTTTCTAATACCTCGAATCCTTCACCAATCGCTGCCATCATACCGTATTCAATTCCATTGTGAACCATTTTTAAGAAATGACCGCTCCCTGCTTTACCAGCATAGATAAATCCGTTTTCGACTGCTGTATCCTTGAAAATAGGTTCCACGATGCTCCAGGCTTCAGGGTCTCCACCAATCATATAACATGCTCCATGACGAGCACCTTCCATTCCACCTGAAGTACCGGCATCCATAAAGTGAATTCCTGCTTCCTTTAGCTGGTTATATCGGCGAATAGATTCCTTATAGTGAGAGTTTCCAGCTTCAATTACGATATCTCCAGTGCCTAATAATAGTGTCACTTCATCAATTACTGAATCTACCACAGCATGCGGAACCATAATCCATACAACTCTAGGTTTTTCTAATGATTCAACAAGTTCTTTTAAATCAGATATACCTTGAGCACCGTATTTCTTCATTTCTTCAACGGCACTTCCATTTACATCAAAAGCTACTACTTCGTGCTTGTTATCAATTAAGTTTCGACCTAAGTTTAATCCCATTTTTCCTAAACCAATTAATCCAACTTTCATGTTCATTTCCTCCTTAATAATCTAAAAATATTCTCATCTTTTATTACTACCACCATTTATATCCTTCCTCCGCCAATAATTGATGGGAAGCATCTGGTCCCATTGACCCTGATGGATATAATTGAAGGGGAATTGTATTTTCCTCAAAAGCCTCTAAGATAGGCTGTACCCATTTCCAAGACAACTCCACTTCTTTCCAATGTGCAAAGAACGTTGAGTCGCCACGCATTGCATCGTAAATTAAAAGCTCATACGCTTCAGGAACATCTGCTTGCTTAGCAGAAAAATCAACATTGACTGGTTCGATTTTTCCATTGTTTAATGGGTTTTTCCTATTTAATTGTAATGAAACACTTTCGTTTGGATTGATTTCAATCACTAAAAGATTTGGCGCAGTTTCTCCTTCTTGAGTCCTATACAAATCCTTTAAAGTATTTTTGAATTCAATCACAATGCGGGTGGATTTCTCTGTCATTCTTTTTCCTGTACGGATATAGAAAGGAACCCCTCTCCAAAAATTATCATCCACACATAGACGGGCAGCCACAAATGTGTCATTTAAAGAAGAAGGAGCAACATCAGGTTCTCCTATATACCCAACAACTGGTTTACCTTGGATTTCACCAGGACCATATTGACCTCGAATCACATGATTCACCACATCCTCTTTCTTTAATGGACGAAGTGATTCTATTATTTTTCTCTTTTCATTGCGGATCTCTTCTGCACTAATTTGTTTTGGCAGCTGCATTGCTGTCATCATCAACATTTGCAGCATATGATTTTGAAACATGTCGCGAATAGCCCCAGCTTGATCATAATAACCAGCTCTCTCTTCAACCCCAACTGTTTCGCTTGCAGTAATTTGCACATTTGCAATGTATTGATTGTTCCATAATGCTTGAAGCACTGGATTTGCAAATCCTAACGCTTCCAGGTTTTGTACCATCGGCTTTCCAAGATAGTGGTCGATGCGAAAAATTTCTTCTTCATCGAAAGCTTTACTTAGTTTATCGTTTAATTCTTGAGCTGATTTTAAGTCATGTCCAAACGGTTTTTCGATAATTAGACGTTTCCAACCTTTAGTAGAACCTAGACCACTTTC
This sequence comes from Heyndrickxia sp. MSNUG, assembly GCF_049532715.1. Lineage (NCBI taxonomy): Bacteria > Bacillati > Bacillota > Bacilli > Caryophanales > Bacillaceae > Heyndrickxia > Heyndrickxia sp. MSNUG. The sequence continues at coordinate 3,785,046 of NZ_CP150978.1, forward strand.
TTTAATGTTGAAAGCAATCACATTAAAAAACTCTGGAGCAACAGATAGGTAGAACATACGATTTTCAGGAATATTCAATTCTTCTTCACGTTGTTTAACGAGTTCAAGTAATCCTTTATATCCTTCAGCCTTGGTAGCATCTACATGGCTATACCGAAAGGCACGGATAAACACTTCAAGGTTTGAATCTTCATTTAGTGATCGTCTAGAAAATGTTTTTAAGGAATCTTTCACATGGTTTTGGAAATCAGTATCTGATAAATCTTCTCTGCCCACCCCAATAATTGAGATGGACAGAGGTAATTTTTGATCCAAAAATAAATTATATAGAGCCGGGAAGATTTTTCTTTTTGCTAAGTCCCCTGTCGCCCCAAATAAGACAAATGTCATTGCCTCCATTTTACATACCTCCAAAATTAAAAATTCCACTTATGCCTTTCTTAAAAAACTACTTTAACTCTTGATAGCCAATCCCTTGCTTAGCCATATTTTTATTTGAACCTGCTTGGACCTTAATAATGATGTCCCTAAAATGCGAATGACCACATTTTGGACAATAACCATTATTCGATGTGAAGGTTAGGCATCTTGAACAAACTTTGTGATGCTTTGCATGTAACCCGAACATACTATTCACCCTTTCAATGTAGTAAACTGAATGCGGAAGATCAGATGACTGATCAATAACCACAGTATTCGTGAATCCAATGTTGCAACGAGATGTAAGTATAATACCTACATTTTTTAAATGGAAGTACGCACTTTTTATTTAAATAGTGATAAAAAAATAACATACTAACAAAATATACACTATAGGAAATAAACTCATCTATTTTTGTGTAAATTAAATTAAAAAGCCAGGGTGAGCATCCTCTCCCTGGCCAAAAATTATAAGTGATATAAATTTGTTGAGTACAGTATTATTTATGTGTTGAAGCTTTTGCCGTAATAAGCGGATTATCTAAACCCGATGTCTCACAAACATAAGAAGCCTCCATAAATGTATTAGGATCAACTTACAATATAACCCTTTTTATTCCGAATAAATAATTGGATTGGTTATACAATAGATTATTTTCTTCTTTTTACTTAAAAATCCACCTTCCTCATATAAATAGTTAATACTCATATTTAATTCTTTGATTATCCTTTCACCAATTTCATCCGGTTTTTCTGTAATGATCATCACAGATTTACCATGATTAAATCCATCCAAAACATAATTGAACATTTTTGCAACAATGTAATACAAGGCAAGTGACAGCATGGCTTTTTCTAGTGAAAAGACAAAAGGGGCAATATTAATAATTACAACATTAACAGCTAATAAGAATGTGCCATCCGGTATTCGATGATGCCGGTTAAACCATATAGCCAGCATTTCATTCCATCAATGGCCCATCCGCTTTTACAACAATTCCTACCCCTACACCTAAAATTACTCCACCGTAAATAACAATTAACACATCCGATTGTGTAATAACAGGCCTGGATTTAAAAAGAACTAATCCAAAAGAAGTAATGATGTTTGCATACAATGTTCTAATCACAAATGTTTTTTCGACTTCTTTAGCTGTTAAGAGTAAGATAGGGATATTTAAACCTAAAAAAGTGCGAATATTGGTAAGCCCCACATGGCATTTACCATAATTAAAAAGGCAGTTACCCCATCATCTCCCAGCCCATTTGGCGCTAATAATCATTACTAATCCCAATGCAACAATAGCCGCTCCTACTGTTAAAAGAATATAATCAAAAAATTGTTCATTCAATTCCCCAGCAAGAAATGTGTTTGTTAATAAGAGATTTTTTAAACAACATCAACAGTGACAATTTGGGCAATTATCAAGCACTTATACTGAAAACAGGCCATGCGGAATGGTGCATTGTTTCTTTTAAAGTTAATAGTAAGACTATATAGAGTGTTTGTCTTACAGTATACTTTTTAACACTATGTAAAATAAAAGTGCGTACTTTTAATATTTAATCATACGTTGTATACTTGCAATTATTCAGCGAGAGGACATGATACATGATATCCCTTATTGCTGGCAGGTAAAGATAATGCACTATAAGGATAATATTACTTTAAAAGTATTATCACCCTTTGGAGACATTATCACTGTACAACAAAAAAAATTATAGGAGTGAATATAGATGGAATTACAATTAGCATTAGATTTAGTCAATATCCCAGAAGCAATTGAACTGGTAAAAGAAGTAGAGGAACATATTGATATCGTTGAAATCGGTACACCGGTTGTAATTAACGAAGGTCTTCATGCTGTAAAAGCTGTTAAAAAAGCATTCCCTAACTTAAAGGTATTAGCAGACCTAAAAATCATGGATGCAGCTGGTTATGAAGTAATGAAAGCTTCTGAAGCAGGTGCAGATATCATCACAATTCTTGGAACTGCTGAAGATATGTCTATTAAAGGTGCTGTTGAAGAAGCGAAAAAACAAGGTAAAAAAATCCTTGTTGATATGATTGCTGTAAAAGATCTTGCTGGACGTGCAAAAGAAGTGGACGCTATGGGTGTAGATTATATTTGTGTGCATACTGGCTATGATCTTCAAGCAGTTGGAAAGAACTCTTTTGAAGATTTACAAACCATCAAAGGTGTCGTAAAAAATGCTAAAACTGCTATCGCAGGCGGTATTAAGTTAGACACACTTCCAGAAGTCATCAAAGTACAACCAGACCTTGTCATTGTAGGTGGCGGGATAACTGGACAAGCTGATAAAAAAGCTGCTGCTGCCAAAATGCAACAAATGATTAATCAAGGGTAATTCAGATCATGAATACAACTCAATACCTAGCTGAAATCATAAAAGAGTTAAATCGGTCCGTAGATTTAATTTCGAATGATGAAGCTGAAAAATTAGTTAATGGGATTCTTGAATCAAAAAAAATCTTTGTTGCAGGCGCAGGTAGATCTGGATTTATGGCCAAATCATTCGCCATGCGAATGATGCACATGGGGATAGATGCTTATGTGATTGGCGAAACAGTAACTCCTAACTTTGAAAAAGATGACATCTTAATCATTGGATCAGGTTCAGGAGAAACAAAAGGTTTAGTTTCCATGGCTGAGAAAGCAAAAAGCATCGGTGGGACGATTGCAGCTGTAACCATTTTCCCTGAGTCCACTATAGGACAATTAGCGGATATCACAATTAAGTTGCCTGGCTCACCTAAAGATCAGTCGGATAGTGATTTTAAGACGATTCAACCAATGGGCTCATTATTTGAGCAAACACTTTTACTATTTTACGACGCTGTGATTCTTCGGTTCATGGAGAAAAAAGGTTTGGATACCAATAAAATGTACGGTAGACACGCTAACTTAGAATAAATAGATTATTCCTCGAGTCTAAACAGGAAAGACCGCAAGCTGCTTCCATGCAAGATTGCGGTCTTTCTGTTAGGATGAACTACTTCAATTTGAAATAATTTTAGGAGTGATAAAATGATTTCTTTAAATGGAAAAACTGCAATAGTTACTGGCGCAGGAAGAGGCATTGGACGTGCTACTGCTATCGCCTTAGCAAAAGAAGGCGTTCATTTAGGACTAATTGGCTTAAATATGTCTAATCTTGAAAACGTTGCTTCTGAACTTGCACAATATGATGTAAAGGTTTCTGCGGCAACAGCAGATGTAACCGATCTTGAATCCGTTACACATGCTGTTGAACATATCACATCTGACTTAGGTCCAATCGACATCCTAATCAACAATGCAGGTGTTGCGAAATTTGGTGGGTTCCTTGATCTATCACCAGAAGAATGGGAAAAAATCATCCAAGTCAATTTAATGGGCGTGTATAATGTAACAAGAGCAGTGTTACCAGGTATGATTGAGAGAATATCAGGTGATATTATCAATATCTCTTCATCTGCTGGCCAAAAAGGTGCTCCTGTTACAAGTGCTTACAGTGCTTCTAAATTCGCTGTTTTAGGGCTAACAGAATCACTTATGCTAGAAGTAAGAAAACATAATGTCCGTGTTACTGCTTTAACACCAAGTACGGTCGTTACAGATTTAGCCATTGATACAAATCTTGTTAAAGGCAATGAAGAAAACGTGATGCACCCAGAAGACCTTGCAGAATTAGTCGTGGCTAGTTTAAAACTTAATCCAAGAGTTTTCGTTAAAACAGCTGGATTATGGTCAACAAATCCATCATAACACGAAGCAGATCCAGTTGGATCTGCTTCTTTAGTTCGGATATGATCCAAAGAATTATGACGAATTGTTTGAAGAACACATGGAGCTCTAATTAAATTTAAATACCCACAACAAAGTTACCTGGAATGGTCACTACCGGTGTTCATTAAAGGATGCTGAAATTGCACCTCGTCCTGTACAACAAAAAATAACAAGGGATTGTGAGACTATTTTTTTATACTGAAAAAGGCATCCATAGCGAAGAAGGAAAACCCTATAAAGCAGCAATAATAGCTTGTGCGAATAAGATTTTACAATGGATTTGAAGGATATGGTTCCTTACCTCCACCTGCATCTTTATAAGTGTCCCAAATGGAAAAAAAGTATACACAAGGATAAAACATAATCCATTGATAGTCTGTATAATCAATCGCTTTTTCAATTTCACCTTTAAAAACAAAATAATCGTTCTTTTGCATCCACATTGTTCTAATCCTTCGCCAAGTTTTTGTGATCGGTGGCTATAGGGGGTTGTTCCATCCAACCATTTTCTATTAAAAGATTCATACCATCTTCAGCGATTAAAGCAATTTCCATATTCATTCGAGCGTAATCAGCCGACAAGTCTCTTCTTTGACACATTGATAAAGCCTCACCGTAATAACCAAGTGCCGCAGATAGTAGTGTTGCTATATGGAATAGCATAAGCTTATCAGAAAAGGGAGGTACCGTTGAATCGGTTACTTCTGATTCAAATATCCTTGGTTGATGGAGATTCTCTTCTTCTAACATTAAACCCAGTATATGAAAGTGTCTTTTACAAAGTTTTCGAGCACGTTCGAAATACTCTCGTACTTCTTTAGATTGGCATACTTGACTGAATCCTAATTCTAAAACCATTTTCACCATATTTTTTTGCATATTAAGATGTGCACCACTGATTTCGATTGCATTTATCGGTCTTCGCTTTCCGAACCATCCAGTTAAATAGTTTTGTTTCCTAATAAAATCAATCTTTTGTTTGTTATTTAATGTAGGCGGCTTACTAAGAATTCCCTTAGATAAAGCGACGGTAGTGACCCTATCAAATAATTCCAACGTTTGAGAAGTACATTCAATAAGATATTTTCTGATATCTTCTCGAATACAAAGGCTTGTTGCACCAGCATATCTCGTCAAGCCGTGTATCGCCATAATTTGCAAATAAATAACCTTAAATGTATCCGTAAATAAACTAGGGGCGTTTACAGTTACATCTTCATCTGTGAACCCTATTGGAATCGGATAGTTTTCTTGTATTAACAATTGTTTCGTTCTCTCTATATGGGTTTCTGATAATTCTAAGGCAAATTGAAGTAAAGCACGAGTATTTTCATCTTTAACATCATTTAAGAAATAACGAAGAACACAACGTGACATACTATCATTTACATATTGCGACCAGATGATGCCATATTCTGAGGCATTAATTTTATCTTGGTGATTAAGCTGATCCATTTTTTTAACCCTCCTAACTTTTACAGAAATAGGTTAACCATTAACAATAAATTATATTTGTTAAAAACTTCAGAGAAGATTAAATTTTTCACTTCCACATACGAACCGACAACATAAAAGGAAAATATATTTATAAGTTTTAAAGGGTATATTAACTCTAGTGTTTTTTTTGGAGGGATGTATTTTGAATACTTCATTTAAAGTCATAACTACAGCCCTAATTAGATTGTTGGTTAGAATATATTTCTTAATTGAAAAGATAAGCGTTAAGTTATCTTCATCACTGAGGATGCCAACTTTAGCATAGGGGATGGTATTCCTGGAATATTGTCTTACCACATTGTTAAAAAAGTGAGCACTTGTGCTTGCTTTTTTAGTTTCTTTTATAACTAAATGCTCCGCTAGTTCAATTAAAAAGAAGGCTGCTTCATTAAAAGGTCAGCCAGATATTTAAAAGAGATACCCAATCTGATATATCACTTTATTTTATTGGCATAAGGCCCAATTTTTTGTATCTATCAAATTGTACTTTTACGAACGGTTTATAAGTTCCAATTTTTATATTAGGGCCCTTTAAATGAATCATGTCGATGATTCATCGTTTCATCCCAAATGAAAGGGACTTTTTTTACAGTACCCTCTGTAATAGTAAACTGTTTAGGCCAAAAAGCATATTTGAATATAATTATCACCATAATATAGATAACAATGAAAGGCTCTAAGTGATGAGGTGATAAATTGTCCTTCAAACAAATGTTCTTAAAAAATAAAATTGAGAATCAAGCAATAGGTCCTCATGATATTAACCATTTATTTACTAAAGCAAAAAAATCCAGTGATTTTGGACAACTTTCACTTATAAATAAAGCTGGACATTACATCCTTTCTTACTACAACACACTAATTGATCGAGAACAATTTCAGTGCAAAGTATTATATGTTTTTCAAGATCCGTCTTTTGAAGTTGGTCACATAAAGAACATTGAGGATATTAGGAATAGGATTTCTATAGAAGATATTTTGATTACAGAAGACATCGAAGTGATCGAATCGAAATTCCTTAAAGGGTATGCAATTCTGCAAATGAAAGAAAATGATTACAAGTGTGCTTTAATTAATTTATCCAATGAAAAAGTTGGGTTGCGTGAGCAAAATAACGTTGAAAATGAGTTCAGCGTCATAGGACCTCAAATCGGATTTGTTGAGAATGTCGATATCAATGTACATTTACTAAGGCAGCAAATCAATACACCTAATTTAATTATCCAAGACATTCACATAGGGTCTATGTCACATACTAAAGTCATCATCGCTTATATTGAAGGGATTACAAATGAGCAGCATATTCAAACGATGACTCAACGATTACAAAATATCGATTTTGATGTGGTTTTTGATTCCTCTCAGCTTCATCAAATCATAACCGATAATTCCTTAACACCTTTTCCGCTACTTCTATCCACGGAACGTATTGACAGAACGGTTTTTGCTTTGATTAGCGGACAGGTAGCTGTTTTTAGTAATGGATCGGCTTATGCCGTCACAGGCCCCTCCACATTACTGGATTTTTTTATTTCGCCTGAAGATTACTATTTACCTTGGATTATTGCGTCTTTTTTTCGTTTGATACGTATCTTTAGTGTGCTTTTCTCAGTTTTCGCAACCTCTATCTATATAGCTGTTTTGACATATCACTATGAAATGATTCCAAAAGTGTTACTCGGTCCCCTTAGCTTTTCACGTCATAACGTTCCGTTCACACCGGTATTAGAAGTACTTTTTTTGGAATTGACAATTGAACTTTTACGTGAAGCTGGAGCACGGTTACCTACTAAGGTGGGACAAACGCTGGGAATCGTAGGTGGCATCGTAATCGGCCAGGCCTCCGTTGAAGCAGCACTTACAAGCAATGTGTTGCTTATTATTGTTGCCTTATCTGCCTTGGCTTCTTTTACTACACCGATTTATAAAATGTCGAACACCATACGCTTTATACGTTTTCCTTTGATTATATTAGCATCCATATGGGGCGGATTTGGGATTGTTATAGGAATAAGCTTTTTGATCGTTCATCTGACACGTTTAGAATCATTAGGTACACCCTATACCGTTCCCTTATATCCATTTAGACGTAAAGATTTTGCGGATAGCATTATACGTTCGTCCTATAATGCCACTTCAAAAAGACCAAGTTATTTACGTCCTCGATCACTTTGGAGATATCATCCAAGTGACCAGATCAAAAAGAAAAACGATTTTGATGATTGATCAGAAAATAATAGACGAGGTGAGGTATGAACTCACGTTTTTTCTTTGCGATTAGCTTCATTGTCTTCCTAACTGGGTGCGAGAATGAAAGGACTATTGATCAAGTTCAGATTATCGAATCGATTGGTTATGATCAGCATGAAGATGAAATCAAGGGAACGGCTATCTATCCTACGTTCACAGAAAAAGGACAAACCAAATTAAATATCTTGATGACAAAATCTCCTTCGTATGATGATATCCTCCCGAGATTGAATACAAAGGCTGCGCATCCAATCGAAATAGGCCAATTACGTTTAGTATTGTTCGGCAAGAAGTTTGCGGAACAAGGGATTAATCCGGTTATAGAAAGCATTAAAATGGATCCGGTTGTGGGAAGTCGAATGCAGCTTGGTATAGCCGAACATACTGCAGAAAATATATTAATATCAGGTAAAAATACAAACCTTCCCTTCCATTTAAGCGATAAAATTAATCAGAATATACAGAATGGAAATTTGCCCAAAATGAATTTACACCTATTTTTAGAAAACTTTTACAATAAAGGCAGAGATCCATATTTACCTTACTTTACCATAGAGGAGGGAACAGCCCACATTAATGGGTTAGCTTTATTTAAGAATGGCAAGTATATAAACCATATTAATTTAAACCAATCATTTATTGTAAAAATGCTAATTGACGGAGCCAAAAATGGACGCTATCACATCAAAATCAATGAAAATAAAAAGGATGGTTTTATTTCATTAAAAAATCTTGATGCAAAAGCTCATTATACAATTAATCAAATCGATCAAATTCCGAACATATCTATCGATTTAACGATGAATACTCAGATAAAAGATATCCCGCCTTGGCTTAATGTAACCGCAAATAAAGATATTCTAAAAATGGAAAATATTATGAATAAACACTTTAATGAAGAAGTCCAGAAATTAATCTCGTTGTTTCAAGAATACCAAGTAGATCCAATCGGGTTTGGAGACATGGTTAGAGCAAAATCAAGAAAGTGGAATTATAGCCGGTTTCAGGATATGTATCCACATCTCAAAACTACAGTCTATACAAAGGTGAATATTATACAAACAGGTGTCGGGGAGTAAGGATTTCATTTTTGAAGAGGAGGGGAATAATGTGCAAACTTTAACCGATGAACGATTTTTAGTATCTCCTTTTTTTGTTTTCTTTCTGATTTACTCTAATATTATTGGTGTGGGAGTCATGGATTTTCAAAGAGATATTATAAAGAGTGCCGGTTACGATGCATGGATCTCCGTCCTATTATCCGGTATAAGCATTCATGTTATAGTTTGGATGATATATCGGATTCTTACAATTGCTAATAACGATATCATTTATATCCATCAATTTTGCTTTGGGAAATGGATTGGCGGGTTATTAAGCGTTTTTATCCTCATCTATTTTCTTGTAGTGGGATTGATTGTTTTCCGTGTTTATATTGAGGTTGTTCAAGTTTGGATGTTTCCTTTAATGAAGACATGGCAAATAAGCGTGATAATTCTATTCCTTCTTTATTACATTGTATCCAGTGGGTTTCGTGTGATTACCGGGGTGTGTTTCTGGGGAACAGTTCTACCTTTTGTTTTTCTGTTTCCTCTTTTATTCTTTTCCTTAGAATTTGCCCAATTCAATCATTTACTGCCTCTTTTTAATCACTCGGTTAATGAAATATTAGGATCATCTAAAAAGATGGTGTTTCAGTTTCTTGGCTTTGAGACTATACTCATGTTCTATCCATTTATCAAGAATCCTGAAAAATCAAAAAAATGGGCTCATTTCGGGGTTTTGTTTACAATCTTCCTATACCTTTCCATTACAATCATTACTTTTCTTTTCTTTAATGAAGAGCATCTCAAACAAACCATTTGGCCGACCTTAACTTTACTTAAAATTACGGAAATGCCTTTCATAGAAAGAGTTGAATACATTGTCGTTTCCTTATGGTTCCTTGTCGTATTGCCTCATATTAGCCAGCATCTATGGACAGTCTGCCGCGGACTCAAAAAGTTAGTGAATATCAAACAACGCATCAGCTTATTCATTTGCCTCTTTTTATTCTTTTTGTTCTCTAATGTATTAGAGAGCCATGAACAGATAGAACGATTAGCTGATGTATACTCATCTGTTGGCTTCTATTTTATATATTTGTATGTCCCTTTTCTCTTTTTAACGATTAACATTAAACAAAAACTCTCTAAATAGGATTTTGACGCGCGAATAATTCGATAAGGATATTAGATTTACTCGATAAAAAAACTGCATGAAATAAATTCTACACAGTTTTTTTAAAATTCCTATTAGATTGTCAGCAATTCCAACAAGAGTCTTTTTTTAAAGTGTATTTTCAAATTATATCCAATGGCATTTTCCTAGTAGGTTTAGGAAATACTTGATCAATTCTGCTGAGATCTTCTTCAGTAAACTCAATAGTTGCTGCTTCAGCATTTGCTAAAACATGTTCCTCTTGAACTGCTTTTGGAATAGCGATGACGTAATTCGAACGGATGGTCCAAGCAAGAGCGATTTGCAATGGTTGGACATTGTATTTTTCAGCTATATCATGAATAGTTGGATCGTTTAAAAGCTGTCTTCTTAAAGAGCCTCCTTGAGCTAAGGGACTGTAGGCCATGATTGGCATGTTATGTTCCCGCTGCCATGGTAAGAGATCGAAATCGATCCCTCTTGAACCTAAATGGTATAGCACTTGGTTCGTCACACAATTTTTTCCATTCGTAGTGTTCCTTAGCTCTTCCATATCATTCGTGTCAAAATTAGAGACGCCCCATCTTAAAATTTTCCCTTCTTCACGTAGTTTTTCCATTCCTTCAATTGTTTCCTTTAAAGGAACACGTCCTCTCCAGTGGAGAAGATATAAGTCCAAGTGGTCTGTTCCGAGTCGTTTTAAGCTATTTTCACATGCATTTGAAATCTTATCTAAACCTGCATGATGGGGATACACTTTTGAAACTAAAAAGACTTCATTTCTGCGTCCATTAATGGCTTCGCCAACTAAGCGTTCAGAGTCGCCATTTCCGTACATTTCAGCAGTGTCAATAAGTTTCATACCCAATTCTAAACCGAGCTGCAAGGCTTTTATTTCTTTGTCTCTCACTTGGGGATTTTCACCCATGTACCATGTTCCTTGTCCTAAACTAGGTAAAGAAGTACCGTCAGATAGGGTTACCACGTGTTTGGCTAATGCATTTTTAATTTCCGCTCTTTTCTTTTCATCCATTAGGCTCGACCCTTTCTTTTATGTATTTGGGTGTCATAGAAGTAGAATGTTAACCACTCTTCGTATAAAGTACTTATATATTTAGAATTTCCTCAACTATCAAAATCATTCTCTGTTGCAAGATATGGCCATTTCCTGCTTCCGCTGTGCAAAAAAACAAAGAAGTGAAGATGGCCTATAAGTGTCAGACACTTATAGGCCATCCTCACCACTTCTATTCTAAATCCTTTTTATCAATTGACTTTGATATTAAATGGTTTAGATCAGATGAGCTCCTCCATCAATAAGAACTGATGTGCCAGTTGTAAACCTATTTTTCACTAGGTAAACATAGGTTTCAGCAATATCTTTAGGTTGAGCAACACGTCCGACAGGTAATTGCTTAGCAATCCCATGGTACATATCTTGTCTTTGATCTTCTGGCATTCCGCCGTAAAGAGGAGTGTCAACGATACCAGGTGATACCACGTTTACTCTGATAGGTGCCAGGTCTACTGAAAGTCCTCGTACTAATCCATCGATTGCTGAATTAATGGAAGCTAGAGTCGTGGCACCTTGAGGAGGACGCACACCATATACACCAGAAGTTAATGTAATAGAACTTTCATTATTCAAGTATGGAAGAGCAGCACGAACCGAAATATACTGCCCCCAGAACTTACTATCAAAAGCCTCTCTTACGGCTGCAACAGGCAGTTCGCTAAAGTGACCCATAGCGCCTTCCCCTGCAGTAACCACCAGGTGATCAAATTCCCCAACCTTATTGAAAAAGTCTGCAACCTTTTCCTCACTGCGAAAGTCGATTTCATAGCCCTCTACGTTACCACCAAGCTTCACTTTTGCGTCAGATAATTTTGAAGCAGAACGGCTAGCAATAATGACTTGAGCGGCTTCATCGAGAAACGCCTTAGCAGCGGCTAAACCAATACCAGATGTACCTCCTAAAACAACCACTCTTTTTCCTTTTAATGACAATGTCATAACCTCCTTTATTCAATATTTGTTTAACCAACTTGCGGATTCTGGTTAAAGAATCCGCAAGTTAGAAATATTTACATTTTTACAACAGCATTATGATTTAGCTAAAAGTTTTAGTGATTCACGATTAAATGCTGGAATATCTTTTGGTTCTCGACTTGTGACAATATTTTTGCTGATGACTACTTCTTCGTCTTTATAATTTGCACCAGCATTTTTCAAATCGTTGCGAATGGATTTAAAGCCCGTGATGTCGACACCTTTTAAAAGGTCTGTATCGATTAACACTTGTGGTCCATGACAAATGGCAAAAACAGGTTTTCCATCTTGGATAAATGCTTTTGCAAATTCACCAAAACGATCGTCTTCACGCAATAAATCGGGAGAGAATCCACCAGGGATAAGCAACGCATCAAAGTCTGCAGGATGTACTTCATCAATGGATTTATCAATTTTTACGGTTGTGCCTTTTTTACCAGTTACTTGGTTACCTGATTGTTTGTCAATCGTGATAACTTCATGACCAGCTTCTTTAAAGGCTTGTGCTGGTTCAGTGTACTCCACATCTTCAAATAGGTCTGTTATAAGTGTAGCGATTTTTTTACTCATGCTCATTCACCTCCTTTCAATGACAAAACAGAAGTACATAAATGTTTCCCATCATCTTAAAAGGGACTAATGAACATACTCAAGGTCTCTCTCAACATTGGTACTTAAAATGTCTTCTGTTTTAATCTCGAGTAATTTCTCTAGGAATCTTATAGTTCCTAGTACTACTTGAATATCTCCCTCTGTTTGAACGTTATCCATTTTCTTTTGATCAATCAGTTCATTGATAACTTGTTTGAAAGCATGGGTCTTTATAAGCCATTCTCCAACCAGTTCCTTTGTTGTGTCTCTCTCTTCTTCATTTTTGACAGCAAATAAACTTTCCGTTTTTGTTTCCACGAGCGTTACGGAACCGAAATCGGAATCCATACGGATACGAAAATAATTCTTTCTGCTGTCATAATATCTTTCTTCCTTTAATAGAAAATACTCTATCCCTACTGTGATTTCATAAAAGTGTTCTGTCTCTGTAGGATAATGAAGATCTCTTACATCAACACTTTTTACAACGTCTAAATAAGTCTCCAAACCATATTGGGTACTAATGATTTTTGCATCCATTACATTCATGATTTCACTCCCTTTTTCACTTTGCGGATTGTTTTGATATTTTAAGTAGCTTGTTTAGTAAAATCCACTCAATATTAGGCTAATTGCTTTTTTCAACTTCATGTCCACCAAACTCGTTCCGAAGAGCAGCGACCACTTTCCCGGTAAAAATAAAGGTACCTACTCTAATGCTTGATAATTGTTGGTTATGACAACCATATAAAGCACATCAAATTTTTTACGATCTAAATGATTGTAGACTTTCGCTACCCTACATCTGCTTTATATACCTGATTTTTTCTCCCAGTTTGCACCATGAAAATAAACTTCCGGAAAAGGTCATGGCCATATTGAGGACATTGATCATTTGTAGTAATCGTTAAACATCTTTCGCAAACTTTTCGATGCTTTGCTTTTGGCCTTTACATAATCGTTTCATTCCTTTCTGTGTTCATTAATTGACGATCTATATTGAATAAGGATCTATAACTTTGAGCCAGAAACTGTATTTTATATTATTACAGTTCAAATAAAAAAATAGATTTACCTTAAATTCGATTTTATTTACAAAATACAAAGGAGAATTCTGCATTCACCCTCTTAAAATGAGTAATTGGTATATGTTCTTTTCAACTTAACAATCGCCGCTTAAAGAAGAATTGGTTGCGGTATTGATGTTAGTATAATATCTACACCGTAAAATTAAAAGTACGCACTTTTAGGTTATATAGTGAATAAAAATATACTTAGTATACCTTTGTACACTATTGAGAGTTATGTGATTTTCCATTAGGGGATTTATAACAGAAAAATCCCCGTTAATGTACGAGGATCTTTCAAAATTGCCTTGGAGTCATGATTTAAATAATAGTTTGATCAACTCATTATAAATAAGGTAGTATCCCTGGGGTTAAGACTTGTTGTGTTATTTTTTCTTAATGCAGACTCTTGCCCCTTGTCGTTTTCACTGAGGTTTATCATACCTTTGCGAATTGGTTTATAACAGGTAATATACACACTTTCTATTCTCTAGTATCAAACAGGATGCTAACTATTGTAAGCAAATATTACGATTTATTGCTAGAAGGGTTGGCTTTCGGTAATATAAGCGACCTATCTATACCAGATGTTTCACAAACATAGGATGCCTCCATAATAGCTGATGGATCAGCTGCTAAAACGACACTTTTTAACTTGGAAAAAATAAACCTGTTCGTAATACAATAAATAACCTTCTTTCTTTCCCCTAAAAAACCGCCTTCTCCATATAAAAAGGTGATGCTGATATTTAATTGATTGATAATACTATCTCCAACTTCATCCGGTTTTTCTGAAATGATCATGACAGATTTCCCATGATTTAATCCATCTAAAACATAATTAATCATTTTCGTCACTATATAAAAAACCGCCAGAGAAAGCATAGCCTGTTCCAATGAATAGACAAGCGCTGCAATCGTAAAAATGAAAGCATTTACGATTAATAAAAATGATGCAATCGGAAATCGATAGTGTTGGTTAAACCAAATCGCCAGCATTTCAGTACCATCTATTGCACCGCCAAACTTTACAACGATTCCTATCCCAACTCCTAAGATTACCCCTCCGTATAACACAATTAATACTTCAGATTGAGTAATAGGAGGAATCGATTTAAATAGTACTAAACCAACGGTAGTAATGATATTTGCATATAGAGTTCTAATAACAAAGGTTTTACCCACTTCTTTAGCTGTAAATATTAAGATAGGAATATTTAAGCCTAAAAATACAAAATAAATCGGGATTCCCCATAAAGCATTGGACATAATCGATAACGCTGTTACACCACCATCTACTAGCCCGTTTGGTGCTAACATCGTTTCTAATCCCATAGCAACGATTAACGCCCCAAAAGTTAAAAAAACATACTCAAGAAATTTTTTCATCATCTCACCTGAAAATATGTATTATTCTTCCTTACTATAAAACAGTTCAGCTAAAATCCTTTACAACACTGGAATATTATTTACCTTTGTGCAGATTTTACTCCTTTTTTTCCTGTATGCACTGGATCATTGCAAATAAAAAGACCACAAGTCTTGACTTATTAAAAGTCTACTTGTGGTTTTTAATCCCCTCTTTATAGAACGATTGCTATTTAATAGACGCACTTTTATTGGCAGGCGTATCTTTTACATTCTGCATATAGTTTTTACCCCACTCATACATGGAATCGAGTATTGGCATTAAGCTTTTTCCTTGTTCGGTCAATGAATATTCCACTTTTGGCGGAACAACAGGATAGACTTTTCGTTCAACAATGAGGTCTTCTTCTAGCTCTCGTAATTGGTTAACAAGCATTCGTTGAGTAATGCCCGGCATAAGAGTCTTCAGCTCACCAAATCGCTTCGTTCCCTCTTTTCCTAAATGCCACAAAATCAGCATTTTCCATTTACCACCAATAACATAAAGCGTTAATTCTTTTTCACAGTTAAACATTTTGTCCTGCATACGTGACATTTGGTTCACCTCCACTTCTATATAGAATAACACATAGTATACTTTTTAGTACTATGTATAAAAAAAGTGCGTACTTTTACACTATTACATACACATTATACTAACACAAAACCATTATTAACAAGGGCAACGATTACATTGGTTACAGTTGCCAGGAGAAGTGAAAGTGAGCAATGGGCATTATTACTACTGTGCAACAAACTTTAAAAATTATGAAGAGTGAAACAAAGATGGAATTGCAATTAGCATTAATTTAGTCAACATTCCAGAAGCAATCGAATTGGTAAAAGAAGTAGAGGAGCATATTGATATCGATAAGTTAAAAGAACCTAAAGCATCTTAAACCAGCCCATCCAATTACCATTTATCAATTAATTTGGCGCTCTCCCTTTTAAAAAAAACGAACGAGCTGCGTCTTCTTAAGTATTGCTTTTTTTACAGAATCGCAGAAGTTAATTTTCATAGTAGTTCAAGAAATAATGCACTTTATTACTGAGTTTCTCTTCTATCCGCCGTGTAGTCTAATACGAAATAAAGGATGTACATTGAAATAAAGTAAACCACCGCTGAATAGCTTATATTCCATTCACCATAATGTAAAACTCTAATATAAACCGCATACAATTCAAGTAATACAAGAATGCAAGTCCACCCCAAGATATATAAAAATTTCATTAATGCATTAGTCCTAAGGGGAAAATAATTAAAAATAATAACCAGTACCGCAATCTCACCAAGAGCTACAGCTAGGTACAGCCACTCTATTTGTTCTTTATCAAAATACCAGTAAAGCTTGTACTTTAAATCAAGATACAAATCAGTTACAAAATTCATTAACAATGCAAACTGTATTGTAGCTAGTAACTCGTGCCTAGTTCTTTTTTTGGGCATTTTTAGTGCAATTAAAAGAACTAATATAACTGTCGCGATAAATAGCTTAACCAAGGAGAACACCTCGTTTTAAAAAACAACAATTTCAACCTTATTATTCTTTTTTATTCGATGAATTATTCTTCTTAAAACTACCCTTCCCCGGTAGTTGAACAAGAAAAGCCTTACTTCTATCTGAAGTAAAGCACCAGTATGTTTAAGTGGATATGTATAAAAAATCGGGAAACAATTTCATATCAAATAGAGCCTTGTTTTTTCATTGTTTACTTAACCAATCTTCGAATGTCCTAAGTATAACCACCTGCATTAGAGATAACCTATTTTATGGAGGTGCTAAACATGGGTCAAAATTTTGAAAAAAATCTTATAAAATTGCTTTATTTCTTTGGTATTAGTTCCTTTATTTACTTAATTAAAAAACCACTTGCAAAGGACTGGCTCCTTGTTTTCTTTATAAAAAGTTATTATGCATCATTGGTCGATCAACTAGTTGTAAATAAAGGTTATGTTAAATATCCCACCCGATTTCCAAAACGAGTTAAAACAAGTTTGGTTTTTGATTACATACTTTTCCCAATTTCTTGTGTCTATTATAATCAACTGACTAAGGATTCTCGCATGATTCAGTGCCTTTTAAAAATTCTGTATTTCAGTGTACCGATGACTATTACTGAGCTATGGCTAGAAAAAAATACTCAACTTGTTAAATATAAAAAGGGGTGGAATTGGAAAACCACTTTCTATTCGCTTTCTTTTTCCTTTTTATTGGTCAGATTTTCAATGTCTGTTATAAGAAGTCTCTTCAATAATAAATACGATTTTTCTTAAGATGGAGGTTCTTAATCACAAGAGAGTAAAAAGGATCCCTTTGTATTTTAAGTTCAACCAGATAATTCTGGTTGACCATTTTTTTAGATACAAGAAAAAAGAACGCCGCAACAATCATCCGCAGCCACCAAAATAAATGAATTTCCCCCACTAAAGCCATATAAGATAAATTAACAATTTTAAAAACCATTAATGAATTTTACTCTCCTATTTTGGAACAATACAATTGATTGTATTAACGAATAAGGAGGTTGATTAGAAATGGATATTAAGAAATTAGCCGATCATGAGTCTTTGGATCTTCATGAAGTTATTAATTTTAAAACCCTTTGCTTAGCGAAATCAAAACTAATGCAAGGTCTGGCATTTGATCAGGATTTGAGAGCATTAATGCAAAAAGATGTTGAACAATCCATTATAGCGCTTGGAGAATTACAGGCAATTTATCAACGTGCGCCTTTTGAAGCTCCTGTTCCTCAAAACCGGCCAACACCAATAGTAAATTGAAAAGGAGGCAAATTCATTGAATAATGACTATTTAGACCCTATAAACTCGTTACACGTACCAGAGCTAGCAGATACCACATTTGCGATGGATTTACTTCTTCGTGCCAAAGAAGGTGTCCGCAATATAGCTGTAGCATTAACGGAGTCCGCATCACCTGATGTCAGAACCCTCTTACGAAACCAGCTAATGCAAGGGATTGCCATGCACCAAGAAATAACAGAACTAATGATTAATAAAAAATGGTTCCATCCATACGAACTAAGTGAACAGTATAAACTAGATCAACTCTCTGCCAACAATACATTGATGATTGGCAAAATGAATCTATTTCCCGTTGACACCAATAGAAAAGGTATGTTTGACCGGACACCTGATGATCACTAACACTGGAGGCTGTAACCAATGAAGGCAGTAACGTATCAAGGTATTAAAAATGTTGTAGTCAAAGACGTCCCAGATCCAAAGATTGAAAAACCAGATGACATGATTATTAAAGTAACGAGTACAGCTATATGCGGGTCTGATTTACATTTAATCCATGGAATGATTCCAAATATGCAGGAAGACTATATTATCGGTCATGAACCGATGGGAATTGTTGAAGAGGTTGGACCCAATGTTACGAAAGTAAAAAAAGGGGATCGTGTTATTATTCCTTTTAACATTGCCTGCGGGGAATGCATTTATTGTAAAAACCATTTGGAAAGCCAATGTGATAATTCTAATGATAATGGTGATATGGGTGCGTATTTCGGATATTCGGGAACGACTGGCGGTTACCCAGGCGGGCAAGCTGAATATTTACGCGTTCCCTTTGCAAATTTCACTCACTTTAAGATTCCAGAAACCTGTGAAGAACCAGATGAAAAATTAGCCGTTATCGCTGACGCTATGACCACTGGTTTTTGGAGTGTTGACAATGCAGGCGTAAAGGCCGGAGATACAGTTATTGTATTTGGCTGCGGTCCAGTTGGTCTTTTTGCTCAAAAATTCTGTTGGCTAAAAGGTGCAAAGCGTGTCATTGCTGTAGACTATGTCAATTATCGCCTTCAGCACGCCAAACGTACCAACAAAGTAGAAATTGTTAACTTCGAAGACCATGAGAATGTAGGAAGTTACCTGAAGGAAATCACCAAAGGGGGCGCAGATGTTGTCATTGATGCAGTTGGTATGGACGGTAAAATGACTGATATGGAGTTCCTTGCCAGCGGAATGAAGCTTCAAGGGGGAGCATTAGGTCCGTTTATAATGGCTTCACAAGCAGTGCGTAAAGGCGGGACAATTCAAGTTACTGGCGTTTACGGCGGCAGATATAATGGTTTCCCTTTTGGAGATATTATGCAGCGAAATGTCAATATCCGCTCCGGTCAAGCTCCTGTCATCCATTATATGCCATACATGTTTGAATTGGTAACAACCGGTAAGATTGACCCGGGCGATGTAGTAAGTCATGTCATTCCTCTTAGTGAAGCAAAACATGGCTATGAGATTTTTGACACAAAAATGGATGAATGTATAAAAGTCGTGTTGAAACCTTAAGGAAGGAGGTATGAAAAATGAACTACACCTTGCATGAAGTTCTTGAGGTCCATGAGATAGCTGCATTTAAGACCAATTGTCTGACTAAGTCCAAAACGATGAAAGCGTTAGTTACAGATCAGCAATTAAAAGATATTATACAGCAAGACATTGATGTATCTACGATACAATTACAAGAATATGCTTCTATCCTTTCCAACGCTAAGCAGTAAATTAGGAGATGAATGAACATGAATCCAATCATTGAAAATTTAACTGGCATGAACGCACTATCAGATCAAGTGGTTGCAATGGATTTATTGATTGCAGCTAAGAGTGGAGTTAGAAATTATGCCATGGCAGTTACAGAATCAGGAACGCCCGAAATCAAAGAAATGCTCACTCGCCATTTAACGGAAGCTATTGATATGCATGAACAAGTTTCCTATTATATGGTAGAAAAAGGATGGTATCATGCTTGGGATACAAACGAACAAATCAATTTAGATTTAAATAATATCGATACAGCATTGAACTTACCCACTCTATAAAAAATAGAGCAGTTTAGGATTACCAGCCTAAACTGCTACTAACAATCCAAAAATGATTTAAATATATAATTTTCTGTCTTGTGTGACCACAATTTTTTTCAATAATAAATTCGAATTATTTTTATTATCAAAAGGTCGGAGCAGGAAATTCACCAATTTTCATACGAAGTAAACTATAAGGTTTTTGTCGCAGGTCTTTTCCATAATGAAATCTTGCCTGTCGATGTAATTGGTTCACAATGACATATAAGTATTCATCCGGACCAATCGAAAAAGTATCCGGCCATAAAATTCTCGGATCATGTGCGATGGTTTCCATTGTACCATTCGGTAATATCTTTCGAATACTATTGTTCTCGTAATCTCCAGCATAAACGGCCCCTTTTGCATCTGTAATCATTCCATCAGAAGCACCTTTTTCTCCCCAATACTCCACATGATAAGGTAAATCCATATCCGGTATATTTCTGTCTCTCAGGGCTTCTGTTGGGATTGAGAACAGATGACGACTTGTTAGTGGACAAAAAAATAATACCTTTCCATCAGGAGATATCGCAATACCGTCAGACGCCAATCTAAATGGAGAAGTTCCGCCATCTTTATTTCGATTCATCAACACTTTCCCTTCTACTTTCGGTATAAAATAGGGATCGGGTGAAGTTGAATTTGCTCCATTTAACCGTCTAAACGCGTTTCCATTTTCTAAATCTACGACTATAATAGCTCCTGGTCCTTTGGAAGAAGAATCCGTTATATAGGCATAACCTGCGTTTCCAACACGAAAATCAAATCGGACATCATTCAGGTAAGTTGTTGGCAGGACAACATCTTCTGTAAAGGTATATACTCTTCTAATTGTATTGGTTTTTAAATCTACAGCGACTAATTTTGCCCCACCTCTAATAGGTTCAGAAAAATTGGGTGCTGCTGTATCTAATACCCAAAGCGTACCTCTTCCATCAGCAACTACACTTTGGACACTGATGAAAGTCATTGTGATATTCTCGGGGTTAACCAAATTGGTTTGTAAATTAGGATAAGGCTGCAATTTATCCTCAACAATCTCCGCAACCGTAAATTTAACATCGTCTCCCCATTTCGGAAAACAAATAAAAATACGACCAGTTTCCGAAACACTAACACCTGTAGGCATAGCCCCATAAAATGCATAAACTAGTTCTAACTTACCGAAATATATTTCAATAGGTAGCATTGGTTTCATGATATCCTCCTCAACCATTTAAAACGGGATATCACCTATATATGATTTATATTTTTTCTAGTGCATGTTTCTTAATAAGTTTTTCTATACGAAAAGATGATGGAAATGGAATTGATTGTTTCGATATTTAAAAAGTCTTGTCAGGCGAAACTGGGTATGCTTTATGAGCAAATGACAAGATTAAGAAATATAGGTATCAAACAGAGCATCTGGGTTCCCAGCTTGCACTAAAGTATATAACCTTTTTTACAAATACCACTCCCGATTATTCAAGGCTAATATTCTTTATGAAATATGTAAGATAACGTCAATTGAAAAAAAGCAATAAATGCCTTGAAATTGTACCACGGCCATTTAGAAAGCCAATTTTTGTTTAGTCACTTTCATGATTTATCATTACCTACTTTTAATCATTAAAAGGTTGGTCGCCTAATTTAACCATTCCTATTCAATATTTCTCAGTTACTCGCATTAATAAGAATCAGTGACTTTTTATTAACACAAAGAAGCAGCCCAATTCAGTTGCGAATTGGAATGCTTCTTTGTGTGCTAATATTATTTTTATACTCGAAAACCGAACCGGTTACTCAATTTTTGCAATGTGTTGTTTCTTTGTTTATTAAAAGGCATTTTGATGGCAGGTTAAAAATTAAAATCCCAAAATACACTTTATTTGATACTTTTAGCGATTTGGGATAACCCTTCGCTAAGTGGTGTAGCCGGACGCCCAAGTAATTTTTCCAAATCGCTGTTCTCGATTTCAAGTGTGCCCTCTCGAATATCTTTCTGGATACCAACTAGAAATGGAATGAGGAATTCTGGAACGCCAGTACCCTCCAATATCTCAGCATAGGAAGCATCATCAACCTGTTGTACTGGTACTTCCTTACCCAAAACAGCGCCAAGTGCAGATGCAAACTCTTCCTGTGTCAATAACTTGCCAGAGAGCTCATAGATAGTGTTTTCGTGCCCGTTACCAGCTAATACTGCCGCTGCAGCCTCTGCATAATCCTGTTGCAGTGCCCAGCCAACTTTTCCAGTTCCTGCAGAAGTCACCCATGGGGCTCCTGCCAGTACACCTTGAATGCTTGAACTTTCATTCTCCAAGTACCAATTGTTACGCAAGAAAGAATAAGGAATTCCTGTTTTCAAAATAGCTTCTTCTGTTGCCTTATGTGTTGGAGCAAGCTTGTTTTTACTTTCCTGTGCGTTTCCAATGCTAGTATATATAATAAATTCAACACCGGCACGCTCTGCTGCAGCAACCGCATTCGTGTGCTGACGAATTCTTGTTTCATTGTCTCCATCCGCAGATATAATCAATAAGCGATTGATTCCTTTAAAAGCTGTATCTAAAGTTTCTGGACGGTCAAAATCTCCCTGGCGAACTTCTACTCCTCGAGTTTTTATTCCTTCCGCCTTTTCGGGATTACGAACACTAACAGCAAGTTGATTTGCTGGTACAGTTTTCAATAATGCATCAACAATTTTGGTGCCCAATTTCCCTGTAGCTCCAGTTACTAACAATTTCATCTTCCATTCCTCCCAATTAAATATTTATCGTTCCATCCTTCAGTTACATACAATTCAATCAACTGTAACCATTACGATTACATGTAATCATAATAATTACAACTTAAGATTTTGTCAATAACTATAAATGATAAATTTTTAAGGTATAATATAAACGGTGTAACCACTTTTATTACAAGAAAAGATTTATCCTTATGAAAACGCAAGAAAGGTGGTGAATAAATGTCCATTAGCAGCCGATTTGCTGTAGGCGTTCATATATTATCTCTTATAGAGTTTAATAAAGACGGTGTAAGTTCATCTGAATATTTAGCAGAAAGTGTAAACACAAATCCAGCACTTATCAGGAAAATTATTGGAATGCTAAAGAAAGCAGGGTTAGTAGAGGTACATCCTGGTATTCCGGGAACTAAGCTTGCAAGGAATTTATCTGACATTACTCTGTTAGATGTATATAAGGCAGTTAATGTCGTACAGGATAATGAGTTGTTTAATGTTCATGAAAGTCCAAATCCTAAATGTCCTGTAGGAAGAAACATTCAAGATACGATCATTCCTATATTGTCAGCCGCACAATTAGCGATGGAAAAGGTCTTAGGAAATGTAACTATCGAGTATGTAGTTAAGGATATGCTTGAAAAAGAAAAAATAAATTAACAACTAGTCATAGTT
Source organism: Heyndrickxia sp. MSNUG (assembly GCF_049532715.1). NCBI lineage: Bacteria > Bacillati > Bacillota > Bacilli > Caryophanales > Bacillaceae > Heyndrickxia > Heyndrickxia sp. MSNUG. Next base: position 3,808,597 of record NZ_CP150978.1, read on the forward strand.
TAATAAAGGTATGTCATTACCATTTGCAATTACAATTTAATAGATAGACTTTGTTGGCCTACTACTAGGCCAACAAAGAAAAAGGGGCAATGCTTTATCAAATTGCCCCTTTCTATATTGGTGTGCTATTTGTACCGGTTTATATAGTCAAGTTTTAATTAATTGCCTCTTTCTTAGGATTACCCCCTACAGTCTCCATATAGTTTTTACCCCATTTATACATAGCATCAAGAATCGGCATCAAGCTTCTCCCCTGCTCAGTGAGGGAGTATTCCACTTTTGGAGGAACAACCGGGTAAACTTTCCGCTCTACTATCAAGTCTTCTTCAAGTTCACGCAATTGGTTCACAAGCATCCTTTGCGTGATTCCTGGCATGAGAGCCTTCAATTCACCAAATCGCTTGGTTCCTTCTTTCCCTAAATGCCATAATATAAGCATTTTCCACTTACCACCGATAACTGATAGAGTCAATTCCTTTTCACAGTTAAAGATCTTATCTTGCATTCGTGACATTTCACTCACCTCTATGGTTATTACACCAAACAGTATACTTTTTAGCACTATGTAAGATAAAAGTGCGTACTTCCACTAAAATATTATAGGTTGTATACTTGCAATTGTTCAGCGATTGGGAACATCATCGATCCCGACTGCTGGTACAAATAATACTCCAAAAGGATAATATTACTGAAAAGGATCTATTTAATTTTGGAGACTGTATATCTGTACGAAAAATCCGAAAAAAATTAATAGGAGTGAATATAGATGGAATTACAATTAGCTTTAGATTTAGTCAATATTCCAGAAGCAATTGAGCTTGTTAAAGAAGTGGAGGAACATATCGATATCGTTGAAATCGGTACCCCAGTCGTAATCAACGAGGGTCTCCATGCAGTAAAGGCAGTAAAAGAAGCATTCCCTAATTTAAAGGTTTTAGCAGACCTGAAAATCATGGACGCTGCTGGTTATGAAGTGATGAAAGCCTCTGAAGCAGGTGCTGATATTATTACGATTCTAGGCACAGCCGAAGATATGTCTATTCAAGGTGCTGTAGAAGAAGCGAAAAAACAAGGAAAAAAAATCCTTGTTGATATGATCGCTGTTAAAGACCTGACTGCTCGCGCTAAAGAAGTCGATGCAATGGGTGTAGACTATATTTGTGTCCACACTGGCTACGACCTTCAAGCAGTAGGTAAAAACTCTTTTGAAGATCTGCAAACCATTAAAAGTGTTGTAAAAAATGCAAAAACTGCAATCGCAGGCGGCATTAAATTAGAAACACTTCCAGAAGTCATTAAAGTAAATCCAGACCTTGTCATTGTTGGCGGCGGTATTACAGGTCAAGCTGATAAAAAAGCTGCTGCAGCAACAATGCAAGAAATGATCAAACAAGGGTAAGGTCGAGCATGCATACGACACAATATTTAGCTAAGATCTTAAAAGAGTTAATTAGAACAACTGACCGCATTTCGGATGAAGAAGCTGAGAAATTAGTCAATGGGATTCTTGAGGCAAAAAAAGTGTTTGTAGCTGGCGCAGGTAGATCTGGATTTATGGCCAAGTCCTTTGCGATGCGAATGATGCATATGGGCATAGATGCTTATGTACCAGGCGAAACGGTGACCCCTAACTTTGAGGAAGGTGACATGATCATCTTCGCCTCTGGTTCAGGTGAAACAAAAAGCCTGGTCTCCATGGCTGAGAAAGCAAAAAGCTTAGGTGGAACTGTTGCAGCTTTAACCATTTTCCCTGATTCCACTATTGGAAAATTGGCAGATATGACAGTTAAATTACCCGGATCTCCTAAAGATCAATCGGAAGGTGACTATAAAACCATTCAGCCTATGGGCTCATTATTCGAGCAAACTCTTTTACTATTCTGCGACGCTGTCATTCTGAGGTTCATGGAGAAAAAGGGCTTGGATACGAATAAGATGTATGGCAGACACGCCAATTTAGAATAAAACGTTGATTGTCTATGAGAGACCGCAAACTGTTCCATGTAAGATTGCGGTCTCTCTATTTAATTTTGTGTAAAAAACCTTGTTCATAGGATGAAAAAATGAATTCATTAAAGGGCAAAACGGCTTTAATTACTGGTGCAGGCAGAGGTATTGGACGAGCTACTGATATCGCCTTAGCAAAAGAAGGGGTTAATTTAGGATTGCTTGGCTTGAATATGCCTAACCTTGAAAAGGCTGCGGCTGAACTAGCACAATTTGAAGTGAAAGTTTCAATAGCAACAGGGGATGTTTCCAATCTCGAATCAGTTATTAATGCAGTTGAACGTATTAAAGCTGATCACGTACCAATTGATATCCTCATTAACAATGCTGGAGTTGCCAAGTTTGGTGGTTTCCTTGATTTAACTCCTGAAGAATGGGAAGAGCTGTACTTCCCGGCATGTTTGAAAGAAAAACAGGTGATATTATCAATATCTCTTCCTCTGCCGGACAAAAAGGTGCTCCTGTAACAAGCGCTTACAGTGCTTCTAAATTCGCTGTTTTAGGACTAACAGAATCACTCATGCTCGAAGTAAGGAAGCACAACATCCGCGTAACAGCTTTAACACCAAGTACGGTTGTAACAGACCTGGCAATTGATACTAACCTTGTCAGCGGTAATGAAGATCATGTTATGCAGCCAGAAGACCTTGCTGAATTAATCGTTGCCGGCTTAAAATTAAATCCAAGGGTATTTGTTAAAACTGCCGGGCTTTGGTCAACCAATCCATAATCTAAATTAAGCAGGTCCATGTGGATTTACTTTTTTTATTCACACCATTAGCAGCCGCATCAGTCATTGATGGTACATGGACATTACTCTCTCCAAATCACAAATCAACTCATTAATTTCATTTTGTGTCAGGTGTAAAGGCATTTGATCGTAAAGGGTAATTATTTGCCCATCCTCATGCTGATTTTTTTTCAAATAATGATAAATATTGTTTAACTGGTTTTCTTTAAGAACCGATTCTGTATTTAAATTTTTTACTTTCTGTAAGGAAAATTCATTCATGGAGGAATCAAATTCACCTGCAATAATTGTACCTTGCATAAACATGCACTCACTCCTCAAAATCAATATTTTTTAGTTTCCCCTACAAATAAACACTAGATGCAAAATGTTAATACACATGCTTTATTTTTCGCACAGAAGTGTGCACAAATCAGTGCACAGACTTAATTTATTTAATTTAACTAGATTGACTTATATTGTTTATCCAAGTCCAGAAACCTCAATAAATCAAGACTTATTGGAATTTAATTTAACTTATTTAACTCAGTTTTACTAATGGATTTCCGCTGGCAGCGTTGAGGTCAGGGGTTCGAGCCCCCTATTCTCCATCATCCAAAACCCTTGCGTAGCAAGGGTTTTTTTTTATGTGTACAACTTTGAATTTTTCTGGGATTTCTTAAAGTGTGCACAATGTACACCTTTAATCTACTAAAGCATTCGAACAAAGGGTGGGCCGTTATCCAGATGCCTTATTTCCATTATCGAAGAAATCTTTTTCTAATCGCATCGCTGCTTCTACTTGAACTTACCCACTGGTTTACTTCTTTTTACTGCATCTTATTTTTGGAATAATTTTCTAATTTAGTTAATGAAATGTTCACTCTTCAATATTGTTTATTACCTTGTTCCGAAAATACCCTTAGAAACTTCTACCGTTTATTTTTCCTATCTATTCAATATCATAATAGAAGCACCAAGAAATATCGCGAATGCGGTTAAACTTAAGCGAAGCGTCACATTTTCTTCTTTTTTAAGAAAGATTTTACTTAAAATTACCGTGACAATAGGTTCTACTGCAGCTATAGCACTCGTATAAGAAACATGAGTGTAAAGTAAAGAAATAAAAAAGCTAAGTTGGGCAATTGCTGTACATATCCCTGCTCCAACAAAAAAGTAGTTAAGTGATTTTATACTCCGTAAGAATGTTTCATTAATTTGATTTTGATAGAATTCAAAAATCAAAAAGGCGACTAAAGCAAACACAGAGCCTATAAGAGACCCTAATATCGGATCACTATAATATATAATCCCCTGTTTTCTAGCTGCCTGACCTATACCAAAACAAATTGCAGCAGTTATTGATAATAATAAACCGTACTTTCTATCCTTTTCATGTACATCACCATTACGTTTGAAATCAAATCTGGCTTGTAAAAATAGGGCAATAAAAATTATGCTCATCCCTAAACTTGCTCCAAAGGAAATTTGCTCTCCCATTAATACAACAGCAATAAAAATAGTAAATATTGGAGCTGAGTTCTTTAATCCAGATGCTCGGGTGGAACCTATTTTACGAATCCCTCTTGACAGAAAGAGGCGACCTAAAAATGCAGTTGAAAAACCTGCTAGCAAGTAGAAAAAAAAACCGGTCCTATTCAATAAGGGCATTTCTGTTTGTCTGAATAAAGTTATTAGTATAAATGCAACCGAAACTGTTGCAACTGCGGAAACCATAGAAGTTAAATCTCCATTATCCTTCTTCGATTTTTCCATACCTAGTTGAATTAAAATATAATTCGACGAATAACCAATTGCACAAATAATCGCAAATAAAATCCCCACTTCACTACTCACCACTCATATATATCATAAATATCCTTTAGAAATCAGATTCCATCATTAGTAATGCTATCAGAAAACTCAATAAATAAGACTGTACTTTTTCAAGTAACAGTCTTATGTCAGATTATTAATTGTGTTAATGCAAGTCACAAAACCCTATTTAAATTACTTTAATAAATACCTATAAAATTAAAAATAATTAAATTTGAAGTTAAATATCTATAAAAATAACCCGACTGCTGTTTGATATGTTCCCCAAAGGGCTAAGGCTGTTAGAAATACTAATAGTATATTGTCGATTGGCTTTCTAGCTAAATCCCCCATCAAATCTTTTCTATTGACAAGATACAATAATCCTACCGATACTAATGGTAAGAGAATAAGTTGTGCAGCATTTACGACAACAGTTAGCCATATAAAGCCAGGCATACCTGGTATAGACCAAATAAGTGGTAGGAATAAAACGAAAAAATAGAAAATCTTAAAAATAGGATCTTTTCTAAAATCGGAATATTTCTTTTCTCTTTCCGGATAGGCAATGAAGATTCCTTCCATCCCCATCTTTGGAAAACCAGCAGGATATCCAATTACACCACTAAAGCACGCTCCAAAGACACCTAAATAAATAATCGTTTCACCAATAGGACCTAAGACCATGCCTAAATTTGAAGCTAAATCTTGGAAATTAGTAATTTCGATACCTCTAGGATGTAAGACCTCTGCACCTATTACCCAAACAGCTAAATCCAAAACAATAATAACAATAATTCCGAACAATAAATCGTAATTTTGAACCTTTCTATGTTCAGGTTTAATATACCCTTTTTCACGCATAAAGACAGGATAAAGAAGGTTTGCAAGTGAACCTCCTACGGCTCCAATTAGTGATGCAACAATCAACAATGCATTAAAAGAACCTACCTTATCTGGAACATCAAATGCAAAGGTTCCTTTGGCCATCTCCCCCCAGTTAGGCCCCACAATGATAGCCCCACCAATTAAAGCCACGGCCATAATCGCTAATAGAACTTTTTCAGTTAATTCTAAGTAAGAGTATATTGCCTTACCAGTAATAAGAAAGGCAGCTACAACACCAACAACTGCCCATATTAAAACGCTTCCAATACCAGTTAAATGATATAATGCTTCACCAACACCCTTTGCTAGAAATGCAACATAAAAGTGACCTAATAATACTCCTCCTATACCGAGTATAATAGGAATCTTGGGAGAGATTTTCCCATAACCTTCCATCATGGTTAAGCCTTGAACATTTAATAGCTGAAACTTTGCAATTATGTTAACGAGTGCGTATCTCATAATTAATGCTAACGCTAATCCCCACATCAAAGTATAACCGTAATGTGCACCTGCTAAAGAAGAATCTACTAAGTCACCTGCTCCCAACCAAGTTAGAACTACTACTATACCGGGTCCAAAGGATTTTATATATTCCCAGAAGGTTTTAGGGATTGGTGCCCCCTGTTGTTCTTTCTTCAACTCTGTAACTGTCTCTCCAGGTTGGTTAATATTTATGTGAGGATCGAAGTTGGTTGACATTAACACCACTCCTTGTTTTTAAATAATAGGGTTTACTGGCTTTTGTTCTTTAATATTTCAATTGCAAATTTCCTTTAATGAATAGTTTATAAGATAAATAGATGGTTATTCCATATCTAATATCAAAACAGTTTTGAATAGTGCTGACTTAAATTCATGAAAGCGCCTTCAATTTGCAACTATCTGGAAGCTGCAACAAAAGTTACAGCTAGGTCTTATTGAATTTATTTTAGATAATTTATACCGCGTGCATTTGTATGAACTTAACTATTGGTTTCTTTTTTTAATAGTGAACCGTTTTTAATATTAAGATTTATTCAAGTAATATCGATCCTTTTTTACCTGATTGAACAACTTTTTTGTAGATACTCAACCAACCACGCGGTATACTTTTTTCTTCGGGATACCAGTCTTTAAGTCTTTGTTGAAGTATATTTTCTTCAATAAGAAGATCTAATTTCTTTCCCACTAAATCTATGAGAATAGAATCACCATTTTCGACTACCGCTAATGGGCCTCCCTCTGCAGCTTCTGGCATAATCTGGCTTACTAAAATCCCTCTGTTTAATCCTGAATTCTGACCATCGGTTATGACAGCCACATCTTCATTCATACCTGCTCCTGTGAGAGATGCAATAAAATGGGAGGTTGTTAATAGAGTTCCTGGTCCACCTTTTGGTCCTGCTCCACGAATAACCACCACATCGCCTGGACGAATATTACCATTTTCTAATGAGTCAATTGCTTTTGAGCCAGAATCAAAAACCTTTGCAATACCTTGAAATACTTGTTTATCAACAGGAGCTGATGATGCCTTTGAAATAGATCCATCCGGTGCAAGATTTCCTCTTAATATTACAAGGCCAGCAGATGATCTCCATGGATTCTCACTGTTTCTAATAATTCCTTCATCAATTTCCTTTAACAGGTTTAAGTTTTCTAACACTGTATTCCCGGAAACAGTGAGAGTATTTAGATTAATCTTGTTTGAAAGTTGTTTCATGACTCCAAGTGTTCCACCAGCATGTTCAAGATCTTCAATCCTATCGGGACCATTTGGTCGGACATTTACCAAAAGAGAGGCTTCTTTGGCAGCCATTTCATAAAGTTTGACAATGTCCACATCTAGCTCTGATTCAGCAGCAACGGCAGACAAATGTCTTAGTGAATTTACAGAGCCACCAATGGCTAGCGCAACTTGAACAGCGTTTTCAAATGCTTCTTTTGTTAAAATGTCTCTAGGGAGCAACTCTTCTTTTACCAACTCAACGATCCTTTTTGCTGAGTATTCAAGGTATTTATATAATTTTTGACTATTTGCCGCAATAGGAGCAATACCCGGTAAGGTCATTCCTAATGCCTCCGCTAAAATATGCATTGTGTTTGCAGTACCTAGTCCGGCGCAAACTCCTGCTGTTGTTATACCAACATTTGTCATAGCGGTAAGTTCATTCAACGACATATCACCTTTAGATATTTTTCCAACAGATTCAAATACGTCATCAATATCCACTTGAGATCTTCCGCACATTCCGCCTTGGTTATATCCACACGGTACAATAATAGAAGGGATATTTAATCTTCCAGCAGCCATCATGTGAGCCGGTGCTGTTTTATCACAAGATGATAAACATATCATTCCATCTAACATTGCACCTTCCACCATAACTTCAATGTCGTTGACAATTAAATCACGACTCGGTAAAATGTACCGCCCTTCTCTCCCTGCATTTGTAATAAAATCACTTGGAGCCGTTGTCCTTATCTCAAAAGGAACACCTCCAGCTTTTCTAATTTCATCCTGAACCTTTTTAGATATTTCATCTAGATGGATATAACATGAAGACAATGTTGATGATGTGTTAATTACCGCAATCTTTGGACGTTCAAAATCCTCTTCAGATAGCCCTAAAAATTTCCACTGTGTTCTTCTTACAGCCCAACTAGTCGTACCTGGTTTAAAATTACTTCTTAACAAAGTTATAAACCTCCTTTTTAACAGTTCTCCAACTTTTCATAAACGCTTTTTAAGTAATGAAAGTCACCTCCTTAAATTAAATTTGGCCAAACAAAAAGTCTTTAACTATCTCTCTAAAACTATCAATTAGTCAAACTCTCAAACGCTATCAAGAATTTAACCTAAAAACGCATTTCCCTTTTGTAAAAATCCTTGTAGTTCTTTAATTGATATATCACGAACGTTGTTGTCACATTTTAGTGCTAAATAAGCAGCAGTACCTGCAGCTTGCCCGACTGCCATACATACGGCAGAGACTCTCGTAGATGCTTGAGCCTCATGAGTAGTTGAAATATTTCTGCCTGCAATTAGAACGTTTTCAATATTTTGCGGAATAAGGCATCGATAAGGTATGGTATAAAAATCACCTGGCTCTATCCATACCCACTTCGTTTCATCTTTTTCCCCATGCATTTCAAGTGGCCATGCACTGCAAGCAATCACATCATCAAATTTACGACAAGACAGAACATCTTTTTCATTAAGAATATAATCTCCCTTTATCAGCCTTGCTTCCCGAATTCCGATATGGGATCCAATGTCCACTACCCTAGCTTTTTCAAAACCAGGTACATATTTGCGAAGTACTTCTGCATAAAGGAATACCTGTCTTCTCCCTTCAATTTCTGCATAAGTTAATTCTTCTACCCTTAACGGATTTATCGTATTTCCATCTTCTCGAGCAATTTTAGTTACATTTAAATGAACTACTCCATAAAGGGGTGTGATATGAATACCACTCGAAACTCTTGGTAATGAATAGCCATCCTTTTTGGCTTTTTGAAAATAGCCTTGATACTCATCCCTTGTAATATGGACAATTTTCTCAATTTCAACATTGGCCATTCGAAACATGGATGAAGGAAACTGAGTAATTCCATTACTACCTATTTCATATGGGGCTCCTCCCATGGCAGCGATATCGCCATCACCAGAAGCATCAATAATTACTTTGGCATTAATAATAGATCTACCATCTTTATTTTCGATTATGACACCTTTAACTTTTTTATTTTCCTTCACTACAGAAACTGCTTGAGTATGATAGAAAACACATACACCTGATTCTGTTATCAATTCATCAGCAACCTTTTTTAAACAACTAATATCATAGGAAACAGAAGCTGTTTTGAGCCATCGATGAGGTGGTAATACACCTTCATATCTTTTTAACCGTTCAATTAATTCCTCTTGAAATCCCTTCACAACAGGCTTTATTGCCTCATCAGTTACGGTGAAAATCCCACAAAAGCTACCTAATGTTACAGAGGTAAGTGTTCCACCAAGAAACCCAAATTTCTCAATTAAAGTTACATTACAACCCATTCTGGAAGCTGTTACTGCAGCAGACATTCCAGCAGAACCACCACCAACAACTAATACATCGGTTTCAATGATAACCGGGATTTCCCGACTTGGTTCCATAATTGTTTTCAATACTATTCCACCTTCCAATATCTATTGTTTTTTTTATATACAAAAAGAGACCCTACTTTTAGTTTGACTAACCTAAAAGATTGGGTCTCTTGGTATTCAGATAATGAAAGAATAGAACTGGTGAAGAACTATTCGGGTTATCCGAAGCAATTTACCTCATTCTAGATTTAACATTTATTTTGAGAACTTTTCATTTTCAAAATAATTACTATATCTATTATGTACAGCTCTCAAAGCAACAAGGATTGATTTTAAGGCGGGGCCTTGATAACGTTCAACATTTTTGATGATTTTTTCTAAATCTGTTGATAAATTGTGGCCAATTAATTGTGCTTTTATAAAATTCATTGATAAAGGACTAACTAATGTAATGTTAGCATCTAAAATTTTCGATGTTTTTATATCTATTACTAGACCTATAGCAATATGACCAAATGTTTGTCTAACAGAAGTGTTTTCTGGAGGATTCCCATTCCCTACAAAATACATAATATTGGAATCTCTATAATCAATTGTCATATTGGATATCACCTTGATTTTGATTTTTAGCTTATAAAAGTTATAAATAAGTTAACTAAATTTTAACTACATTCCGACTTTTCTGTCAATTGTTTTTTTCGATTACGAGTGAAATTTTTATTTGCCTACATCCTTTTGACTGCACAATTACCAAAGTGAGCCGGAACAATGTACAGAATGAAATTTAATTAATTTAGCTAGATTGACTAATAGTTTACTACAATCCACAAATACTTATAATGCTTGTTCACATTTTTTAATTAAAAACTAACTACTACAGGAATGCCGCCCAGTTACGTGAGCAAGAAAAAAGATCTGCCGTCGCAACTCATTTTGATTTTGTTCCTGAGGGTTACTTTCCTGGGTTTTCAGATCTACCTAATCGAAAAAGAAGCAATGTCATTCGAATTCGGTTCAAAATTCAACCGTTTCATACAAAAAGGTGCCTTTCGGAAAAACGAAAGGCACCTTCAATAATGATTAACAAACTGAATCGGTTGGTTTAGGATTTTTCAGCCCGAACAGTGGGCGGATGAAAAGCGCGACCATAGTTCCAAGCATGGCCATGATAGCCCAAACCCAGCCATGAAGACTAAAGCTTGCAATTCCGCCAAAGTAAGCGCCAATGTTGCAACCGAAGGCCAACCTAGAGCCGTAGCCCATCAAGACTCCGCCAATAACAGAAGCTCCTGCTACCCCAGGCTTAATTTTTCCAGGCTTGAAATTGCCTTGTGAAGCTGCTGATATAAAGGCACCAAGAATGATTCCAAAATTCATAACACTGGTGGAATCAGCCAACACTGTATTATTCAGCGCCTCAATATTGGCGCCTGTTGAGAAATATCCCCATGATGTAACGTCTACTCCTATGGCCATCAAGGCTTTCCCTCCCCAAAGAGCAAAAGCAGAGGTAATGCCCCATGGAGTTCCGCGTACTGTAAGAGTCAGCGCATTCAGCACTGCCAGTACGATGGCAGCTGCAAATAATGACCATGAACCGCGCAATATCTTTTTCCAACCAGTCGTGGTCGGAAGTGCCTTCATTGCTGGTGCGTTCCGCCTTTTAGCAAATTGCAGTGTAGCCCAGTAAATCAAGGCAAATAGAACAAGTTGGACTGCCAGTGCGCCGCCGTATCCAAGACCAGTTGAGGTCGCTAGAGAGATAGGCGGAAGTGTTGGTGTTTCCTCCATCCAGAATGAGAAATGATAAGCACCCAGAGTCGACCCTCCCACGAAGGAAAGCAGGGTGAGGATCATGGAAGAGGAACCTCCTCCAAGCGAATAAAGTGTTCCTGAAGCACAGCCGTTACCAAGCTGCATCCCTATTCCAAACATGAATGCACCAACGAGGACACTAACTCCTACTGGTGATACGTAACCTTTGGGTTCGATACCAGTAAAACTAAAGCCGGTGCTTAAAATGATTGCAAACAGGGCAGAGGCCACCGCAAGCATCAGCATGTGAGCCTGAAATCCCTGTCCGTTCCCTACGGATGCAAACCTCCTGAAAGCAGAGGTAAAGCCGAAGCGAGCATGCAGCAGGGTGGCTCCGAGGGCAAGGCCAATTATGAACAGCACTCCTTGGGTTCCATTTGCATTTGTTAAAATAGCAATTAAAAGAATAAGAGCAGCAAGAACCCCAAGCGCTACAAGCGGCTTTTGTACAGGATTAAGCTTTGTTACTACTGTTGTTGGTGACAGCTTCAAATTTATAGATGGTTTAGTAGCATTGTTGTTAACATCCAATTGCGTCAAACTAAACACTCCTTTTCTTATAAGTTTAGTCGGAAATTGATTAACCTATTTTAACGGATAATTTATAAAATGTAAATGGTTTTTCACCGAGGTTAATAAGACTGGCGCTTAATTCTTATAATTAGCAGAAATAAATCCAATGAATTAGAAAAGGTACGTCAAAAACCACCTGGCAACCTCCAACTTTCGTTATCAAAACGTTGTTGTAAAATTATTCATTTTTCTTAGAATGAACGCCCCTGCCACCACTATAATTACTTTCTCCTATCCAACAAATGACATTAAATGTTTAATTTAATCTTTTATTATCCCTCTTGTAATTTCACTCTACCTTTTATATTTTTACTTTAAGGTGATTTTCTTGGTTCAACTAACCACTCTCAATGAAGGAAGGGTTTTTATCTACATCAAAAAAGTAAGTTAAGCATTAACTTAACTTACTTATCAATGACCACCAGCTTCCTTTTTATAACACCATACTGTGCACAAAACTGTGCACAGACTTAATTTATTTAATTGAACATGATTAGTTTAAATTGTTTACCATGACCCGCAAACCCATATAAATCAAGACTTCATTAATTTTAATTTATCTTATTTACTTCAGTTACCTAACTGGATTCCTCTGGCAGCGTTGAGGTCAGGGGTTCGAGCCCCCAATTCTCCATCATTGAAAGATGCTTAGCACAAGGTTTTTATTGCTTTTTCAGTTGTATCTTCAATCCGTAAATGCATGGCCAGCTAACTAAAATAAACATAGTTAGCTAACAACATGCAACGTTTGCAAAATCACAAAACGGCGAAAAAACAAAGAATATTAATTGATTAATCCTGCTTTAATTAAGTATTCCTTAGCTGTTTCCTCTGCACTTTTGCCTTCCACATTCACTTGGTAGTTCATTCTCCTCATCTCATCATCCTTGATTTTACCTGCCAGCTTGTTAAGTGCGCGGACAATCTCAGGATATTTTTCTGCTGTTTCTTTTCTTAAAAGAGGAGCCCCCTGGTAAGGCGGGAATAAATTTTTATCATCTTCAAGTACTACCAACTTATATAGCTGCAGTTCACTATCTGTAGAATAAGCGTCCACAAGGTTTATTTCACCGCTTTTGATTGCCCCATATCGCAGTTTTGGCTCCATTGTAGTTAAGCTTGAGAGATTTAAATTATATAACTTCTGTATTCCTTTATATCCATCTTCCCGATCAGAAAACTCTAAAGTAAATCCTGCTCTTAATAATGGTTCAATTGGTTTCAAGTCAGAAATGGATGTAAGGTTATGCTCTTTCGCCAGCTGTTCAGGGACTGCTAATGCATAGGTATTGTTATACGACATTGGCTTCAGCATTTCCATTGCAAACTGTTCATTCATTCCTTCTTTTGCCTGATTGTAGACATCTTCTCTGTTTGTACTGACTGGGGTTTCTTTTAGAAATTCTGATATTGCCGTACCTGTAAATTCAGGATAAATGTCAATGTTCCCGTTTTTCAAAGCACTGAAAACAAAAGATGTCTTTCCAAGACCCGGTTTTAGCTCAACAGAATGATCGGTTTCTTCTTCAATTAAAATTTTATACATATTAATCAAGATTTCTGGCTCGGATCCCAGTTTCCCAGCTATAACGATTTCTTTCTCACTTTTAGCCCCCAAAAAAGGAATCACCATCATGATTAGGATGGATGCGGCTAATGCTCCAATGATGACTAAGGATTTTTTAAAGGAAACAAGTTCGAACCTTCTAAGCAGGAGATCAAAAGCTATAGCTAGAAAAGCTGCTGGCACCGCCCCAAGAACAATCAAAGCAGAATTATTCCTGTCAATTCCCAGCAGGATAAGATCCCCTAAGCCTCCTGCTCCAATAAGAGCTGCAAGTGTAGCTGTACCGATTATTAAAACCATCGCTGTACGGATACCAGCCATAATGACCGGCATTGCAAGAGGAAGCTCAACCTTCATCAAGCGACGTGAACTGTTCATTCCCATTGCCCTGGCGGCTTCAATAAGAGAAGGATCCACTTCGTTTATACCTGTGTATGTATTTCTCAAGATGGGGAGAAGTGCATAAATGACAAGAGCTATAATAGCGGGAACCTTCCCGATTCCAAATAAGGGTATCAATAATCCTAGCAGTGCAAGAGAGGGAATAGTTTGCAAAACTGCTGTAATCCCAATTATCCCTTCTGAAATACGCTTCCTTCTTGTTAAAAAGATACCTAATGGAATAGCAATTAGCACCGCGAAGAACAAGGCAATGAATGATATTTGTATATGCTCTATTAGTGCATTTAAAAGATCGTCTTTTCTTTCCAATAGGGTTGAACCCAAACTGTTCATTGATTCACCTCCATCTGAGCGGAAAACGCACGGATAAATCCCTGTCGATTTATTGTTCCGATAAGCTCACCCTTTTCTTCAACTGCGAGAGTTTCATGCTCGCTAAGCAACAAAATCAATTTGTTCATTGGTGTAACTAAGGTAATCCTCGGCAAATTATCCATTTGTTCATCCGGATTTAATAGCGTTAGCCCTTTCCCAATATCGAACGTTTTTTCGCCTGCGGTTTCAATTCCTACAAATTCCCGAACAAATTCATTGACCGGTTCATTGCGCAGTTCCTCAGGTGTCCCGGTCTGAACAATTTCTCCATCCCTCATTAAACAAATTCTCTCACCGAGCTTTAGGGCTTCATTCATATCATGTGTAACAAAGACAATCGTTTTTTTAATTTTGGTTTGAAGCTCCAGAAGGTCGTCCTGCAGCTTTTCCCTGCTGATAGGATCAAGTGCGCTAAATGGCTCATCCATTAAAATAATTGATGGGTTGGCTGCAAGCGCTCTGGCTACCCCAATCCTTTGCTGCTGGCCCCCTGATAATTCATGAGGCTTCCTGTTTCGGTACGTTTTGGGATCAAGTCCAACCATATTTAATAATTCTTCTACACGCTGATTTATTTTTGAGGGTTCCCACTTTTTCATTTCGGGAACGACTGCAATATTTTCTTCTATTGTCATATGCGGAAATAATGCAATCTGCTGAAGGACATATCCAATATCCCAGCGCAGTTCATGGATATTATAATCATTGATACTTTTATCATTAATTTTTATTGTACCTTCAGATATAGGAATCAATCGATTGATCATTTTTAATGTAGTTGTCTTACCCGATCCGCTTGGACCTATAAGAACAAGAAACTCGCCTTCTTTGATATGCAATTTAAATTCTTTGACCGCATAGGTTCCGTCTGCATATTTTTTGGTCACATTTTCAAAGCTAATCACATCATCACCCCTTAAATATGAAATCCTTACAAAAACATAGGATCCTATCTCTATTGTTATCACTTATACACTTTCTTATTTTCAGTGGAGCCTATTTTTAAGCGGAGTATCATGGTCGCCACTTTATTGTGAACATGACTTGCAAATATACCTTATGTAAGAAAAAAAGCCTGCCAAAAGGAACCTTCTTTAGCAAAGCGGTACTCGGGTTGAATTACTTAATGATAAATTCTGGCAGTTTCTTATACTTTTTTCCTTTTAATATGGTGATTGGAACGAAAGGATGCTCGCTTTCCGCAGGGCGGGTGGTGATCATCCGCGGGGCTAAGCTGGGACGCTATTCCCTCAGGAGTCGAGTGCCCACCACTCCAATCAACAATGACCCTTAACACAGCCTAGCAAAATAAAATAACTAAAGCTTTTTACCCTAAAAAAAATAATAGTACTCTTTAAAATTAATTTAACTGTCAAAAGTTAAAAACTGTTCTTGATTTTTTCAGCTTCAGAAATCACATTTTGAATTAAAGTATTAACCGTTTGAATTTTAGCTAGTCTTGGACTTTGACCGGACCATAGTGACATATAGTCTTGATTATTTTGTGCAGCTGAAGCTTTTCTTATCGTTTGAGTGAGTGCATTTTGAACTGGAAAACCTGGAACAGATGCTTCAGCCTTCTGCATTTCTTCAATAAATCGATTTTTAATTCCTCTTGCCCTTTTGCCAGAAAATGCTCGTGTTAAAACAATCTGGTCTTCGTGAGCATGAAGAATTCCTTCTTTATGTACCTTATGTGCTCCACTTTCAATGCAAGTTAAGAATGCTGTACCCATTTGTACTCCTTTAGCTCCCAAACAAGCAGAAGCCATAAACCCTCTGCCATCCATGATTCCACCAGCAGAAATAACAGGAATGCTTACATGATCAACAACCTGCGGAATAAGTGACATCAAACCCACCAGGCTCTCCTGGTCATCATTAATAAAATTCCCTCGATGTCCGCCAGCTTCACTACCTTGCACAACTACAAGATCCATACCACTTTTTTCAATTTCAACCGCCTCTCTTACAGTTGCTGCAGTTCCTATTAAAATAATGTTATGTTGTTTCAACTCTCTAATCACTTCCTTAGAAGGAATGCCAAATGTAAAAGAACAAACAGGGACTTTTTCTTCAATAACAATCTCAATTTGTTCTTTAAATGTTTCTAAAACATTATTAGCGTTAGGGATTTCAATGGTTTCATCATGGTGTAAATTCAATTGCTCACGAATAGGCTTCAGTATCTCATTAGCGAATTTGATTTCATTATGTGAAACATTGAATTCGTTAGGAACAAATAGATTTATGCCAAAAAATTTGGATGTTAACTGCTTTATTTCCCTGATTTGCTTCCGTATTTGAACAGGTGTCATATACCCAGCTCCAATGGTTCCTAGACCTCCAGAATTAGAAACTTCAGCTACTAATCTAGAAGTTGTTATTCCGCCGGCCATAGGTGCTTGTATGATCGGATACTCTATTTGTAAAAGTTCAGTAACTTCATTATTCAACATAAAATTACACCTCAATTCTTTTATTGGTTTACACTTTTAACTATTCTTTACTTTACAAATAAGTCCTTTTTTTAAATAGCGTGTTTTGGTAACCATTGTTGCTGTTAATATTGTTGAGTTCCACATTAGGATGCTCGTTTTCCGCTCCAGTGAAGGTTTGTTAAAGAATCTATTTCAAAAACAAAATTCTTTTAAAAAAGAACCCTAAAATAAAATGCGGGGAAGGTTCTTGCGTTCCAAAGTGGAACACGCGAACCTTCCCCAGGTTTTATATAGCTACACTCATTACTTTTTTATACTCTGGTTTCCACATTGCTTCCGCCACAGCCTTTTCAACATCTTCGATTTCCGCTTTTGCTATTCCTTCAGAGATGGCCGTCTTAGCAACTTCGATGGCTACATATTCTGATACCTCTTGCAATTTGTTGATGGACGGCAAAAGGGGCGTGCCAGGCGTATTGCAATAGGACAGTTTTGCTACGGCATTTGCAGCGGATGCCAACATTCCCTTTGAGATAATTTCCGCTTTGGCCACGATTGCTCCGAGCCCTAATCCTGGGAAAACAAATGCATTATTGGACTGGCCGATTTCATAGCTGACACCGTTGTATTCAACATTTTCAAATGGACTGCCAGTTGCAATTAAGACCCGGCCTTCCGTCCATTCAATCAAATCTGATGGTACTGCTTCAGCCAAAGCGGTCGGGTTGGACATCGGCATGATAATTGGGCGATTCACGTGTTTTGCCATTTCTTTCACAATTTCCTCCGAGAATGCGCCAGATTGTCCAGAAGTACCAATCAAGATCGTCGGCTTTACTTTTTTGACAACTTCCATCAATGTAATAATGCCTTCATCAGTACGTTCCCAGTCAATTACTTCTTCAGTTTTACGTGTATATGGCTTTTGGAATTTAAGGACATCCGTAATATCGTCAGTCAACAATCCTCGGTAATCAACTGCCCAGAAACGGTCATAAGCTTCTTCCCGTGATAAGCCAGCCAAAATCATCGCCTCTGCTATTTGATCGGCATTCCCAATCCCTGCAGCTCCTGGCCCAAATACAACAATTCGCTGGTCCTTCAAAGATTCTCCTGTTACCTTTAAGGCAGACATTACTGCCGCAAGGGTGACAGCACCTGTGCCTTGTATATCATCGTTAAAGGTAAGAATTTCTCTCCCGTATTTTTCAATGATATTCCGTGCATTCACATTTCCAAGGTCCTCCCAGTGAAGCAATACTTCTGGGAAGAATTTTTTCACAGCTGAAATGAACAAGTCGATAAACTCGTCATAACGTTCTCCACGGACACGTGGAAACTTATTCCCAATATAAAAAGGATCATCAATTAAAGACTGGTTGTTCGTTCCAACATCTAGAACAACTGGCAGGACTCGGCTCGGGTCAATACCTGCCGCAGCAGTATAAACTGCCAATTTACCGATCGCAATATTGATTCCTCCGACACCCTGGTCACCGATTCCAAGGATGCTCTCTGAATCGGTGACAACAATCAAGTCAACACCATTTTTTTGATGTCCAAGGTTCATAAAAGCAGTTTCGATTCCTTTTGGGTCATCAATAGATAGATACATACCTCCTGGACGTCTATAGGCAAGGGAGTACTTCTCAATCGCTTCCCCTACTGTAGGAGTGTAGATGATCGGCAGCATTTCACTTAAATGTTCTTTTAACAAACTGTAAAAAAGGACAACATTACGGTTATATAAATCATATAGCAGCCCATTTTTAAACAAATTGGTGGTTCGGGCAGAATATTGCTCATAAGCTCTTTTAGTCTGTTCTTCCAGAGTGAGGACTTGGGGAGGCAATAACCCCTCTAAGCCCAGCACTTCCCTTTCTTTTTTGGTAAAAGCTACCCCTTTATTCAAAAATGGATTAGATAGAATCTCTTTTCCTTTTAAAGTAGTCTGAATTACTTTTGTATTCTCTGAAGTTGACATGCATGTACCTTCCTTCTTTTGACTATATTAATAAACTCATATACCTTCTGAACAATCACTAAAGCAGGCAGCATGTATAGCTGCCTGCTAAAATGTTTGGTTAATTAGTAGATTAAGCAGATACCTTTTTTTCCACAGCTTCTTGTAAAGGATTAAATTCCCCTTCAGTCTTAGAGATTACAACCGTTGCAACACCGTTTCCAATAAGGTTCGTAATTGCCCTGGCTTCTGACATGAAGCGGTCTACACCAAGGATGAGGGCCATTCCTTCAACAGGAATCGAAGGGAATACGGCAAGTGTAGCTGCTAGTGTCACAAAGCCTGATCCGGTAACACCGGCTGCACCTTTTGAAGTCAGCATCAGCACTCCTAAAAGTGTAAGCTGCTGCCAAATACTAAGGTCTACCCCGTACGCCTGTGCGATGAATAATGCTGCCATTGAGAGATAGATAGAGGTTCCGTCCAGATTGAAAGAATAACCGGTTGGAAGCACAAGCCCTACAACAGGCTTTGAACAGCCGTACTTTTCAAGCTTTTCCATCATCTTGGGAAGAGCAGCTTCAGAGGATGATGTACCAATAACAAGAAGGATTTCTTCTTTGATATAAGCGATGAATTTGAATATGCTGAAACCGTAGAACTTTGCGATCCCGCCAAGTACTAGAACAATAAAGATAGCCATAGTAATGTACACAGAACCCATAAGTTTTCCTAGATAAATAAGAGATCCGATCCCAAATTCTCCAATTGTATATGCCATTGCACCAAAAGCGGCAAATGGAGAAACCTTCATAATGATATTAACAATGCCGAAGAAGACATCAGCAATTTTTTCGAAAAATTCGAGGACCGGTTTTCCCTTCTTGCCTAAATGTGCAAGAGAAACCCCAAACAATACAGCAAGTAACAGCACAGGCAGGAGCTGGCCTCCCGTAAATGCACCAATGAAGCTGTCAGGTACGATTGAAAGAATAAAATCCATGAATCCGTGGCTTGTTTCCTCAGCAGCCTTTGTGTATTGTGAAACATCCCCTTTTCCAGCTTCAGCATCAATACCCTTACCTGCTTTAATGATATTTGCAACCAAAATTCCGATAGCTAATGCAATCGTTGAGACAATCTCAAAATATAGTAATGCCTTACCGCCAATTTTGCCGACTTTCTTTAAATCTCCCATCCCCGCAATCCCAATTACAATTGTCAGGAAGATGATTGGAGCAATGACCATTTTTACAAGTTTAATAAATATGTCGGCAATGACCTTTAACTGTGAACCCACTTCAGGAAAAATGAAACCGACTGAGATACCGAGAATGATACCAAGAATCACCTGGGTTGTTAGACTCTTAAAATTTATTCTCATTTTATTGCCTCCTTGTTTATTTTTGTAAACGATTACATCTTTTCAATAATCACATGTTACAATTTTGTGAAAACTTAATATAGTTTAAAAAACTTTATAAATCGTTTTGTAATTAAAGAAAGAGAAAAAATAATAGACTCTTTCCCTATTCCTATACAACAATAAATGCTTTAATTTAAAACGATTACATTTTATAGTGATAAAGAATAGATGAAGCATGTTAGGGAGGCTTTCTTGTGTACAACGAGAGGTTCAAATTTAAATTAAGTACAATCATCATTTTCTTCGTTTGTTTAGTCGTATTGCTCTCCCTTATGATCACGGACATTTTAATAAGCAATTCGGTCAGTGAAAATATTAGAAGACATCAGGAGGAAAAGGCCCAGATTGTTGCGAGGACAGTTTCAAAATCCCATATAGTAATTAATGCGTTAGAGGACAAGCAAAATCTTACTGAAGTTCAAGAATATACAAAGGATATTCAAGCAGCCACCAATGTGATGTTTATAGTTGTAATGGATATGAACGGAATTCGCATGACGCACCCTAATACAAAGCAAATCGGCAGACGGTTTGTGGGAGGAGATGAAAAGCTTGCCCTGAAAGGTAAAGAGTACGTTTCCACCTCCCTTGGTACCCTAGGTAAATCGGTACGTGCCTTTATGCCTATCTATAATGAAAAGAAAGAACAAATTGGTGTTGTAGCAGTAGGCATATCGCTCGAGAGCCTAGAAACAGCGCTTGGCCGCAGCCATAAAAATATCATCATCGTTACAGCTTTAGGGTTAATGATCGGCATTATTGGTGCGATATTACTGGCTAGGTACATAAAGAAAATCTTGTTGGGCCTTGAACCCTTTGCCATTTCGAAAATTCTTGAGGAAAGAAGTACGATGCTCCAATCTGTTCATGAAGGAATCATTGCAGTTGATAATACGTCCACCATCACTTTGGTGAACAAGTCTGCTTTACAAATTTTTAAAAAGGCTGGTCTGTCCCAAAAGCCTGTCGGCATGAAAATTTATGAATATATGCCATCAACCAGATTGGATCATGTCTTGCAAACAGGCCAGCCTGAACTTGATGAGGAACAAACCATTAACGGGGTTTCCATCCTCGTCAACCGGGTTCCGCTAATAGTAAATGGCCAGGTGGTCGGTGCTATTTCTACATTCCGTGACAAAACAGAAGTTAATCAGCTGGCTGAACAACTGACAGGAGTAAGGATGTATGCTGAAGCACTTCGTGCGCAGTCCCATGAATTTATGAACAGGCTCCACGTCATACTTGGAATGGTCCAATTGAAATCCTATGACCAGTTATCCGACTTTATCCGAACATTGGTAGACTACCGAAATCAGGAATTCGGCAGTATCACTCAACATATTAAGGATCCCGCGCTAGCAGGATTTATCATGGGGAAATTAAGCTATGCCAGGGAAGAAAATGTAGACCTCTCAATCGAGAGTTCCAGCACTATTCCTGAGCCGGCGGCAAATAAGACAACCCATGAACTGATTACGATTCTTGGCAACTTGATCGACAACGCGATTGAAGCAATGGCGGATACAGTAGAAAAAACACTTGAAGTTACTTTTTCCTATCAAGAAAAAAGGTTAACAATTGAAGTATTTGATTCGGGACCCGGGATTTCAAGCGAGCTGCAAAAAGAAATTTTAAAAAAGGGATACTCAACAAAAGGGGAAAACCGCGGCTATGGTTTATATTTA
Source organism: Heyndrickxia sp. MSNUG (assembly GCF_049532715.1). Taxonomy (NCBI): domain Bacteria; kingdom Bacillati; phylum Bacillota; class Bacilli; order Caryophanales; family Bacillaceae; genus Heyndrickxia; species Heyndrickxia sp. MSNUG. The sequence continues at coordinate 3,830,362 of NZ_CP150978.1, forward strand.
GCTAACAAAAGTGTTAAAGAACTTGGTGGAGAGTTAACGATTGATTCAAAATTGTTACTGGGCACTAATTTCCATATACAAATTCCATACGAAGCAAAAGAGGTGGGGAAATGATTAAGGTACTGATTATCGAGGATGATCCAATGGTTGCAGAATTTAATAAGCGATATCTCCAGGAAGTAAAAGGGTTCACACTTGCTGGAATCGTCCATAACGTCAAGGCTGCCATGGAATATCTAAAATCCGAGCAGGTCGACCTTATTTTGCTAGATGTATATATGCCAGGGGCAACCGGACTCGAATTGCTCCAGTTTATACGGGAGCAAAATATTTCAGCCGATGTGATCCTGATTACTGCTGCCGCAGACAAAGAAAATATTCAAACTGCCCTAAGGTATGGAGCTGTAGATTATTTAATTAAACCATTTGAGTTTGAAAGGTTTAATCAGGCTTTAATTCAATATAAAGAAAAATACCATTTCTTTGCGAATAATCAATTGCTGAGACAAGAGGACCTTGATGGTCATATTCTCAGCACAGAAATAAAGCTGGCCGGTGAATCTATAGATGATCTCCCAAAAGGTTTAACCAGCAGCACGCTGGAATCAATTATCAAGGTAATCCAAGCAAAAGAAAGTAGTCAGTTCTCAACCGATGACATTTCCGAAATCACACTAATATCAAGGGTTTCAGTACGAAAATACTTGAAATTTCTATCAACTCTTGGTGTTCTCGAAGAATCATTAACTTACGGAATTGGCCGTCCCGGCTATTTGTACAGATTAAAGGAAGATAAACTTGGGCAAGTAAATAGATTTCTATAAAAAAAGTGGCATCTGCCACTTTTTTTTGATTACTTTTTTATCCTATACTCATATAAACCCGTTCCGGACGCCCAACTGTTCCGTATGTCAAATCAGCTTCTATTTTTTCTATAGACACCAGATGTTCCAAATAACGCCTTGCAGTTGTTCTGCTTACACCGATTACTTTTGCGACACTTTCTGCAGTCAGCCCCTCTCCACCCTTTCCAATGACCTCCATCACCTTTTCAAGCGTTAACGGATCAATCCCTTTGGGAAGGTATGACTTTTCATTTTTCATGTCGTTCAATTCTTTTCGTAACAATTTGTCTACCTGCTGCTGTGTAACAACGTTATTTCCTTCACCTAGCTGCTCTAATTTTTCGTAGAATTCCTGATATCGAAGCAGAGATTGTTTAAATCGTTCAAAAACTAATGGTTTAATAATATAATCAAATACCCCGATACTTATGGCCTCTTGCACTTTATCAATTTCCTTTGTAGCAGTAATCATAATAACATCCATTTGTTTAGTATGCAGTTTGATTTCTTTTAATAATTCCAATCCGTTCATATCGGGAAAATAAACGTCCAGTAAGAGCAAATCCGGCTTTAAGATATCAATTAAGGTTTTAGCTTCACCATACCCTCCAGCGATTCCCACAGTTTGAAATCCTTCAATCTGTTCGATAAACCGTTTTTGTATTTCAGCAATCCTTAAGTCATCCTCAACAATTAACACTTCGATATCCCGTTTCCCCATCGTCCACTTCTCCCTGCTTTTTTGGTATCGCCACTGTGAAAACTGTACCTTCTCCCGCATTTGAAGAATACGTGATATATCCACCCAGCTGATTAATGGCTTTTTGAACCAAGCTGAGTCCAATTCCTGCATTACTGCTTTTGTTCTTCGTTGTAAAACCTGCTTTAAAGATGTGGTCACTACTTTTCCGATCAATGCCTCGACCATTATCTTCTACTTCGATAATCAGCTCTTTTCCGAGATCGGTCAAAAACAGCAAGACCCTTTTATCTTCTTTTCCACTCTCTCTAACGGCTTCAAAAGCATTATTGATCAGGTTTCCAATAATCGTAACTAAAGCATCTCTGTTAACCTCATCGGGTAGATCTTTAAAGCTGCTCTCCCTGTCTATTGTGAAATCAACTTTTAATTCGCTTGCCAAACTAACCTTGCCTAGTATAAATCCTGCAATAATCGGGTCCGGTATTTCCTTCATTAAAAATTGTATAAATCCTTGGGCAACATCTACTTCTTTTGAGATAAAATCAATTGCTTCTTTATAGGAACCAAGCTGAATTAACCCCAGAAGAGTATAGAGTCGGTTTGAATACTCATGAGTTTGCGCCCGCAATCCTTCTGCATAGGATTTTATATGGGATAATTCCTGTAGCAAATGAGCAAGCTCTGACTTATTCCGCAAGCTGGCTACAGCACCAATTACATTCCCTTTTTTATTAAAAATAGGAATGCGGTTTGCTAAAAAGACATCACCATTAATCATGATTTCCTTATCATATTCCGCCTGTCCAGTACCGACTACTTCAAGAAGATTCGTATTTTCTAATACTTCTTCAATTCTTTTTCCACGGAGCAATATTTCATTTGGTACCCGCAAAATTTCATGTGCTGTTTCATTTACTACCGTAATCCGCCCATCGGTATCGATTGCAATAATCCCTTCATGAATGGACTCTAATATTGCATGTTTCTCCTGATACATCCATGCAATTTCTTTTGGTTCAAGACCAAACAATGCTTTTTTTATATTTAGAGAAATTAGCCATGCTACTAGTAAGCCTCCAATTAAAATAAGGAATGTTGCAGAAAAGATTTTCTTCTGAATCTTTGAAATTTCCTTTTCTATATCTGTTTGAAGATATCCGACAGACACCACGCCGATCACTTCCCCATGGCTAAAGATCGGGGCTTTTCCCCTAAGCGAAGGACCAAGTGTGCCTGTAGATTCTGAAATAACAGACTCTCCGTTAAAGGCACGGCCATTATCTCCCCCTACCATTTTTTGCCCTAATCGTCTGGGATTGGGATGGGAATATCGGATTTCATCTCGGTTCCCGATCACGATAAATTCTGCCCCTACTTGTTTTCTAATGCTCTCAGCAATCGGCTGAATAATCGATGCTGGATTTTTCGTATGGAAAGCTTGTTCAATCTCAGGCATATTGGCAATTGATTGGGCAACTGACAGTGCTTTTGAACCTATTTCCTTCTTAAGGTTGGACTCCAGGATATTCTTAAAAGTGACTTCAAAAATAGCCCCAATTGAAATCATCAGGATAAAAATTAATAGCATTAATTTTGTATGTAATCTCACGCAAACACCTCTTATCTCATTATAGTAAAAAAACTCCTTGAAAAAAGGAGTTTTTTTACTATTTAAATAATTTACCCCTCAATATTAATAACCACATCTTTGCCTCGTCTTTTCATCATGAAAGGAACAAGGAGCCAAAGGACGGTCATAATGAGAAAAATAAGTGAAATGGGGCGAGATATAAAAATACTGAAATCTCCATTAGAGATTGTTAAAGCTCTTCTCAGATTATTCTCTACCATTGGCCCTAATACCAATCCCAGAACAAGCGGGGCGATTGGATAATCGTTCTTGCTTAGGAAGTACCCTAAAACTCCGCAACCCAATAATAGTAAAAGATCATTAGTCGATACTTGAACGGCATATACACCAAAAATCGAGATGGCGATAATCATCGGAATCAAAAATTGCTTAGGCGTTTGAATAATTTTTGCAAACACTTTAACAAGTGGAAGATTTAAAATCAGCAGCATGATGTTTCCAATAAACATACTGGCAATAAGTCCCCATGCTACCTGCGGATGGTCTTCAAATAATAAAGGTCCCGGCTGGACGTTATACATCATCAGCGCTCCCATTAAAATAGCCGTTGTACCTGACCCTGGAATACCTAGAGTTAATAACGGAATCATCGCCCCACCTGAGGCTGCATTATTCGCTGATTCAGGTGCCGCAACTCCCGCAATTGTTCCAGTTCCAAATTTAGATGGGTTTTTAGAGATCTTTTTTTCAAGAATATATGAAAAAAAGGATGCAAGGGTTGCCCCTGCTCCGGGCAATATTCCCACAAAAAATCCTAAAATCGAACCGCGCGCGATTGGTCCAGCAGATTCTTTCAATTCATCTTTGGAAGGAAGTAAATTATTGATCCTTGCGATTTCAGCTTCTTCCTCTTCTTTTTCTAAAATCGTCTTAAATACCTCTCCAAGTGCGAACAATCCTACCGCAATTGTTAAAAACTCAATACCCTGATACAGCCATGGAACATTAAAAGTAAATCTTGCAATTCCAGAAACACTATCAATTCCAATTGTTCCAAGCAGCAGTCCAAAAACAGTCATTATTAATGCTTTTGTCACTGATTTTCCAGCCAACCCGCTGACAGCCCCCAGACCTAAAAGCATTAATGAAAAATATTCCGCTGGGCCAAATTTGAGCGCAACAGCCGATAAAGGTTTGGCTAAAGCAATCAGGGCAATAATCGTTACAATTCCCGCCACGAAAGAACCGATTGCTGCTATAGATAATGCACTCCCTGCTCTTCCTTTCTTCGCCATCTGGTAGCCGTCCAATGTTGTCACAACAGAAGATGATTCTCCAGGTGTATTTAATAGAATCGACGTTGTGGATCCACCATACATTGCCCCGTAATAGACTCCAGCAAGCAGAATAATTGCGCTCGTTGCAGCTTGTTCAGGCGGAAGCCCGCTCGTAATAGAAGCTGTGACAGGAATAAGAAGGGCTACCCCGCTCATTGGTCCAATACCCGGGAGCACACCAACCGCAGTCCCAATCAAGACTCCCACAAAAGCAAACATGATATTATACCAAATGAGTGCTGTTCCAAATCCCTGAATTAAATAATCAAGTGTACTCATGTTTCAATCTCCTTACTAAAAAGGTTCCAATCAGATCTTAAATCCAAATTGGCCAGCCTGGCAGTGTACCTTTTAAAACTTCTACATATAAAAAGTAAACGAGTCCTGAAAAACAGGCAGATATTAAAAGGGATGTAAACAACTTTGAACGTTCCATTGTTTGGAAACAAACAAACAAAAATAAAAAGGTTGTGATTACGTATCCCATCGTTTCCAGCGTCAAAATATAAACCAATGTAGCAGCAAAAATGATTAAAAACGGCTTATACTGCAAAATTTCTTTAGACCTCTGCTGATTTTTTGAAATGTATGATTCATAAAATAATCGGATGCTTAAGAAAACAAGCACAATACCAAGGAAAAAAGGAAATATATCTGGTCCTACCGCACTGCCATATGACGAACTTCCGAGCTGCCTGCTTCCAACCATAAAAAGAACACCTGTAACTAAAAATAAAACAGAAGCCAATCGATCAAATTGAATACTCATTGCAATCTCCTTTCAAAAATAGGGGAAGGAGAAACAATCCTTCCCCCACTTGAATTACTTCTGCATACCCAGGGCGGCTAATAATTGCTGGATTTGGCCTTCTTGTTCTTCTAAGAACGTTTTAAAATCATCACTGTTTTTATAGTCGAAATCCCATCCCTGGCTCTCTACCTCGTTCTTCCATTCAGGAGAATCAACAAGCTGCTTGATTGCTTTATCCCAATAAGCCTTTGCTTCTTTTGACATTTTTTCAGGGCCGAAAACACCGCGCCAAATAGTAAATTCTGCATCGACACCCTGTTCTTTTGCGGTTGGAATATCTTTAAAATCACCAGATAGACGCTCAAGCGAAGTAACAGCCAATACTCTTACCTTACCTGCTTTTAAAAACTCCTTAACACTGGAGGCATCCGTGCCGATTACATCCGCGTTACCGCCAAGCAAAGCAGTAATCGCTTCACCACCGCCATCATAAGAAACATATTTTACTTTTGTTGGATCGACTCCATATTTAAAAGCTGGAAGGATGGAGATCAAGTGATCCATTGACCCTGGCGCAGAGCCTCCAGCAAATGTTAGTTTACTAGGATCTTTCTTTACTTCCTCCAAAACTGACTTTAAATCTGTAAATTTAGAATCCTCTTTTACAACAATGGCACCATAATCTTTTGTCAATTGAGCCAGAGGCGTTGTATTTTTAACACCATAAGGACTATTTCCTTCTTTTTTCAAATTGTTGATGATAATCGGAGGCGAATTGACAAAGAGCATATCGTTATTTTCCGCTTGCGCAGTAGCATATTCAGCCATAAACACAGCACCGCCGCCACCAGGCTTGTTCTCAACTGTCAAAGGCTGCTCTACAATCTTTGTTTCACTTAGTACCTTTGTAAATGAACGAGCTGTTAAATCCCATCCGCCTCCAGCTCCAGATGGTGCCACGACTGAAATTGCCTTGGTCGGATACCCTGTGTTTTCTTCCTTACCTTCAGAGCTAGATGTCCCTTGACTGCTGCAAGCACCAAGGCTAATTGCCAGTGCTCCTGCACACATTACTGCTGAAAATTTCTTCATAAAAACCATTTCAATTCCTCCTTGTAAGCGTTTTCTTAATTTTACAAACTTTTTGAATTTTTAATAGATTATCTATTTAAACAGCATTAAAAACTTATTAAACGTTTTGTTCATTTTGTTCACGTAAAGGAAATAACACGAATGGAAAGATATACTTGGAGACAGATCGAAGGAAGTAAGATTCTAAAAATACTAAAAATTTTCAATTGACTTGTATCAATCAAAAATATATAGTGAGTTTTATTAACTTCTTAAGAGGAATGCTTAAGGGATTTACTTAGTATATGATAAGGTATTTTCTTAGATTGTTAGCTTATGGTACTCCCAACGAGATTAATTCAACTAGAACAGGAGCAAATTTTGATGCAGAAAAAAATATCATTTTCTACCTATGGTGTCATTGGAACAATGCTTTTTGGAATGTACTTTGGTGCAGGGAATCTGATTTTCCCGATCCAGCTTGGCCAACTTGCCGGAACAAACTTTTGGCATGCCTTAATTGGCTTTTTAGTTACAGCAATTGGCCTGCCATTTTTGGGAATTTTAGCGATTGGGCTTTCCGGCAGCAATGGACTTCGGGATTTAGCCAGCCGGGTTCATCCGCTCTTCGGTGTGGTTTTTTCCATGGCTCTATACCTGACAATCGGACCCTTTTTCGCGATTCCAAGGACAGCTACGGTTCCTTTTGTCGTCGGATTTGAACCTTACATTAATCCGGGTCAGGCTAACTTATGGCTCGGAATCTTCAGCTTCGTATTTTTTGCCATTGTTTACTTTTTTTCACTTCATCCTGCCAAGGTCATGGACTATATCGGAAAATATTTAACACCGGCTTTTCTTATCTTTTTACTTGTATTAATTTTAACTTCCATCTTCAAGCCAATGGGGAACTTTGGAGAACCTTCCGGAGACTATACTAATTTAGCTTTTATTACTGGTTTCAAAGAGGGTTATAATACAATGGATGCCCTGGCATCACTGGCATTCGGGATTGTTGTTATCAATGCTATTAAGGGACAGGGAATCACAAAACCGAAGGATATAGCTAATGCCACCTTGAAATCGGGTATTTTTGCGATGGCTTTAATGATGCTGATCTACGGACTTATTACGTACATGGGAGCATCAAGTATAAACGCTATAGGCACCTTTGATAATGGCGGACAGATTTTTGCCGCTGTTGCCCAGCATTATTTTGGATCTTTCGGCGCCATCTTACTGGCAATCATCATTGTCCTTGCCTGCCTTAAAACAAGCATTGGACTTATTACAGCTTGCAGTGAATTTTTCAATAATCTATTTCCTAAAGTAAGTTACAAAATGTTTGTACTGTTACTGTGTATCGTTTCATTCACAATCGCAAACTTCGGATTAAACAATATCATCCAATTTGCCGTGCCGGTATTAATGTTCCTGTATCCTTTAGCAATTGTCCTTATCCTGTTAACTTTATTATCGCCATTATTCGGCCATAAACAAAGCGTATACGCAGCTTCCATGCTGCTTACATTCTTTGTAAGCTTTTTTGATGGCTACAGCGCATTAGCCGCTAGCCTGCCAAATTTGACATCCTCATTTTTCAATTCTGTTAAAACATTCTATATGGATTACCTGCCCCTTTATGAAATTGGTCTCGGCTGGATCATCCCGGCTTTAATTGGAGCAGCCATCGGCTATATTTGGCCAAAGAATGATTTGAATATGAGACAATACCAAAAAGAACTGTAGGGTTTTCCCTGCAGTTCTTTTTAATAGGATGTTTTCGAATAGTCTGTTGCTTTAAATAAATACTCTTCATAATGTTGATCAAGTTTATAGGTGTTTAGAATGGATTTTCACACTAAAAAAGGATACTCTAATAAAATCATATGTAACATGAAATAATTGATATTGGAAGGGATTTAATAATGATTGCAAAGACGGAAGAAGATTTTAACGGATTAAAAGAAATTGGAAAGATCGTGTCCTTGATTCGAGAGGAATTGGTACAAAAAACAGTGCCAGGTATTACAACAAAGGAACTTGATGAAATTGCCGGCCGCCTGTTTGAAGAGCATGGAGCGATTTCTGCTCCAAAGGGAGAATATAATTTCCCTGGATACACTTGTATAAGTGTTAATGAAGAGGTAGCACATGGCATTCCAGGCAGCCGTGTGATCAAAGAAGGCGATATTGTAAATATTGATGTTTCGGGCTCAAAGAATGGTTATTTTGCCGACACTGGAATTTCTTTTGTAGTAGGAGAAGGCGATCCTCTTTTAACTAAATTATGCAATACTGCTGTCGAAGCATTTGAAGCTGGTCTAAAAAAAGCGAAACCAGGTTCCAAGAAAAGCGGACTGGGAAAAGCCGTTATTGCGACTGCCAGAAAAAACGGACTAACCGTAATAAAGAACCTTACTGGACATGGGATTGGCCGTACAATCCATGAAGCTCCAGATCACATTTATAATTACAATGAGCCTTGGGATGACGAACTTTTAAAAGAAGGAATGGTAATCGCATTCGAACCATTCATCTCAAATCGTGAAGAAGAAGTTTTTCAAAACGATGGCGATGAATGGACATATGTGACAGAAAACAGCTTTGTAGCACAATGTGAACATACAATCATCCTTACTAAAAATGGACCGATTATCATCACTTTATAACTATTAAAATAATCCTCCTATATAAGAGGATTCTAACTTGGAGGACTAAAAAGCTGGCTGCTTCGCGAAAAGGAGTGCCGGCCTTTTAGTCCTCCCGCTTTATTGCGAAACATTCATTAGCTCATTAGAAGTGAAGGCTGTTTTTCTAAAAGTTTTTGTTTTGTTTTCATTATAAATAAGTTGATTGAACACGGTTCCGAGAACAACTCGATGAGGAAAAAAGCGCGACGAGTTGTTATGAGAAAGGCTCCGAGAACAGCCCAAGGAAACAAGCTCATCGAGATGGTTTGAGAAGAAGTCCGTGAACAATTCACTGAGGAAAAAGCAGGAACATGAGCTTTTACAGCATTCTTACACGCGAAAAGCGAGCACCCTGACGGTCGAGTCAACACTACTCTAAAAGCAACAATGTTAACGAAAACATCCAGAGTAAAAAATGTCATTAATTATCTGTAATTCCAACTTCCATTTAATATTCATTATTGGTAAAATGAGACTTACACATGTCTAATTCTGTAAAAAATATTTTGATTACCAATGATACTTTTCCCCTTGAGGTCTTAGTTATGGAACTAAAGAAAGAAATCCTTTTATTAAAAATTGAATACTACCGTGAGGAACTTATAAAGGTTGGGAAGAATCACGGTTTTGCCCATTCCGAAACCATCCGTTTGAGCCAGGCTTTAGATAATCTTATTGTAAAATATCAAAAATTATTAAATTAAGGGGTATTTACTGCATCAATGTTGAAAACATCTCTGTTTGAAATTCATGTGTTCTTTATAAATTTGATTTGTGCACTTTAATAAACCTTTTAAAAGTTTGCTAATTTTTCTCTCAAGGAAATTTCCCCTGCCCCAATATTTCATTTCTCCTCTGTTAGATAGTAAATCATCGTTAATATGAGAAAATCCTCTTTTTCTAAAACCGTTCTCCCTCAGAGATCTTGGTCCCTTCACTACTCTCAACAGAAATCTTCAAAAAAGGATATTAATTTTCCCATTTATCATTATTTTTTCTTATTTGAAACAAACTAAGAAAAAAAGATAAGGAAAATATCAAAATGCATCTTGTCTTAGCACTAATTAGCATTCTTGCTCTATGGCTCAGTGGCGATTATAAAAAGTGGAAGTTTTTTTATCCCACAATGCAATATATTGCATTAGGAAATCTTACATATAACTTTCTATGTGCATCACATTGGTTATGGCAGCTCTCCCCAGATATTAAATGGCTTAATCATTCCTTATTAGAAATGTCTTATACTTTCATCACATTTCCCATCACCACTTTAATGTTCTTAGCTAGGTATCCAGAAGGACAAGGGTTACAAAGAATCTTACGCCATTACCTGTTTTGGATTGTTTTATATGCAGGCGTCGAAATCATCCTCTTAATGAGGGGGAATATTATATATAAATATGGCTGGAGTCTTGGATGGTCCATCCTATTCGACTGTATCATGTTTTCTTTTTTAAGACTGCACCATAAAAAGCCATTACTAACATTAATAATTAGTGTTCCTATGGCAATTTTTTGGATTTTGTACTTTGTTATACCCGTATATGTTCCTATTGAGAAAAGATAATACTATTTGGCAAACTTCGGGTGAAACTTTTTTCTTAAGATTAAAAAAATGTCAGATTTACTGACAAACACCACCGAATTTTTCGCGTTTTTTGATATAATTTACGGCATATTAGATATTAGACATATGGGGGAGAAAATATTTTGATCAGGCATATCCAAGAAAAGGATTTACAAGATATTTTAAATATATATAACGATGCAATTCTCAACTCAACAGCAGTATACTCTTATCATCCTCAAACTCTTGAAAACAGGCAAATATGGTATAAGCAAAAAATGGATGAAGGTTATCCGATCATAGTATGTGAAATGGATAATAAAGTAGTTGGCTTTGCCACTTTTGGCCCCTTTAGAGCTTGGCCAGCTTACAAATATACAATTGAGCATTCTATTTATGTGGACAACAATTACAGAAAAAAGGGAATTGGAACTTCTTTAATGAAAGAATTAATAGCAATTGCCAATGAAAGAGAATATATGACATTAATTGCTGGAATCGATGCATCAAATGAGAAAAGTATTGCAATGCATAAGAATTTCGGTTTTGTTCATTCCGGTACAATAGCAAATGCAGGATTTAAATTCAATAGATGGCTTGATTTAGCTTTTTATCAATTAAATCTTAATGGGCCTAAAAATCCTGTGGAAGAATAATGGCATTGCTGCACCATTAGTTTGTCATTTGCAAATATCGATTATTTTTTTAAAAAAAGTGTCCCAAAAAGTATATCTTTTGGGACACTTTTTATAAAAACAAAAGAACTGCCTTTTCAGGTTAAATCCACAACGACATCCCCCTAAAAGGATACTTAAACAAAAGAAGTCAATTTTCAAATTAAATTTTTTGATGGTCAGATTCTTGAACCTTGAAAGTCATCTTTGTAATAGATAAATATTTTTCGCCACCGTTTAGGACTGTACCAGGGAAGTTGGGATGATGGATGGCATCAGGTAATCCTTGCGTTTCCAAACATAGGCCCAGGTATTTCTGAGATTTCACCCTACGTATAGAAAAATCGTCATTTAATTGGGTTCCTGTGTATAGAACAACACAAGGCTGATTCGTTTCTATCACTAAAACCCGTCCACTCTCACTATCTTTAAGGATGATTTCCTCATTATTATTTTCTGAAAGCAAGAACGGGTGGTCATACCCATTTCCAGCAATTATGTTTTGCTGATGGTCTGACTTAATACCTTCATGAATCATCCTCCCATTCCGAAAGTCGAATGCTGTTCCAGCTGTTTCAAGCATGACACCTGTTGGAATCAAGTCTTCATTCAGTTCAATAAAGCGGTCACTCTTCAAAATTAAATGATGATCCTCAATACTTCTTTTCAAATTACCGCTTAAATTAAAATAGGAATGGTTGGTTAAATTCAGAATCGTTCTCTTATCGCTATCGCCTTCATACTTTAGTATCAATTCATTGTCCTCATTGAGTGTATAGGAAATCTTCAGCTGAACATTGCCTGGATATCCATTTTCTCCCTCCTTACTATTATAGCTGTATTCAAGACTGATAGCTTTTTCACTTTCCTTTACCTCAATATCCCATACCACTCGATCTAATCCGCGCACACCTCCATGCAGATGGTTTACACCATTATTTCGCTCTAACTGATAGTCAACCCCATCGAGTTCGAATTTCCCTTCTTTTATTCTGCCGGCATGTCGGCCCACAATTGCACCAAAATAAGGGGAGTGTTTTTCGTATTCCTCAAGTGTATCAAATCCAAGAACGATATTTTCAAGCTCTCCATTGCAATCAGGCACGTATAATTCAGTAATGATACAACCATAATTAATAGCTGTCATTTTGATTCCCTTACCATTCGCAATCGTATGGGCTACGACTGGCTGCTCTTGTACTTCTCCATATTGGTGTTGTATAACGTTCAATTCCCTCCTCCCCCATTCTTTAAGCTTTGGATAAATCGTAGGAATGATCGCTGACCCTCTTCGGTACGCTTAAAAACACCTGCATCCATCAACGCTTTTAGAAACTTCATTCCCACTTCCTTACGTAAAATATCAGTAACATTCTGATCAGTTAATTGAGAATAATAGCGCTCTTTCAACTCATCAGCCCAGGATTGATGGTAGTCCATCATCAAGTCATTCCGCCCCATCAAATATGTTTCTACATCTTCAAGCTCTGACTTAAGACGGGCAGGTAAAACAGCGAGCCCCATGACCTCGATCAGTCCAATATTTTCTTTCTTTATATGGTGAACATCTTCATGCGGATGGAAAATTCCCATCGGGTGTTCCTCATTTGTGCGATTATTCCTGAGCACAAGATCAAGTTCAAACCTTCCATTTTTCCAGCGGGCAATTGGCGTAATCGTATTATGCCGGGTCTCACAACTGTAGGCATGTATCCCTGCTTTTTCATCTGAATACACCTTCCATCTGGAAAGGATGTGATCCGCTGCCATAGCAAGTTCATTTCGATTCTTACTCCTCAAGCGAATGACCGACATGGGCCATTTTATAGTAGATGCGTCGATTTCCCCAAAGCCCTCAATACGGAAAACTATTTCATCAGCCGCTTTTGCCATGGCAAATTCATAGCTGCCTCCCTGGTAATGGTCATGACTGAGGATCGATCCTCCCACGATTGGTAGATCCGCATTGGAACCTATGAAATAATGAGGATACTTCTCTATGAATTCTAGCAGCCTTTGGAATGTAGCATGATTTATTTTCATATCGCGGTGATCCTTTGAAATGATAATGCTGTGCTCGTTGTAATAGAGATAAGGGGAATACTGGAGAAACCATTGCTCTTCCATAAGTTCCAGCCTGATCATTCTGTGGTTTGATCTCGCTGGATAACCTATCCTGCCCGCATACCCTTCATTCTCCCTACAAAGAAGACACTTCGGGTATTCAACCGCCATCTTCTTCTGCATTCTTTCTAGTGCGATTTGTTTCGGATCCTTTTCAGGCTTAGATAAGTTGATGGTAATATCAAGCTTTCCAAACTGCGTGTCTATCGAGTAATTGATATTCTTCGCAATGCTTTTCATATGAATATAGTTGCTGCAATTACTGATTTCATAGAAATAAGCTGTGGCAGCACTTGGGTCCTGCTTATATTTCCGATAAAATACTTCATTAATAGTAGAGGGCCGAGGCGTTAGCACATTCATAATCTTGCTTTCAAGAATGTCTTTGTTTACGTATCTCTCGTCAAAGAGTTTTTCCTTGAGTGCGTATTCCGAGAGGTGTTCTAAAATTTCCGGGATGGAGTGGGATTCATCGGGTTTGACTTCAGGAGGAAAAGTTTTTAAGCATAGAATCTCCATAACCTGATTTCTGGCGTATATTTCATCTACTTCATTTATCAAATTGGCTTCAATGGCTCGATTAATAAGTGTCTGTATTGCTGAAAATATCTCCATTTTCTATCCCTCTAATCCCCATAGCCATTCGGATGGGATTGATGCCATGTCCATGCATCTTTGATGATATCCTTAATTGAAGTCTTAGCTGGTTTCCAGCCAAGGTTGTTAGCTGCTTTTTCAGATGAAGCAATTAAGCTGGCTGGATCTCCCGCTCGCCGATTGACAATCACTTCAGGTATCGTGTGTCCTGTAACCGACCTTGCAGCGTCTATTATTTCTAATACTGAAAAACCCTGGCTGCTTCCTAAATTGAATATTTCGCTTTTCCCTCCATCAAGAAGATACTTTAAGGCAAGGATATGCGCTGAAATAAGGTCCTCGACATGGATATAATCTCGGATGCAAGTTCCATCTGGTGTGTCGTAATCGTTCCCGTAAATGGAGATATTCTCCCTTTGACCTGAGGCTACCTGAAGGATTAACGGGATTAAATGTGTTTCTGGTTGATGGTCCTCTCCGATCGTGCCAGAAGGTTCTGCCCCGGCCACGTTGAAATAACGTAAAGCGACAAACTTAAGGCCATGAGCTGCCTCACACCATTTCATCATTTTTTCCATCACTAATTTTGTTTCGCCATATGCATTGGATGGATTCGCCGCCCAGTCCTCAGTAATAGGCATTATCCTTTGTTCCCCATATATAGCTGCTGTCGAGGAAAAAACAATGTGCTTTACTTTAAATTCCTCCATTACCTCCAGTAAAACCTGTGTACCATAGACGTTATTATCAAAATACATCAACGGGCGTTCCATAGATTCGCCAACAATTGAGTTTGCAGCAAAATGCATGACTCCATCAACCTTCACTTCATTGAATACCCGCCGCAAAAAGCTTCTGTCTCTAAGATCTCCCACAAAAAACATAGCGTCTGGATGGAGCGATTTTAAGTGTCCGGTTTGCAAATTATCTATAACAGTAACCTCATACCCCTCTTCTAACAGCTGACGAACAGCGTGCGAGCCAATATAACCCGCTCCTCCAGGTATTAGAATGTTCATGTCGCATCGCCTCCTTTTCAATTTTAAATTTAACTTTGGGTTAAGAGACGGCAGCCTCCATTACAAACATGGGTTGTTTTCAAAAATTCTTGAACTCTTTATTATGCAGAATAGTAGATTCGAGGACTGGCACTACTCATTTTTAAAGACACCACTGGTATACTGATTGGTCTTTTTTCACAGTTATTTAATTGAGATTTCATCTAAGGCAACCTCTTTTGCCCCGTCACCAATACTTGCTGCATAAATCGTCGCTTGATAACCTATTTGCTGTTGATAGGTGCTCCGGACTGCATGGATAAAATTGTCAACTTCCTCCTTTTCCACTACAGCAATGGCGCAACCCCCAAAACCAGCTCCAGTCATTCTCGCTCCTATTAAACCTTTTTGTTTCCAGGCCGTTTCTACTAATGTGTCCAGCTCGATACCGGTTACTTCATAATCATCCCGTAAAGATATATGTGACTGATTCATAAGCTCGCCAAATGTCTTCAGATCTCCATTTTTCAAGGCATCAAGTGCGGACAGAGTTCGGCGGTTTTCATAGACAGCGTGTTTTGCCCTTCTTCTTACAGTCTCATCTTTAATTACATGTTTAGCTGCTTCAAATTCTTCTTCTGTCATTTCACCTAAAGACTGAATAATAATTGCATCCTGCAGTTGCAAAAGGGCACTTTTACATTCACTTCGACGTTCATTATATTTGGAGTCAGCCAGTTCACGGCTTTTATTCGTATTCATAATCAATATGGAATGATTGGATAAATCAATTGGTGCATACGCATACTCTAAAGTTAGGCTGTCTAATAGGATGCCAAATCCTTTTTTTCCCATACCAATAGCAAACTGATCCATGATTCCAGAATTCACGCCGATAAAATCGTTCTCCACTTTTTTCCCAAGCTTCACCATATCCAGCCTATTCATAGTAAACTCGAAAAGACCTTCGATCATGACACCTGTAACCATTTCAATTGAAGCGGAGGAAGATAATCCAGCTCTATTAGGGATATCCCCGCAGTAAATCACATCCATCCCCGAATCAATTGGATATCCAGCTTCTTTTATAAAACGAATCATTCCTTTAGGATAGTTCGCCCAATCATGTTCTTTATGATAAGAAAGGTCATCCAGTGTAAATTCAACAATACCTATATCAGGAAAATTCAACGAATACATCCGGATCAAATCATCCGTACGTTTTCTTGCTAATCCATACGTACCCAGAGTAATGGAACAAGGAAAGCAATTTCCCCCATTGTAGTCAGTGTGCTCCCCGATAAGATTGATCCTCCCTGGAGCAAAAAATAACCTGTTCGCTTCTTGTTCAAATTTCTCTTTGAACGTTGATAGTAGAATTTGATAATTCATTATATGCTCCTCCAAAACTTCCTAACCTATAAGGATTTAAAAAGAGGACCAAAAGAATTCTGGTCCTCCATGGTTATATAGGGATAAATTATTGTTTTACATAACGATCGTAGGCAGATTGCTTCGCCTTTTTGATTTCATCATTTCCCATTGATTTTAGAGTTTCTACATAAGAATCCCATTCTTTATCAATGTCTTTTTGACCAGTGATAAATGCATCTCTCATTTCATCTTTATAAGTCTGAATGTCAGTTGAAGCATTAGATACGATTTCATTTTCTTCAGGAGTCATCCAGAGAATTGGTTCAAATGCCATTGAAATATCAACATCACTCCAAGTTTCCCTTGCCTGTAAGCCTAATTCATCGAGAGTTGCTTTTGTAGCCTCAACAGAAGTAGATGTAATCCATGCAGAGTTTGTATACTTAGTAGCAGCTAAGCCTGGTACATTATCCGGATCTTTCATTACCTTATCTGTGAAGGCTTTCTTTCCGCCTTCCGCAGTGAAAGTATCACCTTCGACACCCCAGTTAAACAGCGTTTCTCCTTCTTCTGTAAATCCATAGTCCAGATATTTCACAATTGCTTCAGGATTTTCAGCCGTTGATGAGATCGCCAAGCCATATGGCTGTGCGATACGTTTTGCTGTTGAGTTAAGCGATGTTGATTTACCATTGTACTCCAAATAAGGAATCGGCTTGAAGGTAAACCCATTTCCAGCATCTGCAGCGAGTTTCATGACTCTGCTTACAGAATCAGAGTTTTCAATCATACCCGCACTTTGGCCATCAACAAGGTGTTTGTCATAGATATCGCCTTCCCAGGTTAAAAAGTCCTTATCCATCAGTCCTTCTTCGTATAGCTTGTTGAACCATTTCAATGCTTCTTTATACTTGTCAGTTGCTGGACCATATTCTACTTTGTCACCTTCTAAATACCAATCATCTGCTACTCCAAAACCATAGAACAGCTTATACATTTGGCTTGGGTAACCTGTTAGACCAACAAACTTCTTATCACCGCTAACCTTTTGATCTTTCATCTTTTTCAATACTTCATACAGTTCATCATTCGTTTTTGGAACATCTGCTCCAACTTTCTCTAACCAATCTTGTCTTAAAGCAAGGCCTTCACTCTGGTTTAAGAACTTATCCAATGTAATCCATGGCATATAGAACATTCTGCCTTCTGGATCAACCAATTGTTTCTTTAAATCCTTATTTCCTTCGATTAACTTATATAAGTTAGGGGCATTATCTTTAAGAAGAGGATAGATATCTATTATTCTTCCTGCATCATAATATTGGATTGCTCTTTCAGGATTCCATCTGTACCAAATCGCATCTTCCATTTCACCAGAAGTCATCATTAGGTTGAAGGCTTCAACAGCATCTCCAGTTGGATGGACGTATTCTACATCTACACCAGTTCTTTTCTCCATTTCCTGATAGGCAAGAACCTCATCATAGCTTTTACCGCCCCAAACCTCTACAGCACCAAGCCATGTCCATATACTAAATGTAGACAGCTTTTCCTCTTGCCCTTTATCTTTATCAGTATCTTTTTGTTTAGGTCCCGAAGTTTTATCGCTTTGGCATCCAACCACGGATAATGCAAGAATTACAGTGACAATCATACTCAATAATGCTTTCCACTTTTTCATCTGCACATTTCCCCCTCGAATTATCATGATTTAGCTGGTACTCTATTCTTTTAATGATCCAAGCATGACCCCCTTTACAAAATATTTTTGAATAAATGGATACACTAACAAGATTGGAATGGTACTTACAATAATCGTTGCATATTTCAGGTTTTTAGCTACCTGGTGGGTGACATTCGCGGAATTGCCGCCAAAATCAGCTACCCTTCCCTGGATCAAGATTTCCCTCAATATTAACTGGAGAGGATAGAGTTCTCTATTTTGCAGATAGATAGATGCAGAGAACCATGAGTTCCAATGCCCAACCGCATAGAATAAAACCATAACTGCCAGAATAGGTTTTGCTGTCGGTAATATAACCCTGAACAAAATCTGAAAATCATTTGCTCCATCAATCCGCGCTGATTCTTCTAAACTTACAGGCAAGCCCATAAAATAGGTTCTCATCATAATAAGATTCCACGCAGACATTGCTCCTGGAAGCAATAATGCCCAGATTGTGTTATACAGTCCAAGATTTTGGACAACCATAAAACTCGGGATTAAGCCTCCACTGAAGAA
This sequence comes from Heyndrickxia sp. MSNUG, assembly GCF_049532715.1. NCBI lineage: Bacteria > Bacillati > Bacillota > Bacilli > Caryophanales > Bacillaceae > Heyndrickxia > Heyndrickxia sp. MSNUG. The sequence continues at coordinate 3,848,929 of NZ_CP150978.1, forward strand.
CATGGTTAAAACAATCCCAAACATGATGATTTTTCTTCCCTTTAGCCACTTTCTGGACAGTCCATATGCTGCGAAGATGGTCAATATCATATTAATTGCCGTTCCAAGGATTACATAGAATATGGTATTTCTTAACCCAGTCAGGATCATTTCATTTTGGAAAACCGCTTTATAGCTCTCTAATGTGAAACCTTTTGGAAATAACATGAATGTCCCATGTTTAGCTATTTCAGATACGGAACTTAAGGAGGCTACAAAAATATAATAGAGTGGATAGAAGGTCGCGATCATCAGTAATGACAATAGTAAATATACAAATGCATCAAAAACCTTTTCTCCAAATGTTTTTTTATATCTCATTGATTATCACCACGCTTACCATAGGCTATTGTCAGAAACTTTTCGGCTAATAGTGTTTGCTATTATCAAGAGGATGAAGTTGACAATAGTATTAAAAAGACCGACAGCCGTAGCAAAACTGAACGAGGAATCTTCTATCCCTTTTCGATACACATAAGTGGATATGACATCCGCGGTTTCGTATGTTAATGGCTGGTATAAAAGGAGGATTTTTTCAAAACCCGAACTTAGCAAATTACCTATCGTTAATATTAATAAGATGACAATTGTCGGCTTTATTGCCGGCAATGTAATATGCCACATTTTCCTGAAACGTCCTGCACCATCCATCTCTGCCGCTTCATACAGGTTAGGGTCAACAGCTGACAATGCCGCGAAATAGATGATTGAACTCCAGCCAATTGACTGCCATATATCACTTGTTACGTAAATTGTGCGAAAGTACTCTGGAATCTGCAAAAATGAAATCGATTCGCTTCCTAGGATCTCCCGCATTTGATTAATGATTCCCTCAGTCGCTGTGAAATCTTTAATAATACCTACGATAACTACAATAGAGATAAAGTGGGGAATATAAGTGACTGTTTGAACCGTTCGCTTAAACCAGCTCTTTCTGACCTCATTAAGAAGCAATGCCAATATAATGGGAGCTGGGAATCCAAATATGAGGAGCCAGAAATTTAATAGAAATGTATTTTTAATCAATCTCCAGAAATAAAAACTGTTAAAGAAATCAGTGAAATGCTTAAATCCTACCCACGGGCTTTCAAAAAAGCCCAGGCCGGGAATATACTTCTGAAAGGCTATAACAATCCCAACCATTGGCCAGTATTGGAAAACCAGGTAGTAGATAATTACTGGCAACAACATTAAATAGACATATTTCCCTCTGTTAAAATCCTTTTTGATTCTTGCCATGAGTTTCGGTTTCGGATCAGGCTGAATGATCATCTGTTCAGATTTTGTGACATTTATTTGACTCATAGGCTACACCTCTCTTCTAGAAAGCACCAACATAATGAGAAACTGCAAGAGTATGAGAAATCAGCTATTTAACTACATACTCCTGGTATAAAACTAATTAAACATCAATCCATCCAGCCATAAAATGTAGTTTCCTCCAATTGAATGAAAGCTGAATTGAATATAATTCATTTCATTCAATGATGGTTTACCTACCTGATGCCTGTGCCAGCTTTTACACTTATCCAATGGCATTTGGAAATATGTCCAGCCAGTTCTCGCTTCGGAAGGCATTATTGCCCAGTTCGTTCTAAACTCGACAGGGATATACTCAATGTAATTCTCTGAATCTGTTGCCAGCCTCACGATAGGAAACTGATAATCTACAAAGCCATCACGTGTTTCGTGGTCAAACTTCATCCAGAATGACAGATGTGATTTATCCTTCAAATTCCAGCCTGCATTTTTGGTTTTCGGGAATTGAATTCTTCCCAATTCATCGTTCGATGCTAATTTGATTGATTCATTACCGCAGACAAAGTTGTCCCCGTCTGAAGTCACTCTGGAAAAACGATATTCAGAACTTGCAGAGACACCCCATTCTTTTGCATCTTGACCAAATTTTTCACCTTCTTCTGTCACATAAACATCAAACCATGCCAGATCGGCCAGCTTTCCATTATGGACTGTCAATCCAACTCGATAGAATCCTGGTTTGTCATATGTGTGCTGGCAGGCTGCACTTGTTTGAATCTCTCCATCACCCATATCCCATCGGAATGACAATGGAAAGCCCTTAGGATCTAAGCTGCCCGTTGCATCAAAGCCTACTGCTTTATTTACATAGATCACTTTGGAAGAAATAGAGGCATTTGCAATCGGTGCGCACTCACTAATATCTGCTGTCCTTTCAAAACAATTGGAAACGTTCTCATCTTTCTTGATATCTCCCAGTTTGTTGCCGGAAAACTCATTTCCCGCAATATCAATCCAATTTGCATGTTTGAGATAAATACCGTACGTTTCATTATCGATGATTCTATTTCCCTGGATGATCCAGTGATACGATTCATAGTCTTTTTTAAATCTGATCGCTACACCTGAGCTCTTATTATCATGAATATAATTATCCTTCATCACAAAATGGCTGCTGCTTCCATTTACTACTGCAATTCCGGCATTTCCAAAATCCTCAGGAGCATTTGATCTCCGTAATCCGTTGTAGGCCGCTTCATTCCCTATGAGAACTGTGTGGTCAGAACCCCCAAGCCAAAAACCATAGCTTGAATGGTTCCCTTTATTGTTAATAAAAGTATTCCCAGTGTCCCATACTTCCCAGGCATTATTATGGGCAAAAGATGCGTCGTTTCCTTCAAAGTAGTTCCCTGTACTTAGTACGCCATTTAGTGAGCGAATGAAAACGCCATCTCCGCCATAGGTAAAATCATTGTGCAGGAATCTGTTATTGTTGGATCCGGTTTCAATCAATACAGAAGTTGAGTCGCGCGCATGTACCTCGCCTGGCGCAATCCTTATCCCATGACTCATGACATTGTTGATTACCTCATTATGCGAAGAGCGCCACATTTTCAAACATACATTAGTACAGTGAGAAATTTCATTATCCGAAATTTCATTGTGATTGCAGTTCAGCAAATTTAAACCATTCCAGACATTGTTTCCTTTATTGTTCAGGATTTTGCTTTGCTCTACATTTTCCAAAAAGAGAGCTCCATGTGGCTCGCCATCACCCCAGCCATAATCAGGATCTGTAAAATTATCAGAGAAATCGTTGTGTTCAATGACAAAACCAGTCCCATTCATTACTTTACAGCCCAAAAGGAATCCCTTAATCGAAAGGTTCCTTATAACAACATCTGAATGACCATTGGAATATAGACCGGTTCCTCTAAAACTATATTTCTTTTCCAGTCTCCCAGGAGCTATTATCACTGCCCCATTACCGTTGATTGTAATTCCGCTCTTTCCGATGATCAGTCCCTTGCCAGACTTAAATTCATACACACCGGGAGCAAAAGTAGTATCTTCTGTAAGGACCATTCCTTCTTTTGGCTCAACTAGTTTTGTACTTACCGTACTCACCCAGATCCCTCCTTGTTAAAGAAAATTGACGCTATCAACTTTTATAATATTTAGAATTTTAAAAATATCTTCCTTTTAGTATAAGGTAAGGTATTTCGGTAATACACCTATGAAGTGAACCATTTTTTGTACAATCTGAACCAAATAATACACTTGATTTTAATAATTGGGACTAATGAATTAATTCGAATCTACAGCTAATACCGGAAACTCAGCAATTCTTAATCTAGCACTTCCATAAGGAATAAGGATGACTTCTTCTTCTGGTTCAATGGATAGCACGGGACTGAGTGGAGGAGTCCCAGCTGAATTCATTTCGATTTTCCATTCTGGAATTCTCCTGCCTTTTCCAATAAGCTTTATTGGTGCATCCTCAGGACAGAAAGGTTGAGTCCCAACCGTTGTCTCTTTCATACTAAACGAATTCTTGATATCCTCTTTATCGATCTTTAATGCATAATTCCAATCGGAGCCAGGAACAACCTCCTGGTTTGGAAACACATTGCTTCCGCTTCTTTTTCTCCAATTTTCTTTTATTTTTAATGCAAAAACCAAAGGGCCTCTAGAAATACCTATTGCATTGTCTGCTCTTCTTACCGTCTCCAGCTCCATAGGCAGATTCAAGGTGATATGATCACCGGACTTCCACTCACGCACAATCGAAATAAATCCATCGATAATATTTTCCACAGCGAAGGATTGCCCGTTTAGTTTCAAAACCGGATACTTGCACCATTTAGGTATTCTTAATTTCAATGGGAAACTGACTGGCCCCTCGGTTTGAACCAGGATTGAAATCGTTTCCTCAAATGGATAATTCGTTTCAACTTGGAGGTTAACTCTTTTTTCTCCTACACTGCCGGTTACTTTACATGCAGCATACGATATCGCGGCGAGTCCTTCATCTGCAGTGGCCATCCACAGGCGGGCCGCAAACTTTGGCCATCCTTGGTGCATATTCGCTGTACAGCAGCCAAAATTCGGCTCTAGTCCAAACATATTGGACTCATCGCCGTTCAACGTCCAATTTCTCCTCGCTTGTGTACACAGGACTTGATTGACCTGCTGATCATATTGATGTCCGTGCCAATCCGCTGTAACCGTAGCAGGCAATGCATTGAATGCCACTTTTTCTAATATGTCTGCGTATTCCCCATTTCCGAAAATCCGTGTCAAATTTTCCAGGGTGAACATATACTCAACTACCGCACAAAGTTCAACCCCCTGACTCGGATGAGTGCCGGCTAACCATTCATCTCCAGAAAACATACCATGTACTTGTCCATGGTACTTCATCAGGCTTCGGATTCCTTTTGCTGCAGCTGCTCTATCCGTCTCACTTTTCGTTTGCAAATAGGATAGTGCTGGATACTTCAAGCTCATAGCTACATTGACCACATGGACCCTGTGGTCGAATCTAGTCTGGTATCGCCAAAAGGGAAAATGTGTATAAATTTCCGTCCAGTCAATTGTTTGTTTACGTATCGTTTCCGACAGATCTATTAACCACTCTTCTCCAGTCCGGTTGTACAGCCACTGAAGGCAAAGCATATTTTCATTTCCCCTTGCTTTTGCCCATTGCTTCAATGGCCTGGCATCAATGTTATCTTTCTGATAGCGGAAATACTTGAGCATGAACGGGATGACCCGTTCATCTTTCGTAACTTCTTCATATTGAATCAGTACTTTCAGCATAACCATACGGCTCCACCAATCTGCATTGGTTGAGGGACCAAATTGTCCGTCAGGCGTCTGGCTTGAAAGAGTCCATTCAATCCAAGGCTGGACTTTATTAATAAGTCCTTCATCCTTTAGTAGATAAGCTAGCGGCAATAATCCATCTAAGTAATATGGACCCCTTTCCCAGCTTTCACCTGTACCACCCAACCATCCACTATTTGGCCCTACATCATCCCAATAGTCGGAAAGCTTTCCTGTAAATCCATTTGCTTGTATTTTAAGCTGGTCCTTCAGCCAGCCTTCAGGTTCGATTGATCCAAGCGGTAATTCTGAAAAGGCCGTTTTTAACAGTATGTTCTGCTGCAGGTTTTCCACTTGTTCCATATTGCTCAACTCCTCATGTACTTTGAATATTGCTGGTTAAACACTATGACTTATTTCAAATATTCTGTAAATTTAAATTAAGTATAATAGCTGGCACTGCTGTTTCCTATAAACAAACTGAACCTTTTTTTGTAATATATGAACATATCATTTGTAAGTTTTTCTATATTAATTCGCGTTTTCTGATAAGATATGGATAGAGATATTTGGAATTTTCCAATAATATCACAACTTTTATTGGAGGACTAAACCTATGACCATTATACAATTTACTGTACCTTCAATACCTCATTACATTATGTGTGGAGAGGATACTTATACCATTAGTCAATACCATCCCAACAGAAGGAATATAGAAGTTTTCGATTTGTTAATTGTGACAAAAGGAGCTTTGTACATAGGGGAAGAGGATCAAAAATGGGAAGTAAAGGCTGGAGAGATTCTAATTTTGCGGCCTGATCGATATCATTATTCTGAACAGAAATGTAAAGAGACCACCCACTTTTACTGGCTTCATTTTCAAACCACTGGAAAATGGTACGAGGTTAAGGATGCAAACACAAAAGAATCAATACATAAAACCCATATCACTCCCTTTCATAAGAGTGAGTTATTTACAATTGAATTGCCAAAGTATTGTACTCTATCAAATCCAAGCGTTTTCTATGAAAAGCTTCGAAATCTATTATTATTAGTTGGAAATGTTTCAAGTAAAGCCCGGCTGCAGGAGCAGGCTATTTTTCAGGAGATCCTGATGCAATTACATCGGGACCATCAGCCAAAGGTAAACTCTAATATTGTCCAGATTGCTGAAAAGGCTGCTGACTTCCTCCAGCAGAATTTCCAAAATCCACTCACCTATGAGCAACTGAGTGAGGTATTGAATTTTCACCCTGCATACATTTCAAGATGTATGAAACAGGTATACGGCTGTACGCCACAAGAATATCTAACGAGGTATCGTATAGAACAATCCAAACTCTTCCTATTGAATACGGATAAATCAGTCAGTGAGATTGCCGAAAAAGTAGGGTTCTCCACCATTTCCTATTTTACCAAAACCTTTTCAAAGGTCTTGAAAATAACTCCTTTAAAGTTTAGAAATCAGTTCAGGTAATATCCAGAATAAAATAAAACCGGGCAATAGCCCGGTCTTTCAATGTTTTCCGACAATCAATGCAGTTCTTTTTCTATCCTGGTTTTCGGAGCCAAGGTAATATCTTCATTTTTCAGTGTGATTACAACTTGATTATCTCCTTCATTTTCCAGAAGGATTTTCTCTGTATTCAGCGTAAACCTAATCCTATTCCCTTTCCAAAGGTAAGGAAATGAGATTTCCTGTACAAAGCTTGGCATGAGTGGTTTCAGCTCTAATTTTTCCGACTGTACGGCATTCCTGACACCACAAAAACCATGAATGATCGCCTGCCATATTCCGCCCGCATTCGCAATATGTATTCCCTCTGCTGCTCCAAGCTTATTTAAGTCCAGATCAAGCCCAGCTGTCTGGAGAAAGAACCTTTCAGCTTCTTCCTGATTTCGAATCCACGATGCAATGATTGAGTGTGTAGATGGAGATAAAGAAGAATCATGGGTGGTGATCGGCTCGTAATAATAATAGGCAGATTTCATCTCTTCTTCTGTAAATCCGTTTGGAAAGAGCATCAAAAGTGTAAGAATATCTGCTTGTTTCAAGCATTTGGAACGGTACATTTTCTCCTGTGATATGTAGTGTCCAAATGGTTTTGAGCGGTCTTTCCACACTGCATTAAAATCAATTTCCTCATAGCTTTCAAAGTCTTCTGATTGAAGGATTAAATTCCGGTTCTCATCTTTTGGAAATACCAGCCCTCCCAGTAGTGTTTCAAACTGTTGATATTCCTCGTCGGTAATTTTCAACTTCTTTTGTAATGAAAGATAATTGTTTTGATCATATTCTTTTATTAATCTAGCTGCTTCAGACACTATTCCAAGGTTGAATTTAACTAGATAATTAGTAAAAGCGTTATTTTTTGAAAATGGGGAGTACTCATCCGGTCCCATTACACCTGATAACTCATAGACACCTGAGTCATTCTTATAAACACGGCTCACCCAATATCGTGCAGTCTCTACTAAAATCTCAAACCCATGGTCCATTAAAAACTTAAAATCACCTGTTGCCTTATAATAGTGCCATAAGCCATATGCGACATCAGCGGTAATATGAACCTCATGATCTGCATACTGCCAGTTTGGGCACTGCTCTTCACCAGTCAGACCCGATTCCCACGCATAACGCGCACCTTTATAGCCATACGCGGCAGCATTCTGCTTTGCTCCCTGTAGTGTGTTATAACGGTATAACACCAGGTTTTTGGCTGCCTCAGGGTTTGTATAGATGAAGAATGGCAATAAATATATTTCTGTGTCCCAGAAATAACGTCCGAAATAGGCTTCTCCCGCATGTCCTTTGGCATCTATGGCGACTCGCGGATCTTTGCGGACATTGCTTCTTAATAAATGATACAGGCTAAAGCGGACAGAAATTTGAAGCTGGTCATTCCCTTTTAATTCTATATCACTTTGCAGCCATAAGTTCTCCCATACTGCTGTATGTTTATTTTTCAATAGTTCATACGTGATTCCAGCGTGCTCCTTCAGCGTTTCCTTTACAGTTACATACGGATCACTTCCATGCAAATCCCGACTGGTCGCTATGGCGCAAAGTTTAGTAAAGTCATGGGATGAATGAGAATCACAATCCATTACTGTTTCGAAAAAGATATGGTTATTCTCCTGTTTTACATTCCAGAGATTTTCACCCTTGGATAAAATCATTGCTCCCTGTACAACTTGCTGCCCCTTATCGGTGAGTACTTCTGTTTGTATAAAGCCATTTTCTTCTGATGACTTGAATGATGTAAAATGATTATAACCATTTGTCCTGACATTTCCATTGATACCTGCTGCTACCTTTAATTTACCGCTTCCCTTTTGGAAGTCCAGCTTTACCCTTTGCACACATAAATGGTCGCAATCCATTGAAACAAGTCGCTCGAAGGACACTTTTACTTCCTGTCCCTCCTTTGTCTTCCAAAGAAAGCTGCGGATCAATGTTCCATCTTGCATATTGAGTGACCGACTATACTCACTGATTGTGCAGTCTTCCATGCTTAGCTGTTCCTCATCGAGCCACATCTTAAATTCGAGCATCCAGGGAAGGTTGACCATTACCTCTTTCAGCAGCGGGTGCACACCTGCAACACCAGGTACATAGGTACCCCATTTTGACACCATGAGGTTGGACTTTTCCAGGGACACATTCATGGGCAATCTCATATATTCCTCAGCCTGATTCTCATCTTTTAGCCCTTCTTCAAAAGAGCCTCTCACCGATAAATAGCCATTCCCGGTAGTAAACACTCCTTCAAAGTGTTTATAGTGATTGACTTTGAAAGCGGCCTCCTGAATCAGCCAATTATTCTCTTGTATTAGTGAAACTTGACTCATGTCCTGTCACCTTCTTTATAGAAATGAAACCGTCATAATTTCCCATGGATCCAGCTTAACACTGACGATTGTCTGATTATCCTTTGATTGGGAGCTTAATTCTTCAAGGGTATTTCCGGCAAAGTCATCTGCAGTTACTCTGGAAAATCCATGGTTGATCGTCATGTTTGCAGATTGAATATGTTCACTTGAATAATTCATGAACCTGACTTTTAAATGATCATCCTCACGATAGAATGCAGATAACAGAATTCTTTCATCTTCAAAATTCAAAAGATTGTTTATTGCTGCTCTTTCGGTCGTTTCAACTACTGGATAAATGGCTCTCGCTGCCTTGGAAGCTTTTGCGCTTTCCCAAGGAGTTTGTGTACCGAAATTCAAAGTAAATGTCCAAGTATAATCTCCGAACACTTTATCCCTTGCTAGCAAATGCTTGATTGTGCCCGCTTCATTTAATCTTTCTAAAGTGACCTTTTGAACGCCAGGATGGATCAATGTGAAGCCAGTATCTTTACCAGCAACACGTATATAGGTGTTTGCGTAAATGTCATCTATTTCGGTTTTTTCTTCACCAAAAGGGAAATCACGATAGTACTCCGCATCTGAAATATGATGTTTAAAGGCTGCATGGCAGTTAAGTGACAAATTAACTCCGGTATAGAAGTAAGATTGACATTTAACCTCTTTGGTTTGATGGTTGATGAACACCCTTGCTTCAGCAAATGCCACTGGCGTCTCGGTCGTATGCAGGGTCACTAAATCACAATGAAGCAACAGGACACTTTCAAACTCATTCTTCTTTTCTACACAAGCTTTAACCCGAGATAAGGAAATTTGATCTGGACAATGAGTTGTTCCATCAAAGGCAAATGTAAATATTTCATGTGCGGGACTTAACGCGGGATACATGCTTGTATGTTCATTCTGTTTTGCAATAGGTCCAGTAAAGCCAGTAAATTCAATTGTTTCACTTGTTTTCTTTTCCGTTATGCCAATACTCCAGCTGCCCTTTTTCCAGCTGATTTTAAAGTTTTCATCCTCGATCCAGTCTTCACCATACAAAACCTGGTTCTTGCTTTCTTTCTTTCCTCTTTCTTGTTCGACAATATTGACAGTAGTTGCTCCAAGAGCAGGTAGTTCCAGGGCCATTAAGCCTTTTACTTTCCCGTTTTCCTCACTGGTGATCACAAATGGAACTTCCTCTCCATCCTTCATCATTACATAATCACCATGCACTTTTTCCATTTCAAATGGAACCGTCTGATAGGAAGCAACACCATTATAATTTGAAACTACCAAGGTTGATGTATCTTCATCATGGGGATACAGACTTTCAATTTGTTTCTTGCAAGAAGAGATGATGTCATAGTATTTCTTTACACCATAAGATCCCGCTTTTGTTTCAATTCCATCCTCTGTAAATGCCCGATAACCTCTGGCAGCCGAAAAATCATGGTTCTGTAAAATAAGGAACTGTTTCCACAGTCTATTAAGTATTTCTTGATCATTATTTGAAGGGGATTTTAAACTAATTAATGCAACTAGTGTTTCATATGCAAGGAGCGATTGCTCCACGATCTGATCCACCATGATGACCTTATCGCCATCGTAGCCCCAGCCACCATCCTGGTACCAGTTATTTTTATAGTTGGATTTGTCCAATGGAATATAGATGGATTGCAATTGTCGGCCTGGCAGTTCATAATCAAAATATTCCTGGAGAGTGACGGCCTTACCTCCCCATTCCTCGACGTGTTTGATGCCTTTTTCAAATGGATCAGCGCTTGCTCCCCAGTCCATTCCAGGAGGCCAGATCTCTACCCACTGAAATAAGAGCGGCCTCTGATAATCTTTTAATCTTTCTTTATACTCACTATATCCAGTATATTGGCGAACACAGGAAACCATGAGGTCATTTGCCGGAACTGCAGGAACCTCAGTACCGTCAATCCCTTTCCAGCTGATCATAGCTTCGTTCAAAGGCATAGCTTGACCAGAATTTTGATTTTGCAATGACGCATACTGGAATCCACTTTTCAATAGAAGCTGTGGCAATTGTGGATGGAACCACTGCTCCTCAACTAAAAAGGCACGAATATCATAGTCCAAAACTTCCTTGATCGCTTTCTTTCCAAATGTCAGGTGACGGATGTTTGGCTCCCATCCATAATCCTGGCCAAAGGGCTGGCCATATGTTCCGCCATCTACCGCTGCCTTCCCATCTGATATATACTTTTTAAGTCTATCGATACATGATGGATCTTCTTTTTCCACCTCTTCATAGGAATAGGCATCAAGTTCCATCGATACCTTCAGCCCTGGATAATCATCAGCTGCATCCAGCATTTTATGTATCGTATAAGCCGTAGAAAAAGTCCTGTTATATTTTTTCCCGCCATACCAGCCTGATGGGAAGGCAAATCCAATCCCTCCCTGTGTCCAATGATTACAAAAGAAATAATAAAAGTTTGGTTTTGACATTCTTCATGACTCCTTCAACTATATTTTTTAGTTCGTTAAATTCACCATAGGCTCAGGTTTTTCACAGGTACTTTCCAGTTCAATATGGATTCCTCTATTTGATGATTCCAAAATACTATGCATGATATCAAGTACATGGTAAGCCAATCCTTCATTGGCTCTGTGCTTGCTTCCCTTCAGGATGGAGCAAGCCATATCCGAAACCCCGATTCCTCTGCTATTTTCCCTAAACCCAAAGCTTAACGGCTGATTGACCCACTCTGTGCTATTTTTTTTCCGGATTTGAATAGGTCCGTCATATCCATTCGGGTCAGGTACAAGCATTGTCCCTTCCGTTCCATAAATCTCAATGCATGGCAGCTTTGTATGCCATACATCAAAACTGGTCACTAAATGTCCTACTGCTCCATTTTCAAACTTCAACAATCCGTTTATATGAGTTGGCGTTTCGACTCTTATCGTTTCACCCAAATATGGTCTGCTGGTAATGGTTCTTTCAGGAAATGTCATGCTCGACATTGCTGTTACTTGTTTAACAGGACCAATTAAATGAACCAGAGCTGTTAAGTAATATGGGCCCATATCGAATAATGGACCTCCTCCGTATTGGTAATAAAAATGGGGAGCAGGGTGCCAATTTTCATGTCCATGACAAAGCATAGAAGCATGAGCTGCAATCGGTTTCCCAATCTCGCCTTTATCAATCAGCTCTCGCGCTGTTTGTATTGCACCACCAAGGAAAGTATCCGGAGCACAGCCGATCCTGACTTTATTTTTCTTTGCTAGTGTGATTAACTTTTTTGCATCGTCTTTTTCGATAGTAAGGGGTTTCTCTACATAAACGTGTTTATTCTTAGAGATTATCTGCTGAGACACCGAATAATGCCGATCGGGCGTCGTCAGGTTCACAATCAGATCGATCCCATTATGACGCAGGATTTCTTCGGGCGTATACACATTTGTAATTGCGTATTTCTCTGCTTGAAGCCTTGCTTTTTCAAGATTTATATCAGAAAGTGCGATTAATTCAACATAGTCATATTTTTTGAGATTCTCTATGTATATGCTGCTTATATTTCCGCATCCAATTATGCCAGCCTTCAATTTTCCAGCACCCAAATCACTTCCCCCTTTCATTCAGCAGCGGCCCAAAGAATGCCGTTCTTCACGAGTTTATAGCAATCTTCAATTTTTATATCTTCTGGATTATGACCAATTGAACAGTAGAATACCTTTCCCTTCCCATATGTCTTTGTCCATGCAACCGGCATTTGGATCTGATCAAATTCAGTAGCTGCAAGAATATGGATTGCCGGGTCAATATGCATATAGTAAAGCTCCGACCTGACTTTAAAATCACTAATATCCTTTGTAATACAATGTTCTCTATCTTTAATTCCGACTATATATTCAACGTCCTGCCCTCCTGGATGCGCTACAAATTGCCCTCCTGCCATGAATTGATACTCTGTCTCATTCCTGAATGCGTCTCCCATTCCTCCATGAATTCCGGCTGCTCCGGCACCCTCTTTAATTGCGTGAAGCATCGCTGCCAAAGCTTCAGCTGGAATCTCGCCCATCGTCCAATTTGGAATGATGATTTGATAATCTTTTAGATCGTACTCCGTATGAAAAGTGGATATAGATTGACTTACATCCACCTCATACCCTTGTTCCGTTAACATTAATTTGAATATTCCGGTAATTTTTTGCGGATGATGGCCTTCCCATCCTCCACTTATGATCAAGGCTCTTTTCATTGCACATCTCCTCGCTGTTAAGATATGAAGTTAAAAAATGACCCCACTATGCAGGATAATATTTGCATACGGAGAGCATTCACCCGTCCGTATTACCGCCTTCGCTTTTTTAGTCAGAATCTTAAGCTCTTCATGAGTGACATACTCCATGTTGTTTAAATAACCGCTTCTTTCAATTTCTTTAAGAAGTTCACCGTTATTCGTTTTAATTTCTAAGGCTAAAATGGCTTTTTCCACTACAAAGTCGTCCAAAATAGTTGTTAAAACTTCTAAAAATGAGGGGACTCCTTTGGTTAAAGCTAAATCAATCCTCTTTGTTTCATCTGGAATAGGAAGTCCGCAATCAGCTATGACAATATAGTCTGTATGCCCCATCCTCGCGAGGACATTCGCAATTTCACTATTAAGCACTCCGTTTTTTTTCATAAACACCTCATATATTCTCTACATTCGTAGTTATTTTTTCTGCTTTTTGGAATGTTGACAAGCAAATCATATATATAAAATAAGCTGTTGTACTGCCTATTATTAAAATCGAGATTGGGAATGAAATCAAAAGCAAGTATGAACAATAAAGAATGACTAATGATATTACTAAATTCAAAGGTTTTAAGATAGCTAAATAAAAAGAGTTCTTAATGGTGTGGAGCACGCTGTTCTTATAATGGACCATGACCGGAAAAAGATAGATTGATACAATCGTATATACTGATACCATAATCAATAACAAGAACTGTAAGAATACATTTCCTCCTACTAGCGTGAAATCAAGATATAATGCTGCTCCTAGAGCAGTCCATATTAAACCGATTAAACTGCTTTGGATAAAGTTTTCTTTAAATAACACAAAATACGTTTTAAGCAATGGAGGTTCTTTCTCCATCTTCCACTTCCTTACAACCCCAAACAGTGCAGCTGTTGCTGGAAAGATTGTAATGACTGGCAAACACATAAGAAGCCATAGGAGGTTAAGTAAGACAAAATCTACTATTGTATTAAGTTTCTCATATAGTTTGCTATCCAAAATATTCATTACTGCTCTCTCCTTTATGTTCAGCGACCTTTTTTTTTGCTGTGGTTTTCCTTTTCTATTCCTTAGTGCCAATAACACTGTTTGCCATGTCTGGGTATCATTCGTTCAAAGAGTCTTCATCATTAACCTTTAAGATAAGAGGGGGCTCTGGGGCCGCCCCCCTATCTTAAATGGACTTATTTGCGTAAATAATCCAGATGCGCTATCATGACGGCGGCATATTCCTTAGAAATCTTTTTGCCTTTTTGTGCCTCGATTTCATTTAGGAATGATCCGATTGCATTTTGATATGCCGGTGTACCTACGCTCTTTTGAACTGTTTTGACCTTTGCAAGCAGGCTGGTTACAATGCCTCCACCCTCAATAGCTTCAATATCCCTGCCATGGAAGACAAGCTGCTCAAGCTGTTCATGCTTATATGGGTCGAATTTCATTACTTCAAACTCATTCATTTCTACAATGGAGTCAACGCCATGGCTTACAGCAACTCTGATTTTATTCGTTTTGACTGGCTTAAAAATGACTTTATTCAGCTGTTTTTGGATTTCAGCGCTGGAATATAGTACTTCTGTTTCTTTCCATACAGCTCCATCCCAATATTGGATTTGATAATCAGTCGGCAGCTTAATTTCATCAGCAACCTCATTCAAGTAAAGATTTGATTCAAAAACAAACTGCTCCTCTTTAAAATCAATCTGGACCCAATCCTCTGTGTCTTTCGAACCTTTTGTCGTCCAGCCATTTCCTTCTTTGATGGAACCATCGATTGCTTCACATACCTTATCTGCTGGAACCGTAAAGGTTTGCCATCTTTTCTCTTCATCCTTATGTCCTACCCCGTATCCTCCTGTTCCTGGGTTTTCAAAAGAGTAATCGATCAGCTCTTTTGAGGTATAAAGCTTTAACCATCCTGTTCCTAGGAAGGATTCATCTACCCAGTTTCCACGAACATACTTACCAAATTTCTCGTCTGAGCCAAGCTTTCTTGTCGGCCAGCGGTAATGATCGCCCAGTCCATTTTCAGCAATAACTTCTTGTGTAATCGCAATGGCGTATTGATGTCCAGGTTTAATTCCTTCATAATCAAATTTCACTTTCGTTTCTTTTCCAAAATTCATATCTGCCCTTGCCACCTTCACTTTTGAAAGAGTTTCTCCAGAAGGGCGATTATTTTCAGTTTCATATAGTTCTACACTTAAGTCACTAAGATCCGTTCCCTTTTGATTTATAAGGATGCCAACATCCTCAAGGACGACTTTTTGAGAAACCGATGAACTGGCTTTTACAATTGGCATTGATTCACCAAATGAATTTCCTGCGACATTTTCCGTGTTGAAAACTTCAAATCCATAAATCGCAGTATAGGTTGGAATAATGTTGCCAGTATGATGTTTGACTACAACACGTAGTTTAGAAGTGTTTATTCGATCAAACATTACTCTATTTAAATTCCCGTTAGGCTGGTCAGAATCCTTTTCTGGATTTAATACTGCCTTCCATTTTGCGCCATCCCAATACTCTACCTGATAGTCTTCAGGCTTCCATAGCTTATCCTCAGCCTCTGTCCCGCTTGGATTCTGGTAAAAATACAAATCAAGTCGATTGACTTCACGGGCTGTGCCAAAATCTACACCATACCAATCCTGATCAACCTCTTCGTTCGTTCTGTATGTGCTCCAGACCGGCGTCAGCCCGCCATTAAAAGTGTGACTTCCGCTAAGCGGTGCCCATTCTGATCCTTCTTCTGCAGAATACGAATAAATTGGCTTAGGAAAGGCTGTTTTGTCTTTATTCATTGCCATATTTACAGATGGATCATCGATTTCGGATTTGATGAATTGCATTGCATCAATCCAAAACTCAGATACTCCACTTTCGCCAGGGCCTTCATCTATTGATAAATAGTTGAAGGTTGTTAAAGATGGATTTCCTGTCTTTTGTATTTGCCATAGGCTATTCCCCTCAAATGGAATAATCAATTGTCTCCAGCCTGATCTTTGTTCGCTGACAGGTGCATACAATTGCTCAAGGTAAGCTGTTGTTGGTGTAAATTTAATAAAGTTATTTTCATCCTGATACAGAGTAACAACCGGCTTTTTATTCCCGGTATGCATCCCCTCTTCAGCGTTGTACTTAAACCAGAATGTTAAAGCCTCTTTATCACTAACATCCATGTTAAGATTTTTGCTCTTTGGATAAACAAGCTTATGATTCGTGCCAGCTTCTGCACCGGCAAATATTGAACCCTCTCCCTTAATGAAATAGTTGTCATCATTCTTCAAACCTGCTGTTTCATTTGCTATTTCCCAGTTAAGCGGGTCGTCTGTCCCTATTTCTTGCCCTTTATCTGTCACATACACATTGAGATATGCTAAATCTGCCAGCTTACCATTGTTTACAGTCAAGCCAACACGATAGAATCCAGGGTTAGTATATTTATGTTTTACAACACTGCCGCCTTCAACGGTTCCATCCCCTAAATCCCATCGGTATCCCAGTTTAGATCCATTCGGGTCAGTGCTTCCGGATCCATCCAAAACTACTTCTTCTCCCACCTCTATCGATAGATCAGAAATAACTGCTTTTACAACAGGGGCCTTATCTGCCATTGTCGCTTCTCTAATAAATACATCGCTGACGTTTGAATCTATGAAAATCGGTTCTCCATCGTTGCCAGAGATATCATTCCCGGCAATGTCCAGCCACTTCGCATTTTTTATATAAATTCCATGGCCTTTGTATCCTCTTGAATCGTTATGATTGTCCTGGATTTTATTTTGCTGAATTACCCAGTGGTAAGCAGGATAGTCACTGTTGTAGCGAATCGCTACACCTGGACCGTTGTTATCGTGGATATTGTTTCCAATCATCGTAAAATGACTGCTAGCGCCATTAACAACGGCAATCCCTGCGTTCCCGAATGCCTCAGGAGCATTTTTTATTATCGTTCCATTAAAAGCAGCTTCATTGTCAATCAATACGGTATCATCAGACCCGCCTAGCCAGAAGCCATAGCTGGAGTAGTTCGCCTTATTCCTGACATAAGTGTTTCCAGGTGACCAGCTTTCAATTGCATTATTATTTGCATAGGAAGTATCATTTTCTTCAAAGTAGTTTCCAGTACTTACCCAGCCATTCAGGACACGAATGAAAATGCCATCTCCCCCATGGGTGAAGTCGTTCCGATATAACTTGTTATCATTTGATCCAGATTCCATCAATAGACTAGTAGAATCTCTGGCATGGACTTCTCCTGGCGAAATTCGGATGCCATAGCTAAAATTATTATCACTGATCGTATTTTCAGAAGCATGCCACATTTTCAAGCTGACATTTGATGTATGTGAAAAATCATTTTGTTCCACTATGTTATTGTCACTGTGATGCAAGTTCAAGCCGTTCCATACATTATTTCCTTTGTTATAGGTAATCTTACTGTCTGTCACCTTTTCAAGCATGGCTGCAGAGTAGGGCTCTCCATCTCCCCATCCAAAATCCGGATTTGTATAGTTATCTGAGAAGTCATTCTTTGTGATTGTCCAGTTTGAACCATTTTTAACATGTAATCCGTAATTGAATCCTTTCACTTTGATATTCTTTAGCGTGATGCCAGAGTACCCATCACTGAAAATGCCAGTGCCAGAAAAACTGTCCGGCCCTTTCAATTCCTCACCAGGACCTATTAAAGTTGCACCGTTCCCATCAACCGTTATATCATCTGAGCCTAAAGTAATACCTAACCCGGTAGAAAAGTCATAGATGCCCGGTTTCAGGACTGTATTTTGTGTTATAATCATCCCAGGGGTAGGTACTACACCATCAGCGTTTGATACCGTTACAATTGCCCGTTGTGTGATATCAGAGCTGGTTGCAGTTATCGTGGCAGTTCCTTCCCCCATTCCTGTTACTACTCCGTTTTCCACTTTAGCCACTTCTTCGTTTTCACTTTGCCATGTTATTTCTGCCCCTTCAATTACATCACCGGTTTGATTCAGTGCTTTGGCGGTAACCGTTGCTGATTCACCAGTTTTCACATTTACATATTTAGGGTTTAATTCAATACTTGTAACGATTGAATGATCTTCCTTCGTTACATTTGTATATACCTTTAACCAACCATCTCCCAGGAATGATTCATCTACCCATTCCCCGCCGGCAAACTTCCCAAAAAACTCATTACTATTTACTTCCTTCGTCGGCCAGGAATAATTATGCATGGTCCCATTCTCAGACAATGTTTCCTGACTTAAGGCGATTGCGTATTTCTTTCCGCTCTCCAGCCCATCAAAGCCTATATCAACCTTAACTTCCTCATTAAACTTCACATTTGCAGGATTCACATTGACCGACTTTAACGGTTCCCCGTTTGGCTTGTTATTTTTAGTACCGTATAGCTCAATAACCAGATCAGTCAAATCTCCAGCCCCTGCTTTTTCCCTTAAAAAGAAACCTGCCTGAAGCAATTCGCCATTCCCAGGCGCAGTAAAGGTTTGCCACCTTTTGACTTCATCGTTGGTTCCAAAAGTAAAGCCCCATGAATTAGGATTCTCATGAGAAAGGTCGACTAATTTGTTCTCTCCGGTACTGGCTGATACATTGGCATAGGCAGGCAATAACAGAATGACAGCCATCAGGACCAGCATGAACCTTTTTAAATGCTTACCGCTTTTCGACATAACACCCTCTCCTTATTTTTATTGTTTGACTCCGTTAAACTTAAATGTTGATCCAGCAGGACTTTGAAAAACTTCCTCGAATCTGCCCACGCACGATGGAAATGCGTTAGCATTTTCAGAGGAGTCTCGTACCTTCGACTCCCAATCAAAAGGGTTTAAAAATCAACAATCGGCTTTGACGGAGTCTATGTTTAAGGGGGCAGGGATCCACGTGCAACCCCGCCCCTTTAAAACCTCATTTAAGGACTACTTTAGATTTTCATCATAAAAATCCTGATAGGCTTCTATTACTTCTTTTCCGCCAGCAGCTTCCCATGCTTTCTTATATTCTCCCCACAGCTTTTCGACTTCCTTTTCATTTTTAGCTGTAATCATTTTCAGGAAGTAGACAGCCTTGACGTTATTTTGGATCTTCGACCGTTTATCTTGAACTGAATCAATATATACAGCATGGAATGGATTTGGCTCATTGTAATATGATCCATATTCCACGGCGGTCTTCCAGTTAAATTCCTTTTTAGCATCTTCATCACTTACAAACATCTTTACGTTTTTCAATGCCTCTTCAAAGGTTCCATACTCGGTTACAGGGATATAACCATGGACTGTAGTAAGGAATCCCCACCATAACGGGTGATCATAGCCATTGGCTTTTACATCGTAATCTTTCTCCCAGTTTTCCTTATTTCTGTCATAAACTCCGTCTGCTGATATCTCTGTGTAATGACGGTCCTTCACGCCAGCGACCAGCAATTCCCTTCCTTCCTTGCTATTGACAAATTCAATAAATTCAAGAGCTTTTTCTGGGTTCTTTGATGTTTTCGGAATACCAGCCATCATCCACCATGCAGAGCCCTGCAAAGGTACGAATTCATGTCCTTCAGCTACCACTGGAGGTACAAAAGCAAGCTCCGCATTCGGGTCAACCTTTTGGATGTTTGTTTCGAATTCCGCAGTGCGTGATGTCCAGATTGCTCCAGCCTTGTTAGCATAAAGATATTTTGCATTTCCTTCGTCAACATTCTTCAGGTTAGGGAAATCTTTGTTCATAAGACCTTCTCTGTACAGTTTATTAATAAAAGTAAAGCCATCTTTTGTATTGTCAGTTGTTTCAAGAGCCACAACGTTGCCATCTTCAACTACATAGTCTTCAAAGAATCCGCCGAAGCTTCCTCCAAACCCATGCATGACCCCGTCTAATTCCGCATAGTTGTCAACAGCAGGCATCGTTACTTGTAAGCCGATTGTGTCATCCTTGCCATTACCGTCTGGGTCCTGATCTTTGAAGGCTTTCAACACTTCATAGAACTCATCCATTGTCTTAGGCATATCAAGATTCAGTTTTTCAAGCCAGTCTTTTCGAATGAAAAGGGCTGTATCCTGTCCATGGTGGGAACCAGGAACGTAATATTTTTTTCCATCAACTTTCAAACCCGCAAAACTTTCAGCATCCGTAATGGAGTTGATGAATGGAAATTTATCTTCTTTTCCTTTGATTAGTTCATCAATGCTGTATACTAATCCATCTTCTGCCCATTGCATCCATGGATTAGTCTGGAATTCCGCCTGGATAATATCAATCTCTTCTTTTGATTGCATCATTAGGTTGGTCTTTGTCGTTACTTGATCCCAAGGTGCAGTTACAATTTCAATATTTACATTCAGCCGCTTTCCAATTTCCTGAAATACTGGATCCTTATCTGTATCCAAAACATTTGCAGGTCGAAAAATCTTTAAAGTCACCTTTCCCTCACTTTTACCGCCTTGAGGATCATCCTTCCCAGCTTTGTCACTTCCTCCTAAACACCCGCTTAACATCATGACTCCCAGACAAAAAATAATTAAATAGCCCAGAGTTTTTTTCATCATGTTCCCCCCTAATATTAATTGTTTCATAACTCCCTATTCTTTAACGGAACCTAGCATAATCCCCTGAACAAAGTGTTTTTGAACAAAGGGATAAAAGATCAATACAGGGATTATGCTGATAATAATGATGGTAGCTTTGAGCATTTCCGGAACCTGCCTTGCAAGGCCTGTTGACATGAAGTTCTGAGAACTTAAAATCATATTTCTTAAAAACAGCGAGAGTGGATACATCTCCTGATCTGAAATGAACAGCATAGCCAAAAACCATTCATTCCAATAGAACACCGCATAGAAAAGGATGATGGTCATGACAATCGGCTTTGAGGATGGAAGGACAATTTTAAAAAGAATCTGAAAATCATTACAACCATCCATTTTCGCCGATTCTTCAAGGCTTTCAGGCAATGAAGAAAAATAATTCATCATTAAGATTAAGTTAAAGGTATTGATCGCCATCGGGATGATCAGTGCCCATATTGAGTCACGCATCTGAAGAGAATTCACCAATACATATAACGGAACAATTCCTCCATTGAAGAACATCGTAAAGATCATGAAAATAAAGAGCTGCTTCCTTCCTTTGAGGTTCTTTTTAGATAGCACATACGCTCCCATCGCTGTTAAAACCAGGCTCAACAATACCCCCAACACAGTTACCGTAAGACTCACGGCCAATGACCTGAAGATTTGCTCATTGGTAAAGGCATACTTATACGTTTCAAGAGAAAAGCTGTTCGGAATAATATGATAGATATCTTTATAGAATCCTTCTTGTGTGGATAATGATATGACCAATACGTACCAAAAAGGATAGATGGTAACTAAAGTAATAAATCCAAGTAATAGATAGTTAATGTAATCAAACAAATGAAATTTCTTTGGATGGCCTTTTGCTGGTCTATTTTTCAACCCTTTATTGAAGTTAACAGGCATCTTGCTCTGACTGGTCGATTTTATCGTTTCCATGGCATCACCTCTAATAGATTCCTTGATTGCCCATTCGTTTGGCTAAATAGTTTGCGATGATTAATAATCCAAAGCTGATCAAAGATTTGATTAAGCCTGCTGCAGCTGGGATGCTTAAGTTTGTGGCATTGGTGAGGTTGCGGACTATGTAGGTATCGATGATGTCGGACGATTCAAAAACGACTGGATTATATAAGTTATATACTTGGTCAAATCCCATCTGAAGAATATTTCCGATTTGAAGAATGAGCATGATTGCGATGACATTGCGGATACAAGGGATCGTTACATAAATAATTCTTTGGAATCTGTTAGCGCCATCAATTGTAGCGGCTTCATATAGTGTGGGATTAATTCCTGCTATGGCAGCAAGATAGATTATGGCACTCCACCCTATTTCCTTCCAAATTTCAGTGATGATCAGCATCGGACGGAAGTATTCATTTTCCAAAAAGAAATTGATTTGCTCAAATCCTAACTTCGTCAAAACCAAATTAATGGCACCTGAATCCAATGCAAGGATGGAGTTCAGGATCCCTGCTAATACAATCCAGGAAATGAAATGAGGCAAGTAAGTAATCGTTTGTACAAACTTCTTGAATTTCACATGGAAAACTTCATTAAGGAGGATGGCGAACAGGATGGGAATCGGGAAACCAAAAATGATTCTTAGAAAATTGATTACCATCGTGTTAGAAAATGCATCACGGAAATTAGGATCTTCCAGAAGGATCCGGAAATTATCTAAGCCAATGAACTCACTGCCAAAATAGCCTCCGCTGAATGAATAATCTTGAAATGCCAGCACTAATCCATACATCGGGATATACATAAAAATTAAATACCAAAGAAGGACCGGCAGCATCATCAAATATAAAAACTTATTTTTTTTAAGATATAGCCACATAATTGAACACGTTTCCCCCTCCCGCTAAAAATAAAATCCTTCTATGCTTATATGGCATCACACCTATCTGTAACCGGTTACACATCCTTAATAAAAACTTCCTTTACAGAATGATTCCAGCAGGGACTATGTAACCGGTTACATTTCTTTTATTAACATTTTATTTCTCGGTTTTATAAAAATACCCTTTAATTAATTTGAATATTTTAAATATTAGTAAATTTATACTAGTCTTTCTGATTCCTTCTTAAAAACTCTTCTACTTCTTCCTTATTGGGAATTGAAATCTGCGCACCTTCTCGAGTGACAGCTATAGCTGCTGCGGCCGATGCATATTCCAATGCTCTATGCACCTTTCTTCCCAATAACCGATTGGTAACATATGCACCCACAAAGGTATCACCTGCAGCTGTAG
Source organism: Heyndrickxia sp. MSNUG (assembly GCF_049532715.1). Classification (NCBI taxonomy): domain Bacteria; kingdom Bacillati; phylum Bacillota; class Bacilli; order Caryophanales; family Bacillaceae; genus Heyndrickxia; species Heyndrickxia sp. MSNUG. The sequence goes on from NZ_CP150978.1 coordinate 3,872,018, forward strand.
TATCCTTTGAGGTCACTTTAAATGCTGGCATAGAAAATCGTTCGCCGTTTCTATCTCCATAAAAAACTCCTTGTTTCCCCAAGGTAATGATCACTTCTTCTATACCTCGATTGATCAGCTGCTGGATGACTTTTAACAATTCTTCTTTTGTCGTTGGTTCGATTCCAGTTAAGGTTTGTGCTTCTGTTTCATTAATGATCAGGACATCAATCAATTCAAACACTTCATCCGTAATTTTTTTAGCCGGAGCCGCATTATAATACACTTTACAATTATTTTCTTTCGCCTTCTCCATTGTGTATATAGTGGCATCCCAATTAATTTCGTTTTGGACCAAAACCGCAGAAGGGAGCCCAGATGCTGCAAACAGCTTGTCAATATTCTCCTTCGCTATTAAACCATTTGCACCTTCAGATAAAACAATATAATTCTCTCCGCTTTGATCTACTGTGATAAAAGCAAGGCCAGAATTCATGTTCTTTACCATTACATTTTCGATATTCACCTGGTAACCTCTTAAAGATTCAATGAGCGGTTTTCCAAATGCGTCACTTCCTACTGCCCCAAGCATATGGACTTCTGCCCCAGATAACGATGCAGCAACTGCCTGATTGGCTCCTTTCCCGCCACCGCTATAGAGAACCTTCCCGCTTTTAATGGTTTCTCCAGGCTTGGGGTGATTTTCTACATATGTGAAGATATCCATATTGATACTTCCTACTACAAGCAGTTTCATATTTGGCATACTAAGCATCCTAACTTTATTATTTCCGTTCCTGTTAACTTAACTGTCTTTTTCCATTTTTCACATGTTCTCCAAGACCACTGATAACAGGGAGTTTTTATTCATCTACTAGTTTTCCAACCTTAACCGGCATACCTGAATGAATAGATTCCCTTATTGCCTCTAAAACGGCGATCGTTTTATATCCATCGACAACGTCTGGAAATGCTTTTTCATTTTGTGCCAGGCAACTCGCAAAATACTCGGTATAATTCACAAACTCACCGGCATGATGGTTGACGCCCTCAAATTGGAAATAATGATAAATATCTTCAAAATAGGATTCGACTCTCTCAGGCTCTCCCTCATATTTAATGATTGACTCTAATTGAGGATATTTAGCAATGAAGGTTCCTTTTGTACCATAGACACCTACTTCAATCCATGGACGAGTATGATGCGGATGCTCAAGACCATATAAACCTAGTACTCTGCCAATCCTCCCAGATTCAAACTTCAGGTTGATCATAAAGGTATCATTGCCTTGAAACTGTGCTTGTTCCGCTATCAAGGATTTGCTGGCGTAGGCAAATACCTCATCCACATCCCCCATATACCAGCGAATTAAATCAACAGGGTGGGAACAACAGGCAAAAAGCAGGTCGAAACCGCCTTCACGGGCCCACCCTCTTGTTTTGTAAAACCATCTCATATCATGAACATACTGGGTCTCAACATAACTCAATTCTCCAAGCTTACCACTTTCAAATGCCTTTCTTTGGTGCTGCATCGGTCCAAAAAACCTGGAGCTTTGGCCAACTAGCAGTTGTTGATCTGGATATGCCTTTTTTAGTTCCAGAATCTCCCTTGCCTCAATTAAAGAATTCACAAGAGGTTTTGTGCAAATCACATGTTTGCCAGCTTGAAAGGCGCTCTTAATATGTTGAAAATGGAGCTGGTCAGGGGTGTAGATAGCAATGATGTCAATGTCCTGTCTTCGCACCATTTCGTCATAATCTGAGTATCCATTTGGGACACCAAATTCATTTTGGGTTTTCTTTAGTACTTCTTGATTCACATCACAAACGGCAACAACAGATAATTCTGGATGGCCCTGCAAGCCCTTGATCAATCCCTTGCCTTCCCCTAACCCTGCTACTCCAATTCGAAAGCTTTTGCCTATTCTTTTATGGCGTCCGTGTCCCTCCAAATCATTCACCTTCCTGCTTCTCTTCTACCAAACTTATTCTCTTCTTATATTTCCTTGGAAGTCTGTCCTTCATAGGCAGCATGTCAGGATACTTTGCATGAGGTTCAAGCTGGTACCAGTATGCAGTACTTGAATAATCATTCATCAACTTATTTGCGTGGCCATGCTCAATGGTCACCTTGATTGACTTGGAGAATTGGATAGGATCCTCTATGTGAAAGCGGTACATCGAATTCTTTCCTCTCCATGGATTATCTTCATCACCTGAATTCAGGTTAATTCCAAAATACGGAGTACTAAATTCATCCCTTGGACAGAATGCAGTATTAAAGTAATCCTCCGTTCCTGTCCCATGAATGGACGGGAATTCCTCACCGTCAATGAAAATCATATCATCGCCTTCTCCGTACCAATTGTTCTTCTCCTGGGCGAAACAGTCTATATTCAAATTACAGCCTACATAATGTCCGGTTCCCTCTGCTTCGAGGATAATGTAATTATCATCCCCAGTTAAATTCGGCTGCTTCCAGAGAACATCCAGCAGATAACTCTGCCCCTCTGGAGTTGAGCCTAACGCTTCTGGGAGCGGCATTTCTGCCCCCCAGGTCCCAGTGGCATTTTCCCTTCGCCATTGCGCGTGAAAACGGCCTAAATCAGCTTCAAGTTTGTCATATTCTTCATAATCTATATAAAAATAGAAGTTAAGCTGTGACTCACATTCGTTCACAATTTCAATTTTTGCTGACGAGGAAAATGGCATTGAAAAGAAGCAATTAAATCCCCTGCCGTTATCTGGTGCCATAACAAGCGGGAGTGACCAAAAATCCTTACTCATGCCATGGCCCATGCCGAAGAAATCACCAATTGGCACTTCAACGCTCGGATGCTCCTCTCCATCCCAAAACATTCTTATTAACACTTTGCGAAGGAAGAACTCCTCACCTGACGGAGGAAACATCGTACACCATATATGTCTGATTGCTCCTGCTCCTTTGATGTCAGCTATCGTCCGCGTTTCACCCGAAGCAATTTCATACCAATCGTAATTCCCTCCTGTCCGGTCAAAGCTGGATATCCTTCTTCTTTTACATTTTCGAATCCTGGCCAAATCAGCCAGTGTGCTGAATCCCATTCCCATCGATTTCACCTCTGTTTAGGAATCTAGTAAATATTTGATGATCGCTTCAAATAAATATAATCCTGCCGGGTTATGATTTATGCCTGTTGGCTGTGCTCCCAATCCACCTTCAAAACGCAAAGTCGTCGCTATTAACTTCCCTTTGCCAATACTACGTTCAAATAGATAATTATTGAGTTCGAATGTTCGGGCATCTAAGCGATCCATTATTGGCGCGCACTCATCTTTCCCCATGTTTTCAAAAGCAGTATCAGTCGCAATTCCATAAAAGACCATTCCGGTATGATCTTCATGCGGAAAAGTATTCATCACAGGATGCGAGTGAAATAATTGAATGGATTCTCTCCAGAATGGCAGATGTTGGACTGGGAACTCGCCTTCTCCACGCTGGATATAAAACACTCTCCCTCCCTGTTCCAAAAATTCAAAGTGTTCTGGCTGCAGCAGGGATGTAACGATTACCTTTGTTTCCTGATTTCCTTTTGCTTCCTGATTCATATCTGGTATCACTTTTTCCAAACCAGTCAATAAATGCAAAGGATCATTCATACAGATTTTTGAATAGTCAGGATTAAGTCTTTTAGGGAATATCCAAAATGGCCATTCATTCAATACTTCTTCCTTATCACTGGTTAATTTAACTTTGAAGAGAATTTTTGTCGGATGTTGCACTTCTGGCAAGATTACTTCTGCGATTCCAACCTCTTTTGCTTCACCAGGAGATAGTTTAATATTTGATACTTCCCCTGATGCTAGAGTTTGATCGCTTCCTATAAGCTCCCAGTATAAATTTGCAATTGTGATTGAGTCTCGGTCGTAGTGAGATATATACATGTGAGGTCTGAAGATGTCACTAGAAGAATAATTATTTGGATCCCAGTTGATTAATCGGTCGCCTCCATTTACCCAGTTTCGGCGATTATCCCATGTTAATGAGATCACAGTACTATTGTTAAACTGTTTAAATGCGGCTGGTACATGGTTTGGTTCTCCAAAATCATTAAAAATTGAGCTCGTTGCAATAGGATTTCCTTTAATAGAGGTCAACACATACCCTGTTATCTTTTGATAGGAACGTACAAGTTCTAAAACTGCTTTTCTATAAACATAGGCACTGCGATTTGAGTTTTCAACGATATGCTGCGAGGAAAAAGGCAGGTTTAGCAGCTCCATTTTTGCTTCCTGGCGATACCAATTCCAGCGTTCCTCTTTTGAACCCGGGTTTTCAATCAGATCATCCTTTAACCACCATGGCAGCTCTCCATTATACTGCTTTCTGACAGCCTCGATATCCCGGAAAACATCGTAATCACAAAACTCACCAAAAACCCACGGCTTGTTTTCTCTCCATGATCCTGCAAACTGATTAATTAAATCCCGATAGAAATGAACATCATTATAAAAGTGATAGTCATAGAAATCCGCATATTCTTTTAACAGGCCTCCATAGCATTCCCCTGAACCACTGTTGTCACGGATAATCGCATTGTTCGTCAGTACTTTTACCATTTTATATAGATCCGATAAAAAATCAGCATTAACAGAATGATCGAGTTCACAGCCAAGAGTCCATAATATAATGGAGGGATGGTTTCGAATTTCACGGATGATCCGGTCATACTGATAAAATACTCGATTATACAAGTCTGAGGAAACCTGAGGAAGCCATAAAGGGAGCTCCTGCCAAATGAATATGCCCAGTTCATCCGCGATTTCAAAGTAATCCTTGGTCGGAACATATAAACAATGTTTTACAAGGTTAAATCCACTTTCTTTTACTTGTCTAAGCTCTTCCCTTATTTCATCTCTGGTTGGAATTGGCGCAATGGTCTCTGAATACCATCCCCAATGCAATACACCCCGTACGTATAACGGATTTCCATTTAGATAGATTTGATCTCCTTTAATATGTAACTCCCTCATGCCAAATCTTGTTTGGTCAGCGAAGATTTCCTGTTCACCTTTTAACACTTTGGTTTCCAGCCTATACTGCATAGGTTCTTCCGGATTCCATAATTGAATGTCGTTTTTCAGGTTAACTGTACAGGATTGACTCAACAGAAGCGGTTCTTCTGGTAGAAGGACTTCTTTTGTCACTGTATTTTCAAGTTCCCCGCTGGGATTGTATAGAGAAAATTGCAAAAGTATGTTTTGAGATATTCCTGCATGATTCTTGATATCAAATTCAATCACTATTTCTTCTTCTTGAATGTTCGGTTTTACAAATACATCTTCAATCTTTGCAGAAGGTTGTAATTTTACAGTTACTGGCTTCCATATACCGCCGAAAATTACTCCTACATCCGGAAAGAAACCAGCAAGACACTCTCGAACCGGGTATTTGTCTCCCTGCTTATAAACTTTGACCAGCAATTCATTCTCATTGGAAAAATCAATCGCATTGCTGATATCTAATTCAAAGCCATTCCATCCACCTTCATGCGAGCCGATTTTTGTTCCATTTAACCAAGCCTCACTATAATAGTTGACCCCTTCAAAATGAATGGCGACTGAACCTTCATTCCATTCTTCTGGTACAGTGAAAATTTTCCGGTACCAAACAGGTCCGTCAGACTTTTTATCTCGTTCAGCTTGTTCCCAGCAGCCAGGAACAGTAATTTTAGACCATCTTCTATTTTTTGAAATTTCCTCATACTGTCCTACAGGCTTAGAAAAATCAATAAATACATCCCATTCTCCAGACAGGTTTATTTTTTTCTCCATGCCAAGCCTCCCATTTGTACGTGATTTTTATTTGTTGAATTTCTTTGTATCAATTTTACTGGTAATTCAAAAATTTTATTTTCATGTTCCTCGCCTTGAATCTTCTTGATTAGTACTTCGGTTGCCAATGCTCCCATTTCGTAAATTGGCTGAGCAATTGTTGTGATTCCTGGCTCAGTGTATTCTGTCAGCTGAATACCGTCAAAGCCACAAATTGCTATTTGTTCAGGAACCTTTATTCCCATTTGGAGTAATTCCTTCAATGCACCCAGTGCCATTAAATCATTGCCGGCAAAGACACCATCAATATCCGCGTTGGACTGGAGCAGCCGCTTCATCGCTTCTCTCCCTCCTTTAATATCAAAGCCACCTTCTTCTATTAGGGATTGGTCGTACCAATCATGGCCAGAAACCATATTAATATAAGCTATTAATCTCTCATAAGCTGGATTAATGTTGTCGGGGCCTGAAATATGCGCTATTTTCCTACAGCCCACCTCGAATAGATGTTTGACCGCTAACTGGGCCCCCTCCGAATTACGTGCCCGTACAATGCTGCAATTATTGCCAGTAAAAGGACGGTCTAGTAAAACCACGGGAATCTTTGCATTTTGGAGTTTATTGATCGTTTCCTCCTCTACTGTGTTGGAAACAATAATTAAGCCATCGATGCTCTTTTTTTGCATAACTTCTATATACGATTTTTCCTTTTTTTCAAGGTTGTCGGAATTGCCCAGAAAGACATTGAATTGATGCTGTTGGGCTATATCCTCAACGCCTCTGGCCAATTCCGGAAAGAACGGATTTGATATATCAGGAAGGATCAATGATATGGTTTTCATTGTCTTTCCTGCTAATCTCCTGGCAACTTGACTTGGTTCAAAACTTAACTCCTTCATACTTTGCAGAACAGTCTTTTCTGTGTCCTTGTTCACATAGCCGTTCTGGTTCAATACCCTGGAAACTGTTGCTACTGAAACACCTGCTAATTTTGCCACATCACGAATTGTCGCCATCCTATTCCCACCTTATATGTAACCGGTTACATAAATCTTAAAAAAATAAAAAGTCTTTTTTTTCAATTATAAATAACTAAAATGCTAGATTCAATTAAAATATTGACTTTTTAAAATATTCTGCCTTTATTTATGATAATATGTTTAAAACTCGAAAATAATTCAATTAAATTTTTATATTAATGTGTGGTAATTCCTTTTAATATTCGTATATTTAAACCTTATTTTAAATGAAAGGGTGTCCCAAGATACTTTTGGGACACCCTCTTTATTTGATGATTTAGTATTCATTAAACCCACCCAAAATACCTTACTGTTTGAGCAATGATGAAAGTAACTCCTAAAGCGATGACTGTCGGAATGATGAAGGCAAGAAAAGTCCATTTTTTGCTTTTCGTTTCTTTGTAAATATTAATTAATGTCGTTCCGCATGGGTAGTGCAGCAGTGAAAATAGCATCATGTTTAACGCCGTCAGCCAAGTCCAGTGATGATCAAGGAATATCTGCTTAATATTATCGATTCCACCGGTATCGATTAATTCACCTGTTGAGAGGTAACCCATCAAAAGGACAGGTAAGACAATCTCGTTTGCAGGCAAGCCGATTATGAAGGCCATGAGAATATAACCGTCCAGACCGATCATTTGTCCAATTGGATCAATGAATTGGACCATGTGGAGCAAAATACTTGTGCCGTTGATATCGATATTTGCCAGAACCCAGGTCAGGATTCCAGCAGGGGCAGCAACCTTAACCGCTCGATTAAGCACTGAAACTGAATTGTTTAACGACGCACGAATAACCGTATCGAAGATTTTTGGCTTTCTATAGGGCGGCAGCTCCAACGTATAGTGGGTCGGAACACCTTTTAATACTGTTTTTGATAGAATCCAAGAAACAGAGAACGTGACAATGATTCCAAATAATACGATGCCAACTATGACCGAGGTGGTTACTAGTGATTTAATCCCTCCGGTAAAATTAGCGGCCATAAACAGGGAGGCCAGCAAAATCAATGTCCCCCATCTGCCATTACATGGTACGAAGTTGTTTGTCAGGATTGCCAGTATCCTTTCCCTTGGTGATTCTATAATTCTCGTTGACATCATGGCTGCTGCATTACAGCCAAATCCCATAGCCATGGTGAGCGATTGTTTTCCGTGAGCTCCTACCGTTTTAAACAGTCGGTCCATATTAAAGGCAACCCTAGGTAAATACCCATAATTCTCTAAAAGTGCGAAAGTCGGGAAAAAGATAGCCATCGGTGGCAGCATCACACTGATGACCCACGTTGTTCCCCGATAAAACCCTAGCACCAATACACCGTGCAGCCATTCCGGAGCATTCACCATGTTAAAAAGAATGGTAATATATCCTTCGAGCCAGCCGAAAAAATTAGCGAGCATAGAGGAAGGAATATTGGCACCGGCTATTGTCAAATAAAAAACAGCTCCAAGCATAAGAAGCATGATCGGAAATCCCCAAATTGGCGAAGTTAGTATAGCATCCAATCGCTCGGTCCGCTGGTCATGCTTCGTCTTTGAATATCTAACTCCTTCTGCAATAAATTGGCTGCTGTTCCGATAAAGCGCTTCTACAATCTTGTCACGTGTTTTTTCTGATGAGTATTGCTCAGCATGATCGAACAGAGTATTTAACATTTGCTGTTTTTCTAATGATGTATCCCCCATTAGCTTGAGACCTCCTTCTTAAGGTGCCGCAGCGTCAATTCCTCCAGCAACCTTTTATCTCCGTCCAAAAGTCTTAACGAGAGCCATCTGGCAGGTACTTTATCCCCGAAAACACTTTGAACCTGTGGTAAAAGACGATCGATCTTTTGTTCCGTTTCTTCATCATAGGTAATTTTCAAAGGCGAACATGGAATAGCCCCTGTTATCACTCTTTCCATTGTATCCAGCAGCAGAGGCAGGCCTGTTTTGTTTCGGGCAGATATTTTGATAACAGGCACTCCCAGGCGTCTCATCAAAATTTTCTCGTTGATTTTAATGCCCATTTTTTCAGCCTCATCAATTAAATTGATGCATACAATCACTTTTTCTGTCAGTTCCATCACCTGCAGGGCCAAATTCATATTTCGCTCCAGGGCAGTTGCGTCTAGAACAACTATGGTGAGATCTGGCTTTTCAAAAATGATATAGTTGCGTGCTGTCTCCTCATCAAGTGAATTGGAAAACAGTGAATACGTACCTGGCAAATCAATCATGGAATAGGACTTTCCTTTGAATAAAAACGAGCCTTCTTTTATATCAACCGTTTTACCAGCCCAATTTCCCGTATGCTGTTTTAAACCGGTCAATGTGTTAAACAAAGTACTTTTGCCGGTGTTTGGGTTTCCTGCCAGCGCAATCCGATATCGCTCAGCCATTGTTAACCAGCTCCCCTTCAATATTGATACTTTCTTCTTTTCTTAATGCAATGGATGTACTGCACACACGAAAAGCAATAGGGTCACCAAGTGGACTTTTTCTTATAACCTCTACAATAGCGCCAGGCACGAAACCGAGATCAAGCAATCTTCTTCGCATCGTTCCTTCTAGAGTTAGATTCAAAATTTTTATAAAATCACCTTTTTGACCTTCAAACAATGTCACCATATTAGTCCCAGCCATCTTTTTTTCCTCCACACTATAGTTTTTACCTAGTGCAACTTTTTGTTTTATTATATGTACAGATGTTCATATTGTCAAAAATTTTTTAATATAGTTTTTTCTCCTGACAAAATATATTCACTATTCCAGGCTCAATATAAAGACAGAAAAAAAGCCTGCAAAAATTTAAGCAAGCTTTATATGAGTTATCAGAACGATGATAAGGCAAACGCAGATCATGAAGAATAATTTTACATGGAAATATTTCAACTCTATAAAACAATTATAGTTGTTCTTTCCTGTTGTTATATATTATAATGAAAATAAATTAACTGTTATATAACAAATATTTTATATTTTTAATAGCAAGAGCGAGACACAGTTAACAAATTTATTAAAAATATCCAAAAAAAGAGGAGGAAGAAGCAAATGAACAAGACAGACTCCATTGCAAGAAGGATCCTTGGCTGGAAGTTAAATAGGTGGGACCGCTGGTATGATTATGAGAAAGGTGTTTTTATCAATGATTGTGATTTTCAACCGGAGCAAAACCTTGACCACGCTTTGATGGTTGCAGAAAAATTAGAAGATCTAGGTTACAAATTCAGGGCTGATGGGGAATCTGAGGTCTGGTTTAATGAAGTCCGTGCAACAGGCGAAACTTTGGCACAGGCGATTACGAATGCAGCATATTCCATCATTGAGAATACCTCAGTCGTTAGTAGTTCTGCTTTATGGCGTAAACTGTGTTAGATCCATCAAACTCTCAAGAGAAAAGCTGTAAAACCAAGCGGTTTTACAGCTTTTTTTGTTTATTCCCGCTCTCTAATTGCTCCATCCTTCCCTGCCAGCCAAAATGCGGCAGCGATGGATCCGATGATGACGACAAAAGGAGCATAGAACATTAAAAATTCATCCATATTAATACCTCCTATGCATGGTCATTTCTTTTGCCGCGAACATAATCCTTGTTAAACAAGAACAGGCGCAGAAGCAAATATAATGATGGAAGCAGCAGCCCCAGTCCAGCTACAAAAGCGATAATCAGAGCGATGGCCATCGCTTCATTCGTGAAACTGTCATAAATCGTCAGGTATGGATAAAGCAGATATGGATAATGGGAGATGCCATAGGCGAAAAAGGCAATCAGGAATTGTCCGGTTAAAAGCCCGAACGCTACTCCATAAGCCTTCCCCTTCCCTACCAGATAAACAGTCCCTGCGAATAAGATAAACGAGATTGCGAACAGCCACCAAAAGTCCATTAAGCGGCTGTAATGCGCAGGATTATGGCCCTTAAGCTCAATGATGATTCCTGTAGCAGTAACAATCGTAGGCACAGACCAGGTTAATGCATATTTCCGAAGCAGCTCTGTTGCCGGTTTGTCCTGAGCTTTATTTGCATACCATGTTAAAAATACAGCTGAAATATACAGAACAGCAGCCAAACTAAGAACAACAATACTCCAGGTCAGCGGGCTGGTGAACAATGCCCAGTAATCCAGTTCAAGTCCTGATGCTTTCTCACTGACAAAGCCGCCTTCCGAAATCGTCAGAACAATGGACAAAGAAGCTGGGATGAACAAACCAGAAAGTCCATATAAATAGGTGTATCTTTTATGCTCGAGCCCTCCATAGGTCGTAAAAGCGTAATACGCTCCGCGGATGGCAAGCAAAACAACTCCAATGCTAGCTGGAACCAGCAGAATCGTTCCATAATAATAGGCCGTTTTCGGAAAGAAACCGACAATTCCTACGAAAAAGAAGACAAGGAAGACATTCGTCACTTCCCACACTGGAGAAAGGTATCGCTGAATGATCCGCGTGAGAATATGCTGTTTCCCTCTGAATAAGCTGTATGCATTGAAAAAACCAGCACCAAAGTCAATCGAGGCGACGATGACATAGCCAAACAGAAAGAGCCAAAGGACCGAAATTCCGATAATCTCAAGTGTCATCGCATGTCACCTTCCCTCTCCAAATCCCTGTCAGCGAGCTCCTGTTCCACCGTATTTTTGCGGAACATTCTAGTCAGAACGACCCCACTTCCGATTCCCAGAACAAGATATAGTCCAGCGAACATGAGCAGCATGGTGTCTACGTGGCCGCTTGTTGTTGCGGCTTCTTCTGTTCGCAAAATGCCGCGGAGAATCCATGGCTGGCGTCCAACTTCAGCAAACCACCAGCCCAGCTCGATGGCGAGAATCGACAGCGGACCACCGAGGACGAGGAGCCAGCGAAACCATCTGGCGTGTATAAAACTCATTTTAAACCAAACTCCCAGCACATAGAGAAGTGATAAACCTGTCAGCCACATGCCGATCGTAACCATGCTGTCGAAGAGATAATGGATATATAGCGGCGGAATTTCATCGTCTTCAAACTGATCAAGGCCAATGACTTCTGCTTTCGGATTGCTGTGAGCTAATATACTGAGTGCATATGGCACTTTTATTGCATATTTAACTTCACCGTCATCCAGCACACCATATAGCATTAATGGCGCACCTTCATGCGTTTCGAAATGCCACTCTGCAGCAGCTAGTTTTTCAGGCTGATATTCAGCCAGGTATTTTCCCGAAAAATCGCCGATCATAGCAGCAGCGATTGAAAAAATAAGTCCGATTTTCAAAGTTAGAAACAGAGCTTTCTTATGATAAACATGATTAGATCCCTTAAGAAGCCGATAAGCGCCAATCGATGCTAACACAAACGCCGATGTCATATAGGCTGTTGCCAGAACGTGAGCTACCTTTGTTGGCATGGCTGGATTGAACATCGCTAAAACGGGATTGATATTCACGAGCTGACCGTTCACAAGATCAAAGCCCTGTGGCGCATTCATAAAGGCATTCACGATCGTAATGAACACAGCTGAAAACGAAGCACCTATTGCGACAGGAATCAGAAGGAGCAAATGTTTTTTCTGGTTCTCAAATCGATCCCAAGTATATAAATAGATTCCTAAGAAAATCGCTTCAAAGAAAAATGCGAATGTTTCCATGAAAAGCGGAAGCGCTATGACGTTTCCAGCCAGCTCCATAAAGTTCGGCCATAGTAAAGACAACTGAAGCCCGATTGCCGTCCCAGTCACGACTCCTACTGCGACGGTAATGACGAAACCCCGCGTCCATCTCCGTGCCATTAATATATAATGTTCATCCTGTTTTTTGATTCCGACCCATTGAGCAATCATGATCATGAGCGGGATGCCCACCCCTATGGTTGCGTAAATGATATGGAATGATAACGTCAGCTCAGTTAAGACTCGGCTGAAAAAGACCGATTCTTCATTTCCCATTTAACATTCTCCTTTTCTAACCTGCAATAATACGGCCAATGAAAGACAGCCCCATGATTGCTGCCACAATAAAGGCCAGCCAAATTAACATTCGTTCCTGTTTTTTGTACACACACTCACCTCTTAAGGTTAAATTGCTCACAAAATCACAAATCGACCTCCACCAAACCCATACTTAATGTTATACATAATAGTAATACCAATAAAATGTGAGAGAACGCTGATATGTAATACTCTTTCTCCTTACTTATTCCCATTTCCCAGTAAGTTAAAACGATGGATCATGGTATGCAAAATAGTTTTACAGGATTAGCCATGATAAAAAAGTTTCAACAGTTTAAAAAATAGGTAAAACAAACTAGAGAAAATATTTTAAAGGGAGATATTATGACAACAAGAATATTTACAGCACTCATTTTAGTGACTTTATTTTTAACAAATACAATAGAGTCATCAGCACTTGCTAAAAACGATAACCAAGTCGTTTTGATTTCCTTCGACGGTATGAGAAACGACCTGACTAGAAGATATATAAAGGATGGAAAACTCCCAAATATCGAAAAAGTAGTGAAAAACGGTTCGATGGCAAAATATGCGACTACAGTCAGTCCCTCGTTAACTGCTCCGTCCCATGCAGCCATAGCGACTGGGGCTCCCCCGCTAAAAACGTCAATTGTAAGTAATGTATGGCAGGAGCCTGACAAGGCCTTAACAAACAAACAGGATGCTTTTATGAGCAAACTGGACGTTGACCCATTGTGGATTGAGGCGAAGAAGCAGGGGAAAATCACGGCGACAGTTGCCTTTGCAGGAGCTAATCCAAAGACTGGAAAGCAGGGTGACTATACCGTTTATTATGGGGATACTTGGTCCCCCAGCAAGGAAGAGAAACTTAGATTCATTGAAGCTGCTAATTGGAAAAACACTCCTCACAGCTATAGCCCTCTAAAGGAATCTTCTTTTCAGATTAAAGTCAAGGATGGCAAAGACCAAACCCTTCATGTATTGGCCTACGACTCTTCCAATGACCAGAAGGAAAACTACAATCAGTTTATCCTTTCAGAGAACAAGGAGCTTAAGGATACTAAGGGAGTTAAAAGTGATGACTGGGGATCTCTTAGTTTAAAAGTACAAGATAATCAAATAGCAGGTTTTTGGTTCAGGTTTGCTTCAGGAAACCCAGATTTGCAAAATGAAACAAAGCTGTACAGGACAGCCGTGACCTCCGGGGAAATTGATGGCCCGGAAGGCTTCAGTCAAACCATCCGCGATAAATTTGGTGTTTTTCCGGCTCAGGATGATGATATTGCACTGGAAAAAGGGTGGATCAGCAGAAAAGAATATGAGGATATAGCGGAGCGCTTTGTTAATTGGGTGACAGACGTTTCTCTATTTATTAAAGAGGAATACGACCCGGATCTTCTGATGTTCTACGCCCCTCAAATCGACCACCAGGAACACTTGTACCTGCTGACAGACCCAAGACAGCCAGGCTATACGCCTGAAAAATCGAAGCGATATATGCAAAATATAGAGTGGGCCTACAAAGTAGCAGATAAGGTAGTCGGGGAAACCACTAAATCACTTGAGGACAACGAAAACTTATTCATTGTTTCCGATCACGGGATGGAGCCCGCCCATTCTATTATTGAGCCGAACAAAGTATTAAAAGACAAAGGTTTACTTGTTGAAACGGCTGATGGTAAGGTAGACACTAAAAAATCGAAAGCGATTGCCATTCCAAGCGGATCGGCAGCACACATTTATATAAACCTCCAATCCCGTGAAAAATACGGTATTGTACCACAAAGTGAGTATGAGCAAGTTAGAGAAGAAATCATAAATGCCTTCAAGGAAGTTAAAGTGGAGAGGAATGTAAAAGGAAGAGTCGTAACCCATCATCTGCAAGAGATGTGGACGAGCATTTGGAATGAAGGTCTATCCCTTGTTTCCTTAGAAGAAAATACAAAGGATTTATACAGTCATGTTTTTAAAACTGATAGTTATCCTTACGAGGAAGTAAAGCGATTGAGTGAAAAAGGAAAGCCTGACATGGAAGACAATCATTCAGGTGATGTACTTCTAATGGCAGCGCCAGGCTACATCATGGGAAACGGCATGGCTCACGTTGCAGAACCTGCTATTGATTTAGGCACACATGGCGGCAACCCTGAACGCGAGAAGCTAAAAGCTGTTTTTTTTGGAATGGGACCAGACTTTCCTAAACATGAGAATTTAAAGCCAATTTCCAATCTGGACATCGCACCGACTGTCTATGAAATTTTAGGGCTGGAAACTCCTAAATTCGTCGAAGGAAAAAGCATTGCTGAACTGACCGATAAATAACGAGAAGCCTGCTATCGCCGGAAGGCTGGCAGGCTTTTTTACTATTATTTTATGATCAGTTTTGAGCACCTGCCATGGCAGGAAAGTGTCTTTCCTGGTATCTTTGGAACACCCATATAACAGTAGTGACCCAAAAACCGCTCGCTAGATAACCTGCGATTACATCGCTTGGATAGTGGACTCCTAAATAAATCCTGCTTGTCCCAATCGCTGCTATCATAAAACCGCTGAAAAGAATGACAGCCACTCTTCCTGCTGGCGTTGGAACATGACGCCACAATAGGAAGGCCAAAATGCTATAAAACGAAAAAGCATTCATCGCATGCCCGCTTGGAAAGCTATAACCGCCTATCTCAATCAGCCGATGCAAATCAGGACGAGCTCTTTCAAAATAAAGTTTCAATAATCTATTTAATATCGGCGTACTGAATACAACAGCGAGGTAAATTAATATTTCCAATCTATGCTTAAGCACTTTTAGCAGGAAGAACAAGACAAAGAGTGAAAGAACCGCTATGAATCGAATGGTTCCAATAAAAGTAAAAAATTTCATTATCGTAGTCAGCCAGGCTGTTTCAGTACCCTGGATGAACGAAATGATGTGCCCATCCAAGCGTACAATATGATTCGCACTTACCAGCAATGAAACGGCAATGAAACCTACGAAAGAAACTAAAAATCCTATCACAAGCTGTCTATTCAACTTCATGTTGTCCCCCCTCTAATTAACCGCATGTTAGATTATTTTACCCTTACTATTCCCTTTCAAAAATAAAAAGAAGGACGAGTTACGCCCTTCTTGATAAATATTGTTATTTAGCATTCCTTGTAAGCACTGAGAGCCCTTATGGTCATGAGCGGTCTTATTATAACCACTCAGCAGCAGATTTTCACTTCGAATAGTCATGAGAGACCTTATTATAACCACTCAGCAGTAGATTTTCGCTTCGAAGGGTCATGAGAGCCCTTATCATAACCACTCAGCAGTAGATTTTCGCTTCGAAGGGTCATGAGCGGCCTTATTATAACCACTCAGCAGCAGTTTTTCACTTCGAAGGGTCATGAGAGACCTTATCATAACCACTCAGCAGCAGTTTTTCACTTCGAAGGGTCATGAGAGACCTTATCATAACCACTCAGCAGTAGATTTTCGCTTCGAAGGGTCATGAGAGCCCTTATTATAACCACTCTGCGGGCAATTTTCGCCTTTGAATGGTTATAAAGGCCTTTACCATTACACACAGCTTCTAATGGCCTCAATCAAAAACCTCCAATTCCGAGTTTCACCTTACAGACAGCTCTAACCTCTGACCACAATCGCCGGCCGCCCAACGGGATAATATTCTATTTTCTCGCATGCTCTGATTGACTCTTCAGCGAGGCAATTCCTGCCGTCAAAAATGACTGGCTGTTTCATAGACTTCACGAGAGCTGGGAGATTCAACTGCTGGAATTCCTTCCATTCTGTGACGATGAAAAGTGCGTCTGCATACGCAGCCGCTTCAATGGCTGAGACGGCATACTTGATTTTATTCCCTATCACTTTCGAGGCATTTATCGCCGCGACAGGGTCATATGCTGCCACCTCTGCGCCAAGCTCAGTTAAGGCGTTTGCCATTTTAATCGAAGGTGCTTCCCTCATGTCATCCGTTTCCGGTTTGAAGGCAAGGCCGAGCATGGCGATTTTTTTACCCTTAAGGTCTCCTAACCGTTTTATGGCTTTCTTTACGAGCAGTTGGTGCTGATGATCATTAATGGCAATCGTTTCTTCTAATAGAGAAAAAGGGATACCATGCTGCCTTGATGAATGAAGCAGGGCTTTAACATCCTTAGGAAAACAGGAGCCACCATAGCCGATTCCTGCGTTTAAAAACGCCATTCCAATCCGTTTATCTTTGCCCATGCCTTTTGCTACGTCTTCTACATCTGCACCTACAGCCTCACACAGGTTGGCAATTTCATTGATAAAACTTATTTTCGTTGCAAGGAACGCATTGGATGCATACTTGATCACTTCTGCACTTTTCACATTGGTCAGTAAGAATGGCACATTCAAAGGCCGATACATTTCCTTGATTTTTTCTGCCGCCTCTTCATGCTCTGTTCCAATAATGATCCGATCTGCCTCCATCGTATCCATGATAGCCGACCCCTGCCTTAAGAATTCAGGGTTCGATACCATTTGAATTTCCACTTTCTTTTTAAGATGATCAGCTAGAAGCTGTTCAAAATATTCATTTGTACCCACTGGTACTGTGCTTTTGATCACCACGATTGAATCCCGGGCAATATGGTCGGCAAGATCTTTCGCAGCCTGTTCCAGAAAGGATAAATCCGCACGCCCATCTTCACTTTGTGGTGTACCTACGGCAATAATGATAATTTCCGCTCTGCTTATTCCTTCCTGATGAGAAGTTGTAAACCTTAGTCTGCCAGCATCATAATTTCTGGACAGCAGCTCTTCTAAGCCTGGTTCATAGATAGGGGATTTTCCTTGCTTGAGGGTTTCAATTTTCTTCTGGTCAACATCAATGCAAACAACATCGTGTCCAATTTCTGCGAGACAAACTCCGGTGGACAGCCCGACATATCCAGTACCTAACACTGCAATCTTCATATCAGGTACCATCTCTCTTCAAGCTCAAACCATGAGCTTTTTCATAGGAATCCTTCAAATACTCAAGTACTTCTTCTCGAATATCTTCCCTCTGCAGTGCAAAGTCCAAAGTAGCTTTTACGAAGCCAATTTTATCCCCGACATCATAGCGATCTCCCTCAAAGTTATACGCTAACACTGCCTGCCGCTTACTGAGTTCATTGAGGGCATCGGTAAGCTGAAGTTCACTGCCATGGCCCACCGGGAGCTTTGCCAGCACCTCGAAAATTTCCGGCCTCAGGACATATCTGCCCATAATCGCATACCTTGAAGGAGCATCCTCTACAGAAGGCTTTTCTACAAGAGACTCAATATAGAAAAGATTTGGTTCAAGATTCGCTCCCTTCGGCTTAATGATTCCATATTTGCTGACATCCTTCTCTGGTACACTTTGAATACCTACGACAGAGCTATTGCAGTACTCAAATACATTGATGATTTGCTTTAAACATGGAGTTTCTGATTTAACGATATCATCCCCGAGCAAAACAGCGAATGGTTCATTGCCAATGAAACTTTTGGCGCATAAGATGGCATGCCCCAGTCCCATTGGCTCCTTTTGCCGGACATAATAGATATTTGCAAGACTTGAAATCCTTTCGACCTCTTCCAAAATATCGAGCTTATTCTTTTTTAATAAAGCATCTTCGAGTTCATATGATTTATCAAAATGGTCTTCTATTGATCTTTTTCCCCTGCCGATGATGATGATAATTTCCTCTATACCTGAAGCGACGGCTTCCTCGACAATATATTGGATGGTCGGCTTATCAACAATCGGAAGCATTTCTTTGGGCTGCGCTTTCGTTGCCGGTAAAACTCGAGTCCCGAGGCCCGCTGCCGGGATTATAGCTTTTCTAATCTTCATATGCTGCCTCCCTTTTGATTTCCATAATTCTTTATATTCAAAGGGGCAAGCACTGCTCACGACGTAAGCCTACATTCCGAAAAGACTTTACAGACAAAGTTGCTTTGATTTCATGGAATCAAGACAATGGATGTCATGATTCTATCCGCGTTGCGAATGTACTACCTTTTTTTGATTCTCGCTTTTTTTGAAATTAGTTAATTCGTGTATGGCTGATATGTACGGCTATTTCTATAACTAGGATATACATATTTTCTGTACGGTGGAAGCTCCAGAACCGCTTTAGAAGGCTGGCGCTTTTTTTCTATCAGTCAAGACTGTAAAATAGACTTGAAAGGAAGTGGACAGATGGCGAATTCAGTAGCTGGCACGAATCAATCACATTTGACACAATATATCCCGCCTAAAGGGGAATACGAACGATTTGAAGATGATGACCATTACTTGGAGAAGGTAAAGGAATGGGGACTAAGTACAAAAAAAGAATTCTGGTACAAAGACAGAAACCAACATTGCCTTGTTAAAATAAAGGGATATGAGATTTTTGGAGAAACCGCGGAATATAACACGCTGGTGATCGAATTTCAGGACGGTAACCTCACCTGCATCCAACCTGCATATTTAAAAGAAATGCAGGCATCAAGCTTCGGGAAGGAAATCATAATTCAAAATGCTGATACCCGAGCAGAGAGCATTCCCGCAGAACCCACAGCACCAGAAATCAAAACCGAAACCAAACCCGCAGCTCCAGTTTTAGAAGAATCGCAAAAAGAAAAACCTGCAAAAAAGGCAAAAGAAAAAAAAGAAAAGCAGCCAAAATTAGTGTTGCCTGAAGAAAAAGTTCACTTTACAGCAAAAGTGAAGCAGTTTGCCTTGAGCTGGAATCATTTTAACGAAGATAACGATGAAGTAGTCGTATTTGAGGACGTAAGAATTGAACAGGATGAACCCATTGAGGTAGGCCTTGCCTGGGGATCTCACAGTAAAACACTAAAAAAACTTGAATTAGAGCCAGGACAGCAACTGGAATTTGACGGTAAAATCGTCAAGAAAAGCCTGCCGAAGGGTAAGGATGTTGAAGATGAGGCTCTGCTTTTAGAAGTTTCAGTAGCTTATAAAATCAATAATCCATCAAAGATCGTTAAAAAATAGGACATTGGACTGGCCTTTAGATATAGCCAGTCCATTGTTTTATTTTGAAAAGGTTTCAATAAATTGAATCAGCGCTGGACCGAGAAGGACGATAAACAAGCTCGGGAAAATGAATAGCACAAGCGGGAAAAGCATTTTGACTGGAGCCTTCATTGCCTCTTCCTCTGCCCGCTGCCTCCTTCGTTCACGCACTTCATTTGACTGGACACGAAGCACCTGCACCATCCCAATTCCCAGCTTCTCTGCTTGGAGAATGCTGCTGATAAAAGCTCGGACCTCTTCTACTTCCACCCTTAGCTTTATCCCTGAAAGCGCCTCTCTTCTCGTCCTGCCAAGCCTTAATTCTTCCAGGCTGCGATGAAATTCAGCTGAAAGGACTCCTTCTTTCTTTGAGACGACCTTGCTGACCGCTGAGTCAAACCCAAGACCTGCTTCAAGGCTTACGGTCAAGAGATCCAGAATATCTGGCAATTCCTTCAGTGCACTTCGATTTCGAGCCTTCTTTTTCAGGTTAAGGTAATAATGCGGGAGAACCGCACCAGCTCCGAGCCCGACAATGAAAAACAGGAATATTCCTGCATAGCCAGTCTGGAGCAGGGCTCCATATGCACCTGCTAAAAGTGGAAAAAGCAGCATGATGGAAATCTGTAATAATCTAAAATCGACAGGGGTCATCCCAAAAGGGCTTCCGGCGAGAAGAAGCTTTGTTTCAATCTTCGCTTCTTTCTCACCAGGCATTTTTTTCTTAAAGCTTCTTTTAAAATCGTTGAGCAGTGGCTTGACGATCCGTTCATACAATGTTGCATGACTAACTTTTTCTTCAGCAGCTACTTCATTTTCCTTAACCCCGCTGACAAAAGCCGACATCCGCTTTTTCATGTATGAGGATTTCTCTACCCTTATTAAATATAATCCGTAAATCAGCAGGGAAACGGTCACAAAAAAAGTAAAATAAATCATCACTACACCTCAATTGATGTAATTTTACGAATGAGAGTAAATCCAATGATTCCTGAGACTAAACCTGCAACGGTCAGGGCAATTCCAATGGGATGCCTGAATAACGTCCCAATGTATTCAGGTTCGATCAGATAAATCACGAACGCGAGAATAATAGGCAATAACCCGATGACAATTCCAGAAAGGCGGCCCTGAGCGGTCAGCGAGGAAATTTGACGGTGGATTTTCGTTCTTTCCCTGATGGTTTGAACAATCCTGTCTAGTACCGTGGCAAGATTTCCGCCAACCTGCCTTTGAATCAGGATAGCCTGGATCATCAAGTCCAGATCCTCACTGGGCATGCGCTCCTTAAGATCATTCAAGGAATCTTCAAGGCTTGCGCCATATTGCATTTCCTTTATGACACTGTCCATTTCTTCCTTAATTGGAGAGCCAGCCTCCTCAACAACAGCCTTCAATGCCTGCTGAAAGCTGAAGCCTGCCCTTAAGGAACCAACAATTGTAGAAATCATATCGGGCAATCCTTCATTGAATTTATTGATGCGCTCCTTCTGTTTCTTTTTCACATACCAGCGAGGAAACATAAAACCCAGCATAAATCCTAAAAGGATAAAGAAGAAATTTCCGGTTAACAGGAATAAAAGTGAACCGCCTAATCCAGCAGCAATCCACTGGAACATGATATATTCCTCAGGCTTGATTGGAAGTCCTGTCCGTCGCAGCATTGTTTCAAGCTTTGAGTTCTTTTCCTTCGTAAGCATCTTTTTTCGGACTTTTTGCTTGGTCATTTGATAATAGACCATTAAATCGTAATGCTTTCTGTCCAATTTTGTACCGCTGGAAAGATACTGTTCGATTCGCTTTTCCAGCCGCTTGTCAGAGAGAAAAACCCTTTGAAATAAAGATAAGAATAACAGGAAAGCCGTCAGCAGGAAGAACGCGGAAATGGCATAAATCATTCTCCCCACTCCTCACTTTCAATGAAAACATTGGCCGGGATATGAATTCCTGAAGCTTCGAGCCGTTCATAAAACTTCGGACGGACTCCTGTTGGTACTAGACGCCCAATAATTTTGCCAGCATCGTTTACTCCCTGCTGTTTGAAGGTAAACACATCCTGCAGGACGATGACATCGCCTTCCATCCCCTGTACTTCGGTGATGCTCGTAATTTTCCTAGACCCATCCTTTAAGCGGGACTGCTGGATAATGACATCGATCGCTCCGGCAATTTGCTCCCTGATCGCTTTTACAGGAAGTTCAACACCGGCGAGCAAAACCATCGTTTCCAGACGGGCAATCATGTCTCTGGCACTATTGGAGTGACCGGTTGCAAGCGAGCCATCGTGACCGGTATTCATAGCCTGCAGCATATCAAGTGCTTCGGCGCCGCGAACCTCGCCGATGACAACCCGGTCTGGCCTCATCCTCAAAGAATTCCTGACAAGGTCCCTGATGGTAATTGAGCCCTTTCCTTCTATATTAGGCGGCCTTGATTCCAATGAGACGACATGATCCTGGCCAAGCTGGAGCTCAGCTGCATCCTCAATCGTAATGATTCTTTCATCATGCGGAATAAAATTGGACAACACATTCAAAGTCGTCGTCTTTCCAGAGCCTGTGCCCCCGGAGACGAAAATATTAAGGCGGGCTTTTACACAGGCATCAAGAAAGATCGCCATTTCTTCACTCAGGGTGCCAAAGTTTATTAAATCCTCAATTTGGAACGGTTCCTTGGAAAACTTTCGGATGGTGATTGTCGGACCTTTCAAGGCAAGCGGAGGAATGATGGCATTCACACGGGAACCGTCCGGAAGCCTCGCGTCAACCATTGGAGAGCTTTCATCAATCCTTCTGCCGAGCGGTGCGACAATTTTTTCAATGATGCTCATGACATGCTCATCATCCCTGAATTTAATCGAGGTCATTTCGATTTTTCCTTTACGTTCACAATAAACCTGATTTGGTCCGTTCACCATGACTTCGCTGACATCTTCATCCATGAGCAGGGGATTTATCGGACCAAAACCTGTCAGGTCATTCTTCAGTTCATCAACGACTTTTTTGCGGTCAATGCTCCCGCGGAAATGCTCGTCATCCTTCATGATCTCGATTGCCATGCCATCAAGCCTTGGAATGATTTCTTCAACTGGGGCATCCTTGAACTCCTGCAGGATTTGTTTATGAATAAGGTTTTTTAACTCCTGATGCTTGTCCTGCTTTCTTTGAGCTTCAGGATTCACTGCCTCCTTCTTTGGATCTCTGAAAACAGCCCTGATGTCCATTTTCGGCTGAGGGACAGCTTCGTTGGACAATGCCGCTGCTTGTTCTTCCTCTCCCGCAGCATGCTGCGTCCTTTCCTGGATACGATTCAAAAGGCTCATTATTCCGCTCCTCCTTTTGTCCGTTTTCTGCCGATTAATTTTGATAAAAATGAAGGGCCCTTAGGTTCTTTAAAAAGTGTGATTTCCCTGAGGCTCGTAATCCGTTCAGCCATTTTGTATATCGCTTTTGCGACATCCGTCTTCCCCTGGTTCACGACAAATGGAATTCCGATATTTAGAGATTGTGAGCACGTTTGAAAATCATTCGGAATATACACCGGATCCTCATGCCCCAGGATTCTTGCCGCATCATCAGCCTGAATTACGCTTTCCATGTTCGCACGGTTTACGACAAGGGTGACCTTGTTAGAAAGCTCAAGGATTTCGAATGTTTCCAGCATTAGCTTCGTATTCTTCAAAGCTGTCATTTCCAGATTGGCCATCACCATGATCTGGTCCGCTTTTTCAGCAATATGAACGGTATGGTCGCTTAACCCGACACCGGTATCGACCACAACATAATCATAGTTTACTAGCAGAAGATCAATGATTTTATCGACAGCCTCCTTTGTGACAAGGTCAGCAAATTCAGGACGTTCCGGGGCTGCAAGCACTCTTACCCCGCTTTCATGCCTGGACAGATAGCCTGCCAGACTGTGCTCGTCAAGAGTGGTGATGCCTTCGATGACTTCCTTGATCGTGAAGGCTGACTTCAGGTCCATTGCCAGCCCCACGTCTCCAAATTGGAAATCCCCGTCCAAAATGGCGACGGAGATATTCTTCTTTACTAAAGCTCCAGCCAGATTGACCGTCAAAGTCGTGCGACCAATCCCGCCTTTTGCGCTGCAAACGGCAATAAGTTCGCCGCGTTTGTTCTTTGCCGGCTTCATTTCATGTGTTTGCAGTTCAGTTGCGTCTTCCATGATTGATCACCCTCCGTTAACCTCAATCTTTATCGCTTTCGACAGTTACATTCTGTTCTTTTATTACTGGCCGTTTATTCAGCATAAAATGAATATTTCCCTGTTCAGCAGAATTTACTAGTTTTAGAGCATCCTCTGGTTTTAACTCTACAGTAACAGTTGTATATTCTGTATATGGCTCCTGTGAATCCTCAGGTAAAACCATTTTTCTTCCCACAGCGAGGACTCTGGCTTTTTGGAGAATAATTTGTGATTCTACCTTTGGTTGTGGTCCGTCAATTTTTTTTGAAAACATAATATCCACTTCATCTTCTGGTTCAATGAGGTTTGAGGCGGATTGATTTAAATTAACTCCTACTGAAACAGCCCGATATCCGTCCCTGACCTTACGCGATACATAGGTGGCTTCAGAAGTTTCTGTCCCAAGTCTGTGGGAAAGAACTGGCTCACCCTGCTCGATCGTTGCATTTGCCAGCTTGCCTTCTGCATTCTTGATGCTTTTAAGAGAATTGGGATGCAGCGCTTTTTGAGGAACAGCTGCCAGCGCCAGTTTTTTAGCCGTTATTCGCTCGTTCTTTTCGATTCTTTCCTTGGCGACAACGATTTCTACAAGGTTACTGTTCATTGTCTTTTCTGCCTTTACTTGACTCATATATTGAAAGAAAAGAAATGTTGTTACGATCCCCATTACCAATGCGAGGACCAAAACAAGCTTTGATCGCATTTTTGATCACCTACTCCGTTATTCGAATGCTGTATGCGCCTTTGAAAACGCCTGTTTTTGTTTCAAATCCTGTACCTGGTCTTTCTATGAACATACCTTTGATGGATGTATCCTTACTATCCATTGGGTCTGTTATGTAAAAATAAGCAAAGCCGGTAATCTTCACTTCTTTTACCTGATTGACATCATGGCTGTATGGAGTATAGACAGGAATAAGGATAATCCTCGAGCAATCTCTGTCATGGATATCTCTCGGAAGTTCTGGGCAAGAATTTATTTTTTCCTTAATGACCTCCCTTGTTTTCCCTGCGATATTCCCCGTCTGGGTGGCGATGATATCATTTACTGCCAATTCCTCTTGATAACCGTTCCGGAGGTTTTCCTCATAAGATCTAGCCCCGGTGCTGCCTAAAGCAAGGACGCCAAAATTACCGTACTCAACACCACCGCTATCTACTTTTAGCTGGTATTCCTTATAGAACTCAAGAGGGATACTATCATCAATTCCAAGAGGAGCTGCTCCTTCTGCCCTTCCCATTGTTCTCAGTTCCGCAGCGGAATGTGCGTGAACATTGACCGTTTCCATTCCAAACAATTTCGAAAAAGCTAAAGAAACTGTTTTTGACAGGTCGATTGCCACCTTTTTCTCCATTACAACTGAAATATTGTCTATTGTTGATCCATTGTTATGTGCAGCCACTATACTCCTTGTCACCTCATCAACCTTTGGCTCATTGTTCGTCAGCTCCTGTGCACCTGAAAGGACTGCAGCATTGGCTGTCTTTTGCAGCTCTGCTTTGGTCATATAAAGCATTCCGCCATCAATCGCCAGACCAGCGATACTGAGAAGGACTAGAAGTGACATGGCTGCCAGAAGGAGTGAGTTTCCTGATTCCTCTGCAAAAATTTTTCTTATCATCTGATCCCCCTACTCAACCCGGATTGTGGACTCCGCCTTGATTGACAAAGCTGATGGAAACAGGCTGGATACAAACGGAGTAAAAAAGTGAAAAGGATACTCAAGCTTTACCGTTAAATATTCACCCGAATCCCGTTCAGCTTCTCCAGGTGAAATATTAATTTTCAATTGATCAATTTCTTTTAACTGAACATAATCTTTCGCAAACGCGATGATCTTTGTATCACTCTCCCCAAGGCTTCCAACCCGTACCGTCTCCTGGGCCGCCATATGAAGATGGGTGAAGGAATACATCATTCGGCCAAAATCAAGAATGCCAACCAGTATCAGCAATAGCACCGGCAGGATGAGAGCGGTCTCAACTAAAGACTGTCCTCGCTCATCCTTCCTCATAGCAATCCTCCTCCTGATTGGAAGGCAACAGCAGCAATTGTACCGATGGCGATGGCTACACCATAAGGATAGGTAGCAGTTAAACCTTCTTTGTCCACTAAAAGAGGAATCCTCATGCCGCTCCGCAATCCACCGAAAAACATTCCAATGTGTCTGATCCTGCCCCATGCTCCCTTGCGGAAAAACAGAACAATCAACGCGAGGATGCCCCCTGCCAATGCCATATAGACTGCAGCCGTCAAGACAAAGACAGTGCCTTTAAGTGCGCCAATCACAGCCAGCAGCTTCACATCCCCTGCTCCCATTCCTCCCATAAAATAAGGGATGAGTAAAACGGCAAAACCTACAATTGTTCCGGCTACCGTGAATCCCAGGCCACTGAATCCGCCAGTAGCAAGATGGATAATCAGCGCAAGGAGCAAGAAAGGCAGCAAGACTTTATTATAAATTTTTCGTTCTTTTACATCGGTAATCACACATATCACCAGTAAGATCATTAACAAATAATCATTCCACATACTATTTACCTCGTTTCATCGA
The DNA here is from genome assembly GCF_049532715.1 of Heyndrickxia sp. MSNUG. Taxonomy (NCBI): domain Bacteria; kingdom Bacillati; phylum Bacillota; class Bacilli; order Caryophanales; family Bacillaceae; genus Heyndrickxia; species Heyndrickxia sp. MSNUG. The sequence continues at coordinate 3,898,543 of NZ_CP150978.1, forward strand.
CGAGTTTTAAAAAAAGCCCCACGTTTTTCAACGCGAGGCTCTTTCTGCCTGTACCTCTGACTGGCAAGTTATAATTTTTCAACGCTGACAAGAAGAATATTAATAAGTTCAATAGATAATAATAAGTTGTTCTCTATTCTGCAGGTACGTTCTCTCTATTAGTTACTGCATCTGTAACACTTGTGAACATTTCCATGATTTGCTCTCGCAACAATGCTAACGCCCCAACAACCGCAACCGCAATAATTCCCAACACCAAACCATACTCAGTCATACCCTGTCCTTGCTCTTCAGTGAATAATGCTTTCATTTTTGCTTTCATTGTTTATTTCCCCTTTTCATTTAGTAGTTTGATCAAATGACCGACTTCCGTTCCTGTATTCCGGATTGTGCCTTCTGGGAGCTCGAATACGGAATACGCACCTTTGTAGCGCTTTCCAATTTTCGCAGGTTCTAGCTGTTCGTCTGCACCTACAATTTCATTGTTCTCGTTGATGTAAAGAACATCGATGGAATAGTTCATAAAAAAGGTATGGATGGACGGGCAGGGCCGTATGTAGAGACTGTGTCCTTCTGGCAAGCATTTCGTCAGCATCAACCCTTTGAATCTGCTAAGAAAGGTATCTGCTACTTTTACATGTGCTGCCAGTTCTTTGCCGTTCGATAGATTCAGCAGTCTCATTCATTTTTCACCTCCAACTGTACAAAAATAACCCCGCCTTTGCCGAAAGGGGGGTTAGATGAACAAATGTCATGTAATTCACCCTGATCTTTCGGTAGCTGGCTGGCTTAGCACTTTAGTGCAGTAGCCCCTGTAGCTTTGCGTCGCTGGCTTTCACCAGGTTTGCCTTTATCGAGATTCAGTGCATGTCCGACTGATCTCTTATCCACATCATAATTTGAAACAAAATTCTACAAAACCCATCATAATGCCTGATTTTTCTGAAAAATAAAATAAGATTATTGACTCAGGAAAATGAAACTATTGCTCCGACAAGTAGTTCAACATAACCACTTTATTTTCTTCCTCCTTTTTCCGGAATCTTTCTCGGGTAAAACGACTGAGAAAAGCTCTATATATTGACATAGGTCTCGGTCAATTTAATAGGTAAATAGATTGGTTTTTCATGAATTTTTATTGGCTTATAGGATAAAATTATGATAATAAAGGTTTGAAAAATTATTTTCTGATGAAAATTTGCTGGAAAAGAAAAATATTTGCATTTCTGAATGAGAACAGTCATGCTTAAGAGGATAAAATCCAACTAACAAGAGGACAAGCAGGTGAAATTATGATCGAAATTAAGACTTCAACAATAAGTGATGGAGAATTCAATAGAGGGGTATTCGCCACTCGTGACATAGCGAAAGGCGAACTGATCCATGAAGCACCGGTTCTTTCCTATCCCAATGCCGACCATGTACACATTGAGAAAACTGCTTTGGCTGACTATGCATTCGAGTACGGCATACATCACTCGTGCATCCTGCTTGGGTATGGGATGCTGTTCAATCATTCCTATGAACCAAATGCTACGTATGAAATCAATTTTGACAATCATACTTTTGATTTTTTTGCATACCGTGACATCCGTGCCGGCGAAGAAATCATGATTAACTATAATGGCGAAGTCGATAACAATGACCCGCTTTGGTTTAATGAAGATAAAGAAAAATAAGTTAACAATAAAAAATGCGGCTTCCCATTACTATGGAAGCCGCATTTTATTATTTTTTTAAAGCATTCACTATGTAATCCAATTCGACCTTTATGGTTGTTCCTTTTCCTACCGAACTCTCAATCTTCATCGATCCGTTGTGTTCCTGGATGATTTTATTGCTGATGGTTAGCCCCAGACCGATTCCTTTATCTTTGGTGGTATAAAACGGCGTACCAAGATGGCGCAGTAATTCAGCTGCTATTCCAGGACCTTCATCTGAAATATGGACCTCAACTTTTCCTGCCTCGTTTAAGTTGATGTCAATGTGGATAATTCCGCCGTTAGGCATCGATTCAATTGCGTTTTTCAGGAAATTTAAAAACACTTGCTTCAGCTGATGCGGGTTGCACAGCAGTTCAACCTTGGTTTGTGGATAATTTGTTTTGATCTGCACGTTATGCATGATTGCCTGTGGATGGATGACATTAATCGTGCTGTCCACTATCGCACATAATTCACCTTTTACAAATTGAACAGCCTGAGGCTTTGCCAGCGACATAAATTCATTTACAATCATATCGATTCTATCCAATTCGTTCATGATGATCATCAAGTAATCTGACTGTTTTTGTTTATCAGTGCTCGTTTGCAATAACTTGGAAAAGCCTTTTAAGGCGGTCAGCGGGTTGCGGATTTCATGTGCTACTCCTGCAGCTAGTTGGCCAGTAATCGACAAACGGTCCAAATTTCGAATGGCTGCATCATTTTTCACACGATCGGTAATATTCCGGCCGACACTAACAAAGGAATCAACTTCCTTTTTTTCATTATAAATCGGAGAAATATTATATTCTGTATAAACAATGGAATTCTTATCAACTGTCCTGAATTTTTTCCTAAGCAGCTGCGGTTCACCCGTTTCCAGAATCTCATCGATTTTTTCATCAAGCATAGCCTCTTCTTCCGAACATAAAAATTCCTCTAAATTTCTCCCAACAATCTTTTCAGGTGGAAGTCCAATGACTTTTTCATGTGACGGAGAGGCATAAACGATTTTTTTATCCTTTGTGAATACCTTAATCATATCACTTGTATTTTCAGTGATTAATTCGTAGAGCTCACGGGTTCTGTGCAATTCATTTTCCATCCTCACAATACTGGTAATATCACGATAGATGGCAATGATCGCGATAATTTCCCCTTTCCTGTTTCGGAAAGGAGAATAAGAGACTGCTATATCCAGCATTGATCCGTCTTTATGATACCGTTGAGTGATCATGTTGGCATATGTTTTGCCATTCTTGACATCATTTATAAGATCCCCAACAAAATCCGGATTCGAAAACTCGTAAAAGGTTTTTCCTATAAGGTCTTCCTCTGTATAGCCAAAAATTTCAGTATACATATGGTTGATCCTTACAAAGCGATTCTCCATATCGACAATAGCAAATCCATCAGCCGTACAATTCAAAAATAAATCTAGCAGCTCATCAGGATTATAAATTGATTCGTCATCAGTTCCAAACAAAGGGAAACTATTACGCATAGAGATCTCTCCAAACTTTCATAAACTTTACATCTTCATTTTACAGAAAGTTGCGATTTATCAAAAGAAGTATTTTTTCAAGTATATTATCGTGGATTCTGTTTTCATTAAGTTTTTATCCCTACTAATAAAAAATCCCGGAAGTCCGGGATCGATCTTAAACATTCATATCTCTTTTTCTATAAAATATATAAGTTGCAGCTAAAAGGACGAGAATCAGCATGAATGATATAGCAAGATACAGGAACTCGAAACGTCCGTCATTCAAAATATTCTTGGCATCGTAATATTTGAACGGTGTGAAATACTTCAACCCTTCAAGCTTTTCGTTCATATCGATTGCAATGGATAGGATAAAAAAGATGAGCAGGATTCCGGTCGATAAAGAATTGGCCTTTTTGGCATTTATTAAAATAGCTGCTACAGCACTTCCAACGACCAAAAATATCAACTGGAGAATGAACATGCCAATCATAAGCATCGTGATATCACCGGTTACGTTTTCTCCGTCTGCATATTTCTGCACCATTCCGATAGAGGAGGCTAGCGTTACTAAATTTATGATGATGATATTCATTAAGGCAGCCGCCAATTTGGACGTAATCATATAATTCCTTGAAATTGGCTTTACCAGCAGGAACTCAACGGTTTTGTCTCTCTCTTCCTTGGAAATAATATTGGCTCCCAGCATGGCTGCGTGGATGGCTGCCATAACAGCCAGATACAAGAATAGCATCCCGTAATACCCAATTGGCGAAGACAAATCAAATGACCCAATCCCCATAATGGCCTTCAGCGATTTTGGCATATCGGCCATCAGTGCATTCATTGATTGTCCTGAGCTGCCGAGACTTGCATATTTCCCCATACCCGAAGCAACCATGAAAATGACGCCGATGCTCCAGATGATCAACGATTTCCGATTAGCTTTCATTTCCATTTTGAAAATATTCATAGCATTACCTCCTCTCTAGACGGAATGGACATCTTTTTTCACGTACATATAATAGGCAGCTGCAATGGCGGTGATGGAAAAAACAACTGCGACGATGATAAATGAAGTTTCATAGGCCATATTTTTCACGATAAATGCTGAATCAAAGTAATTGAAGGGTGTTAAATATCTTAAACCCTTATCTTCAGCAGTTGAGCTAATCATTCCCAGCATGAAAAATCCAAACACTGTGCCAAGCGATACGGTGATCACAGATTTAATTCGCGGGAAGACAACGGACACAAGGATTCCCAGCGCCAGGAACATCATCTGGATGAAAAATAATGTAATTGAGACTAGCAGCAGTGCATTTCTGCTAAAATCATTGCCCGCAACAATTAAAGCAATAATTATTACTGCCGCTGAAAAAACAATATTTGTTGCCACTAAGGAAACAAGTGCAGCCAGAAGCTTTGAAGTCACAATCTGCGTCCGTGTAACCGGCTTTGTCAGCAGGAAATCGGCAGTTTTCTCCCTTGTTTCTTTGGACAAAATAGAGGTTCCGAGATTCATAGCCTGAATAGCTCCCGCAAGCTTGATGTATAAAAAAGCGTACGAAAAGAATCCAAGCATGGTTGCGATATTGTCTACTGATAGGCCGATTGCTTTCCTTAACTCAACGGGAAAGCCTTCGAGCAGCTGTTTGAATTCCTCTGCATCCTTTGAAAAGGAGGGAAACATAGAAAGAAACAGAGCGACTAAAGCCACTAACGAGATAGACCAAACAATGGTGGATTTCCGATAAGCCTTCAATTCATGAAGGAACATATTCATGGTTTTAGGCCTCCTTTTCGTAATAATGCATGAAAATCTCTTCTAGGTCTGGTTCTTCTACCCATAGGTTCTCAATCTCAATTACTGCGACTTTTTTCATGATCGAGTTAATATTGCCACTGAATAAAAAGCTGATCGTATTGCCATCCTGCTCAAGCTGATTAACGCCTTCAACTTTGAAATGCTCTTTTCCCATGTGTAAACTTGTTTCTACTTTGAATTTCTTATACGTATTTTCTTTCAGCGTGCTAATCTTCTCAACCGTCACAATCCTGCCGTCCTTAATGATCGCCACCCTGTCGCACAGCCTCTGAACCTCGCTTAAAATATGGGAGGAGAATAAAATGGTTGCACCCTTCTTATTTTCTTTTTCCAGCAGTTCAAAGAACTTTTGCTGCATGAGCGGATCAAGACCGCTGGTTGGTTCATCGAGGATAATCAGCTTCGGTTCGTGCAGAAGCCCCTGGACAATGCCGACCTTCTTTTTGTTTCCGAGGGAGAGGTCATCAATTTTCTTGGTGAGGTCAAGCTCCATGATTTCTGCCAGTTCCTTGATCCGATTGGTGCAATCCTTTTTATAAAAGCTTGCTGAATATTTAAGGAGATCTAGGACCTTCATATTGTCATAGTAAAAAACCTCGGAAGGCAGATAGCCAATTTCCTTCTTAATCTCAGGTGCTGCGGTGATGATATCCTTCCCAAAAATCGTCGCACTGCCGCTTGTCGGGTAGATCAGCGACAACAAGGTCCTGATTGTCGTTGATTTCCCCGCACCATTTGGCCCGATGAATCCGAATATTTCTCCTTCTTCTACATTGAAACTGACATCCTCAATCCCCCTGGCCTTGCCGTACATTTTGGTCAGGTTTTTAATCTCGATAACGTTCATGCCAGACCCTCCCTCAATTATCTATAAAAAAGGTAAATCTATTTATTGCTTATAAAACGACTTCTTCAGCATCTCAATATACACTTCTGCCTCTTTAAAGGCTTCATCGAAATCATGTATACCTTTATTGAGTTGTTTTGTTTTTTTAAGCTCCTGATTGCTGAAGCCTTCTAAAGTCCACATGATGATATTGATTGTTCTCGGAATGTCCGTTCCATCATGGAATTTGCCCAGATCAATATTATCGAATAACCTCGCGTAGCTAGCATGCATTAGGTCCGTATTCGTGCTGGCCAGCTCATTCTTGACTTCTTCAGCGGTTTCCATCGAAGCTGAAATCATAAAATCGAAAACCTCCGGGTATTTGATCATCATCCTGCTTTTAAGAATCATCAAATTTTTCAGCCTTTCAAAAATATCCCGCTCACTGAAATCCATTTCATCGAAGAAATCCTCCGTCAGTACCCTGACAAAGTGGTTATATAAAAAAATGTACAATTCTTTTTTATTATTGAAGTAATGAAACAACAGGCCTTTTGATATTCCCGCGGCTTTGACCATTTCATTAGTCGATGCATTATCATACCCCTTTTGGGCGAACTCCTTGAGAGCAGCGTTCAGAATACGTTCTTGCTTTTCTTTATTTAAACTAAAAAATTTTGAAGACATCTTGCCCTCCTCAGTATCATATTGACCAAACTGGTCAAATACATTCTATTCCTAATTGACCAACCCGGTCAATGATATTCATATTCTATTTTTCGACATAGAAAAAGCTGCCTCATCGAAGGATAAGACAGCCTGATCGTTACTTTATTTTTCGTATGATGGCTCTAACCGGACTTCCATCTGCATCCCCAAGCGGCAGAGGTAAGGCCGCAAGTTCGTATTCACCGGGTTCAATCTGATCAAGCACCAGCCCCTCAAGGATATGGATGCCATGGCGGTTAAGCTCATGATGGGCACTCAGTTCCTTGCTGTCCAACGGATCGACGGATGGCAAATCTAACCCGAGAAGCTGCACACCATGCTCTGCTAGATATGCCGCTAATTCTGGCTCGATATGAGGAATGGATTCAGGGAAAACTGTTTTATCGTTCCAGGAATCTGTTTTTATTAACAAACGCTTTACTCCCTGTAACGGAACATCCTCCACATCCTTTATGCCGATACTTGGCGGCCGCTGCAACTGAATGACCTTCGCCTCTCCGATATATAGGTTGAAATCAAGTTCGATGACTTTTTTTCCATTGCTATCGAAATGGAATGGCGCATCAATATGGGTCCCGGTATGGGTACTCATCGTCACCTGGCCAACATTGACAGAGCCACTTTCCTCCATGCTCCAGCTAACCTCATAATGAAAAGGGGTATCTCCAGGCCAAACAGGAATTTTATTGTTCAAAACTTGTGAAATATCAATCCATGATCCCATCGGGTTTCCTTCTTTCTTTTAGTCTATTTTCATTTTAAATGAACATAGCAAATCCTACAGCTTTGTCCTTAAGCTCCAAAGCTCAGGGAAGAATCTATGGTCCACGACCTTTTTCAGATAGGATACTCCTGCAGATCCGCCTGTTCCCATTTTGTGGCCGATGATTCTTTCCACCGTGCTCATATGGTTAAAACGCCATAGCTGCTGCTGGCTTCCTATATCAACCAGTTTCTCTGCCAGTTCATACAAATCCCAATATTGGTCCACATTACGATATACAGTCAGCCACGCTTCCTCGACACTTGCATTTGGTTCGTATGGTGCGGACCAGTCTCTATTGAGGGCTTCCTCATCAATTGGAAGGCCGCGCATAGCAAGTGCGCTTATGGCCGCATCATAAATGCTGCGTTCATGGAGCGCATTTTCCATTTTTTTGAACAGTTCTGCGTCATGCTTATATACCGTTAACACATGCGCATTCTTTTGTCCTAATGCAAATTCAATCATGCGGTTCTGATAGGACTGGAATCCTGAAGAGTGCCCAAGCTTGTCGCGGAATTCCATGTATTCAGACGGTGTCAAAGTAGATAATACACTCCATGATTGAATCAATTGCTGCTGGATCCTTGACACCCTCGAAAGCATCTTGAAGGATGGCTCCAAATCATTCTTCCGGATGCATTCAATCGCTGCACTTACCTCGTGTAAAATCAGCTTCATCCACAGCTCACTAGCCTGATGGATGATAATGAACAGCATTTCGTCATGGTGGTCCGACAAACGCTGCTGGCTCGACAGAATTTTATCCAGCTGCAAATAGCTGCCATAAGACATCTCTTTTTCAAAATCAGTATGAATTTTCTCTTTTTCAAGTTCGGATTTTTGTTGTTCCTTCATCAATTTACCCCTCCCAATTAAATCACTACTTTTCACTAAGTGGTGGATGTTTCAGTTTATTTTTAGAATAAATCCGCTTACATTATTTTCAGTTTAGTCAAGTTCCATCAAGTGGACCGATCTTCAAGTACATAGAACAAGGAATGATTTCGACCACTCTTGGCAACTAGAGAAATCGTAACAAGAACTAATCCTATCGTCAATAAAAGGTCTATAAATCTAAAAGAAATAATGAACGAATGATAAAAAGGAAAAAACAGCCTTGGTTTTAGTTTCGGAGGCTGTTTTTACAGGGTTGCAAATGTATTTACAGGCAATTTTGGTTAATGTTAAATTTTACGCGAAACGGTAGTAGATTAATAAAAATGCTGCTAGCACAAAAATGAAGTTCAAGAAAACGAAAATGAATTGATCTGTTTTTGTCTTGTGCATTTTAATTGGCGGGTTATAGAATGAAACTCCTTCGATGATAAAGATAATCAGGACAATATGAACCATAAAATGGCCAATGATTTCAGTGAATCCAAAAAGCATCGTTGTTAGGATGAAAATGGTTGTTACGACAAAGCCAAGAACCCTGTTTAGAATCCCTACGACAAGCAGATAACCAACGACGAATTCTACAAAGGCAGCCATTACGATAAAGGCAGCAGGCTCAAACCCAAAGGTAGGCACACCATGATTTGCGACAATATCGAGAGACATCGTTGGATATACCCACTTTTCAACCGCTACCCAGCATAAGGAAAGCCCAGTTCCTAAATATAAGAATGGAAAACCAACCTTCTCGAGCTTCGTATTGCCGACGAGCAATACACCGATGATTGCTACGTAAAAGCCATAATCAAGCATGTGGAAAATTCCTTGATGCATTGTCACATTTGTAAACAAGAACAATAAGATCGCAGCACCGATTTTTGTAGCAATATGGTGCGGAATCGCCAGGAAGCCAATTGTCAGCCAGATAAGAATCGTCATCCATGTTGTTTCCACATGGAATTCCGGTGCAAACAATGTTCCGTTTGATATTTGGATCAATAATGCAGCAGCTGTACCATACTTCAGTAAGTATCTTGAGTACTTTCTGAAACTGGAAAGGAAATCATCCATTTTTTTTATGAGTGGCCACTCGGCCGTTTTTGGGATGATTAATGTAAGTACAGCAAGAACAACGGCGGCCACTAAAGCAAGCCCCATGAATAATGGGGACATGATGTTTTCAATTGTTTCCTTATGAGGGGTAACCTCCGTAAACCATTTAACGTGAGCTTGTGTATAAAAAGGTTTTAAGATTAAACCTAATCCTAGAATAATTTGAAATAATTTTTTCATGATTGCTCCTCCTTGAAAATATAAACACTATCGATATAGTAATAATACAATGGACCTAGATGATTTGGATGATGAAGATTTGAACATTATGTGAATACTTTCACATAATGTAGAGTGATGAATGTTTGTATCACTATTTTACTATTGGGCCAGCCATTGACAGTATTAGTTATTATGGTCACTTTTTCGGATATCAATAGGTTTATGGTTTAGCACTCTCTCACTCGGTTACTCTTTTTTGGCCCCAAGAGTTTTAACTGTTTACCGTTTCAGCAAGGTTTTACTTTTCAGATGATTAATTTGATCTAAGTATTACTGCTTTATCTCCACTCATACCTATCATCTCCGGCATTATGCTTTTTTAATTTCATTTTAGTGGGTATATTGATAGTGAAGGTCCATTTTCTTTGGAAGGACGGTGAATATTCTAATTGAGGCGTTTATTCAATTTAATGGTGATCGGCATAATTGTTTATTTTGCCTGGCCATTTTTAACAAATAATAATGATATTCAAAACGTGGATGATCTGAAGACTGAATTGAACACTTTGAAAGAGAAACCTGAGCTATGGATGGCACTTGATGAAATCAATAAAGGGATCAATCAGTTTTTTGTGAAGCTGGATGAGAAAAAGGAAGAGCTCACCGGGGATGAACAAAATGTATTCCCTAAAGTGCAAAAACCAGATTTGACTCCTCCTGCAGACCAAACCTTTTCTATACACAATGTTGAAATAGCGGAGGCAAAAACAGAGGCAGAGAATCAGTTAGGTACTCCGAAACGGATCTCTGTTAATGAATATGGGACGGAATGGCATGCGTATCATGAAAACTTCCAGAACTTTGTCATGGTTTCTTACGGAAAGGATGGCAATGTTAACGGACTCTTCACAAACCAGGACTTAATCGCTTCTAAAACTGGAGTTAAATTTGGCAGCACGAAAGAAACAGTTAGGAAAGCATTAGGAGAACCGCTGACTGAAATTCGCAAGGGCTTGGTTTTTTACCAATTCCAGAAGGATCAAGATTATGATGTTTATCAGGTTGATGGAAGTTATGTCACCATATTTTATGATAAACACAAAAATAATACGGTGACAGCGGTCCAGATTATCAGCGAGCAATTGGAGAAAAGCAAGGCAGGCTTTTACACGGAAGCTACAGCTCCTCTTAAGGAAGGATTCGAGTATCAGTTGTTTGACCTTACCAATGCCGCAAGGGTCAAAAATGGCCTGGGAGTTCTTTCCTGGGATGATAAGGTGAAGGAAACTGCCCGGAAACATAGTCTGGATATGGCAGAGAATAAATATTTTAGCCACACGAACCTTCAAGGAGAATCACCCTTTGACCGAATGGCTGAGGATCATATCACGTTTTCCGTTGCCGGTGAAAATCTCGCTTATGGACAATTCAGCAGTATTTTCGCTCATGAAGGCCTGATGAATTCATTGGGGCATCGAGAGAATATCTTAAAGGCCGATTTTGAGCTTTTAGGAATCGGTGTGGCATTCGGGCCAAAATATGAGCCCTACTTCACCGAGAATTTTTATACAAAAAGAATGTAGAAAGCCGCTTGATTTTCATCAAGCGGCCTTCTTTATGAATTTATTTTACACGAGGGAAGCCGAAGCCAGATGCATAGTCATCGCCAGCAGCTGCTCCCGTACCTCCTAAAATGTCATTTGCTTTTGCACGGTTTTGAAGCTCTGAGCGAAGCTGTACATTGCTCATGTTCGGATTAGCTGCCCAAATCTTCGCTGCCAGGCCAGAGATATGCGGAGTAGCCATGGAAGTTCCACTGATCGTATTGTACGATCCATCAAACCATGTTGATTCGATTGCTCTTCCTGGAGCAGACAATTCCACATCGCGTTCCTGAATGACATAGTCGCCATCTGTTGCCGGATTTCCGCGGGATGAAAAGTCAGCCACACGGTATGTACCGTTTTGTTGAACGTTTTCAAGGGCTGCGACGGCTACTGCATTCACAAGTGCTCCTGGATAACCGATTGTATTGCTGTTAGGGCCGCTGTTTCCTGCTGCTGCTACTACTAGTACTCCTTTGCCATAAGCGTAATCAACTGCACTGGAAATCAATGAATCCTTGCTGCTTGAACCTAGAGACATTGAAATGACCACCTTTGAACCTGTGCGGGATGCTTCATCAGCTGCATGCTCGATAGCTCCGGCAATATCGTCAGAATAGCCTGATCCTCTGTCGTTCAGCACTTTGTATGCCCATAGTTTTGCTTCCGGAGCAACACCATAAATACCCTGGCCGGTGGTTCCGCCGTGTGCCAATACCGTTCCGGCAACATGAGTACCATGGCCATTTTTATCCGAGCAAGAATTGTTAACGAGTGGTGATTTTCTTTGAGTAAAGTCCTTACACTGCTCTGCACTTCCCGCAAGGTCAGCGTGGTTCGTAAAGACGCCTGTATCAAGTACCGCTACCTTGATGCCATTTCCGCCGGAAGTCGATTGTAAATTACTGTCATTATAGATTGCTTCCATTCCCCAAGGTGTACGATCAGATGGTACAGCTTGAGCTGTGACATCTCCGCCAGGCTTCGCATCAAGCTGGACTTCAGGAACCTGTTCAATTTTTAGATTTTTGTTCTTTAAAAGTGCCTGGTATTGCTTTGAATTAACAGTTGTAGTGAAACCATTTTTTCCAAAATCCCATCTGGCTCCATATTGGTCTTTTGCCTTCGATTTTTCCGCTGCTGGACCTTGGATCCAAACCCTGTAGGAATCCTGAGCATCAGGTTCCTGGCCGAATACCCCTGCCGTGAACATTGATAATCCCATTGACATGCTTAATAGTGCGGCTCCAAATACTTTCCTCTTCTTCATCCAACCACTCCTCTGCATTATATGGTTTTGCAAGTTCTACTAGGCTGCCTCTAAATTATATTTTTAATATTCAGATAACATCAATATGCTAAACTATTCATTTTTAAGTCTTTCGAATCAGGTCTAAAAGCTCAATCCGGAAATTGTCTCATGTTTAATTGCCCATTTTGAAAATTTCCCAATTCCAAAAGCACTAAAAAAGGCGACCGATTATCAATCGGCCACCTTTTTTAAAATTTATTTACTAGTTTTAAATGATCTTTTTATTGGTTTAAATTACAGCAAGTTTGATACCAATGCCTGAAAGCTTAGATAAACAACAGTAAACTGATGGCCATAACCGCCATCCCCGCAATCAATCCATAGATGGCAAGATGCGATTCATCATACCTTTTAGCTGCCGGAAGTAATTCATCAAGAGAAATGAACACCATGATCCCGGCAACTGCTGCAAAAATCACTCCAAACATGATGTCATTCAAGAACGGCATTAAGAACAAATATGCGGCAAGCGCTCCGATTGGTTCTGATAAACCAGACAAGAATGATAGTTTAAAAGCTTTTTTCTTATCGCCTGTTGCAAAATAGACTGGCACAGATACAGCTATGCCCTCAGGTATATTATGAATGGCAATTGCAATCGCTATAGCTACTCCTAAAGCAGGATCCTGAATCGCCGAAGTGAAGGTCGCAATTCCTTCAGGAAAATTATGAATCCCAATCGCTAATGCCGTAAATGTACCCATTTTTAACAACGCTGTATCCTGAACTGCTTTTGCTGGTTGATTCATATCCTCTACCGTTTTGAGTTCATGAGGATTACTCTGTTTAGGAATGAACTTATCAATTAGTGCAATTAAAAGGATACCACCAAAGAAGCCGCCTACGGTCGCCCAGTTTCCCAACTGCATGCCCATCGCATTAACAAGCGCATCTTTTGCTTTTACAAAAATTTCGATCATCGAGACATAGATCATTACCCCTGCTGAAAATCCAAGGGCGATGGACAGGAATTTTGTATTTGTAGTCGATGTAAAAAAGGCTAGTATACTTCCAATTCCTGTTGCAAGGCCTGCAAATAAAGTCAAACCAAATGCAAATAGAATTTCCTCGGTCATTTTATAACACTCCTTTACAGTTATTTTAATTATATTAATTGCCTACCTCTTAAAGAGTTTTCTAAGGTCAACTTTTTAGGTGTGGCAAATCCTTTGGTTAAACAATATATGCACTGGTTTTAAAAATGTTTCCTTAAGTAAACATTTTATACCACAGGAAACTTTACCTGCAAGAAAATTGATGAATTTTTTATTGGAAATCACAAACAAACCGATTTGAAGATAATTTGAAGGACCATTCATCACAGGTTTCTTCGCTTGAATGGTCATTAGAACCTCTATTACGACCATACAACTCAGACTGCTTCGCTTGAACAGTCATTAGGACTGTTATTACGACCATTCATCACAGGTTTCTTTTTTTGAACGGTCTTTAGAGAACCTCTTATTTTTCTTCGCTTGAACGGTTTTATGGACATCTTTTATAGGAAAGGAATTCCTATTTAATTAAAGCACAGATAATCTAGAACAAAGTGGCTAATTCCAGCTGCAGCAAAAAAACTCTGCATTTCTGCAGAGTTTCATTCTGTAGACACACTCGATAAAAGCGAGCTTGTCTACAGTTTTTTCATCTTGGTTGGGAAGTAAAACAGGTCTGTTGATTTCCGTTCCAAGCGCTTCGCTTTCCGCGGGGCTGGCGCTGAGCCTCCTCGTCGCTTTGCTCCTGCGGGGTCTCATCTGCCCAGCTGCGCCCGCAGGAGTCTACGCGCCTTCCACTCCAATCAACAGGTTTTCAATAACCGATTTGTAATCTGTATCTTTGTCGACAAGCTGAAACTCTGCATTTCTGCAGAGTTTTTACCATTATAAATATTTCTTTATCTTGTAATCTGCTTTTTTCTCCTTCAGCCAATTCGGGTATTCTGCCTGGATTTTCTCATCCACTAATTTTTCTTTAATCTCTTTTTTATGATCTTCATATTTTGCAGCTTTTGCTGCTTTTTTATCTGATACCTTAATGATATGGTAGCCGAATTCTGTCTTTACAGGTTCGCTGATTTCATCCACTTTTAGACTGAATGCAGCTTTTTCGAATTCCTTTGCCATTTCTCCTTTTCCGAAATATCCAAGGTCTCCTCCAGCTGCAGCATTGCTTTTGTCAGTGGAATATTTTTTGGCTAGTTCTGCGAAATCCTTGCCGTTATCAAGCTCTTCCTTCACTTTTTTTGCAGCAGCCTCATCTTTGACTAAAATATGGCTTGCCTTGACCTGTTCTTTCTGGTCAAAAGAATCTTTATTTTTCTCAAAATAGGTTTTCATTTCTTCTTCGGTGATCTTAATAGATGGTTCAATCATTTTTTCTGCCAGAAGGTAGTGTTCGATATCGTCTCTCACCTGATCGATTGAAACATTGTTTTGCTGAAGGGCAGAGGCGAAGGCATCTTCTCCACCATAGGAATTTTGCAATTTCGTAAGTTCTTCATCAATTTCAGTTCCGGTCACCTTTACTTTTTGCTTTTCGGATTCCAATTCAATCAATTTATTCGTTATTAATGACTCTAGCGTATCTTTTCCATAAAGATGCGTCATTTTTTGATATAATTCTTCCTTGCTGATTTTTTCCCCATTTACGCTTGCTGCTGTTTCTTTTTTAGCAAATCCTACTGTCACGATAAGGACAATCAATAAAATCAATACAGCAGGGAAAATCATATTTTTATTCAGTATAGATTTAAGCATTTTTACCTCCAATGAGTTTTTTCGAACCTACAGCTTTGAAATTTAATTCTCAGTATTTGCTGTGAGCGTAACCTCAATAGAAATTAGCTTTCCATCACGGTAAATTTTTAATTTTGCTTTGTCACCGCTCTTTAATTGGGTATACATATATCTTCTTAAGTCACTGGCTTTATCTACTTTCTCTCCGTTAATTCCTACTATGACATCCTGTTTCTTAAGTCCCGCTTTTGCTGCGGCTGTATTGGGAGCAATAGTAGTGACCATGGTGCCTGTCTCAACCTTACTCGGAAGGCTCTCGAGGTACATTTCAGGTATTTGTGAAATATCGGCCAGGCTTACACCAAGATAAGGACGATTCACTTTCCCTTTTGCAATCAGCTGGTTGACGATTGGCAAAGCATCCTTGCTTGGAATCGCAAATCCCAGGCCTTCCACTCCGTTTTGAGAAATTTTCAAACTATTGATGCCGATGACTTTGCCCTCGGTATTAATTAATGCCCCGCCGCTGTTTCCAGGATTGATGGCTGCATCTGTTTGGATGACGTTCATCTCCCATTCACCTGCAGAAGTAGGCACTGAAATGGAACGGTCAACTGCACTGACAATACCCTGGGTAACTGTCCGTGATAAATCATGCCCCAACGGATTGCCGATGGCGAGCACCTGATCTCCTGGCCTTAACACCGAAGAATCGCCGAATTCGATTACATCTGCAACATGTTCAGCAGAAATTTTTACGACTGCCAAATCAGTCAATGCATCTGCGCCGACCACTTCAGCGGCTACTTTTTCACCATTATAGAGGGAGACTTCAACTTTGGATGCCCCTTCAATGACATGATTATTGGTTACGATATAAGCGCTGCCGCCTGATTTTTTAAAAATAACCCCAGAGCCAGAGCCGCTTTCCACATCACCCTGGCTGCTTGAAAATGGGCTGTTTTGCTGCTGGAAATTGGTGATGCCGACAATTGATTTCGAAGATGATTCAATAATATCTGCCATTGACACGGTACTTTTTGCAGATGCTTGCGTCGTCACAATATTTGTAGAGTTGTTGCTGTTTAGCCCGTTTGCAGTATTCTCTGCAGGTGCTTGTACCTTATTACCTAAATCTAAATCTGTATAATTGACAGCCGAAAGTGTCAGAGCAGAACCAATCACTCCCGCAGTTACTGTTGATAAAACGCTCTTCCATTTACTCGTTTTTTTCACTGGTTCTGCTTCCGGGTACCGATAACGCTCTTCAAAGTCATTCATGGTTAATCCTCCTTATTTGCTTCATCCCGTTTACTTGTTTTCATCTTAACCAGAATGTATGAACAAATTATTAACAAACTGGGGCAAGGATTTTAAATTAAATGGAAGAATTATGAATGGATATATACACGTTAAGCGAACAAATAAAAAAGCCACAGGCATCGCCTGCAGCTTAATCGATAATGCATTATTAGATTTCAATATCCCTTACTAAGTTAGCCATCTCAATGGCTGCAGTTGCAGCTTCCCAGCCTTTATTTCCGGCTTTAGTACCTGCACGCTCGATCGCCTGCTCGATTGTATCAGTGGTCAGCACTCCAAAAATAACAGGAATGCCTGTATTTAACGCTGTAGAAGATACGCCTTTCGCAGTCTCATTACAAACATAGTCAAAGTGCGGAGTGGATCCGCGAATGACAGTGCCTAATGTAATCACTGCATCATATTTACCGCTTTTTGCAAGTTTTTGCGCGATTAACGGAATTTCAAACGCGCCTGGCACCCATGCTACATCAACGCTATTTTCTTCCACTCCATGCCTTTTTAATGCATCAAGGGCTCCGCCTAATAATTTGCTTGTGATAAATTCATTAAAACGGCCAACGACAATTCCAACCTTTAGTCCAGTACCAACTAAATTTCCTTCGAATGTTCTGTTCATTTCTATTCCTCCAAATTTAAAATTTTAGTAAATGACCTAATTTACTGTGCTTTGTTTTTAAGTAATTTTCATTTTCTTCACGTGTTTCCATCTGAATCGGCACGCGGTCGACAACCTCAAGGTCATATCCCTTCAGCCCTTTTATTTTCCTTGGGTTATTGGTAAGTAGTTTGATTTGCTTGATGCCAAGGTCTTTTAGAATTTGTGCCCCTATTCCATACTCACGCAAATCGGCACCAAATCCAAGTTTTTCATTAGCCTCAACCGTGTCATAACCTTCTTCCTGAAGCTTGTAGGCTCTGAGCTTGTTCATGAGCCCAATGCCTCTTCCTTCCTGGCGCAAGTAAAGCAGGACTCCCCTGCCTTCTTCATTAATTTGCTTCAATGCTGCATGGAGCTGCGGGCCGCAATCACAGCGGTAGGAACCAAACACATCTCCAGTCAGACATTCTGAGTGCACTCTTACTAGTACCGGCTTATCGGGGTAGATTTCCCCTTTTACCAAAGCAATATGTTCTTTATCATCTACTAGATTTGAATAACCAACAGCCTTGAAAATTCCAAATTCAGTAGGAAGATTGATTTCAACTTCTCTCTTGATTAATTGATCTTTCCGGTTCCGGTATTGAATCAAATCTTTAATCGTGATCATTTTTAATTCGAATTGATCGGCGATTTTACGAAGCTCTGGTACTCGTGCCATTGTGCCATCCTCATTCATGATTTCACAGATGACGCCTGCTGGCTTTGCTCCGCACAATTTTGCTAAATCCACTGCTGCTTCTGTATGGCCGGCTCTTCTCAAAACTCCGCCTTTTTTGGCAATTAGCGGGAAGATATGTCCAGGTCTTTTGAAATCAGCACCCTTCGATTCTGGGTCAAGCATGCTTAAAACAGTTGCAGATCGTTCATACGCTGAAATGCCAGTTGTTGAAAACTTATGATCAATGCTTACCGTAAAAGCTGTCCCATGAGGATCCGTGTTACGCGATACCATAGGCATTAATTCCAGCTTTTGAGCCAAATCTGTTTCTATAGGGACACAGATCAATCCTCTTCCGTGTGTAGCCATGAAATTGATGACATCAGGAGTAGCCTTTTCAGCCAATGCGATAAAATCTCCTTCATTTTCACGGTCTTCATCATCACAAACGATGACGACTTTCCCCTGCATAAGCTCATATATCGCTTCTTCGATTGGATCAAACATTTTCATCATCCTCACATAAACCCATTTTCCTCTAAAAATTGGGCAGAAATAGTATTGCCTCGTTTTGGTCTTGCCGCAGCCTGGTTATTCAAAAAGTGCCCTACATACTTTCCAATCATGTCACATTCGATGTTCACAATATCACCCGTACCTTTAAAACCCAAAACTGTCTCGGATAAAGTATGGGGAATCAGTGATAGTGTAAAACTATCCTCCGAAACGCCAAACACCGTCAGGCTTGTCCCATCTACAGCGACAGAGCCTTTTAAAATAATGTATTTGAGGACCTCGGTATCAGCTTCTATTTCGTAATAAACAGCATTTTCAAATTGTTTTTTCCCTTTTATTATACCTACTCCATCAACATGGCCGGCTACAAAATGACCTCCGAATCTGCCGCCTGCAGCCATAGCCCTTTCAAGATTCACTCTCGATCCTCGTTTGACTGTTTTCAAGCTGGTCGCTTTAACTGTTTCAGGCATCACATCGACTGTAAAGCGACTCTTAGAAAAAGAAGTGACGGTAAGACATACTCCATTTACTGCTATGCTGTCACCCAGATGGACATCGGTTAGTACCTTGCTTGCATCGATTGTCAGGACGAATGATTCGCCAGTGTGCTGAATATTAGCAACGGCTCCAATTTCTTCAATGATTCCCGTGAACATATATTTAACCTCCTTCCGAAACAGGCTCCGCAATAATCCTTATATCCTGTCCAATCTTCTTCACATCTTTTATGTCCAAAGAAACGGTGTCCTCCAGATGTGCTATTCCATCCCCGCCAAAGGCTGCAGGAGCTGTTTTCCCTCCAATCAGTTTTGGGGCAATATACGTAACGACTTGCTGAAAAGCATTTTCCTTTAAAAAGCTGCCATGAACCTCAGCGCCGCCTTCAACATAGACAGAAGAGATTCCTCGTTCACCAAGCTTTTTGAGCATATCGAAAATCTGAATCCTTGGTGATTCGAGCGTAATAATTTCAACTCCGTTTTCAGTGAACTTTTTAATTTGATCAGAATCTGCCTCACACCCTGTCACAATAATGGTTTTTGCTTCATTATCGTTGACGACTCTGGATCCAAAGGGAGTTCTCAGGTTCGTGTCGAGAATCACCCTGATTGGGTTCTTGCCTCCCCCTTTAATCCTTGCAGTCAGGCTTGGATTATCCTTGATCACTGTATTGACACCTACCAGAATAGCATCATGAGTATGGCGGAACTGGTGAACATCCTTCCTGGACTCTTCGCTAGTGATCCATTTACTTTCACCAATTGTGGTTGCAGTCTTTCCATCAAGGCTTGTGGCTGTTTTTAAAGTTACATAAGGCAATCCAGTCTTTATGTAATGAAAAAACACCTTATTTAGCGCTTCAGCTTCATCCTTCAATAAACCTGCTTCTACCTCTATTCCAGCTGCCAGCATCTTTTTAATTCCTCCGCCAGCGACAAGCGGATTAGGGTCCATTGAAGCGACAAAGACCTTCTTAATCCCCGATTCAATGACCAAATTGGAACACGGCGGAGTCTTGCCAAAATGACTGCATGGTTCAAGTGTTACATAAAGTGTCGCTCCCAAAGCTTTGTCGCCAGCCATTCGAATAGCATGAACTTCAGCATGCGGTTCCCCAGTCTTTAGGTGTGCCCCCATTCCTACAATCTGATTGTCTTTTACTAACACTGCACCTACATGCGGGTTGGGAGAAGTTTGCCCAGTTGTTGCTTTCGCCAGGTTAATGGCTAATTCCATATAGTCAAGGTCTTTCATGTGGTCGCCCCCTTTCTAAAAATTAAAGGCTGTTTTCGAACCCACTTTTTACTATTGTTCCTTGAGGCTTTTCAGGCCCATTCGCTTGTGAAAAAGGGTTCTGGATGCACATCTTTTCCATTTTTTGTTCTTTTAAATAACCAATAGACTTTATTGACGATCTCATTTTCCAATTTCTGTTCTTTTTAGTATCCAAGAGACCTTATTGGGTACCTATTTTTCCAATTTCTGTTCATTTAGGTATCCAAGAGACCTTATTGGGTACCTATTTTTCCAATTTCTGTTCTTTTAGGTATCCAAGAGGCCTTATTGGATACCTCTTTTTCCAATTTCTGTTCTTTTAGGTATCCAAGAGATCTTATTGGATACCACTTTTTCCAATTTCTGTTCTTTTATGTAACCAAGAGGCTTTATTGGATACCACTTTTCCCAATTTCTGTTCTTTTAGGTATCCAAGAAGTTTTATTGGTGACCTATTTTTCCAATTTCTGTTCTTTTAGTTTTAGGTATCCAAGAGACCCTAAACCTCTCACCTGCTCCGCCAGAGTCGTGCGATTTCCGCTCTAGTCATCTCTCTTTTAATAAAATTCATTTCAAACAACAAAAGAAAGAAACAAAAAGACCCCGAAACATAAGCGTCTCGGGGTCTGAAAAAGGCAACATTGAACTAGAGGGTATATAAATGGGCAGACTTCACCCTATTTTTTAATCCTCGTTTTTTCCCTTCTCCCATCCAGACTTTAACTGTCGGCCCTGGAGTTTCACCAGATCCACCGTTTAACAAATGTTAACCGGGTCACGGACTAAGAAGCATCAGCTTCATCACCGCCGGTTGGGAATTTCACCCGACCCCGAAGGAATATTTAATTATTACCGCCATTATACAGTACAAAAATTCAAATTACGAATAAATAACATTTAGCTATTTTTTCATCAATTTCTCGATTGTCGTCAGCAACTCATCTATGACTTCATTGTCGCCTTCCTGGATGCGCTCGACAATACAGGATTTCATATGGCCTTCCAAAAGGAGCTTGGCTACACTGTTCAATGCTGCTTGTGTGGCGGATATTTGGGTGATCACATCATCACAATACGTATCTTTTTCAATCAGTCCCTTGATACCGCGAATCTGTCCTTCGATCCGATTCAATCTGGTGACAAGGTTCTTTTTTGTTTTATCAGAGTGATGGCTCTTCCGCTCAGAAGAACAGCAGCTGTCCTCACATTCAGATGGGTCCATTCCTGTTTCAAGGATATCCAATCGAAAACCCCCTTTATTTTTATCTTAATCTTATCATACCCCCACACAGTACTTCTCTTGACATTCTCCCCCACCTAAAATTCTAATGAATTTTTAAGGAAGGGGATTCTAACGGAGAAAGACTGAGAAAAACTCAGAATTACCGCTAGATGATTACCGTTACCTCTTCTCAGTCCCATTATCCGTTAAGAACAAAGAACGGGTAGAGCGTCATTAGCTAGGTGTACAGCGCAGTCAGGCGCCTTACGAAACGCATGAAACGATTCGTAACGGTATTTAGGCCGCAGTTAAATTTTCATTTATAGATGGTCTTGTGGAAATCACAAAGCTGGCGTTTACGTCAGCATTTTTCTTATATCCGCAAGAGCATGAGTATAGAGAACCTCTACGGTTCATTTTCTTTGTATTTCCGCATTTTGAACATTCTTGACTAGTCTTGAATGGATTTACTTTTTGCACAACAAGCTCGGCTAGCTGTGCTTTATAAGTAAGTTTTAATTCCAGGTCAAAGAAAGCCCAAGAGTTAATGTTTCGGTCGGCACTCTTCCAAAACTTTTTCATCGAGCGAATGTTGGATAGGTCTTCAATTTTAATAATGGATGCCCCACATTTTTGCGCGAATTCAACAATTTGTTTCGAAATCACATGGTTCCAATTTTGGATAATTCGCTGTTCTTTGTTTTCTAATCGTTTAAGAGCTTTCAAATTCCTATTCTTCATAAGAATTCGTCTTAATCGAGAAAACTTTCTGCGAATATGTCCAATATTTTTTCCGTCAAAATGAAGGTAATCGCCAGTTTCACTATCTCCAGCGACAGCAATGTATTTTAATCCACGGTCTACACCAATAGCTTTTGAATGTAGAACTTCGTTCTGCGATACAAAAGAAATGACGAAAGAAAAGAACCACTTTCCATTTTTGAAGAATAAGTGACCGTTGCTTTTCCTTGGTTTGGAGATAGTTTCATAAGATTTATTAAAGAATTTTGATTTCTTATCCATTTCTCCATGTAAAAGAAAATTCACCCAAAATAGGCTATAATTATTTGTTTTTAAAGGTACATACTTATCAACCGTTAAGTTGCCTTCTTCTAAAGTTGGAATGCCCAATTTTAGAAACCCATTATCAAAACGAAGTCTCCAATTTTGATTATTAAATGGAATGGAAATTTTCTTTTTAAAACGTGGAAAACCTTTGGTTTTCTTGTTTTTGTTCCAATCCTGATAACGAGAAACCGCTAGTTTTCTAGCTTCTTGAACTAAAGTAGAAGGCAACAGAAAATGACCCAATTGTTTATCGATTTCTGAAGCCTTCATTTTTGAATCGTCTTTTTTCAATTGTATAGCTTGATTACATGCATCAGAAAAGTTAGAACGCATGGTTTCATACATTTCTTTTTTCACATTGGTTGGTTCAAACAAAGGAATTTTAATCGTTAACGTTGGCATTTTCGTCACCTCAATCTATTTTTGATAAGTATATTTTACCAAACAGAACACCAGTTTGTCTTTTGTAAGCTCTTTTTTTAGTAGCAAAAAAACAAGAAAGAAGCGATTCATCTCCCACCTACAGGCTAACGCATTTTGAGGAAGGAGTCTTCTCTCCAGAAATTATAATATCTCATCTGCCAAAAAATCTATTTTAAATTGGAAATTTCACAAACCATTTTCGTTGCTTGAAAGGATTTCTAACTTTTGCGACCGAACTTGTTAAAGTAGTTTTGGAAAACAGCCTTGCAAAAAAAATAAACACCCCCATACAGGAGTGTTACTATATCTGGCTGTTCTCTTGTTCAGTCTGAGTAGACTGCATAAGTTCTCTGGAAATGCCTGCTGCGAATAGACACCCCAGAAGCAGGGCCAAAGAACCGTACAGAGGATCGGTGACCTTTGAAAAAATTAAATGGACATAGAAGTAAAATCCTGTTCCGATGGCTACAATGAGTAAGACATTCCACATGAATCGGTTCATTTTTTTCCCTCCTAAACCTTATATTAATGAAAAGATTATCATAGACTTTACTAGTTGTTTATTGGGAAAATTCTTGTCGAAATACTGGGTTTCTATACGCCAATGAAAGGAATGAAAGATGAGTTGAGACAGAAAACAGCACTATTTATCGTTATTTTATCATTAACAATATTGCCATTAATCGCTTACTTTAAACCTGAAGAGCCGCCTGCACAAGCATTTGAACCAAGCGGAGAATTGTCGAAAGAAATCACTGAAATTTTAAATGATGAACCATATCTCAAAGGGTCATTAGCAGGAGTAAGTGTACGGTCTGCCGAGGATGGGGAGCTGCTGTATGAACATATCGGATCCACCCGCTTACAGCCAGCCTCTGTATTGAAGCTATTCACCGCTTCCGCCGCGCTCTCTGTTTTAGGAGAGGATTACACCTTTATAACCGAGGTTTTTGCAGATGGGAAAATCAACGGCAAAACTCTTGAAGGAGATCTCTATTTAAAAGGCAAAGGCGATCCGACACTTCTGCCTGATGACTTTAACAAAATCGCTAAAATGATTAAAGAAAAGGGAATCAAAAGAATTGAGGGTGATTTAATTGCCGATGACACCTGGTACGATGATGTTCGTTACTCTACTGATTTAACATGGACCGACGAACATGAATATTACGGATCCCAAATTTCGGCTTTAACCGCTTCACCCAACAATGACTATGATTCAGGCACGGTCATCCTTAATATTCATCCCGGAACCAAGAAAGGCAGCAAAGCAATCATTTTAATTGAGCCGAATACAGATTATGTTCATATCGAAAATCAAACAAAAACAGTGGCTGCAAAAGGGAAATATGATATTGATATCGAGCGGAAACATGGTGAAAATACTATTTTAGTAACTGGTACCATTCCAGCAGATGCGAATAAAAAGAAAGAGTGGGTTGCAGTTTGGGAGCCTTCCATGTATGCGATGGATCTTTTAAAAGGTCCTTTGAAAGTCAAGGAATTAAAGTTATTGGGAAAATAAAATTTGGCCCAGCTAAAGATTCTATGAACAAATTAATTTCACATAATTCCATGCCTCTTTCGGAACTTCTGATTCCTTTCATGAAGCTTAGCAATAACGGTCATGCAGAAGTATTAGTGAAGGAAATGGGCAAATTTGTCCATGATGAGGGCAGCTGGGATAAAGGACTTGAGGTCATGAGTTCTGAATTAGCGGAGATGGGAGTAAATTCTGATCAGCTAGTTTTGAGAGACGGATCAGGACTCTCCCATGCAAACCTGGTACCTGCCAATGAAATCACCTCCCTCCTGTATCAAGTTCAGAAGGAAAAATGGTACAAAACGTTTAAGCATTCCCTGCCAGTAGCCGGTGCTAGCGATAGAATGAAAGGAGGCACCATGCGCAGCAGAATGAATACAGAACCGATGAAGGAGAACGTAATTGCTAAAACCGGATCGTTGATAGGTGTCCATACATTAGCAGGCTATGTAAAAACCAGCAGCGGTAAAACGCTTATTTTCGCCATTTTATTAAACAATCTGCTGGATGATGAAGCTGGAAAGCAAATTGAAGATAGAGTCGTTGAAGTGCTGGCAAGACAGCCTTAAATGATAAAAAAGCTGTACAGATGAGAATCTGTACAGCTTTTTTGGGTCTTTAAATTTTGCATTTATCCTGAATACGTTTAACGATAGGCGCAGGTACGAACGATGATATTCCGGAAATTATTAATATTTTCCGGATTTCAAGTCATTTATTCCGGATAATCTCGTTTAATTCCGGAAAACAACTCATTTATTCCGGAAATTTCAATTTTATTCCGAAATCGTCTTATTTCGCAAAACGATGATTTCCGATTGTCACTGTTACTTCTCTTGAGAATACCCATTTGCTCACTGCAGTTTTAGGATTGAAGAAGAACAAAGATCCTTTTCCATTGCCCTTAAAAGCAAGTGCTTCTTTTACAGCCTTCTTAGAATCAGCATCTGCTGGGGTGTTAATCGCACCATTCTTTACTGGCGTGAATGCATAGTAGCCGTTAGATTTTTGGTAGACTACACTTCTGATAGTATTAGGGAAATCCGGGCTTGCCACTCGATTGAGGACAACTGTCGCTACTGCGACTTTACCAGCGTATGGCTCCCCTTTTGCTTCAGCATGAACAAGACGAGCCAATAAGTCCTGGTCTGCCGCTGATACAGGCGATGCCGGAATTGTCAGCTTCTGGCCAGGATATAATAGATAGCTAGTTGCGTTATTTGCTTTCTTTAGGTTAAGCAAGGGCACTCCATAAGTGCTTGCTATTCCCCAGTATGTATCGCCAGTTTTCACTGTGTGTGTTGCAGCTTCTGCAGCACCGTTCATTGCAAATAAGGATAATGATACCGCTGCTGTCAGCGCTGCCAATCTCTTTTTCATTTTTCTCATTTTCTATTCCTCCCAGTAATGTTGCTTCTCTCTACTAATAAGGCTAGCAGTTGTAATATAGTTATTCATTGTCCAATAAGTGCCAATCAAACTATTACTCTTCTGAACCCCGGTACAGCTTTAATCATCTTAAACCTAGAAAGTTATTCCATCCCCTACCTTTTTCCTCAACTATCCATTCTTAACAATATTCGGTTCAAATTTTACAAAGGTTACAAGTCTGTAACTTTGGATTTTTCAAAATTCTTTTCTAAAATCCGAACATTGTAATACATATATTTAGAGAGGGTTCAACAACTTGTACTAATTCCTATTTTAAAATAATTATAATTTAGTATTGATTTTCAAATGAAAAGTGTTATCATTTAGTTATTCAAAAATACATTATAAAGGCGGGTTGATGATGAGCAATAATCAAAATAAGAAGCTTACAACAAGCTGGGGAGCGCCAGTTGGGGACAACCAGAATTCGATGACAGCGGGATCAAGGGGTCCTACTTTAATTCAGGATGTACACCTTTTAGAAAAATTGGCGCATTTTAATCGGGAACGTGTTCCTGAGCGTGTAGTACACGCAAAAGGCGCTGGAGCTCATGGATATTTTGAAGTGACAAATGACGTATCCGAATTCACAAAGGCTGATTTCCTTTCTGAAGTTGGCAAAAAGACACCTATGTTTATCCGTTTCTCGACAGTTGCCGGTGAACTGGGATCAGCAGATACAGTCCGTGATCCTCGTGGATTTGCCGTGAAGTTTTATACAGAGGAAGGAAACTACGATATCGTTGGAAACAATACACCAGTATTCTTTATCCGTGATGCCATTAAGTTTCCTGATTTCATCCATACTCAAAAAAGAGATCCGCAGACACATCTGAAGAATCCAAATGCGGTTTGGGATTTCTGGTCTCTATCTCCTGAATCACTGCATCAAGTAACAATCCTTATGTCTGACCGGGGCATACCTGCTACATTCCGTCATATGCATGGATTTGGCAGCCATACATTTAAATGGACAAATGCAGAAGGTGACGGTGTCTGGGTGAAGTATCACTTCAAGACTGAGCAGGGCGTCAAGAACCTGTCAGCAGATGTAGCTGCTAAGATTGCCGGTGAAAATCCTGACTATCACACAGAAGATTTATTCAACGCAATTGAGAATGGCGACTTCCCTGCATGGAAGCTGTATGTTCAAATCATGCCTCTAGAGGATGCGAACACATACCGTTTCGATCCATTCGACGTAACAAAGGTATGGTCTCAAAAGGATTATCCATTAATTGAAGTCGGAAGAATGGTCTTGAACCGAAATCCGGAAAACTATTTTGCAGAGGTTGAGCAGGCTACCTTCTCTCCTGGAACACTTGTACCGGGTATTGATGTATCACCTGATAAAATGCTTCAGGGCCGTTTGTTCGCTTATGCTGACGCCCATCGTTACCGTGTAGGTGCTAACCATCAACACCTTCCAATCAACCGGGCAAAATCAGAAGTAAACTCCTACCAGCGTGATGGGCAGATGCGCTTTGACGGCAATGGGGGAAAATCAGTAAACTATGAACCTAATAGTTTTGGAGGACCTACTGAAGTGAATGAGCACAAACAGGCTTCCTTCCCAGTCAGCGGTGTTGCAGAGAATGTCGGCTATGACCATCATGATCACTATACTCAAACTGGTGATCTATACCGCTTGATGAATGAAGAAGAGCGCACTCGCCTTGTTGCCAACATTGTTGCGGCAATGAAGCCAGTTGAACGTGATGATATCAAGCTCCGCCAGATCGGCCATTTCTATAAAGCAGATCCAGAATACGGAACAAGCATCGCTCAAGGATTAGGCTTGCAGGTACCACAGGAAGTTTAATATTTGACAATAAGGGTGTCCTTTTAGGGCACCCTTTTTACTTTTTTTAAAAATTAATGTTGTAGTCCCTCTAGCTTGGCTAAATGATTTTGAGTTGGGGGGTGTCCTAAAATGCATAGTGGAAAATTGAAGAGGCTCTTTTCGATGTTCCAATGAAGCCTATTGGAACATCAGATTCCACTTTTCCCTCTTTTTGATGTTCCAATGAAGCCTATTGGAACATCAGATTCCGCTTTTTCCTCTTTTCGATGTTCCAATGAAGCCTATTGGAACATCAGATTCCGCTTTTTCCTCTTTTCGATGTTCCAATGAAGCCTATTGGAACATCAGATTCCACTTTTTCCTCTTTTCGATGGTCCAATGAAGCCTATTGGAACATCAGATTCCGTTTTTTCCTCTTTTCGATGTTCCAATAAGGACTATTGGAACATTGGATTCCACTTTTTCCTCTTTTCGATGTTCCAATGAAGCCTATTGGAACATCAGATTCCGCTTTTTCCCCTTTTTAATGTTCCAATTGAAACAACACTAGGGCTGGCGGGCAAAGACATCAAGAATTGCGTTCTTTAGTAATGTAAAAAGCAGGCCGCAATTGGCCTGCTTTCGTTTTTTCATTAGAATGTGTGAGCCATGTCCTTCGCACGTGCAATTCCGT
The DNA here is from genome assembly GCF_049532715.1 of Heyndrickxia sp. MSNUG. Taxonomy (NCBI): domain Bacteria; kingdom Bacillati; phylum Bacillota; class Bacilli; order Caryophanales; family Bacillaceae; genus Heyndrickxia; species Heyndrickxia sp. MSNUG. The sequence continues at coordinate 3,926,808 of NZ_CP150978.1, forward strand.
TTTCTTTGATTTCCTGAGCTTTTTCAGGATTTGCATTGTGGCCTTCAATGAATACACCTTCAAAGGAAGGAACACCGAAGAAATTCATGATCGTTGCCAAATAGCGATGGCCCATTTCAACTTCAGCAGCTGGTCCTTCTGAATAGTAACCTCCACGTGCCTGAATATGCAAAGCCTTTTTGTCTGTTAACAATCCGACAGGGCCATCTGCAGTATATCTGAATGTCTTGCCTGCAACCGCTACTGAGTCAAGATATGCTTTCATAACAGGCGGGAATGAGAAGTTCCAAAGCGGAGTGACGAATACGAATTTGTCTGCTCCAGTAAACTGCTCAACAAGTTCAGCCAGGCGGCCAACTTTTGCCTGTTCCTCTGAAGAAAGATCTTCAAATGCTGTTCCCTTTTGAAGCTTGCCCCAACCACCTAAAACATTTGCATCAATTTGCGGGATGTTTTCTTTAAACAAATCTAAATGAACGATTTCATCATTAGGATTAACGTCTTTGTAAGTCTCGATGAAAGCTTTTCCTGTTGCCAAACTGACTGATTGATCCTCGTTTAGCGGGTGTGCTGTGATGTATAAAACCTTTGCCATGATGTATCTCACCTTTTCTTTCCTGGTTTATTATAAATATCTCGAGTTGAATATATCTCGAATTAAAAATTATTTATATCGAGATATTAATGTATTTTTACCTGCTGGTCAATAAAAATGCTCAAACAAGTTTGGGCTCTATCAATCTAGGGTAATAGCTTGAGATTATCTCAAAGTTTTCAATGCTCCGCTCCATGCCACTACCTCATCAAGCATTGTGTTAACATTAGCTAAATGCAAGGATTGAGGTTTAAATTGTGTACCATTTTCGAAGTCTGTGAATAGAGATAAAGTTGGATGTGTACGGACATCTGCAATCTTTAATTCACCGCAAATTCCTCGTAAATGTTCAGCTGTACGGGCTCCGCCGGTTGAACCGTAGCTTACGATCCCAGCTGCTTTGTCATTCCATGCCTCACGGGCAAAATCAAGCGCATTTTTCAAAGCTCCTGTGATACTGTGATTGTACTCTTGTACAATGAAAACAAATCCGTCAAGGCTGCCCAGTTTTTCATTCCATGCAGCAATTCCTGGTTCAGTTCCATCAGTTGTACCTAAGAAAGGCAGCTGAAAGTCTGCGATATCGACAATTTCATAATTTGCATCTCCACGTTGATCAGCAATCTCCTTAACCCATTCACCAACCTGTGGACTTACCCTACCCTGGCGTGTGCTTCCTAAAATAATACCAATATTCATTTTTGCTGTTGTCATTGTTTCTTCCTCCCTTGTTTTTCTTCCAAATAATTTATTAAAAAAACTCATTCCTCACACCGCCTATTAAAAATTCCTGCCATTAGTTGATAACATCTTCCCTATTGCTTAACCGCCTGCAAGATAATACGATTTCCAGAAGGATCAGAAGTTACAAAGCTTCCATTTACATCAGTAACAGCGGCTCCGATCTTTTCTAGCTGGGCTACCGTTTCTTTTACAGACTCCTCATTTGACAGCATTAGAGTATAGGATTCGAGTCCAACACTGTTAGCCGGCGGTACTGGAGCGCCAACTCCATTCCAGGTATTCAGTCCAATATGGTGATGATATTTACCAGTCGAAATGAATAACGCCTGCGGTCCGTAGCGGCTTACAACTTCAAATCCTAATCCTTTAGTATAAAACTCTTCTGTTTTTACTAGTTCTGAAACATGCAAATGGATATGCCCCATAACTGTACCTTCAGGAAGTCCATCCCATGATCCTGGCATACCTTCTGCAAGAACACTTTCTGCATCCATCGCTTCAGTTGCCATTACTACAGAGCTATCTTTCCATTCCCACTCCGAAGCTGGACGATCTGTATAAATTTCAATTCCATTTCCGTCTGGATCAGCTAAATACAGAGCCTCACTTACAAGGTGGTCAGATGCTCCCTGCAATGGATAGCCTACTTGAAGCAAGTGCTTTAATACTCTTCCTAAATCTGCGCGTTCAGGCAACAAGAGTGCAAAGTGATACAGGCCAGCTGTCCTTCCCTGCTTCGGAATGACATCTTCTGGCTGTTCAATCGATAATAAAACTGTTTTTCCATCAGCAGTCAGCTTTGCTGATTTTTCCGTTTGTTCATACACCTTAAAGCCTATTACATCTTTGTAAAAAGTTAGAGAACGCTGCAAATCCTGCACTTTAAGGTTTACCTGGCCAACGAATGTGACTGGCGGCTTATGAAAATTCATGTTTATTGCCTCCTTCATTTCTATTATTTGATTGAAAAAGAACATTGTCTAAAGCAAAAAGGGACTTGTTTGTGATAGCAAGATATATGGAAATCATCATTAATGCTAAATCAAGTTCATAACCTGCCATTTGCCCGTTACCGAGAAATCCGCCGGCAACTTTTACTTTGATGATCGCAACCGCCAAAACGATTGCAAATAAAAGTGAAACGATTCTTGTCCCTACTCCCAATATCATTGCTAAACCGCCAACGACTTCAATAAGGGCTACAAGATATGCAGAGAAACCTGGCAAGCCAAGACTTTCAAAGAAACCAACTGTATTCTCAATGCCGCCCTGGAACTTTGCTGCACCGTGAATTAAGAATGTAGCTCCTAAAAAAACTCTTAAGATGGTTGAACCTATTTCATTATTTTTTAACATTATCTTAATCTCCCTTAATTATGATTATTGGATCCAACGAAAATAATAACTTTTGCGCAATTCGTTAGTTAGTTACTTTATGTAAGTAATTATATTTTTATAATTAGATTACGTCAAGTATGTTTTTTATAAAAAGTAATTTATTTTTTGATTTAAGTGTTTATAATATAAGTAAGGAGTGATTTAATTGGATAAATCAATTTGCCCTAGATTTGAAAAAGCTATGAGTATCTTGAGCCAGCGCTGGACGGGAATGATTATTTACCAGCTGCTTTCTGGTCCTCAGCGTTTTTGCAGCATAGAATCTTCCATTGGAATTAGTGGCAGGGTACTTTCTGAGAGGTTAAAGGATTTGGAGAACGAAGGAATTGTAAAACGAGAAGTTTATCCAGAAACTCCAGTTCGCATCGAATATTCACTAACTGATAAAGGTCTGGCCCTTCAGCCTCTTATGAAAGAAATAGAAAAATGGTCACAAAGCTGGCTTGAGGTCTAAATTTTTCACATATCAGCATAAAGTTTATATAGATCGGATCAATTTGTGAAAAAAGCACTCTTCCATCGGAAAGAGTGCTTTTTTCATGGAATATAAGCAAAAAACAATAATCAAGATATGCTCTGTGCTAGTACCTGCGCAAAATCCAACATTCTCCATAAACTATACATAAAATGAGTTAAATTTCTCCAAACTATATGTATAGAACTGGAGGTGAACGGAAATGGGATTATTAAATGCATTGAACCAATGGAGAAATACTAGATATGAAAACCATATTGCCAATATGAAAGATCAGAATAAATGCCCGGACTGCCATGGGAGAGGATATTATCCTTTTTCTGCAAATGAGTTTGTTTATTATGCTGCCCCTTATGAATGCCCTGGCTGCAACGGGAGCGGGCTGTATACAGACTGGAATGCAAGTGCGAATTGATTTGCCAAAATAAAAATGGCCGCTGTTATCATTCATACAGCGGCCATTTTTTATTGAACTTAGTAGATGAGATATTCTTCCCTAACCTGCTTGAATTGATTTAATTCATCTTCCCATTGTGCTTTCATTTCATCAACGGATTGTCCATTTTCAATTGCCTCCCTGATCCACCCATTACCAGATAGAAGATCAAAGAAGGAGATTCCCTTGCTGTCTTCTGCACGGAACTGGAAGTCTTCAGGATACATGTCATGGATTGTTTTTACAATGTGAAGACCTGTTTCAACTGGCTTGTAAGAATTCTTGTCCGTGATATGAATCTGAATTCCATGAGAAAGGACACCAGAGTGTTTTGAAAAAGTAGGAATGAACGATGCTGCACGGAACTTCACTCCTGGTAGATTAAGAGAGTTCAATTCAGCAGCAAGGTCATCCGAATTGATAAAAGGCGCACCGATTAATTCGAAAGGCTTGGTCGTGCCTCTTCCTTCAGAAACATTTGTTCCTTCGATCAATGCTGCTCCTGGATACACTAAAGCTGTGTCCAAAGTTGGCATATTTGGAGATGGCGGAACGAATTCAAGCGGTGTTTCATCATAAAACATTGTGCGTTTCCAGCCCTTCATTTCCACTACAGTTAAATCTGCACCAATATTAAACTCTTTGTTAAAAAGCTTTGCCAGTTCCCCAACTGTCATTCCGTGGCGAAGCGGGATTTCATAGTTGCCTACGAACGACTTGTATTCAGGTTTCAGAACAGGTCCCTCCACTTTATGACCACCAAGAGGATTTGGACGGTCAAGAACGATGAATGGAATATTGTTTTCTTTTGCAGCTTCCATTGCATAAGCCATTGTATAGATGTACGTATAGAATCGTGTCCCTACATCCTGGATATCAAAAAGAAGGACATCTACGTTTTCAAGCATTTCAGGTGTAGGCTTTTTTGTCTTTCCATAAAGGCTGTAAACCGGTAGATTCGTTTTTTCGTCAATATAATACTCAACGTACGCTCCAGCCTGCGCGCTTCCCCTTACACCGTGTTCTGGGCCATATAATGCCGTCAATTCCACATCCGGATCGTTGAAAAGCAAGTCGACAACACTTGTCATGTTCTTGTCAACACCAGTCGGATTCGTAATTAGACCTACACGCTTGCCTTTAATTAAATCCTTGTGATCGCTTAAAAGTGCCTCTGCACCAACCTGAAACTTTTTATGATCCTGGCTTTTTCCCTGGCCGTTGTCATGGTCGGCCATTGCCGCGGTCAATGAAGATAGGATCAGGACAGTTGTAAGGACTGTGACTAGCCATTTTTTCATCAATCTCACTCCTGTTTCCAGTTATTTTTTATTTCAGTATAAAAACTGCCTTTTTTTAATGAGAAAGCAATGTGTTTTAAAAAGGGATGATCGAGATATTCCGAAATTTTTCATTTTATTCCGAAATCCATCCCTCTTATTCCGAATTTTTCTCTTTTATTCCGAAATCAGCACCGTTTATTCCGAAAAATCACCTTATATTCCGAAAAGGATTATCCCAACTGGAATGCCAATAAATAGCAAGGTGATATAATTAATAACCTAACCCATGTCCAAATCCATAAAGCACGCCGCCATCCAGTCCAGGAATCGTGATTGGCAGCTTACCTGTTGGTGAAAATTCTCCGAAGATTGCTCCTGCTGAGGCATCAAAACTAGCAGGCCTAAAACCATACTGAGTCAGATATGCGTCAATTTGCGGAAACGCCATGATGTCATATGGGTTCCTAATGCCGACTCCAATTACAGGTGCATCTGCATGCTCAATAATCTGGTTGATCATCACCATTTGCGCATTTGATGGTGAGCGGCCCGAAACACTGAATGTATAGGAACCAACAACAACTGCGCTGGCATTTTTTATTTGTTCAAGCTGAGCTCCTGTCAATTTGTATGAAGTGGATGCAATGACTGTTGTGTTTGGATGGCGCTTCTTAATTGCAGCTGCCAAATCCCCAATATAGGTATTGCCAACTACAACGACATGATCATCGCTATTTACCTTCAAAGGCAGCGCAGATTCGTTTTTAACTAATGTGATTGACTTTTCTGCTGCTTCTTTTTCGATTTGCTTATGTTCCGGAGAACCTACCACCTCAAGAGCATTTGCAATTTTGTCTTCTACTGAAACCGGATTTTCTTCCTTGATGACTCCTCTTTTAACCTTTAAAGTTAAAATCCTCTTTACTGAAGCTTCAAGCCGGTCTTCAGAGATTTCTCCGCTTTTAACAGCATTCAATAAACCATTTGCAACCTCTTCCAGCCCAACAGGCATCAAGACGATATCTGTCCCTGCCTTGACTGCGCGGATTGCTGCATCTACCGCACCGAAATGGTCAGCGATTGCTTTCATATTCATCGCATCTGTGGTGATTACACCTTCATAGCCCATTTCTTCACGCATCAATTCTGTCAGCACCTTATAAGAAAGGGTAGCTGGAATAGCGATTTCTTCACCAGTTTTTTGGGAGATCGCCTTTGTCCCATCAATTTTCGGGAAAGTGACATGAGCCGTCATGATTGCATCAATGCCAGCTTCCATCGCTTTTTGGAATGGATAAAGCTCCACTTGCTTCAGGCGCTCTTTATCATGCGGAACCTCTGGCAGACCAAGATGGGAATCGACTGCAGTGTCCCCATGACCCGGGAAGTGTTTGGCTGTTGCCGCGACACCAGCTTCTTGAAGACCTTTTGTGTAAGCAACTCCTAAATCTGCTACAAGCTGAGGGTCCTCACCGAATGAACGAACACCAATTACCGGATTGTCTGGATTATTATTAACATCCATTACCGGCGCAAAGTTCATATTGATGCCGAGTGAAGCAAGCTCTTCGCCAATTGCGTTACCTACGTTATGGGCGATTTCAGGTGAACGAGCTGCTCCTAAAGCCATGTTCCCTGGCATATCTGTTCCAGATTGAAGCCTTGTGACAATACCGCCTTCCTGATCGATCGTCATCAACAGGCCATATTTTTCGGCTGCCTCCTGGTATTGTGAAACGAGGGTGGCAGTTTGTTCAGTTGTCACCACATTTTCGCGGAAAAGGATGACACCGCCTAAATGATATTTCTTAACAAGCTGCTCAATTTCCGGAAGCATTTCGGTTACGTTACTGCCTTTCCATGTTCTGAAATCCGGCATCAGCATCTGGCCAGCTTTTTCTTCCAATGTCATCTTGCTGATGGCATTGCCAATTACGTCATATCTCTTGCCTTCCTCCTTGGTTACAACAGCTTCAGATTCAGGCTTTCCTTTTTGTCCTTTTTCCTTGGAAGATGGAGTCGCTTTATAATCAAGTGCAATACGGTCCTTATAGACACCATCTGTTACGGTGATGAACGTTCTTCCATTTTGCCCAGTGAACTTTACCTTTCCATCCTGGTCTACAACCGCTACGTTTTTGTTAGCGGATTCCCAGATCAGGTTTTTGGAAGCGATCATAAAGTGTCCTTCACGATAAACATGAAGAGCCTTCAATTGCAGGGTTCCATCCTTGACTTCATACTCTGCTTCAGGCACGTTCTGATAAATCAAAAGGTCTTCCACTTTATTGGTTTCCTCCGCATTTGCCTTTTTCACCGAACTGCCAATCAGCATTTGTGAAAAAGCAAGAAGCAAAACCAAAGAGTAAACCAATAATTTACTCAGTTTTTTCATGTACATCTCCTCCATTTTTCATATTTTATCCAAATCATAGAAAATTAACGGGTCAATAATCTCGCTGACTCCATCCTTCTCCTGAAAACTCGGCAGGTACTTGTTCACCATTAGAATTTACTAGTTTAATATTGTCGAGATACCATCCACGGCCATTCGTGTAACTGTCCGTCTTATAACGGAATCTGATGAATTTTGCTGTTTCAGGAATATCCGCTTCAAACTGATCCCAGTCAACACTGCTGCCGGTAAAGACAGCTGCCTCTTTCCAGTTCACTCCGTCATCGGATATTTCAAGGTAGCCATAATCAGCTTGTGCTTCAATTCGGTGCCATGTTTGGAATGATAGTTTAGCAGGGCTGTCCAAGTTCACTTCTGCTGTTAAAGAGCGCTGTATCTTATCTCCGTAGCCAGAGAACCATGCAGATCCATCAGGAATATCAACAGGAATCGCATCTGCAACCTGTCTTGCCAGCTGTCTTCTGGCTACATTCGTTGAAACGGTGTTTCTGCTTGGGTGAACACGGTTCGTAAGCAGAATCGCAATCGTTCCATTGTTCTTATTCGCTACAATCGATGTACCCGTATAGCCAGTGTGACCCATCGTAGATCCCTCTGATAATGCGTCCATGAACCAGCCCTGTGCGAGTTCCCAGCCTAATCCATGGTCATCGCCCGGGAATTGTGGAATCTGGTTTTCAAGAATTTTATTAACGGTTTCCGGCTTGAGGATTTGGACACTTCCATAGCGGCCGTCATTCAAATACATATGGGCAAGCTTGGCAAGGTCTGCAGCTGTCGAGAACACTCCAGCATGGCCGGCAACTCCATCCAGTGACCATGCGTTTTCGTCATGTACTTCTCCCCAGACGATCCCTCTGTTTGTCCATGGCTGATATTCAGTGGCTGCGATGCGGGTTTTCAAGGAAGCAGGAGGATTATACATTGTATCTTTCATGTTGAGCGGCCCAGTGATATGTTCCTTAACAAACTCATCCTGCCGCTGGCCTGAAAGGCGTTCGATCAAGACACCGAGCGTGATCATGTTGAGATCGCTGTATGTATATGTGCTGCCCGGCTCATTGCTTAAAGGTTGCTTTAAAACGAGGTTAATTCTGTCTTCACGACTCTTTCCTTTTGTATATAGAGGTACCCATGCAGTAAAACCGGAAGTATGAGTAAGCAGCTGCCTGATTGTCACATTTTCCTTGCCGTTTTCAGCGAATTCAGGAATATGCTTCGCAACCTTGTCATCCAATTCAAAACGGCCTTGATCATAAAGGATCATTGCTGCAGTGGTTGTGAAAATTTTACTGATAGAAGCAAGGTCGAAAATTGTATCTTCCTGCATCTTAATAGGATTACTCGATTCGGTTAATTGATCATCTTCATATTTGTACGCATATCCATAAGCTTCTTGTTTGACGATATGTCCTCTGCGGGCAACAAACGCTACAGCGCCAGGCATAACCCCATCAGCAATCATCTTTTCCATTTGTCCATCGATTTCATCAAGCGGTCCCTGAACCATTCCTGCTCCGCGGACTGAGCCTTTGTGGAGCACCGGTGATAATGGACCAGGCCTGTCCCATGAAAAGACAGGATGAGCTTTTTCAGTCGCGGTTTTCCCCTCCCTTTGTTCAATTGTTGAACCAGGTCCTGGATAGCCTTCTGCAAATGATACCGGAATCATCACTCCAGTACCTAGTACAGCAGCTAACGCAATTGTGAGTGGTTTTTTCTTCATGTTTCCTCCTTTTCTGAGCAATTGCTCTCTTAGTAAAGTTGAAATCTATGAAAGGGCTTTCATAGTGTACCTTTAGACTATCTAAGTAACAGTATAGATGTCTATACCACCATAGGCCCAAGAAGCATTTAAAAATCAAAAACCCGGGACATCCGGCCCGGGATTTTAGATTCAAATTAATTGGGAAAATTCTGATTACATGAGGGATCAATAGCTTAAAAGATTACTATACTAGTTTTCTTTTTAACTCCGCATATTCTCCTTCTGTTTGATCCAATACCTGATTCCTCTGCCTGCATATGGCTCATCCTTAAACCTTGGAATGACATGAAGATGTGCATGGAAAATGGACTGTCCCCCTGCCTCGCCTGTGTTCCATCCGACACTGTAGCCATCAGGCGAGTATTGTTGATCCAGCATTTCTTTGGCACGCTGCAGAAGTTCCTGTGTATCTGTCCACTCCTGGGCTGATAGCTGAAACACATCAGATTTATGGCGTTTTGGAATGATCAAGCCGCTGCCAATCAGGACTTGCTGCTCTGATTCCTTTTGGATGAAATAGCATGTCTCATTCTCAAAGACGATTTCCTGTTCTTCATCGGCAAATAAATGACAATATGGACATCCTTCATGGGACATGATGTTGAACCTCCAGTTTTAAAAGTAGACTGATTTAGCATCGGTTGACCGATAAAAATAAAGCAGCGTCTATTATAAGCGCTGCTTATCTAAAACTATTCCTTTATTAATCTTTTCATCGCATGGATCTGTCCAAGATGGTAGGATTCATGGAACAACGCCATATTTGCAAGTTCCCCAAAAGTTTCAAGGCCGAGAAATGGCTTTTTAAGCTGCTGATCCAGCAGCGCTGCCGGGATTTCCTTTATTCTTCCTAATTGCTCCTTTAATTGCCCAGTTAACACCTCGACAGAAGGAATATCTCCACTCCAATCTGCCGGACGAGTTCCATTGCCGAACAGCTCTATGTAATGTGCCGGAAGATGAGTTGATTTTTGAGGAAACCCCATCAGAAATTGCTCAGTCACTGTTAATACGTGACCAATATGCCAATGGATGGTATTGTTAAAGTCCTCTGGCTGGACACTTGCCTGCTCGGCAGAAATCGCTGCAACCTCTTTTAGGAAAAATCCTCTCGTCATTTCAAATTGCTTAAATAATAATTCACTCACATTCATTCTCCTTCCCAGCTTATATTACGTACTATACTTATTCTAATTTCTGGGATTATATGCTGCAAGGAATTCGGATTGGCTCTACTGCATACCCTGTTAGGTATATAATGGTAAATAAGGAAAACGACTGACAAAATTTGTTCAAAACATTATGGCTGATCTGTGTCTTCACACTTTATTCACAGATTTATACAAATTCATTTGCTATTTTATAAGTGTAATCATTCATTACTTATTTTTGAAGGGAAGCGATTTAGATGTTCGCGAAATGGTTAAGAGAAAACAATGTTGCTGCTGGCCTTTTGACTGTCCTGCGTGTCTGGCTCGGATATAACTGGATGCACGCTGGTTGGGGAAAATTAACTGGTGAAGGTTTCGATGCTACTGGATTTTTGAAAAATGCTGTTGCCAATCCGGTTAAAGGCCCGGATGGAAACATGGTTTACAGCTGGTATGTATCTTTCCTTGATAACTTCGCTATTCCAAATGTCGACCTTTTCAACTTCATTGTTCCGCTTGGTGAATTCCTGATTGGACTTGGACTTATTCTTGGATGCTTAACAACTGCGGCAATGTTCTTCGGCATTGTGATGAACTTCTCTTTCTTCCTTGCTGGAACAGTATCTCACAATCCAACTGACATCTTCTTCGGATTCATCATCCTATTTGCTGGATTCAACGCTGGCAAGTATGGTTTAGACCGCTGGGTTGTTCCGTTCATTCGCAAAACTGTCTTTAAACAAACACCTGAGCAGGCACATAAAGCCGTTTAATGAAAAGAAGATCCCCTCCGAGGAATAAATCGGAGGGGATCTTTATATTCCGGTTTTAATCTGATAGTGTTTTTAACAGGATTTTTTTCTAAAACCGCCACTGCGGTTCTTTTTAAGCTGGCGCATGAACTCGACTTCGGACTCCGTTATGCCTCTGTGCTCTGCAATGGCATAAATTACTTCCAAAAGATCTACCGTTTCACTCAGCAGCCTGTCTGTGCCAGCATGTCGAAATTTTTCAACTTCATCATTGAATTTCTCCATTAATTTCTCACTAAATTGCTTGCTGTCTAAAACTTCAAATTCGATTTCCCTTCCCTTTTCTTTCATTAATTCGGGAAAATAATCTCTTACAAGCTTGTTGTGTACTTTTTTCTCCATGTCATTTCTCCTTTTGAGGTCCTCTAGATAAACATATCCTTTATCTTATAGGTTCAAACTCATTTTATCTCAGGAGCTGAATTGGGAATTGCAGGATTGTGGTACAATATTAACAATGAACTCCTTTAAAATAAACGGAGGAAATAGGATGGATACTCGCCAATTATCATATTTTGTACAGGTTGCTAAAGATAACAGCTTTACAGTTGCCGCAAGAAACCTCCATCTTTCCCAGCCCGCTCTCAGTAAAATGATCAAAAAGCTTGAGGAGGACCTTGGTGTCCAGCTGTTTGACAGATCTGAACATAAAATGTCTTTAACGGATGCTGGAGAAAGACTGTTCGAAGAGGGGCAAAGGATTCTTTTAGCGATGGATTCCATTACAGAATCCATTCAGGATACAAAAAATTTGCGGACCGGGAATGTAAGTGTCGGAATTCCGCCTGTCATTGGCACTAGCTATTTCCCCCCTCTGATAGCAAACTTCCGAAATGATTATCCAGGCATAAACCTTTCGATTATCGAAAATGGCGCGGTGACAGTATATGAAATGGTTGAAAAGGGATATGTTGACCTTGGACTCGTCATTTTGCCCGAACTTTCGGACCGGATTGAATATATCCCGGTAACTGAGGATAAGGTAGTGCTAATCGTACACAATGATCATCCGCTTGCAAACCGTGAAAAGGTCGTTTTCGAGGACTTAAAAGATGAAACATTCGCCTTGTTAAACGAAACATTCCTGCTACATCACCATGTAGTCAAGGCATGCAGGGAGGCGGGTTTTGAACCGAATATTTACTTCAAAAGTTCACAATGGGATTTCCTCACGGAGTTAGTCTGCCTAAATCAAGGAATTTCCATTATGCCAAGGCCGATTTTAGCCCGTTTCAATAGCAAAAGCATCAAGCAAATCCCCATTGAGCATCCTGAGATGACATGGCGGATTGCCATCATCCTGAAGAAAAATCGGTATGTCAGCTTCGCAGCCAAGAAATTTATTGAATATGTAAAAGAAAATATCAAATAGCGATTCATGATCCTTTTTAGATTAATGGAAATCTCATATCTACTATTTAGGGAGTGCGCGGCATTTAGACCGTGCTCTCTCTTTTTTTAATGGCTGTTTTCGTAAACTTCGCTGCGTTTAACAAGTTAATTTCCCCTCTAGTATCCTTGCTTTCCGCAGGGAAGACGGTAAGTCTCCACGAAGCTTTAGCGCAGCTTTTTCGTTTCCTTATAACCAAAAGTTATTCCAAATATGAATTATATGTATTTCATTTTATCATTGTGAACGCTTACATTTAGATTGTAGATAATTTAACTCATGTAGGGGGCTTACATTATGAATAGAATGGAAGGCAAGATTGCTATTGTTACAGGAGGAGCAAGAGGGATTGGACGCCAAATCGCGGAAACGTTTGCGCAAGAAGGTGCAAAATTAGTCTATTCTCTTGATATGGGAACTGGAGAATACCATTTGCCAAATGTACGCCATGTAGAATTAAATGTAACGGATCGTGGCCAGGTTGCGAAATTTGTCGAAGAAGTTAAAAACGAGTTTGGTACTATAGATGTTCTTATCAACAATGCCGGAATTACACGTGATGCCTTAATCCAAAAGATGACTGAAGATATGTGGGATGCAGTCATTGATGTCAACCTGAAAGGCGTCTTTAACCTTACACAGGCAGTAGCGCCTGTCATGATGGACAATGGCAAAGGATCGATCGTGAGCATCTCCTCTGTCGTAGGTGTATACGGAAACGTCGGCCAGACAAACTATGCTGCTACTAAAGCTGGTGTCATCGGCATGACTTATACATGGGCAAAGGAATTCACGCGCAAAGGCGCAGCTGTTCGTTCCAATGCGATTGCCCCGGGATATGTTGAAACGGAAATGATGGCTACTGTGCCAGACAAGGTCCTCCAGCCAATCAGGGAAAAAACTCCGCTTGGCCGACTAGGAAAGCCACAAGAAATTGCGAATGCTGTCCTTTTCCTTGCAAGTGATGAATCAAGCTATGTGAACGGTCACGTTCTTGAAGTAACAGGCGGATTAAGACTATAACCGACTCACTCATTTGGACAATAAAGAAAAACAAATAATGAGGTGTTTACTATGTCTTCTTTAAAAATCATTACATCTAAAGAAGCAGCAAGCCTGATCACCGACAATTCCGTTGTTGGCCTTGGTGGTTTTATCGGCGTGGGCGTTGCAGAAGAAATCTATATAGAAGTAGAAAATCGATTCATTGAAAAACAGTCACCAAGGAATTTAACCCTGGTTTATGCTGCCGGGAATGGAGATGGCGTGGACCGCGGCATGAACCACTATGCCCACGAAGGGTTAGTAAAAAGAATCATCGGAGGGCATATGGGACTTGCGCCTAAGTTCCAGCCTCTTGTGGTCAATAACAAAATCGAAGCCTATAACCTTCCACAGGGAGTCATTTCGCAAATGTTCCGTGATGGAGCCGCAGGCAAACCGAGAACAGTTACTCACGTGGGTCTTGGCACTTTTGTTGATCCTGATCTTGATGGCGGAAAACTGAATGAAGTTACGAAGGATGAACTCGTCGAAAAAATAACTTTCGATGGCAAACCATATCTTGCCTATAAAACACAGCAGATTGACTTTGCGCTTCTGAAAGGTTCGGTTGCAGATGAAAACGGTAACATTAGTTTTGAAAAAGAACCGCTAACGCTTGAAATCCTTTCCATTGCAATGAATGCACGCAACAGCGGCGGTAAAGTAATTGTACAGGTAGAGAAAATCGTGAAAAACGGTACGATTGATCCTAAGCTGGTTGCCATTCCGGGAATTTTGGTCGATTATGTTGTCGTTGTTGAAAACTCTGCAAATCATATGCAAACATTTGGCACGCAGCTGAATGAGGATTTCTACCGCGGAGACGTCGTTCATCAGCTATCTGATAAAACATATCCGCTAAACGAGCGTAAGATTATCGCCCGCCGTGCAGCAATGCTTTTGAACGAAGATATTAAAGTATTAAACTATGGAATCGGAGTGCCAGAAATAATCGCAAAAGTCCTTCAGGAAGAGGGAATGAATGACCAGTTCACACCAACCTTGGAACCGGGGGCAATTGGAGGTACGGCGGCCAGCGGCCTTGATTTCGGATGTTCAATCGGTCCACAAGCTATCGTAGATCAGCCATATATGTTTGATTTTTACGATGGCGGCGGGATTGATGCAGCGTTCCTTGGCCTTGCACAATGTGATGGCAAAGGCAATATCAACGTATCAAAGTTCGGCCCTAAAATAGCAGGCTGCGGTGGATTCATCAATATCACGCAAAATGCCCGCCAGATTGCATTTTGCGGAACCTTTACTGCCGGCGGATTAAAGGTCCAGACGGATGGTGGCAAGCTTGAAATCCTTCAGGAAGGCAAAGCAAGAAAATTCCTGGAGGAAGTAGAACAGGTTACGTTCAGCGGAGATGTAGCCCGTGAAAACAAGAAAAAAGTGATTTATATTACAGAGCGTGCAGTATTCGAACTAATGCCCGAAGGTCTTACACTGACAGAAATTGCACCAGGGATCAATCTGGAAAAAGATATCCTGTCTCAAATGAATTTCAGGCCATTAATTGCTAAAGACTTAAAACTAATGGACAGCAGGATTTTCCTGAATGAACCTATGGGTTTAAAGGATGAAAAACCAGCAAGCATCCGTAAATATACAGCAGTATAATAAGAAAAGCGCAAGCGCCTTGTAAAATGAACGGCGACTAACTACGCCACGTCCTGTGGCAACGTCGCCGTCAGCACATCCTGTGCAAGTCCGACAAGCGCTGGCCGACTAAACCCGCCACGTCCTGTGGCAACGTCAGCACTAGAACATCGTGTCCGTCGAAGGGCCGACCGGTGAAGTCGTTCTTTGACTTCATTGGGAGGACCGAAACCGAAATGTGTAGCCGACTGCCCAGAAACGCAAAAACTGGAGACTCCGACAAAGAAGCGCTTTTTGCTTCTGCCGGCGGAGTTGAAGTTTCGGAGTTTCTAGGAGGCGAAACTAGACATGCGACTCGAGGGGCTAGGCGCTGGAGCTGGACATTTCTCGAAGTGAAATTTATACTTTCTTATCTTTTAACAAACAATTCATAGACAACATCTTGAGTATTAGAAAGGGGATTCCCATATGGAGCTATTTATTATTCTCCTCGCTCTTGGATTATTGATGTTCACAGCTTACAAAGGATTTTCCGTCATTCTGTTTGCACCAATAGCAGCGCTTCTTGCAGTAATGCTGACAGATCCGAGCCATGTACTTCCGTTCTTCAGCAATATCTTCATGGAAAAAATGGTCGGTTTTATCAAAAGCTATTTTCCTGTATTCTTGCTTGGTGCTATATTCGGTAAAGTTGTTGAAATGTCCGGAATTGCAGAATCGATCGCTAAATCAATCATTAAACTAGTTGGCGGTACACGGGCAATTCTTGCTATTGTTTTGATGGGCGCAATTTTAACATACAGCGGCGTAAGCCTGTTCGTAGTAGTATTCGCCATTTATCCTTTTGCCAAAAACTTATTCAGGGAAGCAAACATTCCAAAAAGACTCATTCCTGGAACAATTGCGCTTGGTGCCTTCACCTTCACTATGGATGCACTTCCAGGTACACCGCAAATCCAGAACGTTATTCCAACTGGCTTTTTTGGAACAGATATCTATGCAGCACCAACACTGGGTATCATAGGTGCGATTCTCGTTTTCAGCCTTGGTATGATGTACCTTGAAACACTTAGAAAAAGAGCGGCTAAACGCGGCGAAGGTTTTTACGGATTTGATAACGCTGAATCAGCAGCAGCTGCCGAAGCAGATGCATTAGAAGAAGGCGTAGCAAAAATTGATATGACCGCACACGCAAGCACTCTAAAATCAGTACTGGCTTTCGTTCCATTAATCCTGGTTGGAGTAGCAAACAAGTTTTTCACAGTGAATCTTCCTAAGTGGTATCCTAATGGCTTTGACTTCTCGAAAATTGGGCTTGATGCTTACGGAACCATCCAAATTCCAGCAGTCGTTGGAATCTGGTCTGTTGAATTAGCACTGATCCTAGGGATTATCGCTACCCTTTTGTATAACTGGAAAGGTGTTACAGGAGGCTTCAAGGTTGGGGTTAATACCGCTATCGGAGGAGCATTGCTTGCTTCTATGAACACAGGTGCCGAGTATGGATTTGGCGGAGTCATTTCTTCCCTTCCTGGATTCTCAGTTGTGAGTAAAGGAATTTCAACCACTTTCTCAGATCCGTTAATCAATGGAGCAGTGACAACAACTACTCTTGCGGGGGTTACAGGTTCCGCTTCCGGCGGAATGGGTATTGCCTTAAGTGCGATGGCAGACACCTATATGAAAGCGATCACTCAATTCAACATTCCGCCAGAGGTTATGCACCGTGTCATCTCCATGGCATCAGGCGGTATGGATACGCTTCCGCATAACGGAGCTGTTATCACATTGCTTGCTGTTACAGGTTTAACACATAAACAATCCTATAAAGATATTTTCATGATCACTGTTATTAAAACGCTTGCAGTATTCTTCATTATTGCAATCTACAAACTTACTGGACTTGTATAATACCGTGACCTCCAGTTGTGCTGGAAAGTGACATTTTTTACCTGAATCATTATGATTATAAATATAGGGGGATTCAGTCCCCCCTTTAGAATACTTACTTCGAAAGGGGCATGAAAAATGGAAAATACAATTGTAATCGCAAGTGCTGTCAGAACAGCGACCGGTGCCTTTGGCGGCGCATTCTTTGGTGTTTCTGCAGTAGATTTAGGAGCAACAGCGATCAAAGCAGCTTTAGAAAAAGCAAATGTCAGTGCTGATGCGGTTGATGAAGTCATCATGGGGAACGTACTGCAGGCTGGTCTCGGCCAAAACCCTGCACGCCAGGCTGCCATAAGAGCTGGACTTCCAGAAACCTGCCCGTCCATGACAATCAACAAGTTGTGCGGCTCCGGATTGAAAGCAGTCCATCTTGCGTATCAGGCAATTGCAGCCGGAGATGCAGATATCGTCGTTGCAGGCGGCATGGAAAACATGAGTCAGGCTCCATTCGTTCTTAAAGGTGCACGCGAAGGCTTTAAGATGGGAGACCAGAAACTAGTTGATACATTGCTTGGAGATGGACTCGTTTGTGCATTCAATGACTATCATATGGGTGTCACCGCTGAGAACCTTGCAGATAAATATGAAATCTCCCGTAATGAGCAGGATTCTTTTGCAGTAAAAAGCCAAAACAAGGCTGAAGCAGCCATCACTTCTGGCCGCTTCAAGGATGAGATCGTTCCTGTCGCGGTAAAACAGCGTAAAGGCGACCCAATCATCATCGACCAAGATGAGCATCCTAAATTCGGCAGCACACTTGAGAAGGTAGGAAAGTTAAAGCCTGCATTTAAAAAAGACGGTTCGGTAACAGCAGCCAATGCTTCTGGAATCAATGACGGTGCAGCCGCTGTCGTTGTCATGAGCGGCAAAAAAGCAAAAGAACTAGGTGTTACGCCGCTTGTAACAATCAAGGCAAATGCTTCTGCTGGTGTTGACCCTTCCATCATGGGTATTGGTCCAGTCGATGCTGTTAAAAAAGCACTTAAAAAAGCGGAAATGGAATTGACTGACATTGATCTGGTTGAAGCAAACGAAGCTTTTGCAGCACAGGCACTCTCCGTAATGAAAGAGCTTGGCATGAGCGAAGACAACGTCAATGTCAACGGAGGAGCAATCGCACTTGGCCATCCAATTGGGGCGAGCGGTGCGAGAATTCTCGTCACTTTGATTCATGAATTGAAAAAGAGAGAACAAAAATACGGATTGGCGACTCTCTGCATTGGCGGAGGAATGGGTGTGGCAACCATTATCGAAAATGTAGTTGATTAATAGATAAAAGCCTGTGGCTGCGGCCACAGGCTTTTATAGTTTAATAGATTTTATACAACATAATCTTCAGTTAATTTGCTGCAGGCATTTGATAGATTCTGCAGGCATTCCATTCGAAGCTTCTCATCACAGATGAAATCGTTAAGCAGTTCTTCCTCCAGTTTTACCTGGATTTGACTGATTTCTTCCTGCAGTCGTTCTCTCTTTTCCACCTCTGCTAAATGAAACTCAATTTCACGTTCAAAATACTCTACAGTCCCAAACAAAACAGTCAATTATTCCTCCACCTTTCTTTTAATCTTTTTCCTGCTGACAAAAACCCGATGCTGAAATTGAACAAATCTGCCAAAAGGAGTATCTTTTATTTATCCTGTCAAGTTACTTAAGTATTATTTAACCTCTCTAACGCGTTGCAAACGTCAT
This sequence comes from Heyndrickxia sp. MSNUG, assembly GCF_049532715.1. Lineage (NCBI taxonomy): Bacteria > Bacillati > Bacillota > Bacilli > Caryophanales > Bacillaceae > Heyndrickxia > Heyndrickxia sp. MSNUG. Next base: position 3,945,567 of record NZ_CP150978.1, read on the forward strand.
TTTCGCTACTTTTCGCATTTTATAAGGTTTTTTCAAGGATTGAGTAAACCAAATATCATGCAATACAGGTACAAATAAAAAATCCTCCAAAAAGATGGCGGTTCTTCGGAAAAGTCAAAACAACACCTTTGACCCATCTGGTCATGCATCCGATCCTTTTTGGCAACCCGACGATCATAGCAAAATGCCTTAGACTCGTGGCTTTGCGTCCCTATCTTTCGATAAGTTTGCCTTTTTCTGTTCTAATTAAAATATAAAACTTACGAACCATCAATTCAACAAAATTCGCCATTTTCTAACAAAAATGAATCTTTGTTCCTATATCAAATTGTTTATTCTTTATATTAATAGGAACTATCAATTTAGAGAAAAAGCCTTTTGTTTTCACAATGTAATAAAGCCGCAATACCTATGTAAAACTAGATTGATAAAATAAAAGGACGAAGCTTGAATATAGGCGAAATGGCAGGAGGATCCTTATGGAACAGCATGTTAAAATGTCGCTAGATGAATGGAAAGCGGAAATAGAAGAAATTTTGAATGAAATTGATGCGGAATATGAAGAGATAAAAAACGAGTTAAAAGTTTATACATATAAATACAACATCACTAAGCAGGTTGTCCAATCGACCGTTAATCCGGATCTGAACAGAAAGATCCGTGAATTGTACCACCAGCCATTTGAACAAAAATTCAATAACTTGAAGGAATACATCAAGGAACTTGAAGAGAAAAAGCGAGTTTTTCAAATGTTTACAGACAAAATTGACAAGGTCACTGAAAAAGAAGATCCAAGAAGTTTTGCCATGACAGAACTTGAATAATGGCAATGAATAAGCCTGGCCGATCGGCCAGGCTTTTCTTTATTTTTTCCACCAGGAGTCGAACATCGACGCAGGTACCTGTCTCTTATGTTCTGAAACCCTATATCTGGACTCAATTTTCGCAGCATCACCTTCTGCAATCTGCTTTCCTTCCAGATAATCGTCAATTGCCTCATAGCTCACTCCGAGCTCTGTCTCGTCAGCCTGAAGCGGCTTGTTATCAAGCAGGTCAGCCGTCGGTTCTTTCAAGTACAATCTTTCCTCAGCATTCAATGCCTTGAGAAGCTCCCTTCCCTGTCTCTTGTTCAGCCCAGTGAGCGGCAGCAAGTCGGCTCCGCCATCGCCATACTTTGTGAAAAATCCGGTTACTGCTTCAGCTGCATGGTCTGTGCCGATGACCAGCAAACCTTCCTGGCCGGCAATCGCATACTGTGTAATCATCCTCATCCGGGCCTTAACATTCCCTTTATTAAAATCTGTAAGAGAATCGCCAATCGCTTCTTCAAATTGTATATTGAATGTATCAACAGCAGGCTGGATATTGAAGGTGACCGTCTTATCAGGTTTAATGAAATCCAGTGCACACTGCGCATCCTCTTCATCTTTCTGAACCTTGTACGGGAGGCGGACAGCAACGAATTTTGCGTCGACCCCTTCAGAACGCAGCTCTTCAGCCGCTAATTGAGCCAGCCTTCCTACAAGCGTCGAATCCTGGCCACCACTGATTCCAAGCACAAATCCTTTTGCTTTCGAAGCTTGTAAATATTCCTTCAGGAAGCCAATCCGCTTCTGGATTTCCTCTTGCGGATTGATTTCGGGACGGACATTCAGTGCTTCAATAATCTGTTTCTGCAAACTCATAATAAACCTCCTTGATCACTGAAAAAGTTATTATTAAAGAGCATATCTCTTATACAGTTTAATGTCTAGATTTACACATCCCAAACTGCCGCCTATCTTTAACTATACCGTTATATTGAAAAATTAAACGTCAGGCCTCGAAGATTGTTTGTTTTTCAATTTTTTGGTTTTGCCAGCCCTGTCTTATCAACCAAGTTTGTCCAGAACATTTTGTTCGTGTCTGGATTTTTGCTAGACTATAGATGAACTTAAATTAAACGAAAATAAAGCAAAATGATATTGGAGGCTTTGCGAATGACAACTCACGAAAAATTCACAGGCTATATTGGCACCTATACAAAAGGAGACAGCAAAGGGATCTATTCTTTTAACCTTGATGCGGTAAATGGAAAAATTACCGATGTGAAAGCTGTTGCCGCTTTAGAGAATCCCACCTATCTAAATATCAGTAAGGATAATCAATATCTTTATTCTGTTGCAAAGGAAGGAAATTCAGGAGGTGTTGCGGGCTATAAAATCCTGGATTCCGGGGAGCTTTCCCTAATTAACACTCAGTATTCAGAAGGAGCTTCACCTTGCCATGTCAGCGTAAATAAGGAAAACAGCCTCCTCTTGTCAGCCAACTATCATAAGGGTTCTGCAGATTCATACCGTTTAAATCCTGAAAATGGGGAAATTCAAGCTGTATTATCAAGCATCTTTCATGAAGGTTCAGGTCCTGATGAGAGACAGGAAAAAGCGCATACACATTATAGCGGCTTTACCCCTGATGAGAAATATGCAGCTGTCATTGATTTAGGAATCGATCAGCTGATTACTTATTCTTTGGACAATGGCAAACTGGCGGAGAAGAGTATCTTGAATATCGCACCAGGCAGTGGTCCAAGACATCTTACGTTCCATCCAAACGGTGAATATGCCTATTTAATGACTGAATTCAGCTCTGAGGTTCTTGTGCTGAAATATCATTCAGAGGATGGAAGCTTCCAACAGCTTCAGGCCGTCTCAACACTTCCTGATGATTTTATAGAAAATAACCAGGGAAGCGCCATTCACATTTCCTCGGATGGAAAGTTTGTCTATGCTGCCAACCGCGGCCATGACAGCATTGCTGTGTTCGAAGTGAAACCAGGAAGCTTCGAGCTGTCATTTGTGGAGCATACCTCGACCGAAGGCAATTGGCCGAGAGATTTCGTTTTAGACCCAAGTGAAAAGTACTTGATTGCCTCCAACCAGAATTCGAGCAATGTCGTACTTTATTCTCGAGATAAGGAAACAGGGAGACTTACGTTGCTGGACTCTGAGGTGAAAGTTCCGGACCCTGTGTGCGTTAAGTTTTTGAATTACTAAGGGCTTATTAAAAATGGGTAGGCGCTTTTTGTGCGCCTGCCCATTTTTTATCAGCTTTCCTGGTCACTAGGGAATTTCACTCCCATTTGCCTTCTGGCTTCATCAAGGATGTTCATCGTGATTCTGGAATGTTCCAGTGAATTATTGGCTGATTCCAATTGCCCCTGTTGAATCAAAGTGATAAATTCCTCAGCTTCATAAAACATATTATCTGTGATTTGCTCTCTGGATAAATCCTCTATTCTTCCGTCCCGATAGATGATTTCCACTTTTTCAGGAGAACTGATTTTATCAATTCTGATATTTCCATCCTCACCATGAATTTCAGATGGCAGAGATGAGTTTGTAATCTTGGAGAACATGATCACCGCGTCCATCCCGTCATACTTCAACAAAAGGCTGCCTTCTCCATCTACACCAGAATCCAATACATATCCATTTGCCTGAATGCCCTTAGGTTCTCCGAATAAAGCGACAAGTGGATAGATGCAGTAAATGCCAATATCCATCAATGAACCAGCAGCAAAAGCGGGATTAAAGGCATTTAACACCTTTCCCTCTTTATAGGAATCGTAGCGGGAGGAGTACTGGCAATAGCTTGCAAAATATCTTCTGACTGTACCAACCTTATGCAAATTCTCCTGGACTGCCTTGAAGTTCGGCATCAAAGTTGATTTCAAGGCTTCCATCAATACTACATTATGTTCTCTGGCTGTTTGGATCATTTTATCAAATTCCATTCCATTTGAAGCAATCGCTTTTTCACACAGAACATGCTTGCCATTTTTCATGAATGTGATAGCCTGGCTTGCATGCAGCGAATTTGGACTTGCTATATAAACAGCATCAATTACATCGCTTTTCGCCATTTCTTCTAATTCTGTAAAAGTGCGCTCAACCCCGAACTTACCCGCAAACTCAGCAGCTTTATCCTCTGTGCGGGAATAAACCGCTGTCAGCTGGAATGCCTTATGATGACTTGCACCTTTTAAAAATGCTTCTGTAATCCAATTCGTACCTACTACTCCGAAACGTACCACATCGTTCACCCTTTCAAAATAACAAAAAGCACATGCGCCTAAAATAAAATTCAGTGCTTTTATTAAAGGCTCTGTTAAACAAGGCTGTTGATTTTCGTTCCAGGCGCTTCGCTTTCCGCGGAGCTGGCGCTGAGCCTCCTCGTCGCTTCGCTCCTGCGGGGTCTCACCTGACCAGCTGCGCCCGCAGGAGTCTTCGCGCCTTCCACTACAATCAACAGGGTTTAAAATCAACATTCAGCTTTAACAGAGCCTTATTAAAAACAATAAGTAAAAGCTGAAGGCTTAACCTGCAGCTTATCTCTATCATTTTATCTAAATGGCAGCTCAATCACAAACTTTGTCCCTTTTCCATGCTCGCTTTCTACATGGATTTTGCCTTCATGCATCTGAACAAGCTGCTTAACGATTGATAGTCCAAGGCCAAATTCTCCAAAAGGATTGCTCGTTCTCGAAATATCCGCTTTGTAAAATCGGTGCCAGATCTTTTCAATTTCCTCCGGCTGAATTCCGATGCCTGTATCCTCGATTTCAATATGCGTCCTATGACCATCCATCCATCCCTTAAGCCGAATTGCGCCATTCTCGGTAAACTGGATGCTGTTTTTCGTTATGTTGATCAAAATCTGGACGAGCCGGTCATAATCAGCATGTACCATAACTGAGTCATCTGCTTCAATGATAATAGTATTATTTCGTTCTGCAGCCTGCATATCAAGCTGATCTTTAATGATTTCAAATACCTCAAAAAGCTCGATATCTTCTTTAATGAGCTGGACCTGGTTTGAGCGGATTTTATCATAATCCAGATTTTCATTCACAAGCCTGATCAGGCGCTTCGTCTCCTTGCTCACAAGCTTAATGCCTCTCTCCTTTTTGGCCTCAGGTATCATATCATTCTTCAAGCCTTCAATGACGCCGCTGATCGTGGTCAAAGGCGTACGCAATTCATGGGACACATCAGCCATAAATTGGCGGCGGCGATTTTCGAGACTTTCAATCTCCGCTTTTGATTCATCAAGCTTGCTTACCATACGGTTAAAATCCTCTGCCAGTTCGCCGATTTCATCAAAATCAGAGGATGGTACTTTCACAGTGTAATCACCTGCCGAGACAAGAGAGGTTGCTTCCTGCAGCTTTTTGATTCTGTTCACATGGATCCGCGACAGCAGCCAGCTTTGGAGAAAGGCTACTGCAAGGGCAATCAGCACAGTATAAAAAAGGTATTTATTGATTTCAGCAATCATTTCCCTTGCTCCGCTTATTGGAGACGTCAGCAGGATGCCGCCGATAAATTTCCCCTTGTCTATAAAAGGAAGGGCGACAAGGGTTACCGCCTCATCATAGCGCTTGAGGTCATATTTCATGACAATTGGCTGCCCTTCGTTTAACATTCTCCATTCCTTTTCGGTAAACTCAATGGCCGGTCCTCTCCATCTGATCGGATTCAGCAGCTGTACATTCTGGTCAAAAACACTGAATTGTATATCCCTTGAAAATAAGACGCGTGCGTACTGATTGATAATCTGTTCGGGACGTTCACTTCCCCTCTGTAAATCCCGCCAGATATTATCTCCATACGCGATCAGTTCTTCTGTTTTATTTTTATACACTAATGTCTCAACATAATGAGTGAACAGCAAACTAAGAATGAGGAAAGCTACCACGATGATGCTGATATGGCTGATGAATTGCTGGTAAATATATTTAACTTTCATGCCCATCGACCGATTCATCAAATTTATAGCCTACTCCCCAAACCGTATGGAATAATGGCTGTGCTTCGGTGCCAAGTTTCTTTCTCAGCCGCTTGATATGAACATCTACTGTTCGCTCATCACCGTAAAATTGGTAGCCCCACACACGCTCGAGCAGCTGCTCCCTTGTGAAAACCTGGCGAGGATGCTGCACAAAGAATAAGAGTATGTCAAATTCCTTCGGGGTCAAATTGGTGACAGGCTGTCCATACAGCATGACTTCACGAGTTTCTTTGTTAATTTTAATGTGCGTGGTGCCAATTAAGCCCTTCTCTTCAGGCTGTTGTTTCTGGTACCGACGGGCTACGGCTTTAATCCTTGCCATCAGCGCTAAAGGACTGAACGGTTTGGTCACATAATCATCCGCACCCATTTCAAGTCCAAGGACCTGGTCGCTCTCACTGTCTTTCGCAGTCAGCATGATGATCGGTACCTCGCTGCCTTCCTGCCTGATTTTTCGGCATAGTGTAACACCATCCATTCCAGGAAGCATCCAGTCGACGATCAATAAATCCCAGCTTTCCTTTTTAAACGATTCATAACCTTTAAGACCATCATGAACAAACTCCCCTGAAATTCCTTCTTTCAAAAAGAACATATCAATCATTTCGCAGACACTTTCATTATCTTCTATCACAAGAATCTTCATATTTATCTCCTCATATCTCGCTATCTGTTATTAATTAACATAAATCGGAATAGCGTGAGAATCAACAGATTTGGCTATTGTTTCAAATTAATTAATCATTTGGTCATCGTTTTTTCATATTTTAAACGAAAACAACGAAAACAAGTCTTCAATAAAGTTATGTTGCTGGATTGAACGTTTCATCACTCCAATCATTGGGAGTCCCTCACGAAGGGATTTTGTTGCCCGTTTGGAAATTCAGGTTTCATTACAGCCACAAATCATTAGGTAGCTGTTCGCGGTAAGCCTCTGAGTCTAATATGAGAGCTATCAACCTGATTGTTTACTCTAAAAACAAATTAAGCCAGCCCGATTGAGGAGCTGGCTTACACTATATTAATCTTTCTTCACCGGAAGACCTTCTTTTTCCCAGGCGGAGAAGCCGCCTTCCAAATTCAGAACATCCTTGAAGCCATTTTTCAAAAGCAGGCTTGTTCCGATTGCGGAGCGGGCACCTGACTGACAGTGAGCGATGATTTTCTTGTCCTTTGGAACCTCGTCAAGATTGTCGGTCAGGGTTCCAAGCATTAAATGGTGTGCCCCCGGAATGTGGCCGGTGTCCCATTCGCTCTGGTTACGGACGTCAATGACAAAGTAATCTTCATCTTCCATCAGTTCTTTTGCCTTGCTTGCAGGGATATTTTTATATTCCTCAATATCACTGCTTAATTCTGTTGGAACTACATACCCAGTTACCTGATCAAGCCCTATCGACTGCAGTGATTTTTTGATTTCGTCTAATTTATCCTGTTCGGCAATTAAGACAATATCTTGATCATAGCTTAACAGCCAGCCTGCCCAGTTCGTGAATGATTTGTTATACGGAATGTTGATGGTGCCCTCCGCATGGCCTGCAGCGAATTCTTTTGCTGGGCGTGTATCGACGACCACCGCATTAGCTGATTCAGAAAGAGATACTTTAGGCGTTTCTTCTTTGCGCAGCAACTCTGGTCCTGTCTTATTCAGCTTTTTCATCTGGGCAAAATACTTTGGTGGTTCTGGCTGCCCTGCCAGCAGCTCCTCCACAAACTTTTCTTCTTCATTGATTTGGAACGCCCAGTTAAATTTCTTCTCGTAGCCGAGTGTCGACATCGGAACCGCACCAAGCGACTTTCCGCATGCACTTCCCGCGCCATGTGCCGGCCAAATCTGCAGGAAGTCGGAAAGCTTCTCTGCCTTGCGCAGCGACTCAAACATCTTGCGTGCACCAGATTCAGATGTACCAGTGACACCCGCTGCTTTTTCGAGCAAATCCGGACGTCCGACATCACCTACGAAAAGGAAATCCCCTGTGAAGATTCCCATTGGCTCATTGGCACCGCCCCCCTTGTCAGTAAGCAGGAAGGAAATGCTTTCAGGAGTGTGTCCCGGTGTATGGAGAACATCAAAGTACACGTTTCCAACTTTAAATATTGAGCCTTCAGTCAGCAATTCATGTTCATATTGATCAACATATTGGTACTTCCAGTCCTTATCCCCTTCATCTGAAACATAAAGCTTTGCTCCATGGTGGTGGGCAAGCTCTCTTGCACCAGATAAATAATCTGCATGGATATGAGTTTCAGTTACAGCCGAAATCGTAAAACCTTCCTTTTTAGCAATTTCAAGATACGGCTGAATGTTCCTTGCCGGGTCAATGACAATGGCCTCTCCAGTGCGCTGGCACCCGATCAAATATGACATATGGGCAAGATGTTCATCAAAAAATGACTTGAAATACATTTGGATTTTCCTCCTCTTAATTATTAATAGATACTATTTGTTAGATTGAATCCTGATCATCATATACCCATATATACCCCGACCCATATTTTTTAAAAGCCTATTTTTAGGCTTTGATGGATATTCCTAATTTATACCTCTAAGTGTATCGTACTCAGAAAATAATTATATTTCAAGCTCCAATTAAGCGGGGTTTGTTTCAAATATATACTAGTTCGTTAACCAAGCAGTGAAGAGTTGTGTTCTTATTTCTTCTTGTTCAAAATTCCGTCAATTTGTTGTTTCTTTTCTGTGAACTATTTCACAAATCCCTCATTTTAATTCCATATTCTGATATATTGTAAGTGTAATCAATACTTACTTATTTGAAAGGAAGCGATTTATATGTTCGCGAAATGGTTAAGAGAAAACAATGTTGCTGCTGGCATTTTGACTGTCATACGTGTTTGGCTCGGATATAACTGGATGTCCGCTGGATGGGGAAAATTAACCGGTGAAGGATTCGACGCTACTGGATTTTTAACACGTGCGGTTGAGAACCCTGTAAAAGGTCCTGACGGAAACATGGTTTACAGCTGGTATGTATCTTTCCTTGATGGCTTCGCGCTTCCTAATGTCGAACTTTTCAACTTCATTGTTCCGCTTGGTGAATTCCTTATTGGTCTTGGACTTATTCTTGGATGCTTAACAACTGCGGCAATGTTCTTCGGTCTTGTGATGAACTTCTCTTTCTTCCTTGCCGGTACAGTATCTCATAACCCAACTGACATCTTCTTTGGCTTCATCATCCTGTTTGCTGGATTCAACGCTGGCAAATACGGTTTAGACCGATGGGTTGTTCCATTCATTCGCAAAATTGTCCTTAAGAAAACAAATGAAGCAGTAAATAACGCTGTATAAGAATTCGGCAGAGCCCAACCGAATATATGCTGAAAGAGCCTGTCTTCCAGGCTCTTTTCTTTGCCTCTGACTCACCAATAATGAATGCCTGCTTTTTCTCCCTCTCTCCCTTCATCATCACATGCCACCTGGCTTACGTTCATAAATCAGTCAAATTGTTGTTGCTTATTTGTGAACATAGTTCCGTCCCTATCATCTTTTGAAGGAGATTCAATATATTGTAGTGTAATCAAATTATTATTTATCCACGAAGGGAAGCGATTTATATGTTCGCAAAATGGTTAAGAGAAAACAATGTCGCGGCAGGTCTTCTTACAGTGTTGCGTTTATGGCTCGGTTATAATTGGATGCACGCTGGCTGGGGAAAATTAACTGGAGAAGGATTTGATGCTACAGGATATTTAACAAATGCTATCGCTAATCCTGTAAAGGGTCCTGACGGAAACATGGTGTATGGGTGGTATGTGTCATTCCTAGAAAACTTCGCCCTTTCAAACATTGACCTATTCAATTTCCTCGTTCCTGTTGGTGAATTCTTAGTAGGACTCGGACTCATCCTTGGATGCCTGACAACTGCTGCGATGTTCTTCGGTTTAGTGATGAACTTCTCTTTCTTCCTTGCCGGTACAGTATCACATAATCCTACTGATATCTTCTTCGGATTCATCATCCTGTTCGCTGGCTATAATGCAGGAAGATACGGTTTAGACCACTGGGTCATACCATTCATTCACAAAACAATTTTCAGACAAAGTGCTGAGAAACCAGATAAAACTTCTTAAAGTCCCTTAAGAGAAAAATGCATAACCCATTAAAATAAGGTGTGTTAAAGTACAATGTTGATTTTTTAGCACCTGTTGATTGGAGCGGAAGGCGCGCAGACTCCTGGGGGATCAGCGGCCAAGGTGAGACCCCGCAGGAGCAAAGCGACGAGGAGGCTCACCTGACGCCCCCCGGAAAGCGAAGCGCCTGGAGCGGAAATCAACAGACAAGTTTAACACAGCCTAAGCTAAAAAAATCCCTGTACCGCGGCTCTTAATGGCTTAGCGCGATGCAGGGATTTTCTCTGCTATGGTGTTTATTTTACCTGATGAACTCTTTTTCTGATGACAGAATCGATGAAAAATCGAGTGTATATTGTTATTTTACATAATAAGAAGTTTAAAGATCGTCAGCCCAATTCCAATCAGGAAGCCGCAAACCGCACCATTGACCCTGATCCACTGCAGGTCTTTTCCGATATTGTTTTCCATCATGTCGATCAATGTTTCTGTATCGAGTTTGTCGAGGTTTTCCCTAACCAGCTTGCCGATCTTTGAATGGTTCCTTTCAATCAGACCAGCAAGTTTTGTATGAAGCCATCTCTCAATGCCTGCCACTTTTTCAGGATCATTCTTAATCTCATTTATGAATTTGTTCACGACCGGGATTACGTGATCATCAACAAAGCTCTCTTTTTCAATAAACGAGATTACACGGCTTTTGAACTTTAAGAGCACTTCTTTGATTTGGTTTGAAATCTCCAGCTCTTCCACCATTTTATTTTTCCAGCTTTGGATTTCTAACATCAGCACTTCTCGTTCATCAATGCTTCCGAGCTCTTTGCGAACCTTCTCAAGAATCATGTGCCTGTATCGATTGTCGCTTTGTTTAAGGTTTTTCATTCTTTTTAAAATGAAAGACTGCAGCATATTGCCGATTTTCTCTTCGGTGATCATATTGCTGAAAGATTGAATCGCGAATTTTAGCAATCCGTCTGCCTGGGTAGTCTCAATTGCCTGCTTGCCAAGCTTGCCGAGGACCATTTTCGCTTCCTCTTTGGATGCCCACTTTTCAGTTTCCTCCAGGACATAATTAAATGCGGCTTCATCGTATTGCTTAGCTAACACATGACTTGAAGCCTTTTGTAAAAGCACTGAGACATCAGCTGTAAGCAGGAAGTTTTTGATCTCCTTTTCAATGGAAGGAACAAATTTTTCCACATCAACTTTGTTCGCAATCTCAAGACTGAAGGATTGTATATTTTTTTTCACAGAATCAGAATGCAGTTCTTTTTCCACTGTCTCAAAAATTTTATCCAGAATATGAATCTGCTTGAACTTATCCATGATGCTCTCTTTCGTGAGCCAATCATTCTCGAGCATATTGATTAATGCGTGTGTCACCTTTTCACGATTTTTAGGCAGGAGTGCAGTATGTGGAATCGGGATGCCCATTGGGTGCCTGAAGAGCGCAGTAACGGCGAACCAGTCAGCAAGTCCGCCTACAAGGCCAGCTTCAAATCCGCCCATTAATAGTTTTCCAATGAATGATTCCTGAAACGGAATCGTTGCGAGGAAACCTACTCCCATAATTGCCAGCGATATAGCTGCCAAGTGTCTTGATCTCTTATCTTGTGTATTCATAATTCTCCCTCTGTAACCATTTATGTTTTTTCCGTTAGCATAACAAAAAGAAATCTCTGTTAATATATTAACCAATTTATAGGGGAGAGCGCCATAAAAATGAATAAGTCCCATGAAACTCTGAATATTCATCAGGTCTCAGGGGACTTGGTAATGACTATTATAAAAGATATATTGCGACGAAAATAAACCTAACTGCTAAGTACAAGCCTATTCCATCCACTCAGGCTTACCAAAGCCTTTAAACTCTTCATCAATTACTTTTTCAAATTCTGCTGATTCTACTACTTCTTTAATATCTTTCGCAAATTGTGCATTCTCGTCTTTTGTATTAATGACAACACGATTGCGGTACTGGTCAGGCATTTTTTCAAGCTGGAGGGCATCAAGCAGGTTCATTTTTGCTGCCAGTGCAAAGTTTCCTGGAACGGCTGAAAGATCTACACTCTCTACTGCTCTTGGCAGCTGTGCTGCTTCAATTGGCTTGAACTGCAGGTTCTTGACGTTATCTTTTACATCCTTTTCGGAAACAGTCAGTGGATCAGCGTTCGGGTCAAGGGTAATCAAACCTGCGTCTTCAAGAATCAAGAATGCGCGGGCTGCATTCGTTGGATCATTGGGAATAGCGATGGCAGAACCTTCGGCTACTTCATCAAGTGAGTTGAATTTCTTTGAATAGATTCCCATTGGAGCCGTTGGGACAACAATAACTTCTGATAATTCAAGATCATGCTCTTTTGCAAAATTCTCCATATACACTTTGTGCTGGAAGAGATTCGCATCCAGGTCCCCTTTAGATAAAGCTAAGTTAGGCTGGATGTAATCGCTGAATTCCACAACTTTCACTTTGTATCCTTTTTTCTCAAGCAATGGTTTGATTGCCTTGGAAACCATGTCACTGTAAGGACCGGAAGTCGCTCCAAATGTGACTTCCTTCTTGTCTTCCTTCGCATCTCCATTTGAAGCTGAATCGCTGCCGCATGCTGCAAGCAATCCGATTGATAATAATAAAATGAGTGAATACACAAGCTTTTTCATTAAAATAACCCCCAATTTTTTTATCTTTTATCTACTAATCTTGCAATTCTGTCCCCGCCGAACTGAATGAGCTGGACCAGGCAAATTAGAATAATAACCGTAGTAATCATGATGGTATTGTCATAACGATAATAGCCAAAACGAATCGCAAGGTCGCCAACTCCGCCGCCTCCAACAATCCCGGCCATCGCTGAGTAAGCAACAAGACTGATGATCGTAATGGTCACTCCCTGGACAATTCCAGGACGGGCTTCTGGAATGAGGACATCCTTTATAATCATCCATGGGGTTGCACCTGTTGCAACTGCCGCTTCGATTACTCCTTTATCGATTTCCCGGAAGCTCTGCTCTACTATTCTTGCAAAGAATGGAATTGCAGCGACCGACAACGAAACCGAAGCTGCTGTTGGCCCAATAGTCGTGCCGGCAATAAGGTTTGCCAATGGCAGCAGGGCTATCAGGAGGATGATAAATGGGACTGAACGAATCATATTTACAATGAAACCTGCGATATTTTTAAAGATTTGATTTTCAAGGAATAAGCCCTTGTCTGTGACAAATAACAGCACCCCCGTTGGCAGTCCGATGACGATTGCTACAACGATTGATATTCCGACCATATAAATTGTTTCAAAGAATGCTTTGTTCAATTCCGGCAGCAGGGAAATCAGACTCTCAGGCAGCATCATGAATCACCTCCAGATTTCTTGTTCTTGACGCAATATACTCAATAGCACGATCAAGCTCATTGTGGTCACCTGTTATCTCCATGATAAAAATTCCAAGCGGGATCTCCTGTATGTATTCAATCTTTCCATGAAGGATATTTCCTCTTACTTTGAATTTTTGGAACACATCAGAAATGACTGATTGCTCAGCAATCGCACCCTGGAAGTAAATTTTAATGATCTTTCCCTGACGCTCCTCAAGCAGTCTCTCCGGGAGATCAAACTGAAGGATCGAGTTGACAAAATCCTTTGTCAACGGCTGCTGCGGGTTGGCAAACACATCATACACATTTCCTTCCTCAATGATTTTCCCATCCTGCATAACAGCCATCCTGTCACAAATCGTCTTGACTACTTCCATTTCGTGAGTGATTAGAACGATTGTGATTCCTAATTCAATATTTATCTTTTTTAACAATGCTAAAATCGATCTAGTTGTGCTTGGGTCCAATGCTGAAGTAGCCTCATCACACAACAGGACTGAAGGGTTATTCGCAAGAGCCCTGGCAATGCCCACCCGCTGTTTTTGCCCACCCGACAATTGTGCAGGATACACATCTTTTTTATCAGAAAGCCCCACCATATCTAAAAGCTCGACTACTCTTTTATCAATTTCCCCTTTTTGGTTCCCAGCTGCTTTTAATGCGAAAGCGATATTTTCACTTACGGTTTTGGCACTGACCAGGTGAAAATGCTGAAAAATCATGCCGATTTTCAATCGAGCTTTGCGCAGGTCACTTTTATTTAATGAAGTAAGCTCCACGTCGTCGATAATCACTTCACCCGACGTCGGCTTTTCAAGGAGATTCAAGCATCTAAGCAAGGAACTCTTTCCTGCTCCGCTGTAGCCAACGATTCCATAAATTTCACCCCTATTTACCCTTAAAGAAACATGGTCAACACCTGTTACAGTTCCACTTTTCGTTTCATACACCTTGACCAATTTTTTAACTTCTATCATGCTTTGTCCCCCTATCAAAACGTTCTTCTGTTCTGGAATCTATTTCGACTTCCAGTTAACCAAGAGGCTTTATTGGTATACCAATATCATATTTCCGTTTTCTAGTCCCGCAGCAGTCTGCGCTTCCCGGTTTAGCCACCGAACTGTTTAAAATAATCAATTGGATAGAATTAAACGAAAAAATGCCTCTTTCATTCACAGAAAGAGGCATCGTAAATATCTATACGACTTATCTCTCAGAATGAAATCATTCTGCAGGAAGTGGCACCGTTCCTAAAAGGAGGTTGCCGGACGTCATAGGGCCTAATCCCTCGGTCACTCTTGATAAGTAACTTATTTAATTGGATAATTGAAATCATAAAACCTTCTGATTTGTTTGTCAATATAATATTTTGATGAACAAATTTATGACATCGCTTTCATCGTTGCAGGAGTAAGGTGAAAATTTTTCCAAATATTTTTGGTGAAGTTTTTTCATCGTATTCAAAATTGAAAATTGACGTTTGAATTCTCATCATTCCAATTTAATATCGTGAAGCTAACAAAACAAAAAAACCCTTGTTTATGATAAAACAAGGGCTCCATAAACGAGCGCACCAGCTATGACATAGGCAGGGTGCACTTTCATTTTTTCCATAAGCAAAAAGCTCAGGCCGCCGATTAGTATTGTCTGCAGCACTCCGACTCCTTCATAGGAGGAGAAAAAGAAATCATATGTCATGACCCCAAGCAAAACGGCAATGACTGGACGAACGACGAGTGTAAGTCGCTTGACTCTCTGAGAATCTTTAAATTTCATCAGCAGTCCGAGTAAGCCGATCATCAAGATCAAGGAGGGAGCTACTGAAGCAAATACTCCGACAACCACACCGAGGATTCCACCCTCCGAATAGCCAATATAGCCGGCCATTTTCGTTGCGATGGGTCCTGGCAGAGCATTACCCATCGCGAGCACTTCACTAAATTCATTAACCGTCATCCAATCGTAGCGGTCAACTACTTCATTTTCAATCAAAGGAATTGAAGCAGGACCTCCACCGTATCCTAAAATACCCGGAATAAAAAATGCCCAAAAAATTTTAAAATAAATCATCGCTGCTCTCCTCCCACTTTTTCATTTTCGGAAGGCGAAGCATCCTTCTTAAGCAAGGCACCAATCAATAAAACAAAGATTAAAATTCCTGGGTGTACGTGCAAGAATTGCATAAGCAGCAAACTTCCAGCCAGCGCCACCACTGTCCATTTCCAACCGAGCTTGGATGCACCGGATTTTTTTATAAAATCCCATGTCAGAACAGCAAGCATGACAGCAACTACCGGCACAACAGCCTGAGTCATGCCGCTTACCCATGATTCATCCTTATAGGCATTCAGGCCGGTCAAAAGAAGAACCATTAAAATAATGGTTGGAATAATTGTCGCTGCCAGGGCATTAAACATTCCCAAGACGCCTGCTTCACGGAAGCCGATATATCCAGCCAACTTTGTAGCGATTGGTCCCGGCAGGGCATTTGCTAATGCAAGAATATCGCTGAATTCATCAGAGTCCATCCATTTATATTTTTCTACTACTTCCTTATGTACAAGTGGGATCGAGGATGGTCCTCCTCCGTAGCCAAGAATTCCTACCCGAAAAAACGCTAAAAATATATCCGCCTGTTTCAATCACTCTCACCTTTTCTATTCGTAATATCAGCCATGGCTGAAAATTATTTCGTTACCCTTATTAAATAATTATATAGATTAATAGCCATACATGCATGGAAAATTATCACCAGAGATAGGTTAGAAAATTTTTACATAAAAAAGCAGGCTGCTCACAGCACCCTGCCTCATGTCTTATTTTACTTTTGAAAACTTGTTTAAATCACCATTTTCCCCAAGGACAATGAGAATGTCCTCTGCTCTTAACGTTTTCTCGGGATCCGGTGAAATGTCTACCTTAGGACCGGTTTTAACTCCAATAACCGTGATATTGTATTTTGCACGCAGGTTGATTTCAATGAGGTTCTTTCCTGCCATGCTCATCGGGAGCTTGATTTCTTCAATACTGTAATCATCTGAAAGCTCGATGAAATTCAGCACATTTGGAGATGCCATCAGCTGATGGGCTACCCTTTCCCCCATATCTCTTTCAGGGAAAATGACTTTGTCCGCACCGACCTTGAACAACACCTGTGCATGGTGCTTGTTAAGGGCTTTTGCAACGACATTGGCTACTCCCATTTCTTTTAGGATAAGGACTGTCAGAATACTCGCCTGGATATCGTCGCCTATCGCCACAATGACGGTATCAAAGTTTCTGATTCCAACAGCTTTGAGAGTTTGTTCATCTGTTGAATCGCCGATCACCGCATGGGTGACATGCTCTTTATATTCTTCGATATATTGCTCTTTTTTATCAATGGCCAGTACTTCGTTTCCTTCATTGTACAGGGAAGTCGCTACACTTGAACCAAAGCGTCCCATCCCAATTACTGCATATTGCTTTGCCATAAAAATATCCTCCTACCCAATCATCACTTTTCCAGCAGGATAACGGTAATGATCTTCTTTTCTTTTTTTCGCTACTGCAAAAGCAAGTGTCATCGGTCCAATCCGGCCCGCGAACATCGTAAATGTAATCAATATTTTCCCGAGTGGTGACAGTTCGGGAGTCAGCCCCATTGAGAGGCCAACTGTTGCAAAGGCGGATACTGTCTCAAAGAATAACATCAGAAAATCTTTTCCCGGTTCTGTAATGGTCAACACCATTGTTACGAAAATAATTAAGAATAGTGCCATGAGTGTTACTGTAAGTGATTTATAAATGATGCTGTAGTCCATTCTTCTGCCAAAGAACGTGACGTCCTCCCTGCCTCGGATCTGCGCTTTCACGGCGCCCATCAGGATGGCAAATGTGGTTGTCTTAATGCCGCCACCCGTTGAACCTGGGGATGCCCCGATAAACATCAGGAAGATAATCAGGAATAATGTCGTTTGTGTTAAGTCACCAATATTCAATGTATTGGAGCCGGCAGTCCTTGGCGTGACAGATTGATAAAAGGAACCTAATATTTTTCCGGCCATAGTCAAAGGTTTCAAAGTGTTTGGATTGTTATATTCAAGTATAAAGATCAGCAGCGCACCGCCAAGTACAAGAACACTGGAAACGGACAGTACCATTTTAGAATGAAGTGAAATCCTTTTTGTGCTTTTATATTCAAAAAGCTCATTCATTACAATGAACCCTATCCCGCCTAAACTGATCAGTGAAATTAGGGTTATATTGATAACAGGGTCATCAGCATATGCAGTGAGCCCGTGAAACTCTCCCATTAAGTCAAATCCAGCATTATTAAAGTTCGAAATCGCATGGAAAAAACCAAAATAGATGGCCTTACCAGCAGCCATGTCCTGTGCAAACCTGAGAGATAACAGGATAGCGCCGGCAATCTCGATAACGGCTGTAAAAATCAGAATCCGCTTTACAAGCCGGACCACACCTTCAACCGTGGCATTATTCAATGATTCCTGGATGATCAGCCTCTCTTTTAACGAGATTCTTTTTCCAAGGATGAATGCCAGCAGTGTGGCAAAACTCATAAATCCAAGCCCGCCGATCTGAATCATCGAAAGGATGACCATTTCACCAAACTGTGTGAAGGTATCACCTGTATCGACTACTACGAGCCC
Organism: Heyndrickxia sp. MSNUG; assembly: GCF_049532715.1. NCBI lineage: Bacteria > Bacillati > Bacillota > Bacilli > Caryophanales > Bacillaceae > Heyndrickxia > Heyndrickxia sp. MSNUG. The sequence goes on from NZ_CP150978.1 coordinate 3,963,513, forward strand.
TGTTACGCAGGTTGCTGAAGTAGCTGTGAACAAAGCATCCAGCCAGGATAACCCTTTGCCGTCAGTCGTAGCAGAGGGCAGTGAAAGCAGCAGCGAACCCAATAGGATAATCGTCCCAAAACCAAAGACAAGTACCTTCGGAGGCTCCAGCTTAAAAAGCATTTTCCTGCGCATGTTTTTTTCTCCTTCTCCTCTTAGTATGAGGAATTTTGTTAGTAATATTTCTTTGGCAGGGACTAATAATCTTAACGAATCATAAATGACACCGTTAATTATGCAAAACAAAAAAGCCCCCAGAGGCTAAAAGATAATAGCCTTGTGGACTTTAGAACAGACTCGTCTCACAAGCTTCATCTTCCTCTTCTGCAACGCTTGCGGAGTTAGCTGTCGGATTAGGGCTCAGAATAGCCCTGCCTTTTATTCAAAGGCTTCACCCCTAGTGGATTATCAACCACGAAAGTTGGTTCCCCCGCTCCAATTGGATTCAGCGATTTAGAAATTTGAAACTTCATTTAATTTTAGGATTCAGTATAAAATCTGAAACTGTTGTTATCATACTCCTGTGCGATTCTAGTTGTAAAGTATGAAAAATACGCTAAAAATCCCTCTTTTGACTCAAATAGAACGAAAACTTCCAGCATATCATTGCTTATCTCACTGAATCGCTGTTTTTCTTGATTATTTATCCCTTTTTCAAGTTTTTATCAAACTTTTTGATTGTCCTGTGTCCGATGATGAATTGGTTTCCGAAAACTTTTCATGCATTCGTGATGGTTTTTTTTTTGAATGGTTCTCGGTCACTTTAACCATTCGTGATAAATACAAAGCAGTCCTGATTTTACACAGGACTGCTTTGCTTGTCGAAAAAGATACAGTTCACATATAAGTTATTGAAACCCTGTTGATTGGAGTGGAAGGCGCGCAGACTCCTGCGGGTGCAGCGGCTAAGGTGAGACCCCGCAGGAGCAAAGCGACGAGGAGGCTCACCTGACGCCCCGCGGAAAGCGAAGCGCCTGGAACGGAAATCAACAGACCTGTTTAACTTCCCAACCAAAATGTAGACAAGCTCACTTTCATCGAGTTTTGTCTTCAGTCAAAGCAGTCCTGTTTTACTCAGGACTGCTTTGCAAAAATTATTTAAGAGCTGTTGTCTGGATGAATTCCTTTGTACGGTCTTCTTGTGGATTGGTGAAGAACTCTTCTGGTTTAGCTTTCTCGACAATGATTCCTTCATCCATGTAAATGATCCAGTCTGCAACCTCACGGGCAAAACCCATTTCATGGGTTACGACTACCATGGTCATTCCGTCCTCTGCTAATTCTTTCATGGTAGTGAGTACTTCTCCTACCAGTTCAGGGTCAAGAGCTGAAGTTGGTTCATCAAAAAGCATGATGTCCGGATTCATTGCCAGCGCACGGGCAATTGCTACCCTTTGTTTCTGGCCGCCTGACAATTTGCTTGGATAAACATCTGCTTTATCCTCAAGACCGACCTTCACAAGAAGTTCCTTCGCTTCCCTGATGGCTTCATTTTTTGGCATCTTTTTCACATGAACAGGTGCCTCAATGATATTTTCCAGTACGGTCATATGGGGAAAAAGATTAAAATGCTGGAATACCATTCCTACCTTTTGGCGTACTTCATTTATATCATGAGTATCCCGGGAAACCTCTTCTCCTTCGATAATGATTCTCCCATTGTCCTTTTTTTCCAGGAAATTAATGCATCGAAGGAGGGTACTTTTACCTGAACCACTTGCTCCGACTAGACATACGACATCGCTTTCCTTAACCGTTATATTGATATCCTTCAGGACATGAAGGTCGCCAAAGGATTTATTTAAGTTTTCAACATGAATCATTTCTTTTGTATACACTTCATTTCCTCCTTACCTGTCACTTACAGCTAATTTCTTTTCGATTGCCCTTACGACCAATGTCAGGATCGCAACTAGAACTAAATAATAGAAAGCTACGATTAACAGGTACGTCATTTCGTCAAAGTTGTTTGAACCAAGCGTCGTTGCTACGTTGAATAGCTCGTTCATCGAGATGAACGCCGCGAGCGAGGAATCCTTAAGGCCGATAATAAATTGGTTGCCAAGCGGCGGAAGAGAACGGCGGAACGCTTGCGGCAAAATGATTCTTCTCATGGTTAAAGCCTTTGACATACCCAATGACCGGCCAGCTTCCATTTGGCCTTTGTCAACCGATTGGATGGTTCCGCGGAAGATTTCCGCGATATACGCACCATTATGGAACGCTAGCGCCAATGCTGCCGCCCAGAAATCAGGAATCAGAAAGATTCCGCTGATTCCGAAGTATAAAATGAAAATTTGTACAATCAGTGGGGTTCCCCTGATTAGATAAACATATGCGTCTGAAATCCATTCTAAAGGCTTGATGTTAGAAATTTTTAAAAGTGCAAAGAATAAACCAATTACAATTCCTACTAAAATTGATACTACTGTAAGCTGCAGCGTAAGCAGCATTGCATCGATAAAAAGGTCACTGCTGTCAATCAATGTTTGTAAAACATGTCCTATACTTGGCAAAGCTCCTACATCCCTTCTCTATTAATTATCTATCTATCTACTCCGGCTTCGTTGTGATATCCTCACCGAAGTATTTTAGGCTGATTTTCGAGAGTGTTCCATCTTTGCGCAGATTCTCCAGCGCTTCATTCACCCTTTTTAACAGCTGCGGGTTATCCTTTGGAACAACAACAGCCTGCTCACTTCTTTCAATGAGCTGCCTTCCTTCAATCTCAAAGCCTTCCTTCGCTGCACTCTTTCCTGTAACGAAGTCGGTAATGACCGCGTCATGGCGGCCGGTGCTTAAGGCTTTTAATGCTGTGATATCACTATCGTACATTTTGATATTAGAAGTGTATTTAGAGGCAGTTTCCGCGTACGTGGATCCTTTTGCGACAGCAACTTCCTTCCCCTTTAAATCATCAACAGTCTGGATGCTGCTATCGGGTCTTACGAAAATTTGCGGACCTGAATAATAGTATGGAGTCGAAAATAGTACATGTTTGCTCCGCTGAGGATTAATCGTGTGGCTGGCTACAGCGACATCAGCACGGCCAGTTTTTACCCCTTCAACAATCCCCTTGAATTTCATTCTTTTCTGTACAGGCTTCAGCCCCATCTCTTTGGCTAACGCTTCTCCCACTTCAATGTCAAAGCCCGTCATTGACAAATCATCTTTAAGATAACTGAACGGCTTAAACTCTCCTGAAGCTGTGAAGATTAATTCATCCTTGTCTACCAGCTCAGTTCCATCGTCTAGCTTTTCCTTTTCTGCACATGCAGTTAAAGACAATAGCGAGAGAACCAAAGCTGCAAATAGTATCCATTTTTTTGACATTCCCCTATGATCTCCTCTCTCTTTTTTCCTGCTTGCTAACTAAGTACCCTTTTTACAAAGGGGATAATCATAAAATTAAAGGGGGTTATTGTAATAGGGGGAGAAATATGGGAAAACCCACAATGAATGAAAGGCTCCGTTAAAGCCTAATGTTGTTTTTTATAACCTGTTGATTGTAGTGGAAGGCGCGCAGACTCCTCCGAAAATGCTAACGCATTTCCATCGTGCGTGGGTCCATTCGAGGAAGCTCTTCAGTGTCCTGCGAGCGCAGCTGGACAGGTGAGACCCCGCAGAAGCGAAGCGACGAGGAGGCTCAGCGCCAGCCCCGCGGAAAGCGAAGCGCCTGGAACGAAAATCAACAGACTTGTTTAACAGAGCCAATTTAAAAGCAAGCAGGTCCCTTGTCAGGGTTTATAGCAAAGAAATTATAGGTAAATAATAGGGTTGAGATTAGACATTAGATTGATGAATTGAATATTGGAGGTAGATGGAGATGAAAGCCATGATCATTATGAATCCATCATCAGGAAAAGAAAAAGCAAACGAGTATGTCCAAAAAATAAAAGAAACCTTGCAAGGAAGATTTAGTGATATAGATATTAGAAAGACCGAGAAGGAAGGAGATGCTGCCTCATTCGCAACAGAAGCTTGCATTGCTTTATATGATGCAGTCATCTCGATGGGCGGGGACGGAACAATCAATGAGACAATCAATGGAATAGCAGAACAAGACCATCGTCCAGCTCTAGGTATTATTCCTTTAGGAACCATCAATGATTTTGCCCGGGCACTAGATATCCCCCTTGAACCATATGAGGCTATTTCAATCTTAGAAGGTCAGGAAACCAGGGCAGTGGATGTCGGAAAGATTGATGAAGCTTATTTTGCAAATGTACTGGCAGTAGGGTCTATTGCAGAAGCTTCTTATAATGTGACAGCAGAGCAAAAGACACGTTTAGGCTCCCTTGCTTATTTTATGGAAGGAGCGAAATCGTTTTTGAATGGCGAAGCAATCGATTTAACCGTAGAACACGAAAACGGCAGATGGGAAGGAAAGTCTTTCCTTTTACTTGCAGCACTCACAAATTCTGTAGGAGGATTCGAATCTCTCGCACCGGAAGCTAGTGTGAGCGATGGGAAAATCCACGTTTTCATTATAAAAAAAATGTCGTTCCCGAAGATTGCAGCGATCATTCCTTCACTCTTGAAGGGGGAACTGAAGGAAAGCGATGAAGTCGAATATATTTCAACCTCTCTTCTTAATGTCTCATCTTCAAAGGAGCATGTGGTGAATATTGATGGTGAAGAGGGCCAGACATTGCCGTTCCACGCCAAAGTGCTTCCAGGACATATACGTGTATTTGTTCCAGCTAAAAAAGCTATGTAAATAAGAAAAGCGCAAGCGCCTTGGTCAGCCCCGGCAAGCGCTGGCCGACTAAAACCGCCACGTCCTGTGGCAACGTCGGCACTAGTACATCGTGTCCGTCGAAGGGCCGACCGGTGAAGTCGTTCTTTGACTTCATTGGGCGGACCGAATTCGAAATGTATAGCCGACTGCCCAGAAACGCAGAAACTGGAGACTCCGACAAAGAAGCGCTTTTTGCTTCTGCCGGCGGAGTTGAAGTTTCGGAGTTTCTAGGAGGCGAAACTAGACAAGCAACTCGAGGGGCTAGGCGCTGGAGCTGGACATTTCTAGAAGTGAATTTTATACTTTCTTATCTTGTTAAAAAACCTGAGCAGGGAAATATCCCCCTCAGGTTTTTCGTTTTTATTTTACACTTGAATTAAAGTTGTAGAAGAATTTAGCTGTGATAGAGCCGTCTTTGTTTTCAACAATGTTTGTTACATGGATTCCTGAATCTGCAGGTGTGCTGCTAAAGCCCTTCCAGAAGTAATAAGAGCCAGAGTGAACATTGCCTGATACAGGAGTGATCTTGCTGCCTGTTTTGAAGAAGTCACCTGCGTCCCCGCGGTTAACGTTCTTTTCAAGATCATATAATCCGTCTGCCTGAAGGACAGATAAACCATAGTGAGTGACGACATCACCATTGCTTGCCGTTTGTGACTGGTTGTATTGGAATCGTTTGTTCATCCAGTTCTCCACGTTATTTGGACGGAAGCCGGCAGTCTGGTAAAGATTAATGACATTTTCATCTACATGCCACGCAACTAGTCCTTTAGAATTCTCTCCCTGACGGATTAACCCCTTGTTAAAGCCGTCCTGCTGAACGTTTTCAAATAAGAAGTATTCTGTGCCATTTGAGCCTGGAACCTCCATTTTAACAATGCCGTTATCTGCTGTTGCTTTATTGATTGGCGGCAATGTAATTTCTCTTACTCCTTGACTAGGCTTCACTTCAATTGGATTTGCCCATCCTAAGAAAACCTTTGAGAATGGATCAAAGTGTGTCGGTGAGTTTCCGCTGTAAACCGGGGCATTAGGATAGCGCATCCATGACCCGCCTGCCATCATTGAATAGTTCCCAACACCTTCAGAAGTATAGACCGTATCATAGAAATCTGGCAAACCTAGCGCATGTCCAAATTCATGCGCATAAACACCTGTCTGCGCTGGGAATGGTCCCGTTTTCGCTTCTTCTTTGTACGTACCGGTTGCAGCATCGAATCCAGCAACGTTACCGCCGATACCTGGCTGGATGTTGTAGTTGTTAACAACCACGCCATCATAGGTCATATCCTCTTTAACCGTTTTGTTGATCCACGCGCTTTGACTCATGCCTTCATACTGATCAGCTGGTTTGCCTGTTTCATAGTATTTTCCATAGTATAAAGCACTTAAGAGGCTCCACTTGTGAGACCAGAACTGTGCAGGGTCGCGGCTGAATTCTGCTCCTGTTCCTTCATGGATAACGAATACGTTCGGCACTTCGCCATTCTCGGCATATTGAGAGAAGTCTACCTGCTCATCGGCTGCTTTCAGCAGGTCGCGAATGAATTCACCAGTATGTGCATCTCCGTTTTCGTTCCCAAGTACGTACTTTCCGCTTTCAGCAAATTTGCCTTCTTGATCCAAATAGTATGAGGCACCCTTAGGCATCTCTACCCATACAAATTCAGTATTTTCTTTACGGACCAAGTTCACTTTCCCATAGCTTGATTCCTTATAAGCGTTTTGCATCGTACGGTCTTTCGGAACGTCTGCTCCATCATATTGTTTGAACTGTTCAAGTTCATAAGGGTTATACTCTGTGCCAAAAATCAAGTCCTCATAGTATTTTGCGGGGACTTGTCCCTTCATATCCCCTACAGGTTCATCACCATTAGGATACTTAGCTAAAAGAACTAAAACAGGAACATCCCCTTTTGCTTGTCTGTAAGCAACGTGATTATCTCCTGGCTGCTGAAACTTTGTTCCATTTACTGCTGCTTTCTCAGCAGGATCCACCTTTGAAATATCGATTCCAAGTTCCTTTGCTTTATCGACAAGTTCAGGTGCTGCACCAACATGGTGCGCAAGGCTGATTTCATATTTACTTTGTGTTTTTGCGCTTGAGTCATTAGCACTGACTCCAGCAAATACTGCACTTCCTGCCAAAGCAAGAGACAGCGCTGAAGTTGATAGGACTTTTAACATGGTGTCACTCCCCTATTAATATATTTCTATATCCTAAATATTATAAAATATTCAGTATATTCTAAATAGGGATTTTGTATGGTTTGATAGATTAGACAGTAATACAAAAGGCTTATTTTTCAGAATTTTTTATCATCTTACCAATTTATCACTGGCAGGGTCACTCAATCTTCGTTTTTCAATATCGTTTAAACGATAAATAAAAACAACAATATAGCTTCTTGGTTACCAAAAATACAAAAAAATTAGGGAAAGAGGTCGCCAATAAGACATTATGGGTACCTATATGAGAAAAATTTGGAAAAAGAAGGCGCCAATAGACCTCTTGGCTCCCAAAAAATATTTGGAAAAGAGATGAGAACGCAACAAGAACCATTCAATCTGCTTTTTTATAAGCGTATTGTCATTAGAGGCGTCGAAATCCACTAGCAACATATGTTACTAAAACAGTTGTCTCAAATAAGCAACAAACCCATCTTACAGAAAAATAAAAAAAGACTGCAGGCAAGCTCGATTTTCAACGAGTTTGTCTGCAGTCTGAGGCATCGCAAAAGCAATGCTTTTCTCTTTATATCCTACAATATATCCAGCCAGATTTTAATAGCTGTACCAAGGATCAATACTGCCAGGATGTACTGAAGGATTTTTGTATTAACTTTCTTCCCTGCATTCGCACCAAGAGGAGAAGCAATTAAGCTTGCAACAACCATGATTAATGCCGGTACATAATCTACCTGGCCAGTCACGACTTTGCCGACTGTAGATCCAATTGAAGAGATAAATGTAATTGCCAGCGAAGTAGCAATTGTCATTCTTGTTGGTATTTTAAGGACAACAAGCATGATTGGAACTAGCAGGAATGCACCAGCTGCTCCTACGATACCTGCACCTACCCCAACGATAAATGCAAATGCCGCCGCAAGCCACTTATTGAAAGTAACCTGGTCAAGTGGAATATCATCGATACCCTTTTTAGGAACAAACATCATAACTGCTGCAATCAGAGCAAGGATACCATAAGTAACGTTGATGCCGCCTTCTGACATGAATTGTGAGCCATAGCTTCCGATTAAGCTACCAATCAGGATGCTTGCACCCATATAAATGATTAATGTCTTATTCAAGTAGCCGCCTTTGCGGTAAGCCCAGACTCCCCCGATTGTAGCGAAGAATACCTGTACCGCGCTGATTCCAGACACTTCATGCGCACTGAACGCAGCCAAACCAAACAATGGTGGAATGTATAATAGCATAGGATATTTAATGATGGAACCGCCGATACCGACCATCCCTGATATAAAAGAACCAATAAAGCCAATTAAGAAAATGACGATTAAAAAGTTTAAATCCATTAGGCTTCCTCCTTATTCTTCATAAACAAAATGTGTTGCTAAAACCAGATAAAACTATTTTTAAAAACATAAGAAAAGGGGGACAAGCTCCCCCTCCGTTCAATTAGGCTTTCTTCATCCAGAACTTGAACACACCGTTTTCTTCTTCATGCTTCAGAAGTTCATTTCCAGTAGACCCCGCCCAAGCAGCTAGATCTTTTACAGCGCCTTTGTCAGTTGTATGAATTTCAAGTACTTCACCAGATTGGATATCAGCGATTGCTTTCTTTGTCTTCACGATCGGCATTGGACAAGCAAGTCCTTTTGCATCTAACACTTTTGCTACGTTCATGTTAAAATTCCTCCTAAGATGTTTTAATATTTGTTTGATCATTTCAATTTCAGGTGTACCTCAGGGAAATTGGTTCCATCCCCCTGAGGATAAACTTTAATTATCTTACCGCACAGCGGTTTGGCCCGATTTCCATTTCTCTTTGCTTTTCATCATCCGGGCTGATTTTACCCATGTTTGTTTCACGAATCTCCTGATAAGCATTTGGCTGTGGTGGCAGATTCTCAGTTACAAGCTTTCTGAACTCAGCTTCGTCTTCAATGTTCAAGCCGTGGTTCTTTTCGAAAAGAGTACCTAGTTTTTCAGATACGCTTCCGTCTTCATTCAGCTCATCGATGATCATGAAGTGAGCTGGAAGTACAAGAAGTTCATTGGAAAGCTGTTTGTAGCGATTGTATAGTGAGTTTCTTAGGTCAGTTACCCAGTCTTCTGCCTTACCAGCCAAGTCGGGACGTCCGATTGAGTCAATGAATAGTATATCCCCTGATAGAAGATACTTCTCATCTACTACGAAAGATGTTGATCCGATTGTGTGACCTGGAGTATACAATGCATTGATGTCAATGTTTGTTTCACCGATTTTCACATTGTTGCCATCTTCTAAAGGCTGATAGTTGAATGTAACTTCTTCAGCATCTTTTGGTGGAAGCCAGTAAGATGCACCTGTTGCTTCCGCAATCTTTCTGCCGCCAGAAATGTGGTCAGCGTGCAGGTGAGTGTCAAATACATGCTTGATTTCCACGCCAATTTCCTTAGCGAAATCAAGGTAAACATCAGTCATCCTTGTTGCATCAATTAATGCAGCCTCACCATTTGATGCAACCATGTAAGATAGGCATCCTTTGCCAATGCGGACAAACTGGTACATAGCTCCGCCATCTTTAAGATCGCCAACCTTAACCGGCTCAAGGTGTTCGCTCCATGCTTTCATTCCGCCCTGAAGATATGAAACTTCACGACCAGCTTCTTCAAGCATTTCAGCAACCATCACGGAAGAACCTTCTTTTGCACATACAACAAGGACTTCTTTATCAGTTGGAATCTGGTCAAGAATTTCTTCAACACCATCAAGTAAATCAAAATATGGGATATTCAAGTATTCAAAGTTCTCGCCTTCGATTTTCCAATCATTAAAGTCTGTTTCATTGCGGACATCAAGAATGAAGAATGGTTCTTTGTTGAATACTTTTTTCGTAATTTCTTTAGACGTCATAGCTTTCATATTCGCATTTACCTCCTGGGGTATATTTTTGCAAAAAATTAATTTACTTTTGATTCAGTTGGTCCATTCCAGTCAGACATGCCTGGCACAACGTTCCAAACATTTTCAAAACCATTGCTAGCAAGTGTTTGAGATGCCATGTCACTTCTGTTTCCAGTGCGGCAAACAACAAGGAATGTTTTTGTTTTATCAAGTTCTGACACACGGCTTTCAAGCTCACCGAATGGAATGGATACCGCATTTGGAATATGGCCAAAAGCGTATTCAGCTGGTTCCCTTACATCAAGGATAACCACATCCTCATTTGCTTCAAGCTTCTTGATGACATCATCGTTTGAAACAACGTTTGGATATTGTGTTTCTTCTTTCTCTTCACTTGCTCCGCCTTTACGGATGTAGTGCTTAAGAACATCGCCTTCTTCGAGTGTTCCAAGATATTGATGGCCTGAGCTCTTTGCCCATGCTTGAATATCCGCCTTAGAACCTTTATCCGTTGCGAGCACTTCTAAAACCTCGCCAGGATTTAACGTGTTGATTGCTTTTTTTGTTCTGACAATCGGCATTGGGCAAGCAAGCCCTTTTGCATCGACTGTGGAATTTGTTTTTACTGTATCCATTGTTCGACCTCCACTTTGAGTTTGTCTATGAAGTTATTTTCACTTAGAGCAGCGAGCCGCCCTAAGTGAAAGTCCCTTATTAAATGAACAAGTTGACATTGCCATTTTCAGCATCAGCAAGATATGCTGCTACACCGGCAAATTCAACACCTTCCATGATTTCTTCGTGTCTTAGACCAAGCAGGTCCACAGTCATTTGGCAGGCAACAAGCTTAACATCCTGTTCCTTAGCCATCTCGATTAGATCAGGAAGCGGCATTGCATTATGCTTCTTCATAACATCTTTGATCATTTTAGGACCAAAGCCTGCATAATTCATTTTTGAAAGACCCATTTTGTTCGCGCCTCTTGGCATCATCTTGCCAAACATTTTTTCAATGAATGATTTTTCAACCTGGATCGGCTCATCTTTCCTTAAAGCGTTCAATCCCCAGAATGTGTGGAAGATCGTTACCTCGTGATCATATGCTGCAGCTCCATTTGCAATGATATAGGCAGCCATCACCTTATCATAATCTCCACTGAATAAAACAATCGTTGTTTTTTTTGTTTCTCCCATTTACACTCTCCCTCTCTATCATTACGGTAGTGGGTATTTATCTTTCTAAAAAAATATCTATAGTTTTTAACGTGATTACGTTGTTAAATACCTTACAGGGTATATCATATAAAAATTCAATGAGGATGTCAACAGTATTTATGTATTTTTTATGACATTATTATATATGATAAAGCTTTTGCTATTCATTTCCGTTTAAGATGCATATTTCCCGTTCTTTTAACAGACATTTAAAATCAATATTATATGGTAAAAAAGCTTTTAACCGATAAGCAGCTAAATTAGATTGTTGATCTTCGCTCCAATCAACGGGTGCTCATAATCGACACTGAGCAAAACTAAACCTGTGTGAAAACTTATTATGAGCGTTTTTAACATTTTATTTGTATAAGAGTAAATTGAGGCAGCAAATAGAAGGTAACATTATTTAATAGAAGAAAAAGTTTTATCAACATAGTGTTTCTGTGGCAGTTAGCGGTCTTTTTATAAGAGGTACGGAAGGAAAATTATTGAACCCGGCAAGTCAAACTTTAAAATTAGCAGATTGTAAAGATTGCGCTCTATAGGTTCTATTCTTCATCAAGCATTCTGTATTTCACACTTTCATCATAAAGGCCATTTTTCTTGCTCCAGTACCAGATCAAGCCGGCGGATGCGGTGGATGCGATCATGACTACCAATAAGACCCAAGCTCCTGTGACCATCATTATCCCCCCTTTTTTTATGGATTTCTCATTCTATCGAATTACTTTAACAGAAATCCATGACACCGTCCAGAGTATTTTTCAGGGGGTTGTAATATGAAAGCTCTGGGATTACAATGTGGTCAAAATAATATAGGAGGTTACAACATGGACCATCAATCACTGGGATTTTTCTTTGATTTATTTTACTACCTCGGAGTTCCCGTCCTGATTATCTTCATCCTTGATACTTTGCGAAAAAAGTCTAATGAGAAAGAAGACAAAATTCATATCGACTGATCAGAGCTGGAATTTCCATCTCTGTTTTTTTTTGCTAAAAATTCCAAAAAAGAAGCCTTTTTACCAGTTGAAATGCATGTATAAAACATTTGGATAACACTATAGAAAAGTTGAATAACTGTATCTCATTATCAGATGTATGATTTTAATAGCAGATTGTGAAGAAATTGTGAAATATATGTGGTTATTTTATGAACAAGGGAGTGTCAAAATGTTTACAGACGAAAAATGGAGTTCTTCAAAGAATTGGTTCATCGCTGCTGTTTTCTGGATCATCATCGGCATGAGCATGGGACTTCTTACGGCAACAAAACAAATATGGCCAGAATTGTTAAACAATCGCTGGACAACATACGGGCATATTCGTTCTGCTCACGTCATGCTCGTTATTTACGCATGGCTTTCTATGGCGTATGTCGGTTCAATGTTTTACATGATTCCAAAACTGGCTAAGACGACGGTTTTCAGCGAAAAGCTTGGGAATTTTTCTTTAGTAGTGTACAACGTTGTCATTTTAGAAGGTTTCTTTGCGTTACTGGATGGCCAGACCTCTGTTATCGAGTATGGCGAATTCCCGCTTTGGGTTGACGTTCAAGTTCTGATTGCTATTGGACTTGTAGCTTATAACCTTTTCAAGACTGTCGGACAAAGACAGGAAAAAATGCTGTATGTCAGCCTATGGTATTTCCTTGGTTCCCTTCTATGGCTGCCATTGACCTGGATTGTCGGCAACTTCCCGCCATCCCTGATCCCAAGCGGCGTACAGCAGGGTTTAATGGGCTGGTTCCTTGGACATAACGCGATTGGTCTTTGGATGACGACTGTTGGCGTTGGACAGATCTATTATCTGCTTCCAAAGCTAACTGGACGGCCATTATACAGCCATCAGCTTTCCATGATCGGTTTCTGGGCAATCGCTACATTCTATGTATGGAATGGACCTCACCACTTGATGAATGGACCGATCCCGAGCTGGATTTCCAAAGCCGGTGTTATTCCATCCATTGTTCTATTGATTCCTGTTTGGGCAGTTTTAGCTAACTTCTGGGGAACAATGAAAGGTTCTTGGTCACAGACTAGAACGAGTGTGCCGCTCCGTTTCACGATGGCTGGAACCATTTTTTACTTATTTGCGTGTCTTCAAGGACCGCTGCAAGCTCTTCCATCTGTAAGTTCAGTTATTAAATTCACTCACTGGACTGTAGGGCATGCACATATGGGGCCATTTGGAGCGTTTTCTTTCACATCTTTCGCTGCAATTTATTACATCCTGCCAAAAATCGTTGGACGTGAAATGTTCAGCAAGAGAGCAATGGAAGCTCACTTCTGGTTCTCTACTGTTGGATTCCTAGTGTTCGCATTTTCTTTATGGATCGCTGGTGTCGTTCAAGGATTTGCATGGATCGAAGGTGTACCATTCCTTAAGACTGTATTAATGATGGAGCCATACGTTAAGGGACGCGCCATTGGCGGAACGATGATGTATGTCGCTCAGTTCTTCCTTGCCTGGAATATGTACAAAACGATTAAGCTTTCAAAAATCGAGAAAAAACAGCAAACACAGCAACAGGCTGCTACTGCTTAAGGAGGAGGGAACAACTTGGAACGTAAACCATCATCAGTATTAATTGTTGCATTTATTTTATGGATGTTCGGTGTTGCCGGCACGGTTATCCTTCCCCTGTTCGACTCGGAAATTAACTCAGCGACCGCCAGCGGTGAGCTGCGCAATTATCCTGAGGATTCTGCTGAAGCAAGAGGAAGAGATGTCTATATCCAAAATGGCTGCCAGACATGCCATACACAGTTCGTAAGGGCATTGCCAGCTGACCAGAACCAAAATCTTGGTCCAGTATCACAGGGCGGAGATTATAAATATGATCTGCCTCAATTGATGGGTTCTAATCGTACTGGCCCTGATTTAATGTGGGTTGGACTTAAATATAATGAAGATTGGCATCGTCAGCATTTGATCGATCCCCAATCAACTAGCCCTGGTTCGATCATGCCTTCTTTCGATTACCTGTCTAACCAGGAACTCGATGACCTTATCGCTTATTTAATGAGCCTTAAGCCAACAGAGGAAAGGCTCGAAGAAAGCAAAAATGAAGGAAATGGATCATAAATAAGTTACCTGGCCAAAACCTTTCCATTTCCATAATGGCATCTCCTTAAACCCGTGTTTAAGGAGATGATTTTGTAATCAACCATATCAAAACAGCATTCTAAAGGCAGGTGGATAAGATGAAAAATGAACATAAAGAAGCAGATATTGTTTCGGATATCAAAATTGAACATAATAAAGTGCCTAAACTGTTGGTAGCTGTATTTTATGTTGTAGCAATTTGGGCAATTGGCTATGCCCTCTTTATGCCGGGCAAATTACAGGTAGAACCTGCTGCCGCACCTCAGGAAAACAAGGGTGAGCTTATTTTCACAGGTACTTGCTTAAACTGCCATGCTACAGGAGCGGCACCTGACCTTAAGGGTGTAACGGATAGGCTGAAAGAAGAAGACATCAAAAATGTAATCAAAAACGGACGTAACACGATGCCGGCAATCGGCCACCTATATACAGATAAAGAAATCGATCAAGTCTATACGTACTTAGAAAATTACAGATAAGGAAAGGAGGATATTCGTGGTTAAAAATGTAATAAGATGGGCATCTTTTATCGCTATATTTACTTTGCCGTTTTGGAATGGGTTCAGGATGGACATTGACAACGAAAAATTGTTCTTATTCGGTTTTCAGTTAAGCTATGAAGCTGGTTATCTATTTTTTGTATTCCTTTTCTTATTCCTGATGGCATTTTTAGCATTATCCATGATTGTATACAGGGCATTTTGCCAATACGCTTGCCCGCATAATACCTTCAGCATGCTATTGAACAAAATTGAGGGAAAATTAGGTGAAAAAGGCAAGGCGGTAACTTTTCTATTAAGTTTGGTTGTCAGCTTTTTTATGGCCTATGCAACTGTAAGCTATTTTTACGACCCAATCACCATCTGGAAGTCATTAATCAACTTTAAGATGGACAAATACTTCTTCCTTGTTACTTCTACAGGTGTTCTATATACAGCACTGTCCTACAAGGCAAGAAATTCATTTTGTAAAGTCTGCCCATACGGACTTGCCCAGGGCATTTCCCGCGTGGATGATAAGACAAAATGGCTGACACATCCTGGAGTATGGATTACTTGGGGAACTACGACTGCCCTTGTACTGATCCTGCTTGTCGGATGGTTCTAATGAAAAGAGTGAGGTGAGGACATATATGAAAAAACTTCTTAAACTATCAGCTTTCGCACTACTGACCATTTCACTAACTGCGTGTTCAGAAGCTGCGGTAAAAGAAACATCCCTTGATGATGTGAATAAAAAGGAACTTCCTGCGCTGGATAAGAACTATTCCCCAAACTGGTGGAAAGACCAGCCTAACGGTAATGCCGATAAAAACATGAACTGGAACGGCGAAGGCTGGATCCTGTCTGCGAACGAAGTTAGTAACGGAATAGCGATTGCAGATATTAAAACAGGCAACCCGGTAAAATATATTCAAAGTTCAGGAACACCGCACCATATCCATATGAATAAAGATCAAACATGGGCGTTCGCAACTCAGCGTTATGGTACGAGCGTAGTCGCAATCAATATGGATACACTCGAGTATCATAATATCGATTTTCCTGGCTTTGATAAGCCCCCTGCACCACAGCATATGACTTTCTCAAGAGACGGCAAATATGCCTTCACTTCCTTGAACGCCGTTGGAGCAGTTGGAATGTTTAATGCTGAAACTGCTGAACTTGTAAAAGTGTTCAAAGATGTCGGCAAAAAGCCAAGGGATTTAAATGTGACCCCCGACGGCAAGAAGTTGTTTGTCAGCTTGCAGGCAGAACCTTTCATTACTGTGATTGATATTGAATCCGGAGAAATGAGACACCTGGAAAGAACTCAGACAGACTACGGCAAAGGAACAGGTTCAGGACTTGATATGTCCAATGATGGCAAGTATGTAGCTGTTGCTAACACCGCAGATGATGAAGTAGCCATTTATGATGCTAAGACTGAGAAGCTTTTGAAAAAAATCACTGACATTCCTAAGCCCGTAAATTTAAGCTTCATGGGTGATACTCATGACCTTGTAACCGGAAACCGTAATGATGGTTCCATTTCCATCATTGATACCGATAAATTGAAATTCATCAGAACAGTTAAGACAGGCGCAGGTACAAACATTGCCTATCTTGGTCCGGATGGATACTGGTATACTTCCCAAAATGGTGCAGGCTATCTGACAGTATTGGATCCTAAGGAAAATTACAAAATCGTCAGGAAGATCTGGGGCGTCCAGAATATTCACTGGCTCAACTGGAGTCCAAACGGAAGCGTTATGTTCGGCTCAAATTGGGGCGATAAGACTCTAACCAAGATTGATATGACAAAAAAGAAGGATTTCAGGCAAACAATACCAGTAGGTTTGAATCCGAATGGTATTGCGCTTAAAACTAATGTTCCAAAAGACAAATTATTGGCTTACCAGACAAAAAATGAAGAGGAAGCGAACAGAGTGAAGAAAGCGTCCACTCTAGTTTTCCCAAAAGCAAGAAATGAAAATGAACAAGCTTTCCTTGACACATGCCTTGTATGCCATGATATTGGCCGTATTATGAAAAACTCTAGTAAAACAGCGGAAGACTGGACTTCAGTTGTAGACCGGATGAAGGGTAATGGTGCTAAGATGGACGATGCATCAAGACAAATGATCATTGATTATCTTGCATCTGGCGACCATAAAACACTAAATATCAAAACAGAACTTGAACTGGAAACCGCTGAGAAGAGTGACAAAAAATAAAAGAAAAATCCTAATGCTCCATTAACATGGAACATTAGGATTTTCATCTAAATGGACGATATGATTCCATAATCGCTCATGAAGTGTGGACTTATATTGATGATCTTTTCTAAGAAGGTAAAATGGACGGAAACGGTCTCTGTCTTTAAAACGGCTGACCATTAGCTGTCTTGTCTGAATTTCAGGACAAATCGCCAGTTTTGAAAATACAGCAACGCCTAATCCATTTTTTACACCTTCCTTGATTAATGTATTGCTGTTATAGACGAGGACTGATTTCGGTTCTATATTCAGCCCTTTCCATAAATCAAGGGTTGCCTGCCTCATGGCACAGCCAGGTTCTCGGATCAGCCATGTCATATCTGCAAGCTTTTCGGGCATTTGATTTTCAGGATTGATTCTAAGCTGCGGAGACACACCCAGAACAAGCATGTCATCGTAGAACTCATGTGATACAAAATTATAGCGATCAGCTTGACCCTCCACAAGGGCAAGATCAATTTCTGATGCATACAGCAAATCGGTAATGTGGATGGAAGTCCCGATGGTAATCTGGATTTGGTCACTCGAAATGTCCTGATTCAATTTAATGAAGTCCTGGACCATTTTTGAAATCAAGCATTCACCGATCGTATTGCTGCAGCCAATTTTAATAGTCTGGCTGGAATCACCCTCAGCCAATAAGCTTTCTAATTTATCGTTCAAGGCAAGCAGCTGCTGACCATAATCATATAAAGTTTTTCCGGCCTCAGACAAAACGATTTTGCGTTTAGCCCTGATGAACAATTGTTTATTATAGTAAGCCTCCAGTTGGCTGATTTGATGGCTGACAGCCGGCTGAGACAAATTTAACATCTTGCCTGCCTGGGAGAAGCTCTCATATTTAGCCGCAGCAATGAATGTCTTTAAATGTTCCAAGTTCAATATGATCGCACCCCTTTATACTAATAGAATTGGAGGGAATAAAATGAAAAAAGCAGATATCATCGTCACCGTCTTAGTCTTGTCCGTCTTTATTTTTGGATTGATGTACTTTACGAAGGACAATTCAATCACATACCGTGATGTGAAATTTGAAATCGCCTCAATGGCCATTTTGTCCGCTGTTTCCCTATTCACCTATTTCGGAATCAAGAAAAATTTAAACCACTAATATTGGATTATACCATACAGGGTTTTAAAACCTGTGAATGATTGTAAAAGAACCTGGGAAATTTTCCTGGGTTTTTATTTTTTTGCTGTGTTAAAGTACAATGTTGATTTTTTAGCACCTGTTGATTGGAGCGGAAGGCGCGCAGACTCCTCCGAAAATGCTATCGCATTTCCATCGTGCGTGGGCAGATTCGAGGAAGCTATTCAGTGTCCTGGGGGATCAGCGGCCAAGGTGAGACCCCGCAGGAGCAAAGCGACGAGGAGGCTCACCTGACGCCCCCCGGAAAGCGAAGCGCCTGGAGCGGAAATCAACAGACAAGTTTAACACAGCCTATTTTTTAATAGGCTCTACTTAAACCTTTAATAAGAACAAACTATCCTCCAAAAGATTCAAACTCCTTAATCATGTTAAACTAATGGATAGAAATCATTATACATCATTTCAAATTATATACCAATATGGGTATAATAAAATGATTAGATTGTACCTTCTTAATTAAGCCTTAACAAAACCTGCACAATATAGAAATAAAGAAAAGGAGTGATTTTAAAATGAATGAAATAGGATTGTTTTTTGCTTTTACTGCAGGGATATTATCTTTTTTCTCGCCATGTGTCTTTCCCCTGCTTCCTGCTTACATAACGCATTTAACCGGTGGCAAGATCGAGGGTTCAAAGGTTGCGGTGGACCGAACTACTCTATTCTCCCGTTCTTTCGGCTTCATCATCGGCTTTAGTCTTATTTTTATTGTCATGGGCGCATCTGCGTCATTTCTTGGCCAGGTGTTCGCAAACTACAGAACGATCGTTATGCAGGCAGCCGGATTGCTGATCATCATCTTCGGTTTGCAGATGGCTGGATTGTTGAATATCAAATTTTTAATGATGGAAAAAAAGATCCATTCTGAAACAAAATCGAAAGGTGTCTTCAGTTCCGTATTTCTTGGTATGGCATTTGCAAGTGGATGGTCACCTTGTGTAGGACTTGCGCTTTCATCCATTTTGCTGCTTGCAAGTTCTTCGGATACATTATATCAAGGCATGTACTTGCTGACTTCTTACTCACTTGGAATGTCTGTGCCCTTCCTGGTCATCTCGTTCGTTATTTCTTATTCTTTAAAAGCAATCAAGAAAATCAACAAGTACCTTGCTAAATTGGCTTTTGTAAACGGCATGATCATGGTGGGAATGGGCTTCCTTGTACTTTCAGGACAGATGCAAAAAATTAGTGCCTGGCTTTCTGCTTATAGCATATTTCAATTTTAATCTTATCTGAGGGCTGTCCGAAGGGGTGACATTCATTGTGAATAAAGATTTGATTGGCAAAAGCGTATTGGTTGTAGAGGATGACCCAAAAATCAGGACACTTGTTAAGATTTACCTAATAAATGAAGGATATGAGGTCCTTGAAGCTGACAATGGAATTCTCGCAATGGAAATGATTGAAAAATACGACCCATGCATCCTGATCCTTGACCTGATGCTTCCCGGTAAGAATGGTGAAGAAATCTGCACATGGCTAAGGAATGATCTTGAAAGCATGATGCCTGTGATCATTCTGACTGCTAAGGCATCGGAAAAAAGCAGGATTGAAGGTTTCAAGCTAGGTGCTGATGACTACGTGGTCAAGCCATTCAGTCCTGGTGAACTGATGGTCCGTATTGAGGCCGTTCTAAGAAGGACTGCCAGCAGATGCGGAAAGTTGACTTTTACCGGTCTTACAATCAAACCTGCAAAAGGAGAAGCGAGGATCGATGGAGAACTCCTTGATTTGACAAACTTTGAATTCAGGCTCCTCCATATGTTCATGCAGCACCCTGGCCAGATTCTTTCACGGACGCAAATTCTGGACTCTATCTATGAAAACAATGAAAAGGCAGTGACCGAACGGACGATTGATGTCCATATTAAGAATCTCCGTGAAAAAATCAAAGAAAAGACGCCAAAGGATTATATTCAAACTGTGAGAGGAATGGGGTATAGGTTTGCGGCGAATTAAAAGCATAGGCAATTTATTATTATCAAAGCTTGTTGCTGTGAACAGCGTTGTCATTCTGCTTGTTATCATGCTTGCAGGAATCTCCGTAAAGGATTATGCCTGCTTCCTTGTGAACCATGAGCAGATCACCGGAGCCCAGCTGGTCGATACCTTAGATTCCTTCCTCATAAAGGTAAGTATCATAGCCTTTATTGGAGCAGGACTTGTCCATTATTTTTCCGTAAGACGCATCGTTCAGCCAGTTAAAAAAATTGCCGCAGCAGCCAATCAAATAAAGGAAGGAAAAATCCCTCATCAAATCGAGCTTTCTGCAAGAGGTGAATTAGGAGAATTGCTCACAAACTTCAATGCCATGACAGAATCACTGTCTGTGATCCAAACGAGACGGGAAGAAATGCTGCGGGATATAGCTCATGAACTAAGAACTCCGCTTACCAATGTTAATGGGTATTTAGAAGCCCTTCAGAGCGGGGTTTTGGCCGGCGATCGAGAATTGTTTGGATCGCTGCTGGAGGAATCCCGACGGATTACCCGAATTGTCGATTTGATATCGGAACTTGACGCCTGGAATAAAGATGTTTATTTTCTGGAAAAACAGTTTGAAGCTGTAAAAATCGACGAGGTCGTGACAGAATCAATTGCCGCCTTCAAGCTTAAAATAGACCGTCAATTTGATTCGTTTAATCTTGAGATAAAGCCTTCTCTCGTATTTGGCCATAAAGATGGACTAAAGCAAGTGATATCCAATCTTCTGCAAAATATTATCGATTATGATTTAGGCCGCCACTTATCTGTTGAAGCAAAACTTGAAGGAAAACATTACACCATTACTTTTTCCCATAAGGGCTATTACATAGATCCGGAAAAAAAGGAGCTTATTTTTGAACGATTTTACCGTCTCGAAGAATCCCGAAGCACCAAAGCTGACGGCGCAGGTTTGGGTCTCGCGATTGCCCGGAGCATCATTGAGGCCCATAACGGCAAAATTGGACTTGAAACTAATGGACTTGATCATTCATTTTGGATAAGCATTCCTCATCATCACGCTTCTTAATCAATTCTTAACAAAACAGATTCATACTGTTTTAAAAAGGTTATTATCGTATGAATGTTGCTTTATATAAAAATATACTATCTAGTAAATTTCTTAATTCCGAGCCTTTCCGAAAGGTTCCTGAACTAAAAAGGCATCTATGACCGGAAAGATCCAGAAGCCGATTTTTACTTTAAAGTGTCAAAGCAGCATCGTTCACGAAAAAGCCTTAAAAAAGGGAGCGAGATCGATGGAATTTACTTATTATAATGATAAAATTATTGGACAGCTAGAATACGGGTTCCTTCCTGTATCGCCAAATAGCGAACTTGGATACCGCCCTTTTGAGCTATTCGCTTCATCACTAGTGGGCTGCAGTACTTCCCTTCTTGCAAATATTTTAACAAAGAAAAGAATAGACTATAAGAGAATTGACGTAAATGTTTCAGCCGTGAGAAATCCAGACGAAGCTAACCGGATTGAACAGCTGACATTCAAAGTAAGTGTTCAAACGGATCAAAAAGAAAAGGCGGAACAGGCTGAAAAGATTGGCATTCTCGTATTGAAAAATTGCGGCATGATTCAATCGGTAATCGGCAGCATTGATGTAAAGTACCAGATTGAATTTACGCCAGACCAGCCAAAAAAAGGTGATGTTGCTTGAATTATATAACGGTCGGCAGATTTACGCTGCCAGTAGATTTGCTTGCAGCTTTTGCCGCGATTTTTATCGGAGCCATGATATACTGGCTAAAGGAAAAGAAAAGCATTGGCGACTGGTATTGGAATAGTTTCTTTATTTATATCGCTATTTCAAAATTAAGCTACGGGCTCTTTAATTTTAAAATGTTCATTGATAACCCGCTATCCCTGCTCTACTTCACTGGCGGTACAAATGGACAGATTCTTGCCGTTGCCGGAATCGCACTTTATTTATTTTTTATAGCCCGGAAAAAGGACAGTGGAATCAACAGGGAGGAATTTCTTCCTGCATACTTAATATTTTTCCTTCTATACGAGACAGTCTTGTTTGCCTTTTCCGAAAATCTCCCAGCGGCAGCAGTACAGGCTGCTCTTCTGTTAGGGTTCATTTTTTATTATTTTAAGAAGGCTGGACTGAACCAGCAGCTTTCAATATTGTTCCTAATGTTAGAAGCGCTTATCCTGAGCTTATTTTCAGATTTGCTCGCAGCAGAAAACCTTTTACTATTTGCACTTGGAATTATCTTGCTACTATTTCAGCGAGTTCATAAGGAGGAGTTACAGTCTTGAACAAGAACCTATTATCTTTTGCGATTCTAGCTCTTGCGGCTGTTATTTTAGTCGTGAATATCTGGAAACCAAATTTGACTGAAAGTGAAAAGAAAACGACAGACCAAACGGAAGAATCGGTGGAAACGGAAGACATCCCCGGTGCTAAGCTTTCTGCGTTACGTGAAGGGGCAGAAGCTCCTGATTTCGAACTGAATACTCTTGATGGTAAATCAGTTAAGCTTTCAGACTATCGCGGCAAAAAGGTTATCTTGAATTTCTGGGCAACCTGGTGCCCGCCATGTAAAGCCGAAATGCCGCACATGCAAAACTTTTATGAAGAAAACAAGGATAAAGGCGTGGAAATTCTCGCTGTTAACCTGACTAATATGGATAAAGGCGTCGATGAAGTCCAAAATTTTGTTAAAGAATATGGTTTGACTTTCACTATTCCTCTGGATGAAGAAGGCACTGCCGGAACGACCTACCAGGCGTTCACAATCCCAACAAGTTATATTCTCGATGAAAATGGTATAATCACGAAGAAAATCGTCGGTCCAATGGATGAGAATATGATGAAGAAATTAACTGATATTAAATAGAAACAAGTCGCGGCTGATGAGCTGCGACTTGTTTTTTCATTCATGACGAAAAGCAACAATCAATGATAAAACAGCCTTTATATACTTATGATTTTCGGTGGTTCATCTGCTGTAAAAATTCCCTTTTCCTTTAGGAACTGCTTAATGACCTCAATAGCATGGATACCGTAATAGGTTTTATCAGCCTCTGCTGCCTTAAACAGCTGACTTCCGCCTCCGGCAATCTTGTAATTTTTGCTCATGTCGATTTCCTTGCCGCCAATCAGCAGCTTTTGGATTCTGTTGCCTTCCGGGTTATATGGCTTAAAGGCCATGAATAATCCTGCGGATCTCAAGATATAACCGCCTTTTTGTTTGAACGGATCTCTGGAGAACACCATTTCAAGGTTCTTCTCTAGAGCCTTAACAAGACGCTCCCCTGTCATCTCCATCGTAAACATTTCCGGATTCGTCGGTATGATTGTGTGCAAGTCGTATTCAGTAATGTCACCTGCTGGCACCGGCGTTCCATACCGCCAGCCGTGAGAAAACGCCAAATCGGCATCAAATGCATTCAGATAGGCATCGGTAATCAGTTTATCCATCGGTGCTTCATTCAAGGTCATCCGGTGTAAAATTGAACCTGTTTTACCGACAACATTTGCCCGTTCCTGTTGATAAGGCTCTAAAATAACTGCGATCATTCCAGCCATTTCCTTATCCTCTGGAAACTGCTCATCAATTGCAATTAATTCGTAATGGAAGTCTTCTATTTTTCCGTTACCAAGGGTGACATCCAGCTTGCCAAGGAAGGATGAACTTGAGCCTGCCTGAACAACGACGGTTCCATTTACCGTAATAGGCTGCTCAATTCTGTCATGGCTATGGCCAGATAGGATTATATCAATCCCATCAACGAGAGCAGCGAGTTCAACATCAAGAGGAAGTCCCATATGACTTAACAGCAACACTACATCTACCTTCCCTTTAAGCTCTGTCACACACTTGCGAGTCTCATCTACACCCTTTGAAAAAACGAGTCCTTCAGAGAAGCTGTCAGGCATTGTTTCATGTACATACGGATACGTAAGGCCGATTATCCCAACCTTTATCCCTTGCATTTCTTTGATCGTAAATGGTTTTAAAAACGTATCAGCTGGATCCTCACTCACTACATTGCAAGCAACTGTCGGGAAGGGCAAACTGTTTGCCAACAATTCCAATTGTTCCTTCCCGTAAGCGAAATCCCAGTTCCCCGGAACCCAGGCGTCCAGCTGCATTTTTTCCAGAGCAGGCAAAAGCACCTCCCCTTTTGTTGAAACAAGTGGTAAAGTTCCGTGAAATAAATCCCCGCCATCAAGGAAAAGGACATTGTCGTTTTGCGACTTTAAGTCCTTTACATACTTAGCAATCCTGGGTAAACCACCGGTTTGTTTCAATTCAGGAGTATCGCCCCGCCAAAATAATTCATGATGAAGGTCTAGGCTTCCATGAGTATCATTCTGCTGGATGATCATCAACTTCTTCATTGTAAACTCCTCCAATTTAATAAGGCTCTTTTCGTAAATTTCCTGGAAAAGTCTGAGATGCATGAAGCTTGCGAAAAAAGCCTTAGCCCATTTATTAATCGAAAGGAGTACCTAAAATGGCACTCCCTTCCGTTTTCACTTTATTAACGGACCGCACAGCGGTTTGGTCCGATTTCCATCTCACGCTGTTCTTCAATATCCGGGTCGATTCTCCCCATATTCGTCTGCCTGATTTCCTGATAGGAGTTAGGCTGCGGCGGAAGGTTTTCGGTAACCGTTTTTCTGAACGTTTCTTCACTGTCAATCTGCAAGCCGTGATTTTGTGCATACAGGACCCCAAGCTTTTCAGATACACTTCCGTCATCATTCATTTCATTGATGCCCATATAGTGGGCTGGAAGGACGAGGAGTTCATCGGCAAGCTCTTTATAGCGCTTGTACAATGTACCCCTCAGGTCTCCTACCCAGTCCTGTGCCAAACCAGCAAGGTCAGGACGTCCAATGGAATCAATGAACAGAATGTCGCCCGTCAGCAAATACTGGTCATCCACAATGAAAGATGTACTTCCAATAGTGTGTCCCGGTGAATACAAGGCACGGATGACTGTGCTTCCAACCTTAATTTCATCGCCATCCTGAAGCGGTTCATAGCGGAAGGTTACTTCACCCGCATCTTTCGGAGGGAGATAGTATTTGGCTCCCGCTTTTTCCGCCAGCTTCCGTCCCCCGGAAATATGGTCCGCATGAAGATGCGTATCTAGCAGGGCCACGAGCTTAAAATTCTTCCCTGACATGAACTCTTCATATTGCTCGATCATTCTGTTTGTATCAATGATCGCAGCCTCGCCATTCGATTCAACAAGGTATGATAGACAGCCCTTCCCAATTCGGACGAATTGGTAAATGTAGCCCCCGTCCTTGAGGTCACCTATTTTAACCGGCTCTAAATGCTCACTCCAAGCTTTCATTCCGCCTTCAACGGAGAATACATCCTTAAAGCCTGCCTCTTCTATTTGTTCAGCTACAAACTCAGAAGATCCACCTTTAGCACAAATGACATAAATGTCCTTTTCCTCAGGCAGAACATTCATGACTGGATCAATACCTTCAAGGAGATCAAAATAAGGTGTATTATGAACCATTACATTACGGCCTTCAATCTTCCAGTCATCAAAATCCTCGGTGTTTCTCGCATCGAGGATAAAGAGATCCTCATGATTGATGACTTTCCTGGCCAATTCTTTCACTGAGATTGTCTGTACCATTTAGTCCCTCCTGTTTCAGGCTTAAATTATTAGAATGTTAAAGTTACATCCGCATCGCTGGCAAAGTGCAGGAAGGATGCAGCGCCGCCAACGTCAATCCCATCGACAAACGCTTCTTTTTCGAGAGCCATGACATCCATAGTCATTTGGCATGCGATCATTTTAACGCCCATTTCCTGTGCCATTTCAACAAGCTGTTCGACCGGAGGAACATTTGCTTTCTGGAAGCCCTCCTGGAAGTGTTCTTTCCCAGCAGGAAGCGGAAGCTGCTTGTGGGCTTCTTTATGGATCAGGTTTAATCCTTCAAACGTAAAGAAGATCCCTACCTCTGCATCTGTTGCTGCTGCCGCAGTTGCGATATTGAATACTTTATATGCGTCAAACATGCCGCCGTTAGCGGCGATAATAGCTACTTTCATTTTAGTCCCTCCCTATTTTTCAACTGATTTTTCTGTCGGACCTGTCCAGTCCTTCATTCCAGAAACAACATTTATTGGTTTCTTAAAACCTTTTTCAGCCAATTTTTTTGCTGCCATATCACTTCTCGAACCCGAACGGCAAATTACGTATACATCCTCTTCAGGGTTCAATTCATTGACCCGCTGCTCCAACTCTCCAAGCGGAATTGATTTAGCATGAGGAATATGCCCGAAAGCATACTCAGCAGATTCCCTGACATCGAGGATGGTAATTTTTTCGTCGCCATCAAACTTTGCCAGCACCTCTTCCAGGCTAGCTGTATGCGGATGCGGAGAATCATTTGTTAATTCCTCATCACTCGCTTTACGAAGATAGTGTTTCAGTACGTCTCCCTCTGTAATCGTTCCGAGGTATTGATTGCCTGTACTCTCTGACCATGCTTTTAAATCTGTCGTTGATCCTTTATCAGTTGCCTGCACCTCTATTACTTGTCCAGGCTCCAATTCATTCATCATTTTCTTTGTTTTTACGATTGGCATCGGGCATGCCAGCCCTTTTGCGTCCAGAACTTTATCCGCAGAAATTGACATAGTAATCCCCCTTCATAATCAATAGTATTTATGGTCAAACGGAATCCATACAGAAAAATAATTCCCTTTATCTATACCTCATACGGTAAAAGTTATTCCTTAAATTTTGGCTCTGTTAAAAAAGTCTGTTGATTTTCGTTCCAGGCGCTTCTTTCCGCGGGACTGGCGCTTTAACATAGCCAAATTTTTAAAAGGCCGTTGATTTCAACAAATATTTAACAGGTGAAAAATTAGTGATTAGATGGCAATGACTTTTTACTTAAATGCTGTGTTAAACGAGTCTGTTGATTTCCGCTCCAGGCGCTTTGCTTTCCGGGGGGCGTCAGGTGAGCCTCCTCGTCGCTTTTGCTCCTGCGGGGTCTCACCTTAGCCGCTGATCCCCCAGGACACTGAATAGCTTCCTCGAATCTGCCCACGCACGATGGAAATGCGATAGCATTTTCGGAGGAGTCTGCGCGCCTTCCGCTCCAATCAACAGGTGCTAAAAATCAACATTGTACTTTAACACAGCCTACTTAAAAAAGCTCGATCGTTTGAGAAAAGTACTAATTGGCACAATACCAATTGATAATCATTAATAAATAATAATAATTATAATTAAGTATTGATTTTTAAATAATTTTAATGATAATATATACACATAGACACTGATCAGGGGAGGATTCTGTGATGAAATTAAGAGACGAAATGCCGGAATTAACTGGCGCTACTGGATGGGTGAACGGTGAAGTAACAAAAGAAGAACTTTTAGGGAAACCTACTTTAATCCATTTCTGGTCTGTCAGCTGCGGACTTTGCAAAGAGGCAATGCCGGAAGTGAATGAATTCCGTGATGAGTATGAGGATGAATTGAACATCTTGGCGGTTCATATGCCTCGCTCTGAAAATGATCTTGATGTTGCAGTCATTGAAGCAATGGCAATGGGCCATGATATCTCCCAGCCAACATTCATTGATGGTGAGCATAAACTCACAGAGGCATTTGAAAATAAATATGTTCCTGCTTACTACGTATTTGATGCAGAAGGTAAGCTTCGCCACTTCCAGGCTGGCGGAAGCGGGATGACCATGCTCCGCAAACGTGTGAACCGAGTGCTTGGAAAAGAGGAAAAATAATTAAATAAAAATGCCACAGCGGATGAAGCTGTGGCATTTGTTATTTCTGTCTATTTAATTTTCCCATTAACGAGTAATTGTTTCCAAGTCTGTCCTCCATCAGTCGATTCATATAGATCATTCAGGATTGTAATGAAAGCGAGTCTGCCTTGCTCCTCATAATCAGCAGCAATATAAGTAATCGGGTTATCATAGGCCAAGGTTGGGATTGGCAGTTCGACTCCCTCTTTCTCCTGGTCAATCTTCACCAGCTTAATTTTCTGATCTTCAACTGGGGAAATGTACAGAGATTCCTTGGAAAATGCAGCTGCGGTCACCATATCATAATCGCCATTTTCTTTCACAGTCTGACCAGAATCATTTGAAGCAAAAACACCCTCCTTCGTGGCCATTGCAAAAGTATCCCCTTTGTCAGGATGAACAGCAATCATGCCGAACGTATTTGCTTCAAATCCATTTAAGGCAACTTGCTTCCAGCTCTCAGCGTTATCCTTCGACACATAAACACCTGCATCCAGTTTGGAATTTGGCTGTTCATTGATCACATATAAAGAATGATCCAGATAGCTTGCGGACAGGAAGTGAAAATCACTTTCTCCATAGAAAGCTACTTTTTCAATTGATTTGCCTAAATCCGTACTTTTTACCAGGCCTAACGGATTTTTCAAAGAGGACCCTTCTTCTGGATGGCCGCTTGAGTAAAATCCATCTTTTACTGCCTGGAAGCCCATATAGTCATGTTTTTCTGCTGCCGTTTCAAACCATTGGCCATCTTTATAAATCTTGATTCCATTATGTGATGCCACATAAAGTCCTTCATCGTTGCCTGGATAACCGATGCCGTGCATGTGCTCAATTCTCTGTGGCTTTGCTTTTACGATGAAATCTGTTCCGGCATTTTGCTGCTCATCATTCGTCTGATCTGCTTGCTTTTCCTCAGTAGCGGTATCCTGTTGATTTTCTTCAGCTGGAGATTGCTTTGGTTCTTCCTTGTCCTTAGAGCAGCCAGTAAAGACAAGCATGGCTGCCGCAAGCATGATCATAAAGCTTTTTTTACTTATTTTCATTATTACTTCCTCCGTTTTTCCTCTTAGTTGTCCAATAATAGTACCAAACACCTGCTCCAACCGCAAAGAACGCTGCAGCAAGCTGGTATTCCATTTTCCAGCCAAGTACAGTATGTACAGAATAGGATTCAATCAGGAGAGCCGGGATTTTACCAATGGTGCTTGAAACCATAAATGCTGCTGCACCCATCCTGCTGATTGAGGCAGCCAAAGTAACAAGTCCGGACGGCGCGAATGGAAAAATCCTCAGCAGCAAAACGAGAATGAATGCCTCCCATCCCCCTGTATTCTTCAGTTTTCCCAATAACTTTATCGTATGGGAACCACTGTTAAACTTTTCGCCAAGTTTTTTTAAGCCTTTCCGATAAAGGAAGAAACTGATGATAGCACCAACAGCCTCCCCAATGATTGAGAGTGCTAGTCCACCTGCAAACCCGAAGTAAACGATATTGGCTGCTGTCACAAATGTACTCGGTACGATACCAGCAATTGAAATGAGCACACTCACCAATAGGCTAATCAAAATAGCAAGCCAAATAGGCTGATCTGCCAGGTATTCAAACAACATCATACTTTTTCCTCCGGTACTCATACTCATTGTTAAACTTTAAATGATTTCAATACTTTGTCACAGCTTCTGCTAAGTTTTTGCAAACCACCACTTTAAAATAAAGATATACCCAAAAGGAGCTGATCAACTTGAAAACAAGAGTACTAACCCTCATAAGTGCTGCACTTATTCTTGGTGCAAGCACTTCCGTATTCGCAGAAGATACAATAGAAGGTAAAGGCACTTTCAATTTCGGACAAATGAAACCGATGATGGAAAAAATGCACCCGGGTCTATCAAACAAAGAATTAAAGCAAATGTACAATGGCTGCCACGGAACAAATGGAGCAATGCCCAGCAAAAATTTTCAAATGATGGATGAAGCCCACATGGACATAGTTGATTGATGCACCTTTCCAAGGTTAATGAATTTTAAAAAACAAAAAGAGGTTCCGGAACACCCGGAGCCTTTTGCTTCTCTCAACAATTATAGACCAAAACTTTGCAGAAGGAATGGAACAAGCTATGAAAAAGAGGATCTGCTAGATTTTAAGTGCCATCTTAAGACGGCATCCCTTTCCATAAAGCAATCTTATTTTGACAAAAAAAGAAAACAGCCAGTCCCTAAAAGGAATTGGCTGTTTCATCAGATACTAAGCTAAGTTGTCTCCAACCTTATGCTGTGAAGGAAGATCGGCTATTAGTGAACCATCGGCTGAATGCTCTGATGGCAGATCGGCTACATACGTCCCGTCCGCTGAATGCTGTGATGGCAGGTCGGCTACATATGTCCCGTCCGCTGAATGCTGCGATGGCAGGTCGGCTACATATGTCCCGTCCGCTGAATGCTGTGATGGCAGGTCGGCTATATACGCATCGTCCGCTGAATGCTGTGATGGCAGGTCGGCTACATATGTCCCATCAACTGAATGTTGTGACGGAAGATCTGCAATGTCCATGGAAATAAAGCTAAAGACTCCAAAAAAGTTTGCTGCAATCACCGATACTAAGATAGCATTTTTCAATTTCAATCCTCCTCTTTCTCTGATGAGTTATTTGTTTAAGTTATTACACTTAAAACCGTTAGCAGTATTTAAGTAATTTTTCCATTTCTGTTATTACTAAACTAGCAAACTTCTCATTTTGCTGCAGTCTGAAAATCGTAATGGCTTTTTCCAGGTATTCTTTTCCTTCAGGTAATTTACCCATTTTTATGAAATTCATGCCGGTTTGGTAATGAAATTCACCAAATAAATACATATTTTCTTCATATATACAATTATCGATCCCTTTGCTGCAATAGATCAATGATTCCTCATACTTCTCCAGCTTGGATAATGCTTGAGCCAGTCCGTAAAGTATTTTTAACCAGATACTTGAATCAAGCACTTGAGGAAGCTCTGTTAAATTATTGAGTGCTTCCTGGAAAACTTCAATCGCCCGACCAAGATTGCCATTATCTTTTTCTACGATGGCGATACTCGTCAGGATTTCAATTTCACGCTCCGTCAGGTTCATTTTCTCTGGATTCGTTAAATTTAAAGCTTCGTACAGTATAGCCACTGATTTTTCTTTGTCTTCCTCAAGATAGTTGGTGCAGATGCCCTCATGCCACATTAAAAATTGCCGGAAGGAGGTATGCTTGAACAACGGGTTATCTTTCTCCTTTTTTAGGATTTCATTAATCGCTGCATAATCCCGCTCTCGTTTATATTTATTAATTAATTGCATCACCGCGTGAGCATTGTTATATGTATCAGAGGAAGCAATGTCAAAAAAGTGGTTAAGATCCACATTGAGTTTCAGTGCAATTTTATAGAGTTGGTCAATCGTTGGATATTTCTCTTCTTTTTCAAATTGAACCATATCCTCCTCAGAACAAATGCCCTCTGCTAATCGAGCCATTGTAAAACCTTTATAAACTCTTAAAGATTTAAGAATTTCTCCGAAGCTATACCCAACCAGGCTCATTCCTACACCCCATTTAATATTAATTACCTTTATATTATCACAATGTTTAAAAATTTTAAAAATCAGAAGAAATACCAGGAGGATAACCCCGATATTTCCTCCTGGACTAAGATTTCATTTTATATACGTAAAGTAAGGCAATATGAGGCATCCAATTGATAGCATGATCACAACAATAGATCCTGACTTATTTTTTTGTTTCCACAATGTCACTGCAAACATAATGGAATAAAAACAAATCAGTGTAATCGAACCCCAAATGAGAAAGATCATTTTAATCCCTCACCTCTTTAAGCTTAGGAAGCTTGGTCTGCCTTCCAAATTCGCCAAAGCGGATATTGACTTTCACTTTTACAACAGCGTCAGGATAAGACTTCATCCAATCAAAATCCCGGAATTCCGGAAGTGTTTTAAAATGCCTCCTGATCGGGACGGATAAATGGAAGGTATCGCCTTTGAATTCTTCCTGAGTCCGGGTAATATATTCATTCATCTTATCCTCAATTTTTTTCGTGATGAATCTCTGTAATTCCATTACCTTCCCTTTATTCTTTGCATAATTAATCATACTGGGATCACTTAATATTTCTACAAATAAAGGTACCTCGATTAAAATTTCAGGTCTGCCATATTTATTTTTATAGGTATATTTATTTTGTCTTTTCTGGGAAACTCTCGCTGAAATCCGATATGTTTCATTGAAAGGATCTTGAAAATTTGTCATGATATCTTCCGTATTCCATGTATTGTCCAATAAACTTGAGATTCTCGTTTCCTCGCCGGTAATTTTGCCTATCATCATGCCTTCTTTAAAGACTGCGGAGCCGATGAATTGTGCATTCCTGGTTGTACCCTCTGCATGGACCTCCCCAGCCATTAAGTCATCATCAGAAACCTTCATTTCTGATTCGTCCTTTTCCGTTGTCGCATAAATGGCAAGAAATAGGTCTGCATCACTTTCAGTAATACTATAGTAACTATTAAGATCTGTGTCAGGAATCATTCCTGTCTCCTGGCCTCTCTCAATCATCAATTCAAAAAATTTATGGGGCCGGGTTTCGATCTGTGGTTTATTCGTTAATACAAATTTTTCCGCCTTTTCTTTTGAAACGATTAATTTTGCACTTCTTTTAATTTCGCGGTCCTTTGCCGCACTATAGATCCATCTTATAAAATTCGGATTTGCTGCAAAGTCCTCTGAGACAATCATCACTTGCAGCAAGTCATATGAAATCTCTCTTGCAATGATAGCATTGGCCGTATTCCTGGATGAAATGAAATCGTCTGCAACCAATGAAACGATCTCCTGGGTTGGTTCA
This sequence comes from Heyndrickxia sp. MSNUG, assembly GCF_049532715.1. Lineage (NCBI taxonomy): Bacteria > Bacillati > Bacillota > Bacilli > Caryophanales > Bacillaceae > Heyndrickxia > Heyndrickxia sp. MSNUG. The sequence continues at coordinate 3,996,249 of NZ_CP150978.1, forward strand.
TTCGTTCCACCGCCTGTCTGCTGGGAGCCCACTTCCGGGTTCGCAATTAAGTATGATACCTTGATTTTTCCCTCTTGCTCTGCCTCATCAAGCCCAATCGCTATGACATATGCCTTTTGGTCCAATTCCTTTTGGTCCCAGCAGCCAGCCAGGCTTGTGACAATCACGCAAATAAATAGGAGCCTAACCAGATTTTTTAACATTTTCATTCTTAAAATCTCCCCGTATTTTTGCCACAAGCCACATAAGCGGAGGCAATACCATAAAGGCAGGACTAAGCAGCAATAAGTTTTTTTGTCTCAAAGTATAGAGAACAATCGAAGGGCTTTCAGGCGCGTAGCCAATCAATACGATAATGGCTGTGATTAGAGGAATTAGATATTCAAATTCCTTTATTTTTAGAATTCCCCCGAGCAAAACAGCACTTAAATAAAGATAGAATGAAAACCTTATAAAAGTTGATACAAGCCAAAAAGGAAAAAATAAAGTCTCTACATTGGCCAGAAAACCGATCTGGATGTACCGGATCGTTTCGTGGAATGGATAACTGAGCATTTCTGCAGTAGTGTAATCAAACAGCATAACAAATCCCACTAATGCTAAGCTTATTTCGCTGGTTACAATGAGAAGTGCTATAAGGGTTCCCTTTTTGAAATCATTAAATGTAGTCACCAGCGGAGCTATTAGTCCCAGAAAGAAAAAATCTGCAAATATTGATACATTTTTAGCAGAAGCTTTCAGGATGCCGAGCTTCCCTTCTCCCCACAGAGGGAATAAGTATCCTATGCTCCCTGCCTTGAATGTGAAGATCAATGCAATGAATAAAGTTATTTTTATATAGGGCAATAACAGCCAGGATACCGCACCAATTTGTTCAATCCCGCGTTTGGCTCCATAGGCACAAACCGTCATAAGAATCGCATAAATGACGATTGGCGGTGTCTTTGTAAAATACATTGTTCCTATGATATCTACATATACACCAGAGTCTATGATCAAAGCGGATACACCGCCTAATAATAGGAAGACTGAAATAAGATTTCCTATAAATTTCCCAAACAGATGGATCATTACCTCATGCAGGTTTTTATTTTTATGTACTGAAAAAACCTTTATTAACAAGAGAATAGGAATTAATGCTGACATACCTATTAAAAGGGTTGCGATCCAGCCAGCATTTTTTGCATTTTCATAAATAATGGACGGGGTATCATCACTTAATTTTGCTCCAAGGGTAAGCAGGATGATCGCTGTATATTCCTTAATTCCAATTTTCCCTTTATTCTGCTTCATGTTTTATGCCTCATCGCTCTTTTTTTGCATATCAGCCGGCTTTAAAAAGCCCGGCCTTAATTTTTCATTTTTTATGATCTTGCGAAAAATAGTATCCTTGGAAGACTTATAACTTGGAGACATCGGTGCAAGATAAGGGACACCAAATGACTTCAGTGAAACCATATAGAATAAACCGGCTACGAAGATGGCTGTCATCCCATAAATGCCGAGCATGGCTGCACTAAAAATGAACACAAAACGGATTAGCCTTACAGCGAAGTTCAAACTTATATCGCTTACGGCAAAAGAACTGAGACCGCCTAGTGCGACTACAATAATCACGATTGGGCTGATAATATTCGCTTGTACCGCTGCCTGTCCGAGAATGAGAGCCCCTACAATCCCGATTGTCGGACCGATTGGACTTGGCACACGAAGTCCTGCCTCCCTAATCAGCTCAAATGCCGCTTCCATAATCAGAATCTCAATAACTGCCGGAAAAGGTACCTTCTCTCGGGAGGAGGCAATGGCAAGCAATAAATCAGGTGGAATCATTTCGGCATGATACGTGGTAATAGCCACATAGATAGCCGATGTAAAGACCGTTATGAACATGGCTACCATTCTTAAGGCCCTTGTAAAATTGGCATATACAAACCGTAGATAGTGATCTTCCGGGCTATGGAAAAAAGACCAAAAGGTAGCCGGCAAAATTAAACTGTCTGGAGAATTATCCATTAATAGGACGATATAGCCATCCTCCAAAAAAGAGGCAGCGCGGTCTGGCCTTTCACTAGAGAGGATACTCGGGAATAATGAATAGCTGCGCTCCTCGATATATTCCTCAAGCAGTGACAGGTTTTGAATCGAGTTAACCTCCAGTCTGCCCAGCCTTTTCTTGATGTTGCTGACAAGCTTTTCATTTGCCAGCCCGCGTATATATACAATGAAAACATCATTATGAGAGCGCTGGGAGATTTCAACTGCTTCAACCATCAGGTTCTCATTCCTGATTTTTTTCCTGAGCAGCGATATATTTGTAACAGCCTTTTCAATGAACGCTTCCTTAGGCCCCTTGATCAGGATTTCATTATCTGGCTTTTCTATCGCCCTGCTTTGGAAATCTGGACAATCCATGACATAAGCCCTGGCTTCCCCGTCTATAAGAAGAACCGCATTCCCCTTATTAATTTCTTTCACTGCGTCTTTGAAATAAAAGTTATCATGTACCAATTGCACGGAAACGATATCTTTTATCTGCTTTTTTCCTGATGTATTTTCAGTCAAAGGCTTCAGGATGTGTTCTTCAATACTTTTTATATCTGTAATTGTGCTGATAAATATGATTGCAGCCTGTTTATCCAAGCCTTCAAGATACAGCTCTCTTAGCTTCACATCCTTATTGTCAGGTATGCTGTAAAGCTTTTTTAAGATAGTCAAGTTTGATTGAAGGTCATGCGTGAGTTCTTTTTCTTTAAGCTCAGATTGCTCTCCCACACTTTGTTGTCCCTGGGGAGATTTTTTATTTTGCTGCTTTTTAAAAAGCTTTAGCATATCCCTTAACATAATGGATCTTCTCCCTGCCGGTCTAAAACTTCTTTTCCTTTTCTTAACATTTGCTATTTTGTTAATTTTTATGAGGAGATGGAGGAATTAAATCGTCACTTCATTATCTTTTTGCGGCAGCTATGTTGAATATTGCTGTGGTTTCGAAAAATTTTCACAACTGGTGAAATGGTTGAGTCAACCGGTGAAATACTTGGCTCAACTGGTGAATTAATTAATCTAACTGGTGAATTACCCTTTTTAACTGAAGGCTCAATTAATGCTGAATGTTGATTTCTAAACCCTGTTGATTGTAGTGGAAGGCGCGTAGACTCCAGCGGGCGCAGCTGGACAGGTGAGACCCCGCAGGAGCGAAGCGACGAGGAGGCTCAGCGCCAGCCCCGCGGAAAGCGAAGCGCCTGGAACGAAAATCAACAGCCTAGTTTTAAAGAGCCTAATTGAAAAAAAGTATTTCAACGTACATAAATCTTGCTCACTTCATGAAGAATTTCACTAGAATTTGAAAAAAGTCATTTAAACAAAAAAACAGCCCAGGATCTAATCCTGAGCATTAAAAAGCAGTTCAATTCTTATTGTTTTTTTCTTTTCGTCCAAATGAAATAGATAATTCCGGCAATCAGTGCAATCACAGCTACGGGTATGATATATGGCCTCGCGACATCTTTAATGCCTGCCCAATTTTCACCGAGGGCCATTCCGAGGTAAAGAAAGAAAATAGTCCATGGAATGATCGCGGCAATTGTGTATAAAGTGAATTTGATAAAGGACATTTTCGCAATTCCTGCTGGAATCGAAATAGCATGTCTTACTACGGGAATAAACCTAGCAGAAAAGATCACACCAGGACCATATTTGTTGAACCACTGTTCGGCCAAATCGATATGGTGTTTATTAATCAGCAAGTATTTCCCATACTTTTCAAGCACATGCCTTCCGCCATAAGATCCAAGCCAATATAAAAACAGCTGGGCGATTGTTCCCCCGATCGTTCCTGCAATCACTGCTCCGGCAAATCCAATGGTTCCTTGAGAGATCATGTATCCCCCGTAACCAAGAACGATTTCACTGGGGATCACTTCAAGCATCAAGCCCAGGGCTATCCCGAGGTATCCCAAGCTAGACAGCCACTCCAAAACATTTAATATAAAATCCTGCACTTAAGTACCCACTCCAATCTTTTACCTGACTTGTTTCATTATAGTTCTTCAAGGGACTTTTCGTAAACTTTGGTTTGTATAAAGCTCCATCCAGGTTTTCACGGATTACTATTTAAGGATGAATGCCCTTATACTTTGTACAATCTTAATAAAGTGATTTTTTGATATGCTTCATAGCCTTTGAGGCATTTCTTCAAAGTTAATATAGAATCGATAGCACACCTGAATTTGGTGTGTTATTTTTGTGTGATTTAAGCACAATATAAAAGATGTTCTTTTGATTTAATCATCAAAAGCTATTGGGTTATTTATCACCTTTTTTATCTGAGCATAATAGAACTGTAAGGGAGTAGATCGCATTGGGTCAATCGAATAAATTAGGTGTCTGGATATTAACTGCTCTTGTTGTAGGCAATATGGTAGGATCGGGAATATTCATGATTCCCCGTTCCCTTTCTGAAGCAGCAAGTCCTCTCGGTGTATTATTGGGGTGGCTGCTGACTGGATTTGGTGTTTTGATGACTGCTCTTGTATTTGGAAATCTGGCATTAAGAAAGCCTGAACTGACTGGCGGTCCGCAAGTTTATGCAAAAGAATTATTCCCTCCAAGATCGCACGCTGGAACACTTTCTGGCTTCATGGCTTCATGGGGCTACTGGATTGGCAATTTTGCTGGAAATATTGCCATCATCACCACTTTTGCAAGCTATCTATCTACATTCTTTCCTATTTTGACAAGCCAATCCGAACTTTTCACCATTGGCAACACAGTAATTAGAACCGGAAATTTAATGACATTCATTGTATGTACCCTTCTTTTATGGGGAACTCATTTTATCATTTTAGGTGGAATGGAACAGGCTGGAAAAATGAATTTCTTAGCCACAGCAGCAAAAGTAATCGGCTTCTTTTTGTTTATCATTATAGGCTTGTTTACATTTCAAAAAGCAAACATCCTGCCTTTCTCTGCTCCCCGTTTTGACGAAGCTGGCCATTCAGTCGGTTTGTACGGACAAATCAACAATGCCGCAATCACTACCCTATGGGCATTTATCGGGGTGGAATCTGCTGTCGTATTTGCTTCAAGGGCGAGGCGGCCTGCAGATGTCAAACGGGCGACTGTTCTAGGATTAGTGATTGCTCTAGTCATATACATTGGAATCAGCATGCTTGTTATGGGGATGCTTGACCAGAAATCTTTGATTGCATCGGAGAAGCCATTGATCGATGCGATTGAAACTGTCCTCGGACCAATTGGCGGTAAAATTCTAGCCATACTTGGATTGATCAGCTTATTCGGTTCTACGATTGGCTGGGTATGGTTAAGTGCCGAGGTTCCCTACCAGGCTGCCAGACAAGGTCTTTTCCTGCCTTCATTCTTGAGGGAAAATAAAAAAGGCCTTCCGGTTTTTTCTTTGATTATAACGAATATTTTGGGTCAGTTATTTGTTTTTTCGACCATTTCCAACTCCATTGCAAACGCATTTGACTTTATTATTTTTATTGCAACATTGTCCTATTTAGTCCCTTATTTCATCTCTTCTGTTTTCCAATTAAAGCTTGTACTCACTGGGGAAACGTATACCAGCATGAAATCAAGAGTGGTGGATGGAACGATTGCAGCGATTTCGACTCTGTACTCGATATGGGTCATTATTGCGGGTACATCGGATCTAAAAACGTTTGCCTTCGGAGTCATCCTCCTTGCGAGCGGAATTTTCTTTTACGGCAGGGTGGCGCCACAGAGGTTAAAAGAAACTTAGCATAAGCACGCAACTATTAGGATAATGAGAAAGAACCTGCCAATGATAATGCAGGTTCTTTCTCATTGATTAAAACCAGCCGCCCCTAAGCAGGATTTTAATGCCAATGAAGATGATTAAGAATGCAAAGATAACGATTACAACTATTCCGATAATCTGTAAAAATGATAATCCTAAAAATGCTGCCAAAGTAAGAGCCCCAACTCGATAAAGAGCATATCCCGCTAAAATTACAGCAAGGAAAAGCCAAACATATGAATTTGATCCTAACGACATATCCTTATCCCTCCTTTACTTTACAGCATATGTGCGAATGAAAAAATGGTACGGGCTAGCGCACATTTTAAGTAAAGGAGCGTTTTAAAAACTGATGCTAAGCCAAAAATAGTATTACATCCTAGTACATTATTTCGTTGCAACGCTGTTTTTGAACTAGGGAATAAGGGAAAAAGTAATTAATAATTTCTTACATATGAAGATAAAGATTTTAGGGGGAGTTAACTTGACGAACCAAATTTATGTTCGTTTCATTCGTCTGCCAATTTTAACAAGGTTTTTAATGATCGCCGCTTTCATTATTTTTATTTTTGGTGCAATCATCCACCTCATTGAACCACAGAGTTTCCCCACTGTTTTTGATGGGATTTGGTGGGCAATCATTACTGCATCAACTGTTGGCTACGGGGATTTCTATCCATCGACTTTTCTGGGACGAATTACTGGCATCCTTCTGTTGCTGGTTGGGACAGGGTTTTTGTCCTCTTACTTCATCCATCTTTCAGCCGCCACAGTGACAAAGCAGAACCAATATCTTAAAGGAAATGTTATTTACAGAGGGGCTGGCCATGTCATCATTATTGGCTGGAACGAAAGGTCTCGGTCAATTATTCGATCTATGGCTGAATCTAAGGTGCAGATTATTTTAATTGATGAATCCTTAAAATCAAATCCCATCAGTGATGAAAATGTTCATTTTATTAAAGGCAGAGCGAACAGCGACGATACACTCTTAAGGGCTAAGATTCAAACAGCCTCCAAGGTGATTATTACGGCAGATCAGAACCTGGATGAATTGCACGCAGACATGCACACAGTGCTGACTTTACTGGCAATAAAAGGTCTCAACCCTGATATATACTGCATCGCTGAAATACTGACAGGCGAGCAGATCAATAATGCACGCAGAGCGGGAGCAGATGAACTGATTCAAACTAACTCTTTAACTAGCGCTGTCATTTTAAACAGCATCTATACAGAAGGTCATGTTAATTCACTTCTTGATTTTTTGGGAGAACTAAATGGCAAGCACCTTGCCTATATACCTGCCGATAACAAAACAATCGGCAAAAATTTCGCCGAGGCAAGCACGTTGCTTTTAGGCCAGAATGTGATTTTGATTGGCATTAAAAAAGGGGATGACATCGCAGTCAACCCCAGCAACCATATTAAAATAGATCAAACCGACATGCTGTTAACGATTACCAATTAGCGGGTCAAGATGGAAGATTCGACTTCATGGACCAGTGATTTTCCTACTTCAATATATTTTTCCGGGAAGCTTGCATCTTTGTCCACTGGCTCCTGGAACTGGTTGAAGGAAGCAGCGGCGTTGCCGATATTAGCATGGTCGTCAATTCCTCGCTGGTACTTATGTGAAAGAAGAATGGGCCGCTGCAATTGAACTGTACAGCCACGTGAATCAAGCTGGCCATCGATAGCTTTAAAGGGAATTCTCAAAAATTGATAACCAACCTCGTCATCGATTTTATAATCAAATGCTCCATGGTCATAATCCCAGTTTCCGCCAATCGTATAACCAAGAGGTTTAAGCAGCTGTTCCAATTTAAAAAGGTCAAAGTGTTTGCCTTCAAGTTCAGATGGAATTTCAATCACAGGATGTTCCGCCTTTCTGTGCATTTTAAGGTTAGTTTTAACCAAAATGGAGTATTTCATTATGGGATTTTTGATTAGGAGCTCTGGAAGGAATGCTTAAAAAATGCCAGCTTCCGGAGAATCCTCTATTCTTGCGGGAAATGCGGTTTTTTTCGGAGAATAATTGTGCGGTTTGCTGAAATGACTTCGTATATACCATAAAAAGGAGTACCCCAAAATGAGGTACTCCTTTTTATCATTTATTTAAGTCGCTTTTCGAGTTCTGCTTTCTTTTCCTCAAAGCCTGGTTTGCCAAGCAATGCGAACATATTTACTTTGTATGCTTCAACACCTGGCTGGTCGAATGGATTTACTCCCAGAAGGTAGCCGCTCATTGCGCATGCTTTTTCAAAGAAATAAACAAGGTAGCCAAATGTGTACTCATCCAGCTGTGGAATTGTAAGCACAAGGTTTGGAACGCCGCCGTCTGTATGGGCTAGCATTGTACCTTCAAATGCCTTGTTGTTTACAAAATCAACTGTTTTGCCAGCAAGGTAGTTCAAGCCGTCAAGATCGCTGTCAGCTTCCTCAATCACCATTTCATGGCGAGGCTTCTCGACCTTGATGATGGTTTCAAACAAGTCGCGTCGGCCTTCTTGTACATATTGTCCAAGAGAGTGAAGATCGGTAGAGAAGTTTGCTGAAGAAGGATAAATTCCCTTCTGGTCTTTCCCTTCACTTTCGCCGAACAGCTGCTTCCACCATTCAGAGAAGTACTGAAGTGATGGTTCATAGTTAATTAGCATTTCGATTGTTTTGCCTTTATTGTAAAGAGCGTTACGGACTGCAGCGTACTGGTAAGCAGCATTTTCTTCAAGCTCGGACTTGCTGAAGTCTTCCATAGCCTGCGCTGCACCCTTCATCATCGCTTCGATGTCTGAACCACTGACAGCGATTGGCAGCAAGCCTACTGCAGTCAATACTGAGTAACGGCCGCCGACATCATCAGCAATCACAAATGATTCATAGCCTTCTTTATCAGCAAGAGTTTTCAATGCACCGCGTGCTTTGTCTGTTGTCGCGTAGATGCGTTTGCGAGCTTCTTCCACACCGTATTTCTCTTCAAGAAGCTTGCGGAAGATACGGAAGGCAATCGCAGGCTCAGTTGTTGTTCCAGACTTGGAGATGACATTGATCGAAAAGTCTTTGCCTTCTAAAAGATCCATCACGTCTGTCATATAGCTGGAGCTAATGTTATTACCAATAAAGATGATTTGCGGAGTCTTGCGCTTCTCTTTTGAAAGAGCGTTATAAAAGCTGTGCTGCAAAAATTCAAGTGCCGCACGAGCACCCAAGTATGATCCGCCGATTCCAACAACAAGCAATACATCAGAATCGCTTTTGATTTTTTCAGCAGATTTCTGGATGCGTGAGAATTCTTCTTTATCATAGTTCACAGGCAGGTCGATCCACCCTAAAAAGTCACTGCCCGCACCCGTTTTTTCGTGCAATGAATGATGGGCTACTTTTACAAAATCCCTTAAATATGTAACTTCGTGTTCACCAAAAAAGCTTAGCGCCTTTGAGTAATCAAAACGAACATGTGTCATGTCTGATCCTCCATTTAATTGTATTCTCTACCACTTTAACGAAAGCTCCACCAAGAATCAAGAATCACACTAAAGTGTAAGCGTGACCAATTGTGAAATATTTTTAAAATTTCACGACTTCGTTATTTTTTTCCTTGTTGAATGTTTTTAACCCCCTGAAAAAACAATAGTCCGGGAAGTCACCCGGACATGCAGATTAAGGCATTTTCGCCTTGATGATTAATCTGTGCGTAGCTGTATCAATTGGCGTGCAGGTAATAAGAGTCAGTGTTTTTTCATCATCGCTGCCCATAAGCACGGATACATCATTCGGTTCGACGACTAATGTTTCGTAAACCTCATATTGATAGGTTTGGTCCTTGTCCTTTACCGTCACTAAATCCCCTGTGGCGATTTCATCCAGACGGTTGAACATTTTGCCATAAGCTCTGCTGCGATGGGCGGCAATCGCGGTATTACCGGCGTTTCCCGGTAGTGCCGTTCCTTCCAGCAGACCGGCTCCAATCGCCATGTTAGCCATGGAAGCCCCGTTCAATACCGGAAGCCTTAGATTAATTTTATCGATTTCGATAACACCAACCATTCCAGGATTCACTTTTTGTTTTTCTTCGTTTTTTTTCTCTTCCTGATTCATAATAGGCTTGGCTGATTCAACAGTTTCCGCCTTCGTTTCGATGCTGAACACCTCTTCCAGGCTGCCAAGGCTCTCTGCTGCTTCATTTTCATTAAGGGAGTTATTTTCCCACTTGTCCATCATTTGTTTCTGGCTGTAGGATGTATATAAATCCTTCATCGCAGGATAAAAGAAAATTGAAAACCCGGTCAGGATTAAAAATATCGAAAATACCTTTTTCACCATTTTCACCTCAGATATAAATAAAGAGAGGAATTTCTTCCTCTCTCAAGTTTTTTTCACAATTAATTCTTCAATGGATTTTTGATCCTTAACATAACTCCTCCTGCTGCAATCAAGAAGCCGAGGATATAGTAAGGCATCCGGCTGCTTTCACCCGTTTGCGGAAGAACATCGCCGCCAACCCAGCCTTGTGAACCTGTCGATCCTCCAGGTGTATTTCCTGAGCCGGAGTTCTTCATAGGAACTGGCGATGCGCCTTCATTTGTTTCTTCACCGACGATCTCTCCTTGCATGCTCCAATTTACTTTAAGAGTTAGAACCTGATTTTCCAGGTGAACCATTTCTTCAGATAATTGTGTTAAGGGGATGACCTTTGTCTGCCCATTGCTTGTTAATTCGAGTCCTTTCAGCATATCCATTTTCGCTTCTTCTGTTAAATGGATTGTCCAAACATGATTCACAAGCTTAAACTCAATACGTTTCCCATTCATCATTATTACTGCAGCACTGTCAATTTTGCCCTTGCTGTCATCGATCATTAAGCTTAATGTCTTGAATGTGTTTTTCAGAGGGATATCACATTTTTCCATCCAGTAGTTGATCGTTCCTTCTGCCTCTACTCCAATCTTAAGGTCGCTTACAGGTACAACGAGCTCACCGCCGCTGGTAAAAACAATTTTAAATGCAGTGATGTCTTCCGTTACAAATTCTCCGCCATCCAGCAATTTGAAGAGTGGTGATTTACCTGGATGGGTCATTTCCTTCCATTCGCCTTTAATCTCTACAAATACTTTTGCCGCTGGGCTTATACAGTCCTTTACATGCAGATGGATTTGAGTGCTTTTATTTGCATCCTTATCAGGTGCAGTTTCTCCACTATCAGGCAGGTCACAATTTTCAAGCCAATAGTTGATTGTCCCTTCTGCCTCGACACCCACTTTAATTTCACTAACAGGAACTACCAGTTCTTCTCCACCTTCAAAAACAAGCTTAAAAGCCGTAACATCATCCTTAACAAATTCTCCACCATCCAGCAATTTGAAGAGTGGTGAGCTTCCTGGATTGGACATTTCCTTCCATTCGCCTTTAAGTTCAACAAAAACACTTACAGTTGGATTTACACAATCCTTCAGATGCAAATGAATTTGCGTACTTTTATTTGTATTCACTACTTTTTCCGATACTGTTTCTACCTTCGTTTTTGTTTCTTTCTCATTTTTTGCTATTTCAACTGTTTGATCATTCTCAACCTTCGTTTCAGCTTTTTCTTTATGATCAGCTTGCTGAATCTGTGCAGCTTCTTTTTTCACAGCTGAGTTTCCTTCAGTATTGTTATTATTCGAGTTTGCTGTATTTTCATTTTGAGCCTTTGGTTTAGCCGCTTCTGTTTGAGCTTGATTGCTCTTCTTTTTGGAATCAACCTGAGATGATTGTTTGCTGTTTTTTACAGTCTGACTTTCGGCGCTGCCAGCTGCAAATGCCCCAGTTACAGGCAGGCTAATGAATAACAAAAGCATCAAGGATAATAGAATGGACACATGTTTTATAGGTTTCAACTGTTTAATCCCCTTTTCATAGTTTTTTCTCATTATTAATTGCATCATAAATAAACTGAATATTCAGTTATTTTACTGGAAATTTCGCCTCTCTTTCGATAATATTTTGCGATTTTTTGACAAAAAAAGCCGCCAGGACAAATTTCTTAATCCATGGCGGCTGGACGATCATAGCTGCCTAATTAGGCTGCCTTAGACTCCTGGCTTTGCGTCCCAGCTTTTCAGCTGGTTTGCTATTTGCATGGGCGGTGACGACACTTTATGTAAAATATCCCTTTAGCTCCATTGTCTTATAGTTAGAGAATTACCACAGTTAACCATATCGTTAAACATTTAGACCTAGAAATATTTTTGGTAAATTTTTCTTTAGTTTCATTTTTCAACCGAGAACAGTGATAATATAAGTGTTTTAATTATTTATAAAGATGGATCGATATTAGTATTCTCCTAGTTAAATGAAAAAGGACCCAGTTTACTGGGTCCTTTTGACTTTTATAAAGACTTGCGATAAATTTCCACCACATCTTCGTGGGTCAATTTTGTGAAGTTGCCAAATTCTCCATTGACCATTGCTTTATCTGCCATTACTTCAATCTTGCTGTCATCGATATCATAATCTGCAAGTCGGGATGGTGCTCCGATGCTTGACCAGAATTCACGCAGCTTTTCGATTCCTTCAAGACCGGCTTCTTCGTCTGTCTTACCTTCAGGATCCACGTTGAAGACCCTGACAGCCATTTTTTTGAAGCGTTCTGGTTTTACCTTCAAATTGTGCTTCATCCAATTCGGGAACAGGATAGCAAGTCCTCCGCCATGCGGAATGTCATAAACTGCTGAAACTGCATGTTCGATGTTATGAGTAGCCCAGTCACCGCGGTAACCCATTGATAGCATACCGTTCAGTGCCATTGTGCCTGCATATAAAATAGTTGCGCGATGCTCGTAGTTTTCAAGATCAGCCAGAAGCTTTGGCGCTGTTTCCATGACAGTCAGCAGCAGGGATTCGCACATGCGATCCTGGAACTCAGTGTTCTCAGTCAAATGGAAATAATGTTCAAACACATGAGACATCATATCGACGATTCCGTAGATTGTTTGGTCTCTTGGTACAGTAAATGTATTCACCGGGTCCAGAATGGAGAACCTTGGGAACGTCACTGGGCTGCCCCAGCCGTATTTTTCATTCGTTTCCCAATTCGTGATAACCGAACCTGCATTCATTTCAGAGCCTGTTGCAGCAAGAGTCAACACCGTACCGAATGGAAGTGCAACGGAAGCGAACGCCTTCTTTGTCACAAGGTCCCATGCATCGCCATCATATTTGGCACCGGCAGCGATTGCTTTAGTACAGTCAATAACACTCCCGCCGCCTACCGCAAGCAGGAATTCAATTCCTTCTTCCTTGCAGATTTGGACGCCCTTACGGACAGTAGATATTCGTGGATTAGGCTCAACACCTGAAAGCTCAAACACCTCTGCGCCAATTTCTTTTAAAAGTTTTAGGACCGAATCATAAAGCCCATTTCTCTTTATGCTTCCGCCGCCATATACAAGAAGAACTTTTTTGCCATATTGAGGCACTTCATTCTTCAATTCCTCAAGTTGGCCTTTGCCAAAAATCAATTTAGTTGGATTATAAAATGTGAAATTATCCATTTGAATCACCTTCCTTATCGCCCATTATGTTCTTTTTTTAAAAGCAATGCAAAAGAATTGCACTTCTTAATGTTCTCCAATGTGCTATAAAAAGTTACAGTTTTTTTTACCAGAATAATGTTTAAATGGCAGAGATGAATAATATTGTTACTGCTGAATCAACCTAAATACGAATCCATATTTTAAGGAGGAAACATCCATGAGTGGTATTCAAAGAATTGCATTGGTCCTTACGATTATTGGTGCTATTAACTGGGGCTTAGTCGGATTCTTCCAATTTGATCTTGTTGCAGCAATCTTCGGAGGTCAGGACGCAGCATTGGCCAGAATAGTATATGGCTTAGTAGGACTTGCGGGTTTAATCAATCTAGGACTTCTTTTCGCTCCAAGCGAAGAAGAAGAAAGAGCAGCAGAACCAAGGGCCACAAGATAATTTTAAAGAAAAATCACCGATTGGCGAGCGCTTAAGGCCAAAACAGAGTCGTAGCTGCCCTTATGCATTAGGAAAGCATAAATTACGAAAAAAATTTATGCTTTTCTATTAGCCAAGAAAAAACCCGTCCGGATATTGGACGGGTTTTCGTATGTGTTTTTTACGATAAAACCTTCTTGATACGCTCAATTGCCCAGTCCAAGTCTTCCTGGCTGATCACAAGGGGCGGGGCGAAGCGAATGACAGTGTCATGTGTTTCTTTGCATAGCAAGCCTTCCTCTTTTAAATCCTCACAATATTTACGGGCAGGCTCTGTCAATTCAACACCGATGAAAAGTCCTCGGCCGCGGATATCTTTTATCATAGGGTTATCGATTTCACGAAGCTTGCTGATAAAATATTCACCAAGTTCAAGCGACCGTTCAGCCAGCTTTTCGTCAATCAATACGTCAAGTGATGCAAGCGATACAGCGCAAGCCATTGGATTGCCTCCAAATGTGGATCCATGTGAACCTGGGTTGAAAACACCTAGTACATCACTGTCAGCAACTACACAGGAAATCGGGAATACTCCGCCGCCCAGGGCCTTGCCTAGAATATACATATCAGGCTCGATGTCTTCCCACTCACACGCAAACATTTTTCCTGATCTAGCAAGTCCTGCCTGGATTTCATCCGCAATAAACAGTACATTGTTTTCCTTACACAAATCAAATGCAGCACTCATGAAGCCTTCTGGCGGAATGACAATCCCAGCCTCTCCCTGGATTGGTTCAATTAAGAACGCAGCAGTGTTAGGAGTGATTGCCGCCTTCAATGCTTCAAGATCTCCATAAGGAATCAATTTAATTCCTGGAAGCATCGGCCCAAAGCCCCGCTTATATTCAGCTTCAGAAGACAACGAAACCGCTGTCATTGTCCGGCCATGGAAATTACCGATACAAGCGATGATTTCAGCCTGGTCTTCAGCTACACCTTTAACATCGTAAGACCAGCGACGAGCAGCTTTAATTGCTGTTTCAACCGCCTCTGCTCCTGTATTCATAGGCAGCGCCATTTCTTTATTTGTCATTTTGCAGATTTTTTCATACCAAGGTCCAAGCTGATCATTATGGAAAGCTCTTGACGTTAGCGTCACTCGGTCAGCCTGATCTTTAAGAGCCTGGATGATTTTTGGATGGCGATGACCCTGATTTACTGCAGAGTAAGCACTTAGCATGTCCATATATTTATTGCCTTCAGGATCCTCTACCCAAACACCCTCTGCCTTAGAAATAACGATTGGCAGCGGATGATAGTTATTGGCGCCATACTTTTCTGTCTGTTCAATCAGAGAGTGTGTTTTTGTTGTAGTCATGAATCTTCCTCCGTTCCAATGAAAAATTGGTTAGACAATCATATTGTAACCTGTAGAATCATGCTAGGTAACCCCATAAAGAAAGAAAAAACGGAATTGTCGGGTTTTTCTTATAACAAGCCAGGATTCATCGTAATTTATGCGATAAGTGGATTGAATGTGGATAACAATTCGACCTCTACATACTTCTACTCTTAGGAGAATCCCCAGTCTCCAATAATCCTTATTGGAACATCCGATGCCTCGGTTTCTCACTCTCTATTGTTCCAATGACCCTTATTGGAACATCCGATGCCATGATTTCTATCCCTCCATTGTTCCAATGACCCTTATTGGAACATCCGATGCCATGATTTCTTCCCCCCATTGTTCCAATGACCCTTATTGGAACATCCGATGCCATGATTTCTCACTCTCCATTGTTCCAATGACCTTTATTGGAACATCCGATGCCATGATTTCTCACCCTCCATTGTTCCAATGACCTTTATTGGAACATTCGGTGACTCGATTTCTCTCTCTCCATTGTTCCAATGACCTTTATTGGAACATCCGGTCCCACCATTTCTCTCTCCATTGTTCCGATCATGTATTTTAATTTCTATAATTAATCTAACGACATAAAAAAAAAACCGGACTCAATTGCCCGGTTTTTTCAAAAGCTATTACTTCTTAGCCATGTCTGACTGGTCGATCCACTCTTGAAGCTTATCCTTCAAAGTGTTGAAACCTTGTGCTGAATCATCCTGGTATTGAACAACTGCAGCTGGACGCTTATTGCGTGGCTTCTTTGGTGCACGTTGAACTTGCTCAGGTGCTTCTTCAGTTGCACGGATAGATAATCCAATTTTTCCAGCAGCTTCATCAATTGACAATACTTTCACTTTCACTTCGTCGCCAACTGTAAGGTGCTCGTTAATATCCTTAACATAACCGTGTGTGATTTCTGAAATGTGCACTAGACCTTGTGTATTTTCATCTAATGCAACGAAAGCGCCATATGGCTGGATTCCTGTAACTTTTCCTGTTAAAACACTGCCTACTTCAATTTTCTCTGACATCGAAACACTCCTAAATTTTGTTGTATTTTATCCCATTAATACGCAATTAAAAATTATATCATATAATGTAGTTTTAATCAAAAGGAATAGGATAATTCTTATTTAGGAGTTTCCAATTTTTTTCGGGCTATTGAAGAGGCATGTATCTGATTTTCCAGATTCCATCCTCTTGGACCATTTGGAAGACCGGTGCATCTGCACGTTCCTTGAAATGTAATTGGATCCCGGTAATCAAATCTGAATTCTTTTCTGAATAATAGAGCGAAGCATGGTCATACTCTTCAAGCATCGTGCTAAGCTTCATTTCGGCAGCCTGTTGTTCACTGATATATTGCTCTTCAGAAGGCAATGCGTCTTTTTGAGAATATAATGCATACTTTGTCGCATAATCCTTTACTTCATCCGAATAGAAATAGAGCTGCATCACCTGAAACGCGCTATAATTTCTGAGGATATTTACATCTTTTTTGGCTGAAAACTCCTCATAGGCAGACTCCATTTCCGCTGTTAATGGCAGGATGCTTTGAGTAATCATAATTTCAGATTTATCAGGAGTCTTGATGTTCATATATTTTGGGAAGATTACTGCCCGCATCGAAAACTCCGGATCCTGTTTGAAATTATTTTTTTCAAGCTGATCATAAAAAATTTTGACGGCTGCTCCTGTATCGGTGTCTGGATATGTATCTATTACATAACGATAAGCGCTTTTTACTTCTTCCTTTAAGACTTTATTGTCAGTGAATAAAGGTTTTGCAGGATGCCCTTTAACAAACAGAGCATAAAGGGATTGAACATCAATTTTCATCCATTGTTCAATCGTTGGATCCTGAACGATTTTAACCCCTTTCTCATGTTTCACCAAAAGCTGTCCCAAATTCTTATACGATAATACATTGCCTTGCGAATCCTGTACTCGGTTGCTTTTTAGCTCCAGATAATAAATAAAATCAGGATTGGTTTCAGGTTTCAGCCTTTCAGCTACGCTTAGATAATCAATATAGATTTCGATCTTCCCATCCTCTGCCCTAAAAGCATAGCCATTTCGAACAGCACCTTCAGCAAGCCTTTTTAAACCAGGGGTGGAGATTCCTTCACCGCCAGCATTCAATTTTTCAACAACATCCGCCACGCTCGCCTTTTCCAATGCTTTATTGATTTCCCCTTCGTACAGGACTAACGATTGTAAATAAGCTCCCCAGTAAGACTCCAGTTGGCCGAGCAGGTTATATTCATCTCCCCTGTCATATTGATGATTCCCGGCTCCTTGGGACAGCTTTTCCATGATTTCAGATGGCATGGTGAAAGCTTCAGCGATTGCATTCTTGATTTCCTTTGATTTTCGTTCAAATTCACCTCGATTAATTGCTTCTGGATTTTCAAGTACCTCAGCTTCAAATTGGGCAATATCATCAAGGATATTTTGATAAAAGAATTGCTCGTATCCCGCTCCAAGACCTAAATTTTCTTTTGTATAGGTTTGCCTTTCCGTATAATAAGCTTGCAATGCTGTTATTTTTTCTTTTACTTCTGATTCTGTCAGTTCACCTTTCTTTTCGCTGCTGTCACCCGATGTCTCGTTAATGCCTGGTTTTTCTGACGCAGATAGATCGATATCATCGATATACTGCATCATTAAGACTCCGGCAATCATTCCTACACCGATAAAACTTGCTGCGTATGGCAGGTGAAACCACTTATTCTGTTTCTTTCTCTTTTGGTCTTTTTTAATGGCCGCAAGAATTTCCGATCGGTTCTCCTCTTCATGCATGTCGAGATATGCTTTTCTCAAGCTTTCGAGACGCTTCTCCAACAATTGATCATCCATGGTTTTCACCCTCTCTCTTCTCAGCTAGCGCGAGCAGCTTTTTCAAATGTTCTTTGCCTCTTAAAAGGCGTGTTTTTACATTCGCCAGCGATATGCCTGTAATTTCCGCGATATCGCCATAGCTTTTATCATGAAAATAAAATAGGACAATCGGGATTCGATATTTCTCATCAAGTTTTTGAATGCATTCGTGCAAGGTTCTGTCTTCCTCAAAACGGAGGATGCTTTCTTCAGCGGTTTTCCCATTGAAAGTACGCTCCTTTCCGAATTTCAGCACCTTTTTAATCTGTCTTTGTTTATTGCGGGCAAAATCCCTGGTTACATTTAGGGTGATTTTATAAAGCCAGGTCGTAAACTTCGCCTGTGAAAATTGATCCAGGAAGCGAAAAACCCTGACAAACACTTCCTGTGTGATATCATCTATGTCGTCATAATTGGTTCCAAGCTGGAAGGCAAAGCGCTTGACGGTGGGAGTATAAACATCGATCAGTTCCGCAAAAGCCTGCATGTTTCCGTTCCGGGCCCGAAATACTAAATCCTCTTCATTCATTTGGATCCCCCAAACTGATTTCTCTTTTTTTATCAAAAAATTGAACTGTTCCAGCAAGAAAAAATCTTATCGAAACAACTTTATCTATAAAACGGCGGATTTCCGTTTATGTTTCGAAAAAATAGTAAAAAGTTACATTAATTGGTTAAAACCTGAAAATACTATGCTTTTAACTGAATAAATAGTAACATGAATAAATAATTTTCTGTTTTATCAGAAAAAATTTTTTTCTGGATATTTTAAAAGGAGTTTTTATATGGACAAGCATGAACAATGGACCTCTAAACTTGGTTTTATCCTTGCGGCTGCCGGATCGGCAATAGGTCTAGGGGCTATCTGGAAGTTTCCTTATATGGCGGGTACAAACGGGGGCGGCATTTTTCTTGTCCTTTTCCTGCTTATGACTATTTTAATCGGAGCACCAATTTTATTGGCCGAATTCATCATTGGCCGGAACACTCAGAAAGACGCGGTTATGTCTTATAAACATCTAGCTCCCAAAAGCGCATGGCCTCTGCTTGGCTACGGCGGTGTCATCGCATCCTTCATCATCCTTTCATTCTACAGTGTTGTTGGAGGATGGATCCTTTCTTACCTTGGACGAAGCTTGACTGGATCATTATCCGGCCTGACTCAGGCTGAGTATGGAACCACCTTCGAAAAAATCATTGCTAATCCTGTTGAGGCATTGGCCGTGCAATTCCTTTTCATACTGCTAACCATCTGGGTTGTCCAGGGCGGTGTTCAGCAGGGGATTGAAAAGGCAAGCAAATACATGATGCCCGCACTATTTATCATTTTCATTGTCCTTGTAATCCGTTCACTCACACTCGAAGGGGCAATGGAGGGCGTTGAGTTCTTTTTGAAGCCTGATTGGTCTGCAGTCACTGCTGAAACTGTGCTGCTGGCACTGGGCCAGTCTTTTTTCGCCTTAAGTGTCGGCCTCTCTGTAATGGTCACCTACGCTTCGTATTTATCTAGAGGTGAAAGCCTGACAAAATCAGCATTCTCTGTCGTTGGCTTGAACATTTTCATCTCACTGCTCGCTGGGCTTGTCATTTTCCCTGCAGTATTTGCACTTGGATTTGAACCGGAAGCTGGTCCCGGACTAGTATTTGTTGTTTTGCCCGCAGTATTTGAGCAGCTTGCCTTTGGAGGGTTATTCTTAACGATCTTTTTAATTTTGCTATTGTTTGCTACATTGACATCTGCCTTTTCCATTTTAGAAATCATCGTTGCAGTTCTTTCGAAAGGGAATGTGGAGAAGAGGAAGAAATATGCCTGGATTTCAGGGATGCTGGTTTTTGCTGCTGGAATACCAAATGCCCTTTCCTTTGGCGTATTATCCGACGTGAAATTTTTTGGGAAGACATTCTTTGATCTCGCTGATTTTATCACGAGCAATATTGCCCTTCCGCTTGGCGCTTTCTTCATAGCCATTTTTGCAGGTTATATACTCCCTCGAAAATTGGTTAGGCAGGAGCTTGAAACAGGTGCGGGGAAAAACTCGCTGTTATTTAACATTTGGTATATCGCAATCCGCTATATCGTTCCTGTTGGCATTGGCATTGTCTTTTTACAATCTATAGGCATATTGTAAAGGTAGGCTCACTTAACCTTAATGGTTGATCTTTATTAATCTTATGGCTCTGTTAAAGCTGAATTTTGATTCTTAAACCCTGTTGATTGTAGTGGAAGGCGCGAAGACTCCTCCGAAAATGCTAACGCATTTCCATCGTGCGTGGGGGGATTCGAGGAAGCAATTCAGTGTCCTGCGGGCGCAGCTGGACAGGTGAGACCCCGCAGGAGCGAAGCGACGAGGAGGCTCAGCGCCAGCCCCGCGGAAAGCGAAGCGCCTGGAACGAAAATCAACAGCCGTGTTTAATAGTGCCAATTTTTAAACACCATTCAACAGAGCCAAAAGTTAAGAAAACGTTCACATTGCAGACGATACATCCACCCTTTTTCTGATAAACTTATAATAAGAGATATTTTCTGGAGGTGAGGATCGATGAATGCGATTGGCCAGAATATCAAAAATTGCCGAATGCGAAAAGGAATGTCCCTGGAAGAGCTTGCACTGAAATCACGAGTTGGCACACAAACAATTGAGCGCTATGAGAGCGGCGAGCAAACACCGAATTTGCAGACAATATTAAAAATCTCGACTGTCCTGGATGTGCCTGCTTCCGAGTTGATGGGGCAGCAAATCTATGTTACTGCTCCAACAGAAGCTGACCCAACAACAAGCAGTTTGTAAATACCGGCAATTAACATGAATGAACACTAAGATTTAAGGGGCAGAAATTTTCTGCTCCTTATTTCTTTAAATACAGCTCTGTTAAAGCTGAATGTTGATATTTAAACCCTGTTGATTGTAGTGGTAGGCGTGCAGACTCCTCCGAAAATGCTAACGCATTTTCATCGTGCGTGGGCAGATTCGAGGAAGCATTTCAGTGTCCTGCGGGCGCAGCTGGTCAGGTGAGAACCCGCAGGAGCGAAGTGACGAGGAGGCTCAGCGCCAGCCCCGCGGAAAGCGAAGCGCCTGGAACGAAAATCAACAGCCTTGTTTAACAGAGCCTTATATAAAGTTTTAGAAATAACATGTATATCATTCTGGCAAACTGGTTATCCTTATTTTATAAGGCTTTCTAGTATTCCCCCCTTTTTTGAATGGACTTCCATATTTGGATGTCCATCTTTTTTTTGTTTCCGCCTTTTTTCACATTATGTGTGTGAACTTTCAATTCACGGGGAAAATAAATGGCATACCTTACATATTTCGTAAATAATGTCAGGAGTGAAAGCCACAATGGAAGATGTTACGTTCGCCAGGAATAAAACGATTAACGGAATCGATTTGTATTACGAACATTATGTACACCCGGCATCCGATGAAACACTCGTGCTGCTACATGGTTTTCTTTCCTCTACTTTCAGCTTCCGGCATTTGATTCCACTGCTTAAAGAGGATTATAATGTCATTTCTGTTGACCTCCCGCCATTCGGGAAGAGCGGCAAAGTTCCCAGTTATAAATATTCGTACCATAACATGGCTACAACTGTAGTTGAATTAATGAAGTCACTTGGAATCAGCGAATTTAATGTAGTCGGCCATTCGATGGGCGGGCAAATTGCTTTAAACATTCTTTTGCACTATCCTGACTATGCCAAAAAGGGAATATTGCTTTGCAGTTCAGGCTATTTGAAGAGAGCGAAGCTTCCACTTGTCCTGACAAGCTATATCCCTTATTTCCACCTTTATGTGAAATTCCATCTCGCGAAGTCTGGTGTGAAACAAAACTTGAAGAATGTTGTGTATGACCATTCCATGATTAATGATGAAATGCTCTACGGCTACTTATCCCCTTTTTTAGAGGATGACATTTTTAAAGCATTGACGATGATGATTAGGCATCGGGAGGGTGATTTGACTTCTGAGGAGCTAAAAAAAATCGATGCACCCTGCCTGATGATCTGGGGTGAGCACGATAAGGTTGTCCCTGTCAGTGTCGGAAGAAAATTAAAGAAGGATTTAAAGAATTCTAAACTGGTGATTTTAAAGGAAACGGGACATCTCGTCCCGGAAGAACGGCCGGAGGATGTCCACAAGCTCATCAATCAATTTATTGGCGCAGAGGAAAGAGTCGAAGCAACAGCAAACGGCAGCCGTTGATGGCTGCCGTTTCATAGGTTTATAATGAGCAAGCATCCTCATTTTTAATTGAAAGCAAAGTGTTAGCGATTAAATGGCAATCCTTGTATGGCAATAGCTTTTCAAACGAAAATTCGAATACAGACTGAATTCTCTTTGCAATTTTATAAGCATCGTCAAAATCATGAACTGCCTGGAGGATATCGGCAATTTCCGGATCAAATCCCCCTTCCCCTACGTCAATAGGATCCCATTTATTCAAAACATCAATTAATTTATAGCTAAGTTCTTTAGATTCCAATTCAATCACCTGATATTTTTTTATAAATATTTTATCATAAAGATAGTGAGTGATAAATTTTCAGGAAATGGCGGTGTACATATGGATAAGTTTGATTTTAACAAAGTGATTGATCGCAGCAAGTCTAGTTCTGTTAAATGGGATTCGACTGAAAATGTATTTGGGACGGCAGATGTGCTTCCAATGTGGGTCGCTGATATGGACTTCCAGCCTCCAAAAGCTGTTTGTGACGCTCTTAAAGAAAGGATCGATCATGGGGTTTTTGGATATACTTTTGTGCCTTTTTCAGTTACTGAAGCCCTTCAGCTTTGGCTGAAAAATCGACATGGCTGGGAGATTGAAACATCATCCGTTTTATATAGCGAGGGTGTGGTGCCTTCCATCAGTACTGCGATTCGTGCTTTCACGGAAAAAGGCGACAAGGTCTTGGTGCATTCGCCTGTTTATACACCTTTTTTCAATATGGTGAAAAATAATGACAGGACCCTTATCACGTCAAACTTAATTTATGAAAATGACCGATTTGAATTGGATTTTGAGGACTTTGAAGAAAAGTTGAAAGAGGGAGTTAAATTATTCATCCTGTGCAACCCTCATAATCCTGGCGGCAGGGTCTGGACTAGGCTTGAGCTCGAAAAACTCGGCGACTTATGCGTAAAGCATGATTGCCTGATCGTTTCGGATGAAATCCACTCCGATCTTGTTTTCAAACCGAATGTCCATACACCAATCGCTTCGTTAAAAGAAGAGTTCATGAATATTACAGTTACATTCGTCGCTCCGAGCAAAACGTTTAACTTGGCGGGACTTCAAGCTTCGGCCGCCATTATCCAGAATAAGGAACTAAAGACCAAATTCAAGGAAATCCAGCAGCAGCAAGGATTCTTTACCTTGAATGCGTTTGCCATTGCCGGTATGGAAGCCGCCTATCGCGGTGGAGAGGCATGGCTGGAACATCTGCTGGACTATTTGCACGAAAATATGGAGATTGCCACTGAGTTTATGAAAGAAAACCTTACGGCGATTAAACCTATGAAGGCTGATGCTACCTACCTGCTATGGATTGATTGCAGGGAGCTTGGTTTAAGCGACGAAGAACTGAAAGAAAAGCTGCTGTACAAAGGGAAACTTGCACTTGAGCCAGGAACGAAATACGGAGAAGGCGGAGAAGGTTTTGTCAGGATGAACCTGGCCTGCCCGCGCGAAACTTTGCTTGAAGGTCTCGACAGATTGAAAACAGCGTTCAGCTAAGACAACCTTTCAGTTTTCACGAGAAATATAGAAGGAGCCAGACCTCTAGGTCCTGGCTCCTTCTTTCTACATTTAGGCACTCATTTCAAGTGCTTCATAATATGGCTGAAGTGAATAATGAATGATTGTATCCATGAATGGGTGAAGTTTTTGCGGAATCAGCAGTTTTGCGTAATCCCATGCATTATTCTCGATATTCAAGGCAATCCCAGTTCTCGCGTAATCATTGGTACAAGAATCCATCTGCTCAATTAAATCAGCTAGCTGACTGTCCTCTGCATGGCCGATTTCATGGGCAAAAACAACAGCGAGGTAATCCTCGAATGAATCTAATGATGAAAAGATCTGCAGGCACTGGTCCTTGATTTCTTCAATATATAAAGTGATGGTGTGACTCGCAAAATTATACTTCCCGCCCGCAAACCGGTCTCCAGGAAAAAATGATTCAAGTTCAACCTTAACACTGCTTCCCGACTGGATAAGAATTTGTTCTACAATACTCTTTATCTGTAAGTCCTTCAATTTATACCCCTACTCATTTTTAAGATATAAATTGTATTATAAACCTTTCCTGAAATAATGAAAACATGACTTTTACCCCGATTTCCACAAGTTAAACCACCAGAAACACAATTTTATCGCACTGGTGATTACCAGTTTAACGCGTTACAGTACTGGGGGTCTGACCCCCACCGGTTTAACGCGGGACAGGGCTGTTGTAGTCAAAAAAAGAACAGCTGGGTAAAATCAGCTGTTCTTCTTATGTTCTTCCATTTGCTTCATGACTGTCTGTTCATATTCTTTAGCTTTCTGTGCTTCCTTTTTGGAAACTTTAATGATAAACCTCATTGTCAGGATCGCTCCTATCAGGAAAACGAATGAGGTTATAGCTGCGGGAATATATTCAGTTTTATCCTCTGGAAAATATAAAAATAATGAGATGACAAACCAGTGATTCATTCTCATCTTCCTTTCTTACTCGGAAACACGCACCCACACATTATAGCAAGGTTTTGCATTTCATCCAACCTGGCCAGATGTTATTTCAGTACATTGATTTTTTCAATGACGACATCCTTTTCAGGCTTGTCCTGCGCTCCAACTGGGGTAGCGGCAATTTTATCGACAACATCCATTCCCTCGACAACCTGCCCGAAGACTGTATGCTTGCCATCTAGATGCGGAGTGCCGCCATTTTCATAAGCCTTGATCACTTTTTCAGGATAGCCCGCTTGTTTCATTTGCTCTGGCAGGCTAGGATCCAGCTCTTTATTCTGGACGATGAAAAATTGGCTTCCATTCGTATTAGGTCCTGCATTCGCCATCGATAATGCTCCGCGGATATTGAAAAGCTCTCTTGAAAACTCATCCTCGAACGGTCCGCCGAAAATACTTTCACCGCCCATACCTGTTCCATCCGGGTCACCGCCCTGAATCATGAAACCATCGATAACACGGTGGAATGTAACTCCCTCATAGTAGCCTTCTTCGCTGTGCTTGATGAAATTCTCCACCGTCTTAGGCGCCTGTTTCGGGAAAAGCTTGATTTTAATGGTACCCATATTGGTGACCATTTCAACAAGTCTTTCATTTTCCTGGACTTCCTTAACCGTCTGCGGATAAACAAAATTTTCATCCATTTTCTGCTGATCAGCTTGTCCACCATTATCTTCTGTTTCTTCCTTCGCTTTCTCTGCTTCTTGCTTCTCGCCTGCAGTACCGCAGCCAGCAAGAACAAACATGATTGCTATTAGTACCGCTAATATTTTTTTAGTCATGATATGTATCCCTCCTATAAACACTTTAAAGGATTGTAAAAGGTTTTGCACTTTGTTTTTTGCTCTAAATCTTGCATAATGAAAGAAAAGGCATTACGTCCTGGCCAGTGAATGACAAGTGTTCAGGACATTCGTCACATAATCTATTTTTCGAAAGGAGAAAATCATGTCCGAACTGAAAATTGGCGAGAAAGTGACCGCCATTTATAAGACTGGCAAGTACATAGGCGAGATTACAGAACGCCGTCCCCAGCACTATCTTGTCCGTGTTTTGGCAGTAGCTAAACATCCAATGCAGGGCGACCTTCATAATCCAAAGGATGCTGAAGTGGGCTTTTTC
Source organism: Heyndrickxia sp. MSNUG (assembly GCF_049532715.1). Classification (NCBI taxonomy): domain Bacteria; kingdom Bacillati; phylum Bacillota; class Bacilli; order Caryophanales; family Bacillaceae; genus Heyndrickxia; species Heyndrickxia sp. MSNUG. The sequence continues at coordinate 4,022,114 of NZ_CP150978.1, forward strand.
CATGAAAGAAAGGCACTATCCTACCGGGAGCAAGCAAATATTCCTGAAAAAATGGTAAAGCCGTTCGAAGGTGAGATTCCTGACTATCTTGATTCACTGAAAGAAGCAGCAAGTAAATTGCGATCAGAACTTGAGGATGACAATTCTCCATGGGCACAGCAAAGCCTTCGGAATTTGGAATCACTTGAGAAAGATTACTTTAAATAAGAGTCTGCCGAGTAATATACCCATCGTAAGAACGCCAAAAGCCAGATTGTTTTCTCCAATCTGGCTTTTTTATGCAAACTTGTTCAACAGCTTTGAAAAATCGACCATATCCCCAATTGTAGTGGGCTCAGGCCTGCGCAGATACTGTTTGTCTTTCTCTACCAGCTTGTAAATATGATAGGTTGTCAAAGCATCATCGAGCGCACGGTGGTGCTTTCCAGTGCCTTCCCTGCCATATTCCTGTACAGCCTTCCAAAGTCCAGTCTGATTCTGGTCACCAAAGAAACGTTTATATTCCATCGAAAGATCAATTTGCTTGCCCGGGAGCGGAAATGAGACGGATGCCTGCAGGCAATTATGCTGCAATACCTTCATGTCCATATTGCCCCAGGTGACAACCTGGCAGTTTTTGCTTCCACCCATACACCTTAATTTCTCCGCCAAATCATGAAACGAGATTCCTGAATTAACCTGTTCCTGGGAAATGTTCAGAAATGACCTGCATCTCTCAGTTAAATTTGGAAAACGGTTTGGCCTTACATATGAGGAGAACTGTTCAACCACCTTGCTGTTCTCAACCAGAACGGCACCAGCCTCAATAATTTCCTGGTAAAAGCCCTGCCTCCTGCTGTTCCGGTCAGGCATCGTAAATTCAAAATCAATAAATAATGTCCTTTCATTTTCGCCCATGCTTCCCCAACTTTCTGAAAAGCCAGTAGTTGTATGTAACCAGTATATGCTTTTCTGTCGATTATTTTTTCTATTATATCACGAATCAGAATAAATTTTTTAATTTTTCTGCATTTTTATATTGTCATAATTTAAATATCAAAATTTTTGTTGGTTTTTTATTGGAGATTAATCATTCCATATAAATAATCACTGGGTATTGCCTGTGTGAATCCTTATTCAACTCTTAATTTTGCTGAATTTTATCCGATATAAAGCGTGCGTAATATGCAAATTAATTTAACAGGATTCTTACACAGCAAAAGAAAGGAACTAACGTGCGCATCCTAACAGGCTATTTACTGACAATGCTTTTAATACCCGCGTTCATCACAGTCGTGACGTTAACGTTTAACGAAGCCGGTAAAGCGGAAAGCTTCAACGAGATTCTTGATAAGAAAGTTAACTTGACACAGACAAAGCTTTCGCAGACAAGCTTGATTCTTGCCAGCAATGGTGATGTCGTAACAGAACTTAATCATCCCATGAACAGACGATATGTGTCATCCAATGAAATTCCAGGATTCATAAAAGATCTATTTATCGTTTCTGAGGATCAAAATTTCCAAAGGCATCCTGGATTTGACCTGACTGCAATAGGCCGTGCGCTTGCAATCAACATTCACTCAGATGGAATCGAGCAAGGTGCAAGCACGATTACCCAGCAGCTGGCCAGAAACCAGTACCTGAACCATTATCAATCCTATAACCGTAAACTCAGTGAAGTGCTATATGCTTGCCAGCTCGAAAAAACATTTTCAAAAACGGAAATCCTTGAGCAGTATCTAAACGCGATCTATTTTCAGAATAACGCTTACGGAATCCAGGCAGCTGCGGATTTTTATTTTAAAAAGAAGCCGGCAGATCTTAGTAAGGCTGAACAAGCGTTTCTAGCCGCTATCCCTAATAATCCTTCCTTTTATAATCCTTTAAAGCACTTTGATCGGACAAAGAAGCGGCAGGAGCTTCTGTTAGATCAGCTAGTCCAGAGTGGTCAGCTTCATTTTGACGAAGCAGAAAAACTTAAAACTGAGAAGATTGTTTTAAAAATAAGACCAAGGAAAAATGCATATCCTGATTACACTTCATTTGTTTTAAGTGAATTAAGGGAATTGGTATCTGAACATGAAAAATTAGGAACTGAACAAGAATTAGATGCGAGAGTCGATGAATTGTTAAGTTCAGGCATCACCATCCACACCGGCCTTGATCAAGAGCTGCAAATGCGGACAAAGAAGTCGGTGGCAGAGCACCTGCCTTATAAAGGTATTGAAGGCGCTGCTGCAGTAGTGAATCATGAAACGAACCTCATAGTGGCTTTGGCAGGCGGCAAGAACTATCGTACCGGTGAATTCAACCGGGCGTACCAGGCTTTTCGCCAGCCGGGGTCTTCCATTAAACCTTTGCTCGTGTATGCACCCTACTTTGAGCGGACACGCGCCAGTATAACTGAGAAAGTGGATGCTGGAGCCATTTGTATCAAAGGATATTGCCCGAGAAATTATGGTGGAGCGAAATATGGAAAGGTGACCCTGGAACAGGCATTCACCCATTCCTATAACACACCCGCCGTCAGGCTGCTTCAGCAGGTTGGGGTGAATGAGGCTTTCAGTGATTTAACACCTTTTCATTTTGAAAAAATGACATCCCAGGATCAAGTGCCGTCTTCTGCAGTCGGCGGCTTCACCACTGGCATGAGTCCGTTAGAAATGACCGAGGCCTATACTGTTTTCAGCAATAAAGGACTATTTATCAGGCCAAGAGCGATTGCGAAGGTGACTGACCTTAATGGCCGGCTTCTTTATAAATGGAATCATCTGCAGGTGAAAGTTTGGAGCGCGAAAACAGCTGAGACTGTAAACGAGTTGATGAAAAAAACTGTTACTTCAGGTACAGCAAGGAAAGTGGGGATTGCCGGTCAGGAGGCGGGAGGCAAAACAGGAACGACCAATGATTTCAAGGATTTATGGTTCATCGGCTTCAGCGGAAAGCTGACTGCAGGAGTATGGGTTGGCAAAGACGCGCCGCAAAGCATGGAATCTATTCATGACAAATCGCCACAGCTATTGATTTGGCGGGATATAATGAAATGATCAGACCGGGGTAAGCCCGGTCTATTTTTATGGTTGATTTCAGTTCAAGCACTCGTTTTCCGGAGGATTATGGACTGCACTGTTTGGAAATCAGCCCATTAATAAATAAAAAACTGATTCAATTTGAATCAGCTCTCTAAATCGGCAAACTTGCCATTATGCTGTTATACACTTTTACCGCAAGATAAATGATTCCAAGCAGCATGGTGCTCCAGAGGATGACCTGAAAGAAAACGGTCCCGATGACCCCTGCTATTGATAAATTAGGGCTTATTTTATAGACAAAATAAATGAAGTAAATCAATGTTGCTGCTGCAAAAATAAGGCCGATTCCTATGAAGCTGTAAATGCTGAAAAGGGAAACCACCCCAGCTGCAAAATAGACGGATGCACCACTGCGAATCAGTTTAAGGCTCTCACCTTCATGATCCTTTGAAAAAAATAGCAGGCTGACCTCATTGATTGTATCGGCAATAAGCTTCATGGCTGCAAAAACCATGAAGTACATGACCATCAGCAATGCCAGAAGCGAAAGTTTTATTCCTGTTTCCGAAAAAAACTCCAGCATGCCATCATAAATCCCGGCATTTTTCAGGAGTGCCACAAGCTCCATTTCTGTGCGGACTGAGAGCGACAAACTGAACAGAACAATGGCGAGCAGCGGGAAATAGCTTGTTAAATACGGATTTTTCATTATAACCTCTTCACTCGTTTCTTTCTTATTCCTACTTGGATATTATGAAAGAAAAGAATGCTTCCGGCAACAAAAAGAAAAAGTTCCTTACTCAAGGAACTTAAAACTTTTGAAACTTTATTCATCTTAATCCGTATTAAAAGGTTGAAGGCTACTTAGGTATTATCCTGACGTATTCCCTCGATCCAAAAGGTATATATGTTTTTGCTGTTTCAACCTCGTCCATATCTGTTTGCTGAATCCGCAGTACACCAGGTTCTGCACCAGTTCCTTGTTTTGACAACTCCTTGTCTTCCCGGTTATCCAGGATGAAGAATCCCGTAAACAAACTAAGGAATATCCCAACGCATATAACAATTTTCCGGACCATGGTTATCCCCCCTATTCCCTGTTAGTATGCAAGCAATACAGCATTCTTATTCAGTAAATTTTGGAGAGTCCTTTTATTATCAAATGCCATGGCATGCATATCCCTCATTTTTACGATATAATTTTTACATCGGACATTCGGGAGCATGAACCTGGTAAAATCAGCAAAATATATAATGTTAACGATTGTATCAAAAATCTAAATTTGGAATTATAAGGAGGTATTATCTTTTGTCATTACTTCACCTTGCAGTTTTATCACCGCTTTTACTAGCGCTATTAATTCCATTTTTACATAAGCACTTCCGTAACATACATACAGGGTGGTTCCTTTTGCCGCTGCCCGCCGTGCTTTTTGTATATTTCCTTCAATTCATAAGCGTGACAAGAAATGGAGATACCATCATGGAATCCTTTCCGTGGATCTCCTCGCTTGGGGTAGATTTCGCCCTTAAAATTGATGGATTAGGGTTACTTTTTGCGCTGCTGATCACGGGGATTGGAGCACTGGTCGTGTTATATTCGATCTATTACCTTTCTCCTGAAAAAGAAAAGCTGAATACATTCTACATATATTTGCTTTTGTTCATGGGAGCCATGCTTGGGGTTGTCTTATCGGATAACCTGATCGTCCTATATACCTTCTGGGAATTGACGAGCTTTTCTTCATTCCTTTTAATTGGATATTGGAACCATAAAGAAGGTTCGAGATATGGCGCGCAAAAATCGATGCTGATCACCGTTTTCGGCGGTTTGTCAATGCTTGGGGGCATCTTGATGCTCTATATCATCACTGGCACTTTCAGCATCTCCGAAACCATTGAAATGTCTAATCAAGTTATTAATCATCCTTTGTTCACAGCAACCTTGATTTTGTTCCTTTTAGGGGCATTCACAAAGTCTGCCCAGTTCCCATTTCACATCTGGCTGCCTGATGCGATGGAAGCGCCCACCCCAGTCAGTGCGTATTTGCACTCTGCAACGATGGTTAAGGCGGGCATTTATCTTGTCGCCCGGATGACACCTGTATTTGCCCATTCTGGTGTATGGGTCTGGCTCGTAGCTGGTATTGGAGTACTTACTTTATTCTGGGGTTCTTTTTCAGCGGTAAAGCAAACGGATTTAAAAGCAATCCTTGCCTTTTCAACAGTCAGCCAGCTTGGTATGATCATGTCATTGCTTGGTGTTGGCGCTGCGGCCCTTCACTATGGCACGATTAAGGATGGATATTATATCGTCGCAGTCACAGCTGCTGTTTTCCATCTAATCAATCATGCCACATTCAAGGGCAGTCTGTTCATGGTTACGGGAATCATCGACCATGAAACGGGGACAAGGGATATCCGCAAGCTTGGCGGCTTGATGAACTTCATGCCAATTACTTTCACTCTCGCAATCATTGGGGCATTTTCAATGGCAGGTATTCCGCCTTTCAATGGCTTCTTGAGTAAAGAGATGTTTTTCACCGGGATGCTTCGAGTTGCGAAAATGGATATATTCAGCCTTAATACATGGGGAATCCTTTTCCCAATTATTGCCTGGGCGGCAAGTGTGTTCACATTCCTGTACAGCATGATGTATGTATTTAAGACATTCACTGGAAAATATCAGCCTGAAAAACTGGAAAAGAAACCGCATGAAGCGCCCATTGGAATGCTGATTTCGCCCGTCATCCTTGCTTCACTCGTCATGATTTTCGGAATTTTCCCAAATGTGCTTTCTCATAGCATTATTTCTCCCGCTATGGGAGCAATCTTGCCATCACTGCTTGAAAACCGTGAAGGATTTGATGTCCATATCTCTCACTGGCATGGTCCAACACCTGAATTATATATGACGATAGGTGTCATTATTTTAGGATTTTTACTGTTCAAAACACTGCCAAAATGGACAGGCATCTATCGGATCTTCCCTGAGCGGCTTGCGTTGAACCATATATATGACCGCGGCCTGGAGCTCATCCAGATCACGTCCCGAAACATAACCAAGACGTATATGAACGGTTTTATCCGGACATATCTAGTTTACATTTTTTCATTCTTTATCTTGATCCTGGCCACGACTTTGGTATATCGGAATGCGTTCAAACTCGATTTTAGCAATGTCGCGCCGATCAGATTTTTAGAAGTGATCCTTGTATTGATTATTGCTGTTTCCTCCATCACGATTATGTTTGCAAAATCAAGGCTGACTTCAATCATCCTGCTAGGAGCGGTCGGATATACAGTTGCACTTTTCTTTGTCATTTTTCGCGCTCCAGATTTAGCGCTGACACAGCTTGTGATTGAAACAGTTTCCGTAGCCCTTTTCCTCTTGGCCTTTTACCATTTGCCAAAACTCGGAAGAAACGAGGAGCGGATCCGCTTCAAGCTCGGAAATGCAATAGTTTCGATTGGAGTTGGTGCAATCGTCACTCTTATCGCTTTATCAGCGCACAGCAATAAAATGTTCGATTCAATTGCACAGTATTATATAGAGAATACGTATAAAAAAGCAGGCGGCGAAAACATGGTTAACGTCATTCTCGTTGACTTCCGCGGTTTTGATACGATGTTCGAAATTACAGTGCTCGGCATTGCCGCTCTTGGTATTTTTGCCATGATCAAACTACGGCTGACAAGGGGGAAAGAATAAGGATGAAAACAAATGATATTATCCTGCAGACAGTTACAAAATTCACTTTGTTCGTCATCATCCTGTTTTCGATCCATCTGTTCTTTGCCGGGCACTATCACCCTGGAGGCGGTTTTATCGGCGGGCTGATGACATCAGGGGCAATTGTGCTTCTGCTGCTTGCCTTCGATATAAAAACAGTGAAGACAATCCTGCCGGTCGATTATATCAAGGTTATTGCAGTTGGACTCCTTTTTTCCGTGGGAACTGGAGTAGGGGGTTTGATCATGGGCATGCCCTTCCTGACTCATGCGTTTACCTATGTGGATCTTCCACTCCTTGGCAAAACTTCTTTGCATACTGCGGTATTATTCGACACTGGCGTGTTCCTGGTCGTCATTGGTGTGACAATGACCATTATTCAAACGATTGGAGAGAGCGAATAATGGAAATTTTAATGGCTTTTCTTATTGGTATTTTGTTTATGACAGCGACCTATCTCATGCTTTCCAAAAGCTTGCTCAGGATCATTATCGGTACAGGACTTCTGAGCCACGGCGCCCACTTGTTGATTTTAACGATGGGCGGCTTAAAAAGAGGTGCCGCTCCGCTTCTTGGCGAGCACGCTGCTTCTTATGTCGATCCGCTTCCTCAGGCATTGATCCTGACTGCGATCGTCATTAGCTTTGGCGTAACCTCCTTCTTCCTGGTTTTGGCCTACAGAGCGTATCAGGAACTTGGAACGGATAATATGGATCGCTTGAGAGGAAAGGAAGGACATGAATAATCTAATCATCTTACCTATTCTAATTCCTCTGATTACAGGGGTTATACTAATCTTTTTCACAAAAAACGTACTCGCACAGCGATGGGTTTCGGCAATAAGCTCATTTTCAGGGATTATTGCTGCCTCCTTGCTTGCTAGCCATGTTTATAAAAATGGAATCCAGACAATGGACGTCAGCAACTGGGAGGCTCCTTACGGCATAACGCTCGTTTCGGACATGCTTTCTGCATTGCTAGTGCTTACGACCAGTATCATTGCGTTTGCTTCCGTAATCTACTCCTTCAAGTCAATCGGCGTAGAGCGGGAAAAATTTTATTACTACCCAGTCGTTAACTTCCTGCTCGTTGGCGTGAACGGCGCCTTCACAACAGGTGATATTTTCAACTTGTTTGTATTTTTTGAAGTCATGCTTATGTCTTCATATGTATTGCTTGTTTTGGGCGGAACGAAAATCCAGCTCCGCGAATCCATTAAATACATACTGGTAAATGTCATTTCATCTGCGCTGTTTGTCATCGCTGTTGCGTATCTTTATTCAGTAGTCGGCACGCTCAACATGGCGCATATTTCTGTTCGAATCAGCGAGCTTGGCAACCTCGGGATTATAACTGTTATTGCCGTATTATTCTTAATCGTATTCGGCCTGAAAGGTGCGATTTTCCCGCTTTATTTCTGGCTTCCTGGATCTTATTACGCACCGCCCGCACCGGTTATGGCCTTATTCGGAGCACTGCTGACGAAGGTTGGGGTTTACTCGATCACCCGGACCTACTCGCTATTCTTTTACCATGATGCTGGGTACACACATCAATTGCTGCAAATTCTGGCGATCCTGACAATCATCGCTGGAGTGATAGGGGCAATCGCTTATTCCGACATTAAGAAAATCATTATCTATAATATTATTGTCGCGGTCGGCGTCATACTGTTTGGTGTATCCGTACTGACACAAGAATCACTAACTGGTGCTATCTTTTACTTGATACACGACATGAACATCAAGGCCGCCCTATTCCTGCTGATTGGGATCATCATCAGGATCACAGGGACGAGCGATCTTAATAAAATCAGCGGATTGCTGCATAGATATCCGCGCCTTGGTTGGACATTTTTTATCGCCGCGTTAGCACTTGCGGGCATCCCTCCGCTTAGCGGATTCGCTGGCAAACTGATGATTGTACGTTCTGGCTTTGAAGCAGGCAGTTATTTTGGAGCATTCACCGTCCTCATGTCCAGCCTTTTTGTTTTGTTTTCGGTAATGAAGATTTTCATAAAAGGCTTCTGGGGTTCTGAGAGGGCATTTAAGTCTGAGCAAGGTGCTCCTGTTAAATGGCTCCTTGCCGCACCAGCGCTCTTAACAGCCTTTGCTGTTCTGTACGGAATTGGAACAGATGCAATATATCCGGTAATCTCAATGGCTGCTGAAACACTTGCAAATCCGGAAATCTACATCGATGCAGTTTTAAAGGAGTAATGAGCTATGGCTTTTCAAATCTTGCTGAATTTCATTCTGGCATTTGTATGGATGTTCCTGAAGACATCCTACTCCCCGGCCGCCTTTTTCGTCGGGTATTTCTTTGGCCTGCTCATCATCTATATGTTCCGCCGATTTTTCAATTCGCGGTTTTACTTGTTGAGATTCATTGCTGTAATAAATCTAGTCTATATTTTCACCAGGGAATTAATCCTTTCGAATATTGCAGTCCTTAAGGTAATCCTAAAGCCTAAGCTAGATATAAAGCCTGGAATTTTTGCATACCCAACGGAATTGAAACAAGACTGGGAGATTACCGTGCTCGCTAATCTCATTACATTAACTCCCGGTACCCTGGTCGTTGATGTCTCACCTGATAATAAAATCCTGTATGTGCACGCTATGGATATTGATGATGCTGAGGATTCTATCAAAGGGATCAGAGATACATTTGAAAAATCGATCATGGAGGTGAGCAGATGATGTTTAACATGATTATGTGGGTTTCAGCAACATTCATATCCCTGGCAATGATCGGCCTAATCTATCGCGTGATAAAGGGACCTACGATCGCTGATAGGGTGGTTGCCCTTGACGCAATCGGTATCAGCCTCGTGTCCCTCATTGCACTCGTCTCTATCCTGCTTGAAACAAGTGCCTTTTTGGATATCATCCTGCTTATCGGTATCCTTGCTTTCATCGGCACAGTCGCCTTTTCAAAATATCTTGAGAAGGGAGTAATCATGGAATATGACAGAAATGGAAATAGCTAAATTTTTTGCTGGCTTGTTCATCCTTGTGGGGGCATTTCTCAGCCTTGTTACGGCGTTCGGCCTGATCAGGCTTCCTGACGTTTATACGCGAAACCATGCTGCTTCAAAAAGCGCTACAATGGGTGTCATGCTTGTGCTGATCGGAACCTTCTTATATTTTTGGTTTATCAAGGATCATTTTAATTCAAGATTATTATTGGGCATCGGGTTTATTTTCCTTACCTCCCCGGTTGCAGGCCACTTAATCAGCCGAGCAGCTTATAACTCAGGCATCAAGCTGTCGGATAAGACGGTACAGGATGATCTGGCTGAAGCCAGAAAATCAATGCAGGAAATGAATCAGTAAAAAAGTAATGCCATCAGGTTAACCACCTGGTGGCTTTGTTTTTTTACTGAATGTTCAATTAATATCCATACCTTTCTGATATAGCGTGAAGTATAGTAAGGATGAAGAGATTATTCTTTTGGAGCCATACAGGGAAATTAAGCTTTTTTCATTTTGAAAGGATGAGGGTTTTATGGCTCATGTCAGAATTGCCATAATTGGCGGTGGAATTAGCGGTTTATGCTCAGCTGTGGCCTTGCAGAAAAAAGGAATCCACACCGAAGTGTATGAAAAGGCGAAAGAAATCAGCGGCCCTGATACTGGCATTGTTTTAAGCGGCAATGCGATAAGAGCATTTTATATCATGGGATTAGGCAGACAGATGCTTACGAATGGAGTAACAACCAATCATTGTTATGTTAAATCCCATTCAGGAGAAGTTATTGCAAAATTTGATTACCACTCTCCCACTCATATCCCAAATTATCTATTCATGAAGCGCTCCACGCTGATGAATATTTTAGCAGAAGCACTTCTTCCCGGTTCTCTCCACATGAATAAGGAATTAATTGACTTTGAACAGAATGCCCATACAATCAAATTGAATTTCAAGGATGGTTGCACTGCAGAAGCAGAATATCTAATTGGCAGTGATGGAACCGATTCCCCGATACGGAAAAAATTAATTCCAGACAGCCACCTTACCTTAACGGGATCCGTTTGTTGGCGCGGCTTCATAGATAACCCATCCTTTAACGAAATTCCATACACCGAAACCTGGGGACCCAGAGGCCGATTCGGAATCACTCCAATGCCCGGCAATCGCTTATACTGGTATGCATTTAAAAAATCCGCTTCAAGCCCAACGCATATGTTGAATTGGACTTCGATGGATTTATTGTTCAACTTCTTCTATTATCACGATCCTATCCAGCAAATACTGGAGAATACCCCTTCGGAAAATATAATTTTTGATGAACTATCTGTCATCCAGCCATTGGAACACTTTTATTATGGCAACATCCTCCTTGTTGGGGATTCCGCTCATGCTTCAATGCCGAATATTGGACAGGGTGCTTCACTGGCTATTGAGGAAGCTGCCTATCTTTCAAAATGGATCAGTACAGAAGATTCGATTGACAAGGCATTCGAGAAGTACGAGTTGAACCGGATGGCACGGATGAAACTAGTTAAAAATGAAACGAAAATATACGAGCTGGCAGCAAAAGTTGACTTCCCTATACTTTGTTCCATCCGCAATAAATTACTGCAGCTGGCTCCAGCAGGATATCATAATGAAAAACTGAGAAAAGTGGTTGAAATTTCTGATGAAATATAAGAAAAGCGCAAGCGCCTTGGTCAGCCCCGACAAGCGCTGGAGGGCCGACCAGTGAAGTCGTTCTTTGACTTCATTGGGCGGACCGAAGCGACTCGAGGGGCTAGGCGCTGGAGCTGGACATTTCTTGAAGTGAATTTTATACTTTCATATTCAGTAAAAAGATCAGCCAAGTAGGCTGATCCAACTTATTTTTTACGTTTAATTACAGCCATCGTACACCTTGATACGCAAATGAGATGATCGTCTTCATCCGTGATTTTAATATCCCAGACCATGGTGGTTTTCCCTTGATGCAGGACAGTGCCAACCGCTGTGACGAAACCATCCTTTTTAGCACGGATATGGTTGGCGTTAATTTCAAGTCCTACAACGACTTCATTCTCCTTATCGACCAATTCAAAGGCCCCGACACTTGCGACCGTTTCTGCCAGCGCTACAGATGCCCCTCCATGAAGCAGCCCAAATGGCTGTCTAGTGCGTTCATCCACTGGCATAGTTGCAGTGACTTTCCCTTTTTGCAGCTCCGTAATCTCGATACCTAATGAACCTAAAAGCGTTTGATTTAATTCCATGTTATCTGCCTCCTTAGATTTGCCAATTGAATTGCAAGGATTGCTGGAGAAACTAAAACTGTCCTTAGGGACGCATCCTGAATTATGAGGTGAACCGAATGAATCGAATTCGCGAGGGCATGATCCCAACAGTACTCGGGACTGCTGTCACTGCCGCAGGTTATGCAATGAAGCAAAACCGTAAAATCGATAAAATGATTTCCAACACTGTATTCGGTTTTGGTTTGGCCCATATTGTCCTGGGAGCTATTGATTTAGTCGAACACCGAAACGAATTTTAAAATAGAAAAGCGTAAGCGCCTTGTCAAGTGAACGTCGACTAAAACCGCCACGTCCTGTGGCAACGTCGGCACTAGGACATCGTGTCCGTTGAAGGGCCTGACAGTGAAGTCGGTTTTTGACTTCATTGGCAGGACCGAAGCGTCTCGAGGAGTTAGGAGGCGCAGCTAGACAAGCGACTCGAGGGGCTAGGCGCTGGAGCTGGACAATAAGAAAAGCGCACGCGCCTCGTAGTGAAATGCGTATGAGAAAGGCGGCTATTTTTGCTGCCTTTCCTGATATATGCCGCTTTCCGTTCCAAGAGCACTTTCTATTCCTTCATTCTTCATTTTTTTCTTTTTAAAAACAAAGATTCCAGCTGCTGCCGCTGCTGCTATAATTACGAGGAGCCACATTTCTTTATTATATTTCATGATTGCATCCATTTTATCCCCGAATAAATATCCTATCATATAAACCGTCAATACCCAGATAAACGCACCACTATAAGCAAAAACAGCAAATGTCTTAAATGAAAGCCTGCTGAAGCCATATAGCAATGGAACCAGATTCCTAGCACCCGGTACGAAGCAGCTGAGGAATAATGAAAAAGCATGATATTTATCCATCATCTTCATCGAGGATTCGATTGTATCCGCAAACCGCTTCCTTTTTTCCAGGAAGCGCAATAGCCTTCTTCCTATTATCCTTCCCACCAGATAGATGCTGGTAAAAGCTGTCGAAATACCCAGGTAGGAAACCAGGAATGCAAGGTATGGATCAAGGGAGCCCATGGACGAAGCGAGTCCTACAGTCATCAGGAGTACTTCATTTGGTACTGGGATGATAAAAATGCCGAACCAAAGCCAAAAAAACAACCCCATATAGCCGTTCTCTTCAATAACATTGATCACCAGATCCAAATCCATACGGCACCATCCCATTCATTTAATTAAATTATAGAAGTATATATGTATTACATTTCTCTTTTCTTCATACATTCCCTCTTTTTTAAATTCTCAAGCGCTTTTACTTTTTTTCGCATCATACCCACTGATCGAACTTCATAAATTGAAAGGGATGACAAAAAGGTTCCAACACTATCCTGATCAAAAAGAAAGGGGAAGCAAATGCATTATTTATTTTATTGTAATGCTGGACGAGATGAATCGAACACCATTCCTGACTTCCGCCCCTACCCTGAAGTAAATACAGTCCTATTCAAGACTTCCGCTACAAAAGCAATCATGCTAATGGAGGATGCCAACCAGGTGATGAAGAAAATCACCTCTTCCTCCTCATTTTCAAATGACTTAATGGCTGCTGCCCAACAATCAAATCAGGCTCAGGTTGAACACCTTGTCGATTCTGCTGGGATCAAGAAAAAGCCGAAAATAACCTATAATCCTGATGGAATAACAATGACCTTTCAAGACAATGTCGGGGACCGGGAATGCTGCCACATCATCCTGAAGTTAAGATGGGAATGAAGAGGAAATCCAACACTTCTTCAGCATATTTTATTAAAAAAGGGGAATTCTGCTCTTCAAGCTGGAAGCCCAGTTGGCAGCACCTGTTTTTTAAACAACAAAAAGCCGCCGTTGTCCAGAACGGCGGCAATTATTATACAATCGGTTATGTGACGGATAAAATCATTTTCCAAAACGAGTAATCCTATAAACTAATCCCAGGATAGACGCTCCTCTTTCCAAGGATCCCCATACATATGGTAGCCGTTTTTCTCCCAAAAGCCCGGCTTGTTTTCATCAGTAAATTCAATCCCTCTAAGCCATTTCGCGCTCTTCCAGAAATACAAGTGAGGGATTACAGCTCTTAATGGGTAGCCATGTTCTGGTGTAAGCTGTTCACCATTGTGGGTATGTGCAAGCAGACTTGAATCCATAACAAAATCCTCAATCGGCAGGTTTGTTGTCCACCCCTCTTCAGCATGCAAGATTACATATTTCGCACTTTCCTTAGGTTTTGCCATCCTGACCAGTTCCTTTGTCGGGATACCTTCCCAAACATTATCAAGCTTGGACCAGCCTGTGACGCAATGGATATCATTTCCCGAGTTTTTTTGCGGGAGCTTCATCAGTTCATCAAATGTGAGTACTGTTTCCTGAATCACATGTCCCCAAATCCTTAATGTCCAGTTATCAAGATTTTTATAGTTGGGGATATTCCCATAATGAAGCACGGGAAACGCAGTCGTGACATTTTGATTTGGCGGGACTCTGTCAGATGGAGCGGTTTTTCGCGGCTTACCAAAATACATGATGCTCACCTCATTTTTGGCTTTATCTCTTCACATTGTAGCGCTTATTACTGAGTTCTGTTGTTTTTTTACGTGTTGGGCCGGTTTTGTTCCTTGTCGAAACAATTTTATTGCTTAGAAAAAGCGTTATTACTTGTTCCATCCCTTTTATGACTAGTAAAATCGCATTTATTACTTGTTTCATTAGCTTTATTACTTGTTAAATCGCATTTATTACTTGTTGAATTCATTTTATCACTTGTTGGTGTGATTCAAACAAATTAATAAAGTTTTTAGACTATGTCTGTGTTCTTACAATAAAAAAGACCCTAAAGCATCTGCTCCAGGGTCCTGTTTCACGATTTTATTTGATTGGTTCGAATCTCTCAACTAGCAATGCAAGTGTACGCGCCATGACGCCGGTTGCGCCTGCCGGACCCAGGTCGTGATCCTTGCCTGTTGTTGCTGTTCCGGCAATATCAAGATGTACCCATGGAGTGCCTTCAGCGAATTCACCGACAAATGCGCCGCCCATGATCATATGGCCTTCGGCACCAGGAGAATTGTTAAGGTCAGCGATTTTACTGCTCCTGACTCTCTCCAGGTCTCTTTCGAATATCGGCAGACGCCAGATTGGCTCTCCTGCTTCATATGAAGCTTCGAGAACTTGTTCAAACAAAGCTTCATTGTTCGTCAGCGCACCTGAGGTATGAAGTCCCAAAGCAGTAATGACTCCTCCTGTCAGTGTGGCGATGTCGACAAGATAGTTCGCCCCATGATGCTTTGCATATGTCATTGCATCTGCAAGTACAAGACGTCCTTCTGCATCGGTGTTTAATACCTCGATCGTCTTCCCGCTCATGGATGTAATGACATCATCCGGCTTGAATGCTGTTCCGCTGATCATATTGTCTGTTGATGGTATAACCGCAACAACATTCTGCTCAGGCTTTAGCTCGCCGATTATCTCCATTGCCCCGAGGACTGCTGCAGCACCGCCCATATCCGATTTCATACCTACGATCCCTGCCTTAGTCTTAATTGAGTATCCGCCTGTGTCAAAGGTGATTCCCTTACCGACTAATCCGATTACATCTGTCCATTCTTCTTTTCCCTGGTACTTGAGGACAATCATCTTTGGCGGTTCAGCGGATCCCTGATTAACAGCGAGGAGCGCGCCCATGCCGAGCTTTTCCATTTCTTCTTTTTCTAAAATCTCAGCTTCAAACTCATATTTCTCAGCAAGTTTTTTTGCATACTCAGCCATGTCTGATGCAGTCAGAAGATTGCCTGGTGTATTAACAAGCGTACGTGCTGAGTTCGTTGCCTTACCAAATGCGTATCCAACCTCAAGAGCGGCTTCAACCTCTCCCTCTTCATCTACACTGTATACCGTCAAATTCTCAATGCGCTTTTCAGGCTCGTTTGATTTCTGCTTATAGCCTTCAAATTCGTAAGTCGCCATCGCCAATGCTTCACTTAACGCGTGGGCTGCATCGTTAAGTTCAACAGCATCGGATGTAAAAGTATCAAGCAATACAGCGGCTTCTGTCCACTTTTCTGTTTTGGAAGTCTTGAACAGGCGTCCAAAGGCTTCTCTTAATGTTTCAAAATCAAGTTCCTTTTCATGTCCAAGACCGACAAAGTATAGCTTTTTAGCACCTGTTTTACCGAAAGTATGTATCTTTGAAACTGCTTTTTTCTTAGCTGAAATTTCACCGTTTTTCACCAACTCAGTCAGCTGCCCGTCAAAAAGCTGATCTGCTTCAGCAGTGACTCCTTCCAATCCGGACGGTTTATTAAATAGGCCGATTACCAGGCAGTCATGGCTGTTCGTTAATTTAAATTCATTATTCACATTGAACAAATTGGTTCACCTCCGTATATTATAGTTTCATTATAACGAAAACGTAAAAATATTTCGACTTCCTAATCGATGCTTACATTTGATTTATATAAAATAACAGCCATTAATGAATATCCTCCAAATATAAATATAGAACTGGCAGCACCGGAAGATCACTAACCTGTTCATAAGGAACCCTGTCTATATTTTGCGGGAATATAGCTAGACATGCTTCGATGAAAGGATAAATTTTTTCGAGGTCCATTCCCCAGTGAACAGGGCGATAGGACTGTAAATAATCATGGGCTGCCTGCATCATCAGACGGGCACCTTTTACATTTCCATAACTATAATGGTAAATCGCCACACTCATTTGCAGCAGGCCTTTTAAAAAATAATTTCTTTTGTCCGTCATCCACATATCTTCAAGCAAGTCATGGCAGGTATAGTAGTCCCCTTCGTTGAACTTAATAAAGAACTCGTAGTATTCTGCCGGGTATTCTGTCAAAATCCTCACCCCAATTCTAGCGGTTAAAACTATATTATCAAAACTATGGTATGACTGTAATGAATTACACTTTCTTGGGTATTACTTAATAAAGGCACTTTTATCTTCCTCAAGAAACACGGTCTCCGAGGACAGTTCGGGAGCCGCCTAGATCCGCTTTTTCCGCAGGATATGAAAAAGCATCCTCGAACACCACAAGCATAGTTTAAAAAAGAAAGAGAATAGGGGGCAAAGATATGGATTTACTTACAAATTTCCCTTTGTGGGCTTCACTTGCGGCTATTTTTTTCGCGCAGTTTATCAAGGTCCCAATTCAATATATTGCGACAAGAAGGCTTGATTGGTCATTGCTGACTAGTACTGGGGGAATGCCAAGCTCACATTCAGCAGCGGTGACGGCACTATCTACCGGAGTTGCCCTCGAAACAGGTATGGATTCGGCCGTTTTCGCCGTTTCAGCCGTATTTGCGATCATCACGATGTTTGATGCATCGGGCGTCCGCAGGCAGGCTGGAGAGCAAGCGATTGTACTGAACCAGCTTGTTGCGGATTTCTCAAGATTTGCAGAAGAGGCAAAGGGCTGGCAGAATAAGCCGGAAAAAGAAAAACAAAAGGAATTAAAAGAATTGCTTGGCCACAAACCGATCGAAGTATTTTTCGGCGGACTAAGCGGCATCGCCTTGGCCCTGTTGCTCCATTACCTATTATCATAAATACTACAGACTATCCCTTTCACAAGAGGCAGGTGAACACATTGAGAGTTATTTCGTTATGCCCAAGCAACACTGAAATCATGGAATTTCTAGGTTTAACTGAACTGCTGGTCGGAGTAGATGATTTTTCCGATTGGCCTGAATCCATAAAAACACTCCCAAAACTGGGTCCCGACTTGTCAATTGACCTTGACCTGGTGGAGGAATTGAAGCCAGACCTTGTTCTAGCTTCACTCAGTGTCCCGGGAATGGAAAAAAATATTGATGGCTTAAAAGCCCGCGGCATTCCTCATATCATTTTGAACCCGCAATCCCTTCAAGATATAGAGAATGACTTACATTTAACTGCAAATGCCTTAAACATGCCTGAACGAGGTAATGAAGCGGCTCAACATTTCCGGAGCAGGCTTGACGCGATCAAGCAAAAAGGAGCAAAAACCTCCTTTAAGCCAAAGCTGTATTGGGAATGGTGGCCAAAACCCGTTTTCACACCTGGCAGGATTAATTGGCTGACAGAACTATCAGAAGCTGCAGGGGCTGTAAACATTTTTAAAGATGTCGAACTGGCAAGTGTCCAAACAGACTGGGATGATGTCAGTTCACGTAAGCCGGATTACATTTGCATAGCATGGGTAGGTGTCAGAAGACAAAAGGTGAAAAAAGAATTAATCACCGGACGCCCGGGCTGGAATGAGATGGATGCAGTCAAACAGGATCGCATCCTGATTCTCGAGGAAGAACTTTATTGCCGCCCTTCCCCAAGACTGCTCGATGGCCTTGAAAAATTGCATCGCCTGATCCATGATATATAAAAAAATAAAAAGGCAAACTCCGTCTGGAATTTGCCTTATCTTTTATCAGGATTTCTTGCCGCCGATATATTGCTGGCGAAATACCTGCATCGATTCATTTTCATTTAGCGCTTTCAGGTCATCTTCAGTCAATTTCCCATCGCCTATTTCAATCACATAGACATCCAGCGTCTTTTTACCCCACTGTTCATATACATCACTTACAGTGTCATAATAAAGATCAACCTTATTACCTTTAATGGCACCGCCCTTATCTGCGACAACCCCAAACCCATATCCCGGAATAAAAAGAATCGTTCCTATCGGGAATACGTTTAAATCCGCTGCGACGGTTGAATATAAATCACGTTTTACTTTTACACCTGAGTATGTAATTCCATATTCCGGATGACCAGGGTTTTTACCGGTGGATTCCATTCCTGCTGTATAACCTGTAGCTATAATTGTCTTTTTAGGATATTGGGACCAATTAAGCGATTGTTCAAGTGTTGGCGGAGTACCCGTGACTTTTTCACTTGATGAAATCTTGGTCTTGAAATCTGAAATCTTTTTCAAAAACTTAAAAGCTAGTCCAACAGATTTCTTACTATGTTCAAATTGTGTCGTATCATCTTGGTGTGTTCCTTCGTTGTCAAATATGTATGTAGCAAATGTTGCAGCTTCTACGCCTGAAATCGAATGGAACGTTGATGTTATGGCAGCAAAAAATAAAACCGCCATCGCTGAGCGTCTGGCCCATATTTTTAAAATATTCATAAAATTTTTCACTCCTCCCAAATCTATTAATTTCCCATCGCAACAAGAAATATTCCAAAAGGAGCAAAAAAGTGTTAAAATACCTATTTACACTTCCAGTAAAAGTAAAATGACACTTTGAACTTTAAGATAGTTTTCTTCCTTTCCTAATTTTTATGTACAAAAAAACCTCCACTAAGGTGAAGGTTTTTGTTTTGATTTTTAGATTTTCAGCAAAAGGGCTTGAAACAATCTTTCTTAAAACATTTGGTACCCTTTTTTCCTTAATAGCCTGATGATGATTCCAGCAAGGATTGCTCCGGCCAATCCACTGCTTAAAATCAGGATATCTGCCATAGCCAGGCCGGAAACTCTCTGCCCAAGGTCCGTAAAAGCTTTTCCGCTATTTGTGAAATACTCGATAAACCGGACCTGATCAATAATAAATATGGCGATTAAAGGATAGATAACAGCCATGATCCAAGACATTCGTAGTAACATATTTAACAAGAAACCAATTCCAAAAAACAATACAAAAAACAATAACATCGAAATGATGAGTGTTACTATTGTTAACATCTAAATCCCCCCATTACACATCATTTCTAGTTTACTGTTTGTCCTATTTCGAGTCAATGAAATGCTAAGGGTGGAAAAAAAGAAAAAACCCCGCATTTGCGAAGGTCCAAGATGCACTGCCTTATTTTTTTGATTTACCTGAGCCGCTGCAGCAAGAACATGTTTCAGAACCGCCAAGCAGTAATTGGAAATATCCTTTACCTGAGCAATATGGACATTCTTTTGTGTCATGTGTATGCATTTTCATTTGTTTATCTCTCCTTTTTATATTATTGAATTTTCTGATAATATATCAGACATTCAATGTATTTGAAAAGGTTCAAAAATGACCAAAATAGTAGATTGAAAACGGATACATCATCGTTTTTCTTTAATTATCTGTCACTTCCTTTAAATTTCAGAAAATTATAAAAATAACTTATAATCCGTATAATGAAATTGCGGTCCAGGGTCTATCCCCTCAACGCTTGATTTGGTTTTAATTTGCACGCTTAACAAATATTTCAGTAAGACTGACGTTTCGGGATCATCTTCAAGTATTTGAGGAGCTATATACTTTGCTTCAAATAATTCACTTTCCTGGGCAACGACCTTTTGTCCTGGCAATGGATTAAGGAGGAAGATGAGCATATTATCGCTGATTGAGTCCCTGATAACTCCTGTCCTTACACCAAGTAAGCCTTCGACTTTACATTCAATTCCCGTTTCTTCGAGGACTTCTCTAACAACCGCTTGATCTGCGGTCTCACCTTCCTCTACAAACCCCGCCGGGAGAGACCAGCTTCCTTTCAGACCGCCATATCGTTTTTTTACCACTAACCAGCTTCCATCATCACGAATCACAAGCCCCGCTACCCCAAGCCAGACATTCTCACGTTTCCCCATAAATTAATCGCCGCCCGTTCACTTTTTTTCATTATTTTACACAAAAAAACAGGCCCCATAAAGAAGCCTGTTTCATGTATGTGTTATTAAAGGATATTAAACTTTCCTTTTTTAAGGACTAATGATGGTCCGCCTATCATGTAAAGTGAACGGTTGTCGATTATTTTCTTCATGATTGAAGCCTTCGTGCCGACCATTTTCTTGCCGAATGCTACGCCTATTGCATCGTCTTCACCAAGTGAACATACTGTACCTTTGATGTCAGGAGTAAATGTTTCTAACTCTGATTTCCCGCGAACAAGTGCAGCGATATTTCTAGCACATACTTCACCTTGCTGCATTGCAATCTGTGCAGTTGGAGGGTATGGGCGATTAATTTCTTCATTGATGATCAACGAGCAATCACCGACGATGAATACATTCTCTGAGCCAGGAATTCTCAGGTCAGGCTGTACCTTCACACGGCCGCGCATTGCTTCGATTCCTGATTTTTCAATGACAGAGCTTCCACGTACACCAGCAGCCCAAACAACGGTACCAGATTTGATTTCTTCGACTTCTTCTTCGCCTTTTGCAACGATGATGCCCTCTGGAGTTGCTTCTTTGATTGCCGTTCCGATGCGGAACTCTACGCCTTTTTTCTCAAGCTGAGATACAGCATAGTTAACAAGCTCAGGGTCGAATCCAGGAAGAACCATTGGTGCTGCTTCAACACACACGATTTTAACTTTATGGAAATCAACATCGTATTCACGGCAAAGCTCAGGAACACGATTCGTCAATTCACCAAGGAATTCGATTCCTGTGAATCCAGCGCCGCCGACTACGATTGTCAAACGCTCGTCTTTTTTCTCTGCTTCAGTATTGTAAGTAGCGAATTGATATTCAATGTGTTCACGAATCTGTCTTGCTGCGTTCACATTAACGATAGAGAAAGCATACTCCTTCAAGCCTTTAATACCGAAAGTTTCAGATTCAGCACCTAGGGCAATGACAAGATAATCGTAAATAATATCGCCGTTTTCAAGGATTACACGCTTTTCATCCATTTTAATTTCTTCTACTGTGCTCTGGATGAATTCAACCTTGTGACGGTCAATCACATCACGAATGTCGTACCTGACTCTGTCATGATGCAAAGTTCCTGCTGAAGCCTCATGCAGCCAAGTAGTTTCATAATGGTAATCATTTTTATTAACTAAGACGATATCTGCTTCATTTACTCCAACAGCTTTTTGCAAACGGGTAGCTGTCATTAATCCCCCGTATCCTGCTCCTAAAATTACGATCTTTGGCTTTCTCAAAGTGATCACTTCCACCTTTTTAATATATTTTTGGGCGAATGGCTCATCTCTATTTGCTGCCATTTTTTTCACGAATAAGTTTGTGATATTATTCACTAAAAAGTTCAAAAAAATGTCCTGAAAATGTCACAAAATCTTAACATTCTCGTCTACAATACATGATATTCTTTTTACCTCGCATTTTCAAGCTATAAACTAAACTTAGAAATATTCAGAAAATAGACCTTTTTCCCTATTTTTTAATGTAAAATGATGATTTTTTCTAAAATATATTGTTCCTAATTGAATCTTCTATTATGATAATGAGTTTTAATTTTCTATTTATGGTATTATAAAAATTGGAGCAATTTTACTACATAGTGAGGGGGATATGGAGTGAAAGAAGATCAAAAAGTTTATGACATCACGATTATTGGCGGGGGGCCAGCTGGTCTATTCACTGCTTTCTACGGCGGAATGAGACAAGCATCTGTTAAGATTATTGAAAGTTTGCCACAATTAGGCGGGCAATTATCAGCACTGTATCCAGAGAAATACATATATGATGTTGCCGGTTTTCCAAAAGTCCGTGCTCAGGAACTGATTGATAACCTGAAGGAGCAAATGGCAAAATTCGAGCCAGCTACTGCTTTGGAACAATCAGTCGAAAAGCTTGAAAAGCTGGAAGATGGCTCATTTAAATTAACGACTGACAAAGAAATACACTATACGAAGACTGTGATCATCACAGCCGGAAATGGTGCTTTCCAGCCTCGGAGACTTGAACTCGAAAGTGCTGCACAGTACGAAGGCAAAAACCTGCACTATTTTATCGATGATTTGAATCAATTCGCTGGCCAGAAAGTGGCCGTTTTAGGCGGAGGAGATTCAGCAGTAGACTGGGCATTAATGTTAGAGCCAATCGCTGAACAGGTTACGATTGTACACCGCAGAGACAAATTCCGTGCTCATGAACATAGTGTTGAAAATCTTCAAAACTCTAAGGTGGATATCAAGACACCTTATATTCCTACCGAGCTTATTGGTGATGGAAATAAAATCAGCCAGATTGTTCTTCAAGGTGCAAACGGTGAAGACACAGTAAATGTGGATGTGGATTCAGTAATCTGTAATTTCGGTTTCGTTTCTTCTCTGGGACCAATTAAAGAGTGGGGCCTAGAAATAGAAAAGAACTCAATTCTGGTTAACTCAAAAATGGAAACGAATATCCCGGGCATCTACGCTGCAGGAGACATTTGCACATACGAAGGAAAAGTGAAATTGATTGCGACTGGTTTTGGCGAAGCACCAACAGCTGTCAACAACGCTAAATCATTCATTGATCCGAAAGCGAAGACACAGCCGCTTCATAGTTCTTCAATGTTTAAATAATTCTACAAAAAAAAGCAAGGTCCGCGGACCTTGCTTTTTCTTTAGCATTCTTCAGGCGTACCTTCACGAGTCGCTGTCTTGAAGCTAGAACCGCAGCCACATGATGCGATCGCATTCGGGTTTTCGATCGTGAAACCGCCGCCCATCAATGATTGCTTATAGCTGATTTTCGTACCCATCAGGACAGGCGCGCTTTCCTTGTCAACAAGGATGCGAATGCCATGCTGTTCTAATTGGGTGTCCCCTTCTTCCACTTCATGAGCAAAACCCATTCCGTATGAAAGACCGCTGCAGCCTCCGCCTTTAACAGACACACGCAAAAAAGCGTCCTCTGTTTCATTTTGTTTCATCATATCTTTAACCTGCAATGCAGCTTCTTCTGTAAGAATCACAATGTTTTCCATAATATGAAACCTCCTTGATCCCTTTCTTATAGTATACTCAGTGTTTTTCCAATCCTCAACCAATCAAACTAAAAAAAGAATGATAGGGTTATTTTTACAAAATTTATCCCCGTCCGCTCAGTTTAACTGGTATAATATACCTAAGTTTCACTAAAAAATATAGGTAATTCGGCAGGTGATGGCGTTGGCACAGTTAGAACCGTTATATGATAAAAAGTATAAATGCACCATGTGTGAACAGCCTTTTGCGACAAAAAAGGTGCGTTCCCGATTTGTGAAAGTCCTCAGCTATGATACTGATTTCGCCCCCCTGTATGCAGTAGAATCCGTGAATCCTAATTTATACTATGTTAATGTCTGCCCAACTTGCGGTTTTTCTTTTACAGATGAATTCAGCCTTTATTTTCCGCCAGGCGCTGACAAAGTCATTTCCGATAAAATATGCAGCCAGTGGGTGCCCCATGACTTCAGCGCGGAACGCACAATCAATGAAGGAATTAATACCTTCAAGCTCGGCGCTTATTGCTCAACACTAAAAAAAGAAAAGCATATTGTTACAGCAGGGCTATATATAAGGGCGGCGTGGCTTTACCGTGGACTGGCAAATGAACTACAAGAAATGCGCTTTCTGAAACTAGCTCTGTCTCAATACACTGATTCGTTCAGCACTGGTGACTATAGCGGGACGCATGTATCCGAATTGAGGCTGATGTATTTGATTGCCGAACTTTCAAGGAGGACAGGCAACAGCCAGGATGCTGTCAGATTTTTCTCCAGGGTGATTGAGAAACAAAGACAGTCTGTCGAACCACAAATCATCCAAATGGCAAAGGATCGATGGCAGGAGATGCGGGAAGAACAAAAAGTATATTAAACGAATTGGTTTATGAGGAAAGCAGAAAATAAAAACAGGCTGGCATTGGAGTTTCATGCCAGCCTTTTTATATTAAAACATTGGGTTTTCGTCCAAATATTGATAGATATTTTCAACCAGTTCCTCTGGAGTTTCCCCTGTTACAGGGTCACCATTTACTAGCGCAAACATTGACTGAGCACATTTTCCACAGTAACCGAGGCAGCCGTATTCAATCACGTCCAGATCCGGATCCCTCTCAAGCTCAGCCCTCGCTCTTTGTGCGCCGCTCGCGAGGTTGCTGATGCAAAATTCAATGATAGGCTTTATCATTTTTTTCACCTCTCTACTAATTTTTAATCGTACCTTTTTTAGGAGAAAACGTCAATTTCTCTGGCTCGATCGTTCCATAAAATTGTTGTTATTTTGTCACAATTTCGTTATACTTTTTATGGTGTTTAATCGAAGCAGAAAAATATAGTAAAATAATTTAAAAATGTATCCGTTTTCGGGTTTTTAAAACGAGCTGGAAAAACTTCATTAACTGTCTTTTGAAGAGTTAAAAAGGGGAAATTCACATGAAAAATCTCGTTATACTTGGCGGAGGCTACGGCGGCATGCGTGTCCTGCAAAGATTGCTTCCGAATGACCTGCCAGAAGATGTCACTATCACATTGATTGACCGTGTACCTTACCATTGTTTAAAAACCGAATATTACGCTCTGGCTGCTGGTACGATTTCTGATCAGCACATCAGAGTAGCGTTCCCTGAGCATCCCCGCCTTAAGGTGAAATATGCGGAAGTTACTTCCATCAACATTGAGGGTAAAAAGGTTGAACTCAAGAATGGCGAGGCTGTTGATTTTGACGATTTAATCATCGGCTTAGGCTGTGAGGATAAATATCACAATGTACCAGGTGCGGATATCTTCACATACAGCATCCAATCAATTGAAAAGTCACGCTCTACCTACCAGGCACTCAATAATTTGCCAGCAGGTTCAACAGTAGCGATTGTCGGAGCGGGATTAAGCGGAGTTGAGCTTGCGAGTGAATTAAGCGAAAGCCGCAAAGATCTGAAAATCAAGCTCTTTGACCGTGGAAACCACATTCTATCAGCGTTCTCTGAAAGACTGAGCACTTATGTGGAAAATTGGTTTGATAACCACAATGTTGAGATTATCAACAATGCGAATATTACTGAAGTACAAGAAAATGTATTATACAACCATGATGAACCGATTGTTTGCGATGCAATTGTCTGGACTGCCGGCATTCAGGCTAACAGGCTTGTCAGGGAAATGAATGTTGAAAAAGACGGTATGGGAAGAGCCCTGCTGACTCCTCAACACAATATTCCTGGCAACGAACATGTCTATGTCGTCGGAGATTGCGCGAGCTTGCCTCACGCCCCTAGCGCACAGCTAGCAGAAGGACAAGCAGAGCAAATCGTCCAGGTTCTTCAGAAACGCTGGAAAGGCGAACAGCCGCCAGAATCTTTCCCAGTGATCAAGCTGAAAGGTGTCATAGGCTCCCTTGGAAAGAAACACGGCTTCGGACTCGTTGCAGAACGTCCGATTACAGGACGTGTCGCACGATTGCTGAAGTCAGGCATTCTGTGGATGTACAAGTATCATAATGGATAGGGCATTTTTTCAAATCGAAATCCCCTGAAAACCTTGATATAACAACACTTTAAGTTTTCAACACCTTGAAATAGATTTTAAAAAATCGAATTTTGGGCGGCGTTTGGGCGGTGTTTTTAGGTGGGTATAGTTATATAGGGTTTAGCCATGACCCTCCTTGAAATAAATGGAGCTGAGACTATCTCGGCTCTTTTTTTATCCGATTTTTATTCTCACCCCGCTTTCAGGCTGCCGCTTTTCTTCCACACCTTTCAATGAGTTTACAAAATCAGTGAAGGTTTGTGCCTGAAATACTTTAAAAGGATAATCACCATCAATCGCATAACGCTGATCAGATATAATCAGCACATGTGGGAATGGCTTTGCTACGATATCCCCATTAAATAAATCAACATACCTATCCATCTTTTCATCCATAAGCTTATCAGAGTAAATGGTGCGCTGTACTTCAACAAAGAATCCTGTGCCGCGATATGTGCAATAAATGTCAGGCTCCGCTCCACCTTTCTTTCCATATTTCGGCTCAACCCAAAAACTCTCCAATTTACCCAGCTTTCTCATGTCCTTATAGACTTCCAATATCGCTAGGAAATGCCCTATTTTAGCACTGTTTTGCTTCATAGACACATCTGGACCAAAGTAGACAAATGGAGTGAATGCTGTGCTCCTCTGAATCTGTCCGTCACGCAATAAACGAAGGAGAACATTGTTGGCTGCATACTTTGGATTTTTCAGACCTGCAAAGTGCAATTCAGCGATTGAATCACGATCCATCACCCTGAATCGGTTTAAATCTTTGATGATGGCTTTATCTCTTTCAGTTAACATAAGAACACATCCTCTTCGGTTAGTTGTTTAGGCTCTTCCTTCGGCTCCTTTGGAGTGATATCCTTTACAGGCTTCTTAGATATGCAGAATGGATTCAGAAGCTTCTTAGCATCTTCCAGTTCTAAATACGGTGCTTGTAAGTTGTAGACCTTATCGGCATTCATGACAAAGTGACCGCTTTTCTCGATTTTATCTGCATCAGGTGTATTGACTATCCTCGCTTCAATTTTATCCCTGAGTTTAAAACCCATAGAAACAGTCAAATTTGCTCTGATTGTCGTGTCTAATACTTGGGCGTTCGGTCTCTGCATCGACAGGATGGCGAACACTCCAAGCGTTCTGCCGATGGCTACAATTTCAGTGAGTATATCCATGACCGTTTCATCTTTGCGCAACATGACAAATTCATCTATGCAGACGATGATATATGGCCGCCTGTGTTCGGCTGGCAGGTCATCCACATGAGAGACCTCAAACATTTCAGTCAGGTCGCTTCTCTCGGTCAATTCCTTTTTAATCCCTTTCAGCATTTTGGCGATCTGCTTTCCATCTGATAAAACGCATTGAACATGCTCAACTTTTCGGAATATGTGAAACTCTGACTTCTTGCAATCGCCCAGGTAAAGTTGAAGATCTGATGGTCTTTTATTTAATATGAGTGTGGTCAGTATGGATCGCAGCTGAGTTGATTTCCCGGACCCAGTTTCCCCGGCAATTAAAATGTGAGGTTGTTTTAATAAATCGAATGTGATATATTCACATGTTCTATCTTTACCTGCTATGATACCTAGCTTAAATTCCTCGACTTGCTTCCTGATTTCCTCCGCATTGTAGTTAAGTACCTCTGTGGAAGCGTTCTGATAAACAGTGAAAACGAATTTCTTTATTTCTCCATCGATTTTTATCTGCTCCCCGAACACTTGACGGAAAGCGTAGAAGTTCTTTTTTAAAATATCAGGATTTAAACCATTTGGAAGGGTAAAGACAAATTCAGTGGAGTGGTCAGTGGTTCGTACAGAGTGGATTTTAGGGAAGATTTTACGTTCATCGCTTCCAATGGTCTTATATAGTCCGGCATACCGGAAAGCTTTAATCATTCGCTTACGTGCCATTAATTCGCCCCAGAAGCTCATTTGAGTATCCACCACACAATCGGATTGTTTTCTAAAAAGTAAACTCCTGCAGCCATGCCAGCCAGTGGAACAATGATTTTCAAGCATGTGCCTAGCCAATGCCAACCAAATTCCTCTAAGGTTTTATCGAGCGCTGCCAATATCAAGGTGCCACCCGCTGCCAGTAATAATCCCGGTGTAAATAACATGTTGAATCCCTCCTTTTATTTTCCGCAAGTACAATCTGTGCAAGGCTTACCGCACCATGAACAAGTTGGGATGTATGGGTCTGTGTCTCTTTTGACTTTCATTGTAAATTCCTCCTTAATTTTCTGATTTCTTAATTGTCAAATTATCTGAATAATCGGTTGGTTTCCTCGCGCTCCTTCCCCTCTCTCCCAGCTTCGCTTCATTCTTTAACAAATTTTGTTTTCCTTGTTGCTAATGGCTTTCTTCTTGTACAAGTGGACTTAATATAAACAGATGATAATGATTTGAAAAACACTTACCTCTCAGATAATCTCTTTCCACAAATGATTGCCTACTGTTTTCCTACTGTGTAGCTCCTGTGATGATAGCCTATGCCCAAGATCAACATGAATTGCCTGTACATGAAAGATAAATTTAATTTTTATGAAAAAAATATTTAAAGGACTTGCTATTTTTATGTCGAATTGGTTATAAAAGGTAGGAGGATACATATATGTTTAGTAATCAACTGGACTACTGGATGATCAAGAAGGGCATAAAAAATACCCATTTAGCGAAGATTTGCAAAGTATCCGAACAGACTTTCTCGAAGTGGAGACAGAACCGAACTCAGCCGGACATAGAATCAGCTGCCATTATCGCAAAGGCTCTCCACATTACAGTTGATCAATTAATTTTTGGAGAAAAAAAGGAGGAATTATCATGATTTATTTATTAGCTTTTATTTTGCCGCCTGTTGCCGTTTTATTGAAAGGAAAGCCATTTCAGGCACTTCTTAACCTGGTTCTTACATTGTTCTTCTGGCTTCCAGGTGTCATCCATGCATGGATCGTGATTAATGGAGCAAATGCAGATAAACGAATGAAGAAGCAAGCGAAGTTGATTGCTGAAGCAAACAGACAGAGTGAACGTTAATATTAAAATTAAATACCTTTCCCCAGCTGGAAGGGTACAACAGAGTGGCAGCTTCCCATTGAGAGGGCGAAAATCTGAAAAGATTGCTTTTGAATGGCTTAAACAGATCAAGAGGGAAGTTAATTTTGAGGAATTACTTGAAGTGATTGTGGATGGGAAAGAAGATATAACTGAAAAAGTGATAGAAATGGAAAAGGCCCCACTCGATTAAAGAGTAGAGCCTTCTTTTTATTTATTCACCGACATTAACCCAGTGAACACCGTTGAAACGTTTTGCAAATTGTCCTCCAGCAGACATTCGTGATAATACGTGCCGCTTAATAGCTCCGTATCATCTGGATCCAGTTTAATTTTCACTTCGCCATTTTCCACAGTTATTCCGTCACCTGTCGACTTAGAAAGGACATTTTCCACACTGGAATAAGACCTCGGCTTTGCTGTCCAGTTAATAGTTACCCCTGTTAGGTCATCCGCTCCGTCAATCGTGAAAGTTAAATATTTTGTATCCCCCGCACTCATGGAGAAGTTTTGATTCTGCATCGTCATGTTCATCCCACCTTTCAATGAAACAGTTAATTCTCTTTTTGCTTTCAATGGCACATATAACTCCTGTTTAGCGACAAGGTAGACATATAAATCCCTCTTCCCTTGCAATCGGATAGTGCCTATTTTCTGCTGGTCAGGATTGAAGGAAATTTGCTTTGTATCGAAATTGACTGCTGCATTTTCATATAAAGACTGAATCAAATCGTAATGTGTGGAAGAATCAGCAAAGAGAACAAGGTGAATGTCACCCTTGCCCTCTCCTGATTCATATATCGCCTGTTTTAAGTCAAAAGCGTTTATCCCTGACTCATACGTCACCTGTCGGCTATCGTGCAAAACAGAGCCATCAGAGTACAATAGAAAACGCATATCAAAAGGAGTCTGACCTACTTGCCCATCGTTGAATATTTCTTGAAGCATATCAAAGGATGTGGAGGAAATTTGGTATACTACTTGTTTCGTGTCCGATGATGTTGAGCCATCTTGATACAGGATATTGCGAATATCAAAAGGATTTGTTCCATCTTGATATAGAGCCTGTTTAGTGTCCACACTAACAGAGCCATCTGTGCCAGTAGGAGTACCGCCTGTGCCATCGTCAAGCCATGTGCCGCCGGTCAATGTTGCGTGGTTTCCGTTGCCTGATTGGTCTTGGACTGTTCCTGTTGACATGTCGTAGTGAGCGACTAAATTAGAGCCATTGAAAAATTTTATTGAGTAAATATTTCCTTTAGTATTTTTTGTTCCATCATTCCACGAAAAAACATTTGCATTATCAGTGGTCAGACTTGCTAGATTTACGTCTAACAGTCTTCTTACTCCTATCGGAAATTGAGACATCCCTCCATAAGTTTTCCCATCGGTAAAATAAGTTCCACCTGTAGTATAAGCACTGTCAAAAATACCTGTTCCGCCTGTTCTTACATCTAGCAAGGCATACCTTGATTGTGGTTGAGGACTATCCATAAAATAATCAATAGTCATTTTATTAAACGTTATTGTCGATGTTCTTAAGAAATCATCCACACCATCCATTTGCAGATATTTCGCCATACCTTACACCGCAAACTTACGATAATTCACAGTTAGCTTAATATCCGTTTTATTCTGCACACTGCCTACAGATGGAGTCGTGATTTTCACCCAGAAAGGCTTGCCCACATTGCTGTCTGATATATTCGCCATAGTCAATGCCGTACCTCCTGATAGGTAAGTGCCAGCTACACCCGCATTATCAGGAGCAAGCTGAATCCATGTGCTTTCATCGGTACTCACGCTGTCTGTCGGGTCTATGTTGATGTTCTCGAATCGTTCAGCAGCATTATCGTTGAAAAGCCATAATTTCATTTCCACTGTACTTCCTGTGATTGGATGCTGTGTGCTGATGGCATTTGAACCGTCACCTGTGGAAACAATATCAGTCAATCCTACATTTTTAGAGATTTTCAACATTTGAACTCCCCCTATTCCGCTTTAATAAATCCACTGAATCCAGCTTTTTTTAATTTATCCAGCAAGGCTTCTGCGTTTCGCTCGTCTGCAAATGCTCCTACTTGCACCTTATACAGTTTCCCTGATGGAGTGGAGGACTTCTGAATAGGTTTATGTGCAGGTTTGTTTTTCAAGCTATATTGAACCGCCAGTGCATCCACAATGGCTTCTGCTACTGCCCTTCGATAGTTGTCTGATTTCAGCTTAGTCAAATCCGTTTTATTGGTCATGAATCCGCACTCTGCAAGAACCGCAGTCATGTGCGATTCCCTGAGAACGTGAAAGTCGGCTGTTTTCACTCCACGATTAGGCAGACCGCTTGCTCTGAGTAGATTAGTCTGAATCTTGATCGCCAACTCATACGCTTCTTTAGGCTTTGTTTTATAAACAAATGTTTCAATGCCTGAAGCGTCATGCCACCCACCATTGCCGAATGCATTTGCATGGATAGAAACAAATACATCCACATTAAGTTGATTAGCTCTGTCTGTTCTCGTGTTAAGAGGAACATCGAGCTTTCCTGTTGGATCATGGGCTGTATAAACCGTTACATTTTCATAACCCTCCAGTAAGGCTTTTGCATAAGCTGCAACCGCTGAGTTAAACTCATGTTCTTTCATGCCATCAGGTGATTGTTTCCCCTGGGTAAATAGGCCATGACCTGCATCTAACATGATTTTCATAATGTTACCTCCTATTGTGGTTCAGAGTACCTTTTCGCCATTGAACTATCTTCCATGCCTTCAGTTGTCGGGTCTTGTACGACCCCTAGTGTGGCTAATACTGCCCAGATTGCATTTACTAATGCCAGTACCCAACCTTTCACTTCTTCTGTAAGCTGCCAGTCAGTCAATCCAACTTCATGTGCTCCTACCAGCAATATTTCAGCCAAAATAAAAAGCTGTGACACAAAGGCCACAACCCAGAATTTATTTTTAAATCGCACTTTCCAGTTCACCATAATGTGTACCCTCCTATTTGGTTACTGCCTCAAAGATTAAATATATAATGCTTCCGCTGCTAAGAAGGGTAACAGAGATCTTCCCGATCAGTTCCCACTTGGCTTTTCTTGTTTCAATTTTAGATTGGTTCTCTGCTTTTCTTTCGTCAATTTCAGCTTGTGTTTCTTTTTCATCTTTAGCAAGAACATGGGTTAATAGCTTGTTGGTCAGTTCTTTATTTTCGGTCATAATTTGACGGTTAAGTTGACCCTCTTTAAGAAGAGTTACTTCGAGTTCTTTTTGACCTTTTTGAACACCCAATAAATCATTTTTCAAATTCGCCATTTCCTGTTGAACCGCTACCGTCACATCTTCCACCGCTTTCAGTCGGGGCAAAATGTTTTCATTTATGATTACTTCATGACTATTGAGCATGTCTTTTTCCTCCAATTCACTTCCCCCTCTCTCTATTTACCCAAAAAAAGAGGACTGAATATCAGTCCTTAGACCAGTATTTCAGTCCTTCTTATTTCATGTTTCATCTTCCCGCCCACAGCAAGAGGCATTGTCCAACTCGTTTCTGAATACTTTCCAGACACACCAAGATCATCAAAATATACATTGAACACATCGAAATAATCGTGCATTGGCATAATTCCAGTCTCAAATGTGACTTTACCGAATGCTTGCGTCGATTCATAAGCGATTCTTTCCACATAAGAATCAAGAGTTGCCTGATCCGCAATGTCTCTAAGTTCCCGGACTTCCACAATGTTACGTCCTCGATTGACTGTGGACAAAACACTTTCAGGGTTAGTGTTTGTGTACACGGATTCCAAAGGAGGATCTTCTCCCCTATCAACCTTGACCACCCATTTATTGTAGAGCTCAAAACTGTCCAAATTCTCTGAGTAACCACCAAAAGTAACGGAAATTGAATCAGTAAAGTATTCGTACTCACTAGCTCGATCTTCAGGGCTCTTATAATAAGCAGAAGTAAAATACCCGTTTACATCAACATGGATTGAATCATAGTTAATGCCCCGAAGAAGCTCGTTGATACCGTATAATTTTTCCTTCCCTAACTCGAATACGATATCTTTTGCGAGCACCTTATCTGTTTCAGGAATGTTGTATTTCGTGATACCTGCACTGGATAAAATGTCGATGACAGCCTGAACATAATTGGTGCCAGCTGCCACTGTGTAATTACTGTCAAATTTATCATCTATTAGGATGACTATACCATCATATGCATCCACATCACGAATGACCTGGCCATTTACTTCTGTTCGTGTTGGTGATGACAATAAAAACTCGCCTAAGTAAAACTCCACCCACCCGCTTGTTGTGGCTTCCTTTGCTTCTTCGATCAAGGCAGCGAACTGTTGGGAATAGAACGAGAAATAGTTCGCGAACACCCTGCCTGGTGGAATGAATATCCGCGCGATTGGTCTAATTCTGTCCTGGAGATAGTCGATACTCTCAATATCCTTTAAAGTAAAGCGCGCTGTCCGTTTTATTGTAGCCAATGCATTATGTGAAACTTCTGCAGTCGTGACATTGAAAAGGTCAGCTTTCTTATTACCTTCCTTATCGAGCAGCTCATATCGAAAATCTATGCGCCTGTGTGGGTAATGGAGCGCAAGTTTAACTTGAGCCTCAGAGAATCCGTCACGGGCTAAAATTTGCATGTTCTCACCCCATTTCTGGATAAATAAAAAGCACCCTCATAAGGAGAGTGCTTGCTGAAGATTTGCGTCCGATTGTGCATAATTAAAAAATTTATTTACTTCCCTTCCGACAATGGTAATATTATCCTTGAAGGAGTTGATACTTATGAAAAAAAATAAAATCATTCAATCACTAGACCCAGATATAGATACGCTTAAATGCCCAAAGTGCAATGCCATATGGAGAGTAAAAGGGTCTTATGAATTCGGTCTTGATATTTGGGTCTATGAACTTGATGAAGAGTATTGCCCTAACGGATGCAAAAATTTCTTCGGTTTTCGAGTAATAGGAAAAAAAGTTGAATGATTATATAGAGTTTAAGAATGCCAATATTTTATCAGCTAACATTCTATGTCCGTTATCATTCGGGTGGGTTCCATCGGGCATAGCGTAACTAATATAATCCAAATTCCACACGTAAGCATTTGATTCCCTATATAAATCCAGAACGGGTATACTATATTTGTTTGCTACCTTGATAATAGCATCTGCTACTTGCTCAAGCATTACTCCCTCAGCATTGGGAACTCCCCAAGCATATTGTCGAGGAAGCGGAGTAAAAACCGCGATGGTCTTTGTCGGGTACATATTTATGAGATTCTTTAAAACGTAGTCAACTGCACCATAAAAAGAAGTGGTTGGATCAGTATCTCCGAAACTCCCCATATTGAAAGGAATCCCAACATCTCCCCAGTCGTTTGTTCCTCCAAACACAGTGATTAAGTCAGCGTTTGGGTTTAAAGTGTTCAACCGTTGATGAAATGCGTTTGTACCCCCAGATGCTGAAGGTGTCCTATACCCCGTTCCGCTTATGCCGTAATTATTTACAGTACAATTAATTTTATCTTTGATGTAATCGTGATAATTTTTCACAGTTGTACCATTCTTCTCAGTAATACTGTCACCCAAAGCATTCCAAACTTTACCTGCCCATTTCGAAATACTTGTTGTATTTTTCTTTAAATCCTCAATATCTCTGACGGATTTTGTAAACCATAAACCAAAAGGGATATATTTCGAATGGGTATAGGTTCCTTTGGTTAACATTTGTCCTTCCAAAAGAGAAGCGTCCGGTGAGAATCTTAGGAAAGTTATGCGTGAATCATTCGGTACAGTAATTAAGCCGCCTGTTGATAAATTGGAAGTTAAAAATGCCTTATTAGCATCATAATAGCAAACAATATTTCCATCGATGTAATTCTTGTATACTTCATTGACCCCACAAGGTATGAAATCACTTGCAACAAAATAGGGATTAGCAACAAACTCACCATTTGTATTGATATAACCCCCAGTTGTAACAGCTGATTTATCAAAATAATTTTGTGCTAAAAAATCAGTCTTTTCTTCAGAAACAGCTTTGTTAGCAAGTTTTTTGGTAGTGACTCCTTCATCTGCAGGGGTGGCGTTTACAGGAGTAGTTCCTGCTATTTGTTGTTTTAATGTATCCGAAAGCATTGTTTCGTCAATTTGACTTAGGTTCTTGTTTATATCTGCAAATCCTACATTTGTCTTCACATCTTCCAACGACACTTTTTCCGCCAAATCTTCAGTAAGTTCGGTAATTCTCGGCTCTAAATATCGAGGGTCATTCGTTAAATCCGGATTGTTTCTTAACCACGGCATTACTCCAACACCTCCGCACGATACGCACTAGAAGCAGCGATAGTGACGGATGTGAAAGCTGGGAATAAGGCGTTATATCCTTCACCTGGTTTTACAGTCCTGGTATTGCCGTTAATCGTGAATGTCAGGTCTGCCGTTCCATCATTCATAATGGAAAAACCAAACCGATTACCTGGAAATGTCTTAGTGATGTTTGAGCTGCCTTCCCATGCTTCTTGAGCAATCGTACCGAGTTGTATAAAGCTATTAGCTCCATCTCTGCCCTTAATAGGTTCATACTGGTTTGTAATTTCATTAAAATATTGAGGTATCGGCCATCTGTCTACATCTCGTATAATTTTCTTATCGTTGTAAGGCATACGATTTCCCTCCCAAAATAAAAGAGAGCGATTATACGCCCTCTTTAAAATCAACTCTCATAATTTCAAGGCTAGTCGTTTGACCGCGCCATGTTTCATCATTCAGTGGAAATCTTGTGATCATACCATAGATTAATCTTCCACGGCCGTCTCGATAGCAAAGAATATTCCTTGCATACACGATTTTTTTTAGGGTTTCTGTTTCTTCCTGTGTAAGCAATGCAAGTTGGAAAGACACGCTATCATCTTGCATTTCACTTGTTTCAATAACCGGATATTTTCTACCTTTAAAGCGCATAACAGATGATTCGACTTCCCACTGAGAAGATCTTCCTCCACCATCGTATTTAAATTGATAAACGGTGCCTTCTGGATAGGTTACATCATGTAGCCATACTCCTTTAAAGGTAATAGACAACGTTTCAATGTCACTATCACTGAATGTCGTATTCTCACCATTGGCCCGGATATAATACTCGTACATTTTACCGCTTGCGACAGCTAAATCCCTGTATTGGGCGAGTACACCTTCAGCAATTTTCACCCATTCACCGTCGATTCGCTTGTAAATATCATTTCCAGTGACTACAGGCTGAGTACCAGTCGGTGTCGGGTTTCCGATTGACATAATAATGGAACCTTCAGAAGGAAATAGTTCTAATTCTGGTTTTGCTGGTGGAGTATAGGAGACGGTCATCTGCAATATGGCATTTTCCGTCCACAATCCGGCACCGTTTTTAATTCGAACCTTTAAGACATATTGGCCACCATTAAGGAGGTCAACATCGATGGTTCTCGCTTTGTTGCCGCTTATCACTTCTCCTGAATCCCACACATTCGCACCTAATACATCATCTATAACAATCTGATAGGATGTTTGTGTACCGCTGGACCATTGAACGGTAGGTCTTGCAATGGGCACAAGTGTGGATGGAGAAACAATGACTGGAGCATCTGAAGGTTCAGCTGCAGTGAAAATAGCTTCTTCTGATACAGGACTTACAAGCCCCGCCTGATCATAAGTTTTGACTCTCCACACGTTTTCGCCAACAGGAAAAATGTTTGCCGATACATCATAAAATTCGCTATTTCCAGAAACGTTTATGGTGTTCCAAGTTGATCCGCCTTTTGTTTTCCATTCAAGTACCGCAGAACTTTGAGTGTCATTCGTGTTTGGATCGTTATGCTGCCAGCTGAATCGTCTTACCTTAGTCCTGTCAATGACCGTTCCTTTAGGTGAGAGTTTTGTTGGTGCTATTGGTGGCAAGTTGTGTTGAATGGTGAATACTCCGTCTGAAATATCATATATACTATATGTCCCTGAGTCATTCGCCCGGATTCTAATCTTAGCAAGAGAAGATTGATTTTCATTCGTAAAGTTATGTTCATAGGATGAAGCCCCGATTGCTGTATTCGCCACAATCGTTTTCCAGGTCGAACCATTATCCGTGGTTAGCTGGATTTCATATGTGAAGTTCGGTTGACCGCTCCATGTGATAGTCTGCAGGCCTGTGATTGCTTCCCCTCCGTTTGGATAGGTCAACACAGGAGGTACAGGCAATCGTCTTACATACCAATATCCATCACTGTTGCGGGCATTGTTAACATATGCATCTTTTGCCGCTGTAATGGTTTCAATGTATGAACCTTGTTGATAACCTGAATAAGTCGATGTGGATGCCGTAGCCGTTGCTGTTCTAGTTTGATAATTTGCAACGCCGCCAACAGCATCGTAAATATTGACTTGTTCTAAACTAGTACCGCCACCACGGTATAAGGTAGCACTTGTATAAAACGCTTGATAACTTCCGGTGGTGTAAAAACCGCTGCTGGAATCAAAGCCGTAACCAGGATATCCATATGAAGGGTTTTCACTGCTTTTAGTTGATGTTCCGCTCCAAGGTCCAAAACCATTATTCGTATACGTGGTTACATCATACGAATAATAACTGGATTGGTATTTATCCCAAAAATACACTTACTCACCCCCTTGCTGCTAGCATGTAATTCGGCAATTTTTCTCCATGCTTTCGAGCAATTTGTGGCATTTTGTTCATCCAGTCCACGAGATTGTTAAACTCCATTACATCTTTCGCTGATATTGACACATAGACATTGCCGATAGAGCTTCCACTGCCAACCATATCCCTAGAGTCGTTAGCCGAATGAATCTTCGTACCTTTTGGAAGGCTAACCAGTTCGGGACCATGTTCACCTACCCACGTTGCACCGCCTCGGAAGTTGCTTGTGCCAACATAGTGATTAGGAACACCACCAGCTATGCCGCCAGTTGTCCTTCTTTCCTCGACTTCCACTGTTTTCTTTTTAGCTGGTTTATCATTCCAACTGCCAAGCCAATCGATTGCAGTTTTAATTGCATCTGTTACAGCTTCAAAGATATCAACCACCGTTTGAATGGTTTCGACAACCTTATCCATGTTTTCTTTGACTGCTTTTTTGATTTCCGGCATGTGTGGCTCTATCCATTTCCACAATGCTTTTAGCGCTGGAAGGAGTAGATTTTCAAAGATGCCCCAGGCAATCTCTACCACGTTTTTTATGACTCGGAAAGTTGTTTCTATGATACTTTTAATCTGTGGCATGTTCGCTTGTACCCAACCATAAACGGAAACTAGGATTGGCAGTAAATTGTCTTTAAAGAATGCCCAAGCATTACGAACCACTTCGGTAATTTTGTTAAATGCTGTTTCTGCTGTTGCTCTAATCGTTGGCATATGACCCTGTATCCAGTTGTATAAGTCCGTTAGGATAGGGAGAAGGTTTTCTTTATAAAACTGCCACAAAAACTTTGCGTATTCTTTGATACCGTTGAATACTTTTTCGGCAGTCGCTCGAATTGTTGGCATGTTTGCCTGAATCCAGTCGAAAAATTGAGTGAATATAGGCAAGATATATTCTTTGAAGTAGCCGACCATAACTTTGCCAACATCGACAACTTTCTGAATACCGTTTGTAATTGGTGCAGTATCAAAACCCGCTATTTTTTCAGCTAATAATTTCAATCCATTTACAGCCGGTTCAAGAATAGGCGCACCAAACTTAGCCTTAATGTCCTCCCAAGCTTGTTTCAAGTTGCCTAATTGGTTTTCTAGCGAGTTTGATTCCCTGGCAGCTTGTCCAGTTGCACCCGCTGATTCTTGCATAGCTTTTGCATATTCCAAACGAGCAATCTGTTTTCCGGCTTCGTCCAAACCTTTCCACTGGACACCAAGCTCTTTTGATGCCCATGCTGAGATTTGTGTTTCAGAGCCGAAAAGACCAATTGCTTCACCGCCCTCATAGTTACCTTTAATGAATGAGTTAAGTGCACTATTCGCATCTTCAAAAGATTTGTCGTAGAAGGCAGCTGCATCGGCTGTCATAGTAACTGCACTTGAAGCCATGTCCATTGCTTCTCCTGTTTCTAACCCTAAGCCCTTAAACATTGAAGTCATTTGAGTCATTGCTGGCTTGATACGATTTGGTAACATTCCGAAATCTTTTCCTAAGTTTTCTATAACACCTCTTGCTTCTCCAGCATCAGCTCCGAATACCTGTTCAAACTGTGCTTGTAATGCCTGGGCACTTGCTGCAGACTCGATGGCCGCCTTTCCAAATGCTGCTACTTTTTCAACCGCAAAGGCCGCAGCTAATACACCGCCAACCTTTTTGAAGGTGTTCATTACTGAATTACCGGTGTTTTGTCCTTGACGATCAATATTTTCAAGACCTTGCCTAGCCTCACCATCATGCAAAGCAATGGTTCCGAATAACTTAAATAACTCCATAAATTCACCTTCTTTCGTGAAGGAAATAAACAAAAAAAGCGCACCTAAGTACGCTTCATCATTTTCAATATGCTCTCGGCATCTTGAATCACTTCTTGATCTGATCGATTGTTCTTTATCCTTTTTGGCTCTTTAATCTTTTGCAAGAATTTATTGTATGGTGTTTCCGCTTTCGCATTGCCGTCAAAGGTAAGCCACAGTTCCCAGGCATAGCGTTCTGTTTCCTTCTCAACAGCTTTTGTCAACAATTCCATGCCATAGTCATAGGGAAGGTTTAGAACGCTGTCTGGGGCATTGTAGCGTGTATAAATAAGATCAAGTTGTTCTACTTCATCAATTTGCCAACTTGCTGAAAAAAACTTTGCAACCCTTTAAGGTTTTTAAATTCCTCAATCAGATTGGTTAATTCCTCAAAATCCGCTTCGGCTAATTCATCAGGCTTCATGCCTTTTAAATCTGCAAGGAGAGCAAGAACTTCTTCCTCTGCTTCACCGATATTTTCCACAAATTTAAAGACGAGATCCGCACCAAGTTGTTCTTGGGTCATCCCGTCTTTTACATCAGCCCGAATGTGCATTTTTTTAAGAATACGGGATACTGCAAAGGCATCCTTTAATTTAAGGTTACGCATTAAGGAGTCACCGTCACCTTCGGCATGTAAATCCTAAATGGCGCGCTGCCTAGCTCTACATTGTCTGCTCCGTAGTGTCCACGAAAGCGAACTGGCACGACAGCTTCGTCTTTATCCTTTGTAGAGATGGATAAGCCTTCCACAGATAGAGCATTGTCGATAACAATAACAATCGGGTCACTTGATCCGCTGATTCGGCCAACAAAAGCAATATTGTCTAGGTAATCAGTTAGCTCGATTTTACCTTTTGTCGTGATAATGTCGTAGTTAGTATCAGAGGTGTCCACCACACCTCCAGCAATCGCAAGAGCTAGATTGGCAGCTGTCAATTCTTTCAGATTAACCACTAATTCAGGAGATTCAGAGTCGATGACTGTATTCCCTTTACCGCTTCCTTTAAGTCCGTCTACCTCGATTGTGCGTGTTTCCTGGGCGAGTGAAAATTCATTCCCTCCGCTTGTCGCTCCAAGCAAATCCCCTGTGAAATCACCTGTAAGTTCATCATAAACTACGTTTTTATAAATAGCTCCAGCATCAAGTAAATAATGCAGAGGTGAGTTGGATGTGTAGCCTGTTGTTTGTAATGGCATTTAAATCCCTACCTTTCAAATAATCTTCCAAGATATATATTTGTTCTTCGGTTTAATGCAGGATCATCATCAGTAAGTGCCAGCCTTCTGTCAGTGTGGAAGTGAACATATAATTTGTCCGATACAATATTTGCCTCTTTAAAGCTTGAATGAACACTATCCATCATCGCTTCGAGTGCTGTTGTATCGGCTGCATTATCCCATCCGTCCACATCAAGAGTGAGAAGGTTCAAACCATATTCTAAATTAGTAAGTTCAAATGAGTAAACGAGATAAGGAAATACCGCTGTTTCTGGTGCTCTGAGGAAATAAACGCGAGGATGAATGGCTTTGAGCTTTGAGTGTAATAGTTTTCTAATTTCCAGCATCATCGCCAACATCCTCCTCTTCGTTTATTAATCCCATAGCTCTGTTTTCGTTCTCGATTTCTTTGATATACTTACCGGCAATGATTCGTATATCTGCTATATTGTCATAGACTGTTGATCGAATGATTGACCTTTTAGGCTGATTGCTCGTTCCTAACTCTTGCTCAGTGCCGTACCATGTTGAATGCTTGACACCTATTTGTAGATCCGCTTCCCTTCGCCTGTTCCAATACTGAAATGCGTTCGGAATACGTTTCCCTCTTTTCATACCGGGCATTGTCCTGGCTTTTTGAAGCATTCGTTTTCTTAACAATTTAGCAATGTCACGCAATGCAGCTCGCATTAATTCCCGTAGTGTGTATTGCGCTCGGTCCACATTGGAAACGTATGTGATTCCGTCCCTAGTTACCCTGGTAACACTTCTAGGCATTGGCATAGGTTACACCCCATTCACGATGCCAGAGCAAACAAGCTCGGTTATTTCGCTATTGTTCTCATACACACGAATGATGCTGTAGGTTTTATCGTTATAAGTGAGACTTGACTCATTGGCATATTCGATTGACCGAATTTCAAACATTAATTCAGGTCTTAATCCATTAGCCTGTGCCTGATAAAACTCAGTTTGTCGCACAGACTTTTTATTGGCGAATACTTCTCTCCGTTCTCCAGGAGTAATGATAATATCGCCATATTCATTTTCGGTTTCTGTTGATGCAGTGTCAAAATAAACGATATCAGACCAACGGGGCATGATAATCACCAGCCAAACTTAAATGCTGTTTTAGCATCACGTATGAAGCCTCGAATCGTTCAGCTTCTTTGTTGTCATAGCCGAAGTAAGCCTTGCAATATGTGATAATTGCTCTTCTGATTAGAGCATCGATGTTTTCATCTACAAAATAAACGCCAGCCAAGCGTAAATCAAGCTTGGCCGCGTCAATTAGATCGGATATTTCAGTATCAAAGGCTGAATTAGTAACCCTAAGAGCCTTTTTCACATCTTCCAGCATGGTTATTCACCATCTTTCGATGACTTTTTCTCCTGCTTTTTCTCAGCAGCCGGTTCTACAAATTCAAGTTCACCTAATTCCTTCACTCGTTTTTGTGCACCGTCAAAATCAGAACCAGGAGCGTAATAAACCCCTGATTCCTTGTCTACAAATTCCTTCAAGACTTTTACTTTAGGCATTGTTTATCCCTCCCGGTGTTATATTATTAAGCGTTTGGTACATTACGAATTAATGCGAACGCCTTTTCGTCCATGACATCGCCATCAACTACTGCATAAGCAACGTAGTCAGTTGTACGAGCTTTAGCATGATCCTCAGTCACTACAGAGAATGGTTCATTAGTGTTGAAGATGTAGCCTTTGTTTGCATTACCGATTAGGATTGAGCCAGCAGATAATCCAGCATCCGGTTTTACAACCATACCGAACATACGACCAACCCCGCCAGCAGTTACATCCGGAACGAATAATGGTCTGCCATTTCCATCCATTAGGTTCGCAAGTTCTCCCCAGATTGTACCGTTGCTTGCATAAATTGCAGCACCAGCAAGGTAAGATGAGTGAATGCGTCCGATTGCAT
This sequence comes from Heyndrickxia sp. MSNUG, assembly GCF_049532715.1. Lineage (NCBI taxonomy): Bacteria > Bacillati > Bacillota > Bacilli > Caryophanales > Bacillaceae > Heyndrickxia > Heyndrickxia sp. MSNUG. The sequence continues at coordinate 4,064,991 of NZ_CP150978.1, forward strand.
CAGTGATTGCACCGTAGCTCAATTCAACAGGAGTAGTTGCATTGTCAGGATCATAAGTGACAACCTGAGGAGTGCCAGCTTCAGCAAGAAGCGCAGTTTCAACTCCGCGTGGTTGGTTAGTACCAGTTCCGCGAGCGACAGCAACACCAAGTGCTACCCCAACACGCTCTCCCAGTTCATTGATGATGTAAGGGATGAAGTCAGCCACAGCCATAGCCTTTAGCTTCCAAGATACTGTGACCGCCTTTGATAGTTCGTGACCATCAAGAACGATTTCACCGAATGTATTTTGCTCGTCAGCAGTGTCAGTGCCTTCTGTGTACCATGCAGCATCTCCAGCATCGATAGAAACATGCTTCTTCATAGCAAGTTTGCCTTTAACATTGAACTTTTTCACATCAGCGAAAAGAGGATACATTTCCTCAGCGCGTGACCAGATACCAGCAGCCACAGTTGTTGGGATTAGTATGCTTGTGTTTCCAGTGTCGTGAGTGTAAGCGTTGTTGAACTCCGCATTTACTTTTTCAAAGATTTCACTTTCTTCTGCAGAAAGCTTCTGTCCCATCATGTTCTTTGCCCATGCAGCCTCATAAATTGTTGCTTCGTTTTTTGGTTGAACCTTTACCATTTCATCCACTAATGTTGCCCCCTCTACAGATACGGACTTGTTTTCAAGATCCGTTGCCTTTGTTTTGTCTTTTAGTGCTGCAAGATTCGCATTTGCAAGCTTTGTTTCTTCCCACTGGTTGTCCAGAGTTTCAACTTCCTTCATTTTCGCTTGGGAATCTTCAAACTTCCCTTCAGCAATCAATAATTCTGCAGCAGTCAATAATTCATTTCGCATTTCTTCATATTGCTTTTTATTCACCTGTGTTTCCCCCTTTTAATTTGAGTAATTTTATCTGCGCATTCAGTTTTTCGCGCATTAAAATATCCGCCTGATTTTCCATACTAGATGGATCAGCCGGATTGAATAAATTTTTCATGTTTCTGATTTTATTGATTACTTGTTCAGGTAACATTTGTGAAAATTCTACACTCGCCACAATCTTAGGAGCCTTGTTTTCAAACATTATTTCGTCTATAAGACCATTTTCTAATGCCTGTTGTGGAGTAAACCATGTTTCATCATCCATCATTCTAAGTAACTCTTCATCAGACTTACCGCTCTTCAACTTATAAGCATTAGCAATTGTTTGATTTACGTTTTTTAGAATCATGGAGGTATGGTCCATATCTCTGTAGTCTCCAGAGGCTCGAACACTGGCATTATGAATCATCATTTGTCCTGTTGGTGTCATTAAAACTTTATCACCGGCCATAGCAGCTACAGAAGCCGCACTTGCAGCAAGACCAACAATTTTCGTAGTAACGTACCCTGAGTACTCTTTTAATGCAGTGTAAATTTCTGAACCAGCAAATACACTGCCGCCTGGAGAGTTTATTTCCACATCCAAATCTTGACCATTTGCTTGTTCTATTTGGGCAAAGACTTTCTTCGGACTAGTTGCTTCAATTTCAAAAAAGTCATATATCCATTGCTCATCATTGGAAATGATATCACCTTTAATCATCACTTTAGCCACACATTCTCACCTCCTTTACTCCGTAGTGGGCCTTGTATCAAGTCTGCGAATCATTTCATCGCCACCCTCTACAGGAGCCATGTTCAGAACTGCCCTGACTTCATTAGGAGAAAGAATACCCCTATCCACAAAGTTCACCAAATTCAATTTCGTTGTCATTGACGCAAATGATAGATTGCTTGACTCGAAAACAATAATGTTTCCATGCCCGCGCTCGCGCCTAGAGAACAACTTCCTTGTAAATTCGTTGCTTAACTGGATGATGTCAGGTTCGATAACTGCTTCATAGTAACTGATCCACTTGTTTTCATCGTAACTGGATTGAACAATGTCATCGTTTGTATTGAAGAAGGAGTAAATCCTCTGCACCGTTTTATCCATCTGATGTTCATTCGGTACATAATCCTTAGGCTCTACTTGCTTTGCATCAAATTTGCTATCGTGTGCAGCCGCTCCAACAGTATCGCTTTCGATATTGAGGTAATCGTCCACAAATTGCTTTGTAGCCTTTTTCAAATCCTCTGGCCTGATGGTTTGATTGAATTTAAGCAGCCATTTGATAATATTTGAGTTTTTAATGGCCTTTACGATACCCTGGTCTGTCGTGTTCACGATTTCCATTAATGGAGCGAGCACTTCTGCAGGACTATCGCCAAAAATTTCATTCTCGTTATAATCTTTTCTCAGATGGATAATATCTGTATAACGGAATGTGAAAGTCTTACCGTTTCGCATGGTGAACCGTAAGAAAAGTTCCCCATTTCCATTCTTAACGGCTTCGCAATACATTGAAGTAATAGGATAGATTTCTGTAGCATAGCCATTTTTATCCCGATTGATATAAGCAAAAGCATTGTGGTTAAGCTCAAGTTGCGTTGCAAGCTTCTCCTGCATCTGCTGGCCAGTCATGTAAGGATTCGGTTCTTCCAGTAAGAATTTCATGTATACATCTGGATTTACCTTAGTTTCCATTTTGCCTTTTAGGTCGCTTTTGCGAATATGCTTTGCTACCGCCTTCCCGATTGCCCTTGCCTTTGGTCGGATTGCTGACCTGACAATATCGGAAAAATACAGATTGCCATTCCAAGCATAGAACCCTCCGCCTTCATCCGTCACCATCTTGTAAGAAGAAACGGTCACAGCTTGATTCTTCGGCTTAAACCTATCGAATAATCCCAATCGCCTCACCTCCCTTAAATCATGTTCCTGTAATCTTCCTGTTTGTCGGTAAATACGACATAGGCATCGAGCATGGCTGCAAGACCGTCAATTCTTCGCCTTTGATTCTTCCCTTTTGATGGCTGGATATTGTTGTTCTTATCAACCTCAATCGATGTATTAGTCAAACACCATTTAGTAATAGGATTATTACCATAGTTGATTCTCTTCGCGCTTAGATCCGCACCAAGAAGTTTCATAGGTGCAGAGAGTGTTTTCTTCCCCTGGATAACAGGTACCATTGCTTCCTTTCCAAGTTCACCCTGCATTTCCTCAACCCAATATGGTGCAGACCAGTTATCGTATCCAACCCAAGGTACGTAAATATCTAATTCTTCACGTAATTCTCTGAACCATTCAGTCACAAATTTATGGTGAACCTTATTTCCTGGAGTGGTTTTCAACCACCCGGCTTCCATCCACAAGTCATAAGGAATTTTATCCTCTTTTGTCCGTTGGTCCAGTAAATCCTCTGGCAGCCAGTACATATGCTTTGCATAGATTGTTTCATCATTTGGTACCTGAAACAGTACACAAGCTGCAGTTAAGTCAACACTACTTGCTAAGTCAACGCCTCCAATAGCATAGCGTGGTTTAAGCTTTTCAATGTCAAATGTGACCGGATTATTAGCCTGTTCAAATGTCAGCCACGCTTCTGTGGAAGTATCCCGGATATTAAAATCCTTGGTTAGCAGGTTCTTTACTAACATTGGATTCTCTTTCGCCTTCTCGACTTTACGCTTCAATTCGTCTCTCGACTTAATCGAACCTAAGCCTGGATTAGCCTTCTTCCAACAGGTTTCATCTGTCCATTCCTCACGCTTGTCCAGCTCGTAGATGATTGGCAGTACCCTTTCATCCTTGTAACCGTTCGGATCACCGTAACCATTAATGATTTTCTCAGCTTCTTCATACTTAATATCAAAGATGCCTTCTCGGACGGTTCCCGCTGTTGTCGTGATGATGGAAATTGGCTGTTCACGCGCTGACATACCATCGATGATAACGTCATAAAGGTTTTTATCCTCAATGGCGTGAAGTTCATCTATTAAGCTGGCATGTGGGTTAAGACCATCGAGTGTATTAGAGTCAGAGCTTAATGGTTTGAAAGAACCATCGTTAAAATCTGCTACTAATTCAGCCACAAGAGTACGGATCCTCTTTCTTAAAGCAGGTGACTTTTTAACCATCCTCTTCGCTTCAAGCCAAATGATCTTCGCCTGGTCTTTTTTCGTAGCAGCTGAAACGATTTCTGGACCTGGTTCACCATCAGCAGCCAACATATAAAGAGCTACCGCAGAACCCCACGCTGACTTCCCGTTTTTACGTGCCACAATTAAAATAAACTCGCGATATTTGCGAGTCTGATCAATCTTATGAACGAATCCGAATAAGGCCGCTGTCATTGCTTTTTGCCAAAGCTCAAGGATAAAAGGCTTACCGCCCATCTTACCTTTTGAGTGCTTGCAGAAGTTTTCTACAAACTCAATAGCATGATTCGCTCGTTTAGCGTTGTATTCCCAAACACTTGATGAATCATTTAAGAGCCTGGCTAGTTCAGCATACACAGCTTTTACTTTTATGCTGACAATTTCCTCACCAGAGTCAATTTTGTTCCAGTATTCAAGAATTGGATTATGAGAAATGGGATACCGGATCATCTGTCATTCACAAATGAGTCAAACCCATCATCTTTTTCCTTTGGTTTATTATCCGGCTTAGGAATGTAATCGCCCAGTTGCTTCATGATACTTTGATAGTTTTTATTCATCGAAATGTATCTTCTAGCCTGAGGGCGTTCCCTTTCGTATGGATCCTGACTCTCAGACTGTGAAAACATTTCATCATATCCATTTTCATCAAGGTCTTTACGAATATCCTCAAGTCGTATCCTTAGGTCTGCAGCCTCAACAATTAACCCCTCCACAACCATCAAGGTATCTTTCGGCAAATCCTTATAAATCTTTTTAAGTCGGTTTATTTCCCGCTTAACACGATCATCTTTGGTTAACTCTTTCTTTTTCGCCATAAAAAACACCTCCTTGCGATGGTTAATTTTGGGGTAGGGGGTCACGCAAAATGACCTGTGAGTTACACGAACCTTGCCCATCGGTCTTATATCTTCACCATTTTCGTGTCGAGACCAGGGGGACTTGGATTAAGTTACCTTCTTCATCAAAACCAAATCCTTCTCGAACTCGGCTATACTTTTCAAACGTTTTAGTGTTGTGACACTTCAAACACAAATACTGAAGGTTCTCATGGTTCAATGTAATGTCTGGATCAGTTATGTTCTCAGGTGTTAGCTCCTCGATATGGTCAAGGATATAACCTGGTTCCCCACAGTGTTCACAGATACCGAATACTTTCTTGATATATGATGCTCTGCACTTCTTCCAGGCTGATGAATTATAAAAAGGTTTCGCCCAGGGTTTAGCCATCCTTGCTCACCTTTGTCGGCATCTTATTCTGTACACAATTTGCAAAAGGACAGAAGATTACTCTGCCATCTTCCTTCACTGCCCAGATACAGCTTTGGCATTTCTTCATCTGCCCCACCTCGCTAGTAGTATATAAAACTATAAGTCATAGTTATTCTCACTATATAGGTGGCAAAGGGTCTATGTAAAAAAGCCTATCCACAATAATGGAATAGGCTCGATGCTACACGATCAGCTATCTTCTTCTCTGCTTTGGCGATTGTATTCTTTATAGTGCTTTCCGAAACGTTAAGGAAGTAAGCTATCTTGGAGTATGGAATGGAATATCCTCTGGACATTAAGTATATTTCTTTCTCCCTTTCGGTCAGCGTACACATGGCATCTTCAATCAATTCCTTATCCACTGCGCTTAACGTATCTTCCTTTGGTGTCCTATCCCATTCATACACATCATCAGAGCATCGGAAGTATTTCTGCATGAGCAACGGATCAAATGAGCGTTCCCTTTGATACGCCGCCCTTCTCTCTATCCCCCGCTTATTCCCCGGCCTTCTCCCTGTCTGCATCCACTCAAGGGCATAGGCTAAGTCTGATGCCATGCCCCCGAGCAGTTTCTTATCTTCCACAGATGCAGATTGCTGGAGAAGGCGAATGCTTTTGAATGCCTGTCTGTATTCTTCGATTAGGTCTTGCAATTCGACCTCCCCCTTAAAGGTGGTTAGATTGATATGGCTAATTTATAGATTGTTAGATTGATAAGGCTAATGCAGTATTTCTTCGTATTGTTCAGTAAGGAGTAGGGTACAACTTACCATCTTCATCTGTTTTTACTTCCCAACCGCATTTACAAGACCTGTAAAAATAATCATCCTCGACAATGAGTTTTCCCTCTCCATTGGCTACATTGCCATTTCCACAAGCAGGACAAGTGCCGTACTTTTCCATAAGTGCAAGTGATTTAATTAAATTCATTTTCAAACTCTCCTTTGCTGAACTACATGAGTCAATATTTGAGACTGTTAATTACACTTTGTAAATACTCATTGAGGTAGTCTTTTTGCGTCTCCAACATCATAATTTTCATCTCAACTGGTGAATCGCTTGCTAAAATTAAAGAGATGTTTTTTGCTTGTGCAACTATCTTTTCTTCGATAGATACTTTCCTCATTTTCTTTCCTCCTTTGCTGAACTACATGAGTCTTTTGTTCATCACCCAATCTTCTTCCATCCCCGCTTCAACTTGACAGCAATCTCTTTCCTTCTCAGAGGCTCATACACACATGTTGCCAGTCCCTTGGCATCTTCATATACCAGCATCACCCAATCACGCTGGATGTTTCTTCTCATGCTAGTACCTTTTCCCGCCATGCCTATGAGGTCGATACTTGTTGAACTCCATTTTCTTTAAGATTGCATGTTCCAGGTCATATTCGTTCATCCCGCAAAAGTCGAACACTCGAATGCACACATCGGCTAGTTCTTCCACAAGGTTTTCTTCATCACCCTTGCGATCCGCTTCAAGTGCTTCGCTTACCTCACTGTGGATTAATGCGAGCATGGTTCCTGTTTCCCTCGGTTCATCGTGCCACCCTTTTGATTTAGCTGTATTAAATGCTTCTTTGCATAATTGATTAATCATCGATTAAGCCCCCTTAGTCCTTGTCATTAATCCCATATCCTTCAAACTCTGCTTCACATAATGAGGATTCATCTTCTCTGCCCCTCTGTGGAAGAGTCTGCTGATGAAAGCCGCCCCTGAGTATCCTTTTAATCTCGCAATCTCGTTAAAGCTATATCCTTCGGAAAACAACTCGACAACTTCTTTTTCAGTTTCAGATAGTTTGCCGAAATTCTCTGACCATGTTAATTTATTGATTGTTACCTTTTCGGGATTTTGTGTTTCATCGATTAAGTAATCGAGGAATGTCTCGTCCACATCCTCATGACGGTTCTTATCGATAGACACAAGATCCTCATATACTTTCCTCTTTTCAGAATTGACTTTTTCGATATGATGACTAAATTCTGATTTGATATTCATATAGCAGAAAGTTTTGAAACTCCCTTTCCCTGGCTTATAATTCTTGATTGCCTTCACTATGCCAATGTAGCCGATTTGATACAGGTCATAAAAGTTGTATATGCGTTCGTGATCCCATCGGTCAAATTTCTTGTTAATCAGATGTTTAATCAAATGGTCGAACAGGTTTCTGTTTAATGCTTCAACTGCCAATCCTTCGAGAAGGTGTTCCGGCACATGCCAATCATCGGCTATAATCATCCACAATTGTTTTTCTGTTGCTGATTCCCAGTTCATAACTTCCCTGCCCTCCGCATTGTGTAGATTTTGCCCTTAACTTGCTTGTATGTTTTGCCTAATATCTCTGACAATTCCCGGATCGTTCCTTTTTGCAAATGGCCGCGTTCATCATACCGCTTATTCTCTTTGATATATCTTTTTATCAAATGCTCATCATCAACGCTCCAAACACCTTTTACATACTGATGATTCTGCAATAACCCCAAACTATCCAAAATCTCAAATGAAAACGCCTTTGCATCCTCTGCACATAAAATAAAATCTGTGTCCTGATCTTCATTGATAAACGTATAAAACGCCCTGCATTGTTTTTTGCAGCCACAAATAGCGTTTCGTCTTCTGCCATGCAATGCGGTTAAATCGCCTTTCTGCATATATGGGATCATTTGTTTACCTCCTAACGTGTATCTACGGATTGTTCAACATAGTATTATTTGATTAAGACTTGGAAAAACTTATTTATATTCACATTAAGGAAGTGTACTTATGACAACCATTAAAATTACAGTAGAAATTCCCGTATCAGTAATTGATACATTAGACCGTATGGTTATCAACTTCAATGACTCTGAAATAACAAGAAACAGTGTTGTTTCTTATGCCCTGCAAATGCTATGTGTTAATGAGTTTCCTGAAATCATTGATGAAAAATTTAAAGATTGTTATTAATGAACTACATGAGTCAAAACCAGCCATTGGCATCAGCCGCTATATCAATTTCCTTAAATTCCGAAAGCACTAACAAATATTTGAGCTCATCATAGTCACATTCCTGGAGACTTTTTCCTGTTTCTGTCCGAAATATATTCCTTTTGTTCAATCTCTCGATGATGAATTGCTTTTTCTGTTCAGCCATGGCAGCTGCGAATAAGATTGCCATATTCATCACTTCTCCCTTTTGAGGTGTATCTTCGGATTGTGTATCAGCTAATAATCTTGATTCATACAATCCTCACAAAAATAATACTTACCAACCACTCCGTAATAACCTTTTAAATTAACCTTTTTACCACATTCACAACATTTGGCTAATTTCTTTCTAAGGCGTTTTTTCACATTGTCACTCCTTCGCTACATGAGTCAACCATTAGCCTTAACTTTCGCCCTAAACTGTCTCCTATACTTCGCAAGGCATCCTCTGCACCTATTTACGTTCTTGTAAAATGCCTCCACACGCTTATGTTTGAGACAGTGAATACACTTCTTCACATGGATGATTTCACTGTTCCGCTCAACTTCGTAGATCATCTCCCAATCAACTCAGTTCGCAACACACTCATGACATAAGGTGACATTCTTTTAGGCACTCCATTCCTTTGCCAGTGGCAAATGGTCATATCAGTGACTCCCATCAAATCGCCCATATGCTTTTTTGTGCTTTTTGTAGTCTTGCATACGATTTCCAGTGTTTCTTTAAAATGTTGACCGGACATTTCGCTTCAACCTCGCTTCCAGATAAGCAATCCACACATTCTGAGACTTCACGACTTCTTCAAGCTCAATATTTTCCTGTGAGATTTCCATGAGCAGCTGCAACCGGTTCGACTTCTTCAATTCCTTGACCTGTTCACGTAACCGCTGATTTTCCAAACACAACTCTGCATAAGTTTTAACCATGATCCACACTCAACTCCCCTTGCAGATCCTCTCTGACCCGCATTTTGTATGTCCTGTTTTCATGCAATCTTTTACACCGTCTGATTTCACCGATCGCCTTATTCAATTCGTTCTCTGTTATCTTTGGCCGCCTTATTACTTCCACAAGAGGCTTGAGCAGTTCATTTTGGTCTTTCAACAGCCTTCTGCGTTTCCTGGCTTCCCTTATCTCTTTTGCGTATTGATAACCCTTAGCTGCACTGAATGGTTTAAGCTCCAGCACATGTTCAATGTCCATGATTTCTTTTTCCAGCAAGGTGATTTCTTCCGAATTATCTTCCAGCAGCTTTGGCGCTTGAGTGATGATTGTGCGTAACATCATCGTGGCTTGTTCGATATCTGAGAATAGGTCATCCACTTTTTAGCCTCCTTGATTGGAGTTTTTTATGAATTGTTCACTATTAATATTCTCCATCGTACTTGACTTGGTATTTAAAAAACATGACTCTCTGTAATCCACCTAACTTATTGGAATCTCTGAAAAACTCAAGTAAATAAGTCTTTGGGAACTCTTCGATTAATTTTCCTGTCATTGAATGGTAAAAAGAATCTTCTGAAATAACCGTATATCTTTTATACATTTGAACTTCCTCCTTTGTTGCGCAATTTAGTCAATGCTTCAAAAACTCCCTCGCATAGTACAGCATGTGGTGGTATACGAAATTCCCTGTTAAGTGTGGAGCAATAAAAACAGTCGAAAAGTTATATCTGGCTTCAAATGTTTTCAAGCTCCCCAGTAATGACTCAGGCTTGTACTTGCTCCTGTATTTGCCTTTCAATATCTTCTCGTAGCCTTCCAAATCCTCCACAATCAAGACGAATGGATGTTGTGACGCTCGGATCAGTTCATTCTCGAACCGGCTTCTATCCTTAATCGATTCAACCAATTCATCTACTCCGTTTTTCCTTTCGACTAAAGCAGCAAGGTATAGATCCCGAGTTATGCCCAATTCTTCATTTTTCGGAATCATCGCTGAGTAGTCAGCGGTTTTCATCGTCTGGAGTTTAAATGGAACATCTTTCTTTCTGAAGTAATCCAGCACATGTTGGTTCTTTTGCTCCCTGGTGTCCACAGTGATGGTGAGTGTGGACAGTATCTTTTTCATTTCCGTATCTGTGAATTTATAAGAGAGTGCGTTCACCCTGCTGCAGCTCCCTTCTTGAAGTAAGTCATCGCTCTTTCGTAAATCTCCTTGGACATTTCATCCGTTATTTTATTTTCAAAGTTACAAACTGGATCAACAAGCGTCCAACCGTTCCGGGAAAACTCAACCACCAAATCCATAACAAGATTTAATCCTTCCACATCATTCTGCAACCAGTCATTAATCTTGCTATCGATTCTGCAGCCTTCTCTGTAGAAATCTACGATCTTATCAATGGTTTGTTTTACGTTGTGTTCTTTATCGCTGTATTCGCCTTTTAAATACGTGACAATACGTGATTTGTTTCCCTTGGCCAGTTCTTCAAGCTCTGGGTAGATGTTCGCTGGATTATTGATGTAAAGTTCATCACCTTCCACAGAGAATGAAGCTCCTAGACTCTTAAAATCTGAAATTATCGTTTTCGGGTGCATTTACTCACCTTCTTTTTTTAGTGTCAAACCATAAAAGTACACTTTGTTTTTGCTTGACCTCTTTTTTGGATATCCTAATTCTTCAACCACCGCGAAGAGTGTTCTATTCCCTACAAATGCTTCAGCCGATAAACCGCTGAGTTGCCAGCATTTATAATAAAGTTCTTTGGCTTCGACTTTTCCTTCTGGAACAACAATGCAATGCGATTTGATAAATTCTGTCATGTAAGCTTTAATGTCAGTGTAGTTTTTCAAGTTTTTCCCACCTTTTTTAGAGGGTTAATAAACAGGTTAATTAATTAACCCAACCTGAGCCTTACAGCCACAAGGGATTGAGCGTTACGGGTTAACGAGGTTAACGATTTTTCTATTACCAGCGTCATAAACACTATTTCGTGAATTTTTATGGTATTTTGCTCATGGGAATGGAACAGGGAAATTCGTTAACCTTATTAACCTTTTTACATTTATTTACAATTAATAAATCATTAAAGATTAATAGAAAGCTAGTCATATCAATGGTTTCAAAGCTTTTTTCGATTTATCGAGGTCACATTATGTGGGTTAATAAACTCTTCATCTTTAGAAAGTTCGTTAACCCTTTCGTTAACCCCATCTGCATCTGAGAACCCTGGGTTGCTTTGTAAGCCGATTCCAAAGAAGTAAATTTTGTTCTTTGCGCCATTTCCTTTTTTGAATCCTCGGCTTTCGAGTTGTCGGTAAAATGCTCTGTTTTTCAGTTCAATTTCACCGTTATCAAAACACCATCTTTTGTATTCATCGTAGAGTTTTTTAGCCTCCACCTTCGCTAGCGGGTTGATCAGGCACATCTCTTGGAAGAAAGGCCCGATGATATCCATTTCATTTCGATATCCTTCTGTAGCTTCACGTACTGAAGCGGGTTCGCCTAATCCGTCCTTCTGCCACATCAGACAGCCTTCCACAGCCCAGCGAAGAATGCCGGGCAACTCTGCAGCAATCTTTTCAGGTAAGTGTTTGTCGATTTGCTCCTTCGGCACTGTGTAAGTGAAAGGTATTAATCGAATCCTGCGCCAGATCCCTTCGTCACTTCCTCGAATAATCGGCTTGTGGTTAGTCGTGAAGAATACCTTAAACTCAGGTGTAAACTCGAAAAACTCTTGTCTGAGGAATCGAGCTGACATTTTCTCTCCACCTGTAATTTGCTTTACCAACGACTCCGACAACTGCTGGCCATCTTCACTTTCCACAGCTGAGACGAATCTTGCACCGTCTAACCTGGCAATATCATTGTTGATCCCAGTGTCGTTCTTCTTCTTGATGAAGGTGTCGCTGTTCGTCTGGCGGCCATAATCACCAAGTAAGGTTTGAATTGTATTAATGAAAGTTGATTTTCCGTTTCGACCTGTTCCATAAAGGAAAAACATTACTTGTTCAGTTATGTCACCAGTGAGCGTATAACCTACCGCCTTCTGGAGAAAATTAATTAATTCAAAGTTGGTATTTCCGTCTGAATCTTTGAATATACTGTTGAGGAAGGTTGTCCAATTCGGACACTCAGCCTCTGGATTGTAGGAAATCCGAGAAATCTTTGTGAGAAGCAGCTCTCTGTCGTGGGGGAGCAGCTTCCCTGTTTTTAAGTCGATAACTCCGTTATCACAGTTGAATAGATACTTATGAGCATCAAACTCTGTTTTCTTCACCGATACCATAGGCCGGGCATCGAGTATACTGTTGATACGAACAGACCGCCTTTCACACTTCTTTGCCCATTCGTAAAGTTGTTTCTGTCTAGATTCATCGTCCACAGTTCTGGACTCCTGATATAACGCTCTAAAGGTCTTAGCCGCGATTTGTTCAATCTCCCTCTTGCTATCCTCTTCCCACACCTTGCCATTCCATATGAGCCACTCCAGTTCGTTACAGAAGCGTAGGTTTTCGCCATGATAGAAGATAATCCGTTCAGCGTTCCCCAGTTCAGTCAAATGAAAGAATGGTGTCTTAGGATCCTCAACTTCTTCTTCATCTTCAATTTCTTCTGTCTCCTTTGATATGTAAATCTCAAAAGGTTTTTCTGGCTGAAAATCCGAAATTGTGGATGAAGTAGATTGAATGGCATTGTCAATCGTCATTTCACCGTATGTTCTTCCATCGGATGAATGTCGCTTGTCCCATTTTTCACGATATAAAGCTGTTTCCCTGAAAAGGCTGTCCATCTTTGAAGAGTCTTTATCTGTCCAGAAGGCTAAGTGGTTACATAAGGCAAGGTCTGAGGAAGAGTGATCACCGTTGATAAGCTGGCCATTGTATAAATCATTAATGTTGCTGCCGTTCTTGCTCTTGAACATTTTCAGCCACAACTCAGAGTTTGATAGGTTAGTAATTTCGGAAGTACGTTCGACTTTTACGACTTTTCCTGCACGCTTCTTCTTTTCAGCGAAGAATTTATCGAATAGGATTTGCAGTTCTTCGGTCCTCTCTTCCACACTTCTCTCTGTGCCTGGAAGGTGATTGCCGGTGAATGTGAAGTATCGGCCATGCCTGTACACTTCCAAACCGAGTTCAGGATTCTTCTTTCCTGTTCCAGCGATATATTCAGGCAGTTCACCTTTGACAATGATGTGGATGCCCTGTTCACTCGGTGACATTTCTGTGTAACTGCTGATCAGTTCTGCCACTTCTTCAGCCATCATGGAAAGTTCCCCATCTACTACACACTTATCAATGTCAATCCCGATGAATGGATCTTCTTTTGAAAACATGAATCCGATTCCGTCATATTCACCAGAATCAAAGGCATACCGGACAGCCGAGAATGAGGACCAGGTGTGTTTATTGTTCGACTGCGCCAGTGTGCCATTAACTTGATATGGAACTTTGGTTTTTTTGCCGCCCCTTTCCTCTGACCTCCAGAGAATCCATTGAGGGGCAGCCACAAGTTCTTGTGGTATTTGTTTAAAGTTTAAGTTCATTAGCTGACTCCCTTTCAGAAAAGGGAGCATTTCCGCCCCCCTTCGTTTCAGCTTTCTACGGATTTTTTAGAATGGAACCGAATCATCTGAGACTTCAATTTCACCCACAGGATGTGCAGTTGGCATGTATTTCTTTACCTCTGGATAATACTTGCCATTGTGTTCGCGTAAACCAACGTTCACTAAAAGGTTTTTACCGACATAACGCTTAGCCCACTCAGTGTACTTTTCAAATGTTGCTTCCTCTTCAGTGAAGCCAGCAGCGATTGAAGCATTTTCAATTTTCCACAATGCGCGCTCGGTGCAGAAGAAATCATCGAAACGGATTTTCTGGCCCTTGAACTCCTGATCCACATCAGAACGAATCTCGTAATCTACTGAGATAACATTCTTGTCACCTACTTTTTTAGTTTCAAAATTCAAAACAGTTACTTCATAATCCCCAGCAGTGATTTGTTCAAATTCCTTGTTAGCGTCCTTGTTAAGATTTAGCTTTATCATTTGTCATCTTCTCCTTTAGAAATCTAAGTTTTTTTCTTCTTTTGGCCTACTTGCAAAATTGCCATCATCATCTTCATCTGCGACTATTCCAAAGGCTGCGCTTAGTGCGTATCGTCTTGCATAAGTTGCACTGCTAGCTCCGCTTTGTGCTGTTTTCTGCGCTACTGGGAGATAGAATGGCTCGTGGATGATGTACTCTCCACTGATATGCATAATCATCGTTTGAACACCTATGCCAGCATCAGAGCTGACAATCGATTGCGTGTAAGAAATCCCATTTTCCGAACACAATTCTTTGATTGCATTGACTGTGCCATCTAGGGTGACATATCGACTTTTAAAAAGGGGTTCTCTGCGGTCCGTTTTGGTTGAACTAAATTGGACTGTACCGCGAGCATGGCTTTAGATATATTTACGATGGAATCTGAGATTAACATTGTGTCTCCCCTCCATTTACCTCCTATGAGTTTCTGATTTGGTTCAAATGGTCCTCGATTTGCTTGATCGCTTCTTCATGGTTAGCGTTTCTTTCTTCCAATGAAGCAATCGATTCCTTTTTGGATTGAATCTCATGCTCGTTATCCTTCAACTGGCGATTGTGATATTTCAAGCTTTTTTGCAGTTCGTCAATTACGTGCTGCATCGTCTTGCTCCTGTGAATCAAGAGTTTCATATACTTCTATTAAGTCCTCAAACACACGACTGTCACCCAGCACTGGTGCATACTTTTCTAGCGCGCTGTAAAATGGCTCTAATTGGTTATTGCGTGGACTGAATACTGTTTTGTGTTTCGTTTCAAAGTACAATGCGCTGACCTCCTATTTACTCCCAAACGGAAAACCGTTAAAATGGAGTTGGTTAGATTTGTTTAGTCACTGTTCGCAGCAGTGGCTATTTTATTGTCTGGAATTGCATTCCGTAGACTTCCTTTAAATATCGTTCTAAATTTTCTTTTAAAATTTGTTCCTCGCCATCGATGATAATGTCATCGCCTTCTAAAATTTCTGAGTCAAAATAATCTGTGCCACAATGTTCCGGCTGTTCAATAACGTTAGTGGGATAACCAGTGCGTAGAGTGCGAGTTATAGCCGGGTGCTCCATGTTCTCACCACCTTTCAAGTGGAGTGTTTCAACGGAATGTTCACTAAGCAGTCCATCTATTAACAACAGCTAAATCACTGTTAAACTCAACAATTTCCCAGTTTTTAATCCTCATTTGACTGATGTATTTCTCTGCGTCTTTCTTTGTTTGAAATCTTTGACCAACTTGAACATTATTCCACCAAACCTTGAAGTAGGTCGTTTTATCGTTATTCATGATGTGTCACCATGATTAGCGAAGGTTTTACCATTTTGATTTCATCACTTTCTTTTTGGAAGATTTCTGCCATAACACGTTTTGCGATTCGGTAAACATCTTTAGACACAGCTTCCAAGTGTCCTATGGTGTGCTTTTTTAAGTCCATTCCATGGTAGTCGTCGCCTTTGTGTAATATCTCCCCCAAGATGATATACTCTCCGTTCATTCCATCATAAAGGCAGAATATTTCCCCGCCTTCTTCCATATAAGGTTCAAGCCCTTCATACAATTTTTCGCTATCATAAAAACCTATATCAATTCCCAACATTACATAGTGAGTTTGTTTTACACTCATATTAATCTCCTTCCTTAGTGAGCTATTTGAGTCCTTAGTTCCCAGCAATCGAACTAAACACAATCACCAATGTCATAAGGCCGAAGAAGATACCTGAGTAAATCCATTCAAATGTGTGGTTGATTTCTCTACCTGGTACAGCTCTCATTGTGCTTTCGCCTCCTTTTAATTAGTTGGTTGCTCCTTGATCCACTGGAGCAGGAACGTTTCACACTCTGCAGCTGGGAAATACCACTTACCGCCTACCTTGTGCTTTGGGAATCTTTCATCATAGAAGAATTTTTCCTTTATGCTGTTTTCTCCCATGTTCGTTTGGCGCATAAGCTCCTTCATATCCCAGAAAGTGTGTCTGCGTTCAATGTGTTCGAGCTTCTTTCTCAGCTCATTTAAAAACTGTTCTTCGATTGCTCTTTCATCAAAATGGATACTCAGCATAAAGTCTCACCGCCATTATTGGTTGTTTTAACCAATTAGAGATTAAAAAAAATCACGAATTTCACATTTTAAAGCATTTGCAAGTTTTTCCAGTAAATCCATACTAGGTTTACCCTTTCCCTTTTCAATGTCGCAAAGCCAATCATTCCCGATGCCGACTATCTCAGCAAGTTCTTTTTGCTGAAGATTCTTCTGCTGACGGATGGCTGCGATATTATTTTTCATATACCGTACCCCCTTAATATTGATTTATTGGTTCAATTAACCAACTTATAACTTGAGTATAATTGGTTATACTAACCAAGTCAACACTTTTTTTGGTTATTTTAACAAATTTGCACATTGGGGGATTAAATTACATTTGGTTTGTCAAACCAATTCGTTATAATGATATAGGGGGTGATGTTAGATGGACAACATAGGCCAAAAGATAAAGAATATTAGAAAAGAACATAAAGATACATTGAAAAGCTTAGCTTCAAAGGTGGATTATGACTGGAGCAATCTATCTAAGGTAGAGCGTGGGATTTATGGTGCATCTGTGGAGTTATTAAAGAAGATAACCGAAGTGTACAATATTAGTCCGACTTACTTTTTTGGAGAAGGGTTTACAGAGCCGGAAGGCAAGTTACTCGTGGATGGCAAGTTGGAGCCTTCCGATCTGCGAGAAAAATTTAACTTTGTCGTAGATGGCAAGGAAGCAACTGAAGAAGAAATAGAAGAAGCGATTAGGTTAATCCGCTATTTCCGTTCTACTAAACCATCTGGCTGATCCGTCTTTTCGATTAGCTTTTTCAACTCTTCTACAAAGTGTGCAAGGTCAATAGTTTCTTTCATCAAATTTCCCCCAAGCAAAGGTGATGAGCGTAATTGTACTTTGTGGTCGGTAAATGCCTCTTATCTGACCGACTTTTACAAGTACGCATGACACAGCAAGAATTAGCAGAACAATTGGGCGTAACCAGACAGCAAATCAATTCATACACGACTAATAAAAGGATAATGAGCCTAGTGACGGCTAAAAATATAGCTTTTATTGTCAAGTGTGATATAACCGATTTATATGAGTGGGTACTTGTGGACGACAGAAATAAGAGGCAATAAAGGGTAGACTTTATGTCTGCTCACAGCTTCCAGTCAGTCATAAGACTTACTTTTTGAATAAATATACATTTGTACCAATTTTACACTATCACTTAATCCGCTTCCAATGAAATTTGTCACGATTGTCGAAATTTCTTTCGCCATGTTACGACATTTTTCATATTTGATAAAATAAGTATACCATAAAAACGAACAAACGTTCTATAATTAAAACCATAAAATAGAAATTTTTTAGGAGGCATCGTATGTTTTTCCGTAAGGTGAAAAGAAAAAAAGGCGATGTATGGGAATGTTTTGATGAACTCCCTAAGGATCCAGTCACAGGCAAGCGCAAAAGGGTATCTGCCACAGGTAAAACAAAAGGTGAAGCCAGGTCAAAGCTCGAACGAAAAATGAAAGAGGTCACCGAGTATGGATTAACTACAGACCCATCACAGAGCAGGATTACCTTTGAGCAGCTGGCTGAAGAGTGGCTAAAAACTCACAAAAAGAATATGAAGCACAGCACTCAAAAAGCTCGTGAGTACCACGTTAAAAGGTTCAAGAAATATATTGCCAAGGTTGAAGTAAGGACAATCACCAGGAAGATGTATCAGAACGTGCTGGATCAGATGGAAACAGACGGATATTCTTTGAATACCATTTATTCGGCTCACGCTGCTGCAAAGAATATATTTAAACAAGCAGTCACATGGGACATTATCAAATCTTCTCCAGCTGATACTGCGATTTTGCCAAAAGCTAAAGTTACAATAGAACAAATTGAAACAGATGAAATAGCCGCATCATATCTAGAAAAAGACGAATTAAAAAGATTACTTTCCTTAATAGATGAAAAAGGATTACTGAATGATGATATTATCTTCACTCTTTTAGCTTTCGCTGGAATGCGTGTGGGAGAATTACTCGCGTTAAAGTGGTCAGATGTTGATTTTGTAGCGAAGGAATTAAGTATCACGAAAACCATT
Organism: Heyndrickxia sp. MSNUG; assembly: GCF_049532715.1. Lineage (NCBI taxonomy): Bacteria > Bacillati > Bacillota > Bacilli > Caryophanales > Bacillaceae > Heyndrickxia > Heyndrickxia sp. MSNUG. Next base: position 4,083,402 of record NZ_CP150978.1, read on the forward strand.
TACAACATTGAAGGGAAAAAGGAAGAATACAAACTTCTTACTCCTAAAACGAAAACATCTATCAGGAAAATAAGCTTTGATGATCAAATAGCTCAGTTATTGAAACGACACAAACAAAGGCAAAATGAACAGAAAATGAAGATTCGTTTATTATGGCATGATGCAGAATTTTTAATCACCAGGGAAGATGGCCATCCTATGTCACCGAGGTTTGTTCACTATCGAATGAAGCGACTGGAAAAGATGCTCATAGAAAAAGGAGTAAAGAAAAAACTACACCCGCATATCTTGCGCCATACTCACACTTCCTTGCTGACGGAAGCTGGCGTAGATCTGCGGGCAATTATGCAGCGGTTAGGTCACTCAGACGCTAAAACCACATTATCAGTATATACTCATGTTACAGAGAAAATGAAGCTCGATGCAGCTGACAAAATCGGTTCATTATTTGGGGACTTAATCAATCGGTAGGTTTTTTAAAATTTAGGCGGTGGATGGGCGGTGTTTTTCGGACAAGTCCTCCACAATCATTGATAAATCAACGGTTTTTCATACATTCACCAGTACAAGTATCATAATGGATGATTTTTGATGGAACCCGGGCATATGTGTCCGGGTTTTCATTTTGCAATCTGGAAAATATCATTCGTTTTTTCCAGTTCGCCAAATAAGTTGTGAACTTCGCCACTAAACTTAAATTTCCGCCAGAAAAATGAGATTTTCGCCAAATTAATATTCTAAATGGAATTCTCTGAGTCAATAACATCAATAAACGCAAAGAAGGGATAGCTTAATGAATATCCCTTAAATTCTCTATCGACTCCCGTTAAATAAATTTGTTGTCTGTTTTTATTGAGTGTCTTCGTCGCTTCTGTACTCCAAAATATCACCTGGCTGACAATCCAAAGTCTTACATATCGCTTCTAATGTTGAAAAACGAACCGCTTTGGCTTTCCCATTTTTCAGAATGGAAAGATTCGCCATAGTAATCCCAACCTTCTCCGAAAGCTCTGTTACGCTCATTTTTCGTTTTGCTAACATCACATCAATATTAATAATAATTGCCATATCCTCCACCTCAAATCGTTAAAGCATTTTCTGATTTTATGTTAATTGCTTCTTGTAGAAGCCGTTGGAGGATAGCAGCAAAAACGGCGATAACCAACGAGGCAAAAATGATGATGAGTCCCATTATTCCTATAGGAGAGTCAATTTTCTTCGCTATAAAATGAAAGAGTGGCAAACCTAATACATACAAACAACTTATTGTAATCGCACAGCACTTTATGTATTTTAACGCCTTTACAGATAATTCCGAGAACGCTGTCTTTTCGTCAATGTACCGTAAAAGGTTGAAAGCCTGATAGAGAGCAAAGTAAAAAGGCACAGCCGCTCCATACATCACGATGAAAACGAGATATTTTATATAAGCAATATCTTGATACAATTCTCCAGCAAAATTCCCGAACTTAGGCACTAAAAATATGCACAATGCAAGAGTTGCAATTCCCATAAGAATAACCGCTAATTTTAAAAACAATGTGGATGCATTTTTCATTTGTAATACCTCTTTTTTATATTTTATCTAGGAAACTTTTTAACGGCTTTTGAAGTACGTCCACAACAGCTATGATAATACTTGTTGCTAAAATACAAATCAGACTTACCGATATAGGACCTGCTGAATCATCTCCTGAGATACTAGAAATCACCTTTAAGCTTATTATCATTAACACAATGAAGAAAATGGCTGTAAAAGCACATTTTTTTATAACCTTTAAAGATTTAAGAGATGACTCCGAAAAAGCATTGTTCCTTTCGATAAAGGTTAATAGTTTATATACTTGAAACAGCGTAAAAGAAAATGCAATACAGATTCCATACGCACATACTAAAAGGGGGTATAGCGAGTAATCCCCACCTGGATGTGCTTTTATATCTCTAATGGTTAAAACAGGCATCCAATAAATGCACAAAGTAAGCACTGCAATTCCAACAAGAAAAATAATTACCTTTAAGAAAATAGCTGAACCTCGTTGACCATTCATTTAAAACACCTCACTTATTTAAGATGATAACATTATTTTAGCTCTTCATTTATTGTTTTACAATAAATTAATATTGAATTACATTATATTATTTTTGATATATCCTTTTTATTTAGGCTCTGTTAAACAAGGCTGTTGATTTCCGTTCCAGGCGCTTCGCTTTCCGCGGGGCTGGCGCTGAGCCTCCTCGTCGCTTCGCTCCTGCGGGGTCTCATCTGTCCAGCTGTGCCCGCAGGAGTCTTCGCGCCTTCCACTACAATCAACAGGGTTTAAAATCAACATTCAGCTTTAACAGAGCCTTTATTTAAGTAAATAATAATGACGAAAAGGATTAATGCAATAATTATATTGGATGGAATAATTTAAACCTTTTGGCTTCAAATATCTCATTGCGAGTCACCAAACTACCGTTCTTATTTCCACACCTGTTTTAGCACTTAAATCGTAAGGCTCCAATGGAAATTTCAGTCTTACGATCTGGCATACGGAATTACATACGAATTATAGATTAATATTGGCTATAATACTGATATAACAACAAAAAAAGACACACGAAATCATTGACGATTTCGTGTATCTTTAGTGTTTTTTTATTTTTTGTACTCCAAAGGTGAACCACTTATTTTGGAATACTTCTCTTTTATGCCGAAACATACCCATATTTCTCGAGCTCAGAATAAATTGTCTTCAACTTCGGGTTCCCTTCGCCGACAATCTTGCCTTCAAGCAGGACGACAGGGTAAAACATATCCTCTTCAATCACTCTTTCGGCAAATTCTTTCTTGTCTTGCTCTGCTGGAGGATTGTATATATCAACATAAGTGATTTTAAATGGCTGATCGGTATATTTGCGGCTGATGGCAGCTTCAAGCCACTCATATGTCTCTTTTGATGATGGCATGTTGACGCAGCTCGGGCACAGTACTGCCGCACCGTAAACGACAATTTCGACCTGTTTTTGCTCCATTATCAATTACCCCCTGGTATTTTCTTTTATTTTACTATAGGATGGTAAGGTTGCATAAGGAAAAAACTGTTGTTTAGTGGATTTTCAGTTTATTCAATAGATTTTTCTGGCTGATGTGATTATAATAAGTATTATGAAAGGAGTCGATTTGCATGACTGAACAACAAATGTTTGAGCAAGTACAAGAAGTATTAGATAAATTGCGCCCATTCCTTCTTCGTGATGGAGGAGACTGTGAATTAGTTGACGTTGAGGACGGCATTGTAAAACTTCGCCTGCTTGGTGCATGCGGCAGCTGCCCGAGCTCCACTATCACACTTAAAGCTGGAATTGAACGCGCACTTCTAGAAGAAGTACCTGGTGTTGTAGAGGTTGAACAGGTATTCTAATGACCATAAATACAAAGCGGTTTTGCCTTTGCCGGCAAAACCGCTTTTTTTTATTTTTCAAAAGAAACCTGACACCCGTCCTTATCAATCTTAAGCCGGTGAATCTCAAATCTCGAAAGATCATTTTGCAGAGCCTTAGCTAACGCAGCGCCATTCCCAGGTTCAGCGAGGCAAAGCAGCGAAGGGCCGGCACCGCTTAACGCAACACCAAACGCTCCATACTCGGCCGCTTTTTCCTGCACTTCCTCATAAAATGGGACGAGATCTTTCCTATATGGCTGATGAAACAGGTCAGCAGCCATCATTTTTCCGGCAAGCTCCCATTGCTGAGTCATCAAGGCCGCAAGCAGCTGGTTTGAGATCGCACTTGCCTGCACGGCGCGTTTAAAATCAACCACTCCTGGCAGCACATCGCGTGATGCTTCCGTAAGTAGTTCTTGGTGTGGCACAACGAGAACTGGATCAAAATCAATGCAAACCAATCTAGTTAGGTTCACTTCATCGCCAACATCGCTGCCAACGACAAACCCGCCAAACAGGCAAGCCCCTGCATTATCGGGGTGTCCTTCCATCTTTGTCGCAATCCGCAATTTCTCCTGGCGGCTCAGCTGCAGACCGCAAAACACATCGGCCAGCTCAATACCCGCCACAATCGCAGCTGCACTCGATCCCAGGCCCCTCGCAAGCGGAATATCACTTTTAATCGAAACCTTCAAAGCAGGCATTTCCTGCTTGTACATCCTCGCGGTATTGATGGCAATCTGCGAAATATAATTTTGTTCGTCTCTGGGAAAATCCTTTAAAGCACTCGATAACGGGGTAATTTCCCAGCTGGCACTCCTCTTTGCTTGCAAAACCAAATATAAGCTCAATGCGACACCAACTGAATCAAAACCAGGGCCAAGGTTAGCTGAGCTTGCAGGCACTTTTACCGTAACAGCTTGCTTTTTAGAAGAGGAGACACTTTCTCCAGCTGTTGCCTTCATTGACGGACAACTCCCCTGATATGCTCGCTGACGAGTTGTTCATCATTAGGCAGTACCACTGGCGAAATCAAGCTGATATCGATGGCAGTAGCAGGGTCCTTTAATCCATTGCCGGTCAAAACAGCCACGATTCTGGAGCCCTGAGGAATCTCTCCACGCTGTAAAAGCTTATGAATGCCAGCAAGTGACGCGCAAGAGGCCGGCTCGGCAAAGATCCCTTCCGCAGACGCTAGTTTACTGTATGCCTGCAGAATCTCTTCATCAGTAACGAAATCAATTTCTCCATTCGAATCCTGCTTCGCATTGACGGCTAAATCCCAGCTCGCTGGATTGCCAATCCGGATTGCAGTAGCAATGGTTTCCGGCTGGTCAATTGGACTGCCCTGGACGATTGCCGCTGCACCCTCAGCCTCAAATCCAAACATACGAGGAAGGCCAGTGCCCTTCATAGCATGATATTCTTTGAATCCCTTCCAATACGCACTGATATTCCCCGCGTTGCCAACAGGGATTGCCAAAATTTCTGGTGCCTCCCCAAGCTGGTCGCAGATTTCAAACGCAGCTGTTTTCTGTCCTTCTAGACGATATGGGTTCACCGAATTCACAAGAGTGACAGGTTCTGTCGCGCTGATGGCTCTAACCATTCTTAATGCTTCATCAAAATTTCCCTCAATTGAAACGATGCTCGCGCCATACATCACTGCCTGCGCAAGCTTACCCATGGCAATTTTACCTTCGGGAATGACAATGATGCACCGCAAGCCTGCTCTAGCTGCATAAGCAGCCGCAGAGGCAGATGTATTTCCAGTGGATGCGCAAATGACGGTCCCGCTGCCTTCCTCCTTTGCTTTGGCGACCGCCATAACCATCCCACGATCTTTAAAAGAACCCGTTGGATTGGCTCCCTCTACTTTCGCGAACAGGTCAACCCCCCACTCCTCTGAGAGCCGATCCAGCCTGATTAATGGTGTATTCCCTTCATTTAGCGTAAGTATTGGGGTATTCTCATTGATTGGCAGGAACTCTTTGTATTCACTCAACAGGCCGCGCCACCTCATGCACTGACACTCCCCTCGACTCTGTAGGAACTTTTGATTTCTTTAACAACAGGAAGATCACGTAGCTGCATTAAAATATCTTCATAGTTTCTTAGAGAAGCGTTGTGTGTTACCACAACAATTTCAGCTAGTTCTTCTTCTTTTAAAGGCATCTGGAGAATCTTTTCAAAGCTTACATTATAGTTGGAAAAAAGCGATGTAATTTCCGCGAATACACCAACCTCATCATGTACATGCAAACGGAGGAAATACTTTGAATGCACTTCGCCATCGTCTTTTAGCTGCTTTTGATATTGAGGTGTTACGGAAGAGCATCCATTGACGCCTAAGCGCATGTTCTTGATTACTCCAACAAGGTCTGAAACAACAGCGGTCGCTGTGGGCAGACTTCCTGCACCAGGACCGTAGAACATCGTTTCACCGACTGCCTCGCCATAAACATAGACAGCATTGTATTCGTTATGGACAGAAGCTAGCGGGTGTGAATTCGGCAAAAGAGCGGGCTGGACACTTACCTCTACCTTATCATCCTCGCGATGGGCAATCCCCAGCAGCTTCATTGTGTAACCAAGCTGCTTGCCATATTGGAGGTCTTCTTCAGTTATCTCAGTAATCCCTTTAAACTTGACGTCATCAAGGTCGATTTTCATTGAAAATCCTAACGACGCCATGATCGCCATCTTCCTCGCTGCATCCAGGCCCTCTACGTCTGAAGCTGGATTTGCTTCCGCATAACCAAGCCTTTGGGCTTCTTTTAACACCGATTCATAAGCTAGACCTTCCTGGCTCATCTTTGTTAAAATATAGTTAGTCGTACCATTAACGATTCCCATCATCTTTGTAATCCTGTCTGATGCAAGGCCTTCTGCAAGGCTCCTTAAAATCGGGATACCCCCAGCAACACTCGCTTCAAAAAATAGGTCACACCCGTTTTCATGCGCAGCCGTCAATAGCTCTGAACCATAAACGGCCATTAAGTCCTTATTCGCTGTCACAACGTTTTTTTTCATTTTTAATGCTTCAAGTAAATGTTCACGCGTATTTTCGATGCCGCCCATTACCTCTATCACGACATCAATTTCCGGGTCATCGATAATGTCAGCTGGATTCACCGTCAAGAGAGAAGAATCGACCTTCACTGTTCTTTCCTTTACAGGATCCTGTACGAGGATTTTCTTCACCTTCACCGGACAGCCGACCTGGTGCATCAGCTTATCCTGATGGTTTTCAATAATTTTCACTACCCCCGAGCCTACTGTGCCTAATCCTAGAAGTCCAATTGAGATAACCTGCATTTTTTCTTCCCCTCTCCTACTGTCCGCTATAAAAGAACAAGTGTTTATATATAGTAGACATTATAATTTTCTTAACCTTCTTTTACAAGGATTTTTTAAAGAGGCATTTTCATGTAAACGCTTAATCATATGAGGCTCTAGGTAGAAAAATTTTGAATTTTTCAAATAGAAAAGCGCAAGCGCCTTGTTAATGGAACGGCGACTAACTACGCCACGTCCTGTGGCAACGTCGCCGTCAGCACGTCCTGTGCAAGTCCGACAAGCGCTGGCCGACTAAAATCACCACGTCCTATGGCAACGTCGGCACTAGAACATCGTGTCCGTCGGAGGTCCTGACAGTGAAGTCGCTTTTTGACTTCATTGGCAGGACCGAAACCGAAATGTGTAGCCGACTGCCCAGAAACGCAGAAACTGGAGACTCCGACAAAGAAGCGCTTTTTGCTTCTGCCGGCGGAGTTGAAGTTTCGGAGTTTCTAGGAGGCGAAACTAGACAAGCGTCTCGAGGAGTTAGGAGCCGCAGCTAGACAAGCGACTCGAGGGGCTAGGCGCTGGAGCTGGACAATTTTCGAAGTGAATTTTATACTTTCTTATCAATTAAAAAGAGCCTTCCCTGTTTAAAAGGAAAAGCTCTTTTGCTCTTAACGTAGCACTTCTTTATTCACGATCGTCTTTGGTCTGTCTCCAGATAACACTGCATTAACATTTGTGCAGCAAAGCTTGATCATCGCTGTTCTGGTTTCCGTACTCGCGCTGCCAATATGGGGCAATGCAACCACGTTTGGCAGCTTCAGCAGCTGATGATCTGCAGAAATGGGTTCCTTCACGAAAACATCGAGACCGGCTGCTGCAATCTCACCATCAACAAGCGCTTCATACAATGCCTGCTCGTCCACAACCGGGCCGCGCCCTACATTAATAAAAATGGCGCTTTTTTTCATTTTAGTAAAAACATCTGCTGTAAATAAATTTCTTGTTTCCGCAGTCAGCGGTGCCAGGGATACAACATAATCCGCCTTGGAGACAAGTTCTTCAAATGAACTGTACTCTGCACCGAATTCCATTTCAGCATCCATTTTTCTGGAGCGGTTATGGTACAGAATATCCATACCAAACCCTTTTGCCCTGCGAGCTACAGCCTCGCCGATTTTTCCCATGCCGACAATCCCGATTGTCTTTGAGTAGATATCATGTCCTGCAAGCAGATAGGGACTCCAGCTCTCCCACTTCCCAGCCTTCACATACTCGGCAGCTTCCACAACTCGTCTTGCAGTGGCCATCAGTAAAGCAAAAGTCAGGTCCGCAGTTGTTTCTGTTAAAACATCCGGTGTATTGCTGACATGGATTCCGCGCTTTGTTGCTGTCTCCAGATCGATATTATCATAGCCTACTGCCAGATTGGCGACAATTTTAAGGTTATCCCCAGCTGTTAGCAGTTCTGCGTCCACTTTATCAGAAAGCATCGTAATCAAGGCGCTGGCCTTTTTTGCTTCCTCTAATAAAACTTCTCTAGGTACAGGGATATCTTCATGATCCCACATTTTCACGTCAAAATGAGCGGTCATTTCAGCAATCGTTTCTTCCGGAAGTTTTCTGGTGATATACACATATGGTTTCATGAACAGTCTCCTTCATGTAAGCGTTTAATATAATAGAATAATTTTATTCTACCACATATCGCTCCCATTTCAGGTAATAAATTTCGATTACCGTAATAACCAATCAACGCCAGGCAGTTTAGCTGCTTTGATAGGTGCCTCGCAAAGCTGATAAAAATTGCTTAAAAACTTTTCATGATCGCTGCTTTGTTTTAAATACTTTGCCATTTGATCTTCTAGCTGGTTTCTCGTCTGTTCTGATTGCGTGATATAATAATTTTCAACTGTTTCAAAATAATGAAGCGGAAACAGCAATCGCGCGTAAAGAAGCCTCCAGGAAAAAGGGGATAATACTGTCATGCTTTGATAGTCAGACAGAAAGTTTTTAATATGAGGCTGGCTGGTCTGGATATTCGTAAAATAACTTTCTCTTACCCATTCAGCTAAATCCCGGCTTGCATGGTCAAATACCCAGTCAAATGGGTTTTTAACAAAATAAGTTCCCCTCCAGACTGTATTGGTAAAACGCTCATGACAGACTGTACCATGATCAATCTTAGTCGGCTTATCATCAATTTCGGTATCAGTAAGATATTGAATCGCATTTTCGGCCAAACCCATGTAATAAGGATATGATTCGAGAAACATCCGTTCAAAATCGCTTTCCGGTTCACTGTATAGCTTGCCGCTCCATACTTGTTCCATTTGGTCCAGCCTTTTTTCCCAAAGCTGTTTCCACTGTCCAACCCTGTTGAGGCTTTCGACTTTGAAAGGAATCTGCCTGCCCCTGAAATGAAACTTTGCTAACTTCCTGCCAGTTTTCATTCCATCAGGGATAGGGGACGCACGGTTTTGAAGGACACAATATTTACTTCCCTGCCAATCACAGATTTGCCTGCCTTCCTTGTCAGCCAGCAGCTTTGAAACATTGCGGTCTCCAAAACTTTGCATATGATCCGCTATTTTCGCAAGCTCGCTTATTTCTTGCTCCTTTAATCCATTTGCATTCATAATTAAATAAAGACCCTCATTTTGCTTATATCCATGATATCTTCCAAGAGATACTTCTGAATCCGCAGAAATCCCATATACTTCTTTTAACATCCTTTGAAGCATTTTTGCCACCTCATTTCAAGACCACTCTCTAACAAATATATGTCAGTCATTTAAAAACTTGTGTGAACAATGAAATGAATAAGTGGTATCATTCTGGAAATGATTTAAAGGAGCGAATACCTATCACCAAAAGGATTACACAGAATAATTTAGGATAAATAGGTTATTAGAGGCTGCAATCAAAACAAGAAAGGTGATGCAGATGTTAGAAAAAAAACGCGCAATCCATATGACAGAGGAAACAGCACGAAAATGGCTTCATGAACGCGGTGTTGAAATACAGGATATTGCTGAGCTGGTATTTTACCTTCAGGAAAAATATCACCCTGATCTGCAAATGGATGACTGTATTGCAAACGTAGAACGGGTTCTTGCAAAGCGGGAGGTTCAGAATGCCATCCTTACTGGAATTCAGCTCGATATTCTTGCTGAGGAAAAGAAGCTTGGAGAACCGCTTCAATCGATTATCGAAACAGATGAAAGTCTTTACGGAATAGATGAGATCCTCGCATTCTCAATTGTTAACATATACGGTTCCATTGGTTTTACAAACTATGGGTACATTGATAAGCAAAAACCAGGTATTTTAGAAAAGTTAAATGACAAAGCCTCCGGAAAATGTCATACATTCCTTGACGACATTGTCGGAGCTGTCGCGGCAGCCGCATCAAGCCGTCTGGCACATAGAGCAGCGAATATTGAGTAAGGAACTGTTCTAGGATTCTAGGAGCATATTGATGGCCTAAATCCCAGCGTCTCCGATGAGGGTGATTGAAACACGAACTAAAAAAGTGTTCTATTATAAGCTTGGGAAAATACACAAAGGGACTTGCAGCATTTTAGCCGCAAGTCCCTTTTTTTCATACTTCCCATTCATCCAATGAATCAACTGTATAGGTTGGCATTTCCTGATAACCTTTCAGGAGCTCTCTTGTTGTCACTCCTGTATGCACCAGGAGCGTATCCATGCCTGCTCTCATTCCTGCGAGGATATCCGTATCGTAGTAATCCCCCACCATCAGCGTTTCTTCTTTGTTGGTGCCCAGTACCTTCAAGGCCTGTTCCATGATGACAGACTCCGGTTTTCCGATGAAGATCGGCTTGGTTTGGGTTGAAACGGCAATAACCGATGTCAATGAACCATTCCCTGGCAGCAAGCCGCGCTCTGTCGGGATGGCGATATCCCCATTTGTGGAGATGAATGTTGCACCGTTCCGGACGGCTAGACAGCCAACCGCAAGCTTTTCGTATGTAATTCCACGGTCAATGCCTGAAACTACGAAATCAGCGTCTTCCCCTGCGAATTGCAGACCTTTTTCCTCAATCGCGGTTTGGATGCCCTCTTCACCGATCACATAAACGGTTGCATCTGGCTTTTGCTCATAAATATAGTTTGCAGTTGCCTGACTAGTTGTAAAAACCTGCTCCTCAGTCGTGGGGATATCAAAGCTCCTTAACTTTTCAGCAACCTGCGCCGGTGTGCGGGAGGAATTATTCGTTACGAATAAATAAGGAATCTCTGCCTCAATCAGCCTTTTTACAAAATCAGAAGCTGCTTCTATTCTCTCGGAACCCCTGTACATGGTTCCATCTAAATCGATCAAATAACCTTTATATTTTTTCATGGTGATCACTCCTAACATTATCGTACCCGAAATACTATTTTATAAAAGCATTCGCATAAGTGCAAAGAACGAAGCCTGTTATTAGAGAATACATATGTTTCAAGCCGGGCTTAAACAATGGAATCAACCAGTCGGTGTTCTCGTACGCTTCCTCATAACAAATCGTAGCATGATTTTCCTGCTGAGTTTTTCTCGTAAGTTCTCATAACAACTCATTGCGTGTTTTTCCTCTTTGAGTTGTTCTCGTAAGCTTTCCCATAACAACTCATTGAGCATTTTTCCCTCTTGAGTTGTTCTCGTAAGCTTTCCCATAACAACTCATTGAGCATTTTCCCCTCTTGAGTTGTTCTCGTAAGCTTTCCCATAACAACTCATTGAGCAATTCTCCTCTTCAGTTGTCCTCGCAGCCTTCTCCATATCTCCCTCTAACCATTGCTGTGCCATTCGGTCTTCATTCTTCTTAATCAAATGGAAAAAGAGACCGCAGTTTACGGTCTCCTTTATTCTGCTACTTTTTAAAAGCTGATACGGGGCCTAGTTCATTGATTAAGTATGCTCGTACTTTTTCTGAAAAAAGCTTCAATAGGGGCAGCTCTGCTGCAAAGGACGCTTTTAATGCGTCATGGTCAACTGCAGTGTATTGCTGCACCAGCATCTTCCTAAACAGAACGATCTTTTTCAAGCCTTCGCTCATTTCTGCAGTGACGACTTTTTCATCATCCAAAATATCAATGATGTCTTCATAGCTTCCTGGGTCACGCATGATGAAACCATCAATCATGGCATTTCCAACATCTAGCACGGCTTCGATCATTGTATGTCCCAAACGTTCAAGAGCAGCCTTCTCCATAGGTGTTTCCCATGAATCATGAGTTTCGAAAAAGTTTACTTGCGTTTCTAAAAATTGCAATGTTGTTTCGATTTGTTCTCTGTCAACAAAGTACATTTTTATCACCTCATACAGATGCTAGACGGTTTTGAGTAATCCAGGACGGGCATAAAAGTAACCTTGTGCCAATTCAACCTTATTCCTTGATAGAACAGAGGCCTCTTCTTCGCTCTCGATCCCTTCGGCTACGACAATGGAACCTGCTTCCTTGGCTACGAGCAGCAAACCTTTCAGCATTGACTCCTTAACGGAATTCTTATCGATGTTCTGAATGACAGAACGGTCGATTTTTATAACGTCCGGCATGATTTCACTGATGGTATTTAAGCTCGCGTAACCTGCTCCTGTATCATCGACTGCAATCTTGATCCCCATACCTCTTAATACCTTTATATTATAGATAAAATTTTCGATTCCCTCAATCGAGTCTCTCTCGGTAATTTCAAATGTGATTTGACTTGGCTTGATGTTTTTATACGATTGCATCATTGTCTTCATGTCACGGACAAACCGTGAATTACCAAGTGTGATCGGTGTAAAATTAATAAAAATATCATGCGTGCAGCCTGTCAAAGTAATTTGTTCCAGCGTTTTGCTGAGCACAATCATTTCCAGCTCATACAGCATATTTGTCTGTCTCGCTACTGAGAACAGCTGTAATGGACTTTCCAGGGCCGTTCCCTCGGGTCCGCGCGTCAGCATTTCCCATGCCCTGATTTCCTTTGAGGCAACATCGATGATCGGCTGTGCGAGAAGCTTTATTTTTCTTTGTGATATGATTTTGTTCATTTCATAAACCATTTCATTAAATTCAGATTGAATTCGTTTCTCTGCCATCGCAAACGCCTGCTGATGAGCCTTTAATACGGCTTCATGTATAGAACCAACCGATTTATCGATAAAAATATAGCCTGTATCAAAAACTGCCTGCACAGTAGGATACTCATGGAAAAGTCTGCTTTCTGCTTCCCTGAGAATCTTCTTCATTTTCGTATCGATTTCAGATATACAATGCCTGTTGTGATCGATCCTTATAAACAGACTTAAGCTGTCGCTATAGTAATCATGCAAGACGATCATGTCCTGCTTTTCAATTTCTTCTTCAATGACTGCTTTAAAGTGTCTTTTCAATGCCTTAAAATATTTCCAGCTTTCTTCACCAAGCTGGGCAGCAATCTCTCGCTGATTCTTGTTAGTATAGGCGATCACTGCTACTTCACAACCATCGCTCAATGCTTTTTTTACCCCTGAAACGACAGGGTTCCGCAATATGAACTGAGGAGGGTAATAGCATATTGTTGAATGCGGTAACATTATTTTTCCCCAACCAAGCAGGTTGTCTAAAATGCTAGTAATGCGGCGGGCCATAGGTTTCAATCCTCTCAGAAGATGCCTGGAACTTTTTCTTTATTGTACCATATTTCTAAAAAATAGAGCTTTTTTCCTATATAGTATTGCGAAATATTTTTGTTTTTTTCAGATAAATTCAGAAATTATCTGTTTTCTGGTAAGATGGTGAGTGAAGATGGATTCCTGCTCATGGGGAAAAATAAACAAATTACATATATGGACAGCTAATTAGGAGGATCACAATGACAGAAGAACGTTTTTTTCTATATGATGATACAGAAGAAACAAAGACGCGCTACGTAAGCTTTTTAGGTGAAAACCAGCGCTTTGACCTTGCCATTATCCAGACAAGCCGATATTACGGGAAAAGCATCGTCCTTGATATTCAGGGAAGCAAATTCGCGATCATTGGCCAGGATGATTTGGATGAAGAAGGATATTTAGAATATGCCTACAATCTATCCGAAGAAGATGCTGAAGAACTTCGCTCGTTCTTGCGCCAGCTAATATAGTTCTGGCACTAACTTCTTTGTTTGTTTTTCCCTCTCAATGAAATACTAACAAGACAACAAGCAAAGAGGGGTGAATTCATGAGCAATGAAGACCGTGAACTATACTCTGATTTTTCCAATGTAGAAAAACAAAGAAATTATATTACGGCTGAGGATTTGCCAGACGGACCTTATGGGTCGCCAATCGGGAAGGATGAGCCTGTAAAAGGCAAAAGTACGCCATGGAGAGAGGGCCAGCGTTCCTACAGTAATTTTAACTATGAATTCAAATCACTTCATCAAGGCATGCCGCGCAAGGAAGCTGGTGCACACCCAACCCATGACGATCCAAATGAAAGTGAACAGCCGCCATACAGTTAATAACTGAGAAACTTCAGTTTCAGATCGCCACTTAACTTTTTTCAAGTAAGAAGAGGACCCGATAAACATCAGGTCCTCTTCTTATTGGCTTACGTTCTGTTTGGCAACTTTTTTCGCAACGAAATAGGCGCACCCAAAGTTGCAATACTCATACAGATACTCACTGACAGTGCTGATTTTCGTATCAAATGTTGACTTTTGATTCTGGTCGTCGAAAAATCCCCTGAGCCTTAATTGGCCATATCCCCAGTCGCCAACAATATAGTCGTACTTTGTCAAGATATCGCTGTATCTTGCGCGAAAGGCTTCCTCATTGAAACCGTCACGTGCTTCGTCAACAATTTCATAACACAGATTATTGATGCAAATCATTGGTACACCTCTTTTTCATTGCTGATTTTCCGTCATTAATTTTTGATCCCAAAGTCTCTTATTTAAATTATAACTGATTCCCCATCAATTACTAAGCAAAAAAAATAAAATCAGAGCCATTCTAATCAATAGGAGGTGTTTTAAATTGAAAAAGGCAATTATTGCTCTCGGAATTTGCGGTGCAACTGCATTGACTGGATGCGCCAATAACAACGCATCCCCTGACGATCGGGATGGCAAAACGGGCATTTACCGGCAGAGCGGCCATACGCTTAATGTAAACGACCAGCGCCCTGATTTATATAATGAAGATGGACGTAAAGGGTTAAAAGATACAAGTGAAGATTTTGGCTATGTACGCCATCAAAAAACAGGCGTTATGGGAACAGACAATAACATGGATGTTTACCAGGCAATCGACCGGGAAAAAATGGCTGATATGATTGGACGTTACAGCACGATGGTCCAGAATGTTGATGATGTCTCAACATTGGTTACAGATGAAGAAGTTCTGATTGTCTATCAAACAGATTCTAAGGACCGTTTTGAAACTGCCGACCAGGTGAAGAGGATGGCAATGTCTGTTGTTCCTCGCTGGTTCCATGTTTACGTATCGGATGATCCAACCCTTCGCAAAGATGTAGAGAACTTTGCATCCCTTGACACAGACAGCCGCAATGTAGAAACGATGATCGACGGTGTCATTAAACAAATGCTCAAATCTCCTCAAGGAAGGCCTATGAGCACAGGTGAAAATGCCAACGGTGAAGCTGAAGGCGAAATGAATGAAAAAATGGATAAAGACGACATTTCTACACAGACGAAAAAAGAGAAATAATATGGAAAAAGAGTTCAGCATCAGGCTGAACTCTTTATTTTTACCATATTTAGAAATATTATGCCTGTTGTGCCTCTTGCTCAGCAAGCTCCTGTTTATGTTTCGCTGCGGAATTAACCTGCTCATCAGCATGATAGGAAGAACGAACCAATGGACCTGCTTCACAATGGCTGAAGCCTTTTTGCAAGGCAATCTCTTTGAGTTCGGCAAATTCATCCGGATGGTAGTACTTTACAACCTCAAGATGTTTCTTAGATGGCTGCAGATATTGTCCAAGAGTAAGGATGTCCACGTTGTTTGCGCGTAAATCATCCATCGCTTCAATCAGCTCTTCCTTTGTTTCGCCAAGTCCAACCATGATGCTGGATTTTGTCGGGATGTCTGGCTGAAGCTCTTTTGCCCGGCGCAAGAACTCAAGTGAACGTTCATATTTAGCACGCGCACGGATTCTTGGAGTCAGACGTTCAACTGTTTCAATATTATGATTAAGGATATCCGGTCTAGCATCCATTAATGTCTTAAGGTTCTCGAGGACACCGCCCATATCGGAAGGCAATACTTCAATGGAAGTGAAAGGATTCTTTCTGCGAATGGCTCTTACTGTTTCAGCAAAGACAGCCGCTCCTCCATCCTTCAGATCATCTCTCGCTACAGCTGTAACAACGACATGCTTCAGGTTCATAAGTACGACTGAATCAGCTACTCTTTCTGGTTCCTGCCAGTCGAGTTCAGTTGGAAGGCCTGTTTTAACCGCACAGAAACGGCATGCACGCGTACATACATCACCGAGGATCATGAAAGTGGCAGTCCTTCTTACTGCCCAGCATTCATGGATATTTGGGCATTTCGCTTCTTCACAAACAGTATGTAAGCTTTTCTCCCGCATCATCTTTTTCAAGCCAGTATAATTTTCGTTCGTATTCAACTTTATTTTCAGCCATTCAGGCTTTCTCTGTACCTCTTTTTTGCTCATAATTTCACTCCATTCCTGCTGCACTACATCAAGAACACCATGAAAAAATCAAGGCCGATTTACAGCTTCTGATGTCACTTTAACATAATGAAAAACACACGACAAGTACGTTAGCTTTGCGATTACCATTATTTGATATTTATGAAAAATCCCCATCATCACAAACTATAACAAGAAAAGCGTAAGTGTGCTGGCCAGTCCATGAAAAAGGGATCAACAGGACCATCATGTAAAACAAACTAGCCACTGAAGCTGGACACTAATGGAGCAAAATCTGAAGGGAGGATTACGGTGAAATTCCTTTATGCAGTTATCGTTCTTTTTTTATTATGCCCTGCCCTCTCTGTTGAGAATGTATCAGCAGCCGAGCAGGATGAGGATGTTTATAAAAAAAGAATGGAATTATATACCCGTGTAGAAGCTGTTACCCATATCCCCTGGTACTATATTGCCGCAGTAGACCAGTATGAGCGAAATGTCCGCCAGGCACGAAAGGATTTGCCAAAGGCGGAGGGAATTGCCGGTGTTTATTTTAAACCTGAAGAATGGGCAGGATTGCTGAATCCCAACTTACAAGATAACAATCCAGTCTCCATTCAATTTTTCAATGGAATCGGTTTTGACGGCAATGGTGACGGCAAAGCAAGCATCAGTGACGACGAAGATGTACTGCAGGCATTTGCTCAATACCTCCTTCATTACGGGACGGATCAGGAAAACATTAAAATTGGTCTTTGGAATTACTATAAGCGTGATAAAACAGTGGGAATCATCATCGGAAAAGCTATGGTTTACAGACATTTTGGCAGACTTAATCTAGATACCCATTCGTTCCCGCTGCCTTTAAGGAGCAACCATAGCTATAACAACACCTGGGGCGATGCCCGCGGATGGGGGGGCAGAAGGATTCATGAAGGCACCGATATTTTTGCAGGCTATGGTGTCCCTGTTCGCGCGACAGGGTATGGAATCGTCGAGATGAAGGGCTGGAACAAATATGGCGGCTGGCGGGTCGGTATTCGTGACATCAACAACACCTACCATTATTTTGCCCATTTAAGCGGATTTACGAAGGATCTGAAGGTCGGCCAAATCGTTGAACCTGGAACGGTCATCGGCGGTGTAGGAAGCTCTGGATACGGACCTCCTGGAACGTCCGGGAAATTCCCTCCCCACCTGCACTATGGAATGTATAAGGATAACGGCTATACGGAATGGTCCTTTGATCCATACCCTCATTTGAAAATGTGGGCAAGACAGGAACGGGCAAGAATTAAGAAAAAATAAAAGGGCTGCCAATGGCAGCCCTCTTTAACCTAATTTGATTCTTTCCCTTTTTTTACAGCCACAGCTACACTTGCTGCTAGGCCGCCCCAAATAATTACCATACCAATAAGCATCATTGCAATAGCGCTGCCTGACATTATTGAGAAACCCCCTTAGAGGAAACTGAAATATCTTTATCCCACTTAATTGCCGCAAAGACGAATCCTAAGACGATTGCCCCGATGGCTACTCCCCATCCTGTGTATAGAAGGAAGCCAGTTGGATATCCTCCATAGTTTTCCTTGATGTTCGTAATGATGTTTTGAACCATCATGTAGCCTAATACGATAGGAGTGATCACACCCAGGCAAATTCTCCACCATGTACCTACCATTACATCTGAAATTTCGTTTGTATGCTTTTGAAGGTTCTTCAATTCTTTCATTACCCACGCAACAGCGACAACCTCTACAAGTCCTGCCAAAGCAACTCCGAATTGATTGATGAAATAGTCTGCTGAATCAAGGAAGTATAAACCGCCTTTAGTTGCGATCAGGATTGAGAATAAAGAAGATAATCCTCCGCCCACTAGAACGGCCTTTGTTCTGCTGACTTTGAACTTTTCCTGTACACCAGCAACAAAAGTTTCCACGATCGAAATTAATGATGTCAATCCTGCTAGAACTAGACATGTAAAGAACAAGAAGCCAAATAGTCCATTAAATGCTGGGAACTCACTGATAATCTGCGGGAAGACAACAAATGCCAATCCTACACCGCCAGCTACAACTTCGCTTACAGGCACTCCTGCCTGCTGAGCCATGAATCCTAATGCTGCGAATACACCAATACCAGCTAAAAGCTCAAAGCCAGAGTTTGCAAAACCAGTGATAAATGCACTGTTTGTTAAATCTGTTTTCTTAGGAAGATAGCTTGAATAAGTAATCATAATAGCAAAACCGATTGATAAGCTGAAGAAAATCTGACCATAAGCAGCAACCCATACCTTAGGGTCAGCAATCGTATCCCAATTCGGCTTGAAGAAAGCATCAAGTCCCTGAGCAGCACCATCAAGAGTCAAGGCTCTGACAACGATGACCATGAAAAGAACTACAAGTGTTGGGATCATGATTTTGTTTGCCACTTCAATCCCTTTTTTAATCCCTTTCAAAAGAACAAAGAATGTAATTCCCCACACAAGAACCATAGGCCAAAATACTCCTGGGACAATCCCGCCTACATCCCCTGCTTTGTCAGCCAGCTTCAGGTAGCTGCCGAAAAGGAAACCCTCAGAATCTTTTCCCCATTTCTCTCCGAATGAGAAGAATGCATATGAACCTGACCATGCAATGATAGCGGCATAATAAGTTGAGATGACAAAAGAAACAGCAACCTGCCACCAGCCAAGCCATTCCCATTTCTTATTCATACGTGCGAAAGACAATGGTGAAGATCCTCTATACTTATGCCCGATTGTAAATTCAAGAATCAGCAACGGAATGCCTGCTGTCAGCAAAGCGAATAAATAAGGAATAAAGAAGGCTCCTCCTCCATTCTCATACGCTACTGCGGGAAAGCGCCAAATATTTCCCAACCCTACTGCAGAACCAATTGCTGCAAGAATAAATCCCGACCTGGTTCCCCACTGTGGACGATTTTCCATTATAAATCCCCCTCCCTTTCTAATTCCATGGAAAATGAATTAGAAAGTTTTATATTTTCTGATTATTTAGTCTAAAAATAGTATAGCTAGTTTTTAATTGCTTGTCAAAATATTATTTTGATAATAATAAATTTTTAGCAAATAATATTTTCCCAACTACGTGAAATACACATTAAGGTATGGACCTTTTTCCATTTATTGAAAAAAGCTGTCTGATCATCAGACAGCTTAAAAGTTATTCTGCAAGATTTTCTTTTAATGTTTTTTCTTCCTGCGGTTTGCTTCCAAAGATGAATGCGAAGGCAGCCAGCAGGATTACCACCACTGCAAGTGCAGCAATAGTGCTGCCAGTGAATCCAATGACAAGGAATCCAACAGCCGAGATTGCCGCCGTAATCAGCGCATATGGCAGCTGAGTCATGACATGGTCCATATGATTTGATCCAGCACCCGTAGATGAGAGAATCGTTGTATCGGAAATCGGTGAACAGTGGTCCCCAAATACTGCTCCAGCTAATACTGCCGCCAATGCAGGCAGAAGCATGCTAATATCAGATGCCGCTGCAATGTCCCCAGCGATTGGAAGCAGGATTCCAAATGACCCCCAAGAGGTTCCTGTTGAGAATGCCATGATTCCAGCGACTAAGAACAGAAGGAAAGGCAGGAAAGAAACATTCATATTTGAGCTTTCCACAATTCCAGAAAGATATTTTCCTGTTTCAAGTCTTCCGATTAAATCAACAATTACCCAGGCAAAAAGTAAAATATAGATCGCTGGAAGCATTGATTTGATACCCTCTAGCAATCCTTTACCAAATACATTTGCATTCACGCCTTTTAACATTACAGCTTGTCTTACAAAAAGAATCAAGGCGACAGCAAGTCCGAGCAAGCCACCTGTAACAAGAGATTTTGTTACATCTGTATTTTCAAGAATTTTAAAGATTGTCGCTTTGCCTTCAACTGCGCTTAAGCCTGTCCACATCATTGTACCGATTGTCCCAACAACAAGTGCCGCAATGGGCCATACTAGATCCCCAACTGTTCCAGTGGTACTGGTAGGAAGGTCATCTTTTAATTCACCTGGTACCGGTTTACTTTGATTAACTACAATCCCCTCATCAAAAGCACGTTGCTCATGGACCTTCATTGGCCCAATTTCAACATTGCGAAGCGCCACAATAAAGACCATAATAAGTGCAGCTAAAGCGTAAAAATTCATTGGAACGATCTGCATGAATGCCGAAAATGCACTGTATTCCTTAACACCGTGAGCAGCAAGTATTGTGCCAATCAAAGCAATGATATAGGCGCCCCAGCTGGATATAGGTGAAATGACACACATAGGAGCAGATGTCGAATCGATAATGTACGCAAGCTTTGCCCGTGATACCTTTTGGCGGTCAGTAATTGGACGAGTGATTTGTCCTACAGCCAGTGCATTGAAGTAATCATCGATAAAAATAATAATACCTAGAAATGCACCCACAAGCTGTGCGCCAACTCTTGTTTTAACACGCTTCATCGCCCATTCGCCAAATGCACGGCTTCCACCGGAAATAGAAATGAATGCAGTAATAATACCTAATAGCAAAAGGAACAGGATGATATATAAACTGTAAGTGTTCAGCTCTCCATCAGCGATGAAAATCCCTTTTATGGCATCTCCGATGATCGATAATGTTTCGCCAATTTTGAATTCAGCAAGCAGTAACGCTGCAGCCACTATGCCTGTCCCTAATGACAACAGCACCCGTCTTGTGATGACTACCATTAAAATTGCCAACAATGGCGGCAATAATGAATATATTGTGTTCTCCATTTTTTCTCCTCCTTGTTTTTGACAGGGGGAAACTGTTTCCATGAAAAGAGCTACAAGTCCATAAATACAAGGCTCTGTTAAAGCTGAATGTTGATTTTTAATACCCTGTTGATTGTAGTGGAAGGCGCGTAGACTCCTGCGGGCGCAGCTGGTCAGATGAGACCCCGCAGGAGCGAAGCGACGAGGAGGCTCAGCGCCAGCCCCGCGGAAAGCGAAGCGCCTGGAACGGAAATCAACAGCCTTGTTTAACAGAGCCAAATACAAAAAAGAGCAACGATAGAGAAAATCCTATCGTTACTCTTTAAAGCAACTAGTTTCTCCATCACGATCTGTAGCTCCCCATTATGAGATATCCCCATAATGACAGTGATACTCTTGTTCAAAGTACCCCCAGCAAAATAAATGTGACTCATTTAGATTGCTTCGGCAAAACTCCCTTTTAGCTGTGGTCAACGTTGTCATCCTCACACAGCCTACTAATTAATTTTGCTCCTCTACCCCACCGGAATGATAAGGTTATTATTCAATTGATTTCATAGTATAACAATATCGTTATCGTGACAACCATTTTTATTCGCCAGGTAATTCAATTGAAGGTGAAGAATCACCGCCGCCATTATAGAATTGAGGAACTTTTCCAGGATAGTAAAAGCTTCCAATTGGAATATCTTCCTGAACAGTCGCTATTTTCGTTGCAAACGGGATAATTATTTGGACATTTACTTTAACCCTAACAGAAACATTCACGAGTGAGTTATTGATTCCATGTTCTTCTGTTTCCCACACAATATCCGACGTTACATCACCAATAGCATTGAATTTCACTGGTATCATTGGCCCCATATTCCCTAAAAGCGCATTATTGGTGGCTTGCCCTAAAGGCACATAATAAATGATTCCTTCTTTCTTTTCCTCTTCATCCGTGACAATTTCAATATCCGAGAGCATTTCAAGCGATGCGAGATTCCCTCGTTCGGCTTCCTTCAAATTCATTTGCACAAGGTTAGTCGTTTCTGCTTTTACACGATTAATGATCTCAGTATTGAATTTCACTACTGTAGAAGACCCTCCATCTACCGGCACAAACTCTATCACCTTATCAATATCCATACCATTGGCGATTTTCTTATTGATCGCCTTATTAATTACAAGCGTGGCGATTTTTCTTGTTTGAGATTCGGCATAGCTCATCAGCGTAGGCTCGATCCCCTTATCTATAATCCACAGTCCCGCTGCTGTTGAAAAGGAAAAAAAGACGAATGTCAGCAGGAACACATACCTGAAAGGCAAAGGTCCTTTCCGAGGCAGCCGCCGGCCGAATTTTGGCAAAACAAATCCCCCCTCTAAAGCTATATGTATGCTTTAAAGGGGGGAACTAGCCTTAAAATCTAATAATTGTTGGCATACTCATACTTTAGGATTGTGTCACAGCTTACAATCATCAACGATAAATTCGTCTTCAAATTGATTTCGTAAGGCGCGACCCGCAAGCCGTTTTCCTCCAGGATCCTGACAACCGGCCGTTCGCTCAGCCCTGGATTCTGGGCAGCGACTACCCCTTTCCGTCCATCACTTAAAAGAACTGTCAAGCCAATAGGATAGATAGCTACAGCTCTGCGGAAAGCATCGACCACCTTCGGGTCAAAAAGGGTGCCTGAACCCGAATAAAGGATTTCCAGACCTTCATGCGGCAGCATAGCGGGCCTGTACACTCGGTTTGACGTGACAGCATCAAAGACATCCGCCACCCCAAGAATCCGTCCAAACAGGTGAATCTCATCGCCTTTTAAGCCGCGAGGATAACCTGAACCATTCATGCGCTCGTGATGCTGGAAGGCACAATGAGCAACAATTAATGGAACAGTTGGGATATTCCGCAGCAGCTGGAATCCATCCTCGGCATGTGCCTTGATAATCTGGAATTCTTCCCCTGTCAGCCGTCCAGGTTTTGTCAGCACTTCTTCAGGCACCTTCATTTTTCCTACATCATGCAAAATAGCTCCAAGTCCAAGCTGCTCCAGTTCCTTTGGAGTTAGTTTCATTTCAATTCCGATTGCCAGGGCATATAGCGTTACATTTAGCGAGTGCGAAAATATATAGTGATCGTGCATGAAAACATCTGAAAGCATATTGAGCAGTTCCCTGCTGCTTTGAAGTTCATCTAGCAAAATACTAATCAATTTTTTGAACTTTTTTGCCGATTTTTCAAGCACAAAGGAATGCGAAATCGTTGTATCATTTTGAATTTGCTTAAACGACTCTCCAATCGATTTGATGGCATTCACACGCAATTCATCAGAAATCGAATTTGAAAGGAGAAGATCGTCAGTATCAGGATCCTTTATATATAGAAAATCAATACCAAATTCCATTAACCGGTTAAGGATTTTCCTCTCAAGCCGCGCTCCCACGTTTAAAAGAATCTGCCCCTGGTCATTATAAATGGCTTTTCCAAGTAAAGCTCCTTCATTCACTGAAGTGGTGGCTACCAGTCTCATGTCAATTCCCACTTTATCGGTTTGTTTTTGGCTTTTTCGAAATAGGTGCTTTGCCACGAGGTTTACGAAAAAGACCTTAGCGTTCAGCAAGAAAATATTACATAATACGACAATTATTTCTTACATTTTAACACATCTATTTATCGATTGGTTATGGTATTATGAATATTTTTACATTGGGAAAATAATCGGAAGAATGGGATCTCCTTCAATTCAAAGCAAAAAGACAGCCTAATCAGGCTGTCTTTCATTCATAAGCAGCAAAGCTTCCTTGCCGACCATGCCCTTTATTGCCCCCGTGTTCTCAGCTTCGAATGTAACTGACTCTAATGGTGCTTCAAGCAACTCTTCAATTGTTTTAACACCAACGGCTCTGCCGGCAATGACTTTCCTGCTCTTAAGCTTTTCATTCAGAAGCGCGACATCAAGAGCGCCGCACATAATATAGCCGTGATCTCCTGTAACTACAAGCAGATTGGTTTTAGGCAATCTGACGGTTATGCATAAAAAAGTTCTGCCTTCTATTTCAATCGGTGACATTTCGATCATGAACACACTCTCCTTCCATCCATCCAATAACACTCTATGAAGGGAAGGGAAAAAGCGTGATATTTTGATTAAAGATTGATGTTCACATAAGGGATTTTCGTAAAATTTGTTGTTATTTATGCGATTCACTTTCTGAAATTACTTGTTAAAGTGCAATGATTCACCATTGGACCAACTGGGAGGGCGAAGTACCGTCATCCAGTAGTTCCAATAAGCCGGTTTGGAACATTGATGTGCGAAAAATCGTCAGCTGGTTGTTCCAATAGGCGACATTAGAACAGTGATGTGCGAAAAACCGTCTTCCCATTGTTCCAATAGGCGGCATTGGAACATTGAAGAGCGAAATATCGTCATCCGGTTGTTCCAATAAGCTGCATTGGAACATTGATGTGCGAAAAACCACTTCCCATTGTTCCAATAGGCGGCATTGGAACACTGAAGAGTGAAAAATCGTCATCTGGTTGTTCCAATAAGTTGCATTGGAACATTGATGTTCGAAAAACCGTCAGCTTGTTGTTCCAATAAGCCGCATTGGAACATTGATGTTCGAAAAATCCTCATCCGGTTGTTCCAATAAGCCGCATTGGAACATTGATGTGTGAAAAACCGTCTTCCCATTGTTCCAATAAGCAGCATTGGAACATTGAAGGGGAAAAAACCGTCAGCTGATTGTTCCAATAAGCCGCATTGGAACATTGATGTGTGAAAAACCGTCTTCCCATTGTTCCAATAGGCGGCATTGGAACATTGTAGAACCCAAAATCCTCATCTGGTTGTTCCAATAAGCCTCCAAAGCGTTATTTATATATAGATGAAAGTTTCCATTCGAGTAAATTCCGCAAGAACTCCGGAAGCCAGTACTTCTTATTTTCGGCTCGATAGATTTCCGAAAAAAACCTCCCAAACGTGAACATATCCGGTATCGCTAAAACATAGTGCTTTTTTGTTTCGAGTGGTACGCCATTTATCAAAATCTGCTGTACGTTACGTTCTTTTCGGAACTCGATACCATCGTACTCCATCACGCCCATAACCGTACCGCGGAAACCAAGCCCTTTTATTTGCATATGCGGCCACTTTTCATCAAGAGTTTGGAGGAGCACCTCCTTAAGCTCCGCTCCTGTTAGCTTGATGGTACATGGATTGATCGGATGCGGGCAAATTTCAAGCAAGTCGAATTGCGAAACTTCTCCTCTTTTTAACCCATGAAGCAGCATTCCCGCATTCATGAATGCACAATCTGCATCACACCATTCACGCAATGCTTGAGTCAGCATTTTTGAAAGTGCTGAGTGTTCCAGCGGGTCTGCCTTTAATTCCTCAGGAAGGAATGCCACGGTTTTAGCCATAAGCTTTTTACCCTCGGCGTAATACCTATCTGCCATCTGCTGCTCATTTTCAGTTTTTTCAGCCTCGTTCATATCATAAAGAATCGCTCTTTTATTAATGATTTGCTTGGAGTGTTCATGCATCTTCACTGTTACATGGCCGGTATAATAGCCATGCTTGCCTGCTCCTGCAAGCAAAGTTAAACCAATTTCTTTTCCCTCGTGTAAAATGTGGTGCGTATGTCCTCCAAGAATCACATCAATTTCCGGAAACATACCGGCAATAAGTTCATCATCATGAATGCCAAGATGGGATAAAAGGATAATCATATCCGTCTTCCCCTTAAGCTCAGCCAAGCATTTCTTAAGTTCATCAATCGGATCAGCCAGCTTCCAGCCCAGCTGCTCGTAAAAGCGCGCAAAGTTAACCGTCACGCCGATAACACCAATCCTTGTACCCTTTTTACTTATGTATACATAATACGGCTTTGCCCATGCAGGCCTGCTTCCATCAGGCTTATAAAGATTTGCCACGAGCAGTTCGAATGATTTTTCAAGATACATGGAATCCAGGTCCTCAAACGGAAGTGTGATTCCTTCATTATTCCCGATCGTAGCAGCGTCGTAGCCCGCTTCATTCAGCAACCGGCAATTCGCCTTCCCCCTGGTGGCGTCCGAGAGTGGATGCCAGCGGTCCATGTGATCGCCGATATCGAAAATCAGCACCTCATCACCGGCCTCTTCATGCCAGCGCCTCCGCTCAGTCAAGAGTTTATGGATACTTGGCCAATGCTCAAGATGGCTATGTAAATCATTCGTATGGTATATGTGAATTATTTCTTCCATCAAACCATCCATCCTCTTTTAAAATGAAGTGCCCCTGCCTATTTCCGGAAGGGGTCTAGTTATATTTTATGGAGTTTTAAAATTCGGTCTAAAATAAATCAAGCTGCCTTGGGTTCAGTCCTGCGTATTCAATATTTAATATGTCGAGCATCTGCTTAGCATTATCAGCAGCATCTCCGCCTGAATTGTTGTTGAATAGAGCATAGACTTGCTTTGTGCCTAAGTCAAGTTGCCTTAAATTTTCGGCCCATTCCTTCAATTCGCTCTCATTATATCGATAAAGATACCTGACTTCACGCCAGTCCTGGCCTTTCCCCTTCTTGTTCCAGCCATGAACATTCCTTCCATGGAACCGTACAAGCACTTTCTCCGTGCTGGTAGACGCCAGAACAGTTGGAATCGAACCAGTTCCTGCCTGGGGTTCGTCGCAAATGCTGTGGATCCAATTATCTTTTTTCATAAAATCCAGTGTCTTCTCCCGCATCTCGCCCTCAAACCACGATTGATTTCGGAACTCAAGCGCACATTCGATGTCACCCATCTGCTCCCTGCACCAACGCAAGTACTCCACATTCTCACGGCGGCAATCAAACCATGGCGGAAACTGAAATAATGTCATACCATGCTTGTCCGCTTCCAAATATGGCTTGAGCGAGTCTTTATAGGCATTGAACATCTCATTTTTATCTTTAAAAGGAATCTCACCGCGCTGATGGCCGGTCATTCCCTGATAAGCTTTTACAATGAATTGAAAATTGTCAGGTGTGTCCTCAACCCATCTCACCGCATTCTTTACAGGCTGCACAGCGTAAAAAGAGGCATCGACCTCGACTGCGGGAAAGTGGCCTGAGTATTCTTTGAGTTTATCGCGCGGAGCTACCTTGCCTTCATATAAACTGTCATGGTCTCCCCAACCTGTTAAGCCAATAATAATCATCTGTGCACCTCCATATACCTTCATGATAGCATATTGTTACCTTATGAATAAAAATTAAGACCTCATCTAACCTTAATTCCCCCTTATATAAAAGAAGAAACACCTTTAAAATCAATCATTTCCTTATTTTTACTATTTGTACCTTCCTTCTCATCGAGTATTGAAGATTTTCATCGTTAATCACTACGATTTTGCAGCTAATCGCTACAGTTTTGATGGTTTTCACTACGAATTTTGAAGGAATCGCTACAGTTTTGATGGTTTTCACTACGAATTTTGAAGGAATCGCTACGAGATTTGGCAAATTCGCTACGGAATACAGGATAATCGCTACTTTTTCCAAAAAAAGAAAAAAATCCACCTGCCGAGGCAGGTGGATTCCCGTAACTATTATTAACCGATTGAACCTTCCATCTCGAACTTGATCAGGCGGTTCATTTCAACTGCATATTCCATTGGCAATTCTTTTGTGAATGGCTCGATGAAGCCCATTACGATCATTTCTGTTGCTTCTTCTTGCGAGATTCCACGGCTCATCAGGTAGAATAGCTGCTCTTCTGATACCTTGGAAACCTTCGCTTCGTGCTCAAGAGAAATGTTGTCGTTCAGGATTTCGTTGTATGGAATTGTGTCTGATGTTGACTTGTTATCCATGATCAACGTATCGCACTCAATGTTAGAGCGGGCGCCGTCGGCTTTGCGTCCGAAGTGGACAATACCGCGGTATGTTACTTTTCCGCCGTGCTTGGAAATTGATTTTGATACGATTGTTGAAGATGTGTTTGGTGCAAGGTGAATCATTTTCGCACCTGCATCCTGGTGCTGGCCTTTACCTGCAATCGCAATTGACAATGTCATACCACGTGCGCCTTCACCCTTAAGGATGACAGCTGGGTACTTCATAGTCAGCTTTGAACCGATGTTGCCATCGATCCATTCCATTGTTGCGTTTGCTTCACAAACTGCACGCTTTGTAACAAGGTTAAAGACGTTGTTTGCCCAGTTCTGGATTGTTGTGTAACGGCAATATGCGTCCTTTTTGATGATGATTTCAACAACAGCACTGTGAAGTGAGTTTGTTGTGTACACAGGAGCTGTACATCCTTCTACATAGTGTACGTGCGCGCCTTCATCAACGATGATCAATGTACGCTCGAACTGACCCATGTTTTCAGAGTTGATACGGAAATACGCTTGTAAAGGCGTGTCAACTTTTACTCCCTTTGGAACATAGATGAAAGATCCACCAGACCAAACTGCAGAGTTCAGTGCTGAGAACTTATTGTCAGTTGGCGGAATCACTTTTCCGAAATGCTCACGGAAGATGTCTTCATTTTCTTTAAGGGCAGAATCAGTGTCCTTAAAGACGATTCCAAGATCCTCAAGCTCTTCCTTCATGTTGTGGTATACAACCTCTGATTCGTACTGAGCAGAAACACCTGCAAGGTATTTTTGCTCCGCTTCAGGGATACCAAGCTTATCGAATGTCGCCTTGATTTCTTCAGGAACTTCATCCCAAGATTTTTCAGAGCGCTCAGAAGGTTTTACATAATATGTGATTTCATCAAAGTTCAATGAAGCCATGTCCCCGCCCCACTGTGGCATTGGCATATTGTAAAAGTGCTCAAGAGACTTTAAACGGAAGTCCAGCATCCATTGCGGCTCTTCCTTAAGTTTTGAAATTTCTTCAACGATTTCACGCGTCAGACCGCGTTTAGACCGGAAGATGGAAACGTCTTTGTCGGCAAAACCGTATTTATAATCACCGATCTCTGGCATTTTTTTAGCCATCGTCGAATTCCTCCATTCTTAAAGCGTGAAACTTGTTCCCCGCTTTGAAGTTGTACTCGCTGCAGGCCAATCCCCTGCAGGCTTTCTTTGTAAAATCATCCATGATGACTTTTATTGGTTGTCTTCCTCTTCCTTCAGGCCCTTTTCCATCGCCTTCCAGGCAAGCGTCGCGCATTTGATCCTGGCCGGAAACTTCGCAACGCCTTGAAGAGCTTCAATATCTCCGAGGTCCAGGTCATCCTCATCATAGTCATTGCCCTGCATGATGTCAGAGAATATCTTCGAAAGCTTAAGAGCTTCCTCAACACTTCTTCCCTTGATCGCCTGCGTCATCATTGAAGCAGAGGACATGGAAATCGAACAGCCTTCCCCTTCAAACTTCGAATCCGCAACCTTTCCATCTTCAACTTTCATCGTAAGCTGGATGCGGTCTCCGCAAGTAGGGTTGTTCATGTTGACTGTCAAGCTGCCTTCATCCAAAACACCTTTATTGCGAGGGTTCTTATAGTGATCCATAATAACTTGCCGATAAAGGTTATCTAAATTATTAAAAGACATCGCTGAAATACTCCTTTGTTTTGACAAGGCCTGCAACCAGCTTGTCAATATCTTCTTCTGTATTATACAGGTAGAAGCTTGCACGTGCTGTCGCGGACGCCTTCAGCCATTTCATCAGCGGCTGTGCACAATGGTGGCCCGCGCGAACGGCGATTCCTTCAGCATCAAGTACAGTTGCCACATCGTGAGGATGCACATCTTCAAGATTGAAGGTTACAAGTCCAGCGCGCTTTCCAGCTTCCTTCGGCCCATAGATAGTCATTCCTTCAATCGCTGACATTTTATCCATTGCATAAGCTGCCAAAGCATGCTCATGTTTTTCGATATGATCAAGTCCAATATCATTTAGGAAGTCTATTGCTGCACCAAGGCCGATTGCTCCTGCAATAATCGGTGTGCCGCCTTCGAACTTCCAAGGCAGCTCTTTCCATGTTGATTCATAGAGTCCTACGAAATCAATCATTTCACCGCCAAATTCTACTGGCTCCATTTTTTCTAAAAGTGCCTTCTTGCCGTATAGTACACCGATACCAGTCGGGCCGCACATTTTATGTCCAGAAAATGCAAGGAAATCACAATTCAGGTCTTGAACATCAATCTTCATGTGCGGAGCGCTTTGAGCACCATCCACGACCATAATTGCCCCATGCTGATGGGCAATTTCGGCTATTTCCTTAATTGGGTTCATGACACCTAAAACATTTGATACCTGCATGATCGATACGATTTTTGTATTTTCTGTAATCGTTTCTCTTACAGTATCTAAAGAAATCGTGCCATCTGACTGAAGATCAAGATATTTTAAGGTAGCACCCGTTTGTTTCGCCACCTGCTGCCAAGGAATGATGTTGCTGTGATGCTCCATATATGAGATGACAATTTCGTCACCTTCTCTGAGATTATCACGGCCATAGCTTGCAGCTACTGTGTTCAGAGCGGTGGTAGTTCCACGGGTGAAAATAATTTCTTCTATAGACTTAGCATTAATGAACTTACGAACCTTTTCCCTTGCTCCTTCGTAACCATCCGTAGCTTTTGTTCCCAGTGTGTGGACGCCGCGGTGGACGTTGGAGTTGTATTCGCGATAATATTTGTCCAGTGCCTCAATAACTTGCACAGGCTTTTGTGATGTTGCCGCGCTGTCGAGATAGACAAGCGGGCTGCCATTGACTTCCTGATTTAGAATCGGAAATAATTCACGAATTTCGCGGGCGTTCATTATTTTACTTTCCTTTCGATGACTTCCACCAATTGCTTCTTAACTCCCTCGATAGGAAGTTCGTTTACAACTGGCGCAAGGAAGCCGTGAATGACAAGGCGTTCTGCCTCGTGCTTTGGAATACCACGGCTCATCAAGTAGTACAGCTGCAATGGATCAACGCGTCCAACTGATGCTGCGTGACCTGCAGTTACATCATCTTCATCAATTAGAAGGATTGGGTTAGCGTCCCCACGTGCTTTTTCGCTTAGCATCAATACGCGTGATTCTTGTTCAGCGTTTGATTTAGAAGCACCATGCTCGATCTTTCCGATCCCATTGAAGATAGAAGTCGCGCTATCCTTAACAACACCGTGCTTAAGGATATAGCCTTCTGAATTTTTGCCGAAGTGGATGATGCTTGTCGTGAAGTTCTGAGTCTGCTCCCCGCGTCCAACCATAACCATCTTCGTATCGCCGTACGAACCGTCACCAATAAGATTCGTAACGTTTTCAGAGATTGTGTTGCCATCGTTCATCAATCCAAGAGCCCACTCGATGCGAGCATCTCTTCCTGCTTTTCCGCGGCGGTTCACATAAGTTGTAAGTCCAGCAGCTAGCGTGTCAACTGCTCCATACTGGATTTTAGCGTTTTGGCCAGCAATTGCTTCTGTCACAATGTTAACTAAGCCGTTCACTTTTCCAGTAGTTGAGATATAGTTTTCAACGTATGTTACAGAACTATTGTCTTCAGCAACAACAAGAACGTGGTTGAACAGGTTTGCTTCTGCATCATCATGCAGGAAAATCGCCTGAATCGGGTTCTTGACCTGAACGTTTTTAGGAACATATAGGAATGCTCCACCGTTAACAAATGCTGCATGAAGGGCTGTCAATCGATTTTCATCAGACTTAACAGCAGACATGAAATATTTCTTCAGCAAATCGCTGTATTCACGAGCTGCTGTAAAGATATCAGTAAAAACTACGCCTTGCTCCTGCATTTCTTTTGAAAGCTGAAGATAAGCAGGCTTATTATTGCGCTGTACATACAAGCTGTTATCCTTCGCTTCCTGGTCAACTAGCGCTTTTACCTCTTCAGGAAGTTCGTCGATAGAAGAAAAAACATCACTCTTCACAAGGAGTTTTTCAAACTGTGTGAAATTCCATTTATCAATCTTTGTTTTATCCGGTTTTGGCATTGGAAGATCTTCAGCTTTTTCAAGAGACTGAACGCGAAGTTCTGTCAGCCATGCCGGTTCGCTCATTTCTTTTGAGAAGGAAGTGATGTACTCCTGGTCAAAAGGCCATTTCGTTTCCGTCGTCATTATAAATCCCCCCAACGCTTACGCTTCTTGCCCAACTGTTTCGTCTTCGATGCCTAGTTCTTTTTTAATCCAGTCGTATCCTTCTGCTTCTAAGCGCTGTGCAAGCTCAGGTCCGCCAGACTTAACGATGCGGCCCTGCATCATAACGTGCACAAAGTCAGGAGTGATATAGTCAAGTAGACGCTGGTAGTGAGTGATGATCAAGCAGCCGAAATCTTCGCCGCGCATTTCGTTGATTCCTTTAGAAACAACCTTCAATGCATCGATATCAAGACCTGAGTCGATTTCATCAAGAATCGCGATTTTTGGTTCAAGCATCATTAACTGAAGGATTTCGTTACGCTTTTTCTCTCCGCCTGAGAAACCTTCGTTAAGGTAACGCTGTGCCATATCTAAATCCATTTCAAGGAATTCCATTTGCTTATCCATTTTGCGGATGAATTTCATTAATGAAATTTCATTTCCTTCGCCAAGACGGCTGTTTAGTGCAGAACGCAAGAAGTCAGCATTTGTCACTCCACTGATTTCACTTGGGTATTGCATAGCAAGGAACAAACCCGCGCGTGCTCTTTCATCTACTTCCATATCAAGAACGTTCTCGTTATCAAGCGTAACTGAACCGCTTGTTACTTCATATTTAGGGTGTCCCATGATGGAAGAAGATAATGTAGATTTACCCGTACCATTCGGTCCCATGATCGCGTGAATTTCTCCACCCTTAACTTCAAGGTTCACACCTTTTAATATCTCTTTACCTTCAATCTCAACATGAAGGTCCTTAATTGATAATACAGATCCTGCCATAATAATACCTCCGTCAATATAGAAAAGATTTTAAGCCGACTATTGCGGTCTTTAGCTCTATTCTCATTTTATTCTCATTACAATCTTATAACAAATGAAAAGTGTTAGCAACTCTTTAAGAGTAGAAAGAAATTCTTAGAAAGCAGCAGAAATTTGTCACATACTGCAAGCTTTCCCATCAATGATTTTTGGCTCATGCCTCGTGGAGATGAAACGACCGAGCAAATTCATTTGCTCGCAGCGTTTCATCTCCACGAGGCAGCTTTTCAGCGCCAGCTGAAAAGCTTGTGAAGCGTCAGCTTCACAAAATGAGCCAAAAATCCCCGCTATCTTTATTTTTCTTTCCACTCCCCCATTGCCTGTCAGCATTCTGACAGGCGACGATTTCACTGTAACTGTTTTAGCCTTATTCTAACAGAACCAATTTCCATACGTGTTTAATAAGCTCGGCCATCTGCATCATTTTATTTTTACCGTACAAAAGAAAAAAATGTACTATCAAGCAGGGCTGCATTTCGGAAATAATAAAGAAACCAGTGCGATGATCACACTGGTCACAAAACATTTCTTTCTATTATATATAATCCATCTTACGAGTGGATTCTTCGATCAAGGTCTGCGATCATCCGTTGGCTCTGGATATAGTCTCTTTCACGCTTCTTCTCAACTTCCATCCTTGCATCATGGTTCGTGCTGTAAACCTCATAACTAATCCCATGGGCTCCATGCATCGCTTTTTCCATTTCACTTGTGTAGTTCAGCTTTAGCGTACTAATTTTGAATCATCCCTTCGGTTTTTCGCTTTGATCAGCGATTTTTTTGTTAGTGCAATGTTATCACCTTTTGTTTACCACTATCAAAGCGATTAAAACCGTTAATATATGGATGTGGTGGAATATGAAGGCTTATTAGGTTCTGAGCTCTTTCATTCTTACAATCCTTCAATAATCCTCCCGCTAAGAGCTTATCCTGAAATTCGCGTACTTTTTTTCGTTGATATCACTGTGATTTATTGTTTTAAAGTATTTAGTTCAGCCATTGCTTCCTGGACTAGAGTGACTGCCTGACTCATTGCCGCACCCCCGCCAAATGCTGCGGTTACACCAACTGTCTCTAAAATTTGCTCTTCACTCGCTCCCTGGTCAATGCAGCCTTTTAGATGATAGATAATGCAGTACTCATCTTGAGAATAAAGAGAGATCCCTAATGCGATCAGCTGCTTCTCTTTTTGTGAAAGAGTTCCCTCTTGAAAGCATACTTCTGTAAAAGCATTATAATGTTTCGCAAGCTCAGGCATTTTTTGTGTAAAAACGCCAAGACCTTGTTTATATTCATGCAAAGCAGCTTCTGTTGAGTTGCGTGGTTCATAATGATGTTCCATCGTATCCACTCCTATCTTATTTTTTCTCGGTTAGTATGTTAGATTTCGGAGTGGGTTATTCAAACGTTGAGTGCTTCATTTGGCAGCTAAAAATAAAAAGCAGGCTGGCCGCCTGCTTTTATCTACATTCATTATTCTTTTACCGGTACGACAGCACCTTTATACTTTTCTAGAATGAAATCCTGGATTTCTTTTGAATGAAGGACTTCGACAAGAGCTTTGATTGCCGGTTTGTCTTTATCGCCTTCACGGACTGCAATTACGTTTACATAAGGTGAATCACTTTCTTCAATTGCGATAGAATCTTTAATTGGATTCAAACCAGCATCGATCGCGTAGTTAGAGTTGATTAGAACTGCATCGCCTTCGCCATTGTTAAAGATTTGCGGAAGCAAGGCTGCTTCGTACTCAGTGTCAAACTTTAGCTTCTTAGGGTTCTCTGCAATATCATCAGTTGTCGCTTTTACTTTTTCAACGCCTTCTTTAAGAGTGATCAAGCCTTCTTTTTCAAGCATTGTCAAAATACGTCCATGGTCAGCAACTGAGCTGCTCATAATAATGTGAGCTCCCTTTGGAAGGTCATCAAGGCTATTGTACTTCTTAGAGTATACGCCGATAGGTTCGATGTGAATACCGCCTGCAACTTCAAACTTATAGTTATTTTCAGCCATTTGAGATTCAAGGTACGGAATGTGCTGGAAGTAGTTTGCATCAAGTTCTTTTGAATCTAAAGCCTGGTTAGGAACGATATAATCGTTGAATGTTTTGATTTCAAGCTCGTAGCCTTTTTCTTTTAAAAGCGGTTTTGCTTCTTCAAGGATTTCTGCGTGAGGCACATTTGATGCGCCGACAACAATCTTTTTGCTTTCTTCCTTGCCGCCTTCTGTTTTGTCATCGGAAGTACCGCAAGCAGCCAACGTAATAGATAGTGCTAGTGTTATGAATACAATAAGCCATTTTTTCATGTGTTTTTCTCCCCTTATCTTTTGTCTAATTTTCTTGTGACGATATCACCAATGAATTGAATCAAAAATACAATGACTAAAATAATAATCGTTGCCATCAAAGTGACATCATTTCTGCTTCGCTGGAAACCTTCCATATAAGCCAGGTTTCCTAATCCTCCCGCTCCGATTACCCCTGCCATCGCTGTGTAGCTGACTAACGCTATCGCAGTTACTGTAATACCGGAAACTAGCGCGGGCATTGATTCAGGGAGGAGAACTTTCCAAATGATTGTTGTCGTCTTTGCTCCCATCGATTTTGCTGCCTCGATTACCCCTTTATCAATCTCGCGCAAGCCGATTTCAACCATCCTTGCATAGAAAGGAGCAGATCCGATGATCAATGCCGGCAATGCGGCATTTTCTCCAATCATGGTATTCAAGATGAATTTTGTAAAAGGGATCAGCAATACGATTAAGATGATAAATGGAATTGATCGGAAAATATTAACGAAGGCGCTTAAGACTACATTAACTGGTTTGTTCTCCCAGATATTCCCCTTCGATGTGAGAAACAGCAGTAAACCAAGGATTGCTCCCAGAATGAATGTGGCAGCGACAGAGATGGCACTCATATAAAGTGTTTCTCCAGTGGCCTCCCACATTCGGTCCCAATTCACGTTAGGAAAGAAATTTTCAGCCATTCGAAACCACCTCCACGCCAACTTCCTGCTTTCCGATAAATTCGATGGCACGCTGCAAATCGCTTTCTTCACCATCTAAATGGATAAACAGAGTTCCGTATGAACCATTTTGCGTCTGCGATATTTTCCCTTGCAAGATATTGACCATGATCGGGAACTCACGAACGAGGTTAGTGATAAGCGGCTGTTCAGCTCCCTCACCGACAAACGTCAATTGGACAACACGGCCATGTGGATAGAGTGATAGCAAATGGTCAACTGTTTCCTTTGTCTCTTCCGGTTCCGTTACCTGCTGGACGAATCTTTTCGTGATCGGCTGCTGCGGATTTTTAAACACTTCAAGCACCGGGCCTGTTTCGACTATTTTTCCGCCTTCCATTACCGCTACTCTGTGACATATTTTCCGGATTACATGCATTTCGTGTGTGATCAGGACAATCGTAAGTCCCAGCCTTTTATTGATATCAACAAGCAAATCCAGGATTTGATCTGTTGTTTCCGGGTCCAATGCAGAAGTTGCTTCATCTCCTAACAGCACCTTTGGATTATTTGCGAGAGCCCTTGCAATTCCGACCCGTTGTTTTTGTCCGCCGCTAAGCTGGGATGGATAAGCATCTCCCCTGCCGTCAAGGCCAACCAGTGAAATGAGCTCTTTAACCCGTTTGTCTCTTTCCGATTTGGAAACACCGGCAATTTCGAGCGGGAAAGCAATATTTTCCGCCACTGTCCTTGACCAGAGCAAGTTGAAATGCTGAAAAATCATGCTTATTTCCTGGCGAGCTTTTCTGAGTTGAGCCCCTTTAATACTGGATACTTCCCTGCCGGCCACGACCACCGAACCTGATGTAGGGATTTCAAGACCATTCAACATGCGGATCAATGTGCTTTTACCGGCCCCGCTATATCCGATGATCCCGTAAATCTCACCTTCTTTGACTTCAAGATTTACATCATCAACGGCTTTTACTTCTCCCTTTTTCGAAGCATAAATCTTTTTCGCCTTTTTTATTGTGATCAATCGACTCACCCTCTTTACAACCGAATATCTTTTTTTAAAACCGTTAAATTGTCCAACTTTATCAGTCTAGTTTCCCATTCCCTGAGTAAATTAATTCAAACAACTCACAGGGTCTACAGACCAATTATGTTCGTAAAATAATAAAAGCCTTTCTGCTAATGAGCAGAAAGGCATAATTGTAGGCTGTATCCTTTCTCTCATCTATCAAAGCAAAACGCTTTGAGTGAATTGGCACCATTTCAATAAGCAAGCTTATTGACGGTTGCCGGGTTTCATAGGGCACTTCCCTCCACCTCTCTTGATAAGAGCACGCTATTCATTTTTCAATCGGTTTTAAGTTACGAGTGTGATTTTATCACGGAATAAAAAAGGGTGTCAATAAAATTATTCTCAAATATCAAATGGAATGTACTGGAAAATACGTTTTATACTTTTGCTGCAGCAGATGGAACACCAGTCGCTTTTTCGATCGCCTGCTCCAAATCTTCTAAGATATCGTCAATGTTTTCAATGCCGACCGAGAGTCTGATCAGGTCCTCGGGTACGCCGGCTGCCTTAAGTCCTTCGGCATCAAGCTGTTGATGTGTTGTGCTTGCCGGATGGATAATCAGGCTTTTCGCATCTCCCACGTTGGCAACATGCGACCATAATTTGACTGAATTGATCAGCTTGGCTCCAGCGTCCCTTCCTCCTTCGATGCCAAAAACGACAACTGCTCCTGCACCCTTTGGAAGATATTGATCAGCAAGCTTTTTATCTGGATGGTCTTCATGGCCCGGATAAGCAACCCAGGTGACGGCTGGATGTGACTCAAGGAATTCAACGACCCTTAAAGTATTCGCCACATGTTCTTTCATCCTGACATGCAAAGTTTCAATTCCGAGATTGAATTGGAAAGCACTCTGGGGGCTGATTGATGGCCCCAGGTCTCGAAGGAGCTGCACCCGTGCTTTTACAATAAAAGCGGCAGCACCGATTGCTTCGCTGTAGACCAAGTGATGATAGCTAGAATCTGGCTCATTAAATCCAGGGAATTTAGCAGATTTCCAGTCAAAATTTCCGCCGTCAACGATGATGCCGCCGAGAACTGTTCCATTTCCCAAAAGCCATTTTGTAGCTGAGTGGACGACTATGTCTGCTCCATGCTCGATCGGCCGGCACAAATAAGGAGTGGCGAACGTATTGTCAATAATCAGTGGAACTCCTGCCTCATGGGCAATGTCTGCTACTTCAGCAATATCTAAAACCCGCAGACTTGGGTTTCCAATCGTCTCAGCAAAAACAGCCTTTGTTTTCGGCGTGATCACTTTTCTGAAATTCTCAGTGTTTTCAGGATCGACAAAATGAACCTTGATCCCATACTTGGGCAAAGTGACGGCAAAAAGATTATAAGTTCCTCCATAGAGATTGGAAGCCGCCACTATTTCATCCCCAGCCTGAGCAATATTCAAGATTGACATTGTAATTGCTGCCATTCCGCTGGATACTGCCAGCGCGCCGATGCCACCCTCAAGCAAGGCAACTTTTTCCTCGAGAGCCGTTACCGTCGGGTTATGGATCCGGGAATAGATATAGCCCGACTCTTTAAGTGCAAAAAGATCAGCCGCATGGCCCGTATTTTCAAATTGAAAAGCATTGCTAGAATAGATTGGCAACGCCCTGGCCCCTGTAACCGAATCTGGTGATTGCCCTCCATGTACTCCTAAAGTTTCAATTTTGTAGTTCCGCTGTTTTTCCGCCATTTCCATCTCTCCATTCTTTTAATTTTAGGAAAGAAGATACGAAAAAACCCTCTTCCTAAGAAGAGGGTCGTATATCGTCTCTCCTTATCTTTTCAGAGCCATTACTCTGATGGAATTAGCACCGTGTTTATTAACCGGTTGCCGGGCTTCATTGGGCCAGTCCCTCCGCCTCTCTTGATAAGAATATTAAGTTATAAATTTTTGCATCAAAATGGTCTTGCAAGTTAACGTGATAATATCATGCAGTAGAGCAGCCGGTCAAATATTTTTTAATTTTTCAGATAAAAACTTTTAGAGTCATCGGCCTGGCTAGGTAAAAGATTGATTCAAGCACCAGTAAAGTCCTAAATGGGCATACAAGATTAAAATAGCCAATGCTAATTCCTTCACGCAGCTTTATGTGTCCATCAAGCAAATGAATTAATAGATCTTCCCTTCCAGAAAGCTTCGCATATTGAGCAGCCGGAAATGCACGCTCCTTGCTGAATTCAACCTTCTTCTTTTTGAACGACAAATAATAAGTTTGCTTTTCTGCTTCAATCGAGAGACATAAATCCAGATTAGTAACTAATAGCATAATATGATTTTTCTTCTGAATTTCATTCATAAAGCTTTCGATTCTTTCTTCCATTCCGTTCAGCCCCCTGTTATTACATATTCCTTGTGTTATGGAAAAAACCTGTAATAATCCTTCGACAAATATTACGGGGCCCCTCAATAAATAGGTTCACAGGGGTAAGAAAGTCGATTGATGCTGCATCCCTGCAAATAATTGATACCTGATTCTTGCTTTTGTGCGAACTCAACTAAAAAAAGACAATGCCTAGGTGGAGTTTCGGCATTGTCCATCATTTCCCGAGAAATATGTCTAAACATCCTGCAATGTAGTTAAGCTCTTCACGATTCTTTCAGGGGCAGATAATATATCACATGCTCAGATAAGCTTTGAAAACTGCTGAGCAAAAAAAAAAAAACGGCTTAGCCGTTTGTTTGTACATTCTCTATTATTTTCAATTTTCCATATAAATAGGGGACGGATTGAAAGGCATATATTTTCTCCTGAATCTCTCCCTCGTTTAAGATAATCAGGCAGGGAACGCTTTCGATTTCGAATCGCTCGGCCATTGCCAGCAAGTAATTCAAATCTGCTTTGCCGCCAGAAATATCAGGCAGCAATTGTTCTATTACTGCTAGCATTTTTCCTGCTACCTGGCAAGTTCCGCACATAGGCGTATAAAAATACAGGAAACCTGTCTGCTTTTCTTTCAAAAAGGCTTCCATCTCTTCCTTTGTCCACTCTTTCATCTACAGTCATCCTTTTTCTAAATACTCTGCATGAACGTCGATATTTGCTCCAATCAAAACTGTAGCTAGATGGTACTCTGGTGCCGTGGCCACTTCCCTGTACATCTTATCAATGTACAAATGATTCGCTTCGGGAAACTCCCGTTTAAATTGCTTTCGAAGCTTCTCCCCGGAGGCATCCGCATCCACAAGAATATATACATCCTTATCAAAAAGTGAATCAATCAGCTCATCAA
The DNA here is from genome assembly GCF_049532715.1 of Heyndrickxia sp. MSNUG. Classification (NCBI taxonomy): domain Bacteria; kingdom Bacillati; phylum Bacillota; class Bacilli; order Caryophanales; family Bacillaceae; genus Heyndrickxia; species Heyndrickxia sp. MSNUG. The sequence continues at coordinate 4,123,693 of NZ_CP150978.1, forward strand.
GCTTAGACACACCAATCGTTCCATTTGTACAAATAATTTCTACCGGTTCTTTTAGCACGGTCTGTACCTTTCTTTTGTCTGACGAGCCCTCCACTATGATCACCTTGTGATTTTCGTCCATCGCCATAACCACCTATGCACCAGAAAATAATTACTTTACAACATTATAAACATTATTAATTGAATTGTGCGGGTTAGTACATATTTCTATTGTCACTGTTTTTGTTTTTTTTTGCAAAAATTTGAACTAGCTCCTTAAAAGATAGGCTGTGTTAAACTTGTCTGTTGATTTCAGTTCCAGGCGCTTCGCTTTCCGGGGGGGGCGGCAGGTGAGCCCCCAGGAGTCTTCGCGCCTTCCGCTCCAATCAACAGGTGCTAAATATCAACATGTACTTTAACACAGCCAAAACATAAAGGTTTAGGAATAGTATACAAAAAAACAGCGGCTCATTGGCCGCTGTTTTATGCTAACACCAGCCGCCTTCATCACAATCAGTATACCGTGGTTCTGATTGGTCCGGCACTGATACATGCTGGTAAATTCTATTCTGTTCGGATTCATAGTGATGCCCGAGCTCAAGGTGGTCACCTTCAGGAAGTTTGATCTTTCCAATTGGTTCACTTTCTAAATAAAGCTGGATTGCTCCATTTTCTAATTTGCCTGTCACACGATCGGTAATGTCTATTTTTTGCTGTTTTAATGTCATCGTTGTTCACCCTTTACTAATATCTTCACTGCTATTATTTTGTCCGAATTCCGTAAATGAAGTGATGGGAAAATGCAGGAGATTATTAGCTGAAGTCGATTCAATGAATGTAAAAACGCCTTGAATAGATCAAGGCGTCAGGAGAATATTATTCTTTTGTCATTTCTTCGTATTGTTCAGCTGTCATAAGCTTGTCTACTTCACTGTTGTCAGATGGTTCAACAACAATCATCCAAGCCTTTTCATATGGAGATTCGTTAACGAATTCAGGGCTGTCATTTAGGTCTTCGTTAACTTCTACTACTTTACCGCTTACTGGTGCGTAAAGTTCCGAAACCGTTTTAACAGATTCAACACTTCCGAAAGGCTGATCAGCAGAGATTTCGTCTCCTACTTCAGGTAGTTCGACGAATACGATGTCTCCCAGTTCAGATTGAGCGAAATCAGTAATACCTACGCGAACCTTTTCTCCTTCAACTTTTACCCACTCATGTTCTTCAGAATAACGCAACTCTTTTGGTGTATTCATTTACTATCCCTCCATTTGTATATCTCTATCGATAAATATCGATGGGACCAAAATTAAAGCCATGCTTTTTCATAATCTTCTTCTTTAAAACCTACTGTTACTCTTTCCCCGTCTGTCATCAGCGGACGCTTGATCAGCATTCCGTCTGATGCGAGCACTTCCAATAACTCGTCCTGGGACGCTGTCTTCACCTTTTCTTTTAGCCCTAGCTCGCGATACTTCTGACCGCTCGTATTAAAGAACTTTTTTATATCGAGGCCGCTTTTATTAAGTATTTCCTCTAGCTCAGAGCGTGAAGGAGGGTTTTCGACAATATGTACTTCATTATAAGCTACTTCATGCTGATCCAACCATTTTTTAGCATTTCTGCAGGTGCCGCATTTAGGGTACCAATAAAACGTTTTTGCCATTTATTCACCACCCTTTGCTAGTATCCCATTAAATAATCCCTCTAAACGGATAGTAACATATAAGGGTGACAAAATTCTAACATTCAGTGTTTAATTTTCTCCATTTTTTTCGGCATCCATTAATTATTTCAACAAAACTCGCAATAATCCTTCCCCAACAAAAATTTTAGTCACTAATCAACCTCTTTTTAATCAATGGCTGGTGATTTCTACTACAGCCACTCGCTTTCCCCTACATTCAACAGAGTAAAAATCAAGTGTGAAAATGCATCGTTTAAGTATAAAGCCAATTGATTATAGTTAGAAGCGATGAAAAGTAAAAAACTCCTCCCCGAAATGGAGAGGAGCTTTATAGTCGGTTATTACACTAGGAATCGTTCAGCTTCAATCAGCTTTTCAGAAGCTTCTCGCTTCTTAGCGATTACGTTAATTGGAGTGTGTCTTGTGAACTTGCGCAGTGCGGAAGTCAGCATGCGAAGTGCATCGCCTTCTTCAGTTGCAACAAGAGTTTCTTTTGCATCGCGTTCGATTTCATTGAATGCTTCCTGACAAAAAATTTGAGTGTAAAGAAGCTTTTGCTTGCTCTTATCAAGTCCATCCTTAGCGATTGCTTTTTCAGTACGCAGAACTGCTGATTCCATAGAATAAGCATTTGAGATGATATCTGCTATGTTAACAAGGATTTCTTGTTCTCTTTCTAACGCCTTGCCAAATTTTTGAGCAGCCAATCCAGCTGCAAGCAATCCGATCTTCTTTGCGTTCTTAACAAGGTATTTTTCCTGTGCAAGCGGCTCATCGCCTGGCTCTTCAGGCATCAACATCATAAGCTCTTCCTGAAGCTGCTGAGCTTTTTGCAATAATGGAAGCTCACCCTTCATAGCTTTGCGCAGGAACGTTCCTGGAACGAGAAGACGGTTGATTTCGTTTGTACCTTCAAAAATACGGTTGATCCTTGAGTCACGGTATGCTCTCTCAATTTCATATTCCTGCATGAATCCGTATCCGCCATGAATCTGAACGCCTTCATCTACAACATAATCAAGTGTTTCTGTAGCAAAAACTTTATTCATGGAACATTCAATTGCATACTCAGCAATAGAATCAGCTACTGCTTTACCGTTATTGATTTCTTCGTCTGATAGCTTGCTCATGCGATCCTCAAATAGACCTACTGTACGATACACAGAGCTTTCAGACGCGTAAATCTTGGAAGCCATTGTAGCAAGCTTTTCTTTTGTCAGGTTGAACTGGGAAATAGGAGTCTTGAACTGCTGGCGCTGGTTAGCATACTTCACTGTAATGCCGAAAGCATGCTTTGCTCCGCCTGTAGCACCAACACCCAATTTATAACGACCGATATTAAGGATATTGAAGGCAATGATATGGCCTTTACCAGCTTCCCCAAGCAGGTTTTCAACCGGAACCATAGCATCTTCAAGAATCAATGTACGTGTAGAGGAGCTCTTGATCCCCATCTTCTTTTCTTCAGCACCCACTGAAACGCCTGGGTATTCTCTTTCAACGATGAATGCAGAGAATTGTTCGCCGTCGATTTTAGCGTAAACAACGAATACATCTGCAAAGCCTGCGTTTGTAATCCATTGCTTTTCACCATTTAGAACGTAGTGAGTTCCTTCTGCATTCAGCTTAGCTGTCGTTCTTGCACCTAAAGCATCTGAACCAGAACCTGGCTCTGTAAGTGCGTACGCTGCAAGCTTTTCACCAGTTGCCAACACTGGCAGGTACTTTTGCTTCTGCTCTTCGTTACCGAAAAGAACGATTGGCAGGGAACCGATTCCTACGTGCGCTCCGTGGGAGATCGAGAACCCCCCTGCAATTGACATTTTTTCAGCTATTAAAGCTGAGCTTACTTTATCAAGGCTCAAACCGCCATATTCTTCCGGTACGTCTGCACCAAGAAGGCCAAGCTCCCCTGCTTCCTTCAAAAGCTTAACCGTACGGTCGAATTCATGCTGTTCGATATATTCAACCTGAGGCAATACTTCATTCACGACGAAGTCCTCAGCTGTTTTTGCGATCATTTTTTGCTCATCTGTATAATCCTCAGGAGTAAAAACCTGATCATATGTTACATCATCAATTAAAAAGCCTCCGCCTTTTACGAGCTTTTCTGTTTGGTTTTCCATTTATTCTTCCTCCTATCTATTTTTGGGAGGAGCAAATGCCCCTCCGGTTTATTTCAAAGGTTGGTTTATGGCTTTATAAAAGTTCAAATACTCCAGCAGCGCCCATACCGCCGCCGATACACATTGTCACGACACCGAATTGTTCATTGCGGCGCTTCATCTCATGGATAATGGATAAAGTCAGCTTTGCACCTGTCGTTCCGAGTGGATGCCCAAGGGCGATCGCTCCGCCGTTCACATTGACCTTATCCTCATCAAGCCCAAGCTCTCTGATTACCTGGATGGATTGGGAAGCGAATGCCTCATTCAGTTCGAACACGCCGATATCAGAAACTTGCAATCCAGCTAGTTTCAATGCTTTAGGGATCGCAACGACTGGACCGATTCCCATGATTTCAGGCGGTACTCCACCTAAAGCGAACGACCTGAATTTTGCCAGAGGCTTCAGTCCAAGTGATTCCGCCTTTTCACGGTCCATCACCATGACAGCTGCTGCACCATCACTTGTCTGTGATGAGTTCCCTGCTGTTACCGTTCCATTGATTGAAAAAGCAGGGCGCAGCTTGGCAAGTGTTTCAATGCTGGTGTCTGGACGGACTCCTTCATCCTGTTTAAATTGAATAGTCTTTTCTACAAGTTTGTTATCTTTTCCTACGGTACGTAGAGTCACATCAACCGGTACGATTTCTTCCTCAAACTTCCCTTCAGCGATTGCTTTTGCAGCGCGCTGATGGCTTCTGACAGCAAATGCGTCCTGGTCCTCACGGGAAATTCCGTACTTTTTCGCCACTTCCTCCGCTGTATGTCCCATACCCATATAATATTGCGGAGCAGTTTCAGCCAGTTTCGCATTCGGACGTACAACATGCCCCATCATCGGCACAAGGCTCATAGATTCTGCGCCTCCGGCGATGATAGTGTCTGCATGGCCGATCATGATTCTTTCAGATGCATTGGCAATTGCCTGCAGGCCTGAAGAACAGTAGCGATTGATTGTAATGCCAGGTACTTCATGTGAAAGCCCTGCAAGCGCACCGATATTCCGGGCCATATTCAGCCCCTGTTCTGCTTCCGGCATGGCACAGCCAATGATTAGATCATCGATATTCCCTTCATAATTGCCTGCACGCTTCAGCGTCTCCCTAACTACGAGAGCACCTAGATCATCTGGACGTACATTTGCAAGAGTTCCCTTTTTTGCTTTCCCAATTGGTGTCCGGGCTCCAGCGACGATTACCGCTTCTCTCATCTCATTCCCTCTCTTTCCTTGGATACTCACTTCTATTTTCCATCGCTATTAGTTGGATGAATCTTAAGCTAGGTGATTATCAATCTATTAATTGCGCAATGGCTTTCCTTTTACGAGCATATGCTGCATGCGCTGCTGTGATTTCGGTTCAGCCACAAGGCTTAGGAACGCTTCCCTTTCGAGGTCAAGCAAGTATTGCTCATCTACTTCAGTTCCGTATGGAAGCTTACCGCCTGCAATGACATAGGCAAGCTTCTTCGCAATCTTCAAGTCGTGTTCAGAAATATAGCCTGAAAGATGCATAGTCTGTGCACCAAGCAGCAATGTCGCATATCCTGGTTCGCCTGTTACAGGCACTTTCTTTCTGACTGGAGCCTTATAACCGCTTTCAAAAAGGTTTAAAGCAGCTTGTTTTGCATCATATAGAAGATGGTCGCTGTTCACGCTGATTCCATCAGCTTCGTTCAGGAAGTTATTTTCGCGTGCTTCCTCGCCTGAAGTTGATACTTTCGCCATGGCAATTGTTTCGAATACTTTGTTGGCAACCTTTTGTAGGTCGAATTCAACTCCTTTAGGCAGGCCTTCAAGATGCTTGATATAAAGCTCTTTGTTTCCGCCTCCGCCAGGAATCAAGCCCACTCCTGCTTCAACAAGTCCCATGTAAGTTTCCATTGAAGCCTGGATATGTGCAGCAGGTAAGCACATCTCTGCTCCTCCGCCAAGTGTCATTCCAAATGGAGCCACGACCACAGGTTTTGAGCAATATTTGATTTTCATTGTCGTCTGCTGGAACTGACGTACGACCATATCAAGATCCCAGATGTTGTCATCCTGCGCTTCCATCAGGATCATCGCCAGGTTAGCACCTACAGAGAAGTTTTTGCCCTGGTTTCCGATGACGAGGCCTTTATAATTCTTCTCGACTTCATCAATTGCAAAGTTGATCATCTGGAGGATATCCGGACCGATCGAGTTGCTGTGTGAATGGAATTCAAGGAGTGCAATGCCATCTCCAAGGTCGATCAAGCTTGCTCCGCCATTCTTTTTAATGACGCCTTTTTGCTTTTTCAAAAGCTTGAGGTTAATGACCTTTAGATTCTCTTCCACTGCAACGTATTCGCCATTGTGATAATAGCTAAGTTTGCCGTCTTCTTCTTTATAGAAGGAAGTGAAGCCCTTCTCGGTCATTTCTTTAACCCATGCAGGAACTGTTTTGCCTTCAGCTTCCATTTTGCTGATTGCTTTTTCAACACCTAATGCATCCCATGCTTCGAATGGTCCCATTTCCCAGCCGAATCCCCACTTCATTGCGCGGTCAATAGCAACAATATCATCGGCAATTGTTCCAAGCAGGTCAGCTGAGTAAATCAGGACTGGGCTGAAGATATTCCAAAGCAGCTCACCTGCTCGGTCCTTTGCGTACACAAGCGCTTTCATTTTATTAGAAAGACCCTTTTCCTGCTTGCTCATTTCAGTTGATGCAGTTTTTAATTTTTTACGAGGTCCGTATTCAAGAGTTTCCGGATCCAGCTCAAGGATTTCCTTGCCTTGCTTAAGGAAGAATCCCTGGCCAGATTTGCTTCCAAGCCACCCGTTCTCAAGCATTTTCTTCATGAATTCAGGTACTTCAAAGACTTCTTTCTCTTCTCCTTCTACCTGGTCATATACGTTTTTCGCAACATGTGCAAATGTATCCAGTCCTACTACATCAAGTGTGCGGAAAGTTGCACTCTTCGGGCGTCCGATCATTGGGCCCGTTACGGAATCAACCTCACCTACACTGTAGCCGCCTTTAAGCATTTCACGTACAGTGACCAGTAATCCGTATGTTCCGATTCTGTTAGCAATGAAGTTCGGTGTATCCTTCGCTTCGACTACTCCTTTGCCGAGCTTATCTTCACCAAAGTTTTTCATGAAGGACAAGACTTCAGGATCCGTATCCTTTGTAGGAATTACTTCAAGGAGCTTCAGGTAGCGCGGCGGGTTAAAGAAGTGAGTTCCAAGGAAGTGCTTCCTGAAGTCCTCTGAACGCCCTTCAGCCATTGCTTCAACAGAAATTCCGGAAGTATTCGAGCTGATAATGCTGCCCTGCTTGCGGTATTTATCTACATCAGTAAAAACTTTCTTCTTTATATCAAGGTTTTCGACAACTACTTCGATTACCCAGTCAACGTCCTTCAGTCTTTCCATATCATCTTCAAAGTTACCCGCTTCAATCAATGCAAGATTCTTTTTGGAGGCCAAAGGTGCTGGTTTTTGCTTTAACAACTTTTGAACTGCACCTGCACTGATTCGGTTGCGTACCTGCTTGTCTTCAAGCGTCAGGCCCTTCGCTTTTTCTTCTCCCGTTAATTCCCGAGGTACTATGTCCAGCAGCAATGTTGGGATGCCGATGTTTGCAAGATGAGCTGCAATCCCCGATCCCATGACACCTGATCCAAGAACCGCTGCCTTTTGAATTTGTCGCATCAAATTTGTCTCCCCCTTTGACTCTTTTTGAATGAATACTCATTCATTTTTGCACCAAAAAAAATATGCATATAAATGAGTTCTGTTAATAACTACTATAAAATATTTAAAAAATTTACGCAATAATAAGGTGCGGAAAAAAGAAAATTTTTTGAATTTTTTAACCAAAATTTTATTTCTCCAGTTTGGACAACCTAAAAAAGCGATCACCTGCTGACCGCAACGCTTTAACGCTTTACTCTATTGGGGGTCTGACCCCCAGTGCATTAACGCTTTAATATATGGAGGTATGATGATGGCTAGGATGAAGAAGCATCCGTCGAAGGCGGGAGTCAGTGCTGCGAGTGTTAAGGGGAATGCTGGTCCTTCTATGGGGCAGGGCGGCGAGGGCAAGGTTAATAGCCAGAACAGCCAGTATAAAAAATAGCACTGAAAAGAAAACAGGCTGACATAATCATATGTCAGCCTGCAGTTTATTCTCGATTATTTCTTGAACATTCCCTTTAAGACAAACGCTACGTTAGCAGGACGTTCAGCTAGACGGCGCATGAAGTAACCGTACCAGTCTGTTCCGTATGGTACGTAAACGCGCATTGTGTACCCCTCGTTTGCCAGCTGAAGCTGCCTTTCCGGCATAATTCCATAGAGCATCTGGAATTCGAATTGGCTGTTAGGGATATTATTGGCTTTGGTGAATTCCTTAGTAAAGTTGATGATTGCATCGTCATGAGAGGCAATCGCCGTATAGTTGCCGTTCATCAAATGCATTTTAATGATTTTCTTGAAGTTTTCATCCACATCTTTTTTCTCTGGGAACGCTACTTCAGGAGACTCTTTATATGCTCCCTTTACGAGACGCAGATTTGGTGAATATTGATTTAGATCTTCAATGTCTTTTTCAGTACGGTAAAGATAAGCCTGGATGACCGTTCCGATATTGTCGTATTCAGACTTCAACTGTTTGAAGATATCCAATGTTTTTTGGCAGCGCGCATAATCTTCCATATCAATGGTGACAAAGACATTATTTTCTTTTGCTGCATCCATGATTCTGCGCATATTATTCATGACGACCTGTTCCGAAATATCGAATCCTAAGGATGTCATTTTCACACTCAATTGAGCATTCAATTTTTCCCGGCCAATTGCTTTAATGGCTTGAATGGAATTGTCTGCCCTTTCATTGGCTTCCCTCTCGTTATCAACGAATTCGCCTAAGAAATCAACTGTGACAGCTAATTTCTTCTGATTCAAACCTTTTATGACCTGGACAGCCTGCTCGATTTGCTCACCAGCTACGAAGCGGGATGCACCGAAACGAAGACCATATTTCTTAGCCATTTCAGTGAAAAATTTATTTTTTGATAAAAAAAGAAAAAAGTCTCTCATTAATTGTTCCATTGTTTTCCTCCCCTTAGTGAAACCGATTACATTACCCCTTAAAAAAATTGCTTCATCTATCTATTTTGCAAAATCATTTTATCATTTTTTTAGATTTTTGAATATTACTTTTGTAATAAAATGTTCTTTTTTGCCGAATCATGTCCCGCATACTTTATTTTACCGTGGGAAGGATAATATTCGATGATAAAAACATTATTCAGGAGGTTCAGTTATGCAGCAGCAGAATATGAATTTTCAAGGCCAGCAGCAAGGAATCATGCAACAGCCGCCTTCAGTCGTTTCTTTAAAGGATTCTTTATATTTGACCGATATGCTTTCATGGAATCTTCTTGCAATGAAAAAGGCACATTTCTTTGCCCAGCAGTGCCAGGATCCAGAATTGAAAGCCGAAATTGAAAAGTGCTGCCATATGCACGAAAAGCATTATCAAACGATCCTATCACACCTTAACAGCCCGCAAAACCAGGCATATACAGGAATGCAATAATTATTAGGAACACTTGCTTTTGGACTTTAGTCAAATGAATGGCAATTGAAACTAACAGGAGGAAAAGCGGATGAACCAAAATCAGAATCAGCAAAAAATCCAGAATCCAGAAACACAGATTCAAAAGACACCGCAAATGAACGACCGTGATTTTATCAACGATATTTTAACAACTGAAAAGTATATGACAACTTCATATACTCAGGCACTGCATGAAGCCAGTCATGACCAGCTGTACCAAGACTTATTAGGCATCTACAACGAAACCTCGAATGCACAGCGCAGTCTATACAACCTGATGTTCAAAAAGGGCTGGTATGCCATCGAGGCAACCGATCCGCAAAAGCTTCAGCAATCGCATCAGCAGTTCCAAGGCTATATGAACCAATTCCCGCACGGCGGTCAGCTTCAATAACTCTGCCTTAAAGGGGTTGAAGACCACGCCAAAAAGAACCATCCCGCCACGGGTTGGTTCTTTCTTAATGCCATTAGCTTAATGAGCCGTATTACTTCTGGTTCTGGCGTTTGCTTTCGTTCAGTTCCTTTACTTCTGCAATGACATTCTTCATTTGTTCCTTTGCCTCAGGATATTCCGCGTTCCAATGCTTGGCAAGCGGAGGCATTGACTTCGCGATGTGGCTATAAAGAATCCACGCTTTCACTTTTTCTTTATTTTCAGCGGAACCTTCTCCTACTAACAGTTCTGTGTATTTCTCCAGCAATCCGTCGATTTGGTCTGCAAACGTCTTGTTCATTTCCAACACTCCTTATTTCTTTGGTCCGCAAATTTTCGGGCAAGTTTTGCAATAACCTTTGGCATTTAGCTTGTAGGTAAAACAGCAAGTTTTTCTGACTCTGACGGATGAATTTGCATCTTCCTGGCAGTCCGGCTCTGCGTGATACCTCGCCAGCGGGTTTTGGTGATAATTGCCGAACAACGAGCCTGGTGCGAGCCGAATGACATAGTCGAAATCCTCTGCTGCGCGTGCTTTAATTGCCTCATCAACATGTTCAGCTACTACTTTTTCATACAGCCAATAAATATAAACTGCTACGTTTTCCCATAAAATCAACTTCGAAATTTTAGCAGCTTTTCCGAGTGCCTCCATCACAGGAAAGATATTATCCTTAAACAGGTGGCGAACCGCTTCCCTTCTCCATTCATTACGAACCTCATCAGAACAAAGAAGCGCTGATTTACTTTTAAAATAAAAATCCGGCAGCCATAGTCCATCTTTCTTCATTTCTACTAAAAGCAAGGAATCCGGCGCTGCATTAAGCTGCTTATTAAAGACGCTCATCGCATATAAATATATGACTGCCAAAAAGGCATGTCTCTTCATCCATACCGAAGCAGTAGTCTTTAAATCTGGGGCAGACATTTCCGCTTCAAGCTTCTTTAGAAGACTGTTCATGCTCGATTCTTCAAGCAAGCTGGTAAACGCAATCGGAGTGACTCCATCTGGAAGCTCTGCGGCAAAGCGGAACTTACTTAACTCCTTTATTTCGGAAGCAGATAGCTCAGCTTTCATGTACTTTTACCGGACGGTTCTTCAGAATACAGCGTCCCTTTCCATAAGGGATGCATAAAGGTGTGCCGAACAGAGGGTCAACCGTTACCTCACACTCCATGCCAAACACATTTTTCACAAGGCCGCAGTTGATGACCACCTCTGGTTTTCCCTGTGCAAAGATTTTCTGGTCTTTGATCGCCACAATATTATGGGCATATCTGCATGCAAGATTCAAATCATGCAGAACCATCAAAATGGTCCTTCCTTCTTTTTCATTCAATTCATAAAGAAGGTCAAGAATTTCAATCTGATGCGTCATATCCAAATAGGTTGTTGGTTCGTCCAGGAGTATAATATCAGTGTCCTGTGCCAGAGTCATGGCAATCCAGGCACGCTGTCTTTGTCCGCCTGACAAGGAGTCGACTGTCCGGTCCTTCAAATGTTCTATTCCTGTTGCAGAAAGGGCATTTGTAACTTTTTCCTCATCTTCTTCTGACCATTGCTTCAGCCACGATTGATAAGGATACCTGCCTTGTTTTACAAGCTGTAAAACTGTCAAGCCTTCCGGAGCAGCAGGCGATTGTGGAAGGATGGCCATCTTCCTTGCAATCTCTTTCGTTGAAAGCTTAGAAATCGCCTCACCTTCAAGCAAGATGGAGCCTGCCTGCGGTTTAAGAAGCCTGGCAATGGAGCGGAGCAATGTTGATTTCCCGCAGCCATTGCCTCCGATGAAGACGGTAATCTCACCCTTCGGAATCTCGATATCCAATTCTTTTATAATGATAGAGTCTCCATATGATAATGTCAGTTTTTCTGCCGCAATTGCCTGGGCCATATCCATTCCCCTTTCCACATCGAAGCTTATGAATTTCGTGTCTTAAAAAGCAGGTAAATAAAATAAGGTGCTCCAATACTCGCTGTAAAAACGCCAGCTGGAACTTCCAATGGGGAGAACATTGTCCGCCCGATCAGGTCCGCCAGCATGACAAGAATTCCGCCAATTAATGCGGAAACCGGCAGCAGCGCCCCAAAAGCAGAGCCAACAAGCCTCCTTGCCATATGCGGAGCCATTAATCCGACAAAGCCGATTCCCCCGGCAAAAGCAACAGAGCTTGCTACTAAACCAGTGCTGACAAGCAATAGGACAAAGCGCTGACGCTGAACATGGCCGCCGACACCCGTCGCAATTTCCTCGCCTAGCTCCTGGACGTTCACATTTCTTGAAAGGATAAAAGCAATTGAAACCAAAATCAAAGTCCACGGAACGAGTACCCAAACATTACCCCATGTAGAACCGTGTACCGTACCTGTAATCCAAATATTCGCCTGGCTGGCCCGGTAAATTGGCCCCATGAGCATCATGAGTGTTGTCAGTGCCTGCATCATCGCAGAAATACCTATACCGATCAAAACCAGCCGGACAGGCGATACACCATTTTTCCAGGAAAGGAAGTAGACTAGAAAGGCAATGAATGTCGCACCGATAAACGCCGATACGGGCATCCATTTTATACTTACTGTCAAAGCATTGTTCTCATCACTGAAATACGCCAAAAATCCGACGACAGCTACGGATGCTCCTCCAGTTATTCCGATAATATCAGGTGAAGCGAGAGGATTCCTGATCATCCCCTGCAATAGTCCGCCAGCCACAGCAAGGCCGACTCCCACCATTAAAGCGACAATTATTCTTGGAAGACGGAATGATTGAACCACTAATCTTTCCATATCACTTCCCCCGCCAAAGAATACTTGAATAACATGTAAAGGGCTTATTGCCATATCCCCCAGGCCAGTACTTATGATAAAAACTCCAAATGACAACGCCAGTAATCCCAGGAAGATCGCCGCAGCTTTTTTATCAATCAAAAAAGATACTTTCCCTTTTAACAGTCTCAAACTTTTATATTGACTCATTTGCCATTGAACCCCTTTCTCGCAATGTAAATGAAAAATGGAGTTCCAATCATTGCCGTCATGACCCCCACCGGAATTTCCTGGGGCATTAAAATATAACGTGCTGCTATGTCAGCTGCCAGAAGGAGCATTCCGCCGAAAATCCCTGCAAAAGGAATGACCCAGCGGTGATCAATACCAACGACGGCTCTTGTCAGATGCGGAATGACAATCCCGATAAAACCAATTGGACCAGCCACAGCGACGGCACCGCCAGATAAAAGAACGATGATGACACCGGCAGCTATTTTAACGAGACCTGTATTCAGTCCAAGGCCTTTAGCCACATCATCTCCCATGGACAATACATTCATTTTAGAAGAGATCAAAATGGATGCCGCCCAGCCAATCCCTAAATAAGGCATGACACCTGACAGGGTCTCCAGCTTTCGGCCCTGTACTGAGCCTGCCAGCCAGTAAAGCACTTGCTCAAGAGCAGCCTCGTTAAGAACTAACAGCCCTTGTGTAAAAGAAGAAAACATGGCTGTCATTGCCGCTCCGGCCAGTGTCAATTTCATCGGTGTCAGGCCTTCGCGGCCAGCTGAGCCGATGACATAAACACTAACGGCAGCAACCGCAGCTCCAAGAAATGAGATCCAGGCAAAAGCCTGCAAGCTGCCAACTGAAAAAATTGTTACGGCAACAACCACCCCAAACCCTGCTCCCGCATTCACACCAAAGATTCCTGGTGAGGCAAGCGGATTTTTGGTCAGGGTTTGCATCAACACTCCCGCTATCGCCAGGCTTGCCCCAACAGCAGCGGCAATTAAGGCTCTCGGAAGGCGAACCGACTGAATAATGATGTGTTCGTTTGATCCATTGTAGTTAGTAAACGCTTTAATGGCTGTTCCCCATGAGGTTTCGGTATATCCATACACGATGCTCGCGCATATTAGAAAAAGAATAAATAGGATTGCAATGAATAGGCCAGCACTTCTTTGACCATTGGTTTTAAGCAGCATTGTTCTATTACCTTTCTATATAAAAAAGTTTATAACCTGTTAATATGTTTAACTTTGGCTCTGTTAAACAAGGCTGTTGATTTTCGTTCCAGGCGCTTCGCTTTCCGCTGGGCTGGCGCTGAGCCTCCTCGTCGCTTCGCTCCTGCGGGGTCTCATCTGTCCAGCTGCGCCCGCAGGAGTCTTCGCGCCTTCCACTACAATCAACAGGGTTTAAAATCAACATTCAGCTTTAACAGAGCCTTAACTATAAATGATATTCAAGGCCATTTCATTATAATGGCAGCGAGTTTCACAAATTCGTCATTGATTATGAAAATCATTATCATTTAGGTATTGACACATATGACATAATCATTTTATCATAAAGGAGCGCTAATTGAAAACGATTATCATTAACATTTAGGAGGAAATACATATGAAGTTGTCTAAAATTATGCTGTCCCTTATCACTGTCTTCACCGTTCTGCTGCTGGCAGCCTGCGGCGGTACTGAGGATAAAGAAAAGGATACAGCTGAAAAACCAAATGAAAAAGAAGAAAGTTACACAGTCGAACACGCAATGGGCACCACCACTTTAAAGAAAACGCCAGAAAAGGTCGTGATCCTTACGAATGAAGGAACAGAAGCTCTTCTTGCGCTTGGCGTAACGCCAGATGGTGCCGTACAATCCTGGACTGGCGACCCTTGGTATAACCACATCGCTGAAGAAATGAAGGATGTAAAAGTTGTTGGAGTTGAAAGCCAGGTGAACGTCGAAGCAATCGCTGCGTTGAAACCAGACCTGATCATCGGCAATAAAATGCGTCAGGAAGATATTTACGAACAATTAAGTGCGATCGCACCAACTGTTTTTGCTGAGGACCTGCGCGGCAACTGGAAGAATAACTTTGAACTTTATGCAAAAGCGGTCAATAAGGAAGAAAAGGGCAAGGAAGTGATTGCAGCCTATGATCAGAGAATTGAAGACCTGAAAGCTAAGTTAGGAGACAAAGTGAATATGGAGGTTTCCATGGTCCGCTTCATGGCTGGGGATGTCCGTATTTATCATAAAGATTCATTCTCTGGAGTCATCCTTGAGCAAATCGGATTTGCCCGTCCTGAAAGCCAGAACATGGATGACTTTGCCGAAAAAGGTGTAACACAAGAACGAATTCCAGCAATGGACGGAGATATCCTCTTCTACTTCACGTACGACGAAGGAGACGGCAAAGCAACAGATGTTGAAAAAGAATGGATTGAAAACCCATTATTCAAAAACCTTGAGGCAGCCAAAAAAGGTGAAGTACACAAGGTAGATGACGCAATCTGGAACACAGCTGGAGGCGTTAAAGCAGCCAACTTGATGCTGGATGATATTGAGAAGTATTTCTTGAAGTAACTGCATTTCTTCTTATTTATACAATAAAAACCCGCCTAATCTTGAGGGTTTCAGTTTATCGACAAAGATACAATTCACCAATCAGTTATTAAACCCTGTTGACCTTCGTTCCAGGCGCGTAGACTCCTCCGAAAATGCTAACGCATTTTCATCGTGCGTGGGCATATTCAAGGAAGCTTTTCAGTGTCCTGCGGGATTAGCTGGACAGATGAGACCCCGCAGGAGCAAAGCGACGAGGAGGCTCAGCGCCAGCCCCGCTGAAAGCGAAGCGCCTGGAACGGAAATCAACAGACCTATTTTACTTTCCAACCAATATAAACTGTAGACAAGCTCCCCTTCATCGAGTTTGTCTACAGTCTAAAACCCGCAAATTCTTGCGGGTTTTTTCTTTTTTTCATAAACATCCCATTTTCGGAAAGAATAAGTGTAAATCCAGAATGGCGGAGATTTCAATGAGACAGTTATTTCGAAAAAATCGCATGAAGGAACTTGAGAAAGAAGCAAGTAAACAAGATACCCATGGCGATAATGGTCAAGAACAAGACAATTACCTGAACGATCATGGATGGGAGCTCTTGTTTAAAAAGTCTCATGACTTCAAGAAAACGTTTTACGTGAACCAAAAGAGTGGAAAAAAGTTTTGTTTTTCCTTTATGACTACTTTAGTAGATGAAAGTCTTCTGCAAAACAACGCCCTTCCCTATCTTTTACAAGGGGATTTTAGAGATATTGAGGATGTTAAGAAGCTGATTCCGATTGCCGATGTACAGGTTTCCGATAAAAATGAGGATATTGAGAAGAAGCTTTTTAATGGGTATGTTCTCCTTACTCTGGAAAATGAAGAAAAGCAATTTGCTTTCATTGCGGCACAAAAAGAAATTGTAAGAGCCGTTGCACAGCCTGAGGTTGAGTTCAGTGTAATTGGACCAAAGGAGTCCTTTGTTGAATCGATCGATCAAAATCTCAACCTCATTCGTAAGAGGGTACCGGTAAAAGAGCTGATAATTGAAAACTATACAGTTGGGACTCTATCTCATAGCGGTGTCGCCATTCTTTATATAGACGGCATCACTAATACCGATAATGTAGACACCGTTAGGCAAAGGATTAAAGAGATAGAATTTGATGAAATCACCGATAGCTCGTATATCGTCCAATTAATATCGGATAATGAAAATTCTCCGTTTCCACAATTGCTGGATACAGAGAGGCCAGACCGTGTTGCTGCAATTCTCGCAGAAGGTAAGGTTGCCATCCTTGTGGATGGCTCACCTCATGCCTTGATTGGTCCGACTACACTTGTAGAATTCTTCGGTTCGTTTGAAGATTATTTTTTAAACTATCTGCTTTCTTCCTTTTTCCGTTTGGTCCGTTTATTTGCGGTTGCCTTCTCGATTTTAATAACACCTATTTACGTAGCGACGCTTTCCTACCACTATGAGCTGATTCCAAAGGATCTGCTCAGTACATTGATCACATCAAGGAGAGAAATTCCCCTCCCTCCTATTTTGGAAGCTTTGTTCCTTGAGTTAACGATTGAGCTTTTGCGTGAGGCGGGAGCCCGACTTCCTACCAAGGTCGGCCAGACGATCGGTATCGTAGGCGGTATCGTTATTGGAACAGCCTCCGTAGAAGCAGGCTTGACAAGTAATGTACTGCTGATCATCGTTGCATTGGCTGCGCTCGCATCCTTTACAACGCCTGTATACCGTATGGGCAATACGATCAGGCTCTTGCGTTTTCCTTTTCTGTTCTTTGCGGAACTATGGGGCTTGTTGGGAATTGTCGTTTCATTTTCGTTTTTATTGACACACTTAATTCGGCTTACTTCACTAGGCCGGCCGTTCCTTGAACCTTTATATCCCCCTCGGATTACAGATTTCAAGGATGCGATCATTCGACTGCCTTTTAAAAAACAGTCAAAGCGTCCACAATATCTAAGAACAGAAAACCCTGTACGTTTCAGTGAGAAAAAAGCCAAAGAAAAGAAAGACATCGATGAATGAGCATTGGAGGTATTTGAAGTATGACGACGCAGCAGCCAGTCCCTGAAAGATTGCAAGTATCGCCTTTTCTTGTTCTCTATTTGATTATGTCCATGCAAATTGGAATTGGAGTATTAGGCTACCAGCGTATCATTGCCAAGGCTGCTGGCTATGATGCCTGGATTTCGGTTCTAGGAGCCGGACTTAGTATTCATATCATCATTTGGATGATTTATAAAATATGCGGAACGGTGGATGGTGACATTGTAGCAGCCAATGCATATGTCTTTGGTAAAAAAATAGGCAATATCGTCAGTGTGCTTTTCGTTGTCTATTTGCTGGTTTTTGCCTTGGCCGTTCTCAGGACCTATATTGAAGTCATCCAAGTATGGATGTTTCCGGAACTGAACATCTTTTGGTATAGTTTTTGTTTTTTACTCCTCTCTGTTTACATCGTCTTTGGGGGCTTTAGGACTGTCACTGGAGTCGCTTTTTTCTGCATTGTGCTTCCAAGCTATCTATTGCTGACTTTTGCCTTTGCACTTAAATTTGCTGAGTTCAGAAACCTTCTGCCAATTTTTGATCACTCACTAAAGGAAATGGCCACCGGCGCATTTAACATGTCGCTTACCTATATTGGGTTTGAAATACCAATCTTTTTCTACCCCTTTATTAAGGACCCGCAAAAGTCACATAAGTGGGCACATTTCGGTGTCTTTCTTACTACCATGATCTATACAATATTAGCGATCATTACTTTCGCCTATTTTTCCGAAGAACAACTGGCTAAGTCAATTTGGGCTACCCTGGAGATGTGGAAAATCGTAAGCATGCCATTTGTGGAGAGGTTTGAATACATAGGCATTGCCAACTGGAACTTGATCATCCTTCCTAATGTATGCATCGCACTTTGGTCTTCTAGCATCATTCTGAAAAGAGGCTTTAAGCTCAAACAAAGAAAAGGAGTAATTATCCTGGCGATCATTTGTTTAATAGCCATTAACTTTTTCGATACACGGGCAAAAATAAACTTTTTGAATGACTGGACAGGAAGAATCGGCTTCGTAGTCACTTATCTCTACATCCCTTTTTTGTTCATAGCAACCAAGATTGCCAAGAAGGTGAAAAACAAAAATGAGAGTTAAAAAACTGATTCCTTTCTTTGCTCTTTCCCTCCTATTGACAGGATGTGTAGAAAAAGAAATTATCGATGATGTCAATATTGAAACGGGTATTGGATATGATTTGGCAGAAGACAATAATATCGAAGGCACCGTCATGGTCCCAGTTTTCAAGCCCGATAAAAACATTGGCAATTTCACATTTTCAGCTAAGGCAAAAGCCAACAGGGATTTGATGCAAGAAATCCAACGGAAATCTGCTCAGCCGGTAGCAACGGGATCACTGGAAATCGCTGTCTTTGGAGAAGAAATGGCCAAGAAAGGAATAATCGAATTAATGGATTCATTTGAAAGAGATCCAAGCATCGGTGCGAGGATTTATCTTGCGGTCGCTGATGGGAAGGCCAAGGATATATTGTCAGGCACTTATGGCAATAGGGGAAATGCTATCCATCTATCGGAGTTAATTAAACATAATACAAAGGATCGAAATTTGCCTGAGACAAACCTCCACTTGTTTTTTTTCAATCATTATCAAAAAGGGAGTGATCCCTACTTGCCCATACTTAAGAAAGTGGAGACTGATATCATTGATATTGTCGGGGTCGCGGTATTTAAAAATGGGCACATGGTTCATACCATTCCCGCTGACAGAATGTTCTTTTTCAAATTGCTTACAGATAAATTCAGCATGGGAAACTTCCAAGTAAAGGTCGGTAAAGATCTGGCTGCCATCAAAGACCTTGGTTCCAAACATAAATTTAAACTTGATAAGAGAAACCCCTATACCGTCACAATTGAAATTAACATCGAAGGAATCATTCGTGAATATACTGGAAAAATGTTGACGCCGCCTATTATCAAAAAAATTCAGAAAGAACTTGAAGAAGAAGTAAATGAACAATGTTCTGCCATGATTGCAGACTTTCAGGAGCATGAAGTCGACCCTCTTAGTTTAGGAAATTTTATCAAAAGCAAAACAAGAGGCTTTGATTATAAAAAATGGGAAGATGACTATAAAAATATTACGGTACATGTTAAAACCCACGTAAAAATAACAGAGGTAGGCGTAGTTGAGTAATAAGAAAAGCGCAAGCGCCTTGGTCAGCCCCGACAAGCGCTGGAGGGCCTGCCAGTGAAGTCGTTCTTTGACTTCATTGGCAGGACCGAAGCGACTCGAGGGGCTAGGCGCTGGAGCTGAACATTTCTCGAAGTGAATTTTATACTTTCTTATCTTTTAAGAAAGAGGGTGCCCAAAAGGTATAAACTTTTGGGCACCCTCTTTTTTTAGGTCGGCTGAAAAATTTAAGTGTTTGTTGAGAACATATATTTTTTATAGTGATAGCGGATCGAAAAGATCAGACTGACTGCCAGCATATTTCCCATTAACGAGCTGCCCCCGTAGCTGATGAAAGGCAGCGGGATACCCGTAATCGGAAGCAGGCCGATGGTCATGCCAATGTTCTGGAATACGTGGAACGTAATCATGCTGATTACGCCTACACAAATGTAGGTGTAAAAGTCATTTTTCGTTTCCATGCCAATCTTTGTGATCTGGTAGATCAGCAAGAAGAAAAGGCTGACTAAAATACTTGCACCTACAAAGCCAAACTCTTCGCCAATGATACTGAAAATAAAGTCAGTATGACTTTCCGGCAGGTAGACCTCTCTTGTCCCATACCCCTTGCCTACTGTTTCACCAGAGCCGATTGCCAAAAGTGATCTTGTCAGCTGGAATCCTGTTGAGCTCTGATAATTATAAGGATCAATCCAGGAATAGATCCGGCCAAACTGATATTCCTTTACACCCAGATACTTTTCCAGGATCTCTGGCTTCCAGATGACAAAGTAAAAAATGATGGATATAAGCGTCATGCCTGTACCAAAAATCGGGACAAGCAGCTTCCATGTAATTCCAGAGATAAATATCATGCCAAGCATGATGGCAATGTATACGAGTGACGTCCCAAGATCGGGCTGCTGCATAACGAGCATAAGCGGAATCATTGTCACAAAACCAATTTTAAGCAACAAGAAAAAGTCTGTTTGAATCGTTTTAATGCGATATTTTTGATGGTGGTCGAAAATTACCCTGGCAAGCGCAAGGACGATGAACACTTTCACTAATTCCGACGGCTGGAGTGTTCCCATACCCGGGACCTTATACCAGCTTTTCGCTCCATTGATTACCGGGGCGATGCTTGCCGGAGCAACAATCAAGCCTGATAGCAGAACTAACCCAAAGCCATACGCATACCAGCTAAGCTTCTGCAGCTGATCGGAATCGAGCGTGATGACAGCAGCGATGATGCCAGCACCAATCACATACCAGACAATTTGTTTTAAAAGGAAATTTTCAGAACCATACTGCCCTGTCGTCTGGGCACTGTATATGGCAATACAACTCGACAGAAATAGTAAGATTAATATCGTGACCAGCCCGTAATCGAGCCTGGAATTATTTTTTTGGTTAGAAGTCATGGTTATTCCCCTTTAATGAAGGACTGTACAATACTTCATTATATTTTTTTCGACAATAAATCACAACTTCTTCGCATTAATTGGTTATTATTACACATGCCATGAGAAAGCTGAAATTCCTTTGCAGGCGATACAATTCCTTGTTTTTGCGCGTTCTTGATGGCAGTTGTCCCTGCTATAATGCAAAAATCTAGATCGGGTCTATTTTCACAGAGAATTTGATTATGCTTCCTTTTCCATCGTCCCTTGGAAATACCGGTTTTGGATATCATTTTTCATCCATTCCAAATTATTCGGAACCTGTGGCAGCTGGTAGCCAATGAAAAGCGGTGTTGTCACAAATCTCGGAACAACCTTGCAGATGATTTTTCCATTCATGCTGTAAAAGAACAGATTGTAGCTGCTGCATTTATATGGGTAAGAGTTCATGATGTAATGAACCACATTCTGGATAAAGGATGCGAATGTGGCGGAAGGCCTGCCGTGATCCATAATGATGTTAAATTCATAAAAACCAACTTTTGGCCTGTCAGATAGATTCAGCTGCACTCCCTCGTCTTCATGGATCACAGGACCCCTGAAATCTGCTTCGCCAATTTTTTCATGGTAATCCAGGTCATAGAGACCGACGATTTGCATATGAGAGTGCGCAATCGTCCCTCCTGAAAGAGGTCCATGGTTTTTAAAAAGAATGACCGAACGAAAATCCCCTGATGCTTCCATCCTCATCCAATGCCGAATCGCAAAGTCCAAAAGCCTATTTAAATGATCTGCTGAATACTGCGAAAACTCTTCATCACAGACATCGGTTTCAACCAATACCGTCTGGAAAGCATTCTCCAGGACAGGAAACTTATTTTTCAGCAACAGTATCGGCCCTTCCTCATCGATGATCCCTGTCAGTTCATCTCTGGCACAAAATGGGCAGCTTTGGGTTTTATTGCGAATATTCTCCGGCTTCTGCACGCCGATCGATGTATTGAAAAACAAATGCGTATTATTGTTCAATTCCCCCACCTGCTTATCATATCGTTTTCTACTATTGTATTAGAAAGTACAGTAAATATCGATTTTTTTCACCGCATCAAAATTTGGGGGCATAGCCACGGAGTATGACTCATAGCCTTGTAGTGGACAAGGTAATTACTCTTTTGTGAGCAGAAGTAAAATTTATGACCATTTAAATAAAGGCTTTGTTAAACTAGGCTGTTGATTTTCGTTCCAGGCGCTTCGCTTTCCGCGGGGCTGACGCTGAGCCTCCTCGTCGCTTCGCTCCTGCGGGGTCTCACCTGTCCAGCTGCGCCCGCAGGAGTCTACGCGCCTTCCACTACAATCAACAGGGTTTAATATTCAACATTTAGCTATAACAGAGCCTAAATTGAAAAAGTGAGGATTTCAATATGCTATCAAAACTTGAAGCGTTTATACTAGGGCTGATTCAGGGGCTGACCGAGTTTTTGCCGATCAGCAGCACTGGGCATCTATATCTTGGCAGGAACCTGTTTGGACTGGAGGAGGCCGGTCTCCTTCTCGACACGATGCTCCATGTAGGAACGCTGCTGGCTGTTTTTGTTTTTTACAAAAGTGAATTCATCAAGATTCTTAAAAATCCATTCGGGAAAATGACCTTCCTTCTTGTCGTTGGGACGCTTCCTGCAGTAGTGGTAGGATTATTGTTTGAGGATTACTTTGATGAAATATCGAAAACAGGCGTAACAATCGGATGGGAATTCCTCATTACGGGTGCTTTCTTATGGTTAGCCGATTCGATTAAAAATGGCCGTAAGAAGATGGCAGACATTAGCTATACGGATGCTTTAATTATCGGGACCTTCCAGGCTGCCGCAATTTTCCCAGCGATTTCCCGTTCAGGCTTTACGATTGTGGCTGCGTTATGGAGGAAACTAGACCGGGAAACCGCTGCTTATTTCTCCTTCCTGCTGTCTACACCAGCTATAGTAGGAGCCATTGTCCTCCAGTCAAAAGATCTATTCAGCGGTGGCAGTGAGACCATCTCCCTCCAGGCTTTACTCATCGGAATTCTTTCCTCCGCTATTTTTGGATATATAGCGGTGAAATGGATGATCGGCTATCTGAAAAGCCATTCATTGAAGCCTTTTGCTGTATACGTATGGCTGATGGGAATTGTCGTGTTGTATTTTCAATTCACAGGACAGTTTTAGTGAATGAAAAATCAGCAATCATCAGAAAAGGATGAAATAGAAAAATGCACACCTCAATGGGTGTGCATTTTTTCTTGAAGTCTTTAGCAGCCGCCTTCGTTCCCCATCAGGACTAATCCTTCTCGGTACTCATCGTATTCCAGCGATAAACCTTCTGTATAGTCGACGATATGGGATTCAATCGCAACTTGTATCTCATTAATAACTGCTACATGATCATCTTCTTCCGGCTCTTCCAGAGCCAGACCAATCTGCGGGCCTCCTCAGCCATAGCCGCCGAAGTAGACGCGAATACCATTAGCTTTACGCTCTGCGAGAATATCTTTAAGAATGTCGCGAGCCTTATCTGAAATTTGCATTCTCCCGTTTCCTTTCTTCATTAAATCTGTCTATTGCTTAGTTTACCATGGTATGAATCAGAAATACATTATACTGCCCAGAGTATTTTGTGAAGGTTGAATTTGGAAAATACGAGGATTTCGCCAAAAATTTTCAATATTCCACCTAAATTGTGAACAGATTATGATAAACTGATGATAAAACTAAACAAAACTTAACAAAACCAAACAATTGTTACATCTATCTACTAAATATTCTATTATATTTAGATTATGAAAGAAAGGAGGGAAACTTTTGCAAATATACACTCCTGATGAAATCGCTTCCATGTTAAAAATCTCCAAACATACCGTTTACGAAATGATTAAGCGTGGCGATCTTGCTGCTTTTAAAGTCGGCAATAAAATGCGAATCGAAGAAAGCGAGTTTACCAGATTTAAAGAAAGCATGACAACTCCAAATAAGCGGCAGACAGAGCCACAAAATACTGTCCAGCAGACAATTCAGCTTGCTGGGAGCCATGATTTTCTTGTGGAGCACCTTGTAAAATATACAGCTTCCGAAGGAACAGGCCTGTCGATTACACCCTCATACATAGGCAGTCTTGAAGGATTGATGATGCTATACAGGGGGAGCGCTGACATCGCGGCGATCCACTTGCTCGACCCTGTATCACAGCAATACAACCTTCCCTTTATCCGGCAGTTGTTTGTCCACGAGCCGATTACAGTCATGAGATTAGCATCCAGGGAACAGGGCTTGATTGTAGCAAAGGGAAACCCAAAGAAAATCAGCGGGATTAAAGATCTCACCCGGAAAGACGTCACCATTGTCAACCGGCAAAAAGGTGCAGGTACTCGCTTCCTGCTCGACTCCTTTTTAGCAGAAGAGAACCTGCAGCCCTCTGATGTGAAGGGCTATGATGATGAGGAATGGAACCATCTTGGAGCGGCTGCCCATATTAGCAGGGGAACAGCAGATGTTGCCTTTGGCATTAAGTGCGCGGCAAGCCAGCTCGGATTGGATTTCATTCCATTGACTAAGGAACAGTTTGACCTTGTTTTCCGCTGGACGCCGGATAACAAAAAGGCTTTGCAGCACTTGATCGATCTTATTCATTTTACTAATTTCAAAGAGAGCATCTTTGAGCTTGATGGCTATGATGCTGAAGATTTCGGAAAAATCATTTATGGAAACCAATTGACGGAGGCATGAAAATGAAGTTCAAACATCTTATCTCACTTTTACTTGTACTTATGTTCGCTTTTATTACTGGCTGTTCTTCTGCAAAAGAAACAGAACAAAAGTCAGCTGCTGCACCTGAGAAATCAGAAAAAGCTGCAGACTTGATTCTTGCAACAACAACTAGCACGCAAGACAGCGGATTGCTTGATGTCTTGATTCCAGAATTCGAAAAGAAAAACCATTACAATGTGAAAACCATTGCGGTAGGAACAGGACAGGCTCTGGAAATGGGAACACGCGGTGAAGCCGATGTCCTGCTTGTCCACGCTCCAGAAGCAGAACAAAAAATCGTTGACAGCGGCGACGCGATCAACCGCCAAAAAGTCATGTATAACGATTTTATCCTTGTTGGACCTGCTGAGGATCCAGCTAAAGTGAAAGGCCTGACAGTTCCGGAAGCTCTAAAGAAAATGATTGAATCAAAAGCAACATTCGTTTCTCGCGCCGATGATTCCGGTACACATAAAAAAGAGCTTGAGCTATGGAAGAAATCGTCGCTAGATCCTAAAAGCCTAGAAGATTCCTATGTTGAAGCTGGACAAGGAATGGGCGCTACACTTCAAATCGCATCAGAGAAAAAAGGGTACACTTTGACAGACCGTGCCACCTTCCTTGCTCAACAAAAAAACATGCCTGATACAGAGATTTTGGTAGAAGGCGACGAAAGCCTTCTTAATATTTATCACGTCATGCAGGTTAACAATGAAAAACATGATAAAGTAAATGCAGAAGGTGCAAAAGCATTTGTAGAGTTCATGATCAATGATGACACTAAAAATCTAATTAAGGAATTCGGCGTGGACAAGTACGGCGAACCACTCTTCTTCCTTTTTGAAGATTAATAACTAGATAGAAAGCGGATTGCAGATGGAACTATTATTAGAAGGATTAAAAAAAGCGATAGAGATGCTACTGTCCGGTGACCTTGAGATTCTTGAAATCACGCTGCTTACTCTCAGGGTTTCGATAACGGCAGTCCTGATCAGCACACTGATCGGCCTGCCAGCTGGCATGTTGCTTGGACTTGCCAGGTTTCCTGGCAGGAGGTTTGTCCTTGCCTTGATCAATATAGGCATGGGCCTCCCTCCTGTCGTTGCAGGTCTTTGGATTACGCTTTTCCTGTGGCGGTCAGGCCCGCTTGGAGATTTTGCCTGGCTTTACACTCCTACTGCCATCATCATGGCTCAAATATTAGTTTCTCTGCCGATTGTCACCGCGCTGACAAGTACGGCTTTTCAACAGATCAATCCAAAGATGATTTTACAGGTAAAAGCATTAGGGGCGACCAGGCTTCAGCTTTATTGGATTTTAATGAAGGAAGTTAAGCTCGCGATTCTTGCGGCGATCATCGCTGGTTTCGGCAGGGTAATCGCCGAGGTCGGTGCCGCCATGATGGTCGGCGGCAACATTAGCGGTGAAACAAGGATTCTAACCACCTCTATTGTTATGGAGGTTTCAAAGGGTAATTTTGATATCGCACTCGCCCTATCATTCATCCTGATGACATTGGCATTCATCATTACATTTTGCTTAACCTATCTTCAGCAAAGGAAGCGAAGCCTATGATCCCTCTTATCACTGTTAAAAACCTAGAGGCGAGAGCCGGAAAAAAAGTGCTTCTTTCGATCCCTCATTTTGCGATTCAAGAGGGTGAAGTTCTGGGAATCATGGGCCCTAATGGTGCCGGGAAAAGTACATTCATCAAAGCCCTTTCCCTTTTGGAGCATCCTGCACAGGGTGAGATTTTTTTAAAAGACAAAGATATTACGAATGACCTGACAATCGAGATGAGGAGAAAGTTCGCAGTCGCGATGCAGCAGCCGCTCCTGCTTGATACAACAGTCTTTCACAATGTTGCGGCAGGGCTGAAGCTGCGGAGACTTCCCCGCCTGGAAATCAAAAACAAGGTTTCGTACTGGCTCGAAAAATTCCAAATCGGCCACCTTGCAAAAAAACATGCTTACCATTTATCAGGAGGAGAGGCACAGCGCGTCAACCTAGCGAGAGCAATGGTGCTGGAACCTGAGGTCCTATTCCTGGACGAACCCTTCTCTGCCCTTGATTTTCCCACCAAGGTGCAATTATTGAAAGATATTAAAACCATCATCAATCAGACAAAAACGACAACCGTCTTTGTCAGTCATGATCTTATGGAGCTAAAATACTTAGCTGATACACTGGCGATCTTGATGGATGGAGAACTTAAACAAAGCGGTCCGACAGAAGAAGTGCTTTCATCCCCGAATGCTTCTGCAGCACCGTTTATAAATGAATGGAAAAGCCTTCTCAAATAGATGTTTTTTGCAGTATGGTTTCGGGAACCATGCTGTTTTTATTTGTTTTAGGATTTTTTTTAATTTTAGCAAGAGACACACCTGAGTCCCCAGGGAAAGCGAGTACCTGGAGCAAAACCGACAGTCTAATTTAACAAAGCCATTTTTAAAAAAGGAGATTCCATTGTTTTGTCAAATTGTTACTTTATAAAACTTTTTAAAGGAGTCATCAACGATGGAACTGGATATGGATTTTACAACACATAAAAAAATGGCGATCGACCTCTTTAACCTTACTTGGGATTTGATTGAAAAACAGGATCGGACGGAAGCCGAGGATGACACAATGCTTTATGCAGCGAACGCTTCTCGATACCATTGGGGAATTGTTGGGTCCCCATTGAATTTTGCGCGAGGAGAATGGCAGATTTCCAGAGTTTATGCGATTCTAGATAGAGCGGAACCAGCACTGCATCATGCAAATAAATCATTGAAGCATTGCCTTGAGCACGATTTGGGCGACTTTGACCTTGGATTTGCTTATGAAGCACTCGCACGCGCGAACGCAGTGAAAGGCAATCTGGCTGAACAGGAACGGAATCTCGAATTGGCGCTTCAGACAGCTGCGAGGATTGATAAAGAAGAAAATAAAAACTGGTTATTGAAGAATATCGACGGTGTCCGCACCGGTGTAATACCAGTTTAGATAATGAGGGGTGTTAAGATGAAATATGCTGTCATAACCGGTGCTTCGAGAGGACTTGGAGCAACCGTGGCCCAGCAATTATTCGCTGAAGGCTTTCAGGTCATTTCAGTTGCAAGAAATGAAAACATTGAATTAAAGCAAGCTGCAGCTGAGGCTGGTAAAGGATATAGTCATTATACTTGCAATCTTGGTTCTGAAGAGCAGGTCCAGAAGGTTTTTTCGGCGATTACTGAGACCATCTTCATGGATGCAGAGCAGGTTTTTGTAATCAACAATGCAGGTGTGATCGAGCCGATTGAGGTAGCTGGAGAACTCGATTCCTCACTGGTAATGAACAATGTTCAAGTCAATTTAACGGCACCGATCCTGATTTGCAATCTAATATTACAAAAGGCTAAGAAAACTGCGGTTGAAACCGTCATTGCCAATGTAACCTCAGGTGCTGCCGAGCGGCCGATCCATGGATGGAGCATCTATTGCAGCACGAAAGCTGCGATCAATATGTTTACGATGACAGCAGGAATCGAACTCGAAAAGGCCGAAAGCAACAGTAAAATCATTGCCTTCAGCCCGGGAATCATGGACACAGATATGCAGGCAACGATCCGTTCATCCTCAGAGGAAGCATTCGCCGACCTGGAAACCTTCAAGAATTATAAAGAAAGCGGCAGTCTCCGCAGCCCTGAAACCGTGGCAGGAGCACTGGTAAAGCTGCTGCTTGGCAGTCAGCTTGAAAACGGAAAAGTATATAAGGTAAATGACCTACTATAAAAAATAGGAAAAGCGAATGATGAAAATCCTTCGCTTTTTCCATGAAAACAACACTTTATCACGTCACCGCGCCGGGGGTCAGACCCCCGGCGGTTTAACGCTTCACCGTATTGGGGGTCTGACCCCCAGTGGGTTAATGCGTTAACTTGGTAAATTCTTGTCTTTTGGCGGGTTGGATTTTTCTGGGGTTTCTTTATTGTTTGTCGGGATGTAGAAAGGGATTTGCATTTCAACTAAAAGGTTGACTAGCTCCTTTTTCTCTTTTAAATTGCTGAGCCCTATATTGAAGGCTGGGAATCCTGTTTTCAGATTTATTTTTGCCAGTCGCCTTTTGTTTTTAGGCAAGGATTCTATATAGTCTGCTTCATTTTTTAATAGGATACCAAGAAATTCATTATTATGGACTTCATATGGGAGCATCCCTTCTATGTCCTCCCAGGGTATAAAGCCTGGTCCTGCTGTCCCCCTCACTGTCAGGCCATCTTCACTGACCGTTACATTCGCCTCTTTTTCCATAAAATTTTTTCCAAGTAAAAACAAGGACCAGATCAGCAATAAAATCACAGCACTGAAAAATACGATGACAGCAACATTTTCACCCGGGTCTGCCAGCATATAAACTTCCGCCACAATAAAACCAATAATCAGCAAGACCAGTAAAGCTGTAAGCCCCAAAATCTTCGCCTTGGATAAATAGAAATCTCTTTTCATAGTTCCCCTCCTTCTTATCACCCAATTTGTTAAATAAAATTCCACTATCCATTACAATAAATCAATTTGTTAAAATATTCAATTTTCTTACATCTGCTCTGTTTCTGGATACTTTTTTGATATGCTCTTTTCGCAAACTCCTTTTTAGAAGAATTACGCAGGAAATTCACCTAACATTACCAGAAAGAATAATGCTGAAGGCAATAAGAAATTTATTCAAAAACAGTTTTTTAGTATGATAATTATAAGATTATTTGAGGAGTGGCTGTAATGGATCGTATTTCGATGAAAATTGGTGCAGTTTTCTTCATAACGATATTGTTAGTGGAAGGGATTTCACTTTATTTCCTTCATTCTTCCATCATCCACTCCCGGATCGATGAGGAGCTTGCATCTTTGCAAACCCGCGGGAATAATCACCGTGATATCCTTGAGACCTCCTATCTCGAAGAAACCATTCACCATATCACTTCGATGGAATCGCGCACAGATACTCATGTAGTGATTACAGATAAAAACGGTGGGATTGTTTCATCTTCGATTCCAGTTGACCGCACCATAACGGATATCATCGAAAAATCACCGATGGATATTGCGCGAGACGGGTTGATCCTTGAAGATGATTGGCAGGACAAGAAATATATCGCCTCAGTTAGCCCGCTTGATAATAATGGCGCTGTATATATGTTTAAGAACACACAGCGGGTCCAGGGGCTGATTGCCAGGCTGAACAAGCATTTCTGGCTTGCCGGAATTTTGCTTCTTAGTTCGATGGCCATCATCACCCTCTTCCTCTCCCGTTTCATCACAAAGCCGGTAATTAAAATGAATGAAGCGACTCTTAAAATCCGCAAGGGTGATTACTCTGTCACCCTTCCCCGGCTTGGAAATGATGAATTGGGCGAGCTCGGCGAATCGATTCAGGTGCTCGCAGATGATTTGAACCATATCAAAAAGCAGCGGAACGAATTTTTGGCGAGTATTTCCCATGAGCTTAGAACTCCGCTCACCTATATTAAGGGATATGCCGATATCGCAGGAAAACACGGGACAGCTCCAGAAGAAAGAATCAGGTACCTGCAGATCATCCATGAAGAGGCTGCAAAGCTTTCCGGGTTAATAAAAGGCTTATTTGACCTTGCCAAAATGGATGAAAACTCTTTTACAATCAATAAAGAAAAATTGGAGCTTTGCGTTTTTTTAAGAGGAATATATACGAAAATCCAACCTTCTTATATCGAAAAAAAAATCACGCTTAATTTCATCTGCGATGGGGAAGTATATATCGAGGCTGACCCTGTCCGCCTTGAACAAATCATTCTTAACCTGCTTGATAATGCCAGAAAATACTCCGAGGCAGGGTCCACTACGACTATTGAGGTATTTAAAAAGAGTGGGAAGACTCATCTACTCGTAAAAGATGAAGGAAAAGGTATCCCAAAAGAAGACATTCCCTGGATATTTGACCGTTTTTACCGCGTTGATAAATCAAGGTCCAAGGCACTAGGCGGATCAGGACTGGGGCTTGCTATTGTAAAGGAACTTATTGAAGCGCACGGAGGAAAAATCACGTGCACAAGCCAACTGCATGCAGGATCAACATTCGAAATCATTCTTTGAGATCCATTTCGCAAAGCTTCGCAGCTATTTCGCGAAAATCTTCACACGATTGTCCTTCCACTGGTTTTAAAACCTGGAAACATGGAATACATAATTAAAGGGGTGATGTAATTGAGACAAGTTGATTCTTTACAGGAAATAGTTGAAGCTGTGAAAAAAGAAAACGAAGGCAATAAAATCCTGGTCAGCCAGCACGAAACCAATCGATCCGCCGTTACATTGGGGGATGAGGATACCGAATCCGGAACAAGGCTTCGCGTCAAAGTTATGTTAAACAATACCCTTTACTACTCAGAGGAATTCCAGGACGATACGCTGTACGAAGAAGCCAGTGACATGATCAAGGAAATGAAGAAGTACGCCCGGGTAGAGCTTGTTGGTGAAGATGAGATGAATGAAAAGGCCCAGGTGAAAGAAGGGACAAAATATTGAGTGTAGACAAGGCGGCTGGATTTCAGCTGTCTTTTTTCATTGGAGACAGTCTTGTGAAAAAACGTTTTGAATAAAATTTCGTACATAACTGCCTGTCTATATCGGGAAAACTAACCTGTACAATTAAAAGGAGGGCTAACCATGACTAAAAAGTTCAATAAAGGCAGCAATAATCAAAATTCACCTAGAAACGGGAACCAGATGGCTGAGTTTTCTGGAGAATTGACTAGCGGGGACAACAGCAAGGGCAATAAACGCAACAAGGACCAAAGTGATAAGACGGACCGTCATCAATAAGATAAGAATACAAATAGAAAAGCCGGCGTTGATTAGCCGGCTTTTAATCCATATCAGTAAGAATGGCAGACTGGTTATTCAGGTTTGCCGGGTCCACTCCATTGCTTTCGTTTTCATCATAAAATGCTTCCTGAAGCTTCATGTTCGCTTCGGTCGTTTCAATTTGTTCCTGCTTGGAATCTGACGATATGGGTTTAGCATTTGGGTCTAAATTGACGAATTTGTCTTTTTTCATCTCTTATCCCTCCTGATGATGTTAAGCAGTATTTTAGTCAATATCCCCCATGATGGAATATTGGTTATTCATGATTGATATGTCTTCCGCATTGCCTTCCTTTTCATCGTCCTTTGGCTTCATAGCGCATTCTGCTGTTTTTATTCGTTCTTTCTCGAGACTAGATGATACTGGCTTAAAATTTGGGTCTATGTTGACAAACTTGTCTTTACTCATATGATATCCCTCCTTAACTTAGTATCAGCATTATGTTCTTCTTTTACCCGTTTTCCCGACGCTGCGAACTTACAATAATTGGACTATCTTAATACAGAAGCCGCCATTCTTATATAGGTGTGCCTTTTACCGCGTACGACGATTGAATACGCCATAATATTTTCCGGAGAAGCAATTCCAGCTGCTCCTGCATCACCGATATGAAATATATCAGCACCTGCCATTTTACTGTTCAAGGCGATTTGCTTGATTGTAGCCTCATCGGCTCCTTCCTGGCTTGTACCAGTTGTCAGGATGGCGAGAGCTCCCTTTTGATGTACCAAATCCACAAGCTTAGCTGTCTTCTCAACCGTAAAGCCAGGTACGGTGCCTGGGGAAGGAATCAAGATAATGTCTGCGCCTGCCTCGACAAATGAATGAAGGGTTTCTTCCGTCATCATCGAACTGCCAGTCTCTCCTGCAACCCCTGCCCCATGCATTTTTCCGGCAATGATCAATCCCTCTGGGCCAAATGCTGCACGTGCTTTTTCGATCGCCTTAGTAATCTCCGTGTTGGTCACGCCGGTTTTAGGATTTCCAGTCAAACAGACAAAGTCAAAACCAAGCTCCTTCGCCTTTTGAAGTGATGCTTCAGTCGCAATCCTCCCTTGTGGCAGCTGCTGAAGCGCCTCTAGCTTATCCGCCTGAAGGTCAACCGGCTCAAGGTTCAAACCGACTGGGCGGCCAACCAGCTCCTTCAATTTACGGACTACATTGTCTGGCTCTGTTTCACTTAGACTCGCGATCCCTGGATTCATGACATCGAAAAAGTTCAAAAGAATAAGGTCTGCCCCAAAGGAAGCAGCCATCTCAGCATTTGTTACCGCAGGGTAAAGCGGCGAAAACGCACCAATCACTTCTGATAAAATCGTTCTTCCTTCCGAGGCTATGATCGCTTTTTTCAAATCCTGCCCTGTCATTTTTTCGAAATCTGATGCTGTGCAATCCAATAAGCGTTTCATTGTTAAATTCCTCCCTATTTAATGTAAAAAATACTGCATGACCGATGCAGCAATGGGACTTGACTCTTGAATTCTCAACTGGTGAAATATTTACTTCAACTGGTGAAAAAACTTTTCCAACCGGTGAATTCTTTAATCCAACTGGTGAAAAAGATTGTTTAACTGGTGAAAAAATAAAAATTAATGAATTATTTGATGGACGCTAATAAAAATAAAAACCTGGCGGTAAAAACCGCCAAGTCCCTTGAGCACAATGCTTATTTCCGCTTCATTTCATTAGCTACAAACTCAACATCGGTACCAACAATAACTTGAAGGTCTGTTTTATTAAGTTTCAAAACACCTTTTGCGCCAAGCCTTTTTAGCTCTGCTTCATTTACTTTATCCATATCAGCCACTTTTAATCGAAGGCGGGTAACGCAGTTGTCGAGCTCCTTCAGGTTGCTTTTTCCTCCAAGCGCTGCAAGATACTGGTCTGCAAGCTCAGAGTAATTTCCTTTTGAAGAACCGCTTTCCGTGAACTCTCCTTCAATCTCGTCTTCACGTCCAGGCGTTTTAAGATCAAGCTTGATGATCAGGAAGTAGAATATTACGAAATAAAGTACTCCATATACCAAACCGACTCCCAATAATAACAATGGTTTTTGGGCAATACCGTAGTTTAAGACGAAATCAATCGCACCGGCAGAGAACCCGAAACCGTGGTGGATATCCAGCAAGTATGTGATCGACATCGCCAAACCAGTCAACACGGCATGAATTCCATATAAGAATGGAGATAAGAACATGAATAAGAATTCGATTGGCTCAGTGATCCCTGTTAGGAAAGATGTGAAGGCTACACCTACAAGGGCACCTGTAACAGCTTTTTTACGCTCTTTTTTCGCGGCAGCAATCATCGCGAAAGCGGCTGCAGGAAGACCAAACATCATGACTGGGAAGAAACCATTCATGAAGATTCCAGCGTTGGGATCGCCGGCGAAAAAGCGTTTCAAGTCGCCTTTTGCTACTTCTCCAGCTGCATCCGTAAATGAACCAAATTCAAACCAAACAAGTGTATTAAGGACATGGTGAAGACCCATCGGAATCAAAAGACGATTCAAGAATCCGAATACGCCTACTCCTAGTGCTCCAGCTCCGACTATCCATTCACCGACATTGTTGATACCAGCCTGAACTGGCGGCCATACATAGCCAAAAATTCCTGCAAGGACAATCATGACCAAAGAAGTGATGATTGGCACAAATCGCTTGCCTCCGAAGAAACCAAGCCAGTCAGGCAATTTAATATCATGGTAGCGGTTGTAAAGCAAACCGGCAATTACACCGGAAAGGATACCGCCAAGGACCGCCATATTGATGCTTTCATCAATAGCGCCTGCTCCTTTAGTCAATACGAAGTAGCCAATCGCACCGGCAAGTCCGGCCGCTCCGTTCCCATCCTTTGCAATTCCGACGGCAACCCCAATGGCGAACAATAGCGCCAGGTTAGCGAAGATTGCGTCACCTGCTGCGGAGATAAAAGAAATATTCAATAAGTCCGGCTGCCCGAGGCGCAGCAATAGCGCAGCTGCAGGTAGAACAGCGATCGGCAGCATTAATGCCTTCCCGATCCTTTGTAAAAATCCTAGCATACTCAACACCTCTTTCTGTAAAATTGTAAATGCTTACATTTTTCGATAAAGAAACAGAACCCCACTGTAGAAATTTGTAAACACAAGCATAGTTTAACACTTCGATCTCCTAAAGAACACCCTATAAAAAGACTATTTTTAATATTTTGACTTCAGAAGATTCAGCGCTCCCTTCATGAGTTCATCACCCATATTTTTTCGGGACATGGGCTTATACCTATAGCTTATTCGATTATTATCGGAAAATTCCTTAGCGTGCTGAGGAAAAGAGCTTGAATGAGCTGCACCCTAAATTTTAGAAGCAGAATCTCTGATCACGGTATTTTTCCATTTTATGAATATTGCCAATTCAGCTCAGAATACTTACCAGGGCTTTGCTATTTTCCTTTCATTCGTTAAAGTGATAGATAGGTAGATCGATATAAAGGAAGTGCACAAATGAAAACAACAGATTTTCTGCCCCGATTCACTGTACCGGTGATGAAAGGGATATTATTAACATTAGCTTTGGCGCTGGCCGCGAGATTGCTAGCAGAACTGCCATTCTTTTCAATCATGGGGCAGCTCGTCATTGCCATCATGTTCGGAATGGTTTGGCGCGCAACATCAGGAGTGAATAGCGGTCTTATGGAGGGGGCTTCTTATTCAAGCAAAAAACTCCTCCGTCTTGGCATCATTCTGCTTGGATTCAGGCTGAACCTCTCCGATATTTACAATGCCGGAGCGACAGTATTTATGATTGCCTTTGCTAACCTCGTGTTTGCGCTTTTGGCCGTATATGGATTGAGCAGGCTTTTTAAGGTTGAAAAGCGTCTTGGCATTCTGACTGCGTGCGGTACAGCTATTTGTGGAGCAGCTGCCGTTGTCGCCATCGCACCGGTTATTAAGGCAAATGAGAAGGAAACTGCAGTTGGAGCCGCAAATGTCGCGGTGCTGGGGACGATTTTCACCATCATCTATACGCTATTATTCTCCTATCTTGGTTTGAATGCCCTCGATTATGGAGTATTCACGGGTGGCACATTGCATGAAATCGCACATGTGGTAGCCGCTGCTGATCCGGCTGGACAACAGGCCTCGGACCTTGCCATCATTGTAAAATTGACCCGAGTGGCATTGCTCGTTCCGGTAGCGATCCTGATTGGTTTTATCATCCGGCGAAAAGAAAACCAGAGTGCCGGCCAAAAAATGACATTAGCAGCTCTGCCGATTCCCTGGTTCATCCTTGGCTTTCTTGCTGTCAGTGCCTTGAATACAACCGGGATGGTCAGTGAAGATGCCGCCGCTGCAATCGTCAGCTTTGCCTACTTGCTGATTGGGATGGCGATGGCCGGACTCGGTCTCAGTGTGGACTTCAAGTCGTTCAGGCAGATGGGCGGAAAGGCACTGTCCGCTGGCCTTGCGGGATCAGTGCTTTTATCTTTATTCGGTTATTTGCTGGTAAAAGTTTTTCTATAACCAAAAATAAAAGCAGCCAATTTCAGATTTCCGAATTTGACTGCTTTTCTATTTTAATGCTGAGAATAAAACATTCCATTTACGATATCCAACAGATCATTTGTCAGGCGTTCTTCCCGCTCAATTGAATATAAATACTGCACTAGCTCGCATAATTTTTTCGTTTGTACCAGATCCATTTTGTCAGCATGCCTTTTTAGTAATCCGAGCAATAGAATAAAATCCTGATCAGTGTAGGTATCATTCATGATTTTATTTTGGACGGATCGGAATTGCCTTTGTTCTGCTAAATCGTGCAAGATCAATTCGTCATTCATTTCACATGCTCCTCGCTAAAATTTCATTCTCATAACTATAGCATCAAGAGCATTACAGAATCATTACATAAATGACGATTCACTTTTATTTCTGAAATATCTTGCTTCTTTTTGTCTATTTGTTTTTTGAAGCAAAGCTACAAGCTGTTCCTGATATCGATCATCCCCAGGATTGAACTTCATCAAAACTTTTAACAGTTCAATTGCCATTTCCTTTTCAGGGGCTGCATTCAGTAAGTCCTCACCTATCCTGATGATCCTGCTTTCCAGCCCCGTCCTGATTTTAAGAAACCAATCATCATAAAAAAGCGGAAACAGAGTGTCGGGAAGCTCTGAAAACCTTTTGACAGCAAGATTCTCCTTCACCTCATAATCACAGGTATGCTCTATTTCATCGATGCAATTAGATAACTCATTCAAATCCAGTTTGCACTGTATCTTCATTTGGATTGAATCTCGATCAATCGCTACATAGTTTTCAATCGGTTCTCCTGTGTGCTCTTCAATGATCGACTTAATATGGTTTAAAGATACGCGCAGTAAATTCCTTGCCTTATTAAGCTCAAGCTCTGGCCAGAACAAATCGTAAATTTGCTCTCTCGTGACAGAGCCATGGTAAGCGATAAAGGTCATGAGCTCTTTTGCTTTGCGCTGATTCCATTTTCCCAGAACTTCGCTGCCATTCAACCAGACCGAAAACTGGCTGATGAAGTTAATTTCCAGGAGATTTTGCGAATCGAGCTTCTCTACTCCCGAACGGACAATGGAGTTTACTTCTTTTTTCAGCGCTTGGGTATACGTAAAGCCAGCACTTTCCGACTCTGCCTGTTTTTTGATGAACATCCTTGAAAACTGAGTGAATATCATAGGCTGATCCATCATTGGAACATAACCGCTGTCAGGTATGATGAAAAATCGCATTTTCTTTAAATAAGGAATGTTCATCACCTGAAGTTCCAGAGGCATCAATGGGTCATACTCACCTTGAAGCATCATCATCGGCACGTTTAACCTCTGGATTTCATCTACTAAATATTCAAGTGCTGTTTCGATAACAAGCCGGAAGAAGCCAATGTAATCAGATGGTGTGACTCTTCGGTAAATCGAAGTCAGTTTAGTGAGCCTGCATTCGGGTGCTTTATAGCTAATCGTATTTACAAGAGCTGTAATCATCTCCTCAAAACGGACACAATCGCTCACTGTTTCAATCCTGTTATTCAATTCCTGCTTGCTGAATTCTTTCGGGATAAAAATGGGCGTGTCCGCAAGGGTTAAAGTTTTTATAAGCTCTTTCTCACTTCTGGCAAGTTCAATGCCCAGTACACCACCGCCCCCGTGGCCAATATAGTGCAATGATGAAATAGTAAGTTTTTCAAGGAGAGCTTTAATGCTATTAATTAGAAGCTCCCATGTAAATGCAGCTTCATTGGCAGAACCACTGTACCCATGCCCAGGCAAGTCACAGCGAATGACATTGAAATCCTTTTGGAACAAAGGAATGACATCATCCCAAATCGACATATCCATGCCCACACCGTGCACAAATAAAACCGTTTCTGCCCCCGGTTTCACACATTTTAAATATTCATAATGAAGGCTGATTTGCTTGGTTTTCTTTGACACCAGTCTTTCCCTCTCTTTTCCGAACGAAATATTGATTTCATTATACCCTTTTGTTTTCAAAATGAATAAAGATATCCTTTTATGTGGGGTTAGTGCTGGACGGTTCGAAGAGTGTATCCAAATTATGTTGAAATTGTGCTGGAACCGTTGCCATAGTGCTTTACAACTTCCATCTGCTGGTAAACGTAGAGATTAGTGCTTATTTTGTAGAGATTACTGCTTATTTCGTAGAGATTATTGCTTATTTCGTAGAGAATTTTAGTTATTTCGTAGAAATTATCGTTTAGTTCGTAGAGATATAATATGCCATCGGACTGCTTATGGCTTAATACTTTCATATTAGCTTCTAAAACGCAGTGATTCATTACGAAATCTAATTGTTTATTAAATATTGAAAGCTGCCAGTCTGGCTAAAAAGCAAAAAAGCGGCTTTATGGCCGCTTTTACCGTCTATTAATCTGTAAAAATCTTTCCGGGATTTAGGATTCCGTTTGGATCGAGTGTTTTTTTGAACATTTTCATGACATCGTATGCTTGACCATGCTCAAGACGCTGATATTTTATCTTCCCAAGACCTACTCCATGTTCTCCGGTACAGGTGCCGCCCCTTTTCAAGGCATAATGAACAATCGCACTATTGATTCGTTCACCGTCTTTTACCTCTTCAGATTTCTCTTTGTCAATTAAGAGCAGGACATGATAGTTCCCATCGCCGACATGGCCGACAATCGCTCCCTCGACGGATGATTCGTCAATCAATTCACGCGTATGGAGGATTGCGCCGGTCAATTCCGAAACGGGAACACAGACATCTGTGAGCATGATTTTTTTGCTGCCGGCATTATGCTTGTATGCGTATAGGAGATTATGTCTTGCGTCCCAAAGCTTGTTCCGCGCTTTCGAGTCGGCTTCGAATTGAAAATTCTGGCACCCATGGTCGCGGACAATCTCACTTGCAAATTCAAGATCCCGGGCAAGGCCAGCTTCGTTACCGTGAAATTCCATAAATAGCGTCGTGCTTTCCTCATAACTAGTATCCATATACTGATTTACTTTTTTAATCGATTCAGCATCGACAAATTCTATTCTGGCTACAGGAATGCCAGCTGATAAAATCCCGACTACAGCGTCAACGGCATTTTTAACAGTCGGAAAAGCAGCTCTTGCCGCTGTAATTGCTTCCGGAATTCCATAGACCTTTAACGTTAATTCAGTTATGACGCCAAGTATTCCTTCAGAACCAACGAACATGCCGTTCAGGTGGATACCAGAGGATGATTTGGCTGACATGCTGCCGGTATGGATAATGTCCCCGTTTGCCAGTACCACTTCAAGGTCCCTGACCTGGTCTCTCATTATCCCATATCGCACCGAGGTCGTACCCGCTGGCATTCGTTGCAGCCATCCCGCCGAGCGTTGCATCTGCACCAGGGTCAACCGAAAAAAACAAGCCGTATTTTTTCAGCTCTTTATTCAACGCTGTTCTCGTTACGCCGGGCTGCACTTTTACAAGAAAGTCATTTTCCCTGATTTCGAGAATCGAATTCATCTGTGATAAATCTAGGGAGATGCCACCATGAACAGGGATTACATGACCCTCCAGACTCGTGCCCAGTCCAAACGGCACGACTGGAATCCTGTTCTCATTCGCAAACTTCAGTATCCGGCTTACATCCTCTTTCGTTTGTGGAAAAACAACTGCATCCGGGAGGCATGGTGTGTGCGATGATTCATCTTTGCTGTGAAGCTCAAGCACCGATTCATTCATAGTCACGTTCTCAGCGCCAACCATTCTTTTAAGATCTTCAAGATAGTTAGCCAAACTCATCTCCCCTTTTGATTGTTTGGTATGCAAGATTTCGTAATTAATTTTTGATTGTATTAGGAACCAAGATACCTGGCGTAATACGATTTTGCTTTTACCGTATCATTTGTTCCATGGACTAAAACCCTTCCATCCTGGAAGATGACCATTGTGATTTCAGCATCTGGCATGAAACGGAGCAAGTACGGATTTCCTTTTACCACACCATTGTTTTTCAAACGATCTGCGAGCTTCTCCAAATCGGTCTTTGCTTTTTGCCGCGGATTGATTTGTATTGTGTTCCTTCCGCATAACGATGCATAGTTAATTTGCTGTTCGGACGAACGGTCCAGGAACTCATATTGATGATGGATACAGGCTGGGCATTCAGGATTGCGGCCCTGGCTTACATCCATTTGCAAAAAGGAGTTAAACCAGATATCCATTTGCTCCAGATTTGGATTTGACTCAGCACCCACTAGTAGTTTAAGAGCTTCGACTGCTTCGAAGGAACCGATAATATCGGTGATTGGGGAAAGGACCCCTATGCTGTCACACGTTTCTCCCAAGCCCGCAGGCACTGAGGGAAACAGGCAGCGGTAACATGGTGTCTCACCCGGCTTGATGACAGCGAACATCCCCCTTGAGCTGACCGCGCCGCCGTATACCCAGGGAATTCCATGTTTGACTGCAACATCATTGATCAAATAGCGGGCCATGAAATTATCGGTCCCGTCGACGATGACATGGAATCCGGTGAGCAAGTCCTCGGCATTATCTAAAGTCAGGTCCGCGATGATGGGCTCTACTTTTACGCCGGAATTGATTTTCTTCAGTTTCTTTTCAGCCGCGATGACCTTCGGCAGGCTATCCTTCGCATCGTCCTCATCGTAAAGCGTCTGGCGCTGAAGATTCGACAGTTCCACGAGGTCCCTGTCAATAATCCGGACATGTCCTACTCCCGAACGGACAAGGTGATTTGAAATAACTGTTCCGAGCGCGCCCATGCCAACGATGACAGCAGAACTATTTAACAGCTTTTCCTGGCCTTCGCTGCCAATTTGCTTGAATAAAATTTGCCGTGAATAACGCTCCATTTCTGTCATAAAAAAATCCCCTCACTTCTAAGTTAAATTATAAGGTAAATAATGCTTTTTTTTGTAGATAAATTTAACTATACTAAATATTAAGAGATACTAAATTCTCTTAATAATCAAAAAGAAAGAGGTGGATTAGTTAAGATGAATCTTGGAGGATTTAAAAACAAAGAAGTTTTAGTTGATTTGACGGATGGTTCGATTGATTACAGAGGCATTAATGAAGAGGATGTTCGAAAGTTTATCGGCGGACGCGGTCTAGGTGTTAAGTATGTTTTGGACAATGGCCCTGAGGTTGAGCCTTTAT
Source organism: Heyndrickxia sp. MSNUG (assembly GCF_049532715.1). Classification (NCBI taxonomy): domain Bacteria; kingdom Bacillati; phylum Bacillota; class Bacilli; order Caryophanales; family Bacillaceae; genus Heyndrickxia; species Heyndrickxia sp. MSNUG. The sequence goes on from NZ_CP150978.1 coordinate 4,164,761, forward strand.
CAGAAGAAAACATCCTTTGTATCATGACAGGACCTGTTACAGGATCACGTTCTTCGATGAGCGGACGCCTTGCAGTCGTAACGAAGTCTCCATTGACTGGTACGGTTACTGACTCTCATATGGGCGGCTGGACTGCAGCCCGCTTAAAATGGGCTGGAATTGATAATGTTATTTTTAAAGGGAAGAGCGACAAGCCTGTTTACCTTTACATCGAAAATGGCCAGGCAGAGCTTCGTGATGCTTCTGAATTCTGGGGCTTGAGCACACGTGCGACAGTCCAGGCTATGAAGGACCGCTATGGCGCGGATGACCTTAGTGTCATGACGATTGGCCAGGCTGGTGAAAATGGCGTGCGCTTTGCAGGCTTCATGAACGAGCATGACCGTTCAGCTGGACGCGGCGGCACTGGTGCGGTTGCGGGCTTCAAGAAATTGAAGGCAATCGTCATCAAGGCAGCTCAAAAGGGCAATATGCCTGAGCCAGCACAAAAGGATGACTACAACCAAGCTAACAGAAAAGCTGTTAAAGCGATTCTTGAAGGCGGATTGACGGCTCCGAACAAGGGCGGATTATCTGTATATGGAACAAACGTCCTTACTAACTTGATCAATGAAGTGGGAGCGCTTCCAACAAGGAACTCTCAGTTAACACACTGGGATGAGGCAGAAAAGCACTCAGGCGAGTATGTAAACGAGCACCTGCTTGTTGCGAACAATACATGCCACGCTTGTCCTGTCGCTTGTAAAATTGAAGTTGAAGTTAAAGAAGGAAAATACAAGACTCGCGTTGAGAGCTTTGAGTTCGAATCTGCATGGGCGCTTGGAGCAAACAGCGGACTAAGCGATTCTGAAGCGATCGCATACTTAATCGATATTTGTAATGAATACGGAATGGATACAATTGAACTTGGCCACGCAATTTCTGTCACGATGGAAGCGTATGAAAAAGGCCTAGTTGGCGAAAAGCTTGATTGGGGCGATGCAGACGGCATGATCGAAATCGCACGCAAGATCGCTTTCCGTGAAGGCTTCGGCGGCATTCTTGCTGAGGGACCTGCGCGCGCAACAGCTCTATGGGGAGCTCCTGAGCTTTCGATGTCTGTTAAAGGCCAGTCTATCCCGGCTTACGATCCACGCGGCATCCAGGGTATCGGCCTTGGCTATGCAACTAGTAACCGTGGTGCTTGTCACCTTCGCGGCTACACGATTGCGAGTGAAATCGCCGGTATTCCTGAGCCAACTGACCGTACTGTGGCAGAAGGAAAAGCTGAGCTTCTGAATGTATTCCAGAACTTGCTTTCATTCTCTGACTCTATGAATATCTGTAAGTTCTCTTCATTCTCAGAAAATGCAGAGCACTATGCAGAGCAGTACAGCACGATGACTGGTATTCCAATGACTGCTGATGAAGTAATGCTTGCAGGTGAAAGAATCTATAACCTTGAGCGCTACTACAATAACCTGGCTGGCTTCAATAAGCGTGAGGACGACTTCCTTCCTAAACGCTTCACAGAAGAAGCAGCTTCAGGAAACAGCTTAGGCTTGGTAAGCCGCATGGACATCATGCTTGATGATTACTATAACGTACGCGGCTGGGTAGACGGTGTTGTACCTGAACAAAAGCTTCGCGAACTAGGAATCATTGACGGATCAACGACTCCTGCTGCTGAAGAGGTTTAATTAGCTGATAAATCTGCTCCTGTTTTCAGGAGAGAGGCTGATTGACTGTAAGAATGATAGAAAACCAGGCGATATTGCCTGGTTTTTTATTTTAAATTGGTGACAACATGAATGTTTGAGAGGTTTTCTTTTAAAACGGGAGCTCAGACTAGGGATTATTTTAAAAGATAGCGGTAGGCCTGAATCTGGCGAAAATGAGGGGGAATCTGGCGATTATGAATGATAATCTGGCGAAATGGAAGATATTCTGGCAAATTGGAAAATAGACGCTATTATTTCCAATTCAGCCGCGCCCAAAGCTTTTTGCTGGAACAAAAAAAAGGCCCCAGCTAAATATTGCTGAACCCTTTCCTCTATCTACCCGCCAACCCGGGTCGTTTTATAACGGTACTTTTTAATGAGTTGTTCCAACTCTGCCAAACTCTCAGCAGCAAATCGAATATGTATGGCATTGACAATGAAGGTTTTTGTGAACGAGATTTCTTCCTCGCTTAAAATCTCCGCGCGCCATCCTTCTCCGTCATAAACAAACGGGAAAGTATTCGAGGTAAGGACTCCGCCCAATTCCTCGAAATAGGTACCGAGATGATCTCTATTGATACCACGAAACTCCAGGATTCGTTCAGCCATATTAACCCCCGGCTACCGGAGGGAATAACGCAAATTGGTCGCTATCCTTAACGAATGTCTCAAGTTCATTGTCATGGACGATGTTTCTGCCATTTATATAGACATGGACAAACGGCTTGAGCTGCTTTTCCTCCGTGAATATTTCCTCATCCAAATCTGGAAACATCTCGATCATTTTATCCAGAACATCAATCACGCGATCTCCATCCGGCTTGACTTCGACCGTCACGCCCCCGCAAATTTGCCTCAGATTCGCAAACACCTTCACCTGCATCCAAACCGCCCCTTTCTACTACCCTAATAATAAAATGAAAATTGCAAAATGTCATTATCTCTTTCTATCAAATTGGAAAGCTGACGGCGCTTCACCGCATTACCGTATTGGGGGTCAGACCCCCGCCGCTTCACCGCATTACCGTGCCGGGGGTCAGACCCCCAGCGCTTTAATGCGTTACTTTGTTATGGTTTCGGCGAATTGTTTGATGATGGAACGGGTTTCTGCATCGGCATGGGTGACGATATAGAAGGCTCTTTGATATGGCTCGAAGTGATCGATAATCTGGATTCGCCCGACTTTGGATGCTGGAAGTGCTGCAAGGCGTGAAATGAAACTGATGCCCAGCCCGGCTTCTACTGCTGCAATGACGGATTCGGTGCTTCCGGTGGAAATGGAAGTTTTTAAATCGGCAACGGAGAATCCTTTTACAGCAAGGAATTCTTCCATCATCTTTCTTGTGCCAGATCCCTCTTCCCTCATAACAAAGTCGTACCTTTTAATCTGGTCAAATTCTGGACTCGGCGATTGGACTAATGGGTGGTCAACCGGTGTGATCAGCACGAGTGAATCCGTGGCAATCGGCTTGCTCTTAATATTTTTGGAATCGTCATGCAGTCCGATTATGCCCACATCCACTTGATTAGCATGAATTTTGTTCAGAACTTTTCTTGAATCACCAATTTCCACACGTACCTCTACCTTAGGATATAGGCTCCGGAACTTCTTGATCCAACCTGGCAGCAGATACGTGCCGGGAATTGTGCTTGCACCGATTGTGAGAGTCCCGGTCAGTGTGCCTTGAAATTCACCCAGCTCGTCCTCAAGTGTTCTCCACCTTTTAAAAATGTCTTTTGCGGCGGTATACACGAGCATACCTGCAGGTGTCGGCCGAATTCCCGCTGCGCCTCGATCGAGCAGCTCGAATCCCAAATCTTCTTCAAGACTCTTGATTTTCAGGCTGACTGTTGGCTGGGAGCTTTTCAAGGCCGCAGCTGCTTCTGAGAAGCTATTTTTTTCAACAACCATTATGTACGCTTCTAGTTTTTTAAGATTCATTTTCAAACTCCATTTGAATTCCGACTTATTTAAATTTATTTTAATACGCAAAGTACCTTTTGGGGAAAGAGATTTTATGAGGACCGAAAACTAAAAGTAAAAATTTACATTACATATAGTGTTGACATATTATTGTCTGAATATTATTATAGTTCTTGTAAATGATTTCAGAATAATAAAATCGATGAAGAGAACACATCCTTTATGGAACTGATCCACAGAGAGCCGGTGATTTGCTGCAAGCCGGTGTTCAGCGAATAACAGGGTATCATCTCCGAGATGCAGAGCTGAATTGCAGTAAGCTTTCGCCGGTCTGTCCGCCGTTAAATGGAACACGTATGATGGTACGTTGATGAGGGCCGCATGTTTATGCGGAATCAGGGTGGTAACGCGAGCATGACTCGTCCCTATTTACAGGGGCGAGTTTTTATTTTTCTCTATATAATATTCCGTTCCGAAATTCCTATACTCTCAGTGCCAAAACATAATATTAGGAGGAGAAAAAGGATGGGAAGCTTGAAAAGAAAAGATACGTTAACAATCGGCCTTATGTTATTTGCATTATTTTTTGGGGCAGGAAATTTGATTTTCCCTCCATTTTTAGGACAGGAAGCTGGAGCTAACTTTTGGCCGGCAATGCTTGGTTTTGTTGTAACTGGTGTCGGACTGCCGTTACTGACCGTTGTCGTCATTTCAATGGCAAAGGATGGAATCCAGGAAATCGGTTCACGTGTTCATCCATTATTCGCTGTCGTGTTCAGCGCAGCGGTTTATTTATCGATTGGGCCATTCTTCGGGATTCCGAGAAGTGCCAATGTTGCATTTGAAATGTCTGTTAAGCCATTCCTGGCTGAATCAGGCTCACATTCTATGATGCTCATGATTTTCACGGTTGTATTTTTCGCTCTTGTGTACTGGGTGTGTCTAAACCCTTCCAAAATGGTGGAACGGATTGGCAGTATTTTGACACCTGTCCTGCTTGCTGCGATTGTCCTGCTTGTAGTAGCGAGTATTTTTAAGCTTGATGGTTCATTTGGAGCCGTATCTGAAAAGTACACAGCCACTCCATTTGTTACCGGGTTCCTTGAAGGTTACCTGACAATGGATACAATCGCGGCTCTCGCCTTTGGGATCATTGTCATCAGCGCAGTCCAGCACAAGAAACAACTTGAAAGATCTCAAGTGGTCAGAGAAACATTAAAGGCTGGATTGATTGCTGGGATTGGACTTACTTTCGTCTATGTTACAGTTGGAATGCTTGGAGCTAAGATGGCTTCAGTCGGCACTTTCGATAATGGCGGTACCATTTTAACAGAAGCAGCAAAATTGGTGTTCGGCACTCCTGGCATGCTGCTGCTCGGATTGATTGTAACCCTCGCCTGCTTTACAACGGCAGTTGGCCTTGTTGCAGCTACGAGCCAGTTTTTTGCCAAAATGATGCCAAAGGTTTCATATAAGACATTTACTCTCGCGATCACAGTGATCAGCTTGTTAATTGCGAACCTTGGTCTTAACCAAATCATTTCGATTTCAGTGCCTGTGTTGATCGTCCTTTATCCGATCACGATCGTGCTTGTTGTACTTTCCTTCCTTGACCGTTTCTTTAATGGTTCAAGAGGAGTTTATATCGGAGCTGTTTTCACGGCGGGAATGGTTAGTGTGATTGACGGCCTTAAATCATTCGGAATCGAATCAGAAGCACTTGCCTCCACGCTAAAATCGCTGCCGCTCTATGCGGAAGGGCTCGGCTGGCTATTGCCTGCCTTGATTGGCGGACTTGCTGGATGGGCATTTGAAAGATTCTTTTTATCCCGTTCTGTTAAAAAGAGTTTAAAACCAGCATCAGAATAATAAATGAAGCTATGATCTCTGCACAGCTTTTACAAAAGAAGCCTGACTGCACTTCAATTGTGCAGTCAGGCTTCTTTTTATTTATTGACCATGTAAAACTTGATTTTTGCTTCAATCAATAGAGTTTTTCAAATCAACAATCTAATGATTATTCTTTATGCCTTCCCATTCTGATCCCAAGATTCCCATCATAATCCGATCATGAATCTTGCCGTCACGGTGAACGGCTTGCCTCATCCTGCCCTCTATCTGGAATCCGGCTTTTTGGTAAGCTCGGATCGCTCCGGCATTGTATTCAATGACGTCAAGGCCGACGCGATGTAGATTCAGTTCATGGAAGGCATAGCGAAGAATCAGCTTCAAGGCATCCGATCCATACCCCTTGTTTCGATCCCTGGCATCACCAATTCCGATGGCCAGCATCCCCGCCCGGTTGTTCCACTCAATACTGTGGATTACGACAAATCCTATGAGCCTGTCCTCCTCAATCGTTCTTAAACGGAAATAAAAACTGTTCGGGCTTGGATTCCCCTCATTTTCAAAGCTTTGGTGCGGCCGGGGACGAGCAATGTCCGTATCAACATTCCGAAGGTATTCTGGATCTTCATCCCACTTGGCAATAATTTCAGCATCTCCGTCCCTTTTAGCTGTCAGCTTTAAAAATTGCCCTCGAAATAGATTGGTTGTCATTTGTAATCTCCTATTCTACTGTTATTGTCACCTCTTCATATGAAAAAAACGTTTTATATATCCGCAATATTCTATCCCCTTTATGGTTTGATATTCTTATCTTAAGATGCTGTCTTAACATTTGCAATATTGCATGATCCACCATTTCTTCTTACTTCCAACTCTCAAAACATAATTAATATATTACAATAACATTTCATTCGCGCTGCATCTCTCAAAAAAACCATTTCAAATTCCATTATTAATCAATATAAAAGGAAATATATCCTTATAGCACATAATTATCCACTCCTATGTGTCGTTATATTGCAATAACTAAACCGAAAGTCCTCATTCAGATTACTTTTCTTACAAATTAGCACTTATGAACCAACTTGAATCCTGAGTCGAATCGCTTTCATTTTTCAAAGGAATCGTTTCCATTCTTGTCAGAATCATAATTATGGGACTTATGACTAATCGCTCTAACTAGTATATACAGGCATTGACGTTAGTCTGCTAAATCAATAAAGTCAGAGAGGTGAAAACAATAGAATGGAGAGTTGTGAATATGAGAACAATGAACAGCACGCTCAGAGTGTTCGTCATTATAAGTACAGTTATGATGCTTGCACTTTCAGCAAACTTAACGTCTGCCTTCGCAGCTGTTACACAGCCAGAAGCCGATACTCCTTTAAAGAAGGAAAATCTGCAAAAGCTGTCAGCTCAAAGTGTCAAGAAATTGGACAATGGTGTTCAATTTGATTTAGGAGAATACAATGCATTTATCCGTATTTTTTCAAAGGATCTAGTAAAAGTCTCTATTCTAAAAGATGGAGAGAAGGAAGAGTTTTCTCCTGCCATCAAAAAGCAGGATTGGAAGACTCCTAGATTCAGTACACAGGATGGTAAAAAAGAGTACACAATTTCAACAGAAGAATTAACAATCAAAATCAGCAAAGCACCATTTGGTGTTAAGTTTTTAGACAAGCAAGGCAATGTGATCAACGAAGATTACTTGCAAAACGGAGCAGCTTCCGGCTATGAAAACGGCAAGCCTTATGTTTTCAAGAAAACGGAAAAAGGCGAAAACTTCTATGGTTTCGGTGAACAGGCTGGCTTGAATTTTAACCAGCGCGGCGAGAGCATCGGAATGTGGAACACGGATGCTTATTCATATAATAAAGATACAAAATATGTTTACACTTCTATTCCTTTCTTCATGGGACTGAAGGATAAAAAAGCTTACGGAATTCTTTTTGATAACTCATACCGCTCATACTATGAAATGGCGAGCGAGTCGGATGATTACTACTACTTCTATGCAAATGGCGGTCCGCTGACATATTACTTCATGAACGGACCTGAGATTTCTGATGTATTAGATATTTATACTGAGTTAACAGGTAAAATGGACCTTCCAGCTGAATGGACATTAGGTCTTCACCAAAGTAAATGGGAATACCAAGCGGAAGAGATCGTCAAAGTGGCGAAAACATACCGTGAAAAGAAAATTCCTTTAGACACGATGCACTTTGATATTGACTACATGGACGGCTACCGTGTCTTTACATGGAGCGAAAAATACAAGCAAGCTCTAAAAGAATTGAAATCAATGCCTGGATTCCACGCAATCGCGATTAACGATCCAGCTGTTAAAAAAGATGAAAACTACCGCCTGTTCCAGGAAGGCACAAAAAATGATTATTGGGCGAAAAACGCTGATGGCACTCCGTTCATCGGTCCAGTATGGCCTGGCGATTCTGCTTTCCCAGATTTCTCTAAAAAAGAAGTCCGCGACTGGTGGGCAAAGAACCATAGCGTACTTTTCGATGCTGGCATTGACGGCATCTGGAACGACATGAATGAACCAGCTGTATTCCTTGATGGTCCGGAATTCAATCACACAATGCCATTGAATTCTTATTTCGGTTATGAAAATGATAAGAAATTGCAAACTGAGTACCACAACCTATATGGACATGATGAAGCTGAAGCTACTTATAATGCTTGGGCTATGAACAAGCCAGCAGATCGTCCATTTGTTTTGACTCGTGACATGTTCGCTGGAACACAGCGCTATGCTGCGCTTTGGACTGGCGATAGCGTAAGTAACTGGGAACACCTGCAAATGTCGATTCCTATGAACACGAATATCGGTCTATCTGGGGTTTCATTCGTAGGTAACGATATCGGCGGTTTCGCTAAGCGTCCAGACGCTGAATTATTCGCTCGCTGGATGGAAGTCGGCGCATTCCTGCCATTCTCTCGTATCCACTATGATAGTGATGCAAAATCTGAGATCAAACAAGGTCAAGAGCCTTGGGCATTTGGTCCAGAAGTTGAAAAAATCTCTAAGAAATATATCGAAATGCGTTATCAGTTATTGCCTTACCTATACAATGCGTTCCAGGATTCTGCAGAAACAGGTAAGCCGGTTCAGCAGCCGCTTGTCTACCATTACCAGGAAGATGAGAACACATACAATATCAACGACCAGTTCATGTTTGGCGATTCAATGATGCTTGCACCTGTTGTGACACAAGGACAGACAAGCCGTAATGTTTACCTTCCAAAGGGTGAAACATGGGTAGATTTCTGGACAAGCAAAGAATATAACGGCGGACAGACAATCAAGGTGGACGCTCCACTTGCCCATCTGCCAATCTTTGTGAAGAAGGATTCTATGATCCCAACTCGTGAAGTCCAGCAGTATACTGGTGAAAAGGATCTTACAAATCTTGTTTTAGACACTTACCTTAAAAATGAAGCAACATACAGCTTCTATGAGGATGATGGTGAATCCCTTGACCATCAAAAAGGCGAATTCGATGTGACGGACTTCCACATCACGAAAAAGCATAACAAAATCGAATTCTCTAAAAAGATGTCAGCGGACAACTTCGATTCAGCACTTAAGCAGTACACACTTAAGCTGAATAATGAAAAAGCACCGAAGAAAGTCCAAGCTGCACGAAATCAATACAAAGCAGTTAAATCTATGAACGATATGACGAACACAAAGCGTTCATACTTCTACGATGCTGGTACGAAAACACTTTATGTGAACATTCCAGTTGAAGAAAGCAAAAACGTTCAAATCAAATTTTAATAGATAAGACGGAGGGACTAATCAAACGTTTGATTAGTCCCTTCTATTTCTTTTGCAGCAACACTTTTTAAGGCTGGTGAACAAATGATGAAGCTTAAAAAGAGGATATGGATTTTCCTTTTACTCCTTATTATTGGGGTATTGCTCCTTACCATAGAATGGCCAACTCCGAAAAAACTCCAACCCACTAAGAAAGGAACAGAGGTTTCCGGCCTGTTTTCCGATCTGCAAACGGACAAAGCCCGATACAATCCTGGTGAAAAGGTTATTTTCCGCCTGAATACAGACTATGATCCTATTAAATTTCAGGTCAGCTATTTTCATTTAAATAAGAAACTGAAAACAGAAACAATCACCAACAAACACTCCTGGTCCTGGCAGCCCCCTGAAGATGATTTTAAGGGTTATCTGGTTGAAGTGAAAATGACAGAGGAAAAGAAAGTTCATACCGAGACAATTGCTGTGGATGTTTCAAGTGATTGGAGCAGGTTCCCCCGTTACGGATTCCTGTCGGAGTTCAATGAAAAATCATCACAAGAAATGAAGAATACAATTGCTTCTTTGAATCGATATCATCTTAATGGTATACAATTTTACGATTGGCATTTTGAACATCAGCAGCCTTTGAAAATGGACGACGGCTCCCCTGCCCCACATTGGCAGGATGTTGCAAATCGGGATATTTCTCTTCAAACCATTGGGCAATATATTGAACTGGCGCACAACCACGGCATGAAAGCAATGGCCTATAATTTATTGTATGGATCGTTTGAAAACGGAGGATTGCCGTACGAATGGCATCTATTCAAAGACAATGAACGGAAAGAAATCGATCAGCATCCCCTTCCTGACCAATGGAAAAGCAATATTAACATCATGAATCCAACCAATCCTTGGTGGCAGGATTATATCATCAATCAGCAGCGGATGGTCTATGATCATCTATCGTTTGATGGCTGGCATATTGACCAATTAGGGGACCGCGGTGAAGTGTTTAATGAATGGGGAGACACCGTCTCGATTGCCGACAGCTTCGCTCCATTTTTAGCAAAAATAAAGGAGCAGCTTCCTGAAAAGGATATTGTCATGAATGCGGTGAATCAGTTTGGACAGAAGTCCATTTCCGATGCATCCCCTGCTTTTCTCTATACAGAAGTTTGGGATGAGTATAAATTTTACAATGACCTTAAAAGGATACTGGATGAAAATTTATCTTTGTCTGACGGTGCCGGCTCCGTGCTTGCTGCCTATATGAATTACCAGCTTTCAGATAATCCGGGTGAATTCAATGAACCTGGTATCCTGCTGGCTAATTCAGTGATCTTCGCAAATGGCGGTGCCCACCTTGAACTCGGGGAGCACATGTTGTCGAAAGAATATTTTCCGCATAATCAATTGAAAATGCCTGGGACACTGGAAAAACAGCTGATTACTTACTATGATTTCCTGACCGCCTATGAAAATCTCTTAAGAGATCAAGTGAAGGATTCATTTGTCAGCTTAGCTTCACAAGAAGGCATTCCTTTATCATTTAATATGCCCGAGCGAAATAAATTATGGATTATCCCTAAAGAGAAAGATCATAGAAAAATCCTTCACTTTATCAATTTCCTTGATGCCACTTCGATGGAATGGCGCGACACAGATGGAAAACAGGCAAAACCAGCGGTAAGAGAGGATCTCCGCTTCACTTATAAAGAAGCCCTGATGGTAAAAGAAATCTGGCTCGCTTCACCTGACATTCAATCTGGAAAAGCTGTATCCCTGGATTTCAATCAAAAAGAAGGAGAAATAAGCTTCACCCTCCCTTCACTCAGTTATTGGGATATGGTTGTTATTGAGTATGAATGAGATATTAGATCTTAACAAAATAAGAAAAGCGCAAAGGCATGACAGTGAAGTCGGTTTGACTTCATGTACAGAACCGAGGCGGCTCAAGGTGTTATAGGCTCTGGAGCTCGACAACTCAAAGTGAAGTTTATATTTTCTCCTTTTAAAAACGCCCAGAGTTTATTGCTCTGGGCGCTGATTATTTTATGGGTCCATTAAAATGGAAATTATTTTATCAAATACGACATAGGCGTAAACCTAATGCCATTCACAAACTGCTCATTGTCTGTTTCGATAAAACCAAGCCTTTTATATACAGTAACTGCAAATGGAGATGAATTAACGGTGATCTCGCTGATTCCATTCGTGTTTTTACATGCTTCCTCAACAGCTTGAAACAACCTTCTAGCTATACCCTGCCGATGATATTCTTTTTTAACAAAAAGCATACTGATATGATTCTTCCCCTTCGTTGCGATGACTCCTGCCATTTCACCATCCTCTTTCCAGCCCCAAAAGGATACCTTTCCATCTTTATATTGCTCAATATTAGAATGATAAAATATAAATTTTTGGAACTCCTCAATGCCTTGTTCAGAGTAATCCGGTGCCTGGAATTCCTGGAATACGGCCCATACTAAATCTAGAGCTGCTTTGATTTCTTCTTTTTGAAGCTGTATAATCCCCATCCTGATTCCCCTCCTTACTCTTTTATTCTATTCTTCCAGGGCATCTGGATTCCCTTGTTCACTTAAAAACAGGTTCAGTTCTTGTACTTCAAAATTCTTTTTGATAAAAATACTGTAAAATTGGCTGCAAACCATATGAAAAAGGCTGCCCACACGGACAGCCTTTTCCCATTGATTCTTATGCTCTTTTAAACGGCCACCAGTTTGCCTGCCCGAAGTTTTTCACGAGAACAGGAATAAACAGCGGCAGCATGACAAACGCATATAAGAAGAGGCCAACTAAAATAATCGATGCAATCTGGAGCAGTGACATCATTCCAGATGGCATCATCGCGGCGAATGTTCCGCCAAGGATGACGGCAGCGGAAATGATGACCGTGCCCATTTTTTTCATTGAGAGAAGCATGGCATCAGATACTGAAAGCTCCTTATATTCGTTGAATCGATCCATCAGGAAGATACTGTAATCGACGCCTAGTGCAACGAGAATGACAAAGGCGAAGAACGGAACAGCCCAGCTGATTCCTGAGTATCCAAGAATATTCACGAAGATAGTCTCATTGATTGCCATCGAAGTATAATACGTTAAAATCAATGATCCAATAATGTAAATCGGCATGATCAGTGAACGGAACAGGAACACAAGAATGATGCCAATTCCTAAGAGCATCAGCACGACTGTGCGCGAATAATCCTGATCTGACAATGCATCAAGATCAGCATTCGTGCTCGTGATTCCACCTACGGCAACATCAGCATTCTCAAGCTTCGTGCCCTTTGTTGCCCGGTCTACAGCTGCCTTGATTTCATCCACCTGGGCAATCGCTTCATTTGAATAAGGATTCGCCTCAAATATAACGTCCATCGTCATGACTTTGCGGTCCTTCGACATATAGACATCAAACACTTGTGCAAACTCTTCATTTTCTAAAGCGTCTTCCGGCAAGTAGAAGCTGTTTGAGTCTGAGTTCGACAGGCCTGCGAGATATTCCTGCGCTGAACCAAGACCTTCAGATACTTGATTCAACCCGTCAGCACTTTGAGAGAGCCCATCAGTCAGCTGGCTCAACTGGCCGCCCAGCCCTCCAAAACCAGCAAGGAGCTGCTGCTGGCCAGCATTGATTCCTGTCAATCCATTCGTCAATTTAGGGAAGTTGTCAACAAATTGCCCCTGGCCGTTTGCCAGCTGGTCCAAGCCTTGCTGCTGTTGTTCGATTCCATTGATCAGCTGCTGGAGTCCTGGGCCTATTTTCTTCTGTTCTTCAAGGATGGTACTGAATCCGCTGTTCGCTTTCTCCATACCATCAATTACCTTTGATAAATATGTGTTAATTTGGGATATTCCTTCAGAGGCTTCCCCCACTTTACCTTGAAGGACACCAAGACCGCCTTTCAATTCTTGATATTGTCCGTCGGTTTTTAAGCTCTCATCCCGAGATTCTAAATAAGTAAATAAAGTGTTATTTGTTTCTTCCAGTTTTGTTGATAGTTCGAACAAACCGTTGCTCACACCAGCGTATTGGCCTTCAAGCGAGACTAAACCACCTTGGGCCTCTATATATCCAGCTTGCAGTTTTTTATATTCGTTTAAAAGTCTCTCTGCGCCAGCCTTCGCTTTAGCCAATTCGGCTAACATCTGGTCTGAACCGGCAGAACCTTTGCGGATTCCATTTTCGATTTTCGCAAGGTTGTTCTGAATTTCTCCAAGTCCTGATTTAATTGCAGTAGTACCATTGATCAGCTCGTTGATGCCGTCTGCAGCACCGCTTAATTCAGGCTCTGATTTCGATAGCTCGCTTTCCGCTTCCTGCAAGCCTTCACTGATTTTATTCAGACCGTCCTTTCCTTCTCCAAGTCCGGACTCAAGTGTTTCAGCCTGTTTGGAAACGAAGAAGTCCTCAATTGGTTCTCCCGTCGGTCTTGTTACAGAGCGCACGGTCTCAACTAAATCAACCTTTTCTAACTCTTGGCTGATTTTTTCTGCGAGTTCAATGTATTCAGCAGAATCCATTCTTTCATCATTTTTCAAAATGACCTGGGTTGGCATGGATTCCCCTGGTCCAAAGCTATCGGCAATGGCATTGAACGCCTGGATGGAGTTCACATCGCCGCTGATTTCGTCCAATGAGTTGTAGCTAAGCTTCCCATCATAGGCAACCAGGAATGGTACACAAATTGCAGCTACAACCAGCAATGCCAGGAACGGACGTGCCAGTGAAAAGCGGCCGACAGTGCCCCACAGCTTGCTTTCACCATGCTCGGCACTGCTTTTCGAAGGCCAGAAAATCTTTTGGCCTAATACAGCCATGAAAAACGGCACAATGGTGAATAATCCAATTAGCAGGAACGCAACACCAATGGCTACAGCTGCAGCTGATTTATAGAGAATGAACTGTGAGAAACCAATCGCAGCGAAACCGATCATAACCGCCAGACCGCTGAAGAAGACCGTGCGGCCAGCGTTTTTATAGGTTTCTACAATGGCTGTCCCCACGCTTTCATGATGTGCAAGCTCTTCTTTAAAACGGCTTAACAGCAAGATACAGTAGTCTGTACCGATTCCAAACAGCACCGCAACAAGGAAGATTTGCGTGTAGTTGGATAACGGAAAATCCAGTTTATCGACGAGTACTGCTACTACTGATTGAGAAACGAGGTAGGCAAATCCCACTGTCACGAGCGGAATGACTGGCGCAATGACCGACCTGAACACGAGCAGAAGTACGACGAGGATAAAGACAACCGTGATTCCTTCTGTTTTCTTTACCCCTTCTTCTGAGCTCGTCATCAAGTCTTCATTGATCAGCCACTGGCTAGTATAGTAGTGATCGACTTTCACATCTCCAATTGTGTCATATAGAAGCTTGCTTACTTCTTTTGGTTCGCGGTCATTCCAGCTGACGGTCACCTGAGTCAAAATCGACTTACCGTCCTCAGAGACTAGCTGTTCCTTCAGGCTTTTTTCATTAAAATGAGTAAGGATATCCGTAATTCCAATCTCATCACTATTTTCTTCAAGCTTCCGGATTGCTTTCTCCGCTTCCTTGATCTCATCATCACTAAGCTTTTTCTCATTATGAAAGACTAAAGCGACCTTGGTTTCATCCCCGCCGCCTTCCTGCTTCCGTACGTCATCCATGATTTTACCAGCGAGAGTCGATGAATACTCATCCGGAACAGTAATCTGCCCTTTTTCACGAACTAATTCTGCCATGTTCGGGGCGGCCATAAACAGTCCTGCGGCAACCAATATCCACGCGATAATCACAAACCATTTTTGTTTAATTATGAAGTTCACGTTTATTCCACCTTACTCTTTCTTTCTAGTAAAATTTCATTCACTTTGTCATACGTCTTCAAGAACTGGACAATTTCATTCTGCTCGAATTTTGAAATAAAGGATTCCACCAGTGAGTGGATACGCTCCTCTGTTTTAAGGAACAATTCATTTCCTTTATCAGTCAGCGTCAAATAAACGACTCGGCGATCATTTTCATCACGTGTCCGCTGGATCAGCCCTTTTTCCCACATTCGCGTAATAATAGCTGTAATCGCACTTTTCTTTACGTCAAATACTTCAGCCAGCTCAGATGAGGTACATGTGCCAACCTTGTTGATATACCTTAATGTGTAGTGCTGGTCATTCGTTAAATCCGAACCGATTTGCTCTTTTACAAGACCCTCGGCAATTTTGTTAACGGAAAAGGAAACATTGATATAATGATCCACTAATTCCTTGATCGATTTTTCACACATATTTATATATTCACCTCGCAAAAAACTTATTCATTTGTTTAACTGTTCAACTATTTAACTATTAACCTTTTTAACTTTAATACGATTGGTTTTTTGTGTCAATATTTTTGAAAAAGAAAAGACTGCCCTTTTGAGGCAGCCTGAACTTTAAAACGTATTATAGATATTTTCGCATTCGGCTCCTGTTGGTTCATAAAAACAATGAAGTTTGAAGCGGCCTGCAAATGGCTGATTGTACCATGTTGGCGGACAGTCCCCTGGCGGCCTGAAATACCATAGACTGAATTTCGACGGCCACACGCGTTCGCCCCTGATCGCCCGTCTTGCGAGTCTTCTCTCGGCTTCCCTCGCCCGCTGATAAAAATATCCTTTTTGGACCGCTTCAAAGGCGTGCTCCTGGTAAACCATCTGCGGGATCGTCCTCAAATTTTTAAAATCCGAACAATTGGCTCTTATTCGGTTAATTCCTACATTTCCAACCATCAGCATTCCCTGCTGGCCTTCACCTTCAGCTTCCGCCCTCAACAGCCGCGCCAACAAATTCAAGTCCGCCTCTGTATGCTTTACTACTGCCATGGCATAACCTCCACCATTTTATTATTACATCATATTTTTCGACAGCTTGTGCTATAACTGATTTAATTTTCCCGCAGTAAACAGCAGCTGTTCCACTTCCGGCCTAACGATGTAAATCCAACTGATTCACCAGTTCCAGGTGTTTTGTCTATCGGCCGTCCTTGGATACTCCTCCATACATCAGCATGAACATATAGGCGAAGGTATGCATATAGTACTTTCAAAGACGTATTAAGGATGAAAAAACATGTCAATCACAATTAACCTGTTTTACATCAAAGTGAACAGTATCTCAGGAAATGGTTCGATTACGATAGGTAATGGAATTCATAACAGTCATACCGCCAATGATAAATCCCAAGGAATCAATGCTTCTTATGGAGATACATCACCAGCCGAGGCATTAATGGAAAATGTCTATATAGATCCTGATGTAAACGACCAGGCTGCCATCGCAACTGCAGATTCTACTTATCAAGGGGTTCCCCTCATCCCAGTTGACGAACCCATTCTTTAATGCTGTTTCAGACAGCATCTGTCTATCCTGCATGCAAATATTTTAATGTTCTTCCTGCATGTCTGATAGCATCATTATAAAAATTAAGGAGTTTTCCGATGCCTTATCAAATTAATGTCTTCAACATCAAGGTGAATGGTGTAACGCAAAATGGAAACTTAGATATTGGCCCCACCGTCCACAATAGCCATACCGCGAACAGTAAAAATTTTGGTGTCAATTTTTCACTAGGTGATTTTTCACCATCGTCCTCATTATTGAATACTGCCATATTGGATCCTGATTTCAGCGATCAAGATCAAATCGCAAACCCTTCTGCTCCAATAGCTAACCAGATATAGACAGGGATTTCAAAACAAACGGAGGGCCGTCATGGATATTGATAAAGTAAGGAAATGGCTTGAATTGACAAACCAATATCAGAAAAATGATTTTTGGCGGAATCTGTTCAGTCATTCTGTTCCGGAAAAAATGTTGAGAGCAGACGAAGCATTTCCCCTCTATGATATCTATCAAAATCAATCCTCCGTTTGCATAGTCATCGAAATTTCTGGAATGAACAAAAATGATCTTTCGATTTCCTTGAGACAGAAATCAACTTTAGTGGTAAAGGGAAAGGCCGTCCCCCTTTTCCCGGATGAAATGACGATTAAAAAAGAACGATATTACGGTGAATTTGAACGGCTGATTCCCCTGCCCGAACCTACAGATCCACAGCATATGCAAGTTCATTTCTTTGATGGGCTAGTGCAGGTCACCTATCCCCGGAAAAATGAAAACCTATCTGCAGCCGATTATGATGAATCATTATTTAATTAGAATCCATTAAGGGTTCCAGTGGCTGATGGCCTGTCAAAAAGTTAGGATTACCTTCATTTATGAGACTGTGAAGCAATTCCTTCAAAACAATAAAAAATGCCTTGCAGCTTTTGAACTGCAAGGCATTTTTTTCTATGCTTTTAATACATCATGGTCTACATAACGTTCGCCATTCAGTTCACTGATGACATTAATGGCAACCTTGGCGCCATCGCCTGCTGTGATGATGGTATGCATGCTCACGCCTGCGCATGTTCCTGCTGCCCAAACGCCTTCAACATTTGTTTTACCAGCGGCATCGACATCAAAAATAGTCTTGATTCTTGGCTCTGTGCCATCCTTTGTTAAAAGGCCAGATGCTTCCGCAACATCGGTCATCATGCCTGTTGCCAGGATGACATGCTTCGCTTCGAATTCGCCGTTTTCAGTTGCAATCTTAACGCCATTGTCTGTCTTGCTAATGGTCGTTACGGATGTTTCTACGAACTCTGCCCCAAATTTTTTCGCCTGGCTGATTCCTGTCTCAACCAAGTCCGGTCCTGTAACTTCAGGTGTGCCGTAGTGATTTTCAATCCATGCACGCTTCGTTACGCTTTTATTGCTGTCAAGAACGACTGTTTTCTTGCCTGCCTTTGCCGTAAAAATGGCTGCACTTCCTCCAGCAGGGCCTGCTCCAATAATTGCAACATCATACATAGGAAAATTCCTCCTTAATTTCAATTCATTTCTATCATATCAAACTTTAATTCTGTATACTAAATATTTTAAACTAGGACATTAGCAGTGAAAAACTCATCATAACGGATGAGTTCACCCTGCTATTCTACTTTTATACGGGGATCAACGACACCATATAAAATATCTGCAATCAGGTTTCCGATGATCATGATCGTTGAAAAAAGCATCGTCAAATTCATGACCATCGCAAAATCTCTCATATTGATCGACTTGATAAAGAGCTGGCCAAGTCCCGGATAAGTAAAAATGGTCTCGACAATGATGGCGCCATTCACGATATTTACCATATCAAAGCCAAGGAAGGTGACGATCGGGATCAATGAATTTTTCAGGATATGGACATTGTAGATCCTTTTTTCCGGTACGCCGATTGAACGCGCTGTGCGGACATATTCCTTACTGCTGTTTTCAACAATATCATCTCTCAAAAATTGCGTATAGGTTGCTGTTCCAACCACCCCGAGGACACATGCCGGCAACAGAAGGTGATGGATTCGATCAAGCCAATACTCGAACGTTCCCTCTGGAACTGTGATATCGACTGAACCATTGGATGGAAACCAGTTGAGTTCAAAAGAAAATAGATAGATAGAATATACGGATACCACAATGATCGGGAGTGATAATCCTGTATAATTCACACTGCTGATCAACCGGTCCCCAAGTTTATTTGGGTTGCGGCCTGCATACTTGCCCATAAAAAATGAAAGAACATACGTGATCATTAAGGAAGTAAACCCTAGAATAAGTGTATTCGACATTTTTTCCTTTAAAATCAGTGAAACGTCAACACGGTAATAGGAGGAAAAACCCAGCTCCCCTGTAATAAAATGGACAATCCATTTTTTATACTCCACCCAGATTATCGCCAAATCATAGCCTGTGCCCATTACCCCCGGCATCATCATGAATAGAAAAAAAACGACGATCGACGTAAGGATCAGGCTCGGAACAGCCAGTAAAATTCTTTTTAGAGAATAGTTTAAAACGGTCATGGTGAATCCTTTCAGAAACCAGCTTCTTTTTGTTCCTTATTCACAAATTGAAAGGAAGGATTGATAATGTCTCTTCTTTTAGAAGTGTCTTCTTCTCCTTCTTTTTCTTTATTTTACCAATAAAATCAATACTTTCATATGCCAAATGTCCCTCGAGTTCTTTTTTCATCATGTTCGTCACGGCGATGAGGAAAAAGAAAAAGAACATGGTACTTAATACAATCCATGGATATTGAATCATAACTTTGAAATTTTGGCCAATGAGGCCTCCCCATTCATTAGAAAGAGTTTCTGGTTTCGGTGGTCCCGGGTCCGGGCTGAAGATTCCTCCCTTTGTCTGTCCCCCAAGAAAAACATTGAAGATGCCAAGATGCATCATGATGATGATGGTGCTGAGCATCTGCTGGACGATCATCAACAATCCAATTGTTCTCAGGAACGGCCATATATGTTTTTTCAGTACGTGAAAACGGCTGCCTCCCATTAAATAGGAGGACACGACAAAGGATTTGCTTTGCAGTTCTTCAATAAAGTCGATTGTCAGCAGCACTACTGCAGGAAAGGCAACCAAAATGAGGACACCAATCTGATAGGCAGCTGCTGTCCAGACTGGAATGCCTGTGTATTTGTAGGTAACGGGAAACATCAGGAACAGAGCAATAATCAATGCTGGCACATATCTGAACCCAAGGAAAAAGTCCTTAAAATATATTTTCATTCGCGGCATCCAGATAGAGATGATGATTCCCGTTAGAACTCCTGTAGCTACTCGAAATAAAGTAATTACAAATGTGGCGGCAATGGTGAATTTCGCACCGTACAAATGAATGTACATCATGTCATTCCCATTTCGGTCTGTACCGAGAAGATGATCAAACGTTGGTGGTGTTGGGGCCTTGCCAATGACTTGCCCCTGTTCATCATAGAGAAAAAACTCTTCGTTATATTCCTCGTCGCCATATAAAGGATACGCCAAACTTACAAAGAAAAGAAACAGGATCAACGCAAAACCAATGAATGTTTTTTTATAGTTTTTCATAGCTGGACCCCATTTTTCCCTTGATAAAAGCTCGTTGTCATCCTTGCAAGCAAATCAATGAAAAGAATAGGTGCCGCAACCAGCAAGCAGAAGATGATGACTTCAGGAGCATCCATCGTATAAATGGTATTCAAATCCTTTGTAAATCCCTGCATGGCAAAGATGTATTCAATCAACACGAGATTCGAAAGCAGCACCCATATCAGCGTCCTTAATTGAATGACGGCCAAAGGGAAAATGTTTCGCAAGATGTGCTTGAAATAGATGGTCAGGTTGGGCAATCCCTTTGATTTTGCAAAAATCACATAATCCTTTTCCCACTCTTCTTCAATCTGTTTGATCAAAAATTGCGCCATAAAAAAGGACGGCAAAAGAGAAACAGCTACGACAGGCATGAGATAGGATCTTTCACTCAATCCATAAAGCCTGAACAGTTTTATCCCCGTTTCTTTGTATAAATAAAGGACCACGTACTGGAGGACAAAAATAATCAACAAATCAGGAACAGCTTCACTGAAATTAATAAAATCCTTCACTCTTGACTGGATTTTTTTCGGAGTCATGATAAAAATACCTGTCAGGATCACCCCGCCTATGATCATCGCCAGTAGTGAAAGCCCCAATATATCCAGTGTGTAAACATACCGATCAGCAATACTTGTCGTCAGCCACTGGCTGATAATCGGTGCAGCATCGAAATTATAAATTTGCTGGATCACTTCCCTCATTGATTGGATAAAAAATTCCGGACCATACAGCAGCATACTGCCATCAACGTAAAAAAGCCGAGGAATCGATAAGAACAGGATAACTCCTCCCAGAATGCAAGCAGCTCTTATTATGTAATGAATGAATAACTTCATTGGCTGTCTCCTTTTTGTGATGATAATTTTATGTATTTTAACGAAGGATTTAAATGGATTGTTACATGACTTTTAAAAATAATGGTTAAAGAATTTACACGGGGCTGTTAAAGGAAAGAAAGGCGTGGTGAGTTGTTATGAGAGGAGGTCCGTGAACAACTCATGCAGAAAAATGGGCGGCGAGTTGTTATGAGAGGAGATACGAGAACAACTCAAGTAGAAAAATGAACGTCGAGTTGTTATGAGTGGAAGTACGAGAACAACTCGAGCAGAAAAATGGACGGCGAGTTGTTATGAGAGGAGATACGAGAACAACTCATGCAGAAAAATGGGCGGCGAGTTGTTATGAGAAAGGGTTGCGAGAACAACTCATGCAGAAAAATGGACGACGAGTTGTTATGAGAGGAGGTCCGTGAACAACTCGAGCAGAAAAATGGACGGCGAGTTGTTATGAATCGAGATACGAGAACAACTCAAGTAGAAAAATGAACGGCGAGTTGTTATGAGAAAGGGTTGCGAGAAAACAGCTCATAGTTCCATTAGCTGGCCCTCTTCCTGGTGCTTTCATAACCCTGCTTCATCCCATATTCTTAAGGGAATCTGCTGATCGTATTAGCAATGCATATTCTCTCCCTCAAAAATATAATCGCATGACCTGTATGCAAATTAAAATTCAGATATGTCTGTTAATATGTTAGAGTAAGGGAAAACAGTGAAAAAATGGGAGTGAATAGCGGCGATGGGAGCATTCTTTGAACCTGGCAGTGAAAATGTCTTTCAACTTTTTTCAGCTGTGCATCTTTTGACATTAGGTGTTTTTGCGGCAGTGATTTTGTCTATGTTCTTGTTCCGCAAAACATTAAGAAAGGAATATGCTAATCGAACGGCTCGCATAGCATTATTCCTCATGTTGATTCTTTCCGAGGTGAGTTTGCAAGTCTGGCTCTGGTGGAGCGGACACTGGACTTCTCAATATTCCTTGCCATTACATCTCAGCAGCATCAGCATAATCCTCTCCGCGATCTTACTTTTAACAAGAAATTATCGACTATTTGAATTTACGTACTTTGCAGGAGTCGGCAGTGCTCTACAGGCCATGATTACTCCGGATATTAGCCTTTACACCTTTCCACATTACAGATACATTCACTTTTTCGTATCCCATGGAGGAACGGTCATAGCAAATCTGTTCATGGTATTTACAGCGGGGTTCAAGCCCACCGGGAAGTCTCTTTGGAGGGCTTTTTTATGGTTAAACGCGTACACTTTGATGATCTTTATTGTGAACTTCCTGATTGAAGGAAACTATATGTACATTTCTGAAAAACCGGTTAATCCCTCTCTCATTGATTATCTGGGGCCATGGCCCTGGTATATTCTATCTCTGGAGATAATCACGCTGGTGACCTTTACGATTCTGTATCTTCCTTTTTGGTTGTTAAATATGAAGGAAAATGAAAAGGCATTACCTCAGGAGGAGAAGTAATTGCCTTATAACTAGAGGTTCGTTTGATTATACAATTTTTCCCGGTCAGAAGATAATGGCGGCTGCTCCAGCCATCCTCTTTTAATCAGGAGGTCTCTGCCTTCATCTGCAAATGCAATAATTTCCGCAATGAACTTAGCATATTTAACAGCTAAATCCGACCTCATTGAAACAGATAAAGCAGTTGCCATTGCCTGTATGCCGATTTGATTGGAAGCAGAGATGAAGAACAGCATCAGCCTTTCAGAAAATGGAGAGACCGTTGAATTTGTCACCTCCATTGTCACTGGGTGAATTTCAAAACCATCATTCATTTTCAGGAACTTATTGAATTGCTCAATCTTTTTTTGCGAAAGTTTTTTACCCTTAAATAGAAACTCCATTATTTCCTGATCTTTTGAAGCCTGCAGGAGCCCCATAATCAATACAAGACCAATTCCATTTCTTTCGATGGCAAAAAATAACTCAGAGAGCTCGATTGCGTTAAGCGGCCTGCGGTCACCAAACCAATTTTCGATCAAGGAAGGTTCTTGCTTCACAATATGAGCCTGTTGAGGATAATCCATTTTAGGGGGCCGGTCATAAATTCCTTTTTCCAGCATTAGATTTAGAGATTTTTTATAAAGACTTACGGTCTTCGCCGAACACTCACTATAAAAATCCACAATATCTTTCCTGCCCACCTTTGACAGAGCATCAGCATAATACACCATGATCATTTGTCCGCCTCTGTAAACAAAGCTTAGAGCAAACAAATCAGTAAAAAGGGCAGGTGCAGAAAAATTATTATCCTCATCAGCGAAGCCTTTAGGTAAAGGGAAATTCTCTGCATCAAAAATCTCTTTAATTTTTAGGACAAATTCTTCAGAGAGAGTTAATGCTTCTTGAACAATCTGATTAATTTCCGGATCATCGAGATGCTGGAGGAAATGTTTATAGAAGCAACGAGTTGCTGTATTCTGTATATATGTAGACCATAACGATCCAATTTCGGCACTGGTCAACTTAATGTTATTTTTATCCATTGCATCGAACCCCTCGTTATATTACTTGTTAGGTTGTTCTAAATCAGAGAGATTATTCAAGTTACATGACATTAACGTAAAGCAAGCTCATAGTATAAACGGATAAAAAAATCCCCTTTCTCGCAATTGAGAAAGGGGATTTTTTATTTTGGCTCTGTTTAACAAGGCTGTTGATTTTCGTTCCAGGCGCTTCGCTTTCCACTACAATCAACAGGTTTTAAAAAACAACATTGGGCTTTAACATAGCCTTTATTTTTAAAGGAATAGCCCTACAATCGTTCCAGTCAATACTGATCCCATTGTAGCTACTAACAATACCTTTAATCCAACCTTAGCTAACTGACTTGCCTTTTCACCATTGATCGCTTGTACAGTTCCTAAGATAATTCCGATAGAAGAGAAGTTAGCGAAAGAAATCAAGAATGATGAAACGATCCCTACTGTCTTGTGATCCAATTTAGGAATCATTTTCATGAAGTCCATCATTGCAACGAACTCATTCGCAGCAACCTTTGTTCCCATCACTGAACCTGCTTTAACGATTTCAGATGAAGGGATACCCATCATGAAAGCGACTGGAGCAAACACATATCCGACAATTTCCTGGAATGACATTCCTACTAATTTATCAAGTATAAAGTTCAGCATCGCAAGCAATGCAATGTAGGTGATTAACATCGCGCCTACGATTAAAGCAGTTTTACCACCGATTAAAGCACCGTTACCAATTGCTTCGAATAAAGACTTTTCTGGAATCATTTCTTCGATGTCAATATCCTCATCTTCTTCTTTTGTTACTGGACAAACGATTGAAGAAAGAATCAAGCCGGAGAATACGTTAATTGGCAATGCTACCAATACAAACTCTGCAGGCACCATTTGCATGTAAGCACCTAAGATCGAGCATGACACAGCAACAAGTGATGACGTAACAACGATGAACAAGCGGTTTGGAGAAAGCTTGTGCAAATATGATTTAACCGAAAGGATTGCGGTTGTATCCCCGAAAACCATTGAGTTAACAGCCACGAAAGATTCTACCTTAGGAAGGCCAGTAACTTTGGCCACTGCACCGCCAATGTATTTAATGGCTAATGGTAAAATTCTTGTATACGTTAAAATTGAAAGTAATGCAGATACGAAAATAATCATCATCAGTACGTTGATAAAGAAGTACCCTTTTGTTGACAAATCACCGAAAACGAATGCGATACCTTCATTTCCGAAAGAAAGAACTTTGTTAAAACCATCAACTATTGCTTGCAAAACCTTTTTACCGATTGCAGTGTTAAGCATAAACCATGCTAAAAAGAGCTGAACAGCTAGCATGATTCCTGCTGCACGATAGTTTATGTTTTTCTTATCGTTTGACATTAGCCAAGCGATCCCGATGAGTGCAATGATCCCTAAAATTGCGATTAAGATTGACATATTATTTTACCTCCATAAGCGGATATTAGTGAGTTATTGGCTACTATTTACTCTTTACTCAAATAAACATTTTCATCCGAAAGGATTTACAACAAATATGAGTTTTTACAGGATACTAATACAGATCCGTCCTCTCTTTCCACCGATTCGTTAACGCTTTCATTTTTTTAATCATTATTTCACTATAAATATATCACACGAACTGAACAATTGTTAAGATTGATTTGAACAAAAATAAAGCATATTTTTTACCATTTTATGAATTATCACCCTGACAAAAAGAATTCTGTTGAAAAGTCATTATTTTTTAAAAAATACAGAAATTTTGTAAAGTAATTATAGAGCAATTGTAAATAAACATAATATTAAATCATACTTTTGTATCACACGTGTTACAAACGTTCATTTAGCTCTTATAACGGCACTTAGTCTGATCATTTTCCCCCAAAAATAAGACTCGCTCCAAAGAGCTCTTGGCTCTCTCAAGAGTCTTAAATACACTTATTACGAAATAACATTTGTAACCAGGAATAACTAATGAGGTCGATCCTTTGTTACTTTAGTTTGAATGATTAGCGTAGGCGAATTGCGCTGCCAAACAAATACTTTCCTCTAGAAAGGCTCAGATAAAAAACAATCAACAAGGAATATGTTGACAGTTCAATTTTCCCTCTGTTACAATAAATTCCAATAAAAGCATACAAATTCGTTGATGAGAAAAAGTAGCGTTTCTTCTTGATCCACAGAGAGCTGACATTTTGGTGCAAGTCAGTGTTCGAGTGTTACGTGAAAATCCTCTCTGAGAAGCCAGGCTGAATGTTTAGTAAGCTTGGACGGGAGTCCGCCGTTACAAGGAACGCGTATGATTGTACGTTGCTAAGTGCTATTGATCGGATCAATAGAATTAGGGTGGTATCGCGGTTAACCCCGTCCCTTACTAGGGACGGGGTTTTTTGTATGTTTTTAGACAGATCATTGTTAAATAGGAGCGATATCTATGAAGGCTGATGAGAGTAAGGAAACTGTTGTACAGCGCGAGGACCGGATCCGTAACTATTGGACAAAGGAAAACACATTTAAACAATCTATACAATTTAGGGAAGGCAGGGAACCGTTTGTTTTTTATGAAGGACCACCGACCGCAAATGGTCTTCCCCATGTTGGCCATGCCTTCGGGCGAACAATTAAAGATGTTGTCGCACGTTACAAGACCATGAAGGGGTTCCAGGTTGAAAGAAAAGCTGGCTGGGATACACATGGCCTCCCTGTCGAGCTTGGTGTTGAGAAGCAACTCGGCATTTCAGGGAAACAGGAAATTGAACGCTATGGTGTGGAGCCTTTTATCAGCAAATGCAAGGAGAGTGTATTTACTTACGAGAAGAAGTGGCGCTCTTTTACCGAAGAATTAGGTTATTGGGTAGATATGGACAGTCCATATTTGACCTTAAGTAATGATTATATCGCAAGTGTCTGGAACATTTTAAGTAAGGTCCACAAAGATGGCCTATTGTATAAAGGTCACCGTGTATCTCCTTACTGCCCTAGTTGCCAGACCACTTTAAGTTCTCATGAAGTTGCACAAGGCTATAAGGATGTAAAAGATTTATCAGCTACCGTGAAATTTAAACGCCTTGATGCAGACGAAGAATATTTCTTAGGCTGGACAACAACACCCTGGACCCTGCCTGCCAATGTTGCACTCGCTGTGAATCCTTCTTTAACGTATGTTCGTGCACAAAAAGAAAATAAGATCTATATTCTTGCAAAATCTCTCGTAGAAAAAGTTCTTGGTGATCACGTAAGTATTTTAAGTGAGCATAATGGAACCGAATTTGAAGGAATACGTTATGCCCCACCTTTCAATTATGCAACTGTCGAGAAAGGACATTATATCGTATTAGCAGATTATGTCACTGAAGAAAGCGGAACAGGTCTTGTCCATATTGCCCCGGCTTATGGTGAAGATGACTATAAAACTGTTCAGCAGAATGGGTTATCTTTTATCAATGTTGTTGATCAGCAAGGTCGCTATACAAGCGAAATCACAGAGCTGACTGGAAGATTTGTCAAAGACTGTGACGTGGACATTATTAAAATGCTGTCGGAACAAGGCACCCTTTTTCACAAGGAAAAATACGAACATAGCTATCCGCATTGCTGGAGATGTGATTCCCCATTACTTTACTATGCAACCGATAGCTGGTTCATCAAAATGTCCTTCTTAAAGGATAAAATGCTTGCAAACAATGCAACTGTTAATTGGTATCCAGAGCATATTAAAAATGGACGGTTTGGAAATTTCCTTGAAAATCTTATGGACTGGAATATAAGCAGAAACCGGTATTGGGGTACCCCTCTAAATGTTTGGGTCTGTTCTGTTTGCAATCATGAGGAAGCTCCTGGCAGTATCAAGGAGCTGCAAAAACTCGCGGCAAATCCAATAGCAAATGATATCGAGTTACACAAACCGTATATTGATGAGGTACAGTGTTCCTGTCCGAAATGCAAAGGGCCTATGCATCGAACGCCTGAAGTGATTGATGTTTGGTTTGACAGTGGATCGATGCCATTCGCACAGTATCACTATCCGTTCGGAAATAATGGAAAATTCGAATCGCAATTTCCTGCAGATGTAGTGATCGAAGGTATTGATCAGACGAGAGGATTTTTCTACAGCTTGCTTGCAGTTTCTACCCTTTTTACCGGAAAACCATCTTATAAAAATGTCTTATCACTAGGACATATACTCGATGAAAATGGCCAGAAAATGTCTAAGAGTAAAGGAAATGCTTTAGAACCTGTAGAACTGATCGGAGAATACGGTGCAGATGCGCTTCGTTGGGCATTCTTAGTCGATAGTTCACCCTGGAATCCAAAACGCTTTTCAAAGAAGATTGTGCAAGATGCAAAATCAAAATTGATTGACACATTGGATAATACCTATAAATTTTATGCAATGTACGCAAAAATAGATGGCTTTGTGTACGATGGCCAGCAACCCGGCAAGAAAACCATTTTGGATGAGTGGATCCTTTCCCGTCTGCATAGTACCGTTAAACTTGTTAATGATCACATGGATCGGTATCAATTTACTCAAGCAACTCGTGAAATAGCATCCTTAGTTGATGAATTAAGTAATTGGTATGTACGGCGCTCAAGAAATCGTTTCTGGGCTTCCGGACTCTCAGACGATAAAATAGCAGCTTATTCAACGCTATATGAAACACTTACTACAATATGTCGCTTGCTCGCACCTTTTGTACCATATGTGGCCGAGGATATTCATTTGAAGTTAACTCAAAATAGTGTTCATTTACAAGACTACCCAATCTCAAATGAGTCATTGATTGATCTAGATTTAGAAACAGATATGAAAACGATCCTGAAAATAGTTGAACTTGGCCGCAGTATCCGTAATGCAAAGAACTTAAAGGTTAAACAGCCTTTACAACAAATCATTGTATGGCGCAGTAACGGCCTTCGCGTTTTAAATTCCTATTCAGGTATCATCAAAGACGAGCTGAATGTTAAAGATGTTGTTTACACAGAAAATCTGTCACCATACCTATCAACTAGTTTTACATTAAATTTCAAAACTGCTGGTGCTGCATTCGGAAAGCTGGTAAACACAGTTAAGGACTATGTTAACCACATGGAGGATGCGGATAAAAAGTCATTATTAGATCATGGTCAGCTAAAAGTGAATGTTACGGGACAATCGGTAACATTGGAGAAGGAACATGTAAATGTTGAATATGAAGTATCTCCTGGTTTTGAGATGGCCGGCGATGAACAACTTAAGGTGGTTTTAGAAGTAACACTTACACCTCGACTAGTTGATGAAGGTCAAGTTAGAGAATTAATCAGAGCCGTACAAGACACTCGAAAAAAATTAGATTTACCGATTGAAAAATATATCTCAATCAATATTTCAGCAACAGATGAGAGTAAAGAAAAAATCAAACATTTCGAAGAGCTAATTAAAGAAAACGTACTCGTTCACCACATAAGCTTTGAAACGCCAAAAAAACCTGAAAACCAAATTGATGTGAAATTTGGAGATGAGTTGATTAGGATTTCTTTAGGATAGATTTTAGTTTAAGTGAAAAAAAAGCACTGCCCGCAGTTGTATTAAACTGCGGGCAGTGCTTCTTTTTATTGATCTAATGTAATCATGAAGTAAATTAATAAAAGGTTGTTGAGCGACCTAATAGTGCTTTTTTGCACAAGTATATTAAGGTTATGGTCATATATCTTTCTTTTCTAAAAAGTAGTATAATGGAATTAAATAAGAACAAACGTTCCATTTAGAGGAGTGGATAAAAATGGAAAAATAGGAAGCCAGCTATGTTGCTGGGATTATAGACGGTGAAGGCAGTATTAACCTGACTCGAATGCACAAAAAGGAACATCGTCGGCCTACTATCACAATTCCCTCTACAGACAAAGAATTACTTGTTTATTTACAAAGCCTAATTGGTGGTATCATAAATAATAAAAAGAATTATTGCCCCGATAAACATAAAGACTCCTACACCTTAAGCATAAAGAAGAAAGAAATTGTCTTAGCCGTCTTAAAAGATGTTCAACCTTATTTGAGAATTGAACGGAAAAGGCTAAGAGCACTTTGGATTATTAACGAGTATCAACAGGTCACTCCAAGGAACGGGAAATACACCTTGGAAATGTTAGAGGCAAAAAAACATTTTGAGGAACTTTTTTTTCAAATTTAATCGATAAGGCAGGAGAGAAGCTGAGAGAAGAGCCTGAAAACGAATAGACGGTAATAAAATTTGATATAAAAAGTACTTAGTATTACCAACCTCCTAACAAAAAAAATAAAGCATAAGCTTGCCAATTGGCAAACTAATGCTTTAGGTCACACAATAAAATAAAAATCCACCAACATATGTATTGGTGGAGACGGTGGGACGTGCTATTCCATGCTTTCGTCATGGCACTGACTATATCTTGAACCTGGCTGGCAGGTCCTCCGGCGTATTATGCGTTATTGAGTTTTACCTGGACTCCCAGGCAGATAACGCATCCTAGTACTGCCACTTGGGCAGCCTATAAGTCGATACACGGCTGTTGGATTGCTCCACATACCGCTCGGCATTGCCTTATCGCTATTCACGACTTAGGTTTCACCGATAAAGCCGGATTTTCACTTGCGTGTTGCCACGCAAGGCGACTAATTACTAATCGAACCCACGTCCAAAGATATTGGCACTTAAGCTTCTACGAGTGTAGTCGGCATATTGGCGATTCGCTGGTCCTTTTGCCTACCGACAGGCGGCCGGCCAGCTAGCCTGGTTGTTCTCTTCCTTCATCCTCAGGCGGTGGAATCCGGCGTAGCCCACTTAGAGTGAGTCCGCTACCCTACCACATGGGCGATGGAGGGGCGAACCGCTATGCAGTATTAAGCTGCGAAAGCGAAGTTGTTGTTTTGTTTGCCAGTTATAGGCGTTGACGTTTTAACGAGGCCGATCCCCTCGACTCGCCACCTAAGCTCAAACTACCCCTGTCGAATCCGTAACGTCCCCATATAAAAGGTTGCTGTATCTGTGATACAGACGTTAGGAAAACTCGGAAAGCCGAGCATAAGTTATGTTGTCACTCGCTGGTGACAGTTTTTATTATATCACATTGAGTGTTTTTTTCAACTGGTACACTCTTCCTCAGCTGACAAGCTTACATTTTTTGGCGTTCGCGGAATGCACGCTCGATATCACGGCCCGCTTCCTTTTTCTTCAGCGTTTCACGCTTGTCATAGTTCTTTTTACCCTTACCAAGGCCAATTAAAACCTTTGCGAAGCCA
Organism: Heyndrickxia sp. MSNUG; assembly: GCF_049532715.1. Lineage (NCBI taxonomy): Bacteria > Bacillati > Bacillota > Bacilli > Caryophanales > Bacillaceae > Heyndrickxia > Heyndrickxia sp. MSNUG. The sequence goes on from NZ_CP150978.1 coordinate 4,195,620, forward strand.
TTTTTTAAATAAATCTTCAACGGAACAAGGGCATAGCCTGCTTCCTTCGTTTCACCAATCAGCTGATTGATCTGACGCTTATGAAGCAGCAATTTTCGCGTCCTTAAAGGATCATGGTTATAGCGGTTCCCTTGTTCATAAGGACTGATATGCAGATTGTATAAAAACAATTCACCATTGTGGACCTTTGCATAAGAATCTTTCAGCTGAACTCGCCCGTTGCGGATTGATTTAATTTCTGTACCCTGAAGGACGACACCGGCTTCATATGTTTCTTCTATAAAATAGTCATGATTCGCTTTTTTATTCTGGGCGACTACTTTTCCCTCACCTTTTGGCATAAAAACTTCCCCCTTCTCTGTCATTTCATTTTAGCAAACATCCTCATCTCCCACAATTCCAAGCCGAACCTAAGTATTTCATGTTCGTTTTTTATAAGTTTCAGTACGATAGATTTCTGCTTCAGGCAAAAATCAGTATTAAAAGTCCGGCTTAAAATCAGGACAAATCATTATAGGATAGAAGAGAGCCCCTTAGCAGGAGCTCTCTTTTCAGAGTTGCTTATTTTCTCTTTTTTGATTTTCGTTTTGCGGCTGGAGCATTTTCAAAGAATTTCTTCTTTTTGTTCTTTGGTTTCGGTCCAGAACCAGAGCCTGAACCTGAACCAGAACCATTCCTGCCGCTGCCGGCTCCTCTGCCGCCTCTTGATTTTCCTTCTTCTTCTTTGCCGTGGCGCGGTTTTTTCTGGTTGCTGCCTGTCTTAAAGATTTTTGGCACAGCGGGACGTTCTCGGCGAGGAGTTCCCTTCATGCCGACTATCTCAAAGTCGATTGAACGCTCGTCTTTATTGACGTTGATGACACGAACTGTGATTTCATCACCGATGCGGAAAACATTGCCCGTCCTCTCACCGATCATTGCCAGCTGCCGCTCTTCATAACGGTAATAATCATCTGTCATGTAGCTGACATGTACAAGACCTTCAATCGTGTTTGGAAGCTCGACGAACATACCAAAATTAGTGACCGAACTGATAATACCATCATATTCAGTCCCAACTTTGTCCTCCATATACTCTGCTTTCTTCAATTCATCTGTTTCACGCTCAGCTTCAACAGCGCGGCGTTCCATGTTTGAAGAATGCTCGGCAATATCAGGCAGCATCGCATTCCATTTTTCCTTCGTTGCCTGATCCAATTTCCCCTCAATCAAATAAGTCCTGATTAACCGGTGGACAATTAAATCCGGGTAACGGCGGATTGGCGATGTAAAATGCGTATAGAATTCAGTTGAAAGTCCGAAGTGACCAAGGCTTTCAGGATAATATTTCGCCTGCTGCATGGAGCGAAGCATAACGGTGGAAACAACCATTTCTTCGGGTTTCCCCTGGACTTCTTCAATGATTTCCTGAAGCGCCCGAGGATGTACTCCATTCGCAGATCCTCTGACAAGATATCCAAAGTTCGTGATGAAATCGAAGAACTTTCTTAGCTTATCTTCCTTTGGATCTTCGTGGATACGGTAGATAAATGGTACATCAAGCCAGTGGAAATGCTCAGCAACTGTTTCATTGGCTGCAAGCATGAACTCCTCAATCAATTTTTCAGCTACAGAACGTTCACGCAGCACTACTTCCGTTGGATGGCCTTCTTCATCAACAAGTACCTTCGATTCCTTGAAGTCAAAGTCGATGGCACCTCTATCCATCCTCTTTTTACGAAGGATCGCAGCAAGCTCTTCCATCATTTCAAACATTGGCACAAGAGTTTCATAACGAGAACGTGTTTCTTCGTCTTTGTCGACAAGAATTCTGTTCACATCAAAATAAGTCATTCGCTCAGTTGTCTTGATCACACTTTGATAGATTTCATGGTTAACCACTTGTCCATCCGGTGAAATCTCCATATTACATGACAATGTCAGTCGGTCTACTTTAGGATTCAAAGAACAGATTCCATTCGACAAGCGGTGTGGAATCATCGGGATTACCCGGTCAACTAAATACACACTAGTAGCACGGTCCTCCGCCTCACGGTCAATTGGTGAATCTTCAGTTACGTAATAAGTAACATCCGCAATATGGACACCAAGCTTATAATTGCCATTTTCAAGCCTTGTCACCTGGACAGCATCATCCAGATCCTTTGCATCTGCGCCGTCTATTGTGACGATCACTTCATTACGCAGGTCACGGCGGTTGGCAATCTCACTCTCATTGATTTGGTCTGGAGCATCAATAGCTTGTTTTAATACCTCTGCAGGGAATTCGGTCGGCAAGCCATGTTTATGGATTACTGAAAGAATATCCACGCCAGGGTCATTTTTATGCCCCAGTATGGCGATGACCTCGCCCTCGGCACTCTTGCGGCCCTCAGGATAGGCAGTCAATTTTACAACGACTTTATGTCCTTCAACAGCACCCATCCCTGCGTCTTTTGGGATAAAAATATCGCTTGCGAACTTTTTATCGTCAGGCAGAACAAAACCGAAATGTTTGCTTTCGGTGTATGTACCAACGATTTGCGAAACGCCTCTTTCCAAAATGCGCACGACTGTACCTTCACGACGCTGACCGGAACTGTCAGAAGAAACTCTTACGAGAACCGTATCTCCGTTCATTGCATTGCCAGTTTCGTTTGGCGGTATAAAAATATCATCCATGCCAGGTTCTTCGGTAATGACGAATGCAAATCCTTTGGCATGGGCGCTCAGGCGTCCGCGAACGAGATTCATCTTTTCAGGCAGACCGTACCTGTCGCTGCGGGTCCTGACAACCAGGCCTTTTTCTTCCATGACAACAAGAGCTTTTACAAACTCCTTAAATGTCGAAGAATCCTGTATCCCGAATGCACTTTCAAGTTCCTGGACGGTAAGCGGCTTGTAAGCCTCGTCTTTCATATAATGCAAAAGCCTGTCTATATGGGCTTTAATATTCTCATCCATTTAAAAATCCCTCCCTTTATTAAAGTTTCTATCCTTTTATTCTTTCCAATTTAACGTTTCTAAAAACGTATAAACATCTTCGTGGAGCTGGTCACGCTCTTTATCGAGCGTAATCACATGCCCAGATTCCTCATACCATTTTAGTTTTTTATTATCCGATTCTACCGCATTGTAAATGATATTCGCACTATCTGGATTGATCATATGGTCATTGCGTGCCTGAACAACAAAAGTTGGCGCATAGATCATGTCAACATTCTCCCTGACTTCCGTAATCAAGCCCTGAAGTGCTTTAAGAGTGACCATGGATCCGTTTCTTAAGACATCGACTTCAGACTCAATCTGTTCAGGCGGTTTTCCTTCCATCCTCTTATACTCTTTTGCATACTCAAGTACACCGTGATACATGATTTCCTCTGTTTTGATATACATAGGTGCACACATTGGGACAATTCCCATCACAGGAACTGTATAACCTAATTTCAGGGAGAAAACTCCGCCCAATGACAAACCTGCTACGGCAATCTCTTCGTAGCCCTCGTTCTTAAGGAATTCATAGCCGCCAATGGCATCCTGCCACCAATCTTCAGGACCAGTATGTATAAGTTCTTCAGGCGGTACTCCATGTCCTTTGAAAATTGGCGCGTGGCAAGTGTATCCCTTTCCTTCCAAAAATCTCCCCAGCATCCGCACATCAGCAGAATTGCCGGTGAAGCCATGCAGCAGCAGAACTGCTCTTTTTCCAGCTTTAAATGTAAAAGGTCTTGGTACTAACTTTCTCATTTTCCTACTCCCTCTATATTATGAATCTTAGTATGGATAAATTATCTTCCTTAGTTTTAACAAACCACCAGTTAACAATCCAATAAAAAGCCTTTAAATGTGAACATCGTTACAGCTATTTTTCCTCTTACATACCAATGACGCCAATTGGAACATCGGTGTAGCTATTTTTCCTCTTTCATTGTTCCAATGACGCCTATTGGAACATCGTTGCAGCTATTTTTCCTCTTTCATTGTTCCAATGATGCCTATTGGAACATCGGTGCAGCTATTTTTCCTCTTTCATTGTTCCAATGACGCCTATTGGAACATCGGTGTAGCTATTTTTCCTCTTTCATTGTTCCAATGACGCCTATTGGAACATCGGTGTAGCTATTTTTCCTCTTTCATTGTTCCAATGACGCCTATTGGAACATCGGTGTAGCTATTTTTCCTTTTTCATTGTTCCAATGATGCCTATTGGAACATCGGTGTAGCTACTTTTCCTCTTTCATTGTTCCAATGACGCCAATTGGAACATCGGTGTAGCTATTTTTCCTCTTTCATTGTTCCAATGACGCCTATTGGAACATTGCAGACTCAATATATTCGTTCTAACCATGCCTATATATGTAAATACCCATTATTACGAGAAATATGTAAACCACTCTGCTGCATTAACGCGCTGGGGGTCAGACCCCCAGCGCGTTAATGCGCCAAAGCACAACAAAACCCGGCCTCTTCTGAAGCCGGGTTCTGTGTATTATAGCTTGAAATAAGTAACGGCAATAGTTATAACAAAGAATAAAACGGATAGAACTACAGTGATGCGGTGCAGGATCAAATCAAGTCCTCTTGCTTTTTGCTTTCCGAACAATTGCTCAGCGCCGCCGGAAATGGCACCGGATAGACCAGCACTCTTACCTGATTGAAGCAGAACGACTCCGATCAGCCCAATGCTGACAATCACTAATATAACAGTTAAAAATGTATGCATGACGTACCTCCCGATAAAACCTACTTAACAGTATTTTAAATTTATCACATTTTGAGGAATGAAACAACACTTGTCCGAATAGTTGTGAATTTTTACAAAAAAAGAAACACAATGGATTGTGTTTCTTAAAAGATGTCTGTTTAACGGATTGAGGCTGGCAGGAATGAGTTTGACCTGAACAGCAAATCCGATACTGTTGTGCACTTATAGCCTTTCTTATACAGGATTTCAAGAATCTGCTCGAGAGCTTTGACTGTTTGGGTCCTGTCACCGCCAGCATCGTGGAAGATAATCACATCTCCTGGCCTCGTATCTGAAATGACATTTTCGACGATTTTGTTGGCACCCGGCTTGCTCCAGTCTCTCGTTTCCTGATGCCAGGACCAGAGAATTACATTATACCCTTCAGCAACTGCTGTATCGATAATTTCTTCATCATAATATCCGGCAATAGGGCGGAATAGCGTAGGCTGGTAGCCAGTTAATTCCTTGATGACTTTCTCGCTTTTTTCCAATTCCCTTTTTAGCATAGCCGGCGAATGTCCGTCACGGAAATGATGGCGATATGTGTGATTCGCCACTTCATGCCCTTCCCTCGCCTCGCGCTTTACGATCTCAGGATATCTTGCCGCTTCTTCACCGATGACGAAAAAGGTTGCTTTCGCATTGTATTTACCGAGGGCATCAAGAATTTGGGCTGTATAAAGGGGATCAGGTCCATCATCGAAGGTTAATGCCACCAGCTTTTCATCCACTGGAATATCCCAAAATACGTGTCCTGTCTTTTCGAATTTGTCTCTTTTCACGGAAGAAGGTGTTGAATCAGCTTCCACCCTCGGCTGTCCGCCTATTATGCAAAATATGATCATACCAGCTAAAAGTAATCTCTTTTTCATATCAACTGGCTCCTATCTTTAGTTGGTACAACATATTTTGCTCATTTCCGTTTGTTTTTGGTCACGAAAATACAAATGGATATATTTAACCTTGGAGCAATGAGTAAGGAACTTTACAAAAAGAAAAAAGTCTTTTTTATTTACCGAAAATTGATTTCTTCTCCATTAGGGGCAGGAAAGAATACCATAAAAAAAACGCCGGCAGCATCGTCATGTTGTCGGCGTTTTATTTTACCTAATAGAATTACTTCTTAAGGTTGTAGAAAGATTTGATTCCGTTAAAGCGAGCTGTTTCGCCAAGCTGGTCTTCGATACGAAGAAGCTGGTTGTACTTCGCTACGCGATCTGTACGTGATGGAGCACCAGTCTTGATTTGGCCAGCGTTTGTTGCAACAGCGATATCAGCGATTGTTGCATCTTCTGTTTCACCAGAACGGTGAGAGATGACAGCTGTGTAACCTGCACGCTTCGCCATTTCGATAGCGTCGAAAGTTTCAGTCAAAGTACCGATTTGGTTAACTTTGATCAAGATTGAGTTGCCAACGCCTTGCTCAATACCTTGAGAAAGCTTCTTAGTGTTTGTAACGAACAGGTCGTCACCAACAAGCTGAACTTTTCCGCCAAGGCGCTCAGTCAATAGCTTGTGGCCTTCCCAGTCGTTTTCATCCAAACCGTCTTCGATTGAGATGATTGGGTATTTAGAAGACATTTCCGCGTACCAGTCAACCATTTCTGCAGATGTTTTAACAACGCCTTCACCAGAAAGGTGGTACTTGCCGTCTTCTTTGTTGTAGAACTCAGAAGAAGCAGCGTCCATAGCTAGCATCACTTGCTCGCCTGGCTTGTAGCCAGCTTTTTCGATTGCTGTAACGATTGTTTGAAGAGCTTCTTCGTTTGAACCAAGGTTTGGAGCGAATCCACCTTCGTCACCTACAGCTGTGTTCAAGCCTTTTTCTTTAAGAACTGACTTCAGGCTGTGGAAAATTTCAGCACCCATGCGAAGTGCTTCACGGAAGTTTTCAGCGCCAACTGGCATTACCATGAATTCCTGGATGTCTACGTTGTTGTCAGCGTGCTCGCCGCCGTTCACGATGTTCATCATTGGAACTGGAAGCTGCTTCGCGTTGAATCCGCCAAGGTATTGGTATAAAGGAATGTCTAGGTAGTCTGCAGCAGCGTGTGCAACAGCCATGGAAACACCAAGGATTGCATTTGCGCCCAATTTACCTTTGTTTTCTGTTCCGTCTAACTCGATTAGCGCGTGGTCGATGCCAACCTGGTCAAGAACGTTGAACTCTTCGCCGATTAAGAATGGAGCGATGATTTCGTTCACGTTTTCAACTGCTTTAAGAACACCTTTTCCAAGGTAGCGGCTCTTGTCGCCGTCACGAAGCTCAACTGCTTCGTATTCGCCTGTTGAAGCACCACTTGGAACTAGCGCGCGTCCGAAAGCGCCTGATTCTGTGAAAACTTCTACCTCAACTGTTGGGTTACCGCGGGAATCCAATACTTCACGTGCATATACGTCTGTAATAAATGGCAAAGTAATCTCTCCTTATTTTTTAATTAATGATGTTCCAGTCATTTCTGCTGGCTGTTCGAGTCCTAAAAGTTCAAGTATGGTTGGTGCAAGGTCGCCAAGAATTCCGTCTTCACGGAGTTCAACGCCTGATTTCGTCACGATGACAGGCACCGGGTTTGTCGTATGTGCTGTCATTGGTGAGCCTTCAAGTGTCACAACTTCATCCGCGTTTCCGTGGTCAGCTGTGATAATCGCAGTGCCGCCTTTAGAAACAATCAGGTCAACAATGCGTCCAAGGCATTCATCCACTGTTTCAACAGCCTTGATTGTTGGCTCAAGCATGCCTGAATGTCCAACCATATCCGGGTTCGCAAAGTTCAAGAGAATTGCATCGAAATTGTCAGCTTCGATTTCCCCGATCAACGCATCCGTCACTTCGTATGCGCTCATCTCAGGCTGCAAATCATAAGTCGCAACCTTTGGAGAGTTGATGAGAATTCTCTGCTCTCCAGGGAACTCCTTCTCACGGCCGCCGCTCATGAAGAACGTTACATGTGGATACTTTTCCGTCTCCGCAATGCGCAGCTGGCTCATGCCTGCCTGTGAAATCACTTCTCCTACTGTATTATCGAGGTTTGTTGGCTTAAATGCAACAAAACCATCGACTGTCTCACTAAAATGGGTTAAGCATACAAAGTGAAGATTTTCAGGATGCCCAGGTCCCCGGTCAAATGAACGGAAATCTTTATTTGTAAAAGTGTTAGAAATCTGGATTGCGCGGTCAGGACGGAAGTTGTAGAAAATCACAGCATCGTCATTCTTAACCGTTGCAACAGGTGAACCATCTGGCTTCACAAGGACAGATGGAACAACGAATTCATCGAAGATACCATTGTTGTAGTTATCTTCAATGAGCTCCATTGGGTTTGAATACGTAGGTCCGTCGCCGTACACCATTGAACGATAGGATTTCTCTACACGTTCCCAGCGCTTGTCACGGTCCATTGAATAGTATCGCCCAGAAATAGTCGCAAATTCACCGACTCCGATTTCACTCATTTTTTCTAATGTTCGTTTGATATAGCCTGGCGCCGTTTGAGGTCCAACATCGCGACCGTCAAGGAAGCCGTGTAAGTAAACCTTTGTAAGGCCTTCACTTGCCGCAAGCTTCAAGAGAGCAAACATGTGCTCAATATGGCTGTGAACGCCGCCATCTGACAGCAGTCCCATTAAGTGAAGGGCAGTACCTTTTTCCTTTGCATGCTTGATTGCCGCAAGGAATGTTTCATTCTTTTCAAATTCGCCTTCACGGATTGAAATATTCACGCGTGTAAGGCTCTGGTAAACAATGCGGCCAGCACCGATGTTCAGGTGTCCAACCTCAGAGTTTCCCATTTGGCCCTCTGGAAGACCAACCGCTTCACCACTCGCAATCAATTGCGCATGCGGATAGTTATTCCAGTAGCGGTCAAAATTCGGCTTTTTTGCCTGGGCAACGGCATTCCCCATCCGTTCGCCGCGCAATGCGAAGCCGTCCAGAATGATTAAAGCTGTTGGTGACTGTTTACTCATGAGTACCTGCCTCCAATAATTGTACGAAGGAATCTGTCTCTAAGCTTGCACCGCCGACTAATGCGCCGTCGATATCAGGCTGTGACATATATTCCTGGATGTTTCCTGGTTTTACACTTCCGCCGTACTGAATACGTACCGCTTCTGCTACTTCCGGAGAAAACAGTTCTGCAATCACATTACGGATGTGTGAACAAGTTTCGTTAGCATCTTCAGCAGTAGAAGATTTGCCAGTTCCAATCGCCCAGATTGGCTCATAAGCGATGACCGTCTGCTTTACTTGCTCGTCTGAAAGGCCGTTAAGAGCAGCTTTGATCTGGCCGCCAACAAATTCGTTGGTTTCGCCATTTTCACGTTGTTCCAGCGTTTCACCGCAGCAAACGATTGGAGTCAGATTGTAGTTGAATGCAGTTAAAGTCTTTTTATTAACACTTTCATCCGTTTCATTGAACATTTCACGGCGTTCTGAGTGTCCGATGATAACATATTTCACACCGATGTCTTCCAATGCTTTCGGGCTGACTTCGCCTGTAAAAGCACCGTTTTCTTCAAAGTGCATGTTTTGTGCGCCGATTTCAAGTTCTGATCCATTTGTTAGCTCAACTAATTGTCCAAGGAACAATGCTGGCGCGCAAACTACAGATTCAACCTTATCCTTTGAAGGAACAAGACCGCTTACTTTCTCAATGAAATCCTTTGCTTCAGGCAGCGTTTTATGCATTTTCCAGTTACCTGCAATAATAGGTTTTCGCATGCTGACACTTCCTTTCGAGTTTCCTGCTTTACTTAAGCAGTATGGCTTATTAACCTTATCTTACATGTGTAAAAGTTATTAAAATTCCCCATTGGATGTTGGGCTGTCGTTGTTTATCAGAGCGATCGTGCAGCAGCTGGCAGGATCCGCACCCTTGCACTGCTGCTGCAGTGCTCCTGAATATCTCTAAATCCGATTACTTATCGTTCAATGCCACAACGCCTGGAAGCTCTTTGCCTTCCATGAATTCAAGGGAAGCACCGCCGCCCGTTGAGATGTGGCTCATTTTATCAGCAAGGTTGAATTTCTCAACTGCTGCCGCAGAGTCTCCTCCGCCGATGACCGAATATGTATCGCTCGCATCGGCTAACGCTTGTGCTACAGCTTTTGTTCCTTCAGCGAATGTATCGATTTCAAACACGCCCATCGGCCCGTTCCAGATGACCAATTTAGACTTTTGAATCACATCGCGGTAAGTTTCAGCTGTTTTAGGTCCGATATCAAGAGCTTCCCAGTCAGAAGGAATTTCTTCAATCGATACGACCTTTGTATTTGCATCAGCAGAAAAATCATCAGCAACGATGACATCAACAGGCATATAGAAGTTAACGCCCTTTGCCTTTGCTTTTTCCATGAAGCTCTTAGCCAATTCAATTTTATCTTCTTCTAAAAGAGATTTACCAACCTCGTGGCCTTGTGCTTTTACGAATGTATAAGCAAGACCGCCGCCGATGATCAGGTTATCTACTTTTTCTAATAGGTTATCAATAACGCCGATTTTATCTTTAACCTTCGCTCCGCCGATGATAGCTGTAAACGGACGCTCAGGGTTTGATAAAGCTTTCCCAAGAACCTCAAGCTCTTTTTCCATCAAGAAGCCTGAAACAGCTGGAAGGTGCTTGGCAATACCTTCTGTTGAAGCATGCGCACGGTGTGCTGCTCCGAATGCATCGTTCACATACACATCTGCAAGCTCAGCAAATGCTTTTGCAAGTTCAGGATCGTTTTTCTCTTCGCCTGGATAGAAGCGGACATTCTCAAGAAGAAGGACATCGCCCTCGTTCATGCTGTCGATTTCAGATTTTACAGAGTCGCCATATGCTTCATCTGTTTTCTTTACATCTTTTCCAAGCAGCTCAGACAAACGCTTTGCTACTGGAGTCAAACGCAATTCTTCAACAGCCTGCCCTTTTGGACGGCCAAGGTGGCTTGCAAGAAGGACTTTCGCTCCCTGCTCAACTAGATACTGGATTGTTGGAAGTGCAGCACGGATTCTTGTATCATCCGTAACCTGTCCATCCTTCATCGGCACGTTAAAATCAACGCGGCAAAAAACTCGTTTTCCTTTTACATCCACATCTTTAACTGTCTTTTTATTCAAGGCTAGAGACCTCCTTTAAAATAGCGCCTGAGCGCTTTTAAGCAGAAAAAGAGGAGAGGGACTTTTCCCCGCTCCCCAATTCACACCACTACATTATAGTCGTTAATGGATGGTTTATCCAATGATAGCTTACAGACCTTTTTTAGCGATGAAATCAACAAGGTCAACTACACGATTAGAGTAACCAGACTCGTTGTCATACCAAGAGATTACTTTTACCATGCTGCCTTCCATAACCATTGTTGAAAGTGCATCGATTGTAGAAGAGTTTGCACAGCCATTGTAGTCGCTAGATACAAGCGGCTCTTCGCTGTATCCAAGGATACCTTTAAGTTCGTTTTCAGAAGCCTTCTTGAATGCTGCGTTGATTTCTTCAACTGTTACGTCTTTTTCAAGCTCAGCAACAAGGTCAACTAATGATACGTTTGGAGTTGGAACACGCATAGCTCCACCGTTCAATTTGCCTTTAAGCTCAGGCAATACTAGAGAAACTGCTTTTGCAGCACCAGTTGTTGTAGGAATGATGTTTTCCGCAGCCGCACGTGCACGACGGTAGTCTTTGTGCGGAAGGTCAAGGATTTGCTGGTCATTTGTGTAAGAGTGAACTGTTGTCATCATACCGCGCTTGATGCCGAAGTTGTCGTTCAATACTTTTGCAAATGGAGCCAAGCAGTTTGTTGTACAAGATGCATTAGAGATTACATGGTGGTTAGCTGCATCGTACTTGTCGTCGTTAACACCCATAACGATTGTGATATCTTCGTCAGATGCTGGAGCAGAAATGATAACTTTCTTAGCGCCTGCTTCTAAGTGTTTCGCAGCGTCAGCACGCTTAGTGAAACGTCCAGTTGATTCTACAACTACTTCTACGCCAAGGTCGCCCCAGCCAAGTTGTGCAGGATCTCTTTCAGCAAGAACCTTTACTTTGTGGCCATCAACTACTAGGTAGTCTCCGTCAACTGTAATTTCTTTATTTAAAGTACCGTGTACAGTGTCATATTTTAAAAGATGAGCAAGCATGTTTGCATCAGTTAAATCGTTAACTGCCACTACTTCTACGTTAGGGTTGTTAAGTGCTGCGCGGAAAACTACGCGTCCAATACGTCCAAATCCATTAATACCAACTTTTACTGCCATGTTTATTTCCTCCTTCGAGTCCTTAAAGATGTTTTTTATTGACTTTGTTAACTCAGTAGTGATTAACAAAGCCTTTATATTAAGGTGTTACCCTTGTAACAATTGTTTGGCGGCTCCCTCATCCGTAATGAGGATTGTTGAGGAAGGTGCCTGTTTCATATAAGCTCTGATCGCCTTTGCCTTTGATTCACCGCCGGCAACCGCGATAACATCGCCTATATTCGCGAGGTCATTGAGCTGAAGACCGATCGTCAACACTTTGTGGACGATTTCCCCTGCTTCGTTAAAATAATAGCCGAAAGCCTCGCCGACTGCTTTGCCTTTGAGGATGTTCTGCAAATCCTCAGGGCTGGTATTACGACGTTCCGCCATTGTTATAGCGTCTCCAATACCATGTAAAACCATGCTCGCGGATTTAACTAAATTCCATACCTCGTAAATCAGTGGTTCTTTAATGAAAGAGTCGTAAATCTCGCTGCTGACTTGGTCTGGCACATAAAATACCCTGTGACGCGATTTTGTATTGTCCGCCATATTTGCGCAAATCGTGTTTGCCTGATTCTTGACGTCCTCACCAATCCCACCCCTTGCCGGCACAAACAGCAAATCCTTTTCGCCAAAGTCTGGTGTCAGCATATTCGCTACCGCCGCCATCGTCGATCCGCCTGTCACAGCAATGATATTCTTGCTATGCAGAAGACTTTGCATGCAATCGGCAGTCGCGCGGCCAAGTTCGCTTTTCACCCATGGTGAGCGGTCACTATCCCCAGGGACAACAATCACCCTCCGGATGCCCATGCTCTCCTTTAGCTTGCGCTCTAATGAGTTAATACCCATTATATCGCGCATTACACTATCAAGACTTTCCAGTATATCTTTTCCCTCATTCGTCAGTGTCATTCCCTGAACCGACATCGAGATCAGATTCTGGTCCTTCAAAAATTCCACCTCTGAACGCAAAACCCTCTCTGTCAGGTTCAAGCTGACGGAAAGGTTTCTCCTGCCTACTGGCTGCATCACGTTTATGTACTGCAGGATGAGGTATCGTTTTTGCATAACTTGCATTAAATCGGGCAATATTCTTTTTTGAATATCAATGAGCGAATCGTGCATAATGATATTCTCCTTTTTCACTGTTGGTCATAAAATGTCCCGCTAAGACATATTATGTCCCACCTGCGGTAAAAAAAATCACCCCTGCTACAGATTTCATTTTAACAGGAGTGAAAACTCAATTCAACTAATAAACTCAAGGTTTTTTCTTGTAAACGCTTCACTTATGAATTTTTTGTTCACAATGCCATATTGAAGCTCTTCCCCGTCCAATTCCACGACCGGAATCATGATTCCATACTTTTCTACGAGCTGATCATCAAGGTCAATGTTGATTTCTTCTATTGTAAAATTCCACTGTTGCTGCAAGTCCTCAAGTACTTCCCTGGCTGTCTCGCACAGGTGGCAGCGTGGCCGGGAATAAAGTTTGACTGTTTTTTTCATGAGTTCTCCTTTAAATGATTTCTTTTTTATCTTGGCTCTGTTAAAGCTCAATGTTGTTTTTTAAACCTGTTGATTGTAGTGGAAGGCGCGAAGACTCCTGCGGGCGCAACTGGTCAGGTGAGACCCCGCAGGAGCAAAGCGACGAGGAGGCTCAGCGCCAGCCCCGCGGAAAGCGAAGCGCCTGGAACGAAAATCAACAGCCCTGTTTAACAGAGCCTTTATCTTTGAATTGACTAAGCAATACCTAATATTTATTCCGAAAAAACCGATTGGATTATATTCCGGAATTTTGCGTTTTATTCCGGAAAAATCAATTATATTCCGGAATTTTGCGTTTTATTCCGGAAAAATCAATTATATTCCGGAATTTTGCGTTTTATTCCGGAAAAGTCAGTTATATTCCGGAATTCTATGTTTTATTCCGAAATCATAAAAAACAAACCATGTAAAATCAATCAAAACGTTTCCGCTTTGAGGAAGAAGGGATGCCAAGCTGGTCACGGTATTTGGCTACGGTTCTCCGGGAAACCACCATGCCTTCCCTCTCTTTTAACATTTCGACGATATCCTGATCCGAAACTGGCTTTTGCTTATTTTCTTCTTTTATATAAGCTTCGATCGCTGCTTTTACCTTTTGCGATGAAGCTTGATCGTTTTCTGTAGTTTGCACAGCACTTGTGAAAAAATATTTCAGTTCATAAGTACCGGCTGGTGTCTGCATATATTTTTCCCTGACGGTCCGGCTTACCGTAGATTCATGGATTTCAAGTTCCTCAGCGACTTCCCTCATCGTCATCGGATTCAAGTGGGCGGGTCCAATCAGGAAAAACTCCCTTTGCTTTTCAATGATCTTCATCGAAACCTTTAACAGCGTCTCCTTCCGTTGCTCAAGGCTGCGCTGGATCCATTGAAAATCCCCCTGTTTTTCCTGGAGGAATTTATTCACTTCCTGATCTTTATGGTTTGAAAGCTGACGGTAATATCCTTCATTAAATGAGATTTTGGGGATCAAGGCATCAAACACACTGACTGACAGCTCTTCGCCGTCACGCTTCACCACCACGTCAGGTACGATGTAAGCGGGCTTCTCTCTTTGAAAAATAGCTCCTGGCTTTGGATTTAGCTGCTGGACATAATCATGGACTTTTTGGATGTCCTTTATATCAATACTCAGCATTTTCGCCAGTGCTTTCCACTTTTTCTCGGCAAAAAGCAGGAAGTGTTCAGCGATGATCCTTTTGGATAGCTCATTTTCTGGTGTTGGGTTCTTACGCTCCAGTTGAAGGAGCAGGCACTCTTGAAGGTCCCGAGCGGCGATTCCCGCTGGATCCAGGGCCTTTAGTTTTTTCAGCACTGAATTTACGGCTTCTTCTGGCTGGTTCAGTCTTTTTGTAAGGTCATCCTTCAGGTAACCGTTTTCATCTATCGTTTCAATTAATACATGTAAAATTTGTTTTTCTTCAGGTGTAACATGAAGCAGATTTAATTGTGAAAGGAGATAGTTTTCGAGAGTCTCGCTTTCACTCGAGCCAATTTGCTCAATCAGGTTTTTCTGATCACGCTCGAAAGTCTTTTTCAACGTCTTTCTCGTGCGGTCCATACTTGAATCAAAAGTAGTGATATTTTTAAAGTCAACTTGAATCAGGGGATTTTCCATTGATTTAGCTTCAAGAAAAGCAGCAAGCTCCTGAGCAGAGTACTGCAAAAGCGCAATCGCCTGAGAAAGCTCTTGAGTCATTGCCAATTTTAATGTCTGCTTCTGCCATAATCCGGCTTTAAGATCCATCTAAATCACCCCTGCACTTATTTTACATGATAAATAGACATTGGTGTATGGAAAGAATTTGGCATCGCTTTCAAAATTGGCCATAATGCTTTGGTCAAATCGAAATAAGAAAAAACCCCTTGCCTAAAATCAGACAAGAGGTTTTGGCAGCGCCCTCGGCAGGAATCGAACCCACATTAAAAATAATGAAAGAGAAACACCTAAAACATTCCTCAAAACAAGACTAACTTTGACCTAAGCTTTAATCCCAATTAAAGCAAATATTAATCCTAACAAAACGAAAATCATAGGTAAAAATATGCTTACACTAGGATGTACTCCATTATTGATTACTAGGCAACATCCTTTATGGTAACTCATTTATCATTCTTAAAGTAATGAACAGGACGGATTTCAATACGCCAGCCAAACTCTTCCCCTCTGCTGATTTGTGTTGTCGGATGCAGAGAGGCTAGCTGGATCGCCTCATCCATTCCCTCTGCTTCAAAAATAAATATGCTGCCGATCAGCTCTTTCGTTTCTGTAAACGGACCATCTGTTACGATAACCTTACCGTTTACACGGCGTAAGCTTTTGGTCTCTGACTCCAGACCAGCATCAATCAGCACCTTACCGCTTTCATAAAAATTCTCAACGACAGGCTGGCATTCACTCATAACGGCATCAATCTCTGCCCTTGGGCGTGCATCCATTTTTTCAGGGTTGAAATAGCCCATACATAAAAATATCATTATCATCTCTCCTAGATCACTCAGATTTTTGTATCTATTGAAAATTGTTTATATCAACAGCCGTTCTTCTAGATTTTTTTATTACCTTCTCTTTATTTCCATAAAAAGTTGCCATTCTCCTTTAAGGAAAAACGCATCCATTGTTTTTCGTCATTTATATTCACGAGCATGTATTCAAATATGTTCTCCCTCAAGCATTCAAAATTCGCCCTGGCTACGTAACATTCTGCCGTAGTTGCCCTCTGGATTCTGGATATGATTTGTATTGATTTTTCAGATGTCCGTTACAGGAATATCAAGATCTACGTAAGCACTAACCGTTTGCATTCACTTCTTCTGATAATACTTAACGGTTTCGCTCGAAAGTCAACAATAGGAAAAAAATTCATTAACTGCGTCGTTAAAGGTTACTGATTTATTCTGAGTAGTTGTTGGAATAGTGTCTAGCGCTCGAGCTAAGGGATTAGTAACGCCTTTTCTGCGCCGCATAGAAGAGCCCCCTTCGAAAAGATTCGTAAGGCTGGCTATATATTTACGTGGTAATATCGTGGTTTTTCTAACGGTAAAATAACGCAAAAAAAATGCCCCCACGTTCATAATAGAACGCAGAGGCACTGCAAACTAACGAAAATATAAGCGCCCTCGGCAGGAATCGAACCCACATCTCAAGAACCGGAATCTTACGTGCTATCCGTTGCACCACGAGGGCCTATTTTTAATAGTTGTACCGCTTAACCAAGTTAGCGTTACGCTTACCTATTATAGGGTAGATTCATTGGCTTTGCAAGACTGATTTTTTGTTTAAAATGTGCAATCATGGGTAAGATGGATACGGTAGAGTTAATTGGTCAAAATGATCAAATTTATTGTCGAACAGTTTCTAAAGGCTTTGTAAGCGATTCGTTTGACCTTTATTGACCATGCGTGTATCATTAAAATACATAGCTATTCTGGCAAACAAACCAATTACTGCCAGCTTGCTTACTGCCGTTACATGGCACTGAAGATCTTTATGCTAAAGGAGGAAAACAAACATGAACTTGATTCCTACAGTTATTGAACAAACGAATCGTGGCGAACGGGCATATGACATTTATTCCCGCCTTTTAAAGGATCGCATCATTATGCTAGGAAGCGGGATTGATGACCATGTCTCCAATTCAATCGTAGCCCAGCTATTATTCCTGGAAGCTGAAAACCCAGAAAAAGACATATCCATCTACATCAATAGCCCTGGCGGCAGCATCACTGCCGGTATGGCAATCTACGATACAATGCAGTTCATCAGACCGGATGTACAAACAATCTGTATCGGTATGGCTGCATCAATGGGTGCATTCTTACTTGCTGCTGGAACTAAAGGGAAGCGTTATGCCCTTCCAAACAGTGAAGTCATGATTCACCAGCCACTTGGCGGTGCCCAAGGTCAAGCGACTGAAATTGAAATCGCTGCTAAGCGCATTCTTTTCCTTCGTGAAAAATTGAATACCATCCTTTCTGAGCGCACTGGCCAGCCTCTTGACGTAATCGCTAAGGATACAGACCGCGATAACTTCATGACAGCTGAGCGTGCAAAAGAATATGGTCTAGTAGACCAAATCATTACACGCAACGTGCTTGAAGAAAAGAAAGATAAGTAATTTTTAAAAAAACTCGTTCCTTTAAAGGGAACGAGTTTTTTGATTAATTTTCTTTTTGGATATATTCAGCAAGCTTTTCCAAAGCTTCCTCTTCATCATTGCCTTCCGCGATTAAGTTTACAGATGCACCGGCACTTACGGCAAGGCTCATCAATCCCATGATGCTCTTCGCATTTACCTTTTTCCCATCCTTCTCAAGGAAAATATCGGATGAGAAGCGGTTCGCTTCCTGTACAAACAATGCTGCCGGGCGAGCTTGTAAACCAGTTTTCAACTTCACTTCAACCTGTTTTTCTACCATTTTGTTATTTCCTCCTCTAACCCTCTATTTATTTATGATCTGTCCGGCTCGCAGTTTGTCTGCGATTTCATCGATCTTTCTCAGCCGGTGATTGATTCCTGATTTACTGATGGCACCGCCGGTAACCATCTCCCCGAGCTCTTTCAACGTAACATCCTGGTAATCGACCCGAAGCTGGGCGATCTCCCTTAGCTTATCCGGTAAAATGTGCAGACCTACCGTATCCCGGATATAACGAATATTTTCAACCTGACGAAGAGCTGCGCCAATCGTCTTGTTCAAGTTAGCAGTTTCACAATTCACCAGGCGATTAACCGAGTTTCTCATATCCCGGACAATCCGGATATCCTCGAATCTCATCAACGCATTATGTCCGCCGACAATGTTCAGAAACTCTGTAATTTTTTCCGCCTCTTTTAAATAGGTGATAAATCCTTTCTTCCGTTCGAGCGTTTTGCTGTTCAGTCCAAAAGTATTCATCAATTCACATAACGATTCATTATGCTCCTGGTACATGGATGCAATCTCCAAATGGTAGGAAGAAGTCTCCGGGTTATTGACGGAACCTCCGGCAAGGAATGCACCTCTAAGATAAGAACGCTTACAACATTTCTTTTTCACTAGTTCTTGGGAAATATCATGAATGATTTCAAAGCCTTCTCCTAAAATCTTCAAATCCTCCAGAATTTCTCGGGCCGATTCCTTCAAGCGGACAATATAAACATTATTCTTTTTCAGCCGCATTTTTTTGCGGACAAGCAGTTCTACCTGGACCTGATAGCTTTTTTTGATCAGGGTATAGATCCGCCGTGCAATGGCAGCATTTTCAGTCTGAATGTCTACGATGAGCTTACGATTTGAGAAGGAAAGGGAACCATTCATCCTGATCAGGGCGGAAAGTTCCGCTATGGAGCAGCAGCCCTTTGTATCAATGTTCGTGAGTTCCTTTTTTGTTTCCGAAGCAAACGACAACCTTCTCACCCCCTAAATATAGAAAGCACAAGCGCTTCTGATTAGCCTAAAAAGTTCCATACATCGATTTTCTCGGTGTTTAAGCAGAACTTAAGAGGACTGGTCTCTCAAGTAACTGATGGAATGGCATTCACTGGACAGAACGACCTCTTCAGGCGCTTGAACTGTTTTTGACAATACTGTCTATTTTTTCGGCTATGCTAGTTGGTTTCCGCTCCAATCACCAGGTGCTAAAAATCAACATTGACCTTAACACAGCCATTTTTTAAGGAGACAAACGCTTGCATCTTATATTACGCGTTATATCTCTTTTTAGTTTCATTTAAAATCATAGAATACAAAATTTCTGATACTTTTTTGGTATCATGCCTGATCACATTTCCATCAAGCTCTGCTATTTCCTCCTGAACGATCTCAATCCCAAGAGCCATCAACTTTTCCAAATCAAAATGAACGGGTTGTGCGAGCTCCTCTTTATAACGCAGCTCGACATCTGGAGGGATTGTTTCATTATTCACAAGAATCGTATCGATAAATGCACAATCCATATGGTCATAGATTGCCTTGATATGGTCACTTGCTGTAAAGTTATGCGTTTCCCCTGCCTGGGTCATTAAATTGCAAATATATACTTTACGAGCCTGGGCTTTGCATACTTCCTGTCCAAGCCTTTTAACAAGCAGGTTTGGCAAGATACTTGTGTACAGGCTGCCCGGTCCGATGACAATCAAATCTGCTTCCCTGATTGCCTGAAGTGTTTCCGGAAGCGGCTTGACGTTTTCTGGATTCAAAAATACTCTTTTGATTCGCTTGCCTGAATAAGGAATTTTCGATTCCCCTCGAACAATGCTGTCATCTTCCATAACAGCATTTAACATGACACTTCGATTCGCAGCAGGCAGTACTTTTCCTCTGACATTCAAGACCTTGCTCATTTCCTGAATCGCGTGGACAAAGTTTCCTGTAATCGATGTCATTGCAGCCAGGATGAGGTTACCAAGCGAATGTCCGGATAATTCATTGGACGTATTGAAGCGGTGCTGGAACATCTCCTCAATCAACGGTTCTACATCGGAGAGTGCAGCCAGGACATTCCGGATATCTCCAGGGGGAGGAATTTGCATATCCTCCCGGAGCCTGCCGGAGCTGCCGCCATCATCGGCAACCGTCACGATCGCCGTAATATCTACTGGGTGCTTCTTCAATCCCCGCAGCAGGACTGGCAGGCCGGTTCCACCCCCGATGATGACGATTCTTGGCAGTCCATTCGTACTCATGTTGGCTGTCCCTTCCTTTTATCTATATCCCTATGCGTGACACGGGTATGATAGTCCTTTTCGAAAAACTTGGCGATATTCTCAGCAAGGGCAACAGACCGGTGCTGGCCGCCAGTGCAGCCAATAGCGATAATAAGCTGTGCCTTCCCTTCACGCTTGTAATGAGGGAGCATAAAGCTTAAAAGGTCCGTCACCTTTTCTAAAAACTTATTCGTTTCACTCCATTTAAGGACATAGGTTGAAACTTCTTCATCTAGGCCGGTTTTAGGGCGCATATGGTCAATGTAATGCGGGTTCGGCAAAAAGCGAACGTCGAAAACAAGATCCGCATCAATCGGGATGCCATGCTTAAAACCAAATGACATCACATTCACAGTGAATGTCGCCTGCTTATTCTCCGAAAATTCCTCAAGGATTTTTTCCCTGAGCTCCTTCGGCTTCATATCTGTCGTTTTGTATATCGTTTGGGCTCTTCCTTTTAATTCCTCAAGCAATTCACGTTCAAGCCTAATTCCTTCAAGCGGAAGGCCTGATGGAGCAAGCGGATGCGAACGTCTCGTCTCTTTATATCGGCGTACGAGGGTTGAGTCATCAGCGTCGAGGAACAAAACCTGTGGTGCCACCCACGATGTCTCAGCCAAATCATCCAGCGCTTTAAATAGCGAATCAAAAAATTCACGGCCGCGCAAATCCATGACGAGGGCCACTTTATTCATTTTTGTGCCTGATTCCTTCATCAGCTCCATGAACTTTGGAAGCAATGTAGGCGGCAGATTATCAACGCAGAAAAACCCTAGATCTTCAAAACTCTGGATGGCAACAGTTTTCCCCGCTCCAGACATCCCTGTAATAATCACCAGCTGGGTATCGGTAGTCGATCCGGTACTCATTTCTCTTTCCCCCTGAAAGTGAAGTAGTTATTTTTATAGCTATTATTAAGAAAAGCGCAAGCGCCTTGGTCTGCCCCGACAAGCGCTGGAGGGCCGACCAGTGAAGTCGTTCTTTGACTTCATTGGGCGGACCGAAGCGACTCGAGGGGCTAGGCGCTGGAGCTGGACATTTCTCGAAGTGAAAATTTTACTTTCTTATCTTATTAAAAAATCAATTTGGATCGAGCCTGTAGTTAATCAGCTCAAAATCCGGTGTATAAGTAAAGGCTCCATAGATAATGCCCTGTCCATGGACCATATAATCCAGGATATGATAATCCCCCGCTGCCATCGGAAGCTCTTTAATACGATCAAGTTCATGCCAGGAGATCGTTCCCTCTTCCGATTCATCGAGATTGATGCCGTCTGCCTCGGTCGCATAAAAAGTAAACATCATCCACTCAGAAATAACTTGATCATCTTCCTTGATGACAAAAGTGAAAATCCCTTTAATCTGGGGATTCCGAAGGTAAATTCCTGTCTCTTCACGAAATTCGCGGATACAGGAGTCCTTTACTGTTTCCCCCGGTTCCATTTTTCCGCCCGGAGCCACCCACCAATTGCGGCGCGGCTTTTGCAGCAGCAAAATCTTATTATCTTTAACCAAAACACAATTCGTCACGCGCTGCATCAATTCCACCTCAAAATATGGTTTATCACTAAATGGCCGAACTTTTATTCTTTCCATTATACTATTTTTAGATTTTCGCCACAATGAATACAAAAATGATATTTCTGTTAATGAATTTTTTAGCTGGAAATATTAATATTATCCAAAGTAAAACGTTGAGGAACGATTCTCTAAAGCTGAAGTCATAAGGCAGGATCTCTTGATGGAAATTCGGGGTGTTATACCAATGTCTGAAAGCCTGTATTAATTTTTTACAAAAAAAGGAGCACAGGATAACCTGTGCCGTCAAAGGATTATATTTTTAAAAGGGGGTCAATTTCTATTCCTATAATACCCCATGATTGTTTCACTACTGTTACAGAAGAATTAATATATAATTACGTTTTGTTAATTTATACCGCAAGGAACTTTTTTTACCAGCAAAAAGGAAATTTTTATTAATTCACTTGTATTTTTATTCCGCACAAAACTAATTCCCCGCAGGCAAAGTTCCTGCGGGGGATTTTAAATTGCTTGTTTTAAGCGTTCGCTTTTAATTCTTCAAGCAATTCTTCTACATAATGCTGTGCGTTCTGTGCAGCGATACTGCCATCGCCAGTAGCTGTTACGATTTGGCGAAGTGTTTTTTCACGGATATCGCCAGCTGCGAAGATGCCTGGAACTTTCGTTTCCATAAGCTCGTTCGTTTCGATATATCCGCTGCTGTTTGTGATTCCAAGGCTTTCGAATGGCTTTGTTAAAGGAACCATTCCGATGTAGATGAATACACCGTCAGCCGGGAATTCCATTTCTTCGCCATCTTTTGTCGATACAAGCGTCACGCTGCCAACCTTGCCGTCTTTATCGTTGATTTGCTTAACATTGTGACTCCAGATGAAGTCGATTTTCTCATTAGCAAACGCGCGATCCTGAAGGATTTTT
Source organism: Heyndrickxia sp. MSNUG (assembly GCF_049532715.1). Lineage (NCBI taxonomy): Bacteria > Bacillati > Bacillota > Bacilli > Caryophanales > Bacillaceae > Heyndrickxia > Heyndrickxia sp. MSNUG. Next base: position 4,218,269 of record NZ_CP150978.1, read on the forward strand.
TGCGCGCGAAGCTCATCGCGTCGGTGAACGATTGTTACTTTTGAAGCGAAACGTGTTAAATAAACGCCTTCTTCAACCGCAGAGTCGCCACCGCCGACAACTAGAAGTTCCTTATTTTTAAAGAATGCTCCATCACATACAGCACAGTAAGAAACGCCGCGTCCGCCCAATTCCTGCTCGCCAGGAACACCGATCTTTTTATATTCTGCACCTGCAGAAATAATAATTGAGCGTGCTTTGTATTCTTTGCTGCCAGCTTTGATCGTTTTGTATTCTTTGCCGTCGATGACTTCTTTTACATCACCATAAGCATATTCAGCACCGAATTTTTTAGCGTGTTCGAACATTTTAGTTGAAAGCTCAGGTCCAAGAATGTGATCAAATCCAGGATAGTTTTCAACTTCTTCCGTATTGGCCATCTGTCCGCCAGGAACGCCGCGTTCAAGCATCAATGTAGATAAATTCGCACGCGATGTATAAACGGCAGCCGTCATGCCTGCCGGGCCGGCACCGATAATGATGACATCATAAATTTTCTCTTCTGACATGGTGTACAACTCCTTTAAAAATCAAAATCCGCATTAACTTCCGTTTTCATTCGAAAATAGTATTTCCTGCCTAAACATATCCTATAAAACAAGAGGCATATAGTCCAAAAATATGCTTAGAAAATTTGGCTGTTCACGTAATTGACAATAATGATTTGAAGCGAAAAAAATTCATTAGTTGAGGTCATAGGTTCCTTGTGAACTTTTTTTCTGATCAGCTTTATTCTTTGACAATTTTCTGAAGGGTGTTATGCTGATTTACAGATAATAATTAAATACGCAAAATTCATCTGCTAGGGGAGCCTTTTGTTAAGGCTGAGATTAAAGTGAAACTTTAAGACCCTTGGAACCTGATCTGGATCATACCAGCGTAGGGAAGTGGAGTATCTGGAGCTTTTTTTGTTTCACCATGCCGCCAATACAACCACTTTCTGCCTAAAGAAAGTGGTTTTTTTATTGGGAAAAAGCATCCTTTGCCGGCAGGATGTTGAATCTTTATAAACCAGGAGGTCTTTTATGTCTACTTTTACACAGTTGATTCGCCAAGAAGCAAATGAGATTTGGGAAGCGAATTTTAACCACCCATTCGTCCAGGGAATCGCCAAGGGGACTTTATCTCTTGAAAGCTTTAAATATTATATTTTGCAGGACTCTTATTACCTCTCCCATTTTGCCCGTATCCAGGCAATTGGTGCATCGAGAGCTGAGGATTTATCCATAACGGCAAAAATGGCTGCCCATGCCCAGGGTACATATCAGGCCGAGCTTAGTTTACATGAAAGTTTTATGGGACAGCTTGGGGTCACGAAGGAGGACTTGAAAAGCTTCGAGCCAGCTCCGACTGCCTACGCCTATACTTCACACCTTTACCGAGTTGCTGCCTCGGGAAGCCTGGGGGAAATCATTGCCGCTATCCTTCCCTGCTACTGGATTTACCACGAGATTGGAGAACTGCTTAAGAATGCTGCTCCTGAAACGCCAGTTTACCAGGAATGGATCGCCGCTTATGGAAGCGACTGGTTCACCGAGCTTGTGAACGAGCAGATCAATCTTCTTGATGCTCTTGCAGAAAAAGCTTCAGACTATGAAAAAGAAAAAATGAAACAGCACTTTTTGATCAGCTGCCATTACGAGCTGCAATTCTGGGAAATGGCCTTCACGCTGGAAGGATGGTCTACCAATCAATTAAAGTCCATCGCAAAGTAAGCATCCTCAAAAGAAAAAAAGTGTCATACCCATTTGGGCATGACACTTTTTTGCAAAAATCGCTAACCACATTCTGCAAGCAGAAGGATTAACCTCTTAAGTTATATGCTGTCTTCTTCATGAAGAAATTCGTTCGCCAAACTAATATATTTTGAAAGTGTTGAAACGGACAGTCCGTATTTATTTGCAACTGCTTGTTTCGAAGTCTTGATATTTCTTAGCTTATCCCAGAGATAATCTACAGCGGCTGCCCATGCTTTCTTATTTTTAAAATCATAGCCAGCTTCTACTGCCTGCTCAAATACAGAAAACCACATAATATAAACACCGGCTTCGTTTTTCCCGATCGGCTGATGGTGATCATACAATAGCTTAGCTGTTTCATGCGCGCCGGCCACTTCTTCCTTCTGATCGTTCAACTTGCCTGAAGCGACGTATGCGAGGTACGATTTCTCGACTTCCGTCATTTTATCCGTCGACTTTTCCGCAGCAAGGATCTCTTTCTTTTTTGAAGAAACAGATGTCAGGAAGAGGGCGAATAATCGTTCTTCAGGATAATCACTGTTCAGCTGATGAAGAATCGCCGCCACCTGCGACTCGAATTTACCGCCTGGGTTTTCTGCCCAAGGTTCCATTCCCTCTTTTTCAGGAGTGTATTCGAGGACCTTTTTCCAAATCACTCTTGCATAATGCTCCCTGCCGGTAAAATAGGATGCATGCGCCAGCCAGTAATAGAAGGCACCATCGCCTTCAAATCCTGTTTTCTGCAGCTTCTTCAGCCATCTGTAAGCGAGTTCGTATTCTCCAACAAGTGCAAATGTGGCACCAAGCTTGAACTGATGTTCAACGTGGATTGGATGGATTTTACCCAAAGAATTCTTCAGATCCTCGACTTCCGCAGTCTGATTCTGATAGTGAGCAAACACTAATGCATTGCACAAAGCGTGAAGGTTGCCTGGGTTTTGCTCCAGCACATCATTAAGGATTTCCCTTGCCTTGATCGTTTCACCAAGGTAAAAATACGCCAGCGCCAGATTATTGTACGCAGACCAGTATTCCGGATACTCTTCGATGACTTCATGGAAAATCTCGATCGCCTTCGGAAATTCGCCAGATTCAAGGTGGTTCCTGGCCTCTTCCTGCTTGATGATCAAATCATCTTCTTCATAATAGTCTTCATCCATTTCCTCTGCTTCGAGCGTGAGCAGTTCAAGGAGATCATTTGCATCCTCCGCAAACTCCCCATCTTCATTCAATTCTAAGTAAAGGTTCGCATGCCTGAACGCATCTCTAAATAAGCCCATATGAGCGTAGTTATTTGCTAAGAAATAATGGCACTCTGCCATGTTTTCATCAAGTTCTTCGAGGATCAAGTGCAAAAGACGGTTAGACTGCTGGTATTCCCCCAACTCCGATTGCACAATGGCCAGCTGGCACATGATCATCGGTTCGCCGGGCTCAAGCTGCATCGCGCGCTGGAAATACTTCTCAGCCTTCTTAAGATCCCGTCTATGGAAAGCCTTGACCCCTTTGGTGAAGTAATATTCACCGGTAGGAACGAACGACAGCAATTGTCCCTTTTGCTTCATTGCTTTAGAGTCTTTTCCCATGTGATCCTCCGTAAAACGTTTTTAACTAAGGCTCTTTTCGTATGCCAAGTTGCATTTATGACTTGGTGCATGGATCCATCCTTTTGATGAACCATTATCGAAAAGTCATCCCGTATCGCATTCCTTTCGGGAAACAGCCATTAACTAATGTAGTATAACATACGGACAGAGCTTAAGAGAAGATGATGATTGGAAATTGTAGTGGTGGGACTGGGGAAATATGGATCGCTGGGGGATGTATTGGAGGACTCCTCACTTCACCCGACTTATCAATTCTGAAACCTGCATTCCAGCGCATGACTTCTTCACCTAAAAGAAAAACCCCGCGCAATTTACTCTTCTGCGCTGGGTTTCTTCCTCTTATTCAAAACTTCAAGAACGTTTTTAAGCGGCAGTTTTTGCTCCTGCAGGAGGACCAATAGGTGGTAAAGCAAATCGGCTGCTTCCCACTTGAGTTCTTCTGGGTCGCGGTTCTTTGCGGCGATGATGACTTCTGCGGCTTCTTCGCCTACTTTTTTCAGGATTTTATCGACGCCTTTGTCAAACAAGTATGTTGTATAAGCGCCCTCTGGCATATCGCGCTCACGTTCACGGATTGTTTTTTCAAGCTCGAGCATGACTGCGAAATCGCTCAATATGGCAGTTTTTGTCGAACCCTCATCTTTTAGCAAGCTTTCTGAAAAACAGCCCACCGCTCCTGTATGGCAAGCAGGGCCTGCTGGCTCTACGAGTACAACTAGTGCATCGCCATCACAGTCATATTTGATCTCAAGGATCTTCTGAGTGTTTCCGCTTGTGCCGCCTTTGTGCCAGAGCTCTTGGCGGGAACGGCTGTAAAACCAGGTTTCACGGGTTTCCAAAGATTTTTCGAGCGATTCTTTGCTCATATAGGCCACTGTCAGCACTTCACGTGTTAACGCATCCTGGACAACAGCAGGAATCAAGCCGCTGGCGTCAAATTTTAATTCTTCTATATTCATCTTACAGTCACTCCTTCTTCGCGAAGATGAGATTTCACTTCTTTTACAGATGTTTCGCGATAGTGGAAAATCGATGCGGCCAAGGCTGCGTCTGCTTTTCCTTCTTTAAAAGCGTCCACAAAATGCTCCGCGTTCCCTGCCCCGCCGGAAGCGATAACTGGAACCGTTACTGCTTCACTGACAGCACGTGTTAGTGAAAGGTCAAAGCCCTGCTTCTCTCCATCACTGTCCATGCTCGTCAACAGGATTTCACCTGCTCCAAGCCTGACTGCTTCGCGCGCCCACTCAATGACTTCCAGTTCAGTTGGAGTGCGGCCGCCGTGCGTGTACACTCGCCATGAACCAAGCTCCGGATCGTATTTTGCATCAATGGCAACGACAATGCATTGGGACCCGAAGAAAGCTGAACCCTCTGCGATTAATCCAGGATTGTTTACAGCGGCAGTGTTCAACGATACCTTGTCTGCTCCTGAACGAAGCATTCTTTTCATATCCTCGAGCGTGTTGATGCCCCCGCCGACTGTAAAAGGAATGGCCAGCTCCGACGCTACTTCTTTTACGACCTCAACCATCGTTTTGCGGCCTTCAACGGAAGCAGATATATCAAGGAAAACAAGTTCATCGGCACCCTGCTCATCATAAAATCGGGCCAGCTCCACCGGGTCGCCGGCGTCGCGAAGCTGGACAAACTGGACACCCTTTACGACACGGCCATTTTTCACATCAAGGCATGGAATGATTCTTTTGCTAAGCATTATTCATTCCCCACTTCCAGGGCAGATTTTACTGAGAAGCGTCCTTCGTAAAATGCTTTGCCGACGATTGCCCCGCTGACTCCATCTGACCGCAATTCTTTCAAGGCTTTCAAATCGTCCAGCGAGCTGACACCGCCTGAAGCGATGACACTTTTTCCTGTTTCTATCGCAAGCTGGCGAGTCGCTTCTACATTAGGTCCTGCAAGAGTTCCATCTGTTGCGATATCGGTAAAAATAAACGTCTCCGCCCCAGCCTCTGCGAATCTTTTTCCGAGTTCAACAGCGGTTACTTCAGATGTAGTAAGCCAGCCGTGGGTAGCAACGAGGCCATTTTTCGCATCAAGGCCGATGGCTATTCGGGATCCATATTTCTTTACCATTTCTTCAGCAAACTCAGGATTCGAAACAGCGATGCTGCCAATAATGACTCTGGCAACGCCATTTTCCAGGTAATGATTGATATCGTATTCGGTGCGGATGCCGCCGCCGATCTGCACTTTGACTCCAAGTTCCTGCGCAGCCTTGATGACAAATTCATCGTTGACCCTTTTGCCATCCTTCGCGCCGTCCAGGTCAACCATATGGATCCACTCTGCGCCTTCACCGGCAAATTTCTTGGCCATTTTGAAAGGAGAGTCCCCATATACGGTTTCCTTCTCATAGTCGCCCTGCAAAAGACGGACACATTTCCCGCCGCGCATGTCTATCGCTGGATAGATGGTGAATTTCATAGCTTAGCCTTCCTTTCTGCCGCAAGCTCGGTAAAATTCCTGAGCAGCCCCATTCCCATTTCACTGCTTTTTTCAGGATGGAATTGCATGCCGAATATATTCCCTCTGCCTACGATGGCAGGTACTTCTACATCATAGTAGTCACCGACCGCAACAAGCACGTCAGGATCGGCGGCTTTTACATAATAGGAATGCACAAAGTAAACGTAGTCTTCTGCAATCCCATTAAATAACGGTGACTCTCCGGTAAAACGAAGCTTGTTCCAGCCCATATGCGGAACTTTATAGGACTCACCCTTGGATGTCTTTCCGCTGAATCGCTCCACTTTTCCTGGCAGCAAGCTGAGGCCCTTTGTCAGTCCGTTCTCCGTGCTTTCTTCAAACAACAGCTGCATGCCGAGGCATATTCCGAGCACAGGCTTTCCGGTAGCAGCGAAGTCACGGATCGTTCGTGTCAAACCGGTACGATTCAAGGCTTCCATCGCATCACGGAATGAGCCTACCCCTGGAACCAGCAAGGCATCTGCCTCCATCAGTCCGTCCTTAAATTGTGAAATAAAATAAGGCGTATCCAGCCGTTCTAGCGCTTTGCTGACACTGAATAAATTGCCCATGCCGTAATCAACGATGCCAATCATGGTTTAACTTCCTTTCCTGTGCAGGTACTCGCATTTGATCAAGTTTTCGAACTGAAACGTCAGACTTTAGACGCCATGCCTATGCTTGCTAATGCTTTTCACAGCATTCCTTTTGTGGAAGGAACACCTTTTACTCTCGGGTCGATTGTCGTCGCTTCATCCAGCGCGCGGCCCAATGCTTTAAAGACTGCTTCAATCATATGGTGCGTATTTTTACCGTAGTGGACGACAACATGCAGGTTCATTCTTGCTTCAAGTGCGAGTTTCCATAGGAATTCATGGACAAGCTCAACATCAAAGGTTCCAACCTGCTGTGCCGGGAATTCCGCACGCATCTCGAGGTGAGGACGGTTGCTTAAGTCAATGACAACCTGTGCCAGCGCTTCATCCATCGGAACAAATGCATTCCCGTAGCGTTTGATTCCCTTTTTATCACCAAGCGCCTCACGCAACGCCTGTCCGATGCAAATCCCGATATCTTCTGTTGTGTGGTGTCCATCGACCTCTACATCGCCTTTTGCATCAACGGAAAGGTCAAACTGTCCATGCTTCGCAAATAGATCAAGCATATGGGACAGGAATGGCACTCCTGTTTCGAGCGAGGTTTTCCCTTCGCCATCGACGCCAAAACTCAGGTCGATTTTCGTTTCGTTCGTATAGCGGTTTACCGTTGAGGTTCTTTCCATTGTTGTTACCTCCGTTTATTCTTGTAAAATTGTCGTTCTCATATAAAGAGGCATCCTGAGTATATTCATACGGACAGCTTTGACCTCACGCATGCTGGACCTGTCCGAATACCACTCTCATTCGGACAGCTTTCGCCCAACGCCTGCTGGACCTGTTCGAATACCTCTCTCTTTCGGACAGCTTTCGCCCAACGCACACGGGACCTGTCCGAATACCTCTCTCTTTCGGACAGCTTTCACCCCACGTCTGCCGGACCTGTCCAAATACCTCTCTCTTTCGGACAGCTTTCGCCCAACGCACACTGAACCTGTCCGAATACCTCACTCTTTCGGACAGCTTTCACCCCACGTCTGCTGAACCTGGCCGAATACCTCACTCTTTCGGACAGCTTTCACCTCACGCATGCTGGACCTGGCCGAATACCACTCTCTTTCGGACAGCTTTCGCCCAACACACACTGGACCTGTCCGAATACCTCTCTCTTTCGGACAGCTTTCACCCCACGTCTGCCGGACCTGTCCAAATACCTCTCTCTTTCGGACAGCTTTCGCCCAACGCACACTGGACCTGTCCGAATACCTCACTCTTTCGGACAGCTTTCACCCCACGTCTGCTGGACCTGTCCGAATACCACTCTCATTCGGACAGCTTTCTCGCAATTCAAATTTGAACTGTTCAAACAATAAGAGCACTTTCATGTAAAACTTCTACCTAAATCCAAAGATGCTATATATTTTGTTCCCTTAAAATTATTTCACCCTTGTTTCGACTGCTCTCGCATGGGCTTCCAGTCCTTCAAGCCTTGCAAACTCGGCTATTTTTGCACCGTTTTCTTTCATTGCTTTTTCACTGTAGAGGATGATGCTTGATTTCTTTTGGAAATCCTCGACGCTTAACGGGCTTGAGAAACGGGCTGTCCCGTTTGTTGGCAGGACGTGATTGGGGCCCGCGAAGTAGTCGCCGACAGGTTCGGAGCTGTATCTGCCAAGGAAAATCGCGCCCGCGTGCTTTATTTTACCGAGCAATTCAATCGCGTTTTCTGTTACGATTTCAAGATGCTCTGGTGCAAGCTGGTTGATCGCGCCGATAGCTTCATCCATATCTGAAGCTACATAGATGGCTCCGTAGTCTTTAATTGCTGCCTCTGCTATTTCTTTTCTTGGCAATTGGGCCAGCTGTCTTTCGACTTCCGTTTGTACATCTTCCGCAAGTGAGGGTGATGTCGTTACTAAAATTGCGCATGCTCTAGGATCGTGCTCTGCCTGAGAAAGCAAATCGGCTGCAACTTCTTCTGCAGAAGCTGTGTCATCAGCTAAAATACCAATTTCACTTGGTCCGGCGATCATATCAATCGCCACATCACCGAAAACCTCCCGCTTAGCAAGAGCAACAAAGATGTTGCCTGGACCAGTGATCTTATCGACCGGCTTAATCGTTTCGGTTCCATATGCAAGAGCTGCGATTGCCTGTGCACCGCCGATTTTATAGATTTCTTTTACCCCGGCAATATCAGCAGCAACCAATACACCGGCTGGGAGTTTGCCGTCACGGTCTGGGGGAGATACCATGACAATCCGTTCCACTCCGGCTGTTTTCGCGGGAATGACATTCATCAATACAGATGACGGATATGCCGCTGTTCCACCAGGGACATAGACGCCTACAGAATCAAGCGGTGTTACCTTCTGGCCAAGCATTGTCCCGTTTTCTTCCGTCGTCATCCATGACGGACGCAATTGTTTTTCATGGTATGTCCGGATATTCGCAGCTGCTTCAGTTATGATATCAACAAGCTTCTGGCTCACCGATTTGTAGGCTTCTGCAATTTCGTCCTGAGTCACTAGAAAGTCATCAAGTGAAACCGAATCGAATTTTTCAGTAAACGCTTTGACGGCCTGATCGCCTGTTTTACGTACTGCAGCGATAATCTCCTGGACAGCCATGCGCTGCTCTTCTGTCCCGCCATCGACCGTTCTTTTCAGCGAGATGCCCTCATCTATTTGTAAAATTTTCATTAAAAATCAATCCTTTCACAATCCAGGGAGATTGCAACTTCAACTATCCAGTATTATTCAGCAATTAAATCACTTCGTTAAGCCGTCTGATCAAGTCGCTGATGCGTTCATCCTTGATTCGGTAGCTGACTGGATTCACGATCAGCCTTGAGGTTACTGTTGTGATGGTTTCATATTCAACAAGGCCATTTTCCTTCAATGTTCTTCCCGTTGAAACGATATCGACAATCCTGTCTGCAAGGCCAATCAATGGCGCAAGCTCGATTGAGCCATTCAATTTGATGATTTCGACCTGCTCGCCCTGTTCCCGGAAATAGGCAGCCGCGATGTTTGGATATTTTGTTGCGATTTTCGGTGCGACGTCATTCATTTTTGTATCCGGAAGTCCTGCAACTGCAAGATAGCAGCCGCTGATTTTCAAATCCAGCAGCTCGTATACATCCCGTTCTTCTTCAAGCAGTACATCCTTTCCTGCAATGCCGAGGTCGGCGACTCCGTGTTCCACATATGTAGCGACATCCATCGGCTTGGCTAAAATGAACCTGAAATTTTCATTTTCAACATCGATGATCAGTTTTCTTGAATCATCAAATTCAGGAGGCAGTTCAAAGCCTGCGCGTCTTAGCAGTTCGGCTGCTTCTTCAAAAATCCGGCCTTTTGGCATGGCGATTGTCAATTGATCGCTCATTCCATCGCCCCCTTTTCCGCTTTCCCAATGAGGAAGACTACATCTGAGAATGTGTCGGAGCATGTATCCAGATTGCGGACCGTGCTAATGTCCTGCAAAACGATTCTTTCGCCATCTTCACGACGTTTTGAAGCGAGCTGGTAGGCTTCCCTTCGACGCTCCGGACTGAAAAGAATGCACGTAACCGGTTCCGGCTTCCCTAAATCACTAAGGCTTTCAAGCAGGCGGTCAAGTCGTATCGCAAAACCAGTTGCCCCTGTGGATTTGCCGAATTTCTCGAGAAGCCTGTCATAACGGCCCCCATTGCCGATCGGGAATCCGACCATTCCGGCGTATACTTCAAATAAAATGCCTGTATAGTAGCTCATATGGCTGACAATCGTTAAATCGAATTTGATGCGGTCACTTTCGCCGAAATCTGCAATGACATCCCAAAGCAAGGATAGTTCATCAATCGCAGCCTTCCCTTTTCCATTCTCAATCAGCTCGGAAGCTTTTCCGATTACTTCTGGACCGCCTCGAAGTTCGAGGAATGCCAGCAGACGCTGAGTATCAATCGATGACAGCGGCAATGATTTTACATGTTCACGGTAGCCAACATAATTTTTTTCATATAAAAATTTCGTCAATTCCCTGGCGCGGCCTTCAGTTCCAAGAATCTGGACAAACAGCTCATTTACGAAGCCGACATGTCCGACAGACAGCTGGAACTGTTCGAGGCCCGCTTTTTTCAAAGAAGAAATGGCAAGAGCGATCATCTCGCCATCTGCACTGACTGAGTCATCACCGATGCACTCTACTCCGATTTGTTCGAATTCCGCTGGCCTGCCTCCTTCACGCTGCTGGGCGCGGAAAACATTTGCCGAGTAGGCTAGTCTTAAAGGTACATGGTCATTAAACAGCTTGGATGCCGCAACCCTCGCAATCGGCGCCGTCATATCTGGACGAAGCACTAATGTGTGGCCCTGCTGATCCAATAATTTGAACAGCTGCTGATCAAGGATGGCCGAAGCGTTCCCGACTGTTTCGTAATATTCAAGCGTCGGAGTTTCAATGAATTGAAATCCCCAGTGCTTCATTTCTTTTTCAATCGATCCGCGGACCTTATCCTTCGCTTCGTGCAGTTCAGGAAGTGTATCCCTCATGCCAAGCGGCTTTTCAAACATGAACAATCTGCTCATCGCATTCACCCTCTTCGTTGCTGGTGTTTTTTTATCTATACCCAAAAGGAAAGTAGTTTAATTAAATTATCAAAATCCTTTAGTTCGCTAATATGGTAACAAGATGAAGTTATATGTAGTTTACAATTCATTTTAGTATCCGTCAACCATAAGCTCTTCATTAAAAAAGAATTGGTTCTTGTTGATCGGTTTGGATTTTGGTACATCTATTCGTCTTTGTTTTCATTTGAAATAGGAATGCCTTATAGTAAGGGAAGGACAACATTAAATGAGGACTTTGTGAGGCTGGCGAACACTCCTAGTAAGCAAGTGCCAGTAGTGGAAATCAACGGTTACGGTCAACTGAGCCTTATAAAAAGAACTCTGTTAAAGCTGAAGGTGAATTTTTAAACATGTTGATTGTAGTGGAAGGCGCGTAGACTCCTCCGAAAATGCTAACGCCTTTTCATCGTGCGTGGGCACATTCAAGGAAGCTATTCAGTGTCCTGCGGGCGTAGCTGGACAGGTGAGACCCCGCAGGAGCGAAGCGACGAGGAGGCTCAGCGCCAGCCCCGCGGAAAGCGAAGCGCCTGGAACGAAAATCAACAGACTCGATTAACAGAACCTTAAAAAGGGGCAAACGTAAAGGAGGCTGTCAGCATGAAAATTCTCTGGGATTTGGATGGAACGATTCTTGATACGTGGCCTACACTAGTAGAAGCATTCACGATTATCGCAGATCAAGAATTGCTGTATGAAGAGGTTCTTCCCCACTTAAAATATGGGAGTGCGTATGAGTATTATGGGGTAGATAAAAATATGGTTAAGGAATTTAGGGAAGTCGAGCGAACCTTGCACCATGACCGAAAGCCGCTTTTTCCATATGTGAAAGATGTTCTGTCGGGAGCGGATTTCAATGTGCTTGTCACGCACCGGAACCGGCGTTCTACAGAAGAACTGCTGGACCACTGGGATCTCAGCAAATATTTCGCGGAAGTCATTTGTCCTGCAGATGACGGTTACTCGTTAAAGCCCGACATTCACGCGTATCAATATCTTCATGAGCGATATCAACTGGATCTTGCGGTAGGCGACCAAAAGACAGACTTGATTCCAGCGAAAAAAATCGGCTTGAGGACATGCTCTTTCCGGGAACGGAATGAGTATGCGGATTACCTTATTAACTGCTATTCGGAATTTCCGTATGAGTTAAAATAGGCATAAAAATAGCGAAGCGGTCGTAAAAACCGTTTCGCTATTTTTATAGTGGTATTTGCCAGTAAAATGATTAATCCCCACGAAAAATACTCATATAATATTCAAAGTTTCCAGCTTCGGACCAGGAAGCAGGGTCTAATTTTATTAACATGTACGCGTATAAGATATAAGAGAAAACTAAGATAATATACTTTCCTAGTTTATTTGTAACAGGCTTCAAAACTGCGGACCACAGAAAATAGATTCCAATAGGAAAACCAATGACAATAATCGGCAGTGATACGATGCCAATCAGAAAATAAAACATCGCAACCGAGAGTAGATAAGCCATGACGAAACCAACACAAGCCGCTAAAAATAATAAAACATAATTCAAATAGCTTTTTGCAGTAATGCTCATAAGGCCAGGCTCCTTTCATTAAAATCTATGTAGGGAAGGTTCAGATGCAGACTGCTTATGTATAACTGGCTTCCTTGCATTATTACAAAACATCCTATTGTTGCGGGCAAGCACTTTTCCTCAAAAATAGCGAAACGGAATTTCCCGTTTCGCTCATTTTTTTACAGCCTGTCCATAAATTTCGTCATCCGCCCAGCGTTTTTCGAGTTCTTCCTTTGTGTAGATGACGCGCATTGGATTTCCGCCGACAAAAGTGCCAGGAGGGACATCCTTATGGACGAGAGTACCGGCTGATACAATCGCCCCATCACCTATTGTGATGCCAGGCATGATGGTCGAATTGGCGCCGATCATGACCTCGCTGCCGATGTTCACATCACCGAGGCGGTATTCCTTGATTAAGTACTCGTGCGCGAGGATGGTCGTGTTATATCCAATCACTGTATTGCGGCCGACGCTGATTTTTTCCGGAAACATGACGTCCAGCATGACCATCAGCGCGAACGATGTCTGGTCACCGACCTTCATTCTTAATAAATGGCGGTACAGCCAGTTTTTCATTCCGAGGAACGGAGTATAACGCGCAACTTGGATGACGATGAAATTTTTCACTACCTTCCAAAATGGAACGGTTTTATAAACATGCCAGAGAGAATTGGCGCCTTCAACACGATATCGCGTCGTCTTCCTCATCTTACACCCCGAGAATCGGCAGGATATCAGCCATTTTATCTAAAATGTAATCTGGCTTGTATTGTTCTAGATGTTCTCTTCCTTTTATCGACCATGAAACACCAATCGTTTTCGTACCGGCATTTTTTCCGCCCAGGATATCGTGGTGGTTATCACCGACCATGACGGCCCTTTCAGGAGATGAGCCTAATAATTCCAATGCTTTTAACAGAGGTTCAGGATCAGGCTTTGGATTTTTAACATGATCAAGAGCAACAATCACTTCGAAAAATTCATCCAGCCCTGTCAGCTTCAATCCCATCGCAACTACGTCAGACCGTTTAGTTGTTACGATCCCTAAATGGAAGCCGTTCTCTTTTAAAGTCCTGACGGTTTCGTACACACCCTCAAACTCTTTTACCAAAAGGTCGTGGTTTGCAAGATTATACGTACGGTAAGTTGTAATCATTTCTTCGTAACCCTCAGGATTCATCGGCTCGAAGGTTTCCTGCAGCGACGGCCCTAAAAACGGCAGGACATCCGCACGCTGATATTGGCCTGGATAATAATGTTCCATCGTATGAAGGAAGGATGAAACAATCAATTCGTTTGTATCAATCAATGTCCCATCTAAATCGAACAGGACGGTGTCTATTTTATTGCTCATATACTGCTTCCTTTCTTTTTGCAAGATCTGCGCGGTTCCAGATAAAAGCTACTGTAACGGTCAATAATACGGCCACTCCGAGACGAATGAATAATAGAGGCAGCACTGGAATTCCGAGCGGGACAAAAATCAATGTATCTTCAACGACAGCGTGGCAGGCAACGAGGAAGATGAAGGCAATCGTAACATCCTTTTTGCTTACCCCATCCTCCTGAACTGCCTGGATCATCACGCCTGCTCCATATGCCAGACCAATCAGCAGGCCGGCAGCAAGGGTGGTCGAAGTGTTTTCCTTCATGCCAAGTGCTCTTGTCACAGGTGCCATCCACCTGGAGAACACTGCGAGCCATTGCCTGTCTTTCATGATTTGGACAACAACCATGAGCGGTATGACGATAATCGCCAGCTGGAAGATGCCGATTCCTGCTTTTGTCACACTTTCGAGTAAAATTGGACCCACACCTGTTACGGTCTCTGTTTTTGAAGGAATCATTCCGTATTTGGCGATTTCGGATCCACCGTTCCAGATCAGATTAATCACGGCTGCTGAAGTAATCGCTAGCCCGAACCGGACAAGGAGGATGACCCAGAGCTTGACGCCAACTTTGAGACCCACTCCTGATTCAACAAGCATGTTATGGGAGAAGCTCAGCATCACGGCAATGATGAAGACTTCTTTTACCGATAAATCAAGTGTCAATATGGCTCCGATGGCAGCGTACAGATTAAGAAAATTTCCAATGACAAGTGGAATCGCCGCATCCCCTGACAAACCGATAAGAGACATCATCGGTGTGATCAGATCAATCACCCACGGCAGCACAGGGGTGTATTGAAGGATTGAAACGATCAAAGTGACAGGGAAAATGACTTTCCCCAGTGCCCAGGTCGTCTTCAAGCCCACCATTAATCCATTTTTCAATGATGAAACCATCGAAGCATCTCTCCCGTTTATTCAGCCTTTTTTTATAAGGTCTCTATACATTTTATTTTATTAATGCGGCATGACTTTTATCAGCTGATAATCCTTGTTACGGATTAAGGACAATTAGTATGACTTAGCTAGGATGCTATTGTTTGAATGTTAATTTTGACTTTCTAAATACCGGACCTTTGAATATCCCTTTACTCTCCTGAAAATCCATAAGCCGATCGCCAGCAGGACGAGGGCGATTGAGATCATCTGTGCCATCCTTAGTGTATCTGTCAGCATCAGGCTGTCGGTACGCATTCCTTCGACAAAGAAGCGGCCGATCGAATACCAGATAATATAGCTGAGGAAAATTTCCCCGCGCCCAAGATTGACTCTGCGCAAAGACATCAGCAGAACAAAGCCTAAGATGTTCCAGATGGATTCGTATAAAAATGTCGGATGATAATAGGTTCCGTTAATGTACATTTGGTTGATGATGAACTCTGGGAGGTGCAGGTTTTCCAAGAATGCTCTGCTCACTTCCCCGCCGTGGGCTTCCTGGTTCATGAAATTTCCCCAGCGCCCGATTGCCTGGCCAAGAATCAAGCTTGGTGCTGCAATATCGGCAAGCTTCCAGAAGGATACGCCTCTGGCTCTTGTGAAAAAGTAGGTGGTTGCAACCGCACCGATTAAGGCTCCATGGATGGCGATTCCGCCATTCCAGATCTTCGGAATCTCTGCCGGGTACTGACTGTAGTACTCCCATTCAAAAATTACATAATAAAGTCTGGCTGAAATAATCGCGATTGGAATCGCCCATAGCATCAAATCAGCAAAAATATCCTTCGGCAAGCCGCGCTTTTCCCCTTCACGCATCGCAAGCCATAACGCAATCGCAATTCCCGTCCCAATGATCACGCCATACCAGTGCACCTGGATCGGACCAAGCGAAAAAGCAATCGGATCAATCGGCTGAATATTCTTCTCCATATCATTTCCCCTTTTTCTCTATTAAAGTATTCGCACTTTAGCTCTTTAAAGCATTGGGGGTCAGACCCCCACCGCTTTAACGCTTTGCTGTACCGGGGGTCTGACCCCCAGCGCGTTAATGCGCTAAATTGGATTAGTTTTCGTCGTGGTCTCCGTCTTCGATGACGTCCGATAGTCTGTTTGTGAATTGTTCGGCTGCGTTGACGCCCATCCTCTTCAGCCTGAAGTTCATTGCTGCGACTTCAATGATGACGGCAAGGTTTCGGCCTGGCCGGACTGGGATGGTCAGCTTGGTTACGTCTGTGTCGATGATTTTCATGGTTTCTTCATCCAGTCCAAGTCTGTCGTAAGACTTCTTTTGGTCCCAGATTTCCAGGTTGATAATGAGGGTAATCCGTTTGTGGCTTCGCACAGCTCCTGCCCCAAACAGAGTCATCACATTGAGAATACCCAGACCGCGAATCTCAAGGAGATGCTCAATCAATTCCGGTGAGTTCCCGACAAGGGTTCCGATGTCCTCCTGGCGGATCTCGACGCAATCATCCGCAACAAGGCGATGGCCTCTTTTAACCAACTCCAGTGCCGTTTCACTTTTTCCGACGCCGCTCTTGCCCGTGATCAGCACACCAATCCCATAAATATCGACAAGTACGCCATGTACGGCAGTTGTCGGTGCTAGTTTACTCTCAAGATAGTTGGTCAGATGGCTGGAAAACCTAGTTGTTTTTTGCTTCGTTCTCATAACAGGCACCGATTCGCGCTCGGCCGCTTCAATCAATTCTGGCGGCACTTCCATGTCACGTGTAACAATGATACCCGGTGTGATATCCGTACACAGCTTTTCCATCCGGAAAGCTTTGTCCCGAGGGTCCAATTTTTCAAAGAACGACAACTCTGTTTTTCCGAGAAGCTGCAGCCGTTCGGCAGGGTAATATTCGAAATATCCAGCGATCTCTAGTCCTGGTCTTGATATATCAGTGGTCGTAATCGGTCGGTTGATGCCTTCTTCTCCACTAACCAGTTCCATATCAAACTTTTTTATAATGTCTTTAGTACGGACTTTTGACAAAGAAGTTCCTCCTTTATAGAACAATTAATTGCTAGTAAAATTCTCATATGATAACAATACTTTTTATTTTAGCACTTTTTCATTAATAACCAAATATAAGGTCGCAAAAATCAGAATGTGGTGTTTTCTTATTTTTCATTTTGGCTGTGTTAAACTTGTCAGTTGATTTCCGCTCCAGGCGCTTCGCTTTCCGCTCCAATCAACAGGTGCTAAAAAATCAACATTGTACTTGAACACAGCCTTCATTTTTAAATTAGATTTCTCACTGGTATGAACCTTTTAACTTAATCCTAATACCAACTGATAAATATTATTAAAAAAGGTATAGACAACTATACGTGTCCTTGTTATCATCAAGTTGTAAGCGAATTCATTTTTGAACTTATACTTTCCATTACATTTATTTATTAAGGGGGAAACACCATGCGTAATGAAGAACGCCTGGCAAGAGAGATACTTGAGCAGCTTGGCGGCTCAGACAATGTTGCAGATGTCGCTTCATGTATGACCCGCCTGCGCGTCAAGCCGGCAGATTACAGCAAAGTAAATGTGGCTGGCATCAAGAAAATTGATGGCGTGCTCGGTGTCGTTGAAGAAGAAACATTGCAGATTATCCTTGGGCCTGGAATTGTCACTAAAGTCGCGAACGAAGTTTCTGAGATTACTGGAAAGTCTGCTAGTCTTGTAGACGAAGACGATCCGAATCCTTTCGAAGGGCTTGCTGGCCGCACGAAGGATGATCTTAACAAAAAGAACGCCACTCCGTTCAAATTATTCTTAAGAAGAATCGCAAGTATCTTTATTCCACTGATTCCTGCGATTGTCGCTTCAGGTTTGATTGCCGGTATCACGAACGTGATCGTCCGTGCAGGTGCTGACCCTGAATCTGCGATTGTTCAAGTTCTTAACCTGATTGGCTGGGGAATCTTCGGCTACCTTGGTGTATTCGTCGGTATCAATACGGCCCGTGAATTTGGAGGCTCGCCTGCATTAGGTGGTGCAGCCGGTATCCTGATCATCAACCCGGGACTTGCGAACATTACATTATTTGGTGAAGCACTCGTTCCTGGACGAGGCGGTTTAATTGGCGTTATGCTTGCAGCTGTGTTTATTGCATTCCTTGAAAAACGAATCCGTAAATTCGTTCCGTCATCACTGGATATTATCATTACTCCTACACTGTCATTATTGATTACAGGTGTTGCCACATTATTTGTACTTCAGCCTGTCGGCGGTTTCATTTCTGACCTGATCACAAAAGGCTTGCTTGGTTTGATTGATATGGGTGGAATCTTCGCAGGATTAATTCTTGCCGGTACATTCCTGCCGCTTGTTGTTACTGGTTTGCACCAGGGCTTAACTCCGGTGCACATGGAATTGATCAATTCAATCGGCGATGACCCGCTTCTGCCAATCCTTGCAATGGGTGGCGCTGGCCAGGTAGGTGCGGCGTTCGCGATCTACTTCAAAACAAAGAACGAACGCTTGAAAAAGGTCATCAAAGGCGGACTTCCAGTTGGGATGCTTGGAATCGGCGAACCGCTGATTTTCGGGGTTACCCTTCCGCTTGGCCGTCCATTCATCACAGCATGTCTTGGCGCAGCCGTCGGCGGTGCTTTCCAGGCATTCTTTAAAATCGCAACGATCGCAATCGGAGTTTCCGGAATCCCTCTTGCTTTCCTTGTCCATACGCACCAAATCCTGCTTTATCTTCTTGGCCTTTTAGTAGCCTATGTGTTCGGATTCATCTTCACATGGACGTTTGGCTTCAAGGATGAAATGGCAAAGGATATTTAATAGGAAGTGAAAAGCTCTGGTACTTTGTTAAGCAACTACAAGTGCCAAAGCTCGACAAATAAGAAAAGCGTAAGCGCCTTGGTCAGCCCCGACAAGCGCTGGAGGTCCGACCGGTGAAGTCGCTTTTTGACTTCATTGGGCGGACCGAAGCGACTCGAGGGGCTAGGCGCTGAAGCTGGACATTTCTCGAAGTGAATTTTATACATTCTTATTTTAAAAGAAAAAAGGAGGAGAGTTGCTTTCCTCCTTTCTTCTATTCTATCAGGGTATTTTCCTGAATTTTTTTAAAACTAAATTGTGAATACTGTAACTTATTGGAGGGTTTTCATTGCTGGGAATATCCGTTTATTTAAATAAAGATCGCATGGAACAAAATGCAGCCTGGATTGAAAAAGCTGCTGGGTATGGGTTGAAGTCCATTTTCACCTCCCTCCATATCCCTGAAGATAACCCTGCTGATTATAAGGAACTTTTACAGGAACTCGGAACCCTGGCTAAGCAGCATCACATGGAGCTGATGGCCGATGTCTCCCCTCGGTCACTTAGCTTTCTAGGGCTTGACTGGGACACGTACGAAAAATTGGTCGAATGGGGTCTTGCCGGCATTAGGGCCGATTATGGTTTTACGACAGAACAAATCGTAGAACTGTCGCAAAAAATGAAAATTGGCATCAATGCGAGTACGGTAACAAAAGAGGAGCTTTTATCATGGATTGAAGCTGGGTTAAAGGCTGAAAACGTGGAAGCATGGCATAATTTTTACCCGAGGCCTGAAACCGGATTGAACAAGTCCTTCCTGATTGAAAGAAATTTGATGTTCCTTGAGATGGGCATCACAACGATGGCATTCGTTCCCGGGGACAAGGATTTGCGCGGACCTATTTTTGCTGGCCTTCCTACACTTGAGGAGCATCGCGGTCAATTGCCTCATGTTGCCGCTGCAGAGCTGAAGTATTCATGTTTTACCGATAAAATCCTGATTGGCGACCACTCAGTATCTGATGAACAGTTGGAATTGCTCACATTCCTCACAGAGGAGACCATCCCGCTTCGAGTTGAAGGCGGGAGCTTGCCGCAGCTAAAAGAATTCCTGGGCAAGCCGCTGACGAATAGAATGGACCCTGCACGAGATGTAGTCCGCGCGGTTGAATCACGCTCCTATGCGTTAAAAGGGGACAAGCAGCTCACACCTGAAAATCAGCTTGAAAGAATACGCGGTACTGTCACGATGGATAATCAGCTTTATGGACGGTACGCAGGCGAGTTACAGATCGCCGTGAATAACCTGCCTCGCGATGAGAAAGTTAATTGCATTGGAAAAGTCATTCAATCAGATCTTCCCCTGCTTGCAAACATCAAAGCGGGCCAAAAATTTCAATTTATTGTGAGGGATTAACATGAATATCACGAAACTGAATACAGAACAGCAAAATCCAAAAACAATGAATATCGACCTCATGTCTACAGAGGAAATTATCACGGTCATTAACCAGGAAGATACACTCGTTCCGAATGTGCTCGCAAGGCAGGTTCCGAACATTTCAGAGGTTGTCGATAAGATTGTCGCTGCTTTCAAACAGGGCGGCAGGCTGATATATGTCGGCGCTGGTACTTCCGGACGTCTCGGAATCATCGATGCTTCAGAATGCCCTCCTACCTACGGCACTGATCCGGGGATGGTCGTCGGAATCATCGCTGGCGGAAAAGAAGCCATGACGGAAGCGATTGAAGGCGTTGAGGATGACAAGCAGCAAGGCCAGACAGATATGGAAGAGATCTCACTTTCAGCGAAAGACGTCGTTGTCGGCATCGCCGCCAGCGGACGGACACCGTACACGATTGGCGCACTCGAATACGCCAAGCAGCTAGGTGCGGTAACGGTTTCGGTCGTTTGCAGCAAGGACTCCGAGATGGAACAAGTCTCTGACTATACGATTGCAGCAGTCGTTGGACCGGAAGTCATCACAGGTTCGACTCGAATGAAGGCTGGAACTGCACAGAAGCTCATTTTAAATATGCTATCTACTGCCTCCATGATTAAAATGGGCAAGGTTTACGGCAATCTGATGGTTGATGTCCAGATGACGAATGAAAAACTCCATAATCGTGCAGTGAATATCGTCAAAATGGCTACAGGAGCATCTGACGAGGAAGCAAGAGCGGCAATCAAGGAACAAAACTACCATACAAAAGCAGCAATCCTGCAAATCATAACTGGCTTGAAGGGCATCGAAGCGAAAAACCTTCTAGACAAACACGATGGATACCTGCGTGAAGCGATCAGCGAGCATTATAAAGGCAGCGCACAATAAAGCATTTAAAAATAGATGAAAAATTAAGAGGAATAGATACAAGAGTACAAATTTAAATCGTTTTAAATATTAAAAGTGAATCGACAAAAACCTTAAACAAACAGCGGAGAAATCCTCCGCTTTTTACCTGTATATACCATTATCAAGGTTATTATTTCTAGGTTAAACTGGTATAGACAACCAACGTGTTGTATTAGTATAATGATAGCATAGAGGGTATAAAGGAAAGCCGTAAAGTCAGCTCTCTACAGGAGTGATGAAGAATGAAGGATTTATTGCTTTTAAATGCAAGGGTTTTAACAGAAGAAGGATTGATTGATAAGGGATTTATATATATTAAGGATGGCAAAATCGCTGAAACAGGACAGGCTTCTGCCCTGCCGGCTGAATATCGCCATGTTGAGGTGTTAAAGTTACCTGAGAACAGCACGGTTGTACCGGGTTTTATTGACGTGCATATCCACGGAGCCGGCGGTGCAGATACAATGGATGCTACGACTGAAGCTTTGGATACAATGTCTTCGATCCTGCCTCAGGAAGGGACAACCAGCTTCCTGGCTACGACCATCACTCAGGATCAAGATGAAATTCTCAAAGCCTTAAGAAATGCTGCTGATTATATCAGCAATCATAATCATACCGGGAAAGCAGAAGTAATTGGCGTCCATCTGGAAGGTCCATTTATTAATGAAACTCGCAAAGGTGCACAGCCTGCTGATCATATCATCGCTCCAGATGTCGAGCTTTTCGCTAAAATGCAGGAAGCAGCTGATAATCATATACGTCTTGTGACACTTGCTCCGGAAAAAGAAAATGGCTATGAGTTTATCACGTATTTAGCTGAAAACGGTGTTATTGCTTCTATTGGCCATTCAGATGCCACGTACGAACAGATGGCTGAGGCGGTCAAAGCTGGTGCTACTCATGTTACCCACCTTTTCAACGGAATGCGAGGCATGCATCATCGCGATCCAGGAGTAGCAGGTGCGGCCTTACTTTTTAATGAGCTAAAAATTGAGATGATTGCCGATGGAATTCATGTTGTTCCAGAGATGATCGATTTATCGTTGCGGGCAAAGGGCACTGACGGTGTCATCCTGATCACCGACTCCATGCGGGCAAAATGCCTCAAGAACGGAACGTATGACCTTGGCGGGCAGGAAGTCAGTGTGGCCAACGGAAAGGCTCTTTTAGCTGATGGCACGCTTGCTGGAAGTATTTTAAAAATGAAAGATTCGCTGAAGAACATGATGAAATTCTCACATATCAGCCTTGAAGAAGCAGTAAAGCTTGCGAGTGAAAATCCCGCAAAGCAGCTCAAGATATTTGACAGAAAAGGAAGCATCGCTGAAGGCAAGGATGCTGACCTAGTCGTCCTCGATGAGAATCTTGATGTTTCGATCGCTTTTTGCCGCGGTGTGAATAGCTTTAAGCGTGATGCCTAAGTTAAAAAATTCATTTCAAATGAGGTGATGTCGTTGAAATTGATTAAAACAAGCACCTACGAAGCGCTCAGCCAAATGGCTGCGGCACAAATCATCTCCAAAATCCACGCAAACCCAAGGCTGAATCTTGGACTTGCGACAGGCAGTACTCCGACGGGTGTCTATAAAAGACTGATTCAAGATCATGAAGTAAATAAGACTTCTTATAAGCAAGTCAATTCATTCAACCTCGATGAATATATCGGCATTTCTAAAAAAGACCATAACAGTTATCACTATTTCATGTGTGAGAATTTGTTCGATCACATCGACATCCCGATTGATCAAACGCATATCCCGGATGGCACTGCAGAGAATCTTGACGAGGAATGCAGACGGTACGAACAGTTCATCCAGGAGCATGGCGGCATTGATTTACAGATTCTTGGCATCGGTCAGAACGGGCATATTGGCTTTAACGAGCCTGGCACCTCCTTCACCAGCAGGACCCATATTATCAACCTCGCGGAAAGCACGCGCAAGGCAAACTCGAGGTTTTTTGAATCACTTGAAGATGTCCCAACACAAGCAATCACAATGGGAATCGCATCCATTATGGAAAGCAAGGAAATCTTCCTGCTTGTATCCGGAGACTCCAAAGCAGAAGCACTGGCACGGTTAGTGAATGGTGAAGTCAGTGAACAATTCCCTGCCTCTGTTTTAAAAAATCACAAAAACGTAACTATTTTTGCCGATAAAGAAGCGTCAGCATTACTTTAACACACTCCCATAGCTGACAACGGGAGTTCTCTCCCTTCAGGAAATTCTGTATGTAGTCAGGAGAATAGCCAATGATCGATAAGAATTCACCTATACCAATTTACCATCAGCTCGAAGAGTATATAAAAGCGCAAATAGACAGCGGTGAGCTGCAGCCTGATGAAACCATTCCGTCTGAACGCGTCTATGCTGATATGTTCCAAATCAGCAGGATGACAATCAGGCAGGCACTGACCAATCTGGTAAACGACGGATACTTGTACCGCCAAAAAGGCAGAGGAACCTTTGTTAACAAAAAGAAGGTCGAACAGCGTCTGCAAGGGCTGACGAGCTTTACCGAAGATATGCGTGAACGGGGATTCAATCCAGGCAGCAAGCTGATTTCATTTGAGATCATTCCGGCAGGCCGGGAAATTGCCGACCGCCTGAAGCTGAACGAAAACACCCCTGTATATGAAATCAAACGTGTGCGTCTTGCGGACAATGTCCCGATGGCTCTTGAAACGACATATCTTCCGGCAAACCTGGTTAAAGGATTGACGGAGGACATCATCAATCAATCACTCTATCAGTATATCGAGGAAAAATTGAACCTTGTTATTCATGAAGCCACCCAGCAAATCGAAGCTTCCAATGCCAAGGACCAGGAGCTCCGCCTTCTGGAAATCGAAAAGGGCTCCCCCATCTTGTTGATCCTAAGAACTTCAACTTTAAAGGATGGAACCCCTTTCGAATTCGTAAAATCTGCCTATCGCGCAGATCGTTACAAATTCGTTCATACCATGCAGCGGTCATAATCGTCATGGAGCTGGGACTGAAATGGCTAGTAACCTATCAGTTCCAGCTCCTTTTCTGTCGTTACAAACGATGAATAGAGTCGAAACATTATTTAAACCATCTTATTTCCACGGAAATAATCGAACCATCCCCCAGAACAATGTCGAATGCCAAGTTCACTTCACCCCATCACCGCATTACTCCCCTGGGGGTCTGACCCCCGGCGCTTTAACGCGGTACATTACTGGGGGTCTGACCCCCAGTGCGGTGATGCGGTGAATTCTTTTTGTGATTAGGCTACAATGTGGGTATGTACTTATTTGAGGGGGTTGTTTTTGTATGCTTAAGAATTTTCGGATGGATGATGATGCTAAGCGTGTGATGATAGAGGAGATTAAGGGTTATTTCCTTGATGAACGGGGTGAGGAGCTTGGTGATCTGGCTGCACTCTTGATGCTTGAGTTTTTTGCTGATAAGCTGGCACCTCAGTTTTATAATTTGGGGATCCAGGATGCACATGAGTTTATGGCCCAGCGGCTTGAGGATATTTTTGAACTGAATAAATAGGCTTGTACATTATTATTCGTTCTTTCAGGGGATCTCACTATGTCCTTTTCCCAGCTTTTTTCATATATATACTGTTGAGGAAATCTTTTATCGGAAGGTGTGATGATTGTTATGAAGATCATGCTTGATGCTGGGCATGGCTACAACACCCCGGGTAAGCGAAGTCCTGATGGAATGAGGGAATATGAATTTAGCAGAGCAGTGGCCAACTATGCCAGGCAATTGCTGGTGAATTATAAAAATGTCACCGTTTATTTTTCTCATTCTGACCAGGAAGATGTGTCATTGCGTGAGAGGACGGATAAGGCGAATCGTCTGGACGTGGATATATTTGTTTCCATACATGCCAATGCATATGGCAGCGGCGGATGGAACAATACTGGCGGTATCGAAACCTATGTATATCCCACAAGACCTCCTTTGGCCTATGAGCTTGCTCAAAAAATCCAGCGAAATCTAGTACTCTCTACAGGATTGGAAAACCGAGGTGTAAAAACGGCTGATTTTCATGTTCTCCGGGAAACTAAAATGGATGCAGTACTTGCTGAATGCGGTTTTATGACAAATCAGGAAGAAGTCAAATTGCTTCGTTCAGAAACGTACCGAAAAACGGTTGCGGAAGCAATTGTGAAAGCTTTAGCCGATCAATTCAAACTGCAGCCAATATCAAAAGCTGCTCCATCCCTCGCTCCCGCTCCCACGAAGTCTCCTGCTCCAGCAACGAATAAAAGTGCTGGTGGACGCTATAAGGTTCAGGCTGGAGCATTTGACGACGAGCAGAATGCAAAAGAGCTGGCGGAAAGATTAAAGAAGGCTGGATTCGACGCCTATATTGATTCTGACTAAGCCTCCAAAATATCTCCGCATGTCAGGTGGAGATATACAAAAAGGCCGGCATATCAAAATGTGTGCCGGCCTTCCCTTTTTGTTATTTCTTTGAATCTTTAAGAACGGTATTCTGAATGATCAAGTTGGCCACTGACATGATGATCGCTGTCAATAGCGCCATTCCAAAACCTGCTATCTCGAATGAGGTCCCCATCAGGCTGTCGGTCAGCATTAACGTAATCGCATTAATGACAAACAGGAATAAACCAAGGCTAAGCACCGTTACCGGCAGCGTCAATATAATCAGAATAGGCTTAACTAATACATTCAGGATGGACAAGATAAAGCTGGCTCCGAGAGCTGCACCGAATCCTGATAAGTAAATCTCATTCTCAAAATAACCGGCAAGAGCCATGAATAGAATGGCATTTATGACAATACCGAGCAGCCATCTCATCTTTAATAGCCTTCCTTATTTGAAAGAACGAATACAAGCACTGAGTATAAAATAACCATCGGCATTATGCCTGTGCTGAATAAAAGAATGGCAAACAGGATTCTAAGGAGAGTTGCATTCATTCCAAAGGATTCGCTCAATCCGCCGATTACTCCTGCCAGCATTCTATTCGTCCGGGAACGATATAATTTCATTTCTAACACCTTCCTATTTTTCTAGATGGACTCCAGTCGTTTTTTTCACAGAAATGGAGCCCGTTTTTGTATCAGCATACAGCCTCACTGCATGCAGGCTGCCATCGGCAGGCTTGAAACGCAGCGTCTTTTGGACCATATCGCTTTTCTCTTCAACCACTTGAATTCCATCAAGCTCGATGCTGAAGCCTCCAAGGTTTGACTTCAGTTCACCAGTTGCCGGTGTTTTCTCCGGAAGGAACACATCGATGCTGCCTGTAGTCGCCTTAAGTTCGACACTCTCGCATTCCTGATTGAGTACGGTGCAAGTCAGGTTGCCATTGAATGACTGTAAATCCACCTGATTAAAGTATCCATCTGCTTTGATTGCCCCATTAATTGTTTCTGCTTCCAAATCCCTGATGGCACTTCTGTGAATCCCAATATGTCCATTCGCAGTTTCTGCTTCCAGCTTACCGCACTCCAAACCTTCAAGAAGCACTTTTCCATTCGCAGTCTTTGCGCGGCAATCCTTCACATTTAAGTTTTCACTCTGGATGGAACCGTTAAACAAGCGAATCCGGATATTTTCATATTCCTCTGCGGGAACATGGACTACAGCATCTACTTTCATCCATTTTTGCTGAATGGCAAAGCGAAGCTTCTGTCCCTCAATCGCAAAAACGGCATCCTCCAAGAATTTTCGGCGCGCCTCATCCTGGTTCTCAACCCGGTAAACCTTTGCGCTGCACTCGATACGGACATCCTTTTGCACCCATGGAACAATTTGGACCGAACCATTTGCCATGTCAATATCCACCTGGTTCAAATAAGCATCACCCTGCTGGAAGATATGGGTGATATCTACTGATGGCCCAAAGTTCAAATCAAGGTCAAGGTCCTTGATTTTTTTAAAAGCTGTATCGACAAAATCAAGAACCTTATCTTTGACCGAGTTAAATTTATAAGAACCAGGCTCTTCCTTCTTTGCTTCTTCAAATTTCACTGCTGTTGATAGGGCAGTTGTATTCCCCTCTGCTTTTGCATTGCCCTTTTCCAGTTCCTCGATTAAAAATAATGCTTCATCGACTGATATTTTCCCATCTTCAACAAGCTTTAAAATCCTTTTACGTTCTTCTTTCATTTTGCTTCCTCCTCAAAAATCACTCTTTGTATTGAGAACTTTTATTCCTTTAACTAAATTCCAGATCAGCACAATCAAACTCAAAACCACCATTAACATGGCACTCGAAAACATCATGACTGGAAACTCTCCCGCTCCTCTGGTGATTTCAAAATAAATCGATAACAGGATTAGTGGCAGTGGAATCAGGGGGATTAGATGAGATAATAAAGCTTTCTTCGCATGATGCTTAACCTCAAGGTCCTCAGACGCAAAGTATGCAACCAAGGGAAATAATATGCCAGCGAACATAATGCTAAAATAACACAAGGCAGACACGATACGTTTTGTATCCATCCTTTTCAACTCCTTAGCAATAAATACGCTAAAGAGCCCAAGAAGTTTCATTCCTTTGAGAAATAATTTCGACACATACTATTTAAAACCTTCAGACCATAAGAGATATTGATCATAATTTTGTGAAATCAGCACAAAAAATCCCACTATTTTCTTATATAAAATCATCTCCTAACATATTATTCTGTAATCATAGAGAAATATTACTGTAACATTTGTTAAAGTACATACGTCTGTTTATATGAAAATCATCTAAGAACAATCAGTGAGGGATGACAAAGTGGCAAGCTTGAAAAAGAAGACAGCAAAGTGGTGTGCATTAATTTGTTTATTCGGCGGTATAGTGACATCTTCCACCGTGGTGGCAAGCCAGGAAAAAAGGCCAATGACTGGTGAAACTATAAAGTTGAAGATTCAGATTCCAAACCCTCCCAGCGAGATTAAACTATCTAACCGTACCAATGAGATCTTAAAAAAAGTAGAAAAAAAGTCACCAAGATTTGCAGAGGTAAATGAAATTAAGCTAGAAAACGCAGATACGGCAGTAAACAATCCTCCACTCGTTCCCGCTGATCATAAAGCACCTGCAGAACAAACAACGGATCAAAAAACTGTTTATTTAACATTTGATGACGGGCCTCATAAGGTTTCAGACCAAATTTTAAACATGCTTGATGAGTATGACGCTAAAGCTACCTTCTTTATGCTTGATGGGAATATGAGAAACTTTCCCGATGCTGTAAAAAGAATGGCTCAGGACGGGCACAGCCTTGGGGCACATGGAGTAACACATGATAAAACGAAAATCTATCAATCTCCGCAAACAGTCGTCGCAGAAATGAACCAGACACTAAACACCATTAAGGAAATCACAGGTATCGACACATCTTTCATTCGCACCCCATACGGTAGTGCTCCATACATGACAGACCCTTATAAAAAAGCCGTCACCGACAAAGGATACCAAATGTGGGATTGGAACATCGACAGCAAGGATTGGTATTATCGGGATCATAGGCTGGTCGATAACACGATCTCCCAAATTAACAGCCAAGCTAAAAAACAAGAACCCATTGTCATCCTTCTCCATGAAAGACAAGAAACATTAGCTCAGCTTCCGGAGTTATTGAAGTATCTTAAGGAGCACAACTACAGTTTCAAGGCTTTAGAACCGACAATGGAGCCGATTCAATTGAAGTGAGGCGCGTTCGTATTCGATAAGGCGATTCTTCAAATAAGTGCTGTAAAGAATATATCAACGAAAAAAGAGGGTGTACCCAAAAGTATCTTGGGACACCCTTTTTGTGCTGTTCCTCGGACTCTTCCTCATCACAACTCGACGGGCTTTTTCCGCTTCGAGTTGTTCTCGGGACCCTTCTCATGACTACTCGACGCTCTTTTTCCGCTTCGAGTTGTTCTTGGAACCCTTCTCATGACTACTCGACGCTCTTTTTCTGCTTCGAGTTGTTCTCGGAACCCTTCTCATGACTACTCGAGAGTCTTTTTCCGCTTTGAGTTGTTCTCGGACTCTTACTCATAACAACTCGACGGGCTTTTTCACTCGGACGTTGAACCACTAATCTGATCAAACTCGTATGCAACAACCTATTGAGTCAGCGTCTTACCCGTATTACGCATTGCTTGTGCTTTTTTCTTTCTCAACAATCTCCTGCTTCATCCGCAGGCGGTCGCGATCGAGTACGGGCTTGAGGTACTTGCCTGTATACGATTCTGGAACTTCTGCGACCTGTTCTGGTGTTCCGGTTGCGATGATGGTGCCGCCGCGGTCTCCGCCTTCTGGACCGAGATCGATGATAAAGTCGGCAGCTTTGATGACATCCAGGTTGTGTTCGATCACCAGCACAGTGTCCCCATTTTCGACGAGACGCTGAAGGACGACTAACAAACGTGAGATATCATCAACATGCAAGCCGGTTGTAGGCTCATCAAGGATATAGAGCGAACGGCCGGTTGAACGGCGGTGCAATTCTGATGCCAGTTTGACGCGCTGCGCTTCCCCGCCGGAAAGCGTCGTCGCGGGCTGGCCAAGCTTGATATAGCCCAGGCCAACATCATAAATCGTCTGCAGCTTGCGGGCGATTTTCGGAATGTTGGCGAAGAACTCCACCGCATCCTCAACCGTCATATCAAGGATTTCGGAAATATTTTTCCCTTTATATTTCACTTCCAGTGTTTCACGGTTGTAACGCTTTCCATGACAGATTTCGCATGGTACATAAACATCCGGCAGGAAGTGCATTTCTATTTTGATGATCCCGTCGCCGCGGCAGGCTTCACAACGTCCGCCTTTTACATTGAAGCTGAAGCGTCCTTTTTTATAGCCGCGTACCTTCGCTTCATTTGTTGTAGCAAATACATCGCGGATATCATCAAATACACCTGTATAGGTGGCCGGGTTCGATCTTGGTGTGCGGCCGATTGGTGACTGGTCAATATCGATGACCTTGTCGAGATGCTCGACACCTTTGATTTCCTTGAACTCGCCAGGCTTGCTTTTTGCCCGGTGAAGCTTCATCGCAAGTGATTTATGAAGGATTTCATTAATCAATGTACTTTTACCTGAGCCCGACACCCCTGTGACAGCCATAAACGTTCCAAGCGGAAATTTCACATTCACATTTCGGAGGTTATTTTCCTTCGCGCTCTTAATTTCGATGTAACGCCCATCCGGTTTGCGGCGCTCGACTGGCAGCGGAATGAATTTTTTTCCTGATAGGTACTGGCCAGTCAATGAGTTCGGATCGGCCATAACTTCTTCTGGTGTACCCTGTGAAATGATTTCCCCGCCATGGACACCGGCGCCAGGGCCAATATCAATCAGATAATCAGCAGCAAGCATCGTATCCTCATCATGCTCAACGACAATCAGCGTGTTTCCGATGTCCCGCATGTTTTTCAGCGTATCAATCAGCCTGTCATTGTCACGCTGATGGAGACCAATAGAAGGCTCGTCAAGGATATAGAGGACGCCAGTCAGGCGTGAACCGATCTGGGTCGCAAGCCTGATCCGCTGAGCTTCCCCGCCTGAAAGCGTGCCAGCTGAGCGACTCATCGTCAGATAGTCCAGCCCGACATTGATCAGAAAGCCGAGACGTTCCGTGATTTCGCGGAAAATCATATTGGCGATCTTCATTTCTTTTTCCGAAAGCTCTAGGCTCTGGAAAAAATGATGCGCCTCTTCGACTGACAATGCTGTTACTTCACCAATATGACGGCCGTCGACAAGGACTGCCAGTGTTTCCCGCTTCAGCCTGTAGCCTTTGCATGTTGGGCAGGCGTGCTCACCCATATATTTTTCCATTTGTTCACGGATATAGTCCGAGCCTGTTTCCTTATAACGGCGCTCGATATTTTTAAGAACACCTTCAAAAACAATATAATTTTCACGGATCTGGCCAAAATCATTTTCATAACGGAAATAAATCCGGTCTTTCCCGGAACCGTGAAGAATTTTATCCATCTGGTGGTCAGGCAGTTCTTTTACTGGAACATCCATATCGATGCCATAATGATTGCAGACTGCCTCAAGCAGTGATGGGTAATATTGCGAGCTAGTAGGTTCCCAAGGAGCGATTGCATGCTGGCGCAATGTCAGGTCCTTATTAGGAACGACGAGTTCAACATCCACTTCAAGTTTAGCACCTAGTCCATCACATTCTGGACAAGCCCCAAAAGGACTATTGAAGGAGAACATCCTTGGCTCGAGCTCACCGATTGAAAAACCACAAATCGGACAGGCATGATTCTCGCTGAACATCAATTCTTCTTCACCGATGACATCGATCAGGACATTGCCTTCACCAAGCTTAAGAGCAGCTTCCATGGAGTCGGCAAGACGTGCAGCGATGCCTTCCTTGACAACAATACGGTCGATGACGACTTCAATGGAGTGTTTTTTGTTCTTCTCCAGTTCAATATCTTCTCCAAGGTCAAACATTTCCCCGTCGACACGGACACGGACATAGCCTTGTTTTTTCACATCTTCAAGAACCTTGGCATGCGTACCCTTTCGGCCAGAAACAAGCGGTGCTAGGATTTGCAGCTTTGTTCTTTCCGGATATTCGAGTACACGGTCCACCATCTGCTCGATCGTCTGGGACGAAATTTCAATATTATGCACCGGGCAGACTGGACGTCCAACCCTTGCAAATAATAATCGTAAATAATCGTAGATTTCCGTCACTGTTCCAACTGTGGAACGCGGATTCCGGCTTGTCGTTTTCTGGTCGATGGAGATCGCAGGTGACAATCCCTCGATCGAATCGACATCAGGCTTGTCCATCTGGCCAAGGAATTGGCGCGCGTATGCCGATAATGACTCAACATATCGGCGCTGTCCTTCGGCATAGATGGTATCGAAAGCCAGAGAGGACTTCCCTGAACCGGAAAGTCCTGTCAGCACCACAAGCTTATCTCTCGGAATGGTGACATCTATATTTTTCAAGTTATGGGCTCTGGCGCCTTTAACAATCAATTTATCCATAGCCATGCTATCGTCATCCTTCCGCTTTTAACTCAAGAATGAGGTCACGCAGCTCGGCCGCCCGTTCGAAGTTGAGAGACTTTGCCGCTTCCTTCATTTCCTTTTCCATATTTAAAATCACTTGTTCGCGATCTTTCTTTGACAGCTTCTTCAAACCCTCTGCCGGGTTGTAATCTTCCTGGTCCTCGGCTGCAATCGTCGCACGGATGACATCGCGGATTTCCTTCTGGATCGTTTGCGGTGTGATGCCATGCTTCGTATTATACTCTTCCTGGATTGCACGGCGTCGCTTCGTTTCGCCGATAGCCAATTCCATTGAGTTCGTCATCTTATCTGCATACATGATGACATGTCCGTGCTCGTTCCTCGCTGCACGGCCAATCGTCTGAATGAGTGACCTTTCGGAACGAAGGAAGCCTTCCTTATCAGCATCAAGGATTGCTACAAGCGATACTTCAGGAATATCAATCCCTTCCCTTAATAGGTTGATCCCGATCAGAACATCATACTTGCCAAGCCGCAGCTCGCGGATAATCTCAATTCTTTCAAGTGTCTTAACCTCTGAATGCAGGTATTGCACTTTTATGCCGATTTCCTTCAGATAATCCGTCAGGTCCTCAGACATTTTTTTCGTTAAAGTAGTGATCAATACCCGTTCATTCCGTTTTGATCTTTCATGGATTTCTCCAATCAAGTCATCAATCTGCCCCTCGATCGGCCTTACATCAATCGTCGGGTCAAGCAAGCCAGTCGGACGGATGATCTGCTGGACCATCTCTGGTGTATGCTCCAATTCATATGGGCCAGGTGTAGCTGAGACGAAAACAGCATTATGAACATGCTTTTCAAACTCTGGGAACGTCAGCGGACGGTTATCCATTGCCGATGGCAGACGGAAACCGTGATCCACAAGAACCTGCTTACGAGCCTGGTCACCATTAAACATTCCCCTTATTTGCGGCAATGTAACATGCGACTCATCTATCACAATTAAAAAATCTTCCGGGAAGTAGTCGAGCAAAGTATATGGTGTTGCACCTGCAGGCCTTAAAGTCAGGTGGCGCGAGTAGTTTTCGATCCCTGAGCAAAAGCCCATTTCACGCATCATTTCAAGGTCATACCTCGTCCGCTGCTCAAGCCTCTGGGCTTCAAGCAATTTTTCCTCGGCACGAAGTACTTCGAGACGCTCTTCTAGTTCTTTTTCAATATTTTCAATGGCGATTCTCAACTTTTCCTCACGAGTGACGAAGTGGGATGCCGGGAAGATCGCGACATGATCGCGTTCACCGATGATTTCACCAGTCAGTGCATCCACCTCACGGATTCGATCAATTTCGTCACCGAAAAACTCAACCCTCATGCAATGCTCATCACGTGATACCGGGAAAATTTCCACAACATCACCGCGGACGCGAAAAGTACCACGCTTGAAGTCGATATCATTCCGTTCGTACTGGATATCAACAAGGCGGTGCAATAGCTTGTTTCGCTCAATTTCCATGCCTGTTCTCAACGAAACGACCATGTCACGGTATTCTTCCGGATTACCGAGACCATAGATGCAGGATACACTGGCAATGATGATGACATCTTTTCTTTCAAACAAGGAAGATGTCGCAGAGTGGCGCAGCTTATCAATTTCATCGTTGATGCTGGCATCTTTTTCAATGAATGTATCGGTCTGAGGCACGTACGCCTCTGGCTGGTAATAATCATAGTAGCTGACAAAGTACTCAACAGCATTGTTCGGGAAAAACTCCTTGAACTCACTGTAAAGCTGTCCTGCCAGCGTTTTGTTATGGGCGATCACAAGCGTCGGCTTGTTGATCTCCTTGATCACATTTGAAATCGTGAACGTCTTACCTGTACCTGTAGCCCCCAGAAGCGTCTGGTGCTTCTTATTATCGCGAATGCCTTGTACCAGCTCTACAATCGCCGCAGGCTGATCTCCCTGCGGGGAATACTTCGAGACTAATTCAAATTGGTCCTTCACAGAAAAGCCTCCTGTAATTTTTATTTCATTTTAGGCTTATTTCGTAAATTTCATTGCTTTCACTAGTAAAAATCGGCTTTTTGTTTTTTACTTGCAGGGTTCACAAACCATTTCGAAAAGAGCCTTCATCTATAATCAGTTTTCCTAAGCTGTCAAAAAGTCATATCCTCATTCTACCACAAAGCAGGTAAAACAAACCAACAAAAAGCGAACAAACATTCGAAAAATTATTTTCAGTTTTGCGGAAATATGGAGAAGCGGCTCGGATTATCGTTAATCAAATGTTTGATTGAATATCCATCAAACCTTTTCCCATAAGAAAAAGCCTGCCGAACAAGATTCGACAGGCTCACTAGATGCTTTTAAAAATTTCATGGCAAATCATTGCCTTTTTTTGTTCTGTTTCATCATCAGGTTTGCCAAAAAAAAGCCTAACGTAAGCGAAAAAGCATCAACGACAATCAACAGAAAAGAATCTGTATATCCTTTATAAACAGAAGCAGCGATCAAGGCAACGGTTAACACCAGCGCAAGGAAATGATTATAGGCAACCCTGGTAAAAAAAACGACCATTAATCCAGGAAGGATAAGTGCGGATAAATATTTCAGCACCACAATGAACACCTCATTTAAACAATTTAACGAACAAAAAATTCTTCTATTTATGAATATATCTGTTTTGACTGCAGGTTACAAGAAACATCTGCAAGAACAAAAAGCGCAAGCGCCTTGGTCAGCCCCGACAAGCGCTGGAGGGCCGACCAGTGAAGTCGTTCTTTGACTTCATTGGGCGGACCGAAGCGACTCGAGGGGCTAGGCGCTGGAGCTGGATTAAGCAAATCTGGCTTGAGTTATCCACACTTGAAAAATTTTATAATTTCCTAATCAAACAAAAAGAGCATGCCAAGATTAGGGACTCTCTGCATACTCTCTATCCTAATCCATTTAGACGCTAACTTCACTCAAGACTTTGGTTGCCCAGTCACTGGCCTCGGCATACAGGCGGAAAAGTTCTTCCAGATGCATAGAGGTCGGATTAAACTTTAGCTCCGCCCCTTCGTGGAAGGCAAGTTCGATCTCCTTTAAGAATTGAAGCATCATATATTCATCGTTCTTTTCACCTGAGAGGGCATCCTTCAGTTCATTGCTCAAAGGCAAGTCCTCAAGAAGTTCTTCCATCGGGTGATGCAGCAATGAATCCATGAGCGAGAACATCCCGAGCAAGAAATACTTTGATGAGAGGACTTCTCTGCCAACCTTTCTGCCGATCAATTCACCAAGCTTCCCGCGTTTCAGCGAAAGCTCGATGATTTCTCGTTCCTTTGAACCACCGTCAGCACCGCCCTTGTCTGCCCCTCTTATTGCCAAAACATAAATCCATTTCTTGATTTCATTGAGCCCCAGCAGAATGATGGCCTGCTTAATCGAAGAAACTTCATTTCTCGGACGGAATACAGGATTATTAATCAGCTTGAGCAATTTATAGGATAATGATATGTCTTTTTCGATGACATCCTTGATTTTTTCAAGATCAGGTTCGGGACATTCTATTTCTTTTAATATTTGAAAATAGGAATGATAGTAAGATGGTATATCGTAGCTATTCAAAATCACTGGCTTGCTGAAATAGAATCCCTGGAAATATTCAAACCCATCTTCTTTGGCCTCATGATATTCTGAAATCGTTTCCACTTTTTCAGCCAGGAATTTGATGTCCCTTCCTTTTATAAACCTGATCATTTCCTGTCTGTCAGAGCGATTTGTAGTCCTGAAGTCAATCTTGATGATGTCCACATAACTTAGTAATTCAAT
This sequence comes from Heyndrickxia sp. MSNUG, assembly GCF_049532715.1. NCBI lineage: Bacteria > Bacillati > Bacillota > Bacilli > Caryophanales > Bacillaceae > Heyndrickxia > Heyndrickxia sp. MSNUG. The sequence goes on from NZ_CP150978.1 coordinate 4,254,120, forward strand.
GGTAGCATCGTTCCATTGTGAAACGAAAAAATCATCGAGAGCAATTGTATACCCATGCGCCTTTAATTCCTTACAGATCGCAAGAATTTCTTCATTTATTTCAACTGTCTCAAGAATTTCGACCACGATTGATAGTGGGTTAAAATATGAAGGTACACCGAGCTTCAATAATTTCTCTGTAAAATTAATAAAACAAGGCTTGCCATTAGACAATTCCTTGATTCCAATATTCAAGAAACTGTTGACTATGACATCAGTGGTAGCCTGATCTCCGTTCGTGTGCTGATAATTATTGACTGTGCTGCTTCTGTAAAGCAATTCATAAGCAACAGTATTTTCGTTTATATCAAAAATAGGCTGCCTTGCAACGTATATATCCACAATGTATTCCTCCTGGGACACTTAAGAAAAACCATATATGTAAATATTAAACAATAACTTTGTAGGAAAAATATACTATTAATTTACAAGTATTACAAGAGGATATTATAATTTACCATATTTTATAATACTATCAGTTGAATAATATATTCAGATGAAAATCTCTTCGCTAATTATGTGAAATTTCCTTTATTTAGAGCTGAATCTAATAGAATTCAAAAAAGGCAACTAACCATAAGATTAGCTGCCTGCTTCATTGCTACAATTTAAATTTGCCGGTAAGTTCTTTTAGCCTGGCCGACATTTCAGAAAGACTTTCAACGGATTGAGCCATGTCTGTAATGAGGTGATCTTGTCTATTGGTAATCGAGACGGTCTGTTGAGTACTAATGGCTGCTTGTTCAGCAATCTTAGCTGTCTCAAGAGCAGAAGCAGTAATTTCTTCAGCCGAAGCTGACATCTCTTCAGACGTGGAAGTGACTTCCTGGATTTGTTTTGCCACTTCCTCGATGGATGCCAGAATGGAACTGAACACTTTTCCCGCTTCCGATACAACGTTCATCCCTTTTTTTACATCATCGAGGACCACGTCCATAGCCGTTGCAGTATTTTCGGTATCACCATTTATCCGCTCGATTATTGCCTGTATGTTTTCTGTCGACTTTGCGGATAGTTCAGCAAGCTTCCTGACTTCTTCAGCAACTACTGCAAAACCTTTTCCTGATTCACCTGCACGCGCAGCTTCAATTGCAGCGTTTAATGCCAGCAAATTGGTTTGAGATGAAATCCCGCTGATTATTCCAACGATAGTCGAAATTTCATCTGAGTGTCCTTTTAATGTCATGATCAGTGAGGAAGAACGATTGACAGACTCACTGATCGTTCCCATCTGATCAATAACCTCTTCCAGCTTTTGATTTCCCTTCGTCACTTCTTGTAATGTATGAACAGATAATTCAGATGCGGTTGATGATGATTCCGCAATATGATTGACACCCATGGACATTTCTTCGATCACTCTAACGCTTTCGTTCAGGCTTTGATGCTGCGACTCCGAATTCCCGGAGATTTCCTCCATGGTACTGGCAATTTCCCTGCTCGCTGATTTTGTTTCATTTGCCTTTGATAAAAGTAAAGAGGAAGTTTCATTCAATTCCAGACTATACATATTGATAGTTTGAATAATCCCCCTTAAATCCTGGAGCATTTCATTGAATGATAGAGTTAATTTTCCAATTTCATCACGGCGTTTTGATTCGACTATGATAGACAAATCACCATCGCCAATGGCCTCTGTATTTTTTGATAAAAGCTTGATCGGCTTCGTAATTGATTGGGTAATTGCCCAGGTAACGATCACGCTAATGACTAAAATACCTGCTATGATCAAAAGCATTTTTAACTTGTTTGCTTCCATTCCTTTATAGACGTCTGTTACATCATAATCCGATCCGACGATACCAATTAATTCACCTGTATCAGATTTTATTGGAACATAGGCAGAAACCAGCCCGCCATATTCCTCAGTATTCGTCATTTCCATCTCAGGTTTCCCAGTTTCAAAAGCTCGTACGATTGCAGGGTACTCTTCAATCCCCTTCTCTTCGTCCCCGATTTGGGAAGCATCCTTGGAATTTAACGGCATACCATCCACTATGTAATAATATCTGTAGCCATCTCCTGATTTTTCTCTTTTCATCGTATATATATAAGTAAGCCCATTGGCTTCTCTTATTTCATTCATCTGGCTTCGCAGCTCTTTATAATAGGCTGTTTCTCCAGATTCTACTATCTTCTTATAATCTTTTATATTAATAAGATTTGCAGCACGCTGAGAAATCCCTGATACTTGTTGGCTCACTGCTTCTTCCACAAGCGTTTCTGAAGCATTCATAGATACATAGCCAATGACTAAGCCCGAAATCAGGATCAATCCTGAAAAAATAAGCAACATTCTAGTTTTGATGCTTTTTACCATGCAGTATACTCTCCTTATGAAAGACACATTTAATAGGAATAAAGTCCTGTATAATATTTTACTTTATTTGGACATGATGTTAAATACTGCTAGTGGTAAAATTTTGTCTAATTTTAGATTATTTTGGAGAATAAATGTTTTTACAAAATACACTCCGATGTACGAACTATTGTTAAATTTGCGTTAAACCGCTTCAATATTTCCGATACATCCCATGAGAGTCAGGGTATGTATAAGCAAACCCAAATTGTTCATAAAGTTTATTAGCCGGGTCATCGGCTATTAAGCTGACATACGATCCCGGATACGTATTTTGCTCAAGATAACCCATCAATTCTTTCATGATCAGCTTTCCAAGTCCCTTTCCTTGCTGATCAGGTTTTACCGCGATATCGACAATTTGAAAAAAAGCTCCTCCGTCACCGATGAGCCTTCCCATTGCCACTAATGTGGAGTCATAGTAAACGGCGACGGCAAAGAGGGAATTTTTCAGACCAATGCTTGCAGCCTCCACGGATTTACTGCTTAAGCCGGCTTCGACGCGCAGATTCAGATAGTCTTCAGGACTTGGCGCAATATGCATCACGTTAAAATCTTTCATTTATCTCTGCTCCTTTCAAGCTTTGAACGATGACTGCTATTTCATATAAATCATTAATCGTAAAATCGGCCTCAGCCTCCATCCAATAGTCATCATGCTTCCAGATTCCAAGCATTCCTGCTTCCCTGGCGGCCTGGATATCATTCTCCGGATGGTCTCCTACAAATATACTTTCCTCTGCTGATACGGAAAGATTGTCCAGCCCCATTTGAAAAAGCAGGGGGTCAGGTTTTCTTAGTCCCACCTCTTCGGAAATCAGGATGGTATCAAAGTAACTCGAAATCCCTAGCGCATTCAGGTTATCTCTCTGGAATTTTCTCTTCCCATTTGAAATCAAGCCGAGTTTTATGCCCTTCTGACTCAGGGTTTCTAAAACCTTCTGAACGTTTCGGAAGGGCATGCATGCATTTTTAAAGTTAATAAGGTAGTCCTCAAGGAGTTGTTCCCAGGTCAATTCCGTTATGTTCATTTCCTGTAAAAGCTGACTGTATACCCGGTCCTTCCAAACATAACCGCGGCAATCCAGTTCTATGAATCTATTCATGAAATGCTGTTTGTCTATTAACCATAATTCTTTTATATAACGCTCGTACTGGTCGCTGATGAATTTTACCAGCGAGGCGTTCCGGTCGAGCAAGGTTCCGTCGAGATCGAAGAATACTGCTTTGATTTCAAGCATATATTTCACCCCTTATATATGTAAAAAGAACAGACCCTGGGGCCTGTTCTGATTTTACCTTATTTTAGAAATGCATTATAGTATCGAGTCATCGCCACTGCAAAGTCTCCGCGTGTATTTTTTACAGATGGGCTGAAGGTTGCTGTCACCTTCGGCTTTAGATCATAAGGTCCTTGAGTTACGGCAAATTTAGCATTAAGAATATTCAGGTCTAACGCGAGCTGGACATATCCTTTGAGCTGAGCCGGAACTTCAGCTGCATCGGCAATCGCAATTCTTTCATCGTTATACTGGACGGTTAGCTGCCCATCAAATTCCTGGGCTTCTTTTTGCATGCCTAGAGCCTGAACCAAGGAATAAGCTAACTCTGCTCGTGTAACGCCATCTTTAGGGGCAAACTTACCGGCTGCTTTTGGTAACATGACCCCCTGCAGGATATGTTCCGTGTCCCGGAATGATGCTCCTTTTGCCGTTGCAGCTTCAATAAATGGTATGTCTTCGCTCAGGATGTCTGTGAAGCTCGGGGCCTTCGGAAGGGATTGCTTTATTTCAGCTCCCATGACTAAATATTTTGCCAGTTCCGCTCTTGTTAAAAGTGCATCCGGCTTGAATGCGCCATTTGAATAACCGTCGAATAATCGTTCACTTACGCCGATTTTAATCGCTTCAGCTGCTGCGTGATTGGTGATATCATTCAGGCCTGTAAAACCACTGACCTTCGTGAAGGCAAGATCTCCCTGAACTGTTTCCGGGAGGCCTACTCCGATTGGGTTGGCGTCTGCTCCGCGAAGCCCTCTGATTTCTGCTTTCCAGGCTCCCGGTGCCGGCGAAGTAACTGACACAGTGCGATCATAGTAGAGCGGGAATAGCAGGCTGACTCCCGAGCTGTACTCCGTGCCATCTGGTGCGATCAGGACCAGGTTAATTGGATTTCCTGTTTGTTCCATTACACCTGCACCATCTACTTTTGCCACTAGGCTGGACATGCCGTCTTCTACTGTGAATTTATACTGATTGTCAGAAACAAATGTTAATGGGTTATAGTCGACTGAAAATTCCCTGCGCTCGGTTGTCGATTTTACATTGCTATAAAAGGTTTGTGTTGCGTTTACTGTTTTACCATAAGCAGTGTCGTTAAAGACTTTGTCAATCGCAGCATATGCATTGACGTAGCCTGAACCCACTTCCCAAGTTTCATATCCTGGCATATTTGTAGCTGTCTGTTCGAGAATCTGCTTCACTTCTGCAGGTGAAAGCAGTGGATTCGCTTCAAGCATCAGTGCGACGATTCCCGCAACATGCGGAGTAGCCATCGATGTTCCGCTCATTGTTGTGTAGTAAGGCAGATAAGCCGGCTCGATGGTCTCGATATCCTGCTGGGCTCCAAGGCTCGATACCGGCCCAATGACGCGAGATGATACGATATCGACACCTGGGGCAGTTACCGTAGGCTCATCCTTCCATGTCCATTCCTGGCCATCCAAGGTAAAAGTACCGCCTACCCCCTTTGTTCCTCTTGATGAGAAATCAGCCAGCTTGCCGTCCTTGACACCGGCAGCTACTGAGATGACCCATGGTGCTTTTGCATATGGATTGTGCGTGTTTTCGCCAGGACCTTCATTGCCAGCTGCAAAAAGAACAGTGATTCCTCGGTCGTATGCTTTCTTGCTGGCGATGTTGATTGGGTCATTCGGATCAAAATCTCCTGATGATCCCCAAGAATTGGTGATAACGCGAATATTGTACTGCTGCTGGTGAGTGATGGCATAATCGAATCCGCCAATACCATCAAGGACGAACAGCGCTGCTCCTGAACCGTAGCCGATCAGGTTCGCACCCGGTGCAGCACCTTCATATTTTCCGCCTGACATCGCTCCTGTTCCGCCAACTGTCCCCGCAACATGCGTGCCATGACCAGAATTCGTATCCGTATTTGGAACGTTTTCCTGATAAGTGATTGGCAGCAAACCTGGCGCAAGGGCATTCAGGTTGGTGGATCCTAAAACGTTCTGGACAAGATTTTTTCCAAACTCATGGTCCTTATGTGTACCATCGACACCGCTGTCATTCACAACTACGCCGATTCCTTTCCCCGTAACAGGAAGGCCGCCATTTGCCTGGCGGAAGCTGTCGTCCGTCCTTGCTTTATCAACTCCAGTAATGGCAGTTGCGTCGGCATTGAAGTAGGAAAGCTTCTTGTTAAGGTAAATCGATTGAACCTCTGGATTGTCTGCAAGCTTTTCAATCTGGTCCTTTGTTGCGACCACTCCGGCAATCGGCAACGATTTCATGCTTAACCCTGTCTCGATGCCAAGCGTCTTTAACAGCGACAATTGTGTACTGCTTGGCGCACCATCACCTTTAAAAGTAACAATTACCTCAAGGGAGCTAGCTGTGCTGAGAGCTTTTTCAATCAGCGGGTCAACTGCCGCTGTACCGCTGGCAGTGGCTTCAGCCTTTCCCTGCTGGACTAGAAACGAAGGAAAAATAAGCAACAGGGCAAAAAACAAATAGAAGAAACGTTTCATATAAATCTCCTCTCATCTTATAAAAATTTTAAATATTCTTAACTTTATTTTCATGAAAATCCTTTGTGAAATCTATTCTTCAAAGGTTGTAAACTTTGATTCCGGAATGTCTATTCTTGTGTCGTGCTAAAGTTGTAGATGGGTAGTGCTAAGAGCGTTTGATTTTCATTTCCTAGTTTTCTAGTTAATTTCGACTTTTCCCCAAAAAAAGTCTCCCTTCCCTCTGTCAAAAGAGACGAATTCAATCAATCCTTCAAATTAAAAGCAGCATCAACCGCCTTATAAGCATTCACATATCCTGCGCCTACTTCCCAGGCTGCATAATCTGGCATGGCAGTCGCTGTCTGTTCGAGGATTAATTTTACCTCGGAAGGAGACAGCAATGGATTGGCCTCAAGCATGAGGGCAATGATGCCAGCCACATGAGGCGCCGCCATGGATGTTCCGCTCATTGTCGTGTAGTACGGGATGTATGCAGGTTCGATATACTGGGCGTCATCCGTTGCTCCAAGCAGAGGAATCGGGCTGATGACCCTCGTAGAAATGATATCCACACCGGGGGATGTGACGGTCGGCTGATCGTCCCATTTCCATGTCTGGCCATCAACTGTTACGGTTCCTCCTCTTCCTTCTTCACCGCGTGATGAAAAATCAGCTAGCTTACCAGACTTATCACCTGCTGCAACGGTGACGACCCAGGGAGCTTTTTTATAGTTGCCGGAAATCGTCTTTGCGTCTGGCCCGGAGTTACCTGCTGAAAAAACGGTGACGATCCCGCGATCATACAATTTCTTTGTCGCGATGTTAATAGGGTTATAAGGGTCGAAGTCTGTTCCAGCATCACTTGTGTCGCCCCATGAATTCGTAATCACGCGGATATTGTATTGCTGCTGGTGAGTCAATGCATATTCAAATCCGCCAATTGTATCAAGCATAGCAATGGCTGCACCTGAACCATAGCCAATCAGGTTGGCACCTGGAGCGACACCTTCATATTTACCGCCCGACATCGCACCAGTTCCGCCAACGATTCCAGCTACGTGAGTACCGTGACCAGAACTCGTATCAGTGTTAGGGACGTTTTCGATGTATGTGATGGGCAGAAGCGAGTCAACTGCATGGAGATTCGTAGCGCCCAATACATTCTGGACGAGGTGGCTGCCATACTCCAAGTCTTTATGCGTACCATCCACCCCGCTGTCATTGATGACAACGCCAATCCCTTTGCCCGTAACCGGCAAGCCCCCATTCAGCTTTCGCATTGCATCGTCTGTTCGGACTTGATCCACTCCAGTAATGTCTGTTGCTTCAGCATTTTCATATTGGAGCTTTTTGTTCAGATAGATGGAAACGACTTGATCGCTTTGAGCAAGTTGATCAATTTGAGACTTTGTCGCTAAAACCCCTGCTATTGGGAGCTCATTCAATGTCAGACCTTTTGTTATACCGAGATTCTCCAGGAGTTTCAGCTGTTCAGGCTGGACTCCTTCTTTGCTTTTGAAGGTTACGATTGCTTCTACAGGACCAATTGCCGTTAAGAGGTTGTGTGTTAAAGCAGAATCCACAACTGCTTTAGCAGGCTCATTTGCCTTGGTATTTGTGGCGGGAACAATTGTGGTATAAATCATAGAGGCCATAAGAATAAAAGAAAAAAAAGCGGTTTTCAACTTCATCTATTGTTCAGCTCCTCAGCTATTTTTCTTAATATTCCCACAATATTTACATTAAAACCATTCTGCAGAAGGGTTAAAAAATAATAACCTCCGTACTAACTTCCACTACTACTAAAGTAGTAACACAAGTACCAAAAGCATAAAAAAAGAGCCCCGGCGAAGGACTCTTTAACACTTTAAACCGCTGGGGGTCAGACCCCCAGTGCGTTAATGCGTTAGTGGGTGGGTGGGATTGGGACGAGCTGGTGCTGGACGGCGTGAATGATGACTTGGGACCGGCTTTTGACGTTTAGTTTTTTGAAGATTTTGCTGACGTGTATTTTGACGGTTTTGTCGCTGATGAACAGGCGGTCGGCGATTTCTTTGTTGCTGAGACCTTCTACCAGGCAGAGAAGGACTTCCTTTTCGCGCTCGGTCAGGGTGGTGTCCTCTTGCTCGGTTTGTTTTTGCTGGTGGAAGGCGAGGAGTTTCTTTGTCATCGATGGATGGATGACGGATTCACCGCGGGCTACTGTCCGGATGGCCTCGATGACCTGGTCAGAGGGGGCATCCTTCAATAAATAGCCATCTGCTCCCTCCCGGATGGCAGACATGAAATATTCCTCGTGGCTATGCATAGTTAGGATCAGAATCTTGATATGGGGATACTTCCTTTTCAATATCCCCGTTACTTCTACACCGTTTTTCACAGGCATGTTGATATCCATTAAAATCATATCAGGCTGGCACTTTTCCACCTGGTCTAGGGCATCATCACCGGAAACTGCCTCTCCGACAACCTCAATATCTTCCACGACTGATATTATATTGCGCAAGCCGTCGCGAAGGACGGCATGGTCATCCACTAGCATGAGCCTGATCATTGATGCTTCCTCCCTCAATTCCCATTCTTGGGACCGTAATCGATACTTCCGTTCCTGTGCCTTCCTTGCTGTCGATCTGCAAGGTAGCGTTGATTTTCTCAGCAGCGTCATTCATTTGCAGAATCCCAAAATGCGGCTCATTCCTGGCTTTAATCATTGCATGGAACAGCGAAAACCCACGGCCGTCATCCTTGATCTTCAATAGTATATGTTCAGATTGGTAGCTTAGGAGAAGTTCAATTTTGGATGCCTGTGAGTGTTTGATCGCATTTTGCATGCTTTCCTGGAAGGTATCAAACAGGACTTTTTCCACCATTGTACTGAGTTCATGCTCCTGGCCTCTAATCTCAAATTCGATTACTTGCTGATACTCCTTTTGGACTGCTTCTATTTTTCTTAATATCGCTTCTGTCAGGCTGGCTCTCTCGGTTGGATAAGGTCTGAGGGCATAAATCGATTCGCGGACTTCCCTCAAGCTGTCCCTGAGACCAAGGACACTTTCCTCGACTAGCTTCCTCGTCTCTTCTGGATTCCTATTGAATTTCTTGCCAGCCGTCTCCAGCTTCATTACCGCTCCAGCGAGTGTCTGGGCTACTCCATCATGGATGTCCCGGGCAATTCGATTCCGTTCCTCAAGCACAATTCGCTTTTCTTTTTCTGTAAAAAGCATCCGCGTCTTGATAATGACCGCCAGCTGGTTCGCCAATGTCGCAATGGATTGGACATCGTCATCCTCAAAGCTCTTCGTCCTGCTTCTGGCAATAATGAACATCCCGATCGTTTCATTCTCGATGACAAGCGGTGTATAAACGAAGGCTTTTACATCCTCTTCAAAACAATCAGCCGCCGCCCCTCCATTTGTTTTTCGGTCATTATAAATGATCGGGTGTTTCATATGTTCAAATTCCTCCAAAGCAACACGCTGCATAACACAGCCAGGAACAACCCTTCCATCTGTAAAACAAAGCTCCCATTCGCCTTCTTTTTTTATCCACAAAAGACTGGCCTCTGCCCCGATGAGTTCATTGAAGCTTCCACTCAAAGCGGAAAGCCAGTCCTGGGCCGGCAGCATTTGGTTCAATTCTGTCGTGATGGAAAAAAGCATTTTGAGGCGATTCTTTTCTTTTTTCAACCTGGCGATCGTTGCACTTAAAAGGGAAATTCCCACAAGTGGTGAAAAGAAGAAAAAGTAGGCAAAGACATCGATTTCGCCGCGGTTTTGGCTGCCTACCACATAAAGGGTGATGCCGTATACAAAAGAAATAGCGGCGCTGTTCAACTCCGTCAGGGTTTTAAGCTTCCACATTTTAAATGAATAGTGCTGAGGCCGGATTACGAGAACAAGGTCAACAATCACGTTATTGACCACTAGATAGACTGCTAACAGAATGGAGTATTCGAAGATTCCTTCAATGATGGGTGGAAGAGGCATCTTTTCAAGGAATGGCTTAATAAGCGGAAGCAGCAAAACTGCTCCGTAAAAACTAAGCGCAAGCTGGGCTGGATTAAAGAATACGGTTCTGAGCGGCCTGCGATGGACGATGTTTACTACCAGCACCGCACATGCGTAAATCAACGCGGTATAAGAAAAGCCATAAAGTAAAAAGAGTACATAGATGATTGGAAAGGTTATGGCTGTATGCCCCCTCCATACTGGCATCGGATAGTACTCGCTAATCAGCAGAAAAATAAATAAAAGTGCTAACACTATCGGGTCGCTCACTGAATCCAATTTTACAAAGGAATAAAGAATCAGAGTCCAGCCAATCAGGGAAATCGTTGTCATAAAAAGCTTGGAGTAATTTTCCCTTTGTTGCGGTAGTACCTGCTTCAAACTTTGACCCTCCTAGAGTTTAGAATTTTCAATTAATTAATTTTAGCGTGAGATTTCCTAAAACACAAATAAAACCCACACACTGGCCGAATGGGGGTGCCACTAGCCAATGGTGGGCCAAACTCTATAAGAGAGTTTTGTTAAAGCTTATTATGCCAGTTGCCTATCCACAATACTATTCATCAAACGGGTTATTTTAATAGTACTAAAGTGTTATATAAACTTTATATCCCTCTGTTCTTCCTCACCATTTCCTTTTGGCTGAACCAATCACTCAAGGCTTTATTGATCATCGCGACACTAAGCGCTGTAAGTGTGAAAAATAGGATTGGGACGTAGATGATCCATTCATTGGTCATCAGGAATCGAGTGTTTAACCCGATCAGGCCGGACCATTCATGTGTGACGGATGAAGGAGGATCGCCTCCGCCAAAACCGAATCCGAGAACGGTTCCGCCAAACAGCACCTTCAATACCCCAAGATGGACGAGCAGGGTCAGCACCTGCAGGAACTGCTGCCCGAAAATTAAAATCCACTCCTCATAGAGATGAGGCAGGATATGTTTTAAATAAATATGCAGCTTGCTGCCGCCAAGAGTGACGGCCGCTTCGACGAACTCTTCGTTCCATACTCTGCGCTTTTGATCGGCCAGTTGGACCGTAAGCGCAGGCAAGGCGACCATGATTAAAATAATGAATTCATACACTGCCCTTACCCAAAACGGATGATGGAATCCTTCCGCCGTATAAAGGACAACCGTTCTCAGCAAAAAATAAGCAATCAGCGTCTGCGGAAAAAACGATAACGGCTCTGACAGGCTTTTTAACCATTTGAACCCTCGGTCAGGTATCCGAAACAGCATATAACTGAAGAAAACTGAAAACAGCAGCCGGAAAAGCGCGACGATCAAGGTAATGCCAATCGAAAACTTCGCTCCTTCAATAACAGTATGGAGGATATCATACCCATACATATCCGAGCCAAGCGGAAAGACATCGAACGGCTCAAAGGGAGGAGCTTTTTCCAGGTTGCCGTTTTCATCATAAAAAAACTGCTTTTGCCTGATTTTCCCGTCATTTAAAACGGTATTCAAAATGCTTAGCGTCATCAAGATCACCAGGAATGACGCCCCAAAAATAAACTTCTTTGTTTTTAATAGTGTGGCCATCGTATGTCCCTTCCCAATCTACCGGCGTAAATCTATGAATCTATAAAGGATGAAAAATGGTGTAAAAAGTAAGATGCAACTGAACACAAATAACTCAATCGAAACATGTTTGATATTGAACATCATCAAGCCGTCCATATTGAAAATATACTCCACAATGACAAGCGTGGAGAGCATCATCCAGATAATAGTTTTAAGATGGCCGAGCAAATCATGCCGAATGTTACGGATGACATGAATGTTGAGCAAGTAAAGAAACGATAGTCCCTTTGCTTTTGCAAAGGCTATATACTGCTTGTCCAATTCCTCAAAAATCTTCAGCACAATGACCTGTGTGAGAAACAAGAAAATCGGCATACTCAAGGATAAGAGCGGCAGCAGGAATGCCTGGTTTTCGGACCCGAGCGAAACGGTTTGTACGAGTTTCACTCCATAGGCCTTATTAATCCAGATGAATAACGACTGCAGCAGGAAAATCCCTACAATATCCGGTACTGTTCGGACAATTTCTATAAAACTTAAAACATAGTCTTTTTTATTTTTCAGGAAGAGAACGATGATGTAGGAAAGGATGAATGCAAGGATTACAGCAAAAATGAAGGAAAGGCTTAATGTTTTTAAAGAGTAGAAATACCGGTCCATAATCGCGGGCAGCATCTCATGCTCTCCATCATAAGTCAGGCTGCTTAATGTGAAGATTTTAACCGCGAGCTCCTTGATGCTGGTTATATAACCATTCACATCAAATTCCAGGTCTCTTAATAAAACGGGCAAACTGCCAATGAGGATAAAAATAAAAACCCCAATTATGTATTTTCCAACCACCTGCGCTAAACGCAACGTACCCTGTTTAACCATATTCCGTACCTCTCAGCATGTACTTAGTCATTAAATTATATTTTAACTTTCATATATTTTCCATAAATTTAAGCCTCAGTGCTTTTATTTCTGACAATGAGATGGTAAAAAATGACCATCAAGGTCTGGGAGAACAGATAAATTGGAAATGACCAGTACATTCTGTAGCCCTTATCATAGTGGAAAAGGCCAACTTTGACTCCAATCCATTCCATAAGTACGGAAAATGAAGACCAAACGAGAATATAAGGAATCGTTCGGAGGCCTCTAACATTCCATTTTTTATAAAAATAAAGAAAGAAATAGCCATACGGGCCATACATGATATAGCTCAGAAAATCGATGAACTGATAGGATGAAGAATCATTTACATCATAAAAGTCCCATGGCTTAATACTGATTGTATGGTCGTAAAATAAACCGATGTATATGCCAAAGATATAATAACCGATTGCTTCTAATTTTGAAAACATCCTGGGAGCAAGCCAAATGGCCAGATTCATCACAAGAATGCTGGCAATCACAAACCACTCGTTTTCATTAAATCCATGGTCATAAACTTTCATTTTGGCGTTTCTCCCATATTTGAATGTATGAAATCAATTTTACGATACCAAGAGCCACCAGCATAAAAAGAATATTAAGCAATGCCGTAAATCCAAAATTCCAGCGTGTGTAGGTGATGATTCCAAAACGGACTGCCATGTAGTTTAATCCCAGCAAGGCGGCCAGACAGATAACAAATGTGGCCAATTTAGCGAACCAGAAATTACGGCGAAAATAAAAATTGCAAAAGATAACGGTAACCATCGGGGTCAAAATATCGCGGCACAATAATAAACAAACGAACAACCAATCATCTTCCGTCAGTTTATATAACTTCCATTCCATCCCCATGACCGTGAGGCATTGGCGTGTGATAATCGCAATCACCATGAAGATAAGGGAATTCTGCAAAAAATTCAGCGGTTTCCTGATGTAATATGCGAAATGCAACAGCACAATCGTTAATGAAATATAAATGGAGAGAGCCATAATGACATCCTTTTAAGTTGGATTTAATGCCTTACCACTTATATGTGTCCAACTTGGCGGCAAACTATGCTCTGTCATGAATAGAAAAGAGCATACAGATCGTTACTGTATGCTCTACATAACTACTTATCCGAAAAGAAGATGAATCCCAAGTGCAATCCCGAATACAATTGCAAAAGCCTGGTGAATTTTTTTAAACTTCACATATTTTTTCCCCTTGCCCCTTTTATTTAAAATAAATCCAAAAGTGACAAGTATGGCAAATCCAATTAGCGTGGCAAGTCCGCTGTAAATACTCTCCGCTTCTTCAGAGGTCTGCAGGAAAAAGTAGGACCCATGGGCTAATGCGGCAGAAAACGCAACCCAGCCGATGATCATGTGATGCTCTTTCAACATTTTGAATCCAAGCTGAACCCATTTTATATACGTGAATTTCCGTTTCTTTAGCTCGATAAACGCAAGCCTGATCACCCATAGAGCAAAAGCCGCAATCGCTGCGATTTCTGCCATTGTGCCCATTGTCTTGTAAAGCTCACTCATAAAGTCGGTTTCTCCAGTTATGAACCCGAGAATAAACATGATGGCAAAGATTGTGATCAAGGCTGTTCCGCCGATTTTTATCATTCTTGAAAAAAGTTCCTGAGTCATTGTTACACCATCCTGATTTTATGTATGCACTTATAATTCCCACTAAACAAAAAAGCATAAGGCTCAAACCTAAGAAAGGTTGTCCTATGCTTATTATACTCCCTTGTGTATTAAAGTCTATTTGTGGGGCTTAACTCTGCTTCCCTTGATTATTCCTTTTACTCAAGAAGTTCTTTCAGCTCCTCCATCCCAAACCGGCTGATAAATTTACGCATCTGCTCGCGTTTTCTGCCGTGTTCGCTGTAAATCATAATCAGCTTCTCCACCTTATCATACAGTTCTTCAGGGGTGAGTTGTTCAAACAACAGACTTCCTGGCGCAGCATCCTGCCCCTTAGATTTTCCTCCTGCATACAGATTGTAGCCATCCTGGATTTTCATGATGCCAATATCATTGACTAGCGGTTCGCCGCAGCCAACCGGGCATCCTGTGTAGGCGGGCTTTAATGTAAAAGGGACCGGAGTGCCAGCAATCCTTTTATTGAGTTCAATGGCAACCGGCATCCCTTCCTCCTCTGCCCCTTTGCAAAAATTGCACGTCCTCAGGCTTTTCACAAAATTCCCGACCGGATAGCAGCTCAGGCCTGTCTGTTCAAACTCAGCAATCGCCTCTTCCTTCCTGCTTTCAGGTACTTCTATATACAGCTGCTGGAATGTCGTCAGCTCTAGCTCTTGGTCATCCCCTAAATACTTAGCTAAAGTCACAAGCTGTTTGGCATTCAGTTTCGAGCCAAAATCAATTCCGCCATTTACAGCCAGCTTGATTTTAGTTTCAGTTGTTGCTGACATGCTTGCTCCCTCCCCTATTAGAATTTGTTTGATTTTTACAAATTATAATCTAATCATAACGTGAAAAAATCGAGAAAGTGTGCATTTTTTCTCATATCGACAGAAAAACCGCACTCGATTTAAGCGCGGCTGGTTTTCTATTTATTCCATAATCGTAATCCCGTTCGGAATCTCCCCAACCTCTATCGTAGTAACTTCTTTGCTCGTAAGGTCGATGATGCTAACTGTGTTTTCAAACATATTGGTCACATAGGCAAATTTGCTGTCTTGGCTAATAACCACTCCGTGCGAGCCATTGCCTGTTTCAATCTCATCTACCACCCTTTTAGATTTCAGGTCCACAATGGACATTGAGTTAGAGGGCACATCCTCTGTTCCTTGATTGGCTACAAAGGCAAATTGATCGTTCGGGTCAATATAAACCTGCGCTGGTCCAAGGCCTACTTTTACCTTCACCCTCTCATCAGTCTCAATATCTATGATTGCCAGTGCATTTTCAGTAAAAAGCGTAACCGCCAGTGTGTTTCCATCCTTTGTGATGCCCGTTGTGACAGGCGTTTCTCCTACCTTAAGCTTTTTCTCTTCTTTCATCGTATCCAGATTGATGACACTGACTGTATCTTCTGCCATATTGGCAATATAGGCCAGCCTGCTATCTGCCGAAATCCTGAAGCCATGCGGACCCTTTCCAGTGGCAATCGTTGTTACAACCTTGTAGCTGTTTGCCTCAATAACCGTTGCAGTATGATCCTCATTATTTGTCACAAGTACATACTTGCCATCGTTTGTGAATACAACATGCGCTGGGTGTTTCCCTACTTCAACCTTCTTTAAAAGTTTATTTGTATGAACATCGTAAAATAGTACGCTTCCTGGAATTCCTATTTCATGCCCACCATGATCTCCATGGCCTCCCTCTGGTTTTGGAACAAGTGTAGCAGCTACAATCTTTCCATCAGGGGAGATTTGGACATTGTGGACAATTCCCTCTGCCTTGAGAGTGGCTGCCACCTTATTGTCTTTAACGTTAATTTTGCTGATCGTCCCGCCTTCATTTGCTGTATAAAAATATTTCTCGTCCGAAATATGGCCTACTTTTACAGTATTTCCCTGATCCGCTGCATCGTCCGTTTCTTCACTCACACCTTTAGAGTCATTGGCTCCACAGCCCATAAGCAAAATTACAATAGCAGTCATTAATCCAATCAAAATAAACCTCGCTTTGTTCATGATTTATCCTCCCTTTCAGTATCTACCATCATGATAAGCCGGTTCCCTAAATCAAAATGTGAGCTGAGTCACAACCAAAAATTTTCTCTTCTAGAAGATGATATTTTTTTGAAATTGATAAAATCTGCAAATATGATCTGTACAATTTTCATTTCATTTTTCTGGCTAAACCATACATAATTGATTTTAATTTCAGTTTCGGTATAATGATATCGAGTTTCGTTATTGGATTTCGATAACAAGGAAAGAAGGATTTTAATGGAGGATAAAGTTCTAAGAAAGCTTTTTCTAGGGTTCATCCAAATTCACATTTTGCACCATGCCAAGGAACACCCGATTTTTGGTTTATGGATGTTAGAAGAGCTTAAGGAACATGGCTACAGCATTAGCGCTGGTACACTATACCCGATTCTGCACACGATGGAGTCAGACGGTCTTCTTGTTAAAGAAGAAATAAATGTTGAGGGTAAAATACGAAAATATTATCACACCACGGAAAAAGGAAATAGTGTGCTTGAGGAAGCGCGCAACAAGGCTTACGAGCTTTTTAAAGAAATAAAAGAATGACAGAAGCAGTCGCTCCAATGTGAAACCGACTAGCTAATTTTACAATGAGGAGATGAAAAAAATGAAAACTTCTGAAACTGGAGAAAAACGGAGTGGAACATCGCTGCTGGAAATATTGATGGTTTCGACCAGATTGGGCCTGACTTCGTTTGGCGGACCAGTTGCCCATTTAGGATATTTCCATGAAGAATATGTTCGCCGCAGGAAATGGATGGACGAAAAAAGCTATGCGGATTTGGTTGCATTATGCCAGTTCCTGCCCGGTCCTGCGAGCAGCCAGGTAGGCATCGGTGTAGGGCTGATGCGCGGTGGGCTTTTAGGCGGTCTGCTGGCATTCATCGGCTTTACCCTTCCTTCAGTATTGGCTCTAATTGTATTTGCGCTTATCCTCCAGGGGTTTGATATTGCTGATGCGGGCTGGATTCATGGCCTGAAAATCGTAGCAGTCGCTGTTGTCGCGCATGCCATATTAGGGATGGCACAAAAACTGACCCCTGATCTGCCGAGAAAAACCATTGCATTATTTGCTTTAGCAGCAACTTTGTTATGGCAAACGGCGTTCACACAAGTTGGCGTAATTATCATATCTGGTATTCTAGGATATTTTATTTTGAAATCCCCCACTGCCAAGGATGATTCTAGAATGATTTTCCCGATTTCCAAGGGTGTTGGATTTTTATCACTAGGGCTGTTTTTCGCAATGCTCATCCTCCTACCAGTCCTTAGGGAATCTACATCACTGAACTGGATTGCGATGTTCGATAGCTTTTACCGATCCGGTTCGCTTGTTTTTGGCGGAGGGCATGTCGTTCTTCCACTGCTTGAACGTGAATTTGTTCCAACAGGCTGGCTAAGCGAGGAAGCGTTTTTAGCAGGATATGGAGCTGCACAGGCTATTCCGGGACCATTGTTCACATTTGCAGCATATATCGGGGCTGTGATCAACGGCTGGAAAGGCGGGCTGCTGGCGACAGCTGCTATCTTCCTCCCTGCTTTCCTGCTGATCCTTGGTACATTGCCATTCTGGGACGCGTTACGCCGTAACAGCAAAATCAGCACCGCGCTGATGGGTGTGAACGCTGCTGTGGTTGGCATTTTGATCGCTGCGTTCTATCAGCCAATCTGGACAAGTTCCATTCTTGCACCGATTGACTTTGTATTCACAGCCATCCTGTTCAGCATGCTGGTTTATTGGAAATTGCCGCCTTGGATCATTGTCGTGACCGGGGCTGTTGGCGGACTGTTGTTGTCCGTTATTTTTTAGAATGGCTTAGATAGGTTTTTCTGTTGTGCAAACCCTCTAATCTTGCATAGTTATATAAAGAGGTGAAAAAACATGTGCTTCCCGAGCAATGCCATCGAGCAGCAGGCATATCGATTTACTGAAAAGATTCATAACAGCTCTTTATATAAAATAGTGCGCCTTGAGTTGATCGGAATATATGTGGACTTTGATTCGGAGATACCTCTTAATGCCCAGCTGAATTCCGGAGAGCATCTGCCATTAATTAAGAATGTAATTTTAGAAGATCTGTTCGGCAAGCAGTATAAAATTCAGCCTAATGTGTTAGGAGTTAAATTTGCTTGGGGGGAAATTACTTATAGGCAATATGTTTACTCGGAAAAAACTGAAGCCAGGAAGCTTATTATCTACACCCTTGGCTCTGCTGGAATTTTTTCTTTAACCGCCAGCTCTTTCATTCAATATTTTCTATGAAAACAAACCTTGGCTATTATAAGTCAGCCAAGGTTTTATTTTATTCATTCGCTTTTTTTACAAGAGTCTCTTTCAACCGGAAGAATGAATTGACTCCAGCCAGGAATGGCAGCAATGCCACTAATCCAATTGCCCAGCTTACACCGAGCAAATCCGCTATGATCCCGGCAAACAAAGCGCCAAAAGCATAGCCGCTGTCACGCCAGAAGCGGTAAACGCCCATAGCTGAGGCGCGCCATTCCGGCGGAGCAACGTCGCTAATGGCTGCCTGCAGGGTCGGATAAACCATGGCTGTGCCAAGGCCGAGCAGGATGGCTCCCATCATCCATAGGCCAAACTGGTTAACGGCTAAGATAATCCAGATTGCGGCCGCTTGTGTCCACATTCCATAAGTGATGAGCAGTTTTCGGCCAACCCTGTCACTTAGAACTCCGGTAAATAATTGAAATAGTCCCCAGGCTGCAGGATATATGGCAACGATTGTTCCGATTTGCCCAACGCTTAGGCCTTGAACGGTAAAAAACAGCGGGAAGAGCCCCCAGGCCATTCCATCCTTTAAATTGGTTGCAAGTCCAGCAAAGCTGATGCTTGAAAGACTCCTGTTCTTCCATGTTGTCAGCGCAAAAACTTCTTTTGCCGATTGCTGGGCTCCGTTATGATGCGCAGCTGATTTTTTAATCTGGAGTCTTAAGTGTTCACTCGTGTCTTTAACGGCAAGCGATAATACTATTCCGATGATCACAATACCTATCCCTATATAAAACGGTTCTGGTCTAAGTGAATAAGATGAGGCAATGAAACCTGATATTGCCGCCATAAGGGCAACCCCAGAATAGCCTGCAAATTCATTCAGCCCGACTGCAGTTCCCCTTTGATCTGCTTTTGAAAGATCGATTTTCATATTGACGGTCATTGACCAGGCAAGTCCCTGGTTTATACCAAGTAATATATTCGCAGCAATGATGACCCACCAGGCATGAGCATAAATAATTAAAATCGGCACGAATAGCCCGAATGTCCATCCAAGCAATAGTACCTTTTTCCTTCCAAGGCGGTCAGCAATTTTCCCAGCAAAATAGTTTACAATCGCCTTTGAAAAACCAAAGCTTATGATAAAAGAAAGTGCAGCACTTGCTGAAGCCAATCCAAACTGCTCTTCTCCAAGCAAAGGCAATACAGTCCGCTCAATCCCTACCATTGACCCGACAAACAGGTTCGTCACAACCAATAATATAAATTGCAGGATATTCTCCTTTATGCCAATTTTAATGTTCACCGTTTTTTCCACCTTATATTCATTATACCCATATGAGTATAACACCATTTCTAAAACAAACATATTTTTTTATCTCTCTCAAAGCAACTTGACACAAACTCATTATCATACTATAATTTCGAGAAATATATTTTAATAAGTTGAAGCGTTGAAGAGAGTATAGTAAGCCGGTCTCCCTGTTATAAAGAGAATCAGTGGTTGGTGGAAACTGATACAAAGGCCAGGTGAATTTCGTTCTTGGAGCTTTTCCTTTTGATTCGCAATCTAATCTCGGAATGCATTTTCCTGAGATTAGATTGCGAATCAAAAAGGACGGTTCAGGCCGTTATCTTAAACTTGAGCGGGAAGCAGGCTTGCTTCCAAATAGGGTGGTACCGCGTGTTCAGCCACGTCCCTATCCAGATTGATGGATAGGGATGTGGCTTTTTATTTTGCCCTCTTCCATCTCCATCATTCTGGCTGAAAATACAGAGAGAAAAGGGAGATTCAAATGGAGAAGGAACAATGGTCATCGAAGATTGGTTTCATTTTGGCAGCGGCCGGTTCAGCAATCGGAATCGGGGCAATCTGGAAGCTGCCGTACGTAACAGGCGTGAGTGGCGGCGGAGCGTTTTTCCTGATGTTTATTTTATTTTCACTTTTCATCGGTCTGCCCCTGCTGCTTGCTGAGTTCGTCATCGGGCGCAGCACTGGCAAGGAAGCCATCCGCGCTTATTTAGCCATTGCTCCTAAAGGCAATTGGCACTGGATTGGGATACTCGGTGTTGTTACCTGCTTCGTTTTACTCAGTTTTTACAGTGTTGTCGGCGGGTGGATTACCCTTTACTTCGTTAAGGGTCTAGCGGGCGGAGTTGTCCATCAGGGTGCTGACTATGGTGAACTTTTCGGCAAGACGATCAGCAGTTCATGGACTGTGCTTACGGCCCAGGCTGCGTTTTTACTCATCACGATCGTTGTCGTTGCCAAGGGTGTGCAATCAGGAATTGAAAAAGCGAGCAAAGTCCTGATGCCCGCATTGTTTGTCTTGTTTTTAATATTAATTGTCCGTGCACTGACTCTGGAGAATGCAATGGAAGGCGTAACATTCTTCCTGGCACCTGATTTTTCGAACATCACTTCAGAAAGTGTCCTGTTTGCGATGGGTCAGGCGTTCTTCTCGTTAAGCGTCGGTGTTTCGGTCATGGTCACATATAGTTCTTATCTGCCAAAAAATGAAGGCATCGTCCAGCCAGCCCTTTCCGTTGTAGGGATGAATTTGTTCATCGCACTTCTTGCCGGTCTTGCTATCTTCCCTGCCGTGTTCTCGTTAGGATTTGAACCGGCTGAGGGTCCAGGTTTATTGTTCATCGTCCTGCCAGCTGTTTTTGAAAAACTGGTTTTCGGCGAGCTATTCCTGCTGCTCTTCCTGGCCCTGTTTTTATTCGCGACATTGACTTCGGCATTTTCAATGCTCGAAATCGTTGTTGCGACCCTTTCAAAAGGAGACCCTAAGAAACGGACTGTCTTTTCATGGATCGCTGGAGGATTGATTTTCCTGTTAGGGATTCCCTCTGCTCTATCATTCGGGACATTGGCTGAGATGACGATTTTCGGAAAAAACATTTTCGATTCCGCGGACTTCCTTGTCAGCAATATACTCATGCCGCTCGGAGTTCTGTTGATTTCAATCTTCGTACCTCTGAAAATCAAGAAAGAAGTTTTGCGCCAGGAGCTGCTGCATAATTCCAAGTCTGGAAGCTGGCTATTTACCCTCTGGTACAATGTCATGAGGTTTGTTGTGCCAGTAGTGATTGTGATTGTTTTTCTGGATTCATTGGGGATTATATAAAGGCGGAGCACAGGGACGTACCCTGTGCTCCTTTTTTTGCTTCCACGCTAACTCCAGCCATTCTCCTCCTGGACCTTTATTCCATTAAAATTTGCATAATTCCGCTGGCAAAAGCTAACGCTTATATCAGAAAGAATGCGAGGGGATATTATGTTTTTCAAGAAAAAACATGCAGAAAAATCTTCTTCTATTAAGTCAAAGGGAGCAAAAAAAGAAGCAGAACTAGTTCCTTCATCGAAAGAACTGTTTGCAGATGAATTTAAAAGAAGGTTTCACTATAGTGCGGATTTTAAGCTGATTGAAATTTCTCCATCAGTCACAATCGTTTATTTTGATACCATGATCGACGCTTCTATTCTTAATGAGGAAATTGTACCTTTGCTCAAGCAAGAAACTGCAGCTACGCCAGCTGAAATCTTTAAAAAAATCAATATAGCCAACAAACAAACAACCGATTTCCTTTATGAGGCAATTGATAACTTGTTGAAGGGCTCCATACTCATGCATGTGCATGGTCATCCGTGTACCATTTCAGCGAACATCAAATCAGATGTCAGCCGGTCTTTGGCAAAGCCTGAGAATGAATCACAGGTTTTGGGTGCACAGCTCGGGTTCAATGAAAACCTTGATACCAATATTTCACTTGTGAGAAGGTACTTGACCAATCCGAACTTGTGCAATGAATCATTTGATGTCGGACTGCAAACAAAAACTAGTATATCCCTGCTCTATATCAAGAGTATTGCTGACGATGATATGGTAGAAACAATGCGGCAGCGGATTATCGACCTTAAAATCGACAGTCTCCTTGACAGCTCGGTATTGACTCAGCTGCTGGATGACAATTCTCTTTCCATCTTTCCGCAGATGATCCTGACCGAACGGCCCGACAGATCCTGCTCATGGCTTCTTGATGGCAAGCTCGTAGTCATGGTTGATGGAAGTACTCAGGCAATTGGCTGCCCTCTAAGTTTTATTGAGTTCTTCCAGAGTATGGAGGACCAGAATGTCCGCTGGCATATTTCAACCTTTTTAAGGATATTGAGGATCATCGCCATGTTTCTGTCCATTTTTTTTACAGCTATATATGTGGCTGCCCTTACGTTTCACTACGAAATCATCCCTCAGACACTTCTTATACCGCTGAGTGAATCAAGGTCAAGGGTCCCGTTCCCGCCAATCATCGAGGCCCTGGTTTTGGAATTCACGATTGAACTGTTAAGAGAAGCTGGCGCACGGCTGCCAACCAAGGTAGGCCAAACGATGGGTATCGTAGGAGGTATCGTTGTCGGGACTGCCGCAGTTGATGCAGGGTTTACAAGCAATATCCTTATTATCATCATTGCCCTTAGCGCTCTTGCTTCATTTACGACACCAAGCTATATGATGGGGAATGTCATCAGGGTGCTGAGATTCCCATTGATCCTCCTCGCTGGATTTTGGGGATTCTATGGTCTCTCGCTGGGAATGGCTTTCTTGCTCATCCATCTTTTAAAACAATCGAGCCTTGGAACCCCGTTCCTGTCGCCATTCTATCCTCCCCGGTTTGGAGACTGGTGGGATAGCATATTTCGCTTTCCGTTTCCTTTTACCTTCAGAAGGCCGACCCAAGCCCGGCCTAAAGACAGGATAAAATACAATCCACAAAACAATGGAGGAAATGACTAATGGTGGTGTGTTGATATGAAAGTGTCGTTCCAGCCGAAACCCCAGTCCCTTGTAAATGCATTCCTGATTTTTTTCATCGTTCATTCCATGCAGGTCGGCGTAGGGGTCCAAGGGTTCCAAAGAATTATCTACATGGAAGCAAAACACGATGCCTGGATATCCGTCATCATCGGAGGAATCGCCACCCAGATTGTCGCCTGGGTGATGGTGAAAACTCTGAGGATTTACGATTCTTCTGATTTATACGGCATACAGTACGATATTTTTGGCAAATGGCTTGGTAATTTGCTGAACTTATTTTTTGTCCTTTACTGCCTGAGCGCCTTTTATGTGATCATCCGCAATTATATTGAAGTCATCCAGGCCTGGGTGTTTCCCGATCTCCCCACCTGGTTTCTCTCCCTTACCTTGATTCTGCTCGTGGGCTATGGATTATCAGGAGGATTCCGGACTATCGTAGGGGTCAGCTTTTTTAGTGTGGTTGGCTCCCTTTGGGTGATCCTATTGCTTGGCTTTCCGATTCAATTTTCTCATGTGGAATACTTATTTCCACTATTCGAGGCAAGCATCCCAGACTTGCTTCGAGGAGCAAAGCAAATGACTTTTACTGTACTTGGATTTGAGATCATCTACTTTGCCTATCCCTTTTTAAAAGAAAAGGACAAAGTCAATAAATATATGCAGCTTGGCATGCTTTTTACAAACATCCTGTTCCTTGTCCTGATGGTCGTTTCCCTTACATTCTTTAGCGGCGGCCAGCTGGAAAGGACCGTATGGGGGACACTGTCGATGTTTAAAATCGTTCGCCTTCCTTTCATCGAACGCTTTGAATATGTAGCAATTACCTATTGGATCATCCTGATTATCCCGAATCTGCTGCTGTATATGTGGGCAGCCTGCAGGGGGTTCAAGAGGATGTTTAATTTGAATGAGAGGAAAGTGGCCCGTTATTTCCTTGTTTTGCTCTTTGCCACTATTCAATTTCCTTTAACGAGAATCGGAATCAATATGGCAAATGATTATTTTGCCAAAGCAGCCTTTTATCTCATTCTATGCTATCCGCCGCTCTTGTTTTTTATTGCGTGGATTAAAATGAAACTTTCTAAAAGCAAGGAGGAGTCGGTTAATGAGAAAAGCTAGGATCATCACTAGTTTTCTTATCATACTGCTGTTGACTGCTTGCACAGAAATGAAAACACTGGAAAAAATGGGAATGATTACGACACTAGGCTATGATTTGACAGAGGATAAAAAAATTCTTACCACGATGGTATTGCTGCAGATCGATCCCGAAGCTCCAAGAAACACTGGTGTCCTATCAGCAAGAGCGGTAACCAGCAAAGGCGCCAGAATCGCAGCAGACCTGAAAAGCCCCAAAAAAATGCAATCTGGTCAGCTACGGGTCGCACTCTATAGTGAGGATATCGCCAAACAAGGAATCATTAATCTCGCGGACACACTTGCCCGGGATCCTTCAATCAGTGATTTAACCTATCTGGCTATTGTGGAAGGAAATGTCGAGAATTTTTTAAAGCGTCAAAATGACCAATTCACCGATATCGGCCAATATGTATACAAAGAGCTCGATCAAAATATCAAGGGTGAGCTGATTCCTTCGTCCACCCTTCAGGAAGTCATGCATGATTATTATGCAGTGGGTGTGGACCCTCTGCTCCCAACCATGAAAGCGGAAGACGGACAGGTGAAAATTACCGGAATGGCCCTGATGGAAATGGATAAGATGGTGGGGAAAATCTCGGCTACCCAGGCTTTTTATATCAAACTGATCAATGACCGTTTCGAAGCCGGCTCAGTCGAACTGACATTGAACAAAGATGATATAAAGTTCACCGAGCAAGATGGACAGACCTCTGAGCTGGCCGTTGTGCTGGATACGATCACAAGCCGGAGTGACATCAAGCTCATCAATAAAGATATACCTGAATTCAACATGACGATCAAACTTGATTCAAGGCTATTAGAAGTCAACCAGTCCTTGGATCTTAAGAATCCTGCTAATGTAAAAAATTTAGAAAAAATCATTTCTAAAAAAATGAAATCCGAAGTAGAAAATCTGCTGGAGTACACGAAATCAAAGAAATCCGATCCATTCGGCTTTGGAGAGGTTTACCGAAGCTCGGTAAAACACACAAATCTTACCCATTCCAAATGGCATGATTTATATGATAAAAGCAAAATAAACGTCATCATTGACTTTACAATCATTCGGACAGGTGTCGTTGAATAAATCCAAGCCATGTTGCGGTAATGCGGTGAAGCACAGGGGGTCAGACCCCCAGCGCTTTAACGTGTGAATGCGAAAAACAGCGGGTGGCCCTTAGGGTCACCCGCTGTGCTTGTTATTAAACTTATTTTAGTATGGTGCTGATTTGATCTACACCACCGCGCTGTCCCACTTCTTCTCATCCTGTACGAAAAGGATTCCAAGCTCGTGGTGATCGCCTTCGTACAATGCCCTCTGTACGAAACGGATCTGGCCGTTTGTATCGAGAACTTCGAGTTTACAATGTGCTCCGTTGCGCGAAAGTGCTTCATAAAAGGTCTTTTCATCATGGACTGTACTGCCATTGACCTTTGTGACTAATTCACCTACTCCTAGGGCCATTTTATCTGCAGGGGATTGTGGAATGATGCCGAGGATCATGACACCATGATTCTTTTTTGAAAAATAGGACGGCCTGTTGTCTTCTTGTATCCTCTGGCTTAACGTTAAGGTTTCCCGTCCAATGATCGCTAGCGCGACAGCAGCGATGGATGCTATCGGGTACCAGTAGCCTGCTGCAGCAACGAGAGCAATTAAGATTCCAAGACCCATCACCCGGCTGCCCAATTGATGAACGGCCTCTGTCGGCAGCATTCCCTGGATTTGTTGTTGCATCCCAATCGCAAATGGCACAAGCAGCAATGAATATGTATGATCACCTATCGTAAACACCGGCCACCACTCGAACGGCATGGACAGCACATCGCCCGGAATTAAGAGAAATACCGGGACCATCCAAAGACGTTTTACTTCATGAACACCAACTGTTTGGCCTCGTTTACTCTTTACTAACTTAGGTGACGTTCCCTTTTTACCGTTTCGTAAAATCAGCACACCTTCACCGATGGTCAATAACGCTAAAACAATAGCGATGGATGGATAGATTTTCTCATCCAGACTCGCAAATGAATCACCTATAAATGGAATGTAAATCTTTTTACCTGATAAAAAGATCAGGGTAAAAAAAGCTGCGCCAATCGTATAAGCAGGCGCCAGCAGCCTGATTTCCGTTGTCAGGCTAAGCAGCAGCGTGAAAGCAGCTACTAAAAGAATGGCGGCAAACGGAATCGGTATGCCAGCCGCTATAGTAACGACAGAAATGATAAGCCCAATCAGCAGTCCTACCGGAAATAGCTGTCTAAGTTCAAAATAAGCATCCATCGCCCTTACAGTGAAATTTTTCCGCTCCCGCTTCACTCTTGATATTCCAAGATACAAAGCTAAACATATAGATAAATAAAACACAGGGTGAAGCATAAGCTTACCCGTCCCTTTTAGAAGTTCAATGAACCAATCCTGTGCCACCCCTATGTCACCAGCCTTTAAACTTTAGTATGATATTAAGCTAATTCTATCAAATCTGGAACCTAAAACCTATTAATAGTTTTGAATTCTTGATGGGATTTTTTTCTTTTCTTTTACGACCAGCGGCAAAAAAATCCTCTACCAAAGACAAAAAGCGCTGTCCCCCGAATAATCTGAGGGACAACGCTTATCTTTTATCTCGCCAACAGCCGCAATGCGGTCTGCAGCTGGACGTCATTTTCTTCCTTCTTCATCTCTTCTCTTGCTGCATCTTCAAGTGCTGTTGCCGTCTTAGCATCAATCACACCGGTTACCTTCATGCCGCTTTTTCGCTGGAAGGCCTTAACGGCCGTTTCAGTTTCCTCACTGAAATATCCATCTTGGCGGCCAGGCGCAAAGCCTATGCCGGAGAGGATTTCCTGGGCATTTTTCACCTGTTCATTGTTCGAATCGAGCTTCAGTGGCTTTTCGACCTGGATAGGGTGGGTGTTAAAAATAGCGGGCTGGCTGACTTTCACCGTTGGCTCTACTCCTTTTTTATGGATCCAGTTCCCGTCCGGTGTCAGCCATTTAAACAGCGTCAGCTTGATGTTGCTGCCATCGCCCATTGGTACAGCCTGCTGGACCGTCCCCTTGCCAAACGTTTTCTCGCCAATGGTTGGGTAGCCTCCTGCTTCCTTAAGTGCACCTGCTAAAATTTCAGATGCTGAAGCACTGCCTTTATCCGTGAGCACACCAATCGGGTAGTCTTTCTCTTTTTCCAAAGTAGAGAAATAGCGCGTCTTTTCCCCGCTTCGCTCCTCGATTTGATAGAGTGGTTTATCCTTTGGAATCAATTCTCTTAATATCTCTTCCACACTCGATAACAGACCTCCTGGATTGCCGCGGACATCGATCAGCAAAGAATCCATTCCTTCTTTTTCAAGCGCTTTTAACTCCTTCGAAAATTCTTTAGATGTATCCTCGGAAAAAGAGGTGATCTCCAGATAACCTACCTTTTCGCCGTTCACCTTTTTCAAACCTGAATGGACTGTGATTTGCGGAATTTCATCTCTCACTACTTTTACCTTTAAAGGCTCTCGCAAGCCCTTACGTTCGATTTCCAGCTCTACTGCTGTTCCCTTTTTGCCGCGGATTTTCAAGGTTGCCTCATAAAGATCCAATCCTTCAATGCTTTCCCCATCTACCTTCAGAATTTGATCATTCGGTTTTAGTCCTGCTTTTTCCGCTGGAGAATTCTTGAATGGTGAGACGATCATGATTTTCCCATCCACCGTACTGACCTCGGCTCCAATCCCTTCAAATGAGGACTGCAGGGTGTCATTGAATTGCTTGGCGGTTTCCTTGTCCATATAGACAGAATAAGGGTCCTCCAATGTAGACAGCATCCCTTTAATCGCGCCTTCAACTAGCTTCTTTTCTTCGACCTTTTCTACATAGCTGTTAAAAATCAAGCTGTATGCCTGTTCGACTTTTTCAAGACTTTCCGGACTGTTGGACTGAATATCAGCATTTGGCGGCGGTACAATTTGACGTTCTAAGATACCCGTATTGCTTTCATACCATTGCATTCCGGCATATGTACCACCTGCTCCGGTGAGCAGTGAACCCGCCATTAAAAAGGCAATCCACTTTCGTTCCATTGCCATGCTCCTCCCTGTTTACCGCAAAACATTCTACTCTGCCGTAAAATTTTCTATTAATCTGCTTTCCATTATATGACGAAGGTGGACAGGGTATGAAGGATTAATTTTTGCGCTCAGGTGCGAAATGGTATAATTTCCAAGTTTGTTTCGCTGGAATCCGGGAAAACAAAAAAGGAAGAGACAAAGTCTCTTCCTAAGTTTTAATTCAAGTATGGGATAGGGTCAATCGCATTCGATTTAGCTGCATTCCATTCGCCTTTGTGTAATTCGAAGTGCAAATGCTGTCCAAATGATTGTCCAGTGTTGCCCATTACACCAATTTGCTGGCCTTTATTCACTACTTGACCGCTGCTGGCAATACGGCTGCTCATATGTGCGTAAACAGTCGTATAAACTTGTCCGTTGATTGAGTGAGCAACAAAGATACAGTTACCATAGCTCGAAGAATAATAAGAACGGATTACTACGCCATCCGCAGCAGCTACAACTGGTACGCCGCTTGCTTTATTGGCAATATCAATACCCGCATGGAAGTCTCCCCAACGTGAACCCAATCCAGAAGTAAGTCTTCCATTTGCAGGCCACATGAACATTCCATTTGATACAGGTGGTGCTGACTGTTGTACTGCCGCAGGTGCTGAGCTTCCGCCACCGCCGCTGTTTTTGCTTTGCTGTGCAGCCCTTTGACGTGCAAGTTCAGCTTGTCTCGCACGTTCAGCCGCTGCTGCAGCCTGACGCTGCTGTTCCAGCTGAATCGCTTTCTGAATTGCTGATGATTGCGCAGCTAAAATTTCATTTTGTTCTTGTAAATTAAGATTTTCTGTGTGCAATTGTTTTTCTTCACGCTTAAGCTTTGCCATTAATTTATTCTTTTCGCGGATCTTGGCATTAAGACCATCTTTTAAACCGACTAGATCCTGCTTCATTCGCTGAAGCAATGCGAGCTTTGATTCTACTTGCTGCTGCTTCGTTTCAAGCTCTTTCTTGTCTTTTTCATGCTGTTCAAGGATATCCTTGTCAGCTTGGACAATTGTTGTCACCGCGCTGACACGGTCAATGAAATCACTGAAGCTTTGAGCTCCCAGCAGGACGTCCATATAGCTTACTGTTCCCCCGCTAAGCTGCAGGGAACGAGCTCGGTCCTTAAGCAATTCATTCCGCTTTGCGATTCGCTCTTCTAAAACAACGATCTCGCCTTTTAAAACTTCGATTTCTTTATTTGTAGTCTCAATTTCAGCATTCTTGGCTGTGATTTTGTTGGTCGCATCTTCAACAGCTAAATCTAATCTTTCCACTTGTGCTTCAATAGAGTTTTGCTCAGATTGAAGCTCACCAATCTTATTTGTCTTTTGCTTGATTTGTTGGTTCACACCAGAGCGCTGGTTTTCAAGCTTATCTTTTTGTGCTTTTAAATCTGAAATATTAGCAGCCGATGCATGATCGAATGTTATTGGGCTTACTAGGGAACCCAGGCTTAAAGTACTGACTACTGCTAGTGAGAGTATCTGTTTTTTCACTAGAACTATACCCCTCTCATACTTTTGATAGTTTCGTAACTTTGTCTTTCTATCTATCGTCTATTGGTTATTAAGTGTTTACTAGTTATCTAATTACACTTTCAAAAACTTGCGGACGGACATGAGACTTCCCCAGATTCCAATCGCTGCGCCCATTATGATCAGGATCGCTGATAATTGGTAAACAAACGGGTTGAATTCAAGCAATTTAATGAAATGGTCTTTCAGTTTTTCATTGAGGAAATCGTATGCATAATAGTACGCACTTGAAACGACTCCAATCGGGATGATTGCCCCGAGTATCCCCAGCCACAATCCCTCAAGAAAGAATGGCCATCTGATAAAGTTGTTCGTTGCCCCTACAAGCCTCATAATTTCAATTTCACGCCTGCGGGCCATAATCGTAATTTTAATCGTGTTGGAAATCAGGAACATCGCTGTAAAAAGAAGTCCTACGATCAATACAAGGCCGACATTCCGGCTTATTTTTATAAAACTGAAAAGCTGCTCTACCTTGCCCTGCCCATATTTGACAGAGGCGACGTATTCAAATTTTTCAATCTGCTTGGCAACTTTCATTGTATCGGTTGGATTTTTCGTCTTTATGACGAACACATCATTTAAAGGGTTATCTTGTTCAAAAAGTTTATAAGCTTCTCCTTCGTCACCCATGCTCTCAATTAAATTATCAAGCTCTTTTTCCTTAGGAGAAAACTTAATATCTTTGATCCCTGGAACTTGTTTGATTCTCTGTTCCAGCACCGCTTTATCTTTGTCGTTCGCTGCCACATCCAAGTGGACGCGTATTTCTACATCCTCTTCTATGGTGGATGCTACTTTATTGAGATTCATCATAATGACGAAAAAGACACCGACCAAAAGCAAGGTAACCGTTACGGCACTGACCGACGCAAACGTCATCCAACCATTTCTGCCGAGGCTCTTAAAGCTCTCACGGACATGGCGGCGGAAGGTTCTAGCTTTCATATCCGTATTCACCTTTCATTTCGTCACGGGCAATCCTGCCGTTTTCAATCGCAATGACGCGATGCTTGATTGTGTTGACGATTTCTTTGTTGTGGGTAGCCATGACTATGGTGGTTCCCCTTAAATTAATTTCTTCAAAAATGTTCATGATTTCCCAAGAAGTTTCTGGATCAAGGTTTCCTGTTGGCTCATCCGCAATGACTACTTTCGGTGCGTTCACTATTGAACGTGCGATGGCAACACGCTGCTGCTCCCCGCCCGACAGTTCCGTAGGAAGCGCTCTCGCTTTGTGTTTCAGCCCAACAAGCTCCAATGTCTCCATGACACGCTTCTTGATATATTGAGGCTGCTCTTCTATTACTTCCATTGCAAATGCGACATTTTCATAGACTGAAAGAGTCTGCAGCAATTTAAAGTCCTGGAAGACAACACCGATATTGCGCCGGAGCAAAGGAACCTTGCTTGCCTTAAGCTTGGAAAGGTTCACACCATTGATTGTGATTGTGCCCTGGGTTGGCTTAATTTCTCGGTACATCATCTTTATAAAAGTAGATTTCCCAGCTCCGCTCGGTCCTACCACGTATAAAAATTCACCAGGATCTATATGAACATTTATCCCATTAGCGGCAGTTACGCCGTTTGAGTATGTTTTGTATACATCTTGCATATCAATCATTTCTGTATCACCTTAGATAGTTAGTCTTATCAATCGGCTAATCTCGACAATTTGTAACAAACCTATTATAGCATCTATTTATAGCAAAAAAACCCTTTTATTTATTACAGTTTCTTTTCAAAACAGGATTTTATAACCATTTACTTCCTTAAATGCTAGATTAATCTAGCATTTTTACAACCATTTTATAGAGCTATATAGCTAGTTAGCGCGGTTCTTAGCGACTTAACGGGAATTTCTAAAAAGTTAAATCTTCAGTTTTATTACAATCCCGTGACCACAGTTTGACAAATTATGTATAGCTAAAAAGTTTGAAGAGGAAGAGCTTTAGCACATTAACGCATTGGGGGTCTGCCCCCCCGGACTTTAAAGCATTAACGCGATGGGGGTCTGACCCCCGACACTTTAAAGTGGTAAAGTTTTGCATGCAAAAATAAAAACGTCCTGGGTTTCAGGACGTTTCATTGGAGCGGTTATTACTTTTTGCTTGCTAGCCATTCTGCTACTGCTTTTGCATCGTCGCCTTCTAATAGCTTCGGAGGCATTGCGCCTTTTCCGTTTGCGATTGTGCTTTCAATTTCATCTTGAGATAAGCGTGATCCAACGTCGCTAAGCTTTGGTCCTACTCCGCCTTCAAGATTGCCGCCATGGCAGCTTGAGCATTTCTGGTTAAACAGCTTTTCTGGATCGGCACCTGCTTTATCTCCGCCAGCTTCGTCGTTACCGCCGCCACCGCAAGCTGCAAGTGCTAAGGAGGTTCCCATTAATAGAGCTAATAATTTCTTCTTCACCATAACTCCCCCTAAGAAAATTTTACATACACAGCTATTTTATACCAATACTAAGCCCTTTTAAAACCCTCGCCCAATACCTCTGAAGCATCCATAACGATGACAAATGCAGCAGGGTCAATGGATTGGACCAATTGTTTCAATTTCGTGAACTCTGTTTGGTCAACGACACACATGATAATTGGCCGTTCCTGATCGGTATAGCCGCCGTATGCTGATAGTTTTGTCACACCACGGTCAATTTTATGCAAGATGGCTTCACGAACTTCTTCCTGACGGTTTGTAATGACCATCGCCATCTTGGATCGCCCAATTCCAACCTGTACAAGGTCGATCGTTTTACTCGTCACATAAAGCCCTATTAGCGCATAAAGCCCTCGTTCAATATCAAATACGATAGCTGCTGATATGACGATCAAACCATCAATCAGCGCAACGCAGGTCCCAAGTGAGAGACCCGTGAACTTGTGAATGATCTGTGCCGCTAAGTCTGTACCCCCCGTTGACGCATTGCCGCGAAAGACAATTCCAAGTCCTAAGCCAACACCAATTCCGCCGAACAACGCACCAAGCAAGGGATCCAATGTCCACGGGTCCCACTCTTTTGTTAAAAATACAACCAATGGAAGAAAAATGGTCCCTGCAAGAGTTTTATACCCATATTGACGCCCAAGTAAAACAACCCCTGCGATAAACAAAGGGATATTAAAAGCCCACTGCACATAAGCAGGCTCCCAGCCAATGGTTGCATCCAAAATGGTACTGATCCCGCTCACCCCGCCGGAAGCTACCCGGTTTGGAAGCAGGAAAACATTGAAGGCAATTGCGACAATACCTGATCCAATTAACACATATACATACTCGATCAGCTTTTCTAAAGTTGGATTTGATGTATGATTCCGCCTCTTTTTCAACTTTCTATCCCCTTTTTTAATTAATCGCCGCTTTACTATAGTTAAATCTATCAAGTATTTTGGATTAACTCCAGTAAAGCTCCGATTCCTTCATCAGTAAGAGTGAAAATAATTCCTCCTGATGGAAAATTCACCTTTTGCCGTGAGTGAGTATAGCATGTGCCGGATATGCTGTAAACGCTAGTAGTGCACCGTGTTAAAGGAGTAAAAGAAGTTCTTGATATTAGTGAGTCACCTTGTTGCGGAGGCTAAACAATTTATATAGAAACAACCCGGTTTCTTAAAAATTGCAACTTAAAATGTGTTTTTCCTTCTTTAAGTTTGTGAAATTATGAACAATTTTTGACGTTTCATCAAATACCCTTACCCGTAATAAAAATTTGTGATATATTTCACGTATAAGGAGGCGATTACATGATTAGTCTTACCAGCAAAGTGGATTTTTACGAGAATTCATTCGATTTGCTAAAATCAATCGCCAATCCAATCGCATGCTTTATAATGCCAACTTCCTTTATAGGGAAATTGAAGCTTCCGAATCAACCGCTTCTCAGCATCTGGCCAGACTGAAAAAGGCGGGAATGATTACAGGAAGCTCAGCGGCACAATATTGATTTACTAATCGGTGTACAAAAATTAAATCACGAAATTCGAATATATAAATTCTCCGAAAGAGGGTAATCAGAATGGCTAAAAAAGTTGTAATCGTTGGTGGAGTTGCTGGTGGAGCTACAACAGCAGCACGTTTAAGAAGATTAGATGAGAAAACAGAAATCGTGATGATCGAACGCGGTGAATATATTTCTTTCGCAAACTGCGGTCTTCCATATTATATCGGTGGTGCGATCCAGGAACGTGACGCTTTGCTTGTGCAAACGGTCGAAGGCATGTCTAAAAAGTTCAACATGGATATCCGTAACTTAAGTGAAGTTACTCGCATCGACCGTGAACGCAAGATGGTTGAAATTAAGAATCTGAAAACAGGCGAAACTTATGAAGAAAACTATGATGTCTTAGTTTTATCACCGGGAGCAAGCCCAATCAAGCCTCCTATTCCAGGTATCGCTGAAGCCGAAGCACTATTCACATTGCGAAACATCCCCGACACAGACAAAATTAAAGCGTATGTTGATGAGCAAAAGCCTCGTAAAGCAACTGTCATCGGCGGCGGTTTTATCGGAGTTGAGATGGCTGAAAACCTTTGGGAGCGCGGTGTAGAAGTTACTCTAGTTGAAATGGCTGACCAGATCATGGCGCCAATCGACTTCGAAATGGCTTCTATTTTACATCAGCACCTTCGTGAAAAAGGCGTTAACCTTGTTCTTGAAGACGGTGTTAACTCTTTTGAACAAAACGGCAAGCTGATTAACTTGAACAGCGGAAAACAGATTGAGACGGACTTGGTGATTCTTGCAATCGGTGTGGCACCTGAAAGCAAGCTGGCTAAGGAAGCTGGTCTTGAGCTTGGCCTGCGCGGGGCGATCCGTGTCAACGAACGCCTTCAGACTGCTGACGAAAGCATCTACGCAATCGGCGATGCTATTGAAGTGAAGGACTATATCAACGGCCAGGCGACTCACATTCCGCTTGCATGGCCTGCCAACCGCCAGGGACGCATCGTCGCTGACCATATCAACGGGATCGATTCAAAATACCAGGGTACTCTTGGTACTTCAATTGCTAAGGTTTTTGACATGACCGTGGCGGCTACAGGCAACAACGAAAAGACTTTGAAGCGACTTGGCATCTCTTATGATGTCGTGCATGTACACCCAAGTTCTCACGCCGGCTACTACCCTGGTGCTTTCCCGATCGCGTTAAAATTAATTTTTGACCGCGAGACAGGTAAAATCTTCGGTGCGCAGGCTGTATCTTACGATGGCGCAGATAAGCGTATCGACGTGCTGGCGACTGCCATCAAAGGCGGAATGAAAATTTTTGACCTGCCAGACCTTGAACTGGCATACGCACCGCCATACTCATCTGCAAAAGACCCAGTCAATATGGCTGGCTATGCAGCTAAAAATATTGCTGAAGGACTTGTGGAAACAGTACAATGGCATGAAATCAATGACATCCTTGCAAACGGAGGATACCTGATCGACGTCCGCGAACCAATCGAGCGTGACATGGGCATGATCGAAGGCTCTGTGAACATTCAGCTTGGTGAACTGCGTGAACGTCTGGATGAAATTCCTCGTGGCCAGGACATCTATGTATACTGCCAGGTCGGCCTCCGCGGTTACCTTGCTACGCGTATTCTGATGCAGGCTGGTTTCAAGGTGCGCAATCTGGATGGAGGGTATAAAACTTACTCTTGTGTATATGAGCCAGATGCTAGCGAAAACTGCGGTACACCGATTAGTGATAATGGTGTTGCGCAGCGTAAAGCGTTGGAGGAAATTGGTGCTGGTGGTGCAGAAGTTGGTGTGGGGCTGTCAACGGCAACTCCTATTGTTGATGTTGTCGGAGAACCTGCTACACCACCGACTGTAAAAACGACTCTCGATGCTTGCGGCCTATCCTGTCCAGGTCCGATTATGAAGGTGTATAAGACAATTGGCGATATGAAAGACGGCGAGGTGCTTGAGATCCACGCGACAGACCCTGGCTTTGCAAAAGACATTAAAGCATGGTGCGACAAGACTGGCAACAGACTTGTCAGCAATAAGTTTGAAGACAAGAAGTTTAAGGCGCAGATCATGAAGGGCAGTGTCGTGGTACCTGTGAATGCTGTTTCTGCTCCTGCAGAGGTTCCGACTGGAATTCCAACTCCTGCTAAAAATGGTGCAACGATGGTCGTGTTCAGCGGAGACCTTGATAAAGCAATCGCAACCTTCATCATTGCATCCGGTGCTGCGGCAATGGGCAAAGAAGTAACATTGTTCTTCACCTTCTGGGGACTGAACATCCTGAAGCGCAACGACGCACCTTCAGCTGAAAAAGACATGATGGCCAAAATGTTCAGCATGATGATGCCAAAAGGCCCGAGCGACCTGCCGCTATCTAAAATGAACATGGGCGGCATGGGAGCCAAGATGATCAAAACGGTCATGGCAAACAAAAACGTCGACAGCCTGGAGACTTTGATGAAAAACGCCATGGATGCCGGTGTCAAATTAGTAGCCTGCGGCATGAGCATGGACATCATGGGAATTAAAAAAGAAGAGCTCATTAACGGAGTTGAAATTGGCGGTGTCGCTGCTTACCTTGGTGATGCTGAGGATTCTGGATTGAATTTGTTTATCTAATACGAATGATGATTGCAGGCGGCCCCTTTTGTGGGTCGTCTTTTTTTGAGTCTATACTCCGATCTCGATAATAGTTAGTTATCATTCTAGATTGGCCGTTGTAGTCATTTTTTTTTTCGCTGATGATATGATGGTAAAGTAATTAATCTTTTTGGGGAATGATTACGGATCTTTCCATCAGATGGTAAAAGTAGCGATTATGGTTAAAATCGTAGCGATTATTGCCTTTTCCGTAGTGATTCCTGTGATTTTCGTAGCGATTAACTCTTTTTTCGTAGCGAATAAGCTTCAAACTGTAGCGATTCTTTTCCCGGCCCAAAATAAGTTATCAAAGACTCTCCACAAGCAGGATTTTAACAAGCTTAATCCGAATTTTTAGGGTGTAACTTATTTTACGGAAAAGAGATGACCTGCATTGATAGTTAAAAAAAGAATATTTCCACTAAGAATACTGATTAACGACGCTGTTTTAAGGAGATTGCCCCCGATTCATTCAAAACGTAATGAAGTTCTTCAAGATCAAATGAAAGCATGGGCCGGCCATAAAGGCGAAGAGGCTCTCGATTACTACACTAGCTTGATTCACGAAGAACAATTTCACATTTTCCAAGGTATTCGCTTAAGCTCAGGAAGCAACCACTTTCAAATCGACTCTCTGCTGCTTTCCCCAGCATTCGCCCTCATTATCGAAGCCAAAAACATGGCGGGTACTCTAACTTTTAATGCTCCCTTCAATCAAATGGACCGAAGCCTTAATGATAAAACGGATACATTTGAGGACCCCCTCCTACAGGCAAAGAGACATAGACTGCTTCTTCAAAAATGGCTGCAAACTAATCACTTTCCGCACATTCCGATCGAATATCTTGTTTTTAGCAGCAATCCTTCAACTGCGTTACGAAATCCTCACAATGATCCTGAAGTATACAACCGCGTTTGTCCCCCGGGTAAAATCATCTTTAAAATTGAAGATTTCCTTTCCAAATATAAAAGAGAAGTCCTATCTGTAAAAGAACATAAAAAAATCAGCAATGTTTTGCTCCGGAGTGATGAGCCTTCACCTTCACACCTTCATCAATTTAAAATCCCATCTGAAGATTTCCTTACAGGTGTCCAATGTCCTTCCTGTTCAATGTATGCAATGGAACGATATGCTGGTACTTGGAACTGCACTCATTGCGGCGCTACAGCTAAGGATGCACACAAACAGGCAATCGAAGACTATTTTCTGATAATCAGCCCCACCCTAACAAACAAGCAATTTCGTCATTTCATCCATCTTAATTCTCCTAAACTATCGACAAAGCTATTATCAAAGATGGACCTAAAACCCCATGGTACAACAAAAGGAATTTACTACACTACAATTTAAAAAATCCCCCGCCCAACTCAGGCGGAGGATCCCATAAAATTATAAAGTTAACTTCGAACGCAAATAAGCATCAATAAACTGATCAATATCCCCGTCCATTACGGCCTGAACATTACCAGATTCAGCACCAGTACGGTGGTCTTTGACCATTGAATAAGGATGAAACACGTAGGAACGGATTTGGCTGCCCCAGCCGATTTCCTTTTGCTCACCGCGGATTTCATCAAGTTCTGCCTGCTGCTGCTCGATTTCACGCTGATAGAGTTTTGCCTTAAGCATTTTCATAGATGTTTCACGGTTCTTGATCTGTGAGCGTTCTGCCTGAGAAGAAACAACGACACCCGTCGGTAAGTGGGTGATACGAACAGCTGAGTCAGTCGTATTGATGTGCTGACCGCCGGCGCCGCTTGCACGGTAAGTATCAATTTTCAGATCCTCTGTGCGGATCTCAATTTCAATCTCGTTGTTGAACTCCGGCATTACCTCGCATGATACGAATGAAGTATGGCGTCGGCCTGAAGAGTCAAATGGTGAGATACGCACTAAACGATGCACACCTTTTTCCGCTTTTAAATAACCGTAAGCATTGTGACCCTTAATTGCCAGCGTTACACTCTTGATTCCAGCTTCGTCCCCAGGAAGGTAATCCAGAGTCTCAACCTTGAACCCGCGCTTTTCCGCCCAGCGCGTGTACATCCTTAGGAGCATAGAACCCCAGTCCTGTGACTCGGTTCCGCCAGCGCCAGGATGCAGTTCAAGAATCGCATTATTCTTATCGTGTTCTTCACTTAAAAGAAGCTGAAGCTCAAACTCACTCATGCGCTCGGTGAATTCTTTCAGTTCCTTCTCAAGCTCTTCCTGAAGCTCCGCATCGCTTTCTTCTCGCACAAGCTCATATGTCAGATCAAGGTTCTCATACGTCTCATAAAGCTCATGAAACACATTGACCTGTTCCTTCAGCCCGTTTGCCTCATTGATGACTACCTGTGCCTTCTGCTGGTCATCCCAGAAATCCGGAGCCAGCATGCTGTCATCCAGCTCCGCTATACGCGCTTCCTTGTTTTCGAGGTCAAAGAGACCCCCTAAAGTCCGCTAATTTCTTAGCTGATTTCTCAAGCTCATTCCTGATATCTGCTAATTCCATATCGTTCACCTCATAAAAAAGTTATTTACTATTATAGCTTCTTTGAAGAATTATTCCACACATCCCAAGACCTACATCATCCACATTCAAAAAAGAAAACCAGCGGTCCCCCGCCGGCTTTACCCCTTTAAAGCACTGGGGTTCTGACCCCCACCGCTTTAACGCTTTAAACTGCCGGGGGTCTGACCCCCGGTGCGTTAATTTGCTAAAGCGCGTGTGCTTTGCTTTTCTCTTCAATCTTTATTCTGCTTTGCCGCAGCAGTTTTTGTATTTTTTGCCGCTGCCGCAGATGCATGCGTCGTTGCGGCCTACGTCCATTGCTTTGACGACTGGCTTTTTCTTGACTTTGCCGCCTTCGTCTTCTTTTGGATTTACGGCGTGGCCTTTGGCAACTTCCTGGCGCTCTAGGTTGCTGCGGATTTCGGCCTTCATGATATATTTAGCAACGTCTTCTTCGATGGAAAGAATCATGTTTTCGAACATCGCGAAGCCTTCATGCTGGTATTCGCGGAGTGGATCGATCTGTCCGTATGCACGGAGATGGATACCCTGACGCAGCTGGTCCATCTGGTCGATGTGGTCCATCCACTTCGAGTCAACGGAACGAAGCACGATTACTTTTTCAAACTCGCGCATTTGCTCGTCCGTCAGCATTTCTTCTTTTTCATCGTAACGTTCTTTTACTTTTGCAAGGATTGTTTCAACAACCTCATCCTGCTCTTTGCCGCGAAGGTCTTCAACAGTGATATCACCTTCGTGAAGCAGGTTGCCGTTTACGTAATCGATAATGCTGTCAAGCTCCCACTTCTCCATATCCTCGCCTGCTGGCGTATGGGCAGCGACGTTCCGCTCCAATGAAGACTTAATCATCGTTTCTACGATACTGCGAAGGTTTTCAGATTCAAGAACCTCATCACGCTGCTTGTAAATGATCTCACGCTGCTGGCGTAAAACATCATCGTACTGTAGCAATTGTTTACGAGCATCAAAGTTGTTGCCTTCAACACGCTTCTGAGCAGATTCAACGGCCTTCGAAACCATTTTACTCTGGATTGGCTGGGTGTCATCCATGCCAAGTCGCTCCATCATCGCTTTCATATTGTCAGAACCAAAGCGGCGCATCAGTTCATCTTCCATTGAAAGGTAGAACTGAGTGACACCCGGGTCTCCCTGACGGCCGGAACGTCCGCGGAGCTGGTTATCAATACGTCTGCTTTCGTGACGCTCTGTACCGACAACAGCAAGTCCCCCAACTTCTTTAACACCTTCGCCAAGCTTGATGTCCGTACCACGGCCCGCCATGTTTGTCGCAATCGTTACAGCGCCTTTTTGGCCCGCTTCTGCAATGATCTCAGCTTCACGCTCATGGTTTTTCGCGTTCAGAACATTGTGCTTGATTCCCTTTTTCGTTAAATAGCCGGAGATCAATTCAGATGTTTCAATCGCAACAGTACCGACAAGGACGGGCTGCCCTTTTTGGTGGCGTTCAGCGATATCCTCAGCTACTGCGCGGAACTTCCCTTGCATAGACGCATAAATCAAATCCGGACGGTCGTCACGGGCAATCGGACGGTTCGTCGGAATGACCACAACGTTCATGTTGTAAATGTTGCGGAATTCTTCTTCCTCAGTCTTCGCTGTACCCGTCATACCGGAAAGCTTTTCGTACATACGGAAGTAGTTCTGGAATGTGATTGTCGCAAGTGTCATACTTTCGTTCTGGATATCCAGGCCTTCTTTCGCCTCGATCGCCTGGTGAAGACCTTCACTGTAACGACGGCCTTTCATCAAACGTCCTGTGAATTGGTCAACGATGACAATTTCGCCGTCCTGGACAACATAGTCCACATCCAGGTGCATGCTCGCATTGGCTTTTAACGCCTGGTTGATATGGTGAAGCAATGTTACATGCTTAATGTCAAAAAGGTTCTCGATCCCGAAGGCGCGTTCGGACTTCGTGATTCCTTCTTCAGTCAGCTGGACACCCTTTGTTTTTTCATCGTATGTGTAATCTTCTTCACGCTTCAATGTGCGGACGAAGGCATTTGCCTGGATATAAAGTGCCGCCGATTTCTGAGCGGAACCGGAAATGATCAATGGCGTACGCGCTTCATCGATCAAGATGGAGTCAACTTCATCGATTACGCAGAAGTGCAGCGGACGCTGAACTTTTTGATGCGAATAAAGCACCATGTTGTCGCGCAGATAGTCGAAACCGAATTCATTGTTCGTACCGTAAGTAATATCCGCACGGTATGCTTCCTGCTTCTCTTCCTTTGTCATGCTGTTCAGGTTCAACCCAACAGTCAAGCCAAGGAATTCATACAATTTGCCCATCTCAGTGGCGTCTCGGCTTGCCAGGTATTCGTTGACAGTAATAACGTGAACACCCTTGCCTGTAATCGCGTTCAGGTAAACCGGCATTGTCGCCGTCAACGTTTTACCTTCACCAGTCTTCATCTCGGAGATATTGCCTTCGTGAAGGGCAACGCCACCCATAAGCTGTACTTTATATGGATAAAGGCCAAGGACACGCTTCGCTGCTTCGCGGACTACCGCAAATGCTTCAACAAGCAGTTCATCTGCTGACTCGCCTTTTTGGTAACGGTTCTTGAATTCCTCCGTCTTTTCCTTTAACTGCTCGTCCGAAAGTTTTTCCATATCGGCCGCCAGCGCATCAATTTGATCCGCCAGTTTCGTCAGCTTTTTGATATCGCGTTTATTCTGGTCGAAAATTTTCGTTAAAATCCCCATACAGACGCTCCTTTTATCTATTGAATCTGGTTGTATTTTTATCAAAAAATCGTTTTTATTTTTACTTTAAAATGAATCCCAAAGAAAAAAGATTCGCTGTGAATGCACCGAATCCCTTTTAGAAAAATTCGATATATTTCTCCTCCTATCTTACCACTTACACAATGGGGTGACAACTTATGCAGAAAGGCGGCTCGTAATGGTGGAATTCTAAGCGGATACAAAAAAATCCCCCTGATGTCAGAGGGACCAAAATTTATTGATTTTTCATGAAACTTAATACTTCCAGATCAATCTTGCCTTTCTCTTGCTCTCTTTCCTCGAAGTTTTCTGTGTGGATGTATGCTGTCAGGGCTTTGTGCAGCTCCTCGTCATCAGCGGGATTGGCTTTCAAATATTCCAGTCGTTTGAGATGGCTAACTACTTCGGCCTTCACATCACCTTCAATGGCAACGACATTCTCCGGCTTCGCTTTTGCAAAATATAGCTGCTGCAGCCCATAAATCCTGATCAGTTCTTTGATAGGTTCCGGGTGGTCATCGACACGCAAGTCAATATAGCGATCGTTGTAGCCGCCATAGCCACCATTTTCTTTTACAACAAGCAGTGCGGCTGACTGCTGGCCCCTGCTGTCTCCTCCTGCCTGCTGCCCGGCCTCCAAAGCCATCAGCAATCTGTGTGCCAAAGAACTTTTCGTTGTTTCAAAGGTTTTGGCCATTGCCTGAACCGTCTTCTCATCTACTAAAATATTTCCCTGAGCAGCAAAATGCTTTCCGGTCATCCCGCCTGCCCAGTCATAGCAATATGTACCTGTAAAAGTTGCAGCATTTCCCTCTGCATCAATTAAGCCCACCTGGCGCATTTCTTTATCCTTATCATCCTTCGTGATGAGCTCGATTACTTCCTCTGCCGATTTGCCTTGAGCCATCATTTCTAGCGCCTGAGGGCCATAAGCAGTGTTTGCGTAAGACTGAGTAGCAACAGCCCCAACTCCAGCCTTCGCGAACGGCACAACGGCACCGACACCGAGGAATTTGGACTGTACAGCAATACCCCATTCTTTTTCCTGGGGATCATAGCCTGCGATTGAAAATGTCATTTGTATCGCCTCCTGTAAAATTATTTCTGCACCCGGTATATAAATTCCTTTTGAAGGCAAAATTAAACCCACAGCCAAAATCTGACTGTGGGTCGATGTTATGATGGATAGCTAGTTTCCTTGTTTTAAGAAAATAGCTTATTGAGCTTCAATCAGACCATAACGGCCGTCATTACGCTTGTAAACGACGTTTGTCTGGTTTGTTTCAGCATTTGTGAACACGTAGAAGCTGTGGCCCAGCATGTTCATTTGCAAGATTGCTTCTTCACTGTCCATTGGCTTCAGGTCGAAGCTCTTTGTACGGACAACTTCTAGATCGTCTTCATCTTCAAATTGCTCAGTTTCTGAGAAAATTGGAACGAAGTCTTTCAGGCTGTCCTTATCACGAAACTTGCGGTTTACCTTTGTTTTGTGCTTGCGGATTTGGCGCTCCAATTTGTCAGTGATCAAATCGATCGCTGCATACATATCTTCATGAAGTTCCTCTGCGCGAAGCACTAGGTCCTTCATCGGAATTGTAATTTCAACTTTTGATTTTTTATCTTGGAAAACTTTCAGGTTCACACTTACGTTGGCATTGGGTGACTCCGTAAAATAACGCTCAAGCTTAGCAACCTTTTTCTCAATATACTCTCTGATTGCTGGAGTTACCTCAATGTTTTCTCCACGAATGTTGTAGTTCATAGTGGACTCCTCCTTTGGGATATGACTATGTATTACTAATTCTATTTTACCCCAAAGAACTCCTGCAAAAACAGTCAGAAGATTTGACGAATTTATGTCTATTTTTAATGTCGACATAGTAGTTATTTTGTAAAAACCTGTCCAGACGTGGAAAAACCGCCCGAAATGAGGCGGTCAGAC
This sequence comes from Heyndrickxia sp. MSNUG, assembly GCF_049532715.1. Taxonomy (NCBI): domain Bacteria; kingdom Bacillati; phylum Bacillota; class Bacilli; order Caryophanales; family Bacillaceae; genus Heyndrickxia; species Heyndrickxia sp. MSNUG. Next base: position 4,298,045 of record NZ_CP150978.1, read on the forward strand.
GATATAATAGGGTTTTAATTCTTGATCGATTTGCTTTTTCCAAGCCAAAAAAATCGAAAAAATTTTATCCTGAATAATTTGTCCAATATGGAGGGGGTCGTCCTCGAATGCAAGCACTTCCGTGGCATCAAGGACATCTTCAAATTGGTCAAATCGCTCCAGAAGGGAAGGCTGATCCGCAAATTGTTCAGGAATAATGGAATTCGAGCTATCAATCTGCGAAAAAGCAAGGAGGATATCATCCCATAACTCCTTCGCTTCTTCAAATCGTAATTCCTCGAAACACAAAAACATATGAACAAACGCTGCCTCGATCGTCTCAAGCAGCCCAGCGTATTTGACGACCAGGTGGAAATTCTCTTCATTTAAGGTTGTCATCCATCCACCTAATTTCTTTTGTCGTAGAACATGCCGTCTGTAGAAAGGTTTTGATATGGATTGACATACTTCGTATTCGACTCTTTTTTAGTCTGCAAGTCCTTAATATCTTTTTGAATTAGAGTTTTTTCCGTTTGTAAAAGCTGCATTAACCTAGCGTTCAGCTGGATGAGTTTCTGACCGATCTCCACTTCATCCGAAGTATAGGGAGGAGCTATTTCCTTGATCAAGCTCTCCCGTTGATCCAAAAGCGACTGCACCTTTGAGATTTTTCCGTCACGTTCTTCGGCAGATGATAAAATTCGGATCAATTCCACGGTCAACTCGTAAAATTGGCTGACAGCACCCACTACGCCTTGCCACCCTCAGCAAACTGCTTCTGACGGTTCAACTGGATAACCTGCTTCCACGTATCACGGAATTCTGTAACCAGGCCTTCCACTTCCTCTAAAATCGCCTGGTCATTCTTGATATTCGCCTCAATTAATCGGCGGTTCATATAATCGTATAACGACATCATATTCTGTGAAACTTCCAAATCCATATTCAAAGTGACCATCAGTTCCTGAACAATCTTTTGCGATTTAAGGATATTAGTATTTCTAGCCGGAATATCTTTTTGCTCCATCGCATGCTTTGCTAGATTAATAAACTTCAAGCATCCGTTATATAACATCAGCGTCAGCTCCCCCGGGGAAGCCGTGTTAACTGAAGATTGCTGGTATGACTGATATGGGTTATTTAGTGCCATGATTTACTCTCCTTTTTGTGAAAGGGCATTTTATTAAGCGCCGCTGAATTGCTGCATCAAATAGGCAGACTGGCTGTTCGCTTTCTGGATCGCTTTTTCCATTGCTGTGAACTGGCGCCAGTAGCGGTCTTCTACTTGGGTAAGACGGGATTCAAACCTTTTTATTTGGCTATCTACACTTAACAAATCTTTTCCCAAACTGAATTGCTGGTTCGTTGAAAAAGCATTTCCAGCTTTTGCTTTAAGTTTGTCCATGATCTCATTTGATGTATCATAGAGCCTTTGCGCTATACCTTTTTGACCATCAGTGGTACCTGAAGCATTGAAGAGTCTTTCGACTGACAACGGATCTTCTTCGATTGCTTTCTTTAAATCAGCTTCGTTTATTGTTAATTTTCCACCCTCTAGATAATTCGAAGTGGTTGTAATTCCAATGCTAGCAAGCTGCTTAAACAACGGACTGACTTCGGCATTATCAACAGGTGTATAGAAGTTAGAGCGCATTTGGGAAAGAGCTCCTGTCAAAATGGAATCCCTTCGCAATAACCCCATCTTGGATTTTTTCTTCCCATTGCTCCTGTTGCTTATCACTTAACGTTTCACGTTGTTCGTCTGTTAACGGCTGGTAGTCCTTATAGTAGGTTTCGGATGTTTTCTTCTGGACTTTATCAATTAATTCGTTATATTTGTTAACAAACTTCACAATATTCTCGAACACCTTAGTAGAGTCATTGTTAATGTTAACGGTAATAGCAGGATCCGTGTTATTGGTGGCAATAGGATCATTATTGAACGTTTGCTTTAAGGTGAAAGTCACACCATTCATTTCGAATGTGTTTGAGGGTCGCTCAGTATCTAAGCCGTTAATGGTGAACTTTGTATTAGCACCTACAGTCGTGACATTGCTAGATGTGCTTGCACCAAACTTTAACGTGTTTTCAATAAAAGCACCTTTATAATCGATCTCATTGCCAGCAGTATTGAAATCACCAGTTTCTTTTCTCGTCATCGTCATGCTTTTTGTAAAATCATCATAAAACATGGTTACACCGGCAGTCGATGAGTTGACCTCATTGATCACCTGATTCAATGATTCTGATCCTTTTACAAGGAAGTTTTCCGTTACCTTAACTCCTCCTGTTTTAAAGGAGGAAACGGAAAAGTCGGTATATTTTTGGTCATAATTGATTTCAAACGATACAGAATCCGTTGTGGAGCCAGCAATCGAACGCATGTCATCAGTAAGATCGATTTTACCAGTTTGAGTATTTAGTGTACCCACTACAACTGACCCTCTCAGTATCTGCCTTGATAAGTCCCCTGCATTCCCACCAACCGTTAACGGTTCTGATGGTGCTGTACCGATTTTCAAATTAATTGAGGTAATATTATTTATAGCACCATTCGTAAGCTGCAACGATTGAGTGTCTTTCGTTATCGCCGATGTAGTTTCGGTTTTGTTTTTAGATACATACTCAACAGCAACCGCGCTATCTTTAGCGATCGTATTTCCGAAGATCAGCTCTCCAGTGCCTATATTAAATTGTACCTGGTCTTTTCCCGCAACTGGAGTTCCGGTGACCACTTCAAAGCTCTTGCCATTTACTTTAACGCTCCACGATGCCAGCTTAGTAGCATCAAGGTTGGTTATTTCACTCGCACTTAACCCCAGATTAACAGTAGTACCATCTGCAGTAGTTTTAACTGTTTTACTCTCTACAACACCAGTGCTCCAAGTTACACCGGCAGAGAAGGTTTGAGATACCAAAGATTTATTGCTATCAAAAGTCGATCCGGCGATGGATCCTGTATTTTTAATCGTTTCCGCACTGGCTAATTGCTTTACACTAGAAATAGAAAATGAAGATTCACTGGCAGAACTGTTAGCTGTTGCTGAAACACGTGCATCGTTTGTTGAAGAGGTGGTGCGGGCACGAAAGGTCGATGACAGTTTCATCGTTGTCAATTCTTTACGAAAATCCAAAAAGAGATTGTTAATCGCGCGATAATCATCCCTGCGCCACTCAATGACTTGCTTCTTTTGCTTTAGCTTATTTACAGGCATCCGCTCTGCCTTCATCAAGTCGCCGACAATTTGGTCAATGTCCATGCCGCTTGCAAGGCCGCCGATTCTTACCATAGTTTTGCACCTGCCTTCTAAATCTTTTTTATCCACGATCAATCCAAGGAATTCATTCATTGCAGCATAGAAATCCAGCATCTTTTTCGGTGGGATTTCTCTGACAACTTCATTCGTTTTTTCATCAACAAGAGTGACGTAGTATTCCTTCAACTTTTCATGATATTGGAATTTCAAAGCGGTATTGCTATGTTCGAGGAACTTATTAAGGCCCTCTACAACCCCTTCCATTTTTTCTTTCGGAAAGGTCTGGGATTCTTCTTTTACAGGTACTTGTCCTGTCTTCTGTTCTGGTGCGGTCTGTGCACCGCTGTCAATACTATCTATTTTCGTCTTAATCGTTTCGTAGATGTAGGAACTTGCTGTATTCGAAGAGAGACTGTTAAGCATGAAATTGCCCCCTCAAAAGCGCATATGATATTGTTTATATCGGCCTGTCAGCCACAACTCTTTAACATTTTGTGAAAAATAAAAAGCTTCCTCAAATGAGAAAGCTTTTACGTATAGATATTGATCAGCATACCCTGGATTTCTCCAACTAGGCCTAAAAGATCAATTCCCGTCTTTTCTTTGTCCAAAACAGTGTTTGTGAGATCGATCAGCTTGCTGTCGACTTCTTTTACAAGCTTGTAAATCTTGGAGGAACCACGTTGATTGAAGCCCCGGTGTTCCGTTAGCTCGAGCCCATTCTTCACGGCATCTTCCATGAAATCCTTTACGAGTTTCTTATATTTTTTTAGATTCTCGACCGACCTGGTGTCGACCAGTTTCTTCCCTTGATCCTCAATCTCTTTCATTTTCCTGCTTAAACGCTCTAACGTAACATCCGTACGGCGCTGGCTGACGACTTCGCTGAATGAAATTGAATCCTTTGCAACAGCTTCCTTCATTCCGGTCTTCGTTAAAGAAGCTTTGGAAACGCGCTGAATATCCATCGGTTCACACCTTTTCTTAAAAAGTAGCTATCCACTATTATAGCGGACAAACTTCATAAAAAGGGAGAGGCAATTGCTGCCTCCCGCCTATAAAAATTATTTCAATAACTGAAGAACTCCCTGAGGCATCTGGTTTGCCTGTGAAAGCATCGCCTGAGCTGCCTGGTTAAGGATATTGTTCTTGGTAAAATTGGACATTTCCTTCGCCATATCAAGATCGCGGATACGAGATTCAGAGGATGTCACGTTTTCAGTCATGATTTTCAAGTTGTCCACTGTATGTTCGAGACGGTTTTGGATCGCCCCGAGACGTGCACGTTCAGAAGAGACCTTCTGGATTGCTTCAGAAAACACCGAAATGGCTGCCTGTGCTTTTTCATGAGTTGAAACATCAACCGCAAATTCCGTGTTCTCGCCAGAAACACCATTGCTTATATTTGGATCAGATGTATACCAAACCTTTAGTTCTTTGCCGTTCGCCAAAGTGATGACATTTTCTCCCGCTTTAGCCGCACTGACTTCCAATGCCGCAGCACGCATGTCATTCACTTCTAAAGTAACAGCCTGGCCTGAGTTTGCCCCAATCTGGAAGTTGAGTGAACCATCTGCCCCAGTCCCAGTTTCCACAATTTCAAAACTGAATGATCCTTCTTTTAAATCGAAAGCGTTAAGCTGCAGTCCAGGAATTTCGCCAAACGCAAGCACCTGTGCTGGCTGATTTTCCGGCTGGTTCACAGCCACCTCCACAGGATCATTGCCATCCAAGCTGACGCTATAGGAATAGCCGTCTACCGGATCAACCGTACTGAAGGAAATCACCTGGCCATTGCTCAAACCGGTCGTGTTTTCTACAACAAACTGCAAACCATATTGGTCAAAAAGCTTACCTACTTCAACGTCTGCTGATTTCCCTGAGCTGCTGGCAAGGCTGAATTGATCTGCTACAGCTGGATCGATTGTGAAGTTGAAAGTGCCCTCCGTCAAATTCGCAATATCAAGGGATAAGCCTTCGAATTGTGCAAGACCTGCAGCTACATATGAACTGCTGATCGATCCCGCTGTTCCCGCTCCCATTACATCTTTAACAATATGTTTGTTTCCATCCACATCAATCGTGAAGTCATACATTTTATTAGCTATTGTAGTATCGAAAGTAATTTTATCGCCGTCGTTCATGTCGGATGATGCGAGTTGGAATTTCAAACCATGCTCGTTATAAATCGCATTTTCAGCAACGATTTCGGTAAACCTTGCCGGGTTACCGCCTTTATCTGTTCCGTCAAAAGAAACCTGGTAGCCTGAAGCCACCTTTTCTATTGTCCAGCTGCCTGATCCCACTTCCGTATTCACCGTGAACGGCTCGGCTGGATCTAATGTGAAGCTGCCGCTGAAGCCTGGCTTCGGTTCAGTAGCGATTGTTCCCTTGTCGGCAGGTATAACGAAACTGATTTCTTCGTCAACCGCAAAGTCTTTTGCATCCATTGTAAACTTCAGGCCATGGTGATTGAACTCAGTGCCTGGCGTATAGAGTTCACTGGTAATCGGTCCGCCTGATACAACAAAAGCTGTTCCATCATATTTCAGGGTAATTGTGTCGCCTAAGTTCACTGCAGGCAATCCGATTAGGTTGGATGTCGTATCATAATTAATAACGTCACCGCTAAAAGTGAAGCTGCCATTCGCGGTATTAGTAGAAACCTGCGCATTTTCCGCTTTCGGAACTGTATAGCTAGTAGCTCCTCCTTGGAAGGCTGCTCCAACTTCCACTGCACTCACTTCCACCTTATGAGTTCCGGCAGTCAAATTCGTCCCGCCATTTGCGACACTAAGCGCTACACCTGTTGAGTTTGTTTCCACAGACGTGATGTCAGCATCCTTTCCATCCTGGAAGGTTAACGTCCAATCGTCTGCCTCAACTGCTGTTGTCGGTTCGATTCTTCCACCAGCAAAAATGGAACTATTCTCAGCAGGCACGATTGGGTCAGGTACTGCTGTTCCTGCATATGCGCGGGTGACCGTCACATTGTGTTTCCCGACTGTTAGCTCATCACCATCAGCAATCGCAAGCATCATTCCGGTCGCTGAGTCACTGTATGGTGACTCACCCTTCGCAAACCCTTTTCCATTTGCCACAAAAGTATTTTTCCTGCTTCCATCCAACAACGAAGCACTGTTGAATTCCGTTGAATTCCCGATTCGATTCAATTCAGAAGTAAGCTGGTTAATCTCCTTCTGGATCTCAGCGCGGTCAGTGTCCGTATACGAATCATTCGCTGCCTGTACAGCTAGCTCGCGCATACGCTGTAAAATTTCATGTGAAGAAGAAAGTGCTCCTTCAGCTGTCTGGATCAGTGAAATTCCGTCAAGTGCGTTTCTCTCCGCCATTTCCAATCCGCGGATCTGGGAGCGCATTTTTTCTGATATCGCAAGTCCGGCGGCATCATCAGAAGCTTTATTTATTCTTAAGCCGGAGGATAGTTTCTCAAGGCTTTTTGCTGTATTGGTATTATTGATCGCAAGGTTGCGATAAGCGTTCAAAGCGGAAATATTATGATTGATTCTCATGCTATTCTCCCTCTATTTCTCTTAGTTTTGGACTCTCATGATGCTATTTTCATAGGCTGACACCTTACGGACTGTACTGGATTGAGAGACATTCACTTTTTTCTTAAGTACATCGTTCCATGCCTGTGCGATTGGCTCAATCAGTACAATCATTTCTCTTAGTATGGAAGCATCTTTCTTGATGTTTGCCATGATGATCTGATCAGCCATGTAATTATAAAGAAGATCCAGCTGCTGGCCAATCGGTCCCGCTTCATATTTCAGACCTACACCAAGTCTATGTAAAATATCATTCGTACGCTGCAGTTTCACGTTTGCATTCATGTAGTCCAGATCCTGGATGAGCTCAATCGCCTGCTCCAGGTTATCAATGATCCCTTCGTATAGGAGAGCCGTCAGTTCCTGTGGACTTTTCTTGAAGATGACGTCCTTCGTTAACGCTTCCATCATATACCTCCATCTCGGTAACTATAGATTCTATCGGTAAAACGGCTTGATATTTAATAGTTTTTTTCCAATTCCTCGAGCAGGATGAAAATCTCGGCAATGACTCCATACAGCTGTGGCGGCACTGAATCACCTAAATCGATGTCCAGCAAGTTTTGCAGCAGGGATGAGTCTTCTTGAAGATGGACATTATTTTTCTTCGCTAGGTCAATGATCTTTTGGGCAACCGCACCTGAGCCCTGCGCAACGATTGTCGGTGACTTGCTTAGGTCGTCATCGTACTTTATCACGGCAGCAGAGGGACCATTTAGTTGCCTTCTGCTTTTCTGGTTAAAATATAGATTATTCATATCGTAAAATTGTACCCTTTCTCTGTGAAAGCAGGGGTTAATTTTGCAGTTTGATGATCAGTTGCTACTTTTTCTGCTTCTTGCGAGGGCTTCTTAGCCTTAAGTGCTTCCAGCTTGTACCCGATTTCCTGAAGGCGCTCTTTGGAAATCTCGGTCATTGGCTCAAGCATCTGATCCAGCCCGTCTTTTTTGCTATTAAACGTAATCGAGATGTTCCGGTTCTGCGCAGTGACATGTATGCCCACCTCGCCCAGCTTCTTCGAGTCTAAAACGAAATACATGCTGCAGTTCTCCCAGTCGATTTTGTCTCCGGATTTCTGCGAATTAATGAAAACCTTGATATTTTCCATATTCTGATTCAGAAGGAAAGGCATTTGCATAAACAAATTCTGCATACCGGATGCATCCTGTTTATTTAACAGTTGCTGGCCAGTGATGTTCGCCAGTGCCTGCTCCACTTTTGGATGGCCTTCTGAATCCCTAGCCATCTGGATCAGCTTTGCTTTCAGGTTCTGATTCAAATCATCTTGTTCACCCTTCGTTCCGAAAACAAGGCTGTTCGCTGCGTCATTTTCATGCGTCAGACCGAGTCGCTTCAATGATTCGAACACTTGGCGCGCAGAATAATCTTGATCGGGCATTGGCCTTACTGCTTGTCTAACACCATAAGCCAGCTGTTCCTCCAATGTTTTAGGGGAATTCAGCATGCTCTGTTCAGAAACGAAGTGCTGCACTCTTGTATTGGATGGTTTATAGATGATTTGATCAAGGGTTGTTTTTACCTCTTTAACAATCAGGCTCGCCTGGCTAAAATCACCCTTTGCAAGCAGATTGCGCGCTTCAGTCAGACGCGAGCTGGCATTCAGCATTTTCTTCTCGGTCAGCATGTCGGTATACAGCATGAAATTGCCTTTCAGGATAGCGTTATCCAGCTTATTAATGGCTGCATCAAGCGTCTGATTAGCATTGACCTTGCTGCCGCCTTTATCGAGCATCAAGGAAACATGATCAAGACTTTTCGTGATTTCCTGCTTCACCTTTTTAAAATCAATCGCCAGCTGTGACAGCTTTTTGGTAATTTCCGTTACCAATATCGACTTCGATTGCAAAGACAAAGATTGCAACGATTCATTGATCGCGTATTGTTCAGCCTCCGTTAAGCTCAGCTGCTCCCCGCTTTTTTGCAGCGAAGGATGCTCTTTTTCCAACTGGTTCACCGCTTCTGCCAGCACCTTACGAGCAGCAAGTTCACGGCCCTGGTCGGCCAGCTGGGACGCCTTCTCGAAAGAAGCTTTTAATTGTGTCAAATCTATATTCTTATTAGCGGTAAAATCATTCATTGCCTTCCCAATTGAATCAATGATTTGGGTTAAAGAAGCCTCTTTTTGAACGTCCTTTAAAAGGGAATGAAGTTTTAAGAGATTGTCATCAGGTGCATGGTTTTCCAGTCTATTTTTCAACTGTGCTGATAAGCGTTCAAGAGACTCTCTTAATTTGGCAGCCGCTATTTTCTGAAGTTTTTGCCCGTCAGCGATTGCCTGAGCATTAGTTCCTTGTTTGATTCGTTCCGTTCCTGCGGCATGAATCTGCAGAGCTTTGGCAATTTCATGCTTTAATTGCTCCATTTCCGGAATGTTGCTTGAATCGAGACGGCGTAGTATGGCTTCAATGTCCTTAGGAGAATAATCTCCATTTTTTACTTGCTGTAAAATTTGCTCGATATTTTTTGGTGCTGAATTTGCAGGAATGTCAGTGCTGGATAAATTGGGTTGTGAACCCCGAGCATCGAACTTAATCTCTCCAGCCAATTCACCCAAAGTATCCTTCAAATCTGATCCATGTAACGCGGTATGAATCGCATTCAAGTGGTTCGACGTAACTGGCAAGTTCTTTTGCGCTAAAACATTAACCGCTTCTAATTTTTCCGAGATCGTACCCGGTGTTTCCGTCATGAACTTTTGCAAAGTGACCAGTTCTTCGTTTTTTAATGAAATCCCTTTCGCATCGAAGATTTTTAAAGCACTCTTTAAATCTGGATTGTACGGGTCGATCCCTGCTTTTGCAAGACGGGCATCGTAAGACTGAGTATCTGTAGACTTAGCGGCCGCAACAGAAGACGCCTCCTTTAAAAGAAGCTTCCCTTTTTCAGGCATTCCAACTACCTCTGCAAGCATCCGGTCCGCAGATGGAACGGTCCCTTCAAACTCCGCGCTAAATTCCTGTCCCTTAAAGAGCACATTCGCCGCATTCCCACTTTTCCGATCCTTAATTAAAACCGGACCAACATCCCCCGTTGAAATACGGTTCTGGCTATCATTCATCTGTTTTGATACCATCTGGTTCGTAATTTGCATATTTACACACTCCGTACATTTCATGTCTAATTTTTTTATCGGCTTCTGTTTAAGTTTTTGAATGAGAATATTTACCTACTGCATCTTTGAGGGGCTTAAATAATTAACAAAAACTAGCAGGAGTTTTACTTTGCATTTAGAAAAGTACTAACATCAACCTTTTTTGGAGTGTGGAGCATGAACGGTATTAATTACGGAAAATATTCTGTATCCGAGGACCTGCAGCAATTGTTCGATTTACAGGCTGATCTTGCCAAGAAAGACTTGCTGCCATACGGGGATCTATTAGGCTATTACTTTTCTCTGGATGATATTCGCTATCTAAATACACCTCTTGACTTACTATCTTTTGCCCGACCTGGAGGGGACGGTATCCATTATGGCTTTCTGACAGACTTTGGACTGGTGAAGGCCTTAGAGGAAGCCTATATTGTACGTGTTTCCCCCATGGATATTGATGATTCGGTAAATAGTCGCTCGCAACCTGAGGAATTTTTTAAGGATGATGTACTACGCGCCAGTCTCCTTGGATTTGCTGGACATAAACTCAACTGAGGAATACTGCAAAGAAATAGGGAGTTAGGATACCTTTCTTAAAGAGGAAGTTCAGTCTCCACAAGTGGGGAGGATATTCACGGAAACCTTTCAGCTAGAGCCGATTCGAGATATTTATAGTTATTTAACCGGCATTAAAAATGAGCGCTTTAAACAAACTGTGCTAAAAACGAATGATGGATTAGGAGTTGTCAATAAGTTTATCGGCTGCCCTCACTCATATGACATTGGAGTTGAATAGAAATCAAACCTTGTATCATTATGAGGTTAAAGTGTTTTTCGAAAAAGCTTCACCAGAAGCGAAATTGGGATTTTTGCGGGATGCTCAGTCTTATGGATTAATTTATGATAATTAGGATGTAAAGGAATATTTGAGGGGTCAGTTGCTACTCTTAAGTTTAGTTGATGAGGCTGAGAGGTTTATGTTTTCTGATTGATGTGAAAGCTAAGCTTTAAATTCTAAAATACCTCACAAGAAAAAGATGGCCATTCATAGAGCAAATGGACCATCTTTTTTAACGAAGAAGCTGCAAGACTCCTTCAGGCAGTTTATTGGATTGCGCCAGCATTGCTTGTGCCGCCTGGGAAATTATACTTTCTTTTGTTTGATCCATGGCTTCTTTGGCAATATCCGCATCCCGAATCCTGGATTCTGAAGTCGTTAAATTTTCCGCATAATTCGCTGCATTGTTCGAAATTTGATTAAGAGCGTTCTCATATGCACCAAGTTTACCGCGTTCAGTTGAGGTATTTTGGATTAAATCATCTATGACTTCAATGGCTATCGTTGAATCATACCTTGAGTGAACCATAACCTTTGGTAAATCAGTTTTAAAAGATGAAAGATCAGGCTTTTCTAATCGGAAAAGTTGATTTTCATTTGCACCCACCTGCAATGTTAAAGCCTCAATCTCTACCTTTTTTGTTCGGCTCAATGTTCTAATTTCTTTTTCACCAAAAGCGATAAACTGATCCCTATCCTCGTTGTATAAAAAAGATGTATACCGCTCATTACTCGTTTTATCGATTTCATTCCAATTAAGTCCATCTGTAGAAGTAATGATTACACCTTGATCACCAATTGCTATAAATTGATTTCCATCCCAGTTGATTTTGTTAAGTACGTGACTAGTAGGTTGAACATCCCATGTAGCTCCGTCAGCAGATGAAATAATACTCCTTGCTCCTACCGCAACGAATTGATTTCCTGTCCAGATAATATCATTGAAATGCTCACTTCCTATTTGGCTTTGCGACCAGTTCTCACCATCCGTTGAAGTTAACACCCAGCCATTTGAACCTGCAGCAGCATAAGTATCACCATTCCAAGCAACTTTAGGGAACTCATCTACATTTGCTGTAATATGCTCGTCCCAATCGATACCGTTATCAGATGTCAACATTACCCCATCATAAGCGCTAATGACATATTGGCTGCCATTCCAATTTAAATCAAGTAACCGTTTTGATGTATTTGAATTTTGGGCGGTCCAGTCTACACCATTTGATGAAGTTAAAATGTTAGCACCCTCATAAGTAATTGCAACATACTGAGATCCATTCCAATTAACCTCTGTAAAAGGCTCTGAAACACTAGTCGTTTGCTCAGTCCAGTTTATACCATCAGCTGAGGTAGCAATATAACCGTTAGGATCACCATCTCCTTTTCCACCAACCAAGATATACTCATTTCTATCCGAATTCCAGAACATATCTTGGACAACTACTTCACTAAGAGTATTGGTATATTCCCAATTAATTCCGTCACTGGATTTTTGAAGTTTTGCTCCCCCAGGACCACCTGCATTTATGTAACCTATGTATTGATTTCCATCCCATATTGCAGAAGGATTCAGCCCTGTTAACGTTTGGCTGGACCAAGTTTCCTCCACCGTCACTTTTACGATGGGTTCAAAAATATCAATCTCGTTAAACTGAGTATTTTCCTTTATATGAGAAATACTCTTTTTTATCTGGTCCACTTCATCCTGGATCGCTAACCGGTCGGTATCGTTTAACGTATCATTGACACTTTGAACAGCCAACTCTCTCATTCTTTGCAATTGATCCTGAATCTCGGCCATTGCACCATCCGCTGTTTGAATAAAAGAGATCCCATCTTGTATATTTCTTTGCGCCTGAGAAAGCCCGCGAATTTGCCCGCGAATTTTTTCTGAAATCGCAAGCCCTGCCGCATCATCCTTCGCACTCATTATTCTTAATCCAGACGAAATTTTAGATGCACTTAAAGAAAATCGAGCTGTACTTTTTTCTAATTTATTTAAGATCCTTAATGATAGGGGGTTTTGATTAATTATCATTGTGTAAACACTCTTTCAGTTTTTAGTACTATTGGTAGTATCGGATTGCTACCGGAATAATTTAGGAAAATAACAGTAATAAGGTTAGTATCCTATCAATTATTGAGTACGTATGGTAAAATTAATATACAGAACAAACGTTCTTGTTAGGAGCGATTTCTAATGGATGAAAAGGAAAATACTTTAGAATCATTGCCTCTTAGAGGATTAGGACTCATCAATGGAAAATTGCTTGGGGATGGTAATCTTACAATAACAGAGAACAGAAAACCGCGATTTAGGTTTCAGCATAGATATGCAGATAAAGATTGGAGTATTTACTGTTACGAAGAACTCAATATTTTTATCCCTCTATCACCTCCCAAATATAAATTGGATCGAGACACAAGAGTGAAATCTGGTTATTCCGAATCAATTTATGTACAGTCAATAACTTCACCTGTTTTCGACTATCTTAAATCTCAATGGTATTCCGGAAGAACCAAAGTCGTGCCTTTTGATTTGCTAAAAAGAACATTAACTGTAGAATCATTGGCCTGGTGGTATCAGGATGATGGGCATCTTACGATTAAAAATAATGTTCTAAAAAAGTTGATTCTTTCAACTGATAATTTTACTACAGAAGAAAACCTTGGCCTAATCAAATTGATAAAAGAGAAATTTTATCTTTCTTTTTCACTAGACGGCCAAAATAGATTATGTTTATATGATAAGCCACAAATTATGTATTTCCTGCACTTAGTCGAGGACTACATCCAACCCTCAATGATAAGAAAACTCTTTAAATTCAAACCAGAGACCTCATCAATTGTACCTTTAACAAAACGTACCACCATCTATCTTCCTTTCATTCTACAGAAACCAACTGCAGAAATAAGAGAACTTTTAACAGAGCTAGAATGGAATAAGTTTATTGAAGACTGGTTTCATTATTTCAAATCACTTGATAAGCAAACTTTCCCATTTAATTTCAGCTATCAAGTTACATTAAACGAAAGTGAGCTATTAAAAATCAACCAAATACAAATTCGTACAGGTTTAGGGATGAGTGACATTCTTTATTATCTTTACAAAAGAAAAGATGGCCTCCCATAGGGTGACCATCTTTATTTTACCTATTAACGAAGAAGTTGAAGAACTCCTTGTGGTTGTTGGTTCGCTTGCGCTAACATTGCTTGTGCAGCTTGACCAAGAATAGAATTCTTAGTTTGGGTCATCATTTCTTTCGCCATCGTGCGAACATTTACTTTCATAAATGACCAGACTATATCTTCACCCTCTAGCAAACTAGTAGGGGTCGGGCACTTCGGATTCACAATGCTGATGTACATTGTTTCACCTACGGATTTCATCATCATAGCTTCCGCCTTAGATGGTCTATCCTAGTCGTTGAACCTTCTCCACTCTTTCGAGACAGGAGCTTGGCTGCTGATTGCCCAATCTTTTCTTTTATCGAACCATCACGCTTGTCGTTTCCAACTACGTTGTGGCAAGAAAAGCTCTAAGGGGTTTCCAGCAATTCACCCGATAATGATCTCTGGCCGTTACCAGCCAGGACGACTGTGCTTGTTACTACTTTTTAAGCAGCTAAAGCATAATCTACGTCACGGATACGAGATTCCGCAGCAGTTAGGTTTTCAGAAGATGTGTTTAGGTTGTTGATTGTATGTTCTAGGCGGTTTTGGTTTGCACCTAATTTAGAACGTTCTGCAGAAACCTTTTCAATTGCACTTTGAATTGCAGTAACAGCATTACCAGCATTAGCAGATGTACTTACGTCCAATGCATTTTCATTGGCAGTATTATTTGTACCATCCGTAACTGTTGCTGCACCAGTAAAGTTTGCCCCTGTTCCAGTAATTCCAAGAGCTGCTGCACGCATATCTGTGAAGTCAAGAGTCATTGTTTGGTTTTGGTTTGCACCAATTTGTGTTGAGAATGAAGATTTAGCTGCTTGAGCTGCAACAGCTGCTACACCAGCTGTTGTCGTACCAACAGTTGCAGTAGTTGCACCAGTTGCACCGGAAGCATCAGCAGTTAAAGCTGTAGCACTACCAGTTTTTTGTGTGAATGTTAAACCTGCGCCAGTTCCAGTAATATCATACTTAGCAGATAAAGTCGCGTCAGCTTTAATATCTCCCTCAGTAGTAGCCAAATCAGTATTAAAGCTGATTGTTTGACCATCAATTACAACGCTACCGCCTGACATACCAGTTAGGTCAAGAGTGTACGCACCCTTTACTTCTGCTACTGCAGGTACACCAACAGAGACAGTACCAGCGCTAGCGTTTAAAAGTTTCTGACTATTAAATTCTGTAGTATTACCAATACGGTTAATTTCGGAAGTTAATTGATTAATTTCTTTTTGGATTTCTCCACGGTCAGTACCTGTGTTTGTATCGTTTCCTGCTTGAACTGCAAGTTCACGCATACGTTGAAGAATATCATGAGTTTCGTTTAATGCTCCTTCAGCAGTTTGGATCATAGAAATAGAGTCTTGAGCATTTCGACCCGCTTGGTCCAAACCACGAATTTGCCCACGCATTTTTTCAGATATCGCAAGCCCAGCCGCATCATCCCCAGCTTTGTTAATACGAAGACCAGAAGCTAATTTCTCCATTGATTTAGCTTGTGCATTTGTTGCACTGTTCAACTGACGGTGCGTGTTCAAAGCAGCAATATTGTGATTGATTCTCATTATAATTTTCCTCCTTGAATGTATGGTTCACATCCTTGTGAACCGTTAAATTGGTTCGAGTAGATAAGGTCGGCCGCCCTTATTTTCTCTTACAATTAATTTATCGTCTGGAGGCTTTGTTTGTTTAATAGTTTTTAATAAAAAATTTTTATTTTAGAGCCTTTAAACTTCCAAGCATACTTGAGATGTCTTTTGACGCCTCCTGATTTTCTTCCTGTATTTGTTCGTATAATTCTTTTCGTAATATTTCAATGTTCTTCGGTGCTTTAATACCGATTTTAACCTGATCATTTTTAGATGAAACGATGGTAATCTCGATGTCATCTCCGATTTTAATGGTTTCTCCATTTTTCCGTGTCAAAACTAGCATTCATCTCACCCCTTTACCTTTTGCAGGTGAGTTTTTCCAAACAGGTTGTGTTTTGTCTTGTATTTCTCATCTACTAGGATGACTTGTTTGGCTTTATTATTCGACTTGTTAATAATCACGGGTGCCTGCAAATTCGCAGTTGTTTTTTCAAATGGATCTTCTACCGTAAGGATTGAGTAAACCAAAACATCTTTGTCTGATCTAAGCACAAGTTCCTCGACAACTGAATCTTCTAACTGGAAATCATAGTCTTTGAAAAAATCGAACGGGTTAACTATGACTAATGCCAGTCCTTCCGTTCCAACTGATTGCATAACAGAAAAAGATCCATCCTCATTCAGAGGAAGTATCACAAATCTCTTTTCATCCGGAAAGCCCGGAATCCCTTTTTCAAAATGCAAAACTTCCGACTCTTGTATTTCTACTTCATTATGATATTTCGTATTAAGCTTCATCTAAAAGTCTCCTTTATATTTCAAAATCGATATTCAGTGAGTTTTTCTGCTGCAGATAGATATTGGTTTTGCCTGGAGTGTAATTGATCATCGGCTTATTTGGCCTTACGTCTATATTTACCGGGCGTGTGTTCCAGCGAATATTTGTTTCGCCGGGGTCATAATTAATTCTGACACTGTTATGTGAAGGAATCCAGCCGATGTTGATATCAGCCTGTAGGGTTTCGCTATTCCTCTGGGCTTGTGCTGAGAGTGCTGAAAAGCCATATTCAATCATCATCAGCTCATCGCCTTCTTGCGATATGTTCGATATCGTTTCCATTGCTTGCTGATAACCTTCTTGAGCCGCGTCTTCCGTCATTCTGAATACACTTTTCAACAGGACATCTTCAAATGCCTTTGTCTGATCGATCGTTAGCCTTGGCGGTCTCCGGTCGATAATCATTTCCGCCTTTGGCTGCTCGATACTCATCTCAGCAGGCGGCTGCTCGATTTCCATATTTCCCGAACTTGTTTCAATTCCTATTTTAGCAAAAGTTGATTCCATACGTATTTGCGGTATATTCATAGGTATCCTCCCTACTACTAGAAAAGCGGAAGCGCCTTCGTCAGCCCCGACAAGCACTGGCCGACTAAAACCGCCACGTCCTGTGGCAACGTCGGCACTAGAACATCGTGTCCGTCGAAGGTCCGACCGGTGAAGTCGTTCTTTGACTTCATTGGGCGGACCGAAACCGAAATGTGTAGCCGACTGCCCAGAAACGCAGAAACTGGAGACTCCGCCAAAGAAGCGCTTTTTGCTTCTGCCGGCGGAGTTGAAGTTTCGGAGTTTCTAGGAGGCGAAACTAGACAAGCGACTCGAGGGGCTAAGCGCTGGAGCTGGACAATTCTCGAAGTTTATTTTATACATTTTGCTTTATAAGAAAAGCCTTATCAAATAGCTTGATAAGGCTTTAGTTAAATTATCTTAAGAAATCCATCAATGTCGGCTGGATGATTCGCGCACCGACACTCAACGCTGCACGATGAACGCTTTCCTGCGATTTGAGATCCATAATGACACGTTCGATGTCGGCATCTTCATTATCGGAGAGCACACGAGACGCCAAAACTTCCTGTTGGCCAAGGCGATTTTCGACGGTTTCTAGCCGATTGTAGCGTGCACCGAGATCAGAGCGTTCACCTGATAATGTTTTCATGACACTATCAAGATCATCCAGCAAATTGTCCAGCTGTTTAGGGTCTGCACTTTCAAGCTGATCCTGGATATTCTGGACAGTATCAAACATCTCCTGATTGAATACATTAGCGGGATTAGCATTCGCCTTCATAAAAACGCCCCGCGATACTTCAACCTGGTAGGTATTAATTTCAGCATCATACAGATTTGCTGCTACCTTAATTGGATCCTCCTGAGGAACAGTCGGCTTCATGACGTCTGTACCATGGAAAATATATCTGCCGCTGACCTGCGTATTTGCTGTGGCGACAAGACTTTGCTTGAGCTGGTCAATCTCACGGGCAATCGCCTTACGGTCATCCGGGCTATTCGTATCATTCTGTCCTTGGATTGTCAGCTCACGAATCCGCTGCAAGGCGCTGTTAGCCTGATCAATTCCAGCCTCGGAATTATCCATCCACAGGTACAGCTCCGACAAATTGCGCTTATATTGTTCTACTTCAGTTAAATTGGAACGATAATACATTCCCTTCATCGCTACAACCGGGTCATCTGAAGGCTTGTTGATTTTTTTACCAGTTGCGAGCTGGTCCTCATATTTTCCCATTCTCCGGTAGCTTTCGCTCAGGTTCCTAAGCGAGTCGGAGGAAAGCATCGATTGTGTAATTCGCATTTATTTCACCCCTATCTTCCGCCTGTTCCCATGCCATTGATAATTTTATCAAGGAGTTCATCCTGGAGCGAAATCATCCTTGCTGACGCATTGTAAGCATGCTGGAACTGGATCATATTCGTCATTTCTTCATCCAGTGAAACCGAACTTACAGACTGGCGCTTGTTATCGACAGCTTGCTGCAGCGTCTGGCTATTGGTTGTCATTCGGGTTGCTTCCTGTGACTGGACAGCCATTCGGCCGATCACACCTTCATAGTAATTACGAAAATCTGAAGCTTCTGAGCTATTGTTATAATCCATTTTTTTCGTAAAAACATTTGCCATGTTATTCACATTGGTACTGTCGCCCAGGGTAGCTGATGCAGGATCTCCGCCTGCAGCAGTAGCAATATTATCAAGACTTTCAAGGATCTTTCCATCAACAGCGATTCTGCCGGCAAATCCTGTTCGATTTGTGATATCCCCTGATTCAGAATCTGTAAAAAAGGAAATCTCTTCGGTCTTTTGATTACTAATCTCATTCGGGCTCAAGCCTGATTGGTGGACAGCATTGAATTCCTTTGCAAAAGTGTATGCAAGGTTATCCAGCTCTTTTAGCATATCAGCATAAACTCCGGTTGCGTTGCCTTCCCCATTTTCATAAGTAAAGGATTCAATCAGACCTTTTAGCTTTCCGCTTGATTGCAGGTCATTAAAGTTTATATCTGTATCGCCTGCGGAAATGGTTTTCACTGAACCATCGACGCCATCCTTATGGACTTCTACTACATTGTAGCCGGCATTCCCCACTAGCAGCGCATGCTGTTTTCCACTGTCGCTGACTAGCTTGATCACCGCTTTTCCTTCGGCTGCTGAATGGGCATCTCCACCCGAACCAACATAATCCACCTTGATATTCACGATTGAAGATAACTCATCAATCAAACGATCACGCTCATCATACAGGTCATTCGGCAAATAGCCATGCGGCTCCACATCTCCGATTTGGCCGTTTATTGCGTGAATTTGCTTCACTAAAGAGTTCACTTTATCAACTGTTATATTAATTTCGTTGCCAATATCTTTCTGCACGGCGATCAATGAATTATGAAGAAAATTGAATGTATCTGACATCGCGATCCCACGCTGACGTACTACTGACCTTGCTCCTGGATTATTCGGATTGACTGCCAAATCCTGAAGCGACTGCCAGAACTGGTCCATCGTATTGGCAAGACCAGAATCAGATGGCTCATTCATGATTTGCTCAAGCTGGTCAAAAGCGGCTGCCCTGGATGAAGAATAACCCAATTTATTGGTTTCACCGCGATATTGAATATCAAGAAAGCTTTCGCGAATCCGCTGAACCGATTCAGCTTTCACCCCTGTACCAACCTGGCCAGGAATATTAGGCCGGTTGATGGATGCGGATGGATATGGCTCAGTTTGTGCAAAGTTAATTCTTTGCCTTGTGTAGCCAGGCGTATTCGCATTTGAAATATTGTGGCCTGTCGTATGTAGCGCGGTTTGTTGCGTGAACATCCCGCGGCGTGCTGTTTCTAATCCCATAAAGGTCGAACGCATGTAAGACTTCCTCCAGTGTGAAATTTACGCTTTTGAATTAAACAGACCTTTTTCCGTCCTGCCTGTCTCATTTGGACCGTAATTGTAGTCGTCCTGTGGCGGTGTTACAAGGCTCATGGAAAAAGAAATGAATTTCAGCGACTGCGTGATCAGGTGCTGATTCAATGCATTCTGCTCCTTGATCTTTGCCATTACATCCTTCAGTTCGGAACCGATTCCTGCTAAAGTCTCCCGTTCCTCATCAGGAAAAATTGCCAAAAAATCACTTAATGCCGTATTCCCTGCAATCCTGCTCCGCTCCGCTTCCACTTTTTCAATCGCAAGGATGTGCGCCTGCTCTTCCTTTAAAAGCTCAGTAAGTGCAGGCACATCCTCCAATTCCAGAATCCCTGTCTTCCTAATCGCCAGTTCAAACAGGCTTTTGTGCAGCTTCAAAAGCTTGGCCAGGCTTTCAATCAGTTGATGAATGTTCATTTGCTTTTCCCAGCCTTATTTTTTGGAGTAGAAATTAGCAATGCTTTTTGCTATTTCCTGAGGATTTGGTTTGTAAGTGCCATTCTCAACCTGGATCTTCAGCTCTTCAACCTTCTTAGCACGCTGCTGTTCCACATCGGAAAGCTGCTGCATCGCTTTTGCTGTTGAAGAAATCTCCACCTTATCCACTGGTTTTTCTGCTTTTTTCAGTTCATCCAATTTATTCATTTGACGCTTATACGGATTGATCCTATGTGTTCCAAAATTATTGATTTTCATGAATACCCCTCGCTTTCAAACAGTTCAGGATTGTATATCTTTACTATCGGATATATCCTCTTTACCTTTAGCCTAAATGTAAAATATAGACTTTCGGCTTATTTATTCCTTGTAAAATAAGTGGCTTTATGACTATTCATCTTTTGCTTAAATTCTTCTTCGCGTTCATGATTCTTTAAGTCTTCGAGGATTTCACTGGCACAGCCTTCACAAAGCTTTCCAGTACGGATAATCTTCCCGCATTTATCGCATGGATAACCGAGATTAGGGAATTGGGTGATTTGCAGTTTCCCGTTTTTAATGAATTTGAGGATCAAAACCTCACTTACTCCTGTAGATTCTACCACCTGAAGCATGGTTGCAGCGCGGTTTTCACGCTTCCTCATAAACTTATAGACGGTGTCATATGCTGCCTCTTCCTCACGCCAGCATTTTTCACATACTTCTCGGAATTTACTTTTTATATAAATTTCGCCGCATTCAGGGCAATTTGAAAGGTCCACAGTCCTTCCTCCTTCAATTTTATCTTAAATGGATCAGCGCGCCAAAGTTAAAGAATAGACTTTAGCTGCACCATGATCTTTTAAAAGCTTGGCTGCATGCCTTAGTGTCGAGCCTGTAGTATATATATCGTCAACAAGCAGAATTGTTTTACCTCTTAAATCAAGGTCGGTTTCAACCTTGAAAACCTGCTCGAGATGGATCCGTTCGTGTCGGGATTTCTTTGATTGCTTTTCAGTGTGGATCCTTGATAATAAATGTTTTGGTTCAAAACCTGAGGTCACGATAATTGCCTCCGCCTGGTTGAATCCACGTTCGTACAACCGTTCCTCACTTAACGGAATCGGAACGATATAATCATATTGGAAAGCTAGTAATGCATTTCGAAATGCTGCTGCGAAAATCTCCGCCAGTATGTAGTCACCTCTAAATTTAAATCTGGCAATCACTTCTTTTGTAAAATTGTCGTATCTGAACAGGGACTTATTTTGGTCAAGGGTATCGCACCACTTGTCGTCAGCCTCCCACCGCTTACAATCAAGGCAAATACTGCCGAGACGGTACTCAAGTTCCAACACAGCAAATGGCCGCCCGCAAATCGAACACGTCTCACCAGTGATCGGCACTAGTTTTGGAGAGCAACCTCCACAGATCTTAGCCGTTTCCTCTTTCCCAAAAATACTTCCCCATGAAACTTCCGGCTGTATTTCCTCATGGCATAGCAGACAGTGATCACCTTCCCAGAAATTCATTGGTCAATCAGTCCTTTCCTGATTCCTTCTTTGTTCATCATGATGATCTGCTTCCTGGCACTGACCATCGCTTCTGTTTTACCATAATGAAAAAACGTCACATCTCCGGTCGGGTAATTAGAACTCCTGCCGGCACGCCCGGCAATTTGCACAAGTGCGCTTTCGGTGAAAATCCTATCCTCGGAACCTATTACGGCGACATCGATATTCGGAAAAGTAACGCCTCGCTCGAGAATCGTCGTAGTTAATAACAGCGGCATTTCATTGTTGCGCATTTTCATGACCTTTTCTTTTCGGTCGGGATCCTCTGCATGAACGGATTCTATTAAGGGATTGAGTTTTTGGAGGATTGGAAGGATTTTTTCCATCGAGGCGATTTTCGGGGCATAAATGAGAGCTTGTTTCCCGCTGGCTAGCCGAATTTGAATCCATTTCATTATGTTGGATGGCAGTTTACCCTTTGATAGGTTCTTCTCCCAGTTTCCTGACCATTCAAATCCCGGTACCGGCAGAGGATGTCGGTGAAAGCGGGCAGGGATCGTGAGTGACAAATTCTCTTTTTCCATACCGGCATTCTCGCTGCCATTTCTGGCTTGGCGTCGCTGTAAGATAGATGAGGGACGATTGGGGTTTTCTTGATTGCTGGACCGCATATTGTAGGGTTTCGTCCATTGAGTATGGGAAGGCGTCGACTTCATCGACAATGATGACATCGAAGGCTTGATAGAAGCGCAACAGCTGGTGGGTTGTCGCTATCGTTAGGTGAGCATATTCATGCCGGTCTTCACTCCCACCATACAAAGAAGCTATATGGGTTCTAGGAAATACCTTTTTAAATCGTGGAGTCAATTCCAGAACTACATCAGTCCGCGGCGTAGCAAGACAAACCCGCTTCCCTGTGGATAAGGCTTGAGCAATTCCCGCAAATAACACTTCTGTTTTCCCGGCTCCGCATACTGCCCACACTAAAAGCTCCGTAGATAAATGGACAGCTTCCACGACACGATGTGAAGCAGCCGCTTGTCCATCTGATAACTGACGGTCCCAGTGAAGCGGATTGTGATCCACAGGAAATTCAGGATGATCTCCTGCCCAGCTGATCAGCGGGGTGCATCCGCTAACCCTTCCCATCATCAAACATTTGCGGCAATAAACATCCTGTTCATCGCAGCGTGCACAAGGAAACTCCGCAAACCAGCCTGGATCCGTCGACCCGCACCTGGTGCATTTCACTCTTTTATTTTGCATTTCAATTCCCTTGCGATAAGTTAAGTGGCCTTTTTCGTAGTGCATCTGAATTTCCTCTGTTAAAAATGGAAGGTCATCTACCAACAGCTGTTTTCCAGCAAGCATAGTTTGTAATTGGGGATTAAACGTGAATGAAGGGTCCTTCGGTACAAGAGGAATTTCAGGAAGTTTGATGATTGGGCAGGATTCTTCTTTTTCAGTATGGTTTGTGCTTGGGATTAACTTGCCGTTTTTCAGTGAAAATCTCAACTTAATCACATCTCCTGTGGATTTTAATGTGGATAACACTGTTTTTCTGTGGATTATGTGGGTTATTTTGTTTATAACTCAATTAATTTTGGCGAAAACGAAGATGTCAGCGGTTACTTCTGGGGATAAGTTTGTTTCAGGCACGAAACATCTGTTAGTAAGTGGGTGATATTGTTGATAACCGGGATAATTCTGTGGATTAGTAAAATATGAAGGTTAAATTTCGGATGAAGAGGATTAAGACTGAAAAACGCCATTCCAAATAAACATTCTGGAAATGGCGCTAAATCTAATGGTGTAAACTCTGTTCCTGCATTACTTCTTATACCAGCCCATACCCATCGAGCCCTCGCCCAAATGGGTGCCTATGACAGGACCAAAGTAGCTCAACATGAATTCGACGTTGGGAAATTGTGTTTCAAGTTCTTTTTTCCACTCAAGAGCTTCTGCTTCCCTGTTTGCGTGGATAATGGCCGCACGATACTGTTCCCCGCTTCCAGCATCCTCAGCAAGCAGTTCAACGACCCTGTTTAATGCCTTCTTGCGGGTACGAACCTTTTCAAAAGGAACGATTCTTTTGTCTTCAAAGTGCAGCAACGGTTTTACTTGCAGCAAACTCCCGATAAATGCCTGCGCACTCGACAAACGGCCGCCGCGCTGAAGGTGACTCAGGTCATCGACCATAAAGTAGGCCCGAATGGAGTGCTTCATTTCGCCAAGCCTCGCGATGATTTCTTCGCCGCTCTTGCCCTGTTCAGCCATCTCTGCCGCTTCCAAAGCATAGAAGCCCTGGACCATGCAGCTAATTTCTGAATCAAAGGCATACACTTTTATTCCATCGACCATCGTTCCAGCGGTGATCGCTCCCTGATACGTGCCGCTGATCCCGCTTGACAGATGGATGCTGACAACTTCATCATAATCATTTGACAATTTTTCAAAAAGCTCGACGAATTCGCCGATCGGCGGCTGGGACGTTGTCGGCAAATCTCGGTTCTTAACTTCTTCATAAAACGCTTCTGCGCTGATATCTACTTCTTCACGATAGGTTTCATTACTAAAAATCACGCTTAACGGAATCATGTGGATATTCCATTTCTCTCGCAATTCCTTCGGGATGTACGCCGTACTATCCGTGACAACTGCTGTCTTCATAAAAAAATACCATCCTTAAGTTTTTCTCTACGTATGTACAATCCCCATTTTATATGAACATCAGATAAAATGCATTCTTTCGGATGGTTCTTTTCGTAAGTTCATTGAAATTTAATATAACCGTCACTTCTCAAAACTCAAATCATTATGCATTTCGGTGTAACTAATAATGGAAGACCTTATTCGTTCTTCCATTGTTCGGAAGATTTTCTTAAAATGTTTCTTCTCTTATCTTTTTCGAATGTTTTTAACTACTTTCATATGACCATTTGCCCGTCTTTTTCTCTTCTAAATGGTCGTTATAGCCTTTATTAGAGCCATTCGCCGGAAATTCCCCTCCCTGAATGGTCGTTACAGCCTCTCTTAGAACCATTCGCCTGAAGTTTTGCATCCCGAATGGTCGTTATAGCCTTTATTAGAAACATTCGCCGGAAGTTTTCCACCCTGAATGGTCGTTATAGCAATTCTTAGCCCTGGCAGGCCTTCCATAATTAAAAAACGCTGGCAATCGGTTGCGCAGCGTTGCAGTATTAAGATACGTATGAGCTAATTGTATCTTCCAGTCCTCTACTTCCTATTTCTTCAATAAGCATTTCAATAAAGGTATCATCTAACTTCAATAGAGTAGCCTTTTGATAAGCTTCTATTAATTTTTCATCCGTCAGTTCCCATAGAGAAGATATAATGATCACCCCTTCGTTCGTAATGTTTCCCTAATTATAGCGGATTATGTTAGATGTCTGACAAGTTTTCTGTCGTTTTTTTCCAACAATAATATCGTAAATTCGACAAAAAACCACAATAGTCATTACGACAATTGTGGTTTTTTGGGTTGGTATTCTTTTACAACAACGTTAATTCCTAATTTCTATGAGAAACTTTCTTTTATCGTACTTCAACCCAGCCATTTTTAATCGCAACGACAACAGCCTGAGTACGGTCGTTTACATTCATTTTTTGTAAAATGTTACTTACGTGGTTTTTAACAGTCTTTTCACTGATAAACAATGCTTCGCCGATGCCGCGGTTGCTTTTTCCATCAGCAAGGAGCTGAAGGACTTCGCATTCACGGCGTGTCAGCAAGTGTAACGGACGGCGGATTTCCACCTTCGATATGTACTTGTCCGATCCGTTCTCATCGGCTGAGAGACGGCGATATTCTTTTACAAGATTATGTGTGACGCGCGGGTGAAGGTACGATCCGCCATCTGCCACTACCTTGACTGCTTCGATTAGTGCATCGGCATCCATTTCTTTTAACAGATAGCCTGTTGCTCCTGTTCTTAGAGCATGTGTGACATAGTTTTCATCATCGTGTATTGATAGAATGATGACTCTCGCTTCTGGATATTTCTGAATCAACTGTCCAGTTGCCTCTACACCATTCGTAGTAGGCATATTGATATCCATGATGATTACATCTGGCTGGTACTGTTCAACAAGCTCGATTGCTTCGTTGCCATCGTCACCTTCTGCAACTACTTCAAATGATGGTTCGAAATCAAGGATCCTTTTTACCCCTTCTCTGAAAAGTTGATGGTCGTCAATAATAACAATCTTTGTTGTCATACTTTCGCCTCCCCATTGGCTTCTTTCTCTATTTTTCATTTTAGCTGGCAGCAATGCTGCTTTCGATGTTATAGATTCAGCGGAACCTGGATAATCACTAATGTTCCGGCTCCTATTTTCGAGTGAATATCAAGCTCACCTTCAAGGAGCTCAACTCGTTCCCTGATCCCAAGGAGTCCAAATGACTCGGGTTTCTTATCATTGAGATCGAATCCTTGGCCGTCATCCTTTATGACTGCCATCACATTATCCCTCTTGATTTCCAGCTTCACCTGTATTGTGGCTGCGTTCGCATGCTTGAGCGCATTTTGTACTGACTCTTGAATCATGCGGAATAATGCGACTTCATACTTGGTTGACAGCCTTTTATCATCACCCAAATTGATAAACTGGATTCTAGTTGTCTTATGATACTCTTCGATTGTCTGTAAATATTTTTTGAGGGTAGGAACAAGACCTAAATCGTCAAGAGCCATTGGCCTCAAATCATAAATGATTCTTCGGACCTCATATAGCGCGGATCGAACCATTTTTTTCATATTGCGAATTTCACTGATTGCCTCGCTCGCGCTTCGCTCTTTATAGATTTTTTCAATCAAATCGGAACGCATCATGACATTCGCCATCATTTGCGCCGGACCATCATGTATTTCTCGAGACAGTCTTTTTCGTTCATCTTCCTGGGCTTCAATGATTTTCAGGCCGAAATCCTGTTTTTGCTTTGCCGTTTCAAGTGCTTCACCCATTTGCCTGATATCGCTCATTAAGTAATTCATGACGACACTTATTTGGGAAACAAGATGGTCGGCCCGCTCAATCGTTTCATTTAAGCCAAGGAGCCTCCGTTCGAGGTCATCTCGTTTTTCTCGGAGCTGTTTCTCAGTCTGCCTGTTTAAGGTCAATTCCATTTGCAGCTTATGGGCGATTTCATATGATTCGCGCACCTGAAGTTCCGTATAATCTTTAAAATGCTTACTAACTTCGGAAAGCCGCTTTCTAGCCGTCCTCACCTGTGAATCCAAATGGTCGCCCTCATTGATGATTTGGGCAACCTTCCTTTTGATTTCTCTTAATTCATTTGTAATCGATTCATAATCCGATCGGCATTCTTCCGCGATTCGGAAGATTTCGTCTTTGCTATTGCCAACGGTTTCAATCATTTTTTCAAGGATGTGATCGAGTGCTTTTGTATCAAACATTTTAATCGCCATTTAAAAAACTCCCCCAAGGGTGGCACTAAAGATATTTTAGCTTGAAACACGATTCGTTACTATTTTCAACAAGAAAATCATGCCAATTTCGTTAAAAATCATCTAAAAGGCATAGGATTGATTTTTCATTCTAAGTCTTATATCCTATTATTTTAGGAGCTAAACTCCATTTTTAAAATAAAAACATTTTTCCAAAAACGTTTCATGTACTCTGTATACCCTGGTATGACCACTCACTATTATAACATTCAAACACTTTTACAGTATTAAAGTTATATTACAATCATAAGACATCGATTGTCCCATGATTCTGGTAAACTTATAATGATTGTAGCACTTATTGCCATTAACGAATACAAGCACTGCGCCTAAAAGCTCATAGAGTCTATTGGGAAATTTTTAATAGAGAGAGGCGAGCCGATTGCTGCAAAACTATTTTACTGTAAAAGGATATGGAGAAAATGAAATCGAGATTCAGAAGTCCCGGTTCATTGCATATATAGATAGGGTGGAAACTGAGGAGGAAGCCCAGGAATTCATCCAGTCAATCAAGAAAAAGAACTGGAATGCGACGCACAATTGCTCCGCATACCTGATTGGCGAGAATGACCAGATCCAGAAGGCGAATGATGATGGTGAGCCAAGCGGCACGGCTGGCGTTCCAATACTTGAGGTATTAAAGAAGAAGCACTTAAAGGATACCGTTGTGGTCATCACCCGCTACTTCGGCGGAATCAAATTGGGTGCGGGCGGACTGATTCGTGCATACGGAAAGGCAACGTCAGAAGGCCTGGCCGCCACTGGAATCGTGGAGCGCAAGCTGATGCGCATCATGCACACCACTATCGACTACACGTGGCTAGGAAAAATCGAGAATGAACTAAGGTCATCTGTGTATCAGTTAAAAGAAATTCATTACCTTGATAAAGTTGAAATCGAAACATTTGTCGAAGAAACACAAACTGAGGCATTTAAGGAATGGATGGTCGAAATGACAAACGGCCAATGTGATCTGCGCGAAGGCGAAATGCGGTACTTAGAAGATCAGGTTGCCAGATAAATTTAATGATTGAAATACTCAGTAATAAAAAATTCATTTTACGAAACACCGTAAAAATTGTAGAATTAAGTTTGGCTTAATAAAAAATCCGTCTTATTTTTACAAAAAAGGAGCTCATTTATGTCTGTTGAAAGACGTTCACTTCAGAAAAAGCGAAAAAAGCGAAGAAGAATCGCTTCTGTACTTATGTTCGTTGTATTCTTTACTGTCCTTACTGCTGGTGGCTATGGAGCATTTTTATATAATAAAGCACAATCCGTCATTGACGATTCTTATAAACCGCTTGACCGTCAGTCCGGTAAGCGTGACAAACAAGTAAATCCTGATATTGATAATATTTCAATCCTGTTTGTCGGCATTGATGACAGTGAGGCACGTGATTTTAAATCAGCATCAAGAACAGATGCCCTGATGCTCGCAACATTAAATGAAAAAGACAAATCAATTAAACTGCTCAGCATCCCACGTGATTCCCTTGTGTATATTCCAAGCAAAGGCTATGAAGATAAAATCAACCATGCTTACGGCAAGGGCGGGATTACTTCTACGATTGAAACAGTGGAAAACTTCCTGGATGTCCCTGTTGATTATTATGTTCAAATGAATTTCGAAGCATTCATTGATGTCGTTGATGCATTGGATGGGATAAAAGTTGAAGTTCCTTATGAACTGCATGAAAAAGATTCTAGGGATAAAAGCGGGGCGATTTACTTAAAGCCAGGCGTTCAAACACTTGATGGTGAACAAGCGCTCGCATTGGCAAGAACGCGTAAACAAGACAGCGATATCTACCGAGGCAAAAGACAGCAGGAAATTCTAAAAGCAATCATGACAAAGGCCGCTTCTGCCAAATCGATCACAAAATACTCTGATGTAATGGAAGCAGTTGGCGACAATATGCAAACAGACTTATCATTCAGTGAAATGAAAGCATTGGTTGACTACGCAACGGCAGGTTCTAAGCTGAATGTCGAAACCATGTCACTTGAAGGCTCAGATGCCATGATCGACGGTGTGTACTATTACCAGCTTGATGAAGAAGCGCTTCAACAAACGATCCTGAATCTTAAGACTCACTTAAAGGTTTCCAGTGCAAGCGATGTGAACAAAATCGCTGAGAAAGATGCAGATCAGGACCTTTCGGATACTGAGGAAGAAGATTCTGAGTATATTTATACGGATGAAGAATAATTACTTATGAAACGGGACAGCTTAATGGCTGTCCTTTTTTTATGGTTCTATTATTGAAGCTGAATGTTGAGGATTAAACCCTGTTGATTGTAGTGGAAGGCGCGTAGACTCCTGTGGGCTCACCTGACGCCCCACGGAAAGCGAAGCGCCTGGAACGGAAATCAACAGTCTTGGTTAATAGAGCTTTAATTTTAAAAAATTCGTTTGTTCCATGGTCAAATAGATATCTTCCCCGTCACCTTTTGTAATCCTTCTACAGCAAATGGGGCACGTAGACTTTCGTTAATCTAAAGTCCTTCATGGTCATTTCATTACCGAACCGAGTGTTGCACCTTTTACCTATTAACAAGAAGTGTTGAAGCTGTGTCACAGACAAAAAAGCTGCACCTGATTCATCAGGAGCAGCTTTGAAATATTTTATCGATTTTTAACTGTAGAGTAACGTCTGACGAATTTCAATAATGGACGGTGGTCCTTGCCCATTAATCCTACGCTTTCTGCGAACAATTCGATCAGGATCAGCAGGATGCCGACTACGACGAATGATCCCCATACTTTTGCCTGAGAGAAGATGATCGCTGTCAGGCCGAACATTGCCGCCATTGCATAAATCATCAGGACGGTCTGGCGGTGTGAGTAGCCAAGTCTCAGCAAGCAGTGGTGCAAGTGTGATTTATCTGGTGCAGATAGCGGTTTTTTATTAACGAATCTGCGAATGATCGCAAAAAATGTATCAGAAATCGGTACACCGAGGATAATAACAGGAACGATTAAGGAAATGACCGTTACGTTTTTGAATCCTAACAGTGAGAGTACTGCGATGATGAAGCCAAGGAATAAGGCTCCAGTGTCACCCATAAAGATTTTTGCCGGATGAAAGTTGTAGAACAGGAAGCCCAGTGTGCTTGCAAGCAGAACAGATGCGATTGCAACGACGTAGAAGTTCCCCATAATCAATGCCATGAAGGCAATTGTGATTAGTGCGATGGATGATACTCCAGCTGCCAGTCCATCTAATCCGTCAATCAAGTTTATGGCATTTGTGATTCCGACAATCCACAGGATCGTTAATGGAATGCTGAAATAACCAAATTCGATCATTCCTCCAAATGGGAGGTTAATGAAGGAAACGAGTACGTCTCCCCAAACAACGACGACGGTTGCAGCTGCTAATTGGCCGCCAAGTTTTATTTTAGCGGAAAGCTCGAATAGATCATCGAAGATTCCGGTTAAAATAATGATGAAACTTCCAAGTACGATCGGCCAGTGATTTTCACTGCTTGGCTGGAGCACCAGCAAGCCGACGATGAAGCTAATATAAATTGCTAAACCTCCGAGACGAGGCATAATCTTTTGATGGACTTTTCGTTGATTCGGTTTATCCGTTGCACCAATTTTAATGGCGAATTTTTTCACAAGCGGTGTGATCAATATGGAGGTAATAAAACAAATGAACATTGTCACATAAATCATGTTGGTCCTCCTTAATAAATAGCATAACCAATGCGGCTCTATTTTGAACATCTAATTGATGACTTTTTCGTTATTAATTAACAGTCGGCTAAAGTTGCCGGCCTATTTAAACAGCTTGGTTTCCTGAGCAGCTGCTCAGATTACCACAAAATGCATTATAGCATAAGTAATGAAACTCTGAAACACCTAATATATGATTATATCGACAAATATCTCCAATGTCCTAGTTTCATTTCCCGTTTTAGCCATAAAAGAAACGCAGATCCAGAACTATTTCTGCCTCCTATACTTTTCGGATATAACTGCATGATTCAGTGGGTATGTAGCTCAATCTTTTAATTAGACGATTGAGTTCCCAGAAAGGTTACCAAGATTAATAGAAAATTTTGACACACTGGCAAAACCTACTATTATAAGGAAATAAATGATATACTAGTAAACGAATTTGGATAAGGGAGCGTTAATGGATGCTGTCGATTTTAAAGAAGAAATTTGGCGATTCGAACGAGAAACGCCTAAAAAAATATAGGGATTTAGTCGAGCAGATCAATCAATTGGAATCAACGATTGAAAAGCTCAGTGATGATGAGCTGAAAAATAAAACGCTTTTCTTTAAGGAACAGCTTGCAAATGGGAAAACGGTTGATGATATCAAAGTCGAAGCATTTGCTGTTGTCCGTGAAGCTTCGAAACGCGTTCTTGGCATGCGCCATTATGACGTGCAGCTGATTGGCGGGCTAGTTTTAAATGATGGAAGTATCGCGGAAATGCCTACTGGTGAGGGAAAAACGTTAGTCGCCTCCCTGCCGAGTTACTTGAGGGCGCTGGAAGGCAAAGGCGTTCATGTCATTACGGTCAATGATTATCTGGCAGCACGTGACCGCAATCAGATTGGCAGAATCCATGAATTTCTTGGACTGACTGTCGGATTGAATATCCCGATGATGGAAGCGGATGAAAAACAGGCAGCTTACCAGGCGGATATTACATATGGAATCGGAACTGAATTCGGCTTTGATTATTTGCGTGACAATATGGTCGCGAGCGTCGCACAGCGTGTTCAGCGTCCGTACCATTTTGCGATTATTGATGAAATTGACAGTGTGCTGATCGATGAAGCGAAAACTCCATTGATCATCGCCGGTAAAATGGAATCAAGCGCAGACCTGCACTTTATTGCAGCAAGGCTGGCAAAGCGTTTTATAAAAGACGTTGATTATTCATTTGACGAAGAAACAAAAGCAACGAGTCTGACCGATACGGGCATCAATAAAGTCGAGAAGGCTTTTGGCGTTGATAATCTGTATGACCTTGAACACCAGACGCTCTATCACTATGTGATCCAGGCGGTCCGGGCCCATGTCATGTTCGAACTTGATGTTGACTATATCGTCAAGGAAGGCAAAATCATGCTTGTCGATATGTTCACTGGCAGGATCATGGAGGGCCGCACAATGTCTGACGGCTTGCACCAGGCTCTGGAGGCAAAAGAAGGCGTTGAGGTGACCGACGAAAATAAAACCCAGGCATCGATCACGGTTCAAAACTATTTCCGTATGTATCCAATGATGTCCGGTATGACGGGTACTGCAAAAACGGAAGAAAGTGAATTCCGCCAGGTGTATGGGATGGATGTCATTCAAATCCCAACGAATAAGCCTGTTATCCGCGAAGATCTGGCTGATCTTGTTTTTGAAACGAAGGAACAAAAGTATACAGCTGTGACGAAAGAGGTCAAGGATCGCCATGCGAAAGGTCAGCCAGTCCTGATCGGGACCACTTCCATTCTGCAATCTGAAAAGGTTGCCGAGTACCTAGACATGGAAAACCTTTCGTATCAGCTATTGAATGCAAAGACGGTGGAGCAGGAAGTCCAGCTCATCTCCCAGGCTGGTCAGCACGGCAGAATCACCATTGCCACAAATATGGCTGGACGCGGTACAGACATCCTTCTCGGTGAAGGCGTTGCCGAATTAGGCGGCCTCCATGTCATCGGTACGGAAAGGCACGAAAGCAGACGCGTTGACAATCAGCTGAAAGGCCGTTCGGGACGCCAGGGCGATCGTGGGTCTTCCCAATTTCTCATTTCGATTGAGGATGACATGTTCAGGCGCTTTGCCCAGGAAGATCTGGAAAAGCTGAAGCCGACAATTGAAACGGATGCTGCCGGCATAATCCAAAACAAGAAGATTACTGAATTTGTTAACCGGACCCAGCGTATTGTGGAAGGCGCGAACTTCTCGATGCGCGAGTACAATCTAAAGCTCGATGACGTCATTAATGAGCAGCGGACTGTCATCTATACTCTTCGGAACCGTGTATTAGAAGAGGAAGATCAAATTTCGATTATTTTACCGCTTGTGGATAAAACTGTTGATAATTTAATAGATAAGTATTGTATTGAAGACGAAATTCCAGAGAATTGGCCTCTGAAGGAACTTAAGGAAGAATTGGATCAATTCCTGCCTGGTACGACAATGGAGTTCCCGGACGAGAATTTTGACCGCAGGGTTGTTGCAAAAATAGCTTCTGAACGCGTCGCAGAATTTAAAGAAAAAGTGGATGGTTTCCGCAGTCATGTTCAACTTCAGGACGCTCTAAAAGGAGCGAATACCTTTGTGATCGATCGCAACTGGATCAGGCACTTAGAAAACATGAGCAGATTGAAGGAAGGCATCGGCATGCGCCATTATCAGCAGGAAGATCCGATGCGTCTCTATCAAAAGGAAGGCCTTGAACTATTTGAAATGGCCTATTATAAGATCTCCAAAGAGATTTGCATCCAGACTGCGCAGCTCATGATTGTATCCGAATCTCAGGAATAGGAGGATAATGCATATGTTTTCTTTTTTCAAAAAAAATAAAAAAGACAATGTGAAGAAACAGGGCGAAGATACCGTCATTCCTTCAAAAGAACTAGTAGAAGATGAAGCCGTTGCGGATGAGCAGGAAGTCTACACAGAGCTATCTATCCACCCTTCGATGAATGTGCCTATGGAAACCCAGTATGTCCTGCGTTTCCTTAATAATGAGCTTCCTCCTTTAAAGCCAAACCAGGTTTCGCTTTCAGGCATTGAGCTGCGAGCTGAAGAGGATCAGTTAATTGTTTCGGCGTTTGTCCGGAATAGTGTTTCCAAGGGAATCCGTCTGGCTGAATCATCCATTTTGCTAATTGGACCAAACGGAGAACACCTCGCACGCAAGAGATTCGATTTAGCTGAGCTTGGAGAAATCCCTGCCAAAAGCAGCAGGCCATGGCATTTCAACTTCCGTCTGAGCGATGTGATTTCCGCCGAAATCCCTTCTGAGGGCTGGAAACTTGCTTTCGAAATTAAAGCACCACACCGTCTTGACCTCGATGCTTCATGGGAGAACGCGCTTCCTGTTGAGGAAAAAGAAAAGCTCATCCAGATGGTTGAATCCCTTGATGCTCCAAAAGAGGGCGAAGTGAATTTCCTGGGCTTGCAGGCCAGGAAAAATGAAGATAGCGGATTAAGTGTCACCATCCTGATTCGCAATGGAAACGATAAGAACATCCAGCTTCACCAGCTGCCGCTTCAGGTTGAAGATGCTTCTGGAGAAATAGTGGCAAAAGGCGGATTCGCTTTGGACCAGTTTGAAGTAAAAGCCAACACAAGCAAGCCTTGGACCTTTATTTTCCCTAAAGAACTAGTGCTTGTAAAAGATCCGGACCTTTCCAGATGGAAGGTACAAATTGTTGAGCAGAAGGAAACGGTGTAACTGTAAAATAAAACAAATCCGGGTTCTCGTTATTTGAGGCCCGGATTTTTATTAATTTTGCAAAGGTGAAAATTGTATTTTTAAAATAGCATAAACAAACTCCCTCTGAAACCATCTTGCATTTAGTCGTTTAATATTTTGCCGAGAATTTGATTTTATCTAAAAGATTAACCTGGTTATCTTCCAGGGAAATGGTAAACGTAGAAATTATGAGTGATTTCGTAGAGATTATCAATAAAAACGTAGAAGTTAATAGGAAAAGCGTAGAGATTAATCCCCTTTTCGTAGAAAATTATCAGATTTTCGTAGAGATGATTTTAATTTACAAGAGGATCCCATCTTATTTGCAAAAATAGCATTCTAATTTACGAAAATATCCATCTGATGTACTAAGAGAGCCAACATACATACGAAGAAGCAATCTGGTTTATGAAGAAACAATCCTAATTTTCGAGGGCCCCATCTAATGTACGAAGATCGCATTTTATTTTCGAAGAGCGCAATCTAACTGAGCTTTCTCTATCTGCCGTTTCCAAATGGGAAAACACACCAATCTAGTGGACCACGAACTCTAATCGGATAGTTTTAAAAAAAACGAAGAGTACCTGCTTTTGACAGGTACTCTCCATCGGCCATAACCAACCCTTGCACATTTGAAAATCACAAAACAGGAATTGTGCTACACTCCTATTTTACCACGTTGACATCTTTATACAAGGATAAAATAAGAAAAGTTGTCATATTTAAGCAGTTATTTTAAATCTTCCCTTTCAAGGATATTTTTTCAAAATCGGGAGAATATTTTGTATTTTTTGGATATTTATTGAGTCTTCAAGATTACGTTTTTTCCATTAAGCAAAAACAGGTGAGTACTAAAGACTCTCCTGTTTTACAGTATCTTACTTCATGTAAACTTTCAACTTGTAAGGCTTGATTGAAGAGCTTCCGTGGAAGTCTGTAATCTTGACCTGATAGGTTCCTTTTTTCAGGGAAGCGGATAGGACTTCAGCATCACCTTCTGGATAGAAATCAGCTGATGAAATCAGTTTTCCATTTTGATACAGCTCGATTGTGCCATCGGTTTCAATGGAGCCTTCCAGCTTGATGACACCGGATGCGTTGCGATCTAGTGTAAATGTGTACCAATCCTCATCGCCGAATGACAATCCTGAATTGAAATTGCCTGTCGACTCCCAGGTGTTTGCAGTCAGCTTCTTCATTTTTACAGGGCTGGAAGCTTTGTTGTTTGTAACTTTGTTGCCTGCATCCTCATCCTTCGTGTTGGCTGCAGCGATCGTCAATTTATAAGGCATCAAGGTAAGCGGCGTGCTGCTTTCCGGCCATCCTGCAGCTACGATAATGTAATTGCTGCCTTTCTTAGCCTTGAAGGAGCCAAATGTGTAGCCTCCATATACGCCCTTTTCAATATATTGAGCAAGATTGTATTCTGCTTCATCCAGCTTTCGGTTCTTGTTCTTATCCTCAATGATTTGGACAAAACCGTAGAATGGACTGACGATTTCCTTCGGAAGTCTGCTCAGTTCCTTCGTAAGGGCTCCGCGCTCCATTGTTACACCATACACCTGGCTTGCTTTAGCCTGGAAGTAGAATACGTCCTGATCATTCGGCATGCCAAAGTTTCCTTGAACGACTGAACCAGGAAGGTCTTTTACCTTCTCGAGCTTGTCATTGTCCTCGTATTTATCCATCACATTCTTCGTTACTAGCTTTGAATTGAATGAGTATGGATTGAAGCTGATCTGATTTTGCATATAATCGTTGTTAAGCTTGATGAAATACTTCTCGCCTTTTTTAAGGCCAGTGTATACTTTTGTTCCCAAACCGTTGCTGTACATATCCCAAGTAACATTCGTTCCGATATAGTTCAGCCATTGTAACTCTTCACCGTCATCATTCTTGTCAGTTTCGAGTTTATAAATTTCAAACCACGGGATATTGCCAGATTTGCTGATTGTGAATTCGTAAACCCCTGTTTCCTCCGGGCTGATTGCGAACCAGTCCTCATCCTCGAACGTAGCCAAGTAGCCGTCAGCACGCTTGCCAATGGAGTAAGGACGTGCGTTTTCCTGAACCATCATCAAGTATTCCAGCTCAGGGTTTTCTTCATGGGCTGCTTTATAGGAAGAAGCAATTTTAATCCTCTGCTGTTCAAGCTTCCCTTCCGCATAATCCTCCATGCCATCTTCAGGCATAGGCTGCTCTTCTTCCATATAAGGGAGATTATCTTCATCAGACGGCATCACTTTTCCAGTAATGCTGAACATGTATGGGACAAGTGAGCTTTCTGGCTTACTTGTATCCATGAACATATCAAAGCCATAGAAGAATTCATACATTCCATAGTAATTGCTCGGTTTATTCGTTACTTTCACAGCGTAATTCATTCCTGGCTCCGCTGTAAAGGTCAAGGCTTCCCCTTCACTTGTTCCGCCGTTATTGGAATAGTACATCGGCTCAATTTCTTCGCCATGGTCACCCTCATGGGCAGCTTGATATTCTCCTTTTGCCGGGTCTTCACCTTCTGGCATTCCTTCACCTTCTGGCATTTCCCCTCCAACCGGCATCAGCATTTCCGCAGGGTAAACGCTGATTGCCGAGTTCGCACCCGGAACCGCGCTCACTTCAAGTTTTACGAGCTGGCGTTCTTCCACCGAAAAGGTGAAGTAATCATCATCACTGCCGTCTCTGCCTGTAAAAGTCAGCGGGTGTTCGTCCGTGCTAAAAGGAAGTGCTTCGATTACGACCGGATTCTCCAGATCGGAGTCATCTGTTAAGTAGCCTGTCATTTTATTGACTTGAAGCGTATATTTGGAAATCTTTTTTGCAGAGTCGTCATAGTTGGCATTTACGTCTTTAACGCCAATTGCCAGCACACCATCTGCAGGTGCTGTGAATAGCTTTCCTTCTGCCTTGCCTTCACGTACTTTATTGATTTCGTGAATTCGTTTTGTGTTTGCAGAAGTGAAACGCATCATCATTTTGTAATCGTATTTAGAGGATCCAGATAAAACGGCCTGGATATTGTCTCCCTTTTTAACGTTGAACTTAATCCATTTTTCCTCTGATGGCTTGGTAATGGCATCTGTGAATAATGCCTGCTTATCCACTTTTACAGATTTGGCGCTCGCGAAAATCTCTTTTTCCGTCAGCTTCTTTTTGACCAATGCCGGCAATTTCTTTAGGTCAAATTGAAGCGCTTTGACAGGGTTCACTAAACCATTGCCAAATTTAACATCAAAGCCTTTTTCGCCAAGGTCGTCCGCACTGTGCTCGAGTATGTACTCAACTTGCGCAGGTGTAAGACTTGGATATTTCGACAGCAGCAATGCAGCTGCTCCGGCAACGACTGGAGATGCCATGGACGTGCCGCTCATTTTCCGGAAGCTTGATAGCTTCTCTGGTTCGTAGATAGTACTGTATACTTCTTCTCCAGGCGCCACGATATCAACCGATGGCCCAAAAGAAGAATAACTTGATAGTTTTTTATATTTATTGGTAGATCCAACGCTGATGACGCCCTCATAGCCTGCCGGATAGTTTGTCCAGTCGCTGGCATCGTTTCCTGCTGCCGCTACGATCACGACATTCTTGGCTACTGCCTGCTTGACTGCTTCTTCAATGACCGGTGATGGCATCGGTCCGCCAAGGCTCATATTGATGACCTTCGCGCCGCTTCTCACAGCTTCAAGGATTCCTTCGGCAATGGCATAATCGCTCGCACCCCAGCCGCGGTCAAATACATCGATAGAAAGGATGTCGGCATCCGTTGCAACGCCATAGCCGCCGATTCCATTATCTTTTTTAGCCGCGATGATCCCAGCTACGTGTGTGCCATGTGAATCGGCTATTCCTGGGCTGATCGGATTGACTGTATTTTTGCTGGATAGGATTTTCCCTTTTAAATCAGGATGATTACGGTCGATGCCTGTGTCAACGACAGCAACCTTGACTTTATTTTTACCAGCCAGCTTTTGAGCCTTGGCGATTTGCAGCTGTGTCAGATGATACTGCTCTCCCGCCTTCGGATCGCTGAAGCCTAGCTGCTGATATAAGACAGATGGAGTGACGGAAACAACTTTATCAAGCTGCTGGTATTTTGAAATGACGGTATGCAGATGCTGCTTGTCCTTCACTTTAACAACAGCGTAATTCAATCCAGAGACCTGACGTACCAGAGTTCCTCCCAATCTCTTATGCTCTGAAGCTGTCAGAGGCTTCTGGTACTTGATGACCAAAGTATCTTCACTAAGCGGTGACTTTTTCTGATCCATCTTTTGCTGAAGCAACGGTGAATTGACCGAAACTGCGGATATCCCCACATGCTTTCCAGCAGTCGTTTTTGCAAATACTGCCCCTCCTGGCACGAACGCCGTGCCTGCAACCAGGCTAGCACTTACACCAATCGAAACGAGGTTCTTCTTCCATTTCCCCACGTTCTCTCCCCCTGTCTTTCTCTCATTGGAATACATATCCAATTTCCATACTACTTTTTTTAGAAGATTTTTACAACTAATAACGTGACCGTAATTCTAGCATCAGACGACAAAGAAGTTGTTGAAATTTAGGGGATTTTAGGTTGAGGGATTGCTAGTATTACCTAGGATAGAACGCAAAAAAAATGGCCGCCTCAATCTGGCAGCCATTTTACTAGTTATTGCTATTGCTCGCGGTCAGCGGTTGTTCTTTTAACTGGTCGTAGGAGAAATTCTTAAGCTGAGCAGAGAATCTCGCTACTTTTTCCTTATATTCTTTTTCCGACTGGATTGGCTTGGTTGTCGCCATTTCTTCTAACAGCTGGTCGTTAATATAAGGGAAGTAATGGGAACGGTCCATGTAATTACCGACGTTAAAGGTAATCTCTGCATTGTCCTGGAAATCATAGACTTCCGTGTTCTTGTGGTTCCTCAATTCTTTAAAAACCTCAAGTTTGGTCTGCAGACGGTCCTCGTTGATTTCAGGTTTTTTAAACTGGATGCTCATATGCCTTGCAATCGGATATGGTGCATAGAAGAAGGTAAACTTTGTATCCGGATTGTCCTCTACCATTTTAAGCATATTGGCCTTGAAGCTATTCATATAAACTTCCAGCTTGTGTGCTTCAGGAGGAGGAGGCTCTACTCCCTCTAACTCTTTTTTCAATTTCTCTACCGTTAAAGGCGATCGCTTTTCTCCAAACTTATAAAAAGTATAGGGATCCGCATTGGGATTTACCAGGTCCTGATTTTTCATTTGGTAATCAATCTTTTTAATGGCGTCATAGCTAAGCAAATATGGAAGATCGTTGGCGATGTTGCGGTCGTAGAGAAATTCCGGAAAAGTTGCATCGATACGATCCGGTTCTCCAGCAAGAGAATCATAATTGATTTCCCAGAATACATGCTTTATTTTATGTGACTTCATCGCAAGTTCAACGGCCTTTCTTTGCTCCCTTGCAGAGGAACCAGAAATGGTCGCATTATAAGATTTGGTATTGTAGCTTTCATCTATTTTTTCTTCTTTAAAATTATGGCCCATGGATGTGCCGACAAAAATCGTTTCGAATTCCAGATTCCTGATCATTCCTGGAATTTGGTAGCGCATATTAAAGTTTTTCGTGAACGTCCGCTTGTAGATTCCTCCCTTATGATAGTAAACATAAGGGTCGCTCATATACACGAACCCAGCAATGAGGACAAGCGCTGCTGCGAAGACGATGAAAAACTTAAGAACAAACTTCTTATAGATAGGCTCCACTTGCAGAACTCCTTTGGAAATTAAAAGTTGAAATACAGGAACTCGGAAACTTTACCGAGCTGTAAGATGGATACGATGGAAATTAACACGATAAATAACATATTTAAATTATTTGGTTTGAAGCGGTCCAGCATTTCGAATGAATTTTTCCTGAATGTAACGACGATCAAGCCTAATACAATCAATAGGACGCTTGTTGATGTAAAGAGCATCGGGCCATCTGGAAGCAGGCTGACATTGAATATTGGCTCGAGAACTCTTGCGACGCGCGTTGGCAGCTCGATTTTCCCCATGCCGAACATTGCTTTCAGGATGGCAATGGCTTGAGCGAATGTTTCAGCTCTGAACAAGACCCATGCTGCGTTCACGAACTGGAATGTGATGAACCACGCCAGCCATTTCGGCATTTTATAGCCGCGCTGGCTCCACCAGCGATAAATAACGGATGCAAGGCCATGCAGGAAGCCCCAGAGAACGAACGTCCAGCCGGCGCCGTGCCAGAAGCCGCTGACCATGAAAATGATCATGATGTTGATGTATGTCCTTGATGGACTGATTCTGCTTCCGCCAAGTGGAATGTAAATATATTGAGTTAAAAAGCGGCTGAGCGTAATATGCCAGCGGCGCCAGAAATCCTGGATATTGAGCGCTTTGTATGGCGAATTAAAGTTGATTGGCAGCCTGATGTTGAACAATAATGCCGCACCAACAGCCATGTCGCAATATCCGCTGAAGTCGAAGTACAGCTGGAATGTGTAAGATAAGGAAGCAATCCAGGCTTCGACGACGTTCAGATCGAATGCGTTTTTAAAGCCGTCATTCGCCCAAACAGAGAACGTATCGGCAATCATGACCTTTTTGAAGAGGCCGATTCCGAAAATATATAGGCCGAGTGAGATATTTTTTGCATTCATTCGTGAGTTTTCATTATGGAATTGTGACATTACTTCTTTGTGATGAACAATCGGACCGGCAATCAACTGCGGGAAAAAGATAACGAACAGCATATATTCGTCAAAACGATACCCTTTCGTTTCATATCGGAAGCTGTCCACCAGGTACGCAATCTGCTGGAATGTAAAAAAGCTGATCGCCAGCGGAAGAGCCAGGTGTAGAAGCGGGAAATCCGCTTTTGCCACAGCATTCACTGTGGAAAGGAAGAAATCGGTGTATTTATAATAGCCAAGTAAAATGACATTGAAAACGATGCCGATTGTCAGGACGATTCGCCGTTTTTTTAAATGGTCGCTATTCCCCAAGAAGGTACCAACGCCGTAGTTAACTACAACCGACGTGAGAATGAGCGGAAGATAGCTGATATTCCACCAGCTGTAGAAGATCAAAGATCCTAACACCAGGGAAATCTTAGCCAGCCGCGATTGGCCCGCATACTGAAGCGCAAAATATATAATGAAAGAAGCCGGAAGGAAAAAGAAAATAAATTCATAGGAATTAAATAACACAGTACACGCACCCTCATTAAAATTATTTACTGCACAATTATACATAATTTAGCGAACAATGTCATTACAGGCCGGAATATGTAGAATCTGCCAATCCCCGCTTTAATGCGTCGAAGCATTGGGGGTCAGACCCCCAGCGCTGTGACGCGGTGAACTGCCGGGGGTCTGGTCTGACCCCCGGCACGTTAATGCGTTAAAGAGGGGCCAGCACTTTGGTGCTGGCCCCTTTCTTTTATTTCAATCTTCACTCTCTAGTTTACTGCTGGTTTTGCAGTGCTCTGTACAGGAATAGTGCGTATTGGATACGGGTTACGGTGTCTGCTGGCTTGTATAGTGTGCCGTATCCTTCTGTGATTTTGTTTGCGTACAGGCTTGAGATTGCATTGTACGCGAAGCTTTGTTCAGGTACGTCAGTGAATGGCGTTTCTGCTGAGCCTTGCAGTTTGAAACCTTTTTGCAGGATGACGGCCATTTCTGCCCTTGTCAGTGGTGCGTTCGGATCGAATAATGTTCCGTTTTGTTTACCAGAGATAATGCCTGCATTTGTGATTGCCGCGACTTCATTATAGAAACGGTATGTCTTCGGAATATCAGTAAAGTTTACATCCTGGATGTTGGCAGTATCCAATTTTAACGAACGGACCAGCAAAAGAGCTGCATCGATACGCTTCAATGTGTTCGCCGGTCTGTATGTTCCATCTGCGTAGCCTGCAATTACTTCACGTTCATATAAATATTTGATGATTGAAAAATACTTATTCGTACTTGGAATATCAGTAAACGGTGAATCTTCATTTTTCACAGTGATTGGAATCTGTTTTGTCAGGCTGCCATATGTCGCCGTAATGACGCCATCGCCAACTTTATTTGTTTTTAAAGTAGTGCCTTCAAAGGATCCCATCGTGCTGGAAAGCTTCAATTTTGCCGGATCTTTCGCCAGCGGATTGTAAAACTGGTCCAGCACATATTTTAACGAAACCGAAATAGTAGAACCTACTGTGACAGATGAGCTTGATAAACCGACGCCAAAGCTCGATTCCTGGCCTAGAGGCGCAGTGCTGATTGCCTGGAGGGTAGTCGTGACACCCCTTTCCCAGCCGTCTGAAGGCTTGTTGATCAAGGATGCCATATCATCACCTTGTTTGCGCGCAAGCATGGTCGTGGAGCCTCCCCCATCGAGGTTAAGAGCTTTATAAGCTCCAAGCTTCACAAGATACTGAGCGAACTCAGTCAGGTTCATGCCCTTGCTGTAGCCTGCTGCCCTGCCATCCACCGTGACCATAAAAACCTTTGTCATTGTACGATCAACGGCAATCGCGGTACGCGGTGCACGTTCCAGCGCTCTTGAACTCTTAGGATCGATGCTTAACGAAACAGACCCATTGTCGACTAGACGCGGTCCGCTCGCCAGGATGTATTTTGAACCCTTCCACTTATCATCAATATTAATAGAGATTTGAACCTGTTCTCCAAGTTTCATATTTTTTAAGAATTCCATTGGAGTGCCGTGGGCAGACAAGACGAAACCATCGGCGGGAATTTGCGAATTCGTTATCGTTCCATATGGCCGAATCGCACTAACCGTACCAGTGATCACATCACCGAACGCCAACTCCTTATTTTTCGAAGCCCCTGTAAAAATAACCTCATAACCATATTGGTTCGTATTTGTATACCCATCCATATAGTCAGGAGTATATAAAATGAGATTATCATTGTTCCTGATTTTGTTCATGCTTGTAATATCCGTTACGGAGCCATTATGTTCAGCTGAGAGGTCAAGATTGAAATATTCAATCTGGGCCTTGCCGCTTGCATTGATTCCAAAAGCAATCGGTTCGTTCACATACTGGTCACGCCCGGAAGCGATGATTCCCGAGTTTACTAAAATATCATTTTTAGCAATTAAATACATCGGAAGCTTTGTGTTTGTGTCGAAAAAAGACCCATTAACTGCCCCTACTACTCTATTGCCCTCACGATGGACAGCTTTGGCCTGGGCAGTGGTCCCTGAAATCTTCCCTATTTCTGGCATTGAAAGATCCAATCTCGTATATGGGTCCTGAAGATTGACCTCTAGTACTTTGATGGACTGGTCATAAGTGTTAATGACTTCCCGGTTTTCTTTGTATTTAACACCGGACGACACTGGAAACTGTTCATAAGTGCTGGCAAATCCTGCCTGAACCGCAACTGACTGAATGACCAGAAGACTTATGGCTAATGTAACAACTACCTTCTTTGCAAAT
This sequence comes from Heyndrickxia sp. MSNUG, assembly GCF_049532715.1. NCBI lineage: Bacteria > Bacillati > Bacillota > Bacilli > Caryophanales > Bacillaceae > Heyndrickxia > Heyndrickxia sp. MSNUG. The sequence continues at coordinate 4,342,151 of NZ_CP150978.1, forward strand.
TTCAACTCTTTTCCCCCTATATGTATACTGCCATTATCTGTATCTACCAAAATATTTTTACCACATTAAACAAATTTTGTCGAATGACGAAAACAGGATATAAGTAGGGTTTTTAACATAATAACCCTTATTTTTACCAGTTTATTAGGTTAGATAAAAACCTTAAATTACCAATATATTTATCTCTAAATAATCTGTAAAATTTAGCTGATTACTAGAATGAGGGGGAAAATTGAATGAAGAAAACGTTCGCATTCTTGTTAACTTTTACCGTGTTGTTCAGTTCGCTAGGTTCTTTCGCTTCAGCTTCTGTGACGTTTAAGGATATCAATTCGTCGCCAATGAAGTTTTACATAGAAGAGCTCGCGAAAAACAATGTGATTACGGGATATGCCGATGGAACTTTCCGTCCTAAGGAAAAATTGACCCGTGCGCAATTCGCCAAAATGCTGGCCCTGGCGATGGAGCTTCCATTGGATGCCAAAGCAGCGGCACAATTTACGGATTTGGCTGACTGGTCAAGGCCCTATGTGGGGGCGCTTGTAAAAGCGGACATTACTTACGGGAAATCGAATACTTTGTTCGGCTCGAACGCGTTGATTACCCGCCAGGAAATGGCGGTCATGTTCGTGAGGGCAATGGGACTTGAGGAATTCGTGGGATTGCTTGAATATGATCCAAGTTTTACGGATTTCAATAAAGTTTCAAGCTGGGCACAGCCGCATGTAGCCTTTTTGTATGATATTGGATTTATTGAAGGAAACGGGGAGTACTATTTCCCGCAGGATGCCACAACTCGTGAGGCGTTCGCCAAATTGACTTACCGCTTCAAGATGCAAGAGGATTTATATTTTGAACGTGCGCTGAACCGGATCATCCTTGAAATGGTGGAAGAAGCGGTTGACGTTACTTTGATCAACCCTGAAACAATCGAAGTGACCTATGATGATGGCGAAGTTGTTGAGTATGACATTGCTTACTATCTTGAAGGTGTATATATGAGTTTCCATTATGACTCATTAGCTTACCTCGATGGCTTCATGTGGCAGAAGATGACTTCCGCCGAAAAGAAAGAAATCATCATGTTCGCGATCCAGTATTGGGACAGCGAATACAGCGACTACATCCTGAAAAAATCACCAGAACAAGCCTACTCCATCCTGCTCAGCAGACTGAACAACTACTACGTCAACAGCACCAACAATAAAGACGACGTACTCAAGATGCTTTTGATGACAGCCAACGACACATACACAATCGAATACGTTGGTGGAGAATAACCATTTTCGCTTTAGCACACTACCGCATTGGGGGTCAGACCCCCAGCGGAGTGATGCGTTAAAGCACCGGGGGTCTGACCCCCGGTGCGGTGAAAGCGGGAACGCATTAAACCCCTGGGGGACTGACCCCCAGGGGTTTAATGCGTTAATGCGGAAGTGGAACCCCCCGCCTATTATTTTACTGTTACGTTTAGTGTTAGGGTTGTTGTGTTTTTTGCTGCGTCTGTGAATGGTGCTTTTAGGACGTAGCTGCCTGCTGGGATGTTGTCATAGACTGCGTCATTTACTAGTTCCCAGCTCCCTTTATTGTATTGCAATGTTCCCCATGTTTTGCCTTCGCCAGCTTTGGCAGCTTCAACTGTTGTTGAGTCCAAAGTAACGATTACGTTAGCTGGAGCAGTGCTGTATTTATCGACAACTGACATTTTCATGCCGTCAAGGTTGGCAACACCGTTTGTTCCAGTCAGTTCAACGTTTGCAGTTGTTTTTCCTGCGAAGTCGAATGCTACTGGAGTTGTTGTACCTGCAAGAGTGATAGAGCCTTTGCCAGCAACTGGTGCAGCAAAATCAACCGCCAATTCTAAATCATCGATCCATAAAGTTCCTTCTTTACCTTCAAGGCTTGGAGAGATATCAAATGTAACTGTCTTGCGGTCTGCAGAAAGTTCTGCGTTCAACAAGCCAGGAATGGTCATAGAGCCGTCCTTCGCTTCAAAGCCGATCATTAAGCCTTCCGCGATATCCTGTGCTGTATATTCCTCCGGAGCTGCTTCTTCAATTGTCACTTTAAGAGTGTTAGCGTCTACGATTTCAGCAGATTCTGCATAAGGCATATACATGTTCTCATCCATGAAGGTGAATGTTCTATAAAGGAGGTTGGCGAAATCACCGCGAGTAATGTTCAGGTTTGTTCCGAAAGAATCCTTTGTCTTGCCATAAGTAATCTCAGTGCCGTAAAGTGCTTCAATATATGGTCCAAATGCTCCCACTGCATCCTTGAATGTAGTTTCTGTAGCATAATCCTCAAGCTCGAAGCCCAAAACAAGGATTTTTGCCATAGCACCGCGAGTCAATGGTAGGTTTGGAGCAAACTTATCCTTGCTCACACCTGAGATGATTCCTGCTTCAGCCAAAGCATTTACAGAACCTTCGATACGCGGGATTAAATCTGTGAAACCTGCATCAGGAGCCTCTTCAGTATCAAGGCCAAGAGCGTTCGCCATGATGACAGCTGCATCTCCGCGAGTTAGATTCATGTTCGTTCCAAAAGTTGTATCAGACTTCCCGTTTACGATTCCCCAATCGTGAAGTGTGTAGACAGCCTCTTCATAATTTCCGCTTACATCTGAAAACACATGATTTTCATGTGCCATCGCTGCTGGAGCAACAGCAGAAACTACGATTGCAGCAGAAGTTCCAGCTGCAAGAAATTTTTTAAAAGAGTGATTTGCCAAGTTAATTCCTCCTGGAATAAGATTAATATATTAGTAAATTTACAAGAAATATCCTTTCTCGCTAAAAAGATTTTATCAAATTTAATGTTTTTGTAACACATGTAAATATTCCCTAATATATAGGGAATAAAATGGAATAAACAATGGGAATTTGACCTTCTCCTCCCTCTCGAAATTCCACATATTAGTCGAATTCACACGAGAGATTTGCCTATCAAATGGATATCATGATTGATATGCTCATTTCAACAGGTTTTAATAAGCAAGTTCAAGTTAAGGATAGTATAGGTGAAATTCATTTTGGCAGGCAGTACAGGTAGAGGGAAATCATCAGACTTGTAATTCAAGAGGGAGCAAGCTTATCTTCACTGGGCAACTATGAAGAGATTCTGGCCGCTCTCGGAGGCAATATCAAAACAAACTTAACGTTTGGTGAAATGTATAATATCCAGTCTAAATATAAGGAAGCTGGCAAAAAGATAGACCAGATCGAGTTAAAGGGGACGGGCAGCAAGATAGATGGAATTTATTATTATCAGGCAATGAGGCTGAAAACCAACGAGTACCAAAAGAGTTGTAGGCACATTTGGAGATTCTTGATTAAAAAATTTGAGGTTTTTTCAAAAAAGTTTTTTTAGGAAAAAATCCTTAATTTTTTTCCTCACTTTACCGATTTAACGTCCAAAATTATCCTAATGACAGTATTTTATCACTAATAAAATGGTGACAATAGCGAGAACTGTGATTTTTTAGCAGTTAATGTTTTATTTTACCATAATGAAATACCCTTATAAAAGCAAGTTAGCCAGCGTAAGCTATAGTAGATTTTGGTTATATAGCCACTTTGGGCTTCCCCCCTTCTTCTGGTAAAAGACGGGGGTTTTTTTATGTCTTTTTCCAAGGTCGCTGAACAAGCATCATGCTTACTTGACCATCTTTCCATAATATTAAAAAAGGACAAGCACAGTGCTTGCCCCTTCCTCAATACCTATTCTTCAACTTCTTTTTTTCGAAATACCCCAGTAACAAGCTGTGCAGCCAGGAAAGCCGCGAATGGCAGGTACACCGGAATGATTGGTGTGCGGTAACGCTGCCCGCCAACCAGCAGACCTGCTGAAGTCAAAGCCGCGAATCCGAGAATGTACAGCAAAATGAAAAGCAGCAGAATTCGATTTTCCTTCATTTTCAAAAAAGCCAGCAGTAATCCAGCGATACTCAAAATGATGGTGATCCAGTCAATCAGGAAAATCCCTTTGAAAAATAAGAAAAACTTGATGATGACCCTTTTGGCGGTTTCAATCGGTGAACCAAAAATATATCCAAAAGCTTCTTCCTTTAAAATCGCGCTTTTTTCAGAAAGCGGCACATCTTTTAACTCGTAAAAGATAGGCTCGACGTAATCCGGCAGCATATTCGAGTTATAAAAGCCGATATCGGATTCAGGGTTATTGGCAATATAGAGATTCATGCCGCTATAGTTTTCGAGAGTGACAAACTCACCGTGCAGCAGCTGGTTGTGCCAGCCGTTTATCATCAGGAGAACGACCGGAATAAGAAAAGCTGCCAGCGAGCTAAGTTTCTGCACTTTTTTTACAATAAAAAAGAGTGCAAACAGCAGGACAACCGGGAACATGAACAATAGATGCGGCCTGAATAACAGGCTTAAGGTCATAACGAATAACAGCAGGTAAAATGGTTTTTGCTTATTTTCCGACGTGATCCAGTTGATACTGATGTGCAATACCGCGAGTAAAAACGTGATAAAGATTGTTTCGGTCAGTAAATATTGCGGTCCGTTCAAAAGGAGGACCGGCTGAATTCCATATAAAATTCCAGTCAGGATGGCTGCAAGCTGTGACCTGAACACCTTGCCGGCCAAATAGCTGATGTACACACCGTTCAAGGCGAACAAAATATATTGAACGACGATAAACGGAGTCGGGCTTTTAAACAGCAGGACAAATGGCGCCAGGACCAGGGAAAATAGCGGCGGCACAATGATGTCCTCTTCCCTCACCGTGTTGATCAGGCCTTTGCCATTGACCAGATTTTCGGCAAGGTTGTAATAGAGTTTGCCGTCCGGAGTGACAACCATCGCAGGCTGCGGACCAGCTTTTATATAAAAGAGGAGACAGGCTTCGATGAATAGAAACAGCAGCAAGTAGTGGCCGGGCCCTACTTTTTCAAAAATACGCTTCAATGGATGTACCTTCCTTTATCTGTCTTATTTCAAAATAAGGATACACTAAAAAGGGAAACTGCAAAAGTCCCATTCCATCAGAATCCCTTCGCTTATCCTGTGTGCATTTGTTATACTTTGTATCGTAGTACAAACAAAGGAGCCTTGCAATGCATAATAAAGTGCTGATCATCATTCCTGCTTATAATGAAGAAGAAGCCATTTACCATACAGTAACAAACCTGATTGACTCCTGTGACTATGATTACCTCGTGGTGAACGATGGGTCAAAGGATCTGACGGCCCTGATCTTGAAGGAGAACCAGTTTAACCATGTCACCCTGCCGGTCAATCTCGGCATTGGCGGCGCGATGCAAACCGGTTACAAATATGCGCAGCGCCATGGATATGACTATGCAATCCAGCTTGACGCAGACGGCCAGCATAACCCTCGTGATTTACGCAATCTTGTAGAGGAAATCGTGCGTTCCGGTTACGATATGGTGATTGGGTCACGATTTGTGGAGAAGACTGCATATAAAGGAAGCCTGATGCGGAGGCTTGGAATTTTTTATTTTTACTATATGATTCGCTTTTTGGCGGGGATAAAAGTGATGGACCCGACATCAGGCTACCGCGTGGTGAACCGCCGAATCATTGAAGAATTCGCCCTTTATTATCCGATTGATTATCCTGAGGTAGAAGTTTTAGTGAAGCTTGCCCATAAAGGCTATAAAGTGAAGGAAATGAAGGTCGAGATGAACGCCCGACAAGGTGGACAATCCTCGATCACACCAATAAAATCGCTTTACTATATGATGAAGGTTACGTTCTTTTCTATTATACGTTCGGTTTTTTAAGACCCGTTTTCAACCTTTAATGCTTCTGTTTGAATATACGATCCGTTTTCTAGGAGGATTTCATGAACACTGTTCAACTTATCGCCATCATCGTTGCCGTATTTTTCCTGCTGCAGGTGATCTGGCTTACATCACAACATAAGCTGCATGACCAGCAAGCCTTCATGTGGATGCTGTTCGCGATTGGAGCTTTGTTCGTCGCCTTCGGCCTGCCTTATTTGAATCGTTTGGCCGTCGCGATTGGCGTGAGTTATATGCCATCGTTAATCTTTTTGATTGGTTTTTTCGTCGTCCTGTCGCTTTTGATGTACCATACAATGGTTTTTTCCCGTCAGCAGAGTAAATTGATTAACCTTGTTCAGGAGGTTGCCTATCTTTCCAAGGAGCTGGAGGATTTGAAGAATTCTCAGGCGGGGGTTGAATTTGGTAATGTTCCTGGTGGTGAGGATTCGAGAGATCGCAAGGCATCCGAGGGCGAGGCAATAAAACCCGGGCTTGCTGCAACAAATAATAAAGATATGAGCGGAGAACGACAAAATGAGCATTCTTAACTTTTTTCTGATCTTTTTAAATACACTGATCCTGGTCGGCGGGCAATTTTTGTGGAAGTTCGGACTGATGGGGCGCACAGATAGCTATCAGTCTGTTGGCGGAGTCGTCAAGCTGTTCCTCTCCCCTTACATCATGAGCGGTCTGTTCATGTACGGGCTGGCAACCGTGCTGTGGCTGTTTATCCTGACACGCGTGCCGCTCAGCGTCGCCTATCCAATCCAGTCCCTAGCCTATATCTTCGCCGTCTTCGGCGCCTACTTCGTCTTCAACGAACCCCTCACCATGCCAAAAATCATCGGCGTCCTGCTGATCATGGCAGGCGTATCATTAATTGGAATACAAGGGAGCTAAATTAGCTTTATCACTTTAAAGCCTTGGGGGTCAGACCCCCGGCGCTTTAACGCATTAACGCCCTGGGGGTCTGACCCCCAGGGCGTTAGTGTGTTAATGTCTTCTTGTTTATTGGATTGGGTTGGTTGCTGCTTTAATTTCTATTTCCAGTGCTGCTTCTTGTTTTTGCTTTTCTTCGTCTGTCCAGTTGAATCGGCCGGCCAGGTAGCTGCTGACTGCTTCTCTTGTCTGGAGTACTGTGTTGATGTTAAAGAGCAGGTCTCCTGTTCTTCTGAAATAGAAATCTACTAGTGTGGCGATCATTTCGTGTTCAATTCCATATACCAGCTTTGCAAAGGTTACGGCAGGCAGCCTGTATTGTTCTGCACTGGCTTTCTGTCTGTTAACGAGCTCAAACACAACAGGTGCATTGGATCCATAGAACCTTGCCAAGTGTGTCGCATCCTCTTTTGCAAGGCCAGCATTAACCCCCTGCTCTGCTGCTGCCGCAACAAACTGCGAAAACTTCTCTGAACCGCCAAAATCTCCTCCGGAAATCGGCAGGTGCTTTGTCTTTGATACCCCGTAATCTTTATTTTCCTCTGACCTGAACTTCTCCGCCACAACGTCTACAATCGTTTCGGCCATTTTCCGGTAACCTGTCAGTTTTCCTCCTGCGATGGTAATCAAGCCTGAGTCAGATTCCCAAATTTCATCCTTCCTTGATATCTCAGATGGGTTCTTCCCTTCTTCATGAATCAATGGCCTAATCCCCGCCCAGCTGGACTCGACATCCTTTTGAGCTGCTTTTACCTCAGGGAACATATAGTTGATTGCGTTGATCAAGTAATCCATATCCGCCTGGGTCATCCTCGGTGTTGCTTTTTCTTCATTGTAAAAAGTGTCCGTTGTGCCAACATACGTTTTCCCATTACGCGGGATGGCAAAGATCATCCTTTTATCGGGTGTGTCGAAGTAAACAGCCTGCTTTAACGGGAATCGCGACTGATCGATGACGATATGCACACCCTTTGATAAAATCAGCATTTTCCCTTTTTTGGAGCCATCTTTTTCCCGTAAAATATCCACCCATGGACCTGTGGCGTTAATGATTTTTTTCGCAAGGATTTTATATTGTTCACCAGTCAGCTGGTCTTTTACCAGCACGCCAACCACTCGGCCGTTTTCATAAATCAGGTCTTCAACCTTTGAATAGTTTAACGCTGTTGCTCCCTTTTCCACCGCCGCTTTCATGACTTCGATGGTCAGACGGGCATCGTCTGTGCGGTATTCTACGTAGTAGCCTCCGCCTTTAAGGCCTTCTTTTTTAATAAGAGGCTCACGTTGCAGCGTTTCTTCCTTCGAAAGCATGCTGCGGCGCTCGCTCTTTTTTACACCTGCCAAAAAGTCATAGACCTTCAGCCCGATTGAGGTGGAGAAGCTGCCGAATGTTCCGCCCTGATGCAGAGGGAGCAGCATCCATTCAGGTGTCGTCACATGTGGTCCGTTTTCATAGACGATCGCTCTTTCCTTGCCTACCTCGGCGACAACCTTTACATCCAGCTGCTTCAGATAGCGCAAGCCGCCATGAACTAGCTTTGTTGATCTGCTCGAAGTTCCTGCTGCAAAATCCTGCATTTCCACAAGGGCAGTGCTGATTCCCCTGGTCGTTGCGTCAAGCGCAATCCCTGCTCCGGTAATCCCGCCGCCGATCACCAGCAAATCAAATTCCTTTTCCTTTAAATTGGAGACTATATCTGTACGTTTTACATTCGTAAACATTGTTATTTCCTCCTTTAGACAGAAAAAGAGACCGCGAAAAACATCACCCATTTCATGGTAATGCTTCGCGGTCTCTCCAGTTCTCCTGCCGATTTATTAACTTGTTATTAGTATATCAAATTTTTAGTAAAAAAGATATTGTCATGCTGTGAAATTTATTTGAATGCCATTGCCGCTTTAACCGCTTTTTTCCAGCCGCCGTAAAGCTGATCACGGTCTTCATCAGACATTTTTGGTTCAAATGATTGATCGATCGCCCATTGTTTAGCGATTTCTTCCTGGCTCTCCCAATATCCAACCGCCAGGCCTGCAAGGTATGCCGCGCCCAATGCAGTCGTTTCGTTGACAACCGGACGTTCTACCGGAACGTTCAAGATATCACTCTGGAAGTTCATCAAGAAGTTATTTTTAACCGCACCGCCATCCACTCGAAGCGTCTTAAGCTCAATGCCGGAGTCAGCTTCCATCGCGGACAATACGTCCTTTGTCTGATAGGCAAGTGACTCAAGCGTGGCGCGGACGAAATGTTCCTTACTTGTGCCGCGGGTAAGTCCGAATACCGCCCCTCTTACATCGCTGTCCCAATACGGAGTTCCGAGGCCTACGAAAGCAGGTACTACATACACACCATCAGTGGACTCGACCTTTGAGGCATAATCCTCGCTGTCCTTCGCATTTTTCAGCATCCTCAAACCGTCACGCAGCCATTGGATGGCCGACCCTGCCACGAATATGCTGCCTTCAAGCGCATACTCCACTTTCCCATTCAGGCCCCATGCAAGGGTCGTTAACAGGCCGTGCTCAGAACGAACTGCTTTTTCACCTGTATTCATCAGCATGAAGCAGCCTGTTCCGTAAGTATTTTTCGCCATGCCCTTCTCAAAGCATGCTTGGCCGAACAATGCCGCCTGCTGGTCACCCGCGGCTCCGGCAATCGGAACCTCCTGGCCGTAAAAATGGTAAGCGACTGTCTCAGCGTAGACTTCTGAAGAAGGTTTTACCTCCGGAAGCATGGATGCAGGAACTCCAAGGATTTCTAACAGCTCCTCATCCCACTTAAGGTCGTAAATATTGAACATGAGCGTACGCGAAGCATTGCTATAGTCCGTAACGTGGGCACGGCCGCCGGAAAGCTTCCAGATGAGCCAAGTATCGATCGTGCCGAACAGCAGCTTGCCATCCTCGGCTTTCTGTCTCGCGCCCTCTACATTGTCAAGGATCCATTTTACCTTTGTGCCAGAGAAATAGGCGTCAATCAGCAAGCCCGTTTTCTCTCTGAAAAGGTCGTTGTAGCCTTTTTCTTTCAGTTCATCACAAATTCCGCTTGTCTGCCTCGATTGCCAAACAATTGCGTTATATACAGGGACTCCCGTTTCCTTATCCCATACGACCGTCGTTTCACGCTGGTTTGTTATCCCTATTCCCGCTATTTGCTCAGGTTTAACATTAGACTCGGATAAAACACTCGCAATGACAGCAAGGATGGAGCCCCAGATTTCATTTGCATTATGTTCCACCCAGCCCGGTTTCGGAAAATGCTGCGTAAATTCCTTCTGCGCCACATGGACAATTTCCCCAGCCTTATTAAAAAGAATCGCCCTCGAACTAGTCGTTCCCTGATCCAGAGACAAAATATACTTTTCCATTTAGTAATTCCTCCCCTTTATAAATAAATTCAATTAGCCACCATCACACTAAAGCGTTACCGCGCTGGGGGTCAGACCCCCGGTGCTTTAACGCGTTAATACCCTGGGGGTCAGACCCCCGGTGCGGTGGTGCGTCACACTGCTGAAGTGCGGGCTGTTTTCTGATGCTTTATCTGTTATATGGTTTTAATTTGCCTATTTTAGAAGAATCCATTTCGCCTTCTTGCTTTTTTCCTACTGTATAAGCTAATGCTAGACTTAATGCAACTATACCAGTTACGACCCAAAAAGTCGTAGTAAGTTCACCTGCGAAAAATGCCTGATAGAACACGGCTCCCATTGCGCCTCCTAAAAGCGGGCCGACAACCGGAATCCATGCGTAGCCCCAGTTGGAGCCTCCCTTGCCTGGGATTGGCAGAATAAAGTGGGCAATTCTTGGCCCAAGGTCACGCGCCGGGTTGATGGCATACCCCGTTGTCCCTCCAAGCGACATACCGATGGCAACGATTAATAGGCCAACTGCAATTGGATTCAACCCTTCTGTAAATTTGTTCGCTCCAATGAATAATAATCCTAATACTAGAATAAAAGTTCCGAAAACTTCACTAAATAAATTTGAAAATGTATGCAGAATTGCGGGTCCCGTTGCAAAAACCCCTAATTTTGCTCCCGGGTCTAATGTTTCCTTCCAGTGCGGCAAATAATGAAAGAATACGAGTGACGCACCGATGATGGCTCCAATCAACTGGGCTAGCATATAGCCTGGTACATCTGCCCATGGAAACGATCCATTGATTGCAAGTGCAAGTGTAACAGCCGGGTTCAAATGCGCTCCGCTGATAGAACCTACGGCAAAAACGCCCATAGTGACCGCGAGTCCCCATGCAATGGTAATGACAATCCATCCTGCATTGTTCGAGTAAGATTTTTTGAGCGTTGATCCCGCTCCAATTCCGGCACCAAAGACAATTAATATCATCGTACCAATGACTTCTCCCATGAAAGCTGACATAGATCATTCCCCTTTCCTGCTGCTTAATTTTGTTCGATAGATGGCAGGCGTGACAGATAAAACAAAAAAGGGAGACCCACAACAGTACACACCAAATAAATTGGCGTATCTGTGTGAATCTCCCATTCTCCGTCACGTCTATTAACTTGTAGTTGAGTATACTAGACGATGAAAACGCTGTCAACATGCTTACTTTTAATATTTTATTTTTGACGTAGAATGGTTAAAAAGTCAGGCAAAGTGATGCCATATTTCTTTTTGCGACGTGGTCACTGCGACCGCACCGGCTTCTAACGCATTTTCCACATCTTGAATCGTCCTTATTAGACCACCAGCAAACAAAGGGATATTCACTCGTTCGTTGACCTCTGAAATTAGTTCGGGTATCAATCCTGGGAGTACTTCAATATAGTCAGGCTGCGTCTTTCCAAGCAGCTTATAGCTTTTTTCAAGAGCATGCGAATCTAGCAAGAACACCCTTTGTACAGCGATGACCCCTTTTTGTTTCGCCTTTAAAATCACATTGGATTTTGTTGATATCAAACCATATGGCTTGTACTCCTGACAAATAAATTCTGTAGAGTAATCATCGGCTTTTATGCCATGAATCATATCCATGTGATACAGCATCTTCTTCCCATGAGCCTCCGCCATGGCATTCACATTTTTTAGCTGCGCTATATGCATTTCAAGAAATACCCCTATTTCGAAAGGGGTTTTCAAAAATCGCTCAAAGTCCTTCATGTTAGAAGAAGCCGGCAGAATCCTTTGATCCATCATTCTCATCCTTTTTGTTTAATAATGTTTCAATGATAGGGTCAAACGGATTAGAAAAGCAAGAGGGTGTAGAAATAGAAAAAAAAGGGGATGGTTTCCTTCTAGAGACCATTCCCTTTACCACTTTAAAGCGCCGGGGGTCTGACCCCCGGCGCTTCACCGCATCAATGCACTTCTTTAGTTCCCTTTTATTTCGAGCAGCTTGACTCTTAATTCATTTTCCATTACTGCAAGGTCTTGCTCGGCCATGCGGCGTTTTGTACGGCCTTCTTCCTGGATTCTCAGTGTTTCTTCTAGTGTGGAGATCAGGTTTTCCTGGGTCTTTTTCAATGTTTCGATATCGACCAGGCCACGCTCGTTTTCTTTGGCTGTTTCAATTGTGTTGGTTTTTAGCATTTCTGCGTTTTTCAGCAGCAGGTCATTGGTTGTCTTTGAAACCTGCTTTTGTGCTTCAACGGCATGGCGCTGCCTGATCAATGTCAAAGCAATCGCAACCTGGTTTTTCCAAAGTGGAATTGCCGTTACGATTGATGATTGAATCTTTTCGACGAGCGCTTGGTTCGTGTTCTGGATCAGCCTGATTTGCGGCGCGCTTTGAATGGTAATTTCACGGCTTAATTTCAAATCGTGCAGCCTTTTATCGAGTCTGTCGGCAAACTGGATCATGTCATTGACTTCCTGGAACTTCATCTGGTCATTCGTTTCCGCTGCAGCCTTTTTCAGCGCAGGAATCGTTTTTTCATGAAGCTCTTTCAGCTTGATTTCCCCTGCTGCGATATAGATATTCAACGCATGGAAATATTCTTTGTTCGTTTCATACAATTTTTCCAGCATGCCAATGTCTGAAAGCAACACATTCTTGCTGCGGTCAAGCTTTACACTGATTCGGTCAATCTGCGCACCGGTCTTCTGATACTTGGACAGGACTTCCTGGATGGTACCGCTCATTTTCCCGAACATTCGTGACAGTAAGTTTGGCTTTTCAGCACGCAATTCATCAGGGCTCACCTGGTTCAGGTGCTTCATCAGGTCGCTGATAATATCGCCAATCTCGCCTACATCCTTTTTCTGGACATGTTCAAGCATTGCGTGCGAAAACGTCAGCAATTTCCCCTGTGCCTGTGTTCCGTACATAATCATCGCCTGGTGGTTCTTCGGGTCAATCTGCTCCGCCAGCTGATAAGCCTTCGCCCGATTTTCCTCAGGAATCACATCGACAAGTTTTACCGGCTTGCTTTCCTGCTCAGGGCTTACTGCTTTCATAGCAAGATCTCCCTGCTCGCCAAACGGGTTCGCAAGAATATCGTCCATAATATTTCCGCTGTTTTTTAACAAATCGAGGTCTTTCTCATTCATTTCTTCGTCCTCCATTTTCCTTCAAGGTATTTCGTTTCTTTTACCGTATTCAGCCTATGCTTGGCGACATCTATTTCAAAATTCAAATGGTCATAATCATCCGACAGGACATGGTAGAGGTCTTTTTCGACAACGCCTGCCATATCAATCAAAGTGCGCTGAGTGTCTTCGAGTGTATACTGCATTTCACGATTCACCTTGGATTGTGAGGTTAGAAAAGCATACTTCTCGGTAAGTTCAAGGACAGAATCCAGATGTGAAAAATAAAACGTCTCCGCCTGGTAAAATCGCTTCGGTTCCCTTTTGGTCAGGTTATAAATATTCCGGACCATCCGGATCAGTTCCATTCGCTGCTTCAGCGACCGGATATGGCGAATCGAAAACTGGACCTTTTGCAGGCGTTTGATCTTCGTTTTTGCCTCATCAAGATTTTTCTTTATATATTTATATTCCCTTCTCGTCAGGCCATGTTTTTTCAAAAATTTGGTCTTCATATAGCTGCCGAGACCAAAATATACTAGCCCTCCGGCTGCGATTGCAATCAGGGAAGCCACCCCGAATGTCTGATCAAATCCAGTATAGGTGAGAAGCCAAACGAACATCGTCGCCGGTATGGCGGCCAAGGTGCGGACAAAAAATGAAAGAATCGGGTTCATCATCAAAACACTCCTTCATGGAATCCTTCCTATGTATACGATTGACACACGGTCAACGTTTCACTTTATTCCATACTTCCATATTACCCATAAAAACTCCTGCTTTTAACGGACTGGGAATGTAAAGGTTTCTAAGACCTGAGACTGATTTTTATATAAAAAACCACCCCATTGCCAAAAATTGAATGGGGTGGTTAGTGAAAGAATGATGGTGACGGACGTTAATGTAAACAACTCACTTTATAAGAGCTATTTCGTTTTCTATTATTCTCTTGTAATGATCTTTTTTAGGTTCAGGGAAATAGGAAAGGATTCTTTCGGTTGAGATATGGGGATTATGGGAATCAGACGCATACGCGGAATAACTGCTCCATTTGTAACGAGCCGGATCCTGAACGATATCGCCTTCTACCGGATTCAAGTGGATATATCTGCTGGCGTTAAGAAAATATTCTGGCGAGTCGACCATTGCGGATTTATAGCGCCCCTGGAAGACATGTCCGACCAAGTCGTGACGGTAATTAAAATAGATTCCATAACGGGAGTTCAGCATTTTCATAATTTCCTGCGGGTGGTGGTTGATGGTTTCTAACAGAAGATGAAGGTGGTTTGTCATCAGACAATAGGCGTGGAGAGTGAATGGGAAGTATGTACGGGTTTCCTCAAGCAGATCCATGTACTTGAGTCGGTCTTTGTCATCCATGAATATAGACATTTGCCGATTGCCCCGGTCAGTGATGTGATAGACCGCGCCAGGATACCAATTACGTGGTTTACGAGACATTGATTACAGCTCCTTTGTATTAGATTCAGCCTTACTAGAGGATGGCTACACCCAGCCTCCTTTCTTTATATGTCAGATTCATTATATCATCAAAAAGGATAAGACCAATAGCTGCCATTCCCTCTGTCTGCAAAATCCCACCCACCCTAAATCTGTTCACCCAAACAAAGCTTTAAATCACAAACAAATAGCAAGATTAATAGATTCCTCCACTTAAAGAAGCTGCAACAATACCGTTTTAAAGCGATGGGGGTCTGACCCCCACCCCATTAACGCATCACCGTACCGGGGGTCTGATCCCCAACGGATTAACGCTTTAGTGTGGAGGGGTTTTGTTCTTTGGCAATAATGTTTTGGATTAATGCTCCTACGGCAATGCCTAAGCCTCCACCTATTAGATCGAATCCTACGTCGAATAGTCTTCCTCCTCTTGATAAGTACAGCTGCAGGAATTCTGTAAGGATCGCAAAGGATATGATAAATAGAATGGTTTTAATGTTATTTGTCTGGATTTTTAATAGGAAGCCTAGAATGACGAACGCGATTAGATGTCCGACTTTTTGTAATATAAAGGGTTCTGTAAGTTCTGCTGGGAGTGCGAGGAACAAATCTCCAAATTCAGGATTTGAATTCCAGGAAAAATATACTTGAAGCAACTTGTTCTCTAACTCGAATCTCGTCGTACAAGTCATCAGGAGTATTACCATTGTCCAAAAGACTAATAGAAGGTTTTGAAGCAAATTACCCCCTCCCTTTTACCTGCCATTATAAACAAGAACAAGGCACTTCATACTATCTTATTCCCGAACCTTGTCGTTTCTTATCGAGAACATTTTGTTTAATTTTGTTCTTTATTTAGTTAAAATTGAATTAACAATTTTCGGGAGGTTCTTTAAAAATGCCTTTGCTTCACATGAAGGAAGTCTATACTCCGCTCAAACATATCGGGATTAAAGTATTTAAGTGCAAAGAGGGCCATACTTATATTAAATTTTGGAACAAGCCCCGGAAAAGAATGTCACTTTAAGTACGACAAATAATAAAACGAGCAGACAAAAGTCTGCTCGTTATATTTTTGATACTAGAAAAATGGCTTGCCTGCCGTGATAGGCTGCCCTTTGTCGTAATTGATTTCTTAGTTTTTTACAAAGTGCATCTTGCATCAACGCCTCGTTATGCTTCTGTAAATATAAATGAAATTTGTACCTAAACTTTAACATTGTTTTTAACACATCGGCTTCCTCCTTTTAGCCACATAAAATCGCAGGAGAGTCGTGTTCGGAAACTGGCTGACGTAGTTGAGTTGCAACTTTAGTCCCTGTAGCTTTGCGTCACCATTTTTCAATGATTTTGCCCTTATCGTACGTTTTATGTGTTTTATAATTTGAAATTACCAAATTTAAACACATTTGTTAAGGGACTTAAGAACTATGAAAATGAAATTGTTAATTACTTTTTACTACCCTTCTCTGTCCTATTCCAAACGCTTTTCTATAGAATAAAACCCCAAAATTGGACATATGATTTGAAGAACTTCTTAATCAAGGGGTTGTTCATATAATGAAAAGGCAACACCAGTTGCGGATTCTTCCTATATTTATTGGTATTTCCATTCTCGTTTTTATCTTTATTGTTTTACGTATATTCATGTTCGGACTCTCTAATCAAGCTACTCAAACAGTTGAAAAATTTTATGCATATGAGCAGGAAGGCAATTTTTCAGATTCCTGGAGTCTTTTTCACCCTTACATGAAACAAAGATTCACTAAGTCAGAATTTATCCAGGATCGAGCTCATGTTTTCATTGGTCATTTTGGCGCAGAAACCTTTACATACGAAATAAGTAAAGCCGAAAAGTTTGATAAGTGGACACCTGAGAATGGACAAAACGTTGTTAAAAATGGCTATAAAATGGTCGTTACGCAAAATTATAATGGCAAGTATGGCAATTTCAATTTTCAACAGGTCGTTTATGTTGTAAAGCATAAAGGAGAATGGGTCATATTATGGGACTATAATTAATTCCAATTTTTTTTGCAAATTTGCTATTAAAATATATACTAGACTAGCCGATATAACCAAAGGCAAAATCACTGAAAAGTGGTGACGCAAAGCTATAGGGGCCTCCGTCCAGAACAAGGCCAGCCAGCTGCCATCAATTACAAAGGAGAAATGTTGATGTCTACTTATACTTGGCTTACACCAGAGGAGAAGCAAAGAAAGAAAAAAAGAAATAAGACCATTATGTATGCTTCCCTGCTGCTGCTATCCGTTGTTTTAAGCGCATTCGTGACAATACTAGCAAATCAAATATAAGCCTCTAAAAAAGATCTCAGCGTCCGCTGGGATTTTTTTATACCCCTTATCGCCTCCCTGCATTAACGCATCACTGCACTGGGGGTCTGACCCCCAGGTTATTACCGCTTTAAAGCGCCGGGGGTCTGACCCCCACCACTTCACCGCATAGAAGTTTTTCTTCTTTTGTATGAATATTTTTCGTTGTAGGGGTTTTTTTTTCGGGGGTTTGGGTTTGTTTTTTTAAATTTAACGTTTTTTCCTCTGGTTGAAATTTCTATAAATCCCTAAAAATTCTTCATTTTTCGCTCGAATCCTCTGTTTTTCTATACACCGAATACTTATGAGAATATTTAAACAATTAAACTTTCCCTCCTGCTATACTCCTCTTATAGGTTGGCCAACCTTTACAACTGTTGTTACAAGCACAGCTGAAATTTTTTGAATTCATAATGATTAAAGGTGGGATAAGAAATGAAGAAATTCATTAAAAAAAGTATTATTGTTGGAGCTTTAGGTCTAATGCTTCTGCCTTCAGCTGCTTCTGCTCATTTTCTAGGCTACGATTCCGTTGATGGCAAGGAAATTCGCTGGGGTACTTACCACGGTTCTACAAAATGGACAACCGCCCGAGGCGCAGCTATTACAACCTGGAACGGCCTGAATCCAATCAATATACTAGGAGATACTTCAACGACAATAGAAGACCTTTCTTTTGTTGACGCGAATCGCTCTGATGTCACTTGGGCTGGTTTATACAGCAATTTATCAGGAGCAGACAGAATCCAGCTGAACAACTATTACCTGAATGGCTATACAGCTGCTAAAAGGCAGAACGTCTTCACTCACGAGCTGGGACATGCTCTTGGTTTGGCACACAGCACCTCCGATCAAATTATGTATGCCTATGTAACTTCCAAAACAAGCTTAGGCTCGCACGACAAATCTGACTACCATTCCCTTTGGGGCTATTAATTTAAAGGAGGAAAAGCCAATATGAAAAAGATTACATTCACTTTAACTCTAGCAGCCGTTATTACAGGTGGCTTTTTGGGAGCTAATTATATTAACAACGAACATGCAAGCGCCGATAATGTGATTAGGCTGGAAGCACACGCTAATTTCATTGACGATTTTTCAGATAAAAAGAAGCTCGTTGGCGCAACGAATAATGTTTTCGTTGGAAAAGTCATCGAACAAGCTGGTACAAAATCGCTTGATGGCGGTCCTGAAACTCAATTTACTGTTGAAGTCATTACAAATGTAAAAGGAAAGCTATCTGGCCAAGTCCTTGTGAACCAGCAAGGCGGCTACCAGGAAAACTCAGAAGGACAAACTGAACTTCTGCTTATTGAAGACGATCAGCTTCTCGTGCCAGGAGAAACATATTTATTTGCCACAAGATACTTAGAATCTGAAAATTGGCATACTGTAGTGCCGGCTTTTGGCGATATCAAAATCGATAGCGACGCTAAAAGGTCTGATTTAATGAAGGCATTTAAAGAGGCTTATAAGAATGAAGTCGTTCCTGGGGATTTAAAAGATAAGAAATAAGTGATGCGGCTAAGGTGTAGAATCATTTCTACACCTTTTTACTGTCTGGCTTGCTGCAGCTTGTCCAGGATCAAAATTTACAGTGCACAGCTCGCCCCAAGATCACTGCCTGAACAGCGCCAGCTTATCCTGCACCATTTGGATGTAGCTTTCTTTTTCATAAAGAGCAAAGATCGTTCCGGCTTTTTGGAGATACACGATTCCCTGTGATACATCGCCCCGCTCTGCATAAATGAATCCCTTTTGGTATAAAAGCTCGCCCATTAAATAGCTGGACTCCTTCTCAAGCGCCAGATTTATTCCTTTATTCGCGACGTTCAATGCTTCATGGTTATTATTCAGCTTGTAATAAATCTTGCTCAAATTATAATAAATCCGGATCAATATCGTAAAATCCATTGAATAAAGCGCCCTGCTATAAATCTCCTGGGCTCTCAAGAAGGAGTTCTTCGCTTCCTCCCATTCCTCCTTTTCCCCATGAATGATGCCGATGCTATTGATGATTTGAATATCCTGCTCGGTCGCCTGGATGGAGTCCTTCATATCAAGCGCTTCCTTCAGCACATCGATTGCTCTCGATGAATCATGTTCCAAGTAATAAATACACACCCCTCTATGCCAATGGATAAATTGAAGCTCCTCTATATTTTGAAAGCTCGGATGCTTCTCCAGCTTATTGATCAGCCGCCTCACTTCCTTATAATCTTTCTTTTTTATATGCTCTCTCACGTGATTTTTTGATTGAGAGACGAACTCGTAATGCTCTTTAGAGATTTGGTTGATGAAATGGCTCGTGTTGATGCCTAGCCTTTCCGATATTTTTACTAGCGTGTGAATATACGGACTGATTTCCCCTGTTTCGATTTTACTGATTTGCGATTGGCTGCAAATACCGCTGGCTAAGTCTTTTTGGCTGATCCCAAGCTTCACTCTGATTGAATGAATCGATTCTCCTAGATTTTTAAAATTAAATTCCTTCATATGTAAATCTCCTAACCTATTCAAAATATTCCTATAAGAATATTAGCGATTAATAAAAAGTGATTTTATTAGAAAATTCGCATAAAACCCCTCAATATGACAATACACCCTAAATACCTATAAATTTCGAACGTGGTATATTTTACTCAGGAGGGATTAAGATGAAAAAAATATCAAAAGTATTATTTGGAATCGCACTTCTAGGTATAATGTCATTATGTGTTCCTGTAGCACAATCGGCTGTTCATGCTGCCGGCCCTATTGAAAATGTCGATTTACCTTTTGAGCATTAGGAAATTAAACGATTAAGTTAATAATAACCTTTTTAAGAAATTTATGTAAAAATTTAATTAGAAGAACTAAAGACACGTTGTAAATAATACATCGTGTTTTTTTCTTTTTCTCCTTAACGCATCACCGCACCGGGGGTCTGACCCCCAATGGATTAACGCTGTACTTAGTTAAAATTTCACTTTATACCCTCTGGTGTTTAGGTACTTTTTACTATACAATGGAAAATGTGTGTATTTTTCACAGTATTTGTTATTAATAGTTTAGGAGATGGGTGAATGGGAAGTGTTAGTTTGAATGGCTCCACTTTTATGAAGAGGATTACCTTGACGGCCATTAGTTTTATGGTATTGCTATCTTTATTTTCTAACACTGTAAATGCGAGTAATACGACTTTCAAGGATGTACCAAGGGATCATTGGGCACATGATGAAATCCGTTTCCTTTCCAGCAAAGGCGTTATTAAAGGGTTTGCGTCTGGTGAATTTAAACCGCTAGTAATTCTGACTAGGAAAGATGCAGCAATTATGCTGGTTCGCGCCATGCGTTTAAAGGCTCCATCAAATCCTAAAATCGTTCCTTCTGATATGAAACCGACAATGGGCGGATATAAGGAAGTTTTAACCGTTATGGAGAAAGGCATGTTCACTTTAAACGGAAAGAGCTTTATGCCTGATAAGCCATTAACCCGCAAAGAAATGGCTAAGGCAATTGCCGTAGCTTACAATTACAAGGGTGCTGGTAAATCGTCGTTTAAGGATCTGCCAAAATCAAATCCATATTACACCTTCATTGATGCTATTGCGGAGAATGATGTGACATCTGGATACAAGGACGGCACCTTCAAGCCAGAAGTTCCAGTAAGCCGCGCGCAATTTTCCGTATTCCTGGCACGAATCTACAGTGAACCTTTAGAGTATGCAGTAAAAGAAAACGGGAAAGTTTTACATAAAGTAAGGAAGGCTGACCAGGCAATCGACCTGGCTTTAAAATATCCTAAAGCAACGGTTCATCCGGTCAGCAACTCACTTATGAACTACGATAATCAAACCGGTATGATGACAGATTCCGGAATTGGCAATGGAGTTCTCATTTATAATGGAAATGAAAACCCTATGAAATTTACACCAGAGTTCTTTGAACCTTATATCAGCATCAAACCTAACGATGGATCAAGACGCCCATTATTCGATACCTTCATTATATTAGGACGAAGCTATCCAAATGGAGAGTTTGGCCAGATATCAAGCAACCACGCCAATTTTTCAGAGTGGAGATGGTACGCCGAGAGAACGTTTGCTGCGGACGGCACACTTGAAAACCTTAACTCGGCGGCAAAACAACAAGGCAAGAAGGCCAATGTCTACATTGCCATTCCATACCCTAAACAAAAAGAAGCCATTATTGACTTAGATGGAAAGAAACGGGCAAATAACCTGAACGAAAGATCCAATCTCATTACATGGTATATGAACGATGTCCAATCTAAATGGCAAAAGGCAGGTTATTCTAATCTAACTTTTAAAGGGTACTATTGGCTGAATGAAACCGTTGGCTCATTGGAAGATGAACTTCTTGTAGAAAAGACGGCTAAATCCATCCACTCTCAGAATAAGAAATTTATTTACTCGCCTCACGCTCTCTCGAATAACTTCGAGAATTGGAAGATATACGGATTTGATGGTGTGTACCTTCAGCCAAATACATTCCGCCTAAAATTAACCGATACACAGAAGCGTTTGCATCTAGCTTTTTTACGAGCACAAGTAAACGGAATCGGTATTAATATCGAGATCGACACCTACTCGCCTCATCAAATGGCTAGCGGAGTCCAAAACTTTGCTCAATATGTCGAAATGGCTGAACGTTATGGCCTTCCAGGCAGAAGTTTGATTTTTTATCAGGGAAATGAAATGGTGTACAGGATGGGAACATATAACCTTTCTCCTTATCAAGAGGGGTATCAATTAATGGATAGAGTATTTAAGTAAGTTTTAAATAAAGGCATCTACCAAAAGCGGGGGATGCCTTTATTTAAGAAACATTTTTTTAGATTAATTCATCATTTTGTCATATGCTAAAAAACAGATTAATTTTCAGCGAAGTCTAGTAATACCAATACTTTCGTCACTATTCGATTTGTTTTTTTCTTCCTTTAGCGGTATATGTCGGTATTTGTTACATAATTGTAATTTATCTGTTATTTGTTTGTAACCCCTTTCGCTATATACTAGGTTTAACATCTAGCAATCGGGGGTAAACAACTTTGTTTAAGAGAATTATAGCTTCAACTATGCTTTTCTCACTACTTGCTACTGCCACTCCGTCAATGGATCAAGCTTCTGCTGCTGGAACAGCTTACCACGTAAACGTAAGTTCCGGCACATTAAATGTTCGTAATCAACCATCAACCGCTGGGAAAGTGATCGCAACACTTGCAAAGGGTTACAATGTGACTGTAAGCAGCCAGGGAAATGGTTGGGCAAGAATTTCTTTCAATGGAAAAGTCGGATACGTTAGTTCAAAATATATTGCTTCTGGAAGCACTGTAACAAAAGCTTCTACTGTCAGCAGCAACTATAAGTCAAAAGCCATCTCAATCGCTAAAAGCCATATGGGTGTTAAATATGTATGGGGAGGAACTACTCCAAGCGGGTTTGATTGCTCAGGTTTAGTTACATATTCATTCAACAAAGCAGGCTACACTAAGCTTCCTCGTACAGCTGGTGAAATGTTCTCTGCAGGTACAAAGGTGACAGCCTATCAGCCGGGAGATCTACTATTCTACGCAACAAGTGGTGGAAAGAAAGTTACTCACGTTGCCATTTACATCGGGAATGGCCAAATGATCCACGCTGCTACATCAAAAGGCGTCTCAATCGCTAGCATTAACAACTCTTATTGGAAACCAAAATTTATGGGTGCTAAAAGATTGTAAGTTAAAAAGGTGGCATATTCGCCACCTTTTTTATTTTGGTTCTGGGAACCGAGCATAAAAATTTCCCATGTAAAAATTAGTTTAATCCACTTTTTTATGATAACTCCTAGTTTTTTTTCTGCCTTTCCTGCCAATAATTACTCATATTGACCACTATTAAGTTGTTTTTCCTAATATTACATATTTGAAACGGTTTTGTAATATAAATAGTTTCCCAATGTAACATGACTGTTATATTAAACTGTTAATCTATTCCTAGCAAAGAAGATAAAGGAGATTAGAACTTGAAAAAAACTACTATTAGTTTCATCACTGCACTTGTTCTACTATTCGGTGCTTCAAATGCCACTTTAGCCGCTGGAAATACATATCAAGTAAAAAAAGGCGACACTCTTTGGGCGATCGCTAAAAAGAATAACCTAACTGTTTCTCAATTAAAGTCATACAATAAACTTACTTCAGATAAAATCAAACCTAACCAAGTATTAAAAGTGTCCGCAGCTGCAAAGACAGCTGCGAAAAAGACGACTGCTAAAACTAAAGCACCTGCCTATAAAGAAATCACAGTTCGTGCAACTGCCTACACTGCAAGCTGCAAAGGCTGCAGCGGAATCACTTACACAGGCATCAACTTGAAAAAGAACCCTAACGCAAAGGTCATTTCAGTAGATCCTAAAGTCATCCCCCTAGGCTCAAAAGTATACGTACCAGGTTACGGCGAAGCAATCGCAGCCGATAAAGGATCTTCCGTAAAAGGAAACAAGATCGACGTCTTCATCCCGAACAAACAAAGAGCACTTCAATGGGGAAGCAAAACAATCAAAGTAAAAGTCTACATCAAAAATTAATAAAAAGCAGATTCAAGAGAGCCGTGCAGTATGCCACAGCTCTCTTTTTTACATTTTACCGCTTTAGCGCATTACCTCGCCGGGGGTCAGACCCCCAGCGCTTTAAAGGACTAAAAAATGCCCTCCTGTTTTAGGAGGGCATTCTGTTTGTTTGTTTACTTGTTTAATAGTAATGAAACAACTTTTGCTGCTTGTGCTCTTGTTGCTTTGCTCTTTGGCTGGAATTCGCCGCCGATTCCTACCATGAAGCCTAGTTCGTTTACTTCGTTTACTGCTTCTTTGGCGAAGTTTGATACTTTGCCAGCATCAGTAAATTTAGCTGGGGATTTAGCGTCATATTTTTTGCCAGTCTTATATTCGTATGCACGGACAAGCATTGCTGCCATTTGCTCACGATTGATGGATGCATTTGGATCAAACTTGTCTTTACTCATACCAGCTGCGATGCCTGCTTTATAAGCTGCTGCAATGTCAGCTTCTAGAGCCCCTGCAACGTCCTTGAACGGATGTGATTGTGCTGCTTCTAGCTTCAATGTTCTTGCAAGAAGTGAAACAAATTGACCTCTTGTTACGTTTCCGCTTGGGTCGAACATATCAGTAGACTTACCTTTAATGATTCCCATTTCAGTCAATTCAGCGATGAAATCGAAAGCCCAGTGGTCTTTGTTCACATCTTTGAATTTTTGTGGAGTTTCAGCAGGCTTTGTTGCCTTAACTTTCATATCAAGAGCATATTTTGCAAAGCCAGTATCCTCTGTAGAAACATACTTGTAATTGTCTGTAGACTTAACAAACTTTTGGCCTTCTGGAGAAGACAAGAAGAAAACGTTAAGGTCAGCGTCAATTGTTTTAAATGACCAGTTCATGTCAGGTGTTGGATCGATAACTTTCTTTTCTACAACATAGGCCGAAACAACTTCCCTGCTTGATTCTGGAGCTTTTACGATAATCTCAGAACCTTTAACGCCTGGGAAAGTACCAGAAGCGCGATAGTCATTTGTTGCTACAACAAATTTCTGTTCTGGATCAACTGCTTTACCTTCGAACTGAAGGTTAACGATACGGCTTGAGTCTGCATTTAACACTTTTCCGCTCACATCATACTTTGCAGGCTTTGTTACATCGACTTCATAAGTAACGCCATCAATAACATCGAAATTGTATGAACGGTAATCACCGTTTACAATGTTTTGCTCTTCTTTTGTATCTGTTTTGATTTGGTTAAATTGTCCAGATGACATTTCCAACCATTCTTTCAGCTGTGCACCAGTGACTACGATAGCCTGTAATGTATTGTTATCGTATAAGTATAAGTCTGCTGCATTTTTAATTTGCAATGAACCCTTAGCTACATTTGTATAGTAGTTTGGATTGTCGCGTGTACCTGCTTTAAATGGCGCAGCGGCAGAAAGAACTGGTAACTTCTCATACGGAGTTCCCTGGATCGCCTTTTCTGTGTACCATTTTTGTGCAGCGTTCAACACTTGGATTGCTTCATTGTCTTTGATTTGAGAGAAGTAGCTGTTGATCGGAGCAGTTGTTTTACCAAGCTCGCCCTTCATATATTCAATAGTAGCTTCATGCTCATGTTTAACTGCATCTACAACGTTCTGGTCAGCATCAGCATTTGACGTAGTACCAGTAGCATCTTTTGTGAAAATTTGACGAGTAGAACTCTTAGTATCTTTGATTGACCATTTTCCTTGAGCATCCTTCTCGATCGTCATATCGATAAGGCCAAGGTTGTCTCCCCACATACCTGCTTGTACAGTTGCAACGCCGTTTAAAGTACCTTTTTCAAGATCAGCACCTGCTAATCCCTCATACTTCTTGCTTGGGAACGTAGCGTGTGAGTGGCCGAAAAGAATAGCATCGATTCCTTCAACCTTGCTTAGGTTGTAAACCGCATTTTCTTCGTTCTTTCCATTTGCAGTCGCGTCAATTCCGGAGTGAGGAATGGCTACAATCAGATCTGCACCCTTTGCCTTCATTTCTGGAACAAATTTATTAGCAGTGTCGATAATGTCCTTCGCAATGACTTTACCGCTAATACGAGCAGCATCCCACTGAGTGATTTGCGGAGGAACGAAACCAATTACCCCTACTTTAAGAGTGTGCTTTTCGCCGTCTGCATCTGTCACTTCTTTATCTAAAATTACATAAGGAGTGAATGCATTTTTGTCATCAGTTGCGTCATCGATATAAACGTTTGCATTAACGTAAGGGAATTTCGCACCCTTCAATGAGCGATTAAGGAAATCAAGACCATAGTTGAATTCGTGGTTTCCCAGGTTACCTGCATCATACCCCATAAGATTCATAGCCTTATAAACTGGGTGAGTCTCGCCATTCTCCAATTTATTTACCTTTGCTACATAGTCTCCCATTGGGCTGCCCTGAATCAGGTCACCATTGTCAAACAACAGGCTGTTAGGTGCTTCTTCTTTTGCTTTTTTAATCAATGTAGCTGTTTTAGCAAAACCAAAGTTCAATACTGATTTATCTTGGTAGTAGTCATAGTTCATTATGTTGGAGTGTAAGTCTGTAGTTTCAAGAATGCGGAGTTTTACTACATCTTCGTCCATCACTTCTGCATAAGAGATTGACGGTGCAGCCTGTGGCACGATTATACCTAGCGCTAATGCTGTAGCAGCTATCTTTTTAATCTTCTTCAAGGTTTTTCCCCCTATTAAATGTAATCGGTTGCAATGATTATTTTAGCCTATTAAAATACAAAAGTTAACACATTTTTTCAAAATTAATATTTATTTTACAATTAGTGTCATAGAACTAGGAAAAATCGGTTAATTAACGCGTTAAATCGTTGGGGGTCAGACCCCCAATGGTGTAACGCTTTAAAGGATAGAGTAGATGAATAGGGCAAGGAGTAGATTTCCAATAAATACTATAAATGTAGATTGCAGATTTAATTTTCTCATCTTCTTTGCGGTTATATAGGTTAAAAACAATGTAAGCAAGGGGATTAGTGTTAACCCTATAAACATGGTTATTTGCACTGTAGGGTCAATGCCATTCTTTCTAATAAAATCCTCGTAATCCATGGTTGACCTGAAAATGAGTTCGACGATTGAATAGGAGCTCATAGATGTTACAAAATAGTAGTTAAACAAGCTTAATAGAATGTTCCCAAGCCACAAACCACGCGCTAAAACTTTCACAGGATTCCTTCCTTTTTTTTATTTATAAATTTCATTTTGAATGAGACTTGATGAATCTACTTTTTAATTTCTTGCTTTAACAACTATTAATAACAAAATGAAAGACAAAACAATCAGCACGAGCGCTTCAGTATTTTCCTTTAAAAGTGAGGAGGATTTTCTTTCGATTGAATGCAAGAATGGTTCAGGGATTGGGTCCTCACGATTTTCGGCATATTTTATATGGTTAACCGTGTTTCCGCCTAATGCCGGTTCCCATCCGTATTTTCCCTCATTCAGCCAAATTTCTATGGCATCGCCTACTGCAATATCCATCCTCTCTCCTCCAACGTACTCATTTGCCTGCCAGGAAGGAATATACCAATAGTACACCTCGATGCTTTTTTTCTCTTTTTCTGTATCGGGTATCTTGATCAGTTGGTCTACCTGAAGGGTCATATATCTTACTTGCTGAGGATATTGCTCACTCTTCGATGTGTCCTTAAAGAACTCGTCAGCGATGACGGTTCCGATTAAATGCAATGGGGCTTCATTTTTTCTTTCCTTTACTTCGTTTGGCGGTGGTGCTGCCATTGTAGTCGTTGCTGCAAAAAACAAACCAATAATGAAGAAACATCTTAGAATGCCTTTCATAATCGAACCCCTCACCTCCATAATGAGCCTAATGCCTAAATGAACAATTACCATTTTGTACAAATAGACGTATTGATGTATAAATACGTTTCAATCCAGAGGAGAATCTTCGAACGCCTTTAGCTAATTAACGCGCTGGGGGTCTGACCCCCAGTGCGGTGATGCGTTAGTGGGATGAAAGTTATTATTAATAAACGATGAAACTCTTCTCCTGCTTATACGTCAAATGTTCAAAGGAGTGTTGCTTGAATGAAAAGGGAGTTTTCTTTGTCTTTCGCTCTGTTCTTATCTCTAGTTTTGGTTGATGTGAGAGCGGTGAGAGAAACGAACGCAACCAAATAAAAATTGTAGAGTCTGAAAAGGTGTGGCCTGTTAATTTTAATGAGATTGCATTTAAGCGTGAGCAGTCACCACACTATTCTTATGCAGCAAGAATGACGAACAATGAAAGTGACTTTGAAAAAACATGGGAATCCTATCAGCTAACGAGTAAAAGACCTCCTATTGATTTCAACACTAAGGAGATTCTTTTCCTGAGTGTAGAGGAATCAGGAAGCTGTCCATTAGTCCTAAACTCTCAAGATGTGAAACTGACAGAGCAAAAGATTATGATCAATCTTAGAGCGCCCAATGGAAATTGCACAGCTGATGCCACCCCTCGAACCTTTGTAATAGAATTACCAAAAGAAAAATCCAAGGAATATTCAGAAGTTATTGTAATCGAATGTGGTACAGAAACAACAATTACATTTAATGAGCATTAAGTATGAATCAGTCGCCCCGCGCTTCAACATTTTACTTTACTGGGGGGTCTGACCCCAAATACTTTTAAGCAATAAATAGCAACAGGCACCATCCAAACTGGATGGTGCCTGCCACTTTCAATGGAATCACACTCAGGCACTTTACTCCTTTAAACCACCGGGGGTCTGACCCCCAATGAGGGAAAGCCCCAATAAGGGAAAGTCCTAACGCTTTAGTGTGTTAAATTGCGCTTACTTCAGTTCACCTAGTGCGTCTAATAGACGGTATAGGATGACCGCTGATTGAGCGCGTGTTGTGTCGGCTTTTGGTGCGAATGTTTGGTCTGCGTAGCCATTTAAGAGCTTAAGTGCTGCTGCTTTGCCTACGTAGTCTTTCGCGAAATTGCTGACTTTATTGCTGTCTTTGAATGAAGCTGGTGCTTTTACTCCGTCAAGAACGCTAGCGTCTTTGTATTGAATCGCTCTGATTACCATTGCCGCCATTTGTTCGCGGGTAATCTTTTCGTTTGGAGCAAATTTGCCATTGCCCATACCGGAAATGAGCCCAGCTTGGTTTGCTGCTTCGATTTCAAGTGCTGCCCATGTATAGCTTGCAGGTACATCTTTGAATGTTCCTTTGTACTCGGAAGTAGGAAGGTTCAATGCACGTGCTACAAGCACTGCGAATTGTGCACGAGTGACACTTTCGCCGTGAGCGAACAACTCATCTGTTTTACCTTTGATGATCTCGCGGGAAGCTAAAACTTCAATTTCATCTTTAGCCCAGTGAGTCTTGATATCTTTGAAAGTCTTGCTGTTTTCATAGATTGCAAACTTGCCAGTCTGGTGAGTCTTGAACGTGAATGTTTCACCAGTTACTTTACCGCCTTCGTAATCCAGCTTACCGCCAGTTACAGCGTATGCAGCAACCTTGCGCTTATCTGTGAATGTCTTACCGCTTACAGATACAAAAACAGCTACTGGCTTATCGAACTTCGTATAAGCAGTTTGCTTTCCATCCTTCTCAACAACTACGGACAGGTTCACTTCAGCAAGTGCTTGTGCAGCTGATGCTTTCACTGCTGCTTTACCGATTGTGAAGATAACATTACCTTTTTCTTTCGCTAGGTCAGCTAAAACAGTGGCTGGAACGTCAACTGATTCACTGCCAGTCTTAAGGGTCAGGCTCTTCTTGCTTTCTGCAGCTTTAGCTACTGAGTCAGCAGGAAGTTTTGCTTTCACTGTAGACACTTTATCTGAAACAGAAGACAGGTCTAGAGTCACATTTTTGCTTGAAGAATCGTTAAGAGCTGCTGCGAACTTCTGCTCATCAACAGATACTGTTGCTTCGCCCTTAGAAGTATCAACATCAACTTGACCCAGATCAGTGTTTGGCACTGGAGCTGGAGCTGGTCCAGGGACAGTTCCGCCGCCAGGATTTCCGCTTTCAACCAGTTTCTTGATTGTTACTTTTTCAGTAGTTTTGTGGCCAGCAAGGTCAGTCACTTCGAATACGAAGTCGTTGTCGCCATCTTTCAGATCTAAATCAACGTCGATTGTCTTCTTGAAATTGCGCATTGCGTACGGCTCAAGGAATTCGTTAAAGAATACTTCGTTTCCGTTTACATATACACGGATTTCATCGAAGTTGTCAGCTACTTCAAGTGATACAGGAACCTTATTAACTGTTGGTGCAACCGCTCCCGGTGCTCCTTTTACTTTTAAAGTAGGAGCCGTTGAATCCACGAATACTGTACGCTTGAAGGAAATTTTGTTGTTCTTTCCATCGACTGCACTTATGTCATAGTACTTTACTCCATCAGTATCGAAAGTCAATTTAGTTGAGAAGTCATAACGCTTTTCTTGAACGTTATAAACCAGCTCTGTATCTTGTCCAGCTACTTTCAAGTCATGGATGCCAGAAGTGTCAGCAACCCATCCAGAAACAACTGTTTCTTTCGAATTGATTGTTCCAAATGCTTCTGGAGTCAATACGTGTACATCTGGAATTTCAACATCAACAGCATCCTGAGCGTTAACTACTGTAATGTTACCAGCATAGTCAACAGCTACAACATCTACATAATTAGTTTCAGAAACTTTGCTAAGTGTATATGTGCCGTCTCCAGTTAATGGAGCATCTAATACAGACTCGCCATCAACAAGGACATCCACATACGCCAGGCCGCTTCCGTTTTCATTGTCAGCCGCATTTGTAAGCGTCAATTCCTTCGTCTCAGCATTGAACGCTGCTTCAACTGTTGGAGCTGTTACGTCTACTTTTACAGGGAATTTGAATGACTGCCATTCAGCGCCTGGGTAGTCTACGACCGCACGAACTTCGATCTGGTAGTCTCCTTCAGGAACTTTCTTAAGATCAGCCACGCCATCCCATGCTCTTGCAGGGTTCAAAGAATACTCTGGACTTCTTCCGCCATCATAGTAGTTCTTTCTAACGTTGTTTTCTGTACGTAAAGTACGGATTTTCTTGCCATCCTTATCAAGGACATTGTATTCTACTTGCTTTGCATTTCTTAGGAATGAAACAAGCGGGATTACTTTATCCTGTGAGCCGTCTCCATTTGGAGAGAATGCCATATACTCAGGCTTCACTTCACCATTTTTGCCGCTAAAATAATCAAAACCAAGGAAGTTGTAGTTCTCATCCAATAAACCAGTCATTCCGTAGAATGAATCTTCCTCCCACATTGGTGCATCGACTATAGGAGCTTGTCCCCATTTCCCTTTGAAGCCAACGTAAGGAACTGTCAGTTCTGGATTTGTGTCGGTTTGGTCAGTCAGAGAGACAAACCCTTCAACGAAATAGCCATTTTTGAAAATAGATGTTGCAGGAACATAGTCTTCAGCAAATTCATCGAAAACCATTGCTTTAGACAGGTCAAGTTCGACGATTACTTCTTTTTCTTCTCCTGCAGCAAGTTCAATTGTCTCAGCATCCTTGTCATTTACTTTAATACCCACATCTTCCAATGGTTGTGCTTCAAGCTTGCTAGCTTCATAGCCCATTTCTCCGAAAAGAACAAGGTCCGTCTGGACATTGACGCCTACATTATAGCTAACCGCTTTATCAGAATAGTTCTTAGCTTTTAATGTAAAAGTAGCCTTGTCTTCTACTTCACGTAAAGCAACCTTTGCTTCTCCTGTTGTTTTTTCAGTAACAACGACAGGAGTTGATAATGCTGCGTGCAGCTGCATTAAACCTGCACCCTGGCGTCTTGGAGAGTAAGGGATATTTAAACCTAACAATCCATTCGCTTTTCCTTTATCAATTACAGGAGCAGCAGTATTCATAAGGATATTTTTAGCAAGATTAACTCTTGCAAGTCCCTTCACGCCAAACTCTGCGTCAACACGTTCAAGTACTAGAGCAGAACCGCCCGATACGTGTGGAGCTGCCATTGATGTACCGCTCATCATTCCGTACTTGTTATCATTGAATGTTGATAAAATCTGTCCGCCTGGTGCAGTGATTTCAGGTTTGAAATCAAGGTTTGGAGTTAATCCCCATGAAGTGAAATCACTCATTTTATCAGCTGATGGATTCGAAGCTTTTGTTACATCGCCTTTGAATTCCAAAGTAACAGCATTTCCTGCAGCCAATGCAGTCTTAAGAGCGTTACCATCAGACTTCAACATAAATAACTGTGGAATTTTAATGTTTGGATCAGATGCCATATTTACATAGCCATCAGAATTATTATAGATAATGACCCCTGCAGCTCCTGCTGCTTGAGCATTTAAAGCTTTTTCAACAAATCCATAAGTACCACGTTGAATTAATGCGAACTTACCTTTCAAGCCAGCAGCCGCAACTTCATCTACTGAACCTAAACCAGCATATACAACTTCATAAGCCTTCTGTTCAATATCATTAGGGTGTACAGAGCTTGCAGACAAGAATGGATATTTGCTTTCCGCATCGCCAATTTTAGCTGTGATCGCATCAAGATTCATGAATTTATTTTCAAAAGACGCTACCTGTAAGGAGTTGTAAGAAACACCTGGAGAACCAGATACTCCAATATCAGGGTTGTTCGGGTTCGGGTTAGCCGCAGTCCATCCGTTTCCGAAGTGAGCAGAGTTACCAGCAGAGATAGACATTAGCACACCATTGTCAACTGCTTTTTGAACAGCCTTTTGCTCCGGATCATCCGGTAAAACGAATCCAGCCGTTGAACCTAAGCTCATGTTGATAACGTCTACGCCAAGTTTGATTGCATCGTCAATTGCTTTTACATAAATATCACTGAATGTAGACGGCATTTCAGGGTCGTTACCAAAAACTTTTAAACCAAGGATTTGCGCTTCAGGAGCGATACCCTTGATTCCGCCGTGTTCTTCATCCCCGTTAGCACCAACAGTACCTGATACGTGCATTCCATGCATGGAAGCTTCTTTTCCAAGGTCAAGAATGGTATCATTGTCATCCATATAGTTGTAGCCATAAGGCACTTTTTCTGTATAATACTTACCTTTTAGGCCATTTTCTTTAACAATCTGGTCAACGTCTGCTTTTGAAAGCTCTTCGTCTGTATCAGCCGAAAGAATCATATCTCGGTGAGAAGGATCGATACCAGTGTCGATAACACCTACAACCATTCCTTCACCTTTATAGCCATAATCATCCCAAGCCTTTTGAGCTTCAACCAATTCCTTACTGTAAAGCATTTCAGGCTTTACTTCGGGACGCTTGTATTCATGTGTAATATAAACATCTGAAACATTTTCCAGATTTTTTATAAATTTAATGTTCCCGTACTCTACCTCAGCACTAAATCCGTTCACAACTGTTGTAAAATTCTCGAGAACTTTTACATTCAATTTTTTTGTGCTTAATTGGGAAACTACCTCTTCCTGCTGCTTAAGTGCCGCGGATTCCAAATTTTCTTTTGTCGCTTCATCAAGCTCGCTGTATTTCACTCCTTTTTTCTGAGCAAAATCAATAGCAGGCTTATCCTTAAGTTCAACGATTACACGGACCTTTTGATTCTCATTGTATTGAACAGCAGCATCGGTTAAGCTTCTTTGAACCTTTGGTTTGACCTTTGCTGCAGGTTCAGGAACAGCAGCCATGGCAGCATTCGAAAATGCCATCGATAATACTAGAGCACTAACAATACCTTTTTTAAACACCTATTTTCCCCCTTAAGTAAACTTGCTAGATTTCAGAAATTTACTCCTTTCTACAATATTCTGGAATTTGTAAAGATTCCGATTATTTAATTAATACCATATATTACTTTAGTAGTAAATATCTATCAGAATACTATTTCAAAAGAATTAGAATTTTATTATCATAATAAAATAGCGCTAGTAAATACCCAATAATTGGATGTTTACTAGCACTTACATTCTAGGTTATACTTTTTCGTTTCGTTTTACGTAATATTTTTATATTATTTTTTACAAAATCAAGAATTTAAGATTGCAACTTTCAGTCATTGAATGATCTGGACTATTTTCCGGATTTGGGAGGGTTCTACTAAATATCTATTCTATACTCTGATGCCACGCCCACGCGCTAGCAATAATCTTTTCCAAATCCCGCTCTGCCTTCCAGCCCAAAGCCTCGTGAACTTTGTCTGCAGATGCAACCAATCTCGCCGGATCACCTGCTCGGCGGTCAGCCATGACGACATTCGCCTTGCGTCCAGTAACCTTCTCACACATATCGATTACTTCTTTTACAGAATAGCCAAGGCCATTGCCCAGATTATATGTGGCGGCCTTATTCTGACCATTCAACAGGGATTCAAGCGCAGCAATATGGGCATTCGCCAAATCCGTCACATGTATATAATCACGGATGCACGTTCCATCCGGCGTTTCATAATCGTCTCCAAAAACGGAAATTTGCTCACGCTGTCCCAACAGATGCTGCAGGATGATTGGAATCAGATGCGTTTCTGGATCATGCATTTCACCGATTCTTCCAGAAGCGCTTGCTCCGGCTGCATTAAAATAGCGCAGAACCACATAACGCAGGTCATATGCATGCGCGAAATCCGCTAAAATATTTTCCACCATCAGCTTTGACTGGCCATATGGATTGATCGGAACCGTCGGACTGTCCTCACTGATGATATCCACATCAGGAATTCCATACGTAGCAGCCGTCGATGAAAAAATAAAGTTCTTCACATCGTATTTCATCATCACTTTTAAAAGTGTAAGTGTAGAAGCCACATTATTCTCATAGTATTTCAGCGGATCCACGACAGATTCTCCTACAAGACTATTAGCCGCAAAATGCATGACTGCCTTGATAGGATAGCTGCCAAAAACAGCCTCAAGGTCCGCTTCGTTCCCAAGGTCACCCTTCACAAATACAGCACGGGTGTCAATCGCTCTCTGATGCCCAGTCGAAAGATTATCCAATACCACAACTTCATTCGTCTTAACCAGCTCTTCAACAAGATGACTGCCGATATAACCAGCACCACCAACAACTAAAATCATATGATTATCTCCCTTAATTGCTTTCTTTTTAACTAGTTTACTATAAAGTGGGTAAGCAGTGGCAAAATAAAAGTAACAGGCACCCCCCAATTATTGGATGATGCCTGCAATCTTACTTCTTACATATTCGGGATATAAAAACCATGATTCGGACCAAATGAATTCCCATCTAAATCAAACAAGGTATTGTCGATGATGACAGATAACGGTCTTTCAATTAGTGCTCCTTCTGGCCCGGAAATAACGATTGCTGGGCGCTTTCCATTACTGCTGTCGCCATCAAAGTCTTGTAAATAGACTGAAGTTGTACCGTTAATGATCTCAGAATCTTTTTCAACAGAAACAGAAGCAGATACGTCTGCATTATTCTCTAATTCAACCCCAACAGAGGATCCTAACGCTTCAGATAAATAAACTGCAACCACACCCGGGTTTCCTTCCGGATCAACAAAATTAAAGTTATGAGTGAACGTAGGATAGTCTACAGCCTCCACAGTGACCACTTTTAACTGTTCACCAGATTCAGAGGAAAGGGTGAAATCAACAAGGTCACCTGCCTGTAAATTCAGGCTATCCATATATTCCTTTTTAAGATGAATGATTCCAAAGTCTGGACCTTGGGTTTCATAAGTGTAATCACCAATTCCATCGCCGGTGTCTTCCTGTAACACGGAGTCACCATTGCTGATTGTAGCAAAAGCTCCTACTTCTTCTGTATTTAGGGGAAGGTACAACCCATTGTTAGTAATAGAATCAATATTATATTCCAGATATTCATTTCCTGGATAACCCGGATCACCATTTCCGTATAAACCGAAATAAATATCACTTAGATTTTTTACTCCATCCGTATCCGTAACTACTCCCTCTGGCAGATAAATTTCACCTACCATTGAAAGGTTTACAGATTGTCCCTCTAAAACTTTCAATCTAATGACATCAGTATCTAAATTTTCACCCGCGACAGAGGATACTTCGACTTTTCCATCAAATTCCGTTCCCGCTAATGCATTACGAACGGCTTCTACCGCTTCGCCATTGCTATTTTCTAAAACTGTATTGAATTTTAAATCGATTGTATCCCCAGCTTCTAAGGTTCCCTCTTCAAGAGTATCTGAATCAATCATAACTTCCTGAGCTTCTGGACCTGCATAAAATTCCAGCTCCTCATTGGTTAACGTATTGATAGCCTCAACATCAATATTCTCGCCATTATTAGTGACTGTCATTTCAAATACAATCCAGTAACGTTCCGTTCCGTCACCTTCAGGCACACTAAAAGTATAATCCGGAGTAGTCGAGTTCCCTTTGAAGAATTCTACTTTTCCACCTGAAGTTGATAGTGGAGTTTCACCAGAGAAGTTATGAACAATAAATTTATATTTTCCATCTTTTATTTTACGGATTGTAGTCGTTTCGGGCCCAAATGAATCAACATCATCCCAGTCAAGGTCAACAATCCGCTCCCCATTTTCAGAATGGATTTCATCAGCAAACCAAGTGTGGAACATTCCCTTTCCATCTGGAGTATATCCATATAAATGGGAATCTAAATCACTTGGGTTTTCACCCCATGACAGCATCACTTTCACTTCATTTGTTGCTGCGGCACGAATTGCTGTTTCATTTTGCTCCACTACATACCGGTTGGTCTCTGCAGTACCAAGCATATAGGAAGTCATATATCCTTGACCAGAAAGTTCTCCAGTATAAATTCCTGCTGGTAATGATACAGAATAGTATCCATATTTATCAGTAGTTGCTTCTCCTGCAACCTCACCAGTTGTAGTACCTGAACCCGCTCTGAACTTGATTTTCAGACCAGCGACACCTACACCATAGATATCAGTAATTCTACCTTCGAAACCAGTTCCAAGCTTAACCTCAACGGTTCGTGCTTCGCCACTTACTTTTTCACTTGCCGGCGCAATTGTAATATGCAGGGCTTTGTCAGCATTTCCTTCCAATGCTACCGGTTCGTATGTAAAACGCTGCTGGTTTGCATGGTATGAAAGGTTTTGTAATTCAACTGATTCTTCAGTTCCATCTGTTCCAATCAGCTTAGCTGACACTGTAAAATCACTTTCGTTTAAGTCTGCGACAAAGGAATCCATTTTTACATCAATGATTCCTTGGGTTGCAGAGGCACCCGTTAAAACAGTGGTTTCAATATCTGAATAGCTCTCTGTAACTGTTTGAACTTGATCACCTGTCCCAATCTGGATGCTTTCACCTGGAGGAATAGTTAAAACAAGATTACTTGGACGCGTCTCAAGCGATGTACCTGCGGCATTAATTTCCGCAGTTGAAACAGTTCCTGTCCCTAATACAGTAGCTAATGCGTTAATGATCAATGTCTGGATGTCTGTTTGTTCTGTTAAATTAATTCGAACATTTGTAGCTCTTGAATTAACAGTATCAAACGTCCCTGTTAACGAAACAGCCAGCGCTGGATTAGTACTTTGAACACTTTCTGCGACAACAACATTAGTAAAACCTTCTGCACCTTGATCCAAGTTCTTTTCTTCTACTTTTACATAGGATTCAATTTGCAAATCAGCAACAACAGTGGATCCTTCAGCGACAATCCTAATTTTCCCATCATTCTTATTTACAATGACAGTGGCCAGAACTGTATCATTGAAGTAGATACTGTTCTCTCCGCCACCTCTTACTTCAGTGGTACCAGAAACAGTTACTCCATTTAAATAAACTTCCCCTTCACCAATGCCCGCACCTAAAATAAGGTTACCAGTAATATTGACGTTCTGAAGAGTAACCCCAGGACCTGAAATGACTACATCACCATTAATCGTCTGGGTTCCTGATGCAGGACCGTAAGTACCAGCTTCACTGATTGGCTTTGAAAAATCTACCGTGGAAGGTGGTGTTGGCGGCTCTGTAGCTGGCGGTGGTGTAGGATTTGAAGGAACTACAACTCCCCCATTGTCTGCAGGCACTTCAGGTGTCTTAACAATCTTATTACTATTATGGATAAAAATTGCTATTTGGCCGCGAGTCACTGCTTCTCCAGGACCAAATTCTGAAGGTGATTTACCTACTGTTACCTTATTTTCAACAAGCGTGTTCACATATTGAAAGAACCAATCTCCCTGCTTAACATCTTTAAAACTATTTTTTGACTCCTTGCCTGCTAATTCAAAAGCATTAACAAGCATTTTTGCCATTTGTGCTCTAGTAATGGTGTCATTTGGCCTAAAAGTTCCATCTGCATATCCAGATATGATTCCTTTATTCACTAATGCAGATACAGAACCAGCAAACCACGCATCTTTGTTTACATCAGAAAATGAAACTTGTTTTTCTAATGTAACATCCAGCTTTAATACAGAAGCCAGCATTTTAGCAGCTTGCGCCCTAGTTACATGTAAATGTGGTCTAAAAGTTCCGTCTGCATAACCTGAAATTGCCCCTGTTAAAGTCATGGACTGTACAGCATCATAATAGGCTGAAGTCTGTGGTACATCACTAAAAGAACTTGCTTCCGCTTGGATAACAGGTGTTGCAGCACTTGTGACAACCGCCGCAGATACAGCTGCTGCTAAAAACTTCTCATACTTCTTTTTCCCCAAAATCATCGACACTCCCCATAATCAATTTATATAATCGTAAAATACGAAAATAACGGTAAAAATTTATATTTTTTCTATTTATAGAAAAAATACCCAAATATTATTATATTGAAATATCGGTAAAATTCAAGACTATTAGACTATTTTTTTACCAATTTAGTTTGAAATATTAGTTTAATAGTCATTTCCGCGAGTAAAAGTGAAGGAATTTATTATTTTTTCTTGAGTATTTATTTTGGAGTTAATTGGTTTGGAAACCATGTGGGAAATAAAACTAATTAGGAGGGCAAGAAGATTTAATTACGGTGACTTCCGACTTAATAATTGATAGATTTTCAAACAGAAAAAGACGTCAACTACGAATAGATGACGTTTTTATATACTTATTCGATATGCGATATATTTATAAAACCTCTTCCCATCCTTCTGAAGTCAATGCCATAAATCTTTCTTTATCGCGGTTTTCAAGGGATAAGTCAATTTCTTCAGCTCTTCTTTTTTCAAGGAAAGCATTTTGGACCTTGTCGATGATCTCATCAGCGCCTTTTGTGTATCGCGTTTTTTCCTGATTGAGAAGGTGCTGTGTGTTATCATCCGTCTCTAAGATATCCATGAATAGTCCTCTATGCTCTTCGGGCTTATAGAAATTCGATTTCTTGTCGTTGTTCATGATCAACACCTCTTTCGGTTTGGTAGATTGTTACTATCTACTTACCCACCTTTACCGACAAAATAAACGTGTCTGGCACCTTCCTATTATTTGGAAGGTGCCAGACACGTTTAATCTTTCTTCAGCTCATACCGATTTAACCCAGGCCCTTCAATGATTTTAAGACCTTTTTTCGGCTCCAGGTAAAATGTAAGGGGACTTTGTGCATTCCTCAGCATATTCTCTCTTAACTGATTCGCTTTATTCTTTTTATTATTAAAAGATGATTCCTTCATCTCGATTTCAAATTCATGGTTATAACTGAGATAAACCTTTGTTCTTCTTATACCGCAAGGCTTCGTGTCTTTGACGTGCATCAACGAAAACCAGATGCAATGCTCATCTCTGTACGATTTTGTAGGGAACAGCCATATTCCGAGATTGCAATTGACCCTGATCGGACACATATGACATTCTCCGAGTATGTACTTGGAACTTCTGCGAGCCGCCCTGAAGTCCGACCCCAAACACAGCAGCGCCTTATTAATCAGTTCAATTGGGCGCTTTCTTACGAGGAATGTTTCTTCACCCTCGATTACCCTTGTCCACTGGCGGCCATTCTTTACATACTCTCCAGTCAGCAGCACGGTTTTTTCATTGATAAGATAATCCTCTTTTACTTGCTTCATATAAACGCCTCACCTTATGCATAATTTGCGAAAAAGGGGAATATTTCAGTTGGTTTAAACCAACAGCCATCCCAGGAAATCATGCTGTTAACGAATTCCCCAGAGTTTATATTTTTAGGTGAATCTACAAAGTACGTTTAACACCCACCTCCTTTGAGTAAAAAACATGATTCGTGTTGTAAATAGTTATGTCGCTAAAATAATTAAATGAGGGAAAGGAAAATCAGGTATTGTTATGCTGATCACTTCTTGATGAGTATTAGTTGGAGAATTCTAAGGAGCTGAAGATTATATGTTTTAAACATAATACTTATACAGGTATATTATAGGTAATCTCATAAATAAAAGTATATGTTAATTTTTATTTCACAATAATATTTTTTCGTGATTATTTCTGAGAGGAAATTAAGAAATATAGCACATTGATAAAATAGTGCTTTTCCATTATAATATTTCGCCAATATACAAAAATTGTTTTTGCACTCATAAATTGATCCTCTCTTCTCACCCTTTATAAGAACAAACTAGTATATAACCCTATCAAAATAATAAAATCCCCCCATAATTTCCCCTCTATATAAAAATCCAAAAAAAATTCACAATCACTTTACCACACTACCGCAATGGGGGTCAGACCCCCAACCCGACACCGCTTTAATGCATCACCTTGCCGGGGGTCTGACCCCCACCGTTTTACTGCGTTAAAGCATTTCTTTATGTCTTACAAAAATTCCATATTATACTACTATCTGAACCTTGGAAATCCAGATATAATACTTTTGTAATATATCTGTAATATTAATAGGGGGAAGTTTTTTTGAAACGCATTTTATCTATTGTGTTAGCTCTATCGCTAACTTTTGTGGCTATGCCTTATGCTGCTTTTGCGGCGGTGGATGCTCAGGATCCTGAGTTCCAGAATTATCTTAAGGAAATTGGCATGTCAGAGGAAGAGTTTGTTTCTTATTTAAGCGACATGCACGACTATACACTGGAAGATTTTGAGTCACTTGAAGAATTAACGATGTATTTGGGAGATTTACTGAACGAGGAGAACCTGCAGGAGCTTATTGCAGAGTTTGAATTGAATGAGGAAGATTTCAATCTTTTACTTGAAGAGCACGGTGCTTCTTTGGACGACTACGTATTCTTCGATGATCTTTACTTTGACGTTACTGATTGGCTGTATGCTGAAGAAATGACACCAATTACGGATGAGACGCTTCAATTCCTTCTAGATGAGTTCGATTTCGAATCAAGAGAAGAACTAGAGCGTTTCTTGAATGAATCCGGAGATTCGATCGATAACTACGAAACGATTGAAGATCTTTCATGGGCTGTTTCCCAACTATACTTCATGCAGTCAAAAGATGATTTAATCAATACATTGGATTCTTTCGGCCTGTCACTTGCTGAAGCGAACCGCCTGGCTAATCATGTGATCGCAATCATCGAAAATCCTGAACTGGATGCCGAGCAATTTTTCATGGGCATGGAAGAGATTGGCACTCGTCTAATGGACTTCCCTGAGTTTGACAGTGCGACTGATCTTTCTGCAGAAGAGATCGCAGAGTTCATCGATGTTTGGAATGACCTTCTTGAATTGCTGCAACTTGATGTAGAGTACTTTTTAACAAAGGATGGACAGACAACTCCTGTATCATTCACTTCATTAATGCAAATGGATTCTACTAAGGGTGCAGATTTACTTATCAAAATCTCTAATCTAGATGGTGAACTTTTAGCTGACATGATCATTACGAAAGATATGTTTGACTCAGAGTTCATGGAAGAAACAGGCGAAAACCTTGAGCAGACAACTGAAGCTGCAGAAGATGTAGCTACAGCTGTTGAAAAAATGCCTACTGATAAGCTTGCCGGTAAACCTGTTGCTAAGACAGTAAAAGGCGGACAGCTGCCAAATACTGCTTCCAACTATCTGCAAAACACATTAGCTGGACTGGCAATCGTTCTTTTAGGAGCGTTTGTGTTCAGGAAAGTGAATGTAAAACGTGCTTAATACAATGAAAAAAAGAAGAACCGGTAAATTGGTTCTTCTTTCATTATCTGTTGCTGTCATCGCCTTTGGATTATGGTTCAGCGGGTCAAACGCCTTCAAATTCATGAAGGGGTACCTGCTATTCAAAACTGAACAGACAGAGCCGAAACAAGTCCTTGCGAGCAAGCCTGAAAAAGAAGAGCCAAAGCCGTCCCACAATAGTTTGTATCTGAAAGCACCTGAACAAGGTGAAATGATCGGCAATCTCTCAATCCCAAAGCTTGAGGCCAATTTGCCAATCTACCATGGAACAGATGAAGATGAATTGGAAAAAGGTGTTGGCCACTTCGCAGGCAGCGTGCTTCCTGGTGAAAAAGACAACTCCGTCCTATCAGGGCATCGCGACACAGTATTTCGCAGGCTAGGCGAAGTTGGAAAAGGTGATCTGCTGGTTGTCTCGACTGAAGCCGGAGAGTTCACCTACAAGATAAGGAAAGTACGAATTGTTGACGCCGATGACAGAACCGTCATCGTCCCAAAACCAAGGCCTACACTAACCGTTACAACGTGCTACCCCTTTGATTTCATTGGGGATGCTCCACAACGTTACATCCTAGTAGCCGACCTAATTAAATCTAGTTAAATACAAAATGGGGGTCAGTTCACCAGCGCGTTAAAGCGCCGGGGGACTGACCCCCATCGCATTAACGCTTTACTGTGGCGGGGGTCAGTCCCCCAGTGCGTTAATGCTTTGCTTGGCTAAACAGTTCGGTTTCTGGACGGTTTGCTACTGCACGGGTGCCTGGATCTCGGTATGGGCCGCTGATCAGTTCTTTTACGCTTGGTGGGTAAGCCGATTTGGTTGCATGTACTTTAAGGTTTTTCTTAAGTGTGTCAAATGAGTAACTTTTCAACACCTCATACCAATCATCGATTTTGTGCTGATTTACTTTAAAGCTTTGATAATAACTCTGGCTCATTGTCAGCAATTTCACTACTTCATCCCTCGTCATTCCTATCGTCCTCCTCTCTATTTATTGAGATGAAAATGTACTCATCATCTATATACAAAGAACTCCGAAAAAGAGACATCTTATGAAAAACTTAAACATCCCCTGCAAATAGTCTGATATCTTACTAAAAATCAATAATCAGCTCTGAAAATTCATTTTTCTTGCCCAAAATCGTATTTCCCACACTTTTCCCCTTCCAAAATTCAATTTTCCGTAATTCGATACTATAAAGCCATTCCATTATGTTAGAGGTACCCGGGAATACAGTTGCAAAGCGCGCTTTCTGAAGGGATTCAGAATGGAAAGCTTCGAACAGCTTGCAGTCCAATACACACCGATGATACACAAAATCATCCGCTCACTTAACATTTACAAAAATAAAGACGAGTTTTATCAACTCGCCCTGATTGGTCTATGGGAATCCTCAGAAAGGTTCGATTCGAGCAAAGGCGATTTCACCAATTATGCCTACTCGATCATCAAAGGAAAAATCAAAAACGAAATGACAAAAGCAAATAAAGTTGCGGATTCAACCACAACGGCTAAAGAGGAGTACTGGGTAAACATCGAAGAGGAATTTCCCATCATACCTTTTGAGGAAGACGCAATTCTTTTTTATTGTAAAAACAGCCATTTAACCGAGAATCAGACCAAATGGGTTTTTTACCACTTCCTGAAGGGTCTTGACATTAGAGAAATAGCAGATATTGAAGAAGTCTCCCTTTCCACTGTGAAAGCTTGGAGAGCAGGTGCAATGGAAAAGCTGAGAAAATTTAAAAGTAATACCGAATTTTTTAAAAAGAAAGGGGTCAGTCCCTCGCGCTATAAAGCACCAAAGACTGACCCCGATTTATTATTAAGCATTCTTTTTCCATGCAAAGCACATAAACCGTGCATCTGCTGTAAGCCATTTTTGAGCATGAGCCTGGTCGATTAATTCCATATGCTCAAAAAATATTTTCTTAGCATATGGA
Organism: Heyndrickxia sp. MSNUG; assembly: GCF_049532715.1. Taxonomy (NCBI): domain Bacteria; kingdom Bacillati; phylum Bacillota; class Bacilli; order Caryophanales; family Bacillaceae; genus Heyndrickxia; species Heyndrickxia sp. MSNUG. Next base: position 4,385,678 of record NZ_CP150978.1, read on the forward strand.
AGTTTGACGTCGCGGACCGCTTCATTAAGCAAACGCAGGATTCGCTTATCCTGATCACTTAAAAGAGCAAATTCGTTTGTCTCTTTTTCTTTTACAATAACCTTTACAAGCTCTTTGGCTTCTTGACCTAGCATCTGGAAGTTGGTTGGCTCCGTAATACGCTTCCACTCTCTTAAAATAACTTCTCTTGCTGTACCATAACGCTGCTTTGCCATGTGATTATTAATAACGAAGACAACACTCTCAATTTTCAATTAACATCCCGTCACTTTTTTTAAGAATTTGATTACTATCTATTTTACGTAGTTAAAATGAACTAGTCAATGTAAGAATTATAAAAATAATCAAATATTAAAATAGAACTATTATACTAATCTTCTTTTCAGAAAGAAAATATTTGGAAAATCTGTTAAACTACTAAACGGGAGGAGATTGAAAATGAAAAAATTACTTAAAGTGGCGGCAGCTGCAACTTTATTAGTGAGTTTTGCACCTAGCATCAGTGCTCAGGAATTAACTAACACTAAGGTTGTAACTACAGCGAACGTTCAGCCATTAAGTGTGGCTGAAACACAACAAATTCTAAGAGAAGTTGCAGTCTCGAAAGGCATTCCTGCAGAAATTTTAAAGGCAATGGCTTTTGTAGAAACAGGCATGAAACAATTCAACTCTGATGGAACACCGATAGAAGCAACAGATGGCGGCATTGGAATCATGCAATTGACTCTTACTCCATCTGAAATTTCCCAGTTTAACGTGGATGTTGAAAAATTAAAATATGATACTAAGTACAACATCGAGCAAGGTGCAAATCACTTATTGCGCAAGTGGAAAAACAAGAATTTACCACAAGTGAACAACCATGAGCAAAATAAAATAGAAGATTGGTATTTTGCGGTCATGGCGTACAATGGTCTTTCAAAAAGAAATGACCCAATTTTTTCTGGAAGCAATGCTTATCAGGAAAAAGTATTCAATTCTATTCGAGATAATAGCCAGATTCCTCTAGGTAATACACCAAAACTGTCAATCGCTTATCCTAATCCATCTGCACCTGAATTAATGGAATTCCCAGGAGGAGTGGATTATCAGTGGCCAACCAGCACAAACACTACTCAGAATTACATGGCTAAAGAAATAGGCTATACCTATAATACTTTCGGAGTTCCTTCAAAATTAAGAAAATCCATTACCGATACAACGTCAACGGGATACCTTAATTATACTCCTGTTCAAATCGAAGGTGGTCCTTACGACAGTCCAAGCATCTATAACCACTTTGCTTTTTACAAGGTAAAAGGAACAAACTTTGATGGATATATGGCCTCTTCCAATATACAAACATCAAAAGATGTTAAACTGTTCACGGATATTAGCGGCGAAGTCCAACGTTCGGTAACTTTCCTGCAAACAAGAAAGACTATTAATGGCTATGCAGATGGATTCCGGGCAGGTGTACAGATTCCAAGAAAGCAGGCAGCTGCCTTAATTGTCCAAGCTTTGGATTTAAAACTTCCTTCCGGTTATAAAATGAAAGCTACTGATGTATCTACAAGTGATCCACTATATCAATATATGATGATTGCAGAAGCACATGGCATCATGGGTGCAGGCGGTACATTCAAACCTAATGATTTGCTAATCCGTTCTGATATGGCAACCATATTAGTTCGAGCATACAGTGAAGTATTTGAAAACCCCCCAGCTAGCTATAAGTTCGCAGGAGTTGAAACCACCGACCCTAATTATGCAAATATTAACAAGCTAGCCTATAATGGAATAACTGTAAACAACCCATTCAACAGAAACGGTTATTTAACACGCGGAGAATACGCTAGATTCCTAGAACGTTCTGTTATTAAGCAAGAAGCAAAACAGCAATAAAGAAAAAAGCGCAATGACAACAGAGATTAATCACCTGTTGCCGGCGCTTTTTCCTTTATAACGACAAACACTTTAACACTTTAAACCACTGGGGGTCTGACCCCCGCCGCTTTAACGCGTTAATCTTTGCATGCCTTTCTTTTCATATCTCTCTCTAATATATTATTAAGATATTTAAGCATATCGTACCTCAATTCTTGGTCTTGCAAGGCAAACTCAATGGTTGTTTTAACAAACCCAATCTTTTCCCCCACATCGTAGCGTTTCCCCTCAAAGTCATATGCAAATACTCTTTGTATTTGATTCAGTTTTTGAATCGCATCGGTTAACTGGATTTCCCCTCCAGCACCTGTTTCCATTTTATCGAGAAACATAAATATTTCTGGTGTGAGGATGTAGCGCCCCATGATGGCAAGGTTCGAAGGTGCAGTACCTGTCGCTGGTTTTTCAACTAAGTTCTCAACCTGATAACGGCGTCCCTCCTGTAAAGACGCATCAATGATGCCATATCGATGAGTCTCTTCCATTGGTACTGATTGCACACCGATGACAGAAGAACGTGTGACTTCGAATTGGTTCAAGAGCTGCTTTAAGCATGGCGTCTCACTTTGAACAATGTCATCGCCCAAAAGTACCGCAAATGGTTCATCTCCAATAAAATTCCGCGCACACCAGACGGCGTGTCCCAAGCCCTTAGGCTCCTTCTGACGAATATAATGGATATCTGCAAGGTTAGTAGAGTAGCGCACCTTCTCCAGCAAATCCAGCTTCCCTTTCGCCTCTAAATTACGCTCGAGTTCCGGAGCGAAATCAAAATGGTCCTCGATTGCACGTTTCCCTTTACCAGTGACGATAATGATATCCTCAATTCCAGATGCTACAGCTTCTTCCACTATATATTGGATCGTTGGCTTATCAACAATCGGCAGCATTTCCTTCGGCATCGCTTTTGTAGCCGGCAAAAATCGTGTTCCTAATCCAGCCGCCGGTATGATTGCCTTCCTCACCCGCTTCATCGGACTCCCCCTATAACCACTCTATATCAACAACCCTACCCAATCGCAAATGGCTTATCAATTGATTTTATGAACAAGAACACCCTTTTTATGAAGCTTTTATCTATACCTCTGTAAAATCACCACTCTAATCAATTTAATCAAACGTTTGATTAAATCCCCTTAACCCCCATTATAATGGGTTTTTGTCGCTGCACACTTCACCAAATTAACGCGCCGGGGGTCTGACCCCCAGTGCGTTAATGTGTTAAATCATTCCATTCGTTTGTAACTTTCCCCTCCCCCTGCCCGTCTATGTTTATAACAATATTTAGGAGGCAATCATGCGCAAACATCATGCAATAGCGGCTATTTTAGGACTGGCACTTGCCCTTTCTGGATGCGGGACAGACAATAACGGGGATACTCAGGAAAAGCGAGGGGCTGACAAGACGGCAAGCACGCCTGCCGAAGATGCTCTTCCGGTAAATGAATCAGGCTGGGAAACAATTGAAGTGGTCAATAACAGAGCCATCATCGCTAAACTGAAGCAAACGATAAAAGATACCCCAGAACGCGATAAAAAAATCGAAGAATACAAAGAAAGCAAGGATTTCCAGGATGGCGTGTTCGGCAAACCGACGGATGAACTTGCGGAGTCACTTGCCATGCAGGCAGTCGAGGGCAGTATCGCCCGTGAGACTTCAGAAAAAGTCTATGGCGGCTATAAAGGGCTTGAGGACGCAGCTGTCATTTTCTTTGAAAACAGCAATCAAAACGGTGAACGCATGGGCTATTGGATTGGTGTTAAAAAGGCCGATGACCGCCTGAAGAGGTTAATTGAGGAAATGCAGTCCAAGGTCGATGCAGGAGAAATCAAAGCGAAATATATCCACATCTTCTATTCCCCTTTTACGACATCCGAGAATTATACCTTGACGAATAAAGTGGCTCAAGCACTCCAGAGAGTGAAAAGACAGCCAGGAACACCGAGCCGCGGTTACTTCGATGCGTCTGTTGATACGCAAACAGGAGAAATAAATATAGGACACAACTTCCTGTCAGATGAGCAAAAGGAACAATTAAGAAAACTATTTCCTGATCGAAATATGGTTTTTGAACAGCAAGGGCGAATGATTCCTAAGGAAGGAGAATCCGATACCTTCTATCCTAAAAAGAAGTTTACCGAACAGCCATCCAAGGAAGGTGCCTATGTAATGGATTTGCAAGAAGATAGCTTGCTTGCTGTGGAGGCACAAGGGCGTATTTATAACAAGGCATCCGGCGAAGAGCAATTTGGTGCTACACAGTTCAAATTCCCCAAAGCCAGCGAAAAACTAAAAATCGGCCAAAGGGTCATCGTAGAACCAAATGGCCCCATTATGGAATCCTATCCTGGAAAAGGAGGAGCACTTTATATCACTGTCCTGCCGGAATATAAGCCTGCAGGAGCAAAATTGTCTGAATCGCAGGTTGTCAGCAAAGCCATCACCGAAGCAAAGAAAACAAGTGGAAATGAGCTACTAATCATACGAGAGCTCTCATATGAGCCAAGCAATAAACGGTGGACGGTGATTTTCATTCAAGGCTTCCAAGGACAAGAATTAAAAGTAGAATTAGCAGATTAACGCAATAACGCATGACCGGAGTGGGGGTCTGACCCCCACTCCGGTAACGCATTAACGCGCCGGGGGTCAGACCCCCGGCGCGTTAGTGTGTTAAAGCGGACTATATTTTTCGCTCATTCCTTATTTCATCCCCGAAATCGTATACCCATCAATGATATGCTTCTGGAAAATGATGAAGATGATGACGATCGGGACGACCATGAAGGTGGAGCCGGCCATTTGCAGGGCGAAGTTGCCGCCGTATTGGCCTTTTAATAGTGACAATCCGACTGATAGTGTGTACAGGCTTTCGTCGTTGGCGATGATCAGCGGCCAAAGGAAGCTGTTCCAGCCGGCGATGAAAGTCAGGATTCCCTGTACGGCAAGGATTGGTTTTGTCATCGGCAAGACGATCTGCCAGAAGACACGGAGCTCGCTTGCTCCATCAAGTCGAGCTGCTTCAAGCAATTCATCCGGGATGGTCGTCATGAACTGGCGGAACAGGAAGATACCGAACGCACCAACCAGGCCTGGAAGAACAATTCCTGCCATTGTATTTGTCAGCTGCATTTGGTTCAGGATCAGGTAAACTGGAATCATCGTTACCTGGCCAGGAATCATCATCGTTGCCAGCACGAGAAAGAATAATTTGTTTCGGCCTTTAAATTCAAACTTGGCGAATGCGTACCCTGCCATCGCATTTAAAAATAAACCTACGAACGACCAGAGAACGACGATGACCGTGTTTTTCAAATAGAGGCCGAAGTTCATATTGATAAAGAGATTCTGGAAATTCTCTAATGTGAATTCCTTTGGAAACAGCGTTGGCGTCAGCTGCATGACTTCACTTTCCGGTTTGAAGGAGGATAGAATCATCCAAACGAAAGGAATGGATACAAGTAATCCTCCAAGTGTCAGGATAATTCCCACGAACCATTGCTGTGATTTTTCCCGCTTCACATGAGCACTTAATGAATCTTTAGAAACTGCACTTGATTTCATTTAACTTTCACCTCTGCTTTCATCAATAATCCTGCTGTTTGTTTTGAAGCTTGAATTGAATCATCGTAATGATAATGATGGCAATGAACAAGATGAATGATCCTGCTGCTGCGTAACCGAAGTTGCTGAACTGGAATCCGTTGCGATAGATGAACAAGGCTACAGATGTCGTGCTATCAAGCGGCCCGCCATTTGTCATGACGAAAGGCTCCTCGAAAAATTGCAGCCAGCCAATCATCGTAGTGATCGAAACAAAGAAGATCGCGTATCTAAGCAAAGGTATCGTAATTTTCGTCAGCTGCTTCCAGTTGTTTGCACCATCAAGCTGCGCTGCTTCATAGTACGTTTTCGGAATACCCTGCAATGCGGCAAGGAAAATAATCATATTGATGCCGATCGCTCTCCAAAGCGCTAATAAAATAAGCGAAACCTTTGCCATGGTCGGGTCTGTAAGCCACGGTACATCTGGCAGGTTAAGAAGGTTTAAGACATGGTTGAACAATCCAAGTTGAGGGTTGTACAGATAGCTCCAAACAACAGCAACCGCAACAACGTTTGTGATGGAAGGCATATAGAAGACAACCCGGAAAGCCTTGAAAATCCGTGCTTTTCCAAAATTGATAAGAAGCGCAATGGCCAGTGAGATTACAATGACAAGCGGAACACCGATCACTACATAAAATAAAGTGTTAGTAATCGACTTTAAAAAGATTGGGTCACTTACAACCTCTTTATAGTTTTCGATGCCGACAAAACTGATCGATGACCAGTCCGCAATCCCTACTAAATCAAGGTCTGTGAAGCTGATAATCAGCGCAACAAAAATAGGCAAAATTGAAAATATAGTCAAAAGTATGATTGCAGGTGCTAAGAAAAAGTAAGGAGTCTTGTTTGCCTTTAAGCTTTTCATTGTAAGTCCCTTCCTTCTTGGTCCAGAAGTTCTGGACTATTATAGGCAGCTAGCAGGCACTCAGCCTGCTAGTCCACCTCAGAATTGCATATTACTTGGCTAAAATTTCTTCAGCCTCTTTATCGAACGCATCCATTTCTTCTTGGATGTCGGCACCGCCGCGGTAAATCTTTTCAAATCTGCTCAAGAAGTCCTGGGCAATTTTTTCGAAAGGTTTAATAACTGGCATTGGCTGTGCATTTTCTAACTGTTCACCAAACACTTTGTAGTACTGGTTCTCTTGAAGCTGCTTGTCGTTCCAAGCCTCTTTGTTCGCTGGAAGAGAGTTTGTCATTTCAAGCCATTTTACCTGAGTTTCTGGTTTGCTCATGTAAGCAAGGAATTTAAGTGCTTCATCCTTGTTCTTTGTGTACTGGAATACAGACAGATCTGATCCGCCAAGTGTTGAAGTATTTGTTTCTTTCGCTGGTAGTACCGCTGTTGCCCACTTGCCTTCCAGCTCAGGAGACTGGTCATTAATCAGCTTGACCATCCAAGGGCCACTGATAAACATAGGAAGGATTCCGTCACCTTTGAATGCCTGGATGATGTCCAGTCCAAGATCAACTGGCGCTGAGCCATCCTTGAAGAATCCATTCAAGTATTCAACCGCTTCAACGAATTCTGGTTCGTTAAAAGAAGCTTTGTTGCCTTCGATCAGCTTAGATCCATTTTGGCGAGCCAGCATGAACGACAAGCTTTGTTCATTTGTGTCAATGCTTATTCCGTATTTGTCGTCGCCGCGAGCTCTTAATTTCTTCGCTGCGTCACGAAGCTCGTCCCAAGTTTTTGGCGCTTCCTTAAAACCAGCTTTCTCTAGAAGATCTGTACGGTAGTAAAGGACGCGTGTATCAACGTACCAAGGAACACCGACAACCTTGTCATCATATTTAGTCGTTTCAACTGAACCTTCGAAGAAGTTGTCAGCTGCTAATTCAGGATATTTTTCAGTGTGCTTTGTTAGATCTAGCAATGCATTAGCAGAAGCAAATTCAGGAATCCAAGTTGTACCCATTTGCACAACATCAGGACCTTTTTTCGAAGCAACCGCTGTTAAAAGCTTATCATGCGCCTGATCCCAAGGAATCGCCTGCACCTTTACATCGATATCAGGATTTTCTTTTTCAAACTCGTCCGCAATCTTTGGAAGAGTCTTCGCTTCTTCCCCCATGCCCCATACAGTGATGACTTTCTTGCCGTCTTTTCCAGAACCTGAATCAGAAGAACATCCTGCTAGTGCACCAGATACAACCAATGTACCTACCATTGCTGCAGCTGCAAACTTCTTGCTGAATACATTAAACATTTTTCGGCTCATTCGTAAAACCCCCAAAATAATTTAATAAGTTCTTGCATTTACGTTTCCCGTTATAGCAAATCATTACTATATAACTCACGAACATCTACCCAAAATGGCACTTCGTTTGCGAAAACCCCCTCGCAGTGAAACGTTTCGAAAACAGTTAAAAAAATAATAGGTTAAAACTTGAGAAACGATTCAAACATTCTGGTCTCTTTTACCGAAAAGAAATGTTGGAAGCGATTGAAACGTTTCGATAGGGCTATTATATTTCATGGTGTAATCGTTTTCAAGTAAAAAATTGAGCTTGATTTTACTTTTTTTCTAAAATCCTTGCCATTACTGGTTTCGCTTTCATTTATCAATAGAAACGTTTCGATAATTCGTTGACTCTGAAAAAGAAAGCGCTTATAATGCAGTTGTATCTTTATTCGAAACGTTTCTATTACTTCAATATATTTCGGGGAGGTTCACCCATATGAACAGTCAGAAACTTACTTCTTTATTAAAAGAAATGACGCTTGATGAGAAAATCGCACAATTACTTCAATTAGCTACACCATTTTTCGAAGGCTCCAGTGATGAAGGACAAATTACCGGTCCCCTTGCTTCTATGAACATAACTGAAGAAAAGGTTCGCAATACCGGATCGGTCCTCGGAGCTTCAGGTGGAGCGAAGGAAGCGATCTGCATTCAGGAAGCCCATATGAAAAAGACCCGATTAGGCATTCCTCTATTATTCATGGCGGATGTCATCCACGGTTATAAAACGATTTTCCCTGTACCTCTGGCAATTGGCTGTTCGTGGGATTTGGACAAGGCCGAGCAGAGCGCTGAAATTGCAGCAAAAGAAGCTGCGGCTGCAGGCGTCCATGTGACCTTCGCACCAATGGTTGACCTAGTTCGCGACCCTCGCTGGGGACGCGTAATGGAATCGACTGGTGAAGACCCGTATTTAAATAGTGAATTTGCGAAGTCGTTTGTACGCGGTTTCCAAGGGAAAGACTTGAAAAATAATAAAGAATCAGTAGCTGCTTGTGTGAAGCATTTCGCTGCATACGGCGCTGGTGAAGGCGGCCGTGATTACAATACCGTCAATATGTCGGAACGCCAAATGAGAGAATCCTATCTCCCAGCCTACAAAGCAGCGCTCGACGAAGGCTGTGAAATGGTCATGACGGCATTCAATACAGTCGACGGCATCCCGGCAACTGGCAATGTAAAACTTATGCGCGACCTGCTCCGCGATGAGTGGGGCTTCGATGGCATCCTCATTTCCGACTGGGGCGCGGTAAAAGAAATGATCCCGCACGGCGTTGCAGAGGATGAAGCGGAAGCTGCCTACAAAGCGATCCAGGCCGGCGTCGACATCGAAATGATGACTTCTTGCTATGTCGATCATTTAAAAGCTCAGGTTGAAAGCGGAAAAGTAGATGAGAAGCTGATTGATGAATCCGTTATGCGCATTCTGGCTTTGAAGAATAAATTAGGATTATTTGAAAATCCATATCGCGGTGCGGATGTGGCGCTTGAGCAAGAGCTGATCATGAGCGATGAACATCGAGATGCTGCCAGAGAACTGGCTGTGAAGTCTTCTGTTTTATTAAAAAATAACGGTGTTCTTCCTATTAATAAAGAAAAGAAAATCGCGCTGATCGGCCCATTCGCGCAAAGCGGCGATATTTTAGGACCATGGTCATTCCTTGGTTCAAAGGAAAAAGCGGTTCAATTATATGACGGCCTGCTGGCGAAGCTGGACTCTTCCCTTCTTTTAACAGCAAAGGGCTGTGAAATTGAAACTGGTTCTGAAGAACAGTTAGCGGAGGCTGTAAAAATGGCTGAGGAAGCGGATGTAATCGTGCTTGCGCTTGGAGAAGCTTCCGAAATGAGCGGTGAAGCTGGCTGCCGTGCGGATATCCGCCTGCCAGTGGTTCAATTGGAGCTAGCCGCTAAAATGAAGGATCTTGGCAAACCAATCGTGGCGGTATTGTTCAACGGACGTCCGCTCGACCTGCACGGAATCTGGGACGAAGCCGATGCGATTTTAGAAGCATGGTATCCAGGAACAGAAGGCGGAAACGCTGTGGCTGACATCGTGTTTGGCGATGCGAACCCATCCGCGAAACTGACGATGTCCTTCCCTTATTCAGTTGGACAGGTGCCTGTTTACTACAACCATTTCAACACTGGCCGCCCTCAAGGGGCTCCGGATGCACAGGAACGATATGTATCACAGTATTTAGATATCCCGAACGAACCTTTACTTCCGTTCGGATTCGGGTTGAGCTATACGAGCTTTGAATATAGCGATGTAAAATTGTCCGATGGGACGATGTCTGCGACCAAGCCATTGACCGTTTCCGTAGAGGTTGAAAACACTGGCAAGATGGCCGGAGAAGAAATCATCCAGCTATATGTCCGCGACATCGCTGGTGAAATCGTAAGACCGATGAAGGAACTAAAAGGCTTCAAAAAAGTCGCTTTAGAGCCTGGTGATAAAGTGACAGTTACGTTTGAAATTACAGAAGAGCATTTACGCTACTACTACTCTGATTTAAGTTTCAAGAGCGATCCAGGAAAATTCATCGCTTTTGTTGGCCCTAACAGCAGGGATACGGTTGAATTGGGGTTTGAACTTGCTGCTGAGTGATTTTTGACTGAAAAAAGTTGAATTTCATTATGGTTTTGGCGATTAAATTTCAGTTGAAATCAGTTTAATATCAGTTCGGGGGGACCTTTAATACGAGGTGGGGTTTATTAACCAGTTTGGAAGCACTTTAAAAGCGGTTGATTGGAATAATGCTGGCTGAACACCATTTATTCACGGTTGAACCAACCTTATCACCAGTGGGGATTTTTTATGAGGTTAACCGCAATAAATGACTGAAATCCACTTTATACAGTTCACATTTTATAAAGATAACAATAGATCAGGTAATGACAATCCTAAAAGGAAAGAAGTTGACACCGATGACACAGTCAAAGTTCACCATTCAGGCAAATGACCTAAGCTTTACGTTTTTAAATAGCGGCGATGTGTATGAAATCGCCAACAAATCGACGATGATCAATCAGTGGCTATCGAACGAAATCGACGGCTCTTTAAATAACTTATTTTTACGCATTCATGGGGAAAAAGGAATTCAATTCTATCCCCTGCTTGGTTCGAAATCAGCAAGCACTGTCAGCCACAGTGACAATCAGGTTTTCTGGAAGGGTGAAGCTGCCGGCCTTAAGTATATGGTCACATTCTCACTTACCGAAACCGTTTGGTTCTGGGATGTAGAAGTGGAAGGAAACGGTGCTGAGATCGATGTCATTTACGGGCAGGATATGGGCCTTGCTGACAAAGGCGCTGTCCGCACGAATGAAGCGTATATGTCACAGTACATTGACCACAATGCTTTTAACGACGCGGAAAAAGGCTATGTGGTCTGCTCCCGCCAGAACCAGCCGATGAGCGGCGGGTACTTCCCTTACGTTCAACAGGGTTCGCTGACAAAAGCAACTGGCTTCTCAACTGATGGCTACCAATTCTTCGGCCTTTCTTATAAAGAAACGGACGTCCCTGAGATTCTAGCCAAGCAAACTCTAGCAAATGAAATCTATCAATATGAATTTGCCTATACTGCCCTTCAGTCGGAAAAAGTAACCCTGGATGGCAAAGCACAATTTGTATTCTATGGCATTTTTAAAGAGAATCACCCAACAGCGATTACGGAGCTGGAATTTACTGATGAAGTAGCGGCAGCATGGGAGAAAGTTCAGTCCCTTCAAGCCGATCAAGCTAATGACTTACCGCAACTTCAGCTTTCTGCTAAAATCGGCAAGCCATTAGAAACACTATCGATGACAAAAGAAGAAATTAACGAGCTGTTCCCGAATCGTCACCAGGAAGAGACAGTTGGGGATGCATTGCTGTCATTCTTCACGGAGCAGCATGAGCATGTTGTTTTAAAAGAAAAAGAACTGCTGGTTGAGCGTCCGCACGGCCATATTCTCATGACCGGTGGCAATGTCGATAACATCAAGAACGTTCTGACGACAACTTTATATATGTACGGAATTTTCAACTCGCACATCGTTGTTGGCAACACTTCGTTCAACAAGATGCTGACGAATGCGCGTAATGCGTTGAATGTAATGAAGACTTCCGGACAGAGGATTTATGTTGAAATCGAAGGCAGCTACCATCTGCTAACGATGCCATCGATGTTTGAGATGGGCTTCAATTATGGCCGCTGGTACTACAAAACGAATGATGACCTGATCGTCATCACGACTTACAGTTCTGTAGATTCGCCACAATTGCGACTTGAGGTTCGCTCCGCTAACGGAAAAGCGTACCGCTATCTCGTTACCAACCAGGTATCAATGAACAATAACGAGTACGCGCTGCCTTTCAATATGGAGCAGGACGGAAATGTCCTTACTTTTACCGCGGGTGAAGGAGCGGATAGCTCAAGCGTATTCCCTGACCTAAGCTACTGCATGCAAATCAATGGCAGCGAATTTGAAGTCAAAGATTCAAGCATGTTCGGTGAGAACATCGAAGCAGATACTGCATCGTTAGTGGTTTTAGAACTGAACGTGGCAACACAGTGGAGCATGGCTGTCCAGGGTCTGCTTGATGGAAAAGAAATTCCTTTCGCACATGAAAATGCACAAACCGAAATCGAAAAGTACCGCGAATTTTTCGCATCGACAATGAACGGGTTCAATTTGACGCAAAATGGTGCAACTACTGAAGAGTTAAGCAAGGTTAACGCGCTTGCATGGTGGTATACACACAATATGCTCGTCCACTACTCTGTGCCTCATGGCCTTGAGCAGTACGGCGGCGCTGCCTGGGGAACACGTGATGTGTGCCAGGGTCCGACCGAATATTTCATCGCCACGCAAAAATATGAAAATGTGAAAGACATCATCAAGACGGTCTACTCACATCAGTACTCTGATGACGGTAACTGGCCGCAGTGGTTCATGTTCGACAACTATTACAAGTTCCAGCAGGAAGAAAGCCACGGCGACATCATCGTATGGCCGCTGAAGGTCATCGTTGAGTACCTAAAAGCAACGAATGATTACTCAATTTTAAGCGAAGAGCTTCCTTATACTGAAAAAGGCAGTTTTGAATTTACTGAGGAAAAAGTGAGCCTGCTTGACCACGTGAAAAAGCAGTTGCAATATATCAAGGATCATTTTTTACATGATACGTACTTGTCATCCTACGGCGATGGCGACTGGGATGACACGCTCCAGCCGGCGAACGCGCAGCTTAAGCAGTATATGGCAAGCAGCTGGACGGTTGCGCTGACGTATCAGGTCGTAAGCCACTTCGCATCGCTTTTACAAAAAGAAGATGCTCAGCTTGCTGATGAGCTAAGCACGATGGCAGCAGGAATCAAGGAAGATTTCAATAAATATATGCTTTCTACAGAAACAATCCCTGGATTCGTTTTCATGGAGCAGTCAGACAAACCTGAATTGATGGTTCACCCTACCGATACAAAAACAGGAATCCAGTACCGCCTGCTTCCGATGACGCGCAGTATGATTGGCGAACTGCTGACGCCGGAGCAAGCGGAATCGCACTACGAAATCATTAAAGAGCGCTTGTACCATCCGGACGGCGTGCGTTTGATGGACCGCCCTGCTACTTATGCCGGCGGAGTCAGCACGAACTTCAAACGCGCTGAGCAGGCAGCGAACTTCGGACGTGAAATCGGATTACAGTATGTCCATGCACACATCCGTTTCGTTGAAGCGATGGCCAAGCTAGGTAAAACAGGTGAGGTTTGGAAAGGCCTGCAGACGATTAACCCGATCGGCATCCAGAAGGTCGTTCCAAACGCTGAGCTAAGACAGAGCAATGCGTACTTCAGCAGCTCTGACGGCAAGTTCAACACTCGCTATGAAGCAGCGGAGAACTTTGAGAAGCTGCGTGATGGTTCCGCACCTGTAAAAGGCGGCTGGCGCATTTACTCAAGCGGACCTGGAATCTATATGAATCAGCTGATTTCTAACGCCTTGGGCATCCGCCGAGATGGACAGGACCTCGTGATCGACCCTGTTCTTCCTGAGGAAAAAGACGGTCTGGAGTTCCAGTTTGATATTGATGGCAAACAAGTTACCTTCGTTTACCGTTTTAACAGTGAAAGCGGCGTGAAGATTAACGGTAAAGAGGCTAAAGCAGACAAGATTTCCAACCGTTATCGTGAAGGCGGCTACCGCATTAGCGCCGACGAGCTTGAGATGCTCACTGCTGAGAACAATACAATCGAAATTTATTTGTAAAATTGAGCGGCCTATTCGGCCGCTTCCTTTTTAAGAATTGGGGGTAGAAAAATGGACAGCAAATGGTGGCATAAAAGTGTGGTTTACCAGGTGTATCCTCGCAGCTTCCAGGATTCGAACGGCGATGGAATTGGCGATTTGAAAGGGATCATTTCGAAGCTTGATTATATTCAGGAGCTTGGCGCGGACATAATCTGGCTTTGCCCGGTCTATGCGTCGCCGAATGATGATAATGGCTATGACATCAGCAATTATTATCAGATTCATCCGGAGTTCGGGACGATGGAAGACATGGACCAGCTCATTTCAGAGGCGTTAAAACGCGGGATTGGAATCATGATGGATATCGTCGCGAATCATACTTCCGATGAGCATCCGTGGTTCATTGAGTCCAGGAGCAGCAAGGAAAACCCTTATCGTGATTATTATATTTGGCGCGATTCGGCAGATGGTGGGCCGCCGAGTGACCTGAAGTCTATTTTCAGCGGCAGCGCCTGGCAATTTGACGAAACGACTGAGCAATATTACTTACATATGTTCAGTAAAAAACAGCCTGACCTGAATTGGCATAACCCCTCCGTTCGCGAGGCAATGTACGATGTGATGCGCTTCTGGATTAAAAAAGGGATTAAAGGCTTCCGTTTTGACGTCATCGATTTGATTGCAAAGGAACTCGAGCAAGGAATCATCGACAACGGTCCCCTTCTGCATACGTATCTAAAGGAAATGCATCGTGAAGTCCTTGATGGTGCGGACATTGTTACGGTTGGCGAAACCGGTGGAGCTGATCTGGAAAAAGCGATTCTTTTCACAAGCCCTGAACGAAAAGAACTCGACATGGTGTTCTCATTCGAGCACATTGCTTTAGATGAACAAAAAGGCAAGCAGAAGTGGGATTTAAAGCAGCTGGAACTGTCCGATTTAAAAAGAGTGCTGTCAAACTGGCAAACAGGACTTGCCGGCAAAGGCTGGAATAGCTTATTCTGGAGCAACCATGACCAGCCGCGAATCGTTTCGCGCTGGGGAAATGACCAGGAATTCCGTTACGAAAGCGCGACAATGCTCGCTTCCCTTCTACACTTGATGCGCGGTACGCCGTACATTTACCAGGGGGAAGAAATTGGGATGACGAATGTGCAGTTTGCTGAATTGGACTTCTATCGCGATATCGAAACCATCAATATGTACAATGAGCGTTCAGAGCAAGGCTTTGCCCATGAAGACATCATAGAATCGATTTATGTAAAAGGCCGTGATAACGCGAGGACGCCGATGCAGTGGATTGCGGAATCTAACGCCGGTTTTACAGCTGGTGAGCCCTGGATTGAAGTTAATCCGAATTACTCAGCGATTAATGTTGAGCATGATAAAAATAGTGACAAGTCCATCTTTCAATTTTACAAGAAGCTGATTGAGCTGCGTAAAGCAAATGACCTGATTGTGTATGGCGATTACAAGCTTCTGGACAGTGAGCCGGAGATTTTTGCTTACGCACGAACCTATGAAAATGAAGAATGGCGTGTTATCTGCAATTTTACCGACAGAGAGGTTGAAAGTGAGCTGGTATGTGACGGAGAAATCGTCATCCATAACTATGACACCCCTGGTAAAAAATTGCGGCCATACGAGGGGATCGTCTATAAACTAAAAAATTCACTATAGATGGAAACGCTCACAAGGTATAATAGCAGTAGAGTTTACTGAAGAGACGGGAGAGAGAATCGTGGCAGGAATTAAAGATATTGCAAAGCGGGCAGGTGTCTCGATATCCACTGTTTCCTATGCATTGAACGGCAGCCCGAAGGTGACAGAAGAGACGGCAGCGAAAATCCTCGCGATTGCCAAGGAACTGAACTATGTTCCGAACGCGGCAGCCCGTTCTTTGAAAAAAGGGAAACAAAGATCATTGGTGTCTTCCTGACCAATTACGGCGGTGCCTTTTACGGGCAGCTCCTCCAGGGCATCCAGGACGCCCTCAGCAGCAAGGGATACGAGATGATTGTCTGCGGCGGGAAGGAATCGCACCGCTTTATTCCAGAACGGATGATTGACGGGGCCATCGTCCTCGACTTCTATTTTTCAAGCGAAGAGCTGCTAAAGCATGCGGAGGCCGGACATAAAATTGTCGTCATGGACCGGGAACTTGATCACCCTAATATCAATCAAGTGTTATTGCACAATACATCAGGCGCCACACTGGCGATCGACCACCTGATTGAAAAGGGCCACCGGAAAATCTACGCGGTAACGGGACCTGAGAGCTCATATGATGCGACGCAGCGGATCAGTGCAGCACGCCAGGCAGTTAATCGCTATACAGATATTGATTATCGTGAAATCCCAGGTGATTTTAACAAGCCTTCCGGCGAAAAAGCCGCCGAGCAAATCGTCAGCGAATACACCGAGCCAGTGGCCGTCTTCTGCCTGAACGACGAAATGGCCATCGGCATGTACAATTACATCGCAAAAACAAAATACGAGATCGGCAATCACATCCACATCATCGGATTCGACAACATCGAGCTCTCACAATACACAAACCCAAGACTCGCAACCATCGACTACTCCGAACAAAAATGGGGCGCTGTATCAGCAGAACACCTATTAAAACTGCTAGCCAACGAACCAGTCGAACACGAACGGATTTATGTTACCCTGATCCCTGGGGATTCCGTAGGAGAAGCATAGGGACGTTTCTTCTGCTTCATGATGGAGCAAGGGGACGTTTCTTCCGCTTCATGATGGAGCATGGGGACGGTTCTCCTGCTTCCTTCAGTCACCCATGCTAACCTTCCGTTCGGGGACTTAAGATAAGGTAAAGCAACAGACAGGCAACTTCCAAAAATCTGGATGACGCCTGTCTTTTTTATGTTATGATATTAAAAAACTTATCCGAGGTCATGACCATGAGCTACCTGAGCTGGCAGTATGTTAGACGTGTGAATTTAAAGCGTGAGGAAATCTCCTCTTTCAGGCACTACCCTTTCAATCTTCCTGCTCTAAAGACGTTTGAGGAGCTTGAATTGCATCCGAAGGTCACGTTTTTCATCGGGGAAAACGGGATGGGGAAATCGACATTGCTGGAGGCGATTGCGGTTGCACTGGGATTCAATCCTGAAGGCGGGTCGCTGAACTTTAATTTCTCGACCTTCAATTCGCATTCGGAATTGGCAGACTATCTTAAAGTCATTAAAGGGATTGAAAAACCGCGTGATGGATTTTTCCTGCGGGCGGAGAGTTTTTACAATGTGGCATCGAATATTGAGGAAATGGATCGAGAACCAGGGGGACCAAAGATCATCAACTCATTTGGCGGTAAGTCACTGCATGAGCAATCGCACGGAGAGTCCTTTTTTGCCACATTTATCCACCGGTTCCGCGGAAATGGCATCTACCTCCTCGACGAACCGGAAGCTGCCCTCTCGCCTTTGCGCCAGATGTCGATGCTCACAAGGATTCACGATCTGGTCAGCGAAAACTCCCAGCTCATCATCGCCACCCACTCGCCGATCATCATGGCCTATCCCGACGCAAAAATCTACGAGTTCAGCGTGGATGGCATTCATGAACGAAAGCTGGAGGAAACGAATCATTATATGATCATGAAGCAGTTTTTTGACGACCGGAAGCGGATGATTCATCGGCTTCTGGAGGAGTAATTGGAGCCAAGTAGCGGCTCCTTTTTTTCACAATAACTCCATGTAAAAAAGCCTACGTAATTAGCAGGCTTTTTACTTCAACAATCGATTAACCATCTCAATATCAAATTTCCGACGGCCCTGCATTTGTGCCCAACGACTTATTTCCCGATGCTCCGGATGCCCCGGGTCATTGATCACCTTAAGATACTCCGAGTAACCAGGTCTTCCCCCAACATCCTCGGGAGGAGTGTCCCCTTCGCCTTCAAGGCAAACGGGATGATAGGTATCATAATCACGGATGGCCTTCTCAACCTCGATGTAATGCTCCCAATTGTCTCCGAAATCGTAGACATATTTAAGATGCGTGACTCCCGGGATATACTCTGATAGTTTTACATGATGTTCAAGACGCCTCTCCATATCGACCGGGACGAGCAACGCTTCAGGACTGCCCACGATATTCAATATTGGCTCATAGCCTGCTTCGTGATAAGCAGGGTGATTAGGAGAAAGCTTCTTTTTGGTTTTTGGATTATATAAGTAAAAAGAATGCAAATGCTGATAACCCCAGCCGAATGAATGTTTAATCACCCCATGAAGCTCTTCGAACGTATTATTAAGCGGCACGATCACTCTGCGCCAACAAGGATGGTCATCCAGCTTTAATGAAATTTTCAGCTGAACAGCCTCTGTACCAAAAATCCTTCCATCTGTTAGGTTTTCAAGCTCTTTGAACATCTCTCTATAAGGATAGATATACTTATTCTTCCCTGCTCCAACAAGATCGCGGCTGACTTTCAAGCTAAGCTCCGTGTTTATGAGTGTAGTTGGATCAATATATTCTTCCAAAAAATAAACAAAATCACATGCTCTATTTAACCTTGAAACAGAAGAGCGGTCCTTCGATTTTGTAAAATTTACTTCTCCAGCAGCAGAAAGATATCTCTCTATCACATCTTCCTTTATCCCTTCAGCCAGCCAGATTTCACGAAGCCCATCCTTAATGAGCTCACCCAATCGCTTAAAATCTTTCGCCTTAAGCCCATACAAAATCACGGCATACCGATTTAAATTGTTTACGGCCACCACCATTTTTTTACGCTGAATCGTAAGCACATGCGCACTCCAGGAGAAAAGCGGCTCTTCTGCCAGCTCAGGGTCCGGTTTGATTTTCAGTTCATCTAAAAGCTTTTTTGAGCAGTGGATTAGCATGTTACTAAACTCCTAACAAGAACATAGGGACGGTTCTCATGTTCCACTTTTTTGAGACGAGAGAACCTTCCCCATGATACTTTTTGATTTAATAATAGTATTAAAACCAAGAATTTTCTAAATTAATAATGAGGTGCAGCAAACACCTCTTTTCCATTGCCCATTACCAGGACAACACAATCCACCCATTCTCTTTTTTGCTAATAGAATAAGCCTCATAACGATCAAATTCGACCATGACCTTAGCTCCGTTCTTATTTACAAAGTCGATATTCTCTATAACTCCCTCATATAAAAAGCCCTCACCGGAGTACAACTCTTTTAGCATCTCAACGTATTGCGGGTTGGCTGATACCACACCGGTACTCTTGCTGATGACCATTTCTTTTCCTTTAAAATAAGCAAATAAATCCGTACGCGGGACTGCATATAGCTCCGTTCCATACTTTTTGGCGATTTTAGCCTGACGCTGATATTTTGGTTCATCCATAATGTTGACATACAGCGAGTCTCCGTATTGAATGGTATTTTTTGATTTGGCAATTTCCTTTTTGGTTTTAACCTCTTCTTTTGGCTCAGTCACTTGATTCTTTGATTCAGTGGCTTCTTTTCCCGATACAACAGCGGCCTTATCTTCCGATTCAACACTTTCATTCATTAACTCTTCTTCACTATTAACCTCTTTAAGCGATTCAGCCTCTTTCTCAGCTATGTACGTTTTCCCAGAAGCCCCAGCTTCCTCAGGAGCTCCTTCATAGTAAAATGCACCGGCCGTGGACAAAAACAGGGCACCGAAGATTACATAAGCAAGTTTCGTTTTCATTTTGTGTGACTCTCCCCTACTTTTTACTATTTAGACGAAACTATGTTGGGAGAAGTTTATTTTTCATGAAAATTCGTTCCGGAAATATAACAGGAGTTTGTCACCTTTTAATTTAAATCAATAATCTGCTAATCCGCTATAGGCACCTTCCAATTCCACCAGGAGGCAACTATAACTATTTCAACATTTCGACACACAGAATGCATTGCCGTATTTCTCAAAATATTGTAAAATTGAAAAGTAACACTATTGCAACCGCTTGCACTTTTGAGTGAATATTTTTTTACCAATTTGTGCAAACGATTTCATTAATAGAATCACAGAAGAAACCTGCACCACATTAAAGCTTCACTGCACTGGGGGTCAGACCCCCGGCGCACTGATGCGTTAAAGCTTTAACTTGGCGGGGGTCTGACCCCCATCGCTTTGCAGTGATAAAGCAGAAACTCCTTCTGTGGTTCTATTGAACTAATAAATAAGGGGGAAAGTATGTCTATGAGTAGGAAGTCTAAGCGTAGTTTTTCTATTTTCATGACGGCGTTGATGCTTTTGAGTTTGTGGCTGCCTTTTGTGCCGGCTCAAGAAGCATCGGCTGAGGGTTCTTCGACTGGAGAATCGACTGCAGCTTCGTCTGATCGCAAGTTACGTTTTACCTACATTCGTGAAGACCAGAACTTTGGCGAATGGAATATCTGGACGTGGAATACTGGCGTGGCTGATGGCCAGGTTGATTTCACAACCAAGGAAGGCACTAAGGCAGTAGTTGACATCCCGGTTAGTGCCGCAACGACCCAAATGGGCTTCGTTCTTCGCAGTACTTATGACTGGAATACTGCACAGAAGGAATTCGGAGATCGTTTTATTCCGATTAATAAAAACGACACCCTCACCAAGGCTTACATAACAAGCGGTGTCGAGCAAATCCGCGTCGTTCCGGACGGATCTGCACCCGTAATCGATAATGGAAATGCAACTTTCTACTATCGTGATAAAGCTCTTTTCGCAAACGACCAAATGGACACAATCCAGAAGGTAGATTTGAAGTTTAACAATGAAATAACATCAATGACGTATGAGCCAGAGAATGAGAGATTCGTAGCGACTTACGAGAACATTCCTAATGGCAAGACGCCATATACGTATGTTGTAACCATGAAAGACGGCACGACTTCTGAAGTGAATGACCCTTACAACCCAGCTTCAGAAATCGACTTCCAAAAAGCAGAACTGACTGTTTCAGGAACCGTTACACCAGCAGCGATTGACTATAATGAAAACGCTGTCTTAAAGGTTGATATCCAAGGCTTGACTGAAAACGTGAAAGTCAGCAAAATCACTGCAGACATTTCTGGGCTTGGCGGATCTGACAAGCTTGAAGTCGATCCTTCTTTAAAAGCAATCACAATTGCAGTGGATTACAATGTTACAGCTGGAACGAAAGAAATCCCTGTGACTGTAGTAGATTCATATGGAAATTACTACAACGGAAAAGCATCAGTAGAGGTAAAAACTCGCCAGGCTGTCGGTGAAAATGATTTCGACTGGGATGAGTCGATCATCTATTTCATGCTGACAGACCGTTTCTTTGATGGCGATTCATCAAACAACGACCCTTACAACCAGAACTACGACGCTAAAAACGACCGCGGCACGTACCAGGGCGGCGATTTTAAAGGTATCACGCAAAAATTGGATTATCTGGACAAGCTAGGCGTGAACACAATCTGGATCTCTCCAATCGTAGAAAACATCAAGTATGATGTACGCCACGACAACCCAGAAGGACATTCATACTACGCTTACCACGGCTACTGGGCGAGCAACTTTGGTGCGCTGAACCCACACTTCGGGACAATGGAAGATTTCCATACACTGATTGACGCTGCCCATGAAAAAGGTATCAAAATCATGGTTGACGTGGTATTGAACCACACAGGATATGGCCTGAAGGATATCGATGGAGAAGCAACAAACCCTCCAGCCGGTTACCCAACTGACGCTGAACGCAGCACTTTCAGCAGCCTGCTTCGCCAGGGTTCAAATGTCGGCTCTGATGAGGTTGTTGGTGAATTAGCTAACCTTCCTGACTTAAAAACGGAAGATCCAGCAGTCCGCGAAACAATCATCAACTGGCAAACAGACTGGATTGACAAAGCCAAAACAGCTAAAGGAAACACGATTGACTACTTCCGTGTCGACACTGTGAAGCACGTTGAAGATGCAACATGGATGGCATTCAAAAATGTCCTCACTGAAAAAATGCCGACACACAAAATGATCGGTGAAGCATGGGGAGCAAGTGCCAATAACCAACTTGGATACCTGGAGACGGGTATGATGGACTCCCTGCTTGACTTCGACTTCAAAGGCATTGCGCACGATTTCGTGAACGGCCAGCTGAAGGCAGCAAACGATGCCCTGACTGCCCGCAACGGTAAAATTGACAACACTGCTACTTTAGGTTCGTTCTTGGGCAGCCATGACGAAGATGGTTTCCTATTTAAAGAAGGAAATGACAAAGGCAAGCTTAAGGTCGCTGCTTCCCTGCAAGCAACATCAAAAGGCCAGCCAGTCATCTATTATGGTGAAGAGCTTGGCCAAAGCGGAGCAAACAACTATCCGCAATATGATAACCGTTATGACCTTGCATGGGACAAAGTTGAAAACAACGACGTCCTTGAGCACTATACAAAGGTTCTGAACTTCAGAAGTGCTCATTCAGACGTGTTCGCGAAAGGTGAACGCGCAACGATTGGCGGTTCTGACGCTGATAAGTTCCTTCTTTTTGCTCGTAAAAATGGAAACGAATCAGCTTACGTCGGCTTGAATGTTGCTGACAAAGCAAAAGACGTCACGCTGACAGTTCCTGCAGGTGCGATTGTAACTGACCACTATGCAGATAAAACTTATACTGCATCAGAAGCTGGCGAAATCACATTAACAATTCCAGCAAAAGCTGATGGCGGTACTGTTTTACTAACGGTTGAAGGCGGAGAAATCACAGCTGCTGCAGCTGCTGGCTCTGGCGACGGAGATGGAACGGTAGAACCAATCCCTGCCAACCACATCCGCATCCACTACAAACGCGATGACAACAATTACAATAACTACGGTGCATGGCTCTGGAACGACGTAGCTTCCCCTTCTGCCAACTGGCCGACTGGCGCTACAATGTTCGAAAAAACAGACAGCTATGGTGCTTACATCGACGTAGAACTTAAAGAAGGCGCAAAGAATATCGGCTTCCTCGTGATGGATATTACAAAAGGTGATGGTGGTAAAGACGGCGGCGATAAAGGCTTTGCGATTTCCACACCTGAAATGAATGAAATTTTTATCAAACAAGGTTCTGACAAGGTTTACACTTACGAACCAGTCGACCTTCCAGCGAATACTGTCCGCGTCCATTACGTACGTGACAACGCTGATTACGACAACTTCGGTATTTGGAACTGGGGCGACGTAGTTGCGCCTTCTGACGGCTGGCCTGCAGGTGCAGCATCATTAACAGGTACGGACCGATACGGTGCTTATGCTGATATCCAGCTAAAAGAAAATGCCAAAACAATCGGCATGATTACCTTGAACAAGACAAATGGAGAAAAAGACGGCGGCGACAAATCCTTCAACCTGCTGGACAAATACAATCACCTTTGGGTAAGACAAGGCGATGACAATGTATACGTTTCTCCATACTGGGAGCAGGCAACAGGAATCACCAACGCAGAGGTTATCTCTGAAGATACAATTCTACTAGGTTTCACGATGACAGATGGCTTAACGCCTGACTCATTAAAAGACGCTCTTGAAATCAAAGACGCAACAGGTGCAGCAGTTGCCATCGAAAGCGTTGAAATCACAAGCGCAACGGCTGCAAAAGTAAAAGCAACATTGGATTTAGAAAAGCTTCCATTATCTGTAACATACTCAGGCAGAACGGTTTCAGCTTCTACTGGCTGGAGAATGCTTGATGAAATGTACGCTTATGATGGAAACGACCTTGGTGCGACTTACAAGGATGGAGCAGCAACACTTAAATTATGGGCTCCTAAGGCTAGCAAGGTTGTCGCTAATTTCTTTGATAAAAATAATGCCGCAACACAAATCGGCAGCATCGAGTTAACGAAGGGTGAAAAAGGTGTCTGGTCTGCAGACGTCAAACCTGGCGACCTAGAAAACGTAACCGATCTTGAAGGTTATTTTTACCAATATGATGTAACAAATGACGGCGTAACTCGCCAAGTGTTAGATCCTTATGCAAAATCAATGGCAGCCTTCACTGTAAATACAGAAGGCAATGCTGGTCCTGACGGAGACACTGTTGGTAAGGCGGCAATTGTTGACCTTAGCGGTACAAACCCTGAAGGCTTTAGCCACGCTAAAATCGATGGCTATAAAAAGCGTGAAGACGCAGTGATTTACGAAGCACACATCCGTGACTTCACGGCCGACCCTTCAATCGAAGGCGATCTGAACGCAAGATGGGGTTCTTATAAAGCGTTCATCGACAAGCTGGATTACTTAAAATCTCTTGGCGTCACACATGTTCAATTGCTTCCTGTAATGGCTTGGTATTATGGCGATGAAACGAAGATGGGTCAAAGAGAGCTTGAATATTCAGCTGGCGGAAATGAATACAACTGGGGCTATGACCCGCACAGCTACTTCTCTCCAGATGGCGCATATTCAGAGGATGCAACTAACCCTGAACAGCGCGTAAAAGAGCTGAAACAGCTAGTTGACGCAATCCACGATGCTGGAATGGGTGTCGTCCTTGACGTTGTTTACACTCATATGGCAAAAGCAAGCCAGTTGAATGACATTGTTCCAAACTACTACGCGTTCCAGGACGACAAAGGAAACTTCCTTGGCGGCTTCGGAAACAACCTGGCAACAAGTCACACAATGGCAGAAAAATTAATGGTCGATTCAGTGAAATACTGGTTTGACGAATACAAGATTGATGGTATGCGCTTTGACATGATGGGTGACGCAACCTACCCTTCTATCCAACATGCATATGACGCAGCAGCTTCCGTAAATCCTGATGCAATCTTCATCGGTGAAGGTTGGAGAACATTTGCAGGCCACCTTTCCGACCCAGCACTTAAAGGCATGGGCGCAGACCAGGATTGGATGGATAAAACAGACAACGTGGGCGTGTTCTCTGATGAGATCCGCAACGAGTTAAAATCAGGCTTCGGTTCTGAAGGTGAGCCTCGCTTCATTACTGGCGGAGCACGCGATATCAACACCATTTTTAACAACATTAAAGCACAGCCAGGAAACACGGCTGACGACGACCCAGGCGATATGGTTCAATACATCGCAGCGCACGATAACTTGCCGCTTCACGATGTTATTGCACAATCAATCAAAAAGGACCCATCAGTTCCTGAAAATGAGTTAGAAATTCACAAGCGCATCCGCCTTGGAAACTCGATTATTTTAACATCCCAGGGAACTGCTTTCCTTCACTCTGGCCAGGAATACGGCAGAACGAAGCAATGGTTAGGTGAAGGCGTACCAGAGCAAAAATACACTGAGTTTAAAGACGAGGACGGAAATCGATTTGGATATTTCATACACGACTCTTATGACTCATCTGATGCCATCAATAAATTCGATTGGCAGAAGGCAACAAACAAACAGTTAAATCCTGTTAACACAACAACTCAAGCCTATACAAAAGGTTTGATTGAGTTAAGAAAATCAACGAATGCTTTCCGCTTAGGCGAAAAAGACTTGGTTGACTCGAATGTCACACTGCTTAACATCCCTGAAATCAAGTCTACTGACTTAATGATCGCATACGAAAACGTATCAACAGACAACACTGGCAATTACTATGTGTTTGTGAATGCTGATAACAAAACTCGTACATTGACTCTAGGAGACTATAACTTCTCTGGCGGCAAGGTGCTTGTCGACAATGATGAAGCTGGGGTAAAACCGGTAGCTGAAAGATCTGGCTTCCAGTTAACAAGAGACATATTGACAATTGACCCACTAACTACTGTGGTCATTAAGCTCGACAGAAAAGCAACAGACGCACCAGGTAACGGTGAATCTAACCCAAACCCTCCTGCCCCGCCAGCTGGTGAGAAGCCTCACACAATTGAGCTTCCAGCATGGGCTGCAGAGGTGGTAAAAGAAAAGAATCCTTCTGGCATGGTTGAAGTCGTAACAAAGGTTGCTGCTGACAAAGTAGCAGAGATCGTAAAAGCCATCACAGCTGACAAGCACAACCTGGCAGTCAAGCTAGAAAAGCCAGCTGCTGGCGAGAAGGCAAAAGCACAGCTGCCTGCAAACTTATTTACGGAAGCATTCGCTAAAAATAAGCAAGCAACAGTTGAAGTGGTAACAGAAAACGCAAGCTACACGCTTCCTGTATCAGAAGTGAATTTGGCAGAACTTGCGAAGAAGCTTGGCGTATCACCAAGCGATGTTCAGATCACGGTTTCTGTGAACGTGGTAAAACCAGATACAAAGCTGAAACTGAAATCAGCAGTGGTTGATTTTACAGTTGAAGCAGTAGCCGGAGGCAAGAAGGCAGAAATCAAGGAATTCAACACATACGTTGAACGCGAAATCCTTGGCGGCGCTAACTTCAACGCTTCTAGAGCAGTAGCTGTAAAACTAAATGCAGATGGTTCATTCAGTGCAGTACCAACATTGTTCGACGGCAAGACAGCTACGATCAAGTCATTGACGAACTCAACGTACGCAATCGTTGAGAACGATGTAACCTTCTCTGACGTCAACAACGGCAAAGACTGGGCTGAAAAGTATATCGAAACATTGGCATCCAAGTACATCATCAAAGGTAAAGGCAACGGCACATTCGGCAGCGCAAGCCAACTGACTCGTGCTGAATTCACAGCATTGCTCGTTCGCGCACTTGGACTTCCAGGCGCGAAATACGACGGACGCTTCAAGGACGTCAAAGGCAATGAGTGGTTCAATGACAACAACGCCCTAATGGCAGCCATCGAATACGGAATCATCCAGGGCAAAGGCAACAGCACATTCGCACCTGGCGAAAAGATCACACGTACCGAAGCAGCAGCCATGATCGGCCGCGCGATGAAACTAGACTTCATTAACTACGATTTATCTGGACTGGATAAATCCAAGAAATTAGCCGACTTCAAAGACGCAGGATCCATCGGCAAATGGGCCAAATCAGACGTAGAAACAGTGTACCAGGCAGGCATCATCAGCGGAAAAGCAAAAGACAAATTCGCACCAGCCGGCAACACACAACGCAACGAAATGGCCAAAATATTAGCCAACTTCCTAGTCAAAGCAAAGCTAATGAACTACTAAGTGGAACATGGGGACGGTTCTCGTGTTCCAAAATGGAACATAGGGACGGTTCTCACGTCTCACCATCAAACTCAACAGGCACCTCCTTTTTCAACCGGGAGGTGCCTGTTTTTTTGAAACATAGGGACGGTTCTCGCGTTTCAAAATTACCACCCCACTGGCAGCACCCTCTTCTCTAAATGTTTTTTTCAAAGTATATTCCAATATTCTTGTAAGGGTTTACTAGAATCAGCACCAAGGGTATCATGTAGTTATCAACTAGACCGACATAAGGAGATTTTAATGCTAGATTATAAGTTATATAAGGGGAACGGCTCGGAGTACGTTGTATTGCTGCACGGGATCGGCGGCAACTCTAAAATTTTTTTCAAACAAATTAAAGCCTATTCAAAACACTTTAATGTCCTGGCCATTCATTTACCAGGCCATGGAGATTCCCCAGACATAGATTCCTATAAAGAAAAGTTCTCGTTTGATTTAATCGTTAAAGAGATTGCCAAAACACTGGACAAACTTGCGATTCATAAAGCACACTTTGTCGGCATTTCACTAGGGTCAATCATCCTCCATCAATTACTCAAAACAGAACCGGGCCGAGTGAGGTCTGCTGTATTAGGAGGAGCAATAACGAGCTTGAATAGGATGGCAAAATTCCTTTTAAAAATAGCAGGACTGATAAAGGGAGCGATTCCATTTATGTGGTTGTATCGCATCCTGGCACTGATTCTCATGCCAAAAGACAACCATAAGCACTCTAGACGATTCTTCATCCATGAAGCACAAAAAATGCTGCGGAACAATTTTCTTGGATGGTATCAACTCGTAGCTGAAGTTGAAACAATCTATACCAATGTCCAAAATGTAAAGATTCCTAAACTTTATATATCAGGCGCCGAAGACCATATGTTTGTGAGCGAGTTAAGAGCTGACCTCCACGGTGACGACCACTGCGAGCTAGTCATCCTTAACCAATGCGGCCATGTATGCAATATCGAAAAAGCCGAGGAATTCAACCAGCTATCCTTGGAGTTTTTGCGTAAACATACACTGAAAAAAGCTAAGATTGTTTAGGAAAATGAGAAACTAAAGAACCGTCCAATGTCTCTGGGACGGTTCTTAAACTTTACCATTTCCTTCGAGGTTTATAAGCGGCATTGACCAGAAAGTCTTTCACTGCTTCCTCCGCCAAACCTTCCAACTCAATATTCGCACCTTTTGCAGTTACAAGCATTTTGCATGCCATTTCTAATGTCTGTAAGGCCATCCTTGCTTCTTTTAGACTTGTATCGTAAACTAGCACACCATGATTTTCAAGCAGCAGAATATTGGCCTCCCCTGCTTTTTCAGCGACAGCCTCTCCTAATACCTGACTGCCGGGATGACAATAAGGCACTCTCTCTATTCTCTCCAAATAGTACATGGTCTCGACAAACCAATTTGAAGGAATTTCAATATTTGAGCAGGCAATCAATGTACTGTAAAATGGCGATGCATGTAGTACAGCGTTAATCTCAGGACGCTTTTGATATATCGCCTGGTGCATAGGTGTTTCCTTTGAAGGTTTTTTCCCATAAGACTCTGACTGGCCTGAGACAGAGCACCTAACGAGGTCCGATGGTTCCAATTCGCCAAGGAACGTACCGCTAGCTGTAATCAGATAGTGATCCTCATTTGCCCTGGCACTTATATTCCCAGCATTCCCCCAGGCTAATCCATATTCCATCATAAACTTTCCGGTCTTAATTAGTTCTAGTTTAATATCTTCATAGTTTTGCAAGGGAAACTCATCCTTTACTTAAACAAATTTACCAAACCGATTGATAAGGCAGGAATAAAGGTAATTAACATTAATGTAACTAGCAGTACTCCATAGTAAGGGAGCATCCCTTTTGATATCTGGTCGAGCCTTATTTTGGCTATCTGTGATGATATAAATAGGTTGACCCCTAGAGGAGGTGTACACATTCCCAAAGCCAGGTTAACAATCATGATAATTCCAAAGTGCACCGGATCAATGCCGAGTTGTGTTGCTACTGGTAATAATAAAGGTGCCAGAATGATAATTGATGCATTTGTCTCCATAAACATTCCGACAATGATTAAGAATAAATTGACTAAAAGCAGGAAGATGATCGGATTTTCAGAGATATTAATAAAGAATTCTGCAACCATTTGAGGAACATTCGCCCTTGTCATAATCCAGCCAAATAATCCTGCACTTGAAATGATAAACATGATAGTAGCTGTAGTTACAGCAGACTGGGTAAAAATCTTCGCGAGTTCTCTAAGCTTGATCTCTTTGTAAATCAATACCCCTACAATAAACGCATAGCCAACAGCTACACCGGCAGCTTCTGTTGGAGTAAAAATACCGCCGTAAATGCCGCCTAAAATGATAACTGGCATCAACAGAGCTAGGAAAGATTCCTTAAATGCCTGAATGATTTCCTTAAAAGATTTCCTAGGTTCACGCACATAGTTATGTTTCTTCGAGATCACATAGACTGTTAAAATCAATGCAAATCCAATGAGAATTCCAGGCACAAACCCTGCCATAAATAAATCACCAATTGACACAGATGCGGTTACACCATATAAAATCATCGGTATACTTGGAGGTATAATAACTCCTAGTTCACCGGCAACTGCTTGAGTGGCACCTGCAAACTTTGGATCATAGCCCCTTCTAATCATCCCTGGTATAAGCATACTGCCTAGTGCAGCTGTTGTTGCGGCACTTGATCCGGAGATTGCAGAGAAAAACATTGCCGTAACAACCGTTACAATAGCAAGTCCCCCTGGCAAGTGGCCTGTAAAAGCATTCGCTAGATTGATTAACCTCTTCGATATCCCTCCAAATTCCATTAATGTTCCCGCCAAAATAAAGAAAGGAATAGCCATTAGCGGAAAAGAATCTATGGATGTAAAAGAGCGCTGTACCAAAACAATGAGAGGCGTTCCACCTTCCCACCATAGAGCCACTGCAGATGCAAGGCCGATGGAAACCGCAATAGGTACACTTAATCCGAAAAGTATTAACATAACTACCATTAAAATTGCAGCCATTAGATTTCCCCCTCCTGCTTATTTGATAATTGATCCAGAATTACAGCGAGGGAATTTATCGCAAGGACGAAGGAACCAATCGGGATTGAGGCGTACGGAATTGACATAGATAGTTGGAGACCAGGTGATGATTGCATTTTAACCATACCCAGCATATCGATCCCCTGCTTAAACAAGATTGCAAAAAATATGATAGAAATAATCATCACTAGAATAATAACTACTTTTCTTTTGTTTCCTGACAATGATTCTGGTAAAAGTTCAATCGAGATCAGATTATTATGCCTCATAGCTAAGCCAGCACCTAGAAAGACAATGTAAATCATTAAATATCGGGATAGCTCCTCTGACCAGGTCAAAGGAAAATTAATTACAAAACGGCTTATGACTTGTAATATGATAAGAATTGACATAACACCAAGCATTAACGAAAGAAGAATGCCAACTACCCTATTTATAGAATCTATAGCTTTAATAACTTGTTGCATGAGATAACTCTCCTTTTACGACATTAATCGTAATCTTTTTAAAAAGAGGAGGGCACTGAGCCAATAATGACTGGTACCCGCCCCCTTTCTAAGCATTCTATTTTGTATTTACAATACTGTCATAAAGCTCTTGTGCTTCAGGAGACTTTTTAGCAAATTCACCATGGACTGTTTTTGCTTTTTCCATAAATGGTTCAGTATCCACATCTACCACTTCCATACCTGCAGAAGTCAGCTTTTCTAACAGTTCCTTTTCTTGCTCATAAACGATCTTATTTTCATATTCAGTTGCTTCTTTTGCTGCCTCTTCAATTGCTTTTTGCTGATTTTTCGAAAGTTTCTTGTATGTGCTGTCACTCATTGTAAGCATGACATAACCATAAACGTGGTTAGTGTTGATCATATACTTTTGTACTTCATTCAACTTTGTACTTTCAATTAAGGCAACTGGATTTTCTTGTGCATCGATTACACCTGTCTGCAAAGATGAATATACTTCACTGAATGCCATCGGAGTTGGCGTTGCACCCATTGCTTTCCAAGCTGCAATTGATGCTGGAATTTCAGGGACACGAATCTTGATTCCCTCTAAATCAGCTGGGCTTGTAATCTTTTTGTTTGCAGTTAATTGGCGTGGAGTTCTTTCCCAGAACTCAAGACCTCTTACTTGTGTATTAGCCAGAAGATCTTCCTTCAACTTATCTCCAACTTCACCGTATAATACACTTTGCATATGCTCGCGATCGCGGAATAGATATGGAAGTTCCAAAATAGCGTAAGGCTCATAGAAATTGGAGAGAACACCCGCTACAAGTGCGAAATCTACAGAACCTAATTGCATACCCTCAATCAAATCGCGGTCATTTCCTAATGTAGAGCTGGCATAAAGATCAATTTCAACTGATCCATTCGTCTTTTCCTTTACCAGTTCGGCAAACTTTTTTGCACCAAGGTGCCAAGGATCATTTTCTGCTGCAATATGGCCAAGCTTTAATTTCACTGGTTTGTCTGAACCTCCTGAAGAACCGCTCGCACTTTCAGTTGTATCCTTTGCTCCGCACCCCAACAAAGCGAAACTCAAAATAAAAGTCATCATAATCAACCATACTTTTTTCATCTTTCATCTTCCCCTTTGTTTGTTTTATAGATTAAAACTCTACAAGAACCTTTAAAGATGAATCTTCTTTCTTATCAACCAGTTCAAATCCCTTGGCTGCCTCATGATAACTAAGTTTATGCGTGATGAGGGCATCCTCATTGACATACCCAGCTGCGAGTAAATCAATTGCCGCCAATGTATCCTCCCTTGTATATGTCATGCAGCCGATAATTTCTTTTTCCCCCTGCTGTAAATTAACAATGTCAAAAGTTTGGGTGCCATGAAACATGGCGATTGTTACACATTTCCCCCCTTTCCTGAGCAATGAAATAGAATTGTCTATGATGCCTGGTACACCTACAGCAACTAGAACCTTATCAAACTCGCTGCCTATGAGAGTTTGAGCTTCAGAAACCCATTCTTTTTTATTTAATATATTTAAAGAATGTGTAGCCCCCATTTTTTCAGCGCCTTCAAGTGCATAATCCATGATATCCGTGACAAGGATCGTTGTAGCTCCTGCAGCTTTAGCAGCGGATACAGTTAAAAGCCCAATTGGACCTGCACCTAAAATGGCCACTTTGTCCCCTAGCTGGATATCGGCTTTTCTTACCGCGTGAACTCCAACGGCAAAAGGTTCGACCAAAACCCCCTGATCATACGTCATACCATCAGGCAATTTGAACACTGTTTCCTCTGGCGCTGCAAAATACTCAGCCATTGCCCCATACCAGCCTTTAATTCCAGGTGCTTTTCGATTTTGGCAATAGTTTACTTTCCCGGTCAGGCAGCTATCACATTTTCCACAGCCAGTTTGCGGTTCTACCGTAACCCTATCTCCTACCTTAAAATTCTCAACATGGCTGCCTACCATAACGACTTCCCCAGCAATTTCATGACCAATAATGACTGGAGGCTTTCTAAAAAGGTGCAGCCCCTTATACGTATGGATATCCGATCCGCAAATACCAGCGACTTTGGTTGCAATCAGCACTTCATTGTTTTCAATCTCTGGCAATTTAACATCCTTTACAACTACCTTATAGGCATCCTCAACATAAACCGCTTTCATTTTTCGTCAACCTCCTACTTCCCAACGAACTTAATCCAATAGTTTTTGCTTAGACGTTTGCAAATGGTCTGTTATAAGTTCAACAGCCCTTTGATCTCCACTTTTTAAACTTTCATAGATTTCAACATGCTCCTGATAGAATGTGTGCATGCGATGAGGATCCTTCTTTAAATGCCTTAGAGTGATTCTATGGAGGTGGTCCTGATAATTCAGCAGCACACGGTAGATTTCCCGATTTCCGGAGAATTCGCATAAAAGCAAGTGAAAAGCATGATCTTCGCTAGTAAATCCTTTAATGTCCAGGTGCTCACACTTCGTTGCAGTATCAGAAAGATTTTTTTCAAGAAGCCTGCATTGCTCTTCAGTTAACTTTCCTGAGATTTGATTGCAATTATAGGTTTCTAAAGCGATTCGAAGATTATAAATATCAATAATCTGATCAATCGAAAGCGGATTGATGATAATTCCCTGCTTTGAGGAAACAGTCACAAAACCTTCTGTTTCGAGCCGTACAAGTGCTGATTTAATTGGTGTCTTGCTCATTTGCAGAACTTCTATTAATTCTCGTTCGGATAAAAATGATCCTGGAGCAAAGCTTTCATCCAATATTCGTTCTTTTATTTGCTGATATGCTACATCTTTTAAAAGAGGAGCTGCAGCTGTTCTAGTTTTAGTTTCCATTCGGTTACCACCCTACCAATTTACTCAGCGGCCCTTACATCAGAAAAATAACTAAGACCGCCTAATTGACCTCCTTTTAAGGCCAGTTCAAAACCGTTCATTTTCTCATCTGAGGAGAATGCTTGACATAATGGAGCACCCGGTGAAATCTGGCGGAACACTTCCAAACCATATATCCCTAATTCTCTGGTTACAAATCCAGAGGTATCTCCTCCAGCAACAATCCCTCGTGTAATCCCAGTAGCTTTTATAATTTCCTTACTCCACCGGCCAAGTTGTTTGCCGATGATTTCTCCGGAGTGAAACTCTGAAACTCCTTTTTTAGCGAATAAATTCCGGGTCTTTAGAATAGAAGGATCATCCGGTCCCAATGCCGTATAAAAAACAACGCTATTTTCTTCGTTAATCAGATTAATCGCTTGATCAATCAGCTCTAACGGCATTGAGTTTCTTTCAGTGATCTGTTCCGGGGTTACCCTTATTCCATAGAATCCATCTTCGATTGCGTTCGTTATTTGCTTTTGAGTAACTGGAGAGGCACTGCCAGAAACGGCCAGGACAGGCTTTCTGGCATTACGGTTTTGTGATTCCACCTTTTGAGCCTTATTTTGCAAGTCAGCGGTTTTCCAATGGGCAGTCAGTGCATAACCCACTCCAGAGGATCCAACGACAAACAGTTTTTCCTGAACTGCCTTCTCCCAAATGAGCTGCCCGCTCACTTTCAGTTTCTCATCATCCAATACATCAAAAAGCAGCATTCCCTTGTCAGCGATTTTATTTTGAAATTGCTCTCTTACCTTTTCAATTGGCCCCTCCAAGTCCAAAATGCTCATTAAACCTACTTTTTCTTTAGTCTGTCCAGATAGGTGGAGACGGAGGTCTGCCTCATCCATCGGAGTAACTGGATGCCTTGACATGACAGGATGCCGGTCCAATCGATAGACTTCGTTTTGCATTCTTGCAAAGTGATTTCCAAATAAAGTATATCTTCCAAGCGGAGGAGCTCCGACCAGCAGAGGAATGGCCTTCTGTTCTGTAAAATAGTCCCTGGCCACTTCTACCGCTTTTCCAATACTTCCTACCTGAGGACTAGAATCAAATGTCGAACAAGTTTTATAATGAGTAACTTTAGCTCCTATCTCGGCAAATCGGTCAAATACCGGACGGAGTTCAGCTTCCATTTCCTCAGGTGCCTTGGCCCTGCTTGTACCTGCAACTCCAATACATTGAAGTCCCTCAAATTTTTTGAGCATTTCCCCGGAAGGTGGCTCCAGGAATAAAACTGTCCGATACCCACTTGAGGATAGTGATTCCATTGCATCAGTGGAACCGGTAAAATCATCCCCATAAAAAGCGAGAAGTAATTTTGTTTCCTCCATTAATCCCACCCTATTCTATTTTTTTGTGAATTTCTGAATGGCTTGAGATAATTCCGGATGGCTTTCTGCATACTCTTCTAATGGCAACCCTTTGACCGCTGCCTCCCAGCCTTGCCTCATACTGAGAACGCCTGCTTCAATGCCCGATGGATGAGCCAAAATTCCGCCCCCGGCTAAATGGATCACATCCGTTGTTGAGACAGCATTATAGGTTGGAATCGCACTCGCAGCCCATTGTGCAGATGATAAAACCGGCATAACTTCATATCCGCCCATGAAAGGTTTTAAGCAATCTTTTATAGCCTGAATGACTGTTTTATTGTCCTCAGAGAACTTATTATCGATGCCATTGGTATGTAAATGGTCTACCCCTGCCAATCTGGATAGCTTTTGAAACACGGTGAAACTCATTCCCAGCAACGGACTTCTTGACATTGCTCCCCACTGGGTTCGATGGCCATGAATAGGCAGCTTTGAATATTTCCGTAAAAACGCTGTGCCGGCAAACCCGACACTGTTAATGCACACCATTACGCATGTGCCTCCCGCCTCTAAGACAATGTCATGATTCCTGCGAAGTTCCTCAATATCCCCAGTGATATTAAAGGCATACATCAATTTTTTACCGGTCCTGTCAGCTGCCCGCTCAATTTCCTCCATAATGACTTTCACTCGTTGTTCTAAAGGGGCAAAAGATGGATTTGCGCAGAGTTCATCATCCTTGATAAAATCAATTCCAGCCTCAGCCAGCTGCCTTACTAACGGTCTGTAAGCTTTGGTGTGTAAACCTATGCTAGGCTTTATGATTGTGCCGATAAGAGGGCCCTTTTCTACACCTGTCAGCTTCCTCGTTCCTTCTATTCCGAATTGAGGACCTGGATACCTATCCGCAAATTCATCAGGCAGCTCCAAATCTATTAACTTCAGACCAGAAAACTCCCCTAATTCATATAAGTTTCCCGCTACAGTTGACAGCAAATTTGGAATTGAAGGCCCAAAGTTGTCGAATGGAAATGAGAGAACAACGATTGCTTGACGGTATTGATTCCCATCTCCTTTTGGAGCGCGTGATCCGGGGAGCGAAGGCTTTGTAACAGATCCTAATTCCGTAATTTTCACAACCCTGGCCCCATGCTTTTCCTTTAATTCCGGGGTCTCACCAGGCACTTTTACAAAGGTTCCTGTAGATTGTTCCCCTGCCATGACCTCAGCAGCATAATCAAGAGGATACGCAGTTTCAATTAGATAAGTAGCCAGCACTCTTTTGCTCTCCAATTTACTCACCTCACTCTCGCAATCTAACTTATATCCAACATAAATCTATGTTAGATTTCTTGTGTTAAGAATATTTAAAAGCGCTTACAAAGTCAACACAATTTTTTGATTAATTTTACTATTCAGACATTAATTCTATACTGGTAAAACAATATACAGATGCAATCACAAATCAAGACAAACCTTAGCAACCCGAAACATTATACTAATCTACTAAAAAAATTGAACATGGGGACGGTTCTCGTGTTCAAAAAAATTCAAAAAGGCACTTTCCGCATATTGGAAAGTGCCACTTTTCTTGTATTTTTAGCAATGACGTATTTTTCGCCAACTATTCATGAAGCAAACACATTAACAATCTACCATTTAACTCTCCAAAACTAAGTCTCTAATGCACTATAGCATCCAAATATACACTAGGGATTCAATTTGGAACACAGGGACGGTTCTCGCGTTCCTCCCCCCAAACCTTATTAATCAAACTAGTAGACACCCCCAATATCCTCCCCGCCTGCCGCTGTGTAAGTCCTTCAATTAATTTTACCTTCCGAAGAACTTTCCATCGCTCTAGCTTGGGCAAACTCTTCACATGGGCAATCGACACATTCCCCAGCAATAGATTAATCTCTTCCCTCGCCGCTTCATCCGTCAGCCTTCTCCTTCTCCATCCTACATCCATGCATTCATCATCACTATTTTGCTCATTGAACTCCCTGAACTTTTCCCTGGCGACTGATACATCATCGGACATCATTTTAAAGACCTTCTCACTAGAAAGCAGCTCACATGCATATGATTTCTGCCCATAATAAGCAGCACAGCTGCTCCAACGCCAATCGCTGACCTTACTGACAATCCCAGCCTTCACCGGATTTTGGTGTATGTATCGGATCACTGTCAGGAAATAGCGCCTGCTTTCCACACTCTCACTCCTAAAACGATCCTGAAAAAGATGCCCGGTCGTTTGATACTTCCAGTTGTAATAAGAAACATAGCTTACACCAATCCGCTTCATTGTAGTAGACAGGTCTTCATTCACCTCTCTAACAAGAAGATGGACATGGTTATTCATCAGGCACCAGGCATACACTCTCATTCCAGACTCCTCTTTATATTTCTTCAAAATATCAAGGAACTTCATATTATCCGCATCATCATGGAAAATCTCCAGTTTGTTCGCGCCTCTTAGCATCACGTGATAGACACCGTTTTTACTTTTCATTCGGGCTGTACGTGGCATTTTTCTTGTCACTGCCTTTCATTTTTTTGGGGGGAATTTTAATAAAATTAAAAAAATGGGGTGGGTAAAAATAATTGGGAGTTTATTTAAGTGAAAAAAAGGGAGTGGCCGATTTCTGAGAAGGTTTGAGAGGTTAATTTCCGGCTATCGTGGAGAGCTAACTATTCTTTAAAAAACAAAGGAATTTAATCAGAGGAAGATGCTGAAGGATACGAAGAGTTACTTTGGAGCTAATTAAGCTACCGAAGTTCAAGTGGTTTATTCCATTCTAGTATATCCCACTTTGATAAAAATGAAATTATTTCTTTTGTGAAAAGGAATCAAAAAACATGTGGCTGTATCGGATTCTAACGCTGATTCTAATGTTTGTGAATGAGTTAAGAGCTGACCTGCGTGAGGATGAAATTTCTGAACTAGTGATTCTTGGCCAATGCGGCCATGTGTGCAATATCGAAAAAGCAGACGATTTTATTCAGATTTCTTTGGGTTTTATGAGCAAGCATAAAACGAGGGCAAAAAAAGTCATATAAAATAATCAAGTCACCACTTGAGCTTAACTCATGGTGACTTTTTTTAATCAATCATGTAAAAAATATACTTCTATCTGGCTATTATTCATAAATAGAGTTTTGATCAAAATGCCAGAGCGATACCCTGATATCCTGGCACTCCCCTGTAAAATCGTTGGAGCAGTAATATCAATAGGAATATTGTTTTTTGAAAGTTCAATGGAGAAATGACCGCCAATCATATTTCCAATCTCTCCAGCAAATGACTCAAGCATCGCTCCCTCCAGCCTCATTCCGTACATCATTTCACTGATTCCCTGAAAGGTTGTCTCCAGTCCCGTTAAAACCAGCTTCCCGCTAAAACTTCCGGTAATGCCGATGATGATTCCCATTGCAAGCTCAATAGAAGGTCCACTTTCTTTTATTAAAACTGTTTCAGCCACACCTGGAACAACCGTTTTCACAGCCTGCTGCAGCAGTTGAGCATGTTCAAGCATTCGCAAATCCTTTTCAATAATCGTCACGACAGTACTCCTTTGTGGTTTTTATAAAACCCGTACTTAAGTACTATTAATATCGTACAGATACGCAAAATCTTTAGTAGCATTGGAACACGGGCATTGGAACACGTTCCAGTTGGAACACGAGAACCGTCCCCATGTTCTACAAAAGATAAATTTTTGCTGAATTGCTTGGTTTTTTGTTGAATTATCTGGAAGGTTTCCATAGATTTAAGATAGGAGGTTGATAGTTTAGATGAAAAAATACATGTTGGTCTTGCTTTCTATTATTTTATTTCTTTCGTTTGTAAGTCCGTATATTGGTACGGCAGCGGGTGTGGACACTCTGGCCGTGGAGGAGATTGGGCCTGATTATGTAAAGGGGTTATATACTGGCACTTCAGCAATCACCTTGTACGTTGGGGACAAGCTGATTGGCCAGGGAAATGCAGTGAATCAGCGGTTTGAGATTAAACTGACTCAATCGATACCTGCAGGAACGGCG
Source organism: Heyndrickxia sp. MSNUG (assembly GCF_049532715.1). Classification (NCBI taxonomy): domain Bacteria; kingdom Bacillati; phylum Bacillota; class Bacilli; order Caryophanales; family Bacillaceae; genus Heyndrickxia; species Heyndrickxia sp. MSNUG. The sequence goes on from NZ_CP150978.1 coordinate 4,424,531, forward strand.
TTAGTTTTAAAGGCAGAGGCTGACGGCCAGCAAATGGCCATAAGCTATAATCCACCCGTCATCAACCCTGTGGACGAAGCTTCCCAAACCGTATCAGGCAAGGTACCTGCAGGAGCAGCAGTAAGCGCTTCAGTCGATGGGCAGATGCTTACATTAAAAAGCATCGTCAACGGAGCGTTTGAATTCCAGCCATCATCACTTCTTACAGCAGGAAAAGTCGTTCAGGCGGCTTCTGAACTGAACGGTGTGAAAAGCATCGCCATTCAAACCGTGAGCAGTGCGGATGCCCCGGAGAAACCTTTCGTCTATTTCATTTCCAATATAAGTACAGCGCTAAAAGGTACTACCGAGCCCAACAGCACTGTAAACATAGGAATTAGAACCAATACATATATCGTTACAGCGGATGCAGCAGGACGATTTATTTTTCCGCTTCCAAATAACAAACCTCTGGCTGCCGGAACTAGGATTTCAGTGTATGTCACAAACACTGCCGGAAAAAGCGAGACAGCAACAGTCACCGTTGCGAATCGAATCGCGCCAGCAGCTCCACAGGTCAATAAAATAACCAACAAATCGCTATTAATCAGCGGGAAAGCCGCCCCTAATTCAACCTTGGTTGTTTTGAGAAACACGAAGACCTTCCGAACAATTAAAGTCAGCTCACAAGGAATCTTTTACATAGGAATGCCGCTGCAAGCTGCGAATACAAAGTTTGAGTTTTATGCGAAAGATGCCACCGGCAATGCAGGCGCACGAACAACAATCGTCGTTGGGCACCAAAACCGTCCAGCCTCAAAACTGATGTCCGCCCCTCTTGTAAAACAAATGCCAGAACTGCCGCGCGGCTGCGAGGTGACAAGCCTGACGATGATGCTGAACTATGCAGGGAAAAAGGCGAACAAGATGACGCTTGCCAAGCAGGTAAAAAAGGACCCGACCCCGTACAGATACGTAGACGGGAAAAGGTACTTCGGGAATCCGCATGTCGGATTCGTCGGGGATATGTACTCCTTCAGCAAGCCAGGATTCGGTGTGTTCCATCGCCCAATCGCAGAGCTGGCGAACACCTATATGCCAAATCGGATTGTCAATTTCTCAGGCCAATCGTTCGAGTCTGTTCTTGACTACGTAGGAGCAGGCCGTCCAGTATGGGTAATTACGACCAGCACATTCAACTACGTGCCAGGCAAGTACTGGCAGACCTGGTACACACCGCAAGGACAAGTCCGGATCACCTATAAAGAACACTCCGTCCTGATCACAGGCTACGACAGCAAGTACATCTACTTCAACGATCCACTTGACGGAAAAAAGAACAAAAGACACCCGAAAAGCCAGTTCATCCAAGGCTGGAACCAGTACGGAAAACAAGCAATCAGCTATTTTTAAAACATGGGGACGGTTCTTGCGTTTCATTCTGAAACGCGAGAACCGTCCCCATGTTCCATTATTGAATAATCCTTCCCCAATCAAACAGGCTGCCTGGGTCAGTTTTCCGCCCAGTTGCATATTCGTCGTGGCCGATGATGTGGGTTCTGTTTCTTTTTATTTTGGGGTTCCGTGCTAGTATGTCGTCAATAAGCAGATTGAGAGATTTATATTGGGCTTCAGTGTAGCCGATGTGTTCCTGCGGAATCTTTTTATAGTCTTCAGAAGGAATGATTGACTGCATTTCAGCTTCTGTTCCGATTGCCATGAGTTCGATCCCGATGGAAAAATCGTTCAGGTGATCCTTGTACTCTGGGTAACCTTCCAAGTCGCCTTTACCGGCATGCCGCGCCACCCTGTTTTCCGGCAGCATATAGTAGATAACCCCATTTCGGTCGATCATATAATGAGGTGAAACATCGTACTCTTTAAAAATCCCCCTGATATCTTCATAGACATAAGGGTCCTCTGGGTTCAATGCAGCATTGCTGGTAAAATGAAGGACCACATGCGTTTTGCTCTCTTTTCTCTGCTCAAAATCAAATTTCTGCAGAAAGTCTTTAATGACAGGCACCTCTATCTTTGTCTGAATAACCTCCGCCTTTTCAGGTTCCCCCTTGGCCACAGCCATCTCATCCGAGCAGCCCCCAAGCCATAGCAACGAACAGCCAAGCAACATCAGTATTAAGTACTTTTTCATCCTTCTCCCCCAACACCCTGTGCATCTATATATATAAATAATTCGATTAGATGTGGTAAATTCCTTTTCCTCCTAATGCCAATTTCACAGTATAAAAAAAAAGACCAATGAATGGCCTTTTTGAAACATGGGGACGGTTCTCGTGTTTCAGTTTGGAACGCGAGAACCGTCCCTATGTTCACATTAGATTTTAAACTTCCCAACCATCTCTCTAAGTTCTTCTGCCAACCTAGCGAGTGAAGCGGAGGATGTTGCGACTTCGTCCATGGAAGCCAGCTGTTCTTCTGTCGCAGCGGCGATTTCTCCTGTGCTGGCGACTGAGCTGCGTGCGATCCTTGTAACCTCTTCAATGGAGGCATTTACCTGCTGGACGCTTGCTGACATTTCTTCTGAAATCGCGGATACTTCCTGAATTTCGGAGCTGACGTGCTCGATCGACCTCAGAATTTCGTTGAAGGTCCTGCCGGTCTCTTCGACTAATTGTGTTCCTGTGGAAATCTCGACTGTTCCTTTGTTCATCATTCCCACTACACGCTGAGTATCTTTTTGAATGACCTCAACCAATCCAGAAATCTGTCCTGCTGATTGCCTGGATAGCTCTGCCAACTTCCTAACTTCATCGGCTACAACCGCAAATCCTTTGCCGTGCTCACCGGCTCTTGCTGCTTCAATCGCTGCATTCAAAGCAAGCAAATTAGTTTGATCGGCAATCCCCGTGATGACTTCAATAATCTTGCCAATTTCAGCTGATTTTTTATCCAGATCTTTAATGACTGCATTCGTTTCATTTGTTGATTGGTTAATGGATTTCATCTGGTTGATCACTTTTTCAAGCGACTCATGACCAGCCAACGCTTGTTTCGACGTATCCTGAGCGGACTCAGCGACAGTGGAGGTCGTTTCCGCTACACGCTGAATTCCAATTGACATCTCGCTTACTGCCCTTTCACTTTCTTCCGTGTTTTTGCTTTGAGTTTCAGCGCCGCTTGCGACCTCCTGGATCGCCGTAGCAACCTGATTCGTCGCTGCATTCGTTTGGTCAGCACTTGCCATCATTTCTTCAGCTGATGATGCAACCTGTTCAGACGTACTGCTTACCTGAAAAATCAATTGGCGCAAATTGGCGGCCATCGTATTGAAGGACGCTGCCAGCTCACCGATTTCATCCTTGTTTTTCACATTGATTTTCTCGACTGCAAGGTTCCCATTCGCCACTTCTTCTGCAGCACGTGAAACCAACTGAACCGGCTTCGAAATCACCCTGCTGATGAACATCGCAATCCCAATCCCGATAATGAAAGCAGCAACGCTAATCGCAATGATGACCACTGATACTGTCCCAACATTACCAGTCAGAGTTTCAATCGTTCCCTGCAAAGTATCTTGCTGATACTCCATTGCATCCTCAGTAGCGGAATTCAGCTTAAAAATGGCCGGGTTTCCTTTTTGCTGCATTAACAGCCTGACCTTCACAGTTTGCTCGTCTCTTATTAAAGTAAATGCCTCTGAAGCAATCTCATAATATTCCCTCTCAGCCGCTACAAGTGCTTCCCCAACCTTCTTGCCCTCGGCAGACCGTGTCACTTCTAAATATTTCTTTGAAGATTTAGCAAAGTTTTCAACCGCACCTTCAAATTCAATCAGGCTTTCACCATCGCCATTCGCCATATACTTGTATAAAGCTCCCTGCTCCTTCATGACAGCATCTTTCATTTTCACAATCAAATCCATCTTCTCCATCCGGTCATCGATGGATGAAGAATACTGGTTATTAACATGGCTAATTTCAAAATTTGTAATGATTGCCACCAGCGCCAATAACGCTAAAACCGAGAAAAACCCTGTCATTAATTTCGCCCTTACAGAGAAATTCCGATTAGACTTCTTATTGGGCTTCGATTTCATTTTCTTACCGGCTTTCAGTTTGAAGTTCAGCTTCTTCAATTTCATCGTCCGCTCCCCTGTCCTGTATACAGTCTTTCTATTTATTTCGGATAAAAAAGAAAAAAATTTAGAATTTGTCGAAAAATAAAACATAGGGACGGTTCTTGCGTTTCAGTTGAAACGCGAGAACCGTCCCTATGTTCTCAGTTCACATACGTAATAACTTTTTCTACTATACTTTTATTTCCTGGTGAATCCGTTACCTCAGGGACGGTTCTCATGTTTCATTTTGAAACATGAGAACCGTCCCTATGTTCACGAATCTGCCCGATAAAGAAATATTGCCATTTCTCCGCGGGTGATGGGTTGGTTGGTGCCGAATGTGGTTGGTGTTTTTCCTTTGGTGATGTCGTTTTTCAATAGTGCTTTGATGGCTGTTTCGTAACGTGGTGTTACGTCGGTGAATGGCAGTGTGACTCCGTCGCCTGATAGGTTATAGGCTTTTTGCAGCATTAGTGCCATTTCACCCCGGGTTACGTCGTCGTTTGCCCCGAAATAGGTGGTCGATTTCCCGTTGACGATTCCCGCCTTTTTCAATGCGTTGATGCTCCCCCATGCTCTTGGAGGTACATCCCAGAATGCGGTAACTGTTTCATTTGTTGTGTCCAACTCCAAAATTTTCGCCAGCCAGATTGCTGCGTCGACACGCTTAATTTTCAGCGCCGTTCCGAAAACATTCGTCCTTATTCCGGATGTTACCTCTTCTGATAATAAATACATAACCGCAGGAAGGTAACTGCTGGATACATCCATGAAATTCATTTTAGGAGGTGGAGGAGGCGTGCCTTCTGACCTGAGAGCCATTGTGTATACCCCTGTCTGCCATGAAACCCCAATCTCCGGTATAAAATAATACGTTCCTTTAGGTAATTTAATAGTCTTTGTAGTAGATTCAGGATGATCTAGATAGCCACTGCTAAAGTGCCTGCCGTATTGGGTATTCCCCTCGTCCATTACCTCATATCCGACATATTCCGAAGTAAAATCGATGGTTAAAGTCCCATCATAAAGCATTTCAATTTTATAATAATCACTATGATCGGTTTCACTCAAAAATCCAGTATGGACTGCCCCATCTGTAATCAAGGGAATAGCGGTCGCTCTCGTGTTATTCGGTTCCGCTTCTTTAGTGTTAGCCGGGATGAAAGATGCCCCGATATCATATAGACCCTGGTTAAACTCATTCCCAGCGACTCTAAAATAATAGGTACCCACTTCAAGATCCGCACGCTTCTTCCATTCTACGGTAAACTCACTCCTGTAACCTAAGGTGTCATGATAGATGGAATTCCCTTTTCCATCATACAATTCGAGAACTCCATTCTTCATGTCAGACTTGACATCCAGCCAAATACGTCCTGGCTCCGTTACGACTAATTTATAAAAATCGGTACTATCATTCCAGCTGATCAGCCCTTTGACTCGATCCCCATCCAACTGCAAGGGCATCGCTTGAGTCATTGTTTGATTGGGTTCAGTTTCATTGTTATTCGTTGGATCAAATGAAACATTCAGACTGTAATCTCCGTGCCCTGAATCTCTGACTTCTTTTACAAAAAGAGTATACACTCCTGGTTCAACATTCATTGCATTCGTCCAGGAAGTCGGATTTTCAGGACGGCCATTGTAAATCCAATTAGAATGCCCAACCAAATTGTTATTAGAATCTCTTAATTCAATTTGAACAGTATAATAATAGGCTTTCACATTGGTTGTAACCGTCCCCGCCTCAGGAACGGTAATCGTATAAGCATCCATCGGATCCTCAACTGAAATTGACCCTGATACCGTCGTATCAAATGGCAATACCGTATCCGCCTCAGCAGCCATAGGAAACCCCGCCGGAAAAACTAAGAGTAACGAAAAGATGGAAAATAGCAATTTGCGCAAAATGTTTGTCTCCTTCTATTAATATGTAAACATGGTAATTTTATCATTTACATAAAATGCATAATAGAAGTAATTAATGGAAATGGAACGTGGGGACGGTTCTTGTGTTCCCGAAAGGAACACGAGAACCGTCCCCATGTTCAAACTGTCCAAAAAAAGAGAGTGAATCAAGTTTCCTTGTTTCACTCTCTTTTCTTTAACAGTTAAAATCTAACATATATTCCTCTTTAGTCCGCAATAAAATGCTCTATTACGCCTTCAAGTGAAGGGATAGGCTTATTTGTAATAAGTGTACAGTCCTTAAGTTCAAAAGCTTTACATAGTGTACTTTTATTAAATTTCGAACTATCTGCCAATACATAGCATTGTCTCGAGTTTGTATTGGCGATTGTCTTTTTGCTAGCTTCACGGAAATCTGGGGTATTGATGCCCACTTCAAGTCCAAACCCGCTAGTACCCAAAAAGGCCCTGTCAAAGTTCATGCTTTTCAAAGCTGCATCTGTCAAAGGTCCTGAAATGGAATCCAAGCTCTTATTCACTTCCCCTCCGACGATTATGCAGCTTTCAATGCCGTTTCCGTTGATTTCATTTAAAACCTGAATATTTGAGGTTACTACCCTTATGCCTTTTGCTTTTATGTATTTAACCATGGCAGAACAAGTGGTACCTGAGTCAATATAGATGACTTCTTCGTCCTCTATAAGCGACGCAGCATATTTAGCGATTTTCTCTTTATCTTCTTTATATAGAAGCTTCTTGGTACCGACTGGTATTTCATATGCATCCAGCTTTAACTTTACCGCTCCACCCCTGAGGAGGACGATATAGTTTTCATCCTCCAAGGTTTTCAAATCCCGGCGGATCGTAGATTCAGAAACTCCATCAAAGATCTTTAAAAAATCTTCAATATACATAATTTGTTTGTTTTCAAGCTCATCCATGATTTTTTCGCGTCTAACATATGGAATCATATCTAAAACCTCTATAACTATTTATTTAAATTTCCCACTACATCACTCAAAGTTGGCATCGCTTCTTGAGCACCAATGTTCATAACCGTCCTGGAGCTCACCAATGCTGAAAACTTCCCCATGTCCTCATGAGACGTACCATTTATAATTGAATATGCCAGAGCACCAACGTAGGAATCGCCAGCCCCAGTAGTTTCTACTACATCCACCTTTTCAGGCTTAATCCTGTACATCTTAGTTCCATCATATAAAATACTGCCTTTTTCTCCAAGCGTAATGACCAATAAATCTTTCGCGTATTGTGACAACTCTGCACATACAGATTCGGCATCTTCGATTGAAGCAACATTTGTTCCAGCATAAAAGCTAGCTTCTGTTTCATTAACTACTAAACAATCAACCAGTTTTAAATGCTCCTCATCCAGTTCAATTGCCGGCGCAGCATTCAATATCACATAACAATCATGCTCTTTTGCCATTTTAATTGTATATTCAACAACCTCTTTTGGCACTTCCAATTGCAAAATAACAATTTTACTTTTTTTAATGGTTTCTTCAGCCTGATCGACATCCTCACTCGTAAGGCTATGATTGGCACCTTTGGATATCGTCGCGATAACGCTTCCATCTTCCAGAGCATTAACGACTCCAAGGCCAGTGTTCAAACCTTCTGCTGAAGATACATAATCGAGATTCACTCCATAGCTGCCAAGACTGGTTAGCATTTCATTGCCGAATGCATCATTGCCGACCTTGCCGACCATATGCGTCTCCAACCCTAATTTAGCACACTGTACCGCCTGATTGGCACCCTTTCCTCCGCCACAAAAGGAAACATGATCCGCAGAGTAAGTTTCCCCAAGGCGAGGAAGTCTCTTTTGTTTAAAAATGATATCGTAGTTTATGCTTCCTACAACGACAACAGCGTCATTTTTCATAATCAGCTACCATCCCCTATGCTGCTTTCTTTTTGGCAAACTTAATATTTTTGACTTTATCCTGGATTACTTCAAAGTAAGCTGCTATCACTATTATCGCACCTGTTGCAATATATTGCCAAAAAGTATCTACACCGACAACGACTAAACCAACCTTTAAGGTAGATAAAAGTATAGCACCAAGTAAGGTTCCAATCATCGTTCCTCTTCCACCAGCAAGGCTAGCACCGCCAATCGCTGCAGCAGCAATGGCATTCAATTCATAAGTTTGGCCAGCGGCAGGCTCCCCAGAACCAAGACGAGCCAATAACACCATTCCTGCAAGGGCTGCACCAGTTCCTGAAATCGCGTAAGCAAGCATTTTACTTCTATTAACATTGACACCAGATAAAATCGTCGCTTCTTCATTTCCGCCAATTGCATATATATATGTTCCAAGTTTAGTATATTTAAGGATAACATGACCCACTACAGCAAACGCCAGCAAAACAAAGATTGATACCGGAATGCTGCCCAAAAATTTCGAGTTGAAAATATCACGGAAGTTAGAAGGGATATCTAATACTGGCCAGCCTCCCGTTATGATGTATGCGACCCCTCTGTAAGCACTCATTGTACCAAGCGTAGCAATAAATGGCTGAAGTTTTAGCTTGGAGATCAAAAAACCATTGAACATGCCTAATAAAAAGCCAAGGCCGATCCCGCAAATGATCGCTAAAACAGGATTCATTCCTCTTACAAGCAAATCGCCAACGACGACAATCACTATGGCAAAAATAGAGCCAACAGACAGATCGATTCCACCCGTAAGGATTGCATACGTAATCCCAAGAGCAAGAAGGCCGTTGATAACACTTTGATCCATTATGTCGAGCAAGTTGCCAGTACTTAAGTAAACTGGCTGTATGATTGAAAAAACAATAACCATGATAAAGATCGCTGCTACTAAGCTGAGTTCACGATTTAAACTTGCTGATTTTAGCTTCATTGTTTTACCCCCATTGCATACTGAAGAATATCCTCTTCCGTAAGGTTTTCATTTATATATTCTTTCACTTTCCTGCCTTCGCGCATGACAATGATCCGGTCGCTTAGCCCAAGCACTTCAGGAAGTTCTGAGGAAACTACAATAATTGACTTGCCTAGTTCAAGCAATTCCTCAAGTACACGGTAAATCTCTGCTTTTGCCCCTACATCGACCCCCTTGGTTGGTTCATCCAGAATCAAAATGTCAGCATCGGATGATAACCATTTAGCGATGACAACTTTCTGCTGATTCCCACCGCTCAGGTTTACCGTCATATAATGAGGTTCTCTTGGCCGAAAATTGATTTCTTCAGCATATTGGATGCAGTTATCCGTTTTCTTTTTATGATTTAACAGGCCAAAACTCGTGAACTTTTCCATCTTTGTAAGGCCTACATTATTCGCATTATCAAAGTACTTAATGAAACCTTCTGTTTTTCGATTTTCCGGAATCAGCCCAATACCCAACTTGACTCCTTGTTCAGGTGAATTAATTTCTACCTGCTTGCCATTGATTTTGATTTTTCCTGCAGATTTTCGATTTGCTCCGAATATGGTTCTCACCACATCTGTTCTCTTGGCTCCAACTAAGCCAGCAAATCCAAGGATCTCTCCTTTTCTAAGATGGAAATTAATATCTTCAAAAACACCATTTACAGTTAAATTCTCTACTTCCAATACTTTTTCATCAGAAATCTGAAGCTTTTTATTCCGAACAGCATACGCAGAAACATCACGGCCAACCATTTTCTTAATTAATTCTTCTCTGGTTATATCTTTTATATTGAATGTGTCTATGTGCTTGCCGTCTCTTAACACAGTCGCACGATCGCAAATTTCAAAAACCTCATCGAGACGGTGACTGACATACAAAATCGTGATTCCGTTCTTCTTTAACTCCTTAATAATCGAAAAGAGTGAGCTAACTTCCTGGTTTGTCAGTGAAGCAGATGGCTCATCAAATGAGATCACCTGGGCATCATGGTATAACCCCTTTGCGATTGCAATCATTTGCATTTCTCCTGTGCTTAGCGTTCCAGCAATATCCTCACTCCTGAAATTGCATTTCATCTTTTTGAGGATTTCATTTGCTTCCTTATGAAGCGTTTTATAATCTATGAATATACCTTTTCGAGGCTCATTGCCAAGGGCAATGTTCTGTCCCACTGTAAGCTCGGGTATTAAACTGACTTCCTGGTGAACTTTTGAAATCCCATCTTTAATTGCTTCATTTGCATTTTTATAAGAAACAGCAGTTCCTCGGATTTCTACAGTACCTTCATATTGAGAATTGACCCCATGAAGGATATTTAAAAGCGTTGATTTTCCAGCTCCATTTTCACCTAACAGAGCATGAACCTCCCCTTTATCAATATTAAAGCTCACATTATCCAAAGCTTTAACACCGGGGAAAATCTTTGAAATGTTATGAAATTGAATGATGCTTTCCTTTTGATTTCCCATGATCGATTCCCCTTTTTAAAAACTATAGTCGAATCAATAGATCCGACTATAGTTTTAAGCAATTAATGATATTGATTTAGTTCCCTACTTCTGGATCTGACCATTTGATGATTTCTTCAGCCGGAACGTCAACATTTGTGCTGTCAATCAAGGCCTGAGGTGTCCAGATAACTCTCGGTAATTTCTGTCCGCCAAGTTGACGGAGAGCCATTTCCACTGCAATCTGTCCCTTATATAATGGGAAAGAGTCGATTGTAGCATCCATTTCACCTTTTCTGATAGAATCATAGGCTTCACCGATTCCATCAACTCCAACAACCAAAATATCTTTTCCAGATTCATTTACAGCCTCTTGCGCCCCTAAAGCCATCGTGTCATTATTTGCAAAAATTGCTTTTAAATCAGAGTGTTTCTTAATCCATGTTGCTGCAATATCTTTTGCTTTAGAACGATCCCAGTCAGCGTTCTGCTTTTCTGCGATTTCAATGTCAGGAGCATTTTCTTTCATCCAAGTTTCAAAACCTAATGTACGCTGTCTTGCAGCAAAAGCCTTTGGCATCCCTACAATAATAGCGACCTTTCCTTTACCATCAATCTTTTCAGAAACCCACTCGGCAAGCAATTCACCATTTTGATCTGCCTTTGGACCAACGAAGTTTGGTGCTTCTTTAATGATTCCATCATTCACGTTTATTACAGGAATATCTGCATCTAAAGCGCTTTCAACACCTGGAACAAGATTGCTGTCCGAAATAGGGGAAAGTAATAAAGCAGTGTATTTTTTGTTAATCATATCTTTTACAATCGATAATTGACCTTCTTCATCTGATTCCCCTTGTGGAGACTTCATATCGACTGACAAATTAAAGCCTTTATCGCTGAATTTCTGGGCACCTTTCTCCATACCTTCCTTAAGAGTTCTCCAGTATTCATTTTCAAAAGCTTTTGCAACTCCACCAAGCTTAATTTCATCCTGAACCATCGGAATAGCTCCAAGGCTATCCCTTACTTCTTCATAAGTCTTACCGTCTGCATTATCAGGGTTGAAAGATTGATCCTTGCTGCCACCACTTCCGCCTGTGCTGCTGCTGCATGCAGTCATTAGCAAAGAAAATGCCAAAGTACTTGTTACCAACAATTTTTTACTATTTTTCTTCATAACCAATCCTCCCATTTTCATCTTAAATATGTTTATAGATTGAAAAACTTCCTACTGGATATAGCAGACTCCTTCTTACCTCAAGCACTGGTAAAATAGTTCATTGACGGCAATGGCATCATTTTTACCTATTGTCTCCTGAATAGAATCAAGACCAATACTATCGACTAATTCACTAATTTTTTGGATGACCTTTACATTCTGGCGGATTTCAGCGATTGGTTCTTCCCTTATTGGGAACGTATCGAAATAGATGACACCCTGATAATCATACTTTTTCAGGTAGTAGATGAATTCCAATGTTTGCATGAAAGACACTGTTCCAACCATAAGGCCATCATCATGTGTTCCATAGCCATCATTAATGTGGACACCAAACAGTTTTCCTCGATCTGCCGCAAGGCTCAAACCATAAGCCGGGTTTTCCCGCTTCATCAACATATGACAATAGTCCACCGTCACCCCAACATTTTCTCGATTCACTTCGTTTACCATTAAGAGCGTGGTACCAATGCTGTCAATCAACGCGTAAGACCTTTCCTGATACGGCTTGTATTCAATGCTTATTTGCAGGTCTTGTGCATAGTCAGAAAGCGAAGCAACGTATTCCCTCACCTGATTCCATGCCTTCTGATAATCACTTTGAAAAGGATAATCGAACCCATCAAAACCTAACCACAGAGTGATGACCTTTCCACCAAGTTCACGGCAGGCATCCGCCGCTTCCTTGCATAGTTGATAAGCCTCTTCAGAAATTGACTGGTTGCTGTTCCCTAATTCACCGTTTATGAAATCCTTTCTGAACCTTAACGCCAAACCATTCACTTCTAAATTTGCAAGTTTCAAAGTTTCCTGAACTTCACTTACAGAGTACTGAGAAAAATGCTCTGGATAATTGAGATCCACATGAGTAATGCCTGAAATTTCAGATATTTTTTTCAATGCTTCTTTTATATCACCGTTAACTGTTGGCAAGATTGAATTAATCCTAGTTGCGAGTTTCATTGACAGCCTCCCTATGTAATTTTGACTTCGTAAATAGAATTTAACATCTTGGGAAACCGTTTTCAATACATTTTTTCATTTTATTTCATTTTTTTTTATTATTTTTCATATTTTTTCATTAAAGTTCATGAAAACATGGGGACGGTTCTCTTGTTCCACTTTGGAACGCGAGAACCGTCCCCATGTTTTTTCTTTCCCACCCTGTCCTTTTCACTCTCCCGATTGTATATAGAGTGTGAAAGGTGGTGAGGGAAAAATGGCAATGGCGATGCTGAAGGATTCATCAATCAGACTTGAGTTCGAAACTGGCATGAATGAGAAGGGCGAGCCGATCTACAAGGGCAAAACTTACTCAAATATCCGCAAAGAAGCAACTGCAGATCAGGTAGACCAGGCTGCTAACGCGCTAGGCGGTCTTAGCGCAAACTTGCTTAACTCTGTTGAGCGTAACGACAGCTTTGAAATCATCTAATCTGGCTTTCAACTAATCTAATAGGAGGTGTAAAACATGGCAAAAACACTTGAATTGCAATTTGTCACCGACCTTGGTAAAACAACCAAGCTGACGGTAGATAACCCAAAGGAGCCAATTGATCCAGCAGCAGTCAAGCTGGCAATGGAGCAAATCATCGCTTCAAACGCGTTCCAGAGCAATAACGGTACCCTTGTCAGCGTCGGCAGCGCCCGCGTTGTTGAGCGTAATGTAACTGAATATGAGTTAGTTTAATAAAAGAAATGAAGCCGGCCACCCTCTTGGGTGACCGGCTTTTGGTACATGGGGACGGTTCTCATGTTACAAAAACACGATACCGAATCAACCTCTGCAAACTGTTTATGCAGATTAGCTTCCTCGTTGTTTGGACCTGAAACTTACTTACCCTTTGATTCACTCTTCCCAACTTCAACCCCTATCGTGAAAATCTCAATAGAAAAGTCGCCTATCAACTCTTCGAAATATTCCATCGGGATATGGACCACCCCAAACTGGTTCAGCCAATCCACTTGCTTCTTAATCTCCAATAACACCTTTGTCGTCTTTACTCCCGCTAAAATAATACCTTCACGCTTGTTCATCTTCTTCATCCTTTCAACATTTAATAGGTGAGGAAATCATCCTCGGCCGTATAAACGTTTAGGGCCACTAAAAGGAGCAGCAAAAAGTTGATTTAGAATAAAAAATATTTTCAGCTCTGGTACTTAGAGAAAGTTCTTGTATCTCTGCCCCAAAATTTAAAACGTGAGAACCGTCCCCATATTCACAGTAATCTTTCACAAATCAGACACAACTATCTCCCTACCATCATGTCCTTTTTGTCTTCCTTTCCTTATATAGACTGTGAAAGGGTGGTGCAAAAAAATGACGATTAAATCGGGTGTCATTGAGGGCTTTGAAGGGTATTCGCAGTTTGCTGCGCTGGGGGAATTCAATAATCATCTTGAAATGTGGATGGTGGAGCATAAGAAGGATTTTACGAAGGGTGAGTTACTCGGCTTGAAACGCCTGGCTCGTTTTGCGGCTAAGATTCCGGGAGTAGCCAATGCGAAAATTGGAACCGTGCTAAAAGCGATTTATGAGGAATATGGGGAGATGGGGATGATTTCCCGTTCGACTTTTAAAAGAATGATCATCAAAGCTGGCAAACTTGGCATTTTTACAGTCTACGAAACGGAGCGTAAGAATGGCTCACAATCGAGCAACCTTTATGTATTCAATCGCTTTCCACTTAACGAACTACCGAATGAGGAAATATTGAACTACCATAATAAAACTATCATTCTTTCTAAAACTAACATTAAAAAGAATAATAAACGTGAAGATAGCCCTGTGAATGAAATACCAACAGATTCAGCTGAAAGAGAACTAGCAATTCAGCCAGCATCACTTACCGAAAAAGCACCTGAAGACCATCTTTTTGTTAGTGATCGAATCCCGAAGCAATTCACGGATTTAGTAAAATACTTCTTCCCGACAGCAATGGCAATCGAGGAATTCTGGAGAATGACGATGATCTCTGCATATCGCTATAACTGCGAAAACGAAGCTGAAACTCTATTAACAGTTTCGCTCAATTCATTCAAGCAGCTCGTTCGTAAGCTGAAGTCGACTGCAACAGTGAAAAAACCAATCGCTTACTATACCGGCATCTTGAACAAAAAGTTCCAGGAGCTATACTTTGGGGAGCTATTTGAGATGGGATTTGTGATTCATGGGGACGGTTCTCATGTTTAATTTGATCTAGGTATGAAACGCGAGTAGACACGGAGACGGTTCTTCCGTTTCATAAATTAATCCTAGATATTTTACAAAAAAGGAAACAAAAGAACCATCCTATGTTTTCCTATATAGAATTGGTGGCTCTTAAATCCAGCTCAATATATAAATATATACAAAAGCCATGATGGTTACGGATAGAAAATAGGTTCCATTCCATTTAAAAGCAACTGTCACGCCATTTTTTTGGACACATTGGCTAATGATGATATTCATTGCGTTAAGAGGGGAAATGGCGGAAGATAGCATCCAGGTGAAAATACACATGAAGGCTACGCTGACAACAGCAACATTTGGCATCTGGGCAAAATTCAAAGAGGTGAGGATCAGTGGAATAACAATTATTTGGTGTACCCCCAAAAAGGCCATAAGGGTCACAAACAGGATGATAAACACAAACAAAACACCTATAGATTGTGTTGCTGACCATTGCATGGATTGTTCCAAGAGCTGTTTTACAGGAGTATGCGAAATTGAATTACCGAATAATCCCGCACTCAAAAAAAGACAAATCTCCATTTTCTGAGATAAAATCTTGCTTTTATATAGGGAGAGTTCTTCCTGTATTAACTTCCTTTTTTTCCGTACGATGACCCATCCTGCTGGCACAATAATACAAACAATGCTTACTAATAACAGCATTGATTTTTGAAAGGCCTGCTCCATTACGATTAGAAGCAACACAAGTCCAAGCACGAATCCAATTAGAGCATATATATCCCTTTTACGACCAATATTCTGTACTGAAACCTCCATTTCCCCCTCCATTGCAGCTTCCTCTTTCAAAACTGATTCCGGGCGGAATAGAAAGATCCCCAATGCCATTTGCATAAGGGCGAAAAAAGCGCCTACAGCAACATAGGATAAGTAAGTGATGTCTAAATAAAAAAGAACAATTCCTACGGACGCAAAGAATGGCGACCACATTACCGCTGGGGTAAACCCTACATAATAGGATCTTGACAAATATTTTGAAGGGAATTGTATGCTTTCCACAAATCCATGTACAATCCTTAAGGCACCCATATTTAAGATAGGTGCCAATGTTAACATAAAAGAGCTTATGCCATAGAATGTATTTCTGGGATTGCTTTTCACCGTATTTAAATAGACAACTACTGTATCAATAACTCCTTCTCTTCTTAGAGGAACAGATAAAAGCGGCGCTAAAATGAGGATGGACAGCAGCGCAAGATTCTGAGTAATTCCCTCGATCAAATGAATACCAAGGTCTCCAACCATAAAGTGAATCATCATTCCGATACTAAACAAACTGAGAGTAAAAATTCTGCCCTTCAGCTCCAACAGTGGGAGCATGGCAAAAAATACAGCAACAGCCACAAGGTTAAAAATAACACTAAGATTTACGCTGGGGAAAAAAGCATCAAGAATATAAAACAGAACCATACTCATTACTAGAGAAAAACGTATCATTTTGCCCCTTCTCTCTGTCTTATTAACCTTTTTTAATACAATCCAAGATGCAGCTACTCAGTTATGCCACAAGGCGACTTACTTCTAAGCAATCTGATAAATTCTCTTCCGATTTGCTCGGTAGTAGCGCTACCGCCAAGGTCAGGAGTCAAAACTTCCTTGTTGGAGAGCAGTTCCTTCATAGTCTCCAGGATCGCACTCCCCCACTCCTCTTCCCCAAAGTAATCCATCATCTGGCTTACGGACCATATGGCCGCTAATGGGTTCGCCAGGCCTTTTCCAGCGATGTCGGGAGCAGAGCCGTGAATTGGTTCGAACATGGAAGGAAACTCACGCTCTGGGTTAATATTGGCTCCTGCTGCCAATCCAAGACCGCCTGTAATAGCAGCACCCAGGTCAGTCAGGATATCACCGAATAAATTGGAAGTAACGACAATCTCAAACCGTTCCGGCTGCAGGACAAAATAAAGACTCGCTGCATCTACGAGATAGGAGCTGGTTTTCACATCAGGATATTCCCTGCCTACTTCATCAAATACCTCATCCCAAAATACCATAGAATAATTAAGGGCATTCGCTTTGCTAATGCTTGTAAGTGTTTTTTTCTGTTTACGCGCTTCTTCAAAAGCATAACGAATGATACGTTCAGTACCCTTCCGAGAGAAAACGCCTGTTTGCAGAACCACTTCCTCCGGCTTTCCCTTAAAGAGCCAATCTCCTGCTCCGGCATATTCCCCTTCACTATTCTCCCTGATCACCAAAAAATCTATCTCTTTTTCATTTTTAAGAGGGGTTAATTCAGAGTTCAGTAGCTTAATAGGGCGAATGTTTACATACTGATCAAATTCTTTCCTGATTTTTAAAAGTAAATCCCATAATGAAATGTGGTCAGGAACGCCAGGGTATCCTACTGCTCCCAAATAGATTGCATCAAACTCTTTTAATTGTTCGATGCCGTCATCATCCATCATTTTTCCGTTATTTAAATAATATTCACAGCCCCACGGGAACTCAGTAAAAGAGAATGATAGACCAGGATCTAATTCCTCAATCATTTTTAAAACCTTCACACCTTCTGAAACGACTTCAGGTCCAATTCCATCCCCAGGGATGAGAGCAATTTTCCATTTTTTCATCTTGAATACCTCCTATGCCTTCGGTCCGCCGGCAACATATAAAACCTGTCCACTTATAAAGGAAGACGCAGGGCTTGCGAAGAAGCTGACAGCGTGTGCGATATCGTCTGGCTTCCCCGCCCTATGGACCGGAATTTGTTTTACTTTGGCTTCAATTAGTTGATCAAATGAAATTCCGAGCCGTTCAGCTACGGCTTTTGTCATATCTGTCATAATAAAACCTGGTGCAATCGAGTTAACCGTTACATTATATTTTCCAAGCTCGATGGCCAGTGTTTTTGTAAAACCCTGTATACCTGCTTTAGCAGCTGCATAATTAGCCTGCCCTCTGCTGCCTAAAGCTGAAACTGAGGATAGATTAATAATTCTTCCATACTGATTTTTAACCATTAAATTCTGGACATATTTACTGCATAGGAAAGTGCCTTTCAAATGGACATTCATTACGTTATCCCAATCGTCAAGACTCATCTTATATAAAAGGTTATCGCGAATAATTCCGGCATTATTAACCAGGATATCTGCCTTCCCATGCTTCCCTTCCACTCCGGCAAAAAGTCTTTTAACATCCTGTTCATTGGTGATATCGACAACCACTGCCTCAACAGAAAGGTGTATGCTGGCCAATTCATCGCAAGTTTCATATAATGCACTTTCATTAATATCCACTAAATATACATAAGCGCCTTCCGAGGCAAGCCTTTTGGATATTGCCTTTCCAATCCCCCTGCTTGCACCAGTGACAATGGCTACTTGATTTTCCAGGCTATACATAACCTCGCTCCTATCTATTAATAATTTTTGTACAATAGCTCAAGCTGCAGTTCGTATTCCTTCACGATATCTTGAATAATGTCTTTTGCACTTTCAATTTCATTGATCAGACCGATTGTCTGCCCCAATGAAATGACACCAGAGTTTTCATTACCGGTATTTATAAATTTCTGATACGATTCACCGCTAATATAGGGAAAAATGTCCTCTAGCGCAGCTCCTGCTTCTTCCTTTTTCAATAGCTCGATTGCACGTTCTGTTTTCATAACCCTCATTGTTTTTCCAATTGATTTCTTTACTAGAATAGTATCCGTTTCCTGTAAATCTTTTAATTTATCTTTAATCGATTTATGCAGGTTCACTTCCTTTGAAGCTAAAAACCTTGTACCCATCTGTACACCCTGGGCCCCTAAAGCAAAAGCAGCCAGAGCAGATTTCCCTGTTGAAAATCCTCCTGCTGCAATGACAGGTATTGAAAGCTCCGCAACGGCCTTCTGAATTAAAGTTAAGCTTGTTACATCGTCTCTGCCGGGATGGCCACCGCACTCATATCCGACCACAACAACTGCATCACATCCGATTGACTCAGCTTTTTTGGCAAACCTTACGGATGGAACCACATGAATCACTTTAATCCCATTTGCTTTTAAACTCTCCATATATTTTTCGGGATTGTTACCTGAGGTAAAGACAGCCGGAACTCGTGCTTCTATGGCACCTTCAACAAATTCATCCATCGGCTTGCGGATTCCAATCGCAATATTTACGCCAAAAGGCTTTGAGGTAAGCCTTCTCGCCTCCTCAATATCTTTCATCATCTCTTCCTTGGAAGAAAAACTGCCGGCTGTTATAAGTCCAAGTCCTCCTGCATTGGATACAGCTGAGACAAGAGGAGATGTTCCAAGCCCTTGCAGCCCCCCTTGAATTATAGGGTATTGGATGTTTAACATTTTTGATATTGCTGTATTCCTCATGATCCTTCACCTTTAGAAATCTTAAAAGTTCCTGTGCAATGGCCAAGAAGTTCACCGTCTTCATTCTTAAGCCTTCCTTCTATGAATACCGTATTCCGATTCTGATGGATAATCTCTGCCTCTGAATAAACCATCCCATCAAGAACCGACTTTAGATATTGGAGGTTTAAATGCAGTGTGGCTACCCCATTAAATCCTAATGGCCTGCCAGCCATGCCCATAGCTGTATCCAGCACGGACGCATAAATGCCCCCATGGACTGAGTTTCTTACATTAATGAATTCCTGCTGGATTGGAAGTGCCAATAAAACATATCCTTCTTTTAGTACTTTTAGTTGCAACCCAATAAAATTCCAAAATGGGCTACTTTCAAAATCTGCTCTTACTTTCTGCAATTTTTCTGCTGTCATGAAAAAGTCCCCTTTTCTGTTTCTGCAAGTTCATCTTGATTGGCAATAACAGAAAGCTTTTCCCCATTTATCACACGCAAAAGATTTTCTGCAATCAGGATGGAGGTTTGTCTTGCTGCCTCAAGACTGATTCCGCCAATATGCGGACTCATCGTTACTTGCTTAAGCCGAAAAAATGGATGATCAGCAGGAGGCGGTTCATCTGAAAACACGTCAATCCCTGCACCAAGAATTTGATTTTGACTCAATACTTCCGCTAAATGCAACTCATTGATAATACCGCCACGGGCAGTGTTAATGAGCACTGCCGTTTTTTTCATAAGCGACAGCAATTTATAGTTAACAAGCTTATCTGTTTCTTTGCTTAATGGTATATGTATGCTCACGGCGTCACTTTCAGAGAAGATTCTTTCCAAAGAAGTGGTTAACTCCACCCCTATACGGTCGGCTGCTTGCTGTTTTTCTTCATTGATTCTTCTGACATAAGCCAAAGCTCTCATTCCGAAACCATGGACTAAAATCCTGGCCGCTTTTTGTGCTATGCTGCCAAAGCCGACGAGGCCCAGTTGCTTACCTTTCAGTTCAGAAGTATAGGCTCCATCCCTTGACTGAAAGTTCCCGCTTCTTGTTTCCCTGTCAAAATAGGCGGTTTTTTTCATAACTGCTAAAAGAAGGCTCACCGCATGTTCTGCCGTTGCCGTACTATTAAGCTTTGGAGCATGCAAAATAGGAATCCCTTTTTTTGTGGCATAAACTACATCGATATTATCAAGTCCCACTCCGGCTCCTGAAATAGCTTTTACTTGATGGCATCTGTCCAAAATAGCAGGCGTGATCCTGGCTGGAGCCCTAAGGATTATTCCATCGACCTTATTATTCTGAAGGTAATCGCATACTTCCGTCTCTTTAAATTCAGTAAACATCTTCACTTCGGCATGTTTGTTCAGGATATCCTCCCCATCAGGATGATACATGGGGAGAATTTGAACAATATGAGGCTTCGTCATATCAACACTTCCTTTTTTGGCGAAATCAATTAGGCTTGAAGGTTTTCGATAATAGTCGATATTCCCTGGCCGCCGCCAATACAAAGCGTGACTAGTCCATACTTTTCGCCTCTGCGTTCCATCTCGTGAAGCAGTTTGGTCATCAGGATCGCTCCTGTAGCCCCAATTGGGTGACCTAAAGCAATGGCTCCGCCGTTTACATTCACTTTGTTGATATCCATTCCAGATTCACGGATTACTGAAAGGGCCTGAGCTGCAAATGCTTCATTGAGCTCAATCAGCCCAATATCATTCATGGACAGGCCGCATTGCTTTAAGGCTTTAAATGTAGAGGTCACAGGACCAATCCCCATAATTTCCGGAGAAACTCCGCTCACAGCCTGCGCTATGATTTTTGCTTTTGGCTTTAAACCATATTCATTTACTTTATCCTCATTCATCATCAATACTACTGAAGCTCCATCATTTCGGCCGCTTGCATTCCCCGCTGTCACAGTGCCGTTTTCCTTGAAAACAGCCTTCAGCTTTGAGAGTTTTTCGATTGTTGTGCTGCGCGGATGTTCATCCACGCTGAATAGTTGGGTTTCTCTTTTTTGCTTATATTCAACCGGGACGATCTCCTTCTCCAAACGGCCAGATTCAATTGCTGCATGTGCAAGCTCCTGGCTGCGCAGCGCAAATTCATCCTGTTCCGTTCTTGAAATATTATATTTTTCTGCAAGGTTTTCTGCAGTCAGACCCATTGTCAGATTTCCATATTTTTCGATTGGCTGGGAACAAGGCTGGCTTTCCGTATTAGGATCAAGGATTTGCGCATTCCCGACTTGAAAACCATAACGTGCATTTCGGATATAGTAAGGGGCTGTGCTCATACTTTCAGCGCCACCAGCTACTACCACATCAGAGTAACCAAGCCTGATTTGCATATCGGCATTATTAATGGCTTGAAGGCCGGATCCGCATTGGCGGTGTACCGTATACCCTGTTACCTCAATAGGCAGCTCCGCCCTTAATGCAGCAAGACGGGCAAGATTGGAGGTATCCGCACTTTGCTTAGCCTGGCCAAGAATAACTTCATCAACTTCCACTTCGGAATGGGAGCGATTCAAAACTTCCCGTATCACTTTCTCTGCAAGGTGGTCTACCGGCACATCTTTTATCGTGCCACCCATTCTTCCAATAGCTGTCCGAACAGATTCAACAATATATGGCTGATTCATGTCTTACACCCCCACATAGGAAGATTCGCGCTTAAGTTCATTTGCAATGATATTGCGCTGAATTTCAGACGTTCCTTCATAGATCTTTGTAATTCTCGCATCGCGGAAGTAACGTTCAATTGGATAGTCTCTCATATATCCAATTCCGCCATGAATCTGTACCGCTAAATCGGCCACCTTGTTATAGACTTCTGAAGCAAATAATTTCGCGATGGCAGCTTCCTTAACAACCCTCATTTTTTGATCGGTCATCCATGCAACGCGATAAGTCATAGATCTAAGAACCTCGATCTGCATGCTGATTTCAGCCAGCATATGCTGTACTGCCTGGACTTCAATAATCGGCTTTCCGAATTGCTCCCGTTCCTGGGTATATTGCAGGCAGTGCTCCAGGAGTTTCACACATGATCCCAGATTTCTTGCAGCCAAACCAGCGCGGCCATTTGCGAGGATTTTTAGAGCATTGATATATCCCTGCCCTTCAGCCCCAAGGACATTTTCTGCCGGAACCTCCATATTTTCAAAGAACAGCTCAGCAGAATGGGAGCCTCTTAAACCCATCTTTTGTTCTACGTTTCCAAGAACAAAGCCAGGAAAATCTTTTTCTACAATAAAGGAAGTAATACCTTTTGCTCCCTTAGCACGATCTGTTACAGCCATCACGGTAAAAACATGTCCGTCAACTGCATTTGTAATATAATGCTTGGAGCCATTCAGAATGTATTTATCACCTTTCCTTACGGCGGTGGTTTTCAATGCTGCTGCATTTGAGCCAGCGCTCGGCTCCGTTAAGGCAAAAGCCCCTATCCATTCTCCTGTCGCCATTTTCGGCAAATACTTTTGCTTTTGTTCTTCCGTTCCCAGCTCAACGATTCCGACAGATCCGATTCCAGTGTGTGCCCCGATCAATGTTGTATAGCCATTGTGCGTTTTTCCAAGCTCTTCATATATTGCACATTTTCCGACCATATCGAGCCCAAGGCCGCCGTACTCTTCTGGAATGCTTAAACCGAATAATCCCATTTCCTTTGACATCTCCACCAGCTTTTCAGGTATCATGTCCTTTTCTTCAATCTCCATTGCTAACGGTTCTGCTTCTTCTTTTACAAACCTGCGTACATTTTCTCTTAAAAACTGAATATCTTCTGAAAAACTAAAATCCATTTCTATCTCTCCTTTTTTATTGATTGCTAAATTCTGCTGGTCTCTTTTCCAAGAATGCTTGAGTTCCCTCTTTTTTATCGTCTGTTCCAAACGCAACAGCCTGTGCAAGCTTTTCAATCAGCATGGCAGTCTCAAGATCTGCGTCATAGCCTTTGTGTATCGCAAGCTTTGCCAGTTTGATCGCGACAGGTCCCTTTTTCATCACTTGAAAGGCAACCTCTTCTGCCTTTTTCTCCAATGCATCTTCCTCTGCAAGATAAGAAACAAGTCCGATTCTTTCTGCTTCTTCCCCATCAATAATTTTGCCGGTAAGGACCATATCTAGCGCTCTCCCTTTGCCGACAATCCTGGACAAACGCTGTGTTCCGCCCGCTCCAGGAATAATGCCAAGGTTTAATTCAGGTAAACCGAACTTTGCTTTTTTAGTGGCGATGCGAATATCACAGGCCATGGCAAGCTCACACCCTCCACCCAGCGCATAGCCCTTTACAGCGGCAATTGTTACTTTGTCTAATTGCTCAATTTTTCTATAGAGTCCCTGCATGCCTGGTACGAGAGCCTCTAGCATCTTTCTTTCATGCAGCTGCTTGATATCAGCTCCAGCTGCAAAGGACTTCTCTCCTGCTCCTTGAATGAGGATGACTTTCACCGCTTGATTGGCTTCAGCCCATTGAAAAGCATCGTCAAGCTCCTGAAGTGTTTCCTGATTTAAAGCATTTCGGTATTCAGGACGATTGATCGTCAGCCACATAGTCCCCTGTTCGATTTGAACAAGGAGATTTTCATATTGATCCACTTTCACGCCTCCCTAGGAATATTTGTAGAAACCACTGCCGCTCTTTTTCCCTAACCGCCCGGCTTTTACATACTTGCTTAAAAGCGGGCATGGACGATATTTTTCACCGAGCGTTTCGTATAGATACTCCATATTCCGTAATCGAGTATCCAAACCTACCAGGTCTGCCAGTTCCAGAGGTCCCATAGGATGGTTGAGCCCCAGCTTTAGCGCTTTATCAATATCTTCTGCCGATGCTACACCCTCCATCAGCATGTTCATGGCCTCGTTGCCAATCAGGCAATTCATGCGGGAAGTAACAAATCCAGGAAACTCATTCACTTCAACTGTTTCCTTCTTAAGCTTTTCTCCAACTTCCTTGACAACGCGTACCGTGTCATCAGAGGTTTCCAGACCGCGAATGACTTCGATCAGCTTCATTTTGTGAACCGGATTGAAGAAGTGCATCGCAACTACTTTATCCGGGCGGGAGGTTTGAGCCCCAATCTCCGTTGGACTCATGGTTGACGTATTAGTGGCTAAGATCGTTTCAGGAGAACAGATACCGTCCAGCTTTTTGAAGATATCAATCTTCAACTCTATTTTTTCAAGAACGGCTTCAATGACTAGATCAGCATCTTTTGCTGCAGTCTCCAAATCTGTTTCAAAAAAGAGATGATCCTTTACTTTTCCGTATTGCTCCTCACTTATGAACCCCTTTTGAAAACTGTTATCCAGAAGAGCGAAGATATCATTCTTCGCTCTTTCCAATATTTCTGCATTAATATCATTCAAGTAAACTTGAAACCCTGAAACGGCACAGGTATAAGCAATCCCCTTTCCCATTACACCCGAGCCTACTACTGTGATGGTTTTCATCCTGTTCCCCCTGAGTTTGAAATAGTATTTTCCACTGTTGCACCTTTAGGAATTAACTTTTGATATAAAAACACTGCTGCCAGGATAGCGAATCCAATTAAATCTGATACGATCCCCGGATTGACCATTAATAGAGCACCGATAAAAAGGACTACCCTTTCATACCAATATGAATGGCGGAACAGCCAGCCTTCTACAGCCCAGGCGACACCAATGATCCCAATGATGGATGTTACTACAGATAGAATAATATTCGGAACATCTCCAACAAGAAGCAAGGTCTCCCCATAAACGAACATATACGGAACAATAAATGCCGCAAGGCCAAGTCTTACTGCTGTTAAACCCGTTTTCATTGGATCGGATCCAGCAAGTCCTGCTGCAGCAAACGCAGCAAGTGCTACTGGCGGTGTAATCGCTGATAAAGCTGCAAAATAGAATACAAACATATGTGCAGCGAGTGGCGATACACCCAGCTCTATCAATGCCGGAATCGTAAGCGGAACCTGAACAATGTATGCAGCAACAGTTGGCAAGCCCATTCCGAGAATGATGCTTGTAATCATTGTAAAAATAAGCGTAATGATTAAAATGCCTCCCGATAAATCAATGATTAAACTGCTAAATTTTAGACCAATGCCAGTCAGTCCAATAATCCCAATGATAAAGCCTGATGCCGCACAGGCAATTGCCGTTTCAATTGCTGCCCTGGCTCCTAGATCAAGTGCCTTAAAGATTTTAGAGAATGAAAGTCTTGTGGCACTTTTTAAGGCAGCAACCACTATTGTTATGCCAATAGAATAGAGCCCTGCCTTCATAGGCGAGGAACCCGAACCAAGCATGACTACGATCACCACAAGCGGGATAAAGAACATGAATCCGCTTTTCAAAACACTCGAAACTTTTGGAAGCTGCTCTTTCTTTAAGCCAACCAGCCCTAAACGCCTCGCCCTCATATCGACTTGGAAATACAAGCAGAAGTAATAAAGGACTGCCGGAATAATAGCCGCTATCGCTATGTCCATATAAGGAACACCCAAATAGGATGCAATGATAAATGCAGATGCGCCCATGATCGGAGGCATAATTTGGCCGCCTGTAGAGGAAACCGCTTCAACTGCTGCTGCAAAGTCGGGCTTATAGCCGGTTTTCTTCATTAATGGAATAGTAAAAGCGCCAGTTGTCACAGTGTTGGCGACAGCACTCCCCGAAATGGTTCCCAAAATGGAGCTGGCCACAATGGCGGTTTTGGCTGGACCTCCACGGTATTTCCCCATGCCTGCTACAGAAAGGTCGATGAAAAATTGCCCAGCTCCTGAAACCTCAAGAAACTTGCCGAACAATATAAAAAGAAAAATAAATGTTGCTGATACACCAAGAGGAGTACTGAAAATTCCTGTCACTGTATAGAAGAGGTGATCGACAATCCACATGATTGTAAATTCACGATGGGAAAGGGAGCCAGC
Organism: Heyndrickxia sp. MSNUG; assembly: GCF_049532715.1. Taxonomy (NCBI): domain Bacteria; kingdom Bacillati; phylum Bacillota; class Bacilli; order Caryophanales; family Bacillaceae; genus Heyndrickxia; species Heyndrickxia sp. MSNUG. The sequence continues at coordinate 4,450,570 of NZ_CP150978.1, forward strand.
AACCAGGTGTCCCCACACACCGTAAACAATACAAATAAAAATAATAATCACAAGTGTATTGCCAATCACACGCCGTGTGGCTTCGATTAATAACAAGCCTGACACGATTCCAATCGCAATTTCCATTGTTGTCAGCGGTTCAATATAACTCATCCGAGACGAGATGACCTGAGAATTCATGACGTAATACGAGTAACACATGATCGACAAAATCATAAATAACCAGTCATACCAAGGGATGCTTTCACTTTTCACTGCTTTTTTGGATGGCTTATATATAGCAAAGGTTAAAACAAGCGCAAAAGCCAGATGAGCAGACCGCTGTAATATCGACTCAAAGACTCCAAAGAAAGCCGTATATAAATGGAACAGTGACATTAATACAGCAACAATCGAGATGATTTTTGCAGCTGCGCCCTTTAAAAAGCGCAGCTTGCTATTAAGATTTCCATCTTCATCGTATTCACTTACAATTTTTGAGGCTTCCAGGTCTATCAAATCTTTCTTAGTCATCATTTCACCTTCTCTTTTATGGGATATTGTGAGTCGAACTTATTTAAGCGCTCCAACTTCCTTGTAATATTTCTCAGCTCCTGGATGAAGCTTCCCTACGTTATTTTTCACTGAATATTCTGCATTAAAGTCTTTCATAATTGGAGATAAGGTTGTCCAGGTGTCTTTTTCTTCAACCATCATCTTTGTAAGCTTATAAACTGTTTCTTCGTCCATTAAATCGTCGTTAACCAGTAGAACAGTGTAACCGGCAACAGTATTTACATCCTCTTTTACATTTGAATAAGTTCCGCCTTCAATCGTATATTCAAGGTAGCCTTCGTTTTTCTCATGAAGCCCTTTAATTGTGTCATCATCTAAGGGAATCAAACGGATACCAAGTGTTGTATCAAGTTCCTGGAATGTGGAAACCGGTGCTGACACCATTCCCACTATTGCGTCGATATGACCGTCACGAAGGAGATCTGCACCATCAGCTGTACCGATATACTCTATTCCTCCAAGGTCATCATAAGTCATGCCGTTCAAATCCAAAATATCAATGAAAGCAAGCTCACCGCTGTAACCTTTAATTCCCGGGCTCACTTTCTTGCCTTTTAAATCTTTAACAGACTTGATATCAGAATCCTCGCGTACAACAATTTGGAACACATTTGGATATAGTGTTGCAATCGTGCTGACATTATTAACTTTTTCTTTGAACGAATTTGTTCCGTTCAATGCCTCTGGTACCGTTTGTCCATTACTGAACCCAAGCGCGAAAGTGCCCTGGCTTAGACCTAAAAGATTGGAAACAGACCCACCCTCTACTACTGTCACTGATGAATCAGGAAATACTTCCTTCATTTTTTCGCCCATGGCTCCGGACAGTGTATACCAGAATCCGCCAACTGTGGCTGATCCAAACGCCATATCTTTAGGAGCTCCGTTTGCTTCCGGCTTTGTTTTTTCACTCTCTCTGCTTCCTGCTTCATCCGAAGAACAAGCTGCTAAAACCACCAACATAAATGCCATCAAAACTGCCAAGAACTTCTTCATCATTAAATCCCCCTTAATTTGCTTTTATTTTTGTTTTTTCTAACAAGGAAAAGTGAGCATCCGTCATTTCTCTCAATTCCTCAACAGAGACATCGGAGAGAATTTCGACAAGATACATTTTCCCTTCAATAAACCTGAATACAGCATGCTCGGTTACAATCATGTCAGCCTTTCTTACTCCGCTGCTGGGAAATGAAAGTTTTTTAACAATTTTCGGGCTCCCGTCTTTTGATAAATGCATGGAAGCAATGATCATGCGCTTAGCTCCTGCAACTAAATCCATGGCTCCGCCTACTCCAAGAATCGTTTCACCGGGTACCGCCCAGTTGGCAACTTCCCCGGTTTCATCCACCTGCAAAGCTCCGAGGACAGCAGTATCAATATGCCCGCCGCGTATCATCAAGAAGGAATCCGAGCTGTCAAAGAGGGAAGCACCGATGTCCATGGAAATGGGTTTTTTACTCGCGCTGATCAAATCCATATCAATGTCTTCATCAGCTGGTGTCGGCCCCATTCCCAAAAGGCCATTTTCAGATTGAAGGTAAACTTTTTTATCACCAAGATAATCTGGAATTATAGTCGGAATGCCGACTCCCAAATTGACAGCTTCATCCTCTTTTAATTCCTGCGCTACCCTCTTGGCGATTGTTATTCTGTCAGACTGACTCAACGTATCTCCCTCCTTTTTTCACATAACGGTTTATGACTATGAAATTGACGTATAGATGCGGCGTAACCACTTCTTCAGGAGCAAAAGCTCCTGCTTCTACAATTTCGTCCACCTCAGCAATCACAATTTTTGCTGCCGTTGCCATAACAGGGTTGAAATTCCTTGCCGTCTTGTCATAAATTAAGTTCCCAAGGGTATCAGTCTTAAGCGCCTTGATAATCGCCACATCCCCTTTGATGGCTTTTTCAAAGATGTAAGTCTCGCCATCAATTACCTTTTCTTCTTTGCCTTCAGCAAGTTTGGTTCCCACACCAGTTTTTGTATAGAATCCGCCGATGCCTGCGCCGCCGCAGCGAATGGCTTCTGCTAATGTGCCCTGAGGGATTAATTCAATTTCCAACTCCCCCTTGGACCAAGCCTTAACAGCATCGCGATTCGTCGTGAAATAAGATCCTTTTGCTTTTTTTAATTTCCCCTCCAGCAAGAGCTTTCCTAATCCCTTGCCCTCTTCGCCTAGGTTATTGCTAATGACTGTAAGGTCCCGTTTATCTGAAACAGACAATTCATCAATGAGAGTCAACGGTGTGCCCGAAAGCCCGAATCCTCCAACCAGCAAAGTGTCGCCACTGTTAATATGCTTGAGAGCATCAGCTGGATTTAATAATTTTTTCATTTAAACCCTCCTTTTGTTTTTGACAAGCAGAATACTTCAAATAGGCAGAAAGTGACTTAATTGCCGTACTTTCATGGAAAAAATATGGTTTTTTTGTTTCTTTTAATATGTCAATGGCTAGTTCGTTCTGATATCCTTGAGACATAAATATAGGGATAAATCGACAATTGCTTTCATTCATTAATTTTTTAATTTGTCCTGAGAGAATTTCATTTTGATAGTCTACTTGAAAAGGGAAAGGGACAATAATATTATCAAAATCTCCTGATTCATATAGAACTTCCAAACAAGAAGTCAATTTGGATAGGTCATCATAGACAATCGTGGTCAAATCTAACGGATTCATAAATGACTTGTTAATACCTGTAATGTCGATGATTTGCTGCTGAAGTTCTATTGACAAAGGGTGCAGCGGAATTCCGTATTTATCGCATAAATCAGCCAAGTAAATGGATGTCGCTCCTGCCCATGAAAAAATAACAGTGCGTTCTCCTTTTGCTTTTTTGTATGCATCGAACAGCCAGGAAATTGCTACGACTTCGTCGATGCTTTCAGCTTTTAATAACCCTGGATGGTTAACCATATCCCATGGAATTGCATAGCCATTATTTCTTCCGAGATGATGCTTTATTGCTATCCTGGAAATCTCTGAATGTCCGATCGGAAGCAGAATAACTGGCTTCTGCTTGATATAGGCTTGATGCAGAAGACGGAAAAAACGTTCCTCTTCTGAAATGGATTCAATGATTAATAGAATGGTTTCTGTTGAAGTATCATCTATCAAGAACTCAAAGCAATCATTCATATTGATGTCCATCTCGTTGCCAGGAGAAAGCCAATAAGAAAACCCAAGTCCTTTTTCATTTGCATCAAGTACAGCTCTGCCTATACTGCCTCCGTGACTAATCAGCCCAACAGATCCTTTCCGGAAATATTTGGGCTCGAAACGTGGTGAAAAAGAGATTCCCCAATTTCCGATAAAGTGATAGAAACCCGGTGAGTTTGGACCATAAACTGTTATATTAGTCCCTCTTATAATTTCTTTTAACTCTTCTTCTCTGGTAATTCCATCCGGACCGCTTTCAGAAAAACCTGAGCTAATAATAATTACACTTTTCACTTGTTTTTTTACGCACTCTTTTAATATTTTCGGGGTATGTAAGTAGGGAACGATTACACATACCAGGTCAATCTCTTCTTCAATTTCCAACACACTCGGATAACATGGAATTCCTGATATACTTTTATAGTTGGGATTAACCAGGAAGATCTCTCCGGAAAAGTTTGATTTTTGAAGATTAACCATTACACGCCCGGCATTTTGATGGAATCTCTCTGAAGCACCTACGATGGCTATATTTTGAGGGGATACAATTGGCTGCAATGTTCTCATGATTAAGCTTCCCCCTTCATTTTTTTTACCTTCCTAACAATGGTAGAAGGATTTACTTCAAGCACTCTTGCAATGCCCCGGTATGATTTTTCTGTTAGAGATGCCTTGTGGATAAGCTCCCTTTCAAGTTCTTCAACCGCATCTTTAAGAGGCAAAACTGTATTTACAACAATAGCTTTATGGTCAGTCGCTTTTTGCTCATTAGGTTTGCTGAACAAAGAAAGCACATCCTGCTCATCAACTTCCTTGCTTACTGATGTTACATAGATTCTCTCAATTATGTTTACCAGTTCCCGAACGTTTCCAGGCCATTGATAATTGGTGAGAACTTGTATCGCTTTTTTGCTAAACTGGAGGCTCTTTCCATATTTTGCAGCAAACATGTTTGCATACGTATCAATAAGCAGCGGAATATCCTCGGCTCTCCTCCTTAGAGGAGGAATTGAAATTGGAATAACATTTAGTCTATAAAATAAATCCTCCCGAAAGTTTCCTTCACTAACTAATTCCAGCAAATCTCTGTTAGTAGCCGCAATAACCCGGACATCGATCTTTGTTGGTGTTGTGGAACCAACCCGGGTTATTTCCATTTCCTGCAGCACTCGCAAAAGCTTAACTTGGAGGTGACTCGGTATTTCCCCAATCTCGTCCAAGAAGAGAGTTCCTGTATTTGCTTGTTCAAACAAACCGGCCTTTCCCTTCCTTAAAGCTCCAGTAAAAGCGCCTCCTTCATAACCAAATAGTTCTGATTCCATTAGTGTTTCCGGTATGGCACCACAGTTTACCTTTATAAACGGCTTTTTTGACCTTGGACTGGATTGTTGAATCAGCCTGGAAATTTCTTCTTTCCCTACTCCGGACTCTCCTGTTAAAAGCACAGTTACATCTACTTTAGCCACCTGTTCAATAGTTTTTAACAGCCTCTTCATCTCTGAAGATTGAGCTATGAAAGAATCAGATTTACCTAGAGGATTCAAATTTGCCAAAATAGATTTCGTTTTTTCGAGTTCATTTCTTAGTGAATCAAGTTCGGTCATATCTTTAACATTGATGACTATTCTTTCAATCTGATTTTTGCTATTTTTAATAGGATTTGCGGTAATAAATAAAGAGTTATTATTGTCCTTGCTTTTTCCCATCACGTTATGCGGCTTGCCTTTCACTTCTGCCTGATGAATTACATCTTTGATCTCTTCAGGAGCATCACAATTTGCTTTTTGATCAAGATTAAACAGCTGACGGAAACTTTGATTGCTTTTAAGAATGGTACCTCTTCCATCCGTAATGCAAATACCGTCTGTTGTCTTATCCAAAATGGTTTCCTGTTCTTTTACAAGCTGCTTTACCGATTCCAATTCATCGGACACGAATTCAATTTCTGAAATATCCTGAAATACTCCTACCGCACCTACAAGTTTCTTGCCATCATAAAGAGGCGTCCGATGAGTTAAGTACTTTCTTTTCCCCACTTGATATTTTTCTGTGTGCCCTTTGCCCGTACGGATCACATTCAATAATCCACTTGGTGTTACAACATCGGTCAAAAACTTCCCAATCGCCTTCTCTTTCTTTGTCATAGCCATTTTTTCTGCCGGAGGATTCATCGAAGTAATTCTCCCCTCCAGGTCAATGGAAAGGATGCCATTATGAGCAGAATTAAAAATTGCATCAAGGCGGCTAAGTTTAACAAGTGAAGCTTTGGCACAGGCGTCCAGATACTCTTCTTTTGTCAGGAATCCAGTAACCTGTCCATTCTTGTTGAGGACCGGGTATATCTCCTGATCTTCAACTACTATATTTTGTAATTCATCAGATTCATTAAGAAAGCATAAGGTTGTCTGACAAATATCAGACAGGACTTTTCTGTCTTCCAATAAACCGGTTAAGAGGTCGCGCTCTGAAAAATAACCTGCCAATTCATCTCTTATGTTATATACCAGCCCACCTTTCATTTGGTTTTCAATCAACCCTTGAGCAACACGTGTGATGTAATCGTTTTCAAAATACTTAATAGAAGTACGAGTCATCGCTTCTTTTACTAACAATTCTCCCGCTCCCTCTGAGTGATTCACTCATAAATTTATAATGCAAGAAGTGTGCCAATTTTAAAAATTGTAATAAAATGCTGATATTTCAAACATTTTGTAATATTTAAACTATATATTCAATAGAAACTTGTTGCAATACCGCAACAAGTGTTGCTTTTATGCAATTTAGTAGATAGTTTTCCTATTTGGAGAATTTTTTTCAAAAAAAATACGACAATTTCCTGATAGAGGTTTAAATAGCGTTGCTCTACTGCAACATCATGTGGGATTGTAAAAGGAAATTTGGAAAATTAAAAGAGGAGAAGCACAGGGATGCGCGCCCTGTGCTTCTAGCTTATCAGTCAATATTTCTTCTAAAGGTAATTTCACCGCTTCCTCCAACGCTTCATCCGCTGTATGCATGTATTACCCTTGAAATCATTCAAGTAATTAAGCTGACATAACAATATGATTGGTTGAACAGGGCAGCCTTTCTGTTCAAAGATATACTGTCTTTCAATTATGACTCTACTTTTTTGGTGGCTTGAACACCGTCCACATTTCCATAACATAAGTTCACAAATTAGCCACAAACTCTCCCTGACTACCCTGTCCTTTTTGCCCTTTCCTACTTATATAGACAGTGAAAGGGTGGTGCATGTTAAATGTCGATTAAATCGGGTGGCATTGATAATTTTGAGGAGTATTCACAGTTTGCTTCATTGGGGTAATTCAACAATCATATGGAAATGTGGATGGCGGATAAGAAGCATTATTTCACGAAGGGTGAGCTGATCGGTTTGAAGCGGCTGGCTCGTTTTGCTGCGAAGATTTCTGGAGTCGCCAATGCGAAAATTGGAACCGTGCTCAAGGCAATCTATGAGGAATAGGGTGAAATCGGCATGATTTCCCGTTCTACTTTTAAAAGAATGATTATCAAAACAAGCAAGATTGGGATTTTCTCAGTCTATGAAACTGAGCGTAAAAACGGCTCCCAGTCCAGCAACTTATATGTATTCAATCGCTTTCCCATGAACGAACTATAGTACGAGGAAAAATTGACCCACCATAATAAAACTATCATTCCTTCTAAAACTAACATTAAAAAGAACAATAAACGTGAAACATTGCCTGTTCAAAGTGAACCTCTTGAAAATGATGCTATTTCAGTAACAACAACTCAGAAATCTGTCAGCATGAAAACCGCTGCACCTAATAAAGCACCCGAAGACCATCTATTTGTAAGCGACCGCATACCAAAGCCTTTCACGGAACTAGTAAAATACTTCTTCCCAACAGCGAAGGCAATCGAAGAATTCTGGAGAATGGCGATGATCTCTGCATATCGACATAACTACGAAAACGAAGTTGAAATTCTATTATCGGTGTCGCTCGATTCATTCAAGCAGCTCGTTCGTAATCTGAAGGCTTCTGCCACGGTAAAAAATCCATTTGCCTACTATACTGGGATTTTGAACAAGAAATTTCAGGAGGTTTATTTCGGTGAGCTATTTGAAATGGAATCTGAGTGAAACTGATTTTATTGCTGAAAATGAAGCACTATAAAAAAGCAGAGAAGACTGAAATTTCCCTCTCTACTCAATAAGGAATTATGGGCAACGCTGCGTTGTCATATATCCTTTAACTCATATAATCTTAATTTTTAAAAATGGAACACGAGAACCGTCCCCATGTTCTTCCTTTAAATTCCTTTTTGTTTGCCGATATTTAGATTGAGTGTCTATTTTACTATCTAGAGGTGTTGTCTTAATGGTGGAGAGTGCGGTTGTTAGGTTGCTTAATCACGGGGAGTCTGTTATTCGTACTGGTTGGGTTTTTGAGATTCCGAATAAGTCTATTGTTGGTTCACATTCCCTTCATTTTACGAATAAGGGGAGGGTCTTTGCTTATGATTCGGGCGGTATGTTCGGGTCTGAGAAAGTGGTGCAATATGATGCGTCCCACCCGTATCAAAAGTTGGAGGTGAATCTGGATGGCTCGCAGGCAGTAATAAAGCCAGGCAGCGGAACCACTCTATCTTTTAACGAGTATTTGGCATTTGGGGAGTTTCTTGAGTTCTATGAAAAGTTCGATCACAAAACTTCTTTTACATATTCAGGCAATAAAAATTGCATTGTAAAACATAAAGATAGGTTTTTATCAGGTATATGCGCATTTGAACAAAGTGAACTTAAATTAAATGACAATTTACTGATCTCTTTTTCAAATGTGAAAGCCTTTGAACTTGATGAATCAAAGGGAATCGTATTATTGAAAGGCTTGTTCTTTTTTGAAGGTGAGACAGTTGATGAACTCGAAGTATTTTTTACAGAGAGGAGTCACTACATTGTTCTTACATCTAACCTTGAAAAAACGGACAGTATCTTTAGCTCCCTACCAGTTAACTCAAAGCTGGCATCAGTCCATGTAACAGAACAGGATGCGGAAGGATTCTCTATCAGCTCCCCCGCTATCCTTGCATACAATAATGGCGAATATATGCTCTCAAATGAAATTTCTGGTAATACCAAGACTTTCAATCCAAACGAGGATTTATTTTTCTTTGACTGCAAATATAATAAACTACTGGTTATTTCTGAAAAAGCCCATTTGATTTCTTTTAGACTGAGCGCGTTGGTCTCTGCCGACGGTACCGATACGATTCTTGGAACTGACCAAGTCAAGCATGACAGCGGAGTGCTTCATAATTCAATCGGTACAATCAATGGTCTGTTTTCTGGTGAAGAGTTTACCAATGAGACGATTAGCCTTTTTTATAATGATAATAACTTTCATTTTTTCAGCGAACACTCTTTGGCGGTTACAGAAGGCATCCCACTTGGCGGAGCGGATACGTTTTCCCTTGAGGATCAGTATTTTATTGTATTCAAGGATTCCATCATGGTCCTGAATGAATTGGCGGAAGCAACCATTTTACATGATTTGTTTGCAGACAGCTTTGAAAAAGAATTCACGTACCAAAATATCGGTTTCTTTGATGATAGGACTCCTTTTATCCTGAAGAATGATGAATCAGGGGTTTATTTTTTCCAGGATGGTGAAGTTCAAATTAAAATTCCTTCAGACCAAATCACGAATGTTGCAGTGATTGAACAATCTGATGAGACCATTTTTTCAAAGGTTTTGTTCCTATTTAAAGAGGAACAGAAGGATGTTGAACTTGAAGTTCTCCTCCCGGCGATACATGTAAAAGAAATCCTTTATCATTCTTTTATGAAAAAGAAGTTGCCTCAGCTTGCGGACATCCTGCCAAAGCAATTGTTTACCAGCTGGGGCCGCCAGGTGAATGACTTGATTCTTTATCATTATTTAGGACAATTATTTGCGATTAAATCAGGAATCGACCAAATACAAAAAGAGGAAACCGAAAAAGAAGTGAAGAATGTAAAACTAATCAACCTTCTTTACTATGGATTGCAGTCGCAAAAGCAAATGATGGACAAGGCCTCTATTTATCTTCCGGCCATGCTGGAAAGAGAGCAGGATGCACTTTTTCAAAAGATTGACGGTTTCCATGACCCATCGCCTTTTAAATTCATGCAACGCCAGCTCGTTGGATCGAGTTCGCATATGTCACGCCATATTGCCGAAGTACAGAGCGCTTTAAATGCGGTCTCATTCGCTATCATCCCTAAAAAAGAAATGGAGAATTTTGCGAGGAATCGGGCATTGAGAAACGGCGGGCTGGCCTTCGCAGCCGCAGCAATTGTGTCGCTGCCATTGGGGATTTTCATGGGTGCGAATGCTATTTTTTCTTTCTTCGATTCTAAGAAACAAGAGCAAATCCGAAAGGAAAATGAAAATCTAAAGCTGGATTTTTATGTTGATAAAGCATTGGATGCATTCGATCACTTCATGGAGACGATGATGCCCTACTATCTTTCTGAGGTAAATGAGCAGTTGTTCGCGTCCTTTAAGCAGGTCGCTGCAGCATATGAGCCGTACCTAGAAAACAGGATTGTCAACGAAGCTCTTTTATCCCGGTTGGCGGAAATCCATGCCTTTAAGCAAATGCCAATAGATGAAACGGTTGTAACAAAAAAGAGCGAGTTGGTCGAGGAAGTTCATCAGAACCTATTGATGGCCAACCTGCCAATTCAACAATTCCAAAATGAGGTGAGTATCAATGTTCAAAAACCCCTTCAAATCAAATGATCCATTGTTGGATGACTTGAAAGCTGGTGCCTCTGCAACTGAAGGAAACGAAGCGGAAGAAAACCTATTCGACAAGGATGTTGTTACAAGTGATCCTGGCCTGCATTTTGTTAATCCGCATCATGTGCAAGGCTACACCCGTTCTGATGGAACAGTCGTCGATGATTACTGGCGAGATGGAGACGGGGACACTTCAGATGACCTTACTGTTGATGAAGGCGGCGGTTACGACCAAACGAACCCAGATGGAGATTTAACGAATAACCTTGGATAAAGGAGACAGATGCACCTATGTTTAATAATCCATTTCGTCCAGCAGGCTGGAAGCAAACCGATCCATTCATAGACATGGACCATGATCACATTCCGGATTCCCTTGATTTCCATGTAGATTTAGACGGGAACAACATAGCAGATCAGCGAGATTCCTTCTTTGATATCAATCACAATCACGTGCCTGATCGGTATGAACATACACTGGATCTGGACCAAAACAACATCCCTGACAGCAATGATCCTTTTTTTGACATGGACCACGACAACATTCCCGACACAACAGATCCACACGTCGACCTCGATGGAAATGGCATTAATGATGGAATAGCATGACCATGTTCCTTCAGCACTTTAAAGCGGTGGGGGTCTGACCCCCACCGCTTTAAAGTGTGAAACTGATTAGCTTTTCTCTCTTCTCGTCCAATGTCTGAACAACACTTGTATACGCCTCTAAATCCCACTCCAACTGTTCTTTCCGCACTCCTATCATCCGCGCAACTTCTTTAGGGCTCGGTCCTCCCTGCAAACTGCGGATCTCGATAAAGTACTCCGGCGAGATAATCTTCTGCCACTCGGCCTCCGATAACCGCACTTCCACAAATCCTTGAATGACCGTATTAATGGCTTCAACATCCCACTCATACAATTCCTTGCTTTCCTTCACCGTCTGCTTGGAAATGTAACTAGCAATAGAATGGGCCTTCCTGAATGGAACTCCATAATCACGCGCCAATGTATCTGCCAGCTCAGTAATCGTGATACTGGATTTCTTCGCCATTTCCTTTGTATGCTCACCATTCACCTTCAAAGTAGCAATAACCGCATACATCAGCTTCCAAACCCTATTGGCATTATTAAACGCACGATACAAATGCGGCTGCAGGTCATCTTCAGTATCAACAATATCCCCAAATGGTGTATTGTGCACCATATTGAAAGCGGCCAACGCATCTCCGTAGGCACTGCTAGCAATGGAACGAGAATGCTCGATAGAAACCGGGTTTCGCTTCTGCGGCATGATACTGCTGCATTGCACGTATGGATCGGCAACATAAAACGAACCAAATTCGCGTGTAACATGTAACAAAAAGTCTTGGATCCATCTGCCTGTATTAACCATACTTGTCATCAATGCAGAAGCAGTCTCCAGCAGGTAATCAGCGCCACCAATTGAATCATAGGAATTCTCTACAACCCGATCAAATCCCAGCAGCTCGCAAGTACGATCCCGACTGATCGGAAAGCCTGTTGTCGTCAATGCAGCAGCCCCCAACGAGGACTGGTTGACCGTCCGGTAAGCCGACCACAACCTGCCGATATCCCGGCTCAACACATCACAAATTGCCAGTAAATAATGCCCCAAGGTCGTCGGCTGGGCTGGCTGTGTGTGGGTGTATCCTGTAATAATCGTGTCCTTATGCTGTTCTGCTTGGTCAAGCAGCACCTCACTCAATTGATAGGCACTGCCTAACAGATTGACAAGATGCTCTCTCAAAACTAATCGATACATGGCCACACCCATGTCATTCCGGCTTCGGCCGATATGGATTTTACCAGCCAACTCGGCACCAATTTCCTCGCCAATCTTGGCTTCCATCATGAAAAACAAATCCTCAAATTGCGGCTGGTAGCTCAAAATGCCAATATCAGTCGACGCGACCTTATTGATTCCTTCAAGCATCACTTTCGCTTCAGCTTTTTCAATGATTCCCTGCTCTGCCAGCATGATCACATGCGCCCGGTGGATATCAAACATGACATGGAACAAGTAGTCCCGCTGGTCGTTGAATACAGGCTTCAGCAGCTCTTCGACATAGGTCTTCCCCGGGAATGCCGCCCCTTCATTCTTGATAAACTCTTCTAGCTTGTTCATAGTTTCATCTCCGATTTCTGGCAATGACCATGCCGGTTTTCTTCTATATAATATTGGCAGCTCTGCCTCATCATCTTCTGCCTTAAGACAGCGAATTCTCCGCCTTCACCCCAAAGAACTTATTCGAAATCAGCAGCACAACGGCAATCAAGGTAATCTGAATCATCCCATAAGCAGCCGCCTGCCCCATATTGAACATCCTTAGCTGGTTCATGATCTCAATGGAGATTGGCCGGTTCGACAAAGTATACAAAAGAACGGAGGTAGGGAATTCCCCAACCGATTCCACGAATGCCAGCAAGGTTCCCGACAGGACACCTGGCATGATAATCGGTAAAATAACCTTCCTGAATGTATAGAACCACTTCGCTCCCAGGCTCCTAGAAGCTTCCTCAATCGAATCATCCAGCTGCTCCAAAACCGCATTCGTTGAACGTACCACCAACGGAATATGCCGGATAAAATAAGCCAGAGGAAGAATCCAGAACGTCCCGACCAAAATATTCCCGAAGGAGAAAATATTCGGTTCATTAAAAGCAAAGATCAAGTTCATCCCGATAACGGTCGCTGGCAGTGCCCATGGAATCATCACGAGAATGTCGACAAAACTTTTACCAACAAACTTTCTCTTTACCAGTACATAGGAAGCCAGCACACCAAACACTAGGTTCCCGGCCGTCGCAATGACCGACAAAATCAAACTGTTCTTCAACGGTTTAAAAATATCCGGATCCTGTAAAAGCAATCGATAATTTTCAAAGTTAAACACCGAAGGATACGTCTGCCATGTCCACGTACCATCAGGGACCAAAGACAGCAGCAGGATCGTAAAATGAGGCAGCAGCAAAATGATTACGCCAACGATTCCAACCACAACCATCGTCCATTTCAACACCGGATTGTTCACCTCACTGCGATGGGCCCCAATCCCTTTCGTGGCCATCCGGTAATCCTTCCGGTTCTGGTACCAGCGCATGAATAACAAGAACGCGATGGAAACGATCGATAGAATGACAGATTGAGTCGCGGCAACCTCCATATCTCCATTAATTTTGGAAAAATAGATTTGCAGACTCAGTACGCGGTATCCACCCGCCAACAAGAACGGTGCACTGAACGAGGCCATCGAAATCATGAATACCAATAACGATGCCGCCACAATCGCAGGCGTCAATAGCGGAAATGTCACCTTAAAGAACACCTGGAACCGGCTAGCACCCAGATTATAGGCTGACTCCTCAAGCGAAGGGTCGATTTTATTGATTGCAGACGATACCGTCATGTAAAAATACACATACATCGTATAGGCGTGGACAATCAGGATGCCTGAAATCCCGCCAATTTTAAAAGGAACTTCCTTAAGCCCTAACAAATCCTTGATCGCATTTGGGACAAGGCCTGTTTCCCCGTACAAAAACATGAAGGCCATAACCCCTACCAGCGAAGGAAGAACAATCGGCATGATCGCAGCTGTCGAGAAAAAGCTTCTTCCCGGGAAGTCATATCGGTTAAAAATAAACGCAAGCGGTATCCCGATCGCTGCACTGGCAAGCACACTCAGCACCGAAATATAAACCGAATTCCACAATGCTTGTAAATTCGTCTTCGATTCCTGAGTGAAAAAGTCCTGATAGTTTCCGAGACCAATTCCTCCATCCAGCCGCAAGCTCTCCAGAATCGTTCGCAGCGAAGGATACAGGACATAAGCAATCAGCACGAGCAAGACAGGAATCAGCAGATAAAATGTCAGCCGGTTATCACGATTCTTCATCATGACGCATCACCGCTCAGCACCGGGATGAGCCTGATTTGATCGGCAGGCAGCTCGACCCACACATCCGCTCCAGGCTTCAGGTTGGCAGACACATGGTTCAGCACATTCACCTCAAGCAGCAATCCGTTCACGCGAACCCGCACATTGATGATCGTCCCGAAAAACTGGACGTCCTCGACCTTTCCAGCAAACACATTGTGTCGGTCTGCCTTCTCAGCCAAAATCTTCACGGATTCTGGACGAATTGAAAGCGCCAGCTCCCCATCTCCATGCTCCCTGTTAAAATTGAATGGCGTATTATGTACAACAAATTGATCCTCACCAGCCGAAACGTTCACACGCTCCTCGTCCAATCCATCCACTTTTACAGGCAAAAGATTTATCTCTCCTATAAAACTAGCAACAAAGTCATTCGCTGGTTCATTATAAATCTCAGAAGGTGTTCCGACCTGGTGGCAGACGCCAAAATTGAACACAGCGATACGGTCGCTCATCGACAATGCTTCTGCCTGATCATGGGTAACGTAAATCGTCGTAATCTTGTATTCCTTCTGCAGCCGGAGAATTTCGGCGCGCATTTCATCCCGAAGCTTCGCATCCAGGTTGCTCAACGGTTCATCGAGCAAAAGGATTTCCGGTTCGATCACCAATGCCCTTGCCAGTGCCACGCGCTGCTGCTGACCTCCACTCAACTGACTCACCTGACGATCCGCGTATTGTTCGAGCCTGACTTTGCGAAGCACATCCTGGACCCGCGCTTTCAACTCACCAGAGGCGATTTTTCGCACTCTCAATCCAAAGGCTACATTTTCGAATACCGTCATATGAGGAAAAAGGGCATAGTTTTGGAAAACCATGCCCGTATTTCTTTTTTCAGGAGGTACACGCGTCATATCTTTATCGCCAAATCGCACTACACCCTTGGTCGGATAATAGAATCCCGCGATCATCCTCAGGGTCGTTGTCTTGCCGCATCCGCTTGGACCGAGGAAGGTGAAGAACTCGCCATCCTTGATTTCCAGGTTCAGATGATCCACTGCAATGACTTTTCCGAAGGCTTTTTGGACATTTTCTATGTTAATCGACGCCATACCGCACACTTCCTATTCTTTGATTTCTTTGTCTCCGCTCTTAATGTTTTCATCCCAATGCTTCATCCATGCATCGCTGTTATCCTGGAACACTTTCCAGTCGATATCCATTGCTTTGATTTCTGTGTCGGTGATCCACTTAGGCAGATCCTTCACATCATCGCGAGTCGGGATACGGTAGTATTTTTCAGCTAAAAGCTTTGCCGCTTCCGGTGTGTTAACGAACTCATAGAATGCTTCCGCAGCTTTCGGGTGCTTGCCATCCTTGACTAAAGCGATCCCTTCCGTCAATACTGGCGTTCCGCTTTCTGGAACGATGAATTCAAATGGATAGTTCTTGTTTTCCTTCAGCATAACAACATCTGGCATCGCCCAGACAGATACAGAGCCTTCGCCCTTGGCAACCTTGTTGTACATCATTTCCGGGTTCGCAGAGTATTCCTTCGTATTCGCATCTAATTTTTCCAGCCATTCGTAACCTTTAGCTGTATCCTGGGAATCTTTAAAATCACGGTAAATCATCGCTGAGAAAATCGTTCTCATTGTTCCGGAAGCGAGTGGATAACGGATAATGATTTCATCCTTCCACTTCGGATCAAGCAGTTCATCCCAATCCTTCGGTGCTTCTTCCTTAGAAAGCTCCTTGCTGTTGTACATGATAACTTCTGGTGTCTGGCTTGTTCCTGACCAGTTCCAGTCTTTTTCATGGAAGCCGTCAGCCAGGGCACTGGAATACGAAGGCTCATAAGGCTTCAAAAGGCCTTCATCCTTCGCCTGGTCAAACATCACAGAAGGAGCGCCCCACCAAACGTCAGCCTGAGGATTGTTCTTTTCGGAACGGACGCGGTCAAGGACTTCCTGGGAACCCATATCCAGCCACTCAACATCGACATCATATTTCTCTTCAAACTGCTTCTCGAATTCTGATAAAATATCTTTTCCATGCGGAGAATAAATGACCACTTTTTCTTCTAGCTTCTCTTTGGATCCTTTGTCTCCGGACGCTGGCTTGCTTGTGCCTTCATCAGAGCTGCACGCAGCGAGCATGAGCGATGCAGACAAAGTCAATGCCGTAATAATCGAAACCTTTTTCTTGTGTTTCACAAAAATTCCCCCTCATTAATGGTATTTAATCAAACTTTCGTGCTCCCTCATGAACAGTGACACTGCACCTAAGACCCCTGCATTGTCACCCAGTTGGGACGTCTTCAGCTGGACTGAACTAGGAAGGTATTGGTTTACGATTTCCTGCAGCTTCGGCAGGATGAATTCCGATGATTTTAAAACACCACCTCCTAAAATGACAACCTCTGGATTTAGCAAACTAGCAGCATTCACGATGCCATAGGCCAAATGCTCGATTGCTTCTTCTAACACCTTAAGCGCAAGCGGATCGCCGGTCTTCGCCAGCTTAAAGGCCATTTCCCCCGGCAGTTCTGATGCAAGTGCCTGCTTATGCAGAGGATGGTCCGGCTCCTGCTGGATGCATTTCGTCAGCCGGTCTCCGATCGATTTCCCTCCAGCAACGCTTTCAAGATAGCCATATCGATGAAAAATCGGCCGGAATTCATTTTTCATATCATTTTTGTCTGTCACCATATAGCCCATTTCACCGGCAGCGCTTGATGCTCCGCGATATAATTGATTGTTGATGATAATCCCGCTTCCAATTCCCGTTCCGACGGCGATGAACAGGACGTTTTGCTTGTCTTTCGCATTTCCGAGCCATTGCTCTCCAAGTGCCGCGACATTGACATCATTGTCGACATGGACCGGGAATGGAATGTAACGCTGTGCTTCGGTCAGGAAAGGGTAGCGGACCCAGTTCAAGCTTGGAGCTTCCATGACCATTCCGCTCTTCGTTTCTGTGATCCCTGGCACCCCTGCGCCCATGCCTAAAATCTTTCCGGAATCGAGGCCTTCCTTTTTGATCATGCATTCAATCTCTTTCGCAATCTGCTTCAGCAAACCTGTCTCAAGATGTTGGCAGGTGCTGAAACTGCTGCTCGCCACGATGTTTCCATTCAAATCGCAGATCACCGTCTTTACCTTTGTTCCGCCTATGTCCGTTCCAATGATGTACGCTGCTTTTTCATTGAAGCACAGCTGGATCGGCCTTCTCCCGCCCTGTGAAGTCGACTCGCCAATCCCTTTTTCAAAAATCCATTTTTCCTGGATCAATTCATCTACCAACAAAGAGACTGTCGGCTTGCTAATATTCATTTTCACCGCTATTTCTGCTCTCGAGATCGGTGAATTTTCCTGAATGCATTGAAGCACTCGCTTCTTGTTGAGCGTTTTTACTTGCATGGTCGTTCCACTTACATTCATAACATCACGGCCTTAATCTTTTTGGTTAGTAAGTTTTACTAATTAACTAAAAATATATAATAATTTGTAATCGTTTACAACTACTAAGTTCAGAAAATTTAAAAACTAATTATAATTAGGTATATTGGCTGTTTTTGGTATTTATGCAGGTGTAGATATTAAATTAGTAAGTAAAATATCCAATTAGTGCCATTTTACCACATGTAATAGTATAAAAATACCATTTTTAATTTTCTGACAACTTATTAATTTACAATATTATCTAACTGTGATTATCTTTAACTAGGGGTTATGTCTGTCGTTAGTTAGACAGATTAACTAACCAAACAAATACATAAAGAGGAAGGAGTGCGGGATATTTTTTACCGAAAACCAAAAATGAAAGGGGTTACAAACATGCGCAAGTATTTGATTGGTTTGCTTTCTTTCCTGCTGATCGTGTCGATGGTGCCTTTAAGCGGATCAGCTGTGGAGACGCAGAAACACGATGTTGAACTTTGGAATGCCGTTAAGCCTCTTGAAACGACTGTTACCTTTTTGAATACCGGTGCCCATCCGGATGATGAACGAAGCGACTTTTTAGCTTACCTTTCCAGAGGGCTTGGCGTTACGACAGCCAGCTTGATCGCGAACCGCGGTGAAGGCGGACAGAACGAAATTGGCAATGAGCTCGGCAACGCGCTTGGGATCATCCGCTCACGTGAAATGATCGAAGCCGCAAAAATCACCGGCGTTACTGCCTATCACTTAAGCGAAACGACCTCCGACGAAATTTATGATTTCGGATTCTCCAAAAGCCCTGAAGAAACATTGTCTAAATGGGGAGAAGACGAGACATATGAACGCTTGATCCGTTTTATCCGTACGTACCAGCCGGATATCGTCATGCCTTCTTTCAAGAATGACCCATCACAGCACGGCCACCACCGCACCATGGCCATCCTCACTGAACGCGCCTTTGAAGATGCAGCAGATCCGACTATCTATCCTGAACAGTTAAAAGAAGGATTATCTGTCTGGAAAATGAAGAAGTTCTACTTCCCTGCTACATCAAAAGATACAGCAACCACATCGATTGAAATCGGCATGTACGATCCGATTTATGAAATGAGCTACCCTCAGCTTGGCGAACAATCCCGCTATATGCACAAAAGCCAGGGAATGGGAAGTGATATCCCAGTTGCCCCTCGCCAGGCGAATCTTGAATTAGCGCACACTACCGTAGACACACATGGCAGCGATGACCTATTTGCAGGCGTACCATATGACCTTGCAGAATGGGCACAGGTACTGCCGAAGAAAGCCAATGACCTTAAGGGCCAATACACAAAACTGCAGGGAAAATTAGATTCTATTGTCGCTGCCTATCCTGACCGCAATGCGGTTTTCACACAAACACAAAAGGCATTAAAGGATGTCCGCAATCTACAAAAGAAAACTGAAACCGCTAAGCTGGATAAGGAGCTAAAATTAGACCTGCTTCATAAGCTGGGACTGAAGGAACAGCAGTTGCAGACAGCAAGCTTTGTTTCTTCGAGCCTTGATGTAAAAGCAGAAGCTGCATCGAACATCCTGACAAAAGGCCAGGAGACAACTGTTACCGTAACTCTTAAGAACAATGGCAGCCAGGAATTGGAGCATACCCAGGTTTCTTTGACCGCTCCAAAAGGCTGGAAGATTACTGCGAACAAAAAGGAAAAAGCCCTCTCACCAGGGGAGACTGCCCAGCTTACTTTTAATGTAAAAGTTCCTGAAAATGCCGAATTCTATCACGCGTACAAGGAACCGGCTTTGCAGGCAGTCGTTTCTTATAAGAATAAAGGAACGGCAACTGTCCAAACTCAGAAACTGGAAGGAACCATCGCTGTCCTACCAGATGCAGCGGTCAAGCTGAATCCTGAGGATATCATCGTGAATACCGCCAATGTGCAAAAAGAAATTCCGGTAATGGCTAAAGTCAAAAACTATTACAATGGCAAAACGAAGGCGTCCGTTTCCTTAAAAGTGCCTGCAGGCTGGAAAGTCGAGCCGAAATCAGCAGCTGTTGATTTTGCAAGCCAGCTCGAGGAAAAAGAAGTCACTTTCACCCTTTCACCGCCTGCGGATATTAAGTCAGGAGATTTCAATATTGATTCAGAAGTATCCGTGAACGGGAAAACGTTCAGTTCAACAATCCAGGAAATCAGCTATGACCATATCGGCACCTTCTATTATCAATATCCAGCACAGGTCCATGGCGTCGCCTTCGAACTATTGAAGAACGACAACTTAAAAGTCGGCTATATCGACAGCGGCTTTGATATGGTAGCAGATTACCTATCAAATGCAGGCTTGAACATCACCAAGCTGACAGACAATGATATCGCGACGGGCGACTTGAGCCAGTACGACACGATCGTCGTCGGCATTCGCGCCTACCTATCACGAGCCGATTTGCTGCAAAACAATGCACGCCTGCTAAAATACGTGGAAGATGGCGGGCACCTAGTCGTTCAGTACCACAAGCCAAGCGGCGACAACTGGAACAAAGACACATCAGCACCATACCCATTAACGATCGGCAACGTCTCCATCAAATGGCGCGTAACCGATGAAAACGCAAAAGTTAACGTCCTAAAACCAGAGTCCCCTCTCTTCAACTATCCGAACAAAATCACAGACAGCGACTGGGATAACTGGGTACAAGAAAGAGGACTATACTACCCAATGGCTTGGGCACCAGAGTATGAAACCTTCGTCAGCATGGCGGACCCGAACGAAGCCCCATTCGACGGTGGCATCTTGATGGCTAAGTACGGCAAGGGAACGTATCTTTATACGAACCTTGTATTTTATCGACAGATTCAGAGTCAGGTACCTGGTGGGTATAGGATCTTCACCAATCTAATCAGCTACGGTTCAGAAAACGAATAAATAAAAAAGTGCCTGGTTTCCACTGCATTAAGCAATGGAAGCAAGGCACTTTTTTTGAAGAAACACGGGGACCGTCACTGTTCCTCAAAGTAATAATCCTACGAAGCGTGACACCATAAACCTCCACGCTTCCCACTTATATATTTTTATCCCTGTTTTAATACATAGTCTTTATAATGATATATCTTACTGTATTTAAACAATTCATTTTCAATTTGTATATTATTTTCTGGAATATCAAAAAACCTCTTTAAAAAAGCAAATAAGTGTTCTTCTTTAATAGGTAATTTTTCTTCTAATTCAAATAATGAAAATGAGTAATTATTCAAAAGAAAATATTGTAAGTTTTCATGAAAAAGTTGCAATAATTCCTTTGCCCATACTGTATTCTTAACAATCAAGGGAGATTCACCTTCATTTAATACTAGAGCTTCTAAAACAGCCATTTTTGAATAAATTGAAGGCATAATATCTATTGAAGTGTTGTAACTTGGATCTTCTATAAAAAACTCTATAGGAGCCATAGAATCGTTGTTGAAGAATACATTGATTCCTAAGCCATTGAATCTACTATTCTTTACTTGTCTATCAGGACTTCTATATGTATGATTAATACTTGATTTTACTTCTGCTAGACCTATGACATTTAAGAATTTATCAATTATGATAAAGTCAGGAGACGGTGCCCTATTAGATGTCCCAACTTTTAAGATTCCATGTTCTTGTACATTATCAATCTGAGCCAACAATAACCTTACTAAACCTTCTCCATATCCCCCTGATATTTTCCCTTTTTTTTCTGGTAAAATTCTGCTAACCAATCTTTTGTTTGTAAAGAGTACTCCATTTTCCACAACTAGGGGATGCTGATTTAGTATATTTATATAGGGATGAACTTCTCCAGTAGCCATAATTTCATTAAGCAACCCAAAGTAATCACTTAATAGAAAAACTAAGTTATTATGTATCTCTAGATATCTACTTCTATCATAACTCGTAGCCCTTAACCTAAAGTACGTCCTGTTTGCAAGTTTATATGCATCATTAAGATAACTATTAATATCAAGATGTGTTAAGTTAGAATTTAATGAACTAAGATTCTTCTTAACCATTTGATGTAATTTGCTACCCGCTGTAAATGTTTGATGTGATATTGCTGATGCAATAGTAAAATCCATAGTTTTTGCAGGGCTGCTCAGACTAGACATATAAATCTTCTCACCTCATCTTAATTATTTCGAAAGGACGCGAAACTCGGAGACGGTTCTTCTGCTTGACAAAATAACATAGTAATATTCAATATTTTTTTGGTATCCTCCTATTCTACTTTAGTTTAGCAGTCACATATGTATTGAAAAAAATTGAAAAGAGCTCAGTTTCTAGTTCACTTTATTTCGAGTACAGAATGGGACATTAGAACCGTCTGTTTCGGATCTTTTTCTCTCTTCAAGTTTGCCAATTCCACCAGAGTTATTTAATAACTAAATGTAATAAGCCTTAAGAAAAAAAAGCTTAATGACGAATTCCCGCAAAACTTCTCGTCTTTTATTTCGACTCCCGAACGTGACACTAGAACCTTCCCGGTGTCTGCGCTATTTGGAACGCAAGAACCGTCCCCATGTTCCACTAAATACTGTTCATTTCCAACATTAACTTTTGAATAGCTTCTTGATCGTCATTTTTAATGGCTTCTTCTAGTTGCCCGTTTAATAATTGCAGCTGGTTGTTTTGTTGTTTGTTTTGCATTTCTTGATTGAACTTGTCTTTGTCGGCTTGCAGGATGGTGTATATTTGTTGTTCTTTGGCCAGGATGGCTGCTCGTTCTGCTTCTTCCTGTTTTATTGTTGCGTTCAGTTCTTCTGCTGCTTGTTTTAATGTTTCTTTGATGATTTGTTCAGCTTGTTCCCATTCTTCTTTTGAGGACATGATTTTCACTCCTATTAGTCAATATAACTCTTTATAGGCTGAAGGCCCTCAAGTTTTACATCCTGCATTTTGTTATCCAGTCCATCTAGCGGGTTTTTGTTATAGACATTCATCATTAAATTAGATGCAAGCGTCACAAGCTGCATATTATTTTCCTGCAGTCCCTTTTCAAGTACCTTATCTGCAGAGCTATACAATCGTTCACGTTCTGCGAAACTTTTTTCCATGAACTTTTCAAACTTGTCTCTTTCCAGCTCAATCTTAAGGGTGATGGCATTGAGGCATGAAATCAGGCGTTGCCTTTCGGTTTCTTCCACTTCTTTTGCCTTCAAGTAACTTGTCGCCGAATTAATCGTTTCTGTTACAACTGATGCGATATCCAATGGGCTAAAAACATTCTTTACACTCATTATGACTTCCCCTTTTTATTTGAAGTTTCCACTATAATTGTCGGACTAATTGCTCTAACTGTTTAGTCAGTTCCTGATATTGAGTAGTAATGACAGCCTCGTCCTGAAGAAACTGTGTCGTAAGAGTTTTTTCCAGCATCCTGATGATTTCGATCGCTTGCTCTGCATCCTGGACGTCCGATTCATCGGTAAAATCTGAAGCTAATAATTCTTCCGTATGCTTCATTTTTTCTTTAAGAGGACGATACAAGCGTTCAATCAGCGAACGTTCTTCGTAGATGCTTTGTTCAACAAAGGTCAAGTTCGTTTTCAATACTCTTAGTCTTCCACACTCTAATTCCAGCTTTGCCTTTATTTTTTTCGCTTCCTGCAAATAGGAATCTGCCTGTTTCACACGTGTTCTTTGCTGGATTAAATCCATGCCAATAACCCCGCCGACAAGTCCTACACCCAATGTACCGATCACCGCAGCGGCTGCAGGCATGAAGGGATTGCTATCCTCAGTATGTGAGGAATAAAAATCCTTCCTTCTTAAATGATAGTCTGTTATATATTTCTCCACCGTTGCTCCGTATTGACTTTTAATCTCTTCATACAATTTCTTTTTATAGACGTAATGATCGTCAATCAACGTTTCAACACAAAGTATTTCTGTGTGAACATCATCAAACAACCCATCATACTTCCTTTGTGCCTTATACAGGATCTCTCCTGCCTCACTATTTTTTTCATAAGATGTTTTATAATCGCTGTTGCCTTTAATCACCATTTCTTTAAAGCCGTCCGTCATCAATTCGGTAAACTCTTTTCTTCCATCACTTAGAATCTGCCCTAATTCTTTTCCTGAATCTGTGAAGATTTTACCTACTTCGAAAACATTCCTAAAGAAACCCATCACACTGCCCCTTTTGGCTCAATTTTGCTTTTTCTAACTTATCTATACTCACTCCCGCCACCCCAAAGTTCACGGCCTCCGGTATGTCCCACGCTTGCATGTGTTTCCCGGTCAACTAATTGCAGGACTCCTGGCTCTTCCATTGTGATGCCAAGTGTATCCTTCTGGATTATCTCCATTGGACAAAGATTCAATGTCAGCTTCGTTCAAGCCTAGCTCTTCAGCTAATTCTGGATCTCCTTGAATATCCTCATATAACTCATAGTTTGCATATGTAAAATGGATATAATCGCTTCTCAGATACATGTCTTCCTCTATTTCCACTTCATATTCACTATCGAAAACTGGGAAGGAATCAGTAACGGTTTCTCCATTAGGTAGTTCAATCGTTTTGGTCTCGAATGGTATATCTTCACCTGATAAATCGGAACCTGTCTCCTCCGCATCAGCAATATCGACTCCATCTATAATATCAACAACTCCTACAGCCAATGCTCCTATGGCAACCGTTTTAGCGATGGATATGGCTCCTTTTTTAACACGGTCATGATCTCCATCGATAAAACCGCCAATGACTTCACCGCCATTATGGACCGTGTGTTTAGCAGTTTGGTAGACTCCCTTCGCAGTCCTTCCGACAGCACTTCCGATATCATTCAAGCCCTGATCACGCTGCGCGGGATTGTCATTGATGATTCCCGCAACCGTCCCAACAGCTCCATCAGCAGCTTGTCCAACTGTAGTTCCAGCGAACTCCGAGGCTTTTCTGACTCCTTTTCCGATGTCCTCGATCACATCTGATCCAGTTAACTCCCCAATAACCTGGATTGGTCCTCCAACTACCATCCCAGCGGTTTTGCCCGCATATTTACCAAACGTCTTAAGAAAGCTCATGCCATTAACCCCTCCCGGATAATAAAAAAACTATGACAAAAAGCCATAGTAAGAGGTTCTCTAAACTATGGAAACCTGACGATCATAGCACACCTCAGCATGCCTTAGACTCACGGCTTTGCGTCCTCCCCTTTCGAGAAGTTTGCCTTTTTCATAGTATTTGATTTGGAATTATTTACATATCAAGTATATAGGTCTTTGGCACCGTGTGTAAAGTACCTACTAAATCTCGTAGAAATTTAAAATACATAGAATTTAAAAGGAATTATTATTCAGTAAAATGGAATATAATTTCCCGTGTTGTATAAATAAAGGAAAAAAACACGATGAGCAGGTAATAACCCACTCATCGTCCTTTTTTCCGTAAAACTTCTGAATGTCTACTATAAGAACCGGGCCATTTTCTCTCAGGGTACATCCCCGCGCTTCCACCAAAAAAGGAACACGAGTAGAACACAGGGACGGTTCCCGCGTTCCTAAAAGGAACAAGAGAACCGTCCCCATGTTCTTCTAAAAGGTTATAATCTTTGTCTGAATAAAAAAAATAATTGACACAATTCATTATAATGTTAATATTTAATTAACTAATTATCATATAATACATCATAATCTTTAAAAAGAAGGTGATAATCATTTTGCGGTTAGATAAAAACCTAAAGATGCCTCTTTATAAGCAATTAAAGGATGCTCTTATGGAGTATATTGAGGAAAACTTAAAGGAAGGCGACGCTCTTCCGATTGAGTCAGAAATTGAGAAACTATTTGGTGTCAGTCGTATTACCGTCAGAAAAACAATTGAGGAACTTGTCAATGAAGGTGTAGTCACGAAGACTCAAGGAAGGGGAACCTTCGTACAGTCGAAAAACATCGTCCAAAAAGCTGGTAATATCACTAGTTGGACTGAGGAAATGCGTGTAAAAGGGAAACATACTGAAACTAAAAATATGATGATTTATGAAATTGAGCCATCGAAGAAAATAGCTGCAGAGTTGCAGCTGGCCAAAGGAGAAAAGGTTATTTGCCTGAAGCGTTTGCGTTGTGCAGACGGAGAACCTATTTCAATCCTGATTAACTACTTCCGCTCAAAATTCACACCTGGTTTCATGGAAAATGGTCTGATGAAGGAATCTCTTTATGAAGTACTTGAGGAAGATTACGGTATCCATCTCGAACAAGCACATGAAAGAATCAAGGCTAGACTGTCCACCGATTTAGAAGCATTGGAATTAGGAATCTCTCCGGATTCAGCTATCCTTCATATCACCCGGGTTTCCTATTTACCTGATGGAACCCCATTCGAGATGGTTGAAATGGCTAACAGATCTGATCGTTATGAATATGATATTGATTTAGTTGGCAGAAACAAATTAAAGACATTTAACACGGAAGGAGAGTCCTGATGCTGACCATAAACAAAAACCTCATCCAATTAGACGTTGAGGCAGCAACCGCTGAAGAAGCCATTCGTGCAGCAGGTAAACTATTGGCTGATGAAAACAAAGTGGAGGAGCGCTATATCGATGCAATGGTAAAAGGCTTCGAGGATGTAGGTCCTTATATTGTTTTAGCTCCTTCCATTGCGATCCCTCACGCCAGACCGGAGCATGGCGTCCTTGAACAAGGCTTTTCCCTGGTGCGCCTGAAGAACCCGGTAGCATTCGGCCACCCAACAAATGATCCTGTTCAATTAGTTTGCGCTATTTGCGGCACTGACGCCACCAGCCATATAGGCATGCTGCAAACAATTGCAGCTGTATTAGGGAACAAAGAGAAACTGGAAGTGATATTAACATCCAATAATGAAGAAGAAATTTTATCAATTTTAAACTAAGGAGTGGGGAAAATGAGAATTGTGACTGTATGCGGAATGGGCTTTGGAACATCACTAATGCTGTTGATGGAGGTTCAGGCAATCGCCAAGAAACATGGGTATGATGTTGATGGTGAAGCTGTAGATTTGGGTTCAGCCAAGGGTAAAGCCTGTGACTTTATGGTCACCTCCAGTGAAATTGCATCTGAGTTAAGCAGTGAATCTGTTGAAGTAGTCTCCATTAATAATCTATTAGATAAGGAAGAAATAGAGCAAAAGGTCATGCCCGTTATTGAAAAAATTGCTAAAGGGGTGAAATAGATGCTGGATTTCATTGTATCTATTTTAAGTAACCCTGCCATTATCCTCGCCCTTATTGCCGCTTTAGGATTAATAGCTCTGAAAAAGTCTACCTCCGATGTCATTAAAGGTACCTTAAAAACAATCTTTGGTTTCTTAATTCTTCAGCAAGGTGCCGGAATTATTGTAAACGCTTTAATACCTTTCAGTACGATGTTTACCGAAGCATTTGGACTAAAGGGTATTGTAGCCGAAGATAATGCTCTCGTTGCAGCAGTACAACAAGTTTTAGGAAAAGAAACAGCCCTAATTCTTGTATTCTCATTCCTAATCAATCTAGTAATTGCAAGATTGACTAAATGGAAGTATATCTTCCTTACTGGCCATATGATGTTCTCATTCGCAGGTACAATGGCGATCGTTTTCCATCAAATGGGATTATCATCAACTATGACCGTCATCCTTGGCTCAATTATACAAGGTATCTCAATGGTATTATTCCCTGCCATATCTCAGCCATTTGTCCGTAAAATAACTGGAAATGATCATGTTGCCTTCGGTTTCTGGGGCAGCTCATGGATCAGCTTGTCTGGATGGGTAGGCGGAAAATTAGGGAACAAAGAAAAGTCTTCTGAAGATGTAAAAGTTCCTAAGTCACTCGATTTCTTAAAAGATATGAGTGTATTAATGGGTATTGTCATGATCGTCATCTATGTTGTTACTTCGCTCTTTGTAGATCCAGCAAAAATGGCGGAAATAGCTGGCGGGCAGAACGCGATTCAGTTCTCTATCATGTCCGCACTAACATTTGTTGTTGGTATTTTAGTATTACTTCAAGGTGTCCGTATGTTTTTAGGAGAAATAGTCCCTGCTTTTAAAGGGGTAGGTGAAAAGATTGTTCCTGGAGCTAAGCCTGCGTTAGATGTCCCAATCTTCTATTCATTCGCACCAATCGCAGTAACACTAGGCTTCTTGGCTGCATTGATTGGCAGCTTATTGGTAACAGCTATTTCTAGCATATTGCCAGTCGTCGTTTTACCTTCTGTTATTGGTCTATTCTTCATGGGCGGGGCAGCAGGAGTATTCGGAAATGCAACTGGCGGCAGACGCGGAGCCATTATTAGTGGATTCTTCTTAGGCGTCAGCTGGACATTGCTAATTGCCCTTGCCTACCCTCTTGTGGATGTTACAAAATATGGCGTTGAAGGATTATGGTTTGCTTCTCCGGATGCAATCATCGTGGTGATCCTTATTCGTCTGGTTGGCATGCTGTTCGGAATTCAAATTTAATTTTAATGCCCGTAGAGGAAAGAGCGAAAATTCTTTCCTCTCACTATTTAAATAATATAATCAGGAGTGATGATAATGGGTAAAGTTCGTACCGTTTTAGGAGATATTGATGCAAAAGATTTAGGTTTCACATACAGCCATGAACACTTATGGGCAAACCCACCGGCTAGCCAAAAGGATCGAGATTTAGAATTAACAGACTATGAAGCTAGTGTAAGTGAACTTTGGAGATTTAAACGCGCAGGTGGAAATGCGCTTGTAGATGCTACAACAATGGATTACGGACGGGATGCCAAGCACCTTATCAGAATGGCCGAAGAAA
This sequence comes from Heyndrickxia sp. MSNUG, assembly GCF_049532715.1. Classification (NCBI taxonomy): domain Bacteria; kingdom Bacillati; phylum Bacillota; class Bacilli; order Caryophanales; family Bacillaceae; genus Heyndrickxia; species Heyndrickxia sp. MSNUG. The sequence goes on from NZ_CP150978.1 coordinate 4,479,165, forward strand.
CTGGTGTAAATCTCGTCATGACAACCGGATTCAACAAACATATCTACTTTCCAAGGTGGGTACAAGCATTAGAAATTGAAGAAATTACACAAAAACTAGTCAGGGACGTTACAGTAGGTATGGACGGCACTTCTGCAAAAGCTGGCTTCTTAAAATCAGGTTCTTGGGATCAGCTCATCCACCCTCTTGAGGAAAAAGTGACTCGGGCAATGGCACGGGCGCAGCTTGAGACTGGCGCACCCGTTTGGCTCCATACCGAAGCTGGAACTATGGGGGAAGAAATGCTCGACATCCTTGAGGAAGAAAACGTAGACTTATCAAAAGTAGCTGTAGGCCACAGTGACCGAAATGCAGACCCCTACTACCACCTTGGACTAGCTAAGCGCGGAGCATATGTACAATTTGATGGCGCCAGTAAAATTAAATACTATCCTGACAGCGTGCGAGTAGAACTGATCAAGAATATGATTGAAAATGGTTTTGTTGACCAGCTATTAGTTTCAGCCGATATGGGCAGAAAGAGTTATCTACATGCTTATGGCGGAGGCCCTGGCTTTGAGTACATTATTAAAAAGTTCATTCCTCGCCTATTGAACGAAGGCGTCAGCCAGGAAGATATCGATACGATTTTTATCAAAAACCCTGCTCGCTGGCTTGGCCAGTTTTAAGAAGGTGAAATGATGAATATAAAAAAAGGAACCATTGTCGCAATTATTCGCGGAGTAGAGCCAGCAGATGTAGTCGATATCCTGAAGGCATTGCTTGAAGGTGGCATAAACTGGGTCGAAGTATCCCTAAGCGAAGAGGAAAAAGGACTGGAATGCATTAGAATTCTAAATGAAACTTTTGGTGATCGAATTCATCTAGGAGTTGGAACAGTCACTTCCATCGGCAAGGCGAAAAAGGCTATAGAAGCTGGTGCCCGTTACATCATTACTCCAGGATGGGATAAAGAGCTAGCGAAAGAAATCCAAAAATTAAATGTAGAAATTCTCCCGGGTGTGTTTACACCAGGGGAGATCATGCAGGCACTGAACCTTGGCATTGAAGTTGTCAAACTTTTTCCGTCCAGCAATCTTGGCACTGACTATATTAAAAACTTAAAAGGACCATTCCCTCACCTTAACATTATGGCAGTTGGCGGAGTTTCTTTGGAAAATATCCGGGATTATTACAAAGCTGGCTGTACATCATTCGGAATTGGCAGTGACCTTGTCCCCCGAGGAGCAACAAAAGAGGATAGAGAGAAAATCAAAAACAATGCTCAAAAATACGTAGAGATGTTAAATACTGAGGTGTAACACCATGGGAAAAGCTAAAGAACTGATCACTATGACAAGAGACGAAGTGGAGGCAGCAATTAAAGAATTTCCTGTAGCGATTTTACCTATGGGAGCAACTGAGCAGCATGGCCATCATCTTCCTCTTGGAGTTGACATCTTCCTTGCAGAAGGGGTTTCCAGAAAACTCTCAGAGAAGACCGGCGCCTTGCTGCTACCCACCCAACCCTTCGGATATTCCTGGGTTTGGAGAGACATTCCGGGAACTGTTTCACTACAGCAGCACCATGTTGAAGCAGTGATTAAGGATGTCGCGCATAGTGTTGCACGCTACGGAATCAAAATGCTCGTTCTCGTTAATGGCCACGATGCCAATAATGCCAGCATGAAATATGCAACCCGCGAATTAGCTGATGAACTAGACATTCCGGTCGTTTATCTATTCTATCCTAACCTGAATAAAGTCATGGAAGATATTTGTGACACCCCTACTTGGCACGGCATGGTACATGCTTGTGAATTTGAAACTTCATTAATGCTGGCCCTTAAACCCGAACTAGTTGAAATGTCTAAAGCGGTGAAGGAATATCCCGAAAAGCCTAGACTGTACGGGAAATCATCAATTTCATTAGGAGATTTAAGTAAAAGCGGAGTTTACGGCGATGCAACACAAGCCACTAAAGAAAAGGGAGAAAAGATGCTGGACCTATTTGTTACCGATATGGAACAAATTCTTTTAGAAGCCTATGAAGAAGTTAAAAATGAAGGCTTATAGGGCGGGTGCTGGCACCTCTTCCTTTGTAATTCTGTAGGATTTAATTACTAGTTACGTCAATATCTCATATTAAAACCCTAGCTACCATCAGCTAGGGTTTTTTCTTCTTTTCATACTATCCAAACAAAATTTTTCCGCGTGGTTTCCTATCGTAAAGTACAGGCCTAGGTGGCAGGAGGCTACAGAATCTTCACCAATCTAATTAGGTACGGATCGGAATTTAATTAAACGACAAAGCCAGATTCTCACTATTTTTCATTTTTGAGAATCTGACTTTTTTAAATGCGTTTAAGTTTACCTTCTTATCCGCTATTTAATAAAAAATGAAACATTAGAACCGTCCCACGTTCCATTTTGGATAAAAAATACATTCTCTATTAACTAAAAATTTGTTAAGATAGTGAATAGTGCAAAAACCTTTTTATTAGGAAGGAACAAAACGATGCGATCTGAAAAAAGAAAAAAAGCCTACGTGGCTTAAAGTTATAGGAATAGTGATTCTTCTATTAGTAATTGGTGTAGGAGCTTCTGCATTTACGGTATATAACTCTTTAACTAGTGCTGTGGATACGATGCACCAGCCGATTAAACGGGATAAATCGGAGAAGCGTCAAGACCCTGTTACTTTGGATAAGAAGCAGCCATTTTCCGTATTGATGATGGGTGTAGATAAACGTAAAGGTGACAGCGGCCGTTCTGACACATTAATCGTGCTTACTGTTAACCCTAATACAAAAACAACGAAAATGTTGAGCATCCCGCGTGATACAAGGACTGAAATCATCGGTAAAGGGAAAGAAGATAAAATCAACCATGCCTATGCTTTTGGCGGAGTCGAAATGGCAATGGCTACGGTTGAAAATTTCCTGGATATTCCGATCGACTATTATATGCAAATCAATATGGAAAGCTTTCAGGATATTGTCAACGCTGTAGGTGGAGTAACCGTAAACAATGATCTTGATTTTACAGAAGGGGGATTTCATTTTCCTAAAGGAGAAATCCTGCTAGACGGGGAGAAGGCTTTAAGCTATGCACGTATGCGGCATGAAGATTCACGGGGCGACTTTGGACGACAATTAAGACAGCGCCAAATCATTCAAGCAGTGATTAAAGAAGGTGCAAGCTTCTCGTCCCTAACAAAATTCGATGAAATTTTTAAAGCTTTAGGACAAAATGTTAAAACAAATATGACATTTAATGAAATGGTAGATATCCAGAAGAATTATAAGGACGCTGGCAAAAGCATTCAGCAAATGGAAGTCAGCGGAAGCGGGACTAAGATTGATGGAATCTACTACTATATGGTACCCGATGAAGAAAAGAATAAATTAAATCAAGCTTTAAAAGAACAGCTAGAATTAAAATAATCTTTGATATTTGCCACTCCTATTTTAATTTAGGAGTGGTCTTTTAAAGAATTTCACACTTTTGATCGAACTATTTAATAACTTAACATTATGTTAGAAAGTAAAATGACTGAAAAGTGATTAAGCAAAGCTTAAAGGGCCTCTGTCGCTGACAACAATTTTTAGGTTTCCCCTCTTCCACGCTTCACACCTCTTATTTCCCCTCCCGAATGAGATATGAGAACCGTCCATGTGTCTCCAGCCAGGAACAAAAAACGGACGAGTTCAAAGAAAATATAAGAAAAGGTCTTATCAGGAATGGAAGAACGGGGAAATGAAAAACTTCCACGGGTTAGGTCGTTCAAGGGGGTACGGTCTAAAAAGCATGACCTTACAAGCAAAATTAACTGCTTTAGCAGTAAACTTCAAGATGATATCGAAAATACTTATCCTATAAAAACACCTGTTTTACTCACCTAGTTTACATTTATTTCAAATGAGAAACTAAGTATCTCCATTTTCTTGAAATAGCTTAGAAATGGATATTTTTTTTTAAAAAACAGGACACTTTTTCAGTGATCTCGAAACGTCCCTGTGTCCCATAAAAAGTAACCTCAGAAGGAAAGTGCTTTTGACACAATTGTGTCCAATAGCGTCGTCTACCTAAAATGGTTATAAGAATATTTAGTAACTTTCTTATTGCTAAATTTAACTTTTCTTCCTAGTTTTGCTGATGGTAACTCGATATATTTACGGCATAAAAAAGCAAACAATAAAGTTAATGGCAACGCTATAGAAAAAATCCCCCAAGTAGGTAACACTCCACTCAATAAATAAAAAGAACTAAAAATTACTGGTATGTGCACTAAGTATAAGCTGTAAGATAGTTCACCCAGTATTACTAACACCCTATGAGAAAGTACAATTGAAAACCCCTTAGAAGATAATGCTAACAGGATAAACAAGGAAGCTCCAACTGTAATTCCCCATTCTGCACCAATTATATTGGTAGGAAGTGCACTAAGCAAATGAGAGTAGGTGTACATAATAAATGCTCCGATAAGAAGTAACACCCGTTTATTTTTGCCCAAACTTCTTAAACTAGCAGTTAAAGAATCCTTCTGCTTTGCTAATAAAACTCCTATAATGAACATTGCTGTGTAATGGACCGTATCAAAATACCCATTTCTATATCCGTTAACCGTCTCTAAACTTAATATATGGCTAACACCTAATACTCCTGATAACACGAAACAAAGTCCCATACTCCACTTCCAATTGACCTTAATTACAAATATCACAATTAGTGGAAAAAAGAAAGAGATTCTCATCTCATGGACTAAAGACCATATTACAGTATTATACTCTGAGGTAGGAAAATTACCTATTAATAAAACATGCTCTAATACTGTTTTAACTGTTAATTTTTCATCCCACATTGTTCCAAACATGATACTTAATCCTTCTGCTGTCTTATCATGAAAAAAAGCATAACAAACAAACGTAAAAGAGATTGCTGCTAAATAAGGAATATATATTCTAAACATCCTTTTAACAATAAATTCGCCGTAGTTGAACTCCTTATTCCCACTTAAAATTGGGAGAGATAAAACAAAACCACTTAATATAAAAAAGAAAATTACAGCTTCGTGCCCCGCCCAAAAGAAGTGTAATGGAGTAATGTTAAGCGACTGAGGTATGATTGTTAATATCCCTATACAATGAGTTATAATAACCGTTAACGCTGCTATACCCCTTAGTGAATCCAATTCTTTAATCCTGTTCAAAAATAACAACCACCTTAAAAATTAATAGTTAACGGATTTAATTTTAATAACTATACTATAGAGAATTGTTTATTTATTACAATTCAGTTTGTCAGTATAGGTTAGATTGAACTAATGAAAAATATTTATATGAAATCCTTCAGCTTTTAATGCAAACAATTGAATTTGAGTATTCCTACAGTTAGTTAGAAATTTTAATAAAACAAAGTTAGTTGCCTTCCTAAAGAATACCAAACTTCTTCTACAACAGTACTCCCTTTTGTTACATCAAAGGCGTTGTGAAAGTCTATTAAAACAGCGATATTGGTATTATTTGGCTGCCATTCTACCTATCAGTTAGTAAAAATTTCAGTTCTCATTATAAATGATATATGGCATTTTCAGTTATACCGAAAATTATTTAGTTAATTTCTGTTGCGATTGCGGTAAATGACGTTTTATTTTTATTGATAACTCGAAGTTTGCCGCAACTTGGATTAAAAATAATTTAGTCCAACATAAATAAGCCCACCAAACTATTAGGCCTAGCGGGTAAATTTCCAGTCTTTATAAATTTTTTTCAAAGCGCCAAGCATCCCTGCACATTTCAATAAGATCTCGTTTTACTGTCCAGCCTAGTTCCCTATTTGCTTTTGAAGCATCGGCAAAGCATGAAGCGATATCCCCAGGTCTCCGGTCCACGATGTCAAAAGGGATTTCAATATCATTAGCTTCTTCAAAAGCTTTCAATAATTCTAGTACACTAGTACCTTTTCCAGTTCCTAGGTTATAAGTATGAACACCTTCATTTAAATTTTCTAATGCCGCAACATGCCCATCAGCGAGATCCACTACATGAATATAATCTCGAACTCCTGTACCATCCAGAGTTGGGTAGTCATTTCCAAACACACGTAATTTCTCAAGTTTACCTTTTGCAACTTGAGTTACATAGGGCATAATATTATTTGGAATTCCATTAGGTGCTTCACCGATTAATCCACTCTCATGAGCTCCTACTGGGTTAAAATACCGAAGGATTGATACAGAGAAAGCAGGATTTGCATTAGCTATATCCGTTAAAATCCGTTCACTCATGACCTTTGTTTCACCATATGGATTAGTAGTTGGTAGTAGATCCATTGTCTCTTTAAATGGTACCTTATTATCTCCGTACACTGTTGCTGATGAGCTAAAGACAAAACGCTCAACTCCGTACAATAAACAAACCTTCGCTAATAACATTGTACTTACTAAATTATTCATATAGTACATCAATGGCTTCTCTACTGACTCTCCCACTGCTTTCCAACCAGCAAAATGTATAACGCCATCAATCAGATGTCTTGAAAAAATTTCATTAAGAGCAACTTCGTCTGTTACATCCACTTTATAAAAAATAACATCTTTATTTGAAATATGCTGTACGTAATCAACAACTTGTTCTTTACTATTGCTTAAATTATCAGCAATAATGACAGAATGTCCTGCTTCTAACAGTGCTACGCATGTATGCGAACCAATATAACCAGCGCCACCTGTTACGAGTATATTCACTAAACCTTCATTCCTTCCTTATTCAATACTATATCTTTAGATAAACTTTCCTAAAGGTAACTTAACAACTTAGCTTTTTACGAAATAGAAACTTAATATATACCTTTTATATCAAGGAGTTATAAGGTCTAAAGTAAAATTAAAGTTTTCTAAGATCATTTGTTAGTTTTTCAATTTATTAAAAAGCATACTTAAAAGCGGTTTTATTAAATTTCGCAGTGAAAAAGCTAAGATACAGATTAATAATGTTGAATATAATAATAACCCAATTGTTGTCTCTACGTTAAAGAATATATACATAACAATAGATAAAAAGATTAAATAATATGCGAATTGTATTAATGGAAAATTAATATGAATAACCTTTCTAACCATATATGCTCTTATAAAGGATAAAGCTACAAATGCCAAACAAAGCGCGCCAATAGCTCCTTGAATTCCAAGTAACGGAGTCAGCGTCCATAAAAGTATAATATTTATGACGGCTCCAAATACTGTTGTAGTAAGGATATACTTTGTGTTTTTTTCAGTCATAAAAATAGTACCTAAGAAACCTGCAAATGAATTAAATGCAATTCCTATTAAAGTAAGCGGTACTAGCAATAGTGCATCTTGATAATCACTGTGGATTAAATGAGGGAAAATTATTTTAATAATTAACATTAAAATTGCACTACCAAATACTATTACCTTCAAAATATACTTCATACTTAGTTCATATTTTTGAAATCTATCATTTTCTTTTGCCATTAAATAGACCATTTCATTCCATGCAAATTGAAAAATAGATACTATTAAAGAAATTAATGAACCGAACCTATTTGCCACTGCATACAAACCATTTGCAGCATTACCTAACTCTTGTGCTATCACTATTCTTGTATAACCACTTAAAAGCCAATAAGAAATAGACGCAAGACATAAGGGTATTGAAAATTTCACCATTTCTAATTGGAGTTTTTTATTCAATCTATTTAAGCGGAATTTTGCTATTGGGTGTATATTTAACTCAATGAGTATTACTTGTAATAAAGCTCCTGCTATAAATGAAATATATAGGGATTCAACACCTAAATTGAAATAAACTATTAATATAAAATTTAAAATTGCATTTAATAAAGTATTTAATATTCCTGTCATAACAAACAATGTATTTTTCAAAAAAACTCTAGCAATAAAAGTATATTGATAGTTTATAGCCACCATTAATCCATAGAAAAAAATCAGTAAATCCAATTCAAAATGTATTATTTTATATGCAATCACAAACATAAATGTATATAATAAAAAACCAATAATCAATACTACAAAAGAGTTAGAAATAACATCATACTTTTCTTTATTGTTGTGCTTATCAAAAGAATACCGAAACATACCGTCCCATATTTGAAAAAAAGCGATTGGTGCAAAAAAACTTAATAGTGTCACAACTAAGTCAAATGTACCAAAATCTTTTGGAACTAACTCACTTGTATATAAGGGCAACAAAAAAAAGACGATTAATTTAGAAAGTACGTTACCTATAAAATACGTACCAGAGGTTTTTAAAAACCTTGTAATATTACCCATTAAAACCACCACTACTATATTTATTTACGTAATTGAATTATTTGAATTTCTTAAATAGTCAATGTTATTTATTATTTTTTCTTTATTCCAATCCCAAAATTTAACCTTCTCTAAATTTTCAATCTCCTCTGGACAAAACCTATATTTTATATGTTTCGCAGGTACACCACCTACAATTTCATATGGTTTAACATCTTTAGTCACAATCGAGCCAGCTCCTACAACTGCTCCATTTCCTATTGTAATCCCTTCCTTGATTACAACATTTAAACTTATTAATACATCATTTCCAATGTATACTTTTTTTCGCTCTAAATTATTATTCTCTTGTACAAATCCATACGATTTATTATATGTAAAAGGATGTGTTGTCCTATAATTGAGGGGATGTTCAAATGGCGAAATAAATACACCCGATGATATAGAACAAAACTTTCCAATCTCACAATTCTCCACATATGAATTTGTATTTATATAACTATAATCTCCTATTTTAACATTACTTTCTATATAGGTACCTTTTCCAACACCTACATCAATACCGTAAATAGCATTTAAATTTGCATATTCACTACCTATTCTGGTCTGGTTACGTTTATTGTAAAGTGTATATCGAATAGTTCTTATAAGGCTTTTCATTTTTATTAAGAGCCCCTTTTCCAGATTTTCTAATAGCTATACTGGTAGATCCTTTAATAAACCATACTCAAATTATTAGTTATAATATAAAAGAATTAATTAGTGACTAAGCTATACAAAAAAAATTTACATTCTTACCCACAGTTGTGATTCTTACGATAATTCGGTTATGTCCAAAATAAATATTTTTCTGGCATAGTAAAGCATGAAAATGAGTTATATGCTCATTCCATAGCGTTCACCTGATTAACAAGATTAAAACTATTCAGGGTTCTTCCGGTTGTATAAAAGCGTTGTGCATTGATGTTATCAGCTTAAAAAGTTGGCAGCGCTGGCCAGCAAATTTAAATGTGTCTACGGACATCAGAGTTATTCTTCCATTACCCTAACTTGAGTGCAGCCTTTTATTCATACAACTGGCACGCTAATTCCAATGAGATACTTCACCAACATTTCTTTTTTCGGAAAATATTATCATGATAATAATTGTGGCCTTTGAGCCGGTTAATCTATAATACCTACCTGCAACTTGAATGGTATCTATAGAAATGATCCCATAATCCTCAAAAAAGAAAAAAGACTGAATCAATTAGGTATACAAGTGATAATCTGGTGTTAAAACAGTATGAAGATGGAACAGGCAATTCACTGAGCTTATGAAACATGAGAAATAATTAGGAAATTCATTGATGGCTGAAAGAACAATTGCAGAGCAAGCAGTATAGCTTCTGCATTTAGTCAGTGCGCAATCGAAAGATTTTAACCGCTATAAAAATTATATTGCATATTATTGGAAGAACACTTGTACCTTTTCTAGAATTGATTGCTTTTTTCAGTTATAATTCTGATATTGTGTGGAATTGTATAAATATGCGATATGTTTTACTATTTAATTGTAAGAACAACGTTTTTTTGTAAAAACATCAAGATTAAATCATTATAAGAATCAAGGTTCTTCTATTGCGTCTGGAAGGAAACCAAAGTCGCAAAACTAATCTAATGTCATTTTGAAAATGACAGTGTATATTCCTTCATTTTGTTTACTTTGTTTTGGGGTTTACAATATTACTTATGATAGTCTCGAATATTGTATATTGAAGATAGTGCTAATTTATGGAATCCATATTCTTCCTCTTCATTTCCTTCTTAAATTATTGTACTTGCTGAAATATAAAATGATAGCAGCAGGTACTGCAGCAACTGTTAAAACTTTCCTAGGCGATTGTTTAATATATTCATGACTTCCAGCAATCCAACAACAATTAACATATCGCACTGCATTCTTATACCTTTCTATAAAGCTATGACTTATTTTCATTCGATTTCTAAAATATAGAGAAAAACCTTTAGGATTCTTTATCAAAAGTTTCTTATCATTAGCTGTATATCCGTCTAATAAATAGTCACCATAATAGATTATTTCATTAAGTAAAAGCCATTTATACTTGCTATCTAACTGATCGTATAAATAACCTTCAGTGATAAATTTTTCACCATTAATTTTTGGAAAAGGATAATTTTTTATTATTTCTGTTTTGAAAACCATTAATTTATCACCTTGTACGCCTAAGCGATTGTACAAATCATAGACTGTGCATGTAACTATATTTGAAGGTAGTGTTGTTCCTATTACTTGCCCCTTTGAGTCCGCTTTACAAGCAATAATACCAGCAAATTCTTTATTTGATTTTTCCGGCCAAAATTCTAGAAGACATTCGACAGCATTATGGGAGAGAAAATCATCAGAATCTAGACATAAAAACAAGTCAGTATTTGACATTTCCACCCCTGAATTGAACGCAATATGTTTACCTTGGTTGGGCTGCCGGTGATACCTAATTCTAATTAAATTATCTGAAATCCACCTATCTACTAACCTTTGTGTTTCATCAGTAGATCCATCATCAACAATTATCCAAATAAATTTATTTGATGTTTGATTAAGTAGACTCTCATAACACTTTACTAATGTATGAGCCCTATTATAGGTTGGTGTAAAAATAGTAATCTTGATAATATTCCCTCCCTTGAGCAATTATAAAGATTGCTATTTTGCAGTACGGTACAAATTAAACAGCAAAACGATAGTAGTTAACACGGAAATACCACAAAAGGTTTCTAGATTATACTTTTGAGGAAGATAAAACTACATTACCAAGTTGAAATCATATCAGAAAGTTGCATTATTCACAATTTTCCTTTTTTAAAGAATTAGCTAATATTTTTATTAATAAATATGGAATTATTGAATAGAACACAATATTTCTAATTAATAATAGTGTATCTCCCCTACCTGCAGTTATAAAGAAATATAACATGACGGCGATAAATACATTTTCAACTAGAAAAAAAGCACCTTTTTTTCTTTGTGGATTTAGTATTTTAGAAAAAATATAACCTAATACAAACATAAAGGGGGCTCCTCCCCAGCTAAAATTAAGATATGACTCAGCTAGAAGGGAAAAACCTGGCCCATAATTCATGCCTAAAGTTAACATCAGCCAGTTTGCGAGAGAAATCCTCGGTACAATCCAATCTACAAGAAAACTCGGGAAAATAGCTAGAAGGGATGATAGGTAGGTTTGCCCATATTTATTATTAATTTTTTCAGGTACTAGATTCATTATTTCTATTAATGGAAACATTGAACCTCCCATCTCACCTATAGAATTAAATATAGGGTTTTTATCAGATATTATTTCTTTTGAAGCAGTAATAAATCCATTAACCCCCCTATTTACATCACCTCTCACCTCGCCTATAACAGTGAATAGAGTGAGCAACAAAATAGCACCCATTAGTAAAAAAACAGTCTTTTTCCCTTTAAAAGCACTTATTTCAGTATGCCATAGTAAAACAAAACTGATCAGTAAAGCGGCTGCTTCAGTTCTAATACCAATTAGAAAAGAAAGAAATACCGCTAATAACAGTATTGATGTTAATATCTTTCTTACCATAATGTTATTTTTGTAAATAAACACAAGCAAGAATATGCCTGGGATAAAAAACATTTTTAATGTTGCAAAAATATTACCAAAAAATGTCGTCTGTTGACCAATTGATGAGGAGTCGTATTTGTAAAGAGCCATGTACCCAGAATTAAGAGAAATAATTAGTCTTGAAACGATATCTTGGAAATAAAAAAGAACAGAACCCAAAAATAATCCCCAAGCAACTAACTTTATAGCCTTAATAAGATTTGGATTATAAACATGACTAACTTTATCATCAATTAAATTACTATGTTTACAAGCTATTAAAGCGCCTAAATGTAAAAATGCTAGACCTATTAGAGTATAATAATGAGAATATAATAATGTCCTATTGTCATATAAACTATATAAATTAAATGGTTCATACGTAATCCCTAGAGAAAATAAAAAAGCTTGCCCAAAAGAGAATGAAAAAAATGATAACAAAAATAGGATATATGCAGAAATTAATTTTCTTGTTAATTTTACCCAAGTGAATAAGGAATAAATTATTAAAGAATTTCCTAACCAAGCTAAGTAAAATAAATTATTTTCATTTGGGGTTTTAATTAAGTAGTACCCAATTAGTAAAACCAATATGGTAAACATAAAATACCAAAATATTAATAAAGTTTTTGTTCCATTACTCATATAATTGTTCTGATTAAAACTCTTCAAATCTTGTCCTCCGCAAATTATATAAGTCTACATAGATATTAGAATTACTCTTAACATCATATTTATGAACCTTAAAAGCTTGTTTTATGCTAAAAATATCTACTTCTTGCTCTTTTTTATTATAATTTAAAATTTCTCTTACCCATTGCTCAGGGTCATTTAAATCTAAAAATTTCACTATTCCTATTCCTAAGTCAGCTTCTTTTGTAATTTGTTTGGAAACTATACATGACCTACCAGCTGCCTGAGCCTCAATTAGCGCTAAAGGTAATCCCTCGTAAAGCGAAGGCATAATAAAAAGATCAAATACATTTAATAGTTTTGGAATATCACTTCGCATTCCAAGAAATTCTACATATTGACTTAAGCCTTTTTCTTTAACTTCTGAAGCAAGTTTTTCCTTTAACTCCCCATCTCCAACAAAAAAAATCTTGAAATCAATTTCTAAGTCAGCAAGTTCTCTAGCAATTAATAATGAGAAATGATGATTTTTCACTTCTTTTAGATTACCTACTTGACCAATAATTAATGTTTCATTCCCAATATCTAAATCATTTTTCAAGGAATCTATTTCACTTGTCGAAATAGATAAGTAATCTTCTAAATTCACTGCATTTGGAATTACTATCCCTTTTTTCGAGAAATTCTCTCCAAATAAATATTGACCAGCCTCTAATCCACAGGCAACTAGCGAAGTTGAGTTTCTTAAAATGAGTGATTTCATCAAATCTTGATATAATCTTCTAGTTCTTGAATCTTTTAAAGTATCACGGGTACTGTGTGCATGAGCAATCCGTATTTCTATTCCAGCAATCTTTGCAGCTTTAACTACCCATCCAATATTAAACAAAGTGTGGGCATGTATAGCTTGATAAGGACCATTATTTTTTATTATTCTTACTAAATTATTTATAAATTTCCACGGGAAAATAGGATTAAACGGTTTTAAATAGTAAATTCCCCCTCCTAATTTTTGTATGTCCTCATCAAAGTCACATTTGTTTGAATTAGTAATTGAAATAAAATCAAATTGTACTTTGTCATGGTCAATATTTCGATAAATATTCATTATCATAGTTTCAGCACCGCCACGGTTCATTCCACCGGTTACATGCAATACTTTTTTTTGAAAATCACTCTTTTTAATAGAATTTTTTTGTTTCATCAGGTCAAACCTCATTTTTTACTAAAATTAAACCTTCTTGCTATACTACAATCCTGATTCATTCACAGACTAACATTCATCTAATCTTTAAACACAGTTGTTTTCTTAGTATTCATAATATATAAATATAGTAAAAATCCAAACGGTATTGATAATATAGTAATAATTTTTGCCGGAGATTCTTTAATGAAATTTCTATTTTTGGATATAAAACTACTAGAAACATAGTGAATAGCATTTCTGAATTTCACTTTAAAAGGTCCAGGCATTTTAAGTACCTGCTTACGGAAGTATGCAAAGCCCTTAGGATTTTTTCGATATTGAATGATTATGTTTTTTGTCCCACCATCAGGCAAATATTCTACATAACATAGTATTTCGTTTAAAACTAACATCTTATACTTCTCATCTAATGGATAATATTTACAGTCAAGAGGTACATATTTTTCGCCATTGAATAAAGGCAGTGGATTATCCTTAAGAATTTCACTTCGAAAAACCAATTTATAATCACAATTAAGTCTGAAATTCTGTCTTATATCATAAGTTGTTGTTTCATTATCCTCTAATATTTTGCTTATTAATTGCCCATTAGGATAAGCATCTAGCCCAATCATCCCGCTATATTTTGAAGAACCATGTAAATTCCAAAATGTTATTACTTTTTCCACTGCATCATCTGCTAGATAATCATCTGAATCACAGCACATACTTAATTCTGTATTAATTAAAGAATAAGCAGTATTATGTGCTCCATGCATTCCTTGGTTTTCTTGTCTATCATAGATTATAGGCACAATTCCCTCTTCAATCCATTTCTCCACAAGCTCTTTTGTATTATCAGTTGATCCATCATCAACTATTAACCAAATAAAATCTTTACTCGTTTGTCTTAACAGACTTTCATAACATTTCCCAAGTGTATAAGCTCTATTATAAGATGGGGTAAATACAGTAAGGGTGTAATTCAAGATATTCTCATTCTCCTTTTGTAAAAATCATTTGTAATATTTCTAATATTAATTATTACTTAATTTCTATAGTTATAGTAAAAGGATATTAAGTCTATAACTAAAAATATTATGATTTTCTAGTTCGATTTCTAAATTGATTTATACAATTTTATAAGCCGTCTTTCCATCTCATGCCATATATAATTCTTTTCGTATAATTGTTTCATTTTAATTGAAATTTCCGGCCAATCAGTTTTACGCTTTATTATATTTTCTATAGCTTTTTCAAGACTGATTGCATTATATTCTATTACCTCACCAATGGCATTTTTAGAGACTATTTCGTCCATACCAGTATTTTTAACCATAATAATTGGCTTACCTAGCATTAAAGCTTCATAGAATTTATTCGGAGCCGCAAAATAATGATTTGGTATCTTTGGATCATATATTGCAGTAACTATATCACAGCTGTTTTCCAACTCTAAAGTCTTTGAGTATTCTAGTTTACCATAATAAATAATATTACTATGTTTCGATGACAATTCATGAAAATACTCATGCAAACTACCAAATCCACCTATATGCAACTCTAAACCAGGATTATTAATAATTACTTCTGCTAACTCTTTTAGTAGTCTTCCCTCTGACAGAATACCGATATAGGCTATCTTTACTTTTTCCCTATTTAAAGCTAGCGAACTCATCTTAAAACAGGGAAATGAAGGCGAATTATGAATTATAGCTAACCTTCTAGGACTTGTACCATTAATTTGTTCCTTTCTTTTTTCAGAACATATTATTACACCTTCTGCAGAATTAATTAATTTATGATCTCTACTTTCGATAAAATTTCTTAGTATTTTAGGGACATTAAATGCATCAACATAGTAATCAAATATATCGTATATAATTTTCTTTTTTAAAATCTTTACTAAGTATCCTGATACAAAAGCAGTATCAAAATCACAAGCATGAATTACATCGTACTTTTCTCTATTTTTTAACAACCATTGAATTAAACGAAATTGAAATAAAATCAGAGGTCCGATATTCCCTTTAATTCCAACTCCATACTTAGCAGGAATGCCAAAACGATATATTGCTGCTCTACCATTTTTCAAATCTAAATATGACATATTAACATTATATTTTTCACTTCTATCCCATGCTACCACCGATACCTCATGTCCAGCCTTTATTAGACTATTTGCTTCTTTTTCTACACGTGGATCTGGTTGAACTGGATTAGACCTTAAAAATACTATTCTCACTCTACCACCAACTATTTTTACTTTATGTTAATTTTTATTCAAAAGGCGATTCAAATAACAATAACGCTAACATTATTCTACATATTTAGAATAAACTCTTTTCATTTCACCGATTACTTTACTCAGTGAATAGGCTTTAACGTTATTTAAACTGGTTTGTCCAAAAAGGTACCTTGTATTCTTTGAAAAGAAAAGCTTTTCAACTGCATGCGCAAAACTTTCTACATCATTAATTCCTACAACATAGCCATTTTCACCGTCTATTACTAAATCTCGATTTCCCCTACAATCTGTTACTACAAGAGGTAACCCAGTAGCCATAGCCTCCATAACGTTAACCGGAAGCCCTTCTTGCCTTGATGAGGAAACAGCAACATCCGCAATCAACATAAGATTAGAAACATCTTTCCTAAAACCTAAAAACTTGACTTTTTCTTTTATTCCTAATTGGATCACTTGCTGTTTGTATTGCTCTAGAAGCTCCCCTTCACCAACAAGTAAAAGTTTTATATTCGGTATATTATTTGATAAATGTAAAACTGCATTTATTAGTAAATCTTGATGTTTTCTATAACTAAGCTCTCCTGCGTATATTAATATAAAATCCTCTTCCAAAAAACCATAATTCCTACGAATTTTTATTTTATTTTCTAATGTTTGAGGTGTGAATTTATTAAAATCAATTCCGACCCCATTTACTATATTTATGTTTTCTGTTTTAAACTTACTCTTAGCAATTTGGTAATCTTCTTTATTAATTGTAATTAAACAATCAGTATATTTTGATAGCCATTTTTCAATAGGATAAAATATCAACCAATTTCTAAGAGGGGCCCCCTTAAAGAAATGAAATCCGTGTGCTGTATAGAGAACTTTCGTTCCATTTCTTCGAGATGACTTAGCAGCCAACCTTGTAAGTACGCCTCCCATGGGTGTATGACAATGGATTAAATCATAATTGTTGCTTTCTATAATTTTTTTTAGTTGCTTGTATATATTTAAATTCTCTATTTTAAAAGGTGAACGTTCAAAAGGGAGATCATAGTACTTATCACAAAAAGGTATAGAGAGGTCATTTACGTCATCAAAATCATTCCTGGCACATACATGGGTCTCGTATCCATTTTCTTTAAACCATTGTAAATAAGGAAGATGAAACACATTTATGTGTTTCTTCACTACTGTTGCTACAAACAAAACTTTCTTCATTTAATTCTGCTCCGTTACTTTTATAGATTTAGTAAAATCAATTACATAATAATCATCTTTGTAGGTAGATATACCTTTGTCGTATACCAAATCGCCAAAAACCTTAGTCACTGTAGCCATTCTTCTAAGAAGATAGTAAATAATAGGATTAATTAATTTGGTTTCCCAAATCTTCTTCCCATGGGCTTTCGCAATCAGGTTAACCATATTACTCGTTTTTACAAAATCTTTATTCTGAGGGAAAAATACTCCACTATCGAAGTTATCAATTAATAATCTTACAAACTCACATAAGTTATTAATGAAAATCATACTGCGCTTATTTTCTATATCAGGAAAAACAGGTGCCTTTAATGCAAATTTTGCTAATTTAGTATAATTACCTTTACACCCTTTTCCATAAATCATTGGCGGGCGAAGAATTGCTACTTTAAAAAGGTTTTCTTCTAAAGTTGAAATTAATTCCTCTGCCTGGAGCTTAGATTTCCCATAATTACTTTTAGGTTGAATAGGAGAATTTTTATCAATCACTCCACTTTCAATTCCATAAACACTCATTGAACTCAGAAATATGAACTGCTTTACGCCTTCAACCTTTGCCTTTTGAGCAACTCCATAGGCTAAATCGCGGTTCACTTTGTAATATAGGTCAGCATTTTCTTTAGTTTCCTTTATATGTGCTATTCCAGCCACATGGAAAACTACATCATACTCCCTAAAGTCTTTATCCTTCCAAGAATCATCTCTTAAACTAATAGATTCTAACGAATAACTATCTGGGGAATTTTCAAGCCACTTTTCTAGACTTTTTCCTACATAGCTATTTTTTCCAGTTATAAGTATTTTTTTCATCTAGAAATGCTCTCCTTAGTACTCGGTACTTCCTTCCTTCCCAATGTTCCAGTCCCACCTTCAACAACTCCGTTGCTCTTAGCAACACTTATAATGGTCCAAAAGAAACACTTAACATCCATCCAAAGGCTAATCTTCTCAACATACTCCCCATCCAACTTTGACTTAACTTCAATAGGAAGCTCATCTCTTCCATTAATCTGTGCCCAACCTGTTAAACCAGGTGGAACTTCATTAGCACCGTACTTGTCACGTTCAGCAATTAAATCATACTGATTCCAAAGTGCTGGTCTAGGACCAATAATACTCATCTGACCTACAAAGATGTTCCATATCTGAGGTAGCTCATCAATTGAAGTCTTTCTTAGAAACTTACCCACCTTTGTGATATACTGTTCTGGATTACCTAATAAATGAGTTGGAGTGTCCTTGGGCGTATCTATTCTCATAGTGCGGAACTTCAAGATATTGAAATGTGTCTTGTTGATTCCAACACGTTTTTGCTTAAATAGAACTGGGCCTCGTGAATCGAGCTTAATAGCAATAATTAGAATTAAAAAAATCGGTGATAAAACTATTAGTCCTATTAAAGATAGCATAATATCAATCAGTCTTTTTCCCTTCATATACATCCAGCTACACTCCTTAAAATTTGTTCTTTAGTAGATTAGGACTTAATTAGAACCTCTAACCAACTACTAAACCACTAAAATTGCATCTACTTCTTATACCCACGTCGTAATATCTATTCAATCTATAATACAAATACTAAATAGATATTCACTGTATTATTACTCCAAAACCAATTCCTATTTATTATATATATATACCATTGGATCATTCTACAATTCTCACTAAAAACGCTCAAAAGCCTTATCCCACAAGGGTTTTAGCACTCAATATAAATACGATACTCATCTCCTTAAATGGAATCAACCAATTTTTATAATATTCCCACTTAATAGGTCTCTTAAATCACCGTTTCCATATTCTATATTTCCTTTTTATCTTATACATAGTAACCCTAAGAGCATTATGCCCGTAGTTAATTTCCATCATATATTGTCTATTAAATCGATGTTTCATTCAGCGTATTACCGTTATCATTTCGATCATAAAACCCACCACTTTGAAATAACTCTATTTTTTTATCAAGTAATTTCTAAGGAGTAAATACCAACAAAAGACCCAAGTCCATAAATATAATCCGAACTTGGGTTCTCTTCAATCACACTTAACTTTCGCTTTTTCCATAACCTCATCCAGATATGCCAGCAACTCTGCTCTCAAACTTTCATCCTGCAAAGCAAACTCCACAGTCGTCTTCACAAACCCAATCTTCTCCCCAACATCATATCGCTTACCCTCAAAATCATAAGCAAATACACGCTGAATCTGATTCAACTTCTGAATGGCATCTGTCAACTGAATCTCCCCGCCAGCTCCAGTCTCCATCTCATCCAAAAACATAAAAATCTCAGGAGTAAGAATATACCTTCCCATGATTGCAAGGTTGGAAGGAGCTGTTCCAGGCGCAGGCTTCTCAACAAAATTCTCCACCTGATACCTTCTTCCTCTTTGAACAGAAGGTTCAACAACCCCATACCGATGGGTCTCCTCATCCGCCACCGTTTGCACACCAATAACAGAAGAATTTGTCTGCTCATACTGATCAATTAGCTGGCGCAAGCAAGGTGTATCACTTTGCACAATATCGTCACCTAGTAAAACCGCGAAAGGCTCATCACCAATGAAGTTCCTAGCACACCAAACCGCATGCCCAAGGCCCTTAGGTTCCTTCTGGCGAATATAATGAATATCCGCAAGATTAGTAGAATAGCGTACCTTTTCAAGGATATCCAGCTTACCCTTTTCCATCAGGTTCTGTTCCAATTCATGAGCAAAATCAAAATGATCTTCAATCGCACGTTTCCCTTTACCAGTAACAATGATAATATCCTCAATACCAGATGCAATAGCCTCTTCAACTATGTATTGAATAGTCGGTTTATCAACAATCGGCAACATTTCCTTTGGCATCGCCTTAGTCGCAGGCAAGAACCTCGTACCTAACCCCGCCGCAGGAATAATCGCTTTCCGCACCTTCTTCAATTAAAACTCCTCCTTACCAAAATAAAGCTTCAAAACCGAAGGTTTTGTTAAAAAAGCAGCTCCAAATAATAAATAAACCACTATGAAAACTGAAATGTTTTCGCAGACATACCCATACAACAAAGAAAACCGAAATGTTTTCAATAAACAATCCACACTCATCTATCAAGGATAATACTTCAATCCCAGAAAACCGAAAGGTTTTCGCAAAAAAAATATCCCTCAATCAAAAGAACCAAGTTCCATCTATTATATATACTGTTTATATAGTGGCTTTTCACCGTCATCACTTCGCCACCAAATAAACTCGATTTTTTCGTCTGTTGGCAAGATTAATCACATACTCCTTCAACTGAGCAGCATTAAAATTCTCGAATCGTTCAAGAAGGAATTGAATCTCTTCTTCCTGCTCCAACACAGCCTGCCCAATAAATATCTTTGGAAAAATCGGCTCAGGATGAATCTCGTTTTCATTAAGCAATTCCTCAAACATCTTCTCCCCAGGTCGAAGACCAGAGAATCGAATCTCAATATCCTCAGTAGTATATCCCGAAAGGGTTATGAGATTTTTAGCAAGATCAACAATCTTAACCGGCTCCCCCATATCAAGCACGAAGATTTCTCCCCCTCGCCCTAATGAGCCTGCCTGAATCACAAGCCGAGAAGCTTCCGGAATCGTCATAAAATACCTAGTCATATCCGGATGAGTAACTGTAACCGGCCCTCCAGCCTGAATCTGCTTCTTAAACAGCGGAATAACACTTCCACGGCTTCCAAGCACATTCCCAAATCGCACAGCAACAAACTTTGTCTGACTGTGCTGCGCAAGCGATTGTATGATCATTTCCGCAATCCGCTTTGTTGACCCCATTACGTTAGTAGGATTAACAGCCTTGTCCGTAGACACAAGCACAAAAGTCCCAACACCAAATGTGTCAGCTGCTTCTGCTACGTTCTTCGTACCAAAAACGTTATTCTTTACAGCTTCACGTGGATTGTATTCCATCAACGGAACATGCTTATGCGCAGCTGCATGATAAACAAGATCTGGTGTGTACTCTTCCATGACTTCAAACACTCTGTCACGGTCCTGGACGTCCCCAATCACCGGGATGATCTCAATCTCTTGTCCATATTTATTACGCAATTCCATGTCAATTGTATAAATACTGTTTTCTCCATGCCCTACTAGTACTAATTTTGCCGGTTTGAACGGGCAAATCTGGCGGCAGATTTCGGATCCAATTGATCCACCTGCACCGGTTACGAGAACAGTTTTACCAGAAACATATTCTGAAATCCCTTCAATATCGAGCTTAATCGGATCTCGACCCAACAAGTCCTCTACCTCAACATCACGGAACTGGCTGACTGGTGTCTTTCCGAGCATGACGTCTTCTATTTTTGGCATGATTTGCGGTTTAATCTTAGTTTTTGAACATTCTTCAAAAATTCGTGTCAATTGCTTCTTGTTTAATGAAGGAATCGCAATGACGATTTTATCGATATTGTATTTTTCTACTGCGGCTGCGATATCCATGCTTGTTCCTGCTACTGGAATACCGAGGATATGCAGCTTGTATTTATTTGGATTATCATCAATAAATGCTGTTGGCATCAAGCCTAAGTCGCGGTTGTTTTTCAGCTGTCTTGCGACTAGTGTACCTGCTTGTCCGGCTCCGATGATCAATACTTGCGTCATATTTTTATCAGCTTTGATGAAACGGTCGCGGGTGATCCGCCACCAGAAGCGGCTTCCGCCGATCAGCAGGATCAAAAGCGTCCATGTGCTGAAAAGAACCCTGCCATATACGCTATAGTCCATCATGTATTGGAACAAAGTAACCATCAGCATTGAAATCGTCACTGATTTTGTAATACTGATCAGTTCTCCTACGCTTGCATATTCCCACGCTTTGTTATAAAGCAAGAACATGGAAGCGAACAAATGATGACATAACAGAAGAACCATTGCCGTCATGAAAATATTTGTGTTAGAAAAGGTTTCAATGCTTGGATGGAGTGGTATGTAACTAATGAAGACTGCAGCGAAAACTATGACAGAATCAAGACCCGCCAATAATAATAAACGTTTATGATAGCTCATCCTTATCCCCCTACTATACTCTTTACCTTGCTAAAGTCCTGTGGCAAAATAAATATCTAATAAAAGTACACGTGTCTTCACATGTATTTTCATTAGATATCTATTTGTTGTGTTAAATTTTAATAAAATTGGGCATCTAACCCGCCCTCACACCATGCTATCGACAACTTTCGTGTCTAAGGCCTGCTTTTCTAGCATCCCACAGCATGATCGAGTGCCTCCAGGGGTAACGGGTAGGAGGCATAGCCGGTCAGTTTTGTTCTGACAAAGATATATGTTGATTCTAGTTGTGTTTTAGAAGAGTCCAAGAAATTTTTTCTTTTTCACATGCTGCGGAACTTCCCTTAATACGTTACTTCCTTCTAGAAGCAATTCAGCGTTTTCTTTAAAAAGATAAGTCATATCAACACCATAGCGGTTGTGAATGTGATCATAAGCATTTTCTAAATGAAAAGATCGGCTTGTTAAATTATGAGCATCCGAAGCAATAAAATGAACAAGGTTTGCTTCAATAAGTTGCTCAGAAAAGCTCTTCACTTTTTTACCGAACTTCCCATTAACGCTGGAAGCTGTGACCTGTGAAAGTGCACCCTTTTTAATAAATTGATATAAAAGGTCCGGCTTTTCTACCATTTCCTGGTTACGTTCAGGATGGACTATAATTGGAATCAAGCCTTTAAGCTGAATATCAAATAATAACTTTTCTGTATATCGAGGTACATATCCTGACGGCAGTTCAATAAACAGGTATTGAGTGTCATTTAATGTTTGAATTTCTTCATTCTCAAGGCCTTCCAATATTTCACCGTGGATTGCTGGTTCTTGACCAGGAAGTATTGTTAGAGGAATACTTTCTTCTTTAAGGCGTTCGTTTAATAGTGCTGTTTTTTCAAGTATTATTGCCCTTGTATTTTCATATCGGCCATTCATATGGTGGGGAGTAGCAATGATCGTATGAATTCCTTCTTTAACAGCCGCCTTTGCCAGTGCGACAGAATCCTCCATTGTTTTTGCTCCATCATCAATCCCTGATAAAATATGACAATGTATATCAATCATCGCTAACACTCCTTTCCATTATTCTGGAATTTTCATAGGTCTTTTACCATATTAACATGTCAAAAAAATACGGTAAAGGGTGTAAAATGTCATGTTTTGTCGAATCGTGTTATTTTTGTCCGTAATAATAATAGTAATTGGATTCGGTAAGTTTTTTGTTATTCAATACCGCTCCCAGAAGTTTTCCTTGGGACGCGATCAACATATCTCTCGCCTTGGCTGCTTCTTCTATTTCTGTCTTGCCACTTGATACTACTAGTATCACGCCATCACACTTATTTGATAATATTTGTGCATCCGCGACCGCCAATACAGGCGGAGTATCAAAAATGACATGTTCAAACTGTTCCATAGCATGCTTCAAGAATGTATCCATAGATACAGAGCTTAAAAGTTCAGCTGGATTCGGAGGTATCGGGCCACTTGATAGTATTGATAATCCAGAAATACTAGATTCTACATATGCCTCTTCTAGTGGTCGCTGCTTTGTTAAAACACTTGTCAATCCAAATGTATTTGTCAGGTTAAATGTATAATGGACAGTTGGTTTTCTTAGATCCGCATCTACCAGCAACACTTTTCTTCCTTGCTGTGCGAACGTTACTGCTAGATTCGCAGCTGTTGTAGACTTGCCATCTCCAGGTCCCGCAGATGTTACCATGAGTGTACTTAACTCTTTATCCACAGATGCAAATTGGATATTTGTACGGATTGTTCTGTATTGCTCAGTAATAGGTGACTTTGGATCTAAAGCAGATACAAGCTTCCGACGATTATCCATAGTCATTTTTTTATTCTCTTTTTTAAGAACCAACAGACTCACCTCTTACTCTAGCTTTTCTTTCATTTCGGCTGCTTCCTCTATTTTGGATGTGTGAATCGTCAATCCTTGCAATCACACCAAGAAGTGGAAGTCCAAGTGTTTTTTCAATATCCTGCTCATCTTTAATTGTTGTATCAAAGTATTCTAATAAAAACGCTAGACCTACTCCAGCCATTAATCCTACTACCAAGCCGATAGCGATATTTAATAATGGTTTCGGCTTAATCGGAGACTGTTGATCAACTACTGTTGCTTTCGCCAAAATGCTTACGTTATCTACTTTCATGATATTTGCAATTTCTCTAGTGAAAACCTCAGCCGTTTTATTTGCTATTTTAGCAGCTTGGTTTGCATCGGGATCTTGGACCGAAATATTTACCACTTGAGAATTCTGTTCACTTTGGACAGTTATCTTTCCATTCAACTCAACAGCTGTCATGTCTAAACCTAATTCTTCATTAACTAGGTCCAAAATGGCTGGACTTTTAATAATGACATTATATGTGTTAATTAATTGCAGGTTAGTCTGGACTTCATTATAGTTGTACATGCTTTGTTCATTCTTCGATTGGTTGACTAATAACTGCGTAGACGCTTGATAAATAGGGGTTAGAAGAAAGAAACTAATCACACCACTAACAGTGACTGCAAGTAGCGTAATAATTACTATTAAACTCATTCTTTTCTTTAGTGTTTGTAACAATTCTTTTAAACTAATTGTCTCCTCCATTATGCTCCTCCAGTTTATGTTAAAAATTCCTTATAAATAATACCATATTTTATTGAATAATTTGTTGTTAATTGTCATAATTTTAATATTGATGTAATTTAGTTGCTTACTTGAAACATTTTAACGCTTTATCCAATTAAATGAAAGCCATATTTTGTAACTGGAAAAATTTATTAGTTTTGTTTTACAATTGATTGGGATATAAAACAAATTTGGAGGATTATTAATATGAAAGCTTTTTTCACTACCCTGCTAGCCATTGTATGTATGGGTGTTCTATTGTGGGGTAATATTCATTGGACACAAAAAACAACTGTTACAGCGAAAAAAAATGAGAGTCCGGTAGTTACTGAAACGGAGAAAAATAAAGAAGTAAAAAAAGAAGATACGGAGGCTCCTTCTAATTCTTTGGTAGAGTTTACGAAGAATTGGCCTATACAAGGCGTTGAAGGATTTCAAAAGTCGTTAGAAGATAAACGACCTTATAAGATATTAATGATTGGTTCTAAAGCCCTCGGTGAGGAACAATCAGGTTGGGCAGCTTTAACGAAAGAAAAATTGTTGGAAACATATGATGAAAAGTATATGAATGTTGATATACAAGTGTTTGATGAAACATCTCGTGACTTTGTAAACAATGACGGAGCTGAAACTATAATAGATGGACAGGCCGATATGGTTTTATTTGAACCTTTTACATTAATGGATAATGGAGAAGTCTCTATAGAGGATTCACTTAATAATATTCAAACAGTGATGGACGAAACGCTGGAAGCCAATCCAGAGACTGTGTTCATTCTGATGCCTCCACATCCCATTTACAACGCAACTTTTTATCCTAAACAAGTAGAAGCTTTAAAGGGATATGCAGAAGACAACAAGATAGCATACCTGGATCATTGGGAAGCATGGCCAGACTTTAAAACAGAAGAAGTGAAAGAATATATTACTTCTGACAATAGCCAGCCTAATGAACAAGGACATGAGCTGTGGAGTAAGTTTATGACGGGTTATTTAATTAGCAAATAGTGTTACAGGCATCTTCCTTTGGATGGTGCCTGTTTCTATGTATTAAGTAACATAAAGTCCCGCAGTGATGAACTGCGGGACTTTTTTGTATTAATTATTGAAAGTGTCGTCTAATAGTTTTGCAGATACTAGGAAATTAGCAAGAATTGCAGCCATTTCATTTCTTTGAGTGTAGCCGTTCGGGTTGAATGTTCCGTTGCCTTTACCTTTTACGATTCCTGCCTGGTAAACAGCTTCAACTCCTGATTTAGCCCATGAGCCAACTTGTTTTGCATCTTTGAAGTCTTTTAATGATTTAGACTTGTCTAATTGGTTGAAGTCATAGTTCACGAATGAGATTTTCATTGCGCGCTCGATCATGGCTGCTGCTTGTGCACGAGTGATTTTTTCGTTAGGAGCGAATGTGCCATCGCCCTTGCCCTGGATCACTCCGTATTTAACTGCTGCAGTCAGTTCACCATTTTTAACAAACCATTCGATTCCTTGTACGTCCTTAAAGCTTCCATCGTATTTTTGAGTCGGAAGACCAAGTGCACGCACTAAAAGGACAGCAAATTCTGCACGGGTCATGTGCTTGCCTGGCTCGTATTCACCTGTTGCTTTTCCAAAAACGATATACTTTGAAGCAAGTGTTTCGATATATTCCTTCGCCCAGCCGCTCTTTACATCTTTGAACGTTTTGCTGTTTTCGACGATTGTGTATTCTGAGTTTGTCAATGATTTTACAGTCGCTGTTTTGCCATTGAATAAAGTCGGGATCGCTGCGAATGTTCCATCTGAATTTACTCTTACTGCTACCGATTTTTCTTTGTTAAAGTTTGCGTCACCGACGATTTCACGTTCAACATAAGTTGAGAATTTAGAAATTGCCTCTTTCTTGTTACCAGCTACCGCTTCGATTGTGAAGTCGATAACGTCGGAAGCAAGCTTAACTCCTTTAACATTTGTGTTGACAACGTTTACGTATATATTGATTTTAAGGTTATCTGCTGTTGTACCAAGCTTTGCAGCAAGATCGGCAATTTTGATTTCCGATACTGGTAGTTTGTAAGAAGCTTCAGCAGTCGTGATTTCAACAACAGCTTTTGCATTTTTCTTTGCTGCTTCTGTGAACAATGCAGCAGGTACTTCTGCTTTAGCCTTTTCGCCAGCTGCAGGTGTTTGAAGAACCACTTCAACTGTGTTCTTTTCTGCAGAGATTAATGCAACGATTTCAGCTACCTTCTCGGGAACAATTTTCGTAATTACCTCCACCATTCCAGATGGGTTCTTTTCCCTTACCACTTCAGCAGCTTTTTCAGGAAGACTAATAACGTTTGGATCAGGTGTACCAGGTGTTACTGGTGGAATTGTTCCGCCTCCACCACCGCCTACTGGAGGTGTTGACCCGCTGTTAGGGTTGCCGGCTTTAAGCGCTGCAAGAAGAAATGCATCTTGGAAAGTTTTAAGATCAGTAGATTTGATGAGATTTTTCTCTACTAATTTCTCGTTAATACGATTCTTCATTCCTAGCAGTCCATCAAGGTTTGTTCCCATTTTAGAATAAAGATCGGTATTCAATTTTGCATAGGCAGGATTGGACGCGATTACATCATCTCTAATCTCTTTTACAACCGATTCAAGTGTCCCATCACCTAACGCTTTTAGGAGCTTATCCTCATATTTTTCGCTCCACACCATTTTCTCCGTATCAATTAATAATTGAAGGATTAAATCGATTGAATTAGGACCCATTACCTTTTCGATCGCTTGGCCAGAAGCAGATGCTTTAAATGCCGTATATTTGGTCGCTAGATTCGTAGCATTTGAATCATAAACGAATGTTGCGATATCTTTTACAACTGCTTCAGCTTTTACAGAAGTGTTTACAGCCGTAAGACTAGCTTGCATTTTGTTTTTAACAGGCGCGGTTAATACATAAGTCCAGTCATCGGAAGTAAATGTAAAATTATCCTTCAACGCGGCTGCTACTGTATTGAACAGTTCCTTTTCTCCAAGGTTGCTATAAATAAGAGTCACACGGTCAACTGCTGTATCTACTGTCGATACTTCTGCAGCATGTGCTGTCGAAGTTTGTAGTAATAAGCCTGTAGATGCAAGTGGTGCGAATGCGATTGATGCTGCGATAATCGCTTTGATTGTCTTGTTGCTAAATGGATACTTCTTCACTTTTAACTCACTCCAGTATGATTTTTCTCTTAAAATCTAGTTTTTAACTAGTTTCTATGTAGATAGGTCTATAGTACTTCATTAATTTACCAAAAACAATGCTTTATTTAGAATATGTCGAAAATTGGAATTTTCTATATTTTAGAATTAGCTCCTTTTTACGACATTTTTATGGTAATATTTATATGTTTTTATGGATACGGGAAGGGAGAAACACCAACTGATGAAAAAAACATTAAAAATGGCGATTTTCACTGTTCTGGTACTGCTTGTAGGCGGTGCAGGAGTTTTATACTATTACTTGAATGTGAAGGAATACGACGTAGCAGATAAAAAGGTAGAGGAAATTACGAAAAAGGACTACCAGATTGACCTTCCTGATCTTGATGGTGCTGTAACTGGGGAGGATGGAAGCAGCGAGGTTCATACAGATAGGAATGCTGCGACTGCTGATCCTGATACGGACAGTGATGAACCAGGTAAAGGTGAGTCTGCTGAGGGTGCTAAAGAGGACACTAAAGTGGCGGATACAACTGGAGATGCTGAGTCGAAAGGTGATGCTGCGGTTGCTTCTGGTCATGGTTCTTCAACGGAGGCAGCGAGTAAGAAAACTTCTACCAAAAGTGACCGTTCGAAATCATCAGCTGGTACCCAATCTTCAAATAATGGTTCGGAAAATAAAGAAGATGGTAACCCAGATCGCAATACCTACAATAAGCCCGTAATAACAGCCGAAACCATCAAAGCAGCGTACCGCCCAGCCTTTGAATCGTTACAGTCACAGGCGAATGCAAAGGTTGATGCGCTTGTAAATACGGCTTTTAGTGAATACCAGTCTAAGAAACAAAGCGGCGAGTCTGTATCTATTACATACTTCTTCCAAAAGTACACTTCAGCCGGCAAGGAAATCGAGAGCAATACAGACGAAACCTTCAATTATATCTACGGAGCCCTTGTAAATGACCTAGAAAACCGAGGCTTCAGCAGTTCCGAAGCAAACGAATTTAAAACACAATACGAAAACGCCAAATCCGCTCGCGAATCAGCACTGATTAGCAAAGCGAAGTCAGCGTTATAAACGTGAACGTGGGGACGGTTCTCATGTTCCATCGTGGAACACGATGGAACGCGAGAACCGTCCCTTTGTTCATTTCCATATATAGATTATGGCTGCTGCTAAAACGATCTCTAGTGCGCCGAACATCATGATATCGTTCCAGACTGGATAGGCTGTTACCTGGTTGTGGAAGTAATCCCTGGCGATCATGTCTGCAACAAAGGCTGCGGCAAAGCTCATTACCTGAAGCGCAGCGGCCTTCCAGAATTGATTCTGTCTGGTCAGAAAGATTGCTGCCTGAATGATGATTGTCGCAATAAGGAGTACCAGTGTTATATTTTCATAGACTGCTTCATACTGCTGCGGTACAACCAGCGTACCCGTGAGCGCATACATGATATATTCATATCCAATAAAAGCTGCACCTAGCAGCAGCACAATCAGCTTCTTGATCATACCTAGTCTCCTTTGGAACGTGGGGACGGTTCTTGTGTTCCATTCTGGAACACGAGAACCGTCCCTTTGTATCATTTGATTAATTCTGCAATCTTTTCATAAACGATTTCTTGTTTTGTCATATCGCTGTGTGATGATTGGGATGAGCGTCCGACTACGACGAATGCTCGGTTGTAGGAGACTGCCTCTACTCCTTCTTCGTTTTCTCTTTGGAAGTCGGATGGTATGCCTAGCTGGCTGCCAAGTGTTACGATATTGTCCCCGAAGTATTTTTCACTCAAGACATCTTTATTTTCATCCGGCAAAGTAATACCGTGCTTTTCTAGCTCTCTCTTAATATCGGAGAATAGC
Source organism: Heyndrickxia sp. MSNUG (assembly GCF_049532715.1). NCBI lineage: Bacteria > Bacillati > Bacillota > Bacilli > Caryophanales > Bacillaceae > Heyndrickxia > Heyndrickxia sp. MSNUG. Next base: position 4,509,096 of record NZ_CP150978.1, read on the forward strand.
TGTTCGTCGGTTTTACTTTTACCCTGAGGGCGGAAGGTTAACATAATTGGAGCCTTGTCAGATGGGATGTAATACTTATCTACTTTGCGCGGCGGGATCCGGTCCCCCGGGACATCGTCGATCATTTCGTAATACCTGCCGATCAGTCCGCCGAAGAAATAATAGTTTGTGCTGCCTTTGTTATCGGAATTCAATGGCTGCTGGCCATAATCAGGGCACCAGTTCTTTGGATCCTGATAGAACAGGTCGCTGTCTTCACGGTCAAGGTCGGCTGCCACGAGACCGCACACTCCGCCATTGTTCAGGTAATCGGAACCATAGTGAGGTGTATCGACTGTGACCAGGTTGTCGATTCTCGGATCAGAGCTGTCCTGAAGCGTTTCAATATACGTACGTGACACCAATCCGCCGGCACTGTGGCCAACCAGTGAAAAGCTTGTTTCCTGGCTGTACCCCTTCGTGACATCGACATCCTGATTTGGCAGGTAATTGGCGATCAGATTTTCCAGGTATGTCTCAAGGTGCTGGGCGGCATAAAGGACATGGTCCATGTTCTCCCAGTTAAAGACAAAGATCGATTCGTTCGCATCATACCCTTGCATTTCCAGATGCCTTGCAAGAGAATCAGCCCGCACTTCTTTAATATACTGTGCATCAAGGTGGTTATATGTCAGGTTGTCTCCTTTGTTGTAAGCTGTTTTCGTTGCGGTCAGGTAGCTTGGGACGTCCTTTGTAAAGTCAGGCTCATCCTGTCCGGCAAACAGTGACAGGTTGCCATTGTCCAGCCATGCATCGCCGCCCCATGTATCGCCAGTGTTTGAACGGATGCCGTGAAGCAGGACGACTGGCTTGATGTATTCACGTAATGGTTTGTCATCGTATTTGTCATTATCGTTGTCTCCATCCGTATCCGCATTATTCGGATTGCTGTGCGGATATTCTTTTAAATAAACCTTTGTCTTGTTGGCGTTGACATAAATATTGCTCAGTCCGCCAAGCTCATCAGCGTCATTGAATTCATCGCCATCTGTATCGGCCAGATCGAATTTGGTGGTGAATTTGTTTTCGATTGGAATCTCGATATCGGTGAACGGAATATGGAAGGTATTCTTCAAAATGAAGCCACCATTGCTTTCCGCCAGCTTTTCCACCCAGTCTGGCAGGCCATCGCCGTCTGTGTCATCATTGTCGATTTGATCCTTTGATCGTTCAAGGACGATTTCCAGATCTTCAGCGGACTCTACATGGTAGAAGTCCCCGCCTGTATCATCGGCAATTTTTTGTAAGAGGTTGTAGTCGATGTACTCGCCAAGACCAATAGTCGTAATCTTGACACCCATTTGCTGCGCCTTCGTTGTCAGGGTGTGTGTATAGTACCCTTCACCGTCTGTCAGCAAAATGATCGCCTTATCGGCATCTGCGCGTCCATTCTTTTCTAGTTCGGCAAGACCTACGGTAACTCCTGCTGCGATATCCGTTCCGCCGCTTGAATCGATTTTATCCACCGCTTCTTTCAGAGCTTCTTTATCCTCTGTCAGCTCCTGGAGCAATTGAGCCCAGCCATCAAAATCAACCACTGCTCCGCGGTCGGCGACAACGGCTACCTGGTCTCCTTCCTTCAATGAATCGATTACTTCCTTCGCACCTGACAGCCGGTAGTCATTCGGGTCATTGCTGGACATACTGCCTGAGCTGTCGATGACAAGCACAAGGTCAAGCGGCTTCTCTTGCTCTCCGCCTGCATCAGGTGCTGGAGGGTTCTTCGTGTTTTCTTCCCATGATTTTGCCCACAGGCTCAAATCACCAAGTACATAAGTCGAAAAGTGAGTCAGTGTTGCTGAGACCGTTGAATTTTCTGTGTTCACTTGCTGGTTTTCAACTGGCTCAAGCTGGTTTGTTTTCGGATTGAAGTAAAAAATCCTCAGGTTTTCCGGCTGGATGCCGTTCAGCTGGTTAGGATCGTATTCAACCGTTAGGGTTGCACTGTCAAATTGTGATGAGGTAGTGATATCGATTGGTTTGCCGACAACACCAGTACTGCCGACAAGTTTGCTGACAGACTTATCTTCTTTTATCAGCGTTGTTTCCGTTGCGTCGCCTGTCGCTGCAAATGTCAGCTGGACATTCTGCACTTCGGACTTCAGCGTTTGTTCTCTTTTTTCCAGCCCGTCGATGATGCCGTCTCCATCCGTGTCTGGGTTTAGAGGATTTGACTTGAATTTAATTTCCGTGCCATCGTCTAATTGGTCATTATCTGTATCTTCGAGCGTTGGATTTGTTTTATAGACGCCGACTTCTTCTTGGTCCTTCAGGCCATCTCCGTCTGTATCGTCCGATAATGGATTGGTCAGGAGCTGCTGTTCCTGGATTGTCGTGATTCCATCACCATCAAAGTCCTCGAGCGGGTCCGGGACACCGTCTTCATCTGTATCTGGTTTCAACGGAGAAAGTTCGGACAGATAGAGAACTTCGTAGCTGTCTGCGAGCTTATCGCCATCGGTATCCGGGTTGAGCGGATTGGTGCCAGCTGCTTCTTCGAGGATGTTGACTAGTTTATCCTGGTCATAGTCTTCGGCTCCGTCAGGAATTTTATTTCCATCTGAGTCCGGTTTGAGCGGATCGAATTTTGCTGGCATTTTTGCCTGAACTTCGAAGTAATCCGATAGTCCGTCACTGTCTGTATCCGGATGCAGCGGATTCGTTTTATACGTGTTGGCTTCTTCGCCATCCTTCAGCTGGTCGCCATCGGTATCAGGCTTAGCCGGATCTGTGCCGATTTGCCTTTCCTGTTCATTGGATAGTCCGTCGGCATCGCTGTCTGTAACGGTTGTTTCCTGAAGCTTCTCAACGGAAATCGCAACGGATTTCTCGATGAGGTACTTTTTGCCTTTTGTTGTTACTTCTATTTTTACGATGACCGTATCGGTTTGCGTATTGTTTTTCTCTGCTGTCCATTCTGCCGATTGCTTGTCGTTTGCGACGGTCAGGTTTCCGGCTGTGGCGTCCCAGCTGGCTGTATAGATAAGGTCTTTGTCTTTTGCTTCGAGAGTTAGGGTTACTTTTTCACCATAAGTGATTTTGCTCTTGGAGGCTGTTAGTGTGAATTTTTGTCCGAGGGCCTCCACTTCTGCTTTCTTAATGCCGCTAATATAGCGTGACAGGAAAAGCGAGAATTGAAGTCTTGTGATGTGGTCTCCTGGTCTAAATGTTCCATCTCCATAACCGGTCGTGATGTCATTTGCGGCGATTGCCCGGATGAAGTCGTGCGCCCAATATGTTTTCGGGACGTCTTTGAACTTTTTGCTGTATGTAGCTGGTGTCTTCAGGCTGTATGCTTTCACTAAAATCTTCGCCATCTCGGCACGGGACAGCTTGCCCTGCGGATCGAAATTTCCGTCTGCCTTGCCGCTGATGATGCCTTCCGCTACCGCAGCAGCGATTGCCTCATAGCCAGGCATACCCTTCTTTACGTCCTTGAAATTTGGATTCGGGTGGTTCTTCGTGTCCAGCTGCATTTCCCTTGCGATCATCGTGACCGCCTGCAGCCTCGTGATTGGCAGGTTCGGCCTGAACGTATTGTCCGGATAGCCGTTGATGATGCCAAGCGCCACCAGCTCGTCAATCTCTTTCTGATATTTCGGCAGATCCTTGAACCCCTTTTGCGGGCTGGCAAGGGCCGCGGCTGACAGCGACTGCATGATCAGGAACACGATCAGCAGGACCGGGAAAGTTCTTTTAGTTTTCTTGGTAAACCTTAACCTCACATATACTCCCCCTAGACTCGGAATTCGTTCTCAGTTAACAAGTATATTGTTCGTTATAAGGAACGATTCCTTCTGCATGGAAAAGAAAAAAATTGGAACGTGGGGACGGTGGTCAAAAAAACACCTTCCATTTTTACTGGAAGGTGTCTCTTATTTTTGATGCAGTTTTTTAAGGTATTCATCAATGTTATTGGAGGAAATCTTTTTACCAAAGTCCTCAGGTACGTCTGGCGGGTTATTCATGCTCAGGCGATGAGCGATCAGTGTTCCTACTTCAGGATAGAAGTGGTGGCCGTCAAAGTAGTTAGATGTGTCTTTTGTGACGGTGTTGATGTCCATGAAATTATATACCTCTCCGAATACGTCAACCATTTCATGAAGCCATTTTTCATAATGCGGATAGGCTCCTGAGTCGATGAGTGCCTGGAAAAGAGGTTCAGATACCGGCGTCGTATAGATGATGAACTTTGTATCAGGATTTTTATCTATTAAATTCTGCATAATGTTCTTGTAGTTGGGATTGTATTGATATTCCCCGTAAAATGTTTCCGTGAACTTCTCAATTTTCTTTTGGAGCTCTTCTGCCGCTTCTTCTTCTGATAATCTAAAAGTTGTAGCGACATTTTTTCGGTCGTAAGTGCGGACAAACTCCGGTTTATTTTTTATAGAAGCTATGAAATTATAATAGGAATATCTCGTTAAATCATAGGATATGAGATTCTTCCACCTGACGAAAGGCTTGTCCAATGTACTGGCATATGGGTAGATTGATAGCGCTGCTTTGCTTTCCGGGAGACTAGATTTGAAGAAATCCAACCCAATTATGACCGTCTTTATTTCTCTATCGCTGTTCTCCTTGGCGAATTGGATATAGCTTTCATACTCCTGAACGGACATATTTGCCACTGAATAATTGTAGACATCCATGTCTTCAAATTCATATTGATTGATATACGTGCTGCGGCTGCTGCCAATCAGAAGTGTATCCGGGCTGAACGGCTGGAATTTAATATGGTTCGTTTTTTGCTGTCTCTCGTTGATGGTATCCTGGACATCATTGAATGCATGCGCTCCGCCATACATCCACATCGGATCCATCCAATAATTGAAGCTGCCAATTCCGGCAATCAGCGCGATGAGAATCACCACCAGCTTTATCGCCCACGCTTTATAAGTCATATACATTCACCTAATTACGCTTTTCTAATTTCGAGTCTTGACCATTATACAATACCTGGCTTGATGTGAACATGGGGACGGTTCTTGTGTTCCTACTTTAGTCCTGATTGTCTAAATTTGTCTAAATTACCATAATAATAATCCGATAGAAAAATGAGGAATTTTTCACTGACTTAAAAATATTTGCGTAGGTAGTATTTACAAAATACATTCTAGCAAACTCCTGAATTTAGGTCGGTGTACCTTCACCATTCAAAGGGGGAATTAACTTAATGATGAAAAAGTCATACAAAAGATTTTTAGCAGCAGGTGTGTCAGCCGTTATTGCTGTCAGTGCATTTAGCACTTCAATTCCTTTTAACACTCTTCAGGCAAAAGCAGCATCTGTGAATTTTTCAGATGTAAATCAAAGCAATTATTTTTCTGAAGCTGTTCTTAACCTGTCAGAACATGGAGTCCTTAAAGGATTTGCAGATGGTACTTTCAGGCCAAATCAAGTGGTCACACGGGCTCAGGCAGCTGTCATTCTAGCATCGGCTTTAGGATTAGATACGAAATCCGTTCAAAATCCTGGCTTCAAGGATGTTCCAGCTGGCGTCTGGTACTATAGCTCAGTTGCGGCACTAGTGGATAAAGGCATCATGAACGGACTTGATCATGATTACTTTCTTCCTGGCAAACAGGTTACAAGAGCTGAAATGGCTAAAATGCTGAGCATCGGATACAACCTTAAGGCTGCAAGCACAAAGACAAACTTTACTGATGTACCCGAAAAAAGCTGGTTTTCAGGATATGTAAGTGCGATTGCTGAGAATGCAATCACAGGAGGTACTTCTTCAACATCCTTCGCTCCTGGACAGGCCGTAAATCGAGGACAGATGGCGGCATTTGTTTTTCGCGCGGAAAATAAAAGTGTGAAGGAAGAAGTTGGTGAACCTGACAGTGAAGTAGTAGTTCCGCCTAGCCAGGATAATGGTACAAGCACTCCTCCTGAAGGAAGTACTCCACCTCCAGGCGTGGACAATGGAGGAAGTACGGCACCTGTTGAAGGACCATCGCCTGAATTAGCCGTTTTATCCGGCACAGGCTTTACTTTAGGATCAACTGCTATTTTCCTTGAATCTGGAACGGTTAATCCTACTTATTATCAACTATCCGATCAATCTGCTTCAACACCATCTGTCGGAAGCACTCTCCCAGAGGGGGTAATACAATTTACAACATCCACAGAGATTAAAAGTGTTCAAGCGGGCCAGTATATCCAAGTATATGAGGCAGATGCAAATGGTAAGGTCTTAAAATTCAAGGAAATACAAATTACGAGTCAGGATATTATGACGCGTAATTTTCACAGACTAGTCTACGATTATAGTTCTTCTGCTATCAATTCAATCTCAGTAAAATTCAATACACCACTTTCTGATGCATCACTTTCCAAACTGACTGTAGATGAGGTAGTCGATGTATTGCAAATTACGAATGTGGGTTCGGCAGCTGATTTTGATAAAACAAATATCGATTCTATCAAATGGGATGTTGTAGATACAAATACTGAATTAATTTTCAAATTCAAAACACCAGTTCCATTAGCTGCAAACCGAATCATTGAATTGAACTTTGCTAATCAAGCAATCGTATTTCAATCGAACCCTAATAGTCAATTAGGCGGAATACTATCAAGAATGAACAGCACTGACTTATTAGAAGTAGAACACTTAGTAAATCTGGCAAGCTCCACAGATGCCCCAGGTTTAGCTGATTGTGTAGGTGATTGGCTCATAACCTTCCAGGGCAAGAACTTGATTAACAACTACATCCAAGCCAATAATCCAAATTACTTGATTGCCATAAAGAACAACGCCGATCAAATTACCAATTTCGCATCATTGCAAAACGTTATTGATGCTGCGAATTAATTGATTTACAGAAAAATCAAAATGATTATTATTGCATAAAGGTCCAGCTAAAATAGTTTGGGAACACAAACAGGCACCTCCCCTTTTCAGGGAAGGTGCCTTAATCATTGGTGGAACTTGGGGACGGTTCTCAATTCCATTTTGGAACATGAGAACCGTCCCTGTGTTTTACTTTTAGCTTGCTGCTGCCACTTTGAAGGGAGATTCCATCAGGTTGCCCTGTGAGTCATAGAACTTGATGGCAGATGTGTCTACACCTGATTTTACGTTCCATGTCTGAACATTTTCTGCTCCGTAGATTTCAGTGACATGTGCATTGTCGATAAATACTTCCTTCGTTTTAGCACCGCTTAAATCGATTACAGTATCCGCTTGAGCCGGGCTGATCACGACTAATGTGTTCTCAAGTCCAGCGCCGTTTACTGTTGCTGATTTTTTCAGCCAAATGCCTTCGGTGATTACTGAAGTGCTGTCAATGTTGATTAAGCTGTTTGTAGTGCCAACAACTAGTTTTTTCGTTTTGAATCCTGTGAGGTTATACACTTTGTTATAAACCTTTTCAATTGCTTTAAGATCCGTCTGGATGAGAAGTGGGTCATGGTCACTTGCGCGTCCATGTGCTTCCATGAATCCAGAGTTGATATGAACCATATTTACAGTTGTTGCTGCTTCCATATTCTTTGTTACGAGGATATGGTCGAGTACTTGAGCATTACCCTGGTAAGAGTAAGAGTATCTTTGGTCTGCAGGAACATTTTCAACCATGTCCACTAATACATTTCCTTTTAATGTCTTTAACGGATTTGACCATTCGAAATCGTTAAAGTCACCTAATAGGATGACATTTGCATTAGGGTCCTTCGCTTTTACGTCATTCACAAAACCATTAACGATTTTTGCAATTTCCATGCGCTGTACTTCACTCTTCAATACTGGAGGCTGATTTTTACCGAATAACGGCTGGTCTCCACCTTTAGAGTTGAAGTGGTTCGCTACAACGATAACGCTCTTGCCCTGGAACTTGAATTGAGCTGCAAGAGATTTCCGGCTAGATTTATAAGCTGGATTCGTTGGATCGATACGGCCTGGGTTCAGCGTCAACTTACCGTTTTCAAAGCCTACTGCCTGGTCAGCAGTTCCTTTTGTGCCTTCCATTAGTTCAACACGGTCTTCATTGTACAGGAAGCCTACGCGAATATTACCGCCTGGCTGTCCGCCGTCCTGCTTGTCCTCTGGTGCGATATCAACAAACTTGTAGTTTGGACCACCAAGAGATTTGATCGTTTCAATCAAAAGTGCTGCACTTTGAGAAGCGTCAGTTGTGCCACTGTCAGTTGGGCCATCATTGTCCTGTACTTCTGTCAGGCCAAGGATATCCGGAGATTTAAGATTTTTCACGACTGCTTCAGCAAGCTTATTGACTTTCTCAGCATCTACTTTTGGAGAGAAGTTCTCAACGTTGTAGGATGCGACTGTCAGCTTATCATCTGCAGGAACGATTGATGTGATTTCACGAGCGTTTGTGCCCTCCACCAATGGCGGCAGGCTGTCTTTCTTCGTTAATACTTTATAGTTGCTGTAGCCATAGCTCATAACACCGGTAATTGATCCATTGAACTGATCACCCATTTTCGCTACGAATTTCTCGTCGTTCATGTCGATCGTGATTCTTTCAGGATTGAAATCACCTTCTGAAATGCGTAGTCCGCCAGCAGAAGTGTTTGGCTGCATTGTCCCAGGAATTACGACTACTTCACCATAGTTTTGAGGAGCAACGACTTTCGCGTCGTCAACCTGAACTAGCATGCCTTCTAAGCTTTCATAGAAATCAATTGCATCTTCTTCTGGATCGAATTTTGCCAATCCATCATTGTCGATTAAATCTGTAGGAGCTGTGCGGTCTTTTCCTATTACTACTGGAGCAGGAAGAGCATGTCCGCTTTCTGTTTTTTCAACAGCAGATGCGCTTAGTTCTGTAGAAGGAAGATCAACCTGTGCTTTATCATCATAGCCTTCGATGTAATATTCTTTAACTGTTCCCGTTACCTTTATTACATCTCCTGGAACAAAGCCATGTGCCTTTTTATAAACAAAAATTCCCTCAGCTGTGTTTTCATCGTTATCAGGCTGAAGATCTTGCATGTAGAAGTTATTGCTGTCTACAACATATGTTACAACACCTTCAACGTTGTTTACATTGAAGTTTTCGTACTTAGAGTAGTGTCCTGCACCTTGAATATCATGGATGCGGACAACGTCTTTTTGAATGATGTAATTGTAAGTGTATACTTTGCTGCTTGTTAAGCCTTCTTTTACAGCAAAAGCCTTGATTGTTATATCCCCGTTTACCACGATTGGCGCACTGTAAACCGGGCTGCCAGTTGTTGGCTCGCTGCCATCAGTTGTGTAGTGAATCACTGCATCCGCTGTATCAGTAGAGAGTGTCACTGAATCGCCTGCTTCGATGAATCCAGCGCCCGGAGCTGCCTCAACTGGACGGACATAGCTAGGATCTAGAACGATATCAGCTTCATTTCTCGGGGTTAGCTGGTAAACATCTCTATAAGCACCTAGAACACCTGTGATAGAATCGTAAGAAGTGTCAACTTCAAGCCATTCTGCCACTCCCGGACGAACCTGATAAGAGTCACCGTTCGCGTCTACAGCAATGTAGTTACCGCCTGAATAACTTTCAACCTTTGACTTGCCTACTTTTACAAGCATAGCTTCGTACCGTTCAGACAAATCAGCTGCAGGTAATTCCTTAGCAGCTGGAATTTCTTTTTGTCCAAGGATTTTAACATCCTCTTGTACTACTTCAAGTTCTAAAAGGGTATTGTAGTCAGCTACCTTACCTGATGCTTCTACTTCATCACCAGGTTTTACATTAAGAGTTCCATAAAGAACGATCCCAGCATTTTCATCCTGAATGTAGATGTTTTTTCCTAAAACTGCTGTAACTACACCTGATGTAAGCGCGTAATTGCCTGCTTTCATTGCTCTTACTTCTGAAATCGTCTTTTGCTGTAAAACTGTGTAAGAGAAAGTTGCAACATCGCTGTTTTCAAGGTTATCAGCAACAGCAACTGCCTTGATTGTTGTATCTTCATTGATTGTGATTGGCGTTGAATATACGTTAGAAGACGTTGTTGGTTCCGAACCGTCTACTGTGTAGTAGATTGTTGCGCCTTCCGTTGCAGTTGTTAAAGCTACCTCAGTACCTGCTTTTACAGAAGGAGTTGATACAGAAGCGGATACTGATGATACTTTCGTTGGAACGTCTGAAGAACCGTCCATTTTGTGGGTGCCTAGGTTATCAAAGTAATCGATAGTATTGCTGTCCCATTCTGTTGCTGGATCAAAAGTATCACCAGTATTTGCATCACCAGAAATGACTGTGCTTTTACGGATCAGCGTTTGATCAATTGTTTTTACAGTTGTTCCCCATGCAGGAACAGGTCTTTCCCCAACTTTACCAATTGAGTCGATAATAGTGCCGTTATGTTTTAGTACTAATGCATCGTCACCATTAAAATTGGCAACTCCATGAGTCAATTGTGCTTTTGCTTTGAGCGCATCACTAGCACTGCCATTAGCTATAACAAATGTCTCACCATTTTTTAGTGTTGCATCTGTCAACGTACTAAAGTTCAGTGGGTTGGTAGCAGTTGTAGCACCATTTGAATAAAGCTCTAATATATATTCCTTTAAATTAACGTCTTGACCAGTTCCGTTATACAATTCAATAGCCTTATTGCTGCTTGAGCCTTCCACATACTCAGAAATGAAAAGATCAGAAGCAACAGTAGCCGCCTTTACTTCCTGTGCAATAAAAGGCAAAAATAAGTTAACCATTAAAGCCAGCGTTAACAAGATACTTAATGACTTCCTTTTCGATCGGTTAATCATTAATTAAGTCTCCTTTTGAAGAGGTTTTATTTTTTTAAACATGTCTAAAGTCCGACTTTCAAGAAAAGGATAAAGATAGCCTCCAGTATACATCTAACCAGAGGCTATTTCTTTATTAATCTACTAGAATTGTGTCGCCTTCAACTGTTACGTTTGATAGTTCTACAGTTGAGTTTCCTTTAAGAGTAAGATCACCTTTTACTACAGCATTCTCAAGCTTTGCTACTCCAGTTACATCTACGCTTACAGAACCTTCATAAACTTTTGGAGCTGTAGCAGTACCACTGAAGTTAGCTGAATCAACAACAACTGGAGGTGCTGGCATTGTTGCTACGTCAAGTATGCGGCCTTCGACAGCAGGGCTGATTGTATCATTAGGCTGTGCATCAAGGTACTCTTTGAATACTTCCCAGTCAACAAAGCCAGGTTCACTTACGCGGCCTTCATTATAAGCTTTTGCAAACATTGAGAAGTTGTCTCCGCCTTTTGCAGTAAAGATGTTTGTAGCTACAAAATATTTCTTGTCAGCCTCAAGTGCAGAGTAATTTCCGTCTGTACCTTTAACTTCAACGGATACAACTCGATCACCAGCAGTTTTTCTGCTGTCATAAGTATATTTCATACCTGCAACTTGCAGGAATGCTCCGTTTGCACTTGGTGCGATTGAAACGGCATGTTCAAGAGCAGCTTCAAGTTCTGCACCTGTGATTTCCATAATTGCTAATGCATTTCCGAATGGCATTACAGTTTGTACTTGTCCTAAAGTGATATCTCCTGCAGGAACAGAAGTACGTACTCCACCGCCATTTTGCAATGCGATTACTGTATTAGAGTTGATTGTTTTTGCTTTTGCCAGCATACCATCGGCAATAGCATTTCCCAGGTTTGTTTCTGCAGTTCTAGCTGCTGGGTTTCCACCAACTAGGTCAACAGTAGTTTTACCAACTACAAGATTTTTTGTAATATTAACTTGATCTTTATATGGCTGCAGCAATGCTTTTGCTTCTGCATCTTCGGTCATTGTAGCAACATCAATCAGCTTTCCTGCATATCCTGCTACCTTGCCATCTTTATCAAATTCAACGTCAAGAGTTCCAAGATATTTATTATATTCGTTTGCCTGTACGATAACAGTAGCTTCAGTACCTGTTGTGTCTATAACTGGAGCAACCAGCTTGTCATGAGAGTGACCGCCAACGATAACGTCAATACCTTCAACTTCTTTTGCTAAAGTAACGTCGTTATCTCCGCCGCCGTCCATGTATCCAAGGTGAGATAGTGCAACAATCTTATTAACGCCTGCGGCTTTAAAAGCCTCAACAGCATTTTTTGCTGCTGCTATATAGTCTTCAAATTTCACGCCTTCTCCAGGACTTGAAATATAAAGAGTTTCGGCAGTCGTTAAACCAAAGATACCGATTTTTTCTCCATTTACAACTTTTACGATACCGTTATAGATTTCTCCGTTTGTACCAGCAGTTGTAGAAATGACATCCTTGAAGTCATCATTTAAGTTTGCATCAGCAGAGAAGTCTACGTTAGCGCTTACAAATGGGAATTTTGCACCTTCAACAAAGGCATCAAGCGTTGCTGTACCTTTATCAAATTCATGGTTACCGAATGTCATTGCATCGTATTTCATTAGATTCATGAATTCCAAGTCGGCTAAACCATTAAATTCGTTAAAGTAAAGAGTTCCTGAGAATACATCCCCTGCGCTCAACAATAGTGCATTTGGTTTCACAGCTCTAATCTGCTTAACAGCTGTTACAGTTTTTGCGATGTTATCCAAGTTAGCGTGCGTATCATTTGTATGCATTAAAGATAATTTGAAATTGCCATTTGGTTCGCCATTGCCTGGCGGTGACACTGGTGGAGGAGTTACTGGTGGTGGTGTAATAGCAACAGCTTGAGACGATTTATGTAAGAAGATAGCAAAATCGCCGCGTTTTATGTTAAGGTTTACTCCAAACTGGTCAGACGACATGCCTTTAGTAATATTATTAGCTACTAGAGCTTGTACTGCTGCTTCATAATTTTTTGTAACATCTTTAAAGGAAAGATCAGCGCCACCTGTTAGCTCAAAGCCTTTTTGAAGCCAGATTGCTAGTTCACCGCGAGTAATTGGGCTGTTTGAACCAAAAGTCGTCTTTGTTTTACCAGAAGTAATTCCTGCAGCTTTAAGAGCATTAACAGCTTTTACTCCGCGAGCTGGTACATCTGTAAAGCCAGAAGCAGGAGCACTCTCAATATCCAAACCCAAAATCATGACTGTTAGAACTGCTGCATCGACACGCTTAATTTCTTCATTTACACCAAAGTAAGAACCATCAATTCCCTTTGCACCTTTAGATAAAAGAAAATCAACAGAATCTGAATATCTTTCTGACACATCTGAGAAACCTGCTGCAGAAATAGCCGGAGCTACTACTGCTGTAACCATGGTCGCTGTGGCAGCAGTCGCAATAAATTTACGGTAAGACTTTTGCTTTGACAACATTAAACCAATCCTCCCTTAATTTTGGTAGGTGAACTTAAAATTGTTAAACCTAAGAATTTCAAGTCTCTCAAAATTACCAAAAGAATAAATTTTTAGAATCATAGTAATTTTGACCCAACTCTTATTATATCAAATTCTGCAAAACTTTCACTATTGTTCAACAACTTTTTACACATTATTCATTTCCGTTTTACAATAGGTGACATACAAGGAGTCGAGCACTCTCAAGGTTTCACTTTTTTGAAGGAATAGTTCTCAAATATAAAGGGTTTATTTACCACATTTTAAAAGATTGATAGGAAGTTTGAAGTATACTATTAACCAATTTGCATTTTCTAAATATTCATCAGATTCCAGGTTCATTTCAAACAAAATAATTCCGTGTTTTTCCATATGATAAACATCTAAAATGTGCTATAACCTTTTGACGATGTTACCTAATCGCCAACTGCCAAATGGCAGAATCTCCTAGACAGACAAAAAAGGATCCTCAGCGTTAGCAGAGAATCCTCTTATTGTTAATGATTACTTAGAAACTGTGCTGTTAGCAACTGCGTTTCCGTTAGCATCAACTAGGTTAGTATTTTTGAATTCTACTGTTAATGAATCAGTAGCATTAAGGTTGTTGGTTGTAACAACTTTCACGTCTCCACCCTCAACAGTTACAGAGGCAGGTGTAATTGCTACATTGTTAACTTTCACAGTAACTCCTGAAACTGCTGCACCAACAGGTGTTGTACTTACAACTTCACTGAAATCAACAAGGATAGTTTTGCTATCAGCTAAAGTTACTTTTGTAGCTGTAGGAACAATATTTTCTTTAAGGTCAAGAGTAGCAGTAGCTTTGCCGTTTAATAGCGTGTTACCGTTTGTATCAGTTAGGTTAGTTGCTTCTAGAGCATATTTACCATTAGCTGTTACAGATCCTTGTGGTAACGTGATTACTACGTTCATTCTGTCATTAACAAATTTCAATGTAGTTCCAGCAGGTAATGCTTTTCCACCTAACTTGTAATTAGAAGCATTTACTGCTGAATCACTCATTAATTTGTTGAAAGTTAATGCGATATCAACATTATTTGTCACAGTTTGAGAAACTGATACAGTTACATCTTTTTTATCAGTAGATGGTCCTGTAGTGAATTCAGGAGCAACTGCAGAGAAGTTTACAGTATCAGCTACTTGGTTACCATAAGTATCTGCAACTACTTTTCCATCTAGTTCAAATGTGTAAGATGACTTAGCATCTGCATCATATGCAATTGCAACTACGTTCTTTTCGCCGCCTTCTACCTTACCATTTTTATCAAGGTCATATCCGAATGCTAAATTCGCTCCTTCAGTAAGGGCAACCTTTTTATTAGACTGATAGATTCCATCAATTGATGTGATAGTTAGATTTCCAGCTGCTCCAGCTTTAACTGCATCATCAAAAGTTACTAGGATCACATCGTTAACGCGTGTAGTTGCAGTATCAGTTCCAAGTGTCTTGATTGCTGCAGATACGAACTTAGGAGCTGTAGTATCAGCAGTGAAAGTTGCAGTAAATGTCACTAGATCCATTTTATTTGTAGATGTATCAGCGAAGTCTTTAACTTCTACAGTTTTTGTGAAGAATGTTGTTCCATTGAATAATTTTGCTTCTTGCACATCAACTGTGTAAGTCTTCTTATCTTCTGAAGCAACAACGTAGTCAGCGTTAACAGTTACATCTCCAATTTTCACAGATCCTTCATTAACTGCTTCAGAGAAAGAAAGAGTTAATTTGTTACCAGAAACTGTTGTAGAAACAGTTGGTTTAGAGTTATCAACAACCGGCTTAGCAACTGTGAAGTTAACAGTGATTTGGCCAGACATGTTATTAGCAGCATCCTTAGCGCCTACAACGTCAAGCTTGTAAGACTTTTCAGCTACAAGGTTTTTCACCGTCAATGTTTTGCCATCAGCACTTACATCATAGTCAGTGCCAGCAGAAATTTCTTTACCATCTAAGCTTACAGTACCTACAGTAGTAAGAGCTTCATTAAAAGTAACAACTGCAGTAGTACCTTTAGCTTCTACAGAAGCAACAGCTGGAGCTGAAGAATCTTTGTAAGAGAATAGAGTTACATATTTAGCAGTTTTAACATCTGCATTTGCTTTAGTTTTGATTTGATCGATTTGCAATGTTGCGTTAGTTACATCAATAACTCCAGCATCTTTTACAGTGAGCGTAACTGTTTTAGCATCTTCAGAAACAACTGTCTTAGTTTCATCGAAAGTTACACCAGTTAAAGATACTTTACCAGCTAGATCGGATTTATCGATTGCTTGGTTGAACTTAACAACAAGTTCTTTACCGTTTACAGCAGTTGCACTTACAACAGCAGGAGTTTTAACAACTTCAGCAGCGCGCTTTAAGAAGATTGCAAGGTCTCCACGAGTGATGTTCATGCTTGTGCCGAACATTGTGTCTGATTTACCAGTAGTCACGCCGTAAGCGAAAAGACCCTGGATAGCAGTTTTATAGTTACCTACAGCATCTGTGAAGCTAGTAGCTACGTCAGATTTTAGGTCATAAGCATTAGAAAGCATGATAGCCATTTCGCCACGAGTTACTGTAGCGTTTGGAGCGAATTCAGTTGCAGACTTACCAGAGATGTAGCCTTTAGCTTTAAGAACTGATACGTAAGCATCATAACGAGTGCCTTTTGTATCTGAGAAGCCAGAAGCTGCAGCACCAGTAGTGTCAAGCTTAAGAGCTTTTGCAAGCCAGATCGCTAGGTCTCCACGCTTGATGTTGTCATGAGTTCCGAATAGAGTGTCGGAAGTTCCTTGAGTGATGTTGTTAGCTACTAGGTAGTCAACAGCATCTTTGTACTTTGGAGCAACATCCGTGAAGTTAGATGCAGCGCCCACAGCTGGAGCGATTGCAGTTGCAACTAGAGTTGCAGTAGCAGCAGTCGCTACAAATTTGCGGTAAGATTTTGGTTGGTATGCCATTTTGTGTTTCCTCCCTGTTTTGTAAATAAATTGTTCTTGGTGCCTCCGGACTGGTAAGATCCGGATTTGAAACGTGTTGTAATAGTTTTATAGTCTATCTCTTCTGATAATTCGGTCTGAAAATCCGTTTTCACTGTCTATGTATTATGGAAAATCATAAACTTTCAGAAACAGTAAATTAGACAGAAGAAAATAGGGTTACTATACATGTACATTATTCTACCAAACTTGGTTGATTTTTCAACCTTTTTTTACATTTTTCTACCTATAAAACAATTTTTTGCTAGAAAAGTAGCATAATACTCCTGTTTTTGGGCTATTTACCAGCACAACACAATATGATTATACTACTATTATTCTTTTTTTGGAAGTTTTACCATGGAAGAAAATTGATTGGAAGACATAGTAATTGTTTCCACTTATTTAAGACGGATTAGGTATGAAAAAAGTTTCATATATTAATAAAAAAATTTTCCAAACAAAAAACATGCAGGGTTCCCTACATGTTTTTGGCCCACAAAGATATAACTATGATGCTATATTCGTGAGTATGCTTATATTTTTTTATAGGTTTCTTCTGTACTTTTTGCCAGCTGGTCTACGGAATAGAGGCTGGATGCTTTTTCGTATAAGTTTTTACCCAGCTCCGGCAAGTTTTCGTGGTCGATTGCTTCTGTGATTGCTCCAGCTATTGCGTCTGAATCCTTGATTGGCACTACCCATCCGAGTGAAGGATCCGAGATTAAATCTTTCACCCCGCCTACATCCGTTGAAATAACCGGTGTAAACGCTCGGGCTGCTTCCAGGATGACGAGCGGGAAGCTTTCGCTGTAGGAAGCGAGCAGTTTCACATCAGAGATGCACAGATAGGAGTGAACATCCTGCTGGAAGCCAAGGAATCGAACGTGTTGCGTTAATTCCTTGCTTTTGACTTCCTGTTCCAGCTCCTCCCTCTCTGGCCCATCGCCAATCAGGAGTAATTTTACATTAGGGTTTGCTGCGGTTATTTTTTTCATCGCATCAAAGACGACAGTGTGGCCTTTGATCGGATGCAATCTTGCCACCATACAAATTACAAAGTCTTCTTCATGAAGCTGAAGATCCTTACGCGACAGCTTGCACTCCAGCTTCTCATCAAAAGAAATCCCGTTGTAAACTGTCGTGATTTTTTCTGCCGGCAAGCCAAAGCCCACAAGCATCTGCTTGAACCGCTCAGACACCGCGAAAAAGTGATCGATCTTTTTAATGACCTTCATATTGATCGTCGTGAAGATTTTTCCCTTGATGCCGCCCTTGATGAAATCTTGGGATGGATCGCTGTGAATCGTGCTGATCCATTTAAAAGATGTTGTTTGGCGCACCAGGTAGGTAAAGAGATTGGCACGCGGACCATGTGTATGGACTACGGATATTCCGTTATCCTTGATTGTTTGTTTGATTTTACTGATGACGGAAAAATCGTAGCGTGAGGACTGGCCATACATGATGACCGGAATCCCCATTTGCCTTGCTTCCTCGGATAGTTTCCCTTCCTGGAAAACTCCTAGCAAGACTTCGGTTTCCTGGAGGTGCTTCAATAAAGAAAGCAGGTGGTTTTTTGAACCACCTGTTTCTCCGCCGCTAATGAGATGAAGGACTTTCATTGTTTCCCCACCCTTTATAATTGATGCCGTGTGCAACGACTGCGAGCATCATGAAGAAATAAGTTGTGAATGTTTTGTCTTCCCAGATGTTGTACAGTACCCCTACAACATAGATTCCTATAAGGACAGCTAAAACAGGAATCGCAAGCTTTGTGTCTTTTCTTTTTTTCCAGAGGAAGAAAAGCATCCCTAAAAGGAAGACTGCGAACAGAATTACCCCTACTGCTCCTGTTTGAGCAATGATTTGGATGTACTGATTATCCGAATAAATGTTGAATTCAATTCCGTAGTCATCGTAAATCGGAGATCCCTTTCCTTTTGCAGCTGAGTCGCCAAAGGTCGCGAAGCCGGAACCGATGATCGGGTGATCCTTGAAGATTTCAAAGCCTTTATTGACGATGAACAGACGGCCAGTTGTTTTACTTAGCTCAACAGTCGACATTTCAAATGTCTCTTTAATCCGCTTCTCTTCATCTGATGGCAAGTCTTCGCCGGGTTCTGATTGAATGACATCACGCGGCACATTGTCACCGAAACCAACAGATTTAATATAATTTGTTGCCTGAGTTACCGGAATATTAATCAGGATAATGGATATTACAGCAGCGACAAAGATATTGCCGGTGCGTCTCCAGTTTCTCGATACTGCAAGGTAGGCAGCAAGGGCGATGATGAAGCCGATCCATGTTCCCCTTGAGTACGTAAGGGTAATAACCCCAAGCATCAGGATCATGCCAATGTTAAGGATGATTTTTGTTGTTTTGCCTGCGACCAGCTGCTTCAGGTAAATCGTCAGCATTAGTGCAAGTGACAGGTAGACTGCCAGAACGTTTGGATTGTCGATCAGGCCATAGATTCTGACACGGTTGTTAGGTGACAGTGAACGTCCAACCCATTTTTCAGGCATCAAATACGTGCGAAGCGATAATTTTTCAACGAGTCCATGCAGGCTAAGCAGAATCGCCATAATGAAGGTTGTCCATAAAAACTTCAGGATGTCTTCCTTAGTGATATCAAGTCGTTTTACAACGTAGTACACGATGTACGTAATGACGAATGCGCGGACTTGGAACACAATCGCGCCGATTGATACGCCAGTAAGGTAAGCGGATAAGGCTCCAATTACGATGAAGAGCAAGAATGCCCATTCAAAGATCTGGAATTTGAATAGACTTTTCCAGTTGCCACTGCGAATCGCTGCAAATGCGACGCTTGCAAACGCCGCTAAAATAATTAGATCTCCAGCCATTTTCAGTGACGGATTTACTTCTATTAAAAATGGACGAGTCGGAAAATAGAGCAAAAGCATCATTAGACCATTTTTCGGTGAAACAAGGGCGTACAGAGCTAATAAGGCTGAAGCCCCAAGGCCCGTGATGGTGCCAGGGAACAATAAGGCAACCGCGAGAACTGGCAGGGCAATGAAAATAAACGGGAAATCTCTCCAGGATAACGAGTTCATTCGACAATTCCTTTCTCATGCTTAAATGACTTAGATGGTATGAGTGCAGATTTTATAAAATAATAGACGTTTTTCTAACCTGTTTGGTGACAAACTTTGGCAAATTTCTTCTTTTAGACATTTTAAAAGGCTTGAATAGTTAGTTCAAGCCTTATTTTGGTTCTTTTTTATCGATATTATTTAGCGCCAAGGATTTTCATCAAAAATCTTGGCAGAGCCAGCTGGCGTTTGAAACGTGTTGGTTCTTTTAACAATCGGTACAGCCATTCAATGCCGAGCTTGCGGAAGAATAATGGTGCGCGCTGGACTTTTCCGGAGAAGACGTCGAAGCTGCCGCCGACTCCCTGGAATACTTTTACGTTCAGCATGCCCATGTTTTCGCGGATCCACAGCTCCTGCTTCGGGCTGCCCATGGCGACAAACAGCAATTCTGCTCTTGAAGCGTTGATTTTATTGATGATTTTTTCATTGTCTTTTTCATACCCATTCTCGTAATCTGAGATGACAAGGCCTGGATATTTTTCTTCGAGCTTTTGCTTTGCCGTTGTGACGACTTCTTCTTTTGCTCCGTAAAGGAAGACCTTATGGTTTTCCTCGGCAGCAAAGCGGATTAGCCTGTCCATCATATCAACACCCGTTACCCGGGAGGAAATCTTGCCGCCCTTCATTTTCGAAGCGAGCAAAATCCCTACTCCATCTGGAATCTGGTAGGTTGATGAGTTGATCAGCTGGCGAAGCTCTTCATTTTTTTCCGCTGCCATAACCTTTTCAGGATTGACTGCGATAATCGTTGATTGCAGGCCTGCTTCCATTCGAGCACGCAGGTCTGCAATGATTTCTTCATAATTTAAAGGCGACACGTTGACGCCCAGATAGTTTTCTTTTTCCATAGCAGTTATCAAACCCTCTTAGAGCTGAATTGGTTTCAGTCCTGACAGGTCGCCGATTTTGTAGACTGTGACAAAATCGCTATCAAGATTTGTACAATTTTTCGTATCGAACACGACTGGTGACTTCATTTGCTTAGAGACTAATTCGCTGTCCAGAGTCTTGAATTCATTGTGGTCAGCCAGTACGACAGCAACGTGAGCATTAGCGAGTGCATCTTCTAATGAAAGAAGTGGGAACTGGACTTGATCCTGCTGTACGTGCGGATCGTGCGCCACTGTTTCAAAGCGCGGGTTCTTCGCCAGCATTTCGTAAATTTCGATTGCCGGACTTTCACGCACGTCATCGATGTTTCCTTTATATGTTAAACCCATAACAGCAATCTTCGGCTTTTCAATCTGTACTGTTAACTCTTCTACCTTTTCCACGACGAATTCTGGCATTGAATTGTTGATGTCGCGTGAAAGCTTGATCAGAACGGATTCATTGCGTGCTTTTTCAACAATGAAATAAGGGTCGACTGCTAGGCAGTGTCCGCCTACGCCAGGTCCTGGCTGGTGGATGTTCACGCGCGGATGCTTGTTGGCAAGCTCGATTACGCTGTGAGCATTCACGCCTAGCTTGGCACTGATTTTAGCCAATTCGTTCGCAAGTGCGATGTTCACGTCACGGAATGTATTTTCCATGAGTTTGGACATTTCAGCTGTAATCGCTTCTGTTTCGATTACGTCGCCAGTTACGACAGCACGGTACACGTCTCCAGCTTTTTTAGCAGCGACAGGCGTTGTTCCGCCGACGATACGAGTATTTTCGATCAGCTCGATCAGGATGCGGCCTGGAAGAACGCGCTCTGGGCAGTGTGCCAGATATACGTCGTTTTGTACGTCAAATCCTGCTTCAACTAGGATTGGCGCTACAACGTCGTCCATTGTTCTTGGCGGGATTGTAGATTCAACGATGACTACATCGCCTTTTTTTACAAAAGGAACGATTGATTTCGTTGCGCTGATGACGTAATCTACGTTTGCAGTTAAGTCATGGTGGATCGGTGTTGGAACGGCAATGATGAAGACATCTGCCTCTTCCGGTGTAAGGGATGCGCGAAGCTTCCCTTTTTCGACAACTTCTTTCACGAGCTCAGGAAGCCCGACTTCTTCAATTGTAATTTCTCCATTATTTAACGAGTTCACTACCCGCTCGCTGACGTCAACTCCGACAATGTCATAGCCGGCTCTTGCAAATACGGCAGCAGTTGGCAGTCCGATATAACCTAATCCAATGACACAAATCTTCTTCATTAAAAGGACCTCTCTTTTTAAGGCAGTTATAATTGCTTATATTATGTGATTATTTGATCAATCTAGTTTCAATTTCTAACATAGTATATCAAATCTTGTCAAACCTTGCACCCTTGAACATTGAATGCTTTCCTGTATAATGATAAAATATTGTTTAGCTTTTAGGTGCTTGGATTTTGTTAAGGCACCTTCTTTTTTTGCACTGCGTTTTAAGTGATTATGATTATGTTTTACCAACGCACTACTTTCTATATTAAGGAGGAACAACTTCTTTGAAAATTGTCATCTCAGGATTTTATGGCCTCGGTAATACTGGTGACGAAGCCATTCTTGAATCCATTGTCGATAACTTGCGCGAGCATTTAGACCAGCCAGAAATTACCGTATTCTCTTTATCACCGGAGCAGACGGCAAAGGAACATCATGTAAAAACTGTCTACCGCGGCTGGCGCCATGATTTTAAAGGGAAGGTCAAGGCCTTGAAGGAAGCTGACCTGCTGATCTCTGGCGGCGGCGGATTGCTGCAGGATACCTATCCGACTAAGTTTATTTTCGGCCCCCTTCCGTACTATTTGTTGATTGTCTTTTTAGCGAAGCTTGTCGGAACAAAGGTTATGTTCTTCTCACAGGGAATTGGCCCGGTGAACTCCACCTGGGGTAAGATATTAATGAAAGTTTTTGCCAATATGGCAGACTTCGTGACGGTACGTGACCAGTTTTCGAAGGACCTTTTACACAAGCTTGGGGTTACTCGTCCAGAAACAGTCGTTACATCCGATATCGTATTTGCTTTTCATCCGAAAAAGGATACGACAGCGATGGACAGCCTTCAGCTCGAGCGCAAGGACAACCTTGTAGCTGTATCTGTACGTCCCTGGTTTGAAAAAGTAAAGCAGTTCGAGCAGATCGCTGAGATTCTTGATCACTGGATTGAAGCTCGCGGCATTACGCCTGTGTTCGTACCGATGGAAGGCCATCATGACGACACGGCAAGCAAAAATGTATTGAAGCATATGAAGCACGCAGACAAGTGCCACATTCTTGGAATGAATTTTACACCGAACCAATACCTGAACTTCATTGCCGAATGTCAGATGACGATCGGCATGAGGTTGCACGCATTAATTTTCTCGACGCTGACAGGCGTGCCGCATATTGGGATAAGCTATGATAAAAAGGTCGAAAGCCTGCTCAAGCGCAGCGGCATGTGGCCATACTCAGCTGTTCTTGAAGAAATGAACGTCGACGAGCTGACGAAGAATGGCTTGGAATTATTAGATAACCGCGAAAAGTACAGCCAGATCGTCAAGGCTAATGCTGAAGAAATGCGTATTGAAGCTGTTAAGAATGTCGATTTGATGAAAGAAAAGTTTGTAAGATAAGTGGAACATGGGGACGGTTCTCATGTTCCCAATTGGAACACGAGAACCGTCCCCGTGTTCCTAAAAATAACTCAGGAGGTGCAATTATGAAAATTCTTATTGCTACCGCTTATGATTACCCGCATGCTGGCGGTCTTTCGACTCATGTTGCTACGTTGAAGGCTGGCCTTGAGGAGCGCGGACATGAAGTGGATGTCCTTTCGTTCACGGATGTGTCGCCTGTTGTCCGCAAGATGTACGCACAGGGGCCAAGCTTTGTCATCAATAAGGTGAAAAAGGGCCGCGGCATCCTATGGAGCCACTATGCGCGCAAGAATTTGTTGAAGGCTCTTATTTTAAAAAATAAACATAAAAAATATGACGTTATTAACGCCCAGGATCCTTTCACTACCCTTGCGGCGCTTGAGACGGGCATCCCTGTTGTTTCGACTGTTCATGGCTACATGGCGTTCGAAGCTGTCAGCAAAGGTTCGATCGATGAAGGCAGCGCTGAAGCACAGGAAATGCAGGAAATCGAAATCCAGGCATACCAGGGTACACGCAAGATCATCACGGTTGACCAGCGCTTGAAGGATTATGTGAAGGAATTGTCTGGCGTTGATGGAATCGCAATCCGCAACTTCATTGACATTCACAGCTTTAAGCCTGATAAGGACAAGAAGGACGCGCTTCGTGATAAGTATGGCGTTTCTCGTGATGAGAACATTTTATTCGTTCCGCGCCGTTTGACGAAAAAGAACGGTGTCATCTATCCGGCGCTGGCATTGCCGGCTGTCCTGAAGGAATTTCCAAACACAAGGTTAATCTATGCAGGAAGTGGCGAAGCGTTGTCGGAAATCAAGAAAATTGTTGCTGAAAATGGGCTAGAGAACAATGTCGACCTGCTTGGCGCGGTTGCCCATGATAAGGTGAAAGACTATTACGCACTGGCTGATGTTGCGCTTGTGCCAAGTGTCCACTCTGCCGGCGTTGAAGAAGCGACTTCGATTTCTGCTTTGGAAGCGATGGGTTCTGGATCACCGTTAGTTGCCTGCGCAGTTGGCGGCTTGAAGGAAATCATCGTGGACAAGGAAGATGGCTTGCTTGTTGAGGAGAAGAACGTCCAGGAGCTTTCCGACGCGATCATCTACTTGCTGGCTAACCCGGAAAAAGGTGAAGAATTCGCTGCGAAGGCACGCAAGAAAATTGAGGACGAGTACTCTCATGTTGCTGCAGCTGCGAAGTATGAAGAGATTTATTTGAGCGCTTTGGGGCGTAAATAATATTTAGTCTCATGTGTTGAGATGTTAGATTGAGTTTGGCAAGAGTAAGGCGGGGCATATGCTGTTTCGCCTTACTTTTGTTTAGGGCCCTTTTCGTCTCGTTTGTATGAAATTTGGCCTTAGATTGAAATTTAATGCGAGAAAATTCATTTATAGAAAGTGACTGAAATATTTATGGCAGGATTGAAAAAAACGGCCATCTGGATCACCCTGCTGGCCTTAGTCCTTAAGCTGTCCGGTTTCTTGCGGGAAAGTATTATCGCTAATGAGTTCGGGGCTAACCATTATACAGATGGATTTTTGCTGGCCTTTTCTTTTATCACGCTCGTTGTGGCGATGATTTCCGGCGGTTTCAATAACGTGTTTCTTCCTATGTATGTGCAAAAGAGGAAGGAAAACCCTGAGGAAACGGAACGCAATGCAAACGGCATATTGAATGGAACGGTGTTGGTCTTCCTCGGGGTTACGCTTGTCGGGTACTTCCTTGTTCCTTATTTTGTTCCTTTCATTTATGGACACATGACGCCTACGACCAAAAAAGTGGCGGTCGATATCACGCAGTTCTTTTTCCTATTTATGAGTTTGATTGCTGTAAATGGGATTTTGGAGTCTTATTTACAGGGACGCCGCGTGTTTGTCCCTTCACAGATTTCAAAGCTGCTAGCTACTTTGATGGGTGCAATATTTGCCCTATTGTTCTCTGATCAGTGGGGAATTTACAGCCTTGCTTACGGTTTTATTTTCGGGACCTTTTTAGGGACTGTCATTCAGTTCTTTTACCTGTTTAAAAACGGTTATAAATGGCAGCCGACTGTTAAGGTGGAAAAGGCATTCTTTTCAGCTTTTATCGTCTTGTTGGCGCCTGCGTTGCTGAATTCGGTCGTTGGGCAGATTAATATGTTCGTTAATAAATCGTTTGCTTCAGGAACTGAGGTAAGCGGTGCGGTTACGTATTTGAATAACGCCTCTCTTCTGGTGAGTATCCCTCAGGCGATTTATGCGACAACTGTTGCGGCGATTATTTTTACATTGTTGTCTGAACAGGTGGACAACCCTAAGAAGTTCCAGGGCACCGTGTTCATGGGTATGCAGATTACGCTTGTGACCTTGCTGCCGATTGCCGTCGGCTTGCTGCTGGTTGGTAAAGAAGCGATCTCGTTTGTGTACGAGCGCGGAAAATTTACAGCTGAGGATACACAGAACACTTATATCGCACTTGTTTATTATATTCCGTTGATTGTCACACAAGGCTTGCAGTACATCGTATCGAAATCGATGTATGCCCGCGGGAAAACAGCGATTGTGCTGCGAATCAGCATTACGACGATCGTGTTGAACCTTGTATTCAACTGGCTGCTCGTAGGCCGGTTTGGATACCCGGGACTGGCGCTGACAAGCTCGCTCGTTTCGATATATTACTTGGGCGTGTCGACATATGTTGTGTATAAGGATTTCGATCGTGAAGAGCGAGTGCGCTTGGGGATGCTGTTCGCGCGTGTGGTATTGCCAACATTGATCATGGCGATTCCGTTGTACCTGATTAAACAGTTCACGCCGATTTCTGAACTATACTCATTGATTCAGCTTGGCATTCTGGTGCCACTTGGAGTTGTGTTGTATGTAGTAGGCGTATATGTATTTTATCGCGAAGGCTTCAGGCAGCTGTTGGGGATTTTGCGGAAGAAGAAGGCAGCATAAATTATATAGAATGGCGTTTTAACCGGCAGAGGATAATATCTCTGCCGGTTTTGTTTTGATCATTTGCTTTTCTGCATATATTTACTCTTTTTCGTAATGAGTACTAAATATCCAAGTCCCGTAATTCGAAACAAGGCCGGAACGTATCTAATCTGAGCAATTCAATAACCATTTTTTCCCTTAAGTTTATTAAAAAGAGACATAAATATTATCATTCCGTCGAAAGATATAGGGTATTAATAATTTTTTAGGGGGATAAGTATGCAAAAAGTCATTTGCACCAATAACGAGGGCATTGAGTTGGAATTCGACTTGGGAGAGGAGTACCCGGTTGAAAGAGAATTGGATTCAACTTATATTGTCATTAATAAACTAGGGAAAAAGCATAGTGTTTTTAAAACTCATTTTGAACCAGTTGAGGTAAACGAGACGGAAGTCTGAAAATGCCTTAAGGATGGAATGAAAACTACTTGACTGCTGGCAGAAAATGTCTTATATCATGAATCTGCGTCATTTGTACAATAAGAACTTTAACAAAAAAACTCCATAATCCTTCCTGGACCATGTACCTATTACATAAATATAAAATGGTTTGTGGCCCTCTGATGTCTTTAAAACCTACACTATCGTTTCAGCTTCTCCTAATATTTTTAACTCCAATCATTCCAGTTTTTTGATTATTCATTTTGAGGTTTATCCTTCTAAAACTCTACAAACTTCCCTACTTCCTACTCCCCTTTTGTTCAGTATTAAGAATGGCGAAGAAACTTAAAAAAATGCTGGCAAACGATATGCCAGCATTTTTTTCATTCTATCATTCAATTTTTGGAACCCGAGAACCGTCCCCATGTACCAATTATTTTACGATTGGGAGTTCTTTGATTAGGTCGGCGCGGATGTAGACTTCGTTTACTGTTGCTGAGTCTGACATGATTTTGTCCCATTCGTAGTTGTCTGTGTGTTTGACTGAGTCGAGTATTGCTACTGGTGAACCAAGGTTGTTGTTTTTGTATGCAATAGCTGATTCTGTTCCTGGCATTACGCGTGCGTTGACACCTTCAACTGCTGTTTCACCGATGCGGTAGGCGTTGGCACCGCGGTCTTTCTTGCCCAGGTACAAGTCGACTCTGTGCATATGGCCAGCGATTTTTTGTCCCCAGTATGGGTCTGAAGCGTATTTTACATTAAAGCCGCGGGCCTTGTTACCTGTCGCTGCTCCATTTGCATGAGCACCTACTGGGTTGATGTAATTTTTATTCAAGTACAGGTTAGCAAGTGCATCAATTGCTTCGTTAGGAGAAGTAAAAGTCTGCGCTGCATCTGTATTGCTGTCGTATGCTTTGATTCCGAACAAGTTATTGCGTTCTAAAGCGTATTTGCTCATTCCGAAGTCGCTTTCATGCATCGCCATTCCCAGGATCAGAAGCGCATTGATGTTATGCTTCACTTCGGCCTCTTTTAAATACGTTCCAAGGCCTTTGATTTTGCTGACGATTGTTGCATCTTTGTACTTCGCATAAGTAGTCGGATTAGAATTATAAAGAGCTTGCTTTTCAGCCAGGATGTAATCGATATATCTATTTAATTCTTCCGCAGTATAAACAGTTTCTGTACGGGCTGGAAGGTAGTTAAAATACTGATAAGCAGTGCCTACAACATTTCCTGAAGTATTCATGAACTGCCCGCCATCCCAGCTGTAATACTTCTGTCCCTGTGAAAGGAAGCTAGGTGCGAATCCCATTGTGTAGGATACATATGATTTTTTTACAGTGTCATAGATTGTATGGACTAGTTCGCCATTTGTGTTAACAGAATAATAGTTTCTGCCCTCGATTAATTGTAAAGGTACAAGAGAAACTTCATCATGTTTTACGTAAACGGTTTTGCCTGCAAGAATTACTTTTACATAATTCTCAGTCGCTTCAAGGTACTTCATTTCCTGGCCTGCTGGCAAATAGGTAAAAGCCGAAGATAATGATGCGTCCTTATAAATGTAAGTTAAAGAACTTCCAAGCGCTGGCTTTGACCAGACCAATCCTGCAGGCATTTCTACGATTTGTTCATTGACTGTAACAACCTGGTTCGAACCAGTAGCTGCCGTTTTGGCAGCTTCAAAAGAAGTATAAACTTTAGAGTACGTCTTTTCCCCAGTGGATTGGATTGTTGCTACTCTGTATCCGTCTGTGCCACCGTCACCGGGATCTTCAGGAATTTCTGATTCAGCCATTTTATTGAGCATGCGGTAGATGAAAGCAGCCGCTTCTTGACGTGTTGCTGTCTTTTTAGGCAGGAATCTGTATGTACCATCGCTATTTGCGAGACCTTTTATTAGACCGTCTCTTGAGTTTTTCGCAACGGACATTTTAAAATTAGTATTGATTTCATTCGCATCTGAAAAATTCAGAACAGCGTCTTCCCTGACAATCTGCATATAATTGAAAGCACGGTCAATCATAGCTGCCGCTTGTTCACGGGAAATCTGATCATTAGGTCCGAATGTTGACGGTGTGTACCCCATGATGATTCCTGCTGCAGCGGCACTGTTGATGCCCGTCGCAAGACCGGATGATAATGGAACGTCAGAGTATACATGCGGTCCTTCAGGCAGTTTAAGTGCACGTGAAATAAATGTCGCAAACTGTCCTCGTGTTACATTTAAAGCTGGTTTGTAGATTCCTTCTCCATACCCCTGGATTACATCAGCGGCAATCATTGCGCGCATTTCTGTCTCTAGTGCGCTCCCTGTAATATCGTCTTGCGCAAATGCCGTTGGCTGCTGGAACGACAATAAACTGCTCACGGTCAACCCGAAAGTCAAGGCGAGCGTGCCAATTTTCTTCTTCATTCTTTTACCCCCAGATGTATTATGTGAATAATTCTGACAAATTACCCTATTATTCTACCAATTTATTTACAAATTTAATAGATAATTTCGTCAGATTTTTCAAAATAGTCATATACTCACTAACTATTAAATTATTCTGCTTTAATATCGGTCCAAAACCTTACATCTTTAGACCTTTTTAGGGAATATAGGCATAGAAAAAGCTGGGATTTTTGCTCCCAGCCTATATTTAATCGTCTCTTATTTACCTGCATTGATAGAATTGAAAATAGATGCAGCGAAGGTTGCGCGCGTTGCTTTTAATGAAGCACCGTATTGGCTGCCGTCGAAAATGGTTGTAGTATCGATTCGGTGCATTGTCTGAATGGCATCATATGCCCAATAGCTTGGCATGACATCTGTATATGGAGCACTTGCTGTTTGTACTGCTGGCAAATTCAGCTTGAATGCTCTTTGAACGATTACCGCCATCTCGGCTTTTGTCATATTGTTGTTCGGGCGGAAGGTACCATCCGCAAATCCGTTGATGACTCCTGCTTCCCTGATCGCTGCGATGTCAGCCGCGAATTGGTAGTTTGGAGAAACATCCTTGAAACCGTTCAGTGTTTTAGGTGTCAGCTTCAACACACGATTAATGATTGCTGCAGCTTGTCCTCTTGTTACTGCCTGCTCTGGCTGGAAAGTGGTGCTGTCAATTCCTTTAATAACATTTTGGCCGCTTAATGTCATAACCGCTTGATATGCAGGATGATTCTGTGGGACATCTTGATACTCGCCTGGCTGAACGTTTGCTGCTTCCAGGATTCTTTTTGCTCCGTAGTATTTAGGTCCCCAATATGTACTATCAAGTGAATCAATTTTGATTCCTTTACTTGTTGTGGCGCTTAAGAATTGATTGTCGCCTATGTAAATTCCAGAGTGTGTTACCCCTGCTTTATCATATGTTTTTTCGAAAAATACTAGGTCGCCTGGCTGAAGGTCAGCTTTGGATACCGGTGTCCCTGTGTTATACTGGTCAGCTGAAATTCGCGGTAACTGGATCCCGATTTCATTAAAGACATATCCAATATAGCCTGAACAGTCGAAACCGCTTGTTGTTGTTCCTCCATACTGGTACGGCACTCCTATGTATTTTTTCGCAATTTCTACCACTTTCTCCTGTTGTGCTGTTGCTGCCATGGCTGAGTGAAAAGGAATCATGGATATAAGTAATGCCGCCAAGATCATCCTGGATACGAGCTTCTTCATCTGTACACCTCTGCCTCGTTGATTTTTGGTAAAAAATATCGTATTTTGCCTCGTTAGGAATATTTTATCAGAATTTGAATGTTATAAATTTTACGATTATATTACAAATCTTGCAATTTGAGTTTAATAGTTTTTGAGGCGGGTAATAGATCTAATTAAGAGGAGATGTATTTTCCTTTTATTGGAATTTATAATTAGGGTTAGATTGCGTTTTCACTCCCAAAGGTACCAAAAATTACCCTCGACAAACTTCGACAGGATTTGCTATAACTAATATACATTAAGATTTTGGTTGGTAATCCATTTATGGCAGACCGACTAGCCATTGTTTGACATCGATCTGGTAAATCGGTGTCTTTTTTTTGCCCATTGATATCGAAAATTCGACAAATTTCAGGTCATCATAAAATAACTAAAAGCCGCTCATTCCTTTACCAGAAGCGGCTTTCTTACTTTTTAATTTTATTACAATAACGCGTTGGAGCGCTGGGGGTCAGACCCCCAGCGCTCCAACGCGTTATTGCTTTAGTGTATGACTATTATATGGCATGAGACTATTTTAAGCTTGGGTTTGCTGCTTTGGACAGGAAGACGGAGTAGTTGGATCTGAGCATTTTTTCATTTGGTTTGAAGGTTCCGTCTTGGTATCCTGTTGTGATTTTAGCTGCTGCCAGGTTGTAGATTTGCTGGTATCCGGCCATTCCTGCTGGTACGTCGGTGAAGCTGCCAGTTGGCCCTGCAGACAGGTTATAGGCTTTTGATAGCATGATGGCCATTTCTGCGCGGGTAACGAGATCGTTCGGACGGAAGGTGCCATCAGCACGGCCGCTGATAATTCCACGCTCAACAGCTGATTGGATATAGCCCGATGCAAAGCTGCTGCTCGGCACATCGCTGAACTTAGTCGCCCTTTGCTTCCCATCCAGTCCGACAGCTCTTCCCATCATCGCTACAGCTTCGGCACGAGTTACATTCTTAGATGGCTGCAGCCGGTTTGATGCGTCCCCTTTTAAGATGCCCGCAGAGTATAGGTACATCATGTTTCGGCTGAACCAGACTGAGTTGGTCAGATCAGGTATAGCCGGACTGCTTAATGTGATCGATTCATCATCTTTTTTATCCATAAGCATGGAGCCGTTCGCCCATGGATAGATCGTATACTTTATGTCGCCCTTTGTTCCGTAGTCCTCAAAGGTTGCGTTGGCAGCGTTATTAGCAATCAATTTTCCATCACGGTAAATCGAGTAAGCCTGATATTTTTCCAAAATCGGCTGCATATTTAATTTGAATGAACCATTGCCTGAGCTAGCCAATGTGATTGGCGCTTGTGCGTTTTCAACTGGCACGGTGTCTGTCTGGATTAGTCCGTAGCCGTATAAGCGATCCCTGCCGGCGATTCCAAGGTCCTTCGAGTTTTTGTGTAAAAGAGTACGGATTTGTTCATTCGTGTAGCTCGGAAACTTTTCTTTATAAAGAGCAGCCATCCCGGCTACAAACGGTGCCGCCATTGAAGTCCCGCTCATCGTCCCATAGCCTGCAGCCGCCACACGTGTTGGAAGTGTGGAATAAATCATTTCTCCAGGTGCCGAAAGTTCAATTTCCGCGCCTGTAGCTGATGTCGATGCTCTGCGATTGTCTGATTTTACAGAAGCCACTGCAATGACACTTGAGAATTTCCCGGGATACTCGACTGTTTCATCGCTTCCTGATAGCGTTCCAGCATTACCTGCAGCTGCTACGACGATAATTCCATTCGCATTTGCTTTGTCTACCATCGCTTTGATTCCCATGTCAGGGTACTCTGTTGTCAGGCTCATATTGATGATATCTACGCCTTTGCGGATAGCCCAATCAATTCCGGCCATGATGGTAGACGTTGTGCCATCTCCATTGCCGTCGAGCGCTTTTACTGCATAGATTTCCGCGTCCGGGGCAACACCAACAATGCCGATGTTGTTGTTTTTAGCAGCGATGATGCCGGCAACATGCGTTCCATGTCCATTTTCATCGATATAGCCATTGTCGCAGGCGTCTGGACTGATGGAGTCATCAAGGGTACATGTTCCATCCTTTACGGTCAGGTCCTGATGGTTTGAATCGACACCCGTGTCAATGATCGCGATTTTCACGCCTTTTCCTGATAAAGTGGATGGCACCTTCTTCGGGATATTGATGTTAGCGTGAGCCCATGGAGTGGTCTGCGCACTTTCCTCGAACTTATTTTCCTCATGAAAACTGCTGATCAGGCCTAGAGCACGCATGCCTTCCAGCTTTGATTGTTCCATTACTACTGTCGCCGCATTAACAGCGGTGTAGGACTGGACGACTTCACCGCCATTTTTCTCAATCAGCTCAGTGTTCAATGGATTTGTAAAAAATACTATGTAACGTTCTTGCTCAGCCTGCAATTCAACTGTGGAAGCAAAGGTTGGGGCAGCCGCCGAGGTCATTAATAATGAAGCCAGTAATACTGCAATCATCTTTTTCATGCTCATTCCCCGTTTCTAAAGCTGTTTTCGTAATGTCGACCTGAAATCCCGCTTATGTGTGAAACACAAGAACCGTCCCATGTTTCAAATATAAGAAAAGGAGTCTACTATTCAGACTCCTTTCTTATTGTAATAGGATCGTATTTTAATTGATAGAGTTATTAATTTACAACGTTGTACAGGTATGAGACGTTGTAGCCTTTTGCTTTGTAGTAGTCGAGGATTCCTAGGTAGATTGCCTCGGCTGCTTCCTGGCGCCACCATGATGAACCGAGCTTCTGGTTATCAGCTTTGTTATCGATGAATCCAAGTTCGACTAGTACGGCAGGCATGGTATTTTCACGGATGACGTGGAAATCGCCATGGTCAATGCCGCGGTCCTGTGTGTTCCATGCTGCTACCAAACGATTTTGGATCGCTTGTGCGAGCTTTTTGCTGTCAGAGTAATATGGATTTTCATAGGCAGAATTATAGTAATAGACCTCTGTTCCATTTGCTGAACCGTTCAAAGCATTGGCGTGGATGCTGACGAATGTATCTCCGCCCACGCTCTTCGCCAGGCTGACACGCTGGGAAAGTGTTAAATAAACATCGGTTTCTCTTGTTAATTTGAAAGAGAATGGTGTTTTAGCAAGAAGCGCTTTTACCTTCAACGCTGTATCAAGTACCACTGCTTTTTCCTGAAGTCCAAGACCGCTTGCACCTGGGTCATAACCGCCATGACCTGGATCGATGACAATCATCTGCGATGTTAATGGACTTGGTGCTGATGCTGGCAATGGCGGGTTCATGAAGGATGGAAAAGAGCCTGTTAAAAATTCTCCATGTACCAGACCTTCAACAGAACCGGAACGGATGAAAACCCATTCACCCACTCTGTAGGCTGCTTCTACCTTCGCCCCATCCTGCAATGCGGTAACAGAAGTGAAGGCTGTAGATGGACCTGTGCGGACATTCAGTGTATCTCCACCTGCCGCTACTTGAAGATCACCACCGAACTCTACATTCGCATTGATTCGGTATTTATAATTGATCGCTCTCGCTAAAAAGATCGAAAAATCCGCTCTCTTAATCTTTAGCTCGTAACCGAAATTATCAGACGTAATCCCCTGTGCAATTCCTTTTTCCATCAGCTTTTTGGCTGACGTTACTGTATCAGTACCGCCATATCCGAAAGCCCTGTTGATCAATATGGCCATTTCGCCACGAGTGACTGGATTTTCAGGTCGGAACGTTCCATCCTGGTAGCCTGAAATAACACTCTTCTCTGCTGCTGACTGTATGTAGCCTGAAGCAAAACTTCCGCTGTCGACATCCTTAAACCAAGTTACACGCTTTGTTCCATTGAGGCCTAACGCGCGCCCAAGCATGGTTGCAGCTTCCGCCCTCGTTACTTCTCGATTGGGGTAAAAATAACCCCCCGTTCCATTGACTATATTTCCACCGGCAAGGTAACTAACTTCTGGATAAGCCCGATGCGTACTGTTTAAATCATAAAAGGAAACAGCCGCTTCGGAGCTTTTCGCTGTGAATGGCAGAATCAACAAAGCTAGTAAAATACTTATGACAAATCGCTTCATTCTCGTCTGCTCCTTTCGTCTTTTTTCTACATTTTAACACATGGAAATGGTGCCTGAATCATCCAATTTAGCTATAAAAAGGGGAATTGTGTTACAAAAATTAGGAGATTAAGAGCTAATTACTGATTTATCAACGTTTTCTGGCGAATTATCTGGAATAAATTACATGTTTCATATTGTTTGATTTTGGGAAAATAAGTAATTTTGGAGTAGATGGAAGAGTATGGGTTGATAATTGACAGGATTTTCTTTTAAAAATGAGACGTATTGGCTATAAAAGTTTTATTGTGGGTGGCTAATTTACTAGGCTGATATCTTACAGAAATAGGGGAGGTACAGGCACCTCCCCTTTTTAAAAGAAATATTTTTTCAACCTAATAGTCTAATCAACTTTAATTTCATAATTTGAAACGTGATTTCCTTCATCAAACCATATTATCAGCCATTCCCTATCGATACTGATTAAGCCGCCCTCGTCACCTAATAGGTAAACGATATTGTCAGGCTCCTTATAATAACTATTTTCCGGCTGGCCTAAGAGCTTAACAATTTTTGATTTTGACATCCCTTTTAACTCTTTGTTGGATAATAGGTCACTTACCATATCCCGACGATTCTCGGGATTGCTAGTCCATGTTTTCCGGTCAAATTTTTCCGGTTGAACAGAATGGACAACAAAAAGCACCAAACCTCCAACGATAAGCCCATTCACTAGTAAGGTGAACAAGATAATTTTTAATGACTTTTTCATATGTAACGTCCCTCGATTTATCATCTGGCATGCTCGGTTTCAAAAATCGTTTTTCTAATTGTGGAAATCTTGTCACGATAGAAGAACCCTACTACTAGCAGAAGCATTCTGCAAAGGTATAAAAAAGCAAGGTGGCAGGCACCTTGCTTTTTATTGGTACGCCAGGCTGCTCAACAGCTGATAGGCCTGGTAGTATGACGGCTGGTTCCAGTATTTCACCATTCTGTCGACCATTCCTACGCCCTGGTAGACGATCAGGGATTGGCCTGGCAATCCATAGCGTTGAGCCATGTCGATGTATTGCCTGAAGTTCTGCAGGCCAGCTTCCATTTGATTAGGGCCATATTGGTCTATTTCAAGATTGATCCCGCTGCCGTAGATTTGCGCTTGCAGGAAGGCTCTATGAAGACGGGCAGGTGTGTCTGTTAGCTTTAACCTGAATGCATTTGGCTGAAGATATGCTCCGTCAAAGCCGTAATTTTTCCAATGCTGAAAATTTGATGATGTCGCATGCGGCGAATAAATGAACATTCTGTTGTTAGAATGGATTTTATCCGCAATATCGTTAATGAGTTTTTCGTCCTCACGGTGTCCCATCGTTTCACTTAACCAGTAATACCCCTTGAAGTTAAGATTCGAATATCCTGCGACATCCCACATCATTTCAGTTTGATCAATGTACCATTCAACTAATTTTTCGCGCTCGGCCATTGAGTTTGGATGTTCCTTGCCTTCAAGGTCTACAATTGTTCCGCCCATTTTCGGGTAAGGAATCGCAATATACACATTGACCGTTTTTTGAAGGCTATTTGCTGATTCGTTCAGATTTTTAAGTGCCCCGTGGTCGGCAAATGTCTCACTGAGGTACCATCCCCAATCAGAATAATTGGCATTATTTTTAGCGTGGACTCCAAATTCGCCTCCTGGATAACTGCGGCCTAACAGGATAAAGGTCTCAAACAATGTACCCCAGCTTCCATTTGGGGTTATGTATGACTTGAAGAAATCCGGAGTGAACGGAATCGTGCGCTCCGCTCCATTATAAATCAGCGCACCGTTGCGAATTCCCGTTTCGCCAAGTGCTCCTGTTTTTTCTGAATATGTAACGAGTGTATTGCTCACAGGATGAACCGTCGCCTTCGGATAATTCAAAGCCAGGCTGATTGCCTCTTCCGCGTCTCTGACAGTGTGAAGTGTGACTCCATCCTGCTTGACGGTGTACTCCAACGGCTTATTGTAGATGCGGGCCAGGAAAACCGAAAACTGAAGGCGATCCACCGGAAGTTCCGGCCTGAATGTACCATCACTGTATCCAGTGGTCACTTTATTGGCAGCAATGGCATCAATGTATGGATAGTTTGGATCGGTTACTGGGATATCTTTGAAAATCGATTTACCTTTGCCCTGGTAATCAAACCCTGATGCTATGGCACGCGCCATATCTTTCCTTGTCAATGGCTCATTAGGCTGGAATGCCCCGTTTTCGTTCAAGACAAACATTCCTTTTTCGATGCCAGCGAGCACCTCGGTATATCCCCTGGTTGTCAGGAACATATCTGCAGGGACTGCTGCCGTCGGTTCAGCGGGAGCGTTCAACTGCATCGCCCGTCCCATCATGACTGCAGCGTCGAGCCGCGTGATTGTTTCATTTGGCATAAACTTTCCATTAAAACCCATGATTACTTCCTTCTCTGTCAGAAAGCTGATGTCATGGTAAGCCCAGTGGCTGCGGGTGAGATCCGAGAAGGTCGTTTCTGCGGCGGCGGCCTGTCCCGGCATCAGGCTGATTAATCCTGCCATACTCAATAATAAAGCTGCTAGTCGTTTCATAGTAAGTACCTCTTCTTTTACTGCTATTTTTATTGCTCAATAATGTAAGTATCGGCTCCACTTGTAAAATTTTAACACTACACTTACGATTTCTAGTATATTGTTTCCAATTTTACAGACGTATGTTAGCTGGATAAGGTTTCATATATTGGAAAAAATATTATTTCAAAATACTCGTGGTGGTAATTAATAATATTATAGAAGAGAACGATTCATTCAGAGAGAGTAGCGGGATTATCGTTGAGTTGATGCATAGCAAAAAGGCAGCCCCAATAGCTGGGGCTGCCTTCGAAAGAAATATATATGGCAAGCTTCATGATTCTATATGAAAGTTATGATAAGTCGAGATCATCAATCGTATTGCACTGCTATTTTATATTTCTGCTCTTTACATGAGCTTAGCATTTTTGCGAGTCGATGATATACTTTGCTTCCATCTTGCAAGAGTAATCGAATTCTTTGCCGTGTTGCTGCTGCAGCTTTTCAATCCCTTCAATTTGTTCCTGAGTAGGCTCTTCATTGAAGATTTTTTCGATTGTTTCATTGATCTTTGCAGCGAGTTCTTCATGAAAAACAGGATCAGCCTTCGTTTCCTCACTGAGCTGGCTGTACCACGATGAAGAGGTAATGATGTACTGACGCCATTCCTTGATAAAGTCCTCAAGGCTATACTTATTTTCATCCCAGCCAATTCTGCTCATATACTGCTCAAATGACTTCGAAATCGATCTGGAAATGCTTATTTTAACGCCTGGAGCAAGATCTTTTAACACTATTTAAGGAACCCCCTAAACACATACTGTACTGCATAAAAGTAACATAACTACCATATCATAACTTCCTACATAAATACAAATCGACTTTTTTCGTCAGTTTATGGGGGTCATCGACAGCATGGGAAGGATTACCATTCCCTTCGCGCTTCACCACACTAACGCACTGGGGGTCTGACCCCCAGTGCGTTAGTGTGGTGAAGCATTGAT
The DNA here is from genome assembly GCF_049532715.1 of Heyndrickxia sp. MSNUG. Taxonomy (NCBI): domain Bacteria; kingdom Bacillati; phylum Bacillota; class Bacilli; order Caryophanales; family Bacillaceae; genus Heyndrickxia; species Heyndrickxia sp. MSNUG. The sequence continues at coordinate 4,546,705 of NZ_CP150978.1, forward strand.
ACTAATTACCGTGTTATTTCTTTAAGAAAGCTTTTGCCCTGGTCTGTTGGGGGCAGGTTGAAGAAGGCGCTCATGGTGGCTCCGATGTCTGCCATTGATTGTCTTGTGCCGATGTCAGCCTGACGGACTTGCTTTCCGTAAATCAGGATTGGCACGAATTCTCGCGTGTGGTTGGAGTGCCCGATTGTCGGGTCGTTTCCATGGTCCGCCATGATGATGATGATGTCTTCCTCTTCCATTTTGGGCAGGAACTGTTCCAACCATGAGTCAGTGTAATTCAGGATTTGCGCATACCATTCCGGGTCTTCCGCGTGACCAGCCAGGTCTGTTTCCTGAACATTTACCAGGAATGCAGCATCGTCCTTCTCTGCCTCGTAGGTTTCCTCTAGAATCCGCAGCACTTCCTTTGAATCTACAACAGGAAACGCTGGACCTTCTCCATGGAGAACGTCTGCGGTTTTGCCAATTCGATAAACCTTCAAGCCGCTTCTCGCAGCGATTATCGGGAACTGTCCGTCGATATTCACGCCGTAACCCATATGATAGACATCATAGCCTTCTCCATACACTCTGGCTTTCGGGGCATCGACACCCCATTGTCCCGGGCTCTTCTCCTTAACCACTGACAGGATGTGCTCTAGCGACGTATGAGGACTTCCGAAGGCAATCACTCTGCTCGTATCGACGTTTTCCCTGACAATCCTGCCGACCTTTTTTAACTCTTCGAAAGGCATTTTGTTAAAATCTGCACATAGATTGATAATGTTGCCCAGCGATGACTCCAGGTTATCCCCGACTACGCAGGCATCATTCACGACAAAAACCGGCCGGTCGGCCCATGGATAGCTGACCTGGTACCCTGCATGTCGCAAGGCATCCGCCAATTTTACATGAATGTCCTTCATCAGCCTTTTCGTTGACTGTTTCGGGCAGCTGCCGGCAATCTCCTGGTGTCCCAAATAAGTGTCGGCACCATGATGGGCAAGGGCAGAGCGGCCATATGCGGTAAGCGGCTGTTCCATCCCATCAACGAGCGTTCCCAGGCCCAATTGGTACATAGCCGGTATCCTCAGGGCTGGAACTGTTTCACGAATATGCTTGTAAGTATGCGCCTTGCAATCTTCGGCATTGAACTCCCCGCAATCATCCATTGCCCCAATCCCGAAGCTGTCAATGACAAGCAAAATCAGCTTTGCCATCACTACCACTTCCTTTCAAAATGGACGATTTCCGGCTTGCCGTTTTGGATTCCTTTTACCAAAGCAATATGGGCCCGGGTGACGAATAGCTGAGTCCTGAAGGCAAACACCGCGGTGTCGCCAATTTTTACAGAAAAAGCGTCAGGCTTTCCGATTCGGCCATAATAGTCAATCGCTTCTGGGGAAACTTCATATGCTGGTACCAGGCGATCCAAAATAGCCGCTTCATTGTCTGCCACAAGGCAGCCTGTCATATTAGAGCGGCCATAGTATCCGCCCCCAATGACGTAATAAAAATCATTATCCTCATGCGATACTTCCGTCACATAAATCACTGCAGGCTTTTCAGGCAAATCGCGATGAGCGTGGAGCGGCGTTGTACCTGTCAACGCATGTCCCGGTTCCCCATGAGTAATTCCATTTTTAGCTAAAAACGGAATCGTTTCGCAGCTTGTTGCGCTTGGTCCATTCACTTGGTCCACTGCAAATCCATGGTCTTCAAGGATTTGCTTTGCTTTTAACAGCGTGTAGAAATTCTCTGTAGGCTCCATTTCCTTCTTGCTCTCTGCAAGCTGGAAATTCGGGAATGTCGTCACCCCTGCAACCCGGATTCCCGGCAGTGCGGACAGCTTTGCGAGCTCGGCTGGAAGGTCCTCCAATCGGAATCCTCCCTCTTGCCCTGGATAAATAAGGTCCTGTGCTCCATAAACTTTAACTAGGATGTCCTGTACTTTTCCTTGCTTAACTGCTTCCTCAGACACCTGCTTAGCCCGCTCGGTTGAAAAAATGGTGACCACTTCAGGATTCCACGATAAAACTTCTCTCCACTGATTCTTTCCAGGCTGGACAAGATGTCCAATATTGCCGATTTTAACGCCACCGTCAAACAGTGTTTTACCCTCATCAAATTCAACAGCGACCGCTTTTTCAATGCCACTCTCAGAAATCATCATCCCGATTTGCGGCAGTCTTCCCAGCTGCTTGCTCATAAAATAAAGCTGGATTCCATGGGCATAGGCTGTTTCTGCAAGCATCCTGACGTTCTCCTGCAAGATATCCATGTCAATCACATACGTATTCGGCGGAATCCGTCCGCTCTGATGCAGTGTCACTCCAGCTTGGATCAGCTTTGGATTCCTTCTTTTGTCACATCTAAAAACACGAAGCTCCCCCCTTTTACATGGGATTCTTTGGTGTAAAAATTAGTCCTTTAGTGCTGCAGGGATTCCTTTTTTCAAAATATCAATGATCGTTTCCGCACCGGCCTTCATCGGATTGATTCGCAGTCCGTATTCCTTCAGCTTGGGCTGCGCCTCGATAAAGCTTCCGGATACGCGGTAAATCATCGGAATGATCTCATATTTTGATTCAGCACCAACTGGGTGTGTCGCTGCCCCGTTGCTGTCACTCAAAGCAATGACCTTCTGCGCCACAGGCATTTCCAGTTCAACGATGACATTTTTCGATTGGGCATTTGTCATGTATGCCGCCTTAATTCCCGGCACTTCTCCTTCATTTAATCGCCGGCAAAGCTCCTCGACCTGCTCATTCTGGATCGCCAGTGATACAGGTGCAAAGGTCATCATCCGGAGAAGCTCCATCGCTTCATATCCCTGGACTTGTCCGCCGCCGGAATAATTCCGTTCATGAATGACGTCCAGGCCGGCTTTTTTCCCGACTATGATGGCTACACCTTCCGGACCAAGCACCTTGAACCCTGAAAAAGTAGAATAATCCGCGCCGTATTCCACGCCAATTCCTTTCGTTTTGAAGGCGCAATAATTATCGTCGACCACAATCGGCAGATCAGGACGGACCGTTTTTACCGCCTCAATTACTTCTTTTAAATGATAGGTGTCGGTTGGCTGCTGGCGCGCATGCTGAATGTAAAACACTTTGGCATCCGTATTTTTTACCGCTTCCCTTACAGAATTCAGCTCGTTAAAATCGACTTTCTCCGTCTGGATTCCAAGTATCCGGATGGTCTCTTTTGTTGTTGTGTAAACGGGAGCGAAATGTATGAGCATTTTATCTCCAGCTGAAAGCAGTGTGCTCAATATGATGCGGATCGCCCCGGTCCCTGCGCCTCTAACAAGTGCACATTCTTCCGTTTCAAAAAAGTCAGCAATCGCGCGTTCTGCCCGGTATGTCTGCTCAGGACGCTTCCACTTTGGCGAAACGCCCAAATCCCCCATCGATAAAAACTGCTTGCCTTCAAAATGGCGGCTCATCATGTGGACAAGCTTGAATTGCAGTTTTTTTGCTTCTTCAATCGACAGACTGGGCAACACTGATTCTGCATATTTCAGTTTTTTCGCATCATAGCTAGACATTTACGATCTCTCCTTTATGGTAAAAGCCCTGGCTGGATTTGAGATCAAGAATAGATCGATTGTTTCCTGTCTGACACCTTTTGCTTTAAGTTGCGGAATGAAGTCTCTAAGGACGAGTCCATACCCCGGACCGCCATGCTTTTTCCAATGCGATTTCCTCGTCAAGTCAGCGGACAACAGAATTTGTTTTTCAAAGTCTCGCTGAATGAATTCAAGCAAAAATTCCACTCGCTCCGCATCCGGCCTGTAATTATTTTTTCCAATCGTGTCAAAGTCGATATAGACCCCGGTTTCGAGTACAGCCAAGACCTCATCAAAATTCGGATTCAAGTCCTGGTGCCCTATAATGATTTGGTCCGTTGCAAGCCCTTGCGCTGTCAGCAGCTGAACCTGTTCATAGCCGAGTGTTCCAAGAGTCGTATGCGTTGTCACTGGAAGACCCGTCTCCTTGCCGGCAAGCGCAGCCCCGATCAGCAGCTCCCGCTCAATCGGTTTGATTTCATTTTTACTCGTTCCGACTTCACCGATGACCCCTGGAAAAATCCCTGTTCCATCAATTCCTTCTGTGGCTTCCTTGATAAAATGCTCCGCAAATTGGGCAGCAGTCCAATTTTGAGCGTACTCTGGTATGAAAGGATCCTTATAAAAACCAGTGCAGGCAATAATATGTACACCCGACTTTTCACTCAACCGCTTCAGCCGCAGCACATCACGGCCCATACCATCATTCGTCACTTCCACCATGGCCCTGCCGCCTTCGCCATGGAAATCCGCCAATTCCTCCAGCATGCCAGGCTCATCGTCTAAAACCGTATCCGGATCTTTTTTTATCCGTGAAAGATCAATCGACAAATGCTCATGCACCGAGCAAACCCCAAGATCCTCCGGCCTGATTTTACCTAAAACAGTTTGGATCATCCTGATGCACTCCATTCTAATTAAAGTTCCCCATAGACAAGCAGCTGCTAATAAGTCCTCTCAAATTATTGAGTTATCAGCAGCCGCTTTGGGGTTATTTTATTGACCGTCCCAATGATTATTTAGGGATGAACATTATTATAAATTTCAAGGCAGACATAGTATTGCGGGATTTCATGAAGAACCCATGCTGCCAGGTTATTGCTGCAACTACGTAAGTCCCAATATTAACTAAGTATTGCTGAATCTCCGCAAGTCCCAATACTAACTAGGTATTGCTGAATCTCCGCAAGTCCCATTGCTAACTAGGTATTGTGGCATCTCCAAATCACAATGCTACCAAAGTATTGCTTGATTCCAATAAGCCCCACTCCTAATATGGTATTGGGGGATTCTAATAAGTCCCAGCGCTAAAAGGTATTGTGGGATCCCCCCAGCTCCAATACTACAAGCCTATTGTGGAATCACCATGAGTCCTAACGCAACCAGGATGTTTGCGATGATACCGACGGCGATTGCGCCTACAGGTCCGACTGCCATGCGGACGATTGGACGGCCGGCGACTTCGTTCAACAGGTAGAAGCCTGCGATGAAGAAGAAACCAAATCCAGGAGCGATCGTATTTGCTGCGTTCGCACCGCCGATTAATAGAGCGACTTCAAGGATCTTCGTCATGGCGCTGCGGATATTTTCGCCAGAATTACGGACTCCAGGGTATTTATCCAGGAATCGTGCAATCGAGCTTAATAGCATGACTTCGCCGAAAATGACGATAACGCCGCCAATCAATGCTACCCAAACATTAGGTGAGAAAAGTCCGACAACGAAAATCAATGTGAATCCAACCGGGCTGTAAACACCCGTGGCGATTGCTGTACTGGCTACGAGCGGGATGAAGCCTAGTGCACGTGCAGCTGCCGCGATTCCAGCGTCCGTATTTTTACCTTCAGCTAAAAGGTTCAAGGAAATTGGATCCCCTGCCATTACGGCAAGATTAGTAGCAGCGGCAATCAAGCCGCCAATGATCATGAAATAAACGACATTGCCCCTGATTTTTGCTACTTTGTCACTGAAGACCGCAGCCAAATCAATCGATGAGCCTTCTTCACGCTTTTCCTTCATTGCAAAAACTAATAAAAAGATCATTCCAGTTATAAGTGCCATACCTTCTTGGTTCAATGTAATGGCTGTGCCAGAAACCATTAATAGTTTGCTAGTGTTCAGCCAAACTGCAAGCTGTCTTACGAGGGCAGAAACGATAAAAGTGATAACCCCTTTTTTCACGCTGAATTGCATCGCAACTGCAAGCGCAGGGAAAGCCATGAACGCTACAACAACCGGTGCGCCTACCTGCCCCATTGCATCAAGGAAGTTCAATGGCAGGTGGTCGAATAATTTTACAAAACCTTCAAGCCCTACAAGCAAGCCTGCACCATATGCTCCGCCAATCACAGCTGCAGCAGGTGTACCCCATTTATTTTTCGGAGTTAAAAGACCAATAATATCCGTTCCTAGCAAAATACTATGAACGAGTATGATACTTGCGGACAGTGTGAACGGGATCCCGAAGCCGATTACAAGACCAAAGCTCATCGCAAATGCCGTGAAAGCCAGATCTCTTCGTGTAAGAGTTCCCTCTACGTGCTCCGAAACGATTGGCCGCAGTCCATCATTAAATACTGCAATATTTCTGTTTGCCAATACTGCTGCGACAGCACCGATCAAGACGATAAAAATCATTTCCATCTTTATTTTCCCCCTGCCTATTTGTTAGTGTTTATTTTTTATAGCTTCTAAAATCATTGGAACTGCTGCTTCTTTGTGGTCGGCTGTAAAACCGAATGCCACTTTCCCTTCTGAGACAGCGCTTACAACTTTCTGTACGTCGGGCTTCCTTCCTGGCATGGATACCGTTTCACATTTCGGTTTGCCTACTAGTGCGATTGCCATTGCCAGCGCTCCGCCTCCGCCCGTATGACAAGCACCAAGATAGTAATCGACTTGTCCGGTTTTAAGAGCCATGGCTGCATCAAGGTCCGATTTGATCACTGTTTCGATGCTGCTGTCGAATTCCTTTACTAAACTTTCAATCTCTTTTTTGTCAACTTGTCCGCCAATTACTATTTTCATTCGTTGCTTCCTCCTTCATTCTGCTGATATACATTTGTGTAATGAATCATTAAATAGTCCAGTTCTTCCGCTGGCAAATTACTTCCGTAAAGGCTTTCGATAAAATTAACTTGCTGCACCACTTCTGAATAGTACTTAGATGTTTTTATTTCAGTGAGGATTCCAGGCATTGGAGCTCCGATTTCTTCACCCCTTTCAATTCTTGTAATTGCCGTTGACAGGTGGGTAAAAAGCATCTCTGAATTCGGGATATTATCAGTATGCCAAGCTTGCTGAAGCTGTGTGAATGCCTGGGTAGTAAGTTCAGCAGATCGAAAAGAAATGACATTATTTTCAGCGAGGATTTTTAATCTTTCTTTTAATTGAATTAAGTTCATTTAGATTTTCCCTCCAGTATACAGTATTTAGTATATTAAGATTACAAAGAAACCAGAACTTCAGTTTCTTAGTAATGAGGATACTTTTTACCTGTGACTACTTCTTGCTGGATGTGGATTACTTCCTTTGTGTCCAGCAGTTCAAGCTGCTCTTTTATTCTTGTACGGGATGTTTCTACAATCATTGCTGCTGTTGTAGCCTTTGTCGCAATTTCTCTTGCTTTTGGGGAATAAAAATCTGATGACGGGAAGGTTTTCAATGTTTTTTCTTCGTCGGCATTCCACACGGCCGCATCGATGATCCCTTTTGTCAGCATCGAGAAAAGCTGCATGTATCCAGCCTCCACAAGCTCTACCTTTTTCCCTTCACACTCAAGCATTGTGATTTCAGCCTGGTCAACGGATGAATAGTCAATCCCAACCTTCATGCCATCTTCAATCTTGGAGAAGCGTTTATTTGAAAAAAAGATTTTATGGGAGGTAACATAGGATCCTGGGCCGAATGTTTTATTGATTTCTAGACCATCGAACGTGCTTATTGCCTCTTCTGCTGCCAGGAGAGACATGATGGCGAAGTCATAGCGCCTCGATTTAAGGGCTTCGACACGCGGAATTGCCCCTCTCATATAGGCAAGACCTGTTCTTTTGTTGATTTTTTCAAGCATCTCGATAATCCCCGTTGCAAGCCCCTCATATTTGCTCGAATACGGCAGGGGCATAACGCCGATGACCGGCCCGATGCCTGCAATCTCGTAAAGCAGATTGAGGTCCCTTTTTAATAGGAATGTACCTAGATGCCCTCGCGATTCAAGCTTGATTGCCCGCATATCTTCAAGTACCTTCAACGCCCCCTGGACCGTGCCCCTTCCAAGTGCAAGCTTCTCCGTAAAATCACTGACCCGGGGAATCCTTTGCCCAGCGGAAATATCGATTAATTCCCTGGCGATATACCTAGCCGCCAAACCATTCTTAGAATATAAACTCTCATCAATTCGACTCATACCACACAACCTCGACATCAATATACAATTTTCTGTATATTAAGAGTATAACGAATACAAATTCAATTAACAAGCGAATTCCAAAATAAGAAGGGGAGCCCTTTAACACACCAACGCGCCGGGGGTCAGACCCCCGGCGCGTTAATACTTTAAAGGACCGGGGGTCAGACCCCCAGTGGGTTAATGCTGCAAAGTGATAGAGTCCTATAAGTTGAAACTAAAAAAAGCAAATGGCGGCTTTTGGCGCATCCATTTGCCTGGTTTATCGTAATAGAGTATTCTTTAAGTCGTTTTTTAGATCTTCGACTATTTTCTGCACTGTCATTTCTTTTTCGTTCATGCCTTTTTCATATGCCTTTTTAATGACATCAAAAACGAGTTCCTGATTATACTCCGCCTGTTTCATCTGTTGTTCCAATGACAAGGACCTCCTGAATTCAATATGAACATTTTATATAAAACCAGAATAATTGTAAATAGAATTCCAGTTAATATATTTGTGAACAATTTTCTACTATTATAGTAGAAGACCTTTTCATGCGTATTACAGTGAGGTTACAAATAACTGACTTGCTAGCTTCATTGATTTAACAATAACTTTCTTGCTTTAATTTATGAAAATCCATTCATAAAAGCCACTACTTTCACCCGATCTTTAAAAAATGGACTCTTAACCTCAAAGTAATCCAAGTTCCATCTATTTACCTCAGCGAGCAAAACATTAAACATGGTAAATAACTGGATATGAAAATTGTTGTTCCCAATTAACGCATTAACCCGCTGGGGGTCAGACCCCCAGCGGGTTAATGCGTTAATTGGGGTGTATTCAGACCCTGCAGCTAATATTGTTTTAACACACGTTTTGCCCCTACATATTTTGTTTTCCAGTATTTTGAGTCCATGGATTGAATGGAGACTCCCTTTGAGACTGTAACTGCGATGAAGTTACCTTTTTCGAGGTAGATCCCTACGAATGAAGCGCCTTTACCGTTCGTATTAAAGAAAACTAAATCGCCTTCTTGAAGATCCTTTATGGCCACGTTCTCGCCTGCTTTATATTGTTCCTTAGTCGTCCGCGGCAACTTTATATGTGCAGCGGAATCGTCATAGATAAATTGAGTGAAGCCGGATGCATCGAAACCTTGTTTTGGTGTCTTACCGCCCCACTTGTATTTCACACCTTTATAAAGCTTTGCTACCTCTGTTACTTCTTGCCCCCACGATACGCTCGCTTCTGCCTTTTGCTGCCATGCACCTAAGAAAACCATTGCCGCCAATGCAAATATTCCAAGCCCAATAAAGAACCGTTTTGTTACTGCATCCATTTTTCATGCCCCCAATTGTTTATATGTTTTGCTTTACACAATGTTAGTCGGAGGATTTTCACCTTTCGTTTCAAACTTTTGAACGACAATAAATTTGACTTAATTTTTCATAATCATGCCGAAAAAGATAAACTGACCGTATTTTTCGTCTAACAACCTACCTTAAGTATCTCCATCATGCTGTAATTCGACAAAATTCTACTTTTAGCCGCTAAGTAGCTTGGTAATTTGTAGAAATTTAGTTTGTTTCAATTTTTGAAAAAGGCGGTATAAGAGGATTAAGAAAACAAAATCCAAAAAAATACATTACACTAAAGGAGTGTTTTTAAATGAAAGTCAAGGCAGGAAGCTGGAGCATGTTAAGTCAGGAACAGAAATTAATCCTATTAGAAGTGATCAGCAATAAAACACGAAAGCCGAAAGAAAATGATTAATAAGCTTAAACTAAAAAACGGTGCCTGACCTCCAGCGATATAAACTCTATCGCGACTTGGGGTCAGGCACCGTTATTTTATTCCACAATCTCAGCCTCGTTATTTGATAGAATATAAGGTAATCAATTTTATTTTCCACTTACAAAAGTGATTTTCCCCCTACTCTTCAACAGCCGAAACCCTCAAAAATAGATTCCTTAAAAAACCTTTCCACTTTAACACATCACCGCGCCGGGGGTCAGACCCCCAATGAGTTAATGCGGTACAGTAATGAGGTTATTTGCTATTTTTAAAATTATGGTAAATTAATAAACTTTTGGAAATGTGGTTCCGTCTAAATAGTAAACAATTGTGCATCATGTGTGCTTGAGATTGGGGTGAGATCATGGAACACCATGAAACGATTAATCAACTGATGACTGAACACGGAACTCGGGTTCTTCATTTGGCTTATTCCTATGTCAGAAACAGGAAAACTGCTGAGGACTTAACACAGGAAATTTTTATTAAATGCTATGAAAAGCTGGATACTTTCAAGGGCGATTCATCCCTTCAGACATGGCTTTACCGGATTGCCTCGAACCATTGCAAAGACTATTTAAGGAGCTGGCACCATCGGATGATTCACGTTAGCGGCTATTTATCTTCCCTTTTAACAGGTTCACAGGCTAGTCCGGAGATACAAGTCATGGATCAGGCTGAAAACCAGGAGCTTGTGGATGCAATGTTTCAGCTCCCTATGAAATATCGTGAAGTCATTTTCTTATTCTATTATCAGGAATGCTCACTAAAAGAAATCAGTGATATCTCCAATCTAAATATTAATACTGTGAAATCACGCCTTACCAAAGCCAAGAACTTGTTAAAGGATCATTTAATAGAAAGAGGTGAGAATGATGGAGAACCAAATCAAGAATCTAAAAGAAAATCTGTCAAAGGGAGAATTGGCTGATTTTATTTTTACCGAAAAAATGCGGAGGAACATCCTTGAAAAAACGAGCAGCCGTACCAGCCGTAATAGGACTGGATTTACCTTTTCGAATGTTGTGCCAAGGAGTTTAAGCCTGGCCGCTGTCCTGCTATTTTCCGCAGGTATTTATTACATTGTCAGCAGCGGCCTGCAGGATCAGGCTAACCCTGTTCCTAACTCCGGACGCAGTCCTGACTCGGATATTATTTTACCCCAGCCTGGAAAAGATACAGATCTGGCTAAAGAAAAACCTACGCTTGTGAATCCTTCCTATATTCCTGAAGGGTATGTTTATAAACAAACACGCACGAACGAGAATACGTATAGGCATGTTTATGTAAAAGAGAATAATGAAGACGAATATTTCACTTATGGAATGCAAGAAGATATGCCGCAAATTATTGGTGAATCGGAGAAAGAAATTGAACTGGCTGACGGTTTAACAGCTCAGGTATATCAAATTACCGAGGAGCATCAACTGCTTACGTGGCAGGATGAAGGCTTTTACCAGACCGTTGAACAGTTTGGCGAAATGAGCGATATTGATTTTTATAAAATTGTGGAGTCTATATTAGAAGCTAAAGGTCATACCGTTCTGCTGGATCAATATATCAGCGAGTTGGAAGCCGCTCAAAAGGCTGAAGAAGAGGAAAAAGCAAGAATGGCTTTTGACGAAGATAAGGCCGTCGCTTTATTGGAAAAATACAAAACCGTAATGGATGAGGCTTTTGCGGATTCCCATAACAGCAATGACTTTAAATTCAAATCGTATAACACAAAAGAAGATTTTTACGCATTATTCACGGATTTCGTGTCAAGGGAACAAGTCGAAGCTACTTTTAGTTTCAGGGTTAAAGAAAAGGCGGATGGATTATACAACCTGCCTATGGATGGACCTCCAATTTTCTGGCCAGAGAACCCATACCTTTTCGTAAAAATATCAGATACAGAGTACAAACTAACCCAGTTCCAAGACAGCGACATGGACGGAAAACAAAACCTCATTTTCCTATTCAAATACGAAGCAGACAAATGGATCATCCAAGACATCCAAGTCATCCAACAATAACAAAGATCGTCAATGCAACACCGCATTAAAGCGCTGGGGGTCAGACCCCCGGCGCTTTAAAGTGTTAGAGCGACGGGCTGGCTGACCCTCTTTTTATTATGTTGGAGTGATGACAAGCACTATGCTGCCGAGTATAATTGGAACAAAAGGAGGTGTGAAAATTGGAGGAAATTCTACAGAAAATTTTGGGACGTTTCGACTCCATAGATGTTCGATTTGATGCGATTGACTATCGTTTCGACCGCATGGAAAAACCGCTCGACTCTATGGATAATCGTCTAGACTCCGTGGAAAACCGTCTGGATTCCATGGATAATCGTCTATTAGATGTAGAAGAAGGTCAAAAGAGCTTGCTTTCAGAGCAGGGGGAAATGAGGAAGGAAGTCGCCTTTTATTATGGCAGCCTAATGAAGAAGCTGGATGAAGCTAAAATAGAACTTTCCAGCGAATTAAAGCATGTTTCCCATATCCAAAAACAGCATCAGGATGTTTTAGAGATACTGAACGAGAGACAGCAGTAGACGTAACCACTTCCGTATCCCCTAAAACGTTCCTCAAAATTCTTCCCGCAATAAAGTTCTTTTGGAATTACTCATTTTTGAATTATGCAATTTACACTTTAACGCATCACCGCGCCGGGGGTCTGACCCCCAGCGCTTTAACGTGGAAAAGGAGAGGCGCTCTGCCTCTCCTTTTTATTTCGCCATTTTATAAATTAGTGTTTGAAGAATCCTACCATGATGGATTTGAAGATGTCTTTTTTGGTTTCTTGTTTGAATGTTTTACTGGTTAGGTTGCTTGGTTTTAGTTTGCTGAAGAATGGGTCGCCGGCTTTTTGGACTTTTTCCGGGTTTTTGACGACGAGTTCGCCTGGTTTGGCGCCTTTTTGCACTTCTACTTTCCCGCCGAGGCTCATGCCTTTGTCAATTTTTCGTTCCTCCACTTTTCCAGCTTTATTCAACACGTATATATAGCTTGCTTTCTTCGTCTTCTTCACTGATTCCTCAGGAACGGCCGCGGCGTTGCGTACTTGATTCGTGATGACAGAAACTTCCACATGCGTACCTTTTACAAGATTCACTGGATCCCCGGCGAGCTCGACTTCATACGGGAAGCGGCTTTCCTTTTTAACCGAAGGATCTTGTTCTGGATAGTTAGCGATTTTGGTCAGAGTGCCTTTTACCTTTGCCTTGATCAAATCAGATTTAACATAAACCTCCATGCCCGCCTGGACCTCTTTCAGATCTTTTTCGGTAAAAGCTCCTTCGACCTTTGGGCTGTCAGAAATAATCGTAAGAATTGGATTCTTCAAGTCATAATTAATATTCTTCACAGTCCCCGCAACTTCACTGTTAATGCCGAGCTGGTCGTTGCCATTCTGCGAGTTAAGAGTGTTATCATATTGCTGAATTTCGGACTGGATCCGCGTTTTTTCACTCTGTTTATCGTAAATTTCTTTTTCAATCGAAGCATTCACAAGATCCCTTGATGACGCTCCGGTCCCCGTTGTCCCATCCCCGGTAACTGGCATGCTGTTATCCGTAGCAGATTCTGAAACAGAAAGTAAATACTCCAGCTGCTGGATTTGTTCATCGATCAAAGCCGATTCCCTGACAAGCTGGTTCTTTTCGGCCTCCAGCTTTTGCTGGTCCGCATCGTTGCCATCGGAGGCATATTCATACAATGGGCTGCCTGTGTCTACCTGGTCACCCTCTTTTACAAGGAAGTTTTTAAAACCGCCCGGAGTGTCATTATAGTAGACATGATGCTCCTCAACTGGTGTGACGACGCCATCGGCATGCAGTGTTTTCGTCAAATTTTCTTTTCCAGTCGCTGTCCATTTATTGATATAAGAAGAGCGCACCGCTTTGCTGTCGTCTTTTAATGCTAAGCTCAGATTTCCCGCGACAAATAGAATGCCTGCAGATAATAGAATTGCTGTCTGTTTTTTCATATGATGCACCTCCCTTAAAGAATCTTCTCAATTTGGACGAACGAAAAGAGCGCTGAGAACAGCCAGAACACGAGATTAATGCCGACGACCATCAATAAGACCATTCCCGGTTTCTTGCCGGTCAGCATTTTTACATACTTGAATTCTATGAAAATAGCCCATACTTTAAATAGAGAAATAGCTGCAAAGAAATAGATTATAAAGTTATTTCCAGTTATGTATTGGGCGATGACGCCAAGCGAGAACGGTGAGGATGTTTTTATTAGACCGAGTGTGGTTGCAAGCGGAATAATGATGACTTTTTCCAGCAGCAAGATCGGCAATACGAATTGCTGGACCGTCACAAATTTTTTCAGGCCGATGTCGGACAGCGTCCAAAAGAACAACGCCGGTATGAAAATCATCGCTGCGCCGTAAAAAAGACCCCAGATGATCTGCCCAAACATGAACAGCAATTTATGCAATTCATAGTTTTCCTGCGAAATGGCGGTCAAATTTTTCGATAGAAATTCAGAACCAATGCCAAAATAGGCACTAATGCCAAAAATCAGGCCGCTTAGCAGGAGGAGCATCGTCGTATTCTTCCAAACTCCGGGTACATATTCAAAATCTCTTAGCTTATATGTATATAAATCAGGATAAAAAAGGCCGCGTAGCACAGGTATTCGGTTATTCATCTTATGTCCCCCAGATTCTTTCTTGTATAGTTCATTTTATATGATAAAAATCAAAAACTGAAATGATATCAGGATATTTTGTGGAAATTTTTTTAAATATGTCACAAAATGGTATGCACTACTTTCTGTATTCAACAAATTCCACATCATTCCCTTCCCCATTTTTCAAAATCAAACATCCCCCCTCCTCTAACAACTCATTTTTGGGTATAATAGAAGAATATGTTTTTTTCGGATTTATTTAATGATTGTATCAACACGTGTTTAAGGGTCCACTGCTTCTAACAGCTGGATTTTACAAAAAATCAATGGCTACTATGGCCGATTGATTTGTGAGAACGGAGGAATGGTTGTGGCTGTCATACCTGAGAACCAGGCACCAATTTTAAAAGAAGCCGCCTCAAAATTGAATACGCTGATGAAGCCTGAGGTCGAGGAGGATGCTCGCCTTGTCCAGAAAGGGCTGATGCTGTATCGCCAGGGTACGGTCCACCATCTGAAATATATGGTGAAGTCCATCTGGGCAACTGTCCAGGATGTGACACCTGTCCGCGTCTACATAAATGTGACCGATCCTCAGGAAAGCAGCTGCACCTGTCCTGCCGGTTCGTTTTGCCGCCACCGGCTCGCCGCTTTCTTTCAGGCTTACAGTGATGTAGCAAGCGTCGGCGACTGGGTCGAAGCCTGGCGCAAGCCTGCCAAAGAGTCGTTGAACGCGGAAAAATGGGGATTACAGAAGGCGAAGGATCTGGTAAAAAAGGACACTCGTTCTGGCCATGATTATGATCAGTGGATCGCTTCTTTTACCGAGAGTTTCTCCGAAATCATGAAGGGCCAGGGTGACCCGAAGCCTTATGTCGTGCCGGGATTGTTCCGGACTTATGTGCGACGGGTTGAGGTTTCCGCCCCGCTTGAAGCTGTTTGGAAAAATCTCTATATGATCGCTGCAGCTGTCTATTCGTTCAATTTGCTTTCTGAACTGGCCCGCGAGCTTGGCCACGATGACGATGTAACGATGGACAGGTATTATCGGCCGCTATTTGAGGATTTGTTTAATGATGCCGAGGAATATATCGACCGGCTGGCCTTCAATACGATGCCGTTTTCGTTTGATGCTTTTTTAGAGAAGATAAAGGATGAGTCAGTTGGGTTGACGATTCCTGATTCTGCTTCAGGCTATGAACGGATTGATTTATACAGGCTTTTATGGGAAAAATTATTTAAAAATGCCAGCTGGCGTGATGATGAGCGTGCGCGGCTTGAGGGATTCGGGGATGGAAAACGGGATATCAGTGAAGAAATCGCCCTCGTCCATCAGCTGATATTGGCGAAACAGGATCAGGAGGCGATGAAACGGTTTGCCGGCCTTTCGGTTGGGTCTCTCCCATTTATGTTTTACTGGCTGGATGGATTCCGGGCATCGCGCGAGTGGAACAGGATGGCCCCATTTATTGAGTATCTCGTTGGGCAGCTGCGGAATTATTTGAAGCATCTCGGCGAGTATTATACGTGCAAAAAGTTCACCCGCTATGCTTTGAAGCTTGTTGGCGCTTATACGAGAGAAATCGGCCGTGGCGAGCTGTATGACCGGGCACTTGCCCAGGCCATGCCTTACAGCTTTTACGAGTACGAGGATTCGCTGTTTGAGAAAAAGCAGTACGAGCAATGGAGCGAGCTGTACTCTTACTTCGGGTTTGAATACAATTCAATTTCGAACGAGCGCATCAAGGTGCTTGCGAAAGAAGCCCCGGATGTTTTAATTCCGCTCTACCACCAGATGATCGGCGACCTCGTCGAAATGAAAAACCGCAGCAGCTACAAACAGGCAGCCCGCCTGCTGAAAAAACTGCGGACCATCTATAAGAAACTGAAACGCATGACCGAATGGGAAGCCTTCTTCGATAAATTACTAATACGGACAAAAAGACTCCGCGCATTCCACGAAGAATGCACAAGGAGCAAACTGATAGAAGTAGCAGAAGCAGAATAGATTGTGTTGTTTTAACGCTTTAAAGCACTGGGGGTCAGACCCCCAGTACGGTGATGCGGTGAAGTGTCGGGGGTCTGACCCCCGGCGCGGTGATGCGGTGAAGTTGCGAGGGCTAACGCTTGGGGAGGTGTTTGGATGCTTGAGATTAAGCAGATTCGGATTGATGTGATGCCTGTTGCTGGCGGGCGTTATTTTTTGAGTGCTGAGGATTTTGATGGTTTTGACCTTCAGACATCGGTGTGGAAGAAGCTTTTGTTTTTCCGCCATAAGGAAAGTTATTACGGGACGATGGTGGATAATGATAAGTGGGGCGGCACTGAGGGTGTGATCCTGAGTGCATGGCAGCTTGTCACCCTGTTCGGTGAGGAAAGCTTCAACAGGCTTGTTGAATGGGAATGGGATGAAATCGGCGACATCTGCCTGTCCACTGCACACGCGGTCTACGATGCAATCCTTGCGAAGGAATGGCATCCTGATTTTGCTCAGCTTGATGGCGAGGATTTCCGCTGGGCGCTGCCTGCGAGTGTGCTCGACGAGTTCCATGAGCCTTTTTGGGATGAAACGATCCAGGTAAAAGAAGAATCTATTTCCGTTCGCACATTTGCTGAAGACCTATTCCACCATGCTCTTGAATCTTATTTCCATGAGAATGATACGATGAAATACCTGCTTGGCGACAAGCTTGATGTTCTCAGGAATAAGCAGCTTTCTGCACAGCAGCTGGCGGCCTATTTTGATGAAGACCGCTGGCTCGAGTGGATTGGCCTGAAAGAAAGTCCGGCACCTTTTACCATCGGGATGCGCCTTGAGGAACCGCTCGATGATCTTGGCGACTGGAAGCTAGGGTTATTTTTGCGTGGGAAAAATGAACCGATGCTGATTGAGGCTCGGGATTATGAAAGCTATCCTGCCGGCTGGGACAATTTTAGCGAAAAGGTTGAGGATGAAGAAAGGCGCCTGGCGAATATTTTCCCATGGATTGCGGATGATTCGGAACCTGAGGTGCGCCTTAAGTCCAGTCTCACAGAGGATGAAGCGTGGATGTTCCTGACCGAAGCGAGCGAGATGTTGATTGCGCTTGGGATTGAAATCCTTCTGCCTTCGTGGTGGGAAGCGGTCAAGAACGCGAACCTCAAGGTGAAAGCACGCTTGAAGGGCCAGACTGGCTACCGCCGTTCGTTTGTCGGCTTGAATGCGATGCTCGATTATGACTGGCGCTTCTCGATGAATGGTGTGGACTTGAGTGAGGATGAATTCCAGCGCCTTGTGAATGAAAAGCGCAGGCTTGTGTATTTAAAGGGCCGCTGGATCAAGCTTGACCACGGCTTCATCCGCCAGATTCAGGATTTAATGAAAAAAGCGGATCAGGAGGGCTTGCACATTCGCGACCTGCTACAGCAGGAGCTGTCAGAGGATGACGGCGAGGATGCAGATGGCCTGGACGATCCGCGCGCATTCGCAAAAATCCAGATTGAGCTTAACCGCCACTGGAAGCAAATGATGAAGCAGCTGTCGGAAACGAAGGAAATCCCGGATACACCAATGCCAGCAGGTTTGAAAGGCGAGCTAAGGCCTTATCAGAAGCTTGGGATGAACTGGCTGCTGTTCCTGCGTAAATATGGTTTCGGGGCCCTGCTTGCCGATGATATGGGGCTCGGGAAAACAATTCAGCTGATTTCCTATTTACTGTCTGTAAAAGAACAGGAAAACGATGGTCATCCAGCGTTGATCATCTGCCCTACTTCCGTACTGGGCAACTGGCAAAAAGAAGTCGAACGTTTCGCACCAGAGCTTAAGGTCCACCTGCATTACGGCCCTTCCCGCTTAAAAGGCGTTAATTTTACCGAGGAAGCGATGGCATCGGATATCGTGCTGACATCTTACGGCCTGACGCACCTCGATTTCGAGGACCTTGAAGCGGTGGAATGGAGCACGGTGGCGATTGATGAGGCACAAAATATTAAAAACGCGGACACAAAACAGTCGCGTGCTGTCCGCAAGCTGAAGGGCAAGCACCAGATTGCCCTGACCGGTACGCCGATGGAAAATCGCCTGTCAGAGCTATGGTCGATCTTCGACTTCACGAACCGCGGCTACCTTGGAAGCGCCGGCCAGTTCCAGAAACAGTTCATCCTGCCGATTGAAAAGGAAGATAAGAAGGAAAAAATCGTCCAGCTTCAGTCGCTGATTAAGCCGTTCTTGCTCCGACGGACGAAAAAGGATGAAGATGTTGCGCTAAACCTGCCGGATAAGGTCGAGCAAAAGGAATATTGCCCGCTTTCTGCAGAACAGGCTTCACTTTACGAGCAGCTTGTTAAAGATACGTTTGCGCAGATCGAGCAGTTATCAGCCTTCGAGCGCAAGGGCTTGATTTTACAACTGCTGAGCAGACTTAAGCAGCTTTGCAACCACCCTGCCCTTTATTTAAAAGAAGCAGATCCAAAGCATCTGATCGACCGATCTGCGAAAATGGAAAAGATGATCGAGCTAGTGCGCGCTGTGCTTGATCAGGAAGAAAGCTGCATCATCTTCACCCAATACATCGGTATGGGCGAAATGATTCAAGCTGCTTTGAAAAAAGAATTTGGCATCGATGTTCCGTTCCTGAACGGCAGTCTGCCTAAAGCGAAACGTGATGAGTTGATTACCAAATTCCAGAACCGTGAGTTCCCAGTCTTCCTGCTTTCATTAAAGGCTGGAGGAACAGGCCTGAACCTTACTGCGGCCAACCATGTTGTCCATTATGACCGTTGGTGGAACCCTGCGGTTGAGAACCAGGCAACGGACCGTGCATACCGGATTGGACAGAGCCGATTCGTGCATGTTCATAAGCTCATCAGCACCGGAACGCTTGAGGAAAAAATTGATGCGATGCTTGAGAAGAAGCAGTCTTTGAACGACCAGATCATCCAGAGCGACAGCTGGATCACCGAGCTGTCTACGGAAGAGCTGCATGATTTGGTGTTTTTATCGTAAAAGGAAACCAGCGCCGGCCAGGTGCTGGTTTTTCATTTTTCTCCGAAAAGAAAAAACCGGCTTACCAAAGCCGGCATGAAAAATTGAGGGATATTGGAGATGTTTTATTGATTCTCTCTTTTAAAGATTCTTAAAGAAGTTGTTCCGGGGGTATCTATTGCAGTTCATCGTTTGGAGTACTCTCTTCTGCTATACGTGGAGTTTGGTTTTGGCGGTTCGGCGATGAATGAGTATACGCGGTTAAATTGCTGTTCTTTAGCTGCCATTTCGAGCTGACTGACCTTCTTCGAAAGTTCATCGATTCGCTCATTCGTTTTTCCTACCATTTTGATCAGGCTGACCAGCAGCTTTTCAAGGGATTCATTTTCACTTGTCAAAATGGCAGCTCCTCTCGTTCTCTCTCCACCGGCGGTGCAAAACTTTCAACTTTATGCTGTGTGTTTTCTTTAATTGGCTTTGAGCTCAAAAACCTTACTCCTTCGGCAACTACCTCTGTAACGTACACTCTTTTGCCTTCCTGGTTCTCGTAATTGCGGGTCTGGATCCGCCCTGTCACTCCAATGACCGAACCCTTCCTGCAATAGTTAGAGGTATTTTCAGCTGTTTTGCCCCAAAGTGTACAATGGACAAAATCAGCATCAATTTCCCCGTTTGGATTTTTGTAATGCCTGTTTACCGCAAGTGTGATGTTCGTGACCGCTTTTCCATCCGGCGTCCACTTCAGCTCGGGATCTTTTGTAATTCTGCCTACTAGCGTAACTTGATTTATCACCTTATCAACTCCTTTCTCGGTTATATCCAAATCATATTCCTATCACTTTTCGGAGTAAAATGACGAAAATGCATGTTTTCCTCTTAAAAATAAGCTCCCATAGCATCTTTTACCGCTAATTTTTCAGTTTTTAATTACCCGCTTATATCGAAAACTCACTTTCTGCCATTTCAGGATTTTTTTTCGACAAACATGCTTTTTTTCGTTTTCTATATTCATTGTGTTATAATTTGGACAAGTATTACGGGAGGTGGTTGACATGAAGACCTTTAAGTTGATCTCAATGCAGCTTGCTGATGATGATGCTTTAGTGGATATCGAGATGGAGGACGGCCTTATTATCAACAAAGAGGATGATAAGGGAACATGGCTCGTGGAGGTTTTTACCGACCATAAATATATCCCTTATTTTGAAGATGCCTGTGCGAATGATAAAGAAATCATCGTTCAAGTCATCATCACTAAGCGGGAAAATGATCCTGCTGCATTCTCGACTAAAGTATGCTGCGTCAAAAAGCTTAAGAAACATGCAAGCATCCTTCTGACCGGAAAATTAACAAAACCAAAGAGCGATTATCCTGAAAAACTATTGGAGCACTTGATCGATAAGGGCTTCACTGGTGACCAATTATTAGCTGAATTCAAACAAAATATTGTTACGAAGCCAAAGATCGCTTTACCGAAAAAAGTATAATCCGACTCCAGCTGAATTTATTAAGCTGGAGTTTTTTTGTAAATTGTTTTTTTTCATGCGATTGTTTGATCTGATTTTTTCCACCTAAATGGAAATACGGAATTTTTCAGGGTTTTTGTAGAGATTATCGTTTAAACCGTAGAGATTAATTGGAGCATTGTAGAGATTATCGGTAAAATCGTAGAAATTAATTGGAGCACTGTAGAGATTCATACATTTTTTGTAGAGATGAATCCAATTTTCGTAGAACTCAATATGTAATAATCCAATCGCAAGATGCAAGATTTTTACCTTAGAAATTAAAAAACGGGCAGGAATCCTCCTGCCCACTAGCCAATTATTCGTCTTCCTTGTCCTTATCGTTCATATCTCTTTGATCTTCAATAGCATCTTCACCTGGCTCATTGTTGTCCTTCGTCATGTCACCGTCGTCATCTGTGTTGACATCTGGAGTGTCAGGTACGTTTTCGTCGTTATCATCGATTACGCCATTGTCATCGACATTGCCATTGTTATCATTCATATCGTTGTTGTCTGCTGGGTTCTCTACATCCACATCATCATTTGGAGGCGGTTCCTGGTCATTATTCGCGCAGCCAGCAAGGAACATTGCCGATAGCAATGAGCCACCAATTAGCATTAATAGCTTTTTCTTCATGAGTAAAAGCCCCTTTCATGTAGTAGGTTTTTAAGACCTGTTGCACGGGTCTGCTGTTATATTGCCCACCATTGAAAAAAACTTGCATGATTTTATACTATTTTCGCATTTTTATCAGGAAATAAAAAAGCCGAACCAAGGAGTCTCCTTCTCAGTTCGGCCAATATTCGAGTATTGCTTGAATTTTATTTTATTGCAAAAGTAATTTCTGCTTCGCAAGCAAGTTCCCCATCCACAGTGGCAATTGCTTTACCTTTGCCGATCGGTCCGCGCAGCTTGACCATTTCCACCTCAAGACGAAGCTGGTCGCCTGGTTTTACTTGTCTTTTGAACCGGCAGTTGTCGATCCCGGCAAAGAAGCCGATTTTTCCGTGGTTTTCTTCGAGCTTCAGAACAGCTACGGCTCCTACCTGAGCAAGCGCTTCAACAATCAATACACCAGGCATTACTGGGTAATCAGGAAAATGCCCATTGAAGAATTCTTCATTCGCGGTTACGTTCTTAATTCCAACGGCTCTTTTACCTTCTTCGATTTCCAAAATTTTATCAACGAGCAAAAAAGGATAGCGATGTGGAATGATTTCTTTGATTTGAGTGATATCAAGCATAATTTTAGTACCTCCTATTAATATTAGGTGCTTAGTTACCATTGTACTAAAAACTATAAATAAAAAGGAAGGGAAACTTCCCTTCCTACTGAATTATTCTTTATTCACCAGGTCTACAATATGAGTCCAGGTTGATTTTTCAAAAATATCTTTTGCTTCCCCGCCGCCCATGACGGCATATCCGAACATTGCGCCAAGCATAATGCTGGCACCCAAAAGGATGAGGACAATAATAATCCGAAGCCAGATCGGAATAAGGCGAACCCGGATTCTTTTCTTTTTTTCGCGTGTTTTCTTTTCTTTTTTCACTTGTTCACGCGTTGTTGCTTCATGATTATTTTTGTTCAAAGCCATTTTGTTCTTCCCCTCTTAACGGATGCCGTTCACAAGCCCAAGCATTTGGTCAGCCAGTGTTATCGTCTTGGCATGGAATTGATAGCCTCGTTGGACATTGATTAAATCCGTCATTTCTTTGCTCATATCTACATTTGATTGCTCAAGAACACCCTGCTGGATGGATACCTGATTTCTTAATGTCCCGGTCAGTTCTGTAAGGATTTCTCCTTCTGTAACACCAAGACCATTCAGGTTAGCAGGAAGTCCAAGTAAATTTCCGCCTTTTTGCTCTAAAAATTGCGGCTTCTTCACTAATACTACACCAAGATTCACTTCCTGGCTCGTACCATCATACCTTTCTGCTGAAAAATTGCCTGTTTCATTGATTTTGTAGCTTTTCACATTGCCGGTTATGGTGACTGGCTGATTGTTTTCGTCAAGAATGGCATGACCGTCACTGTTGACAAGCATCGTCTCATTATCAGAAATAGGTGATAAATAAAGCGCGCCATTCCGAGTTAAATTCAAACTGGTTCCGCCATTTTCATTTTGGACCATTACCCGGTAAAATTGTCCCTCAGCCGTAAATGCAGTGTCCAAATCACGGCCCGTTGATTTCAAACTCCCCTGGGTTAAAACCAGCTGAGTCTGACCCAGCCTTGCTCCTGTACCCTGACGAACATTGAAAGGTGTCTGGCGATTCCGTTCCAATGCATCATTTGGCTGGTTGCGGAATTCCTGCACGAGCAAATCAGTAAAAGAAGCTTCACGACGCTTATAGCCTGCCGTATCAATATTCGCCATGTTATGGCTGATCATATCCATCTGCTTTTGCAGCTGGGAAAGTGTATTTGTAGCTGTGATCATCGTCCTGTTCATATTTTATCCCTCAATGCGGGCCATTACGTGGCCGCCTTTTATTTTCAAAAAAACAGAGTCAAAATCAATGATTCGATTAAAGCTTGCCGATTTCATTTGCTGCCTTTTCCATGCTGCGGTCGTAGGCTTGAAGGATTTTCTGGTTGGCCTCGAATGCACGGTAGGCTGTCATCATATCGGTCATGGTCTTGCTCATATCAACGTTTGATTGCTCAAGGAATCCTTGCTGCAGCCTGAATTGGACACCGGCTGTTCCGAATGCGCTTGGAAGCGGTGTACCATCTTCCGTCCTGAACATTCCATCGCCCTCTTTAATCATTCTGCGGGGATCAATGGAATATCCAATGCTAAGAATGGCACGGTCCCCATTTTCACCAGTAATGACTCCAGTTTCATCAATGGTAAAACGGTCGCTTGAAAGCTGGATTTGCTGCCCAGAAGAATCGAGTACATAATGACCGCTGCCGGTTGTCAGGAACCCTTGTCCATCAACCGTGAAATTCCCATTGCGAGTATAGCGGACCGAGCCGTCTGTATGGCGGACATTGAAGAACACAGACCCATTTTCGGGCATATCGATATCTTGCAAAGCCACGTCCGTCTTATTTCCTGTTTCACGCAAATCGCCCTGGATGAATTTCGGAATGGCTTCCTGCATGTAAACTCCAGTATTAATTGTGCCAATTTCCTTGTTGAACGGTAAATTCAAACCGTTCTCTGTCGGGATGCGCTCCTTTTCAAACCGTTGGAGCAGCATTTCCGGGAATGCCCTCATCGCGGATTGATCCGCTTTGAAGCCTGGCGTGTTGGCGTTGGCCATATTATTTGTCAGCATTTCCGTCCTGCGCTGCTGTGCAAGCATTCCGGATGCAACTGTATAAAATCCTTTAAACATGTTTCCACCTCATAGGATAAGAAATGCGAAAGCTCCTTGCACCGTTGATAAAATCGCCGCTGTGTTTGGCCATTTACGATCATCGGTGTCCGCAAATATTTTGAGCGGTAATGATGAAATATTAATACTATTTGATAAAATCGAAATAGGGAATCTTTTCTCTACTTCTTATTATAAGAAATATATCGGCTAGAAACATTAAAAATTTGCAGGAAAATGTAGGATTTTGGGTTTTATTCCAGAAAAATTGGGTAAAATGCAAAAAAATCTGGATTCTCCCGCTATTTTTACCGGGAGATCTCCAGATTTTTAACCAAATTATTTATACGATTCTGCGTCGGCCTGCAATGCGGTCGATGTTATCAAGCATGATACCTGTTCCAATTGCAACGCAATCCATTGGGTTTTCCGCAACCAATACAGGAACCTTAAGCTCTTCCATCATCAGCTGGTCGATGCCGTGAAGCAATGCGCCGCCTCCAGTTAAAATGACACCGCGGTCGATGATATCAGCGGAAAGTTCAGGTGGTGTGCGCTCCAATACCGTTTTTGCTGCCTGTACGATAACCGCTACAGATTCTCTTAATGCCTGTTCCACTTCTTCTGAACGGACTGAGATCGTCCTTGGAAGTCCAGAAACCATATCGCGTCCGCGGATTTCCATTTCTTCATTGCGGCCGCCAGGGAATACTGTTCCGATGGTCAGTTTAATATTTTCAGCTGTACGTTCACCGATCAACAGCTTATATTCACGTTTAATGTAATTTAAAATTTCTGCGTCAAACTTGTCGCCAGCCATTTTGATCGATGCAGATGTCACGATATCACCCATGGAAAGCACGGCAACATCCGTTGTTCCGCCGCCGATGTCAACGACCATGTTTCCGCTTGGCTGGAAAATATCCATGCCTGCGCCAATTGCCGCAACCTTAGGCTCTTCTTCAAGGTACACTTTCTTGCCTCCGCTTTTTTCAGCAGCTTCCTTGATTGCTTTTTGCTCAACGCTTGTAATGTTCGTTGGACAGCAAATCAGGATGCGCGGCTTGGACAAGAAGCCCTTAACATTCAGTTTATTGATAAAGTGCTTTAGCATCGACTCTGTCACATCAAAATCAGCGATAACTCCATCTTTCAAAGGACGAATCGCTACGATATTGCCAGGTGTACGCCCAACCATTTTGCGCGCTTCTTCCCCGACAGCTAAAACCTTATTTGTGTTCTTATCAATCGCCACAACAGACGGTTCATTCAATACAATTCCTCGGCCTTTAACATGGATCAATACATTGGCAGTACCAAGGTCAATCCCAATATCCCTAGCAAACATTTCGTTTTTATCCTCCTTGACAAATGGCTGGCTGCGGCTGATTAGCCCCGTTTTCTCTATGACTTACTGTCTCATCCTTGTAAAAAAGATGACGATGTTCGAGAATATCCAGACGCTGCCGCAATCTGCGAACCATATTCTACCCTAATTGTTTATTTTATCACAGTAATAGGAAATAAGTAACCGTTTGCCGAAAAATTTGACATGTTTTGTGGAACTTTGTCATGAAAACTGAAATTTTTGTTTACATCCTGTAAAATTAGTAAAAGCGAAATAATGATCGGAGGAAATAAAATGAGTTTTTTAATCGCAGCAGGCGTGCTTGTCATTTTTAGTTCTTATATGATTATCAAGAATGCCCGCGGATCTGCGAACCGAAGCGATGGTCCGGATATCAGTGACCCTTCTTCTGCGCCCGACAGCATCGGGGACAGAGGCCATGACTCTGATGACGGAGATGGGGATGCTGGGGAGTAGTCTTGTTCTTCTGAATTGGGCAAGTGTAACCAATTTTGTTAAGTATGTAGATGGCTCGCTTGTTCTTGTCCACTTCCACACATGATAAAAAGGCGGCAGCTTCCGCTTTTGTATTGAGCAGAATCATACACGCCTTTTGTGGCGATGCCCGGCTTTTTCATATCTAAGCTGGGCATTTATTATGTTGGCTTCATGTAATGCACAGCTGAATTACATTCCCTCCATTCTGTAAAATTTACGTTTCCCGGTTTGTTCACTTAACAGGCTCTTCTTCCCTTTCCTCTTTCCGATACTTCATTTTAGTGGCTTCTCCACCTCTTAAATGGCGAATTGATTTATGATAATCGAGGATCTCTTTTACTTCATTGGCAAGGTCAGGGTTGATCTCAGGCAATCTTTCTGTCAGGTCTTTATGGACTGTACTTTTGGATACGCCAAACTCCTTCGCTATGACGCGAACTGTTTTTCTCGTCTCCACGATATACTTTCCAATCTTGATTGTTCTCTCTTTGATGTAATCGTGCACACCACTCGCCCTCCCTAAATTGGATGTGAGAAGTGTGAAATGAGACTCGCTTTTCATCGGCAAATACTGTTTTCCGCAAAACGCACGCTGCGGCAGAAGGGAATCCTTCTGGATATTACAATGATTAATCAATGTCCCCGGCTAAATCCTCGTATTGTTCAAACGATTCCTCACCTCAAACACTCTCTTTGTCAGGTTTGTAACATTTTATTAGCTTGGTTGAGGATATATGCACGAAAAAAGCAATAGGGACAAGGTATCGTGAAGTTTTTTAGAAAATTCAGCCATTTATTCTTTTTTTTAAGATGTTTTCGTATACTTTGTTGATTTTAATAAGTTGATTTCCGCTTCGTGAAGAAAAACTTTCCTACCTACCCAATTTAAGGACATAAAGAGAATTTTTCCGCCGAATTCCTGTTGAGGAGTTTATTTTTACATTGGGGGAAGAGCAGCTTGGTTACATACAGACAAACAAGAAACCAACGGATCAGAGAACAAAAACGTAAGGTATCACTTAGAAGGCGGCAGAAGGCAATAGGGGCTGCATTGGCGGGTTCTCTGGCAACTGCGCTCCTATTCGGCATGGGCCAAAGGAAAACTGAAGCAGACGGCGCTATCTATACTGTAAAGAAGGGCGATACGCTGTACAGTCTATCAAAAAAATTCGATACTTCTGTTGAATTGCTGAAGGTAACAAATTCTTTGTATCGGGACACGATCCATAGCGGCCAGAAAATACAGGTTCCTGTTGTCTGTGAGGCGGGTACATATATCGTGAAGAAAGGCGATACACTCTTTTCAGTCGCTAAAAAATACGGTGTTACGGTAAAAGCTTTGATGGAGGAGAATCACCTTACTAAAAAAACCATCTTCACAGGCCAGACCCTGATTGTTCCCACCCATTATCATCAATCTGGTGAAGGAATTTATACCGTTCAGCCGGGTGACACGCTATGGAATATCGCCATGCGATATGATTTGAGCTTAAATGAATTAAAGGATGCGAATAAATTAAAAGAAAATATGGTCCTGATTGGCCAAATGCTGATTATTCCTGGGGATCTTGACGTAATGGAAGCCACTGTTGCAGGGGCAGCCGACAATTTCACGGTTGAATTCACACAGAATGGACATGCCATACCATTAAAAGTCGCCTACGGTACATCTAGGAAATACCAGGAGCTGGCTGGCAAAACACTGATTGTTACTTATAAAAACGGTGCTGTTATCCAGATAGATTAAACGGAAAAAGGAGCGTTCACCGCTCCTTTTTTCTATTCCCTAAAACGGCATAGACCTCATCTGACTGTCCGTCGCTTTCACGAGTTCACCCCAAGTGGAGTGACCCCTGTCTTTGAATTGCAGGAGAAGTTCGGTAAACAGATAGGCTGTGGTCAAGGCATCACCAATTGCGCTGTGGCGGTCGTAAATCCGTGTACCAAAGGCCATTGCGTATCGCTCGAGATCGCGCATATCGTATGAAGGGGCAATAAAGCCAATCAAATCCAGCGTATCGATGGTGAACAGCCTTTTCAGTGCCAGCTTTTCGCGTTTAAGCTCGCTTTTTAAAACAGCTGTATCAAAGCTGATATAATGGCCAACGAGGCAGACTGTATCGTGTGATTCAACATAATCGAAAAAATGGGAGATTACATCCAGTGCAACAGGCGCTTCACTTGCCATTTCGTTTGTAATCGAGGTCAGCTCAATTATTTCCCGAGAAATTTGTCGCCTCGGATTTACATATGTCTGAAACTGGTCTTTTTCCATCACTTTCAGTCCGTTGACTGGAACAGCACCAATTTCAATCAGTCTGTCAGTCGTCGCAACCTGGAACCCAGTCGTTTCCGTGTCGAATACTATAAAGGTAAGATCATCGATTGGCGTCGATAAAGGAATCATATCGTATTTTAATGAACAGGAAATATTCTTGCGCTGAAAGAACATGACCTCCTCCTCTCCTTTTATAAAACCAAGGGTGACTATTTTCAACTAGCAACCCGCAAACTGTAAAACAGTTCACTAGATTCATATCTACTAAACCAGCTCCATCCATTCTACAAAATCACCTGACAAATCGCCTGCTAAATCGAAAATCTAGCAAAAACCATCCCCTGAAGCTCCCGCAACGTTCGCAGGCTCAGAATCAACTCTTCCTTTTGCCTTGTAGACATGGCGGAAAATGAAAGGACGGAACTTCCCCCTTTGCTCTCCCACCTTTGCCTCATGTACAGTTGGAAAACATGGCTGAAGGCCTCTTTTACATCGTGAGTGAATTCCGCGGTAAAAATCCCCTTCTCCTTCATGGCTGCTATTTTCTCAAGAGGTGTTCCTGGAATTCCACCGTAATAGAGGGATAAAATCTGCAGACTGTGATGATACGGAAATAAGATTTCCTTTTTCATGTCAATGCTCTTTCGGCCAATTCTAAACAGCGCCTTGATTGGTTCATCAAGCGTGGGGATTTCCTGCTCCCTTTCCGCCTGGACCATCCGGAATAAAAAGATTTTTGAGCGTTCCAGAAGCTCCGCGATTTTTTCCTCAAACTCGCCATTCAGCTCAATGCTGCCGGCAGCAAACCGGTAAGAGAAAAAGTTCTGTGCAAGCAGCAGGTTCTCATTTGTCGACTGCAGCATCCACTTCCTAACCCGGTCCTGCCATTGCAGGACGGTCCCTCTCCATTGCGGCTCGCTCGCCATCATCAAGCCCTTACAGCGGGCATAACCCGCTTTTTCAAGCTTAGTGGTGATTTCAATACCCAGCTTTTCAAAAAAGGCATGGTCACTTGTTTCACCATAGACCAGGAAATGGTCCTGGTCTGTCAGCATGAATTGTTCACCACGGCCGCTTGAACCCATTAAGTAAAAGGCAAACGGTACGGGCGGCGTGAGGCCTTGTTTGCGGAGCGCCTCAACTGATAATTCTACTGTCCGGCCAATCAATCGGTCATAAAGCTTGGTGATGATTTCTAGCAAGGCAAATATAGGCACTCGGTCTCGGAGCAGTGTATCGGTTATTTCATAAATAGCTGCTTTCACTTCAGGCAGACTTGCTTCATCAGCTTGCTCGATTTTTTTGATAGTCTTTATCACACTGTCATTCTTTTTCCGGTGCAGGTCCGTAAAAGTAACTATGCCGGAGATCTCGCCGTCATCAACGACTGGCAGGTGCTTGATCCCTTTTAAAAGAATCTCAGCGATCGCATCGTAATAAAAGGCGAACCTTGAAATCGTGACAGGGTTTGCGGTCATGGCTAATTTTGATGGATCGTCATAGCTTAGCCCCTTAGCGACGACTCTTCCGACAATGTCACGCTCCGTGATGATTCCTTTCAGCTCCTGCCCTTCAAGCACCAGCACAGAGCTTGTTCTGCTCTCAGCCATTTTTCGAGCTGCCTCCTGGATACTGGTTTCAGGGGCAACGGCGACGACTTTTTCCGACATAAGGTCCTGGACTCTCGTAAGGATGGTTTCACCTTCCCCCATTCCTTTTGCCAGTTTCACCTGTTCTGCAAGCGATCCGTACACATCCTTCAGCCTGATGGATACTTGGGTCAGCAAATAGTCATGGACATTCTGGTCACTCCATCTTTTTGACAATACAGCATAAGGGATGAGCAGCGCGTGGACATCTTCTATCGCTCTTACCTCGACTGTCGCCTGGGGTTTATCTGCTTTTTCAAAACCAAGAAATTTTGCGAGGCTTGAAAATCCGACAATCTCTCCTTTTTGAATGACCTCAAGAACTTCATCATGTCCGGCAGCATTTTTCACAAACACTTCTGCAATTCCCTGTAAAACCAGCAAAAGCCCCTGGCGCGGAGTATCAGCCTGGAGCATGATTTCTCTTTTTTGAAAGGTCAAAGCTTCACATTCCTCGACAAGGGAAAGGGCTGTGCTTTCCTCCACCCCATCGAATAAGGGGTGGAACTGCACAGCCTTCCATAATTCCTTATAGTGCTTTTGTTCCATCGTCATTCATCCATACTTCGCCGTTCTTATACACCATCTGTTCAGGATAGCGAAGGTCGAGTACTTCCTCCTGAATTTTTTGCGATGGTGCCGGAGTGGCAAGTGATACTACCACGTTGGCAAGAATTGCAGCAGTGGCACCGAACACGCCAGCACCTGTGTCAATGATTCCAAGGATCGTGTAGCCGCCATATTTTGCCGCAAAAATGTAAGCTAATGTTACGCCTAGACCGACAAGCATACCGGCAATAACTCCCTGTGAATTCGAACGCTTCCACCATACGCCGAGAATCAATGCCGGGAAGAATGTTCCGGATGCAAGTGCGAATGCCCAGGCTACGATTTGCGTAATGGCTCCCGGAGGATTTAAGGCAATGATACCAGCCAGCAATGTAGCAACAACGATTGAAATACGGGCTACGTTCAAACGGTTTTTATCCGTAGCGTTTGGTCTCATAACACGATAGTAAATATCATGGGCAAAAGCAGAAGAGATCGCGATCATCAAACCCCCCGCTGTAGAAAGTGCTGCGGCCATAGCGCCAGCCGCTACAAGCCCAACGACAAATACGCCAAGGTTTGCTATTTCAGGTGTCGCCATAACGACGATATCATTGGAAATGATCAATTCCTTCCATTGAAGGATTCCATCTCCATTTCCGTCCGCCAGCTGAAGCTTGCCCGTATCGACCCATGTTTTTGTCCAGGCAGGAAGCTCGCTGATTTTGCTGCCAGCCACCTTCGTCATTAAAATGAAGCGAGAGAACGCTGCATAGGCAGGTGCAGAAAGGTATAGCAAGCCAATGAAAAGCAGTGCCCAGGCTCCTGACCAGCGCGCAGCCTTCATCGTAGAAACCGTATAAAAACGGACGATAACGTGCGGAAGGCCCGCCGTACCAGCCATCAGTGTAAACATAAGAGCAAGGAACTGCCATTTCGTGCCGTTTGTAAACGGTGCAAAGTATTCAGAAATGCCGAGCTCACGGTCAAGTTCACCCATTTTGCCGACAAGCTCACCATACGAAAGCCATGGCAGCGCACTGCTAGTAACTTGGAGGGACATGAAAATAACCGGAATCAAGTAAGCAATGATCAAAATAATGTACTGGGCAACCTGAGTCCATGTAACACCCTTCATTCCGCCAAATGCAGCGTAGAATGCAATCAGGACTACCCCAATCATTGTGCCAAGCTTTGCATCGATTTCGAATAGACGGCCGATAACAACCCCGGAACCGGAAAGCTGGCCAATTGAGTATGTGAAACTGATGATAATCGTCGTGATTGCCGCGATGACGCGGGCAGTATGGCTGTTGAATCGGTCGCCGATGAATTCTGGTACGGTATAACGGCCGTATTTGCGCAGCTGTGGTGCCAACAGGAATGTCAGCAGCAAGTAGCCGCCCGTCCAGCCCATGATATACGCAAGACCATCATATCCAAGGAGCATAATCGTACCGGCCATCCCGATGAAGGACGCCGCACTCATCCAGTCAGCGCCAATCGCCATCCCGTTAAAAACTGGCGGCACCCCACGTCCCGCAACATAGAAATCAGATGTTTCCTTCGCTTTATTAAAAAGTGCAATTCCGATATACAAACCAAATGTGGCTAGAATAATAGATAATGAGACCAAGAATTGTGTATCCAAAGTTCTCCCCCTTTTTCAACTGCTTCTTTTTGTCCTTCATGTTCCAGTGGCTGGTGAGTAATATATAATCAACTGGCAATAAAGCTTTTTCAACCGTTAATATAATCGCTCTAACCGTTAATAAAAATAGTTCAACCGTGAATATAATTGCTCTAACCGTTAATAAAAGTCACTCAACCGTGAATATCTTCTTCCGAAACCTGCCACCACCGGGAAAAACATCTTCCAAAACTGAAATATGTTTCCGGCCGGGTCCAAAGGGAAAAATTAGTGATCCAAGCTCTTTCCTTCACTTAATTTAATATTCTTCTCTTCATCGATTCCGTACTTCTTATCGATTCCGTCACTAACCTTCGCATTAACGAATAACAGGATAATGAAGGTCAGGACTGCTCCCTGGGCTCCCATAAAATAGTGGAACGGAAATCCGCCGATAGAAATCTCGCTTAGCGGTTCTGCGAACATGACGACCCCGAAGGAAACAAGGAACCAGATCGCAAAATAAATGAACATGTTACGGTTTTTCTCACGGAAATACGCGTCTGCGACAGCCTTATCAATTTTTTTCACATTTACACCCCTTTGTGTTTGATAATCCCCTTTTTATAATCCTTTATGAATGACGGACACAGCTTATTGGATGAATCGCGTGCGTAGCTTCCCCACTCCTTTTTAAAATGAATTTGGGTTATATAAACTTTGCAATGGCAAAGTTGATACCTTTTTTTACGACGACGGGTACTCTAGCTGAGCACTTTGAAGATTTTTTGTTGGAAGTTGAAGTTATATCACTAGCTGAGGCTGAAGATGAATTTTAACGTTTCAAAGAATGGAGCGGGCACCATGATGATCTGGATGAGGAAGTAAAGAAATATGCTAAGAAATGGTACGGCCAGGAAAATCATTTTATTTTTCTTAAAAGCCAATAACAGGCTTATCCCGGTAATGACCAGCAAACCAACTAATATAATCAAACCGCTACCTCCATCTTCAATTTAACTAAATCTTTAGAAAATTTAATTTTATTATCCATATAATGTCCATGCAGGTCAAGATACTATTTCTGAAAAATGTAATCGTTTTCTATGTCGATATTTTTACGACCGTGAAAAAAACAGGAATACCATTAGGCTTTAACAGGCTTAATGATGTCCGGGCTTTGTCGAAAAATAATTTATTTGCATCAGGTCAAGCGGTAGCCAAATCTCATCGCCATCCCAGAATAACAAAAAAGGAACGCCCAATTATGAGCGTCCCTTAAAAGCTATTTTTTACCAGCATGCAATCGAGCCATCTGTCCTCATTTCCGTTCCGCCTGTCAGCACGCCTGTTTCCGGATTTCTTACAATGACCTGGCCTCGGCCAAAGCCGCCGCCGTCATATGCCACCTTCATCTGATGTCCGCGCGCTGCCAGCTGCTTGACGATGTGGTTCGGGAAGTGATGTTCCACCTCGATTTGCTTTCCTTCAATCCATTGCCAGCGAGGTGCGTCAAGCGCGGCCTGTGGATTCAGGCCAAAGTCGATCATATTCATGGCAACCTGGACATGGCCCTGCGGCTGCATGTACCCGCCCATCACCCCGAAAGGTCCAACTGCTTCCTTGCCTTTCGTGATGAAGCCTGGAATGATCGTATGATACGTTTTCTTGCCCGGAGCAAGTGCATTTGCATGATTCGCATCAAGCGAGAAATCATGCCCGCGGTTTTGCAGCCCGATGCCCGTGCCAGGGACGACGATCCCTGAGCCAAAACCCATGTAATTGCTCTGGATAAAAGAAACCATATTACCTTCGCCATCGGCTGTCGCCAAATACACCGTTCCGCCCTTTGGCAGCGAACCTGGTTCTGGCATCCTTGCTTCTTCACTAATCTTCGCTCGAGCTTCCTCCGCGAATTTTTCAGAAAGCAAATCGGCTGCCCTTGCCTGCATTGTCGCTGGATCTGAAACATATTCCTTGCCATCCGTGAATGCCTGTTTCATCGCTTCAAGCTGGAGGTGGACTCCTTCAACATCGTCACGGTGTGTAAACTCGTAACCTTTTAAAATATTAAGAGCCATAAGAGCGACAATTCCCTGGCCGTTCGGCGGAATTTCCCGGATCTCATGTCCGCGGTAGGACACGGAAATCGGATCAACCCATTCAGGTTGATAGTTTTCCAGGTCTGACTTCTTTAGGAAGCCTCCTGCTTTTTCAGATTCCTCAGCAATCTTGTCTGCCAATCTACCTCTGTAAAAACTCTCTCCTTTCGTCTCCGCGATTTCCTGAAGAGTATTCGCATGGTCTTCCGATTTCCACATCTGCCCTGCCTCAGGTGCCTTACCCTCAGGAGCAAATACGCGGAACCATTCTCCATATTCCTCACCCTGGAAGCGATTCTTGTAAGCTTTAAAAGCACCCTGCCAATATTTTGCGAGAGTTGGAGTCAGTGGATAGCCATTGCGGGCATAGTCAATTGCCGGCTGCAGCACTTCCGTCAGCGGCAATCGACCAAACTTTTTCGACAGTTCTGTCCACGCAGAAGGCGCTCCAGGTACAGTGACCGGAATCCAGCCATGTGAAGGCATTTTTTCATGACCGAGCTCTTTTACCTTTTCAATTGAAATCGATTGTGGAGCAGGACCGCTTGCGTTCAAGCCATACAGCTGATCCTTCATCCAAACGAGGGCAAACGCGTCGCCGCCAATGCCGTTAGAAGTCGGCTCCACAACCGTGAGGCACGCCGCAGTGGCAATTGCAGCATCAATTGCGTTGCCTCCCTTTTTTAAAATATCAAGCCCAGCCTGTGCAGCAAGCGGCTGCGAAGTTGCGACCATCCCATTGCGGGCAACTGCCGCCATCCGCTGCGATGGATATGGATATGTATGTAATGACATGTAGATTCCTCCGTTTATTCGTCTTACGAAATAGTATAGCAAAATAGCTGAAAATTCTAAATAAAAAAATCCCTCTCGATGATCGAAAGGAATTTTCTATGGGAAAATCGGAAGTCCGCCTGAATAGACAGATTCTAAATATGATAGAGACGGACCATAGCCACCTTGTGGGATCTTCGCTAAAAAGTCCTGGATGTATTTGTTATCAGAGATGGACTGAAAGGTTGCAGTTGATTTCACTTCCAGACGCCAGTCGTCCTCGTCAAAAAGGATTTCTGTATCCTCCATGTTCGCATTATTGGCATTAATGATATCCTGGATGTCCGCCGTGGCTACCGCGTAAAGGTCACTGCTGTCATTACCCAGCCTATTCCGGAATGCGATTTTTAATAACGGGTGTTTATCAAGCCTAGGCGGCAGCACATCGTTTGCAGCCTTAATAAAGGCATCTGCTTCAGAAGCACCGTTTGCCGTATATTCCGCTTCCTTTTCGGTAATCAAATCTTCAATGCTTTTTCCACCATCGAGGACTTTTTGGGCGACGGATTCTGGCCCGCTGTCGAAATCCTTAACCGCTTCCTTCGTCTTTTCAATAATCGCCGCAGTCCCGGCAATCGCCGCCTGCTCAACCGAAAGGCTGGCATGTTCTTTTACAATAAAAACTTTAGCAATGTTCAAGACGATCAAAAAAAGGATCGCTACAATACCAAGGAGCCACAGCATGAAAAAGACGGCGTTCCCTCTCTCATTGCGGAGATACTTCATGGCACCATCACCTTGCCAATTGCCTCCTGGTTAAGGTCTAGTGAAGCAGCACTTTTCCATGGAGATGGAACAAACACAAGCGGATGATTTGCAGACAGCTTCATTTCAAACTTCCCCTGGCCATCAAGGAAAACAACCTGCATGTTCTTGTAGTTGATTACCGAGCTGGTCCCGATTGTTTGGATTGCCACTTGCTCCGCTTCATTGATATCATTGGTCGCTGCAAACGTTTTAGCTGCGTTATTGACCGCCGTTTTTGCCGTGAAAACTGCATATCCGGAGGCGACCACCTGCCAGAGAAGCAGGAAGAACATAAAAAAGAACGGCAGGATTCCTAAGAATTCAAAGGTAATCGCGCCTCTTTCATTATTGAGTTTATTTTTTCCTGACATTAGAGACACCCCGGATAATTAAAAATAATTGCCTAGAAGCACTGTATTATGCCTTCAATTCCATGCGGTTCAATTTATATTGAAGGTACCAAATATGAAAAATAACGAGAAGCCAAGGGTTATACACTTTTTCATTCAGTTCATCTTCGATCGAATCTCTTGCCCTGAATACTGAAAAATACATAATTCCAAGGCCGAAAAAGGTAAGGATTAAATCTAGACTGTTAAAGACATTGATCCCCAGCTCGGTAAAAATGCCTGTATGGACAAGATTAAGGATAAAGGAAAAGATGTAAAGACCAAAAAGTACTTTCAGAGCGGTAAAATTAAGATTATTTTTTAACGTTTCGAAGTTCTTTTGCCGTGACAAAAACCAATAAGGAACATAGATTCCAAGAGAAACAGAACTCAGGAAAACCATCAGAGGGACATTTGTTTTTTTAAATAAGCTATTTTCCATAAATCATCTAAACCTCCGCAACATCTTCATACCTTTCCGCCAGATAAAAATAGATCAGCGGAAAAATAAACAGGTTAATCAGTATTCGCAAGATCGTATACGTAATGAGGTTCATATCGAATTGTGCAATCCCATTAACAAATAGTGCCCAAACCAGCAAATTAATAGAGGCTAGCAAAATCACATCTCGATGGATGGAAAAGAATCTGCTTTTATAAAAATGAACTGCCTTTTTGGCAAGGAGCTTAAAGTTATCTTCACCATCATTATAAAAGGGCAGAAAAAATGCTATGGTCAGCAGGATGAGTCCGGGAATGATAAATAAAGTAGTTCCTATATAAGACAGCAAAAAGATGATCATTGAACCAAAAAACACAAATCCGAACGACGAAATGAATGTTTTCAGCATACTTTTCAGACTGTAATCTTCGTTTATTTTCAAGTGTTTGTATAATTCAAGGAATGGCTTCATTGTAAGGATAAACATCAATACGTACACGTAGAGTGCCAGAACTGTCTCAATACGGTTCAGGTCAAGCTGATTAAAATAGTAAATCCAGCCGTACAGAAAAATTTGAACTGGAAGAATGACCAGGATCGTAAAACCAAGTATCTTCAGCAAGCTCTGATTATAATAATAGAAAATATCTTTAAGCATGGGCCATGCTCCTGTTTCTCATAAAAATTTTGGCGTATGCACCTGCAAGTGATACACAAGTACCGGTCAATAAAGAATAAAACACCACATCAGGATTGATCAGTATGTTCAGTCCGAGTACCAGATACGAGAATGCCAAATTAATGATGACCAGGGCGAGAGCGGTCATATATGCATTGAAATAGGGATAAACAGTATTTGTTGCGGATGCTATATATCCATTTAAAAAGTAAGTGATAATTAGAGAAAAAATTGATAAATTGAAGATATCCTGAATCACCACGACGCCGATAAAACCAGTTCCCATCATAAGAAGGATTGAGATCCCCAATGTCTTGATAAAGGCATTCATTTTTCCACCCCGCAAGCTATTTAAACTTTGTAAAAACACCGACCGTACTCTGCGCGAAGATTCCCAGCCAGAGGGATCCAATGAGCAGAATAAGTGAAAAATAGGCAAATGTTGCATTTGGTCCAAATGCATAAGAGAAATACTCTGCCGCTTTGTAGTAACCTCCTGCTCCAGCTACTAGCGCTAAACCCATTGTTCCGTGTAAAAGAAAGGTAAACTTACGGTAGCGATCACTCTCGGCAAAAACAATTGCATGCATGAGACGATGATATCGGAAGGTAATGAACGAAGCAGCGATCCAGATTCCTATAATGACTAACTGAATAAACGGCCGATCCTGGTAAAGCTTCACTGCTGGCAAAGCAAAATAAATAGAGCTTAAGACCAGACAAAAGTAACCAATGTATCCTCTTAGCTTACTTGATTTTTTTGACTTCCCAGTAAGGTCAAGGTAGACAGCAAATAAAAACACAGGCACGAACAGGGCAAGTGCCACCCACATGTAAACCATTGAAAAATCCGGGATTGGGAGAGTAATAGCTCCAATCACCAGCGGACCTATTGTTAGTATTGTTGTATTTTTGACCATACTCACTCTCCCTTTCCTAATTAGCCAAATACTCCTGACAGTTTTCCTTTCACACCATCAAACAGCTTTTTGACTCCTTTTTGAACGCTATCCTTAATGCTCTTTCCTGTTTTTGATTCCAGGAAAAGAGATATCCCAATTGCCGTCACTGCTCCTACAACCGTTCCCACTCCAGGTACCACGGAACCTGCCGCTGCTCCAGCTCCTGCTGCTGCAAGCCAGCCGACTCCAGCGCTCACTGCTGTAGACCCAACTCCAAATGCTACATCGGTTGTAATTCCCGCTGCAAAATCTGTTACGTGCGCAGATTTATTCTCTTGTTGAGCAAAATCACTGATTCTTGGAGCAACAGAAAGCAGGACATTCGCAATCCCGTTTCCTTTAGCTACTTTGCTTAATTTGAAAAATTCTTTATTGATGATATTGCCGCTTTTCCAGTTTGATGGTTTTAACGGATTATTAATACCAAACCAGTTTTCCGACATTTCCTTGCCTATTTTTGAGGTCACGGTTTTAAAACTCATATTTTCCTTGAAGAACTTATCAATATGTTTAGCTTTAACAGTCGTGCCACTTCTTAAATTCTTAGTAACCACGTTCGTCTTTTTTCCAAAAGCATCTGTTACCGTTTTCTGGTTCCCTTTCAGGATCAGCTTATTTTCTTTAAAGCTCTGAAGATAATTGTTATACCTCTTATTTAACCATCTATTAAACTTGTTGTTGTTATCTACAACATTATTTTTCCCGAGAATTTGATAGAGGTTCTTGTTCCCAGTTGCAGTGTTCAAATCCTTGATCCTGAACCCGGCAGCAAGAGAGAGAGTACCATCCAGAATCTCACCTAATCTTTTTGGATAGGTGACAAGAAACTTTTTAGCTTTCTTAGCGTAATCCGCGGTCGTCTTCACTCCATCTAACGGTGAACCATCAGCATCGCCATTTCCGGCTGATGCTCCGGCTCCTCCACCAGATGTACCGCCATTAGGGCCTTGACCTCCATCTGGACCCTGGCCTCCGTTCGGGCCCTGGCCTCCGTTCGGACCTTGACCTCCATTCGGGCCCTGGCCTCCGTTCGGGCCTTCACCACCGCTTGGACCTTCTCCACCACTTGGGCCTTGGCCTCCGTTCGGACCTTGACCACCGTTAGGGCCCTGGCCTCCATTTGGGCCT
This sequence comes from Heyndrickxia sp. MSNUG, assembly GCF_049532715.1. NCBI lineage: Bacteria > Bacillati > Bacillota > Bacilli > Caryophanales > Bacillaceae > Heyndrickxia > Heyndrickxia sp. MSNUG. The sequence goes on from NZ_CP150978.1 coordinate 4,586,114, forward strand.
TGACCTCCATTCGGGCCTTGGCCTCCTGTCGGACCATTGCCGCCATTCACAGCCTGGCCTCCGTTCGGGCCTTGACCTCCCTGAAGAGGACTTCCACCTTCAATCCCGATGAACTCCCAGTAAAAGGCACCTGGGGGTGGCGGCGGAACATTCGGGATGATGAATAGACCTAAGGCATTTGGGGATTGCGGGATAATCGGTGTTCCCGATGCCCCGCCAGCTTCTCCAGACTGTGCCGCATCCCCTGGCTTAACCGCTTCTCCCGGTTGGTATACTTTGCCCGGAATGATAAATTGTCCGCCATCAATCGGCTTTCCTGGCTTGTATGTTTGACCCGGCTTAATCGCTTCACCCGGCGTTATGAAGGTGCCGGCCATTGCCATATAAGGCATGACGTTCCAGAATAGCAGGACGGCAATCATCGATATGGCAAAGATTCGATTAAATGTCCTTTCACGCAATTCGTTCACCCCGCTATTGGGAATTTTGCTGGTACTTTTCTTCAAGTGACTTGATTGCTTCTGAATAATTCATTTCGTTCAAAGTATGGAGTTCTTCCTTGAATTTCAGTATCTCGGAATCGATCCAGTCGTGGTATTCACGATTTTTTTCTTCAATGTAAACACGAGATTCAGCTGTCATCATTTCATTCTGCCATAAAACAAAAGCCACATGATTGATGAGATCCTTCTCTTTCTGGCTCTTCACTTCTTCACGAGTGATATAGACGAAGATATCCAGGCTGTTCTGGACTTTTTTGAGGTCAATGCTTTGCATGCCTTTCTTTTTCCACTCATCCCACGATTCAGCCAACTGATTTATCTGTGATAGTTCGTCGCTTAGTTCGGATTCATCTGCCACGCTCGTATAAATACCTTCTGTCGCTGCCGCAATTTCTTTGAGCTGTTTCTGCCCTTCATTATCGATATCAAAGCCGATTACATTGATAATTGGCTTTATATTTGAACCAAAAAGGCTCTTTGCTGCTTCAACTGGGTTATCTTCACATGTCGAAACCCCATCACTTACCAGGTAGACGATGTTTGTATTCGTCGCCCCATCAAACTGGCTTAAATCCTTCTTTGCTTCATTTAAAGCAAGACCGATTGGCGTCCAGCCGGTAGGCTTGATTTTATCCAGCGACGACTGGAACTTACCAGAATCAAAGCTTGAGATCGGGTACATGATTTCACTGCTGCTGCAGGAAAGCTGTTTATCAGAGTCGGCATTGCTTCCTTTATGGCCATAGACCCGGATGCCAACTTTGGCATCTTTCGGAAGCTTTTGTACGAATTGATTAATTGCGTCCTTAGCAGCATCCATTTTTACCTTGCCATTGACTTCCTGAGCCATGCTTCCTGAAGCATCCAGAATAATTTCTAAGTTCAAGTTTTCTTTAAATTGATAGCGGGTATCCTTCATCTCAGGACTGCCAATTGACTGGAACTTCAGACGCTTTATGGCTTCCTCAGGCCCTTTATAATCCTTCTGGACCATCTTCAGCACTTCGCTGTAAAAAAGATCAAGCTCTTTTTCAGAAGGAGTTCCGGACACATCAGGAAGCTCCTTGAATGTCTCCAGAAACATCTGTTGATTTTCTTCAGTCAGATCGTAATTTAAATCATGATATGGTCCCTGAGACAATGCCTCAAGCTCCTGATAGGTTGTTGGCAAAGGTTCCACAGCCAACTCTTCCTTTGGTTCTTCTTTTTCTTGATCCTCATTCGCTTTTTCATCTTTAGCTGGTTTTGTTTCTGCAGTTTTAGCTTTATCTGCAGGTTCTTTGCTCTTCTCAGCTTCCTGGCTGCAGCCTGAAACAAAAACGATAAGACCAATCAATAAAACCAGGAAGTGTTTGATTGCTTTCATTCTTTCCCCACCTTAGAGTATTGCTGTGAATTTCTTTTCCTGAAAAATATTAGCCAACCATTTTCGTGATTTTATCAATGATTTTCGTAATAACACCTGTAATGCTGCCCTGGCTGCTGCTGACCGCCTGAGAAACAATTCCCAAAACAAGAATTAATAATGCCGCAAGTCCTAACCATTCCAAAGACTGTGCTCCTCTTTCGTTTCTTACAGGTACCATAACTTTTGTCCATGCTTTGATCATTAAGTTTTTCATCGTAGAATCTCTCCCTTTTGTTTGTTAGTAGATTGTTGGTTTCTTATTTAAATAAATCAAATAGATTTGAATTGCCGCTGAATAGATTGATGACCATCAGTCCGCCGATTAAGATCAGGGCGGATGGCATGACGAGGAAGGTGGTGATCAAGGTTACCTTTGGTGAGGCTTTTGCAGCCTGCTCCTTGATCTTTTCCTTCTTGATTTTGCGCATTTCCTCGGATTGGTTTTTGAACGTCCTGGAAATCGGCACCCCGAGTCTTTCTCCCTGAATCAGGGAGCGGATCAGGGTCTGGAATTCCCGGCTGTCATTTCGTATGAGCAAAGTGTTATAGGCTTCTGCCCTTGGCACCCCTACATCCGTTTCCTGGATGAACCGGCCAAACTCTTCTTTAATTGGTCCCTCGAAATAAGGAACGATATCCCGAAGCGCCTGGTCGAGCCCTACCCCCGCCTGGAGCGTAACACTCATCGTATCGAGGAAGTCGGGCAGCTGGAAGCTCAGTTCTTCCTGACGCACCTTCGCCTTCCGCTTCAGCCACATGACGACTGCAAAGTATCCTGCGATTGGATAAAGAATGACGGCAATCTGGGACATCGGAAGCTGCAGAACGAGGGCAATGCCGCCAATGATTAATCCAACGACCATCATGAACATTTTTAATCCCTGGAACCGCTCGACCGTTAAGCCATATGGATAACCGGCGTGCATAAGCAGCTTCCTGACCTCATGATCCTCACTGAAAAAGTTGACCCTTTGGCCAATGGATGAGAAATCATCCGCATACTCGAACACTTTCGTTAAAAACTTTTCTTTTCTTGTGATCTTTCTTTCAAACGCATCGTAGATATAGGTTTTTTCGTGAATCTCTTTCTTCAGGTTCTCTTTTGATAACAGATAGTTATAATAGCTTCTTAAGGAAATCGCCAAAAACGCCAGTGACAGGCAAATGACAATAATAATTAATCCATCCATGAGATTACACCCTTATATTGGTTACCTTTCTGACAAGGATAAACGTAAGAACGGTACCACCCAGGAAAAATAACAGCAGGATGATGCCGATCCCTGAAAACAATGGGTCAATGAAGCCATCGATGACGTTATTCATCATCAACACAAGGAAAATCGGCAGGACTGGCACCATATAGGAGACATATCTTTGTTCCGCCGTCATCGTCTTGATTTCCTGCAGCAGGATTTTCCGGTCCTCGAGCGTCTGGCCCATTTCATCCAGAACGGAATACAAATTTCCGCCCGCCTTTTTCTGGATTAACAATGTGGCGACGAACAGCTGAAATTCCCGGCTTTCAAGTCGTTTTTCCATCGCTTTTAACGCGGCGTTGAAATCAATTCCCAGGGAAATTTCCTGTGCAAGCCTTCTAAACTCTCCCTTTGCAGGCTCGGCTGCTTCCTGGGCGACCATATTGATTCCCTGCGTCAGGGTCATCCCCGAACGCGTGGCATTAGCCAGCGTGCGGCATATTTCCGGGAGCTGTTCCACCAAACGCTGTTTCATCTTATTTTTTCTCAGTAAAAATAAAAGCCGTTTCCCGCCTTCAAGCACGATTGCAGCAGCAATCAGGTTGGTCGGGAATTGAATGCTGAAGAAGTTCTGTAAAACAATAACCAGCCCCATGAAGACTACGATCTGGGCTCCAATGTATTCCGATGGTGTCAACGGGATGTTTGCTGCCCTTAATTTTTCATAAAGAGGCTGGGCACCTTCTGTCCTGTCATACCGGTCTCCCCAAACGACGAGCACACTCTTCCGCTTTGCACCATCAAGATAAAACTCATTCGCCCTCTTCTTCCATTCGCGTTTTTCCTTCCGGTAGTCAAGGATGTAATAAATCGCGATGATGAAGGCCAAAGCAGACAGGGTCGAAACGATAAATTCCGTCATTGTTTCACCTCCTCGTATACAGGGGTAAAGGCTGATTCAGGAATGTTGATTCCGAAAACCTTCAGCCTGCTCAAGCATTCCGGTATATAGCCTGTCGGCGTGAAGTGCCCGATGATTTCCCCATCAGGTCCGATTCCAGTCCGTTTGAAATGGAAGATTTCCCTTACTTCATGTGAGCCATCCTTCTTCGTCACGACCTCGGAGATAGAGACGATTTTACGTGAACCATCGGTCAGCCTTGTCGCCTGGACGATGATATCTAGGGCACCGACGATATATTCACGGACGATATGGCTCGGCAAATCCATTCCGGCCATGACGACCATCGCCTCGACTCTGCGCAGTGCGTCATCCGGCGAGTTGGCGTGAACGGTCGTCAGCGAGCCTTCGTGACCGGTATTCATCGCCTGGAGCATGTCAAATGCTTCCCCGCTTCGAACCTCACCGACAATGATCCTGTCGGGCCTCATCCTCAGTGAGTTTTTAACAAGCTGACGAATGGTGACTTCACCGCTGCCTTCGACGTTTGCTGGCCTTGCTTCCATTCCGACCACGTTTGGCCTGTTGAGACGTAATTCCGCGGAGTCTTCAATTGTAATAACGCGTTCACCGAAAGGAATCGAAGCGGCAAGCACGTTTAGAATGGACGTTTTACCACTGCCAGTTCCTCCAGAAATCAATGTATTCATTTTTGCCTTGACGATGCCCTCAAGGAATTCTGACATCGCTGAATTCAAGGTATGGAAGTTTAATAGGTCCTCCATCTTGAAAGGTTCTTTTCTGAACTTACGGATCGAGACAAGCGTGCCATTCAAGCTGATTGGCGATATGACCGCGTTCACACGGCTGCCGTCCGGAAGTCTCGCATCAACCATTGGCGAGCTTTCATCAATCCTTCTGCCGATCGGCGCTACGATTCGATCGACAATATGCCTGACATGATCATCATCGCGAAACTTCACATCCGAAAGCTCGAGCTTACCGAGTCGTTCCACATAGACCTCTTCAGACCCATTGATCAGCACTTCCGTGATGGATGGGTCATTGATCAGCGGCTCAAGCGGCCCGAAACCGACCGATTCATCAAGGATCCTTGTGATCAAGATCTCTTTGTCATGGCGGGAGATAATGACCTTTTCCTCGGACATAAACTGTGAGACAAGCTGTTCTATACGGAGCCTCATTTCACCCTGTGTCAGCTTTGTCAGCGCTTCAAGATTCGTGTCTCTTAAGAGCCTTGCTTTGTAATGTTCAACAAGTTCATCCACAAGATGGTTTTCATATTGATAGGATTGAAGTTTCGCAGAGACAACGACCTTTTCTTTTCGTTTATCAAATAAAGATGCCATTCATGAATCCCCCTATTTCAATACAGAAACCGCCCATTTTCTTACGTCCTTAGCAAAAGGGATCATCCGTTTTTCTTTTGCGATTTTTCTGACCGGCTCACCTTTATTGATAAAAGGCTGCAGCCCTTTGATATCATGCCTTACTGTTGCGGCTATCGGGAAGCGCAGGAACGTTTTTAAGTCCTTTTCCTGCACCTCGTTCTCCTTGGCCAGTTTGTTGAGGACAATGGCCGTCCTTGATGGAAGCTCCATCCCCAGCCTTACCGCCAGCTCCTCGAACTGCTTCAGCACTTTTAGCGCAGGAGTGTCCGGAGTGAGGACATAATAGATTTGATCCGATTCCTCAAGTGCAGTGACTACATTGCTGTTGATATAAGCAGGAAGGTCGACGATGACGAAGTCAAAGCTTCTTCTGCACGTCCTAAGCAATTTAGCGACGAATTCCTCGGTAATCGTTTCCGCAGTTTCCGCATCACATGGGCTGATTAAAACCTCTAATTTCGATGATTCCAGCTTCTGCGATACGTTTCGGATATGGCTCTCATTCAGCTCATTGATAACCGGAGTCAGGTCGGCAATCGAACGGTTCGATTGGATGGATAAAAGCGTTTCGATTCCGCCAAACTGTAGGTTTAAATCGATTAAGATAACCTCGGCGGTAGACTCGAGCTTGATTGTCTGGGCAAGTGCTGCTGCAAGATTTGATTTACCGTTGCCGCCATTGCCGCTGAAAACCGTAATGATTTTTCCGCGTCCGCCTGCAAAAGAAGAGAATGAAGTATCCTGCTTCAGCTTTTGCAGCTCATAATTCTGGAAAATCGATGGGAACCGGCTAATAAATAACCCGTGCTCCTCAGGGTAAACAAAAAATTCAGAAGCCCCCGCTTTTGTGATATTCCGGAGCTGTGAGAAATCCGAATTCTTCGCGATAAAAATAACAAGTGTTGACGGACTTACCGACTTGATATATTGAATACTCTCAACTTCAATGTCCCCATCCGCCTGGACAAAAATGACAATATCCTGAACATCGCGGTTAATCTCCCGGACAACATCACCGGGTGCGATCAGCTGGATTGGATAACTCCCAGAAATGCCATTTAAAATTTGGTTATGAATGACCTCATCATCACTGACTAATAAAATCTTAAGTTTCGTTTCCATCGGTTCCCCTCATACCATCATTTTTATTTATTAGCTCTGTTAAACAAGGCTGTTGATTTTCGTTCCAGGCGCTGAGCTTTCCGCGGAAGAATTATGAAAAAGCCCAACTGCCGGCTATTTCATAAACAAATTCTTCTAGGGGCTGGCGCTGAGCCTCCTCGTCGCTTCGCTCCTGCGGGGTCTCACCTGTCCAGCTGCGCCCGCAGGAGTCTTCGCGCCTTCCACTACAATCAACAGGATTTGATATAACATTGGGCTAACAGAGCCTTTTATTTAGTTACTGCCTTTTTTTAGAGGCAGAATGAATTTTTACCATGATGCTTAATTGATATAAGTTAATTATTAATGTTTTGTGGTTTGAAACAAGTAAGATTCTTTATGGTGTACCACTTTGTTTTGTATCGGTTTGTTTATTATCTGCCGGTTTGGTACCTGTTGGTTTTGTCGCGTCTGTCTTTTTTGGCGTGGTTGCTGCTGGCTGCTGGGCCTTTGGCGGCTGTGTACCAGTCGGCTGCGTCTTCTGTTCAGTACCTTCTTTGGTTGTATCCGTTTCTGGTGGGGTTGCTGTATTCATCGTATCGCCTTTGCCGACGTTTGCTTTCAGCACCCGGACCTTGTCTGCGTAGTTCTGGATATGTATAAGTTTTGGCGCGTCTTCCATGCTTACTTCAAGCGCAACTCCTGCGAAATCCTTACCATTTCCCTGTGCGTATGCTACGGGTACATCCCTCATGAAGATTTCCGTCTTTTGCTTTCCGTTATCGTCGGTAGAAACAATAATATCAACACGGTCAAGTGCTTCGATTACCTGGTCGAATTGTATTTTTTCAGAAGGATACATGGAGACGAGGCGGTTATTTTCATTTCTAAGATTTGAGAATGGCTTTAGCATGTTTTCGGTTATGATATTTCCCTTGGAAACAGGAACAACCAGTACTGTATTGACTAAATCATCTTTTTTCACGACGTGAGAACCCTTTACATAAAACTTATTTGGGATTTCCATCGTCGTGATTTGATTTTCCTGGATCAGTGTCCTCGCTGGGATGTCGCTATTCGCAACATAGATTTTCGTCATGCCCCCCAACTCTGAGTTTAAGTCCTTTACTTTTTGATACACGAGGTATCCAGCCACTGAGGCTAAAAGAAAGGCAAGTAGCAAAAAGATGGTCGCTCTCCTTTTTGACTCTAACATCCTGCATTGATTCCCCTTAATGGTTATTTTTTATTTTTTATGAAAGAATTGGAAATGTTCATTTTCAAATTCCCAGTTTACTAAGTTAATAAACCTAAAAAATTAAAATTTCTCCTCTTTATTTACTATCACCCGTTCACATTTTAGTCAAATATTTACCAAAATAAGGAATAGTTCGTTTTAACTAATTTAATTGTAATTTTTGTTGAATATATCTTTAGTTCGAACTATTTTTTGTATTATTATGGGTCGTTTTTCCTTCTGTGAAAACGTATTATTCATTCTCAGTGAAAAATGCCTTTTCAATTTTTAGGCACATTTACTCATTTTTCCAAAAAGTTGCTTTGTAGGACTGAACCCCCAATTTATCCACTCTACCCCCATAAAAAATTTATCTCACCGTATCTGTCCAAGCTGGCTCTGACTTAAACGGGGCTGGAGACTCATTTTGACATGGTTAGACTTAATGTCGGTTATCTTTGAACACACAAAAAAAGGTCCAGCCTTATTGGCTGAACCTTAATCCATTATAATCCACTTTGCTGTCTTAGCTGATAAAATGCTTTTACTCTTGTAACGACATCTTTGGAGCCTGAGTTCTCGATCATCATCGAGACAATCAGGTCTGCAGATTGAGGGTTGTAGGCGACGAACCATCCGAGTTCTTTGCCTTTCTCACCTTGTTTCTGTTTGATCTCTGCTGTACCAGTTTTTCCGGCAAGCGGATAGTTGGCCATCATGGCACTATGTGCGGTACCCCTTGGATCCGTGACGACCTTGGTCAGCATCTTATTGAGTGTTGCTGAGTTTTCCGGAGTGATTACGTTTTCGTTCCAAACCTGTCCTTGCTGGTCTTCGATTCCAAGAATCGGCTTAATCAGATTACCCTTGTTCATCAAAGGCGAATAGGCTGCAGCCAGATGAAGCACATTCATCTCGACTTGTCCCTGCCCATAGGCTGAATCGGCCAGACTGATTTCACTTTCCATTTTGCCAATTTGCGATGGCTCCATTGGATACAAATATTCCGGCTGATCCTCAAAGCCAAACTTCTTCAGGCCCTCCGCAAAGGTATCAGCGCCGATTTTCTCAAGTGCGGCTCTGGCAAAATAAATGTTGTCCGAGTATATGAGCGCTTTTTCCAGATCAATGTTTCCTTTGATATCTGAATACCTGGTGACCTTGTAATTACCCCATGAAGCGTCCTTCTGCCATTGCTTTGTGTTGATTTCATAGGCGGTCTTCGGCGTAAGCTTACCGCTTTCAAGTCCGATGGCTGCCGTAACGGCCTTGAGAACGGAGCCTGGCGCATACGTAAGCTTGAATCTATTAAGGAATGGCTGCAGTGGATTTTCCTCTAGCAATTTGCGCTTGTTCTGCGAGATTCCAAGCGTCATCTCGTTTGGATCGAAGCCTGGTGAGCTGACCAGGGCGAGCGTTTCACCTGTCGTTGGATTGAGCGCAGCCGATGTGCCAGCCTTTCCTTTGAGTTGATCATATAATTGTTCCTGCATGACCACATCAATTGTCAGCTTTATATCCTTTCCATTTACGACCGGTTTTTCTGCCAGCACTTTTTCAGTTCCGTTTTCTTTTTTAATCGAAATTTTGATTCCGTTTGTTCCTTTTAACTGCTCTTCAAGCACCTGTTCCAGGCCGCGCCGGCCGATGAAGTCCGTGCTTGAATAACCTTTGCCCTCAAGTTTTTCAAGATCATCGGCGGTGACAGGACCGATGTAGCCAAGAAGGTGGGAAAGGGATTCGCCATACGGATATTCACGCGCTCCAACTTGCTGGCTGGTAACACCGGCTAGCGCAAACACTTTCTCCTGAAGCGCTTCATCTGTCCTTGATATTTTTTTCAGCGGCACAAAATGCTCTGGCTTTACCCAGCTCGCATTCAGCGCCTTATTGATTTGTTCTTCAGACATATCGAGCATCCCGGCAAGCTTCTTGATGATTTGGTCCTTTTGCTCGCCCATTTCGCCAGGAACCACACCAATTTGCAGGGCTGTTCCATTGATCGCCAGTCCATTCCCTTCCCGGTCAAGAATGGCGCCTCGTTCCGCTTTCACATTCTGGAAACTAATCTTATCCCCAGATCCCAGTTCAGGGAAAATAAAAGTCGTATCCCAATCTACATACCAATTTGATTCTTTATCCCGTTCCTCTTTTACGAGAGTGGCCTCATGGTCAAACGCAATTGGCCCACCGACACTCTCCATTTTCGCCGAAAAAGGCAGTGAGGTCTGGTCTTCCTTATGCTCCTGTTCCTCTTCCGGCTGCTTATAGCTGACCTTCAGCTTGTTAATCTCTAAATCTTTATAAATTTTATTATAGCGATTGACGAACTCCTCCTTCGAGATCGTTCCCTTCGCTTCCTCAGATAGGTATCCATACATCTCTTCAAACTTCTGATCATTCCACAGCTTCACATACTGCGAAAAACGTTCCTCCGGAGTCGGTTCCTTGCTACAGCCAGCGACGAATACTGCAAAAAATATAAATCCTACTAAAAACAAAAACATCCGTTTCATATGTACCCCTCCTCCCGTCTGATTTTACCATATCAATTCCAAGTAACAAAAGAAAGAACCAGCCCATGCCGCTTTAACACATTAACGTCCTGGGGGTCAGACCCCCAGGACGTTAATGTGTTAAAGTATTTATTGTTTAAGAGTTAGTTGATTCTTCTGAGTCAGTTGAAGTGTCTTTGTCTTGGCCTGCGTCTTTGTCTTCACCGGCGTCTTTTTTGTCAGAGCTGTCATCTGCTGGTTTTTCTTCATCTGGAGTTACGCTGTCATCTGCTGGTGCGCCTTCTTGATCAGCTGCACCTTCTTCTGTAGCTTCTTCGGACTTGCCTGCATCTCCATCAGTAGCAGCTTTTTCGTTCGTAATTTCTGCTTCCTGCAATGCGCTAAGCGACTTGTTGAAGTACTCATGCGGATTTACAGGGACATTGTCCTTACGGATTTCAAAGTGTACGTGGTTGCCAGCCTTTTCATTGATCAGGCTTGTACCAGATTTCGCAATGACTTGTCCTTGCTCGACTTGGTCGCCAACTTTAACTTCGTAGTCTTTAACTGATTGATATTGTGTTACAATACCTTTGTCATGCTCGATTACAATGACGTTTCCTAGTAAACCATCTTCCATGACTTTAGTGACAGTACCGCTTAATGAAGCAACAACATCAAATTCCTTGCCATCTTTAGAAGCAATGTCCAATCCAGTGTTCGGATGGTACGTATTGTCATAGAACACTAGAGCTGCTTCTTGCTCTTCTGCCTTGCTGTCATTATCATAGAATCCCATTTGGATGACAGCGTCGTCTTCACTCACCACTGGCATTACAAAGTTTTCCATTGCGCGGTTAACTTCAACTGCTGGCTGGTCATTGAATTTTTTGCCAGGCATATCAGTCGCTTTGTACTCCGTCTGATCTGTTCCGTTGCTACCGCTGTTTTGATACCATAGGACACCAGTTAGAATGATTGCGGCACTAGCAATATAAACTGTTGGATACACCCACCGCTTCTTGAAAAAGCTGTTCTTTTTGTCTTGAGAAGATCTTTCCTCTCTCATTTTCATCACCTCAGCAATCAGTCTGAACAGATGCGAAAAAATATATACATAGAGTTGAAAAATTTTTTACTGCTTATTTTTCGACAAAGGTGATTATTTTATGCAAAAAAGTTTTCGGGCGGGGAAATTCCAGGTTTTGTGCTGAATACCATCGTGTTTTCGGGCGGGGGGAATTTCAAGTTTTGTGCTAGATTCCGTCTTTTTATAACAATATAAAGTGAGGGTTTATCATGAAAAAGTTACTAGCTTGGTTTTTACGAATTCTGCCTTTTGCCTATATGGCTGCGATCTGGATTATGTCCAGCCTGCCAGATACCGCTGTCATTGAACTTCCGGACCATAGTGTCGATCGCTTTTTAAAAGAGTCTCTTCACCTGGTAGAGTTCGGGATTTTATATGTATTCCTAGTTTTAGCGGCACTGACGACCGGCCGCTTCACACCCGCTTTAAGCTTCATCTTCATGGGTGTGGCCATCTCGTACGGACTGCTCGACGAGATTCACCAAAGCTTCGTCCCGTACCGGTCCTCAACCGTCATTGATTTTGTAAAAGATGTCATTGGGGTTTTAGCGGCATCCCACTTCATTCATCATGCTTACTTCAGCGGCAAGTTTGTGAGACTGGGGAGGGTTTTGCGTGGGATTGAGGGACGCGTTCGAGGATAAAAGAGATTAATTACGGTTTTTTAGCGGCTGGCCTTGGGATTGAGGCTGGCTTTTTGTGTTTAATAGTGACTTCGTCCATTCAAAGCACCGACCGTTGATAAAATGGGGATAACCGGTTATAAATTCCACTCAACCGTAGATAAAATTTCAGCAACCGTTCATTTATTCTCTTCAACCGTAGATATAATGACAAATGGTTATTCAGACATAAAAATTTCATAATCAAACAGTTACATCAGCAGGTAATTTCCGTGTAAAAAAAGAATTCATATAAAAAATAATAAGGAAGTGACACATTTGATTGAAAAAGAAAGGACATACCCCATTCGGCTTCTTATGTATAAAGCTTTAATGGATAGGATCATACCAAATCATCCTAAAACCTCATTGATCGAGCAAGATTACAGAGCCTGGCGTGCCGGTTACAAAGGTGAGCTGCAAACGGATTACCGCTTAAGTTTTTTACCGGAAAAAGGTTACCACATCTTTCGGGATTTACGCCTTCAAGATGAAAAATGGCATTTCCAGATGGATACCCTCATTTTAACTCTTCGTTATATCCTTCTAATTGAAACCAAAGCCTATTCCGGAACCCTTTTCTTTGATAAACATTCCGACCAAATGATTCAAACAAAGGATGAACAAGAAAAATCATACGATAATCCCATTAACCAGGTTCAAATGCAAGTCTGGCACTTGAAAAGATGGCTGCAAAACCATAAATTCAGTGTCCCGCCCATTTATCATCTTGTTGCCATCAGTAATCCATCTACTATTATCAAGGTAAGTGACCGGTCCCTGAATAACTTGATCGTAAAGGGAGATGTATTATTAAATCGCGTTCTTCAGAGAGAAGAAACCATTTCAAATCCAAGTTTTACTGATAAGGAAGTAAAAAAGTTATCCAAGTCATATCTAAAGAATCATTCCCCACACCACCCGGACATTCTGAAACAATATTCCCTAACACCAGACGACCTTCAAAAAGGGGTTCAATGTCCTTCTTGTTTAACATATGGCATGATACGGGAAAAATGGGTTTGGCGGTGTCCAATGTGTAAGTATAAATCCAAAACGGCACATTTTAAAACTGTAAAAGATTTTTTCCTCCTTATTAGTACTACTATTAAAAACCAGATGTGCAGAGAGTTTTGCCCTGGTGTATCATCCAAGACGATCACTGACATTTTATTATCTTTGAATCTCCCATTCACAGGCACAAACAAAGGCCGCATCTACCACATGCCCAAAGACTTCGAGTCATTTTTCGATCCCGCGAAAAATAATAAAAAATCAAATCCATCCCAAACGCGCTAAAAAGCCAGGGCGCACTTTGCCCTGGCCTTGTAATCCTTATTTGGTTCAATTTTGAACATCATAGGTCGGCTTTCCAACTGCAAGCAACCCCAGTCCATTCCTACTTCCTCGCCGTCACCTTCGTCATCAGACTATCCGCAGAACTGATCTCAACACCCTTGTAATAGTGCGTAACGATGTCCTTGTAGGTTTTGCCTTCTGTTGCCATGCCGTTGGCGCCGTATTGGCTCATGCCGACACCGTGGCCGAAGCCTTCGGTGGTGATGATCACGTTTTGCCCTTTGATCACCCAGGAGAAGTCGCTGGATCTTAAATCGAGCTTTTCGCGTACTTCCTTGCCGGTTAAAACCTTTCCGCCTATATCAATCTTTCCAACTCTGTTTCCGGCTGTCCGGGAAATGACCTTGCCGATTGTAGCGGAATTCGGCAGCTTAACACCCAGCTTTGATTCAAACGCAGCAACGGTCATAACGGTCTCACTGCGGAATTTAGGTGATTTCAAGTCCCACGGGCTTTCGACGCTGCGCAAGTACGGGAAAGCATTGGCCCAGTATTCCTCTGAGTTCTCTGTGAAGCCGTTACTCGTTGAAAAGAAGGTTGCATCGATCGGTGCCCCGTCAAAAGTCAGCACCTGCCCGTCAGTAGCTTTTACAGCTTCGGCAATTTTCTTGATTTTCCATTTATAATCTACGCCCCATTGCTTCTTCAGTTCTTCTTTATTTTTAAAGACCTGGTGGATGGTTGTATCGTTCAGCTGAGCACCTGCGGGAACGCCGACTTTATTCGGGCTCATCATTTGTTTTACATAATAGGTTCTTGCCGACAGCGCCTGCGCCTTCAATGCCTCCAGCTCGAATTCAGCTGGCATTTCGGCTGCTACAACGCCAATTAAGTATTCATCCAGTGGAAGCTTCTCTGTCTTTGACAAAGCAGTGCGGTATACGGCCACTTCAACGGCCGAATCTGCGGACGGCACCGCCGCGGCATCCTTCGCATCATTCTTGAGCTCTTCTCCCAGCTTACCGCCTGCCTTCTCTTCCATAAAAGGGAGGACGAGCATAGTTGGTATGAGGAGTGTGACAGCGAATAGGATTGCAGCTAGTACGATGAAAGGTTTGAATTTTAACATAAAAAAAGCCTCCATTATGAAATTAAGGCGGTTCTTACCGTCTCAATTCATTCTTATGGAGGGGGACAAGCTTTTATGACACAATTTTTGAGCATTCACTATTTGGCAAAAATGATTGTCTTCTAAAAAATGAAATTGGACAGATATTTTATAACTAGAATTACTCATAACCCAAATAAAATCGTATAAAAAGAAAAAAACCGCAGAACTATACTAATATGCACAATTCTACGGTTTATTGGGTATGTTGATTTATGCGTTCATATCTGAAACGAGGTTCTCAGTCACTGGCATTTCTTCGATTTCGCTTACGCGTTCGATGTCTGCGCCAAGGGCAGCCAGCTTTAGATGGAAATCAACGTATCCGCGGTCAAGGTGATACAATTCTGTCACGCGAGTCATTCCATCGGCAACAAGGCCAGTCAGGATCAATGATGCAGCTGCACGCAAGTCTGTTGCTGCCACTTCTGCTCCCTGAAGATCAGATGGTCCGTTCATGATGACAGAACGTCCATCAATTTTAATGTTGGCGTTCATGCGGCGGAATTCTTCCACGTGCATGAAACGATTTTCGAATACCGTTTCTGTGATCATGCTAGTGCCTTGAGCACGCAATAGCAGTGCCATCATCTGGGATTGCATATCCGTCGGGAATCCAGGGTGTGGCATTGTCTTGATATCAACTGCTTTCAGCGTTTCAGGTCCGATGACACGAAGACCGTCTTCTTCTTCAATGATTGTAACGCCCATCTCTTCCATCTTGGCAACCAATGAAGATAAGTGTTCAGGTACCGCGCCTTTTACAAGGACATTTCCGCCTGTAATTGCAGAAGCAACCATGAAAGTTCCAGCTTCAATACGGTCAGGAATGATGTTGTGGTCTGCGCCAAACAACACTTCAACACCTTCGATACGGATTGTGCCTGTACCTGCGCCACGAACCTTCGCACCCATTTTGTTCAGGAAGTTTGCAAGGTCAACGATCTCTGGTTCTTTTGCAACGTTTTCCATGATCGTTGTGCCTTTTGCAAGAACAGCCGCCATCATGATATTTTCCGTAGCGCCAACGCTAGGGAAATCTAAATATATTTTAGCTCCGTGTAAGCCATTAACTGCTTCGGCTTCAATAAAACCGTTTCCTACCTTCACAGTTGCACCCATTGCTTCGAATCCTTTAAGGTGCTGGTCGATAGGACGGGAACCGATTGCACATCCGCCTGGCAGCGCTACGCGAGCACGGCCATTCCTGGCAAGCAATGATCCCATTACTAGTACAGAAGCACGCATTTTACGAACATATTCAAATGGCGCTTCGATTTTTAACTCTCCAGATGCATCTACTGTTATTGTGTTATTTTCAAACTCCACTACGGCGTTTAAAGAACGTAATACTTCGTTGATGGTATATACATCGGAGAGAGTTGGCACATCACGAATTACGCTTTTTCCGTCACTTGCTAATAATGTTGCAGCGATAACAGGCAAGACGGCATTCTTAGCTCCTTCAACTTTTACAGAACCGCTTAGCCTTTGTCCGCCGCGGACGATGATTTTTTCCAAGTGTATTCCCCTCCGCGTCCAATTTCTCTATATTAATATTCAATCGTTATGATTGGTGTGCCAACTACAAGGGTAGTCTTTCCGCCCAATCGGTCAGTTTTCCGTAATCCAAGCTGCATATTCATGTCATGTTCACTGCTCAATGATTTGTCGAATAAAGGCGAGAAAGCGGATGTAGAAATAAATGAATCCTCTTCTAATCCTTCGATTTCCTTTGCGTTAAAAGCCTTTAGCAGTTTACTTTTATAAACAGGTAAAGCCGAGTTTATCTTATCATTGATAACGCCTTCGATACAAGAGAAAGTTGTGGCATTTCCTCGAAAAATGTCAAATATTCTGCCTGGTAAATTTTTGCTCAAAAAGGCTTCTGTATTTTTATTCCAAGACTGACCTCTGACCTCATACATGATATACGTATGTACCTGGCCGTTTATGTCGGTAGAAATAATTTTAATTTTTTCATGAAGCCGTGAAGACTTTGATACAGCAATGATTTCTCCATGGTTAGAATCATTGCCCACAGTCCATGTCCAATTTGGTAGCTTAGCCTTCAAATCTTCGACAAGACCTTCTACATCTTCTTGACCATTCACATTTTCCAATGTTTCCCTTGCATATAAAGACCACCCAGTGATCAAAATATCTTCGTTCTGCAAAACTGAGGCCAGAGTCTGGATCTCATGTTCAGCATCAGCTACAGTCGTTTTATTCCCAGCTTGAAGCACAATAAAACCAATAATGCCAAAAATTGATAAAAAAAACGAAATTTTCTTCATGTCGATCTCACTCTCCCCTTATTACCATTGTTACCAGGAGAGCCAATCACATACTTGGGAATTCTCGTCACTTTCTGACACTATTTTTCGGGTCAACTTTGCCGGGTGTACGTTCTTTGTGAAAAAACAAACATGTACATACAAAATAAACTGCAACAAAATGAATTTTACTCAATATTTGTCAATTTGAAAACATGTACGAAGACCTAATTTTTTACCAATTGAAAGATCATCGGCAGCTGCTGTGACCATTGGAGGTAATCAAGGAAGAAATTACTGACCGTGGAACCCAGCGCGATCGATGCCAAAATATATAAAACCCGGGCTTGAAGAACATGATTAGCCCTGAGCAGCTTTTCAAATTGAAGTGCCTGAAGTGCCCACCAGGCAAGACCGATGAATGCTAAATGGGATATAATGCTGGTCAGTGCATATGGACCAATACCTGAAATCATTTGTCTTCCCCCCTATTACCTTTCTATCTTAACATAAGGCCGATGCATACCTGTAATTAGACGGTACATATGAATGAAAGTTACATGTAACAGGAGAAAAACTTTATGAAAAAAGCAAAAAAGCTGGCCTGCGCGTTATTGCAAGGCCAGCTTCCTTCATTATTTTACCCTTTAGCCGTGTAAAACGGCTCCCATGATGAATCAGATTTTCCCCAAAATCCGTTTCATGAATGTTTCGAAGTCGATTCTTTCAAGATCAAAAAGTCTTATCTCATAAAATCAACGAACTGATTGAAATTCGCATGCAAGAAGTCCAATGCCACATTTGGCAATACTCCGAACAGGATTGTTGCAGCAGCTGTAATGATGACAACTGCTGTAATTCCTGCTGGCATCTCGATTTTAGCGTTGTCAGCTGCCGGACGGAAGAACATCTGCGTCATAATTCCAAAGTAATAGAAATACGAGACAACTGTTGTGGCAATCATAATCGATACAAGGACATAATGCGCCTGGTCGACCATCAATGCGCCCAAGAAGATATTAAGTTTACCGATAAAACCTGCAGTTCCCGGGATTCCTGCGAGTGACAGGATGAAGATTCCCATTGTGACCGCAAGAAGCGGTGCGCGGCGGTAAAGGCCCGCGAAGTGGCTGATATCTTCTGAGCCTGTCTTCGCAGTAATCAGCTGGATAATCGCAAATGCACCAAGGTTCATTAATACGTAAGCAAGCAGGTAGAACCAGATCGAATCGAAGGTCACGAATGACATGGCTGTGAGTGCGACGAGGATATAACCTGCATGCGCGATGCTTGAGTAAGCAAACAAACGTTTAATGTTCCTCTGTCTTAACGCAACCACGTTACCGATGATCATTGTTGCTCCCGCAAGGAAACCAATATAGTCCTGGAGTGCGAACAGCAATGGAATTTTCTGTCCTTCGTCACCAGCAACCGGAATATATCCGAATACGGATAACAGAATTCGAAGGATGATCACAAAACCAGCTGTTTTTGAAACAACACTCAAGAACGCTGTCACTGGAGTTGGAGCTCCCTGGTACACATCCGGCGCCCACATATGGAATGGAGCGGATGCAAGCTTGAATGATAATCCAATAAAAATCATGAAGAATGCCAGTCCAAGCAGGTAGATGTGCTGACCATCTGAAATTCCTCCGAAGACAGTGGCAATTCCTTTTAAATTTGTTGTTCCAGCCAAGCCGTAAACATAGCTCATACCGAACAAAGTGATGGCACTTGAAATACCGCCGTTAATGACGTATTTCATTGCAGATTCGTTAGACTGCAGGTTTCGCTTGCGCATACCCGCCAATATATAAGAAGGAATCGATAGCAATTCAAGTCCGACGAACAAGGTGATTAAGTCGCCGCTTGAAGCCATCATCATTGCACCAAGCAATGCAGCGAGGAACAGGTAGAAAAACTCTCCTTTATAATCCTCGAGACCTTCATTATGCGGAAAATCAATAGCCAAAAGCATGACGAGCGCCGAACCAACAAGCAGGATCAGCTTAAAGGCAATCGCAAACGAATCAAGTCTGAATGTATCAAACAAGATTGAAGTTGTCTCACCGCCGATTAGCATCACCAGTGAAAGAATTGACGCGATAATCCCGATAAAACCAATCCAGCCAAGCACTTTCCGGTCTACGTGCTTTGGCATGAATAAATCAAGAACTGATAGGGCTGTTGCTACTCCCAGGATGATGAATTCTGGAGTCATCGTTCCCCAATCAAATGATAGAAGCGTATCTAGATCCATCGTTCATCACCCCCCTATTCCCATCAAGATAGTTTCTAAAGTTGCCTGAAGCGGTTCACTCAGAACGTTTGGATATACTCCAATCAGGACGATCAAGCCCACAAGCACCAAGATCGGTGCCCATTCAAACGTGCGAACATCTGAAATACCGGCAAATTCACGTTCTGCTTTGCCATACGTGATAGCAAGCACGGCGCGCAGCAGGTAAACGGCCGTCATGATGATGCCAAGCGTACCAACCGCTGCAATGATTGGCATTTCCTTGAACAGGCCGAAGAACGCCATGAATTCGCTGACGAATCCGGACATCCCTGGCAAGCCGAGTGACGCCATTGCACCAGCAAGTAAGAAGCCAGATGCGATCGGCATTCCTTTTGCAAGGCCGCCGAGATTTGCAAGTGTAGTAGTGTGAGTGCGCTCATACAGCACTCCAACCAGGAAGAACAATAATGCTGAAATCAAGCCGTGAGATACGACCTGGAAAATCGCCCCTTGAATACCAGCTTCATTATTTGCCCCAAGTCCGATTAACACGATACCCATATGGGAAATAGAAGAGTAAGCAAGAACCATTTTAAAATCTGTCTGGATAAAAGCAAGGAATGCTCCGTACAACAGATTGATGACGCCAAGTACTGCAAGCAATACTGTTAATTGTTCGAATTGCTCTGGGAAGATCCCCATCCCGAAGCGGATCAAACCGAACGCACCGATTTTCAATAGGATCCCTGAGTGGATCATAACGATTGAAGGCGGCGCCTCTACGTGAACGCGCAGCATCCAGCTGTGGAGCGGGAAGATTGGCAGCTTTACGCCAAAAGCGATTAGCAAGGCAATCAACAATCCCATCTTCAGTGACTCTGATATCGGCGCTACTAATTGCGCATTTTCAGTGTTCAAGATCATTTTGAGCATTTCGATATTCGAAGTGCCTGTTCTTGAAAATAACACCATGATGACAATCAGCAGGATCGCTGAACCAAGGCCATTATAGATCAAGAAGCTGTAAGCAGCCTTTTCTTTTTCGTAATAACCCCATTTCCCGATCAGGAAAAACATTGGGATCAGAGTGATTTCGAAGAAAAGGAAGAACAAGATCAAGTTTTGGGATGTAAATACACCAAGCATGCCGATTTCAAGAAGCAGAAACAGCATGTAGTAGCCCTTCCATTCTTTTTTGATATGGAAGGATGCAAGAGCTGCAAGCGTTGCAATCACTGCAGTCAGTACGACCATGATCAGCCCGAAACCATCAATTCCCAGTTCATAATTGACACTGAACATGCCGGTTTGCTCGGCACTTGGTCCGCCAAACTGGATCCAGCGGAATTTTTCCGAAAGATTAGCAAGGTCTGCTCCGCCGCGATAGGAAAAATAGGCGATCAGTGCCAAAACAAGTGACGGAAGTGTCGCTAAAACGCCAAGCATTTTAATGCCTGATTCATTCGCTTTAGGCATGAACGCCAAAAGCAGAATACCTAGCAAAGGGGAGAATACAAGCAAGGTAAGAAAATAGTTAAAATCCATTATAAATACCCCCCTGTTAACGCGAAGATGACCATCAGAACTGCCAAACCGACAAACGCGATTGCGCCATATGTCTGTACCTGGCCGCTTTGAAGTTTAGCGCCAGTTTTACCAAGGGCCTGAACAGAAGCAGTTGTCAGTTTCACTAGGCCTTCAACAAGGAAGAGCTCGATAAAACGCAGGAATAAACTGATTGCCTTCACAGCAAACACGATCGTCTGGCTGTAAATTTCGTCGATATAGTACTTATTTTTCACAACGCCATATGCGATCGGCGCTCTGCTGCTGAGCCAGTCTCGGGAAATGGACTTTTTGCTGTACATCATCCACGCAAGCAGAATACCAAGTAATGATACGACTGTCGCAACAACCATAATCCATGCCGGACCTTCGATGTGTCCATGGCCAAGGTTTTCATTGCCCTCAGTCAGCCAGTCGCCAAGGAAAGTGCCGAACCAAGGTGTGTTCACATAACCAGCGATAACAGCAAGAACACCGAGAACGACCATTGGCATTGTCATGACTGACGGTGATTCATGGACATTCTTCATCTCGCTGCGCGCCTCACCGGCAAAGACCATGAAGAACAGACGGAACATATAGAATGCCGTGAAAAATGCTGCAATCACTGCTAACCAGAACAAACCATAATTTCCGTGAGCCCATGCAGCGATTAAAATTTCATCTTTACTGAAAAATCCTGAAAATAATGGTACGCCGCTGATTGCCAATGTCCCAATCAGGAACAGAGGTCCAGTGAACGTAAGCTTTTTCCAAAGCCCGCCCATTTTCTCAATATCCTGAGTATGTACAGCATGAATGACACTACCTGCTGCAAGGAACAACAATGCTTTGAAAAAAGCATGAGTCATCAAATGGAATACTCCGGCAACATAGCCGGCAGATCCTAATGCAAGCATCATATAGCCTAGCTGACTGACTGTTGAAAACGCAAGAACGCGTTTGATATCAGTCTGTACAAGACCAATTGTAGCAGCAAAGATGGCCGTGAAGGCACCAATGACCGCTACCGTCATCATAGCTGTTTCACTGGCATTGAATAGCGGGAACAGCGATGCGACTAAGTAAACACCCGCTGCAACCATTGTCGCTGCGTGGATTAACGCAGAAACTGGCGTAGGGCCTTCCATCGCGTCAGGAAGCCATGTGTGAAGCGGGAATTGACCTGATTTACCAACTGCCCCAATGAAAATCAGGATGGCAGTCAAGGTAATCATTGTTCCGGAAATTGCGCCTTCTTCTACTGCTGCAAATATCTCATCATATTCGAAGCTGCCAGTTTGCCAGAATAATAAAATCATCCCAATCAGCAGCCCTACATCCCCGATACGGGTCATGATAAAGGCTTTTTTCGCAGCCGCTTTGGCGCTTTCTTTGTAAAAATAGAATCCGATCAACAGGAATGAACCTACACCAACCAGCTCCCAGAAAATATAAGTCTGAAGAAGATTCGGCGAGATTACAAGACCTAACATCGCAAATGTAAATAACCCTAGATAAGCATAGAAAACCGGGAACCGCTCATCACCATGCATATATCCTTTTGAATAGGTATGCACAAGGAAGCTGACAAGAGATACGATCACCAGCATCAATGCATTTAATTGGTTTACTTCAAAGCCCGCAGTCAGTTGTAAATCCCCTATTGTCAGCCAAACGGTTTCAGCTTTGAAGGTGGACTCCGTCAAGCGCTCGAGAAGCACTAGGATGGAGTATACCAGTGAGGCAAGAGTCGCTAAAATTCCAACGAAGGCACTTGCTTCTTTGAGCTTTTTACCGAATAGAAGAAGGAATAGAAAGGATACAAGCGGGAACAGCGGAATGAGCCAAGCATTCTCCATTAATATCACAATCCCCTTTTTTGAACGGGCGTTGTCTATCATTTATACGTCCGTCAGATTGAGGCCCGCATTGCACGGGGCAGTCCAGCTACAAGAAATGTTCTAAACATTAAGCAGCGGGATGTTCCGCCGCCTTCAAACTTAATTAATTTTTTAGCTGATTCATTTCATCAACATTGACCGACCTGCGGTTGCGGTAAAGAGCAATCAAAATCGCTAGTCCCACAGCTGCTTCTGCCGCTGCTACCGAGATGGCAAACAGTGCGAAAACCTGGCCTGTGATGGAAGGATTCAACCCGTATTTACTGAAAGTTACTAGATTGATATTGACGGCGTTGAGCATCAATTCAATCGAGATCAGCACAATAACTGTGTTCCGTTTAGTCAGCGCACCGTATAGTCCGATGCAAAACAGGATAAGTGCAAGTGCAAGAAAGGCTGAAACTGGAACAGAACTCATTCCTTATCCCCCTCCTTATCATCATTTCGCGCCAATACGATAGCGCCTACCAGCGCTACAAGCAGAATCACGGATGTCAGTTCAAATGGAATGATGTACTTAGAGTAAAGCGCCATTCCGATTTGTTCTGTGTTATTTTCGTGCAGCGTATTCGGCACTGCATCAAAACTCAAGTCATAGATTCCGTAATAAACAGCTGCACCGAAGCCCAGTACGCCAAGAAGAACCAGCAGCTTTCTCCATGGACTTGTTTTTTGCTCTTCATCGTCACTGTGGTGGCGGGTAAGCATGATTCCGAATAGCATGATGATCGTGATCGCTCCGGAATAAATCATAACCTGGATCACTGCGATGAATTCGGCTGATAACAAAATATAGATTCCTGCAATACTGACGAATGTAAAGACGAGTGCAACGACCATGTGGATGACCTTGGTAAGGTTCAATAAAAGCACGCCGCCCATTACCGCCACTAAAGCAAGTGACATAAACGCAAAAAATTCGCCTGATAACGTCATGCTTTATTCACCTTCCGTATATTCTCATCATTTTCATCAAGCCATTCCAGGTTCTTAAATAAGTCATCCCGACTGTATTCAGCAAGCTCAAAGTTGTTCGTCATGATGATTGCTTCAGTCGGGCATACTTCTGTGCATAGGTCACAGAGGATGCAAAGCTCGAAGTTGATATCATACGTATCTATGATTTTTCCTTTTTTCGTTGGATCAGGATGCTTTTTACCAGTCAAATTAATGCATTCTGTCGGACAAATGTTGGCACATTGATTGCAGACAATGCATTTTTCGGGATAAAACTTCTGAATGCCCCGGAACCGGTCCGGAAGCGGAATTGGTTCGTTTGGATAATCATAAGTGAGCTTTTCACGAGATAATTGTTTAAGGGTATAAGCTAATCCTTTTGTCCATCCTAGCACGTTATTCACCCCTTTTAATGCAGGAAGCAGAGGCGCTTTTTTAAAGCGAATGCTCCCATTCTTATTTTAAATATTGAAAAGTTCTTTGATCAAAGCTGTCAGGAAAATGTTTGCAAGTGCAACCGGCAATAGTACCTTCCATGCGAACTCCATCAACTGGTCTGCACGGATACGCGGGAACGTCGCCCGGAACCAGATCAGGATATACACTACAAGGCTGAACTTAAGCGAGAACCACACAGCGCCTGGGATAAAGCCCAGGAACGGAAGCGGCAGCCAGCCTCCAAGAAAAAGCACAACAATCAAGGCTGACATTGCGAACATATACACATATTCAGCAAGCATGAACATCGCCCAGCGGAAGCCAGAGTACTCGGTATGGAAACCGGCAACTAGTTCATTTTCCGCTTCAGCAAGGTCGAATGGCACCCTGTTCAGTTCTGCAGTTGCAGCAATAAAGAATACGATGAAAGCAATTGGCTGCCATAGAATGAACCAGCCTTTACTGCCCTGTGCCTCTACGATTTCATTCAAGTTCAGGCTTCCTGAAAGCAGGACAATCCCAAGAACACTCATGACCAGCGGGATTTCATAGGAAATCATCTGTGCCGCGGCACGCATACCGCCAAGCAAGGAGTACTTATTGTTTGATGCCCAGCCTGCCATTAACATCCCGACAATCGTCAGGCCTGAAATGGCGATATAGTATAGGAAACCCACATTCAAATCAGCAAATTGCAGTTCATCGGTCAGCGGGATTGTCGCCATTACCATGAAGGATGGAGCGAACGCGATCACCGGTGCGATAATGAACAGCGGCTTATCCGCTAATTTCGGGATTAAGTCTTCTTTTACCAAAAGCTTTAATACGTCGGCTACAGACTGCAAGAGGCCCCATTTACCGCCTACATGTGCCGGACCGTAACGTCCCTGCATAAAACCAAGCACTTTTCTCTCAGCCAGAATGGCCATTGTTACAAATCCGAGGATTACGAGCAACAGGACAACTGCCAAAAGAAAGAAAATACCAAAGTTGATCAAGCCCGGGCTATTAGTGAGAAGATCCGCAACCATTAGCCGTCTACCTCCCCAAGAACGATATCAACCGCTCCTAAAATTGCAATCAGATTCGAGATGCTTTCACCTTCTAAAAGTTTAGGAAGGATCTGCAAATTATAGAAGCTAGGCCTTCTGAACTTGAGACGGTAAGGCTCTTTTTTGCCATCGCTGGATATGTAACAGCCAATTTCGCCTCTGGAGCCTTCGATCCGGACAAACGCTTCCCCTTTTGGAGCCTTGATGATCTTAGGAACTTTGGCCATGATTTCTCCCTCTTTCGGGAATTGTTCCAAAGCCTGTTCGATGATTTTCAGTGACTCTTCGATTTCACCCAGCCTGCAATAGTAGCGGGCAAGAGCGTCTCCTTCTTCACGAGTGACAACGTCAAAGTCGAAGCGATCATAGATTGAGTACGGCTCATCCTTGCGCAAATCCCATTTGACACCGGTACTGCGAAGGTTCGGTCCGCTCAATGAATAATTGATGGCATCTTCTTTTGTATATGTTCCGATGCCTTTTGTACGGTTAAGGAAAATTTCATTTCCCGATACAAGCTGATGGTAACCCTTCAGCTGTCCTCTTAAGTAAGGGATGAACTCAGCAACCTTTTCAAGCCAGCCTTCCGGAGCATCCCATTTCACGCCGCCAACACGCATGTAGTTGAATGTAAGGCGCGCACCTGACAATTCATTTAGCAGGTTCAAAATCATTTCCCGGTCACGGAATGCGTACAGCAATGGGCTCGTAGCTCCAAAATCAAGGATGAAGGTTCCCCACCAGAGCAGATGGCTGGCAACACGGTTCAATTCCATTGCAAGAACTCTTAGGTACTCTGCGCGTTCAGGAATCTTGATGCCCATCATCGTTTCCACAGCATGGACAAGTACATAGTTATTTGTCATTGCCGATACATAATCCATTCGGTCCGTGTACGGAATGATCTGGGTATATTGAAGATTTTCCGCAAGCTTTTCCGTACCGCGGTGCAGATAGCCGATTACCGGCTTCGCTTCAACAATAATCTCCCCGTCGATTTTAAGAACGAGGCGGAATACACCGTGTGTACTTGGGTGCTGCGGGCCCACGTTCAAGAGCATTTCTTCTGTGCGTATCACGGGCTACACCTCCACATCATACGGTTCATAGTCTTTTCTTAATGGGTGGCCGACCCAGTCTTCACCCAGCATGATGCGATGGAGGTTAGGATGGCCCTCGAATTTAATACCAAGCAAGTCGTAAGTCTCACATTCAGGCCAATCTGCACCCGCCCAAAGCGGCTGAACGGATTCAATGACAGGATGATCACGATCCAGCTTTACCTTAAGTGCAACTGTCTGCCTGTTTTTGTATGAGTATAAATGCACATACACTTCCATATGTGTTTCAAAATCAGTGCCGTGAAGCTCTGATAGATAATCGAATCCAAGCAATTCATTGTATTTCAGGAATGCAGCGACACGTTTGTACGAATCTTTCTTCGCAACAAGCGTCGGCACATCCTTGGATAACGGGTTAATATAGTAATCTTCTAAAACATCCGCACCAAGGTTGTCTGAAATCACTTTTACATATTTATCAAGATATGGCTGGTTTGGAGAAGGCTTCTTCTCTTCTGCAGGTTCTGCAGCTTCGGTTTTTGCTCCGGCTGCGGACTTTGCCTTTGCGGCAGCGGCTGCTTTTGCCTTAGCTGCAGCAATCGCTTTCGCTTTTTCGTCATCGGCAGATCCACCAGCATCTCCGCCCATTGCTGCAGCTTTCGCTTTCGCTGCTGCTGCGGCTTTGGCTTTTGCTACTGCAGCGGCTTTTTTCTTCGCCAGGTCATCATCGTCTCCCGATGAAGCTTCTGTTAACTCACCAGCTTCTGCCTTCGCTTTTAGTTTTGCTGCTGCCGCTGCTTTTGCTTTCGCTACCGCTGCGGCTTTCTTCTTCGCGAGGTCATCATCATCACTTGATGAAGCTTCTGCTGACTCACCAGCTTCTGCCTTTGCTTTCAGTTTTGCTGCGGCTGCTGCTTTTGCTTTCGCTACCGCTGCGGCTTTCTTCTTCTCGAGGTCATCATCTTCTCCTGCTGGAGCTTCTGCTGATTCCCCTGAATCTGCCTGGCCAGTCGCTTTCATTTTCGCGAGTGCGGCTGCCTTTGCTTTTGCTGCGGCGGCGGCTTTCTTCTTCGCGAGGTCTGCATCATCGTCTCCTGCTGGAACTGCCGGTGTGGCTGGCTCCTCTGACGATGCGGGAGCTTCAGTTGATTCTCCTTCTTCTTGCGCATTCGCTTTCATTTTTGCCAGTGCTGCTGCCTTCGCTTTTGCTGCAGCGGCGGCTTTTTTCTTCGCGAGGTCCGCGTCATCACTTACTGCTGGTGCCTCAGCTTGTTTTTCTTCTGGTGCAGCGACTTTTTCAGCAACCTCTTTCGGATCATTTCCCTCACCCGATTGCTTTGCTGCCAGGCGCTGTTTTGCCAGCTCTTTCGCTTTTTCAGCTGCTTCTCTCTTTATCTGCTCTAAATCCTTTTCCCCGCTCATCGGTTAGATCACCTTCTTCCCGGTTTTCGCCTCATAACGGATCTTCTCTTTTAACTTATTAATCCCGTAAATTAGCGCTGCTGGGTTCGGCGGGCATCCCGGTATGTATACATCGACGGGAACGATCTGGTCGACCCCTTTAACTACTGAATAAGATTTTACGTAAGGACCTCCTGCTGTCGCACATGAACCCATGGCAATTACCCATTTCGGTTCAGCCAGCTGATCATAAAGTCTGCGGACTGTCGGAGCCATTTTTTTCGTTACGGTTCCTGATACGATCATGACATCTGATTGACGCGGCGAGTTCCGGTAAAACGTTCCGAAACGGTCAAGGTCATAGTGAGCGGAGCTGGAAGCCATCATTTCGATCGCACAGCAAGCTAGACCAAATGTCATTGGCCACATGGAGTTGCTTCGTGCCCAGCCTTTAACCTGTTCAAGTGTAGTCACGAATACATTTCTTTGGAGTTCTGCCATTTCTGCAGGTGAAAGATCATCCAATTTTAAATCCATTTTAGCACCTTCTTTTTCCACGCGTAGATGAGTCCAATGAGAAGCAATACAACAAAGATCAGCATTTCAATTAATGCAAAGATCCCCAATTTCTCATAAGCGACAGCCCATGGATACAAAAACGCTGTTTCTACATCAAAAATAACGAACATAAGGGCAAACACATAATAACGGACGTTAAACTGAACCCTTGCATCACTGAAAGGTTCCATCCCGCTCTCGTAGGTGGTATATTTCCGCTCATCCTGCTTGTACTTCGGACGCAGCAGCTTTGCTGCGAATAAAGCAACAACAGGAAGCAATACCCCGAGACATAGGAACACAAAGACTATCAAATAGTTATTTTGATATAGATTCAACTGTTCCATGCCCATCCCTCCAATGTTGTAAAATTTTCATACTTTTTAAACTTGTAACCGATAACAATTATACCATTGTTGCAAATGTGTGTCGATAAAGCTTTGAACAAACTGGCAACCTTCTTCCATGTCTACTAACATACGAAAAAAAGATAAAAAAGCACGTTAAAAAAGTCTACGGCAAGAGTCGTCGCTTTCCATACTTAGTAGCATTCAGTGAAATTTATTCGTATTCTTTTAACCAGGTTTATTTCGAAGTTTTGGAGCTCACCGTCGTGCAGGATGGCGCATGCTCCTTTTTTCCACGAAATAAGCTTTTGACATAAAAGATGCGCTTATACTAAAGAAATCATTCGGTTACATTCTATATTTAACCGATTTGGATTTAGTTGTCAGTGATGTTTGTCAACATTTTTAAGTTCTGTTACAGCAGAGGTTATGGTGGAATTGTGTACTTTTTGATTTTATCGGGTTAATTATTGAGGAAATGAATGAGGAGTCAATCTCAAACCCGCAGTTTTTTGATTAACCTGTTGTAATTTATGTAAGAGCTGTGACTAGACATAATTTATTACCATAATTTCCGTGTTTAAATACATTCCGTTTTATAACAAAAAGTTTTATATCGAAAATAAAAATTTTATAGCGAAATTTGATAATTTATAGCGAATTACGATTTTTTATAGCGATAATTCTTTTTTAATAGCTAAATTTTAGTTTTTATAGCGAAACGGAAACTGTTCCCATATATGCAAATGTATTGGGAGCAAAGATTCGCCACTCTCAAAATAAAAAACACCCTCCAGAATGATCTGGAGGGTGTTCATCATTAGATTTTGCGTTCAGCAACTGAAATACGGTTGATCGCACGCTGCAGGGCAAGTTCTGCGCGTCTGAAGTCAACGTGTTCCTGCTGTTTTTCACGCAGGCGCTGTTCAGCGCGTTCTTTTGCTCTTAGTGCACGCTCAAGATCGATCTCAGAAGATTGTTCAGCGGATTGAGCCAGGATGGTTACCTGCTCAGGACGGACTTCAAGGAAGCCGCCGCTGACCGCAACGAATTCAGTATTGCTGCCATTTTTCAAACGGACAGCGCCAATTTGTAGCGGTGCAACCATTGGAATGTGGCCTGGCAAGATTCCGAGCTCACCTGTGCGAGCTTTTGTGCTTACCATTTCTACATTTCCTTCATACACCGGCCCATCGGGAGTAACAACACTGACTTTAATCGTCTTCATTTTTTACCCTCCTGGTCCGTTATTAGACCTCTACACCCATACGTTTTGCATTCTCGATAACTTCTTCGATACGGCCAACTAGGCGGAATGCATCTTCTGGAAGGTGGTCATATTTCCCGTCAAGGATTTCAGTGAAACCTTTAACAGTTTCTTTAACTGGCACGTATGAACCCTTCTGACCAGTAAACTGCTCAGCTACGTGGAAGTTTTGTGATAGATAGAACTGAACACGGCGAGCGCGGTGTACGATTAACTTATCTTCGTCAGAAAGTTCATCCATACCAAGGATCGCGATGATGTCCTGAAGTTCTCTGTAACGCTGTAATGTTTGCTGAACACGGCGTGCTACATTGTAGTGGTCTTCGCCCACGATTTCAGGTGTCAATGCACGTGAAGTCGAAGCAAGTGGATCCACCGCAGGGTAGATACCCATTTCAGAAAGCTTACGCTCAAGGTTTGTTGTTGCATCCAAGTGGGCGAAAGTTGTAGCCGGAGCCGGATCCGTATAGTCATCGGCTGGTACGTAAATCGCCTGGATTGAAGTTACAGAACCTACGTTAGTAGATGTGATACGTTCTTGTAATTTACCCATTTCAGTTGCAAGAGTCGGCTGGTAACCTACCGCTGAAGGCATACGGCCTAATAGGGCAGAAACCTCGGAACCTGCTTGCGTGAAACGGAAGATGTTATCCATGAAGAATAGAACGTCCTGTCCTTGCTCATCACGGAAATATTCTGCCATTGTCAAACCTGTAAGGGCAACACGCATACGTGCTCCTGGCGGCTCGTTCATCTGGCCGAATACCATCGCAGTTTGCTTGATAACGCCAGAATCAGTCATTTCGTGGTAAAGGTCATTACCTTCACGTGTACGCTCACCAACACCTGCGAATACAGAGATACCGCTGTGCTCTTGAGCGATGTTGTTGATTAATTCCTGGATTAATACAGTTTTACCTACACCGGCACCACCGAATAATCCGATTTTTCCACCCTTGATATATGGAGCAAGAAGATCTACTACCTTAATACCTGTTTCAAGGATTTCAACCTCAGTAGAAAGCTGTTCAAAAGTTGGAGCTTCCCTGTGGATTGAATCGCGGCGTGCATCAGCCGGTAGTGGAGCGTCAAGGTCAATAGACTCACCCAATACGTTAAATACACGTCCAAGTGTTACATCCCCAACTGGTACAGAGATGGCAGCACCTGTATCTGCTACTTCCACTCCGCGCTTTAGGCCGTCAGTGGATGACATCGCGATTGTACGAACTGTATCATCACCTAAATGAAGGGCTACTTCAAGGGTTAGTTCGATGTTAACATCCGCATCGTTACTTACAATTTTCAAAGCGTTATAGATCTCTGGAAGATTGCCGCTTTCAAACTTAACGTCAACAACCGGACCCATAACCTGGAGAACGCGTCCTTTGTTCATCTTGTTCCCTCCTAACGTACTTGTTCAAATATATACATCATGATGGGATGTGGACATCATGCCACATCCCCGATTGTCATCAAAAAATTATGATATGGCGGCATGCGCCAATTATCGATTCTACTCGAGAGCTGCGGCTCCACCGACGATTTCGGTGATTTCCTGGGTAATAGCAGCCTGACGTGCACGGTTATAGCTTAAGCTGAGTGAATTGATCAGCTCTTTCGCATTATCCGTTGCATTTCTCATAGCTGTCATACGAGCAGCGTGTTCACTTGCTTTGCTGTCAAGCAGTGCTCCGTAAATCAAGCTTTCTGCATACTGTGGCAAGAGAACATCCAGGATTGTTTCAGCATCTGGTTCAAATTCATAGGAAGTCAGCTTTGCAGATGCTGCCATATCAGTTAATGGCAACAGCTTCTTTTCATTCACTTCCTGTGAAATTGCGCTGATGTAATGGCTGTAGTATAAGTACAGCTCATCAAATGTTCCATCAGAGAACATACCAACAGTACTGCTGGCGATGTCCTGGATCTCAGCGAAAGATGGCTGATCCGCAATACCGACGATATCAAGTACAACATTCATGCCACGCTTTTGGAAAAAGTCACGGCCCACTCTGCCGATGGCGATAATTGCAAATTCATCATTTGATTTATGGCGACTTTGGATCGTCTGATAAACCTGACGAATGACGTTACTATTGTAAGCCCCTGCAAGACCGCGGTCTGAAGTTATCACTAGATATCCCGTTTTCTTAACTGGACGGCTGTTCAGCATTGGATGATTGGAATTTTTGCTGCCCATCGCGACTGATGTAGTCACTTCCTGGATTTTTTCCATGTAAGGTACGAATGCTTTCGCGTTCATAACTCCACGGTTCCATTTAGCTGCAGATACCATTTCCATTGCCTTTGTAATCTGGCTCGTCTTTTTAGTTGAAGTTATACGGGATTTTATATCACGTAAAGATGCCATTTAGGTTCTCACCACCCTTTTTCAAAGATTGTTCCTGTACAAAGTAAAGCCTTGCCGGCATGTCCTATACTTGGGCCATATGGCTTCAATCATGGGGCATTCCGGCTTGAGCTTTAGATTTTATTCAGATACTGCAAACGTCTTTTTGAAGTCGTTGATTGCAGCAGACATATCGTCATCTGAAGGAAGTTCCTTCGTTGTACGGATATGGTCTAACACTTCTTTGCGGTTGTGGTCTAACCATGTATGGAACTCTGATTCAAAGCGGCGGATATCCTGCAATGGAATATCATCAAGGAAGCCGCGAGTAAGTGCATATAGGATCGCTACTTGCTTTTCAACAGATAGCGGCTTGTTCAAATCTTGCTTAAGCACTTCTACCGTACGGGCACCGCGGTTAAGTTTTGCTTGAGTTGCTTTATCAAGGTCAGAACCGAACTGTGCGAATGCTTCCAATTCACGGTATGATGCAAGGTCAAGACGCAGTGTACCAGATACCTTCTTCATCGCTTTGATTTGAGCGGATCCACCTACACGGGATACAGAAAGACCTGCGTTGATCGCTGGACGTACGCCAGAGAAGAATAGGTCAGACTGCAAGAAGATCTGTCCGTCTGTGATTGAGATAACGTTCGTTGGAATGTAAGCAGATACGTCGCCTGCTTGTGTTTCAATGAACGGAAGTGCTGTGATTGAACCTGAGCCTTTAGCGTCGCTCAATTTCGCAGCACGCTCTAATAAACGTGAGTGCAAGTAGAATACATCCCCTGGGTAAGCTTCACGACCTGGAGGACGGCGAAGCAGCAAGGAAAGTTCACGGTATGCAGCCGCTTGTTTAGAAAGGTCATCATATACTACAAGCACGTGCTTGCCATCGTACATGAAGTCTTCCGCCATCGTTACACCAGCGTAAGGAGCAAGGTATAAGAGTGGAGCTGGCTGTGAAGCAGATGCTGTAACAACGATAGAATATTCTAACGCGCCGTGCTTACGGAGAGTTTCAACCGCATTACGTACAGTTGATTCCTTCTGACCGATTGCAACGTAGATACAGATCATGTCCTGGCCTTTTTGGTTAAGAATTGTATCGATAGCAACAGATGTTTTACCAGTCTGACGGTCACCGATGATCAATTCACGCTGTCCGCGGCCGATTGGTACAAGAGCGTCGATCGCCTTGATACCAGTTTGCAATGGCTCATGAACCGATTTACGATCCATAACGCCTGGTGCAGCGTACTCGATTGGACGAGTTTTAGTTGTGTTGATTGGACCCATACCATCTACAGGTTGTCCAAGTGGGTTTACCACGCGGCCGATTAGCTGTTCCCCTACAGGAACCTCCATGATGCGGCCCGTACGGCGCACCTCATCACCTTCGCGGATGTCAGCGAAAGGTCCAAGGATGATAATACCAACGTTATTTTCTTCAAGGTTTTGTGCCATACCCATAACGCCGTTTGAAAATTCAACAAGTTCTCCAGCCATGACATTGTCGAGGCCATGAGCACGGGCGATACCGTCACCTACAGAGATAACTGTACCCACATCACTCACTTGAATTTCCGACTGATAATTCTCGATTTGCGATTTTATCAGCGCACTGATTTCTTCAGCATTGATGCTCATGAGTTTACCCCCTATCTACGAATCTTAGCCTAGCAATTTACGTTCTAAACGGTTTAACTTGCCGCGCAAGCTGCCGTCATATATGCGATTCCCAATACGGATTTTCAATCCGCCTAGCAATTCAGGATCTACAATGTTTTGAATGCGAAGCGATTTTTTACCAACCTTAGCTGCAAAGCTTGCTGATAATGCATCACTTTCGTCTTCTGTTAAAGGGCGAATGCTGTACACTTTCGCGTCAGCAATG
The DNA here is from genome assembly GCF_049532715.1 of Heyndrickxia sp. MSNUG. Taxonomy (NCBI): domain Bacteria; kingdom Bacillati; phylum Bacillota; class Bacilli; order Caryophanales; family Bacillaceae; genus Heyndrickxia; species Heyndrickxia sp. MSNUG. Next base: position 4,619,890 of record NZ_CP150978.1, read on the forward strand.
CCATGTTCTTCATTTGACAGTTCAACGAATTGATCTACCACTTCGACCATTTGGTCCTGGCGATGACGATCAATCAGAATCATTAAAGTATTCAATACGAAAGGATTCACCTGTGAAAAAGAGTCTTTGATGATCTCTTTTTTCTTCGCAGCTGAGACTTTAGGAGACTGCAAAACTGCGTTTAAATCACTGGAATTAACTAAAACTTCCTTCACTACACGAAGTTCTTGTTCCACTTGTGCCAGAAGGTTATTCTCCTTCGATAACTGGAAAAGAGCCAACGCATAGCGCTTTGCTACCATGGAGTTCATCGGCCTTCTCCTGCCTCTTGAATATATTCATTGATCAGCTTTTCTTGATCAGCTGCAGTAAGTTCCTTTTCAATCACCTTAGAAGCAATTAAAACAGAAAGGCTTGCAACTTGTTCACGAATAGCAGCAACAGCTTGTTCTTTTTGCTGTTCGATTTCACGCTTCGCAGATTCTTTAATGCGTTCTGACTCAGCACGAGCAGCCACGATGATTTCTTCGCGTTGAATATCGCCTTGCTTTTTCGCGTTCTCAATCAATTCTTGAGCCTCATTACGAGATTGCTTTAATAATTCACGTTGTTCTGCTAGTAGCTTGCTTGTTTCTTGACGAGCTTGTTCAGCAGCGTTAATTTCGCCTGCGATATGCTCTTCACGCTGTTTCATGATGCCCATTAACGGACCCCAAGCGTATTTTTTAAGCAATGCTAGCAAAATAAGAAACATAATTAGCTGGAATACGATGTCTCCACCGTTAATACCTTCGTGTGCTGTTTCTGCAGCACCGAGTACAAATTGGCTTGTTAACACCCTCGATTCACTCCCTTCAAGAGTCTTTCCCTTTTTTGATTGAGCGAAAGGAACCTTTGCTTCAATATAAAAGGATGAAATATATCGATTTGATTATTTTTCAATCATTATGGGTACATAAGAATGGCGAAGCATCAAATAGAATCGTCTTCGCCATTTGAATAATTTACGTGAGATTAACGGCCTAAAACCATGAATGCAATAACTACACCGATGATTGGCAATGCTTCTACTAACGCAACCCCGATGAACATTGTAGTTTGAAGTAAACCACGTGCTTCTGGCTGACGAGCGATACCTTCAACTGTACGACCTACGATTAGTCCGTTACCGATACCAGCGCCTACTGCTGCTAGACCGATTGCGATTGCTGCTGCGATAAGATTCATTATTTGTGTTCCTCCTTAAATTGTATAGAAAAATTTTTTTAAAAAAATTGTTGTTCATATGAACAGAGTTATTTTAATGGTCGTGACCCACTTTATGGGACAGATAAACCATTGTTAACATGGTGAAAATATAGGCTTGGATCGTACCAACAAAGATGGAGAATCCTTGCCAAACCAGTGTTAAAGGAATCGCTGCGATAGTACCAACAATCCCGGATGCAGCCAAACCGCCTGCAAGCAAAGATAGTAGTAATTCACCAGCATAAATGTTACCGTAGAGACGCAAACCAAGTGTTAGCGTGTTTGCAAACTCTTCAATAATCTTAAGTGGGAACAAGAATTTCATCGGACTGAAAAAGCCCTTTGCATATTCTCTTCCGCCCTTTAACCTGATTCCATAATAATGGGAAAGTGCAACCACCATTACGGCTAAAGTTAAAGTAATGATTGGGTCCGCAGTTGGTGATTTCCACCATAATGTTTCGTCAATCACGATTGCGAATGGCAGACCAAGCATATTGGACACGAAAATGTACATTAACAGAGTCAGTCCAAGTATGTGGAATCTTCCACCATCCTTCCAATCCATCGTGCTGTTGATGATGCCCTTTACGAAATCCATAACCCATTCAAAGAAGTTCTGCATTCCAGTAGGCTTCATTGCAATACGACGTGTAGAAAGAACAGCAATCAGAAAAACAATAACACTTGCTATTGTAATCATTAAGACATTAGCTAAGTTAAAAGTAAGTCCCAAAAAATGAACTAATGGAGCTTCATGATGCAACAGTATTCACCTCTCTTCCCCCGCTATTTATGTTGTAGAAAACTTTGAATAAAATAATCTATGATAATAACAACATAGGTTGTCATTAGTCCCACTACCACACTTGCCATATGAAATTGATCTTCATATTCCAATGCAATCATTGCTGCGATTGCCGCTGTAGCCAATCGAGAGACAGAGCCGAGCGAACGGACCTTTTTCCCTTGAGACACAGCTTTATCAAAGCTTTGCGCTCTTTTTGCCAAAAGCAATAAGATCATGAAACTGAATGCAGTTCCAAGAGCTAGTCCTGCAAAGATTGATTTATAGGAGGTAAATCCCCAGCCAAGAACATAAACAGCTAAAAGTACGTACATATACCGACGTTGCCGATGAAACATTTGGTTTATTTCTGACATTAAAGATTAGTCTCCTGAAAAAAAGTGTTGGATCAAACGGAGCATGGCGTACACGCCAGCAGCCAATCCCATGAGTAGACCGAGAATGAGAAAAAGTGGTTCGGTTCCTACTTTGTGATCGAGCCATCTTCCTGAGAAAATGCCAATCAGTATAGATCCGACTAATTGAGAAAGGATCGCGGACGTTAGAGCCATTGCTTGCAATGGATGACGCTTGTTTTGACGCATTCAATCACATCCTCGTTTTAGGGATTGAACAGTCCGAATGTCTATGTAAGGATTTATTCTAGCAAAACATTTAAAAATATTGTCGAAATATTTTTGAAAACCCTATCATTTACACCTAGATAAGCATACAATAGGCTCCAATCAAAGTCAATCCATTGGAGTGAAAAAATTCACAAAGTTTTCACGTGCGTTTTATACCCTTTACCCTATCTGAAAATAGCAATCACAATAGTTTTCCAAAATAAAGCCGGCAAGGATTTTAATTCCTTCCGGCTTTGTTTTCATTTTCATTTTTCTTGACTGAGATAACGGTTTCAATCGTGCTTTCCCGTCCGGCCTTTTTAGCAAAAACCTTGGCTAAGTATACTCCTTCTTCTGGAAGGTCTTCGAAACGTATTTCTTTTTCCCTCATCCCTTTTTTGATTTTCCTTCCCCAATCAAGGAACCCTATGAAGCGATACTGATCCGGATCAAAAAGCGCGATACCAAACTCTTCAGCTCCTCCAGGCAAATAGACTTCATATCTATATGCGCCAGCATTGTCAGCAGGTGCAAAATCAAAGCCCATGACTCTTGGATAATCCGGTTCCTCAAGGACATACAAATAAGGAATTCTGATTTTATTTTTTCCATCATCAAGAACAAGGCTGCCGTCATGAATTTTCTGTTTTAACAACTCCGGACTGGCAATCATGGCGATTTCCACTATCTTCGTTTCATTTGGCTCAACGGTAAAGGAAAATGGCAGCTCCCACTCAATCCCTGTTTCCAATTTCGGCCTCGAAAAAGAATAGTGCTTCTGGTGAGTGCTTGTATTCTTGACTTCAAGCCTTGCACTGTGCCGGTGCATATCATCTGCCAGCTGGAACTTTCCGAATTGCAGCGATCCCGGCTTGACGAGGGTTTCGGTTTTGATCGCTGCTTCTGTCTGGATACGGCCGGCTCCTTGTTCATATGTTCGATATATTTTTCCATCCCGATTCACAATCTGCTTGGCCGTGTTCATGATTGCCGCCTTGATTTCGTATGGTCCCCATTCCGGGTGCGCCTGTTTGATCAATGCAGCTGCACCCGCGACATGCGGTGCCGCCATGCTCGTGCCCTGCAGAGATAAATACCCCCCTGGAATGGTACTGTTTATGGCCACTCCAGGAGCAACAATATCCGGCTTGATTTCCCAAGTTGACGTAACCGGTCCCCGCGAGCTGAAGTCTGCAAGAATATCTCTTTCTTCTATTAATTCTATCCTCAGTAGAGCCTGGCCATTTGCAAGCTGTTTTTTCAGGGATTCTCCTTCTTGTTTGCTGATTGCTGCCACTGGGATTGGCAGACTTTCTTCCAGGTTCCCAAAGAATGTTCCTTTTGAATTGTTGTAAATAATGACTCCGACAGCTCCTGCGTTGAGGGCATTCTTCGCTTTTTCTGTAAAAGTAAGCTGCCCTCGTTCTACGATCACAAGCTTGTCTTTCACATCATTCATCTCATTTTTTCTGCCAATGCCAGCAAATACAAGTTTCTCACTTTTAGTGTTATTCCATTGTTCCGACCCCTGCAAAGGCTCAAGCCGGATTTTCTCAGCTGAAACAGATCCCCTGGCATATGGGACTTTCATAGGCGGTGTTGAAGCTCCAACACTAATGGCTTTGGATGCTGTTCCAGGTGATCCAACCGTCCATCGGTTCGGACCCGAGTTTCCAGATGAGGTTACTGCCGTAATCCCGCTATCTACAGCCTTATTGAGCGCAAGGCTGATGGGCAGGTCTGGACCATTCACATCATTGCCAAGAGAAAGGTTGAGAACGTCCACCTTATCTTCAATCGCCTGATCGATTGCAGCGATGACCTGTTCCGTTGTACCGCTCCCTCCAGGTCCGAGCGCTCTATAGGCAATGATTTTAGCTTCCGGCGCCATCCCTCTCATTCTTCCATTCGCCGCAATAATCCCGGCTACATGCGTACCGTGCAGGGTGCTTTTCATCCCAATGCCTTTCGTTTCCATCGGATCCTCATCCCCATCTACCAGGTCATGCCCCCCGGCATAATTCCTTTTAAGATCTGGATGATCATAATCAATCCCCGTATCAATCACGCCTATTTTTACACCCCTGCCCGTCAGCCGCTCCCCATTCTTATCCAAAATGCCGCGGACAGCCTCTGAACCAATCAATTCAAAATTATTTGTAAAACTTTCACTTGAACGGTACGGTTCTGGATGATGATTTGGGTTTATCTCTATTTTTTTGATATCTGACATCGAGGTGCTTTTCTGGAAACCAATCGACAAATACGGAGTATTCTCAACCTGATAGGTGCTTACTTCAGATACTAGCTGTATTTCATTCCCACCTTCTAGCATTTTTAGCTCTGAAATAGAACCTTGCACTGAATATCCGTTAATCGCATGCTTAAAAATGCGGCGAAGCTTTATATTTTTGAACGTATGCAGCTGACCCCTGATTTCTTTTTCAGTCAGTGGATGTTTTGTTAGGACAATCGCTACTTTTTCCGTGGAAGGATTTTCTGCTGGAATTGGCGGATGCACAAGCTTAACTGGTTTGAAGCCAGCCATTAGGACGATGGCCAGTAAAACGAATAGAATACTCCACTTTTTCAAGCTGTTTGCCCTCCCTTTTTTCAATAGATTTTGTTTTAGGGAGGTATTGTATGCAGATATAGATGAATTCTGCTTCTATTTTCATGTCATGAATTATTCCGCGAAATTTTTATGTATTCACTATGAAGGTTATATAAAGAATTAATACAACGAATCACCTATATTAATCCGCGTTCTAGAAGAATTCCAAGTTAGCTGTTCACACCAAAAAAGCACCCCTTATAAAAGAGGTGCTCATCATCGATTTTCTTATTGATACTGACCAGGACGCTTGTCAGTTTGTTTGAAATAGTAACGGATTGCTTCGCAAATACGTTCTGATGCGCGGCCGTCACCATATGGATTAGAGGCCTTTGCCATTTTTTCATAGGCTGCGCTGTCTGTCAGAAGTTCGGTAGCCATATCATAGATTGGCTGCTCCTCGTTTCCGGCAAGCTTCAGTGTACCTGCCTCGATCCCTTCAGGACGCTCAGTCGTATCACGCAATACAAGAACCGGAACGCCTAGAGAAGGTGCTTCCTCTTGCACTCCGCCTGAGTCAGTGAGGATCAAGTGTGCGCGGGATGCGAAGTTATGGAAATCGATAACATCCAGTGGTTCAATCAGATGGATGCGAGGATCATTTCCAAGCACTTCATCAGCAAGCTCGCGGACAACCGGATTCAAGTGAACAGGATAGACAACCTGTACATCAGGCTGCTCATCCACAATTCGCTTGATCGCACGGAACATATTGCGCATCGGCTCACCAAGGTTTTCACGGCGGTGGGCAGTCATTAAGATCAAGCGGTCATTGCCTAGCTTATCAAGCACTTCATGCTGATACGTTTCTTTAACCGTTGTTTTCAGCGCATCGATCGCTGTATTTCCGGTAATAAAGATGTTTTCTTCTTGCTTGTTTTCCTGCAGAAGATTAGCTGCAGATTTTGTTGTAGGCGCAAAATGAAGATCTGCCATAACGCCTGTCAGCTGGCGGTTCATTTCTTCAGGGAACGGAGAGTACTTATTCCACGTTCTCAAACCTGCTTCAACATGGCCGACAACAATTTGATTGTAGTACGCAGCAAGGCTGGCAACAAATGTCGTTGTCGTATCGCCATGCACAAGCACGATATCAGGCTTAACTTCTTTCATTACTTTATCTAAGCCTTCAAGACCTCTTGTTGTTACATCAATCAGTGTCTGGCGATCCTTCATTATGTTCAGGTCATGGTCCGGCTTGATATTGAAAATATCAAGAACCTGGTCCAGCATTTGGCGGTGCTGGGCAGTAACTGTTACGATCGATTCAAAATGCTCCGGGTGTTTCTGCAATTCAAGGACAAGCGGCGCCATCTTGATCGCTTCAGGGCGAGTCCCAAATATCGTCATGACTTTAATCGGCTGATTCAAATCAAACACTCCTTATTTAGTTCCAAATAAACGGTCGCCTGCGTCGCCCAGTCCTGGAACAATATATCCGTGGTCATTTAGCTTTTCATCTAGTGCAGCAATATAGATGTCTACATCTGGATGTGCTTCTTTCACTGCATCTACCCCTTCAGGAGCCGCAATCAAACACATAAACTTGATGTGCTTCGCGCCACGCTTTTTAAGAGAGTTGATTGCTTCAATCGCAGATCCGCCTGTAGCTAGCATTGGGTCAACGACGATAAAATCGCGCTCCTCGACATCAGAAGGAAGCTTGACATAGTATTCAACCGGCATCAATGTTTGCGGATCACGGTAAAGACCAATATGACCAACCTTTGCAGCCGGGATCAATTTCAGGATACCGTCAACCATGCCAATTCCAGCACGTAAGATTGGGATGATTCCAAGCTTTTTGCCAGAAAGAACTTTCGATTTTGTCTTATTGACTGGTGTTTCAATTTCAATTTCCTCAAGCGGCATGTCACGAGTGATTTCGAACGCCATAAGCGTTGCGACTTCATCCACAAGCTCGCGGAATTCCTTCGTGCCTGTGCTCTTATCGCGAATATAAGTAAGTTTATGCTGGATCAATGGATGGTCAAATACGTATACCTTTGCCATGTGTATCTCTCCTTTTCAGGGTAAATGAGTTGTGAACACCTGTCTGTTATATGTAAGATCTGCTGAATCACACTTCGTCTAATTTTACAGAAAAACATTCACGTAAGCAACCATTGCCGCCTAATGTATTATTTTAGTAATCATAGTCATTTTACCGCAAAAAAGCAGCCCTCATTCACAAAGGCTGCCTTAAACAATGTGGACACTTTAACGCATCACCGCGCCGGGGGTCAGACCCCCGGCGCGTTAATGTGTTAAAGCTCGGAATTTTATCGTTCTGGGTATAGTTCGAATTTGCTTGTTAGTTCTTCGACGCGTGTTTTTGCTTCTTCTAGTTTTGCTTCGTCTTCGTGGTTTTTCAATGTGAAGGCGATTAGAGAAGCGATCTCATCCATTTCTTCATGCCCGAAGCCGCGGCTTGTTACTGCTGCTGTGCCGATACGAATACCGCTTGTAACGAATGGGCTTTCTGGATCGAAAGGAATCGTGTTTTTATTAACCGTGATTCCGACCTCATCAAGCACCTTCTCAGCTACTTTACCTGTTAATCCAAGTGAACGAAGGTCTACAAGCAGAAGATGGTTATCTGTGCCGTCAGAAACAAGACTGATTCCTTCCTTCTTCAAACCTTCAGCTAAGCGGTTTGCATTCGAAATGATATTTTGCGCGTATACTTGGAAATCTTCCTGCAATGCTTCACCAAAAGCAACAGCCTTCGCAGCGATTACATGCATAAGCGGCCCGCCCTGGATTCCAGGGAAAATCGATTTATCGATCTTCTTTGCGAACTCTTCTTTACAAAGAATCATGCCGCCGCGCGGTCCGCGAAGCGTTTTATGAGTTGTAGTCGTCACAAAATCAGCATAAGGAACTGGATTCTGGTGAAGACCCGCTGCAACCAACCCGGCAATGTGAGCCATATCAACCATTAAATAAGCTCCGACTTCATCCGCGATTTCACGGAAACGCTTGAAGTCAATCGCTCTAGGGTAAGCACTCGCACCTGCCACAATCATCTTCGGCTTATGCTCGCGCGCTTTTTCAAGAACATCATCGTAATTGATTAAATGTGTTTTCTCATCCACACCATATTCAACGAAGTTGTACTGGATTCCGCTGAAGTTAACCGGACTGCCGTGCGTAAGATGTCCGCCATGCGATAAGTTCATGCCAAGGACTGTGTCGCCCTGTTCAAGGACAGTGAAGTAAACAGCCATGTTCGCCTGTGCGCCCGAATGCGGCTGGACGTTCACATGCTCAGCACCGAAAATTTCCTTTGCGCGATCACGGGCAATATTCTCAGTAACATCGACGTGTTCACATCCGCCATAATAGCGGCGGCCTGGATATCCTTCTGCATATTTATTAGTCAGCACAGAACCCTGTGCTTCCATAACTGCCTCACTGACAAAGTTTTCTGATGCGATCAATTCGATTTTTGTACGCTGCCTCTTCAGCTCATCCTGAATCGATGCGTATACCTGGCTATCCTGCTGTGACAAGTGCTTCACTTTAGCTCCCCCTTTATTTGCTGTATGTATTGATTCGTTATTTGAAAATTCATTCTTATTTTAGCTGATATTATAATGAAAGGAAAGGATGACTCTTTTTTATTCGTAAAAATAGAGCCACATCCCTATCCAATTTAGCAAGATTTATTTTCCTTTGTCCGCTCGTACACTGCCCGTGCTCCGCCAATAAGCTTCGGTCTTGTTTTGGCCAAAGTGACATGGGCATGACCAATGCTTTTTTGCGGAACGCGCACTGGAACCGCCACATGCTTCAGCTGCATTCCAATCAGCGTGTCACCAATATCGATCCCGGCATCACCCTTTATGAATTCAACAACCACGGCATCCGCCATTTTCTGAAAGGCAAAGGAAGCCATCGCCCCACCAGCAGTCCTGACCGGAATCACCGTTACTTCGTCCAGCTGTTTTTGTTCAGCCGTTTCTCGCTCGACTACGATTGCGCGGTTCAAGTGCTCACAACATTGGAACGCCAGCTGCACTCCTGTCTCGGACTGAAAATCGCGAAGCTGCCTGAAGACCATTTCCGCGACCTCTTCCGTACCCGCTGTGCCGATTTTTTGCCCGATAATCTCGCTTGTGCTGCAGCCTACTACCAGCACTTGCCCCTTCTTCAGTTGAGCCTGTTCATTAAAATCAGTGAGGATTGATTTCAGTTCTGCTTCCCATTGTTCGATCGCCAGTGTCATCGCCCCCTTTGCAGTTTACTGGGCACGGGCGGAAAACCCATGCCAGCCACTTATGATTTCAACTCCCAATGAGTTTATTTCCCGCCCTGGTTTTCATAGTCCTTAATTTTTCCAACGCGGTTTTCATGGCGTCCGCCCTCGAATTCGGTAGTCAGCCATACTGACGCTATTTCCCGGGCAAGTCCTGGCCCAATGACGCGTTCACCCATCGCCAGGATGTTACTGTCATTGTGCTGACGTGTTGCTTTTGCGCTGAAAACATCGTGCACCAAGGCACAGCGGATCCCTTTTACCTTGTTCGCGGCAATGCTCATACCGATTCCTGTTCCGCAGATTAAAATCCCCTTATCAAATTCTCCGTTTGCCACCTTTTCAGCAACAGGAAGCGCATAGTCAGGATAGTCTACAGATGTACCGCATTCACAGCCGAAATCTTCATATTGAATATTCATTTCGTTCATCAAGCTTTTAATTTCTTCACGGATATTCACTCCGCCATGGTCTGAAGCAATTGCAACTTTCATTGTAAAATCCTCCTATTGATTCCCGGCTTGCGGGGCAATAATTTCTACCGTTATTTTCTCATAAAATTTCAACTTTATAAAGAAATCGGGTCAGTTAGCTAAGCTTTTCTGGGTTCTGGTGATAAAAACTTTTGCGATTGCGTTTTTTATAGCGGAATTAAGATTTTTATAGCGTAAAATTAATTTATATAGCGAAAAAATCTTTTTTATAGCGATATTCTCATTTTTATAGCGAACTGGAAATTTGGCACTATTTTTTCCAGTCCGTTACTGAGTAAAAAATAAAACCACAGCCGCAGCTGTGGTGATATTCTATAATGAAAACTTTGTAATTGTGCCCTTCAGCTTTTCGGCCTGATTTTTCAGCTCGACTGCAAGTGTTTCGACATTCTCTATCACTTCCGCCTGCTGTTCAGCTGCAGATGCGACGCTTAAAGCTCCGGCTGATGTTTCCTCTGCAATCGCTGCCATTTCCTGTGACTGTGTTGACGTGTGCTGGATTGTCTCCATTTGCGTTTCGACTAGTCCAGTAATCGTATGAATGACCTCGGCCATTTCATTGATCGTGCCTGTCATTTCATCAATGACGAGATTTGTTCTTTCCCCTTTTTTCGCTTCGCCATTGGCGGTTTCAACCTGTCTGCTAATCTGGCCAACGACGTTCTGGACTTCAGACTGGATGTTCTGGATCAATTCGGAAATGCCCTGAACCGCATCCGCACTTTGATCGGCGAGCTTCCTGACTTCCTCGGCAACAACAGCAAATCCTTTTCCATGTTCGCCTGCCCTCGCTGCTTCAATCGATGCATTCAAGGCCAGTAAATTTGTCTGGGCAGCAATGTCACCGACAAGCTGGATGATCTGCTCGACCTTCACCGCATTCTCTTCTAATCTTTTAACAGTCCCGAGCGATTCACGGTTATCGTTGGCAAGCCTTTCGATTCCGGAAATCAAGGAATGAATCGCGTTTTTGGATTCCTGCAGGTCTTTTACCATCTCGATTGAAATCATTTCGGACGCCCTGGCTTTTTCCTGGACCTCTTCTGCGATCCTGATGACCTGATCTACTGATTCTGCTGTCGTTTGTGTCGATAAAGCAGACGAGTCAGCACCGGCTGCAATCTCCTTAATCGTCGTCGAGATGAGCGAAGCCTGTTCAGACGCTGCTGCTGACTGTCCAGAAATGACGATGACCTTTTCATTCGTTTCTTTAAAATTTGTATCAATCTGGCTGACCATCTCGCGGAGATTCGCCAGCATATTATTGAAAGCCAGTCCAAGTGAACGGATTTCGTCATCCGATTTTGACAGTTCAGCATCGACACTGATTTCGCCAGCTGCAGCCTTCATCGCTGATTGCTCCAGTTTTTGAAGCGGCTTAATAATCAATCCAGCAGCCACATAAGCCAGCACACCTGACCAAAAGATCCCCATCCCAAGTACAGATGCCGTATAAGCTATTGAATTAATCTCCGTGAATTTTTGAATATAAGGATATAGAAAATAGATAAAGAATGCACTCGTTGAATAAGTAATGATCGCCAAGACTGTTGTCAGCCAGACCATTTTCTTCCTCAACCCAAATTTATAGCTCTTTTTAGCCGCCACTGATAATCCCCCTGATATGTAATGAAATAGCCTTCAAGGTTATTATCGGAGTTTTTTCACGATTTTTTCTATACTTTCCTTAATTTCTAGAAAAGCTTCGCGATAAATTTGTTCATTCCCGCCAAAAGGGTCTGCTACATCAGGATTTAAATCGTCTTCGGCAAATTCCTTCAAGGTAAAAGTTTTATCCCAGGCATCCGGATATTGGCTCAGAATCATCGTCTTATGGCTTTGTGTCATCGTTAAAATCAATGTCGCCCATTCAATCTCATCCCATGTTAAGGTGGTGGAACGATGATCATGACTGATGTTATTTTCCTGCAGCACTACTTTCGCATTCATGGATGCCTCAGCATCATTAGCCGCATATACTCCCGCTGATTTCACCTCTACCCCTGGAAGCTGCTTGCTTTTTAAAATCGCTTCCGCCATCGGGCTTCGGCATGTATTTCCGGTACAGACAAATAAGACGTGCGCCATGCTTTTCCCTCCTGTGATGTACTGTTAACAACTTTTCTTCATTATATGATAATTATTCACAGATTTCATTTTGTGGATAATGTGTGATTGTGGTTTTATCAACAATTCCATTTCATAATGGCCCTGTTAAACAGGGCTGTTGATTTTCGTTCCAGGCGCTTCGCTTTCCCCGGGCTGGCGCTGAGCCTCCTCGTCGCTTTGCTCCTGCGGGGTCTCACCTGACCAGCTGCGCCCGCAGGACACTGAATAGCTTCCTCGAATGGACCCACGCACGAAGAAAATGCGTTAGCATTTTCGAGGAGTCTTCGCGCCTTCCACTACAATCAACAGGTTTAAAAAACAACATTGGGCTTTAACAGAGCCTTCATAATAAAAAAGGCACCCGATCAAACAGGTGCAAAAAGGTTACTTTATAACGGCAAAAGCAATTTGATTCCAAACGCCAGCAAAATGCTGCCGCCAAGCGCTACACTATATGTACCAAGCCAGCCCTGCACTTTCCGCCCAACCAGCAAGCCCGCCCATGTCAGTACCATTGCCGCTACACCAAAGCACACAAGCACCAGTGCTGTTCTTGCGCCATAAATGCCAAGCGTAAGTCCAACAGAGAAGCTATCAAGGCTGACGCTTAAGGCAAAAATAAATAAACCTTTCCCCACCGGAGAGATCAGACTTACCTCATCCTCTTTAAAGCTTGACCAAATCATCTGCACTCCTAGCAAAATCAACAGAAAACCGCCGATGTAACCAGCAATCGCCCCGAACTGATCGGATAAAAACCTGCCCGCAACCATTCCCAGCAACGGCATCCACACATGGAAAAATCCGATGGTGACGCCAATTTTAAAGATATGCCTTTTTGTGAGTCTAAACATGCCCATTCCGAGACCTACCGAAAAAGCATCCATTCCCAGTGCAAATGCCATCAATATCAGTGTGAATAATTCTCCAGCCATTGCTGCCATGTCTTCGCCCCCTCGGACTTGCTAATTCAGCATATGCACGTCCAAATGGTTTTAGAAGCATGGATTATGGGATTAGAATGCGGTTAATCCTTTGCAAAGGTCACTGTGGTAAAAGAAAAAAGATAGACAGAGCGCCTCACATGTTTAGTCTATTTATCTATAATCGGCAAGCCTGATGCTTTGGAAAGCCTGTTCATGACCGCCTGGCCAACGCCATGCTCTGGAAAGACTTCACCATAAATGATATCAAGATCTTCTCGGTTAAAAGCACGCAGCGTATCATACAGTGCGCCCGCTACTGTTTCCAGCTTGCTTCGTTCACCGCAGGCAATGACTACATTCGCATCATAGAAATCTTTGTTTTCTAGAGTCGTCATGACTCCCACCTTCAAGCCTTCGTTCCGTTTCTCCTGAACGAGCTGCTGGATTTGTGCACTTGTTCCATTTACAAGGTAAAAAGGAGCGTTCGGCGCATAGTGGCGATATTTCATGCCTGGAGCTTTCGGAGCCTGATCCGCATCCTTTAGCGCAGGATCGACGCTTACCTCACCGATTACTTCCTCCAATTGTTCCCTTGTCACACCGCCTGGCCTTAAAATGACCGGAACCTCTGCCGTACAGTCGATGACCGTGGACTCGACCCCTACACCTGTAGCGCCTCCATCAACAATTCCTGCTATCCTTCCAGTTAGATCATCCGCAACATGGGCAGCCGTTGTAGGACTTGGCTTCCCTGATAAGTTTGCGCTCGGAGCAGCCAGCGGCAAGCCTGATGCTTCTATCAATGCAAGAGCAACTGGATGGTCAGGCATTCTGACCGCTACCGTCTGAAGGCCTGCTGTCGCTTTTTCAGACAGCGCTCCCGATTTCTGTTCTAAAATGATAGTCAGCGGTCCTGGCCAAAAGGCATCCATCAACGACTTCGCTTTTTCTGGTACAGCCTTTATAAAGGAATGAACTTGTTCCCTGTCAGATATATGAACAATCAACGGGTTATCCCCAGGCCTTCCTTTTGCTTCAAATATTTTTAGTACTGCATCGTCACTTTTGGCATTGCCGCCTAATCCGTAAACCGTCTCTGTCGGAAAAGCGACAACTTCATTTGACCTGAGTTTTCGTGCTGCTTCTATGATTTGTGGATATGTTTTTAAATTATCCACATTCTTATCCACTGTCCACATTTTTGTTTCCATGTACATCCACCTTTTGCTTCTGGGTCTTCTTTCCCCTATACTAGTCCATTAATCCTTGCTAGTTAACCATATTTCTATGAAAGTATAAAAGAAGAAGAAGACGAACACAAGTTTTTATCCACAAATTGTGTATAAAACTAAGGATTCAGTGGATAACTTTTTGGATATATCCACAATTTACAGAATAATTTTCATAATTGCTGAGTTATCCACAGTTAAGACCTGTTTTAAATGATTTTTTTCTAAAAGAGCTTCCGGAAGATCTGATTTGTTGACCATTTCAAAACCTATGCTGCCAAAGAAAGAAACCGCACTCATTTTATTTGTTACAAGATAAAGGGCTTCAAGCTCCTGTTTTTTTGCTGTAAGGAAAGCTCTCTTAAAAAGAAGCATCAAGTCAGGCTGAGCGATTTGCGGAGAAACGACAAAAGAACGCAGCAAGCCCGCCCTTTCAACCGGCTCTACTCCTAGACACGCCTTCAGTTCCCCCTCCATATTCTCCATCAGCGAAAAATTTTCAATAGCCTCATTCAATCCTTCCGCACTTACACCTGCTTCTGTTAAAAATGCTTCCAATCTAGGGAGGTCCTCTTTATTTGCACTTTTAATTTGCCATGTCATTTCCTTCACCTCAAAAATTAAGATTCTACTTAATGAATATGAGAGATTTGAAAAAGTAGAACCTTCTCAAGATGAGAGAATTATTAAAAGCACCGTAAATCCATCTTATAAAGAGGCTATTTTCATATATTTTGTTGCTAATAATCAGTTATTGCTTACAAACATTCCCGTTAAAAACAACAATCTTTTAGGAACAGCCTATAAAAAACATGGCAGCCACCATTTTGGAATGATAGCTGCCATGCCTTTGAGGTCTTGGTATTAGTCTTGGTCTATTCTTAAGTCTTCGTCAACTCGTGGTCTTTTTAAACCGGATGATTAATCGTTGTTGTTACGTGAACGGGAGTTTCCGCCTTTTTCGCCAATTTCTTTGTAGAAGTCTTCTCCATGATTTTCAGAAGTTGCTTCGCCACCCTTGCGGCCAATCTCCTGGTAGAAGTCCTTGTCGTGATTTTCAGAAGTTGCTTCTCCGCCTTTGCGGCCGATTTCCTGGTAGAAGTCGCTGTCATGGCTTTCAGCAGTAGCCTCGCCGCCTTTGCGGCCAATTTCCTGATAGAAGTCTTTATCGTGATTATTGGAAGTTGCTTCTCCGCCTTTACGGCCGATTTCCTGATAGAAGTCGCTGCCATGGTTCTGGCTTGTCGCTTCGCCGCCCATGCGTCCTCGTTCTTCACGTGACATTTTACCATTATCATTGTTGTTATTGTTTCTAGCCATTTTACTCATCCTCCTTGAAATCTGTTTTGTTGTTACACTCCTTGAATATCCGCTTAAGCCTCCTCTAAAACCACTGACAAAGGAATGTAATAAGCTTGTTTAAGAGATGTAATATTTTTGGGAATTATCCCGGGATTCTTTCCTCAACTTCCATCTATTTCTTCTAGAAGATGGATATAGTTACCTAGCTTCCCATAGTGAAAAATTCATAATTGAGTGATTTAGGTCACTCTTCCATAATGAGTGATTGGTTATAATAAGCTTACATAAATGAAAACCCTTCTCATAATTCAATGAAGGGTTGATTGGGGGTACGGTATGGAAATCAAAACAATTTATGATCAGATAGGCGGAGAGGAATCAATCCGCAAAATCGTTGACACGTTTTATCCAAAAGTGTACGAAAACGATGAGCTAAGTCCTTTGTTCGAAGGAGATATCAATGAAATTAAAAGGAAGCAGTGGATGTTCCTGACTCAATTGACTGGCGGCGGTGCATTATACAGCGAGGAATTTGGACCGCCAAATATGAGAGCAAGGCATATGCCATTTGAAATTACTCCTGTTCGCGCTCAGGCGTGGTTAAAGCTCATGCACGAAACACTGACCGAAACAGGTTTGATTGAAACGGACGGCGGCAAAGCTCTGTTTGAACGCTTAGGCCATAT
This sequence comes from Heyndrickxia sp. MSNUG, assembly GCF_049532715.1. Lineage (NCBI taxonomy): Bacteria > Bacillati > Bacillota > Bacilli > Caryophanales > Bacillaceae > Heyndrickxia > Heyndrickxia sp. MSNUG. Next base: position 4,636,172 of record NZ_CP150978.1, read on the forward strand.
CGCGCCAATTATGGTCAACAGTCAGTAATGTGACATGGCCCGATAGAATCAAAAAATTCTCCATACACAACCAAACCGGAGGGATTAACGATGGAAAAACAATCATTAACAGATTACCAGGAATTCAGCGAGGAACGCTTTACAAAAAGAATCGTATTTAAAAAAGGTGAAAGTACTGTTTTCCTATTAAATTTTATGCCAGGGCAGGAACTGCCAAAACACACGCATCCCGGCACGGAAGTATTTATTTTAACAATGCAGGGCGAAGGAACATTCACCATTGACGGGTCCGAAATGAAAGCAGCCGCCAACGACACGATCCATGTTACAGGATCCGAAGAACTATCCTATAAAAATACCGGAGCTGAGCCAGTCACCCTCTATGTCATGCTGAACAAAATTCCTGATGAGCGATTTGCACAAAATATCTAAAATGGACGCCTGGGGATATAATTCTCCAGGCGTTTTTATTTCTTAAAAATAAAAAATCCACCCCGCAGCAGCAGGGTGAACCATTTTATCCAAAAATCCTGTTCCAAATCTCAACCAGGAAGAATGTAACTTCTACTTCTTCTTCCTCGCCATCCTCATAGACTAGCTTCTTGTCTTCTTTTTCGTTATTCAACTTCTTTTCGCCGCCAGCTTTTGCATCCTTCTTAGATTTCTTATTACCATCTGCTTGTGACTTCTCTTCTTCGCTGTCTAACTTCACATCACCTTTTATATCTTTCCCATCGAATCCTTCGCTTGTAGCCTCGCCATTTGAAAAATCAAGGAAGCATAGCGGCGGGTAAAGGACGCACCACCAGTTTGCGCCCTCCCCTTTGCCCAGTGTAATCAGGATTGCTTCGTACTCACCTGCGGGATAAAGGAATTGACCGTAAAGCTTTGTTGGGAATTGGACTTTATCAAACTCTGTTTTTACAGAATGTGTTGACCCTTCTGATTTCACTACATTTTCAGCGATTGCCTGGATTTCCGGCAGCTTCGACTTGATCACATTCCTTGCATCATTCAAAGATGTTAAATCCTTGACCCACTTTGTAATCTCCTTATTGACCTCATCACGGACAAGTCTTTTGATTGCCTGGTCCTTTTCCAAGTCGCTGTCGGCAAGAATCCTCAGCCTGATCGCCTCATTCGGAATGACCGTGGCTTCCTGCGCTGTCACTTCATTTTTCGGGCTATATAAACTTAAAATTGTACCTGCACATAATAAGAGAATGTATAAGATTGCTGCTGATTTTTTTGTCATCATCTTTCGCACCGCCCCTTCACTAGTCACAGTGTGGACAGATTGATAGATTCTTAAACTAGTAATTTGGAAATAACGAGTTTTTTTAAATTTTTTATGAGAAGCAGCAGGAAAAGACACCGGAGCCTAAACAAAATGCGATAAATTGCTTTATACGAAAGAAACAATCTCTGCAAAAACAGCCTGATGATAAAAAATGCACTTTAAATTGACGGCAATTCCTCCTGATTTCGTTTTTATAGCGAATTTTATGTTTTTATAGCGAAAAACAAAATTTAATAGCGAAATCTTCAATATTATAGCGAAAATTTAAACTTTATAGCGAAATTTTCTTTTTTATCGCGAACTGGAAATTCGCTCTGATTTTTTCCAATTTTTCAAGCCTTAAAGACACAGGGCATAGCAAATAACCTCGCTTGTACAAGCGAGGTTCCATTTAGATGATTTCCGCAAACACCATTCGGTCTTTGCCGTTTATATCGAAAACAATTTCTACATGTGCGTTTGGGAATGTTTTTTGCAAAAGAGCGGCGACTGCTTCCCCTTGCCCTGCTCCTATTTCGAATCCGATAAGCGCCTTCTCTTTTATTACCAGCGGCAGCTCGTCCATGAACCTGCGGTAAAGGTCCAGTCCGTCTTCACCTGCAAACAGGGCCATATGCGGCTCATGTTCGGTTACAATGTCTGACATCCATTCCTGATCAGCAATCGGGATATACGGCGGATTTGAAATCACCGCATCCCTTCTCTTCCCTTGTAAAATAAGCGGCTGCAGCAAATCTCCATGGATAAACTCAATTTCCGCTCCCAAAGTGTCAGCATTCTTCCGAGCAACCCCCAGAGCATCGGCAGAAAGATCGATCGCCGTCACCTTCAGGGCAGGTTTTTCAAGCTTCAAGGTAACGGAAATGGCACCACTGCCTGTCCCGACATCCACAAGTTCAACAGGATGGCCAGCTGGAAAAAGCTTTTCAAGACGCTTCAAAGTTCCATAAACAAGCTCTTCTGTTTCCGGACGGGGAATAAGGACATGCTCATTGACTTCAAAGCGGTGGCCATAAAATTCCTCAGAACCGATTATATATTGAATGGGTTCACCATGAGCATGCCTTTTAACCGCTCCTTGAAAAAGACCCCACACATCGGCGTCCAGCTCATCACGCATCATCGCCAGCATCAAAGTACGGGAGAGACCTGAAAAGTGCCGAAGCAAAAGCTCACCTGCATACTCCTCACGACTATGTTCCTTTAAAAAAGAAGAAGCCCAATTGAGGGCTTCAAATATTTTCACGCTGTGATTACTCATTGTTTGCACTCTCAAGCCTTTGAGACTGGTCTTCCATGATCAATGCTTCGATGATTTCATCCAGCTTCCCCTGAAGAATCTGGTCAAGCTTTTGGATCGTCAAGCCGATGCGGTGATCGGTAACACGGTTTTGCGGGAAGTTGTAGGTACGGATACGCTCAGAACGGTCTCCTGTTCCAACTGCTGATTTACGAACCTGGTCGTATTCAGCCTGTGCTTCCTGCTGGAACTTGTCATAGACACGGGCACGAAGAACCTTCATCGCCTTGTCTTTGTTTTTATGCTGTGATTTTTCATCCTGGCATGATACAACGATTCCTGTTGGAATATGTGTCAAACGAACAGCTGACATCGTCGTGTTAACAGACTGTCCGCCTGCACCGCTGGATGCGAACGCATCGAAACGGATATCTTTATCATGCAGTTCAATTTCAACTTCTTCCGCTTCCGGAAGGCATGCCACCGTAGCAGTGGAAGTATGGATCCGTCCGCCTGATTCCGTTTCCGGAACACGCTGAACACGGTGAGCGCCATTTTCGAACTTCAATTTTGAAAAAGCGCCATTTCCATTTATCATGAAGATAATTTCCTTGAAGCCGCCAACCCCAGTTGTGCTGGCATCAATCACTTCCGTTTTCCAGCCCTGCGTTTCAGCAAAACGGCTGTACATCCTGTAAAGGTCACCAGCAAACAGAGCAGCCTCATCGCCACCCGCTGCCCCGCGGATTTCCATGATAACGTTCTTGTCATCATTAGGGTCTTTAGGAATAAGAAGAAGTTTAATGCGGGCTTCAAGCTCTTCAATACGTGGTTCAAGCTCAGAAATTTCTTCCTTTACCATGTCACGCATTTCCGCATCAAGCTTTTCCTCTAGCATTGCTTTAGCGTCAGTCAATTGTTCTTTAACTTCTTTATATTCACGGTAAGCCATGACAGTTTCCTGGATATCAGACTGTTCCTTTGAAAACTCGCGAAGTTTCTTGGAATCATTGACAATTTCCGGGTCACTTAATAGCTCATTTAATCTTTCATAACGATCCTCAACTGCTTGAAGACGATCAAACACGGTCATTCACCTCTATTTTAATATCCTGATTAGGATCAATCGATATCATTAAAGTTGTTTTCGCACCTAATGTCGATTTATAGTATTTTCAATCGTAATGCTCTTTTACAAAACGGGACTTCACTAGAAACCAACATGCTGCAAAAAGAGCTCATAACATTCTAATTATAGTATAGGTGAAAACCCCAGTCAAAGCCATTCTGCTGGATATGGACTTTTATGAAGTGATTTAACCCGTACATTCTTGCATATTTAGCACAATTACTTAAAAGCTAACGAACTTATGTATATGTAAAAAGCATGCCCTGAACGGAGCATGCTTAAGCCAATTTTACTCAATATCCACATTGATTTCATAACGCGGCAAGGCTTTCGTCAGGTTTTTTTGAAGCGAGTTCTCGGCGTTCGCCCGTTCCTTTTTGGATAGCCGATCCCCCGGGTGGGCAGTTACATTCATGGTACCACCATTGATCCAAATCGACCCGGGCTCAAAGCCTTGAGCAGAAATCACTTCTTTTGCTTTTTGAACATCCTGGGAAAAATTATGGCGATTCTGATTATCGGTATTTGGCAGGTTCGGGTTTTGGTCGCCCATGGTCATGTCATTGTCTTGATTCTTTGTAAAATTTGGTCCATCTCCGCCGCGAACGCCATTATCATTCGTTGTGAGGTCTTGTCCAGCGGTATCTTGGTTTTTGTCGTATGTCGATTCTGTGTTATCCTGGCCGCAGCCCGAAACGATTGCCATTCCGAAAATAAGCATCATCAATATTCTTTTCATATTATGGCACCTCCCAACGTTATGTTGCCCAAATGATGGAGGAAGATGCTTTGAAAATTAGAAAATGAATCAGGTTTCCAGCCCTTACCGGCTGTTAACACAAAGGCTCTGTTAAACAAGACTGTTGATTTTCGTTCCAGGCGCTTCGCTTTCCACGGGGCTGGCGCTGAGCCTCCTCGTCGCTTCGCTCCTGCGGGGTCTCACCTGACCAGCTGCGCCCGTAGGAGTCTACGCGCCTTCCACTACAATCAACAGGGTTTAAAATCAACATTCTGCTTTAACAGAGCCAACACAAAAAAGCCCACCCAACTCTCCAGGGCGGACTTATAAAAACCAAATTATGATAAGCTTTCTGTTATTTTTTCAACTTTCAGCTCGTTTGGTGATTTCGGCACTTCATGATGGTGCCTGCAGCGCGGTTCATATGCTTCGGATGCCCCAACGAGAATGATGGGATCATCATAAGAGGCTGGCTTGTCGTTGATCAGACGCTGCGTCCGGCTTGCTGGTGAACCGCAAACGGCACAAACCGCCTGAAGCTTGGTCACATTTTCGGCAACAGCCATTAACGCTGGCATCTGGCCAAATGGCTCTCCGCGGAAATCCTGGTCAAGGCCTGCAACGATCACTCGATATCCACTGTCTGCAAGATGCTGGACAACCTGAACGACTTCATTGTCAAAAAACTGTACTTCGTCAATAGCAATCACATCGATATCAGGGTTGATATGGTGGAAAATATCTGTAGAGTTGGCAATAGGCAATGCTGTAACAGCCGTTCCGTTGTGCGATACAACCGATTCTTCGCTGTAGCGGTTATCGATTTTCGGCTTAAAAACGGCAATGTTCTGCTTGGCAAACTGTGTTCTGCGCACTCGGCGGATCAACTCTTCCGATTTCCCAGAAAACATGCTGCCGCAAATCAATTCGATCCAACCGCTTTGTTTCATTACGTACATGGTCGGCCTCTCCTTCCTCGCTGGTTCAATTTCTGCATTTATTAGTTTAGATATTCATGTATTTAAAAGGCTAACCTTTTTTCAGCTTTTTCCATTATAACAAAAAAAAGTGCTAAATCCAGACTGAAAAAAGAAGTTCATTAAATTAAAATTTTTATAAAATCTATTTGTTATGTACCCGAGTACATCAAAATAAAGACAATAAAAAACAGGCAAGTCACAAAGCTTCTTGCCTGTTTTTTGAATTCGAATATTACTGTTGTTGGTCGTTCTTAAGGCCGTACTTCTTGTTGAAGCGGTCAACACGTCCGCCAGCTTCAGCAAACTTTTGACGTCCAGTATAGAAAGGATGGCACTCAGAGCAAGTTTCAACGCGAATCTCGTTCTTTACAGAACCAGTTTCAAATTCGTTTCCACATGCGCAAGTCACCTTAACTGTCTTGTAATTTGGATGAATTCCTGATTTCATTCTTTTCATCTCCTTCCGCCCTGAATCATATCCGAAACAGAGTTATAAATGACAGCAAATATAGTACTTGCTGTTTTTGTAAAAACACACTGTACTCAGTATAACAAGTACGTTTATTTTTTTCAAGCTTGTTTTACTTTCCATAAAAAGGGATATGCGATACAAACTAGGCTGTGGATTTCCGTTCCAGGCGCTTCGCTTTCCGCGGGGCTGGCGCTGATCCTCCTCGTCGCTTCGCTCCTGCGGGGTCTCACCTGTCCAGCTGCGCCCGCAGGACACTGAATAGCTTCCTCGAATCTGCCCACGCACGATGGAAATGCGTTAGCATTTTCGGAGGAGTCTTCGCGCCTAGAACGAAGGTCAACTGGTGCTAACACTCGATACGTCCTACATTACAGCCAAAAATTAAATTACTGCCGCTTTGCATTCCCCTTCATTTCCTCGCCAAGGACAGCAAAGAAATCTTCATTCGATTTGGATTGCCTTAATTTACGCAGGAATTTTTCTGCGAAATCAGGGGAATCTGACATTGACTTGCGGATTGCCCATAGCTTATCAAGGTGATCCTTCGGAATAAGCAGTTCTTCCTTACGAGTTCCAGACCTGCGGATATCGATTGCCGGGAAGATTCTTCTTTCTGCAAGTGAACGGTCAAGATGAAGCTCCATGTTACCTGTTCCCTTGAACTCTTCATAAATGACATCGTCCATGCGTGAGCCCGTATCGACAAGCGCCGTTGCAAGGATCGTCAAGCTGCCGCCTTCTTCGATATTACGTGCGGCACCGAAAAAGCGCTTTGGACGGTGGAACGCTGCCGGGTCAATACCACCTGAAAGGGTACGTCCGCTTGGCGGGATTACTAGGTTATACGCACGAGCAAGGCGTGTGATGCTGTCCATCAGGATGATAACATCACGCTTGTGTTCAACGAGACGCATCGCCCTTTCAAGCACAAGCTCTGCAACCTTGATGTGGTTTTCAGGAACCTCATCAAAAGTGGAGCTGACAACGTCGCCAGCTACTGATCTCTCAATATCTGTTACCTCTTCAGGACGCTCATCAATCAACAGAACAATCAGTTCTGCTTCAGGATGGTTCGTCGTGATGCTGTTGGCGATTTCTTTTATCAGCATCGTTTTACCAGCCTTTGGCGGAGCAACGATCAATCCGCGTTGTCCAAAGCCGACAGGCGCAAGGACATCCATGATTCTTGTCGAAACCTTGTTATGGGTTGTCTCCAATTTCATCTGGCGGTCAGGATATAATGGCGTGAGTCCAGGGAAGTGTACCCTTTCCTTGGCAGATTCCGGGTCATCGCCATTCACTGCTTCTACCTGAAGTAAACCAAAATAGCGTTCATTTTCCTTAGGTGGACGTACTTTTCCGGATACTTTATCGCCGTTTCTTAAATCAAAGCGGCGAATCTGCGAAGCTGAAATATAAATGTCCTCGGAGCTTGGCGAATAGTTGATCGGACGCAAGAAACCGAAGCCTTCCGATTGGATGATCTCCAGGACGCCTTCCATGAAGAAATAACCCTGCTGCTCGGCACGTGCTTTTAGGATGGCAAAAATCAGTTCCTTTTTTGACAATTTGCTGTAGTAAGAAACTTTATATTCCTTTGCAAGTTCATACAGCTCTTTTAATTTCATATTTTCTAAGCTTGAAATATTAACTTCCATAATGTCACCACGCCTTAAAATATTTCGTTTTCCTCCATAAAAAATAAAAAAGAATTTAGATTTTAAAAGATATGGATGGAAAAAGAAGAAATGAGTTTCCCTTGAAGGTTGTAAGAAGGAATTAATGAAGACTTTCTTTTGAATAAAGATGTGCTCTTGACGTTAAGTTATTGTTTACTTCCCCGAACTTTGTCCGTTTTTTTACGAAAAGAGCCTGGATGCAAGCAGTTTTTCGAAGTAAAAACAATTTTCATTTTACCCTTAATCAGGAAAAATAATCAATATATTTTTAAACTAGCTCCATTAATCATAGATTCGGATTAATGGAGCTAGATTGAAAGGGTTTGCAATCATGGACGAAAAATGGTTATTTCATCACAAAATGAGGCTTATGCTGCAGGCTGTGCTTGCCTTCAATGAAACGGACTGTGCCTGATTTTGCACGCATTACGACTGAATGTGTGGAGCCATAAGAGCCTTTGAACTGAACACCCTTCAGCAATTCGCCGTCGGTTACGCCTGTTGCAGCAAAGATCGCGTCATCTCCGCGCACAAAATCTTCCATGAGAAGAATTTTATTCACATCGATGCCCATCTTCTTGCATCGCTCTAGTTCGGCATCATTTTGCGGAAGCAATTTCCCCTGGATCTCTCCGCCCAGACTTTTCAGTGCTACTGCAGCAATAACGCCTTCAGGTGCGCCGCCTGAACCAAACAGGATGTCAACGCCTGTAAAATCAAACGCTGTATTGATTGCGCCGGCTACATCACCATCGTTGATGAGCTTGATCCTTGCCCCTGCATCTCGAAGCTGGGCAATGATATGCTCATGGCGAGGACGATTTAACACAGTTGCCACGACATCTTCTATGTCTTTATTTTTCGCTTTTGCGACTGCCTTCAGGTTATCAAGAACGGAAGCATTTATATCAACCATCCCTACTGCTTCTGGTCCAACCGCAAGTTTTTCCATATACATGTCAGGAGCATGCAGCAAGTTGCCGTTATCCGCTACTGCAAGAACTGCTAGTGCATTCCAGCCGCCTGATGCGACAATATTTGTTCCTTCCAACGGATCAACAGCTACATCCAAACGCGGACCATAGCCTGTCCCAAGTTTTTCACCGATATACAGCATCGGTGCTTCGTCCATTTCCCCTTCACCGATTACGACCGTGCCTTTCATCGGAATCGTGTCAAAAACATCTCTCATTGCTGAAGTGGCAGCATCATCAGCCTCGTCTTTTTTACCACGGCCCATCCAGCGGGCTGAAGCAAGCGCCGCTGCTTCGGTTACGCGGACAAGCTCCATCGTTAAGCTACGTTCCATCGGATCCTCCCCTAATCATAAAGCGCTAATGCCCTTCTGAAAATGTCTAGCTCCAGCACCTGGGTCCTCCTGTCATAAGACGTCTCCACCATTCAGCAAGACACATCTTAAGCCTGCGGTACTTGCACAGGAAGGATTGACGTCGATCTCGCCACAGGATGCGGCGAGATTGTCGACGGCCAAATATGCTATACTTTTTCGCTTTTAGATAGGCATTAGTACTACTTTTTGTATTGTACAACTCCATTGTACTATACTTTTTATGATTTTTTTATCTCTTCTTGCTCTTCAGACGTCATATCTTCACGCCAAATTGTGGCACCCAAGCCATTCAGCTTTTCTACGATATGGCTGTAGCCGCGGTCGATATGGTCGACTCCTGTGATTTCCGTAACACCTTCAGCCATCAAACCGGCGATGACCAGGGCTGCGCCGGCGCGAAGGTCGCTGGCTTTCACCTTTGCTCCCTGAAGCTTAACAGGTCCACTGATGATGGCCGATCTGCCCTCTACTTTTATGTTGGCGTTCATTCTTCTAAGCTCATCGATATGCTTGAAGCGAGCGCCGTATATTGTATCGGTCACAACACTCGAACCCTCCGCTCTTGTCAGTAAAGAAGTAAAAGGCTGTTGCAGATCGGTTGGGAAACCTGGATAAACAAGGGTTTTAATGTCTACTGGTTTATATTTATCGGCTGGACCAACAAAAATTTGCTCATCACTCGCCTCAATCTGAACTCCCATTTCCTTCAGCTTCGCAACGAGAGATTCAATGTGCTGAGGAATGACATTGTCAATCAGCACACCTTCACCGATCGCCGCACCAAGAATCAGGTATGTGCCCGCCTCGATCCGGTCAGGAATGATCGTGTGGCGGCAGCCATGCAGCTCGTCTACGCCATCGATACGGATGACATCTGTACCCGCACCTTTAATTTTTGCTCCCATATTCGTGAGCAATGTCGCTACATCAATGATTTCCGGCTCTTTTGCCGCATTTTCAATGACGGTACGGCCCTTTGCACGTACAGCTGCAAGCATGATATTGATTGTTGCCCCTACGCTGACAACATCTAAATAAATCCTTGCACCACGAAGCTCGTCCGCTCGCAGGTAAATGGCACCCTGCTCATTCGTGACACTTGCTCCAAGTGCTTCGAAACCTTTTATATGCTGATCAATCGGCCTAGGTCCCAAATGACATCCGCCAGGAAGGCCAATGACAGCCTTTTTGAAACGACCAAGCATTGCTCCCATCAGGTAGTACGATGCTCGCAGCTTTTTCACTTTTCCATTCGGCAAAGGCATGGAAATCATGGAAGACGGGTCAACCGTCATTTCATTGTTCGCGAACTCAACTGAACCGCCGATTTCCTCCATCAAATCTTTTAGCATATGAACATCGGAAATATCCGGCAAACCTTCAATGGTAACCGGCGATTCTGCTAAAATCGTCGCGGGGATCAAGGCTACTGCACTATTCTTGGCACCGCTGATCCGAACAGTTCCTTTTAATGGATAACCGCCTGCAATCTTAAGCTTTTCCATTTTTGACTCCCTTCTAAGCCGTGATATGTCAAGGTCAAGCTGGAGAAGCAAACAATGTGTCAGCTAAGACCGATTTAGGCTCGTCTATAATTAAAATTAACTCCGGAGTTATGAGGTACATTTTTCCAACAAATATAGTCAGATTCCGGCAGTTTTCTATTCCTCTAGTTTACACGATATTCCCAAAATCATGTAATAAAATGCAAAAAACTTCAAATTGGGTAAAAGTTCCTAAATCACTAATTAATACTCAAAAACCAACACTTTAACGCTTTAAACTATCGGGGGTCTGACCCCCGATGCGGTAGTGCGATAAAGTGGTGGCTTAGCCTCGGGAATTCCAGTCTTTTAAGAAGGCTTCGATTCCTTTGTCTGTTAGCGGGTGATTGAACATTTGCTGGATGACTTTGTAAGGCACGGTTGAGATGTGCGCTCCTCGCAATGCTGCATCCGTGACGTGCTGTGGATGGCGGATGGAAGCGGCAATGATTTCCGTTTCGATTCCGTGGATTGTGAAGATATCGGCGATCGTTGAAATCAAGTCAAGACCATTGTGCCCGATGTCATCCAGTCTTCCGAGGAATGGGGAAACGTATGTAGCTCCTGCTCTTGCTGCAAGCAATGCCTGGTTCGCACTGAAAACGAGTGTTACGTTCGTTTTGATTCCCTCTTTTGAGAACACAGAAACTGCCTTCAGGCCTTCTGGAGTCATAGGTACCTTAACTGTAATGTTTGGAGCGATCGCCGCAAGCTCCTTGCCCTCTTTGATCATTCCTTCTGCATCAAGCGCGATTACTTCTGCACTTACAGAACCAGGCACAAGCTCAGTGATTTCCTTCAAGCGGTCTTCAAAAGTAACATTCTTTTCCTTTGCTACAAGGGAAGGATTCGTTGTTACACCTGATAGAATTCCCAGTGCATAGGCCTCGCGAATTTCTTCCATATTGGCAGTATCGATAAAAAACTTCATTTGTAAACGCCTCCAGTCGACAAAATTTTCAATCACATTAAAATGGAATAAAACCGCCTTATAGTAAGGCGGTTTTAATTATAACAGAATTTATGGCTTTTACGCTTTGTTAGAAGAACCGAATTCGCGCATTTTGCCGATAACCGTTTCTTTGATAGCGTCGCGAGCAGGTCCAAGATATTTACGTGGATCGTACTCTTCCGGCTTAGCAGCAAGAGTTTCACGAACTGCTTTAGCAGAAGCGATTTGGTTTTCAGTGTTAACGTTGATTTTAGCTGTTCCAAAAGAGATGGACTTCTGGATATCTTTTGTAGGGATTCCAGTTCCGCCGTGCAATACTAATGGTACACCAGCAGTTTTGTTGATTTCTTCCATTTCTTTGAAACCAAGGTTTGGTTCACCTTTGTAAGGTCCGTGAACAGAACCAAGTGCAGGAGCAAGGCAATCAATGCCAGTACGCTTAACAAGCTCTTCACACTCTTTAGGGTCAGCATAGATAACGCCAGCCGCAACTACGTCATCTTCCTGTCCGCCAACTACTCCAAGTTCAGCTTCAACAGAAACTCCTTTTGAATGAGCGTATTCAACCACTTTAGAAGTGATTTCAACGTTCTCTTCGAAAGGACCGTGAGATGCGTCGATCATAACAGATGTGAATCCAGCGTCGATTGCTTCTTTACATTTGTCGAAGCTTGAACCGTGGTCCAGGTGAATGGCAACAGGAACTGTGATTTTGTAGTCCTCAAGCAAACCTTCTACCATTTTCACAACCGTTTTGAAGCCACCCATGTAACGTGCAGCACCTTCAGAAACACCAAGGATAACTGGTGATTTCTCAGCTTCTGCAGCTTGAAGAATCGCTTGAGTGAACTCAAGGTTATTTAAGTTGAATTGCCCAACAGCGTAGCCTTCCGCATTCGCTTTTTTCAGCATTTCAGTCATTGAAACTAATGGCATTGTTTTTCCTCCTTCGATATGATCATCTTCATTTTGACTATGCTACCATTTTAAAGGTTTTCCTTCTCTGCATTTGTTTATGTACCCGAGAAAGGTTTCGCCAAAACGAATCTGATCCTGTGGAATTCATATGTATCATACCAAAAGAAATTCAGAAATGCCATTGTTCCACCCTTGTTTTTGCAAGTGTCATAAAAATGCTATAAAGCAAACGCTGCCAATAATTTGATTAATCTGTTAAATTTCAATCCTACTCAAAAAATTCCATTTTTATGAAATAAGCTCTGTTAAACAAGGCAGATATTTTCGTTCCTGGCGCTTCGCTTTCCACTTCAATCAACAGGGTGGTAAAATCAACTTTCAGCTTTACCAGAGCCATGAAATAAAAAAGTCCATCTTGATAGCTTCAAGAGGGACTTCACTATGTATAAATGCAGGTTTTTCTCTTACACAAATTACCGAAATTTTTTATGAAACTGTTTGCGAGTATTTTTTCACAGCTGCGCGGATATCATCGATATCAAACGGCTTTGCAAAATGAGTGAGTGCTCCTAGATCCATTGCTTCCTGAATCATATCCAGTTCCCCGTACGCAGTCATGATGATGACACGAATGTCCGGCTCGATGACCTTCATTCTCTTAAGAATTTCAATTCCATCCATGCCCGGAATCTTCATATCCAATAGGACAAGGTCGGGTGGATGCTTTTTAACGATATCCAGAGCCTGGACGCCATTTGCAGCCTGATACGTTTGATAACCTTCTTTTTGCAGCACTTCATTAAGTAGAATTCTGATGCCAAACTGGTCGTCAACAATAAGTATTTTTTCTTTCATGCCGCCTTTTCCCCCTAATAAGTCTTTTAGACAAATTTCAACTCTTTTGCGAATAGTGCTGTGTGCAAAATGCTAGCGAAAATAGTCATTATTTTAGATGTTGGTCCAGGAAACGCTCTTCGTTTATCCCCAATTACATATTTCGTTAAGAATATTGAAATTCCTGCCATATTTTCAAAGTTATTTTTCGACAGGACCTTTTACCTTCTCATTGTAGTCCTATATAATCAATATTGGCAAAAACGGAGGTGCTTGTATGTTAAAAATGTTTTCGACACAGCTAACTGGATTATTTAAAAGACTGCAAGAAAAGGAAGAATATTCAATTGAAGATGGCGCACGCCTGCTGGCACAGGCTGCAGCTGGTCAGGGTAAAATCTATCTTTACGGAACACTTGAAATGCAGGCGATCGGACTTGAGGCGGTTTACGGAGAGGAACCATTGCAAACTGCCGCTATTTTAACAAATGAAATTGAATTGGAAGCAGCTGACCGCGTCTTGATCGTAAGCCGTTTTGCGAATGATCCAGAAGCGTTGGAAATTGCCCGCAATATGCAGCAAAAAGGAATCCCCTTTGTGGCAATCTCAACAGTTCGCGGAGAAACGGATGGAGAAGGGCTTGATACCTTGGCAGACGTGCATATCGATTTGCGGATGACAAAGGGTTTGCTGCCGGATGAATCAGGAAACAGAGTTGCCTACCCAACATCCATGGCCGCCCTGTTTATCTATTTTGGGCTGAAGTTCACGATTGAGGAGATATTGGAGGAGTACTAGTTACTTTTTTGTTGGTGAAGGGTTCAACTGGTGAAATAATTGTTTCAACTGGTGAAAAACGAAGCAACTGGTGAAATATGAACTCCAACTGGTGAAATACGAACTCCAACTGGTGAAATACGATTCAACAAGAATACTAGCTTCTGCAACAGTTGATTGGTATCCGAAGGCAATCATATTATGGGGTAGGATTTCATCGCTTTTTCCCGTGTGTTACTTTGATCAACTGGGGTTAATTCCTTTCCAACTGGTATTATATTCATCGCAACTGGTATTAAATAAATTTCAACTGGTATTAAATTAAAGCCAATTGGTATTATATTCGTCACAACTGGTATTAAAATCGATTTTAGCCTTTTCCAGCTACAAATCGAAATGGTTGCATCGAGTATTAAGACATAATCCATCATATATCCCAAAACAACAAATAAAGCCGGTACATTCCCCTTATTTCGAGGGGAGAATGTACCGGCTTTTTGTATATTTCACCCAAAATTATCGACGAGATTTGATTGATGCTTCAATAAAGTCTCTGAATAATGGCTGCGGGCGAGTTGGTCTTGATGTGAATTCCGGGTGGAATTGGGACGCCAGGAACCATGGGTGATCTTTTAATTCGATGATTTCGACCAGGCGGCCGTCTGGGCTTGTACCAGAGAATAGGAAGCCTGCTTTTTCCATTGCCTGACGATATTCATTGTTGAATTCGTAACGATGGCGGTGGCGCTCATAAATGACTTCATCCTGGTAAGCAGCGTATGCCTTTGTATCTTCATCAAGCTTACATGGATATAATCCAAGACGAAGTGTTCCGCCTAGGTCTTCGATATCCTTCTGCTCAGGAAGAAGGTCGATGATTGGATATGGCGTGCTTGGCATGATTTCTGCAGAGTGAGCATCCTTAAGCCCAAGAACATTGCGGGCAAATTCAACAGATGCGAGCTGCATGCCAAGGCAGATTCCGAAGAATGGAACTTTGTTCTCGCGTGCGTATTGCGTAGCAAGGATTTTCCCTTCGATTCCTCGATCGCCGAAGCCGCCAGGAACAAGGATTCCGTCCACATCGTCAAGCAGTTCAACGACATTTTCAGCTGTTACTTCTTCAGAGTTAACCCATTTGATTTCAATATCGCTGTCAAATGCATAGCCAGCATGCTTTAATGATTCAACAACAGAAATGTACGCATCTTGAAGCTCAACATATTTACCTACAAGAGCGATTCTTGTTTTACCAGAAAGGTTTGTCACCTTTTCAACAAGTGCGTTCCACTCTGTCATATCGGCTTCGCCGCAATCTAGCTTGAAGTGGTCGCAGACAAGCTGGTCCATCTTCTGTTCCTGCAGTGCCAATGGGATCGAGTAAAGAGTATCTGCATCAGCTGCTTCAATAACAGCGTCCTTATCGATGTCACAGAAAAGAGCGATCTTGTCTTTCATATCCTGTGAAATCGGCATTTCTGTTCGAAGAACGATGATGTTTGGCTGAATGCCAAGACTGCGCAATTCTTTTACGCTGTGCTGAGTCGGTTTTGTTTTCATCTCGCCTGCAGCTTTGATGTAAGGTACCAAAGTACAATGGACGTACATGACATTGTCGCGGCCAACATCATTTTTAATCTGGCGGATCGCTTCAAGGAACGGCAATGATTCGATGTCCCCTACAGTACCGCCGATTTCAGTGATAACCACATCTGCGCCTGTTTCTTTACCGGCACGGAAAACACGGTCCTTGATTTCATTTGTGATGTGCGGAATAACCTGAACTGTTCCGCCAAGGTAATCGCCGCGGCGTTCCTTTTTAAGAACCGTTGAATAGATTTTTCCAGTTGTTACGTTGGAATACTTATTCAGATTGATATCGATGAAACGCTCATAGTGGCCAAGGTCCAAATCCGTTTCAGCACCATCGTCTGTAACGAATACTTCACCATGCTGATAAGGGCTCATTGTCCCAGGATCCACGTTAATGTATGGATCGAATTTCTGGATTGTCACGTTCATGCCCCTATTTTTCAGCAATCTGCCAAGGGATGCTGCTGTGATTCCTTTTCCAAGTGACGAAACTACGCCGCCCGTAACAAAAATATACTTTGCCATAATGTAATCCCCCTCATCAAACAGTTTGTACAATATGCACCTGTTTAATTGATTTATTAATAAATTTTTTACTTCTACGATGTGGCTCATTTGCTGCTATTTTCCGTCCATGAGCCATTCTCCGGGGAAAATAAAAAAAACGCCCCGCATACAAAGTATGGGGAGCGTTTTGTCGCTGTTTTAAATAATCGTCCTTTTTTAAGGAGCCCAAAAAGTATTCTACAGCCGGTCATACTAAAAGTCAAGCCGTGAATTATAGATCTTCGTCATCCTCTAAATCTTCATCTTCAAGAGGAAGATCTTCTTCTTCTTCGTCGTCCAGCAATTCATCGTCATCGTCGAAGTCTTCAGTGTCTTCGATTTCATCGTCAATGTCGTCATCATCATCATCGTCGTCAAGTAAATCATCGTCTTCATCTTCGTCATCGAATTCGTCGACATCATCGTAGTCAAGTTCTTCCTCATCGATTTCGTCGAAGTCGTCGAGATCATCCTCATCAACTGCTTTCTTCGACTTTTTCTTCTTAGGCTTAACTGTAGTGACATTGTCCTCTTCCATTTGGTCAACAGGGTACCAAACACGCAGTCCCCAACGGGATTCTCCCTGTGACATGAATCGGCCATCTATGTTTAAATCTGTATAGAACTGAACCATTTTTTCAGTAACATCTGCTTTGCTCAGTTCAAGTACCTTTGTAATTTCATCCATTAATTCTTTGAATGTAACGGCTTGCTTCTTCTCTTTTAATAATTCGAATGCAGCTTCAATCAAAGACATTTCTTGAAGCTCTTCTTTTGAGTATTGTTTTAGACTCAACCTTCGCACTTCCTTTCTCTATTCCAGGCCTTACCCGGCCTTGCGTCCGAAAACAAGGAAATTATCCCAGAATGCATATTCTACATTATAAACAAATTACAAACCTTTATGCTAGTTTTATCTGTCGTTTCTATCGCTTTTTTCGCTTTCTATCCCAGCCTCTTGATGAAGGGTACGCTGGTTCTTCTTTTTTTCGATAGCTGGGTATAAGCCAGGTAAAAGAAAAAGATTGAGAGAAGAAAAAAAGGTATGGCACCGAGCTGACGCTGATATAGATAGTATGTGGCTGCAGCTGCTGTAGCTGCTCCTGCTGTAAGCAATACCAATCTCAATTCATTCACATCCTGCACTAGGTCGTATGTACCAACTCTAGTTGAGTTGCTTGTTTCTATTGCTCTGATTTCGTCTTCGAAATGAGCCTATAGTTAGATTATATAAGATATGATGGAAAAATGTATGTAAAAGTTTTATAAAATCATTTTTCTGCAATCGACTTAATCGTGAAGAAATGCAGGAATGGCTTATAGTAAGCCTACAAGCCATCCTGTAATTGTGTCATATTTTTCTAGTTGTGTCCTACCTTTATTCACAAACTGCCCTTTTTTTAAACATGAGATGTTGCCACTTTTCCGGAAAATTTACATATTTCTGCGGAACTGGCCGCCTACTTCATAGAGTGCTCTTGTGATTTGGCCAAGGCTTGCATATTTCACCGTCTCCATCAGCTCAGCAAAAATATTGCCGCCGCTGACTGCCGCTTCCTTCAAGCGTTTTAGTCCTTCTTCAGAATGATCCTTGTTCATACCCTTGAATGCTTCAAGATTGCGGATCTGTGTTTCTTTTTCTTCAGTCGTCGCTCTTGCAAGCTCCATGTTGTCGACTTCTTCTTCAGATGGAGGATTCGGATTCAGGTAAGTGTTCACACCGATTATCGGCAGTTCTCCAGAATGCTTCTTCATTTCATAATGCATGGATTCATCCTGGATTTTTCCGCGCTGGTACTGTGTTTCCATTGCGCCAAGCACGCCGCCGCGGTCATTGATCCGTTCGAACTCCTGAAGCACTGCTTCCTCTACCAAATCAGTCAACTCTTCAATGATGAATGCACCTTGCAGCGGATTTTCGTTTTTCGTCAATCCATGCTCCTTTGTGATGATCATCTGGATCGCCATCGCTCTGCGCACTGATTCCTCGGTAGGCGTCGTGATTGCCTCATCATACGCATTTGTATGAAGCGAGTTGCAGTTATCATGCAGTGCCATCAATGCCTGAAGCGTTGTCCGGATATCGTTGAAGTCGATCTCCTGTGCGTGCAGCGAACGGCCTGAAGTCTGGATATGGTACTTCAGCTTCTGGCTGCGTTCATTCGCTCCGTACTTGTTTTTCATCACAGTTGCCCAGATGCGGCGGGCAACACGGCCAATCACGGAATACTCAGGGTCAAGGCCATTCGAAAAGAAGAAGCTCAAGTTTGGTGCGAAGTCATCGATCTTCATTCCTCTGCTCAAATAGTACTCAACATATGTGAAGCCATTCGACAGCGTGAATGCCAACTGGGAAATCGGGTTCGCACCTGCTTCTGCAATATGATAGCCGGAAATCGAAACAGAATAGTAGTTTCGAACCTTTTCATCGATAAAATACTGCTGGATATCGCCCATCATCCGCAATGCGAATTCAGTGGAGAAAATGCACGTATTTTGTCCCTGGTCTTCTTTTAAAATATCAGCCTGCACAGTGCCGCGGACCGTTTGCAGCGTCATTTCTTTAATCTGGGCAAACTCTTCATCATTAAGCGTGCGGCCAAGCTCGGCTTCCTTCTTTCCCACCTGCTGTTCAATCGCAGTGTTCATGAACATTGCTAAAATGATCGGTGCAGGGCCGTTGATTGTCATCGATACAGATGTCGATGGATGGCAAAGGTCAAAGCCTGCATACAGCTTCTTCATGTCATCAAGCGTACATACGCTGACCCCGCTCTCGCCAACCTTACCGTAAATATCAGGTCGGTAATCAGGATCTTCCCCGTACAGGGTGACTGAATCAAAGGCTGTGCTCAATCGCTTGGCATTGTCATCTTTGGACAGGTAATGGAAACGGCGGTTTGTTCTTTCCGGCGTTCCTTCCCCAGCGAACTGGCGCTTTGGATCCTCGCCTTCTCGCTTGAACGGGAACACTCCTGCTGTATAAGGGAAGCTGCCCGGTACATTCTCAAGATATACCCAGCGTAAAATCTCGCCATAATCCTTGTATTTTGGCAATGCTACCTTTGGAATCATCAGTCCGGACAGGCTCTTCGTCTTCAATTCCGTGACGATTTCCTTGTCACGGATTTTCGTCACGAATTTGTCAGCACTATATTTTCCCTTCAATGCTTCCCAGTTTTCGATGATATTTTTTGATACAGGAGTCAGCTTTTTCACAAGCTCTTCCTTCAATACTTCAAGGGATTGAAGGACTTCGCTGAATGTCCCGCTTTCTTTTACCGCTTCCATTGTTCCTTCGATCTGGAACAATCTGCGTGCAAGCTCAGCCTGTTCTGATGCATGCTTATGGTAGCCGCGGACCGTCTCGGAAATCTCTCTCAAGTAATAACGGCGGTCGTTTGGAATGATGATGTTTTGCTTTTCAACCTTTGCATTTTTTGAAAAAGTTGTCGTCCAGTTCGTGCCCGCTTTTTCATTGATTTTATTGATCAAGTTAGCAAACAAAGCATTTGTGCCTGGATCGTTAAACTGGCTGGCAATCGTGCCGTATACAGGCATTTCATCCAGGTCTTTTTCCCATAGCAGATGGCTGCGCTGGTACTGCTTCTGCACCTGACGCTTCGCATCCTCAGAGCCCTTGCGCTCGAATTTGTTGATGACAATTAAGTCAGCGTAATCGATCATATCGATTTTCTCCAGCTGTGAAGGTGCCCCGAATTCACTCGTCATGATATACATTGAAACATCGCACACTTCTGTTATTCCAGCGTCTCCCTGCCCGATACCGCTTGTTTCAACGATAACGAGGTCAAAGCCTGCTGCTTTTACAACGTCGATTGCATCTTTAATCGCAAGCGATAGCTCGGATTTTGATTTCCTTGTCGCAAGGCTTCGCATATAAACACGTGGAGAGAAAATCGCGTTCATACGGATTCGGTCGCCAAGCAGCGCCCCGCCTGTCTTTTGCTTTGTCGGATCTACAGATAAAATCGCTACGCGTTTTTCAGGAATTTCATTGATGAAGCGTCTGATCAATTCGTCCGTCAGCGAGCTTTTTCCCGCGCCGCCAGTACCTGTGATACCAACTACAGGAACGGACTTCGTCATCGTCTTCACTTTTTCCATTAAGCTTTCCACTGCCGCAGCTGTTTCTTTTTCAGTGCCTACCTGCTGCTCCGCAAGCGTAATCAGCTTCGCAACAGCATTAGGGTCACCTGACTCAAGCTTTTCGATTTCCTCGACACCTTCTGCAGTCACTGTCGGGAAATCGCATTCTTTGATCATTTGCTCGATCATGCCATTAAGGCCATACTTCCTGCCATCTTCCGGAGAAAAAATGCGCGCGATCCCGTATTCATGCAGCTCTTTTATTTCCCGAGGAATGATGACTCCGCCGCCACCGCCATAAATTCTGATGTGGCCAGCACCTTTTTCCTTTAAAAGATCATACATGTATTTAAAATATTCCACGTGCCCGCCCTGGTAGGAAGAAATCGCAATCCCCTGTGCATCCTCCTGGATAGCGGCATTCACAACCTCTTCTACGGAACGGTTATGCCCGAGGTGGATGACCTCAGCACCGAGTGATTGTAGAATCCTTCTCATGATATTGATTGAGGCATCATGGCCGTCAAATAAACTTGAAGCTGTCACAAAGCGAATATGATTTTTTGGC
The DNA here is from genome assembly GCF_049532715.1 of Heyndrickxia sp. MSNUG. Lineage (NCBI taxonomy): Bacteria > Bacillati > Bacillota > Bacilli > Caryophanales > Bacillaceae > Heyndrickxia > Heyndrickxia sp. MSNUG. The sequence continues at coordinate 4,656,905 of NZ_CP150978.1, forward strand.
TTATACGTTTCCGGCATACTCATTCTGCTCCCCCTGTTCTTAATTTCATTTCCGATCCCTTTATCCCCCTGAAAAGCAGTTCGGTCTGCAGTTCTGTGTATTCTTCAAGCGTATACAGCTTCTGCAGTGCCCAGCGGCGGAATCCCCACATCTGCCCCTGGACAAAAATATCGTGCCCAATGATTTTGACCTGCTTTTCATCCAAAACCAGCTCGCCATTTTCGACGCAGCGCTGGATGACGTCTTCAAACATGGCCACCATTTCAATTTCTTTTTTCAGCACATACGGAAGGGCATCCTTTGTCAGCGATTTTACTTCCTGGTACATGACGAGCACTTCGTCCTGCAAATCATCCATTACCTTGAAGTAGTTGGCGATTCCCACTTTCAGACTTTCAAGCGTTCCCTGATTCGTATCCAGGTTCTCTTGAAGCCGGTCACGAACCTCGTCATAGATGCTGTCGCAGACTAGATAAAGGACATCTTCCTTCGTGCGGATATATTCATAAAGGGTACCGATGCTAAAGCCTGAAGCCCGGGCAATCTCCCTGGTCGTCGTGCGGTGAAAGCCCTTCTGCTTGAAAAGGGTAACAGCCCCTTTGATCATCTGGTCGCGCCTCTTTTTCACAAGGCGCTCATCTTTTACCGATGCCTGCACTTCTCGCTTCTTCATCACTTCTCTACCCGCCTTGTTTCGATTTTTCCAAAGGCCTTATTTTGTCAGCATACGTGAAATAACCAGGCGCTGGATTTCCTGTGTTCCTTCGTAAATCTGCGTGATTTTCGCGTCGCGCATAAACCGTTCCACTGGATAATCCTTTGTATAGCCATAGCCGCCGAATACCTGGACAGCTTCAGTAGTTACCTTCATCGCAGTGTCGCCGGCAAACAATTTGGACATTGCAGATTCCTTGCCGTATGGAAGGCCTTCAGACTCCAGCCATGCTGCCTGGTATGTTAATAGCCTTGCAGCTTCAACAGAAGTAGCCATGTCTGCAAGTTTGAAGCCGATTCCCTGGTTGGCAGCGATTGGCTTGCCGAATTGCTGGCGCTCTTTTGCATAATCGACCGCTGCATCAAGCGCACCTTGAGCGATACCGACCGCCTGTGCAGCAATACCGTTACGGCCGCCATCGAGTGTCATCATCGCAACTTTGAAACCTTCGCCGACTTCGCCAAGGATGTTTTCCTTTGGTACGCGGCAGTCTTCGAAAATAATTTCAGTTGTAGGAGATGAACGGATTCCAAGCTTTTTCTCCTTTTTGCCGACAGAGAAGCCTGGGAAGCTGCTTTCGACGATGAAGGCAGTTGTTCCTTTATGCTTGCTTGTTGGATCTGTTAAAGCGAACACGACATAAATGTCTGCAACGCCGCCGTTTGTGATGAAGATTTTTGAACCGTTCAGCACATAGTGGTCGCCGTCTTCTTTTGCCGTCGTTCTCATGGCACCTGCATCTGAACCGCTTCCTGGCTCAGTCAGGCCGTATGCGCCAATGCTTTTGCCTTCCGCCATTGGTCTTAAGTATTTTTGCTTTTGTTCTTCATTGCCGAATTTAAAAATCGGCCAGCCTGCAAGTGAAGTGTGAGCAGAAAGCATTACTCCTGTGGATGCACACACACGGGACAATTCTTCAACAGCGATGCAGTAAGCAAGATAGTCACTGCCAATTCCGCCGTATTCTTCTGGCCAAGGAATCCCAGTAAGGCCAAGCTCAGCCATTTTATCAAAAATCTCACGGTCAAAGCGTTCTTCCTCGTCACGCTCAGCAGCAGTCGGAGCCACTTCATTCTTCGCAAAATCACGTACCATCTTTCTGATCATGTCATGTTCTTCGGATAATCTAAAGTTCATTTTAATTTCCTCCGTTAACTGTTTAATTTTTCAGTCACGATTATTGGGTCACAATCTTGTTGTTGCCCTTTTTTCGTTTGCACCAACGATTTTGGGCGCCAATAGGCTTCATTGATGGCGTCTTCACGGCCAATCCACCTATTTCCGGACACCAAGCTTTACGGATGATGTCTTTATAACTGCTTGCTAATAACAATCTTCTGGATTTCGCTCGTACCCTCATAAATTTCCGTGACTTTTGCGTCACGGAAAAAGCGTTCTACCGGATATTCCTTTGTATAGCCATAGCCGCCGAATACCTGGATCGCTTCTGTTGCCACTTCTACAGCTGTCCTTGAAGCGAAAAGCTTTGCCATCGATGCTTCCAGGCCGCATTTTTGCCCTTCTGAACGAAGCTGGGCTGCGCGATAGATTAATAGTTTTGCAGCTTCAACGGATGTAGCCATATCGGCAAGCTTGAAGCTGATGCCCTGCTGAGCAGCGATTGGTTTTCCGAACTGCTGTCTATCCTTTGCATATTCAGTTGCTGCCTCTAAAGCCGCTTCCGCAATACCCAGCGCCTGTGCAGCAATGCCGATCCGGCCGGAATCCAGGTTGCTCATTGCAATTTTAAAGCCTTCACCTTCCTGGCCGAGGAGGTTTTCTTCAGGTACCATCATGTCTTCGAATGTAAGCTGTACAGTACGTGAACCATATAGCCCCATTTTGTGCTCATCTTTGCCGACAATGAAGCCTGGTGTATCCTTTTCAACAATAAAAGCCGACACACCCTTTGTACCAGCTTCCGGATTTGTGTTAGCAAAGACAATGTAAACATCTGCTTCGCCGCCATTCGTAATGAACACCTTCGAGCCGTTCAATACATAATGGCCATCCTTCTTTACCGCTCGTGTTTTCAGGCTTGCCGCATCCGAACCTGCGCTCGGTTCTGTGAGGCAGAATGCCCCAAGGTATTCACCAGCAGCCAGCTTTGGTACGTATTTCTGCTTTTGCTCTTCTGTTCCAAAATATAAAATCGGGTTCGTGCCTACTGATGTATGGACAGACAGAATGACACCAACCGTCGCGCTCACCTTCGAAATTTCATGGATGGCGATGATATAGGAAATAAAGTCCATCTCCGAGCCGCCGTACTGCTCAGGGACCGGAATCCCCATCAATCCAAGTTCGCCCATCTTCTTTAAGATCTCCTTAGGGAACTCGCCTTCCTCCATCTTCTCAACAAACGGCGCAATCTCACTCTGCGCAAAATCACGCACCATCTTCCGCATCATATCTTGCTCTTCCGTAAACCTAAGATTCATACTCCAACCTCCTTTAGCGCTTTAAAGCCCCGGGGGTCTGACCCCCAGCACTTCACCGCATCACCGCATCGGGGGTCTGACCCCCAGTGCTTTAATGTGTTAATGTGATTTATTGGTATGTGTAGAAGCCGCGGCCTGATTTTTTGCCTAGCCAGCCTGCTTTTACGTATTTTCTTAGCAGCGGGCATGGGCGGTATTTGTCGTCGCCGAAGCCTTCGTGCAGTGTTTCCATGATGTAGAGGCATGTGTCGAGGCCGATGAAATCTGCCAGCGTCAGCGGGCCCATTGGATGGTTCATGCCGAGCTTCATGACCTCATCGATCGCTTCCTTCGTTGCAACGCCTTCATACAATGTGTAGATTGCTTCGTTGATCATCGGCATCAGGATGCGGTTTGATACGAAGCCAGGAAAATCATTTACCTCAACAGGCACCTTTTCCAGCGTTTTCGTAATGTCCTCAATTGTTTGATAGACTTCATCAGCAGTTGCAAGGCCGCGGATGATTTCAACTAGCTTCATCACTGGAACAGGATTCATGAAGTGCATGCCAATCACTTTCTCCGGACGTTTAGTAGCCGCGGCGATTTCCGTAATTGGCAAGGATGAAGTATTGGAAGCAAGAATCGCATGAGCTGGAGCGATTTCGTCCAGCTGGGCGAAAATCTTTGCCTTGATGTCCATGTTCTCCACCGCTGCTTCAATGACAAGGTCGACTTTTCCTGCGTCATGCAAGTCATGTGAAGAAGTAATGCGGCCAACAATCTCATCCAGTTGGTCAACAGTCATCCGGCCTTTATCGACCTGGCGGTTAAGGTTCTTTTTGATGCCAGCCAATCCTCGTTCGACGAATTCAGCTTTAAGATCATTCAATAACACGCTGTATCCTGCCTGCGCGCATACCTGGGCAATCCCTGAACCCATTTGGCCTGCACCGATTACCATAATTGTTTGAACACTCATCGTTTCTCCCCCTGCTTCAGATAAAATTCATGTCAACGGAGGACAGTATCAAACTGCCCTCCCAATCACCATTCCAAATCCAATTATTAATCCAAAAGCCTATTGTTTAGGAACCTCGATCATCACTGCATCTCCCTGGCCACCACCACTGCAGATCGCCGCAATGCCGACCCCGCCGCCGCGGCGCTTCAGTTCATGCATCAAGGTGAGGATGATGCGCGCCCCACTCGCTCCAATCGGGTGCCCAAGGGCAACAGCACCACCGTTCACATTGACCTTCTCAGGATCAAGGTTCGCGATGCGTCCGCTCGTTAAAGCAACTGCAGCAAAGGCTTCATTGATTTCAAAAAGGGCAATTTCCTCAAGGGATTTCCCTGTTTTCTTCAACAGCTCGTTAATCACCAATCCAGGTGTCTTCGGGAAGTCCTTCGCTTCAGTCGCAATCGCAGCATGGCCAAGGATGACTGCCTGCGGTGTCCTGCCTTCACGCTGGGCACGCTCTTCACTCATCAGCACGAGGGCCGCCGCACCGTCATTGATACCTGGTGCATTGCCGGCCGTGATCGTACCATCCGAATTGAATACGGATCCCAGCTTCGCAAGCTTTTCCAGTGAAGTATCCTTCCTTGGCGATTCATCATGCTCGACAAGAACCGGATCGCCTTTTCGCTGTGGCACTTCAACAGGAACAATTTCTTCAGCAAACTTTCCTGCTTCGATTGCTTCGATTGCCCTTTGATGGCTGCGGTAAGCCCACTCGTCCTGCTCCTCGCGGCTGATTTCCAATTCTTTTGCGACTTCGTTACCGTATGTGCCCATATGCACGCCTTTGAAGCTGCAAGTCAAGCCGTCATGAATCATCAAGTCCTTCACCTGGCCATCGCCCATTCTCAAGCCCCAGCGAGCCTTTGGCAGAAGGTAAGGTGCATTGCTCATCGATTCCATTCCGCCCGCGACAATCACTTCCTCGTCTCCGGCACGGATAATCTGGTCGCCAATCGTCAAGCTGCGCATACCAGAAGCACATACCTTATTGACCGTTTCCGTCTTCACTTCCCAAGGGAGACCTGCTTCTCTCGCTGCCTGTCGTGAAGGAAGCTGCCCCTGCCCTCCCTGAAGCACAGTTCCAAGAATGACCTCGCCTACTTCCTCAGGAGTAACACCTGCGCGTGCCAGCGCCTCTTTCACTGCGATTCCGCCAAGCTGACCTGCAGTAAATCCGCTCAGCGCTCCCCCTAGCTTGCCGAAAGGTGTTCTTGCTCCTGCTAAAATGACTGTTTTACCCATGATCATCTCTCCCCTGCTAATCTATTAATTAGTGAAAAAAGTAAATCCATATCCACGAAGCGTTATGATGACTGAACGCTCGCTCGATAACTAGCTAAAAAAATAAACCTTTAAATGAAATGTAAAAATTGAAGAATTTCCAAGAGGTTGATTTGCCGATTCGGCATCCACAGATGTAAGCGCTTTATCATACTATTCATTTTACTTTAAAAATAGTAGAAATTGAAACACTTTGCTAAAAATTCAAAAATATTGATTGAATTTTACCTGTGAGTCAACTTCTACTATTTAGGTGTGAGTTTTGTTTTATCTTATGATACGAGTGGTTTCAGTTCCCCAAAAACCGACTTTTCAAGCAGTTCGGCAACGTCGAGAGTATCTACGCTCTCTTCCACTTCCTTCGCCTTCGTTCCATCTGAAAGCATCGTCAGGCAGTATGGACATCCAGAACTGATGACGGAAGGATTCACGGATAATGCCTGTTCAGTACGGGCAACGTTGATCCTGTGTCCTGTTTCTTCTTCCATCCACATCAAGCCGCCACCTGCGCCGCAGCACATTGCTGTATCGCGGTTGCGTTCCATTTCCTTCAAAGTTACACCTGGAATTGCCTTCAAGATATCACGCGGTGCGTCATACACCTCGTTGTATCTTCCAAGGTAGCAAGAATCATGGAAAGTAATTGTTTCATTCAGTGCATGCTTCGGAACGAGTCTTCCTTCCTTCACTAACTGCGCAAGAAGCTCAGTATGGTGATAAACCTCTGCCTCAAGTCCGAAGTCAGGATATTCATTCTTAAAGATATTGTATGCGTGAGGGTCAATCGTAACGATTTTCTTCACTTCATTTTTTTCAAACTCTTCAATATTTTTTGTTGCAAGCTCCTGGAATAAGAACTCATTACCAAGGCGGCGCGGTGTATCACCAGAGTTCTTTTCCTTGTTTCCAAGGATCGCGAACTTAACGCCTGCTTCGTTCAGAAGCTTCGCGAATGATAGGGCGATCTTTTGGCTGCGGTTGTCATATGAACCCATTGCGCCAACCCAGAATAAGTATTCAAACTCTTCGTCCGCTTTTTTCAATTCTTTTACCGTAGGAACAACGACATCGTCGCGAAGCTCGCGCCAGTCTTCTTTTTCCTTACGGTTCAAGCCCCAAGGGTTGCCCTGGCGCTCGATATTCGTCATTGCACGCTGTGCGTCTGCATCCATTTTACCTTCTGTTAATACGAGGTAACGGCGAAGGTCAATGATCTTGTCAACATGCTCATTCATAACTGGACATTGGTCTTCACAGTTACGGCATGTCGTACACGCCCAGATTTCCTCTTCTGTGATGACGTCGCCAATCATGCTTGGGCTGTAGGCAAGACCTGCAGCAGCTTCATTTGCCCCCTGGCCAGCAGCTGCCAATGCAATCTGGTTGCCCTTGGTGTTTGAAAAAGCAAATGTAGGCACCCAAGGCTGCTTGGAAGTGACAGCAGCACCGTGCAATGTTAAATGGTCACGGAGCTTGACGATCAAATCCATTGGTGACAGCATTTTGCCTGTGCCAGTTGCCGGACACATATTCGTACAGCGGCCACATTCAACGCAGGCATAGAAATCGATCATTTGTTCATAATTGAAATCGGTGATTTTACCGGCACCGAAAGTTTCCTGAGTCTCGTCTTCAAAATCGATCTTTTTAATCTTTCCTGGAGAATCGACCTTAGTCAAATAAACATTGGCAGGACCTGCGAGTAAGTGTGCATGCTTGGACTGCGGCACATACACGAGGAATGCAAGCAGGAACAGCAAGTGAATCCACCATGCGATATAGAAAATCGTAATGGCTGCCGCCTCAGGAATTCCCCTGAATGCGGTTGCAATCAGTGATGCAACGGGCTCTGTCCATGTGCCTTCATGGCCATGCCAGATCATGCCCATCCCATTGCCAAGAAGCACAGAAAGCATCAATCCGCCGATAAACAATAGAACAAGACCGTTTTTAAAGCCGCGCTTCAAACGGACAAGCTTTTCAACATAACGGCGGTAAAATGCCCATACGACTGCAACAAGGATCGTCAATGTCACGATTTCCTGGAAAAACGTGAAGCCTGGATACAGAGGTCCAAGCGGCAAATGAGAGCCTGGGTTCAAGCCCTTCCAAATAAAATCAATTGCCCCGAACTGGACAAGAATGAATCCATAAAAAAACATAACGTGGATAATACCGCTTTTTTTGTCTTTCAAAAGTCTTTTCTGGCCAAATACATGTACCCAGATTCTTCTTACACGCTCTTTTACATCATCATCAAACTCCGATTTCTTGCCGAGCTTGATGTATTCGATTCTCGTTTTAACCACATAAACGAACAAACTGACTGCGTAAGCGGTTACAAGCAAGAACGCGATAAGATTGATCCAAAGCAGACCGTTCATAAAATCGTTTACCCCTTTCGATGCTATTTTGTTGGATGAAAATTTCTAAACAAACCAATTTTCTGAATTTATCTATAATACCATTATATAATGAATGAGCATTCAGTCAACTTATTTCCTTTCATTTCTGAAAATTGTTTATTCTCCCTCTTTTACAGGAACATAACATATAACATACGATTTCGGCAAAGATAAAATAAATACTGTAAAGGGAGCCGAATCGCTATGGAAATTGGATGGATTTTACTCGGGATAGTAGCAGGGCTTGCCTTGTGGGTATATGCAGACTTCATGCTCGGAAGAAAAAAGCATCTGTCGAACGTAAATAATAAAGTTTTACCTATGAGGGACAGTGATCTTGCCATTTTTGCAAAAGGTCCTGAATTGTTCCATGACCTTTTCACAGAAATAAAAAATGCAAAACAGCACATTCATATTCTGTTTTACATTGTTCAGGATGATAAAATTAGCCAGGAGTTTCTTTCCATTTTAAAAGAAAAAGCTAAAGAAGGAGTCGAAGTCCGCCTGCTGGTCGACTGGGTTGGCAGCGGATTGAAGCGTAAATCGATCCAATCCCTGAAGGATGCTGGCGTAGAATTCGCTTATTCGCAAACACCGAAATTCCCATTCCTGTTTTACTCATCACAAGTAAGGAACCATCGTAAAATTACTGTCATTGACGGACGCCTCAGTTATCTTGGGGGCTTTAATATCGGCAAGGAATATTATGATCAGGATCCAAAGCTGTCACCATGGCGGGACTACCATTTAAAAATGACCGGTGAAGGAGTCATGGACCTGCAAAAAGAGTTTCTCGAGGATTGGCAAGCAGCTGCTAAGGTCAATCTCCTGCACGACAAGGCCTATTTTCCGCCTTTGGAAAAAGGGTCAATCCGCCAGCGGCTCGTACCAACGGAAGGAATTCTGCTCGAGGAACTGATTGCAAACCTGATCACCGAGTCTGAAAAATCGATTTTTATTGGCACTCCTTATTTCATTCCAAGTAAGAGAATTTTTAATCTTTTACTTGATGCACTAAAAAAAGGTGTCGCTGTCACGATTCTCGTTCCTCACAAAGCAGATCATATTCTAGTAAAAGAAGCCTCCCTTCCTTATTTAAGGACGCTGATCAAGGAAGGAGCAGATGTGTACCAATATTTAAAAGGCTTTTACCATGCAAAAGTCATTATTATCGATGATCAAGTTTGTGACGCAGGAACGGCAAATTTTGATAAAAGAAGCATGTTTCTTAATTATGAATTGAATTGTTTGATTTATGATCCCGCTTTTATTAAAAAAGTGAAACATATCATTACAGAGGATATTTTAAATTCCCAAAAGGCGACACTTCAGGAACTGAATCGGGTTAACATGCTGCTTTCCGTCAAGGAAAAGGCTGCACGGACGATTTCTTACTTTTTATAAACAATGCAAAAAATAACCGAAGCCAAACGAAGTGACTTCGGTCAATGAAGGAGTTTCACTATGATTATTCGGCTTGGTTATGTCTCTACTGCCATCAGTTTATGGGATGCTTCCCCGTCGAAGGCATTGACGTTTGCACGTTACGGACAGCTGGCCAGTGAGGAGCGTCATGAAAAGCTGCTTTCCGTGACGTACCAAAACCTGTTAAACACAGAAAGAATGATTCATTACAATATCGCTCACGATATCCCGCTTTACCGGTTCTCAAGCTCGATTGCCCCGCTGGCGACGCATCCAGAAGTGAACTGGGATTATGTTACGCCTTTCCGCGATAAGTGGCTGGAAATCGGTGACCTTGTCAAAAAGCACGGAATAAGGACAAGCTTCCATCCGAATCAGTTTACGCTTTTCACCTCGCCTCGGGAGGAAGTGACAGCCAATGCGATTCTGGACATGGAATATCATTATGGAATGCTGGAAGCGATGGGACTCGAGAACGAAGCAATCATCAATATCCATATTGGCGGAGCCTATGGGAACAAGGAAGAAACCATTTTGCGGTTCCATGAAAACTTCGCGAAGCTCCCTGCTCACATAAAGAAAATCACCACTCTGGAGAATGACGACAAAACGTATAATGCAGAGGAAACACTCGCTGCCTGCGTGAAGGAAGATGTGCCGTTCATGTTTGATTATCACCATCATATGGCGAACCTCTGTGAAGAAACGCTCGAGAATATCCTGCCTGTTGGCTTTGAGACATGGTCTCGGACAGGCTTGAAGCCAAAAATCCATATCTCCTCTCCTAAATCGGAGAAAGCGTACCGTTCACATGCGGATTACGTTGATCCTGATTTCATCCTGCCTTTGATTGCTATTTTGCGCAGCATCGGCCGGGACGTCGATTTCATGATTGAAGCGAAAACGAAGGATAAGGCGGTGCTCGCTTTGGTTGAGGATTTGGCTAAAATCCGTGGAGTGAAACGGATTGGCGGAGCTGTTTTGGAGTGGAAATAATTTTGGCATGAAGTGATAGCAGCCTTTTGTTGATTTTATCGCGCCTGATTATTTTTTATAGCGTAAATAAAGTTTATATAGCGAAAAATCGATTTTTATAGCGAAAATTTTATTTTTATAGCGAAAGATTAGTTTATATAGCGAAATTTCAACTTTTATAGCGAACTGGAAATTCCCGATGATTTTTTCCAGGCAGAAAAGAGACCCTGCCAACAAATGGCAGGGTCTCTTGCTTTTTAAGTTACATCTTTTCAGGTGCAGATACACCAATCAAAGCAAGTGCATTCTTCAACGTGATTTGCGCACTCTTGATCAGGGACAAACGAGCCTGTGTTCTTTCTTTATTGTCCATATCCAATACTTTTTCAGCATTGTAGAAGCTGTGGAACACTGATGCAAGCTCGAAAATATAGTTGCTGATACGGTGCGGCATGCGTTTTTGAGCTGCCTCTGCAACCGCAAGCGGGAATTCGCCAATCTTCTTCAGCAGGTCCATTTCCTTCTCCGCCTCAATCAATTTGAAATCAGCGTCTTTTCCAGCTGTGAAGCCTTGCTCTTCAGCTGAACGCAAAATGCTAGAAATACGTGCATGTGCGTACTGTGCGTAGAATACTGGGTTTTCATTCGACTGGGAAACAGCCAGATCAAGGTCAAAGTCCATATGCGTATCCGCACTTCTCATCGCGAAGAAGTAACGAACTGCATCTAGGCCTACCTCTTCGATCAGGTCACGCATCGTAACAGCCTTACCTGTACGCTTGCTCATCTTCATCTTCTCGCCATTTTTATAAAGGTGGACAAGCTGGATGATTTCAACCTCAAGCGTGTCCCGCTCGTAGCCAAGTGCCTGGATTGCCGCCTTCATACGAGGGATATAGCCGTGGTGGTCTGCTCCCCAGATGTTGATCAATTTTTCAAAGCCGCGTTCAAGCTTGTTCTTATGGTAAGCAATATCGGGAGTCAAGTAAGTGTAAGAGCCATCCTGCTTGATCAGCACGCGGTCCTTATCATCGCCAAGCTCCGTTGAACGAAACCACGTAGCACCGTCCTCTTCGTAGATATGGCCATTGGCACGAAGAGCATCCAATGCTACATCTATTTTTCCATCATGGTACAGTGAAGTCTCAGAATACCACACATCAAATTTCACTCGGAAATTCTCAAGGTCCTGCTTCAGCTTTTCCATTTCATATTTCAAGCCGTACTCACGGAATGTATCGAAACGTTCCTGATCTGGAACATTGACATACTTATCGCCAAACTCCTCAGCAAGCTTCTTGCCGATTCCAATAATGTCCTCACCGTGATAGCCATCTTCAGGCATCTGCTTATCCATGCCAAGCGCCTGGAAGTAACGAGCTTCAACAGACAATGCCAAATTGTTGATCTGGTTGCCGGCATCATTGATGTAATACTCACGTGAAACATCGTAACCAGCTTTTGAAAGCACATTGCACAATGAGTCGCCTACTGCCGCGCCGCGCGCATGTCCAAGGTGCAGGTCACCTGTCGGGTTAGCAGAAACGAACTCGACCTGGATTTTCTGACCATTGCCAACCTTGGATTCCCCGTAGTTGTCGCCCGCTTCAAGGATCGCTGGAATCAAATCTGTCAAATAGCTGTTATCCATGTAAAAATTGATGAAGCCTGGCCCTGCGATTTCAATTTTTTCGATGGATGCCTTGCTTTTATCAAAATTCTCGATCAACAGCTCAGCAATCTGGCGAGGTGCCTTCTTTGCAACACGCGCAAGCTGCATCGCCATATTCGTAGAGTAATCCCCATGTGCCTTTTCCTTTGGTGTTTCAAGCACGACTGAAGGGATTTGCGCTTCCTCTGCAAGATTAGCCTTGATGGCAGCCTGCTTGATTTCTTCTTTCAGCTTCAATTGAACCTGTTCAACTATATTCATTTGGCTTCCTCCTTATAATTGATCGTCATATGGTATGTACCTGCATTCGCGCCCTGAATCGCCATATCATACAGCAAATCTACATGGCCCTCCTGCTTTTCTTCATTAAAATCAGTATCAAGCCGTTTTGTGAGCGCCGAGGTTTCCAGCACACCATACGGCGTCTTATAATTGCCGGGAGTCTTTTTATTCAGCAGAAAGTGAAGCCTCATCTTGATCGCACCGCTCCGCAAAATCAGTACTTCATTTCCCGATATTTTCACCGTCGTATGAACATCCCCTTCCTCCATCACTTCATCATACTGGAGGTACGAGCTGCTCGCTTTTTTATAGTATCGGCCAAAAGTGGTCAATTCAAAAGTCTCCTTCTCACTGCCACTATAAATAACCGTCTTAACCGTCACCTTAACAGGTATTTGATCAGCGGGTTCAATCGACATCGATTACACGCCCTTTTCTTGTCCAGCTCCAGTGCCTAGCCCCTCGGGTCATAAGCCTGCGAGGATGAAAATTCGGGGAGGTCTGTGCTCCCACGGCTCACACCGCGTCTCAAGGCTGCATAGAAGAATTTCAAGTAGCAGCCTTGCTGTGGTGGCTGATGAACTGCCTCCTCGCAGGTCGTCTTATGCCTGTCGGGGCTGCCCAAGGCACTTCCGCTTTTCTACTCTTATTATAACTTTATAAGTATAAATATTCTCCTTTGAAAGTGCAAGGTTCGCAGGGAATCTCTCTGCACATTTCCTACTTTTTAAACCAGCCAATATTAGGAATGGACGCTTAGGATTAACAGGTCTTCAAACCGGGTATTGATTAACAAAACCTTTTAAGGAGGTGGCCAACATGAAAATCGAGGTTAAATGTGAAGTGGAAAATTGTAAATACTGGGCAGAAGGCGACCAATGTGTGGCTGATTCTATTAAAGTGATCGCCAATACTGGCAGACAAGCAGCTAATGAGCGCGAAACAATTTGTGATACTTTTGAAAAAATGTAATTTTAGTAAACTGGATGGCTTAGAGCTATCCAGTTTTTCATTTTTTTTGAAAATATAGGAGCAGATCCGGACATATGCGCGGCTTCTTTTTAAGAAATATGATATTCCACATGATTTTGTTGGGTATCCTGCATGAACGCATTTTGATTCCGCAGCTTTTTGACGAAATCCCGCAAGAACGGCTTTTGATTCCGTAATTTTTTTTCGAAATCCTGCTAGTACCCCTGTGTTTCCGCAAATTTTTGTCGAAATCCCACAAATTCATCCTTTGATTACGCAAATCCTTGTCGAAATCCCGCAAACTGGAAAAAACCTCTGCTTTTTTCCAATTTTAAAAGGAGAAGCATCTCGCTTCTCCTCTTATCTAGACGAATATCCCATTTTTTTTAAATACAACTCTAGAAAAACAACATCCCTACAGAAATGACAATACCGCTGACAATCAGCGTAATGACGCAATACCCCATGATGTCCTTCGCTTTTAACCCGGCGATTGCCAGTGCAGGCAGTGCCCAGAATGGCTGGATCAGGTTGGTCCATGCGTCGCCCCAGGCAACAGCCATTGCTGTTTTCGGGATGGACACTCCCATCGTTTGAGCGGCCTCCAGCATAATAGGAGCCTGAACAGCCCATTGCCCTCCGCCTGATGGGACAAATATATTAACCAATCCAGCGCTCAGGAAGGTGAACAGAGGGAAGGTAAATTCATTCGAAATAGAGACGAAGCCTTCCGAAATGACGGCAGCAAGGCCCGATGTTGTCATCATTCCCATGATACCGGCGTAAAAAGGGAACTGGACAATGATTCCGCTTGCTCCTTTTACCGCATTTAAAACGGCATCGAGGAACTGCTTTGGAGTTCCATGGAACAAAATCCCCAGGAATAAAAATAGGAAATTAACAATATCAAGATTCAGCTTAAAACCGTTGTTCGCGAAATAATAAAATAAGAATACAAGTCCAAAAGCACCGATCAATAGAGAAGCGATTCGGCTATTTTCCAGACGCTCTGCAGGAGTCATGACTCCCTGTTCAATCGCTGCCGCCTGTACATCATTTTCCAAAATGAGCGGATCCACCGTTACCGTTTCTTCCTTCGATGGCATCATCATTCTTGTAACGATTGGCAAAATGATCAGCAATGCAATGACAATAAATAGATTGAAACTCGAAAAAATCGTCTGATCAGTTGGAATAACTCCAATCATCTTCTCGGTAAAATGACCCTCTGTTGCGATCGTAAGCGGAATGGAACCTGAGATTCCTCCATGCCAGACGACAAAACCAGAGTAAGCGCTTGCAATTAAAAGTCTGTAGTCGACATTTTTAACTTTCTTGGCTAACTCCTTCGCAAACAATGCTCCAATCACCAAGCCGAATCCCCAGTTGATTAAGCTCGCAATCATCGAAACGAAGGTCACGATAATAATCGCCTGCCCAGGAGATTTCGCAAGTGATGCCAGTGCACCTAATCCCTTTTTAAAAATTGGGCTGCTGGCAAGCACGTGGCCCGTTACAAGAACGAGAACCATCTGCATGGTGAAAACCAATAGACCCCAGAACCCATTGCCCCAATGCTGCACCATTTGGTACGGACCGTTATCTGTAAAAATAAGACCTAACCCGAATACAACGAAAGTTAATATGATGACAAACAGAAATGGGTCAGGCAGATAACGCTGCATTAAGCGATTGAAAAATGAAACTAACATTTTCATTCTTTTTACCTCCTTTTAAGTAGTAACACTCATAAGCATTATATTTTCTCGATAATTATGAATATTCCTTCTAAAAGGAAGCGATTTTACAATTTTGTTTATGTTTGACGATTTTATTTCGGCCGTTTCACCCTAATAAATCAAATAATATGGCTTAGCTAATGAATTCTGTTCCAATCAACCGTTGCTGAAAATAACATTGAACTTAAATACAGCCAAACTAAAAAAGCTGCCCCCTCATAAAAAGGAAGCAGCTTCATTACTCATATTTACTTCACAAAACCAAGCATCATTTCACGGATGATTTTGCTTGCAGTATTTGATGTCATTTCTGAAGTATCATAAATTGGCGCTACTTCTACTAAATCAGCACCTACGACATTCACTTCTGAGTTTGCGATTGCATGGATGGATGCAAGCAATTCCTTTGAAGTGATGCCGCCAGCATCGACTGTGCCTGTTCCAGGCGCATGCGCTGGATCAAGGACATCGATGTCGATTGTGACATAAACCGGACGGCCTGCAAGCGTAGGCAGAATTTCTTTTAAAGGCTCAAGAACCTCAAATTTTGAAATATGCATGCCGACTTCCTTTGCCCACTCGAATTCTTCCTTCATACCTGAACGGATACCGAATGAATAGACATTTTTAGGACCAATGTGTTCAGCAATTTTGCGGATAGGCGTTGAGTGGGATAATGGCTCCCCTTCATAATGCTCGCGCAAATCTGTGTGTGCATCAAAATGGATGATGGCAAGATTTTCGTACTTTTTCGCTACAGCTTTCATAACAGGCCACGATACTAGGTGTTCTCCACCCATTCCGAGCGGGAATTTTTCAGCAGCTAAAATCTTATCGACGAATTCTTCAATCATATCAAGGCTTTTTTGTGCATTCCCGAAAGGAAGCGGGATATCCCCTGCATCAAAATAATTAAGGTCTGCCATTTCACGGTCAAGATACGGGCTGTATTCTTCCAGTCCGATAGACACCTCGCGGATACGAGTAGGGCCGAAACGGGATCCCGGGCGGTAGCTGACAGTCCAGTCCATTGGCATACCATAAAGAACTGCCTTGCTTTCCATATAATTTGAATGGCTGCCGATAAATACATTGCCAGAATAGGCTTCATCAAAACGCATTCCAAACACCTCTTTCACTATTGTTAGTCCACATTAAAATGGCCCCCGAATAACCGGGAAGCCTTAAACTGGGCGAACCCGGCAGAAACATGCAGCAACGCCGGAGCCCACTATTCAAATCTTATTTTAAAAGGTCGCCAACAAATTTAGGCAATACGAAAGCTGCTTTGTGAAGCTCTTTCGTGTAGTATTTCGTTTCGATTTCGTGGAAGCGGTCTTCGCTTACTTCAAGCGGGTCATGCTTCTTTGAACCTAGTGTGAAAGCCCACATTCCGCTTGGGTATGTTGGGATGTTCGCCACGTAAAGGCGTGTGATCGGGAAGATTTCCTTCACGTCCTTTTGAACATTGCGGATTAGGTCAGCCTTGAACCAAGGGTTGTCAGACTGAGCAACAAAGATGCCGTCTTCCTTCAATGCCTTGGAAATTCCAGCGTAAAAGCCTTTTGTGAACAGGTTCACTGCTGGTCCAACTGGTTCAGTAGAATCAACCATGATGACATCATACTGGTTTTCGCTTTCTGCAATATGCATGAAGCCGTCGCCAACCTGTACATCAACGCGAGGATCGTCAAGCTTTCCAGCGATTTCAGGCAAGAACTTTTTAGAGTACTCAATTACTTTTCCATCAATATCAACCAAAGTCGCTTTTTTCACGCTAGGGTGTTTAAGGACTTCACGGATTACGCCGCCGTCTCCGCCGCCTACAACTAATACATGCTCAGGGTTCGGGTGTGTGAACAATGGAATATGCGCAACCATTTCGTGGTATACGAACTCATCCTTTACAGATGTCATAACCATGTCGTCAAGCAATAGCATATTGCCCCACTCTTCTGTTTCCACCATATCAAGCTTCTGGAATTCCGTTTGCTCTGTATGTAACGTCTTGTTCACTTTCATTGTGATACCAAAGTTTTCTGTCTGCTTTTCTGTAAACCAAAGACCCATTAATATCCTTCCTTTCGGCAAAAAAATTTCCGTTATGATGCGGCGAAATTTTACATGCATTGACACAGCCTGAAACACTGCAAGACCTTACGCCCCGTAATTATCTATTTTCAAAATGAATCGCTTGCACATTTAGTTTTATACTTCCCCAACATCACAAATACAAACATCAGAAAAAGTATAGTTGAATCTAGCAAAATTGCAAGCAAAATTTCATTCTCAGCTTCTTAAATGTTTAAAACTTGCGATTTTCTTTCATACTGATAGTATCTATCTTTTTGAGGGGGAAAGCAGCATGGAGCTGATGACCGACCAGCGGTTTCGCAAAACAATTAAATATTTGCGGGCACTCATCTTTTTTGGACTTGCAGGCTTGGCATTAGCCACCGTCCTTTACTTTTCTCTAATCGGTTACGCCAAACTGCAGGGACCGCCGCCGCTCGCGGTGCCCCAATCCACCTTATATTTTTCTGACGATGGCACTGTCATCGGCGAGAGCAATTCTGGACAGAAGCGTTATTGGGTTTCGTTAAAAGATATCTCACCGCATCTGATTGATGCCACGGTATCTATAGAAGATAAAAGCTTTTTTGCTCATAATGGCTTTGATTATAAACGGATTGCAGGGGCTGCACTCGCTGACGTAAAGGCGATGTCAAAGGTTCAGGGAGCTAGCACGATTACTCAGCAATACGCTCGGAACCTTTACCTGGCCCATGAAAAAACATGGAAGCGAAAAGCGGTTGAAGCGTTCTATACATTACGGCTTGAAATGAATTATTCAAAGGATGAAATCCTCGAAGGTTATTTAAATACCATTTATTATGGCAATGGTGCATATGGTGTCCAGGCTGCAAGCCGTTATTATTTTGGCAAGGACGCGAAGGATTTATCCCTGGCGGAAGCTTCCATGCTGGCAGGAATCCCGAAAGGCCCTAACATTTATTCGCCTTTTGCTTCCATGGAAAAAGCAAAGCAGCGCCAGCAGACGGTCCTCTACACAATGAAAGCAAATGGTTTCATAGATGAGCTGACGGCTGATAAAGCTAAAATAGAGAAATTGCAGCTTGTCGGTAAACACCAGAATGACCAACTTGGATCGGCACCGTATTTCCAGGATGCAGTCAGGAATGCGCTGAAAAATTCATTGAATTTCGATGACCGCACAATCTCCCTGGGAGGATTGAAGGTATATACGACTCTCAACCTGGATCAGCAGGAGATCGCTGAAAAAACAATCAGCAACATGATTTCATCTGACTCAGAAATCCAGGCCGGGCTTGTCGCCATGAACCCGAAAAACGGGTATGTCAAGGCACTTGTTGGCGGAAGAAATTACGAGGAAAGCCCATTTAACCGGGCCGTCCAGGCAGTCAGACAGCCGGGCTCAACGATGAAGCCACTACTCTATTATGCCGCCCTGGAAAATGGCTTCACACCATCAACGACCATGAAGAGCCAACTGACAACATTCAAGTTTGATGACGATCGCTCTGAATATACACCGCACAATTTTAACAACAAATACGCAAACGCTGATATCACCATGGCCCAGGCATTAGCACTATCTGATAACGTCTATGCAGTAAAAACACATCTCTTCCTTGGTGAGGAAACCTTGATCGAAACTGCCAAACGATTTGGCCTCACAACGAAAATGGCAAAGGTTCCATCGCTTGCTCTTGGTACATCAGGGGTGAGGGTGATTGAAATGGCCAATGCCTACAGTATGCTGGCCAATGGCGGCAAAAAAGTGGAGCCCGTTTTGATCACAAGGGTTGAGAATCATAGAGGGGATGTTATCTATGAATACCAGCCTGAAGATGCCGAGGTATTGAAGCCTGACGTAGCATCGGTCATGACCCAGATGCTGACCGGGATATTTGATAAAAAGCTGAACGGATACGCTTCCGTTACTGGCAGTACGCTGATCAAGAAAATGACACGTCCATATGCGGCAAAATCAGGAACGACCGAAACAGACAGCTGGATGATTGGCTACACTCCCCAGCTCGTCTCTGCAGTATGGACGGGGTACGACAAAGGCAAGCCAATTGAGCTGCCAGCGGAAAAATCATACGCAAAGAATATTTGGCTTGATTTCATGGAAAAAGCACTCGACAATGAGCCTGCGAAGAAATTCAAAGCTGCAAAAGGCACAGTCGCTGTGTATGTCGACCCTGCCAACGGAAAGCTCGCTGCCGATGGATGCCCAGTTAAACGACTCACTTACTTCCAGGCCGGAACCGAGCCAACAGAATATTGCACTGACCATCTCGATGACATAAAGCCTAAAGAAGAAAAACCAGAAATGAAAAAAGAAAAGAAACCTTGGTATAAACGGTTATTCGGAAACTAGGCATATGGTTAATTGTTAACATACCTTGTCAACGACAAAAATCGCCAAAAAAGCCCTTAAACCAAAGAAAAACCCCGGAAGCAAGCTCCCGGGGTTTTTCTCGTCCTAGCATAAAATGTGTTTTTACGCTGTTATAAGTTTACTTTTTTTATTCAAAGTGAGCAAGCCAGATATTGTTAACCAGAAAAAATGTCACAATTTCGACAAATTTAAGGGAGATTTATCCAAACGGTGAATCCTGTTAAATTTGGTTATAAGCAGCTATTTACTCTGCTAATAATCCTGCCTTCAATTTCTCCTCGGATCTCTCCCACATTCCCGGATCGTGGTTTTTCAAATAATCAGCAAGGATTTTTTTGGATTTGTCATCCATATGATCAACTATGATATGGCGCTTGATTGACTTATCAAGACGGTTCACATGCTCAGGCAGCAATTTATAGCCGCGGCGAATTTCACGGTTGACGGTCATCTCGCACGCTGTAACTCCAGCATAGTACGGCCCCTCTTCCTTCCTGTCAATCGTCACCCAGACAACCCAATACAGCTTCGCATCCGGAACTTCATTGCGGTCCGGGAGAAACTTGATGCCCTTTTCGACAACACTCCTCGCGTGCATCGCTCCCACATCAACTGTAGCCTCACCCGCATCAACATCAACAATAACCGGTGAAACATTATCTAAAGTAAGAACGCCCTTTCCAAAGCCCTTATGGCCATCCATCGGATCATTTTTAATAATATTGAAACCGATATTTTTGCCTTTTTTCTCTTCCATGTGAAAATTACCTCCTTAAAAAGGTTTTCGACCTTTATTCGAACATTCTAATGACGATTTTCTCTTTCGCAATGTTCCAATAGACCTTATTGGAACATTCTACTGGTGATTTACTTCTTCTCATTGTTCCAATAGACCTTATTGGAACATTCAAATGGCGATTTTCTCACTCGCAATGTTCCAATGGACCTTATTGGAACATTCTAATGGCGATTTTCTTCTTCTCATTGTTCCAATGGACCTTATTGGAACATTCTAATGGCGATTTTCTTCTTCTCATTGTTCCAATAGACCTTATTGGAACACTCTAATGGCGATTTTCTTCTTCTCATTGTTCCAATGGACCTTATTGGAACATTCTAATGGCGATTTTCTTCTTCTCATTGTTCCAATGGACCTTATTGGAACATTCTAATGGCGATTTTCTCACTCGCAATGTTCCAATGGACCTTATTGGAACATTCAAATGACGATTTTCTCACTCGCAATGTTCCAATGGACCTTATTGGAACATTCAAATGGCGATTTTCTTACTCGCAACGTTCCAATGGACCTTATTGGAACATTCTAATGGCGATTTTGTCCTTTTCCATGTTCAAAACCCTAACTAAACAAACCCTGAATACCATCCAGCAATGCTGGTATCGCATAATGGAAAATCGGCTGGATTGTATATTGGTCAAGTGGAGTGATGACCAGGATCAAGAAAATAACCGATCCATACGATTCGTATTGGGTAAGCTTCGCCCTGATATTCGCCGGTGCCAGGTCCTCGATGATGCGGTAGCCATCAAGCGGAGGGAACGGCAAGAGGTTAAAGACGAACAGCATTGCGTTCAGCCCTATGAATATATTGAGAAAATCAAGGAAAAATTGTGGTACTCCAGCAGCCAATCCAAGGGCGCTGTATATGTACCATATCGCGAAGGCAAGGAAGACCAGAAGCAGGTTGCTGATTGGTCCGGCAACAGAAACGAGTACTCCCGCAAGCCGCGGATTTTTGAACATAAATCGATTCACCGGTACCGGTCTCGCCCAGCCAAAACCAGCAATGAAAATCAGGATCGTTCCAAGTGGATCTAAATGCTGAATTGGATTCAGCGTCAGCCTTCCCTGCTTTTGAGCAGTCGTGTCGCCAAACTTATACGCTACCCAGGCATGCGCGAATTCATGCACCGTAAAGGCAATCATCAGCGCGACAGCAACATAAGGAATTTCAGTTAACGAATAGGGTAAAAACACATTCCATTCCCCTTTATTGTCTTTTCTCTAAAGTATAACTTATTATTGAATGAATGTGAAAACGTGAATCTTTCCCCCTGCTTGCACATTTTGGCGAATTATGAAAAACTGAAAATAGATTTACATTTCCACACATTCAAGGAGGCAAAACACATGCCGTACGTAACTGTAAAAATGCTTGAAGGCCGCTCTGAAGAACAAAAGAAAGCTCTAGTTGAAAAAGTAACTGATGCAGTCAGCGAAACAACTGGCGCACCAAAAGAAAAAGTCGTTGTGTTCATCGAGGAAATGACGAAGAATCATTATGCTGTTGCCGGCAAGCGTTTGAGTGACGAATAGAAAGATATTTTAAAAGCTCAGAACAGCGAGTTCTGAGCTTTTTTTAATTTAAATGTGCGTGCTTAGCTTTTGTTCAAACTGAGGGTGGGTTACATATTCTATGTAAGTGACAGAGCCGTTAAAATTCAAATAAGCCTCGAATCTTGTTCGGTAAGCTGGTCCAGTAATTAAATCGAGCACTTTCCCTCTCTCGACCCAGCGACAATCCGTCGTCTCCTCAGAAGTACTTAACTCCCCACCAATATTCTTACAAGCATAATCCAGCATCAATTTCGTCGGTACATCGGTGATCCCGTCATACCACTTATGTATTGCCGTATTAGAATATACTCCAATTAAGTTATTAATCTCTATAACAATACCACTTTCCTCTTTCACTTCCCTGCTGAGAGCATCCAGAAGATTTTCTCCAACCTCTACCTGCCCACCTGGAAAAACCCAACCCCCATGCTGAGTTTTAACAAGAAGGATCTTTCCTTCATCATTCTCGACAATCCCACCAACCGCAACTATATGTGTTGGCATCTGCATGTAACCCACTCCCATAAAATCATTTTGCTGCTATCTATTCTTTCGCCACAACCATCTGTATTTTCCTTCCAATTCAATCTTTATTTAATGCTTGATTTAGAGCTCTCTTTTTGCGGTCCCTAATCCGATATACTTTCAACTAAGCACCAATGGCTTCTAACTTGTCTCCAAAAACAAAAAAAAGAGTACAAAACCAATAAAGGCTTCATACTCGATTTATCTTATATCAACTGTCTGGATTTTTGCTTCAAGCTTGCAATATACGCATATGCTTCCGCAATCTCTTCATCAGTAAACTTCTGGCTCTTCTTCACCGTCTGCACTTTTTCCTTAACCTCGCCCTCTGGCAAGTTATCAAAATACAAAACAGTGGATACGAGTTCAAGGAATCTCGCATTCTGGTCGTTGATGTCAGTCAGGCAGTCGCCCAGGCAAGGCATCTCGATGCTGTTCTCACCAAGAAACTCCTGACCGGCTTCTGTCAATGTATAGCGGTACTGGTAGTAGCCGCCCTTCTTTTCCTTCACTTCATTCAAGAAGCCCATGTTGCATAGCTCTTCAACCCTTAAGGTAAGTTCTTCTGAATAAGGGCCATAGAAATGGAACTGGAACCTTTCCTGGAACGGAAAATCCATTTTCTTCGCGATATAAATCATTTTCTGAAGCTTCTTCCTGCCGATGACCTCTCCAGAAACTGAAATGGCATGTATGATTTTAGCGTGGTCTTTTAACAAAACGCGTCAACTCCTGTATCAATTGGTCCCATTGTCTAAGTTCAGCTCAAGAATCTGTACGATCTGCTCAATTTCAGGACGTCCTTTTTCTTTTTCCAGAAAATCAGCAGGATAATAAAGTTTATGGTCTGTCCGCCTTTTACCCGATATGGCATCCACAATCTCAGATTCTCTTGAAAGCTCGCGGATTTCCCCGTTTTTCTTCAGCAGGTGAATTGGAAGGCGTTCTTCCTCTTCGCCTGGACGGTAAAAATCGTATGGCAAATCTGAAGATGAGTCGACGACCAGGTAATATTCAGGGTCAAGTCCTGCTTGTTCGAACAATACAGAAAGCTTCGCCAGCTTTTTGTATTCCTTGGCAGGGTCGAACTCGACATATTTAAATAGATTGCGGTTATTGAAACGAATGCACAGATCACTCAGGATCGCGTCCTCTTCCTCTTCCCAAATTTGAAAATAGTAGAGAAACACAGCTTCATCCAATTTTAAATAGTCGTGCAGCGTCAAGCGGTCCTCAAAAATTGAGTAAAAATGTAGCGGTTTATGTTTGAAGGTGTAATTTTGCTCATGAAGGTGTTTAGCACGGTGCAGGATTTTCGTTAAAATGACCTCGGCACTTCGTGTAACTGGATGGAAATAAACCTGCCAGTACATCTGATAGCGGCTCATTATGTAGTCCTCGACAGCATGCATCCCGCTTTGCTTGATGACAACCTGGTCTTCCTTCGGGCGCATGACGCGCAAAATCCGTTCCATATCAAAATGTCCGTAGCTGACTCCGGTAAAATAGGCATCCCTTTGCAGATAGTCCATCCGATCGGCGTCAATCTGGCTTGAAATCAAGCTGATGACAAGCTTATTTTCATACGTTTTTTCAATCACTTCGGCGACCTTCTTTGGAAAATCAGGTGCCACTCGTGTGAGCACTTCATTTACCTCGGTATCCCCAAGGATGATTTCCCTTGTAAAATCCTCATGATCCAGGTCGAATACCTTCTCGAACGAATGTGAGAACGGACCATGGCCAAGATCATGAAGCAGTGCAGCACACATCGACAGGAGACGCTCTCCCTGATCCCATTCAGGACGGGCGACAAAGGCATCGTCGACAATCCGGCGCACAATTTCATAAACGCCCAGCGAATGGTTAAACCTGCTGTGTTCAGCTCCATGGAAGGTTAAGTACGTCGTGCCGAGCTGCTTGATCCTTCTAAGGCGCTGGAACTCCTTCGTTCCAATCAAATCCCAGATCACCCGGTCACGGACATGGACATACCGGTGTACTGGATCTTTGAAAACTTTTTCTTCAAATAGCTTTTCTTCCGAATATCCCATCGTTCCCCTTCTTCCTGTTCATCTTGTTAATTATTATAGCTTGTTTCATTCGCCAAATCACCTCGATTTTCTGCAAATTTTTACAAATATTGCATCCTCATTTCAACAAAATGAGAGTTCATCAGGGTTCATGGTGATTAAGTAAAATCTATAAAAAATTTACCATACTATTTTCTTTCCATTCTTCGGCATTCCGTAAACAAGTTCCTTTTTAAAAGTAAGGCTTTGTTAAATATAATAACCATTCGTTTGCGTTCTTTCTCTTGAATGGTCTTTAGAATTTTTATTACGACCACTCATTTTCGTTTTCTTCTCTGGAATGGTCTTTAGAACCTCTATCAAGACCTCTCGCTTGTGTTTTCTTCTCTCGAATGGTCTTTAGAACCTCTATTATGACCTCTCGCGATCGTTTTTTTCTCTTGAATGGTCGTTAGAACCTCTATTATGACCTCTCGCTTTCGTTTTATCCTCTCGAATGGTCTTTAGAACCACTCCTCTATCAGCACCTGTTAATTTCCCGGGATCTCCGAAAAATCTTCAGCAAAGACAATAGAAAAATATTGTAGTTTGCAAGTTTAAAGAAAAAAATCACCTCTAAACTTTTGTTTAAAGGTGATTTGTATGAAAGTTGTTAAAAAACAAAGAACCTGAAGCGGATAATAGCTGATCAGGTTATTTCAGTTTTTTCTCAACTTTTTCCATAAGTTCTTCTTCACTTAGAGCAGCGACTGGCCGGTTGTTGACGAAAGCAAAAGTCTTCTTTCTGCCGGGCCCGCAATAGGACTGGCATCCAATCTCCATTTTCGCTTCGGGATCCAGCTGCTTCAGCTTCGGAATCAATGTTTTAAGGTTTACGGCCTGACAATCGTCGCAAACACGAAATTCGTTTGCCATTTTGGACAACCCTTTCTAATCATTCTGTCCAGCTCCAGCGCCTAGCCCCTCGGGTCATAAGCCGTCTCACTTCAGAAATCTGGATTTCCTGCGTGAGCCGTCTTATGCCTGTCGGGGCTGAACAAGGTGCCTCCGCTTTTCTTTTTAGACTAAAGGGTATTTTACAACTTATTTCATTCGATTGCAAGCCGGTGCGACGGTCCTCTTGCTTATCTATCTTTATGAAAAACACGTATTTACGCGAAAAATCTACTATCCTTCCATTTTGCAATGTATAAGCTTTCCAATTTCAGGACATGATTGAAGTATAAGTTTCAATAGTTAACCAATGTAAAAGGGAGTTGAAGAAAAATGAAAGTACGCCAGGATGCCTGGACAGATGAAAATGATTTATTGCTAGCGGAAACCGTGCTGCGCCATGTAAGAGAAGGCAGTACACAATTGAATGCGTTTGAAGAGGTGGGCGACAAGCTTGACCGCACATCTGCCGCCTGCGGTTTCAGATGGAATGCAGTTGTAAGGCACAATTATGAAAAAGCATTGCAGCTCGCTAAAAAGCAGCGGAAACAGAGACAGAGAATCCTAGGAAAAGATCAAGGCGGCAAAAAGAAATTACTATATGCTCCGCCAGTGCCAGTGATGGATGAAAGTTTGACAGCTTCGTTGCCAGCAGCAGAAACACATGATTCCCAGATTACCTTTGATCTTTCGATGCTCGATCAGGATGACAATCAAATCGAAGCAGCACTTATGGCAGAAATGCAAGATTTAATAAATGAAAAACAAGAACAAAAAGATTTCTCTGTCGAAGCTGCCGAAATGGCTGAGGTGCCAGTCGCATCAGTAACGGCACAAAGAGTCCAGACTTCAACCGTAAGACATACCGTTCCTTCTACTGGCTTAACGATGGGCCATGTCATTGCCTATCTGCAAAGCTTGAATGGATCGACGCTTCAAGTAGATATCTATAAGAGTGAGAATGAAAGATTAAAGCGTGAAATCAATAGTTTAAGAAAGCAGAACGAAGAACTGCAGGAAAAAATAAATAGGCTCGAGAAAAATACGAATACGATGCAGGAAGATTACGAAACACTCATGAAAATCATGAATCGTGCCCGCAAGCTTGCCCTGTTTGAAGAAGAAGAACGTCCAGCAACAAAGTTCAAGATGGACCGCAACGGCAATCTAGAAAAAGTAGCCGAATAACCTAGTTTTCCTAATTACTAAATAGATAGATGATTGGTTGGAGAAGGAGAAAAAGCAGCAGCCCCCTCTTAAGAAAAGCCGGAACCATTTGGTTTCCGGCTTTTCTTTTATATGTGGCACCACTTTTGTTGATGCCTGGATTTTATTTTGCGGCTCAAATTCTATTCAGCAGCTGAAATCCTATTTACCAGGTGGACTTCAAAAGCCATGCTTTCCAACTATACCAGGGGTTCAAGAAACTTTTCATTCCGTTCGATAATCCGCTTGTAATAGTGGTCAAATAATTCAATCTCCGTACCGTTAAGATATCCGGATGTCAGCTCGCCGCTGTTTGCGTTCAGGAATCTTAAAAACCGTAACATCACATCCTGAACCGTCATCTCGACACCAAACAGCTCGGAAAGAGAGGCCATGACATCAGGCTGGATCTCCGGATAGTTAAATTTTGTACTCTCGCCTTTTTTCGCTCGAGAGTAAAACTCCCTGATCAATTCCGCGCGTGCGCTGCCACTTCCAGTCACACAAAGATAGATTTGGACAGCTACTCCCTTTTTCAGGCGGCGCTGTGAGATTCCGGCAAATTTCTTGTCACCGATACTTAAATCATAGCTGCCTGGACAATACGAAGCCGAAATCTCCTTCGCTTCGATCTCTGAATTAAAATCAGCAAACATTTCTCTTATTAAAAACCACATGGCATCGTACCCGCGGTTGATGTCTATTCCCTTTTCCTTTTCAGGTAAAATAAGCGATAGATTAAGGACTCCTTCGTCAAGCACAACGGCAAGGCCTCCAGAATTGCGGACGATATATTGATAACCTTGCTCCTCAAGGTAATCCAGCCCATCCTGAAGATGCGGCAGCCTCGTATCCTGTATGCCAAGGACAATTGTATTATGGTGCACCCATGCCCGGACCGTTGCAGGCGACTGTCCTGTTCCAACCGATTCGCATAATGTATCATCCGTTCCGAACGACTGGAGGGCATGAAAGTGCGCACCCAGTGCCGACTGGTCAATCAATCTCCACTTGTCCTGACGCAATAAATTAAGCGCCTCATCCATGTGAATTCCCCTTTTCAAAACTCTATTACACGATTTCTATGATATTTCCGTTGATATTATAGCATATTGCAGTGGGGACTCTTTTCATTTACCGGAAAATCTTTGCTATAGAGAGCAATAATTGGGCAAAGCAGACTGTCTTCCTGCAAGATGATAGCGAATTTCACGATTTTATAGCGGAAATGTTATTTTTATAGCGAAATCTTGATTTTTATAGCGAAATGGCGCTTTTAATAGCGAAAATCCTAATATTATAGCGAAATGGAAAAAAACCGCTCTTTTTTCCAATTTCTCGAATTAATAGCGGTAAAAAGCCGATCGAAAAAAATCGACCGGCTTGAGTTGCATATATACTTACTTCACAAGCGCCTGCGCTGCTGTAATCAATGCAAGCTTATAAACATCTTCCTCGCTGCAGCCGCGGGATAGATCGTTTACAGGGCGGTTCAAGCCTTGTAAAATCGGACCTACTGCTTCAAAACCACCTAGACGCTGGGCAATTTTGTAGCCGATATTACCTGCTTCAAGGCTAGGGAACACGAATACATTCGCATCTCCCTGAAGCGGGGAATTCGGAGCCTTCTTTTTCAGCTACAGATGGAACGAACGCTGCGTCGAATTGGAATTCGCCATCAACGATCAGCAATGGATCGCGAAGCTTAGCTTCTTCGACTGCCTTAGATACTTTTTCCGTTTCAGGAGAAACAGCAGAACCTTTAGTAGAGAAGCTTAGCATTGCTACTCTTGGCTCAACATCGAACATTCTTGCTGTCTTTGCGCTTTCGATTGCGATTTCAGCAAGGTCCTGGCTGTCTGGTGCAATGTTGATCGCACAGTCAGCAAATACATATTTCTCGTCTTCGCGAACCATAATGAAGACGCCAGATGTCTTGCGGACGCCTTCTTTTGTTTTAATGATCTGCAATGCAGGTCTTACTGTATCTGCAGTTGAATGCGCCGCGCCGCTCACAAGGCCGTCTGCTTTATTTGCGTATACCAGCATTGTGCCGAAGTAGTTCTCATCAAGCAGAATCTGGCGTGCCTGTTCCTCCGTTGCTTTGCCTTTGCGTCTTTCAACGAATGCTGCAACAAGCTCGTCCATCATCGCGAAATTCGCTGGATCATAGATTTCAATCGCATCAAGGGAAACATCCATGTCGTTCGCCTTCGCCTGGATCTGTTCGATATTCCCTACTAAAATGGGTGTTAAGACACCGTCTGCAGCCAGTCGGCCAGCCGCTGCTAAAATCCGTTCATCAAGGCCTTCCGGAAAAACAATCCGTAAATTTTGTCCGCTTAACTTGGCTTTTAAGCCTTCAAATAAATCACTCATGCTAACTCCTCCTTTTATCTATACTTCTAGAATACTTTACGTGTTTCAAAATTCAAGAATGTTACCGTTTCCAGTCTGAAGTCTTTTTATTGTAAATATTCAAGCATGTTTTGCCTGCCTTTATTATCATTAACAAATTATCCTTTTTGTACTCTCTGTAAACAATCAGCGTTTTATAAGCATGACGTATGGAGAAACTATGATATGATAATGGTATATTTATGATTTTTAGGAGTGATATAAATGAGTGAAGCAGCACAGACACTTGATGGCTGGTATTGCCTGCATGATTTCCGTACAGTAGATTGGACAACCTGGAAGATGCTTTCTAGCGATGAGCGCCAGGCAGCAATCCATGAATTCCTTGGCCTTGTAGAAAAATGGAACGGTGCGCAAAGCGAGAAAAATGGCAGCCACGCTCTATATACAATCGTTGGCCAAAAAGCAGATTTCATGATGATGATTCTGCGCCCTACAATGGAAGAGTTGAACGAAATTGAAACAGAATTCAACAAAACAAAGCTTGCTGAATTCACGCTTCCTGCACACTCTTACGTTTCAGTTGTTGAGTTGAGCAACTACTTGCCTGCAGGTGAAGACCCGTACCAGAACCCGCAAATTCTTGCGCGTCTATATCCTGAGCTTCCAAAAGCAAAGCATGTTTGCTTCTATCCAATGGACAAGCGCCGCCAGGGCAATGACAACTGGTACATGCTTCCGATGGAAGACCGCCGCAACATGATGCGCAGCCACGGCATGATTGGCCGCCAGTATGCTGGAAAAGTAAAGCAGATCATCACAGGATCTGTAGGATTTGATGACTATGAGTGGGGCGTTACTTTGTTTGCAGACGAAGTCCTGCAATTCAAGAAGCTTGTATATGAAATGCGTTTTGACGAAGTAAGCGCACGCTACGGCGAATTCGGTGCTTTCTTCGTAGGAAACCTGCTTGAAGAAGATCGCGTATCAGCGTTTTTACATGTAAATTAAGTCATCCTCTTAAAACCTCGGACTAATTGTCCGGGGTTTTTTTATGCACTTTTTCCCCTTCATTTTTTCTGTCATAAAATCAAGCTTCCCTCATATGAATGAAATAGTGAGAATTCATTTTACTTGTACACCCTTCCTGAAAAAGGTCAATTTCACCAGCTTACATATAAAAGGTGAAATGAAAGCAATGAATAAAAACGTTTAAGGAGGAAAAACAATGACGCAATACAATTATCCATATTATAATTACAGAACCTATCCGCAAACGTACAATCCATATGTAGCGGTTGAATCCCAAGGCCAGGGTGGACTAACTGACACCCAGCAGATGGGGCAGATGGGACAAATGGGGCAAATGGGACAGATGGGTACTCCTTTTACTCAGCAGCCTGTGCCGTTTCCATCCCAATCTGGCGGAGCGATGCCTGGCACAGGTCCGCAGGTTTCTGGCATGCTTCCGGCGGAGCAATCGTATATTGAAAATATTCTCCGTCTGAACAAAGGAAAGCTGGCAACCATTTATATGACATTTGAAAACAATCGCGAATGGAATGCAAAAATTTTCAAGGGAATCATTGAAGCAGCCGGAAGGGACCACATCATTATCAGTGATCCGCAAACAAATATGCGCTACTTGCTGCCAATGGTTTATTTGGATTACATCACTTTCGATGAAGAAATTGAATATGAATATCCTTATGGTGCAGGCGCTGGGTTAGCTACTTATCCTCCACGCTAAAAAATAGTAGGTTTTAAAACGGCTTCGGCCGTTTTTTTTATTGTCAGCCCTCTCAACCTTGACAATCTCCCTAGTGGAAAAATATGATTTATGTACATATTTTTACTATTTAAAAAATGCAGGAGGAATTTATGGAATCCACCCAAAAAAATATAAAACTGGTGGTAGCAGGATTGTTACTAGGAATCTTAATGGCCGCCATGGACAATACGATTGTCGCCACCGCGATGGGAACGATTGTCGCTGATTTAGGGGACTTTGACAAGTTTGTATGGGTCACTTCCGCCTATATGGTCACGGTCATGGCAGGAATGCCGATCTTTGGGAAGCTGTCTGATATGTACGGACGGAAACGATTTTACATATTCGGCTTGCTTGTTTTTTTAATCGGATCTGCTCTGTGCGGGATTGCTGAAACGATGGTCCAGCTCAGTGTTTACAGAGCGATCCAGGGGATTGGAGGCGGTGCCTTGATGCCAATTGCCTTTACGATCGTTTTTGATATCTTCCCGCCAGAAAAACGCGGGAAAATGACTGGACTTCTCGGCGCCGTTTTCGGGACTTCAAGCGTTCTTGGACCTTTGCTCGGTGCCTATATCACGGACTGGTTCAGCTGGCACTGGGTGTTCTATATCAATGTACCAATTGGCATCCTTTCTTTATTCTTTATTGTAAAGTATTATCATGAATCCGCTCAGCATTCCAAGCAAAAAATTGACTGGACTGGCGCTTTCACCCTGGTCATCGCTGTAGTCAGCTTAATGTTCGCGCTCGAACTTGGCGGTAAAGAATACAGCTGGGATTCGATGCAGATTATTGGCTTATTCACCAGCTTTGCTCTGTTCTTCATCGTTTTTATTTTTGCCGAAAGAAAAGCGGAAGAACCCATCATTTCTTTCTGGATGTTCAAAAGGCGCTTGTTCGCAACTTCGCAAATTCTTGCGTTTTTATACGGGGCAACGTTCATTATCCTTGCAGTCTTTATTCCAATCTTCGTACAGGCTGTCTATGGTGGGTCCGCCAAAACAGCCGGCTTGATTTTAACACCAATGATGCTCGGATCCGTTGCAGGCAGTGCAGTAGGCGGCGTTTTCCAAACAAAAACAAGCTATCGCAACCTTATGTTCATTTCTGTTGCAGCGTACTTTGCGGGCATGCTTCTGCTCAGCACGATGACACCGGACACGTCCAGGATGATGCTGACACTCTTCATGATTTTAGTTGGATTCGGCATGGGATTCTCATTCTCCCTGTTGCCAACGGCTTCCATCCATAATCTCGACCCTCGCTTTCGGGGATCAGCGAACTCGACGAATTCATTCCTTCGTTCTCTTGGAATGACACTTGGGGTAACCATCTTTGGAACCATCCAAAACAATGTATTTAAAGATGAGCTGATTAGCGCATTTAAAGGAATGGGCGGCGGTCAAGGCAATCAGTTTGCGGGCGACCCACAGCAGCTATTCCAGGCCGGACAGCGGTCGCAAATCCCGGAATTCGTGCTAGATAAAATTGTCCAGGCAATGTCGACTTCCATTACCCACATCTTTGCGCTGGCCTTAATACCAATCGTCATTTCTGCCATCACTATTTTCTTCATGGGCAAAGAGCGGGTAGAGATTAATAAAACCATTGTAAAAGAATCCTAATCTACTTAAAAAAAGAGCAAGCCAAAAGTTGGCTTGCTCTTTGTATTATAAGTATTTAACAGCCGCAACCATCATAAGAACCCAGGCTGCCAGGAAGGCAACTCCGCCTAATGGAGTAATCGCTCCAAGAATACTGATTTTTGTCACACTTAAGACATACAGGCTTCCTGAGAATAATATGATGCCGATCAGCATCAGCCAGCCTGACCAGGAAACAAGTGCATTGGCTGGGAGTTTGCCCGCTATGATTCCAATGATCAGGATGCCTGTTGCGTGGAACATCTGATAGGTAACCGCTGTTTTCCATGTTTCTAAATATTTTGGTTCTACTTTCCCTTCGAGTCCGTGCGCTCCGAATGCTCCAAGTGCGACGGCAAGGAAAGCATTGATTGCTCCAATTAAAATAAATGTCTTCATTCTTTCCACCTCTTCTTAAAAATTGGCTATGTACTCATATTTGTTATGCCAGGAAAAATTCATAGATGCCCTAAAAATCGAAAAGCGAATCTCCGTTTGAGTTATCATCCATTTCGATCTTCTTTGGCTGCGGCATCATAGGTGACGGCTGGTTTACAGGCATCTGTGGCTGCTGTGTGAAGGCCTGATGTGCAGCAAGGGGTTGTAGTGACGCAGGCTGAACGATGTTTCTGTTTTTGTCAGGGCTGCTGTACCCAGCCGCTCCTGCTCCCTGCTGCACAGGCTCATCCAGCACTAGCTCACAAAGGGTTTTGATTGAATGGATTCTTTCCCGCTGTGCAGCTACTGTATCTGCTTTTTTGGCCAGCCTTAATTCATCTTCCATCTTCATTAGCAATTTTTGAAATGAAATATTCATCCACTCACCTCCATCATCGAAACATTTATGTAGATCTTCATTAGCAATCATTTTTGTACCGTTCCATTCTACATCAATTTCTATTATTTTTCGACTACTGGAAACGAACATGTCAGTTCCACGTGAAACATGTCGATTTTCACCAGAGATCGATTTGCCTAGCATGTGTATATTATTCAAAAAAAATTGTTGCTACTAGATTAGTGGTTTTCTTCCTCTCCAATTACAAAAAGCAAATACTTTTAATTTTAAGGCTGTGTTAAGCGTCAATCTTGTTTTTAGCACCTGTTGATTGGTGCGGAGGGTACTCGACTACTTGAAAATGCTAAATCATTTCTATTGTACCTAGGCAGATTCTAGTAAGCTAAGTTAGATTGATTTCTTCACAATTTGAATTTTTTTGTGAATTAGACCAATCACCTCGCAATTCTTTGCAAATTAGATTGTTCTCCTTCGGAAATTAAAGTTATTCCGTAGCGAATTAGATGATTCATCTCGTAAATTAAAATAATCTCTACGAAATCGTATTAATTTCTACGAATAGGACTTTTATCTCTACGTTTCCCCTATTAATTTCTACGGAATTAAAGATATTTTCTACAAAACCACTCATAGTTTCTACGTTTTCCATTTCACTGGAAGCGTGGTGAACGAGTATCTGGAGCAGAAATCAACAGTAAATTTACCAGAGTCAATTTTAATATACAAAAAGAAAAACCCTGGTTCCCCAGAGTCTCTTATCCTCTCTCCTTCAAATCTTCTATCTGCCAGTCAATGTCCTGATCACCCTGTTCTCTCAGGATCTCGTTCACTTTTGAAAACGGCTTGCTGCCGAAGAAGCCTCTTCTTGCTGACAGAGGGCTTGGATGGACAGAGATGATGATTTTGTGCCTGTTTTCGTCTATCAGCTTAAGTTTGCTTTGTGCCGGCTTTCCCCAGAGAATGAAGATAACTGGCTTCTCACGTTCATTCAAAAGAGTGATGACTTTATCAGTAAAGACCTCCCACCCTTTTCCCTTATGTGAGTTCGCTTCCCCTTTCCTTACAGTAAGGACCGTATTTAATAGCATCACACCCTGATCTGCCCATTTTTTCAAGTAGCCGTTATCAGGGATATAGCAGCCAAGGTCATCGTTCAATTCTTTAAATATATTCCGGAGTGATGGCGGAATGGTCACTCCAGGTTGGACCGAAAAGCTTAACCCATGCGCCTGCCCTGGACCGTGGTATGGATCTTGTCCTAGAATTACCACTTTCACATCCTCATAATCTGTAAAATTCAGCGCGTTAAAAATATCGTTTTTGTCAGGATAAACGGTTTCTGCAGCATACTCTGCTTTTAAAAATTCTCTAAGCTGGTGATAATATGGTTTTTCAAATTCTTCAGTAAGTAAGGTTCCCCATCCATTATTCAATAATGCCAAGACATTCACTCTCCTTTCCTCTATAAATCTACCCGATTTAAATGGAATAGGCACGCATGCAGAGAATTTTCCAATTAATACTTTCATGTTTAATAGAATTGAGAACGGATATATATAGAGTGTAGACGGGGAAGGCATTCATGCTTTCTAAGCTAGTATAGTTAAGATAAAAATCAAGGAGGAAGATACTATGTTAAAAGTAGAAGTAGTTGAAAACGGCGTACAGGCAACGGAAAAGATTAGCTCACTTGAAGCAGCTGGATTCGGCAAAGAAAACATCTATATTTTTGCACATGATGAAAACCGCAGCGAACATTTAACGGACGCAACTGAAACAGGCGGTGTAGGCTTTAAGGAGCAAGGCTTCTTTGATTCTATCGGCAATATGTTCAAGTCACGCGGCGATGAGCTTCGTAACAAGTTCGAATCACTTGGACTATCCAAGCAAGAGGCTGAGCAGTACGAAATGGAATTGGACAAAGGCCGTCTAGTTCTTGTTGCTACAGATGAAGTGAAGTAATAATAGCGCGAACAGCATAGTCGATCCCCTGTGATCGTTTATATAGAAACCCCCTGTCACTTTTGGCAGGGGGTTTGCGCGTTCATTTTCCTATCCGAAAAATCTCTGATAAATGCTCCGTGCATGGGACAGATCCTTTGTGCCGTGGATCAGTGCCCGGCCGTCCTGGAATATAACCAGCCTGTTGTCAGGCATTTCAACCGAAACCAAATATGGATTCCCTTTTACTTGATAGCCTAATTCCTTCATTTTTTCCGCCGTTTCCTGCAAATTAAGCTGCTGCTGATGCGGCGGCCGGATTTGAACTGTATCTCGCCCGCACAAGACAGTCGTCTTCGTCATGTTCTCAGCATCAAGATAAGGATATTCAGGATGTTCGCCACATGAGAGGCACCCAGGATCCTTCGCTTTGGACATTTTCATGCTTGTATACTGGTTCCGCCACATATCGAAGCTGACGAACGAAGTCCTGACCGGTTCCCAGTCCTCCACCAGGATTTTTAGAGCTTCTGCTCCCTGATGGGCAATGACCATTTGGACTGCAGGACCGATGATCCCCCCTGTGTCACAGGTCATCCCTTGTAACGGAACGGTTTTAAGGAGGCAATTCAGGCATGGCGTCTTGCCTGGAATGATGGTAAATGTCATTCCAAAACTTCCGACACAAGCCCCGTATATCCATGGAATTTTATATTTCTGGGAAATATCGTTGATGGCCATTCTTGTTTCAAAATTATCTGTGGCATCAATAATTAGATCCACGCCGTCAGCAAGCTCCGCTAATTTTTCAGGAGTCGCATCTGCAATATATGCGCTGATTTCAACATCAGAGTTAATCGCTCTGAGCCTTTTTTCTGCCGCCGCTGCCTTTGGAAGCTTTTCGGTAACATCCTCTTCGGTATACAGCTGCTGGCGCTGCAGGTTACTCGCTTCCACATAATCACGGTCAACGATTGTCAGCCGGCCTACTCCTGCGCGCACTAGCAGTTCTGCATTGCCAGAGCCAAGCGCACCTGCTCCAATCATCAGCACATGCTTGCTGCGGATCTTTTCCTGTCCGGCCTTTCCGATTGGAGGAAACAGCGTCTGGCGTGAATATCTTTCTGACATGATTATTCCTCCCATGAAAAGCGTAAGCAATTGATGAAAAATGCTTTCGACAAAGTGACAGTGCAGACCCCTGGGCTGACCGCAGATTTTTAACACCTTATTATTCTGGCATTTCACCTGAATAAAGCCGGAGTTCTTCAATAGCGATTTGAACAGCCCTGTCTTCTGTATCACTTAATGATATGTTTGTTGTGATTGGACTCCAATACCCGTCGGAAACATACCCATAATCTGGCGCATATTCTCTCGTCCATTCATAAAGAAAGTATTCAAATAAATGGTCTCTCCGCTGAATGATTTCCGCTTTATACCTTTTGCTCGGTGTGAGAATGATCTTAATAACCTGTTTCATCAGCCACCCGATACAGGCGGAATAAACGCGATGGTATCTCCCTCTTTGATCATTTCTTCATTTGATGAAAACTCTTCATTGATTGCCGTCATCGATGTATCAAGCTTTTGTACCCCGTACTTTTCAGCCACGATTTGCTTCAATTCGGCAACCGTTTTACCGGCAGCTTCGATTTCCACTGATTCATGTCCCGCTTCATCGCGCAAATGGGCAAAGAATAATATTTTATTCATTGAGATCCTTCTCCTCCGGTTTTCCTGTCGGATATGAGACAGTTTCTAGTTGATTTCCGATCCATTCCTGGCCGTCTTCCCAATGCTCTTTTTTCCAGATTGGCACGATTTCCTTGATGCGCTCGATTGCGTATCGGTTTGCCTCATATGCGTCGTTACGGTGTGGAGTTGAAACGGCAATGACGACAGCAACATCTGTTATGTCGAGTCTGCCGACACGGTGTGTGATCGCAACCTCGGCACCATTCCAGCGCTCCTGGATTTCTGTGCCAATTTGCTCAAGCTTTTTGATGGCCATTGGCTCATATGCTTCGTATATAAGATGAAGGGTCTTCTTACCCTTTGTCATTTCACGGACGGTGCCAATGAATGTAGTGATTGCCCCTGCATCACGCTGGACCACTTTATCAATGACGGATTGAACGTTGATTGGTTCTTTCGCTATTTCGTAATTCACCATTTTCACCTCAATAAAATTGATCCAAGCCTTTTGATTTTACAGCATAATCGGTTCTGGATTTTCTACCACTGCATAGCCGCCTATTTTGTCGACTTCGGCCTTGAAGGCTTCGGATTGGATCACGGATCTTAACCAAATACCCTTTTCGCTTTCATAAAAAGCCTTTGTCATGAGCAAATCATAGTTTTCATCCGCAACCGGGATGAATTCCAGCCCCATAGCCCTGGCTGCAGGGAAAATCCCCAGGCCTGCTGCGTTTTCGTTCCCCTTTACTTCTGCTGCGACGCTCAAGTGCGAGAACATTTCGCGCTCATAGCCATTGACCTGCTCAGGGGAAAGACCTGTTTCTTTTAACAATAAATCAAATAGAATCCTTGTCCCGGCACCTTTTTGCCTGTTGGCGTAGTCGGCGCCCTTCATAGCGATATCGCTGACATTTTCAATCCCAAGCGGATTCCCTTTTGGCAGCATCCAGCCCTGGGTCCTTTTTAAAAATGGATAAAGGACTGCATCCTGGCCGGCAAGAAATTTTTTAACATAGGTAATATTATATTCTTTCGTCTCCGGATCTAGCAAATGAATGCCCGCTACATGGGCCTCCCCTTTTCTGATTGCCATCAGCCCAGCCATGCTGCCAACGTGGGAAGAAACGATTTTCATGTCGCTGCGCTGTTTTTTCAGCTGGGAGGAAAGGAGATCGATCGTCAAATCATGGCTGCCGCTGAAGACGATAGCGTTTTTGATTTCTTCGACTGGCCTGTAAAGCTCGACTTCCACCATATCACCCTGTTCGTACCCAAGCTCTTCAGGCGGTACGACCAGCAAACCGTCTGCCCGCACTAGCGACATCGTAACGCCCGCCGCGCGTGTCAGCGGGTTAGCGACAAATTGTCCGTCCACGTAGCCGATGTTCATTCGGACAAAGTCCTCAGCTCCCATCGTGGAGACGATCCTGCGGCCAAGCTTCACCTGCAATGTCGGCCTTTTTGGCTCTGGAATCCCAAGATATTTGCAAACGAGCGGCCTGACAAACCACTCAAGCGCAAAATACGCAGACACTGGATAGCCTGGTACACCTATAACCACTTTATTTTTAATCTTTCCAAGGATGACTGGCTTACCCGGTCTTGTTGCGACACCATGGGTAAAAACAGTGCCGAGCTCCTCGAGAATATGCACAGTATAATCCTTAGAACCTGCTGATGAGCCTGCGTTAATC
The DNA here is from genome assembly GCF_049532715.1 of Heyndrickxia sp. MSNUG. Classification (NCBI taxonomy): domain Bacteria; kingdom Bacillati; phylum Bacillota; class Bacilli; order Caryophanales; family Bacillaceae; genus Heyndrickxia; species Heyndrickxia sp. MSNUG. The sequence continues at coordinate 4,695,234 of NZ_CP150978.1, forward strand.
ACAACGAGGTCCGACGCTTCAACCGCGTTCAGCAGTGCTTCTTTAATTTTTTCCGGCTCATCTTTTACAATCGGTTGAAGTTGAGGCGTGCCGCCCCAATCCTCGATATATGCGCTAAAAACAGTCCCATTGAATTCAATGATCCTGCCTGATGAAAGCGAAGTATCTGCGCTGACAAGTTCATTCCCTGTTGGAATAATTGACACCAGCGGCTTTTTCACGACGCATACCTGTGTGACCTGTGCCGCGAGGAGCGCACCGAGGTCTGCAGGGCGCAGTTCATGGCCCTGGGTGAACAGCATTTCCTCCTGGACGATATCTTCGCCAATCGGACGGATATGCTGCCACGGAGTTGCTGGTTCAATGATTTCGATTGTATCTTCATCAATGACATGGATATGCTCGACCATGATCACCGCATTGAAGGATGACGGGATTGCATTCCCTGTATCAACATAAACAAATTGTTCGCCTTTTTTTAATTGAAGAGGCCGCTGCTCATGGGCTTCATACGTTTCCTCTGCGTTTACTGCGATTCCATCCATGGCTGAAGCATGGTAAAAAGGCATAGAAACATTGGCAAAAACCGGTTCTGCAGTAATACGGCCAAGCGCACGACTGGCTGGGACCCATTCCTTTTCACGAGAAAGGTCGAAAGCAGCGAGCACCTCATCTCTGGCTTCGGCCCGAGGCTTGTCCTCAAGGTAGATTTTACGATTATATTGTATTTTGTTCATGATGCGGCTCCCCCTATCTCGTAAAAATAACAGGCACATGTTCCCCTTGAGAAATGCCCTCTTTTTCGGAAACAATCTCCACAATCCCATCGCTTTTTACCAAAGTTGTGATCAGGCCTGACTTGCCGATAATCGGATCAGCCCACCAATCTCCATCCCTTTCCTCCAGCTTGACCCTGATGTAATCAGATCTCCCTGGGGAAGAAGCAATATTTTTCACGATTCTCGCAAAAATTCGCTCAGGTTTTGGATCGATTTTTTCCCCTTTTAATCTTCTGAAAACCCTCTCGCCAAACAGCTTGAAGATGATCATGGAAGACGCTGGATGTCCGGGAAGGCCGATGACCGGCTTTCCATCGGCCATGGCAAGAATCGTCGGTTTGCCAGGCTTGATGGAGATTCCATGGACAAACACACCAGGGTCTCCAAGTGACTGGATGACCTCAGTCGTATAATCCTTTGTCCCGACAGAACTGCCCCCGGAGAGGATCAGACAGTCCGCCTGCTCATACAATTCACGAGCCTTCTGGGAAAATTCCTGATAATCATCGCGGGTAATCCCTCCATAGATGACTTCAATCCCCCACTCATTCGCAAGGCCTTTGATGGTTAAGTAATTGATATCACGGATTTGTCCTGTTTCAAGTGCTTTCGTTTCATAAGGGACGATTTCATCCCCGGAAGAAAGGTATGCTGCTTTCAGTTTTCGGTAGACTTTCACCTGTGAGATCCCTAACGCTGCAAGAGCTCCAAGCTCCTGAGGGCGCAATTTGGTGCCTGCTGAAAGCAGGACTTTACCCGCTCGGATGTCTTCTCCTGCGCGGATGACATTCTCACCTGGAGCTATCTGCTTATAGGTGTTGAGAAGGCCGCCGATTTCCTCACAATGCTCAATCATGAGAACGCTGTCACTTTCTGGCGGGAGCATTCCTCCTGTCGGGACGTAAATCGCTTCTCCCCTGCCAAGTGGCTTGGAAGCTTCTTCGCCCATATGGACTTCACCAGCCACATTCAAGAAGCCAGGCATCGATTCAGATGAGCCAAAAGTGTCTTTCGCCTTGACCGCATAGCCATCGACCGTTGAACGGTCAAACCCCGGGACATTCTCTTCCGCGGTCACATCCTCAGCAAGGATGTAATGGAGCGCTTCATCAAGCTTTTTTATCTCAGTTTCCTGGATCTTGCCAATTTTTTCATCTATTAAAGCAAAAGTCTCCTCAACGGTTTTCACTTTGAAAAATTGCATGCTGCCTAACTTCCTTTCTGGCACCTGAAAAAACTATCGATCACATTGTGTCATTTTTTTTGCCTCTTCATATTCCTCTGGCCGGTTCATATTGAAAAATACTCGCTCAAGATTGCCCTCGCAATAAAGGTTTAAATCCTGCTCGTCCAGGTAACGCACATCCAGACGGTCGAGCAGGTGCTTCATCCTAAGCTTTCCTTCTTCGATACAATCCTTCGCAACAACAGCTGCCCTTTTCTGGTAGGCGGCAAAAAGCGGATGCTGCCTGCCTTCACTGATTGGGACCACTGCTTCATGGTGTTTTAACTCTTTGATAAGACTCGCTGCAAGCTCTCCTGACACAAATGGCATGTCACAGGCGACGACAAAATTCTCTTCATAGTCCGAAGCCTCAAGTCCAGCGTGAATCCCAGCAAGCGGACCAGATTCTTTATATTGGTCCGTAACGATCTTGATATCTAAAAAATGATAGGTTTCAGGTTCATTCGTTACTAGAATTATATCATCGAATACATGCTTTAGTTCACCCAATATTATCTCAATATTCGTTTTTTCGTGAAATTTCAGTAGAGCTTTATTTTTTCCCATCCTGCTAGATTTGCCGCCAGATAAAACGATTGCTCCAGCTTTCATTTCACAGCACCTTCTTTTAATTTGTTTGTTTTGTTTCACCAGCCGTGTAATAACCGTTCTCCTGGGCAACGAAATCCAGATGAATCGTATTTAAATCAAGCATTGCCGGCGTTGGCTTCACAATATATTGTCTTGTATCAATTATTTTAGTATACCCCTTGCATTCTTCACAAACCTGGATTTGGGCTGCAGACTCTCCTTCAATCGTCAGGAATTGGACCGTCTCATGGTCTTCATTGCCGCAGTGCGAACAAGTGAGGCGCTTTTCATGCCAGTGAGCTAGGCAGCGAGGACAGTGAAGGACTTTTTTTCCTCCGTCTTCAAGCTGGGCAAGTCGTACAGGTTCACCACAGACAGGGCAGCCCGCACCATGGACGCCATATTGAATAACATTCTGGACCTTTTCAGCTGTCAGCTGCAAATAAGGGCGAAGAACATTTTCTGCTAAAAATTGCGGAATCCACCCATCAATATCGTTCTCTTCTGCAAAACTGGCAAAATAAATATGATTAAAGGCAAATGCTTCATCAATCCATCTTTTCGCTGTATCTTCATCTAATGACTTTTTAAGAGATTCCATTGATTTTCCCAGGTTAGGTTGATAGTTCGATAATAGTTCTCCCATATCCTCTATCCACTGTAAAAATAGTGAAATATCAAAGTCAATAGCCGCTAAGGCTGTGACTGGCACACCTGCCTCCAGTGCCGCTTTATCAAGATTAGGCTGGATCCTCTCGGGATTCAGGCTTAGCTTCCATTGTTCCTGCAATCTGATCATATCTTTCTGCAATTTCTGGTACTCTTTTGAGACAACGGAATTCTTCATTGCTTCAGCACCTCTTCCTTTTCAAATTTTGAAGGGAATGGCTGTCCTGTGTGGATCACCATTCCCTCTTTTGTGAGTTCTTTTCGTAGTGAAGCCCCAGCTTCCCGAGTAAAAATGCTGGTGCGTCAAATACTAGAACTCTTCTAAAAATCAAGCGCCTTTTTTCTTGTTCTTCTTTTTATCAAGATCAGGGAAATTGCCTTTTTTGACTTCTTCTTCATACCATTCTGTATAGTGGTCCTTTGCCCACCAGGCAGGAACTTCACCGGTAATGACGCCGGTATATCCTGGCCTTGAATTCTTGTGAATGACGCTGAGGTAAATATGGCCGACTACTACAGCGATGGCCAACCCGAAGCCGACATTATGAGCCACATATGCCCATTGGACAACAACTTTCGGGAACAGCGCAGGGAACCACATAGGGAATCCTGAACCAATGATCAGAATCGCAGTCATAATCTGAATGATTGAATTGATTTTCTCCCCAGCGTTAAAGAAAGTTTGTTTTACATGCTTGAACTTGAAGCCGAATAGTTCTTTAACAAACTCTGTGAAAAATTGCAGGTCTCTCTTTTTCCAGGTAATAAGCTCTTTGCCCCAGTGCATCAAGCCTTTCGGATCCATGATCAGCCAGATGAAGGTAGGCGTGATGAAGGTGATCGCGAAAATCCTGTGGAGCATTCGCGCCCCTGCTGGCCCGCCAAGCACTGGATACAGCCAGTCAAACCATTCTGTATACATTGGCAACGCCGTGATATAGAGTGCGAAGAAGGAAATGGCGTTAACAGCATGCGAAATGACAAAACCTTTTGAGAAACGTTTAACCTTCACATCCGATTTTTGTGGTTTACTCATGGCTGCCGCCTCCATCCTCTTCTCGTTCTTTACCTTCCTTGTTGAATAACTTGTTGGTGACAAAAGCACCCACGAGTGCCATGCTTGTTGCACCAAGCATCATTTTTCCGATTGGCTGTGCGTAATCCTTCCAGACAACTGCAGATGTCGGAACCTTCGGCTTTTCAGGCAATCCATAAACGGAAGGCCTTTCAGCCAGCACATAGATCGTATGTGTGCCGCCGACTCCTTCTGGATTGTAGATCATCGCGTTAGGGAAGCGTTCCTTGATTTCGCTCATGCGCTTTTCAGCTTTCTTCAGCATTTCGTCTTTGGTCCCGAATTCCATTGCATCCGTATGGCAGGTTGTGACGCAGGCTGGCTGCATGCCCTCCTCAAGACGGTCCACGCACATCGTACATTTCTGCGCCTTCTTGTACTCCTTGCCACTTTTGTCTTTATACGTTGCCAGTTGGACAACATCAAATGGACAGTTCTGGACACAATAGCCGCAGCCCACGCATTTATCTGTGTTTACATCGACAGTGCCAAACTCTGTATAGTGCATGGCATCCTCAGGACATACCTTTACGCAGGCAGCTTCAGAGCAATGGAAACAGGATGAGTGACGGAAAAGGTATTCAAGATTGCCCTTTCCGTTTTCGTGTTCAATGAATGACAACACGTTCCATGTGTTAGCCGTGACATTCGCATGTGACTGGACGCTTCCCTGGAATGCTTCCGGTTCAGCGGGAAGATCGTTCCAGTTTTTGCAGGCAACCATGCATGCGCGGCAGCCGTCACACTTGGTCACGTCGACAAATTTTACATACTCCGCCTTCGCCATTAGTCAGCCCTCCTTACGTTGCAGAGGAATGCCTTATATTCAGGGATCATCGTGTTTGCGTCCCCGATATGAGGTGTTAAGCGGTTTGCTGTATCCCCTGTTGCATATCCTTTATATCCGAAGTGCCATGGCATGCCGATCTGGTGGACCTTTTTGCCATTGACGGTATGCGGCTTGAAGCGCTTCGTCACCATTGCGTACGCTTTGACCTCACCACGGGCTGAGGTGACAATGACCTGATCCTTGTTCTTGATGCCTTTTTCCTTCGCTAGCTCTTCGCTCATTTCGATATACATATGGCCAGCAAGCTCTGATAGCCATTGCTGGTTGCGTGTCATCGATCCAGATTGCCAGTGTTCACTTACTCGATAGGTGGTCGCAACAATTGGGAATTGTTTCTTCGATCCTTTTAGATTGAACTCGCCGTCCCATACCTTGATCGTCGGATTGAATTCCTGGCTAGAGAATACATTCGGCACAGGGCTTTCAAATGGTTCATAGTGTTCCGGGAATGGTCCGTCTGCCAAAGTCGGTGCAAAGATTCCTCCCAGGCCGTTCGTCTGCATGATGAATGGGTTTGTTCCTCCCTTTTCAGCAGGGGAAACCACTGCTTTAAAGTCAGGAACGTCGTTTCCAACCCATTTCTTCTCAAGCGAATCCCACCAGATGACTGCTTTGTCCTTATTCCATGGCTTACCGCTTGGATCTGCGGATGCACGGTTATAAAGGACGCGCCTGTTCATCGGCCAAGCATAAGACCAATTCAAGAAGTTGCCCATTCCAGTATCTTTGTTGTCGCGGCGTTTTGACAGGTTCTGTCCATCAGCTGGGTAATATCCAGAATAAATCCAGCATCCAGAACTTGTGGAACCATCATCAGCAAGATTGCCGAAGTTTTCTACCTGCTTGCCAGTTGCTGTGTAAGAGCCGTTGATTTCCTTCGCAATCATATCGAAGTCTGGATGGTCATGATCCCCGTAGTTCCAGTAGATTGCATTGATTGGTTTTGCTGCAGCTGAGCTTTCGTTCTTGTACATGCCCTTCAACCGCTGCATAAGCATATGCATGATTTCTAAATCCGCTTTAGCTTCGCCTTTAGGCTCGATGGCCTTCCAGCGGTATTGCATCCAGCGGCCGCTGTTTGAAACCGTACCTTCTTTTTCATAGGAAGAGGCTGCAGGAAGCAGGAATACTTCTGTGTCAATCTTCGACGGGTTGCTGCCCGCTTCTTTTTGCCAGAAAGCAGATGTTTCTGTTTCCCAAAGGTCAACTGCTACCATCCATTTCAGATTGCTAAGTGCTTCTTTTTCCTTACCGGCGTTAGGACCGCCGACAACAGGATTTGTTCCAAACAGGAAGGCTCCTTCCAGCTCGCCCTTGTACATTGCGTTGAACAGTGCGATATGGGAGTAGTTTTTGTTTCCTTTTGGAAGGTACTGATAGCAGAATTCATTGTTCTTTGTTGCATTAGGGCCGTACCATGCCTTCAATAAGCTGACGATGAATTTTGGTTTGTTGCTCCAGTATCCTGATTTAGGTGTTTCTTTTTCCAGAAAAGCTTTCAATGTCGCATTTTCAGGAATTTCAGTAGGCGCATTCAGATATCCTGGCAGCTGGTGGAACAATAATCCGAAATCGGTTGAACCTTGTACGTTGGATTCACCGCGAAGCGCGTTGACGCCGCCGCCTGGCATCCCGATGTTTCCTAGCAAGAGCTGAAGCATTGCGTATATACGGACATTCTGTGTACCTACTGTATGCTGGGTTGTACCCATTGCATATAAAATCGTCCCTGCTTTGCCCGGCTTTCCAGTTGAACAAAATGTCTCTGCTACCTTCAGGTAATCTTCCTTTGATGTACCTGTCACTGTTGTCACTGTATCCACGTCATAGCGGGAATAGTGCTTCTTCATAAGCTGGAATACGGAACGTGGATGTGTCAGGGTCTCATCTTTTATGCCGTTGCCTTCTTCATCCGTTTCGAAAGCCCAGGTTGACTTGTCATAAGCGCGTTTTTCTTTGTCATAGCCGCTGAACAAGCCGTCATTAAAAGTAAAGCCTTCTTTTACTATCAGGCTAGCATTTGTATATTTAGCAACATATTCCTTGTGATATAGATTGTTTTCAATCGCATAGTTGATCAAGCCGCCCATGAACGGGATATCCGTTCCTGAACGGAGCGGAGCATAATGGTCAGCCTGTGACGACGTTCTTGTGAAACGCGGATCGACTGAAACGATTTTCCCTCCGTTTTCCCTTGCTTTCATCAGCCATCTGAAGCTGATCGGATGGTTTTCAGCAGGATTAGCTCCAATGATCAACGCACAATCTGTATGCTGCAGATCATTCCAATGGTTAGTCATTGCTCCACGACCAAATGAAGGTGCCAGACCGGCAACCGTTGAACTATGTCATATTCGTGCCTGGTGCTCTAGATAGGTGACACCAAGCCCTCTCATCATTTTCGCGAGCAAATACGTTTCTTCGTTATCAAGTGCAGCACCGCCAAGACTGGCGATCGCTTCCGTTTTATTGACAAACATACCGTTCGATTTATCAATGAACGTTTTGTCTCGTGTTTCTTTCACGCGTTTGGCGATGGTATCAAGCATCCATCCCCAGTCCTTCTCTTCCCACTTATCACTGCCAGGTGCGCGATAACGCGGCTTCAGGACACGTTTATCTGAAGTGAATAATTGTCTGATCGTCGTCCCTTTACTGCAAAGACTTCCTTCATTGATGGGATGATCCGGATCCCCTTCCGTATATACCACATCATTGTTTTTCGTATGGACTAAAATACCACAGCCCACAGCGCAGTATGGACAAATGGTTGGTGTTACAGTAGCTTTGGCAATCTTGAATTCTTTTGTTTTCGCATGGACTTCTTCTTCATTGAAGCCAAGCTCGATCACCGCCAGGGTTGCCGCAGTGGCACCTGACAGCTTCAAGAACTGCCGGCGATTCAGGTTGATTTCAACCATTTCTCTCTCTCCTCTCAAAAAGTTGCTAGAACATCCCTAACCCCACAGGTGCATCAATTCAGTACTTGCTGGGCTTCCCCCCTTTCAAGAAAAGCGCAAGCGCCTTGGTCAGCCCCGACAAGCGCTGGAGGGCCGACCGGTGAAGTCGTTCTTTGACTTCATCGGGCGGAACGAAGCGACTCGAGGGGCTAGGCGCTGGAGCTGGACAATACTCGAAGTGGAGATTATATCCCCCCGGCGGATTCAAATCATCATTGATCCTTCCCGCTGATGTATAGATGGACGCCATTTTTCCGCGCAAGTAGCCCACAACCTCAATGTTGAGGAATCGGGCCAGCTGAACAGCCTGCTTCGTTGCCGCAGTCCGCGAGCCAATGACAGCAATTCCAAACTTCGCTGCTTTTGAGAGCATTTCATATGAAACTCTTCCCGTCGTCAGCAAGACAAGCCGGTCAGGATGCAATCGCTTACGGATTGCGTGTCCGATAATTTTATCAACCGCATTATGCCTGCCAATATCTTCACGGACTTCAATGCTGCCATCCTCAAGGATGATGCAGGCACCATGCATGCCCCCTGTTTCAAGGTACAACGGCGAATTTTGCGCGAACTCTGCTCGTTTTTTCAATAAATAGGTCAATGAGTAGCTTTCATCGGAATCCACTCTGTTGAATTTCTTCACGTCTGTCATCGAAAAGAATGTAACGCCACGGCCGCAGCCTGCTGTATAATGCTTTTTCTTCGAAAACATCTGTTCAGGATCAAAGGAATTGCACAGGGTGACATCCAATGTTCCTGTCTTTTCGCTGAAATGAACACTCACAACATCTTCCGCTCTATCGATCAATCCTTCTGAATAAAGGTAGCCATACACCCAATCTTCAAGGTCCTGGTTTGTCAGCTGGAAAACAGCGATTTCATATCCATTTAATTTAAGATTGATCGGATATTCTTCTGGACAGCCTTTCTTGTTCATTTTGTTCACCCCTTATGTGGTCAATCTTCCTACGAGACCCAGTGCAGCACTCGGATTCTTCCTTCTATGTTAGAAAGAATGAAAATGAAAGACTGTTAAAAATCTCACAAACTGGTAATTGGACATTAAGAAATTAATAAAGATAGTTACTATGGGCAAAAGAAAAATACCCCCACACCTTTATTTTAAGGGGGATTCCTTGATTTAACTGCTTAAATTGTGACAATTCTATAGCTGAAAAATGTCGATTATTTTAACAAACTCTTTTGGAAGCAAGAAAGTTCCAGTTAGGCGATTTCCCATACTCATGCTAAGACAAATGATTTTTTCCCACAGTAACTTTCATCACGGTAACATTACTGCCGCCCTCCACAATGAACAGAGATAGCCATCCCACACTAGACACCGCCAACCACCAAAACGGAAAATCCAAATCATTGTCTAATTCCATGGAATTGGTATAATCATAAGAAAGCATAAACAAGAAAAACCACCACACTACCGCATCACAGCACTGGGGGTCAGACCCCCGCTGATGCACCGCGGTGAAGCGTCGGGGGTCTGACCCCCAGTGCGTTAATTGGGTAAAGTGTTTGGCTGGCGATTTGAAATGGAGGTATTTTGATGACGTTGAAAAAGGTTTTGACTATTGCGGGTTCTGATACGAGCGGCGGCGCTGGGATTCAGGCTGATTTGAAGACGTTCCAGGAGCTTGGGGTTTATGGCATGACTGCCCTGACGACTGTCGTAACAATGGATCCTAAAAAGCACTGGCACCATGAAGTGTTCCCTCAGCCAGTTGAATTGGTTGAAAAACAGCTTGAAACAATCCTTTCAGTTGGAATTGATGCGATGAAGACCGGAATGCTGGGAACAGTGGAAATCATCGAGCTTTCTGCGCGTAAAATCGATGAGTACAAGCTGGGCAAGGTTGTCATCGACCCTGTCATGGTGTGCAAGGGCGAAGACGAAGTACTTATGCCTGAGAACACAGATGCGATGAGAGAATTGCTTCTTCCTAGAGCAACAGTTGTCACTCCAAACCTATTTGAAGCTTGGCAGCTTGCACAGACTGGTCCAATCCGCACAATTGATGACATGAAAGAAGCTGCAGCCAAGATCCATGACCTTGGCGCTAAGAACGTCATGATTAAGGGCGGAAGTAAGCTGAACCATGAAAAAGCTGTCGACCTTCTTTATGATGGAAAAGACTTCACACTTTTCGAATCTGAAAAAGTGGAAACAAGCTTCACGCATGGTGCTGGCTGCACATTCGCGTCGGCCATCACTGCACAGCTTGCAAAGGGCAAATCTGTTCCTGAAGCATTGGATGTTGCTAAAAAGTTCATCACAGAAGCGATCAAGCATGGCTTCCGATTGAATGAATACGTCGGCCCAACAGCCCACCTTGCGTATAACAAATTCGCAGACGGCAACAGAGGCGAATAAGCAGTAAAAGCGCAATCTACCATTGCGCTGCATAATAAAAAGGATGGCAGCCGCCATCCTTTTTTAATTTCCACTATGACGATGAAGAATCCCCTGTAACAAAAATAAAGACCCATCACCTGACATTCTCAAGAGTGAAGCTATAGGAATGCCTGATTAACACTTTTTGTAAGTATCTTCAAGCATACATTTCGCATTCAGAACAATTTTTTAGTATTATGGATATATCGATTTTTTAACATATAAGGCTGACGATTCGGCTAATATAAAGTAAAACTTCAATGAGATTGCTGCGTGGGATTCTGACTGGTTGAACCTGATTCTCGGGAAAGGTGTCCTAATACCAGCCTCTTTTTGACAGCTTGACCTTGATTCTCGGGAAAACTGTCCCAATAACGGCCTCTTTCTGACAGCTTGAGCTTGATTCTCGTGAAAGCTGTCCTAATACCAGCCTCTTTCTGACAGCTTGACCTTGATTCTCGGGAAAACTGTCCCAATAACGGCCTCTTTTTGACAGCTTGACCTTGATTCTCGGGAAAACTGTCCCAATAACGGCCTCTTTCTGACAGCTTGAGCTTGATTCTCGGTAAAGCTGTCCCAATAACGGCCTCTTTCTGACTGGTTGAGCTTGAATCTCGTGAAAGCTGTCCCAATAACGGCCTCTTTCTGACAGCTTAAGCTTTGATCACGGGAAAGCTGTCCAAATGTGAGTATATCTTGAAAGGAGGAATCATTTATGGATCCGGTTATTGTGCAAGAAGTCCAGGCTGCCCTGGACGGCTTTAAAGACAAGGACGTCTATGTCCATTTAGAAACAACAAATGGCGCATATGCTTCTCATAACAATGAGTCATTTTTTTCATCCGGTGCTTACATCCGCAACGCGAAGGTTACATATGAACGCGCGAAGATTACTGGAGAAGGACCATACCGTACGGGATTGAAAATTCCATTAGGCTGGATTTATGCTGAAGGAATCACTCACTTCGAAATTGATGCACACGGAAGGCTGCTGCTTGCAGGCCACGACTTTAGCGGAAAGCTCGCAGTCGCCCTGCAAATCAGCGAAACACCGTTCGAATAATATCGCTTTGAACAGGCTGGCTGAAAGGAGAGATTTTACCATGGAAAAAGAAAGACATGTACTCGTCGTGTTTCCTCATCCAGATGATGAAGCATTTGGCGTTTCCGGCACGATTGCATCCCATGTGAACATGGGGACACCCGTCACTTATGCCTGCCTGACACTCGGCCAGATGGGAAGAAATATGGGGAATCCGCCATTTGCGAACAGAGAAACACTTCCAATCATACGTAAACAAGAATTAAAGGAAGCGGCCCGCGCACTTGGGATTTCTGATTTGAGGATGCTTGGATTCCGTGATAAAACGGTAGAGTTTGAGGATGAAGATAAGCTGACCAACTTGATGTCCTCATTGATCGCCGAACTGAATCCTTCGCTGGTCATTACCTTCTATCCAGGCTATTCTGTCCATCCGGACCATGAAGCAACAGGCGCCGCGGTAGTGCGCGCAGTTGAAAGAATGCCTGAAGCGGACAGACCGAAATTGCACTGTGTTGCATTCTCAAGGAATTGCGTGGAAGAATTGGGGCAGCCCGATATTGTCCATGATATCAGTGCTGTAGCTGATGTTAAGATTGAGGCAATGAAGGCCCATCGCTCCCAGACCGAGCTGATGCTTGCTGACATGGCAGATAAGCTGAAGGATAAGGATCCAGCTACGTTGGCCTGGATCAATAATGAACGCTTTTGGAACTATAAGTTTTGATGAAATCCACCTTCTTAGGTGGATTTTTTTATTGATGGACATTATTTTCTTTCATATATCCCTTCAATCATCAATCCCTTTACAAAAACTACTTCGTCTGCCGACTTTCCCTTAATACTCCACACAGATTCTTTAAATCCAAGGAATCTGCTGTTATCTGTTTTCCCGATTAAACGATCAGGTTCAAAATTCCGGTCACCATTCACATAAAAATTTTTATAGGTTTCATAGCCAGAATGGAACTCCTTGTTTTTATAAACTAAAGTACCTTCAGATTTCGTTTGATAAACTTCCAAATTCGCATCATAGATAAATAGACAGCTAACTAATACGAGCGGCAAAATGATCAGTACCAGCCACTTTTTCTTTTTCGACAAAAAATCACTTCCTATCATGCACCTTCAGGGTAATCGTTCTTGCTTAAATCCCATAGAACTAAATTCCTCAAAAAAGCCGAAATCCCTTCTTTCTTCTTTCTTCTTCCTTATCCATTCTCTTGTCCTCTAAATCGAATCCAATTCAAATATGACCTTTATCACAGGCTCTTCAAAATATAGACACATCGCGTTCATATAGCTTTCACAAATCCACCATTGTTGTGTGAACTGCATCACACTTTTCACCCCTTATCTCACGCTACGATGTTAATGAAATAAATTAAAGGGGGGCACAAAGTGATGCAAAAAGCTTTAATAAGTTTTATCATCAGCGCTTTGATCGGTCTCGGGCTCGGTTACGCTGCATTTGAAGTGGTTGGCGAGAGCGATGATCAGGCATCTGAGACAGCAAAAGAGAAAACAGATCAATCTAAGCCAGCGAGCGGTACCAAGGAAGAGGAACAAAATGATCAGCCAACAGCTGAAACAGTATCTGCTGACGACAGCATCCTAAAGTCAAAAGGCTGTCTTGGCTGCCATTCTGTCTCTGCCTTGAATCTAAAGGGCGGCGCAACTGGACCGGATTTATCAAAAGCGTTTGAAAATGTGGAAGGAAAACACGGAAAGCCCATTAACGAGTTTTTAAAAGAGCCTACATCGGCAGTCATGTCAGGTGTGATTGGCGGAAATCCACTATCAGAAGAAGAGATTGCCGAAGTGGTCAAACTGCTTGAGGAAGCATCTAAAAACTAATAAATAACAAGGTGGTGCAAGGTTAATGAAAAAATGGATTCCTATTGCCTCGGGACTCGCTACCGGGCTACTGGCAGCAACTGTGTTCTTCGCAGATTTTTCTCCAGGCAACCGAAGTGAAGCGGTGGCTGACAGCAGCAAAAACAAAACAAATGCTGAAAAGGTATATGTACCATTCGGTGAAAAAGATGAATATTATTTGTTCGCATCAGGCGGCCACTCAGGACAGATGTTCATCTATGGTGTCCCTTCCATGCGGCATATCAGAACAGTGCCGGTATTCAGCCAGGATTCTGCAACTGGATACGGCTTTGATAATCACTCAAAAGAAATGATGGGCGACTATACATGGGGTGATCTACACCACCCTGCATTCTCTGAGACTAATGGTGATTATGATGGAAAGTACATGTTTGCTACTGACGTTGGAAACAGCCGTGCCGCAGCGATGAACCTTGAAACGTTTACTGTCAAGGACATCATTGATGTTCCAAATACAAGCGGGCCACACTGTGCGGCCTTCGTTACTCAAAATACTGAATATATGTTCCTTCCAACCCGATTTGCTGTACCGATTGGGAAAGAGTATGCGCCACTTGATGAATACAGCGATAAATATCGCGGAGTCATGTCCGCTGTTACCTTCGATGAGAAAACAGAAAAATTGAACATTGCCTATCAAGTCGCTCTTCCACCTTGGTCCTATGATCTTTCCGATGCAGGAAAGAAAGAATCTGGTGACTGGGCAGTTATGACTACTTATAACACTGAAGAAGCAACTACGAATCTTGAAATTAACGCCTCCCAAGCAGACCGTGACTTCATCGTTTTATTTAACTGGAAAGAGCTAGAGAAAATGGTCAAGGACGGAAAGTATGACGAAGTGACAGGCCAAAAGATGATATTCCCTGAAAAACATAAAGGCGGAATTTACTTGGTTCCTGTAGCCAAATCTCCTCACGGCGTAGATGTAACTCCTGATGGCAAGCACTTTATTGCATCTGGAAAATTAGCCCCTTCAATGACAGTCTTCTCTTTTGAGAAAGCATTCAAGGCAATTGAAAACAAAGAATTTGCAGGCGAACGCAATGGCATTCCAATCATAAAGTATGAATCCATCATGGAAAGAGAAGTAAACCCTGAAAATGCCTTAGGGCCGCTTCATACTCAATTCGATGAAAAAGGCTTAGCCTACACAACTATGTTCATTTCTTCTGAAATCGTTAAATGGGATCCTAAAACAGGAGAAACCTTAGACCGGGTTCCTGTACAGTACTCTCCTGGACACTCTGTTGCCGCTGAAGGTGATACAGTCGCACCAGATGGAAAATACCTCATCGCGTTGAATAAAATCGCGAAAGACAGCTATCTTTCCGTAGGCCCTTCACATCCTGAATCCATGCAGCTGATCGACCTGCGCGGAGAGAAAATGGAAATCATCCAGTCTGCACCAGTGAACCCTGAACCACACTATGCGCAAATGATCAAGGCAGATAAAATCAAGACGATCACCGTATACCCTAAGGATGAAAAGAATCCTGATGCAGTATACAGCCAAGAAAAAACACGAATCGAACGCAAAGGCAATGAAGTCCATGTTTACGGAATTGCCATGCGATCAAAATTCCTTTTTGACGCTAAAGCTAAAAGACCTGACCAAATCGAGGTAAATAAAGGTGATAAAGTATTCATCCACCTGACCAACATCGATTTCGACCAGGACATCACCCACGGCTTCGCGATCAATGGCTACAATTTAAATATGGAAGTTCAGCCTGGACAGACAAATACCGTTGAATTCACAGCTGATAAAGCCGGGACATTCCCGATTTACTGTACGAACTTCTGCTCAGCATTGCATCAAGAAATGACAGGCTACTTCCTTGTGAAACCATAATCTAAACAACAGACAAATGAGGGTATCATCAGCTGTTGATACCCTCCCTCCTTTTTTGCAAACTGCCGTTTAGGCTTTCGAAAGGCGTGATGACGATGGCTGGAAAAAGACTATCAGTTCTTTCATTCGGATTGATTGCTGCAGCCGCTATACTGATTGCCGCATCTCTATTTTTCCCATGGTGGGGCATGGAGTTTTTCGCTCCGCAGTACCCGGAAGGGCTGAATATCATTGTATATCCTGATCAATTGCAAGGCGAAATCGATATCGTGAATGGACTTAACCACTATATTGGCATGAAAGGCTTCAGCGAAGAAAATTTCCCTGAACTTAACTACCTTAAATATTTAATTAGCGGACTGGCCGCACTAACACTTATCACTGCCATCCTTAGGAGAAAAATAGTCCTTTATTTCCTAATTGGGATTTTTGCTATTGGCGGATCACTCGGTGTCTGGGATTTACGCCGCTGGCTCCATGATTTCGGCACAGATTTAAGCCCGACAGCACCGATTAAAGTTGATCCATTTGTACCGCCGATTCTCGGGGAGAACACGCTCGCAAATTTCATTACAAACAGCTACCTTGGAACGGGTTCTTTTTTAGTAATAGCAGCATTCATTTTGATTCTCATTCCAATTTGGAAGGATCGTTGACCATGAAAAAAATTCTTTGGCTGCTCTTATTCTTTTCCGTTATCACTTATCCGGAAAAGGGGATGGCAGCAGAAAACCTGCAGGCCGTCATCGATTCAGCCAAAGACGGAGCAGTCATCCAGCTTGAAGGAAAAATCTATCACGGAAACATCGTGATTGATAAGCCGCTCCAGATATCCGGCAAAAAAGGAACGGTCATTGAAGGCGATGGAAAAGGCAATGTCATCTCTGTGCGTGCCCCTGGGGTCACCGTTTCAAACCTCCATGTAAAAAATGGAGGTATGGACCGGAACAGCCCTGAAGAATATGCAGCAATAAAGGTTTACACAGATGGAAATGTCATCCGCGATATTGAAATAGAAAAATCATTCCATGGTGTTTATTTAAGCAAGGCACATCATAATACCATTGAAAATGTTAAGATTCGCGGGCTTGGCAAAGGAGAAATTGCTGCCCAGGGAAACGGGCTGCATGTCTATTATTCAAATGGAAATCTATTAAAAAACAATTATATCGAAGGTACAAGAGATGGAATGTTCTTCGATTATGCAAATGATAACAAGGCATTAAACAACGAAATTACAAAAACACGTTACGGTCTGCATTATATGTATTCAGACCGCAACGAATTTAAAAACAACATATTCACGTTTAATACAGGCGGAGCAGCCATCATGCACTCCAATCAGCTTAAGCTGAAAAACAACCAATTTATTTTTAATTATGGGCACCGCTCATTCGGTTTGCTGGTGTTATCAGCAAACGAAAATACCATTGAGAACAATACTTTCTACATGAACCAGAGAGGGTTATATATAGATCAATCGACTGACAATCTTATTCTCGCTAACCATATCTCCCAAAATCAGATAGGAATCGAGCTTTGGGCCAGTTCAAACGAGCAGATTTTTACAAAGAATACGATTGAGGAAAATACGATACCTGCAGTGACGCTTGGCGGAACAGGGCAGAATCAATGGAGCCTTGAAGGCATTGGCAACCATTGGGGCACCGCCTTCCCTTTGCTGGACCTGGATCAAGACGGAATCAGCGACAGCCCAGCTACTTATAAGTCATCGCTCTATGAACTGATCGAAGACCAGGAGCTGATCTATCTGTTCCTAAAAAGCCCCGCCATAAAAATATATGAAAAAATGAACCAGCTGCTGGATAACGAAAAAGTAATGTTCAAGGATGAATACCCGCTTACAGCAAATAGCAGGAACATCAACCTGCCTGCTATTGTGATACTCGCCATCATCATTACGGCAATCCTCACAAAAAGGAGACAATTGCTATGCATTATATTTGGAAAGAATGGAAGGAAAATTTAAGAGGCAAGGGACTTTGGCTGGCAATCGGCACAGTAATCCTTGTATCTGCCCTTTTACTTGTGAAATTTACTGCTCTTTCCTATGAACAAGGATTTTATGTCCTGCTTATTAACTTATTTGACACCCTGGTTTATTTCATCCCGATCCTATGCTTGTTCCTTGGCGCCTTCTCTATCTTTCAGGAAAAAGAGCAAAAAACACTCATCATGCTGTTGACTAGACAGGAGAGCTTTATGACCTTCCTTTTCAAAAAAAGCCTGGGAATGCACGCAGTACTGCTCGGTCCCGTGCTAGTCTGGTTCTTCGTGTATCTCGTCCCTTTAAAAATATTTTTCAAAACCGATATCTGGAATTATTTCATTTTTATCCTGGCCGTCTCTGTACTCATGCTCATTTTTATCCAGATTGGCGCGTTCATCGGCAGCATCAGCCGTTCGAGGATGCAGATTGCCGGAATGGCAGTCATCGTATGGTTTTACTTCTTTTTCCTGCACGACTTTGCACTGCTCTCTGTTCTGCAGGATGTAACCCATGAAAATGTAAAATTATTTTCTGTTGCCTATTTCCTTAATCCAATCCAGGCCGTGAGGATGTTTTTAGAAACAGGCTTGGGCATTTACTCATTCGGCCACATGTCACACCTCTTGAAGTCATTCATGTGGCTGCAGCCAGGAGTGTTCTTGGGGGCCTGCCTTGTATTCTGGATGATTGTCTCATTTATCAGTTCTATACTGCTTCATCGGAAGGAGGGTTTTGAATGATTGATGTTTCCGGTTTAACCCAATCCTATGGCAATAAAGTAGTTCTGAATGATATCAATCTATCGATTAGCAAAAATGAAGTATGTGCTCTAGTAGGCAGGAACGGAGCTGGGAAATCTACTTTTATCCATAGCTTGCTCGGCCTTATCCCTATCAAAAAAGGTGAAATCCTGATCAATGGCAACAAACGAAAGAATAATAAGCGCTGGAAAAACGAAATTGCCTATTTGCCAGAAAAATTCATGCTCTATCCATCTTTGACTGGCTATGAAAATATCATCTTCTTTGCCCAGGCGGGAACAGGAAAAGCTGATTCGGCTAAAATCGAAAAGATTTTACGAGCTGTTAGTTTATGGGAAGAGCGCAGCATGGCCATCAAGGGATACTCAAAAGGAATGCTGCAGAGACTCGGACTCGCCATCACCTTGTATCAGGATTCAGATATATTAATCCTTGATGAACCTACAAGCGGTATCGACCCAATGGGGCGAAAGGAAATTTTACAAGTGCTTCGCTCTCTTTCAGGTAAAACAATCCTGCTATCCTCTCACCACTTAGATGAAATTAAGCAGATTTGTACTCATGTGGCATTTTTAGATAACGGCAAGATGACCAAATACACGGTAGATGATTTTTTAAAGACACAGAAACTTGGAGGCAATTAAGATGAAAAAATTACTCGCTTCATTATTCATATTGATGGTGATGCAATTAGCCAGTTGTAGCCAAGAGGCGGAATGGAATGTAGACGTGGCCAAGGAGCCGGCCTTTACGGAAGGAAAAGAATCAGAATTTGAAATTAAAGTGACCGAAGACGGAAAAGCAGTTTCGGGACTTGATGTATCTGCGGAACTTGCAATGGGCAGCATGGACCACGGCACAGTCAATGTAGATTTAAAGGAAGTGTCTGAAGGCATTTATTCAGGCAGTGCGAGGTTCTCAATGGCTGGGAAATGGGAAGCGGCTTTTACCCTGGAAAAGGACGGAGCGAAGCAAGACAAAGTCGTAGATTTAAATGTGAAAAAACCTGAAGGAGTAGCTTCCATTAACGGTGAATGGATTACAAACGAGGATCTTGATTTTTACAAATTCATTAATGAACTCCATATCGAGATCAACCGTGAAACGGACAAAGCCAAATACAGTGGTGAAAAACTCGATGAAGCCCTTGTCTATTGGGACAATCAGGAAAAGCTCAACGAGGATAAAAACCAGTTGTTGACGCAGATTATCCGGCTAAGGGCGATGGCCATGCTCGGACAAGAGAAAGGCCACAAGGCTACCGATCAGGAAGTCAATGATGCAATAGATAAAGTGCGAAGCCAGTATAACAATTCAGAGGTTGCTAAAAAATTAATTGCAGAATATGGCGAAGAGAAATTCTGGAGAATACAAAAGCTGCAATATGAACGAATTGTCCTTACTCAAAAGGTCCAAAATGATTTGATCCAAAAAGTTAAAAAAGAAAATCCTAAAGCCGGTGAACAAGAAGTCCAGTTCACTGCCGAAAAGGAGTATGAGGAATTGCTGGTTAGCCAGGTGAATTCCCTAAAGATCAAAATAATGTAAAGCTCTCTTTTGAGGGCTTTTTTATGTTGTCATTTTTTGTTCGTTTTTGTGAGTGATTACTCACTATACAAATTAGTTTCTGTGTATTAAACTATAATTATCTAGTGAGTGATTACTCACTTTTAATAAAAGGATGGTGAGCTTCGATGATTGTTTCAGTCCAAAATGTTTCTAAACGTTTCGGAAAGCATGAAGTATTAAAGGATATAACCTTAGAGATTCAGAATGGTGAAATTTTCGGATTGCTCGGACCTTCAGGAGCAGGCAAAACAACACTTGTTAAACAGCTGGTCGGCCTTGAGCTGCCGAGCGAGGGAGAAAACGTTCTTTTTGGTAAAAAAATGCCCTCTCTCCAGCTGATTGAAAAGATTGGGTATATGGCGCAATCTGACGCACTTTATACAGAATTATCCGCAAAGGAAAATCTTGAATTTTTCGCTTCCCTATTTGGCCTGAAGGGTGCAAGGAGAAAACAGCGGATTCTCGAAGTGATGGAGCTGGTCGACTTATCAGAACATCTTAACAAACTCGTAACCAATTATTCTGGCGGTATGAAACGTCGTCTGTCCCTTGCAGCTGCACTGCTGCATGAACCAGAGCTGCTGATTTTGGATGAACCGACCGTCGGGATCGACCCTGTGCTGCGCAAAAGCATCTGGAATGGTTTCTATGATTTGAAAGCGAAAGGCAAGACTCTGATTGTGACCACTCACGTAATGGATGAAGCGGAGAAATGCGACAGGCTGGGATTAATTCGTGATGGCAGATTAATTGCCGTTGGCACGCCTGAAGAATTGAAAACCAATACGGGTTCCGCAACCGTTGAAGAAGCATTTTTAGCATACGGAGGTGCTCAGCATGCGAATTAGTGCTCTAGTAATCAGGATTATCCGCCAATTTCTAAGGGATAAAAGGACACTTGCGATGATGCTTGTCGCTCCCCTGCTGATCCTGACGATGCTGCATCTTGTGTTTAATGGAGAGAATTATGTTCCTAAAGTTGGACTTGTCAATGTTCCAGATGCGGTGATCGAGAAGTTGGATTTAAAAGATGTAAAGATGAAAGAATATGATTCTGAAAAAGCAGCAAAAGCTGACGCATTAGATCGAGAAATTGACGGTTATCTTCTATTTGACGGACCTATGCTTGATCAAATCGTTTTGGAAGGAAGCGATCCGTCAGTAAATGGTGCTTTTATGAAACAGATTCAAAAGGCTACAAAGCCGCTGCAGCCAGCCGCTGGCCAAATGGATCTGAACGTCAATTATCTGCACGGCTCAGAGGATATGGGACAATTTGATTATTTCGGCCCAGTATTGCTAGGTTTCTTTGCCTTCTTCTTCGTTTTTATCATTTCTGGCATTTCCTTTTTGAGGGAACGCACTAGCGGCACACTTGAAAAGCTGCTCGCAAGCCCTCTGCGCAAATGGGAAATTGTCATTGGCTATGTACTCGGTTTTGGGATCTTCACCATGCTGCAGGCCACTTTAATTGCCTGGTATGCGATTTACATTCTTGGGATGCTGATGGAAGGTTCATTTATCTATGTTCTGCTCATCACTCTAATGCTGTCGATGACGGCTTTGACACTAGGCATTCTGCTGTCTGCCTTTGCGAACAACGAGTTCCAGATGATCCAGTTCATCCCGTTGATCATCGTACCGCAGTTCTTCTTCTCGGGGCTGATCAACCTTGATACAATATCAGAATGGCTAAGCTGGCTCGGCCCGATTACACCGCTCTATTACGCAGCTGAAGCACTGCGTGATATCATGGTAAGAGGCTATGGCTGGGATGCCATTTATGGTAATCTGTTGATTATGGCCGGTTTTTCCGTTGTATTTATCCTGCTGAATATTTTAGCATTAAGGAAACACCGCGCAGTATAAATACTCTTGAATACGCCGCGGAGGGAGTTAAAGATGACAGATCGCGAAATGAGAATCGACGAGTTAATCGATAAAGAAGAAGCACTGACCGACAAGCAGAAAAAAATTATCGTGTCTGCGATCGAGTCTTTTGCCGAAAAAGGATATTCCGCAACTTCTACAAGCGAAATTGCCAAAAAAGCAGGTGTAGCGGAAGGCACCATTTTCCGGCATTATAAAACGAAAAAGGATTTGCTGCTGGCAATCGTTGCTCCAGTGATGGCAAAGTTTGTCGCTCCCTTTATTATAAAAGACCTTAATAAGGTACTCGACCAGGATTTTGAACATTTAGAGGACTTCCTGAAAGCCATCCTTGAGAATCGCCGGGATTTCTTAGTTAAAAACCTGCCTATAGTCAAAATCCTTTTACAGGAAATTCCGTTCCACCCTGAATTAAAGGATTTATTCAAGGACCATATCGCCTTAAAGGTGTATGAACGCTTCGAAAAAATTGTCGAACACTATAAAGCAAATGGCCAGATCATCGATATTCCCGCCTACAGTGTATTCCGCCTGTCCCTATCAACCATCTTTGGGTATTTAATTGCCCGTTATATGATTCTGCCTGAAGCAGACTGGGATGATGAAGCAGAAACGGAGAGAACTGTTCAATTCATCCTGCATGGATTGGGCGGGCTGAACAGCAAGTAAAAACCGGGCACGCATGCCCGGTTTTTTTACTTGATTGCCTGGAAAAAAAACTTGATAATTTCCAGTTCGCTATTAAAATGCCGCTTTCGCTATAATTAAGACAGTTTCGCTATAAAATCTTGATATTCGCTATAAAAAATTAAGTTTCGCTATTAAATAGTGATTTTCGCTATATTATTTTTTCTTACTATACTAATTCATTTTTACCAGGTACTGTGGCTGATCAGAAACGCTAAAATAGCAGCGTATCAATGTATGACGACTAAAAATCCACTTTAGAATCTGTTAAAAGATTAAAGAGAGGAACAACCAGAATAGCTGTTCCTCATTGGAGCACATCCTCAATCCTTACCCTGTACAGCTTATCATCCCCCGCACCCGGAGTCCCTCTGCCATCAGTATTATTGCTGATGAAATATACATAGCTGCCATCAATCAGTACATCCCTGACCCGACCGACGCCGGTGACGACTTCCCTCGTTGTTTTAGCAACAGGATCAAATTCGCGCAAAGCATTCCCTCTCAATGTTGCAACATACAACTTTCCGTCATGCTCCGCCATTCCGGATGGCGCCCATGTATTGTCGCCGGACTGAAAAAGCGGAGTTTCCATACCTTGCTTCTTTTCATCGCCGGTAATTTCTGGCCAGCCGTAATTCATCCCACGTTCAATTACATTGATTTCATCGTGTGCGGACGGACCATGCTCGCTTGCGTACATCGTCCCATCCTTTGCCCAGGCCATTCCCTGAGGATTACGATGGCCGTAGCTGTACACATAGGACCCAGTGAAAGGATTGTCTTCCGGAACGGAGCCGTCTAAATTCAGCCGCAGTATTTTACCGCCTAAAGAGTCAAGGTCCTGCGCGATTTCAGGCGTCGCTGCTGCATCGCCAGCGGTTGCATAAAGCTTCCCATCCGGGCCAATCTTTAGACGTCCGCCATGGTGGAAACGGCCGCTCGGAATATTATCAAGTAAAAGCCTGCCTTCTATCCATTCATCATTTTCTAAGGTTAATTCTACAATCCGATTGAACTGTCCGGTGCCATTCTCGTATGTATAATAGGCAAATGCCTTATTGGATTGCGCAAAATCTGGTGCCAGCACAAAACCCAGCAGCCCTGCTTCTGCTGCCTGAGATAATTCTTTTTTCAAGGAAACCTTCTGTCTCACCATTGTTCCATTTTCTACTTTTACAATCGTACCCGGCCGTTCACTAAGGTAAAACGTCTCGCCGAGTTTGTTGATTGACCATGGGATTTGTAAGTTTTCAGCAACAGTTTCCAGATGATCAACCGGCACAATTGCTTCCTGATCCTGTTGCTTTTCCTTTTCTTCTACCGGCTTTGAATTATCATCTCCGCCTGAACACCCAGCAAGAACCATCAGCATTGCAGCCAACACATACAAAAATCTTTTCATGACACCCGACCCTTCATTTAATTTGGATTACTTCTTATTCCGAAGGCTCTCTTAAACAAGACAGTTGATTTTCGTTCCAGGCGCTTCGCTTTCCGCGGGGCTGGCGCTGAGCCAGCAGGACACTGAATAGCTTCCTCGATCTGCCCACGCACGATGGAAATGCGTTAGCATTTTCGGAGGAGTCTTCGCGCCTTCCACTACAATCAACAGGTTTTAAAAAACAACTTTGGGCTTTAACAGAGCCATTAAGAAAGCTAAGGACAACTTCGTTCGAAAAACTAGTCCACCAACACACCCATAATCGCCTTGCCAACACCGCTTTCTTCATTCGTAAGCGTGACCTTGCCGCACAAGGTCTTAATTTCATCGACAGCATTGCCCATTGCTACAGGCTTGCCGACTCTTTCTAGCATCGATACATCATTAAAATTATCTCCGAGAGCCATCGTTTCTTCTAAAGTGATTCCCCTGGATGCAACAAATTTTTCAAGTGCAATTCCTTTTTGGGCATCAAGACTTGTGATTTCAATGTTCTCGCTGCCTGATGAACTGATCGCCAGCCCTTCAATTTCTTTTAATGTTAAGTTTGCAGATTCAAGCTTTTCAGGGTCAAGGGAAAAAGCGAGGAGCTTGTATATTTCATATTGATCCTGTTCAAATAGCCTGTCATAGTGCTCGATTGTACGGACCAGCCCTTTATGCAGCCTATCTTCAGCTGCTTTGGCAATCTGGTCAATCGGAACTTCAGGATTTGCCGTTGAAAAGATATCAACGATAATGGAGATCGCCTTATCCTCATCTTCCGTAAATGTCCCTTCATTTGTATACACCTCGAAATATACCCCATTCTCAACCAGACGCAGAGCCGCCTGGCGAGCCTGTTCTTTATTAAGCGGATTAGAAGAAACGATTTCCCCAGTATTCGAGCGCACTTCTGCCCCATTTACGCAGATCATCGGTAAACGCATGCCTGCTTCTTCCAGCACAAATCTTGCTTCCTGGTAAGAGCGGCCTGTCGCTACAACAACCTCCACTCCATTTTCCAGCGCCTTACGGATCGCTTCCCGGTTTTCGGAGGTAATCTGCTGCGTTGCTGTCAATAATGTTCCATCCATATCTGTTGCAATACATCTAATCATGATTTCACCTTCTGCAATTATTTTCAGTCTTATCATCATGATAGACCTTCAAACATTCCACTTCAAACAATACGTGTATATACTTGTTTCTCTATCATTATTGCCATCCTAATCCCCAGCTTAACCATGGTTTCAACCGGTTAGTACAATTAACCTATAAATTTAAATTTCTCTGATACTTTCATATTGTCATTCATAGATTCATATGCTATTATGTATCCACAGCTGCAATCGTTTGCATAACAGGATAGCAATAAGGAATCGTTTTACAGAAATCCATTTGTATCAATGTATTTCTTGTATTTATCCCATTTATGTAAGCGTTTTAAAGGTGTTCTGTATAGAAATGATCTTCTAAGTATCTTTGCAAAAATATGCAAACGCTTTCGGAACGCATGTGATTGCATGCAAAAAAACAAAAATTTTTGGGGGTATCTCAACAATGAAAGCAAAAAAGCTATTTCCAGCAGTTCTTTCTCTTGGGCTTTTAGTTGGCGGAGGTCTTGCAGGATGTTCATCAAACGATGACAAGGCAACAGGTGATGACAAAGGTAAAGGCGGAGAAGAAGTTACCGTTGACATTTTCCAATTCAAAGTGGAATTCAAGGATCAGTTCGAGGATCTTGCAAAAGCTTATGAAGACGCTCATAAAAACGTCGACATCAACATCACAACAGTTGGCGGCGGTGAAGATTACGGTGCTGCACTAAAATCTAAATTCGCTTCAGGCAATGAACCTACTATTTACAACGTCGGAGGACCGCAAGACGTTGCAGACTGGCAGGAAAAGCTAGCTGACCTTTCTGACACAAAAGCTGCAAAAGCTGCTCTTAACGGCACGCTTGAAGGCGTAACAAAAGACAATAAAGTACTTGGACTTCCATATAACCAGGAAGGCTATGGCTTCATTTATAACAAAGGCATTTTTGAAAAAGCAGGAATCGATCCAAAGAGCATCACTAGCTACAAAGCTTTAGAAGAAGCTGTAAAGACTCTTGACAGCAAAAAGAAAGACCTTGGTCTTACATCAGTATTTGCACTTCCTGCAAAAGAAACTTGGGTAACAGGACTTCATTTATCAAACGTGTTCCTTGCACCTGAATTTGACCAGAACGTAATTAATGCATTCGAAGCAAAAGAAGTTAAGTTCGAGCACGGCGATGCATTCAAAAAAATTCTTGACCTGCAAAACAAATACTCTGACCAGCCAACTGTAAGCCTTGACTACGCTAAGCAAGTAGAAGAACTATTCTCTACTGGCAAAGCTGCAATCATTCAGCAAGGTAACTGGGTATCTGGTTCAATCGCTGGTATCGACGAAGAGCTTGCTAACAGCGGAGTAGGAATCCTTCCGATCCCGGTTGAAGGCTACAAAGAAGATTCAATCCCAGTTGGCGTACCAATGTACTGGGCTGTAAACAGCAACAAGGATGAAAAAGAAGTAGCAGCAGCGAAGGAATTCTTAGACTGGTTGTACACTTCTGAAGAAGGTAAAACAGCTGTAATCGAAGATTTCAAATTCATTCCTGCATATGACGGTTTTGACGCTGGCAAGATCTCTGATCCACTAGCAAAAGAAATCTACCAGTATTCTCAAGACGGCAAGACTCTTGCTTGGACATTCATGGGTTACCCAACTGGATGGGGACAAGAAAAGCTTGGCGTGAACATTCAAAAGTATGTAAGCGGCGAAATGAGCTGGGATGATCTTGTAAAAGAATCTTCTAAAGCTTGGGCAGACGCTCGTAAGTAATAATTTTTCATAAGAAAAGCGCAAGCGCCTTGGTCAGCCCCGACAAGCGCGGGCGGACCGAAACCGAAATGTGTAGCCGACTGCCCAGAAACGCAGAAACTGGAGACTCCGACAAAGAAGCGCTTTTTGCTTCTGCCGGCGGAGTTGAAGTTTCGGAGTTTCTAGGAGGCGAAACTAGACAAGCGGCTCGAGGGGCTAGGCGCTGGAGCAGGACATTTCTCGAAGTGAATTTTATACTTTCTTATCTTTCAAAAGAGGAAACAGAACGGCTTTGGCTGTTTTGTTTCCTACCTTTTTTTCTAGAAGTTAAATAACAAGAAAAATAGTTTGTACAAACGTTTGCACTACAATGAATTTTTTACTAAAAACGTGTAATCCCTTCCCGGGCATTACATAGACAGGAGGATTTACAGATGCGTAACCGGAATCTCTGGTACTGGCTTTTCCTGGCTCCAGCATTGTTCGCGCTTGCTGTAGTTGTGATTCTGCCGCTAGCATACGGAGTGTATTACTCATTTACTGATTGGAACGGGATTAAGACACCATCATTTGTAGGCCTTGAACATTATAAAGCCTTATTTGCTGAGGAAGAATTTAAGGATGCGTTGTGGTTCACCACTAAATTCACCGTTGTCTCAGTGTTTCTAATCAACTTTTTTGGCCTCTCTTTAGCGTTGCTTGTGACGCAAAAATTCAAAACGAACAATATCCTTAGAACAATTTTCTTCATGCCGAACCTTATCGGCGGACTGATCTTAGGTTTCATCTGGCAGTTCATTTTCACAAAAGTTTTCGCCAGCGTCGGCGAGATACTTGGAATTGAAGGCTTGCAAGGCTGGTTATCGACAACCGAAACGGGATTCTGGGCAATGGCGATCCTGATGAGCTGGCAAATGGCCGGTTATATCATGGTCATTTACATCTCATTCCTTGAAGGGGTTCCGCAGGAATTGCTTGAAGCAGCTGAAATTGACGGCGCGAACAGCTTCCAGCGTTTTTATCACGTCACGTTCCCGCTGGTTATGCCGGCATTCACAGTCAGCTTGTTCCTAACATTATCGAATTCTTTCAAGCTTTATGACCAGAACCTATCGCTTACGGGCGGCGGACCATACAACTCCACCCAGATGGTGGCGATGGAAATTTTCAAGACAGCGTTCGTTGTAAACGCGATGGCTTTCGCTCAGGCAAAAGCAGTCATTTTCTTCTTGATCGTTGCAGTCATTTCATTGACACAGGTTTACATCAATAAAAAACGGGAGGTCGAGATGTAATGAAGAAGAAAAAGCAAAGCAGAATCATCTTAGAAATTCTCGGCATCATTTTGGCGCTGATCTGGCTTTCCCCGTTTTATCTGATGATCGTCAACTCTTTTAAAACAAAAAGAGAAATGTTTGAAGATACAATAAAGCTTCCAGATGTTTTTACATTCGAGAACTATACGGTTGCTTTTGAACGTCTCGATTTTATCAAAACCTTCTTTAATTCCGTATTGATTACGGTGCTGGCCGTTGCTGTCATCATTGTCTTCTCGTCGATGGCTGCATATGCTCTATCCAGAAAAGGCGGAAAAACGAGCGGAATCATCTTCATGCTTTTTGTAGCTGCGATGCTCATCCCTTTCCAATCGGTCATGATTCCATTGGTTTCGATTTTTGGAAAAGTTGAAATGCTTAACAGAGCCGGACTGATCTTCATGTATCTTGGCTTTGGCGCAAGCTTGTCGATCTTCCTTTATCATGGAACATTGAGCGGGATTTCAAAGTCACTTGATGAAGCGGCAACAATTGACGGTGCGAACCGATTCCAGATTTTCTGGTACATCATTTTCCCGATGTTAAAACCAGTTTCTGTAACAGTCGCAATCCTGAATATCATCTGGATCTGGAACGATTACCTGCTTCCTTCCCTGGTCATCAACCAGCAAGGAATGGAAACCATTCCGCTAAAAATGTTCTTCTTCTTCGGAGAATACACAAAGCAATGGCATTTGGCTCTGGCAGGTCTAACGATCGCGATCATTCCGGTCATCATTATTTACTTCTTCCTTCAAAAGCAAATCATCAAGGGAGTATCAGAGGGTTCCGTAAAATAATTGTCTTGCACGAACAATCGATCGTATAGGGAGAGACGACCAATGGCAGTCACAATTAAAGATGTAGCAAAGGCAGCCGCTGTGTCACCTTCGACCGTTTCCAGGGTGATAGCCGATCATCCTCATATTAGTGAAGAAACCAAGAAGCGTGTACGAAAAGAGATGAAGAGGCTGGGATACCACCCTAATTTCCAAGCTCGAAGTCTGGTTGTCAGGAGTACCGAAGCAATCGGCATCGTCATGCCCAATTCGGCTACCCAGGCACTGCAAAACCCATTCTTCCCTGAAGTGCTCAGGGGAATCAGCATGAAAGCACACGAAGATAAATTCGGGGTGTATTTAACGACAGGCATTACGGATGATGAAATTTTCGAACAGGTTATTTCCATGGTCCAGGGCCGCAGAGTCGACGGCATCATCCTTCTTTATTCGAAAACAGATGACAGGATTATGAAATATTTACTGGAAGAGAATTTCCCTTTCACCGTCATAGGCCGGCCATACAAGAACGCTGAACGAATTACGTATGTAGATAATGACAATATTTATATAACGAAACAGGTAACAGATTATTTGATCAAACTTGGCCATAGAAGAATTGCTTTTATCGGAGTCAATTTTGATTACGTCTTTACAATCGACAGGCTTGAAGGATATAAACAAGCCCTCCATGAAGCTGGTATCCCCTATGACGAAACGTATATTATTCATGAGAAATGCTTAAAATCAGAAGGAAAAGAAGGCATTACCAATTTCCTTTCTTCTCATGAACCGCCTACTGCACTTGTTGTGGCAGATGATTTTATGGCCATTGAGCTCATGAGTTATTCAGAGGAACTGAATATCAAGATGCCAGAAGAGATTTCAATTGTGAGCTTTAATGATGTGCCGCTCACAGAGCATATGAAGCCGCAGCTGACGTCCGTGAACATCGATATCTTTCAGTTGGGCTTTGAAGCAGCTAACTGTTTAATAGAGATCATTAAAAATCCAAAAGCTCTTCCTAAGCGGATCACGATTCCCGCTAAAATGGTCGAGCGAAAATCATGCAGTGCTATCGGAGCTAAACTGTAATTCATACAGTCCGGTGAAGTTAGACCGGAAAAGCCAACTCACCTTGGCAGCGCAAAACTTTTAAAGTAAAATGACTGGATACATCAGGTTTTTTACAAAGAAATGAGGGTTCAAATGAAACATACGTGGTGGAAAGAAGCGGTCGCCTATCAGGTATATCCTAGAAGCTTCATGGATTCAAACGGCGATGGTATTGGCGATTTAAAAGGAATGATTTCGAAACTTGATTACTTGAAGGATTTGGGCATCGATGTGATCTGGATTTGCCCGATGTACAAATCCCCTAATGATGATAATGGCTATGATATCAGCGATTACCAGGATATTATGGACGAATTCGGTACGATGGAAGACTTCGACCAACTGTTAAAAGAAACACATAAACGCGGCATGAAGCTGATCATCGACCTTGTCATTAACCATACGAGCGATGAGCACGCCTGGTTCCTTGAATCTCGCGAGTCAAAAGACAGCCCGAAACGCGATTGGTATATCTGGCGCGATGGCAAAGATGGTGCAGAACCAAACAATTGGGAGAGCATTTTCGGCGGATCTGCTTGGGAATATGATGAAGCAACTCACCAATACTTCCTGCATATTTTCTCACGCAAGCAGCCTGACCTGAACTGGGAGAACCAAGAAGTCCGTACAGCTTTGTATGACATGATCAACTGGTGGCTTGATAAAGGTATCGACGGATTCCGTGTAGACGCGATCAGCCATATCAAAAAAGAAGACGGACTTAAGGACATGCCGAACCCTGAAGGTCTTCAGTATGTCTCTTCATTCGATAAGCATATGAATGTAGATGGAATCCAGCAATATCTTGAGGAACTGAAGCAGGAAACCTTCTCTAAATATGACATCATGACAGTCGGTGAAGCTAATGGAGTCAGCATCGAGGAAGCGGACCTTTGGGTAGGAGAAGAAAACGGCAAGTTCAATATGGTTTTCCAGTTTGAACATCTTGATCTTTGGGATTCTGAAAAGAAGGCACTTGACCTTGCAAAATTGAAGAAGGTATTCACCCGCTGGCAAAAAGGCCTAGAAGGCAAAGGCTGGAATGCGCTTTTCATTGAAAACCATGACAAAGCTCGCATTGTTTCAACATGGGGAAATGATAAGGAATACTGGCGTGAAAGCGCGACTGCGCTCGCATCCATGTACTTCTTGATGCAGGGTACACCATTCATCTATCAAGGCCAGGAAATCGGTATGACGAATGTCCAGTTCCCTTCCATTGATGATTATGATGATGTAGCGATCAAGAATCTTTATAAAATCCGCCGTGAAAATGGCGTTTCCCATGAAGAAATCATGGAATTCATCTGGGCAACGAGCCGTGATAACTCTCGTACCCCTATGCAATGGTCATCAGCTGAGAATGCAGGCTTCACTACTGGCAACCCTTGGCTTGGCATGAATCCAAATTATCCAAGTGTTAACGTCGAGCAACAGCTTGCCGACCCTGATTCCATTCTCCATTTTTATAAAAAAATGATCGAGATGAAGAAGGAACACGAAGTATTCACTTATGGAACGTACGATTTGATTCTTGAAGACCATGAGCAAATCTACGCGTACACAAGGACACTGGACGCTGAGCAAGCAATCGTGATTTCAAACCTTTCCGGTGAGCCAGCAACGTTTGAATATGATGGCTTCGTGCTTGATGCAAGCAAGCTATTGCTAAGCAATCATGAGGTAGAACAGCACGCACAAGTTACATCCTTCACGTTAAAACCTTTTGAAACGAGAGTCTATGTGAAATAGTCATTTTTTTGAGGGTGTCACCAATGTATATTGGGACACCTTTTTTAGACTGTAAAAAAAGGTTGTCGGAATAAAAGGGCTATGACCATTCAGGGCTTAAGGCTATAAATCTGGCTCACCAAGATAGATAAAATGATGAAAATCCCCGGTTTTTTATAAAACCGGGGATTTTTTTATAGATTAATGATATTGTCCATGGTGTTTTAAGTAAAAATACTAGAAAAATAGAAAATTCTCACCTTTTATAAAGTGTAAATTCAAAGTCAAAGAAGGTATTCCGCGAAAACAGCAAGTAATTCCGCGAAAGTCCACGTTATTTCCGCAAAATTTTTTCGAAATCCCGCAAACTGGAAAAAACCAAGATTTTTTTTCAATTTTTATTTTAATTCCTAAATCTCTCGACTAACTAAAAGGGTGCCCCAAAAGTCTTTGAACACCCTCTTATTATAAATGATTAACGTCAGTTGATTTCCGCTCTGCTTCGTCTTTTTGATTCCCAACTACTCAATGACGAATGTCTGATACACTACTTCCTCCCCATCCTGAACTTCTTCCACTTCATCCAAATCCAATTCAAGCAGTTGATAAATCTTATTCCAAAAACGGACTGCTGGCTCGTTCTTGCTGAGCTGTGAAATATAATAGCTTCCTTTGTGCTCGTCAAAGACCCTTAGGGCTGCAGCTTTAGCGACTCCCTTTCCGCGGTAAGGATTCAAGATAAAAAAATCATTTATCACTTTATCCACTCTTTTCGTCAAAGGGGCTTCCAGCAGCAGGATAAAGCCTGCCAGATGATCGTCTGCTTTTATTAAATATGGCAAGAGACCTTCCCTTTCCCAGATAAGGGAAAACGAATCAAATTCAAAGCTCCCATCCTCACATATCTGCAGTCCATTTGCATAGGCAGATAAATCGTGAAGATACAATGAATAGAGATTACGAAGGATTTTTTGCTGATCCAATCCTATTTTTTCTAATGTAACGTTCATCTCCGTTCTCCTCGCTAAAAATCTTATCAAGAAATAAGATTCCAGCTTCTAGCAGGAAATTCCTGCGGGAACAAGAGAATTCCTTAGTAAATAAGACTTTCCTGTTTAACCTGATAGCATAACTTGAATATAACTCAGGAAGGAATTGGGTCCAGAAAATCATTGGCAAAACAGGATTTATGTATTAAAATGATTCCTTGTTTATAAATATGTAATATAAGGGTGAACTTGTTTTGGAAAAAACTCTGAAGAAAAGAAGAGCCTCTGTTGGAGATCTCTTAACATTCATCATCCCATCATTGATTGGGATTTTCTTTTTTATGATACCGATCTCCTATAAGGGAGAAATTACGATACCAATCGCTGTTTTATCAGGATTGATACAGAATCTGCTGGCGGACTTCCTTCCGGCAATCATGACTGGGATTATCATATTGACACTAATCGGGACCGTTATGGTAAAAACCATCAGGCCACAAATATTGAATCGCAATCCATTAATTAAAGCATTATTCGATGTACCTGCAATCTGGCTGATTGCCAGAATTTCAGGGGCTATTTTTGCGGTTATGACTTTATTTCAAATTGGCCCAGAAGCGGTTTGGTCAGAAAATACGGGAGGGCTATTGCTCAATGACCTCCTGCCCATCCTTTTCTCAGTATTCTTATTTGCAGGATTATTCCTGCCGCTGCTGTTGAACTTCGGTCTGCTTGAACTGTGCGGCACCTTGCTGACAAAGTTCATGCGTCCCATTTTCAATTTGCCTGGACGCTCCTCAATTGACTGCCTGGCTTCATGGCTTGGTGACGGGACAATCGGAGTCCTGCTTACAAGCAAGCAGTATGAAGAGGGCTATTATACAAAGAGAGAAGCAGCTGTGATTGGAACTACTTTTTCAGTAGTATCCATTACCTTTAGTCTCGTTGTCATCTCCCAGGTCGGCCTGGCCAAAATGTTTGTGCCTTTTTATTTAACGGTAACTGGAGCTGGCGTGATCGCAGCGATTATTATTCCGAGAATCCCTCCATTATCAAGAAAGGCTGATACATTTTTTGTAGAGAGGCCTGACGATTATTCTGAAGAAAAAATCCCTCAAGGCTACACTCCGTATTCTTGGGGTATGACACAGGCACTTGATAAAGCAAGCAAAAACAAAAGCCTTTCCAATTTCTTTACAGAGGGTGCTAAAAACATCCTTGATATGTGGATGGGTGTCGCTCCGATCGTCATGGCGCTTGGCACACTTGCCTTGATTGTCGCTGAATATACACCTGTATTCCAATGGCTCGGATTGCCTTTCATCCCGCTGCTCGAGCTTATGCAAGTCCCAGAAGCGAAGGCTGCTTCTGAAACACTGATCGTTGGTTTTGCTGATATGTTCCTTCCTTCGGTAATTGGGGCAGAAATCGGAAGCCCCATGACACGCTTCATCATTGCGGCAGTTTCAGTTACTCAATTGATTTATATGTCCGAGGTTGGCGGATTGCTGCTCGGATCCAAGATTCCAGTGAGCTTCGGTGAATTGTTCATCATTTTCATCCAGCGCACATTTGTGACATTGCCCATTATCGTCTTTGTCGCACATATGATTTTTTAAAATCACGAAAGAGAGCTCCTGATTAAGGGGCTCTCTTTTTGTTCTCACTAGAAACACTGGAATGACCGGATTTGTCTCAGATCAATACCGAAGTACACCCATCCCCTGCGGCGTCTCCATCGCCAGCCAGCAACTGAATTCCGTCCGACAAAGGTTGGAAAAAACCAAAAGCTATTGCCATTGTTCAGCCAAACATACGTGTATCGGTACATACACCTTCTGATGCCGCCTGGATCAACAGCAAAGGCTGATGCCTGGGATTCTTGAGGGATGAAAGATGGCGGCGGTGATGTTGGAGCTCCTCCGCCTTGCTGTCCTCCTCCTGGTCCGCCTGGGCCTCCAGGGAAGCCTCCGCCTGGAAATCCACCACCCGGGCCTCCGCCTGGAAAGCCGCCACCCGGTCCACCACCCGGAAATCCTCCGCCTGGGCCTCCTCCTGGGAATGGGAAGCCTCCGCCCATTCCTGGAAATACCCTTGCGTCATATTGCGGGTACACTTCATTTTGGTAATAACCATAATCTTCATCATCATGCTGGTATTGTCCATATGGGTAGAAGTTGTAATAATTCAAACTCAATTCCCCTCTCTAGATGTTTTCCTTGTAATGTATGCAAGATGCCCAATTCTGTGCTAGTGTACACTCAGGCTTTCGATTTCCTTCTGGATCTGGCTGGCAATCGCATCTACCTTTGAAAAATCCATTGCACCTATATAAATGGTTTCAAGCTGGTCGCGCAGTCCTTTTGCTTTTGCCAGAGAAGCAATCGCTTCGTTCATCTTCTCTTTGTATCTGCTGCCGACATCCTGGATTTCCGCAGCATACTTTTCATCTGTCCCTGGGGCAATCAGTTCGGCATACATATCGATGATTTCATCTGTTTCCCGCTCTGGGAAGTACTCATGCGGAGCTGTGCTGTCAAAGATGGCAAAGTCCAGTTCACGGACAATGACCATATCCAGGCTGTGCGGGTCAAAACCGCAATGGTACACCTCGACATCGTAACCACGTGATTTGGCTTCTGCGGCAAGTTTTTTCAGCATGGTCGACTTTCCTGAACCTGGGCGGCCTTTAATGAAATACCTCTTGCCGACTGTTTCTGTCAGGTTAGGGACAAAATCCACGGCTCCCACAGGTGTCGCTGCTCCGAGGAAGCGATCATGCACCCTGCCTTCGCCTGCTGATTTGTTGTGGCCGAATAGCCTTTCGATCAATTGGTTCGTAAACTCATTCGCTTTTGCAAAGTCCATATTCTCGATATAAAACTTTTCCCATTCATCATGGATTCTCAACGCTTCGGCAAATTGGCTGTATGCCGTGTTGAACGCCTCGCTGATGTCCTCAGACAGCTTCGTAATGGTTCCTTTATGCTCCTGCAGCTTGCATGAATCCCATGCTTCCCCAAGGTTTACATATTCCTCAACTGCGCCAGGTGCTTTCGGCTCGATGACATGCGGAGCTGTTCCATCGACGATGCCTGCATTCAATTTAGGAATGATGACCCCATCAATTGACTTGTTATCTGATGAGCAGTGCAGAAATTCAATATCATAGCCCTTTTCAAGCCATTCGTTGCCGATTTTTTTCATTAATGAGGACTTTCCGGTTCCGGGGCCGCCCTTCAAAATGAATAATCGTGATAACCCCTGCAGGTTCGATTCATATAAATTGTAAAATCCGCGCGCCGTATTCCCTCCGGCAAAGTAATTCAATATTTTCCCAGCCATTTAATCGCACTCCCTTCAGCCGTTCAATCTAACGGCATGTTATCGCTTCCTCATTACTATATGCAGGGCGAATAGGCTGGGTGAATGCCTATAGAGGATGTATATTTCCCGGGGAAAGCTCTATTCAGGGATTTTTATCTCTAAAAGAAAAATAAAAAAACCACAGCAATGTATACTGTGGTCATCATTATTTTATTATTGGTGCATATTTACCAGTTGCAGCCTTTAAAAGCTCTTCAGGTGCCAGCTCAACCTGAAAGCCAATCTTTCCGGCGCTAACGATCATCGTTTCAAGACTCTGGGCACTTACATCCAGGAAAGTTGGATAGTTCTTCTTCATGCCAATAGGCGAACAGCCGCCACGGATATAGCCTGTGAACTTTTGGATGTCCTTGACCGGCAGCATCTCCACATTCTTTTCGCCCGCTTCTCTGGCCGCCTTCTTCAGGTCCAGTTCCGCTTCAACAGGAATGATGAAGACATATAGATTCTTGCTTGCCCCCACTGCGACAAGTGTTTTGTATACCTGTGCGGGATCTTTGCCG
Organism: Heyndrickxia sp. MSNUG; assembly: GCF_049532715.1. NCBI lineage: Bacteria > Bacillati > Bacillota > Bacilli > Caryophanales > Bacillaceae > Heyndrickxia > Heyndrickxia sp. MSNUG. Next base: position 4,731,601 of record NZ_CP150978.1, read on the forward strand.
ATCTTTCCGGCAACGGCGACACCGTCTATTTTTCCGTCATTCGCATCATAGGTGAGAATCTCATACTGCACCTTTTGCGTATCAAGGATTCTCATCGCATTCGTTTTTAGCTTAGCCATCCCTTTTCCTCCTAAACTGAAGGTTCTTAGGATAATTTTACCTTATACAGGCAGAGGTGTTCAATCCTGCACCACCGTGCCACTCTCAAGGCTATCTTCTTGATGATTTGCACTTACCGGCTTCCTTCCGACTGATATATACGTTAGGCCAGCTTTTTCAGCCATTTGGAGGTCATAGCAATTCCTGCCGTCAAAGATTACGGGCCGACGCATGAATAATTTGAACCTTTTTACATCATAACCGGTGATTTGCGGCCATTCTGTCATGATAAAAGTAACATCTGCTCCCTTGACGGCAGCATCCACATTTTCCGCGTAATAAAGCCTGCTTCCGTAAATCTCTTCTACTTTTTTCATAGCGGCTGGATCATAGACCGACATGTCTGCACCCTCCCCCAACAGCTGAGCGATCAACTCCATTGCCGGGGCTTCCCGTATATCATCCGTATGCGGTTTGAATGCGGTACCCAGCACTGCGGCACGCTTCCCCTTCAAGGGTCCCAACATCTCTTTTGCCTTCACAAACAGCTGCTGTTTTTGCCTGCTGTTCACCTCGATGACAGACCTCAGTATTTTAAAATCGTACTGATAGTACTGTGTCAGCTTTTCCAGCGCCTTTGTATCCTTTGGGAAACACGAGCCGCCGTAGCCAATTCCCGCTTTTAAAAACTGGCTGCCGATCCGCTGGTCCATGCCCATCCCCTTCGCCACATCCTCGATATTGGCGCCAGTGTGTTCACAAAGATTGGCCACTTCATTGATAAAACTGATTTTTGTCGCCAGAAAGGCATTCGAAGCATATTTGATAAGCTCCGCACTGCGGACATCCGTCTGCAGCACAGGCAAACCAAATGGTTCATAAATCCTTGCAACCTTGCCGCCCGACTCACGGTCACCCGCACCGATGACGATCCGGTCTGCATGGAAAGTATCCAGGATTCCGGAACCTTCACGCAGGAACTCCGGATTCGAAACAACATCTACCTTCAGGCCTTTCGGGATCTGCTTTTTTAATAACCCGGCTATTCTTTGGTTTGTCCCTACAGGAACTGTACTTTTGATGACAATAATCGCCTCTTGAACTAAATGGGCACGAATGTCCGCTATCGCTGCTTCCAAATATTCAAGATTCGCCGATCCGTCTTCATTTTCCGGTGTTCCTACAGCAACAAAAATATAATCAGCGTTTTTATAAGCTGTTTGGACATCAGCGGTAAAATGGAGCCTTCCCGCTTCGAGATTTTTTTGGAGCATAGACTCGAGGCCCGGCTCATATATCGGGCACTGCCCTCCAGAAAGAGACCTTATTTTCTTTTCATCTATATCAAAACACGTTACATTGTAGCCTACTTCAGCAAAACAAACTCCCGTCACAAGGCCAACATACCCTGTTCCGACAACTGTGATTTCCATATTGGCCCTCCCTTGCTCTAATGTCCTTATTTTATCATGACAGACAGCATTTACCCTTTATTCCGCCCAATTTGGTAAAAACTTGTCTGCCTCGCATACGAGCAGGGTAATAGAAAAATAGTTACCGTACATGTTTTTTCACTTAAAAGGAAAAATTAGTTATTATGAAGATTTTTAAGGAGGATTGTTGATGAACGAATTCAATTCCAGATTACCACGTTTTCCTGAGCCTTTTTGGCGTAAAACAGCAGAGCTTCCCTCTTTCCCAAAACTGCAGGAGGATTTGAATGTTGATGTGGCAGTAGTAGGTGGAGGTATTACAGGCTTGACCTCAGCCTACCTGCTGGCAAAGGCAGGAGTCCAGGTCGTCCTGATAGAAGCAGGCACGATTTTGAATGGAACAACTGGCCATACAACGGCAAAGGTCACCCCGCAACATGGGCTCATTTATGACGAACTGATCAGTCATTTTGGCGAGGAAAAAGCGCGCCTGTACTATCAAGCGAACTATGAGGCCATGCAATTTGTCAAAAAGCTCGTGAAAGATGAACAGATTGATTGTGATTTAACCGAAGAGGACGCATACATCTACACAAATTCCGAAAAAGAAATGGAGAAGCTGCTCCAGGAATTTAAGGCATATGAAAAGCTGGGCGTTACTGGCGGCGAGTATGTTTCCGAGATTCCAATTCCGGTAGAAGCAAAAGCAGCTGTCGTCATGCGCAATCAGGCACAGTTCCACCCTCTCAAATTTTTGAAGCATTTAGTTGAACGTTTCATTGAAATGGGCGGGCAAATCTACGAAAACACAACAGCTGTCGATATGGAAGAAGGCGATGAGCCAGTTATAACGACCAGAGACAACCATAGGGTACACTGCAATCAATTGATCATCAGCTCGCATTTTCCTTTTTACGATTTAAAAGGATTTTACTTTTCGCGCATGCAAGTGAAGCGCTCGTATGTACTTGCGGTCAAGACTGAAAAAGAATATCCGGGCGGCATGTACATCAACGCTGAGACCCCGACCAGGTCGCTTCGCTTCACAGATTGGAATGGCGAAAAGCTTGTCCTGTTTGGCGGCGACAGCCATATTACTGGCCAGGAAGAAAACACTCATCAGTATTATGAAGCACTTGAAGCGTTTGCTTCACAAACATTCGGCATAAAAGAAATTCCGTTCCGCTGGTCTGCACAGGACCCAACGACGCTAGATAAAATCCCATTCGTCGGAAAATACTCATCCAGCACGGAGAACATTTTTGTCGCAACAGGCTACAACAAATGGGGCATGACGAATGGAATCAATGCAGCTCTTTTGATGACAGACCTTGTTTTGAAAAGGGACAACCCATACAAGGATCTATTTGAACCGCAAAGATTCCATGCCAATCCTGACATTGCTACCTTCGTAGCCGATAATGCCACTGTTGCGAAGGAATTGATTAAAGGCAAATTCGACCGCCCATCCACCACTCCAGAGAGCCTTGAGAAGGAAGAAGGCGCGGTCGTTACGGTAAATGAAAAACGAGCAGGAGCATATCGCGACGAAAACGGACAGCTGCACGTCGTCGACACCACCTGCACGCATATGGGCTGCGAACTGAAGTGGAATAACGGCGAACGCAGCTGGGACTGCCCTTGCCATGGCTCACGCTTCTCCTATAAAGGAGATGTTATCGAAGGTCCGGCCGAGCTGCCATTGGAGAAAGTGGATTTAGAATAAGGTAAAGCCGCCATTCTGGTTAGAGTGGCGGCTTTTTGCCTGATCGCTTACATAAAGCTTCCTTCTGTTAAATGATCCGCTTCTTGAAAAAGTAATACGCCTTAATAACACTTACGCTTACTAGTAAAACAGCGCATATTACTAGTAATAAATTGCAAACTACTAGTAATAAACTTCCCATTACAAGTAATAAACCTCACATTACAAGTAATAAAACGCATCTTACAAGTAATAAGCCGTCTTTACTAGTAATTCAAAGTCCCCATTACTTTAAAAAAAGCGCTTCTGCCAGTTAATTAACGGACATAAAGTATCCTGATTTTGAAAAAATCACCCTGCTAAGCAGGAAAATAAGTTTTCACATTCTTTTTTAACGAAAAACGTTACTTTTTTTCCTCCAGAAGCGTCTTATGGATCCAGATGCTTGCCTGCATCCCATCGCCCATCGCAATGGTGACTTGTTCTGAATGGGCGACGACGTCTCCTGCGGCCCAGACATGCTCCACATTCGTCATTTTTGTACGCGGATCAACAAGGACATGCTTGTTTTCATGAAGTTCTACGCCAAGCTGCTGTGCGAGCTGCGACTTCACTTCATTTCCTCCGAAGGCAATAAAGCCGCGTTCAGATAAGATCTGCTCCCCATTTGAAAGGATGACTCCCCTGAAACCTGGTCCATCTGCTAAAACCCTTTCGATTGGCCCATCGACATACTGAATTCCCTTTTCCTGCATAGCAGCCTTCTTTTCTTCATTCACTTCTGTTCGTTCGTGATTCACATACGTGATCTTATTGGAAAAATAGCTTAGAGTCAGTGCCATATTAGCCCCGACATTTCCTGCTCCCATCACAATCGTGGATTTATCCTTCACTTCATACCCGTCACAATCCGGACAGACATAGACACTGTTACCGAGGGCCGGCATCAAATCCGGGAATGGCGGAATCCGGTCCATTATCCCTGTAGCAAGCAGCAGCCTTTTCGCTTTGTAAATTTCACCGCTTTCAGACTCAATTTCAAATCCATCATTTGTTTTTCTAGCCTTGGCAGCCTTACCTATAATGAACTCGACACCGAGACTTTCAGCTTGCTGGCGGCCGATTTCCCTCAACTTCGGTCCGCTGATTCCATCAGGATAACCAAGGATGTTGTGGTAGCTGTGGCAAATGGCTGATCGTCCATCTCCCGCATCAAGCACCATGGTTTTATGATTATAACGGCCGAGCTGAATCGCTGCTTGCAATCCCGCAATCCCGGCGCCGATAATTAGACAATCATACATTTCATTACACCGTCCCTTATAAAAAGAATCATAGTAGCATAATTCCCTTTTCCAGGAGGGGTAATCCGGTATTTGCAACTTAAAAGTCCAACATGTTCATTATTTCTGTATTACATGTCTGTTGAATTCTGCTCCTTTTAGATTAATTTCTACGAAAAGGGGATTAATTTCTACAGTTTTATAGATAATTTCTACGGTTACCTTTTTAATTTCTACGTTTTTATCGATTATTTCTACAAAACGTCTCATAATCTCTACGTTTTCCATTCCACTGGAAAATCACCACACCATCTACTTGTGTCAAACTCACACAATATTTAACCTTAGCACTATAAATTGAGTTATAATTAAAGTGAGGTGGATATTTATGACAAATAAAATGGTAAAAAAACCAAAAATCCTGCTTTATGTATGTTTAGCCTCATTGATCCTGCTATCCAACTACACGCTTTATCGAACCTCTATGTTTGGTCCAATTCCAGAAGGCGCCGTCTTAGGATCATTTCTTGATTTACTGATCATATTGCCTCTTCTGACCTACTTCATGATCATCCGTAAACGGTATTCACTCAAAAATCTAGGTATTGTAATTTTTGCTGGTTTTGCTGCCGCTTACTTTATTGTCCCTCAACAGCATCTATCGGATTACTCCTTCCTTCCCTACTTGCTGATGGTTTCTGAAGGGGCATTCCTGCTGCTTGAGCTGTATATCGTCTACACCGTGATCACCAGACTGCCAAAGCTTTTAAAAGAGTACAAAAGCTTAAGCAGGCAAAGCTCATTTTTCCTCTTTAATGTGAAGAACGCCGTTGAAAAACATTTACCTGGTAACAAGACAGCGCTAATTTTCACAACAGAGTTTTCCTTGTTCCATTACGCACTCTTCTCCTGGAAAAAGAAAATCCATATTACCAGCGGCCAGGCTTTTACCTATCATAAAAAAACAAGCGCAAATGCTGTCTACATCATGCTGATCCACGCGATTGCCATCGAGTCGATCGGACTGCACTACTACCTGCATAGCTGGAATGCCATTGTTGCTTACATTTTGTTGTTCTTAAATATATATGGCATTCTTTATTTCCTTGCTGAGATTCAGGCGACTCGCCTTACTCCGTACTTGCTGACAGACGATCATTTGCTTCTGCAGACCGGATTCTCAAAGAGCATGCATCTTCCATTAAACAACATAAAAGAATTTAAACACTTTGACGGACCGGAAAAATTCACCCGGAAAGAAATGGATGAACTTTATGATGCCCGAGTCGCTGATTTCATCGTGGAAAAGCCGGCATTTGAAATCATGTTACATGAACCGCAGGATATCCATTTCATGTATGGCTTGAAGCGGAAAGTGTCGAGGATTGTGCTGAATGTCGATGAGCCAGCAGAGTTTTATGAGGAAATGCATAAAGCATTAACGACAGAAAAAAGCGATCATTCTTTATAGAGTGATCGCTTTTTTGACAGTTGTTGCAGGTAAAAATCATTAACCATTATATTCTTCTAAGATTTTCTCAAATGATAGCTCAGCTGTGCTGTCATATACAAGGTCAGCGTTCTCGAAGCTTTCCATAGGTCCAACTGCGACTGCGTACATGCCAGCGCCTTTGATCGCCTGCACGCCTGCTGCTGCATCCTCGACACCGATACATGCTTCTGGCTCCACGCCAAGCATTTCGGCAGCTCGAAGGAATACTTCAGGATGAGGCTTGCCATTCACGACTGTCTTGGCGTCGACGATAATATTGAACTCGGATTTCATTCCAAGTGACTCCATTACTGTGAACGCGTTTTTGCTTGCAGATGCAAGGCCCAGCTTAAGGCCATTTGCCTTAATTTCTGTAATCAATTCCTTGATTGCCGGCAAAAGGTCTGTTGGAGTGATGTTCTGAATCAGCGTTAAATAGTGATCGTTTTTCTTGTCAGCTAGCGCCTCTTTTTCTTCTGCAGAAAAATCATTTTCTCTGCCGCCAATCACAAGGATTTTTTCAAGAGAATCCATACGAGACACGCCCTTAAGCTCCTCGTTATCCTCGCGGGTAAACGTGATGCCCAAATCCTCAGCGAGTGCTTTCCATGCTAAGAAATGATATTCAGCTGTATCTGTAATGACGCCATCTAGGTCGAAAATGAACGCTTTGAGTGGTCTTGTCATGTTAAAACTCCTTTCTTTCTATGCAATGCAATTCCCGAAACCATGTAGAGGGAGACCCCTGGCAACCCAAAGATCTCCCATACTTTTATTTCAATTTTACAGAAAGCTCGCCATTTGCAGGAATCGTAATTTCCTCACCATAAAGGTTCATAGCAAGCTCCGGACCTTGCTGGGAAAGAACGACGTTTTCCTGGTTCACTTCCACTTTTACATAGTGATCGCGGAAGATGATATTGAAGCTGTACTGATTCCATGCCTTAGGAATAAACGGCGCAAATGACAATGTGCCTTCAGCCGTGCGCATGCCTGCAAAGCCCTGGACAATCCCCAGCCATGCACCTGTCATGCTTGTGATATGCAAGCCATCTTCAGTGTCATTGTTGTAGTTATCAAGGTCAAGGCGCGCCGTGCGGTTGTACATTTCGTACGCCTTCTCTTCCATGCCAAGCTCTGCAGCCAAAACTGCGTGGATACTTGGAGACAATGAAGATTCATGGACCGTCATCGGCTCATAGAATTCAAAGTTGCGGCGCTTCTCTTCTTCCGTGAACTCGTGGTTGAAGAAATACAAGCCCTGAAGAACGTCCGCCTGCTTGATGAAGCAGCTGCGAAGGATCTTATCCCATGACCAGTTCTGGTTGATTGGTCGATCTTCGGCTGACAGCTCAACAACTGTCTTTAAATCTTTATCAAGGAATGTATCGTGCTGGATAAATACGCCTCTTTCTTCATCATACGGGAAGTACATTCTGTTGATGATATCCTGCCATTTTGCAAGCTCTTCATCTGTGAATTCAAGTCCAGCAAGGCGGCCCTCATGACCGTTTTGCTTCAAGAAATCGATGACTTCGAGCGTATAACGCAGTGTCCATACAGCGATGCGATTTGTGTACCAGTTGTTGTTCACATTGTTTTCATATTCGTTCGGCCCAGTAACTCCATGCATCATATACACATTCTTGAACTTGTTGAAGTGGACGCGGTCTGCCCAGAAACGGGAAATCCCTGTCAGCACATCAATACCATATTCATGAAGATAGTTTTTATCTCCAGTGTAATTCACATAGTTATAGATCGCATAAGCAATCGCGCCGTTACGGTGGATCTCTTCAAACGTGATTTCCCACTCATTGTGGCACTCCACGCCTGTAAAAGTAACCATCGGATAAAGCGCTCCCTGCAGTCCCTGCTGCTTCGCATTGTGATAGGCACCATCAAGCTGGTTATGGCGATAGATAAGCAGGTTGCGGGCGACCTCGGACTCAGCAGTTGAAAGGTAAAGCGGGATCGCATATGCTTCAGTATCCCAGTATGTCGCTCCGCCATACTTTTCGCCTGTGAAGCCTTTGGGTCCAATGTTCAGACGGGAGTCTTCCCCATAGTAAGTCGAGAACAGCTGGAACAAGTTGAAGCGGATTCCTTGCTGTGCTTCATCATCCCCTGAAATTTCCACATCTGCGATTTCCCAGCGGCTCAGCCAGCCTTTTTTGTGCTCTTCCAATAGCTGATCGAAGCCTTTTTCGACAGCACGGTCAAGTACTTCGCGGCCTTTTAAAACAAGCTCATCCGCTTCATAATCACGGTCTGTTGTAACAGCGACATACTTGTAAAGGGTTACAGTTTGTTCCTGCTCCGCTTTTACTTCAATAACATTTTCTACATATTCATCCTTTTCGTTCACTTCCACTTTTGCTGCTTCAACGTTGACAACCGTTTGCATAGTTGTCGCTACCTGGAAAGTTGGCGTGCCGAATGGATTGTCAATTGTCTTCATGACAAGGCTGCCAGCGAATTCCGATGCATCCTTGCTCACTTCATACCAAAAGTCTTCTTCATAGTTAGAATCTTCGTTACGAACGTCCCCATCCAAATATGGAATAAAGGTAACGTTTCCATTATAGTTTTTAGCAGTTACGGAATAAGAAATTGCGGCTAATTCACGATCAGCAACGGATAAGAAACGCACTGCTTCCACTTCAGTTTCCTTGCCATTCTGGACAATAGCGAACTTCCTTGTCAGCACACCATGCTGCATATCCAGCTCACGATAATATTCCTTCACTTCTGCCTTATGAAGGTCAAGTTCTTCTCCATCAACTAATACTTTTACGCCGATAAAATTAGTTGAGTTAATTACCTTGCCGAAGTAATGTGGGTAACCATTTTTCCACCAGCCCACACGAGTCTTGTCAGGGAACCAAACACCTGCGATATATGAGCCGCGGTGGAAGTCTCCAGTATATGTTTCTTCAAAATTTCCGCGCATGCCCATATGGCCATTCCCCAGGCTCATGATGCTTTCAGCAAGTCGGAAATCTTCCTTATGCAATTCAGTTTCGATGATTTTCCAGCTATCGATTTCAAATAATCTTTTCATAGCTTTTATCTCCCTTTAAGAAGTTGTACAAACGTTTGCACTATTATATCATGAATTTCTTGAAAAATGGTAAAACCATTGGTGTTAATTTTGTGTCAAATAAAATTAATTATTATTTTACTATTGTAATCTGTGAAGTTAGTCCTATGACCTTTATGAAAGTAAACATTCAATATTTTAAAAATCTTTATACGGAGGGAGTACCCCATTTTTATGGTAAATTTGTTATATTTTATTAAAAATCTTATATAATCTAAAAGAACTATAAAGAAAGGAGGTAATCTTATGAGTGCAAGGTTTTTCAAAGTGGCCGCGGTCTATTTTGTAATTGCTATTATTCTAGGAATCGTTATGGGAATCAGGCATGATTTTTCACTTGCATCGGTACATGCTCACTTAAATCTGCTTGGCTGGGTGTCTATGGCCTTATTCGGGACTATTTATCATCTTTATCCTGCAGCAGGAAGCAGCAAGCTGGCCACCATCCACTTTTGGCTTCACAACCTTGGAGTACCAGTCATGCAGGGAGGCATAACCCTTGTCATGCTAACGGAAAATGGTGTCTTCACTGCATTTGCGATTATTGGTTCTCTCGTCGTCGTACTAGGCGGAATTTTATTTGCAGTAAATGTATTTAAGCATGTAAAAGCGGAATTTTTGGTACTAAAAAAGTTCGCCTGAATCTCAGGCGAACTTTTTTATTTAAGCGAGTTCAGTTTGTTTCGTTTCCTTGCCCCATAGCCAGACCGCTGCTGCTCCAATCAAAATGGAGATGCAGAAGATCGTGAAAATCATCGTAATCGAGATACCTTGAGCTGATAAATAAGGAACCATTAATGGCCCGAGAATTCCGCCAATCCGCCCAAAAGATGCAGCCATCCCTGCTCCTGATCCGCGGATTGTAGTTGGGTACTGTTCTGGTGTATAGGCATACAACGCGCCCCACGCTCCGAGGTTAAAGAATGACAACAGGATTCCAGCCGTAATCAAGAGCGCAAGGGAATCTGCCGAGCCGAAGAAATAGGCGCTGAGCGCAGTTCCAATCAGATAGACTACCAGCACAAACTTCCTGCCTGCTTTTTCAATCAGCCAGGCCGCTGTAAAATAACCCGGCAGCTGCGCGAGAGTCATGATCAATACATATTGGAAGCTCTTGATTAGCGTGAAACCTTTCATCACCATCACGCTTGGCAGCCAAAGGAACATTCCATAATAGGAAAACACGACACTGAACCATAGAATCCATAGCATCGACGTTTTTTTGACATGCTCTTTTGACCATACTTCTGCAATGCTCTCCATGATGGTCAACCTTTCCTTCTTTTCAACCGCCAGGAAGCGCGGTGAATCCGGAAGGTTCATACGGAGATACAGTGCATATAGTGCAGGCAGTGCACTTAAGATTAAGGCCATCTGCCAGCCAAACCTCGGAATGATAAAGTAAGAAATCAGCGCCGCTACAAGCCAGCCTCCTGCCCAAAAACTCTCCAGCAGGACGACGACGCGCCCGCGCTTTTCAGCAGGGACGCTTTCGGATACCAAAGTTGAGGCGACCGGCAGTTCTCCCCCGAGTCCCATCCCAATAAAAAACCGCAGCAGCAAAAAGAATGACAAAGTCGTGGCCATAGCCGAAAGTCCGCTGCCGACAGAGAATAGCAATAACGTTATGATAAAGACATTTTTCCTTCCAATCCTGTCAGCAAGCAAACCGAATACAAGCGCTCCGACTGCCATCCCAATTGAATTTACACTGCCAATCCAGCCCATCTCCTGGACAGACAAATCCCAGTCCACCTTCAGCGCCGCAATGATAAATGACAAAATCCCCACATCCATTGCGTCAAACATCCAGCCCAGACCAGCAATGCCAAGAAGCTTTTTCTCTGAAATCTCCTGAGTTTTTTTCATATTGCCCTCCTGCTTCATTGCAACGATACAAGTAGTTTCCCTTAATTTGATATTTTTAACATAATATCTCTTCTGCTCTTCTATATTAGCACGTGTCTTTACAGTAGTCATGATAAAGTTTTCTCTATTTAAAATTTGAAATTAACGATGATTATTTCGAGTTCGCCAGATTATATGGCAATTTAGCCAAATAACTTAATTTTCGCCAGAATAGTTTTGAACTTCGCCAAATTATTTTCAGCGAAGAAAATTTCACTTTAAATTTCAGTAAAATGAATCTAATGCTCGCTGATTCCACTTATCAATAGCTTTTTCCAAACAAAAATCCCCCTGCTAAAACGCTGCAAGAGGATCATAAAATCAACTCATTTTATCCAAAATGACGGTTACCTTGAACAAATCGCCATCGACTTCAATATCGAGTGTGCCTTCATGCAGATCCACGATCGATTTCGCGATCGCGAGCCCGAGGCCGGACCCATCCGTGTGGCGCGATTGGTCTCCTCGTTTGAAGCGTTCGAACAACTCATCCAAATCCTCACCAAGCTCGTATTTCGTCACATTTTTAAAGGTAAGCACAGCCTGGTCCTGCTCAGCTTTCACCGAAATATACACTCTTGAATTCTCAAGAGAATACTTGAGAATGTTGCCGATCAGGTTATCAAACACTCGCCATAGCTTCTGGCCATCGACAAATGCGTAAACTGGATGGTCAGGCTGGGACACGCGCAAATGCAGTGATGATTGGCTTAAAGCTTCGTTGTGCTCCGCAAGTGCCTGCTGCAAGAGCTGGATAAGATCCACTCTATCCTTGCGCAGCTCGATGTTGCCGCTCGCCATTTTCGTTGCCTCGAATAAGTCATCAATTAAAACCTTTAATCGCTTTGACTTACGGTCGAGAATCTCAATATAGGAGTCACGATCCTCTGGCGCTAAGTCAGGCGTTTTCAAAAGCTCCGTATAGGTGATGATCGAAGTTAGCGGCGTCCTTAAGTCATGGCTTACATTTGTGATCAGCTCCGTTTTCAGACGCTCGCTCTTTGCCTGCTCCTTGTGCGAAACCTTCACAGAGTTTCTCAATGTGTTGATGTCAGCTGCATGCCTTGCAAGGACGGATTTGCCTTTTACCGGGAGATCACTGCCCATTTTCCCGGCAGCAAGCTCCTCAGTATTCAATAGAATCTTATTAAAATAGCCTGCCTTTTTCATGATAATGATGAGAAGCGGAAGCCCTATTACCACCGAGGCCAGGCCAAAAATCACAATGAATCCCGGATCATAGATGGCGGTCACGGCTAGCATCCCAAGAAAGAACACAAATCCCATCAGCACAATCAGTTGAAATCCGATGCTCCAGATGAGGAAGGCATCTAAAATTGCCTGATAGACTTTAAACACTAAACTCTTTTTCGAGTCGTCTTTTAGCTTTGCGAAGTCATTTCGGTATTCAGCCATTGTTTTCAGCTGCATCAAGCCAAATGCAAGCAATGCGGCTGCAGCTGCCATGCTGATCAATAGCTCAATCAGCGACGAGAAGATATCAGAATTGTAATATACAAACTGCTCGCTGATCAGAGTCAAGGAAAGCAGGAAGAAACCAGCTGTCGCAAGCATGACGCCAAATCTCACATCGAGCGGAACTTTCGCGTAAACCGGCTTGAAATTTTCAAACGTTCCAAAAACAATAGCTAGTTTGCGCCTTGCGATAATATAAGCAGCAATCAGCGCCCCGAGACTGGCAATCATATATCCAATGAAAAGCACCTGGCGTTTTTGAAAATATTTATAATCACCGATTGCCTGAAGGTTGGCTGGAGCATTTTTAGACAGTCCGATCTTCCCTATGAAATTCCTGTTTTGATTCATCAGGATCGCCTCAGCGACCTCATTGTAAGGCATGAATTCCTCATAGCTTCCTGTATACCCATAAATGTCCTGGATATCACTGTAATCCTGAACAAAGTACATTTCTTTGCTGTTCATATAATCCGATAAGGAATCACCCTCTTTAAGATTAAGGTTCGTAAATACCTCTCCCGTATCAGCGTCCTCCAAATGATACTTATACGCACGCTCCAAGTTTGCAAATTGCCGGCGATACTTCTCCAGCTCCTGATAAAATTCATCTACACGTTTCTCTTTTTCCTTCACAATTTTGGCCCGTACATGTTCATCACTGTTGAAGTTTTCGGTAATATCAGCGATTTTTGTATCTCTTTCTTTCGTTAGTGCTGTCTCAACCGTTTTATTTCCGCTGTCCTTAGCATCCTGGATCTGCTGTTCATATTGCATATTGATATTCGAAATTTGCTCTCCAAGATTTCCATAGCGTGTGCGGTGTTCTTCAATTTCTTCATCGGAAACGGTAATTTTTTTCTTCATTTCTTCTTTAGACATGCTGTTCAGTTTATAGACATTCAGCAGGCTGACGAATCGCCCCATTTGATAGCCATATTCTCCAGATTTAACGTAATCTCCCTGCAAAAACTGACTGCCATTCGTAAAGGCAGAAAACAATCCGCTAAGCCCAAATGATACGAGCAAAGCCCAAATGACAACAAGATACTTACTTTTCGATTTTATATCCAATGCCCCACACCACCTTTAAAAACCTCGGATTCTTCGGATCGATTTCTATTTTTTCACGGATTTTCCGGATATGGACGGCTACCGTGTTCTCAGCATTGTAGCTTGGTTCCTTCCAGACACGTTCATAAATATCGTTGATTGAAAATACTCTGCCTGCGTTCGTCATCAGCAGTTCGATGATCTTGTACTCGATCGGCGTCAGCTTAACCATTTCCCCATGTGCGGTAACTTCCTTTGATGACTGGTCGAGAGTCAGCCCGTTCAGGTCAATCACCTTTGATTTCCCTTCGTATGTACCCAGCGTGACATACCGCCTCAGCTGCGATTTCACCCTGGCAATCAGTTCGAGCGGATTGAACGGCTTCGTCACATAATCATCGGCACCAACCTGAAGACCGAGAATTTTATCCGTATCCTCACTTTTCGCGCTCAGGATGATAATCGGAATATTCTTGTCTTCGCGAATCCGGAAAGTAGTCGTAATCCCATCCTGTCGCGGCATCATCACATCAAGGACGATCAAGTGAACGGGCTGCTCATTGAGTTTTTCAATCGCCTCAATCCCGTCGGCAGCCTTGATGACTTTGATTCCTTCATTCTTTAAATAAATTTCAATTGCATCGCGTATTTCTTTTTCATCGTCAACCACAAGCACATTGTATTGTTCCACGTGAAAACCTCCTTTCCACAAAGGCAAGCTTTGATGTTTTCTATTCTAGACGGCGAACCTTAACATTCACCGACGATAAATCTTAAGATTTTCTTAATAATGGAAAAAGCGGTGTGTGTGAATCTATTATATATTCTTATATGAAGTGTGAGAAAAGGTATTTTTATGAATAGAAAGATAGGAGACAAAATGGGACGGACTGAAGAAGATTAAATAAGCTTAAAAGACTCAGCCTGGCGTGATGAGTCTTTTTTGTAACTTGAGTTTCCAATTGGTTGAATCACTCCCTATCCAACTGGAAAAAATCATTGATAATTTCCAGTTCGCGGGATTTCGACAAAAAGTTGCGGAATGAAGTGGGTTTTTCGCGGAATAAAGATGGGTTTTCGCGGAATGATCCCCTCTTTTTGCGGAATCCAGAAAACTTGAGAGCAAAGCTTCAGATTATAATAGTTTATTTACATTAAAAGTGTAAAAAATCCAACCCTTCCAGCTGACAAACACTTTATTTTCGCAAAGTAGCAATGATTCGGTTTGGTTTTAACAATAAATCGAATGCCTCGTTAATATTATGAACGATCATATCGCTTTTCAAGAGTGTAGAGGTTGCGCAGCCTTCATTGCCGATCACCGCGATGCTGACATCTGCTTCTTCAAACATCGCAGCATCATTAGCTCCATTTCCTATACAGACCGCGCCAGCCAAACTCCGCACAAATTCTCCTTTTTCCTTTGTATGATCTCCTGAACGGAGAACATGAACCGATATAGACAGCTCACTGCATTGATTCACGACGCTGCCATTGGTATCTGCAGTGATAACATGGATCTCCAGCTGTTTGCTTAAAAGATGGATCCTGTCTTCCACCCCACTAATTAACTCCCCGTCCACTGCAATCGTGCCGTTAAAATCCAAGACTAAATGCTTTATTTCAAGCTGTTCTCTGCCAGGAATAGTAAAAGTCAGCATGGCTTTCCTCCAGTAACTATATTTTAAAAATTATTATACACTCTCCTTTAACTTCAGAAAAAACGAGATATTTTACTAGTACTAAAGTAATATTATAAAACAAGTAGTTTTGTTAATTTATTACATATAAATATTTGAAAACATAAATGAAGGAGTACTAAACCAATGGCCACAATTTATAAAAGCAAAGAAGGAAAAGAACACATCCTCAGTCAATACGAACATTACCTGACTCAGTTTGATCTGCCGATTGATCGGGAGTATGTGGATACACGTTTCGGAAAAACGCATGTCCTTAAATTGGGCAGAACAGATGGGAAGCCGTTGTTTATCTTTCAGGGAGGAAATTGTATCAATCCGATGACCTTATCCTGGTTCAAGGGTTTGTTAACAGATTACAAGATTTATGCACCTGATACCATTGGACATCCAGGCTATAGTGACGAAGCGAGAATTTCTGCTTCAGATCAAAGTTTCGCGAATTGGGTTGAAGATTTAATGGCGCATTATCAGATTGAAAAATGTGCTTTTATTGGTCCTTCATACGGCGGGGGCATCATCCTCCGGCTGGCCGCTTTTATGCCGGAAAAGATCCAGTGTGCGGTACTCGTTGCGCCAGCAGGAATCTGCCTTGGATCAAAAGCGCAAATGATCAAGGAAATCCTTGTGCCGATGTTATTTTATAAAATGAACGGGTCTGCTAAAAACTTAAGGAAAATTGCAAATGCGATGTCGAGAAGCAGTATGAATGACATGGATGAGGGGATTATCGGCAGTATTTTTAAATACGTGAGCTTAGAGGATGAAATGCCCAAGCTTACGTCTGCACAGGAACTGAAAGATTATCATGCTCCGACACTCGTCATCACTGGGACTGAGGACATCTTTTTCCCAGAAAGGAAAATTTCCCAGAAAGCAGCAGGACTTTTCGGGAACCAATTAGAATTAAAGCAATATACAATGGGGCATTTTCCATCAGCCGAAGACCTCGCGAAAATAGACAGTGACATTAAATTGTTTCTTACAAAACATTATCTTTAGGAGGTAACAATGAGCAATAATCCTATCCAAAAAATCGGCCAAATCGGTATACCTGTAAAAAACTTAGATCGAGCTATTCCTTTTTATCAGGAGCAATTAGGGCTTCGGCTTTTATTCAACACAGAGACGATGGCTTTCTTTGACTGTGATGGTGTCCGTCTTCTCCTCAGCATTCCAGAAAACGAACAATTTGCCCACCCGAGTTCGGTCATTTATTTTCAGGTGGAAAAGATGAATGAAAAGTACGAGGAATTGCTCGCAAAGGGAGTAAGCTTTTTAGACGAACCACATGTTGTGGCTAAAGTGGGCCAGACAGAGACATGGATGACATTCTTTAGAGATACCGAAGACAATGTCCTAGCGTTCATCAGCGAGGTAATGGCTTAAATAAGAAAGGATACTGCCAGCAGTCGCAGTATCCTTTTTATTGTATCGCTTTCAGTTCATTCTTTTTCAGGAATAGCTCAATCTGGTGTGCTGCCATCATTCCTGAGGTGCTGTTCAAGTGCATGCCGTCAGTCAGCAGTAAAAATCCATTCTGCTGAGCAATGCGGTCCAGGCTGTATCCGTATACAAAGTGCTGAATAATCGCCTTCTCTAGCATTTTCGAACCATTTTTCAATGAACGTCCTCTTGTATGTCCTTTTCCCTTTAAATAGGCTTTTAATTTTTCATTAAAGGGCAGGTAGGAAACATTGCTTATTTCAGCGATCTTTTTTATGACTTCGTTGTATTGGTCGATTTCCTTGTTCGCTTTTGAAAATAAATTTTCACCCGCTACCGGGAGTGAGAGCAAAGCAACTTTTGCAGTCGTTTCTGTTTTCAGCCTATTCACAATTTGAGCAAGGTTTTTCTCATAAACTAATAAGGATGGCTTCTCAAACTGTTCCTGTATTTTGATATTCCTTTTCGCAATATCTGGAGCGATTTTTGCTGATGCATCATTCAAGCCGACCATGATGATGACAAAATCCGGATGGCAGGCAATCACCCGATCAAGACGCTGAAGAACATCAAAGGCCGTGCTTCCATTGACCCCGTCATTAATAAATTGGTAATCAACGCAGCCCTTCCGCTTAGAAGCGTCTTCGACAAAATTATAGCTAATATTTCCATGTACGACATCTCCGCCGATGACAGCGACAAGCTTCTTCCCTTCATGTCGCATCCCATTCTTCAGGAAAGCTTCAGGATTATTCGCTGGAAGTTGTTTTAGTTTATTTTTCCGCTGATAAAAAACAATTACTCCCGCAACCACAAGCAGCAATAATGGTAGAGTACCAAATAACATAAAATCCATATACGACCCCTCTCTTATAAGTAATTTATTGAATATCTATAAAATGATTAATATTAATTAAAAATTCTGAATATATATTGTATATTATTCGACAAGACTGTAATATTTCCCTTTAAATGAACGATTTTCTCACATGAAAAATTTATTTTTTCTTCCCTACTCTCATCATAGCCATTTATGATACGCAGCAGACAAAACAAATGGTACAAAAATTTAAACAAATCAAAAAATTGCTTTGCAAGTTGCGTCAATTGTAGGATAATATTATATGGTAGAGATTGGGAAAGGGGAAATTATGCCTATGCTGGAAGCTAGGTTATATAATGTTTCACTATTTTTTGTATCAATTGCCGTGGCTTTTGGATTAGGTACCTTTTTCGTGAATGAACACACATTTTTAATAGCTTTATTCATATATTGGTTGTTTTCGACCATGTATAACCATCTCAGAATCATTGCCCAAAATGGAACACTGAAGTTTGATTATGGAATCAATTATAGTTTATCATTCGGTATTTTTGCCGGCCCAATAGGTTTGTTCATCTTTGAGACGCTCTTTCGTTTTACAGTATATTTTGCTAGAAAAAGCTCAAAGACTGCCGATGAAGATGAATTTTGGGACACGTTCTACAATATTGGTGCTCATGTTCTGATTTACTCAATTGGATATTTTGTATTTAATCTGGCTTATCCTTTATTTAAAGGGGTACCATTTGGATTTTGGATCCTGATGTGTATCCTTGCAGTGGGCACCATGCTTATATCTTATACATTCCTGTCTATCGCTTTTTACATTCTGGGAGAAATTAAAAGCGCGCGGGAAGCAATCCAATTCTTTAAGGAAAGCAACAATGTCCTCGATTTGGGTAAAACAGCTTTTACAAATGGATTGCTGCTGCTGTTCCTCCAAGAGCAGAAGTGGGAAATGATGGTCAGTTTATTTATTTTGAATTATTTGGTCAGCCGCTCCTTCCATTCAAAATCCCAGAATATCCAGAATAAGATCGAGCGGGACAAGTTCGAACAAATGGCTTATACAGATTTCCTTACAGGTGTTCCAAACAGGGCATTCATGGATTTGAAAATGTCCGAATTGAACCAAACAGGTGAAAAAATCGGCATTGTTGTAACAGATATCGATAAATTCAAACGAATCAATGATTCGTATAATCATGCTGTCGGTGACAGGGTGATCCAGCATTTCGCTTTGACATTGAACCATTATCTATCTGAAAATGATTACCTTTTCCGAAGCGGCGGCGAGGAATTCACGCTGATCCTGAGAAATAAATCATACAGTGAAACCATTGATCTGGTGGAAAAAATCCGCCAGGGCATCGAAGCTAGTTCAGTTGATGTGGAATATAAATCTGAAATTCACTCCATTTCGATTACCTCTTCATTTGGTTTGTATTACTTCACGGTAAATTCATATACCTCAATGGAAAAAGGATATATTTATGCCGACCAGCTGCTGCTTCAATCAAAGGATCTTGGCAAAAATAAAGTGACCTATAAAAAAGAACTGTCGAAGCAGACAGGCTGACAATATATATTAAAGACAGAGAAGCCTTCTCTGTCTTTTTCATCGTCCTCCATAAGCAGGCTTATGTCTCCCATTCTATTGCGCTGCATTTCACCTTTTACCCCTCTAAAAGTGCATGAATAAATCTGCTGATGCTGCCTCGTTTAAGACCCATTTAATCGGGACTTGCTCGGCCGGATGTACGAACTCAAAATTATCCTTTATATCTAAATCCACAACGTATAACTGAACGCCCATTTCGACCGCGATTCCCAGTAGTTCATGAACAGAAGATACACCAAAATCGCTGATTGCATTTGATAAGTACTCAAGATCGTCTGAGGGAACTGATATATATCGCTTATCAAGAATATTGACGCCTTTACGTGAGAACGCCAAAATCACCTTTGCGCCCGATGATGCCGCGCCAAGGGCAATATTTAACGGAGGATAAACAGATTCCAGTTCATCATGCAGGGCCATTACCACCACTTTTTTCTGATCCATGCCAGTCGCCTCCATCAATAACTTAAGACCGCATCTGCCTGATAGGCAATATCCAAAAATGTCGCTACTCCTGCCAATTGGGCACCGTCAACAAGTTCAAGGCCATCCGCAATCAGCACATTCATCTGGCAGCCAAAAAATCCAATTCCCATGTCCATCGCTCTTTTCATAAGTTTGGCGAGATCAATATTTTGTGTACGCTCGATTATTTTTAAGTACCGCTTATCCAGTACCCTCGCACCATCGAGGTCAAAGAAGATGCTGATCTCATTCCCCTGCTCTGCATGTTTTACTGCTTCTTTTAATACATAAGGCACATTAGAACTTAAGGAAACAAAATAAACCAATTTCTTGTTCGCCAAGGGCCATCCCTTCTTTCAGTCCGGTTGCTTATACAGCTAATTATTGTATCCAAACGGAATATTCATGAACCGCTTACATATATATTATATACCCTTATAGGTATATAAGAAACTGCGAACAACTGGGAACAGAAAAAAAGTGTGTGGAAATCCACACACTTTCTTCTAGCATTCAAATAGTCTTCGTTTCTTCCCTATTCCTGAAAGGAGGGAATGATAACTTAATGAGATGGATCAGTTGTATCAACGTGCTTAAGATGCTTGAAATTCATCCTGATGAACACAACTGACAAAAACACGAACCCTGCGCCAACTAAAAATGGAACATGAGAGTTAAACACTTCTCCTAATTTAGCTGCCATGAAAGGTGCAATGGCTGCACCGATAAAACGCAGGAAGCTGTACGCGGCCGATGCAGTCGCCCTTTCTACTGGCGCTGCATCCATAACGGCCGTTGTAATCAAAGTATTGTTATTCCCCAATATCGCGCCTGCAAAAATAACAGCGCTGATTACAACCCACTGTGTCGTTGCAAAGATTCCTATGATTGTTAAGTCTAAGGCAAAGAGTATCAGCATGAAAATCATTGCCTTCACAGTTCCAAACCATTGCTGAAGCTTAGGTGCCATGAATACAGACGTAAGCGCCAGCAGGATTCCCCAGCCTAAAAATACGTAGCCAAGGCCCTTTGGTTCCAACCCCATCACAAAGGGAGCGTATGCCATGATAGTGAAGAAACCAACATTGTATAATGCAGCGACAATCCCCAGTACCAAAAGCGAACGGTGTTTCATCGCGTGGAAAGGTGCCAATAGTGGAGTCTTTGCTTTTTTAACTGCAGGTATGTTTGCTTTAGGCATTAATAAGGTAAGCAGGATAAAGGCGAATACCATCAATGTGGCAACTCCAAAGAATGGAGCTCTCCAGGTCAAGGACCCTAATGTCCCGCCCATCAACGGACCAATTGAAATGCCAAGTCCCACGGCTGCTTCATAAAGTATGATTGCTTTTGCTGTTCCGCTGTCTGAAAGAGAAACAATCGCTGCCAGCGCTGTTGCGACAAACAGCGCATTGCCTAGTCCCCATCCGCCCCTTAAACCGACCAATGTCCAAATATTTTCGGCGAATCCTCCCAAAGCAGAGACAATCGCAATAATTGAAATTCCCAGAAGGAGTGTACCCTTGCTGCCCAGCTTTGAAGATACCGTTCCAGTGATCAGCATGGCGAATGCCATTACTGCATTATAGCTTGTATATAGTAAAGTTACCTCACTAGGTGTCGCGTTCAAATTATGGGCAATTGTTGGCAAGACAGGGTTCACGAGCCCCATCCCCATGAAGGCAGTGATTGCTGCAAAGAAAACAGCCCATACAGCGACTGGCTGCTTCAGGATTCCAGAAGCAGCCTCAGATTCAATCGTCAAAGGTTTTGCTGCTGTTTGTGATTTTGAAGTCATTCTTACGTCTCCTCTTTTTGCTATTTTGGGTTATAGTAATTTTTTAAAGGAATGCCTGATGACATCCCCCCGGCTGATGATCCCAGCCAATATTCCATTCCGTTCAACAGGCACTTTTTTAATTTGCTTTTGGCCCAAAAGTGCCGCAATATTTTCGATTTCCTGGTTCCATGCCACTTTTTGCACTTTCTTCTGAGCAATGGCCATCACGTTCAAGTTCAAGACCTTTTGGGCCCTTACCTCAAATTCATCATCATCTCCCTTGATCACATCAACATAATAAAAAGAGTCAACGACGATATCCTTGTGTTTCCCGATATACCGCATGATATCCCCATCACTTATATAAGCGACAATTTCATTCCGCTCATTAACCACGGGCATACCGCTTATTTGATGATCAATGAATTTTTCAATTACCAATCGCACATTGTCCGTATCTTTGACCTTGTAAACTGTACTATCCATGATTTCATGAGCCTGCATATGAATCTCCCATCCGTTATTAAGAGTTAATTAGCTAAAAGAAAGTAATTGCATAATACAACCATTTGATTGTATAATACAACTATAATCAATGTCAATGGTGATTTCCAAAGATATACATAAAATTGACAAAAGCCCAGGTTATATTATTATGTAACCTAGAGGAACTATCCGGGGTGAAAAACAATGAATAAAGAAGCATTGGAAACAATTGAACTAGAATTGGCCATCCTGATCCGCCGACTTACTTCTGTTTCAACAGATAAAAGAAAAACCAGCCTTGACCGGTCTGGGTATCTTTTGCTTCGGAGACTATCCGCTCTTGGACCTGCAGGTGTGAAGGTTCTGGCTGATGAATTTGATCTTGATATCTCTACCGTCAGCAGGCAAGCACGAGCATTAGAGGATAAAAAGTATGTGAAAAAAATCCCCGACTCACAAGATGGCCGTTCTTATTTTTACCAAATAACAGAATCTGGCTATGCAGAATTAACCGCCAATCAGATGTCCCGATTAGACAGCATCACGAATCTGCTAAGTGACTGGACTGATGATGACCGCGAGAGTTTGGGGTATCTTCTGAAAAAATTCAATCACTCTTTAAAAAATCGATAATTGGAAGAGGCAGGCAGAAATACACCATTTCTGCCTGCCTTTTATTGTTTGGTATTCACTTTGCCCACTTCTCCAGGAGCGGGCCATTCTCCCCGTACACTGGATCCGTTTCTGGTACTGGCACATTTTTAATTTGCGATATTGCTTGCGCTCGTACACCAGGATCTTTTTGATTCAGGTTAGGAGTGCTTCCATTCGGATAAGCCCCGACAACGGCAAAATCCTCGGTGCTCTCCATTTTCCTGTGGCCCGTACCTGCCGGCAGAACAACTGCGTCACCAGCTGTTAGGTTAAGTCGTTCTCCGCCATCTCCCCCTAAAAGTACCGTCGCTTTACCAGACTTCACACCTAATACCTCATGTGTGTTTGTATGGTAATGGTGATACTCATAAATATCGCCAGTCCATGTCCCTGTCCAGTTATGCTGCACGAATTGGGCTTCGATATTAACGGTATTTTCAAAAACACCTTGATACACGATTACAGGTAAATCAGGATTATTCGGAATATCACCTGTATCGTTCAGAAAAAACGATCTTACTTGTGCTTCCATGGTGGAATCTGCTCCTTTCTTCTTCAAAGATAGAATGGGCCCATCCCCGATCTTTTTATATAATGGCCAGGGCAAATAGAGCCCTAGTTTCACTGAACCTAAAATTCCCTGGAGTTAAACGTATCTCCTTCTTGCAGGTTTCCCGCTTTATAGCCTTTATAGAACCAGCTCTTCCTCTGTTCCGAAGTTCCGTGTGTGAAGCTTTCCGGCACGACATAGCCCTGCGAACGCTTCTGGATTGTATCATCTCCGACAGCACTTGCAGCATTCAAAGCTTCCTCAAGGTCTCCTTCTTCCACTACACCCATTCCCTGTGCATGGTTAGCCCATACTCCGGCTAAATAGTCAGCCTGCAGTTCAAATCGCACCTGATACTTGTTGAATTCTGTCTTGCTCAGATTCTGGCGCATTGAGTTCAATTTATCGGAAGTTCCCAGTAATGTTTGTACATGGTGCCCTACTTCGTGAGCAATTACGTAAGCCATCGCAAAGTCACCCGGCGCCTGGAATTTACTTTGAAGCTCATCATAGAAACTTAGGTCGATATACAGCTTTTGGTCACCCGGACAATAAAACGGCCCAACTGATGCGCCTGCGGTACCACAGGCAGACTGGACACTTCCAGAATACAATACTAGGGTCGGCTCCTTATAAACCATCCCTTCTTTCTTAAATTCTTCAGTCCAAACCTCCTCTGTATCAGCCAAGACAACGGATACAAAGTCAGCAAGGTCCTTTTCCTGCTGTGTTTCCTCATAAGGAGCAGCTGATTGCCCTCCCGTGTTTGACATATTGTTCACGACATCCCCTAGATCGCCTCCGCCAAGGAATGTCATGATCACTAACAGGACGATCCCGCCAAGGCCGCCGCCCATTAGCATCCCGCCTCCGCCCATTCCTCTTCTATCCTCAACATTGCCGCTCGCTCTTCTGCCCTTCCATTGCATGATGTTTCCTCCCTGCATTCTATTAAGAAACTTATTAAAACAAATTTTAGTTTTGTTTTAGTGTTATACCCGCTATTACTAGATTTATTTAAGCTTCTATGAATATTTTTTTGGAAAAAATGTTTTAGAATGAATTTTATTTTTAGGGCGGTTCACAATTTTCCAGAAGAAGACTTTGGTTTCTTTCAAAAAAAGGCTCTGTTAAACAAGGCTGTTGATTTTCGTTCCAGGCGCTTCGCTTTCCGCGGGGCTGGCGCTGAGCCTCCTCGTCGCTTCGCTCCTGCGGGGTCTCACCTGACCAGCTGCGCCCGCAGGAGTCTACGCGCCTTCCACTACAATCAACAGGGTTTAACAATCAACATTCATCTTTAACAGAGCCTAAAAAATGTATGACATAAGCAGTATAGTTCATCCAAGGATTCCATTGGAACATATAAAAAGACATGCCTCCATCTGGCATGTCCCTAATCTTTCAATATTTTCTCATTGCCTAGGAAATATTCTTGCTGATTGCTCCGGCAACATCATACAGTTCAAGATTTATATCCAACATCTCCCCGGTCGCCAGCTTTGCCAGCTGTGCCCCCAAGTAAGGTCCGACGGTCAAACCTGATGAACCAAGACCATTTGCCAAAAACAAATGATCATCATAACCAGGTACTGCTCCTATAATTGGCAGGAAGTTAGGCGCCACAGGACGGAAGCCAACACGTGCTTCTATGAACGTTCCATTTGCCAGTCCAGGAGCTGCTGCCAGTGCTTTAGCAAAAATCTCATTTAGGCCCCCTGCTGTTACCCGGCGGTCAAATCCCATTTCATCTTCATGTGTAGCCCCGATTACTACCCTGCCTCCCTCAAAAGCTAAAATGTACTGGTTATTTGGAGGCATGACAACTGGCCACATACTTGTTTCAGTATTTTCAAGCTGAAGATGGACGATTTGGGCTTTTTGCGGAGCAATCTGAAGAGTGATCCCGAGCGTTTTTAGGATCTCTGGGGCCCATGCACCCGCAGTAATCATGACGCGGTCAGCCTCGTAGCGCTTACCACCTGCCAGCACTGCCTTTACTTGATTTTGATCATGCTCTAGCTGGGCATCCCCATTGACAAGACATGCGCCATGTTTTATTGCCGCGTTGATTAGTGCCTGACGAAGCGCGCGCCCATTAACGCGTGCCGCACCGCTAATATGGACAGACGAGTAATCACTAGATAACGCCGGAAACATTTCCATTGTTTCAAGCTGGGAGAGTTGGCGGATCTCGCCAATTTCGGGAGCATCTTCTCTCCTTAATCTTGCTCTTTCTTCCATTTTATTAAGCTTTTCTGTATCTGTATGGAGACTGATTGCCCCTACCTGCTCATAGCCAGTTTCTGTTTCCCCATCCTCCTCCAGCTGCTTTATGAGAGATGCATAGTACTCTGCCCCGCTTTTAGCGAGGGAATACCAAGCTTTGTTCCTGCGCTGGCTAAGCCAGGGACATATGATTCCCGCAGCAGCATCCGTCGCCTGACCTGACTCCTGACGGTCAATTACTGTTACACTGGCACCTGATTTCGCTAAATGGTAAGCAGTGGATGCTCCTAAAATCCCAGCACCTATAATGACGAATTTTTTCATATAAACACCTTTTTCACTTATTTACTTGTGTCCATTCTACAGGAGTTATGGAGAAGACTTCAATGAAGGGTATTTATTTCTCAACATTCATGTAATTTTTGTATGAACCAGGTTTTAATCATTCAAAAAAATTCATACAATTAAACACTTGTCCAAAAAGAAAAGGAAGCGATGAAATGCTTACGCAGAATAAAAAGCTCTATGATTTGGCCAATTTTCTATTTCTTTATTTAAATGTTTTTGTGGCATTTGGTGTAATCTATCTCTTTTTAGATATCTTCCAATTAGGCCCTTTAATCGACCCATCAGCCTTGAAAGAACAGCCAAAACTTTTTGCGGAAAAATTAGAGAATGCCTTTCACCTGAGCGGGATCGCTTTGTTTTTTGAAGATACTAGCAAAATCATACCGAGTGGCTGGTCAAGGGCGGTCGCAAATATTGAACAGGCGGTTGGATTTTTATTGCCTGCCTTTATCATGATGAAGTTCAGTCCGGAAGAAAACGAATATCGCTCAAGAAGCAAAATCTCCTTCCGAAAGTTTTTCTTCAAATCGGTGTTTGTTATTATAGGAGCCCTTTTCGTATCGTTCGCACTTGAATTTTTTCTGATTCCCAACCATATCATCGATGGCGGAATCGTTGGTATCTCCATCATTATGTCCTATTTGACAGGTTTGAAGCTGGAGTTCTATTTGCTCCTCCTGAACCTTCCCTTCCTCTACCTGGGCTATAAAAAAATCGGAAAAAGATTTGTTGTGACCACCTTATTGGGGATTACCGTATTATCACTTGGAACACTCGTCCTTTACAATGTTCCTGTTCCAACGGGAAATCCACTCTTAGCTTCCTTATTTGGCGGCATCTTTCTTGGAGTGGGGGTAGGCATTGTCATCCGATATGGAGGGTCGCTCGACGGCACAGAAATTTTAGGCATCTTGCTGAATCGCCGAACTTCTTTTTCTGTTGGCAAGGTCATTATGTTCATCAATATTTTCGTATTTTCCAGCGCCGGGTTCATTTTTGGCTGGGATAAAGCTTTGCTCTCATTGGCAGCTTATTACATCGCCTCTAATATGATTGATGTTACCCTTGAAAGATTTGGCTGAAGGATAAACTTTATAAAAAGATTTGTTGAGAATAAACACAATTGCTGTGAATACAGTCAGCATACACAATAGTCCGATACCTCCATGCACGGGGGTATCTTTTTTGTATAAGGACAAACTGTATAGATAAAAATACGTAAAAATACGCAGAAGCACCGAGGAGCCTATGATAACTGTTTCTCTATTTGTATCGATGACGTTGATTTTGATTATTTCATTTGCAATAATAAGCAAAAAGAACAATCCATTAAATCTCATCTTTGTTTTCATGAGTATCGAATACCTGTTTACTAGTTTTATTTTAGTCATCGCAGATAATGAAAAACTTTGGAAGGTATCTACGGAGCCATGGCATTTCCTGATGTTTCGAATTTCCGAAGTAATAATCATTCCCCTAATGCTTCCTTTGTTTCTTGAAATCGAGAGAAGACTGACAACATCAACTGCTAATTGCTGCCACCTTTATTTTGGTTGGCATTGAGCGCTCACTTCCCATCCTTGATATTATGGAATACATGAACTGGAGGCTATGGGCTTCATTTTTGACCTGGTTTTTATTTTTAGCCATCACGAGTATGTTGAGAAGAATGTATAGCCGTATCCTGTTTAAGGAAGGGATTACACAATGACTTTTTTGCTTTTTCACTACTTCCTATATAGATTTTTTACAGTATAAGAATTGGAGCCCATACTATTCTCTTCCTGTTTATTTAACAGTCCAGCCTTTGACGATCTTGTTTTTCAAGCTGGTGAAGTCAATCCATGAAAAATCACTTCCAGCTTCTGGCTCGCAACATTAAAGAAGGGTGCCAAATGGCACCCTTGAATTTTCATTTGATATTAAGCTTTTTATGATAGGCAATTTCCTGCCCATTAACCGTAAAAACCTCATGATTATTAGCATTAAGCGTTACTTTAATATGATATGTCCCCGGTTCCAGGTCGCCTAGGTTATAGCGTACAGCCTGTTTAATTTTTGTCCATTCACATACAAGTGTGCGTGCCCTTCGCTATAGTTGACTTCATTAAGACCAGCTTTTTCTGGAGTGAATTTAAAATTGTCTGTCATGATATGAAGCAGCCAAGACCCTGAAGGATCTTTTTTTACAGATCCTTCAATTGAAGGAATTTGCTCGCCTGAAGGAATTGACACTTCTTTATGGCTGTGTGCATCACCATGTTCCGAAGCCTGATTGTGCCCATTTTGATTATGAAAATATAACATCACTGACACAAATGAAAATATAACGATAAAACTAACAAATCTGTACATTGAATCCGTCTCCACCTTGCCCTTATCGGTCTATCGCGTGACCAGAATGTTGTCCTTTTTTCCTGACTAGCTCACCGATGATTACCAGCAATAAGCCAAGTGCAAGGAATGCAAGATCATACATTAATGCATTAGGGTCCCCTGGCTTTACACGGTGGATTTTCAAAAGATGATGGTTCACTACACCTTCTACCAAGTTAAAAATGCCAGCCCCTGTTAAAAAGCTTCCTACAAGCAGCCTTACACCTCTAGTAATATCTGACGGTCTCCCGGCCAGCCATAAAAGAATCCCACCGATTACTAATGCTATGGTGACGCCAAAGTGGAATATTCCATCACTTGCAATCTGTCCTGGACGATCGATCTGCATGACCACACTATGCCATTGCAATAACTGGTGAAAGATGATCCCATCCATGGCTCCCATAAAACCTAAACCAAGGACGAAACTGCCTATGCGCAGGAAGTTCCTTTTCGCTTTCGGACTCACAATCAAAACTCCCCCCTGTATATTCAAACCTTTTGAATATTATATCCAAATTTAACAAAAACTAACCTTTTATGGTCCAGAGGAATGTCTTCTTGTCCCTTTTGATAAAACATTTCTCTTGGGTTATTTGGATTCTCTTTTAGGTACCCGGGTATGCTTTCTGATATAATTTACATTATTGTTGTTTTTAGCATAATTAAGTTATTTATCAACTGGAGTGAGAGAGTTAATGAATACTAAAAAGGCTCTGCCTATTTTATTTTTAGTCATGTTCCTTGTAATGGTCGGATTTGGGATTATTATTCCGGTCATGCCTTTTTATGCGGAGGAACTTGGCGCTAACCCAACTCAGCTGGGATTGTTGATGGCTGTCTATTCATTGATGCAGCTTCTGTTTGCGCCTATGTGGGGACGTGTTTCTGACAGGATTGGCAGGAAGCCAGTCATCATGATTGGCATTATTGGACTGTCACTTTCTTTTTTCTTGATGGCCATTTCATCAGAGCTATGGATGCTTTTTGCAGCAAGGATTATTGGCGGGCTTTTGTCCTCGGCAAATATGCCGACTGTCATGGCCTATGTGGCTGACATCACCTCAGAGGAAGATCGCGGAAAAGGAATGGGAATCATCGGAGCTTCTGTAGGGCTTGGCTTTATATTTGGACCTGCGATCGGCGGTATTTTTTCGCAATCCAGCCTGAACATGCCATTCTATCTTGCCGGTGCTACCTCCCTGATCACATTCCTGCTCGTCACCTTCGTCCTGAAGGAATCACTTTCCGTTGAAGAGCGCAACAGCCAGTCAAAGGAAAGATCATCTTTACTAAAGGCTTTCAATGGACCTGTATCTGTTTTGTTCGTGCTGCAACTGTTTGTATCGTTAAGCCTATCCGGCCTTGAAGCAACATTTGCCTATTTTGCTGCTGAAAAAGCTGGGCTTGGTGCTGTGCAGCTAGGCTATATTTTCATGATCATGGGACTCGCAGGAGCCATTGTCCAGGGTGGTTTGGTCGGAAGGATGACCAAAAAGCTCGGAGAAGGGAAGGTTATCCAACTGGGAATCTTTATTTCAGCGGTAGGATTTGCCTTAATCTTGCTGATTAAAGGATTTGGAACTGCTGCTCTCTTCTTAACGATATTTGGCGTTGGGAACGGCCTAATCCGCCCAAGCGTATCCTCTTTGCTGACAAAGAAATCAACCGCTGGACACGGGAGCACTACCGGCCTGCTGTCGTCCTTCGATTCACTTGGGAGGATCATCGGCCCTCCATTAGGCGGATGGCTGTTCTCGATCGCTATCGGGATGCCTTATATTTCAGGGATTATATTATCAGGGATTGCCTTGGTTCTTTACCAAATCTACAATTCACGCATGAAAAACTCCCATTCATTGAATGTTTAAATTAGTAAGGAGGGTGACATCGAGTGTCACCCTCCTTCTTTATAGCCCTGCCTTATTATAGCCTCAGTCAACGGTTTCGTTCGCTAAAGGCAAGTGTATCTCAATCAAGGTGCCCTCGTTCAGCTTGCTTTTGTAAGATATGATCCCCTGGTGCTGTTTGATAATTTTATGGCAAATCATCAGTCCCAACCCTGTTCCCTTTTCCTTCAATGTGTAAAAAGGCTCACCCAGGCGCGGCAGCAATTCTTCTGGAATTCCGCAGCCCTCGTCTTTTACGGTAATAACACAGTTCCCAGCCTTGTTTTTCATCATGTTTATTTCGATGTCCCCGCCGTTTGGCATGGCCTCCATCGCATTTTTGAATATGTTCAGGAACACCTGCTTGATTTGATTCTGCTCACAAGTAATCACAAACTCATTATCTTCGTACTTCTGGATGAATTGGATAGCCTCCATTTTTGCCTGTGGAGATAACAGTTCTACCGTGTTTTCAATCACATCCCGTAAATTCGCCCTATTAAGCTGAATGGCCTGGGGTTTACCAAGTGTCAGCATTTCACTTGTAATCGTTTCGATCCGTTCCAGCTCGCTGAGAAGCAAGTCGTTAAATTCAATTAAATTGTTTTCTTTTTTATAAAGCTGGACAAACCCTTTAATCGTTGTAAGCGGGTTGCGGATTTCATGGGCAACACCTGCTGCCAGCTCCCCGACAATCGACAGCTTCTCCGATTGCAAAAGAATCTCCTCCGCTTTTTTCCGTTCTGAAATATCCCTGCTGATCATGACTATGTGCTCGATTACCCCTTCTTCTCCAATCACAGGCATACAGCGGGATTCAAAATCTATCCAATGGCCTTCATGGTGCAGAAATCGAAATTCGACCGATCGAGATTCATTATTTTCAAATATGTTTTCGATTGTTCTAACAAAAGGATGAACATCGTCAGGATGAATCAACTTATAAATATCTACGCATTGGAGTTCAGAAACCTCGTACCCCAAAACGATTTCATGGGAGGGAGAAAAATAGCTTATTTCGTTTTTTTTATTCATCACCATGATAAGATCCGATGTATTTTCAGCAATAAGGCGATACTTAGCCTCACTTTCTTCAAGTGTTTTCTCCATTTTCTTCTTTTCTGTAATGATTCTATATAAGTTTTCATATGACTCTATCAGCAACCCGCCAATCATCACTCCTAGCATAATAAACAGCAAGTATTGGAGGTGAAAGACGGGATTATCTCTAAATACATTAAATAGTAATGGCACCGTCAAAATATAAATAACAAGATAGGAGCCAGCCAGGATTCCAGTTCTTTTAGCTGGTTTAAGATGGGCATATCGCTTGTTTATGAGAGTGAAAAAAAACATGATGATCAGCCAGCCAACAATGGCTGGAAGCCAATTGTCGCTTGCCATCAATCTGCTGAGTAAGGAAAAACTTCCCGTTATAAGCCCTGCTTGAGGTCCCAGATAAGCAAATACTAAAATAAGAATTGCATAGCGGATATCGTAGGAATAGCCCTGTTGTTCATAGGATAGTCCAACGAGAATCGAGGATACCATTCCTGCATATAACGCGGCCCAAAGACGCAGCTGCTTAAGAGGTTTATGGTTGATGAAAGAACGAATGATTAAGGGTGTGCTGGCCATAAGTGAAAAAATGGAGAGATTTATAATATAGTCTAGTAAAATCAATTTACTCCCACCTGTATATATTAATTTTCATAATATTCAAACCAATAATATACCAGTAATCCAATCTTTTCTATACCTTTTTTGGAGATTAAAAATTGTATAGTTATAATATTTCTATTATTCAATATAATTAACTAACGTTATTTCGAATTTCGTAGTATTATTAGGATACAAAAGGAGGAGATTTTATTGAATAAAACAGTAGAAAAACGTCTTGTCCGTTCAGAGGTCCCTGTTGAGTCTACTTGGAATCTTGAGGATTTATTTGCTTCTGACCAGGAGTGGGAGACAGCTCTGGAACAAATCAAGGCAGATATCACTGAATTCGCAGCTTTAAAAGGCACTTTACATACAGGACCAAAGGCATTGTTAGAATGCCTCGTCGCCCAGGAAGAGCTTACTATGCAGCTCATAAAAGCACGTACATATGCCAGCTTGAAACAATCAGCCGATGGGACGGACCCTGTTAATCAGGCCAATTCAGCGAAGGTTGCTGCCATCAGCACGAACGCAATGGCTTCCTTGTCATTTATCTCGTCTGAAATTTTAGCGTTTGAGGAAGGGACGATAGAAAAATTCCTTCGAGAGGAGCCTCATCTTGAGCCATTCCAGAAAAATCTTTTAGAGCTTCTTGAAACAAAAAAACATAAGCTGGCACTGGAAACGGAAGAGGTGCTTGCAGCATTAGGAGAAGTTCACGCTGCTCCATATAAAATCTATGAAATGGCTAAACTTGCCGATATGGAATTTTCCTCAATCGAGGATGAGGATGGCAATGAATTACCGAATTCGTTTGCGCTTTTCGAAAGCCGATATGAATTTTCCCCGAATACGGATGTCCGGAGAAAAGCATACAAATCCTTTGTTTCAACTCTCAAGCAATATAAAAATACGATTGCAGCTGCCTATTCTACTGAGGTGAAAAAGCAGGTGACGCTTGCCCGCCTGCGAAACTATGAATCTGTCACCCATATGCTGCTAGAGCCTCAGCAGGTCACTTTAGAGATGTACAATAACCAAATCGACATCATTTATAAAGAACTGGCACCGCATATGCGCCGCTTTGCCCAGTTGAAGAAGAAGGTTTTGGGTCTGGACAAGATGATGTTCTGTGACTTAAAGGCTCCTTTTGATCCTGATTTTGATCCTGAAATCACCTTTGAAGAGGCTAGCAAGGTCATTACTGAATCTTTAAAAGTAATGGGACCAGACTATACGGAAATGATTGAAAAAGGCTTTAAGGAAAGATGGGTCGACCTCGCTGATAACGTAGGAAAATCAACAGGAGCATTCTGCTCAAGTCCATATGGTTCTCACCCATATATCCTGATTACCTGGGCAGACAATATGCGCGGCTGCTTTACATTGGCACATGAATTCGGCCATGCAGGACATTTTTATTTAGCGAATAAAAATCAGCGTATCATGAATGTTCGTCCATCGATGTATTTCATTGAAGCACCATCCACTATGAATGAAATGCTTTTAGCACAGCATCTCCTTAATGAAAATAAAGAGGACCAGCAGATGCGCCGCTGGGTTGTCTTGCAGCTGCTTGGAACGTATTACCATAACTTTGTCACCCATTTGCTTGAAGCTGAGTATCAGCGCAGGGTTTATGCTCATGCTGAAGCAGGCAAAGCTCTTACGGCAAAAACACTGACAGAATTGAAAGCCGACGTCCTTACTGGTTTCTGGGGCGATACCGTTGAAATCGACGAAGGTGCCAGCCTGACATGGATGCGCCAGCCTCACTACTATATGGGCTTGTATCCGTATACTTATTCTGCTGGCTTAACTGCATCGACTGCCGTCGCACAGTTGATTCAGGAAGAGGGCCAGCCGGCCGTTGACCGCTGGCTCGAGGTGCTCCGTGCAGGCGGCACTATGAAGCCTCTTGAGCTATTGAAGCACGCGGGTCTTGATATGTCGACGCCAGAACCAGTACGTAAAGCAGTTGCTTATGTCGGTTCACTGATTGACGAATTGGAACGTTCATATGAATAATGACGAAAAGACCCCTGGGAATCTTGATCCCAGGGGTCTTCTTTTTTTGGCATAATTACTTATTCATTTTAGCGAGAAAGTCTCCAAGAAGATCATCTAAATCGTCTTTTTGTTCTTCCGGTTCTTCTTCCGAGACTTGGTCATCATTTTGTTTCATAGATTCCCAGTCAAAAGAATCTAAATCATCATCAAGTGGATCCACTTCAGCTGCCGAAGCTGCCTCTTCTGTTGCCAGAAGACCGCTGTTATCTTGCTCCGCTTCCGCTCTCGGGTGAAAAATCTCTTCCTGCAAATACAGCGCCTCATCTATTTCAGTCGATTTACTATTCAAAGAAGCAAGCAGAGATGTTGCGCGAATAGGATCGCTTAACAGATGATAAACGATGTTGCCAAGCAAGGCCTCAGAATGCTCATGCTTTACCCAATCCCGTTGCGATTTACTTAAATTACGAGGTAGAGGAATCGTTAAGGTTTCCCGTTCCTTTGAATTAGAACTGCCTGCACCCTGCATCACAAATTCAGCAATTTTACTGGAGAAATTCCTTCTCTCCGTTTCTTTCAACTTTTGCAAATGCCTTAAAATGTGGTCGGGAGTGTCAGAAGGAACACGGAATGATATAGCCTGTCCTCTCTTAATCTCGTTTGGGTTGGTCTTTTTCATAGGATCACCTTATTTTTAGCTTTTTACAGGCTCAGATGCAGGTTTGCTCTTTTCTGTCTTTTTCACATAATCCATGATCAGCTTGTAATAAGCATTCGC
This sequence comes from Heyndrickxia sp. MSNUG, assembly GCF_049532715.1. Lineage (NCBI taxonomy): Bacteria > Bacillati > Bacillota > Bacilli > Caryophanales > Bacillaceae > Heyndrickxia > Heyndrickxia sp. MSNUG. The sequence goes on from NZ_CP150978.1 coordinate 4,765,967, forward strand.
CATCATCCAGATGCTTTCTTTTTCATCTTCAAAAAACTCAATATTATAGCCATCGAGATTATTGTTTAGTGTTTTGATATATTCCTTCAAGACAGTCGCGCCGCCGCCAACGAAATAGCAGATTTCCGTCTGTGAGTTCTTTGCCCATACGTTTCGAAGCAGGCGATATTGCTTTTTCGCTAATTCAAGAAGGATGCGGTCCGTAATATCATGGACACTTGTACGGCTTCCTTTGACCATGATATGGTTACGATCGTTTTTGCGAGTGATGATTTCAACAACATCTCTGCGGCTGTCTAGTTCCACGCCGTGTTTGCTGCGGATTTCCTCTCTGATTTGTTCTAACGCCTCAGATACACCCAAATTGAAGCCCTGTGCTTTATCATCATCAACATTGCGGTTTTTGATGACAGCGATATCTGTTGATAAGCCGCCAATATCCTGAATTAATATCCTTCTATCAATTAAATCTTTGTTGATGATTTTCAGGCTATTATCCATTACTAGATTAATGTAAGCCGCAAAACCTTCCGGATAGACTTTCACTTCATCAAATTTAATATTTACTTTAATGCCCTGGTACTTCGGAGTCACAAGGAATTCTACCTGATGGACAGACCCAACTAATTTAGAGCGGTATCCAGCATCTTTTCCTTCCTTTACTTCTCGAAGCGGCAAACCTGTTCCAAGGGTATAGTTTGCATCGATTACATTCTTAGATCTCGGAAAGAGTTTTCCAGTTTCTTCTTGAACAGCATCTAATGCCAGAGTAGCAAACAGCATCACTAATGTCTGATCTTCTTCTGACTTGCTGCTTCCCGGGTCCAATTCAGTCGCATTGTCGCTTTTTGTCGCTAAACTTCCTACACGATAAATTGCATTATTTTCTTTCAGTGCAGGGGAGTGGACTCTAATATGGATTCCATCAATAGGATCTTTTGTGTCTAACTCTTCAATACCGATTACAGGACGGTCCTCTGTATCTCTTGCTACGATATTAGGGATATTCAATTCATTATCAAATTCTCCGAAAATCGCTTTAATAGAATCATTACCTACATCAACAGCTGCAATTCTGGATTTTGTCATTCTTATCATTCCTTTTCTATTTTCTAAGTAATTATGTATATACTCTTACTATTTTAAAGGTAAAGCGAAATAATAGATACTGCAATAAAAAGGGCTAAAAAGAAATATATTTGTAAACATGTAAACAAGTTGTAAACCTTTATTGAGTTTTGTATACGTAATTGTATACAACGATTACAAATGTGTATACATGTTGATATACCAATATGTATACACATTTGTAAACATGTAAACTATTTTGTATACGCAATGTTTACAAAATGTATACAAGTAAACTAGATTGTAAACAAAACTTTATAAGCGCTTATTTTCCTCTATTTTCCACTAAATCAACTCCCCTCCCCTATCGGTAGAAGTGTTATTTTTAAAGGCTGGCTTCGTTTCCAAACTATGTAAGGGAGTTCTATTATTTGTAAAAGCAGGAGATTAGCAAATCTCATTGAATTTATTTATGAATCTAACTAATAAGGAGTCTCGCTTAATGACGATAAAATTAGAAAATATCCACGAAATCATTGATGCTTCAATGAAAAGCAATAATATCCCAGGTGCTGCAGTAGCAGTAATCATGGACCATGAAGTAGTTCTATCCAAGGGATACGGAAGGACAACAACTGAGGAGTGGGGAGTACCAATTCGTCCAGATACTTTGTTTCGAATTGCATCTGTAAGCAAGCTTTTCACTGGTTCAGTTATCATGATGATTGCTGAAAGTGGTCTGATCGATTTAGATAAGACAGTTCAGCATTATATCCCCTGGTTTACCGCTGCAGATCCTGAATTATCTAAGCTGATAACAATCCGCATGCTCTTGTCTCATTCATCAGGACTTCCTACCGGTGATGATACACGTTTTCAATATAATGAAGCGGGGTTAATGCTTTACATGAAGGAAGTAGTTCCAACGCTGCCGATTCTCTTTCATCCAGGTACAGCCTATTCATATGGAAACCACGCCTTGAATATCGCCGGATTTGTCGCAGAACAAGTAACTAGCAAACCTTTTGCATCCATTATGCAGGATATGCTATTTGAGCCGTTGGAAATGACTCATACCACCTATGACCCCTTGAAGGCCATGACCTATCCTTTAGCGCTTCCTCACGAGAAGCTCTCCGATGGAAACCTGGCAATTTCTCATCAGTTTTATGATGTCGTCGCCAGCTATCCCTCTTATTATGCGTTCTCCTCAATTGAAGAGCTTAGCAAATTCGCTATGATGCATCTTAAAAACGGAGCTTATAACAATAAACAGGTGCTTTCTGCCGCTTCTGTAAAAGAAATGAGAAACCAGCAAAGCAAATGGTATAACTCAACCAATGGCGGTTGCGGTATCTCTTTTTTCAAGGAAACAAAGGATGGCATAGACCGATACTGGCATTATGGACAGTATAGCAACCAATACTCTAGCCAATTCATCCTTGTTCCTGACAAGGGAATCGCCGTCATTGCTCTGGCAAATGGAGAGAATATTTTTCAGGCCGGATATGAAATTGTGGACGAGCTGCTGAGAGGGACAGGCAATGAAACAGCGGATGCAACTGAAGGCTTTCATGGTGAAGAGCCAGACTGGGAATACTTTGAAGGGACCTATTTACATAGCTATTATGGATTAATTAAAATCTGTTCTGATTCGGCAGAAAAATCCCTGATCCATAACGACCAGAAATTCAAGTTAAAACAATTTAACACTTATACTTATTTCGCCTTAGATGATAAGGGAAATACAGCATTTACAGTAGGCTTTCCTGCCCCAACTTTAAGCCAGACCATTAAATGTATTGTTGTAGACAGCAAGGCATGCCCGGAGTTCAAACAATTTTATACTCCAGATCCAAAAGACTGGAATGACTGGGAAGGATCATTCAGCAACGGTATAGAGAGCTATGAGGTATCCATTCAAGAAGATTTCCTGATCATAAAAGACCTTCAAACAAGCACGGATTTAATCGGGAGGGCTATTGATAAAAATCAATTTTTAACTAAGGAATACGGGTTAGTAAGCTTTATAAATATCGATGGCAACATTAATTTAGAATTCGACTTTGCCTGGCGCTATCCACAGCAAAGTTCCCATGTATTATCTTTATAACCTAGGTAAATCAAGTTTGTCTACAGCTTTATTATTTAGTTAATCTATAAAACAAGTCTGTTGATTTCCGTTCCAGGCGCTTCGCTTTCCGCGGGGCTGGCGCTGAGCCCGCAGGACACTGAAAAGCTTCCTCGAATCTGCCCACGCACGATGGAAATGCTTTAGCATTTTCGGAGGAGTCTTCGCACCTTCCACTCCAATTAACAGGGTTTTAATAATTGATCGATAACCTGTATCCTTGTCGACAAACTAGAACGAGCCAGGCTACAAGCCTGGCTCATTTTTATATCTTTTTAACAAACTCTGACTTCAGCTTCATCGCGCCAAAACCGTCAATCTTACAATCAATGTCATGGTCTCCATCTACCAATCTTATCCCTTTTACTTTTGTACCTATTTTGATGACCGATGAAGTTCCCTTCACTTTAAGGTCCTTGATGACGCTCACTGTATCTCCGTCATTCAGGACATTTCCGTTGGAGTCTTTCACAATCTTCTCATCTGTATTATTCCCTGTTACTTCTTCTAATGACCATTCATAAGCGCATTCAGGACAAACTAAAAGGCTGCCGTCCTCGTACGTATATTCTGAATTGCATTTTGGGCAATTTGGCAAGTTTGACAAGTCATTTTCCTCCCTTATTTTGCAATCACTATTATAGCTTAATGCAAGTGCTTCTTGGCTATATAAAACGGAAACTTCCATGACTAAATCAAAAAAACCCGCCAAATGACTAGTCATTCAGCAGGGCATTGTGATTAGTTTTCTTCCATTTCTCTGCGGTTCTTTTTGAATACTTTAGATAGCACTTCATACACGATTGGTACTACAATCAATGTTAATAATGTTGAACTTGTCAATCCGCCGATTACGGTAATGCCAAGACCTTTTGAAATCAGGCCGCCTCCGCCAGAGCCAAATGCCAATGGAATGAGAGCACCGATAGTAGCGATGGCTGTCATCAGGATTGGACGGAGACGGGTTGCACCAGCTTCAAGGACTGCTTCACGCATTGTCATCCCTTCACGCTCCATATGGATGATGCGGTCTACGAGTACAATGGCATTTGTCACTACGATACCAATGAGCATCAATATACCCATCATGACTGAAACGGAGATGGTTTCATCTGCAATCAGTAATCCGACGAATGAACCTATAACTGCGAATGGCAGCGAGAATAGGATGGCAAACGGCGCGACCCCTTCACGGAAAGTTACAACCAGGATAAAGTACACGATAGCAATTGCAGCAAGCATGGCTGCACCAAGCTGAGTGAACGTTTCCGTCATATCTGCCTGGACACCAGCAGTCCCTACTTCAACACCTTTAGGTAAATTCAATTTATCAATTGCTTGATCTACTTCCGATGTAGCCTTTGAGATATCATCATCGATGGCTGTTCCCGAAACCGACGCATAATATTCACCTTTGCTGCGCGCCAGAGTGTTCATTGTTGTTCCTTTTTCAACGGTTACCAGCTCAGATAGAGGCATTGTTTTACCAAGCGCTGTAGGCACCGTTGTAGAAAGGATATCATCGATTGATTCCGGCTGTTTTGCTTGCTCCTGCTGGACAATGACATCGAGGGTTTCGCCATCTTTTTCAATCGTCGTCAATACATCCTTTGATTTTGACGGGTTAAGCAGCATGACGATTTGACCTGCAGTTAAGCCATATTGCAGCAATTCATCCTGTTCCACTTTAAAGGTATACTCAACATAGGCATCCTCTGCACTGGAAGATACATCCTTCAAGCCGTCATTTTTTTTCATTTCTTCTTCTACCATTTTTACAGCTTTATTAAGTTTCGTTAAATCTTCACTGTAGAATGTATAGCTGATTTCATTTTCAGGCATCGACATTCCGCCGAAATTTTGGCTCTTCCATTCACCGCTTTGACCAAGATTGAATGCATAATCTTCAATTTTATCACGGACTTCAGGGAAGTTATCCATTTCAGGGTCAAAGATCAGGTACATTAACGCACCGCCAGAACCTAAGCCCATCATGGCCGACATTTGGTCTGCCTCTTCCGTTACAGATATTTGCACAATGTCAATATCATCACGTTTCAGCATTTTCTCTTCTACTTTTTCAACATTTGCTAATGTTTCTTCCTTAAGCTCGCCCGCTCCAGGAGTATACGTCAAATACATGACCTTATCTTCTTCACTGCCCATGAAACTGAAGCCGATGATTGGAGTCAGCGCCAGGCTGCCCGCCAATAAAACGATCGCAATGATTGAGGTGATGATTTTATGGTTAAGCGATTTATTCAGTACGCCTTTATACCAATTTGCCAGCTTGCCAGCCTCTTTATGGCTGCTTTCTGTCTTCTCACTATATAGCTTCTTCTTAAATAAGAAGTGAGACAAAGCCGGTACAATCGTAATGGCGACAATCAGAGATGCACCAAGTGCAAAGGTCATCGTCAATGCGAATGGAGCGAATAGCTCACCAACCATCCCACCAACGAAAATAAGTGGTGCGAATACAGCCACTGTTACTAATGTAGAAGATAAAATCGGCTTGAACATTTCAATTGTTGCTTCACGTACAAGGGCGCGGCCTGTTAACTTCTCTTCTTTTAGGTGCAGGCGGCGATAAATATTTTCGACTACGACAATGGAGTCATCAATGACTCGGCCAATCGCGACCGTAATCGCACCAAGCGTCATGATATTAAGCGTAATCTCCATCCAGTTCAACAGCAGCAAGGCCATGAAAATGGAAACTGGGATAGAAACGATCGAGATAATCGTAGATTTGAAATCTCTTAGGAATAGCAGAATAATCAAAACAGCGATCAATCCACCAAATACCGCTTTTTCAATCATTGTTGAAACGGATTCTTCAATCGGTTTCCCCTGGTCAAGAGACACATCGATGACAAGACCGTCAATCTTTGTTTTCTCTTCTTTTATCAAATCTTTCACTTCATTCACAACATCAACGGTATTGGCCTGCTGCTCTTTCACGATTTGAATGGCAATGGCATCGTTTCCGTTCGTCCGGGATACAGACTGAACCTTACCAACCAATTCAATGTCAGCAATATCGCTCAGCTTCACGAATGGTGAAGGATTGCTTGCCGATGGTGTAACAGGAATCAGCATGTTCTTCAGCTCATTTTCTGTCATGAACTTGCCGTCCACTGCAACAGCCTGCTCCCCTTCCTTAAACTCATAGAGTCCAAGAGATACTGCCAGGTTGCTAGCCTTGATTATTTCTTTTACTTTATCCTCGGTCAGGCCGAATTCAGCCATTTCCGCTTCCTTATAAGATAGGTCGACTTCTTCGATATGTTGTCCTGTAATGGTCACAGAAGCAACCCCATCAATTTTTTCAAGCTTAGGAACTAAGATATTCTCAACTGTAGACGTTAGTTCAACAATATCCTCCTTGGTACTGCTGACACTAAGCGCTGCAACAGGCATCATATTCATGCTGATGGCTGTAATGGTTGGCTCCTGTGCTCCCTCTGGCAGTCCTACAGCATCTAAAGCAGACTGCAGGGCACGCTTTGCCTCATCCATATCAATGCCATATTCATATTCCACTTGAATGCTAGACATATTGGAATACGAATTGGAATAAACGTATTTAACATCTTCAAGTCCTTCCACCGCTTTCTCGATTGGAATGGACACATCCTCCATTACTTTTTCAGGAGTTGCACCTGGATAGACATCCATTACCATTAAGTAAGGAATTGATATATTCGGGATTGTCTCCATGTTCATTCTTGTGCCTGAATAAATTCCAGATACAGTAATGATAATAGTAAGCAGCCAGACTGCAAGCTTATTTCCTAGAACAAAATTAACTAAACCTTTCACTTGTACACCTACCCCTGAATGACTTATTTAGTTCATTATAATCTTAATGACTGACCGGTCAGATGTCAATCGTTATACAAAATAATTACAACATTAGAGGAGTAGGCAGCAAAAAAGAGCAAAGAGGAGGAAATTTTGCTCTTTTCGCTTTAACGAACATCATTACAGACAGCTTAATTGAAAGTCATTACGAAAATAAGGGGGACAATAATTAGATACTATTCTTATTGGAAAGGCACATTTTTTGAAGATGAGCTGTTTGGTTATAATAATTTTAAAAATTTATTCATCATCTACTTCGCCGTCTCCAATTTCATCTTCTTCCTCTACATCTTCCACATCTTCTCCAACTTCAGGTTTTTCATCATTTCCACAGCCTGTGATGGAAAACATGGAGAAAGCCAGCAAAAAAAGTAATAAAATCTTTTTCAAAATGAAAACCTCCTTTTTTATAAGGTTTTCCATCCTTTTTCTTTCATATGTAATGACTAGTGCTATTACGCAAATTCAAAATCCCCATTGCAATAATAATTTCTTCGTTAAAAGCAACAATAATAGGAAAGGAGTGTATGGAATGTCTGAGACAACAAACAAATCCCAGGTTGAATTGACTGCGACCGAAGTATCCAACTTGTGGGCCGGATATATGAAAATCACGATGGAACTGCGGTTTTATGAATATTTCTTAGCAACCACAACAGATCCAGAAGTTAAAAATATAGTGGAAAAGCTATTGGATTTTGCCCAAAAAAACGTCCAGAATCTCAAAGATATTTTTACAAAAGAGAAGCTTACAATTCCTTTTGGCTTTACTGCCGAGGACGTAAGAGCTGATGCTGGCAAAGTATTTTCCGATACGTTTATTTTATATATTTGCCATGATATAACGATGCTCTCTATGATTACATACCCGAGCGCATTTTCTGATTCTACCAGAAAAGATATCAGGGCTCTTTTTCAAGAGGCTATTGAGTCCGTACTGCATATACAAAATGATATGACAGAACTGATGCTGTCTAAAGGCGTTTACTTGAAGCCGCCTCAGGTTGCCATGGACCATACAATTGATATGGTCGGCCATATGAACTATCTGAATGGGCTATTCGGCGGTTCAAGACCTGTAAATGCAGCTGAAATTGCCAATCTTACACGAATTATCCATAGAGCCCAATTTTCGAAAATGATCCTCGTAACCTTTGGGAAACTAGCCAAAACAAAAGATCTTAAACAACATTTCAGCAAAGGAAACCAGGCACTCGAAAAAGTCACAAGTACCCTTCAAGAGGTCTTTGATAAGGAAAATATACCAATTTCAGCCTCTGGAGATTTCAACATATACGATGTGAAGGATTCTCCATTTTCCGATAAGCTGATGATGTTCTTTGTCAATACATGCCTGGGAATGTTCTGCTTCATCATGATCAATCAGGCTCTGACCTCAAGCTTACGATCGGATATCGTCACGAAATTCACCAATATTTCAGATGAAATGAAGAAATTTTACGGCAAAGGATTGATTTTGACGATTACTGAAAAATGGCTGGAACAGCCGCCGCAAACGATTGATCGTAAAATATAAAAGGACGGAAAAATAAGATATAAATAGAAAATATGCAGGTGCGTTCACCTGCATATTTCATTTCCCTTTTTCCTTTCCTAGGATCCTTCTTTTTAAAAGGCTGTTTTCATAAACATTGTTGCTTTTAGAGTGGTATTGAATAGAACGTAAGGATGCTCGCTTTCCGCGTGGAAGAATGCTGAAATACTCAAGTTCCTGCTTTTTCCTCATTGAGTTGTTCTCGGATCCCTTTCTCATAACAACTCGAGGCCTTTTTTCCTGATTGAGTTGTTCTCGGACCGCTTCTCATAACAACTCATCGCACATTTTTCTCTTCGAGTTGTTCTCGAACCCGTGCTCCAATCAACTTATTTATAATTGCCTTACAAAACAACAAATTTTTAAAAAACACCTTTTAAAAAGAACTCGCTAAATGGCAATCGTTTATCAGTGGTGCTATAGTAAAGTTTCCTTCAATAAGAAAAATTAAAGAAGAATTGAGGATTAATATGAAAGCACTCGTTTTTGAACAATTTGGCGGTCCGGAAGTATTACTTTATAAAGAAATCAAAGATGCTTCGATCGGACCTGATGAGGTTCTTGTGAGGACAAAAGCAATTGGCTTAAACTTCGCGGATATTTACCGGAGAAGAGGAAACTATCACCTTGCTGGCCAGCCGCCTTACATTTTAGGATATGAGGGCGCGGGAATCGTTGAAGAAATTGGGAGCAATGTAACTGAAGTAAAACCTGGTGACCGAATTGCGTTTGCCGATGTCCCTTATGCAAATGCAGAACTTGTTGCTGTTCCTTTTGAAAAAGCAATCCCGCTTCCGGAATCGATTTCCTTCGAGACGGCTGCCTCCATCCTGCTTCAGGGGCTAACGGCACATTATCTCGTTCATGATAGTTATCAAATTAAAGCTGGAGATACAGCACTCGTCCATGCTGCTGCAGGCGGGGTTGGGCAATTATTGATTCAGATGGCTGGCCTGCTTGGAGGCACGGCGGTTGGACTAACATCTTCTTCTGCAAAAGCAGATATAGCCCAAAAGGTCGGTGCTAAAAAGGTTTTTTTATACAGTGAAAATTGGGTTGATCACATAATGCAGGAAACAAACGGGGCTGGTGCAGATGTTGTGTTTGACTCTGTCGGATCCACCTTATCAGAAAGTTTTGCTGCAACCCGAGTTGGCGGCACGGTCGTATTTTATGGCATGGCAGGAGGCGATCCAGAGCCTGTAGACCCCCGGATGCTGATGGATACATCAAAAACGATTACGGGCGGGGATCTATGGAATGTATTAACCTCAAGAGCAGAACGGATTAAGCGGTCAAACCAGCTATTTAAATGGATCGAAAATGGTGATTTAACTGTTTCGACTCCAATGACCTTTGCTCTAAAAGATGGTAAAGAAGCACATGAGTTACTAGAAAGCCGAAAAAGCGCCGGCAAAATCTTATTAATTCCTTGATCGGCGGATTTTTTTAGCCCTCGGTCATCTATAGGTTTCCCTCTCCAAATATAAAAGAACCATCACTTCAACGGCCAAATCGTGCAGATTTGGCCGTTATCTCTGTTCAATTGTATAAAAACATGAAGCTTAAGAACGCGATGATCCAAATCAGCGGAATCAAATTCATCATAATGGCAAGCCGTTTCTTCTTCACCCTGAAAATCCACCCAAAAATCGAACCTATGATTACAGCAACCGGATATAAGGTTATGATCAGAACAAAGGATACATTATAGAAATTGACACCACTGTCGAAGCTCATAAACGACAATCCCCAAATGACAAACCAGGGAATGAAGGAAAGAATATATAAAAATTGGCTAATGATCAGATACGGTTTCATAAATACCTCCTCCATATTAGGCGGATTTTATACCATATCTATATATATGCTTTGTTTTTTGTTCATGCGGCTATATGCACTGCCTGCTAAAGAAAAAAGTTGAACCTCATGGAAAGGTTCAACTTTTTTTACTGCTTGATCCTATTAATAGGATGATTATAGTGAACGGATAATGCCGCCTTCTACTCTTTGAGCGGTCCCGTTAATGGCTGATGCTTTCTGAGAGGCTAAAAACACCACCGTGTCCGCTACTTCCTCCACCGTTGCAAAGCGCTGGATCAATGATGTTGGCTCATTCTTTTTAAAATAATTCTCTGTGAATACTTCAAGGTTTTCATTTTCAGCTTTCGCTGCACCTGCCATATAGCTTTCAACACCCTCTGTCCACGTCGGCCCCGGCAGCACGCTGTTCACCGTTACCTTCGTCCCCTTCGTCAGCTCTGCCAAACCACGAGATAAGCTGATCAGCGCCGACTTTGACACTGAATAAGGAATCATTTGCGGGAGCGGCTTAACTCCCGCTTCACTTGATATATTGATGATACGTCCTGAATTTCTTTTAAGCATTTCAGGTAAAATCTCGCGTGACAGCCTTACAGCACTTAACACATTTACATTGAAATAGTTCATCCATTCTTCATCGGTCACAGATTCAAACTCTTTGACTTCAAACACTCCCATATTGTTTACAAGAACATCTATTTCACCATATTCTTTTACCTTTAAAAGAAATTCCAGTGCTTGTGATGCCTCTGACAAATCAGCAGCAATCCCGTATACCTTCCCATAAGCAGAAAGCTCATCGACTGCTTGATTCACTCGATCCTGGTTTCTGCCGTTCAGGATTACCCTGGCTCCTTCCTGTAAAAACGACTTCACAATTCCTCTTCCAATTCCAGACGTGGAACCTGTCACGACTACAAGCTTATCCTCTAACTGTAAATTCATGTTGAGCACCCTTTCCTTCTTTATAAAAATTAAATAAGACCGTTTAGAGCCGGTCTCTCATTTTTTTATTTTTAAGGCTCTGTTAAACAAGGCTGTTGATTTACGTTCCAGGCGCTTCGCTTTCCGCGGGGCTGGCGCTGAGCCCGCAAGAGTCTACGCGCCTTCCACTACAATCAACAGGATTTAAAAATCAATATTCAGCTTTAACAGTGTCTTTTTTACAAGAATAACACCGTATTAATACTATTCCCATTCATACGCCTTCATACTATCACGGATATTCCACCGCTCCATGATTTCTATGTCTCATTACCTCTCCTTACAATTGCTTATTAAAAATAGTTGAGTCTATCACTAAAAATGACGAAAGAAGCCGTCGAAATTTTCTCTATCAATAATTCAAGTAATGACAGGATTAAACAAAATTACCCCGTTGTGATAATAGATTTAAGATTCTATAATCGATTTGTCAGATAATTCTATCAAAATAGGGGGATAAAAATGAATAAGAAATTTATTGCTAGTGCATTATCGGTGGCATTAAGTGCTGCTGCATTTCTGGGAAGCTTTGGTGTAGGACATGCTCAAGAAGTTGAAAAGGATTACATAGTTGTTTTTAAATCTGATAATCTCCCATCAAACTATCAAGATGTTATTAAGAAGTCAGGCGGTAAAGTTACACAGACCTTGCCTAAATTAGGCGCTGTTGAAGTAAACTCTGAAAATCCGAATTTCCTTGCAGAGATTAAAAATAGCTCAGCCGTTTTGGATGCTGGTATGGAAAATACCGTTTATCCAGAAGCACCAGTAGATGTTCAATTACTAGATCAAAGCTTTAATATAGAGCAAGCTGATCTTTATAATCAATATCAATGGGATATAAAGCAAGTAACGAATAATGGCGCCTCTTGGGATATGAAAGGCGGAACTGGTAAATCAACTAATGGAAAGGATATTGTTGTAGCTGTAGTCGATACTGGTATTGATTACAATCATCCAGATATTAAAGCTAACTATGCATACGGGAAGTCATTCGTTCCCGGATATCCAGATGCAATGGATCAAAATGGCCATGGTACACATGTTGCTGGATCTATTGCCGGAAAAGGAAGGGTACTAGGTATTGGACCAGATCTAAAAGTAGCCGCTTATCGTGTATTCGGTCCAACAGGCGGCGCATCTACTGCTGATATAGCCAATGCTTTAATGACAGCTGCAGACGACAACGTCGATGTAGTTAACATGTCTCTTGGCGGTTATGACTGGTTCCAGGATCCTGAGTACGCAACAAAAGATATAGTTGCAGACGTTCGGTTATTTAACCGTGCTATTCAATACGCGATTAAGAAGGGTGTAACAGTAGTTGGATCTGCAGGAAATAATGCAGTTGATATTTCAAGCCCTGGCAAGCTTTCCGGCAATGACAAAGGTGCTACACACAGAAGTCCTAGCAGCCAAACGATGATTCGTGTGTCAGCTGGAGGAGAAGCTAAGAACCTTACATTCTACTCAAACTATGGCGTAGGTAAAATAGACGTAATTGCACCAGGTGGTGATTATGGAACTAAATGGCTAGAAACAGGGAATATAGCTGATAGAGACCGTAATAAACTTTGTCTGTCTACTGTCCCAGGCGGATATGCATTTTACGCTGGTACTTCTATGGCTGCCCCTAAAACGGCCGGCCTTGCTGGGGTTATCATTGCCAAATATGGTAAGGACGTCCTGTCTCCTGCTCAGGTAAAACATATCATCCAAAGTTCAGCTGATGATTTGTTCAAGCCAGGCTATGACGGGGAATCTGGATTTGGCTTAATCAATGCGGTAAGCGCGTTGAAATAATAGAATGATGAAAGAATACCTGATAAATATAAACAACTAACCTCAAATGCGAATTTTTAAAAAGGGTACCTAAAACCAGGTACCCTTTTCCATTTTTGCTGTTTCAAATAAATAAGCTACTCCTAAGGTACGATGAAAAAATCCTGCTTACCATCGGAAATTCAAGTTCCTCCCCAAAGAGTTCCCTTAAAAAAAATCCGCGGTTTTATATAATTTTATTTCCCTTTTGTCCAAGTGCTTTTTTCTCCCTTTCATAAGCTATTAACGTATAGCTATATTGAAAGGAAAGGAGAAGATTTAATTGCGGTCTGTTATCCATTTAAACTTAAGAGTTGACCCCACTCAATATATTTCCCAGATACGCGAAGTCCCTGGATATGATTATATCCATATGGTACGTCAGCCAAAGTACATGACTGACCTCTCTCTGCTGAATAATAAAGTTCATTATCTTAATGAAATTTTTTCCCCAATGGACTTCGTTAAGAAAAACAAGGTATCTCTATTACATGCCCACCACGGGCAATTAGGCATACTGCTGCTCCCTTTTAAGGAAAAGACAAATCTCCCATTAGTAACAAGCATTAGAGGCAGGGATGCAACATTAGCTGATCAGCCGGTAGGTTATTTAGAACATATGAAAATGCTTTTTGAAAAAGGAGATCAATTTTATCCAGTTTGTCATTATTTAGCTGAAAGGCTCAAGGACTGGGGGTGCCCTCCAAAAAAAATCAAAGTGCTTTACGGAGGTGTTGATTTAAATAAATATCAGTACCGAGCTCCTGATTTACAAGGAACTGGGCAAAACATTCTATCCGTTGGCAGATTAGTAGAAAAAAAGGGCCACCATATTTTGATGCAAGCCTTTAAAAAAATCAAAGATAAATTTCCTGATTCGACTTTGACCATTATCGGAAAAGGCGTTCTCCAAGAGGAACTTCTCTCTTTAGCCAATCAACTAAATTTAGGTGACTCCTTTCGGTTATTAAATCATCTCCCTAAAGAAAAAGTACAAGAGCATATGCAAAATGCAGATTTGTTCTGTGCTGCTAGTTTAGAAGCAGCCAATGGAGATCTGGAAGGAATTCCGAATACCCTGAAAGAGGCAATGGCGCTAGGTGTTCCGGTAGTATCAACCTATCATGCAGGGATTCCTGAATTGATTACTCACGATCTTGAAGGTTTCTTGGTAGAGGAAAACAATGTGGATGAACTAGCAGAAGCACTAGAATTCATGCTAAACCATCGGAATATTTGGGAGTCTTATACAAAGGCCGCGCGCCGTAAAGTGGAACGCTTCTTTGATGCGGAGAAACAGCTTCAATTACAGGCGAAATATTACAATGAATTGTTAGGAGGGAATCGATGATGAAGGACTTTGAATCCATTAAAGTAACGAAAGGGTTGAAGACTTTATTAATAGATAACCCTACTGACTATCCGCTTATTGGTATGGGATCCCAGGGCGCAGTATTTAAACTTTCTGAACAAAAATGTGTGAAAATCTATACAGACTTACCCCAGGCAAAGATGGAAGCTGAGGCTCTTAAGGCCGGACAACATTTATCCTTTTTTCCTAGATTATATGAAACAGGCTCCAACTTTGTTGTAATGGAGTACTTTAATGCCCCAACATTGAAAGAATATCTCAGGAACTGCACATATATCCCCGAATCCATTACAAACAAACTTCTTTTCATTTTAAAGGCAATGGAGCAAGCAAATTTCACGATGATTGATGCACCATTGCGGCATATTTTCGTCCTGGATAATGAAGAACTAAAAGTAGTCGATCACGTAAACGCATTTAAAAGGCAACATCCGGTCCCCCTGAAATTATTAAGAGATTTAAATATTATTTTATTAAAAGACTCATTTTTATCCCGAGTAAAAAAAACAGATCCGGATACCTATAAAATATGGGAAAGGTATTTCAGCGAAAACACATTGGACTACAGGAATATTCCTGTCACCTCTGGCGGGAATGGAGAAGGAGTCAAGGTGGAAAGCTCTGTAGCTCAGCCGCTCATTGGGAAAGGCCATCAAGGCGCCGTATACCGAATTAGTGAAGAAAAATGTGTGAAGATTTATGGAAAACCAGAACACTGCCAACAAGAGAAAGAAGTTTTGTTATCAAACCAACATTTATCTTTCATCCCAAAGGTATATGAAACAGGTGCCAATTATATTGTAATGGAATATTTATTGGGACCTAATTTAAACGAATACCTAAAAAAACAATCCAATCTCACCGTCGATATTACCACGCGCCTTCTAAACATTTTAAACACAATGAAAAAATCAGGTTTCAAACAGATAGATGCCCCGTTAAGGCATATTTTTGTAACCAATCAAGGTTTCAAATTTGTTGATCATGTCTATTCATACTCCCGGCTACAAGATCGACCGCTTGAGTTATTCCAAGACCTTCATGAAAGAGATTTTTTAACCCCTTTCCTTGAACAGGTAAAGGCAATCGACCCTAAAACTTATGCTAACTGGATAAGCAAACCTATCCTGATTCCAAAAGAAGAGCCTGAAGCCATGACAGTAATAGCGGAAGAAAAACAAAAAACCAGGAAAGTAAAAACGATTGAACACAGGAGCAAAAATCAATCGTTTAAGGAAAAAGATGTCCAATGGAAGCGCATAAATGAAAAGCACATTGAAAGAGACCTTCAAAGGAAGACAAAAAGTGGCTGGTTTAGAGATAATTATCGAAATCAGGCAAGGAATGGCAGAAGATGAGTATTGTCATAACAGGTGCAGCGGGCTTTATTGGCTTTCATCTGTCTAAACGATTGTTATCGCAAAATTATCACGTTATTGGGATCGATAATCTTAATGAATATTATGATGTGCAATTAAAGGAAGATCGGTTAAGGCAATTAGAAGAACACGCCAATTTCAAGTTCTTTAAAATAGATTTGGCAAACAAAGAAGAATTACATTCCATTTTTCACACTCACACAATTGAGGTCGTGATCAACTTAGCCGCTCAAGCTGGAGTTCGTTATAGCCTTAACAATCCACATTCCTATGTTCATTCAAATTTGTTGGGATTTTTAAATATTTTAGAGGCATGCAGATATTATCCAGTAAACCACCTGATTTATGCCTCATCAAGCTCCGTCTATGGTGCAAACTCTAAAATCCCCTTCTCAGCCAATGACTCTGCTGATCACCCTGTAAGCATTTATGCTGCTTCTAAAAAAGCAAACGAATTAATGGCACATACCTATAGCCACTTATATGGAATTCCAACAACAGGACTTCGTTTCTTTACAGTGTATGGTTCTTGGGGAAGGCCAGATATGGCCTATTATTCATTTACTAAGGATATCTTTGAAGGCAACCCAATAAAAGTTTTTAATGATGGAGAGATGAGCAGGGACTTTACTTTTATTGATGATATCGTTGAAGGGATTGTCAGGCTGCTCCATCGTCCGCCAAAGCCAAATAAGGATTGGAATCGTGAAAATCCTAATCCCAGTTCTAGTTATGCTCCATATAAAATCTATAATATCGGCAACAATAACCCTGTGAAGCTGCTTGATTTTATTCGCATCCTCGAAGAAAAAATCGGTAAAAAGGCGAATAAGGTTTTTTTACCGATGCAGCCAGGCGATGTAAAGATGACCTATGCAGATATTACAGAATTGCAGAAGGATGCAGGCTTCTCTCCTTCCACACCATTAGAAACTGGTTTAGAGTTTTTTGTAGAATGGTACAAAAAATATCATCTGAACCAATAAATGCATCGAAAAAAGAGGCTTCTCAACAGGTCGTTCATACGATCCTCTTTGAGAAGCCTTTTCGTGTATTTTATATATTGGCTCTGTTAAACAAGGCTGTTGATTTTCGTTCCATGCGCTTCGCTTTCCGCGGGGCTGGCGCTGAGCCTCCTCGTCGCTTCGCTCCTGCGGGGTCTCATCTGACCAGCTGCGCCCGCAGGAGTCTTCGCGCCTTCCACTACAATCAACAGGGTTTAATATCAACATTCAACTTCAACAGAGCCTATATATTATTAATATACTTCAACAAAGGTACGTTTAAGAAACTCTCTCGTACGGTCTTGCTTAGGATTATTGAAGATTTGCTCAGGGCTTCCTTCCTCGGCAATAACTCCCTTATCCATGAACACGACACGGTCTGATACTTCCTTTGCAAATTCCATCTCATGGGTAACGATCAGCATCGTAAGACCTGATTCAGCAAGTTCCTTCATTACCTTTAGAACTTCTCCTACCATTTCCGGATCAAGAGCAGAAGTTGGTTCGTCAAACAACATGACATCTGGCTCCATCGAAAGTGCTCTGGCAATCGCCACACGTTGCTTTTGTCCTCCGGATAGCTGCTTTGGTTTTGCGTTAATATATCGATCCATCCCAACGACCTTAAGATATTTCATTGCTACCTTTTCAGCTTCATCCTTTGAACGTCCCAACACTTTGATCTGGCCCACTGTACAATTATTCAGGACATTATGGTTATTAAATAAGTTAAACTGCTGGAATACCATTCCTAAATGTCTGCGGTAGGTTGGGATATCATGCTTATCATCGAGGATATTCTCTCCATTATAGATGATCTGTCCTCCGCTTGGTTTTTCCAAAAGGTTGATACAGCGAAGAAGAGTTGATTTTCCTGATCCTGAAGAGCCGATTATACTTACGACTTCCCCTTTATTGACCGAAAAGTTGATGTCTTTTAAAACTTCATGTGTTCCAAAGGATTTGTTTAGATGTTGAATATCAATGACCTTTTCCATACTCTCTCCTCCTTCTTCTATAACTTATTTGCCGTCGGTGATTCCTCTCCGAGCATCATCGTGTAATTGTCCGGTCCTTCCAATTTGCGTTCCAAATAAAGCAGGATTCTTGTGACGATAAATGTCATGACAAAATAAAGTACACATGCTACAAAAAATGACTCAAAGTATCTAAAGTTGTTACCGGCAACTGATTTTGTTAAGAAATACAATTCTGATACGGATATAACGTTAAGGACGGATGTATCTTTGATATTAATGACAAACTGATTGCCCGTCGCAGGCAAAATATTTCGAACGACCTGCGGCAATACGACGTTCATCATGGTTTGGAAATGATTCATGCCAATTGCCTGTGCAGCCTCGAATTGGCCTTTATCAACAGAAACAATTCCGCCTCGAACGATTTCTGCCATGTATGCTCCAGTATTGATTGATACGACAATGAGTGCTGCTGCCATTACGTCGATATCCACTCCAAATGCTAAGGCCGAACCATAATAAATGACCATAGCCTGAACAATCATTGGGGTACCGCGAAAGAATTCGATATAAACAGATAAAATGAAATTAATGACTCTTAGTACTATTTTTTTTATTCCGCGTTCTGGTACAGGAATGGTGCGAACCACTCCTGCTATAAGACCAATGATTGCACCTAAGATGGTTCCAATCAGAGAAATATATAGTGTGACACCTGCTCCGCGAAGGAACATAGGCCAGTTTTCCGAAATGATCTTTACGATCCACTCTAAGCTCATTTTTCTCCCCCTTTATACCATCATAAAACCGACTGTACGTATACAGCCGGTTTTACGTCATCCTTATTCTGCTGCAGGCTGGTTCTTAATCGCTTCATCCATGATTTTCGTTTGTTCTTCCTCAGAGATGCCTTTTAAGATTTCATTGATTTTTCCTGTTAACTTGCTGCCTTTTTCAAGACCTACGGCGATTGCAGTATCGTCCTCTGATGTTTTGAACCCATCCTTGAATTCAACCATTGCTAAGTTTTCGTTTGCGCCAGAAGCACTTACCGCTTCAGGGCGTTCTGAAACGTATCCATCAATGATTCCTGATTCAAGCGCAACCCTCATTGCCGGGAAGTTATCCATTGCCGTCGCTTTGGATACTCCTTCAATTTGATCGATTACTGAATAGTGGAATGTATTTAATTGAGCAGTGATTTTCGCACCTTTAAAATCCTGGATTGAAGTAGCCCCTTCGTACTTTCCGCCCTTTTTAACTACCATTACTAGATTTGATTTATAATAGTTATCCGAAAAATCGATTGTTTCTTTTCGTTCTGCAGTTGGTGACATACCTGCGATGATCGCATCAATTTTGCCTGAAGTTAAAGCTGGAACAAGGCCATCCCACTCCGTTTTAACAATCACTAATTCTTTGCCTAAACCATCTGCAATCTTTTTAGCGATTTCCACGTCATAACCGCCGGCATATTCTGATGTTCCAGCAATTTTGACACCGCCATTTGAATCGTCCTTCTGCGTCCAGTTAAATGGTGCATAACCAGCTTCAAGACCTACTTTGAATGTATTTTCATCAGATGAGCCAGACGCTTCATCCTTGCTTCCACACCCTGCCAATAGAATCATTGCTGAAAGCAGCAATACTAGAAATAATGATACTTGTTTTCTCATGTCCGTTTCTCCTCCTTGTTGTTTTTAGAGCTTTTTTTACAAACAAAAAGCGACCTGAGATAAACTCAGGTCGCACTATTTATAGATGCCCTAAATTCCTCTCTTTTCCCTAAATGAGATAGCACAACTCAATAAACTGGGTGTTTATTGAGACAGTCCTGCAGCTCTTAACTGCAGACCCAGCAAGTAATACTGAGAATATTACAAACTTCGGCGACATTTCCTTCTCCCTGGCATCATAGCTTCTCATGCTCCGCTAAGGACTGTTAAATATCGCGCCTCTACCTCACTAGTAAAAGTGAGGTGTAAATATTAAATTATATTAACTAGGCTACAATAAGCTGTTAATTCTGTCAATCTAGTTCTTTTTGAAAAACCAGAAGGATGCGATTCTACATGGCGAGTAAAATCAATGTGTTTTCCCCTGTTTAACCTACTGGAATCAAGCACTTCCGTATTACATTGGCCTCTCTATTACAGGATGCGTTTCCCATTATTTTCTACTATATAAATCCCGGCTCTTGAACCCTGCTCCAAGAATCATTTTCATTTCCTCTCGCCTTTTCGCTTTCGTTGCTTCTTGTTTTGCGCTGTATACAAAACGGGCCCAATCCTTGCGGTATCCTGGTGTGAGGGACTGGTAGAACGCAAGTAATGCTGGATTATCCAACAAATCTTTTTCTATTTCCGGAATCAGCTCAATGTAATCATCAACGCACTGACTCGCTTTACCAGAAGGCTGACTTTTTCTAGCTTCCTCTTTGAGGCCAACCACTGTAAAAGTATCATCCAATCCAACCATACGGGCGAATTTGATCGTGCTTGTCCCAATATAACCATTCTCATCAACGCCTATGCCAGGAAAAATCTCATCACGATGAATAAAGGTTGGGTATACTTTATTCCCTTTTTTAGGATAAGCTAAATAGATATACCCCTTTTTATTTAAACAATTATTCTTGATCACCGTATTTACGATCCTTTTAAAAGCTTCCAGATCAAGCACAAAAGCAAAAATCAGATCATACGATTGATTCTTGTTCAGCGCTGTATCATAACCTTCAAGTTCCGCTAAATAGTCCGAACCCTCTGGGACATTCAAGACTGCCGTTTTTTTATATTTTTGCAAGTTAAGTTTTTCTACAATTGTTTTCGCCATATTTTCCACCTTCTGCTTTAATCCTGAATACAGTAATTCCAGAATGTTAATCTAACCGTTACAAATCCAGCACTAACCTGCCATTCCCGCGCGATACACAACTAAGCATGGACTGTTTTGAACATTGCTGATCTTCCGTTAAAAAGGAATCGAAGTGAACAATCTGTCCTTCGACCACCTTGATTTCACAAGTCCCGCACCCGCCTGCACGGCAGGAGTATGGAACCTTGATCCCATTTTGAAGGAGCACTTCCAATAGTGAAGCATTTTCAGGAACCTCAAGCTGTTTTTTGCTTCTTTTTAGTATTGCCTGGAAAGCATTCTGTTCCTTCTTTGCCGGCGGAGCAAATCGTTCGACATGAATGTTGAACGACGGATAGCCATATGATTTTGCTGCGTTTGTGAAATCTTGAATCATGTTCTCGGGACCACAAAAATACACATGCGTCCCTATCCGATGATTCAAAAGCTGTGTTGGCAATAAACGTTTATTGCCCTCGCCATTTGAAAAATAAAAGTGGCATTGATCTGGATAGGTCTTGCTTAAGAATCCATAAAAAGCACACTGGTCCTTTGACTTCGCTGCATAATGCAGTTCGAAAGAAGAATTTTTTTCAGCCAGCTCTGCCATCATCGATAAAAAGGGAGTGATCCCAATCCCCGCTGCATAGAACACATTATGTTTTGCTTGAAAACTTAATGGAAAGTAATTCTTTGGGTAGCTTATGGGTAATACATCACCTATTTTAACATTTTGATGCCAGTAACGAGAGCCGCCAGTTGAGTCTTTAGCCAAGCGGACCGCTATTTCAAACATACTTGCCTCAGCATTTAGGTTAAAAATAGAATAATGCCTTTCCAATGTACCTGAAGAATGTGGCAAAAAGGTTGTTATATGCGAACCACCGCTAAAGGAAGGAAGCTGAGAGTAATCAAATGCTTGTAAGGTGAACCTTTTAATCGCGGAAGTCTCTTCTACAATATTTCTTACACGTACTTGTAATATTGGATTTCGACGCAAAACCATGCTCCTCCAGTTTGACCAAATGATTATTTTATAGAAGTATAGCCAAGATAGGCCTCAAGACGGCGGGAATAATGACTGGAAACCTCAAGGTCAACTGCACAATGAATACAGATGATATGCAGTTCATCTTCTACATCATTCACACCATGACATTTACAGCAAATTACCCTCGTACTTACAGGTCCCTGTACGTTCAATTGCATTTCATGATCAGAAAAGCCTGCTTCCAAGGCTAGATTTTTCAACCGGTTTATAAATTCCAACTCACCAGATACATATAAATACGTTCCCATTTTCTGCTGATTGAGCCAAAGCCTGAGGAAGGAATCGGATTCATGATCTATTACCATGAAATCAAAAGGGACTTTATTTTCGATTGCTTGTTGAACGGGAATATATAAAGGCTCTGCACTTTTTGAATCGGCACAGAATAAATATTTTCTTTTCCCCTTAGTAAATGAAAACTCCTTTTGTAACCCATTCATCTCTTTTTCATTTCCTCTTCCAAATAGTCAAGTACCTGATTCCGATACAATGAAATTCCTTTATAGTCAGCAATAAAGTCTGGGAGTTCATGGAGGATCGAATAAAATTGTTCTAGCCACGGAGTATGCCGAATGAACCTTTCTAAAGGCAGCATGTGTGAATGGATGGTAAATAAAATACCGTTGCTTTTTGGCAGACGGAAAAGCTTTTGAACCTCAACCCTTAAATGAACAAGTTCTCCGGCATTTTCCTTCGTCACCTGCTTCCTGGCCTGACCCCATTCTGAAAATGTTTCAAGTGAAGTATCTAGTCGGTTACCTGCCATGAGTGACCAGTTCTTCCTCCCCCAGGGAGTACCTGCCTCGATTCGCATTAAAAATTGCAGAATTCGATCATCCAGGTCATCAGTCCGAAAGCCGGGAATTGGTGCATGAATTTCTTTAAAAGACATACCCAGGTCAAAATACAAAGACCAATTTGCCGGAAAGCAAAGCTGACCAGCATCTAAAAACAGGTTGCCATCCCGCTGCATCATCAAGATCAAATCCTCTTGAACATGCCTGCCAATAAAATCTAAAGGCTCCATTCCAAGAGTTGAATTGTCTCCAAATGTAAAGGCGATCTTTTCTTTTGTCTGGACGTTGGAAAATAACCACTTATTATCTCTTTTTTGCAATGTGAATTTATCAGGATAAAAAGTAACTAGATGATCCAAAATCAAATCAACCACTTCCCATTGTGCATTCAAAGTGTGCGGTAACGAATGGCAGCATCGTTCAGGGTGCTGGGAAAGCAGCTCTCTTTTTAGGTTGATTTCTTTTAAATAGTCGTCTGTTAGCTCAATTGAATTCGGCGGATTTAATTGAGTGGCATTATTCGAGTATCGGTAGACATCACTATCCCCAAAAGGGTAAGGAAAAGAAGATACATCTTCATTTGTCGTCATAAATTCACCTGTTTTCAGAATTTTCTTTTACTTATACTATACAAAAAAATAGCTAAGATATCACTGAATAATCAATTACTGTTCTGAACACGGATTAGTGAATTCCAATACTCCTGACGATGCTAGTCCTAAATCCTGACAATCAGCAAAAAACGCACCAACTCATATGGTACGTTTAGGCTGTAGACAAACTCGGAAAATAAAGTTGGTCTACAGCTTTTATTTATTTAGTTGATCTATAAAACTAGTCTGTTGATTTCCGTTCCAGGCGCTTCGCTTTCCGCGGGGCTGGCGCTGAGCCCGCAGGAGTCTACGCGCCTTCCACTCCAATCAACAGGGTTTCAATAACTGATTGGTGAACTATATCTTTGTCTGAAAACTGAACGCACCAACTCATATGGACGTTTTTAGTTATGATTTTTTAGCGTTATCTCCTCAAGAGAACACATTCTATCAAATATATAAAAATGCCCTATTTCACCTTTGTTAGTAAAGATGTAATCAATCTACTTAAATGTTCTTTATCTATAAAAGGAGCAAGGCTCGTCAATAACTCCGAATCCAGATTCTCCTGCTCCGCCTCCACTATTAGCTTCCCTATGTTTTCTTTGCTTAAAAACGGAGCGAGTCCTGCCATTCTTTTAGCATCGATTTTTCCCGCCACAGCTTGATTAACTAGCAGATTCAAAGTTCCACTGCTTAAAAACGGCGCGAGCCCTTCGACAATACTCCAACTCATCCTTCCTTTTTCAGCTTGTAAAACTAGTTTCTCCAATTGATCTTTTTCAAGAAATGGAGCAAGATCAACGATACGCTCAGCATTAATATCTCCATTAATTGCTTGATCAACTAAACGACTCATTGAGTCTTCGCTTAAAAACGGAGCAAGAGCCTGTACCATTTCCCAGCTAATATTACTATCCTTTAAATGTATGATGAATTGATCCAGGAGTTCACTGCTCAAAAAAGGGGCAATACTCATAAGATCTTCCACTTTAAGAGAACCCTCATTCAAATTATTTTCTGCTAGTTCAAATAGTAAATTCTCACTGAGAAATGGAGCAATTTCAGTGATGACAGTCCAATCAATTGCTTCCTCCATTGATTCACGGACAACAGCATCCAGCGCATCAGAGCCAAGGAATGGTGCAAGACTTGTAATGACAGCTGAATCGATCCTTTTTACATCCAAGTTTTCTGATACTTTATTAAGCGTACTGGATTTTATGATGGGGGCAACTTCTGTCAGTTCCTCAAGTTCTATTTCTCCCTCATTGATCAATATAGCTACTTGCTCTGGTCTATTTTCTGAAATCTCCTCTACGATTTTGCCAATGTGTGAGTAAGATTGTGTTTCACCGGCATTGATTAAACCATCAATCGTTATACCGAAAATTTTCGCGACCAGCGGCAGCGTACCTATATCGGGAAGTGATTCCCCCCGTTCCCACTTAGATACTGCTTGATGGCTCACATTTAATATTTCTGCCAGTTCCATTTGGGTCATATCCTGATCTTTTCTTCGTTTTGAAATGAAAGCACCAATCTTACGTGTATCCAGCATGTGAACTCCTCCATTAACTATTTATTCCAGTGCGCCCTGTTAAGAATATCTTATCATCCTGACATTTACCTGCCTATCAAGTGTTGGTTGAATGATAGCTATTCTACTGACAGTTGAAAAATAGCGATTTTTTCAAGATTCATGATCAAAGCAGGCTCTGCGGTTTTTTCCATTTTTAGTCCCGGATTCAAGAAAAATGACCATCCCTCAGGACTGGTCATTTTCTATTTGCTATTTATCCTTTTTGGCGACTACTTCCGTGATATACTCCGTTACTGCCTTTATTTCTTCTTCGGATAAAATGTCTCCGAACGCTGGCATGACAGTGCCGCCGTTTTTCACCCGTTCCATGACTTTATCGGGGTCATGGGCTACCTTGCTAAGCTGTAAATCAGGGCCATTATGGCCGCCTGTACCGCCCTCTCCATGACAGGCTAGACAGTTTCCTTTATAAACCTCTTTACCCTCGACGGCGCTTCCCTCAGTACCGTCTCCAGCTTGATCCTTATCTTTTTTATCACTTTCTTTTTCAGGTTTTTTTGGTTTCGTACCTGATTCAATTTTCCCATCGAGCGAGAAGGTCCATAGTGAATCTCCATGCTTCGACCCTGCTAAAGAGTTTCCGGCAGCAAGAACCGAAATATACTCCTTCCCGTCCACTTCATACGCCACTGGTGCCGCATTGACTCCGGCATCCGTCTTGAATTCCCAAACCTGCTCACCGGATTTTGCATCATAAGCGATCAGCCTTCCGTCATTATGCCCTACGAAAACCAGACCTCCTTTTGTTGTAAGAACTCCGCTGTAGGCTGTTGCATCCCATTTCTTCTGCCATGCGATCTTATTTGTTTTCACATCAATCGCTGTCACAGTGCCTCTTAAAGGTGCGTCCTGTATCGGCTGAATGATGCTTCCCAGATAGATGCTGCCTTCTTCAAATTCCTCTTCACTTCTTGTAAAAGTGGAGTACTGGTCCGTACCCAATACGTAAAAATACTCTGTTTCAGGATTATAGGCGGATGGCGGCCAGTTGGCTCCTCCGAAGGTTGATGGTTTCACAAGAATCGGTTCTTCCCAATAAGGGGTGAAAATCTTGCCAAATAGCTCACCCTTATAACCTTTTATGTCCTTTTTCACATCATTTTCAGTTACTTCCTGGGGCACGAATGAGTCACCTTTAGGAACTGGCTGAGTTGGCGATGTTTTTTGGCGTTCCTCCTGCGGTACTGGTTTTTCATCAATCCCTACCAAAGGTTTACCGTTTGTGCGATCTAGAATATAAACCCAACCTGTTTTACCTGCTTGGGCAAGAGCTTTTTTCTTCTTTCCATCTTTTTCTACATCGAATAACACAACAGGATTCGGTGAGTCTAAATCCCAAATATCATGATGGACCTCCTGGAAATGCCATTTATATTTTCCTGTTTCCGCATCAATTGCCACAATAGAAGATGAGAAAAGATTATCTCCCTCTCTCTTGCTTCCATCCAAATCTGGAGCGGCATTTCCCGTTGAAAAGTATAGAAGTCCTAATTCAGGATCGACTGCTGGAGTTTGCCAAACTGGCGCTCCTCCATGTTTCCACGATTCATTGTCGCTTGGCCAAGTTTCGTGGCCGGTTTCTCCAGGACCCGGAATCGTGTAGAATCGCCATAGTTCCTTTCCATTTTTAGCATCAAAGGCTGTGACTCTGCCTCTTATTCCGTATTCACCGCCAGCTAGTCCAGTGTATACTTTTCCATTGTAGTAAAGGGGGGCACTTGTAATGGTATAGCCCTTTTTCCAATCCTCTACCTTTGTTGTCCAAACCTCTTTGCCTGTTTTTTGATCCAAGGCCACAAGCCTTGCATCTAACAGCCCTACATATACCATTCCATCGCCGATTGACACACCCCTGCTTGTCCAACCACAACAAACGGTGTCCAAGTCTTCAATATCTGGCTTATACGTCCACAACTTCTCTCCATTCTTCACGTCAATAGCTGAAACCTCATCAGCACCGGTGATGATATACATGACACCGTTGTAAACCACGGGAGATGCTTCCCCTGAATACTTAAACTCAAAACCTGATCCAAGTGAAGTGACCCATTCTCCCTTTAACCCCTTCACATTAGAAGCATTGATTTCATCCAGAGTGGAATACCGCTGATTATAGGTATTTCCGCCATTTGTCACCCAATTGCCCTTTGGTGCTGCTGTCAATTCCTTTGCTTCAAACTCCGGGATTGAATGATCCTGTTCAGCCACCTCAGATGTTTGAGGCGATTCATTTTTTTCAATCTTGTTATCCGCTTTCTCTTTGTCATTCAATGCGAGGAAATAAATAAAAAATAGAATAACGACGATAAAAACCCCAGTTAACCATATAACATTAAATTTATTGCTTTGATGATCCTTCAACTCTACCCCTTCTTTCATTTTTTGAAATTTCCTAGGAAATCCTTACCTGATGATAAATACCTATTAAATCCAATACCCTTTGTGATTTCGTATAAACAGTCATTTAGGTGCTTGATATAAAAAAAGCCAAGTTCATTATGTGTTCATTATTTTGCGTATTATTGTTTATAAATATTTGGAAAATATTTATTAGGAAGAAGTAATTTGTAAAAGTAGAATTTCATATCTATTAATCTTGTAAAGACTGATCAGTGTAAAAGGTTAGAAACGTCTTTTTATCCTTTAAAAATGTATGACCAATTTTCAACAGCAGAATTCTATTTCTCTATTGTTTGTTCTCTTCAACAAGTGTAGTTTATAAATAGGTCCATTTTCACTTGGGCTATATTGTAATCCTAAAATTTTTAGCAAAAAGGCGGGAAATGAAGTGAACATTTGGAAAAAATATAAGAACTCTTCGTTCATTTTAAAAATGTCGGCTGGTTTCGTCCTTGGAATCTTGGTCGGTGTGATCTTTGGACCAGAGGCAGTACTATTAAAACCTCTTGGTACATTATTGATAAAGTTGCTGAATCTCATTGCTACTCCGGTTGTCTTTTTAACGGTGGTACTTGCGGTGAATCAAATGAATCCAGCACAGTTGGGCAGAACGGGCGGGAAATTGATTCTTTATTATGGAATCACTACAGCCGCTGCTGTTTTAATCGGCCTGGGCCTCTCCCTATTGATTAATCCGGGAAATTCCCTATCCTTGCCTAATGCAGAAGTGAATAAACCTGAAACTCCAATCGTTTCAGATGTGATTTTAAGCATTGTTCCTGATAATTTCCTTACCGCTTTCACTACAGGCAATCTTATGGCAATCATGTTTCTAGCCATCATCATCGGTTTTACAATTTCTGGAATGCGCTTTTCAACGGATGAAAAAATCCAGAAATACGGAAGTCAGCTACAGTCAATATTAGATGCGGCAAATGTACTGTTCTTCAGAATTCTTCAAGGAATTATGCTTTACGCACCTATTGGTATTTTTGCTATTGGAGCAACGGCTTTTGGCACACAAGGCTGGGATACTTTTACCTCATTAGTGAAGTTTACTGGGGTATTCTATCTTGGGATTATCATCCTGTGGGTATTCGTTTATAGCGGTTTCCTTAAAATGTTTAAAATACCTGTCAGGAAATTTTTCATCAACACGAAAGACGCTTACACGACAGCTTTTTTCACTTCAAGCAGTATTGCAACGCTCCCTGTTGCCATTGAAAGTGCTAAAAAAGCCGGCATTTCCGAGAAGATGGTCAATTTCAGCTTACCATTAGGAGCCGTATTTAATTCAGATGGCGGCGCGTTACGAATGGGAGCATCGATTGTTTTTGCCGCGAATGTTTCAGGAGCACAATTTTCTCCAATTGATTTCTTAACCATCATTCTAGTAGGAACACTGCTATCAATTGGGACAGCAGGCGTACCGGCTGCAGGACTTGTCACTCTCTCAGCTGTACTAACCATGTTCGATCTTCCACTTGAGATTGTTGCCCTGATTGCAGGTGTCGATGCGATTATTGGCATGGCAGGGACAGCTTCAAACGTAATTGGAGATGTAGTAGGAGCTGCAGTTGTCGATCAGTCAGAGAAGAAGTATGAAAGCGAAGCACAAGTGTTACGCTGAACAAAAAATGTTTCATGAACCAGTCTATAATTATGGTAATATAAAAAAAAAGAAAGAGGTTTGCATATGAATCAAACATTCACCAAGACACAATCGACTAAAACACGAACATTAGTCATCAATGCACTATTCATCGCATTGACACTTGCTGCCACAATGTTCATTAACTTGAGGCTCCCATTAATGGGCAACGGAGGCCTCATCCATTTGGGTAACGTTCCTCTTTTTATCGCAGCCCTGGTATACGGCAGGAAAACAGGAGCCATTGCTGGCGCCTTTGGAATGGGCTTGTTCGATGTCCTCTCAGGTTGGGCACTGTGGGCGCCATTTACTTTCGTCATCGTAGGTGCAATGGGCTTTACAGCCGGCCTTATATCCGAGAAAGTACCCGGCAATAGAGTGGTTGTAAACACACTGGCAGTAGCCGTTGCACTTCTTATTAAAATCGTTGGCTATTATTTTACCGAAGTAATCCTGTACGGTAACTGGATCCAGCCATTCGGATCCATCCCTGGCAACGTTATGCAGGTTGTCATCGCAGGTATCATTGTAATCCCGCTTGTAGGACGCTTTACAAGAATAGCTGGACGGTTTGATAAAAGAAAGCATCTTAATTAAGCATGTATTGTACCTTATAGAGTAGGCATTTTTGTAAAATGTCTATTTTATGGGGTATTTTTTTGTATGAGGAGGTGCAAATCTAACTGGTAAATCAAAAAAGACCCTTTAATCCGAAAAGGATCAAAGGGTTTAATGCATTAACTATACGCCATTTCTTTTCCATTAAGTCCGAGCGTCTCCGCCGTTGAAGCATGGATTTCCTGGAAAAGCTCTGGGTTGTCCACAAGTGACACGCCATAAGAAGGAATCATTTCCTGGATTTTCGCTTTCCACTCAAACATTTGTTCAGGGAAGCATTTTTCTAATACTTCCAGCATAACGTGAACGGCAGTCGATGCACCTGGAGAAGCGCCGAGCAATGCAGCTACAGAGCCATCAGCGGCACTCACAACTTCCGTACCAAATTGAAGTGTTCCCTTGCCAGTCTCAGTATCTTTGATAACTTGTACACGTTGTCCGGCTACTACAATTTCCCAATCCTCGTTTTTGGCATTAGGTATGAACTCGCGTAATTCTTCCATTCGCTTTTCATGGGATAACATAACTTGTTCGATCAGGTATTTAGTCAATGACATCTCTTTTACGCCTGCCGCAAGCATAGTGATGACATTATTCGGTTTAACTGACCCTAACAAATCCAAATTTGAGCCTGTTTTCAAGAACTTAGGTGTGAAGCCAGCAAACGGTCCAAACAGCAATGCTTTTTTGTTGTCGATAAATCTTGTATCAAGATGCGGAACCGACATTGGAGGAGCTCCAACCTTCGCTTTACCGTATACTTTTGCGTGATGCTGCGCTACAACCTCTGGATTCTTGCAAACCATAAATAGACCGCTCACTGGGAATCCGCCAATATGTTTTGACTCAGGAATACCGGTCTTTTGCAGTAAAGGCAAGCTCCCCCCTCCACCGCCGATAAAGACAAATTTTGCTGTATGGTATTCCGTTTTACCACTTTCGAGGTCTTGCACTTTCAGTTCCCAAGAGCCATCGTTCGTACGTTTAATATCCTTAACACTATGCTTATAGTTTATCTCGACATTTTTTCTCTTTAAATGCTCAAACAACATGCGTGTTAACGCGCCGAAGTTAACATCCGTTCCTGAATCGATTTTGGTAGCCGCGATTGGTTCATTCGATGTACGGCCTTCCATGATAAGTGGAATCCATTCCTTCAGTTTTTTAGGATCCTCGGAAAATTCCATCCCTTGAAACAACGGAATATTTGAAAGCGCTTTAAAACGATTTTTCAAAAACGTTACATTTTTTTCCCCTTCCACTAAACTCATGTGGGGCAAAGGCATGATAAAATCTTGCGGATTCCTAATCAGATTGCTTTTTACAAGATAAGACCAAAACTGTCTTGAAAGCTGAAATTGTTCATTCACATTTATTGCTTTGCTTATATCTATCGATCCATCTGGTTTTTCGTTTGTGTAGTTAAGCTCACACAGTGCAGCATGCCCAGTACCTGCATTGTTCCATTCATTAGAGCTTTCTTCGCCTGCGTTTCCGAGTTTCTCAAACACTTTAATATCCCATTCCGGTGCTAATTCTTTTAATAATGATCCCAAAGTCGCGCTCATGACTCCGGCACCAATCAAGATAACGTCTGTTTTTTTCTGTATGCTGCTCATTATAACCTTCCTTATCCCCTATATTTGAAAAAAGGAGTAGGCACTCCCGCTCAGGTGTTGTCGAAAGCAAGGTGTGCTACTTAGGCACAAAACATTTCCGTCACAATTAAAAACCATACAATATCTATTATAATGATTGATATATTAAAATATCTACTATTATCTGATAATTATAGACTATTTTAGAAAATAAAAAAAGTGACAAGGGTTGCCCCGGAAGCAGAAGGAGGCCTCTTTTCGCTTCCAATAATCCAATAAAATTACCGAAAACATTGGATTTGTCCCTATACTTTATCGATTACCATACCAATTTTAACCAGATGTGCCGTTTTTTAAACAGAGCGCAGGGATGTTCCTTTTGCTTCCAAAAAACCTTCATGGTTCACGGAAGCATAAGATATGTCCCCATGCTTTCAATCAGCAAGTATATTCCTGTAATCAATAAGATTATGTAGGTAAAGATGCGAAAAGCTTTTTGATTTATTCTCTTGAATAATCGTTGTCCCAAATGCATGCCTGCTAAAACCATGGGCAGTGCCCATAAACTTGAAACCCAGATGGTTTTGTTTGTTCCGGCAAAAATTACTTGGATGATTAAACTGACTAAGTAGACAAATAAATAAAAAACAAGCGTCGTTCCTCTTAATTTTTCTTTTTGAGTATGTGTTCCTGAAAAATATAACAGTAAAGGCGGGCCTGGCATGCCAATACTTGTTGTCAGCAAGCCGGAGAACCCGCCTACAAGCAAATCCCGGTTCTTATTTTGGCTGATTCGAAACGTGAGAACCAGCATTACAGTTAATACCAGGATAATAAGACTCACTGCTAACTTTAAACTATTAATATCAATTAACATAAAAATACCCATACCGATCGGCAGCCCTAAAGCACTTCCTGCTATAAATCTTTTAAGCATTCCAAAATCGATATCCTTTCTAATCTTCAAGATCAGGGCACTGGATATGACCAGAGACAATAGCAAGTTGATTTGAATCGCTTCAGCTGGTTCAAAAATTAAAAGAAGAAAAGGCGTAGCCAAAATGGAAAAGCCAAACCCTGTACTCGTTTGAAGTATGGAAGCAACTAAAATAATCATAATAAATCCAAATGTCTCCATAAAAACACCCGCTTTCTTTCTAACAGAGTTATCTCCTTCACTTAAAGAAGCAAAGGGACGTTTCCTTTGCTTCCATGAAGCCTAACAAATTAGCTGAAGCATTAGATACGTCCCCAGCACGAAATTACCTGTTTTTCATACCATTATTATCAGGGCTTTCTACAGATGTGAAGGAGATGAAATTGATGGTTCAAAACCCGATGGTGGATGAGGTGGATGAGGAAATAAATGAAATCGTAAACAGGCTGGAAACTATGCCCCTCATTATTCTCGGGTATCAAAATGATAAAGTTCACCGTATCCAGCTTCATGATATCTATTATTTCGAGGCAGTAGATGGAATGGTTTTTAGTTACTTTTTACTTTTCCTTAGACATAATTTACTTCCTTGGAGCAAAAAACTCCTCATTTCCTTATAATACGGTCCCTATTGAAGCAAAAGTGAGCTGAAAGAGAATATGAGGAGAATAATTCTTTTAAAGCGGTAGTATTTCACTTATTAATGATAATGTTAGATCTCCTTGTAACCTATCAATAAACAATAAAAAAGTGAAGAAGATACAAGTCTTCCTCACTCACTGGCTTCTTTTAACATCTTTGCAAACCTTTCCTTACGCTCCTTGTCACTGAGGAAACTTCCCTCTGTGATGACTGCAAGCAACTGTTTTTTCTTTGTCTCATCTTTCACTTCAGCCAGAATGGCCTTCCTGCAGGAAAATAGGAACTCCATATAGGCTTCATACCGTTCATCAAAGGTTTCTTCCAGCTGGCTGCGGATTTTTTTGGCAAGGATGGGGCTCGCCCCGGATGTCGAGACAGCGATAGACAGTTTTCCTCTTTTCACCATGGAAGGCACTTGAAAGTCGGATAATGCCGGATCGTCCGCAATATTGACAAGCTGGCTGGGTGTTGCGCTGACTTTTACTGCGAAATTCACTTCCCTGCTGTCTGTAGCAGCGAAAATCAGGAACGCTTCCTTAAGATCCTCTGGGGAAAAAGTTTTTTTAAGCCAGGACAAACGCCCAGCCTCAGCCAGCTTCAGCAAGCCGTACGTCAGCGTTGGGCTTACCACTGTCACATCTGCACCTTCTTCAAGCAGACCTGCTGCTTTGCGCTCGGCGACCTTGCCACCGCCTACTACGACCGCTTTTCGGCCCCTCAACTCCAGGTTGATCGCATACACTCTGATTCATCCTTTCAAATGCTCACGGCTTCTTCCGCCTTTTTTACCAGTAAAGCTTGCAGCCTGTCATCAAAGCCGACTGGTTCACAAACAACTACTTCATATCGGGAGGAATGCCTTGAGAATTCATTCGTTCTTTCCTTCATTTTAACAGCAAAGCCACCCGTGAACAGCAGATAAGGAAGCAAGTAAATAGTTCGGAGGGAACTGTCCATCAGCTCAGAAACTTTTTCCGCATAAAATGGAGAAGTTGTTATATAGGCAGTATGGATGGCTGAAGCCGTTTTGTCCTGCAGCTTCACCTGCAGTTTTTCAAACTCCGCAGCTGCCAGCGGATCTCGGCTGCCATGGCCAACAAGCAGGATACCTTCCTCAAGGCTGCCAGTAAATCCTTTCTCCCGCAAGCGATCCTCAATAATTTCCACCATGATGCTGTTGATGCCAATCGGTTCTCCATATCGAATGTCTACGTCCAGATGCTTTTCTTTTACCGTTTTAAGAATTTCAGGAATATCAACATTCGCATGGATGCCGGGAAGCAATAATACGGGGATAACAGTTATTTCGTTGGCCCCTCTCCAAATGCAGCTTTCCACAGCCTCCATCACGGAAGGCTTTGCATTTTCGAGGAATCCATAAGCTGTCACATGCATGGGAGTCTTTGCCATGACCTCTTCTATAAAAGAAATAAACTGTTTGTTCCCTTCATCAGACCTGCTGCCATGGCCGATATATACAGCTGCTTTCATGTTATCCATCCTTCCTGCCGAACGGTGATTATGCCAGCAATTCCTGTTCTTTTTTCGCCAGGTGCTCAATCACTGCTTCATTCGCAGGTGCTTTGACGACAGTATCCACATGGATACCCAATGAATCAGCTATCCATGCTGTCCTTTCACCCATGCAGACAACTTCAGCTGTTTTCAGCAGTTGCTGCGGAACCCGTTCTTTGAGCAATCCTTCCGAAACGAGTTTCTTCGCTGCCCTGCTGCTCGGAAGGATCACTGTATTGATTGACGCTTCTTCCATCATCCGGTTAAAAATTGCGGTGTACTGTTCGTCGACAACCATTTTCGAGGTGAGGAACTTTTCAGCATCTTCGTAAAAAACTTCGCATTCGCTATCACCGACAATCAAAAGCTTGCCGCTTCGTGGCATGCGCTCTTTTAGTTCAGCGAACAGGCCTTTTCCGTTCAGGGCACGGATGGATTTTACCGAAATTCCGAATAGGTCAGCCTTGACCTTTCGGATGTCGACGCCCTCGTTGAATAGCGTGCCAAAAAAGTCGTCGACACTTTCAGGTGAAGTGAACAGAATCCGCTCAAATTCCGAAATCGAATGAATCACCTGCATATCAGCAGACACCCTAATTTTCTTCCATTTCGGAAATTCAATTACATCCGCCCCTTGTTCCGTCAGCTCCTTCGCAAGCCTGCTTAAAGCAGTACCCGTCCGGGCAAGCAAAATTTGTTTGCCGAAGAGCGGTTTCTTCTCGAACCAGTTCAATTTGCCGCGAAGGGAAACGATGTCGCCGACAAGGGTGATCGCAGGGTTTGTGAAATTTTCCGCTCTCGCTTTTTCCGCGATATCAGCCAGGGTGCCTTCAAGGGTCTTCTGCCTAGAAAATGTTCCCCATTGGATAAGAATGACCGGTGTTTCTGCTGGTTTGCCGTGCATGATCAAATTGCTGCAGATGAATGGCAGGTTGGATATCCCCATATAAAAGGCGATGGTATCAACACCTGCAGCAAGCCCCTGCCAATCAAGCTTGGGCTGGCCATCCGCCGATTTGTCATGAGCTGTGACGACCGCAAAAGACTCCCCGAACTCCCGGTGGGTAACCGGTATGCCGGCATACAGAGGAGCAGCAATTCCTGAAGTGATGCCAGGCACAATTTCATAGGAAAGGCCTTGTTCAGCAAGCGCTTCGGCTTCTTCGCCGACCCGTCCGAATACTCCCGGGTCGCCGCCTTTTAGCCGGACAACGGTTTTCCCTTCAAGCACCCGGGCAACCAGGAGGTCATTGATCATTTCCTGGCGAAGGACATGGCGATCAGGAAGCTTGCCACAATAGATCAGCTCACATTCATCAGGAGCAAATTCAAGCAGCTTAGGATTGGCAAGGCGGTCGTATAAAATCACTTCCGCTTTCTTGATGGCCTCCATTCCTTTCACAGTGATCAACTGAACATCCCCAGGTCCTGCTCCGACTAAAAATGCTTTTCCTTTTTTCATTGTGCTGACATCCTTTCAAACGGAGAGGGAGCTTCCTCCCCGTTAAATGATTAAATAAACGTCCCCATCACAGACTTCAATTTGATAAGTTTTAACTTCGCCTTTGTCCGGAGCTTGTACTTTCCCGTCTTCAAGAGAGATTTTCAGGTCGTAAACAGGACAGTAGATGTACGGACCGCTGACAAGCGCTGCGGTGAGCGTCCCGCCTTTTCGGTGCGGACTGTGATTCTCGACGGCCTTCACTTCACCGTTCGTCAAACGGAACAAAACGATTTCCTCCCCATTGACAGCGACTGTCTGCCCTGCCCGTTCAGGCAAGGAATGATAATCCGCAACCTTGATTTTCACCATGGTTTTCTCCATCTTCTTTCGCCTCCTATTCAACTGTCACTTTTCTTGTCTGGTAGTATTTATCTTTAATTTCCACTTTCTCGATTGCTTCTTGCCATGGCTCGATGTATCTTTCGAGCGTCTTATCCAGCCTTGCATTCAGCTCATTCCTTGTTTTGGCGTCTTCCAGGACCGCTTTGATATGTTCAAGTCCCAACCTTTCCAGCCATGGAGCTGTCCTTTCAAGGTAGGCAGCCGTCTCCCGATAATATTGGAGGTAAGCACCAGTGATCTCGATTGCTTCTTCCCCCGTTTTGACGGTCATCAGCAGGTCTGCGGCTCTCAGGTCGGTACCGCCGTTGCCGCCGACATAGATTTCCCAGCCGCCGTCGACCCCGACAAAGCCGATATCCTTAATGCCTGATTCCGCGCAGTTCCGCGGGCATGCGGACACGCCCATTTTCACTTTGTGTGGCGTATCAAGTCGTTCGAATTTTTTCTCTAGTTCGATGCCAAGTCCCATTGAATCCTGGGTGCCATAGCGGCAGAACTTTGCCCCGACACAGGTTTTGACGGTACGGAGTGTTTTTCCGTATGCATAGCCTGAAGGCATTCCGAGTTCTTCCCACATCGCCGGCAGGTCTTCGTTTTTCACTCCAAAAAGTCCGATCCGCTGCCCGCCAGTCAATTTGACGAGCGGAACATCGTATTTTTCCGCAACCTCTGCGATTTTTTTCAGGTCTGCTGCAGTTGTAACTCCTCCGTACATCCTTGGCACCACTGAATAGGTACCATCCTTCTGAATGTTGGCGTGCATCTTTTCATTGACCAGCCTTGAGTCGCGCTCATCCTTGTAGCCATCGAAATGGATCATTCCGAGATAGTAGTTGATCGCCGGGCGGCATTTGGAGCAGCCTTCTTCCTGCTTCCAGCCAAGGACATTCATGACTTCCCTTACATTTGTCAGCCCTTTCGCCTTTATTTCCGCCACTACTTCGTCCCTGCTCATCGCTGTACAGCCGCAAATGGCTGCTTTTTTAGATGATGTATCGTACTGGTCGCCAATCGTATTGGCAAGAATATCAGAGATCAAGGATTTACAGCGTCCGCATGAACGACCGGCGTTCGTGCAGGCTCCGACTTCATCAACTGTTGTGAGTTCGTTCGTGCGTATCGCTTCAACGATCGTTCCTTTTGAGACACCATTGCATCCGCACACCAGTTCATCGTCTGCCATCGCGGCAACATCGCTGGTATCTCCGCCGCCGCAGCCTCCCGCTTCAAGGATGGACACGCTCGTCATGCCGCTGACGTCCTCTTTTTTGGTCAGCATCCTGAACAGGCGGTTGCTGTCCTTCGTATCCCCGTACAGGACAATACCGGCAATGCGGTTATCGCGAATAACGATTTTCTTGTAGACCCCGTCAAATTCGTTATGGACCTTGATTGATTTTGTTCCCGGATCATCGCCTATTTCTCCGGCGGAGAATAGGTCGCAGCCTGAAACCTTCAGCTGGGTACCGCAAATGGTTCCTTCATATGGAGCGGTTTCCACTCCAGCAAGATTCGCCGCCAGTACCTTTCCCTGTTCGTATAATGGCGCAACAAGGCCATAGACGATTTCTCTGTGTTCTGCGCATTCTCCAACAGCATAAATATTCGGGATGTCTGTTTCCATATAATCATTGACAACAATACCGCGATTCACGTAAATTCCGCTATCCTTGGCAAGCTGGACATTCGGGCGGATGCCCACGGCCATGACAACAAGATCGGCTGCCACTTCGGAGCCATCCGCAAACCGGAGCCCTGTTACCCGTTCATCGCCGAGGATTTCAGCGGTCTGCTTCTCAAGCAGGAAGTTCATCCCTTGGGTTTCCAATTCTTTTCTCAGCATTTCAGAAGCAGTGGCATCCAATTGCCTTTCCATCAAGTATGGCATGAGGTGGACGACATCCACTTCCATCCCCAGATTGAGGAGGCCTCTTGCTGCTTCCAATCCAAGGAGACCGCCCCCGATGACAACCGCCTTCTTGTATTCATAAGAATCTTTGATCATCATTTCACAATCATATATATCACGAAAACCGACGACCCCTTTTTTATCAGCACCAGGCACTGGTAAAATAAATGAACTGGAACCAGTCGCGATGATCAATTCGTCATATTCAGCAACCCTGCCCGCACTTGAAATCACCTGTTTATTTTCCTTGTCTATTTTTACGATTCCTTCGCCGACATAAAGTTTTATACCATTGTTTTTATACCACACCCAGTCGTTCATTATAATGTCCTCAATACTCTTATCACCCTGCAGGACTGTAGACAACATGATCCGGTTGTAATTCGGATGCGGTTCGTTTCCAAAAATCGTAATCTCGTATGCTTCACGAGAAAGTTTCAACAATTCTTCTATTGTCCTGATTCCTGCCATCCCGTTGCCAACCATGACCAGTTTTTTCTTTTCCATTTTTCGTTCCTCCCACAATTGATCTTATATATGGAGTTTTTGTGATAGATAAAGTTTTCTCTATGTCTAAATTGTAATACTGTTGGAGAATTGAATTTGTGAAGTTCGTCACATTCCACGTGAGTTTGTTCATAGTTTCACAAATACGTCAAATATCAATAGGATTAGAGGAAATGATCATCATCTATATCAGTCTTGCTGTTATTATTAGCTCCCTGGCATACCTGGTTTTAGTAGCCTTTCAAACATTCGAGAAAACAAAGTTCAACAATTGAAACATGCAAGAAAGAGCAACAAGGATACAGAGAAAAACAAATGCTCCTTAAACGATAAACCGACAAACTCCCACCCAATCTGCAACATCTGATGTCTGTTTTCGAAAAGAAGAAAACAGCATTCGCATTCAATACATTGATTCTCTACAAACCCCAGTGACCTCAAAAGTGCAATCAGGGCTAAGCCTGTTGCCGAGCTGAGCAAAAGTTCAAAGCACGACTGTAACCGGAAGGGCAATCCTAGTAAAAAGGACAGGGCAAAATGCCCTGTCCTTTTTAGGTAATATCTCATCATATCTATCAATTTGT
This sequence comes from Heyndrickxia sp. MSNUG, assembly GCF_049532715.1. Lineage (NCBI taxonomy): Bacteria > Bacillati > Bacillota > Bacilli > Caryophanales > Bacillaceae > Heyndrickxia > Heyndrickxia sp. MSNUG. The sequence goes on from NZ_CP150978.1 coordinate 4,805,059, forward strand.
ACTTTATTACTATTTTTCCTTTGTGGTACCCTGATCACTTTGTTTCGTTATTTATCTTTAGCTATTACCTCAGTAATATAAGCAGCAACATTATTGATTTGCTCCTCGGTCAAAATGTTTTCAAATGCTGGCATGGTCGTTCCGCCCTTTTTCACTCGTTCAATGACTTTTTGAGCATCACCTGTCACATCACTTAATTTAAGGTTAGGACCATTATGTCCGTCTTCCCCACCTTTACCATGACATGCTAAACAATTTCCTTCATATACCTTTTGACCTTCTTCTGCATTAGCAACCACTTCTTTGTCGCTTTCTTCATCTGATTTCGTATCGTCCCCAGCTGCAACTTCCCCTGAAGCAATATCTCCTTCAAGAGCAAAGGTCCATAAGGAATCCCCATGTTTAGAACCTGCTAATGAGTTACCTGCAACAAGTACGGATATATATTGTACACCGTCCACTTCATAGGTGACAGGAGGTGCATTAACTCCTGCATCTGTTTGAAATTCCCAAACCTGATCACCGGTTTTAGCATCGAAAGCGATGAGTCTTCCATCATTATGTCCAACAAAAACTAATCCACCTTTAGTGGTTAAGACTCCACTGTAGGCCATAGCATCCCATACCTGCTGCCAAACGATTTTGTTCGTTTTGACATCTAGGGCGGTGATCGTCCCTCTAACGGGTGCTTCATTCACAGGGGCTATAATACTCCCAATGTACATTTCACCTTCTTCATATTCCTCTTCACTTCTAGTGAAATTCATATACATATCAGTTCCGAGGACATAAAACAATTCAGTCTCCGGGTTATAGGCAGATGGCGGCCAATTAGCCCCTCCAAATGCAGATGGTTTTAACAGTAGAGCTTCATTCCAAAATGGGTCAAATATCTTTCCATATGTTCCTCCATACTTAGGCAGATCCTTTTCTACATCCTCTTTGGTTACAATTTGAGGAACAAAGGAATCCCCGACAGGAATCGGCTGAGTAGGAGAAGTCGCTTGTCTTTCATCTTGTGGTACAGGAGTTTCATTAATACCAATCAACGGCTCCCCGTTGGTCCGGTCTAAGAAGTAGACCCAACCGGTTTTACCTGCTTGACCAAGAGCCTTTTTTTCCTTTCCATCAATCGTTACATCAAAAAGAACGACCGGATTTGGTGCGTCCAAATCCCAAATATCATGATGCACTTCTTGGAAATGCCATTTATAAGCGCCTGTTTCTGCATCAATAGCTACTATGGAGGCAGCGAATAAATTATCTCCTTTTCTTGTACTTCCATCTAAATCAGGTGCTGCGTTTCCTGTTGAGAAATAAAGGGTTCCCAATTCAGGATCAACCGCTGGAGTTTGCCAGACTGGCGCCCCACCCCGTTTCCAGGAATCATTATCACTTGGCCATGAATCATATCCAATATCCCCAGGTCCTGGAATCGTATAAAACCTCCAAAGCTCTTTTCCAGTCTTAGCGTCAAAGGCAGTAAGTCTTCCACGAATACCATATTCACCGCCTGCTAAACCAGTATATACTTTGCCATTATAATAAAGCGGTGCACTTGTGATGGTGTAACCTTTTTTCCAATCTTCAACCGCTGTCTCCCACACAATCTCACCCGTTTTTTGATCGAGTGCTACTAACCTCGCATCTAATAATCCTACATAAACGAGCCCATCTCCAATCCCAACACCTCGACTCGTCCATCCACAACAGACTGTTTCCAATGGTGGAAGCTCAGGTTTGTATGTCCAAAGAACTTCACCCGTTTTTACATCTAGTGCAGAAACTTCATGGGCACCTGTATTGACATACATAACACCGTTATAGACAATCGGACTGGACTCACCAGAGTATTTAAATTCCAGACCAGAACCAAGATGTGTTACCCATTTTCCTTTTAAATTTGCCACGTTAGATGTATTGATTTCGTCTAGCATAGAGTATCGTTGATTATAAACACTCCCGCCATTTGCGAACCAATTCTCATTTGGCACTGATGTCAAATCTGCTCCAGTAAAGGCTGGTGCAATTGGATCTAAAACTTCAGGTTTAGAATCGGTTTCATTTTCAGTCGTTTCAGTACCAGGTACATCTCCTGATACATTAACAGCTTTATTTTCGATTCTAACGGTCATCAACACCATAAATACTAAAGTAATGATTAGAAATGCACCTATAATAAACGGCCTATTCTTCCCCATACTTTTCACCCTCTCTTTTGGAAATTTTTAATATTTCGAACCTCTAAAGACTATCTTAATCGTATAATTTTATATATAATTTGAATATTCCCAATTATCTACGTGACTTTTCCCCCAAAAGGAGATGATAAAATGGTCCCACCCTATACCTTTATGAGCCAACTGATTAAATTAGAGGATATAAGCAGTCATGAAGAAAAGTTGTATAAAATTCTAGAAATATACATGTCAACCTATCCCGTTCTGAATTCGTTTTTGTTTCGATTTTCTCCATTAGGCTACCTTGGAGAAGGAATAATCATGATGAATCAAAATGGTCTGGTATACATTAGTGAAATTCGGGACGATATACGGACTTTGCCCATTATTTACTCCTCTATCCTCGAAAGAAAAGCAAAATATTGCTATGGGTTGGAATACTTGAAACAAACTAGCAGTAAGTACATCGTAACTTCTAGAATTAACTCCATGGTGGTAGTTCCAATTTGTTATAGTTCAGCCGTCATTGGTTATATATGTACAAATGAATTTACGAAAGATGCTGTAATAGATGAAGAGATTCTTTCATCTCTCACCCAATTCGGAAGACTGGTAGGAAAGTATTTGGAAAAAACGAATCGAATGGAGGACAGTCAAGTATTAAGTAAAAGAGAATTAGAGGTGATGAGAAAAATATCTTGGGGAGAGAGCACAAAGGAAATGGCAGAATTAATGGATATTAGCGAATTAACCGTCAAACAATATGTTAAATCAGCAATGAAAAAGCTTGGTGCTCATAATCGTTCTCATGCCGTGGGAGAACTTTTGCGAAGGGGGATTATATCTTAGTCTCATTCATAGGTACTAACGAAGAATTTCTGATGAACGTTGTAGTCCTGATCATCGTGATAAATCGGCCTGATACCATTGCAAATCATATTTTGACACCATACTTTGTTAAAAGTTTTTATAAGCTTTTAAAGGTTTAAGAATATCTTTAAAGAACTCTTAATAATGATACTATTATGCTGCTTAAATATTGAAAGGTAGTGATACATATGGAAACACTGCAAATATTTTTAAAAGAGATCAATGACCAGATGCAAGGATTATATAAAGATGGGACTCAATCAAGCTGGATGGCCCAAACTACTGGAGACCCTGAGTGGGCTGCTAAATTAAGTGAAGCAGAAACTCGATACAATCTTTTATTCTCTTCAAAAGATACATACGAGAAAACAAAGCAATTTTTAGCAACGGAAAACTTAACGGAGATCGAAAAACGTCAGCTTCAGCTTCTGCTAAGCGAAATGGAAGGTAACCAACTTCCTGAAGATGTGATTGCTGATTTATCCAAACGCTCTTCTGAACTAAATTTATTATTTAACACATACTCACCTGAAGTGGAAGGCAAAAAGTATTCTGCCAATGATATTCGAGAGATATTGGTTAATAGTGATGACCAAGAATTACGCAAGAAAGTATGGTTTGCAAGTAAGGAAGTTGGTAAAGTCGTAGAAAAAGACTTGCTTGAGCTTGTGAAGAAGCGCAATGAAGCTGCACAACTTCTTGGTTATGATAACCATCATCAAATGGGCTTCGCTCTTCAGGAACTTGACCGTGACGAGGTATTCGCTATTTTCAACGAACTTATTGATCAATCGGATGAAGCCTACCGCTTGATGAAAAAAGAACTAGATGAACGTTTAGCAACTAGATTTGGGATTAATCCAGAGGATATACGCCCTTGGCATTATGTCGATCCCTTTTTCCAAGAGGCACCACCATCTGATTCAACCAATCTAGATCCTATTTACCAAGGGAAGGATATTGTCCAAATCACAACAGATACGTTTAGCTCAATGGGAATCGAAATTGATGACCTATATGCAAAAAGCGATTTGTTCCCTAGAGAAAAGAAAAACCCGACAGCCTTTTGCACGGATATTGACCGCGAAGGAGATGTTCGTGTCCTTTGCAACTTAGCGGAAGATGCCTATTGGATGGAAACGAACCTGCATGAGTTTGGCCATGCAGCATATTTCAAATATATAGACTCCAGCCTTCCATTCGGATTACGTACAGTAAGTCATACCTTAACAACCGAAGCGATCGCGATGTTATTTGGAAAAATGGGCAAAGACCCTCGTTGGTTAAAGCGCTTCTTACAGGTTGATGAAGCAACAGTTAATGGTCTTGCTCCTGAATTAGAAAAGTACCAACAGTTACAAATGCTTATTGCAGCAAGATGGATTATTACCTTTGTATTTTTTGAAAAAGAACTGTACGAAAATCCGGATCAAGATTTAAACGCTTTATGGTGGAAAACAGTAAATGAAGTTCAGCTAGTCACTCCTCCTGATGAAACGGATAATCCCGATTGGGCTGCAAAAATTCATTTTACACTCGCACCTGTTTATTACCAAAATTATTTACTTGGAGAATTAATGGCTGCACAACTTCTTCGTCATATTGAAACGAAGATTTCTCCTGAATTTTTCACAAAAGAAACGGGAGAAATGCTCATCAACCAATTCTTTAAACCAGCCGCCCTTTATGACTGGAATGAAAAAATCAGCCGTGTAACCGGTGAAAAGTTAAACCCTGCACACTTTGTTGATGTTTATTGCAAAGCTCAGGTGAAAAGTTAATTAATAAAAGGATAGCCAGGACTATATGGTCTAAGCTATCCTTTTTCTATTAGTTTGCTTATTGATTTTTTAAGTCGATTCCGAAGGATGACTTAGAACAAAATAAAATGAACTTAGCGCTTAACTAAGTTCATTAAATACTTAACTTAATCCTTTTTGCAAGAAATGTTATTTTCTATTTCCTCAGCTGTAAAGACTACATCAATTATCTGTTCATTACTATCATTTCCTTCAGCTGAACCACTAACTTTTCCTTCTAAAACATAAGTGCAAAATCCCACACCAGGTCTATCGAAAGCAGTAAAGGTAGTTGTTACAAAGTCAATATTTGTATCAAGTACATTAATTACCACCACTTCCGGTGTAACTCGTCTAATTTGGTATTCGAGTCTTTGTGCTAGCGGGTCAGAAACTGATGATCCCAGGTTATTTGCTTCAATTGTTGCTATAAATCTTACTGTGTCCAGAGGATCGTCGATAGCAACAGTTAATGTTGAAAGAGTCGTAAAATCAGCTCCTCCCGTGGACGGCAATTCAGGAAGTGGTGCAGCGTTAGTCCCTACTACAAACTGATGTAATAATCCAGAACCACATTTAGCAGGATGTTTCTTATTTTTACTCATTTTTCCACAACCTTTCTTTTAAAGATATTACAGTCTATGAAGCTGCCAAACAAAAGCTTGGACAGGTCCCCATTTGAAAAAAATTTCAAAATGAAAAAAAGGAGGTAGCAAATGCGCTCCCCCTGAATTCGTAACCCACCGTTCACGGAGGGTATCAATTATCACTTTAGTAGCATTTTTTCAAACAGTGTGTTGCGGTCCTATTTTTCCGAGCTAGAGATTATACAAAGAGGTTACCTAAAACGATATGTCATTATCAATTTATTCAGAAACTAAACTTTACGTCAATCTGGGATACTTACATGTTCAGTTCACACTCTAATATAGATAACACCCTATTTTTTCGTTATTTATGATAAGGTTCACCCCGATTTATCCTGTAAGCCCGATAAATCTGCTCAACCAAAATCAGCCTCATCAGCTGGTGCGGAAAGGTCATCTTCGAAAAGCTCAGCTGCTCGTCTGACCTTTTCAGGACTTCATCACTAAGACCAAGGGATCCGCCAATCACGAAAGCTACTTTGCTTTTGCCATAGGTGGCCAGCTTATCGAGGCTGTCTGCGAGTTCTTCTGATGACTTAAGCTTTCCGTTTATAGCTAGAGCTATGACATAGGCATCTGGATTAATTTTCGCCAGAATCCGTTCTCCTTCTTTTTGCTTTACCTGAACCCTTTCTGTTTCACTTAATTCCTCTGGCGCTTTTTCGTCTGACACTTCAATTACATCGACTTTTGCATAGCTACCAAGGCGCTTTAAGTATTCTTCTATCCCTTGTTTCAGGTATTTTTCTTTCAACTTGCCAACCGTCACGATTGAGATATTCACAATCATCCCCACTTTACAAACAAATTACAAACAGTTTACAAACAAGATATCCACAGAAGTTATCCACATATTCACATCACAATCCACATTTAGTAGGCGATCATTCGTTCGCTACAATATATACAGCAGGTTGTCCACAGTATCCACAAGAAAACCCAGAGTTGTCCACAGCCTCTAGCTTCTCTAATTGTGGTGCTGTTTCATACTCATCCACTGCTTCATCAAGTGCTAATTCTACATGTTCACTGCAGCAATACTTCATTTTTCCAAATCCCTTCAAGACTTTTTTATATTTTTATCATTAGCCAAAAAAGCAAATTTAAATTATCCACAGTCCATTTTAACACAAAAAACAGGAAGCATTTTGCTTCCTGTTCATCTATCCACAAGCCGTTACAATGTTTCTCCTCCTAATTTTAATGTTGTTTCCTGAAGCTTGCCACTGCGGTAAAACTTAACCTTCAATTCATCGCCGACCTTCTTTTGATTGTAAAGGTGCTTTCGCAAATCGACAGCATCGCGAATTTCTTTCCCATCCATTTCGACAATGACATCCAGCTCCTTCAAGCCTGCTTTATCAGCAGCAGAGTTAGGCTGGACTCTCCTGATCGCAACACCATAAGTCACATCTTTTGGAAGCTTTAATGTATTCTGCTGATGATTAGAAGAAATCTCGTTTACAGATGCTAACTCTACACCCATTACCGGACGCTTAACTTCACCTGTCTTTTCTAAATCATCAATAATAGGAGACGCATAGTTAATCGGGATAGAAAGCCCGATTCCTTCAACCGCATTTTGGGCGATTTTCATCGAGTTTATGCCGATGACCTGTCCTTCTATATTGATTAATGCCCCTCCGCTGTTACCGGGGTTGATTGCGGCATCTGTCTGCAGGACCTCTGCCTGCCAGTCTGGAGTTCCATCCTGATTGATATCCACTGGAATTGCCCGCTCTGTGCCGGAAATAATGCCTTGAGTAACAGATCCTGAGAAAGTTAGTCCAAGGGGATTGCCGATTGCTATTACCGGTTCACCTGGCTTAAGCTTGTCAGAGTTGCCGAATTCAGCAACGACCTTAATTTTATCAGCAGGTACCTCAAGTACAGCAAGGTCTGTCCAAATATCACTTCCAAGTAGCTTTGCGGGAATTTTTGTCCCATCGCTAAGACTGACTTCTAGCTCAGTGGCATCAGCAACCACGTGGTGATTCGTCACGATATAGGCTTTATCCCCGGCCTTTTTATAAACAACGCCTGAACCTGTACCCCCTGATTCCTGTGTCTGTCCCCAGAAATTCGTGCTTTGCTGGATATTCGTTATGCCGACTACAGCATCACCGGCTTTGTCGACAGCTTTAGTAATTCCTGAATAAACATCGATGGAAACATTCCTAGTGGAAGTAGTACCGTCCTCAGAGGCCTTTTCTTTATCTGTTACTGCTGCTTGATTGCTAGGTTCAATTTTATAAGGAAGTACATCTAATTTAGACAAGGTCGGGATTGTGAAAATAACCAATAATGCCCCAATAATTGCACCTAACAGGCTGGCTAAAAAAGTTCCGCTCCTTCTGCCGCTTTGCGGTTTGTACCGGCTTTGATGATCGTCATCATAATACCCCAATGTCCACCCATCCTTTCACTGAACAAAATATCTGTTTAGAAACGCTTATACAAATTATTATACTACCAGTGTTTCCAATTACTAAATGATAAGCACATACTATTAAACTACATACAAATTGGCTGTTTTCATTACCTTTTTGCTTTTGAAGAGTGATTTTTCAGCGATATTTTCAAAAACAGCATTCTTTTAGAAAAGAACAAACAAAAAAGGAGTAAAAGCATCCTTTTAACAGATACCTTTACTCCTTCATCATTAAACATATTAAATTGCAGTCAGCGCAGTCGGAGTCTTCGGATCTGTATCGATCAAATCGAATTGTTCTCCTACAATGATTCCGCGGCTTTCCAATGTCTGAGCGACGGACATCCTTGCAAGCTCCTTCATATTGTTATCTAAGCTTAAGTGGGCAAGATAAATCTGTTTTGTGTTATCGCCTGCGACTTCGCTCATTGCAACAGCTGCGTCTTCATTCGATACATGGCCGTAATCACTCAGGATACGGCGTTTAACACTCCATGGATACCTTCCCATTCTCAGCATCTGAACATCATGATTGCTCTCGAATACATAGGCATCTGCATTGGAGATGATGCCTTTCATCCTGTCGCTTACATAGCCTGTATCCGTGATCAGCACCAATTTCTTGCCGTCTTTATGGAACACATAAAACATCGGCTCGGCAGCGTCATGTGACACCCCAAAGGATTCAATATCCAAGCCCCCGAAGGATTTTACGGTTTCCATATCAAAGCTGAACTTCTGGTCTAGCGGGACTTCCCCAATCAAGCCATCCATCGCTTTCCATGTTTTTTCATTCGCATAGATCGGCAGCTTATATTTACGGGCAACGATTCCTATGCCTTTTATATGATCGCTATGTTCATGCGTCACAAATATTCCAGAGAGGTCTTTCATATCGCGGCCAATTTGCTTAAATAAAGCCTCCATTTGCTTGCCGCTCAATCCGGCATCAACTAAAAAGGATTGGCCCTCCGTCTCCACATAGATCGCATTTCCCGTACTCCCACTGGCGAGAACACTAAAATGCAATGTCATATCTCTCACTCCGTTGTTTGATTTTCACCATCAGTCAATGGAATAACCCTTCCTTCAAATGCATGGACAAAAAGGTTCTCCTTGCCGTCCACGACAAGCCTCCACGTTGGCGTTACCACATGCGAGGCCGTCAGTGAGACGAGTGTCGAGTATCCCAGTTCAACTTTGGTAATTTCGCTTTTCGGCTTCAGCAGCCCCTTTTTATAAAGAGTTTCCATCGCTCTTAATGGTGTCAGCAATTCCTCTTCATCTGAAAGCTTCTCATCAATGACTTCCAAATAGGTCTGTCTATATGAAACCACTTCATTATTTGCATTAAAATACAAGATCAATCTCGCATTGCTGTTATAGTAAAAAGTTTTATTATCATACTGCTGGTAATAAGTGATGGTCTTGGTTTCGTCATCCTTTTTCCAAAACTTATACTGTTCTCCAGAAAAGATATTCGACTTAATGAATCCGGAGAGTTCCGCCGGTTCAAATTTACTTGAAAGCTTGATTGGCTTTGCAAGCTTCGCTTCGATAGCGGTCCCATCACCAAGATTGATAACCTGTCCCTTTGTTTTATCCAGTTCTTCATTCTTAAACACTTTTGTCCTGACACTGATATAACGTTCCTTCTTTGTTTCAGGAAGTTCAGGATATCGAATGGAGTCATTCTTAAGCTTTTCTTCCAGAGAAGCCTCTTTAATGATTTCATACTGTGCGGCATCCCTTGTGTTCAGAAATTGATAAACCAGATAAATATTGAGGACGAGGAATGTCAGAATAAAGATTGTTTTAATTCTACTCCAATCCATTCTTCAGTCCCTCCTCCCAGACCAGTTCGTGCCATTCTTGTTCATATTGATAAAACCAGCCTGGCTCTAATAAGATTAAAGGCGAATCCCCTGGTCCCTGCGTCATATAGTAACCTGGCATAAGATTACCAAGCAAATCAGGATTGAAATCCTTCCTTTTCTCTAAAAGTTCCAGCGCTTTCTGGCCAGACGGAAGCTTTTTCGTTTTCACATCCGGATTCAATGGCAATTCCAAATGAAATCCTGGACGAATGTATCTGCTTATCTCTAATTGGCCCCACTGCTGTTCAATTTCAGACATCCCCATTTGGTTAAAAATAGGATAGCCTTCCTTGCTGTATAACCTGAAAAGGACTCTCTGGTTAAAATCATCCTTGTACACATAACGGTATGCTTCTGTCCAGCCGCCATGACTGTTTACAAATTCGATACTCTTTTGAAGAACATTGCTCGTTCCAATCACAGATTCACGATCGCGGATTGGGTTCACATAATAAATCATATTCGTCTGGCTATCAACCGTCATTTTACTGGCATCATCCGTATACTCTTCACCATAATCAGATACACTTCTTTGGACAAAACTTGGATCCTTGAAAAGCGCTTCTTTGAACTTCTCGGAGTCCAGCGGATTTTGATAATACGTGTATTTAACCATGTCGATTGGATCAGATGGCAAATAGATTCGCTTAATATCAGAAATATCATGCTCGAAATATGGTGTCAGCCTGCCCGCATTTCTATAATAATTAGCTGCAAAATCATTAATGAATGAAGGATTTACATTGCTTTCATAGACTTGCTGATTCCTCTGTGAATAAAAATAAATGATTCCTTCTTGCTTCTGCTGGGTTTCTGTTTTTATGATAATGCGGTCAAAATCAAATTTCGGCAAGTCTTTATCATCGATATTCAAGACTCTTTTATATAGTTCGATCGGGACTTCATCTGGAAAAATAATCTCTGTGTTTGCTCCCTGGGCAATTCGGTCATTGAAGTCAGTAATTCGCCCCGGATATTTTTTTACATCGTAAAATTTCCACTTCGTAATGACATTCATGATTTTATCTATATGGTCATTATCAATGGCACCATATTGTTTTCCTTCAACATGGTATATGACCTGGTGGGGCTTTACGATTTTTCTTATTTCCTTTTGGGTGGCAATGCTTACCTCATTGACGGTCTTTTGATTGCCAACACTTTCATAGTTCGGCTGGTAAGTCCAAATATTCCAGGTCAATATACCGCTGAGAAGGACAAGAACAGTTAAGATTGCTGTTTTTATGTTTTCATATGTCATGACCAATCATCCTCTACACTCCGGTCATAAGGAAGGGTGAAATAGATTGTTGTCCCTTTTCCTTCCACACTATCTGCCCAAATTCTTCCCCCATGGGCATTAACCATTTCCTTCGCAATCGCCAGTCCCAGTCCTGTTCCTCCCAGTTTACGTGTCCTGGCTTTATCCACGCGATAGAAACGGTCAAATATTTTATCAAGATTATCCTTAGGAATTCCTACGCCTTCGTCAGAGATGCTGATGGTGATTTTATCTTCCATTTCTTTCGTCCGGAAAGTGATTGTCCCACCTTCTGGCGAATACTTCATGGCATTTGAAATGATATTGTAAAGGACCTGCGTAATCTTGTCCTCATCCACTTCTACAAACATCGCGTCTTCCGGAATCTCCCTGACGAACGTGACGTTTTGGTTTTTTGTCATTTCAAACCTGTCAATAATGCGGTTGAAAAAGACCGGAAAGTTCACCCATTCCCTGGAAAGACGATAATCGACACTGTCCATTTTGGAAAGCTGAAGCAAATCATTAACAAGACGGATCATCCGCTCAGTTTCAGTCTGGGTGATATCAAGGAAATTAGGCGCAATTTCTTCGTCCTTCCAAGCTCCTTCCGCCAATGCGTCCAAATAACTTCGCATCGTCGTTAATGGTGTCCGCAGCTCGTGAGAAACGTTTGCAACGAATTCGCGTCTCTCCAGATCAATTTTTTCCTGTTCCGTTATATCATACAGAACGGCAATCAAACCATTCACAAAGCCACTTTCCTTTTGGATAATCGAAAAGTTTGCCCGTAAAATAAACGGCTTGCTTTTTGTACTGTAATCAAGGACGATTGAGTCTTTTTCCTGGAGGAGATCTTCAAATGTATAATTTTCATCAAGCCCAAGTACAGAAACGATCGGCTGCGAAAGAACTGTTTCACGTGAAACACCAAGCATTTGCGCTGCTGGCTCATTAATCAGGATAATCCGTCCTTTACGGTCAGTTGAAATGACACCATCGGTCATATAAGAGATAACAGAAGATAGCTTCCTCTTCTCTCCCTCCGTCGTAGCCTGTGCTTCCTGAAGCTTTTTGGTCAAATTGTTGAAGGTAATCGCCAGCTGACCAATTTCATCATAACCGTATACCTTGACCTTCCGTGAAAAGTTCCCTCGTGTCATCGCCAAAGCTTGTTTACGCATATCCGAGATCGGCCTGGTGATTGTCTGGGCAAGCAGGACACCAAGTATGGCAGTGAAAAGAAGCGCAATCGCTGTTCCAGTGGCCAGGATTTTATTAATATCCTTCATCTGAGTGAATATATTTTCGACTCTTGCTACTAAGTAGACAGCACCGATCGCTTCATTGTTATGCATAATTGGAGTTGAGAGGACCCACACCCTCTTGCCTGACTTATTATCCATCTGGATGACATCCTCATCTTCTTCAAAGACGATGGACCGCTTTATTTTCAGGTCAGTTGTCCTTTGCCCAACAAGCCCCTGATTCGTGAGGCTGGAGGTTCCGAGGATTTTAAAGCTTCCGCCATCAATGACCCTTATTTCAGAAATATCCGAGGTTTTATAGCCCTTTAAAATCTCTTTGATGGCTTCTTCCTTTGTCGGATCCTCTTTCCCTCGTTCCTTGAGAAGTTCTTCCTGAATATCATAGACTAACAGGTCGACACGAGACTTAACTGAATCCTGATAGTTGGTCATCAAGGTTGTTTCTAGCTTGCGAACAAAATATACACCTATTATTTGCATGGCAACTAATATAAGCAATACATAGATAATCACAAATTTAAGATGAATGGACCGAAAAAAACCTACTTTCTTCATCCTCGCTCCTTACTCCTGCTCAGAGTTTCTCAAATAGTAGCCTACTCCTCGTCTTGTCACGATCCATGTCGGATGACTAGGGTTATCTTCTATTTTCTCACGGAGTCGCCTTACCGTAACATCCACCGTACGGACATCTCCATAATAGTCATAGCCCCAGACAGTCTGAAGCAGGTGTTCCCTCGTCATGACTTGTCCAATATGCTTCGCCAGGTAGTGAAGCAATTCGAATTCGCGGTGCGTCAATTCAATGGTTTCGCCTCTTTTAGAAACAACATAGGCATCCGGATGGATCGTAAGTGAACCAACTGTAATCTCATTGGATTCCTCTTCTTGATCAGCCTGTATAGCAATTTGCTGGTGCCGGCGCAGGTTAGCTTTTACCCTGGCAATTAATTCCCTTGTGCTGAATGGCTTGGTTACATAATCATCCGCACCAAGTTCAAGTCCTAAAACCTTATCAATTTCAGAGTCTTTAGCCGTCAGCATGATGATCGGCATTTCATATTTCTTACGGACCTCACGGCATACTTCCATGCCATCACGCATTGGCAGCATAATATCAAGCAAGATTAAATCCGGCTGGATTTCCTCTACCATTTCAATTGCCTGGTTTCCATCATAAGCGCAATAAACATCATAGCCTTCTTTTTTCAAGTTGAACTGTAAAATATCTGCAATTGGTTTTTCGTCATCTACAACCAAGATTTTTTTCTCCATACCAATTCTCCTTTTTTAGCCAAAATAAATCCCTGTATAAATTTTTGTTCACTTTATGGCCTGTATCTTTCAATCACAGGCTTTCTAATCAACATAGCCTTCTTTATAATAATCCTATCTTATCTATTTTACTTTAAATCAGCAAAAAACTGAATTTATCTGTTATATAACTTCTCTTCTTCTCTTCCCAATTGTACCAATCCTGCCCATTATAAGAAAAGCGCAAGCGCCTTGGTCAGCCCCGAAGTGAAATTTATACATTCTTCTCTTTTAATAAAAACTGCCTAAATGAATGAAAAAAGTCTCTAGGTGGTCTAGAGACTTCTTTCTATATAAGTTTAGCGATTGAGTTTAGACATTGGATTGATCAACTTTCCATTTTGATAAACTTCAAAATGGAGATGGATTCCAGTAGAGTTGCCTGTCCTTCCCATAATGCCAATCTTTGAACCGCGAGCTACTGTCTGCCCTGGGCTTACTGTAATAGATGCAAGATGCGCATACATCGTTCTATAACCATTTTGATGGTCAATTATGATTTTATTGCCGTATCCATCATTATTATTGCCGGCTGAAACAATCACACCGTTATCAGCGGCTTTAATTGTATAGTTGCTAGGCCTTGCGATGTCAATTCCTTTATGCATCCTGCTCCAGCGGTAACCCTGCTGACTTGATATGTAACCACCGTTAGTCGGCCATACAAAGGTTCCTTCTCCACGAGACGGAACAACCTTTGTTCCTTTGATGATGATTTCATTTACCGGTTTCTGGAGTACTTCTGTTTTAATCGCTTCTTTTTTGACAACCTGGCCATTCTTTTCTGATGTTACATAAATTTTCCCATTAACACCATTCTTGCCAGTTTGCTGCTTCTTCGTATCGCCTTTGAACATTTTCGGGTTATTTACAACCTCTTTTTGGAAGACGACTTCTTCTTTTACATAAGCCTGGCGATCAACAACCACTTCTACAAAAGGCTTTAACACCGTTACATTAAGCTCCTGGCCAGGCTTTAAAACTGAATCCTCTTTAAGCTCTTTGTTTAATGAAAGTAATTGAGTTAACTTCAAATTATGTGAGCTTGCAATGCTTCCTAGGACATCCCCATCTTTAACCTGGTACTTCTGTTCTTCCAGCGTACCCTTTTTAAGAAGCTTAATCGCTTCTTCCACTGTTAAGATTTTTTCAGGGTCAATTTTTTCTGATGATTGTGAAACATCTTTTGTAAAACGAACGTCTAATATACGAGTTTCATTTTCTTTCACTTCGGGTATTGGTAGATTAGGAGATTTCTTTCTATTCTCCAACCCAGCTAATTCTTCTTCACTTACATACTCAAGCATCATTTTTTTCAAGACTTCTTTAGATGCTTCCTGATCCTTTAAGTAAGCTACAGGCTCACCGTCAATCACAAGAGCTGATGCTTCTGCCTGAACAGCCATTTGACTCTTGATTGCGTTTAACACTTCTGAACTATCAGCATTTGCCGCCGAAGAAAATACCTGTTCAGGAATAAAAGAAACATCTAGTCCAAGATCAACTTCAAGATCTTTATATTCTTTTTGAACCGATGTTACCTTCTCTTCAACCATTTTTTCAACTTCAGCTTTATCCGCTACAGTTCCTACGAATTTATCATTTAAATAGACATAATATACAGTTGTTAGATTCGACTCAGCAGCAAGGGCGACATTTCCAGCACCAAAGGACAACGCAGCTACAGTGACTGCAGCCAAGATTGACTTCTTGATTGTCGGATTCATCCCTTTTGATGTTTTGCCCGCAAGACTGGACAGCTTCTTTTTAAAATTCTTCATTCTGATCCTCCTACACTACGGTAAAACAAAATATATAATTCTAGTACTATTTAACCAATTTCAGAAAATTGTACCTTTATACTTTACCATAAAATGTATCAGTAAGACTGCTAGACTTCATTATGTAACAAAAATGTATAATAGCTGACATTAAATTACGCTATTTGTAAGTAATTTGGTAACGTATGCTGGTATATTTTCATTGAAAATATGTTTAAAACCCAGTTATGATAAGGCTTTTATCCTAGTTTTATAGAATAAACTTTTTTACATTATTAAAGTAACATAACCCAGTTTTGGATGATGAAAATTATCAGTAATATTACAATTATGTTACAAAAAGACAAAAAAAGGAGCATGTCATATGACACGCTCCCTTTTTTAATGGCTCAGGACGGAATCGAACCGCCGACACAAGGATTTTCAGTCCTTTGCTCTACCGACTGAGCTACTGAGCCATGATAATATTGTATCCTAAACTTTGTTTTGTTTTAGGACCCTTTGCTCGAATGACCTTACGGTCTTTCTCGCAAGTTGCCAAGAATGCTTAGTCGAAGATGTGAGCAACTTGCTCTACCGACTGAGCTACTGAGCCAAGATAATATTGTTTCCTAAACTTTGTTTTGTTTAAGACCCTTTGCTCGAATGACCTCCCGGTCTTTCTTGCAAGTTGCCGCAGATGCTTAGTCGAGGATGTGAGCAACTTGCTCTACCGACTGAGCTACTGAGCCAAGATAAAATATGTAAAGTGACCCCTACGGGATTCGAACCCGTGTTACCGCCGTGAAAGGGCGGTGTCTTAACCGCTTGACCAAGGGGCCATAATGGAAATGGTGAGCCATGAAGGACTCGAACCTTCGACCCTCTGATTAAAAGTCAGATGCTCTACCGACTGAGCTAATGGCTCGTATTGTGGGCATTCATACCTTGTTTGGTTTACCCAATTATGATGCGCAATTCGCATCTACGATGCTCGAAAGACCTCTCGGTCTTCCTCGCAAGTTGCCGCGGAAGTTAAATCAATGAAGTGAGCAACTTGCTCTACCGACTGAGCTAATGGCTCGTATTGATTACGATTGAACAACTGTCTTTTCTCAAGCTTGCAGTTCTTATCGCATTTTGTCGATTCGGTGACAACGTTGTTTATATTACCATAATAATTTAGTGTTTGTATATGTTTTTTTAAATTTTTTTTCGTATTATTTATTTTTCTAGGTTGCAGAGTAAAATTTTATAACTTTTGATTCAGATAGAGGACAAATTATTTATAAAAAATATGTTAGTGGAGCTGGATAATTTTATTTTAATGATCAAGTCTTTTTAGACAATTCAATTCCGCGAAAATGAAGGTTTATTCCGCGATAGTTTACCTTTATCCCGCGAAAAATAGTCTAAATCCCGCGAGCTTTTGTCGAAATCCCGCGAACTGGAAATTATTAATGTTTTTTTCCAATTCCAAGACCTCATTTCAACTTCGAACTTTATTTCTTAATGCCAAGTTATGAAGCACCATCCTCCTATAAAATTAAGAAACCCCCGCTCCATTGAGGACGGGGGTACAAATATATTAAGATCTCCAAGGACTGCGCACGACATTTGTCTGAGTGCGGTCAGGCCCTACTGAGAAGATTGACAATGGGATGCCTGTCAGCTGTGAAATGCGCTCCAGGTAGTGTCTAGCGTTCTCTGGAAGCTCATCTAGTGATTTACAGCCTGTGATGTCTTCTGTCCAGCCTGGAAGCTCCTCATACACTGGCTCACAGTCTGCCAGCATTTTGAGGCTTGCTGGGAACTCTTCAATCAATTCGCCTTTGTAGCGGTACGCAATGCAAATTTTCAGCGTTTCGATTCCTGTTAATACATCGATCGAGTTCAAAGATAGATCAGTAATTCCGCTAACGCGACGTGCATGGCGGACAACGACACTGTCGAACCAGCCGACACGGCGCGGACGGCCTGTTGTTGTACCATATTCACGACCTACTTCACGGATTTGGTGGCCAATCTCATTATCAAGCTCTGTTGGGAATGGGCCATCGCCAACGCGAGTTGTATAAGCCTTTGACACACCGACTATATGTTTAATCTTAGTTGGTCCAACTCCAGAGCCAATCGTTACGCCGCCGGCAACAGGGTTGGAAGAAGTAACGAATGGATATGTTCCCTGGTCGATATCAAGCATAACACCTTGCGCGCCTTCAAACAGCACACGGCGGCCATCATCAAGTGCATCATTCAATACTACAGATGTGTCCTGTACGTAATGTTTAATCTGCTGGCCATACTCATAATATTCATCAAGAATGTCTTCGATTTTGAAGCCTTCTGTCTCATAAATCCGTTCAAAAAGGCGATTCTTTTCCTCAAGGTTACGCGAAAGCTTTTCTTCGAAAGATTCGCGGTCAAGCAGGTCTGCAATCCTGATGCCGATTCGCGCAGCCTTATCCATGTATGCAGGTCCAATGCCCTTTTTAGTCGTACCAATCTTATTTGCACCCTTGCTAGCCTCTTCGACCTCATCAAGCTTCAGGTGGTAAGGAAGGATCACATGTGCACGGTTGCTGATACGCAGGTTGTCAGTTGTTACACCCTTGTCATGAAGATAGGCAAGTTCTTTAACAATTGCTTTTGGATCAACTACCATCCCGTTGCCAATCACGCTGATTTTATCTTTATAGAAAATTCCAGATGGAATTAAATGCAGTTTATATGTTTCGCCATTGAATTTTATTGTATGTCCAGCGTTGTTTCCACCCTGGTAACGGGCGATTACTTCAGCATTTTCAGAAAGGAAATCAGTAATCTTCCCTTTTCCTTCGTCTCCCCATTGTGTTCCTACTACTACTACTGATGACATATAAAAAGCACCTCCAAAGGTATACGGTAAATTCATTCCCGTTTCAAACATATAAAGTTTACCAGCTTTTTGAGTAAAAAGTCAATTAAACACGAACATTTTATTTGTGTTACAAATTATTCGTTCGTAAATACTATTTTTGAAAACAAAAGAGTTTTTTATGTAAAAAAAGAGAACTAATCCAATACGGATTAATTCTCATTATGCCCCTGGTGGAGCGTACGATTCATCATACCTCTGCTCGATGTTGACGAATTTGTTATATTCTTTTACGAAAGCAAGCTGTACGGTGCCAGTCGGGCCATTACGCTGCTTGGCGATAATGATTTCAATGATGTTCTTGTTTTCTGATTCTTTGTCATAATAGTCATCACGGTATAGGAAGGCAACAATATCAGCATCCTGCTCGATTGATCCGGATTCACGAATATCGGACATCATCGGGCGCTTATCCTGACGCTGTTCCACACCACGGGACAGCTGAGAAAGTGCTATAACCGGCACCTTCAGTTCACGGGCTAATTGCTTAAGTGAACGTGAAATCTCGGATACTTCCTGCTGACGATTTTCACCAGCACGGCCGCTTCCCAAAATAAGCTGCAAATAGTCAATCATAATCATGCCAAGCCCATGCTCCTGCTTTAGGCGGCGGCATTTTGAACGGATATCAGTGATTCGGACACCGGGAGTATCATCAATGAAAATCCCTGAGTTTGACAGGCTGCCCATAGCCATCGTCAGTTTTCCCCAGTCTTCGTCTGTCAGGGAACCCGTACGCAGTCTTTGGGCGTCAATATTGCCTTCAGCACATAGAACACGCATGACCAGCTGTTCTGCACCCATCTCCAAACTGAAGATTGCTACGTTTTCTCCCGTTTTCTTAGCCACGTTTTGAGCAATATTTAGTGCGAAGGCAGTTTTACCTACGGAAGGACGGGCACCAACAATGATCAAATCGTTTCGCTGGAAACCTGCTGTCATTCTATCGAGCTCGGTAAATCCCGTCTCGAGTCCGGTAATATCGCCTTTACGGTTATGCATTTCTTCAATATTGTCGTAAGTCCTTACAAGGACATCTTTTATATTATGAAAGGCTCCGGCACCTTTACGCTGGGCAACCTCCATGATGTTCTTTTCTGCTTCAGCGAGCAGTGCTTCCACTTCATCTTCACGCATATAGCCATCTTCGGCGATGCCAGAAGCTGTACGAATCAGCCTTCTGAGAAGCGATTTCTCTTCTACGATTCTAGCATAATATTCTATATTTGCCGCTGTCGGAACCGATGCAGCCAATTCACTTAAATAACTAACGCCGCCCACATCTTCAATCAGCTTGGAGGACGCCAGATTTTCTGTCACTGTCACTAAGTCGATCGCTTTTCCCTTATCACTCAAGTCCAGCATGACATTGAAGATTTTCTGGTGAGCTACCCGGTAAAAATCTTCAGGGATTAAGATTTCTGAAGCAAGAGTCAAAGCTGATGGTTCTAAAAATATCGCACCAAGCACTGCTTGTTCCGCTTCCATATTTTGTGGCGGAAGTCGATCCGCAAATAATTCACTCATCTGCCTGCCCCCTTACAAAAGGAATTCTTTCTATTTTTTAATGCTCTGTTAAACAAGGCTGTTGATTTTCGTTCCAGGCGCTTCGCTTTCCGCGGGGCTGGCGCTGAGCCTCCTCGTCGCTTCGCTCCTGCGGGGGCTCACCTGTCCAGCTTTAGCCCGCAGGAGTCTACGCGCCTTCCACTACAATCAACAGAGATTAAAAATCAACATTAAGCGTTAACAGAGTCTTTTTTAACAGAAAAAAGTGACCAGCCATTACCGATCACCATTTCTCTGTAACTATATTATTTTAACATGTTTATGACTAGATGGAACTGTAAATTATTTTCCTTCTTTTACATGGACATTCAAAGCAGCCTGAACTTCTTTATGAAGCTTGACTGGAACTTTCGTGTAGCCGAGCGTGCGGATTGCATCCTGAAGCTCGATTTTTCGTTTATCAAGCTTAATGCTATGCGCTTTTTGCAGTTCCTCAGCAATCTGCTTGCTTGTGATGGATCCAAATAAACGACCATCTTCCCCGGATTTCGCAGTGAGTTCCACTGTCACTTTTTCAAGTGTCTCCTTAAGAACTTTCGCTTGTTCCAATTCTTCCTGCGCCATTTTCTCTTCTTTTTTCTGCTGGGCATTCAAAGAACTCATTGCACCTTGATTTGCTTCAACTGCCAAGCCTTGCTTGATCAAGAAGTTGTGTGCATATCCATCAGCTACGTTTTTGATTTCGCCTTTTTTGCCTTTCCCTTTAACATCCTTCAAAAAGATTACTTTCATTCTTTTTGTCCCCCTTCTAAATATTCATTTATAGCATTTTTCACCATATCTTCCGCTTCATTGATGGATACATCATATAATTGGGTCGCTGCATTTGTTAAATGGCCGCCGCCTTCTAGATGCTCCATGATCACCTGGACATTGATTTCGCCAAGTGACCTGGCACTTACACCAATGGTATGGTCAGTTTTTTTAGAAATGACGAATGAAGCTGTGACGCCATCCATGGTCAAGAGAGTGTCTGCAGCCTGGGCAATGAGCACCTGGTCACAGTATACATCTTCCTCGCCTTTTGAAATGACTATGCCATCTCTGTGAAAATAGACATTCTCGATAATTTTTGCTCTTTTGATATACGTATTGATATCTTCTTTTAAAAACTTTTGGACAAGAACGGTGTCCGCGCCGTGGCTTCGCAAGTATGAAGCTGCATCAAAAGTACGTGCACCCGTTCTTAAAGTGAAGCTTTTAGTATCAACGATGATTCCAGCCAATAATGCAGTTGCCTCCAGCATTTGGATTTTACCATTCTTCGGCTGATATTCGAGCAGCTCGGTCACAAGTTCCGCTGTAGAAGATGCATATGGCTCCATATAGACAAGAAGAGGATTCTTAATGAATTCTTCCCCTCTGCGGTGATGATCGATGACAATGACATTTTCAATCCGATTCATGAGCCTTTCATCGATAACCAATGATGGCTTATGAGTATCGACCACGACAAGCAAAGTATCGTCAGTTGCGATTTCATATGCCTGTTCCGGTGAAATGAAACGCGAATACATCTCTTCATTTTGTTTGATTTCAGCCATCAGACGCTGTACGCCTGTATCTATTTCATTTTTATTATAAACAATAAATCCTTCTCGCTTATTCATCTGGGCAACTTTCAAAATTCCGATTGCAGAACCAATTGCGTCCATATCGGGATTCTTGTGTCCCATGATCAATACTTTGTCGCTTTCAACAACCAATTCCTTCAAAGCATGGGAAATGACCCTCGCCCTCACTCTGGTCCGTTTTTCAACGGGATTGGTCTTGCCGCCGTAAAATTTCACCTTTCCATTCGGCTGTTTGATCGCGACCTGATCCCCACCACGGCCCAATGCCAGATCGAGGCTGGACTGCGCCTGGGAACCAAGTTCAGGCAGCGAGGAAACACCTGTACCGACACCGATACTTAATGTGAGCGGAACATTTTGCTTGGAAGTCGTTTCTCTTACTTCATCTAAAATCGTGAACTTTCCCTTTTCCAGCATATGAAGGATGTTTTCACTGAAAACAGCGATAAATCGTTCAGAAGAAACCCTTTTAAGGAATACGCCATTATTGGTTGCCCACTTATTTAAAATGGATGTTACCAGGCTGTTCAAACTGCTTTTGGTCTGGTCATCCATCCCCTGTGTCAATTCCTCGTAGTTATCGAGATAGATGATGGCAATGACCGTTCTTTCATCATGATACATTTTCTCTATTTCTGCCTGTTCGGTTACATCAAAAAAATAGAGCAGCCGTTCTTCCGGCTTATGGATGACTCTGAATTTACGGTCATGCAGCGATATAATCTCCGTTTCAACCTCTTGCTTAATCAATGGTATGACGGCATCAGCCACATCGTATAAAGATCTTCCGACAAGAGTGTCTTCATGGAAGCATGAAGCGATGAAAGGGTTGGTCCATTCAATATAATAATCGTCATTGATCAGCATAATGCCAATCGGCATCTCCATCAGTGCTTCTTCGCCGACCTTTTTGACCCTGTACGACAAAGTGGAAATGTACTCTTCGGTTTCTTGTCTCATTTTATGATTCACTTGAAAAATGAGATATATCAACAGGCCGGTGAGAATGAACCCTGCTGCCCCTATAATCCAGTTATAGTAAGACAGCACTCCAATAAGCACCAGTGTTACGGCCATCAATCCATATAGTGGATAACGTATTTGCCGCCTCTCTAAATAAGAAGGCATGTGCTCAGCTCCTAAAGCAGTAGTTTCTGATTACTTCTTCTCCACAAGACGTTTTCTTAAATCAAATCCTAAATCAATTATACCTAATATCCTGACAATATAAAGAATAAAAGGCAGAAGGAATAAAAGGACGATAACAACGATTGGCAAAGCCTTAGGATACCCTTTAACATGAGTGATATAAAAGATAAAAGATAAACCCTGGAGAACCATCAGCATCTGGAGAATGAACGAAAGATTGGCAATCACCCAGAACCAATAAGTCCCCTCCTCAGGCCTCATCAGCAACGCTGCAAGCATCGTGAGAAGATAATACCATAAAATACTCTTTGGCAAGGCTAAGTCCCTGAATGGACGCCACTTTGGAACCTCTATTCCAAATCGCTTCAGAAATGGAAAGGATGCAAGCTGGATGACAAACACAAGCAGGAAAGATGCCATCACGAACATGCTAGGTACCAATGTCTCCATTAAATCAATCATGGATTCAAATTGCTTGATCATTTTCTCATCCGGTGACTGGCCAAATTGCTCAAGCATCTTGATCGACTGTTTAACTGACAAACGGAATGTATCCATTAATTCGTCAATAAAGTTAATTTTGAAAAGGACAATTGACACAGCATATTGAGCTACTATATTAACAAGAAACACTATGGAACCAGCCATGAAAACTGCCAGTCTGCTTTTCCCTTCCCTAATCATGTATCCCATTACTGCGCCTGTAGTTCCATAAGCAAGAGCGAGCGGTATCGCTAAAAAGGAACCAAGAATCATTGACAGCAAGACTCCGGCCAGAGTAAACACCGCGGTGCTTTTCAAATCATGTTTTGCTCCAAATAACAGGAAGGGCAATGCCAGGAAAAAATTAATTACTAAACTAAGTACAGGAATATATAAGGTAATCAGCAGCATAACAGCAAAGATTGCCAGTAATATGGCTCCTTCTGTCAGCTTGTATGTATTTTTCATAATTCACCCCTTAGCGGTAATACGCAAATGCCTTTAAGCTGAAAACCTGTAAGGACTTTTGCAAGAAAAAACTAACTCGTAAGCACTATTTTATCTACAAAGCACGGGACAATCAACCGAAGTGAAGGCAGAGGGTCAAAAACCTAATATAAAAGGCAGCGGGAGAACCCCGCTGCCTTTTAAAATCCGATCATTATTCGCCTGAAACGTATGGCAGTAATGCCATTTGACGAGCACGTTTGATCGCAACTGTCAATTTACGCTGATATTTAGCGCTAGTTCCAGTTACACGACGTGGTAAAATTTTACCGCGCTCAGAGATGAATTTTTTTAGAAGATCAGTATCTTTATAATCGATCTTTGTGATTCCGTTTGCTGTGAAGAAACAAACTTTACGGCGCTTTGCACGTCCGCCTCTGCGTCCACCCATTGCCATGGTCATTTCCCTCCTTGTATATTTTATAAAACGTCCGAGTTTATATTAGAATGGAAGATCATCATCTGAAATGTCGATTTGGCCGCCACCTGCAAATGGATCTTCATCTACTTTTGTATAACCTTGATTTTGGCGTTGATTCTGATTCCCAAATGGGGAACCTTGATCATTTTGGCGGGAATAGTTATTATCCCCTCTGTCTGAAGTTTGACCTTGACCTTTTGGCTCAAGGAACTGAACGCTCTCAGCTAGAACTTCTGTAACGTAAACACGTTTACCATCTTGTCCCTCATAGCTGCGAGTTTGTACACGTCCGTCTACGCCAGCCAGGCTGCCCTTCTTAAGGAAGTTAGCAACATTTTCAGCAGGACGGCGCCATACTACACAGTTAATGAAGTCCGCTTCTCTTTCACCCTGCTGGTTGGTAAATGCACGATTTACCGCAAGTGTGAAAGTAGCAACTGCAACTCCATTCGGTGTGAAGCGCAATTCAGGATCCTTAGTCAAACGGCCGACAAGAATGACACGATTCATCATCAGAATCAACTCCTTCCCCTCAGCTATGCTGTTTCACGTGAAACAATTCCAGCTGAAAGTATATATCAAATTTATATTTATTCTTCTTCTTTAATTACGATGTGGCGAATGATATCTTCGCTGATCTTTGCAAGACGAGAGAATTCCTCAACTGCAGCTGGCTCAGCATTTACTTTTAAAAGCTGGTAGTAGCCATCACGAAAATCATTGATTTCATAAGCAAGACGGCGTTTGCCCCATTCTTTAGCTTCTGAAACTTCCGCACCGTTATCTGTTAAAATTCCACTGAAACGCTCAGTTAGAGCCTTTTTAGCTTCCTCTTCAATATTTGGGCGGATGATGTACATAACTTCGTACTTTCTCATCACTGTCACCTCCTTTTGGTCTGACGGCCCCATTACAGGGCAAGGAATAATTGTTTAATTACTCACAAGTTGAAATTATACCATAGTTATTTTTCAAAAGCAATGCTATGAAAAGCGATAAAACATTTCATATTTATAGCCTTTTTTAATCCATAACTAAACACTAACATATGTTCGTATTTTTGTCCAAGCTTATAAATTAAGGCTGTGTTAAACTTGTCTGTTGATTTCCGCTCCAGGCGCTTCGCTTTCCGGGGGGCGTCAGGTGAGCCTCCTCGTCGCTTTGCTCCTGCGGGGTCTCACCTTGGCCGCTAATCCCCCAGGAGTCTGCGCGCCTTCCGCTCCAATCAACAGGTGCTAAAAAATCAACATTGTACTTTAACACAGCCTAAATTAAAACTGATACTATTTTAGCCAAAAATATAAAAGCCCCGCGATTTGCGCCGCAGGGCTTTTACTATTAGACGTTAAAACGGAAGTGGATGATATCTCCGTCTTTCACTTCATATTCTTTTCCTTCAAGACGAACCTTTCCAGCCTCTTTGGCAGCTGTCATTGTGCCTGCTGCAAGCAAGTCATCATAATGGACTGTCTCTGCACGGATGAATCCGCGCTCAAAGTCTGAATGGATGACGCCGGCACATTGAGGCGCCTTCATGCCGCGGCGGAATGTCCAGGCACGGACTTCCTGCACACCGGCTGTGAAGTAAGTAGCCAGTCCAAGCAGGCTGTATGCTGCACGAATCAACTGGTCCAAACCTGACTCTTCGATGCCAAGCTCTTCAAGGAACATAGCTTTTTCTTCACCTTCAAGTTCAGCAATTTCTTCTTCAATCTTCGCGCAAATAACGATTACTTCAGCATTTTCCTTTGCTGCGAATTCGCGGACCTTCTGGACGTATTCGTTGTTGTTCGGATCTGCAACTTCATCTTCACTCACGTTTGCCACATATAACATTGGCTTGATTGTAAGCAAATGAAGATGTTTAACAATCTTCATTTCTTCTTCCGTGAAATCAACCGCACGCGCTGGCTGCTCTGCTTCAAATGCTTCACGAAGGCGAGCTAAGATTGGGAATTCGATAGCTGCATCCTTATCTTTTTGCTTAGCAAGCTTTTCAACACGGCCAATTCTTTTTTCAACTGATTCAAGGTCAGCAAGGATTAACTCCAGGTTAATAACCTCAATATCAGAGATAGGATCTACTTTACCCGCAACGTGGGTGATATTGTCATCTGCAAAGCAGCGAACTACCTGACAGATTGCATCTACCTGGCGGATATGTGAAAGGAACTTGTTGCCGAGTC
The DNA here is from genome assembly GCF_049532715.1 of Heyndrickxia sp. MSNUG. Lineage (NCBI taxonomy): Bacteria > Bacillati > Bacillota > Bacilli > Caryophanales > Bacillaceae > Heyndrickxia > Heyndrickxia sp. MSNUG. The sequence goes on from NZ_CP150978.1 coordinate 4,831,269, forward strand.
CCTCACCTTTGCTTGCGCCTTTAACAATCCCGGCGATATCAGTGAATTCAAAAGCTGTTGGTACAGTCTTTTTCGGCTGTACAAGCTCAGTCAATTTATTTAAACGATGGTCAGGAACTTCAACAATCCCTACGTTCGGGTCGATCGTACAGAACGGATAGTTTGCTGATTCAGCACCAGCCTGTGTAATTGCATTAAACAAAGTTGATTTCCCTACGTTAGGAAGTCCAACAATACCTGCTGTTAAGGCCATCCATGTCACTCCTCTATATTAAAAAATATCTATTCAAGCTAGAATCACCTAAACGATTTTGCCTCTCACAATTATAGAGATTACCGGGTGAAAAGACAAGCACATAAGAAAAGCGCAAGCGCCTTGGTCAGCCCCGACAAGCGCTGGCCGACTAAAACCGCCACGTCCTGTGGCAACGTCGGCACTAGGACGTCCTGTCCGTCGAAGGGCCTGACAGTGAAGTCGCTCTTTGACTTCATTGGCAGGACCGAAGCGTCTCGAGGAGTTAGGAGCCGCAGCTAGACAAGCGACTCGAGGGGCAAGGCGCTGGAGCTGGACATTTTTCGAAATGAATAAAATACTTATTATTTTTTTGAAAGCATAATTGCTCATGTTCCCCTAAATTCCTGTTTACAAAGTAAATACCGCACTTCATACAGAAGTGCGGCAACCGATTAGATGGATTCAACTTTTTCGATATTAACAAGGCAATCATACAAAGTGCTTCCTAAGCCATTGTCTGATTCTCTGCTCGAGGTAAGCTGATTCACTGAACCGCCAAACCTCGCACTTAAACCTTCATCAATATTTACCGTCCCGGCATGTGCGTTTTTCATTACGGAGACATATCCGTTAATTTCTCCTCTGTCGTTCCATACACGAACATGATCCTGGTTTTTGAGTCCCTTTTCAACCGCTACGCTTTCTGCAAGTTCTACTTTTACGTAAGGCGCAGGCTCAAGCAGGTGAAAATGCTGTGAATGGTTGGATCGCAGCGGATGGATGGTCAAAAGAGTATATGGATATTTTTTCGCCAGTTCTGAATTCGTCCATTTCGTTTCTGTGGGCAGTGACAGCGTCAGATTTCCTTTTGAAGAAGTGAATTCATATTTCCCGCTTGCCGTTTTAAAATGACGATCACTCCATGGAATTTTATTGACTGGGAGCTCCAGGAATTTTTCCGTACGGATTTTATCAAGAGTAATGCCGTTTTCGACAAGCGAAGCCAGCCCCATTCCGAGGTATCCTTCCCTTGTAAAATCAAACTCCTTACCAAAGCCTAAGCGCTTCGCCAATTCAGTCCAAATCCAAGCATCAGGCCTGGCTTCCCCAGGGGGCTCAACCAGCTTAGGACCATGATTCACGTAGTGATGGTACATGGAAGAATAATAGACGTCCTCCACTTCAAAAACGGTGGCAGCGGGCAGGACATAGTCTGCGAGCATAGCCGTATCTGTCATAAACTGGTCGATGACCACTAGAGTTTCTAATGAAGAAAAGGCCTCTTTTACCCTTTTTGTATCGGGAACCTGGGTTAATGGATTTCCGCATGTCACAATCCCCATTTTGATTTCTGGATCGATAGCCGAAAGAATCCCTTCCGCCTGTCTCATCATCGTGAACGAACGTGATGCGGTCTTCCTTTCAGGCATTGTCATTTCGTTGAAGGCAAAGCTTTGGCCAACCTGCTTATTCGCATAGTTGGCTCCGCCGCCTGAAATCCCGATATTGCCGCTGACAGCAACAAGTGCATCAAGCAGCCTGATTGTGTTTCCTCCATTTTCATATCGCTGCATACCTAAGCCCATGATGGTGGAAACTGGACGGTCAGCGTACACTTCAGCAAGATGAGTAATGGTTTCTGCTGGTACCTCTGTCATCTCACTGATTGATTCCAATGAAACGCTGTCCAGCAACGTCAATAAATCAGGCAGGCCGACCGTATGATTTGCTAAAAATTCCTCGTCCTGTAAATTAATCCTAAACATTTCTTTCATGATTCCCGCAGCCAGAAGGCCGTCAAAGCCAGGCTTGATTGATATATATTCATCTGCAAGCTTCGCAGTCGCGTTATAGATCGGATCAATAACATATAGTTTTGTTCCATTCTTTTTCACTGACTGAAGGTTTTGATATAAATGCATATTTGTCCTGGCGACATTTCTTCCCCAAATGACAATATGTTTGCTATTCTTCAAATCATCAGGTGCATGGCTGTATGCATCGCCGAAATCCCAGTTTTGCGCTTCTATGCCGGCTCCCCAGCAAATCGAGCCTGTCAGTTCTGTCACACCGCCATAAAGATTAAAGAATCGGCTGTCCAGATTCGTAAGCAGGCCGCTGTTCGCATAGTCATGGCTATGCAATACAGAAGTAGTTCCGTACTTTTCTTTATAATAAGCTAATTTTTCAGCGATTTCGTCGAGAGCCTGACTCCAGGATATTTGCTCAAAGCGTTCTCCAGCTTTTTTCAGGGGATACAGCAATCTTTCCTGCGAATTTGTCCGGTTCTCAAGTATCCTGCCGCGGCCGCAAATCTTTCCCTGTGTGATTGGATGCTCAGGATTGCCTTCAACCTTCAATACTTTTCCATCTTCAACGGTAACAAGGAAGCCGCAGCTGTCCCAGCAATTCAACGGACAAGCTGAATGATGTACTGTTGCCAATTCCTCATCTCCCCATCTCTATCTATTTAGTCAATCTAAATATATTTTTTATTATTAAGAATAATATAGAATTGATAAAAAAAGAAGCAGGATTATTCTTCCTGCTTCGATAAAATCTTTTTCACTTTTCGAGTAAATTCTTTTCTTGGAATTAAGACACTGTGCTGGCAGCCTTCACATTTAATTCGGATATCCATGCCAAGCCGGATGATTTTCCACTTGTTTGTGCCACAAGGATGTGATTTTTTCATTTCAACAACATCATTAAGCTGAAACTCGTGCTCCAATTTCTGACCCTCCTGTTATTTTCCGAATTCTTTCTGTGCCCCGCCTTCTTGACGGGAATACATCACCATTCTCGGGAATGGAATCTCAATTCCATGCTCATCAAGGACAAGCTTTATATCTTTGCGTAGCTGTCTTCCAATGTACCAGTGTTTCATTGGAAGAGTTTCAGCGACAATCCGGAGGACAACCTCGGATGCGCCGAATTGCTGGACTCCTAAAAGCTCAGGAGCCTTCACAAGCTCAGGATATTTGTCTGTCGTTGTATCCAGATATTCCTGCAGCACTTTCTCGGTATATTCAATATCTCCTTCATAAGCGATGCCGATATCAAGTACAGCCACACTGTTATATAAAGAAAAATTCGTGACTTCTACGATGCTGCCATTTGGAAGGATATTAATTTCCCCTGTAAAGCTTTTAATCTTCGTCGTCCGCAGCCCGATTTCCTCCACGGTCCCCTCAAATGGTCCAATTCTTACATAATCGCCAACAGAAAATTGATCTTCAAAGATAATGAAAAAGCCGGTAATGATGTCCTTTACCAGACTTTGTGCGCCGAAACCGACAGCAAGCCCGACGATTCCTGCTCCTGCCAGCATCGCCTGGACATTGATTGTCAGAGCAGAAAGAATCATCATAATCGAAATAAAATAAACGGCGTATGAAAGGATATTTTCAAGCAGCTTCATCAATGTTGCTTCACGCCGTTCCGAAATCCTTAAAGGAGCTTTCGTCCTCACCTTAAAAAAGTTATGAATCGCGAGTTTCCCCACTTTAATCAATAAACCTGAAATAATCAGGATGGCGATGATTTTAAGGACACTCTCACCAATGCTTATCCAAATATTTTCATTCATCAGCTTCTGGCTGACTGTATTAAAAAATGTCTCTGTTTCTTTTATCATTAAACTATTTCACCTGCCTGAACTAAATAAATGCTTTTTTGCTTTGGTTGCAGTTTCCATTTTTCTATCATCATTTTTATTTTGCAGCTCCTTAATAAAGGCATCCTTGCAAACGACCTAGAAAAGGTTTTTCTTACAGACTAAAGCAGCAAAGTTTAAGCATCGTACATAATGAAAACACAATCATTTTAACAAGTTTTAAAATGTAGATAAAGAAATACTAACAGTAAAACCGCAAGATTTCATTCATTTACTTTATTAGGCTTTTTTTAGTCTCTTTAACTTCACTCTGAATTTCACTCACAAACTTGAAGATCCCTTTATTTCTTTCATCATTACGATTTTATTATTTTACAATAATAAAAACATTTTAATGAAGAGCCAAAATAATGATTTTTCCTATTATGATTCCCTTAAAGGATAATAGGTATTTATCCCCTTGAAATGGACTTTCTGCTCCAAAAGGCCCTGTTTAAATCTTTCTGTTTACAGGTATGTATAGATTACAAAAAAAGTCCGTATACTGATAGTACGAATTTTTAAGGAGTGGATCCAATGAATCTCAAAAACCATTTTTTCGAGCGAAAGAGCAGTGTAGCGAAAATTAACCATGAAGATGAATTGGCAGCGGGAAAGCTGGCCACGGAAATTCTGGACCTTTTGCCTAATTTCACCGCTCGCCCTATCGTTTTTGTTTGTATCGGCACAGATCGCTCCACTGGTGATTCATTGGGTCCACTTATCGGAACATTGCTCGAAGAAAAGGACATCACGCCTTTTCATGTATACGGAACACTTGATGATCCAATCCACGCCGTTAATATGGAAGAAAAATTAGCTGAAATTAAACAAAAACACTTCAATCCTTTTATCATTGGGATAGATGCTTGTCTTGGCCGCTTGAAAAGCGTCGGATCCATACAGGTAGGGAATGGTCCTGTCAAACCCGGTGCAGGAGTGAATAAAGACCTGCCTGAAGTGGGGAATATTCATATAACCGGCATCGTGAATGTAAGTGGCTTCATGGAATTCTTTGTTTTGCAAAATACAAGATTGAACCTTGTTTTAAAAATGGCTAAAACGATCGCAAATGGAATTTTTGAGAGCAGCTTGCAGTTTCCAAAGAAACAGGAATGGCCTAAATTAAGCTGGGAGCTTGATACCGAACAACCTACAATTGCAGAATAGTAAAAAGGAAGGATCATTCATGAGTCCTTCCTTTTCTTATTAGTCCAGCGCAAGCGTCTGTTGAGTCTGACCAAGACGCATACGTTTTCTAATTATACTCCCATAAAACCATGAGTGACCGCTACAAGAATGGCTGTAACCAAAATGCCCGGGAGCAGGTTCGCAACCCTAATCCTGGTTAATCCTATCAGGTTCAAGCCAATCGCAAAAATCATGACTCCTCCTGTAGCTGTCAGTTCGAGAATAAAGCTGTCCATCAAGGCTTGCGGGATCCATTTATCGATTTGAGTGGCAAATAAAGCGATGGTTCCCTGATAAAGCATCACTGGAATAGCTGAAAAAAGAACACCAATCCCTAGTGTTGTAGTCAAGATGAGAGCGGTGAAACCATCAATGATTGCCTTCGTATAAAGAACATCATGGTCGCCTCGGATCCCGCTGTCCAACGCACCAATAATTGCCATCGCTCCAATGACAAATATCAGCGTTGCCGTTACAAATCCCTGCGAAATACTGCCTTCACCTTTTGAACCGATTTTCCTTTCGAGCCAGTCTCCTACAGAATTAAGCTTATCTTCTAATTTTAAGGCTTCCCCGATCACAGCCCCAATCACAAGGCTTAATATCACAATCAGGAAATTAGCACTCTTAAAACCCATTTGCAAGCCTAAAACCATTACAGACAACCCGATTCCGTGCATGACTGTAGCTTTCATATTTTCAGGAATCCTGGTCAGCAGCTTTCCCAGCATAGTCCCTATGATGATTAATAATCCATTTACAATGGTGCCGAGTAAAAACATTTCTTTCACCTTTTATCCTTATTTCCTTATTTTTGAACTCATTACATTTCATCTTTTATGGTTAAAAGACACTTTCGCCATCACCCGAGAATTATTATATTAAAAAAGTAAAAATATGATTAAAAAAAGAAGCCATCATTTGATAGCTTAAGAGTTTTGCAGGTCTAAAAGTTCCAGAATCCGTTCAAGGTCATCTTTTGAGAAAAATTCGATTTCAATTTTCCCCTTGTTTTTAGACTGTTTAATATTAACCGTCGTGCCGAAACGTTCCCGCAGCGATGTTTCCCGTTCACGGATGAAAACATCTTTTGTCTCTTTTTCTTTCTTTGTTTCACGTGGAACAATTTCATTCATCTGTTGGATCAGCTGCTCCAACTGGCGGACATTCAGGCCTTCTTTTAAAATTTTATCAACAAGAGCAGGAAGCTGATCTTTTTTTCTTAACCCTAGCAAAGCCCTGCCATGCCCCATGGAAATTTTGCCATCAGAAATGTACTGCTGGATTTTTGGAGGCAATGATAACAGACGGATATGATTGGCTAAGTGCGGCCTGCTCTTGCCCAGCCTTTTGGCCAATTGTTCCTGTGTAATCTGCAGCTTATCCATCAAAGTCTGGTAGGCAATCCCCTCTTCAATAGGATTCAAGTCCTCGCGCTGAAGGTTTTCGAGTACAGCAAGTTCCATCATCTGCTGTTCGTTCAAATCGCGGACGACAGCAGGAACTCTTTCTAATTTTGCTTCCTTAGCGGCACGGAACCGCCTTTCACCAACGACGATCTCATAGCCTTTAATCGTCTTCCTCAAAATGATTGGCTGAAGGATCCCATGTTCAATGATGGATAGTTTAAGTTCTTCGATTGCTTCCTTCTGGAAAACTTTTCGTGGTTGGTAAGGATTCGGCCTGATTTCTTTGATGCTGATTTCCTGGACTTTTTCGTCTTTACCGGCTTCCTCTTTAAATAAAGCGTTCAATCCTTTGCCTAAGCCTTTAGCCATTCGCAACCACTTCCTTTGCAAGATCTAAGTAAACCTCAGCCCCGCGGGACTTCGGATCATAAATGATAATTGGCTCTCCATGGCTGGGAGCTTCACTTAGACGGACATTCCGTGGAATAATGGTTTTATACACCTTGTCTTGAAAGTATTTCTTAACTTCCTCGATTACTTGCAGTCCTAGATTCGTACGTGCATCAAGCATCGTCAGTAATACGCCTTCGATTTTCAAATCCTGATTCAAGTGCTTTTGGACTAAGCGAACAGTATTAAGAAGCTGGCTTAATCCTTCCAAAGCATAATACTCACATTGTACTGGTATAATGACTGCATCCGATGCAGTTAAGGCATTCAGCGTCAATAATCCCAGCGATGGCGGACAATCAATCAATATATAATCAAAATCACCTTTGACTTCTTCTAACGCGCGCTTAAGGCGCACTTCCCTCGATATGGTCGGTACAAGCTCTATTTCTGCACCTGCAAGCTGGATTGTTGCAGGAATCGTGTAAAGATTTTCTACAGCGGTTGGATGGATGACAGACCGTGCTTCCACATCATCTACAAGCACATCGTAAATGCATTGCTCCACGTCAGCTTTATCAATTCCCACTCCGCTCGTCCCATTACCCTGGGGATCTATATCTACTAAAAGTACTTTCTTTCCTATGTATGCAAGGCATGCGCCTAGATTCACAGAGGTAGTCGTCTTACCGACTCCACCTTTTTGATTCGTAATCGCAATAATCTTTCCCACATTGTCACCTACTTTCGAACCCGTAAATTACTTATACAGCTTTTTCAAAGCCAAAATATTAAGCTTCACTATCGATTCAAAGAGAAAATAGGCTCCCGCGAACCGAAAAAAGCAATCATGTATTCTATTTTATCATGAAATAACGTAGTTGATAGAATTTTTCTTAAAAAGAAATAACTTGTAATATTTTATTCTACTAAACTAAAAAAAGCAGGAGACTGCATGTCCCCCACTTCCAATCATATTATTTCTTTTTTGGTATCCGTATCGTAAATTGATAAAATTCATCAAACTCTTCTTCTTCAGAATCAAGATTGATCCCGCTGTCAGAAACCATCGTCAACGACTGGCGTATCGTATTGACAGCAATCCGCATATCCTTGCTGAAGGCCTTCCGTTTCGGTTTAGGCTTTTCTTCATTTTGAGTCAACAGCTTGACTACCCGTTCCTCAGTCTGCTTAACATTCAGTGATTTCTCAATGATTTCCGCAAGCAGCTGAACCTGAAGCTGTGGATTTTTCAATGGTATTAATGAACGTGCATGGCGCTCTGTAATCATTTTATTCAGGAGTGCGTCCTGGACTTCCTGAGGAAGTTTAAGCAATCTAAGTTTATTAGCAACCGTGGATTGCCCCTTTCCCAGTCTTTGCGCAAGCGCCTCCTGGGTAAGATTATGAATTTCCAGTAATTTCCCATACGCCATTGCTTCTTCAATCGGGGATAATTCCTCACGCTGAAGGTTCTCGATTAACGCAACGGATGCAGTTTCTGAATCAGATAAATTTTTAATGATTGCGGGAACCTCGTCCCACTCCAACTTTTTCATTGCGCGCCAGCGGCGTTCACCTGCAATGATTTCAAATTTATCCTGGTCATACTCACGGACGACGATTGGCTGGATTACTCCATGTATATGAATGGTACGGGCCAATTCTTCAATTTTTTCATCATCAAAAACGGTTCTTGGCTGATATCTATTTGGAATAATATGGGCTATCGGAATTTTTCTAATTTCTTCGTGCTCTACGTTGTCTACATCCTCAACCTTTTGTTCCACTTCGACTTCAATCGGTTCTTTTTCCTTTTCCCCAAGGCCAAAAAAGCGAGAAAAAGAAGGCTTCATCACCCTACACCACCTTTATGAACTCCCTATTACATATTCTCTATAAAAATGACAAGTTCCTGCCTATAGACTTTATTATAAACTAAATTTTATCTTCAAAATAGGACAAAAAGTGCAAGCGCCTTGTAAAAGACCATGTAAACAGCGACAGCGTACTCTTTGCTGATGCATGCCAGTGACCTTTTTTGTCCAGGCGCTGAAACTGTGTAAGGTCTCTATTCTATTGGCGTTTTATTCGGTGTTCCCGGTTTTCTTGGATATTGCTTCGGTGTCGGCTTTTTCTTATTGATGATCAGGATATTTCGTTCACTCTCTTCCACAGGGAGTTTGAAGGAATGTACAGATTCCAGGTCCCCGCCAAGCACCTTGATTGCTTTTTCACCAACCTGAAGCTCCTCGCCAGCCTGGTTGCCTTTCATGGCGACAAATGTGCCGCCTACCTGAACCAATGGCAGGCAAAGCTCGCTCAAGACAGACATTCTGGCCACAGCTCTCGCCATCACGACTTGATATTTTTCGCGATGAGCAGGATTTTTTCCAAAAGTTTCTGCCCGATCATGGATAAACGTCGTATTTTCAAGCCCAAGCTCTTTTGATAGATGCTCCAGGAATGTAATCCGCTTATTCAATGAATCGACAATCGTCACTCTTAATTCTGGAAAAGCTATTTTCAATGGGATACTTGGAAACCCCGCTCCAGCCCCAACATCACACAAATTGAGCGGCTTATTGAAATCAAAATAGAAAGCTGCAGAAATGGAATCATAGAAATGCTTTAAATACACTTCCGGTTTTTCAGTTATCGCAGTTAAATTCATCTTTTCGTTCCACTCGACGAGCAGGTGATAATATTTTTCATACTGCTCCATTTGCTTTGGAGAAAGATCGATCCCCTTCTCGGCAAGCATTGATTTAAATTGATCTGTATTCATAAGCCAACCCTTTCTGTCCTTGCTGCTGGATTAATTGCTGATGCGCGCAATGCGTCCCTGCTCCATGTAAACGAGCAAAATTGAAATATCTGCTGGATTTACACCTGAGATCCGTGATGCCTGAGCCAGTGTAAGCGGACGGACTTCTTTCAGCTTTTGGCGTGCTTCAGTCGCAAGACTTGAAATCGCATCATAATCGATATTTTCAGGGATTTTCTTATCTTCCATCTTCTTCAGCCGTTCTACCTGCTGCAGTGATTTTTCAATATATCCCTCGTACTTGATCTGGATTTCTGTCTGTTCAGCAGTGTCAAAGTCCAATTCAACATCCGCAGGAACAAGCTGTTTAATGTGCTCATATGAAGCTTCCGGACGCTTCAGAAGGTCAGAAGCACGGATTCCATCCTTCAATTCGCTGCCGCCCATTGAACGGATTAATTCCTGCACCTCGGCAGTTGGTTTAATGATGATGGAACGAAGACGTTCCTTCTCAGCTTCGACTGCTGCCTTTTTCGCTAAAAACTTCTGATAACGGTCTTCAGGAATCAAGCCAAGCTCATACCCTTTATCTGTCAAACGAAGATCAGCATTATCATGACGAAGTAGAAGACGGTATTCAGCACGTGATGTCAATAATCGATATGGTTCATTTGTTCCTTTTGTAACAAGGTCATCGATCAGAACTCCGATGTAGGCATCTGCTCTGCTCAAGATGACTTCTTCTTTGTCCAATGCCCTTCTACCTGCATTGATACCGGCCATAAGCCCCTGTCCTGCTGCTTCTTCATATCCAGAAGTGCCGTTTATTTGACCTGCCGTATAAAGGTTTTTCACCTTTTTAGTCTCAAGTGTCGGCCAAAGCTGCGTAGGTACGACGGCATCATACTCGATTGCATAGCCAGCACGCATCATCTGGACTTTTTCAAGGCCAGGGATTGTCTGAAGGATTCTGTGCTGAACGTCCTCTGGCAAGCTTGTGGAAAGACCCTGTACATAAACTTCCTGAGTATTCCTTCCTTCTGGCTCAAGGAAAATCTGGTGACGCGGCTTATCGTTGAAGCGTACGACTTTATCTTCAATAGATGGGCAATAGCGCGGTCCCGTCCCTTTGATCATTCCTGAGTACATCGGGGAACGATGCAAATTCTCGTCGATCAATTGATGAGTGCGTTCATTTGTATAAGTCAGCCAGCAAGGAAGCTGGTCCGTAATATATTTTGTTGTTTCGTAGGAAAATGCACGGTGGACATCGTCACCAGGCTGGATTTCTGTTTTGCCATAATCGATTGTATTGCTATGGACACGCGGAGGCGTTCCTGTTTTAAAACGGACTAAATCGAAACCAAGCTCCTCAAGGTGTTCCGAAAGCTTGATTGACGGCTGCTGGTTGTTCGGGCCGCTTGAATATTTCAATTCACCGAGGATAATTTCACCGCGTAAATATGTTCCAGTCGTAATAACAACTGTTTTTGAACGGTAGGCAGCACCTGTCTTTGTGACCACGCCTCTGCATTCGCCGTCTTCAACAATCAATCTTTCAACCATACCCTGAACCATCGTCAGATTCTTTTCATTTTCAAGTGTTTTCTTCATTTCATGCTGATAATCAAACTTATCAGCCTGGGCCCGCAATGCACGTACTGCAGGACCCTTTCCGGTATTCAGCATCCTCATCTGGATGTAAGTTTTATCAATATTGCGGCCCATTTCACCGCCAAGTGCATCGATCTCACGTACCACGATTCCCTTTGCAGGTCCGCCGATTGACGGATTACATGGCATAAATGCAACCATATCAAGATTGATTGTGATCACTGCCGTTTTTGCGCCCATGCGAGCCGCCGCGAGGGCTGCTTCAACACCTGCATGTCCGGCACCGACTACAACCACATCAAAATTCCCGGCTTCATATTGCATCCTGCTGCCTCCTTTAATTTAGTCAGCTGCCAATCCAGCTGACTTTATCACATGATGTATATATAAATGATTATTTTCCCAGACAGAATTGCGAGAACAGCTGGTCAATCAAGCTTTCATGGACACTTTCACCGATGATTTCACCGAGCAGCTCCCATGAACGAGTCAAATCGATCTGAACAATATCAATTGGTGTACCCATTTCCACCCCGTTGATCGCTTCCTCAATCGAATTGACCGCCTGGTTAAGAAGCGCAATATGGCGGCTGTTCGAAACGTACGTAAGGTCACCAGATTCAATCGCACCTGAGAAGAACAGGCTGGAAATCGCTTCTTCAAGCTCATCTACACCCTTATCTTCTAATAAAGAAGTCGTAACAAGCGAATAATCCTTCGCAAGCTCTCTTAATTCATCCAAATCTATCTTTTGAGGCAGATCGGTTTTATTGACAATCACAATGACATCCAAGCCTTCAACCGCTTTGAATATGTTTCTGTCCTCTTCCGAAAACTCATCCGAATAGTTCAGAACCAGTAAAATCAAATCTGCTTCCTTCAGAACCTGGCGTGAACGTTCCACACCAATTCTTTCAACGATATCCTCGGTTTCACGAATTCCCGCAGTATCAAGGAGTCTTAATGGCACTCCGCGAACATTTACATATTCCTCAATGACATCCCTTGTCGTACCAGGGATATCGGTAACAATCGCCTTATTTTCATGGACAAGACTGTTAAGCAAAGAAGATTTACCAACATTCGGACGGCCTACAATTACTGTAGACAATCCTTCCCTGAGGATTTTCCCCTGCTGTGAAGTCTGCAGCAATTTTTCCAGCTCGCCCTGTACATACTTCGCTTTTTCCAAAAGCATGTGATGGGTCATTTCTTCGACATCATCATATTCAGGGTAATCAATATTCACTTCCACATGGGCAAGGATCTCGAGGATTTCCTGGCGAAGCTTCTGGATGAGCCTTGATAAACGCCCTTCCATCTGTCCAAGCGCCAGATTCATCGCCCGGTCTGTTTTCGCCCTGATCAAATCGATGACGGCCTCAGCCTGCGAAAGGTCGATTCGCCCATTTAAAAAAGCCCGTTTTGTAAATTCCCCCGGCTCCGCCAGCCTTGCTCCCTGATTGAGTACAAGCTGGAGCACACGGTTTACAGAAACAAGACCCCCATGGCAATTGATTTCGACTACATCTTCCTTCGTAAATGTTTTCGGTCCTCTCATGACAGAAACCATTACTTCCTCAGCAACTTGTCCGCTTTTCGGATCAATAAGATGTCCGTAGTGGATTGTGTGGGATGCCACCTCGGTAAGCTTCTTGCTCCCAACCCCTTTAAATAACCGGTCAGCAATTTCAAATGCATGATCTCCGCTCAATCGGACAATCGCAATCGCTCCTTCGCCCATCGGCGTCGAAATCGCCGCTATCGTATCAAATTCCACTTGCTTCACCCCACTTTACTTTAAATTTATTTATATTAATTTTTACGTAAGTTTGTTTTCTACAAATTACTAGAATACCACATCATTTTATTGAAAAAAAGAAACACATACTCATTCTTCAAATTTATCCACAACTTTATAAATACACTTCTTTAATTTTAACTTATCCACATGTGAATAACAATAACAGGAAATAATTGAATTTTAGAAGGGGCTGTGGAAAAGTGAAAATCGTATTTTTTGATCAGATGCGTTTTGCTCTATTACTTTCAAACAGATACGAAGCTCTTCTCTTTGTATGACATAGTCGAGACTATACTCAAAAGATGACGCGGTTTCTGATAGACATGAGCACGGGTAGATTTGTAAAAAGTGTGGGAATGAGACACTGGTTCTGAAAGGAATTGAAGCAAATCCAGAAATCGTAGATAAATTAGAGTCTAATTCTACCAGCAATCGAAGCAGTTTAAATAAACCTGTCCAAATGAGAGCTTGATTCTGACAGCAATCTCTGCAACTTCACCAAACCTGTCCAAATGATGGCTTGATTCTGACTGGAATCTTTGCAACTTCACCAAACCTGTCCAAACGAGAGTCTGATTCTGACTGGAATCGAAGCAGTTTAAATAAACCTGTCCAAATGAGAGCTTGATACTGACTGGAATTTCTGCAACTTCACCAAACCTGTCCGAATGAGAGTCTGATTCTGACTGGAATCTCTGCAACTTCAATAAACCTGTCCAAATGATGGCTTGATTCTGACAGCAATCTTTGCAACTTCACCAAACCTGTCCGAATGAGAGTCTGATTCTGACTGGAATCGAATCAACTTCAATAAACCTGTCCAAATGATGGCTTGATTCTGACAGCAATCTCTGCCATTCTAGCTAACGCAAAAAACCCCGATTCTCAAAGAATCAGGGTTTTTCAATATTATCTCGATGGCGCAATCACGATATGTCTGTGCGGCTCTGTGCCATCTGAGTATGTTTTGATTTTCTTGTTGGACATCAATGCAGTATGAATCACTTTGCGTTCATACGAAGGCATAGGTTCAAGCGCTACGGTCTGGCCCGTTCTGACTGCTTTTTGCGCGAGGCGGTCTGCAAGCTGGATGAGTGTTTCGTTCCGGCGCTTGCGATAGTCCTCAGCATCCAGCAATACAGTGGAATACTGTTCAGAGTAACGGTTCATGACTAGCTGGGTCAGAAATTGCAAGGAATTCAAGGTCTGGCCACGTTTACCGATCAACAAAGCAATTTTCTCGCCTGTTAATGTAAACAGTACCGTCTTCCCTTCCCTTTTTACTTCAACTTCGATTGGAGCACCCAGGTTTTCCCCTATTGCTTTTAAATATTTGACTGTTTCTTCAAAAGCGTCAGGTTTAACTGTCACTTTTACGACAGCTGGACGATTTCCGAAAAGTCCAAATATCCCTTTTTTGCCTTCATCAATTACATCAATCTCTGTGCGGTCTTTGGTAGTCTTTAATTGAGCTAAAGCTGATTCTACTGCTTCGTTGACGGTATGTCCTTTAGCAGTTATCTGTCTCACTTTTTACTTGCTCCTCCCGCATCGCCGGCAGCCTTTGCTTTTTTAAGATCCGGCCCTTTAATAAAGTACGTTTGACCAATCATAAATAGATTACCTACTACCCAGTACAATGATAGAGCTGCTGGGAAGTTGATGGCAAAAACAACGATCATGATCGGCATCAGCCAAAGCATCATCGCCATTTGCGGATTGCCTTCCTGGCCAGCCATCATCAATTTTTGCTGAATGAAAGTAGTTATACCAGCCACAATCGGCAGAATATAAAACGGATCCGGTGAACCTAGATCGAACCATAAGAAATTATGTTCAGCAATTTCTCTGGTTCTTGAAATCGCATGGTAGAAACCAATCAAAATCGGCATTTGCACCAAAAGCGGGAAACACCCTGCAAGCGGATTAACACCATGCTGCTGGAAAAGTGCCATCGTTTCCTGCTGAAGCTTTTGCTGGGTCTTCTGGTCCTTAGAGCTGTATTTTTCTTTTAATTTAGCCATTTCAGGCTGCAATGCCTGCATCGCTTTTGAGCTTCTCGTCTGCTTAATCATAAGCGGAAGAATCGCAAAACGGATGATCAAGGTAACAGCAATAATCGATAAACCAAAGCTGCCTCCGAGCCATTCAGCCATCTTAACGATCAAAAGGGATAAAGGATAGACGATGTACTCATTCCAAAAGCCCTTGCTTTCTGGTGTGATCGGCTGGTTATACTCTGAACATCCAGTCAGCAATGACATCACTAAAAGCAAGCCCATTATCAATAATATTCTTTTTTTCAAGCTGTATTTCCTCCTTACTTCCAAAAACATTCATTTATTTCAAGTGTTTGTCCCAAATTTATGTACACTTTCACTCATAAATTACTGGCGGAATGCAATTCAAGAGTATTTTAACATCTTTTGGTGGGAAGCGCTTTTAAAAAATGCAAATCCCACAATAATTTTGCCTCAATCATTATCTCCAGCTTTCGGCTTCTTCAAAACCTTGCCCACCTTCAAAACATGCTCAAGACTTTTCTTTATATCATGCATTCCCATGTCAGCAGTCGGCTTGCGGGCAATGATGATATAGTCGTTCCCATTATGTACGCGGTCCTGCAGTTCATGAAACGATTGGCGGACATACCTTTTAATCTGGTTGCGGACTACGGCATTGCCAATCTTTTTGCTCACAGAAAGCCCGATGCGGAAATTCTCCTGCTCAGGTTTCTTCAAAACATAAACGACAAACTGGCGGTTCGCAACAGACTTTCCTTTTTTAAAAGCCTCTTGGAACTCTTTATTCTTTTTCACTCTGAAATCTTTTTTCATCTATTAAACACCTACAATTCTCAATGGATCCATTCTCTTTACAAAGGCTTTTTTGAAATTCGTTTTCCCTTGGCCAAGCAGTGGGATTCATCTATCATTACTTTCCCAAATGAATCCCTTGTATAAGCAGCAAGGCCATTAAGTTTACGAAAAGAGCCCAAAAATAGTATTGCCCAAAGAGAAAAAAGACCACTGACATTTCAGTGGCCTAAGCTGATAATACTTTTCTTCCTTTGCGACGACGGCGAGCAAGAACCTTACGGCCATTTGCACTGCTCATACGAGCACGGAATCCGTGAACTTTGCTGTGTTTACGCTTATTTGGTTGGTAAGTACGTTTCATATATGTTACACCTCCCTGAGGAATAGCTGTTACAGACAGTCTTTGTAATTATAAAGATGAGCAGGGGAAATTGTCAAGTGCCTATTCCGAAAACTCCCCAAATGACAGCCAGAAAAAATTTCTTCTTTCAGCAAAAATGTCCTTAGCTACTATTAAGGATAGTTTCTTTCTCCCTTCTGATTCTTAACCAGGTTTTAAATGAAACTTATTTTTCCCGGGAACAACTGATCCGTTTCATAATCCTGTTTTCGTCAACTGGTACACATCTTAAAAAATTTTTAAAATGACTGCTTTAAACGTCAATGTTGTTTTTAAACACACATTCATTAAAGCGGAGGCATTCGCCTCCAAAAAACTGCTGGAATTGAACCAATATGAAAAAAGACCACTAGTAAAAACCAGAAGTGTGTTTTCAGCTGATATAAATTATTTTTTCCTCACTGGATAAAATAAATAATATTTTCCTTAAACAAAATTTTTAACTTCTACGAATTAACCTGTTTTCAAGCCCCTGTGGACAAAAATCGACACCATTTTCTTTATCCACAGCCCATTTTTACACCTTTTACACAAGTCAAGGGCCTGTGGACAAATAATCTCCACAGCGATAGCATATTGTGGATAATGTATTAAAAGGCGTTGCGCCATGCTGGATTATCTGATATTATATTTGTGTTTTCACTCTTAATAATTCGATAGCGAAAATATACTTATCCACAAAATGTGGATAAGCTGTGGATAGGTTATTCAGACCAGTTGTAAAACTTTGTCCACAGATAGTGGATATTGTCGAAAAGCTTATTTACTTCCTTATTATATATTTTTCCACATTAATAGTTTCGTATATTTATGAAATTAAGGGTTGTACAACGTGTATAACCTGTATTTTTAGTTAAAACGACAGGAAAGTGTCTTTAAAACAGAGGAAAAGGAGGGATAATTGTTGGAGAACATTGCAGATCTCTGGAATAATGCTCTCGCGAAAATCGAGAAAAAGATCAGCAAGCCAAGTTTTGATACATGGCTGAAATCAACAAAAGCACATACGCTCCAAGGTGATGTACTTACGATTACGGCTCCTAACGAATTTGCCCGCGATTGGCTTGAAGAGCGCTATTCGCAGTTAATCAGCGGTATCCTGTATGAAATTACTGGTGAAGAACTAGCGGTAAAATTCATCATTCCCCAAAACCAAAATGATGAAGATCTCGACATTCCGTTACCTCCTAAAAGGGTGAAGAGGGAAGACGATATACCTGATTTACCAGTAAGC